>CAWCAG010000009.1:0-1141804 GCA_963793425.1 uncultured cyanobacterium | reverse complement strand
TGTCTATTATGTTTCTGCATGGGATGGTTGGGATTTTTATCCGAGGGGTAATCCTTTAAACAATTTATCTTCAGAGCAAAAAACGAGACTACAAGAGGAATATAAAAAGGCGATCGCAGAATTAGTAACAGAACAAGGAGTTTGGCAAGATTCTACTACTTTGTATGTGAAAGCCCGCAAATAAGTTGTTCCTATTTCATATTAAAGTAATACTCAAAATAATCTATTGCTACTTTCTGTATTTATCTGTTTGGCTATTTCGATAAATTGGTTTAATTAAATCAAGTCAAGATTATTTTGAGCAAAATTGAGCATGATTTCAGCTTGATTTATTACTGTGTTAGCATCATCTCTGGTTATCTCAGTATCAGTATTGTAATCTCCTTGCAAGCGTATTCTTTCTGCCTCAATTAAGTGGCGATGATATTCTACAGGGATTCTTTTCTTACTAGCAAACTCTCGCCCGAAAGCGCCGATAACAGCAGAATGCTTAGAAAAAGATAAACCCTCTTTAAGTAAAAAGGCTTCAGCAATATAAAACATACAGTAATAAGCCCTAGAAGCACTAAATTCAGGAAAATTCTCTTGATTTAATTTTCTAGCAGCAGCTAAACTTTTTGCCCCTTTTTCTAAAAGCTTTTGTTGTTCTAAGTCCATGACTTCTATACCTTCATTAGTCACGTTGCGATAAAAAGCAGTGGGTTGGCTTTTAAGTTGAGTGAGGGTAGAAAAACTGCAACTAAGTAGCACTTCATATTTTAAACATAAATCGGTAACAAAATTATTGATTCTCTTGCTTTCTTGATAAAAAGAAAAGTCAGATTTAAGTACAATCAAAACATCTATATCAGAATCTGGTTGAGCATCACCTCTTGCTTGAGAGCCGTAGAGAATAATTTTAGCTAGTTCTTCTTGATAAAGATTTTTCAAGTATGGTTTTAGTTCTTTTAAGATACTAATTACTTGAGGAGAAAGTTTTACTTTAGCTGCTTGAGTAAACATCTTTTTTGCAATAAATTTCTGTAGTAAAATAATAGAAATTATGGGAAAAAGACCGTAAACAGTAAAATCAATTTCATAAAGTCTCTGTATATAAGAATATTCCTGTATTCCCTGTTTAGTATAAGCCATTTCTCTTAAGCCATTTGACTCTTGCAGTAAAAAGAAGCTTGTAGTTATATACTTAAGTAATAGATATATAAATCAGTAAAAAAGATCATAAATTCTAATTAAAAACTTACGTACAAATCAAGTTGAGATATTTTTTTATGAATATGAGCCGCTTTTTCTCAGGTTTTGTATTGGCTACAGCATTGGTAACTTCAGGTAATTTAGTTCAGGCACAAAGTCTCCGTCCTTCAGGAGTTGCTTCTCTAGGTGAGATGGGATGTTTAGCAATAAATGCAAACAGAGGGTCTGGAAAATATAACGTTATCAATGATGATTTTTCAGTAAGTCTCCAAGTCTTGAGGGCTGTTGCTTATTTAGGAGGAGGCAGCCATAGACATAGACCTCCAGCAGCGATTGGAACAAAGTACTCTACACAAGTTGCTTGTAGATTGGCTGCTCCTAGTGAAGAACCGAAATTGAAAACATTAAGTCTTACGCTAGGAATTCCTGATAGTTCTTACTTGGAGGGTTATCCTCGTTTATCAGTATATAAAGATGGCAATTTTACTGGCTATAAAGATGTGAGAAAAGGAGAGTTAACTTCTTGGATTATAGATGTAAAGAACACTCGTAGCATCGCTTTAGAAGGAGAGTGTGTTCGCTCTAACCACAATGAATGTCCTGCTATTTTCTTTTTTGAAGATATTTTAGAATAACCAATTTATGAAGAGAAGAAAATTCATTCAGTATGCTACTTTAGGTGGAGCTTCATTCGTTATCAATTTAGGCGTTTTAAATTCTCGAAAATCAAACGCATTTTTGCTAATTTTCCTAATCAGATCAGCACCAGGATTGAGCTTATTAAATACTGCATTAGGAGGACTTACTCTAGCTGCTTTTGCTTCTGGTAGACTTTATAAACGTACTCAACAGTGGTTTGATAAGCGCTTGGATGCTCAATTAGCTCAACGTGAGTTTTTACGTAGACAATTTGAAGATATTGCAGTTGCTGAAGTTAATCAACCTCAATATAATTACGTTCTTGGAGCATACCGCAGAGAAAATTTAGGCAACAATCCAGCGATTGCTTTTCCTAGAATTGAAAATAATCAACCGACTGTTTCAACTTTTGCTGGGGCTGCATCTTTAGGTATGTCTGTTGCGGCTCAGTATTTAAAAGAAAATGCCCGTATGACTCATTCGCAGATACAGGCTGCCGTATTACCCCGTTTATCAGGAGGAGTTAATTTCGCTTAAAAAAACCCTAATAGGCTTATAAGTGAACTGATACAGTTTTTAATAGCATTTTCATACATTAAAAAGGATAAACATCTTGATTATTTTGCCTTAAAAACTTCTTCTCTTGCTTCCTTTGAACTATTATGCAAAGGCGTAAACAAATATTCCCAACAAAACAAAGAATAACCATAATTATATTTTTTTACTACTGATACTTGTTCAGCTATTTCTGTTAAAGACTTTCTCTTGCGAGGATCTCCTGTATAAATTCCTACTGCTACTGGTACATATTGACTAGCTATATTTATTCCTGAAGCTGCAAGATGTTTGGCTACTTCCGTTGCTGTAGGACGATAAATCTGAACAATAATTTCATCTACTAGTTTTTCTTTCACCCACCTAAGCCAATCTTGATTATAATTCTTCAGGGCAAAATTATAAGAGTTGGGAGAAACTGAAATAGTGAGATTGCTATTTACTTTCCTCACTGCTTCTATGGCTTTTCTAGTAAGATTACTCATTTCTAATTGATGATTTCCAAATGCTTGAGGAATACCCCAATGATCATCTAATTGAATCCCAGATAATTCAGGATATTTTGCTGCAACTTCTGTTAATAAATTGAGCCAATATCTTTCTACTTCTGGATGGGCAGGATTGAGCCAAAGGTTGTTATTAACTAACTGAGTCCCATCATTTGTGGTTAAAAGCCAATCGGGATGTTGTTTCCCTAGCAGCTCATTTTTATTGAGCATCATGCCATATTCATACCAAGCATAAATTTTCAACCCTTGACGTTTTCCTTGTTTAATTGCTGCGTTTAATGGGTCTGTTTTCGGTAAAGATACTTGATGATTTCTCAGACCATATTGACTAGGGTAAATTGTCCCCTTGTTATAAACTGAGATATAAACTCGATTAAAATTAAGGCGTGACAATCGATGAAATACATTATCAATTGTTGTTGTATAATTTAAAAAAGAATTTCCTGAATGGGTTAACCAAACTCCTTTGATTAGATTGCTAGGTTGGGGTTGATGAGGAGGAGCAATAGTTAATAAGTTCAAGACAATTGCTATTAAAGTGGCAATCAAACCTAGCCTCACTAATTTTTTTAGATTTTTGGAAAACATAGTTATCAATTGATGATTTTATGGCTTTGCCATTGTCGTAGACTAAATTGATAATTATTGGATTTGGTTGAAAATCTCTTCTTTTTAAAGAGAACTGAGTAAATCATTGAATATAATCGTAACTGTGATAATTATTACACTCAACCAAAGTTTATTAGTGAGGTATGTTTTATGAGTTCTTCAAATTTTACACCCGCCTCATCTCAAATTCCTCCTCAAGCAGCAGAGCTATTTAATCAGGCTATGACTGATATGTCAGCTTTGGAACAAGTAGCAGTGACGGAAGCCTATGATTTGGTATCAATACATTGGTTGATGTTGCTGGGGGTTGTGGCGCTCAGCTAGCTACTATTTTACAAGCATATCCTCAAATGCAGGGCATACTTGTGGAGCGCCCTGAAGTTATTGACAAAGCCCCACCTCTGTTGACTGAAAAAGGAGTCCGTGATCGCACCAAATTAGTATCGGGAAATTTCTTTGAGGAAATCCCATCAGGGGGAGATGCTTATTTCCTCAAACATATTATGCACGATTGGGATGATCCCCAAGCCCTTACCATCTTACAAAATTGTTACAAAGCTATGCCAGAAGGAGGACGTTTATTAATAGTTCAGCAAGTAGTCCTTCCGGAAAATCAACCTTCCCCTGCTAAGTTTTGGGACTTGACTCTGTTTATAATGTGTGGTGGCAAAGAGCGTACCGCCCAAGAATATCGCGAATTACTTAAAGCAGCTAACTTTGAACTAAGTCGCATCGTACCTACTAAGGTAGAGGATTGTGTGATTGAGGCCATTAAGCTGGGAGAATGACTAAGTAATAAGTAATAAGTTTTACCTCTGAAGACAAAGTAATGGGTAATCATTTATGGGCTAGTTGGCTTAACTTGTTACCAATGACTAATGCCCATTGCCTATTACCTGCCCCTTCAACTCTCGCCAACTCTTCGCTGGTTTGAGACAAACAAAGTCTCGACAAACTAAGCCAAAAGTCTCTTCTGGTAAATTAGCATCCAGTTGATAAGCACAGGTTGGTAAGTATTGAGAAATAAGGGTTTGCAGTTGTTCTGGCTTGGCTTGGATCAAAGCGCCATTGCGAAACCAATCTAAAGCTGAAAACAAGCTAGGGCAAGCAGTAGGAGATTTACTCATTACACTGCCAAATGCTTGTAAAGCTTGTTCTGCCCTATCTTGATAATCTTTGTCTTCTTTAAGTAAAGCTAAACGCATTAAATTAGCGATCGCCACTCCATTTGCTGCGGGTGTAGCATTATCTAAATAGCTGCGTTCCCGAATCAACAAGTCTTTGCTGCCATCCGGTGCAGTATTGAAGTATCCTCCCATTTCCAGACACCAAAGCAGATGATCGAATTCTTCTTGTATTTCTACTGCTTTATCTAACCAATTTGTATTCTGGGGAGAGACTGTTTGTAAATCTAACAAAGCTTTAATAAACAAAGCATAATCTTCTGATTGTGCCAAAACTGCAACTTTCCCTTCATAATTGAGACGATGAAAACGTTCCCTTACCCACTGATTTTCCAGAATAAAGTTTGTTGCCTCAACAGCTAAATCTAAATATTCCTGTTCACCAAAAACCCCATAGGCCCTTGCTAAACCAGAAATCATTAAACTATTCCAAGCCACAATCATCTTCGTATCGGTGACAGGAGGAATTCTACCCGCCCAATTTTTACTTTTCGCCTCTTGATTATTCCTCGCCGGAGAGAAAGTTTCCCCCGCTGCAAACTCTTTGCCATATCGTACAGCAAATAACTTAGTCAAAATCTCTTCCACATCTTCAGGAAGTTCAGCTACATCCCGGCGCTGCAAAACATTTTTTCCTTCAAAGTTACCTGGGGCAGAAATCGTAAACTTGGCTTCTAGGGCTGCAAACTCTTCTGGGGTTAGCAATTTCTGTAACTCTTCATAACTCCAAACATAAAAAGCCCCTTCTTCTGGTTCCACTTCTTCTGGAGTAACAAAATTATCAGCATCTTGTGCTGCATAAAAGTAGCCTTGCGGGGCTGTCATTTCCCGCTTCAACCATTGTACCGTACCGGCGATCGCTCTTTTAAAAGCCGGTTCTTGTACCCCTGCACTCCAAAGATTAGCCAGAAATTCCACAATCTGCCCATTATCATAGAGCATTTTTTCAAAGTGAGGTACTGTCCAGGTTGCATCTACAGTATAGCGATGAAACCCCCCTCCCACATGGTCATAAATTCCTCCTTTAACCAAATCACTACCTCTTTTCAAAGCAGCAGGGGCAACTGCTTCTCCTTGGGAAGTCAGCCAACTTCCTTGCAAAGCAAGTTGGGTATAGGGCATCATCGGGAAACTAGGAGCATAATTAAGTCCACTAATCACGCGAGTGTTATTTTCAATGCCCTGTTGCAATAGTTCTTTGGTTAAGGAATCTGGGGGATTAGGAACAATTACAGTTCCTTGCTGTAACCCCTTCATGATTTCTTGCTTAAACCCGCCTAGCTTCTCCTTCTCTACATCATAAAAGCGGCGTATAGAACGCAACACATCCAAGAAGCCAGGACGACCATAACGAGGTTCTACAGGGAAATAAGTACCACCATAAAAAGGAATGCGTTCATCAGGAGTCAGGAAAATATTTAAAGGCCAACCTCCCTGACTTGTCATCATCTGCAACGCTTGCATATAAATACTATCTAGATCCGGCCTCTCTTCACGATCTACTTTAATCGGCAAGAAATTAGCATTCATATAATCGGCGATCGCACTATCAGAAAAAGCCTCACCTTCCATAACCGTACACCAATGGCAGCTAGAATAACCGACAGAAAGGAAGATCGGTTTATCATCTTGTTGGGCAGTTTCTAAAGCCTCATCACACCAAGGCCACCAATCAATAGGATTTTCAGCGTGTTTTTGGAGATAGAGACTATCGGTTTGGGCAAGGCGGTTGGACATTTTTAAGTAATAAGTAATAAGTAATAAGTAACGAATAGTTCTACTGGCATGAGACACCAAAACAAAACAACCGTAGGGGCGGGTTTGAAGTTAAATTATGGGATCAAACCTTAACTCAATAAACCCGCCCTAACCAAGCTACTCTGCTGGGGGAGAAAAACTTTCTACAATTCTCTTAATTTCCTGTCTGACTTTAGTCTGTAACTCAGAACTTCCTTCAATCACTTCTATAAGTTCCTCAAAACGTTCCACTCCTAAACCTTCTTCTTGGACAGCTTGTACTTCCAACTCCTGAATCTTTTGCTGAATTGCTTGAATTTGGGTTAGCGCTTCAGACAAATTTTGTCTTTCTTCGTTGGTTAATTCTGGATTAAGGGGTTTTTGTTCTTGCTCAGAGCGTATAATTTGTACAAAGCGTTCTGGAGTAAAACCCTCCTGTTCAATAGCACTAACTATTGCACCTTGAGATTCTCTTTGAATTAGTTGTAACTTAACGATAGCGCTAGAAAACTGCTGTACTTCTTGAGGACTAACCTCTCCTTCAGATACTTGCTTAAGCTGAGTTTGGGCAATAATTTCGGGAGTTTGGGCAAAACTGGGCAGACTACCTACAGTCAAAAAAGCAAAAGTTGCCGTGCCAGTTAGAAGTTGCTTGAACATATTGATTTAGTTTTTCATGCTAAATTTCTTCTAGCTTATCTTATTGCTTAATTACCATCCCATTGTCCCTGGTTTCCCTTTAAAAGGGCCAACAATATCATTAGTGATCCAGCCCCCATAAAAGTTTCCTGGTTGAGGTTTTACCAACTCTCCTTCCACATAGCAAGCATCCATAAGATGAGCGTAAAAGCCGAAATAGCCTTGAATAGAAACGAAGTTAGGGGTAGGTTCAAAATAACTCCAAGCAGCATATTGGCTGTGCTTTTTGCCGACGGAAACATGGTAGTAGCGGCAGTAACCTTTCCACTCGCACCAAGTTTTGCGGGGAGTTTCTTGCAGATATTCTTGTTGAATATCTTCTGGGGGAATGTAGTAAACGGGAGGATGACTTGTTTCTAAGACTCTTTTCCCTCTTTGGGTTTCGGCCAGAACTAAATCATTAAAAATCACTTTAATCTGTTTGTGGGTATCTTCTAAAGTCGCAGGACGAGGATAATCCCACACTGATTCTTGTCCTGGTTGTGGTTTAATAGGCTCTGGCTTAAACATAATTTTAGTTATCAATGATCAATGATTAATGATTAATGATCATTGATCATTTTGTTTTAGTTTGGCTATTTGCTGACAGTCATCACTTTTTCAATCAAAGACATCACATCACGTCTACTTAGTTTCTCTTTACCAACCGCTAAGGCACTAAGAGTACCATGGGCTAAGGTTAGGGGAATTTTACAAAAATCCCAAGCCGGACCCGCAGGTAAAGCATTAGTATAGGCATCTGCTAGGGCCAAATTGTGACGGGCATATTGGTGTATTTGCTGAGTTTCCCATCCTTCGGGAAAGAAGTCTACGCCACGTTTAATATCTTCGCTGTGGTTACGCAAAATATTAACAGCTTGTAAGCCTCTGCCAAAGCCAACGCTTTGCAGGCGATTGGTTTGAGTGCCATCATACCAAGCCCAAAGGTCACTAAGGAGCAGCCCGACAGAACCTGCTACGCTAAAGGTATAGCGGTCTAGATCAGCTTTCGTATTAATTTGCCAATTACAATCAGCCCAATAGGCCATCCTATCTGCCATGGTTGCTGTAGCTTCCCAAATGCGAGGTGCGATGGTTTCTGGGGCTAAAAGAACCCACTCCCCTATTCTGAGGGTAACTTCTTCTAATTGATTTTGCTCATCAAGTAAACCAACAGAGAAATCTTCTTGTTGAGAATCTTCTACTGCTCCTTGTAAGTTTAGGCTGATGGTACGTAATAGCTTAGCTTTAAGAGCATTATTTAGTCCAGGATGGTCTTCAATTTCATCAATAGCTCGCATACAAAGGTATGCTGAAGCAACAGCTTTTTGTAGGGGCAGTGGTAAACGGCTAATTGGTATATAAAAAGTTCTACTGGTTGCTTTTAATATTTCCAATGCTCCTTTATGCAAACTCATCCATCCGTCTCCTCACGAAAAATATGTGTTCTAGCATATAAGAACTTACTACAGATATGTGATGTACAATTACTGGCAAATTTTGTAGAAAGATTTTTTTCTATAGTTTTTGTCACCTATTAACCAGCTAAAAATATAAATTACTACATTGATTACTTTTTGCATCAGTAATTACCATTGGCATAAAGCTTTTTCACTGTTAATAACTAGTAATTACACTTGCAACAAAAATTTTATTTAGCTTTGACAACTACAATAATTTATGACGAGTTGACATATTTCAAAAAATGTTGTTAGAGTTGTCAACGACCAGAGGGAGTAAATTGGTTTTTCCAATTAATAACTGCTCTACCCCCATAACTCCTTAACTAAGCAAAAGTATCTTTTTCGGCGAGTGCTTGAGCTTTTTGGTGCAAACGCCACTCAAAGTCAATAACGGTATTTAACTTGTAATTCCATGTCATAGGGTACATCTACTGAGTTTTTTTACTATCCAGGTTTGCATTTTGCCAGATAATAAACTTAAACAGGCTAAATAGTATAATATTTTTTTGCTCTTTATAGCTGTTTTAGATGGGATTATCAAATATTTTAGATATATTAGTTTTTCTAACTTGGGGAAGTTTGATACTTAAGTCTTGGCTGACGGGGCAAATAACTAATTTAATTCATCCTGATTATGTTTTACCCCTAGTTATTTGCGGACTTTTTCTGATCGGAATCCCTCTATTGAAAATAGTTGTTTGGTTGGTGCAGAGTCGCTTGGGTAAAAGGGTAGAAGAGCATGAGCAACTAAGGCAAGTTAGTTTGATTCCGGCTCAGTTAAGCAGTATTTTTTTCTTAGTAGGAGCGATCGCAAGTTTGTGGATTGTACCTCAAATCTTGGGCAGTGAAACAGCCCTGAATCAAGGCGTAGAAGCCTATTTAACTCTTACTCCTTCTCAACCCCCTTCAGGATATGTGGGGAAAAAGCCCGTAGAGCGTTCAATTATGGACTGGCAAGAAATATTAAATCAAAATCCTGAACCAGATATTTATGCAGGGGAGGAAGTTCGGGTTGAAGGGTTTGTGGTGCATTCCCCGCAGTTAGACGAGGAATATATCTTACTTGCCCGTTTAGTAATGACTTCAGGGGTTGCTGATACCTATCCTATTGCTTTACCTGTAAATTTGGGAACTAATCGTCGGGAAGATTATCCCCCTAATACTTGGATAGAGGTGGAAGGGGAAATAATCACCGCAGAATTTAATCAAACTCGTCAAATTGCGATCGCCGCTAATAGTCTCAAGAAAATTCCTTTACCAGAAAGTCCCTACGAAACTTCCTGGTCTATAGAATAGAGGAACTTAAGGTATGATCTAATACCAATTTCCCCAGTTATTTGACCCCATGAACGCAGAAATAATTTGTGTTGGCACTGAACTATTGCTAGGAGACATTGTCAACACCAACTCCCAGTATTTAGCCCAACAGCTAGCTAGTTTAGGCATACCTCATTACAACCAAACTGTGGTAGGAGATAATCCTCAACGTCTCCAAGCTGCGATCGCCGTTGCTAGCCAGCGTGCCTCCATTTTAATTTTCACTGGAGGGTTGGGGCCAACTCCTGATGATTTAACCACAGAAACTATTGCTGGGTTTTTTAAGACTCCTTTAGTAGAAAAGCCAGAAATTGTTGAGGACATTACCGCCAAGTTTGCCCAAAGGGGCAGGGAGATGACTCCTAACAACCGTAAACAAGCTTTATTACCCAAAGGGGCTACCATCTTATCCAACCCCACAGGAACTGCACCAGGCATCATTTGGCAACCGGAAGCCAATTTAACCCTTTTCACCTTTCCTGGGGTTCCTTCAGAAATGAAACGGATGTGGCAAGAAACCGCCGTACCCTACCTCAAGAGTCAAGGTTGGGGGCAAGAAATTATTTATAGCCGCTCACTTAAGTTTCGAGGTATAGGAGAATCTGCCTTAGCTACCAAAGTTGCTGACTTCTTTTCCTTAAAAGATCCTACCGTTGCCCCCTATGCTTCTGGTGGGGAAGTAAAATTGCGTATCTCCACTAAAGCTAAATCCCAAACTGCTGCTGTGGCTGCGATCGCCCCAGTAGAAGCCAAAATTAAAGAAATTGCCGGACTAGATTATTTTGGGGCTGATGAAGATACCCTTGCTTCAGTGGTAGGAGAACTTTTACAGAAAAATCAGCAGACTATTAGCGTGGCAGAATCTTGTACGGGAGGAGGTTTGGGGGCAATGTTCACCTCTGTAGCGGGTAGCTCTAATTACTTCCGAGGGGGAGTTATTGCCTATGATAACCAAATTAAAGAATCTCTTTTAAGGGTAAAGAAATCTGACCTAGAACAGTTCGGGGCTGTTAGCGCTGTAGTCGCCCAACAAATGGCCTTGGGGGTTAAAAAGCAATTCAATACCCATTGGAGTTTAAGTATCACAGGTATAGCAGGTCCTGGAGGCAGTACAAAAGATAAACCAGTTGGATTAGTTTATATTGCGATCGCCCAACCTAATGGAGAAGTAGAAAGTTTCCCCCACCATTTCGCCCCAGAAAAAACCAGAGACACCATCAGATATTTCAGCGCCTGCCAAGCCCTAGACATACTAAGAAGAAAACTAACACCAAATCCTGTTTAAATAGCATAAGTTATCGGTGAGGGTAGGGAGTAGGGAGTAGGGAGCAGGCAGTATTAGTCATTGTTCGGCTTGCTGTTGCCGTTAGGCATCATTGATAACTGTTCGGCTTGCCGTTGCCGTTAGGCATCATTGATCATTGATCATTGACAGGGTACTTTAGCAGGATGCGCTCTTACTAGAAGGCTGTGTTAATCTTAATATAACTGGACTAGACAAAAATTTTAAACTTGTTGTTTCAGTTATTTGGCAAGCTAACTTTTAAAATTACATCTTTCCTTTGGAAAATGATTATCGAGAGTTACAGCTTGTAATTGTGTAATATTAAATACATTGTCTCGCAGGAGCAGTCTTCATAAAAATGGACTATATCGAGAAGGTGTTAGAAAAGCTAAAAGAATGGGCGCGTGAACTCATTGAAACTCTTCTTGGACCGGAACCTCAACCAGAAGCAGAACCTATACCTATTCCTGTTGATGAACCGCAACAGCGTTGGCGACAGCGCTAATGTCCGGTGAAATTAACTTTGAGGCTTTGCGTCAGATAAATATTTTGGTTCTACACGGCCCTAATTTGAACCTTCTAGGGCAAAGGGAACCTGATATTTATGGTGCTGTGACTTTAGAGCAAATTGACCTTCTCTTAAAAGAAGAAGGAAAAAATTTACAAGCTCAAGTTTCCAGTTTGCAATCTAATCATGAAGGCGTTTTAGTTGATGCCATTCATCAAGCTGTGGAAAAGCAGCAGGGAATTTTGATTAATGCTGGTGCTTACACCCATACTAGTGTTGCCATTCGTGATGCTTTATCTGGGGTGAAAATTCCCACAGTAGAAGTACATCTGAGTAACATTTATCAACGCGAAGCCTTCCGTCATCATTCTTTTATCTCTTCTGTCGCCATAGGTCAAATCAGCGGTTTCGGAGCCAACAGCTATTACTTAGGTTTAAGGGCCTTAGTTAGTTATCTTAGGCAGTGAAGAAAAATATATTTAACTGTTAGCAGAAAATAATTAAGATAAAATTAAAGTAATTCCTGACTATGCTTCTCGCCGAGTATTTAAGTATCTAATGCAACACTCACTTTTAAGCAGATTTAAAGGAGGTTTATTAGGTAGCTATTTAGGAGAAAGCCTAGGTAGAAATTACATAAATAATCCATTAGGGGAAGATTGGCTAAAATCCCAGCAGGAAAATGCCGCAGGATGGAGCGGAGTGAGCATCTGCGCTTTAGAAAGCTTAGTCAATTTAGGGGGATTAGACAATCAGAATTGGCTAGACCAAATTAGTCTTACAGAGCCTTCCCTACTCAAGTCAAAAAATACGGCTAGTACTGCTGAGTTAGCTGTTGCAACCTTACCAATAGCCTTGTTTTTTCATGAAATCAATAGTTTACAGAGCAAAAATCTCACTGAAGCGGCAAAACTTTGGGGTCAAGAAAGCTGTGATCTCCTAGATATCAGCATTTGGGGCTATAGTCTTAATCTTGCCCTTAAAGAAAAGCTCAACCCCATTAATTTAATTCCCCAAATTATTAGTTATTGTAGAGGAATTGAAACACCGTTAATTAAGCAGCTAAAAGAGGTTGAAATCTTCATCTCTCAAAGTGTACCCTTGCAACAAGTAACAACTTACTTATGCCGCGAAGGTCAAAAAAACAATACGCCTATAGCTTTAGCCTTTTACTGTTTTCTTACGACCCCAGAAGACTTCCACATAGGAGTCATCAGGGCAGTACAAACTGGTTACAACCCTCTTCTAACAGCAGCTTTGACAGGAGCCTTAGCTGGAGCTTATAACAGCTTTAATGGTATTCCTTGTAGATGGCGTTCAAATGTTCAAAAACATCAAACAAGCCAAAAAATTGCTTTACTTGCCACCAAACTTTTTGCTGTTTGGTCTGGAGTGGAACAACCTAATAACCATCAACCATTACTTAACATAGCAGCAGTAGCCTCTCCTAAAATCCTCCAATCTCGTTCCCAACTTCGGATTATCTCTCAAGAAGAATAGTAATAATCAGCTTAGTTGTTTAAGCTAGAGCGGCAGAGCTAATTACTGAATCTACAAATACAAGCTAACGGAACTTGAGTTAATTAATCCTTTAGTTTGAAATATATTTATTCGTTACCATGGGCAAATTTCATTCCATAAAAGAAAAAGTTCATTATTGGCAACAAAAACACCAAGTCAAAGTACCTTTTTTGTTGCCAGCATTTACTAATAGAAAGGTTTCTTTATCTCAGCCCCAATCTAGCTCTGTTAAAAAACGCAAACTGAGCGCTGAAGGGCCGTTAGTTTTTGTGGTGACAGTAATCTCTCTTACTGGAGTAGTCGGGCAACGCTTCTATAACCAACCTGAATTGGCAGTGGGTACAATTGCCCCTCAAACTATCACAGCTCCTTTTTATGCTCAAGTAGAAGATCCAGAAACCACCCAAGAAGAACGTAAAGCCGCCCGTACTGGAGTTGTTCCTGTTCTCAAAATCAATGAAGAAGTCACTAATAAAATTAATCAAGACTTAGAGAATACTTTCAGAAGCATTGATGAAATGAGACAGCTAACTGACTCATTCACTTTGATAGATGAAGAAATTCTCTCTTTGCCTATGCAACGCCGCCTTGGTAGCAGCAAAGAAGAGGAATGGCAAAGTGTCTTAGTAGCCGTTAGGGAAGCAGCCCCAAAACGGTCTTCAGATCAAGTTTTAAAGCCCGCCTTAAGGCAAAGTATTAGAGAACTAAAAGATTATCAACAGCAAGTTTCTAGTGCAGAATTTTCTGAGTTACTGGTCAAAATTTCCCAAGTAAGGAAAAATTATGCTCAGGGTAAAGAAAAAATCTTGGAAAACAGAGAATCAGAGTTAATTAACCTGATTGCAGACTATGAAGATACTTTGATTGAGTTAGGAGATCAAACCTGGAGAGAAACTAAAAGTGGTATTCGTCGCGTCTCAGAGAGGATACTTGCTCAAGGTATTGCCCCAGGGCTACCAGAGGAACTAGTTGTCAGTGCTGTCAGCCAGCAAATTGACCCCTTGGTTCCTGTTTTAACTCTCCCCTTAGCTACAGAGCTACTAATAAACACTCTAGAGCCTAACCTAATTGAGGATGAGGAACAAACTAGACGTGAAGCAGAACAGGCAGTCCTTAACATAAAATCTAAACCTTTTCCAGTGCGTCAGGGAGAAGTTATTGTCGAAGAGGGGGAAGAAATTACCCAAGAAGATTTCGTTCTTTTAGATCATTTTGGCTTAAGCCGTCGCAGCCCTAACTGGATGGGATTGATCGGTTGTGCGGTTGTTTTGACTGGGGCAACAGGAATTTTTGTCTTTGTTCAAAAAAAAGCAAATATTAGATTGCGGAGTCGCGATGGTATTTTAATTTGTTTATTAAGTCTAACTACTCCCTTAACCCTGATCTTTTTCAGTCCTCGTTACAACAACTTGGCTGCTATTGGCTTGCTAACCAGCAGTTTTTATAACCCTGCTTTAGGTGTTACCCAAGTTATCCTCCTTACAGGGGCTTCTGCTTCTAGTATTATGGGGGTTAATGGTACTGTCATCAGTTGGGAATACTTACTTGCAGGAGCTGCAGGAGGTATAGTTGCAGCGATAGTAGCGGGAAGAATGCGCTCTCGTGAAGAAATGGCAGCCCTAGGAGGTGCTGTTGGTTTAACTCAAGGGTTTGTTTGCTTAATCATTATTCTCATCCGCAGTGCCACAGCCGGAACTATCTGGTATCCTGTATTGCAAGACTCAGTTCTTTACGGGTTCTTTGGGGTTGCTTGGAGTATTATTGCTTTAGGAATTTCCCCTTACCTAGAGCGGGTTTTTGATTTAATTACTTTGATTCGCCTGGTTGAGTTATCCAATCCCAACCGCCCTTTGCTTAAGCGTCTAGCTACAGAAACTCCAGGAACGTTTCAACATACCCTATTTGTGGCTTCTTTAGCTGAAGCAGGGACAAGGGAATTGCAATGTAATGTAGAGCTGGTTAGGGCAGGAACCTTATATCACGATATTGGTAAAATGCACGACCCCCAAGGATTTATTGAAAATCAAATGGGTGGCCCTAATAAGCATGATGAAATTAATGATCCGGTGAAGAGTGCCGTTATTATCAAAAAGCACGTTTCTGAAGGTATTGTCCTGGCTAAAAAACACGGATTGCCGAAAGCTATTCGAGATTTTATCCCTGAACACCAAGGAACTTTATTAATTTCCTATTTTTATTTCCAAGCTAGACAAAGAGCGGAGCAAGAGGAAGGGTGTCCTGTTAAAGAAGAAGATTTTCGCTACAATGGCCCGATTCCGCAATCTAAAGAAACAGGAATTATGATGTTAGCAGATGGTTGCGAAGCGGCGTTACGTTCCCTGAAAGATATTACCCCTGATGCAGCGCTGATGGTGGTTAATAAAATTATGAGGGCAAGATGGCAAGATGGACAGTTAGCCGATTCTGGCTTGACTAGAGAGGAATTAGCTAGAGTTGCTAAGGTGTTTGTGAGAGTATGGCAGCAATTTAATCACCAACGTATTGCTTACCCGAAGGCAGCTTTGGAGATGAAACCAATGGCTAAGTGATTGGGTTAAGGATTTGGGGAGATGGGGAGATGGGGAGATGGGGAGATGGGGAGATAGACTGAATCATTGTTCGGCTTTGCCGTTGTCGTAGACATGATTGACTAGCAATTACTAGCAATTACCCTTTAACTCCGCTTCCTGCTTCGGTGGGTATTATGTAACGTTGTACTAAGGCGAATAGAATTAGGACTGGCAAGATGGAAATTACTGAACCAGCCGCGATGATACGCCAGTCTAAGGAAAAAGTACCTGCTAAGTCAGCAACACCACGGGGTAGGGTGTAATAACTAGGGTCATTGAGGACGATTAAAGGCCAGAGGAAATCACTCCAGGAACCAATAAAAACAAAGATGGCGAGGGTAACTAAGGCAGGGCGTACTGCCGGAATCATAATGTG
Source organism: uncultured cyanobacterium (assembly GCA_963793425.1). GTDB lineage: Bacteria > Cyanobacteriota > Cyanobacteriia > Cyanobacteriales > CAWCAG01 > CAWCAG01. The sequence continues at coordinate 1,125,662 of CAWCAG010000009.1, read as the reverse complement.
CCACCAAATGCCTAATTCTGAACAGCCATCAATGCGGGCGGCTTCTTCTAATTCTTTAGGGACTCCTTGAAAAGCTTGGCGCAATAAAAAGATGCCAAAAGCAGAGGCTAAACTAGGGAAAATTACTCCCAAATAACTATCGAGCAAACCTAAACGTACCGTCAGGATATATAAGGGTATCATAACGATTTGAAAAGGAATCATGATGGTAGAGACAATCCCCGCAAAAACCAAATCTTTACCCCTAAAGTTCATCCTGGCTAAGGGATAAGCGGCTAGGGAACAAAATAAGCTGTTTAAACCCACGGTTAAAACAGCGACAAAGGTACTATTCCAGAGATAGCGTCCAAAAGGATAGGTTTGCCAAACTGTAGCAAAGTTTTGTAGGGTGGGCTTTTGGGGTAATAATTGAGGGGGAAACCCGAAGATGTTTTCTGTAGGAGATTTTAAGGAAGTACTTACCAGCCAAATTAAAGGAAAAAGCATTAATAAGGCGATTCCGGTTAGTAAGATATAAATCCAAAATGTTTGATATTTTTTCATGATTCAAAAAGACTATAACTCTCCTCCCTAATCTTGAATAGGATTAGATTTCAACAAAATCCTCATTTCTTCAATACTAAATGGTGGTGAATGTCGATGAATCATGGCATGGCAGTTTGGACAAACAGGACGCAAATCTTCAATAGGATCAATTTCGTACTCCTCTGCAATTTCTGAAATGGGACGTAGATGATGTACATGAATAAAACCTTTGCCCAATTTCCCAAAAGCTTTGCCAAAATCGAAATTACAAACTGAGCAACTTGAACCATAATAGTCAATACATTTTTGCCTAGCTTGAGGATCTCTTTCATAGGTATTAACTAAAACCTGCCGTACACAACCTTCACGGAATATTTCTGTTGAATCTATTTCATCAGGAAATATTTCAATGGCAGTTGAAGATCCCTGAAGCTGATTTTGCCAAGTCCAAAAACTTCCTGCATAGTACTCAAAACAATCATCCTTACCAAGACGCAAATTTGCCGCAGCACGGAAAATAGGAAAAATTCTAACGAAGTCATAGATCAAAGGCCAAGCGGAATCAATTTCTTGAATAGGCAAGGCAAAGCATCTTCCCTTAATGTAGGTACTAGCCCATTCTCGTTCAGTAACCATTTTGAGTTTACTGATCAACTCCCGGAGTTCTAATTCTTCATCTTTGTCCAAGAATTCAATTGCTGAGGAGATAATTTGATATTCCTCAAGCCCCAGCAATTGGGTAACTTCTTCCTGATACTTTTTCATCATTTGGACGATGGGATTGCCTTCGCTCCCTCTTAACCCAAACAAAATCACATATAAGCTATCTGAAGTACATTCAAACCTCTGTTGAAAAAACCAATTGTGGCCCTTTAAAGCTAAACCAGCAGTAGCCATGTCAAAAAGTTTAGTTTTCTTCGCTGCGGAACGATGAGCCGGGGTAGTTGGTTTTCTATATATTGAGAGCGTATCTATGCCATAGACTTCAACAATCAGATCACAGGCTAAGTCTAAAAGCATCTCAAGCTTGGGAACTAATACTTCTTTAAGCTTATCAGCACGCTCACGAGAGTTTTCAATATCAAAGAGACATTGTTCAGCAGTTCCTATTAGTGGTAGTTCGCTTACTCGTGCTTTTGGCATAATTCATATTTGTACTCTGAACAATTAAATATCAAACTTCTCCCCATCCTGGTTGTAAACGCTTCATAACTGGGCTATAAGCTTTAAAATAAGCAATAGAACCTAATTGCCTTACCACCGCTTTTTGCTTGCTATCTGCCCCCAGACAACGTTGACAGATGGGATTAGTCACTTTAAATTTATCGAAATCTTCCCGTAAACCGCAGGCTGTGCGATCGCTTAAAATAGCTTGTAGAGATTTTTCTTGCAGATTTCCCAAAGGAATTGCCCCTTCATAATCTTTACAACAGGGAACTACAGTACCGTCATATAAAATTCCTGCTTGTTGGGATGCGCCATTACAATAACCAAAGGTTGCTGGTACAACTTCTGCGGTTTCTACATTGCCCCAACTATCTAAGGGAATCATGAGCTAAGGCAACAGTGATTCAAGATTTGACAAAAATTAATTACACATAGCAGAACATATCAACTTATTATATGTTTATATGAGCGCTCGGTTGGTCATGGTTAACCGGCTCAATATAAAATGAATAAGTAGAGAATAGAAGTATGTCGCAAAAAACAGGCGCAGTAAAATTTTTTAACGAGACAAAAGGTTTCGGATTTATTAAACCAGACGATGGCGGTAAAGACCTTTTCGTTCATGTTAATGATTTAGTCGGTTTACAATCATTGGCAAATGATCAACGTGTTGAGTTTGATGTTGAGGAGGGTCGTCGTGGGCCACAAGCAGTTAATGTAAAAAGCGAGTCTGAGTCGTAGACAAATTTTTCCCTTTTCTGACTCTTCAATAGCAAATAAACTTAGTAAGGTGGGTATTCCACCTTACTGGTAAATTAACGTCTTTTTCGGGAACGAGAAGGCTTACTGCCAGAAGGCTTGCTGCTACCAAAACCACTATTACGCTTTTTTGGTGCAGTTGTCTTGCGAGAGTTATTGCTAGGAGACAAATCACTAGAACCGACTCCTGAACCTGTAGAACGACTGTTATTTTGGTTAGTATTAGTCGTTGTAGTAGTTTTGGTTTTAGTTTTAGTGTTAGTTGTATTGGGTTGACTTGTCGGAGTTGAAGTTGATCTGACGTTGCCTGTAGTTCGTAAAACTTGGCGATTTTTTACTGAAGCAGGGGGTTCTTGATAACGAGTTTGATATCTATTTACTGCCGTATCATAGGTGTTACCATAACCGCCATAACCTCTCATCACACTAACTCCTGGCTGATAAACAGGGGGAACATAATATTGGGGAGTAAACAAAGCATTAGCGACAACTTGTCCGGCTATAGCACCAGCGAAAGGTGTCCAAAAGCTAGATTCTTGGCGTACTACCACAACTTCCTGCCGACCAGTTTGAGGATTTACTTGATTTTCGGTAACATTGTGGACATACTGAATTTTGAAATCTTCTGTTAGGTTCAAAACAGCTTGATTGTTATTTACTTTTAAGTGACTGCTTTTTCCTGCCTTGATTTGTTCTTCAGTAAGACGAGCCATTTGTAAGTCTGTGGTACGGAAGACTGGGGCTACTCCAGCAGGGGTATTGAGTAGCATGACGCTATATTCTCCCGTAGCATCGTTATATTCTGCTTGCTGAACGGGATATTCTCCTTGTTTAACCTGTCCTTGGGAGCGGGAAGAAACGTTGGTACTTGGGGTGGAAGAGTAATTATCTGTAGAAGAGCCGCAAGCAACGGTTGCCCAAGATAAAGACAGAGACATCAAGATTATTAGGGATTTGCGTAACATAAGTTTAAAGATAAAGAGAAACTTCTCGCTGTTTTTTTCAAAGAGGAACTAGTTCAGGAAAATTAAGTAAGACCTGTTCATCGGTTAATTCATCACCTAAACGGGCTGGAGAGAAGTGAAACTGAACTGCTCGCAGTTGGCGCTGATAGTGTAAATTAATCAAGGCTTTTAAACCATCCTCCATTGCTTCTATGTTAGCAGCGAGATTTGTTTCTAAGTCTGGTAATTCTCCTTCACAAGCAATGGTTAACATGACTACTAAGTTTGTAGTTGCTGGCAAAGAGAAGGTTTCTCCGGCTGTAATTTCGTTATAATCTGGCGTACTGAGGTAGCGTTGGGCAGAGTCAGTAAATAGTTCATTGACATAATCTCCTGCTTCACCTTCATCCCAAAATACGTCCCCTTCATTGCCTCCAGACTGCCAGTTAATTTGCTGCTGTAAAAGGCTTTGGCAAATATTCGCCAATTCTTCTCCCATAACCTCTAAATCTCCATCTGCTTCAACAGCACTCCTGGCTGCACTATTGAGGATTCCGAGTAGAGGGGCAACTTCAGAACCATTAAGTTGAAGCATAACCCGACTAACAACAATTCGGGTTTTACCAGTAAAACTATTAAGGCGATCGCGCCAACTCATAATTTTATTTACTCCACAATTTAACATTGAGCATTGTTTGGCTTACCGTTGCCGTTAGGCATCATTGGCTATTTTTAATCCGTGAACCCCTTTTCTCCCCTAATTCCTCTAGCAACTGTTCATACATTCCCCAACTAACATCAGTCATGATAAGTTGCTGACCGGGAGGTACAAGAATCTGTTTAAGTTGAACTTGCATAACTCCCTTTTCTTCATTCAAAAGCAATAAATCAAATTCTGCATTCTTCTAGCTTACTTGCCAATACTTTAGCGTGTTTCCACCAAGAATAGCCTCCTACCCAACGGCGAGTAGGGAGATGTCCTACAGGCGATCGCAAGTTAAACTGAAAGTTAGCAGTGGGAGATTTAGAACGATGGATTTGCCAACCAACGCGATTACAAAAAAGATCGTATTCTCCCCCTACTTCTTCATAAATACGCTTTTGCACCCCGAAGCCAAACTGTCCTTTACTGTAGCGATACCACAAAGTATCTAGTTTTTGGAGATGTTGGCAAGGGAATTTTTTAATCTCGCTTTGCGATAAATAACTTCCGGTAGGTTTACTGGCTAAATCACATAAAATAGCCCAGGTTTCTTCATCGGCTTCTAGCCACTTTTTTTTAGCCAGGAAGTTGCGTAAATGTGAGTAGTTAATGGCTACTGCTGCTTCAGGTTTGCCTTGATTGCCCTTTCTGCCTACGGAAACCAACCCAGCACTCAAGCTATTTACCGGAGGATGGTTTGTGTTGATAGTTAAGGATGGTTGAGTCGCATTGGGCAGATCCTCCAGTACTTCCTCCACACAACGATAGCGATTGCGTAGGGAAGGTTCTACCAATTTGTTAATAATTTTAATTAAGTGAGGGCTTAAACGAACTTGAGGAGATAAATGTTGTTGCCAAAGCCATTTATCTTCTACCACATCAAACATGGCGAAAGGAGAAACCTTAGTTAGCAAATTTAAGCAAGTTACCCCTAAACTATAAAGATCACTTGCTGGTAAGACTTTGCCCTTAGTTTGTTCCGGGGGCATATATTCTGCCGTACCAACAATAGTTGCCCCTCCCATTAAAGCTGTATCAGTAAACAACCTAGCAATGCCAAAGTCAATGAGGACTAGTTGGGCTGTATTGTGGCGACGGATGATGTTATCGGGTTTAATATCTCGATGAATTACTTTCCTGGTATGGAGATATTGCAATATAGGTAATAAGTCATCAAAAAATTGCCAGACTTTCCCCTCAACATCCTTAACTCCCTGCCAAGTTTCTTGGGCCAAAGTTTTCCCCTCAATTAACTCTTGGACAAGGTAAAGGTGTTGTTGTTCTTCAAAATGTGCCAGTAAACTAGGAATTTGCTCATGCTGCCCTAACTGATTTAACTGTACTGCTTCTTGCTTAAATAGTTGAATAGCCTTTTGTTGGACTCCGCTATCATGACTGAGCAAATAAAGTTGCTTAATCACACACAGAGGCTGATCAGGTAAGTCTTGATCAACAGCTAAAAAAGTTCTACCGAATCCCCCTTGCCCCAAAGCTTGAATAGCACGGTAGCGTTTTCTTAATAATAAAGAACCACCGCAACTACAACAAAAGTTTTCTTGATTAGGGTTTTCCGGGCTTAAACACTGAGGGTTGAGACAATATGACATTAGTCTGCGGTTCTAGAATTAAGTTCTGTAAAAACACGAATAAATGCCACCCTAAACCCAAAATAACTCACCGGGAGAACCTAGACAAATTACCTATTCAACATCTGTCAGTTAGATTTTATCTGCTTGGTAAATATAAAAACGGTTAAACACAGCCAAAATAGCAAATTGATCCGCAGGCAAATAACCAGCAACTGGATTACGAGAAAAATCAGTACGATAAATACTCAAAACTACAAAATTTTGTCTTTGGGTACTGCTACCAATAATCCTTTTCAGGATGGGGCTAGCCCTTTTAATAAGGTTAGGACACTGGCTTTGTAGGATATTACCTAATCCTTCAGGAATCTCTACTCCTCCTGTTAACTCCTTCGGCAAGTTATCACACCCTTCTTCTTCCATGATCTCTTGTAGTTGCCCCACGGCGAATTCTTGATAATCTTCTGGACTAGGATTAGTCAAAGCCATACCAACCCCTAAACCTCCAAAAGCAACTCCCCCCAAAATCAACCACAGCTTTGAAGCTTTCATATAACTTGATTGTGTATTGTGTCTTATTTCTAGGTTAACCGAACAAATTCACAAGATTTTAAATTTGCTCCTAAAAACATGGCATTTTCTAATGAAATGATGATAGGAATTGTACCTGTGAAACTTTTGTATAGGTTGTTTATGATTGGGCTAGGTTTTGATTATTATCTGCGGCAAAATATTGACCATAACTTCTTTAAGATCGTGGAGAAAGGTCATGGGCGGGGAGAGATTCTTGGATGATGCCATCTCCTTCAATTCTTAATTTGCGGCCGCGCCAATAAACTTCTTGTCCGAAGCAACCTATTAGCCAAATTACAAAGCTAAGTAAGTCTCGTAGAGGTAATGCCCAAAGCCAAATTATTAAGTTAGGGGCTTTGATCGTTGAAATGGACACTAATACTTGAGCATAGCGTATAGTCCAGGCTATTAAAGTAACTGCGATCGCCCAGTTAGCGAAACCAGAAACAATGAGTAAAGGAAGGCAGTAAACCGTACCGTAGCAAAACGCTATTGTATAGTACTGTAGCCCGCGATTGAAGCGAATAGTTCTTGCCCAGCGTAATTCCCTTTGATAAACCTGTTTAACCCCTTCTTCCCCAGTATCAGACTCCAAAATATAGGGAGACAATTCTACTCTATATCCAGCTTCTGCGGCTCGTTTACCCAAATTATAATCAGAACCAATACGGTTGAGATGCAAGCCGCCATATTTAGCTAGGGCAGATTTGCGAGTAGCAATAGTTGTACCGATGGCACACTTAAGCCCTCCATCAAGGAAGCGGGCAATTAGGAGGCTAGGAATAAAATCACAACAGCGTCCAAAAGAGGCGATTCCAGCACCCAAACTCTGGGGATTGTAGCCAATGAAAGCGCAAGTTACCATACCAATTTGGGTATCAGCTAAGGGACTAATAATCGTAGAGATGTAGTAAGGATTAACTCTAATATCACTGTCGGCAAAAATGATTATTTCTCGTTCAGTTTGTTGCAGGAGATAGTTGAGATTACTATCTTTATGATTAATTCCTTTTGGTTCTAATCCAGAGAAAAGTTTAACTTTTTCAGGATAGGTTGCTACTAGTTTTTCTAATAAAGGTAGAGCCGGATCTTGAGGATCTGTAACGCCAAATAGGATTTGATAGTCAGGATAATCTTGTTGACAAAAAGATGACCAATTTTCCCACGCACCAGGTTCCAAACCACAGACAGATATAGCAATAGCTACAGGTGGAGTAAAATTAACATTGTTTTGAGATGATGAGGCAAAGAAGCGCCAAGTAAACCAAGCACAAGCTAAGTAGAAAAACAGGGAACCGCTAATTAGGATTAGGAGTAATATTATCATCTGCTGATTAATAGAAATAATTACTTTTTTAATATATCTTGGGCAATCCTTATTGCTGTTTTTGCACCTTTAGGATTAGCGGCGGCAAAACATAGTAAATACAGAGGAGTATTACAAGAGTTATGAAGTACAAGAGGATTTTCTGCTACTCCTGGGAATATATTCTCTAATCGCTTGACAAAATATTTACTAATCGATTCATAGGTTGATATCTTTTTAACTTCGTTAATTTGCTCAGAGTTGTAATCGAATAAACTTAGTTGCTCTTTCGGTGCATAAAAAGCATCATACCAATCATCAGTACCAAAAAGCTCATCGAGCCTCTTTCGCCAAGACTTTTTGATATTTCCATCTCTTTTTAATAAACGATTAACCGCAACTCCCAAAGGAAATAAATACCACAAGTCAATCGCCTCTGTTTTGGCAATCAACTCAATTGTTGACCAAGGTATTTGCATACCAAATGGATCTAAAAATAGTACTGCTCTATGTTTCTGCCAATTTTTAGTATCACATAAGTTTTGTAGGTAAGCATTAGCATCCTCATTCACTATAATTATGTCTTCGCTCTTTTCTGTAAACTCTGCTTTTAGCTTTTCCAACTCCGAAGTCTTGTCTGGATCTTTTTCAATAAAAATATATTTATCAAACCTTGGTTCTACCTGAAGCGCAATTCTTACTGAACCATCCATCAATTGTTGTGGTTCTTGTTCAGTAAGTTCAGGAAGCAGTAATTGACCCTGTTCTTTTTTGTCTTTTAATTGTCGATATCCTGTTCCAGCGAAAGCATCTATGTAAGCATATTTAAAATATCCCTGCTTTCTCATAATAGTTGTGTAAGCAGAAAGATATTTACGAATCCTTTCTAACTTTTCTTCTGTCCAGTCTCCACCAAAGGATTGCTTGCTCATATTTTGTATTAATTTAATCTAATTAGCTTCTGACAATTATTATATGGATTTTTGTACTTGTTTGTAATCAATGATATAATTTTGAATACGATCAAACAAAAGAAATTAAGCTCATAAATTTTATAAATAAGCAATAAAAAGTTATTTAACTATTTTTACTATTTAGGTAATATCTTATGATTATTCAAGGCACTGAAGAAATAGTTAATCCTCTGCAAAAAAGCAACCTTAATAAAAAAGGTCTATGCGATTACGTTATCAACGTAGCAACCGGATGTTTGCATGGTTGTAGCTTTTGTTATGTTCCAGCAACCCCAGTCATAAGAACCAATCAGAAAAAGCTTAAAGAGAAAGGTGTAAACAATCCCCAATTAGAATGGGGAAAGTATCTATTTGTTCGTGAAGAAATACCTGAAAAACTAGAGAAAATTCTTGCTATTAAAAAAGAGAAATATTGGCAAGATACACCATCAGGAAAAGGCGTAGTCTTGTTATGTTCTGGAACAGATCCTTATCAAAATCAAGCAACTGCGAATATCACTCGTCAAGTTGTAGAAGTTCTGATTAAATACAACAAGCGAGTCAGGATTTTAACTCGTTCTCCCTTGTGGGTAAAAGATATCGATATACTCAATCATCCTAATGTCACAATTGGCATGAGTTTACCTTATTTAGATGATGAACTAAGTCGTAAGATTGAACCACAAGCACCACCAACTACTGCCCGTTACCAAGCCTTATTGCAAGGTCATCAAGCTGGTTGCCGCTTGTATGTTGCCGTTGCCCCTACTCCACCTTCTATGAAGCACGACGATTTCAAAGTACATTTAGAGAAAATTATGGAAGTTGACCCAGAAATTATATTTTGGGAACCTATAAATGCTAGGGGTACTAATGGGAAGAGGATGTTAGCAGCAGGACTTGATTTTGCTGAATCTATTATGACTAGAAAATCTTGGGCAGAGTGCTTTATTCGGCAATGGCAATATCTAGAAAGTGCAGCTTTAGAGTTAGGTTGTTCCCATAAACTGCATATCTGGGTTGATCCTGCTTTGAAAGGCTATGTAGAAGAGGAAAAACTCAACTCTTGGTTTTATCGACAAACTGTTGAAAACTGGGATTATTCGCAGACTTCAGATCATACCAATAACCAAACTGGTTCCCAAAATATTTTGCAAACTGCTTTTTAAAATTCTATATTAATCATGAAACAAGAATGGTTAGAAATTGGTAAAATTGTTGCTCCTCAAGGCTTAAAAGGAGAAATGCGAGTTCTTAGCACCTCTGATTTTCCCGAACGTTTTGAGGAGCCAGGGAAACGTTGGTTAAGGGATCTTCAAGGCAATCCTCCTCAAAAAGTAGAACTTATTAAAGGACGCTTTTTACCAGGAAAAAAACTCTATGTTATTCAATTAGCTGAAGTTCAAGGACGCGATCGCGCAGAAGCATTGCGAGGCTATAAATTGCTAGTTACCAAAGATAGCTTACCGGATTTAGCCGAAGATGAGTATCATGTCCGTGACTTAGTTGATTTAGAAGTTTACAACCAAAAAAGTAGCCAAGTAATTGGTAAAGTTGTAGATATTTTTTCAGCAGGAAACGATTTATTGGAAGTTAAACTTAAGGAAGAAACAAAAGCTTTAGATAAAAAAGCTGCACCTTCTGTACCAAGAAAAATCTTTATTCCTTTTGTTAAAGAAATTGTTCCGGTGGTTGATCTAAAAGCTGGTCGCTTAGAAATTAATCCTCCCGATGGATTATTAGAAATTAATTCCCAGTAAACTCAAACTTCAATTTTTTTGTACGAGGTATGATACAAAATCCGGTTACTAAACCACCATTACAGATTTTGCCCGCCTTACCACGAAAATTTATTGCTGAGTATGTCACTTAGACTCATTTTCAGCGGACTGGGGCTTGATAGGAGCGCCATCCCTAAGATTTTGTAGTCCTGAAACAATTAAAGTTTCCCCTTTAGCCAAGCCCTCTAATACCGGGTAATAGTTTTCTTGGACTTGTTTTTTGTTTAATTTAACGGCTTTTTGCTTAGCAATTAACTGTGTTTCCCCTTGTTTATTCTTTTCTTCCACTGCCACAAACACGAAATCTTGTCCAGCCAGGGGAGATACTGCTGTAGTGGGAATCATTACTCCTAGGCGTTGCTCCCAGATAATTCTGGCTCGAACCTTTTGTTGATCGCGTAAAATCCCCCCTACATTATCGAAGCGTGCTTTGGCTAAAACACCTTGGGTATTACTACTAGCCTGGGGAGAAATAAAGCTAATGCGACCCCTAATCGGGAAATCATCTTCTGAAGAAGTTGTTAATTCAACAGGAAGCCCTACTTTTAGTTGATTTTCTTGTTCAATAGGTACAGCAATTTCTAACTCTAAACTTTCATTTTGGGTAATCGTAGTTAGAGCATCGCCGGCGCTAGCATAATCTCCGAGTTTAGTTGGTATATCTCCTACCACTCCAGTAATGGGAGCCACCACAGTAGTATCTTGTAAATCTTCACGGGCAACAGCCGCATCAGCCTCGGCTTGGGTAATATCAGCATCAGCTTGGTCTAAATTAGCTTTAGCTGCTTTAATTTGTTCATCTGCCGCATTACGTGCCGCAATAGCAGAGGCACGATTTGTAGTGACTCTATCTAATTCTTGCCGTGCTAAAGCCCCCTCAGAAACAAGGGAAGAAGTACGCTCTAACTCTTTATTTTGCAACTCTAACTCAGCTTGAGCGCTAGCTCTTTGGGCCTCCACCGCAGCAATTTGTGCTTGAGCATTATTTCGGGCTGCACGATTAGCGTTTATATTAGCGATCGCGCTACTCAATTCGGCTCTTGAGCGGTCGGGCTTTAATTGTAGAATAGGAGTCCCGGCGGTAACTCTATCCCCTGATGAAGCATAGATTTGTGTAACGCGACCAGGAGATTCTGCCCTAAGCACTACACCTTTTTGGGCTTCAAGAATACCGTTAAATTCAGAACTTTCTTCAATGGTTTTGGTTTCCACTGGAGCTAGTTTCACCGGATTAACTTGAGGTTGACCAGCTTCTGCGCTAGGAGGGGCATTATTGTTTAATAAAAAACGCCAAGCCATAAATCCTCCCCCTAAAAGCAACAAAAAGCCTAATAAGAAAGGCCACCATCGCTTAATTTTGTTAGGAAAAGAAGAGTCTTCTGTAGAATCTTGAGGAAAATCAGAAACTTCTGCTTCAGATATTTCAGGAATAGTAGAAGATTGTTCTGGCGAAAAGTTTGGAGACTCGGATGATTCCATGATTGATAATCTAGTTTTCAGATCAAACTCAAGAGTGAATTTCGGTGAAAAAATGACCAAGATGGTTAATTCTAAGCTAGATTGAGTACCATCATGATGGGAAATTAGCTATCTTCCCGCCTTAACCCCTATATTAAATTAAAAAATTTCCCCCAGGGAACGAAAACTTATGTTTGGTTTAAAAGGTCTTTTTTCTAAACAAGCAAAGGGGATCGGCATTGAAATCGCGCCGGAAAGGATTAATATTGCTCAAGTCCGTAAGCAAGGACAGAAGTATAAGCTCATTAGCCTTTCTTCTGTAGAAGTCCCCGAAGGCATATTTGAGGAGGGACAAATCGTTGATTCTCCGGCCCTTGCCGAATTAATTCAAGATGCCCTTAGAGAAAGCAAAATTAAAGTAACTCAAGTTGCTACCGCTCTACCAATGCGGGAAGCAATTATCCGTATTATTCCGATTCCCGCAGAATTGGATGATGCGGAATTAGAAGATGTTGTTCTCAACCAAGAAGCAGCCTTGTATTTGCCTTATCCTCGTGAGGAAGTAGACCTAGATTACCAAAAACTAGGTTTAATAGACGACGAAGACGGCATTGAAAAAGTACAAGTACTATTAGTTGCTACCCGTAGGGAAGTAACCGATATGTATCTAGATACTTTTGAGCAAGCGGGTCTTAAACTAAATGTGATCGAAATTAATAGCTTTTCTTTAATTAGAACTATTAGAGAACAATTACGACAGTTTGGACCGAGAGAAGCAGCAGTACTAGTAGATATAGAATTTGATAGTACAGAAATTGCCATTATTGTCGATGGCGTCCCGCAATTTTCCCGTACTGTTCCTATTGGTACTTACCAAATGCAAAGCGCTCTCTCACGGGCGATGAATTTACCAATTCAGCGCAATACTGAACTGCTTCAGGATATGACCATCCCCAACACTCCTGTAGAAGGGATTCGTAGTGGTGCTACAGGAATTAACCCAGGTATGGCCGCTTTGTTAAGAGTATTAACAGAATTAACTGATGAGTTGCGTCGTTCTATTGATTTTTATTTAAACTCTAGTGATAACCTGGAAGTTGCTCAACTTTTGCTTGCTGGGCCTGGAGGGGGGATTGGGCAACTTGACGAGTTTTTCACTCAAAAGTTAAGTTTACCCACCACCCAAATTGATCCCTTAGCAGAATTAGCTATAGAAGCAGACGAAGATATTCCGATGGTACAACGTCCTGGATTAGGAGTTGTACTGGGCTTGGGGTTAAGAGAGGTGTAAAAAAGATTATGTATAGTTTAGATATTAATTTCCTTAAGGATAGGCCAGAATTAACTGGCTCAGAAATAGCTACTCCGGCAGCAGGGGGTAGGGCCAGGGCAGTAGGAGACAGGCGGCCCATGTATGCAGGAATAGCTGTAGGGCTGCTTTTCCCGGCTTTAGTAGGAGCAGGTTGGTTCTTTCTTAACTGGCAAACTAGTCTACTACGGGCAGAAAGTGCCGAACTCGAAGAGCAATTGGTAGTCGTCAGGGAAAAAGAAGCCCAAATTCAGGAATTGAATCAAGAAATTCAAGAATCTAATGCTGAGGTAAATTCCTTAGCCAGTGTTTTTAACTTTGTCAAACCTTGGTCAGCAATCTTTAAAGATATCAGCGATCGCGCTCCTGGAGGAGTTCAAGTCCAAACAGTTCAACAAACAGAAATTGAAATAGATCCAGCAGCCCAAGCAGCAGCAGCAGCCCCTGCTACCCCACCAGCCGAAGGACAACCACCAGCCGAAGGACAGCCCCCTGCTGCCACAACAGCTAATGTTCCTGACATTCAGCTCACTATTACAGGTATAGCTCGTTCTTTTAATGAAGTTAATGATTTCCTTTTAGTCCTACAACAATCTAACTTCTTTGACCGCGAAGAAACCCTATTAAAAGAAGCTAAATTAATTAGCTATCCGGGAAGTGTCGAGTTTGAGCAACAAGGGCAAAATCAGCAACAACAGGTAACGGTAGAATTACCAGAAGTTGTCTCTTACACTATTCAAACCCAACTTAATAACGTTCCTTCCACAGAACTATTAGGAGAATTGCAGCGTAAAGGTGCAGTAGGTTTAGCCTCTAGGATTGAAACCCTAATTGAACAAGGCGTAATTGAGGAGTAATTAAATAATGGCATTTGCAGAAGAATTTGTTCCGGGGCAAGGAGAAGAGCTTGAAGAGCCGCAATATCCCCAAGCCTTTGGTATAACTTTAACCCCTACGATTATCGGCATTATTATTGCCGTTTTAGGTCTGGCAGGGGCTATTTATATGTTCCTTAAGTTAGTGCAACCAAAAATAGAAGAATATCAAAACGCTAATACTGAAGTAGAAGAAAAGAAAGCTCAGCTAGAAAATATAGAAGAATTAGACAGACAAATAGCTGACTTGGAAATTCAAGCAGTAGAAGCCCAAGAGAGGGAAGTGGCAGTAAGAAACTTATTTTCCGATGAACAAAGCTTAGATACCTTGTTGTTGGACGTTAATCGTTTTGTAACCTCCCGACAGGGGCAGTTAGTTAGTTATCAACCTGTGGAAAAAGAAGCACAAGCAGGTGAAGCCAATAACAACATTATTAACGATGGCTCTTTGGGCTCAGAAGTAGATGGTAAGCTGAAGCGGGAAAGTATCACATTGGAACTAGATGGCACTTTCCAACAAACTCAGAATATTATGCGTAGTATTGAGCTACTTCAACCGGTTTTAGTAGTTAACAATTTACGCTCTGAACTAAAGGAAAATGAAACCTTTGAATTTAAACAAGGGCAACTTATTCCCCAAGATACAAATGAGCTAAAGACGACCTTTAGGCTCGATATGCTTTATCCTATCTCCGATGAAGAAGCAGCACAGCAAGCCCAAGAAGCTCAAGCAGCACAGCAAGCCCAAGAAGCTCAACCAGCTCAACCAGCACAGTAAAAAGACCTGTTCTAATGCCACTAATTTTAGGTAGAGGAGTCAAGCCCCGTGAAAACATACCCAGAAACCATCAAAATTTTAGCCGGAGTAGCAATGTTACTACTGGCAGCACAGCCAGCTAGAGCAGTTGATGGCGAAATTAAGGAGCTAGAATCTTCAGAGCAAGAAGTTTTAGCAACAGAAAACGAGGACTTAGCAGCATTACCTTTAGAAGTCGAAGAAGATGTTGTTGTAGATGAAGAAGTTGTTGTAGATGAAACTCCCGCAGCAGAAACAACCACTGTAGCCCAAACCCCAGATCCACCTGAGCCTATACCAATCCTCCCTGAATCTACTCCAGATGTATTGGTTCCCAATCCGGATATTACCATCGACGGGCAGCCAGCTTCTCCTAGCGGCCCCATTCAACCAGTGGCCCCTGCCCCACCTCTTTTACCTAGGGCAGTAGCTCCTCCGGTAGGAGACATTAGTATTTCGACAATTGTTCCGGTTCCTCAAGTTATTGATTTAGGGACAGGGGCAAGAATACCTCGCTTAGTATTGAGAGAAGCTTCGGTAAGGGAAGTCCTTTCTCTTTTGGCCCGCACCGCAGGCTTAAACCTGGTTTACTCCGATGAAGCCGAAGACAGTGTTACTCCCATTGTTTCTTTGGATCTACAAAATGAGTCGGTACAAGATACTTTTAACTATATTCTCCAGCTTTCTGGTTTAAAAGCATCTCGTAATGATCAAACTATTTTGGTGGGAGGAAGTTTACCTGATAGCGCCCGCAATATTGTTACTCGCACTTTCCGTCTTAACCAGGTTAATGCTGGAGATGCAGCAACCTTCTTAGCTAGCCAAGGAGCAGCCGTACAGATTCTCACCCAGACAGACGCAGATATTACTAACAGGGAAACTGGTGAAGTAATTGGAACAAGACCCCTACCTGCTGAGTTAACAACCTTAACAGCAGAACAAGATGAGGAGGGCGAAACAACATTTCTCCTCAGAGGCCTAGCTATAGCAACAGATCCACGCTTGAACAGCATTACCATCATCGGGCCTATTAATGAAGTGGAAATTGCCACTTCATTTTTAGTTCAACTAGATGCTCGGCGGCGACAGGTGGCTATTAATGTCAAGGTTATTGATGTTAATTTAACTAGTAACGATATTTTCGGTACTAGCTTCTCTTTTGGTATTAATGACACATCTTTTATCAATCAGTTTGGTGTGGGTATCCTCAGTTTAGGTGGCTCTGATACTACCACTCCTTCTAGCGCTAATCTCCCCAGTACTGGTATAGGTACAGGGCTAGCAACTATACCAGGAGTGAGCCAATTTGATGTGGGAAGAAGATTTTTAGCTCAGCTTCAGGCTGCTGTAGTTAGTAATAATGCCAAGATTATTACAGATCCAACTTTGATTGTCCAAGAAGGTCAGCAAGCGGCTGTGAGGCTTTTTCAAGAAGTAGTTACTAATATCCGAACAGAGCAAACTATTGCTGGGGGAGCTATTACTACCACCATTACCGTAGAAAAAGAACCAGCAGGACTGATTTTAGGTATTGAGGTAGATCGCATTGATGATAACGGTTTTGTTAGTTTTACCGTTAATCCGGAAATTACGGCCATAGGAGATACTCAAAACATCCAAGCGGCTGGTATCAGTAATACTATAGCTTTATTAAGTGAACGTTCTCTTTCCTCTGGGTTGGTGCGCTTGCGAGATGGTCAAACCTTGGTACTTACTGGAATTATCCAAGAACAAGAAAGGGTTGTAACAAGTAAAGTACCAATTTTGGGAGACTTACCGATTATTGGTTCTCTATTTAGAAGTACAGATAGGGATAATACAAGGGCTGAGGTGATTGTTTTGGTTACACCTCGCATTATGGATGATTCTCAACCCTATAACGACTTCAACTACAGCTATATACCAAATAGTGATGTGCGGCAAAGATTGCAGGGGGAAAATGCCATTCCCAATATTCCTCAATAGCTTAAAGATGTAACGAAAACTTTAATTTAGTAGGACTGAAAATGCTACTAAAGATGTATTTTTGCAAAGAAAAGGCTAAATCTACATAAATTCAAAGCTTTTGGCTATCCAGATCAGGCAAGCAGAGCGTAGAATAATGCAGTGAAACTTCCAGGCTATAAGTATTTCAGCACCTCATAAGGCTAAATACTCAACATCTTTAGTTTCATAGGCGTATCTCATCGTTTGAGAGCGCAAAAAAGACATTTAGCTTAAAATGCCAACAATTAGCCCAAAATAAGGAGATTTTTAATGAATAAGGGTGATTTAGTAGATAAGGTTGCTCAAAAAGCAAGCGTTACTAAAAAGCAAGCTGATGCAGTTTTGACTGCTGCATTAGAAACCATCATGGAAGCAGTTTCTAACGATGATAAAGTGACCTTAGTAGGCTTTGGTTCCTTTGAACCTCGCGATCGCAAAGCTCGTGAAGGGCGCAACCCCAAAACTGGCGACAAAATGGAAATTCCGGCAACTACAGTTCCCGCTTTCTCTGCTGGTAAGTTGTTTAAAGAAAAAGTTGCCGCTTCAAAAAAATAGGCGCAACGGAAATCTTGACAAGACCAGTCCACGGAGGTAATTTGACTTGGGCAGCCCAATTAGCGGGTTGCTCGGTTGCTCAGATCCTGGATTTTTCTGCCAGTATCAATCCCTTGGGGCCTCCCCAAAGTGCGATCGCAGCAATTCATGAGAATTTGAGCTTTTTGAGCAATTATCCCGATCCTCATTACTGTCAACTGCGATCGTCTTTAGCTCAATTTCATGACTTATCCCCTGAGTGGATTTTGCCAGGAAATGGCTCTGCTGAATTATTAACTTGGGCTTGTTGGGAACTTTCTCAGCAAGCTGTTACCCATCTAATTACTCCTGCTTTTCGCGATTATGAGCGGGCATTGGCAACTTTTGAAGGGAAGGTTTGTCGATGTCCTCTAACTTTTTTGGAGGAAGCAGAAAGAGTTTCTGTTAGAGGAGGCTTAATTTTAAATAATCCTCACAATCCTACGGGCAAGCTGTGGCACTCAGAAGAGATTCTGCCCTGTTTGGAAGAGTTTGACTTAGTAGTGGTAGATGAAGCCTTTATGGACTTTCTACCTCCCTTAGAACAGCAAAGCTTAATATCAATGATTGAGGAATATCCTAACTTAGTAATTTTGCGATCGCTGACTAAGTTTTACAGTTTGCCTGGGTTGCGTCTCGGCTATGCCATTGCCCATCCTGAAAGGTTAAGGCGTTGGCAAAATTGGCGCGATCCCTGGCCAGTTAATGTTCTAGCAGCAGCAGCAGGAGTTGCGGTACTCCAAGATCAAGAATTTCAGAAAAAGACCTGGCAATGGCTGGCTAAGGCGAAAACTAAACTGTTCCAAGGTCTAGCCTCTATTCCAGGATTAACCCCCCTTGAAGGGGCGGCTAACTTCCTTCTAGTGGAAACGAAACAGTCAAGTAGTTTACTCCAAAAAGAATTACTGCTAAATCACCAGATATTAATCCGAGACTGTCTCAGCTTTCCTGAATTAGGTGATCGCTATTTTCGAGTAGCAGTGAAATCTCAAGAAGATAATCAAAGACTGCTTGAGGCAATAAGTAATACCAGACCCGGTTTGGTGGCATAGGTTATTTGTGGAGGCAGGGAGTAGGCAGTAGGCAGTAGGTAAGGGTTTGAGACATTCATCCGTAGATTTTATACCGGGTCTATCTTAACCGGATTTGGTTTCAGTAGAAAATTTTCCAGCTCATGTATCAAAATAAACCAGGATTGAGGAAAAAATGCTCCCTAGCTCCCTAGCTCCCCAGCAAAAAAAGTAGCTAATTGTAAAAAACCTACACTTGTGAGATCACCCTATCTCCCTACTTCCCTACTTCCTCATCTTCTTGATTCAACTGCCAAGCGATCGCATTGAGAATTAAGCGCCCGTTACCAGTACAATTTGCTTGGTACTCTTCTTGGCTAGCAATGGCAAAACCCATTCTGTTGATTACTTTGCCGTACTTCTTTTCTTTCGCTAAATCCTTTTCCTCTGGGCTAAGAGGGCGGCTTCGGTCTAAAATTGCTTCAATAATAGGGGCATAGGGGGCAGTTTCTTCTGCCGCTTCTTGAACTTCTACTTGAAGTTTAGTTAATTCGATGATTTCTTGCGCTCCTTGAACTACAGGTAGAAGTTCAGGTTCTTCATTTAAAGTTCGGGGAGAACGTAGTTGAGGGCTATCTGGGGGGACGAAGAAAATATGTTCTTTGGTTACGCCGTCGGGAAATTTATCTGATTCTATATTCCCTTCTTCCCACATCTGGTTAACAATTTCTAGGGCCCTGTCCCGATTTTTCTCTGTATCTCCGCTACGATTATCTACCTCTACCAAAAATCCTTCCTGTTCCGCAACAGGTTTAGCAAGATCGCTGACAGCTACAAAATAGCTAACACCTTTAGTTTTGACCATTTTTTTGTATCTCTTTGTTCCCTTCAAATTTCAGTTTCTCATCTTGAGGCTCTTAAATAACACTGAAGAGTTACACAATTGGGGGCATTTTAAAGTTATAAATGTTTGTTCCCTCTTTTCTTTCGCTTTTTTAGTGCGAGCAATAATTCTTGCTTCTATTAAGCTTGCTGACCACTACACTATTATCTCATGAGTAGCAATGGAGTAGAAGGTTTCAAAGGAAACATTCTCATCGTTGATGATATGCCCAACAATCTCCGTCTTCTTTCTGCGATGTTGAAGACTCAGAATTATGACGTACGCAGTGCCATCACTGGTGCTTTAGCCTTAAAGTCTATCCAAGTGCTACCGCCAGATTTGATTTTGTTGGATATAAATATGCCACAAATGGATGGCTTTGAAGTTTGTCAAAAACTCAAAGCAGAGGAAGAAACTCGCCATATCCCCATTATTTTTGTTAGCGCTTTGAGCGATGTTTTTGATAAAGTCAAAGCTTTTGAGCTTGGTGCAGCAGATTACATTACTAAACCGTTTCAACTCGAAGAAGTTGTTGCGAGGGTAGAAACTCAAATTAATAGTCTACGTTTGCAAGAACAATTACAGGAATCCGAAGCACAAGAAAAAGCTAAATCACAGCAACTAGCTCAGACTTTACAACAACTACAAAAAGCTCAATCTCATCTAATTGTAAGTGAAAAAATGTCTAGTTTGGGGCAGTTAGTAGTGAGTATTGCTAATGAACTAAACAACCCCATTAACTTCATTTACGGTAACTTATCCCACGCTCGTAGTTATGCCCAAAGTTTACTCAAACTTTTAACGATGTATCAAGAAGCATTGCCAGAAACAACTGCGGCGATCGCTCAAGAAATAGAAGCTATTGATCTAGATTTTCTTAAATCTGATCTATTGCAATTACTTACCTCAATGGATATAGGGGCGGAACGTATTTATGGGTTAGTTCAGTCTTTGCGTAACTTCTCTAGTTTTGGCATGACGGATTTCAAATTAGTAGATATTCATGAAGGACTTGATAGCTGTTTGACCCTTTTACAGCATCGTTTGAAGGCAAAAGTAGGGGAACCTATCATTAAAGTAGTTAAAGAATATGGTGATTTGCCTTTGATTGAATGTTATCTAGGAGAGATTAATCAGGTGTTTATGGTCATTATTACTAATGCTGTCAATGTATTAGATGAACAAAGGAGAAAAAAAGAAAATAGAGAACCAAAAATTACTATTCATACAGAAGTAATTGATAATAATTATCTCACAATTTCTATTATGGATAATGGTTTTGGCATAACTGAAGTAGATCCAGATTATTTATTTGATAATTTGTTTAATACCCCAGGAGTTGATACAGAAAAATATTTAGCTATTGCTTGTAGTTACCACATAATTAAAGAAAAACATCAAGGACAACTTAAATGTATTTCTCATGTAAATAGAGGAACAGAATTTATTATCAAACTGCCTATGAAAACGGGAAGACGGGGTTAGGGAGTTAGGGAGTTAGGGGGCTAGGGAGCTAGGGAGATTGGGAGATTGGGAGATGGGGAGATGGGGAGCTGGGGTGAAAACTATTAGCGGCTAGCAACTAGCAATTAGCAACCCAATAGAAGAGTGTCAGTTAGAAAAGTGTCACTACTCCCTTATAAAAACAGAATGGTTAGGTATACACTGTATTTGTGTGAGGAGCGAAAATTAAAGAAAAGGCTTTTGGGGTCGAAACACGGCCAGACTCCCAGAAGCCTTTTCTTTTTGGGTAAAAAGTGGTGATGCCATGGGATAGTTAAACTTGGGTCGTTGTTAAATCCAAAAAGTTAGGTAAACTAAAGTGGATTTTAATGTTCGTCCTCTTTTTTGATTCATGGCCAGAAGGAAAAGAAAAACCCCCTCCCAAACCACATCTACAGCTTCCCCATCTGCTGATGAGTCAACACTTTCCTTTGCCTCTCTCAGTGGAAGACTTGAGTTTCTTCAGCAACAACACAAAAAACTTCTTACCCAAATCAAGCGCAGAAGAACAGAATTATCTAACTTGACTGGGCAAGTAAGGGAGGTTGCCATGGAAATGGTAGCTAAAAGTAGCTCTTTATACGAGCAACTCCTCAAAATTGATCAAGAAATTCATAATTTGTTCGACGAAATTTTAACTAAACGTCGCTTCGGAAAGCAGTCAAAAAAGCAAATTGAAGAAGTATACAAAACCCTTCAATTAACAGGACGTATTTCCTCTCGCCTTGACCCATCAGAGCATGAGGAAATGGAAGAAGATTTTGCCCCAGAAGAAGAAGATTTTCATTCTTCAAATCCCCGGAACTTTTTTGGTGAGCAAGAAGAATTATTTGCAGAAACTGGTGCAGAAGTTAAGGGTAGGGCTTCTAAGGATTTAAGGAAGCTTTTTTTGAAGTTAGCAGATAAGTTTCATCCTGATAAAGTGGCTGATGAGGAAACCCAAAATCATCACACAGAAGTGATGAAAGAGATTAATCTTGCCTATAAAAATGGTGATTATGCCAGATTATTAGAAATTGAAAGTCAGAGCAACAAAGAAGATTTTCGCGCTTCTGCTCAAAATGAACAAGAAAGACAATTAGAAAAAGAAATTGAGTTACTAACTGAACAACTTGAACAACTTAAAACAGAACTAAATCAAGTTAAGAGTACTCCTGAAGGTCAAATGGTAAAAGCTTATCGTAGTGCTAAACGAGAGGGTATAGATATAGTTGGTAATACCCTTGAAGAAGGTCAAATGGAAATTGATATTTTAGAAGAAGTCCGTAATTTTGTTCAAGATTTCCGCGATCGCAAGATTACGATTAAAGACTTTATTAAAGGGCCAGCTTCTGCTTCTCCAGTCGTTCCAGAAGAACTTGAAGAGTTACTAGAGGCAATGTTTGGAGAGGATTTAGAGCTTATTATGCGACGTTAATAAAGGAGAAAGTTATGACATTTGCGATCGCAGAAACTATTTCTGAACAACCTATTTTATTTGATAAAATGACTTGGCAAGAATTTAAGACTGTACAGTCAATTCTTGAGCGCCCAGGAGTTAGGTTATCTTTTCTTAAGGGGATTTTAGAATTACGTCTCATGCCAGGAAGAAAACATGAAGTCATTAAACAGCGTATTTCTAGTCTACTAGATATTTATTTAGAAATAGCCAATATTAACTATACTCCTACTGGTTCTATGACTTTAGAAAGTGAAACAGGATTGGTTAAAAGGGAAGCTGATTTATCCTATGAATTAAATGAAGGTAGAGATTATCCTGACTTGGTTGTTGAAGTTGTGGTTACTAGTGGGGGAATTGATAAGTTAGAAGCATACAAAAGGTTAAATATTCCCGAAGTTTGGTTTTGGGAAGCAGGAAGTTTATCAATTTATGCCTTAGAAAAAGTAGAAGCAAAGATTGGTTATCGAAGACTTGAAACAAGTAAATGTCTGCCTAGATTAGATATAAATTTGTTTAAAAAGTATGTTGAGTTGCCTAATCATCTTCAGGCGGTACGAGAATTTAGACAAGCTTTATCAATTGATAATTGATAATTATTTAAAAATGTCTCTCCTTAAAATAATATGCAGCATTAGTAGTGATTGTCTTGAATGTCAAATAATTTTAAATTTTTGATTGGGTAAGGTGATCGCTACAGATTTTTTTGAATTTATTATAAAGATATTTCAGTGGTGACGAGTTTTCCTAAATTTATATTATTTCTGAAATGTAAATAAATCAACCTTTACAATATAAATAATTTCCTGCCTCTATCTCGTTTACAAAATATCAACAAACCCTTTGCTATGACTGACGAGAAGCCCGAAAAGAAAGAAACTAAAACTCCGGCTGAATCTAAAGTTGCGATCGCACGAGCAAGAAAAAATGCTCAAGGTTTAGTTCAAACTACCGTAGTTCCTGCGGTGAAGTCGTTAGTACAATTTGCTCCTGTGGGTGGGAGTATTGTTGTCTTTTTCTCTTTTCTGTTGCAACAGCAATGGGTATTAGTTTTAATTACTTTTCCCGCGACGATATTGGCTGTTATTTGGGCAGCTTATTCAGAAAGTGTATTAACCAGATTTTATGAAATTTACAAGGAAAGGGGAGCAAAAGATGTTGATTCTTTGATGGCTTGGATAGAACAAACAGATCAAGCTATCAAGGAGACAATTAAATGGCAATTAGCAGGGGTTGATGATAAATATTTAAACGTACAAGGAAACACCTGCAAGGATTTTAGGACAGAAGGTTACAAACCAGGCTTAACCTATAATGAACATTTTCTGACGGAATATAAATTACAGGCTCAATTATTTGTTAAACCTTTTAATAGAAATCAGCAAGAGAGATTTATTAATAATTGGTATTGGTGTCAGGAACGATTGGCTAGAGGTGGTAGAGATACAGCAGATGTGAAAGCAGAAGCGGTTAATAATGCCCATAATTTGTTGCAACAATTAAATGAACGCCTGGAGTTAAATGATTTAGCAAAAAACCCCTTATTGCTAAACATTATTACTAATTTACATCGTTGCTATCCCACAGAAGAGTTACCGAAAAGACGCAGCGAGTTATATCGAGAAATTGTTAACTTACAGTTAGGTAATCGTCCTTTAGCAAGAAAGATTGATTTAGTTTTGCCCTTGAAGGAGGCACAGAAAGTTTTGCAGGGTTTGGCTTTGTACATGGTGAGGGAGAATAAGCCAACTATTGCAGAAGATGTTTTGCTGGAGCAAGTAAAAGCGCCGATTGAAAGTTTTGATAAATCTGTGGTGGCTAAGGATTTTATCAAAGAAATTGTTGATATTAGTGAACTATTAGTTAAACGGGATGAAAATTATGAGTTTGCTCATTTGAGTTTTCAAGGTTATTTGGCAGCGAAAGAGATAATTCATATTAATAGGGGAGATTTATTAATTGCTAATTGGGAAAAAGCTTGGTGGCGGGAAACAATTTTGCTTTATGCAGCACAGTTTAATCCTAGTCAGTTAGTCAAAGCTTTATGTGAACTAGGAAAAGAGGGAAGAAGAGAAGCAATTTTGTTGGCTTTTAATTGCTTACAAGAATCGCCTCGCCAACTTGAGACAGAATTAGAAGTAGAGTATGAAGAATTAAAGTTGAAATTAATTACTTTACTTTATCAGCCTTTAGAAAATTATCTTAAAAATGGACAATGGGAAAAAGCTGATGAAGAAACTCTCAAGATAATGCATATAGTGGCTGGAGTAAAAGAAGAAGAATTCTTCATCCCATCAAGAAGCTCACTAAACGACGACAATATAGAAGAGTTTTCCTGTGAGGACTTACACAAAATCAACAATTTGTGGGTCAAATATAGTAATGGGAAGTTAGGTTTTACGGTACAAAGAGATATTTGGTTGGAATGTGGTGGTCAGCTAGCAGATGAATATGAATGGGAAACCTATCAAAAATTTGCTGAAAAGGTGAAGTGGTATAACCGAGAGAAAGATGAATGGTTTGAAGAGATAGACTATGAATCGCAAGATAATATAGCTGTAGGGTATCTACCCATGCCAATTAGAATTGGTAAAGAATTTTATGTAAAGGGACTGGTACATATTCCTTTTATTGCACAGAGGCTTGCAGTCTGTAAAATATAGGAAAATAGCGATTATCTTAAAAAATTCAAAATATTAAAGTTTTTACAATTATTCTCAAAATGATAAATGCAACAGTCACCAGCAAAGGAGAAATAGTAATCCCCTTAGAGATTCGTAGCTACCTGAAACTACAGACAGGTAGTAAAGTTGCTTTTGTGATAGATCAAGAAGGCAAAGTTAAACTTATTCCTCTCAATGTTTCCGTAGAAACTCTTTCTGGAAAATTGTATCGTCCTAATATTAAAGCCGCCACTGTAGAAGAAATGGACATAGCAATTTCTCAAAGTTTAGCTTATTTTAATAAGAAATAAACCCTCAAATAACTAATTACCAAAAACTGAATTAAAAACCGATTTAACTGTTTCTTGAGCATCCTGCCAACGACTAGCAAAAGGCTTTTGTTGCTGTAAGAAAACCCTGGCACAATTTCTCCCTGGCATTCCCGAAATTGCTCCTCCAGGATGAGTTCCTGCCCCAGTTAAAAACAAACCTTCAATGGGTGTTTTATAATTAGCTATCTCTGGTAAAGGACGCAAGAAAACCATCTGATCAATGGTCATATCCATATGATAATAATTACCCTTATAACTTCCTAACCTTTGCGCTAATTCAGCAGGGCTTTCTACCCGCCTAGCAATCACACTTTCCTTAACATTCGGAGCATATTCGGCTAACTTATCCATAACTCGGTCAGCAACCTTATTCTTAACCTCATCTGTCCAACCAGTCCCATTTAAACCAGTCCCCTCTGCCCCATAAATTTGGTAGGGAGCAAAAAACTCAATCCACAAAGTATGCTTACCTTCCGGAGCCATAGAAGGGTCAAGGACAGTAGGTACATCAAGGTACATAGATGGATCACTATCAGGAATTTCTCCCATATTGGCCAAAGCATGGGCTTTTTCTACTTGGTTAACAGAATCTGCTATTAGTACTGTTCCGATTAAATATTCATCTTGATGATTATGATTAACAAACCGAGGAGGCTCTGATAAAGCACAGTCTATTTTAAGAATTGTTTCATTATTATTAGCAATTTTCCTCTCTAGGCGATCGCGCAATTGCGAATCCACCTCAGCAACGTCCCCTGGCTCCATTAACTGTAAAAAGAGCCGTTGAGCATCAATATTGGAAATAACCCCCGCCTTAGCTAAATATTCCTTCCCTCCAGACACTCTTACTCCCACAGCATGACCATCATTGACCAAAACCTTTTCTACTCCTTGCTCAGTAAGAATTGTTCCCCCTTCTGCTTTTACCAGCTTAACCAAAGCCTCTGTTAAAGCCCCTGTCCCACCGCGAGGTCTAGCCATACCGGGATGGTGACGCATGGCCATCATCATGGCCCCGGCGGTAATACCTTTTTGAGAAGGAGGAGCGCCAATTTCTGCTGCTAACCTAGCTAGAGGCGCTCGAACAATTTCACTGTCAAACCACTCATTAATTAAATCTTCGGGGCTAGAAA
Source organism: uncultured cyanobacterium (assembly GCA_963793425.1). Taxonomy (GTDB): domain Bacteria; phylum Cyanobacteriota; class Cyanobacteriia; order Cyanobacteriales; family CAWCAG01; genus CAWCAG01. The sequence goes on along the minus strand of CAWCAG010000009.1, from coordinate 1,099,406 downwards.
GCATGGTGCGGATAAAATCCAGGGTCTTTTTTGTCGAACCCACACTTTTAAATAAATCTTTAATTTTCCCTTTGTCAAAATTACCAGCAATATCTAATAAAGACTTAGGAGGGGCATTAAAAAGAGGCGCGATCGCCCCCATCAAACCTTGCCAATAAGCAATGAATTCAGCGTACTTAACCGCATCTCGCTGGCTATAACGGGCAATTTCTGCACAAGTTGCCTCAACAGATTTATGGGCAAAAAAGTACTTACCATCAGGATGAGGGCAAAAAACTACCGGATCACAAAAAAGATATTCTAAGCCATATTTGTGGAGTTGTAATTCCTCAATAACTGGACTCAGGAAAATAAATTCATGATCAATAGCACAAAGATTAAACTTAAAACCAGGAGCCTCTTTGGGTATTACTTCTTCTGTGGTAGCCGCCCCTCCAGGTACAGAGCGCTTTTCTAACCACAAAACTTTATAGCCAGCTTTAAGCAAATAAGCCCCACAGACTAACCCATTGTGACCTGCACCGATAATAATTACATCATAAGTTTCCATAAATTATGCTCCGAGGGCAGAATAGAATAAAGAATAGGGAAGATCATCTTCCTAGGAAAAGAGTATGGCTTAAAGCAAAGCTCACAGTTATACTGGCAAAGTCCGCAGATTTTTACAGAGGAAATCGACAACATCTATGAATTCTGCTGTTAAAGTAATTAAACCTTCCGGGATCTTAGACGGGACGAAAGCGAGTGAATTCCGTCAAGAAATTCAAAAATGCGTCGAAGATAAGGCGGAAATTATCGTCATTGATTTTCGTGATGTAACTTTTATGGATAGCTCTGGTTTAGGAGCGTTAGTATTAGCCCTCAAAACTGTTCGTACGGCTGGCTCTAAACTGTTTTTATGTTCCATTAATGAACAAATTAAAATGTTATTTGAGCTTACCAGTATGGATCGAGTATTTGAAATCTTTGATAATTATGAAGATTTCCAAGAAAAAGTCTTAACCAAGTCTTAGAAATAGCCAGTTTTTACCGGGAGGTTAATTGTAGCATCCGTCCCCACGTTCGTAATCTCAAAAATTCGGCGTGGGATAGATGCTTGTTTCTTCATGTTGGTTAATAATACTTTCTGACCACAGAAATTCAGACGAAATCTATTCGCATTAGGGAAAGATCGTCATCTAAGACATCTTTAGAGTTGAAAGATTGAACTTTTTTAATTAAAAACTCCAAATTCTGCTGAGGATTGTTTTGATGGTCTTTGAGTTGCTCAATGAAATTATCTAAACCCCAAAGCGTACCGTCTTCTTGACTAAGTTCGTAAATACCATCGCTGAATAGATAAAGACTAGTATCAGGTCGCACCTCACAGCTAGTATCTGTATACTCAGCATCAGGAAACATCCCTACCGGAAAACCTGGCGTTTTTAAGAGTTGCACTTCTAAACTAGACTTAGGCAAGGGGCTAAGGAGAACTCCTGGAGGATGGCCAGCACTAGCATAAACAAGTTGACGTTGTTTTGTATCATAAACGCCGTACCAAATAGTAAAATACTTGTCATTGCGCTGAGTCATTTGAAAAGCATCATTCAACCCCCTGAGAACTTCGCTAGGTTGATGATAATTAACTTTAGGTAAGCCCTTAGAACGCAAAAGATTCATTACCGACAAAGAAGGTAAAGCAGCCCTCAAGCCATGGCCTGAGACATCCAATAAATACATGGCTATACGGTCTTCATCCAGCCAATAGTAATCGAAACTATCCCCCCCTAACTGGCTAGAAGGAATAAACTTCAGATTAATAGATATTCTTGGCTCAATTAAAGGCTCTGGTAAAATTGAACAGACATATTCTGCTGCCTCAGCTAATTCTGCTTCTAAAAGCTGCTTTTGTTGTTGTAAGTCATTGGCTAGTTGATGTTGCCTTAAGCCAGAACGAACACGGGCATCTAACTCAAATATCTCAATGGGTTTACAAACAAAATCATCGGCCCCGGCATCTAAACCTTCTACGCGATCATCTACAGAATCTCTGGAGGTTAGTAGTATAAAAAAAGTGGTCGAAAGCTGCGGGGTGGCTTTAATTTGGCGACAAACATCAATGCCATTCAGATGAGGCATCATCCAGTCGCAAATTACCATGCCAGGAACAATCTCCTTGGCCTTAGCTAAACCCTCCTTACCATCACTAGCAACGGTGACATCGTAACCGCTTTTGGCTAAAGTTCTTTTCAGCAACATCTGAATTGCTGGATCATCGTCAATAATCAGTATTTGCTCCATGACAGGTCAGTGATTTAACTCGTGCTTTGATTGGCTCCCATCCTCAACTAGACTAGACTTAATTTGATCAATTTGAAAAACATAAGAATTAAATGTCGGTCGATAGTCAAGTCTCAAGTCCATAAATTCAGGCTAAACTAGATTTGCTATTACTACTGTTAGTTAAATTGGCAATAATAGCTACTTTGTTGTGACGTTAAAGGGCTTTGGGCTGTTGACAGTTCTCAAAAAAACTTTGACAACCTTTTCTACGGATCTGAAGTTATTAGACAATGTTTTGTCCTGGTTTGATCCTTTTAAACCTTCTTCAGTATCCCTAAAATATTGGCTAGAGTGCAAATTGGCTTTGGCTGAAGGATTTACTAATGCTGTTCGTCATGCCCATAGAGGGCTACCGACAGACGAATTAATTGAAATTGAGGTCACTTTGTATAATGATCACTTAGAAATGCGTATTTGGGATTGCGGTCCTCCTTTTGATTTAACTGCCCACCTCAACAATTTGTTAGAGAAAAAAGATAATCAGTGGGCAGGGGGCGGCCGTGGTTTAGAAATTTTGCAAAAAATTTCTGATTGTTTGAGTTACACTCGCATTGATGATAGCCGTAATTGCTTGCTGATAGGAAAAAATTACGATTGGGTACAAGCGGATTGAACTTATGAGTAAAGTTCAGCTTCCAGTTGTTAATTGTGCTTGGTTAGCAGAGCAATTGAATAATCCCCAGGTGGTAATTGTCGATTGTCGTTTCGATTTGTCTTACCCTCAATGGGGAGAGGGACAGTATCGCCATAGCCATATTCCGGGGGCCGATTACTTACATTTAGACCAGGATTTATCTGCTCCTCTTAAACGCCATGGTGGTCGCCATCCCCTACCCGAACCAGAGAGATTTGCTAGTAAGATGGCTAGTCTAGGGGTTGATTTTGGGAAAACTTTGGTAGTTGCCTATGATAGTTCCCGTTTCGCTTTTGCGGCTCGTCTCTGGTGGCTATTACGCTACTTTGGTCACGACCAAGTAGCTGTTTTAGATGGAGGTTGGTTAGCTTGGCAAGAAGGGCAATATCCGGTTAATGATACCTTGGGTATAGCTAGTCAAGGTGATTTTATTCCCCAGGTTAGAACTGATCTGATAGTAGGTATCGAAACCGTTAAGAATTATCAGAATGGCCCGGAGATGATTTTGGTTGATTCCCGCGATCACAACCGCTATTTAGGAAAAGTAGAACCTATAGATCCTGTGGCAGGACATATTCCGGGTGCAATTAATTTGCCCTGGAAAGAAGTTACAAAACCATCACAGGAAATCCGCTCTTCCTTGGTACAAAGCCAAAGATGGCAAAATTACCAGTTTGGTTCTCCTTTAGTTGTTTATTGTGGTTCAGGAGTGACAGCCTGTGTTAATCTTCTCTCTTTGGAAATAGCCCAAATTAATAACGCGAAATTATATCCAGGAGGATGGAGTGACTGGTGTTCTTATGATTGATTAACGATTTATCTAATTTGTGAGAGAAGACCCTCACTTACGCTACAGGAGACTTGCCCTCTTGGGCTGTTGGGGCTACCCTGTCGTCTAACGGTGAGTCGTTGAATGTAGAACCTCTAGATTCAACCGAATCCCCCGATTTATCGGTGGGAGGATGTCAATTCAGTAAACATTAAGCTGCGACAATCTTGTCATCTAGATAACATATAATCTCAATATAAGTGTAGAGTTGGGAGGCCAAAATAGTAGTTTCGTTTTTTGCTGTGAATATCTTTCTAGTTTATTTAATAGGTAATAATCTCTATTGTCTTAATAATGCCTAAATTAAAATATAGTTCAGTGGTGGGGAATTCAGCCTAAAATTACCTGGTCAGAAAATCCCCACTTTCTTAGTGTTTGGCTCATTTATAAAAGAGGAAAATAGTTTTCAAACCTACTCAAAAATATTGAGATTTTGAAATTTATTTTTATCCTCTAACCATAAAAATCCCAAGCAGAGAGGGAAATTTTCACCAAAAATTTTCTTTGGCTACTAAGCACTTTTTATTATTAAATCAACGAGCAAACCTTGTTACTATAGTAAGTTGCTATCTTTTTATTTGTAAATTTTAGGTATATATTAACTTTATGCGTTTCACTGAGAACCGTCTTTCGATTTTCGTGGACGGGAACAATATGTTCTACGCGCAGCAAAAAAATGGTTGGTTTTTTGACCCCAGGCGCGTATTAGAATATTTTAAAAGTCCTCCCGAACTTACCTTGGTTAACGCCTTTTGGTATACAGGCTTAAAAGACTCTCAAGATCAACGGGGGTTTAGAGATGCACTCATTAGTTTAGGTTACACAGTACGAACAAAAATACTTAAAGAATATTACGATGATAACTCCGGACGTTATTCTCAAAAAGCAAATCTTGATATAGAAATTGTTGTAGATATGTTTAATACCTGCGAACAATATAATCGTGTAGTTCTTTTTAGTGGTGATGGAGATTTTGAAAGAGCAATTGAGCTATTACGCTCTAAGAATACTCATATTACCGTAGTATCTACAGAAGGAATGATCGCTAGGGAGTTGAGAAACGTTACAGATTCTTACATAGACTTAAATGATATCCGTGAGCGTATAGAAAAATATGATTTTTAAAGAGCGAATTTATGACTAATCGCTAATCGCTCATCGGTAGGGAAACTTGTTATAGTTTATTTTATATCTAGAGAACAATATCTTATCTCTACCCTAGCTAATTGTTATGAATAACAAATCAGACCGCATCATCATTTTTGATACTACACTTCGGGACGGAGAACAGTCTCCTGGGGCCACCCTCAACGCCGATGAAAAGCTACTGATTGCTAGACAATTAGCCCGTCTAGGGGTAGATATTATTGAAGCAGGTTTTGCTTACGCTAGTCCGGGAGATTTTCAAGCGATCAAGCAAATTGCTCAAATTGTGGGTATAGAGGATGGGCCGACAATTTGTAGTTTGGCTAGGGCTACGAAACAAGATATTAAGGCAGCGGCTGAGTCCCTCGAACCTGCTTGCAATTCGCGGATTCATACCTTTATTGCTACTTCTGATATCCATTTAGAATATAAATTGAAGAAGAGTCGGCAAGAAGTATTAGAAATTGCTCCAGAAATGGTTGCTTACGCTAAATCTTTTGTTGATGATGTGGAATTTTCCCCGGAAGATGCGGGACGAAGTGATCCAGACTTTCTTTATGAAGTGATTGAAGCGGCGATCGCAGCCGGGGCCACAACTATTAATATTCCTGATACCGTTGGTTACATTACCCCCACAGAATTTGGGGCCTTAATTGGCGGCATTAGGGAAAACGTTCCGAATATTGACCAAGCGATTATTTCTGTTCATGGTCACAATGATTTAGGTTTAGCCGTGGCGAACTTTTTAGAAGCTGTGAAGAACGGGGCGCGGCAATTAGAATGTACTATCAACGGCATTGGTGAACGGGCTGGTAACGCAGCTTTAGAAGAGTTGGTGATGGCCCTCCACGTCCGCAGGCAGTATTTTAACCCTTTCTTCGGCAGGAAACCAGAATCAGAAGCATCATTAACCAAAATTAATACCCCCGAAATTTACAAAACCTCCCGTTTGGTTTCTAATCTAACTGGGATGATGGTGCAGCCCAATAAAGCGATTGTGGGTACTAATGCTTTCGCCCATGAATCTGGTATTCATCAAGATGGGGTTCTCAAGAATAAATTAACCTACGAAATTATGGATGCCCAATCCATTGGTTTAAATAATAACCAAATTATCCTGGGCAAACATTCAGGACGCAATGCTTTTCGTACTCGCCTGCAAGAGTTAGGTTTTGAACTTTCAGATACAGAACTTAATAAAGCTTTTCTCCGTTTTAAAGATGTAGCGGATAAGAAAAAAGAAATCACCGATTGGGATTTGGAAGCAATTGTTAATGATGAAATTCAACAAGTCCCTGAACTATTCCGTCTAGAATTAGTCCAGGTTTCCTGTGGCGATAATGCCCGTCCTACAGCGACTGTTACCCTTCGTACCCCCGATGGGGAAGAATTAAGTGATGCGGCTATTGGTACTGGGCCTGTAGATGCAGTTTATCAAGCTATTAACCGCGTGGTTAATGTACCTAATGAATTAATTGAATTTTCTGTTAAGTCAGTTACGGCGGGTATTGATGCCATCGGTGAGGTGACTATTCGCCTACGCCATGAAGGTAAAGTTTATTCTGGACATTCAGCTCATACAGATATTATCACTGCTTCTGCTAGGGCTTATGTAAGTGCTTTGAATCGCCTTTATGGTGCTTTGCAGCAAAGAGAACAAAATTCTCAAGAAGAAGTTGTTGGTAATACAATTTAAAAGGAAATTATGTAGGGAACAAGTCAGTCTTAATTCTTAACTAAAATATTGGGTTAAAGATGCAACCTATGATGCGAAAATCTAGTTAACTGTTGACCGTGGAGACTTTTGATTTTTGTCGCTATAAAACTCAACTAATTTTCCTAGAAAAGATCGCACATTGCCTCAATAACAACTTGCTGAAGTTGAGGTTTAGAGGCGGTGATTTTGTCTTTACTAGCAGGCTTACTATGATATTCGCTTAGACATAACTCTTGATTGTCTTCTTGAGAGTGCAGTGCTTTGGAGGGAACCTCAGAAGAGTTGACGGTTAAGATGGGTAATTCATTCAGATTGGTTAAGGCGATGTTCATAACTATATTTGCTCCTTAAGATTGAAATGATTTCTCGCTTTTTACTGAGGAAAGCATTTGTTAAGCATAGTTATTGACTTCTCTATCGGCTTCGGCCAAATGTCGTATACAAATTTAGCAAGATTTTCTCTGAAGAAGAAGTATTGAAGAAGAAGTATACAGGCGTTTACAAAAGTATTGAAGCAGATTTTTTTAGAGTCAAATCTGCTTCAATTACTTAGTTGAGTTTAGTCAATTGGCCAACCTAAACTAGTTGGTTGTTGGTAAATCTTTTTGAGGGTATTAATATCCCTAGCAGAAATTTGAGGAGGATTACGGACTTGGGAAAAGTAGAGACAGTCTGTTTCTTCTAAGCTATGTCCCCAGATACCCAAACCATGGCCAAGTTCGTGACGGGCTGCGGGTAAGAGGTTCAACTCAGTTTGAAAAGGACTCAGGATAATTTTGAGGCGATGGGCTAGAATGTCTGATCCTTCATGGCTTTTGCGAAAATAAAATTCATACTCTGTTGTGGCTGTACGGGCGCGAGTACCTTGAAATTCACCTGTTTGGGGATTGTAAATTTTCTTGGGAGATAGTTCTTGACGCAGGATCAGAATATCTGCTTGGTCAGGTTCCTCAACTTCTTGTAAAGGAAGGTAATTATTCCATTCTGACACAGCAGCTAAAACTGCTTTACGCCATTGAGGAAAGTTAACAGTTTCGTAGGATAATTCCGGAGAACCTTGGGGTTTATCAACATAAACTTTAACAGGGAATTCTGACCAAATCAAGTATCCAATGTGAGGAATTGGTTTAACTTGTGCAAAATAATCTCCTGCTGCTTCCTCATATTGCCATTGTGATAAGGAAGTGGGTAAAGGATGAACTTGTGCTAGTAGAGGTATGGGATCAGTGGCATTTCCCCTTGCACCAAAGCCGAGAATTATGACAAATAAACAAGAGGCGATCGCTAAACGCAATTTGTCATACCAAATCCTGTTCATAAAGCACCTTTATAAAACCAAGAGACTGCTCCAATAATTATGCTGGAACCCTTATAATTCCGTACAAAAATTGGAGTTTTTGGAGATGTCTAAGGAATAAAGTTCTCAAACCTTGCTCTCTGCTTCCTGCTTCCTGCTCCCTGCTCCCTGTAGCCTACCCTAACCAGCCTGCACTCAAAACAATAGTTAAGGCAATAAAAGTAATACTAAGGGCCCAGGTAATGCGGTTGAGAGTTTTTTCTGCACTTTTTGTGCTAGTAAATAATTGAGCTTGGCCACCAATACCGCCAATGCCATCTCCCTTGGGGCTATGTAATAGTACCAAGACTATTAACAGAAAAGCAGATGCAGCCCAAATAATTTGTACAAGTTGAATTACTGTCATGAAAATAAAATCTCTTCTAAACTGAAAAACTTTTTAGTTGTTATAGCAACTAGCTGTCAACGATTATAGCTGATTGTTACTTCTTGGCTCTATTGAGCATCTTAGACTTATTGCTAGTAGTGTAAAACAACAATCAAGGTCACAATCACTGGTAAGCAAGGACAAAAGTAGCTATGAGTAAAGACCAATTCGAGGACTTTCTAGGCAAAAAGCGTAGGCAATCTAGAAATAGGGGGGCAGGTTCTAGTTTAGAAATTCTTCATTTACCCCCAGAACAACGACGCATAATTAACTGGATTAGGCGCAAGAAAAAGTGTACCTTAGCTGAAGTAGCTAATTATTTAGAGAAGGAACAAGAAATAGTATCCTCAGATTTAGAAGATTTAATTAAAGCAGGATTTCTCCAAACTAACCAAGCTGAGGGGGGGACTTATTATTCTCCTACTTCTTCAGAGCAAAACCAAGGTAAAGTATCTTCTCAGTTTCTCCAAGAGTTAACAGAGGAACCGTAAACAGTTAATAGTTAACAACGAGCAGTTAACAATCTTAAATGATCAATGATTAACAGTAAAATCGTCTCTATTCATTCCTTTCGGGGAGGAACCGGAAAATCTAATACCACAGCTAATATTGCCGTTAGTGTAGCCCTTACTGGCAAGCGAGTGGCGGTTGTCGATACGGATATTCAATCTCCAGGGATTCATGTTTTGTTTGGTTTTGAAGAAGGACAAATTCAAAATTCCCTCAATGATTTTCTTTGGGGACATTGTTCTATTAAAGATGCTAGCTACGATGTGAGTACGTTGCTGCAAAATTCTTCTAACTCAGGGAAAATTTTTCTCATTCCTTCTAGCATTAAAACAGGAGATATTGCCAGAATTCTCAAAGACGGTTTTGATTTTGACTTGCTTTGTGATGGTTTTTACGAGTTAATTGATGAGTTGGAGTTAGATTATCTTTTTATTGATACTCACCCAGGCTTAAATGAAGAAACTCTCCTTTCTATCAGCATTTCTGACATTATGATTATTGTTTTGCGCCCTGATAGTCAAGATTTTCAAGGCACTGCTGTCACCGTAGAAGTAGCCCGTCGTTTGGGGGTTCCTAAGTTATTGTTAATGATTAATAAAGCTTTACCTAATCTTGATTTTGGTGACTTAAAAAATAAAGTTGAAAAAACCTACAACGTACCATTAGCAGGGATTCTACCCCATTCAGAAGATATGATGCAACTTCAAAGCAACGGTATCTTTTATCTACACAAGCCTAATCATCCTTTAAGCAAGGTTATTGCTTCTGTAGCTAAAGAACTTGGTTAATGAACAGTTATCAGTTATTAATTGATCACTAACAAATTACTTCTACCTAAAAGAAAGAAATAATGAGGGGCGACGGGTTTAATACTGAGGAAGGAACAACAATGGCGGGGCTTTTGGCCCTATCTCCTCGTCAAAGAAACATTGTTAATTGGATACGTCGAGAAAATAGGGAAGTAGTCTTAACAGAGGTTGCTACTCATCTGCAACAAGATGAAGCAGTAATTATTGGGGAACTTAACTTTCTCGTTCAAGAGAACTTTTTACAGTCCAATATTGTTGAAGGAGAAACTTTTTATAGTCGGAAGTTAGGGGTTAAACAAGGGGCAAGAATACAGGAGATACTAGAACAATCTCTTACCCCTGGTAAACCCTTAGTTATTATTATTAATCCTTCTGGGGAGATGGTTGCTACTTCTGGTTCTACAGTGGAGTTGGGGGTGACAGTATCTAACCAAGGCAACCAGAGTGCTTTAATTGATCTTGCTATTGACGAAACTTCAGAATTTGTCTATGAATGGTGTCGTTCCCCCTATGAACGCTTAGCCCTTGGTTTGGGGCAAACTAGTGAGGTATTTTTTCAATTTGATATTCCCCCAGAAGCATTACCAGATGCTTACAAATATCTCCTTAAAATTGATGCCCAGGAACATTATCCTGAACATACCCCCATCCTTAATCCCGGTAGGTTGCGGGTCATTCCTTTTATTCAGGAAGCCCAAACTGTTAATGACCCAACTTTTAGCATTGTACCCACCACAAGTTCTGTTCAACCGGTAATCGTCCAAATTGGCGAAGCTTTGGTTATGCAGGCGATTGTCCGCAACCGCACTGACAGGGTAGATCGTTTCCGTTTAAGCTGTCCTGATTTTGGTTCGGATTGGGTCAGTGTTAAATATCCTGAAGGTTTGCAGGAATTGGGTTTAATTGTAGCGAATACAGGGTTAGAGTTGAATCCAGGGGAACAAGGGGAAATTGAAATCTTTTTCCAGCCTCCTTTAGGAACTTTAGCTGGGGTTTACTCCCCCACTCTGCGTCTTTATTCTTCCAACAACCCCGATTTAGCTCTTTTAGATGTTGTTTATCTACAAGTGTCAGGAATCTATTTATTAGATGTTGAACTAGTAACTGTAGTTGGAACAATTAGAAATGAGTCCGGAGTTTTTGAGTTGCGTTTGCATAATGGGGGCAATACTCCCCGTGAATTAAGATTATATGCTAGGGAAGTAGATGGGGGAGGAGTTTGCAGTTACACTTTAGCCCCAGAACAACTGCGCCTGTTACCAGGAGAATCGGCTAAAGTTGAATTGGAAGTACAGCCACAAAAGTCCTGGCGGCGACCCTTTTATGGCCGTACAATCAACTTCAGTGTGGAAGTTGAGGATGTACAGCAGTTACCCTTAATTAACGACCGTTTTCAAGCAACTTTAGTTTGGCAATCTCGCCCTTGGTGGCATTTTTTATTAGTTGCTTTAGCTGTTTTAGGGCTGATTGCAACTGTGATTTTCTTGATTTGGTGGTTGTTGCGCCCTAAACCCTTGCCCGAAATTGTGGAATTTGTCCCTGATAGCAGTACTTACCGAGAAGCTAACGAAGATGTGGTAAGTTTGAGTTGGCGTGTTGATAATCCCCGTCGTATCAAGACTTTGCAAATATCGGGGGTTTCTCCTGATGGTTTATTAACTAGCGAACCAGTTGTCTATGATTTCCGGGATGGTATACCTAAAGAACTAAACGGTTTTTGCGAACAGGAACAGGAATTGGTTTGTCAGAATGTTCCCACTGATGCCCGTAAAGCGGGGGATTATGTTTTTGAGTTAACCCTAATTCCTCAAGGGCGTAAAAAAGGTGCTGTAGAAACAGCGAAAACTAGTGCAGTTCGGATTACGGGTATTCCTGTTCCTCAAGTGTTGGAGTTTGCGGCTACAGAACCTCAATACCAAGAAACCCAAACCGTTGCGGTTGCAACTCCGCAACCTCCCGTTAGAGTTAGCCCCGGCATCCGTTTGAATTGGAAAATTGGCGATGCTGATCAAATCAAGGAGTTAAAATTGGTGGGTAAAGCCCCCGATGGTTCCGTTAATAGCAAAGAAAGAACCTTTAAGTTTGATACCGTCAATCCCCAGAAGTTAGCTAGGTTATGTTCCCAGGAAGAGAATGCTAACCAAGCCCTTTGCAAACGGGGTAAGAATCTTCAGCAGTTAGTGGAACTGTGCGAAAGTAACCAAACTCAGCAACTGTGTCAGAATGCCCGTATTCCTGTGGGGTTAGATCGTTTTTGTGTAATTGTTAAATTAGAGTTAACCTGCCAGTCTGTATCTACCGGGGCCAGTAAAGCCGGGAGTTATATTTTTGAATTAACTCCAGTTCCCCAAGAAAAACCCGAAGAACCCATCGAACCAGCCCAAACCGATATAATTAAAGTGATTGCCCAACCTGTACCTTTTGAGATTGCTGAGTTCACTATTAATGGGGTTGATGCCCAACCTAAGTATTCTGTACCCATCAACCAAGCACAACCAACGCCGATTATTATTGAGTGGCAAGTTGCGGGGGGCAAAGATATTAAGGTTGAGTTGCTACCCTCCCCCGGAACTGTAAATAAACAGGGAAAGGTTGCTTTTCCTTTAGGGAAGGAACCGGGTAGCGAGACTATTATCCTACAAGTAACCAATGCAGAAGGAGAGCAAAAAACTCGTTCTGTGACGATTGAGAGTTTTCTGCCGGAGGAGGAAGTAGAAGAAGGGGCAGAAAGGGCAGATGGTGTAGAGGGGGAAGGAGATCAAGAGCAAGAAGAAGGGGCGGAGGAATCTCCAGGAGGGGCAGAAGGAGACGAAGCAGGTAAGGAAAAGGAAGGGGAAGAAGGCTCTTCTGAGTCTGGAGGAGATAAGGCTGCGGGTAAAGAGGGAGAAAATGAAGAAGGAGAGGGCGCACCTCCTCCTTTACCAGAACCTCCTGGGGCTTCTCCCCCCATACCTCCTGGCCGCAATTCCCCTCCTCCGGCGGATTTACCACCAGCAATTAGGTGAGGTTAGGATAAACTTCTCAAAGCTTTACTCCCTACTCCCTACTCCCTACTCCCTATCTTTCAAAAAGATACAATCAAGTAGCCATCTTGAAACTTTGCACCCTTGACAGGACGACCACTTAATTGGGGTGGTAAAGTTAAGTTGCGTCTTTGATCTCCTGCTTCAATGGTGATTTCTGGCCCATATTGAGTTAGTTTTACCTGCTTTTTATTTAATCCCGGTAAAAATAGGCGCACTTCACGGGCTGCGGTATCGACTTCCACCGGTTTAGGGACTTGAGGAACTGTTCTTAAATTAGGTAAAGCATCAATTAAATTTTGCCAATCATTTCCTTGGCGTTTTGGTAAGGGGGTTACTGTTAAAGGTGCAAATTCTGTGGTAATGTCATCTGTGGTTTCCCCTTGATTGAGTAAAGTTCCCCCTACCGTTAAACCTACTTGCTGGGCGCTACCCCAAAGATACTTAGCTGTGGCGATCGCAACTGGGTCATCATTGGTGACTAAATAAGCAACTACTCGGTTAGGATCTGCTAAGGCTGCTCTACCCTCCTCCAGGATGTTATTAGCTTCATTGGTAGGTTCTTTGGCGAAACTATCTGCTGTCCAAGTTACATTGAGAATAGCAGCGCTTACAGGTTGAATAAAAGGACTAATAGCTTTACCCACATCAGAATCAACAAATACCTGACGGAAGCGGCGAATATACCAGCTTAAACTTTCAGGAATGCCCAACATTTTCAAGGTTGCTAAGTTTCCAGGACTATCATAAATAATGACATCATAATCGCCTCTTTGGTTGTATTCCCGAATCGCATTTAAAGCGAGGGCGCTATCCATCCCTGGTAAAATGCTTAATTCTTGACCATAAACATTTTTTAATGTCGGCGATCGCAAGTATTTAGCCTCTAGTTTTTTAACCTCATCCCAACTCTGCTCTAACAGTGTGGTAGATTGCAGTTGGACAACTTTGAGGTTGGGGGCAATTTCTTGGGGTTCAGAGGTCAGAGGAACTCCCAAGAGTAGACTAAAGCCAGGGCTAGGGTCTTGTCCTGCCAAAAGAACACGAGAACCTTGGGCAGAAAGCTGTTTAGCTGCGGCGATCGCAACTGTGGTACGACCACTACCGCCTTTCCCTAAAAAAGTGAGTATTTGTGCCATTTTGTTGTAGGTTGAAAGAATATAATTTTAGGGGCGCAAGCCTTGCGCCCAAAATGGGAGAGGCTGACAGGTTTTAGTTTTTTACCCTGTACCATTCCCCCCTTGTTTATTAACAAATGCCATAATTTTTGAAAAATGGTCTTACCAGACTCTATGATCCTACGGCTCTGAGTTCATCTTCAAAAAACCAAGTAGTTGAGTTATCTTCAAATTTCACCACTGCACCAACTCCGCTACCATCAGTCATTTTGAAGTCTTTAATCACACCAACTTTACCCAGTTTGCCTAAGATGCCAGGTGCGACGCGATCTCTAAGACGGCAGACTTGTACTTTTTGCCCAATTTCCATTGCTAGTTTGTAGTTTAGTAAACAATTTAAAAGTTTACGGCAAAAGCTAACTACTTGGGATTTTAGATTTTCAGTCTTAGGTAATTTGTTTTTGAATGTATAAAATTCAGGCTTTATTTTAAGTAAAAAGATTGGTTTGTTAGTGTACTGGGATACATTATTCGGGTCGCAAACAAGTGACAATGGAAGTATGTTTCCCGGAAAAGTTGAGAATTAGTATTAGTATGATGAACGGCGGCTTTTTTGATTGGTAGATGTTGGTGAGTTATGAAACCTCGAATCATTGTCTCTGGCTTAGGTCGTACTGGGTATAAAATTTTTTGTTTATTGCGTCAACAGGGAGCAAATGTTGTAGCGATTAGCGACCGACCTTTCCCTTGCGAACGTGGTGATGACCTAATTGTTGGGGATTTGCGTGCTGCTTCTACCTTAATCACAGCGGGTATTCGGGAAGCTAATACCCTCGTTCTTTGTAGCGACGATGACGGACTTAATTTAGCTATTCTCACCCAAGCAAGGGTGATTAATCCCCACATTCGTATTGTTAATCGTATTTTTAATGAAACTTTGGGGGAACGCTTAGACAAAATTCTGCCCCATCACTTTTCCATGAGCGTTTCTGAATGGGCTGCTCCTATTTTTACCTTTGCAGCTTTTGGTAGTCAAGCTATTGGTCAGTTACAACTATTTAACAAAACTTGGCCTATCTACGAAGAGGTTATCGATGCTAACCATCCTTGGTTGGGAATGCCTTTAAGCCAGCTTTGGACTAGCTTAGAGCGGATGTTAATCTATTACTTACCGGCGAAAGGCGAACAAGACTTAATTTCTGCGGTGGTACATGGGGATAAGTTAGAGTTAGGGGATCATTTAGTTATTGGTACTCAACCGAAAGTTAGCAGAAATCGCCGCCCCAAACCTTTAACTTTTCTCAAAGCCTTGACTAATTTCGGTAAGTTTAACCGTCATGGTCGCCCCATTGCTATTGTGATGCTGGCTTTATTGGTAACAATTTTACTAGCTACTGTCACTTATGTTAGCGTTAACTTTAATACCTCTATTATCGATGCTCTCTACTTCTCTGTAGGTATGATAACCGGGGCAGGGGGGCAAGAACAAGTTGCTGAACAAGCCCCAGATAGTATCAAGCTTTTCACAGCGATTATGATGATTGTGGGGGCTGGAGTAATTGGTATTTGTTATGCCCTAATTAATGATTTTGTGCTAGGTAGTCGTCTCAAGCAGTTTTGGGATGCAGCGAGGATTCCCCCTCGCAACCACTACATAGTTTGTGGCTTAGGAGAAATTGGCATGAAAATTGTCCATCAACTCCTTAAACAAGGGCAAGAGGTGGTGGTAATAGAAAAAGATCACAACAATCGTTTTCTTCACACAGCCCGTTCTTTGGGAGTACCTGTAATTATAGAAGACTCTCGCATCGCCAATACTCTCAAAGCAGCTAATATTGCCAAAGCAGCGGCGCTATTAGCCGTAACTAGCGATGACATGGCTAATGTGGAAATTGCTCTCTGTGCCAAAGCAATCACTTCTGGTATAACAGTAGTAGCCCGTCATCGAGAACCTCAATTTGCTGAATCTGTACAAGAAGTATTTGGTTTTGATAACGTACTTTGTCCTACGGAGTTGGCCACACCTTCCTTTGTGGCAGCAGCATTGGGTGGTAAGGTTTTAGGTCATGGTATGACAGCAGACCTCCTTTGGATTGCTGTAGGTACGCTAATCACCCCAGCCCATCCTTTTTGCAACAAAACTGTCAAGGATGCAGCGATGGATGCAGACTTTGTTCCTTTATATTTAGATAGCAACAATAAAACAATCCATGGTAGGCAACTCTTAGAAATTCACCTCCAACCAGGAGATATTTTATTTTTAACTATGCCTGCTAAGGGGTTGGAGTTATTATGGCGTGTTGATGATTCTTTGCCTGTGTTGAGTTACTGAGAATAATTGATAGAGGGCGACCCAACATAGACCTTTGATTTATTAATAATACGGGAAAAACGGGTCGCCCCTACGTTGAGCATTTATCATTGTTCTGCTTTACGTTGCCGTTAGGTATCATTGACAACTGATAAATCTCCCTCCGAGACAGAGAAGTTAATTCAGCAAGATGGCGACTAGCTTGCGATCGTGTCATTCCTTGTTTTAATAGTTGTTGCAATTCAACTTTAAGTTCTGCTTCCGAAAGATTAAGAGTTGCAGCAGTTTCTGCCCCAGCTACCACTAAAGTATATTCTCCCTTGGGTTGCCTTAGATTCGTATAGAGGGCGATCGCCTCTTTGATTGTACCTCGCCAAAATTCTTCATGGAGTTTAGTTAGTTCCCTCGCCAGAACAATGGGACGATTCTCACCTAAAGTAATTTCTAAATCCTTAAGGGTTTGTAGCAAGTGATGGGGGGCTTCGTAGAAAATTAGGGTACGAGTTTCTTTTTTGATACTATTTAATTGTTCCTGACGGGGTTTATTTTTGTAGGGCAAGAATCCATTAAAGATGAAACCTTCCCCAGGTAATCCAGAGGCTGCCAAAGCGGTTATGGCGGCTGTTACACCAGGGATTGGTACAACAGAGATTTTAGCTTCTACACAAGCTTTAACTAGTTCGTAACCAGGATCAGAAATACAAGGCATTCCTGCATCAGTTACTAAGGCGATCGCCTCTCCTTTTTGTAAACGCTTTAATAATTCTTGGTGGCGTTGTTGACAATTGTGTTGGTGATAACTAAGCTGAGGGGTTGTAATTTGAAAGTGTTGTAAGAGTTTACCGGTATGGCGAGTATCTTCGGCAGCAATTAAATCGACACTTTGGAGGATGCGTACTGCCCGAAAGGTCATATCTTCTAGGTTACCAATGGGAGTACCGACGAGATAGAGACAATTTTCATTTAACATTTATTATTTCTCCCATATGTACATTTTTGTCACAACTAAAGAGAATTAGTGTGATCATCTTTCAGCAGACTTAGAGAGAAATGGCATAATATCTGGCCCCGAAGGTATTATACTTCCTGGATTGAGGGGGAAAAGATTGCCGTAATAATCTTGCTTCACACTATCGAGATCGCAAGTGTCAGCAACCCCTGGCAACTGATAAATATCTCGCAAATAAGGGCCGAGGTTTGCATAATCTTGAATTCTGCGGCGGTTGCATTTGAATAGCCCGTAATAGACTACATCAAAACGGAACAGGGTTGTAAATAAACGCACATCTGCTAAAGTTAATTGTTCTCCACAAAGATAATGACTAGTTGCTAAAGCCGTATCAATTTCATCTAAAGTAGTGAAAAGTTCCTCACAAGCTTGGTTGTATGCTTCTTGGGTTTGGGCAAAACCGCAGCGATAGACACCATTGTTAACAGCGTGATAAATTTTCTCATTCCACCATTCAATTTTCTCCTGCAATTCCTCTGGATATAAGTCAAGGTTAGGGTTTGTTGCATATTCGTTAAATTGGGAGTTCAGCATGATGATAATTTCTGCACTCTCGTTATTAACAATCGTCTTTGTTTCAGTGTCCCATAATATAGGAACAGTGCAACGTCCCTGATAACCTGGTTTAGCTAAGTTATATAATTGAGGAACAGTTTGACAACCTTCTTTTTCTTGATTGAATACCCAAATTCCCGCTTCAGCAGCAGGAGAAACAATAGATACTCCTACAACCTCTTCTAAGCCTTTGAGACTTCTTGTTACTAAGGTACGATGGGCCCAAGGACAACCTAAACCAGCATAAAGGCGGTAGCGCCCTTTCTGGGGGGTATAAGCTTCTGTACCAATGGAATTACGGAACTGACTTTCTGGGCGAATGTAAGCCCCCGATTTGTTACGAGGGGCGAGTTGTGACATCATAATTTGCCACATGGTTGTCCAAGTGAATTTTCCCAGTTTGATAATAAATTTACCTGGGAGAGATTTACCTGGCTTTTTTGGTTGCTTTAAAGATTTATCATTGCTCATTTGTCATTTCTTCTGCTTACTTTTCCCAAAAGTACTGCTTTGGGTATGAAGTAATTAAAACAGTTCTGGTTCGTTTATGAAATTACTTAACCAAAAATCAAATAATCTCTCTGTCAAAGTTATTGCGAGTATTTACGGCGCTACACTACTAACAATTTTAGTTGTGGCTTATACAGGAAATCTACCTGGTTGGTTAAGTCGCATACCCTATCACGATACCATAGGGCATTTTGTTATTTATGCAATCGCAACCTATTTAGGTCATCGAGTCTTTAAACACCGCAAACTAAAATTATTGGATTATGTTTTGCCTCTATGGCCAGTTTTATTCGGAATTTTCACGATTGCTGAAGAACTTTTACAAGGCTTCTCTCCTAATCGTACTTTGACTGTTTTGGATTTAGTGGCTAGCTTAATTGGCATTTCCTTTGGCTATTGGTTAGCCAGAAAATAGTTATTCTTTACTAGACTCTTGTTTTGCTATATTGTATCTGGCATTACCTATTTGGGCTTACAAAAGCTTGTTTGAAGAACCCCTCGGTGAGTTATTACTCAGAAAAAAGCGCTTACGTTTGCTTGACATTGTGTCGGTAATGTCTACAAGGAAGGAAGGAAGAAAGGAAGTAATCTCAACTCTATTAAGCTTTCTTGACTATTGCTTATGAAGTCCAGTTTAGCAATTAGCTTACTTAAAACATTTCTTTCCCTTCCTTGCTTCCCAATCTCCCTTGGTGCTAAACAAAAATAGGCATTGTTTTGCTGTACCTGCTTGGAGGGTAATACGCCCTAGTTGCCCCCAAGATCCCCCGTAACCAGCTTTGGTATCAGCCCAACTAACCCGATAAATTTTGCCATCGTTGCCAGCGACACCACTTACAGTACGCAAAGTAGAATTTTCTTCATCAATACTTACCCCGCGCGGTAAGCTATGCCAAGCAGTGACTAAGTTACAATCTTTACCGTTCAGTTTGGCATAAACTACCTGATTTGAAGTAGATTCTGCCATGCAGATAGTTGAGGGAGTACTGCCACTATCCATAGCATCAAAACGAGTTTCTTTCCAGAATTGGGATAACTCGAATATAGCAGCCCTAAGTTTAGCTTTAGAAGCAAAGTGCAAATAAGTAGGAATAGCAATAGCCGCGAAAATCGAGATGATAACTAAGACGATCATTGCCTCAATTAAAGTAAATCCTGCTTGCTTTTCTCCAACCTGCAATCTCATCTGAGTAGAGATTTACTTGTTTGATTGTTAATGCTGGGGTCGCTTTTACTATTTTTCATTGCTAGCTTAATATTTGCAAGGAGCTAATTTACTCTCATCAAAGTAACAAAAGTAAATTATTTTAGCAATAGTAAATTAGTATTTTTAGTTCAAAAGAAAGATTATTTACCCTAAACCTAATTCTCGCTTCAATAAATTAATTGATTTAGAACCTATGTAATTCTCACTACAAATCAACTCAGGATGGCGGATTAAATCTTCTCTAGCAGTCAAAATTGCTTTTTTAACTAAGTCATAACTAGGACTATCGCAGATAATAGTTTGAGCAGAACGCACTAAAGCTTTAAGCTTATAATCATCAGTAACTTGAGCGCTCATAATCAAAAGCTCGTCTCCCCTAAAACTATAAACCATTGTTTCGGCGATTTTGAGGATACCAACACTAAGACTAACTAAGCCGACACAACTGCCCTTGGGCAAAGTTTTGATGATATCCATTTCTTTGCCATAGTCATAAATATCCACCGGAATAACGCGGACAGATTTGGGGGCAGCAATTTCTTCTGCTTGACCAATATAGTAACGACTAGTAACTACTGTCCCGGAGTGAGTTTGTTCTAAGACCTTTTCTAACTCTTCCATTGGAACAAGTTGTACAGGAATACCTAAAGACTTCTCTAGTTCATGTACCATTAATTCCCCTGCCCCTAAATCTCTTCCCGGTATAGTGACTAATACCCTGGCACTGCAACGTAAACGCCAGTCAATCTCTGATAAAAACAAATCCCTGGCTTGGGTAAGGCTACAACCTTTAGCTAGCAATTCATCTAAACTTCGCTGAACTAATTTATATGCTTCTTGGGGGTATTTATCTAGAGTCGGAGAACTTAACTGAGTTCCCCCTTCATGTCCTTGGGCCCTAACATAAATACCTGAACCTGCTTGAGACTCTACTAAGCCAGTTTCTTCTAATTGGCGATACACCTTGCTGATGGTATTGCGGTGTAGTCCCGTAATCATCGCTAGCTGTCGGGTACTTGGTAGGCGATGTCCAGGAGGAAACTGTCGAGAGGCGATCGCAAACTGAATTTGGTCAAACAGTTGTTTGGAAGATGGTATTTCGCTGTCTGGCTGAATATTGAATTGAACCATTCTGCCAGTGTTAACCGAGGACTCTAAAACCATGATTGTAAGAGATTCTGCCCATAAATTAAGTGCCAGTGTGACATACTCCCACACTTCAGCTTGCTGTAAGTGTGGGCTTCTCACTAACTCCGGCTATTGCTTAGGATATAAAAGTGAGCTTTATTTGCGATACGGGATGCCCATCCGCACCGGTTTTTAGAAAATTTTCCCAGGCTGAATGTAGGCTGCATTTACACATTTAATTGGGTTACACCTACCTAATTAATAATAGCACAAACCAGCAACGGAACTGATACCAGGAAGCCTCGTTAATAGACTTAGCTAGACAATGATTCTTCACCATATTCTTAATTCTCAGATTTAGCCTTCGGCAACGGCTTCGCCGAACATAGGCTATCAATTCGTCAGACTTAAGACTGAACTACGCACCGCGCTAATTTCACAGCGTGATGCAATACGATTGCCTACTTATTTTGAGATGATGTTTACTCAAAATCTGTCTAGGTTTGCCTCCCAAGTTATACTACCATGGCGAGTATAAACACAGACTAAAATGAATAAGAGCAGTCCTGCGAGGACGAGGCTTTATACCCATTAATTTCGGTAAGGTTTGTACCCCAAGGAAACAATTATGTTTCCTTCAATACATATAACTACAGGTAGAGTGTTAAAGGAAACAACAATTGTTCTCAAGAATGATGATTTTGATCATCGAAAAATAGCAAAATGGGAGTCTGTTGTGATTAGGATAATCAATGCTTAAAGCAGTCATTTTTGATGTAGATGGAACCTTAGTAGACTCCGTTAAGTTCCATGCCCAAGCTTGGGTTAAAGCTTTCCAAGAATATGGTTATGATTTTCCTTATGAGGAAATACGCCAGCAAATTGGTAAAGGGGGTGACTATATCATGCAAGATTTTATCTCTCAAGAAGAATTTGAACAGTTAGGTGAGAAAATTTCCCAGTACCGCAAGGAATATTATCAAGATAGTTTATTGCCGAAAGTAGAACCTTTTCCTCAAGTTAAAGAGCTTTTCACACGACTAAGAGAAGATGGGCTTCGGGTAGTACTTGCTTCTTCCGGTAGAAAAGACTCAATTGCCCATTATCAAAAGTTGTTAAATATTGAAGACCTGATAGATAATTATACCTGTGGCGATGATGTCGAAAAATCTAAACCTAATCCCGATATCTTTACCACTGCAATGGAAAAACTAGAAAATATCAAACCAGAAGAAGTAATCGTTGTCGGAGATAGTCCCTACGATGCCCAAGCAGCGCAAAAAGTGCCTTTACGCACCGTAGGAGTTCTTTGTGGTGGCTTTTCTGAAGAGGTGTTAAGGGAAGCAGGTTGTATCGCTATTTATAAAGATCCAGACGATATTCTAGCTCATTATGAACAATCTCCTTTGTATCCTGCTTAATAAATGTTTAATGATAAATGTAGCCTACGGCAAGGCTTACGCCAACAATGTTTGATGTTATGAACAGGAGTTAATGTGGAAGCAGGAGCAACGAAAAAAACAATTTTTGTGGCCATGGGTGGTAACTTAACCATTGCCATAGTTAAGTTTATTACCGCTAGCATTAGTGGTAGTTCTGCGATGTTATCAGAAGGGATTCATTCTTTAGTAGATACAGGGAATGAATTATTTCTGTTGTTGGGGGTACGCAATTCCCAAAAACCTGCTGATGCCAGCCATCCTTTTGGTTACAGCCAAGAACTCTACTTTTGGACTCTTGTGGTTGCCTTTGGTATTTTCGCAGTGGGGGGTGGTACATCTATTTATGAAGGTATTAACCACATTCTTAACCCCCATCCGGTAGAAGACCCTAAATGGAATTACTTTGTGCTGGCTTTTGCAGCTATTGTTGAAGGCTATGCTTGGAGTGTTGCCTTTCGGGAATTTCGCTCTCAAATGAAGGGGAAAAATATTTGGCAAGCTATTCGTAGAAGCAAAGACCCCACCGTATTAACTATTTTATTTGAAGATTCGGCCGCTATTTTAGGTCTATTAATCGCTTTTATAGGTATTTTCTTAGGACATTTATTAAACAACCCTTACTTAGATGGAGTAGCTTCAATTATTATTGGTCTACTTCTTGGTCTAGTTGCTATTGTTTTGGGTTACGAAAGCAAAGGGTTATTGATTGGTGAAGGAGCAGATCCAGAAAAAGTTACAAGTATTCGTCTGCTAGCTAGTACTGATCCTGCCATTGCCGAAGTTGTCCGCTTACTTACTTTACATTTTGGTCCGGAAGACATTTTACTTAACTTAGACCTAGAGTTTAAAAGTGATTTATCTAGCGCAGAAGTAGCAGAAGCCATCGAACGCTTAGAAACAAAAATAAATACTCAACACCCAGAAATTAAACAGATTTTTATTGAAACCAAGTGTTTGGGAAGCCGAGTATCTTTGCAGGAAGCAGATGCTAATAAGCCATGAGGACTTTAAAAAGTTTTCAAACCCTACTGCCTGTAGCCTACGGCAAGGAAGTGCGCCAACCCTGCTCCCTGCTCCCTGCTCCCTACTCCCTACCCTCACCGATAACTTATGCTATTTAAACAGGATTTGGTATGACTACCCTTGCTGTTACAGAAGCAATTAAATCCCTTAACCAAGCAGAAACTCAACTAGGCTTGAGTCGGGCTTCCGACTGGCAGTTTTTCTTTGAATGGCGGCAACAGTTGCCCAACTTAACTCCAGGGGAGGAAGCTAGCCTAGACCGGATTAAAGCTAGTTACCTCTACAATAGTGCTGATGGCCCTTTAACAGAAAGTACGATTAATTTACTATTAGTCTCTCCTCTGCTCTATCTCGCTGGTTTGTGTGATCCTCCTTTCAAGTTAAGGGGAGAAGCTGGAGTAAATCTTACTGTTGAAGATGAGGAGGTTACTTACAGAGGTCGTATTGATGCCTTGGTGCTGCAAGATAACTTTTGGTTGCTGTTGGTGGAATCAAAACAAGCTAAGTTTTCTTTTTCTCTTGCTATTCCTCAAGCCTTAACCTATATGATGGGGAGTCCTAATACAGAAAAGCCAATTTTTGGTTTAGTAACTAATGGTGATGGGTTTTTGTTTCTCAAGTTGCATAAAAAGCCTCAACCTCTTTATGCCCTTTCTGATGATTTTTCCCTCTTTCGACAATCTCACAACGAGTTATACGATGTGTTGAAGATTCTCAAGCGGGTTGTTTAGTGGGGTCATCTCAACTAGATTTGGTTTACTAGCACAGGTTATTTGTAAGAGCAGGGAGCAGGGTTTGAGAACTTTATTCGGTCGATTTTATAAAGGTACTTTTAAGTAAAAATCTGCTGGAAAACTGCTTTTCAGGACGCACCTTTTCCACCATATAGATAATATCATGTCAAGGGAGAAAAAAGCTAGAGGTTACACAACCATAAGCAAAAGTTCAAGAAAAATAAGTTGATGATTAAACATTTTAAATTTACATAACTTCAACTTTAAAAATGTCAAGCCCCGAAAAATCCTAAAAATGACGCATTTACGTGGTTTAGTAGTATAATCAAAAAATTCATACTTCTCTCCTCCTGTCCAAAATTAAAACGCAATCTCTACAACCTCGATAAATCGTTAATTAAGCTGCTATTCTCCCTCAAAAACCAGAACATGAGGGGCAAGTGAATGACAAATTTTTGAGGGGCTTTGAAAAGTTTTTTTGACAAAATGTCGTTATTTTGCTAAAGAGATTGAAATCAAACTTCAACTTCCAAATTAGCGATCGCAACATCAATCAACTCACAACCTTGAGCAACACTCTCTAAACGAGATAACTTATCCCGCAACTCCCCAGCCCCCACAAAACCTTTAGCATACCAAGCCATATGCTTCCTAGATTGGAGAAGACCTCGTTCCCCTTTATATTCCCACAACCCTTTTAAATGTTCTTTTGCACATTGAAGCCTGTCAATAGGGGTAGCTTGAGGCAATCTTACACCTGTTTTTAGGTAAGTATCTATTTCCCCCACCAAAAAGGGATAACCTAGAGTACCTCGCGAACACATCACTCCATCTGCCCCAGTTTCTGCCAAGCATTTCACCGCAGCTTCTACAGAAAAAATATCACCGTTAGCAATAACCGGAATAGTCAGAACTTCCTTCACTTTCTTAATCCATTCCCACCTTGCAGAACCATTGTAACCCTGAGCGCGAGTGCGGCCGTGCAAAGTTAGCATTGCTGCCCCAGCATTTTCAAGAGCTTTAGCAAAATCGAGGATATTAATCTGAGCATCATCCCACCCCAAGCGAGTTTTCACTGTTACCGGAACATCCACCGCTTGCACCACTGCTTTGACAATAGCCACAGCTACTTCCGGTTGCCTCAACAAAGAAGAACCACCACCTTTTTTAGTAATCTTATTAACCGGACAACCCATATTAATATCCACAGTATCCGCCCCCTCTGCCACAGCTTTTTGAGCTGCTTCTCCCATAAAATCAGGGCGACAGTCAAAAAGTTGAATACTAATAGGACGCTCTTGAGGGTCAATTTCCATCAACTTGGGCAATTCCCGGAGATGGTGTATTTCCTTAGCACTAACCATCTCTGTATACATCATTGAGTCCGGAGAGTAGCGCCGAACTAAACGCCGAAACACCAAATCAGTCACCCCTGACAAAGGGGACTGCAAAACACGGCTATTCACTTCCACTGAGCCAATTTTTAAAGGAGTAGAAAACAATTTATCATTGAGCATATTTAATTTACATCCCTAGCTCCCTGCTCCCTAATCACTCAATACCCCCGCCAAACCCCAACCAAAACCCCTTGTATATCCACTCTATCTGCGGCAACTTGGATGGGAGTATATTTAGGATTGGAAGGTCTGAGGGTAACTTGGTCTGCTTGGCGATAGAAGCGCTTTAAGGTAGTGCCGTATCCTTCCACCCTAGCAGCCACAATTTCACCATTCTTAACCTCATCCTTAGCCGGAACAGAGCGCATAATTGCCATATCCCCTTCAGTAATATAGTCTTCAATCATGCTATCTCCTGTCACCCTCAAAGCAAAACAGTTGGGGCGTTGAATTAAATCTGATAAATCTAACTTCTCCTTTTCATCAGTAAAAGGTTCCACTAATCCCCCTGCTGCGATCGCTCCTAATACTGGCAATCCTTTTGCTTCTGCATGAAGAATGCGAAGGGTACGAGCTTTTCCTTCTGTCCAATCAATATAACCTTTAGACCGCAATCTCTCTAAGCGGCTTTGAATTGGTGCAGGGGATTTGAGATTCATCGCTCGCATCATCTGTCTAATTGAAGGAGCATATTGGGAGGTACGAATATATTCTACTAACCAATCAAATAGTTCTTTTTGAGCTTCGGTGAGAGGTTCCATAATTTTCTATGAGGACAAATAGTTGTTTAATAGTAGTTAGGTTAGGAAAAGTTTTCTCCCTCTAACTAACTGTTATTAATTCTAGAACACTAGTACTAGCAAAGAAAGTAATTGCTAATTGCTAATTGCTAGTTGATTTGCCTCATCAACACAATCCTAATAAAGCTGCCAAAAGAGCTTGTTGAGCGTGCATTCTATTTTCTGCTTGTTCCCAAACTTTTGATTGTTTTCCTTCAATAACTGCTTCTGTTATTTCTTCTCCTCGATGGGCGGGCAAACAGTGAAGTACGATGGCTCCGGGATGAGCATTGTTGAGAATAGTGCCATTAACTTGATAATTTTGAAATACAGGTAAGCGGCTATCTGCCAAATCTTCTTGCCCCATACTTGCCCAAACATCAGTATAAATAACCTGGGCATTTTTGACTGCTTGCATCGGGTCATCAGTAAGCAAAACTTGAGAGCGATCGCCAGCAATATTTCGACCTTGTTCAACAATTTTTCTAGAGGGTTGGTGATTGATTGGGGTAGCAAGGCTAATATTAATACCCATCAACGCGCAACCTAACAGTAGAGAATGGGCAACATTATTACCATCTCCCAAATAGGCTAAATTGACCCCACGAAGATCCTCAAAAGATTCTTGTATCGTCAATAAATCAGCTAAAATTTGACAGGGATGCTCTAAATCACTCAAAGCATTAACGATGGGAACTTTGGTGTACTTAGCGAAAATTTCCAAATCTTCTTGCTTAAAAGTACGAATGGCGAGAATATTGAGGTAACGATCTAGAACTCTTGCTGTATCTGAGATTGGTTCTCCTCTACCTACTTGAGTAACATTAGGGTTAAGATCAATTACTTGCCCTCCTAAACGGTGCATCGCCACAGTAAAACTAACACGGGTGCGAGTGGAAGCTTTATAAAACAAAAGCCCCAATTCTTTATGGGTGCGAAAAGAACGCTCTCCACTTTTAAGCTCTTTAGCTAGATGCAATAGCTCTTTAATCTCTGAGGAATTGAGGTCTGTTATTCTGAGAAAATCTCTTCCCTTTAAATCCTGTATACCCATCGTTTAATTGCTTAATTTACCCAGATTAATAGCAAAGAGTCTATTATAAGCTGGATTAAACTTTAAATTGTATTTAAGTCAAATTTAAAGCTTAAAACTGTCAGAGATAGTGAAGTTCTAGAATGAGAGAAATGAAATCCTGATCTCAAAACAACTAGTCAGTACAGCTTAATTAAGCACCAAAGAGAAATAGGAAAGTTGATCGTCGCCAACGAGTAACCCATATACTAGACAGCACCAACCACGTTATGAATTTTTTTTCCACCAAGTTTGCTCCTTTGACCGAAAACTCTAAGCTAACTCATCAAAAAATCACCTTTCCGAAGGCGACTTCTCGGTCTTGGACTAAATGGGGAATTGCCCTAATTAATCTAGGCTTTTTGCTAACCACTCCTAACTTACTTGCTGATCGCGCCCTGAGTGCAGAACGCATTTATGTTTCTTATGGGATTTTAGATTTTTCTATCTCCGTAGAAGCTTTAGAAACCTATGCTAGGGAAGGAAAAATTGAGCAAGAATTAACTACCTATGCTGGTTATTTGAATGAAAAACAGTTAATTCAACTCAGACAAGTATTGCAAACCCGTGCTGATTTAGATGCAGTAGCTGTAGCACAGTTTTTCTATACTCCCCAAGGAGAAATTATCTTGCAACGGGTAGGAAAAGTAATTCAAACCCAAGCCCGCCAATCAGGTTTCTATGCTTTACGTTCTGCTTTAATTTTGGCTGCGGCTGATGAAGAAGGACTAACCCCTTTAAATATTTTAAAAAAGTTTCCCACCGTCGGCATACGCATCAACTCCCGAAGCGGTTTTCAAATTCTCGATCAATTAAGCAGTACCATCAAGCTTACTCAACAAGCTGTAAGCGACATTGAAATTCAAGGGAGGGAATCTGCCTTAGCCAATCCCATCACTAACCTACCGAATTTAAGGGAACTAAGGGAGTCTGGCACAACTAAATTTACGGTAGAAAGGTTGAATCTCCGAGACAATCAACGTTTAAGAAGCTTTCCTGTTGATTTGTATTTACCCCAAAATAGTAAGGAAACGTCTCCTTTAATCGTCATTTCCCACGGACTCGGTTCCAATCTTAATTCCTTTCGCTATGTTGCCCTTCATTTAGCCTCCCACGGCTTTGCTGTGGCTGCTTTAGAACATCCTGGTAGTAATTCTGCACAAGTTGGGGCTTTGTTAGCTGGATTGGCTAACGAAGTTTCTCCCCCCCAAGAATTAATTGACCGACCCTTAGATATTAAATACTTATTAGATGTTTTGGAACAATCCTATAGCAACAAGATTAATCTCGAACGGATAGGTATTTTAGGACAATCCTACGGCGCTTATACCAGCTTAGCCCTAGCAGGTGCAGACATTAACCGCGAACAAGTACGAGCAGATTGTCAATCTGATAGTAATGTCGATTTTCTTAACATCTCTTTGTTGCTTCAGTGTCAAGCTATTTACTTAGAGGACGCTAATTATGAGTTAAAAGATGACCGCATCGCCGCAGTAATAGCGATCAATCCTCTAGATAGTACAATTTTTGGAGAAACTGAAATCGGCAAAATTGAGCAACCAATTATGATTTTTGGTAGCAGTGACGACACCGTTACCCCAGTTTTAGTTGAGCAAATCATGCCCTTCACTTGGTTAACCTCTCCCCCAAAATATCTAGCCCTTTTAAAAGGAGGTACACATTTTTCTGCGATCGCCGAAGACGAAGGTAGTATTCCCCTTCCCCCTGAAGCCGTCGGTCCTGATCCCAAAATAGCCCAAGAATATGTTAAGGCCCTGAGCTTAGCTTTCTTCAGCACTTACATTGGTCAATTGCCTGAGTACCAAGATTATTTAACTTCCAGTTATGCTCTAAGCATTAGCAAAGAAGCTTTACCTTTAATTTTGCTAGATTCTTTAACTTTGGAAAATCAATAAATTCCCAGAGCGACTTGATCTCAACTAGTCTCCCTCACCAAAATCACTCCTCTTAAGCCCAAACAGCTTATGAGGAGTGATAATATGGTAAATTGCTGCGTTTTATTAATTTAATCTAACAACTATGACTCTCACTCAACAGCGCAAACAAGAATTAATGTCTGAATATCAGAAGCATGAAACCGATACAGGTTCTGCTGATCTACAAGTAGCAATGCTAACTGAACGCATTAACCAACTAACTGAGCATCTTAAAAAGAACAAAAAAGATTATGCTTCTCGCCGAGGGCTACTAAAAATGATTGGTCGTCGCCGTCGCCTCTTATCTTTCATTCAAAGCGAAAGTCGTGAACGCTATCTCCAATTAATCAAGCGCTTAGGCATTCGTCGCTAACAAAACTATACAGCCTAACCCACAAGCAATCTCGCTCCTTGTAAAGCAATTAGCGATTAGCCAAAACCAAAGTCTAGAATAAATCATTTTGATTAAAACTGCTGTATATGTCTTCTGAATCTCAAGGGGAACATCTGCCTTTTGAACCCAAAAACAAAAAGAAGAAAACCCCAAAAAAAGCCCCTCCCTCTTCTTCTCCTAGTAAAGTTGTGGAGAAAACCCCTCGCAAAACTGAGGCAAGTCTTGCTGCCATACCAGATGCTGTAAGTAAGCGTATGGTGCGTCGTATGGCACTATTTTCTGGCATTCCCACCAGCTTTGGTATTCTTAGCTTCTTTGTCAGCTACTGGATTGTCTCCCACAATTTATTTAAACTGCCCACCTCTGCTGTCTTGCTAGTAAGTATGGGCTTTTTTGGCCTAGGTGTTTTGGGCTTAAGCTATGGTTTATTCTCTAGTTCCTGGGATGAAAACAGACAAGGTAGTTGGCTAGGTTTAGCAGAAGTTGGCCCCAACTTCAGGAGGACTACCAGCGCTTGGCGGGACGGAAGAAAATAAGCCAAGTCAAGGGAAGAAAATTAACCAAAATTAGGTTAAAAATATTTTAGGGAAGTTACCCAAATCAATAAGACAATCAAAGTTTTGTGTTTTTTATCGCAACTTTATGCTCGGTTTGATTAAATATCTAAATAGTTAAGCGAACCTCATAAGCAGGTTACTAAAAATATTTTTCTCAATTGTCGATTCTTAATTTATTGTTCCCAGGGTTAAAACTGCTGGGCATACGGAGATTGTATAGATGATCGTTGTCATGAAAGTTGGTTCCCCAGAAGAGGAAATTAGTCGTGTTAGCACCGAATTTACAGATTGGGGCTTAACCCCAGAAAAAATTGTTGGTCAACATAAAGTTGTGATTGGTTTAGTAGGAGATACTGCTTCTTTAGACCCTTTACAACTACAGGAAGTTAGCCCTTGGATTGAAAGGGTTTTACGAGTAGAACGCCCCTACAAACGTGCTAGCCGGGAGTTTCGCCACGGGCAACCTAGTGAAGTGGTGGTTTCTACCCCGAATGGTAAGGTTAGCTTCAGTGAAAATCATCCCATTGTTTTAGTGGCTGGCCCTTGTTCTGTGGAGAATGAGGAGATGATTGTTGAAACAGCTAAGCGAGTTAAAGCTGCGGGGGCAAAATTCTTGCGGGGTGGCGCTTACAAGCCTCGCACTTCTCCCTATGCTTTCCAAGGTCATGGGGAAAGTGCTTTACATTTCTTGGCAGCAGCGAGGGAAGCAACAGGCTTAGGCATCATCACAGAAGTGATGGATACTGCGGATGTAGAAAAAATCTCCGCTGTTGCCGATGTGGTGCAAATTGGGGCGCGGAATATGCAAAACTTCGCCTTGCTAAAGAAGGTAGGGGCGCAAGATAAGCCAGTCCTCCTCAAAAGGGGTATGGCAGCAACTATTGATGATTTATTAATGGCAGCAGAATATATCCTAGCAGCAGGTAATCCTAATGTAATTCTTTGTGAACGGGGTATTCGTACCTTCGACCGTAAATATGCCCGCAATACCTTAGATTTAGCCGCAATTCCTGTGTTGCGATCGCTAACTCACCTCCCCATCATGATTGATCCCAGTCATGGTACTGGGAAATGGGAATATGTTCCCCCGATGGCTAAAGCGGCGATCGCAGCCGGAACAGATTCATTAATGCTCGAAGTTCACCCCAACCCCGCCAAAGCCATGTCTGATGGGCCACAATCTCTCACTCCAGAACGTTTTGACCGTTTGGTGAAGGAGTTAGCTGTGATTGGTAAGGCAGTAGAACGTTGGGAAGAGCCAGCGATGGCTTTAACTTAGGCTTGGATAGTTTAAAATTTAAGTGTAGAGGTGTTTTTTGATGCCTCTACATTTTTTGTCTTATATTGCGATCGCGCTTCTCATCTGATGGCTTTAACTTAGAATTGAAGACCAATTTCATAGGGCAAAACATTAATGGTTGCACCACTATCAACAAGTCCGAGAGCTTCTACAGTGTGTCCTTCTCGACGAAGAATGATTGAAACTCGTGGCAGGCTATCGAACTCGTTTTGGGAAGAATCGGTAGTAGAGTAGCGAAAACGCATTACAATTAAGGTTGGTTTACTGACTCTACTGCCTGCATCAATACAGCACCAGATCCAAAGCTATTGTAAGGAGTTGGCAGGTCATAGGTCTTAAACGGTTCTAGAGGAGAAATATCCTCTGCCGCTTCTAGGTCTTCTGCAAGAATCCGAATCAATTTAAGCTTTTCTACTATAGAAAGCTGCCGGATTACAGGAAGCATTTCAGTTAAGGTCATAAATAAAAACTCCGCATAGGAGAGTTGACTGTATTCTATATGTTTTAAGATTACTTAAATCTTATTAGTTCTAAAGTTACATCATAGGGGGCAGTTTAATTTTCTGAGTTTGGCTTAAGTACACCAATTAAGCTTTGCGTCCAAAGACCAAGTCCGGTAATTTCATCCTCGCTTAAGGTGCGATTCTTTTATTTTGGTTTCTTATCTGCCAAGAATGCGATTTTTCTGAGTTGAGATGCTTTGCGATCGTGCTTCTCACCTACCAATTATGATCGATCCTAGCCACGGTACAGGGAAATGGGAGTATGTTCCTCCGATGGCTAAAGCTGCGTAGGCAAAGCCCACCGTAGGTATCGCAGCAGGGACAGATTCATTAATGATTGAGGTGCATCCCAACCCTGCTAAGGCGATGTCTGATGGGCCACAATCTCTAACTCCAGAGCGTTTTGAGCGTTTGGTTAAAGAGTTAGCTGTGATTGGTAAGGCAGTGGAACGTTGGGAAGAACCCGCGATGGCTTTGACCTAATTTCAGTAGTTTAATTATTTGGAAGTTGAGTGTAGAGGTGTTTTTTATGCCTCTACATTTTTTATAAAGGAATTATTCTTTTTTACATTTTTTCAAAAGATTCCCATTCCTCCTCTCCTACAAGTTTTCTTGCCAATCTCACTGCCTCTTCACCTCCCGCTCCATACTTTACTAATAGAGCTGCGTTTTGGGAAATTGCTGCTGACGGATGCTCAAAGGCGCGTACTAAAACTTTTGAAGAGAGTCTAATATTAGTAACAAGATGCCACTTGTATATAACAGGCACTTTTGGTAGATGGCGGTACATAGCAAGTGAGGCTTTTTTGTCTTGATAAATCTCTCTGGATAAGTAATCCAGTGTTTCAAAAAATCTTTCTGAATATTCGTCCTTTTGTAGTACAGATTTAACCGAATTTAAGTCAAACGAAAAGAAACGTTCTATATCATTTAGAACCTTTGATGCTTCAGCCATAAGCCTCTCTTGATCAATGTCTAAAGCAATAATCATACCCTTAAGAACAGTATCAACAGCTTCAGGGTCATCACAATTACTCAAAATATTCCATGCAGTTATTGGTATGTGCCACAACCCCATTCCCTTAAAAAGAGTTCCTAAAGCAACTAATTCTATTCCAACAGAAGAATATTTAAGCTTTTCGTGTTCTTGGGGTACTCCAACTATGCGAAAAATTGATTCTAGAAATGTCTTATCAGCCAATCTAGCTCTCTCTGAGATTTTAAGTTTCCTCAAGATGTCTTTGGGAGATTCTAGTTTTAGTTTTTTAGGAAAACTATCAGAAGGTGTGAGCTTTTGCAGAAAAGAAATCCATTCTTTTGCGTCTTCTGTCTGCAACTTTGTTGATGCGCTGTTTGACAACAATTCCTTCACTGAGTCTACTATACCTGCACCGATGAAAGAACATTCAGAAATTAATAACAATATCTGGTTATGAGTCTCAATATTTTGCCGCTTTTTCAGAAGTAATTGACAACCAGAAAATATAATCTCATTTCTAATATCCCACTCATATTTTTTGCTTCCTTTGTCTCCAATCATAAATGATAATCTCATATTAGGTATAGGATTTGATAAAATCTCTTTGATTAACTGAGTTAATTTATCTAGACAAATGTTTTCCTCTTTACAAGCTAAAATAAGCCTTGTAGCAGCTATACGAGTATGAAAATTGTCATTTTCAAGTAAAGTTTTAGCTAAATCACCAATCAAGTTAGAGGCTTTTGGCAATATAGATAATAGTCCTACTGTAATTTCAAAGATATTGTCAGGCTCAGATGACTCTAGTTGAGGTTGGATTCGAGATATTAAAGTCTCTAACAACTCTGCTGGAATGTTTTTGTTCTCTATAGTGACTGCTAAAGCTAGTATTATTTCAGGGAAATCTAAATCTCTTGAATCGTTTAAATCAAGTAAGCATCTGACAACCTTTTCTCCCATACCTAAGCTGGATGCAAAACATATTGTTTCTTTCCATCTAGTATCTCTCTTAGCTTCCTTAAGCCAATTTTGCAAAGCCGTGTCGTTTAGTTGAGAAACATATTTACCTGCTGCATATTCGCACAAAGATAAATGCACAAAACTGACCCTATCTTTATGTCCAAAAGTGGAGCGACAAAAAATACGTTTATCTTCCCAAAATTGAATGCCTTTCTCAGTCTCATTTTCAGCTTCTTGTAGAGTGTAACCCATTGTTTGAAGCTCTTGAACTAATTCTTCTACAAGTTCATCTTCAGTTATTGAAGGTTTCTGCATTAGCTTCCAACCAGCTACACAAAAAAACCTCTTTGCACTGCGCTTGCTAAGCTCAATAGACTTCCTAAACTCCGGTGAATGACCATAAGCGAGATTAACTATCGCCTCATAAAGTTCAGTTCGATTCTTCTGAGTGATATCTACGTCTGATAAAACCAATCTAATAATAAAACCAGCTAGGAGAGGACTTTCCTGTGCTAGAGATAATGTTTTTTCGTTTTGGAAAATTGTTTCAATTAGTGCTATAGC
Organism: uncultured cyanobacterium; assembly: GCA_963793425.1. Taxonomy (GTDB): domain Bacteria; phylum Cyanobacteriota; class Cyanobacteriia; order Cyanobacteriales; family CAWCAG01; genus CAWCAG01. The sequence goes on along the minus strand of CAWCAG010000009.1, from coordinate 1,065,213 downwards.
GATTCTTAGGCTAGTGAGGTACAGCCTGGTTTTTGCGCTTTGGCTAGTGGCTAGTGGAAATGTACCTCATCAGTCCGAGAAAGGCTATAACTTTTCCTCAAGCTTCGATTTTTCTTCTGAAGCAGCACTCAAAATCTTTGAAAAGAATTTCTGAATCTCCTCTTTATTGAGTTGCTGTAATTCCAATTGTGGCCAATTCGATAACGATTCCGGTATACAATTTTTTCGACTGGCTACTATAACTCTAGTTGTTGAATGACCATCCGCCCAAGACATCAATTTTCTAGCAATGTCTGCTCTATCTGTATTACATTCATCTAAACCATCTGCTAACAAGTAGTCAGGATTATTAAGCGCTAATCGTAATAAAGAATGGTCAATATTTGAACCATCAATAGAGCAATCTAAAATAGCATCAGTAAAGGTCTTTCCTTGCTGATATAAACGAAGTACATCTGGCAGACGTACTAGCAAAACTTTCTTTCTTTTCTGAGTCAAACAGTTTGCCAATCTTCGGACAAGCGTACTTTTACCACTAGCAGAATTGCCTATTATAAGGCAACGTTTATATAGTTCTGTAATTAGTTCTACATCAAAACTTTCTTTATCTGCTTGAATGCAAAGTGCTTTTCTCGGCAACCAATCAGTAGCTATAGAAAATGTTTTACCTAACGTCGGAATCACAAAGGAAGATGTTTTCTTCGCAAGCCATAATTGATATTCCTCAACACAAATATCTTTTTCTGATTCGTTGCTGACATTATCTACTTGTGTCTTACTACAGAAAGCATTTACCCAAGGCTTACCAAAGAAGTCTTCTACAATATCAGGATAATTTTTGAGCGTGTTAGATAGATAATCCTCATCCCAGGCAATGAAAGAAATTCCTTCATTTCTGAGCTTTTCACTTTGGCTTTTAAATTCATCAGCACGGTTTTTGTGTCTTAAGCTTTCTTGAGTGCATAATACGAAACAGTTTGTTCGTTTAGCCCATTTACCCTTTAGGAATTTATCGACTGCTGATTTGATTTTTGCAGGGCCAAAGTTCTTCTCTCGTTTACACTGATAGACAGTATATTTGTCTCTATCCAGCAATCTCGCATAGATATCAATGCCCTCTTGATTATCGCCTCGTTGACCATACAGTTGACAATGCTCTACGTTTGCTTCTTTCCTGACTAAACGTAAGCATAGTCTTTCAAAATTCTCCCAGGTTAATTTATCAAATGGTAGTTCTTGAATTTTTGTTTGAACGGGAGGCTTAACTTTTGAGCCTGGACTTTCTTCTAGCCAAGAAGGAATACTTCGAGCCTCATTTTCCATGGGAAGCGTTTATGATCAGCTATTTCATCTATGAGTATAGCTTTATGGAGTTTGTATAAATCGATAGGAAAGAGAATTGCTCAAATAGATAACTGCAAGAGTCTAACAAAACCTTCTTGCTCAAAATGACGGTCAGTTGTCAGTGCCTTAGTAATTCCACGTTGACGCATCAAAACGAAGCTAACAGCATCACACAGAGAATAAGATTTGTCTGGTCGTGCAATCAATAGCTCAACTGCTTCTCTATTTAAAGATTCATCAATCCACACAGTTTCTATGTCTGGATTACTTAACAAATCAACAATAAAATTAAGAACAGAAGATCGCGAAAAGCGTCTCGCATTAGCAAGTGCTACATACTCAGCAATGATGTAATTATGAGTTAATCTATTAGTTGCCTTCTGATACTCGGTACAAGCTTGGGTATGAAATGGTTCAGTTAAAAATTGCAGACAGAGAAGTCCAGATGTATCAAGAAGCATACTCTTCTTCATGCTTACTGGCATATTCTCTAGCTAAATCAGCATCGATACTCTCATTATCTAAACTCATTAAATCACTTGATTCTAATGTACCAAAATGAGCCTCAAATCTTGCTCGTGCTGCACCTTTTTCAGCCTCACTTTTAAATAACTTAAAAGCTTGACTAAATTCCTTCTCAAGTAAAGTTGTTGCTAATCTTTCCGGAGAAACACCAACTGCTTGGGCTTGTTGCATAATAGCAGCAAAAACCTGATCACTTAGTTCTAAAGTTAGGTCATAGGGAGTGGTCTGGTTTTCTGGGCTTGGCTGAATTAAGCCTATTAAGCTTTGCCTCCAAGGATTAAGTCCTGAAATTTCATTGCCACTTGAGTCTGAGGAATTCAATGATAGGGTTTCTTGTTTAATTGAGCCAAGCAAGGATTGAACTAAATGCCAGCGATCTCCAACTGACAATTGTAATACCTGATTTTGTAATTCCTGTAATGTCATCAGTTCCTCTCCACAGCTTTTGGGATTATTGTAAACGGTTTCTTCTCAAGGCACGATAGTTACGAACACTTGCATTTAGTCTCCTATTCACTAATCATGCTAACCCCAACTCTAACTGACCTGTAGCATTAATCTGAATAGCCTTAGCCCAATGTAGATATTCTTCCAAAACACCCAATTCTTTAGCAACAGCTTTAAGGGATAATCGCTTTAGAATATCTATAGTTATTGGTCTTTTTTCATCCCAAAAAATCATATAATCGAGAAACTCTAACGAAGGAGGCGATGTAACCAGGTTAAATATAAACTTTGCTTCTTCTTCAGTATCAAAAGATAAAAAATTAACAGTATCATCAAATATAACTGGTTTTCCATCTAAAGGATGAATAAGACAAAAATTTAATCTTTTATAAAATCCTGAAATTGCCACTTTCCAGCTTTTGAAAGAATAAGGGCCAACGCCAAAAATAGAATATGATGGCTTATTTTTATAAATTGAACTTTTTCTATTTTCAAAGAACTTTTTATGTTCAAGTAAATATTGCCAGGTTTGAGGTGCTTTATGTTGAATAAGGCTTGTATCTTCTCCGACTGCCTGCTGGGTAATTAAAACAAGTTTCCGGTAATAATCAGTTCTACCATTGCCAATATCTGAGCTTTTCAAAAGAGGATATAAGTAGTCTTCTTCTAAAATATATTTTTCTCCTAATCCATTTTGGAATAAAGTATCATTAACTCGTTCTAGTTCCATTATTTTAGAACAGTCGTGTTTAACTCCAGAACGCCATACATATCTCAAATTTTGACCTAATAAATGTCTCCACTTCTCATATTTAACTGTATCCTTGAGCATTAGCCCATCTCTTTGTCCAATTGTATAAGATGGCTTCTCCGCTTCTAAATTTCCATAAACTTCGCAATCAACCTCATTTTTATTAGTTGATAAAACAAATAAGCAAGCTTCTACTGATACTCCGAAATAGGCTTTTGCATCTATTAAATAAACACAAGTAGAAAATCTACTTCCTAACTTTTTTCTCACTTTAAGCATGACCTTTCTAGCCACAGAGAACTTGCATAAAGTAGCTATAGTACCTTCTCTTTTTGATAACCATTCGACCTGTTGTAGAAGCATCCACTCAGAAATATCAAAGTTTCCTGAACCTGTTATAGCTTCAATACCTCGCCTATTATGAAAGTTCGATTTAGCCGGAAGATTTTGACTATTAAGAACACTTAGTTCACTGCTTGTAACCCAAGGAGGATTACCAATTATTAAAATATAACCCAATTGTTGAGAAATTAGATCCTGCCAATCAGTGTTAAAAAAGTCAGACTTTTCTACAATAGCATTTTCTGAATTCGGGTATTTAGATATAGAATTTATTGCTTCTTCAACATACTTTTCATTAATATCTAAGCCAATTATTTTTGCTTTTTTAAACTCTTTGAGAGCTACTTTAACAAATACTCCTTGACCGCAGCATGGCTCAATAATAACTTGTGGTGCTATTTTATGATTTAACCTGAGAATTTTTACTACTTTGTTAGCAAGATTATTAGGAGTTTGAAAGTCGCCAAACTGCCACTTATCTGATATTTTTTTCACCATTATTTATCGAACTCTAATTATGCCTGAAATACTACCAGCTTGCTGAATAACTCGACTGTATTGCAATCTCCATTGAAGAGCATTGGAAATTGTTAAGTAGCCCAGATTTGGAGGCGATTCTAATATTCTTTCACCTAACTGATTTGCACCAATGTCATCAACAGGCAAATTTCTCTCCATTATAAAAGCAATTATGTCATCTTTATTACCATCTCGATTGAGAATGTCTATGATGCCTTTAGTTGTCTGAAAATCTGCTGTTCTACTTTTATCTATGAAAATTGTGTGCTGCATATTTAACCTTCCAGTTTTATTGGCATGATCATCATATTTCTCATAAACAAAAACTAAAAGATGATGTCCTAGTCCAAATACTTTTTGAGTTGCTGACTTGAAAGGACAAGATGATTGCGGCTGTTTAATACTTGTTACTTTTATATCAACTTCAAGACTAGGAATATCAATGCCTGAAGCTGAATTACCTGGTTGATAACTGTAGTTTTCAGATAAATAAGCTTTAAACTTATGTTCAAAATAAGTTCCAACAGCTTTTCCATCTGTTACACCGTAAATTGTAGGCTCGTTGTATAAAGATTCTATTTCAGCAAGCTTGGCAGCCTCACTACACAAGCCTTCAATGTTCAAAATTGGCTTCATCTTTGTCTAGGGCTACTTTGCTATATAGGATTTTGTTAGTTCTTCTGGGCTTAGCCAAATAGTGCCGATTAAGCCTTGAGTCCAGGGAACAAGCCCAGTAACCAAATTCATATTTAGGTTTGGAGAACCAAATAGTAAGGTTTCTTGTTTAATTGAGCCAAGCAAGGATTGAACTAAACGCCAGCGATTGCCAATTGACAACTGTAATGCTTGCTTTTGCAACTCCTGCAATGTCATCAATTTCTCTCCAAAGCTTTCTTACGATTATAGTTTCGGTTCACGGGGGATCGTTATGGTTCATCTCGCGATCGCTATTTGCTCCGATCACGCCACAGCGAAACCTTTACGTCGCTGTAGTTTTGGATAGCGAAAACAGAGAACTATATTTTTTTTTCAGCACTCAAAATCTAAACAAATCATTAGAAAAAATAGAATGGTGTGTTTTCATCGATAAAAGTGTTACTATTTAGACTGAGAATCATAATTATTGACGATTAAGTTTGCATCCAGTATCTAAAGGTTTTTTCCGTAAAGTATTGAGCTATTGCTTTCTGAATAATTCTGTCTCTCTAAACACAACACTCACTGAGAAGACAAACAAAATATGTCGATTTATGTAGGCAATTTATCTTACGAAGTTAAGCAAGAAGACTTAAATGAAGTCTTTGCCGAGTATGGAACCGTTAAGCGGGTTCATATTCCTAGCGATCGCGAAACAGGTCGTATGCGCGGGTTTGCTTTCGTCGAGATGGAATCCGAAGCCAACGAAGATGAAGCCATTAGCGCTCTAGATGGCGCAGAGTGGATGGATCGTGTCCTAAAAGTTAATAAAGCTAAACCTCGTGAAGAAAATAGAGGTGGCGGCGGTCGTCGAAACAACCGTTTCTAGAAATGCTTGTTGAATTTTAAAATCAACTCTTCGAGGAACCAAGTAGCTAACTACTTTTAGAGAAGTTCAACTGACTTCTCTAACCTCAACCCTTATAAATCTCCCAGTTCTAAACTAGGGAGATTTTTTTATTCCGTTTTGCGAGAAATTACGGGAAAGGCGATTCCCTCCTGCTTATTTTTTTTAACAGTGCGTTTCTGTTCGTCTAAGCTTAATCACGAATTTTTCCTGTGAAGTGTAGTTTAAATATGAATACTCATCATCAAATCAGCAAGGGCAATACCTGGTTCAATTTCTTGACGGTGCTGCCAAAGTAACTCTTTTAAATTTCCTGGTCCTACATCCATTATGGGGTTGTAACGGACATTAGAAAGAGTCCACATCAAAATCGTTTGTTTCGCCTGTCTTTTCGCTTCAGTTTTAACATCATAACTAGGATGATTCTCATCCCATAAACCGAAAGGTGTATACTCTACATCGCCACCATCATCGTATTGTTTATTATTAACCCAGGAATGGACAAAAGTGTTGTGGTAAATAACATAAACGCATAATTGTTTAAGCTCATTTATATTATTAACTGCTAAGGTTTTTGAAGTGGATTCGAGGATAGAATGTTTAACCAAATCCTCAGACATTCCGACAACTTCTGACCAATAATGTTTGATAGCATTTTCGTTTTGAGCGAAAAACTCTCCCACATATTCTTCAATAATTCCCCACATGGCACTAGCGGCAGGGTCGAAATAGTTATTCTTGATATAATCTGGGAGTTTAATAACCTCTGGTGTCCATTTGTAACTTAGCTGACTCACCTCTTCAATTAAAAGGCGATGTACGTCATCGCTGGTGAGGACAGAAGCTTGAGGGATGAATCCTTCGTAACCGAGAATTGAAGTTGCACCATTTTTATCAATACTAATTAAACCTTCAAAATGGGGTTCTAAAAGAGACTTGATCGGATTATCAACAATATTGCGATAAAAAGCCATAGCGTACTGATCCATATTCATATGGGTACGCCCTAAATGGGATTGAATTTCTTGGAAAACAAACTCGGCACTGCGGAAAAGGCGTTTAGCAAAACTCCAATCTTTTTCGCTAGGGAAAACGGTTTTTGTTTCCTTTTGCAAAGTATATTCAATAGAGTGAACTTTTAATTCTTCATCTATTAACTGAAAGCGTGCCTCTGTTACCTGGGGTAAAATTCCTGCCGGCTCAACTTCATACTTACTACAATCGTATCTAACGTAATATTGCCACTCCTTACTGGCATCCTTTTCAAGATTAATTTTGCCGGGATTGAAACCATTAAGGCGGCGTTCAACAAAAAATTCATCACTATCTCGATCTAAACGACAGCGAGTTAAATTTGTGGGCATCCATTTAGGTGCTTTTGCCCCCATCATTTTCTCGCTACCAACAATACCTAATATAGGAATAAATTTAAGAATTTTAACAGCAGGGAGAAGATTTAAACCTACCTGTGCCTTATATTTCTTGGTGACATCTACTCGTTTAGGCAACTTTTTATTAAAGTCAAAACGGGGTAAATCTTTACCCGGTTGCCCATGATAAACAAACTCTTCTTTAGGATTTTTGAACTTACTCATTTTGTAGATAATGTAGCGAACTGCTTGAGAAAATCCATAAACGCGAGTACGCGCATAATTAATGGAGTTAGGGTCATAGATAGACTTGCCATCTACTATACCCAAAGATGGAGGTTGAGTCCCAATATTAAAGGTGAGTTTTTCTGTTTCTTGGAAAGTAAGCGGACGCTGAATAGTAACGGTGGCTAAGTCTAACCAAGGGGAAGTCTCCTCACTCCATGGCCGATCCTGGCGACAAATCTCTTTTACATCCCCTGTATCTTCATGGAGACGTAGTTGTAGGTGGTAGATAATCGGTTCTTTAGAGGCCCTTTCAATATATTCTAAACTTAAATAATCTTGGCGCTTCTTTTCTTGAGGATAACGTTTTTGTAACCAAGGAGTTTGGGCATCTTCTTCACTTTGCAAACCAGACTCTTTCCCCCGATTTTCTGGTATTAAGCGATATTTTACATAACGGATTTTGCCATCTTCAGCCTTAAAATAGTTGACAAGTTGAGAATGATAATAAACTTGGGTAAAGCTCTCAGGGGCGCGACGTAAAGCGGTTGTAAAAATTAGCCGCTGATGAGAGTCATAATTACAGTATTCCTTTAATCCTAAAGAACTAACCGGTTCATCAGGCTTCTTTTTCAGAATAGAACTAAGAGCAAATCGCCAAAAACCGACAATATGTCGGAAAGTTTGGGGGGCAGTATTCATGACAATATCTAAAGGACTTTCCTTCTCATGATCAGAAAACTTAAGCGAAACGCTACGAATATCCTTAGCTGCCTCATCAGGATAAGTTACTGTGGCATGACGCAGGCGTAGAGGAAAAACCCTGCCTGCCTGAAAAAATTCGTGTTCCGGGAATTGAGGATGATCAATAATTTTGGCAATTCCTGCTCCTCCTACGCCATATTTATGGGTAGCGCGGGCTTTTTTACGTAAGGCATTGAAAGTAAATAAAATCCCTAAGCCTACTGTATAGAAGAAAAGAATGATACGAGCAAAAATTTTTTTCAACCCATTACCTCAATTTTGTCAAGTCTATTTTCTTTATACAATTAAGCATAAGGTCGTTTCTGGTTGGTTTAACAATACTTATAAGCCCAAGGATTTATTAACTCTGTTCCTTGCCTAGCTACTAGCCATTAGCCATTAGCCGTTAGCGAAAACCAGGCTGTATCTCACAAGTAAGAGAATTGCTATATTGATAGCCTAAACTTTGCTTAAATCAGGGGAAACATTTTGAAACAAACTATCATTCAAGTAGATGCGTTTACTAGCCAAGTCTTTGCTGGCAATCCTGCGGCTGTATGTGTTTTAGACAGGGCCAGGGATGAGGAATGGATGCAACAAGTCGCAGCGGAAATGAACTTATCAGAAACAGCATTTTTACTACCCCAAAATAAAGGTTATCATCTACGTTGGTTTACCCCAACGGTGGAAGTTCCTTTGTGTGGTCATGCTACTTTGGCTAGCGCCCATGTCCTTTGGAGTGAAGGACATTTACCCCTAGAAGAAGTAGCTTATTTTTATACTAAGAGTGGGGACTTAACTGCGCGCCGGCAGGGTGATTGGATTGAATTAAACTTTCCTGCAAATCCTTCTCAAAGTATTCCTACACCACCAGAATTATCTCAAGCTTTAGGAGTCCCTTGTCAATCAGTTTGGCAAAATTCTTTAGGTTATTTAGTAGAAGTAGAATCAGCAGCATTAGTCAAACAAATGCAACCAAATTTTGGCTTATTAAAAAAGCTCTCTTTCGGAAAAGTAATTGTCACTAGTGCTGGTTCAGAATATGACTTTGTTTCCCGCTTCTTTGCCCCAGAATTAGGTATAAATGAAGATCCTGTAACGGGAGCCGCCCATTGTTGTTTGGCTCCTTTTTGGCGCGATCGCCTAGGAAAAGATGAGTTTTTAGCTTACCAAGCATCAAGGCGAGGCGGCACAGTTAAAGTAAATTACGACGGCGGGAATCGCGTTTTCTTAGCAGGGCAAGCTGTGACGGTTTTGCGGGGAGAATTAGTTTAATCTTTAACCTGATTAGGAATTGGTTCAGGGCTAAAAATCCATAGTTGATCACCATTGAGACTACCTTGCACAGCTAAAATCACTGGCCGTGCTTCGGGGGAAGCATTGGGGGGTAAGGTGCGGAAGATGTAAAAGTAACCTCCTTGATCAATAACAATGCGCCACACTCTTTGATTGTTGGGGTCATTGGTTGGGCTTTTAACTATGTCCTCATAACGTTGGCGATCGCCGATTATTTGCAACCCTGTGGGCTGATCTAAACTACTTTGTTTTTGGCCAAAACCTAGTTTGTTTTCCGGGATAACTAGGGTAACAGCAGAGAGGCTAGAGTTTATCCCCGCATCTTGTCTAGCATCTACGATGCCTTGGTGTCTGGCGAGGAAAAAGAGGGCGATGATGATATGGAGGACGATGATTAGTTCATAAAAGAGAGTGTGGCGGATTTTTAGGGGAGTGAAGCGGTGGCGATTGAGTTGGATTAAAACTGAGTTAATTAGAGAACGAGTTTTGTAGGTAAAAGGTTTTTGATTTCGCCAAGTTTGCAGCCTTTTTCTTAACTTTTGAGTTAACCAATTGAGGGTGGCAGTGATAGTTAAGCTGATTAGTTGCAAAAGACTGACGGTGATTTGAATAATAATTAAAGTAACTGCAATAGTAAAGAGAGTTTGCAGAATCGCTTTACCCAGGTTATTTGGTGCAAAGCTACCTAAAAATACCTGGAGAGGAACAAAGAGAAACGACTCAAAGGGAAAGTTGAGGGTAGTAACTTCCAGTTGAAAAAAGCCAAAGTAAGACCAACGATAAATCCAGCCTGTAAAATAAAGAGCGCTACCTAAAAGAGCAACAACGCTTGCAAATTTACCCAGGATAGTGTTTTGGTTGGAGTTTGACACAACTCAGAAATTATTTACTCAAAAGGGTTAGAACTGAATAATATTTTATCATTGCTAATTCTGAGTCTATTGAATCAAGCTATTTCCTCTGTGCCAGTGGCAAGTAACTTCTTAAACAACGATCCCAAATATAGATACGCCCTACCACGAGGTCTATTTCCGACGATAGGCCAACTCAAAATTAGTCAGTTAAATATAACCAACGAAAGAGCGAAGCGGTTAGGAAGGGGTGTGGGGAAACAGTTGTTTCCCTGCTGGGGGGTTTGGGGGGCTTAGTCCCCCAATAAAACTAATTCTACCTACAGATTAACTAAAAGAAAGATTCACTATTGATTGCTAAACATATTCATAAATTAACCTGAAACCATTACTAAGCCTGTATTAAGTTTTTATTTATACTTGAATTTTAGAGATTAAGTAAGATGAAAACTGTTTACTCAGGATGGATAGCCACCTTATTGCTTACCTTGATTAGCTTAAGCGGTTGTAGTAGCGAAACCCAAGAAAACCCTCAATCCCAGTGTCAGGCAACTGAGGAAATAGTCTGTATTACTTTACCCCCTGTTGCTACAGTGGAACTCAAAGATGGTAATAGGAAAGCTGGGCAATTAAGCAACATTAATGAAGGACAAGAAAATATCACCCTAGAATCCAATGGTATTTCTGAAGTGGTGGCTATGGCTAATATTGAGAAGTTAACTTTTACAGAGGAAAATATTCCTGAAAGTGACACAGGAACTATTCGCGATGGGAAAGAAACTTGGGCAGTTAAACCAATTACTGAGTTACCCCTTAATGCGATAGGAGAGGGGGCAAAGTTAAAGCGAGAAGCAGTGAAAAAACTTTTTAATCCTTCGGAAGGTGAAGCAGATCACTATTTGATTGAGGAAATAGAATTTAGACTTGATTCCTCAGAAATCACGAGATTAACAGTCATCCCCAAGCAAGGTTGATTAACTCCTAGACACAAGGGCAGTGTTATCCTAAAATCAACAGCCATTGAGTAAGAGGTCTACTAAATCATGACTCTTTCATCAGAACAACTCATCGAAACAGAAGATGATCTCTATCCCTATTGTGATGGTGAACCAATGGCAGAAAGTGATCCGACTAGGGATTATTTAATTTATGGCGTAGAAGCCCTCAGCATCTACTTTCAAAACCGGGAAGATGTTTATATTTCCGGTAACTTATTTATTTATTATCAACAAGGTGTACCAAAGTCAGTAGTGGCCCCAGATGTCTTTGTGGTCTTCGGTGTAGAGAAGAAGAAACGGAAGACTTACAAAGTGTGGGAAGAAGGGGGAAAAGTTCCTAGTTTTATCCTAGAAATCACTTCAAACACAACCAAAAAGGTAGATGAAGAACAAAAGCCGATTACCTACCAAAACCTGGGGGTAGAAGAGTATTTTCAATATGACCCCACAGGAGATTATCTCAAGCAGCAAATCAAGGGGGTGAGACTAGTAGAGGGGGTTTACCAACCCATAGCTAAGAATGTGGCGAGTGGGGGAGTGATGTCGATGTATTCTGAGACATTGGGGTTAGATTTAAGATTAATTGGGAAAGAATTACGTTTCTATGACTCTCAAACTAATAAGAAGTTGTTGAGTTATCAAGAAACTGAGGAAGCAAGACAAGAGGCTGAACAGGGTCGTTTAGCTGAAGCTCAAGCTAGGCGACAAGCTGTACCCCGCTTATTAGCTTTGGGTTTAAGTGTGGAGCAAGTAGCTGCGGCTTTGAGTTTGTCTATTGAGGAAGTTGGGGAGATGGGGAAGTAATAAGTAATAAGTAATAAGTAATAAGTAATAAGTAATAAGTAATAAGTAATAAGTAATAAGTCGTTGAGTAAGTTAAATGAATGGTTCCGTAAGTCGAATAAGTCGTTGAGTAAGTTAAATGAATGGTTCCGTAAGCCGAATAAGTCGTTGAGCAAGCTAAATAAATTGTTCCGTAAGCCGAATAAGTCGTTCCGTAAGCTTACTTTGCTATTTCTCGGACTAACTCTTTAATTTTTATGACATTTTTCCTCATTTTTCTTTAATAATTGGTGATTCCTTCGTAGCTATGTATAGCCAAACAACAATAACTTACTAAATTAATCGCCGTGGCAATTAATCAAACTCTGGACAGTTTTCTCAATGATGCTCGCGTTGCTATTGATAACGCCCTCGCTCAACCTCAAATTCAAGCTTATTTAACAGAATATGGTTACACTCCAGAAAAACTCCAACAAGGTAAAACCCTCTATGACAAAGCTTTAGCAGCACAACAAAAGCAAACCAAGGAGTACGGGGAACAATACAGCGCTACAGCAGCCCTTAACGAAACTTGGGAAGCAGCTAAAGCAAGTTACAATCGTCACCTGAAAATTGCCCGCATCACTTTTAAAGATAATCCGGGTGCAGCAGCAGAGTTAGCCCTCAATGGTATCCGCAAACGCGCTCTTTCTGCTTGGTTGTTGGAGGCGAAGCAGTTTTATGAAAATATCCTTAGTAATCAAGGTTTTCTGGATGCTGTTGCTGAGTATGGCATTACTCCCGCGAAGTTAGAGGCGGCACAAGCTGAAGTAGAGGCTGTGGAGGCTGCTAATTTGGCCCAGAAGAAGGAGATGGGAGAGGCACAGGATGCAACGAAGGTGAGGGACGGGGTGATTGAGGAGCTTAATGTTTGGTTGAGTGATTTTGTGGCGATCGCTAGGATTGCTTTAGAGGAGAAACCCCAGTTGATTGAGAGTTTGGGGATTTTGGAGAGGTCATAAAACCTAGGGTAGGCAAGTTGTTGTTAATTCGTGATTGTGACAGTACAGTTAGCTTTGCCCACCATGATGATTGTGGTGGGCAAAGGGGGATGATGAATGATTGCCGATTCTGTTGCATTTTGCCCACCCTACGAAAATGACTTGTATGAAAAAGTTTCTCCTAACACTAATTTTCCTTCTCTTTCTCCCTCTTCCTCAAGCACAGTCTGTTCCCACTCAGTCCAGGCAGATACTGGCACAAACTAACCGTGAAGCAGAAGCAGATCAACTATTTGAGCAGGGAAAGCAGCAGTTCAATAATAGTCAATTTAGTGCTGCAATTCAGTCTTGGGAACAAGCATTGAAGATTTATCGTGAAATAGGTAGATCAGACAAAGGAAGCTAATTCCCTGGGTAATTTGGGAATAGCTTACTATATCCTTAGGACAATATCAAAAAGCGATTACATTTCCATCCAGCAAGCATCTTAGATATAGCCAGGAAAATAGGGGACAGACAAGGGGAAGCTAATTCATTGGGTAATTTGGGAATGGCTTACTATTCCTTAGGACAATATCAAAAAGCAATTACAATTCCACCAACAGTCCCTGGATATAGCTAGGGAGATTAGTGATCTTCAATGGGAAGCTGCTTCCTTGGGTAATTTAGGACTCGCTTACGATTCTCTAGGGCAATACGAAAAAGCGATTACAATTTCACCGACAGTCTCTGGATATAGCTAGGGAAATTAGGAGATCTTCAATGGGAAGCTAATTCCTTGGGTAATCTGGGCATTGCTTACTATTCGTTAGGGCAATATCAAAAAGCAATTACGATACCATCTGCAGTCATCGAGATATAGCGAGGAAAATAGGGGATAGACAAGGGGAAGCTAATTCCTTTAGGTAATTTAGGACATTGCTTACCATTCCCTAGGGCAATACGAAAAAGCGATTAAATTCCATCAGCAGCATCGAGATATAGCGAGGGAAATAGGGGATAGACAAGGGGAAGCTAATTCCTTGGGTAATTTGGGACTTGCTTACCATTCCCTAGGGCAATACGAAAAAGCGATTACATTTCTACTAACAGTCCCTTGATATAGACAGGGAAATAGGTAATAGACAAGGGGAAGCTAATTCCTTTAGGTAATTTGGGAGTGCTTATCATTCCCTAGGACAATATCAAAAAGCAGATTAAACTACAATCAGCAGTCTCTTGATATAGCGAGGGAAATAGGGAATAGACAAGGGGAAGCTAATTCCTTTAGTAATTTGGGTAATGCTTACCATTCTCTAGGGCAATACCAAAAAGCGATTAAATTACATCAGCAGTCTCTTGATATAGCTAGGGAAATAGGAGACAGACGAAGGAGAAGCTAAGTCCTTGAGTAATTTGGGAGTTGCTTACCATTACCTAGGGCAATACCAAAAAGCGATTGAATTCTATCAGCAGTCCCTTGATATAGCTAGGGAAATAGGGGACAGACAAGGGGAAGCTAGTTCTTTAAATAATCTTGGCAATGGCTTTGCATAAAGCAAGTAAGTTTGCCGAAGCAGAAAAGGTTCTTCAGGCAGGAATTAATGTATGGGAAACAATCCGAGAAGAATTAAATACTGCAAATAAACTCTCAATTTTTGAACAGCAAGCCCGCACCTATCGCCTCTTACAAGAAGTTCTCATCGCCCAACAGAAAACGGAAGCAGCTCTAGAAGTTTCTGAACGGAGTCGCACAAGAACCTTAGTAGAATTATTAGCTAAGGATTTAGATAACTCCCATTCAACCTCCTTTATTGTCAGAAATTAAGAAAATTGCTCAAAAACAAAAAGCCGCTCTCGTAGAATATGCCGTTGTTTATGAGACTGTTCACATCGAAGGTAAACAAATTCCTAAAGAATCAGCACTCTATATTTGGGTAATCCAACCTTCCGGTAAAGTTGAATTTCAATCCGTGGATCTCACTCCCCTCTGGAAAGAAAAGGAATTTGGAACAACCCCTCTACTCTCATTCCTAGACTTCTTCTGGGAACAAAAGAAACCAGCCTGGGGCTTCCCCCTCACCATCACCACCTCCCTACTTTCCCTACTTAGCCTCCTTGCCTTAATTTACTTCTACCGAAAAACATCAAAAACTAAAATCTTTGTCCCCTCGCTACTAGGAGTTATCTGCCTCGCCAGCACAGGTAGCCTCATCTTCCTCGTCACCTCAAACCAACAGTTAGCCACAGACAACACCTCCGAATCCGCCTTTGCCCAACTCATCGCCAACACTGGTGAATCTCCTGGTATCGATAGTCGCGGCTTAGGAGAATTAGTACAACCAGGAAAAGAACAGTATACGGAACAGAAGTTAAAGAAACTCCACCAACTCCTCATCGCCCCCATCGCTGACTTACTGCCCCAAGATCCTGAAGCCAGGGTAGTATTTATTCCGGATCAAGAACTGTTCTTTGTTCCCTTTGCCGCCTTGCAAGATGAAGAGGGGCAATATTTAATCGACAAACACACTATTGTCTCTTCTCCTTCCATCCAAGTTTTAGATTTAACCCATAAAAGAAAAACCAGCTTAACCGGAACAACAGGAGAAGCCTTAATCATTGGTAATCCGAAGATGCCTCCCATTACCGTAGTACCAGGGGAACCACCAGAGGATAAACTAGACTCCTTGCCAGGAACAGAAGCAGAAGCAAAAACAATTGCTCAAAGGCAAGGAGTGCAACCCCTCATTGGTACAGAAGCAACAGAAACCGCTGTAGTGGAGAAGATGCCCCAAGCGAAGTTAATCCACTTCGCCACCCACGGTTTACTCAACTACTCCGAAAACCTGATGCCTGGAGTAATTGCCCTCGCCCCAGATGAAAAGAATGATGGTTTACTCAGCGCTGTTGATATTTACAACATGAAGTTACAAGCGGATCTCGTTGTTCTCAGCGCTTGCAATACAGGCTTAGGAGACATCACTAGCGACGGGGTTATTGGTTTATCCCGCGCTTTCTTTAACGCCGGAGTTCCCAGCCTCGTAGTTTCCCTGTGGAGTTTACCAGACAATCCCACAGCCCCCTTGATGACAGAGTTTTATAAGAACCTGGAAACTAATCCCGACAAAGCCCAGGCATTACGACAAGCAATGTTAACCAGAAAAGAAGTTGACCCCAATCCTCTTAATTGGGCGGGGTTTATGTTGCTTGGTGAAGCGGAGTGATGGAGAGTTGGGGAGCTGAGTAAGATAAAATAAAATTGATACTACTTTACTGTATTTTTTTCTGAAAAAATGTATTATTTAGCTCTTGCTAAAAAGCTCAACTAATAACTAATCTATGCAACGTATATTTTTATTGGCTAAAATTCATAACTGTACTTTAACGTCTACTAATCTCAATTATGTTGGTAGTATTAGTGTTGATAAAACCTTGTTAGATAAATCAGGAATTTCTGTTTATGAACAAGTGCAAGTGGTTAATATTTCCAACGGAGAGAGGTTAATTACCTACGCTATTGAAGCAACAGCTAACTCTGGCATCATTGAACTAAATGGTGCTGCTGCCCGTTTAGGAGTAGGAGGCGATCGCTTAATTATTATGACCTACGGTCAGTTAAATTCAGAAGAAGCAAAAAATCATCAACCAACAGTGGTTTTCGTCGATAAAAATAATCGCCCCAAGCATAAGGGAGAAGAGAGTGGGGAGTAGGGAGCAGTGTAGATGTTTACTGACCACCTAATTACTTATTCTAAATGCTAAAAAGCTTAGCCAACTTTCCTCGTCACCACAAGATATTAACCTTGCTAGTTCTTCTAATCGGACTAGGCTTTGCTTTGGATATTATTGCTACTTTGAAAGCAGAATCCTTTTGGTTTCAAGAAATTGGTTATCTAGAAGTTTTTGTCAAAGGATTAACTAATAAATTACAACTTTGGCTCCTTACTTTCTTGGTTTCAGGAGTGTTTCTCTTTCTTAATATCTTTCTAGCTAGAAAATTTCGCTATCCTCAGCCAGAAGAACAAGAAAGAAAATATTTAACAATTAACTCTTTGCCTAGGGAGGCAACTGAAAAAGCGGCGACTAAAACTGCCTTTAACCTGAAAATATTACTACCACTTCTAATTAGCTTAAACTTACTGGTTGGATTGATTGTTCTGCACTATAGCCAAATAGTTGCCAAGTTTTGGCAACCTGGCTTGAGTGTCTTAAATGTTGCTCCACCTCTGCCTTTTTCCTTGAGGTTAGAAATACTTGAATTAGCAAATGCAATCTTAGCTAAAAATGCGATTATCTGGCAAATTGCGATATTGATTGCCATAGCAACTATTTTATTCATTAATACTGAATTTATTCTCATGGCGATCGCCGTGGGACTAAGTTTAACTTTTAGTACCATCATTGCTGGCAACTGGACAAGGTTTCTCCAATACTTCGCGGCCACGAATTTTAATGAACTAGATCCTCTCTTCCAAAATGATCTGAGTTTCTATATCTTTAAATTTCCGATCTGGAAATTATTGGATTTTTGGCTAAGCGGTCTATTTGGCTATACCTTTATTGCTTGTTGTTTACTCTATTTAGTATCTGGAAATAGCCTTTCTCAAGGTAAATTCCCCGGCTTTTCCTCACCTCAATTGCATCATCTTCAGGGGCTAGGAAGTTTGATGATGTTTACCGAAGCCTTTAACCATTGGCTTAAGCGCTATGAATTGCTGTACTCTTTACGGGGAGTAGCTTATGGAGCTAGCTATACCGATGTTAAAATACAGTTACCTGTAGAAACAGGCCTCGCTGTAGTGGCAGGTGGAATTGCCTTTTGGCTTTTGTGGCGGAGTTTAGCTAAATATTCTCTTTCTCCTTCACTTTACCCGGCTATGGGTGTCCTTGCTTCATACTTAATTGCTTTTGTTCTTTTCGCCAAATTATTACCAGCAATAGTACAGAATTTGGAAGTATTACCTAACGAATTAGCTAGGGAAGAACTTTATATTCAAAGAAGTATTACTAATACCAGAAAAGCCTTTGGTTTAGACACAATTGAAGCAATACAATTTAACCCCCAAGCAGGGCTTAATGCTAAAGATATTACAGAAAACAGTTTAACCGTTAGGGATATTCGTCTTTGGGACACTCGCCCTCTATTACAAACGAATCGCCAACTACAGCAAATTCGCCTCTACTACCGCTTTCCTGATGCTGATATTGACCGTTATACCCTTAAAGTTGGCGAAGAAGAAGATAGTACAATCCCTGATACTCTCAGACAGCAAGTAATCATTGCCCCCAGGGAACTAGACTATAAGTCTGTACCCCAAGAAGCCCAAACTTGGGTCAACAAACATCTAGTTTATACCCACGGTTATGGTTTTACTCTCTCTCCTGTTAACAAAGTCGGAGAAGGGGGACTACCTTTTTATTTTGTTAAGGACATTGGTACAGGATCAGAGGAAAGTGAACAAGGGACATTACGTACCTCCGATCCTTATATCAGAGATAGTATCCCCATTGGCAAACCCCGCATTTACTACGGGCAACTCACAGATAACTACGTCCTCACCTCCACCAGAATTGAGGAATTAGACTATCCCAGCGGGGATGATAACGTCTACAACACCTACGACGGTAGAGGGGGTATTGACATTGGCAACTACTGGCAGCGTATCTTTTTTGCAGCCTATCTTAAAGATTGGCAAATGCTTTTCACAGAAAACTTCACACCAGAAACCAAACTTCTCCTACGCCGGGATATCAAAACTCGTTGCCAAGCGATCGCCCCTTTTTTACGTTTTGATCATGACCCCTATTTAGTTAATGCCAATGTGCCAGAAATTGGGGAAACTGACCAAGAAAACTACCTCTATTGGATCATTGATGCCTACACCACCAGCAATCGTTATCCTTATTCTGACCCAGGCAAGAACAAATTTAATTACATCCGTAACTCAGTCAAAATTGTTGTGGATGCCTACAACGGCGATGTCGATTTTTATGTTGTCGATAAGGATGATCCCATCATCCAAACCTGGGCTAAAATTTTCCCTCAACTCTTCAAACCCTTAGAAGAGATGCCAGAAACTCTCTTCAGCCATATTCGCTATCCCCTAGACTTATTTAGCACCCAATCGGAACAGTTGCTAACCTACCACATGACAGACTTCCAAGTCTTTTATAACCGGGAAGATCAATGGCAAATTCCCAAAGAGATTTACGGGGCAGAATCTCAACCAGTAGAACCTTACTACTTAATTGTTAAACTACCAGAGTTAGCCTCAGAAGAATTTATTCTCCTCCACCCCTACACTCCCACTAGTCGTAATAACTTAGTTGCTTGGCTAGCGGCACGTTCTGATGGTGATAATTATGGTAAACTCCTACTCTATGAATTTCCTAAACAAAGACTGATCTACGGACCAGAACAAATTGAAGCCCTAATTAACCAAGATCCAGTTATTTCTCAACAAATTTCCCTTTGGGATAACCAAGGCTCTAACGCTATTCAGGGAAACTTATTGATGATTCCCATTGAACAATCTTTAATTTATGTAGAGCCTCTTTATTTAGAAGCAGAAGAGAATAGTTTACCGATTTTAGCTAGGGTAATTGTTGTTTATGAAAACCGCATTGCTATGGCAGAAACTTTAGAGAAAGCCCTTGAAGTACTTTTCAACCCCGAACAAGCAGAGAATGCTTCTCCAGAAACAATTATTCGCGAAGTTGAAAATCCTACCCTTTTAGGACCAGAACCCTAATTGTTGGTAATAAAACTACAGTTGTTCAACTTCATTTTCACTCAATCCCGTGTATTTAGCTATATGAGTTATAAGCTGGTAACTAAGTAAACCAGTCCTTTTATTTTACTGTAACCAAATCTCTTTCACTCTTTCTCTAGCTTTTAGTTTTGAGAGATGATTCCCCGTACCATCCTTGCCCAAATTTTTAATAGGCTTAATCGGTAAACTAATTACTTTATCCGTCGCTGTTAAAAGAGTAAAACTAGCTTGCTTCGGAGCTAAAATTAATCCTACTAAGGAATCGTCTGACTCAGCAAACTGTAAAGCTTGAGTACCAATATCCCCTCGATTAGCCAAACGTAAAGATTTAACTGCCAATCGCTTAGCATAACCAAATCCTGACACTAGCAAAAGACTATCATTTTCATTAACAACAACGCCACTAACCAAATTCTCGTTGTAACGTAACCTTAAAGCCTGATTGCCTTGGGCATTACGTCCCATAATTGCCAATTGTTCATCATTCACCTCAAAACGTAAAATGCGCCCTCCTGTAGTGGCGATCGCCATTTGTTGCCCTTCTTGTGCCAAACAAGCATAATCCAAGCTGTCTTTGTCTTTGAGTTTAATTACTTGTAGTCCTCGGTTACTTAAATCTTTCAACTCTGAGATTGCCAAGCGTTTAATGCGCCCTTCTTTGGTAAGTAAGACTAAATCTTGAGGTTTTTGTTTTTTGTCCTGGGGCAAGAAAAATTGCCCTACAACCCTTTCTTCCGGCTTCTGGACAGATTTTGGTAATAAGCTTAAAAGACGAGTTTTTTTAATATTTCCTACTTGGGGAATTTCTGTGAGGGCAACCGGATATGCCTTGCCACTCGCTGTTAGTACCACCAATTGCTCTTGTTGCTTAACAGCTAAAGTATTGACAACAAAATCCCGATTGCTAGTTGAAGCTTTTCTCCCTCCGGAGGGGGTTTGCCAATGAACATATCCTTGGCGAGTAACCTCAATTACTGCATCTTTGGGGGGTAAAGCTTCTGTTGCTGACAAAACTGGTGCAACACTAGATTTCTGAGGGGACTTTTTGCTTTTTTGCCCTTTCTTCGCTGTAGCGGCAGCTTTTCGTACCTCCTCCGCTGAAAGAATTTTAGTACGGCGAGGATTACCATATTTACGCTTCAAAGAACGTAACTCTTTTTTCAGGGCTTTTAAGAACTCCCCGCGATCGCCTAATAATTTGTTTAACTCAGCAATCTTTTCTTGTAATTCCTCATACTCTGTCTGTAACTTCTGCCTTTCTAACCCCGTCAAGCGGCGCATCGGCATAGCTAAAATAGAATCGGCTTGGGGTTCACTAATTGCTAATTCTTCTTGTAATGTCACTTTAGCTGTGCTGCCATCGGGGGCATTGCGTAAAATCTCAATAACTCGATCTAAGTTTTTGAGTGCCGCTAACAACCCTTCAACCAGATGAATTCTTCTTTGATTCTGCTCTAATTCGTATCTATAAAGCCGAGTAAGGGTTTGTTCTCGGAAGCTAAGGAACTTTTCTAATAATTCCCTCAAAGAGAGCTGACAGGGCTTGTTATCCACCAACGCCAGCATAATGGCCCCAAAGTTATTTTGTAGGGCTGTTTGTTTGTAGAGTTGACGGAGAATTTGTTGAGCATTAGTATCACGTTTTAATTCAATCACCACCCGCATACCATCGCGATCGCTCTCATCGCGAATATCAGAGATGCCTTCTAAACGCCCTTGATTAACCAAATCAGCAACTTTTTCAATCCAACCTGCTTTATTAACCTGGAAAGGTAATTCTGTCACCACAATCGCTGTCTTAATTCTGCGTCGCTTACCTTCGGTACGCAACTTTTCAATGGCAGCAACCCCCCGCAGAGGGATACTTCCTCTCCCTTGGCGATAAACTTCCTTAATGACTGCGGTTTCAATAATCTCTCCCCCAGTGGGAAAATCTGGTCCCCTAATTAATTGCCAAAGTTTTTCATCAGGTAAATTAGGCTTATCAATCAAGGCAATTAAGCCATCTACCACCTCTCCCAAGTTATGAGGAGGTACATTGGTGGCCATACCTACTGCTATTCCGGAACAACCATTAAGCAATAATATAGGTAACTGAGCTGGTAGTACTACTGGTTCTTGCTGAGAATTGTCAAAGTTGCTTGTAAAATCAACAGTTGCTTCGCCAATTTCCCTCAACAGAGCTTGATGAGCAATTTCTGCCAGTCGTGTTTCTGTATAGCGCATCGCAGCGGGAGGGTCATTATCCACCGAACCAAAGTTCCCATGTCCGGATAACAGGGGATGACGACTGGAGAAATCTTGTACCATCCGTACCAATGCGTCATAAACGGACTGATCTCCGTGGGGATGATATTTACCTAAAACATCTCCAACTACTCTGGCACATTTACGATAAGGTCGGTCTGGGGTCAAACCTAGTTCGTGCATGGCATACAAAATTCGTCGATGGACAGGTTTTAGCCCGTCTCGAACATCAGGTAAGGCCCTACCAACTATGACACTCATGGCATATTCAAGATAAGACCGTTCCATTTCTGTATGTATCGCGGTGGGAACTATCTGACCACTTTCTAACAGGTTTAGCTGTTTTGCCATGAGTTATTTATCCTACTTTCCTTAAAACAAAGATAATGAATTAATTAATGACTTATTGCTGCTGTTGATGGCAACATTACAAAAGTCCTTGTCAGTTTTATCTTAAAATTCGCCCTTATTTACAGCGACTCCCTTGAGGCTACGCCTATGACAACCGTTTTGATTGTAGAAGACGATCCTATTAATGCTCGCGTTTTTTCTAAGATTCTTACCAAACGCGCGGGTTTGGATGTTAAACATACTGAAGATGTAGAAGAGGTGATGGAAATTGCCCAAGCAGGGGGGCCGATATTATTTTGATGGATGTTTCTCTTGCCCACAGCGTTTACCGAGGTAAGGCTGTAGATGGCATTAAAATTACCCAAATGTTAAAAGCAGACCCTCAAACCTCTGAAATACCAATTATCTTGGTCACAGCCCATGCTATGGAAGGAGACAAAGAAAGTTTCCTCAAACAAAGTGGTGCTAATAGCTACATCTCTAAACCAGTGGTAGATCATCAACAATTTGTTGAACAGATTCGCCAACTGTTGCCTAAAGAATAATTTGGTTGAGTTAGAGGAAGGAAGGTGATTAAGACTTCTGACCTCCTTTTTGTCACTCTTTACCTTTAAGAAATACCTTAGTTTAAAAGCTAAGGTATTTCCTATTACCCCCTCTCAATACATATGTACTGTTAATTGCCAATTTTGGCAAGGGAGAGGAGGGAAAATCGTGATCTCTAAACCAATACTTATCTTGAGTTAAGCTCAGGAGTTAGAGGTACAAGTGCTTCAACTTGAGGATCGGACAAAAATCTAGCTGTATCGGCTAAAAGCTGATCACCCCAAAGATTTTGCTTGAGAAATTCTAAATCTCCATAGCGATTATCTTGGTTTAAAGCAGCTTTACCTAAAGCTAAACCACTAGCTTTCTTGTCTGCTTGATGGGTATACCAAGCAACAGCGATCGCCAACTGGGGTTCTGCGGCCTCAGAGTCTATTTCTAGGGCTTTTTCCCATTGTTTAATAGCTCCGGTTATGTCCCCTTGTTCATATTTAACCAAACCGATATTATTAATCGCCGGCCAGAATTTTTGTTCTTTATTGTATGCCTGCTCATAACTACTCAAAGCTTTAGAGTAATTCTTAAGCATCAAGTAAGAGTTACCCAAATCAAATAAAGCTTCCACAGCATTTGGCTCTATTGCCAAACCTTTCTCTATATTCTCTATAGCAGCTTGATAATTTTCCTTTTGAAAATAAGCCGAACCAAGAGTAAAAAGAATACCAGACTCGTCTTCCGGAGACAAAGAGCGAGCTATTTGTAAGCTTTCAATGGCTTTATCTGCTTCTTCATTTTGTAAGTATAAACTGCCCAGAACAAACCAAGTTTGAAAATTATCAGGAGCCACTTGAGTAGCTAACTTTGCTCTTGGTAAGGCTAGTTCATACTGTTGAAACCTTACCAATTGCACCGCATCCTGTACCAAATTTAAACCTTGTTGTTCAAGCTGTTCTGAATCAAGTTCTAGGGTGTAAGGTAAAAGAGCCTGTCCAGAAGCTGGTAACGCTAAGCTTCCCAAAGAAGTTACGCCAGCAAAAAAAGAAAATAACCAATTACTTTTAGGCACGGTGCCGCCTCATAATCATTAACAATATCCTAGTACAGTCAGCGATCAATGATCATTGATAATCAAGGGTTAATTTCCTGCTCTTTTGTTCCCCATTTTGTACCTAAGTATGAAGGTTTCTCCAACCTCGTTTTCGTTATGGTAGGGAAAGTAGGATGATTTGAAAAGCGATACTTATATGTGACAATCGCTCTTGAATATGGAAATTCCGTTTTTTGGTAAAGTTAAACAACCTTTACGTTGGGCTATAGGACTAGGGGCTACAAGTATTTTGATTATTGGTAGTCTGGGCTATTTGGTTATTAATAACGCTCAACCAAAACAAGACCTTGAGGAATTAACCGTACCTGTAGAAGCAAAAGACCTCACTTTACGCATCCCGGCTAGTGGTAAAGTAGAGCCAATTCAAAGTGTTAATGTTAGCCCCAAGAATCCTGGGCGGTTAGGTGAACTTCTTGTGGAACAGGGGCAGAAGGTTCGGCAAGGGCAAGTCCTGGCCATTATGGAAAATAAAGACTTACAAGCTCAGTACGCCAAGGCACAGGCTGATTATCAACAAGCTAAAGCAAGGTTGGATGAAGCCCTCGCAGGGAATCGCAAAGGGGATATTCTCCAAGGAAGGGCGCGTTTAGAGCAGGCAGAGTCTCGTTTGCAAGAAGCTAAACTTTCTAATCCAGAACAAATTGCTCAAGGAGAGTCTCAGGTTGAAGCAGCTAATGCAAGGTTGGATTTGGCTGAAGCTCGCACCAGACGCTACCAAAGTTTACAGCAACAAGGGGCTATATCAGAAGACCAATATCAAGAAACTTTAACGGAATATCGCAATGCTAGGGCATCTTTGGATGAAGCTGAAAGACGACTCCAGCAAGAAAAAAGAACGCAAGCGCCAGGGATTAGCCAGTTAGAAGCACAAGTAGCAGAAGCTAGGGCAGCTTTAGAAGAGTTGGAAAAAGGAAGTCGTGCCGAAGAAGTTGCTCAACTCCAAGCTGCGACTGAAGCTGCCCTAGCCCAAGTACAGGCAGCTAAGGTGAATTTGGATGATACACTCCTCAAAGCTCCTTTTGATGGCATCGTGACCCAAAAATACGCCACTGAAGGCTCTTTTGTTACCCCCACCACTTCTGCTTCTAGTACAGCTTCAGCAACTTCTACTTCTGTTATTGCTTTAGCTAAAGGTTTGGAAGTGACGGCTAAGGTTCCTGAAGTGGATGTAGGGCAGTTGAAACCAGGGCAACCGGTAGAAGTTGTTGCCGATGCCTATCCTGATCAGGTATTTGAGGGCAGAGTTAAGTTAGTTGCCCCTGAAGCAATTGAAGAGCAAAATGTTACTTCTTTTCAAGTTAAGGTGAATTTGTTAGAGGGGCAAGATGAACTTAAATCAGGAATGAATGTAGATGTAACCTTTTTGGGGGAAGAAATTGAGGCAGCATTAGTAGTTCCCACAGTAGCAATTGTGACAGAGGAAGGAAAAACTGGGGTTTATGTTCCTACTGGTAATAAAAAATCAGCATTTAAACCTGTAACTGCGGGCATAACTATAAATGACCAAACTCAAATTCTATCTGGTATAAAAAAAGGAGTAAGGGTTTATATTGATCAACCCGAAGATAGGAAGCAGGAAGTTGGGGAGTAGGTAAGCTTTTACCCATTTAAACGACATAATTTTATGCTAGCAAAACTTAAAAGTAGTGACTTTCGTCCTTATCTCCAGCAAAAGTTTTATGTCTTTTTAGATGAAAATGACTTTCTGGAAGTTGAATTAATCGAAGTATCAGACTATCCTGAGCAAAACTTAGATACAGGACGACCCTTTGATTTAGTCTTCCGTCTACCAAAAGGTTTTGTTCTCCCCCAAGAAACCTACACTTTTAAACAAGACCAGCTTGGCAAACTAGAGCTATTTGTAGTACCAATTGGTTCTGATGGAAAAGGGCAACTTTACCAAGCTGTATTTAATTAAATAAATCTACTCTTGTTTAAATCTCATTTTGCTCTAGCAACGTCCCCTTTAAATCTGCTCCTTCCAGGAAAGCATCTGTTACATCTGCAAACTGCAAATCAGCATCTCTCAGCTTAGCTTCCTGTAGATTAGCCCCCATTAACTGAGCTTTACGTAGACTAGCCCCAGAGAGATTAGCTTCTGCCAAATTGGCGATCGCTAATTTGGCTCCATCCAATGTTGCGCCTTCTAAGTTAGCACCTTTAAGATTAGCCCCGATTAGATTAGCTTTACTGAGATTAACTCCTGGTAGTTGCGCCCCCAAAAGATGAGCATTCTGAAAGTTTCTACTGCCTTGGCCATAGCTTTGCAGCACTTCTCCGGCAGGGGTAAGGCTAATTTGTCTTTGAGGGGGACGATCTTGGCGAAAGCTGAAGCTAGTACCTTTGTGAATAATACTGTGCAACTCTTCGTATAAGGGGTAGTCACCAATTCCGCTGAGGTGAACCCAACCTCTGGTTCTAGTTAAGGCTACCAATAGTTGGTTACGTAGGGAAAGATTATGCTCTTCTTTAGCGATTTGCTCTAAACCAACCAGATAAACTAAATCTGCTTCCTGACCCTTCGCTCGGTGAATGCGGCTGATAGTAATTGCCCCTTCATACCAAAATTGGTTGGGTTGAGAGTTGCTTTTGTCGGAGCGAAGCTGGTTATGAGTACTAGTGCTGGGAATATAAATATCTAAACCCTGAGCGATCAAAAATTGGGCTACTGTTTTTTCTAACTTTATAGCTTCTAAACCACTACCAAGGATAATTACCAATAGTTCTCGACTAGGGCGCAAACCATCATAACGAAGATTGTAGAATAGATTCTGACTTAGAGCGGCTAACTCAGAGTTGCGATCGCGGTGAATCTGAAACTCAATAATTTCTCCAGTCCAAAGTTGAGGCAAAGGGTGAGGGGAGTTATCCTCTAAACGTTCAATGGTGAGAACTTTCCCCCTGCCTAGAGAACTATTCGTCACCTGAGAGCGATAACCTAAAGCTTGCCAGTCTGCCAAACTACTCATGCCTGTCACCATACCCCCTGGTTTCAGGAAACCCATACTCAGGGCCTGGGCTACGGTTAAAATGCTTTCTGGTGTACGGTAGGAACGGCGCAACAGAGCAGTTTTGGCCATACCACCACTATACTCACCAGCGACTAAATGGGCTAATTCTTCCCCAAACAGTTCTTGAGCATTAGCTACCCGGAGACTGGTTAAACTCTGGGCCTCATCATCAGCCCAGATCAATCTTTTCTGTTCTGGTTGAGCAGGGTTTGCTGGGTGCAATGCCTGATAAGCTAACCAATAGAAAGGTTGTTTATGCTGATACTTATACTCTGGCTCTACTAGTAAATCTTGCCCTTCATCAATGAGGATAGCATCAAAGAGTTGGGGAATAGCAGCCTGTTGCAGCAAGTCTGTGCAAGCTTCCGCTAATGCTTCCTGGGGTTGCCGACTTCGGGTATCAGTTACAGCGAGGGGAGGGATGCCAGTTTGACGGCAGAGAACACTATACAAACCCGGTTGCTGACGGCTACCCCAAGCATGGAGAACTCGCAGGTTGTAGTTTTGTGGGTCATAACTCACTTGGTTGCAGCTAAAATACCGCAGCCAGCGATCTACCTGAGCGACAATTGGGTAGTAAAGACTGCGGGAGAAAAAGACTAAAGCAATTTGCCAGTGGGGATATTTTAGATGGAAGTGGGCCGCTTTTTGACAAAGGAGAACCGACTTTCCTGAACCGGCAACCCCTCTAAGACGCTGTGGCCCCGGAGGAATTTGTTTAGCAATACGTTCCTGTTCCCAGTCGAGGATACCTTTGCTGGTGCGTATCTGTTGTAAGATGCTGCCCTTAGAAGTCTCAGCGGTGAGGACACGGTGGGTAGGTTGGCCATAAAGAGGAGTGCCAGCTAAGGTTGCTAAAAGTAATTGCCACTGTTCAGTAGAGAGATGATTGCTAGGAGTGAGGGGAGGAATTTTGGCAATGAGTTGATGAAGTAGCTGCCTAGTTTCCGGTTGAAGCAAATCTTGATGCAAAATAGGAGGAGAAGAGGGTAGTTGCTGAAAACCTCTTTCTTGCCACTGACTTTCCCTAATTAAAGGCAACGCAACCAAAGCCCGCCCCGTTACCTGCCCGTTTA
The DNA here is from genome assembly GCA_963793425.1 of uncultured cyanobacterium. Lineage (GTDB taxonomy): Bacteria > Cyanobacteriota > Cyanobacteriia > Cyanobacteriales > CAWCAG01 > CAWCAG01. The sequence continues at coordinate 1,037,404 of CAWCAG010000009.1, read as the reverse complement.
AGCTAGGTTCGCGATCGCTATATTCCAAAAGAGTATATAGTTGCTGTTCCGCCTGTTGATAAGGATTACCTTTGGTTGTATAAAAGTTCTGGTATTCCCAACAATGCCCAGAAATTCGGACAATTTGTTCAATATTCAGGGCTTTAACTTCAATAATAATCAATCCCAACTGACGATCAGCGATGAGAATATCTGGTTCCCGACGATACTGCCCTACCTGGGAGAAAATAGGATAGCGCCAATAGCCCAAACATTCTCTTTCCTTAAAAGCAACTTGGATTGCTTCCCAAACTTGTTTTTCTGCTGCTTCACCGCTTTTACCCAGAGGTTCGGTGGTAATAAATTGCCCTTTGGTAGTCTTATCGGTGCTAATTTCCTTCTTCCTCCCAGATAAAGGGGTTGCTGGTTTCAAGAGATGTTGAAAGCCTTGGACTCCTCCTAGCTGAAAAAAATCATATCAAGTTTCTCGTCTCTATCAACCCATTGCCCTTTTTCTCAACAACTATTAATTCTCTGAAGGAAATATACCGGTTAAAGCAATAACAAAGTTAATACTAAGAAAAGGTTGCACATTATTATGGGTCTGACCACCTCCTACACTACTTGTCGAACCGCTAATAGAATCAGAATCGAGTTTAATATTAGCAGTTCCGGAAAGATAAGTCGGTCGGTTAGATTTTGCTAGTAATTTGCCTGCGGGGTCACAAGTATTGGCATTACTACTAGTAGCGTTCAGATCAGCATTCAGATCATGATTATGGGCAGGAAGCTGACTCTCAGTTAAAGTAACAGTCTCACTACCTCCTGATTGACCTAAAGTTCTATTGCTTAAACCAGGCCCTTGTCCTGCATTAATAGGGACTCTACCCCTCAAATCAGGCAAAGCAAAAGTACTAGTGCCATTTCCACCATAAGTATCTCCTATGAGGTTGAAGAGGGATTGATTCTGACTAATACTTAGTACCTGACCGTAACAAAAAGCAAATCCTTTAGGTGCAAAGTCAAAGGCAATCATTTTAATTTCACCTAGAAATGGTTCAGACATAGTTGGTAGTTTCCTCCAGAAGTTACTTTTGAATAAACTACGAACAATGATAATTACTAAAAGCAGCAATGAGTAGTAACTGAGTTAGATTTAACAAATCTAAATTTTATTTTACCAAGGAAAAAATGATTGCCTTTTATATCAAGAAAAAATTTGAATTTCATGGTTTATTTGTCATTTACACTCAATTTTTATACTTAAAAATCTCAATCTAGATGTATTGATAAAGTAAAGTCCTACTTCTTATCAACCAGATAGCTTGTTTTAACCAAACAGGATACTACGTAAATATTCTTAAAAACTTTCTGTTTTTGCTAGTAAATAAGCTATGCTATGGCATTAACACTTATAAACGTTAGAAACAAAAGCAAATTTATTACTCATCTTAAAGAAACAATTAGAACGAATAAAGATTCAATGAAGATGTAGAAAACCTATGGCAACTTAACTATAGCAATAGCTAAAGTAGTCTTAACTAGAAATCAATTAGAAATATGACAAGCCTCATAGCTCCGCTTATGCACAAATAACATTGAGAATTTTGAAAATGATCAACTCAAGGTAATACTAAATGCTGAATACCCTCCCACAAAAGTTTGTCCTCATTGGTGCTGCTCTTTTACTCAGTACAACTATAGAAGTTGAGCCAGTATCAGCCCTCACTAAATCATTTGATTTCAAAGTTACGGCTGAACAGGGCCCCTTTGCTAATCAAACTTTCCTTGGAGATTTCACCTTTGATGATAGTCTTTTGACTGGAGTAGGTTCTGAAACACTCAATGGTTCCGGCAAAATTCAGGTCAATTTTAATTTTGGTCTGGGTTATGATTTTGATGAATTTGACAACAATGGAGGAGCAACAGGAGAAGATAACGGTCTTCGCTTGGACTTTTTAGATGGAGAATTAATTGGGTTGCAATATGTTGTAGATACAACCTTTGGTATGCTTCCCAACAATCCTCTTCCTCCTCAAATACTAGGCTTTGACATTTTCGTCAATCCTTTTGATGGCAAAAGAGACTTTACCTACTTTGATGAAAATTTTAACTTTTTTGCTGGCGGCACTGTAGCTTTTGAGCAGCCAACTCCTGTAGATAAGCCACCAAAACCTCAAGAAGTTCCAGAACCTTCCACATTTTTAGGTCTAGCTGCATTAGGTATTTTAGTCTCTAAAGCGGGTATTTACACAATTTTGGGGCAGAAAAACGACAAGTACTAATGCCGTTTTTCTTTTTTTCTTTGTTTCGTTGGAGATACAGTGATGAGGAGAAAGGGAAACAGACTTAATTAGCCAGTTAGCCATCGCCACGATTAATATAAGTTGTGACATTACGAATAGCTTGGGCTGCATAGGTATCTCCTGGCCGCACTTCTAACGCTCTTCGGAAATTAATCAACGCGGTTTGATAGTTTCCTCGTTCTGTTGCATCATAACCAATACGCATATAACGGTCATAATCACTTTCTACTTCTGTACTATTACTACCCTTGTTTTTAAAAGCATCTTTTGCATTCCAGTAAGCAGTAGTTGCCTGCCGGTCTTTAGGACGTTCGTATAAAGCACTGCGGAAATGTCTAATAGCAGCTTGATAATCTTCCCTCTGTTCAGCTGCATACCCCAGTCTCATATAGCGGTCGTAAGGTAACTCTCCTGGATAAACTGTGGGTTCAGAAACAACACCTCCTGGAGAGAAGGGTCTTGACCACGCTCAATGTAAGTTTTAACATTCCGAATCGCTTGAGTAGCGTAGTAATCTCCTGGTCTTTCTTCTAAAGCTCTTTGAAAGTTAATTAAAGCAGTTTGATAATCTTCTTGTTCCGTTGCATCATAAGCAATTTCCATGTAGCGATCATAGGCAGTTTCACCCTCATTCGGAGTCTCTTGCAGAGCATCTTTAGCGTTCCAATAAGCAATGGTTGCTTCTCTGTCTTGAGGGCGTTCGTAAAGGGCGCTACGAAAATAACTAGCAGCAACTGTGAAGTCACCTCTTTGAGAAGCGGCGTAGCCTAATCTCATATACTGAGCATAAGCTGATTCTCCTGGAATAGAAGAGTCTGGAAGTGGTGCAGGAATTTCTATTTGGGGTTGAGCTTTGAGAGTTTGAGGTGATAAGACAAGGCAACAAGCTAATGTGGCTGGAATAAATTTAAGTAATGTTTTAGTTTTCATGAGTAGCTTGAATGTCTGTTTTATAGCTTAATACCCTTTAAATTGTGTCAGAAAATTCCTATTGGAACTTCTGTCTTGAACAAGAGTAAAAGAGTTAAAAAGATACCACTTGTGGCAATATTCAACTTTGTTTCTGGTAATTGCTACGTCTTAAGAAATAAAAGTTAAAAACAAGCAAAAAAGCGCCCTCCGTATTGGGAGGACGCTTTTTGTTATTTAGGTATTATTTAATTGTAAGCATTGCAACTTAACCGTTGATAGCTGGGGCAGTTAGTGCTACTGGTGTAGACTCGCCTGCTGCTAAATCTAAGGGGAAGTTGTGAGCATTGCGCTCGTGCATTACTTCAAAGCCTAAGTTAGCGCGGTTTAATACATCAGCCCAGGTGTTGACTACATGACCTTGTGAATCTAGTATCGACTGGTTGAAGTTGAATCCGTTGAGGTTAAACGCCATTGTCGAGATTCCTAATGCGGTGAACCAGATTCCTACTACTGGCCATGCTCCTAAGAAAAAGTGAAGGCTACGACTGTTGTTGAAGGAGGCATATTGGAAGATTAGACGACCAAAATAACCGTGTGCTGCAACAATGTTGTAGGTTTCTTCTTCTTGTCCGAATTTGTAACCGTAGTTCTGTGATTCGGTTTCGGTGGTTTCTCTTACTAAGCTAGAGGTGACCAAGCTTCCGTGCATGGCACTGAATAATGCTCCACCAAATACACCCGCTACTCCCAACATGTGGAAGGGGTGCATTAAGATGTTGTGTTCTGCTTGGAAGACAAACATGAAGTTGAAGGTTCCGGATATACCTAAAGGCATTCCATCTGAGAAGCTTCCTTGTCCTAATGGGTAGATTAGGAATACTGCACTTGCTGCTGCTACTGGAGCAGAGTAAGCTACACAGATCCAAGGACGCATTCCTAAGCGGTAGGATAGTTCCCACTCTCTTCCCATGTAAGCAAATATGCCAATGAGGAAGTGGAAAATCACTAGCTGGTAAGGACCACCGTTATACAACCACTCATCAAGAGAAGCTGCTTCCCAAATTGGGTAGAAGTGTAAGCCGATGGCATTAGATGATGGAACAACTGCACCAGAGATGATGTTGTTTCCATAAAGTAATGAACCTGCTACTGGTTCGCGGATTCCGTCTATGTCTACAGGAGGTGCTGCGACGAAGGCGATTAAAAAGCAAGTGGTGGCGGCTAACAGAGTTGGGATCATTAAGACTCCAAACCAACCTACATAGAGGCGGTTTTCGGTGCTGGTGATCCAACTGCAAAACCGTTCCCAAGAGCTTGCGCTTTGGCTACGTTGTAATGTAGTTGTCATGGTTCAGTATAATTGCGTAAAAAAATGTATGTAAGCGAAGTTTATTTAACTTTCCAGTTGTTTAGACTTTTAAGTTTGTTTAACTTGCTTATGAACTAATACTAACAACTTTGTTACTGTTTGTAAAGTAAATAGTACTTTTTTTTCCTTATATCTATCAATAGTTAGAAGAAAACCCTTTCTGGGCAAGGAGTTGGGCGAATAATAAACTTTGAAAACTTATTCTCATAATGTGGTTACATAATCACTTTTCTCGATGAACTAGCCCGGAGGCCATTGCATTTGACGCTGGCCAAGAATATGTAAATGTAGATGATCTACGGTTTGGCCACCATCTGCACCGTTATTGATAACTACTCTATAGCCGTTATCGAGATTTAACTTTTCAGCTACTTTCTTGACTGTTATAAGAAGATGTCCTAAAAGTTCTTGATCTTCTAGAGTAGAGACAGCTAACTGAGGAATAGGCTTTTTGGGAATTACCAGGACGTGGACTGGGGCTTGGGGGTTAACATCCTTGAAAGCGAGGGCCAGATCGTCTTCGTAAACTATGTCAGCAGGAATTTCTCTGTTGATGATTTTGCTAAAAATAGTCTCGCTCATGATTTTATCGGGTTATTGTATTACAATTACACTTCAATTAAACTAAATAACCCATCCTCATATGGGGATGGGTTAGTGTTGAATGCTAATTAATTTAGTAGCACCAAAGATTTTTGTAATAGTTCATTACATTTGTGGTAATTAAACTTTAAGATTAATATTCCCCATTATTAAAGCGATTTGCTTCTTGATTAAAAGCATCAGAAGGCTTAGTTACAGTGAACTTATCTAAATTCGCTTGGAGACGAGATTTTAAACGTTCACTTAATCCAGGGATATTGAGAACATCTTCTACTTTATCATAGGGACTATTGCGAGCGATTTTGGCAGCTAAAGTAGGATAAAATCCCCTTAAATCGCGAAAAGAACGTACATTAGCATTGTTTAGGTCAATTTTTTGACCATAATCACTATCTAGTTTGGCATCCGCAGGATTGCGACGCTCGATGTCTAGATCCATTGCTAAAATCGAAGATGATTGCAGGGTTAAAGCGCTTAAATCAACGGCTTGGGCTGGTTGTTGAGTTGATAGGCAAAAAGAGCTAACTGTAAGAATGAGTGCAGCTAGCAAACTAAACAATTTTTTCATCAAATTTATTCCTCCTAACAATTTTGCTCGAAACTTGAGAGAAAACAGATATAGTTTCTCTATGAGTTTAATTTTGTTTCCATATAGTCCCATCTTATATCAGCACCGGGTACACAATTGCGCTGAAAATAGTGAAAATTAAGATACGAGTCTATGGTTGGGGTGGTAAATGGGCAGGTATATTAAAGTACTGATGTTGTTTTGGGCAACTGCGACCGCAGCAGAGTTAGAATATCGGCTCAATTTCTTGATTGCTGCTTTGAGTAGTTTAGGTAGTTTGGCGGGGAACTTATTTAGTCTTTTTCTGTTTTATCGTACTGGTTATGAATTTGAAGGTTGGAGTTGGGAAGAGTCCCTAATTGTCTTGGGCGTTTTTACTATTTTACAAGGTTTTTCAACCACGTTTTTAGTACCTAATCTTAACCGTATTGTCAAGCAAGTTGAAAAAGGTACTTTAGACTTTATTCTCCTTAAGCCAATTAGCAGTCAATTTTGGCTTTCAACCAGAATGGTTTCTCCTTGGGGCATACCAGATTTATTGTTTGGTTGGGCAATTATTATTTATGCAGGGATACGTTTAGGTTTATCTTGGGGTGATTATTTATTGAGTTTAGTGCCTTTACTTTTTGGCTTGATGATTCTTTATAGTCTTTGGTTTATGCTAGGAACGACTAGTGTTTGGTTTGTAAAAATTTATAATGTAACAGAAGTATTGCGCGGTTTCTTAGAAGCAGGACGTTATCCCTTAGTAGCCTATCCTGCTATATATCGCCTCTTCTTTACTTTTGTGGTTCCTGTCGCTTTCTTAACTACTGTTCCTGCCCAAGCTATGTTAGGAAAAGGGGAAATAATTTGGTTTTTGGGAGCTGGGATTTTGGCGTTGATTTTATTGACAGTTTCTAAGCTTTTTTGGGGATTTGCTTTGCGTTTCTATACAAGCGCTTCTAGTTGAATAGTAATAGTTTTAATAGGAATGGGAAACTATTACTATTCTTTTTTGCTTTGCTAGGTATGGGCTATTTTTTAACCTTCTCTAGCTTAGAAATCAATCCTATTATCAGGAACTATCTCACTATTGTTCCCGTACAACTTTTAGCGTTGGCTTATGTAGTTTATTATTGGCGTTTTAAGCCTAAGCAAAAGGATATTTAAAACTAATTAAGCTTTTTACGTAACTTAGCCAATTTTTGTTGTAACCACAACTTTTGCAAACGCCTCTTACTTAGCCCTTGAATTTTTGTTTGCTTAGTTTGATTATGATCAAAAAAGTGATTTATTTCTGTGAGGATCACTTCTAACCTTTGTAATAGAGTTTCACGACGATATGTAGACCAAAAGGATTCTGGTAATTCTTGGGGTTGAAGGGAATTAATTACAGCAAGAATGCGTTGCAGATCATATTCCAAAGAATAACCAGCAATTTTGTGGCAATTAAAGCCGGGATCAAGATAATCCGCTAAAGCACTATTCACACTAGAAAATACCTGACAACCACAAGCAAGGGCTTCTAATGGGGGCAAACCAAAACCCTCTGTCACTCCGTTTGTTGCCCAATATTCTGCGGAGTCATAAATATAAACTTTACTACGATTAAATAATCCTGCTAAATCTTCTACAAATCCTTCAAGAAGGTGAACATGGCAACGGGATTGCAAAGCAGGAACTAGCTGGGTTAATAAATACTCAGAAGACTTACGAACTTGTACTAAAATATCAATATCTCTCGGTTTGTTGAGGTTAGAAAACTCATCTCCAATTTGATTAGGTAAATAGTAAATTAAACTATTAGGAGATTTTTGTCCCCAATAACCCATAGTATTGCGGCTTACGGTAATGATGGGAACATTAGCAGGTAAATTGAACCCATAATTGGCGCTATGGGCATGATAAACTACCTTGTAATTTTTAAGTTTAGCTACTAAATTAGGAACATCAAAACCCCAACTAATCACAAAAATACTATCTTCTAAATTAGGTTTTTCAAGAACATCGGTTAAAAAAGGGTAATCATCTTCTCGTTGCCGATAAGTAACAATTTGTACCTGACAAATTTGCCTAGCTAAGTTGATGGTTTTCATCTCTGCCCAAAGCCCACCGCCACCAAATTTTTTAGTTGTTCCAGGCAGAAGAAAATAAAGATTTCTCTTTTCATTGATCATTGTTGGCGCTTCGCGTTCGTGTAAACGTTGTCGTTAGACTATGCGTTGCCGTAGGCTACATTAAACATTAAACATTAAACATTTCAATTGGATTAGCCATTAGCAAATGATTACATTCTCATACTCAAATCTAACCAAGTTGAACGAGTAATGGGCGCACTACTAGAAATATAATCTATTCCCGTTTTTGCTATGGTGCGGATAGTTTTTAGGGTCACGTTACCGGATGCTTCTATTTTAATTCTTGGGCTTTTATCTCTGATTATTGCCACTGCTTGTTTCATCATCTCCACAGGCATATTATCTAACATGATTGCCTCTATTTCATATTCTAAAACTTCTTTCACCTGCTCCAAATTCTCTGTTTCAACTTCAATAGTAAGAGGATAAGGAAGATGAGAACGAACTTGAGTTATTGCCTTACCAACTCCCCCTGCCACAGCAATATGATTGTCTTTAATAATGACACTATCATCTAACCCTAAACGTTGGTTAACACCACCCCCTACCTGAGTAGCATACTTTTCTAGCAATCTTAATCCTGGTGTTGTCTTGCGAGTATCAACAAATTGAGTTGGTAAATCAGCAATTTCAGCTACATATTTCTGAGTCATGGTTGCAATACCGCTTAATCGCATCGCTAAATTTATAGCAACTCTTTCTCCCATTAAAAGTGCATCAAAAGGCCCCTCAATGGTAGCAATAACTGGTTTATCTTGGCTAGATAAATCGCAATACTCACCCTCTGCCACTGTAGCAGTAAAGTTTACCTTGTTGTTAAGTAATTGAAAAACCCTGGCTGCCACGGGCAACCCGGCAATCACTCCAGCTTCTTTAGCAATCCATTGGGCTTTAACAGTTTGAGAACTAGCAATTAAACTTTGGGTAGTGCGATCGCCTCTACCAATATCCTCTAATAACCATTCTTGTAATAATCTATCTAGTAGTAAAAATGGTGGCAGTAATTTCATTTATCATTCAACATTGAACATTTATCATAACTTTTAGCTCTTTATAATCCTGCTTCAGTAAACCCTCTATTTAATTCCTTTAATAGTTTTAATCTATCTCCCCACCGCTAAAGATAATCAAAATCTAGTTGTTCTCCCTGAAGTTTTAACACCCCTAAAATATCCCGTCATTAGTTTATAAGATTTATTGCCAGCAATTGTATACCAAATCAATTTTTGCAATACTATATCTTCAGCAGAACAAATTGAAAAATAAAGATCCCGACTATCATTAGGATAAATCACTCTACAGTTAATAGCCTGGTTGACTAACAAAAGATGGTAAGGAGAAAGGAAACTCTCTTGCTTAAAGGCATTCTTCGCCGCAATTCAAACTGAATTAGTTCAGCTTCGATAATAGTATCCAAAGCTTGGGTTTTATAACCAGAATCAACAAAATATTCCATTACCCATTACCTACTCCCACTGAACCATTTTAGGTTCTGAGGCTGGATGAATGTAAGCAGGCTTTTCTATACGGGGTAATTGTCCTGATATTACTAAATGAGCCATGGTGTCGCAGATAACGCGGGTTGCCATCAATGCAGTCATATCACTAACATCGTAGGGAGGAGAAACTTCTACCACTTCTAAACCGCAGACTGTGGTATTTTGCACAATTCTTTTTAGTAAATGCAAGACTTCGCGAGGTAGCAAGCCCCCTGGTTCAGGCCAGCCTGTACCAGGAACAAAGCCTGCATCAATGCAATCAATATCAAAGCTAATCCAAACGCAATCAGTTCCGTCTGTTGCCCTTTCTATAGCCCAGTCTGCTGCTGCATCTAAGCCCATTTCGGTAATGTCTGTTACCGTGAGAATGTTTGTCGTCCTTTCCCGGCAAACTTTAACCCCTTGGCGAGGAACTTGCCAACCACCGATGCCCATTTGTACAAGATTTTTAGCAGGTGCATTTTCCATATTAGTGGCATGAAACCAAGGACAGGTGTGCATCCGTTCATCAAGATCCGTTTCTTGGGTGTCAGCATGACGATCAAAGTGGATGATACCCACTTTTTTATCTCCTAAATGACGGCAAACTGCCCTAACTGTAGGGAAACCAATCGAATGATCCCCCCCTAAAATGATCGGAAAAGCACCGGAGTTGAAAACATGGGCAACCCCTTTGCTGATTTGGTCAAAAGACTTTTCGTTGTTGGCGGGGATGGTGAAAATATCCCCTACATCGCAAAGGGTAATTTGTTCCCGCAAATCAACCCCCAACTCGAAGTTGTAGGTAGTGTAGAGGGCGCTGATGCGGCGGATACCTTGGGGGCCGAAGCGAGTACCGGGACGGTAGGTGGTTCCAGAGTCGTGGGGAACACCGATAATAGCTACATCATATTCTCCCACTTTGCGTATATCTTCTAAATAAGGGGCTTTGAGGAAAGTGTTAATTCCGGCATAATGGGGTAGTTCTCCCCGCGAAAAGGTGGGAATGGTGCGATCGCGGATACTCTCTGCGGCTTCTAAGCCATATTCCAAGCCCTGATCAACTTCTTGTTGCCAACCTGTTAAGGGAATCTGTTGTTCTTTGTTTAACGCCCTTTGGGCTTCACTATTAGGCGGTTCAAACGGTAACTGTTCACTCATTAATTTACTCAAATAACCCTAGATGTTGTTAATAAAAATGGGAAAAAGCCCCAGAGTTGACGATTTTCTACTTTCGCCAAATCTCCCGGGCTTTTCTCCCTCCGTGGGATTACTAACTATATTTAGTTAATAACCTGCTTCTCTTGGACCAGGCATTTAAGAGAGACTTTCTCGAAAATCGGAACCCTAGAAGCTATTGTTAAAATTACTTTAGCTACATTTTATATCACCTTGTTGTCAAAGCAAAAGTATAAAACAATACTAAAAAGTAAGCACTAAACAATTTATACTTTTATTTGCCTGAAACCCCATGCGAGTACCTATTTCTACCAATAGGACGGACTATGTGGTGACTAACAACATAGCTCAAAACTCCACTGATGCGGTGCTTTTCGAGTGCGGCATCCGTTGGAAGATTGAGGAGTTTCATCGAGAAGTGAAGCAACTCACAGGTATTGAATCTTGTCAGTGTCGCCAAGCAAGGATTCAAAGAAACCACATTAACTGCGCTATTTTAGTTTGGCTCAGACTCAAACAAGTTGCCTATGATACAGGTAAAACTGTTTACCAGATTAAGCATGAATTACTTTCTGGCCATCTTATTGCTCAATTAAAGTCACCCTCTATTTCTATGTCTTTTGCGTAAGTCCTGCTGGATTAAACCATTAATAACCGAAGCATCTCCCCCCACCACCCTACCTAAAACATTGGCAACCTGGGGATTAGTAAGAAAGTTAGCAACTTGATTAGCATTTAAGCCAAATTGTTGAAAACTATGAAATAAATTTCTCCCGTCACCAGAAAAAGAACCGCCAGTAATATTAAATTGATTGCCATTAATATCAACTAATGTTCCTGTACCATCACTGGCTGGGGTTATGGGTTGGGCTAGGGCTGGAGAAGTGTAGTAGAATGAAGATATAGTGAGGAACATAATTCCTCACTATATCCATCCACCACAATAGGAAACCAAGACTTTTTCTGGCAACTTGCATCATTCTACTTTTAATAAAGAACTGTAGCTATTTAGAGATGATTTTGAATTAAGTCTTGACCAGGATGTTAAACAAACACACTTATAGTGTTTGAAAGATGATTATTTAGGATAACATTACCAACCCTTTTGTGGAAATCCCGTAAATCTCTGAGCTTTTATAATAGTAAACAAGAACTTAATAAATAGAGGTAAGGATATGGCCCATAATCCTGCCATAATGCAAGCAATTGAACAGTTAAATTACCGAGTAACTGTCGGTGATGTGGCTGCGAATATTGGTTTAGAACTTAATGAAACTCAGCAAGGATTACTTGCTTTAGCCTCCGATGCTGGGGGACATTTACAAGTAGCAGAGTCAGGAGATATTGCCTACGAATTTCCGAAAAACTTTCGTTCTATTCTCAATAACAAATATTGGCAGTTGCGGTTTAAGCAATGGTGGCAAAAGGTTAGCAAAACCTTATTTTACTTACTCCGCATTTCTTTTGGTATTGTCCTCATTCTTTCTATTATTCTGATGTTAGCGGCAATTGTCGTTATTTTTATTGCCATGAACAGTTCCCGCGATGGCGATGATGGGGATAATCGTTCTAGCGGCGGTAGTTTTAACTTTTTCTATCTACCTCGTTTTTGGTTTGGGCCAGATATTTTCTGGTGGTTTAATCCGGGTTACAATTCCTATTACCAGAGGCAGCCTCGCCACAAAGGTTCCTCAGAAAAACCGAAGATGTCTTTCTTAGAAGCAATCTTTTCTTTTCTGTTTGGGGATGGTGATCCTAATTGGAATCTAGAAGAAAGACGCTGGCATGATATTGGGGTAACTATTCGTAATAACGGGGGTGCAGTAATTGCTGAACAAATTGCCCCTTACATGGACGATTTAGACAAAAATAGCAACGCCTACGAATACGAAGAATATCTGCTTCCAGTGTTAGCCCGTTTCAATGGCTATCCGGAAGTATCTCCCCAAGGTGGCATCATCTACCACTTCCCAGAATTACAGGTGAGTGCCTCTAAGCAAAAACAAAAATCTGTCTCCTCTTACTTAAAAGAATTACCTTGGCGTTTCAGCAAGGCAACCAGCGGCCAAACTATGTTTGCAGTGATTTTGGGATCAGCTAATTTCATCCTCGCTTTAGTTTTGGGTTCAATGTTGCGTAGTCCTGATTTAGCCATTCAATCTATTGGTTTAATCGCCTTCGTTAACTCAATTTATTGGTTCCTACTCGGCTATGGAATCGCCTTCTTGGGCATACCCTTAATTCGCTACTTCTTGCTGCAAAGGAAAAATAGCCGCATTGAAAAGCGTTCTCTCCAACGCCAAGAACTGGCGATCGCCTTAAATGAAGCAACTCCTCAATTGCAAAAGAAACTAGCCTTTGCTCGTAAATTTGCTGCCAACAAAGCTATCACCCAAAACGATCTTGCCTATTCTACCGAAAAGGATTTATTAGAGCAAGATTTAGAACAAGCCGACAAAATTGATGCGGAGTGGCAGAGGCGTTTAAATGAAGGTTCATAACTAAAATACTTTCCAGTTTTACAGATGTCTAATTTATTAAACGCTGCTATCTAAAAGTGCCATAGCCAATCATTCAAACTAAATATAGCCTATTATCTATCACTTAAAGATACCTATTCTTTCACTAAAACTCCATGGAGAAAAATATCTGCAATACCTTCGGCCATTTCTTGCATCGCTTGAGGGGAAGCATCAGGGTTAATAATTGTATTTTCTGAAAAACCGGCGATCGCAAACATACCTAAAAACACTTGGGCAACAATTTTAGGATTGGTACGGCGATAGATGCCCCGATCCATAGCAGTTTGGAAAAATGCTTCCGCTACATCCGTCATCTTTTCAATCACCTCTGATTGAATCTTTTCTTGCAATTCCGGGTGAAACTGCGCTTCGGTGAAGCAAACGCGCATCATATCGCTATTTTCCTTCATGCGAAACATACGCCGACGCATAACTTGGGCAACAGCTTTGTAACTACCCATTTCACTTAATTCTGTCAGTAAGTCAGTGAGAATTTCTATCCAACCCTGGGTTGCCACTTCAATTAAGATAGCTTTTTTGTTAGCAAAATGACGAAACAGCGTCCCTTCTGCCACCTTTGCACCCGTAGCTAAATCTTTAGTAGTTGTGCCGTCGTAACCTTGACGGGCAAATAAAGGTAAGGCAGCTTTTAAGATACGACTACGGGTATCTTCTTCTGAGTTACTGGTTACTTTTCCAACGGAACGCTGACTAAAAACTCGCATAGCATTTTTACTTATTAAATTGGCTTGAAAACCGTAGAGTTATTTTCTAACAAGAAGCCCTAATCAAGATCAAAGCTTCACAGATCGTTAAGAGAAACAGTTATAGCCTATTTTGTGTCATAAGGTCTTACCCTTTTTAGCTTAAAGCAAGGATTTTATTCTAATCACCTTGCTAAAATAAATCGGTACTAGAGCCTAAAAGTATGCAGAAAATATTGAAAGATTGTTTTCGACGCAATAGCTGGAATTATAAGTTAATCAGTTTTTGCTCTTCAATTATGTTAGTGGGGAGCTTTTTACCCAACGTTGCTTTGGCGCAAACCCCCACAGAAACTCCAAGTTCAATTCAGCCTTATTTAGATCGGGTTGTAGAACAAGTTACAGAATATGAACTAGATAATGGTATGAAGTTCATACTCTTAAAGAGGGACAAAGCCCCGATTGTTTCTTTTGTTACCTATGCTGATGTGGGGGGGGCTAATGAACCTGATGGTAAAACAGGGGTAGCTCATTTCCTGGAACACTTAGCTTTCAAAGGTACAAGGCGCATTGGTACAAATAATTACGAAGCGGAAAAGCCTCTTTTAGAAGAATTAGATCGCTTATTTGAGGAAATCAAAGCAGCAAAAGAGGCGGGGGATGAAGCTAAAGTAGCCCAACTACAAGCAAAGTTTGCTGAAGTTGAAACCGAAGCTACTAAATATGCCAAACAAAATGAATTTGGCCAAATTGTCGAAACATCTGGAGGAGAAGGCTTAAATGCGGCTACTTCAGCGGATTATACAATTTATTTTTATAGCTTACCTGCCAATAAAATAGAATTATGGATGGCTTTGGAGTCGGAACGCTTCCTTGATCCGGTATTTAGGGAATTTTATAAAGAAAAAGAAGTCATATTAGAAGAGCGTCGGTTACGAACAGATAACTCTCCGGTGGGTAAAATGATTGAAGAGTTTCTCGATACCGCCTACGAAGTTCATCCCTACAAGCGTCCTGTAATCGGCTACGACGAAGATATTCGCAATTTAGAACGGGGTAATGTTGAAGAGTTTTTTACCACCCATTACGCCCCTAATAACTTAACCGTAGCTATTGTTGGTGATATAGATCCTCAAGAAGTTAAGGAGTTAAGCGAGGTTTATTTTGGGCGTTACCCCGCTAAAGCCCAACCTCCGGAAGTGACAAAGGTAGAGCCATCTCAAACCCAAACTAAGGAAGTTACCCTAGAGTTAAATTCTCAACCTTGGTATCTTGAAGGCTATCATCGCCCTTCCATTAACCACCCCGATCATGCTGTCTATGAAATAATTTCTCGCTTACTTAGTGATGGTAGAACTTCTCGCCTCTACAAATCTTTAGTAGAAGAAAAGCAAGTCGCTTTAACCGCCCAAGGATTGAGTGGTTTTCCTGGAGAAAAATATCCTAACCTCATGCTTTTTTATGCCCTCACTGCTCCGAACAGTAGCGTTGAAGATGTGGCTAAAGCTTTGGAAGTAGAAATTAAACGGCTGAAAACAGAACCAGTTTCCCTCCAAGAGTTAAATCGGGTAAAAACCCAAGCCAGGGCAGAATTATTGCGTTCCCTCGATTCTAATATTGGTATGGGGCAGTTATTAGTTAAGTATGAAGTCCTCACCGGAGACTGGCGCAACCTTTTTAAACAATTAGAGGCGATCGCAACAGTAAATGCAGCAGATGTGCAAAGAGTTTCTCAAGCAACCTTTACCCCAGAAAATCGTACCATTGGTCGATTGCTTTCTCAAGAAGGCAATGGGGAATAAGCAACACAAGAAGATTTACTAACTATTAAGCAAGAAATGGTTACAAAGAAACAAATGAAGCGCTTCAGTTGGCTGGGAATAGTTATCCTCACAGTATTTTTGGTAGTTATTGGTGGGGGGGAAACCAACTTTTCCCTAGCAGCTACAGCCAAATACCACGATCAATTAGAATTTCCCCCCTTACCAGAGGTTAAGTTACCGGAGTACGAACGCTACGAACTTAATAATGGTATGGTAATTTATCTAATCGAAGATAAAGAACTGCCTTTAGTTGGCGGTAGTGCGATCATTCGTACAGGTTCGCGTTGGGAAGATGGCAATGAAACTGGTTTAGCCCAAATAACGGGGACAGTTATGCGTACCGGGGGAACCATGAAACATCCTCCTGATCAGTTAAACGAAATGCTCGAACAAAGGGCAGCTTCGGTAGAAACTTTTATCGGTGATAGTTCTGGCGGTGGTAGTTTCAGTGCCTTAAGCGAAGATTTTCCTACAGTATTTGCTCTCTTTGCAGAGGTGTTGCGTTCCCCCGCTTTCAGTGAAGCTAAAATAGAACTAGCTAAAACCCAAGAACAGGGTAACATTGCCCGTCGCAATGATGATCCTGGGGCTATTGCCAGCAGGGAGTTTAGAAAACTGGTTTATGGGCAAGAAAGTCCCTACGCTCGTACTACAGAGTATGCCACTTTAGGTAATATTGAACGCCAGGACTTAGTGGATTATTACAACCAATACTTCCACCCCGAAGATGTCATTTTGGGCATTGTTGGGGACTTTAATGCCCAGGAAGTCAAAGAGTTAATCGAGGCTAAGTTTGGTGATTGGCAACCTGCCTCCGGGGAAAACAAACTCACAGTTCCCCAAGCAACCCAGAAAAATAGTAACGGCATATTTTTTGTCAACCAACCTCAATTAACCCAAAGTAACATCCTCCTAGGGCATCTTGGGGGTCAATTTGATAACCCTGACTATCCTGAACTTAACGTCATGAATGAAGTCCTCAACGGCTTTGGAGGGCGTTTATTTAACGAAGTGCGATCACGTCAAGGTTTAGCTTATTCTGTCTATGGTTTTTGGAGTCCCCGCTATGACTATCCTGGCATTTTTATTGCTGGGGGACAAACTCGTTCAGAGGCAACGGTTCCTTTTATTAAATCGATTAAAGCGGAAATTGCTAAGCTACGTACAGAACCAATAACGGCCCAGGAATTAGCCAATGCCAAAGAATCAATCCTTAATTCTTTTGTCTTCAACTTCGCCGATCCTAGTCAAACCCTATCTCGGTTGATGCGTTATGAATATTACGGTTATCCGGCTGATTTTATTTTTGAGTATCAGCGTCAAGTTAAAGCAACTACCATTGCCGATATTCAAAGGGTAGCTCAAAAATATCTGCAACCAGAGCAGATTGTGACCATTGTTGTAGGAAATGGAGAAGAGATTCAACCACCTTTACAAGAATTGGATGTGGAAGTAGAAACTTTAGATATTGCAATTAAGGAAGAATAGGTGAAAAAAGAGGCGTTGCTTGCAGCGTCTCTGTTTAAAAAACATAAATATCATCCAAAACTAAATGCTAGAAAAGGTTGGGAACATTTGAGCAGTAACTTTAGCTAAAGCTCCCCTAAAGGAGGATTACTGATTGGGGGACAGAAGCTTTAGACTCTGCATCTTGTGACTTAGATCCGACAAAAGTCGAATTGCGATCGCCAAAACCACTTTACCTGCATCATCATTCTTACTGAGGATATTCACACTTTTTTCCTGATTTAGGTCAATGAATCAAGAAGAAAAATCTCTGAGAATATAAAAACCTAAGTAAGTACGAGAAAAAGCCATGTCATTGACCAAAGTCTTATACGAAGTGAATCTTCCCATCATTGCCCACAATCCTCAACAAGACGACTTAAATGAAGAAGACACAGAACTCTTGGAACAAATGTCTTTACTCTTAGGCGACGAGTTAGAAAATCCTTTAGGAGAAGATATTTCTTTGGGAGATTCTCAATAAAATCAGCTTTGCTTTGATTTACCGTAGTTGGCATGAGTCCCGTAAAACGTCCCTTAATAGTTGAGGTTGGCGTTTTATGGTCATTCCTGTTGTGGAGGAAATATTAAAACAGGCTAAACAGTTTTAGGTGACTTCCTATACATAGAAAAAATACGATAACTATCTAAAGAAAATCCTGGATCTTCTTTGACTTTGATCAGATTATATTCAACCTCACTATCAGCAAAAATCGTGAAAATGATTTGAAAAATATCAAAAAAATGTACTAACCACTTACAATCCGCTTCTGGAAAATCGTTGTAATATTCAATTAATTCACCAACTCTAGTTTCTAAGTGAGTACGAGAATAAGGACAAAATAAAATCAGCTTGAGCATAATAATCACTAAAGATAGCCGATCTTCTTGGGACATGAGAAGAATAAATATTTCCCCAGGACTATTTTCACTTTCTAAGGTTAAATAATCGATAACACGATTGCAACTACGCAGTATTAATGAATCATCAAGAAAACAATCATCGTACTCTTCATAGAGAAAATCAAGCTTTTTATTTAACTGATTTCTGATCGCTTTAGTGGTTTTTTCTCCTTCTAAAGTATATAAAAGGTAGTTAGCTAAATAAGTCTTGAAACTTCTGTAACGAAGTCCTGGTATTTGCTTGTTGAAAATATTAGCTAATTTATCATAATCAAAATGTTTTTGTTTAGCTAAAACTTTCTTAATTAGTTGTAGAGCTTCTTTACCAAGATTAGTGGGATTTTCAGCGTTATCTTCCGTGGTATGGCTAGCCTCGGAACGGGCAGTATACATAGCTAAATCGAATTTGAACTTATTTCTTAACTCTTGAGATAGTAATTTAGCAGCTTCCCTTTGTTCTGCGGAATTATTGGTGTTGAGATATTGATTAACTAGTAAGTAAGAATTATATCTTTTGCTCCAATGTTCTGTTTTTGGCTCAGCTTGGCTGGTTTTGAAAATATTAATTTCAGCAAAGTATTTACTTTCAACAAAATGTTTTAACCAAGCGTCAAGGCGACTTGTTACTTGATTAGTTGGTTCTTGGTCAAAATCTTCATTTAAGAAAGCTTGAACAAATTTCTGAATAGCTTCTTTTTCTCTGTCTCTTTCCCAGTTGTTGATTAAGATGTAGCAACAGCGTTTAATTGTATTTAAAAAAGCTTCTTCATCGTTAGCAAAGAGAATTTCTGCTAAGGCACTAACGGCTTCACTATTTTCTTCAGTAGCGTAATAATCAAAAAACAGGAGTTGAAATTCTTTAAGGACTTTAGCTGGTTCTTTTTCGTTGACCAGAGTTAAGAAAAAGCTATAGATATAAGCTTGAGCAAGATCAATCTTTGGCTTAAGTAATTTAGCCTTGTAACTTTTCTCTTTTTTTAGCTCATCCATGCTTACCATACTAAAGAAATGTCAACTCTCTTCTTAAGTGTTGACGCTTAAAAGTTATTCATTCTGCTGAGTGATGCGGTTTTGGTGTTTATTGCTTGTTGGGGCTACAAATCAATTCTGATCCGAAGAGCAGATTTTTTTTGCTGACTATTTAAAATGTTTGGTAGTTGCGACTAAAAATTGAAGAAGCTGCTGGTTTATACCAATTAATTTCACCTTTTCTTAGCTTAAACATATACTATTTCTTATTGAAGAGGCAACTCCGAAACAGCTAGTCATTTCTTCATAAGAAATAGACAAAAACCAAGTATCTTACTTACGTAAAAACTCTTATCTTCCTTGAGACTTCACTTTATGTATTTCCGCTTTCAGTCTCTCAATTTGCTCTTGTAACCTACTCACTTCATCTTCTGAGGCTTTGTCGTTCTCTTCTACACTTCCTGGGGATTTTCCACTTTGATAACTACCCTGACGAAGGCGATTGTATTCTGGAGAGGTTGACCATTCCTCTAAGTAATGAATGCGTTCTACGGGAAAAGGATGAGTCAAAAAGGAATTATTGCCCCCATTGTAAAGCAAAAATTTATAAATTTCTTTGAAACTATCTCGGTCTAATTCTTGATAGTTTTTACCTTGGCGGATAAATTCAGCTAAACTGATTTCCTGAGCATATTTTGCAGATCCCCCAGCTAATTTCATCATGGTTTTTAAAATGGTGGGAAGATCATCAATAACTAATAAAGCGGCCCTGTCTGCTGAAAGTTCGGCTTTATGACGCCATTCATAAAAAGCGTAAAGCAAACCACTACTAAGGAGATTGCCTAACCCTAAAGTCATGTCTCCTAACATAGAAGCAGCATTCATAGCCCAAAGAGACATTTGCCTTAAGGTCGTATGTTCGCACTTAATATGCCCTAATTCCCTGGCGATAATCGTGCGAATTTCCTGCTCCTCAAGTAAGTCTAATAATCCTGTATTGAGAATTATATGGGGTTGTTCTCTCCCTAAAGAATAACTATTAGCTTGAGCATTTTGGCTAACAAATAATAATGGCTCAGGAACAACATCTAAATCTCGAATACATTCACGAGCGATGCCATAAATAGTAGAATATTGCCTTGGGCTTGCTTGGATGGCATTACCTAATAAATAAACGTGTTGGGGTCGTTCATAAAGAAACTCCACAAAACTGCGGGAGAGAATCTCAAAGCCAGGAACGCGACGCAGGGTTTGTTCTGCTTCTCTATCGAGGGGGTGTATGAAGGCTTCGCTAGATATTCCAGGATAACTAGGCATAGGTGGAGGATCAATCAATCCTTTTGATAAGTTGATTATTATAAAGCTAATGGAATTATTGATGTATACACCCAAAGAAATAAATCAACCGGATTTATAGCTAAATTCTCCACGAAAGTTGTTATTTAAGGTACAAGGCAAAGTGAAATTAGAGGTATTTTGGCAATATTTGACTGCTCCCCAAATTTATTATCCCCAATTAGCAAAAGCTACAGGGGGTGTGGTGACAGCAGTTTTTTTGGGAGAGATTATACAACGTCAATTTAATCTACCAAAGGGCCAAAATGCTGTGCAAATTACCACTGAAGAAATGACGACAATAACTGGTATGAGTAGTGTTGAGCAAGACTTGGCTAGAAACCAACTTCGGGGGCGATCGCTTCTACAATTTCAACTTATCAATCAAGAGGATGAACTTTGGGAGTTGATCATTGATTGGCAAGTTTTGGAGCGGCTTTTAACTAACTCTGATACCGTAGCTTTTACCCCAACAAAATTAGTAGCAAAAGTTAAAAGCGATCCCTTCTTTCCTGTACGTCGCCAACCTATTTCTGTTCAAGTTACCCCTCATTACCAATTTAGTGGCCCTTGGCAAACTTCTCAAGAGTTTGAGGCATTTCAAAAAGCTTTATTTAACTATGCCAAAAACCTTGGTTTTTCCAATCCTTCTGGCTGGGTATTTAAAATTATTGATAGCATCAGTAAAGGGATAATTTCTCCCTATTGGGAAGAATTTAATCAAGGTATTCCTTTCGGCACAAGTCAAAAAGTACAACAAGAGTGGGAAGTGGAACCGGGGGTTGCTTATCCTGCCCTAGAAGAAGAACGTACCCAATATTATCTTCAAAAAGGAGAACCCTTAGAAAGTGCTGTAGCTAGGGCGCGGGCAGACTTAAGAAACCCCGTTTTAGCGAAGGATCTCTGGGCAGGATTTTTGCGTAAGTGCGATCGCCTAGCTGACGAAGCAATTAAAGCCAAAGAAATGGGAGTAACAACCCCTAATTTACCCCCTTCTTTTACTGCCAAAAATCAAGTTACCAAAGCAAGCGTGATTGCTAAGTTAGAACAAATTGCCCCTCAATTTTCTTTACCACAAGAGGAAGAAAAGCCTCAAACAAAGGAAGAGGAAACAGTCTCACAAACTCGCCCAAGCATCGAATCATTAGCAGGAATGTACCACACACCCATCGGCAAAAGTTTAGTCACCAAACAAATAAACCAAAATCCCCACTGGGGCTACGCCATAGTCGAGGACAAAATCGTCGATTCAACTGATCATTGATCATTGATAATCACCAATCTAATTCAAAACTGATTTGAGGGGTTAGTTGCAACATTCCTATACCCAATTCCTGGGCAGAAATGACTTTAACTTCAAATAAAGCCACCAGATCAGAAATTTGAGGGTTACCGCGAGAAGCCCCCCTTAAACCTCTAGCGAGAATAAAACTACAATAGTTTTTATTACTTTGACAGTTTTTTTGCCATTGCCACAGGTCTTTACTAAAAGCGGGATCTTCGCTCACAAACTCCCCAAATAAGTACAAATTGCCATTGGCAGCTTGTAACATTCCCAACTCATAATTTGTTTCCGTTGAGGGATCTTCTCCTGGGTTGAAACAAATTGCTTTTAATCCTCCATCAGCTTTGATTTGCTCCATAATAGCTTTAGCTTTAGGTAGAGAGGTTTGCACTAAAATCGCCGGCATTCCTTCTTCTAGTTGGGGTGCTTCTTGAGATTGGTAATACTTCTTGCTATTTTTACGTACCGCCTCTAGCCACTGAGGAGAAACCATTCCCAAACTGCGCCAAGCATCTTCAGGAATTAAGTCACTTTGTAAAGGTATGGAATCTTCTTCTTCTGAATCAAACTCATCTAATTCAGCTTGTTCCATCAAGCTAAACAACTCAGAAGACAACTCTGGCATAGTAGAAACTTCTATAGCCACCGTTTTTTGTGACTGACCTTCAGGGAGAGGAATGCGGTAACTCTTGCTAAAAGCTTCAAAATCATCGCTATCTAAAAGATCATAATGCTTATTCATGAACCTTGCTAAGGCTTTGAGGGCGACATAAACCACCAAAGCTTCTTCTTCATCCAAAAAAGGTCGCATTCCCTCATAAGGATGTATGCTGCCGAAGCGAGGATGAGCATCTGCTAAATTTAAAGTAACTAAATTATCTTCAGTTTCTAGCTCTTCTTCAGGGAACTCAAAGTTAACGAACCAACAATCTTGGGCTAAAAAAGCACTTTCTAATCGCTCTAAAGATTCTTCCGCGACAACGGCAGCACGAAAGCGGCGCAGAGATTCTAAGGAACGGTAAAAGAGAACTCCATACTCCCTCCCCAACATTCCCATGACAGAAACATAGAGGGTATCAGTATCCCAGCGATTCAGCTTGATGGCAATGATATTGTGATCTGCGAGTACTTCCCAAGGAGCTTCTTGCCAAATCTCCTCAGCAGTTTTCCATAACAATTCTTGATACTGAGAAGGGATAGTAGGAGGGCTGTTGTCGCTAAGGGAGTCAATACCATGGAAAAACTCTTCTATAACAGGTAGTTGAGGAACATAATCAACGCTGATATCTAAACCTTGTAAAACTCCTCGCAGCAGAAATTGAATTTCGCGATCGCGCAAGATAATCTTTTGGGGGCGGGCTGGTGAGGCTGGGCTTTGAGGGGTTTCTATCGCCCTTAACAAAGTGCGTACAATGGCTTCTTGTCCCATTTCTGGGGAAACCAAGTCCATAGCTCTAACAATACCTTCTGAGCCATCTACCCAAATAATACATTGTTCGTTCCCTTGGGCATCTGGGTCAATTTTTTTGGCTAAAATTGATAAGGGACGACAATCACCTTCCCAAACACTATTGATTTGGGGTATTTTCTTGAGACGACGCTTGGTCGTGGGATTTAGAGCGCTCATAGAACCTCGTCAGTTGCATGGAAAAAAGGTTTTCTATCAAGCCAGTTTCCTATTGGTATGTAGTTAGTATAAGAAACAAACCAACTTTTTCCTTGACATCTAGAAATTCCTTGGCAAAATTCCCAGTTAAAATAGAAGTATAAGATTATCGGGATACTAAAATTTAACTCAGCAGATCAAAATAATTTAGGAGTTACTCATACAGATGACACAAGCAACTAAGCTACCTCAAAAAGGGATTCAATTATCAGAAAATGCTCTCAAGCACGTCATGATGCTGAGAAACCAACAAGGAAAAGACCTCTGTTTGCGGGTAGGTGTACGCAATGGTGGTTGTTCCGGAATGTCCTATATGATGGATTTTGAAGAGCCTAATAAGATTCGCGATAATGATGAGGTTTTTGATTACAATGGCTTCAAAATCATTTGTGATCCCAAAAGTATTCTTTACCTTTATGGCTTAATGCTTGATTATAGTGATGCCTTAATTGGTGGTGGTTTCCAATTTACTAACCCCAATGCCAATCAAACCTGTGGTTGCGGTAAATCTTTTGGGGTTTAATTACTAATTGCTAATGGCTAGTGGCTAATGGCTAATAGTTTTCTCCCCATCACCCTAGCTCCCCATCACCCTAGCTCCCCAGCTCCCTATCTCCCCAGCTCCCTATCTCCCCAGCCTCCCCCTACAATGGAATTTACTAAAACTCTACTAATTGGTCTTAAAGCCGACGAATTTCGCCATCCTTTGGATTTGCAAGCCACCAGAAGCTTAAAGCAAATACCAGGTTTGGACGTAGCGATTAGAAGTATAATTGGTTCGGTGGCCGAACAGTTCTTTTTCTTGAACAATATCGCTTCTAGTGTCCAAGTTAGCGAAAAGCAACTGCCTCACCTCCATAAGCTACTCATTGAAGCTTGCGAAGTTCTCGATTTAGAACCGCCTCAACTTTATGTACAACAAAATCCTGCCCCTAATGCTTATACCTTGGCGATGCGAGGGAGGCAGCCTTTTATGGTGATGCACACTTCTTTGATAGATATGCTCACTCCAGAAGAGATTCAGGCGGTAATTGCTCACGAGTTGGGTCATCTCAAATGTGAACATGGAGTATACCTAACGTTAGCGAACATTCTCGCCTTAGCTGCTAATTTCCTGCCTGTTTGGGGAACGGTTATTGCTCAAAATATCCAAGAACAAATGCAGGAATGGGTACGTTGTGCAGAATTTAGTTGCGATCGCGCAGCACTTTTAGCAACTCAAGATCCCAAAGTGGTGATGTCGGTATTAATGAAGTTAGCCGGGGGTTCCCCTAAACTCGCTCCTCAATTGAATTTGGACGCTTTTATTGAGCAAGCAAGGGCTTATGATGCGGTGGGAGAAACTCAGCTTGGGGAAATGCTCAAAACTGCTCAGACAGCCCAATTAACCCACCCAGTCCCCGTGATTCGGGCAGAGAAAATAGATCGCTGGGCTAGCTCTAATCAATATCAAACTTTGATGCAATTGCGCGAAAAAGATTATAATGATAAAGACAATGCTAAGGGCAAGTGGCGGAATTGGTAGACGCACCACACTCAAAATGTGGCGGCCCCGGTCATGAGAGTTCGAGTCTCTCCTTGCCCACTTTAGTTTAAGTAATAAGTAATAAGTAACAAATAATAAGTAGTTTTATCGCAATTCTTAGACTCATGAGGTACATTTGGTCTATTTCTATGCTTCCACTAGCTATTAGCAAAAACCACGATTTTCGCCTGGGATATCTAACTCTTATTGGCAAAAAACAAGCGATACCGACGAGAAAATTGAAAATTTAGTAAAATATTAGTTATTGCCAGAAAACAACTCAACAATAAGCAATAACTTCTATTTTATAACTGCTAATGAGTCAATTGTCAGATTTTTCCTCTTCGTTGCCCGTTTCTCGACGTACAGCCTTAAAATTATTAGGTATAGGAGCCATCGGCGGAGCAGTAGGTTATTCTCGCTTTGTTAAGCCTCAACCGACGGTATTTAAGCAGGATAGCTTAACCCTTCCCTATACAATTACTCAATCGAAAAAGGTTGTTGTTGTTGGCGCAGGGTTAGCAGGTTTAGCCTGTGCTTATGAATTAAGTCAGCGTGGTTTTGCTGTAACTTTGTTAGAAAAATCTCCTAATTTAGGAGGGAAAATTGCCAGTTGGCCTATTAAAGTTGGGGAGGAAGAGTTTATTATGGAACACGGTTTCCATGGCTTTTTTCCTCAATATTATAATCTTAATGGCTTGGTGGAAAAACTGGCGATCGCCGATAATTTCAAATCATTAGGATTCTACTCTTTAGTCTTCAACAAAGAAAAGTATGATCCTGAAGTATTTCGTCCTAGTAACTCGGCCTTTCCTTGGAACATTGTTGATTTAGCAATTTCCTCTCCTAACCGTTTGCATTGGGGCATTAATTTAACTAAAATGAGTCATCTTCAGGTATTTCGGGCTATTACTAGTTTTAGAATTCCTAAAACTTTCAATAACTTTGATAGTATTTCTGTCACAGATTGGATAGAAAGAGGTTTTCCTCAAGGACTTTACGATTTATATTTCTTACCTTTTGCGAAATCTAGTTTAAATGCACCGGATGTACTTAGTGCCGGAGAATTATTACAATTTTTCCACTTCTACTTTTTTGGTAATCCTGAAGGTTTAGCTTTTAATGGTACTAAACAGGACATGGGAACAAGTTTAGTGGAACCTATGGCTAAGGCAATTAAAGAGAAAGGGGGGGAAATTGTTCCGGAAGCTACGGTAAGTGAAATTAATTGGCAAGGGGGAAAAATTAACTCCCTTAGTTATTATGAAGGTGATGCTCAAACAGAGGTTCCTTTTTGGGTAAAGAGTAACCTTTTGTTAGGGAAAAAATATTATGGTGCGGGGGATAATGTTTATCTTCTGCGAGGGGAAGATAAAGCTATTTCCTTAACTTGCACTCACCAAGGTTGTACTGTTCAACCCCAAGTTAATGGAGAGTTTCTTTGTCCTTGTCACGGTGCTTTATATAACCAACAAGGCAAAGTGATTAATGGCCCTGCTAAGCGTGATTTAGCTTCTTTTCAGATTGCTGAATATCAAGAAGAGCAAGTGCAATTAGTAGCAGCAAATTCTGAATTAAAAACCAGAAAAAAGACAATTAGTGCTGATTATTATGTCATGGCTACCAATGTTCCTGGAACCAAACATTTATTCCAAATCATGACAGGAGATGTAGAAGCAGAAGTAGCTTCGCAAGTTAATAGTTTAGCTGTTGCTGATCCCTTTGCTGTAGCACGTTTCTGGTTTGACGAAGATTTTGATTGGGAACATAGTTGGTTTACTTCCCTTTCTGGCTATAGTTTAACTGATAGTATTACTCTTTACCATCGCATCCAAGAACAGTTTATTGCTTGGAGCAAAAAAACCGGAGGAAGCGTGGTGGAATTACACGCTTACTGTTATAAAGAAAAGGAATTTCCTACTCAGGAAAGTTTGTTAGCAACTTTTGAAGAAGAGTTATATCAAATTGTACCTGAATTAAAAAATAGTCAGATGTTACATCGGGAATTAGTTAACCAGAAAAACTTCTCTGGTTATCCCCCCAACAGTTACCATAATCGCCCTGAAACTGCTACCAAAGTTCCTAACTTAGCTTTTGCAGGAGACTGGGTGAAAATGCCATTTCCTTGCGGTTTAATGGAAAGGGCTGTTAGTAGCGGCTTGTTAGCAGCTAATGCTATTTTGCACCAAGAAGGTTTGCAGAGAAAGGAATTATTAACGGTAAACCCGCAAGGAATGTTGAAGATTTAATTTAAGACGATGAATAATTCAAAAAATGAAAGATTTTTTAGCTACTAACGGGAAGAAAGATTTGTCATAGTAATTCTTAAGTTGGCATGAAAACCAGTACCATCATTTTTAGAGGCAAGATATTGCCTATATCTTTCCGTTTTCAACGGCATTTTGTCTTTGTCTTACTAACTTTAAGTCTCATTACTTTAACAATAATAGTAATCAATGCTTCCTGGGGGGAATATCCGATCCCTCCCCTGGCAGTGGTGCAAACTATCTTCGGTATAGAAACAGGAAATAGCGATTATGCTTTTGTTATCAAGACGTTGCGCTTACCCAGAAGTTTAACTGCAGCACTAGTTGGTATCGCTTTAGGGATTTCTGGTACAATCCTGCAAGGCATAACTCGCAATGCCCTTGCTGCCCCAGGAATCATTGGTGTCAATGCTGGGGCAAGTTTGGCAGCAGTGAGTTTAATTGTGGTTTTTCCTGATATTCCAGTGGGCATCTTACCTTTAGCTGCTGGTGGTGGTGCTTTGCTAACTTCAGTATTAATTTACTTCCTCGCTTGGGAAAAAGGAACCCATCCGGTACGACTTATTTTAGTTGGTGTGGGCATTGCCGCAGTAGTTAATGCCATGACGAACTTAATAGTTACATTTGGAGAAATTAATAATGTTAGTCAGGCTTTAGTTTGGTTGGCGGGAAGTGTTTATGGTTGTAGTTGGGAACAGGTATTTTACTTATCACTTTGGTTATTGGTTTTTATTCCCTTAGCTTTATTTAAAGCACCCCAATTAAATACCTTGAATTTAGGAGAAGAAATAGCTAAAGGTTTGGGAACTAAAGTAGAATTAGAATTCAGTCTTTTATTGCTAATTAGTGCTGCCCTCGCTGGTGCAGCAGTCGCTACCGCAGGATCCATTGGTTTTGTAGGTTTAATTGCCCCTCATCTTGCCCGTCAATTAGTAGGAAATCTCCATGAAAGTTTAATTCCTATAGCCGCAATGATAGGAGCAACAATTGTGGTTATGGCAGATTTTTTAGGGAGGATTTTATTTGCCCCTATAGAACTTCCCTGTGGCATTATTACTGCTTTAATCGGTACACCTTATTTTGTTTATCTTCTTGTTAAAAATACCTAAGTAGTTGGGCATTTTATAGTTATACTAAATCCCGTTGAGTGGCATGACTTATCTGTTATGGGAGGGAGCAGGGAGCAGGGAGTAGGGAGTAGGGTTTGAGAACTTCATTCCTGGATTTTGTAAGGGTACTGAAGTACCCGGATTTGTATTACTTAGCTTTATAGGCTTGTTTTATGTATCTGTTTCTTTTTGACGTTTTTATAGGGATTTAAAGTCTGTTGTACTTTCTGGAAAAGTGCCTTATCTTCATAGACTGAATGTCCTGCCCCAAAATCAACAATTCCTTGATTATATTCTGAGAGTAGCCTTTCTACAGCATGGGCTTCAAAGGATTTCCAATAATGTTGTACTCCCCAATAATCATCAGCTTCTTGCTTTTGTTTAACAAATTCTTCGTCATAATCAATTTCTCGGTAATAGTCCCAACGTTTTTCATCCATTGAATGTTGAGGAAGGGCAAGTTTTGCGGCTAAAAGTTCTCCGATTGTGGACTTTCCAGCACTGATTGGGCCAATAAGAATTATCTTTTCATTTATCATTAAACATTTATCAAAACAAAAAAAGGTTTAAAACTCCGCCGATTTAGGGCCGATTAATTGATTTTTTTAGGTATTATAAACATAATTTGCGAATAGCAACTGTTGCAGCCAACATGAAAGCCAGATATAGATGGGAACCAACATCACAAAGATGCTCTTGTTGCGGTTTCAGAGGTGGCAAGAAGGAACTCTCCATTCGAGAATGGACTTGCTTAAATTGTGGTGCAGTTCATGACAGAGATGTTAACGCTGCTGTAAATATTCTGGTCGCGGGGGGACACCCTAGGTTTTAAACGGACGTGGAGGAAGGCGTAAGACTACAACCATAAGCGCGGACAGAGCGGGGAGGATGTCAATACTAAACCAATGGACTTTGTGCGAACTTTTGTAATAAAGAGCTAAATTCCTATGGGGATACTATGGTTTTATGGCAAGATTAAAAATCGTTATTTAAAATTTAACTGCTCCTCAATAGACAAGGAAATAAGTATTATGGCTTTACAACTAGGCGACACAGTACCCGATTTTAAGCAAGACTCTAGCGCAGGAGAAATCTCCTTTCATGATTGGGCTGGAGATAGCTGGGTTGTGCTTTTTTCTCACCCAGCAGACTATACTCCCGTTTGTACTACCGAATTAGGTATGGTTGCTAAACTCAAACCAGAATTTGAGAAGCGCAACACTAAAGTAATAGCTTTAAGTGTAGATGATGCAAAATCTCATTTAGGTTGGATCAAAGATATTGACGAAACTCAAAGTACCAGCGTTAATTATCCAATTTTGGCAGATTCAGACCGCAAAGTTTCCGATCTCTACGGTATGATTCACCCACAGGCTGATAATACTCTCACTGTACGTTCAGTTTTCATCATAGATCCTAACAAAAAGCTGCGCTTAACTATTACCTATCCTGCGAGTACAGGACGTAACTTTGATGAGATTCTTCGGGTCATAGATTCTTTACAACTCACTGATCATCATCAAGTCGCTACTCCCGTTAACTGGCAAGATGGGGGCGATTGTGTGATTGTTCCTTCTTTGAAAGATCCTGAAGTATTAAAAGAGAAATTCCCTAAAGGTTATCAAGAAGTGAAGCCTTATTTACGCATGACTCCTCAGCCTAATAAGTAGGGAGATGGGGAGATAGAGTGCCTGTAATCCTCTGCCTGAAACCATTGATTTTTCGTTTCACTGCGTCAGTCCTGATCATCCTACTTTCCTAGCTTCTCGAAACTTTAATTTATCTAAGATTAAGATAAGCCCTGCTTCAATTAAGAGGGGCGGGCAGTTAATTGTCCGCCCTTTTCCAATTATGTAATTTATAAAGATAAAAATATGGATATTAAAAACGGCTTCATAGATACTATCGGTAATACCCCCCTCATTCGTTTAAATAGTTTTAGTGAGGAAACAGGTTGCGAAATTTTAGGTAAAGCAGAGTTTCTTAATCCTGGAGGATCGGTAAAAGACAGGGCAGCTTTGTATATTATCAAAGATGCTGAAGAAAAGGGCTTACTTAAACCAGGAGGGACTGTAGTTGAGGGTACGGCAGGTAATACAGGTATTGGTTTAGCGCATATTTGTAATGCTAAGGGTTATAAATGTTTAATCGCTATACCCGAAACCCAATCCCAAGAAAAAATGGACGCTTTGAGGACGCTAGGGGCAGAAGTTCGCCCTGTACCCGCTGTACCCTATAAAGACCCGAATAACTACGTCAAACTCTCTGGTAAATGGGCTAAGGAGATGGATAACGCTATTTGGGCTAATCAGTTTGATAATTTAGCTAATCGTCAGGCCCATTATGAAACTACCGGGGCAGAAATTTGGCAACAAACAGATGGGAAAGTTGATGCTTGGGTAGCGGCGACTGGTACTGGGGGTACTTTTGCGGGGGTATCTTTATATCTAAAAGAAAAGAATCCACAAGTTAAATGTGTGGTAGCAGATCCTTTGGGTAGCGGCTTATATAGCTATGTCAAAACTGGAGAAATTAACCCCCAAGGAAGTTCCATAACTGAAGGTATTGGTAATAGTCGCATTACAGCCAATATGGAAGGTGTACCCATTGATGATGCTATCCAAATTGATGATCATGAATGCTTGCGGGTAGTTTATCAGCTATTGGAAAAAGATGGTTTATTTATGGGGGGATCTGTAGGTATTAATGTTGGGGCAGCTTATGCTTTAGCTAAGGAAATGGGACCAGGACATACCATTGTGACTATTCTCTGTGATGGTGGGGCTAGATATCAATCTCGTTTATTCAACCCAGAATGGTTAGCCGAAAAGGGTTTATCTCTTGAATAAATCTCCATAAAAAAAGGAGAGCCACAAAAATGTAACTCTCCCAGTCATCAGGGTGCATCTACTATAAATAAATATAGCATATGGGGTGAGGGGTGTCACCCCTTTTTGAAAACTTTTTTCTCAAACATGAGGAAGTAGAATGGAAAGAAAGTGTTTGCTATGTCCTTAAAAATACGACCAGCAGTTATTTTAGGTGGGATCGCCTTTTGTCTGGCTTTAACTTTATCTACTTTTTCTCAAACTAATTCAATCCCTGCTCAGGGAATCGGTGTAGAATCTGATGAGTTGGAATCGCAATATCGCGAAGTCGAGGTTGCAACTTTCCTCAGAAACAACAACATTGACGAAATTAATCCCCATTCCATCGCCCAACAACTATTGAGTCATCCCGAATCTCTCGAAGGAAGGCAGCAAGAAGGAATTAAGATTGATTATGGTAAAGGCAATGCACCAACGGTTATTGAATATACTATTGTTGGGCTAGCTGACGATTCTGTTCGCAGCATACGCACTCGTGTGGAATTGCAATGGCAACAGGACGATTGGCAGATCCTTTGGGTAGGCTCTCAGTTTCAATGTAGCGAAGGAAGAGGACATCAAGACTGGTCAAAAGAGTTATGCTCATAAGGAAACAGGCAACAATGATAAATAGACTTTATCGGAAATAGTGGAGAAAGTGAAAGAGGCGATCGCCCCTTCCTTTAACTTTTGGTATTATGTAACTTGCAACGGCTTACTAGCTCTTTTGGAGCGGTGAGTAAGGCGGAAATTATGCAGCCCACAGGCTGTACCCATTACATCTCTACATCTTTAATTTCCGATAAGGTTTAATAATTACAACTAGCAACTAGCCATTACCAATTATCAATTATCAATTATCAATTCTTTGAGACGACTTTAAGCGAGAAGATGCGCGACGTTTTGCTTTGGGGCGTTTGAAAGTTTTCCAAGCAGCTTTTACCCCAACAACAAAGCTTCTTGTGCCAACTTGGATATTTTTAGTTTGTTTTTGGACATTAGTGATACTGCGATCCACTTGTTTAACCACACCGGAGGCACTTTTAACCCCTTCATTCATTTCATCGGTTAATTCGCTAATTTCCAAACCTGTTAAACGAATTGCCTCTAAGGTAGGGGGAAATTCTCGGTTTAAGGTATCAAATAACTTCTCTGCACTGCGAGCAGCACGAGATAATTGTTGGAAGACAGGTAAAGCGGCAATCAATACAGCGGTTAAGCTGACAGCAACCAGAAGAATTGACAAGCCGAGCCAAAACAGGGGATCGATCACGCTTTAATTCCCTTACAAGTGTTGATCTGAAGCAGAGGAAGATGACTCAGGAATAGCGTTAGGGGCATTTTTTAGTTCTTCAGCTTGTAGCTGAGTAGCTTCAACTCCTGCTGATACGGCTTCTTTGAGCCTCTCTAAAGTTCCTTCCCAATTACGTGTTGCTGATGCAGAAAAACGATCTGCTTGTAGTTGGACTGTGGTTGTTAAGTCTTCGGCTAACTCTGGTAAAGCATCAGCAGATTTTTTGATTAACTGCCGCGTTTCTCGACCAGTACGAGGAGCAACTAGTAACCCTACAATTGTACCAACAGCGCTGCCAAACAGCATTCCTCCAATAAAAGCTCCAGTCTTTTCTTTCGACATATTTTAGTTTATGGGCGTTAATAACCCCTATTTTAATTGCCACTGGCGCGATCGCAACTTTGTTTGGTTACAGATTCAAACGGTAACCTCCTAGCTATTGCTTTATCTTGGAGAGATTAGGGTTAGACCAACGCCAAAGGTTAGTTACTAGGCTAAGTAAAGCGAGAATTTTTTGCAACTGCCGTATTTGTGATTCTAATTGAGTATAGCTTTGCTTCAGGTTGCGAGTGCCTTGCTGAAATCCTAAAATTGGTGGAGGAGTGCTATGAAGTACGCTATAGGTGATTCGTTCTACATTTTTCAGAGTTTCTGTTACTTTAACTAAAAATAAACGCAACTTCCAAATTCGCCAAGCAATATATAAATTGATGACTGTAAGTAAAAGGTTGAAACCAATAATAACAATAATCATTTAACATTTATCATTTATCAGCTTCTCTATAACCATTAGCAACTAGCAACTAGCAACTAGCAACTAATTAATCTTTCCATAAAGCAATGCCGCCTAATAAACCTGTAATGTTGGGGACAATTTTGACATTGGGTGGTAGGTAAAAGTTGATTTTCTTTGCTTCGCCGCCGCCAATATAAAGGAAGTCGTAGTTAAAAGTTCTTCCTAAAGTCGCGATCGCCTTTTCTAAGCGATTGTTCCACTTTTTCTTACCGGATTTTTCTAAGGCTGCCCTACCTAATTGTTCTTCGTAGGTTTCCCCTTTACGGAAAGGATGATGGGCAATTTCTAGGTTAGGTACTAGTTTACCATCGATAAATAAGCCTGAACCAAATCCTGTACCCAAGGTAATGGCTAATTCTACTCCTTTACCGGCGATCGCACCTAATCCTTGTACATCCGCGTCATTGGTAACCCGTACAGGTTTTCCTAAAAGATCCGAGAGGGCAGTAGCAAGATCAAAACCAATCCAGTCAGGATCAAGATTAACGGCAGTATCGATAATACCTTTACGTACTACCCCAGGAAATCCGACGGAAATGCGCTGAAACTCCCCTTGTTCTTTAGCTAATTTAACAATAGCTTCTGTTATTGCTTCCGGTTTAGGAGGCTGGGGAGTTGGTACACGATTGCGATCGCTTATGGCATTACCTTCCCCGTCCAATTTGATAGTCTTAACTCCACTACCCCCAATATCAATGGCTAAGGTAATAATGTCTGCTGTTTTTTCGTTCATATTACTGCTAATTGCTAGTTGCTAGTTGCTAGTTGCTAATCGTGCAAGAGAGTAAGGAATAGTAAATTCTCAACTTATTACTTATTACTTATTACTTATCTCCTTCCCCTGAATTGCCCTCTCTTCCGCCGTCGCCATCACCTCACTCATATTTTCTAAGATTTCTCCTGGATGATTTTCGAGGACTTTGGTAGAGAGAGAAATTCTTTTTTTCCATTCATCAATATCTTTAATCATCACCTTGATTTTCTGACCGACTTGTAATAATGCAGGGAGAGAATCGATAGAATTATGACTAATTTCCTTAACGTGTAATAATCCAGTTACACCCCCTAAATCAATAAATGCCCCATAGGGTTTGAGGTTCACTACTGTACCTTCTAATAAACGTCCTCGTTCTAATTTGCTGATTACTTGGGTACGGGCAGCTTCTCGCTGAGAGAGGACGAGTTTGTTGGTTTCTGGGTTAAGTTCCAGGAAAGTTGCTGTGAGGTTTTGACCAATTAATGATTCTAAGTCTTGTTTCTCGATGAGGTGCGATCGCGGGATGAAACCTCTTAAGCCGTTAACATCTCCGGTTATGCCTCCTTTATTTGTCCCGATTACCTTCATAGAGACAGATTGACCTTTTTCTTGCAATTCGGCTAATTCATCCCAAATCACCTTCATTTCTAATTGACGGCGAGAAAGTAAAATTTGACCTTCGGCATCCTGTTCACGAATAATTAAAAATTCTAGTTCTTCTTGGGGCAGAATTTCTTCTAGCTTCTCAAAGAAAGATAAAGAAGCTTCTTTTGTCGGAACAAAGCCAGGAGATTTACCTCCTATATCTACATAGGCTCCTTCACTGCCATATTCAAAGGGTTTCCCCTTAACCACCTGACCTTTCTTAAACTCGTAGTCGTGTTCTTCTAAAGCTTTGGCAAAATCATCCATAGAGAAGGAGGTAGGAGATTCTGGGGGAGGGGTAGATTCTGAGTTCATGTTAAGAATTACTGATTTAAGTTTTTTTATAGTTTTTTGCTAAACAAATCTAATACTTGCTGCCAAGCATCTTTAGCTGCTGCTTGATTGTAGCTTGCCCTTTGGTCACAGAAGAAACCGTGATCTGCATTACTGTAGCGGAAAATTTGGTGAGGTATATGGTGTCTTTTCAGGGCGGCTTCAATTTCTTCTACTTGTTCTGGAGGAATACTAGCATCTGCGTTACCAAAGAAGGTATAAATTGTTCCTTTAATCTCTGGAGTTCGCGTTATGGTGGCTTCTCCTCCCCCTGGAGTCATGGTAGTGATGCCTGCCCCATAAAAGGATGCTGTGGCAACAATTTCTGGTAAGGTGGCAGCTAAATAGGCGACATGACCACCGAAACAAAAGCCAACACAACCAAAACTTGTGCCTTTAACTTGGGGAAAACTTTGTAAATAATTTATAGCACCTTGAATATCTGCTAATAATTCTGAAGCTTGGGTTTGGTTTTTATACTTCCTGCCGATGGTGATAGCTTCTGGAGTATATCCAGCCTCAAATCTGGGGGCTTGACGTTGATAAATGGCTGGGGCGATCGCCACATATCCTTCTTGGGCTAAGCGTTGAGTTACGTCACGGATATGGGCATTGACACCAAAGATTTCTTGAATAACTACTACCCCCGGAAATCTACCTTCTCCTTGAGGTGCAGCTAAATAAGCATCAATTTCAAGATCATTACTTTGGAGCTTAAGCCAATTACTCTTAACTTTTAACACTTGCTTGTCTAAGATTATTGCAACGGTTGTTCCCGTAATTTTAAGTCAATTATGCCAAAGACAAACCTTTTTCTTTTTTTCCTCAATCTAATTCTCTTCTTCCTTCTAATGCCCTAGCTAAGGTTACTTCATCGGCATATTCTAAATCTCCCCCCATGGGTAAACCGAAAGCAATGCGGGTAACTTTGGTGAAAGGTTTTAATAACTGACCAATATAAAGGGTGGTGGTTTCTCCTTCTACGCTGGGGCCAATGGCCATAATTACTTCTTGAATATGGGGTTGGCTTGCCCTTTTTACCAAAGGTTGTATATTTAATTGTTCTAGTCCGATGCCATCCATAGGAGAGATGACCCCCCCTAAAACATGGTATTTTCCACTATATTCTCGCGTTTTTTCTAAAGCAATAACATCGCGGGAGTCTGTTACCACACAGATGGTATTGTCATCGCGATTTTGGTTACCACAAATATGACAAACTGGTTCCGCTGACAAATGGAAACATACTCGACAAAAACCTACTTGCTTTTTCGCTTCTACTAAAGCTTGCGCCAGGGCATTAACATCTTGTTCAGGACGCTTAATAATATGAAGTGCTAATCTTTGAGCAGTTTTAGGCCCTACTCCAGGTAGTTTCTGTAGTTGTTCAATCAATCTTGCTAAGGGAGGAGTGTACACCATTTTTTAGTGATTAAATTACTGAGAGCGACAAAGTAGTTCATAAAAAAGACATCGGGAGAAATTTGGTTAATGCCAAAAATCCCAGCTTAAATGCGTCTTAGCTTAATTCATACCAGATTTCGTTTACTACGATGCTTAAAGAAAAGTTTAGTTTAAAGCTTTTATTTGTAGAAAGAAGGCTATTTACTTCAACCAACCCGATAAATCTTTTCCGAGTAAATCTTGTAATTTAAGTACATCTTCACGAAACATTTCTACCAATTTTGTTCGATCTTCTGGTTGTAGAGGTAAAGCCTTTTTACCTTGAGAATTAAGATTAATAATACCATCCCGAATCTTCTGCCTTGTTTCCAGGGGCAAGAATGTTTTTAAAGTAGAAGCAGCCAAATTTCTGAGAGGGTTTTTGGTCTTCAGTAAGTTATTGATTCCTTGATTTTTCGGCACTTGAGCTTTTTGTGCCTTCTTGCCAGTATCAGGAACAAAGTTATCATCTACCCCGATGAAACTATACATATCTTGCATCAATTTTACTGGATTCTTACACAAGTCATCATAAAGATAAACCTTAACTTGTTGGCGACCAAATTTATCAAAAAAGTATTTGATTTGTTCATAGTAAAAACCTTTCCGGAAAAAGTAAGCAGATTCAGCCCGATGAGCAATTATTTCTGATAGTGATTCTGGCTCTTCAATAGCATCGCGAATGTGCATTAAGTAATCAGAATAAGCTCTTTCGGTAGGATTTCGCAGTATAGCGATGAGTTTAGCATCAGGCATATAGCGTTGAATCGCCTTAGTAGCTGTTTGATAATGAAATAGATAGTTAGGGGAGGCTTCACCAATAGCAATTTCATCTTGAACCCCAGCAAATAACTGGCGATATGTCTCAATATCTGTAATACTTTTGCTCGATTTCTTGGCCAGCTTTTCCGGCTCTTTTTCCCAATCAGCTTCGAGAAAATTTGTTTCCTTAACAGGACTCATATAAATCTGCGGATGCTCATCTAAGTAGTTATAAATAGAAGTAGTACCCGCTTTTTGAACGCCGATAATGAGAAAGTTGGGTAAGGTCATTTCAGTTATCAGTAAACAGTTATCAGTGTAGGGGCGACCCGTTTTCAGTGAACTTTTTGATCAGCCAAAGTTTTAATTGGGTCGCCCTTCCCTTCAGTTATATGTCTTAGTTTACCCATTATTCGTAACCGAAATTTCTGAGCAATTAATATCTATGGGGTTCTTTAATCGCCTCGAAAGTCATAGGATTGAAATCAAAAATACTCCTCTGTGTAAATGTTCCTTGAGGAGTAACTTTTCCTCGGAATAATTTGCCTTCGGTTGCCCAGACTAAACGCCGACGTTCAATATCCGCCCATTCCCAATTAGGGCAGCGAATGTGAGTATTAGTTTGGGCATGAATCAACTCGTGTTCATCCCAATCAGAACTCTTGCCTTCAGGAGGATTACTTTATTCGGCATGGGCAATTTTGCGAAGCAGCCAGCCATCACCAAAGGTTTTTTCAAAGATGTATCTAGCTTCCCACTTACCAACTTTAATCTTTTCTACAAACTCCCAACCATATCTAATTAAACGCGGGTAATAAATCCCTAAGCCTTCATAAAACCAATAGTCTCCGGCATCAAAATACTCTGAAGGCTGAAACTTTTTGTCACGAGAAACTTTTTGAGTATCTCTTAGTACAGAATGACCGTAGCCGTTATTGAGCCAATACGTATTTCTGCTCGTCCACAAGCCCCCGCCATTATAGCAATCGCCTTTCGGAAAAATAGCTAATGCAGTTAAATAAGGAGTGCGGGAAATAGCTGTCCAAGAGCCTTTGGCTTCACCTTGCCAACGCCCATTCATAGCAAAATAGATAAAATACTTACCATCAGGTGATAGGTCACTACGCCGTTCATAGATTAGTCCTTTCAGCCATTGCCCTAGTTGAAATTTATCACGGCGACAATCCCACAAAATGGTAGCGACGTGTTTTGAGGGGCCACGTCTAATTACGAGTCCTAAAGGTTTATCCCTAGCGAGTAAGACATGGATTCGAGCAGGAAATGGAGTACCATTTTTCATTGATCGTCTCCTTATCCCTGTGTTTTTTATTCCTCTATCTTGACGAATGGGTAGTAGCTTATTACAACAAAAATGGTTTATCTAACAACTTTTAAGGACGCACCTTTTCCACCGTATACATAATATCACTTCAAGGTGAGAAAAAGTCCAACTTTTGCACAAATCAACATCAATAAGCAAAACTTTTCTTTCTCCTTACTAAAGCTAAAATATTTTAAACTTCAGCATTTATTTGACCTCTTTACGAAGTTATATTAAGAACGGTGTAATAGGGTCTTGACAGATAATCACAAAAAAATAGAGACATTGCTAACAACATCTCTATTCAACCTATTCACAAATAACTAACAGAATTCAACTTTTACTGAGCAGAAACTACCAAATCATTAGTTAAAGTCAAGTTGAGGTCAGTATTAGGATTAACCACTAAAAGATCCACCTTATTTAAGCCTAAGAAGGTAGGAATCAACTCTACTAAAGCGCCTAAACCAGCACCAAGTAAGAGTTCTTCTGTCGCGATCGCCCGATCACCAGTAATAGCAGAAATCGCGGCGGCTGCTGCTGTACCGATGCCTGCATTCTTCGCTAAATCACCGATACTTACTCCTTTGCGGATAGTTTCGGTTTCGGTTATTACCTGAGAAGTAGCAGAAACGTTTTGGCTTGTACCGTTAGCATAAATGAGTTTTTCGGCCATAAACTGAGTCCCACCAGATGCGGTAGGTTGTAGCTTACCTTCAACTTTAGTTCCCGCAGGAATCAAAATCCTCTGATTTGAGTTAACAATGTTAGCTTTCACCATTAAAGTAACAGGAACTGTCTCATCTTTGGTGAGGAGAATTTTCTCCTTATCATAAGAAACAGGCATGACTGAACCAGCAGGAATGGTAAAGCTACTAGCTACAGGGGCTTGGTTAACGACATAAGGAGAACTAATTGCTGAAGCTTGTCCTTGATTAACCAAAGCTTGGTAGATAAATGCTGCTACTTCTGCCCTAGTAGCATTGCGAGAAGGATTGAGATTCTTCACGGTTGGGTAATTAACAACCATGCTGCGTTGAGTTGCAGCCGCAATGGGAGAACGCGCCCAGCTAGAAATGCTGGTAGCATCGTTGTAATAGTTGAGGGTACTATCCACAGCCCCTGTTGTATAATTCAAGCCACTGGCTAAAGAAACAATTACTTGCTCGCGGGGAATGTTCTGTTCTGGTCGGAAAATGTTACCAGGATAACCAGATAAGAAACCTGTTTTGTAGGACTTATCAATGGAGGATCTAGCCCAGTAATTAGAGCTAACATCAACAAAATTGATACTGCTACGGGTTTCGCTTTTGCTGAAAGCTCCAGAAATCAAGCTAGAAAATTGAGCGCGGGTAACAGGAGCATCTGGTTTAAAAGTACCATCTGGGAAACCACTGATAATGTTTCGCTGTGTTAACTCTTCAATGTATTGTTTCGCCCAATAACCTTGTGGGACATCAGGGAAGCTAGTAGCTTGGGCTACAGCAGGGGCAGATAATACTAAAGGTGCAACCACTGGTGCAAGGGTTGCTGCCCCCATACCGATGCTTAGCATTAAAGTGGTAGTAGTTTTCCAACGATTTATTTTGGACATTGAGTGCGTTCTCCTAGTTATATGTTATTTAGTTAAGTAATTAGACATTAGATGTAGTCTTAAGTTCCTAATAATAGCCAAAACTACTATTATGCCAAATTAAGCGAATTAAAGCCTATATTTGACGATATTTATAAACAACAAGTTTCTGTCTGCGTAAATACAATGACGTTTTTTTTAAGTATTTTGTTGCTATTAAAGATTGATCACTAACAACTATACAACTTGCCGTTATAGTAAACATCATTGCTATAGCAATTCTGATCATTGGTCATTGACAACCGCTTTACGATAAAGCTTTTGTACAGCACGAAGAAACTTATCAACGCCAGATTTAGGAGATTTGTTTTCTGCTTCGAGTAATTGCAAACGATTTAGTAGTTTCGCTTCTTCGGTATCTACATCCCCGTCACTATAAATTAAGGCGCTTAAGGACTCAAAAAGCTGTTGATAGTCTTCTTCAGTAGGATTATTCCCTAAATATTCTTTTAGCCAGCTATAGCATTCAGAGGGTTTAACTTGTTTGATTTCTGAAAGTAAAGGTTTAATTTGAGGATCTTCAGCAACTCCCTTTTCTGTTGCCATCTGGTGTAAATATTCTCTTTCCTCTGCTTGAATTGTGCCGTCTATCCAAGCCGCACCAATCAGGATTTTTAACAGTTGTTTAGTTTTAGCATTTTTGCTCATTTTGATCATCCTTGTCTTAACTTAACCATAAAAAAGCCGTCTTGTTCCTGGCGATGGGGCCAGATTTTAAGCCAACCTCTAGGAGTAGCTAGAAAATTATTGGCTGGTGGCTCAATTTCCCAATTAGGATGAGAGGATAAAAAAGAGTCGATGACGGCCTCATTTTCTGAACTATTCAACGTACAAGTAGCATAAACTAGAATACCCCCTGGCTTAACCCATTTTGCTGCTCCCTCAAGAATTTGCCCTTGTAGTAGAGTTAAGTCTTGAACTTTTTGAGGAGTTTGTCGCCAACGCAGATCAGGGCGACGGTGGAGTGTTCCTAATCCTGAACAAGGGGCATCAACTAAAACCCTGTCGGCAACTTGCTCAAATTGCTCAAAACTACGACTATCTCCAGGGCAAAGGGAAATTGAATTTAGTCTTAGGCGTTGAGTATTTTCTGTTACTTTTTTCAAGCGTTTAACAGCGCGATCGCAAGCCCAAATCTTACCTTGATCTGCCATTAATTCAGCAATATGAGTGGTTTTTCCCCCTGGTGCAGCACAGGCATCAATGATAGTTTCTCCTGGTTGAGGAGCGAGGATATGGGATACTAGTTGAGCGCTACTATCTTGCACTGTCCACCAACCTTCCTTAAAGCCAGACAGTTTCTGCACTGAACCTGTCCCCCCGGTTATCCTCAAAGCTTGGGGTAAACTAGCTAAACGAGTAATAGCCAGATTATTTGCTTTTAAAGCTAACTCCACCTCTTCTATAGATGTTCGTAGGATATTAACTCGTAAATCAATGGTCGGGGGCTGGTTAAACCAAATACACAATTCCTCTGTTTCTGCTAAGCTAAGCTGAAATCGCCATAGCTGCACTATCCAATCTGGAAAGCTATGTAAGATTCCTAAACGTTTGAGAGGATCTTTTGGTAATTGTAAAGGATCGGCTGTTTGGGCTGCTAAACGTATATATTGACGCAATACACCATTAACCACCCCAGTTAGTTTTTTCAAGCCATTTTCTTTGGCAAGTTCTACACTTGTATTAACCGCAGCAGACTCAGGAATATGATCAAGGTAGCGTAGCTGATACAACCCTAAATGTAGAATGAGGCGTAATTTGGGGGGTTGTTGCTCTGCTTTTTTCTTGCCTAGTTGGTCAATAATTGCATCAAGAGTTCGTCTTCTGCGAACTATACCATAAACCAACTCCGTAACTAGTCTGCGGTCAGCACTGCTTAGTTCTGTTGCACTTAATACTCTATCTAAGGCAATATCAGTATAAGCCCCTCCGCGTTCAATATCTCCTAGGGCAGTTAAGGCTAGTTGGCGGGAAGTGGGCATTTAGGTAATAAGTGAGAAGTAATAAGTTTAAAAACATTAATTAGGGTGCTTTTCGAGATGAAAAAAGCACCCTACAAGGATTTCACTAACTATTTAACTGTTTAATCAAGTTTCACCAACTCTATAATCTGCTTCAACTGTTAACTTAAAGATACATTACTACGAGCATAACTATCCCTGGAGCTAGGACGGATTTTGCCTTGGATGTGATCATTGTAGTGAGCGCTATCAACATCCATACCGATGTCCGCAGCAGCACGCCCTAAGAGAGATTGCTGGCGATTCCTAATCAGTTGGTTGTGACGAATAATGATGGCGCGAGCTTGTTTTTGGGTAGACATAGAACAAATCCTTGTGATTGCTTAACTTAGTAGTGAAGAGCCGTCTTGCTCTCGCTTTTAAAGTATACTCATTTTTCTGTAACATTGGATACAAAAATTGCGATTTTTTAATTATCTTTATATTTTCTTTATATTTGCCCCGTTGAAATAAGCAATTTATAGCAAGCATCCACTTATAAACTCAAGCACTCCTCAAAGCAACAATGGGATCAAGTTTTGCTGCTTGCTGTGCAGGGACAACACCGAAAAATAAGCCAATGCCTCCTGAAACTCCTACTGCCATGGTTATGGCGACTGGAGAAATGCCTGCTTGCAAAGGAGTAACCGCACCAATCAAAACGACACCACCAACACCGATTAAAGTACCAATTACTCCTCCAGCAGCAGAGAGAATTACTGCTTCAATCAAAAATTGAATTAAAATGTCTTTTTGCTGTGCGCCAAGGGCTTTG
The DNA here is from genome assembly GCA_963793425.1 of uncultured cyanobacterium. Taxonomy (GTDB): domain Bacteria; phylum Cyanobacteriota; class Cyanobacteriia; order Cyanobacteriales; family CAWCAG01; genus CAWCAG01. The sequence continues at coordinate 994,650 of CAWCAG010000009.1, read as the reverse complement.
CGTAAACCAATTTCTTGGGTACGTTCAGTTACAGAAACGAGCATAATATTCATTACACCAATGCCCCCAACTAATAAAGAAATTCCGGCGATCGCAGCTAATAATAAAGTTAAGGCTCCGGTAATTGTGCCAGCAATTTGTAAAATATCTTTTTGGGTTTGAATACCAAAATCATCTTCTCCAGTAATTTTATGGCGTTGGCGTAACAAGTTGGTGATTTGAAATTTGGCAGCACTAATACTTTCTTCGTTACGGGCAGCAATAGAAATCACACTAACTTCTGTACCATAGGGAGAAGTTTTACCGACAATTTGGTTAGCTACTGTGGTTAGAGGAATAAACACGCTGTCATCTTGATTAGTACCAAAAAAAGAGCCTTTAGCTTTCATTACTCCAATAATTTCTAAACTAATATTTTTAACTCTTAACTGTTTTCCCAAAGGGTTTTCTCTGCCAAAAAATCTTTCAGCTATTTCTGTACCCAACACCACAACCCGTTTATTTCCAGTGACATCTAAATCACTAATAAATCTACCTTGAGCAACCTCGAAACTCCTCACTGTTAAAAATTCCGGAGTTACTCCTAAAACTAGAGTATCTTTATTATTAGCCTGGTAAGTTGCTACCGCTCTAGCATTAATTTGGGGCGAAACTTCATCAATAGCTCTGGCTTGAGAAGCAATAGCTTCAGCATCTTCTAATACTAAAGTTTTGGGCAAATCAAAGGTGGTTTGGCGCGCTTCTCTAGAGCCAGGAACAATAAATAAAACGTTGGGACCAAGAGATTCAAACTGTTCTGAAGCTAGTTTCTGCGCTCCTTGACCGATGCCAACCATAGAGATTACTGAAGCATTACCAATGATAATTCCCAGCATTGTTAAGCTACTACGCAATTTGTTGGCTACTAAGGTAGTACTAGCCATTTTTAGGCTTTCAAAAATATCCATGTTTTATCATTTGTCATTAAATATTAAATATTAAGGAAGTCGTTCCATTAAATAATAAACTCCCTTTTCTCCTAAAGATTGAAATCCAAGGTGCTGGTAAAGTTGTAAGGCTCGGTTATAAGCTTCAACATGAAGGCGTATCGGTAAACCAAGTTGCTGTCCTTCTGTAATTATTTTCTTTAGGAAAATAGTACCGATTCCTTGATTGCGAAAAGAAGGTAATAAGGCAATATCCATGAGGCGAATTTCATCTTTGTGATAATTAATATAAAGGCGACCGATAGCTTTTTCGTCTAACAAAACAATTAGAAATTGTGCTTGAGAATAATTTTCTTGATAATACTTATGTTGAGCGTTGAACTGCATTTTCAAAAAAGATTCTTTTTGAGAATCATCCCAATCTACTAGGGCTAGTTCTTCTTGGCGAGTACTAGCATAAACTTGGTAAAGAAAAGCTTCATCTTCTGATTCAATGTTTCGTAAAGTTAAAGCCCGATTAGGTTTTAAATGTAAAGTATGTTTGGTTAACATAGATTAATCTATTTTGAGATGAATTCAATTATGTTGCCAAGGGAAGATGAATTTCTACAGTTACTCCTTTACCTCTACCAGAACTAGAAATTTGAATTTCCCCCCCCATTGATTCTACTAAATTACGGGAAATAGCTAAACCAAGCCCTACGCCACCATATTGGCGAGTAGTAGTGCCATCTACCATTATAAAAGGTTGAAAAAGCTTGCTCTGGCTATCAATATCAATACCAATTCCTGTGTCTTTGATAGTAACAATTACTTTATGCTTAGATTGATCGTCAACAAAATCACTTAAGACCCTAATAGCTATACTACCCCTAGAAGTGAATTTAATGGCATTATCAATGATATGATCAAATACTTTTTTTAGTTTAATTGGATCAGCTTGAATAGAAAGCTCTTCTTTAAGTTGAGGATAATTAATTTTAATTCCCTTATGATTGATTTTTGGTAAATGCTCAACTATTACTCTATTTAGAATACTATTTAAGCTAACTTTGGCTAAATCTACAGTTAGTTCACCTTTTTCCATACTAGCAATTTCTAAAATATTACTGATAATACTTAATAAACGTACTGCTGAACTATTAGCTTCTTGTAGAAACTCTGTTTCTTCTTCGTGATCATCACAAAAACCTTCCATTATCAAATTTAAAGAACCGATAATACCATTCAGAGGTGTTCTTAATTCATGGGAAATAGTCATCAGAAACTCATTTTTGATTCTGTCAGCAGCTTCAGCATTTTTCCAAGCAATTTCCAACTCTTGCCCCCAAGTTTTTAACTTGATTTCTCTCTCATTAAGGATGGCTGCTAACTGATTGTATTCTTTAATTTTAAAATCAGAAATGACCAGGTTTTCTCCTTGCCAATTATCTTTATGAAAGGTTGTGTCGCTAAGCTTTTCTAAAGGTTTGGCAAGGTCACGGGAAATATACAAAGTGGCGACCACAACCCCAGCAATTAAGGTACAGGTCATAATTAAAAGAACAAGGCGTACATCTTTTAGTCCGGCAAGGGCTTCTTCTACGGGAGTAACGTCTAAAACAATCCACTTTTGTCCTTTTTCTTCAGTCACCGGACTAGCAATGGCTGTATATCCAGATAATAGTTCTAAACTGGGTTTTTGAGGAGAAAACAGAAGAGAAAAACCAGATTGTTGATTAAGAGCATTGGCAACTAATTTTTTCCAATTCGGAGCATCTTTTTGTTGATTGATGTTTTGACCGATCACTTCAGGATAAGGATAGGCTAAAATAATTCCTTGTTGATTAATAACTCCAGGATTTCCTGTTAATAGTCCTGGTTTAACTTGCTCTTGTTGTAATAGGGCTGACTTTACTACTAAAATTTGCTTTAATTGATTTTGATTATTATAAACCGGTACACAAAATAACAATTCTAGCTGGCTGATACGAATGGAAAAGTCCGGATTTTCGTTAATAACTGGGGGAGAAGAGTTAACCACAGACTTGATATAAACCGGTGAAGAGGTTTTTCCTGCCCAAGCATGATTAGTGAAATCTGCCAAAACTTTTTGACCACAAGTACTTGCGGCAGTTGTTCTTTTTGTAGCATCAATAACTTGAATACATTGAATGTTAGTAAATAAGTCTCGCTCTAGCTGTTTGATGAAATTCTGTATATCCGCTCCAGAATCATTTTGCAAGACTTCATTACCAGAAGCAATTATTAATTCAGCCCGGAGAATATTAACCGACTTATCAATACTTTTACCTTTAGCGATCGCACTTTCTGTAATATTCTGGCGGGCTGTATAAAGAATAGCCGAACGAGCTTTGCGATAGGTAAAATAAACTCCAATTAATAAAATTGGTACACTTACTAACAGTAAGCGCGAGAGGAGAATGCGGCGGAAGGAAGATTGACCTAGTTTAGTCATAGTACCAGCCGTACTCAAGGTTTAAAGCTAAATCGTTCCTAGAAGAAAAATACTGAAAGGAAACTACTTAAAATTTGCCTTTACGCAGCTCAATGACAAATCACCCATCTGACATATTGAATTAAGATAACACATGAAGCAGAGGGATTTGAGTTCGTTAACAAGACCTTACGGAAAATATTCCCCCTCACAATTTCCTGCCAAGTTCACAAAGATTGCATTACCCTAAAATGATAATTGGGTTTTTCTGTTGCTCGGCTCCTTGGGTAGCCTTGCCTTGACTTAAGTAACTTCCCCAACTTATTAATCTCACTTTCCCCCATTACTCAATGTTCCAAAAAGCTAAACCTGGCTACTCTGTTACTTGGATACAAGAAATGGCTGAAATTCCCCAAACTGAGTGGGATGCTTTAGCTATACCACTGAAAACTCCCTTTTTGGAGTGGGAATGGCTGAATAACCTAGAAACTTCTGGTAGCGCCACCCCCAAAACAGGTTGGCAGCCCTGCCATTTAACGGTATGGCAAGATCATCAATTGGTTGCGGCTGCACCTCTTTATCTTAAGGGCCATAGTTATGGTGAATTTGTTTTTGATCAACAATGGGCTGATTTATCCCACCGTTTAGGGACTCCCTATTACCCCAAAATGTTGGGTATGGTTCCTTTTACCCCAGCAGAAGGTTATCGCTTCTTAATCGCACCAGGGATAGATGAGGAGGAAATAACAGAGATGATGGTACAGGAAATCGACCGTTTTTGTCGGCGTAATGATATTTCTGGTTGTAATTTTCTCTTTGTTGATCCTCAATGGCAAACTGTTATGGAAAATCAGGGCTTCAATTCCTGGCGACATCACAGCTATATTTGGCAAAATCAGGGCTTTGCTAGCTTTGATGATTACTTAAAAATGTTCAACACCAATCAACGGCGTAACATAAAAAGGGAACGCAAAGCCGTTGCTAAGGCAGGATTAGAGGTAAAAACCTTTAGTGGGCAGGAAATACCTGAAGCCCTTTTTCCCCTCATTTATCGCTTTTATAGCAGCACCTGCAACAAATTTTATTGGGGAAGTAAGTATCTAACTCGGCAATTTTTTAGCCAACTTGATCCTAACTATCGTGATCGCGTCTTGTTGGTAGCCGCTTATCCAGAAGGAGCAGAAGAAAGCAACCCTGTGGGTATGTCTTTTTGCTTGAGAAAAGGGGAACAGCTTTATGGGCGCTACTGGGGCTGTTTAGAAGAATATAATTGCCTCCATTTTGAAGCTTGTTACTATAAACCCATTGAGTGGGCGATCGCTAATAACATCAAGATGTTTGATCCTGGGGCAGGAGGCAGCCACAAAAAACGAAGAGGTTTCCCCGCCACCCCCAACCACAGCTTGCATCGCTTTTACAACAAGCGTATGGGCAAAATTCTTAGTTCCTATATTCAGGAAATTAACGAAGCTGAACAAGCAGAAATAGAAGCGATTAACCAAGATTTACCTTTTACCAAAAGCGAAATCGAGTTTAAATTGAACTAAATCGGGGAGTAGGGAGATGGGGGGATAGAATAATTAGCCATTAGCAGCTAGCCACTAGCGACTAGCCATTAGCAATGATCAAACTTGTAGTTTTTGCGTTTCATTGCTATTTTTAAGCGATGAGTATCTAACTCTTTTGCATTGACCACTGACCGCTGAAATAAAGATGGAATACTGGGAATTTCTCCTCCAACAAGAAGGTAACCGCCGCTGGATTCCAATTAAAAATGCCAAAGTGCAACTAGAAGAAGGCAAATATCGAGTAGTTGCCCATTCTTCCTATGTTAATTGTCATGTGGAAGTGCGAGTTACTTACAAATCAATGGATGAAGTACCACCGAAGCGTCGTTCCCAGAAGCGATCGCGACAAACGAATGAAGAAGGTTTAATGGTGGTTATTCCTTTCACAACCATGAAACCAGGTTTGTGGGAGTTATCCTGTTCAGGAGATATTGTTTCTGATTTCTTTGGCGAGTCGTGGCAAGAAAGCGTTAGATTTCAAATTTTGCCTCAGAAGGTAGAGGAAGAAGTAAATATAAGTCTTCTTGATACTGCTTTCGTTGAAGAAGAGGTTGAGAGAGAAAATCAATCTACTATAACTTCCCAGCAAGAAACTGTAGATACGAATTTAATAGCACAAACAACTCATTCTGAAGCAGAAGACTTTAATCCAGAAAGTTATTTCAATCAAGCGGATCAAGAAACCCTAGATATTGATACAAACCCGATTGAAGAAGAGGTTGAGATTGAGGCTGAAACTTATTCTCTTGCCACTCCTCAAGCAGAAACCGTAGAGACAAATTTAACAACACAAACAACTCATTCTGAAGCAGAAGACTTTAATCCAGAAAGTTATTTCAATCAAGCAGATCAAGAAAGCTTAGATACTGATACAAACCCGATTGAAGAAGAGGTTGAGATTGAGGCTGAAACTTATTCTCTTGCCACTCCTCAAGCAGAAACCATAGAGACAAATTTAACAACACAAACAACTCATTCTGAAGCGGAAGACTTTAATCCAGAAAGTTATTTCAATCAAGCAGATCAAGAAAGCTTAGATACTGACTTAATCACGCAAATAAATAACTCTGTAGAAGCAGAATTTGAGGCGCAGAGTAACCTCAACCAAACTAACCCAGAAAACATTTCCGCTGAAATTAAAGATCAAGAAACAACCTCTGCAAATTCCCAAGTTTCCTTAGAAGAAATTGCGGCTTTAGAAACGCAAAACGAGGAATCTATTCAGGAAAATCAGGCGATCGCAGAAGAGATTGAAGATCCTTTTGAAATCTATTTGCAAGAAGACACAGAAGCAACAGAGGTTCCCCAAGAAGAAACTATCTACAAACTTACTCCCGAAGAAATAGCGGCTTCTGAACGTAAAGAATTAGCTGCCTACGATGGAGAAGAGGAAACAGTTTCTCAAACAGATATCACCTCCACTCCAACCAACCAACTTTTAGATCAATCTGTACAAAATTTAGAGGAAATGCTAAAAGAGGTAGTCGAACCTCTGCTACAAGACTTAGAAAACCCTTCAGAAGAATTTGACTTTTATCCTCAAATTGAAGAACAAGAGATATTTACCTCAGAAATACTAACAGAGAAAGAAGAAGAGAAATTAACCTTAACCTTAGATAGGGAAGCCTTTGTGCGTCGCCAAGGGGAATCTGTCGTAGTTTCTGGGCGCTTAGATATTCCCGTAAAAGAACAATCTGAGGAGGGGCAAAATTTATTTAATGGGGCATTGCGCTACAGATTGCGTAATCCCCAAACTTCAGAAATTCTCTTTGAGGTACAACAACCCTTAAAAGAACAACGTATTCCTTTAGCTTTCAGCTATCCGTTAGATATTCCCCTAGAGTGTGATAGTCACTTAATTTTAGGGGAAGTAATTTTAGAACAACAACCGGAATGGCACAACCGCAACGAAAGCTACGAAATTATTAGTATTCAATCTTTTAGTATTGCTGCTGACTTGTCAGAATTATTAACAGCAGTTTCTTTTTCTCAAGTTGAAGAAGGAATGGAGGAAGAAGAGGTAACAAATAATTCTTATCCCCCTTCCTTATTTTCTCCTCAAGAAACTTCTAGCATCAATCTAGACTTTTTGAACTTTGTTAATGGTTCAAATAACTCTCAACGTCCAAAGCTAGAAAGTCCTGAAATTCATGTCGAATCATCTTTAAATGAAGAAGAGATTTCCTCAATCAAACGAATTGAGGAAATACCAAAAGATGAGGATTTAGATGCAAATTCTGTTCCTGAAACTAAAGAAGGAGAAGAAGGAAAAGAAGAAGAAGAAGGAAAAGAAATAGATCCTAGTACCGATGCTTTCAAAAGCTTGAAATTTCAAGACCGCTTCTTATCAAGATTAAATTCCTTAGCAATCAAAAATCAACCTTCTGAATCTGCATCAGAGACAATAAATGTAAATGAAACTAGGGACAATCTGCCTCTAGTCCCCAATCAAAAAATTTCTCAACCTAAACCAACTCCGGAAAGAAAACCAGCACCTCGCTACTCCCCCACTAATGTCGCCGCAGACTTAAACAGTTATGAAATCGTTGTTGATGACGATGAAAGCCTTTTTGAAACTCCTCCCCAACTAGATACTTCAGGATTGCCCTATCCGGCTGAATTAACTCAAACTCAAAAAGAAACTTCCCTCAATTCCGAAGCCCCTGTCCCGACACCAGTCTTAACTATTTTAGACGAAGAGTTAACCGCCAACCGACCCGCCATCGTTCGCATCAAACTACCTGCTTATACAGGGCCAATTTACGTTAAATTGTGGATACAAGACCGCCAAACTCGCTACATAATCGAAAGTCCCCGCGCCTTAGTAGACTTTGGTACAACTCGGACAGGAGACTTAGAAACCCTGGCTCAAGTAGTAGTACCAGAAGGTAGCATGGAAGTAAGGTTACACGCGATCGCTATTGATACAGAAACCCAATGTGAAAGTCGTAAGGCAACTTTAGATCGTGTTGTGATTCCCCCAGATTTAACGGAAGTTTCTTTAGAAGATTTTTGATTGCTAAACACATCAGTCAACTATCTGAAGAAGTATTTTGTCAAGCCTAATTGTAGAATTTGGCAACTTCACTGACCGCATAAGCAAAATTTATTAATGCAACGAAATTATTAGGTTTAATGAATAATCTAAAATCTCTTTTATTTCTATTTACCATTCCTTCTCTACTAATTTTCTCACCTAGTATTAGCCTTGCCAACATAAGCTTAGAACAAGGTTTAGAGTTAGCTGAGTTAGCAGAAACTCCTGACTATGACCCCAATTTAAGCGAGTTGTTCGGGGAAATAGCGGTTAACTTCGTGAAGTTAGGAGAATTTGATCGCGCCTTAAAAATTGCTCAATTTCTTGATGAGTCTTACAACGAAGGTTTGAGTTGGATTTCTGTAGGGGAAATAGCTAAAGAATTAGTGGTGGCAGGGCAAGTTGAGGAAGCCCTGGAGTTAACTAGAAATAGAAACCCTCCCTATCATCCTTACCATCAAAGTCAGATATTAATTGGTATAGCGGGGAAGCTAGCCGCCACTGGCGATTTAAACCGTGCTTTGGAGATAGCTGAGAGTTTTGAACATGACTTGACTAAAGCTCAAGCTAAAGGACAGATTGCTTTGGATTTAATTGAAGCCCAGCAATTTACCCAAGGAATGCAAGTTACCCAGTCTTTATTTAATTCAGTTGAAGAGTTAGATGATAACCAAGCCATGATTCTAAAAGGAATTGCTGTTGCCTTGGCAAGAGAGAAGCAATTTGACTTGGCTCTGGAAGTGGCAGCAACGTTCGAGAGACTAACAACTTTTAAAGAAGATGTTTTCACTTCTATATATAGCAATTCTATTTGAGATGTAAAAATAGATTGCGTAAAAAAAGATAAAATAAAACCAATACTTTAGAGAAGCATCTAGAAATGGAAGAGCCTAAAAGTGTAGTGGAAAAACAGATAGAAAAATCGCAGAGATTCCTAGATATTCATCCTGATGCTAGAGAAATGAAGAGAGCATTAGCAGTAAAACTAGCCTTACAAGGCTATGCTTATCGTGCAATCAAAGAGATTATCAACGTATCTCCTGGGTTTGTAAGTAAGTGGAAGAAGAGATTTAAAGCAGAGGGAATAGAAGGATTAAAATTGGGATATAAAGGTGCAAAAAAAAAGCTAAATGAGAAAGAAATAGAAGAAGTAGTTAAGTGGATACTTTGTCAAGATTATTGGGACATAGGAGATTTAGAGATTCATCTAATAGAAGAGTATGATGTGGTATTTGAAGCAGCACAAGAGATTGCTGTATATGCAATTGACGAATGCCACTTACTCGGAGATGACCTTTGTGGGCAGGTTTGGGGGCAGTCAATTGAACGAGTAAAAATACAGATTGAAAACAGCCGAAACCGACAAACATATTATGGAGCATTAAATATACTTGAAAAAGAAACAGAAATGGAAAATAGATTGTCATCTTTTTGCACCTTATGCCCCAGAAGAAAATCCGGTAGAAGCAGTCTGGCTACAATTGAAATCATTATTACGAAAGTTTTATCGTTTTGGCAAAAACTTTAAGATAGTTAATCAAATATTTCAACTTCTTGTTGAATTCAAGCTTTTCAGCTTTCCCAATATAAATAAGTTCACTGCCTTTTCACAAATCATTTAGAATTGCTATATTAGTAAACAAGCTGAAAACAGCATCTTTTTGTACATAAATATCTCCAACTTTTGTCTATATCTGGTAAATATGACGATGTTAAGACTGCCATATAAATAGTTTGATTCTCTCACAACCAAACTATCATGAGACTAAATCAGGTTAAATGGTTTTTCAGAAATAGCCTCAAACTAATTAGCTTTTTCTAGTCAATTCTTCATCCCACCAGAGTATCTAGCCTTAGAAAAAATGAACACTCAAAAAGCTCTTTTATCTTTACTCGCTATTCCTTCCCTTCTATTTGCTTCACCCAGCCTCAGCGCTACTAACACTAATTTAGAAACCGAAGTAAGACAAATTCAGCAGCAGACTACTGAATTAGCACAAGCACCTGATTATCAATATTACGAAAGCTTCATTCTCCAAGAAATAAGCGGTGCATTGGTAGGAAAAGGAGAGTTTGAGCAAGCATTGCGCGTTTTATCGAGAAAGGAAACAGATCAAGCACAGTCAACGATGCTGCAAGAGTTAATGGCTGTAGAAGCTGCTAAGGTAGGAAAATTTGATCTAGCTTTGCAAGCTGCTAACTCCATGGAAACTGGAAGTTCAAAAGCTTATGCCTTAGAGGAAGTAGCTTTCTATTTAGCAAAAGCAGGAGAAGTTGAGCGGGCTTTGCAAGTTTTGGCATCTTTACCAGAAGAAGAGCAAAAGCCAGTAAGAGGCTTGGGAGCGGTTGTTAGCAGTTTGGCAGAAGCAGGAGAAGTTGAACGGGCTTTGCAAATTGCTCGCTCTGTTGCAGATAAGCAAGACCAAGCTGTACTTCTGGCTCAAACAGGGGCTTTAGAAGAAGCTTTGCAGTTAATCAAAACTTTAACAGCAAGCCAACAAATGAAAACTTTGGATCAGATGGCTTGGGCTTTAGCTCATATGGGTAAGTTTGAGCAGGCGCTTGAGTTGGCTCAGTCTTTGCCTAGAGGCTCTTTTCAGGGGCGTACTTTCTCTAATATTTCTACTACCTTAGCCAACGCTGGTAAGTTTGAGCAAGCCCTTGAGATCGCTGAGTTGATTCAAACCGATTATACTCAAGAAGATGCCGATGCGGAAGTTGTGGCAGAAGAAATGAATACCCCCAACTACCGTAGTGGAGCTTTATTTAATATTGCTAACGCTTTGACTGAAGCAGGTAAGCTTGAGCAGGCTTTGCAAATTGCTCAGTCTGTTCAGATTGAAGATGGTCAATTTATTAGTTACCAACAACAATCTATTACAGAGACTGTGGCTAAGGAGTTAGCGATCGCAGGGGATTTTGACAAGGCTTTAGAAGTTGCTAGTGTTACAGAGACTTCATATGATGAAACTTTAGTTGCTATTGAGTTGGCTAAGGCAGGGAAGCTGAAGCAAGCAACAGAAATTGCTGCGTCGCTAGAGGATGAATATTACAAAGTAGATATTTTGAGGGAGGTTGCAGCACAACTAACTAAGGCTGGTAAACTTAATGAAGCGAAAGAGATAGCTCAATCGGTAGAAGATGAGCAATATCAAAGTCTAATTTTGATTCGCATTGTTCAAGCATTAGCTGATTTAGGCAAGGTAGAAGAGGCGCTGCAATTAGCTCAACAATCCCCAGAAGGACGAAGAATTTATGTTATAGGTGGTGTGGCTGAGACAGTCGCTTTAACAGACTTTGAAAGAGCTATAGATATTCTGCAATCTCTAGAAAACAATGAGGCTAAAAGTCAGGTTGTTACGAATATGGCTAAGGGGTTAGCAGTTGATGGACAAGTAGATAAAGCCTTACAATTAACCGAGTCAGTAGAAATTCCTTACTACAACCCTGCTTCAGCTAACTTATTAAGGACAGCGGCTGTTAACTTTGCTAAGTTAGGTGACTTTGAGCGTGCTTTAGAAATCGCTCAATCTATTGATGAGTCTTATCGCTGGCGTACTATAGGAGATATTGCTATAGAATTAGCAGCAGTAGGAGAAGTTGAGCAATCCCTTGCTTTAGCTGAGTCTGTTGACCAATATCAAGATGATTTATTAACGATTATAGCGAGTAAGTTTGTAGAAGCGGGAAAAGTTGAGCAGGCACTGGCATTGACGGAAAGGAAAGACGATGCTTCCTTTCAAGCTAAGATTTTAGTGGGAGTAGTTATTGGTTTGGGGACTCAAGGAGATTTTAACCGTGCTTTAACAATAGCGCAAAGTATTGAAGATGAGTCGGTTAAAGCCGTAGCTATGGGGCAAATTGCTGGTGAGTTAATCAAAGCAAAGCAGTTCAACAAAGGGATGGAAGTAACCCAATATTTAAACCAATCCGTTGGTGATAATAACTCTAAAGCCTTTGCTTTACAAGGTATTGGTGCTAGCTTCGCCTCAGAAAAGCAATTTGACTTTGCTTTGCAGGTGGTGGAAATGCTTGATTTTCAACCAGAAGATGAGAATCCCATTGTGGTTTCTGGATTAAGGGAGGGAGTATTGCAAGCAGTTGCTATCTTCCAAGCTGAAGCCGGAAATGTAGATGAGGCTTTGCAAACGGCAGAATCTCTCAATGCAGGATCTCAGATTTTAGTTTTCCAGGAGGTTGCTAAGGTGTTAATCGAGTCAGGAGATACAGAAAGGGCTTTGCAGTTGGCTCAATCTTTAGACTTGAATTATGATAAGTCAATGTTAGGGGATTTGGATAAACAGTATAGTCAGTCAATTTTAGCGACTATTGCTATTGCTTTGGTTAAAGAAGGTAATATAGATAAAGGTTTAGAATTAGCTCGTTCTTTAGAAGAAAATCAGCAAATTAGCGCTATTACTGAAATTGCTAATTTTTGGATTGAACAAGGGCAAATTGAGCAAGCCTTGCAATTAACCAAAACTATTAAAGATTATCCTAGTTGGGCTTCATCTAGCGTTGCTGCGAAACTAGCTCAAGTCGGAGAAATTGAGCAAGGGATGGCAATAGCTAACTCAATTGAAGACCAATACAAGGATGTGGTTTTAGCCAATATTGCCGCTTATTTCGCTCAACAAGGAGAGATAGATAAAGCGAAAGAAATTGTCCAATCTTTTGATGAACAAGAATCCCTTGCCTTGGGTAATGTAATTTTTGATTTAGTAGCCCAAGAAAAGTTGGATGTGGCAAAACAATTAGTTGAATTTATGCCTAATAATGCCAGTAAAGCAAGTTGGTTGAACAATCTGGCTACTAAATATATTGAAGCGGGAAAGAAGGATGAAGCTACTGAACTTTTGAATCAAGCTTTAACAATAATTAATTAGTCAAAGGAGGGAGTAAGCAGAAAAGAGTAGGAAAAGAGTAAAATAAATTAATCCTACTTGAAATATTGAGTTTGTTTCTATGTCAGTGCGTCTCAATAACAAAGCCTACAACATTCTTGCTATCGAAATTACTAAAGTTGCGGCTGAAGATAACCTCGCCGGAGAAGTATCTCAAAAAGTCGTCCTGAAGCGATTAAAGAAATTAAACTCTCAACAAGGACAACCTGTTACAGAAAGAGAGTTGAGTTTCTTAATCAACGATGTTTTTCCTAACTTCGATCCTCAAGTCATTAAAAAAGCTGCCAATGCTAATCGCCCTTCTAGCCCTTTGTGGCTGATTCCTCAAGTAGCATTGGGTTTAGGGGGCTTGGCTGGGTTAATTTGGGTGTTGAATTTGCCCTATCCCATGATTCGTCGCCCGGTTGCTAACACTGCACCGATTCTACTCTTGCCCAGTTATTTGAGCATGGATCATAATTATCGGCAGGCGATCGCGAAAGTTGAACAGGCAGACCAGTTAGTCAATAATGCCACAAGTTCAGCGGATTTGGAATTAGGTAAAGAAAAAGTTACCCAGGCACAGAAACATCTCGATGCTTTACCTGTTTGGTTTTTGGGTTATGAACCGCAAATGTATGGCAGTTTGTTTAATTTTGGTTGGAAGTTTACCTTAGATGAGTTTGAGACTGCTAGGGCGAATATTGGGCGGATGGAGGCTAAAGTTTTTCAGGAAACAAACGCTTTTACGCAATGGGAAAAGGCGCAACAAGATATTCAACAGGCTAAACAAACTTACCAACAAGCGCAAGATACCACCACAAAACAACAGGCGATCGCAACATGGCAAGCAGGTATTGATCAACTCAACCAAATTCCCCCCAATACTTTAGCGAAGCAACAAGCTGAGGCAGCAACTGAAGCTTATTTACGGGATTTTGAGCAAGTATCTGGTTTAGTAGCAGGAAATGATCGCACCAACAATTCTGTTGCCGTTGCCCAACAGTTTCATGCCCAAGCGAAAACAAGTTGCCCTGATGCAGCACACTCTGCTAATCGTTGGCAAGAGTGCGCCAATTTGTTAAGTAAGGCAACTGCAATGTTAGAAAAAGTCCCCCCGGAAGATCCTGGCTATGTTGAAAGCCAGAAGTTGCTGGCAGCTTATGAGGCAGAGTTAGGAAATATTCGCATTCGTAAACAGGATGAAGAAGAATCAGTGCAAGCTTATCAGTCGGCACAGAATCTAATTACCAATTTACCGAAAACTGTTAATGAATCTAATCGCGATTCCACAGCGAATGACCTACTTTCTATTATTAATAAATTGGAGCAAGTGAAACCACAAACTACGGTGTATGAAGATGCTCGTAATATGATCACATCAGCAGAAAATAAGAAGAAAGAATTATAGTAGACTTTGCTAATAGACAAAGTTAAAACTGAGAACACGACAATACATAAAATAGCAAGTCAAATCTAGAGGGCTTTCGCCATGCTACAGTACGATTTGTCCCATCTCCCAACAGCAGAAGAATTACCCAGCGTTGACTTTAAACCTGTGGATAATGAAATACAAAGGGCTGTCCCTTTTCTACTACAACAAATCCTCTTATTTATCTGGCAACAGCGAGAAGACTTCTTCTTTGGCATGGACATAGCTTACTACTATGACTCGGCCCAACCAGCTATATCCCCAGATGGGTTTCTTAGTATTGGTGTCAAAAAAAGGAAAACACCAGTAAATAATCCCAACCAAGATGGACGTATTAGTTATCTATTGTGGGCAGAAAACTACGTCGTCCCTACTTTGGTATTAGAATGCGTATCTCAGAAATATGGAGGGGAATACGAAGAGAAAAAAGACAAATATGCCCAGTTGGGGATACTCTACTACGTTATCTACGATGGAGGTCGCTACCATAGTGACAAAGGGGACAAAAGTAAAGGAGACTCCTTTGAAGTACATCGCTTAGAAAATGGGGTCTATGTAAGGCAAAAAGGGGAACCAGTCTGGTTGCCAGAAATCGGATTAGGAATAGGTAGAAAGCGTAGAGATTTTAATACCTGGACAAGGGAATGGTTGTATTGGTACGATGAGCTGGGGAATCGTTATCCTTCCCCAGATGAAGCGTTTCAAACTGAAAGAGTGAGGGCAAACTCAGAATGCCTAAGAGCAGAAGAAGAAAAAGCTAGAGCAGAGCAGGAAAAAGCTAGAGCAGAGCAGGAAAAAGCTAGAGCAGAGCAGGAAAAAGCTAGAGCGGAACTGTTGGCGACTAGGTTACGAGAGCTAGGTATAGATCCAGAGCAACTTTGACACCAGTTAGAGACTATCAAAAGAGACTTTGCCCTGTAAGTATGGGGATAAAATTAGAATTTTGACAGACTGGGATCGCTATAAGTGATACCAGATTCAGTATATTATTCACGAAGAAAGTGGTTTTTAGAAGTAACTAAGTAATGGAAAATTCAGAAAATTGGTATATCATCAAAGAGCAAAATAATGGCTCTTGTTCCATAGTTTCTGAGGTAGATGAGAATGCTATTAAGGAGCAAGATAAATGGGGTCCTTTTAATAGTAAAGATGAAGCGATCGCTCGTCGTGTTGGTTTAATTAGGGCCGGGAAATGTAAACCAGTTTGATCCCTACCGCCTACTCCCCACCCTCACAAACAACCTATGCCACTAAACCGATTTGGTATTAATTTCTAACTCCCGTTTGTACTCGCCAGAAATTAGCATAAATACCTTGAGTATTGTAACAATTCCTCATGATGTCCTTGTTCTACAAGTTTACCCTTTTCCATTACATAAATAGTATCGGCATTACGTATAGTGGAAAGACGGTGGGCGATGGCAATAGTGGTGCGATTTTGGGTAATCTTTTCTAAGGAACGTTGAATGGCAGCTTCGGTTTCGTTATCCACCGCAGAGGTGGCTTCATCAAGAATAAGAATGGGAGGATTTTTCAACACGGCACGGGCGATCGCAATTCTCTGTCTTTGTCCCCCAGATAGCTTTTGTCCCCTTTCTCCGACGATGGTGTCGTAGCCTTGGGGTAATTGGTGGATGAATTCTTCGGCTTCGGCAATTTTGGCAGCAGCAACAACTTTTTCTAAGGTGGCTGTGGGGAAGCCATAGGCGATGTTTTCCCTAACCGTACCGTGGAAAAGAAAGACATCCTGACTCACTAAACCAATGGCGCGGCGCAAGTCTTTTAAGCGCAAGTCTTTAACATTAATGCCATCTAAAAGGATTTTTCCTTTTTGCACCTCATACAGCCGCAACAAAAGCTTAACCAAAGTACTTTTTCCAGAACCTGTAGCGCCTACAATAGCGATGGTTTTTCCTGCTGGAATAAATAGGGAAAGATGGGCAACAACGGGTTGCCTTTCGTGATAAGCAAAGGTAATATCCTGTAAATTAACTTCCCCTTGCACGGAACTAACAGGCAAAGCAATGTTACCGGAGGGAATATTAATGGGAGTATCAAGAAGATTCATAACTCGATTAGTAGAAGCCATAGCCCTTTGATATAAATCTAAAGTCCTACCAAGGTAAGTTAGGGGCCAAAGTAAGCGTTGTGTCATGAAGACTAAAACACTATAAGTTCCTACGGCTAAAGCCCCATTAACTGCCGCTACACCACCGAAAAGTAAGGTAGTTATAAAACCAATTAAAATAACCAAACGAATTAAAGGAATAAAAGCAGCACTAACTGCGATCGCCTGACGATTACTTTGGCGATAAGCTTCACTATCCTGTCGTAAACGCTCAATTTCATAAGCTTCAGTGGTAAAACTTTTGATGGTAGTAATGCCACTCAAATTGTTAGCAAGACGGCTATTAATTGCACCAACTTTTTCTCGTACATCTGCATAAAGAGGTTCTAAACGCTTTTGGAAATAAATTGAACCCCAGATAATTAAAGGAATGGGGATCATCGCCATCCAAGCAATACCAGGGGCAAGAATAAAGAAGACAATGCTAATAATAATTACGGCGGTGCTAACTTGAATGATATCGTTTGCCCCAACATCAAGAAACCTTTCTAATTGGTTAACATCATCGTTAATAATTGCGAGTAAATCTCCTGTACTCCTCTCTTCAAAGTAAGCTAATTCTAAGTCTTGAACATGACTATAAGCATCTAAACGCATTTCATGTTGAATATTTTGCGCTAAGTTACGCCACAACTTGGAATAGGCATATTCAAAAACAGATTCTAAACTCCAAACAATGAAACTCAGTACAGAAAGAATTAATAGTTGGGCGAAAGTCCCCTTGATGCCAAAACTCGCCACTAGAGAGTCTTGTTGTTCCACCACCACATCTACCGCCGCCCCAATTAAGACTGGCGGTGTAAGGTCAAAAATTTTGTTGAGTATAGAACAAATAAAAGCTTGCCAAATTAAAGGGCGGTGCTTACGTCCATATCTTAGCAAGCGTTGTAAAGGAGATTTAGACATTATTAGTTATCATGGTTAAACCCATATTAATACTATCTTTAAACAGGATATCCTTTCACATCAACAAGAGCCGATGCTGATTTACCATTAAGCTTTTTAATAACACTAAAACTACCATCAGTTTCTAAAACCACAGCTTCTATATCTTCTACCGCCCCAACACCACTGTTACGGATGGCTGCTTTAACCTCTTCTTTGGTAACTCTTTCTTTGCGTAAACTATGCTCTTGAAATTGACCTTGATAAAGTAGCAAAGCTGGTGTTGATTTGATAGCTGCTTGGAATTTGTCAGAATGAACAGAAAGCCAGCTAATCATAAATTGAAACACTACTAAAAGAGCAAATCCTATAATTCCTTGAAGTAAGGAAGTGTCTTTTGATAATAATAAGGTTGCGAGGATAGAACCGAAAGCGACTGTAACAACAAAATCAAAAGCATTCCATTTTGATAAAGTCCGCTTTCCAGAAATACGAAGCAGGATAATGATAAAAATATAACCAAGAGTACCTACACAAAGGGTATGAATTATGTTATCCCAACTGTTAAAAAACATATAAATAAAATATCCTCAGCAAGTCTAAGATTTCAGTGACTGGCGATTACCCGCTAGCCACTAGCCACTAGCTTATTCTATTTATGTTGTTAAGTTTGCTGACTACGGATTGACATCCTCCCCGCCCTAAAGGATCGGGGATTCCAATAAGAATTCAAGCAACTGTCGTTGTTTGAATTCTTGGCGAGTTGACGCTTCAATGGGTGCTGCTACCGAGATAGTCTTACGCCTGCCTCCACGTCCGTTTAAAGTCTCGGATTGTCCACCCGCGACCAAGATGTTTATGGCGGCGTTGATGTCTCTATCATGTACAGCGCCGCAATTTAAACAAGTCCATTTCCTAATTCCGAGTTCTTTCTTGCCACCTCTGAAACCACAGCAAGAGCAAGTCTGGCTAGTAGGCTCCCAACGACTAATTACCTTGAACTCTCTACCATACATAACGGATTTGGCTTCTAGCATGGTTCTAAAATCACGCCAACCTAAATCACTGATAGCACGAGAAAGCTTACGGTTCTTGACCATACCAGATACGTTTAAGTCTTCTAAAACAATTGTTTGGTTCTCACGGATTATTTTAGTAGACAGTTTGTGAAGGAAGTCTGCACGAGTATCTTTTACTTTGGCATGAAGTTTGGCTACCCGCTTTCTGGCTTTTTCTCTCCTTTCACTACCCTTGGTTTTCCTAGCTAGGTTACGTTGCAGCTTCCTAAGCCTTTTAAGCCGACGCTTTAACGGCTTAGGGGCTTTATACTTTTCTCCATTACTCGTAGTGGCAAAGTCAGTTATACCCAAATCAATGCCTATACTTTTGTTATTATCTGGCAATTTGCTTGGGTTAATCTCGACGATAAAGCTCACAAAGTACCTATCAGCGCAGTCTTTGATTACTGTGACAGAACTCGGAGTTGAGGGAAGTTCTCTCGACCAGATAGGTTTTATATCTCCTATCTTGGCTAGATAGACTTTCTCTCCAGTGAGTTTGAACCCGCCACGGGTTAACCTTGCTGACTGGTCGCTTGTGCGCTTTTTGAACTTGGGATAACCAACTTTTCTACCCTTTCGTTTTCCCTTGCACGAGTCAAAAAAGTTTTTGTAAGCAACTCCTAAATCGGCAATGGATTGCTGTAGGGCAGTACTGGAAACTTCACTTAACCAAATACGTTCTACAGTTTTCTTGGCTTGGGTAATGCAGGTTTTTTGCAAGTCTCCGTTTTTGGGTAGCTTTTCAGACTGCTTGCAAATAGCCAGGGCATCATTCCAAACTACACGAACACAACCAAACAACTGAGCTAAAAGCTGCTTTTGTTGGCTTGTTGGATAGAAACGGAATTTGTATCTAGCTTTCATGGCTAATGCTACAATTGGTCTGTACTTGTATACTATATTGGTCTACAGCAAATGACAACCCCATTCCGGAAAGGAAGGCATAGTATTACAGACCTAAAGATTCATTTGGTCTGCGTAACTAAATATCGTATGCCTGTATTAACGACTGAAAGCTTAGACTTAATCGAAAAATCCTTTACAGACGTTGCAAAAAAAATGGATTTTCAAATTTTAGAGTTTAATGGAGAAGCAGATCATATTCACTCGCTGATTGAATACCCACCTAAATTATCTATTTCTCAAACAATTAATGCCTTAAAAGGGGTATCCAGTCGTCGTTATGGACAAGCTAGATTTAAAAAACCCCACAAGCAGTCGTTGTGGAGTCCTAGCTATTTTGCTATTTCTGTTGGCGGTGCGCCGCTATCAGTCCTAAAAGAGTATATTAAGAATCAAGAAAAGCCGCCCTAAAAGGACGGGGCTTTAAACCCATTATCTTCGGTAATCGCGGGAGAAACAGAGTTGGCATTGCTCATTGATTATTGTTCAAAACTTCTTGCAAAGCTTTGAGAATTAATTCAACATTCTCTGGCTTACTGTTATAACCCATCAAACCAATACGCCAAACCTGCCCTGCTAATTCTCCTAAGCCGCCACCAATTTCAATGTTGTAATCTTGCAATAGTTTTTTACCAATTGCTTTACCGTCTACCCCTTCAGGAATGGAAACTGTGGTTAATGTTGGCAAGCGGAATTCTTTCTCGACATGGCATTCTAAGCCCAAATCTGCTAAACCATCCCAAAGTAACTGAGCATTATTTTGATGACGTTGCCAGCGTGTTGCTAAGCCTTCTTGAGATAATAAGCGTAAAGCTTCCCGCAAAGCATAGTTCATATTAACAGGGGCGGTATGGTGATAGATGCGTTCTTGCCCCCAATATTTGTTTAATAGGGAAATATCTAAATACCAGTTAGCCACCTTGCTTTGTCGTTGCTGTAACTTTTCCATTGCGCGGGGACTCATGGTGAAAGGTGCTAAACCAGGAGGACAGCTTAAGCCTTTTTGAGAACAACTGTAGGATAAATCAATTCCCCAATCATCAATAAATAAAGGAACACCCCCTAAACTAGTGACACTATCTACAAGTAGCAAGCAGTCAAACTCTTGACATAATTTGCCTACGCCTTCTAATGGTTGACAAGCCCCCGTAGAAGTTTCAGCATGAACTAAAGCAAGCACCCCAGGGCGATGTTTTTCTAGGTTGCTACGCAATTCTTCTAAGCTAAACACTTCTCCCCAAGGTTTTGCCATCGTACGGACATCAGCCCCATAACGCCCTGCCATATCTACCAGGCGATGACCAAAATACCCCATCACCCCCACCAAAACAATATCTTCTGGTTCCACAACATTAGCTAGGGTAGCTTCCATGGCTGCACTACCTGTACCGCTAATACTCATGGTGGTAGGATTACTAGTCTGCCAAGTGTAGCGTAATAATTCTTGTACCTCGTCCATTAAAGACAAATAACTAGGATCCAAATGTCCTACAGGTTCAGTACTCAAGGCTTGCAGCACTTGAGGATGGGCATTAGAAGGGCCAGGGCCAGTAAAACCCGCTTAGGCAAGCTGAGTTTTTCTAGGGGAAGGCGGTGGTTTTCATTGATGGTGATGGTAGAGGTCATTATAGATTCCCTTAAGATGATTTATAACTTAGGACAGTTTGTATAAAACCAATATACAAGGTTGGGCATGACCACTCTACAAAGAATTCTCGATTTGATAAAAACACTTTAGCTGCCAGATTTGGTATCACCTAAACAAACAGAGTTATTATATTTAATCGGGATAGAGGAGTAAACTAGCTTCTCTATTCAAAACTAAAACCTGATTTGTATATAAATTGCCATCGCATCTTTTAAGTATCAACTATGACTCAAACTAACTTAGATTTTTTAGCTCAAACAGACCCCAAAGTTGCAGAAATTCTTAACTTAGAACTTAAGCGGCAAAGAAGCCACCTCGAATTAATTGCCAGTGAAAACTTCACTTCCCCAGCAGTAATGGCTGCTCAAGGTTCGATGATGACCAATAAGTATGCTGAAGGGTTGCCAGGAAAACGCTACTATGGTGGCTGTGAATACCATGATCTAGTAGAACAACTAGCCATAGATCGCGCTAAAGAATTATTCGGTGCAGCTAGTGCTAATGTTCAACCCCATTCTGGAGCCCAAGCTAACTTTGCTGTCTTCCTTACTTTACTAAAACCGGGGGACACAATTATGGGTATGGATTTGTCCCATGGTGGACATTTAACCCATGGTTCGCCGGTTAATGTTTCTGGTAAGTGGTTTAAGGTGGTGCAGTATGGCGTTAACCCCGATACAGAAAGATTAGACTTTGAGCAGATTCGGGAATTAGCGAAAAAAGAACAACCTAAATTAATTATTTGTGGCTATTCTGCTTATTCTCGTACCATTGACTTTGCCAAGTTTAGGGAGATTGCCGATGAAGTGGGGGCATACTTACTCGCAGACATCGCCCACATTGCTGGTTTGGTAGCTACAGGACACCATCCTAACCCCATTCCTCACTGTGATGTTGTTACCACAACCACCCACAAAACTCTCCGTGGCCCCCGTGGCGGCTTGATTCTTAGTCGCGATGCAGATTTAGGCAAGAAGTTGAATAAAGGTGTCTTCCCTGGCTCTCAAGGGGGACCTTTAGAACACGTAATTGCAGCTAAGGCAGTGGCTTTTGGGGAAGCTTTGAGTGATGATTTCAAAAACTACTGCAGACAGGTAATTAGCAATGCCCAAACTTTAGCTACAGGGTTAAATAAAAGAGGGTTTAAGATCGTTTCTGATGGTACAGACAACCACCTCCTGTTAGTGGATTTGCGTTCCATTGGCATGACAGGTAAACGTGCAGATGCCCTGGTGAGTGAAGTGAACATTACTGCTAATAAAAATACTGTTCCTTTTGATCCGGAATCACCGTTTGTTACCAGTGGTTTGCGCCTGGGTTCCCCGGCTATGACAACTAGGGGCATGGGTAGTAAAGAGTTTACGGAAATTGCTAATATTATCGCCGATTGTCTTTTAAATCCAGAGGATGAGGCGATTAAAAGCGATTGTAAAAATAGGGTGACTGCTTTATGCGATTGCTTCCCCCTTTATCCTCATTTACAAATTCCTGTCCCAGCTTTAGCGTAGTTATTTGTGGGGTGGGCAGTGATCATTAATTTTCCCTTGCCCACCTTGCTTAACTGTCTTTCTTGATAGTCTGCTTTGTTAGTAAAAGTCTCCGATAAGCCAACAAAAAAGCGACAAGGAGGCAAACAAAGCCAACAACGGCGGGAAACAAAACTGTAGTAAGGGAGTAATGCTCCAAAGCTAAGATAACTAAGAGATTGCGGAAAGAAGAAAGGGCGAAAAAGCCGACTCTCTCCTCATAGGGTTGTATATAAGCCTTCCTGATGGTCGGTCCAAACCCAAATAGGTCTACCATAGTAAGTGTAACCACTGCCCACAAAGGGTTAGAGGTGAGAAACCAACAAGGTAATGCCCAGAGTGCCGCTATGAAAAATAACCAATCAGTCTTGGTAATGATGATATCACCGCGCTTGAGATAGGCAAGTAGAGCGATATAACTCGATATCAGCCCAGAAATACAGATAACCCAAGCCCCCGCACCGCCGCCGCCTGCGAGTTGAGCAAAAGAGACAATCAAAGTACCAAGTCCCCAGATCACCCATGAGAAAACATGAGGCTTCGTTTCTCCCCGTTGAATCGAGCGGATGTAGGGAAAAAATAGAGCGAATGTCAGGGCTGTAGCAATTGTACTTAGAAATTCCTTGGACATAACTATTAAGAAGAAACCACTAAGCCAAGATGCGTTTAAACTAGTATTAATCAACTCAGCCTAATTTACCATCGTTTTTTTGTTGAACAAGATTTAGATTAATTATGCGTCAAATTATTCCTTTACTGGCTACCCTCACAGCACTTATATCCCTTCAAGCTAGTGCTTCTCCTCTGTTAAATTCTCCTAGTAAATTTCTTCAGGCTCAAACTCAACAGCCCAATAGTAACTCCGACTTGTCTTTGTTGATAGAATCTTTACGGGATTTTCTGCAATATGATACCTACACAACACAATCCTACTTGCAAGTAGATGGGCAATCTCCGGGAGTAGAATTTAAAGTTTACGTGCAAATTAATACTACAGTTAGCTCACCTAATAAGTTTCGCTCAGAAATTGTCTTCGGTCAATTAGGAGAGACTCCAGGTAATCGTTATGAAGTGATTTCTAATGGTGAAAGTGTCTGGATATACCAACCAGAGAAACAAATTTATCAGGTTACTGATTATGAAAGTTTTGACGGTTCCACTGATTCTTTTTTGATTGGTTTATCCTCTACTTTATTCTTACAAATTCCTCCTTTCTTCCGTAGTTTCCTTAATGAAGGAACAGACATTGCTATGATTGAGAGTCTATTGGGTTCTAGTGTTCCTGATTCTCTTAGTGGCGAAGCGGTTACTATTGAAGAACAACAATATGCTGCTTATGAGTTTAACGATGAGGGTTCTGGTTTTAATATTGGGGTAGTGTTAGATCCTGTTAGCAAAATGCTCAAACAAGTTAATTTTCAAGGAGTTAGCGAAGAGTTAAATATAGAAGCTACTGAGCAAATTAATAGTAGAGTTGCTAACCCTCCAGTAACTGCTGATACTTTCAATTTTGTCCCCACAGAAGAAATGACAGAAGTAGAAGAGATTAAGGTTAGTCCTATTTAAAAGAAATAACTTAAAATAAATGCTGGGTTTTCTCCTGTTAACCTGGTTTGTGGTGATGAGTGATTGTACTCTACAGTTTCTTGAAGTAAAAATTCAAGTTGATTAATAGCTACAAAGGGCTTCGTTATGAACTTCAGTAATCAGAAGTTATAAGTACTCGATTGCCTCAAAATGCGGAAATTTTGAAAAGTCATAAAAAAGCAAAACACGTTTTTTCGCGAGTTTGTCTGGATTTTTTTTTGATTCTCTACCTAGAGAGACGTATTCCGAAGCGTTCCAGTTTTTCTGGAAAGATCCTGGTAAGTTACTCTCTAAATACTCTTTTCCCTCCTGAGTGAGTGGACTTATATCTAACATCTCTTTGATAAATTTTTCACGACTCTCTTGCGGAAATCCTCTAAAACGAACATTTAATTTATATCCTTCACCACTTTTAATAAAAAATTTATGCTTAATCATATTATCAATTTCATTTGAATGAATACAAAATGCGTAGATATTTTTGATTGAAATACCAAAAGGTATTAGGAAAACAAACACATAGGCAGAATTAGGAAATGTCTTAAGAGTTTCAATTTCCTCATTTTTCAATAAGTAATAGAAGTTGTACTCGTCTCTTCCTTTTTTTGTTCTTCTGCTCTCATCTTTCCTTAAACGTCTAGATTTAACTTGTAATCCAAAGGGGAAACAATCGTCAGGTATCTCTCTATTATCTAATGTTTTGAATTGATTAGTAACGACAAGATCAAGCCCAAAATCAGCCGGTAAACGAAAAGCTTCAAAGCCATTTTCATAAAGCTGCATAGTTATGAAATTTTCTGCTGCGTAACCTTTGTATAATCTGTCAAAAAATTCTTTATTCATGAGAAATTATGATTAACTAAGCTGGTTTAACACCAACAACTTATCAAGAATATTGCCAAAGTTTAACCGTTTTATCACGGGAAGCACTAGCAATAATTTTACTATCAATACTTATAGTTACACCTAATACTCCTGAGTCATGCCCAGTTAACTCGTGTAACAAACTGCCACTACTAGGATGATATATTTTCACGGTATTATCTTGATTGCCACTAACCAAAAGATTGCCCTCTCGATTGATAGCGAGGTCATTAATTGAAGTTGAGTTAGAAGTAATTGTTTTTATTGAGTTACCATTTTCTAGCTGCCAAAACTTAATTGTGCCGTCACCACTAGAACTAATCATGATTTTATTACTAGGGGTGAAAGCTAAAGAAGTTACTTCTTGGCTATGGGCTTTAATTTCTTGCTTTAATTGGTAAGTTTGTAAATCCCAAAACTTGACTGTGCCATCGCTACTACCACTAACTAAATTATGACCATCAGAACTAATTTGTAAACTCTGAATAGTATCTTCTTGAGTAGGGAAAGTATGTTTAAGTTCATTAGTGGTTAAATCCCAGAGTTTAATGGTTTTATCCGCACTACCACTAACTAGAGTTCCTCCATCATTACTAATCGCTAAAGTTTTAATCCAGCCTGTATGTCCTGTTAAATTAGCAATTTCTTCTCCTGTTTCTACTTGCCAAACTTTAATTTGACTGTCCCAACTACCGCTAATAATTATTTTCCCTTCAGGACTAAAAGTAACTGCTTCAATTAAGCTTTTATGTCCGAGAAAGTCCTGGGTTAATTTCTTACTACTTAAGTCCCACATTTTTACCTTTCTATCCGCACCACAACTAGCCAGATATTTACCATCCAAGCTAAAACTTAAATCATGAATTGAACTTGAATGACCTTCTAAGGTTGCTAAACAATGCCAGGTAGGAGCTAAAGTAGATAAAGTAGATTTAGGAAGAGTTTGTTTTTGTTTAGGAAAAAGAGTGATAGTTTGACCAGAATTAAGGTCTTGGAAAACTTCTGTGGCAGACTGATAGCGTTCCTGAGCTTTTTCCGCCAACATTTTGTTAATAACTGCTGCTAATTTATCACTTACAGGATTGAGTAAATAATCCTGCCATACCCATTTAGCTTCATAACGACTAAAGAGATCGAAAGGATCAATTTGAGTTAGCAAGTAAATACAAATTACTCCTAAACTATAAATATCACTAGCATAAATAGCTTGTCCCATTAATTGTTCTGGGGCAGTATAGGAAGCCGAACCAATTACTGTACCTTGCTTAGCTAAAGCAGTTTTGGTTGTCACTTTAGCCGCACTAAAATCAACAATAAATAACTTTCTCTCTTCTTGTTGAACAGCAGTGATTTCTACTTTCGCTCTCTTTTTATGGGGATTAGAAACGTAAATAATATTATTAGGGTTAAGGTCACGATGAATTACTCCTTGGTCGTGAATAAATTGTAAGATAGGAAGGAATTCATTAAGAAGTTCTTTAACTTTTTCTTCTCCCCAAGCCCCTTGTTTAAGCAAGTCTTCTTGTAAGCTTGCCCCAGAAATTAGTTCTTGAACTACAGTAGATGACATGAGGTTATTACCTTCAAAGTAACCTAAAAGGGAGGGTATTTGTGGATGTTGACCAACTTTTTGTAATTGCTGACAAGTTGTCCGAAACTTTGCTTCTGCTTCTTGGCTGTTTTTAGTTCCTTGATAAACTAGTAAAACTTGTTTGATGACGCATTCTGCTTGTATTTTATTACCTTCATCAACACCTAAAAAAGTTCGCCCAAAACCTCCTTGACTAATCAATTTAATAGCACGGAAGCGATCGCCTAAGCGTAGCCGAGAACCACAATTAATACAAAACTTCCCTGAGTCAGAGTTTTGTGGTTTGCTACAAGCAGAATTGAGGCAATAAGTCATTTTTCTAGGTAATAAGTTGA
Source organism: uncultured cyanobacterium (assembly GCA_963793425.1). GTDB lineage: Bacteria > Cyanobacteriota > Cyanobacteriia > Cyanobacteriales > CAWCAG01 > CAWCAG01. The sequence continues at coordinate 967,839 of CAWCAG010000009.1, read as the reverse complement.
GAGGAATTGGCTAATGGGAAATAGCTAATAAGTGTTACTATTTTATACTGATGATGTGAGGAAAAAAATCAATTGTGAGTTTCAAATTAAACAACGTTGTGCCTTGGGGACGTTCTTTTGTTGAATATACTAAAATGTTTAGTTTAACAAAAGCTGATTTAGACAAGAAAATTCTTGATTGTGCAGGTGGCCCTGCTAGTTTTAATGCAGAAATGAACTATAGGGGTAATAAAGTTATTTCCTGTGATCCTATTTACCAGTTTACAGAAGCAGAAATAAGAAGCCGTATTCAAGAAACTACTGCACTCATTGTTGCTGGGTTACAAGCTAGCTTAGATAGATTTGTTTGGCAAGAAATAGAATCTCCCTTGGAATTATCTAAGTTAAGAATGGAAGCGATGGATAAGTTTTTAACAGATTTTTCTCAAGGTAAGGTGGAGGGGCGCTATCTTAGCCGACAACTTCCTGAACTTAAAGACTTAGAATTTAACTTTAATAAACTACCAATTATTTGGCTACTCCTGCGAGAATTTGATGTTATGGCAGGTGTTTTATTTCTGTGCCAATTCCTTCCTTTTCCAGATAATAGTTTTGACTTAGCTTTATGTAGTCACTTTCTTTTTACTTATTCAGAACAACTTTCTGGGGATTTTCATCTAACTGCTATTTTAGAGTTATGTAGAGTAGCTAAAGAAGTACGAATTTTTCCCCTTTTAGAAAATTTTACTGGTGAAGCTTCTCCTTATATTCAACCAGTTATTGAACAATTAAGAGAGAAAGGATACGAAGCTAGAATTGAAAAAGTTGCTTACGAATTTCAACAGGGAGGTAATGAAATGTTGTTGGTTTCGCTGCCAGCAAGAGAATAAAACAACTCTTAATTCCCTTCCTAAAATTAAAAATAGAATTGATTCTTATACCTAAATCATCAATCCTTCCCCCTGTGGCTTAACGGCAATTGCTTGCGCGAACTCCGTTTCCTTGTATCTTAAAGGAAGTAGTAGGGTGGGCAAAATGCGATCCCAGATTAACTTAAAAAAAATCTCCCTATTATTTGCCCACCCTACCAAAAACTGATTATATAATTAACCTGGTTATAAATTTAGCTTCAGTTTGCGATCGCCTCTCTTGTCAGTCTGTAAAAGTATTAGATTGCTCCCAAACGTTCAATGAATCAACATCATATAGAAGTCAAAGTTTCTGCATCCACTTTTGCGAATAATATTCGTAATTTGCAGCAAAAAGTTTCTCCTGCAAAGGTTTGCGTGGTTATGAAGGCTAATGCCTATGGCCATGGTTTGCAGGCATTGGCCCCTACAGCAGTGGCAGCCGGGGCTGACTATCTTGGGATTTGTACAAATCCTGAAGCCGCTATCATTCGAGATTTGAGCTTAGATGTAAAAATTATGCGCCTGCGTATGGGTTTTCCCCAAGAATATGCAGAATCCCTCTCTAGCTTAAATATAGAAGAACAAGTAGGTTCTTGGCAAGCAGCAACTTATCTTTCAGATGCAGGGGTTAAACGGGGCAAAAAGGTTCCTATTCATTTAAACATAGATACAGGCATGGGGCGCAGTGGTTTTTTCTCTACGGAGGTGGAAACCATCAAAAGAATCTGTTCCTTACCCGGTATAAAAGTGGTGGGAATTATGACTCACTTCGCCACTGCTGATGGTGAGAATCTTGATTTTACTACCCAGCAAATGGAAGATTTTTATAGCTTGCGATCAGCTTTGGATGGTTGTTTACCCGATGATGTTTTAACCCACACCCACAACAGTGCTGCAATGGTACGCTTAACCCCGAAATGTAATAGCTTGGTGAGGATTGGGGCTGCTTGTTATGGGGTACGAACTTCCCAGGATTTTCTTAATCCCCCGGAACTAAAACCAGTCATGTCGGTTAAAACTAAGGTAGCCCAAGTCAGGAAAGTGCCGTCAGGAAAAACTATTGGTTATGGCAGCTTGTTTACAACCCAAAGGGAGAGTTTGATTGCTTCTTTACCCGTCGGTTTTGGTGAAGGTTATCCGCGATCGCTGTTCAATAAAGGCATTGTCTTAATTAAAGGCTATCGTTGCCCCGTGGTAGGTAGGGTTTCTTTGAACATTACCACGGTGGATATTACAGATGTTCCCGAAGAGGTGCAATGGGGAGATGAGGTAGTTTTGGTAGGTTGCCAAGGAAAGGAAGAAATTACTTTTGAGGAACTAGCAGATAAGTTTGCTAGCGTTCATACAGAAATTAATTTGATGGCTGGGTTGATGAATGAGGTTAGTTATGTTTAGGAAATAGGGAACAGCAAAAGTAATAAGTAATAAGTCAAAGAGAATTGCTATATTATGAATGATAATAACCAAAGTTCTCAGCAATCTGAAGAATCTTTCCGCAGTGTCCATACCAAAAACTTCAGCAATATCCTCAAAGAATTAAACATCTCCTTAATTGTCTCCACTTACCAAGCAGGCAAAGTCATTCTGTTGCGGGAAGATGAGGGAAAACTCAACACTCACTTTCGCCTCTTTCGCAAACCTATGGGTATGGCGGTTAATAATACCCGTTTAGCCATTGGTACAGCTTACCAAGTTGTGGAACTTTATAATATGCCTGCTGTTGCCCAAAAACTAGAACCTGTGGGTAAACATGATGCTTGTTATATCCCTCGCAATGTCCATATCACCGGAGACATTGACATCCATGAAATGGCCTGGAGTAAAGAGGAACTTTGGGTCGTAAACACCCGCTTTTCCTGCCTTTGCACCATTAACACAGATTATAGCTTTGTCCCCCGTTGGCGACCTCCTTTTATTACTGGTTTGGGTATGGAAGATCGCTGTCACCTCAATGGTTTAGGCTTGGTGAATGAACGCCCTAAATATGTCACTGCTTTAGGACAAACCAATGCACCCCAAGGTTGGCGAGAAAATAAAGCTAATGGCGGCATCTTAATGGATGTTGAGAGTAAGGAAATTATTTGTCAAGGTCTTTCTATGCCCCATTCTCCCCGGTGGTACGATAACAAACTGTGGGTTTTAGAATCAGGCAACGGTACTCTAGCTACAGTAGACTTGCAAACAGGCAAATGGTCAACTGTGGCAATCTTACCTGGTTTCACGCGCGGTTTAGCCTTTTATGGCCCCTTAGCCTTCATCGGTTTGTCTCAAGTCAGGGAAACTGCCGTATTTAGTGGTATTCCCCTCACAGAAAAGACAATAGAGCGCAATTGTGGCATTTGGGTTGTCAACATCCAAACAGGGGAAACCGTCGCCTTCTTGCGTTTTGAAGGGGCAGTACAGGAAATATTCGCGGTGGGGGTGATGCCGAACATTCGCTTTCCAGAAATTCTTGAAGGAGATGAAGAACGTCTTGCTCGTTCCTACGCTTTACCGGAAGAGGCTTTGCAGGACGTAGAGTAAAAAATTAGGTGATACAAAATCTTGCTCCCTACCCTAACAGATAAGTCATACCACCTCAACACCGATTTGGTATCAATGCTTAACAGACTGAGGTTTTTATTCGAGCCAATCTATAGGGAATTATTGTACTTCTGTTCTCAAGTGCTACTGCTGACAAGTCGGGCATTTTTTCACGGCAGTGAGAACAAAACCAATAAAAATTGCTTTGACTGATATGAAGTAACATTGAGCGAGAGCAACAAGGACAGTTGTTCATGATTTTTGACCCTAAATGAAGTTTGGAAAAAAAGTAGTTAAATTTGATTTAAAAAACAATTCACCAAGTTGAGAATTATTCTTGAGCAATTGGTATATAACCTTTTAGGGAATTTGCTTTTCCTTCGCTTTTCTGGTTTCCCATTCACTTTTCAGCTTTTGGGTACAATAACTAGAAAATTCCTTAAATTCCTTAAACGAATATTGATTTCTCCAACCACAGGCAAGACAATCAAACGCAAATTGTACGTTTACTGCCAATTCGCGGTATTTAATTTGGTTAGAAGAACAGTGAGGGCAGCAGCCTCCTAATACAAAATTTTGTAATTCTTCCTGGTGTTTTTTTTTGATGGCTTTTATTCTGACACTACTCGGCCTACAGGTAATAATCACACAATAATTCGTTCTTTGTCTGTACGATCATGCACTCTTCAATGATCATTGTTCGGCTTGCCGTTGCCGTTAGGCATCATTGATTTCAACCTCGCCTTGAACCTAATAAGCGAATAAACTCGCTTTGCACTAAGCGATAACATTCGCAGGCAGTGGCTTCTAAATCTTCGTGATTAATAATTTTAATCTTGCCGCGACGATAGGAGATCATTCCTGCTTGTTGAAGAGTTCCTGCTGCCACCGTCACACCAGAACGACGTATACCTAGCATATTAGCAATAAATTCTTGAGTGAGGGGCAACTCATCTTGGAGTACGCAGTCGTAAACAGAGAGCAACCAACGAGCTAATCTTTCTTCAATGGTATGCTGGCGATTGCAAGCAGCACTTTGAGAAACTTGAGTTAATAAAGCTTGGGTATAAAGTAACAGTAGCTTTTGTAGCTTTTCACCCCGACTAAATTCTTGCTGAACAATGTGGGCGGGTAGTTTCATTGCTGTACCAGCAATTTGTACAATGGAACGACTAGTAGTGCCAGTACCTCCTAAAATAGCAGAAAGCCCAATCATACCTTCGTTGCCAATCAAACCAATCTCTGTAGTTGAGCCATCCATCATAATCGAAACCAAAGAAATCATGGCTCGTTGAGGAAAATAGACTTCTTTGACTGGTTCATTGGGTTCCAGGATAACTTTACCGAGAGGAAGTAAAACAAACTCTAAATGGGGAACCAGACGCTGATATTCAACCTCTGGTAAAGCTGCCAGAATTTGGTTAATTGGTTTTTCAAATTTTTCGGACATTATTTATGAGTGACGCTTCTGTGTTAATTCGGTTGGAGCCAGAAAAACAATCTACAATGCAAACAGAACAAGATTGTCCGTTAGTACTTTAGATGTTGCTTACTTGCTGCAACCAAACAACAGAGCGTTTGCATAGAGCTAGCTAGATATCGCTACTTATAAGAATAGCGAACTGAAATCAAAAGTTCAGTACGTTATCGTACATAGGGTCTAATTTAGTCTAATTCTTTTAAAGCGGTTTTGTCTTCAGCAAACGCTTATACTCAGATTTAATTGTACCGTAACATTCGCAGACCATGTCTTCCAAGTTAAGGCGATTGATGATAATAATGTTACCGCGACTGTATCGGATCATTCCTTGCTTCTGGAAAGAGATAGCTATTTCAGTAACGCTAGCACGGCGTACTCCTAACATCAGAGCAATAAATTTTTGTGTTAAAGGCAAAGTATCTTTTTGCAGGGAGTCATGAACTAATAATAACCATCGGGCTAATCTTTGTTCAATGCCATGATGAGATCGACAAGCAGCAATCTGGGAAACTTGACTAAATTGTGCTTGGGTATAAAGTAGCAACAACTTTTGTAGTTCTTTCCCTCTTTGAAACTCCACTTTAATTACCTCCGCAGGAAGTTTCCAAGCAGTACCAGGAATTTGCACAATTGTGCGAGTTGTAGTTGAATTTCCGCCCCAAATAGCAGTTAATCCGACCATGCCTTCATTGCCCACCGAAGCAATTTCGGTAGTAGATTGATTAGATAGCACTAAAACCAGAGAAAATATGGCATCTTGGGGAAAGTAAACCTCTGTAATCGTTTCGCCAGATTCGTGTACAACTTGCCCCCGACTCAGGGAAATATTTTCTAAGTCGGGTAATATATGCTGGTAAGTAGAAGCAAATAAACTGGCTAGTAGTTGATTATTCAGAGCAAAAGCCCCATTAAACATGAATTTGTTCGTCTCCTAATGCTATTTGTTATTAGCCAAAAAAAGCTAAGCATTAGGAAAAATATCGACAACAATAACCCAATGTCAGACAAAGTTTGTTTTATAAATCATAAAAAAACACTATTGCCAAGATAGTTAGTTTTGCCATTAAGTCATCTTAAAGCTATTTGAGTAAACTACAACAAATCTACTGAATTTGCCTATCTTTGGATAGTTTGTACTTTTGTAACTAAGTACATAAGCGTACAGATAAAACTTGTGCTGTAGGGATTATTTTTGGTAATTGATTAATTAGCTTCCTGGGGAGAAATCACATAAGGAGAAGCAATTGCCTCTGCCTTACCAGCTTCTACCAAGGCTTGATAAATCATCGCCGCTACTTCGGCGCGAGTTGCTACTTGTTCTGGCTTCAATAAATTGGGTTCGGGATGATTAACAACTAAACCATTTTCTGTGGCAGCCGCAACTTGATTTGTTGCCCATTGTGGGAGTTGATTTTTGTCTTGGAAAATGTCTAAAGTTTGTGCTGGCGCTGAGGGAGGTTGTAAAGCAAAACCAGAAGCCAAAGCCACAAGAACTTGGTAGCGTGGTATTTCTTGTTTCGGGCGAAAAGTATCTTGAGGATAACCTTTCAAAAAGCCTGTTTTTACTGATTTAGCTATTTGAGTAAAAGAGTCATTTTGGGTGGTCACGTCTTTAAACTGAACTTCAGCAATTGCTTCAGCATCATCACCAAATGCCCTAGATAATTGGATAGCAAACTCTTCCCTTGTCACAGGTTTATCAGGATAAAAATTACCGTCTTCGGCTCCTTTAATAATATCTTCTTCCGCAACTTTCTCAATAAAAGGATAAGCCCAATAGTCTAAAGGAACGTCAGGAAATCTCAATTCTGTTTCAGTATCTTTTGGGGTAACTGGTTTAACTGTTGCTTCTTCTTCAGCAACCAAAGGAGGAACAAGAGATAAACTTTCCGGTATGGTTTCTACTTCTACTTCTGCTTCTTCTTCCTCAACCTTAACTTTAGGAACTACCCTTTCTTCTTTTTCTGCTTCAGCAATCACCTCTGGAACTTCTTCTAGTTCTGGTTTAATTGCCATTATCGGAGTATCATTATTAACAAATTTATTGAGAAAGGCAAACCTACCATCTCTTTTAGTTAAGCCCCAAAAAAGCAAAGCACCAACAGTTAAAAATGCAACAATAATAGCAATTAATTCATCTAAACTAAGTCTTCTTTTCGGAGAGGGAGGTTGAGGGTTAGTCATAAGTAATAAGTAATAAGTAATAAGTAATAAGTAATAGGTAACAACATACTATTACAATCTTTGCTTGTCACCTGCTAGAGAGTTAGCATACGTCTTTTGAAGTTTAATTTCAAGTTCGGGCAGTACATAATCTCAACTAGCAACTAGCAACTAGCCACTAGCAAAGATATCAATCAATGCGAAAATCGAAGGGTAAACGGGTGTAGGAATTTTTGGGATCATTTAAGCTGCGGAGAACATCTAAATCTTTCTTCAACCGGAGAAATTCTGCTGTTAAAGGATCAAGCTGCTTAGTTTCTGATTCGCCGAGTAAATTCTCTAACAGTTCCTCTTCTAAGGTACGCTGTTCAGGATACTCTCTTAATTCCCAATCATCTTCTAATTCAGCTTTCTGGGCGGCATAGGCGATCGCGGCATCAACTCCACCAATTTGATCAACCAAACCAATTTCCTTGGCATCTTTCCCCGACCAGACTCTACCTTGAGCAATTTCTGCTACCTTTTCTTTAGGTAAGTTGCGGGATTTGGCTACCTTATCAAGAAACTTATTATAAATGTCGTCAACGTATTTTTGATAAATAGCTAACTCTTGGGGAGTTTTTGGGCGATTAACTCCTTCTGTATCGGCGAAGTTTCCGGTTTTAACCACATCCCAATTTAGTCCGTTATCCGCAGCCAACTCTTGGACATTTGGCAACAAACCAAATACGCCGATTGAACCAGTGATGGTATTAGCTTCAGCGAAAATGCGATCAGAAGCAGTAGAAATCCAATAACCTCCTGAAGCAGCCACATCTCCCATAGAAACAACCACAGGCTTATCTTCCCGAATTAATTGTAACTCCCGCAAGATAATTTCTGAGGCGGTGGCACTTCCCCCAGGACTATTAACCCGCAAAACTACCGCTTTAACATCTTCATCACGACGAATTTCCCTTAATTCCTCCACAAAGCGAGTGCTACCAACTTCTAGGGTTTGCCCTTCTCCGTTGACAATAGCCCCTTCAGCATAAACAACAGCTATTTTATTACGAGAAGAACGTCCCTTACTTTCCACCACTTCGGCATAGGTACTCAAAGAGATTTGGCGGAAGGATTTATCTTCGTCTTCTTCTATACCCGTTAATTCCTTAAGCTGATCAGTTACCTCATCAAAATAGGCTAACTGATCTACTAAGCCGGAGGATTTTGCTTCTTCTGGTAACAACAACCCCTTGGTACTCGCGATAGTTTGAAGTTGCTTGGGTGGTAATTCCCGGCTTTTACCCACTGTAGTCAGAAATTCTCCCCAAAGATCCCATAATAAATCTTGAGTTTGTTGACGATTTTCTTGGCTGAAACTAGTGTTAATAAAAGGTTCTACCGCTGATTTATATTTACCCACCCGAATTACTTGTACCCCAACTCCATACTTCTCTAAAGCCCCAGCCAGAAAAAGTTGTTGAGAACTTAAACCATTAATTTCCATCCCTCCCATGGGGTTAACTATCACCTGATCAGCAATAGAGGCTAAGTAATAGTCTCTTTCTCCCCAAGCCAGGTTATAAGCAATAATCGGTTTTCCTGCGGCTTTGAATTCTTCCAGGGCAGTCCTAACCTCTTTAAGGGTAGCGTAGCCAGTGGCGATGTCACCTTCGTTGCTACCATCCAAAAACAAACCGACAATTCTCTCATCATCCTTGGCTTGTTCCAACGAATCAAGAACCTGACGTAGGGTAATCATACTATTTTCTTCCCCAGCCAGGGCTTCTCCTAAACTAGCAGGAGGATTAGTATCTCGAATCGGCAAAGAAAGACTCATCACCAAAACCGACTCATCTTTAACTTTCGGCCCTTCTTCTTCAACGGTAGCAGCGATTAAAATGGCGATTAACCCAGTTGCACCTAAAGCCATGAATAAAAATAGGGCAATAAAAGTACCGATTGTACTAGCAAAGGTTTGTTTAAGAAACTGTTTCATAGGGAAGTTGGGGAGGTAGGGGGCTATGGAGATGGGGAGCTAGGGAGCTAGGGAGCTAGGGAGCTAGGGAGAAAAAAACAATCTATTACCCATTACCTATTAGCAACTAGCAACTAGCAACTAGCAATTAGCAATTAACCCTATCCTAACTTTTGTAGAGAATTTGAGTTTTGTAAATCAGCTACATTAGCGTTGCCAGTACAAAAAAGAACGGTGGTAATTTCTGCCATGAGGAGATTTACCAATTCTTGTAAAGCTTCTGGAGAATCAGTTGCTGCTTGCAAAAAAGGCCAAGCCAAACCCGCTAGATCCGCACCTAGGGCGATCGCCTTCGCTACTTCTAAGCCGTTACGCAATCCTCCGGAAGCAATGAGAGGAACATGATGGAAAAGACTACGAATATCTACCAAACATTCAGCAGTGGGTAAACCCCAATCAGCAAAGGTTTGTCCTAAGCGCCTTTGCAAAGCATTTTCTGCCCGCTCACTTTCTACTTTAGCCCAAGAAGTTCCCCCTGCCCCAGCCACATCAATGGCACTCACTCCAATATTAATTAGCTGTTGTGCCATCGGTGCAGAGATACCATTTCCTACCTCTTTGGCAATTACTGGCACTGGCATTCTCCTGCACAAAACCTCTATTTTGTCAAGAAGCCCGTAAAAATTTGTATCACCGTTGCTTTGAATACACTCTTGAAGAGGATTAAGATGTAAAATCAAAGCATCAGCTTCCAGAAGTTCCACCACCTGTAAACATTGCTTAATACCGTAAGTATAGTTAAGTTGCACCGCTCCCAGGTTGGCGAGAAGGAGAATATCCGGGGCAACAGAACGTACAGCAAAGGTATGTCTAACTTCGGGCTTTTCCACAGCAATACGTTGGGAACCTACCCCCATAGCTAATTTATATTCTTGAGCAACTTCCGCTAAACGATGGTTAATGGTTTTAGCTTGCTCTGTTCCTCCTGTCATGGAAGAAATTAGTATAGGCGCACCTAAATTTTTCCCCAAAAAACTAGTTTGGAGCTTAATATCTTTGCGATCTAACTCCGGTAAGCAAGCGTGCATAAATCGATAGCTTTCTAACCCATTGGTGAGGCGGCGAAACTGTACATCCTCTTCCAGACAAATCCGCAAGTGATCGGCTTTGCGCGTCTGGGTATTACTCATAATTTTTCTTGGTTAGCGGTAATTTGTTTAGCCTAGGGCAACTCTCATTATTATGCTTTAACTGTCATTTTCCCTTGACTATTGGCAATTCTTTATGTTTGTTTGTCGATATGGTCATCGTTAACCTGATTTGGGCATAATATTGAGAAGGGTTGGGAGCAGTTAACCACAGAAATTGGCCGTCCGGGTCAACTTGCGGCTTATCGTCACAGTTTAGGATTAACACCCCAGAAATAAATCTATGCAGCATTGGAAACTCGGTACAAAGGTTGTTGCTTCTTATTCTCTAGTCATTGCCTTAACAGCAGGGGCATTATCATCGGTAATGTACTGGCAATTGCGCTCAAGTCAGCGCCAAAGTATTCGTGATCGCCTCTTACAAACCGTCAACCTTGCAGTGCCACAAATAGACACTGATTACCATAGTCTAGTTGTATCCCCAAAAGATCAACAAACACCCTATTACACCATCAATCAAACTGCACTGAAAAAGATTCAAGCTACCAGTCAAGATATTAAACGAATTTATACACTTCGCTCCGACTCTAAAAATCGTTTTACCTATGTGCTGAATTACAACTCTGCCCCAGAAACTGCTCAAGTACAAGTTGGTGATGTAGCAAGTTATGTTCCTAAACGTTTAAAAGATAGTTCATTTACTCAGTCCTTTGTAGAAGAGAAATTCCGGCGTAATGAAGCAGGAGAATTAGTCCTGCACGGCTATGCACCAATTCAAGATAATTTTGGTAGAACTGATGGTATTTTAGTTATTGAACTTGATGCCACCTCAGTTATTCAGCGAGAAATTCAAGCAGGAATGATCGCTATTTTAATTTTTGTGGTTGTCTTAGGGGGAACCGTTTTTGTGGTTTGGTGGCTGGCGCGATCGCTAGTTATTCAGCCCACATTACAGCTTAACAATGCTGCTAAACAACTAGCGCTGGGTAATTGGGAACAACGCTTACCCACAGAACGCCAAGATGAATTTGGAGAACTGGCTAAATCTTTTAACATTATGGCCAAACAGCTTCAAGAATCATTTAAAAAATTGGCAGACTATTCCCAAACCTTGGAAAATAGAGTTGTAGAACGAACTCAAGAACTGGAAGACTCACGGAAGTTTTTACAGCTAATTATTGATTCAGTTCCTCAGTTTGTTTTTTGGAAAGATTGCAATTCTATTTTTCTAGGCTGCAACCACAAAATTGCTAAAGTAGCTGGACTCAATTCTCCTGAAGAAATTATTGGTAAATCTGATTATGATTTACCTTGGAAAAAAGCAGAGTCTGATTGGTTTCGTGAGTGGGATCGCCGGGTGATGGAGTCTGATACTCCTGAACTAGGAATTGTTGAACCACAATATCAAGCTAATGGTAAACAAACTTGGCTAGAAACCAACAAAGTACCTTTACATGATGCTCAAGGCAAAGTGATTGGTATCTTAGGAACCTTTCAAGATGTTACTGAGCGTAAAAAATCTGAGGAGGCCTTACAGAGTTTAAACACTGAATTAAAAGACTCTCGGAAGTTTTTACAGCTACTTATTAATTCAATTCCGGAGTGTGTTTTTTGGAAAGATCGTGCTTCTGTCTATCTTGGCTGTAATCAGAGATTTGCTGAGATAGCTGGAGTTGATTCTCCTGAAGAAATTTTTAGTAAATCTGACTATGATTTAGCTGTGGAAAAAGCAGATGCTGATCGGTATCGTGAGTGGGATCGCCGGGTAATGGAGTCTGATACTCCTGAACTAGGAATTATAGAAACTCAATATCAAGCTAATGGTAAACAAAGTTGGCTAGAAACTAACAAAATACCATTGCACGATTCTCAAGGTACTGTAATCGGTATTTTGGGAACCTTTCAAGATGTTACTGAGCGTAAAAAATCTGAGGAGAACTTACAGCGTTTGAATGTTGAACTAAAAGAATCCCAGAGATTTTTACAACTGCTTATTGATTCAGTTCCTCAGTGTGTTTTTTGGAAAGATTGTAATTTTGTTTATCTTGGCTGTAATCAGAGATTTGCTGAGATAGCTGGAGTTGATTCTCCTGAAGAGATTTTTGGTAAATCTGACTACGATTTACCTTGGAAAGAAACAGAGTCCGACTGGTTTCGTGAGTGCGATCGCCTGGTAATGAACTCTGATACTCCTGAACTAGGAATTATTGAAACCCAATATCAAGCCAGTGGTCAACAAACTTGGCAGGAAACTAACAAAATACCATTGCACGATTCTCAAGGTACTGTAATCGGTATTTTGGGAACTTTTCAAGATATTACTGAGCGTAAAAAAGCTGAGGAAGACTTGCTGCATTTGAATGTGGAATTAGCGGAAGCGAAGGAAAAAGCTGATTTTGCCAACAAAGCAAAAAGTGAATTCCTGGCGAATATGAGTCATGAGTTACGTACTCCCCTGAATGGCATTCTCGGTTATGCCCAAATTCTACGGCGAGAAGATTCTTTATCCCAACATAGCCAAAAAGGTATTGAAATTATTTACCAATGCGGTGAACATCTGCTTAACCTCATTAATGATGTACTTGACATTGCGAAAATTGAAGCCCGCAAAATGGAATTGCACCCTACAGAAATTCACTTCTCCGGCTTCATTGAAGGCATTGCCGAGATTTGTTGCATCCGTGCAGAACAAAAAGAAATTTTGTTTAACTACCAACTAGACAATGAAATACCTACAGGGATATTAGTTGATGAAAAACGCTTGCGGCAAGTTCTTATTAACCTGCTTGGTAATGGGATTAAGTTTACTGACCGAGGTGTCGTAACTTTCAAGGTGATGATGTTAGGGAAAGATCAAGGCAAGATCCGATTGCGTTTCCAAGTGGAAGACACAGGGGTAGGTATGACATCGGAACAGATGGAGAAAATCTTCCAACCTTTTGAACAGGTTGGCGATAGTAAAAAACAATCTCAAGGAACTGGTTTAGGATTAGCTATTAGTACTCAAATTGTCTCTATGATGGCAAGTAAGCTAGAACTTGAAAGCATACCTGGGCAGGGTAGTAACTTTTGGTTTGATGTGGAATTGCCTGAAGCAAAGGAGTGGGCAACAAGCTCAACATCACCCTCCAAAGGGAAAATAGTTAGCTACGTGGGGGCCAAATTAACAATTTTAGTAGTAGATGACCATTGGGAGAATCGCTCAGTTATCATCAATTATCTTGAACCTTTGGGTTTTGAACTGATAGAAGCGCAAAATGGCGAAGAAACATTAACCAAAGCCCAAACTCTTGTTCCTGATTTAATGATTATAGACTTGATGATGCCTGTTATGAATGGCTATGAACTTATGGCCCAGATGGCTCAAATTCCCCGACTAAAGGAGATCCCAATTATTGTTTGCTCTGCTGATGTTTTCCAAAGTAACCAGCATAAAAGTTTAGATTATGGCGCTAAAGCTTTTTTACCTAAACCCATAGATATTGTTGAGCTACTTAAGCTTTTGGAGAGGTGCTTGCAATTACAATGGGTGTATGAAACTAGCTCAGGGACAGAGAAATCTCTAACTGCTGCTTCAGATTCAACAGAATTGATTTTACCACCCCAAGCCTTACTCAAAACCTTACATGAATTATCTTTACAAGGACGTATACAAGGTATCAAAAACGAACTTACTGAGTTGGCGGAATTAGATAAATGTTATCAGCCATTTATTCGGGATTTAACTGCTTTGGCAAAAACATTCCAAGTCAAAAAGATTCAAACTTATTTGGCTCAAGCGATAGAGACTTCAACTCCTGGAAGATAAGAGCATGAATGCAATCCAACCATCTAACATTATCCTAATTGTTGATGATAGTCCTCATAACTTAGAAATTTTATCAGACACGTTAACCGATGCTGGTTTTGAATTTGCGATCGCCACCACTGGAGAAGCAGCCCTAGAACAACTTAACTACGTTGCGGTTTCCTTAATTTTATTAGATGTGATGATGCCAGGAATTGGTGGCTTTGAAACCTGTCGCCGCCTCCAAGCCAACCCCGCAACCGCAAACATTCCCATCATTTTCATGACTGCTTTAACAGATGTAGATAGTAAGGTCAAAGGATTATCATTAGGAGCAGTAGATTATATAACCAAACCTTTTGCACAAGGGGAAGTAATCGCACGCATCAACCTCCACCTGAAGCTAAGCCAACTGACGCGCTCTCTAGAACAAAAAGTGAGCGATCGCACCCAAGCCCTTGAAAAAGCCCAAAAACAACTAGAAGTTTATGTCCAAACCCTAGAAGACAAGGTGGAAGCAAGAACTTTAGAACTCCAAGCAGTCCAACAGCAACTCATTTCCCAAGAGAAACTTGCTTCTTTAGGAGCTTTAACCGCAGGAGTTGCCCACGAATTACGCAACCCCCTCAACTTTGTTAACAACTATGCAGAAGGTTCAGCAGAATTAGGGGGAGAATTGCTAGAAATTTTAGCAAGAGAAGCAGATTCTTTCACTCCGGAAAGCTTAAGAGAATGCCAAGAAATCGCCACTGATATTAAAAATAATGCGATCGCTATTCAAACCCACGGACAAAGGGCAGCTAGCACTATTCGTAACATGATGCAACATGCCCGTAGCGATGATAGGTACTGCCAAAAAACCCACCTCAATAGATTAGTTGATGAAGCTCGGCAATTAGCTTATCACAGCAGAAGAAGTTTAGATAATAGCTTCAATGTCACCTTTGTCACTGTATATGACGAATCCATTGGAGAATTAGAACTATTTTCTGCTTCTTTAAGTCGGGCTTTCATCAACCTGATTGATAATGCCTGTTATGCAGCCTGGAGCCATTATCTTCAACAAGGAGAACCCTTTGCACCCAAGTTATGGATCAAAACTAAAAATCACTCCAAAGCAGTAGAAATCAGCATCCGTGATAATGGTGCAGGCATTCCCGATGAGATCGTAGAGAAGGTTTTTGAACCTTTCTTCACAACTAAACCAACCGGAGAAGGAACAGGATTAGGATTATCTTTAACCCATGAAATAATTGTTGGGCAACATGGGGGAAATCTGATTGTTGAAACAGAGTCTGGTGCTTATACAGAGTTTATTATTTCTTTGCCGAAGAAAGCAAGGGTTTTGCAATGATAAGTAGCAAGCATTTAATTTATAGCCTTTCTCGGACTGATGAGGTACATTTCCACTAGCCACTAGCCACTAGCAAAAACCAGGCTGTACCTCACTAGCCTAAGAATCGCTATACTTATTACTTAAACAACTCACTGCACCATCAGTACTGAACAAGACGCATGGTGCAAAACATAACTGCTGACGCTACCTAAAATTATCTCTGTCAAACCACTACGTCCTCGATGTCCTACCACAATTAAATCAGCTTCTTCTCCCCCAGCCAAGTCACAAATAGTTTTACCCGGACTACCTGTAACTTGATGATAATCTGCCCTTACCCCTACTTGAAGAGCTTTTTTTTGTCGCGATCGCAGAAGTTCAATACCTTGTTTTTTAAACTCTTCCCATTCTTCTCGCCATATATTCAGGGTTTTGTCATTCCCCACTGCTGGATAAAGCTCTTGCAAATTACTAGGAATCGGCTTGGAAAAAACTTCAAGCAATTCGGGCTAAGCGTGAGTTGAGGGCATGATTTTCTTGGTGCGATCGCCAACCTATAGTAGTACAAATGATTTATAATATTTACGTATTTCTAGACTATCTAGCTTTAAGGAAAGGTTACGCAAGATTGGTGGGAGGAATATAGTAATTCATTCACGCTTTACGCATCGCAACTTGTTGAAGATGAAGCAGCTAAGGGAGATCCTACAATTTTATCTCAAAGGTTAAGTCTGTTGCAGCCTTTAAATTTCCTGGAGATTACAGAGGAGGCTTTAGAACTTGCACAGGCATTTTTAAGCCAAAGTAATCTTCCTCCAAAAGCATCTAATGATAGTCTACACATGGCATTAGCAACAGTTTATGGCTTGGACTATCTACTAACATGGAATTGTAAGCATATGGCAAACGCTCAAATTCAGCGCAAGCTATCTCAGATTAGCTCTGGACTTGGGTTTATGTTACCAATTATTTGTACACCTTACGAGCTTATAGGATATAACTGGGAGACTTAAACTATGTATAAAAATGAGATTCTAGAAGAAATTTATCAATATAGGGAAGAATATGCTCGCTCTTTTCAATATGATTTGAAGGCTATGTTCAAGGATTTGCAAAAGAGACAGATGGCTAATAAACATAAACTAGCGAAGCTGCCAATTAAACGCTGGTCTAACCAATCACTGGACTCGAAACTTATCTAAACTCTAGGGTGATCGCAACTTATTATTCTCCTTTTATTTACAATTGTTCTTTTGAAGCTAAAATTGCTTATTGTTTTTAAGTTCTGCTGTGATAGGGATACAAAAAACTATACTTACTTTGTCAAGCAATTTCTTAGTAGGGAAATAGCGCTGTAAGGTAAGTATCTTAGACCAAAGATGATTTTATACCAAATTAAGGAGTAATGAGCAGTAGTAATAAAACGCAACTTGGCTATTTTGTTGATTTTAGTCTCTGGCGAGATGCTTTAGAGCTTCTGAATTTTCAGATAAAACAGAAAACGAATAACAGACATTTTAATACTCTTAGTATGTTTTATTATGAAAGTATTAATGCAGATTGCATAAATCAAGAAACAGATGATTACTTCAACACGAAAATTGCAAGCAGCCTTTTTTATGCTTTAGAGAAAGAGTTTTCTGTGTTTTCATACGTTATACCTAAATCAGGTCTTGGATTGAGAGATTTCAAATTTTTCACTTATCCAATGAGAGTAGTATATTATACTGTTGGACTCTATTTACTCAAGCTCTCCCAAGAGTTTTTACTTGAGATTTATAAAAAGAATAAAAATATATGTTCTTTTTATGGTGGCCATCTTCATTATAAATCTGAAAAACTTCAACTTAGCCCTAAAAACATTTACCATCGCAGTTTTCATCAAGAATATCTCTCGAAAATCAAAGAAGAAACTACATCGGATAATTCAAATAAGGTAACTATAAAACTTGATATAGAAAATTATTTTAATGAGTTACCAATCCCCAAATTACTTCACTTTTTGAGTCGTTATATTAAACCTACTACTCAAAAAAATATGAACTACGATATCTTTACAAGAGAACAAATTATTAGTTTGTTTCAGTTTATATCAAATGGCAAGTCGGGGATTCCTCAATCAGACAACGACATTATTTCTAGCTTTATTGGTTATTTATATTTGGTTTTCGGAGATTTAGTTGTAGATGATATTTTAGTAAGTTATAAAGATGATATTAATTCACACAAAATTATTAGATACACTGATGACATATTTATCTCCATAACATTTAATCGAAATATTGATCAAGATTATCAATGTTCACTGATTCATCTCGTTTCTTCTCAAATTGCTGAGTCTTTATATAGTGAGCTTGGTCTCAAGCTAAATTCATCAAAAACTAAGCTATATCATCTATCAGACAAAGAAGAAAAAGAGCAACTGCTTAAGGACATACGCAAATCGTCGCTCAATGGTTCTAGCCAGAGTTTTGAAAAGGAAGAGAAAGAAGCTAAATCCTCTACCGAAACGCCCCAGGATAAGCTTGATAATATATTTGATGAGCTAGAAAAAATCAAACAATTTAGAGTTGAAGAGTATATTGTTAAAGAGAATTCTGCACAAAAGGAAATTCTTCAAAAATTTTTAGACAAAAGCGTGGAGCAAATACTTGATAAACCAGAAAACAGAAGTAAACTAAAGCAGATTTTTGAGAACTTCAATTTCGATCTAGTTAAAATACAGGCACTCGAAATATTAATCATTTTACTGAAAGATGAGACAACAAAAAACGAATTTGAAAATTTTTGTCTGAAGAAGTCTATTATTACTACGGGCGATGCTGATTTAATTATAAAGTTTCTATGTCAGACTAATTTTTCTAATAGTCTTCTTCTTGAAAAGCTTAAACAAAATGTTCAGATGAAAAATATTGTTGATGTATTTATGGGCAAAAAATCTAATTGTGAAACACCTGGATACTACAAATTAAGTTGTATGAAAATGAAAGAGCTATCACAAATGCCTGAAGTGATAGAGCAAACTAGACTAAGAAT
This sequence comes from uncultured cyanobacterium, assembly GCA_963793425.1. Taxonomy (GTDB): domain Bacteria; phylum Cyanobacteriota; class Cyanobacteriia; order Cyanobacteriales; family CAWCAG01; genus CAWCAG01. The sequence goes on along the minus strand of CAWCAG010000009.1, from coordinate 949,516 downwards.
CTTGAGTGAAAAGAGTGAATCCTATTCAGTTGCCCTTAACCATCTAGTTAATGAAATCCATGCTATTTGCATTAAGCAGGAAAAATCAAAACAAAAAGACTACGATGTCAACGATGTATTCAAATTTTTACGTTTAAACAATATCCAAAATGAGATATGTACTAAGATAAGAAATTTGTTTGATCGTAGAAATTCCAATAGTATTTCTCATCCTGGTTCGACCAAAAGCCTAGCTTGGGAGGTTACAAAACAAGAATATTTGGAGTATCGGGAGTATGTCGGTAAGTGTATAGAGTGTCTGTTGTAGCAGTTTTGCTTAAACGAATTTTAAAGGTATGGGGGTAAGATCCTGAAAATATACAAATCAATAATGACTCCCCGACTTACGATGATGCACTGCCGTAATCCCATCACCAAGTAAATTACCTTCTTTTGCTACCCCATAAATCAACCAATGATCGCCACACTCCATGCGACTCTCTACACTACATTCAACATAAGCTAAAGCATCTTTGAGAATCGGATTACCATTCTCTGTCGCCTCCGTCTCCACATCAGCAAAACGATCTTCCCCAGGACTAAAAGGCTTGAGGAAATGCTTCATCATTCCTAAATGTTCACCTTCTGCAAGGATATTCAGCACAAAAGTATTGCCACTATGCAACAAAGATTCAATCGCCCGATCCTTTGCCACAGCAACGGTTAAACCGGGGGGATTAAAAGTAGCTTGGGATACCCAAGAAGCCAACATTCCCCCTTGCAACTCTCCTTGCTTGGTAGTTACCACACAAAGAGAACCCACAACCCGACCTAATGCTTGTTCTGTCCTATCTGCCTGTTGAGAGGTGCTACCCGCTGTCTTCTTCGCTGCTGCTTCGGCCCGTTTTCTGGCTTTCTTCAAAGCTTGGGCAAAGTCTGTTCCCGCTTCTTCACAAGTTTTCAAAACAACATCCGTGGGTTTAAATTTAACCCGAATGGGGTCAAAACCAAAGCGATAACCGCCATCTTTGAATTTCTGTTCCAATAAATCAATAGCTTCTCCACTCCAACCAAAGGAACCAAATACCCCTGCTAACTTAGTTTTGTCGGCTGTGGAAAGGACAATACCTAATGCAGTTTGCACCTGGGTTGGGGCATGACCTCCCAAAGTTGGGGAACCCATAATGAAACCAGCGGACTTTTCCACTGCAGCTTTAATCTCTTCGGGTTCGGCTGATTCGCAATTAAGAGATTCTACCCCCACCCCAGCTTTAGTAATACCATTGGCGATCGCCTGTGCCAAAGTTGCGGTGTTGCCATAGGCAGAAGCATAGAGGAGGGCAACGCTTAATTCTTGGGTACGCTGCTTTTTCACCCACTCTTGATAAAGAGAAGTTAATTCCGTGAAACCATACCTAACTAAAGGCCCATGACCTGTAGCATAAAGTTTAGCGGGTTTGGTAGCAAACTTTTCTAAGGCTGTCTCCACTTGCTTAGCGTAGGGAGCCATGAGACTATCAAAATAGTAACGACGATCTTCTGCATAAACTTGCCACCCTTCATCCAAAACCTGATCACCACAAACATGGGAACCAAAGAATTTATCGGTGTAAAGGACTGCGGTTTTGGGGTCGTAGGTACAGAGAGAATCGGGCCAACGGGGTGTAGGAGTGAGGAGAAATTCGAGGTGATGTTCTTGCCCTAAATCGAGGGTGTCTCCTTTTTTAATTACTTCGATGATTAACTTCTGATTCTCCAAAACTTTACTTAAGGCGATCGCCCCAGGATTAGAAGCAACAAAAGTTATTTGTGGGGCAATTTTTAATAAAGCCTTAAGAGTTTCTCCCCGATTGGGGTTGACATGGCCCAGAATTACATAATCAATAGTTTTCGGATCGAGATGTCTTTGTAGCGCTGCCAAATAAATCTCAGTAAAAGATTCCCCTGGAGGATCTAAAATAGCAATCTTATCCCCTTGAATCAAATAAGAATTAGCTGTTGTCCCTTTCCCCAAAGCATATTCAATCTCAAACTTCAACCTGTCCCAAGTCCGCGATCGCAATAAAGTTGTCTCTCTGGCAATGGGAACTACTTTTACGTCGCGGGGTTTACTGCCCAAAGATGATTGATTTGTAAATGTATTGCTAACCATTGCCCTCTAAGTTTTCCAGCTTATCCTTAAAATAATCCTATCTTAGGATGAGGATTGCGGGGGAAGAAAAACCTCTTACTCCCCAAAAAGCTAATGTTAATCCCTTCACTTGTTACCAAATTACTATGCTTCCCCCCCTATACAGATTAAGTCATGCTACCCAACACCGATTTAGTATAAAAATATGACAGAGCAAATTCAACCTTTACCAACTGAAGTTATTAATCTCATTGCGGCGGGTGAGGTTGTTGATTCAATGGCTGCGGTGGTGAGGGAATTAGTTGAAAATGCCCTGGATGCCCAAGCTACGAGGATAGTACTTTCTTTGGAACCGGATTTGTGGCGGGTACAGGTTGCCGATGATGGGGCAGGTATGGATTTAAGCAATTTAAGATTGTGTGCCTTGCCCCACAGCACCAGCAAAATTCACAACAGCAACGATCTGTGGAAAATTACGAGTTTAGGATTTCGTGGCGAAGCTTTACACAGTTTAGCTCAACTTTCTGAGTTAGAAATTCTTAGTCGTCCGGCGATGGAAGAAGAGGGGGTTGGTTGGCGAATTCAATATAGTCAACAAGGAAAACCGACAGAGGAGAATGTAGCTGCGATCGCCCCTGGCACTATTGTCACCATCTTCAATTTGTTTGGCACTGTCCCTGTACGTCGCCAAGGTTTACCAGGAATGGCTCAGCAATTGAGAAGTGTTCAAGAGATTGTGCAACAAATTGCCCTCTGCCATCCCCAAGTTACTTGGCAAGCATGGCAAAATCAACGTCCTTGGTTCAGTATAAGTCCGGGAGAAACGGCTCAGCAAATTTTGCCCCAGATACTTCGGCAAGTACAACAAAGTGATTTACAACAGTTAAGTTTGGCGGTGGAGTTACCGGAAGAATTAGGGACAGGGAAGCAGAAAGCAACGGATTTTCCTGCCCAACTCAAATTACTAGTTGGTTTACCAGATCGCTGTCATCGCAGGCGCTCTGACTGGGTTAGAGTAGCAATTAATGGTCGCTTTGTGCGATCGCCAGAATTGGAACAAACGATTTTGGGGGCTTTTGCTCGTACTTTACCCCGCGATCGCTATCCTGTTTGCTTAATTCACTTACAAGTTTGTCCTAGTCAAATTGATTGGAATCGTCACCCGGCTAAAACGGAAGTTTATTTACATAATCTTGATTTTTGGCGACAGCAAGTTAGTCAAGGCATTGAGCGAGCTTTTTCTTTAAGTAATGCTCAATTTCCTAGCGGGAAATATAATCAAAAAATCAGCCAGTTGCTTAAAGCTTCTGAAGAAAAAGCTGATTATCATGCAGAAAAAAAAATCCTCCCCAAGCAGGAAGAAACTAGTAAGAATGAAATCAATTTTATGGCCTTAAAAGCCGTAGGACAAATTAACAAAACCTATATTATTGCTGAACATTCTACGGGTTTGTGGTTAATTGAACAGCATATTGCCCACGAACGAGTTTTATACGAACAATTATTAACTGACTGGCGGTTAGTACCTTTACAAAAGCCTGTTATTCTGTCTCAATTAAAGCAAGTACAGTTAAGCCAATTGGAAGATTTAGGTTTAGATGTAGAGCCATTTGGCGAAGACTTATGGGCAATTCGCAATATTCCTGCCATGTTAGAAAAAAGGGAAGATTGTACTGCTGCTCTTTTAGAACTTAGCCAAGGTGGAAGTTTACAAGAAGCCCAAGTTGCTACGGCTTGTCGTAGTGCAATTCGTAACGGTACTCCCTTAAATTTAAAGGAAATGCAACAACTTTTAGATAGCTGGAAAAATACCCACAATCCCCGTACTTGTCCCCATGGTAGACCAATTTATTTATCTTTAGAAGAAAGTTCTTTAGCCAGATTTTTTCGCCGTCATTGGGTAATTGGCAAAAGTCACGGCATTTAAAAGATATTGATAAATGTTCAATGTTTAATGTTTAATGTGAGCCAGTGTTTCCTTGCCACTTACCCAGGGGAAAGCTTAAGTTGGTAAGAGATTGAACTAGTACACCAAAAAACATTCGCTTAAAATGGAAAAATCATCAGTTATCCAGTTACTAGAAAATCTCAAAGATCCTGACGAGCAAATCCGGGCTTCTGCTACCGATCAGCTTTGGCGTAGATGGTTTGAACAAAAAGGTGAGTTTGGTTTAGAGATACTGAGGCGTTCACAAATTTTATTGGAAGCAGGAAAAGTTACTCAGGCTGAAGAGTTGTTGAGTACGACTATTCAAAATCAGCCAGATTTTGCTGAGGCTTGGAATCGCTTAGGGGTTCTATACTATATGCAAGGGGAATATGAGAAGTCGCGAGAGAAATGTCTGCAAGTTGTGCAACTCAATCCTATTCATTTTGGGGCATGGCATGGTTTAGGGTTGTGTCAAGCTGCCTTGGGTAATTATCGCTATGCTATTGAAGCATTTGAGAAAGCTTTGGAAATTATGCCTTATTCTGTGGAAAACAAAAAGTTGATTTTAGAGTGTAATTTACGACTTAGTTAGTAGATACCTTATCTTGACTATTACAAGTTTGTCGAAATTGCTTGTACCGGACAGGTAGGAATACATTGTTCACAAACAATACAACGTGAGCGCTGAAAATTCAATTCAAAGGTTTGAGGATGAAGGGTAAGGGCTTGGGTAGGACAAACTCCGGTACATAAACCACAGTCTACACAACTTTCTTCGTCGATTAAAATTTCTCGGCTAGCTAAGGAAACACCGATATTTTGTCCTTGCATCCATTCAATACAAGCATCCAATTCATCTATATCCCCCAAAAGTTCTACTACTAATTTTCCTACTTGGTTAGGGGCTACCTGCGCTCGAATAATGTTAGCTGCTACATTAAAATCTTTAGCCAAGCGATAGGTGACTGGCATCTGTACTGTTCTTTGGGGAAAGGTGAGAGTCACTCGTTTTTTCATCTTTCCAATTTCTAAAGAACAAGCTGGTGACAAGATTTGAACTTGCGACCGGCTGATTACAAATCAGCTGCTCTACCACTGAGCTACACCAGCATTTAACTTAATATAGGATAACATTTTCAGGGGTTAAGTTAAAAACTAATCAGCTAATTGCTAATTTTTGGTTATTCAACCAGATTACGATCTAAGGCAAAACGTACTAATTCAGCGCGATTGCTAGTATTTGTCTTTCTCAGCAAACTGCTAACGTACTTTTCGATAGTACGATGACTTAAGTACAGCTTTTGACCAATTTCAATGTTAGAAAGTCCTGTTGCTAATAAATTAAGGACTTGTTGTTCGCGTTCAGTGAGATGGAAAGATTCCGGTAGGGGAGGAAAAGATTTTGGGAATTGTGAGGTTTTAGTTGAGGAATTTTGGGTCGAAAAACGTAACTCTGACTGGACAATCTGCGATCGCTCTAATAAGTTACGAATAACTGCTCCTAATTCCACCATTTCAAAGGGTTTAGGTAAATAGACATCACACCCAACTTGATAGCCGAGAATACGCTCTTCAGTGCTGTTACGCTCGGTGAGAAATATTACTGGCATTAAGCGGAATTGTGGGCGCTGGCGCACTTGCTTAACTAGTTCATAACCGTTTTTACGGGGCATTCTAATGTCAGCTACCATTAAGTGGGGATGATAGGTTTCTAGCCGCTCCAGGGCCTCTTGTCCGTCACGAGCTGCAATAACTGAGTAGCCTGATAGTTCCAGATAATCACTAACAGCCAACAAAACACCGGGATTGTCATCAGCGACTAATATCAACAGAGGCATATTTTTTAGGGCTACTCTACAGAGTTACTATACAATTAATTTTCTGTAAAGCATAGTTAATATTACTTATAATTATATAGGAAGCTTATCCATAATCATCTTTACCCCCTCAACAAGCAGATTAGGTTCATCTATCCAAACAAAATGACTGCTTTTATTAGCTTGAAGTTGTTGAGATGCCCTGGAAAGCGTCAGTAATTCTGTGTGCATTCGTTCTCTTAATTGATTGGCACTACCTAAAGGAATAAATTTTGTCCAAAGTGATGGTTTAAAAAAGGAATTGGCTTTAATGTTAACTATCGGTAAATCTCCGAACTGTTGAGCAACTTTAACCTGATGACCACTTGTTTGCAAGTTAAAAAGTTCTCGACTCATGGTTAACCAATGCTTTGGGCGACAAAAAGAACGCTTCGCCGCCTCTAACTCTGCTGCGGTAAACTGCCGTAACTCCGGTTTTAGGAACTCAAAGACCCGAACAGTTTTTAAAAACCGAACAATACCTAAACAGGAACCCAAAATAGACATCAGAAAACCGGAGATAAAAAAGTACTGCAACCCTCGTAAAGCAAAAGGCATCTTCAACATTGCTGTTTCATGGAGTCCATCGGTAAGTACCATTCCTACCACCTTGTGAGGAAATCTCTGAGCGTAAAGCCTGACATTGTAGCTACCAAAAGAGTTTCCTATCAAAATATAGGGCGGTGAAATTTCAGCCTTCGTTAGTAGTGTATCTAATTCTGTAACAATGCGATCGCTAGTTCTCGGTTCTGAGCTAGAATCACTCCAGCCATAGCCAGAGCGATCATAAATACAAACTTGTCCTAACTGCGCCAACTTTTCTTGCAAGAGATAGCCTTCGACCCCTCCTAAACTATGATCTAAAATGATGGTAGGTTTGCTTGCTTTGGCTTCTCCAGCAACAACCAAATGCAAACAATATCCTCCCACATCAATACGTTTTCCAGGGAATGGTTTGCTATCTTCAAGCAAGCAGCTAACTATTTGATAGCAAGTGGTACAAATTAGCAGTAGGAATTTAAGGGGCATGGCTAATGGTTTTTAACCTGATCAAGATTGGGGAATTATCAAATACTTCTAAAACTTAAACCCATGAGTAGCCCCATACCAACGTAATAAAACCTTAGCTAATCTGTGGGAATCGTGGCGTACATAGCCTGTTTCTTCATCTTCATCCATAATATTTCCAGAAACGATGCGACGACCTAATTGACTGACCTCTTGACGATCAAGAAATACAGGATGGGAGTTTTGTTGTGCATACCTGATTAAAGTATGGGCTGAAGGGGACTTACGGTGTACCACAACCGCATCAAACAAACGTTGACCACAAATTTCATCAATAGCCCGAATATGGTCAGCAACGCTATAACCTTCCGTTTCTCCTGGTTGGGTCATGATGTTGCAAACGTAGATGCGAGGGGCTTTACTTTTGGCGATCGCGCTACGAATTTCTGGCACTAAGAGGTTAGGGATAACGCTGGTATAAAGACTACCAGGACCCATGATAATACATTCTGCTTCCTCAATAGCTTTAATTGCCGCAGGAAGGGCAGGAGGAGCTGCCGCAGGCAGCCAATCTTACAAATATGTCCCCCAGCTTCAGTAATATTTGATTCCCCTTCGATTACTCTGCCATCATCTAATTGCGCCCACAACCTCACATCACTTAAAGTAGCAGGTAAAACCCGACCCTTAACGGCCAAAACTTTAGAACTAGCGGCGATCGCCTGTTCCAAATCCCCAGCAATCTCACTCATGGCCGTTAGGAATAAGTTACCAAAACTATGACCTGTTAAACCATCTCCGGCTTGGAAACGATATTGAAAAAGTTCTGTTAAGAGTTTTTCTTCATCAGCCAGGGCAGCGACACAGTTACGAATATCTCCTGGGGGCAAGACTCCGATCTCCCGGCGTAGCCTTCCAGAAGAGCCGCCATCATCAGCTACAGTCACAATAGCTGTGATATTAGCACTGTATTCCTTCAAACCCCTTAACAAAGTAGAAAGCCCCGTACCGCCCCCAACCGTAACAATTTTAGCCCCCCGCTTCAAACGGCGATGAGCCATCAAAACATCAATTAACTCTTCATTACTTTCTGGTTTGAGGACTTTGGTGATAGAACCCATAGTTCGGGTTTGTCCCCAAAAGATCAAGAATAAACCTGATAGGATAGCTAAAGGTCCTGAAATATAGCTAGGCATTACTTGAGCCAGAGCTTCTAGACCTCTAGAAGTTAAATCAATTAAATAATAAATGGGGGTGAGCTTAATCCAAATAGCTAACCCCAAACTCGTCAGTAAAACCCCTGTGGCACTAACTAATAACCAACGTTTTACTAATAATCCTGGTGCTAGCCACTTAAACCAGCGATTCACACGAGGAGAAGTTCGACGCTGTACATCTGCCAGGTTGCGTATTTGAGGCTTGATGGTACGTAAAGCTTGTTTGAGTGGGCTGACTAACATAGTAATTGACTGAACAATAAGTAAAAGGGATTGCTTGACTTTTAGAAGCAAAAGCCAAGAAAGAGTTGAAGCTTAAAACATGAAGATAGGGAAGTTAATAGAATTAAGGTTGCCATAAATGCGAGAAATTAGCACACAATTGTTATTGAACATACAGTTTTCCCATAATTTAGGGTGTAACCAAGATAACTTAACTTGCAATCAAGAAAAATATTTAACCGAAAACAAAACAACTATCAAACACGTATTTAATGGAAAAGCAAATTTTAGGCATTGATCCTGGTATAGCGACTGTTGGCTTTGGTACGATTAGCTGTCCAATAGTAGAAACTCCAGCAACAATTGGTAATTATATTCCTGAAACTATTAAGTTACTTGATTTTGGCATTATTGAAACTAAAGCCAAAACTCCCATGGGAGATAGGCTCTCTATTATCTACAATGATCTCAATACATTGCTACAAGACCTACATCCGGATTTGGTAGCTATAGAAAAGTTATTCTTCTACCGCATGAGTAGCACTATTAATGTTGCCCAAGCTAGGGGGGTTGTGATGTTAGTTGTGGCACAGCACAATCTTCCCTATGTAGAGTTTACCCCAGCCCAAATTAAACAGGCATTAACGGGGTATGGCAATGCAAAAAAAAAAGAAGTTCAAGAAGCAGTAGCCAGAGAATTGGAATTGGACTATCTACCTAAGCCTGATGATGCAGCAGATGCTTTAGCGATCGCTTTGACAGCATGGTTTAATCATTGATTATTTTACCGAACCTGTTGAGTGGCATGATTTATCTGTTAGGGTGGGGAGCAGGGAGTAGGGAGTAGGGAGTAGGGTTTGAGAATTTTATTCGGTTGATCTTACTTCTGATGACAATGTTCTAAATACATTTGAGTTAACTTGTCTTGGGGATTTTGTTGCAAACAATGGGCGAAAAGTTGTGTTGCTTCAGAAAATGATTTTTGTTGGTAAAGTAACCAGGCTTGTTCAAAATCACCTTTAGTAATTAACTTACTTTCTTTTAGGGCTGGTTCGTCAGCTTCAAAGACTTCATAAACCGTGACTAATTGAGATTTACCTTTAACTTTCACTCTGCCTACTAAGCGAATGGTGTCTTGGTTTACTTTTTGTAATTGTAAGTAGGTTTCCTGGGAAATTAACAAGGATACGCCGTAATCTTTAGTTAAGCTTTCGATGCGAGAAGCTAAGTTAACGGCATCGCTAATGACAGTACTATCCATACGGTTTCTACCTCCTACAGTCCCTAACATTAAAGAACCTGTGTTGATGCCGATGCCGATTTTAATGCTTTGTCGTCCTGACTTTTGCCGTTTCTGGTTATAGATAGCTAAACTTTGTAACATGACAATCCCCGCTTTGACAGCATCATCGGCACTACCACCAAAAAGTGCCATAATAGCATCGCCAATGTATTTATCAATGAAGCCTTGGTTTTCAATAATCGCCGGTTCCATGCGAGAAAGGAAAGCATTGATAAATTTGAAGTTGTCCTCCGGTGTCATACATTCAGAAAGGGTTGTGAAGGAACGAATATCAGAAAACAACACCGACATTTGCTTTTTGACATGATCCCCTAACTGTACATCGGCAATGGTTTCTTTTTGCAGAAACTGAAGGAATTGCCGGGGGACAAAACGAGAAAAGGCTTGATTAAGACGAGCCATTTCTGTGTGGGAACGGGCATTCTCTATGGAGATGGCAGCTTGGGAAGAAAGGAGGTTGAGAATTTCTAAGCGGTCTTCGGTGAAGGCTCCTGTGGTAAGATTGTTTTCTAGGTAAATGATGCCACTGAGTTGACCTTGATTGAGCAGAGGGGCGCAGAGGATCGATTGGGGTTGGTTGGTTTGGAAGTAAGGATCATTGAGATAAGCAATTGCTGCTGCTAAATCTTTGACTACCAAGCTTTCTTGAGTACGGGTTACATAATTAATGATGGAAAGGGGCAAGGGTGCATTCCCTTGTAAATCCAATTTTTCTAGAGGCTGCGAACACAAAACTTTAACTTCTTTTTCTACTGTTCCTTCTGCTTCAATGCTCAATTTGCCTTTAGTTGCTAAAAGGAGGAAACCTTTCTGCGCCCCGGCATTTTCCAAAAGAATAGCCATTAAGTTAGCTAAGAGTTGATCAAGGACAATTTCTTGGGAAATAGCTTGAGAGGCTTTAATAACTGTCCCTACATCTAAGGATGTTCCTAAAGTGCGATCGCTAGTGGTAACCGTGGCGCTATTAGAGTCTTGGCTGCTAATTTGCGTTGCCCTAAGCAGTTGAGGGTATGCTTGATCTAAAGCTGCTACTTTGGCTGTTGCCCCCCATTGTTGATAGCAGTAACGGGCATTGAGTAAATAAGCAGCAGCACTGGTGAGGCGATCGCAACCTAAGTAAAACTTGGCCGCCAGTTCGTTTGCTAGGGCTTCTTCTTGCAGATAGCCGTTTTCCTGTGCCAATTTAATCGCTTTGTCATAATATTCCATTGCTGAGTAGTTTTTTCCTGAAACTCTTTGCCTTTCTGCTTCCACGAGATAATATTTATGCAAATGGTTGGCAGGGGCGAATTTAGCCCATTTCTTAAGCTTTTTCTGGTTAGCTTGTACCTGTGCCAAAAGCTTCTGATTAGGTGGAATCGCCAGTTTAGCTAAGGAGTCGTAAAAGTGGAAAATAACCACAGTTATGGTTGCTAATCCTCCCTCTAAATGCTTAGCTGTTAAAGCACTGTAGCTTAAAGCTTGGGCATATTCCTCAAAGAGATAACAAAGAACCAGCTTGTTAAAATAAACTAAGAACAAAGCAGTGCGATCATTAGCTTGTTGATGCAACGGTAGCATCGCTTCTTCGTTGTAAGCTTCCCCTTGCAAACTACACACCTTGGTAGCTTTACCTTGCAGATTTAAAATTGTTTGTTGCCAAATACTCAAGAAATTGTGAGTGGTTATTTGCCGCAATTCCTTAGCTTCATGACGATATTCAGCAATTTCTGGTTCTAATTCCCCTAATTTTTTACCGCAGAAGTAAGCATGATAGGAATAAGAGTTAGCTGCCCTCGCTTTAAATTCTAACTCTCCAGTTTCTAAAGCCTTACCATAGGCTAATAGTAGAGGAGAGAGCGTTTCTTGGAGATGATCTTGCCAAGGTTTAATTAAATCATTAACTAAAAATAAAGTTTTAGCTTGAAATTCTTTACCATCTAATTTAGTCAGCAAATCTAAAGCCAGTTGCCCAAATTCATAACCGGCTTGAATATCCCCTAATACACCACAAAGAATAACTCCATAACCGGCATAGGTGAAAGGAGACAAAGCTGTGTTACCGTATTTAACAGAGAGTGCAACTGACTTACAACTAACCAAAGCAGTTAGTTCTGGCGTAGTTAAATAAGCAGCAGAACCTAAAGTAGTGAGAAGACGAAAAGCTGCAAGCATTTTACCATCTTGCATTGTGGGCAAGTCAACCAACTCAGAAATCTTCTTACCCAGCAAAATCAACTTGCTATTAATTAAACCCGACAACACATTTAATTTGCTAGGTTTTTGCGGTAGTTTGATTCCTAAAGATTCAAGGACAGTAAGGGAAGTATTTACTGCTTCTAGAAGGTGATTTTGGGCGATATCAGCCTCAATTTTTAGTTCATAGACTGGAACCTTATCTAGCAAAGTTTTCCCTTTCTGGAGGACTGTAGCGATGTATCTCTCCATTGCTGGTAAATTGCTACTGAGATAAGCAACCTCTGCCGCTGAAGTATAGATTTCTAAGGCAAGGCTGTATTGTTCCTGCCAACAATCTTGAGATAAGAGCTTGCAACCAACCTCAAGATATTGATAAGCTGAATCATATGCAGCCGAAGCCTGGGCTTTCTTAGCAACCAATAAATTCAACTGTGCTAATTCTTCTTTTTCTCTTGCTGTTGTAATTAATTCCCTGCCTAAGTTGAGTTGATTGACAATCGTAAAAAGCAACTCTTGTTCTGAATAGTTGCTGCGTAATAACCTGCCGATTTGTAAATGTAAGCGTTGCTTCTGTTGTTTGGGGATGAGAGAATAGGCTGCTTGTTGAATGCGATCATGAACAAATTCATACTGGATTACTGTTTCTTCCCTTTCCAGGACAACAATTAAATTCTCTTCTACCGCAGCCCCTAATAAAGTAACAGTTTCCGAGGGGGATTTTTGCCAAATAGTTGCTAAAATATTGAGAGTAAACTGATTGCCAATACAAGCTGCCAATTGTAAACCAGCTTGGGTTTGTTCTGGTAGCTGCTGAATTCTTTCAGCCAGAAGCTCAACAACATTATTAGTAAATCCTTGAGCTTTAATCTGTTCTAAATCCCAACACCAGTGGGGTTCTTGTTGTTGTTGAGATTGAGTGTAAAGGAAAAAGATCAAACCTTGTTTATGAAGGGCTTGCAAGAACTCCCTGACAAAAAAAGGATTACCCCCCGTTTTATCTAAAACCAATTGGGCTAAGGGTTTAGTCTTATCTGCATCACAATAGAGAGTGTCAGCAATTAACTCATTAACCTCTAATAAATTTAAGGCTTTAAGTTCAATTTGGTTAACTGTTGCCCCCGCTTTCACAATCTCCGCAGCATTTAACCGCAAAGGATGAGTTGCCCTAACCTCTTCTTCTCGATAAGCACCAATCAACAACAGACTAACAGGATAAGCAAGACTTTGGCGACGTACCTCAGTGGTAGCTAACATTTGTAGTAATTGCAGAGAAGCACTATCAGCCCATTGTAAATCATCAAGAAAAATAACTAGGGGGTGTTTCGGTTGAGCAAAAACCCGGACAAAATTTTGCAAGACCAAGTTAAAGCGGCTTTCTGCTTCCATGCCCCGAAGCTGAGGAATTTCTGGTTGCTGTCCAATAATCAGTTCTATTTCCGGAATTACTTCGATAATCACCTTGCCCAGATTACCTAAAGCTGTTTGAATTTGTTCTCGCCAACTTTGTAGCTTCGTCTCGTTTTCCCTTAACAGTTGCTGCACTAATTCCTGAAAAGCGCGAATTATTCCTAAATAAGGGATGTTACGTTGATATTGTTCAAATTTACCAGAGACAAAGTAAGCACCTTGGGCAGCAAGGGAGCGATGAATTTCTTTGACCAATGCTGATTTACCAATGCCAGAGTAGCCAGCAACTAAGAATAGTTCTGTTCCTCCTTTTGGGGAGGCAGGGGTTTGCCGGGTGGCTACGCGCTTAAAGGCTGCTAACAACTGAGTAACTTCGGTTTGCCTACCGTAGAGTTTCGAGGGGATTCTAAATTTATCACTAACATCTTGGCTTGCCAGGGGGAATGGAGTAATCATCCCTGTGGTTTGTAGTTGTTGCAAACACTCTTCCAAATCTGCCTGCAATCCCCAAGCACTTTGATAGCGATCTTCAGCATTCTTGGCCATCAACTTGATCACAATATCGGCGATCTCCCTAGGGATCTTACTGCTCCCTGCTCCCTGCTCCCTACTCCCTAATGCCATAGGCATTTTCGCAATATGACAATGCACCAACTCCAAAGGATCTGTATTAGAAAAAGGTGGCTGTTGAGTTAGTAATTCATAAAAAGTTGCCCCCAAAGAGTAAAAATCTGTACGGTAATCGAGGGAACAATTCATTCTTCCCGTTTGTTCTGGGGACATATAAGCCCAAGTACCTAAGATTTCCTGGGGGGGAAGATGGGAGTTTTTATTAATACTAGCAATGCCAAAATCAGTAATTTTCACTTGTTTAGTAACAGGGTGAATCACAATATTGGCAGGATTAATATCTTGATGAATAATATTGCGGCAATGAATTTTCCCTAAATTTTCCGCTATTTGAATAGCAACTTTGAGAAATTCTGCCCCCATTAAAGGTTTATTAGCAATGAATTGTTTTAAAGACTCTCCTCCAAAATCCTCAAAAACAATGACTAAAGTTCTTTGGTAGATTTCTAAACCATAAACTTTGACTGCACCAGCAAAATTTAACTGACAATTAATTGCATACTCTTGCTTAAATCTATCTAATTGCTCTGGTGTAGGATAATCTTGGTTGAGAACTTTGAGGACAACAGGTTGACTATCCTTAATTTGAATGGCACGATAAACTAAAGAGCTTGAACTCTCAGAAATAAGCTTAATAATCTCATAGCCAGACAAAGAAATCATGAGAAGCAAATAGTACCTTTCAACTTCAATTTTGACCCAGCTTCTTTGTTTCTAACTAGAGAAAAATGAATTTCTATCTTTTGGGTCGGTATAAAGTTTTTCAGCTTCAATTAGCAACATCGGGACATTTAGCGATAATTTAGCTTGAACAGCAAGAAGCCTCACACTTCCGCTTCGCGGTAAGTGTTGAAAGGAAAGTTGCTAGAGTTCATAGAAAAATAACTAACTGTCGTGAAGATTTTCTACACAAGCTATCTCGTAGGGATGTGAATGCATCTATTAACCTCAGAGATGAGGGACTACGAATTTTAACCTCTGGAACGGGGGATAAAGCCTGTCGCCCAGATGTAAGTCGGAGTAAGGGAGGACGCAAGAAATCCACTACTACGCTTTCTGTTGGGCAGGAAGCCTACACTGTACCGTCAGGTCAGTGTAGGTAGTTCACCTAGCTAAGTATGTTTAAACGGACTCGTTGTTTGTATTGTTTTATAACGCTATACAACTTTATTTTCCCAATATTTATTGATAGCTCTAGAGGTGGTGACCAATCCTAAGTTGAACTGGACATCAATGGGAAAAAGGTTATTTTGTAAAGTCCCTATACTATTTAGCTTTCTTTTTCGTTGTTGTCTTCTTACTCTTACGAGTTTTAGTTTTCTTCGTACTTGCCTTTTGGGAAAGTAAATTAATCGCCGTTTCTAAAGTAATGCTTTCAGTCTTCTCTCCTTCCGGGATACTAGCATTAACCTTGCCATGTTTAACATAAGGGCCGTAAGGGCCATCATAAACGTTAACTGGTTCATTATCTTCTGGGTGTGAACCCAATTCCCGTAAAGGTTTCTTACTTGAACCTCGACTTCCTCCCCTACCTTTTTTGGGTTGGGCTAATAATTCTAAAGCCCTTTCTAAGGTAATAGTCAAAATATCATCTTCTTTTCTTAGAGAACGATAATCCTTGCCTTCCTTACCCTGATCATGAACTACATAAGGGCCAAATCGACCTAAACTCGCCTTGATTTTTGCTTCTGTGGCTGGATGTACTCCCAAAAGACGAGGCAGAGAGAGTAAGCCCACAGCAGTGTCTAAAGTGAGGTCTTCGGTTTTCATCCCTTTGGGCAAAGAAGACCTTTTCGGTTTTTTGTTCTCTTCAGTAACCTCTCCTAACTGCACATAGGGGCCGTAGTTACCAATTAAAATATAAATTGCTTCTCCAGTTTCTGGGTGCATTCCCAGCTTTTCTGGGCCTTCAGTTTTTTGCTTCAGTAAGATTTCAACTTGTTCTGGATTAAGATCAGCCGGGGTTAAATCTTCAGGAATGGAAGCTGTGACAACCCCATCACCATTTTCTACTTCCAAATAAGGGCCAAATTTACCAATCTTAACCTTAGCTTCCAAATTTTCTAAAGCCACAGCCTTGGCCATACTAGGTTCAATAGCATTAGCTTTGTCCTTAACCTGGGTTTCTAAACCCTCTGCCCCTAAATAAAATTTAGTTAAATAAGGTAACCATTGCACTTCTCCAGAAGCAATTTCATCTAAAGTTTGCTCCATTTTAGAAGTGAAGCGAGTATCTACTAAGTCAGGGAAATAGCTTTCCAATAAGCTAGATACAGCAAAAGCGGTGAAGGTAGGAATTAAGGCCTTA
Organism: uncultured cyanobacterium; assembly: GCA_963793425.1. GTDB lineage: Bacteria > Cyanobacteriota > Cyanobacteriia > Cyanobacteriales > CAWCAG01 > CAWCAG01. The sequence continues at coordinate 933,347 of CAWCAG010000009.1, read as the reverse complement.
TCCCGCATTTGGGCATAACCGCGATCCATGATTGTACTAATGATCGTAGCGTAGGTGCTAGGGCGACCGATGCCTTCTTTTTCTAAGGTTTTGACTAAAGATGCTTCCGTATATCTTGCCGGAGGCTGGGTTTCATGGCTGACGGTTTCGAGTTTCTTACAGTTAGGGTTGTCCCCTTCTTTTAAGGCAGGTAAAACGACTTCTTGGTTATCTAAAGCTGCTTCAGGATCATCGGAACCTTCCACATAGGCACGGAAGAAACCAGGGAAATCAATACGCTTGCCAGAAGAACGGAAACCCGCATCTTCTACTTGAAGTTGTACGGCAATTTGAGTTAACTTCGCTTCTGCCATTTGGCTAGCTACGGTACGCTTCCAGATCAAATCATAAAGTTTGAATTCTCGCGCTGACAAACCTGTTTCTTGGGGAGTACGGAAAGTTTTTCCTGCCGGACGAATCGCTTCGTGTGCTTCTTGGGCCCCTTTGCTTTTGGTTTTATATTGCCGGGGTGTCTTACTTAAATATTCTTTACCATACTTCTGTTCTACACAAGACCTAGCCGCAGCGATCGCTTGCTGAGAAAGATGAACAGAGTCTGTTCTCATGTAGGTAATGTAACCCTGTTCATAAAGGTTTTGAGCTGTCCGCATCGTATCCTTGGCAGAAATACCTAACTTGCGATTACTTTCCTGTTGCAGGGTTGATGTGGTGAAGGGGGGAGCAGGTTTGCGGGTAGTGGGTTTTTCCTCAATTTTTGTAACAGTCCAGGTTTTACCCTTCAAGCGCTCTTTTAAAGCTTCTGCTTCTTCTTCGTTAAGCAGGACAACCTTCTTACCCTTAGCAATTTTTCCTGTACTAGCATCAAAATCACTGCCTGTCGCTAATTTCTTCCCAGCCAAGGTAACTAACTTTGCTTCAAAAGGGCTTTTCTTCTGCTCCAAACTAGCTTTAAGATCCCAATAACCCCCTTGACGGAAAGCGCGACGCTGTCTTTCTCTTTCCACCAACAACCTTACCGCCACAGATTGTACCCTGCCTGCGGAGAGTCCCCAAGCAATTTTCTTCCAGAGTAAAGGAGAAAGGGTATAACCAACCAAGCGGTCGAGAATACGCCGAGTTTCCTGGGCTTTGACTAAATTATCATCAATATCGCGACGGTTTTTCAGGGCGCTTTGAATTGCTTCTGAAGTGATTTCATGAAATACCATCCGCTTGGTAGGTACTTTCGGCTTTAAAAGCTGGAGTAAATGCCAACTGATGCTTTCTCCTTCGCGATCTTCATCAGTGGCTAAAACAAGTTCATCTGCTTCCTTGAGGGCATCTTTAAGTTCTTTAACAACCTTCTTTTTTTTCTTCGGAATCACGTAGAGGGCTGAAAATTCATCCTCAACATTAACTCCTAACTGCGCCCAATCTTTGCCCTTATAAGCCGCAGGAATTTCATCTGCCGATGAGGGGAGGTCACGTACATGACCCATGGAGGCCTCGACGCGATAATCTGAGGGGAGAAAATTGCGAATAGTGCGGGCTTTAGTCGGAGATTCGACAATGACTAGGGTTGACATAAATTTGTCAGGGTCGCTTATGGGAATAAAGAGAGGTTCGTAACGTAAGTACAAAAGAATTAGCTCTTCTCTACCAAAGTTACTCTACATAACTGTCTCTAAACAAACATAGCGAATATTTGTCTTGGTTGGTGCTATCTAACCCAAAGAAATGTTTTGTGGCATACTCCCAATACACTAACTCTATGAGTACAGCGTGGGCTTCTTGGGTTGCTGCTCCCTTCTTTCTTGTGAGTTGAGTGACTTTTATTTTAGTTTTAACTACCGTTAACAACGAAGAATTGACCATTGCTCAGAATTTAGACTTAATTTACGAGACAAAGGTATAACCCAACTCCGATGCTTTAAAGTAAATAGCTTGACAAATTGGCCTCTTGCTTAACTTATCACCAATGAATAATAACTTTCCCTCAACAAGGTACAATTGCCTTGTAAAGCTTTTTGAAGAGTCAGTTACAGCCACCTTTTTGACAGGACTGGACTGAGGCTCTAGAAATATCTCAAATTTGCCTAAACTTTATGGATTTTGCTAGTATTGCAGCCCAGCTAAACGCTGGAACAATTTGGCCAGAAGGGCTGGTGATAATCACCCTCATGGTGGTTTTGGTAGGAGACTTAATCCTCGGAAAAAGTTATGGCCGTTGGTTGCCCTATGTCGCGATCGCAGGGTTATTACTCTCAGAAGTAGCCTTGTATTACCAATGGAATAACCCCAATCCTATCGGCTTCCTTGGCAGTTTTAATAGTGACAACCTGAGTATTGTCTTTCGCGGCATCATTTCTCTGTCAACGGCTGTAACCATCTTGATGTCAATCCGCTACGTAGAACAAGCGGGTTCTTCCTTAGCAGAGTTTATTGCCATTATGCTGTCTGCGACTTTAGGAGGAATGCTTCTTTCTGGGGCTAACGAGTTAGTAATAATTTTCGTTTCCCTAGAAACCTTGAGTATTTCTTCGTACCTAATGACAGGGTATATGAAGCGGGACTCTCGTTCTAATGAAGCTGCCCTGAAATACCTATTAATTGGTGCTTCTAGTTCAGCAATTTTTCTCTATGGCCTTTCCTTCCTGTATGGTTTATCGGGAGGGCAAACTAACTTAGAAGCTATTTCCCAAAGCTTAGTAGCTGGAGGTGCTAATGACTTAGGTATTGCTGTTTCTTTGGTATTTGTGATTGCTGGTATTGCTTTTAAAATTTCTGCTGTTCCCTTTCACCAATGGACTCCTGATGTTTATGAAGGTTCGCCAACTCCAGTCGTCGCTTTTTTATCTGTAGGTTCTAAAGCGGCTGGTTTTGCCTTAGCAATTCGCTTACTTGACACAGCTTTTGTTGTGGTTAGTGATGAATGGCGCTTCATCTTCACAGCCCTAGCCATCCTCAGCATGGTATTAGGAAATGTCGTCGCTTTGGCACAAAGCAGCATGAAACGGATGCTAGCTTACTCCTCCATCGCCCAAGCTGGCTTTGTGATGATTGGTTTGATCGCTGGTACAGAATCCGGCTATGCCAGCATGGTGTTTTACCTGCTAATTTACCTCTTTATGAACCTAGGGGCTTTTTCCTGCGTCATCCTCTTCTCCCTGCGTACAGGAACAGATCAAATCAGTGAGTATGCTGGTTTATATCAAAAAGACCCTTTATTAACCCTGTGCTTAAGTATCTGCCTACTTTCTTTAGGGGGTATACCTCCCATGGCAGGATTCTTTGGCAAAATTTACCTCTTTTGGGCAGGTTGGCAAGCGGGGCTTTATGGTTTGGTTCTCTTAGGCTTAATAACCAGTGTCATTTCCATCTACTACTACATCCGAGTAGTTAAAATGATGGTGGTGAAAGAACCCCACGAAGTTTCTGATTCGGTACGTAACTATCCACCTATACGCTGGGACTTGCGGGGAATGCGTCCTCTACAAGTGGGTTTGATTTTAAGTCTGATTGCCACTAGTTTGGCAGGAATTCTTTCTAATCCCCTCTTTTCTTTAGCGAATGAGTCTGTGGCTAGTACTCCGATGTTGAAGTCTACTTTAGTTAAAGTAGAACCTCCTAGTTATACAGTTTCTTCAGTGAAAGATTAGCTTTTGCCTCATCCTCATGTAGGGGCAAGGGACACTCTTCGCCCCTACAATATTGGTAATTATGAGCTGCAGCCCTCAAATTAAATGCCACAACTCAACTACTACCAAATCCTAGAAGTTGATCCAAAAGTTACTCAAAGGGAAATCAAGCAAGCTTATCGTCATCTAGTTAAGCGCTTTCACCCCGATACTCACAGAGATACCGCTAACCATGGACAAATTGTTTTACTCAATTGTGCCTATGAGGTTTTAAGCGATCCCCAACGCCGCCGCAGTTATGATCGCCAATTATTTTCTCCTCATCGAGATGCATCTTTTGTCAGCAGACAACAAAGAACTTCTCAAGCACAAGAGCGCTACCGCCGCCAGTATAAAACAGGACGAGAACAGGATACCCATCTCTACAAATGGTTTCAGGAAGTTTATCAACCAGTTAATCAGCTTATTTCCATTATCCTCAATTCCTTAGAAGCAGAAATAGAATATCTTTCTGCTGATCCTTTCGATGACGAGCTGATGGCAGCATTTCAAGACTACTTGGAAGATTGTCGCTTGCAACTGAAGTGCGCCCAACAACTATTCACTTCCCAACCTAACCCCACCAAAGTAGCCGGAACAGCTACTAATCTCTACTATTGTCTCAACCAACTTGGTGACGGTATTGAAGAATTACGAATGTTTACCCTCAATTACGACGAATATTATTTGAATACAGGTAGAGAATTATTCCGCATCGCTACAGGCTTTTATGGGGAAGCCCAAGAATTGGCAAATATTTAATTAATTTTTGGTTTATCTTAAATAAAGTACTCATGTGATCACGGGTTCTATGAAATGTCTCATCAGCCGTCGCGCTCAATTTTCCGCCAGCTATCGCTATTGGCTACCGGAACTGAGTGAAGCAGAGAATCTACACAGATTTGGTGCAGAAAGTAGATTTCCTGGAGGGGGGCATAACTATGTTTTATCTGTTTCTGCCCTGGGAGAAATTGACAAATATGGCATGGTACAGAATTTTTTCGAGGTTAAACAATTAATTCAACGTAAAATTATTGATGACTTGAATTATGCTTATCTCAATGAAATTTGGCCAGAATTTCAAGACACTTTACCAACTCCAGAATATCTTGCTAAAGTAATTTGGCAGCGTCTTCTTCCTGAGTTACCTTTAGCTAAAGTTTGTTTGTTTGAACAGCCAGAATTTTGGGTTAATTATCGAGGAAATGGTATGGAAGCTTTTGTTAACTTTGGGGTCTACTTTAGTGCAGCTCATCGCCTAGCTCTACCGACTTTGAGCGATGAAGAAAATAGACAAATATATGGTAAATGTGCTAACGCTAATGGCCATGGCCACAATTATTATTTAGAAGTAAGAGTAGTAGGAGAAATCGATAGTCGTACCGGAAGGATTGTAGAATTAAGAAAATTGAGACAAGTAATAGAAGAAAAGGTGATTGAGCCTTTAGATCATACTTTTCTTAATCAAGATATTGCTTATTTTTCCCAAGTAATTCCTACAGCAGAAAATATTGCCTTATACCTGTGTAATATTTTGCAGCAACCGATACGAGAACTGGGTATAGAACTCGATAGAATCGAATTAAAAGAAACTGCTAATAATTCTTGTCAAATTAACTGTCGTACAAATACCTATCAAGAAAATAAAACTACCGCTCAAGAAACGGCTTTGTTATGCAAGTAAATGTATAGTACATAATAAACAATCATCCATATTTAAAAGGAGTATGTTATAAAAACTAAGGAACCAGGAAAGTTATCATAAGTCAATAGGGAATAAATAATAATTATAGGAGATTCAGTAAATCAGTTTGGGTATATTAATTAAGTAAGAGAGTTTCTCGTCCTGGTCAATAGGCATTCCCCATTTCAACAGAAGGCGGCTTAAAAAAGGAGAAAGCCACAAGATATGACTCCTGAGACAGAAAATAGCAATAAGGAGCAAAATAAAGATACATTACCACCGCTTCAACAAACTGAGGCGCACAAGTTGCTACAAAAAGGGGTTAAGCTTTACAGAAGCCGTCATTTTGATGATGCCATTAATAGCTTTGAGCAGGCCCTTGATGTTTATACAAAACTAGAAGATAACTCTGGATTAGCTAAAGTTAATTGCTATTTAGGGCTGACTTATTATGCCAAAGGTGATTATCAACAAGCTATTGAATACAATCGTGCCAGTTTAGAAAAAGCAAGATGTGTTAGTAACCAGCGCTTAGAAGCTCAAGTATTGGGGAATTTAGGTAACTCCTATCGCCATACAGCAGAATATCCTCAAGCTATTGATTCCCAGCAAAAAAGTTTAGTGATTCTTCAACAACTCCAAGACGAATTGGGGGCAATGATTAGCCTTAACAACTTGGGTTTGGTTTATAAAGCCATGGGAGAATATGAACAAGCGGTTGCTTCCCAAGAAAAAAGTTTAGCCCTAGCTCGTAAATTAGGGGACTCTAAAATCGGAGGGCAAATTCTTAAGAACTTAGGCAATGCTTGTTACGCTTTAGGAGATTATAACAAAGCGATTAGCTATTATGAAGAACGTTTAGCCATCGCTCGACAATTTGGCGATACTCGCATGGAAGCTCAGATTTTAAAGAATTTAGCTAATGTTTGTCATACTATCGGAGAATATCATCAAGCGATCGCTTATAGCAAAGAAAGATTGGAAACAGCTAGGCTCTTAGAAGATTATCGTTTAGAAGAGCAAGCATTAGGACGTTTGGGGGTAGCTTACGATGCTCTAGGAGAATATGCTCAAGCGATTCACTATTACGAACAACGTTTAAAAATTGCTCGTATAATTCCTGACACTAAGGTGGAAAGGCAAACTTTAGGCAGTTTAAGAGTTGCTTGTTATGCTTTGGGAGATTACGCTAAAATCCTCGAACACCAAGAGTAAGCTTAGTTTAGTTTTTCTTATTTCATTTCTGAGTTGTTTATTAAATTTTCCTCTCAATCTCTTCATTTTGGAGGGGGTTCTCCCCTGATTAAGGATAAAATTTCTTCAGCTACAATTGAGGCAGAACCTAGTTACTAGAGAAAAGTGTTGCTTCTAAAACCTACTAAATATTTATCTTTGGGTAGAGACTAAGATTGGTATTGGTAGCTTGGATTATAACTAAAGCAGAATTAAGTAAGCGAATGTATTCTGATAATATGACCAAAAGTTAGTAATATAGACAGCTAAAATTGACAAAAGTCGTCTTCTCTTAAGAACTAAAATATTCCCTAGAAAGCAAAGGATAGGCAAAATATGGAACCTAACATTGATACCCAAGCTGAAGCAAAAACAGTTGCCCAGGCTGAACAGCATCCCCCAGAAGTTATAGCAGAACCTGGGGGTACAATGGCTACAGTAACCAAAGAGCCTGCTAAGAGTGATCGTCCTTGGCAAGAATACCTCGAACCTGTTGCGGAGTTTCTCAAAGCCCCTGACTACGTAATTGATTTCGCTTCTGAGTACAGAAAACCTTTAACCTACTTAGCCCTTTTTATCTCTAGCATCATCGCTGTGAAAATTACTCTAGCCGTAATTTCTTCAATTAACGATGTTCCTTTACTTGCACCTCTTTTTGAATTAATAGGCATAGGTTATTCCGGTTGGTTTGTTTATCGCTACTTACTTCGGGCTTCCACTAGACAAGAACTAAAGAGCGAGTTTTCCTCCCTTAAATCCCAAGTAGCAGGAGAAAATGGTCGCGATCTCTAAGTTGGCAGTAACGTAAAACTTAAGTTAAAAAGGCGAAGTTTACTTTGATTACAAATTCAGTAAACTTCGCTAAGGGAATGTAAATTTAAACTAGTAAATAACCCCTCTCTCCATCACCTCCTGATCACTTTCCACTTCAGACTACTCCCTATTCCCTTAATCAGTTACAATGTGACGGTTATATTTCCCCCCTGTAAACTGTGATTGAGCGCTATACCTTGCCCGAAATGGGCGCATTGTGGACTGATACCTATAAACTGAAAACTTGGTTAAAAGTAGAAATGGCAGTTTGTGAGGCACAGGGGGAATTAGGTTATATTCCCCAAGAAGCTGTAGAAGAAATTAAAGAAAAAGCCAACTTCGATCCTCAACGAGTCTTAGAAATTGAGGCTGAAGTACGCCACGATGTCATTGCTTTTCTGACTAACGTTAATGAATATGTAGGAGATGCGGGGAGATATATTCATGTCGGTTTAACTAGTTCTGATGTTCTTGACACAGCCTTAGCTTTGCAAATGGTAGCTAGTTTGGATTTGATTTTAGAAAAAATTGAAGAATTAAGCCAAACAATACGCTACCAAGCACAACAACACCGCTACACGGTTATGGTAGGGCGTTCCCATGGTATTCATGCTGAACCAATCACCTTTGGTTTTAAGCTAGCTGGTTGGTTGGCAGAAGTATTGCGTAACCGCGATCGCTTAGTCCATTTGCGTAAAGAAATTGCTGTGGGTAAGATTTCTGGTGCGGTGGGAACCTACGCTAATGTTGACCCGAAAGTAGAAGCGATCGCCTGTCAAAAAATGGGACTAGAACCAGATACCGCTTCAACTCAAGTTATCTCCCGCGATCGCCATGCTAATTATGTACAACAATTAGCCCTGGTTACTGCTACTATTGAGCGTTTTGCTGTAGAAATTCGCAACCTACAAAAGACAGATGTTTTGGAAGTGGAAGAGTTTTTTGCTAAAGGGCAAAAAGGTTCTTCTGCTATGCCCCATAAGCGTAATCCTATTCGTTCCGAACGCTTAACAGGCATGGCGAGAATTGTGCGGGGACACGCTGTTGCCGCGATTGAAAATGTAGCACTTTGGCACGAGAGAGATATTTCCCATAGTTCTGTGGAGCGAGTTATCTTCCCTGATGCTTGCATTCTTACCCATTTTATGTTGCGGGAAATTACCAATTTGGTTAAAAACTTGTTGGTATATCCAGAGAATATGAAACGGAATATGAATGTTTATGGGGGAGTGATTTTCAGCCAACGGGTATTATTAACCTTAGTTGCTAAAGGCATGAGTAGGGAAGAAGCCTATGCAAAAGTACAAGCTTGCGCCCATACAGCTTGGAATACTCCCGAAGGTAATTTCCAGGATCTGATTAGTAAAGATGCTCAAGTAACCGAGTTTCTATCTCCCCAAGAAATTGAAACTTGTTTCGATCCACAACATCATTTACAACATTTGGATGAAATTTATCAAAGGTTAGATATTTAAACTCAATCAGAAGCATTTATTGAGCAATCTCTACATTCTTTTTGGCATACTGGAGATTACTTTCGTATTCCTTAGCTTTTTGGGTGGCAACGTTGTATTGAGGATGGCTTGGCGGTACAACTTTCATCAAAGTTACAGCTTCTTGCCATAAATTAACTACAGTTTGCCACTCTGCTGAAGTTTTTGCAGACTGAGTTAATTGTGCTGCATTCGTTGCTTTTCTCACTGCTTCCTGAAAGGGATCGGCTTGAGGTGACGGAGTAGATATGGGAGCAACAGCAACTGGTTGTACTGGTGTTTTGGATAACCCCAAATAAACACCAGTAGCGATACTGCAAATGAGCAGAATTAAAACTGTTATTACAATCGGTTTTGAAGTCGATCTTTGATTTTTAGAAAAAGAATGCTGATTACCTGACCTCTTAGTTTTTCCTTGCTTCATCTCAGTTAAACCCATACTTGCCCTCAATTCACCCAGTTCCAAATCTAGAGGATTAACATTTTTATTTGTCTGGATTTTACGTGATGACTTACTATTTATTTCTTTGATTTTGTCTTTTAAAAAGGGAAATAAATGTTCTTGAAAAAGATATTCAATTTGATACAAATAGGCAGCTATCAAGAACCAAACAAAAAACCAGGGTCTAACCCAAAGTATATCTTCATAGAGTCCATCTTCGGGCTTGACAAAGACTCCAACTCCTTCAAAATTCCAAACATTAAATGTCTGGCTAACCATAGCCCTAATTGCTCTCCCCATCAGTTTTCCACTGCACTCTGCAATTTCTTCTCCTACATCACTGGATAATTTGCAGCTTGAGTAAACTAATCCAAATGCGATCGCTAAAATCAAACAGAAAGATAAGCCAATTACAGTTGTTGCGTAGAATCCTTGCCACAAACTTCTAGTTCCCGGAATCCATTTGAATGCGCGAGGGGATGAAGCCTTTTTATACCACATAAACCAGAATATCTGGTAAATAAAGGCCAGAATAATTGTTGGAATTAATATCCCTAAAACTAAAGATGCAATAAAACCGGAAAAACTACTGAACCATGCTGAGACTAAAAGCCCTCCGAAGCCAAGAAGAATCAAACCAGTTCCAGGAAAAGCAATAGGAACAAGAATTAAAGCCCTCAACCACGAACTTGGATAAGGAAAGCAACTCGGCCAAGAAAAGCTTCGTAATCTATTCTTAATCTTCTGATTCATACGAGGATGGGAAAAGCTTATTATAGGAAAAAAAGTTGCACAAGGATTTATAGTTAGACTTCAGAAAATTCAGTCTTTAGGGATCATAAAATGCCAAGTCAGAATATAGATTTAATCAAAACCATCTTTGAAAGCCGCTTAACGACTCTTGAGCATCTTATGAAGTCAGCTCAAACTCATTTCTCTGATAGTGAATCGTTCCTCCAGGAGCGCATTATAGCTGATATGCTTCCCTTCGGAACACAGATTGCTTTCACCTGTAATCAACCACGCAACTTTGCTATGTGGTGTGACGGCAAGCCAGCGAATAATCTAGACCCAGAAGTCACATCTCTCACTCAGGCATACGAACATATAGCCAATACAAAGAAACTTCTTTTAGACATTAATGTCAAAGACGCAAAGCTAGCTGAGGTTACGTCCATAGGCTTAAGTCAGAACCTTTACGCCGAGATGTCTGGTAGCGTCTATGTTAATGACTTTCTCATGCCAAATTTCTATTTCCATATGGTTACAGCTTACGATATTCTTCGCATGGCTGGTGTACCAATTGGAAAACGGGATTATATGATGCACTTATTGCCATTGATCAGAGAGGAATGAATGTTCTTGAGGTTAGCAGTTTCGGCTAAAAAAATAGCTTGCCTTCGTAAAGACAAACTATTTTTTTCAGGTTAAAGCTATGTAGGAGGTGGATATTACATCATACCCATGCCGCCCATGCCGCCCATACCACCCATACCACCCATGCCGCCCATGCCGCCCATGGGATCCATGCCACCACCGGGCATAGGAGGCTCAGGAGCAGGTTTTTCTACCACAAGGGCTTCGGTGGTTAAAACCATACCAGCAATAGAACCAGCGTTTTGTAAAGCAGAACGAGTAACCATAGCAGGATCAATAACACCTGCTGTAATTAGGTTCTCAAATTCTCCGGTTAAGGCATTGAAGCCAACACCAAAGTCGCTATTGCGTACTCTTTCCACAATAACAGAGCCTTCTTCCCCTGCATTGTTAGCAATTTGACGTAAAGGTGCTTCCAGTGCCTTAGCAAGGATGTCTGCGGCTACTTTTTCTTCTTCATCTGTCAAACGATCCTTAATCCCGGCAATTTTACCAGCAAGATAAATTAAGGTTGCACCACCACCAGGAACAATGCCTTCTTCTACGGCGGCTTTGGTGGCGTTGAGAGCATCTTCAATGCGAAGTTTGCGATCTTTAAGTTCGGTTTCAGTGGCTGCCCCAACTTTGATTACTGCAACACCGCCAGCTAATTTAGCAATGCGCTCTTGCAGCTTTTCTTTATCGTAGTCAGAGTCGCTTTCATCTAATTGCTTGCGGATCTGAGCGATGCGTTTTTCCACATCCCCTGTGTTGTCTCCACCAGCAACCATGGTTGTACTTTCTTTGTCAATGGTGATTTTACGGGCAGAACCCAACATCTCTAAAGAAACTGTCTCTAGTTTCAGACCAACTTCTTCAGAAATGAGTCTTCCACCAGTTAGTACAGCAATATCTTGTAACATTGCTTTACGGCGATCACCAAATCCCGGTGCTTTGATAGCCGCAGTATTGAGTACGCCTCTAGCTTTGTTCACTACCAAAGTAGCTAATGCTTCTCCTTCTAAATCCTCAGCCACAATTAAAAGAGGTCTACCAGCACGGGCTACTTGTTCCAAAATAGGAACTAAATCGGCGATCGCACTGATTTTTTGGTCGGTAATTAGGATATAAGGATTTTCAAAATCGACAATTTGTCTTTCAGGATCAGTGACAAAATAAGGAGAAACATAACCGCGATCAATCTGCATACCTTCTACCACTTCTAATTCTGTGGCTAAGGATTTCGATTCTTCTACGGTGATTACGCCGTCTTTAGTAACTTTGTCCATCGCTTCGGCAATCATTTTGCCGACTTCTTCATCGTTGCCAGCAGAGACACTAGCAACTTGAGCGATCGCATCTCCTTCAATCGGCTTGGCGATGTTGACAATTTCTTTAACTAATTCAGCGATAGTTTTTTCTAAACCACGGCGCAATGCCACAGGATTAGCCCCTGCGGTGACGTTTTTCAAGCCCTCACGAATTAAGGCTTGAGCAATTACTGTTGCTGTGGTAGTACCGTCTCCGGCGATATCTTTAGTTTTAGAAGCAACTTCTTGAATTAGTCGCGCCCCTGTGTTTTGTAAGGGATCTTCTAATTCAATCTCTTTGGCTACAGTGATACCATCATTAACAATTTGTGGTGCGCCAAATTTCTTTTCTAAAAGAACATTACGCCCTTTGGGTCCTAAAGTGATGCGTACAGCATCAGCTAAGGCGTTAACCCCTTGTTCTAAGGCTCGTCTTGAGTCGTCTTTGAACGAAACGATTTTTGCCATGAATTTCCTCGGTTCCGTTATGCTTTCATTTAGCAATTTAGCACTCTTAAGGGGAGAGTGCTAATACTTTTTGTGGGGATGAATGTTGAAGGCTGGAATTGTTAGTAATTCAAGGGATTTAGGAAAATAGTTGTAATTTACTTCACAGAAAGACACTTTTGTCAAGTAGTGATTTAGGAGGGGTTTACCTACTTAGTTAGTTACTAAATAGTTATTGATCAGCCCAAAATTTGTAAACTTTTGCTTACAAACACAATTCCCTGCATAAAATATAGCAATTCTTAGTCTAGTAAGGTACAGCCTAGATTCTGGTTTTTGCTAATAGCTAATAGTTAGTGGCTAGTGGAAGTGTGGGAAGATGGAAATAGACCATTAGTTTGAAGATGTTAGGATTATGGTGAATACGATCAGGGAAGGCGATCGCAGTTTAGTTCGTGTTGATTACAGCAGTCTACTAAAAGCTATTTTAGAACGTCTACAAACTACTAATCTTTGGAGAATTTCTAGCAATGGTAAGCAGCTATTTATTGATGTAGATGAGATTGCTTATAGTTTAGCAACTCAAGGGGGTATAGAGATGCCTTTGGGAAGTAATTGGCGCGGGGCGAAGGTGGCAACCACCCATTTAACTGAGTCTTCAAAAGACAGTTTTGTGAGTTGTAACAGAGAAATTAGAGCTTGTTTGGAAAAGTGTTTAGATTCTTGGTTACAAGAGAGGAATTACCAATTTAGAGAAGATTTTGTTAGAGAATTATGGACTGCTTTAAATCAGTTTCAAGGTAAGGTTGGTAATCAAATTAGTTTGAGTTATGACTTTAATAAAGACTATCCCGGACTATCTAAGCAACGACTTACTCTTAAACATGAAGATGAAGATTATCCTTTCCTTAAGTTTCATCGTTTAACTATTAGCATTGAAAATACGCCAGGGCAATTTGATTTACGGTTAAAAGAAAGTTTAAAAGCTCATATAGCTTCTGATTTCAATGGTAGCAGTAGTAAAGATGAAGCAGAAGAGCTTTTAGAGGAGTTATATGGAGATAGAAATAAACCAGATTCAGACTGGTATAGATTAAAACGCTTGATGGATGAAGAAGCGATTCCTAAAGTTCAACGGGCAGCTAAGATTAAGTATTTAGAATATTTATGGGAACATATTGGCGAAAATGCGAATGCGATTTACTTAGAAGTTCTTATTAGACGTTTACAAGCTTTAGAAAGGTATATTAATGATGTCGATAAATCTGATGGGGATTATGAGGTTAGTTATGGAGGAATAAGTTGTAATCTTAAGGTGGTATTTTCCCGTGCAGAAGCTTTTGATTCTTTACCAATAATTCCTCAAATTGATGGCAATTTAGGAGAAATTAGAGATGAAAATAAAGATGAATTGAATTTTGTTTTTGGTTTGAAGCTTAAGTTGGCAGGGAAAGTTCAATCTGAAGATGGTAAAACTGTTTTAGATTACAATTTGGGTTTGATTGATCCTGAGAGTAAACAACATAAGGCAGGATTAGAATATGAGGATGGAAAAAGGAAGGAAGGGTTTGTTAAGAAGATAATTCGCCTCGTTGTTTTATATTTCTTTGTTTTTGCAGGTAATGATCCTAAAAAGCAAGGCTATGATCTAGAGTCTGATTTAGAGTACGAGGTTATTGATAAATTTGCAGCAAATATTCTACCTGTTTTAAAAGATTCGGATGAGAATAAAAAACATAGTTTATTCAAAGGAATTGTTAAGGGTGTTAGGGAGTATGGTGCTGAAACTAAAATCTATAAGTTAAGAGATTTATTACAACAAACTAAGTCAAAAGCATCTAAGTTACGGAGTTCTAGAGTATATCCTATTCAAATTAATGTTAAGCAGGGTGTTCTAGAAACAGATATAGAAAAAATAGATGAAGGTAGTACTTTGTTTTGTAATGGTTTGAGAGAAAATAAAACTGCTCTCAAATACATTTCTGTAGGTGAGGCTAGCATTGATACTAGTTCTTTATGTTATCTTTCAGGCAATATCAAGATTGATGAGATTGGTTATTTTGAGACTACGGATAACCAAGAATTTTCTCTGGAGTATGCAGCCGGAAATTTTCCTGCTATTCCTGTAGTTTTGTATCCTCAAGTAGAAAAATGTAGAAAGATTTTAGAGAAAAGCTTCCAAGACAAAAAGCTGATCTTGTTCCCTTATCAAAATGAGCGACTAAAACAAGATGTTTTTCAAGATTCTCAAGCTAATGAAGCATTTATTTATCGCTTTGTTTTCTTGTTACTTAGTTATATTAGCCTCAAAATTCTACTGGATACTGCCACAGAGAAATTAAATAAGAAATTATTTCTTCCTATTATAAGACTGCATTTAGGAGATAAACAGCATCCCTTAAAAGCAGAAGTTTTCTTGCGGGATAATTTCGCAATTTTAGCTCATTTGTTTAATGTCAATCATCGTGCCAATACTCAAGGGTTTAGAGTTAAAGATGTTAAAGCTTATAAAATGAAAAATGGTCTTTCCTCTCTTTATAATGTCCTCCCGAAAAAATTCAAGTTTACCAACCCTCCTATTAATCCCAAACTGAATAAACTAGCCATAGTTGTAGTTTCTAGTCGAGAATGCGATCGCACTTGGAGAGGAGAGTCTCAAAAATCTAATTTAACAGGAGAAATAATTAAGATAGATCGTAAAGAAGATGGGTCTATTTTAGTTTATACCAGCAAAACTATTTCAGAACATTATAATACAAACAGGCTTTATCGTAATCCAGATACTTTAGTAGCAGAAGTAGAGACATTATACAAAAATGGCTACCAGCATATTTTATATATTGCCAAGTCTCCTTATTCCCAGACGTTAAATCTAACTGCGACAGAAAAAGACAATTTCTACTTTATGTCTCCTGAAGTAATTCGCAACCTGAAAGGAGAACAAGAAGATTTAAAGATTTATCCTGTCTTTTTTGATAAGTATTATGTGGTTAGCTTAAAAGAGACTTTACGTAAGTCTTTTTATATCCAAGATGCAGAAGAGTTAACCGATGTGGTTAATGACCCGACTAAACAGATTGCTGTATTTTTTAATTTGTTTAATGGTATTAAAGTGGGGGGAAGAGAAAAATATTACAACGGCGTTATCTCTTACTCAACTCTTTTAAATGTTTACGAACAGAATCTTCTTGATACTAGCGATATTTACGCGGGTTTAATTGATAATGATGCAGATCGGAGTTTGAAAAACGAAATTCTGCAATTATTAACTCTGTTTCACTTTTCCCGCTATGAAGCAGCTAATAAGGATATTCAGTTAAAGTTAGACCCTTACACAAATATTATTGGTGATAAATCTGTTGGAGCATTGTCTATTTTTCCTCATGCAGAAGCAACGGTTGAATTTAATGGTTTGGCTTTTTTAAATGAAGTGAATGATGCCTTAGATGCCAAGTTATAGTTATTTAAAATAAGAGTAAAACAATTTTTCAGCAAGAAACGCTTGTCTTAATCTAAACTGAAATGACTATAACTGTAGAAGAAGCCTGATTAATTCTTAGAGATGAACAACCCAAACTTAGGCCAAGATTTAGGACGTTTATTTGAAGTCGGCTTTAATATTGGAATGCTGACTTATCTAGAACAAAAAGGGATTAAAAATAATTATGGCAATCTTTACCAAGAAGATTTAGAACAAGTTAGCTTTCCGAAAATTGTTCGTAAGTTAATGGATAATGTTGGTGTTGTTAGTCAACAACATCGGCAGATTGTTCAACAATGGGCTACTTTTTTCTTACAAAAAAGTTTTCTTGCCGGCTTGAATTTTCTGGATGAATATTTAATTGCTATTGGTTGGCACAGTTCACGGAAGCTAAAACGAGTAGAGGTTGTTTACTTTCAATCTTGTTTTGCTGATGATAATAGTTTTGGTACTTATCGGAAAGGAGAACAAAAAGTATATCAAGATTGGTTATCTCAATTTGCTGCCTTGGGAATGGATATTAGTAATGTAAATACAACTAAATATAGTCGGAAAGGAGAATTTTTTAAAGCAGATAGTTTGATTTACTTCCGCTATAAACATCAAGTTAGAATATTAGTTCTTGATTATTCAATCTTTTCTATCAAATCAATTAGAGATTTTGCTGACTTAAATAACATTGAAGTATTGCGGCAAATTCTCCTGAGTAATATTAGTTATCTCAAATCTAAAAGTATCTTCGCTAACTTAGGTTTAGATAGCAAAAACAATCAATTTCTGATTTCCGAAAGCTTATCTCGCTACTACAAAGCTTTTGTTTATAAAGATAAAGAAACGATGAAAACTATCCAAGCCGGGAGTTATGCCTATAGCTTCTGGTGTTGGTTGAAATCTCAGCAACAAATTTCACCAGAAGATGAAGTTACTTTTAACTTAATTGGCTATAGCGATCGCGATTATGCTTCTCTTTGTCTTCAGCAAGATAACCTTGAGGTTTTAGAAACTTGCTACCAGATTTACCGTCAAGATTATTCCCCCCCAGAAATTACCTCCGCAAGGGAACAAGTTTTGAGAATGATTAAACGTAAAGCGAAAAGAAGCTTTGCTAACGGAGAGACATTTGTTGATAACTTATTGCAGATAGCAAAGGATGGTATACATTTAGTCACCCATCAAGAAACCTTTACCGATTTTAATAGCTACTTAGATACTATCCCAGCTAATATTGCTCAGAACTTAAATTTATCACCTCAGTTGAACTTACAACAAGCC
Organism: uncultured cyanobacterium; assembly: GCA_963793425.1. Taxonomy (GTDB): domain Bacteria; phylum Cyanobacteriota; class Cyanobacteriia; order Cyanobacteriales; family CAWCAG01; genus CAWCAG01. The sequence continues at coordinate 916,160 of CAWCAG010000009.1, read as the reverse complement.
CATAGCGAATTAACTAAACAAGCTTTGTCTTCAGATAATGATAGTTTGTATCTATTTTTAACCGGAAATCCTGGTATTGGCAAAACTACTGCGATTAGTAACTTTCTTAAGCAAGAACAGATTTTGCAAGAAGGATTTCTCTTTTTCTATATTAGCCCTCGTACTCAAGTCAATTTAGATATCGCCGAGAAATTTAAAACAGATTCTCACAGCAATTTGCTTTGTGACGATCGCCTTATAATTGTTAATAGTGACCACCTTTTAATTGGTAACAACAAAGGTAAAGCAACCGTACAATATTCTAGCAACAAAAGAAAAGATTCCTTTACCTTACAAGCTGTTGATTTTTTCCCTCAAGGTGAAAAACCTAAATTTACTGCTAATAATTCCCCAAGGGTAACCAGAAAAACGGCAACTCGCTTACAAGACAGTGGCAGCAATAGAAAAGGTGTTTTGTATAGTATCTCCGAAGCTATTTACAGCCTTCTTAATAATGGACATAACAATATTATCGCCACTGTTGCTATCCAATCCCTGAAGAAATTATCTGGTAGAGGAGATACCTTAAAACATTTTCAACGCATTTTTAGGAATGTTTATAATCAGGCTGAAGGAAAACCCCTTGAAGCTAAGTTACAACAGCTATCGCAACGAGTCAAACACATCTTCATTGCTATTGATGAAATTACCGGCGATCGCAGCGGAGTAGATTTTTTATCAAGAATAACTCAGGAGTTAAAACAATACCGATTAATTAACCCAAACTATTTTAATACTAAAATTATTGTCGCTGATGCTTCGATTGTCGATTCCGAAGTTATCCAACAACACCTATCAGATACTACTGCTGAACCTAACAAAATATTTTTTAGAAAAGCTACCCCAAATAACTCTTGTCTAACCAAAGAGTATTTCACTTTCAATTGTCATAAAGCTATTGCGGTTAATACCAATTCTTACCCGGCAAAAAGCCTACAAATCACCTATAAAACTCTTATTCATTCCTTAAGGTTCCAAGCAAATAACAAAAAGTTATACACAAACAAAAAATATGACTTAGAAGAGAGTTCCCAAAAGGAAATAATTAAAGACATCGAACAAATAACCTCTCACTCACCAAACGAACAAATAATTATTTATATCCAAGATAAAGCCAGGTTGCAGGATTTAATTAATACTCTTCAAGAAAGCAGAGGCAAATTCACTCCCTATCAAGACTATTTAGAAATCCACGCTGACTCAGATAAACAAGAAATAACCCAATATAAGAATAATAGGGAAATTCAATTTATTTTTATGACAGCCTCTGCTAGTCGTGGCTTATCCTTTCCCTATGTCAAACATATTTTAGTTGAACTTCCTCGCTTTGAAATTGAAGCTAACTTAATGGAAGTCATTCAAGTTATATATAGAGGGAGAGGAAATCCTCAAATAGACAAAGAAGATAAACAATTAATTTTTTATCTCAATGAACAAGCAGTTTATTATCTAGAAGATGCTGATGATCGTCAGTTTTCTCTACAAGAAAGTAAACTCAATATACTCAATTTTCTAATTATTCTCCACGTCTCAATTAAAACCAGAATCTTTGGTTACGGTAACATTGCTAACGAAAAATACCTAATGATTCCTGTCGGGGGCAAATCAATTTTTACCGCAGGTGAATCTGTCAGCGGTAAAGTGAGAAACTTAATTAAAGGACTCAAAAAAGAACATCGGAAATGTAGTCACGATCTGCAACTTAAACAAGCTTATAAACAATTACAAGAGTTGATGAAGACAACGGAAATAACTATCCACGAGACTTCTAATCAAGCTGCTGAGCATAACTTATCTTACTTGCAATTATTAGAGAATATCCGCCAAGCATTCATCAAACCAATTAATAGTAACTTGAGTACACTACTAAATTTTCCACCTCTGCAAATAGGCTATGTAACTGGTAGCCTGCTTATAGTACCCTTGGCTAAACAAAGAATAGAAGAAGTTTACCGACTGACAATAGATGATCAGACATTAACCCTAGCAGAAATACTCTCAGAATTACAACAAGATAACCATCTCTCCAAAAAGATACAGCCCTTGATAAGAGATACCTTATACCTCATCGAAGAATTAGAAAAGCAGCAGCATCGCCACCAAACCTTAGAACAAGATAACCAATATCTTGATCAATATTATGCTGTCCCGTTATTCATTTTCTTAGTTGGTGATGTCTTTTCAGTTTATTTCCAAAATAAAGAAATTGAACCAGAAGATCAAAGATTTCGTCAACTTCTCGAATTCTATTTAAAATCCATCTTTCCTATTGCCCAAATTGTTCCTATTGGTCATAAATACGAAAAATTTCCTTTCCTAGTCTTTCGTAGTTATAGCCTCAAAGAAATGAGAAATAAATCCTTTAGTGATAAATACTTGATGAACTCTAAAGAATTAAATATTCTCAACTTAATTTTGGCTCAATCTGATACAAATCGGTGTTGAGTGGTGTGAGTTACCTGTTAGGGTAGGGAGCAGGGAGCAGGGAGCAGGGAGTAGGGAGCAGAAAGAAGGGTTTGAGAACTTTATTCGGTCAATTTTATCAAGGTACTTTAGTAACCGGATTCTGTCTAAGATTGCCTAGCAAAATATAAGTTGCTGCGGAGTTAATTAAATTCTTGTTGAAAAATTGCTTCCAAGAGCGCACCTTTTCCACCATATACATAATATCATGTCAAGGGAGAAAAAAGCAAATGCAACCCAGCAAGACTTTTAAACTTCCTTAAATTTCCTTCTCTAGGCGATTCCGCAACTTTTCTGCTTCAGCTAAAGTTGCTTCTGGATCTTGTTTCTTAGCACCTTGAATGTAATTTAATTTGACTTCTTCAAGTAAATCAGCTAACAAAGATTGAAGTTCTGCTTGAGTTTTTTCATCCTGTAACTCTCGCCGCAACACTTGTTTAAAATTTGCTGTCAAATTCTCAAATAACTCTCTTCCTTGCACATCTCCGTAGGAAGTAGCCAAAACCTCATAGGCAGCTTGGGATAAATAATCTGCTAACTGTTCAGTAGCTTCTTGGGGCAGGGCAGAAAGCCCCGGTACTTGTTGCAAAGCTTGGTAAAAATCTGAGCTTTTGAAGGCTCCCTTCAAGCTATGATGCAACAAAGACTCTAACTCTGGCTGCACTTGAGGAACGGCTTTATAAATAGCTATTTGCAAGATACGATCTAGAATGGCATCAACCTTATCTACATCGCTAACTTGAATATAATCCCCTGGCTGAAGTAACATCTTCGCCGCTTCCCCAGTTTCCACAGCTTCCTGAGTTTGATTAATCAAGCGTACCATCAAAAACATCCCCACCCGATCAGCGAGGTAAGCAGCGGGTTCATGGGTAACCTGGGCCAGGATACGTTCTAAGTTAATTAAACCAGATTTATGCAAGCGTACTGCCACCGGAACAGTTCTTAACCAACGCCAGGTAGGAAGTAACATCAATCCATCGTACCAACTGCGTAAGAGGGCATCTCCCCAGGTTAAATCCTCTCTTTGCCGAGACTTCCAGAAACTTCTTAACAAAAATTCCAGCCCAAAAAAGACCATAAAATAAAGATCAATGCGCCAAAAATCATCAATAAATTGACCATTTTCATCCACAGAACGATAATAATTAACTTCTAATAAAGGGCGAATTTTGCTATCAAAAAAGCCTAATGCTTCTGGGGGGCTTACTTTAGTAAAATAGTCCTGACTCCAAAATTGATTAAAAGCTTCTTTTGCTGATTGAGTATCAAGATGATGTTCAATGCGTCGTTTCAATTTAGCAAAAGTGCCAAACTTATTAGCAACAGAAAAGGGATTCTCTGCTAACATCTCAGTGCTTTGTTGCCGCAAGAAATTAAAAAGTTCTCTGGTAGCTGGGGCTTGCAATCCTACTTTAGGAAGTTGCTGAGTCAAAGCATCTACTGTTTTTAAATAGCGGCTAGTATCGGGATGGGCTTCAATACTTTTAATCGGATCATATAAAGCTACCAAAGCAGGAATCTGTCGTAGATAAATATCCCGAAGGGGAATGTAGCTGAGATTAAACAAGACTAAAAGGAGATTGGCAACAGCTAATAAGGCAACAACTTTGTTCCACATTTTCCCAGGGAAAGGAGCAGAATTATTTTTGAGTCCGATATTTGCTCCCTCAACTCTATTCATATAGGTTTTACTGATCGGGTTTCTTCTGTTTGTTGAAACTATCCTACCAGGGTTATACCGCAACTTGTGAGGATCGTATTGCTGCTTTTTCCCTAAATCACTCGTTCATTACCCCCATCAACAGGAAGCTGGGCAGCAGTGGTTTTGGCGAAGAGGGGCCACACATTTCCGCAGCTAATTCAGCAACATCATGGCTCGTCACTTCCACTTGTAAGATATTATTCTTTTTATATTCTTCTACGGTTAAGCCGTAATGTTGAGCGCGATCTTTTAATACTTCTTCTGTCCAAATACCTGTATCAAAGACAGCGTTAGGATGGAGGCTGTTAATACGGATTTTGTCTTTGCCCCATTCCAAAGCAGCAACCCTTGCTAGTTGGTTGAGAGCCGCTTTGGAGGCCGAGTAAGCTGCTGCACCGGGGCCGGGGCCGGGACATTTTTGGAGCCAACTACCACTACCCTGCCCCCTTGGGGAGCAAGTTTAAGGAAAGGGTAAGATTCCCGCATCAGGGCTAAATTAGCATCCAGATTAACTGCCATAACTTTACGCCATTGGGCATCAGTTAAATCGGCGATTCCACAACCTCCAGGAAAAATACCAGCATTGAGGATCAGCATATCTAAGCCACCAAACTTTCTCACTGCTTGTTCTAAGGCTTTAATAGCAGCTTGAGGATTGGTAACATCACAGGTAAGACCATAAAAATCAGGACAGTCCCAAATAGAGGTAACCTGATCATTAATATCCAAACCGATTACCGCCGCCCCTCGCTTCAACAGAGAATCAACACAAGCTTTACCAATACCAGAAGCTGCCCCCGTAACTAAAGCAATCTCCCCAGTGAATAGGGGCGCTTTTCCCCCTTTCCTTAATTTTGCTTGTTCAAGATCCCAATATTCCACCTCAAAAAGCTGCTTAGGAGGCAAAGCTTGATAACCACCTAAAGCCGTGGCAGATTTAATCACATCGATTGTATGGTCATAAATATCAGCAACAATGTTGGCAGCTTTAACATTTTTACCCACAGTACACATTCCTAATTCTGGATCAAGGATCACTCTAGGAACCGGATCAAGTATCCGATGTTCTTTACTGCTATGGATTTTGAAGTATTCCCGATATTTCTCCCCATAACCTTCTACATCCTTGCCTAACATCGGTATCGCTTTGGTACGAATGACATGATCTGGAGTAGCTGGCCCCTGTTGAGAAATTTTTTGAATATCTTCCCGGTTAGCAAAGTTAAGGGTTTTAGGGTTGCGATGGGTAGATAGAATAAGCGGGAAACCTGCGGTAGTAGAAAGTTTGTGACGCAAGGATGCTAAGGTATAACGTAAAGTTTTCTCCTCCATCTCCTTCATTTCTGGTGGAGGTAAAATCGCTTTTTTCCTCTGCAGATATGTTTCGGCACGATTAACCAAATGAATCATCCTTTCATAGGATTCCCTAGCTGTGGAACCAAAGGAAAAGATGCCGTGGTTCAACAAAACCATTCCGATAGTATTTTCCGTAGCTTCGGCAGCAAACTTTTTGGCACAAGCTAAAGCCAATTCAAAACCAGGCATTACATAGGGAATAATCACCACGCTATCCCTATAAATCTCAGCAATTCTCTCTTGCCCATTAGCTGTGTTAGTAATGGTTACTACCGCATCTGCATGGGTATGATCAACATATTTGTAGGGTAAGGTAGCGTGGAGAATAGTTTCAACAGAAGGAGATGGGGCAGTCGCTAGGGTTAAATTGGTTTTTAACTCATTAACCATTTGAGGATCACTGAGGGATGGCAACTTCGCTAACTTCAACAAATGCTTCATCCGCACAGGGGAAAAACCTGCTTCTTCAATGGTAGCAAGATCCCAACCACTACCTTTAACGTAAAGAATATTTTCTTCTTCTCCAACCAAATTCTTTTGGGATATTTTCACAGAAGTATTACCGCCCCCATGCAATACCAAAGAGGGATCTTTTCCTAATAAGCGAGAAGTGTAGACTCGCAACCCTAACTCCCCTTGATATTGAGCCGCTTCTGCTTGTTGCCAAAGACTTTTCACTTTTATACTTTTATCCTCCCAGCTTGCACCAACCAATTTAGCTTACTGTGAATTTTGAAAAAAATGGGAAGAGTTGATATATTTGCAGGCTCAAATACGACGGGATTTATCGCTGAACAAGAAAACCGTTAAGGCTTTTTGAAAGTAAAGCAGATTACAGTATCTGAAACAAAGCACAGTATTGATAGCAGAGAATAAAGATAAAAACCCCGACCGAAGCCAGGGTTTAGCATCAGGGTGCATCTACTATTTTTAGATTACGAGAGCAAATAGAAGGTTCAGGACAGTTTACTGAGAAAAAACATAATGGGTAGAAATTCTTGCACTTCCACCCAATTGATGTTTTGAGATATTATTGACTTGCTTCAGTGACAGCCAGAGTGTTTGTTGCCATTCGCTCTGGTTTTTCTGAACTACTATACCAATTCCCCATCCTCTTATTCAAGCCATACCTAAAAACCCCTTGCTTCTAAAGCAACATAGATACTGTTGATATGCTTATTGAAGCTGGGGCTAATACTAATCAGAAGAGTGAGTGTCTATTCGCTTTGGGGAAACTTGGCTAAATGCTGTTCTCCCCAGTTACAAAGAACTTCCAATAGTGGAACTTGGGGATAAACATTATGAGGACGGTTATCCTGATTTCGGTACTTCCCGCACTTACTATCTAAAAAACTTAACTATTACAATGAAGCGATCGCTTCACATAAAACCTCTGTAACACTTAGCTAGAAATCCTGTATTCTCCCATATTGATGCAACGCCTACTCAACTCAACTTAGACGTTGGTGAAGCTTTCACTTGTTAAGGTATCAGCTTGGAAGTTTGTCAACGAAGCTAGTAATTCACCTGTATTTACAAAACCGATAAATGCGTCCTTTTCTGATGAACCGACTCCTTGGCTAAAGGAAAGTTGTGCAAACTCCAGTCCTCCAGACAAGCCGAAAACATCAGTACCAACTTGGAAATCGAGAATAGTATCCATACCTTGATTCCTCGCCATAATGAAGGTATCTTTGCCTTCTCCCCCTTCTAAGGTATCTTGACCAAAACCACCATCAATCAGGTCATCTTCTTCTCCTCCAGACAGGAAGTCATTACCGGATTGCCCTAGCAAGACATCATCATCATCACCTCCGTACAGCAAATCATCACCACTGCCCCCCTCTAGTTCATCGCGCCCCCCATCTCCATAGAGAGAGTCGTTGCCGTCTGCACCAAAAAGTTCATCGTGGCCTTCTCCCCCTTCTAAACGGTCTGCACCAGAACGACCGAAGAGCCTATCTGCATTATCTCCTCCGGAGAGAAAGTCGTCACCAGAACCGCCATCAAGAAGATCTTTACCTTTCTCTCCGTACAACTCATCGTCACCTGCACCACCTATCAGGGTATCTTTGCCCTCACCACCATCAAGGAGATCATTTCCAATACCACCTTCGAGGTTATCGTAGTCGTTACCCCCATAGAGTTTGTCGTCACCCATGCCACCGATGAGGTTATCATCATCATTGCCCCCCTCTAGGGTATCGTTACCCGAACCCCCATCAAGGTTATCTTCACCACTACCGCCGATGAGTTGATCGTTGCCTGCACCACCAATGAGTTGATCATCCTCGTTGCCACCGTCTAGGATATCATCTCCAGAGCCACCATCTAAGTTATCATCACCATTACCACCAATGAGTTGATCATTGCCAGCACCGCCATCAAGGTTGTCTTGATTAGAGCCGCCATCCAGGATATCATTGCCAGCCCCACCAATAAGTTGATCACGTCCTGTAGCCCCTACAATTAGGTCATTACCAGCCCCACCATCAAGGAAGTCATCACCAAAACTACCATCGAGTTGGTCGTTGCCAGCCCCACCGATGAGAATGTCATCACCATCTTCTCCTTTCAGTAAGTCATTGCCGCGGCCACCATCTAAGGTATCATCTTCAGTTCCTCCGTAAAGGGAATCATCACCGGCATCACCAAATAGTTGGTCTGCATCATCGTTACCGTAAAGGATGTCGTCTCCGTAGCCACCATCTAGGTCGTCTTCTCCTTCCCCTCCAGAGAGTTCATCGTTGCCATTGCCACCTTCGAGTTGATCATCTCCTTCAAAACCTTGAAGGGTGTCGTTGCCGTCTCCCCCTTGCAGGGTGTCGTCTCCGTCTCCGCCGTAGAGTAGGTCGTTATCATCACCACCACAAAGATGGTCGTCTCCTTCACCCCCTCTGAGGTCATCGTCTCCCTCTTGTCCCAGGAGGATGTCGTCTCCTTCCTCCCCAGCAAGAATGTCGTTTCCTTCTCCACCAGCGAGGGTGTCATCCCCTCCTCTACCAAAAATCTCATCGTTGCCACCAACACCAATGAGAAGATTATCTTGTCCATCCCCGATAATTTTGTCGCTTTTCTCGGAACCAATAACGTTCTCGATATCTTTGAGGATGTCATGATCTCCGTAACCATCGGTGGCACTTTTTTGGGAGAGGTTAACATCAACGCTGCCGTTATCCCACTGGTAACTAACAGTATCAATTCCTGCCCCTCCTTCAATGAGGTCATTACCACCATGACCAGCGATGAAGTCGTCACCGTCTAGGGTACGAATCCAGTTATCTTTGCTGTTCCCCATCATGACATCATCTTGGTTGGAGGCAATAATGTCTTCAATGTTAACCAGGGTGTCGCTGGCATCCATTTCATCATAAACTTCACCAGGATCTAGGGCAAATCTTGGTTCAGGATTGGCAACTTCAATGTCGCAGTCGTTGTCACAATATTCGTAGTCATGGTATTCGTAGCTATTTTCGTCATCAAGGTTAATGCGAACTCCTACGGTTGAGGTAGCAAAGGTAACTTGGTCAACTCCTGCACCACCATCAATGAAGTCGCTGCCATCTCCTCCATCAAGGAAGTCGTCACCATCACCACCATAGAGTTCATCATCTCCTGCCCCACCAATTAAGGAGTCGTTGCCTTCTCCGGCATCAAGGATATCATCACCATTACCACCATCAAGGGAGTCGTTACCTTCGCCGCCATAGAGTTCATCATCCCCATCATCGCCTGCCATGGTGTCGTTGCCTGCACCACCCAGGAGAAGATCATCTCCTGCACCTGCGGCAATATTATCATCACCTCCACCACCATTGAGGTAGTCACTACCGTCACCACCTTCAATCTGGTCATCACCGTCGCCACCTTCTGCTACATCATCTCCTGCACCAGCATTAAGGATGTCATTGCCTGTACCCCCTTCGAGATAGTCTTCTCCAGTTCCCGCATCAAGGTTATCGTTGCCATTGCCACCGGAGAGGATGTCGTTGCCATTACCAGCATTGAGGTTGTCGTTACCATCACCACCGAACAGTTCGTCATTTCCTTCAGCAGCATCAAGATTGTCATTGCCTGCGCCGCCGTAGAGGTAGTCATTTCCTTCTCGACCAAACATTTGGTCATCGTCATTACCGCCATCAAGATAGTCGCTGCCGATATCACCATCGAAATAGTCTTGACCCTCTGAACCAAGGAGGGTATCATTGCCCGCTTCACCAAAGATTTGATCATCTCCAGCACCGCCATCAAGGGTATCTTCACCTTCACGACCGTAAATTAAGTCAATACCGTCGCCGCCATCAGCAAAGTCATTACCTGCACCAGCGTCAATGTAATCTTCACCTTCATCACCAAATATGGTGTCGTTGTTGAGTCCGCCGGAGATAATATCGTCTCCAGAGTTACCGTTGATGGTGTCATCGCCGCCATCACCAGTAATGTTATCTTCTCCTTGACCACCTAAGATGGTGTCTCCATCCCTGCCACCAGAAATGTTGTCATTACCGTCGTTACCTTCGATGTAATCTCGACCATTATCTCCAGTTATATTGTCGTCGCCATCATCACCATAAATAGTATCGTTGTCTTGGTTTCCGGCAATAATGTCATCACCGTCGTTACCATTGATGATGTCTTCCCCTTGATTGCCGTAGATTTCATCGTTATCGTCACCACCGGAAATAGTGTCATCGCCGTTGTTACCTTCGATGTAGTCTTGACCAGAATCTCCGGTTATGGTGTCGTCACCGCCGTCACCGTAAATGGTGTCATTGTCTTGGTTTCCGGCAATAGTGTCATCACCGTCGTTACCGTTGATGAGGTCTTCACCTTTATTACCAAAGATTTCGTCGTTATCGTTACCGCCAGAGATAGTGTCATCTCCTAAGTTCCCTTCAATATAGTCTTGACCATCATCGCCAGTTATATTGTCATTGCCATCATCACCGTAAATGGTGTCGTTGTCTTGATTTCCAGCAATGGTGTCATCTCCATTGTCACCGTTGATAAGGTCATCACCTTCGTTACCAAAGATTTCATCGTTATCGTTACCGCCGGAGATGGTGTCATCTCCTAAGTTACCTTCAATATAGTCTTGACCATCATCACCAGTTATGTTGTCATTGCCGTCATCACCGTAAATGGTGTCGTTGTCTTCGTTTCCTGAGATTTGGTCATCTCCATCGTTACCGTTGATGAGGTCGTTACCTTCGTTGCCGTAGATTTCATCGTTGTCTTCATTACCAGCGATAGTGTCATCACCAGCATTACCATTGATGAGGTCGTCACCTTCGTTGCCATAGATTTCGTCGTTATCGTTGCCACCGGAGATGGTGTCATTTCCTAAGTTTCCTTCGATGTAGTCTTGCCCGTCATCTCCATAAATTTCATCGTCGTCTTCGTTACCGTAAATAGTGTCATTTCCAGCATCGCCGTTAATCAGGTCATTACCTTCATTACCAAAGATTTCATCGTTGTCATTACCTCCAGAAATGTTGTCTTTGCCTAAGTTTCCTTCAATGTAATCTTGACCATCATCACCGTAGATTTCGTCATCATCTCCATTGCCGTAAATAGTGTCATCTCCGGCATCACCATTAATGAGGTCATTGCCTTCATTGCCGTAGATTTCGTCGTTGTCGTTACCTCCAGAGATAGTATCTTCACCTAAGTTTCCTTCAATGTAGTCTTGACCATCGTTACCGCTAATATTGTCATTACCATCATCACCGTAGATTTCATCATCATCTTCATTACCGTAAATAGTGTCATCTCCGGCATCACCATTAATGAGGTCATTGCCTTCGTTGCCGTAGATTTCATCATTGTCTTCGTTACCAGCGATGGTATCATCTCCAGCATTACCGTTGATAAGGTCGTCACCTTCGTTGCCGTAGATTTCGTCGTTGTCGTTACCACCGGAGATGTTGTCTTTGCCTAAGTTTCCTTCGATGTAGTCTTGCCCGTCATCTCCATAAATTTCGTCATCATCTTCGTTGCCGTAAATAGTGTCGTCTCCGGCATCGCCGTTAATCAGGTCATTACCTTCATTACCAAGGATTTCATCGTTATCGTTACCACCGGAGATTGTGTCATCTCCTAAGTTACCTTCAATATAGTCTTGACCATCATCACCAGTTATATTGTCTTCGCCGTCGTCACCGTAAATGGTGTCGTTATCTTCGTTTCCTGAGATTTGGTCATCTCCGTTGTTGCCGTTGATGAGGTCTTCACCTTCATTGCCGTAGATTTCATCATTGTCGTTACCACCAGAGATAATATCTTCCCCTAGATTACCTTCGATGTAATCCTGACCATCGTTACCGCTAATGTTGTCATTACCATCGTCACCGTAAATGGTGTCGTTGTCTTGATTACCAAAAATAGTGTCATTTCCAGCACCACCATTAATCAGGTCGTTACCTTCGTTGCCATAGATTTCGTCGTTGTCATTACCTCCAGAGATAATATCTTCACCTAAGTTACCTTCGATATAGTCTTGACCATCATCGCCAGTTATATTATCGTCGCCATCGTCACCGTAAATAATGTCGTTGTCTTGATTACCAGCAATAGTGTCATCTCCAGCATCACCATTAATCAGGTCATCCCCTTCATTGCCGTAAATTTCGTCGTTGTCATTACCTCCAGAGATAATATCTTCACCTAAGTTACCTTCGATATAGTCTTGACCATCATCGCCAGTTATATTATCGTCGCCATCGTCACCGTAAATAGTGTCGTTGTCTTGATTACCAGCGATAGTGTCATCTCCAGCATCACCATTGATGAGGTCATTTCCTTCATTACCGTAGATTTCATCGTTATCATTTCCACCGGAGATAATATCTTCCCCTAGATTTCCTTCAATGTAGTCTTGACCATCATCTCCAGTTATATTGTCATTCCCACTGTCACCATAAATAGTGTCATCGTCTTGATTACCGGAAATGGTATCATCCCCATCGTTACCGTTGATGAAGTCATTACCAGCATTGCCTTCAATGTAGTCTTCCCCAGATTCTCCGTAGATGGTGTCATTATCATCTTGACCATAGATGAAGTCTTCCCCTGTACCTCCCCAGATAGCGTCATTTCCAACACCGCCTTCTAGAAGATCGTTACCTGCATCTCCCCAAATTTGGTCATCACCGTAGCCGCTATCACCTTTAACCCAGTCATCAGCACCGCCAGCATGGATTATGTCGTCTCCGTCACCACCGCGAATAGTATCAGCAAAACCAGAGTCAGCATCACCTTCTAAGTCTCCCCAAATGGTGTCTACACCTTGATTGCCATAAATTGTATCTTCGCCTAGTCCACCGATAATAGTGTCGTTACCACGTTCCCCATAGAGAAAGTCATTTCCTGCATCACCATTAATAACATCAACACCGTTTCCGCCTGTGATAACATTGCTTCCTAAATTTCCTATTAGGGTATCGTTATGTTCTGAGCCAACAATATTTTCAAAGTTAATGAGGATGTCTGTGCCACCTTCACCATCACTAAAAGCTTGACCACCATTAGCAAATGGAATAATAAATAAATCAACATTGACTCCTGATGAAGCACGACGATAGCTAATAGTGTCAGTACCACTTCCTCCATAAAGACTATCATTTCCAACTGTACCGAAAACTAAGTCATCTCCACCCAGCGCACTAACTGTATTATTTGCAGTATTGCCTATAAGAATATCACTGTATTCGGAGCCAGTGATACCTTCTATATCTTGCAGAGTGTCTGTGTTGTCAAAACCATCAATCGCTTTTCCAGCATTGATACTGAAGCTTCTCTCTAAATCTCGATAATACCCGTCAGGATTGATAGCACTAACTTCTTGATTATACCGAGCAGTCCTGTTGTGACCATAGCTGTTAGCTTGATCAATGTTGACAATGACACCGTTAGGAGAATTGAAGTAAATGACTGTATCAAAACCATCTTCTCCGTTAATAAGGTCATCTCCACTATCACCTCTCAGTTGATCATCGTCAGGGCCACCATAGAGAAAATCACCTTCTGTTCCTCCTTCTATATAGTCGTTACCTGTTTCACCATGTAGGTAGTCTATGCCTGAACCGCCATCAATTTCATCTCTGGAATTGTCCTCTGTTCCACCATAAATAGTGTCGCTGCCATCACCACCAACGAGAGTGTCTTCTCCAGCTTGACCATAGATGGTGTCGTTACCAGAGCCACCTTTAATATCGTTGCTCTTATAGTTCCCGATGATTTCGTCATTTCCTTTAGAACCAATTAAGTTTTCTATAGTTGCATCGAACTCACCAATGCTGTAAGCAAGAAAAGTTCCATAGGAGATCGCTTTTTCCTCCGGTAAACTAGAATCCCCTTCGCCCGTAGAATCAACGGGGTCATAGCTTTTACCTACATAATAGGACTTGGCTGTGGTAATAACTCCGCCAGGGTTTATGTTGAAATAGTAGTGAAATCCACTTACTGGAATTGATTCGGGTTTGAGAAAAGAGAGATTTAAAACATCACTATCACCTCCACTATCCCACAAAGTATTTTTGGATGGACTAGCAGATTCTTTAGACGAATCAGTACTAAACTTGTAATAGTCAGTCCCATCAACAGAATATTCAAAAACTGAGCGAAATTTATATATCGTCTCTTCATTGCCACCATACTTGCCCTTAGCTCCATATAATGTCTGCAATGCAAACATATCGTAGGGCATTAAAGATATTGGATAATAGGGAGAAGTATGGTTATAACTCATCACAGTATTGGAACCATTATCTTCTGAAGTTGCCATTCCGCCCTTATGAGGATGTTGTAATCCCAAAGCGTGGCCTATTTCGTGAATAAGCGTTTTATATCTTTCGCTAGAAGGTCCGAGAGAAAAATCTTCTAAAGGATTGAGGAATATATCTCCATACTTACTCTTGTAGCTAGTATCGCCGGGATAGAATGCGGCTCCTGGTGCAGTCATGTCGTTGTCGAACATGATTCTGATAATTCCCGCATTAGTTAGCTTTTTTTCAGGAACTAATGGTAAGAAACCAAAAGTTGTATCTTCAACAATTTCTTCTTCCTTGCTAAAGTCAAGATTAATAAATGGCTCGAATACTTTTTCAAATATATCTTCAACAAAATCAACTACATCAGAAGTAACTGATTGTGCAACAATCTTCCTGTTTTTTGTTTTATGTTCGTAGAGATCCTTTGACTCATCTGTGATGAAGCTATAAGTTATCGAATTTGAATTCCATAACTTTCCGCTAAGAATTGGACTAACATTTGGACTACTCATAAGTTATTTACTTCGTTAATTATGTTTCTGGTGTTCTTCTTGAAAAGATTGCTTTATAAAATAGTTTCCGCAACATCTGTACTCTCAAAAAAATCACCAACAACCTCTAACAAATTGCTAAAAGCATCCTTACTCAACCAATCTTCCAAACCAAAAACTTGAGACTCAGTATTAAGCAAATCCATAATCAATTCCCCTGGTTAGAATAGAAAAAATAAACAAATATCGCCAAAGTGAAACCCATCCCATAAACTCCAGAAAGCAGAGATATGGTTAGTCACAGTGAAAAAACTGACTTACTCAAAAAGAGCGATTCAGAACTCCCACTAAAGTCTTCTCAGGGAAAAACACTCGATATTATGCAACAAGCCAATTTTTATTACAAAACTTCACAAAACCCATCAGGGACACTGTAATAAAACTGTAATTGGTTTCAAATTCTCTGTTAAGGGGGATGATACTATTTCTTGAAAATACCTTCAGAGTTGCTCAAGTAATTATCACTATTTTCTTCAATAACAAAGCTCTTTTCTCTTCAGCTAAAATACGGTTGCAAAAACTTCCTAGCTGATGTGCATTCAAACATTCTCCTAGTCACCCGTCACTCAGTAAAGGAGCTACTACAGTTGATTGCTGGGTAGAAATAAACAGCATTTCTGTGAATAACTCCTATTTCAGGGAATCACTCAAACTTTTCTCGAATTTCTTCTACACGCTGACGATTAACCCCTAAATCTGACTTTCCTAAGCGAGAAGCAGAACGAACATCAATTACTTTTGTTGCTTCGTTGAGATGAAATTCAACATCATCCACAAACCCCATTAACTTGCTCGTAAATTCAGCATAGAGATAATGAGAACTTTCTTCGACAATTTTTGTCCTCTCCATCCCTTCCACAACTCCTTTCAACTTCGCCATAGCCACTTCTGGAGTTGAATCGTAGGCAAGAGGTGGGATTTCCTCTTGGGGGCGATCGCTTTGAGAGTTAACGCAGTTAGGTGTACCAGGGCAAGGAGTTAGTTTACCGTCGCGCACCCCTAATTGATTTGGTCTTTTTCCAGCAAACATATTATCAATTATCAGTTATCAATGATTAATGATCAGTTATCAGCTTTTCTTGCTCTGTGCCAATTGCTAGTTGGCTTCTATTAATTACTTTACCAGTAGTTAATAATTCTACTGCTTGGTGGTATTGCAGATCAGCTTCTGTACCAATTTGTTTGTAGGTGATGGGTTCTTGAGAAACAACGAGATCCGGTGCAATGCCTTGCTTATTAATATCGGTATGGTTAGGAGTTTCGTACTTGGCTACGGTTACGGCTATTCCCGAACCATCAGGAAGTTCAAATAAAGATTGAATCAAACCCTTACCAAAAGTTTTCTCCCCCACTAGCTTCGCCCTACCGTTATCTTGCAAAGCACCAGCAAGAATTTCACTGGCACTGGCTGTACCTTGATTAACCAAAAGAACTAATGGTTCATCAGTAAGGGCAGAACCCTGTGCCGCGAAACTATCCAGCATTCCTTGGCGATTGACGGTATAAACCACAGTGCCATCATCTAACCAAAGACGAGCAATTTCAATACCTGCTTGTAATAGTCCCCCCGGATTGTTACGCAAATCTAATAAGTAAGCATCTGCCCCTTGCCCATCTAAATCCGCGATCGCCTTAGCTAATTCTTGGGTGGCATTGGCGCTAAATTGATTGAGACGAATATAACCAACAGGGAGTTCTTCATGGCTATTATCTAACTTAGTAGAAACAGGATTAAGGGCAATGCGATCGCGGATAATTTCCACATTTCTACTTGTTTGCTTTTCAGGAGATTGGATCGTTAAAGTTACTTTCGTACCAATCTTTCCTCGCATCGCCATAGCTGCTTCATCTAGGGTGAAATTAGCAGTCCTCGCCCCATTAATAGCCAAAATAGTATCTTTAGCTTGAATCCCCGCTTCTTCGGCTGGAGAACCCGCAATGGGAGAGATTACTTGCAAAACCCCTGTTTCTGAATTAAGGTCAATTTGCAAGCCAACTCCTGATAATTCTCCTGAAGTATTCACTTGCAAACTACGATACTGCTCTGGCCGCAATAATCTGGTAAAAGGATCATCAAGACTAGCCAGCATCTCTTCAATAGCAGTATAGGCATCTTCTCGCTGCTCAAATCTCTGCTTTAAATACTTCTGACGCAAAAACCACCAATTTTGGTGATTGAAAGTATCATCAATATAAGATTGATTAACAATGCGCCAAGATTGTAAGAATAACTTCTGGTCATCACTAAAAGCAGAAGCACTGGGCATCCACCAGAAATTAGCACAAATCACAGAGACAATAAGCAGGATTTTGACCCAAAACGAGCTTTTCGGCATAGGTAGTAAAATAACTTTTTTATTAACAGTACTTTAAATGTACAAAATTATAGATAATTAAGTGATTATCCAGTTAGGAAAGCGATCCTAGCTGAGAATTTTGTTACGATAAGTAAAGAGGTAAAACAAGTTTTAATCAAAGCATAGAACTGTTATCTTTCCTCTATGCTCTTATATTCCTCCTAAATGTTTTAGTCTTAAAACTCACAAATGTTCTCTAAACAAGTAACGAACACCAAACCATTTAAATGGTTCGACGAACGCCTAGAATTACAGGCCCTCGATGAAGACATCACTAGCAAGTATGTACCACCCCATGTCAATATCTTTTATTGCTTAGGTGGCATTACCCTAGTTTGCTTCATCATCCAGTTTGCCACTGGTTTCGCCATGACCTTTTATTACCGTCCGACGGTAACTGAGGCCTTTTCTTCAGTACAGTACATCATGAATGATGTCAACTTTGGTTGGCTGATTCGCTCTGTCCATCGCTGGTCTGCCAGTATGATGGTCTTGATGATGATTCTCCACACTTTCCGAGTTTATCTCACCGGCGGTTTCAAGAAGCCCCGTGAGTTAACCTGGATTAGTGGTGTAATTTTAGCTGTAATCACCGTCACCTTTGGGGTAACTGGTTACTCTCTGCCTTGGGACCAAGTAGGTTACTGGGCGGTTAAAATCGTTTCCGGTATTCCTGAAGCTATCCCTGTAGTCGGTACTACAATGGTGGAATTACTCAGAGGCGGAACTAGTGTTGGTCAGGGAACCTTAACTCGTTTCTATAGCCTTCACACCTTCGTTTTACCTTGGTTAATTGCTGTCTTCATGTTGTTTCACTTCTTGATGATTCGCAAACAAGGTATTTCCGGTCCTTTATAAACTGCTTGCCGATAACAAAGTTAATTAAGGAGAAAACCCACAACAATGTCAACTTTAAAAAAGCCGGATCTCACAGATCCTAAACTACGGGCAAATTGGCCAAAGGCATGGGTCATAACTATTATGGCGAACCTGCTTGGCCCAATGACTTACTTTATGTCTTCCCGATTGTCATCGCCGGAACTATCGGGCTTTGCGTCGGTTTAGCTGTTCTTGATCCTGCTATGATAGGAGAACCTGCTAATCCTTTTGCTACTCCTTTAGAAATTCTTCCTGAGTGGTATTTATATCCCACCTTCCAAATTTTGCGCGTTCTACCAAATAAACTTTTAGGAATTGCGGCTCAAGCTAGTATTCCTTTGGGTTTAATGATCATACCTTTTATTGAGAACGTCAACAAGTTCCAAAACCCCTTCCGCCGTCCTGTAGCTACCGCAGTCTTCCTCTTCGGAACTATAGTTACTTTATGGTTGGGTGCGGGTGCAACCTTCCCCATTGACGAATCTCTAACTTTGGGTTTGTTCTAAAACAAAGATTGAGTCAATTTTAAAAAATTTAACGCCTGGAATTACTTTTTTTACGGCAACTAGTAGAAAAAGGCTATTCCAGGCGTTAGTTGTGTCTAATGCTATAACAGTGAATGGTGCTGCACAACAGCAAGTAATCGGTAACAGGCAATAAGTATAATACTTATGCCTTCCCTGCCCCCTGCTCCCTACTCCCTGCTTTCTCTCCTCTCATGACAAAAACAGCATTAATTACTGGAATTACTGGTCAAGACGGTTACTATCTCAGTCGTTTGCTTTTAGATAAAGGCTATCGGGTAGCAGGTCTAATCCCTCCCCAAAGGCAAGCAAGCATTGCTAAATTGGGGAAAATGGCTAGCAAAATTGATGTTTGTGCTGCTGAGTTGACTGACAATCAAGCTTTATACGAGGTTGTTGAACAACTACGCCCTAATGAAATTTATAACTTAGCTGCCCCTAGTTTTGTTCCTGCTTCTTGGGATGACCCTTTGGGAACCCTAGACTTAATTACAGGTACTGCTACCCGTCTCCTTAATGCAGTTCGGCAAGTTGGTATTCCTAGTAGATTTTATCAAGCTAGTAGTTCGGAGATGTTCGGTGAGATAGACTGTTCTCCCCAGGATGAAGAAACCCCCATGCGGCCTAAAAATCCCTATGCCGCAGCGAAAGTTCATGCCCATTGGACAATGGTACACCACCGTCAGAGGTACGGCTTATTTGCTTGTAGTGGTATCCTGTTTAACCATGAATCTCCTTTGCGTCCCCCGGCTTTCGTAACCAGAAAAGTTACCTTAGCCGCCGCAGCTATTAAGTTAGGGTTGAGTACTAGTTTAGAAATGGGTAGCTTAGAAGCAAAGCGAGATTGGGGTTATGCAGGGGATCATGTGGATGCGATGTGGCGTATGTTGCAAGCCGATGAACCAGAAGATTATGTGATTGGTACGGGGAAACTCCATAGCGTTAAAGATTTAGTAGCCGCAGCTTTTCAATGTTTAGATTTGAATTGGGAAGAATATGTAGTAATTAATCCTAAATTTCTGCGGCCTGACGAACATTTCCAACTAGTTGCTAACCCCACCAAAGCTAAACAAAATCTCCGTTGGGAACCACAAGTTAGTTTTGAAGCTCTTATAAAGAAGATGGTTCTCAAAGATTTAGAACGTTTGAAAACAGGTTCAATTCAACCCGTAAATGCTCAAAAATAGTTCTTCTCCGGTAAATCTTCAAGTTGTGGCTCAAAACGTTGAAGTAAAAGTAAATGATGTTTTTGTCTTCCTTAAGATTTTCTCCCAAGAAGGAGGAATTCAATCCTATGTCAAGGATATTTTACAAGCTTATCTAAGTTTAAGCCCTTCTCGACGAGGAGAAGTATTTTTACTCCGGGATAGTTCTGAGGATGATAATCCTTTAGAAGAGAAAGAGAGTGGGATCAAGTTTCATTATCTTAAAGGGGCTTCTCCTTGGCGAGAAAGGTTGAATTTAATCGCTTCCTTAGTTACTTTTTTTTGGCGAAATCAGCCTCAACGAGTTTTTTGTGGTCATATTAACCTTGCACCTTTAATCCAGCTATTATGCAAATTTAAAGGTATTCCCTATACTGTATTGACCTACGGCAAAGAAGTTTGGGAACCTTTGCCCCCTAACCAAAAACGTGCCTTGCAACAAGCCGCAGAAATTTGGACGATTAGCCGCTACAGTCGCGATCGCCTCTGCGAAGCTAATGAGATTGACCCCCAACAAGTGAAATTTCTCTACTGTGCCATTGATGGGGAAGTTTTTACCCCAGGAGCAAAATCCCCAAAGCTAATTACAAGGTATGGTTTAGAAAATGCTCAGGTACTAATGACTGTAGCGAGGTTATGGTCTGGGGATATTTATAAGGGGGTTGATGTTACCATCCGTGCCTTACCCAAGATTATTGCAGAATTCCCTCAAGTAAAATATTTAGTGATTGGACGTGGCGATGATCAGCCTCGGCTAGCAAAGTTAGCTGAAGATTTGGGGGTAGCAGAGCGAGTAATTTTTGCTGGTTTCGTCCCTACCGAAGAATTAGTAGAACATTACCGAGTGGCTGATGCTTATATTATGCCTTCTCAAGAAGGTTTTGGTATTGTTTATTTAGAAGCAATGGCTTGTGGTATTCCTGTCCTTTCTGGGGATAGGGATGGTTCGGCAGATCCTTTACAAGATGGGCATTTAGGCTGGCAAGTCCCCCACAGAAATCCAGAAGCTGTGGCACAAGCTTGTTTAGAGATATTGCGGGGAGATGACCAACGCTGTAACGGTGTGTGGTTGCGATCGCAATCTTTAGCTAAGTTTAATTACACCGCTTTGCAGCAAAGGTTGCAACAGTTGCTTAACTAGGAGCAGTATTTGTTTTCTACTTTAACCGAATTCAAATCGCTGTGGCTACTCCATCTCTTTGTAACTCACGCTCTTGAGCTAAAGTCTTTCTGTAATCAGCAGCCTCAGCAATTTTTGTAAATGTTATCTCTGACTTACAAATTTTAAGTTCTTTATCTACTTCTCGAACAACTTCGATTATTTCTCCCAGTGATATTTGGAAAAACTCTTTTCTCTTATTTATTTTGTTCATTCTCTTACTGTTAAAATTCTTGTGCAATCGAGATTCAAGCTCTGGAGCATCTTCACAAAAAATCATAGCGTGGACATCAAAAGGAAAAGGGACAGAAGCATCACTACATTCGCCGTTAAAGGCGCGAAGAACTAATTATCGACATCTTGTAATCTATTCTCAGCTTCCTTTAATTTCTGCTGAGCTATAGAAGATTCGCTTTTGAGTTGTTGTTGTTGTTTAATTACTAAAGCTAGTGCAGTAGCTAACCCAATTGACAGGAAAAATAGTATGTATGCCATAAAACTAAGCCAAAATTACCTAATATTGGTTGCCTGATGTATGACCCCGACTTGTTAAAAATCAACTATTCTTGAATCTTGAGTAAAGTTGTATTTCTCAAGAAAATTTTATTTGTCCTCACTAATACTTTGAAATGCTGCCTCAACTAAAATATTGACTATATTCAACTATTTATCAGAGGGAGTCTTCTTAAGTATTTACCCCGTACAGAACAAATAATAGATGATTAGCAGTATATCTACGTCATATAAAAAGATATCATATAGACTGTGTGAGGGGGAATATACGAGTGATATCCCCACTTCATATTACATCCAAGTAATAGGCAAACTAGACTTAGCAACAGGATTAAGAGATTGGGTTTCTCTGTCTAAAACTTCTTCCACTTCTTGATAAATAGTTTCTGCTTCTTCTCTGGAGTTACCAATACTAATTAAACCCAATTTGCCGTATTGAGAAAGCGCACCCATAAGATGAAAAACATTTCCTGTTCTGGTGCTGCTATCAAAATTGAGACGATGGCAGGCAATAATCTCCATGAGATCAGCAGGTAATAAACCTTGGTAAGATTCTTTTTGCAAGTTATCAGTGGCAATGTAGTATTTTGCTTGATGATCTTGGCTGAAAAATAAACCTGTACTTAAGTCGTAGTTACCGCTAGTGAGAAGCTTGAGAGCCATGAAAGGATGAGTTGTACCGCCTTTGCGAAGGTTTATTTCAATGGCTTGCATTTCCCAACTATCTTGTTGTTGAACAGCTACAAAGTCAACTCCAAAGCGTTCTAAAGCCCCTTTCGCAGCTAAAAAATCACCCACTTTTGCACCAAGAGTTTGGAGTTGCAGACGATAAGCAGCATCGGCAGGAAAGCTGCAACCGAGATAGATTTGCCCATCCACACCCCCAAGAATTTGGTCATGAGTGGAGAGGATGTTCACTTCACCATTGGGGGTAATATAACCTTGGACACTTGGCGATCGCTTAATTTCTCCTTCAATAAATACTTCAACTATGGCTCCCAATTTAGTAATACTCTCCTGAAAGTTTGACCAGGTTTCTCCTTTGGCTTGGAAGCGTAGGTTGGGGAGATGATTAGTAATAGCTTGGCTTGTTTCTGCTTGAGAGGCTTGCTTTGGGGCGTAATTTTGAATCTGTTTTAAATCTAATAAAGCGTTTCCTTCCCCAGAAAAACCTTCATTGAGTTTAACGACCATCTTAGCTAAATGGGGGTGGCGTTGCCAAAGCTGATTAATCGCTACTACTAAATCTTCTGAGTTCCATACTTGGGGAGTACCATCAGGATGAGGAATATCACATTGGGCAAAAATTTCCCGGCTACCGCTTTTAGAACCCCAATAGAGGAGATCCGGAGAAGAAGCCAACAAGGGGACGTTGAATTGTAAGGATAATTCTTGCTCCAAAAGAGTAGAATTGAAACAAACCATGTAAGATTTATGGGGGCGCAAAGCCTTACGAATCCTCTCTACGAGCCGAGGACGTTCTAAAATCTTTTGGGAAAGGGGTTTGAAAGAGGCATCATCGGCAGAGAGTAATAAAAGACGATTCCGGGCATGGGAAAAAGGAATTCCTGGTAAAAGTTGTAAATAATATTCAATAATTAAGGGTGACAAGGGTAAGGCAGTAAGATAAATTAGTCTGGTATAAGGATTGCGAAGACGAATCAAAGAAAAAAGCATTCGTTCCTCGTAGTGCAGAAAACCAGGGATCTTTTCTCCTTGGTGTTGATCGATACTAAAAGAAGGAATAACCAAAATGTCATAATCATCTTGATCAAATACATCAACACTTTGCCAGCGATCGCGTAATTGATTCTGAAGCTGCTTAAATTGTTTGGTTTGCACAGATGGGGGAAGAGGCGATCGCGACATTACTTTTTTCTCCATAATTTGGTTTTGTTGGGCTACCCCTAACTCAACTTTGTATTTTGAGAGTAATAGCAATCTTAAGTTAAATTTGAACTGCAAAATAGAGATTCATTTGTTTAAAGAATTTTATGAATAGAAGCAAGCAACTGGTTTTGACCAATGGTATAACCGACCAGGAAGATTATGAAGGGGAGTTATATGATGATGAGGAAGGATATGACGACGAGTATGAAGATGAATCTGATGATGATGAGGAAGGATATGACGACGAGTATGAAGATGAATCTGATGATGATGGTGATGATGATGAGGGAGACTATGAGGATGAATATGAAGGGAATTTAGATGAAGAATCTGATGATGATGATGAGGGAGACTATGAGGATGAATATAAAGGGGAGTTAGATGAAGAATCTGATGATGATGATGAAGGATATGACGACGAGGAATCAGATGATGATGAGTATTACTAATAGGATTTATGCCTTCTGTCTTCCTTTCCCTATTCCCTTATTGACCAAGTGGTAACAAGTCCGGTTAAGCTAAATCCGCTATAAAATCGACCGAATAAATGACTCAAAGCCTTTTCCCTGTTCCCTGTTCCCCTGTGCTGCTAAATAGGGTTTGGTATGAATTTGCTTAGATTCTTTGTTTATGGCACTCTCAAGCCTGGAGAAATAAATTATCAGCTTTTGTGTCAGAAAAAAGTTGTTGAGCAACAGGAAGCCTATACTTTCGGAGAACTTTATGATCTTTGTTTAGGTTATCCAGCTATGACCCCAGGAAAGAATAAAGTGAGGGGTTTTTTACTAACTTTTGCTCAACCAGAAATTTTAGGGGATTTAGATGATTTAGAAGGTTACAATCCTCAAGCTTCTGGGGAAGACAATGAATATTATCGTCAGCAGATTGAAGTCTACGATTTGTTAGGCAATTCTTTAGGTCAAGCTTGGGCTTATTTTATGACTTTGGAAAGGGTTAAGAAAGGCAAAGGAGTTTGGTTAAGTTCAGGCTGTTGGAACAGCGTCTAGCAAAAGTAATAAGTAATAAGTAATAAGTAATAAGTAATAAGTTTGAGATTGGTTATTGTGCGATAGTAATAAGTTTGGGATTGGTTATTGTGCGATCGCCTGAAAAACTATTGGGTTCAAAACTAAAAAGGTAGATGAGTTTTTAAAAACCTCTCTACCTTTTTAATTAATTTAACGTAGAGGGGGACAATTGGTTAGTAAATAACCTCCAGCTTCAATGATGAAGTCATCATAATCGCTGTCGTTACCAACTTCGACCCTACCACCATCTTCCCAACCAAGACGCACTCCGGTAATATCTCCTTGTTGTCCACCATTTAAGCTGCCGAAAAAGCGAGCAAAGTTTTGGGTTGAAAGAACTGTTCTACTTGTTTGTCCGGTGGGACTAACAGATACTAAATAAAAGGAATATCGCTCTCCTGCTTCAAAGGTAAATTCAGTAAAGCGCGTAGCTACGGTTCCCCCTTCAACTGAACCCAGGAAATCTGTTGCTGTTCCAGTGTTATCATTACCCACAGAACTACTTTCTGTTGTTCCCTGACCAAAGCTATCATAGGGTTTAAGTTCTTGGAATAATACGGTTTCTTGACCTGTTGTTTCGTTTCTGACCCCTAAAGCAGCTTGGTAAGCTCCATGGGATTCAACAAACTCAAATTCAATTATAGTATCTTCATTGAAAGCGATCGCGTTGCCATCAAAAAATTCCTGTGCTTGAACTGAAGGTGCTAAGAAACTAACTAACCCTGTTGCTACAGCAGTGGTTAGTAATTTGCTTCCTAAACAACCTATTTTTGCCTTCATAATTTTTATTCCTCTAGACTACTCTGGTTGCTCATAACTAATGGCTACCAAGTGAAAAAATCTGTACTTGTAGCTTGGGGTTGATTTTGTAAACTAGTTCTGAGAGTTTCCATTTCTCCCCTCAAAGTGTTGAGACGCTGGCAAGCAGCAGGGATGGCGATTTGGTTAGGACGACGGGAAAAACGACGAACTCCTGTAGGTTGTTGTTCAGCAATGACTATAGCTGCGTTGCAGTCTTGAAAGGTTTGTTCTGCTTCGGCATTAAGCTGTCTAATCCGGCTAACAAGGGCAGGATCTAAACCACTTTCCCCAGAAGTTATGGGGGCAACGTTGTTCCAAATATTGGTTCCAGAAATATCAGACTGGCTTTGGGCGTTAACAGAGTTGGGGCTTAAGCCGATAGCCAACCAAGATAAGCCAGCGAGAAAGCTGAAATAAGCAAACTTACGCATTGAAATATTTCTCCTTACTTAAAATTGCCATGCAGCACCCCAACCCAGCACAAATCTGGCTCCGTCGCCGATGCCAGCAATGTCTCTAAAAGCGGGGGTGATTACAAAAGGAATATCTTTGAAAGGGGCGATGGAAAGCCCTAATGCCAAGTCCTGTCCTGTCCACTCGGTAATGAAACTAATCGGGCGAATGACACGCACAGCAACGTTGCCAAAAACATTGACACCGTTTTCACCATTGTTAAAATCTCCTTCGGAACGGAATTGGTTGTTACCGATGCCTAAGCTAACCGCTACTCGACTGAGAGGCTCATCTAAAGAGGTACGGGTACGAAAGACTTTGGTGGCTACACCATAAAGGGATTGCTCAAAGTCATTGCGGCCAATATTCAGAAAACCATTCCAACCCGCAGCAACGGAAAAATCATCAGCAAAGCGGCGATGTACTTTGGCGTTGAAGCCACCATCACCAAAATCATCGTTGGTTTCAAAAGCGTAGGATAATTCTAAACCTACCAGTTCGTCAGCATCACCAAGACCAACACCAATTCCCCCAGTGTAAACCCCTCCTTCATCAACTCTAACATCGGGTTGATAGGTTTGGGAGGTAAAGATGGTGTTGTTGTCTGCACCATAACCAACTGGAATATAAATGCTTAAGCTAGGGGAGGCCGCATAGCCTGCTTCTACTTCCGGCAACTCAATGAGGTTAATGGGTTGGGGGCGAGGGCAAGTAGGGTTGCCTAATTGAGCTATTTGTTGCGGTGTAGCATTTTCTTCTGTTTGTGAGGTAACAGAATGTCCCGCAGCACAGGTAAAGCTACCCTCTGTTCATTTTCTGCCGCTACTTCTAATGGTTTTAAGTTCACCTCTTCTGATAGCAGATCCTCAGCTTGGGTTGAAGTCTGAGGAGATAATTCTGCTATGGCATGAGGTTGATTATGGTTGTTTCTTAAATAAAACTCTGTTCCTAATTCCTGAGAAAGAAGTTCTCCGGTAGTTTGTATTTGGGCTGAGGTTACTTGGTTAGTTGCAACAGCAGCTTGTTGAGATTCTTCCCCTGCTTGGGCTGTCAAACTAACAGCAGCAAGGGCAGTGAGACTGTAAGCTGTAATTTGTAATAGACGCATATCATCGTTCCTGACAAGAACAGTTGCGATACCTACGGTGGGCTTTGCCTATGCAGGTAAGACCTAATAGAACCTATTTAATCGGTTCCACAAGATGATATCAAAATAAATCCCCCACTAGTAAGTTTTGAGATCAGAAGTTAATATTCTGCCTCTCCGGTATTTCCTCGTCACCGTACCCTAACAAGTAAATTAAATGCCTGACAGCTTATTACACTACATAACTTCTGTCAGTCACCCAGCTTATCTACAGTAGTATTTTGCACTTCAATATTCCTAACAGATTGTATTTCTCTTAGCTTTGTTGATTCCACTTCTGATGTGGCAGCAGAGAAAATCAGGCTTGCCCCCATAATGGCCATAATTGCATTCTCAGCAAAGCTAACCACTCCTAAAGGGGTTTGAGAATTACCTCCCACACAAGCACAGTTGAGTGCTAACTTATCGATGTATACTGCTTTAAATACCGAAACTCCTCCACTAACACCGACAAGCAAAGAAGTTATTCCCGTTGCTAAGGGTGCAATGCCAGAGAGAAAACCAAGTCCGATGGCAAGTTCGGCAAAAGGATACACCTTTGCATAAGGTTTAATTCTTTTGGTTATCAAGTCGTATTTGGCAAAACTCTCAGCAAAAGATTCAATATCCATCAGCTTTAAAGAAGCAAGTAAAGAGAGAGAGAAGCCCATAAATCCGGTTACACCTGCCGTAGTTGCTAATGCCATCAGCCCTGCGGTAGAAAATATAGCAATAACCGGAGTATAAGAATACTCTGCCCCTTCTGCTTCTACATCTAACTTTTCGGCTAAGTCTGTGTAGCCGCCAATCCTTTGATCATCAAAGAAAATTTGCGGTGTGGTTGAGACTTGATGCTTCCCTTTAAAAGCCTCTGTTTCTTCTTTCGATTTGAGTTTGTTATCCTCAAAGTCAATTCCTTTTTCCTTGAGTAATTTGACGGCTTTTAATCCCCAGGGACATTCATGTTCTGGAGTAGACATTCTATACAGTTTAACTTTTTCTGTAGTTGTAGTATTAGTCATAATTTTATTTAGTGTGAGTGAGCTATTAAATTTATGATAAACTTTCTACTTCACTGGAGAGTCAAGAGCCAAACAGCATAAATTTTGATGAGGATGAATTCTACTGACTGCTTACAAATAAACTAACAACGATACCCCCAACCAGCCAGATATAAGATAAGATAGCTAGCCAAAACAGAAGCTTTTCTGTAAATCCTTGTTTACCGCTGCTGTGTTCTTTATGATTGTGATGCGGTTGTTGATCATGTTGACCTTTTTGTTTTTTACCACTACCAAAGCGCAACCAAGCTAAAACTCCGGTAACCGCTAAAAATGCTAAATTGAGCCAGAAGGTATAATCAATGGCAAAACGCTCTGTTGATTGAGGATTCGCAGAGGCTGCACTCTTTGGTAAAACACCAAACAAAGAAAAACCGTAGTGCATAACAATTGCTGTTGCTACTAAAGCTACAAAGAAAACACCTACGATATATAAAGCAAGCTTCCAACCGTAATATTTAGCATTAACGCGAATTACAGGAAAAACCACCAGATCGCTAAAAATAAACGCCATTACCCCCGCAAAGCTAACCCCATTGTTAAACAAAATTGCTGCTAAAGGAATATTTCCCATCGAACCAATAAAAGTAAAAAAAGCTGCTACTGGTCTAACTAAAGTATTTTCTAAGATGGCTAAAAAGCTAGGATTTTGTGTACCAGCACCCATAAACAGAGTCTGGAAAAAAGAACGGGGTACAAATGCAGCAATGATTCCCGCCACAGTAAAACCAAAAGTTACATCCTTCCAAACCATACCCCATTCCATGAAGTACTTTTTGGCTACCTGTTGCCATCCTTTTTTACTAGTAATTTTATCTTTCCAGTTAGGGGCATCTCCATTTTGTTTGTCTTCTCCTTCTTTTTCGTTTAACCGTCTTCTCGCCTTTCTGAGTAACTCTTTAGGACGAGTATATTTAACAATTAACCAGGTCAAAAGGATTAATAAAATACCCCCAAGATATTCCCCAACAACAAATTGCCAACCTAAAAAGATGGCGATAATAAAACCCAGTTCGATAACAAGATTAGTTGAAGCTAATAAAAAGGCTAAAGAAGGTACAAAACCTGCACCTTTTTTGAAGAGAGATTTAAAGGGCGATCGCGTCTAACAGAAGAGATAATCTCAACTTCCAACTATTGAGATAGCGGGATTTCATGGTAATTTCATATTTCTTTGTTACCAGACTTAACGACTAAGCTTGGATTAACAAATTTCCCACCATACTCAAATCTTCATGGTCAAGACTATTTTTGTATTAGAAGTTAAAAAGATTGTTGAAAACCCGCCGTAATTCGGAAATCGGGAGAATCTTCAGTCAACCCAGCACCAGCGCCAATAGACAAAACCGTTAGAGGTGACAACTGATGGCGTACCCCCAACTCCAAAATATAAGCATCCTCGTTTTCCTCTTCCTCTTGTTCAAAAACAAAGTTTGTCACCAATATAGTTTCTGAATTGAGACGACGACTATAACCTGCAATAGCTTGGATGCGATCGCTTCTTTCTCCAACTTGGGGAGCATCGTTATTACTCATTGGTTCAGTTCCCACCTCCCAAATTTGGTCTAATATTTGGTCGCGGGTGACAATTTGTTGAGGATGTCTCATAAAATATTCCAAAAGCTGAAACTCCTTAGCCGTAAGGGTGATTTCCTGACTTTCTCCTTGAGTATCTTCCCAATAAATTTGATGGGTAGCATAATCTAAACAAAAATTCCCCACTTGCAACTTTGGTGGTTGCAGTTGGGGAGAGCGCCGTTGCAAAGCCCGCATTCTCGCCAAAAGTTCTGCCATGCCAAAAGGTTTAACTAAATAATCATCTGCACCAGCGTCTAACCCTGCCACTTTGTCTGCTTGGGTATCCTTGGCAGTAAGCATTAAAACAGGTAAAGGATTATCTTGCGATCGCACTTTCTTAACCAATTCTAACCCCGATTGTCCCGGCAGCAGCCAGTCAAAAATTGCCAAAGTATATTCAGTCCAGTTACTCTCTAAAAGCCCCCAAGCCTCGTTACCATCACCTACCAAATCCACTATATAAGCTTCTTGCTGGAGAGTGCGTTTGATGGCTGTCCCCAAGTCTGGTTCATCTTCAACTAAGAGAATATGCATAGCTTCCCCTAAACTATTAGCTACTAAGCAAGTTTAGCTCTCCCTAAGAGTACAGCATTAATCGCCACAATTACTGTCGATAAACTCATCAACAATGCCCCAATAGCAGGAGAAAGCACAAATCCCCAAGCAGAAAGCACTCCAGCCGCTAAGGGGATAGCAGTAACATTGTAACCTGTCGCCCAAAAGAGGTTTTGAATCATCTTACTGTAGGTTTTTTTCCCTAAATTAAGAGCTTTAACTGCATCTAAAGGATCATCTTCAATTAAAACTAAATCCGCAGATTCAATCGCTACATTGGTTCCTGCCCCAATCGCCAAACCCATATTAGCTTCCAGTAATGCTGCTGCATCGTTAATCCCGTCACCTACAAAAGCTGTTGGTTGCTGTTGTTTGAGCCGTTTGATAATATTTACCTTGTCTTCAGGTAATACACGGGCATAGTATTTATCAATACCTAAATCCTTAGCAACTGTTTTAGCAACCGCCTCCGCATCCCCTGTAATCATAACTGCTTGGATACTTTCTGCCTTTAATTTATTAATAGTTTCCCTAGCTCTTGCTCTAACCTTATCCGCCAGAGAAATAACGGCGATCGCTCTTTCCTCGTCCAACAAGACAACTGCACTTTCACCCCTCTCATTGGCAATATCTAAGGCTCTTTGCAAAGAGAAAGGCAAATGCAACTGCAACTCTTCAATCCATTCTGGTCTACCAATCTGATAGATTTTACCGTTAACTCTGCCTTTAACACCTCTCCCTGTGACTGTCTCAAAATCCTTCATTTGCGGTAAATCTAATTGTTCCAATTCTGCGGTTTCAACTATAGCTTTACCTAAAGGATGTTCCGAAGAAGTTTCCAAAGCTGCGGCAATAGCTAGTGCTTCTTCTCTATCTAGACTCTCAGTATAAACTTCCTCTACCCCAAAATGCCCTTCCGTTAAAGTTCCCGTCTTATCAAAAGCCATAATTTTAATATCTTTGGCCCTTTCTAAAACATCGCGGTTGCGTACCAAAATACCATTTTTAGCAGCCAAAGCTGTAGAGTTAGCAATAACCAAAGGAATAGCTAAACCCAAAGCATGGGGACAGGTAATTACCAAAACAGTTACCGTCCGGTTAATAGCAAACACTAAATCAGACAAAGAGAGCCAAATAATAAACGTTAATGTCCCTGCTGCGATCGCAATCAAAGTTAGCCAAAAAGCAGTACGATCTGCTAAAACCTGATAGCGACTGCGGGAGTTTTGCGCTTCTTCTACCAAACGCATTATCTGACTCAGGGTAGTTTCATTACCAGTGCGAGTAACCCTAACCTTAATTGAACCTGCATTGTTAACTGAATCTGCAACCACCTCATCTCCTTCTTGTTTAGGAATGGGGCGAGATTCCCCAGTTAAGAAGGCTTCATCTACTTCTGTTACCCCTTCAATTACTTCCCCATCGTTAGGAATTTGTTCTCCAGACAGTCTCATTAATCTTCATGATCAAGAATATGACAGTGATAAACAGTTTTACCTGCATTGATGATTTCCCAATCTTCCACAGTACCAAGTTTAACTTCGGTATCTAAGCGATCGCCTTGATAGGGTTCACCGTTAATTAAAAAACCCATGCCTAGGCCAGGATTCATGCCGTGGTTGAGTTCAAAGCGTCTCACTTGCTGAGGTTGTGGCAATTGAGGGATGGAAGTAAGCTTACTTGGCAAAGATAGAGAGTTGGTAGAGGATTCGTAGTTGAGGGTTGCTAAAGTTATTGATTCATTGCGGCGGTTATTTCTATTTCTGCCCATCATACCGCCGCCGTCAGTAGCAATTTGGTAAAAAGGATGATCTTCTAAAACTAGCCGATAAAAACGGGAAGGAGAAGCGTTGAGGATTCGCAACCGCAATAATCCTGCTTCAGACAAAGAAAGAGAAGGATTTACTTGACCATTGATTGTGATTATATCCCCTTCTCGCCCTGCCATCAGAGACATTTGCGCCGAATCAATTGGTTTACCATCGTTATCTAAAGCAAAGTCTTGCAATACCAAAAACTCTTCTTTCGCTGCTTTTATTTCCGGGATTGCATCTAACTCACCCCGTACAATAAATAAGCCTGCCAACCCCCCAAATAACTGTTCGGCAACTAAACCATGTAAGTGGGGATGATACCAAAATGTTCCGCCTGGATGATTGAGAGGAATCTTAAATTCATAGGTTAGTTTGTCCCCTGGCTTAATTTTGAGGAAGACATTATCTGCATTACCTACAATGGGAATATGCAAGCCGTGATAGTGAATGTTGGTTGGCTGGGAAAGATTGTTAGTAAAGTGAATGCGAACCTGATCTCCTGCTTTAGCTTCTAAGCGAGGTGCAGGAATTTGTCCGTTATAGGTTAATAAATCTGCTTGTTTCCCATCCAAATTGACAGGACGTTCACTAGCTTGCAAACCTAACTCCAATAAACCATTGGTGCTTTTGTGCAGTTGAGGTAAGTCCAGAGAAGAATTCCCTAAAGTTTTGCTGTAACTACTCTTTCCTCTCTTGCAACTGGTAAAAATAGCTGTACTAGCACCAGCAGCGCTAAAAGTGAGAAATTGGCGACGATTAATCTTAGCCATTATTAATTAAATTGACTTTGTATTAGTAAGATTGATATTCCTTAAACACTTCAACTTCTCCTTTAGCATTGAATGCCAATACTTCAAATGGCTGCTGAGTTTCCCCTGCTTCCATTCCTGGGGTTCCTAAAGGCATTCCTGGTACGCTTAAGCCAGCTAACTCTAGTTTTGCTTTGAGGAAACGTTTGATGTCATCTACGGGAATGTGGCCTTCCATGACATAACCATCAACAATGGCTGTATGACAGGATGCTAACTCTGGAGGCACATTGTATTTTCGCTTGAGTGCCTCCATTTCCTCAGTTTTGATGTCTTCAACCTTAAAGCCATGTTTTTGGGCGTGCTTAACCCATTCCCCACAGCAACCGCAGTTGGGGCTACGATAGACAGTGATTTCTTTAATTCCTTGATAGAAGGGTTCGGTTTCTTTATCCCAGACGCTAGTTAGAGTAGCTGTGTTGACATCGTTAGTAATACTTGAATTATTCGCAGTCTTGTTTTCGCCTTGGGTGGAAGTAAAATAAATGCTTGCACCGACAATTGCTGCAATCACAATTGAAGCTATGGTTATTTTAGATGAGAGTTTTGACATTACTAATTCAACTGATAACTAAATTATTTATTGAATTTCCATGATAAACTCTCTAGTTAGCTGGAAAGTCAAGAGAACTTATGTAGGTTTTAGTAAATAGTATTTTGCAAAGTAGAAATGGGAACTTTATAGAAAAAAGAGCGCCTGAATTGTTCTTCTTCTACTGCGGTACAAAAGGCTAACAATTTTTCTTGTGGGTTATGGTTAACTTTTTCTTGCCAACTTATTTGCCAAGAATTTCCCTGCTGATTCACTTGAAAACCGGAAGATGTTAGTGCTTCTAGACCTAGTTGCAAAGTCTGTCTATTGATGTTTAACTTTTCCTGTAATTGAGCAGAAGTTGCTATTTTCCCTGTACGGTTAAGATACTTAGCCAAGCCGACTAATTTCTTCCAGGTTTGCGGGGCAGAAATTTCTGATGATGGGGCATAAGCTAAGGCAACTTTTTGATTATGAGCGATGGCTTTTTGACAAGGTGTATTAATTTCTTCCCAACTACCAGGACATTCTTCTATTGCGACAGGAAAATTAGCTATTTCTGTTTTCTTTAATTCCAGGGAACGCATATCTATCAAGAAGTTCTCACCTAACATTTTAGCTGCTTTGTTATCTTCTTTGCTATGGGGTTTGAGATCAATGATACGCACTTCATAACGAGATTCATAGGTATTAAAATCCAACTCCACCACCACATCACAAGGTTCTTTATTTCCGGGAATATCTTCTTTATAATGCCCCCACCAAATTCCTGGAAATCCTTCTTGTTTGCAGGAACTATCCCAGATTTCAAAGGTCGTTTTAATATACTGAACTTTCTTGCCGCGATAGTCTTGTTGATTGCGATTCCAAACTTGCTCAAACCAACAGTTTTTAATTAGAAGTTTAGGGACAGGATTACCCATGCCACAAGGTTCTAATAATTTCAGTTCTCGAAATAATTCCTTCCCTAATTCCGCTACAGTAACTGTTAAATCAACTTGAATTACCTGACTAAGATTGTTCGCATCACCGCTTTCTTGTCTCAGTTTTTGGTTAATTGCTTCTTTAAACAAAGCCAAATTTTCCACAGGCAAGCTTAAACCCGCCGCAAAGGGATGACCCCCGAAACGATTTAATAAATGAGCTTGAGAATAAATCAATTCATATAAATCAATTCCCCCCACAGAACGTGCTGAACCTTTAGCTACAGGTGCTTCTTCTTCTACTTCCGTTGTAGTTAATAAAACTGTAGGACGACCATATTCTTGAGCAATTTGTCCTGCTACTAAACCTAATACTCCCACTTCCCACTGACTATCTTCTAAAACAATTACCCTGGTAGTAGATAAATCCATTTGAGCCAATTTTCTTTTCACATTTTCAGTAACATTCTTTTGAATTTCTTTGCGACGAGTATTCGCTAATTCTGTTTCTAAAGCCAGCTTTTCACAATATTTAGCATCGCGATTAGTCAGCAGTTCTACACAAAAGCTTGCTTCCCCTTGAATGCGACTAACAGCATTAATTCTTGGCCCTAAACCAAAGGAAATATCTGTGGGGCGATCGCCTGTTTTTTTACATAGCTTTAAGAGGTAAGCAACTCCAGGACGGGTGGCATTTTTTCCTGTTTGTTTTTGCAATTGAGAGATGCCTTTTTGCGCTAAATAACGGCAATCTCCACTTAATTGTACTAAATCAGCAATTAAACCAATAGCAACTAAATCTAAGAGATTTTCTAAAGGTTGTTGCGGCACTTCCGGCATGGTTAAATAGAGTGCTTCTATTAACTTATAAGCAACAGCTACCCCAGAAAGATGAAAGAGGGGATGGTGTTCAGCAAAGTTACGAGGATTAATAATTGCTACTACAGGAGGACGTTCCGGAGGAAGAGTATGGTGATCTGTGATAATAATATCGATACCTAATTCTTGGGCATAATCTATTTCTTTTAAGTTCGTACTTCCTGTATCGCAAGTGACAATTAATTGAGTTCCTTTTTTAGCTAAACTATCAATACCTGATTTATTTAAGCCGTGGGATTCTGTGAGGCGATTAGGTATATAATAGCTAAGGTTTTGTTGCGGAACAAACTGTCCTAAACCTTCCCACAAAACGCTAGTAGAAGTGATGCCATCAGCATCAAAGTCTCCCCAAATAACTATTTTCTCTCCCCTTTCTCGCCCTTGCCATAGCCTTTGGACAGCCATTTTCATCTCTTGTCCAAAGTCAAAAGGACTAGTCGGTTTATACAAGTTTGGGTTAAGAAAACCAGCTAATTTTTGTTGTTCTTGAATTCCCCTATGCCATAACAATTGGGCAGCATAATCACCTTGAGATTCAGGAGTAAAGGATTTGACGGCTTCTACAAACCAGTTAGGTACTTCTAAGGTTGGTATAATTTGCCATTGAGATAAGCTGTTTAGCATTCGGATAACCTATTTTTTAATTAAATAGATTTCGAGAAGATTGCTCTAATGTTGAAGAAGAATTTACGGCATTAGATTACTTTAAAGCATTATGTTAGTTTGTTTGAACCTGGTTTTTTTCAATAATTTTGTAGCCACTAACATAGTCTACACCTATTAATCGCCTCTGATTCTGTGCAAAACCATCTTTCTCCTTTCGAGGTATCGATAATAGTTGATTGGTAATCTTCCATGCCCGGAAGATGATAAATTTTGTTGCCTGAGTTAATTGAAATGTTACCTTTGATGTTACATCCAGGATTTAGAGTAGATGCAACAGGCTCTACAGTAGATGTAAGAGAAGAAGAAGAATCACTACTATTAAATTGCATCGCAAAAAACGTAATCATAGCCATAGCACCAATACCAATAGTCATTTCTAATCGACTCAATTTCCGCTTACTTAATTTCTGCCCAATTGATAAAGTTTCACTGGGTGTTACCCCTTGAATTGAGGCTTTAGCAGCCCGCACCTTCCCATCGGGCTGAGTAACTCGTTCAAATAAAATCGTATCTCCAACTTTTGGACGGCGAACTCTTTTCAACGCACTAATATGCAAGAAAACATCTTTACCACCATCATCCGGCTTTATAAAACCAAAACCTCTATCATCTTTCCAAGTTGTTAATTGCCCTTTATTAAGAATAGGTTTCATCTTAAATTTAGATTGCTATTAAAAAAAAGTTTCGTCTCAAGTTTAGACTACGGAAATCAACCCCACCAAGAGATGAAGGTGATAAAATCAGCAAAAGCTCAAAACTATTAGGCATTAAAACTACATATTGTCTAAATTAGGGAGTAAGAAATAGTTTTCACCCAGTCTCCCTTTAAAGGCTATCAAACTTTTGAGCAAAGCGAAGTTGACGCAGCAAACCATACTTAGGGGCAAAGATCATAGCAACCACGAAAAAGATTGTTAACAGCACCACAATGCAACCCCCAGTCGGTACATCCAAATGATAACTAAAATAAACTCCTAATAAGCAAGACAAAACACTGCTAGCAACGGAAATCATCAGCATTCTCTCGAAGCGATCCGTTAATAGATAAGCCGTTGCCCCAGGAGTAACCAACATCGCCACCACCAAGACAATCCCTGCGGTTTGTAGGGCAGTAACAATAGTTAGGGCTAATACTGATAGCAGAGTATAGTACATAAATTGCGTATTCAAGCCAATCGCCTTAGCATGGTTAGGATCAAAGCAAAATAACAAGAGATCCTTACGCCGTAAAAGAATTATTATGAGGGTAAGCAACCCGGCAATAAGAGTTTGCAAGATATCTTGAGAGGAAATGCCCAAAACATTACCAAACAAAATATGAAATAAATCTATGTTGCTAGGGATTTTCGTTGACAAAACTAACCCAAAAGCAAAAAAGCCTGTAAACACTACCCCAATTACTGCATCTTCCTTGAGGCGGGTTTTTGACTTAACATAACCAATGGCCACTGTTGCCCCAAAACCAAACAGAAAAGCACCCACAGCAAAAGGAATACCAATTGCATAAGCTACAACTACCCCAGGTACAACCGCATGGGAAACGGCATCTCCCATTAATGACCAGCCTTTTAGGGTAATGTAACAAGATAGTACAGCACAAACTATACCCACAAAGGTACTCACCCACAGAGCTTTCACCATAAAACCACTTTGCAATGGTACTGTAAACCAATCTAATAACATTAATCATCTCCGGAAAAGAGGGTTGGCGTTAGCCTTGCCTTAGGCTACAGGGAACAGAGAGCAGGGAGCAGTGGTAAGAATTGATAATTTCAGTATGAGAATTGATTTGGTTTTTAATTCTCGGAGATGTCTATTAATTTATTAACTAATATGGCCTATTACTCTTTTGCTTGTCGCTGTGGGTAAACCACCGAAAGTCATTGCTAAATTGTCTTCGGTAAACACTTCTTCTGTCATACCAGCAGCAAGAATAGTTTGGTTAAGCAAAATGACGCGATCGCAAAAGGTAGAAATCGAGGCTAAGTCATGGGTAGAAACTAAAATAGTTTGTCCGGCATCCCGCAGTTGTAGCAACAAATCAATGATGCTTTTTTCGGTTTTA
This sequence comes from uncultured cyanobacterium, assembly GCA_963793425.1. Taxonomy (GTDB): domain Bacteria; phylum Cyanobacteriota; class Cyanobacteriia; order Cyanobacteriales; family CAWCAG01; genus CAWCAG01. The sequence continues at coordinate 878,458 of CAWCAG010000009.1, read as the reverse complement.
ATATCTACCCCAGTAAAAGGTTCATCCAACAACATAATCTTACTTTCTTGGGCTAAAGCCCTGGCTAAAAAAGCCCGCTTCTTCTGCCCTCCAGAAAGTTCACCAATTTGGCGATCGCCAAATTCTGTCATCCCTACCCGTGCTAAACTCTCTTGTACTAAACGGCGGTCTTTAGCTTGGGGAATCCTGAGAATGTTCATATAGCCGTAGCGTCCCATCATCACTACATCTGAGACACTGACAGGAAAGTTCCAATCTACTTCATCAGCCTGGGGAACATAAGCCATCAGTTGTTTTTTCTGGGCTTTAGCAATAGACAAACCACCAATGCTAACACGCCCCTGATTGGGTTCTAAAAAGCCCATGATTGCTTTAAACAAAGTGGATTTACCACCACCGTTAGGTCCTACTAAAGCAGTAATCGTACCCGGTTGCACATAGCAGTTGGCATCATAAAGAGCCAGACGAGCATTGTTATAAGTGATACTAAGATTGTCAACGGTTATTCCTAAAGTTTGAGACATATCATTTCATTTATCATTTAACATTTATCATTGTTCACTGTACGGCTTGCTGTTGCCGTCAGGCATCACTGAATCACTGATCATTGTTCGGCTTTGCCGTTGTCATAGACATCATTGACCAAAAGCCCATTTGTAATAGTGCGGGCATCGTATTGCAGTAAATTAAGAAAAGTGGGTACAGGCCCGTCTGTTGTCGAGAGAGAATCAACATAAAGATTCCCCCCAAACCTTGCTCCTGTTTCCTTAGCAACTTCTTTCTGACTTTTACTACTAACAGTACTTTCGCAGAATACAGTAGGTACAGAATTTTCCTTAACTTCTTCAATCACCCCTTGAATCTGTTTCGGGGTAGATTGTTGTTCTGCATTGATAGGCCACATATAAATCTCTTTCAGCTTATAATCCCTGGCAAGGTAAGAAAATGCTCCCTCGCAACTGACTAAATAGCGCTGGTTTGCCGGCAAACGGTCTAAATTGACTTGAAGCTCTTGATCAATGTCCTTAAGCTTCTCCTTATAGGAGGCTGCATTAGCATTGTAGGTATCCTCATTGTCAGGATCAAGTTCCACAAAAGCCTTGCGAATATTTTCCACATAGATGAGGGCATTTTGGGGAGACATCCAAGCATGGGGATTGGGCTTATTTTTGTATGGCCCTTCTGCAATAGGAATTGGTTGGACTCCTTCTGTAAGAAGTACCGAAGGAACATCACCCAAATTATTGTAAAATGGCTCAAACCACCTCTCTAAATCCAGACCATTGTAGAGAATTAAATCAGCGTTTTCAGCTTTGGTGAGGTCACTAGGAGTTGGTTCATAACCATGAATTTCTGCCCCAATACGGGTGATTGATTCTACCTCTAGCTTATCTCCAGCCACATTACGAGCCATATCTGCAAGAATTGTGAAAGTGGTAATAACTTTCTTTTTTCCTTGAGTATCTGTCTTGCCTTGTGTAGCAACTCCAGAATTGTCAGATTTAGTTGATGTAGAAGTAGGGGCATCACAACCCCATAACCACAAAGTTAGAGCAACCCCAGAAATTAAGATCCACCCTTTAAAAAATAAAGGTTTTGCCATGAAGACTAATTTTATCAAATAATTATGTCTTTCATAATTATCTCATAATCTCATAATCTTTTCATAATTAGCCTAAAATCAATAGGACTTAACTTTAAATTTATCGCCGTTATGGTTAATTACTAACGCTCTATGGGTAACTTAGCCCCATTCACCTCAAAATATTCAATCGTGTTGAGAAGATGCAAAGCAGAACGATAGGACTCTTCAATGAGTTCATTTTGTTCTTCTTTGCTATCTACTAAATCATCAGTTACTAGCCTCAAAGAGCCAAGCATGGAATTGAGGCGGCTTCTCACTTCATAAGAAAGGCGGGTGCGAAGTTCATGGGATGCCCGTAAAGAAGTCCTAATTAAGGCTGCATTAGTGGGTAAAACGATCTTCGGTTTATCAGAGAATTGCATAGAATGAAGTCGGGCATAATGACCATTCTTTTTGTTAACTAACTCTTCATGGCTTCCCACTTCCACAACTCGCCCTTTATCAAGGACAGCAATTTGATGGGCTTTGCGGATCGTAGAAAGGCGGTGGGCAATCACAACGGTGGTGCGATCACGACATAGTTCATCAATGGCTTGTTGAACTAAACGTTCTGAGACAGTATCTAAAGCGCTGGTAGCTTCATCTAAAATTAGGATATCAGGATTTCTTAGTAAGGCACGAGCGATCGCAATTCTTTGTCTTTGTCCCCCGGAAAGGAGTACTCCGCGATCGCCTATTTCTGTATCTAAACCATGGGGTAATTCAGCAATAAATTCGTAAGCATTAGCCCTTTTAGAAGCTTCAATAATATCGTCATTTGTAGCTTGGGGCATAGCATAGGCGATGTTGTTGCGTATAGAGGCATTGAACAAAAAGGTATCTTGACTAACTACCCCCATTTGCTGCCTAATACTAGCGATATCGTATTCTCTAATATCCTTGCCATCAAGGGTAATACGCCCTTCTATCGGATCATAAAATCTGGGTATTAAATCTGCTAAAGTCGATTTACCAGCCCCAGAAGCCCCTACTAAGGCGATGGTTTGTCCTTTAGGTACTTGGATACTAACATTTTTTAAGACTAGTTTTTCTTGTCCAGGATAAGCAAAGCTAAGGTTTTCTATCTCAATACTATCTTCTAATCTTTGATAAACAGCACTACCATTACCCATAAATGGTTTGGTATCAAGGTTCAAAAAATCAGCGACGATTTCGGCACTAGGGGCGCTGTTAGCAAAGCGACTACGAGTACCATTAAGTTGCCCCACAATTGGTAGTAAGCGAAATAACAAAACTAAGTAAGTTAATAAGATAGTTGAGAGGGCATTCATTTGTTCTTCAGAAAAAATTATTCCTCCAATCACCACCACCCCCAAAACTGAAAGAGTACCAAGCAGTTCGTTGATGGGAGAAATAATCGCGAAGTTAGCTTGAGACTGAAAATCAGCTTTTTCTCTATCCCTAATTATGGCTTTGATGCGCTCAAATTCTTCATTTTCATTACTTACGGTTTTAATTAAACGAATGCCACCTAATATCTCCCAAAAAGCATTAGAGTAAGCACGAGATTTTTCTGATAACTCTTTACCAAAAGATTTTGCTCTTTTAATAAAATATTGATTACAAAGAGATACTAAACCAAGCAAAAATGTTGCGGCGATGGTTAATTGCCAAGATAGAAGGATGAGAGTACCAACATAAACCATAATGGTCATAACCAAAGAAGCCATTTGGATTAAAATCCTCACCGCCCCTGCTGTGCGATTAACTTCTCCGCTTAAATGATTATGAATATCACCAATTCTATGTTTAGAGAAAAAATCTAAATCTACATCTAAAAGTAATTTTAAACCTTCTAAACGTATACCATTAACTAGAAGGCGAGAATAGTGACCAGCTACTAAACCATTAGCATAGTTGGCGACGTTTTTGAGCAGAATTGCTAGCAATACAGCCCCAGTCAAAGCCATAAGTCTTTTATCTTCAGGAAATCCATCAAAAAGAGACATGAATTTTCCTAAAGCTTGGGGAGCATTATCAAAAAGTTCGTCTCCCTGTCCTAGAAACTCTAGTAATAGAGGTACAACCAAAGCTGTACTTACCCCATTAAAAATGGCTCCAGAGAAGCCTAACAGAACAGTTAAACCAACTAAAAACGGATATTTAGAGAGGAATCTCAGAAGTAGCTTATTAGTAGACATTCGGTATGTTGGCTCATCGAATAATATTCAGGTGCTAACTCTATTTCTACTAAACTCCTTCAATTAGCTGAGAAAGAGTAGCAGCCATAGTATTTATGCCGTAGTTGTTCACACATCTTTGTCGTGCTTCAGTACCTTTAGCATTGGCAGTTTCTAAATTAGCAAAAATAAACTCGATTTTTTCGGCTATTTGTTCTGGAGAACTAGGTTCAACTAAATAACCAGTATTCCCTAAAATTTCGGGAATGTCACCTACTGTAGTTGAGATGATGGGTTTAGCCATAGCCATGCCGTCGGTTAATTTAATGGGAAATTGGGCGCAAGCTGTTAAGCTTTCCCTTTGAGGAACAACAACAATATCTGCTGCGGCAACAACTTCTGGCATTTTGTCAAGGGGGGTTTGAGGCAATCTCATCACATACTGTTCTTTACCCGCCATTAATTTCTCGACATAGCCGTCACCAATATCTCTGCCCCCTACCAAGACTAATTTTAAGTCAGGCTGGTTCAACCCTTCAATAGCCGCTAAAACGTCTTCTAGACCCTTATGGGGACGTGCTGTACCAGGAAACATTAATACTCTAAACTCAGAAAGACCATATCTAGCACGGCATTCTTGAGGATCAAACTTATTAGGATCAAATAATTCTGTATCCTTACCACTAGGCAAATAAGTACCGCCGTAGCGATATTGAAGAAACTTGTTATTAACCGTTACCCGATCTGCTTTATCAATCAGCTTTTCCATCCAACTCAAATAAAGAGGATGTTCCGGGTTTCTTAAAGCACCGTTTTTTTTCAGCAAATCCCTAGCAAGTTGGCGAGGGTTAGGGCGATATTGCCAATCATCACCACCAAACCAACTCATTTCCCAATCGTCAATATCTAAAATTACTGGCTTACTACTGCCCAAACTTTTGAGTAAAGCTATGCCAAAACTAGTCAAACGGGGCTTAATAGCATAAATAATTTCCCCATTAATTTCTCTTTGCAGATTTTTAATAGAGCCAATTAATTGAGGATAGTCGCAACCTTCAACCCATTTAACCTCTAAATTTTCTGGCGGAAGAGGATAAAGACTTTCTCCGAACAAAAAGCCAATAACTTCAACATCATAATGCAACTTTTGTAATACTTTGGCGATGAGGTAGGCTCTTGTTCCCCCACCTCCTGATAAATCTGGTGCTAGAAGAGAAACTTTTTGTGGCACTTTCTGAAGTAATTATCCCCTAAAATTTGACATTACTTTACTAGTCTACAAATTGTAAACGACCCATTTGCAGTTCATCAAAAACGCGATTGAGGGAGGAACGATCTTCCTGTTCAGAGGAAGAATTAGCAAGAAAGTGAGTCATTAGCTGAAAATGCTCTTGATGAGTCAAACAACCGGTTTCCAAAATACGATTGACAACTGACTTTAGGTTCTGATTCGATTCCCCCTGAATAGTTCCTACCATAAATAAATTGTTCCCTCCCAGTTTTAATAAAGCTCATTATTATGATATACGAGGGTTGACAATCACTTTTTCAAGTTTGAATAGTTTATGGAAATACACCGCCTCCGGGCTTTCTCTGATAATTATATTTTTCTGCTCTATGATCGCTCAAAAAATCTGGCTGCGGTTGTTGATCCTGGTGAAGCTCAGCCTGTATTAAAACTTTTAAACCAGTTGGATGCTCAACTAATAGCAATTTTTAATACTCACCATCATTACGATCATATCGGCGGTAATCTTCATCTGCAAAAGCATTTTCCTGAAATTTGTATTTATGGAGGAGCAAAGGATCAGGGGAGAATTCCCGGACAACAAGTATTTTTGCAAGAAGGTGATCGCGTTGAATTTTCTGAACGTGTAGGAGAAGTCTTTTTTGTGCCTGGTCATACCCGCGCCCATATCGTCTATTATTTCCCATCTGAAAGGGAAAATGAAACAGGAGAGCTTTTTTGCGGTGATACTATTTTCGCTGGGGGTTGTGGACGTTTAAAAGAAGGCACTCCAGCACAAATGGTTGATTCTTTGAGCAAATTAAGAAAACTACCAGATAAGACGAGGATTTGGTGCGCCCACGAATATACTTTACAAAATCTAAAATTCGCTTTAACCGTAGATCCAGAAAATTCTCAACTACAAACTCGTTACCAGGAAGTTAAAAGACTACGGGAAAAATCCCAAGCAACAATTCCTTCTCAACTAGCTATAGAAAAGCAAACTAACCCTTTTTTGCGTTGGGATACACAAGCTATTCAACAAGCAGTAGGGCTTCAAGATCCAGTCAGGGTATTTTCTCGTTTACGAGGCAAAAAAGATCAGTTTTAATCACAATAAATGAATAATCCCTATTACCTATTAACTCTTAATCTAGCCCAGGCGGGTTCGGAAACTGCTGAAAAAGCCAAAGAATTGATAGGAGATATAACTAGAGGGAAAATCACCCAAGCATTAGCTATTCTTTTAATCGCTTATATCAGTAATTGGTTGCTTGATAAACTAATTAACTGGATATCCGAAAGAGTTCCTTTGCAACTTCGTCCGGAAGTAAGACAATCTTTACCTTTCTGGCAGTTTTTAGTCGTTATTGTTACCACTGGAACAATAAGCAATATCTTTTTAGATTTGTCTCCTTCCAATATATTAGCCCTTAGTGGCACTGTAGCTGTTGCTTTAGGGTTTGCTTTTAAAGATTATATTAGTTCAGTTATTGCTGGTGCGGTAGTACTTTTTGAAACCACCTATCGAGTAGGGGATCGCATTACAATTGGGGAACAATATGGTGAGGTCGTTACCTACGGTTTAAGAAGTTTTCGTTTACAAACTCTCACTGATGATACTGTTACTATCCCCCACAATAAAATCTGGACTGAGGCGATTATTAATGCCAATGATGGAGATGTAGAAGCCCAGGTAGTGACAGACTTTTATTTAAGCCATGATGTTAATACTCAGCTAGTGATTGAAATTTTGACAGAAGCTGCTTATACCAGCAAGTATACTCAGCTTCAACTTCCGGTGGTGGTTTCTTTAGAAGAAAAGCCTTGGGGTAGTCATTTCCAGCTTAAAGCTTATCCTATGGATGTCCGTGCTGAAACAGCTTATAAAACAGATTTAAGCAAGCGCTGTAAGCAAGCTTTTGTAGAAAAAGGAATTAGTTATCCTCCGTATGGTAATGGGAAGATTGGGGGCTAGGGAGATAGGGAGATCGTGGGATAGGGGGATAGAATAGACTTTCTGCCCTATAAGCACGTTTACGCTCTTTTGCACCGAATGTTTCTTCTACAAATGCTAACCATGCTTGGCTAAAGCTTACCTCTAATGCTTCAAATTCTTTTTTGGTCAGACCTGTTAAGCTTTGTAGGACATGAGGTTTATTTTTTAGCTCTTCATAACTTATTTTTATGACGCTACTAGCCATTTGTCTGACATCATTTTGTCTATTCTACATCTTTGATTTCCGATGTTGTATCGCAAGTTTCATCCATAGCAAAAACAGCAACTAAGTCTGATGTGCTAAGGTGATTCCTCTCATTCATAAATACTAAACAGAGCTGTTTTTAAGCTCCCTTAATTATCAAAGATTGGGAAATATTAGCTTCCAGTTAAGTTGCTGTTTTTGGTTTAACGAGACAGATGTTGAGTTGAACAGCGCCTTTGACTCCTAACTTCGACGGTTTACCTAGCGCTTATATATCTGCCAGGGAAGCTTCTTCACTTCACTTACTTAACTTAGCATTGTTTTTCCTGATTTTTTAGTAACTAAACTAAACTTCATTTTCATAGCTGTGTTTACTTCAATTTATATAACTTTTAAAATCATATTGCTTTAGGAAAACAATTCCTCTTGTTGCCAATCCAACTCCTGGAGATTCCCTAAAACAATTTTTGCCCCTGCTTCTTTTAACTTGGTTGTGTAGTTAACTTGAGCTTTTGTATTAGTTTGAATGTGAGGAGGCAAGATGCCAACACCAAGAAAAACTCTTTCTGGTTGCTGCTTTTGGGCATTGGTTACTGTATACATATCAGCAACAGTATCCCCCATGTAGATCACTGGGGTATGAGGATCTGAGGTGAATTTTTTAATAGTAGCAAATAAACCTGTGGGATCTGGCTTATCTGGTGCATCTTCCATGGCAGTTAAGATTGGTTGATTGATGCCTAGCCGCTTTAAAACATACTCTGCTTCTAGGCGAGGCGCACCGCTAAAAAAACCCCAAGGAATACTTTGTTTTTGTAATTTGGTAAAATATTCTGGCTCTACCAATAAAGGTTCAGTGGTAATATAACCTGTCCAATTATGGGGATCTGAACCGCTATAACGAGATTGAAAAAAGGCGATCGCTCCTTCAGAATCTAAGTTTAATTCTTTTCTTGATCTTCCTTGAGACTCAAAAAAGCGGCAGATTAATTCTTGGGAAGCTTGCCAATCATTGTTCCAAATTCCTTCAGATTTCAGATTATCTATATCTGTTAAGGTTGGGCGATATTTTTCTTGAGTAAAATGTTCTACTGTATCTGCGATCGCCCGACGATAAGAACCACTAACATCTCGGATCACACCATCTATATCAAATATGATTATTGGAGACATTCCCCTTCCTTAAATGATAAATGTTTAATGATAAATGTTTAAAGTTTACGCCCATGACTGCGGTGCAGTGGCATCCCAATTTGCACCACACTACCAACACAAAAGCCCAAAATCAAACCTAAAATATGAGCCAAACCGCTAACTTCAGGAATAGCAGCATCAAAAGCTACTTGAAGCACCACTACAAAGAGGAAAATACGAAGACGTTTGCGGGCAATGCGGGCTTTTTCTTGTCGCCAACCCTTCAATAAAATTGCCCCTACTGCACCCAATAAACCCATAATTGCTGCTGATGCACCAACCAAAAGTTGGGCAGGATTACCAAAGTAAATAGCAATGAGGGTGAAACAGAACATAGTTCCGATGCCGCTAGTTAAATAAATTAGCAAAAAGCGACTTATTCCCAAACTCATTTCTACATAAGGGCCGAGGAAATAAAGCCCGATCATGTTCATTAATAAGTGAAGGTAGCCAAAATGGAGAAAATTCGCATTTAGTAAACGCCACCATTCTCCTTGCCAAACTTTCCCAGGTTCTAATGCTCCTAAAGCAGATAAAACCTCAGTATTTGTGCTACCTCCTAATCTAATTTCTAAGAGAAAAAAGAGTACATTCAGGGCAATTAAACCGAAGGTAGCGTAGGCTTTTTTATCCTTAACCTTGGGTGTAAAGCTATATCGCGCTTCCTGTTTAATTTCTTTTTTCAAACGAGTAAGAATTTGTTGAGAAGTTTGGTTTAAAACCTGTTGTGGTTTAACTAAGGGTTGAGATAAACGCCAAGCGATCGCATTTTTTAGGGTGTAATTATCTTGATTTTGCAGAGTTAAAAGTTGTTCCTTAACCGGATTACCAGCGACTCTTTGGGCTGTTAGTTGCCAAAAGCGTTTAATATTTGTTGAATAGCTAGATAAATTTGTCTCCAACAACTCTTCTACAGCCTCAACTTCCCCGCAAAAAGCTAAACCATACATCCGCACCAAGTTTAACCTTAATACATCTCCAGACCTTTCTAAGCTCCTCTCAGAACCCTCTATCCCCCGCAACAAACCATTCAAGTCTCCAGTTTCTCCTAAACCCCGCAAATAAAATAGGGCTAAACCAGGTTCTTTACACAAAGTAGCTTCACTAAAATTCTGCCTCATCCAAGCTAAACATTCATGCCAGCGAGAACCCATCCAGTAAAGTAAAATAGCTGCATCTCTACCAATCGGGCTACGGGTATTTTGATGATGTTGGAGGATAGCAAAAGCTTCTTCCATTTGTCCCCTCTGCCCTAAAGATAAAGCCCGTAACAATTCTGGCTGTTCAAACCAACCATCTGCCGGATGCAACCACCTTAAATAAACAGCGAGGAAACGGGCTTGTTTATAACGCTGTTGATAAATTAGCTTGTTGACTTTAGTGAAACCAATCAGGGGAACCAACAAAAATATTCCCCAGAGGACACCACCAATTACACCTGCTAAATCAGGAACGAATGCCCATCCTACTAAGGTTATAGTTAAAATAGCTCCCGCAACTATTACCCAGCCTAAATTACGCTTAGGGTTAGAACGAAAGGCACGAATTAAAAAAGCGATGCAGGATAAACAGATAGTCCAAATAAGTAGTTGGTTTAGGTTCATTAATTGCGTTGTAGAGGAGATATTATTATTCTATTTCTTCGTTGCTAAAACTATTAGGGATATCCCCACAGGTAAACTAATCTTCGCTTCTAGGGTAAGAATTTGGTCGAGAACACTTTTTAACCAAGATTTCTTTCTTAAATTACCCACAGGATAAGGCTTTCTCCCCCAACAGCTATAAGCTAATACCACAGGAATGAGACTAGCGGCAAAGTAACGGCATTGCTTAATCTGGAAATGGGGGGTTAGGGTTTTGAGTAAATCTTGGCGACTATAACGTCTATAATGACCTAACTTTTCATCATGGTAGCCAAATAACCAGGGATAGGCAGGGACAGAAATACATAAAGTGCCTTGAGGAACAAGCATCTCAGCTAGCTTTTTTACTGCCTGGACATCATCTTGAATATGTTCTAAAACATCGTTAGAAACGATGATATCGTAGGGTTGGGAACATTGATGTTTTTCAATCGTAGAATGAACTACATTCAAGTTAGTTAGATTACCTTGTTTTTTTAACTTTTGAGACAAATAAATCGCTTGAGGATCAACATCAATAGCCTCAACTTGCCAAGTACTTTGTTGAGAAAGCAAAATATTCATTTCCCCTGAACCACAACCTGCATTCAGAATATTAAGCCCTGATTTTTTTGGTAGCCAATCCAGGGCAATTTTGTATTTAGTTATAGTATAAATATCATTAGCTCTGGCTAAATAATCATCAAGCTTGTAATCTGCATCTTCTCTTGGCATTGAATTTAGTTGCTAATGGCTAATAGGGATAATAACAAACATGGGTTCTTGCTTAAGCTAATGTAAGCTAAGATGCCTTTAAACTGAAAAGATATGAACATTTCCTCAACCCCCATCCCAGATTTTTTCAACCCGGAAGTAGTAGGGGAATTTTGGCGGGTTCCTTATCAAGAAAGGGCGCAGCAGGCGCAACAATGGGCAGAAAAATACCAATTAAAACCCGCAGTCCAAGATCAAACTAAAGTTTGTCTTTTACTTATTGATGTACAAAATACTTTCTGTTTGCCAGAATTTGAACTATTTGTGGGGGGAAACTCCGGACAAGGTGCGGTAGAAGATAATCTGAGACTATGCGAATTTATTTATCGCAACCTGGGGAAAATTAGTAAGATTATTCCGACCTTAGATACCCATAGTACCATGCAAATATTTCACCCAATTTTTTGGGTAGATAAAGAAGGAAAACATCCTACCCCTGCTGCCACTACTATTACTCCAGAGGATGTAGAAAAAAGCTTATGGCAGGTTAACCCTGCGGTTGCTGATGATGTAGCTGGTGGAGACTATTCTGCCTTACAAAATTATGCCTATCATTACGTTAGCCAATTAACTCAAAGGGGTAAATATCCCTTAACTATCTGGCCTTACCATTCTATGTTGGGCGGTATAGGTCATGCTTTAGTACCTGCGGTGGAAGAGGCGATTTTCTTTCATTCTATTGCCCGTCAGAGTCAAACTCGTTATGAACTAAAAGGAAATAACCCCCTAACAGAAAACTATTCTGTGTTGCAACCGGAGGTTATGGAAAATGCTCAAGGGGAGGCGATCGCACAGAAAAATACCACTTTAATTTCTGCTTTATTAGAGTTTGATCAAGTATTTATTGCCGGGCAAGCTAAAAGTCATTGTGTCGCTTGGACGATTGAAGATTTACTCACTTCTATTCAAGCCAAAGATCCTAGTTTAGCGAAAAAGATTTATTTATTAGAAGATTGTACTTCTGCTGTAGTTGTACCAGGAGTGGTAAATTATACTCCCCAAGCAGATGAGGCTTTTGAGAGGTTTTCTCAAGCAGGAATGCAGGTTGTTGCCTCTCTAGCCCCACTATAACCCCAGTTAGCGTTGATTCCTAGGTCTGTGTCGGGGTTAAGTTGTCCACCATCCACACAAGAGATAACTGCGATCGCCTTCAATCCATCTCTAATTTTACCTAATGTTACCCCGGAAACAGGAGTTTCAGTATCCAGTAAGGTAGCAATCTGTTGTCCTAAGTTTGCACTAGCAATCAGAAGTTGGCGATTTTTGGGAAGGGGAATGCGAGGGAAGTCTTGACGAATGCCATCGGCATTTTCTGTGAGGTAGTCAGGGGAATAACCAATTCCCAGGGCGTGCATCCAAATCAGCAAAGCTGTCTCCCTGTCTTCATCTGGATTGGGTAATCCCAATTCTGTTAGATAAGTACGGGCAGCCCCAGAGAGATTAGCAAAAGGTTGATCGACCTCTGGCTTTTCTCCTAACAAATCTAGCAAACTCAGTTGTTCTTTTGGGCGCAACCTTGCTCCGTTCATCAGTTGCATCGGGAAGTAATAACCATGGCCCCGTAAAAAATCATTATCTCCTAATAGCCGAGTGAAGAAAAATGGACACCCTTCCGGACTGGCAACTCCACTGGGGCGAGTCATCAAAAATGAATTTCCTGACCAGCACTGTTTCCAAAGAGAAGGACGAGATCGATTCCAAACTCCACCTACAGAGGTGTAGTAACACCAACGAGTATCAAATGGTCTTAGGGCATATCGCTTTAATCGAAGTTGATCGAACTGCTCTTCTAAAAGTATTTTTCGTCGTGCTACTTTAGGAGTAAAACTTGCTCTCGGTTTAACCAAGCCATAATCTAATGCCACATAATCATCCCAACTTAATTTTGGATTAAGATAAGCCCTCATACGCTTTTCTAAGGCATCTCTATCAATATCAATTAATGCTCCTCCCCGCTTTTCCATTAAGCCGTTGCTAGGAGCGATCGCACAAAACTCTGTTAATTTTGGCCAGTCATAATAATAGTCTTCAACTTCTGAAAACCGCAATGAGTAACGGGTTTTGTCGGATGGTTTTACTATTTGATAATTCCTATCAAAATCATTATCCTTAAGACTATCTAACAACTGCTGTCTACGTTCAACTGCTTTAGCTGCATTTAAGTTATCTCGAAATAGAACGGTCGTTTCTGAATCATTCTCCTTCTTGACCCAAAGTGAAATTGCGACACCTTGCCGAATACCTGCTGAAAAGCCTGGAATAGAAAAAATTGTTTCGCTAGTTTTTCCATCTGGTGCATATTCGGAGATTTTACGATTTCCGTGCATATTCTCAATCCAAAACTTGTTGAAATTGTCTAACAAATGTTTTCTTAAAACTACAAAAGATGGATCGCTCACCCAAGAGTGATTAGAAATATAACAAACAACGCCCTTTTTGGTTTGTTCAGAAATACACCTTTCTGCTAACCGAAAAAACCGCACATAGAGGTCATCTAAATTAAACTTTTTAATTCCCCATTCCTCTATCAAACCCTCCTTATACTCCTCAACTAAACCTTCCTCTTCTGCCGGAGAAGTTCCTGCATAGGCATTGTAAGGGGGATTTCCTAAAACCACTAAAATTGGTTTTCCTTGTTTTACTTCGTTTGCGGCTTCTCTTTCTTGATTTAACTCTGGAAAATTCAACTCTAACTGTTTAATCTTTTGTTTTCCTTGAATATCAGGAGGTTGCCATCCTGTCAAAGCATTAGTTAGATAAACAGCTACTCGTTCTCTTTCTTCAACTAAAGGTACTCCCAAATTCTGCAATAATAACCCCAACTGTAAATGTGCTACAACAAAAGGAGCCGTAAGAATTTCAAAGCCAAATATTCTTTCTATTGCTGCCTGCTTCAAAGCTGAGCCACCTAAAGCATCTGCGCCGTTTGTTTTCAGGGTTTCATCAATCTTCCGCAGCACCTCCACCAAATAAGCCCCTGTGCCACAACAGGGATCAAGTACATAGACATGAGGATCAGCCAACCCGTCAGCAATATTTAATTCTTCCCGTAGTACTGTATCCACTCTTGCTACCATATACTTCACAATTTCTGGTGGCGTGTACCAAACCCCTAAATCTTTGCGAAGCTGCGGATCAAACGCTTGGAGAAACGGCTCATAGAAATATTGAACAGCTTGCCCTTCATCAAATTTCGAGAAAAAAGACTTACGATCAACCCGGTTTAGAGCATCTCCTGCCCAATCTAATACCTCTACTAGTTCTAACCTTCCTAAATTTGTAGGTGTAGCAACTTTAGAGAACAAAGCTTGGATCATCGGTACACGTAAATACCAAACAGCCGTCCGCCAATCAAAGCGCCCTTGTTCATCTTGTCGATGCCACAGTACCCATGCTGAGAAGATACCGTAGAACAAGGTCTGAATCAAAGTTGATTGGAAAAATTGTTTGCCTTTATCAGGATTTTTTTTGTCTCCTGTGAAGGAAATACCTAATGCTTTTTCCAATGCTTCTCGAACTTGCGATAGATAAAGCAAATTGGTTTTCTCGACTCGTGCCTTTGCATCTTTGGCATAGGAAGCTAAAAACCAAGCTAAATCTTGCGGAGAGCCAATTGTTGCCTCTATCAGCATTACCCGCTTCAAATATTCTGTGAACTGCTCTTCGCGTTCAATGACAAACTCATGGGTATTCTGTACCTTCTGCCAAAATTCCTTTTCACTGTTAGCAAGGCGATAGGTTTCTAGCTTAATGGGCTTACCATTGCTATCCTGACCAATTACCAGGAAATCTCGATAGTTTGTTACTAATACCTGACGATACTTCTGCCAATATTTCGAGACTTGCTCAGTATCCGCAGTTACCCAGGCATCATCCCTAGTACTCTTAATCTCAATTACACCCCGTTCAGGATTCTGGGGATCAGTTGGCTCATCCCCTGTCTTCCTCTGAAATTGACGAGCCGTAAATAGTCCTCCATCTGGCATTCCTGCGCCACGATTTTTGAGCTGCATCACACAACGAACTTTCGGCTGTAAAGTTTGGCCTAATTCATTAAGTAAAGTTTCTAAAGCCCCGTAATAAGAGGTTTCTGGAACACCTGCCCCTGTTGCATAGATATCGAGTAAGCTCCGAATATATCTTTCAAACAGGCTCATAATAATCTCTCTAGATTAGTAGCAGTCTGGATTATAGCCTTGATCTGTTACCAATAGCTAATAATTTCCCATTCCCATTTTCTGCAACCCTTCACGCAACCTTTCTGCCTCTTCCGGGTTATCTTTTTCATGAAGTGCGATTGCTTCTTGAAAAGCCCCTATACTTTCTGGCACTTTACCTAATTTCCAATAAGCAACTCCTAAGTTTTGGTAAGCTTCTGCGTAGCGAGGATTGATTTTAATTGCTTGTTGGTAGGCAGTAACTGCCTGGTGAAATTGACCTAATTCTTTATAATTCATGGCTAAATTGTAGTAGCCCACAGCAAAGTTAGGAGCGATTTTAATAGCAGTCTCGTAGGCTTTTTGTGCTTCTGGAAATTCTCCTACGGCTTGGAGTAAAGTACCTAAATTATTGTATGCTCCTAACTTTAATTGAGGTAAAATATCCTGGGCAATGGCATTTTGGTAGTGGATTGCTGCTTCATAGGGATCGCACAAACGGGTATAAACATTACCGAGATGGTAATGAAGTTCAAATAAAACTGGAGCATTAACTTCTTTCGCTTGTAAACCCCTCTCCAATAATTCTTTACCCAACTCTATCTCCCCAACCTGCACATAAAGCGCCCCCAACTTAGTACAAACATAAGCATCTTGGGGATGTTGGGCTAAATAAACCTCCATCGCTTTCCTAGCCCGATTGTATTTATCTAAAGCTGCGATCGCCTCTGGTTGATAGCCATAATGTAAAATCCCCACAGGCTTGAGAGTAACTATTTTCCAACCAGGTTCTCTGGCCCTTAATTGCGCTACGGTGTCATCAATTAAGGTATGGTAAGGGCGGGAAAATTTAACTTCGGGATGATTACGAAATAACCGTGAAACTAAAGAATAAGGAGATTGGGCTGCCCCAACTTCTTCTCTAATGAGGTTAACAACCAAATGGTTTTTGTTTTCAATGGCTTTATGAAGTTGAGGGACAATCTCTGGGGTGAGAACTTCATCAGCATCAAGTACTAAAACCCATTGCCCTTTAACGAATTGCAAGGCATAATTACGAGCAGCAGAGAAGTTATTATTCCAAGTAAAATGTTCTACTCGCGCCCCTAATTCTTGGGCAATAGCGACGGTTTTATCAGTGGAACCAGTATCCAATACCACCATCTCATCTACAACATTGCGAACGCTTTTCAAGCATTGAGGCAAGAGTTTTTCTTCGTTTTTAACGATGGCACAGAAGCTGATTTTGATCATAATTATAGGGAACAGAAAAATAAACTTATTACTTATTACTTATTACTTATTACTTCCGCAAAGCGGTGCGCTAAACATTCTGCAATCCTTTCTGCTGCACCGGGTTTGCCAATTCTTTCTTTACCGTTAGCCGCAATAAGCTGAAGCCTGTCAGGATCTTTGAGTAGGGTTTGTATTGCCTTTGCTACTTGTTCTGGTTTCTTGACTAAAGTTAAGGAATTACCCAAGAGACGGGTTTGTGCTTCTGCGAAAGCTGGGGTAAATTGAGGCCCTTTACCGGGAATAGCAATAGCGGGTTTGCCTAAGCCAATAAACTGTTCCGTTGCTGTTCCTGCCATAGCGATCGCAAAGTCAGAGTTTAGTAAACAATCTTGATAAGCGTTTTGGCTTAAAACTAAAGTGGCTTGGTGTTGAGTGAATATTAACGCATCAGGATCTTTAATTGGTAAGTTCTCTGGTACTTCTGTTTGCTGCTGCCAACCTTGATTGGTAAGCTGTTCTTGTAAAGGAATAGTTTCTAGAGAAGGGGCGATCGCTGCTAAAAAAACTAGAGAATAGTTCTTAAAGTCGTTGATAATTCCCCTTGCCCCTCGAATAATCTGTTGCCAATTTTCATAGGCTTCTGGGGGACGAGAACCCGGTAAGAGGAGAATATTAAGCCCTCTTTCCTGTTCCTTTAATTCAGCATTCCACTCAAAAAATTGTGGTTGAGACTGTTGAGGATAAATTTTATCAATCATCGGGTTGCCAAAATCGAAAGTAGGAATATCCCAGCGACTCAAAACATCTGCTGTTAATTTATCTCTGGGAAAAACCCCTTGGCAACGGGGGCGACTCATCAACCACCTTTCCCAAGGAAGATAAACAGAACCAAACCAACGTTCTAACCTAGAAGTTTGGGGTAACCAACCCTGGCGATCGCGCAGGTAATATTCTGACTTGGCTGTCCCCACAAAAGCATAGTTTGCCCCACTTAACCAAGCGAATAATAAAGGGACAATATCCCCCACTGCTAAAATTACACCGCCAGTTCTGCCCCAGCGCCGCACTACTTTATACTGGGCTAAAGTGAGCTTTAATAGCCCTCCTTGTAAGTCTTGCCATAACTGGCGACCATCCATATAAATAAAGCCCCCGGAAGGCATTTTCTGCACCGTACCGATAATTGGTACATCAATTTGGTTATAGGCGTTTCCCTCCCCAACTATAGGGAGTGCGGCAAGATCGCAGATGTTAGGATGGCGTTGTAGTTGCTCTAAAATTCTGACAGCAATTACATCTTCCCCATGGCCATTGCTGAGACAGAGTAATTTCATTATTAACCAAGAAAGTAGCCGTTTAGGTTGAGAAATTTTAGCCTTTATTGTAATCCCTTAAAGAGATTTATCTTGCTATGTCTATTTCTACCTCAGAATTATCCCAAGCAACTACCAGCTCATCCGTAACAGAAACCAAATTTTCTTGGCAAGATTGTTGGTATCCAATTACCTTCTGCCAAGATTTACCTGAAAATCGTCCTTACGGCTTTTCTATTTACGATGAACCTTTAGTTATTTTTCGCGATCATCATGGCGAGTTAATTTGCGTTTCCGATATTTGTCCTCATCGTGGGGCTAAACTTTCTGATGGACAAATAATTGCTGGTAAGTTGGAATGTCTTTATCATGGCTGGCAATTTGGGGAAGAGGGAAAGTGCTTACATATTCCTCAATTACCGCCAGAGAATCCCATTCCGAAAACAGCCTGTTTAAAATCCTATCCAGTAAGAGAAAGTCAAGGTATTATTTGGGTTTGGTTAGGCAAGAAAGAAGCGATGAAAGAACTATCTTTCGCCCCAGAATTAGATAGAGAAGGGCAAAACTTATTCGTCGTTGATACAGTTATTAATTTACCCTACGACCAAGATTATTTAGTAGAAAACTTCTTAGATCCGGCACACATTTTCATCAGTCATGATCGTACTGAACTTAACACTTTCAGAGAAAATGCTCAACCTTTAGAAATGGAAACTTTTAATGTTTCTGCCCAAGGTTTCCAAGGTAGGTATCGAGGTATGAAGCAAGGAAAAACGGCTTGGGCTACTGCTGATTTTGTTGCCCCTCATTTAGTTGCCTACAAATTTGGTAATCCCGCTTTTGGTGTAATAGGAGGATTTTATCTCTACGCTTTGCCTTTGGGTAAAGGAAAATCTCGTGTTTTAATTAGGAGATACGGCAACTTTTTTAAACGCTCTTTTAAGCTTAAACCTCGTTGGTTGGAACATCTCAGACAGAATAAACTGATTGAAGAAGATTTAGCTTTAATTGTCGGGCAGCAGCGATATATAGAAAGTTCCGGTAAGACTCTTAAAGAAGCCTTTCTTCCATTAAAAACTTCTGATACTTTTGTTCTGGAGTATCGTAAATGGCTTGATAAATATGCTCAAGAGTTGCCTTATTGCCAAGGCTATACTACTACGAAGAAAGCCAAGGGAAATGGCGAACCAATGGCAACAGATCGCTTGTCTCGCCATACGCAAATCTGTCATTCTTGTAACCAAGCTTATCAGAATAGTTTAAAGTTAAAACAAATACTAATTGCTGTGGCTATTTTATTAGCTGGAGCAGCTATTATTGTTGATAATAACCAATTTCAATTAGGAATCATTACCTTAGCTTTCTTAGCCATTGCTACAGCCGCAAGCTTAAATAAACTTAGCACCCACTTTGAAAAAACTTACCATTTGTAAAGATTAGCAAAAAGAGATAAAAAATCACTTCAACTATGTTGCTTAATCTCTTCGATTTGCTGGGAAAATGCTTCAATTAAAGGCTTTCCTGATTAGCGTGATCGCTTCATATAAAATCTCTGTAATACTTAGCTATAAATTTATCCTTCCGCATTGATGCAACGCCGCATTTCCTAGTCTAGTGAGGTACAAAGGATAAAATCTTGAGATATTCTTGAATTGTATTAAACAAACCCATCTCCAAAGCTTCTGCTGTCAAAGCATGACCAATAGAAACTTCTAAAATATTAGGAATTGAGCAAAACTTACTTAAATTTTGTAAATTCAAATCATGACCAGCATTAACTCCTAAACCTAACTCTTGAGCTTTACTTGCTGCTGTAGCATACTGTTGAAATATTGTTTCTAAGTTATCACCTTTACGGAAAGCAGTAGCATAGGGTTCTGTATAAAGTTCAATGCGATCTGCACCGGTTTCAGGAACTAATTCAATTAAATTAATATCTGCATCCATAAATAAGCTGACGCGGATGCCAAGTTGTTTTAACTGTTTAATAATCGGTATTAGTTTTTGAGAATCTTTGGTTAAATCCCAACCACAATCTGAAGTGAAAGTATCTGGAGAATCGGGTACGAGAGTACATTGAGTAGGCTTAATATCTCGGACAATTTCCATAAAAGGAGACTCAAAAGGATTCCCTTCAATATTAAATTCCACCTCTACCATTTCTGCTAATTCATAAACATCTGTTACCCGAATATGCCTTTCATCAGGACGGGGATGAACAGTAATACCTTTTGCCCCAGCTTCAATACAAATTGCAGCAGCTTTAGTAACACTAGGTATACCAATATTACGGGTATTTCTTAGTAAGGCAACTTTGTTAAGATTAACGCTAAGATTAGTCATCAATTGATTATCAGTAATGGCATAATACGCCTAAAATATGGCAATAGTAGGGGCAGGTTTGGAGTCAAATTGGGAGATTAACATGAAACTAAATAAACCTGCCCTAACACACAATTTTAGCTGGTTCACGCTAGTAAATATAAATACGGCGATCGCAACAGAATTATAGACCAAAAAGCTTCTCAAGAATTAAGTTACTAAATTCCCAACCAACCAGCAACAGCCCCCGGTAAAGGTAAAAGAATTGTACATAAAATTGCTAAAGAAAATAGCCCTAGAAAATCTCGACGACTATCCAAATCTGTGACATCATTGAGGGCTGGTTCGTCGGTGAGGGGCAGAAACAACAAGACAATGGCAACAATCAATAAATCTCGCTTCGCATCCGCCCAGGCTAAAAGTAATAACAGTAATCTAGTTACTTGTCCGATAAATGCAGCGGTACGCTGACCAAACATAGCATGAACCATTTGCCCCCCATCTAGTTGCCCAATGGGGAGTAGATTTATGGCGGTGACTACTAACCCTAAACAACCTGCTACTGCTAAAGGATGGAGATGAATAGCCATATTTGCACTCAATTCACTGCCGAGACAAAGTTTACTCAAAACAGCTAATAAGAAAGATTTACGAGGATTGAGGGACTCATAGTTCAAAATCCCTGACTCTTCTGTTAAGGGAACAACTTCCGAAAGAGATAGCCCCCCAATTAAGATCGGTAAAGTAACCAGAAAACCCACCAAAGGCCCAATAATCGCGACATCAAATAGGGCTTTGCGATGGGGAATTGGTGAACGTCTTTGAGTAAAAGCACCAAAAGTCCCCAAAAAGACGGGCATGGGGATAAAGTAAGGTAAGGTGGTGCGAATTTTATAGCGCAGTGCCGCAAAATAGTGAGCTATTTCGTGGATGCTGAGGATAAATATCAAGGCCAAACTATAGGTGAATCCGAGCCATAAAGTAGAAGAATCTATAGCTACATCTTCGATATTTTTACCTACCAAACTGATACCAACAGTGGTGGTAGTAAAAAGAGTAACAATTAGTAACCCCAAAGCCAAACCCGGTCGTTTCAGAGGTTCCTGGGCAAGCTTACTAGGAGTTGATTTAGACCAAGGATTAGGGACTAAGGCAAAAAAGGGCTGATTTTTTAAGCCTTCTTGAAAAATTAGTAAGAAGCGATCGCCGAATTTTTCTTCAACGTTTTCTTTGACAGTTTTATAAGCAACATCAGGATTAGAACGCAGCTTACCTAAACAAAGAATTGCTTGGGGGCGATAATCTAGATTTTGTAGGTAGTAAATACTCCAAGGAAAGCAATTGCGTAACTGCTTTTCTTCGTTTTGGGTGATGGGGCGAACCTTACTTGGCAAATCTTCTGGAGAATTTTCTTCAGGTGATTTTTCTTCCTCAGACTCTGAAGTAGTTTCTTTCTCGGCTTTTTCTAGTTTCGGCCTTCCCCACTGAATTAATAGCCAATACAAGATAGGGCAAACCACAAAAGGAATTACCATTAAAGGCACAGGTATTGCTTCGCTATCCACTAAGACTGTCCACACAGTCCAAATTAAAGCTGGTGTCATCATCACCAACCACAAAATCCACACGGGGGTTTTGGTGATGCTAGCAACACTGCGTTGGACGATTAAGTAAGTAATTAAGCCTAGTAAGACTAGAAGCAACAGTTCCATATAAAAAAGCAGTTATTGGTCATCGGTTTTCCCTAACGAATTTCTTGGTCAAAAGCTAAAATAAACTGATTATGGACGTATACAAAATGCCAACATCTTCTTCAGAAGAACCCACATCTCAACCTCCTCAGATTTCTCAGCATCCAACCAAAACAGCGAAAGCACCTCGTCTTGTTAAACCAGGAATTTTTGCTTTTCCTCCCAATCGGGATACCCTAGGAGCAACATCTTATTTCATTGTAGAAAAGTTAGGCAATATTCTGCTGGATTGTCCCCCTTGGAATTCCATAAACCAAGAATTTGTGCAAAACAAAGGAGGGGTTCGCTGGCTTTTTGTCACTCACCGCAATGGTATGGCTAAAGTGCCAGAGATTCAAGCATTTTTCCACTGTGAGGTAATTATTCAAGAACAAGAAGCCTATTTGTTACCGGAGGTTGAAGTAACTTCATTTCAAGATGAATACGTTTTTGCCCCCAATTTCCTTGCTCTGTGGACTCCTGGCTATACTCCTGGTTCTTCCTGTTTGTACTATAACGCTCTAGGAGGGGTTTTGTTCTCTGGTCGTCATCTTTTACCTAATACTCAAGGTCAACTTTCGCCCTTGCATACTCCAAAGACTTTTCACTGGCCTAGACAACTACGCAACGTCCAAAAGCTGCGCGATCGCTTCTCACCCCAAACTCTTGCCTATATCTGTCCTGGGGCTAATACAGGTTTTTTACGAGGTAATAGTTGCATCGAGGATGGCTATGAACATCTAGCTGAGTTGGATTTAGAAGTTATCTAGAAATCAGTTATTATTTATCTCATAATCTTTGCTAATATTTAATTTAATGTAAAGAAACATTAAGTTGAAGCAGAAAAGATCATGACTGGATTTATTAAAGGTTTGTTTAGTAAAAAGCCACCCTTACCAGGGGAAGAAGGAGAAACCAAGCAAACAACTCCCAAAGCGAAAAACGCCAAGAAGCAAAAACAGAATTCTCAAGCTTACTTTCTTAATGATGATGATGCGAAAACTTTAGGCAATATTGATTATATGCGTACTGCCTCTACGGTGAGGAGAACTTTTCCTAAAACTTTGGGTAGTGAAAAAGGGGCTGAGTTTATACAGCAAGTTTCTTCTTTGGAAAAAACCACGAGCAACGGTTCTAGTAATTCTCAACCCAAAACCACACCAGAGACAAAGAAATTTATTGCCAAGGACGACTCTAGCTCAAAGCGTCGTCGTACTGATACTAGTATGGATCTGTTTCGCAATATGGCCCGCGATCTGAAAAAGTAGTTGCTGGTTTACTTTAAATTTTTTCAAGATGTAGTTTATGCTGCATCTTTTTTTATTCTCTCGCCGGATTTATATAACATTCCGGAAAATCCATCTACTGAAAGTAATAATTTGTAATATAATGAGGACGATGTTAAACAATAGATTCGCAAAAAAACTGTCCAATATGTAACAAAATAGGGGTAGAACCGATGTCAGTAGTAACCAAACAGAGCAACTTAGCAATAGTTGATTTGGCAGAAGGTGTATATGTTAAAACCCCTATACCCAGTAGTAGTCATGCTGCCTTAAGATCAGGCTTTGCCCGCTATCCAGCTAATCCCCGTTGGAACGTCTCAAAAATTCATGCTTGGAATGTGGGTCGTCGCTGGCGCGATGCTTTAAACCAAGGTAAAATGATAGTCCGTTCTGCTGATTCTATGTTAGTGATGGCTAATGGCTAGTTGCTAATTGTGAAAGGGAATGGGGAACAGTATTTTAACTTGTCACTTCCCTATCTCCCCGTCACTCCGTCACTCCGTCACTCCGTCGCCGGTGTCAATCCCAACAATTAAATTAAATGCCTGACAGTTTATCGTTGCTGATTGCAGTTTAATTAAGCTTCAAATTTTGGGTTATACTTTCGCTACAAGAACCCATTTTTTAGTAAGATGAATGCCTTTAATTATCTTCAGAAATTAGCCTTTAGTTTAATTGCTTTATTCTACATCGTTGAACCTTTACAAGCAGCTAATAACCAGCACGTAGAACAGTTGCTAGAACAAGGAGAATGTATTGAGTGTGACTTAGATGCAGCCCGTTTAGGAGGGGCGAATATTCGGGCGGCTAACTTGGAAGGGGCTAATCTTCATAATGCTGATTTGAAAGCAGCTAAATTAGATGGGGCTAATTTGAAGTTTGCTGATTCTAGTAACGCAGATATCCGTCAAGCTAAGGTAGCTGGAGCTAATTTACAACAGGCTAATTTAAGAACAGCTAAATTGGCAATGGCTAATTTTTTTCGTGCTGATTTAGAAGGTGCTAATTTACAAGATGCCAACTTAGAAGAAACTAACCTCCAAGATGCTAGTTTAGTGGCGGCGGATCTTAGTAGGGCGATGTTGAAAGATGCTGATTTAGAAAGTGCTAATTTACAGGCTGCAATCTTAGAGAATGCTGATTTACAAGGGGCTAAATTTAAGGGAGCAAATTTGCAAAGGGCAAATTTACGAAATGCTAACTTAGAAGGGGCAAGTTTGTTCGCTTCGGACTTACGCAATGCTAACTTAGAAGGGGCTAATTTAGCCCGTACTGACTTGAGAAAAGCTGTACTCAATGAGGAAACAGTTATTGCTGAGCAGTGGCGATTTATTTGGCAGTTAGCTAATAATCAGTTGGGGGGTGCGGATTTAACTAACGCTGATTTACAAGGGGCGAATCTTGAAGGTTTGAACTTAGCTGGAGTTGATTTGCAAGGAGCAAATTTAACCGAAGCTTATTTCTTTTTAACTAACTTGCGCGGAGTTAATTTACAAGGAGCAAATTTAACTAATGCTCAGTTAGCTTTTTCGGATTTAAGTAATACTAATTTGAGTAATGCTAACTTGAGTAATGCGGATTTGAGGAATGCTAACTTGACAGGAGCTAACCTTAGTAATACCGATTTGCGGGAAGCTAAATTTAATCAAGAAACTAAGTTAGATGAGAAGTGGCGTTTAGCTTGGTTGATTGTGACTAAAGGTGTGCCGGGACAAGATTTAGGCGCTGTTAATTTGGATGATACGAATTTAAGTAATGCTAATTTGCAAGAAGCTAGATTAAGTGGTGCAAGTATTGAAAGAGCTAATTTAAGTGGTGCAAATTTCTTTAGAGCTAATCTTTTTAATGCTGATTTAGAGGAGGCAAATTTAGCAGGAGCGAATCTAGAAAATGCTAATTTAGGAGGTGCTAATCTTTGGAAAGCTAATTTAGAAGGGGCTAATTTAAAAAGTGCTTATTTATGTGATGCTATTATGCCAGATGGTCAGCAAAAGAGATGTGTTGAATAGCTAGTAGCTAGTGGCTAATTGCTAATTGTACGGTTTTGTTGTTTTTGCAGACTAAATTGATGATTTATAATGAAAATTCTTAATTATTTTACTAAACCTTTTTTACTTACTTATTACTTATTACTTATTACTTATTACTTCCCCTCAGCTTCTTTTGCTCAGGAAGAGAATTTGCAATTAGAAGACTTTGATTATTGGGCGAACTTGTGTAGTTCTTTGTCTGAAGTAGAAGAATATGAAGAAGCGATCAAAGCTTGCAATACAGCAATTACAATTAATGCCAAAGACTCAATTGTTTGGACAGATCGAGGCGATATCTATCTTACTTTAAAAAACTACCCGGAAACCGTAGCTTCTTACAGCCAAGTATTAAAACTTGACCCCAATAATTCCCTAATTTGGGCCAGACAGTGTTTAGCATTATCAGAATTAGGGAGGCAAGAAGAAGCTATTGATGCTTGCGAAACAGCTTTAAAAAAAGACCAAAACTGGGAAGATGAATCTCCGGCGATCGCACTAACCTATTTAGGTATAGCCAGGAGGAGGACAGGAGAAAGAGAAGATGCACTTTTTTCCTATGATCAAGCTACAACTATCAACGAAAACTATGCCTTAGCTTGGGCTAATCGCTGCGAAGTTTTAGCAGAATTGGGAGATAATTATCGTGCCTTAGAAGCTTGTGATCGCGCCTTAAGCATTGAACCTAACCCCGACCTACAAAGTCAAGCTGTTGCCTGGGCTAATAAGGGTAGGGTACTTGCCAAACTTCAACGCCGAGACGAAGCCCTTTTTGCCTACGATCAAGCCCTGGCAATCGATTCAGAGAATGCCCGTAATTGGACAGAACATGGAGAAATTCTCTTCACCCTCGCCCGTTATGAAGAAGCCCAAGCTTCCCACGACTGGGCGTTGGGGATTAATGAAAAGTACTCCCTTGCCCTAGCGAACAAATGCGCTGTCCTCAACCGTTTGCGAATGTATGAAGAAGCCCTGGAAGCTTGCGATCTTGCCCTCCAAGAAGGGGATGGGCAGTGGAACGAGTTTGGTCCTGCTTTAGGTTGGAATCAACGGGCTTATGCTTTAATTGGTAGTGGTTCTTTCCAAGAAGCCGTTACCTCTAGCAATCGCGCTGTTGCCCTGGATGATAACTATGCAGAAGCTTGGAGTAACCGAGCGGCAGCACTTTGGCGTTTAGGGAGATTCGATCAGGCCCGATTGCGGCCCAAAAAGCAACCCAAAGCGATGGCAACGACCCTACAGGCTGGTATAACTTAGGGAGAATTCATACCACATTAGGGGAGTATGATGCTGCTTTTGCCTCTTATAATAGGGGTTTGCAGGGAAATGAAAATCTTGATAACCGACCGATTATTGCTAATATTTGGGTTAATAAAAGCAGTCTCCTCTGGCGTTTAGAACGTTATGGAGAAGCAATTCAAGCTGCGGACAATGCCCTTACCCTTGACCCACAATTGGCAGAAGCTTGGTACAACAAAGCTATCTCTTTGATGGCCATCGGTCAATATTCCACTGCCCTAGGGAATTATGATCGCGCGATCGCCATCGATCCAGAAAATGCCGATTTCTGGGCTGGCAAAGGTATCGCCCTACGTTATTTAGGTCAATATCCTGCTGCCCTAGAAGCCCTGAATAAAGCCTTAGAATTCAATGAGGCCCATTCCCTTGCTTTAATTAATAGGGACATTGTTTTAAGTAAATTACCTCAATCAATGATCAATGATCGTTAATAACTTCCCCGTCTCCCCAAAATTCTCCAGGAGGTTGCCAACCAGCAATAAATCAATAAAATAAAGAAGAAATGGCAACTAGTGCAAAAGTTAAATGAGCAAAAAACTGGCGTGGTTAATTTGTGGTTTTGGTATTTCAGGTTTAATCAGCCCAGCCTTCGCATTAGATACTTCCGTAGGGGCAAACGGAATTGATGCCCATAGATTACATGGGGAACCTTATAATTTAACGGGACGCAAAATTAGTATTGGTCAGGTAGAAATTGGTAGACCAGGAAAATTTGGTTTAGATAAAGCTGTAGCTTGGAATCCTGCTTTGTCCCTAGCAGGGCTTTATCATCGAGATAATCCGGCTAAATCTGATACTAATGTGGATGAACACGCCTCGATGGTAGCTATGGTGATGGTAGGGGGGGGTAAGAAATTGCGAGGAGTTGCCCCTGATGCGAAACTTTATGCCTCCGCAGTTGGTCCTCTCAACAACAATGGACAGCCTGAAGAATGCCTTTCTAGTCAACACGTCGCCATGCAAAATGGAGGGGATGTACGGGCAATTAATTATAGTTTCGGGGAATCCTTGGGACGAGATGCTAGGGAAGAAGCTAGTTTAGACGGACAAGCTTTGTTAACTCTGTGTGTAGATTGGTCATCTAGGGTTCACGATACTTTATATGTAATCGCGGGGAATCAAGGTAGTGGGGGTATTCCCATTCCCACAGACCAATACAACGGCATTACCACCGCTTATACAACCCAGCGCAACGGTCAGTATAATAAAGTAGACTTCGCTAACCTCAGTGCTTTACCAGAAGGTATTGGTCGCCGTTTGATTGCTAGGGAAATCAATTTGGGAGAACGTCGGGCCATTAACTTAGTTGCTCCTGGTAGCGGTATTTCGGTTTTTGATCTTGAAGGTAAAGTAGTCCCGGTTACAGGAACTAGTTTTGCTGCACCTCATATCACTGCAACCATCGCTTTGTTACAAGAATTCGGCGATCGCCAACTGTTTTCCCGTCAGCCTAACTGGAGTTTAGATTCTCGTCGTCATGAAGTTATGAAAGCAGTTTTGCTCAATTCGGCTGATAAAATCCAAGATACTTTAGGGATGACTCGCACCATCAAAAGTAAAAATAATCGTACTTGGTTAGAGGGAGATGCTTATCAAAATGAACAAATCCCCCTAGATATACAAATGGGTACAGGACAAATCAATGCTTTTCGCGCCTATGAACAATATAGTTCAGGACAGTGGAATTCTGATAATCCTGTTCCTAGTCGGGGTTGGAATTATAGTCAAATTGAGACAAAATCCTATCAAGATTATGTTTTGCAGGAACCTCTACAAAAAGATAGTTTTGCTGCTATCACTTTAGCTTGGGATCGGTTTGTAGAACTTGAGGATAACAATGAAAACGGACTCTACGACTTAGGAGAAAACTTTCGCGATCGCGGTTTAAATAATCTTGATATTTACCTGTTACCTCTTGATAGCGAAGATAGTAGTAGTAGTGTTTGTGCTTCTAAAAGTAGAGTAGATAGTATAGAACACATTTTTTGCAAAGTCCCATCTAATGGTCGTTACAAAATCCGCGTTCAATACACTCAACAAATTAATGAAGCAACTCAAGCTTATGCTTTAGCTTGGTGGAGTTTGGATTAAGTAATAAGTAAGCTGTATACTTTTAAGTTGGTTTGTGTGGCGAGGGTTCCCGAAGCGTTGCCGTAGGGAATAGTCAATAGTAAAGAGGTTGAGGAAAACTATATTCATTTAATCAATACCAGTTTAAATGTGACTTAGCTTAATAAGGTTTGGAAGAATTTATTTGCTAAGCTATTACCCATTGAAACCACAAGCTATCTCTTTATTTGTAGGGAAATGTTTAACTTATGAACCACGCCACTAAACCGCTTTCTAATTGCATTGCAGTTGTCTTTGACTTTGATGAAACCTTAATTCCAGATGATAGCTTTAAAGCCCTTTTAAGGGATTGTCAGCTTGATGTAGAAGCTTTTGAGAGAGAGCGCATTAATCCTTTGATAGAGAAAGGTTGGCATAAGTATTTAGCGAGAACTTATTGTTTAGTTCAAGAGTCACAAGAAAGAGAAAACAAAGACAAGATCACTTACGAACGATTAGCTAATTTAGGTCAACGAATGCGCCTAATTGAAGGAGTAGCTGAGATGTTCGAGTGCTTGAGAAAGCGAGCAGTGGAAATACTTCCCGAAGTGGAAGTAGAGTTTTATTTAATTAGCGGTGGCTTTGTTGATATTACTCGTAATACTTCTATTGCCAAATACTTTACCAAAATATGGGGTTGCGAATTGGCTTATGATGAGAAAGGAGAAATTCAATTTCTCAAACAGTTAATGACTCATACAGAAAAAACTCGTTATTTGTATTATCTTTCTATGGGCGTTAAGGCAGAAAAAGAAAAAGATTTAATCTACAACTACCGTGATATACCAACTACAGAATTACACGTTCCTCTTAATCAAGTAATTTATGTTGGTGACGGTACATCTGATATTCCTTGCTTTGCTGCTATTAATCAATACCAAGGCATTGCACTCGGTATTTTTCATGATTCGACTGCCCAAGAGTGGGAACATCGCCAAAAAGTAACTGATAGCCAGAGGTTAGGTAATTTAGTGCCAGCCAGTTACGAACAAAATTCTGAACTAATGAGGTCACTAATTTTAGCCATTGAATGTATCAGCAAGCAAATCGCTTTACGTCAACTTAGTGTAGGAGAATAAGCTTTTTTGCTATTTGTTATATGAGCGAGAACAAATAGCTTGATTTGATTTATGTGTAGCATACCTTTTTCTATTTCATATTACTCCTTTTAATGTCCATTAAAGTAATATAGCGATTCTTAGGCTAGTGAGGTACAGCCTGGTTTTTGCGCTTTGGCTAGTGGCTAGTGGAAATGTACCTCATCAGTCCGAGAAAGGCTATAGAGTCATTCTCAATTTAATCTATCCACAAATTTTCAAATCTTTAGGATGACCTCTGAACATAGTGAACTGTCTTGACTTCTTTGATAAGATTACATTCTTTCTAAAACCGTTATCCCTAATAAAGACAAACCTAACTTAATAGTTTTTGCTGTTAAATCAGCCACTATTAAGCGAGAGTTTTTAAGAGATTCTTCTTCTGCTTGCAGAATAGGACACTCTTCGTAAAAGCGATTATACTTTTTCGCTAGTTCATATAAATAGTCGCAAAGACGATTGGGAAGTAATTCTTTTTCTACTTCTTTAACTACTTCTTCAAAATTTAAAATATGCTTAGCTAAAACTAATTCCTCTGTTTCTTTTAAAAGAATAGCGGCATCCTGTAACTGAGTAAAATCAACTTTCCCTTCACGACCCACACTTCTTGTTCTCGCGTAGGCGTAAAGCATATAGGGTGCGGTATTACCTTTCAGTTCTAACATTCTGTCGTAGCTAAAGATATAGTTACTGATACGATTTTGACTTAAATCAGCGTATTTAACAGCACTCAAACCCACTACTTGAGATACTTGAGAAATAAACTCTTCACTTTCTGTTCTTTTCTCCTCTTTTAATCTCTTCTCTAAATCTGCGCGAGAACGAGAAATTGCTTCATCAAGTAAGTCTTTGAGGCGAATTGTTTTTCCGGAACGAGTTGCCAGCTTTTTACCATCTGGCCCTAGCACTAAACCAAAAGGCACGTGAACAACTTCAACGTTTTCTGGTAATATTTCTGCTTTTCTTGCCACTTGAAATACTTGAGCAAAATGATTACCTTGCCCCGCATCTGTAACATAAATAATTCTCTCGGCCCCATCTTCTTCTACCCGATATTTCAAAGCAGCTAAATCAGTGGTTGCGTAGTTATAACCCCCATCAGATTTCTGCACAATTAAGGGTAAAGGATCTCCTTCTTTATTCTGGAAACCTTCTAAGAAAACACATTGCGCCCCGGCATTCTTTTCTAATAAACCTTGTTCATCCAAATAAGTAACTATATCCGGCAACATGGGATTATAAAAAGACTCTCCTCTTTCTGTTAACTTAATATCCAGAAGCTTATAAATAACCTCAAACTCTCGCCGAGATTGATTACAAAGTAATTGCCATGCCCTTAAACTATCTTCTGCCCCTGCTTGCAACTTAACTACTTCTTCACGGGAAGTTTCGCGAAATTCTTCGTCTTCATCAAAACGCTGTTTTGCTTGACGATATAAAGCCACTAAATCCCCCAATTCTAGAGCATCGGCAGTAGTTAAGGCTTTTGGATAGGCTTCTCGCAAATAAGCGATTAACATCCCAAACTGAGTACCCCAATCCCCCACATGATTTAACCGCAGGACATCTTGACCCCGAAATTCCAACACACGGGCAAGACAATCGCCGATAATAGTCGAACGGAGATGGCCGACGTGCATTTCTTTAGCAATGTTAGGGCTAGAAAAGTCGATGATTACCCGTTGCGGATCTTTAACTTTCTCTATCCCTAAACGCTCATCCCCTTGAATAGTTTTTAAAAACCTTTCTAAATATTCTGGTTGCAAAGTAAGATTAATGAAACCAGGGCCAGCAATTTGAGGCGGTTGGCAAAAGTCTTCAACATCCAACTTAGTGATTAATTCTTGGGCAATAGTACGAGGAGGCTTGCCTAACTTTTTGGTTAAGGAGAGGGCAACGTTAGCTTGATAGTCACCAAATTTGGGATTGCTGGCAAGGACAACAAGAGGATCTGTATCAGCAAATTCATTACCGTATGCTGCTACTAAGGCGTTGCTAAAGCTACTTTTGAGTTGTTGGAGGATTGATTGCATAAAAGATATTTTTTCCCTTAACCAATCCTATTACAGTAACTTGTCTTTGATAGTTAGTTTTTGGTTTCTAGTTCTTGGTTTTTAGTTTTAAAGGAAGCAACTAACAAACTTTACAAAAATTTACATTTTTTCTGGCGTTTTTCTACCTTATTTTCCCTTGACAAGGTAAAATTATTTTAAATAATGGGAATAGACGCATTTTTTTGAATAGAACCTTATATTACCCATTATCTAAAATATCATCAAATAAAGATAGAATCAAGAGATAGATAAAAACAAAAATAAAATTAGAACAAATGTTCTATAAAAGAATAATTTCGGTTGGTTTTAACTCTTAAAAACGTAATTGTAAACATTTTGTTAAAATTATGAGCAAAGATATATTTTTGAGAAAATACTTGCCATGAACCAAGCTGCTAAGAAAAAAGATATAGTAATCTCCCCTTCAATTTTATCTGCTGACTTCAGCCGTTTAGGAGAAGAAATTAAAGCTATTGATGAAGCGGGTGCAGACTGGATTCACGTCGATGTTATGGATGGACGTTTTGTTCCTAACATTACCATCGGCCCTTTAATTGTTGATGCGATTCGCCCTGTTACCAAAAAGCCTTTGGATGTTCACTTGATGATTGTCGAACCAGAAAAGTACGTTGAGGGCTTTGCTAAAGCTGGGGCAGATATTATTTCTGTACACGCTGAACACAATGCTTCTCCTCATCTCCATCGTACCTTGGGTCAAATTCGGGAGTTAGGCAAACAAGCGGGTGTCGTCCTTAATCCTGGTACTCCTTTAGAGTTAATTGACTATGTTTTGGAACTTTGTGACCTCATTTTAATCATGAGCGTTAACCCTGGTTTCGGTGGTCAAAGCTTCATTCCTGGAGTCGTTCCTAAAATCCAAAAACTGCGTCAGATGTGTGATGAAAGAGGATTAGATCCTTGGATTGAAGTTGATGGCGGTTTGAAGCCCAATAATACTTGGCAGGTTTTAGAAGCGGGAGCCAATGCTATTGTAGCTGGTTCTGCTGTTTTTAAAGCACCTGATTATGCTGAGGCTATTGAAGGGATTCGTAACAGTAAGCGTCCTGCTGAGCGGGAGTTAGCTGCGGTTTAGTCGTTTATTAATTTGATTAATTAAACCAACCATGATTGCCCCAGCCATTAATATACCAATGGCTGGGGTAAAAACTGGTTCCCAAAGACTAAACCAAAGATCAAAACCCAAAGGAATATTCACAGAACGCCCGATTAAAGCAATAACGAACCAAAAAAAGCTCAAAATAACAAAGAAAATATTAGCAACTAAAAATTTATTAAGCCAAATAAGAAATTGTTCTTTCATTATCAAAATAAGGGAGTAGGGAGTAGGCAGCAGTTAATTTCCACTGAGATTATTGATAACTGTTCGGCTTGCCGTTGCCGTAGACATCATTGATTTTCAAAGCGACTGGAGGAACTACCATGATTAAGCCAATATTGTTTTAAATCATGATGAGGGTTATGCAAGCTTGCTTTTGCTTGATAAAGAATAACCTTTCTTTGGTTGCTAATCAAAGCTTTTCTTAAAGGTTCTACACTAATTAATATTTCTCCTAAAGCTTCTACACATTCACAAAAGCTTTCTATTGTTGCATATTCTGAAGTTTCTAAAACAAAAAACTTACCTGAATAAACCAGATGTCTGCTGCGAATCCAAGCTTGCATTTTTGTGGTGGCAACTATTGGGGTTAAACATTTATCATTGAACATTATTGGCGCTTCGCGTTTGTGTAAACGTTGTCGTTAGACTATGCGTTGCCGTAGGCTATATTAAACATTAAACATTTGAAATTTGCCCTCTATTGCCTATAACTCCGCACGAACGGTAAACTCGTAATCTCCTCCTGGTTCAAGTAAATAATCACTCTGTTCTAGAAAACGCCCCAAAGGTTCTAGAATCAACGCCCTGCCTAAAGAAGGATGAACCGATAGCTGACCGCAGCGAAAATGCCAATTGAACTGCCATTCATAGTAGCCCGCCCTAATTTCTCCTTCAATTTTTCCTTGTTGCCAAGACTGCTTAGTTATCCGCACGTAAGCAGTAGTTTGCGGTAGAGGATGAGAACTCACAGTGGTAACAATTCTTAACTTATCTTAATGAACTTAAGATAGCAAATCTGAAATTATTCTTCATTAAAATATCGAGAATGTGCAGGTTTGCTTGGATTTTAGCTCATAATAGCTGCTCTACCGGAACCTGTCTGTTCTTCAAATTCATGTTGTTTCTGTTTTGCTTGCCAGAATAAGCTGCTTACGATTAGCAAAATGACTAAAATAACCAGATTTACTAATACCAGCAAATGAAGACCAGATATGTTTATTAAAGCTTGAGAAGGTGCAGGGGGGTTGATGATTTTCTCCAAGCCTTGCTTAATTTTTTGGGCAGTTTGGGGGCGAGTTTTGGGGGAAGGAGACATCAACTCATCTAATAAATCTGCCAAAGGTGAGGAAATTTGTGGTGCAAGGTTGCGCCAGTCTAGCTTACTCGTTTCATAATCTTGCCCTATATCCATAGGATGTTTACCTGTCAGCAAATGAACCAAGGTACGTCCTAAAGCAAAAAAGTCTGATTGGGGAACAACTTTACCTACATCCTGTTCAGGAGCAATATAACCTGGTGAACCTAAGCGAGTACTGCGATCGCTCCCAGCGATATAACTAGCTGTAACTTGCTTAACTGCCCCGAAATCAATCAAGACTAACTGATGGTGACACTCATCTTCTGTTATGCCTGTTTCGGTACTCAAGCGTAACATCACGTTAGCTGGCTTAATGTCGCGATGCACATAGTTTTGCTCGTGAAGCTTAGCTAATATTTCTACCAGTTGAGTTAACCAAGTAATAGCTTGCTTTTCTGAAATAGGCTGATTTGCCCGCTGTTTTAACCATTCTTCCAAGTTAGGGCCATTGATTTTCTCCATCACTAAACAATGACAAGGGCGTTTCTCCCCTTCTGGATGATAGGTAAAATAGCTGTTTGCTTCCCCTTTAGGAATGCCGCAGTCCTCTAACTCGCTTAAAATTGCTGCTTCTCTTTTAAATAAAGAGATAATTTTTTCCTTATTCTTAGAACCAATAGTGCGGTCTAGTTCAAGGATTTTAACTACCTTAGAGGTGTTATTATCTTTCTCGTCTACCACCTCATAGGTTTTCGCAAAGCCTCCTTTACTCAGAGAAGCAATAACCCGATAGCGTCCTCGCAACAAAGTTCCAGGAGGAATAATCATACTTGCTAGTGTTTTTCCTTTGCCCTATAAGATTCAGGTTAACATTACCAAAGGCTATACTTCTTATCTGAGTTGGTGGCAAACCGTCAAATTGGTGGAAGGAGATGTCACTCTTCAAGAAACAAATGCCGATTCAGCCGTGGTTGATGCCAAGATAAAATATGTAATGGAAAGTGGAAGAGAGATTCCCGCTATAGTACGAGTGTATTTACTTTGGAGTCCTCAAGTAAATAACTGGCAAATCGATAATACGATTTTAGTTAAGTAGTATTTATGTAAACAAATTCCTTTATTTCAGAAAATCGTCTTGATAAGCGAATTCTTAAGAAGAAATAAGTGTATCTGCATCTACTCAAAATAAAGCTTCAAATGCCATAAGTACTTGAATTTAATCAAGCGATCGCCTAATAATGTAAGTCCCATAAAATCTTGGGTTGAACTAGAGGTTTACCCCTTAAAACCAATAAGTATGTACTAATCAAAATCATTTTTAAATGAGAAACAAACCGACAATTATTATGCTTTAGGTATTAGGCTCCCTGAAACATCCGGTGTTAGGATGAAATGACTTTTTAATAGCTACTGTCTAATTGGCTCAGCATTAATAAAAAATGTCTTTTGTACCTCATTCCTTTGATGATCGCCCTCGCCCTAAACTTCAGCAAGTACCGATGAACCATCGGGTAACTAATAGTCAGTTAAAAAAGGAAATTCCTTCTAATCGTCCTGTCACAAACTCCAGGGTAGAAAAACTGCCTCTTCCCTCCCCAAAAATACCTGGCTGGTTAGGAGCGCTATTTTTTATTCAAAAAGGCTCCTCCATAACGGCTTTTGCCCTAGTGAGCTTAACTTTGGTTGTTTATGCTTGGACAGTATATACTCAACAACTTTGGAGTAAGGAGTACAAAAAACTCGAATATTTGCAGAGTATAGAAAGACAACTAGTCAAAGCTCTAACAGGCATGGAAAATTATCATGCTCAACAAGCAGAAAAACCAGAAAGTGGGCTAAGACATTCTCGCCCTTTAGTGTTGCCTCCCTCTTCAGAAGAACCAACTATACGTCCAGCCCAAGAATCTACCTCCAAGCAAGTACGACAAGACAATACGCCACCTTTGGGATACTAAAAACCAACTCTGTCAGTTCACTTAATGGCTAATTCCAAACTGCGTAGTTTTCCACCAAAAAAGAAGCGCCAACCCAACAATAGGGAAACTACGTCATCCCCAGAACAATCAAGTCTTTTCTCCAGCCAAAAACCTCGATTACTAATGGTCTGGGGATTTCTTTGTGCTGGTGCAATTGCATTAGGGATTAATTTATATCGGCTGCAAATTCTCAATGCTCCTGATTTAGGGGGCAAAGCCCAACAACAGCAGATGGTTTATCTGCGTCCCTACATACCCCGAAGAGAAATAATTGACCGCACAGGTAAGGTTTTGGCTACAGACCAATTAGTTTATAATCTCTACGCCCACCCCAAATTATTTACTACTTCTAAAGAAGATGTAGCTGATAAGCTAGCAAAAATCTTACCCAACGCAACCCCAGAAGGGTTGATGGACAAGTTTAACCAAAAAGAGACAGGGATTCGCCTTTCCAACTCCTTGAGTGAAGATGTTGCCGACCGCATTTTGGCTTTATCTGCCGATGGCTTAGAATTAATTCGCCAGTATTCTCGTCTCTACCCCCATAAAGAAATGGCATCGGAGGTAGTTGGCTATACAGATTTAGACCATCAAGGACAAGCAGGAATTGAATATAGCCAACAAAAATTTTTAGAAAGGTCTGTACGTACCTTACGTCTTAGTCGGGCAGGAAATGGCGCTCTTATGCCTTCTTATGTACCAGAAGGGTTTCTGCATTTTGATGATTTGGAGATGCGGTTAACCATTGATTTACGATTGCAAAGGGCAGCCCGTTTAGCTCTGAAACAGAAGATGAGTCAGTTCAACGCTAAAAGGGGAACTGTCGTTGTTATGGATGCCCGCGATGGTTCTCTTTTATCCTTAGTTTGTGAACCAACTTACGACCCAAATAAATATTACAACTTTGATGTCCAACTGTTTAAAAATTGGGCTGTTACGGATCTTTATGAACCAGGTTCCACTTTTAAACCCATTAATGTTGCTGTAGCTTTAGAAGCCAATGCTATTGAAGCAGATAGTTCTTTTAATGATCCTGGTTTAATTTATGTTGATACTTGGCCCATTTCCAACTTCGACTATGAAAGTCGAGGGGGGCGGGGCTATATTAGCGTGACGGAAATTTTACGAGATTCTAGTAATGTGGGCATGGTACAAATCGTTCGTCAAATGTCCCCTGAAGCGTATTATGGAGCTTTGGAAAGGTTGGGAATGGGAGAAAAGGTTGGCATAGATTTGATGGGAGAAGCGAAGGGACAACTGAAAAATCAAAAAGAGTTTCTGAGTTCTCCTGTGGAAGCGGCGACAACATCTTTTGGTCAAGGTTTCTCCCTAACTCCCATTAAACTAGCACAACTCAATGCCTTACTGGCTAACGGTGGTAAGTTAGTAACCCCCCATGTGGTGAGAGGATTGGTTGATGGTGAGGGACAATATCATTGGCGGCCTCGCTTTGAAGAATCTCGTGTTTTTTCTCCTGAAACTAGTAGAGATGTTTTAGAGATGATGGAGACTGTTGTGGAAGAAGGGACAGGGAAAAATGCTCAAATTCCTGGTTATCGTGTTGCAGGAAAAACAGGTACGGCACAAAAAGCTAGTCCCACTGGAGGATATTATGCTAATGCAAAAATCACGAGTTTTGTGGGGATTTTTCCGGTAGATAATCCTCGTTATGTGGTTTTGGCTGTGGTTGATGAACCTCAAGGTGATGCTTTTGGCTCTACTGTAGCTGCTCCTGTGGTTAAATCTGTGATGGAAGCTTTGATTTCTATTGAAAATATTCCTCCTTCTGAAGTTAGTGAATAGAGGTAAGCTATTACGCATTTAGATGACATCTTGCAGCTCTTTAATTAATATCTAACTCTAAGATAAAATTTATCTAGAACCAAAACCACAGAAGCAGTATAAGACGATGCCAAATACACATATTCGCTTCGACTGGGCGATTAAGAAGTTGCTGCGTAATAAGGCTAATTATGTAGTTTTAGAAGGCTTTTTGAGTGAATTATTGCACCAGGAACTCACCATTAAAACTCTTCTTGAGAGTGAAGGCAATCAACAAACCCAAGAAGATAAAACTAATCGGGTAGATATTCTCGCTGAAACTGGAGAAGGGGAATTAATTCTGAGAGTTTGCTGCGAAAGGAATGCTACAAGCGAAAGAAACTCTGCGAGTCAATAATTTATCAGAACCAGAAAGGAGGGCCTATTCTCGTTATATGGAGAATAAGAGTTATGAAGCGAGTATGTTGAGTACTCAGGAGTTTGAGACGCAATGGGAAATTGAACAAGCAGAAATTAAAGCAAGGGAGAGAGGGAGACAAGAGGGTATTGAACAAGGTATTGAACAAGGTATTGAACAAGGGAAAAAAGCTATAGCTCGTTCTTGTAAGCAAAGAGGTTTAGATGTGGAAACTATTATGGAAATCACCCAACTTTCTCGCCAAGAGATTGAAGCTTTATGAGTTTGATTTGTTCCTAAGATGGAAAATACTTGATTATAAATCAAGTTTGACAGGCTGTAATACTAGCTGGAAAAGAAGATTTAGCTTAACCTCAAAAGTATAAGTACTTAACTATCTCTTCCTCACCAAAACCTATGCAAGTATCTTCACCAACTCAACCATCTCAGCCGACTGAAAGCTTGGAAACAGTAACTCTTGAAGTAGCGGGGATGAAATGTGCAGGTTGTGTTAGTTCTGTAGAACGACAGTTAACCCAAAACCAAGGGGTAGCTTCTGCTTGGGTTAATTTGGTTACCCAGATGGCTGTGGTTAAGTATGATGCAGAGTTAATTCAACCGGGAGATTTAGCCGCTAAACTCACTTCTAAAGGTTTTCCTAGCCACATTCGTAATTCTGAAGATGAGACGTTTGAGGCTCAGAAAACCAGGCTTGAGGAAAAACAAAAGCAAGAAAAACGCCAACAAAGACAACAATTAGCGATCGCTGCTGTTTTACTCTTTTTCTCTGGTTTGGGTCATTTAGGACATTGGGGAGGGCCGAAAATTCCTTTTTTGAGTAATATTTGGCTACATTGGGCTTTGGCAACCTTAGCTTTGCTTTTTCCTGGTAGGGATATTGTTAGGGATGGTGCGAGGGGTTTGTGGCAGAGAATCCCCAATATGAATACTTTAGTGGGCTTGGGAACTGTAACTACTTACCTTGCTAGTTGTGCGGCGTTGTTTTTTCCACAATTGGGTTGGCAATGCTTTTTTGATGAACCTGTGATGTTGTTGGGTTTTATCTTGTTAGGGAGAATTTTAGAACAAAGGGCGAAAGGTAGGGCAGCCTCAGCTTTAAGGGCTTTGTTAACCTTGCAACCTCCCCTGGCTTACTTAGTCAGCCAACCCCATACTACTGAACAAAGAGGTATGGCAACTCCCGTTGAACAGGTAAAAGAGGGAGAGTTGGTGAGGGTTTTGCCAGGGGATAAGATTCCAGTGGATGGGCAAGTCGTAGCAGGGGAAACTACCGTTGACGAAGGGATGTTAACTGGGGAAGCTGCACCGGTTTTTAAACAAGTGGGGGAAGAGGTGGTTGCGGGGACAATTAACCAGTCAGGAATAATTATTCTGAAAACTATTCGTACTGGAAAAAATACTACCTTAGCCCAAATTATCAATCTGGTAGAAGCCGCCCAAACTAGCAAAGCCCCCGTGCAGAAACTAGTAGATCAAGTAGCAGGATATTTTGCTTATGGAGTAATGACGGTAGCTAGTTTAACCTTTTTCTTTTGGTATGTTCTTGGCACTAGTCTTTGGCCCCAAGTTTTAGTTATTACTGCCACTTCCCCTTTGCTATTGAGTTTGAAATTAGCGATCGCAGTTTTAGTAATTGCCTGTCCCTGCGCTTTGGGTTTAGCTACTCCCACAGCAATTTTGGTGGGAACAGGAATTGGGGCAGAAAAGGGCATTTTAATTAAAGGGGGCGATGTTCTAGAACGTATCAACCAGTTGGATAGTATCGTTTTTGATAAAACTGGCACTTTAACCCAAGGTCATCCCACGGTAACAGATTGTCTATCTTTAACTTCCCTAAGTTCAGACCAGTTACTACAAATTGTAGCTTCAGCAGAAAGTGGTACGAATCATCCCCTCGCTACAGCAATTCTGCAAGAAGCCCATTTGAGGGAGTTAAGCTTATTAAAATCTGATAACTTCCATACTGAACCGGGACAGGGTATTACTGCAATAGTGAACGGTGAACAAGTGGTGTTAGGAAATTTTGCTTGGTTAGAAAGCCAAGGTATTCCTGTAGATGGGCAAGTAGAAGCGAAAGTTACTACTTTAGCAACAACAGGTAAAACCGTCGTCTACTGCTCTATAAATGGCGAATTGACGGGGTTAATTGCCTTAAAAGATAAATTACGTCCCCAAGCTAAAGAAACCATCGCTAAGCTCCATAAACGGGGTTTAGAAGTCATACTCTTAACAGGCGATCGCCAAGGAGTCGCAGAGCAAGTAGCAACAGAATTGGGCATCACCCAAGTTTTTGCCGGGATTAAACCTGAGCAAAAAGCTGCCATCATTAAATCTCTACAAGAATCTCAAGTAGTTGCTATGGTTGGGGATGGTATTAATGATGCCCCGGCCTTAGCACAAGCAGATGTAGGTATATCTTTACAAGGAGGTACAGATGTAGCGATGGAAACCGCCGGGATTATTTTGATGCAAGAAAACTTATTTAATGTCGTTGAGTCTCTGCGTCTTAGTTTAGCTACCTTAAATAAAATTCGCCAAAATTTATTTTGGGCCCTTGGTTACAACACCTTTGCCATTCCTATCGCCGCAGGAATCTTACTACCACACTGGGGTTTTGTCCTGAGTCCTGGTTTAGCAGGAGGTTTGATGGCTGCTAGTTCAGTTATAGTTGTGACAAATTCTTTACTTTTACGCCGTTCTTTCTTAAGCTAGATTTCTTCGCATTACAGATTGATTACAATGAGCAACTGTATAGAATCAGGAGTGTCTCTAGGCGTTATTAAGGAACAAAAGTATACTGTATTAAAATAAGGATGCTGTTTAGAGGTAGCTTAATTGGCTCAACTGAGCTAAAAATAAAGTCATCTCTAATCAACTAATTAACTGCACGAGCAATTGCTAATGGCTGTGAAATCGGCAAAACAAGATCGAGAGCATTTATTTATCGTCGAAGACGACAAAGGGAAAAGAGAGGTTCTCTTGGATAAACCTGTCTATTCTATTGGTAGGGAAAAAAAGTGCGATATTCGCCTTTATTCTAAGTTGTATTCTTCGTCTATTTCTCGCCGCCACGCAACTTTGGTAAGGAAATCCCAGGAAGATGGCAGCGTTTACTACCAAATTATTGATGGCGACTCTCAAGGTAAAGTGAGCGTCAATGGGCTAAGGATTAATGATATTAAGCTTCAATCCCACAATCTTACTAACGGAGACCAGATCGTTTTTGCGCCCCACGTAATGGCTGTTTATCAGTTGAGAGGAGAGGTAGAATTGCCTCGTCGTTCAGCGTTACCTACTGCCCCTCCCAGCGACGATCCCTATGATATTACCTTAATCGACCCCTCTATGATGGATGGGGACGAAGAGTAGTATTCTCTTAGTCTGCTTCAATGTCGGTAACATCTTCTTGGGGGTCTTCTATTTCCTCTTTGAAACCCCTTAAAGTTTTGCCTAAAGCCCCGCCTAGTTCAGGAATCTTTTTGGGGCCAAAGATAAGCAGTGCAGCAAATCCAATCAGAGCAATTTCGGGCCAGCCTAAACCAAACATAAGTTAATTATTAGTCAGTTAATATTAAGCTTGCAGTAATGGCAAGCTGTAAAGTTATTGTAACTTCTTAATCAAAATTGCTATATATTTCTCAAACTACTTGCCCAGAAACAAGAATATGGCTGAAATACCTCTAACGATAAATGTTTAATGTTTAATGAGCATCACCTCCTTAACTTGAATTGGTAAGTCAATATTGGGATATTGCTTCTTGATTTTTAACATTGTTTCAATCGCTTTTGCCTTATCTTTAATTACCACTGTTAAGGACTGCCTAGTGAGGATTTTAGCCACAGTCGTAGCCACTTCTCGACTTTTTTCCGCCTCAGTTGCTAGGAAATTAAAAATCCGTTCCTTGGCTACTCTGCCACAATTAACACCAGATAAAACTGTGATGAAATAGGGAGATAATTGCTCTAGCCTTTCTGGATTATTCTGAGCATAACTTTCTAAATAATTAGTGGCGAACTTTTGCATATCCTTACTAGGATGTTCGCTAAATTTAAGTAGGTATTGATAACCATAATTCGGTTGGAAATAGCGACTGAGTAAATCCCTACCAAACCGCCGCGCTTTTTCATTAGTACTATCACAAACACTCACCATAACATCCGGTGTCCAATCTTCTTCTCTAAAATCCTCAAAAACCTGCAAAGCAAACTGCCGTGAGTCTTCCCACTTCGCTTCTAATAAACGCACTGCCACTAACATTTCTTCTGGATTGCTGCGAATGCGAGATAAACTGGCACTAAACATTTCCCAAGCAGCTTGCCGCACTGCTAAAATTTCCTGGTTAGCAAGTTGGACAATCTCCCTGGTACTAAATTCATTGAGAAAGCGGGAATGATTTTCTTGTAATAAAATTCCCCCTAACTCTTGTACCACAGAAGACTTACTGCATAGTAGTTCCATAGTTCGAGAACGACTAATGCTACTTTGCCAATAGGGAATTTCTTGTTGCAACAGGTTGACTAAATCTTTGTGTACCCCTTCATGGCTTTCCGGTTCCACCAATAAATCAAGTAAATCTGTAGCCAACTGCAAAGCAAAATCTCTCTGTCCGGTAGTTATACGCCTAATGACAGAACGAATAGCCTTACGAATATCAGAACTAGAATTAACCGCCATTGCCACGAGGAAGAGGCGATCACCCCTTAAGATTTCATCTGGTAATTGCCCAAATAACCTGACTCCAATTGTTCTTACTTGTTCATAGCCAGAAGCGAGAAGAGACTCTAATAAATGAGGAGGCAAATCTGCTCGGGCAATTTGATGATGTAAAAGAATTGTTGCCCCCACAACCTGTACTTCTACTAAGGGAGAGGCAAGTAAGTCTTCAATGACACCAAAACCAAGGGTACGCAGTTGCGAAGGGAAACTAATTAGTAAGGTTTCCGCAATATCTTGTGCTAGCTCCCCTTGTTCCGAAGATAAGGCTAACAAAGCGGCAATAACTTGGGCGATTAAGATTTTAGCATGGTCATCCCTCAAGGTTATTGTACTTAACAAACGGCGAGTAAAACTTCGGCTATCGGGGTAGGAACTAGTAATTAAACCAACCAGGAAACCATCTACCGCCAGAAAGTATTCCTTTTGTACTTCAATCCATTCATAGCCTTGTTCCCTAGCTTCTTGAAAGTTACAATTAATTATAGCTAATACTAACTCCAAATTAGGTTCGTCTGGGTTGTAGCGATCGCGGATTAATGCAAATGCTAGTTGGGTAGTAGCTAAGTAGGGTTTGTTGATTAAGGTAATTAAATTTGCTGTATCTATTTCCCCACAAAAAGCTGTACAACACCGTAATGCTTTCGCTGCAAAGTCATGTACCGGAGTGCAATCACTTTGTGACAACAATCGCAATAAAAATTCTGGCTGTTGTTCCCATAATTCCGGAAAGGCTTCTTCCCTCACTTCTGGTATAGGATCACCGGGTTTATAACCTTGCTGACAACGCCATGCTTGACGGTTAGATGGTAAAAAGTAGCGAGGGCTATTAGTATAAAGAATGTGGTTGAAAGTTAAATAACCAGCAAAAGCATCCCAATCACTTGTAAAACTATGATAAGTACGGCTAGCACTATCCCAACGATAGTAAGTTCCCTTCTTAACTCCTTGAGCATCTGCATCGCTGTATTGTAACAACACCCCTGTTGCTAAGGGAGCATAGTCTGTTTCTGCATCTTGTCCCAAACGTCGCAAAGTCCGCCATACTCGCCGTTGCAAATATTCACGGGTTGCACTGCTATAAGCTATTCTGGCATCAGGACGTTGCATCTCTTGCTGAAAAGGACTTTGTTCAAGTTCCTCATAACTACGAGTTTCCTGATTCCACTGCCTATTGCTTGTACGCAAATAACCAATGTCTTTGTGATAAACTCCCCAATTATTACTATGATACATCGCTTTTTCTGTTTCCAAGCGATAGGCAATAATTCCCAAAAATTCCCCGTCACGACGGTATTCAGCCATCTTGAAAATATGACGAATGCTACGGAAATAGTTAGGAACAAAATTAGCTGTACGCAAAATATGGAGTAAGGCAGGACGGACAAACTCATTATCAATTTGGTAGATGGTATCAATCACCGCAAAATTCTCATGACTACCATCATGCAAATACTCCTCAAGCCTTTGCTGAAAGTCTATTGCCAAACCACCACTGGCTAACTCAAACAACGATGTTGGTAACTCTCGTAACTTATCTTGCCTCATCCTGTCTTGACACTCTGCATTTGC
Organism: uncultured cyanobacterium; assembly: GCA_963793425.1. Taxonomy (GTDB): domain Bacteria; phylum Cyanobacteriota; class Cyanobacteriia; order Cyanobacteriales; family CAWCAG01; genus CAWCAG01. The sequence continues at coordinate 834,162 of CAWCAG010000009.1, read as the reverse complement.
CAGCTTGTAAGCTGCTTCCCAAGCAATGCGTCGTACAAACTCTGGCTGAGAATCATTTTGCCATAACTCTTGTAATAGCGGAATAGTAGTTTCATCACCACACCAACCTAAACTCCAAGCAATGGAGTAATCCCGCAAAGGTTCCCCTGTACCTAAAAGAGTCATCAACAAAGGTGTTGCTGCTTGGATTTTTAGTTCCCCAGCCCGCCAAATTACCCGATCTAAAGCCCATTTATTATCACTACCATTAGCCAAACGAGTTATAATCGCTTGGTTACGTGACTCCTTATTTATCTGCTTAGGTTCAGCTTTACCTTGCTGTTGACTAACCTCTTCGTAGCCCTTCTTCGTTTTAGAAGCCACTAACTTAGTAAAAGTTTTTTCTGCTTCAGCCAAAGGTATAGGTTCTGTTGTTTTGGTTCCCTCTTTTAAATTGCCACCCCGCTTACCGTAGCGAAAGTTAACTAAATAACGATCTTCCCCTACACAACTTAAATCAACTTCGTAAACTTTGTCAGAATTTTCTGCTTGGTAGTGGAGTTTGGTTTGTTTGATTAATTCCATAACCTTTACCTGGAAGTTGGCAGCACTTTAGGACTAATGTACTAAAAAAACTGCCATTGGCCTAATTTTAGATTTGTTTTTCTTAAGACAGTACCACTTTAATATAGCGATTTCTAAGTTTCTGGAGAATTTCAGAAACTTTCTCCGTAGAAAAATACTCTTGAGTTGTGGGAATGATTCAGATACCAACAAAAGATCAATCATGACAACCTCAAATTTTATTTTATGACTTTAACAAAAGAAACATCATCATTAACACCAAATCATCAATCTAATTTAGCGGTTGCCTATAAGGATATTGCCACAGCAGCAAAAAATGGTTGTGGCATTGTGCATCGAACCCCTGTTGTTACTTCCACTACTGTAAATAAGAAAACCGATAGTGAGGTTTTTTTCAAATGCGAAAACTTTCAACGTGCAGGATCTTTTAAATTTCGGGGTGCTTACAATGCCTTATTTAGCTTGTCGGCAAGCCAGAAGCAACGGGGCGTAATCACTTACTCTTCAGGGAATCATGCCCAAGCGATCGCCTTAGCTGGTAAACTCTTAGATATTCCCCGCACCATTATCATGCCGGACAATGCCCCGGATGTAAAAATTGCCGCTACTCGTGATTACGGTGCAGAAGTAATTCTTTATGATCCAGCCACAACAGATCGAGAGAAACTTACTCAGGAAATCTCAACAGAGCAGGGTTTGAAGGTTATCCCTCCCTATAACTATGCACCCACAGTAGCGGGACAAGGAACAGCAGCCAAAGAACTAATTGAAGAAATAGGAGAAATCGACTTATTATTAGTTCCCTGTGGCGGGGGAGGTTTGCTATCTGGTTGTGCGATCGCAGCGAAGACGCTTTCTCCCCAATGTCGAATTATTGGTGTAGAACCAAAACAAGCCGACGATGCAACCCGTTCTTTTCATACTGGGGTTTTGCACAAAGTAAACAACCCTGATACCATTGCTGATGGGGCAAGGACTCCTTGTTTAGGAGAGATTAACTTCCCTTTGGTATTGCATTATGTTGATGATATGGTAACTGTCTCAGAAGAAGCAATTATCAGTACGATGTTCTTCCTGTGGGAGCGCTTAAAGATTGTTGTAGAACCTACAGGTTGCTTAGCTGCCGCCGCTTTACTTCAAGGAGTTGTAACCTATCCCAAAGCAAAAATTGGCGTGATTATCAGTGGTGGTAATGTATCTTTGTCTAGTATGAGGGAGTGGGGTAATAAGTCTTGAATCTACTCGAACTTTATGGCAACGGAGTTCGTGAACCCATTACCCATTACCCATTACCTATTACTCCTCAATCTCCCTTTAAATTTCCTGCCCTAATAAATCCTCAATCGCTTTACGTTCTTGAGGTTCATCTGTGGGCAAACTTTGGCGAGTGTCGGTAATTAACCAATCTAAAGCTGCTGCCCGGACATCAATAGCTGTACCTGTCTTATCAACGCAGTAACGTCCAAACACTAGCTTATCAACTAACCGTACCCCAGGCCCTAAACGGGAGTATTCAAAAATAACACTTTTGTCTACCGTTGCTCCTTTACAAACCCAACAACTGGGGCCAATCATAGTGGGGCCAATAATTTTAGCACCATCTTCAATTTTAGTCATACCGCCAATATAAACTGGCCCGGTAATATCAACTTTGTCCCAATTAACTGCCACATTCAGGCCAGTGTAAATGCCGGGGGCAACTTCTGTACCGGGTATATCAACATTTTTAATCTTTCCTTGTAACACTCCTTGAATAGCATTCCAATAGTCGGGAACTTTCCCAATATCTACCCATTGAAAATCCATAGAAACAGCATAAAAAGGAGCATTGTTTTCTACTAACTTAGGGAATAATTCTCCACCAATATCATAATTTTGACCTGGGGGAATATAATCAATCACTTCTGGTTCAAAAATATAAATCCCGGTATTTATTTCATTACTCAGGGCTTCTTCAACTGTAGGCTTTTCTTGGAAAGCTTTAATTCTGCCTTCTTCATCTGTCACCACAACCCCGTAACTAGAAACTTGTTCTTTGGGAACTGATTTAGTCACAACTGTAGCGATCGCACCTTTTTCCCGGTGCTTTTTCACTGCTGCGGTAAGATCCAAATCAATTAAAGCATCGCCGCAAAGCACAATAAAAGTATCATCAAAGAAGGGAGAAAAATCTTGAATGCGTCGCAATCCTCCTGCTGAACCCATCGCTTCTCCAATCAAGCGTCCATCATCAACAATTTTGCCTTCAAAAGAATAGGCAATATCTACCCCAAAACGCTGTCCATCCCGGAAATAACCTTCTATACGATCAGCAAGATGGCTAACATTAACCATAACCTGATCAAAGCCATGACTCCTGAGCAGTTCTAGCAAGAACTCCATCACTGGTTTCTGAAAGATCGGAATCAGTGGTTTGGGAATTGTGTGAGTAATTGGACGCACGCGAGTACCTTTGCCAGCCGCTAGGATCATGGCTTTCATATTTATTTATCCCTCAACCCTAAATCACATTTTGTTTACTGATTTTGTTCAACGTACTAACTCTTCTGATGAATAGTTAGCGATCGCTAACTATTCTGTTTTAACTCATCTAGATAGATAATGATGGCATTTCGACCGTTTTGAGCTGATCATCTCAAAGGCTTAACCCTTAAATCTTGGTAAAATTCATCCTGAGATAACTCTACTTTTGATTGGGCCGAAAGTAAAAGTAAAGCCCAAAAAACCCCTACTCTGTCATGGGTTTTGGAGTTATGATGGGTATCACTTCTGCTAGTAGCCTCACTCCACCAATTTAATAATTGTTCCAAATCTAACCAACTTTGTTCTGGAGAAAGTTGAGGTAATTCAAAAGTTAAAAATTGCTCTAATTGGCTAGCTACCTCCGTAAGATTCTCGTTATGGGCTAATTCTGTGACAATACGGGTTGCTTCTTGGCGAGAATGGCGGCGGCTACGCCCTGAATCCGTAGAAGCAGGATTTTCTTCTAGGGTTAGGGTGGCAGCAATCTCTTTAATTTGCCCAATCAATTCATTTAAGGTTACTCTCCTACGACGTAAAGGAGGGGCGCTAGGGCGGCGACGAATGTGCTTTTCTAGGCGTATAGGTAAACGACGTTTCCCCTCTACCTCTACTATCTCCTCTTCTAAAAAATCCTCATTTTCGGGTTCTTCTTCCAGTTTTTGGAGGGTATCAGCCTTAAGAAAAACCAACATTGATGCCCACAAAAAAGCTTGTCCTGATTGAGGTAAGTCAGCTTCTTGGGTTCCCGGTTCAAGGTTGCCAGGAAGTGTTAACTTACTCAAATAGCGATCAATCACCTCAATCACCTGGACATCCCAAGGATCAATTTCTCCCCGTTGGGCTAAATCAAGTAAAACTGCGATCGCTCCATCAACACTTTCTGGCATTCTTTTCAATGATCATTGATGTCTTCTCAAATGGCAAGCTATACAGTTATCAATTAACCCTATGAATCTATCCATTGCTGACTTACGCCAAAATTATACCCTTGCTGGCTTAACAGAAGAATCTGCTTCTACCAATCCTTTTGAGCAATTTCAAATTTGGTTTAATCAAGCCTTGGAAGCCCAATTAAACGAACCCAATGCCATGACCCTTGCTACGGCTACTCCTGATGGTAAACCTTCGGCCAGAATGGTTCTACTGAAGGGTTTTGATCAAAGGGGCTTTGTCTTTTATACCAACTATGAAAGTAAAAAAGGGCGACAATTGCTGCAAAATCCTCATGCTTCTTTAGTTTTTTGGTGGGCTGAATTAGAAAGACAAGTAAGAATTTCTGGTTTAGTAGAACAAATTTCTCCCCAAGAATCCAATGAGTATTTTAACAGCCGTCCCCATAATTCTCAATTGGGTGCATGGGCATCAGCCCAAAGCCAGGTTATTCCTAACCGTCAGGTGCTAGAAGAGAAATTGAAAGCGATTAAAGAGCAGTATACTGAACAAACAGTACCACGTCCGCCTCATTGGGGAGGATTCAGGGTTATGCCCCAGTCTCTGGAATTTTGGCAAGGAAGACCTAGTAGGTTACACGACCGCTTACTTTACCAAAAAAGTCAAACTGGGAATTGGACAAGGGAAAGATTATCGCCGTAGCAGCAAATTTTTTAAATCACCAATGACTAACGATCTTTTAAGTAACCGCTATCGCTTACTTCGTCCTTTAGGTAAAGGGGGTTTCGGCGAGACTTTCTTAGCCGAAGATACTCATATGCCCTCCGGAAGAAGTTGCGTTATCAAGCTGCTTAAACCGATGACCCAAAACCCTCAAGTATACGAATTAGTTAAAGAGAGATTTCAAAGAGAAGCAGCTATCTTAGAAGAATTAGGAGAGGCTAATCAGCAAATCCCCAGACTTTATGCTTATTTCACTGAAGAAGAACAATTTTATTTAGTTCAAAAGTGGATTCCAGGAGTTACCTTAGCTGAAAAAGTCCAACAGCAGCAACGTTTAGGAGAAGATGAAGTTAGGGGAATTTTGGTTGATATTTTGCCTGTGCTGGATTACATTCACAGCCAAAAGATTGTTCATAGGGATATTAAACCAGAAAATATTATCCTACGATCCTCCGACCAGAAACCAGTTTTAATTGATTTTGGGGCTGTTAAAGAAGCCATGGGAACAATAGTTAATGCCCAAGGTAGTACCACTAGTTCCATTGTTATCGGCACTCCTGGCTTTATGCCCAGTGAACAAGCAGCGGGAAAGCCCCTTTATTCTAGTGATTTATATAGTTTGAGTTTGGTAGCAATTTATTTGCTTTCGGGGAAAAGACCCCAGATGTTGGAAACAGATCCTGCAACAGGAGAAATTCTTTGGCGACAACAAGCGACTCAAGTTAGTTCAGAGTTAGCTGCTGTATTAGATAAAGCAGTTAGATATCATCCTAGGGATCGTTTTCCTACTGCTATGGATATGTTAGCGGCGTTGGAAAATAAGGAAATAAGTTTTCCTGCAACTATACCCTACAATAATCTCACAGAACCGCCACCAGACCTAACTCAACCCCCACCTCCAACTCTATCTCCGACTATAGCAGTAGCCCCCACTTCTCAAGAACCTTCTTTAGCTGGCCCCAGAAAGACTTCAGTTGAACCCTCACAGGCTGAACCCCAGCAAAATCTATTCTTAAGTCTTTTTGTGGCGTTACTAATTTTAGGGAGTTTAATTGGGGGTTCTGTGGTTATTGGTCGTATGATGACTCGTTCCCCTGAAGCACCGCCAGTCAAGTCATTAAGCAACAGTAACAATCAAATTCAGCGTCCTTCCCCAGAAAAAGCCATTGAGGATTATTACAACGATATAAACAATGGTCAATATCGGGCAGCTTGGGAACGTTTACCAGCAGGGTTGCAAAACGACAAAGATTTACATCCAGATGGCTATTTTTCCTATGTTAATTGGTGGGAAACCATTGATTCTGTAGAACTTCAAGACCTTGAAATAGCAAAAAATAATCCTGATACCGCTAAGGTTGATGTTGAGTTAATTTATAACAAGAATGACGGAAAAGTTAGTAGCCAAAAGCTACAGTTTTCTCTTTTTTGGGATTACGATAATGATAAATGGATGTTCGCCAAAATAAGAGCGAATGATAAACCCTAGCAAATTGCTTATCATGCTGTATCAATATCATTATTTTTGTACCACTACCTATAATCTTTCTTGAAAATACTGTTGATACAAATTACACCTAGGTTTAACTTCATTAGCTCGGAAACTAACCAAGCCCATACTATGTAATTTGAAAGCTAACTTGGAACCTAAACGTAGAGATTCTGTACCCGCTTCTACTACCTCTTGCATTGCTCCAGCCAATTCTGGGTGTTGTTGTAAGTTCCATAAATGGCGACGCAAGTGATTGTTGTATAACCCTCCTTCTGTAGGAGCAACTTGGATTAACTTTTCTAAAGTAATATCTTGCCTAGCAATATAATAGAGTGCCAAACGAACTAAATAAGGATGTCCCCCCACTAAGTTCATCAGTTGCAAAATGTGGGACTTTTGCCAATCTAAACCGTGTAAACGAGATAGTTCACAAACTTGTTCTGGGGTAAATTCTGGTAACTCTAAGGGTAGCCCAACATTAAAAGGAGATTGGTTGACATCCATTGGTACATAAACTTCCGTCGAATGTACCACCACTAGGCGTAACTTTTTCCAGATATCACGATTTTTCGCTTCTTCATGCCAAGCCCGCAATAAGCCAAAAAAGTCTGTGGCAATTTCTGGATATCTAAAAATACAATCTACCTCATCCAAACCCAAAACCAGAGGCGCTTCCAGATTTTCTAGGAGATATTCTTCAAAATAAGCGGTGCAGTTATCCTTACTACCAAAAATTTCATCCCAATAATCATTAAGCTGATTGGGTAAGCGTAGCCTCCTACCGACACTGGCGCAAAACCAACGCAAAAAACGGTCTAAATCTTGAAAAATCTTGCCATCAGCTAGCTGAAAGCTTAGGGGGACAGCACAATAACCTTGTTCCTTGGCATGGTGTAAGATTCTCGCCATTAAGGAAGTTTTGCCCATTTGCCTGGGGGCTTTGATCCTAATTAAAGAACCAGCTTGAATCACTGTTTCTATGGCCCGATCTTCAATAGGGGGGCGTTCAACATAAAATACAGAAGCTACATCCACCTGCCCATCAGGTAATTCTGGGATAGCTATGGGTAAAGGAGGAAGATCAGGATTTTCCCAATTAGTTGCATAAGCTTCTGAAGTATTTTCCTCTGGTTGTTCTAAGGGTTTGCCTGAATGAATTATATCAAAAACTTCCTGTACTAACCGAGGAGTATCTTCCTCTGAATTCCACTCCCTTTGTTGAATCCGATCTAAATAACCTTTAAGGTTGTAATTCAAAGGGGAAGTCATGGGAAATTTAACTCTAATGGGTAAGATATAGGGTTTCCCATCAGAATTAAGGCTATGTAATTCCTTCGCCCGGCGAACTTCTTCTGTCACCATCTCGCTGGCAGCAGATTGTTCAGAAAGAAGTATTAGTAAATAATCACAACATTTTAATTCGTCTTCAATTCTTTCAGCCCACCTTTCCCCTAAACGAATACTTTCCCCTGCCATAAAAGCTTCATAATCAGCTTTAATTAGAGTATGGTAAAACGTCTGAGCAAGGCTTAAATCCGGTTCTTGGTTACGATAGCTGATAAAAACCCTGGTTTTTGTTTCTACTTTTTGGCGTGGCGGTGGAATAAGATAAATAGGGGCGGGTTCACGGATACCTTTTAATTTCCTCATCCCCGCATAGGTAATGGGGGCTTGGAGGCAATTTTTAACTACTTCATAAACTGTGTGGGAAATACAAATTCCCCCAGGTTGAGATTGTCCTTCCAACCGAGAGGCCATATTAACCCCTTTACCCATGACATCTTGACCATTAAAAAATACATCTCCTAAATGTATGCCGATGCGATGGGTCAAAATATCTTTCTTTTCTAGGGTAGTGGCGGTAGTTACTAACTCTTTTTGGATTTCAATGGCACAATCGACAGCTTTTTCGGCGCTGATAAAGTACATCAACATACCATCTCCCAAGTATTTGAGTACCTGTCCCTCCTTCTGTTCGCAAAAGCGAGCCATTAATTGAAAATCCCGCTGTATCAGTGCCAAAGCGTGGTTTTCATCCGCTGCCATAATCGGAGTAAAAGACTCAACATCTGTAAAAACAATGGCAGCTAAGGCACTTTCTCCGCGCCAATTCAATGCTCTAGGTTGGTTCTCACTTGATTCCATGATGTCCTTGTTGCCAACGTTAGCATTTGGAGAATTACCTCCATTCGGAAGCCAAATCTCTACTATACAATGCCTTTCAAGGTCAGATGTACCCCAGTTTATCTATTAATGTCAGTAAATTCATTAACTATTGGGAGTGAGGCGATTGCACCTTCTCTATATTATCTGCTGTTATTGCTTACTTAAGCTGGAATATTTAGCTTTAATAAAACTTTGGCTATTTTACTCTTCATTCAAATACAGGGGCCAAGTTCTCTCACGGGTAGTTTCCAACTAGGGAAAAGTTCTGATATTGTTAAAGTATCATTATCTGTTAGTCGGGTTGGTCTTCCAGAGTTTCTGTAAATAACTACAGTTCTTGTATCTAGATCAATAAGAATTCCTACTTCCGCACCCAAAGAAAGAAACATCTCAATTTTTTCTACCAGAGGTCTAATTCTATCACTTTGGGATTTAATTTCTACTACAGAGCGAGATATTCCTTCCCTTAGCAGCGATGAGACTTGGATAATCAAGATCAGTTAAAAGTTGCGATCGCCGCAGCTAATGTATTGGTTTGACAAGCTTGCTTAAATAAGTTTTCACTATTCCCGTTAAGGTAGAGAGCCGGAAGCAGAGTTTGACAACTTTCGATAAGCTAAGATTCATCTAAATCAAAAATCTTACAAAAAGTTGATCAGGATGAAACAGCGCGTACTAATTTTAGGAGGATTAGGGAGGATTGGTAGTAGTGTAACTAAGGATTTGTTGCAATATACCGATGCAGAAATTACGGTAACAGGAAGAACAGTTACCACGCAAACTCTTGGCAATGAAAGACTGAAACCTCTGCAATTAGACTTAGATAATCAAGATCAATTAAAAGCTGCGATCGCAAGGGCTAATGCAGTAGTTCATTGTGCCGGACCTTTTCATTATCGTGATGGTAGAGTTTTAAAAACTTGCATTGAACAACAAGTTGATTATGTTGATGTTAGTGATCATCGCTCATTTTTGCAAAAAGTAATTAAATATCGCCAAGAAGCTGGCAATGCAGGCATTACTGCTGTACTTAATACTGGGATTTTTCCTGGTATTTCTAATAGTATGGTACGCCAAGGAGTAGAGCAATTAGACACAATAGAAACTATTCATTTAAGTTATGTTGTGGCTGGTTCTGGAGGTGCAGGAATGACGGTAATGCGGACAACTTTTTTAGGTTTAAGGGCTGCTTTTGATGCTTGGTTAAATGGGCAGTGGCAGAAAGTTTCACCCTATAGTGATCGCGAAGTTATTGAGTTTCCTAAGTATGGCAAGATAGGAGTTTATTGGTTCGATATGCCAGAAACCTACACTTTTGCTGAGTCTTTTTCTGCTAAAAATATTATTACTAAATTCGGTTCCGTTCCCGATTTGTATAATCATCTAACTTGGATAACTGCCCATATATTTCCCTCTGCTTGGATTGAAAGTTCACAAGGCATCGAGTTTTTCTCCCGCATCAGTTATGCCATGACAAAAGTGACTGATCGCTTCAGTGGTGTTGGGGTAGCTATAAGTTCGGAAATACAGGGAGAAAAGGATGGCAAAAGGGCAAAGTGTCATGCTGCTTTCACCCACGAAAATACTGCTGTGGTCGCAGGTATGGGTACAGGAAGTGTAGTAGAATCATTGCTAAAAGGAAGACTAAAAAAACCTGGTATTTGGTCCGTAGAACAAGCTTTAGAACAGATTTATTTGTCGAAACTTTGCAGGATAGAGGAATGAGTATTAAGCAAAATCTGCAAATAATCAATGTTTAATGAATAGTCCACAATCCAATATTCTCTAATCCCCAAACGCTGATACTCATCAAGTTTGTCAATATAATCGTCATCCCAATTGGTTGAGGTCACTTCTACTGCCAGTTGGAGTTGGAATTATTGAACAAATGATCGCAAACCGCTACAGTTAAGCATCAAAGCGAAGGTGATACTCAAGCCAACTACGGCTAAAGATAGATTCATAAATCTGATTATGAATCTTCAAAACTCCCTGTTGCTTGATCACTAACCCTGACAAAAGCAGTTCTTTTTCTACTGGAGAATCAACGGCGATAACTTCTCCCTGATGCAGAATTTGTCGATATATTTCTAGTAACTGAGGTGATCGCTTACTTTTGAGAAGGCGATCGCGTATTGTCTGCAAATGCTCTGGTTGATCCTGTGATTCCCAATTCTCTATTATCGACTTCTGCACCAAATTTGCAAGCCATGCCGCTTCTTGGTTAATGGGTATGGGAGAAGAAGCATTACGGATTAGTTTACAAAGCTTTTGAGTTAAAAAAGGCTGGCCGTTTGTCCAACCTAACACTTCTTTCAAGAGTGTTTGCGGATTAGTTACTTTCTCTGCCAATCCTTGCAGTAAAGGTTGTGCCTCATGCTCTTTGAAGCCTTCTAATTGAATAGTTTGACCGATGTTGAAGGGAGTTGTTTGTTGCTCAGTAATTAAATTTCCGGGAGTAGCAACGCCAAAAAGAGCAAAGGTTAAACGCCGATACTCTGGGTTAATACTGCGTTGGTTATAGCAGGAGCGAATGAGAGCGAAAAAGTCATTTACGGGGAAATTCAAGCTTAAAAAGCTATCAATTTCATCAATAAAAACAATCAGGTTTTTCGGCAAAGTGTCATCGCTTTGACCAACTTCAACCAGCAAAATCTCTTCAATAAATTGGCTTAACCGTTGCACTGGAGAGATATCCCCTTGTTCATTCCACCAACTTCTCAGATTAACCTTCCTTAACAAGCCAAAACTTCGCCATAATTCTACCGTCAAACCTTTATACCATTGCTCAGGAGTAATGTTTTCGCTACCAATGCGGGTAAGATCAATGGCCCCGCAGCTAAACCCTTCATGTCTCAGGTGGTGCATCATCCGCACCATCAGGCTTGATTTTCCCATCTGCCGAGGATTAAGAATATAACAAACTTGCCCCTGCTGCAAAGCTTTGTAGAGGGAACGATCTGCTGATCGCACCACATAGGTGGGAGCATCCATGGGCAAACTCCCCCCCACTTGGTAGTCAAAGTTAGAAGGTTGTTCGGCACTTCTGAGTAACTCGTTTTCAAAGATCAGTTCGGCTTGGGTAGCTTTGAGGATTTCTAGGGTTTGGGAGAGTTCTTGGGTGCGCTGTGTTACTCTTTGTTCTAGGTTGCGGTTAGCATCTTCTAGTTGGGCGTAGAGTTGGGCATTTTCCAGGGAAATAGCAGCTTGGGCAGAGAGAATTCTTAAGGTTTCAATGCGATCGCTAGTAAATGCCCCTGTGGTTAAGTTGTTTTCTAAGTATAAGATGCCCCTTAGCTTGCCTTGATGTAACAAAGGGGTACAGAGAATCGATTTGGGTTGAGTTGACACAATGTAGCGATCACGGCTAAATTGTTCTTCTTGTGCAGCATTGTCTAAAACGACGTTTTCTTGAGTACGAATAACATAGTTAACTACGGCAACTGGTAGGATTGGTATCTGGGTGTCAGTATCTACAGAGTTGATCGGGCGCGATCGCCCTAAAGTAATCTGCTCAGAATCTATCGTCCCTTCCGCTTCAATTACCCATTGCTCCTCTTTTTCCAGGATGAGAAAGCCTTGTTGCGCTCCCCCATTAGCGAAAAGCGAGTGTTAAACCTATCTGTGCCAGTAGTGGGCAAACGAGAGTGAGTCCCTTCGTGAATGCCAACTGCTATACCTAACTGTTCGCATTCTGTCCAAAAAGGCTCATAAGCAGAGTCACTCAACAGTCTTCCTTTGATGGGGTTGGGACGTACAAACACCGCTTTCCAACCAAAATCAGCAATCTGATGTAACTGGCCTACCAGGGTTTCTGGGGCGTGCAGATTGATTGCTCCTACCCCTTGCAACCTATCTGGAGCATGGCCGCAAAAGTACTTTAACCACTTGTTATAGGCACGGGTAAAAGCCCCCGCAACTTCCGGTTGCATAGAATCTATCGCCCAAAGCCACAACCCATAAGTTGGATAAAGAAAAGCCACATCCACACCCATCTTTATCATTTCTTCCAGGTGAGACTTAACACTATAGCCTTGGAAATAAGCATGAGGATGAGCCTGCATCATTTGCCTATTGCCGATAGCGCTAACTTGCTTAGACACCTTTTCGACAATCTCTTCCCCTTGCATTTTCATATCTATTGAAGGTGCAAACTTTTGGAATTCTGGTTCGAGATACTCACCCCACATAATTAGAGGTTCAACCACATGGGAGTCTGCATCAATAATCCTATATTCTTGGAGCATAATCTGCAATTAATTTGTCCTGAGCAATCACACTTGAAGAACAATATTTCAACTTTGACTTATGCCCAGATCCGTCCTCTTTCCCAATGCTCACCCCAATTGTGATTAAGCTGGCAGACTACTTTCTCAAGTGCTTTACTCTCTTTTTTAGTTATTTGAAATTCAAGTTTTTCTGCTATCCTCTCAAGTTTCTTAAGCCACATTTCTTTACTATGAGAACTATCAAGACGTTGCTTCCAATGAGCTGTACTATCTATTTTGTTAAACAAAGTTTCATATTGTTTATCTTCTTTGTTTTTCCCGTTTTTTAGTCCTTGTAGATAAAGCTTAAATATGCGTTCTGTTATACTTTCTCTTTGAACTTCTCTAGTTTTTATTTCTTGCCTAATAGTCTGCTGTATACACTGCAACGACATTTATTTCTCCTTCTTTATACCCAAAAAGATTAAGCTTTTTGTTGTTTTTGGCTCTATACTAAGCCGCAAACTGCTAGACATTGAGACATTGAAGTTCCAGAAAATATATGACAGCCGCAAGAGTCAACTGCAACTCTTAACCTCGCTGGATCGTTATAGTTAGCTCCATGTAACAAATCGAAGCGAACATTCAACAAACTTTCCTCCTCTCCTTGAATAACATCTACTGTTTTGTAAGGTTCAATGAGTTGCGGCCTTTTGACTGGTTGAGCTTGTTTTGGCATTTTCATAAATTATTTCTCTCTAAGCTAAAGTTAAGTGCGATCGCTGGGCAATAATATAAAGAAACCAGCGATCCACATCAGAATTGAAGGAAATTGATTCAGATCCCTAACTAATTTCCTCTGAACCAATCTTTTAGTGCTTGAAGACCTGTAATACCAGCTCCAATAGCACTCCCAATTCCCCCAATCTTTCCCCAATTTGCACTAGCTTCAACAGCATTCTGGTCAGCAGCCTGAGCAGTAGTGTTGAGATTTCTGGCAATGGGAGCCGTTTGTTTGGGCATTTTCATAGTGTGTACTCCTTGTTTTTTCAGTAATTGAGGCGATCGCTGGAGTGCAACTTATTCAGACCAGCGATCAATAACCGTTTTATAAGCAATTTTTGCCAGGTAAGTTAATCAGAATTAAGTTAATTCAACTCAAAGCCTCAATTAACCCCCAAACAAATTAGCTAGTTGAATAAACTAGTAATGGCTGGAATTGCTCCTGCGAGAAGACCCCAGGGAATACTGGCTTCAACGCCGCTATTCTGGTCGCTAGCTTGAGCAGTAGTATTAAGATTTCTGGCGATGGGAGCCGTTTGTTTGGGCATTTTATGTTTCTGCATTTTCATAATAGAAACTCCTTTGTTTCAGAATAGTGATTGTTTGTATGCCGGAAGTTTTCGCTAATTCGCGGTACGTGTCCAGCTTGTATTGCCAGTTTCATTGCTTTCTTATTTAGTTAAGGGATTTTTGCAACATTACAACCAAGTTTCGCTGTGTAATCGCTAAAAAAGTCTCTATAGAAAAACTAGATCATTATTTGCGAGCAAATGTCCTAATAATAGGCAATTGTCGTATTAAATCGAATATTCCACTAGCTTCAACGCCATTATTACTAGAAGGTGCAACTGAGGTAGAAAGTCGCTGTATGGGGGCAACTTGCTTAGGTAATTTTGATTGTTTTGAGTATTTCATTTGTCTAATTTTTGTTATTGAATAAATAGTTAGCTTGCTTCGTCCCAGATTCTAACTTTACCTAGAGTCACTGGCATGACATCACTCACATCCAGGGTATAGCGAATGACTCTTCTCGCACGCCGAGCATTTTCTGGATCAAAGAATTTCAGCTTCACATCCCAGCAATCAGAATCTTTACGACAGAAAGGACTTCTTTCTGTTTGAAAAGAGTCAAGTTGCATAGTTACGGCTGTTAGTGTTTCCCCTGTCTCGCTAGGACGTTTCTTATTTCTTAAAACTTGTACCAAGGCATCTGCATACTGAAAAATGTTGGTTGCCGCAAAGTTCAGGGCCCGCTCTTGAGAGGTTTGTCCCAGATTTCGTAAATCATAGTATACTCGCTCTAGAAAACTTCTTAACGAATACTTGATTTCTTCAATTACTTCGTCGCTAGGAGATGTGAGTCCTTCCTGTTCAGACCTTTGCTGGGTCACTGCTATGACACTATCGATTAACTGATTAATTTGCCAAGCATACATCCCACGAGTATTTATCGGTCGAATGACCGGAACAACCTCTCCAGAAAAGAGGGTTACGGTTCTACCAGTCAAAATAGCTGGAATTGAAGTTCTCTCAATATATTCATCATCATCTTCAGCCTTAACCTGTCCAGCTAAAAAATCTTGTAATTGCCCGTAGACATCCGAAGCAAAGGCTCCTTGAGGCTCAATTGCATAGATTGGGGTTAGGTCTAAGTTCAATGTCCAAATAAGCGATTTGGCTTCATCTCGATTTTCTTCTAAGTAACGAGCCATCTGCCTAGCATCATAGGGATTAGCCGGAAGTACTAGGTTTTCTTGCTCTGAATCTTCTGGAGTATATTCTGGCATCAACTGTTTAAAGCTGTCCCGACGCGCTTCAGTGCCAAAATCATAACCAATTAATCCAATGGCATAAACAAAAGAATCTACTATTTCGTTAGGAGTGGCATTTGAAGTAACTACACCATTTTGACAACCGCAAGTTCCTGAATTAACTACAGCGTTAGATGTAGCAGCTACACTAGGTACAACAGCCATTTGATTATTACCCATTGCTGGAACAGCCACGACCTGATAGGGCATAGAAATCATTCCGTTGTTACTGGGCATTACAGCCATTCCATTATTGGCAATCTGCATTGGTACTGGAGTATTGCTAGATGTTGCTGTGACAGATTCTGAGTTATTAGCTGGTATCACATTTGCAGATTCTGTTTGATTAAGATTATTAGTTTGACTGGGTTGGATAGTTTCCAAATCTGATTGAGACTCAGACATATTGCTTATTTCTCCGTTGTTAATTAAGTTGTATGCTCCAAGAATGTTGAGACTACCTACTAAAAAACGATGACAATTAGAAACTTTTAGCTGGTCACAGGGGAAAGCACTATCGAGTAAAGCTGCTCGCACAGCATGAGGATTTGGCCTCTCTCCACGTAAAAGCTGAATACTGAGTAATAAAGCAGCAACACCAGATACGACAGGGTTAGCAAAGCTAGTACCGCTCATGACAGTAGTACCGCCGTCAGGTAATGCACCTAATATATTTTCACCAGGAGCGAGAATACCTTGAGTTTGGTAGGTTTTGCCCCAATTACTGAAATCGAAAGGTAATCCTTGAGCATTCATTGCTCCCACTGCCAACACTGAAGGTAAAGCTGCTGGAACATGAAGGCATTCACATCCATCGTTACCCGCAGCAGCAACAATCAAAACCCCCTCGTTGTTACAGAACTCAACTGCTTTCACCAACATCGGATCGGCCTCTTGAGGCTGTTCTACCTTTTGACCGCCGCTAATATTAATCACCTGTGCGCCTTGTTCGACGGCTTGATTAATAGCTCTAGCGAGGTTAAGCTGCGAAAGCTTACCTTTTCCGTTGTCGGAAAACACAGGAATTATCAGACCGCGACATTCAGGTGCAATACCACGAACGTCTCCACTAGGTTGAGCAAAAATTGTACTGGTAATATGAGTACCGTGAGCAGACATAATACCTTTACCAGCATGGTCTGATACTAAACTGGGTAGTCTTTTTAGTTGAGCATTTTCTAAACACGGGTGGGATTGGTCAACAGGGCCGTCAAGAATCGCTACGCAAATCCGAGGATCTCCTAGAGTTTCAGCCCAAAGGGATTTTAGACCAGGCAAGGCTGAAATATCAGTGATACTACTGGCTGAAACAGTTGCTAGGCTCGGATTGCTGGTCATCTGCTTACTTCTCCTGATAACTGATTAAATTTCTGTTTGTGCAGAATTGACTTATTCAAGGAGTTGAGAGAAAACTAGGCTTTTCATTTAATAGACATCCTGCTTATCTTGTCAGTATTGTTATTCACGGTTTGATAAGTAACAACCTATAAAACTCATATAAAAACTCATGGAAAATAACATTCGTGAGAAAGGAGATGTTTACATCCACATCGGAAAAGAATTGAGTTGCTCTTGGGCTAATGGTTTTAGCAACCAACCCATTTTCACCGGAACCTCATACAGCCTTCCGGGTGCTAACCTTTGCCACATATGGCGCATTCCCGGAACAACTACCTTAGCAACTCTTAAACCAATATCAGCACGAGTTTGGTCTAAAACCAGCATTTCCATACCGTTTTTCTCAACCATTTTCTGACAAAGCTTGACATCTTCAAGTAAATCGTCACTGGCCATTTGAGGATAATCATTGCTAACTTTGACCGCAATTCGCTCATCTGGGACTAAATAAGATTGATCGGCTACAGTGGCAGTTTGCCACCAGTCCACAGCCAAGGTATCCGCCGATGGGGGATAATTCGTACTACCATCTGCTTTGGTAAATAAGACGTTAGGTAAAATTTGGTTAACTTCAGTCAAAGCCCGACTAATGGCAATCTTGGCATCAAAATGAGCGCCATAGCCCAAGACAATATTTTCTACCTTGCTATCCTTTTTCCGACTAATCGCAGCAAAGACAGGAATGTGCAAATCACTGGTAATATCTAAAACCCAAATTTCTCGGTTAATTGTTTGATAATATTGCTTCAGACTTTGAAAGTAAGGCTCATCAAAACTGTCTAAATCTACTTGGGGTTTTTGCAGACAGTTATACCACCACAAAGCAACAGCATCCCGCTCCACTAATTCCATAAATCCTTGCAGAATCGCTTCTTCAATGGTATTTCCCGTGGCACAACCATTAGAATCAGCCCAACAGTCTGTTTGATAGTCTGTTTGATAGCCATAATAACAGTACGCTGTGGGCAAATACTTAAATTCCTGGTGAGTTAAAGACCAAACCGGAGTCCAATCAATAACTCTATCTTCCTCAAAGGGTTCAGGTACTTTTTGAAACCAGCCTTGACATTCAAGATTCCATTGTTTTCTCTGGTGATATTGCCGTTGACTAAAGTTCATACAAGCGTTGGGATGTATAGCTTTGTCTCCCATTTGCAGATAACTACCTTTTTGCCTAACTTCATCCCCTTGAAATACCCCAGAATAGCGTTCAATTGCTTCACAAAAACCGCTAGCCATTGCTTGAGAGTTAGTCCTACCTTTCCCTGCACTTCTACCCCCCAAGTTTTGCTGCAAACTAGCTACATTATCGAAAGTACTTAAGAAATGATGTTTAGCGATGTAGTTGTGAGTTAAGCTGTTGACAGGAATCTTGTTTAGTTCCCGTACAATGCCAGTAATGGGGCTAATATGATGTTGGTATTTCCTAAGAGTTTCTTGGGGTGAACAGATGCGATGTCCTCCGTCAGCAGTGAAGTTTTTCTGACGATGTTGTAAAACAATAGGTTTGAGTAAGCTATTTTTTTGTTCTCCACAGCTAGAACATTGAGGACGCTTAACCCAAGAATGATGTTGGGTTTGCAGGGTAATATTATCGTAAGTAAGTAAGTTATTTTCTAATTGTTGATTTTCTCCTTGAATAATCCATTTGAACACTTCTGTAGCAGCCATTCCCAATGCAGTTTGCACTGTAGATGGTAAGAAGCCTAAAGGAGTCGTTAAAGGAGAAGAAGTTTCTTTTTGTCTTTCTATAAACCCTTCAATCGGTCGATTATCTCGCAGACGCTTGGCTAAGCATTGCCAACAGCCAGTTTTGTTGGGGTGAAATAAGGGGCCGAGCCAAACTATTGTCCCTACTGGTTTAACCAGCAACCAGGGAGATTTAGATTCGAGGGATTGTTGGTTAAATTTATCTAGCTGAGGATTGAGATAGTTATCGGTTAAGACTACTGTTAAATCACCTTCTTCTGCTACTTGAATTTGTAAAGACTCAAGGGTAGCAACAAAGTCCTCAGTCGCAACTGAACCGCAAGTTTTCACAGCAACTTTAATCGTTTGCAAGCGTTGCTGGGCTAGGTTAGGAGCAATATTGAGATGATGGCAGAAGATGCTTAAGTGAGATGGAATAGAGTTATCTTTTTCAACAAGATAGCCTTGCTGTTGCATTTGCAATAAGGCAGATTGAGCTTGCAGACTCACATTAAGAACTTCTTGGAAGAAAGTACTGGCTTGCTGTAAAGTTTTTGGGTCTTGTAGTAGTAACTGTTGTAGGGTATCAATAATTTCGTCATTAGTGCGATCGCCATCGATTAAATTAGCTAAATCATAAGATAGGCGATTACACAACCAAGCTTTTTCTCTTTCAGATAAGAAGAAGACCTGATTTGGTTCTATAGTTTCAATAGAGTAACAAGGATTAAACTGGGGTTTGTATTGCATTACTTAGGATTGATCAATTCTCAGTCGGGATAATTTCAGCATCTGCTTCAAAAATAAAATGCTCATAACGATTTCCCTTGCTATTATCAGGCCATTTTACCCAGTAGTGCCGTTCTTCTAAACGGTAATCTAAAACCAAATATTCTCCTGAAGTAATACTTATTAATGAGTCTGGAGGTAGCTCTGAAGACTGTTCTGTGGAAGGTTTGAGAATAGCTGATTGAAAAACTTTTAACTTACCTGGTAGAGGAGAAGTATTGCTATCAGGAGCTTCTCCAACTAAACCAATCTTAATCGCCTCAGCCATTTTTTCAGCATCGAAAAGATTCATATCCGGATATGAATCAAGAAAACAACACTCAACTAAAATAGCAGGCATTGAAGTCCTTGTGAGAACTGCAAAGCCTTTATTTTTAACCTTTCGGTCTTTAAACCCTAGCTTAAGGATTTCATCCAGGACTTTTTGAGCAATGCCTCTAGCAGCATTACTGATTGCATATATCTCTGTTCCCATTGGCTTATTTGTAGGCTTGCTAGAAGCGTTAGTATAAGCATTAAAGTGTATAGAAACAAAGATATCAACTTTGTTGTAGTTAGCTTTTTCTGCTCGTTTTCGCAGAGATAAATTCACTAGCTCTCGTGGAGATTTGTTTCTGTCTTTTATTTCTGCCGGATTAGGTGTGCAATCAACTACTTCGTGACCAGCAGCAATCAATTTCTGCATCAAACGAGTTCCCACATCTTTGGTCAAATGATCTTCTTTTTTGATTTTCTCTGCACCTGTATCTGGAGGGCAATTATGTCCTATATCAATACCAAGTTTCATAATGATTAACCTTGCTAGTTTTACTGATATTGTTATTTATATCTTCCCAAAAAGCTACTGATAAAACTCATAGATAAACTCATTTGCTACAAAACTTTTTTATTGGTTTTTTAATGAGTTTTAGAGTTAAAAGTCATGAGATTATGAGATGTATAACCAAGTTAATATCAAACTTGAGACAGATGCCCAGGTTGCAAGTTTGACAATTAGTGATATCAAAAAAAATGGAGGGGAGATAGTGAGTGAAGGGGAGCAAAAGCCTAATTTCTGGACTAGTTTGCCTGGTATCTTATCAGGAGTTGCTGCAATTATTGCTGCAATTTTAGGGACAGCAGGTATTAATCATTTGATATCTGAAGACAAAGAAATCCAAACTTCTCCAAAAACGGAAGAACGTACAGTTGAAGCTAGTGATACAAATGGTGAATCCTATACTAATAATACAGATGAGCCTGTGACTATAAGCTTCACTGCTACAGGTAAATGGCAGGCTATTCCTAACAACCCAGATATTGATGTTCCTGAATATGCTAAAGGTGAGCTTTCCCCAGATGGTGTTCAGCAGTTTGAATCTAACCCTAATATGCCATGTCCGGATCTTTCTTTAGGAGCATTAGTAGTTAAGATAGGAAGGGAATGTCTTGCCTACGGAAAACAAGACTCTTTCCTTTTAAAAGAAAAACAAACTGCTCGTTTTTTAATGAATGATGTTGAAGAACTCTACGGCGATAATGAAGGTAGTATTACTGTTAAATTTTCCGTCAAGTAATTAGAAAATTATTTTCACAAACCAATAGACATATCCAACAATTTCAATAGCGCAAAATATTTGATTATTAGTTTTTCTATGAGCTTTATAGAGTATTTAGATGAGTTTAGCAAAACCTTCTAGAGATATATTTCCTTTAGTAGCAAGTTATTTGAGCGTTCTTATCCTAGTTTTGGACTTCAATCAAGAAAATTCTTAGGATATCTCTTTTGAGCAAACTCAATAAGCTGTAGTTTGTACCTATTACCTTGCCCTCATAACAAATCTAAATGCCTAACAGCTTGTTTCTTGTGTCCTTTGCTGATTGCTTAATAGAAAGTAAAATGATTAGCAACTTTTAGCCGTTTCAACCTTTTATGGAATCTAACTCTTTGACCGCAGTTTTTCTCCCCTTAGCACTCTTTATCATCATGCTAGGCATGGGCTTAGGGCTGAAGCTTGAGGACTTCAAGCGCATTGTGATCGCACCCAAATCAGTTATCTTAGGACTGCTTGCCCAGCTAGTTATGCTGCCCCTAGTGGGCTTTTTATTAGCTGTACTCTTCCCCCTGTCACCAGAGTTAGCTGTTGGTGTCATGATTCTAGCTGCCTGCCCAGGGGGGCCAACTTCCAACCTAGTTACTTATTTAGCTCAAGGCAATGTTGCTCTCTCTGTTACTCTCACTGCAATCAGCAGCCTCATTACCGTATTTACCATTCCCCTAGTCGTTAACCTAGCAATGCAATATTTTATGGGAGAAGGCATCGCACTTCAGCTACCGTTTTTGCCAACGGTGATCCAAATTGCAGTCATAACTCTTATTCCCATTAGCTTAGGCATGATATTACATCGCTACGCACCAGCAATTGCTGCCAAAGTTGAAAAAAGCGTCAAATGGCTTTCACTATTCTTTCTCGCACTGATTATCTTTGGGCTACTGTTAAAAGAGCAGGCGAATGTACTTAGCTTTTTCTTGCAAGTCGGTGGTGTTACTCTAGCACTCAATATACTAACAATGGCTTTAGGCTTTGTTCTCTCTAGCTTTGCTGGGCTAGGTAAAAAGAATACCCTGGCTATCACTTGCGAAGTGGGGATTCAAAATGGCACATTAGCGATCGCTGTTGCCAGTGCGCCCACTTTACTTGATAATCCAACGATGGCAATTCCGGCAGCCATATACAGTTTGCTAATGTTTGTAACAGGGGCAGTATTAGTAGGATGGCAGCTTTCTTAAAAATGTTTACTTTCTAAGGATCGCTTGTTTTGCTAAAAAACTGCTGATATAACTCACAAGCTACACAAGCAAAGCCCATCGTAGACATTGCACCCTCATTTTTAAGTTTAATTAGTCCCATACTAGCTAGTTGATGAGTAAAAATCGGCTCTAAAGCAACAGGTTCAGTAGCATTAAGAACCCTATCAAATGCTTGTGCTAACTCAGGCTGTTTTTTCAAAGCCACCCAATGACGTTGTAAGTGATTAGCATAAATCCCTGTAGCCATAGTAGCAGTCTTGAGCAGTTGCCCTATGGTCATTTCCCCGCAACTAAGATGATAGATGGCTAAATGTATCAAGGCTGGATGTCCACCCACCATAGCCATTAATTTTTCGGCTTCTTCCCCATCTCCCCAATGGAGTCCGTAGCATTTAGCTAACTTCTTTACCTCTTCGGGGGCAAAGTTATTTAACTGAATCGGCAGCCCCACATTGAAAGGAGACTGGTTGAGTTCGAGGGGAACATAAATTTCTGTAGAGTGAACAACAATCAGGCGTAGCTTTTGCCAGATGGGTAGTCTTTTAGATTCTTCGTACCAAGAACGCAACAAAGGTAAAAAATCCTTCGCTACTTGAGGATGCTCAAAAATTTGATTCACCTCATCTAATGCCAAAATCAAGGGAGTGTCAACTAACTCCAGCAAATAGTCTTCAAAGTAGATAGTACAGCTAACTTTACTACCCAAGTCTTGATCCCAATACTCATCTAGCACTGATTTACGCTGAAGCTGATGAGTAATATTGGCACATAGCCACCGCATAAATTGATTCAAGTCCCTTAAAATTGCTTGGTCTACCTGCTCTAAGTTCAAACTAACAGTATGGTAATTCAGGCTGTTAGCATGATCCAGAATCCTCAGCAGTAGCGAAGTTTTACCCATTTCTCTAGGTGCTTTAATCCTGATTAGCGCTCCTGGTTTTTCGATTTCTTGATAAACTTGCTTTTCAATAGAAGAACGTTCTAAGTAAAAGGGAGACTCCAGAGGAATTGAACCACAAGGATAGCATGGTAGCTGGTCTTGCTTGACTTGTTGCTGATTAGATTTTGTCTGAGCAGATGCTTGGGTTGTAGCATAGGATTCTAGCAAAGTTCGACAGTTTTTCTTGGTTATATGCTGACCAACAACCTTAGAAAGTTGCTTAAACAAGTCTGGGGCTACAACATTAGTAAAATAGCCAGGACTATAACCTGCCTCCATCGCTATCTGATTATAGGTTCTATATTGCCAAATGCCACGTAGAATAATTGTTTCTGCGGAATTAAGGGGACGATTTTGGTTTTCAATTAGCTGATGGTTGACAATCTCAAGAAGACAATCGAGTTTCATAGATTTAATCTTAACGGTAGTCGAAAAAATATTAACGTTGTGTGGAAGTAAATGGAAGGAATCGGTAAATGCTTCAGGGTGCTAGCTAATATTTTGGGAATCTCCTAATGAAGTCAATTCTAGACTTTATAACCGGACTCTAATAACCGGATTTGGTGTCAAGAGTGTCACGAATTCTCTTCACATGCCACTCCCTTTTTCCACTTGAAAGCGATAGGAAAACCCATAACCAGCACCACAATAAGGCATTCCTCCTGTGCGATGTACAAACATCAAAAAACTACAACTAATTAATAATTGCACCAGAGCGATCGCGATTAAAACTTTGAGCTTATTTTTGTATAGTCTGGCTAACCAAATGTAGGTGAAGGGAAAAATAATGGTTATGTAATAAGGGTGTACATTTACCCTTGATAAAGTGAAAACAATACCGACAAACAAACCCATGGCTTTAAGGTAAAAACTTAAGTGAGAATCTTCTGGTGGAAAAGTCGGTTTTTTTCTTGATTTAAACCATCTGTAAAAGGGATAAATACCAATACCTAATAAAAATAAATGGGCGGGAATCATTAAGTAGCTAGGACTGCCAAAAATTAAAGGTTCCTTGAGAAAATCACTCCAGAAAAATTCTTTGAGGGTATAACTTAAATTAACTCCCAATGCTGATGTTAGCCATTGACTGTAAAATTTGGGTACAAACAGAGCAACTAAGGAACGTCTGTAGCCTCCCATTTGGGGTAAAACTTCCCAGAGCCAAGGAATTAAGGGAATGAAGCCGATTGCCGTACCTAAAAACCAGCCTAGCCAAGCAGTCTGTTTGAGAGTGTTTTGTTTATATTCAAACCAAACAGTTGAAAGGAAAAGTCCCATAACTAAAAAGAAACCTCCCATCTGCACTTGCCCGCTCAAAATACCGACAAACCCCCATAAAAAGCTACCCCAGAATTGGCGACGAAACCAGTGACCTAAAAATATTAATAAACAAAAAGGAGCAAGAATATCTGGTTGCCAAATTCTTCTTGACATGAGGATGGCAAAAGGATTGACACTAGCAATAGCTAATCCCCACAGCCAAGTAAGTCTCTCAATTTTGGGAATTTGCCAAATTATGAAGCCAAAAAATAGCCAGAGAGTACCCACATTAAGCCATTGCACCCAACGTACCATAGCAACAGGACTATCAACAAACTTAGCAATGACAGCAAAACACCAGACACTCAGGCCAGGAATGCGAACAATAACAGAACTAGGAAATCCTGATACAGGCCAGGGTACAGTACCATCAGCAATTTGTTGAGCTAAGGCAAAAATAGTTTTTTCATCATATTTCCACTCCATATCCGCAGCCCACAGCAAACGAAGAATACTACCAATAATCAGGAAGCCGATAATTATGAGGTGTAATTGCCGATTATTGAGCTTTTTCAAAGACTGTTACCTATTAATCAATAATACTAAATCCGGCTTGGTTGCACAGATTATTTATGGGGGGAGGGAGTAGGGAGTAGGGAGTGGGCAGCAAGGGTTAGAAACTTTATTAATCGGATTCTACAATGGGGGTTTAATAACCGGATTGGGTATGAAAAGGAGATTTATTATCATCCCATTTGGCAAAATAGGATTACCTTTAATTTCGGGTGCAGGTTATGGAATGGCGGCGCATAGCTTTATTGATTGTCCTTGGTTTGACAGTAGTAGCCCTTGAGTTACTTTATTTAAAAGAATTGAGGAGAAGTAATAATTTAAAACTCCTGGCGCAAAAAATGGGTTGGCGTTTTTATAGTCAGAATAAAGCTAAAATTCTGCCTAATATTAATCAGTTTCAACTTTTGGCAAGACAAGTTTATCCTAAAATCAGGAACATTATCTATGGCAATTTAGAAGATGTCCGTTTTTATATTTTTGATTATTCTTTTTACTGTAATAAAACTACGATTAACCAAACGATTATTTGTTTTGATTTTGTCACTCTTAATTTGCCAAATTTCACTCTACAACCAGATAGTAAAGTGTTTCGTCTCTTGATGGATAAATTCCGCAGCAAAAGTGTTGAGATTAGCGGCGATCGCAATTTTGTGGAGTCTTATCGCTTAACAGGAGAAGATGCAGAAAATATTTGCTGCCTTTTCAGTACAGAGGTGCAAGCTTTATATTCAAATCAATCTTCTACCCAGAACATTTGTAGTGAGGTGAAAGATAATTACTTTCTTTATTATCATCAAGAAAGACGTTTTGAAGCAGAAGAAATACTCTTGTTTCTACAAGAAGCCAAACAAGCTTGGCAATTGCTAATCGCTAATGGTTAGTTGTTTAGAACAAAAGCTACCTCCTTTTCTAAAGTGAGGTAGCCTCTACTCATTTATGCAGTGAAAAATAACCCTGTAGCTTTATATTAACGGACAATTGATCATTAGTATTATTTTGCTCCCTTACGTTTCTTATGAAGTAAGCTTCCTGAAACAAGAGCAAGTATAGTTGCAGCAGTTGTTCCGGGTTCAGGAACCCTTGAAGCTGTGACTCGTACATTTCTCAAAGCAAATTCAAGCTGTCCATTTTCAGAGGCATCAATAGCAGGGTTGATTTGGCTTCCGGCAATATTGAAACGTCGGGAACAAGTATCAGGAAAAACACAAGGAGCGCGACCTATTTGTCCTGGCGCTAAAATAATATCTTCAGAAGGAGGACCAAAAACAAAATTCCCTAAAAAATCGTCTTCTCCATCTTCATCTCCATCTATTTCAAATAAATCAAAGGAAAGAAACCCAGCAAGTACTTTAAAATCAAAAGTGTTTTGGGCTTGAATGTCCCAATCAAAACGAAACAAATTTGTAGGATCTAATTCCCCAGCAGCGGGAATATCTAAGGTATTGAACTCAAAATTAGTTTCTTCTGTGGTGATATCCGCGCTGATTACATCTAAATCAAGGATTTGTGCAGTAGCTGGTGATACAATTAAGCAAGAACAACCAAGCAAGGTTAAGGATGAGCTAGCTAGTAAATGACTAGTTTTCATAATAATTCTATTGGTTAGTTTCTCAATGGAGAGATGTTGAACCGAACATATTCTGTTCAGCAACCAACAGAATACATTTCCTTTAAGCAATAAAAATTATCTTTATCAAACTTTTAATTAATTAATTTATGTAAAGTTCAGAAACTTTTCTTTAAAAGCCTGCTTTAAAGCCTTCTATTTGTGTATTTTTGAGGATAAGTAGCTTTTTATTGACTATTGATAGTTAATAAAAAGAAATTGTTTAACATATAAAAAATAAATTTGCTTGAATGAGTAGGCCGCTTTTAAGTAAGATATTTTTGTCTTAGGAGGTATTGATAAAATACTTTGATTAAAGCAATTTATATAGATTAATATATTTAATCTGAGTGCTATTTAAAAATGCCTGTCATTATTACCTATTACTTATGGCCTACTCTTCTTGCTCTGGAGAAGGAGATATATTCCCTGCGGCTTGGGGAATAGAAAGTTCAATACCAGAACCACGGTCATAAATTTCTAAATCCCACTGACCAGATCGATTAATTTCAAAAGTGATAAAACGCCCATTACCACTTAAGGAAGGATGGCGTACCTCTCCTAAAATATCTTTCGTAATTGCCTCTGCTTTTCCTGTCTTGCGGTCATAAACAAAAATATCAGGTTTGCCAAGCTGTTCGGAAACATAGACGATGTAGCGGCCATCGGCACTGATATCTGGTTGATCTTGTATGCTACCTGGTTGGTTTAGTCCTGGTAATTCTAATAACCGACGAGATAATAATTCATAAAAGAAAATACTTCTTTGCTGGCGACGATCTGAGGCAAAAACAAGATAGCGGCCATCATAGGAAAAATGAGGATATTGTTCTGCGGCTTTGCTATTCAGACTAGAACCTAAATTCTTAGCTGGCGGGGTAACAAAACCGCGATCGCCACAACTACTAAGACTAATTAACAAAAATGTCATGACAACATAAAAACTGAGTTGTTGTCGATGAGGAAGTTTACTTTTTAGTTTGCTCATTAACAACAAGCCAAATTTTCTTAAGCTGAGAGACATTGAAATTAAATTCGTCTTTATGTAGACTGCCCTAAACTGTTTCCGAAGCCAATTTAGGAGATGTAGCTTCATTGCTAGGTAGATAGCAGCAATTCCAGTTATCTAAGCAAACTTTTCCTGATAATAAAGCCCAACGAACCATAGCAACACGGTTGCCTGTAGCAGTTTTGTTCAGAATATTGCTGATATGATTATCAACAGTTCTTTTGCTAATTTCTAGCTTTTGGGAAACTTCAAAGTTAGTCAACCCAGAAGCTACTAGTTCGATTATTTGGAGTTCTCGCTCAGAAAGTACCGAAGTTGGATGAGATTCACAGCCAGCCATAGCTTTTTACGTTTAGTATATTTACTTACAGTCGTTTCAATTCTAGAAGATATAGGTCGCTTTGAAGATAATACTTTGCAGTACTTAAGGAAAAAGTAAAAGAGAAACTAACCTTTTATGTATTTTATGTTACTGATTGCTGATCGCTCAAGGTTAAATGTTAAATATTAAATATTAAATGTGGTAGGGGCTAGCATAATAGTGAGTAATTCATCTGTTCTTTGTTTAGGGGAAATTCTCTTTGATTGTCTGGCTAATGAGCGAGGCAAGAAGTTAGAAGAAGTGGCATCTTGGACTCCTTACCCAGGAGGTGCGCCTGCTAATGTTGCTTGTGCTTTGGTCAAATTAGGGACTAGTGCCGGTTTTATTGGTTGCGTGGGGGAAGATGAACCAGGAAAAGAGTTAAGGCAATTGTGCCAGGAGGTGGGGGTTGATATTTCTGGGGTTCAAGATCATCCTAATGCTCCTACTCGGCAAATTTTTGTCTTGCGTACAGAAACAGGCGATCGCGAGTTTGCTGGCTTCGGAGATAAGCAAGCCGACGAGTTTGCTGATGCTTTTCTCGATCTTAAAAAGTTACCAACCAACCTCTTCGCTACAGCAGAGTTTTTGGTGATTGGTACTTTAGAATTAGCTTATCCTCAAACTCGTTCAGCAATTTTCCGTGCCTTGGAATTAGCGGAACAATACAGCTTAAAAGTAGTTTTAGATGTTAACTGGCGGCCGATGTTTTGGGATGACACCGAAGAAGCCCTAAGCTGGATTAAGAAGTTATGGCCCTATATAGACTTTCTAAAATTATCTGACGAAGAAGCAGAATGGTTATTTAATACTACTGATGCGGGGGCGATCAAGTATCGTCTTGATACAGTAGAAGGGGTTTTGGTAACCGCAGGAGATGGAGATATTAGTTACTGTCTTGGGGAAAATGAAGGGAAATTAACTTCTTTTTCTGTAGAGGTGGAAGAAACTACTGGGGCTGGGGATAGTTTTGTGGCGGGTTTAATTCACCAACTAGCAACGAGAGGTATTGCTAGCTTAAAAGATGCCCAGGTAGCAAAAGAAATTGTCACCTATGCTTGTGCTGTGGGAGCTTTAACAACTACGAAATCTGGCGCGATTGCCTCCCAACCTACGGCGGCTGAGGTTGAAGAGTTTTTGAAGAAGAAGTGAGGGGAGATGGGGAGCTGGGGAGATTTAACAACTAGCAATTAGCAATTAGCAATATGTACAAACTCACCTTCACTCCTTATCAACGCCGCTTTAACCAACCGTTAAAAACTAGTCATGGTGTTTGGGAGATACGGGAAGGTATTATTATTTGCCTAACTGATGGTGATGGGAATAAAGGTTGGGGAGAAATTGCCCCTTTGCCTTGGTTTGGTTCGGAAACTTTAGCTGCTGCTGAAGCATTTTGTCGTGAATTGTCATCTCAAATAACCAAAACAGCAATTTTGGCAATTCCTAATCAATTACCTGCTTGCCAGTTTGCTTTTGAATCAGCCTTAGAAGAGTTAGAAACTTCTCCCCATCAACTTGAACTAAAAAAATCTTTAAATTATAGCTATTTATTGCCTGCTGGAGAAGACGCTTTAACCAGTTTGAAGTTATACTCAAGAAGTAGAGAACTAACCTTTAAATGGAAGATTGGTCTTGCCCCTGTTCCCCAAGAACTGACCATCTTCGAACAACTTATCAAGAATTTGCCATCAGCAGCTAAACTACGCCTTGATGCCAACGGGGGGTTAAATCTAAAACAGGCTCAAGAGTGGTTAAAAGCCGCAGACAGTACATCCGGTATTGTGGAATATATTGAACAACCCCTTGCCCCTTCCCAGTTTATGGCAATGTTGGTTTTGAGTGAGCAATATGCTACCCCTCTAGCTTTAGATGAGTCGGTAGCAACCCTCAAGCAACTAGAAGATTGTTATCGCCAAGGATGGCGAAGCATCTTTGTCATTAAAGCTGCGATCGCCGGATCTCCTCAAAGATTAAGAAAGTTTTGTCAGCAACACCAAATTGATGCAGTTTTCTCCTCAGTTTTGGCAACAAAAGTAGCGAGAAAAGCAGCACTCCGGTTAGCAACAGAACTCTCTTCCCCCCATCGTGCCGTTGGTTTCGGTGTTGATAGGTGGTTTATGGAAAATGATTGATAAATATTGATAGGCGACTCAATATAGATCCTGGCTTCTTGAGCAATACTGTAAAAACTGGTCGCCTCTACAACTGATAACTGATAACTGATACTTGATGAGCATAACTTCTCTATACGAACGTAGCCAAGAAAATTGGTTAATTGGTTACGACACCAACCAACTTAACTTCCTGATTCAAGAATCATTGCAGCAACTAACTCAGCTATCTCAAAATGGCAAAACTCCAACTATTTTTTTAGCCCAAAGTGATCCTCTCAAATTTGTAGCTGGTTTCTTAGCTGGAGTCATGGCTAAATGTCCTCTGTTTCTCTGTAATCCCCGCTGGATAGCTAAAGAATGGCAACAGGTTTTAGATTTAGTGCAACCGGATCTAGTCTGGGGAGAAAATTTGCATCTCCCGCCCACTAATCCCCTTCAAAATAGAAAAGAACAGTTCTTTTCCGGCAAAATTATGATTCCTACCGGAGGATCTTCGGGCAAAATTCGTTTTACTATACATACTTGGGAGACTTTGAGTGCATCTGTCAAGGGTTTTCAAAGCTATTTTGGCGCTAAAGCGATTAATTCTTGTTGCGTTTTGCCCTTGTATCATGTTAGTGGTTTGATGCAGTTTTTGCGCTCCTTTTTAACAGGAGGGCGTTTGTTAGTTTTACCTTACAAAGCTTTAAAAGCAGGAGTTAGGGGCAACATAGACCCCAAAGAGTTTTACATCTCCTTAGTACCCACTCAACTGCAATATCTCCTCACTTCCTACGCCGCAACTTGGCTATCTCAGTTCCAAACAGTGCTTTTGGGGGGCGCACCTCCTTGGCAGGAATTGTTAGCCAAAGCCAGGTTAAATAACATTTCTTTGGCACTTACCTACGGTATGACAGAGACAGCTTCTCAAATTGTCACCTTAAAGCCAGAAGACTTTTTAGCAGGGAATAATAGCTGTGGTCAAATTTTACCCCATACTAAAGTAAAAATCTTTGATCGTGAAGGTCAAGAATGTCAGGTAGGGGAAATAGGGATTATCACTATCCAAGCTGAATCTGTTTGTTTAGGTTACTATCCCCAGCCCTTCTCTCAAACAGATATTTTCCAACCAGATGATTTAGGTTATTTTGATCAGCAAGGCTATTTACATATCGTCGGACGTTGTAGCAAAAAGATTATTACTGGGGGCGAGAAGGTTTACCCCAATGAAGTAGAAGCAGCTATTTATGCTACGAGGTTAGTTGAAGATGTTTGCGTCATTGGTTTAGCTGATAGTTATTGGGGACAAGCGGTAACAGCAGTTTATGTTCCCCGACAATCCGAAACGGCTATCAATGAATTAAAAGGCGCGATCGCCAATCAATTGAGTAAGTTTAAGCAACCTAAATATTGGTTAGCAACAGCTATTTTACCCCGCAATGCTCAAGGAAAAGTTAATTACGAACAAGTGAAAGAGTTGGCACAAGAATGTTTGGTAATAAGCAATTAGCTGATCGGGCTATGGATTTATTTCTTTCTAGATTTCTCGTGGGGGCAGGTTATAAACATTATGCCAGCAATCCTTAAACCCAGCTTGGCTATTATCACTAGCCGTCAGCGACTAAGATAGACTACTAACAGCAACTTGTTAAGAATCCAAGAAAATCTTATGAGCAGCTCTTTAGATACTTCATCAGGGTCTAATAAGCTTTTGACTAGTCAAAACATTATCTATGCGGGTATTACTTGGTCAGTATTAGCGCTGATTTCCTTCATCTTATTTGCCCTGATTCCCTCAGAACAAGATAGTCCTACTATCTATTTAATAGATACCTATATCCTTGAGTGTCTGCCTTTTTTAGGGGCAGCGCTTTTGTGTTTTCGTAACGCTAACAGCCCTAAAATTGCTAGTGGCCGTAATGTCTGGCTAGGAATTGGTTTAGGGACCCTAAGTTATTTTACTGCTAACCTGATTTTCGGCTGGTGGGAATTGTATTGGGAACTAGATCCTGATGTTTCCCCAGCAGATTTGTTTTATGTTGCCTTTTATCTCCTGCTAAGCTGGGGAATGATTTTAGCTATCATACCCAGGCGCTTGAATTTGGAGAAGTGGCAATGGATTGTTTTGGGTTCCATTGCTGTTATTGGTACAGCCTTAGCTGTTTGGATTGCTATTTCCCCTCCCCCTTTAGAGGAGTTAGAAGCGATCGCTAACAATCAGCCAGTTACAGCACAAACAGAGGCTGTGAGTTCCCCCTCCCAAGCTTTGGAGGAAGAAATAGAGGCGCTCGCTACCCACGAAGCCCCTCAATGGGTTATGTCCTTAGAAGATACCCTAAGTCCTTTAGCCCGCCCAATAAACTTCTTTTACATCATTGGTGACTTAGCTTTAGTGATTATTGCTACGACTTTATTGCTAGCTTACTGGGGAGGAGCCTATTCTTGGTCTTGGCGGATGATTGGTGCAGCTACCTTTGCTTTATATATTGCTGATATGTGGTTTAAATATGCTGCCACCCTGCCAACAGAGTATCAAAGTGGTGCTTTACTAGAGGTGTTTTTTGTTTTTAGCGGGATCTTTTTCAGTATTGGCGCAATCTTAGAGTACGAAATCTCCCATCGCCCTCGCCAGAGGGGACGTGGTAGGCGTAAGCGCTAGTCGCTTTGCCACAAGGAGAAGCCCATATTTAGCTATTTTTGGGGCTAGGAAGCTAGAGAAATGGGGAGTTAGGAGAGATTATTCCTTCCTATTAGTAAGCAGGGGTAGAGTATCAACGCTCTACCTCTGAATTTTTCTTTACGCAATCTGGGGTAACAGCTCTTAATATATATTTAGATATCTAGATAAATTAACTAAACCAAGAAATTCAAAAAAACTTTCCTAGTCCCTGGCTAAAAGAAGATTAACCTTGAGTGAACAAACAACTTCCGCCTCCAACGTCTCCCATAGCGAACTACGTCAACTGGTTCGTACCCAGTTGCAATTATTGCTGGAAGAAGGAAATTTAGCTGGGGCAAAAACTCTTTTGGTTCCTGTGCAACCAGTGGATATTGCTGAAGCTATTGAAGGATTACCAGAAAAACTGCACGCTATTGGTTTTCGTTTAATTTCTAAAGAAAAGGCGATCGCAGTTTATGAATATCTTGATTCTTCTGTACAGCAGGCTTTGATTCAAGAGTTTAAGCGTCAGGAGGTAATCGAAATTGTTGATCAAATGTCCCCCGATGATCGCGCCAGGTTATTCGATGAATTGCCAGCTAAAGTTGTGGGGCAGTTTTTGGATCAGTTAAGTCAGAAAGAGCGTGTCGCTACAGCTTTACTTCTAGGTTATGAAGAGGATACCGCCGGGCGAATTATGACCCCGGAGTATATTTCCCTGAAGGAGAAACTAACTGTTGCTGATGCCCTACAGAGAATTCGTCGCTTAGCTAATGCTTCAGAAATCATCTACTATCTCTACGTTACTGATGCTTCTCGGCATTTATTGGGGATTGTTTCTTTACGAGATTTAGTTACCTCTTCCCCGGAAAATAGTTTAGGGGAAATTATGACCTCTGATCTTGTCCGCGCCCCCACCAGTATGGATCAAGAAGAAGTCGCCCGGTTAATTCAACGCTACGATCTTTTCGCTCTACCTATTGTAGACAAAGAAGAACGTTTGGTTGGGGTGGTGACGGTGGATGATGTCATCGATATCTTAGAACAAGAAGCCACAGAAGATATTTATGCTTTGGGTGGGGTTCAAGCCGATGGGGATAACTATTTTCAAACAAACTTAGTAACCGTTGCCCGTAAGCGGGTAGTTTGGTTGTTTATTCTCCTTTTAACCAATACAGTTACAGGAACCATTATTCGTTCCCAAGAAGATATCTTGCAACAAGTTGTTACCTTAGCAGCTTTCATTCCGCTCTTGACTGGTACAGGAGGAAACGTCGGCGCACAATCTTCTACCGTAGTGATTAGGGGCTTAAACACCGATGAAATGAGTGATTTGGGGCCAGGACAAGTTATCTTCCGAGAAGCCCTAGCAGGAACCTTGTTAGGGACAATACTAGGAACTGTAGCCACTTTCTGGGCTTATTGGTTGCAAGGAAACCTCGCCGTCGCTATTTCTGTGGGCATAAGTTTAGTTGCGATCGCCATTCTCGCTTCTGTGGCAGGCTCGGCCTTACCTTTTCTGTTCCGATCCTTAAAATTAGATCCTGCCCTCATGTCTGCACCGTTTATCACTACAGCAGTAGACGTTTTGGGGGTACTAATTTACTTTAATATCGCCCGAATGATTTTGGGACTATGAAACAGCAAATTCAGTATGGGGGCGAATTTCAGGGGGATGGAAAGCAAGTTGGAAGGCTAATATTACAAAAGCTTTCAGCTTATTTGACTCTCTGAAAATTGACACTTATTGACACCCAAGCTTGCCAATAAAATTAGGTAATCTCTTTGCGATCGCAATTATGAAACCATCTGAGTAATATAAACTGTAAGCAACTAAGCTACTGTGGTCGTGAGTGCTATTTAGGTATCAATAGACCTGTCAACAAGCTCTAATCTTTTTGAAGATCGGTGAGCTAGAACCTTTAATAGAAAAGGTTTCGAGGCACTTGTCACCCCGTGAGGTTTTTACGTCCTGACACCAATAAGGTAAATCAGCATAGTATTTAAGAGCCTTATAAATAATTTGGCGATCTTTATCTAAGATATCCATTGCAAAATCTCCTCTTTGTCAGGGTCAAACACAATTAAACGGACTCGATGGTTTTGTAATAAGATATCTTTATATAAAATATACTGACCAAGAGCATTTTTGAGATCGTTTACTTGAGACGTTCCTACAAAGCTTTTGATTTCTACAGCAATTGTTTGATCACCTTTTCTTGCCGCTATTAGCTTTCTTGCACCCAAGTCAATTAATAGTGTTTTTGAACCCCACCTTAAAGTTAAGGGATCGTCAGTAATTATCCAACCGTCTTTGATAAGAGCATTTTTCGCTGTGTCATGGTAGATGTCTTTAGCTGCCATAGCTTACTTCATAAAAACAATACCAAAACTTTATCGTAACTTTAACCACTCGCTTCTAGAGAAAGTTTAAATGAATATAGGTTCAAAGTGAAATGGATTCAAAAGTTTGCGCGTCTAAGGGTGTTTTGGGCTAGCTTACTTAAATATTTACCAGAAAATCTTGGCTGCTGAACTAATCAACTGTAAACTCGAACTTCTAAAAATTTTAAACTGTAAAACTAGGTAGATTTTAAAGGTATGAAGGGGACAATTAAGAAATTTTTATTAGGTGCTTCAGTTGTAGTAGGGGCAAGTGCGATGTCTATGACGGACTTCGTCTACGCAGTTAACCCGGCTTTTGCTGGTAGTTTTAGTTCTAGTGGCCCAACTACGGTGTATGAGTCCTTTGTTGATAGTGATGGCAAGACCAAAACTAGAAAAGTAACAGGGGCAGATTTATCAACTATTTTAAGTGGTGACAGCAGCGCTCCTGGTGGTAACGTTGAACTTTATGACCAAACAGATGGTTTAAACTTAACCCAGTTCAAAGACATCGGCTCAGCTACATTAACAGCCGATCTTGATGGTAAAATTGTCAACTTCAGTAGTTTGACTTACGAAGACTGGTTTGGTACAGGCAGTGGTGTCAGCGAGGCTTATGGGGCAAATAACTTTGCTAACCAATGGTTTGGTAAGGCTATGGCTAAATACGGCTCAGGCTACAATGGTATGCAAAAAGTAGGGCTTTACAAGCAATTCCTAGGGTCTAATGGTTTCCAACGCTTCAGCGATCCTAACGTTGCTTACGTAGGTAAAGATGGTGATACTGTTACTTTTGGTTTAGCTGGTCATAGCGATGCAGGAAATGTACACCCTGCACTTCAGGGTTGGTATGCTAGCGAAGTGGTTAAAGTCAGCTACAAGGGCCAAACAGAATTATTCTATAGCTTCGACAAATCCACAGATTCCGGTCAGTATGAAGTTTCTGATGGAACATCCCACGACGGTAATTTTGAATTCTCTTTCCAGTGGGGCGAAGACGATGCAGAGAAAGTACCTGAACCCTCCGCAATTTTAGGTCTAATCGCTTTGAGTGGTGTTGTCGCAACTAAGCGCAAGCAAAATAAAGCTTAAATTTTAGAGTTTGTAAAAGTGTCCATGTCAAGGTCGGGGGGAGCTTTCAGGCTCCCTTTTTTTTATTAACGATAAATGACCAGCGTTAAATGTTTAATATAAATGATAAATGTTTAATTTTTAACGATATGACTACGGGCGATTTTCCTAATCTACAAACTAATTCCAACTCAAGAAAAATCCCTAAAGTTGACTTGATTACTATGTTTCGCCTGGGTTTATTTAATCTGGGATTGGGGTTGATGTCAGTGCTGACCCTAGCAATTCTTAATCGGGTGATGATTAGTGAGTTAGGTATCCCTGCGACCATAACTGGTGTGGTGGTGGCTATGCAGCAATTTGTTTCTCCAGCTAGAGTTTGGTTTGGACAGCTATCAGACTCTAAAAAGTTGTTCGGTCAGCATCGTACTAATTATGTACGTTTGGGAGCAGCGTTATTAGGCTTAGCTGTGTTTTTAGCGGTACAAACAGTCTGGCAACTTGGTAGTTTGGTTCGTGCTAACGGTGGTTGGGTTTGGAATATCTCAACTATAGGTTGGACAGGTTTACTAGCTTTACTTTTTGTCTGTTTCGGTTTGGCACTAAGTTCTAGTTCAACCCCTTTTACCGCCATGTTGGTGGATATTTCTGAAGAAGATAACCGCTCAAAAATAGTTTCTGTGGTTTGGTCAATGTTGATGCTAGGTATCGTGATCGGTGGCATCAGCGGTGGCATTCTTTTAAAAAAAGTTCAACAGTCTGGCATTGTTTTGGGAGTTAATATTGGTAGTAGTTTATTAGTAGGGGAAAAGATGATTGATACTCCCCTAGAAGTTCTACAAAATCCTCTTAACAAACTTTTCCTCATTGTCCCCATTATTGTTTTTGTCTTAGCATTAATAGCGACTTTCGGTGTAGAAAAAAAATATTCTCGCTTCTCGATGCGCTCTTCGGCCACAGAAAGAGAAGATAGTATAACTCTAAGAAAATCCCTCAAAGTCTTAACTGCTAGCCGTCAAACAGGCATCTTTTTCTCCTTCCTCTTAGTTTTTACCATTAGCTTGTTTATGCAAGAAGTGGTTTTAGAACCCTATGGGGGTGAAGTTTTTGGTATGTCTATTGCCGAAACAACTCAGTTAAACGCTTTTTGGGGACTAGGAATTTTGCTGGGTTATGGGACAACGGGTTTTTTGGTAGTGCCACGTTTAGGGAAAAAATTAACGGCCGAAATTGGTTGTTTACTGATTGCTATTTGTTTTTGCTTGATTATTCTGGCTGGTTTTACCCAAGAGGAAAATATTCTCAAAATTGCGGTGTTTTTATTCGGTATAGCTGCGGGGATTGCTACCATTGGCAGTATTAGTTTGATGCTAGATTTAACAGCGGTGGAAGCCGCTGGTACTTTCATTGGGGCTTGGGGGTTGGCACAGGCTATGTCTAGAGGGATAGCTACTGCTTTGGGTGGTGTGGTTTTAGATATTGGCAAGAAAGTTTTTACAAACCCTGTATTCGCCTACGGCTTAGTTTTTGCCCTCCAAGCTTTAGGTATGCTTATAGCTATCTATCTTCTCAATCGAGTAGATGTAGCTGAGTTCAAAGCTAATACTAAAAGTGCGATCGCAACAGTTATGGAAGGGGATTTAGAAGGTTAATTCTGTTGTTTGATTTTTTGCGCTTTGGAAGCGTAGGAAATATGGAAATAGACCAAATCCACCTTATGAGTCCGAGAAAGACTATATATTCTCATCAAGATCCAGTTTCAACTCGTGGTCGTTAACTGTCTTGTAAACAAGATCACGATCAACTTGATAGTCTTGTTGGGAGGCAGCATTGCTGGAATTAGGAATAAGAAGAATTTGCCCCCAGGTTAAGGTTACCAGGAGGGCAAGGAAAAATACGGGAAAATAGCCCCATATAGAGAGTAGCGTTCTTAACATTAATCTTAAATTTTAAATATCAGGGATTAGTTAGGTCTAATTTCTTTTAGCTTATCTCTTAGAATTGATCCGGATTTTTTAGTTCCTCATGCGACTTAGAGTTGCTATAAGTAAAAAATAATGAGGAATAGGCACTCCTTAAACTGTTGCAAGAAGTGCCTATTTCACTTAAATTTAGGTCTTGAGGTCTTGGAAAACTTTTAGTCGATATGCGATCGCTAACCTTCCAAGTTCTCTTAATACTAAACAGATTCAAAGAAGACTTTAGACTTAACAGGATCAGGAACCATTGTTTTACTTCCGGGTTCCCAACCAGCAGGACAAACTTCGTCAGGATGAGACTGTACATACTGAATTGCTTGAAGGGTACGTAAGGTTTCATCAACACTACGTCCAAAGGAAAGATTGTTGATGGTTGAGTGTTGAATTACCCCATCTTTGTCAATGATAAATAGTCCCCGCAAGGCTACACCGGCTTCTGGATCTAAAACATTATAATTTGTGCTAATTTCTTTTCTAATATCAGAGACTAAAGGATATTCTAAGTCCCCTACACCCCCTGACTTGCGATCGCTCTGAATCCAAGCGAGATGAGAAAATTCACTATCAACAGAGACACCCAAAACTTGAGTGTCAATATCTGCAAATTCACTGTTGCGATCGCTGAATGCTGTGATTTCTGTAGGACAAACGAAAGTGAAGTCTAAAGGATAGAAAAATAAGACTACATATTTGCCGCGATAGTCAGATAGTTTAAGGGTTTTGAATTCTTGATCTACTACTGCTGTGGCTGTAAAATCAGGTGCTGCTTGTCCTACTCTTAAACATTCTTCCATTATTAATTACTCCTTACTAAGCTGAAATCTCGGTATCAGCCAATTTTAACTTGTTACGAACTGTTACTAATATATCATAGTCATAACGATTGTGACTAAAGAACTAATAATTGCTTATTACTTATTACTTATTACTTATCACTTATTACTTATCACTTAATCACTTGCCCCAGGTCTGGTAGCGGGGTTAGCGAACAACTCTTTAAGTTGGCGATCGCGCCCTGCCAGAGTTTCGTAGAAAAAGAAAGCGACTCCGGCTAAATCTTCTTGGCGAACAATTTTTACTTGGGCTTGTACTTGACTCATAGGAACAAAACGCTTTTTTAAACCAGTTAAAATACCAATGCCTACAGGAATTTTCTGGCTAGCGGCCTTAACTTCTGGTAGTTGCAATTCTGCCCTAAACCTCTCTAAATCATCCCAATAAACCTGCAAAATCAATTCATCAATTAAACCCCTTTCTTGCCAGGTTTGCCAGTCTTGTAAGTAGTTGTTGTAAGAATAATGTTGGGAATTAGGAGATAAACCGATTAAACATTTAGGTTTAAGAGCTTTAATAGTATGAAACAACTGGGTGACTAATTCCGTCAGTTGATTAGAACGCCAACGCATCCATTCCGGATCACGAAAATTAGCTGGGGGTGAATTACCCTGGTGTTGGCTGCGATAGAGGGCTAAGGTGTAAGGATCGTAACCCATATCTACGGGAACACCAAAATTATCATCAAATTGAATGCCATCAATGTCATAGTTAGCGACAATCTCAGCAAAAATAACTGTCATAAACTGTTGTACTTGAGGGTGAAAAGGATTAAGCCAAACGATTTCTTGCCCTTTTCTGTAAACAGTTTGCCCCCCATCTTGACGGTTAGTTAACCAATCAGGATGAAGTTGTATAATAGGAGAGTCTGATGGCACGACAAAACCAAACTCAAACCAAGGAATAACCGTTAAACCCTCTCTGTGTCCTTGTTCAACTATTTCTTCTAAAATATCCCGTTTCTGCAAACCTGGTTCTGGATCTAGAGAAATACCTAAAACCGACTCAGCTACTTTACTCGGATAAAGGGTATGCCCTCTCGTCCAAACTGTAGGATAAACTGTATTAAAGTTTAAACGGGCAAGACGCTTTAAACTCTGACGCAGTTTTCTGGCAGAAAATAGTACCTCGCTATCAATATTGGTTAACCAAACCCCTCGTAATTCTCTCTGTGGCGCTAATATTTCAGGAGGGCGAGTAACAATTGTGATCACTAATCCCAATATGAAAAGGATAACTATCCACCCTTCTGGTTTGATTCTCACTATTTACCCGATCCTTTCTTGAAGTGATACACAAGTATGTAGGATACAATGGCTTGGGTGAGGTTTGCCGTTTGTTGTTCCTTACCCAGTGAAAAAGACTTTACAATGGGAAATATGTTAGATACTTCCTCCTTATTTGAATTTTCCCGTAGCAACTGCATTGCCATTTGTGCTTTTTTAGTACCAGCTAACTTACTAGCAACCTCACAAACCCTGCTCTATTTGCTGCTACGCCGTCCTTCATCTCACCTCTACCTG
Source organism: uncultured cyanobacterium (assembly GCA_963793425.1). Classification (GTDB taxonomy): domain Bacteria; phylum Cyanobacteriota; class Cyanobacteriia; order Cyanobacteriales; family CAWCAG01; genus CAWCAG01. The sequence continues at coordinate 794,041 of CAWCAG010000009.1, read as the reverse complement.
GCAGTTACCCTAGCTGTCAGTTTAGCTGTGATTATGGTTTGCCATGTAGCAACTTGGTTTGTAATTGGAGTTGTTCAAATCCAAACTTTTGTTCTATTCGGACTTGGTAGCACCTGTTTAGTAGTTAACTTAGGGGTGATCGCCTACAGGTATATAGAAAAAAATCAACTTTCAAAACAACTACAGAGTTAAAATCCTTAACTCCCTAACTCCTACTTAGCTAATCAGCTAAACTCAATTAATAACAGTGAACCCAATACCATGGGGGCCGGAATCATCTCACCACGAAAATCTAGCAATTGTACGAGAATTAAATAAGCGATCGCAATCAACACCGATATCGCCCCAGTAAAAACGGCAATAATTTTACCTCGCTCCATTTTTATCCTTGATACTCTACAAACCTATACTTAATTATAAGAGCATAGGACAAGAAACAAAGAGCAATCAACATAAAGAATGACGATCGTACCAGTTAACTCGCCTAAAGCAATTCCAGTGGTGCAAACTTGGCAACTTGGCAAAATTTATCGTACTGGTTTTTGGTTAAACCAGAAGATAGAATCTCTGAAAAACTTTTCAATAGAGGTTCAAGAAGGGGAAACCTTCGGTTTGCTAGGCCCCAATGGTGCAGGAAAAACAACTTTGTTGAAAACCCTACTGGGGATTGTTCGCCCTACTTCAGGAAAAGCTAGGTTATTAGGGCAACCCCTCGGCAACCGCCAGGTCAAAGAACAGATTGGCTATCTTCCCGAAAACCCCTATTTTTATGACTTTCTTACAGGCTGGGAATTTCTAGAATACACCGCAGGACTATTCCAAATTCCTCCCTCCCAACAGAAAAAACGCATTCCTCAACTAATAGATTTAGTTGGCTTAACTCAATCTGCTACTCGTAATAAACAACTGCGCCAGTATTCTAAGGGAATGCTACAAAGAATTGGTATGGCCCAAGCTTTGATTAATAACCCCGATGTGGTTTTTTTAGACGAACCAATGTCAGGATTAGATCCTCTAGGGCGCTACCAAATGCGGGAAATAATTCTTTCCTTGAAAGAACAAGGAAAGACCATTTTCTTTAACTCTCATGTTTTAGGAGATGTAGAAAAAATCTGCGATCGCATCGCTATTTTGGCCAGGGGAGAACTTATTTGTGTCGGTTCTTTAGATGAACTTCTTGGTTCTATTAATGCTTATCAGGTTAAAGGTAAAGGAGGAAATGTTGACATTCTCCAACGTTGGGTGGCTAACTTGAGGTTTAAAGAAGATTTTTGGTATGGTCAACTACAAGGAGAACCTCAAGAATTCATTGCTACTCTACGTCTTATGGATGCCCAATTAATCAGTATGGATCTCGCTCGTACTTCCTTAGAAGAGTTTTTTATGCAAAGGTTAAGAAGTAGAGGTATTGAAGTCAGTTTTTAGGAGCGATTTTAACTAAATGCTTATTTTTCAGACCTTGAGCGGAAAATGAACTTGCAACAGTGTAAAACATAATATTGGAGTTGGGAGCATCTCACAATCGCAAAACTTTATAAGTCCCTGACAGGGGTGAGATACCATGACGCTGCAAACCTTAGAAAATCGCTATCAAATTATTCGCCCTTTGGGGACTGGAGGGTTTGGGGATACTTTTCTGGCTGAAGATACCTATATGCCTTCAGGTCGTCGCTGCGTCATTAAACAACTCAAACCCCTTAGCAATAATCCCCAAGTCTATCAGTTAGCAAAAGAACGGTTTCAACGCGAAGCAGTTATCTTAGAGGAATTGGGAGAAGGACATACTCGCATTCCTCGCTTGTATGCTTATTTTGAAAACGCTGGTCAATTTTACTTGGTTCAAGAATATATCGAAGGAGCAACTATTACTGCCCAGGTACAAAATGGAGGAATTCTCAGTGAGAGTTCTGTTAGGGAAATTTTGCTGGAGATTCTACCAGTCCTCGACTATGTTCATAGTAAGCGTATTATTCATCGGGATATCAAACCTGATAACATTATTTTGCGTTCAGTAGATTATTCCCCAGTTCTCATTGATTTTGGCGCGGTGAAAGAAGCAATGGGAACAGTGTTTACAGCTTCTGGTCATAGTGCTAGTTCTATTGTGATTGGTACTCCAGGTTATATGCCAGGGGAACAAAGTGCAGGAAGACCGATTTATCCTAGTGATATTTATAGTTTGGGGTTGACGGCTATTTATAGCTTGACGGGCAAGATCCCCCAGGAATTGGGAACTGACCCTCAAACAGGAACAGTTTTTTGGCATCAATATGCCCCAGGAGTAAGTTCTAGCTTTGCAGAAATTTTAGATCGGGCTGTGCAATATCATCCTCGCGATCGCTATTCTAGTACCAAGGAAATGTTGGAGGTGTTACAAGGAGGAACAGGAACAAAAACCTTACCTCCTCAAGAAAGAACAGAAGTTTCTGCCCCCATCAACTTTGTTTCTCCCCAAGAATCTCCAACTTTAGTTGCCGCTGTAGAACAGAGAAGCAATGCCATGAGAGACTGGCAAAAAGCTGTCTTGACTGGAGGTGTGGTTGGGGTATTTTTGTTAATGGGTTTGTTTTTGATTAAACCCTCAGTTCAAGACCAAAACGAAGTGGTGTCTTCTGGCGAACCGGATACAGAAGTAGAAAATACTCTGACAACTAATGATACTAGTAATGAACCTTCTCCTAGACCAGTAACTCCAGTAACTCCAGTAACTCCAGTAACTCCTATCCCTCAACCTCAATCTCCGGAAGTACCCCAAGAAGAAGAAGTTGATGATGCTTCTACCCAACCAAGACCTTCACCAAATAACTTCATCTCAAATCACTATACCGCTCTTAATAACCGCTTTTATAACCGTACCTGGAATAATCTAACCCCAGGATTCCAAGCTAAATCAGGGGGATTTAGTAGCTATCAGGATTGGTGGGATAGTGTGGATAGTATTAATGTTGGTGAAATCAAGGTTATTGAACAGAATGAAGCTAAAGCTATTATCGAAGCTCAACTTAGCTACAATATGAAAAAGGGAACTTTCTACAAAGATCCTAAATCTCGCATTGAACTGGTTTGGAATCAACAAAACAATAGTTGGTTATTTGCAGATAAGTATGCTCCCTGATTTCTTTCCTTTTCTCTATTTTGGAACAGCCTGCCTTTCTAAAATAATCATATCCGAACCAATCACCGGGCTACGAGCCAAAAGTTTCCCTTCTCTGGTCGTTATTTTCAACTTACTAAAATCTAAATTCTGAGCCTTAGCTAACATTTTATTAGCTAGCTTAGATTGGCGAAAAGGAGTTAATTCATACCAATCATCACTGACTTTAACTGTTAAATTACTACCAACAAAATCTGCTTCAATGGAGTTAACCAAACCTTCTGCATATTGATTAGTAATTTCTGCTGTTTGTTTTTGAATTGCTGCAATCAAGCCCTGTTCTGGGGTTAATTTTGGTTCTGGAGGAGGAGGGGGAGGAAGTTCTTGTATAGGTTGTGGTTCTTGTGGGGCGCTTAATTCTTGAGGTGCTTCTATCAAAGGAGGTAAGGTTTCTTGTTCCTGGGCTATTTGAACATCTCTTTGAGGCAATAAAGCCACCCCAGTCCACAACATAATCACCACAATTGTCACTAAAATTCCTGTCAAACCCCAATCAGAAAGCTTCTCGCTTACTGATGTCGGTAACAAAGAACGGATTTTATCCAAATTATCATCCCACCAAGTTTCTACTGTCGGGAAATTGGGCAAAATTTTATCGAAAAATCTGGTTTTACCAGGGGGAGTTTCTTGCTTAACTTCTGTTGTTTCCGCTTCAACTAATTGTGTCGGAACTTCTTCTATCGGTTCTGGTGTCGGGAAAGTAGTAACTTCTTGGTTAAACTCTTCTGTAATTTCCCCAACTTCTTCGCTACTAATCGTAGTAGCAATTTGTGTTTCAGGTTCAGCTTCTAGCTTATCTACTACTCCTTCTAGGACATTAATCGTTCCCCGCAGAGTTTTGATAGTTTGGGCTTTCAGAAAAGATTGATTAGCTGCCTTAACGGTTGAGGATGTTTGTTCTTGACGTTCTTCAGACATAAAATCTTACTCCCTTACAGCTTTGATTTAGTTGACTTTTTAAGATAAAAAGCTGCATTTATAGCACAAATCTATCACTTCAGGAGTTAGGGAGGGAAATGGGAACTATTGACTAACTAAATATAGTCGCTATTTTGGGTTAAAAGATATATACTTTCTCAAGTTCAAACAAGTTAATTAAAAACCTCAACGAAACACTATATTCTTTTTCCCCTTAGCATGACAATTCTTCTTACCCTCAGCGTCTTGGTTTTGGCTTTAGTACTGTTTATCACTGAGTGGCTACCTGTAGATATTACCGCTATTTTAGTGACAGTCATTTTGATGTTACTAGGATTAGTTGAACCAGAAGAAGGCATTTCTGGTTTTGGTAATGCTGCCACCATCACAGTAATGGCGATGTTTATTCTTAGCGCTGGAGTTACTCGTACAGGGGTAGTTCAGGTAATTCGAGATTGGCTGATACAATTTGGAGGACAAAACCCAACTCAACAGATTTTGATCATGGGTGTTGTTGTTGGCCCCATTTCTGCTTTAATCAACAATACTGCTGTGGTAGCTGTGTTTCTGCCCATTGTTGAAGAATGGGGAAAAAAACAAGGAATTTCTGTTTCTAAACTCCTAATTCCTCTTTCTTATATTTCCATTTTAGGAGGAATGATTACTGTTATTGGTACTTCCACAAATATCCTCGCTAGTGGCTTATCAAAACAGTTAGGATATGGAGAATTTAGTATTTTCCAATTTACTCCTTTGGGTCTTGCTACTTTCTGTATTGGTTTAACTTATCTCACTTTAGCTGCACCAAGATTTTTACCAGATCGTAAAAAAGCTAATAGTGATTTAGTCGGGCAAGAATATGGTTTAAAAGATTATGTTAGTGAGGTGGTTGTTCTCCCTCGTTCTAGTTTGATAGGCCAAACTTTGAGCCAAAGTCAAATCCAACGTAAGTTTGATTTAGACATCCTAGAAATTATCCACGATGATAACCGTTTCCCTCAACCTTTAGCTGATAAAGTGCTTTCCGCTGGAGATATTTTAATTGTCCGGGGAAGTCGAGATGACTTATTAAACATTAAAGATGAAAGAGGAATTGATATACTACCAGATGTAGAATTTGGTCAAGGTTCTTTGGAGGTAGAACTAACTTCAGGAGAAGAAAAAGTCGGGGAAGTTTTGATTTTATCTAATTCTCATTTAATCGGTTCTACCCTCAAAGATTTACGTTTTCGCCAACGTTATAATGCTACGGTAATCGCTATCCGTAGAGGACAGGAATTTGTCCGCAAAAGATTAGGCAGAGTGCCTTTGCGTTTTGGAGATTTATTACTCATTCAAGCCCCAAGACAAAGCTTTTTAGGTTTACAAACCACTAAAGAACTATTGGTAATTGAACAAGGAGATTTGGAAAGTTTACGTACTGATAAGGCTCCTATTGCCATTGCTATCATCATGGCAGTAGTCGCCTTAGCTGCTGCTGACTTAGTACCAATTTTGGTTAGTGCGCTAGCTGGGGTAGTTTTAATGATTATTACAGGCTGTCTGAAACCAGGGGAAATTTATAGTGCTGTACGTTGGGATGTCATATTTCTTCTAGCCGGTTTAATTCCTTTAGGCATTGCCATGGATAATTCTGGGGCAACGGCTTGGTTAGCAGATAATTTGGTTGTTTTAGGAGGGAATTTATCTGGCTATTGGGTTTTGACTCTTTTCTATTTAACTACCTCTTTGTTAACAGAAATTCTCTCTAACAATGCTTCAGTCGTTTTGATGCTGCCTATTGCTGTGGAGGTGGCTAAAACTTTAGAACTTAATCCACTTGCTTTCATGTTTGCTGTAACTTTCGCTGCTTCAACAAGTTTTATGACTCCTATTGGTTACCAAACTAATACGATGGTTTATGGGCCAGGAAACTATAAGTTTTTTGATTTTACCCGTTTTGGAGCTGGTCTTAATTTGTTACTAACTATTATTACGCCTTTACTAATTATTTGGATTTATGGTTTATGAAGATTGAATTTCAATCAGTAATTAGCAAATATCTAAATATTGTAATAGACATCATTTTCATGAGAACCATTTTATGTATCTCAATTTTTCTCAAGACATTGAATATTTGCTTGAGGCACTAACTCATCAACCTCTGACTATTAAAGATGTTTTACAAGAAACTTCTCAGCGAGGAATAACTTTAGTCATTGCTTTATTAGTTTTACCTTTTTTAGTCCCTATGCCCCCCGGCTCAGCAAGTATTTTGGGATTAGGGTGTTTTTTGTTAGCTATACAAATGGCTTTAGGTAAAAATAATTTGTGGCTACCGAAGCGAGTCAGTAATTATCAGTTTCCACAAAAAATCACAATCAAATTGTTACAAAAACTGAAAAGTATTACTCAGTTTTTAGAAAAATTTGTTCGTCCTCGCTTGTTGGGGTTAGCTAAAAATCCCTACATTTGGCGCTTAAATGGAGTTTGTATTGCTTGGCTAACTATTTTATTAATCTTGCCCTTACCTTTCACAAACTTTATGCCCACAATAGGCATTCTCTTTTTAGCCATAGCCATGTTAGAAGCTGATGGTTTACTAATGTGTGTGAGTTATTTTCTGAGCTTTTTAATCACCCTGATATTTGCTTTTCTCGGCTATAGTATTTTACAAACTTCCAGCTTACTTTTAAATTGAATCTTTGTTCATAACTTATTACTTAATACTTTAAAAACTAGACTCTAAATACTGTCTATGTTCTTCCAAATAAGCCAAAGCCTGCTCATCCTCCACTTGATCAAACTTTTCATAAAAGCGGCTAACACTATGAAAAGGATGGGGGGTTTCCAAAATAATCAAGCGATCGCACCAACTTCTAAGCTTATCAATTAATTCTCGTGGTGCTACAGGAGCGCAAAGCCAGATTTGGGCAGGAGAATAGGTTCTCAAGGTTTGGATCGCTACTGCCATCGTCATTCCCGTGGCGATGCCATCATCTACTAAAATAGCGATCGCCCCTTGAGGATTAATCTTGAGATCAAAATCAGCAAATAATTGGTGCTGGCTGGCTGCTCTTCTTTCTGCTTCGTATTGGGCAGCTTTTAGCTGTTGAGGGGTTTGCTCTTTTAAGCTTTGAGAATAAGTCCAAAGGACTTGCCCTTCATTCGTAAGCGCCCCAACAGCTAATTCTGGGTTCTCAGGCAAGGAGATTTTTTTTGCAACCACCACCTCTAAAGCACAATTGAGTTGTTGGGCAAGGGGAACAGCAACACTAACGCCACCTCTAGGCAGGGCATAAACAATCGGACTAGCCCAGATTTCTTCTAATCTTAGCTGAGTCATTTCCATAACTATTTTTTCACCTAGCTGTTCTCCTGCACTGAGGCGATCCTTAAACTGGGTAGCTGTTGACATGGTTGTTTTCCCCCTCCCGAAATTGACATTATTCTATTTGTATGTAAACAGACAATTTAATACTAAATCTTTTTTGTAAAATAGATAACTGCTGGTTTTGAATGTCTATGTATCAAGATATGGGAAGCTAGGGGAGATTTTTTCCTCAATGCCAGTGGATTTGTCAAGAAGCGGTATAATCACAAGAACTGCGATCGCAAACCAGCAACTACCGAAGGCAATGACCGAGGTTCAACAATTTAGTCTTTTTGATAACTCAGATATTGAGCAGACTCCATCTCTTACAGAGTCTGAGTTCGATTTGATTCCTACTGATGCTAATATCCCTATTCCCCAAAATACTTATCAAAATCTAGAACAGCTAACTAATCATTGCCAACAGTGCCAGCGTTGTGAATTAAGTTTAAGTCGTACAAATGTTGTTGTGGGGCGAGGCAACCATCAAGCAGATATAATGGTTATTGGTGAAGGGCCTGGACAACAAGAAGATGAGACAGGTTTACCTTTTGTAGGGAAGTCTGGGCAATTGTTAGAAAAGATTTTAGCTTCAGTGAAACTAGATACGGAACAAGATATTTATATTGCGAATGTGGTTAAATGTCGCCCTCCTGGAAATCGAACTCCTGTGGCGAAAGAGATTGAGTCTTGCACACCCTATCTTTTAGAACAAATTCGTCTGATAGATCCGAAGATTATTCTTTTTACCGGGGCGACAGCTTTAAAAGCATTGACAGGGGAAAAAAGAGGTATTACGAAAGTGCGGGGTCAATGGTTAGAATGGCAAGGCAGGGCTTGCATGGCAATTTTTCATCCTGCTTATTTATTACGCAATCCTTCGCGGGAAAAAGGTAAGCCGAAGTGGTTGATGTGGCAAGATATTCAGAATGTAGCTCAGAAGTTGACAGAGTTAAGGAATTAATAGCTGAAAATTGTTTTCTTTATAGTTCTTCCCACAATACATAGCTTAAACGCCAATCTTTGCTAGGATTTTTGGTTTGTCTTTTCCTTTTCGGGACACCAAGACTCAAAAAGCCATCAGGGGAAATAGCAGGTTGCCCTGAGTCGTAGTAGTAACCAATGTCCATACCAAAGAAGAAGTCTTCGCGATTTTGCCAAATAAAGTGCAGTATTTGATGGAGTAGAAAAGGAACAGCCCTTTGTAATTCATTATCCACGGGTTTAAAGTCAGTGGAAGGTAATTCTTCAGCGGTAGGAAGAGCGGACAAATCATACTGTAACATGGCTTCGTCTTGATCATTGATTATTGAATAGTTACTTAGGAACGACAAAGTTAACTAGCTTGTTGGGTACAACAATTACCTTCTTAATTTCCTTATCCCCAATATACCGTTGTGCCACATCTGAGTTACGGGCAAAGTCTTCTAATTCTGACTTGCTTAAGTTGGCTGGGGCTTGAATTGTACCGCGAGTTTTACCCATAATTTGAATCACTAAAGTAATCTCATCTACTTGCAAAGCTTGAGGGTCAAATTTTGGCCAACTTTGTTGATTAACTAAATCACTTTTACCGATTGTTTGCCACAATTCCTCGGTAATATGGGGGGCAAAGGGTGCTAAGAGTTGGAGTAAGGTTTCAATGCCTTCTTGATAAACTAGTGAATCTGATATCTTGGCATCTCCAAGGGCATTGCTGAGTTTCATTAATTCAGAAATGGCGGTATTAAATTGGTAATCTCCTTGTAAGTCTTCGCTAACTTCTTTGATGGCAAGGTGGATAGCGCGACGCAAGTCTTTTTCTGCTTTGTTCATCTTGGCAGATTTTTGCTTCTTCTCACTAGGAGACTTTGCAGCAAAGTCTGTTACCAAACGCCACACCCGATTTAAGAAACGGAATTGCCCTTCAACATCCGCATCTTCCCATTCTAAATCCTTTTCCGGCGGGGCTTTGAACAAAATAAACATTCTGGCAGTGTCAACGCCGTATTTAGCAATAACATCTTCCGGTGCAACACCATTACCTTTGGATTTAGACATGGTTGCATAAACCATGTCTAAAGCTTCTCCCGTATTGGGATCAACAGGGTTTTCTGCATTAACTAAAGCAGAAGGAATCCATTTATCCTTACCGGGCTTGTTGGGGTTTAAGTAGGTTTGCCCTTGCACCATACCTTGGGTTAAAAGACGTTGGAAAGGTTCATCAAAATTGAGTAAGCTGCGATCGCGCAATACTTTAGTTACAAAGCGAGAATAAAGTAAATGCAAGATGGCGTGTTCAATGCCCCCCACATATTGATCTACATTCATCCACTCATTAACCTTGTCCTTATTAAAAATTTCCTCTTCATTTTGAGCATCGGTGAAGCGGAGGAAATACCAAGAAGAATCAATGAAGGTATCCATAGTATCGGTTTCCCGCTTTGCTGGTTCGCTACAACTAGGACAAGCTACATTAACCCAGTCTGTTAATTGTGCCAAAGGAGAGCCTTTACCGCTAAAGTTGACATCTTCGGGTAACTCTACTGGTAAGTCTTTTTCTGGTACAGGAACAATACCACAGTTAGGGCAATGAACCATGGGAATTGGTACACCCCAATAGCGTTGCCGGGAGATCAACCAATCTCGAAGGCGGTATTGTATTCTGGTTTTGCCGTAACCTTGTTCTTCTGCATATTGAATTACAGCTTCTTTACCAGCCAAGGAAGCTTTGCCGTTGAAGGGGCCAGAATTAATCATCATTCCCGCTTCGGTATAAGCTGCTGTTAAAGCTGAGTTATTATCTTCCTCTCCTTCCGGCACAACTACAACTTTAATAGGTAAATCCTTCTCTTTCGCAAACTTAAAGTCCCGTGTATCATGGGCGGGAACACCCATAACCGCCCCCGTACCATATTCATACAAGACATAGTCTGCAATTAAAATGGGAACTTCTTCCCCATTAAAGGGATTGATAGCTTTGCCCCCTGTAGGAATCCCCCGTTTTGGTTTATCTTCTGCTGTTCTTTCTATTTCGCTTTGCCCTGCCACTTCCTCAATAAAAGCCTCCACAGCCGCTTTTTGTTCAGAAGTAGTAACTTTTGCGGTTAAGGGGTGTTCCGGAGCTAGAACAAGATAGCTGACACCATAAACAGTATCGGGTCTGGTCGTGAAAACACCAATTTTTTCTTTCCGACCGACAATCGGGAATTCTAAATAAGCCCCAACAGATTTACCAATCCAGTTAGCTTGCATCAGTTTAACCCGTTCGGGCCAACCTGTTAATTTATCTAAATCCGTAAGAAGTTGTTCTGCATAATCGGTAATCTTCAAAAACCATTGGCGCAACATCTTCCGTTCCACCATAGCCCCACTGCGCCAAGAACGTCCGGAAGCATCTACTTGTTCATTGGCTAAAACTGTTTGGTCAACGGGGTCCCAGTTAACCGCCGATTCTTTCTGGTAGGCTAAGTCAGCCTGGAAAAACTGTAAAAAGATCCACTGAGTCCACCTATAATACTCCGGGGAACAAGTGGCAACTTCCCTTTCCCAGTCTAAGGAAAAGCCTAAAGATTGAAGTTGCTTTTTCATTTGAGCAATATTTTGGTAAGTCCACTTCGCTGGGTGAACCCCGTTTTTAATGGCAGCATTCTCGGCGGGTAAACCAAAGGCATCCCAACCCATCGGATGAAGTACACGATAACCTTGCATCCGCTTCATACGGGCAATCACATCAGTAATCGTATAGTTGCGTACATGACCCATATGGAGGTTACCCGATGGATAGGGAAACATGGATAGGGCATAGAATTTAGGCTTGTTGCTATCTTCTAATGTCTGATCTAATTTAAGTTCAGCCCATTTCTGCTGCCACTTTTTCTCTATTGCCGACGGGTTATATTGAGTCTCCACTAGGGTTTCTCCAATGGGGTTAAGGTTTGCTCACATTGTTATATATGATAATTGTTTCTACAACTTCTCCTCGTGATTAATCCGTATATTTTTTGAATTATGTTCAGTTATTTTTCTTTTGCCCCTGTTCTCTTCACTCAACTTTATGAAGTTTTGTAAGATAAATGAAAAAGTTGTCAGGTCAGGCAGGTAGTATGTGAATTGGATTTCTATATCTTTAATATTTAGTTTAGATAAAAACGCAAGGAGAAGAAATGGGCATATTATCAGGATTTGTTGATATTGTTACCAGTATTAACTGGGAAGTAATCGCTAATTTATTATTTGTCAGTTTAATTATGATTGCTGGGCCTGCTGTTATTTTTGTCTTGGCTTTTAGCGGTGGAGATATGTAACTCAATGATGCCTAGCGGCAACGGTAAGCCGAACAGTTGTCAGTTGACTATTGTTGATCATTGCTTACTGGGTTTTGTTTTGCTAAAGCAGCTACGGCAGCTTTGATAACGGAGTAGTAAGGGGAATTTTTACCTACATCAACTTCTTGGGCATCATCTCTGGTTGTGCCGATGAGGGCTATGGTTTTCCCTTTGCTAACTGCTAGGACTTTTCCTTGGGGATTTTTGATTCTTAGTTCGTTTAATGATTCCCAAAGGCTACAGCTATAGAAGCGCCCTTTATAGCTGAATTGTGCTTTTTGAGTAGCAGTAGTTTGAGTGATGGCTTGAGAGGTTGTTGAACTAGGAAGCCTGATGCCGACAATTTCTAACTCTACATTGGTTTTGCCATTCCAGTGGTTTTCCTTCAGCTTATAAGCAACATCAACGCGGGAAGGTACAGGAAAATACTCTCCCCAACGCCAGGCGATCGCCTTAATTGATGTTGGGGCAGATTTACTGGCATCTTCCCCTAAAACTAGCTTCAGATGCCCCTTACCTTTACCAACTCTTTCTTGTTCTAAAACCCTTACATTAGCTGTCCAAAAGATGGGGGCTGGGTTTTGAATTCCCCAGGGTTGCAAACTATCAATTTGTTTATATAAGTAGGCGTTGATTTCTCGTAAATGTGTCTCAGCATCGATTTTGACTAAGGGTTTGAGGTGATCTGGTTCTAGAGATTGTTGGGCAAATTCTGCTAACTTAGTTTCAAAATCTTTTAAATTCTCAGCAGGTAAACCAAATCCTCCTGCCGCCTTGTGTCCCCCAAATTTACCCAAAAGAGGTTGGCAATGTTGTAAGGCTTCAAAAATATTAAATTCAGGTATTCCTCTGGCAGAACCCCTAATTCTGCTATCATCATCTTCTTCGTAAGTACCAATAAAGACAGGAACCCCATAACGTTCTACTAAACGCGAAGCAACGATACCAATGACTCCATGATGCCAACCTGGTTGCACAACAACTAAAACTCGCTTTTTATACCAATCTTCTTTTCTTTGTTTGAGGCTGGCAATGGCTTGTTGTTCAATTTCTTCGCAAAGAGTTTGCCGTTGGCGGTTGATTTGTTCGCATTGCATAGCCCTTTCTAAGGCTATTCCCTGGTCATTAGTAGTGAGGAGGTCAATAACAATTTGTGGGTCTGCCAAACGCCCCACAGCGTTGATTCTCGGTCCTAAACGGAAGCCAATATCATCGGGTTGCAGGGCTTTTTGTTCTTCACTTACTCCTGAAACTTGAATTAAGGCTTGTACTCCTGCTAATTGAGATTTGGGTAACATACGCAAACCTCGCTTTAACCAACGGCGGTTTACTCCCACTAAGGGGGCTAAGTCTGCAATAGTTCCTAATGTGAATAGTTCTAAGAGTTGGTTGGTTAAACCTTTGAGTTGCCCCATTTCCTGGGCGGTGGTTATGGCTAAGATATAAGCAACTCCTACTCCTGCTAAGCCATAATAAGGAGAAGATTTTGGTAATAATTTAGGATTAAGGATGGCATCTGCTTCTGGCAATTCTGGGGGCAAATCATGGTGATCGGTAATAATTACGCTTAAACCTAACTCTACTGCCCTAGCGATGGGTTCCACAGCAGAAATACCATTGTCTACGGTTAAAATTAACTCGACTCCTTCTTTAGCAAATTCTTCGACAATGCGGTTATTGATGCCGTAACCATCTTTCATACGACTAGGAATAGCATAACTAACCTCTGCCCCTAAATGCCCTAAAGCCCGCCATAACAAAGCGGTACTAGTCATGCCGTCGGCATCATAATCTCCACAAATAGCAATTTTTCTCCCTTCGGCGATCGCTTCAGAGATTAAATCAACGCTAACGCCCAAATCAGCAAATTCATCAATGGGGGGGGGCAAGGTTTGAGATTCTGGATCAAGATAAATTTCTGCTTGTTCGGGGGTTTTGATGCTGCGGTTAATGACAACTTTAGCCAGGAGACTGGGCAAACCCGTTGCTTGAATTAGTAGAGAAACTTGTTCTGGAGGAGGGGAGGCAATTTGCCAGCGTTGGTTGGGTAAGCGAGTCATAATTGATAGTTTGTTTGTCTTTGTTTTTTTGTCAAGTTGGTTTTTTGTCCTAACAAAGCAGGATAATTAATGGTTGAATTTCTTGATGTTGCTTCTCCAACTAAAAAAATGACTCAACTACCTTTAAACCAAAAGACAATTTTAATCACTCGTGCGGCCCAACAATCAAGTACATTTACTAATCTTTTAGAAAAACAAGGGGCCGAAGTTGTTGAGATGCCTGCTTTAGAAATTTGTCCCCCTTCTAACTGGCAAGGTTTAGATGAGGCGATCGCAGTTTTACAAGATTTTGATTGGTTGATTCTGACTTCTGCTAACGGAGTAAATTATTTTTGCGATCGCCTTTTGAGTTTAGGGAAAAGCATTAAAGATTTGGCGAGGATGAAAATTAAAATTGCTGTGGTGGGTAAAAAGACTTCTCAGTATCTTCAGCAACGCAGTTTGAAAGCTGACTTTATTCCCTCTGCCTATATAGCAGATTCTTTGGTAGAAGAGTTTCCGGAACCCTTAAAAGAGAAAAAAGTTCTTTTCCCTAGGGTAGAAACAGGAGGGCGAGAACTTTTGGTTAAGGCTTTAACCGAAGAAGGGGCAAAAGTGACAGAGGTTCCGGTTTATCAGTCTGCTTGTCCTAAGCAAATTCCTTCTTTCACCTTAAAGGCTATCAAACAGCAGAATATTGATATTGTTACTTTTGCTAGTTCTAAAACCGTCAAAAACTTCCACCAGCTTTTAAAGTCAAATTTATTACCAGCAGAATTAGATAGTTTTCTTTCCCAAATTATTATCGCTTCCATTGGTCCTCAAACCTCTCTAAGTTGCCAGGAAATTTTTCATCGGGTAGATATAGAAGCCGAGGAATATACCCTAGAAGGGCTAACTCAAGCAATTGTAAGCTGGGTAACAGACAAAGGAACTCTGTCATAGTAGTCTTTTCTAGATATAAGTTAAAAACTAGTTTGTGCAGTTTAAAGATTGCCTTTCTCCCTCTACCCTCAATTAAAAATTGACTACTAGTGACAATATATACACTGAATACTCAACAACTTATACTAATTTGCCTGGTTGTCTATACCCTATAGGGTTTGAATAAATTTATCTTGCAGATTATTTTCGTTAATATCACTTCAGAGAAAAATTATTTACTTGATCAGTAATCAGTCATTTCACTGTTGAAGATATATAAAAAGCAGGAGGTGATAGTAGCTGCTGACAATTTACACTTAAAATGCTCAGCAGGCTATTTATTAACACTCTTGTAGTAGTTAAAGCTACTTATTGAAAATAGTTAAATCCCTAAAATCCAGCTTTTCTAAGCAGTGCTTTAATGTTGCTGTTTGTTAAGTAAAGATCAAAGAACACTTCTTTAACCTGCTTCCCTAAACACTCCCAAACTCTACAGACTCATAAAGACATGAACAACGATAATAGTTGGATAGCCCAGCAACCCCGTAATCTCATCAGTCTTTATTTCTTGCTTAGTAGTGTCTGGATATTACTCTTTGACCTTTTGTTACAACAATTGATAGATGATCTTGAACTTTTGAGTCAAATACAAAATGTAAGAAGCTGGATTTTCGTTGTGACTACAGGTTTATTTGTTTATTTATTACTGCGTTGGCGAGTTAATAATAAAAAATCCCAGAAACAAGAAACACTGAATCAGAATCAGAATTTTAGTACTAGGCTTCAAGTAGTTAATAATTATCCTTGTCAATCCCTAAAAAAGTTGCCTGCAAACTTTAGAGAAAAGCTACAACCCAAAAACAATCTTACTAGTTGCGAACAACTGGAAAATGAACTTAAACGAGTTGCTCTTCATGACTCCCTAACAGGATTACCAAATAAGACTTGGTTCTTGCAACACTTAGAAACTCTGCTTAAATCAGAAAATAATCAAGACAAAAAAGCCTTTGCTGTGGTTTTTATCAACCTAGATCGCTTCGCCAAAATTAAATACAGTTTGGGACATCAAGTCGCTGAACAATTGATCCCTACCATAGCAAAGGAAGTTCAAGCTTTCTTAAGCCTAAATGAACCTATAGCGCGAGTAGGGGATAAAGCCTTAGCAATTTTATGGCAAGAACAATTGTTTAAGTTAGATGCTATTTCCCTTGCTAAACTTATCTCCACAAAATTAAACTCCCCTCTGAAATTCAGTAACCATGAAATCTATTCTCCTGTCAGCGTAGGAATTGCTTTTGGCAACAAGAATTCTCTCGAAAAGAACGATTTTTCTCAGCCAGAAGACTGGTTAGATGCCGCAGATACAGCAATGAATTATGCCAAAGTCAAAGCTAAAAGCGGTTATGCTGTCTTCAAACCTCAAATGCACCAGCAAGCTGTAGCCCGTTTACAGCTAGAAACAGATTTGCGAAGAGGTATTCAAGATGAGCAACTTAAAATTGTTTACCAACCGATAGTTTCCCTAAAAACTGGCACTATTATTGGGTTTGAAGCCCTAGTACGTTGGAAACACCCGACAGAAGGTTGGATTTCTCCTAACGAATTTATTCCTTTAGCAGAAGAAAGCGATTTAATAAGTGCAATTGATTGGTGGATTCTGGAAAAAGCTTGCCAGCAAATCAGTGCTTGGCAAAGGGAAGGTAAAGTAACAGACTCCTTTGCCATAAGCGTCAATATGTCAGGGCAAATGCTCTATCAAATTGGTATGCAATTCCGTTTAGAGAGTATCTTGGCTCAAACTAAACTTAGAAAAGGCAGCTTGAAGCTAGAAATCACTGAAAGGGTAATGATGAAACACAATGATGTAGAAACAGGAATGCTGCAACAGCTCAAGTCAATGGGCATCAAACTCTCCATTGATGATTTTGGTACAGGTTACTCCTGTTTGGAAAGATTACATCAAATGCCCATTGATACCCTAAAAATTGATCGTTCTTTCATTAATCGCATGGATTCTGACGAAGAAAGTTTGGAGATTATTCGCACTATTATTACCTTAGCCCATGGTTTAGAAATGGATGTGATTGCTGAAGGCATTGAAGAAGCAGAACAAATTTCTCAATTACTTTGGTTACAGTGTGAATATGGGCAAGGATATTTGTTTTCTAAACCTCTCCAGGGAGAGGCGGCGGAGAAATTATTGTCAGAAAAGTTGTATTGGTAGCAACTTATAGTCTTTTTATATACCACGGGAATCATGGATTTATTTTTCTGGTTGTAAGCCTGCCCCTACCGGAGCAATACTTGTTAACTCTAACTCCGAAAAATCACTCTTAATCTGGTCTACATTCCACTGATTGCGAAATAATAGCACAGGTCTACCCCAATTATCCTTCACAACCTCTGTATTAAACAAGCGTCCTGCCTTTTCTAAAGCTGCCCAGCCCCCAGCTACCCAACGTGCAACACTGTAGGGTAAAACTTCTAACTTTGTTTCTACCCCATATTCATTTTTAAGGCGAAACTGAACAACTTCAAATTGCAATTGCCCCACAGCGGCGAGGATAGGATCACGTTTAAACTCATCAGCAGAATACATAATTTGTACCGCACCTTCTTCCCTTAATTCTGTAATCCCTTTATGGAATTGCTTAAACTTAGAAGGGTTAGGATTTTTTACATAAGCAAATATTTCCGGAGAAAAACAAGGAATCCCTTCATACTCAATCTTTTGTCCTTGGTAAATGGTATCGCCGATAGCAAAAACCCCAGGATTATTCAAACCAATCACGTCCCCAGGATAGGCTTCTTCTAAGGATTCCCGACCTTGAGCAAAAAGTTTTTGGGGGCGGGATAGGCGAATGCTTTTCCCGGTACGGGCGTGCTTGACGCTCATATCCTTCTCAAACTTGCCCGTACAAACTCGTACAAAAGCCACCCTATCCCTATGTTTAGAATCCATATTCGCCTGTAGTTTGAAAATAAAACCGCTAAATTCGGGATAGGTAGGAGGAATTTCTCCTATAGAAGAGTTACGGGATTCGGGTTGTAGGGAATAATCTAAGAAAGCATCTAAGAACAACTGCACCCCAAAATTAGTCATAGCACTGCCAAAGAAAACAGGAGCCATTTTACCTGTGTGAATTGCTTCTAAATCCAGAGGCAGACCAATTTCTTCTAATATTTCTAAATCTTCTTTAAGTTGATTATAGAGTTCTGGTTCTAATACTTCCTCAATCTGAGGATCTCCCCAATCAAGGATTGTATCCTTTGCTTCCTTGCTACCATGGGCCTGACGTTCAAACAAGTGAACTTTTTGCTGACGACGATCAAAAACCCCTTTAAAACGATCTCCCATACCAATGGGCCAATTTACGGCATAGGTTTGTAAACCCAACTCCTGCTCAATTTCATCAAGTAATTCTAAAGGCTCTCTTCCTGGACGATCTAACTTATTCACAAAAGTAAAAATAGGCAGGGATCGCATTTGACAAACTTCAAACAATTTTCTTGTTTGAGGTTCCAAACCTTTCGCTGCATCAATCAACATCACAGCATTATCTGCTGCTGCTAAAGTACGATAAGTATCTTCACTAAAATCTTGGTGTCCTGGTGTATCGAGTAAGTTAATCTGATAATCCTGGTAATCAAACTGTAACACCGTAGAGGTAATAGAAATACCTCTTTGTTGCTCCATCTCCATCCAATCAGAAGTAGCTTTACGCTGAGTCCTACGGGCTTTCACAGCACCAGCTTGATGAATTGCTCCTCCATAGAGCAAAAGTTTTTCTGTTAGGGTTGTTTTACCAGCATCAGGATGAGAAATAATTGCAAAGTTGCGCCGACTCTCAACGGCTGTTTGCAAGCTAGTCTGAATTTCAGGGGACATTCTTTCGTTTAAATAAAAATTATTTCAGCAAAATTGTAGATAACTATTTCAAATTTAGTCATTCATAAAGCGGCCAAGAAGGGGGAGTATCAAGTATAACTTAAGAGGTAGTTCAGGCTGACTGACTCTTTTTCTGTTTTTTTTGGGGGCATTTGTTACTTCACTTTCGATATGTGCCTAAGAGCCAAGGGTGAATGATAAATCAAGGTAAAAAAACTGTTGTTGCTCCTTTATGTTTGATTTAACCGCTAATCTGTTAGCAATTGCTTCTTATATGCCTCACGGTAACTGCTATCTCTGGCAGCCAGGTCTAATGAAGCTTCATTGGATAAGCGATGCTCTAATTGCTCTATCCTATTATTCTATTCCCATAACAATTATTTATTTTCTCCGCAAACGCCCTGATATTCCTTTTCACTGGATTTTTCAATTATTCGCAGCTTTTATTATTGCTTGTGGTACTGGCCATATTTTAAGTGTTTGGACTCTTTGGCATCCTAACTACTGGCTATCAGGATTTGTTGAGGCAATTACAGCTAGCATTTCTGTAGTAACGGCAGTGTTGTTGGTCATTTTATTCCCTAAAGCTCTAGCTTTACCAAGTCCAGAGCAAATGAAACAAGCTAACCAACTTTTAGAAAAAGAAGTTAGTGAACGTAAGCAAACAGCAGAACAACTTAAACAAGCTCTCCAACAATTAAACTTTCACGTCGAAAACTCTCCTGTAGCCGTTATTGAATGGGATAATCATTTTTGCGTCAAGCGTTGGTCAAAAAAAGCTGTAGAAATTTTCGGTTGGCAACCTCAAGAAGTCATAGGTAAAAATCCTGACCAATGGAAATTTATTTTTCCACAGGATCTAAAACAGGTTGAACAAGTAATAGCTAGTCTAATTGACGGCAGCCAACCTCATAACACTATTCTCAACCGTAACTATAACAAAGAAGGTTCTGTTGTTTATTGCGAGTGGTATAACTCAGTTTCTCTCGATAATTCAGGTCAGCTTGAATCTGTTCTTTCCTTAATTCTTGATGTCACAGAACGACAAAAAGGAGAAATTGCCTTAAAACAGCAAGAACAGAAACTGCGTTCGGTTATTGAAAATATGCCTGTGATGATGGATGCTATAGATGAAGAGGGTAACTTCATTGTCTGGAACAAAGAATGTGAAAGAGTCACAGGTTTTTCTGCTCAAGAAATTGTCAATCAACCTGATGCTTTGACCAAACTTTATCCAGAATCTAGTTATCACAATTTTATGATGAGTCAATGGCAAAAGAAGGAGAAAAATTATCGCAGTTGGGAATGGGAAATGACTGCTAAAGATAACTCTGTGAGAACTGTTGCTTGGTCAAATATTTCTGATCAATTTCCTATTCCTGGTTGGGAATCTTGGAGTATTGGTGTTGATATAACCGAACGTAAGCGGGCAGAGAATCTTTTAGAAGAGCAAAAACAAACCCTAAAAGCTTTGTTAAATAATGCCCCTATTTGGATTTGGATGACAGATACCCAAGGAAAGATGCAATTTGTTAATAAGACTTTTTGTGAAAATGTGGGGGTTCCTGAATCAAAATTTCTGCAAGCTAGCCATTATAAAAAAATTCTGGGGGAATCAGAATCAGCCAACTGTGTAGCTTCAGATGCAGCTTGTTTAGCTCAAGAAAACCCCCACTTTTCTGAGGAAACTCTTCCTTTTGTTGATGGTAAATACCACGAGTTAGAAATTATCAAAGCTAAGATTAAAGACCGCAATGAGCAAGTTACAGGTATTATTGGGCTAGCTGTAGACTCTACTGCCAAAAAACAAGCTCAACGACAAATCGGACTTTCAGAAGCTCGTTATCGAGAAATTGCTCAACGAGAAAAACTTTTTAATTCTGTAGTTACTCAAATTCGTACATCCCTCAACCTGAATACGATTTTACAGACTACAGTCAACCGAATCCGAGAATTGTTTGCTATAGACCTGTGTATATTTCTTTGGTATAGAAAAGATTTCAACCAACCTTTTTGGCAGGTTGTTACCCAATCTAAAGCTGAAGGGGTTCCTAACCAACTTGGTATTTATCCTGCCTTGGAAATTGGCGAGTGGACTGAAGAAATTTTCCAAAGAGAATTAATTCAAATTGATGACATTACTAGAGTTAAAAGTCAACCCATACAACGTTTCTTTCAATCTCTCAATTATAAATCTCTGCTAGCAGTGCCTACTCGAACTCAGCAAGGTCAACCAGGAGTGATTGCCTGTATTCGCTGTAGTAGCCCTCGTCCTTGGGCTAAAAGTCAAGTCAAACTTCTCAAAGCTTTAGCTACCCCTGTGGCCATCGCAATTGAACAAGCAGAACTTTACAATCAAAGTAAAGAAGCAACCACTAAAGCCCAGGCTCAAGCTGAGAAAATCGAACAAACTTTGCATGAACTGAGGCGCACCCAAACTCAACTAATTCAAAGTGAAAAGATGTCTAGCTTAGGGCAGATGGTAGGGGGGGTTGCCCATGAGATAAATAACCCGGTTAATTTCATCTATGGTAATGTTGCCCATGCTAAAGAATACACCCACGACTTACTAGAACTTCTTAATCTTTGGGAAACTCATTATCCTAAGCCTGTAACAGCAGTTTGCCAAGCACAGAAAGAAATAGATTGGGACTTCATTAAATCCGATCTACCTAAATTATTAGGCTCAATGAAAATGGGTGCAGAGCGCATTCGCCAGATTGTCCTTTCTCTACGTAACTTCTCTCGCCTAGATGAATCAGGAGCAAAAGAAGTAGATTTACACGAAGGTTTAGACAATACTTTGCTGATCCTACAAAATCGTTTGCGCTTTTCATCTGGAAGGAATAACCGAAGTGAGATTACAGTTACCAAAGAATACGGTGATTTGCCACCTATCACCTGCCATGCAGGACAAATAAACCAAGTTTTCATGAATCTCTTATCTAATGCTATTGATGCTCTAGATCAAGAAAACCACCAAGTTCCTAATATCCATATCCGCACCTTACTTAATAATGGTTGGGTCGCTATTAGTATCAAGGATAATGGCCCTGGTATGACTGCCGAAGTAGCTTCTAAATTATTCGATCCTTTCTTTACAACCAAACCAATCGGCAAAGGAACAGGTTTGGGTTTATCGATTAGCTATCAAATTGTTGTAGAACGTCATCAAGGTAACATTACCTGCATCTCCGAACCAGGCAAAGGTGCGGAGTTCATAGTAGAAATTCCAGTTCGCACCATTAGTTAGTTTGGCATTCTCCACTACTAGGTATTCAGGCGTTGGTATTTACCTTTTAATATCTCCCAAGATTACTATAAACTTAGATTTGCAACTTATTACATGGGGAATTTTAGCTATGGCCCGTATCAATCCCTACACTCTAAGAATGCAACTCTCTCGGATGTTTGAGCAAGGGCAATCCTTCTTTGCTATGACAAAAGTGCAAGATTGGCTACGAGAGCGTAAAGAAAATCCCCTGGAGTATGATATTTCTTTTCATCAAATACCTGCTCCAGAAGGTTCAGACCTAGACACAATAATTGAAATAGAACTATGTCGTAAAGATGGAACTCCTGTAGATGCTTGGTTGCAAGAAGAGATTAATCGTTACCAGTAATTAATTTTCAATTTCTTAAAACTCTCAAAAGTATTGTTGTGTATAGGGTTTTAGGATATATTGTCCCTGTCGTCCGAATTATTTTCTTCAGAAGTATTGACAAACAATAAAAGGGTGAGTATATTGGTAAATGCGCGGTTGAGAGAGGCACGCTTCTTTCAGCGCCAGCACCTGGAAAAAACAATAGTTTGAAAGTAATACGAAACCAAGTAACTATTAAGCTTTGAAGAGAGCTTAAATAGATTGCGAACAACCTTCGTCAAAGAAATAATAAAACAGTAACTCAAGCTATTTAGTTTGCAGTTGCGAAAAAGAGCTAAAGAACTCAAACCACAAAATGGAGAGTTTGATCCTGGCTCAGGATGAACGCTGGCGGTATGCTTAACACATGCAAGTCGAACGGTCTCTTCGGAGATAGTGGCGGACGGGTGAGTAAAGCGTGAGAACCTGCCTTCAGGATGGGGACAACAGTGGGAAACTGCTGCTAATACCCGATATGCCGAGAGGTAAAAGATTTATCGCCTGGAGAGGGGCTCGCGTCTGATTAGCTAGTTGGTAAGGTAAGAGCTTACCAAGGCAACGATCAGTAGCTGGTCTGAGAGGACGACCAGCCACACTGGGACTGAGACACGGCCCAGACTCCTACGGGAGGCAGCAGTGGGGAATTTTCCGCAATGGGCGCAAGCCTGACGGAGCAATACCGCGTGAGGGAAGAAGGCTTTTGGGTTGTAAACCTCTTTTGATTGGGAAGAAGAAGTGACGGTACCGATCGAATAAGCATCGGCTAACTCCGTGCCAGCAGCCGCGGTAATACGGGGGATGCAAGCGTTATCCGGAATTATTGGGCGTAAAGGGTCCGCAGGTGGCACATCAAGTCTGCTGTCAAAGGTCGGAGCTTAACTCCGGGAAGGCAGTGGAAACTGTAGAGCTAGAGTATGGTAGGGGTAGAGGGAATTCCCAGTGTAGCGGTGAAATGCGTAGAGATTGGGAAGAACACCAGTGGCGAAAGCGCTCTACTGGGCCATAACTGACACTGAGGGACGAAAGCTAGGGTAGCGAATGGGATTAGATACCCCAGTAGTCTTAGCTGTAAACGATGGAAACTAGGCGTAGCTTGTATCGACCCGAGCTGTGCCGAAGCTAACGCGTTAAGTTTCCCGCCTGGGGAGTACGCACGCAAGTGTGAAACTCAAAGGAATTGACGGGGGCCCGCACAAGCGGTGGAGTATGTGGTTTAATTCGATGCAACGCGAAGAACCTTACCAGGACTTGACATGTCCGGAATCTTTACGAAAGTAGAGAGTGCCTTCGGGAACCGGAACACAGGTGGTGCATGGCTGTCGTCAGCTCGTGTCGTGAGATGTTGGGTTAAGTCCCGCAACGAGCGCAACCCTCGTTTTTAGTTGCCATCATTAAGTTGGGCACTCTAGAGAGACTGCCGGTGACAAACCGGAGGAAGGTGGGGATGACGTCAAGTCAGCATGCCCCTTACGTCCTGGGCTACACACGTACTACAATGGTCGAGACAATGGGCAGCCAACTCGCAAGAGTGAGCGAATCTCATCAAACTCGGTCTCAGTTCAGATTGCAGGCTGCAACTCGCCTGCATGAAGGAGGAATCGCTAGTAATCGCAGGTCAGCATACTGCGGTGAATCCGTTCCCGGGCCTTGTACACACCGCCCGTCACACCATGGAAGCTGGTAACATCCGAAGTCGTTACTCCAACCAGCAATGGAGGAGGATGCCTAAGGTGGGACTAGTGACTGGGGTGAAGTCGTAACAAGGTAGCCGTACCGGAAGGTGTGGCTGGATCACCTCCTTATAGGGAGACCAGTTTTCAGCTCTTAACCCAATTGTTATTAAGAGATTGAAAACAATCCCAAGGTCGTTCGGAGGAAATGGGCGTAGTAAAGCTTTCAAACTAGAGTTCAGGTGAACTAAACAAAGGGCTATTAGCTCAGGTGGTTAGAGCGCACCCCTGATAAGGGTGAGGTCCCTGGTTCAAGTCCAGGATGGCCCACCACCAATTTGAATTGGGGGTATAGCTCAGTTGGTAGAGCGCCTGCTTTGCAAGCAGGATGTCAGCGGTTCAAGTCCGCTTACCTCCACCAATAAAGAAGGATTAAGCTTAATTCAGCAACTTGTCTAATACTCAGTATCTGAGCATAGAGAGCCTGCTGGATAAATCTATCCAGTTAGAACCTTGAAAACTGCATAAGAAACAGGTAGAAAGCAGAAAGAATAGAGGTAGTAAGTAAATACCCTGTTTGCTAAAAACAGAAAGTATTTACATAACGTATCTTCAAATTTCAAGCTACAAGGTCAAGCTACAAAGAGCTAATGGTGAATCCCTTGGCACGTAGAGGCGAAGAAGGACGTAGCGACCGACGAAACGCTCCGGGGAGCTGGAAGCAAGCACTGATCCGGAGGTATCCGAATGGGGCAACCCAAATGACGGCTAACTGAATACATAGGTTAGCACGAGCGAACCTGGCGAACTGAAACATCTTAGTAACCAGAGGAAAAGAAAACAAAAGTGATTCCCCTAGTAGCGGCGAGCGAAGCGGGAAGAGCCTAAACCATTTACTAAGGTAGATGGGGTAGTGGGACAGCAACAAAAGACTAGGAAAGTTAGACAAAGCAACTGAATATTGCACCAGAGAAGGTGAAAGTCCTGTAGTCAAAAACTTGAACAGCTTTAGCTGAATCCCGAGTAGCATGGGACACGAGAAATCCCGTGTGAATCCGCCTCGACCACGAGGTAAGGCTAAATACTACTACGTGACCGATAGCGAAATAGTACCGTGAGGGAAAAGTGAAAAGAACCCCGGTAAGGGGAGTGAAATAGAACGTGAAACCATTAGCTTACAAGCAGTGGGAGGACGATTAAACGTCTGACCGCGTGCCTGTTGAAGAATGAGCCGGCGAGTAACATGCTGTGGCAGGTTAAGGGGGTTAAACCCGAAGCCAAAGCGAAAGCGAGTCCGAATAGGGCGTTTTAAGTCACAGTTTGTTGACCCGAACCCGGGCGATCTAACCATGTCCAGGATGAAGCTTGGGTAAAACCAAGTGGAAGTCCGAACCGACCGACGTTGAAAAGTCGGCGGATGAGGTGTGGTTAGGGGTGAAATGCCAATCGAGCCCGGAGCTAGCTGGTTCTCCTCGAAATGCGTTTAGGCGCAGCGGTTGACGAGACTTTAGTGGGGGTAAAGCACTGCTTCGCTACGGGCTGCGAGAGCGGTACCAAAGCGATGCAAACTAAGAATACCATTAAAGCATCAACCAGTGAGACGGTGGGGGATAAGCTTCATCGTCGAAAGGGAAACAGCCCAGACCACCAGCTAAGGTCCCTAAATAGTCGCTAAGTGATTAAGGAGGTGGGAGTGCTTAGACAACCAGGAGGTTTGCCCAGAAGCAGCAATCCTTGAAAGAGTGCGTAATAGCTCACTGGTCAAGCGCTCCTGCGCCGAAAATGAACGGGGCTAAGCGACTTACCGAAGCTGTGGAATATTAAGATTTTTCTTGATATTGGTAGAGGAGCGTTCTGTAAAGGTAGAAGCACTAGCGGCGAGCAGGTGTGGACAATACAGAAGTGAGAATGTCGGCTTAAGTAGCGAAAATATTGGTGAGAATCCAATACCCCGAAAGCCCAAGGTTTTCTCCGGAAGGTTCGTCCGCGGAGAGTGAGCCGGGACCTAAGGCGAGGCCGAAAGGCGTAGTCGATGGACACAGGGTTAATATTCCCTGGCTGTGAAGTGGGAGTTGTTTGAGGGACGCATGAGAAATAGCTACGCCCTGAATGGATTGGGAGGAGTTTACGAACTCCGTGTAGTGAAAGGTAGTGCCAAGAAAAGCTCAAGCAACGTTGAAAACTTTGCACCCGTACCCTAAACCGACACAGGTGGGCGAGTTGAGAATACTAAGGGGCGCGAGATAACTCTCTCTAAGGAACTCGGCAAAATGGCCCCGTAACTTCGGGAGAAGGGGTGCCACCGAAAGGTGGTTGCAATAAAGAGGCCCAGGCGACTGTTTACCAAAAACATAGGTCTCTGCTAACTCGTAAGAGGATGTATAGGGGCTGACGCCTGCCCAGTGCCGGAAGGTTAAGGAAGTTGGTCAGACCGCAAGGTTGAAGCTGACGACTGAAGCCCCGGTGAACGGCGGCCGTAACTATAACGGTCCTAAGGTAGCGAAATTCCTTGTCGGGTAAGTTCCGACCCGCACGAAAGGCGTAACGATCTGGGCGCTGTCTCGGAGAGAGGCTCGGCGAAATAGGAGTGTCTGTGAAGATACGGACTACCTGCACCTGGACAGAAAGACCCTATGAAGCTTTACTGTAGCCTGGAATTGAATTCGGGCTTCGCTTGCGCAGGATAGGTGGGAGGCGTTTGAAGTATTCCTTGTGGGGAATATGGAGCCAACGGTGAGATACCACTCTAGCGAGGCTAGAATTCTAACTAGCACCCGTTATCCGGGTGTAGGACATTTTCAGGTGGGCAGTTTGACTGGGGCGGTCGCCTCCAAAAAGGTAACGGAGGCGCACAAAGGTTCCCTCAGGCTGGTTGGAAATCAGCCGGAGAGTGTAAAGGCACAAGGGAGCTTGACTGCGAGACCTACAAGTCGAGCAGGTAGGAAACTAGGTCTTAGTGATCCGACGGCACTGAGTGGAAGGGCCGTCGCTCAACGGATAAAAGTTACTCTAGGGATAACAGGCTGATCTCCCCCAAGAGTCCACATCGACGGGGAGGTTTGGCACCTCGATGTCGGCTCATCGCAACCTGGGGCGGAAGTACGTCCCAAGGGTTGGGCTGTTCGCCCATTAAAGCGGTACGTGAGCTGGGTTCAGAACGTCGTGAGACAGTTCGGTCCATATCCGGTGCAGGCGCAAGAGTATTGAGAGGAGCCTTCCTTAGTACGAGAGGACCGGGAAGGACGCACCGCTGGTGTACCAGTTATCGTGCCAACGGTAAACGCTGGGTAGCCATGTGCGGAGCGGATAACCGCTGAAAGCATCTAAGTGGGAAGCCCACCTCAAGATGAGTACTCTCATGGAGTTAATCCAGTAAGGTCACGGGCAGAACACCCGTTAATAGGCGCTAGGTGGAAGTGCAGTAATGCATGCAGCCAAGGCGTTCTAACAGACCGAGGGCTTGACCTTCTTCTACTTGTTTCTTTGCAGTCTTGAGGGTTTTGCTTCTCTACACAGCATTTCCATTTCTTGCTTGGTGTATTTAGTGCAGTGGCTCCACTTCGATTCCATCCCGAACTCGACTGTGAAACTCTGTTGCGGCGACGATACTTTGAGGGTTGCCTCCTGGGACAATAGCTCTTCGCCAGGCTCTTTTTTTGAAAGCAAAAGGACTTCTTTTATATAAAAGAAGTCCTTTTGCTTATTGCAGTTAATTACTATCCAACTAATGCGGTAGTGAACACAATTCTAGAATTAGTTAAAACGGCTAAAATAACAATCAGGTATATTCCCTGAGAGAATGCCTGGAACTAATATAGGGATGTAAATGTTTTCCTTAACTCAAAATACTTCTCGACAGCGCGAAATCCTTGAAGTCGTTTTCAGCAATGGCTGGGACTATATGCGAGGACTTTTAACCGGAAGCAAAACCGACGAACCTCGTCTTCCCTCTCCCACTGTTCTCCGCAACATTCTAATCGAATTAGGCCCTGTTTATGTCAAGCTCGGACAACTTCTTTCCACTCGTCCGGATCTTCTACCAGGAAAGTATGTTGATGCTCTTACGGATTTGCAAGCAAATGTACCGCCAGTAGCTTGGTTAGAAGTAGAAACTTTAATCCGTCAGCAATTACCTCAGTCTTGGGAAGAGACTTTTACCAGTGTTGAGACTGAAGCTGTAGCAGCAGGCTCTATTGGACAAGTTCATCGTGCTACTTTAACTAATGGGCAAGAAGTTGCTCTGAAGGTACAACGTCCTGGTATTGGAGAGGTTGTAGATAGGGATATATCCTTAATTAAAAGTTTGGCAGAGTTGGTTGCTCTAACAGAGTTTGGTAAAGATTACGATATGGTAGCTTTAGCAGAGGAATTTACTACTGCTTTAAAAGCAGAACTGGATTTTACTACTGAAGGCAAATATACTGATCAACTAAGTCTTAATCTTTCTAAGAGTAAATGGTTTGAGTCGGAGCAAATATTAGTACCACGAGTTTACTGGGAATTAACGACCCCTAAGTTATTAGTTCTAGAATGGCTGGAAGGCCTTCCTTTGCTTCAATCTGATTTATCTCAAGCTGACTCTAATCAGGATAAGGAAAGAGATAAAGTCACCAGTTTATTGTTTCGGGCTTTCTTTCAGCAAATTTATATTGATGGTTTTTTTCATGCTGACCCCCATCCTGGTAACCTGTTTTATCTTCGCAATGGAAAGCTTGCTCTTTTAGATTGCGGTATGGTAGGGCGTTTAGACCCTCGCACTCAACAAATTCTTACAGAAATGCTGCTAGCTATTGTTGATATTGATGCTCAGCGTTGCTCTCAGTTAACTCTAGAATTAGCTGAGTCTGGTCAACCTGTTAGTTTGGATCGGTTAGAAAATGATTATGATCGAATGCTACGTAAGTACTATAATCTTAGTCTATCTCAAATCAACTTTAGCGAAGTATTTTACGAAATTCTCCAAGTTTCGCGTAATAATAAAGTGCGCTTGCCTAGTAATATGGGCTTGTACGCTAAGACCTTGGCTAATTTAGAAGGCGTAGCGAGGGCATTTAACCCCAAGGTGAATCTTTTAGAAGAAGTTAAGCCTTTAATAACAGACTTATTTCGCCGTCAACTTTTAGGTGATACCCCTTTAGAAACTTTTTTAAGAACTACTCTAGATATTAAAAGTCTTTCTTTACGATCGCCTCGTTTAATAGAGTTACTTTTAGATAGAATCACTTCAGAAAGTCTCAAGTGGAATATAAATGTACAAGATTTAAGTTCCTTGAGGCGTAGTCTGGATGATTCAGCTAACCGACTTTCTTTTAGTATTTTGGTCGGTTCTTTAATTATGGGAGCAGCCATTATTTCTACAGGCTCTCAAACTCCTCAGCTATCATTAATTACTAGCGTTCTATTTGCTGTAGCTAGTATTTTGGGTTTGTGGTTAATTGTTAGTATTATAAGATCAGGGCGTTTAAGATGAAAGCATTTTACCTATAAGCTTTTGGCTTATACAGCCTCAAATTCTCCAGTTTGCTGATGTTATTCGCGAGTTGTTACTTATTTCCATGACCACCACCTTTAATCTGAGTTAGATTATTAAGATCATCTCCACTAATTTTATAAGCCGCACCAAAACCAACTACAAATCTTCCTTCTGTTGGAGTTAGTTTGAAAATACGAAAATCAGCTAGATTACGGAAAACACCAATTAATTCTCCAAAGCGTTTCTCAAAAAGATCAGCTAATTGATTCCATTCTTCAGTTTCTCTCGTTATTAATTTAGCAATACAGTCAAAAGTCAAGCGGCGACGGGCAAAAATTTGTTGGCTTTTAGACTCATCTTCAATAAACATAATACTTCCTTTACCAACACTAGATAAATTGCGAGTATGGGTAGAAAGATCGCTTACGAAAATGTAAAAGCTTTTAGAATCATCTTCAACAAAAGGTGCATAACTAGCATTCGGTTGACCTTTTTCATCTACAGTACTAAGAATTATACTTTCAAACAACCTAGTAAAATCTTGATAAGCGGCTTGTGCCTGTTTGATGTCGCTCATGTATTTTGTTAAAAACTGTGAAGCTTTATCGATTTTAGCAGTCTTTGTTCTTCCTGTTGTGTGATCAAGACAATCAAAATTTTCCCAGAGCAATGCTCAAGCTATATTAAGAACAAAATAATATTTACTTTGCTAAATTCAGTGTTCAAATTTCTCAACTCCCTTCTCAACAGACATCCAGAACAAGTTAAAGCCAATGTAGAAATCTATACTTGGCAAACTTGTCCTTTTTGTATTCGCGCCAAAATGCTCTTATGGTGGAAAGGTGTTAATTTCACAGAATACAAAATTGACGGCGATGAAGAAGCCAGAAACGAAATGGCCCAACGTGCTAATCAGAAAAGGAGCGTACCGCAGATTTTTATTAATAACCAACATATTGGTGGTTGTGATGACCTCTATGCTTTAGATAGCCAAGGAAAGTTACAATCTTTACTGACTGATGGCTAGTTGCCAATTGTTGATCATTAATTTAATCAATGCTACCAGATGAAGTCACCTATTCAATTCATAGACGTTTGATGGCCAGGGCTTTAAAACTTGCTAGAGAAGCTGGTGAAGCGGGGGATGTGCCTGTGGGCGCATTAGTAACAGATGGGGCAGGAAAGCTTATTGCTGAAGCAGGAAACCGCAAGGAACAAGAGCAAGATCCTACGGCCCACGCAGAAATTTTGGCTTTACGTTCAGCCGCTTTACGTTTAGGTAACTGGCATCTTAACCAATGTACCCTATATGTGACCCTAGAACCTTGCCCTATGTGTGCAGGGGCAATTATTCAAGGACGGTTAGGTTTGCTTGTGTACGGGGCAGATGACCCAAAAACAGGAAGCATTCGC
Organism: uncultured cyanobacterium; assembly: GCA_963793425.1. GTDB lineage: Bacteria > Cyanobacteriota > Cyanobacteriia > Cyanobacteriales > CAWCAG01 > CAWCAG01. The sequence continues at coordinate 763,258 of CAWCAG010000009.1, read as the reverse complement.
ACTGTCGCTAACTTTCCTGACAGTCCTTTTTCTAACCACCGTTTGGCAGTGATCGCGGGGGTTAGAGAAGCCGAATGTCGCAATCAATTAAAAAGTTGGTTTGCCCAACGTAGAATTAAAAATCAATGAGTAGTTAAGTCTACGGCAACAGTAATTTGGTTAGTAATCATCCTTGTTATCAAACTTAACAATTATTCTGGCAAGTAGCTAGTACACAGGTACTATAATGTGATCTGTAACTACCTCCGCATTAATTATGAAAGTAGTCTGTCCACAGAAACCCGACCTTTTTGACTTCAATAAGGAGGAAACAAAGACCTTTCGGCTGTCTTCTTCTCAAGTAATTCAGTCTTTACCCATAGAAAAATTTGCAGTACAAAGAGGTACTACGGCAAAACAGCGACTGGACTTCAGCTTGAAAGAGTTGAAAAGTCAAGCACAGCAAGTTAATTTATTATCTTCTGAACTAGAAAAAGCTATTTTGCGTTTAAAAGCGATCGCTGATTACGTTGACTTGTCTAATCATTATCTCAGTCCCCATCAAAGTAAACGAAAGCGCGTTAGTATTTGTGAATATTCTCATACTCAAATCCCCACTATTAAACCAAAAAGTAATGGTCACTTTGTTTTAGTATCTCGTCATCTTGATATATTTAAGGCTGAACGTGAAGCGCGTTCTGTTGCTCAAATGTTACGGCGCTGGAGTCACAAAAAGCGTAAAATTCCGAGAAAAGAAGAGTAAATGTTAAGTAATAGGTAATTAAGTAATAAGTTTAATTCTGGACTAATTAGTTGTTACTTTTTTTCGAGCTTTAATCTTCTGAATTCTGACCTTGAACGCCCCTAACTATTCTCGACAATTGCGACTTTTCGTTAACAGTAATACGACTAGGAGAACCGCTAATAATCCGTTCGTAGTTACGGAAAGAATCCTGGATTTGTGGTCCATCTTTGTCAATTGTATATTCTCGAATGCCTTTATCATGCCAGGAACCACGCATTTTAAATACGTTTATTGCCCTAGACATTTCCCCTCTGATTTCTACATATTGCAACATAATAATCGTATCTGTAATTGTAGAAATATGGGACTCAGTGATAGAATTTGACCCCATAAAACGGTCTGTGGTATTAGTAAAAAATCCGGTTATTTCTTCTTGTTTAGCATAGCCAGTCACTCCAATTACAAACTGTCGAAAAGCATTATTACTAACTCCTCGTGCTAGAGCAGAAAGAGAATCAATAGCAATGCGAGAAGGTTTAAAATTAGCAATTTCTGACTTAATAGTTTGCAAATGATCTTCTAAGCCAGCAGATTCTGGATAGCAACAAAGGAGTTTTAATAAACCCTTATTTTCCATTTCCTCAAAATCTACACCCCAAGAAGAAGCATTGCGAGAAAGTTGCGCCCGCGATTCTTCATAGGCAAATAAAATACACCTTTCTTCTTTGGCTCTACCTTCTTGCAAAAACTTACTGACTAATAGAGTTTTGCCTGTACCTGTTGCCCCAGTAGCTAAAATAATTGAATCTTTGAAAAAGCCGCCGCCACACATTTCGTCTAAGATTTTAATACCGGAAGAGCGACGTACATTAGAGGATCTTTGGGTAAGGCGCATAGCACCCAAAGGAAAGATATTAATGCCATTATTAGTGATAGTAAAAGGGTACTCTCCTTTCATATGAGTAGTTCCCCTTAACTTTAAGATTTCTACAGTTCTGCGACGGCGTTCTCCTTCTAAAACGTTACGCATAATGACAACATTATCAGAAACAAATTCTTCTACTCCGTAACGAGCAACTCCTCCATATTCATCTACTCGTTCAGTAGTCATAATACTTGTTATATCTATTTGTTTAAGTCTAGCTACTAAGCGAAATATTTCTCTTCTGACTACAGAAGCACCATCATATTGCTGAAAAACTGCTGTTACTGAATCAATTGAAATTCGCTTAGCTTTATACTTACGAATTGCATATTGAATACGTTCTATTAAAGCAGAAAGATCGAAGTTGCCAACTACTTCTTGCCCATCTGGATCAGGAGAAGCATCAAGAATAAATAATTTGCCTGCATCAACAAGTTTTTGCAAATCCCAACCAAAACTATAGGCATTTTTAATAATATCTCTAGGAGATTCTTCAAAGGTGACGAAGATTCCTGGCTCGTCAAAATACTTAATACCAATATAAATAAATTGAGCAGCTAAAAGGGTTTTTCCTGTTCCCGAAGTTCCACTAACCAAAGTAGTTCTACCTAATGGTAAGCCACCATGACTAACTTCATCAAAGCCTTCAATCATTGTCCGAATTTTTTGGACACCCAAAGAGGCTAAATCTTTTTTTGGTTGCTCTTGACTAGAATTACTCATTTTGTAAATAACAATCTTAAACTATGATTCGTAATTTAATGAATTGATGTTTAATAACTTGATTTTATTAAGAAAATAAATGGCTTGAATCGCTTGACTTTAAAAATCTCTTTCTTTTATTTCTTCATAAAGAAGATCCAGACCAATTAAAACCTTTTCACGGTCAGAAAGATCACCAATGATTTTTCTTAAAGGTGGGGGCAAGACTTTAGATAAAGTAGGGGTGGCAAGTATTTTATCTTCTTCAGCAAGTTGAGGATTTTTAAGGACATCAATTACTTTGAGAGCATAGACTCCTTTAAAATCTTGTTCAAGAATATTTTTGAGAGTTTTTAAGGCCCTAACTGAGTTAGGTGTGTTTCCAGCTACATAGAGTTTAAGAACATAGGTTTTTTGGGACGCACTCATAATATCAGATCCAGCTAAGGGAATTGCATAAAGGACATTGGTGAAGATTAAGAGAACATTGTTTAAGTAAATAACTTTGCAGAGGCACTGTAAATTTCTACTATTTGAATGATCAAATAATTAAATGATGCCCCATCTTTATCTATCCATTAATCTGTTGAAGATAAAGGCTCCAAGCTAGTATTTTCTCTCGGAATAGAACGACGATACATTTCACCAAGATGAGCAATAATATCAATCAAAGTGAGGCGATAGTCAAGTAAAATATCCTCACTACGACCTTCTAGCTTAAGCTGTTGTGAGAATTCATCCATTATTTCCATGTGGATTTCGACAATCTTGGCTACAGAAAGGTCAGCAAAGAAAACTTTATTAACAAATTTATCAATTAGTTTGTTTAGCTGAGCATCAGAGCTAAAATAGCTAAGAATAATTTGACGGTATTCAGAATAAAAGCTCTTCAATAAATCATCTTGCTGATTAGGAAGTATATTACAAAAGAAATCTTGAGGATTCCTTTTGTAATATACCCCTAAGTAGCCTAACCTTTCCTTTAACTTTTCGGCTAAACGTTGCTGCTGGACTTTAAGGGATTTGCGGCTGGTTTTACTGGGAATATTTTTCCAGGGAATAGACTGAGTAGGTAAAGCTTTGTTCGGGGTAAGTTTGATAAATCTAGTTAGTGCCTGCTCAATAGTCGTAACAATCTTATCCCCTTTCTTGAAAGGTAGCTGAACCTCGGCTCTATGATAATAATCGATTATGTAGCAAGGATAGCTATCGGCAGCTTTTTGAGATAGGTTGTGGCTTTGGTGTTGTTCTGATAAATCATTGGGCTTGATAATTACTGCGGGTAAAAAAATTCCTAGTTCGCATAATCTCCTCGTTACCTCTAGTAAAAATAAGGGTGGTGCTTGATGCAAAACCAAACAATCAATTTGCTCTTGATTTGGCTCCACAAACTTGAAAAAGTCTTGAGATGAACCTAAAATATTTAAGTTATAATACTCATCCTGTAAGTATTTTTCTAGGGAGCAGACTAATTCTTTCTTTTTGGTTAAAGCGCAAATTGATAGTTTTGACAATATAGGATTATCGGTATTAGAGTTTATAGGTATTTCTAGATCCGCCATATCTCATAGCTAAGCTTGAAACAGCAATTCCTTAATAAAAAATTAACATTAATAAGAAGTTAACACTTATTTTGTTAATAAAAAACTAACTTTTATTGATAGATCGCAAGAATTTTAATTTATTGTAAGCTTTGTTCCCTTTGACCTCTCTTTAAAGCAATAATTTAGACGGGTATGATCCATATCTATACTTCTTACTCAAAGTAAATATACTCATTCTTGTCTTTAAACTAGCCTCTGTAGCGTTGAGGCGGAATAATTAACTTTTTTAAAGGTTTCAATACTCTCTGAACCGAAGGGAATTCTCTACTCCTAGCTAGATTATGTCTCTTCTTTAAGTGAATTTTTTATGTTTAGCCCTAATCTCACTCTCAAGCAATTCATCAAGCAAGTTCCTAAATGCGATCACTCAGCAAGTTTGGAACAGTTGCTGACTATATTTAGCAATTCTCAATCTCAAATAGTCGCAGTTGTTGATCAACAGCAATCCCTCTTAGGAACCTTACAGCTAAATAGTTTAATTCCTTATCTACTCAAACAACTTTTACCTCAAAACCTAAACTCGCAAAAGATATTTAACCTTTGTGAATCATCAATCAACTCTTTGATTGAGCCAACAACTATTCTCAAAGCACAGACGAGTATTAAGGAATTTTGGTTATATTTGCAAACTAATCAAGATAGCTTAAGGGAGGATCAGAACTACGCTGTAGTAGATGAAGAGGAGCGATTTTTGGGTTTTTTAGATAGTTGGCTGCTAGTTAAATCTTTATTACCCCTAGCTGCTACTAACTCAGAAACCTCTACCTCAAAACCAATTAATTTAACCCAAGCAATCCAACTACTAGAACAACTACCTCTTCCTTTAATGTTAGAAAGCTCTGAAGGGGAAGTCCTCTGTCAAAATTATACTTGGCGATCGCAAATTGGTGAACAGCATGATGAAGAATTGCTGAAGCCAATGGCTAGTCTGAGTGCTATTTCGGCTCCATCCCCAGATAGCCGTAGTCCATTAACTGTAGGAACAGCAGTCAATCGCTGGTGTAGCTTAGCTCAAAATCGAGAAGCTTCTTTAGAACAGCAAAATACTCCTTCCCAAATCGCTTTTCAAATTGCTAACGAACAGAGATTAGAAGAAAGAGACTTCCAAAGACAAGATCGTTTCCACAATTGGGAAAATTCATCTCCTCATTCCAGACAAACCAAAACTAAAGCCGAAGGAGCTTGGCAGTTTGAGCGTCTCCCTTTTTACCTTCACGATCTTAAACAGAGTTATCATGCTCCATCCAACAGCAAATATAACCGCCCTCTGTGGTTAGTTGTTGCTACTGATGTAACCGAACAGCAACAACTATGTAAAGAACTAGCTGCTAAGAATGCTGATTTAATTCAGCTCAATCGTTTAAAAGATGAATTTTTAGCCTGTATCAGCCATGAACTGAAATCTCCCCTCACTGCTGTAGTTGGGCTGTCTAGTCTGCTCAAAGAGCAACGCTTAGGAGAATTGAATCAACGTCAAGCTCGCTATGCAGGATTAGTTTACCAAAGTGGTCGCCATTTGATGACCTTAGTTAACGATATCCTAGATTTAACTCGCCTAGAAACAGGACAGTTAAAATTAAATCCTGATGCTGTCAAAATTAGAACCGTTTGTGAACGAGCTTATCAACAAGCTTTACCACAACAATCTACTGAAAATCCCCCAGGAGATTTCCCTCGCCCGCAAGCTCAATTCAACCTAGAAATTGACCCAGGATTAGAGATGATTGTTGCTGATGAATTACGTCTGCGTCAGATGTTAAGCCATTTATTAGACAATGCTCTCAAGTTTACACAAAATGGGGGAGAATTCGGTTTAAAAGTCAGTCTTTGGGAAGGTTGGATTGCCTTTACTGTTTGGGATACAGGTATTGGTATTCCCGCTGATTCTCAACATTTAATTTTCCAAAAATTCCAACAATTAGAAAATCCCCTCAGCCGACAGTTTGAAGGTACTGGCTTAGGATTAGTTCTTACCCAGCGCCTAGCACACGCCCATGGAGGAGACATTTCCTTTACCTCCCAACCTGGAGAAGGGAGCCAATTCACCTTGTTATTGCCCCCCACACCTCCTTTCAATGACTTTGAGCAAAACAGAGAACAAGACTTCCTTGATACAAATCATAATCGTTTAGTACTAGTCATAGAAGCAGTTCCTAAATACATCGAAGACTCCACAGAGCAACTTAGAAATCTTGGTTATCGCGTAGTTATTGCCCGTTCAGGAACAGAAGCCCTAGAAAAAGCTCGGCAACTACAACCCAGAGCTATTTTGCTTAATCCTTTGCTACCTTTACTATCTGGCTGGGATGTTTTAACCTTACTTAAAGCAGATCGTCAAACTAAAGATATTCCAGTTTTAGTCACAGCAACTAGGGCAGACAAAAAACGAGCAGAACAAAATAATGCTGACGGTTTTTTGAGTCTTCCCATATCCAGACAAACTTTGAAAAAGAGTCTAGCCCGTTTAGGAGAACTTCCTAACTTAGACTTGAAAGGCTTAACTATTTTGCGACTCAACCCTAATCCTCATCAAGAAGATTGGGTTAACTCCAGCTTTGAAGTGGCTTTGAGTCGTTATTCATCCCACCTCAATTATCGTATCCTAGAAGCTGACGACCTTGAACAAGCAGAAATAATTGCCCGTGTCTGGAAGCCTGATGTGATGCTCCTAGATAGTTTAGAATTGGAAAACCCCTATACTTACTTGCAAAGTCTTAGCCAGTATAGCTACATAGCTTCCCTTCCTCTGGTTACTCTAGACCATAAGAATACCCACGCAGCTAACCAAATTCTTGGTTTATCAGTATTTCCCTGTTTGGTTCCTTCCCAAGAGAGAAGTATTCCTGCTTTAATTCAAGTTATTCAAGTAGCAGCGGGGATGAATCCTCAACAGAATATTTTGGTGTTTGGAGAGTGGGGTAAAGAAAGTTCAGCAGAACATCTTAATTTAGAACTTTCTGGTTTAGGGAGTAGTGGGGGAGAATGGTTGCAAGCACTAACCCATTATCTACAAACTGCAGGGTTAAAAACTTCTCTTTCTCATTCTTGGACAGAAGTAGAAAGTCAAATAGAACACCAAAGTATTAGCCTACTCCTCCTTTATTTAGGAAATGTTACAGTTAGCCCTGGTTTAGTAGCAGGATTAAAGAGATTAGCGGCTAAGGAGATCAAGCCTCAAATTCTACTTTTAGACTGTCGCTGTCAAAAACAGAATACTAAATCAGTAGATTCACAACTAGAATCCTTTCTTGAAAATATAGCAACAAAAATTATTCGGGGTCGCTCTCAACCCACAAGCAAGTTACTCGAACAAATTAATCAGATGTTTGGAGAATGGTTGCCAGCAAAAAGCAAGATAAACTAAATTAGAATATTTCCAAGTTAAGATGAGGGCGATGGCGCTCAGAGTTTGTTCTTTAAGGAGGATTGGGTAGTGGACTATTTATGGCTAGATTTAGTTAAATTAACCGGATTTATAGGGGGTAGCCTAGCTACTGTTGCTGCTATTCTAGGCTTTAATAGTAAGCCTGCTACTGCTCAAGCTGCCTATGGAAGTTATGTTGGTGTCGGTCCAACTTTCGGTTTAACGGAAGCTAGTGATGGCGAGGGAGGATCTGAAGGGAGACAAGTTGGTGGAGTAATAGCTGTACGCTACAAGCTACTAGAAGTGCCAATTTCCCTACGCACCCAAGCTTTAATTGGTGAAGGGGTTGCCGTTGTACCAACAGTTTCCTACGATATTCCTATTAACTGGCAAACCGATGCTTATTTAGGAGCAGGGGTTTCTTTCGCTAATGGCGGCGATCCTTCTCCTGTGGGAGATCAAACGAGCTTTGCCCTGCAACCCGGTGTTGATTATGTTATTCCCAATAGTAATACAGTGGTATTTGGCAATGCTGTAATCGCTTTTGATGCCTATCGCAACGGTGGCGGTACGGCTATTTCTATACAAGGTGGTGTGGGGCTTAGATTTTAATCAATGAACAATGAACAGTGATCACTTTGTTTAGTTTGAGAATAAACTTTTCTGCACAAATTTGGTAAATGGTAGATAAAATTGCCTTTTTAGGATTGGGAGTTATGGGCGGCTATATGGCTGCTAATTTAGCTAAGGAAGGTTATCAGGTTAAAGGTTGGAATCGTACTCCTAATCGCCCTGGAGTTGACGTTGCTACGGATGATGGTGTTGAGGTGGTTGCTGCCTTGGAAGAGGCAGTCGCGGAAGCGAAAATCGTCTTTGTCTGTGTGGGAGATGTACCGGATGTTGAGGAAGTTATTCTGGGCAAGGGAGGAGTTGCTGAATTTGCTGATTCTGGTACATTAGTGGTGGATATGAGTACCATTGGTACGGAGGCTGCAAAGAGAATTGGTGCAGCTTTAGAGGAAAGGGAAATGTCCTTTCTTGATGCGCCTGTTTCTGGGGGAGATGTGGGGGCAAAGCAGGGAAGTCTGACGATTATGGTAGGGGGAGAAGAAGAAGATTTTGCTCGATGCCAACCCTTTTTTGCTGCTATGGGTAAAAATATTTGCCTCTGTGGACCAGTAGGTAGCGGTCAAGCTGTTAAAATGTGCAATCAAGTCCTTGGTGCTGTTCATATGGTTGCTTTGTGTGAAGCAATGCAACTGGCAAAGGAATTGGGTATTGACCCTAATTTAATTATAGAAGTTTGTAGTACTGGGGCTGCTGGTTCCTGGGCCCTTGCTAATTTAGGGGAGAAAATTATCCAGCAAGATTATCAACCTGGTTTTGCGATCGCACATATGCTCAAAGATTTGCGGCTGGTAAAAGAGTCTACCCCTAGGCAAGGTTTACCAGGGGTAGAAATTGCGGAACGTTTATTTAAAATAGTTGAGAGACTAGATGGAGGTAAGGGCAAAGAACAAGGTACTCAAGGGATGATCCGGGCTTATTTAGAAAAGCCGAACAACACTTTTTAAAAATTCTTAGCAATTCAACTAATACCTAATTAATTCTCAGCAAAACGGCCAAACTGTTCCTCACTAATTTTTCCAGCTTCATAAAGAGTTGAGGTAATATCAGAAATGGATAAAACAGAATGGGCATGATAACCTTTTTGTTTGAGTCGCTCTTTAACTCCTGCTTTATGGTCAAGAAACACGACAATATCATTAACAATTAATCCTCCTGATTTAAGTTTATCTGCTCCTTCCATAGCACTTTTACCACTGATTAAAATATCATCTACAACTACGATAGTTTCTCCTGGTTGAAAGTTACCTTCAATTAATCTCCTTGTACCGTGTACCTTAACTTCTTTGCGAGGGAAAATCATTGGGTAGTTGAGATGTAGAGATAAACCAGTTGCTGTGGGTAAAGAGCCGTAGGGAATGCCAGCGATGCGGTCAAAGTTTAAGTTCTTAAGAATATCTGCGTAGGCATTAAGAACTTGCTGGAAGATTTGAGGTTTAGAAATAATTTTACGCAGGTCTATATAATAGGAAAAAGTCTCTCCTGAAGCTTGTACATAATCTCCAAAAAGAATACAACCGAGATCATATAACTGCAAGACTAAATCTTGATATGGATGCTGATTTAATAAACAAACATCGGGCATCCAAAGTTCGCAACGAGAAGCTTCTTGAACAACTTCTTGCCTAATTTTATTTACTTCTGCTTTGAGAGATTCAACTTCTTCAGCGAGATTTTCTTGTGCTAATAAATCTTGAGGTAGAGGAATTAATAATCCTTCACCATTTTCATTTAATCCAGCCCTTAAAATTTGACTTAACTTCGCTTCTTCGGCCAAATACTACGTGCTAAAATAATTCTTTCTGGGGCAAGGGAGCGAATTTTAGCAAAGACATCGGGCAGAGGGGAACCAACTTCTAAGCATAACTGTTCTTGAGTTCCCCAAGCTTTTACTTCTTCTACTACTCGCAAGTAAAAAGGATTCTCGTCAGGGCTATATTTTTGTAGGGAAACAGCGCCAGGGTTGGAAGTATGGCAAAGCACAAATACAGCTTTATCAGGGTATAACAAAAAAGGGGCAGCATTATCTTGTCCTGCGTAAGGGGTAATGGTGATAGCATCTACTTGCCATTCTTGAAAGATAGTTCGGGCAAAAATAGTGCTGGTGTTGAGATCACCGTGTTTCGCATCTAAAATAATTGGCAGATGGTCAGGAATAGCCTTGAGAACTTCCCTGAGTAGTTCCCATCCTTCTAAGCCTAAAGCTGTATAAAAACCGAGGGTAGGTTTGTAGGCACAGACGTGGCTTGAGGTGGCAGCGATAATAGCTAGCAGCCATTCTCTTAAGTTCCCCAGTAGTTGATCTGAGTCGCTTCGACTAGCTTGAGGCTGAGGCATCATTTCTGGGTTAGGATCGAGTGCCGCAACCAGTAAAGTTTGATGAAGTGCGATCGCCTTGTTCAGTTTGTCAAAGAAACTCATTTTGGGGAGGTGGGGATTAAGTATTTATGCAGCTATGGACAAATTATAGAGCAAAGCTAGCTAAAATCCCCTAAGTACGAGTTATTCTATTGCGGTCCTACAACTAAAGTGTTACTTTGAACGCCAATAACCTTAACTATTCTACCAGGAAGTAAAGTGACGTTTGTTAAGGATTTTGCAGACCACTCACTACCTTGAAATTTAACTCGCCCTTCTTGGGAAGGTTGAATAGCTTCAGAGACTTTTGCTTCCCTTTCAGCAAACTGCAAAGCAGAGTGTTCTTCTATAGGAATATAATCTTTCGGTTGCTCAAATTCAGACAAGGATTCATCGGCTTGCATGGCTAATTAGTTCCTAAATTAATCAAAAAAAAGTAATAGTTTTTGCTTTTAGAGATAATATATCCGTATTTATAAGCATATACGAATAAAATAATTTTGCCCCTACCTCCTGGGACAGTTTTATCAGTTACCAATAATTATTAACCAATGACCAATAATGAAGATTAGCTATGTTCACTCTGGTAGTTTTCCTGAAATTTTGGCAAAGTTAAACCTTGCTTTGTTTGTTTCCACTTACCAAGCTGGAAAGCTAATGATAGTAAGGTCAAAAGCTGGTCAGTTAGTTACTTTGCTACGTAGCTTTCAGAAGGTTATGGGATTAGCTTTACAACCTCACCGACTAGCTATAGGAACTCGCAAACAAGTTTGGTTTCTACCTAATGTACCAGGAATTGCCCATCAAGTTGAATCAGAGCGAAAATACGATGCTTGTTTTGTACCTCGCCATTGTCATGTGACGGGAGATATTCGTATACACGAAATAGCTTGGGTTGAGGAGGAATTATGGATTGTCAATACTCGCTTTTCTTGTTTGTGTACCTTGAGTCCAGAGTTTAATTTTGTACCTCAGTGGAAACCGCAGTTTATTAGTAGTTTGAAAGCAGAAGATCGCTGTCATCTCAATGGTTTGGCACTTTTAGGGGGGAAACCAAGGTTAGTGACAGCTTTAGGGGATACAGATACTCCTGGGGGCTGGCGAGAAGGTAAGGTAGGAGGAGGTTGTTTAATTGATATACCCAGTGGAGAAATTGTGGCGCGGGGTTTCGCCATGCCCCATTCTCCACGGTTTTATGATGGTGGTTTGTGGTTGTTAGATTCCGGTTATGGGCATTTGGTAAGGGTGGATCTTTATACAGGGCAAAGTACTATTGTGGCGGAGTTACCGGGATTTACCAGAGGCTTAGCTTTTTACGGACGTTATGGTTTTGTTGGTTTGTCGCAAGTTAGGGAGAAAAAAGTCTTTGGTGGTTTGCCTCTGCAAGAAAGGGAGAAAGAGTTGCAATGTGCTGTGGTGGTGATAGATATTTACACAGGTAAAACTGTTGGTTTTCTTAAGTTTGATTCTGGTTGTACTGAGTTGTTTGATTTGCAACTATTACCTGGTTTTTCCCAACCTACGGTGATCGGTTTGCAGAAAGATACTTTAGATAAAATATTTATTTTTTAAGAAAAAACTAATTCAGGCTTACTTCATTAGTACAAGTTTTTCCGGATTCCACTTTAGTAATATTATTAATGGTTGTTTCTGCGATATTTTGTAGGGCATTTTTAGTAAAAAAGCCTTGATGCCCAGTAATTAATACATTAGGAAAAGTTAGCAAACGTTGAAAAACATCATCTTGAATAATCTGGCTAGAAAAATCTTCAAAGAATAAGTTAGCTTCTTGTTCATATACATCTAAACCAAGGTAGCCAACTTTGCCAGATTTAAGAGCATTAATCACCGCTTTAGTGTCAATTAATGCCCCTCGGCTAGTGTTGATTAACATCACTCCTTCCTTCATTTGAGCTAAGGATTCTGCATTAATGAGATGATGAGTTTGAGAAATTAAAGGGCAATGAAGAGTAACAATATCAGAATGAGCAAATAATTCTGGCAATTCTACATACTTAGCTCCTAAAGCTTCACAATCTGGGTTTTTACGAACATCATAAACTAGCAAGTTGCAACCAAATCCCTGGAGTATTTTAGTAACAATCGCGCCAATTTTTCCTGTCCCAACTATACCAACTGTAGCACCATGAAGATCAAATCCTAACAATCCTTCTAAGGAAAAATTATCTTCCCGAACCCGAAAATAAGCGCGATGAATTTTGCGATTCAGAGTCAGAATTAAACCAATAGTATGTTCAGCTACAGCATAGGGAGAATAAGCAGGAACTCTGACTATCTTCAAACCTAATTCTTGCGCCGCAGTTAAATCAACATTGTTATAGCCAGCACAACGAAGAGCAATTAATTTTGTTCCTCCTTTAGCGATCGCCCCTAAAACATCTTTATTTAATTGATCGTTAACAAAAACACAAACGGCCTCACAATCTTTGGCTAAAATACTAGTTTCTAAAGTTAAGTGAGGAGCAAAAAAAACTAACTCGTGTTTCCTAGAAAAGTTAGCAGCCTCTAAGAAATTGCGATCATAGGATTTGGCGCTAAAAACAGCAACTTTCATAATTATCAACTAAATTGTTAGTAACAAAAACCGTCGGATTACTTCAGTGATTATCAGCAAAACTATTCAAGTACTCCTGCCGCCAAGCAGAATCCTTGTGTCTGCTTGTTGGTAATTCTAAAACCCTTATCCCGGTTTTGGGTAAAGGATTTAATAAAGACTTAAGCTCTGACCAAGAATTAATAATTTGATGTTCTATATTATAAGTCTGACATAATTGAGAGAAGTTAATGTTTTGAGGTGTAGCAAAGAACTCCTCGAAAGGTGGTTCGTAATTAGCGATAGGCAGCATATGAAAAATGCCGCCACCATTATTATTAATCAAAATAATGGTTAAATGACCAGTAAATTTATTGTGTTGCAAAAAGCCATTGGTATCGTGTAAAAGAGCAAGATCACCTGTGAGAAGGATGCTACTTTTGTTATGGTGAGCAACACCTAAAGCTGTGGATAGAGTACCATCAATGCCATTTGCTCCGCGATTAAAAAAAGGTTGTAAATGACGATTATTAGGCAACCAAAAATATTCTACATCTCTCACCGGCATACTATTAGCAATAAAAACTGGGGTTTGTGCTGGTAGAGTTTTAGCAAGTAACCAAGCTATTTTCCCTTCAAAAAGCTCTTCTGTTGCTAACATTTTACAGTTAATTTCTCCTCTAACTTGAGCTTCAGCTTTTAACCAAAGATGTAAATAAGGTGTGGGAATATTAGTAGGGCGATCATTTTTGACATATTCTTTTAAATAAGGATCAATTAATTGTTCAGGGTGCAAATTTAAATGAATAGTTTTACCATGGAGAGAATCGAAGTTTTCGCCACTAGGATCAATCACAAAATGCTTCGCTTTCGTATTTGTTAACCAGTTTCTAAGTACCTTACTAGTCGGGATTTGCCCAAATTGGATAATAAATTCTGGTGTTAACCGAGTAGCAAGTTTTTGATTCCGTAAAATGAGATCATAGGTAGAGATTAAATAAGGATTGATATCTGCATAATTTCTTAAAGGAGAAAGTCCTTCTGCTAAAACAGGAAACCCTAAATATTGAGCTAAATAATCGATCGCTTGACAATACTCTTTCGCCTCAAGGGGTTGAGCAACCCCAGCAATAATTATGCCTTGATTCGATTCAGGAATGAGGAAAATAGGTTGGGAAGTTTGCGGTATAAAGTTAGGATTATAGGGGGTAATAGCAGCAAAAAATTCTTCTGAGTTGAAATGAAGGGATGTTTTATAAAATCTCTTAATCCGCTCTTCAATAGGAGCTAAAGGGTCACGAAAGGGTATATTAAGATGAACAGGCCCGTTTATAGGAAACAGTGAGCGTCTAACAGCTTGGACTATTGTTTGTCGCAAATAGCGCAACAGTTCTATTTCTCCGACAGGCAAAGCTAACTCAGTTTGCCAGTTAGGATAATCGCCATATAATTTGATCTGGTTAATGGTTTGTCCAGAATGACAATCTCTTAATTCTGGGGGGCGATCTGCGGTAAGAACTAACAGAGGTACTCTACTTTCTTTTGCTTCAATAACCGCCGGATAAAAGTTTGCCCCGGCTGTACCAGAAGTACAAACCAAAGCAACAGGAAACCCGGACTTTTTCGCTATACCCAAAGCAAAAAAAGCAGCAGAACGTTCATCTAAAATAGGAATTGCTTCTATGTCCTCATGTTGAGCAAAGGCTATAGTTAAAGGAGTAGAACGAGAACCGGGACAAATAACCGCAGTGGTTAATCCTAAGCGTTTCAGGGTTTCAACAAGAATGGAAGACCAAAGGGTGTTGGTATTACGAAAATCGATATTCATACTAAATCAGTGTTGAGTGTCATGACTTATCTGTTAGGGGGAGAAATAGGGAGTAGGGAGTAGGGTTTGAGAACTTTATTTGATCGATTTTATAAGGGTACTAAAGTACCCGGATTTGGTATCATTGGTAATTATTTGAAAATAGCTTAAAAAGCCATTTTAATTAAAAGAAAGTGGTAACTTGCAGATGCTGTGAAGTAGCCTATTTTTGAGCAATTGAGAAAACCAAAAATTTTACCTCAAATAGGAATATTAATTTTTACTTTCCTTATTGAAGTATGTCATAAATTACTTAATGAAGATTAAGACGTATAACAATGCTAAATGAGTCGTAGAATAATATAGGGACAGATTAAATTATTAAATCTAGCTAACCTATCCGCACCCTTGCAGCGAAATTAGTCAAAGCTATAAATAAGATACTCTAGGCTTAGCTGCAAAAAACCGGAATAAAGAAAGAAAGCTTAGTTCCACCTTTATAAAAGTTCTAAACTCCGATGAAAAATCCTGTTTTGCTCATCCATGGCTTTTTTAGAAAAAAAAGCATATTTAATAAAATTTATACCTATTTAACCTCTCTAGGCTGGGAGGTTCACCGTATCGATTTGTCCCCAGGTAATGCTACTGTAGGCTTAGATAAACTAGCCCTACAAGTGGCAGATTATATTGATAGAGTCTTTCCCGCCTCTCAACCTATCGATCTAGTAGGATTAAGTATGGGAGGATTAGTAACTCGCTACTATGTACAAAAGTTAGGAGGGGTCAAAAAAGTAGAACGTTTTATAACTATTTCTGCTCCTCACAAAGGCACTTACTTAGCCTACTCATTACCTATACCAGGTTGTAAACAAATGCAGCCAGAAAGTAACTTTTTGCAAGAATTAAATAGAGATGTAGAAATTTTAAAGCAACTAAATTTCACCTCTTTATGGACTCCCTACGATTTTATTATTATTCCTCCTGAAAGTTCACAATTAGGAATAGGTAAAGAGGTCAAACTTTCGGTTTTTAGTCATGCTATGATGGTAAGAGATTCTAGCAGTTTAGAAGCAATTAGAGAGGCTCTATGTGAACCAGTTATTCATCAAGCTAAGTATTAAAATCATCTCTTTTTAGTAACTTCTAAATAAATATGTTCTAAACCAACTGGTTGACGAATAATAGAATCTAAAGGAATCCCGGCAAATTGATTGATAATCTCTGCTAATTCCAGTGATTGAGGCAACCAAAAAGCCAGATCACCGTTATAACGTCGCTGGCTAAAGCCTAATTCTTTTCCCCTCGCGATCGCCTTTTCTGCTTGAGAGGTTTTAATCGTAACTATTTCTTGTGCGGCAACAAGCTGACGCAACTCCTCTAAACTACCTTCAGCCGTAATACTTCCCCGATTAAGAATACCAATACGCTGACACAAACGTTCAGCCTCATCTAAAAGATGAGTTGTCAACAAAATAGTTTTACCTTGACTTTGAAGGCGACGAATTAGATCCCAAACTTCGTAACGGGATTCAATATCTAATCCAGTGGTAGGTTCATCAAGAATTACCAACTGAGGTTCATGTACCAAAGCGACAGCAATATTAAGCCGCCGCTGCATCCCCCCACTTAAACTTTCCACAGGATTCTTGCGTCTAGGAAAGAGGTTAACCGCTTCAAGACTCGCTCCTACTTGATGATAAAGCTTCTTTCCTCGTAGTCCATAAATCTGGGCATAAAAATTGAGATTTTCCTGACAACTAAGACTTTTATAAAGTAAATTCTCTTGAGGCGCAATACCAATTAAGTTCTTAGTTACTTCAGAAACAGGCTGATTGTTGATGTAAATTATACCGCTATCAGGCTCAATTAAATTACCAAGAAGATTGATAGTGGTCGTTTTTCCTGCCCCATTTGGTCCCAATAAACCATAAACTTGCCCTGATTTTATTCTTAAACACAAATTATCAAGAACTAATCTTTGAGCATAGCTTTTGTTAACATTTTCGATACTCAACATAAAATTAAGCAATTAGTCCTTTGTTATTGTCCTTACCCAAAATTCAAAAATCAGTACAAAGGACTACAAGCTTTGAAAAATTGCTACAGATTAACAGTGGATAAAAGTAAACCCAAAGTCAACAAAACACCACTAAAAAAGTGCAATTTCACAGCTATATATTTACAGCTTTTAACTTTTTTAGGCTGATTATGATACTTACAAACATAATCAATTAATTCGTAGGCAAGAGGAAGACTTAGGGAAACTATCAATGTCCACCAACTCAAATAACCTGTGGCAACAAATAAAAAAGTTAACACATAAATACTAACTACCGCCCCAATTAGTAAATAAGAACTATTCTTAGTACCCAAGCGAACAATGGGTGATAGTTTCCCTGCTGCTAAGTCATCTTCAACCTGATGAAAGTGGGAACAAAAGAGTATTATTGATGTCGTAACACCAATAATTACAGAAGTAAATATACTTGCTAGGGAGAAATTTTGAGTTTGAGAATAGTAAGCAGCAGAAATAGCTAAGGGACCGAAAGTAACAAAACAAATTAACTCTCCTAGTCCTTGATAGCCAAGGCGAAAGGGTGGCCCTTGGTAGCTATAACCTAAGATACAGCAAAGCAAAATAAGTTTTAGAACAGTCCAATCTTGTTGTAGATAGGCGATAGTTAAAATACCTAGTATGCCGCAACCCAAAAATAAATTACTCAACCAAAATAGTAGGGTTTTGTTGCCAGTTAAATTAACTAGAGATTCAGCTTTATTTGCATCTATTCCTGTCTCAGCATCAAAAACATCATTACTAATATTGAGCCAAGCAATAATTAAAATTGCTGAGAGTAAAAAAGTTATAAATATCTCTCCATGAATAATTTTATTTTCTGCAAAAGCAACAGCAGTCCCCACAGTAATTGGTACAACCGCTACACTATACATCGGTGGCTTAATAGCAGCTAACCAAAGTTGGTTATCCGATTTTTTCTCCAATCGTGTTGTAGTCATTAGACGAAATTGATTTAATTACTTGAAACTGATATCTTGATTTGACTTAGACAACTCAGTTAGCAGTTTGAGGATTGTCCAACTGTTAATTTAACAACAGATAAGGGACAATAATCAAAACAGTAGTTGCTCTAAGACAAGCAATAGTCTGGAGGGAATTTCAATAATAGCCATTAACTGACTGAAACATCAGGGATACAAACTAAACTAGTTCAGTAAAGGGTGAATTTTCCCGCGTCCAGGTTAAAATTTGTCCAGAATATTACCAAATGTGTTGGATATATAGCATCCAACCAGCCATCTGATAACTCCAAGCATCTTGACTCGGAATAGGTCAACCCAAACCCCTAGCCGATGTCTGTGGAAGCCTGGTAGTGACAAGGACAGCAACCCCACCTCTGTTGGACATAGCATTTAATGTTCAATAGAGGTGAAAAAAGAAAAATGACCTTTTTTTAAGACACCTACCTCCATGCTAGCCATTCCTTACCGCGATCGAATTCTGCAAGACGAGCGAGAACTACATCAGTTTCTTTTAACTTGCCAAGAGAAATCTCGAAGCAAAGGTTGTTTACAAATTGTTAGCTTGTCTCAAGAAATTAACCATATAGACCCTTTGGCTATATGTCAAAAAATAGCCCAGCCGAATCAAATTCATTTCTATTGGGAAAACCCTCGAAAACAAGAAGCGATCGCTGGTTATGGTACTGTTCAATCTCTTACTATAGAGACTAAAGCTCGCTTTAGGCAATCCCAACAATTTATTCAGGATTGTCAAAAACAAATCGTTAAAGTTGGTGATCTTCATTTACCTTTTGCCGGTCCTCATTTTTTCTGTAGCTTTACCTTTGTTGCTAAAAAACCAAGTAATAACTCTCCTTTTCCTTCAGCAACAATATTCTTACCGAAGTTACAAATAGCACATAAAAAAGGTCGTTGTGTTTTAGTGGCTAATTTAGCTATTTATCCTCATACAGATATAGCATTCACCATAAACCAACTAAAACAACAAATCAAAACAATTAATTCTTCTGTTCCTTTAAAACTTCATTTTACGAGTAAACACCATATACAGTTTAGCAAAAACCCTAAATCTGATAGTTCCCATCAATTCACTTCAGCAGTTGCTTCAGCTTTAAAATCGATCCAGGCTAATAAGTTTAGTAAAATTGTTCTTGCCCATGCTTTAGATGTTACTTCGCCGGAGCCTTTTAAGCTGATTAATTCGTTGTATAATTTAAGAAAAAGGCATCCTGACTGTTACATATTTTCTCTTAGTAATGGTCGAGGAGATAACTTTGTTGGCGCAAGTCCAGAACGTTTGATTAGTATCCAAAATAACCAACTAGTTACTGATGCTTTGGCCGGATCTGCACCAAGGGGAAAAAGCTTTTGTGAGGATAGGCGTTTAGCCAACCAACTATTCAGTTCTCAAAAAGAACGACGGGAACATCAGGCAGTTAGTAAATTTATTACTCAACGCCTCTTAGAATTAGGTTTAAAGCCTCTCCAATATCCTCTGCGGGTATTGCGCCTTTCTAACATTCAACATCTCTGGACAAAGATTACAGCCGAAGTTCCAGGGGATATCAACCTTTTGGATATTGTGGCCCAACTCCATCCTACTCCTGCGGTGGCTGGAGTCCCTACCCCCATAGCTTGTGAAGAAATTTGTCGCTATGAAAGCTTTGAACGTTCTTTATATGCTGCCCCTTTAGGTTGGGTAGATTATCAAGGTAACGGCGAGTTTATTGTTGGTATTCGTTCTGCTCTAATTAGGGGAAATAGCGCCCGACTCTATGCAGGGGCAGGTATTGTCGCGGGTTCTCAGCCTCGGAAAGAGTTTGCTGAGGTTCAAATTAAGCTGCAAGCAATGCTGAAATCCTTGATCTAAGCAAAAGACCCGGATTCTACGCCTATCACAAGCATCTCGTATTGCTGCTACCTTCCGGTTCTGACAAGGTTTGAGCGTTGCGATCGCGTAGGTCCGGATCAATACTAAGGATAACATAATCCATCTACATTCGGCCACTAATACTAAATTGCTCTAATTAATTTAAAGCTTTTTGATAACACCAGCTAGGGCGATGCAAAAGATTAAAACTATCTAAAAATTTAGGTTCTATTTCCCTCGTCGATGTATTGGAAACCGCATCTGCCAATATTCCTATTCTACTTTCTGGTTTCAGATTCCAGAGGGGATGAACAATTATCACCTGTTTATTACCTACCTCAAAACCTGGTAACTTTCCAAAAGATTGAGGCTTACAGGAACTAAAGGAAGTGCAGAAACTATCTCTTGATTCTGTTGCTTGTTCTAACCAGTTTTTAAGTTCTGGTGCAGAAAAGTCTCCTTCTAAACCGCATTTTTCAGCTTCATTAGCGAGAATTTTCAGTAAAGATATTCCTAAGCGCCAATCTAGTAAACCATGATAGTTAATATTGCGATATTGTCTGAGGCAATCATAACAAGAAGAGTCGCACTTTTGGCGGTGTTGTTCAGAAATCAACGAACTTGCGAAACTGCTACTTAATTTAGTGGAATTAGGTTTAATAATTTCTTGAATAATTTGTTGCCAGTTTTGATATAACCAATCTGTAAAACCAGAACCATTAGCTAAGCGATCGCTAATAATAATTTCTCCTACTTTACGACCATTTACTTCTACTTGACGCAGGTTACTAATATCTAATTCTTCTGGGGAAATATCTAATTTTTCTGCTACTACAGAACGAATAATAAATGCAGCAGAATAGAAGGCTGATTTAACTCCAGAACCAAATTTTAGGGGGTCTAAACACAAACCTGCTGGTACATTAACTGGTTGTATTCTTAGTACGCCAGTAGTTTTAGGAGCCACAATAGCTATAGCTTCATCTTCACCATTTGGTTCAAATTTAACCCCTTTACTATCGTAATCTCTACTACGTTCTTGAAATCTTTTATCAATCCACTGTTGGTTTAATGATTTATTTCCTGTTGTTTTTCCTATGCTTCCTTGAAATAACTGACCCTGATTATCATTAATGCGAAAAACTCTGCCCTTGGGGGCGAAAGCAATTTGACTATTAGTTGAAAGTGATTTCTTAAACTCTTGTGGTTTTGATTCTGCAACACTGCCAGCGCCAGCAGTTAATATACTATACTCACTTTTAGCATCACTTCCAGGTTTTAAGGTAGTACGAAAACCCAATGGCACAGCCCATTGAAATACTCGAAACCCTGGTTGATTTTCAACCTCTGGTTTAGCTTGGCAAGTAGGACATTCTTCATTATCAAATTCTGTCTCTTTTATATCGGTGTGCTGGCAACAACTACATCGAAACATCCACTTACGTTCTGATAAAGGTTTATCAGCAGCTACAAGACTTTTTTTATCTAATAACAAGGGTGCAGTAAAACCAATTGACTGATAAATTCTTTTATCTTTGGTTTTTTCTGAACCTGGGGCAAATTCAGTTATTGCTAAGTCTAAATCTCGGTCAATTTCCGCAGGCTGAATACCTCCTTGAGGCTTATGATGATACAAATTTCTAACTCTAGAAGGCATTCCATACATTGGTAATACGCCCCCTTCGGCTAGACGTTCTGCTAGTCCTTTCCCTGTTAATTCTAGGTTACGAACACAGTGTTCAATAGCATCAAAAAGGTCACAACGACCGTACAATTCTAGTTCTTCAGCATCTACATTTTTCACACCAACAAGTAAAGCTTTAACTATTTCTTGAACATCTGGCTTATTTTCTAACCATTCCTTAACAGAATCTCGGCGAGTTTCATTTTCTTGCCAACCTTTTGGTTTTTTCTCACTAGTTACGAAACCAAATTCTCCATGACTATCAGGTGGTTTACTTACTTCCCAATATTTAACTCCTGCATTTAAAAATGCCCGTCGCAAACACTCTTTTGCTAACATTCTTTGGAGAATTTCTTGCTGAGACATAGAAAGAAAAGGGACAGGGGGAGGATCACCAGTAATTTTTTCTGGATGTTGGTAATAAAAATCATCGTGACTATTACCGCGACAAAGAGTTAAATTAATCGCAAAAGCTTGCCCTCGACGACCTGCACGTCCGGCACGTTGTTGATAATTAAAGCGCATCGGTGGCATATTAGCTAAGACCACAGCCATTAAATTACCAATATCAACCCCAACTTCCATTGTTGTAGTAACGCTAAGCAGGTCAATTGTGTCTACTTTAGGAATAAACGGACGGTCTTCTTTTCCGGTGTTGATAACAATATTACGAAAGTGCCTTTGTCTTTCACCTTGATTATCTGTTTGTCCAGTTAATTCTTCACAATGAAATCTAATCGGCTGGCGTTTATTTACTGCTTCTGTTGCGTAGTAATTACGGCTATACAAATCAGTACAACTTTTATTAGGTTCACTAGGCAAAACTTCATTACAGTTGGTACAAATTCCTCCTGAATGATGAAGATGAGGACGACTACAGAAGGTACATTGCCAAACAGGGTCATTTTTTGTTGCTACTTTAAAATATAAATGTAGGGGACTAATTTTCAACCATTGGTGTCCTTGTTCACAAATAGCTGACCATAAAGCTGCTTTTAATTTTGTTTCATCAAGTTGATTATTGTGGGCGCACCTAGCAACATAGTTTTTTAGCCGAGGATTAGCATCTTGCCAATCCCTCCAGTCATCAACGGGATATTCGTTAGGATAGCGATAGGAATCTCCAAGAATTCTTAAGCAACCATTAGCTATATCAGCAAAAACAGTAGTTTTAACTTTTAAACTTTCTGCAAATTTTTCCATTCCTTCCAACTGCAAGCAAGGATAACCTAATCCTGAAGATTCTATGCTATAAAACAAACGATTGAAAAAGATTAAACATACTTCTAACTTAAGCTTTTCGGTTATTTTTCTGTCACGAATATCTAACTGCTGATTGGGCAAATCTTTCCATTGTGGAGGACTAAAAGAAAAGTCAAAGAAGTTAGTCCAATTGTAAATTCTGCCTTCATATCTGTATTCTTGGGAATAAATATCATAACCAGCCGGATTAACACCTAAATTTACTAATCTTTGAATTAGCTGTCCAGGAGTTTCCTTATTTCCTTCAAGCATCACTTTGAGAGGAACAATATGAGTCTCACCTATTTTTTCTATGTTTTTGATAAAAGCTTGTGATGATTCTTTTCTTTCGCGCAAGTCTTCTAAATCTTCAGGGTCTAAACCTTCTGGCAATGGTCGAGATATACGCTTCAAATGCTTGGCAATTTTTCCAGAGATATCAGGATAAAGTCGTGCAAATTCTGCTGCTTTAGCAGTTGTCGCTTTACCATACTTTTGAATATCTTCTAACAAACAAGGCTGACCTATAGCTAACTGTTCCAATTCATAAAATATTGCTTCACGGATCAGATCGCTATAGTGAGTTCTTTCCATTCCATTAGATAGAGAAGCCGCATTCTCTCGGCTATCAGAAAATACTACCAACTTACGACTTTCCTCATTTTCAGGTAATTGGTAAAAAAGCTCTTTGGAAAGTAACTGGCTAACCTTAGAAAAGCCACTACGGAAACCCCGAATGGGAGATTTTATAGTTCTACGTTTACTATAGTCTACTGCACAACAAGGACAAATTGAAGGCTGCGCCCCTATATTAATATTTTTGTTCTTTAGATAGAATATATAACCTTTGATATTATTTTCTTCGCTGTTTTCTGGGTCATCTAATTTTACTTCACTACTATTTGCATTTAAGTAAGCTTTTTTCCATTCTTTCTTAGCTTCTATATGAATATCTCTGTCCGGCCAAAAAATAGCATATTCTTGGTAAGTTCTTTGTTCTAAAAATTGACCAACTTGTCTATCTGGTATTCCCTCAATATCTGGTTCTATAGGTAGTAATTCCCAACCTTTATTGCCTTCTAATTCAAGACGACTACCGCCGAAAAATACTGTGCCACATTGTTCACATCGCAATAATTCTAAGACACGATTGTTTTTATAACGAATGGGAGGATTTTTAACAAAAAGTTTGCCTACAGGAGGCTTTTGGTTAGTTTTGCTTTCCAAACTGGAATTATGAGGCTGAGGACAAGCCCATAAGCCTTCAATATTACGAAAGAATAAGTGTAATCTGAAGGCAGGTAAATTATTGTTTGCTAATAAACCTCTGGTAATTAATAGTCCTCTGGCAGCTTTTTTGCTTGTTTCTGGTTCTAAATGTTTACCAAAAATACCTTCAGCAAATTGCGTAAAAGAAACTGCACGAGTTTGATTTTTTTCCTTATCACGGCAAGCATTTAACATTCTTGCAATAACATTATCTTGGTGAGATTCAATAAATTCTTCACACTTTTTATATTGAGGTGATGCTTTTAATTCTTCTGAGTTGCCATTTCGTTCTTTTTCCTCAACTAAATCAATAAAAATTTGACTATCTAAGAAATCTCGTTCTTGAATAGCTGGGATTTCTTGCTGTTTTCCTGGTACAATTTGTTCTGGTTTCCATTCTGTACCAAAAAACTCTGATAAAAACTTTAAACTCTGCTCGTCGTTAGGTTCAAGAGAAGCACTAGAAGCTAATACTCTTAATTTAGGATGCCCTGGATAAAGACCTAAACGCTGGAGAAAAAGCCTCAGTAAATAAGCAACTTCTGTACCTTGAGTTCCTCGATAAAGGTGTAATTCATCAACAATAAGATGGAAAATACTTTCAGGCTTCTCTAACCATGCTTTTGTCTTAGCAAATATTTCTTTATCTACATCTCGCATCAGCATGATACTCAACATACTGTAGTTAGTAATAAGAATATCTGGAGGCGCATCTTGCATATCCCAACGACAGCGCATTTCTGAACCATCTAAGCGAGGAAAAAAGAATCTAACTTCTTTATCTCCTTTTTCTTGGCCATATTGTTCAGCAGCAGTTGCAGAATGATCTATCTGCTGCATAACTTCTAAAAGTTCGTCTATCTTTTTTTTATTGGGTTTACTAGTTTTTGTGTTTTCATGTCCTGGTACAGGAGTAACACCGTTATATCTGCCAAAATAAATGCGATTTCCTGACCTACTATTTTTAAACCATTCTCTAGCTTGATCAGAATCTAAAGCTTTACGTAGTCGAGTAAGTTGATCTTCTACTAAGGCATTCATTGGGTACAAAATTATCGCCCTAACAGCAGCATCTCTGGTTTCATTCCCTCTTTGAGATACTCGATAAGAACGCTTCATGGAGCGATTTTCTTTAATAATTGGATTGCATTTATCTTGCCAATCTTTGTTACTCCACCAGTCATTAAGATGGGGATCTTCTTCCTTTAAAGACTGCCAATTTTGAGATTCTTTGGTTAAATAAGCAAATAAAGGTAAGAGGAAAGACTCAGTTTTGCCAGAGCCTGTACCCGCAGTTACAACAACATCTTGCCCAGATAAACTTTTACCCAACATTTCTAATTGGTGGCTATACAATTGATAGTCTCCCATCAAGCCACAAGCTGCTAAATTCTGAAACTCTTTTAAAGTTTTCTCGTCCAATTTTGGAGTATCATCAATAGTTAACTGCTGAACTTTTTTACCTGAAGTTTCGTATTGTGGTAATGGTTCAATCCAAGGCTCTTGATGAAATACTCCCGGTTTATTTAACTCTCCTGGTTCCCGTAATAGGTTTTCCCTTTCCTCTTCTATTTTAGGAAACCTTGTACCAAAAGCTGTTTTGATATAAAGCAAAAAGTTATCGCGGATAGTCTCAAATGCGCCTATGGGGTCATACATAAGTTGTTTTTAAGTTGTTAGGGATTTTTGATTGAGAGTTTGACCTAGTTTTTGTGAAGTAATTTGGGCAATTTGTGGTGGTACAGATTGGTAAATATCAAAGCCGTAAATATTTTTGTCAATCTTGGGTATTTTTTCGACAAATTTAGGAATATAACCAGAACAAAGAGTTAAAGCCCTATCAAGTAACTTAGGTAATTTTGCGCCTATTGGAACTGCAAGGAGAAACTTTTTAGCATCGTAGGTAATAATATTTTTATTGGTTTCTTTGAATACAAAGTATTTCCCCCATGCCAAATCTACTTCTACATTTTCTTGACTTTTCCACAAATAATAAACTTTAGTACTCTTTTTGGGATGAGTATATTGTCTTAGAGAAATACGACTATTTAATGAATTATTTTGAAACGCAAAGTTTTTGAGATTAAATTCCTGCTTTTCCCAATTAAGTTCTCTTTGTTGTGACCAAGTTAAACTTTGTTGATAATCTTGTAGAGAGCCAGAAAAATAACTAACTGACCAAGCAGGAGGATTGTCTAAAAAAGTAAAATTGAGAGAATTAGCTAGTTGTTGCAATTCGCTGATATCTTCTGCTTGTAGGGCTATACGGGTAGGAATTAATGACAATTTACCTGGCTGTTTAGTTTGTTCGAGATTAATACCTTTAGATTTACAATGCTGTTGTAATTTTTCTACAGATTCTTGCGTTCGCGAAGCGTCTCCAGAGGAGAATCGCACTCCTGTTAAAATAGCTTGAGGAAAGCCTAAAGAAGGTATTCTTGCTAAAGTCGGAGGACAACCATAAACTTGACCCTTACTTTCATTAAAAATAAATTCGCAGTGTGCCAATGCGCTTAAATAACGTCTGGTTTGATTTCTAAATTTCCTGGTTTCTTCTAACTCTAAACTGTGGCTATCTAATCCTCTTTTAGACAATTCGCTAAATGCTTTTTTAAAAGTAGTCCAGGACATTTCCTGCTTGGTAGATAGTGCATAAAGTAAAATATCGCTATTATTAAACACTCTTAGCTTCCTGTTGATATTGATTCCAAAGTTTTCTTAGAGTAGAATTTTGAGGAGGAGTAATTTTTTTGCGTTTAGTCCATAAAATATCTTTCCATTGTTTTCGTTGTTTATTGTTTGTAGAAGTGTGAGTTATGGGTTGAGAATTATTGATATTGTTACCACAAAATATAGCTTGACCTTTGCGGGACATTGCTATGGCCCAAACAGGTGACCAATCAATTTCTTCAGTTGCCTTGGCAATTTGTCCTACTTCTGAACCAAGCAAAATAATTCTTTGTTTTCCTTGTACAGGAAGTAAGGTGTTAAAATTAAATGGGGGAATATTTATTTTTTCTACAATAGCCCCATTTATGTATTCATCTTTGCTAGTTTTGTCACCAAAAATATCTAATTTAAGGTCATAATTATGAGGCGAGATGTAACTTTCTACTAAAGTTAACGATTTAGTTTTGATAATCTCGTTATCCTGACAAACTTCTATATTAATTTTAGTATTTTTAGGTGAGTCTTCTGGAAGTTGATACAATCCACTTTTTGTATTCTCCAAAACTTTGCTATTGACTAAAATTTGTTGGGAATGAGTATTACCTGCTAACTTTAGCTGAGGAGGTGCAAAATCAAAGAATTGATTACCTTTTCCTAAACGCAAACCTCCCACAAAGTTAAGCCTAACCTTTTTTGGCCACGATAAAGATGGATGATTTTTACTTAATAACTCATCACTTTGAGCTAAATTAACCTTAAATAAATGCCAACCTTCAGGCAAACCGTCAAAGTTAGATAGTTTTTCATAACCTTGACATTGAGACTCTCCCCACTGTTCTATTAATGTTAACTCTTCCTGTTTAGCTATGATTTGAAAAGGCTGATTCTGAGGAATTTGCCAAACTTCAATCCATCCTGGTAATCCTTCTTCCTCTCCACTAATAAAAAAACGAATTGACGATGGTTTGAGCCTAAATTGCCATTTTCCATCATTTGATTGCATTCTCAAACCTTGTTGCCAATCTAGGTCGTTAGCCTCAATATTTTTGATAACTGAAGACCATTCACTGTCATATTCTTCGCAGTAAAATGCTTGAGACTGGTCATCTATTTTCAACTGTAATCCTTCTTCAGGAAATTCAGATTTAGTATGACAACGGAGGCTTGTTCTAACTCTTTGTGCCACTGTATCCAGTTGGCAACATAGTCTCAATGTTCCTGAAAATTTCTTTTGTTCTTCTGCTTCAGTTTCTTGAAAAGTACCATCCCAAGCTTCTAATTCTTCAAGTACCCTTTCTATTAAAGCTTGACGTAAATCTTCATGTTTATTATTTTCTAAAAGCCTTTGAGTACGCTTGCGGAGAAAATTGTTACCGTGTTTTGACAGTAAAAATTGTATTGCTTGTTCTGAAACCGAACTATCAGATTCTAAACCAGCTTCTGCAAAAAAAATTGGTAAACCTTTGCGTTCTTTTTCTGAAAGTAAAGTTTGTGCCAACGGCAAATCAATATGATTATTTTTGCCAACTGTCAAACAATTAAAAATTCCATATTCGCCTTCTTTATCTTCCTTTGACCACTTTTCTAAATCTTCCCAAAGTTGACGCATCTCATTAAAACGAGGATACTGTCCTTTTTTTGCTTCTTCTCCTAAAAGTTTTCTCAAACGAGGATAATAAGCATTTTCAGAAAATTCTTCCGCCTCAATTCCTGCGGCAAGTACAAATAGAGATAAATAGCCAATATAAGGGGGGATAATCCTTGCTTTGAGCGTCTATACTTCCAATTCTCCCAGCTATCTAAAGCTTTTTGGCAAATT
Organism: uncultured cyanobacterium; assembly: GCA_963793425.1. Lineage (GTDB taxonomy): Bacteria > Cyanobacteriota > Cyanobacteriia > Cyanobacteriales > CAWCAG01 > CAWCAG01. Next base: position 735,000 of record CAWCAG010000009.1, on the reverse strand, counting down.
CCTCTTTCACCTACAGACCTTTTAATAGCCTTAATAAAATTTTGACAATCAACTTTTTTTTCTTTACCAATTTCGTTAATTAGTTCTTCTGTAACATACAAATGAACAGTAGAATCAGCCATTTCTGAGTTAAAGAAATGCTTAGCAATTGAATCATTCCAGCTTGAGTAATCTATAACTCTCTAGCCTCCCTACTACTTTAAATTAGATTTTAAGCAACAAGAGCGAACTTACAATTATGTTAGTCATTTAGGCGCTGTCTACGATGGGACTTTACCTACGCACTTTCGTTAAAAATTATAACTCAAGATAGAGGTATTAATAGTTAAAAAGGCTTTGTAAACTTAAAATCAAGAACCACCAATTCCCAAACTTCCTGCCAAACTAGGAGTTAAAGGAATCAAAGCAGTTAACATCAAAAACAAAGCTAGTAAGCCTAAAGCTGCCCTAGCGTCGTCTGGTTCAGTTAATTCATTGAGACTAGGACGCTCTAAATCTCGTTGTAAAAACAGAATCAAAATTGCCCAATATAGAGGAATAGGATTAACAGGATTAACTAAAGCCACTATGCCCAAAATAACTAAAGCGGCGATGGTGGTACGCCTTGCTATTTTGCGACCATAAATTGCTTGAACAATCCTGCCCCCGTCTAACTGTCCGGCAGGTATTAAATTCAAGGCTGTAATCACCAAGCCTAACCAACCAATTATAGTTAAGGGATGAATATCAACTAAAGGTTCTTGTAATGCTGAACCTAAAATAGCTTTAGCTAAAGTTCCTACTAATACTGACTGTTGAAAAAATTGGCTAGGCAATTGAAAAAGACTGCCGGGATGAGAAAGAATTAAACCAGTTACTAACATTAGTAAAGAAACTATCCCCCCAGATGCTGGACCAGCTAGGGCAATATCGAAAAGGACTGTGCGATTGGCTAATAAAGACTCAAAACGGGTAATCGCCCCGAAAGAACCAATTTGCCAGCTAGGAATCAAAAAAGGGAAACTAAGACGCACGTTGTAACGTTTAGCCGCAACGAGATGACCAATTTCATGGGCTGCAAGTAACCCTAAAATCCCCAGGCTTAAGGGTAAGGCTTCCCCCAGGCGATTTATATTACTGAATAAGTCGAAACTTAATAGCAAGCCTGCCGCTTCTAAAGTAGTGGCAATGGTAACAATCAAAAGCGCTAAGGCCAGAAATTTTTGGGCTGTGGTACTGGGTTGAGGATCATTGCTGCTAGGCAGAACAATAATTGTTGGTTTACCTTCAGGACTTTCTACTAAAAAGAGGCGATATTTATCTCCCAGCAAGTTTTTTAAGTTAGTAGATAAGCGAGAATGGGCTTCTTCTGGTTCTCCTCGTAAATTTCCTTTGAAAATAGCCCCTTCTTGGTAAGGAATTGTTTCTGTGGCAAAGAAAGTATCAATGCCGAAAATGCCTCTAATAATGTTGAGATCCTCTTCCGGGATGGGAATGATTTCTGGAGTGAACTCCCCTTCTGTGGACTCTTTTGCAGCCGAGAAGGTATCAGTAGGTTGTGGGGTTGAGGTAACTTCTTCTTGTTCTTTTAATCTCCGAGAAGCCCGTTCTCGTAACATCGCTTCTTGACCTTCTGCCCTTAACTTTCTGCCTAAATAAATATAAATTCCTACAGATATGAGTAGTAAAAGCAAAATACCCACAATATTGAGGTAAACACCAACAGCAAATAAGCTGAAAAAAATCAGCCAAGGGGCTATAAGTATGACGGACTGTAACCAGGCAATAACACCTAATTTGCCATAGGGTCTGGCCCTGTTGTACCCCCAAGCCAAAATACCCAAGGCCGAGAGAACAATGAGAAAGGTTGCGGTGGTATCAGATCCAGTAAACATGGTTGGTGATTTTAAGTGCAGGTTGTTGAGGTTTTTGAGGTTGAAGAGTTTAATGCTGCTCTCAGATTACCTTGATTTTGTGCTAGTAAAATCTTCCCTTCTTCCTTTTTTAACCCAGTCCAATGCCTAAGCAAAGCTAATTTAACTTGTTTTTCGCTATCTTCTAGTAAGTTATGGGCTTCTTCTGTGGTTAAGTCTGTTAAGTCTTTGATTATGCCGAGGGAACGGTCGAGGAGTTTACTATTCGTTACAGAGACATCTACCATACGATTGCCGTAAACTTTCCCTAGCTTAACCATTACTCCGGTAGAAATAATATTTAAAGCCATTTTGGTCACGGTTCCTGCTTTAAGCCGTGTTGAACCTGCTAAAATTTCTGGACCAACTAAAAGGCGAATATCGAGATTGGCATCACTAGGAACTTGATTGACTGGGACACAAGCGATAAAAATACTGGCGGCCCCCCTTTCTTTTGCTGCTTGCAAAGCACCGTGAACATAAGGAGTTGTTCCCCCGGCTGTTATACCAATGACAACATCCAATTCATTTACCTTACAACGGGCGATCGCTTCTGCCCCATCCTGTGGTCTATCTTCAAGGGCTTCGGAACTACGTACCAAGGCAGCCGCACCTCCAGCGATTATCCCTTGTACCATTTCCGGGGGAGTACAAAAGGTGGGGGGACATTCTGCCGCATCTAAGACCCCTAAACGCCCACTAGTACCAGCCCCAACATATAAAAGTCTCCCACCTTGACTCAAAGCTTCTGCGGTGATGTCAATAGTCTGGGCTAACTGAGTCCGAGTTTGGGCGATCGCCTCAATGGTTCGACGATCTTCTTGATTAAAAAGGTCTACTATTTCCAAAGAGGTAAGTTGATCAAGGTTGTGACTTTGAGGATTATTCTGTTCTGTTAAGAGGTGACCTCTTGTGGGAATTTTTTTCATTGACGGTTAAGCAATTAGGGATTAGCGATTAACTACAACAATCCTTCAAGTTGTTGGCGAATGCGATCAAGATCAGACATTTCTGTTTCGGATGTTTCTTCTTGTTCTTGCTTTTCCTGACCTTCCAAATCCCAGTCTTTGTCTTCTACATTCTGTTCTGGGGGAAGTTCAAGGGTTCCTTGTTCTACTAGCTTATAACCATAACCAGCATCACGACAAATACTTTCTACCTCTTCAGAATCAATCTCCTCAACTGTGGCTAAAGGAAAATCCTGGGCCTCCAACATTAAAGCAAAACGGGTAGCATCGTCTTCCGACTCAAACATCAACACTTGGTTGCGGCCGCTAATTTGAATACTATGAATGCCTTCGTTTTCAGTGCGGGCATTGAACAAAAGAACATAAACGCGCATAGTACAAGTTAAGGATTGGTGATTAGGTAAAAATTAAAAGTCAAAAATGGTTTGAACCTTTAGCCCTCCGACATTCTCCCATACTTTGCCAAAAAAGAGCCGCCAGAATTTTCTTGCTGCCACAACCAAGCCCACATTTGATCTCCCAGGGAAAAGTGCCACCATTCATCTCGGTGACGCTTAAAGCCAGCTTCACCCATACTTTTATGTAATAATTCTCGGTGGTTATGGTATTGCTGTTCTTCTAGATTGTTACTTTTTGCATAATAATCAGCTTGCGATCGCGCCGAAAGTTCATCAATTTCTGAACCCATGTTTAGTTCTTTTCCACTACTATCAACTAAGGTAATATCAATAGCGGCCCCTGTGCTATGGGGTGGTGGTGTAGCTAGGTTATAACTGGGAATGGCCCAAATTTTATATACTTCCTGCCAAATCTCCTGCTGTTGGTTAGTTGATAATTCCTCTAACTTTAAGTTTTTCTGGTTGATTACTTGAGTGAAAGTATAATCCACCATAAATTGCTGCACTTCCACAGGACGATAAGCATCAAAAATCTTAATCCTGCCTCCAGGAAGAAAATGCTGTAACTCTTGTTGTGCCAAAATCAAAGCTTCTAAAACCCCTTGGCGAAGATAATAGGGCGATGCCTCCGCCCGGCTTTGCCCACACACTCCATAAGGAGCCCCTAATTTTTCATAAGGATGGGGACTTTCTACAGCAAATTCTGTTAAAGGTATAGCTACTAAAGGTTCACCACATTCTTTGATCGGAATTTGGGAATAGGGCTTCAACTCGAATCTCCTTGATATTAAGTACAATTTCAAATCTTTCCCCCATCTCCCTATCTCCCCGTCATTTAATTCTTAGCAGACTTAGAAGGTACAGGATCATAACCTCCTGGGTTAAAGGGATGACAGCGGAGGATACGTTTAATGGTTAAATACCCTCCCTGCCAAGGGCCAAAACGCTGAATCGCTTCTAGTCCATATTGGGAACAAGTAGGCTGAAAACGGCAAGTAGGGGGTATGACCGGAGAAATGAAGGTACGATAACCTTTAATGAACCAAATTAATAACTTTTTCATCTCTATTTTTTGACAAAGAATGCCACTTGATTATTTAATAGCTTACTTTCTTCCTTGGTTGGATTCGCTACAACCATCATGGTTACCCCTTTGTTTGGTTTTCCTTTACTTAGGAATCATTGTTTTATTTACCGAATGGTTAAATCGTTCTACTAAAGCTGATGCTGAACTAACCAGGAAAATAGTTCATATCGGTACTGGTAACGTCATTCTCTTTGCCTGGTGGTTTAATATTCCTGCAGCGGTTGGTATTACTGCTTCTGGAATTGCCAGTTTAATTGCTTTAGTTTCTTATTACGTTCCCATTTTACCTAGCATTAATAGCGTGGGGCGTAAAAGCTTGGGGACTTTTTTCTATGCGGTTAGTATTGGGGTTTTAGTTGCTTGGTTTTGGTCAATTAATCGCCCTTATTATGCTGTTATTGGTGTTTTAGTCATGGCTTGGGGAGATGGTTTAGCCGCAATTATTGGTCGCCAATTTGGACAACATCGTTATCAAATTGGGGATATAACCAAAAGTTGGGAAGGTTCTTTGACTATGGCTGTGGCGAGTTATTTAGTCGTGTTTCTGGTTTTATGGAACGTTCAAGGCAATCTTTGGCAAACTTGGTTAACTTCGTTTTGTGTCGCTGTTTTCGCCACTGCCTTAGAAGCTTTTTCTCAACTAGGAATAGATAATTTAACTGTTCCTATCGGTAGCGCCGGCTTTGCCTTTTTCTTAACTCAGATGTTAACAACTTCTTGAAGAAAAGGTGAAGTTTGTGTTAATTTATTGAATATCGTAAAGGTTGAAAAGCTAAAGAATATATTTCTTTAAGAACAGAAATTTTCTGACAGTTATTTATGCTCAACTATGTACTTTTATGAAGCTTTGTAGATTTTTGTAAGCAAATATTATTGCTTTGACATACTGTAGGAGATAATCTCATTATTAGCTCTTTTGAATTCTCTTTCAATTTCACCTGTATTGAGAGCTTGTTCAAGACTAGAAAGAACTTCTAATTCTGACAACTCAAAACTTTTTATGGACTGAAGTTGGCGTATTAAGCTTTCAGAAGCCACGCTTAAACAGCCCGTCTGAAAAGCTGATGTAACTAATGACTTAATCATGATTTAGATGGCGAATTTGACTGATGGGTTTGGTTAATTAGAATTGTCTAATAGATCCTGGTTCAAAGTATTGATTCCAGCAGCAAAATGCTGTGATTTGTATCACATTGCTTTCAGCAAGCCTTAGATATGGTAACTGCTACGAGGATTCTTAATGTTGTCTTAAGCAATCATGCTCAAGTTTAAGCTTGAAGTTCACAGATCAATTAGGATATTTAAAGATAGCAAAAGTTGTCAGATTGTTGAGCAATAATTAACCATTGCTGGTTTTGGTTCGGCTCAATAATCACGAACTGCAAAAAGTGAACAATAGTGAAGATAATATGTTCGAGATTGCAATCAAGCAAGAGAGTTACCAAACTTATATTCTTTGGGATAGAGAAGCCCAATCTCGCCTTGAGGTAGTACCAGAAAGAGGAGGGATGGTAACTAGTTGGCGCATACAGGGTCAGGATATCCTTTATCTAGACGAAGAGCGCTTTGCTAACCCTGAATTAAGTGTACGGGGAGGAATCCCGATCTTATTTCCCATTTGCGGCAACTTACCTGATGATATTTATATTTATCGAAATCAGCAATATATCCTCAAGCAACATGGTTTTGCCCGTAACCTACCTTGGGAAGTTCAAGAACAATTTACCGAAGATTTTGCGGGAATCACCCTGGTTTTAGAAAGTAATGAGGAAACTCGCCAAGTTTATCCTTTTGATTTTGAACTAGCTTTTACCTACCGAATTAAAGGTAATAAGCTGGTAATTAAACAGCAATATATCAACAAATCTGCTGAAATTATGCCTTTTTCCAGCGGGCTACATCCTTATTTTTTCACCTCAAACAAAAAAGATTTGGTACTAGAAATTCCCGCTAATCAATACCAAGATCAAAACACTAAAGAAATTCATCCCTTTACAGGTAAGTTAAATTTTGAGCAAGAAGAAATCGATATTGCTTTTAGTCCTGTGAGCAAAAATAGTGGTTCCCTAAAAAACAATCGTAGCAATTGGAAGGTGAGCTTAAATTACTCTGACCTCTATACCGCTCTAGTTTTTTGGACAGTAAAAGGCAAAAAATACTCTTGTTTAGAACCTTGGACAGCTTTACGCAATGCCCTCAATACCGGGGAAAATTTGATTAATCTTGAGCCAGGAGAAAGTTGCGAAACAGAGGTTGAGATGGTAGTGAGTTATTCGTAACTTTTGTGATTTAATTACCAGAGAAATCAATAAACTTGCCCTTCAACTACTTGATAACCCCATTGAGGGTTGCGTCTAGCGAGGTGTCGTGCTGCGTCATTTTCTCCTAAACGGCATAATTCCGTTAGTTTTGCATAGCCTCGTCGTTTTTCTTGCTCTAATTGCTGTTGGTACAGTAATCTCCTTTGGGCGGGAGAAGGAAGAGGACGTTCTTGAGCAAAAATATCAATTTCTTTAACTGGTTTCATCTTACCGCAAACCTTAATTTATGAACTTAAGAAAGCCAGATATTGGCTACATTCCCACTTCGCCACAAATAGTTGAATCTATGCTTAGTTTAGCAAAATTAACTTCTCAAGACATTCTCTATGACCTGGGTAGTGGAGATGGGCGTATTCTCATCACTGCGGCGCAAAAGTATGGTACAAAAGGTGTTGGTATTGATATTGACCCCCAAAGGATTCAACAGGGACAGGGAAATGCTCAAGCAGCGGGCATTGCTTCCTTAGTTGAGTTCCGTCACCAAGACTTATTTGCTGCTAATTTCGGTGAAGCTACGGTAGTAATCATGTATTTATTGCCCCATTTGAACTTACGCTTGCGATCGCAGCTTTGGCAACAACTCCAACCCGGTGCTAAAGTAATCTCCCGTGATTTTAAATTAGGAGACTGGGAACCTTCACAAACTATTTCTTTAGAAACAGAACAAGAAGAAGTAACTCTTTATTATTGGCAAATTCAGTAATTATCTGCTGTTGAGAGATTGCTTTTTTGCCACTCTCTACTTAAATAGGAAGATTAAGAAACCCAATCATGTTTTTTAACTTCATAACTTACTACTTCCGACCGTAGAATTGTAATGGTCTAAATAAGCCAAACTAGTTTTGGTGTGGGTGAGGAAACGGAGGCATAAAAAAAAGTGACATTTCAAGACATTATTGAAAGTAGTAGTATATCCATTTGGATATTAGTAATTTTGCTCTTATTATCGATTCTCACTTTGGGAACGATTATAGAGCGTATTTGGTTTTGGGGAGGAGTATTAATTGCTCAAAGGCAAATCCTCAATAACATCTTAGATGCTGCAGGACGCAATTGGGAAATGGCCGAGGAAATTGCCGAAGATTACGACAATCATCCCATCGGACGCTTTTTAGGTGCACCTTTGCAACTAACCAATCCAGAGCCAGAATTTATTCACCTAGCAATTGAAGCAGCCGCAGATAATGAATTAGCAGCAATGCGTCGGGGAGAAAAGATTTTTGAAGCGGTCATTGCTTTATCTCCTTTATTAGGATTGTTGGGTACAGTGTTGGGTTTAATCAACTCCCTGAGTTCCATTCAAATTAGTGATTTAGGAACATCTTCAACATCAGGAGTTACTTTAGGTATTGGTGAATCTTTAATTTCCACTGCAGCCGGACTGATAGTCGCTATTATTAGCTTAGCTTTCTATCGCTTGTTTCAAGGCTTCTGGTTTAACCAAGTCAGACTTTTTCGTCGGGCGGGTAATAAACTAGAGGTTATTTATCGTCATAAGTGGTACGGAGTAACCTTACCAAAAAGCGAGAAAGTTGAGCCAGAAATAAGGGAAGAGGAAGAGTTCCCCCCTAATCTACCTCCTTCTGAAGATAAATTTGCTGATGAAGAATGATCGATGGTGAGGTGATGAGGTGATGAAAACATTTCGCCTATTGCCTTACTCTATTTATTCTCAAAAGTAAAGTTTACCCTACTCTAATAACTTGTCCCAAAGCAGCATAACTTATGACGGAAGAAACTTCTCAAAAACAATCCTTAGCCTCGAATTCGGCTTTATCAGCGCCACCCCTGAAACTGTGGTTAGATTCAGCAGATGCCCAAGATATACGTATCGAAATTGTCCCTCTCATTGATGTTATTTTTTGCATCTTGACATTCTTCATTTTGGCGGCTGTAGGTTTATCTCGGCAGCAAGCAATTAACCTGGATTTGCCGGAAGCGAAGACAGGAACCCCTCAAATGCAAGATATGCTAATTGTCAGCTTGGATTATACGGGGCAAGTTTATCTCAATCAAACTCCTGTTCTGACTAAAAAACGCTTAGAACAAGCTGTCAAAGACTATACGAAGAAAAGTCCTAACGGCTCTATTGTACTGCGGGCTTCTAGGGAAACTCAATATAACGATGTTATGGAAGTCTTAGATATTCTCCGTGAAGAAGGGGGCGATCGCGTATCTTTAGCAACTGTTAGTGCAGGAGATGAAAGTTCTCCTAATTTAACACCTGCTCCTTTACCGGGAATAGGTTCCCCCGGTAACAACACGCCGCCTGGAGGGGGAAACTCTCTTCCTCCTCTTACCCCAGGGCTACCAGGGCTACCAGGGCAACAACTTCCTTCTACTCCTAATCAACAACCCCAGCAACCACCCCTTGGGCAGCCAATTCAGCCAGGACAACCTGTGGAACCAGGATTAACTATACCTGTCCAACCAGGACAAAATCAGCCACTTCCTAACGAAGCTCCGGTGAATCCTAATCAAGGAGGCAGTGAAGGTTCTCAGTCCAATAATAGTAATTAGCTGTTGAGGGTGCTGCTTATTACCTAGTGAGATTTGCACCCATAAATACGAAACCACAAAATATCAGTAACCAGAGAACTTTGAGAGATAATTTATCTTTAACTAGATGTTTATTTAAAGCTGGGACAAACAACCCGACAATCGGCAGCAAGATCCCTAATTCTATAACGAGGTTACGCCAAAAATAGTAATTAAAAATATTGAGTTTACCGGCACTGGGTAAGATTCCGAAGGGGAGAACCATTAAATCTGAATTTGCAGGCCAATACAGAGGCATAGGATAGACACCAACCAATAAATCTAGGGCTAGATGCGTTAATGGTGATATCCATAGTAAGTAATAGGGTATGCTAGCTAGGGCATTTTTGAAAATCGTTAATTTAATTAAACTAACAACGGCGCTGATAATTAAGCAATAAAAGATTGAGTGGGTATATCTGGGGTCTAACCTAGAGTCAAATAGCCAGTAAATAACATAATCAAGATCAGGGATGATCGCTAAAAAGCTCACAAAAGCGCAACTAAAGATTCCCCGTAGAGAATTTAGTTTACCGACCCTAGTGTAGATAGCTGCCCCAACCAAACTATGAGCAAATACAGAAGACATGATCATTTAATTTGTGCAACTAAACCAGATTTAGGATTATTTGATCCGGAAAGGATTATTTGTGGTCGAAGTAAAGAATTAGTAGATGCACCCTGATGGTTAATCCCCCGCGCTTTTTGTGTTGGGGGATTTCTTTATCTACGATTCGGCGAACGATAGAAAGGCTTCTTCACTACCACAGCAGGATAAGACTTATTGCGAATTTCCACATCTAGATGTTGCCCTATTTTTGCCAATTGCTTAGGAACATAAGCTAAGGCAATCGCCTTTTCTACGGTGGGTGCTAAAGTACCGCTAGTAACCTCCCCGACAACCTCACCGGCAAACAAAACCGGATAACCATGACGGGCAATATGTCGCCCTTGCATTTCCAAACCAACTAAACGGCGTTTTACCCCTTCTGCTTTTTGCTTTTCTAAAAGCGAACGACCAATAAAACTACCTTGACGATCTAAATGAACTAACCAACCTAAACCAGCTTCCCAAGGAGTTGTGGTTTCATCAATATCTTGACCATACAAAGCTAAAGCGGCTTCTAAGCGTAAAGTATCCCTCGCACCTAAACCACAGGGAGTTACTCCTGCATTTAATAGTAAACGCCATAGTTCCATTCCTGCATCAGGGGCTACCATAATTTCCCAGCCATCTTCCCCTGTATAGCCTGTGCGGGCCATAAAACTTGGTTGCCCCAACAAAGTTGCTTCTAAATGTTCAAACGCCTTGAGTGAAGAGAGATTCTCTTTTACGTAGGGTTGAATCACCTCAACTGCTTGGGGGCCTTGCAAGGCGATTAAAACCTGATCTGAGGAGATATCTGCCAGCTTAACGGGGGCAGCTTCTAAGTTAGCTAATAACCAAGCTTTATCTTTAGTTTTAGTTGCAGCATTAACAATAACCATTCCTTTTTGTAAACCTGTTTGATCTTCTCCTTGGTAGTAAAAAATTAGATCATCAATAATTCCCCCCTGGGTATTAAGCAGTACAGTATACTGAGCTTGACATGGTTGTAAGCTTTCTAAATGGGAAGGGACTAAAAGCTGAAGTTGTTCACGTATTCGTTTTCCTTGTAAAGCAAACTTCCCCATGTGGGAAATATCAAACATCCCCACCGATGTTCTTACGGCTTGGTGTTCTTGTTTTAAGCTACTATATTGGACAGCCATCTCCCAACCAGCAAAGGCTGTAAAACGGGCTTTTTGTTGACTGGCTAAGTCAAAAAGGGGAGTACGTTTCAGGTTTAGTGTTTCTTGGGAAGGAACCACAGGATATTTATTTAAGAAAAAGGGCAGGTTAATAACTTTAATATAACGAACTCTCTTTACATTCCACAGCGTTCGAGATAAATTTGTGCCACCTTATCATCAGGATTGAGGCGCAAGCATTGCTGAAATAATTTGGCGGCTTGGGAGTGGGAATGGCGATAGAAAAGTTGCAAGGCTTCCTCAAAAAACTGGATAGTATCTGATTTCGCAGCCCGAATTTCAGGAGGATCGCCATCAAAAACTTCAAAAACCGCTACAGGTCGAGATTTTCCTTTGGGGACAATCTGGGCAATGAGGCGGATATGATATTGAGTTGGGTCTTGGAGGCGAGCTAGGGTATGATGAGAAATTAGTAAAGAGACTTCATATCTTTTGGTTAAGTCCTCTAAACGAGCAGCCAAATTAACTGCATCACTAATGGCGGTGCTATCTAAGCGAGATTTGCCTCCCACAGTACCTAACATTAAAGAACCAGTATTGATGCCAATACCGATTTTGATGGGGGGACGTAGGGGTCCTTGGCGAGTTTGGTTATAGGTACTTAATGTCTGCAACATAGCAATGGCAGCTTTGACAGCATCGTCTGCTTCCTTACGAAAAAGAGCCATGATAGCATCACCAATGTATTTGTCGATGAAACCATGATTTTCAATAATACTGGGTTCCATACGGGAAAGATAAGCATTGATAAACTTAAAGTTATCCTCTGGAGTCATGGCTTCGGATAAGGTGGTAAAGTTGCGGATGTCAGCGAACAATACTGACATTTCCTGATGCACACAATCTCCTAGTTGCACATCAGCAATACTTTCTTTGCCTAACAAGGTGAGAAATTGCCTAGGAACAAAACGAGAACAAGCTTCGTTGAGTCGCAAGAGGCCAGCGGTGAATTTAGCTACTTCTGCTTCTGATGTTTTTCGTTCTGTGATATCTTGAAAGGCGGCAATGCCATAGATTACCTGACCTTGGGCATTATAAACAGGAGTTCCCCAAACCTCTAAAGGGACTACTTTATCTTTTTGATGAATTTCTATGTTGTTTATGGTGGAAGATTCCCCCCGCAAGGCACGAATTACGGGTAGTTGTTCGGTCGGGTACTTTTGGTTAGTGCCAGCTATGTAGGTATCATAAATATCTGCAAGAGTTTCTATGTTATCATTTTTGGTAATACCTTTACCTAAAATCTGTTGTGCAGCACTATTAGCATAGTAGGGTTGAGCTTTGGCATCCAAAACAAAAACTCCTACTGGGATAGCTTCGAGGAATTGTGTTAGTTTGCTTTTGCTGGCTTGCACTTCGGTATAAAGTTGGGCATTTTTGATGGAGATGGCTGCTTGAGAAGAGAGTATGGTGAGTAGTTGCAATCTCTCGGCAGTGAAGGCTCCTGTGGTGAGAGTATTTTCTAGATAAACTAAGAAAACCAGTTTACCTTGGTTAGTGATGGGGACACAGAGAAGAGACTGGGGTTGTTGCTTTTGTAAATAGGGGTCATTTACTGATAGCTTTTCTTGTTGCAGGTTGTTATAAACTACAGTTTCTTGGCTACGGACAACGTAGTTTATAATAGAGACAGGCAAGCGGATACCAAGGGGAAGGGATTCCAAGACTGAGATAGATTCACTGTCTACTGTTCCTTGGGCTTCAATTAATAAGCTACCATCCCCTGAAGGTAAAATTAAGCAACCTTTCGTTGCCCCAGCATTTTCAAGCAAGATTTTCATTAAGGTAGCTAGCAATTTATCTAGCTTAATTTCTTGGGAAATTGCTTGATTTGCTTTAATGATAGCGGTCAAGTCTAACGCTTCTCCTGAACTAGAAGAAGATGTGTTGTTGTGTTGATCTTCTTTTTGTTCAGGGAATTTTTCTAACAAGGAACTGTGACGTTGCACAATGTCTTCTACTTTAGCTGTAGCTTGCCAGCGCAAGTAGTGGTAGTGGGCTTTTTTCATGTAGAGTTGGGCAATTTCTTGGCGATCGCAGCTTAAATAAAACTGAGCAGCAAGTTCATAAGCAAGGGCTTCTTGGGGGATATTCTCAGAGTTTTTAGCTTGCTTAATTGCTTGATCATAAAATTCTGTAGCTGACCATTTTTGTCTGAGGATACGGGCTTTTTCTGCTTCTACTAAGAGATATTTGTGTTGGAAGTTAGTTGGGGCATTGTCGGCCCAAGTTTTCATTTGGGCTTGGTTGATAGCTACTTGTTGTAGATAGTCTTTTTGCAAACTACTTTCTACCTGGGGGTATCTCCCTAATAAGGCTAAGGAATAGTAAAATTTATGTTCCCCTAGGGCTAATAAACCTACCATAGCAGGAGCATACTGTTCGGTTAAGGTGGCGTTGGTAACAGCAGCCTCAAAGTCTTGGAAGAGATAGTTAAGGATAGTTTTAGCAAGATAGATACAAAACAAAGAACTGAGGTTGTTGCTAGCTTGCAGTTGGGGTAGCATTGTAGCTTCATCAAAAATCTCTCCTACCAGCAGGCAAGGGTTTGGGGTTTCTCCCCGTAAATTCAAAACGATTTGCCCCCAAATTTGGGCATAGTGAAGTTGGAATTGTTGTTTGAGGTTGGCGATTAAGGGGATCAATTCACCCTGTTGTCGTTGAACAGATATTAAGGGTTCCCCGATAAAAAAGGGATTGGAGCAAGAAGGTAGGGCTGCATAAGCTGCAAACTCAATATCCCCAGTTTCTAGACCAATTTCTATAGTTCGGTGTAAAGGTTGTAAAGCGGCCCTCGCTGGTTCTCGCCAATGGCGAATGTGGGCATTGAAGAGGTTGTGAACCTTACATTGTACTTCCCTCGCTTCAAAGTTATTGCTTAGTTGCAAACCTAACTGACCAAATTGATAACCCTGGGGAATTTGTCCCATGACACCACAAAGTAAGAAGCCGTAGAAGGTGTAGGCGTAGGCAGCTAAAGGAGAGTTACCGTACTTGATACACAAATCCACCATGGTAAAAGCAATGGGGGAAAGTAGTGCTGGTTTAGCAATGAAAGCTGGGGCAAAGACTAACATCAAAATTCGCAAAGCTGCTAATTTATCAGCTTGAGTCATGGTGGGCAGTTTGTAGAGATCCTCAATGACAATTTCTTGGCTAGGGGGCGATGCTAACAAGGTTATATCCAGCATTTCCAGAGCATGGAGGGCAGTATTTATAGCTGCTTCCATTTGATTCTGAGCGCCATAGAACTGGATTTGGGTTTGGTAGACTTTGATTTTATCTAAAACGGTTTTTCCTTGGCTTAGAACCTCTTGGGCTAACTTCTCAGCCTCCGGGAAATTGGTGTTGAGGTATTGGGCTTCTACTGCTTCGACAGACAAATCAAGGGTTAATTGGTAGTTGGTTTGCCAACTATCTGGGGGGAGAAGACTTAAGGCAACATCAAAATATCTGACGGCGGTTTGATAGGCATTGGCAGCCTTGGCACGCTTTCCTGCTTGTAAGTTTAGCTTAATAAGTTCTTGCTTTGTTTGCTCTCCTGGAAGAAATTTGACCCCCTCATTCATCTGATTAACAATGGCAAAAAGATGTTCTTGTCTTTTTTCCTCAGACAAGGAAGAGTACCATAATTGACCAATTTGCCAGTGGGTAAATTTCCTCTCTTGGGGGGGAATTAGAGAATAGACAGCTTGTTGCAAGCGATCATGGCTGAATTTATACTCAACTTCTGGCTCTGAGTTTGGGTATTCTTTTTGTAAGGCGGTAATTAGCCTTTGGGCGATCGCTTCTTGCAGAGAAAGGATTATTTCTTCTGGAGATTTTTCAGCGACAGTGGCTAGGGTTTGTAACTTAAACCGATTACCGAGGCAGGCTGCTAATTTGAGGATTTGTTGGGTAGAGGTGACAAAGTTTTGAATCTTCCCTGCCATAAGTTCAACTACATTATCGGTAAAACCCCATTCTTGAATACGTTTTAAGTCCCATTGCCAGCCCCATTGGTGGTTGAAATTTACTTGAGGGTATTGAAAATGAAATAATCCTTCTTGGTAAAGAGAGTGTAAAAAGACATTAATAAAGAAAGGATTACCGTTTGTGTGGATGAGGACTAATTGGGCTAATGATGCTACTCTTTTCGCATCACTATTGAAAGTATCAACTATCAGTTGGGTAACTTGTTTTAGCTTCAAAGGTTGAAGGGCAATTTTCTTGACAACCACCTCATTTTGATTGATTTCCTCAATCATTAAATTGATGAAATTAGTTTCCTTAACTTCACAATCACGATAGGCTCCAATTACGAAAAGATTGGTGGCATTTATCAATAGTTTTATTAACTGCATTGAAGCTTGGTCTGCCCATTGTAAATCGTCTAAAAATAATACTAAAGGATGTTCCCTTTGGGCAAAGACTTGGCTAAATTTCTGGAATACTAAGTTAAAGCGATTTTGAGCTTCTGCTGGGGCTAAATTGGGTATATCAGGTTGAGAACCAATTAAAAGTTCTACTTCGGGAATAACTTCGCTAATAACTCTGCCATTAATTCCTAAAGCGGTTTGTATTTTTTCTCGCCATTGATTTAGTTGTGTTTCTGTTTCAGCTAGTAGATGTTTAATTAATCCTCGAAAGGCTTGAATAATGCCAAAGTAAGGAAGATTCTGTTGATAATGGTCGAATTTTCCTGTGATAAAATAACCACGTTTAGCGGTAATAGGTTCGTAAAGTGAAGCTATTAATGTTGATTTACCAATACCCGCAGAACCCGTAACCAAGATCAATTTTGAGTTGAATTTATTCTCCTCTTCTCCCCATCTTCCCTTCTCCTCATTTCTCGGACTAAATATCTCAAAAGCTTCTAACAACTGTCTAACTTCTTTTTCCCGACCGTACATTTTTTGTGGGATTTGGAACTTATCAGTAATATCTTGAGTACCAAGGGGAAAGAGGCTAATTTGTTCTGTAGTTTGTAGTTGCAGTAAGCATTCTTCTAAATCTGTTTTGATTCCCCAAGCACTTTGATAGCGATCCTCAGCATTTTTCGCCATTAATTTCATGACAATATCCGCAACTACTTGGGGAATTTCTCTTTCACTGTTCCCCAACGGCAAAGCTGTTTTCGCAATATGACAATGTACCAACTCTAAAGGATCTTTACTCTTGAAAGGTAAGCTACCACTCAATAATTCGTAGAAGCTAACCCCAAGGGAATAAAAGTCGCTGCGATAATCTAAATAACGGTTCATTCTCCCCGTTTGTTCTGGAGAAATATAAGCTAAAGTTCCTTCTAAAATAAGGGGGTTAGTTGAGGGGGAATTTTCTTGGGCAAAAACCGTTGAAATGCCAAAATCAATGAGCTTTAATTTTCCTGTGGTAGGATTAAAAACAATGTTAGAAGGGTTAATATCTTTGTGGATAATTTTAGCAGCATGAACTTGACCTAAAATAGTCACGATTTTACTGGCAATTAAGAGAAAATCATCTAGGGCTAGAGGTTTTTCCTTGGCCAGTATTTGTAATGATTCCCCACCAAAATCCTCAAGAATAATTACTAAAGTATGACGATATTTCTCTAGACTATAAGCTGTCACTACTCCTTCAATCTCAAGATTGCGAAGAATAGTATATTCCTGTTGGTATCTGCGGATTTCTTCTGGTGTAGGATAGTTCTGTTTAAGTACTTTGAGAATAATAGGTTGCCGATCTTGCTCTCTAATACCTCGGAATACTAAAGAATTTGTACTCTCGTGAATTTGAGAGAGAATTTTATAACCAGGAACATTAATCATCTAAATGTCTGTGAAGTGCAAAGGGAATCATAGACACTGAATTATTCTACATCTAAATCAGACAACCGGAGCATTGATCTATTAATCAGGCAAACTTAAATCCTCGTCTCTGCTTCTAGCCCAAAATTTTATGCACAAGAATGAGTCGGTAGTGTAAAAACAGCAGAAAGATTGCTGACAGGTTATTTTGCCTAATTTTATTGTTGCGATCAATAATCCTTAACAATCTTTTCTCACATAAATGCTATAATCGATTTTAGAAGAGCATACTTAAAGTTACAAAAATAGCGGTAATAAAAAACCATCGGTTAGATTAGAACTGGGAAACTCCCTAGAGATAATGGAACCTTGAGATATGTCACTCTTCTACCTTTTATGCCTAATCGTTGGCGGAATCTTTGTTTTCTTAGCTGCTTTTGGAGGGCTTGATGGCATAGACTTTGACAATGATTTTGATGCAGATATAGATGTTAAAGAAAAATCTCAGGGAGAAGAATCTCTTAAAAGGCGTACTTGGTTGCCTTTTTTAAGTTTCAAGTTTTGGACTTTTGGAGTCTGCTTTTTTGGACTTACAGGGGTATTACTCAACCTGCTACAACCCAACCTCAGCCCACCGATAGTTGTTTCAACCTCTGCCGCCATCGGTTTAATTTGTGGAACCACTGTTGCTTGGCTATTACATCGGTTGCGAAATGATACGGTTAATAGCCTCATCAGTGCAGACGATTTAGTCGGTCTTTCTGGAACAGTGGAACTTCCTTTTGATGTTAATAGTAGGGGCAAAGTACGCCTAGAATTTAATGGCTCAGCAATGGATTTAATTGCTTTTAGCCGAGAGTCCCATCAATTTGTAAGAGGAGAAAGGGTATTTGTTGTGGGCATGGAAGAAAACAGAGTTTGGGTTGTCTCTGAAGACGCTCTCAACCAGTCTTGAAGTAATTATTCAATCATTAACTTTTCAGCTATGGAAAACTTTCAATCATCTAATCAGAATCAGCAATCTTTAGTGGCTCAAGTAGATATTACCCAACCTATCGAGATTCCTGATAAAGAAAATTACTTAGGGACAGCGTTACCCATAGCTTTTGGGTTGTTTGGTACGATTCTGCTTATTTGGTTTCTTAATACCTTCTTGCAGATTCGCAAACCCAATGAAATATTAGTTCTTTCTGGTCGCAAACACAAAACTAATAATGGCAAAACCGTTGGTTATCGAGTCATTAGCGGCGGCAACACTATTTGCATTCCCTTCCTTGAACAAGTGAAGCGTATGGATTTAACGACAATGCCTGTACCAGTAGAAGTAACCAATGCTTATTCTAAAGGGGGAACACCTTTAAACATTCAGGCAGTTGCTAATGTTAAAATCTCTAGTGATTCTAGGTATGTGGGCAATGCTATTGAACGTTTTTTAGATCGCGATCGCAGGGAAATTGTCCGGGTTGCGAGAGAGACATTGGAAGGAAACCTGCGCGGAGTGGTAGCTACCTTAACTCCGGAGGAGTTGAATGAAGATCGCCTGAGATTTGCTGAACGTATTGCGGAGGATGTTTCCCGCGACTTAACTAAACTTGGTTTGCACATTGACACCCTGAAAGTTCAGAGTGTTTCTGATGATGTAGAATATCTTAACTCTATCGGTAGGCAGCAAATTGCTTTAATTGTGCGGGATGCAGAGATGGCAGAATCTGATGCCCTTGCAGAGGCAGAACAAATAGAGTCTGACACTGAACGAACCTCAAAAGTTGCTCAAACTCAAGCCCGTACAGTTATTCAAGAAAAGGAGAACGAACTACGTAAAATCAAAGCGGGGTTGGAACAAAAAGCTCGTTCAGAAGAAGAGCGTACCTTAGCTGCGGGGAAAGAAGCAAGGGCAAGGGCAGAACAACAACTACAAACCGTTAGGGCAGAATTAGAACGTTTGCGCTTGAAGGTAGAGGAAATTCTCCCAGCAGAAGCGCAACAACAAGCAGAGGAGTTGAAGGCAAAAGGAGAAGCATCTGTGTTAGCAGAGAACGCCAAAGCTGCAGCCATGGTTAACGAAATGCTTTCTCTAGTCTGGCAAGAGTCAGGGAGTGATGCTTCGGAACTGTTCTTTATCCAACAAATTGAAACTGTCCTCCGGGATGCAGCTAAAATTCCCAGCCGCATTCACTTACAAAATGTCAGTGTTATCGACAACGGAGATGGCAAATCAATTGCTAGTTTGGTTAATGCTTATCCGGAAATCGTTCGCAGATTTCTTGATCAGGTTAATGACACCCTTGGTATTGATGTTTTGGGAACACTTAAGGATCAGTGACCAATGTACGGCTTGCTTTTGTTTTTGGGTATTAGTGATCAGTTTTTTATTTAAGGAGAAAATCTATTATGTTGGGGACATTAATTGCGTTGCTGGCTAGCTTGGGAGTTGGTACTAGTGCAATCGTTTTAGTTATTAAGAATCTTTTGTATATTTGTCAACCCAATGAAGTTTTGATTTTTGCTGGTTCTAGTCGTAAATATGAGAGGAGAATTCTCGGTTATCGTACCGTTAAAGGCGGCCGCAGTATTCGTACACCCATCTTTGAAAGGGCTTATAAGATGGATTTGACGAATATGATTATTGATTTGAAGGTTGCTAATGCTTATTCTAAAGGGGGTATTCCTTTAACAGTTAATGGTGTTGCTAATATTAAAATTGCTGGGGAAGAACCGACTATTCATAATGCTATTGAACGGCTTTTAGGTAAAACTCGTAAGCAAATTGAAACTATTGCTAGGGAAACTTTGGAAGGAAATTTGCGAGGGGTTTTATCTTCATTAACTCCAGAACAAGTTAATGAAGATAAGATTGCTTTTGCTAAGAGTTTGTTAGAAGAAGCAGAAGATGATTTGGAAAAGTTGGGGTTACTTTTAGATAACTTGCAAATCCAAAATATTTCTGATGATGTGGGGTATTTAGATTCTTTGGGACGCAAGCAAGGTGCAGAATTAGTTAGGGATGCGAGGATTGCTGAAGCCCAAGCCCATGCGGAGTCTGTGATTCAACAAGCAGATAATGACCGCAAAACTTCTATTAAGCGCATTGAAACGCAAATTGAAGTTGCGAGGGCAGAGGCGGAAAGAAGGGTTCAGGATGCTTTGACAAAGCGTAAGGCAGTGGTTGCAGAATCAGAGTCTCAAATTGCCTCAGAATTAGCGAGAACCCAAGCGGATGTGTTGGTGCAAAACGAACGTATTAAACAGGTGGAACAGCAACTGCAAGCCGATGTAGTGGCTCCTGCTGAAGCATCTTGCCAGCGTGCGATTGCCCAAGCCAGAGGTAAGGCAGCAAGTATTATTGAAGACGGTAAGGCACAAGCCGAAGGTACAAAGCGTTTGGCTGAATCTTGGCAACAAGCAGGGCCAAATGCCAGGGAAATCTTTTTGTTCCAAAAGCTGGAAACCCTTTTAGATATCATGGTTACATCAGTTCCAGAGGTTGATGTACAACAGGTTACGGTTATTGATGCCCAAGGGGGAACTCCTGCTACCAAAACCGCTTCTTTTTTGGAACAGTTGCGCCAAACTACAGGGATAGATGTTACTGGGGTGGTTAACAGGTTGGGGGGAGGAAGTTCTCAGCTTGTCCCTACTATTGCTGATCATAACTTAGGTCAAGGTTCCAGTGAGGAAGCAACTCGTTTGTATGCAGAAGTGCAACAGTTGCTTAACAAGTTAGCAGAGAAGAATCCTTCTCAACACCAAACAGAGGAAACAGTTAAAAAGGTGATTAAACGTTCCCCCCAACTTAAAAGTCGTTTAAGAAGGGCATTAGAAGCAGGGGGAGATGCTTCTATTGATATGCTGTTTGAGCATCCTTTGGTTAATATTCCTAATAAGATGATTGAGGCTTGGTTGGAAGAATAAAGCAAGATGGGGAGATGGGGAGATGGGGAGATGGGGGCGGGTTTTGAGTCAAATTGTGAGATTAACCTCAAACTAATAAACCCGCTCTAACACGTAATTTTAGCTGGGTGACTTACTTAACTATAGGAGTTAATAGAGTTACTTTACTACTATCAACCATGATTGTCCAAAAACCGCGATCACTCAAATTTTTCAACATAGCATTAGCTTCTCTTTCACTAGTAGTATGAATTGCCATTAAATAAGGACGAGCTAGATAAGAAGCCAAACCAATTTCTTTGTTTAATAACTGTTGTAATTGGTCAGCAATTTCTGGTTGGTTTACGTAATCAATTAAAATGGCGTAACCTGTACCTAAAGGTTGGGGATTGTAGCTGAGGTTATTATTAGTTTGGGAGATGGTTTGAATAACAGGTTCTTTTGCTTGAGGTGGTTCTTGATTGATTACGGGAGAAGATTCAGGGATGGCTTCTGAGGAAGGAGATAGGCTTGGTAAAGTTTGAGAGGGAGATTGTTCTGGCTCTTGTCTGATAGTTTGAGGAGGTTGAGAAACTACTTCTGAAGGTGGGGTTGGAGTACTTTCTATAATTATTGCCATTAAGCCTAAATTTTGCTGGAAATATTGCCCCCATTCATCTGTATCTTCTCGACTACTAAAGCTACCGATGTGTGTTACATTTTGACCCAAATAGTTGCAAAAAGAGACTTCAATGTCATTAGGAATAGCTTGAATAACTTTTGCTCTTTCCTCTTCTGTTTCTGTAACTATTAACAATAAATATTCATTATTTTCAGGAAGAATGCAGGCAGACAGGGGAGATTGAGCGACTGAGGGAGTGGCTAGGATAATAGGTAACAGGTAATAGGTAATGGGTAATAGGTAATGGGCAAGATTAGTTCGCATGGTTATTTCATTTGTTGGATTAGGTAAGTTAAATTGGCAGATAATTTAGTTTGTTAAAAATGATTCATTAGACTTATGGTTAGACTTTTCAATTCTGTAGGAACTTAAGTACTCATAAAATCAGTCAATGTTTAGTAACACTCGTTACTAAGTTAAGCTGGAATAAAGCAGGCGCGCTTCAAGGAAAAAGCTATGGTAGTTCCTATTTCAATTGTTATTACTTCTTATAATCGAGAAAAGTTGCTCGGATCTGCCATAGAGAGTATTTTAAGGCAAACCTGGCCAGATTTCGAGCTATTAATTTGGGATGATGGTTCTACGGATAATTCCCTAGCTATTGCTCACAAATATGCTCAAGAAGATCCACGAGTTCGTATTATCGCCGCAAAACATCAAGGTAGAGTACCGGCTTTGCAAGCTGGAATCGCCGCAACTCAGGGGCAATATTTAGCTTGGATAGATAGTGACGATCTTCTTGCACCGACGGCTTTGGAAGAGACTTTAGTTGTGTTGGCAGCTAACTCTAATGCAGGTATGGTTTATACCGATTATTGGGATCTCCATAATAATGGTAAAGTACTTGGCTATGGTCAGCGAACTCAGGTTGCTTATTCTCCTCATCAATTATTAACCAACTTTATGACTTTCCATTTTCGGCTGATACGCCGCGCGGTTTTTGAGGAAGTGGGAGGTATTGATAGCCAATCTTTATATACAGAAGATTATGACCTTTGTTTGAGACTTTCTGAAGCAACAGAAATTAAACATTTAGCCAAACCTCTTTATTATTATCGCAGCAACCCAGAGAGTTTTTCTTACCAAAAAAGAGCCGAACAAATTTATGCAACTTATGGGGCAACTTTAAGGGCATTGAAGCGAAGAGGGCTTAGGGATCGCTACGAGGCAGTTATTAAAACTAAAGGCTTTGGTTGCCAGATGGAAGCTTGGCTGGGTTTACGTCCGATTAAAAATGCGGTTAAACAGTTTTACACTTTACCCATCAAGTTTTTAAAAACCAATGCAAGTTTTAGTTTTTTCTCAACCTTACTCACAACTTTATGTTTAACAACCACTTTCAATGCCCAGGCACAAACCATTAATTCAGCTAGTGATGGTACGGGGACTATTATTAACCAAACTGGCAACCAGTTTAATATTCAAGGAGGAAGCTTATCAGGGAATGGGGGTAATCTTTTCCATAGCTTCCAAGACTTTGGGCTTTCTGCATCCCAAACTGCTAATTTCCTTTCTCAACCTGGTATTAATAACATTTTAGGTCGAGTTGTCGGGGGCAATGCTTCGGTAATAAATGGTTTAATTCAAATCACAGGCAGCAATGCTAACCTCTTTTTAATGAACCCCGCTGGTATGGTTTTTGGTAGCAATGCCCAATTAAATGTACCTGGTTCCTTTTCTGCTACTACGGCAACAGGAATTGGTTTCGAGGGAGGGACTTTTAATAGTGTTGGCACAAACGATTATAACTCTTTGGTAGGTAATCCCAATGCTTTTGTCTTCAACAGCTTACAACCGGGGGCAATTATTAATGCTGGGGATTTGGCAGTAAGCGAGGGTAACAACCTTTCCTTAATTGGCGGTACTGTCGCTAGTACAGGAACATTGCAGGCACAGGGAGGTAATGTTACTATCAGTGCTGTACCAGGAAGTAGTCGGGTAAGAATTAACCAAGCTGGGCATATTTTAGGTTTGGAAATTGAACCACCTACCAATAGTCAAGGAGATCCTGTACCTATTAACCCTTTGATGTTACCAGAATTGCTAACCGGAAGCGATGTAGGTGAAACAGGCTTAGAAGTTAATGCCCAAGGAGAAGCCCAGTTAAGCAATTCTGATACAACGGTGGGAGTAGGGGATGTGGCCGCAAATCAGTTAACCGCAGAAAGTGCCACCTTAGCAGCAGCGAGTAACTTAACTTTAGTTGAGAGCAACTTACAAACCACAGGGGATTTAGACCTCAAAGCCAAAGATACTGTTTATGCCAGAGATAGTGCCAACCAACCTTTACAAATAAAAGCAGGGGGCAATCTCTACATTCAAGGGGACAAAGCCATTGATATTTTAGCTTTGCAACATAGCCAAACTCCTTTTGTAAGTGGTGGCGACTTAAGTTTAGTTAGTGACGGCTTTATTTCTGGGGATGCCCACTATCTCAGTGGCGGTAAGTTTTCCATCCTTAACTTACAAGGAGATGGAGGCAACTTTGTTAGTTTTTATGACCCCATCATTAGTTCTACAGGGGATGTTACCTTTGGTAATTATACAGGGGTTTCTCTAAAAGTAGAAACTCTGGGCAGTATTAACGGTGGCAACATTATTATCAACGGAGCAGATACTCCCGGTGCTATACCGACAAGCGATCCTCACTTTACCATCTTAACTACAGGTAACGGTGGGTTAGTTTTGCAAGCAGGAAAAACTAGCTTAGATAATACAGCTAATACACCCCAAACTACAGGAGGAACTACTTTTAATGGTTCCGGGACTCCTACCACTGGAAGTATCAATGTAGGGGATATTGATGTCGGTTTTGATGGCTTTACCCATTACGGTGGCCCTTTAATTATAGAAGCAACTGGTGATGTGCAAACTGGAGCAGTTAATACTTTTAATACCGATGATTTTGGATTAATCAATAGTGGCGGAGATATTAACATTAGTAGCACAACAGGTAGCATTGTCACAGGAAACATTAACTCCTACGCCGATATCGAATATCCTGCTGACGATATGAGTTTTGGTGGTAATGTTACTTTGAATGCCGGAGGTAGTATTTCCACAGGAAACATTAACTCTTATGCCAATAACAGAAACCTTTCGCTTATGCAGATGATCGAGCAACTGGGGGTAATGTTGCTTTAACAGCAGGGACAACAATCACGACCAATATTATCAATACCTCTGCCTCTACCAATGGAGGAAATAGTCCTACTTTAGCAACTGGGGGTGATGTCAGCTTAACATCTGGTACAACATCGGGCAGCAATATAATCTTCGATAGCATAGATACAACAGCTTACGGTAGAGGCTTTGACACTAACACAGCGAGGGGAGGCCAAGTAACTATCACAGCTAATAATGGCACTGTAAGAGGGCTTCTTGCTGGTAATACTATTGATACTGAGGCAACAACCGCAGCAGGTGATATTAGTAATATTCAAGGGGGCAATGTTAGCATCACCCATGATGGCGGTACTGACAACAATCCTTTCAGCATTGGCGATGCTAGTACTAATGGTTTAGCAGGAGATATTAACACAGGTACTAGCCTCCTTGATACTGGCTACTTTCCCTGTCCTTCCTAATGGTGGTGTTGCTTCCGGGACACCAACAGATATTACTATCACCTCCATCAACACACCCCCTACCCTAACAGCAAACTCCTTAACCGGGGCGCTACAAGACCAACCTTTTACCTTCACCTTTGCTGATTTAAACCCAATTACTGGGGATGTGAACAGTGATAACCTCACCTCCATCACTATCGTATCAATTGATGCAGGCATCCTCACAGTTAACGGCGTAACGGCAACAGCAGGAACGGTTATTTCTTCTGGAGATACTTTAGTTTACACACCCCCAGCAGGAACTACAGGCAGTGTAAATGGTTTTACCATCAGTGTTAGCGATGGTGTCTCTTCGACTCAGCAACCAGTAAGCATTGATGTAGCAACCATAGCCGTAGATGATCCTGTTCCAGATGATATTCTTCCCGAAGAAACTCCTCTGCCAAAAGTTAATTTTGACCAACCCGTTCCCCAATTGCAAATTGACCCCATCATTCAGCAATTAGAGGAGAAATTTACTGAGGATTTTGAAAATTACTTTGGTGAAGAAGATGATAACGAAATTACTAGTTTAGATGAAGCTAAAGATATCTTACGCAGCATCAACAGAGAAACAGGAGTCAAACCAGCCCTTATTTACGCTGCCTTTTTCCCGGCCGAATTAGCTGCACCTTCAGAAAATAAGGGGGACAAACAACAAAGCAAGTCTAACAACTTAAAATTTCCTCCCCAAGAAGATGATCAATTGGAACTTGTTCTCTTAACCGCCGAAGGAAAAATCCTCCGCAAACCGATACGAGGCATAACTCGTGCCAAGGTACAACAAGTTGCTAAAACCTTTCGCCGCACCATCACTAATCCTTCCCGTCCCAATGCTTACCTAGTCCCGTCCCAACAACTATATCAATGGCTGCTTGCCCCCTTAGAAGAGGAGTTGCAGGCACAAGGTATTAATAACCTCGCTTTTATACTAGATACTGGGATACGTTCTATCCCCATTGCCGCGCTTCACGATGGTGAACAGTTTGTCCTGGAAAAATATAGCTTAGGTTTGATGCCGAGTCTCTCTCTGACTGACACTCGCTATGTTGATGTTAAAAACATGGAAGTCTTAGCCATGGGAACCGAGACATTTGCTGAATTACCAGATTTACCTGCTGTACCTATAGAAATAAAGACAATTGCTAACAATTTATGGCCGGGTAAATCTTTGCTGGGGGACAAATTCACTCCGGGAAATCTTAAATCAGAACGTGCTAATAAACCTTTTGGTATCGTTCATCTCGCTACCCATGCTGAATTTAATGCTGGTAAACCCAGTAATTCATACATTCAATTTTGGGACCAGAAAATTAGTTTAGATCAATTGCGGCAACTAGGTTTAAATAAGCCTGCGGTAGAGTTGATGGTATTAAGTGCTTGTCGTACTGCTGTGGGCAGTGTGGAATCAGAATTAGGCTTTGCTGGGTTAGCTAACCAAGCCGGAGTTAAATCAGCCCTGGGAAGCTTATGGACAGTAAGCGATGAAGGTACTTTAGGGTTTATGGCTACACTCTACGAGCAACTCAAGGTAGCCCCCATTAAAGCAGAAGCCCTGCGCCAAGCGCAACTAGCGATGATTAGAGGGGAAGTTAAGTTGCAAGACGGCAAGCTGATTACTCCAGAAATTGAAATTCCCTTACCAGAAAATTTAGCTGCATTAGGGGATGAAAATTTGAATCATCCTTATTATTGGAGTGCTTTTACTATGATTGGGAGTCCTTGGTAAAACTAAACCAGTGCTTAGTTTTACTGTGAAAGTTAACAAAAAAAAGGGCGCGAAAGCAAAATCATAGTCTCACCTCAGACTACATTCTGCCTCGCGCCTTCGCATTCTTCCTTAGCAATGACTTTTCTGCAACGCATTGCCTCGTTCCGAGCAAGAATACGAAATGTTGTTTTTGCCAATGTTTAATAGTTTTCTCCCCTTTATGAAAAAGTGGGAATGGTGGGACTTGTTCGCGTAGCGTCTCCGTTAGGAGTTACCCACAACCAACCGATTAAAAGTCGGTTGCTCTGCCAAATTGAGCTACATTCCCTTAATTTTCCTCTTTGCAACACTCCAAAACTCCCGATTTTAAAAATGGAGAGGACGGGATTTGAACCCGCATCAACCGACGGTAACTTTCAGGAAAAGTGCTTCCTTACTACCTTTACAGCAAATGGGAACCACCCCCATTTCGGACTATTAATTCCTTTCAGTGCCTCTGCAACCTGTTACCCGTTTGCCCATTCAGGGAATGTCGCGATGCAACTTTTGACCTTACTAAGGAAAACCCGATTGTCCTTGTGGGAACCGTTTTAAAACTTTTCTACGGTGTCTTGCCTTTTAGACAACCTCCCCTTAATTATTGGAAGTTGGGAAGATGTTACTATCAACTCTTCCCGATTACCTTTACGACTCTTGATTCTTCTGCAAAGTTTCTCGTACTGCCATGAGAATTTCTCCTAACTTATTCTTGCCGCTGCCATCTTTGCCACAACCCCAGTAGTAATCTCCGGGAGCATTTTCCACAATTAACTCATCCCCTGTATTAATAAGAATCTCACGGAGATCATTGTGGGTAGAAAACTTCTGCAACACAGCGCGTTGCATAATGCCATCCTTAACTTTTTCCCAATCACTGCGTAAAGGATAATTGCGATCGCGTCCCATTTTAGCAGCTTCTTTAGGACTTTTAGCCCCACGAATTTTTTCAGCCCATTCTGCATCAGTATTGATAAATTTTTGTGCTTGAAAATAATGCTCACTAGTAGCCCACCAAGCACCGTCTAACTCAAAACCATGACGAGAAAAGTTGGAAAAACAACCATAGGGTTTGACACGAGGGCCATAGAAGTAGATAGTCATATTAAGTCCTGGGTTTGGTTGCAAAGGTTATCGGTTAGGGTGGGGAGTAGGGAGTAGGGAGCAGGGTTTGAAAACTTGATGCCATGATTTTATCAAGGCACTTTATGAACCAGATTTGAGATCATACCTATTACCTATTACCTATTACCCATTACCTTCCCCTGATACCATACTTTTGCTGCCTTAGTCACCCCTTTATTAACCTGCTTCCAAGTTAAGTTTGCGGCTTCTAATTCAGCCACACTTTCTTTTTGAACATCGGTATTAACCCATTTCAGAAATGCACCAATTTTCTGCATCACAAACCCTCCTTGGCAAGCCTCCGTTGTAGCTTGTTCCAAACGTGCTGGCGTAATGAACATTTCGACAAATTCATCAACACCCTTGGCCACTTCAGGAGCAATTTGCACAGGCTTTTTGGTTTTGACAACCTGATGCTTATCACCCTTAGCTTTAAACAACAATTGGCTATATTCTAGCCTATCTACCAAGGTATCACTCTGCGGATACATCACCAATCCTTCACCAATGCCTTTGATGCCAAAAGTCTCTTCAACCCAAGGATCTACTGCTTCAACATCCTCAACCAGAGAATTGAACTTCTCAGCAGCTTGTGCTAATTGTGCTGCATTCCCGAAATCCAAGGTAATTGCTTCTCCCCAGAATGGTAAGACAAAAATGTCAGAATGTTCTGGTAGCAAAGCACGGATAGAAGCCGGATTAACTGCTAACTTAGCAACCTGACTACCTATGCCTCCATATTGCACCGCAAAGATAGCAAAAACTTTACGTTCAATTTGAGCAATAGCTGTACGCTTTTGAATACCTTTACCGCACCATTCACCAAACAAGGTTAAATGTTGTGAGGTAGCCAAGTTTGCAAAATAGTCAATGTTCTGGTTTACCCAAGCAGCAAACCCAGCATTATCACTTTCTGGAGTGATAATTTGTGTTCTACTTTGAGCCGCAACCTTACCATTCGCAAAAATCTGCACTCCACCATTTGTCCCATCTAGCTTGACTTTGCTACGATAAGTAACAGATGGTGTTTTCTCCAGAATTTCTAAACTCCGACGTACATTAGCTAAAAGTTCAATACTCGGCCATTTTTGTAGCTGTACATTATCTACTATCTCCTTTTGGCAATAGGTTTGGGATAGATTCCTCGCAATTGCAGCTTCTACTTTTCCTAAAGCCATACCAAAAGAGTAAATACCTCTAAGCTTAACAGGTTTGATTTTCGTCCCATCTTTAAGCACAGAATCAACTAAAGCAACAGCCACAACATCACCAACTTGATAAATATTTTCCAGATTAGCAACAATTTGTACCTGTTCATAACCCGGAGCAACCATAGTATAGAGCTGCAAAGTATCAGCATGAGGATGTTTCTCTGCACTCTTAACTTCCATCACAATTACAGGCATGGTTAACTCCCTAAATCATTGAACATTAAACATTAAACATTGCTAGAGGTACTAGAGTTTGCTGCAAATCTGAATGAGCAAACTTTATTCAAAGTAGAATAGCTTTGTTGTGCAAGGTATTTTTTTTATGGCAATACAATCGCTCTTGGCGTGCAAGTTATCAGAGCTTTTTAGCGTTCATCACATCAGAAGGCACTCCGCCGATGAGCTATTACGCACTCTTTAAAGGATGGCTGCTTCTAAGCCAACCTGCCGGGTTCTTTGTACCAACAATGTTTCACGCCCTCTGCAACTAGGGCAGAGGTACTTATTCCTCTCGTACTCGGTATGTATGCTCTCATGATTAGGTCACGCTAGATAATGCGATTGTATTGCAGATGCGGTGTTTAATTAGTTGCAACAGAAAATAACCTCCTTTATTTTACTACATTTAAACACCCTCACTAGGATTCCAACCTAGGACTCTCGCCTTAGAAAGGCGCTGCTCTCTGCGCTGAGCTATAGGGGTTTGTTGCTAGTTTTTGGCAAACTAGGCAAGCGGATAACGAGATTTGAACTCGTACCTAAAGCTTGGAAAGCTCAGATGCTACCTTTACACTATATCCGCAAGATTTTTTGTTTTGATTAATACCTAAAAATTACTAAAGAATTGTTAGGTAAGTTTTGGTGGGATTAATCGGCAAAGTAACTAACTTTTGATTTTGTAAATCTAATTCAAGGCCTAAAGCTTCTAAAGGGATAACTCCTAACAAAGGGTTAGTACCACCAGGCAATTCTAAACATTCAAACGTACCTTCTCTACCTAATAAAGAGATTTTTGCATCCTGAAAAATTCTTGCTTTACCAATGCCATTAGCTGTTTCTACATCAACTTCTTTGAGGATATCTAAACCAAGTTTAGCGATAGTATTAGCTGGCAAACAAAGAGTTGTTGCTCCTGTATCTACCAAAACGTTATCTAGGGTGACAGAGCGCACTTCATCTGTCGGAATATATCCTCGTGCTGCCACATTTTGATCGGCACGATTGATTATGGTTAACTTGGTGATGATCTTACCCATTGGATGCTCAGAAACTTCTAACATGATTTACCTTAGATTACTTCACCTTAAATATGACACAATTTCGCAGTTATTTAATCTATGCTAGGTATTATTTAACTCCGTTAACAAAAGTGATCGTCAAACTAATTTAGTAACTCTTCTTTCACCTTTAAATAAGACGAGTAAACCTCATCACTAAAACAAGCAAAAATTACTTCTTTGAAGCTCTCATTTTGAGATAAAAAGTTTAAAGTAGCTTGAAAAGCAATAGGAATTGCTTGCTCAATAGGATAGCCATAAACTCCACAGCTAATAGCCGGAAAAGCTATAGTTTTAAGTTGATGTTTTTTAGCTAACTGAAAACAAGAATCATAGCAAGAAGCTAATAACTTTGCTTCACCATTCTTGCCACCTTGCCAAACTGGGCCTACTGTATGAATAACGTATTTGGCTGGTAGTTGATAACCTTTAGTAATTTTAGCTTGCCCCGTTTTGCACCCACCCAACAAACGACATTCTTGCACTAATTCCTGTCCTGCGGCTCGATGAATTGCTCCATCAACACCGCCTCCCCCTAATAAAGAACTATTTGCTGCATTAACGATAGCATCGATTTTAAGGGTGGTAATACTTGTCTGCAAGATATTTATTTTAGGTTTCATGGTAGTTTCAAACTGGTTTATTTTCTAACATAATCTCTCCTCCTTAATTAGAACATATAAAAGCAGGCGACCAGATTTGCACTGGCTTTGAAGGCATTACAAAAGCCTCATGTTGCTAATTGACATTATACCTGCAAAGTATTGGTAGCAGGGGTGAGAATTGCACTCACAGATTTCCAGGGCATGAGCCTGGTGAGCCAACTGTTGCTCCATCCCTGCGATGTGCGAGATGTTGCCAGTGACACCACAGAGCTATAATGCAATGCTGCGGTTTCGATGGACTACTCCAACAAATAGGCGGAGAGGGAGGGATTTGAACCCCCGTCGGTGTAAACTCCGATCAGCCTTTCCAAGACCGCGCCTTAAGCCACTCGGCCACCTCTCCTTAACATTGGTGGGTCGGGTAGGATTCGCACCTACAACACTCTAGGTGACGGTTTTACAGACCGCTACCCACCCTTATAGGCGAGCCGACCCAAATTTTATGTAACACAGTAAAAGCATCGGGTGGGAATTGCACCCACGATGATTGGTTTTGCAGACCAACGCCTTGCTACTTGGCTACCGATGCTTTTACTGTGTTGATAGGAATGCAAGATACTGCATCCCCGCAACTGTTGTATTAGTGCATCAAAATTGAAAAGATGTATTATATATTTAATTTTCAAGGTGCAGTTTTATAAATTTCCTCATCACTACAGTTTTATATTACACAAATACTACAAAACTGTCAAGAGTATGAGGAAAAAGACGGGAAACTCTACTCTAGTAGGAGAATTGAGAATAATTTAATCTCTTTGCTCCAGGACATCTAAAGTAATATCATCAAATACTTTTTGAGAACCAATGATTTAAGAAAGCTCTCTAAATAAGTTTTAACAATCTTAGGACTTGCACAGTGAGACAATAAAAGCAAGCATTAGGTTATGCTGCTTTGAAGGTGATGGAAAATCATTTACAAAAGCAAGAGTTTTTTGTCGAAAATCGCTACACTATCGCTGATATTTCTTTATTCGCTTATACCCATGTGGCCGAAGAAGGCGGTTTTGAATTAAACTTCTTTCCGGCTGTGCAAGCATGGTTAGAGAGAGTTGCTAATCAACTTCAGTATATTACTATCAATGATCAGTAAGAAGTACTTTCTACTGCTCTTGATCAGCAAAACTCTGTAGAAATCAAACTTGTACAACAGCATAGTTATGGCACAGAAATCATTACTGCTGTTGTGATTAAAGATTTGCCAACTTATGGACAAGGAGTGTTACAAATAACAGTTACCATTAAAGTAGATGAGCAAAAGCAACTTACTTGTAAAACGACTATTAACGAAACTGCATATCAACAAGAATATGGCCCTTATTCAGTTAGTTAAATAAATTAAATCTTTTCAGCAAACTTTCTAAAGTAGTTGGTAAAGTTTTGCTTAATTCTTGACTATCTTGGAAAGTTAATTGTTGGCGATTAGGTAAATCAAAAGGATAATTACCAGAGAATTCTGGGCGTTTCTGTCGAGTTAAAAGAACTTGACCAGATTTTTTACTATGAATTGCATAACCAATTTCTACACAAACATTAGGGCTAGGAATTAATTGTTGCTTGTCTTCTCCCCCTTTTGTAACAATGGTTCCGTCAGCAACAAAAAGTAAGCTTTTACGAATTTTTCGTAATTGACGACTACTTAAGCGTACAGGGCCTTCTGTAGGAAATAGAGACTCTTCTAAGGTAAGGGGAAGGCGCGATCGCTCATTAAAATCATCTAAGGCAGCAATCAAGTTTTCTCGCAGCATAGTGCTAGAATCAGGGTATTCTTTTTGGCAGCTAAAATAAATAATTGGTTCTAAAGTAGCGCTGAGGTCTTGTTTAGTAAAATAGATTTCTTGGGAAATAAGATCAATATTAGAAATAGCATAGCCGCCACTACCTTCAACATAAAATTCTATCTCTTCTCCTTCTAAATAGCGCTCAAACCAATCAGAATTTCGCACTTCTTGAGTATCGTTCAAAAAGTCTGCCCGTAGCCCTGATTTAAGCAAGCTATTCCTACTCAAGCGCAAATCATGAGGTCGTTGAATTACCTGTTTAATTGGTTCGTAGTCTTCAATATACCAAGCTTTCAAAGCGATTATCGCCATGATGCCTTTCCCTCTCTATTTCAAGTTATTATATGACTTAACTAACCGCTCACCCTACTTTCTAACAACCATATGCTTTATCTCGATTCCGCACTAATTGAAGAAGCGAAGACAGCTACAGAAATGGGTTGGGTAAAAGGGATTACCACAAATCCCACTCTTTTGGCTAAAAGCAGTTTAGGAGTGGCAGAAACCCTTACTAAATTAGCAAAAATTAGTCCTGGGGAACTTTATTATCAACTTACTGCTTCAGACTTTGCCCACATGGTGACAGAAGGGAAAAAAGCTGTTGAGATTATTGGCGAGAAAACGGTTTTAAAAATTCCTGCCACAGAAGTTGGTTTTCGCGTTGCCGCTTATTTAGCCTCAGAAATTAGCTGTTCGATCACTGCTATTTATAGCCCTGCCCAAGCTGCTGTTGCTAGGGAAGCAGGAGTGAAATATGGAATCGCCTATGTTAATCGGGCGACACGATTATTGGGTGATGGTTTGGCTTTAGTTGAAGGAATGGCTAAGGTGTTGCAGGGTAGCAAAACAGAGATTTTGGCGGCCAGCATTAAGTCCCCAGAAGAAGCCGTTGCTGCCTTACAAGCAGGGGCCCACCACCTTACTCTTCCTTTACCCATTTTACAGTCTTTAACCACTCATGAACTATCAGAACAAACGGTAACTGAATTTGCTGAAAATGGCTGTGGTTTATTTTAGAAACATTAATTAGGTATTGGATACTCATCCTAACTTACCTTTTTCAGCTTTCAAGCGTCGCAATATCAGTACATATTCTGGCGGATTTGTATCTTGTTTTTTAGCTCCTTCTTGACAATGTTTAAGCCAATCTGCCATGTATTGAGTTATAGTTTCTGGGTTATGTAAATAATAAAGAATTGTGGCATGAATTTGCTCTAAAGTAAGGTTGGAATAAAGCTGAGAAATTCCTTCTAAAGTTTGGCGATTATAAAGGTACTCATACAATATGGTTTCTATACCAATGCGAGAGTTTTTGATTCTAATATCATTAGGACTCAAAAAGTCAAAATAATCTTCAATTTGCATAGTAATAGTTTTCTTACTTCAAAAAATAGACGGTGACTATTCAAGCGGTTTCAGATGTTTATTAATCGTTGTTTACCTTGCTGTTGCTGCTAGGCATCATTGATAAACGCCCATGTTGCAACCGCAATGCCAACATATGTTCACAAGGTCCTTTGTAAAGTTTGTTTTGTTGATACCAGTTGCAACCACATTCTGCTTGTACTAAACGTTCATCACCATCGATAGTTAAAGAAGGGTTGTAGGTTTTATCTCCATCTGCAACATTACCTTGCAGAAGATAACTTCCCTTCGCATCTTCGGTAACAGAGGTTATCTTCACCCCATTGTCAGTTAAGAAACGATTTGCTTGTTCCTCCCTAGCATTGGCAAAGCGTAATCTTTCCAAAGGTAAGGGTTCTTGAGTTAATTCCCTAACCCGATAAACCTGCTTGTTTAAGTCATAAATTGCCCTTCCTGCTTGGGTATAAGCGCTTAAAGCCCCTAACACCACAGCCCGGTCAAGATTGAGACGTTGTGCCAAGGCATCGGGAGTTTCTGCCCAGTTTTTCTTTAGTTCATCAAAAATATGACGCTTCGTCCAACGGTCAATTTCTGCACGGGGGGCCATTAAATCGAAGTTACCAGATTGTGACCAATCATTGGCTGTCCAACCAGATAAACCAAGGGTAAAAGACATATCTCCTAAGTCTGCCACATAAAAAGAAGGCATTCCTGTACCTAAAAGATGAACAGTAAATTTCTTGGCGACGGGAATAAGGCGTTCGAGAATATGGAGGCGGCGACGACCCCAAACCCTAATCACTTCTGCTGTTGAACCTGTATAAAGAGAACGGGGACAAATAAGTTCTTGTTCCCATGGTTCAAATACTACCTTAATTGGTTCCCCTGGTTTGAGATGATAACGCATTCCCCTTGGCCCTTTCTTTTCCTTGCGGCGACGGAGGATGAAGCAGATGTTTTGAATATCGACAGGATGCAATTCAAACCGGGTTGCAGGAAGGGACATCGCCGAACTAACTTGTAAAAAGCCCCTTACCCAACTATCAGGAAGATCAATTTTAACTTCTTTATAAACTTCTTCGTTGCTAGTTTCTACTTCAAAGCCGGAAGGATCAATTTGAAATTGCGTGGTTTTGTAACTACGGATTTTTTGAAATTCGTTGTAAAGGGAAGCAGAATAATCAATGTTGGTTGTGCCGCAAGAAAATTCGTTAATATTGGCAAAGACTTCATAACTTGCCCCTAGCCTGCCATAACTCGATTCATCTTGGCTAAAACATTCAAAGAATACTTCGTCAGGATGAACAGTAATCACCGGATCAAGAACAAACCAAAGATCATAGTTCTTTTTATACAAATAATTGAAATAGCGACGTTGCGCCTCATAAAAAGGGCGACGACGTTGATAACTATCATGGTCGAGGGCTTGAAGTTCTTTCTGTAATTGTTGCATTTTCGCGGCCACTTCCTGTTTTTGTGCAGCGACCATTTGCCAGTCAATATCTAACTGTTTAGCAGCCCATTCTTTATATTCGGTTTTATCTTTCGGCTGGAAACGTAAGTCAGAAACGACGACATCATGTAAGGCACTAATGGCTTCGCGAAAAGCAACGTGTTTACGCAGATCGCCAATAAAATAAGTAGGTTGACGCTTGGTATCAGGAGAAAAAGACATCTGGGTGTTATTCCCTTTCTCCTGTACTGCGGTGCTACCTTGATAGGCGTAGTTAAATTCCATGAGACTTTACCGAGTTGTTGGTAAGAAGCTACTACTTATTTTAGTATAGTATTTCTGTACTGTTAAGAAACAAGAAATAGGTAATAGGGAAGGAATCGATTTAGATTCAGCTAATTTATGAAAACCCAGTGTTAAAGATGTCTTAACCTATTACCTATTACCTATTACCTAATTATTTAGAACCGTTTTGCACAAAACCGAGAGTTAAACTATCTGCAACTAAGAAGTGTTGAAGATGGTAAGCTCTTTCTTCGGTTTTTAGTAAAATTTGCTCATAAAGATAACGAGTAGCGCGATCGCCTAAACTTTCTGCTTGGGTAGCTTGACGACGCAATACTTTAATTACTTCTTGCTCTGATGCTAAATCGTGTTTTACCATAGTGCGAGAATCAAAAACACCTTCTGATTCTGGTTCAAAGCAACACAACTCAGCTAATTTAGCAAAACCAGCCGCCGGAATTCCACCTATGCCGTTTAAACGCTCTCCTAAATCGTGGACGTGTCCTTGCACTTCGTCGTAGCTTTCTTGAAAGAATTGGTGCAAAGAGTAAAATTCTGAACCCTCAACTACAAAGTGATGCTTTTGGTACTGCAAGTATAAACCCTGGAAACTTGCTAACAGTACATTAATTCCTTCACAAACTGGCTCAGTTACGCTTTTGTCAAGCAAGATAGGATTATCTTCAACTTCACCGAAAGACCTTAGCAAACCCTGAGTAATAGACATCTAGTGTATCTCCTTTCATTAAAGAAGTCTTATTGATAATACTAACTTAGCAGAAATTAACTGATTTGAACCAAGTTTTATGATAAATTTTTCAAAAAGTCCCAATCCTCTTATCCCTTATAGGTTCTAGGTTTTAGCATTTTCTTGTTGGATAATTATAGCTTTTCAAATCATGGTTAGTTGAGAATCTTTAGCGTTTAGAGTGTATACTAATGATTATAGAATGAGCAGCTAAACCTTACAAGGTTTGGGAATTGCTTATTAACGAGGAAAATTAGCTTTTCCGATAATAATTGAAACTCTTTTTTGTTTGTGTGAGTGGATGAATCCCTTAAATCAAGAAACAAAAACAAGCACCGTTGTAGAGGTAAACTGGGCAGATCGCTGGCAAGTTTATCATCGCTTACAAGAACTTCAAGTTCCCTGCCAATGCCTAGCCAATCAACCTTTGCAGGTAGAAATAAATACTCCGCTAGCGACGATGCAACTATGGAGTATTTTGAGAAGATTAACCGCTTCTCGCCCAGAATCTCTTAATTGGTTAGAATGCTGTTGGCGAATAAAGAACTGTTCCCAAGAAAATTAAATAGTAAATATAGGAAAAATTGATAATGTCAAAATCCAAGCACCGAGTCGAAGATTTTAATCTTGCCGGACAATTACTTGGTTTTGTAATTAAAGATGGTTATAAAGTCAAATATCTGCGGATGATTGTTAACGAGGTAGAATATTGGGTTAAATTATCCAAAGAAATTCGCCGCAGTCTTGATCCGCGTATCATTCCTGGTTGCTGGCTGGAGATAGAAGGGACGAAAGAAGTTAATCGTAAAAATGGCAAGGTTAAATATAAAGCAGATTCAGTTATCTTAAAAACGGAAACTGAGACTCTTCCAGAAGTTGTTGCTCCTTCCCAAGCTAAGAAAGGGAAAAGTAAAAGCAAAGCCAAAGTTTTAATTTGTCAAAAATCAAGCTGTACAAAAAGAGGGGCAAAAAAAGTTTACGAAGCCCTAGAAAAGAATTTGCGCGATCGCGGCATAGAAGAAGAAGTAACGATCAAATCAGTGGGCTGTCTCAAAGAATGCAAGAAAGGCCCTAACTTAGTCTTGATGCCAGATAAAGTCCGCTACAGTAAGGTGAATGCCAAAAAAGTTCCTGAACTAATTGAAAAACATTTAGCCTCGGCTGTTAAGGATAATTAACCTTAAAGTCTTAAGGCAAAAAGCGGTCTAGGGCCGCTTTTAACTCTTCAATTTCCGTATCAATATTGCCATCTTCTACGGCGCGAGTGATACATTCTGATAAATGTTCATCAAAAATTATTCTCGCCACCCGATCCAAAGCACCTCTCACCGCAGCAATTTGGATCAGTACTTCCGGACAAGGGCTGCTTGCACTCACCATAGTTTTCACCCCACGAATATGCCCTTCAATACGAGAGAGTCGATTAACGATTTTGCGGAGAGACTCTTCGCTATGAACGTGTTTATGAGCATGGG
Organism: uncultured cyanobacterium; assembly: GCA_963793425.1. Classification (GTDB taxonomy): domain Bacteria; phylum Cyanobacteriota; class Cyanobacteriia; order Cyanobacteriales; family CAWCAG01; genus CAWCAG01. The sequence continues at coordinate 696,951 of CAWCAG010000009.1, read as the reverse complement.
TTTGAGGGGAAGATTCTCTTAACCCTGAAGATTCTTCTGAATGCTGTTTAGTTTGTCTACGGACATTTTTGCTAGTAAAAGGTTCAGCTCTAGTCATTTGGTCAACTAAGACAAGGTATCTACTATATCTTAGCCTAATCAGTTCAAAAGAAGGGGCGGGTTAATAGAGATTTTGGACAATAATGCAGACTAAGTAAAACCCGCCCGCAAGTAAGTCCTTTATGAGGCTAAAGCTATTTGTACTTTTTCTTGTAATTCTCCACTTTGATACATTTCGATGAGAATATCAGAACCACCTAAAAATTCACCATCAATATAAACTTGGGGAATAGTTGGCCAATCAGAATATTCCTTAACTCCTTGACGGATTTCTGGATCAGAAAGTACATCAAAAGTTTCGTAAGGAACCCCTAAAGTGTTGATAATTTGCACAACATTATTAGAAAAACCACACTGAGGCATCAGTTTGTTTCCCTTCATAAAGATAAAAATTTTGCTGCTATTAACTAATTCTTCAATTCGTTTTTTAGCTTCTGTACTCATAATTAATTCTCCTAGGGTTTTGCTAATTTGTTGACTATGTTTGAGTTTCCCAAGCTTCAGGAGTATAAGTTTTCAGTGCCAAGGCATGAATTGCTTCTGAAGCCATTGCCTCTTTTAAAGCGCCATAAACAAGCTGATGCTGCTTCACTCTATTTTTACCGGCGAACTCAGAAGATACTACAGTAGCTTGGAGATGATCGCCGCCTCCTGTTAAATCTTCAACCATTACCTGAGCATCAGGTATCTTCGCTTTAATCATTGCTTTAACTTGCTCTTGGCTAACCATGAAAGCTTCCCCAATATTCGCACTTTATCTCACTCTCAATAATAAGGCCTCTTATTCATTGATCATTGAACATTAAACATTAAACATTGTACGGCTTGCCGTTGCCGTTAGGCATCATTGATCGTTGATCACTGATTCCTCAACAGGCGGGTAAGGAGACTCAACAAAGCCCAACTCCAATAACTGCTGATAAGCTTCTTGTCCTAATTGGGATGTAGGATTTTGAGAGCGGACAATTTGTATAAATAAAGGAACAGCTAATTCTGGTTGCTGGTTGCTTTTGTGTGCTAAAGCTAATCTATAGGTAGCGTCGTCCCGTTTTTGGGCTGCCCGGAGAGCTTTAACCCTTAAACTATCAGAAACTTCTGTATCAATGCCAGTGAAGCCACTGGATAGCTGCTGATAGAAATTTGTAAGTTGGTTGAATACTTGGCGAGATTCTTGGAATTTTTTTGTGGCAAGGCTATAGTTTTGGCTATTGGAAGCGTTGATTGCTTCAGACATTAAGCGATCGCCTCCCAATAAACTTAAGAAGCTATCAGATTGTTTGAGGGGACGGAGTTCATTATTAAAACTAGGATCACCCGGAGGAAAAGCGATATCTACAAAACCTAATTCATATAGTTGTCGGTAGGCTTTAGAGCCTAATTCTGTAGTAGGATTTTGGGAACGGATAACCTGGGCGAGTAAAGGTACAGCTAATTCTGGTTGGTTATTGGCACGATGTACCAAAGCTAGTTTATAGGTTGCTTCATCTCGTTTTTGTGCCGCAGCTAAGGCGCTACTTTTTTGTGACTCAGAAACTGGCTGATAGATACCAGAGAAGCTATTCGATAGCTGCTGATAAAAGTTAGTAAGCTGGTTAAATATTTGGCGAGCTTCCTGGAGCTTTTTCGCCGCTAGACTATAATCTTGGTTATCGATGGCTGTAATAGATTCTGCCATTAATCTTTCTCCTCCTTGTAAGCTGAGTAAACTATCAGACTCAGTTAAGGGGCGAACATTGCTAGGATCACTCAAGTCTTCTCCAGGAGAGTCTAGGGTGTTTTGAGCTAATCCAGAAGGTATTCCCCCTAAATAAAGAGAAAAAGGTACTGAACAAAGGCAAATTAGGGACAAGCGTCGAAAATTTAAGGGAATTAACATTGAATATTTTTTAGAAGTTAATGGCAAGGAATACAATTTATTTAGGCTTCAGGTATCTTATCAATGATTAGTTATCAATGATGTCTTACGACAAAGGCACAGCAACAACCTGTAATTTAGAACAAAAGGAGAGTAAAGATCATGATCTACAATCCTGATGCTGCTGCTTCTGAGGGGACTAAACAGCCAAATGCAGTCCCTGAAGAAAGTGTAGGGTTAATTTTACAACGAGGGGGTGAAGAACTAAATCTCTTCAAAGCTGAAGATCGTTTCACCGTCGCCCTCAACTCCAAGGTTGATTTAACACAGGAGATGGCTGCTATTGCCCAATATACCCTTCCCCTTAATTCTCTTGACGAAATCAGAGTAGAATCTGGGGCTATAGAAGAGGCTATGGAAACAGCTAGGGATTTGGAAACCGTTGCTTATGCTAGTCATGTTTACCAGCTAGAGAATAACCCTGAAGCCCTGATTTACCTTACAGACGAATTAACTGTCCAGTTTGGTTCCAACTTATCTCCCCAAGCAAGGGAAGGGATTACTTCTGCTTATGGTTTGGAATTTGTGAAGCAAATAGAAGAACTTGATCATGGGTTCGTTTATCGAGTTACTGCCGCAGCTACAGAAAATCCGGTTAAAATCACTAATCGCTTGCTGGGAAATCCTCAAGTTTTAACCGCAGAAGCGAATATTCTTATTCAACAAGATTCTTACTACCGCCCCCAAGATACTTATTATGGGCAGCAGTGGTATCTTAACCATAATGGTGGTTCTTTTTTAGCGGCGAATTCCCATATTGATGCGGAAAAAGCTTGGGAAATCACTAAAGGAGAACGTTCTATTGTGGTGGCGATTACTGATGATGCTATTGATATTAACCATCCTGATTTCCAGGGGCAGGAAAAATAGTTGCTCCCAGAGATTTTAAGGATCAAGATTTTATTCCTCTACCGGAGTCTTCCCAAGAAAGTCATGGTACTTCCTGTGCAGGGGTGGCTGTGGCGGAGGAAACGGGAGATGGCGTGGTAGGGGCGGCCCCTGGTTGTGCTTTGATGCCTCTGCGTACTACAGGCTTTTTAGATGATAATTCTATTGAAAAACTTTTTAGTTGGGCAGTGGATAACGGGGCTAGCGTTATTTCCTGTAGCTGGGGGGCAGCCGCAGTGCGTTTTCCCCTTTCTTTGCGCCAAAAAGCGGCTATTAACCGTGCGGCTGTGAGGGGCAGGGATGGTAAGGGTTGTGTGGTGGTTTTTGCCGCTGGAAATGCTAATCGCCCGGTAAATGGCACTATTTATGAACGTAACTGGCAGGAAAATCTTTTAAACGGACCGACGGAATGGTTAAGTGGTTTTGCGGCACATCCTGATGTGATTGCTGTTTCTGCTTGTACAAGTTTAGGGCAGAAGTCTGCTTATAGTAATTGGGGAACGAATATTTCCGTTTGCGCCCCCAGCAATAATGCACCACCAGGAATGTGGTTTCAAAAGACGGGTTATATCAGTACAGGGCCAAAGGTGACTTCCTCATTGCCAGGACTAGGAGTTTTTACTACTGATTTATTAGGACAGCTCGGTTATCACGGCAGTGACTTCACCCATACTTTTGGGGGTACATCTAGTGCTTGTCCTGTGGTGGCTGGGGTTGCAGCTTTAGTACTTTCGGTTAATCCTCATCTTACGGCCCAGCAAGTTAGGAAAATTCTCCAACAAAGTGCTGATAAAATAGTTGATACTAACCCTGACCCGCAATTAGGTTTGCGTATGGGAACCTATGATAACAATGGTTTTTGTCAGTGGTTTGGTTATGGTAAGGTGAATGCTTTCAAAGCAGTAAAGGCTGCTCAAGTTACTTTAAAAACTCAATCGGCTTCTCGTACTCTACAAAAAAGTAATAGTTCCCCCATCGCCATTCCTGATAATAGTTGGCGGGGTATAAATAGTAATTTGCGGATTGGTGAGGCGGGAATTGTTAAAGATATTCAAGTAACCGTGAATATAACTCATCAGTTTTTAGGAGATTTAGAAGTTAATTTAGTTTCTCCTACTGGGCAAACCATTTTGCTTCAAAGTCGTACTTTAGGGGCTAAGACGAAGTTACAAAAAATCTATAATTTAGAAACTGCTCCTGTGCTTAAACAAATGCTTGAACAACCAGCTAAAGGTACTTGGCAGTTAAAAGTTATTGATTATGTGGCAGAGGATCAAGGTACTTTGGATAGTTGGGAATTAAGGTTAAGAGTTTGATTTGTTTGATAACAAAATTATTACTTGATCTATTTTGCAGAAGCTCATTACTTTAAAGATATCAAGCTTTAAAATTGCACTAAAAAAATATTATCTCTGTATTTTCTGGCAATCGCACTCCTCGCCATGATAAATATTCTATACGTTTAGGTGATTTTTTATTTACTTGTTGAGACTCACAATATAAAGTAGAGCAAAGGATATAATACTTTACTTCTCATCCTGATGCTCAATGACTAATAACCCCTTAATACTCAGAATTGGTAAAGTAGCGATCGCAACTTTAGCTGCAACCGCAGCAGTGATTTTGCTGCGTCAATTGGGATTTTTAGAAGGTTTTGAGTTGCAAGCTTTTGACCATTTTTTGCGTTGGCAACCAACAGAAGAGGAAGAAGATCGGATTTTAGTTGTAGGTATTACCGAAGATGATCTTACCACTTTAAATGCTTCTAGTGTACCCGATGGAGTGATGGCAGAGGCGATTGAGGAACTGCAAGCTAATGATGCTAGGGTTATTGCATTGGATGTGTTGCGGGATATTCCTGTGGGGGAAGGAAGGGAAGAATTATTAGAAGAGTTTGCTGAGTCTAATGTGGTTGTTGCTTGTCAAATGAATGAGGCAGAAAGCCCTGGTGTTGCCCCGCCTCCTGATCTTTCGGAAGAACAAGTTGGTTTTGCCGATTTACCTATAGATATTGATAATATACAACGTCGCGGTTTTTTGTTCGCTATTCCGGCTTTGGCTGAAACTGAATATGAGAATGAACACTTATGTAATGATCCTAATGCGGATCTTTATTCCCTTGCCTTTGCAACAGCTACTTTATATTTAGAGGAAGAAGAGATTGAACCTGAGTTTACTGAAGATGATAAAATTAAACTGGGTTCAGCAACCATAGAACCTTTAACAGATAATGCAGGGGGTTATGTTGATGCCTATGCTGATGGCTTCCAGATTTTAATTGACTATCCTTTGGGGGCAAAACCCAAGGATTTAGTTAGTTTAGGGGATGTTGTCGCCGGGAAAGTAGATTCAAAATTAATTCGCGATCGCGCTGTCTTAATTGGTTATACTGCCCAAAGTGTTCAAGACATCTTTGAAACTCCCTTCAGCGCAACCTCTGATACTAATCCTCTCATGCCTGGGGTAATAGTTCATGGGCAAATTGTCAGCCAACTTTTAGGTGCAGCTTTGGATGATCGTCCTTTGATTTGGTACGCCCCTGAATTTGGAGAATGGTTATGGATACTAGCCTGGGCAACTGTGGGAGGTATTGTCGCTTCACTAAAAACTAAACCTTGGCTAATCTTAATTATAGATGGAGTGGCGATCGCCCTTCTCTGGGGAATCTGCTATAGCATTTTTCAATCAGGAGGTTGGTTACCCCTAATTCCACCTGCTTTAGCTTTAATAGGCAGCAGTGTCATTGTCAAAGTAATTGCTAATCAGCCTTGATGATCTGCGACTCCCTACTCCCTACTCCTTAGCTAATAACTAACATTAACTCCATTCGGCATCATTGCCCCTTGAACATCTGCTTGCCATAATTTAGCATACTTGAGGTTTGCAGCCATGAGATTTGCTCTTTGTAGGTTTGCATAGCTTAGGTTTGCACCAGCTAAGTTGGTACTAAAAAGGCTAGCAATCTCTAGGTTTGCACCCCGAAGATTAGCATTAATTAGGTTGGCATTTTCTAAGCGGGCTGACTTTAAATTACAGTTGACTAAGTTAGCCTCTTCTAGGTTTGCACCTACTAAACTTGCCCCTTCTAAATTTGCTCCTTTTAAATCAACTCCTGCTAGGTTTGCACCCCCTAAATTAGCCCAGGCTAAATTACAATCCCGACATTCTCCTGTTGCTAATAATTGTTTTCTTGCTTCTTCTCCTTGGGGAAGAGAAGAAGTTTCTTTTTTAATTAAATTAGTAGTTTTGTTTACCCCTAATTGTTTACCATTAGCAAAAATGCTTTTTTGGCTATAAATACTTGCAGGAATGAAACCTAATAACACAATAAAAACCGCAGCAGCTAAGGGGATCAGAGGTAAGCTTTTTCTCTTTTTGGTAGTTGTTTCTTGATAAGCAATAGAGTCAATAGTTTGCAAAGCTGCTAAAGCCTCAGTTGCATTTTTGTAGCGTTCTCTGGTACTAGGAGATACCATCCGATCTAACCAATCAACGAAGCGAGGATTTAAGCTAGGAACAAGAAAATCAAAATTAATGCTTTGGGTATCGTCAATAATATCGGCAATTTCTGTAGATTTTTTCCCTGCTAATAAGCAGATAATTGTTACCCCTAAACTGTAGAGATCCGAAGCGAGATTTAAAGGTTGATGAAGAATTTGTTCTGGAGGCATAAAACCCCAAGTTCCTTGATTAATCTCGTCGATTTTATAACCTTCTTTTATTACTACAGCTGAACTAAAATTCACTAAGTAAACCGGAGAATCTCCCCAAAGAATATTCTCCGGTTGAATCTGACGATGAATAAGAGGAAGAGGTTGCTTTTGCAGTTTCACTAATATCTGTAAAACTCCTGTAGCGATTTGTTTGACTTCTTGATAAGTTAAGTCATTTTGACTAGCTAAAGAAGGAGTTGCTATTTCTGGGCGAATTAAGCAAAAAGCTTCAGAATCACTAAAGGAGTCAAGATATTCAGGTACTCCAGAACAATTTAGTTGTGGCAATACTTCAACAACTAACTGGTAGTTTTTATCAGCTTCAGCCAGAGAAAATTGTTCAATTAATACAGGTTTCTGCGTTGCTATTTCCGTTGCCTGATATATAGTGCAACCGGGGGCGTAGTTTTGTTTAACTTCCTCTTCGACTTGATAGCCGTAGGCAGAAAAATCTGGGTAGTTGCTCATTTTTGCGATCTCCTTTCCCCTTATGAAAAATTAAGCACATTAAGGTAGTGGTGTGAGGGAGAAATATTAAGAGTTGATTGCCTAAGCCTAAGCAGTAGAGTGGCCATTTCTACTCCATTAGGCTTTTATTCTATGGCATCTTTTGAGAAAATAAATGTTTTGTATGGAACATTTAACAAAAAGTTTATTTTAATTTAATCAAGCTGAATTTTAATAGTCTGAACTCCTGATTCTACAGTAACTTCAATAATTTGAGGGGGCGTTTTTTCGGGAATTACGCTGACATCACCACTTTTTTCAACACAGGCTAGATAAACTTGGCTAAGATCACTTAATTTACCTTCAGTTCTAACAATTGCTTCTAAATCTTGTTTACTAAGGCGAGTGGTTGCCATCGCTTTACGTTTAGTTTCGCCATCTTTGATTACGATGTGAGGAGTACCTTTAATGAAGCGATCAAAAGCTTCAAAACGAAAACCAAGTTCAGCAACCAGCCAATGTACAATAACCAAAACTATGCCTGCTGTTAAGGTAGGAAAAAACGGGGCTGTTCCTGTAATTGCATTACTTAGAGTTGCTCCTAAAATAATACCCAAAATCACATCAAAAGCTGCATATTTACCACTGAAGCGACGTTCATCCCCTAAACGTAAGATAATTAGGGCCAAAATATAAACTATGGCTGCCCGGAGTGCCATTTGCCAAAGGTTGAGTTGGGAAGCATCCAATCCTAACAGAGAATTAAGCATTAGGTAATAAGTTAAGAATCTTCATTCAAGTACTTTTTGAGATGTTTTAAGGTTTTATACATCTCTGGTAAACGCTGATAAATAGCTGCTGCTTTCAGGAATACTTGGTGAGGAATGGCAGGAGTCCCTGAGATGATTTGCCCTGATTCCACATTTTTATGGATGCCTGCTTTAGCAGTGGCGATCGCACCATCACCTAATTTTGCTTTGTTGGAAATCCCAACTTGTCCGGCGAGGATGACTCTATTACCAAGTTCGACTCCTCCAGACATACCTGATTGCCCTGAGATGGCACAGTTTGAACCTATTTGGCAACCGTGGGCTATTTGTACAAGGTTATCAATTTTGGTATTTTTGCCAATGCGAGTTTCCCCTAGAGCGGGACGATCTATGGCAGTGTTACAAGCAACTTCTACATCGTCTTCTAAGACAACATAACCAGACTGGGGCATTTTATAAAGCCCTTCTGGAGTGTGAACAAAACCGAAACCCTCCGCCCCAATTACCGCCCCACTATTTATAAAACAATTAGCACCAATTTTGCTGCGTTCGTGAATGGTACAATTGGCGTGTAGGGTTGTGCCAGCACCAATTTCTACTTGAGGATAGATAACTACGTTGGCATATATGGAGACGTGAGCGCCGATGATCACCCCGGCTGAAATTACGACATTAGGGGCAATATAAACTTCTTTGCCAATGGTTGCACCAGGATCAATAACCGCCGAAGGGTGTATACCAGGAGTAGGTTGCCAAGGTTGATAAAAAAGTGCGATCGCCTTAGCAAATGCTAGTCGGGGTTGGGGTGTAGCTACCCAAGCAATACCTTTTTCATTAGCTTGTTGTTGCAGTTCAACATCCAAGGGTAAAATCAAAGCGCTTGCAGCAGTTTTTTCCAGAAACTTAGAAAATCCCTTCCCTTCTATATAACTAAGGGTTCCCCTTTGTGCCTCATCCACCGCCGCAACAGCGTTAATTTCTGGGTCTAGTTCTTGGTGTTGACTCAGGCTATTATTGTCACGAGAAGTAGTTATGTGCTTGAGAATTTCACTAAACTTCATGATGAATATCACTTGCCAATACGATATAAAACGCGAGGAAAATCTTCGGCATTGATACAAGTTGCTAAGGCTTGACTAGTAGAAAAGTTAATTTCGCGATCTAAGCCAATTACACATTCTGCATAACGGATCGGTAACAAACTACGGCGACAATAATCTACCACAGCCAAAGGTATGGGGTTATCTGTGTCTTCGTTAATATCCACAACACAGCTAGCCAATTCTAAAGGTCTTCTCACCCGAATGCAAGCAGCAAGGGCAATATTGCTATCCACCGGAGTTAGGGAATGAATTTTCATGGTACAAAAGGAGAGATCCTTGGGTTCTATGGCTGAACCACAAGCCGCCGCAGCTTGTTCATGAGAGATATTACTATTGATTAATTCTATAGCACAAACTTGAAAAGGATTCCAACTATCTGCTTCCAGGCTATAACCAGGGGCAGAAAGTGCTGCCACTCCTAATATTGGTAAGGAAGTAGCTGCGGTGAAACTAACGGTACGCCTGAGAAAAATAGGGAATTTAAAACGAATGTTAGTCATCTGTTGTAGGAAGGTAGGGAATTAGGAATATAGGTGCGGGATGTAGGGGCGGGTTTGGGTAAATCTATGGGATCATCAAACCTATCAGTAAACCCGCCCTGATACAAGATCATCAAACTGATTGATTATTTAACCTATTAACCATTAGCCATTAGCAAATACCTTAGTATTCTGGAACAGAAGGGTCAATTTCCTGACTCCAAGCCCTAATGCCTCCCACAACATTAGTTCCTTCTAAACCCACAGTTTGGTTAAGAATAGCTAATGCCCTAGCAGAACGTCCTCCCATTTTACAATGGGCAATGAGACGATGCCCATTAAGCATTCCTTGTACTTTTTCAATACCTGGCCCTTCTTCAATTTCCGGCAGAGGAATCAACACTGCCCCAGGAATTTGGGCAATTTCGTACTCGTTGGGGTTGCGTACATCAATGAGTAGGTAATCATCTTTGCCACTATCAAGAAGTTCTTTCAACTCCTGTACTGTCATTTCATCCATAGCTGTTTTTTGTTTCTCTTCTTCGGCTTTGGCTTGGGGAATACCGCAGAACTCTTGGTAATCAATTAATTTTTCAATTACCGGACGTTCTGGGTTAGGACGTAGTTTGAGTTCTCTAAACTTCATCTCTAGGGCATTGTATAATAATAATCTGCCGCTAAGGGTATTGCCTGCACCTAAAATAATTTTAATTGTTTCTGTGGCTTGGATAGAGCCGATGATGCCACATAATACCCCTAAAACACCACCTTCAGCACAGGAAGGAACCATTCCCGGTGGTGGGGGTTCAGGAAATAAATCCCGGTAGTTGGGGCCATCTTGATAGTTGAAGACGCTAGCTTGTCCTTCAAAACGGAAAATGGAACCGTAAACATTGGGTTTATCTAACAATACACAAGCATCATTAACTAAATAACGGGTGGGGAAGTTGTCAGTTCCATCTACCACAACATCATATTTAGCCACAATATCTAAAGCATTAGCAGAACTAAGCAGAGTATTGTATAAATCTACCTGGCAGTAGGGGTTGATTTCCAAAATACGACTCTTCGCAGACTCGATTTTTGGTTTACCCACCCAGGATGTACCGTGAATAACTTGTCTTTGTAAGTTGGAACTGTCAACAACATCAAAGTCCACAATACCGATGTTACCAATACCAGCAGCAGCTAAATATAGTAGCAAGGGTGAACCCAATCCTCCCGTACCAATACAAAGGACACTAGCCGCTTTGAGACGTTTTTGCCCTTCTAAGCCAACTTCTGGCAGAATAATGTGGCGAGAATAGCGTTCGTATTCATCTTTACTGAGTTCGATTTCTTCTAAGTTGGGATTTAGCATTATATTTGACTCTTCAGTTGCAACTTAAAAATTAAATTAGCAAGCATATAATTGTCTCATATTGAGAGCTTAGCAAAAGAAAATGTGTTGTGTTTTTTTACAGTATTTGTCTTTATGGTTGCCATCAGCAACACAGGAATAAGAATTAAGCAATATTAAAGGTGTGACAGGTAATCAAGTAAAAATATTTACAGAAAAATTAACATAAAATCACAAAAATAAGTTTCAATCGATTATGCTTAGTAAAAACTAGCAAAGAAGCGAATTTTTTCAGGGTTGCGTTTCTAGTTCTCTCAAGAAAATGGCTAAACCAACAAAAAATCATGTTAAATCTTGCTGGTTATTGCTTAACTGAACAACTCTATGAAAGTACCAATTCCCTTGTTTTTCGCGGTATTCGCGAAAAAGACGGTCTTTGCGTGATCCTTAAAGTTCTTAAAAAGGAATATCCTAGCCCCCAGGAATTGAGTCGCTACCAGAAGGAATACGAAATTACTCGTAAGCTGCAAATTCCTGGTGTCATTGCCGCCTATAGCCAAGAATCTCAACGGGGAATTTTAGGGACGGTTTTAGAAGATTTTGGTGGGCAATCTCTGAAGCAACTGAGAGAATCTCCTTTACCTTTAGCAAAATTCCTGCCCCTTGCCATAGAAATAACGCAGATTTTAGGGGAAATTCATCATCATAAGATTATTCATAAGGACATTAATCCAAGTAATATCCTCCTCAACTCGGAAACGGGGCAGGTTAAGATTATTGACTTTGGCATTTCGACAACTTTTAGCCGAGAAAATCCTCTTTCCCGCGATCCCGATGTGCTTGAGGGGACTTTAGCTTATGTATCTCCAGAACAAACCGGTAGAACAAATTCGGTTTTAGATTACCGTACTGATTTCTATTCAGTGGGAGTAACATTTTACGAACTGCTAACAGGTAAGTTACCTTTTGCAAGCCAAGATGCTATGGAGTTGATACATTGTCATTTGGCAAAAAGGGCAAAGCCTTTTGGGAGTGAGGGAGAGATTCCTCAGATGTTGTCTGAGATTGTCATCAAGTTGATGGCGAAGAATCCGGAGGATCGCTATCAAAGTGCTTTGGGGTTGAAGTATGATCTGCAAAAGTGTTGGCAGCAATGGCAGGAAACAGGGGAAGTTGAGGCTTTTACATTAGGTGAGAAGGATATTAGCGATGCCTACGGCTGGCTTTGCCTACGCTTCATGCTCCCAGATAAACTTTATGGTAGAGAAGCAGAAATTGCCCAGTTATCAGCAGCGTTTGTTCGCGTAACCACCTCCTCCCTTAGTAAGACAGGTAGAGGAGGAATCGAACTTCTCCTCATTGCCGGATACTCTGGCATCGGTAAGTCTTCCTTAATTAATCAGTTTCGTAACTCCATTGCTTTTAAGCAACATTACTTCATCTCTGGTAAGTTTGACCAATTTCAACGCAACGTCCCTTATTCCGCCGTAGTCAAGGCTTTGAAGGTATTGGTTGAGCAACTTTTAAGTGAAAGTGAAGAACAGCTTCAGCAATGGCGAACTAAGCTTTTGCAAGCTTTAGGTACTTTGGGAAGGGTTATTACTGAGGTGATACCGGAAGTTGAACTAATTATTGGTTCTCAGCCTTCTATCACTAAGTTAGGGGCTACAGAGTCTCAAAATCGCTTCAATTTTGTTTTTAGTAAATTTATCAAAGCCTTTTGTTGTTGGCAACAGCCCTTGATTATCTTCCTTGATGATTTGCAATGGGCAGATGCAGCAAGTTTGAAGCTAATCCAAATTATGATGGCTGAGGTACAAGAAGGGTTACTTTTAATCGGTGCTTATCGCGATAATGAAGTTACTCCTACCCATCCTTTAATGCTAACTCTAGAAGCAGTTGGCAAGGAAGGGAGCATAGTTAAACAAATTACCTTAACCCCTTTAACTTTAGAGCAGATTCAACAATTAATTGCTGCTACCCTACACCATAATTTAGCTACTGTGCAACCCCTAGCAGAGTTGGTACTGGGTAAAACAGCAGGCAATCCTTTTTTTGTGAGGGAGTTTCTCAAAGCCCTTTACGAAGAAGAATTAATTACCTTTTGCAATACTCGATCTGCCCTCAATGATAGTGAAACTGTTGAGGGAGGTTGGCAATGGAATTTGGCTGAAATTGAAGAGAGAAACATCACTGACAATGTGGTTGAGTTAACCATCGCTAAGATCCATAAGTTAAGGCAATCAAGCCAACAAGTCCTATGTTTGGCAGCTTGTGTGGGGGCGAATTTTGACTTGAACACTTTGGTTTTGATCTGTGATCATTCAGTATTACAAGTTAGAGAAGACTTAACGGTTGCTGTTCAAGCAAACTTGATTTATCCTCTAGGGCAATCAGATTATAAATTCGCCCATGATCGCATTCAACAAGCAGCCTATGCTTTGATCAAGGAAGGGGAGAAACAAGCTGTCCATTTAAAAATTGGTCGGCAGTTGTGGCAAAATACTAATAGAGAAAGGTTGTTTGAGATTGTTGATCACCTCAATATTGGCATTACCTTAGTGAGTGAAACAAAGGAACGAGATGAGATTGCTCAGCTGAATTTACTAGCCGGAAAAAAAGCAGAAGCTGCAACAGCATATGAGGCTGCTTTTGAGTATTTCCACCATGGGTTAGCACTTTTGACAGCGCAAAGTTGGCAAAGTCATTATGATTTGACCTTAGACCTACATTCCCTTGGAGCTGAAGCCGCTAGTTTAAAGGGAGATTGGCAACAGCAAGCTACTTTGTGCCAAATTGTCCAGCAACAGGGAAAAACTTTAGCAGACAAGGTGAAAGTGCAGCAAGTTCAGCTACAAGCTGCTATGTCCCGTAATAAACAGCTAGAAGCATGGCAGACAGCCCTGATTTTTCTCAAGCAGTTGGGGGTTGAGTTTCCTCAGCAACCTGGCAAAGCTGATTTGCAACAAGCTTTTGCAGAAGTGGAATTAGATTTAAAAGGTAAGCAACCTCTGGAATTACTACATTTGCCTGGGATGAAAGATGCTCAAAAGCTAGCAGCCATGCAAATTCTCAGCAATGTTTTTTCTGCGGCATTTCAAGCAGTCCCTGCTATGTTTCCCTTAATTGTTTGTCGCCAGGTTAGCTTGTCTATACAATATGGTAATGCCACAGTGTCAGCTTTTGCCTATGCTACCTACGGATTAATTTTGTGTGGTATTAAGGAGGATTTTGAGTCTGGGTATCAATTTGGTCAACTTGCTTTAGGATTATTGGAGCGGGATAAGGGGACAAAAGTGAAGACAAGAACTATGCAAATAGTTTACAGCTTTCTTTGTCATTGGCAAGAACCAGTTATTGATACCTTGCAGCCTTTACAGGAAGCCTATAAAAGTGCTTGGGAAACGGGAGATGTTGAATATGGTGCTTATTGCGCGGCTGTGTACTGGTTACATAAATTCTTTTTAGGTGAAGAATTAGGGGCATTAGCAACGGGTATGGCTCAATATAGTGAAGCGATCGCGCAACTTAAGCAAGAAACAGCTTTGAATTATCATCAGGTTTGTCACCAGGTGGTTTTAAATTTACAGGGGGAATCTCAACAGCCTTATTTGTTACAGGGAGAGGCTTATGATGAAGTTAAAATGTTACCTTTGCATCAACAAGCCAATGATAAAACCGCCCTTTATTATTTATATTTCAACAAAGCTTTCCTGCATTATCTTTTTGCAGAGTATCTCCAAGCAGCAGAAAATATTGCTAAAGCAAGGCAGTATTTAGATGGAGTGACAGCAACCCTCAGCATTCCTTTGTTTTACTTCTACGATAGTTTAATTCAGTTGGCACAATCGCAATCAGAAGAGCTGTTGTTGCAAGTTAAAGTGAATCAGGAGAAGATGCAGCAATGGGCTAATCGCTGCCCCAGTAACTTTTTGCCTAAATTAACTTTAGTAGAAGCCGAAAGGTATCAGGTTGAGGGAAACAAGGCTGCTGCCATCGATAGTTATGATCTTGCCATTGCCCAAGCCCAAGAAAATAATTATCTTAATGAAGAAGCCTTAGCTAACGAATTAGCAGCTAAATTCTACTTTAATTGGGGCAAACCCCAACTAGCACTCTTTTATCTCAAAGAAGCTTACCATTGCTATCTTAATTGGGGGGCAACAGCCAAAGTCAAAGCTTTGCAAAAACAATATCCTCAACTTCAAACCAAACCTTCTGCCCCTACTCAACTCAGCAACACTACCATCACAACCACTAGCCAAACACTCACCACTCAATTGGATTTAGGGTCTGTACTTAAGGCTTCCCAAGCTATTTCTGGAGAAATTGTCTTGCCGAGGTTGCTAGAAAAATTAATGGCAATTCTCATTGCTAATGCTGGGGCGCAAATTGGTTATTTAATCTTGGAAACCAAGGGAAAATTATTCATTGAAGCTGCAAAGGGAATTGAAGAAGCACAAGTTAGTGTACTTGAATCCATTTCCTTAAAACATAACCCCAATCTAGCCCGGAACATCGTCAACTATGTTTGGCGAACTCGCAAAGATGTGGTTTTAGAAAATGCTACAGGACAAACACAATTTAGCAACGACCCTTATATCAAAAAGCAGCAACCTAAATCAATCCTTTGCACTCCTTTAATTAACCAAGGTCAACTTAGCGGCATCCTTTACCTAGAAAATAATCTTACCACAGGCGCTTTTACCCCGGAAAGATTGCAGGTATTGCAACTTCTCTCTGGTGAAGCTGCGATCGCTATTGATAATGCCCGACTTTATAATAACTTAGAACAGAAAGTTACTGAACGCACCGCAGAACTTTCCACCACTTTAAGGGAATTGGAAAGTACTCAGGATGAATTAATCCAAGCTGAGAAAATGGCAGCCTTGGGGCAGCTTGTGGCGGGAGTTGCCCACGAAATTAATACTCCTCTGGGGGCAATTCGTTCTTCAGTGCAATATATTGGCGATTTCATGGCAGAACAACTAGCCCAACTTCCAGGATTTTTTCAAAATCTTTCTGAGCAACAACAGGAAGCTTTTCTCGTTCTGTTGCAACGTTCTCAAGAAAATACTTTAATAGTTTCCGGTAGAGAAAGAAGGAAGTTAAGAAAGGCTTTAACTAGCGTTTTAGAAACCCAAAAAGTTGCTAAAGCGACTAATTTAGCCAACTTGTTTATTGACTTAGGAATTTATACAGATATAGAACATTTCTTTCCTATTTTACAACAACCAGACAGCGAAAGTTTTTTGAAGATTGTTCGACAGTTTACCCGCTTGCAACAAAGTACTAGAGATATTCATTTAGCCTCTGATCGGGCAGCAAAAGTCGTCTTCGCCTTAAAAACCTATGCCCGTTATGACCAAACTGGAGAAAGGAGAGAAATTAATATTCTTGATGGTATTGAAGCGATTTTAACCCTTTATCAAAGCCAGTTAAAACAAGGGGTAAAGCTGGTTCGTAATTATCAAGATTTACCCTCCATTAAATGCTATTTTGATGAACTCAATCAAGTTTGGACAAATTTAATTCATAATGCTCTCCAAGCAATGAATAATCGAGGCACTTTGACAATAAATACTTGGCAGGAGGAGAGACAAATTAAGGTAAGCATTACAGATTGTGGTGGAGGTATACCTACAGAAATACAAAGCAAAATTTTTCAACCTTTCTTTACGACAAAGCCTCCAGGAGAAGGAAGTGGTTTGGGCTTAGATATTGTTAAAAAGATTATTAAAAAGCATCAAGGAGAAATCAAATTCACTTCTAAACCAGGAGAAACCAGTTTCACCGTTTCCCTACCAATTTAACCTGTAAATAACTCATGTCTGAACTAGCTATTTTATGTATCGACGATGAAGTAATTATCTTAAATAGCCTCCTGCGACAACTGCAAGCAGCATTTAGCGATCGCTATGTTTATGAAACCTCGGAAAGCGCAGAAGAAGCCCTAGAAATTATTGAAGAATTGCAAGTAGAAGGAAGCCAAATTATTGTCATAGTTTCTGATTGGTTGATGCCAGGAATGAAAGGAGATGAGTTTTTGGTGGCAGTACAAAATAAATTCCCTCAAGTAGTCAAAATACTCTTAACAGGACAAGCTGATGCCGAAGCCATTGAACGAGCTAAAACAGAAGGTCATATTCATGCTTACTTAAACAAACCTTGGAGCGAAGCAGAATTAATTAAATGTATTAAATCAGGATTAGAACAACTATAGACATTTCCGAGAATCAAAAAACAAATCAATTATCATACTGAAATTATCAATTCTTACCACTGTTCCCTGCTCCCTGCTCCCTGTTTCCTGTAGCCTACGGCAAGGAAGTGCGCCAACCCTCTTTTCCGGAGATGTTTTATGAATAAACCTATTATTATGTGTGTTGATGATGAAGAAACTGTTCTCGATAGTTTAAGAAGACAGTTATCAGAAGAACTAGAAGATGATTTTGATATTGAAACCGCTATTAGTGGGGGAGAAGCATTAGATTTAGTTGCTGAGTTATTAGAAGAAAATTGTGAAATTGCTGTAGTGATTTCCGACTATATCATGCCAGATTTGAAAGGGGATGAGGTTTTAAGAAAAATTCATCAAGTTTCGCCCCAAACCCTCAAAATAATGCTCACTGGCCAAGCAAAAATAGAAGGAATAACCAACGCGATTAATTCAGCCAAACTATATCGTTATATTGCTAAGCCTTGGGAAACTGAAGACCTTAGTTTAACTATCAAAGAAGCAGTTAAAAGCTATTTACAATCTCAACAACTTGAAAAGCAAAATGCCCAATTACAACAATTAAATCATGACCAAGCTAAACTAATTAAACAGTTAAAAGAAAGTGAGAGCCACTTAACTCAATTAGTAGCAGGAGTTGCCCATGAAATGAACAGCCCCCTTGCGGCAATCCGTTCTTCAGCAGATAACAGCCTCTACTTTTTTCGAGAAATTCTTAGCCAATTACCAGATTTTTTTCAAGAACTTCCTCCCCAATATCATTTCGTAGTTCTAAGTTTATTAAAAATTGCTACTCAACAAAACAATATTTTTTCCTTGTCTTCTAGGGAAAAACGCTCTTTAAAAAGAGAGTTAGTTAAACAACTAAAAGAACATAAGATTAGTGATGCAAGCTCAAAGGCTAATATCTTAATTGGTATAGGAATTTATGACGAATGGGAATTTACTTTACCCATTTTAAAAGATGACAACTGCCAAAAAATTTTGAACACGATTTATGATCTTACCTCTTTATACCGCAATACAAAAACCATCGTCAAAGCAACAGAACTAACCAATAAGATCGTGTTTGTTTTAAAAACCTATGCTGATTACGAACGTTCTAGCGAGAAGCTTTTGGTTGATTTAACAGAAGGCATAGAAGCAGTTTTAGAATCGCAACAAACTCGTTTCAAACAAGGTATAGAAGTTAGTAAAAGCTACCAAAGCATTCCTAAAATTTCTTGTTGTCCTGATGAAATTAAGCAAATGTGGCTTAATTTAATTTACAATGCTATCCAAGCTATGAAAAATAAGGGCAATTTAGGTATAGAAATTAGACCACAAAATAATTATGTAGCAATCAAAATTACTGACTCAGGTTGTGGCATTCCAGCAGAAACAAAAGAGAAAATTTTCCAACCTTTCTTTACTACTAAAAGTCCAGGAGAAGGTAGCGGCTTAGGATTAAGTATCGTTCGCAAGATTATTGATAAACACCAAGGCAAAATCTCAGTAGAAAGTCAGCCAGGAAAGACAACCTTTAGCGTTTTCTTACCAATGGAGGAGGTGAGGGGGTGACGAGGTGACAGGGAGAAAACTATTAGCCATTGGCCATTAAGCTAAAATTTATTTTTAATAAACACCCCATTACGATCTTGTATATCTTGTTGTAGGTAATTTTCATCAAGAAATACACCATGACTCCAGTTTTCATCTTCGAGAGTCACTTCTTCTAAGGTAACTTCATATTGAACACCCCCGAAAACAGGATTAGTTTCGTAATAAATACCATCTTGTAAAGATACTGTATTTAGTTGTGGAGGAAACTGAATTGGAGACAAAGAACTTGGCTCAATTTTTACAGGTTCGTTTCCCAAAGTTGTAGAGTTAGGAGGCAAATCTGGTTCTAATTCTTGAGCAATTGCAGTAGAACTACTCAAGCTTAATCCTAGTAAGAATAAAATCCCGACACTTAATCTTTTCATATCACCCACTATCCTCAGAATATCTGTTGGAAGCTATGTAACTATTCTAGTTCAACAATTGCTAATTGCTAGTTGCTAATTGCTAGTTGCTAGTTGCTAAATTTCCCTAATTCCTTAATTGAGCAAATTTGGCGATGAAAAGTTGTTTAAAGGCTATAAAACTGGGCTATACTAACTATAGCCTGTTATAACTTCCTCTTTCGTGGGAAGTTGTCAAACGCTGAAACCCGTATTCTTTCGTGCTATCCCGCGAAAATTCGCTGTGGAGGGCATTCAGGGCAAGGGTTTCAGAGGGCAGCCTTTTCCCTTTGGGAAAAACTAACAGAATGGAAACTAATCAAGCGATCGCACCAAGTCAAGAACTTAAAAAGTGTGATCGCTTCTTATATGAACTTGTCTAAAAATTCAAGAAGAGTAAAAAAGAGTTCCCGAACAAGCATCTCAATATCTTCAAAGCGTCGCCCTCTTAAACATTGGCGGGTGAGGACACTCAACTCACATTCGGCAATGTTAAGCCCACTTCCATGTTTACTGTAGTTTAGACTAAGAAATGGGACGAAACTTTTTTAATCGTTCATATTTCATGGTAGGGAGATTACGTATTTAATTGCTACAAATCATTTTCTCCCTATTTGCACTTCATTCTCTCTGTTTACTCTTTGTTTAGTCTAATACTACAGTCATCAACAACAGGACGACAATACTCATCCAGTTGCTTTTCTGGTATGATTTTATCCTCGCTATTTAGCAACAACCTCATTATATATTTCTGCTAACTGCCTACTATTAGACTGGAGATTAAATTTGCTTGTTGCCAACTTGCGTCCGGCAGAAGCAAAATCTTCTCTCAGTTGTTTATTTTGAAGTAAGGTAGATATATTTTCAGCAATTCCTTGCCAATCTCTTTCTGGGGTTAAAAATCCTGTTTCCCCAGAAACCACTGCTTCCGGGATACCCGCGTGAAAAGAACTAACTACAGGTAAACCCATAGCCATTGCTTCTAAAATAACAATGGGCAAACCTTCTGACTCTCCCTGTGCTGTAGTAACACTGGGGGCGCAGAGAAGCTGCGATCGCGCCATCCATTTTTTAACAGTAGGTGATGGTTGCACTCCTAAAAAGCGGTAGCGACGAAGTGATTTTTTAGCTAATTCTTCTAACTCTAAACGCAGAGGCCCATCTCCAATTAAGACTAACTCCACTTCAGGAAAAGTTGTTTGAATCTGAGCCATTGCTTTAATTAAATATTCGCACCCTTTCTTTTCTACAAAACGTCCCACAAATAAAACAATTGGTTCTTTTTGAATCTCTGGTTGTGGTGCGAATTTTTCCGTATCAATGCCAATATAATGAACTCTAATTTTAGATTCAGGACATCCCGTTGCAATTAATTTACTCCGAATAAATTCAGAAACAGCAATAAAACTATCTGCTTCTTGAAAGAGGCGGTGACGATTTCTACCGTAGAATTCTCGAAAAAATTGACCACGCCTATTCAGATAATCTGAGGTGTAGGAAAAAAGATTTTTACCGGATTTCTCTTCTATTTTTGCTGTGGCATAATAGCCATGAAAAGTAACTATTAAAGGTATGTCTAATGTCTGTGCTAAAGGTAGGGCTAATAAGCCATCTAAGCCAAAGTGGGCGTGCATTAGAGTAGGGGATAATTTTTTTAAACTTTTGAGCCAGTTAGGGTGGGGAAAGCCAGTTAATTTATAGATGGTTTTCCAGATTCCAGGAGAAGAAACCACATTACCCAAGACAATACTTCTTTCTGAAGGAATCATTGCTCCTGCATTAGAAAAGGAAGTACTACCAACATAAAAACCAGTGTATTCAGATAAGTTTTCAACCTGTGCGGGGATGAATGTTTCTGAGTAGGGAATTAATTGGTCACGATAAATAATTACTGTTGGCTTCATCACTTATTTTTTGCCAGAAATAACAGTATCATAACTTTTCACTGCCTGTAAAATTATTGACTTTGGCAAACAACTCTTTTAGCCTCAATAAATCTGCATCAGGTAGGGGAGGGCTTAATAAAGAAGCAACATTAGCTGCAAGATGCTCAACATTTCCTGTACCAAACAACACTAAATCAACTCCTGATTGATGGCGACAAAAGCGATAAGCTGCATCTGTAATATTTTTAGCCCCACCTTCATAAAAAAGAAAATCTAAAGGATGTTCTGCATTTAAAGTTTCTAGTTCAGAATATCCCATTTGTTTCAACTTTAGTATGGCTTTTTCTAATCTATTCCTGTTCTTTAATGCTCGTCTAACAGCAAACATTGCCAGTACACCTATATTTTTAGCAGCAGCTTGGGGGAGTACTAGTTTTTGGGCAGATTGATTGAGAATATTAAAACCTACCATAATAGTATCCCAACAATTATCTTCAACTGCACGCTCTAACATTTTATGGTTTGGGTCTTTTGTAAATGCTTCTGTGATGCCAAGAAAGCGAATTTTACCAGCATCGCGCATCTTCAATAAAACTGGCATAAGTTCGGTTAAAACATAGTCATATTCATCTATGGCTACACCATGCAAATTGTAGATATCTACATAATCAGTTTTAAGTTTTCTCAGGCTTTTTTCTAATCCCTTGACCAATTCTTTACCAGTAATCAATGCCCCTTGAGGACGCATCTTCTTCTTAGTAGATAAAACTACATTTTCCCGCTTAATTTGCTTAAGGGCTTTGCCGATAATTACTTCAGTATTATAACCTTCTGCCGTATCAAAAAAGTTAATACCAAAATCAAATGCGTTACAAACTAAAGCTATAGATTCTGCTTGACTCTTGCCCGTATTTTGACCAATTTTACTATATCCTCCAGTACCTAAACCCATCACACTGACCCTAAGTCCAGTTCGACCTAGAGTTGTATATTCCATCGTTGTTTGATTAATTTGAGCAACTAATTCATCGCTTTGTTGCGGCGGTTGTTTCCCCAAATCACCTATTGATTTTAGGAAGCTTTTGATGCGTTTCTTAATCATCAGTAAAAAACCTGCTCCATGCAGAATCTTGAAACTTTTCTTTTAATTCATAGTAGTTGGCAATTCTTTCAGACAGTTTACCTTTATTTTGCTTCAAGGTTAATGAATATAAGTTTTGTGGTTTTACTTCTAAAAACTGCTGCACTCCCTTAGTTTCTTCCTTAGTATTTTGCACTAAGTTTTCATAAATCAACTCAAGCTTTTGATGCTCTTCAAAAAAAGCATCGTACTCCTCTTCCCATTTTTTTGTTTCTACAAATAGTTTCAGGCAATTTCATTTATAAATTGTATGGGCTGTTCTTTCCTCAGTTTGATAACTTCTGGAGAGCGGGGATAGTTTGCATAACCCCAATGGAGCTTGGTTTCTTTTTTCGGGAAGATTTCTTCAAAGGCACGAATGCCGGGATGGGATTGCAATAAGCTCATTAAAAAATTTGATCCGGTTCTGGCACGGGTGAGAACAATAAATTTTTGATATTTGTCTTGGTCTGGGAGAAGTTTCTTTGCTAAAAGCCAATCATCTAGCCGAACTTTAAATCTTTGAATTTTAGGAATAATCTCAGAATTTTTCATTTATTCTCCAGTATATTTTGGCAAACTGGATAAAGTAACTTAGCAGCTTCTTGGTGCATTTTAGGAGAAGGATAGTAGTTATCTGTGCCAACTTTTTCTCCTTGAAAATTAATCAGAGTTTGAGGTAAACCAACTTGAGTAACACACTCTACATAGGCATCACTATGGGGCTTGAGGACTTCCATCATTTGCTCATTAATCAGATGGGGGAAGTTTTCATATATATACTTTTCGGGAGCATATCCCAGGAAAAAGCCAATCCTATTTTGAGAAACAGTTTCCAAAACGTTACTAATTTTAGACCTTATGAACTCTTTGTATCTGGCGTTAGGATTGTAGTTTTCCTGATATTTAGGATGACGGACAGAAAACCAGAAAAGTATTTTGGGAGTCTTGATTTTTTTTAACAAAGAAATCATTCCCTCAAGATTTTTCAGATTTAGGTCTACGGAGTTCCAAATCCTCAAAATTGTATAATTGGTAATTAATTATATTGCTATCCGAGACTAAATAAGAGTGTTTTTTATTCATTTTTTTTCAGCAATTTTCTATCCCAAACATCCAGATAAATTGTTTATCTTTTTACTCTCTGCTTTTAGTTTTAATAATATCTATCAAGCTCTGATTAAGTAGAGTTCTAGATTGCACATTAATATGCCTAATTCTACCTCCTCCGCTAATAACCAACCATTTACTAATCACATTAGCCACAGGGGCATAAAGATGAGTTGGTAAAGATGCTAGTTCACTCCAAGTGTCTAGTTTGATGTCATAAATAGTAATTTTGGGAAGTAAATTTGTATAGTACTTAGAACCTTTAATTGAATATTTCAGCGCCAGAAAAACCTGTAGGGGAAAATCATCAATTAATTTGTCATTTTTATGATCAAATATATCTGTTAGCTTTTCACTCAATAAATGGCGATTTTGATTATTACGTCCACCAATAATAACGATGTAATCATCTAGCGCAAAAGTGGATGGCTCAAAATGCGATCTAGGTTCGGGCAAACTAGCCAATTCTAACCAAGTATCTTTTACCGAATCATAAACATGAACTGAATTCACATCAATAGGATTAGTATCATGGCGCTGTTGGCCACCAATGGCATAGATTTTTTCACCAACAGTAATACTTGAAACATGACCCTTTGGATTTGGTAGAGGCGCTTTTTCCACCCATTCTGTTCCTCCTTCTAGTGGCAGCGCCCAATGTTCTCCACAAGTAGTATCTCTGTCTGCTGCAAAGCCACCAAAATAATGAAGTTCACCATTAATAATCTGAAGACCACCCCCTGCACGAGGTTGAGGTAGAGGGATACCCTCTGTCCAAGAATTATCCTTGCTATCATATCGCCAAACTTGTTCCGTTGTCGCACCAGGATGATTCCCCACAAAGCCACCAGCAAACCACACCCGCGACTCATCAAGGACTGCATTGACATGGGTTACGGGAGTAGGCATTTCACCTAATTTAGTCCATTGATCTGCTTCGAGATTGTAGGCATATATATCTTTGGTTGCTTGCCATCTAAATGTAAAACCACCAAAGACATATAGCTGATTATCAATAACCGTTGTCGCACTTTCTAAGAGGGGAGTGGGAAGAGGTGCGCCTGTTTTCCATAATCTATGAGGTAGTGTCCAGTTTTCTAGTGTTTGTGTAATTGATACCATGATTACTTAAGTCAACGTTGTTACAAAACTGTTCAATATAAGAACCGTTTTTATTTACTACTATTAGTCTATTTTTTATATTGATGCCACTATTTAAGATGAATTATTTTTCAATACTTGATAATTAAATAACTTCATACGCTCTTCACAAATAGCTTCAATACGACTAAGATTTTCTTGGCTAAAAAAATCTACCCAGGTAAGATTATGATTGCCACGAGGCTGATATTGTACGTTTACCAGAGTTGAAATATCATTAATAGGCTTTAGCCCCATTTTTTCTGCTAACTCTTTAATAAAACTTTCTTTATTAATTAAAAAATCTTCGTAACGAATATAAACTAAATAGTCTCGATTTGCTTGGTATATATCTACAGCAAGGTTCCAGCGATGAGCTAACCTTTCAATATAATTATTGCCAGCTACAGGAGGTAATAATCCTTCTATGATTTCTGGCCAATCACTACCTCTTGGTAAATTTGGTAATTTTTCTCGATAATTAGCTTCTAATTTTTGCAGATTACCTGGAATCTCTAAACGATTGAGAATACTACGAATGTTGTCACGGGGGTCACGATTAATAAACACAAATTTAGCTTCAGGAAAGTTTCTCTTTAATTCATCAAAGAAAAAAATTAAATAGGGGTCTTTGACAATATCAGCAGCGAAACAATATTGATGGTTCTGAAGAAAACGGTCAAAGCCAAGCTTATTGGTGTGTAACTGCTGACGAATTTTTACACTTTTGTTAATGCGAAAAATTGGGTCACTAATTAATGTTTTTCCTGATATTTTACTTAGCAAAGCTGCAATAACCGTAGTACCCGCTTTAGGATGTCCAAGTAAGAAAATAGTTTGAGGATTTAGCCTTGCTGTTTTTTTGTACCATTCTCGTTTTGATCTTGTGAAAATTCTTTGATAAGTTTGGATAGTCTTTTTGTTTAATTCAGTAATTACTGACATTGTTGTATCCACTTTTTAATTAGTTATTTGCGCCGTATTTTTAATCTTCTCCGCATATTCCAACATTTTTCCTTTAGCTTTTTCTGTCGCTATTTGCAGTTTACTTTTATCAACTTTAAGTCTACGAACTTGACTGTCAGGATGACGTTGCAGCCAATAATAGAGATTATTTTGTAGTTCAAATATGCTCCTTCCAATTTGTTCTTTAACAGTCTTTTCTGGCAAAAATAAACGTGATCTAGGCTTTTTTTGACATTCTACAAGTTGAATATGACAATGACCTTGCCCATTAATATAAGTATCAAATCTAAGAATTTCGTAGCCGAGAGCATAAAATATTAGGGAAGGCCCTTCTGCTACTTTAAGAATTTTCCAATAAACTTCTAGACCCACATTTTCCGCAATTTCAAAATGAACAACATCGTTTCTAATTTGGTCTTTTTTTGACTTATACAGATGTTGCTTTCTCAGACTACGAGTATACATCTGTGAAAAAATTGAAGTTGCTAAATCACGCATAACAGACATAGTTATTCTCCTTTTTATAAATATTCAAAAATATGAATATTTAGGAATCCATTTAGCTATAGGAGGAAGTGAATCTTGCCAATAAACGCAAGCCTGTTTTTCTAAGGAAAGTTCTGCTGCTAGACGAGATAATTCATCTTGAGACAAAAGATTTCTACCGGCCCGAAAAGGTTGATGAGGACGACGACTTAAGTACCCAAAACTAACTGCACGCCGTGGAGATTTAGTAGGAGGTTTACCACGATGATAGGAGTGAGCAGTATCTACAATAATTACAGTTCCAGCTTTTCCAGTATAAGTTTTTAACCAGTCTTGTCGAGAAGCAGGTATTAATTCTTTAATTTCTTGATGGTAGAAAAATTTATATTTATTTTTAACTTTTTGCAAAAGTGATGAACTAATTTCGGGGTGCATATATTGAAAAGGGCCATCCTCATCATCCACATCATTAAAGTAAATAATGACTTTGAGCATTTTCCTATCTTCATTATCTATATGCCAACGTCTTGTAGCTGTTTCTTTACCATTATTGATACTTAAATGGGGCATAAAAGTATCGTAAGCAACGGGTAGACCTATATAATTTGAAGCAATACTTATTAATCTATCTTCAAGACCCCAGCGAAATATTTCTGGATATTTAATAAGTTGTTCTAAGTTAGATTTAACTGCGAAGCTAACTTTGTCTTTTTTAGTTCTCTCTGTGAGTTCTTCCATGAGTTTGTTCACTGCATTTACGAACTCAGTTGTGTTATCTATATTTAGAGAGGATAAAGAAGTGATATAAATACCATTTTTGTTTAACTTATTGACAATTTCTGCATCATTTGAGCTAATATCAGGTAATTTGTCTTGACAACATTTTTTATACTTAGAATACTTAGGATGAAAAAAACTTTGCTCTAAAAAGTTGTTGTTAACTAAATATTGAGCAAAATTAGGGGGTATATTTTTAAGTTTGATACGAGATAGTAATTTTAAATTTGTGAACATTATTTTCACTAAAAATAACTAGGTTTTTCTAGAAACAGTATTTAATACCTGTCTAGCTTGATGTTTCATGTAAACAAAAGCTACCTGAAGAATGAGTCCAATCCTAGCAATTAACTCTGGATCAGATTTTAGGTAGTTTTGAGCCTCAAATAGCTCTAAAGATTGGCTTACATTGGTTAAACGAATAAGCTGAACTAATGAAGAAGCAAAGTAATTATCAGTGAACTTTTTAGTGTTGGGAAATTTTTCTCTTAGATAATAGGCTGCTTTAATACCTAACTTCGCTCTTTCAATCCCTACATCTTTTCTAAAAGCATATAAATTATTACCGTGGCTACGATGAGTAGCAAGTCTTTCCGGAGACAGGATACCTGGAGAAAGATGAACTGCTGCTAATCTCACAAAAGAATCACTGGAAATCTTAAACTGCTCTGGCATCGGTAATATTTCCTCAAGAATATTACGTTTAAAACACAAGCCACTTGTTGCTGTAAACCAGTAAGTTAGCTTTTTTCCCTTCAAGATAATTTCCCGTAGATCAACTAAGTTAAATTCAGAAATACGACGTTTTCGTTGTTTTTTTAAGATTGAACCATTAATATCTACATCTTCTAAATCGTGAAAAATCCAACCTATTTGGGGATGTTGCTCAAAAAGTTTAATAACTTGAATTACCTTTTGTGGTAAGTAATAATCATCGGCATCAAGAAAGCAAATTATTTCCCCTTTACTAGCTGCAAATCCGGCATTGAATGCTGAGGCTTGTCCTCCATTTTCTTTTAGTGCAGGAATAACTTTTTCTTCGTAATTACTAATAATCTCTCGTGAGTTATCGGTAGAACCATCATCAACTACAATAATTTCAGTATGAGGATAATTTTGAGTTAAGGCGCTTTCTATTGCTTCTGGCAAAAACTGGGCGTAATTGTAGTTATTAATAATTATGCTAACTAAGATTGCTTCTGATTCCATTGGTTATTTTGGTAACAGGGAACGAACTAAAGATTTAGCAACACCACGAATCATAGGTTTACCTGTAAGAGGTGATACAACAAGGTCTGGTGCAGTTTGACAAGCTTTAAGGTAGCAATTAAGAGCAAGTTTATAGTTGCCTTTTCTATATTCTTCTTCACCTTTTTCTGAGCTACGGGCGCTTTCTCGAATCTTTCTTCCTCTAGGTTGTTCTTCAGTAGGAATACTTTTAATAAATTCTCGAAAAACTTGTTCCCTTATCTCAACAATATTTTTTGGTCTCCACTGTTCCCCGTGGGCGCGATACTCTAGAACAATTGAGGGAATAATGGCTACTTTACCTAACTTGGCAACACGAAGCCATAACTGCCGATCTTCTGCAATGTTCATATCTAGTCTGTACCCTCCAAGCTCTTCAACAATGGTTTTACGATACAAGTTTTGACCAGAAATAGAAGACCAACCAGCCAAAAGTTCAGGCCAAATTACTCGTTTAAACTTAATAATTGGATGGTCAATTTTAACTGCATAAACTCCCTCTTTATATTTCCATCTAGCACCTACTGTTGCTACAACTTGAGAGTCATTAATCAACGGTTTAACTAAATCAGCTAGGGCATTATTTCGGAGTTTATCATCATCATCTAGAAACATAATAAATTCTCCCTTCGCCTCCTTTAAACCTCTGTTTCGGGCAGCAGAGCGTTCACTATTTTTCTCCTGACGAAAGACTCGTATATGTTCATTTTGTAATTCTGTAAGCCAATCCCATGTATCGTCAGGGGAAGCATCATCAATAACGACTAATTCCCAATTTTGGAATGTTTGAGCTTGGACACTACTGACTGCTTCCTTGAGAAAATTCAATCTGTTGTACGTTGTAATGACTACAGACACTAATGGCTGCTGCATAATTTTTATCCTAAACTTTTAGCCAGTGAGACAAATCTTTTTGAATTAAATCTTGAAGTTTTAAAATATCTTCTCTATATTCTTTAATAAATTTTTCGCGAACTGCCTTTGGTAAATTTGGTTTTTGTTCAGAGAGATTAATTTTAACTAGCCTATTTTTAATCTTATTCCTTAAACTTGATGGCAATATTGAACTAATAGAATCTACAGGATTAGCTCTAAGCATGATTTTGTTGTAAACTCTGCTTCTTGGAATACGTGAATCATTATATTTTTTAGAAATATCAGGAACGAATGTATTATCTACTCCTAGAAATATAAATATATCTCGTAAAATATCAATCTGTTTTTCCTGAAATTCCTCGTATATATATACTTTAATTTGCTCTGGTTTAAACAAATCAAAGTAACGTTTCATTTGTGTATAGTAAAAGCCCTTTTGCTTGTAATGAAAGCGTGGAGACCAATTATTTCTAATTCGTTCTGCTTCTAACTCCATTGCCTGAACAAAGTTAACATTAATTGGTTCTATATCGTCACGAACTGAATGCAAAAAATTTGAATAAGCTCTTTCAACTGGATCTCGCAAAATCGCGATTATTTTGACATCAGGAATATATTTTCTAATTTTACTAGCAACCTTCGGTAGATAAATGTACCAAGGAGATACTTCACCGATTGCTATTTCTTGTGAAATACCTTTAAACAAAGTATAGTAAGATTCAATATCTTTAGTTTGCTTGTATTGTTTTAAAAAAGGCTCATTGCTACTAAAACTCAAATCTTCTTCATCGACAAATACAAAAAACTGAGTTTCTTTTAAAGGACTCATATAAATCTGTGGATGCTCTTTTAAATAGCGGTAAAGTGCAGTAGTCCCAGCTTTAGGCGCACCGATAATCAAAAAATTTGGCATTGTCATCTGCTCTATTATCTCCTCTTGTTATTTAGCAATGTAAAATTTTATTTAACAATAATTTGCAGAGAATAGTTGATTTCAATTACACTACACCAGCCTGATTACACAAAGCATAAAATACTTCTAAAAAACGTGGCTTGTTATGAGTTTCACTCACCCATTTCCTACCTTCGTTACCTAAACGAGTCCGTAACTCTTCATCTTCTAAAAGACAATTTAAACCCTCAACCAACTTAGGCATTCCTTCCATACCTGTACCATCCCAACGCCCCACATAAACACCAAAGCGAGATACTACATTTTCTGGGTCTAAACAACTCAGAATTGGCGTTTCACACTTCAAGGCTTCTTGGAAACTAACCGCTAATCCTTCATGAATAGAAGTATTAACTAAAACCCAAGCTGAAGATAAAATACGGATTTTTTCTTCTCCACCAACATGACCCCTTAACTTCACGTTACTCGGTAAATTATCTGGTTGCCAAGACCCTTTACCTTCAAAATGAGATTTACCCATTAAAATAAAATCAACCTCCGGAAAATGACGGGCAATTTCTACAATTAACCAAGGACGTTTGTAGGGGTCTAAACGGGCAAGAAAGACTACGGAGGGTTTTTCACTCTTAACAATTTCTCCCGGTTCAAAGTCAATAATATTAGGTAATAATTTAACTTCTGGCGGTTTTACTCCATAAGTCCCTGGTACTTTGTCCTTGAGAAAATTAGCGGGAGTTCCAAATAAAACTGGACGACGTAACCAGTTGGAAACCTTTACTACTCCTCCTAAAGAAGTGCAATCAAAACAACTTAACCCTTGGGGATAAACATCTTCTGCCCCAGGAATGCGGGCAGTGTCAATTTTTTCTATATCCTCTGGAGGTCTAGGATCACGCACCCAAACGATAATAGGAGTGAAAGGTAAAAGCCAAAATAAAGGGCGATAATTGGGGCGGTAGTCGATGGAGAGGATTAAATCTATTTTCTCGTCCCATATACGCTTTGCGTAGGCAAATTTATTGCGCTGGCGGAGAATAAGGGGAGTATCGTGAACGATGGGATCTGGTTTTCCTTCCTTACCATAGCCTTCCCCAGCTAAAAAAACTACTTCTACATTTGGGTCTGGATTAAGGCATTTGGCTACTTGACTAGCAGCCCAACCAAACCCCCCCATTCTGCCTTGAGAAAGAGCGAAAAATTCGTTACAAACAATACCGAGTTTAAGAGGTTTTTGTTTGGATTTGTTACTCATAATATTTTAAGTTAGCTTATCTAGGAAAGATACATTCTATTAAAGTAATTAATAAAGATAGGTAAAAACGAATTTGTTGTCTTCTATTCATTTAGCTTGTTAATTACCTACCATTTCTTGAATAGGTGAACCATCTGTCTCGCTCAATTTAATATTTAATAATGTGGCAATTGTCGGTGCTAAGTCTTCTACTTTGAGAGTCTTTTCTAATTTTTGAGGGTTTAAAGATAAACTATTTAGCCAAAATATGGCATCATCATTGTGTTCTCCAGTTCTACGGGTATAGCATTTAACTTCAAATTCTCCTAATTCTTCTGAACCAATTAGTCTGATGGGATCTTTCCTGTTCCAATTGACTACAAGATCAGGTAATTGTTCTACAGCTTGCCCATGATAGAACTGATTTATTTGAATAACTTCTTCTACTAAAGGAGTTCCTGTTTCCAAATTATTTAAGGTAGAAAGAGAGTCGCGAATAAAGTTACATATTTCATCGTATTCTTGCCCTGATTTTATTAAACCGTTAGGTTCTCTACCAACAACATTTAGCCTAATAGCACAGCCAGTGTCTCCAAAAGGCAAAATAAACCATCTCTGCTTACTTGTTAGTAATGTTTTTTCCTGTTTTTTTACAGCATCAGGTATTTTATTATAAATTTTACCTCTCATTTTTTTGGGTAGATATTGTCTAACTAGACTTCGGATTTTAGGAATGAGAGATTGTTTTCTTTTTTTTGTTGATTTAGATTGTTTTAAAAAGTTTTGTTCAATCTTTTGTAAGACAGGATCAAAGCCTTCGTTAATACCATAGTTGTTGGTTATTCCTGGGCCAGCAAAGACAATTATGTCAGTGTAGTCAAGATTATCAATGATTTTGCCAAGGGCTTTATCTAAAGCAACATAAATGTCTTTAACGGGATTACCAAAGTTGCTATTATAATCTTGACGAGTAGAATCGTGTAAATGCCAACACATATGACCAATATCGTGTGGTTCACCAAACACTGTCATAAAAAAGTTATAGTCTGCTTGTTTGGCTAGTTGAATGGTTTGTTCAGCCCTTATGTCTATTCTTTCTTTCAGTAGTTCAATAAAAGCTTGATAACTGTGATTTTTCAGATATAATTCTGGTCTTTCTCCTATTTCATCATCACCAAAAGTTGCAATTATATTTTGAGCTAAACTTTCTGGATAACTTCTTGCGATCGCATCTCGTCGGTCATGGGTTAACCAATCAGCTATTTGAACTCCGTTGATGTTTTGAGTTAGAGGCGCTCTAGGTACATCAACAATTCCTACTCGTTTTCCCTGGTTACTTAAATCAACCCAAAAAGGTAACACTTGATAGTCGGTATCTTCATAAAAATGATTTCTAACATCATAAGTACCAGGCTTAATATGAAGGTAATTATATCTACCATGTTTACCCAAATTGACTCCAGTAAATAGAGAAGGCCACATTGCACCATTACTAAAACCTTTAGGAATTTTCATATTTCCCCAAGTACTACTTTGCCCAATCTTTTGTAAATTAGGAAGACTACCATCTTCACTCCACTGCTTAAGAAGTTTTGGTTCAGCAGAATCTAAGCCAAGGAATAAAACTTTTTTTACTGTCATAACTT
Source organism: uncultured cyanobacterium (assembly GCA_963793425.1). Lineage (GTDB taxonomy): Bacteria > Cyanobacteriota > Cyanobacteriia > Cyanobacteriales > CAWCAG01 > CAWCAG01. The sequence goes on along the minus strand of CAWCAG010000009.1, from coordinate 664,576 downwards.
TTATTTTTTTTGAATTAGGAAGTGGATGAGAAAAATATTAAGCTTTCCCTTTTATTTTGGCTTTCCCTATCGCAGTAATTCTTTTTTGCCAACCTAAAAATGGGCTTGCTAAGGTACTCAAATATAACTCCATTTCCCCTGCTGCTACAACATCAGTAGCTAAAACTGTTCGATACTTGAAAAAGTGAAAAATAACTTTACGCAAGTCGTTAACTATATATAAAAGAGTCATAAAAGGGCGTTGCCAACTCTTGTATCTTGCCATTCTCAGACGATAACGCCCCGAACCAATTCCTCGAAAAAAGCGCCGCAGGTATTCCCTGTCAAATCGAGTTTTAGGTATTTGATGGAATATTGCCATTTTTGGGTTATACCAAATTTCTTTTCCTGCTTTCTTTATGTGTATTAAGGCTTCAATATCTTCTCCTTTTGCACCTAAAGATTTGCCAACCGGACCTTGAAAATGAAGTTTTTCTGGCACATTTTCTAGCCATACTTTTTTCCTGATAACTAGTCCCGCTCCTGGTGGCAATAATCCTTTTTTGCCGTATAAATAGTGATTGAAGCAAATTGCTTTCGGGCGTTCTATGATTGGTATAAAACCAGCAATTCTCTCAAAATTTGGTGGTGGTTCAACTTCATATTCACCATGAATTTGACTACCATAAGCGGCTACTTGGGGATGGGATTGACCAAAAGAATAAGCTTCTTCTACCCAGTTGGAGGCAGGTATATTATCATCATCAAGGAAACCAATTAAATCTCCTCTAGCTTCTTTTATGGCTCGCTTTCTGGCTAGAAAGGCACTTTGTTCAGCTTCAAAGTAATATTTAAGGGGATAGGGTTTTGGCCAGTCTGACTGATATTTTTTAATAATTTTGGCTGTATTGTCTGTACTATTATTATCAACAATAACTATTTCCCAATCAATATTCTCTATGTTTACCTGCTCTTTTAGTTTATCTAAGATAAGTGGTAAGTACTTTTCTCCGTTACAAGCGCGAATAGCTACAGTAAATGCTGCCATAATAGAACTAACCTCTAGAAAATAACTAATGGCAAATTAGATGCAATTGATTCCCTGAAATTGTATTTTAATGACTTGAGATATCTTGACAAATCGATTAATATCCTCAGCAATTTCACCTTGAAGGTGTTGGCAATTGAGTATCAATCTTGGAGATGGGTGTTCCCTAAAAATGGATATTAATTATGTCAGACTTCGGGTCATTTATAACATTCTCACGTGAGATCGTCTACAAATACGTAACAAAGAGAAAGATTTGCTGGTTTGGGATTAGCTATTAACTACTACTTAATGTTGCAAACTGAAAATGCAATAATTAATCCTTAGCATCACTAATAATAAAAACTATGTCCAACCCTCGCCTCAGAGAATTAGCAACATTATTCTTGAAGTTAGGTATTATTGGTTTCGGAGGACCGGCTGCCCATATAGCGATGATGGAAGAGGAGGTGGTTAGCCGTCGTCAGTGGTTGACGCGATCCCAGTTTTTAGATTTAGTGGGGGCAACTAATTTAATTCCCGGCCCTAATTCCACAGAAATGGCTATTCATGTGGGTTATCTTTACGCCGGTTTATCAGGGTTAGTTGTAGCAGGAATCTGCTTTATTTTCCCGGCGGTAACTATTACGGCGATTTTAGCTTGGTTATACCAAGAATTTGGTACTTTACCTCAACTTGCTCCTTTACTTTATGGTATTAAACCTGCGGTATTAGCCGTAATTCTGGGGGCTTTGTGGCGTTTAGGCAATAAAGCTGTGAAGAGTTACCAACTTTTACTTATTGGTTTGGGAGTTGTACCTTTATTACTTTTAGGACTTAATGAAATAGTTGCTTTATTAATTGGGGGAGTAGTTGGGGGTATTTGGCTACAATTAACAGCCGGTAAAAAACAACCTCCTAACTCTACAGTTGAGATCGTGATTGGTAGTTTAACTACGGGTACTATAATCAAAGCCGTTGCAGCCCAAGTAGATTCTTTAGTTACTCCCCCTCTTTGGCAATTAGGTTTGTTTTTCCTCAAGGTGGGAAGTGTTTTATTTGGTAGCGGTTATGTCTTAATAGCCTTTTTGGAAGGAGAAGTAGTTAACAAATATCATTGGCTTTCTGGGCAACAACTCTTAGATGCCATCGCTATTGGCCAGTTTACTCCCGGACCGGTACTTTCTACCTCAACCTTTATTGGTTATTTGATTTTAGGGGTTCCTGGGGCAATTGTCGCTACTTTAGGGATCTTTTTACCTTCCTTTATTTTTGTTATTATTCTCAACCCACTGATTACCAAATTACGCCAGTCTCCCTGGACATCTGCTTTTTTGGATGCGGTGAATGTAAGCTCTGTGGCATTAATGGTAGTTGTCACCCTAAAATTAATTCAAGCTACCCTAATTCAACCTACAGCTAACTTTCCTATTGATCTTGTTGCAGTTGGAATCGCAGCTATTGCAACTATTGTTTTACTACGCTTTAAATTAAATGCTGCTTGGCTGGTTTTGGGGGGAGCAGTGATTGGTTATCTTTTCAATATTTAGAAAAATTTACAGAAACACCTGAAGTAAGTCTGTATAAAACTTTAGTGGCTGAACTTGCCCTACTCTCAAATTCCTTTTTTTTAATCATGGCAAACTTAGATTCAGTAATTAACCGAAACTTTGTTACTGTTGCACCCCAAGCATCAGTTAGTGAGGTACTGAGTTTGATGGCTGGGCAAACAGAAAAACTGCTGGCTCGTTTTGCTTTGGTTATAGAAAATAATACAGTAGTAGGATTGTTTAGTGAGCGGGAACTTTTACCGCTGATAGCTGCTAGTAAAAATTGCCAAGAGATTTTAGTTGCTGAGGCTATGAATACAGCATTTGTTACCTTGTCTTTATTTGGTCATGAAGATATCTTTTCTGCTCTGTCTTTACTACAGCAGCATCGCCTCAACTGCTTACCTGTGAAAGATAATCAAGGTGAATTGCTAGGGATTGTTACCTTAGAAGAAATTTCTCAATTAATACCAACTGAAATCCGATTTCGCCAAGCTTTCTTAACTGCTCCTGTAGCTATTAGTATTAGTTCTAGCCAGGAAGATTCTTTTGGGGAAGTTAATGCTAGTTTCCTCAAATTACTAGGTTATCAAAGACAGGAAGTTATTGGTTTTAGTGCAGAAGAATTAGGAATTTGGTTTGATAACAAGCAATACCAAAATATGCAATCTCAGCTTCACTCCTGTGGTTTTATTGAAAATTTAGAAACTCAGTTACGTACCAAAAGTGGAGAAATTCGTGAAGTATCCCTTTGTGTAGAAACCATTGAATTTGCTGGGGAAACTTGTTTTATTAGCAGCTTCAACGATATCACTAAGCGCAAACAAGCTCTCAATGACCTCCAAGAAGCTAAAGATAGACTCAGAGCTATTATTGATACTGTACCAGGTTTTGTATCTTGGATGGATGCCCAAGGGCATTATTTGGGGGTTAATTGCCATCTTGCTCAAACTTTAAACTTAAATCCCGATGACTTTGTGGGGCAGGAATTAGGTTTTTTAAGAAATAGTCCAGAATTTGTGCAGTTTATGCACAATTTTCTCCAAACTAAGGAGCAAACTATTAGCGAAGTTGTTAAAGCAGAGGTTGGTGATGATACGAGAAGTTATGTAATTGCTGCTCAAAAATATAATCACAACCGAGCTGTGGTATCTGTCGGTATTGACATTACTAAACGTAAGCAAGCAGAAGCTGAGTTACGGGGGCAAAAAGAGTTTCTCCATAGTATTGTTAATACTAATCCTAACTTAATTTTTGTCAAAGATTGGGAAGGGAGATTTACGCTGGCGAACCAAGCTTTAGCAGAAGTTTATGGTACAACAGTAGATGATTTAGTTGGTAAAACTGATGCCGATTTTAATAGCGATGTTCAAGAAGTTGCAGGTTTTATTGCGGCTGACCGAGAGGTTATTTCTAGTTTAAAAGCTAAATTTATTCCTGAAGAGATAGTGACAAATTCTCAAGGAGAAAAGGTTTATTTGCAAACTATCAAAAGACCTTTATTTTCTCCTCATGGTCAGGTTAACCAAGTGATTTGTGTTGCTACTGATATTACCCAGCGTAAAAAAGCTGAAGAAGCCTTGCGGGAAAGTTATGAGGTTTTGGAAATAAGAGTTGAAGAAAGAACTAGAGCTTTAAGACAATCTTTAGAAAAGCTTCAAGCAGAAACAGAAGCGAAGCAAGCCTTGACTAAAGAATTAGCGAAAAGTGAAGAAAAGTTTCGCCGGGTTTTTCAAGATGCGCCTATTGGTATGGCTCTTTATGATTTTGAGGGCAAATTTGTCCAAGTTAATCCTTCTTTTTGTAGTTTAGTTGGTTATACCCCAGAGGAATTGGAACAATTTACTTTTTTGATAATTAATCATCCTGAAGATGTGGCTGAAGAGACACCTTACTTAGCTAAATTTCAAAGCAGAGAAATTAATAACTATCAATTAGAAAAACGCTACATTAATAAAAGTGGAGAAACGATTTGGGTTAAACAAACTTGCGGTTATATTGGCGATAGTAACAATCAGTGGCGTTATGGTTTAGCTATGGTGGAAAATATCACCAAACGCAAACAAGCAGAGGAGAAACTAAGGGCAACAACTTCTCGATTGACTGCTTTAATTAGCAATTTACAGTTTGGTGTTTTATTTAAAGACCGCGATGGCAAAGTTATTTTAACCAATCAGCTTTTTTGCCAATTATTTAACATTTCCCATGCTCCTCAATTACTAGCCGGAGAAGACTTTGCCGGATTTTCTCAAGAGCATCAGCATTTATTTCAAAATCCTCAAACCTTCTTAAAAAACTACCAGAAAATTACCAAAACCAAACAAGTAGTAACTAATGAAGAGTTATCATTAAAAGATGGCAGAACTTTAGAAAGAGACTATGTACCAATTTTTATTGATGACAATTATGAAGGTCATCTTTGGATGTATCGTGACATTACTGAACGGAAAAGGGCAGAAGGAGAATTGCATCAAGCTTTAGCAAAAGAAAGAGAATTAGTAGAGTTGAAATCACGCTTCATTTCCATGGCTTCCCATGAATTTCGTACCCCTTTAAGTACGATTCTTTCTTCTGCTGAATTATTAGAACATTATCACCATAAATGGTCACAAGAAAGACAACTTACTCATTATTATCGTATTCAAACTTCTGTACAACAGATCACAGAATTATTAAATGATATTCTCATTATTGGTAAAGCGGAAGCAGAGAAATTGGATTTCAACCCAGAAATTGTTGATTTAGTTGGTTTTTGCCAAGAAATTGTTGAAGAACTTCAACTTAATCATCTTCATAAGTACAAAATTGATTTTACTAATCAATGGCCAGAAGAGCATCCTTATTTAGATAAAAAGCTACTACGACATATTCTCACTAATCTCCTTTCCAATGCCATTAAATACTCTCCAGAATATAGTACCATCAAATTTTCTTTAGCTTCTTTAGGAGACTTGATCGCTTTGCAAGTTCAAGATGCTGGTATTGGCATTCCTCCAGCAGACCAAGTACATTTATTTGAATCTTTCCATCGCGGTAATAATGTTGGCAATATTCCCGGTACAGGTTTAGGATTAGCTATTGTGAAAAGGTGCGTAGAAGCTTACGGGGGCGAAATAAAATTTGTTAGCGAAGTTGGTAAGGGGACAACTTTCACAACACTTTTACCCCGGAGTTATTATTAACAACTTATTGAGCTGGAATCGCTAATGACCAAGATTCTTGTAATTGAAGACGAAAAGTTAGTTAGAGATAATATCCTGGAACTATTAGAGGCAGAAGATTTCCAGACTGTTTGTGCTGCTGATGGTCGTCAGGGTATTGAACTTGCTCAAAAAGAATTACCGAACTTAATCATTTGTGATGTGATGATGCCGCAACTTGATGGTTATCAAGTTCTCCATTTATTAAGAAAAAACTTACAAACAGCTACAGTACCTTTTATTTTTCTCAGTGCCAAAGCAACCAAAGCAGACTTCCGTAAAGGAATGCAATTAGGGGCTTACGATTACCTAACCAAACCTTTTACCAGAGCAGAGTTATTAGGGGCAATTCAAACCCAACTGGAAAAATTAGCTTTAGTTGAAGAACGCTATGGTTCTCAATTAAAAGAAATAGAAGAAAAGCTCGATTATTTAGTTTATCATGATAGCCTGACCGGATTACCTAACCGTTTATCTCTGAGAGAAAGATTCACTACACTGACCCATAATAATGCTTCAGTCCAAGAAAATAAGCAAGTTATTTCAGTAATTTGTTTGCGCCTAGATCGCCTTAATAGAATTAATGAAACTTTAGGTCATGATTATGGAGATTTACTGCTTAAATCCATTGCTAAACGTTTGAAGTTACACTTCAAAGGAGATGATGATGCTGTCACTTATCTAAACCCTAATCGATTCATTATTATGTTGGGGGCGACAACAGAAAAAGAAGTTGTTGCAGAAGTAGCCAGGAAAGTTTTAGCCATTATTAATCAATCTTTTATACTTAATAGTCAAGAAGTTTTTGTTACTGCTAGTATTGGTATTGCTTTTTCTTTTCGCTGCCAAACTAGCTTAGAAGATTTGCTGCAACACTCACAACTAGCTATGGATTATGCTGTTGTGCAAGGAGGCAATCAATATCAATTTTTCCAAGGAAATTTGAATGATTCTCAAGCAAATATTTTATCCTTAGAAACTAGCTTAAGGCAAGCATTAGAAAAAGAGGAATTACAGCTTTATTATCAACCTCGCATCAGCTTGAGAACTGGTAAAATAACGGGAGTAGAGGCATTGGTAAGGTGGGATAGTCCGGGCAAAGGTCTAATTTCTCCTAATAAGTTTATTCCTTTAGCAGAAGAAACAGGCTTAATTATACCCATTGGAGAATGGGTGTTAAGTACAGCTTGTCGCCAAGGTAAAATCTGGCATTCTTTGAGAAAAACAGCACCTTTATTAATTGCTGTTAATTTATCAGGTCGTCAATTTTCTCAACCAGAGTTACGTCAAAGTTTAGTAAAAATACTAGTAGATACAGGACTAGATCCCCAATATTTAGAACTAGAGTTAACTGAAAGTATCCTAGTACAAAATGTCACTTTAGCCAGAAACAAATTAAATGCTCTCAAGATGTTAGGTATTAAAATCGCCATTGATGACTTTGGAACTGGCTATTCTTCTTTAAGTTATTTGCAACAATTCCCCTTTGATATTCTCAAAATAGACCGCTGTTTTATCCACAATATTCAGCACAATACCAAAAATGCCGCCATCACCAATGCTATTTTACAAATGGCTCATAGTTTAAGTTTTAAAGTTATTGCTGAAGGGGTAGAAACTAATGCCGAACTTAACTTCCTTCGCCAAAATAACTGTGATGAAATGCAAGGATTTTTATTTAGTCATCCCCTCACTGCCGGGGAATTTGAAGAACTACTCATGAGTGAGCAAAGTTTAGCTTTTGATTAATTGCTTTAGAGCCAATAGCTGATAAAGTATTAACCTTAGAGCCAAACTAAACTTTAAGATTTAATTTTTATGAATGTAGTTGACGATAAAGCCATTGTTACAGAATACTTTAATGCTACTGGGTTTGACCGTTGGCGTAGAATATATGGCAATGGAGAAGTTAATAAAGTTCAGCAGGATATTCGCACCGGACATCAACAAACCGTTGATACCGTTTTGTCTTGGTTGAAAGCAGATGATAACTTAAACCAAATAACCATCTGCGATGCTGGTTGTGGTGTGGGCAGTCTTAGTATTCCCCTTGCTCAAGCAGGTGCTAAGGTTTTTTCTAGTGATATCTCTAAGAAAATGGTTGGAGAAGCCCAGCAACGGGCAGAAGCGACTCTAGGGCAGAAAAACAATCCGACCTTTGCTGTCAAAGACTTAGAAGCATTAACAGGTAAATACCACACAGTTATCTGCTTAGATGTCTTAATTCACTATCCCCAAGCTAAAGCCGCACAAATGATTAGTCATCTTGCTTCCCTCGCTGCATCTCGCCTCATTCTCAGCTTTGCCCCAAAGACTTTAGGTTTAACGGTTTTAAAAAAAGTAGGAGATTTTTTTCCTGGCCCTAGTAAAGCTACCCGTGCCTATCAACATCGCGAAGCAGATATTATTGAAATCTTGCATAACCTTGGTTTTACCCCCAACGGTAATGGCATGACTAGTACAAGTTTCTATTATTCTCGTCTGATCGAAGCGACTCGCAAAAGTTAATCATTAACTTCCTCCGGCGATCGCACTTTGCCCTTCAGGAGAACCAACATAACCTAAAAAAGCTTTCACTGCCTCACTAGCAGGTTCTTTATAAACGTAATATAACTCCCTTTGAAAAGGGTAATTACCGCTATTAGGATTAAGACCATTTATTTGCAAAACCCGAACAGTTCCTTGATTAGCAACCTGGGCATAGGTTGCATAACTAATGCCATTGCCACCTAGCTTTTGCAAAATAGGAGTTGTTGCATCCCTTTGCATAATTTCAAAATTAGCGCCGTTACCAAAATCTCCTCCCTGTAAAACTACTTCTTGGAAAAATTGGCGAGTTCCACTAACGGGAGGACGATTAATTGCTTTGATATTTCCCTGTCCTCCTCCTAATTCCGACCAGTTACTAATCTTACCTTGGAAAATATCCCTAACTTGTTGCTCTGTCAAACTTTTAGAGAAAACATTTTCTTTGCTAACTACCACAGCGATCGCGTCTGCGGCAACAGCTACTGGTACTAAACCTTGACTGGTTTCTTCTTGGGTTAAAGGGCGAGAAACTGCGGCTAAATCGATGTTGCCCCCCGCAAGCAATTCAATCCCTTTATCTGTACCTCCTGGTTGGGTTTCAACTCTAGTATTAGGAAATTGCTGCTCGAAACTATTTTTTAAGGCTTGATTAATTTGTACCATACTGGTAGAACCAGCAATGCTTACTGTTGTGCCATCCGGGACATTACTAGGAGGAGAAAAGGAGTTGTTATTACTATTATTGTTACCAGTATTACCAGCTTGAGGGCTTTGATTAGCATAATTCTCCTCTCCTCCACCCAACTTATTGCGGAAGAAAAACCAGCCCCCACCTAATAAAGCAGCAGTGACTAATAAAGCTAAAACTAAAGTTAAAGTTTCGTTTTTTTGAGACATAATAATAACTAAAAATTATTAATTTAAGGACTTAGAGTATTCTGAAATTAGCGGATATTTACAAAACCAGCTTCGCGAACTAATTTTTGTCCTTGATCGCTAAGTAAAAGGTTGGCGTATGCTACTCCTGCTTGTTCATCATCTTGACCATTTTTTTTCACAATGACAAACAGGCGGCGTGTAATGGGATAAGTACCTGTTTGGAAAGCTTTGCTATTAAGTTCATTACGTTGGTTAGGACATTGGCTGAGGGGAACAAAGGGTTCTTGATAAGGAGAAACAAATTCTTGTGAGGAACTTGAAGCTAAAGGTAAAGATTTGATGGTACATTGGGGAACTATTTCTGGGGCAGAGGCATAGTAAAGACCCCCTGGTTCTACTGCTACTGCCCTAATTGCTTCAGTGGTGGTAGGAATAAATTTGACATTATCACCAAACTCTTCTTCTGCTAAAATATTATCTACAAAAAATTCTACAGTTCCCCCATCCTCTAAACGGCGACTGTAAGGAGTAATGGGCAAATTAGGACCACCTATTTCGTTCCAATTAGTTATCTTGCCTGTGTAAATATCTCGAATTTGCTTGATGCTCAAACCAGAAACATCTAAATCAGGGTTAGCGGCAATGGCAATACCGTCAATGGCTACAGGAATTTCTTCAATGGTAAATCCTCTTTGGGCTGCTTGTTCATATTCTTCATCTTTAAGAGAACGAGAGGATTGAGAGAAAGCTAACTGCCCTTTTAATAACATCTCAATTCCTGTACTAGAACCCGGTGCTTTGGTGGGATGATCTGTATAACGTAGGTTAAATTCTGGCCAAACAGTTTGGATGGCGGAGTCTACTTCCTTGCGAATGGGGGCCCAAGTTGTACTGCCACCATAGTTAAATAAACCGTTGGGAACTCCTTCTAGTTGGGCAAAGTTGGCTACTTGAGAAGACTGAGTAACCCGATTGCTATTGCTATCAGTAGCAGAAGAATCATTGGCTGAAGAGTCACCGAACTGACGTAACAGCCACCAACCACCACCACCCAATAAAGCAGCAGTTACAACGAGGGCCAAAACTAGAGGTAGGGTTTCGTTCTTTTGGGACATGGCTTGAGGATGACAACAGGGAAAGCTGAGTCTCTAGCTTACTTCAACTTGGCTTCAAGAATTCCTTAAAAAGATTACGTTAATTGAGTACAAGAGTCACCATTCCAGGGATAATAGGAAAGAATATTTACGATCAAAACCTGTGTCCATCAGTTTTCAAGGTATTATTGCCAAATTAAATCAGTTCTGGAGCGATCGCGGCTGTCTCATCGCTCAACCCTATGATACAGAAAAGGGTGCGGGAACTATGAACCACCACACTTTTTTACGGGCTATAGGTCCTGAACCTTGGTCAGTTGCCTATGTTGAACCTTGCAGAAGACCAACGGATGGACGTTATGGAGAAAATCCTAATCGTTTTCAGCATTATTATCAATACCAAGTCTTAATTAAACCTTCTCCTGATCAGATTCAAGAGGTTTATTTAGATTCTCTCAAAGCCTTGGGAATTCTGCCGGAAGACCATGATATTCGCTTTGTAGAAGATAATTGGGAGTCTCCCACCTTGGGGGCTTGGGGTGTTGGTTGGGAAGTTTGGTTAGATGGGATGGAAGTCACTCAATTTACTTATTTTCAACAATGTGGCGGTATTGATTGTCGTCCTGTTTCCATTGAGATCACTTATGGTTTAGAAAGGCTGGCTATGTATCTTCAAGATGTAGATGCCATGGTGAAAATTAGCTGGAATAATCACCTCAGCTATGGCGATGTGCATTTACAAGGGGAGATTGAACAATGTACCTACAACTTTACTGCTTCTGACCCTGATTTACTGTTCAAACTTTTTAGTTTATATGAACAAGAAGCCCAGCAATTAATTGAGAAAGGTCTAGTTTTGCCTAGCCTTGATTATGTTTTAAAATGTTCCCATACCTTTAATTTACTAGATGCTAGAGGTGCGATCGCCGTGACAGAAAGAACCCGTTATATCGGTATGATTCGTAACTTAGCCCGCAAGGTAGCTCATTTATATTTACAACAAAGGGAAGATTTGGGGTATCCTTTGCTGGTTAATGGTTAATCGTTCAAAACCATTTTTGTTTACTATAAAAGCTAGATGAATAATTTGAGTAATATTTTAGAACCTGTTGCTGCTTGGTTTCGTAGTTTAGGTATACCGGAACCCATTGTTCATTGGGGACATCCTTTAATGATGGGAATTGTCGTCTTTGTCATGGGAACTTTCGTGGGTTTAGCAGGATGGCGGGGACGTACTGCTGAAGAGGGTGAAGTTGCTATTAAAAGTAAGCAAGATCATCGCAAACTTGCCCCCTGGTTGTTTTTATTCCTCGCTTCTGGTTACACCGGAGGAGTGTTATCTTTAGTGATGCAAAAGCAACCCATCTTAGAAAGTCCTCATTTTTGGACAGGTTCAGTGGTAATTGGCTTACTTACTGTTAACGGAGTACTTTCAGCAACTAAATTTGGTGGCAACAAACCTGGCTTACGTACAGTTCATGCTTATATAGGAACTGTCGCCCTTGGTTTACTTTTTGTTCATGCTTTGTTGGGTTTGAAGTTGGGTTTAGCTATTTAATCCTACAATCGGCTTCCTAAAGTGCCTTGATAAAACCGACCGAATCAAGATTTTAACTGCACCTTAATCCTAATATCTTAAGCTTGATAGCTCTAACACTCAGATTGAGGTAATTTTAAGCGAACTTGATATATCAAGTTTATTTGATATAAGATTAAACCACTCCCACAAACTTGAGCGGAAAGATGAACTCAAAAAGTTCCCAAATTAATGCCCAAGCCATCAAAGCTGGCAGCCAACTGAGCTTTTTTGAAAAATACCTGACTCTGTGGGTTGCTCTCTGCATTGTTGCTGGTATAGCCCTGGGAAAAATCTTTCCTGGGGTGGCTCAATCCCTTGATTCGCTGAGCATTTACAACGTTTCGATTCCTATTGCTATTTGTCTGTTTTTCATGATGTACCCCATCATGGTTAAAATTGACTTTTCTCAGGCAGCCAAAGCAGCACGAACCCCCAAACCAGTATTATTAACTCTAGTCATAAACTGGCTGGTTAAACCTTTTACCATGGTGGTGTTTGCCCAGTTTTTCCTTGGTGGACTGTTTAAGTCTTGGTTATCAGCAACAGAGATGGTGCGGGGTGTTGAAGTCAGTTTAGCTAATTCTTATATTGCTGGGGCAATTTTACTGGGGATTGCTCCTTGTACGGCTATGGTATTGATGTGGGGCTACTTATCCTACAGTAACCAAGGACATACTTTGGTGATGGTAGCGGTTAATTCCTTGGCGATGTTATTTCTTTATGCACCGTTAGGAAAATGGTTACTATCAGTCAATAACCTTACCGTACCTTGGGAAACCATTGCCCTTTCAGTGTTAATTTATGTCGGTTTGCCTTTAATAGCCGGGGTTTTTAGTCGTTACTGGATTTTTAGATACAAAGGGAGACAATGGTTTGAAGCAAAGTTTCTCCACTATCTTTCCCCTGTTGCGATCGCAGCTTTACTTTTTACCTTAGTGCTGCTGTTTGCCTTCAAAGGAGAATTAATAGTCAGTAACCCCCTACACATCTTATTAATTGCTGTTCCCTTATTTTTACAAACCAACTTCATCTTCTTCATCACCTATGTCGCAGCCCTGAAGCTGGGTTTAGACTATGAAGATGCAGCCCCCGCCGCCTTAATTGGTGCGAGTAACCATTTTGAAGTTGCGATCGCCACCGCAGTCATTCTATTCGGACTAAATTCAGGTGCAGCTTTAGCAACAGTAGTAGGGGTGTTGATTGAAGTACCAGCAATGTTGATGTTGGTGGAATTTTGTAAACATACTGCCAATTGGTTTCCTAGACATCCCGAAAAAGCAACCTTGCTTGATCCTCGTTGTGCTAGTCCTTATAGTGAACAAAAAGCCCAATAGAGTAATAGTTAAATGAAAAAAGTTATGTTTGTTTGCAAAAGAAACTCCTGCCGTTCCCAAATGGCAGAAGGTTTTGCCAAAACATTAGGAGAAGGTAAGATTGAGGTTACTTCTTCTGGCTTAGAAGCTAGTCGGGTACATCCTACAGCCATTGAAGTGATGTCAGAAATTGGTATTGATATTAGTCAGCAAACCTCTGACCCTTTGAGTAATTTTCATGCCCAAGATTACGATGCGGTCATTTCTATGTGTGGTTGCGGAACGAGTTTACCCCCTGAATGGGCAGGGCAAGAGGTGTTTGCAGATTGGGAACTAGATGATCCTGACGGACAACCCGTTGCAACGTTTCACCGTGTCAGGGATGAAATTAAAGAGCGAGTTGCTAAGTTAATTGAGCAACTTTAATGCACGGTTTGAATAATTAATAAGTAAAACTTGTCTTTCTCCTAATTAAGCTTTTAATCATTTAAACTCAAGCAAATTCCCAGTGTATTTGTAAAGTTATATCAAGAACGGTTTCATAAGGCATTGAGAGGGGTTCTTTTTGTAATAGAATTTTGAAAAATAACTAAAAATGGTAACTTGGGTATTTATGTGCTTAAAAATACTCCAATTAAGCAAAATAGCTATATATCGAGCTTTCCCCTAATTTGAATAGCTTAGGAAGAAAAAAAATATGACGCTACGACCATAATACAAAAACTTCTTTTTTAGCTGTAACAAAATCGCCTATTGACAAAATACTATTTTTATAAACCATCTCCCCGTTTCCCCATGATAGAAACATTCTCTGGCAAAATCTTCTTTACAAATGGCGTAGCCGCAGAAAACGTGCAGGTTCGCATCTTTGATAAAGATGAAGGGGACAAAGATGACAATCTTACCGTCAAAGCTGGTTTATCAGATTCAAGAGGTAAATTCACTTTAACCTACGAATCTTCCCGCTACCTCGACTATAAAACCATCACCACAAAGTTGCCCCAAAGCCTATTAAACTGGAATCGGGTTAGTCGTAGCCATCGCCTCCCGGATCTCAAGGATATTTATCTACCTTACTTAGAATTTCGCTATAGCTACAAAGGGAGAAGCAAACGCCAGACCGCAGCGATGATTCCCTTTGTTCGGGAATTCCGTTTACCAGAAATTTTCACTCCTGATGTCACCTTTACTCCTTCCCAACATGGGTTTAACTTTCTCAATCGCTTCCCCGGCTATCCTTTGCCTTTTTCTGTCCCCAAACTGCCCAACTTAACAGAGATTGAATCCACCTATGGTTTATGCGGGGGAATGTCTGCGGCAACTTGTGACTTTTTCTTGGCACAAAAACCGATACCGGAATTAAAAGAACCTCCGGCGAAGGGAACTCCTTTCTATAAATATCTTTATCGCAGACAAACAGATTCTTTCGGTGCATTCGGAACCTATATTGCCAAGTTTGCCCAGTGGATGATACTACCGGAAGATACAGTTTTCGGTACACAAAAACGTACATACGACCAGTTTGAAGAGATTAGTGCTGATTTAGATGACGGTAATTTAGTTGTTATCGGTTTAGTTTATGTGGGGGGAAGTAGTGTCCAAATTTGGGAAAATCACCAAGTTCTTGCTTACAGTTATGAAGAATCTGGTAATGACCTTAAACTCTATATTTATGACCCCAACCATCCTAATCAAGATGATGTTTTTATCGCTGCCCAAAGAGTTCCGGTGGGTAAAACCAGAGTTCCCGGAGATTCCCCAAGATTAAAGACAGTTATGGGTTTACGCTGCAAGCAAAAGCGTACTTCAAGCCAAAGAGAAAAAGCAGTAAGAGGATTTTTCAGAATGCCCTATCAACCTGTGGAGATACCCGTTGATGTTTGATGGGAAGCTGGAGAGCTGGAGAGTTAGGGAGCTAGGGAATTAGGGCATTAAGAATAAAACTATTAGCAACTAGCAACTAGCATTATTGATCATTGATCATCGACTATTCCCTTTATACCACTGATGCCATTCCTTGGAACTACGGGCAGCGATCCAAAGCATTAGCATGGCAATTAAACCACCTTGTTGAGGTGCATTGAAAGCAAAAACTACTAAGCAGATACAAAGGGCATCTTCTAACAAAACTAACCAAATAGGTAAACCTCGCAGACGAAAAAACCAACCTATTTGTACTAGTTGCAGTACTAAAGCCAGTAAGCCCCCAATAATAGCAATTAACCAAAGTGATTCTATAACAATCCCTGTGGTTTTAATCACCGCAACACTCAATAAAGCCCCTACTATAGGACTCAAGACTAACCCAACTACCTGAAGAATCCTTTGTCCTAGTAACCCCTTAGAACCAAAAAGTTCGAAAATTGACCAACTAGTAAGTATAGACAGCAAAACTGGAGGAGGAATCCGCCAGAGCAAGGGAATGTTAGCCCACAAACTGTCTGTTTGTAACAAGCCGATAATCAACAAAGGTAAAGCGATACGCATACCTGCTGCGGCAGAAGCAGAAAGGGCTGCTAATAAGGCGACAATCATAAAGGTTGCGCTTAGGAAAAGTTCACAATAAATAATAATAATAAATACAACCTTTCTACAGTATAGAAACCTTTTATATTCTTTGTCTGGGACAATTAAATAACTGGAGGATCAACCAGAAAAACCTAGTAAATTATTTTTTTTAAAGGTATTGGTTATGACTAAAGCTATTACTTCTTGGGAAGAAAAAGACTCAGATACTCTTTTTGCCGATGCTAGTAAAAGATTGGAAAAAGCCTTAAAGTATGTGGCAATTTCTGAAGATGCTATCCAACGCCTAAAGCACCCCAAGGCTAGCTTGAGGGTATCTATTCCTGTGAGAATGGATGATGGTTCTTTGCAAGTTTTTCCTGGATATCGAGTACGCTACGACGATACTAGAGGCCCTGCTAAAGGTGGAGTACGCTATCATCCCGGAGTTTCCTTAGATGAGGTACAATCTCTAGCTTTTTGGATGACTTTTAAATGTGCTTTACTCAACTTGCCTTTTGGAGGGGGGAAAGGTGGTATAACCCTCAACCCTAAAGAATTATCTAAATCAGAATTAGAACGCTTAAGCCGGGGTTATATTGATGCGATCGCCGATTTTATTGGCCCTGATGTAGATATTCTTGCTCCTGATGTTTATACCAACGCTACAATTATGGGTTGGATGATGGATCAATATAGTATCATCCGACGTAAAATTAGTCCTGCTGTGGTGACAGGGAAGCCTTTAACGATGGGAGGAAGCCAAGGTAGAGATGTGGCTACGGCTACGGGGGCTTTTGAGGTTATTAATACTATTCTGCCTAAATTTGAGCAAAAGCCTCAAGAAACTACTATCGCTGTTCAAGGCTTCGGGAAAGTGGGAGGAAAACTAGCAGAATTGCTTTTTGATGCTGGTTATCAAGTTGTGGCCGTAAGTGACTCTCAAGGAGGAATTTATGCCCCCGGAGGATTAGATATTCCCAGCATTCGTAAATATAAAAATGAACGTCTTGGCATCAAAGCTGTTTATTGTCAAGATAGTGTTTGTAATATTGTTGAACATCAAGTAATTAGCAACGAAGACTTATTAACTTTAGATGTTGATGTCTTAATTCCTGCCGCTTTAGAAAAACAAATTACTCAAGCCAATGCTGCTGATATTCAAGCTAAATTTATTTTTGAAGTTGCTAATGGCCCCATAACTTCCTCTGCTGATGCTATTTTAGAAAGTAAACAAATCAAGGTATTTCCTGATATTTTAGTTAATGCTGGAGGAGTAACAGTCAGTTATTTTGAGTGGGTACAAAATCGTAGTGGACTATATTGGAACTTAGAGGAAGTTAGTCAACGATTAAAAGAGAAGATAATCGAAGAAACCCAAAAAACTTGGTCAATTGCTCAAGAATTAAATGTTTCTATGCGTACTGCTGCTTATATTCATGCTTTAAATCGTCTAGGAGAGGCTTTAGATGCTAAGGGAACTAGGGACTATTATGTAAATGGAAAGTAGTTAAGGATTCACTACTATGTCTAATACTCAACTAATGGCTAGTAGTATAAATACAGATACCAGAAAAAAGTAGTTAAAACGAGGATAACGCTTCATTTCTTTAGAAATTCAAAATTAGCTAGAGAATATTTAGATAGTTTGAAGTTACTAGAAATTACTTTAGGTGATTTCTAGTAACTTTAGTTATTATTCCCATAAAACTAGCAGAAAATCTCTTTAACAATTGCACTCAGAGAAAAAGCAAGGAGTTTCTTGAATAGGAGTAAAACTTTATAAAAGTGATTCACGATCTGAACATTTGATTACAATATGGGAAAGTTAGTATTGTCCAATAAGCAATTTTCAGGGCTAAATCATGGTGGATTTTACAGTTGCTATCCGCACCTACAATGGGGAACGTTTGCTACCCAATGTTTTAGATAAACTACGCTCCCAGGTTCGTACAGAGGAAATTAACTGGGAAATCATTGTTATTGACAACAATAGTAACGATGGCACTGCTAAGGTTGTTGCCCAATACCAATCTAATTGGCACTACTCCTATCCTCTTAAATATTACTTCGAGCCTAAACAAGGAGCCTCAATTGCTAGGCAAAGAGCCATTCATGAAGCTCAAGGTTCCCTAATTGGTTTTCTCGATGACGATAACTTACCTGATAGCGACTGGGTATTTCAAGCATATTCCTTCGGAAAACTACACCCCAATGTTGGCGCGTATGGTGGTCAAATTCACGGAGAATTTGAAACAGTAACACCTCAAAACTTCCAGAGAATAGCCGTTTATTTAGCCATAATTGAAAGAGGAAAAAAACCATTTTGTTACAACAAACATAAACAAAAAGTCCTTCCTCCAGGGGCAGGTATTGTTATTGCTAAACAAGCTTGGTTAGAAACTGTACCTGATAACTTAGTGCTTTTAGGTCCTAGCAAAGCATCCTTATTAACTAAAGGAGAAGATTTAGAAATCTTGTCTTACATTCAGAATGGTGGCTGGGAGATTTGGTATAACCCTGAAATGCACATCTATCATCATATTCCTGCTTGGAGAATGGAACGTAGCTATTTAATCTCTCTAAGCCGCAATTCAGGATTAACTAGACATTATATCAGAATGCTAAGGCTAAAATCATGGCAAAGACCCTTCGCCTTTTTTGCTTATTTAGGGAACGATTTACGCAAACTTATTTTACACCTTGCTAGCAATTGGACTAAGCTTAAAACTGACACGGTTGCTGCTTGTGAAAACGCACTATTACTAAGTATTTTAATTAGTCCTCTTCATATTTGGAGAAGTAGATTAGAAGAGCAGTTTAGGTAAATCAAGGATTTATGATCATTAATCCCTTAACTTTCCCGTATTCTCTCAAAACGATTAAGAATACGTTCTGCTAATTTTTTGCCGTCAATGGGTTTAGTGATAAAATCATCACCACCACTAGAAAAAACCAAATTTTGCATTGCTATATCTGTATGGGCTGTGAGGAATAAAATAGGTGTCCTACGCCAATAGGCATAAGTTCGTAGAGTTTTACACAATTCAATACCGCTGAAGTGAGGCATTTCTATCTCTAGTACCAAAATATCAGGAAGTACCGATTGAATAACATCCCAAAACTGCCGAGGATCATCTAAGGTGGTTAATTTGAAACCCCAAGGTTGTAACATAGAAGGCAAAGCTCGGAGTAACTCTACATCACTATCAACAATCATTACTTTTTTATTTTGGCAAGAATGCTCTAAAACTTGCTGACAAAAAGAGAGGGTTTGGGCAGCAGTTATGGGTTGTTTTAAGAAAAAAGAACCCCCATGTCGCACTATTTGCAAACGATCTTCAGGGTGATCACAATCAGCAATTACAATTACAGGTATTGACGGTTCCATTAACTTAAATTCAGCAATCAAAGATAAACGTTCCCATCGCAATCTAGAATTAGATGTTGATTCTTCAAAAGAAATTTGCAAAAGAACTACATCAGGAAGCTCTCCTTCTAGATAATTTTTAGCCAATTCCGTTGTTGGGGCAATAGCAGTTCTGATCCCCAAACTAGTTGCTTCTTGGCTTAAGTTTTCAGTAAATGTTGTATTGTTATCAATAATCAATAACAAAGGAGAATTTGCTTCTAGTTGGTTAGATATTTGCTCTGAAATATTATCTTCAGTAACTAACTCTTGACGTAAAGTATTGAAGGTAGTTTGTAGCTGAACAATTTGCTGAGAATCTCTACCCAAATCCCTTTGTAGTAGTTGTTCTATTTCTTGAGTCAATTGGCAACCTCGCTCAAAACCAAATAGTTCCAAATTCCCTGCTAAACTATGAGCTGTTACAATTGCATTTAGGTGAGCGCTTTTATCAAGATTGCCTTGTTGCAAAGCTTTTATAGCGGCATCTAAACTGACTAACTGTTGACTACTCTTATGCTGATATCTTTCCCAAGTCGTAGTCAGGGTTGCTAAATGCTTAGATCGCCTACTCTTTCGGTTTTCTAGCTGCGTTGACGAGACGGCCTCATCAACATCACTCCCTCTTGGCAAATATTTTAAGCAATATCCTCGTCCTGGTAACGTTGTAATCGGATTTTCTACTAAGCCAGCTAGTCTGAGTTTTTTTCGTAAGTGTCTAAGGTGAGAACGAACTGTCGCCTCAGCCGGGTATTCTGTTGAAGACCACAAACTTTCAATAATCTCTTCAATGCTTAAAACTTCTTGGGGGTGACGTAAAAATAATTCCAATAACCCATACTCTTTGGCCGTTAAAGACAACAATTGGTCTTTATAAGTAACCTCACCACGACAAGGATCTAGTTTCAAATCTCCCCAACCCAATACAGAAAGGAAATCAGCATTTAGACGACGCAACAAAGCACGAATACGTGCTGAGAATTCTTCGAGATCAAAAGGTTTACATAGACAATCATCTGCCCCTGCATCAAGCCCTTGAACCTTATCTTGACTACTATTAGATGCTGTTAAGAGGAGAATAGGGGTGTCGTAATCAGAAGCACGAAAGCGCTTACACAAACTCACTCCATCTAGTTTGGGTAAAGACCAATCTAGAATAATTAGATCATAACTATAGGTTGAACCATATATCCAACCTTGTTCTCCGTCAGTAACTGCATCAATAACATAATTTTGTTCTGTAAGAATTCTTTGAAGTAAGTTAATTAAAGTTTTATCATTATCAATTAATAAAATTCTCATTGCCAAGTAAGAGAGTACTTTTAATTATCTGCTTTTTTTGTTAGGGGATAAAATGTCAAATAATTAATTATAGCGCTAGCTTCATTTAAGAAGATTTTGATACCTTCCATAACATTAAAGCAGCTAATACCTCTATTTCTTCTCGAATTTAATGTCCGACTGAGACAACAACATCATTTTTAAGCGATATTTTCATATATGCTCTCTAAAAGAGGATTGGCTACGCTTTTCCTCATACCTATTAGCTAATGGTGTCGTAGTTATTTTTTATTTTGGCATTCTCTTCACTAAGATTTCAGCGATCGCAACTCGAAAAATCTATATGTTCCATTGACCGAAAATAACAAAAGGTTTCAAGCCTCGTCCTTTTAGGACGGATTCGATGTCAATAGCTATTTACTTAATACTAGCGATGAGCTACAACCTCGGCAGGAACTCCTACAGCCACAGAATAAGGAGCAACATTTTTCGTCACCACAGTACCTGCACCAATTACACTTCCTTTACCAACGGTAACTCCATCTAAAATCTTTACTCCGCTACCTAACCAACAATCATCTTCAATAACAATACCTTGGAAAGAAGAGCCTTGTTGATTAATTTTGCGTTGGGCATCCTTAAAAATATGATTGCCGGCGAAAATACCGCAATGATGACCAATTAAACAATCTTGACCAATCCTGACATTACGGCCATTAAGACAAGTATAGGGGCCGATAAACGTGCGATCGCCAATCCTAATACTACCTCCTGCATAAGCACGAATATCAGCGCCTCGTTCGATTGTGGCTTTTTCTCCAATAACGATGGCACTATTTTCTGCTAAAACTTCTAAATTTGCTCCCGACCGAATGTAAGCCCGATTGCCTAAACTAATTAAATAAGTACGGGTAAAGTTAACATTTACTTCAACTTGTACCCCTTGGCCAATTTTATCAAAAACTAGTTGATAAACTAAGCTCCGTAGCCTCATGCCCAAAAATAGAGGAATCCCCCCTAGCAAAGCTGTTAGGACTCTATAGCTACGACCAAATTTGAGGGAAGATTCCCTAATTACTAATGACTCTGATTTAGATAACATACCAATTACACCCCTGAAATAGGTATCATTCAAATAGACTGGAATTAAAGCAAAACTTTTTGCTCTCGTCAAATATTAATTAAGAATGGTAAAGACTCCGTGTGAATTCTTCTGCAAATAACTCAGCCCTTGATCTAAAAACACTATTTCCTTTTGAACTAGATGACTTTCAAAAAAGAGCGATCACAGCTCTCAATGAGAATAAGTCTGTGGTAGTTTGCGCCCCCACTGGTTCCGGGAAAACTTTGATTGGAGAGTATGCAATCTATCGCGCTTTGTCTAGCGGTAAACGAGTTCTCTACACAACTCCTCTCAAAGCTCTTTCTAATCAAAAATTAAGGGACTTTAGGAAACAATTTGGGGAAAGGGAAGTTGGTTTGTTGACTGGGGATGTTTCCAGCAACCGGGAAGCATCAGTTTTAGTGATGACCACAGAAATTTTCCGTAATATGCTTTATGGAACCCCCATTGGCCAAGTTGGTACTTCCTTAGAAGATGTCGAAGCGGTGGTTTTGGATGAATGCCACTACATGAATGACCGCCAACGGGGTACAGTTTGGGAAGAGTCAATTATTTATTGTCCTCCAGAAATTCAATTAGTGGCTTTGTCGGCTACCATTGCTAATGGAGCAGAATTAACGGAATGGATTGCTCAAGTTCATGGCCCCACAGAACTAATTAACTCCGACTTTCGCCCCGTACCCCTCAAATTTTATTTCAGTAGCCAAAAGGGCTTGTTTGATCTGTTAGATAAACAACAAAAGTCTTTGAACCCTCGCCTCAAATCGAAGAAGAAAGGAGGACAAAAACGCTTAAGAAGAGAGGACTGTCCTAGTGTTTTCCAAATAGTTTCCCAGCTTTACAAACGGGAAATGCTCCCAGCCATTTATTTTATCTTCAGCCGTCGAGGTTGCGATCGCTCCGTAGAAGATTTTCGTGAAGTGAGTTTGGTTAACCAAGAAGAAGCCTCTCGCCTCAAAGTTCGCATTGACGAGTTTCTCAACAAAAACCCTGATGCAGGCAGAAAAGGTCAAGTAGATGCTTTATACCGAGGAATTGCCGCCCACCATGCGGGCATTCTACCTGCTTGGAAAGGATTAGTTGAGGAATTGTTCCAAGCCGGCTTAGTTAAGGCTGTCTTCGCCACAGAAACCCTCGCTGCGGGGATTAATATGCCTGCCCGCACCACTGTAATTTCTTCTATTTCTAAGCGAACTGATAGGGGGCATCGCCTCTTAACAGCTTCTGAATTCCTGCAAATGGCTGGTAGGGCAGGACGTAGGGGTATGGATAATGTCGGTTATGTGGTGACTTGTCAAACCCCCTTTGAAGGGGCTAAAGAATCAGCCTACTTAGCCACCAGAAAAGCAGATCCGTTGGTAAGCCAGTTTACTCCTACCTATGGCATGGTTTTGAATCTACTCCAAACCCACACCATAGACCAAGTACAAAACCTCTTAGAAAGAAGTTTTGCCCAATATATTGCCACTTTGAGGTTAACCCCACAACAAAAGGCGATCGCAGATATAGCCACAGAATTAGCGAGGTTGGATGTGGAGTTGGCCCCGGTAGAAGTTAATTTAATTAGCAGCTATGAAAAACTCAAAGCCAGACTCAAAGAAGAACGTCGCCTCCTCAAAACCCTAAAACAGCAAGCAGAGGTAGAACGCTTAAAAGGAGTTACCTTCGTTGCCTCCAAATTAGAACCAGGACAAATAGTTTATTTAAAAGGCAAACACCTCAAAGTAACCAAGCCTGTAACAGCAATTTTAATCGCTAAAGCTATAGGCGGAGGTCAAGCACCTTACCTAGTTTGTTTGGGCATAGATAACTACTGGTATATAGTTAGTAACGTCGATGTAATTGCCATAGACAAACAATCTTTACCTTCTTCTCAAATAGAATGGTTGATTCCTCCCGATAACCTGGGCATCAAATTAGGCAAATCTTGTCCGGGAGATGAAGTTAGTGCAGAAATCGCCCAATTACTAGCCCAGAAAGTAGGGGCAGGGAGTCCTTCACCCTCTCCCTCACCCTTACCAGAAATTCCTGAAGCCCCGGAAGTGTTGGCTCAAAAGGAAAAAATGGTAGCCACCCAAACCCAAATTGATAATCATTCTCTCAGCAATTGGGGCCGTCCAGGAACCATCATCAAACGCCACAACCGCCGCCTTAGCCTCAAAGAAGAAATACGTGACCGACAAACCAAATATCGGGAACATCAAACCCACCATTGGCAAGAATTTCTCAACTTAATTGAAGTTCTCCAAGCTTTCGATGCCCTCAAAGGTTACAAGCCAACTCCTCTTGGTAAAGCGGCAGCAGCCATTCGAGGAGATAATGAGTTGTGGTTAGCTTTGGCTTTAACATCAGGGGAATGTGAACCATTGCAACCTCAACATTTAGCCGCAGCAGCTTGTGCTTTAATCAGCGAACCTCCCCGTCCTGATAGTTGGGTGAAATATAATCCTCCTCAACAAGTAATTGAAGTTTTGGATAACTTGCGTCCCTTGGGGCAAGAGTTAAATAAACTCCAAAATCGTTATAAAGTTGCTCTCCCGGTTTGGAGGGAATATAAACTAATTGGCATTGTCGAACAATGGGCTTTGGGCATTGAATGGGTTGAACTTTGCGAACATACCAGTCTTGATGAAGGAGATATTGTTAGGCTTTTACGACGAACCGTCGATTTTCTCTCGCAAATTCCTCATATTCCTGACATATCCGGAGATTTAAAGAAAAATGCTCGTAGGGCTATCCAATTAATGGAGAGATTTCCGGTGTCAGAAATTGTTGATTGAAGTTTCGTTAATGGCTAATTAGCCATTAGCAAGATCACTGAATTGCTGCTTTAAGACTAGAACAAAACTCTTCTACAGCTTGTAAACCCTCCTCTGGGGTTCCGGTAGCTAAACGCTTAACTATAGCACTACCAACAATAGCTGCATCTGCCCCCCATTCTTTCACTTGCTTAGCTTGTTCAGGTTGAGAAATACCAAAACCGACACCGATGGGTTTATCGGTAACTTTGTGAAGACTTTGTAACAAATCTTTAACCCTAGTTGCTAATTCCGAACGTACCCCTGTTACTCCGGTGACACTAACTAAATAAACAAAACCTTGAGATTGAGTTGCAATCGCTTCTATACGTTCAAGGGGGGAAGTTGGGGCAACAAGTAAGATAACTTCAATTCCTTTCTCGGCAGCGGGTTTAAGGAGGGTTTCTGCTTCTTCTAGGGGTAAATCTGGTACAACTAAACCTTTTACCCCTGCTGCGACAATTTGGTCTAGAAATGCTTCAATGCCCCGATAAAAAATCGGATTGTAATAGGTAAAAAGAATAATTGGTGCAGCAATTTCTCCTGAAACATCCCGCACAACTTGCAAAACATCTTCTAACCTAACGCCCTTTGCTAAAGCCCTGGTTGCTGCGGCTTGAATAATTGGTCCATCTGCGAGGGGATCGGAATAGGGAACCCCCAATTCAATCATGTCTGCCCCTACTTGATCAAGTAACTTCAAAGCACGGGCAGTAGTAGCAAGATCCGGATCTCCAGCCGTTATAAAAGGAATAAAAGCACACTGAGAACGACTACGGAGGGTTTTAAAACAAGCGGAAACCGAGATCATTTAGGGTAAGTAATAAGTAATAAGTAATAAGTAATAAGTAAGCTGTCAGGTATTTAGATTGTCTTGCTAGGGTCGGGGAGCAGGGAGTAGGGAGTGGGGAGCAGTAAAGATATCGGGAAAAATTTATTACTGCTAGCAATTAGCATTTAACTACTAGCTTCCTCTTCTTCCAATTCTGCTTGTAGCTTAGCTAATTCTTCTGGGGACATTTCTTCTAAACGCTTTTGCAAAACGGCATCTTCATATTCTTTGATCTGTTGGTTATAGCTCATGTTTTTTGTCCCTACCCGGAATAAATATGTAGAGATCCAACCAAGCAAGCCCATAACCAAGAGTGCCTGACTCCAAACTCCTGCCGAAAGGCTATCAAGCCCCACTATTTGCAAAACCAAGTAGGCAACTCCTCCAGCAACAAAGACACCAAAGGCAATTGCGATCGCATCAATTCTTCGCATAGAGATAAGGCGCTTACTGCCTACTGAATCTGGGTTTTGGTCGCAAGTTCAGAAATGGACTGAGTAGTAGTAATCCTGGGAAGAAGAAGAAAACCAAGAAATACATGAAAGCCCGCTCAAAAGAAGAGGCTACATACCAGCGTTTTTGCAGGTATAAGTAAAGCAAACCAGGAAACACGACTAGATATGCACCGCTTAAGGCTAAGTACAATAATCCAACTAAGAGAGTTTGAGCTTCAGTAAGTGCCATAGGCTTTGTGACTATATATTCAGCTTGATTGTACTACTTTATTGGACACTAAGGAGAGATTGGGCGACCTAATTCAGATTTGTGGTTTTTTCTAAGACAGGGAAAACACGTCGCCTCTACGATAAATAATTCTGGGTTAATAAACCCGGTTTAGTTGTCTGGACAAACTTGCGGGTTATAAGGATATGTAATCTCAACTAAATAAGGGGTAAGTTGAGGATTTTTGGCAAATTGCTGAGAACTTTGCAAATCTGCTATGGCTTGTTGATTCAAAACAGGATAACCTGCACTTTGTATCAGAGTTGGCTGACCAACAATTTTGCCTTCAGGATCAACTACAACTCCATAAGTAGCAGAGCCTTCTACTTTCTCTCCTGAGCAAGCATCTTGGGGATATTTACCCTCTATAGATATCGATTCTGGTCAGTAGAAAGTGGACTTATTTGTTGTTTCCAAATCTCACGTTTGTTATCAGCCTCAGCTTGAGTAGTACCACTTGGTTGATAAGTAAGTTGTTCTCTTAATTGTGGCGGAACTTCTTGAGTTTTGGGTATTCCGTTACCTAGAGCTATTTTAGGTATGGTCTGCCCACTTTCAAATCCTTGATCCTTTTCTCGATCATTATTACTCGTAACTGTTGTTGTATTTTCAGGAGTTTTATCTTGATTTGGAGTGGGATTAGGATCTTTGCTATCGTTTTGATTCTGTCTTGCTCGTTGTTGTTGCTGTTCAGCTCTTTTTGCTAATCGTTGTTTTTCTTCATTTTGCTGTCTTTCTGCTTCCTCTAACTTCTTTCTATATGCTTCATTTTGCTGTCTTTGTTCTCCTGTAACCTGTGCATCTTTTTTTCTTAGCTGAGCAAGTTTTTGGTTCAAGTTTTTCTCAATCTTTTTTATTTCTTCAGGTGTCGGTTGCCTTTGTTGCGGTTGCTTTTGAGCCTGAGTAGGATTCCTACTTGTTTTTGTACCATAACGACCACTACGAGAAATCCCACTAACAGTTCTTTGTTGCAAAGAGTCAGATTGTTTTTTAGGGCTAGATCGTTGTGAAGTATATTCTTCTGGAGGTCTTTCTAAAGCAGGCAAACCACTTTGGTTGATTTCAGAGGCGTTGAGTAAACCCACAGGCTGAGATTCTTCTTCTGCGGGGGCAGGATAAAAGCTTGGTATAGCGAAGGCTGCAATTCCATGAACGCCAATAGAAGCGAGTACAGCGATACTGAAGGGTTGAGCCAATGCGCCAGGAATACCTTTAAGGAAAGAAGAATAAGACATAATAGTTAAATTTTAGTTAGCCAGAGTTGGGTTTGAACGGAATAAGTAGTTTAAGTAGCAATTTATTGAACTTCCATTTTCATTCTAGTAATTGCTGAGGCTACTGTGTTATTTATTCCCCTTGACATCCTCCCCGACCTAGAAGGTACGGGGATTCCAATTTAGAACAATTCTAACTGGATAGTTGACGTTTCATAGGCTGCTGCTACAGTTGTAGTCTTACACCTGCCTCCACGTCCGTTTAAAGTCTCAGGGTGTCCCCCCGCGACTTTGATATTTACAGCAGCGTTGACATCTCTGTCATGAACTGCACCGCAATTCAAACAAGTCCATTCTCTAATAGAGAGTTCCTGCTTACCACCTCTGAAACCACAACAAGAGCAAGTTTGTGATGTTGGTTCCCATCTATCAATTACCCTAAATTCTCTACCATACATTACTGATTTAGCTTCTAACATAGTTCTGAAACTACGCCATCCTAAATCACTAATTGCACGGGATAATTTACGGTTTCGGAGCATTCCCGATACGTTTAAATCTTCTAAGATTATCGTTTGGTTTTCACGAATTATCTTAGTTGATAGCTTATGTAAAAAATCTGTTCTGGTGTCTTTTATCTTGGCGTTAAGCTTGGCTACTCTCCTTCTAGCTAATTCTCGTCTCTTACTACCTTTCGTCTTTCTGGCAAGGTTACGTTGTAGTTTTCTGAGCTTCTTTAGTTTCTTTTTTAAGGGTTTTGGGGCTTTGATTTTCTCTCCATTACTTAATGTGGCAAAGTCTATTATTCCTAAGTCTATTCCTACGCTTGAATCGCATTTAGGTAAGTTTTGTGGTGGGATTTCAACTACAAAGCTTATAAAGTACCTATCAGCACTATCTTTGATTACTGTTAGAGA
The DNA here is from genome assembly GCA_963793425.1 of uncultured cyanobacterium. Classification (GTDB taxonomy): domain Bacteria; phylum Cyanobacteriota; class Cyanobacteriia; order Cyanobacteriales; family CAWCAG01; genus CAWCAG01. The sequence continues at coordinate 636,624 of CAWCAG010000009.1, read as the reverse complement.
TGTGGGGACAGATGGTAGTTCTCTTGAGAATATAGGGTTAATGTTGCCTATTTTAGCTAGGTAAACTTGTTGCCCTTCCATTGAAAAGGCGGATTTGGCAAATGCTGCACTTTGTTGGTTACTTCGCTTCTTGAATTTTGGTGGTAAGACTTTTTTACCTTTTCTTTTGCCCTTACATGAGTTAAAGAAGTTCTTGTAGGCTGTGGCTAAGTTTCTTAAAGTTTGTTGTAAGGGGACTGCTGATACATCTCTTAGCCACTTTCTTTCTTCACTCTTTTTGGCTATGGTTAACAGGCTAGATAGTTTGTTGTAGTTTAATGCTTTGCCTACATTTTTGCATAGTGCCAGAGCATCGTTCCAAACGACGCGGATACAGCCAAATAGTTGAGCAAGTGTTGGTTTTTGCTCCTTCGTTGGGTAAAATCTGTATCTGTATCTAGCTTTCATGTTGGTTGCAACAGTTGCTATTGGCAAATTATGTTTATTGTACCTGAAAAAATCAACGAATCCGCCCTAAAACGGCGGGGTTTTAAACCTTTTTTTGTTTTGATAACTCCTGTTGCAACTCTAACTAATTTTACTGGGCTTAGCCTGGAGGGAAATGAAATAAAGGATATTACCCCTGTTGCAACTCTGACTAATTTGACTTGGCTTGGCTGGAGGGAAATGAAATAAAGGATATAACCCCTCTTTCTTCTTTAACTAATTTATCTGAGCTTTACCTGGAGGAAAATCAAATAGAGGATATAACTCCTCTTTCTTCTTTAACTAATTTATATCAGCTTTACCTGGGGGGAAATCCAAAGCTTACTAATCAAACTTGTCCTATTGAACGACAATTTGAACCACGACTATATATTATTTGTACTTTTTAACCTTCTGAATAAAAGTTGTTGCTGGTTATTTTTCTATCAACAAACACTTACCTTCTCAACCACCCTTTCTCCTGTTAAGCTAAAGGCTCTTATATCAGTTATTTTAACCTTAATTGTTTTTCCTCTTAACTCCTCAATATTCTCTGTATCTGCTGGATGAAAGCTAGGCTTGAGAATGCGTAGGCATTCGCGTAGCGTCTGGTGGAAGGAGAAGACCGCCGTAGGTATCGCTTCTGTTAATGTAAATTAAGATTCCCTTAAGTTTAGAAGTTAGCAGATGAGAAGTAACAAACAAAGTCAGCGGTTCGCAACAAATAAAGTAGTGATGTCTAAAATGAGCTTCTCCTTATGGAGACGCTACGCGAATGTTTATGCAGTTATTGCTTTAGGTGTTGGTGGTAGTTGGCATCAAGCAACGGCTCAAGTGCAGCAGTTTGAAAGCTTTGCCGAATGGTGCGAAAATCGAGAAAGTTTAACTAGTGAGGCGCGACATACTGTTGAGGTTTTGTTGAAGGAAGCTGAAACTGAAGATTGCCAGCTTGCCCAGAAGCACTTGACTAATTTGATTGAGCTTAACCTGGAGTTTAACGAAATAGAAGATATAACCCCTGTTGCATCTCTAACTAATCTTACTGAGCTTTACCTGGGGAGAAATGAAATAAAGGATATAACCCCTGTTGCAACTCTAACTAATTTTACTGAGCTTGACCTGGGGGAAAATGAAATAAAGGATATAACCCCTGTTGCAACTCTAACTAATTTGACTTGGCTTGATCTGGGGGGAAATGAAATAAAGGATATAACTCCTATTGCAACTCTAACTAATTTGACTTTGCTTAATCTGGGGGGAAATGAAATAAAGGATATAACTCCTATTGCAACTCTAACTAATTTGACTTCGCTTGACCTGTGGGGAAATGAAATAGAGGATATAACTCCTATTGCAACTCTAACTAATTTGACTTGGCTTAACCTGGGGGAAAATGAAATAAAGGATATAACTCCTGTTGCAACTCTAACTAATTTGACTGGGCTTTACCTGGCGGAAAATGAAATAAAGGATATAACCCTGTTGCAACTCTAACTAATTTGACTTGGCTTCACCTGGGGGAAAATGAAATAAAGGATATAACCCCTATTGCAACTCTAACTAATTTATCTGGGCTTTACCTGGGGGAAAATGAAATAGAGGATATAACTCCTCTTGCAACTCTAACTAATTTGACTTGGCTTTACCTATGGGGAAATCCGAAGCTTGTTAATCAATCTTGTCCTGTTAAACCGCAATCTATTTGTATTTTTGAACCCCCTGAATAAAGCTTGCTGGTTATTTTTCCATCAACAAACACTCACCTTCTCAACCACCCTTTCCCCCGTCAAGCTAAAAGCTCTTATATCGGTTATTTTAACCTTAATTGTTTTTCCTTTTAACTCCTCAATATTACCCTGACAAAAAGTTAAACGACTGCCTCTAGTACGCCCCACCACTTGGTTAGGATCTCTGGGATTTATATCTTCAACTAAAACTTCTTCAACTCTACCCAGATAACGCTGCGATCGCTCAATTGCTTTTACCTCAACTAAACGGTTAATACGTTGTAAGCGATCGCTCTTTACCTCTTCGCTTAACTGGTTATCCCACAAAGCCGCAGGAGTGCCAGGGCGAGGGGAATAGGCTGCCGTGTTGAGTTGGTCAAAACCGATATCTGTAACTAATTTCAAAGTGTTGTTGAATTGTTCTTCTGTTTCCCCTGGAAAAGCGACAATTGCATCAGCACTAATAGCTGCATCGGGCATACATTCCCTAATTTTATTAATAATGCGGCGATATTTTTCTTGGGTATAACCCCTTGCCATTGCTTTGAGGATGTCGTTATCCCCGGATTGAAAGGGAATGTGGAAATGTTCACAAACTTGGGGTATTTCTTGACAGGCACGGATTAATCTTTCCGTGAAATAGCGGGGATGACTGGTGGCAAAGCGGATGCGTTCAATGCCAGGAATATCGGCAACATAATAGAGTAAATCTGTCAAGGTGTTTTGGTGACGACCTTCTGGGGTGCTGCCGGGTAAGTCTCTACCATAGGCATCAATATTTTGTCCCAACAGGGTAACTTCTTTGTAACCCTGCTTAGCCAACTCTGCCATTTCCTCCCGAATCGCTTCTGGGGTGCGGGATTGTTCCACCCCTCGCACATTAGGGACAACACAATAGGTACAGCGTTCATTGCAACCATAAATCACATTCACCCAAGCACTAACTTGACTATCCCGCCGAGGTTTGGTAATATCTTCAGCAATGTGGATAGGTTCGGTGGCAACCACTTGATTACCGTCAAAGACTTGGCTTAACAAATCCTCCAAACGATTGGCGTGTTGCGGTCCCATCACCAAATCTAACTCTGGGACTCGCCGCAACAACTTTTCTCCTTCCTGTTGCGCCACACAACCTGCAACAACCAAAGTTAAATCCGGTTGTTTATGTTTGCGTTTAGCTTGCCTACCTAAATAAGAATAAACTTTTTGTTCCGCATTATCACGAATAGTACAAGTATTGTAGAGAATCAAATCCGCTTGGTTAGGATCTGCTGAATGTACCAAACCCATATCATCTAAAATACCAGCCATACGTTCAGAGTCGGCTTTATTCATTTGGCAGCCGAAAGTAGTGATGTGGTAGTTTTGGGGAGTCATTTTTTGGGTATTAGGTTTTAGGTAAAGGAAATTGTTAGTTACTGATTATCAATTATAGGACTTCCGTAGTGAAACGATAAATCAAGAGAAATCTCCAACCCCAAATCGAACTCACCTTTACCGTTAGTTCCTTATGAGGCTACAGATGCACTGTTAAGAGGTGATTAATTTTGTTTATTCTTCATGGAATACTTTAATTTATACTTTTTTCTACTTATTTTTACCAATACCGTCACATAAGTGTTTATCTTCTTCTTTAACGTTGGGATTGTATTTACCTTTAATTAACAGCAAATTCGGTATGGTGTCTAATTTTGGGAGGATGAAAAGCCAGGACGATCTGATTTGGAGGGATGCCAGCTCTGACTAAATCATCGGCAATACCATCTTCTAAGCCATCCCGATGTATCCACACCTTCTGGTCAATAATTTCTAGATGAACCACGCAACCGTGTATCTTGACATCATCTCGCCAGCCGATAGTCATTAATAGATAGTCTTTGTGGTCATCACTGATCACTAATTTATGTTCTAAATTCCGATCTGCATAGGGCAGGTCTGCATATTCCTTGAGAATAGGATAGATAGTGTTATAAAGTTCCGTTAGTCTATCCATTGTAAGATACTCTCCTTGTGTTCATCAAAAACAATTAAATTAATCAGCTTCTTTTTTAAGAATATTTTACCTATAGTTTCTTCAAATACTTCTTGATAAGATGATTGCCTAATCGCTAAATATAAAATTCGCTCACTTTTAGTTTCCAATAAAACCTGAAGGTAAACCATATATTGACCTACAGCATTTTCTAAATCATTAATTTGCGATCTACCAACGAAGCTTTTAATTTCTGCGGCAATCTTGCGATTATTTTTTTCCGCAGCAATTATTTTTTCTGCTCCTAAGTCAACAAATAAATCCTTTTTACCGATGGATAAAATTAAGGGGTCATCGGTAATTGTCCAGCCATCTTTAATCAAAGCATTTTTGAGCTGGTGATGATAAATGTCTTTGGCTGGCATAGTTGTTATTTAGTTGCACTTACGGATGAGTATAGCGTTTTGTGAGAAATTTCCTTAAATCAAATGAGTAGGAAAACACTGAGAAGTATTTCCTCTATTCTTTGATACCAATACCATCACACAAGCGTTTATCTTCTTCTTTAACGTTGGGATTGTACTTTAAGTAGTTGCGGATGCGATCGCAACTACGCTCTATTAAAACGTTCAAGTCTGTATACCTAAATTGGAGAATCCCTTGGCCAAAATCAAAAACCAATAGTTCCTTGTTAGGAGTAAAAAATACACCATTAGGCCTGGGATACGGGTTGATGTCATCCCATGCAAATTTAAGAGTAAAGATTTCTTTCTCTCCTATTATATTCCAGAGACTGAAGGTTGTACTTTGATAATGTTGACTGCCGAACTCAGTCAACATTCTTCTAGCTAAAATTTCTAAGCCTCGCTGTTTTTGCCCAAATTCAACATAATCATTAGCTAAAGAAATAAGAAATCCTGCATTAGAGTATTGTAAAAATAAACTTCGCTCCGGTACAACGTTAACTACTTCTATGGTTTTGGTGATTTCTAAAGCTTCATCTATTATTGATATTGCCTTTGCAGAGTTGCCATTTTTATGGTAAGAACAGGAATTAACTTTGCAAACTCAAAAGCTCGTCGATATTGCTTTTGCTTAAGGTGAGCATTCGCTAATAAAGAGCGATCGCACTTTCCCATGCTTCTAAATCTGCTAATTCGGCAACAACCGTCACGAAAATTGCGTTTTTGCTCTTTTCATCTTCAATACATTAAACATTGTTCGGCTTGCCGTTGCCGTTAGGCATCATTGATAACTGATCATTGCATAGTCACAAACTCTTCTGCTACCGTAGGATGAAGAGCAACCGTAGCATCAAAATCAGCTTTCGTACAACCTTTTTTGACTGCGATCGCAATTCCTTGAATAATTTCTGCGGCGTGATCTCCTACCATATGAGCGCCTAAAACTTGGTCATTTTCTTGATTGACTATTAACTTCATCATGGTTTTTTCATCACGATGAGCCAAACTATAGTAAGTAGATTTAAACTTAGCGCGGTAAGTTTTAATCGCTTCCTCACCATATTCTTCCTGGGCTTCAGCTTCTGTCAATCCTACAGCACCGGCTTCCGGAGTAGAGAATATCGCCGTGGGGATGTTGTCATAAGCCATCGTTTTAGACATCCCACCAAACTCTGTATCAGCGAAAGCACGCCCTTCCCTAATTGCCACAGGAGTTAATTGCACCCGATCTAAACAATCTCCTACTGCATAAACATTTTTTTGTGCCGTTTGCCCATACTTATCAGCTACAACAGCACCATTTTTAACTTCAACTCCAGTATTTTCCAAACCCAACTTCTCTAAGTTAGGTATGCGCCCTGTAGCGGCTAAAACAACCTTAGCTGTAGCATTCTCAACTTTCAACCCTTTGTCTGTCTTCGTAACTTTTTTAGCTTCTGTTCCTGTGATTAAATTGATACCATGACTAACCATAGCCTCAGCAATAGTTGAGCGCAAATCATCATCAAATCCCCGGAGGATTTGTTCGCTGCGGACTATTTGCGTTACCTGGGTTCCTAAACCATTCATGATACAAGCAAATTCTGTACCAATATAACCACCCCCCAAAATAATTATCTGCTTGGGTTGTTCTTTAAGGGTAAACATATCATCAGAGGTAATGGTATGTTCTATACCCGGAATATCAGGTTTTTGGGGCTTTCCCCCCACAGCAATCAAGATTTTCTCTGCTGTGACCTTTTCCTCACCAATTTCTAGGGTATGGGGATCAAGGAACTTTGCATAACCCCGATAGATTTTGACACTAGCTTTATCCAGCATCCTTTGGTAAACGCCATTTAACCGCGTTAATTCCTGATCAATAGCTGTAACTAGTTTTTGCCAATCTAAACTACTCTCTACACCACTCCAACCATAACCTTTGGCATCATGAAAAAGTTCAGGAAAATGGGAAGCATAAACCATCAACTTTTTAGGGATACAGCCACGATTAACACAGGTTCCCCCTAAACGGCTAAATTCCGCTATACCAACCTTAGCACCATATCCCGCCGCTCTCCTCGCACAAGCAACGCCCCCAGATCCTGCACCAATAACAAATAAATCATAATCGTAACTCATAAATTTTATTAACTCCGTTTTTTTATTAATTTGGGGAACAGGGAACAGAAAAAAATATTAATGCTATTAGCCATTAGCTATCAACCTTATTATTATCTGAAGAACCATTACCTAGCTTTGTACGTCCGTTACGAATCACCCTTAACATATCCCCTAGTTGCTCTTCTATTCTAAATAAAACGGCATCAGCATATTCATCTGCCCCATTTTGAATATCTTCGCACTCATCTAAGGCCATTTGCCGTAGTTGTTCAATTTCTTGATGTGCTTGAATACGAATTTGCTCGATTTCTGAGAGAGTTTGTTGTTGCATTTGTTCACATTCTTGTCTCACCCCTTCCCTAATTTGATTGGCTTCAAATTCCGCCTGCCGAACAATACCCGTCTCTTCTAAAATTTCTTGGGATCTACGCTGGGCTTCTTCTAACATTTCTTGGGCATATTCTTCCGCATCTAGGAGAATAACTTCCTTTTGTCGCAGAATTTCTTTTGCTGCCTCGAAAGCATCCGGTAGATTAATGCGTACTAAATCTAGCTGATCGAGAAGTTGTTCTTCATCAATCAAAGTACGTTTAGTCAAAAACACGCGGGGGCTATCGAGAATAATTTCCTCAAGCCTGTTTAATTCTCGTTGAATGTCAAAACTGAGGGCAGTAACGGGAATTGTTTCTGATGGATTGAACTGATTTAGTTCTGGTTCGATTCGGGATGAGTCTTGGTGTAACACTGGTAGATATCCGTGACAATATTCTCAGGAACCAGGTGATCGACACAGCCACCGAACCTGGCAATTTCTTTGACTACGCTACTGCTTAAGAAGCTATGTTCAGTAGAAGTAGCGAGAAAGACTGTTTCAATTTCTTCTAGAAGAGTTTTATTGGTATGAGCCATTTGGAGTTCTTTTTCAAAGTCGGAAAGTACCCGCAAGCCCCTTAACAAAACTTTTGCCTTGCGACTTTGAGCATATTCCACGGTTAAACCAGTAAAACTGTCAACTTCTACATTAGCAAGATGAGTAGTACATCGGCGAATTTGTTCAACTCGTTTATCTACTGTAAATAGAGGACTCTTGCTGGGGTTACATAAAACTCCAACAATTACTTGTTCGTAGAGTTTAGCACTACGCTTGATGATGTCGAGATGCCCCAAGGTGATGGGATCAAAACTGCCAGGATAGATTGCAATCACACGCTTCGTATCTTGGATTAAGGTTACTTTGGAATGATTATACCTACCATTGCTGCGTTGTTAAGCGACTAGAGATTTTTAAGTTCCATGAGGAAGCCGAGTTAAGGATTTTTTTCGATGCTAGAATATGCAGTCTGGATCTATGGTCAACTCATAAGCTGATAGTAGTAGTTATGTTAAGACATACAAAGTCGAGGGGTAAGTTTTTTTTAATATCTAATTAGGGATTGAGGAGCTACAATGCTCAATTGATCTACCAAACTTTAATACTGTTGCAATTTTTACTCTGAGACTCTTTAAAATTATGAACCTCTGGAAAATTCTAATTGTTTTTGCTATTGCCATTGTTATTGTTAAGTTTGTTGCTTCTTTTTTAGGGCGCGGCAATGTTCCTCTCCTCAACAATGTGGTTACTGTCATTCTTGCTACTTTCGTTTGTTTTGAGCTATTTCAGCTTGGTAAAATTTTACTGGCTTCGGTTTCTTGATTTGTTGGCAAAGCCCTTTATGCCTTTTGTGATCCCTGTTACCTGTCATTTTCTCTTAGGTGTGTGATAACGCTACTGTAGAGGGTAAAAAAGCTTGATTCATTCAGGGCTTCGCTATGGTTCCATGTTGCCGCTACACAATAGGTTTTACCCGCTTTGCTTTGCAGTTGAGTTGTTAAGTTTAATACCCCTGGTTCAGAACCTCCTTTAAAAGCTACTCGCTGCCAATTATCGACTTTAGCTATTCCTGGATTAACGCTCATTAAAGGTATGTTAGCGATATTACCCATAAGATTACACAGTTCTCGTCCGGTGAAAAACCACTCTACATCAGTAGCTAAAGGCTCATCTTGAAATATGCCTGGATTGGGGAGAGGAGCTTCTCGTAGCTGTGGCAACAACTCCCGACGTGAGGGAGTATTGCCTTGACGATAACGCTCTAGGAAAGCCTTATTTTCGGGGTTTTTCAGGGTGAATGCTTCGCGAGTCGTTAAGAAAGGTTGGTTACGAGGGGCAAAAGCTTCTATTTTTTCCTTGCCTAAAATCTGAATCAGCGCATCAGTAGCAGTGTTATCACTTTGAGAAATCATCAAAGTAGCTAAAGTTTGCAGAGTTAAGGGGGCAAAATCAGGCCAAGTTTGCAAAATTCCACTAGGCAAACTTTTCCAATTAGGTTGAAGTTGCACCACGTCTTGCCAAGTGTGATCGCCAGCGTTAATTTGTTGTTGTAAAGTGGCTAAAACTGCTAACTTAAAAGCAGAACCTACTGCTAGGGGTTGATCGGGGTTCAAAGCGGCTAAGGTAGAGTCTCCTTCTATAACTAAGAAATTTACTTCTCCCGGCAATTCTTGATATTTTTCTACCGCTTCTTCTAAACTAATTCCGTTAGCAATGGGCGGTTGAAACAAAAGAGTAACAATTTGCCCTTCACTGTTTAAACGAATTTTGGTAGGAACAACTCCTTGTGCAAAAATAACTTGATAATCTTTCCCCTCTTTTTCAACTGATTGATATGCTCCCAAAGTTTGTTGAATGTTATTAAGAATATTTTCAATTTGTGATAAAGGAATTTGTCGCCTAAAGGAGGAACTAAACCACTCCTGTTGAACTTGAGGTGAAGTAAATAATCTGGCGATCGCATCACGAGGAGACAATTCTATAGCTTGAACAGGGGAGGGAGATAAAGCTGTTTGTAGAGGAACAAAGATTAAGCAACTAAGTAAGCTAGCAATAATTAATTTCTTAAACATAAAATTTTCTATCTATTAGCTATTTTTCAGCGGATTCAACTAACTCAATTTCATATAACTTCGGCCACAGCTTTCCTGTCACAAATAGCCTCTTTCCTTCCTCGTCATAGGCAATACCATTAAGTACATCTTGCCCCTTTTTCCCAGCATCAGGGTTTAAACTTCGTAAGTCTAATAAGCTTAATACTTCACCTGTACGAGGAGAAATACGAGCAATAAAATTAGTTGTCCAAATATTAGCGAAAATCTCTCCGTTAATATATTCTAATTCATTTAATTGCCGCACAGGTTTATCTTTGTAGCGGACTTTTATACTACCTAATTGTTTAAAAGTTTCTGGATCGAGAAAATAAAGATTATCTGTACCATCGCTCATAATCAAGCGATCGCCGTCATTGGTGATACCCCAACCTTCGGTAGGATAAGTAAATTCCCCTTCTTTATTGAAGGTTTCTTGGTTATAAACAAAACCAACTTGAGATTTCCAAGTTAACTGCACAATTTTATCTTGCCAAAGGGAAATTCCCTCCCCAAAATAACGCTGTGGTAAAGCTGTTTTCTGGATAACTGTTCCTGTGGTTAGCTCCACTTTCCGCAAAGAAGATTGACCATACAAACCTGTTCCTTCATAAAGGAAACCCTGAGCATAAAACAATCCTTGGGTAAAAGCTTGAGGATCATGAGGATAGGTATTAACCACCTGATAATTGTAAATTGAGGCTGACACTGGCAGATTTTCAACTGAAGTGTTTGCTTTCTTTCCTTGAAACCAGACAATACTAACAATTAATAAAAAAATAATCGTCGCCAGAGCAAAAAACTTCCTTCCCAAGAATCTCTCCTCAAACTAAGCAATAAGCAACACATTCATGTTAGCTCGACAAACCAGTTAACTTAATTTCCTAAACCGGAATTAGCTAAAATTGCTACCTGAGTGCGATCGCGCAAGTTAAGGCGACTCAAAATGTTGGTAATATGATTTTTAACTGTCTTCTCAGCAATATAAAGGGTTTTGGCAATTTCTCGGTTATTTGCCCCCCTAGCAATTAATTTGACAATTTCTTGTTCTCTGGGGGTTAGCTTCTGCCAAGTTGCCCCCGAATGTAAAGCCGGATCGGGAATTTGGGCCATAATTTTCTTACCTAGCCCTGGCCCAATATGAGTGTATCCTTTGTGTACTGCTTTAATTGCTGAAGCTAATTCTTCTGGGGGAGTATTTTTGAGTATATAGCCTGCGGCTCCATATTTTAGCGCTTGGGCAACATATTCATCGTCGTCATCAATGGATAGAACTAAAACCTGAGTTTCGGGAAAACTCTGGCAAATTACCTTTGTTGCTTCCACCCCACCCATACCGGGCATGAGAATATCCATTAATACTACATCAGGATGAAGTTCTTCTACCTGCTGAATTGCCACTTCCCCAGATTCTGCCTCTCCGACAATTTCTAAACAATCTTCTTCTGCTAAAAAAAGCCTCAAGGCACAGCGTATCAGATTTTGATCGTCAACTAGCAAAACGCAAATCATAGGGAAATAGGACAAAGCCTTTAATAATTTCTCACCAATACTATAATGAGGCTAAATGCTTCTTTCGAGGGATGCAAGAACCCTAAGTCCTATTTTCTCTAGGACTAAAGTCCTAGGATAATTGGGGACTTGCGCCTCATGCAAGAGCTATCAAGGTAACTCTACGATGTAAAGAGAGAAATTAAGAGGTTAGTGGTTGTGAGTAAAATTCTTGTTATCGAAGACAGTCCTGCCCAAAGAACAGTAATTGCTAAATTTCTTGGTAATAATAAGTTTAACGTTACTGTAGCTAATAATGGGGCTGATGCTTTAGAACAGATTAGTTCTAATCGTCCTGATCTGGTGCTGTTGGATATTGTTCTGCCCCAATATAATGGTTATGAGGTATGTCGTCGCATCAAATTAAATCCAGAAACTAAGGATGTTTTAGTTGTTCTGTGTTCTTCTAAAATTACCAAAGCTGATCTTTATTGGGGCATGAAACAAGGGGCTAATGCTTATATAACTAAACCTTTTCAACCTAGGGAATTGTTAATGACTATTAGGGACTTATTGCAAACAGATAAGGTTAATAGTTAAACAACAATTACGGGTTTTGTCTAACAGCTTACTAATTCTTGTCACTGCCTCTTTCAGAGCATTAGGTACAGTTAAAGTAAATTGAGTACCAACACCTTCTTCACTTTTAAAGGCGATCGCCCCACCATGCAAATCTACACAGTGTTTGACGATTGATAAACCTAAACCTGTACCTTGAATTTGTCCTACATTGGTAGCACGATAAAAAGATTCAAAGAGCCGCTTTTGCTCTTCAATAGGAATACCAATACCTCTATCTTCAATTTGGAAAACCACTTGGGAAGAGTTGCAAATTACATTGAAGTTAATAGTTTCGCCCTGGGGAGAATATTTAACAGCGTTGGCAAGCAAGTTTGTTAGTATATACCGCAGAAGTTTTTCATCTAAAATAGAAGCAGCTTTACCTTGATAGTTTAAGATGATTTCGTGCTTTTTGTCTTGACTAAGTTTGATTTCACTAATTAAACTGCGACAGAACTTTTCTAACTCTAAAAAAGCTAGTTTAAATTTAAGTTTGCCTTCTTCTGCTTTACCAATCATCAACATATCATCTAACAGATTGGTCATTCTCTCAATGCTGCTTTGGATGCGCGGAAACATTGCTTGTTTTTTCTCTGTGGTCAGTTCATTGCCATACAATTTAAGTATTTGCACCAATCCAGAAATACTATTAAGAGGGTTACGAAATTCATGGGAAACCATAGAAACAAAGCTAGATTTGAGTTGATTGAGTTCTTTTTCTGCTACTAGGGCTTTACTCATTTCTAATTCTGCTTGTTTGCGTTCGGTAATATCTTCTACTACTCCTACTAAGCAAGTAAACTCTCCTGCTTCAAACACAGGAAAAGCCCGCCCCCACATCCAGCGAATACCTTTGTCAGGATGAATAATCCGGTACTCTTGCTTACTAAATTCTCCTCGTTTTTCAACTTCTAAAGATGCTTTTACTCGTTGGCGATCTTCGGGATGAATAATATTTAGCCAAGCTTGAGAATTGTCATAAACGCTTTGACAACTTTGTCCCCACATCCTTTCGTAAGCGCTACTAAGGTAAAGAATTTTGCTTTTATCAGGGGTGCTAATCCAAAAGACTTCGCTAATGTTTTCAGCTAATTGGCGGAAACGAATTTCGCTTTGCTGTAAGGCTTTTTCTACTTTAATTCTTTCTTGGGCTTCTCTTTCTAACTTTTCATTAGCTGTGTTGAGTTGCAAAGACATTTGGCGCGATCGCAACAATACCCTCAACCTAGTTTGTAACAGGGCTTTTTCTAGAGGGGCATAAATAATATCGTTAACTAAATACTCTAAACTATCAGTGGTGATATCTATTTCTTGATGAGAAGTAATTAAGGCGAAAGGTAAAAAGACAGGTTTTTCTGCTTCTCTTCTGTTTAATATTTCTTGCTTGAGTAATTCCAAAGTTGAAAAATCCCCAATACAAAGGTCGAATGGTTGAGTTAATAGTTGCTTCGCTTGGGGAATAAAGCCAGTTTCTGATTGTGGCCAAATTAGTTGGTAAGATTCTGCTAGCAAGTCTGTGAGAAACTTAGAGTTATTTTGGTTAATTGAAAGCACTAAAATGCGTTTCATGCTGACTAGCCTATTATAGATTGTCAGGATTCAGTGCTTTCAACTTGGGGAAAGTATTTATCAACTCCTGACTGGTAGCCTTAACTCTGGTAACTTAAGTACGAGAGTAAATTTCAAAAAATAGGATTAGCTATCTGTCGCTAGCAGTATAGGAATAATTTAGCACGACTCAATTATCTCTCTTCAGGAAGACAAGATCCACTTCCCAGGTATAATAGAGTACAAAAGCTTAAGTCAATATATCTAAATACTTCCTCAACAAACCAATAGTAACTCCTGGTAACTCTAACTGTGGCGTTAAACCCACATCTTCTAAAACCAGAAATTCCTTAATAGCTTCTGGGTTAAGTGCCGCTAAGCGTTTGCCGATTTCTGGCCCAGTGAAAGCGGATTTTTGCCCCCAAATAACTGCTGTGGGGGTGGTTAACTGCTTGATATACAAAGCTAAATCAAAACATAAGTCTCCTCGTACAAAAGATAGCGCCGCATATTCAGCATTGGGTTCTTGTGCTGATTGTAAGTAAGCTGCGATAATTTCTGGGTAAATGCGGGAAGGTTTGGCAAATTGGCGACTTTGGAGGAAGCTACTAATGCCATTAGCTGTGGCTACCCCAGTGGTATAAATAAGCTTATCGATAACCGGGACTTTGAACAGCTGAATAAACCAACTGTTATTGTAATCTTGGCCAAAATCTGACAAACCAGCGGGCAGAGTAAGAATTAAGGACTTAAATAAATCAGGACGCAGAATGGCAGCGCGAATAACAATAGCAGCGGTTAAGGAAGATGCGACAACGGCTGTAGGGGCTTCGCAAGTATTTTCTAGAAATTCAATAATTGTAGTGATATAATCTTCTACTTGATAGTTACGCTCTGGATGTTCTGAACGTCCCCAACCAATTAAGTCTGGAGCCAAGATACGATATTCGTTAGCAAAGGCTGGGTAAACTTTCGACCACTCATAGGCAGATGAGCCACCCCCAAAGCCATGAAGAAACACTAAGGAGGGTTTATCATCATTTGCTGACCAAGGGTCTTTATTCGGGCTGTAATAAACCATTCTGCCCAAGGAAGTTAAAATCGAATCTCTTTCTACGCCAATTGGTTCAATCATGATTTTAAGGAAGTGGGAGTTGGAGAGTTGGGGGGGGCTTGGGAGCTTGGGAGCTTGGGAGACAAACTGATCATTGCTAATCAATTATCAATGAACTACTCCCCTGCTGACCAGGGTTTTAGAAAGTCGGGATACAGGGTTAAACCGCCGTCGATAAAGAGGGTTTGTCCGGTTATGTATGAGGCATCATCGGAAGCGAGAAATGCAGTTATGGCTGCCACTTCTTCGGAAGTACCTACTCTGCCTAAAGGTATATGACTTTCTACTTCTTCTTTCTTCTCTTTGTCCTCCGTCCAACTATTAATCGGGGTTGCTGTTGCCCCCGGTGCGATTCCATTGACTCTGATGCCTTGAGGTGCATATTCTAAGGCTAGAGTTTTGGTCATATTTTCCATGCCCCCTTTACTAATAGAATAACTAATATATTGAGGTCTGGGGATGATTTCGTGAACGCTAGAAATATTGAGAATTATGCCTCCTTGCCCCCGACTCAAAAAGTGTTTGATGGCTTCGCGAGAGCAAAGATAAGCCCCTCTGAGGTTAACAGCCAAAACCTTATCAAAGTCAGAGGTTTCTACTTTGTGGGACTCTTCTGCCATTTGTATGCCAGCATTGTTAACCAAGATATCAAGGCTACCCAATTCTTGAACAACTTTGGCACACATGGCGATAATATCTTCTTCTTGGGAAACATCTCCCTCTACAGGTAATTCCCTACCGCCGCAACCTCTGACTTGATTGCACATATCGTCAATCATCTTTTTAGTTTCTTCAACTTTCTCAGGATCATTACGATAATTAATCGCTACATTTGCCCCCTCAACAGCAAACCGGGCTGCGATCGCCTGTCCAATACCAGAAGTAGCCCCAGTCACCAAAACATTTTTACCTTTCAAACCTTCCATGAAAAACCCTTATATCAGTTATCAACGATCAATGATCAATGATCAATGAGTAATGAGCAACGATAGATAGGTAGGAATAGGTAAGTAGTTTGTTTCGTACTAAATCTCTCTATTGTTAGTTGCCATACTCTTAAACTTATTACTTATTACTTATTACTTATTACTTATTACTTTCTACAAAGCCCCGGCTGCGGTTTTGTCTAGAATGCCAGACCCCAGGTGGCTAGTTAGGTTAACAGCTTGTAAAACTGGTTGTCCTGTTGTCCCTTGAGGATAATCAATGACACTAACTGCACCATTTCCTTGTTTTACGTTCCAGAAATTAGTAGGTTTTAAACCTAACAAATAACAAAGAATTGCTTTATTAATCGCATCATGGGCCACAACTATTCCTGTTTGTGGGTCAGAAGATTTCTCCTCAATTGCTTTAACTAAATCATCCCAACAAGCAACTCCCCTTTCCCAAACTTGTTGTAAATTCTCTCCTGCTGGCATTTGCACTGTTTCTGGTGCATCCTTCCATTGTTGTAGCAATTCTCCATACTCAGCTTCTATTTCTGCTTCTAATTTTCCTTCCCATAAACCGTGACTAATCTCTTTAAGATCCCCTTGTAATTCCAAGTAAACTTCTGGCTTATTTGCTAAGATAATTTCTGCTGTTTCTTTTGGTCTGGCCATAGGACTACTCACAGCAAAATCTAATGGTATATCCTCAAGAAAATCCGCTGCTTTTTGTGCCTGTTGTCTACCTTTTTCATTTAGGGGAATATCAATTTGCCCTTGGAAACGGGAAGCACGATTCCACTCGGTTTCGCCGTGGCGAATTAAGAGTAAACGTGGCCCCTTATGAGGTTGGCGGTAGGAAGGTAGAGTCTTATCTAAATGGGAAGTTTGATTCAATGATTCCAATTGTACTGGCTCTCCCCAACCTCCAGTAAAATTCAAAACGCTGATGCAACAGTTAGATTGTTGCAGGCGATGATAATGTGAGGGAGGAACACCAATAGCAGTACCGATTAAACAACGGTTAATGCCATTGTGAGCGACAATTAAAATAGTTTCTCCTTGATGTTGCGGAAGGGTTTCTTGCCAAAACTCCTCAGCTTGTTGATAAAGAGAAAGTACCGGGAAATGTTCTTTTTCCCCTTCTAGCAGCATCTTAAACTCATGAGGACGCTGTTTCCACGTTGAATAATCTTCTCCAAACTTCTCCTTAACTTCCTGTTTACGCATCTTTTCCCATAAAGGCAAATCAATTTCCCTCAACATTTCTACTGCTTGACGAGAAGGAGGATTTTGTAAGCAACTTTCCATAACTTCAGCAGTTTGGGTTGCTCGTTTCAAAGGACTATGGTAAAAACCATGAAAGTCATAATCATCAAGAATTTGACCCGTTTTGAGGGCATCGCTACGCCCCAAGTCTGTTAACAAAGATTCATCACAACGACCTTGAATCTTTTGTTGGAGATTATAATTACTTTGTCCGTGACGAACTATAATGACGCGAGTTGCCAACCTTTTAATCCTCCGATGAATTTTTTGTCATTGTTAGATTATGCAATAATTCTTGGTAAAGATTTTTAAGCTTAAGGATTTTAGAAAACACATGACTACTTATGTATGCAATGTTTGCGGTTACGAATACGATCCTGAAAAAGGAGATCCTGATAATGATATAAAACCTGGTACTCCTTTTGAAGATTTGCCAGAAGACTGGGCTTGTCCTGTTTGTGGGGCAGGAAAGGAGGAATTTGAGGAAGCTTAGTTAATGGCTAATGGCTAATGGCTAATGGCTAATAGCTAATCGTGCAAGAGAATAGGGAATAGTACATTCTTAACTTAATTACTTATTACTTATTACTTGTTACTTCCTCTCGTCCCCCTATTTCCTCAACTAAATTTTACGTGACTGAAAAAAAGACTTTACAGGTAGTTGTTATTGGTGGTGGGGCGGCAGGTTTTTTCGCTGCTGTTACTTGTGCTGCAAGCCATCGCCATACTCAAGTTACCTTAATAGAAGCAGGGCGCAAACCCTTAGCTAAGGTGCGTATTTCCGGCGGGGGAAGATGCAATGTTACTCACCATTGTTTTGACCCTGCTTTACTGATACAAAATTATCCTCGCGGCGGCAAAGCGTTGCGGGGAGCTTTTTTTCGCTTTCAACCTCAAGATACGGTAGCTTGGTTTACTAAGCAAGGAGTAGCTTTAAAAACAGAGGCGGATGGGCGGATGTTTCCGGTTACCAATAGTTCGGAAACTATTGTTGATTGTTTAACTCAAGCTGCTTTAAAAACAGGGGTTAAATTGTGGACAAGTTCTGGGGTTAGAACTGTTCAAAAGCTACCAAAAGTTTTTAAATTAGGACTAAAAGATGGGAGAGAATTAAACTGCGATCGCTTACTATTAGCTACAGGAAGTAACCCTACCGGTTATGCTTGGGCAAGGGAGTTAGGTCATAAAATTATTCCCCCAGTACCTTCTTTATTCACTTTTAAAATCAAAGATCCTCGCTTCCAAGATTTAGCAGGAACTAGTGTTGCTGAAACTTCCGTACGCTTACAATTTCCCGGTTTAAATAAAGAATTGCCTCCAGTCCAAACAGGACCTTTATTAATTACTCATTGGGGAGTTAGTGGCCCGGCCATCTTAAAACTATCAGCTTGGGGGGCAAGAGTTTTAAGTGATCACAATTATCAAATGAGTTTGATTATTAATTGGTTGCCACAATTCAAGCAAGAAAGTTTACGAGAACAATTATTAGCCGTCAAATCTCAATTTCCTAAGCGCAAAGTTATTACTAATTGTCCCTTTGATTTACCGAAGCGGCTTTGGCAACGTTTAGTAATTGCGGCTGGTATTCCAGAAGCTAAACCTTGGGCAGAGTTATCAAAAAAAGCCCTGAATAAGTTAGTGCAAGAATTAAATGCAGGGGAATATAAAATTAAGGGCAAAGGTACATTTAAAGAAGAATTTGTTACCTGTGGTGGGGTAGATTTAAAAGAGATTCATTTCAAAACCATGGGTAGTAAATTATGTCCCGGACTTCATTTCGCCGGAGAGATTTTAGACATAGATGGAGTAACAGGAGGGTTTAATTTTCAAAGTGCTTGGACAACTGGTTGGTTGGCAGGTAATGCTCTGGGAAAGAAATAGTTAAAAGTGATGGGTAAAACAAGAGATCGCATTGCTTGATTACTGTGGCATATAAATTATTTGATTGATTTTGTAGTAAGTATTAGACTTAAATAAAATGATTTTTATCTTCAACTTACTTCCCTTAGATGGCAAAAGATGTTTTTCATGACGCGGTGAAAATAGCACTGCAAAAGGATGGTTGGCAAATTACTCATGATCCTTATCAGCTTTCAGTAGGTGGTGTGGAAATGTATATCGATTTAGGAGCCGAACAACTTCTTGGAGCCGAACGTAATGGTACTAAAATAGCTGTAGAAATCAAAAGTTTCATTAGCCCTTCTCTAATTTCTGAATTCCATACAGCCCATGGACAATACTTAGATTATTATTATGCTCTCGAAGAGCAAGAGCCAAATCGTATGCTTTACCTTGCAGTGCCTCTCAAAGTTTACAGAAGGTTTTTCACTTTACAATTTATTCAAAATACTGTGCAACGCAGTCAAATAAATCTATTAGTTTATAATCCAAATGAGGAGGTAATTCTTCAATGGCAGTAGAGCAATATCGAATTTATATTCAACAACTACTAACAGAAAGAGTAGAACGTACAAAAAATAATTTATATCCATCTCCGGTGGAAAAGCAACTTATTTTTGATACGGAAAGAGACCATTATCAGTTAGTCAATGTTGGTTGGAATTATAATGAAGATCGCAATTATGGCTGTGTTTTACATTTAGATATTAAAGACGGCAAAATCTGGATTCAACATGATGGTACAGAAGAAGGAATTGCTAATGCTTTAGTAGCTTTAGGTGTTCCCAAACAAGATATTGTTCTAGCTTTTCACGCTCCCTCAATGCGGAAATATACAGATTTTGCTATTAATTAGTAAGTTAAGCTAAGCTGTTAATCATTTAAATTGGGATATACTCAGGCTGAAGTCGCTACCCTGTATAAATGTCTTATTAAATTTAAATGCCGATTAGCTTATCAACCCTTGAAGGTTATCAAAAAGGTTATTAATAGGTAAAAATCAACTGTTCCTATGACATCAAATCAAGACAAAAGAGCAATCCTGGAAAGGTTTGTTGTTGATAATAAGGAGTTGGAACATCTAGAGTCTAAAATATCTAGATTTAATATTTTTGAAGCCATTGGCATGGTTCGCCAGGAGATTAAGCATTCTAATTTCATTAGGTTTTTACTAGATCCATCTGAAAAACATCAAATCGGTGATTTATTTCTAAAAAAGCTCTTAATCAGTATTTTAGCTGGCTCGAAAGATGCACCTTTAAACAGCATTGAAGTTACTATTGCAAATTTTGGTGATGCTGAAGTACGTCGTGAATGGAAAAATATTGATCTTCTCATTTATTCTCGCGACAATAGCTTGGTTTGCACCATTGAAAACAAAGTTGACTCTTCAGAAGGTTTCAACCAACTCATAAATTATGAAGGAATAATTGATAAAGAGTTTCCTAACTGCAAAAAAGTCTTTATTTATCTTACAAAAGAAGGTATTGCGGCTTCTAACCATAGGTGGTTATCTCTTAGTTATGGAACAATTGCCGATATTATCGAGGCAATTTGTAACGAAAAAAAATCAAGTATCGAGGAAGATATTTATATTTCAATGAGTCATTATATCGATTTAGTTAGGAGACATTTTATGAGTGAATCAGATATTGCCGAAATTTGTCGCAAGATTTACAAACAGCATCGTCAAGCTATTGATTTAATTTACGAACATCGTCCGGATCTTCGGTCAGACATTGAAGAATTTATAGGGCAACTTATTCAAGATGATACACAAGAAGAAAATATTGAACAAGATGAAAACGAAAAGCAGTGGATTCGTTTTGCAGCAAAAGAATGGGATGATTTGGCATTTCAGAAGACTTGTCAGAGATGGACAAGTAGTCAGCGAATATTGTTATTTGAGTTTTGGAATGAGCCTCAAAAGCTCGAATTTCACCTAGTTATTAGCCCTGGAAATAAACAAGTAAAACAAGAAATATATGAATATCTTAAAGAGTTGAATATAGAAGGATTGAAAAGAAGCAAACTTAAAGAAGAAGGATGGAGTCAAGTTTGTGTTGTGCCGATTCTTACTTCTTCAGATTACGAAGATGGCGATTTAGAATATATACAAGAGAAAATTAAATCATTTTGGATTAGCTACATTAACGGGGACATGAAAATAATTCGCGAGGCGATATTTAGTTCATTTGAGAAAAAGATTAGTTAGTGGCTTGATTGTAATGAGAGTAGAATTAAAACAGAACTAATGCTAGAACCAGTACAAGAAAATGCCAAACACTCATATTCGCTTTGACTGGGCTATTAAGAAAGTACTACGCAACAAGGCTAACTATGTAGTCTTAGAAGGATTTTTAAGCGAATTATTACATCAGGAACTTACTATTAAAACCCTTCTCGAAAGCGAAGGCAATCCAGAGACAGAAGAAGATAAAATCAATCGAGTCGATATCCTTGCTGAAACACCAGAAGGGGAATTAATTCTCATTGAGGTGCAAAATAACGCCCAAATCGATTATTTTCACCGGATGCTTTATGGCGTGTCGAGATTAGTGGTTGAATATCTTAAGCAAGGGGAAAAGTATGGCGAAATCAAAAAGGTCTATTCAGTTAATATAGTTTACTTTAACTTAGGAGTAGGAGACGATTATATATATCATCATCGTGGTAATTTTATCGGAGTTAACTTAGGAGATATTCTTCAACCTCTGAAAACTCAGGAAGTGAAATTTCATATAGAAGCAGTAGCAGATATCTTTCCTGAATATTACCTATTGAAAGTCAACAACTTTAACGATGAAGCTAATAACCCTTTAGATGAATGGATTTACTTTCTTAAAAATAGCAATATCAAAGAAGAATTTGCGGCTAAAGGTATGGTGGAAGCTAAAGAAGCTTTGCGAGTAAACAATTTATCAGAACAAGAAATAATTGCTTACTCTCATTATATGCAGAATAAGAGTTACGAAGCAAGTATGTTGAGTACCCAAGAGTTTGAGACACAATGGGAACTTGAACAAGCAGAAATTAGAGGTGTTGAAGAAGGAAAACAACAGAAGACTATAGAAATCGCTCGCTCTTGCAAACAACAAGGTTTAGATATAGAAACTATCATGAAAATAACTCAACTTTCTCAACAAGAAATTGAATCTTTATAACTAAGCTTGGCTGGTGCGATCGCTCTTTAAAAATGTAAGGTTTAGTATGATTATTTGAGAAAGAAAATTAATGTATGGATACGGTTGTATTGTCTTAAGCAATCTTCCTAAAACCTCATTAAAAATTGATGGGGTGGTAGTAAACATCAAGGGAGGATTTCGCGGTTTTGATGCTGTCCCTCCAGGGAGACATGAGTTGATTTGGGAAAGGGATTCCGGAGAAGCATTGGTTTATGAATTGGATCTATTGCCGGATGATGTGATTGTTTGTCAAATGCGCTACGATAATTCTCAACCTATTGGTTTAGTGGAACTTGAACCTCTTCACTGCGATCGCTATCGTCAATTGGCTTTTAATGGTTTGATGGGTTTTGGTTTGTGGACTTATCCCCAGGTATGGAAAACCATAGATAGTTCCTCTGCGGTAACAGCAGTTTTGAGTCGAAATAGCCGCCTACACTTTGTTTTGAGGAATAATTATGGTGTGAGTACCGAAGCAATTAAATCAATAAGAATTGCCCCTAATGTAGTTGAATTTCAGACAACAAAGCGCAACCTTGCTTTTAAAATCTGTCCTTATGCAGGTACTCGCTTCATGCTTTATGTTTTTATGCCCTCTCCTCAATATCCTAATTCCTATAATCAAGAACTTGATCCTGCTTTATGGAGTGTTTTATATGAAATCATTGATGATTGGGGGGATTTTGATTAAGACTTGAATGGGTATTTCGTAGGTATCTCAAAATAGTAGATAATATTTTCGCCAGGTTCGTAAGAGAGGGAAGATACTATTAAAGCAAAATTTTGTCAATAGATGATTAAATGCAGTCTCAAAAAGAAGTGATTGTATTATAGCTTGTATTATTGTAGAATCTCTCTCCTTAACCTGTTCAATCTAAAGCAAAGCCCCATTATAAGGTGGTTTTGCTCAGTGAAAGATTGTTTTAGGCATAAGAGAGGCAAAATATCATTGTTTATAAATCTTGATTAATTCTATTACAAAAGAAACCCCTTTCAAAACCTTATGGAAGCGTTCTTGACATAAATTCATAAACACTCTCAAAAACTGCTAAGGTTTGAATCATTTAATCCTTGAGAACAAGAAAGAAAAGTTTTGCTTATTGATTCTAAATTGACGCAAAATTATTGCTCTTTTTCTGACTTGACATGATATTATGTATATGGTGGAAAAGGTGCGTCCTGAAAAACCGTTTTCCAATCAAAAATTAAAACATTTCGCCACAACAACGAAAAAATCCCCTTCACCCCCGACAAAGAGAAATCAATTCTTCTTCACTCAACAAGGCAATACCCAACTTCTCTGCCTTAGCTAATTTAGAACCTGCACTTTCTCCTACCACAACATAGTCAGTTTTCTTACTCACTGAACCACTTACTTTCCCTCCCGCTTTTTTGATCAAAGTCTCTGCTTCTTGGCGCTTCAGGGTTGGTAATGTGCCGGTGACAACGAAACTTTTCCCTGTTAAAGGTGATGATGAAGCAGTAACAACAGACTCTTGACTAAAACGCAAACCGGCACTTTGCAATCTCTCCACCAAAGTGATATTCTCTGGTATCTGAAACCACTCAACCACAGATTGGGCAATCTCTTCCCCTACCCCATAAACGGCTGCTAAGGATTCCAAGTTTGCGGTTTGTAATTGTTTGAGGTTAGGAAAATTTTGCGTTAGCAACTCTGCATTAATTTTTCCTACATAACGAATACCTAAACCATAAACCACCCTGCCATAGGATTGATTTTGAGAACCGGCGATCGCCTTAATTAATTTCTCGGCTGATTTACTTCCTAAACGTTCCAAACTAGTTAATTGTTCTACAGTTAAGGCATAAACATCAGCAACGGAAGTAACTAACTTACTCGTCACCAACTGTTCCACAATTTTTTCCCCTAACCCCCGAATATCCAAAGCATCGCGAGAAGCCCAATGTACCAACGCCCCTTTTAAGATAGCAGGGCAGGAAGCATTCAGGCAACGAGTTACTGCTTCTCCTTCCGGACGTACTAAAGCAGAATCGCATTCCGGGCAATGGATGGGCATTTGGAAGGGTTGGGTATTTTCCGGGCGTAATTCCGGCAACACTTTCACTATTTCGGGAATAATTTCCCCGGCTTTACGAACAATGGCTGTATCCCCAACACGAATATCTAATTCCGTAATGCGATCGCTATTATGTAAGGTTGCTCTTTGTACCGTTGTTCCCGCCAGTTGTACAGGGGACAAAATTGCCATAGGAGTAACAGCCCCGGTACGCCCCACATTAACGGTAATATCCTTAACCAAAGCAGGCAACTCCTCTGCTGGATACTTCAAGGCGATCGCCCAACGGGGAAACTTTTGGGTAAAACCTAATTCTTCTTGCAAGGCTACAGAGTTGAGTTTAACCACCACCCCATCAGTTAAATAGGGTAAGGTTTTCCTGCCTTGATCCCAATTATTAAAGTAAGCTTCTACTTCTGGCAATGATGCACATAATTTGCGGTGAGGATTAACCTTAAAACCCATTTCTTGCAAAGATTGTAGGGATTGCCATTGAGTAGGAGAAGCATCAGCCTGGGGAATATACAATGTGTAAGCAAAAAAAGCTAATCGGCGTTTAGCCACAACTTGAGGATCTAATTGCCGCAATGTTCCTGCTGCTGCATTACGGGGGTTGGCAAACACACTTTCTCCTGCTGCTTCCCTTTCGCTGTTGATAGTTTCAAAAACGTCCAAAGGTAAAAAGGCTTCCCCCCTCACTTCCACAATGGGGGGAGGGTTTTCTAAGTTCAAACGTAAAGGTATAGAACGAATGGTACGAGCATTTTGGGTAATCTCTTCCCCTGTCACCCCATCACCTCTTGTCACTCCCCGTACCAAAACCCCATCTTCATAGGTTAAAGCTAAAGCAGAGCCATCAATTTTCAATTCGCAGACATACTCTACATCTCCCCCTTCCGGTACTTGTTTGCGCCAACGTTCCTGCCATTTTAGTAACTCCCCTTGATTAAAAGCATTTTCCAAACTGTAGAGGGGAATATTATGCTTAACAGAAGTGAATTGAGGAGCGGGGCAATCGCCTACTCTTTGGGTAGGGCTATCTGGGGTTATAAGTTCCGGATGCTGGGTTTCTAAATCTTGTAACTCGCGATAAAGGCGATCATAAACGGTATCCTCCATGATGGGATTATCAAGGACATAGTAAGCATAACCTGCTTTTTGCAGTTGTTGCCGCAGTTGAGCAACTCTTTGTTTAGTTTCCTCGATCATACAAAAGACATCACCAAAACATCCATACTAGTCTAATCAACAGCGTGATTAGCTTGCCACCTTGAACTTGAGCTGCCCAACAGACTTCTTATCAACAAACATAAAAGCTTCGTAAATACCTGATCTGGGAAATTGACAGCTTGCCTGAACATCTTCTTCTACTGTATCAAGGGGACACCATTGCAATGACAAATCTTCTTGCTTTTCTTTTTTACCTAAGCTTACCAGGTCAAGAAAGGAAAATTTGTTGTCCTCAACTTTTGTAAATCCAACTTCGATTGGTTTACTATAATTATCAGGAATAGTTAACTGAGTGAAAAGGCTGTCAACAGAGAATGGTTTAGCCTGGAAACCCAACACAAGTAGTAGTATGGCAACTCCCACAATCTGTTTTTTCGATAGATGCTGATACCGCAGAGAAATAAGCGTCGTTATTAAAATTGTTCCCATTAAATATAACAACACAAAGGCTAAATAGAAGCCTTGATGGAGAGAATAAATTATTCCCGCAATAATCAGTCCTAACGCAGCAAATAAGAATTTTTGTCTATGTTTCTTGTGTTTCTTGGACTTGCGTTGACGAACTTCCTGCCAAAACTTATTTTCATAATCCTGAGACACTTTTCTCTCCTTTTGAGCAGTAATTCAAAATAACAACTTTGCTTCTGAAAAATTAAATTGTTTTGGCAATTGACCAAGCGTGTTTTTACAAATATGAAATGTACCCAACCTGATTTCTCTTACTTTTTTCTTGATTATAAAAATTTAACAGCAAAATCTTCTAATGTTAAAGTGTAATTTTCTTGTTGTTCGGTAGCAACAAATCTAATAATTACTTCGCAAGCAACTGCTACGGTTAACATTACTAAATTGCGGGCTAAAGGATAGTCACAAATATCATCATTAACATCAGAAGGGATGCGGTAAACATCATTCCAAATTACTTCAGCATAATCTTTTGCTAACCCTGCATGAAGACAAGGTAAATTAGCTTTTAGACAATAATCTTTAACTATTTGTCGTGTCACACTATTATCAAAAGCATCAATTACCAAACTACTATTAGCTAACAATTGCTGACAGTTATTTGCTGTTAATTCTTGAGAACGCCCATCTATAGCTACTCCCAAAGCACGATATAAACTATTGGTAACAATTTTAGCTTTATATGCCCCAACATCAGACTTATAATAAGGTTGAGTAGAAAGGTTGTGTTCTTCAATGCGATCGCAGTCTATTACTCGCAAATTACCACAACCAGCACGAGCCAAATTTTCTGTTATATTAGCTCCTAAAGCTCCTGCCCCACAAATAGTAATCGCAAAGTCTTTAAGATTCCCCATCAATTCAGGACTACGGTAAAGTTGTTCGTGGAAAAATAAAGACATCTGTTCAGTTATCAAATGATAAATGTTTAATGTTTAATGCTCAATGATCAAGGCTGTTTCAACTTACAGCATTTTAACCAAAAATGAACGACCAAGAAGCTTTCTTTTTCCTCCTCCGTCTCATTTTTAGTCTTTTTCTATTAGGGATTGTGGCTGGGGCAATTTTGTGGCTAGTTATTTGGGCTTCTTGATTGTTTTGCTAATAGCTGGTTGCTAGTTGCTAATTTTTGTTGTCTTCCCTATTCCTTCGGCAATCTTAACTAATCTTGTATATATTCTGTACCATTAACTAAAGCTATTTCCGCCTTAGCAAACTCCCTACCTAAATAAAGAGCATGAGCTAAATAGGAAAGAGGACAAGGTTGAGCTTCTTCAGTAATTTTTATGCCTAATTCCTTCGCTGTCCTGCCAGTAAAAACGGCTGTAGGAGTTCGCTGCAAAGGTTTATCACAAGGAAAAGGCTTTCCTGTTTCAGGATCTACTGCCAAACCCTGTTCGTTAATCTCGTTGGTATAGTGTTCGGCACAGATTAAACTTTTCCCTTGGTTTAAATAAATAATAAAATAACCAGCCGGATCAAGTTCAATGAAGCGCTGGGAAAGTTCTTCATCAATAGCTACCAAATTTTCATACTTTAAAGTCATAGTTCCAGAAATGCCAAAAAATTAAATAAGATTTGTACTCAAATCCTCCATTTCTAGTGTAAAACTGTTCAGCAATAACTTTTTAACCGGGAAAGATCCTCTTAAGCTGATTGATTCTGTAGGCTTTGTGAAAATAACACTATCAATAGTGTGTTTTTGCGTATAATACTGATCCATTGCACTGTCTATGGTGTTTGATTTGCTTAGTTGCAAGTCAAGTAGTATCAACAAAATTAACTCCTATTCATCAGGTATGCAACAGACCCTATCAACAACGGTAAACTCTGACAATCGAGCTAATATTCAAGTTATCAGGCGGAATGGTGCGAAAGCGCCCCTCAACGTATCTAAAATTCGGTCTGTTGTTGATTGGGCTTGTGCTGGAACCGAAGCTAATCCTATCACCTTGGAAGCTGGATTGAAAACCCGCCTCAGAAGTGGCGTTACCACCAGAGAGATTCAAGCTAACTTGATTAACTGCGCTTTGGAAATGTGTAGCCCTACTGAACCTGACTGGCGTTATGTAGCCGGGAGACTCCATATCTGGAGTTTGTGGAAAGATATCTTAGTAGCCCGTGGTTATCAATATGGTAATTATGCCCAAACAGTGGCAGACAAGGTAAAAAGCAACCAATATGATCCAGCCATTTCTGTTTATAGCACCGAAGAATTAACAGAAGCTGGTAGTTGGATTAATCCAGATTGGGACACAGACTATGATTATGCGGGGGCTGTCCTACTCACCAATCGTTATCTCCTTGACGACGAACTGCCCCAAGAAGCCCTGTTAACCTGTGCTTTGTTGCTGGCATCCCAAGAAAGCCCCCATGAGCGTCTAAGCTGGGCTGAGAAGTTTTATGTTGCGATCGCAACTCGTAAGATTTCCCTTGCCACCCCGATTTTAGCAAACCTCAGAGTTCCCAATGGTTCTTTGAGTAGCTGCTTTATCGCTGCTATGGATGACAATTTAGAAAGTATTTTCTCAACCATTACTGATACAGCAAGAATTTCTAAAAATGGTGGTGGTGTAGGGGTTAATGTCAGTCGTATTCGTGCCACTGGTAGTTGGGTGATGGGGAAGAAAAATGCTTCCGGGGGGGTAATTCCTTGGATCAAATTGCTCAATGACACTGCGATCGCCGTTAATCAGGGAGGGCGTAGGGCTGGTGCTGTCACAGTTAGCGTAGATATCTGGCATCTTGATGTCCCTGAATTTTTGGAGATGCAAACGGAAAATGGAGATCAGCGTCGCAAAGCTTACGATATTTTCCCTCAATTAGTCATTTCCGATGAATTTATGCGACGGGTAGTAGCTAAGGAACAGTGGACATTAGTCGATCCTTACGAGATACGCACTAAGTTAGGTATTGAGTTTGCTGAACTTTGGGGAGAAAAATTTGAAGCAGCTTACGAACAAATTGAAGCTGCCTTAGACACAAAAATCAAACTTTATAAAAAAGTTAATGCCCGTGAACTTTTCAAAGCCATCATGAAAGCCCAAGTAGAAACGGGAATGCCCTATCTCTGGTTTAAGGATGCTGCAAATCGGGCGAACCCCAACCAACATGAGGGTTACATACCCGGTGGCAACTTATGTCAAGAATCTTGGTCGAATGTTAAACCCGGACTGGAAGCCCATACTTGTAACCTTTGTAGCATTAACTTAGCCAACACTGAAGAAACCGAGTTACCCAACATCAGCCGCATCGCTGTACGTCTGTTAGATAACACCATCGATTTAACCTCTCCTCCTTTCCCAGCTAGCCAAACCCACAATAACAAGTATCGTACCATTGGAGTCGGTTGCATGGGCTTAGCGGACTGGCTAGCCAAGCGTAAGCTATCCTATAGCTGTTTACCAGAAATAAGTTACCTTTTTGAAGAAATTGGCTACTATTGCACCTATGCCTCCATGGAATTGGCCCAAGAAAGGGGGGCTTACCCTGCTTTTGCTGGTAGTGAATGGAGCAAAGGTAAACTCGTTGGTGCTAAACCTCTAGCTTGGTTTAAAGCCAATGCTAAAGATCATGGGCGTTGGGTTACCCTAGGGGAAGAAATTGTTAAACATGGCATTCGTAATTCTCATATCACTGCGATCGCACCTAATACATCTTCGTCTTTAGTGCAAGGTTGTACAGCAAGTATTTTGCCGGTTTATAGCAAGTTCTTCTACGACAAATGGGCCAAAGGAACAGTCCCCATCGCCCCCCCCTTCATCAAAGAGAGTTTTTGGTTCTACCGGGAAAACAAAACTCTAGATCAAAAAGAGGTTGTCAAAGCCGTAGCAACGATCCAAAAATGGATTGATACAGGCATTTCCATGGAATTACTCTTCAACCTGAACAAAGGAGTTTACTTCCCCGAAGAACCAGAACGTTGCCTTAAAGCAAAAGATATCCTCGAAACTTTGATCATGGCTTGGGAAGAAGGATGTAAAGCAGTTTATTATATCCGCACTGTCCAAAAAGATGATTTCAAAGAAAAGGGTGAAGGCTGTGCCGCCTGCGCTAATTAGTGAATCATAAACTCCTACCTCCCTACTAAAAATGCAAGCTAAAATTTCCATGAAAAATAACCCCATCTTCAACCCTGATGGGGACGATAGCACTGAAACTCGTTCTATTTGGTTTGGTAACACCACAAACCTCATGCAACTCAACGATGTCCGCTATCCCTGGGCTATTGGTTTATATCAACAAATGCGAGAAAACTTTTGGGTTCCCCAAAAACTGGACTTAACCCAAGATGTCACTGATTATTGGAACCTAACTCCAGAGGAACGCTATGCCTTCGACGGTATTCTTTCCTACCTCACCTTCTTAGACTCTGTACAGACTTGTAATATTCCCCACATCAAAAGTAGTGTTACTGCCCCAGAAGTCAGCCTTTGTATGGCAGAGCAAATCTCCCAAGAAGGGATGCACAACCAAAGTTATCAATATATCATTGAAACTGTCATTCCTAGTGAACGCAGGAATGCAGTTTATGAATTTTGGCGTACCGATAGCGTACTAAGAGATCGGTGCGAATTTGTCGCCGGACTTTATCAACAATATGTTGATCATCCCACACCAGAAAGATACTTTGTTTCCTTACTTGCCGACTTTTTGTTAGAAGGACTTTATTTTTACAACGGCTTCATCTACTTTTATAACCTTGCTTCTAGAATGTTAATGCCGGGGAGTGCAGACATTTTTAAAATGATTAACCGCGATGAGTTGAGTCATGTTCGCTTATTCCAAAAACTCATCCCCGAAGCAATGCAAATATTTCCCCATTCCCTCGAACAAGTTTATGCCATGGTGAATGCGGCCGTAGAACATGAATGCCGCTGGACTAATCATATTGTTGGCAACAACATTTTAGGTATCACAGAAGCTAGCACGGAGCAGTATACCAAGTACCTAGCTAATATGAGACTGCGTAGTATTGGCTTAAAACCCTTGTACCCAGAAGAAAAATACAAAAAGAGTCCCTACGCACACTTAGAGCGCTTTTCCGACACAAAAAAAGAAGGGCATACCAAAGCAAACTTCTTTGAAGCAGGAGTTACCAGCTATGTGATGTCCTCTGGAGTGAGCGGTTGGGATGAAATTTAATTAAATAAGAGTTGAAGATTTTCAGTTCTTACATTCCCTTTCGTTGACTAACCTTGCGGCGGGCAAGCATAAGTCCGTTGCAAAAAGCAACATTGCTTCATCGTTTTATATTAAGTGTCTGAAGGCAAAAAACAAAAGGTCGAAAGTACTGTATATCAAGGGTTGTAGATTCTAAATGACAGGTTGCATTTTTCTTCAACACTGCCAGTTGGGAAATTAATTTTGCTAGAATGCTAGCTGTTAGTAGGAAAGATAGCGTATCTTAAGGTATTATCTTGCAGCTATGTATTCTGAACATTTTACATTATGTCCAAATCTCTTGAATCTTCCGTCATTCCTCCCCAGGTTCAGCAACTCTTTACTCAACTTTACACAGAAATGCTTGCCTCAGTGCAAGCTGAAGAAGCATCAGAACAGGTTGAGCAACTCCAAGCTGAGGTAGAAGCGGTGAAAGCTGAACTCAAAGGTATAGTCTTCGCTTTCGGCGAGTCGCAAAAGCAAGTCATGGCTATGGCTCAAGAAAATGAACGGCTCAAACTTGGAGGAGAAGTGACGCAAGGGCAAGACGAAAGCAGCGCCCCTAGCAGCGCCACTACCAAAGCAACCCTAGCGGGACAGACTTTCTATTTACCTATGCCAGTAGCAGATGCTCTCCAAGCTGAAAGGGTAAGTATGCAAGCAGAAATTGCTACTTTAAAAGCACAGCAAGAGCGTCCAACAGGGACAGCAAAAGCAAGCAAACCGAAGCCTACTCCTAAAAAAGCTGCGAGTAAGCCCAGCAAAGCCCAAACCGAAACAAAGTCTTCAATTGCTGATCAAGAAGGTTGGGGAGTTGGGACTAAAAAGATGCAAACTGACTTAACCCAAACCAAAATTCTTACTAGAGGGCAAACAGATAAGGTGAAAAAAGCTGGTGCTAAAGTAACTGGCAAAGATGGTTCTGTTTGGGAATTTACTGGTAGGAACCGCGCCCGTAACAATGCCAAAATTTATGAACGTATAGGTTAGATAATATCTAGTGGCTAGTGGCTAATTGCTTGATTAGACAATAGGTAAATTGAGTTACCCTTGCTTCAAATTTCTTCGCTCTCAGCTTTCTAATGAGACTCTTATCAGAGTCTCATTTTTTAATGGGGATAAACTCAGTTTGCTCATTGATGCTAATAGATAAGGACAATCACACATTTGTTCAGACTTTCAAATCAGGTTTTGGGGTTTGAAAGTCTTTTATCTAAATATTTGACGAAGGAGTTAATGATTATGAGAAAATTAATCTTGGGCGGTTTATCTATTCTGTTAGTTTCTGCTGCTGTTTCTCCTGCTCTAAAAGCAGAGATGCTATCTCATCCTTCTACTAGCCTAGAAACCTTAAGCATGAAGAAAATGGCTGGTTCGATGCTCAAGTCAGGAATGTTTGTTAATGGGGAACATCCTACTGCTGGTAATGCAGTAATAGTAGAAGAAAATGGCGATCGCTATTTAGAGTTTGATCAATCTTTCCAAACTGACAGCGGGCCAGATTTGTTTGTGGTTTTACACCGTTCCGCTGATGTTATTGGTTCTGGACAAGCCCCTGCTTTTGGTATTAAGGAAGGGGAATATGTTACATTAGCTCCTTTACAAACAACTACAGGTAAACAACGCTATGCTATTCCTGAAAATATTAATTTAGAAGATTATAACTCTGTGGCTATTTGGTGTCGTCGCTTCAATGCGACCTTTGGTGCTGCATCCTTAGATAGCTAAATTAAATAGTAAGCAAACAGCTTTAAGAAGGTTAAGTATAGGTGAATAAGTAAAATTATTGAGTAGGATAATATTAATTATCCTACTTACAGTATTTGTTTTTAATACTTAATAGATAACCTCTAAGTGATGTCTTTTTCGTGAAGAAATAGAGAATGTATTTATTTTTACTGCGGCAAAAAATTAAATGTTTTTATATATAATAATAAACGTTGTGCAGCTACCGAAAACCTATGACATCTCTGCTAATCAATCAAAAACAAGCTCCTGTTTCTACCCCCATTTCCCAAAAGCAAAAGCTCAATCAAATACTCAATGAAGTCGTTTCCCAACACGCCTTAGAAAATCATCTTTTTGTTAAGCAATTTGCCGCAGGAAATTTTAGCCAAGATGCTATTCGTAAATTTGCCATGAAAATGCTACCAGGAAGCAACCGCTTCAACCAAGCATTTTTGAAAGTAACAGCGAAAATGTCTAATTATCGCGCCCGGACGATTATGTTAGAAAATGCTTTTACTGAACATGGAGAGTTAGATGCAGACAAAGCTCATGTGGCTTTGTTTATGCGCTTTATGAGAGGTATTGATTGCCCTCGTGTTGATCTTAATGAAGATGATGGTGCTTTTCGTATTCCAGCCTTGCGGTTTAAGAAGTTTGAAGTTTGTGATGATGAGCCAATTGTACGCTCTTTAGGGCGCTTTGCTGTTATTGAACAAATTTTGCCTGGTATTTTCCCTAACTACATTGAGGGATTGCGTAAAATTTTTCCTGGCATTGAAGACCAAACTATTGAGTACTTCCACATTCACTGTATCCTTGATCCAGAGCATACTGATGAGTTGCTTGAGGTGGCCCAAATGCACATCCAATCTGAGGATGATATAGCTTTATTCCAAGCAGGGGTACAAGATATGGCCCTATCAATTCAAGATATGTTTACTTGGATGGGAGATAATTTGGAAGTAGAAGCGAGTAAGAATCTATAGAGTTATACTTACCTCCCCATTAGGCTAATGGGGAGGGAAATTTTGGCTTCATAACCCATCAAACTGGGGAAGCTATAGTAACAGGGTTAGAGACTTTTTGGACGGGTAGTTCAACGACAAACTCAGTTCCCTTGCTGGGAGTGGAAAAAAAGCGGAGACGACCACCATGTTTTTCAACAATGATTTGATGACTAATAGATAAACCTAGTCCTGTTCCTTTGCCTACAGGTTTGGTGGTAAAAAAGGGATCAAAGATGCGGTTGCTAACTTCTTCACTCATTCCCATACCGTTATCTTTAATTGTGATTCTCACCCAGTCTTCTTCTAGGGCAATGGTTTTAATCCAGATTTTGCTAGGATTAACCTCTAATTCTTCTGGGGGTAGCTGATTGTTACGTTCTTCGAGGGTATCTATGGCATTGCTGATAAGATTCATAAATACCTGATTAATCTCTCCGGGAAAGCATTTAATCAAGGGAAGATTACTATAATCTTTGGCAAGTTCAACAGAAGGCAAACCCGGTTTTATTTTGAAGCGACTACGTAAAAGCAACAGGGTGTTATCTATACCTTCGTGTAAAGAGGCAAATTTACACTCTGCTTGATCCAGACGAGAAAAGTTACGTAGAGAACTAACAATTTCTCTGATTCGTTCTGCACCAATTTGCATTGAACCTAAAAGTCTAGGCAAGTCTAATTTAAGGAATTCTAGATCAATTTCTTCGGCCACTTCTGCAACTTCAGGAGGAGGTTTAGGATAATAGCGAGAATATACAGTTAATAATCTAAAAAGGTCTTCAATATATTCGCTGGCATAGGAAAGGTTGCCATAAATAAAGTTCACAGGATTATTGATTTCGTGTGCTACTCCTGCCACTAGTTGACCTAAGCTAGACATTTTTTCTTTGTGAACAGATTGCATTTGTGATCGCTGTACCTGATGCAAACTAATTTCTGCTTTTTCTTGGGCTATTTTGTGTTCGTCTTTGATGCTGAGGATTTGACTCAAGGTTTGGTGGTAAATGCTGATGCTAAAGAAAATGAACCAAGCAGTGGAAAGAAAAA
Organism: uncultured cyanobacterium; assembly: GCA_963793425.1. Classification (GTDB taxonomy): domain Bacteria; phylum Cyanobacteriota; class Cyanobacteriia; order Cyanobacteriales; family CAWCAG01; genus CAWCAG01. The sequence goes on along the minus strand of CAWCAG010000009.1, from coordinate 602,200 downwards.
CTATTCCTGTTAAAAAAGGTAATAAGTTGTTGTTACCTACCCAAACCAAATAAAAAGCTAGAGAATAGCCACAGAGAAAGAAAATTGTCAAACAATATAAGACTTGCCAACTCCGCTTTTGACCACCGGAACTAGATAAACGGAGAATATTCTTCACCTTGAGAGTGGAGAAAAACATTACTACTGCACCGCCGAAAATAAGTAGAAGAATAGTGCCTTGAGGTAGAAAAGATTGCATATTTGTCTGATTTTAAACTACTGAAGAGAAGTTTTCCTTCCTGTGATCTAAAGCAGGCTGAGAATAAACTCTTCTGTGAGAGAAAATTTGATTACAACAAAAAGTAGATGAATTCCGGAAATAATCCAGGAATATAGTTAATTGTACTTGGATGTTAATACTTAGCAAAGGTTTAGTCGCGAAATCCCTAAGTTAGTGTGCCACCAATATAACGAAAGAGGAAAAAACAACGCTCGCAGAAAAATAATGTCTTGAACTGGCACACTAGCTATTGACAACAAAGAAAATTTTCTTTGATCATTCAGATTAACTACCGTCAGGGCTAGACACAAACTTCTAGCAAGCTGGTAAATAAACTTCTTCCTTCTGTAGAACCAAGGAGAGGATCGGAGGCTCTTTCTGGATGGGGCATCATACCTAAAATGTTACCTTGTTCGTTGCTGATTCCAGCAATATTATTGACCGAACCATTGGGATTACTTGTTTGGTTAATTTCCCCATCACGATTACAATAACGAAAGATTACTTGACCTCTATCTTCTATAGCTTTGAGGGTATCAGCATCAGCGTAGTAACGACCTTCGCCATGGGCAATGGGTAAGTTGATTATTTGACCGGAAGAGTAAGCTTGAGTCCAAGTTAAGTCTGTTCTTTCTACTTTAAGGGGAAGGCGATCGCAGATAAAGTGTAAGTCTCGGTTACGAATTAAAGCCCCTGGCAAGAGTCCTACTTCCGTTAAGATTTGGAAACCGTTACAAATTCCTAAAATATATTTTCCCTGTTGAGCATGATTGAGTACGCTTTTCATGACAGGAGAAAAACGAGCGATCGCACCACAGCGCAAATAATCTCCATAGCTAAAACCGCCAGGAATAATGATTACATCTAATTCACTAATATCTGTTTCTTGATGCCAAACCATGCGGGTTGGCTTTTTTAACAAACCTTTGGTTACGGTTTTTACGTCGCGATCGCAGTTTGAACCAGGAAAGACAATAATACCAAATTTCATAATTACTAACCGCTAACAACTAATTCTTTCAACTCAAAACGATAATTTTCGATCACTGTATTTGCTAAGAGGCGATCGCAAATTTGTGCTAATTGTTCTTCTGCTTGTTGTTTATTAGCAGCAGTTATAGTCAACTCAACAAATTTACCAATTCTAACTTTTTCTACTCCTTGATAACCCAACTGTTCTATACCAGATTGTACTGCCGTACCGGCCGGATCTAGTACTGAAGGTCTAAGGGTGATGTAAATGCTGGCCTGATATTTTTCCATGATAAGTTTAATGACTAAGTTAACGTACTAAATAAGTTTTCCAAATTGGTTTACTTTCTCCTGTTTCTCCCTTTTCTAATCCTCGTTTCAATAAGCGCCAAGTTTTTCCTTCTCTTTGCAGTTGTAAGTAAAGATCAAAATCATCTTTATCTTGCTCAACTTTTTTATCATCCAACTTTATTTTCAAATTGTAGGTTCCTTTAAGATGGTAAGTGGCTAGGTTGTTAACGTAAAGAGGTTTTAAGTCTTTAATTTTAATTTTGCTAATTTCCCAGGCAGCAGAAGAGGCGTTAAGCTTTTCACTGAGACGTTTTTGAGCCAAACTTACTTGTAATTCTACAGCTTGTTTCACTAAGTTTTTACCTGGTGCTAAGGTTAAAGGAGGAGTAGGGCCAGCACAGGCGCTTAGTAGTAGTATTAATAGTAAAGTGACAATTTTTTGATACCAATTAGTTTTCATTAATTTCTTCAACTAATAATGACTCAGAAATATTGCTGCTATCTTTTATTTTATTAACGAGAGATTTAATAATTTTAAACGATCTGTAAAGTGTCAGCTTTTTTAGTCAGCTTGCTACCATAACACAAAAACTGTTGAGAATTGCAAGAAAAGAACTCGAAACTGGGAATTATGATAATTAATAGCGATTATCCTGTTTTCCTGGAGGCGACAGATGTCTTTACGGCTTCCCTCCCCTTGCAAACCAATTTAAAAGCATAACAGCTTACTTATTACTTAGCTATGCAACCTCCCATACCACCACAAACAGTCTTGAGACAACAGTACAAAATCAAAGAAGCCATTGGTAAAGGTGGTTTTGGTAGGACTTATTTAGTGGAAGACTTGACTCGTTTTAACGAAGTTTGTGTCTTAAAAGAATATTATCCCGGCAATAGAAAAGATGCTTCTATCTTGAAAAAATCTAAAGAACTTTTTCAAAGGGAGGCACAGGTCCTTTATAAAATAGATCATCCACAAATCCCTAAATTTAGAGCCGCTTTTGTGGCTGGAGGGCGGTTGTTTTTAGTACAGGATTATGTAGAAGGAAAAACCTATAGTCAGTTACTAGAAGAACGTCAAATTCAAGGAGAAACATTTACGCAAACAGAAATAGTTAAGTTCTTCCAAGCAATGTTACCAGTTTTAGAACATATTCATAACCAAGGGCTTATTCACCGCGATATTTCCCCTGATAATATTATTCATAGAGCAAAAGACGACCTACCTGTATTAATCGATTTTGGGGTAGTGAAAGAAAAAGTAGCTCAGTTAGAAGAAGAAACTGCCATTCAAGCAACTACAGTGGGTAAAGTCGGCTACTCTCCTAACGAACAGCTACAAACAGGCAATGTTTTTCCTAATAGTGACATTTATGCTTTAGCGGTCACCGGAGTAGTTCTTTTAACCGGGAGAGAACCCCAGGAATTATTCGACCAGCATACCATGACTTGGCGTTGGCAACAGTGGATACCAACCCTGAGTTTTCATCTGGGAGGGATTTTAAACCGGATGATGAGTCCCCGTCCTAATAGTCGTTACCAATCAGCTACAGAGGCTGCCCAAGCATTGCGTTCCATAGCTGATTTAGTTACAGATACAGCTTCTCCTCATCAAGCTGAAACCTTAATTTCTACAGGAAAAAATACTACAGAACTCAGTAATTCTTCTTCTGGAAGTAAGGTAACTTCCTTAGCAAAAGGAACCGTAAGAACTCACCAAAGAAACAATCCTTATCCTCAAAAAAAGCGTTCAAGTCGTAATAGTCCCCTAACTATTTTAATTATTGGAACTAGCATTCTTGGTGTTATTATTATTGCCTTTGCAGCGATGATTAAATCTTTAGTTTCTTCTCCTCAAGGAGTTATTTCTCAACAACCTGTAACCACAGGGCAAACAGCACCCTCTCCACCTCCAGGAAACTTACCTCCACCGCCGCCAGGGCGTTTACCTCCGCCTCAACAAGGGGCTGCTGGTAATCCCAATAATCCCAATTTCTCTATTACTTCTAAACCGATGAGAAAAGAAAGTCTCTCTTTACAAGAGAGTGAAAGTGTGACCCAATCAGGTAGTTTAGAAAAAGATACGGGAGTTTCTTATAAAGTTTTTTTATCAGAAGGGCAGCGTTTAAATTTTGCTATTATTCGTGGAGAAGTGACAGTTTCTCTATTCGGAATTAACCAACAACCTATAAATTCTAGGGCAACTAATACTCGTTTGTGGCAAGGAACAGTTCCTAAAGATGGAACTTACTTTATAGAAGTTGATCTCGTCAATGGTGTTGCTGCCAGTGAATACGAATTAGAAATAGGTTTAGAAGCAGGATTAAATTAAAAATTGCTAGTTGCTAGTTGTTATCTAAAATGCTACAAGAATATACTATTATCTCCACAAGTAAATTAAATTTATTACCTATTACTTAACCCTTGCTGCTGTACGCAAAATCTGTCCTGCCAAAATAGCAGCCCCAAAACCATTATCAATATTAACCACACCAATACCAGTGGCACAGGAATTAAGCATAGTTAACAAAGGTGCAACACCACCAAAACTCGTGCCATAACCGACGCTGGTGGGAACAGCCACTACGGGGCAATCTACCATACCAGCGACGACACTGGGTAATGCACCTTCCATTCCTGCCACTACAATCAACACATCAGCATCCTCAATCATTTGACGATGGCTGAGTAAGCGTTGAATTCCTGCCACTCCCACATCCCACAACCGCTTTACCTCAAAGCCAGAAAATTCAGCAGTAAGGGCTGCTTCTTCAGCTACGGGTAAATCTGCTGTCCCTGCTGTCAGAATAGTCACAACTCCAGGCTTTTGAACAGAAGCATCTGGGCTTCCTAAACTACAAATCCGTGCTAAAGGATAATATTTTACTCCGGCAACTTGCTTTTCAATTTCTTCGTATACATTAACTTCAATACGAGTTGCCATCACTACAGGATTTGTTTGTGCCATTGTTGCCATAATTTTGGCAATTTGACTAGGAGTTTTCCCTAAACCCCAAATAACCTCCGGAAATCCTGTCCTAAGCTGACGATGATTATCAATTTTAGCAAAATCATCAACTGGTTCAAAAGCTAAATGTTTAAGTTTATTAAGAGCAATTTCTGGAGACAGTTGTCCTGTTGCTACTGCTTCAAGGAGATATTTTAAATTGTCAGATTGATACATATTCTAATAGCAACTAGCAATTACTCAGTCAATTCTTTTTGAAAAGAAGTATCTTTTATTTCATAGCTATTCCAAAACTTATCCGGTAAAGCTACATACTCTACACCCTCAATATGATTGCGTACTGCCCCCAACGCCAGGGGATTAACTAAATGAATCATTGGTAAATATTCTTGAGTTAAAATTTGTGTTTGACCGTAAATTTCTTTACGCTTTTCTATATCTATTTCCCTTGCCCCTTGAATATAAAGATCGCTAATTTGTTGTTCCCAATTATATACTTCTCTACCTTCAATCTCTGCTTGTCCTGGTAAAGGTTTTTGATTAAAAGTATGTAATCCTCCTTCAACATTCCAAAGATTGCTGCCGCTATTGGGTTCGTTGCCCCCAGTGAAACCAAGCAAATAACATTCCCATTCCAACGAATTAGAAAGTTTTTCTACTAAAGTATTAAAAGCAATGGGGGAAAAGTCTACTTGAATACCAATCTTACTCAAATCTTGTTTGATTTGTGCTGCCATAGATTCTCGAATTTTATTACCTGCATTAGTGATTAACCTAAAACGAATACGATTGCCTTCACTATCAAAAAGTTCATCACCTTTATATTCAAAGCCCGCCTCTTTTAACAACTGTCTAGATTTATCTAAATCGTAATCATAAACCGGTAGACCTTCTTTTGGGGAAAGATAAAAAGGAGACTGAATAGAAAGAGGAGAATTTTGTGGTTCACCAATGCCACGAAAAATATTATTAACCATTCCTTCGCGATCTATCGCATGGGCAACGGCACGGCGAAATTCTACAGTATTAAACCAACGAGATTTAACCGGATCTACTAAAGGCTTACCGTCTCGTTTACCTTTATTAAGATTGAAAGAAAAGAAAGTTTGTCCGTAAGCTGGTCCAGCATTATAAATCCTAAAATCACCTTTATCTTCCTCCCGTTTTAGTAAAGAGAAAAATTCTGGCGTAACTCCTACGGCATCTAAACTACCAGAACGAAATTGTAATAAAGAAGTATCGGTATTCTCAACAATTTCCCAGACCATTCTCTCAATATACGGTAGTTGACTGCCTTGTTCATCTTTGCGCCAATAGTAAGGATTACGCCTAAAAATAACCCTTTGATTAGTTTGATATCTTGCTAATTGATAAGGGCCATTAACAATTACTTCTTTGGGTGGTGTATCAACTCCCCAAGTACTTAAAAACTTCGGTTTACCGTCCTGGTTTTTTGTCTCCACTGCTTCCCTTAAAGCGTGTTCTGGTAATATATATAACTCAGCCGTTCCTAGAAAGGGAGCAAAGGATTCTGGCAGAGTAAATTTTACTTTTAAATCATCAAGCTTTTCCACTTTAGGAAAAGCCCTACTTTCGCCAATTCTTAAAGCATCTCTAGCGTCAGTAGGAATTTCTTCATTAAGATAAACATCATTATAGGTAAAGACAACATCATCAGCATCTAATGGTTCGCCATCAGACCATTTCAACCCTTCCCGCAGAGTAAAGACAAATTCCAAACCATCCTCAGAAATCTCCCAACTTTCTGCTAAAGCAGGCTCAATTTCTGCTGTTTGACTATTTTCTCCAACCAACCCTTCATAAGTACGCAAAAAGATGTTAGGAAATTCTTGATTTAGGGCATAATTAAAAGTACTGGGATCACTCAACATTCCTGTTACCATTTCTGGAACCTGAGCAACTTCTTTTTCCAAAGCACTCAAGTTACAAGAACTAAGCACCATCCCTAAAATTGAGGCGATCGCAATAGTGAACCAGTGTTGCCAATTAATAGTCTGGAAGGAAAATAGTTTCATCAATTTACCTATTTCAATATCTGCAAGTAATCTTAAATCCTTTATGTTCTCTTGCTGACTAAAGAACTGAGGCAACAAATTTAGTCGAGTGTATCAAAAATCGGGATGACTGGATTCGAACCAGCGGCCCCTTCGTCCCGAACGAAGTGCGCTACCAAGCTGCGCCACATCCCGCTACAAGTCGATAATTATAACACGTAACGATTTGAGGGAAATCGCTAATCGCTAATTTATTCCTCATCTCATCATCCCCTAAATTATTGATAAACTGATCATTAATCATTGATAACTAATAATTGAAAAGCTGTGGTAGTCAAACCAGATTGGTTACGGGTAAAAGCACCTCAATGGCAGCGCGTTGGTAGCGTCAAAGAAATTCTGCGTGATTTGTCTTTAAATACAGTTTGCGAAGAAGCCTCCTGTCCTAACATTGGCGAATGCTTCAGCGTTGGTACAGCTACTTTCCTGATTATGGGGCCAGCTTGTACCCGCGCTTGCCCCTATTGTGATATAGATTTTGAGAAAAAGCCCCAATCTTTAGATCCTACTGAACCTTGGCGTTTAGCAGAAGCAGTCAAACGCTTACAGTTAAATCATGTCGTCATCACTTCTGTTAACCGAGATGACTTACCTGACGGCGGGGCAAGTCAATTTGTGCGCTGTATAGAAGAAGTACGCAAAGCTTCCCCCCAAACCACCATCGAAGTACTGATCCCCGATCTGTGTGGCAACTGGGATGCATTAGAAACAATCTTACAAGCCCAACCGGATGTACTCAATCACAATACAGAGACAATTAAGCGCTTATATAAAAGAGTACGTCCCCAAGGAAATTATCAACGCTCCCTAGAACTTTTACAACGCACTCGCCAAATTGCCCCTTGGGTTTATAGCAAGTCAGGAATTATGGTAGGGCTAGGAGAAGAAGATGCTGAAGTTAGAGAAGTAATTACCGATTTACGGCGGGTAGATTGCGACATTTTAACCATTGGACAATATCTACAACCTTCCCAAAAACACCTAGGAGTGCAAGATTTTGTTACCCCAACTCAATTTGCGGCTTGGCAAGAATTCGGCAATTCGATCGGTTTCCTCCAAGTTGTTTCTAGCCCCCTCACTCGTAGTTCCTATCACGCTGAACAAGTGAAAGAACTAATACAAAAGTATCCTCGCCCTAAATTTTAACCTAAACTTAATTTAGTTGTTTTTAATTATTAAGTTATTAATAATTTTCATCTGAAAAAAGATTTTTATGGTTAGAATTATAATGGCTGATTTTTGACTCTCTTCCTAATTCGTATTAACTACTAGCTAAATCCAAAAATTAATTTTAAAACATTAGTAGTTACTGAGATTATAAGTGCATTTTCTGAGTTAATTTTTTATAAGCTATTTTCATAACCTGTATCTGTACCTAGCTATTCTTTAAAAGATAAACTTTAGACATCTTTACTAAAAAGTCTCAACCCAAGCAATATCAGCCTTAACAGCCCTTCAAAACAAAAAATAGATCCCAAATCATCTTTTTTGGTGACGTAGATTAACACCGCATTTGATTGAAGTCACACAGCTTATTCCTGTAAATGCTTAAACTAATAGGTAAGGATAGATAGCAACATAAGTGTGTTGTCTGATTTAAAATCCTTATGTTGATTAGTTACCCAAATTGGGAAATATAGCACTAGGCAGTAACTTGAAAGTTCAACCCTGCTGTTGCCGTTCGTAATAGAGAAATCGTTATGCCAGCTACTTCTTTTTATCTCGATACATCAAACACCAATACTCTACCTATTGATGGTTTTGGTATAAGTGATACGAGCAATTCAGTTGGACAACCAGAAGAAGGTTTGGTTGAAATAGAATTAGATAAAGACAAAAGCTCGTCAAAATCAGCTAGTCGTACTACCACAGATTTAGTGAGACTTTATCTCCAAGAAATTGGTCGAGTCCCCCTATTAAGGAGAGATCAAGAAGTTTCTGAAGCCCAAAAAATTCAACGTCATATGTCTTTGTTGGAATTGCGCGCAGAAATTGCTGAACAGGGTGATGAAGTAGTTGAGCGCTACTTAAAATTAATTGAAATTCATGACCGATTAGTATCTAAATTAGGACATCGCCCCTCCTGGGAAAAATGGGCTACTGCTGCGGAAATGGAAGTTCCCAAAATGAAGGAAGCCTTAGTAGCTGGAAAACAGCGTTGGGCAGAAGTTGCCGAACTTACACCTAAAGAATTAGATAGCTTACAAAAAGCAGGTGTCAAAGCTAAAGAACATATGATTAAAGCGAATTTGCGCTTGGTTGTATCTGTAGCAAAAAAGTATCAAAATCGTGGTTTAGAATTACTAGATTTGATTCAAGAAGGTACTTTAGGCATCGAAAGGGCAGTCGAGAAATTTGATCCTACCAAAGGTTATCGCTTCAGTACCTATGCCTATTGGTGGATTCGCCAAGGTATTACTAGGGCGATCGCAACTCAAAGCCGTACTATTCGCCTACCAGTTCACATAACTGAGAAACTGAACAAAATTAAAAAAGCTCAGCGCAAAATCTCCCAGGAAAAGGGTAGAACCCCAACCATGGATGATGTTGCCAAAGAGTTAAAAATGACCGTACCGCAAATTCGGGAAGTATTGCTGCGGGTTCCTCGTTCAGTATCTTTAGAAGTTAAAGTTGGTAAGGAAAAGGACACAGAATTAGGAGATTTACTAGAAACAGAATATATTTCTCCTGAAGAATCATTGATGCGAGAAGCTTTGCAAAGGGACTTGCATAATCTGTTAGCAGATTTGACTTCCCGTGAAAGAGATGTAATTCGGATGCGTTTCGGTTTAGGAGACGGCAACCCCTACTCTTTAGCAGAAATTGGCCGCGCCCTTGATTTATCTCGTGAACGAGTCAGACAAATTGAATCAAAAGCACTGCAAAAGTTGCGTCAACCTAAGCGTCGGGAAAGGATTAGAGATTACCTGGATGTTCTAAATTAAGCTTATTAAACAAAAAGAAAAGGATTTGTGGTTAGGGTTTATACACCACCCTGGCATCAAATCCTTTCGCTTTTAGAAGGTAGGCACGGCTTTCTGCTTCATTCCTACTCGTGAAGCTTCCCGCATTAATATAGCTGCCTCTTCTTGACCGGGCTAAAATAGCCTCAGAGCTTCCTAAAGCACTATCTACAGCCAACTCATCTATTCCTGGTACTACAACTACATAGGGTTGGTTTTGAATGGTTAAGGCTGTCCGTAAACCTAATCTTTCTAAGGTTTCTTGTCCAGCTATACCATCAACTAGTCTTAACCTATTCTCCCTTTGAAATCGCTCTACTGCGAATTTTGTTTGTGGGCCATAAATTCCATCTATGTTACCCAAATAATATTCTCTACGAGCAAGTTCTTGCTGTAGTAATCTTACCTCAGCCCTATTACCTTGATTTGGACTCAAGATTGGTGAGGTAACTTGAAAAACACCTCCAGTATCTCCAGTATTAAAACGGTTAATTCTATCTGGTGAGGATGAAGGTGGGATATTTGTTAACCGATTCAATTCTCCCCTGGTTTCAGGTCCAACTTTTCCATCTACTCCCAGGCTATAATTGATTTGAAATCTTTCCACAGCAGTAACTGTAGAAATAGTGAAGAATTGATTTGGAGTTTCCTTAAAATAGCCAAGTTGTTTTAATTGAAATTCAACTTGCTCAACTTCATCACCAACACTACCTTCTTGAAGAATATTATTAGACTGAGCTAAGGTTTCTCCTGTAGTACTCAAAATCAAAAGTACACTAATTAGAGAAACTAAATAAAGTTGAGCATTTCCGGCTAAACCTTGTAAATCAGGTAAATTGTAATCTGGCGGCAATTCGGAAGTCTCCTCCTGTGCCAACTCTAACTGAAGATATGCAAAAGCTTCCATAATTTGCTATTTTTGCTAATTTTCCCGCTAGTATATAGCAATCCTACAAACTCAAACTCCATTAAGTTTTTGAAAACCTACATAGGTTTTCAAAATAAGCAAAAAGGAACCGTAGTCAAAATCTGCCAGAAAAACCAACTTCAACTACGGGAAAGCGAAAATCATTTACTTTTTGTTTAAATAATTCCTAAGCGATCGCAGATGACAGCGCAAGACGCAGCAATAATAGTCAAAGCTAAAGCCAATAGAGGATGCTGTCCTTGGCTAACCGCAAAAGACGTAACTATACCTGCTCCTACTGTAGCTATAGCCATAGAAGTCCAGAAATTCTTATCAACCTTTTTTTTATACATAGGGGCTTTACTCAACGAGTTTAATTACAGGGAAAGTCATTTTTCAAGAAGAGATGTTACTTACGATACCATTTGCTTTAGATGCTGCTAGAACGTAGAGACAATCTTGCAATCAAGGTTTAGATTTAGCTACTTTTCTTAACATGAATTATCAAGGAACTTTTTGATTTCTTTACTGAATTACCCCTATTCCCTCAGAAGTATGATTGCTAACCCATACCTTACTTGTGTACACTCTGGAAATTATGTAGATTTGTAAAAATATAGGAGAGGTCAATAAACTTAACTTTATGCAAACATTATTCCCCCCTAATTTTGCACCAACTCCTCAAAGCCAAAGCCAGCCTTTGAAACTTATCGCCCTGGGAGACAGTTTAATTTATGGATTCGGTGATCCCGTCGGTGGTGGCTGGGTAGAAAGATTGCGCCGCCAGTGGATGTCTTCGGAAAGTCCGGGTCATGTTCTCTATAATCTTGGTATTAGGGGGGATGGAGTCATTCAAGTTTCCCAACGCCTAGAACAAGAGTTTCGTACCCGTGGGGAATTGCGTAACAGCTTGCCAGATTTAATTATGTTATCAGTAGGAGTTAATGATTCTCCCCGCTTAGGTCATAGCAAAGGCAAACATTTTACTGAAGAAGAAGTTTTTCAATACCAACTCGCGCAATTATTAGACAGTGCTAAGGGGCTATGTCCTGTACTATTTGTGGGTATGGTTCCAGTAAATGAGCAGAGAATGCCTTTTCTCGACTGCCTATACTATAGTCACCAGAATCAATATCTTTACAAAGAAATGACTCGCAAAGCTTGTGAAGAGAGGAAAATACCTTACTTAGATATTTTTGATCTTTGGTTAAAACGAGGAAAAGATTGGCTTACGCCTCATCTCAGTGCAGATGGGCTTCATCCCAATGTACAAGGGTATCAAGCTTTACTCCAGGATGTACTAGCTTGGGAACCTGTGGCAAGATTGAATTATCTCGAATAAGGAGCATAGTACTACTCAGCTTTTACTGATTTTCCAAGTCTCATTTCTCAATTGGTTAAAATTAGAGAAGAAGACGAGAAAGAACCAATAGGGAGTTAGATAAATGGTTAAATTTTTAGGTATAGTTCTGCTGATCATGTATATTTGGGGAGCTATTAAGTTTTGGCAAGGATTTAAAAGAACTAATTTTGTCCCTACCTTTGCTAATCGCTTTCTCTTAGCAGCCTTTTGGCCCGCTTTGCTAATTGTTAATAAATCTTATCGCCACAATTTCCAAAAAGCCCTCAAAGGTAGATAAAGTTAGGGATTTGTGAGACATTTAGACTCCCTATTGAAGCTAGGTTAGCGAGTAGGGAGAAAACAGTCTATGAAACTGTATCGTAAGGTATACAACAACAGCCGAGAAATCGGGAACTATTAGGATGTTCCTGAACTGGGAACCTAGTACATTTCCTATTTAGGGAATGCCATCCTAAAAGCATAGGTAAGGCTGTTTCATTTTTGGTTAAGGCAGGTGGGGAGAAACAGGCAATAGAGAAATAGAGAAATAGAGAAATAGAGAAATATTTAGCTGAATACTCATTAATTTCTACTTCTCTTTGCCGAACCATCAATGTCCAAAGTAAATAATGTAGATAGATAGATAAGAAGAATAAAAATAGCAGCCTTGACTCCTAGTGTTTTTGTCAAACTTGGGTCTATAGGCTATGAATGAAATTATCAATCAAAAATCCTTCAAATACTATTTTTCTATTAGTTTAATAATGATCGTAAGCATTGTTCTACGCTTCTTTATGCTTACGCATCAGAGTCTTTGGTTTGATGAAGGATGGAGTTTATCTTACTCTGATGCTTCATCACTTTTAGAAAGTATTTCCAAGGTTAGGGAACTAGGTGGAGAAGCGGGAGATAGTAACAGATTTTGTCCTTTGTACCCTATAGTGCTGTTTTGTTGGCGTGAGGTTTTTGGTGATACTGAGTTTGCCCTTCGCTCACTTTCTGTTTTTTTGGGGATTTTCTCGGTAATTGCGCTCTTTTTTACCGTGTTACGTATTTACGGCAAAAAACAGGCTATTTGGTCATCTTTGATATTAGCATTAAGCTCTTTCTGCGTTTATCATAGCCAAGAAGTGAGAAATTATTCGCTGCTTATTTTCTTGACCTCCCTGCAACTATTTTTTTTTACAGAAGCTTTATATACAGAAGAAAGCAAGAAGACAAAATATTTTAAGTTCGGTTTTTGGATTTTTACCGCCATAGGACTTTTCGGTAATATTCTAATGGTAATCTTTTCTACGTCTTTAGCTATTTCTTACCTTATAACTTACAGAAATCTCAAACAATGGCTAACCTGGTGGATTCCTGCCGTGCTTTTCTGTGTACCAGTATTTATCTATTATTTTACTCTACCTGATGCAACTAATCCAACCAGCATTCCAGTTAGTCGGCAAGGTTTTCCTATTATTCAAAACGCTCTTTTCGTTATTTATGGCTTACTAGTGGGAACAAGTTATGGACCACCGATGGAGCAGTTACGTGGCCAAGATAGGGTACAGGTTGTACTTAATTACTGGCCTCATTTGCTCATATTATCTATTGTTATTTCGATAATTCTAGTTGCTTTATTTCGAGTTTTATTTATTAGTCGTGATTCTCTTAAATATAAGAAATTAAACAGGTTTTTTAGTTTACTTTTAGTTCTGTTGTTTTTCCTGAGCTTATTCTTTGCTATCGCCACGAAAATAAACTTTGTCCCACGTCATGCTTTTTATGCCTGTCTGCCCCTAGCTATTATTTTACCTTCAGCTTTTATTGACAGACAGAATTCAAAAAGTACTAAGACTTCAAGATTTTCTCAGCTAGGAAAATTTGCTGTTATACTTTTGTTGATTTTAAATGTCTACAGCAATTTTCAATATTATTTTAATCAAAACTATGCCAGAGATGACTATCGTGCTGCGGCACAATATATCCAAGAAAACAAAGGTGATTCAGTGCAATCTATACTATTGTGGGGACACTTAAGGCTATTGAGATACTATGGTGATACATTAACTTTAGATGGAACTAAATCCGAGTTAGAAAATATAAAAGGGAAAAACCTTGCTCAACAAGTTAATAGCTTAAGCCAAAATGCTAAGACCGTCTTTTTAGTGCTTAATCGTGAATTTTATTGGGGACGAAAAAGAGATGCTGAAGAAGAGATGAGTTCTTTATACGCTTTGAAATCTCAGGTTGGTTTTCCTTACTTTAATATATATCGCTTTACTAAGATGGCAAACCGAGGGGATAGCTAAAACTGTTTATGAGGAAGGGTTTGTTTAATTGAAACCCCAAACTAAACGACTATGCCAAATAGCTTATTAAATAGGTCTAATCAATATATTTGGCTGATTGGGGGTACTAGTGAGAGTGCGGAAGTGGCGCGATCGCTGGTTGGGAAGAATATAGCTTGTCTCATTACGGTGACAACAGAATCTGCCCGTTCCCTTTATCCTCAGCTACCTTATTTTGAGGTAGTGGTGGGTAAACTTAATCAGCAAGAGATTAAGGCTTTTTTGAGGGAACGGAGTATTAAAGGCATCGTTGATGCTTCCCATCCCTACGCTACGGAAATTTCCCAAAGGGCGATCGCCGTAGCTTCTCAACAAAATCTACCTTATTTACGCTACGAACGCCCAAGTTTAATTGAAAATGAAGGAGAGAATCGGTTAGCTAATTTTGCTACCCTTCTCCAAGGAAATTATCTTACCGGGCAGCGAGTACTTTTAACCGTTGGTTATCAAGCCTTGCCTTTATTTCAACCCTGGCAAAACCAAGCCACTCTTTTCGCCCGAATTTTACCCAGCCTAGAATCACTACAAGTTGCTTTAAAAGCCGGATTTACCAACCACCGCCTCATCGCTATTCGCCCTCCTTTAAGTAGAGAATTAGAAAAAGCTTTGTGGCAGCAATGGGAAATTTCTTTAGTAGTAACCAAAGCTTCAGGCAAAGCAGGAGGAGAAGCCCTTAAACGTTCCCTGTCTCAAGAATTAGGCATACCCTTAATCACCATCGCCAGACCAAAAGTAACCTATCCCCAACAAACTAGCTACATATCGGAAGTGTCAAAATTTTGTCAGCGGCTAAAAAACTAAAATAATCTAAGGCTTGCCGTTGCCGTAGGCATCAATGATCACTGATCATTGATCATTGATAACTGATCATTGATTGCTAATGCTTCTCTCTTCCTTCCAGCCCTTAGCGGCGATCGCAACAACTCCTAATGCCGTTACCAAATTACAACCTTTAGGAATAAAAATTTGGGTTCCTATATCTCTTCGTGATTTAGATAATGTCCAGGTATACCAAGGCTCTTTACAAGCTTGTTTAGCCTCCCTGTGGGAGAATCACCAGGGCTTAGTTTTTTGCTTAGCTACTGGGGCAGCGGTAAGGTTAATTGCTCCTCTTTTAAAAGATAAATCTAGTGATCCTGGGGTGGTAGTACTAGATCAAGAAGGACGTTTTGTCATTAGTTTGTGTAGTGGGCATCAAGGAGGGGCAGATGTTTTAACTCGCTTAATTGCTAAGCAGTTGGGGGCAACACCTATTTTAACGGGGGCCGCAGCAAGCTTGGATTTGCCAGGAATTGATGTCATGGGGCTTCCTTTTGGTTGGCGCAAAGGAGAAGGAGATTGGACAGGAGTTAGTGCGGCTGTAGCCCGTACAGAGGTAGTAGAAGTTATTCAAGAAGTGGGTTCCACCCTGTGGCAAAAACATTTACCCCCCAAGCATTCTTTTCAATTTGGTTTTCCTGAACTGGGTAAGAATCAGGTGCAACCTCAAGGTAGAATCTGGATTAGTTTCACTAAACGCAGATTTTCACCGGAAACAGATATTCCCAAAGTGCAATGGCATCCTCGTGTTCTTTGGGTTGGTATGGGTTGCGAACGGGGTACTTCTCAATTAGTAATGGAAACTGCCTTAGAGGAAGTTTTCCAACGCTATCATCTGGCAACAGAGGCGATTGCAGGTATTGCAACCATTGATCTTAAAGCTGATGAATTAGGCATTTTAAGTTTATGTAAGGAACGGAGTTTTCCCTTACAAACCTTTCAGGCTGATGCTTTGGAGAAAGTGACAGTACCCACACCCTCCCCAGTAGTTAATCAAGAAGTGGGAACCCCTAGTGTGGCTGAAGCCGCAGCTATTTTGGCTACTCAAAACCCTTCTCTGCTTGTTCCTAAACAAATCTTTCGCCTAGAAGGGGAAGCGGGGGCTGTAACCGTAGCGGTTGCACAGTCTCAATGGGAATATACTGGGGGTCAAGGAAAATTATTTCTGGTAGGTATGGGGCCAGGAGATTTAGGGCAAATGACTCCCACAGCCCAAACTGCGGTGACGGAAGCGGATGCAATTATCGGTTATTCTTTGTACCTTAATTTAATTAAACCCCTCCGCCGCCCAGGACAAATTCAAGAAAGTTTCCCCATCACTCAAGAAAGGCAACGGGCGCAACGGGCCATTGAATTAGCGAATTGGGGTTTAACCGTAGCGGTAGTATCTTCTGGGGATGCCGGGATTTATGGTATGGCAGGATTGGTGATGGAGGAACTCGAAGCAGGAGGCTGGGATGGTGAAACTCCAGGGGTAACAGTATTTCCTGGCATTAGCGCCCTACAAGCTGCGGCAGCAAGGGTAGGTACACCTTTGATGCACGATTTTTGTGCCATTAGTTTAAGCGATTTACTCACTCCTTGGGAAGTAATTGCTAAGCGTTTAGTAGCAGCGGCACAAGCTGATTTTGTCACAGCAATTTACAATCCCCGTTCTCAATCTCGTACTAAACAAATCGAGATTGCCCAAAAGACTTTTTTAAAATATCGCGATGCCAATACTCCTGTGGCTTTGGTTCGTTCTGCTTACCGTCAAGATGAAGAAATTATCATCACTACTTTAGGAAAGATGCTGGAACATTCTATTGATATGTTAACCACAGTTTTAATTGGCAATTGCAGTACCCAAAATTATGCCAACTGGCTGATTACCCCACGAGGGTATAACAAATCTGTTGGGGGAGGGAGTGGGGAGTAGGGGACAGGCAGCAGGGTTTGAGAGCTTTATACTTCAAACACAAATTTGGTATAACTTCCCCAATGCCATAGACTAAATGAAATAATAGTTCTCTGGTCTAGATTAAGGTAACTAAGCAATGCGACTGTCTCAAATGCTGTTTGTCACCCTGCGGGAAGCGCCAAGGGAAGCAGAAATTCCTAGCCATCAGCTTTTACTCCGTGCAGGTTATATTCGGCGCATTGGTAGTGGAGTTTATGCTTACTTACCCTTGATGTGGCGGGTGTTACAAAAAGTCTCTCAAATTGTTCGCGAAGAAATGAACGCTACCGGGGCCCAAGAATGTTTGCTGCCCCAGCTACAACCTTCAGAATTGTGGCAAGAGTCAGGACGTTGGGATACTTATACTAAAGCAGAAGGGATTATGTTTTCCCTTACTGATAGGCAGGAAAGGCAATTGGCACTGGGGCCTACCCATGAGGAAGTTATTACCACTATTGCCAAAGATACCATCCGTTCCTACCGCCAGCTTCCCCTTCATCTTTATCAAATTCAAACTAAATTTCGTGATGAAATTCGACCTCGTTTTGGTTTGATGCGGGGGCGGGAATTTATTATGAAAGATGGCTATTCTTTTCATGGCGATGAAGAGAGTTTGAAAGAAACTTACCAAGCAATGGATCAGGCCTATCGCAAGATGCTTACCCGTTCTGGCTTGGCTTTTCGCGCCGTTGAAGCAGACTCTGGAGCTATTGGTGGTTCTGGTTCTCAAGAATTTATGGTGTTGGCAGAAGCAGGGGAAGATGAAGTCCTCTACACCGAAGATGGTAGCTATGCTGCCAATGTGGAGAAAGCGACTTCTTTACCCCCAGAAAGAGAAGCATCTCCTTTTACTAACTACGAAAAGCGAGAAACTCCGAACACAGCAACTATTGCTACCATGTGTGATTTCCTAAAATGCTCTCCTACCGTAGCGATTAAGAATGTTTTATATGAAGCTGTTTATGACAACGGCATGACTGTATTGGTTTTGGTTAACATTCGTGGAGATCAGGATGTTAATGAGGTGAAGTTACAAAACGAATTGGTCAAATTAGCCAGAAATTACCAGGCGAATACTATTCTTGCTCTTAATGTACCTGATGAAAATGCTCAAAGAAAATGGGCAGCCAAACCCTTACCTTTAGGTTACATTGCCCCGGATCTTAAGGATGATTACATCAAAAAAGTAGATGATGTTGCTCGCCAGTTTCTCCGGCTGGCAGACTCAACCGTTGTTGAGGTCAAAAACTTCGTTACGGGGGCGAATGAACTAGGTTATCACGTTGTGGGAGCCAACTGGGGGCAAGAATTTACCCTACCGGAAGCGGTGGTAGACTTGCGGAAAGCAACAGCAGGCGATCGCGCTATTCATAACCCCGAACAAATTCTGCAAAGCGCTAGGGGTATTGAGGTAGGGCATATCTTTCAACTAGGAACTAAATATTCTGAGGCTATGGGAGCAACCTATACCAATGAAGAAGGGAAATCCTTTCCTTTATGGATGGGTTGTTATGGGGTGGGGGTTTCTCGTTTGGCTCAAGCTGCCGTGGAGCAATCCTATGATAAAGATGGTATTATTTGGCCCATTGCGATCGCACCTTATCAAGTCATTATTACCGTTCCCAATATTAACAATGAAGAGCAAATGACAGCAGCACAAAAGTTATATGAGGAATTAAACCAAGCAGGAATAGAAACCTTACTTGATGACCGCAAAGAAAGGGCCGGAGTTAAGTTTAAGGATGCAGATTTAATTGGTATTCCCTATCGTATTGTAACCGGACGTTCTTTACAAGAAGGCAAGGTAGAGTTAGTAGAAAGGGCAACCAAAAAGTCTGAGGATGTGCAGTTAGAAGAGGTTTTAGGGACAATTAAAAAGCGCTTGGCGAAAGCAATCTGAATCTTTATATGAGGGCAGTTTATTGTACAGGTATATGGCTGCTATATCTCAAAATCCCCTCCTGCATCCTGGAAGAGTTTTTCCTGAGATCGCAGTTGATATACTCATAGAGTTACTGTCTAGTCAAAACCATGATTGCTAGTAAAAGCCAAAATCATCTTTCTCCACAAGAATATCTAGCTAAAGAAGAAGATAGTTTCATTAAACATGAGTATATTGATGGACAGATTTATGCTATGGCTGGGGCAAGTGATGCCCATGTAACCATTTGCCTTAACCTTGCTTCACTGTTAAGAAATCATGTGCGAGGTAGTGGCTGTCGTGCTTATATGGCAGACATGAAAGTCCACATTGAAACACTAAATACTTTTTATTATCCTGACATTCTAGTCACTTGTGACCGAACAGATCAAGAATTTTCTCACTATAAAAAACATCCTTGCTTAATTATCGAAGTTTTATCTCCCAAAACAGAAGGTTTTGATCGGGGTGATAAATTTTCTGACTATCAACAATTAGAAAGCTTGCGCGAATATGTCTTAATCAGCCAAAAGCGTCAACGCTTAGATTGCTTTCGCCGTAACAAAGAAGGACTTTGGGTCTTGCAATTCTATTCTCCAGGTAGTGAAGTTTATCTTGAAAGTATCGGTTTTCGCACTAGCATTGATGCTTTGTATGAGGATGTAACCTTAGCGAAGATTTGACTATGGTTAATAATAAAGAGATTGTAGACCATAATCTTAGACTTAGTTGGCGATTCCAACAGAAAAGTTAGTATAGAACTTAAAATTGGGTAATGCACTGCGAAACAACTAATGATCGATGAAACCACCAAAGGGACAATTAAAAGATTAACTGACAACTTAGGGCGTACCATTGTTGGTAAAGATCAGGCGATTCGCTTAGTCTTAATCGCCCTGCTTTGCGAAGGACACGCTTTATTAGAAGATGTTCCTGGGGTTGGTAAAACTCTTTTGGCCAAATCTTTAGCCCGTTCTCTCAACGGCAAATTTCAGCGGGTTCAATGTACTCCGGATCTCCTACCTAGTGACATCACCGGAACTAACATTTGGAACCCCAGCAGTCGAGAATTTGAATTTATGTCAGGGCCAGTTTTTGCTAACATTCTTTTAGCTGATGAAATTAACCGCGCCACCCCCAGAACCCAATCAGCTTTATTGGAGGTAATGGAAGAGAAGCAGGTAACTGTGGATGGTTATCCTCGCAAAGTTCCCCAACCTTTCTTCGTTATCGCCACCCAAAACCCCATTGAATATCAAGGAACTTTCCCTTTACCCGAAGCCCAAATGGATCGTTTCGCCCTTTCTTTTAGCCTTGGTTATCCTACAGAAGCAGAGGAATTACAGATGTTGCAGAGGCAACAGGAAAATATTACTGTTGATGAGCTAAAACCTTGTATATCTGTAGAAGCAATCCAAAATTTGCAGCAGTTAGTGAAGAAAGTGAAGGTTAAACCTAGCATACAGCGCTATATCCTCAACTTAGTAAGAGCCTCCCGCGAGGATGAAGAAATTACTTTAGGAGTATCTCCAAGGGGAACAGTAGCCCTACAAAAAGCGACTCAAGCTTTAGCGTTTCTCTCAGAACGGGACTATGTGATCCCCGATGACGTTAAATTCATGGCCCCCCACGTACTTTGTCATCGTCTCATTCCTGCTGGAGGGAGACAAGGGCGAACAGTGGTAGATAGATTGTTGAGATCGATTCCAGTGGATCATCAGTGATGTCTACGACAACGGCAAGCCGAACAATGTTTAATGTTCAATGTTTAATGTTGATGCTTTTATGAAAAGACCTTGGAGAAAAAGAAAAACTAGGAATGTTGTTACAGTTTTCTTGCTGTTATTTTTATTATGGGGAATAGTTTTGGGTTGGGGTATGGCTGTTGCCTTAGATTCTCCTCGTCTTCCTGTATCCTCCTCTCCCTCTGAATCCTCTGTAGCAGATTTAGAGATAAATAGCATTAAACCAGGACAAAAAAGCCTTGATCTAGAGAATCTTCCTAGTCGCTATGAAATGGCCCAGAAACTTTACTTAAATAACTGCGCTAGCTGTCATATTCCTTTGCCCCCAGCAGTTTTGCCCACAGAAAGTTGGCGACAAATTTTACTACAACCAAATGATCATTATGGCCAAAAACTGCCCAAAATGAATTCTTTAGATATCCGCATTATGTGGTCTTATATTCGGGACTATTCCCGCCCTCTCAAAGAAGGAGAGGATAAGCCAGAACGGGTATCTCAGTCTCGCTATTTCCAAGCTCTCCACCCTAAAGTAAACTTACCTAAACCGATACGCCTTAACAACTGTGCTAGCTGTCATACAGGTATTGCTAAGTTTGATTATCAGAGTTTAACTGAGGAATGGTAAAAAATAGATAACGACAGCAATAATACTTTTGCTTTGATAAGTCGTAATCGCCGTATTCCTGAAAAACGGGGAAATGATAGCATAGGAAAGAGTCATTGGTCATTGTTCTCTGGTCAAAAATGATCGATGCTTAACTATATATAAATAATGGCCAAGAACAATTAAATGCTATGTTTAAAAAATTACTAGGTGACCCCAACGCCCGGAAACTAAAAAAATATCAGCCTTTAGTAACTGAGATTAATATTTTTGAAGAAGATATTAAAGCTCTTTCTGATGAAGAACTGAAGGGGAAAACCAAAGAATTTCAACAAAAAATAAGCGAAGCTAATAATGACCAGGAAAGGGCAGAGATTCTTGATGATATCTTGCCAGAAGCCTTCGCTGTAGTTAGAGAAGCGGCGGTACGCGTCTTAGGAATGCGTCACTATGACGTACAGTTATTGGGGGGTATCTTCCTCCATAAAGGTCAAATTGCCGAAATGAGAACCGGGGAAGGAAAAACCCTCGTAGCGACTCTACCAGCTTATTTAAACGGTTTAACTGGTAAGGGAGTACATATCGTTACGGTTAACGATTATTTGGCCCGTCGGGATGCGGAGTGGATGGGGCAAGTTCACCGCTTCTTGGGTTTGAGCGTGGGTTTAATCCAATCAGGAATGAGTCCCACTGAACGCAAAAAGAACTATGCTTGCGACGTTACCTACGCTACTAACAGCGAGTTAGGTTTTGATTATTTACGAGATAACATGGCCACATCTATGGTTGATGTGGTGCAGTGTCCTTTCAACTATTGCATCATTGATGAGGTGGATTCAATTTTAATTGATGAAGCACGGACACCATTGATTATTTCTGGGCAAGTGGAACGCCCTACAGAAAAGTATTTGGGGGCAGCCCAAGTAGCAGCCCAATTAGTTAAGCAAGAAGAAGAAGAGGGGCAGGAGATTATGAAGTTGATGAGAAAGCCCGTAATGTTTTGATGACTGATGAGGGTTTTGCTAGCGCAGAAAGGCTTTTGGGAGTTAACGACCTCTACGATCCCGAAAACCCTTGGGCCCATTATATATTTAATGCGATTAAAGCAAAAGAACTATTTACCCCAGATGTTAACTATATTGTCCGTAATGACGAAGTGGTGATCGTTGATGAATTTACTGGTCGGGTTTTATCCGGTAGACGTTGGAGTGATGGCTTACACCAAGCTATTGAAGCCAAGGAAGGAGTAGAGATTCAAAATGAAACCCAAACCTTAGCCACCATTACCTATCAAAACTTCTTCCTGCTTTATCCCAAATTAGCAGGGATGACAGGAACAGCCAAGACAGAGGAAGCGGAATTCGAGAAGGTTTATAACCTTCAAGTTACGATCATGCCTACCAACTTGCCTACCCAAAGGCAAGATTTAGCAGATGTAGTTTATAAGACTGAACCAGCTAAATGGGATTCTGTAGCATCTGAATGTGCAGAAATGCACGAGTTGGGTAGACCAGTTTTGGTCGGAACAACTAGCGTAGAAAAATCGGAAGTCCTCTCTCGTTTATTACAAGAAAAAAATATTCCCCATAACCTCCTCAACGCTAGACCAGAGAACGTAGAACGAGAATCAGAAATTATTGCCCAAGCAGGACGCAAAGGAGGGGTAACCATCGCCACCAACATGGCAGGGCGAGGTACAGACATTATCTTGGGGGGTAATGCTGATTATATGGCGAGGTTGAAGATTCGGGAATATTTGATGCCCAAAATTGTTCAACCTGAAGATGATAACGCCTTGGTAGCTATGCCAGCAGCGGCAAAGCAATCTCGCAGCCGTTCCCAAGGTTTTGGGGAAGCGACTAAGAAAAAAAGT
This sequence comes from uncultured cyanobacterium, assembly GCA_963793425.1. GTDB lineage: Bacteria > Cyanobacteriota > Cyanobacteriia > Cyanobacteriales > CAWCAG01 > CAWCAG01. Next base: position 579,186 of record CAWCAG010000009.1, on the reverse strand, counting down.
TGGCGCGTATCCCCGCAAATTTATCCCACTCAACTTTCTACAGAAACAGAAGCTTTGCTTAAAGAAGCTGTTGATTTCGCTGTAGAAAAGTATGGTTTACAAAGTTTGCCCGAGTTGGAAGTAGAAGAAAAAATTGCTGTAGCAGCAGAAAATGCCCCTCTTGAAGACTCAGTTTTAATTAAGCTGCGGGAAGTGTATAAAGCGATTAGTCAGCAATACGAAGGGTTTACCACCCAAGAGCATAACGAAGTTGTACAACGGGGTGGGCTTCATGTCATTGGTACAGAACGCCATGAGTCCCGTCGCATTGACAATCAATTAAGGGGAAGGGCAGGAAGGCAAGGTGATCCTGGTTCAACTAAATTTTTCCTTAGCCTGGGAGATAACCTCCTCCGCATTTTTGGGGGCGATCGCGTGGCAGGTTTGATGAATGCTTTCCGAGTAGAAGAGGATATGCCTATTGAGTCAAAAATGCTCACCCGTTCTTTAGAAGGAGCGCAAAAGAAGGTAGAAACTTTTTATTACGATACTAGGAAACAGGTGTTTGAATACGACGAGGTGATGAATAACCAACGTCGGGCTATTTATGCCGAACGCCGTCGGGTTTTAGAAGGGCTAGATTTAAAAGAACAGGTGATTGCCTACGCTGAACAAACAATGAGTGATATTGTCGATGTTTTCATTAATCCCGACTTACCATCAGAAGAATGGGAACTCGACAAAATTGTTTCTAAGGCGCAGGAATTTATTTACCTATTAGAAGATTTGCAACCAGAGGATCTCGAAGATATGCCTGTGGGAGCAATTAAGACATTTTTGCGCGAAGAAGTCCGTAAAGCTTACGACCTGAAAGAGGCACAGGTAGAAAAAATCAAGCCGGGATTAATGCGAGAAGCAGAACGTTTCTTTATCTTGCAACAAATTGACACCCTCTGGCGAGAACACTTACAAGCGATGGATGCTTTACGGGAATCTATTGGTTTACGAGGTTACGGGCAAAAAGATCCTTTAATTGAGTATAAGCAAGAAGGATATGAAATGTTCTTAGAAACCATGACGGATATTCGCCGCAATGTCGTTTATTCTCTCTTCCAGTTCCAACCCCAGCCTCAACAGGCTTCGGCAACGATGGTTTAGGAATAGGTAATAGGTAATAGTACATTCCTCACTTATTACTTATTACTTTCCCCATCTCCCCCTCTCTGTCATTAATGACTAACTTTTCCTACTTTTCTATTTTTCTTATCCAATCCTTGTTTAACCCAAGTTAAGCATTCGTGAGGGGTAAAGAAAATTTTGGGGGCGGCGACATTCCTAATTTCTTGGGGAGGATAATGATCATAAAAACATTTACCTGCCTGTTGATGAATGATAATTAAATTATCTTGATAAGTATAGCGGTTTTGAAAATAATCAAAATCCCTACTTTCTTCTGTGGTTTCCTGTAAATATTCTTTAGCGATATCAGTTATTTCAGTTATATTGCTAGAATAAAGTTTGGCAGGATTCTCCGCTTTATGAAATTCGCCTTTATATCCTCGTTCAGAAAGTAAAGCATAGGAGTAAATATTCTCCCAAGCTGCGCGAGTGAAAACAAAGGGGATGATAAGATGGCCTTGATAAGACAAGGATTTTTCGTAGAGCAACCGACTCATTTTCAAATAATAGGGAATAAATAACTAAGCAGAAATTTTAGGAAGAGTTGACTTAAGATTTAATATCTATAAATATCCTAAAAAAAAACGTATCTAGATAATCAGTTCTTTGAATAAACTTAACATTATTTTCAGTAGCTAATCGTCCAAAAACCCTTGTAAGGCAAGATAGGTTTCTTGGGGGGCCTCTTCTGGTAAAAAGTGACCGCAATTGAACGCTTTCCCTGCTACTTTGAAAGCTCTTTTTTGCCACATCCTCAAAACATCATATTTACGTCCGACGATGCCTAGCCCGCCCCACAACACAAGCAGAGGACAGGTTATCTTACTATCTAGATCCTCTTGATCGTGGCGTAGATCGATGGTAGCGGAAGCACGGTAGTCTTCGCAACTGCCGTGAATAGCTGCGCGATCGCTAAAACAGCGTTGATATTCTCCTAAAGCTTGGGGAGTGAAAGCTGTAAAATCTTTGCTCCAATTTTGCAAGCAAGCATGGAGATAATATTCTGAGTTAGCAGCAATTAATCTTTCTGGTAAGTCGTAGGGTTGAATCAAGAAAAACCAGTGATAATAAGCAGTAGCGAATTCCTGGTCGGCGGTAGTATACATTTCGTAGGTAGGGGCAATGTCTAAAAGAGCTAATTTCTGTACCGACTGGGGATAATCCAAGGCTAGACGATGGGCTACTCTTGCCCCGCGATCGTGGGCTGCCAAGTAGAATTGCTCATAACCTAATTGAGTCATTACCTCAACTTGGTCTTGGGCTAAGGCTCGTTTAGAATAATTACTATGATCTGAGCAACCTTGTGGTTTAGAACTGTCGCCATAACCTCGTAAATCGGTGGCAATAACGGTAAAATTCTCTGCTAAAAGAGGGGCAATTTTATGCCACATAAAATGAGTTTGGGGATAACCATGGAGTAATAATAAAGGAGGCCCTTCTCCCCCTTTACGCAGGTTAATTTTTGCTTGGCTGGTGGTGATAATAATTTCTTCAAATTCTGAAAACAACATTTCATTCATCATTAAACATTTATCATCTTTGTTTAAAATCTCTAACCCTTGCTGCCTACTCTCTAATCTCTTCTTAAAATGTTTCCTGTTATTTATTCTGACGAATCCCTTGAACACAAAACTGGTAGACTTCACCCGGAAAGTCCTCAACGTTTAACAGCTATTGTTAAGGCTTTGAAACAAGTTGATTGGGCAGACAAAATAACTTGGCAACTTCCTACTTCTATAACTAAGAGAGATGTTTTAATAGCTATTCAAAGGGTACAGGATCAGCAATATATTAATTTAGTTCAAGCAATTGCTCAGGAAGGGGGAGGAAGATTAGATGCTGATACAACCATCTCTCCTCACAGCTATAATATCGCTTTACTTGCTGTTAGTGCTTGGTTAGATGGGGTAGATTCAGTTACTAATAGTAATAGCCCTGCTTTTGTTCTCTCTCGCCCCCCTGGACATCACGCCGAACAAAGTACAGGCATGGGATTTTGCCTATTTTCTAATGCTGCGATCGCTGCTTATTATGCCTTAGAAAAAAAGGGATGTAACCGCGTCGCTATCTTAGATTGGGACGTACATCATGGTAATGGTACTCAAGCAATTGTTGAGAGTAATCCTCAAATTATTTACTGTTCTCTGCATCAATATCCTTGTTACCCCGGTACAGGAAAAGCTGAGGAGAAAGGAAAATACAATAATGTCCTTAATTTGCCTATGAAACCAGGAAGCACGATACAACAATATCTGCCTATTTTTGAGAATAAAGTTGTACCTTTTTTAAGAGATTTTCAACCAGATTTATTAATAATTAGTGCTGGTTATGATGCTAATCATGCAGACCCCTTAGCCAGTATTTCTTTACAACCTCAAGATTATCAGTTATTTACTCACTATTGCTTAGGAATCACTAAAAATATTCTTTTTGGTTTAGAAGGAGGTTACGATCTAGAGACTCTAGCTGAATCAGTAATCAAAACCATTGAAATCTGTTTGACAATTGATAATTATTCAGCTTGAAAGACACAAGAAGAAGAAATCTTTAATATTCAATGTTTGACAATATTGCTTATTTAGAACAAATTTTATCTCGATTGGGATGGTTAGCTTGGTAATCTTCCAACCACTCACAACCTCGTTCAAGCATCTCGTCCAATTTTTCTACACGCCATAAACGCACCATGCCATCCTTACCTGCGGTGGCTAAATACTTACCATTCGGACTAAAACTAGTGCTGTAAACTCTCCCTTCATGGCCTTTAAATTCAGCAATTTGTTGTCCGGAAATCCCAGAAACCGATCTTAGTTGCACAGTACCATCTTGCCCTGCGATCGCAACAAACTGCCCATCAGGACTGAAATTAGCATTCAAAACTCCACCTTGATGGGTATTAAATTCATTGAGCTTTTGCCCAGAAGACTTCCACAACTTCACCTTATTATCTACCGTAGTAGTAACTAAGCGTTTGCCATTGGGACTAAAACTAACACTAGAAACTTCATTCTTACCATCCCCAAATCGGTGTAACTCCTCCCCCAACAAATTCCAAAGGCGTATAGTACCATCTTGTCCTGCGGTAGCTATAGTTTCCCCATCGGGGCTAAAACTGACCCAATTCACTATCCCTTTATGGGCTTCAAGTTTAATCTGCCTTTTTGCCGCCAGATTCCAAAGGTAAACGGCACTACCTTCCCCTGCCGCTGCCAAATACTTACCATCAGGACTAAACCCAACGCTATAGATTTTGCGACGGCCAATCCTAAACTTATTTAATTGCTTCCCGGATAAATTCCAAAGCCTCACCGTTCCATCCTTACCAGCAGTAGCAATACTTTCACCATCAGGGCTAAAACTCAAGCCATAAATCCAACTAGGATGGCCTTTCAACTCCGTGATCATCTCCCCAGAATAGTTCCAAATCTTGGCTGTATTTCCTTCCCCCGCTGAGGCGAGTAACTTACCTTGAGGGCTAAAATTCACTGCCCACAACTCATTTTCTTCTCCTTGCCACTCAGCTTCTTGTTGGTAGGAAGAAGAGAAAAAAGTATTATTGAGATCCCAGATCCGGGCTGTACCGTCTTGTCCTGCTGTAACCAAGTTTTTGCCATCAGGACTAAAACTTAAGCCATAGATCCAATTAGTATGACCCCGTAACTCTCCTAAGAGTTGTCCAGAAGTATCCCAAATCCTGATTGTACTATCGGCCCCCGCTGCTGCTAAATACTTACCATTAGGGCTAAATTCAATGGCAAAAAGCCAATCCCCACTACCTTGCCATAGGGCCAACTGTTGCCCAGCAAGATTCCACAATCGCACCGTACCATCCAACCCTGTAGTAGCGATAGTTTGCCCATCAGGACTAAAACTGAGGCTAAAAATTTGTTTGTCATGGCCGGCAAATTTAGTTAGTTCCCGCCCCGATAAATCCCATAACCTTGCTGTACCATCTTCCCCAGCAGTAGCTAAATAATTACCATCAGGACTAAATTCAACACACCAAACATGATTGGTATGGCCAACAAATTTGGTTATTTCTCGCCCTGATAAATCCCATAACCTTGCTGTCCCATCCTGACTACTGGTAGCAACCTTCTGACCATCGGGGCTAAAACTAACATTCCAAACTTGCCCTTGATGCCCAACAAACATAGCTAATTCTTGCCCTAATAAATCCCATAATCTAGCAATGCCATTCTCTGAAGCAGTGATTAATTTCTTGCCATCAGGACTAAAACTTAGATTCATCGTCATATTTTCTGCTTCATCCACCTTCACAGGAAACTCACTCCATTCCTGTCCAGATGAATTCCAAACCCTGACAGTACCATCAGCAGATATTGTCGCAACCTTCTTACCCTCAGCACTAAAATCTACATCGTAGATAAAGCTTGTATGCCCTAACAATTGGTTGCGTTCGTGAATTTCTCCCAAAATTCTTTGCAATACCCATACGGGTGCGATCGCCGGATATTCTTGTAAAGGAGTTTCTTCTCCTACTAGTTCTTGTAAATCTTCCCCTGCTTTCATCGCTGATAGCAAAGCTTCTAACTCTTCGTTCTCAAATTGCTGGAGGGCATTAACCGCTTTTTGTTCTAGCTTCAGCGCTGTTTGTCCTTTACTAATAGCGGTTTTACCCCAAATTACCATAGCAACAGAAGCCACAGAAATAATAGCTAAAACGATTAAACCTCTACGTATGCTTTTTTTTGCTTTCTTCTCCGCCTCAGCTAAGATATAATTTGCGGCAATTTGTGCTTCAAGATCAATTTGTACTTGCTGCTTAGCTAATTGCTGGCTGGCCCCCAAAAATTCATAATCTTGGTTACTTAGGCTTTTGCCCCCTGCCCAAACTAAGGCATCCTGTAAAGCTTTGCCCCGCAACAACCGAGACTCATCCTGACAACCAGAAGTAAACCAAGAATTCAAAGTCTCACTATAGGGACGCAAGGTAGCTAATTCTTTATCTACCCAACTTTGATTAAAAACGTATTTATAAATGGGGTTATTGACTTGTAACTTTCCCCCCTTTTCCACTACTAAACCAGATAGGCGTAAATTCATCTGTTCGGAACTATCCTCAGAAAGGATTTCTCCTTTTTGGAGGATCTGCTGATACAGCCCCAACATCCGCGCGGCCCCGCCTTCTTGCTTGAGAATTCGGTCGCGAATGGTTTGCAAGTGTTCCGGTTCATCCTGTGCCTCCCAATGGTTAATAACGCGATTTTTAACCAAAGCCTCAATCCATTCTGCTTCCTGGTTTTTAGGAATAAATTCATTGGATTCAAAAACTAACTGACAAAGTTTCTGACTTAAAAAAGGCTGCCCCCCCGTCCAAGCCAAAATTTCTTTCATTACCAATTGGGGATTGGCTGTATATGCTGTCAAGCCTCTTGCTAAAGTCATAGCTTCTGGCATAGCAAAACCATCTAATTCTATAGCCCGACCAATATTAAAAGGAGTGCGACTTTTATCAGTGATTAAATCTGCGGGGGTGGCAACTCCTAAAAGGGTAAAAGTTAAGCGTTTATATTCCGGGTTATCAACCCTTTGGTTATAACAAGCACGAATCAAAGCAAAGAAATCATCAGCAGAAAAATTAAGGCTAATGGTACTATCAATCTCATCAATAAAAATCACTACCCTTTGCTTAACTTCGACTAACAGAACTTCCTCTAAAAAATTGCTGAACCGTTGTAAAGGAGAAAAGTTCTCTCTTTCTCGCCACCACCGCCCTAATTTAATGCGCTTAGCTAAAGAAAGATTTAAAGCTGTGGCCAAGCTTTTCACAACTCCTAGATACCATTGTTCTGGGGTAATATTTTGACTACCAATGCGAGTTAAATCAATAGAAGCACAAGCAATTCCTTTTGCTTCTAAGCGTTCCATAGTTTGGACTCGCAAGCTGGATTTACCCTTCTGGCGAGAGTTCAAAACATAACAAAATTCCCCTGCTTTCAGGGCATTATAAAGTTCTGTATCAGCTTTCCTTGTCACATAAGTAGAAGCATCAACAGGCAGGCTACCCCCTACTTGATAGGGCATGGGTGATGGGGAAATTTGCATAACAGGAGACGGGGTGACGGAGTGACGGGGAGACTAGGTGACTGGGTGACTGGGTGACTGGGTGACTGGGAGAAGTAATAATAAGTTCAGAATATACTATTCACTATTCTCCATTCCCTGTAAGCCATTAGCAACTAGCTATTAGCTATTAGCTATTAGCCATTAGCAACTAGCAATTAGGGAAATTGAATGTTAGGGTGTAAACTTCAGGGCCAATGTTGAGGGAAATTGACGAATTTCACTTATGTCTATTGAAAAATTGAAGCCTGCTGAAAAAGCAGACGTTCGTATTTATTCTCCTTATTACCAAGGGAACAAGCGCAATCTTCTTCCTTTCGCGATTAGCCTTTATAAACAAGGCTCCTTTGAAGGAGAACGCCGCATTGAAGGTGGCGAAAGTATACCATTTGTAGCCAGTTGGTTTGTTTCCAAGCTACCTTCTGAGATGACCCGTTGTCGCTTGCAATTTGATGGTAATGCTGAACTGAGTTACGAAGTAACCATCGCTAACTCGCAGCTAGTAGATTATTTGCTAGAAGTGATCATGACTTTCAAAAGTTCTCGGACAGTGGATTTTTCCCGCGCTTTCTATCGTAAACTGCTACGCATTGAAGAGTAGGAATTTATACAACCCTTTTCTCAACTTTGTCTGAATCTGAAATAACAGATTAAGCTATAGGCTGGGAATAAATTTTATGTATAAAAACCTGCTGATAAAAAGGAGCTAAAAGCGTGGCAAAAGCAGCCAAGTGCTTATTGATCGGTTCAATAGAAGCTTACAGCGGTAAGTCAGCGACAATCGTCGGTATGGCTAAGCAGCTTAAATCGAAAGGGGTTGAAATAGCCTACGGTAAGCCCTTGGGAACTTATTTGAGCCAGGACTACACCGATTTTGTGGAAGAAGATGTGCAGTTTATGGTTAAGGCCCTTAATTTGCCAGAGGGTCAAATACGTTCACCCCTTTTGTGTCAGGATGCCGATACCATTGAAAAGCGCTTGGTAGGTAAGGGCGCAACGGACTATACAGCTTCTTTAAAACAGTATGTTAAGGAATTGAATGCCGATGCAATTGTTTTAGAAGGGCCGGGAAATCTCTGGGAAGGGAATCTCTTTAATTTATCCTTGCTGCAAATATCCCAAAGCTTAGATGCCTCTATTTTGCTAGTAGTTCGTTTTCAAGAGCAAAATTTGGTAGATAGTCTTTTAGCGGCCAAGAGGCATCTAGGTGATTCTTTGCTGGGGGTTTTGCTTAATGATATTCCCTCAAATGAGTTAGACAAAACTCAAGATTTAATTCAGCCGTTTTTAGAAGAACAAGGTATTTCGGTTTTAGGGCTTTTGCCTAGAAGTAGCTTGTTGCGTAGCGTTAGTGTTCGGGAATTGAAGCAACAATTGGATGCAAAGGTTCTTTGTCGAGAAGATCGTTTAGATTTAATGGTAGAAAGCTTAACTATTGGTGCGATGAATGTTAATTCAGCCCTAGAGTATTTCCGCAAACGAAGAAACATGGTTGTGATTACTGGAGGCGATCGCAGTGATCTCCAATTAGCAGCCTTGGAAACTTCCACCAATTGTTTGATTCTGACAGGAAATGTTCCTCCCCAAGATTTTGTTCTTTCTCGCGCTGAAGATTTGGAAGTACCAATCTTATCAGTAGATCAAGATACTTTAACTGCCGTAGAAATAGCTGATCGTGCATTTGGGCAGGTACGTTTCCAGGAGCCAATCAAAGTTGAGTGTATCCAAAATTTGATGGAGGAACACTTTGATGTTGAACGTTTGCTGGATAAGCTGGGAATAGAATAGCGCCAAAGATGTAATGTACAATCTTTTCAAGAATTAACTAATAGATATCAAACTGACTGATCCCCTTTTTGGGGGATTTCTGTTTCAGGGATATTTTTCAAACCCCAAGCAGCGATTACTTTTAGAACAGGGGGGCAGACTTTGTTTTGCTCAAACCAAACTAATTAAGATAGCTTTGGTGTAGAAAAAGAAGTTTGCTGGGACTGAACAAGCGGCAATCAACTTCGAGTTGCAGCATCATCTAGAATTCCTTAGAGTACCATTGCAAATTATTTGGTAATTGAGTTGAACTGAATTCAATATGTATAATTCTACGGTGGCTAGGTTGTTTGGCGGTTTGGGATCTGTGAACTAATAGAGGTTTCATTATCAAAATATCCCCTGCTGAAGTAGGACTGTTAATAGCCGTGGATTTGAGTTTTTGCATCTTTTCAGAGTTTAGAAGTCCGTGTTTATGGGAACCTGGCATAAGCTGTAAACAGCCATTACTCCAGTTGGCATTGTCTAAATGAAAACGTAAAGTAATTATTGATTCAAGAATTTCTATGGGAGGTTGAACATGGGGAATACCTGCTTTAATAGACCAAGGATAAAAACCTGGCGTTTCAATCTTTTTTCTTACTGCGATAGTTAAATCTTGATGCCAAGAAACACTCCAGCTAGCTTGATGATTTTTATCAAAAAAGAGACTGCGTATAGGAATAACTTTTTTCCCTGTTATTGATGCGACTAAGGAATGAACCGCTACTGAGGTACAAATTTGCTGTACTTCTGGCACTAATTCCAAGAGGCGGCGTAAACCGTATTTTGGTAACTTTCTTTGAGCAATTACTAAGTTTAAGGCCGTCTTGAGAGTTTCAATCTGCTTTTTAGTTAGAAATTGAGGAATGATGCAGAAACCATCTTTGGCAATTAGCTGAGAATATCTTTCGGCACTCATAAATTACTTTACAAAAGCGTAATTAATTTTGCTCTCCTGGATTCTAATATAGAGAGTAGAGAAAATCACACCCTCTTAAGGGAAAGTCGTTATGCCCACGATTGCTGTCAATAACGAAGTTATTACCGTAATTATTATTTTCACTGTTGAACCAAAACAACAGCAAGAATTGTTAGATGCGATCGCCGAGTTTTTAGAAATAGTCAAGCAACAACCTGGCTTTGGTAAAGAAGCTCCCTATTGGGAAGGTATTGCTGAAAATGAACATCATCTTTATCAAGTTGTTTTTACAGCATCTGCTCATTAAAAATAGTCATTTAAAAAAGAAATAATTGTGTCTAAATTAGAAATACAAAATTTAAGAAAAGAATACGCTACTAATGTTGTTCCTGTTAAAGATATTAGCATCAACGTAGAAGACGGAGAATTTCTGACTCTTCTTGGCCCTTCAGGCTGTGGTAAATCTACCTTACTACGCTTAATTGCTGGCTTAGAGCCCCCTACCCAGGGAAATGTCGTTATTGGCAGTCGGAATGTTAACAAAATTGCCCCAGGCGATCGCAACATAGCTATGGTGTTTCAAAGCTATGCCCTGTATCCCCATATGAGTGTTGCTGAAAATATTGGTGCAGCTTTAAAGTTAAGAAAAATCCCCTCAGAGGAAATCAAAAATCGAGTCACAGAAGCAGCTTATAAACTGGGTTTAGAAAACTTATTAGAGAGAAAACCAGGACAACTTTCTGGGGGACAAAGACAAAGGGTTGCTTTAGCCCGTGCTTTAGTGCGTAACCCTGATGTATTTTTATTAGATGAGCCGTTAAGTAATTTAGATGCTTTGTTACGGGAACAAGTACGAGCGGATTTAAAACAGTTATTTAAAGAACAAAACAAGCCTGTCGTTTACGTTACCCACGATCAAACTGAAGCCATGACTTTATCGAGTAAAGTCGCTGTATTACTTGATGGTTTAGTGCAACAACTTGATCCTCCCAGTCGCATTTATAGCCATCCCGCTAACCAATTTGTCGCTGGTTTCGTAGGCAGTCCTCAAATGAATCTCTTAACTCTTTTGTGCGAAGGAGATTTTGCCATTTTAGGAGATTTGAAAATTCCTTTACCAGAATTAGAAATAAAACCAGCCCAAGTGGTTTTAGGTATTCGTCCTGAAGACATTGGCATTAATCTAGCAGAGGAATCCTTAACTATACAAGGAGAAGTATTTTTAGTCGAAGGACTAGGCAAAGAAAACTTGCTTAGCCTCAAAGTACAAGGTTCTGATACAACTATAAGAACTTTAGTTCCGGCAGATTATCAATGGGAAGGAAATATCTTAAATCTATCTGTCCCGAAAAAGCAGCTTCACTGGTTTGATATAAAAACCGGAGAGCGTTTTTAAAAACTAAATGCTTTACTTAAGAATTAATCTTTAAATCAAATACTCTAACTCTAAATTAGCAGCTACCTGAACCAGTTTATCCTTAGCTTGGGGATCAGCTAAATGAGGCAACAATCCCAACACAGGAAGATTAGTTAAGGATTGAATTAAATCAATTGGTGTCCAATCTGCCAACTTTTCCTCCGTACCTGATTCTCGACAATTAAGAACAATTCCTTTAAGATGAACACCAAATTGTTTAGCTAAAGCCACATTTGCCACAGTTTGGGCGATCGCCCCTAACTTAACCGGAACTACTAACACCGTAGATAAACCCCAATCCCTAGCCAGATCCGCCACAACCAATTCGGAAGTAACTGGTGATCCCAAGCCTCCCAAAGCTTCCACAATCACCAAATCTCGCTGTTGTTGTAAATGGTTAAAATTTTGCCATACCTTAGCCAGATCAACTTCTTTCCCCTCTCTTGCTGCGGCTATGGGAGGGGCAACAGGAGTATCAAAACACAAAGGAGCAACTTCTTCAGGAGACTGGGATAAAGAAAAAAGCTGTTGGTACAACTCGCGATCGCCTATTCCCGTTTGTACCAGTTTCATCAACCCTAACTTATCTAGGGAACGATATTTTTCCCAGTAAGCAACCAAACAAGTAGTCAAAACTGTCTTGCCTACTTCTGTATCAGTCCCTGTTATCAGTAAATTAGCCATCAAAAATTATTAGTTGCTGATTATTGGGTTTTGGCTTATGACTCAGGTACTAGCTTAGTTCCCTGTTGGAGTTGGCGTAGCTGGAGGAGTCGGTGTCGGAGTTGGTGCTGGAGTTGGGGTTGGTGTAGGCGCGGGTGTTGGTGTAGGCGCGGGTGTTGGGGTTGGAGTTGGTGCTGGAGTTGGGGTTGGTGTAGGCGCGGGTGTTGGTGTAGGCGCGGGTGTTGGGGTAGGCGCGGGTGTGGGTGCTGGGGTTGGTACTGCTATTTGTTGTAAACGGATATTGAGTTGATAATCGTATTGTTCATCCTGTAATCCCGCCACTGGTTCTAGGCGAACAATATAATTACCAGAAGCAGTAAGCTGCCCTTGCCAGCTTTTAACTCCTTGGGCCCCAGGTGCTACTAAAGTACCATTAGGCTCAAATACAGACATCAAAACCCCTGGACTACTAACGGTAACAATCAAAACTTGGTTAGCTTGGGCTGGGACAATGTAATCTAAGATTTGATTAGGTTCCAAACGCCCTTGAGTAGAAAACACTCCACCAGCCCCAATATTGAGAAGTTCCTTTTTTACATCAGGAGTCTGAGTTGCTGTAGGAGAAACAGTAGGACTAGGAGTTATTTCTTCATTATCAGAACCAAAAATCGACCTCACTATCAGCCAAGATATCAATCCCACTGCTACGGCAATCAGCAAAGTTGCCCCAGCTATAGCCAAAGGATTTTCCCAAAAAGAGTCATCACCTTCACTAGGAATAATAGCTGGGGGATCATCATCCCTACCACTAGAAGGAGCAGTTACTGAAGTTGGAGGTAAAGGTTGTCCTACTGCAACAGTTTCTGCTTGAGAAACTCCCCTTAATTCTGGATGCTCTTGAGCTGGTTGAGGTGGGGGGGTAAGGATCGTTGTAGTTGTGGGGCTAGAAATAGCGGCTAGGGCTTGAAAAACTTCATCTGCTGATTGATAGCGATCCCCTGGTTGATGGGCTAACATCCGGTTCAAAACATTAGCAAATTGCTCATCTGTTCCTGCTCCGGTTCGCCAGTTCCAACTTAACTGAACATCATCATATAACTCACTAGGAGGTTTCCCTGTGAGCATAACTATTGCTGTCACAGCCAGGGAATAAAGATCACTACTAGGATATGCCTGCCCTCTTTGAATTTGTTCTGGAGGAGCATAACCTAACTTACCCACTGTCGTAGGAATGGCATTAATATCTTCCGATTGAAATTGAGTAGCTAACTGTTTAACCACACCAAAATCAATCAAAACAGGTAAACTAATTTGCTGCCCTGCTTCATTTGTCGCAATGGGAGCATCGGGCAAAATAATATTATCCGGAGCAATATCTCGGTGAATAATCCCTTTATTGTGAATATAGGAAAGAACTGGCAAAAGCTGCTGTAACGTATCTAAAACCTCTGCTTCTGAGAAGGTTTGTCCTCGCGATCGCCTCTCCCCCAGCAACTCCCGATAAGTTTTACCTTCAACATAATCTTGCACAAAAAATAAGCGCCCATCTTCTTCAAAAGTAGAGCGAAATTGAGGAACTTGGGGATGTTGAATTTGATAGAGTGTTGTTGCTTCTCTTTGAAATAATTCCCGCGATTTTTCTAAAACGTACTCTGAGTCTTGGTTAGGAATCAACTCCTTAAGTACACAAGACTCATTAAAACGTCCTTCATCTTCAGCCAGGTAGGTACGAGCAAAACCTCCTTGACCAAGAACTCTAGTTACGCGATAACGATTATTTAGTAACGTATCCGGAGAAATAGGTGTTTGTATTTCTGACATAGGTTATATTTTTTTGCATCAGATATCCCTTATTTAAAGCTAGAGGGTAAGATGCGCTCTCCTTAGTAAAGTTAGTAAATTATTATTTTTTTGCTGAGGATATTAATAAAATCCTGTATCGCCATAATCATAAAAGGTAGCGGGAATTTTTTGAAGCTTAAGATTATTAGGGGCAAAACACCGCTTTCCCTGATAAAGATTACTTCAGTATGGTTAATCTAAATTAACATTCTTCCCTATTTAAGTCCTCTTAGAGCTTGGTATATCTTTTAAAGATAATATTTTTGCCAAACGTTATTGGTTACGATGGTAAAACTGTAATGAATTGAGGTTCAAGAGTCTGTTGTGAGCCATTCTGCAACATTACCACTTCACCCAACCCTGGCATCCCTTTCTGATAACAATCGTCTGCGATTATTTTCCGGTTCTTCCAATCTAGTTCTTTCACGAGAAGTGGCTCGCTATTTGGGCATGGATTTAGGACCAATGATCCGCAAACGATTCGCTGATGGAGAACTATATGTTCAAATTCAAGAATCTATTAGGGGATGCGATGTTTATTTAATACAACCTTGTTGTTATCCCGTTAACGACCACTTAATGGAATTACTAATTATGATTGATGCCTGCCGTCGGGCTTCAGCACGCCAAATTACGGCAGTAATTCCTTATTATGGTTATGCAAGGGCTGACCGGAAAACTGCTGGTCGTGAATCCATCACCGCTAAATTAGTAGCTAACTTAGTTACAGAGTCGGGGGCTAATCGTATTGTAGCTATGGATTTGCATTCTTCCCAAATTCAAGGTTACTTTGACATTCCTTTGGATCATGTCTATGGCTCTCCTGTACTCTTAGATTATTTAGCCAGCAAAAATTTACCCGACTTAGTAGTAGTTTCTCCTGACGTAGGAGGTGTCGCTAGGGCTAGGGCCTTTGCTAAAAAGCTAAATGATGCGCCTTTAGCTATTATCGACAAGCGTCGCCAAGCCCATAACGTGGCCGAAGTTATGAATGTTATCGGTGACGTAGCCGGTAAAACAGCAGTTTTAGTAGATGACATGATAGATACGGCTGGAACCATCTGCGAAGCAGCTAGACTTTTGCGGAAAGAAGGAGCCCGCCAAATTTATGCTTGTGCTACCCATGCTGTCTTTTCTCCTCCTGCTATAAGTCGATTGTCTGATGGAACTTTTGAAGAAGTAATTGTTACTAATACAATTCCTTTGCCAGAATCCCAAAAGTTTGAGCAGTTAAAAATACTTTCTGTAGCTAACTTATTGGGGGAAACTATCTGGCGTGTTCATGAAGATAGCTCTGTGAGCAGTATGTTCCGTTAACTGAGGAGTAGAGACGGTGGGATGACGTCTCTACTTCATATTTCTTTGCATATCGTCTTAAAATAGAAGCAAAGATATATTTAAAAATGTAATGGCAGATCAATTAATTCGGGCTACTGCGGCAGATGGGGGCATAAGGGCTGTTGGTGTAATTGCCACCAGCCTTACCAACAAAGCTAGGAGACGGCATCAACTTTCCAATGTTGCGACGGCAGCTTTAGGACGAACTATGTCTGCTGGACTTTTACTTGCCTCCAGCATGAAGCGAGAAGGTTCTAGGGTTAACATTCGTATAAAAAGTAATGGGCCATTAGGAGGAATTTTAGTCGATGCTGGATTAGATGGTACAGTGCGAGGCTACGTAGATAACCCAAAAATCGAGTTACCACCTAACCACAAAGGTAAGCTTGATGTTGGTGGTGCTGTCGGCAAAGAAGGCTACCTTTATGTAGTACGTGATGTTGGTTATGGCTACCCTTACTCCAGTACTGTAGAGCTAGTTTCTGGTGAAATTGGTGATGATATTACTCACTATTTAGTAAGTTCTGAACAAACCCCTTCTGCGCTTTTAGTAGGAGTCTTTGTCAACGCCCAAGGAGCTACAGCTTCTGGAGGAATACTTTTGCAAGTGATGCCTAAAGCCGCTAGAGACGAAGAGTTGGTTGCTCAACTAGAATCTCGATTTTCCCAGCTTTCTGGTTTCACGCCCTTGCTAAAGATGGGCAAAACCATACCAGAAATTTTCCAAGATTTATTAGGAGATATGGGGCTAAAAATATTCCCAGAAGTACAGATGGTACATTTTAGCTGCCGTTGTTCTTTCAAGAGAGTTCTAGGCACTCTAAAAATGTTGGGAGTTGAAGAACTTCAGGACATGATAGAAAAAGATAGTGGTGCAGAAGCTACTTGCCATTTCTGTGGGGAAGTTTATCATGCCACTGAAGAAGACTTAGCCAAGCTAATAGATGATTTGCAGCCTAAGTCTGTTTAGTTGAGTTATAGCGAGATTAATTACTTCAGTGACAAACAAAAAAAATTCGCGCCAGAAAGTAACTAAAAGTAGTCCTGGCTGGTCTTTAGATCAAAGAGATTCCCAAGTAATTGCTTCTTTAATGCCTTTTTGGGAATGGTTTTATCGTTACTACTTTCGAGTAGAAACTGATGGCTGGGAAAATATTCCCAACCAAGGTAAATTCTTGTTCGTTGGTTCCCACAATGGCGGCTTGGCTTCTCCGGACATGATGATGATGATGTATGACTGGTTCTGCCGCTTTGGTACAAAACGTCTCATTTATGGATTAATGCACCCTATTGCTTGGCAGGTTTATCCAGGAGTTACCCAACTGGCTGCTAAAACTGGAGCAATAATCGCTCATCCTCAAATGGCGATCGCTGCATTGAAGAAAGATGCTAGCGTACTAGTCTATCCAGGAGGCGCTCAGGATCTCTTCCGTCCCTACAGTCAGAGAAATAAAATCAATTTTGCTGGGCGCAAAGCCTTCATTAAGCTAGCACTGCGAGAAGAAGTTGCCATCATACCCGCTATTTCTATAGGCGCTCACGATACCCTCTTTATACTTGGGGATTTCTACAAACAGGTAGAAAAATTACATCAGTTGGGTCTGCCTTGGATTTTGGGGATCGATCCAGAAGTTTTTCCTATTTATTTAGGGCTACCGTGGGGATTATCTATTGGTCCTCTACCCAATATTCCCTTGCCAGCCAAAATCCACACCCGTATTTGCTCTCCGATCGTCTTCAAGCACTATGGTAGAGAATCCGCTCGTAATCGTACTTATGTCGATGAATGCTACAACTTGGTAGAGACAACCATGCAGTCAGAATTAAATCGTTTATCGGCTGAGAAAGAATAAAGTATGAAGATGAACTCACCTTTTTTCAAATCCTGAAAGTCTCTTGTCCAGAAGAGTACAGTCCGTTTCGGTATAAGGTATCCGAATTATTTTCTTCAGAAGTATTGACAAACAATAAAAGGGTGAGTATATTGGTAAATGCGCGGTTGAGAGAGGCACGCTTCTTTCAGCGCCAGCACCTGGAAAAAACAATAGTTTGAAAGTAATACGAAACCAAGTAACTATTAAGCTTTGAAGAGAGCTTAAATAGATTGCGAACAACCTTCGTCAAAGAAATAATAAAACAGTAACTCAAGCTATTTAGTTTGCAGTTGCGAAAAAGAGCTAAAGAACTCAAACCACAAAATGGAGAGTTTGATCCTGGCTCAGGATGAACGCTGGCGGTATGCTTAACACATGCAAGTCGAACGGTCTCTTCGGAGATAGTGGCGGACGGGTGAGTAAAGCGTGAGAACCTGCCTTCAGGATGGGGACAACAGTGGGAAACTGCTGCTAATACCCGATATGCCGAGAGGTAAAAGATTTATCGCCTGGAGAGGGGCTCGCGTCTGATTAGCTAGTTGGTAAGGTAAGAGCTTACCAAGGCAACGATCAGTAGCTGGTCTGAGAGGACGACCAGCCACACTGGGACTGAGACACGGCCCAGACTCCTACGGGAGGCAGCAGTGGGGAATTTTCCGCAATGGGCGCAAGCCTGACGGAGCAATACCGCGTGAGGGAAGAAGGCTTTTGGGTTGTAAACCTCTTTTGATTGGGAAGAAGAAGTGACGGTACCGATCGAATAAGCATCGGCTAACTCCGTGCCAGCAGCCGCGGTAATACGGGGGATGCAAGCGTTATCCGGAATTATTGGGCGTAAAGGGTCCGCAGGTGGCACATCAAGTCTGCTGTCAAAGGTCGGAGCTTAACTCCGGGAAGGCAGTGGAAACTGTAGAGCTAGAGTATGGTAGGGGTAGAGGGAATTCCCAGTGTAGCGGTGAAATGCGTAGAGATTGGGAAGAACACCAGTGGCGAAAGCGCTCTACTGGGCCATAACTGACACTGAGGGACGAAAGCTAGGGTAGCGAATGGGATTAGATACCCCAGTAGTCTTAGCTGTAAACGATGGAAACTAGGCGTAGCTTGTATCGACCCGAGCTGTGCCGAAGCTAACGCGTTAAGTTTCCCGCCTGGGGAGTACGCACGCAAGTGTGAAACTCAAAGGAATTGACGGGGGCCCGCACAAGCGGTGGAGTATGTGGTTTAATTCGATGCAACGCGAAGAACCTTACCAGGACTTGACATGTCCGGAATCTTTACGAAAGTAGAGAGTGCCTTCGGGAACCGGAACACAGGTGGTGCATGGCTGTCGTCAGCTCGTGTCGTGAGATGTTGGGTTAAGTCCCGCAACGAGCGCAACCCTCGTTTTTAGTTGCCATCATTAAGTTGGGCACTCTAGAGAGACTGCCGGTGACAAACCGGAGGAAGGTGGGGATGACGTCAAGTCAGCATGCCCCTTACGTCCTGGGCTACACACGTACTACAATGGTCGAGACAATGGGCAGCCAACTCGCAAGAGTGAGCGAATCTCATCAAACTCGGTCTCAGTTCAGATTGCAGGCTGCAACTCGCCTGCATGAAGGAGGAATCGCTAGTAATCGCAGGTCAGCATACTGCGGTGAATCCGTTCCCGGGCCTTGTACACACCGCCCGTCACACCATGGAAGCTGGTAACATCCGAAGTCGTTACTCCAACCAGCAATGGAGGAGGATGCCTAAGGTGGGACTAGTGACTGGGGTGAAGTCGTAACAAGGTAGCCGTACCGGAAGGTGTGGCTGGATCACCTCCTTATAGGGAGACCAGTTTTCAGCTCTTAACCCAATTGTTATTAAGAGATTGAAAACAATCCCAAGGTCGTTCGGAGGAAATGGGCGTAGTAAAGCTTTCAAACTAGAGTTCAGGTGAACTAAACAAAGGGCTATTAGCTCAGGTGGTTAGAGCGCACCCCTGATAAGGGTGAGGTCCCTGGTTCAAGTCCAGGATGGCCCACCACCAATTTGAATTGGGGGTATAGCTCAGTTGGTAGAGCGCCTGCTTTGCAAGCAGGATGTCAGCGGTTCAAGTCCGCTTACCTCCACCAATAAAGAAGGATTAAGCTTAATTCAGCAACTTGTCTAATACTCAGTATCTGAGCATAGAGAGCCTGCTGGATAAATCTATCCAGTTAGAACCTTGAAAACTGCATAAGAAACAGGTAGAAAGCAGAAAGAATAGAGGTAGTAAGTAAATACCCTGTTTGCTAAAAACAGAAAGTATTTACATAACGTATCTTCAAATTTCAAGCTACAAGGTCAAGCTACAAAGAGCTAATGGTGAATCCCTTGGCACGTAGAGGCGAAGAAGGACGTAGCGACCGACGAAACGCTCCGGGGAGCTGGAAGCAAGCACTGATCCGGAGGTATCCGAATGGGGCAACCCAAATGACGGCTAACTGAATACATAGGTTAGCACGAGCGAACCTGGCGAACTGAAACATCTTAGTAACCAGAGGAAAAGAAAACAAAAGTGATTCCCCTAGTAGCGGCGAGCGAAGCGGGAAGAGCCTAAACCATTTACTAAGGTAGATGGGGTAGTGGGACAGCAACAAAAGACTAGGAAAGTTAGACAAAGCAACTGAATATTGCACCAGAGAAGGTGAAAGTCCTGTAGTCAAAAACTTGAACAGCTTTAGCTGAATCCCGAGTAGCATGGGACACGAGAAATCCCGTGTGAATCCGCCTCGACCACGAGGTAAGGCTAAATACTACTACGTGACCGATAGCGAAATAGTACCGTGAGGGAAAAGTGAAAAGAACCCCGGTAAGGGGAGTGAAATAGAACGTGAAACCATTAGCTTACAAGCAGTGGGAGGACGATTAAACGTCTGACCGCGTGCCTGTTGAAGAATGAGCCGGCGAGTAACATGCTGTGGCAGGTTAAGGGGGTTAAACCCGAAGCCAAAGCGAAAGCGAGTCCGAATAGGGCGTTTTAAGTCACAGTTTGTTGACCCGAACCCGGGCGATCTAACCATGTCCAGGATGAAGCTTGGGTAAAACCAAGTGGAAGTCCGAACCGACCGACGTTGAAAAGTCGGCGGATGAGGTGTGGTTAGGGGTGAAATGCCAATCGAGCCCGGAGCTAGCTGGTTCTCCTCGAAATGCGTTTAGGCGCAGCGGTTGACGAGACTTTAGTGGGGGTAAAGCACTGCTTCGCTACGGGCTGCGAGAGCGGTACCAAAGCGATGCAAACTAAGAATACCATTAAAGCATCAACCAGTGAGACGGTGGGGGATAAGCTTCATCGTCGAAAGGGAAACAGCCCAGACCACCAGCTAAGGTCCCTAAATAGTCGCTAAGTGATTAAGGAGGTGGGAGTGCTTAGACAACCAGGAGGTTTGCCCAGAAGCAGCAATCCTTGAAAGAGTGCGTAATAGCTCACTGGTCAAGCGCTCCTGCGCCGAAAATGAACGGGGCTAAGCGACTTACCGAAGCTGTGGAATATTAAGATTTTTCTTGATATTGGTAGAGGAGCGTTCTGTAAAGGTAGAAGCACTAGCGGCGAGCAGGTGTGGACAATACAGAAGTGAGAATGTCGGCTTAAGTAGCGAAAATATTGGTGAGAATCCAATACCCCGAAAGCCCAAGGTTTTCTCCGGAAGGTTCGTCCGCGGAGAGTGAGCCGGGACCTAAGGCGAGGCCGAAAGGCGTAGTCGATGGACACAGGGTTAATATTCCCTGGCTGTGAAGTGGGAGTTGTTTGAGGGACGCATGAGAAATAGCTACGCCCTGAATGGATTGGGAGGAGTTTACGAACTCCGTGTAGTGAAAGGTAGTGCCAAGAAAAGCTCAAGCAACGTTGAAAACTTTGCACCCGTACCCTAAACCGACACAGGTGGGCGAGTTGAGAATACTAAGGGGCGCGAGATAACTCTCTCTAAGGAACTCGGCAAAATGGCCCCGTAACTTCGGGAGAAGGGGTGCCACCGAAAGGTGGTTGCAATAAAGAGGCCCAGGCGACTGTTTACCAAAAACATAGGTCTCTGCTAACTCGTAAGAGGATGTATAGGGGCTGACGCCTGCCCAGTGCCGGAAGGTTAAGGAAGTTGGTCAGACCGCAAGGTTGAAGCTGACGACTGAAGCCCCGGTGAACGGCGGCCGTAACTATAACGGTCCTAAGGTAGCGAAATTCCTTGTCGGGTAAGTTCCGACCCGCACGAAAGGCGTAACGATCTGGGCGCTGTCTCGGAGAGAGGCTCGGCGAAATAGGAGTGTCTGTGAAGATACGGACTACCTGCACCTGGACAGAAAGACCCTATGAAGCTTTACTGTAGCCTGGAATTGAATTCGGGCTTCGCTTGCGCAGGATAGGTGGGAGGCGTTTGAAGTATTCCTTGTGGGGAATATGGAGCCAACGGTGAGATACCACTCTAGCGAGGCTAGAATTCTAACTAGCACCCGTTATCCGGGTGTAGGACATTTTCAGGTGGGCAGTTTGACTGGGGCGGTCGCCTCCAAAAAGGTAACGGAGGCGCACAAAGGTTCCCTCAGGCTGGTTGGAAATCAGCCGGAGAGTGTAAAGGCACAAGGGAGCTTGACTGCGAGACCTACAAGTCGAGCAGGTAGGAAACTAGGTCTTAGTGATCCGACGGCACTGAGTGGAAGGGCCGTCGCTCAACGGATAAAAGTTACTCTAGGGATAACAGGCTGATCTCCCCCAAGAGTCCACATCGACGGGGAGGTTTGGCACCTCGATGTCGGCTCATCGCAACCTGGGGCGGAAGTACGTCCCAAGGGTTGGGCTGTTCGCCCATTAAAGCGGTACGTGAGCTGGGTTCAGAACGTCGTGAGACAGTTCGGTCCATATCCGGTGCAGGCGCAAGAGTATTGAGAGGAGCCTTCCTTAGTACGAGAGGACCGGGAAGGACGCACCGCTGGTGTACCAGTTATCGTGCCAACGGTAAACGCTGGGTAGCCATGTGCGGAGCGGATAACCGCTGAAAGCATCTAAGTGGGAAGCCCACCTCAAGATGAGTACTCTCATGGAGTTAATCCAGTAAGGTCACGGGCAGAACACCCGTTAATAGGCGCTAGGTGGAAGTGCAGTAATGCATGCAGCCAAGGCGTTCTAACAGACCGAGGGCTTGACCTTCTTCTACTTGTTTCTTTGCAGTCTTGAGGGTTTTGCTTCTCTACACAGCATTTCCATTTCTTGCTTGGTGTATTTAGTGCAGTGGCTCCACTTCGATTCCATCCCGAACTCGACTGTGAAACTCTGTTGCGGCGACGATACTTTGAGGGTTGCCTCCTGGGACAATAGCTCTTCGCCAGGCTCTTTTTTTGAATAAATAAGGCTCTTCTGAATTTAAGGAGAGCCTTATTTTGTTTTTACTATTTCCGTTCCTACTCCATCAATACTTAAAACTCTAACATCGGCTTGAATTCCTTGTGTTTCCCAAGCTTCAGCCATTGCGCTAACTACACTTCCTGCCCTTTCGGAGTTTGTCAATGAAAGTAAAGTTGGCCCTGCACCACTAATCACTGTTCCGTAAGCACCTGCACGTAAAGCAGCAAATTTTACAGATTCATAACCGCAAATTAAACTTTTTCGGTAGGGTTGGTGCAGCTTATCAGCCATTCCAACCTTGAGCCAGTCTTCTTTTCCTGTCTCAAACCCCCTAATTAATAATCCTAAGCGGGAGATATTGAATATTGCATCGGTATAACTGATTTGAGGCGGAAGAACTTTTCTTGCTTCTTCTGTAGATAGTTCAAAGTCGGGAATGGCGACGACAGAGATAATATCTTGATGCCAAGGTAGTTGACAAATTGACCAATCTCCTTGCTCATTTTTGGTAGATAATTGACAATTACCAAGCAAAGCAGGTACGACATTATCAGGATGTCCTTCAATGGTGATTGCTAAATCTCTTAATTGAGATAATTGCAAGGCTTTTCCTGCTATTTCATTAGCTCCCATTAAGCCTCCAATTATGGCTGTGGCAGAGCTTCCTAACCCTCTGGCTAAGGGGACTTGCATGGATATCTCAATTTGAATGGCCGGGGGTTGTTTTTTAAGGTGTTGATATAGTTGTAGGAAAGACTGGTAAACTAAGTTACTGGTATTAGTACTGACTTTATCTGCTTCTTTCCCTTTAACAATAATTTCTACAGGAATTGAGGAAGATTTATCTAACTTAGTAAATTTAAATTGATTATATAAGTTTAAAGCAGCACCGAGGCAGTCAAAACCAGGACCTAGGTTGGCGGTGGTGGCAGGGACTATTACGGTGACAGAGTAGGTGTTAGTCATGGGATATTGTTCTGGGAATGCTCGAACTTGCTTAGATTATCATTTTTTCTATCTCACAAATTATGTTGAATACTATAAACAATACCTGATTACTAATTATGCAAACTCCTAACACTTCTCCAGCAACATCCTCCGGTTTTGATGTTAAAAATCCTCCTAAGCAAGAATTAATCGATAGCTGCGTTCACTGTGGATTTTGCCTTGCTACCTGTCCTAGTTATCGCGTCATTGGTAAGGAAATGGATTCTCCGCGAGGGAGAATTTATCTGATGGATGCAATCAATAAAGATCAAGCCAAACTCAACGAAGCCACTTCTCAACATTTTGATTCTTGCTTAGGATGTTTGGCTTGTGTTTCTACTTGTCCTTCCGGGGTAGAGTATGGCAAATTAATTACGGCTACTCGCCCTCAAGTGGAAAGAAATCAACCCCGCAGTTTGCCAGACAAAGTAATTAGGAAGCTAATTTTTAATCTTTTTCCCTATCCGCAGCGTTTACGCTTTTTACTTGCCCCCTTGTATTTGTATCAGCAATCTGGTTTACAAAATTTTGTTCGCGCTACTAATTTTCTTAAACCGCTAGCACCTCGTTTAGGGGCTATGGAGTCGATTTTACCCACAATTACTTTAGATTCTTTTCAAGATAATTTACCAGAGATTATCCCTGCCCAAGGGAAAAAGCGTTACCGAGTTGGTATGATTCTTGGTTGTGTACAGCGTTTGTTTTTCTCTCCGGTTAATGCTGCAACGGTAAGAGTATTAACAGCTAATGGCTGTGAGGTAGTAATTCCCTCTAAGCAAGGCTGTTGTGCAGCTTTACCTGCCCACCAAGGGCAAGAGGCTCAAGCACAAACTCTAGCAAGACAAATGATTGATAGTTTTGCGGATGAGGAACTTGATGCTGTAATTATTAACGCCGCCGGTTGTGGTCATACTTTGAAAGAATACGACCATATTTTAGCAGAAGACCCACAATATCAACAAAAAGCTCAGGAGTTTGTGGCTAAAGTAAAAGATGTACAGGAATTTTTAGCAGAAGTAGGTTTAACAGCGAAACTGCATCCTTTAACCAATGGAGAGTTAAGTCTAGTTTACCAAGATGCTTGTCATCTGTTGCATGGGCAAAAAATTAGCTTGCAACCCCGTCAGTTGTTAAAACAAATTCCGGGAGTAAAGCTGAAAGAGCCACTTGATGCAGCTTTGTGTTGTGGCAGTGCCGGAGTCTATAATCTGCTTCAACCAGAAGTAGCTGATGAATTAGGGGAGCAAAAAGTAGCTAATCTAGTTAATACTGGTGCGAAGTTGATTGCTTCTGCTAATCCTGGTTGTTCTTTACAAATTAAAAAACACCTCGATTTGCAGGGAAAAGAGATAGAGTTAATGCACCCGATGGAATTGTTGGATTATTCAATTCGGGGAATACAATTAGGTTAATAATCAAGTTTCGGAGCTGCTGTAAACGTGACCTCAATAAATATCAACAGAAGCTAGAATGCTCAAGCTGTAGAGATTGAATAGTAGTAAAATTTCTTATAATTTTATCTTTTTTTATGTTGTAATATTGAAGTTATATCTAAGGTCAGCAGCTAATGACTACCATCAAATAAGCATGGATCTTAACCAAACAAATAATTCCTTTTCTCCATGGGAAAAGAAGCCTCCCCTTATTTTAGTAGTGGAAGATAATCAAGATAATCTTTTGCTTATTTCCTATGCTTTGATAGTTTTTAACTATACTTTTATTACCGCTGTTAATGCCTCCACGGCTTTGAGCCTAGCTAGGAAATATCAGCCTGAGCTAATTTTATTGGATATTGTTTTATCAGGGATTAACGAAGTTGAGTTAATTCATAAGCTAAAACAGAACCAAAATACTAGCCATATCCCGATTATTGCTGTAACTGCTTTAGCTATGGAACAAGATAGTACTGGGTTTATACAAGCAAATTGTGATGATTATCTACGTAAACCTTATTTACTCAATGATTTAAAAAACAAGATATCCCAGTATTTATCTCCTGTACAACAGCCAGCTTAGAAGGGATTTTAATAAACTTTTGTAACAAAAACAGGGGATTTCCAGAAAATCCGGATTTCTCTGTTGAAAGAAAGTATGTATAAGACCTTGGATGTTCTTACCGTCCCCCTCTGTGGGGGCGGTTTTTTGCTGGATTAATTCTAGCAACAATTAGCCTCTAGATCCCGCTTCTCAAGAACTAAATTTTTAAATAGATTTAGAATAATATTTACCTCTTTTTATTCTTCTTGATGAAAACTGATTTAGTATGGAACAAATCCTTAAGCTAATCCCAAATAGCCCTATTGTCGGCTTTACCATACTTCTTTTAGTAATATTAACTGTACCTCCGGTTTTTGAAAAGTTGCGTCTTCCTGGGTTAGTAGGGTTGCTAGTGGCTGGAGTTTGTCTTGGCCCTAGTGGATTAGGTTTACTCAATGCTGAATCAGAGACAATGAAGTTGCTATCGGATATAGGCAAAATCTATCTGATGTTTGTTGCTGGTTTAGAGATTGATTTAGAAGATTTCCGCAAAACAAAAAATCGTTCTTTATGTTTTGGCATAGCTACCTTTTTGATCCCCCTAATTTTTGGTACTTTCGTAGGCCAGTTGTTTGGTTTAAGCTTCAATGCTTCGATTTTAGTGGGTTCCTTACTTGCTTCTCATACTCTTTTGGGTTATCCCATTGTGAATCGTTTGGGGGTGGCAAATAATGAAGCAGTTACTGTTACTATCGGAGCAACAATTTTTACTGATATTGCTGCCCTTTTAGTTTTGGCTATTTGTATATCTATTCATGGGGGCGATTTTTCAACAACTAGTCTAGTTATGCAGTTAGGGGCTTTAGCTATTTACTCAGTAATTGTCCTGTTTGGTTTCGATTGGGCAGGTAAGGAATATTTTCGTCGTACCGGAGAAGATGAAAGTAATCAGTTTTTGTTTGTTCTTTTAGCTGTATTTTTAGCTGCGGTGGGGGCGCAACTCATTCAAGTAGATAAAATTGTCGGGGCTTTTTTAGCAGGTTTGGCTGTTAATGATGTGGTAGGTAGAAGCCCAGTTGAAGAAAAAGTAGAGTTTGTGGGCAGTACTTTATTTATTCCTTTTTTCTTCGTTGGTATGGGGCTACTTCTTGATGTAGCTGGTTTAGTAGATTCTTTGACTTCTAACCTAGTGATGACTTTAGCAATTGTTGGAGCCTTAATTAGTAGCAAATTTTTGGCTGCTTTGGTAACCAAAGTTCTCTATCACTACAGTTGGGATGAAACTTTGACCATGTGGTCTTTATCTTTACCCCAAGTGGCTGCTACCTTAGCAGCAGCCCTGGCAGCTAAAGAGGCTGGTTTAATTGAAGATTCAGTGTTTAATATTGTGATCGTTTTGATGCTAGTAACATCAATTCTCGGCCCAGTTATAACAGCCAAGTATGCTAGAAAAATATCGCCACCAAAAGCACCTCTTCAAACAGAATATGAAAGTTGGGGAACAACGAAAACTTCTTTGTCTGTGCAGCTTGAAGAAGATAGTCTTTTTACTGTCTTAGTTCCAGTTTATAATCCCCATACGGAAAGGAATTTAATTGAGATGGGAGCCTTATTAGCCCGTCGTGAGTCAGGTATTATAGTTCCTTTGTCTGTAGCTAAAGCCCGTGTCACTATGGATGAACCGGAATTAAATGCTATTTTGAAGCAAAGTAAGAAGTTACTCCAGCGATCCCTGGAAGTGAGTAAAGAGTTTGGGGTAGAAGCTAAGCCAGCAATTCGTATTGATGAAGATACGGCACAGGGTATTAGCCGCGCAGCTAGAGAACAAGATGCTGATATTATTATTATGGGTTGGAGTCCGACAAGGAGTTTGCAAGCTCGCTTATTTGGTAATCTTATTGATAACGTTTTTTGGGCTGCCCATTGTCCGGTAGCCGTGATGCACCTGTTGGAAGAACCCATTGATATTCACAGTGTCTTGGTACCGATCAAAAACCTCACGCCTCAAGCTTTGCATATTGTTAAGTTTGCTCAATTATTCGCTGATACTAATCAGGCTAAAATCACTTTACTGCATATATGCGATCGCAAGACTCCCCAACAGCAAGTTGATGAGTTTGAGTCAGAACTATCTAAAATCCTTACATCTAATCAATTTGAAGTTGATTTGGTTATTGAAACTTTACGCCGAGACGATGTAGCTAAGGCTATCATTAAAGCAACCCATTCTTACGATTTGGTGATTTTACGCTCTATACGCCGCCGTACCGCAGGAGGACTAGCCGTCAGCGATATCACTACTAAGATTATTCCTAAACTTACCTGTTCTATGATTTTGTTTGGGGAACCTCATTAGTAAGTAATAGGTAATAAGTTGCAGTAGAGAACAGATAATAGTAACTACTTTCCTTTGAAAGGGATTATATATTTGCAAATCTAATAGTATGGATTAATTGAACTAATACTAAAGGTCTAATTAACCGACTATAATTAATAGCACTATAAGATATTAGATTTTTTTAATTACTCCCACTGGGGAATCTACTACACAAAAACTGAATAAAAAGCTCATGAAAACCGCAACCATAAAATGATAGCATTAAGAACGGCCGTTTCAGCAAATTTTTTTTTCTTTAGCAAATATCTCTTTGGCAAACCAGGATTACTTGGATTACACCTTATCTCTGGAACTCTAATTATACTCTCCTATTACTTTGCTGCTTTTGCTATTGTTTATTTTACTCAAAATAAAAAAAACTTACCTAGCCAAGCTTCAAGTTTACTAACTGGTGCATTTATTATTTTTGCCTCTTGTGGTACTCAAAACTTAGTAGAAGTTATAGCTATTTGGTATCCTGTTTACTGGATTTTAGGACTGGCAAAAGCTATTCATGCTGCTGCTACTGTGTTGGTTTTCCCTTTCCTGTTTTTTCCTTTCTTACCAAAAATTCTTGCTTCTTTTGCTTCATCACAACTACTGAAAGATGACAATTATGTTTTGGAGAAGCAGGAACTACAAACAGAAAGATCACTTTTGTTTTGTTTAATCAATTCTCTACCTAATTCAGTTTTTCAGACACAAGAAAAAGAGACTTGTCTAGACTGTAATCAAGAAGCTTATTTACCTTCCTTGAGAGCTAGAGAGTCATCTACTCCAGAAACAATAGCTGAATTTCGCAACCAAGACTGGAAACTTATTCAAAGCCAAGCAACTAAGCAGCATCAGGAAAGCTTAGATAATTCTGACAGTAAATATAGCTTTTCTAATAGTATAAAATCCTCTGTTTTTTCTGCTAAATGCGACATGGAAGCCCTGGTTAGTATTAGCAGTAATATTACAAAAGGCGATAGAAAGGAAAAGAAGCAGGATTTGCACAACTTAGCTCTAGAATTAGAGAAAATAGTTGAAGAAAGGACTTCAGAACTTTCTCATGCTAATGAAAGACTCCGAAAATCAGAAACTGAACTACGCCAAAAAACTAGAGAATTAGAAATCACTTTATACCAGTTAGGACGAACACAAACTAAATTAGTACAAACAGAAAAAATGTCTAGTTTAGGACAGTTAGTTGCTGGAGTTGGCCATGAAATTAATAACCCAGTTAATTTCATTTATGGTAATTTAGTACCTGCTCAAGAATATACCAAAGATGTACTAAAACTTCTTGGTTTATATCAAAAACATTATCCTGAACCCCATAGAGAAGTTCAAGAGTTTACTGAAAAAATTGAACTCGATTTTCTAGTTCAGGATTTACCTAAAGTTTTAGATTCTATGTATATGGGAGCAGAACGAATTCGAGAAATCGTGCTTTCTTTACGCAGTTTTTCTCGCCGGGAACAAACAGTAATGAAAAAGGTGAATATTGAAGAGGGAATTGATAATACTTTAATGATTCTCTGTAGTCGCCTTAAACCACAAGCTAGTTTCCCTGGAGTTAAAGTAGTTAAAAACTATGGGATAGAAAAAACTTTAGTTGAATGTTATCTTGGACAGCTCAATCAGGTGTTTATGAATCTTCTTACTAATGCCATTGATGCCTTAGAAGAGTTGTCAAAACTTAAGGCTAAGTTTCCTCTTTATGAGCAAAGAGAAAATTGGCAACCAACTATTACTATTGGGACAAACTATAATCCCCAATGGGCTATTATCACTATTGCTGACAATGGGGCAGGAATTAAAGAAGAATTACAAACCAAGTTATTTGATCCTTTCTTTACCACTAAACAAGTAGGCAAAGGAACGGGATTAGGCTTAGCCATTAGTTACCAAATTATTTCCGAAACCCATCGTGGTAAATTATATTGTAATTCCCATTTAGGTAAAGGAACAGAATTTGTGATTAAAATTCCTCTACAGCAAAATTTTCAGATTTAAAGTTGAGGTAATAGGTACTTGTAAATGATAAGGTTATATCAACTTATTACTTATTATTTATTACTTATTCACCAATGCCTTACCTAAGTAGAGAATTAGAGATTAGGGCAGCAATTGTTCAATATACTCAAGCTAAAATCCTCTGGTTAGATACAGAAGTTGCTGATTTCCGCACGAAAAAGCCTCGATTATCTCTAATTCAAATCTTAGCTGATGCTACAGATCGGCGAGGCGATCAAGTAACTATTTTGGATGTTTTAGTCTATCCAGATTTAGTTAGTGAATTTAGGGATAAAGTTATGTTGAACCCAGAGATTAATAAAGTTTTTCATAATGCCCAATATGATCTCAAGTTTCTTGGTAAAAAGCAAATGGAAGAAGAAGTGAAAACGATCACTATAGTCATTTCAATTTAGATTGAGACAAGATTTTCTCTCTTTGAAAGAGCGTTTGAACGAAAAAGTGTTTCATCCTTATTTAAAATGACTATAACTTAAAGATTGCAGCACAAAATGAAGATAATCTTCCTTTTAGGGAAACTGTTTAGCAAAATAGTTGTCTAGTATAAAGTAGCCTTCTATCAATAATTTAGTTAAACCCACGACACTATTGTTTAATAACTTATTGCTCAACTTTATAAATCAAACCAGGTTTATCTATGTTCTTTCTTATTATTGCTTTAACTAATTTACAGCTAGCTGAATTACTATCATCACGTCTAAATTTGTTTTCAACTCCTTTCAATCAACCTGCTTTAGCACCAGAAGTAGTCTTGATTAAAGCGAGAAATAACAAACCTTTACCTTATTTACCTACAGAAGAAGAAATTTACGAAAATTTTTGTCAAGAAGTTCCTGTAGGTATAGGAATACCAGGTTTTAAACCAGGTATCAAAAAACAGCAAGTTCTACAAATGTTTGGCACTCCGGCAGAAATACTTCCTGGTTACTGGCAAGATACTATTGCTGTGAGCTATGATTTAATTCCTAATCGCGTTAGTTTAGGTTTTCTTTTTGATAAGGAATCAAAAGTTCTGCGACAAACTGAAGCTGCTTTTGCTAATTCAGTTAAATTCAAGACGGTTTTAGCAACTTTGAATAGTATGTTAGGTTGCCAGCTTAATGAAGAAATTAAGCAAGGTTTGAGACAAGTTTGGCAGGATAAAAATTCTCAATATTACTTTAACCTCAATACTTTAGAAGGGATTGTGCATTGGGAAAAACGTGATCGCCTCTACATTGGGATTTGGCAGCAAGATTTACATTAAGTTAATTAAGGATACAGAATAAATGCGCTCACAGTTGAAGATTTAACTTGATATTAAGGAAAGCTAAAGCAACTGCACAAAAATGAGCGATCACAACTCTTTATTTAAACCAATTGTTTCACTAATTCTCAGATTCATGAGGTAAATATTCAGTCTATTTCCATATTTCCAAGCTTCTACTAGCCATTAGCAATCAACAAATGACAAAAACATTACTTCCCAAACTAAACGAGGCTGAACGTAACTAAGGATAAATTTACGAGTGTCTTCCAGTTTTTGTAAAATATTGGCTTGTCGCTTTTGTTCCCAATAAATATATTGAAGATAATTAATTAACCATAATTGAGTTTCCGTTTCTAAGTTATCAACAATTTCTTTAGCTAAGCCCAAAGCTGCAACTGGATGGTTAGGAATTTGCTGTAATTTAGTTAGCAACTCTTCAGGAATAGTTTGTAATTGTTCCCAAGCATAAATAGCCTCTCCGGGACTACCTTGGGCAATTGCCAGTATAGTTTGTTCTGACAAAATGTCGGTTCTCCCTAAGCTTTGTAAGACTTGTTCCATTTCCTTCACAGCAAGACGATAAAAAGGAATACGCTGACAGCGAGAAACTAAGGTTGGCAACAAAGAATCTGCATTGGGGGCAATTAAAATCAAGCTCGCTTTACCTGGTTCTTCTAAGGTTTTTAATAAAGCATTAGCAGGAGATTCTGCCATAGTTTGGGCATCTTCAATTACGACAATAGAACGAGAAGCTTCTAAAGGAGGGCGACTGAGAAATCTAGTTATTTCCCGAATTTGTTCAGTACGGATTTGCGGTGGTGCTTTCTTTTTTAAACCAATTTCTGTGGCTTCTTTTGCTGTTAGTAATTTACCTTGATGTTGATAGGTAGGTTGCACCCAAAGTAAGTCAGGATGATTGCCTTTAAGGAGCTTTTTTTTTATGTTAGGATGTTTTTCTATTGGTATTTGATGACAAAATAAAAATTCAATAAAATATTGAGCCATTAAACTTTTACCTATACCAGGATAACCAGCAAATAAATAAGCTGGGGCAAGGCGATTTTGTTCTATAGCACTAGTTAGTAATTCAATAGCTTGAGGTTGACCAATTATTTTCAAAACAAATTGCCTTTATTTTTTATATATGAGATTCTAATCGCAGACTAAACTATCATCTGCCAAACTCTCAAAACTTCTGCCACACTCCAAGCTTGGGCGATGCAACCTCGCGGAGTATAGAGAGAATCACCGTCGAAAATTTCACTGATAGTTCCCCTACCTGCTATCAATAAATGTTCTGCTATTGGTTTCAAGAATTGCTGGGCTTGAGTTGAATTACTATACACTTTTAAATGTGCCTGAATAAAATGTCCTATTAACCAAGCCCAGGCAGTACCTTGGTGATAAGCACTATCTCTTTGATATTGATCACCTCCGTATCTGCCTTGATATTGCGGATGCAAAGGAGATAGCGATCGCAAACCATAGGGAGTAAGTAGTTGTTCTCTTACTTGATCAACGACCCTCTTTTGCTGTGCTATTTTTAATAAGGGTTGTCCGGTTACGGGTAAGGATACAGCAAAAATCTGGTTAGGGCGTAAGGAAGAATCATTACCGTCTGGAGTATCTAACAAGTCATAGCAATAACCTAAAGATTCCGCCCAAAAGCGTTGAAAACCTTGTCTCGCTTTACCTGCCATCTTTTCATATTCCTGAGACGATTTACCTAACTTCTGAGCAAATTCCCCCATAATTATTAAAGCGTTGTACCACAAAGCATTAATTTCTACAGGCTTACCAACGCGGGGAGTAACTACCCAATCTCCCACCTTAGCATCCATCCAAGTCAACTGTACTCCTGCTTCTCCGGCATAAATCAAACCGTCTTGAGAGTCGAGGTGAATGTTGTAGCGAGTACCGCGACGATGCCAGTCAACCACTTCTGCTAAAGCGGGAAAAATTTCTGCGAGAAAAGAGTCATCTGCTGTTGCTTCATAATAAGCCCGAACCGCTTCAAAGTACCAGAAAATCGCGTCTACAGTATTGTAATGGGGTTCATTGCCCCCATCAGGAAAAACATTGGGTAGCATCCCCTGATCTAAATAGTGGCTAAAGGTGCGTAAAATAGTTTTAGCAACATCAAAACGACCTGTAGCAATAGTTAATCCTGGTAGACTTATGGCGGTATCTCTACCCCAATCACTAAACCAATGATATCCCGCAATAATAGTTTTACCCTCTGGTTCAGCTTCTGAATTACGCCCAACAATAAATTGATCTGCGGCGAGAACAAGATGTTCTAACCAGGGCGGTGTATTTGAGGTGTTAAGGTAAGATGCAGAGTGCCAAATATCAAGCAGATTTTGTTCATAACGACGACGGTTAACCAAGGCAGCTTGACTATCAAAATTGGGTTGATATTCGCTAGTAGCAATGAAGGTAAAAGATTCTCCGGGGTTAAGTTGTACATTAAAGGTTGCAGCGTGGAGATGATCTTCGTGATCACCCAAGCCGCGATAGTTTTCCAGGCTTAAGTAAAAGTCTTTGTACCAATCATGGTGAATTTCTATCTTTCCCCGATCTGTTAAAAGGTAAAACGGTATGGCATCAGGAAAAGCAGTTAAACAAACTCCTCTTTCTACTGCTGTAATAGCCATTTCCCAATTATTATTATTGTGGGTATCGCCGTGATAATCGCGATAGTTAACTAACGCTTTTAAGGATAAAGATAAAGCTTCCTTACCCTGATGAAATTGATACTGAACATAAGTTGTATTAGCTGATAATTCCATCCAAATCCGCTTTTCTATAACAGCATCACCGCAACTAAATGTCCAAACAGGAGTTGTTCCTTCCTGATGAAAATCCTTCAGGTTGCGATCGCCGTGAGGATGTTTAATTCCTCCTAACCAACAGTTAGTAAAAAGAGGATAGTCTTGTTGCTGATAATTAACAGTTTCATCTAATTTACTAAGCAAAAGCGTCCGCCCTAAAGGAGGTTGCAAAGCAGCTACCAAAAGACCATGATATCTACGGGTAAGTTCTCCTGTAACTGTCCCCGAAGCATAACCGCCGATGCCATTTGTAACTAACCATTCTTGCTTATCCCACTTATCGTTGATCATTTCTGTTTTGTATTTTGTTAAAGCCAATTAAACCACATTCTTAGTTTAAAACTTTCAGGAGATAGGGGTAAACCAAGATAAATAGGCAGCCAGAAATAAAAGGCAATTAGAACAAAAAAAATCACTCCTATTCCGGCATATCTACGGCCATATAAACCACTGCTTAACCAACGATCTATTAACCAAGCTAAAACAAGTTGGGCAAAAACAGAAGCTGCCATATAATGGTAGATAAAAGTGCAGCGAGAAACTTTAACCCAAGGTAATAAGTTAGCGCCGTAATTAAAAGCTAAATAGAGTGCCAACCAAGTTTGAGGAGTTGAAGTATAGCGGCTAATTCCCTCTTGGAAAAAACGTAAAATCAAAGCTAAGATTAATAATAAAATTGCCGCAGAAGATAACCACCATAAAATAGGATTTCCCATCGCATGAATATCATAAACAAATTTCCCTGTGCCAGCAGGCAAAGGAGGATGGATGGGTACTGTATCAGTTTTGTTACGAGCAGTATGATAAAAATAAGCAACGGGACGTAACATTAAAATCCAGGTATACCAACGAGAACAATAAGGATGAACATCCGTTCCGCTACCAACTTTTTGGTGAAAAGAAATGATTTCTGTTTGCATTTCCCAAAAGTTAGGCTCTGGATTAAGAATTAAGTGGGGAACCCAACTGAGACGATAAGTTAAAGCTGGGATTATAGCTAAGTACCAAGCAAAAGTTAAAAGGTTAATTTGAGTTAAATTTTGTAGAGGAGTAAAGAAAGTTTTACTATTAAGATAATTGCGAGAATAATATTTCAAAGGATAGGGACGGCCTTTCTTGATTTGAAAGTAGCGTATCAGCCAAGCTGTTAACCAAAGTAAGTAAATTCCTAGTAGAAATCCTAAACCATTCCATTTTATCCCGGCTGCTAAACCAAAGAAGATACCAGAAAAAGTTAAATTAAGCCAATGCTTATGCTTCCTTGTTTTCAAAGCTAAGAGGAAGAACAATTGCCCTAATAAACCAAAAAGAACAAGATAGATATTGTTTAAAGCAAAGCGAGATTCCACTAAGAATAAGCCATCGCAAGCAGCAAAAAAAGCAGCAACGAGGGCATAGCGACGACGATTTGTTAATTGATAGGCAATCGCCGCAATAACTAGAGGCAGAAATGCCCCTGCCAAAGCATTCAACCAACGATAACTAAAAGTAGTTCGCAAAGAACCTAAATAAGTATTAGTCGTCTCCTGACCGAAAGGAAGATGAGAACCAAGCCAAATTCCCACGGCAATAATATATTGACTTAGGGGAGGGTGAGCATTATAAACTTCATTACCTAATAAATAGTTGTTGGCAAATACTGGATAGTAAACCTCATCAAAAACCAAAGTATTAAATTTACCTAGATTCCAGAAGCGCAAGCCAAGAGAAAAACCCAAAATGCCTATCAGGGCGAGTTTAAACCAGATTTTTTGCAATAACAGTTTATTTTTCCCACTTAACATAAATTGCCTAAGCCTTTCTGCATTTAATTTACTGGAGTAAAGTTAGTAGATAAAACAAGAATTATATATCTGTTCTGGGAGATTTCTGAAATTGAAGCCTTTCTGCTTTAAGTAGTAGCAGCAGTCTTAAAAAGTTTAGTCTGTAAGTTGAAAATCATTAACAGCAAAAATTGTTCAGTATCAATATTTACAGAAAATAAATAACAATCTGCCAGAATTTGAGAAATTCTTACAGCGAGGTGGCTTTATTTCTACTCAGAAGATATTTACCTATAAATTGTCATTCTTTAAGGAGAGGGCTATAATATTAACAAATGTTAATTTTTAAAGCAATCACCTGACAAAAGTGTCGGTATTATGCACTCTTGACTTTAAATGAGGTTTGACCCTATGCAATCACCTGCAAAAATTGCTCGGATATCGGCTGAAGCTTTAGCAGTAGAGTTTTTCCGCCGTTCTGAAGGTGAGTGGAATTCCCAAAGACGCTACTATACATTGAAAAATGGTGAAGCCCAAGAAGTAATAAGTAAGATTAAGGTTCAATTCCTTGAACAAGGTAGTTCAGAACTTGTGGAACTAGCAAATCTGCATAACCTTGAAGATGCGAAGCTGTTGATGGGGGGAAGTAAAGTTACTTGGGAAAGTAGCTACACTGGTACAAGTCGTAAGCCTTCTGTTGGTTCAACAACCTTTGGTATATCCGATAGCATTTTGTATCGCGATCGCGGCTTCGCAACCAACAAACCTGTTACTGCAAGTTTCAAGTTTATTAATCCCCACACTATGACTTTAAGAACAGAGTATAAGGGTTCTGTATTTGAAGAAGAACTTAAGCTCATTGGTGACAAGTATCGCACCAGACAGACAATTATTTCTCGTGCCGGAGAAGAAATTACCATCGGTCAATATCTAGAAACTCGCCTTGCTTAAAAGCTTGATTTTAAGTCTTGGTGTAGAGATTATAGAGATGCTTTTAAAAGCGTCTCTGTATTGTTTCTAGACTATCCATAGAAAAAGCAATTTACCCTTTTCCTCAAGCTTTTCTCTATCTTAGGGATTATTTTACAAGAAAAACAAATTTCCCCACTTACTACTTCATGTAAGTTTACATCTGACGGCTGTCAAGCTATAATAAGTATATTGTTAGTACATATATAAAATATTAAGACTTTTTCTTCCATGTAAGTATTCCTAAAACCAAATCATAATTTTCTATTTCCTTAGTAAACCCAACAACAGAAAGCCTCTCAATCTATGCGTAAATCAATTCCCGACACCATGCAAGCCTATCTCCAAGAAATTGGCCGCACCCCTTTACTAAGTGCAGAGGAAGAAACCGAACTGGCACAAAAAGTTAAGGCTATGTTGCCTTTGCAGGAAAAAGAAGACCTAACCAAAGAAGAAAAGCGTATTATCTATCAAGGAAACAAAGCTAAGAACCAAATGGTCAAGGCTAACCTACGCTTAGTTGTATCCATTGCTAAAAAGTATCAAAAGCGAGGTCTATCTCTACTCGACTTAATCCAAGAAGGAACATTAGGCTTAATCAGGGGTATCGAGAAATTTGACCCTTCTAAAGGTTACAAACTTTCTACCTATGCCTACTGGTGGATTCGCCAAGCAATGACAAGGGCGATCGCTGATCAAGGACGTACTATTCGCCTCCCAATTCATATTACTGAACAACTTAACAAAATTAAGAAAGCCAACCGCGAACTTAACGAAGAATTAGGCAGAAGACCTACAGAAGAAGAGATTGCTTCTCGCTTGGATATTTCCCTCAAAAAGCTTCGTTCTATTCGCCAAGCTGCCCGTATTTCTCGTCCTGGTAGCTTAAACATGAAAATGAAGGAAGACAATCAAACTGAGTTAGAAGCGCTTCTACCTGATGATTCTGCTTCTCCAGGAGAAATTGTCGCCAAAAGGGAATTACAGTCTAAAGTTAGAGACTTATTACAAACTTTACCAGAAAATCAAAGAGAAATCATCGCTTTACGTTTTGGTTTAGAGAACGGCAAAAAGATGACTTTAAAAGAAGTTGGCAAACGCTGTGGTGTTAGCAGGGAAAGAGTACGTCAGCTTCAAGCCCAAGCCATGAGAAAGTTGAGAAGGAATGCTTACCAGCTTCAAGAATTAGCTGTGTAAAACTTCAAAATACAAAATACAAAATACAAAATACAAAATACAAAATACAAAATACAAAGTTGGGTTAACTGAAAAAGGGGAACCCAACTTTTTGTTTTCAGTACCTCAAAATAAACAGATTGAACCAAATTTGCTATGATTTCTGGAATTCAACTTAGCAAAGGTTCATGGTGTTGCCGACAGTATCAAGGGCTAAGCAGCCTCATTTGCAACTAATTGGTGTCATTAGCTTTCTCGTTGCAGGAACGATCCTTCGCTTACTGTGGGCAGCGGATATGGAGTGGAAGTGGGAAGAACAATGGATGTTCCAGCAAGCCCAACAAATTGCTGCGGGCGCTATACCTCTCCCCGTAGGAGGCATTCAAAGCTCGATTGGGATTCCTAACCCTGGAATGGGAGTTTGGTGTTTTGCTGTCATTGCCAAATTTGCTAAAGACCCTGTGGCCATGGTAAGAGGAGTACAAATATTAAATATCCTGCCCATT
This sequence comes from uncultured cyanobacterium, assembly GCA_963793425.1. GTDB lineage: Bacteria > Cyanobacteriota > Cyanobacteriia > Cyanobacteriales > CAWCAG01 > CAWCAG01. The sequence continues at coordinate 540,878 of CAWCAG010000009.1, read as the reverse complement.
TGGTTCTTTTTCGGTTTTGTTGTTAAAAATATTCCTAAAAGTAACTGGAATCCTTGGTTATGGGGGTTAGCGATCGCCAGCGTTAATCCTATAGCAATCGTCCTTTCTCGGAAACTTTGGATACCGGATATCATGGCCCCTTTTTGCTTGCTAATTTTTCTGGGACATTGGTTTAGAAAGAAGTTTTGGGGCAGTTTTTTGTGGGGAATAGCTGCCATATCAAGCGGGCAAATTCATATGGGGGGATTTTTCTTAACATTGGGGCTTTTTTGCTGGACAATTTACCATGATTACCACAAAAATACTCTCAAAAAAGTTGCTTGGGAAGGATGGATTTTAGGAACAATTATTGGTAGCATTCCCTTTATTTTCTGGCTATGGGAAGTATTTCCCCAAAGACAAGGTTCTCGTTCTTCTATCCTGGGACTGCTCGTACCTAAATTTTACATTCAATGGTTAACCGGAGCATTAGGAATTAACTTAAGTTATTCTCTCAAAGACTTTTTTTGGAGTGACTTTCTCCGTGAACCTTTAATTTTTGGCTTCCCCACTTATTTAATGATTCCCGCCCATTTATTTTTAGTTGGGGTTGGTATTTATCCTTTTTATCGCTGGTTCAAATCAAGAAACTATTCCCGCCCCAAAAAGTCTGAATTAAGTTTTTACCTCAAAGCAATTGGTTTTGGTGTCGGTGGTGCATTTACTTTAGCCGCAGTTAACGTCCCCCCTTACTACATAGCTGTAGTTTTTCCCTACCCTTACCTTTGGCTAGCTAAACTTTACCAAAACAAAATCAAAATATTAGTTGTGATCGCCCTGATGCAACTATTGATTAGTTTCACTTTCTTAAGCTTTATTCATCGTACAGGGGGCATTCCCTTTGAAGGTTCGGGTTACGGAATGTCCTATCGATTTCAGATGACCGAAAAGATGCCTGAGTTAGTTAATTAGGAGGACAACGAATATATTCATAAACACCCAAATAGTTTTCTCCCGGCTGATGCCAAGAATAATCGTATGCCATACCTTGGTTAACTAAAGTTGCAAACTCTTGAGGATATTCTGCAAATTCTACTCCCTCTGATGAGATACACCCCAATTAGCAATTAGCAATTAGCAATTAGCAATTAGCCATTATCTATTCATTCATATTTCGATAAGTAGCCACTGAAGAAGGAGAAATACGATTGAGGTAGCGGAAAATCCAATACTTCAAAACAGTGTCTAAAATAACTGGAAAAGTGGCGATAAATAAGAAGTTAAAATCGCGGCTTTCCGGTATGCCAAAATGTCGAGCAACACCTTCAAGAATAACCTCCCAACCATGGGGAGAGTGGAAACCAACAAACATATCTGTGAACAAAATAATTAAAAAAGCTTTAGCAGAATCACTTAAACCGTAAATTATTTCATCTAAAAACGATTTTAAAATCGCGATTTCTCTTTTACTAACTAAGATAATCCAAACAAAGGCAACTAACGAAAAAATATCACCAAATATGTTGCCAATTACATCTGTACCCTGATAGCGATATTCTTCAGCAATTTCTTGCGCTTTTTCTTTGATTTTTTCTTCTATTTCTGGGGCAGATATTTCTGGAGCTAAGCCAATTAAACTTTTGAAATGAAGACTCTCTTCGTAGCGATGTAACTCTGTAAAAGCTTCTTCTTGCATATCTTCATTAACAAAAACAACCTCACTATTTTCAGGGAAAAAGTTGGTTTTGATTAGAGGACTCAAGATAAAAGTTTTAGCAACTTGGTGAGTTAATAAAGGGACAATAATCAAAAGTAGTAGGAATTTAACAGAAATTGCTGTTTTGTCGCGAGAACGGCGAAATTTCTTAATAACTTCATCTTCTGTTTCTCTTGATTGGGGATCTATTTCTCGCCTGATCCGTTTGAGGGTACGCAATATAGACCTTGGTAAAACTCCTGTTTTGTCAGTAACAGTTTCTAAATTTGTTCCTTCTTCTTTGACAAACTTCTGAGACTGAGTTGGTAAAGAGAGTTTGCTATTTTGAGTGTTAATTAAACTCTTATTTTGAGATTTACTAGGTAGACTCTCTGTAACATTAACCTTGTTGGTTGGAGACTTAACCTCAACCAAAGAAAGGGATTTTTTTGCAGAATCTCTTTGGGTTTCATATTTAGAAATAACCTCATCAATAAACTTAAGCTTATCAATAAAAACCGCTGCTTTTTCTCGAACCTCTTCATCATAATTCCCATAAATATCAGCTAAGTCATTGTTATAAATATCTCCTGTATTGATAAATGAGCTACTGGTTTTAAATTCAGCCAACCTAACTTTAGCAAGTTTTAAGTTTTTCTTGATTTCTGCATTACAGTAGGAGATAACCCTGTCGCCATATTGAGAAGAATCAGTCGGTACTTTCTGCCCATCAAAATATTCATCCTCAAGGGCTTTAATAGTTAAAGCAGCACGGTAAGCTTGTTCTAAAGCTCGGTCTGGAGTACCTGAAAACCAACGCTTAGCTGTACGAAAGATAGCTCTAAGTTCCATAGAAATACTCTAGAGGAAAATGAAGAGAAAGAATATCGATTGTATCCAATTCTGACAGAATGCCTAGAATAAGATAGCTCAGAGTGTATGGAGTATATTATAAGATTAGCCTATAGTAAAAATGCCAAGGCAATTGAAAAAATGGATCATTGGACTAACTCGTAGTGGTAAAACTACTCAGCTAGTCAGAGAATTTAGGCAATGGGTAACAGTAAAACTAAGTAAAAGACAGTTTTTGGGGCAATTAAGTCCAGCTATCTTAGTTTTTGCAGCGAATGATGATAATCGACGAGAGTTAGCTGATCAACTAGCGATCGCCATTCAAGGTAGCTATCCGGTCATTTCTAAAACTCCTTTAGGATTTATTTCTGATGAGGTGATGCTTTTTTGGCCATTGCTTTTTGAATTGCTTGATTTAAAAGCACAATTCCCCCTCCGATTACGGCCAGAAACAGAACAGGAATTAGCAACTCAATTGTGGCGTAAGTCCTGGCAACAGGGTGATTTACAACTATCTGGTGTCATGGAATCTCGTTTAGTGCGACAAACTTTAGATTTGTTGCAATTAGCTGGGGCCAGTGGTACAGAAACAGAAGCGATCGCTGATATTCTCGCCTTGGGATTGCCGGAACAAGAGTGGGAAAACTCTGTAATCACCATCAAAGGAAAAGATATACCCCTGTGGCAACATATGGCAACCTTACTTCTAGAGTGGCGACAATGGAGCTTAACCAGGGGTTTACTCAGTTACGGTGTTATTTATGAATTATATTGGCGTTATTTACTGCCTAATCCCACCTACCAACAACATTTAACCAGTCGCTACCAAGCTATCTTTGCTGATGATGTTGATGATTACCCCGCGATCGCTGGAGATTTATTACAATTTTTGTTAGACCAAGGGGCCACAGGAGTTTTTACTTACAATCCTCAAGGAGGAATTAGGTTAGGACTAAACGCCGATCCTCAATATTTAGGCAACTTAGCTGCCTATTGCCAAATCGAAGACTTAACCACCACACCCTTACGGGGACTAGGAGGAGATTGGCACGAAACCATAGTGCAAATGGTTAAAGGGGAACTTTTCATCCCCCGCTTACCCCCAACAGTACAATCAATTCAGGCTACATCCCGTGCTACTTTATTAAGGGAAACAGCCAATGCCATTATCCAAGGGATAAAACAAGGAGAGGTGAAAGCCTCAGAAATTGCGCTAATTGCCCCTGGTTTAGATGAAATTGCCCGCTACAGCTTAATAGAAATGCTAACCAGCCAAGGTATTGCTGTCGAAGCACTCAACGAACAGCGTCCTTTAATCAGCTTTCCCCTTATTCGAGCTTTGCTCACCTTATTAACACTCATTTATCCTCATTTAGGGCGATTAGTAGACAAAGATGCTGTAGCGGAAATGTTAGTGGTTTTAAGCAGAACACAGCAAGGAGAAGGTCAATTAATTGCCGCAATTGACCCAGTTAGGGCTGGCTTATTAGCAGACCATTGCTACCTTCCTGACCCAAGACAACCCCATCTTTTAGCTATAGAATCATTTCCTCGTTGGGATCGTTTAGGGCATCAAGCTAGCCAAGCATATCAAAATATAGCGCAGTGGATAGAAACAAAAAAATCATCCCCAGACCAACCCCTACCAAGGGTTATTGATATCCTCGATGCTGCCAGCAAGCACTTTTTGCAAAACGCCCCTAACTTGCCCTACAATCAGCTAGCAGCCCTGAGAGAACTAATGGAAACTGCCCAACATTATTGGCAAGTGGAGCGTCGCTTAAGGGACAACGAAACCAGGGATAAATCTTATCCTGCTGCGATCGCCCAATTTATTCAACTACTGAGAAGGGGAACTATCACAGCCAATGCTTATCCCCTACGACCCCTAAAAGCCTTAAAGCAAGAAGCCATTACCCTAGCCACTATCTTTCAATACCGTTCTAGTCGCCGTTCTCACCGTTGGCACTTTTGGTTAGATGCGAGTTCCAGTCTTTGGTCTAAAGGAGGTGCGGCTAATTTATTCGCTTCCCATCTCTTTTTACGTAACTGGGAAAGACGGCCCTTAACACCACAAGAAAATGCTCAATTGGAGGAGGAACGCTTAGTGAATATTTTAAAAGATTTATTAGGCAGAGTTGACGAACGCCTCATTCTCTGTCACAGCGATTTAGCCGTTAATGGTAAAGAACAAAATGGCCCTTTATTAGGATTAGTTCATGCTTCAGGATCAATTCAATGATCAGTGAATTAAAAGCTTCTCTGAAGTCTGGATTTTAGCAACTAGCAACTAGCAACTAGCAGACTATAACTAAAATTCTTCTGACTCTTTCATATTGCTTAATTCGACCTTTTTGGGTATGCGAATACCAATAGTTTTTTTAATTGCGTACCATACTAGCCAACTAAAACAAACTGTAAACATACCAACGGAAGCTATACCAACCAACTGTACCAATAGCTGCTTCACCCCATCAAGATTGCCACCCATAAATAAGCCTGCCATAGGACCTTCACCTTGGGCATAAAGGTTGCCAGCACCTTGACTAAACAGACCAACGGCTATAGTCCCCCAAATACCACAAACCAAGTGTACAGGAACCGCCCCCACCGGGTCATCAATTTTTATTCTGTCTAAAAATTCTGTAGCAAAAACAATTAAAGTCCCTGCTACCAAACCAATTACCGCTGCTGAACCAGTACTGACAAAAGCACAAGAAGCGGTAATACCAACCAACCCTCCCAAGATACCATTAGTGATCATCGAAAGATCCGGTTGAGAGAAGTACCACCAAGAGGCAATAGCAGCCGCAATTCCTCCTGCGGCTGCGGACATATTGGTCACAACGATGATATGAACAATCACATTAGGGTTAGCTGCCATGGTTGAACCAGGATTGAAGCCAAACCAGCCTAACCAGAGAATCAAACACCCCAAGGTTGATATACTCACGTCAGTCCCTAACAGAGGTTCTGTAGTGCCGTCAGGATGATACTTACCTAAACGTGGCCCCAAAAGAACTGCCCCTACTAAAGCTGCCCAACCGCCTACGGAGTGAACTATTGTAGAACCGGCAAAATCCCAAAAAGCTAAAACTGTCTCTCCAGTTTGCTGATCTTCAAATAAATGAGACAGCCAGCCATTTCCCCAAACCCAATGTCCGGTGATGGGATAAGCAAGGGCCACAAGTAATAAGCTAAATAAAACAAAAGCAAAAAACTTAATACGTTCTGCAACAGCCCCAGAAACGATGGTAGCAGCAGTTCCGGCAAAGACTAACTGGAAGAAGAATTTCGCCTTGAGAGGAACTCCTGTCCAACTCAAAGAGGTAAAAACCCCTTGGTAGTTATCCCCCATAGCGGGACTATTATCTACCCCCGTAAGAAAAAATCCTTGGGTTCCCAAAAAGAAATTCCCATCACTAAACATTAAGCCAAAACCAAAAGCCCAAAAGGAAGCCGTCGCCAAACAGAAGACAATGAGGTTTTTTCCTAAGATATTGACCGCACTTCTTTTGCGACAAAGCCCCGTTTCCAACATGGCAAAGCCTGCATTCATAAAGAAGACTAAGCAGGCAGTGAAAATAACCCAGACTGTATCTAAGGCAACTTTGAGAGACTCCAAACTTAAGGTATCTTCTTGTTGAGCCAACCCTACAGAAGTCCACATTAGCAGAATAACTATAGTTAGAGGTAAGCAAGCTTGCCATGTTCGTAGCCAGCCTTTTTCCTGCTTTAACCTTCTTAGCTTCGTCATAGATATTGAGTTGAGCTTAAGTGAAAACCATAACCAGAATAATTCAACGAAGTTGATTCAACAATAGCTGTTGCAAATCGGCTATTATTTGTTATTTACTAAATAGTTACTCCCTAACCCGTAAGACACTAAGAATTTGGGGAGTTAAGCAACAGTATCCCCTGTAATACTTAGTGTCTTTACGAATATTCGTTTTTATAGAGAAACTTTAACCGGAGTCCGATTTTGCTTAAAATCCACCTCTAAAGGCTTAATTAAAGACTTACCAGTCATTTCCTGTGGTTGAGGTAATTGTAAAATCTCTAAAATAGTTGGTGCAATATCTGCTAAACAACCATCTTCTCGCATCTCAACTTCTGCACCATAACCAGGGATTTTCCTTGCTTCTCCTTCAACTATAATTAAGGGTACAGGATTAGTGGTATGAGCCGTCCAAGGGTTGCCTTGTTCATCCCACATATACTCAGAATTACCGTGATCAGCAGTAATCAAAGTAGTGCCACTAACTTTATTGACACTTGCTAAAAGCTGACCTAAACATTTATCCACTGTTTCAATCGCCTTTACTGTTTCCTCCATTTTCCCTGTGTGACCTACCATGTCTGGGTTAGCGTAGTTAATAACCACCAGAGAGTAAATACTCTTTTCAATGGCGGTACAAGCTGCTTCTGTTACTGCGGCAGCAGACATAGCCGGGGCGCGGTCATAGGTTGCTACCATCGGGCTAGAAATTAGTTGTCTTTCTTCTCCTGGGAGGGGGTCTTCTAAACCACCGTTAAAGAAATAGGTTACGTGAGGATACTTTTCTGTCTCTGCTGTACGAAACTGTTTCAAATCATGGTCAGCAATAACCTCCCCTAAAATATTGTTCAGGTTTTGAGGTTCAAAGGCGACAGCGACAGGCAAATTGGGTTCATATTGAGTAAAGGTAAGAAAGTGTAAAGGTTCAATCAATTCTCGCTCAAAGTCATCAAATTTTGGGCTTACAAAAGCGCTAGTTAACTGTCTGGCACGGTCAGGACGAAAATTGAAGAAAATCGCCCCATCTCCAGGTTCAATTGCTCCTGGGGCTACTCTCGTGGCAGGAATAAACTCGTCGGTAATGTCTTCTTGATAAAAAGATTTTAAAATATCAGCCGCAGAACGACCATCTCCTGGGCCATCTTGAACTATAACATCATATGCTTGTTTGACCCGATCCCAGCGTCGGTCGCGGTCCATAGCATAATAGCGGCCACAGATGGTAGCAATACGTCCGATACCATAGCTTTGGATTGCTTCTTCTAGCTTTTCTAAGGCAGATACCCCGGCTGTAGGTCTAGTATCACGACCATCTGTAAAAGCATGGATACAAACATCTGTGATCCCCTGAGACTTGGCTAGCTCAAGTAAACCATTAAGGTGTAGTAAATGGGAATGTACGCCACCTTCAGAACAAAGGCCCATTAAATGTAACTTGCCGCCGGAAGATTTTACTTTTTCGCAAATTTGCAATAAAGCAGAATTGAGTAAAATAGAGCGATTTTCCACTGCATCGCTGATGCGTACCAATTCTTGAGGAACAACTCTTCCTGCACCTATATTAAGATGACCTACTTCTGAGTTTCCCATTTGACCATCGGGTAGTCCCACTGCTTTACCAGAAGTGTTAATGAGAGTTCTGGGGTAAGCATCCCAAAGACTATTCATTACCGGTATTGTGGCATTAGCAACTGCGTTGCCATCTGTTTCCCTGCGATAACCCCAGCCATCTAAAATGACTAAGACTACGGGAGATACCGTTGTCTGAATCATAGTTATTTCCTCTATAAGTTAAATTTCTTCAACGCAATGATGATACCACTGAGACTTGTCTCGCTCATTCAATTTATGCTCAGGAAGAGTTTGCTTTGTGCATTGTACATACTTACGGTTGTTGAGAATTGGCACGGAAAAATTGCAAACTACTCACTTTATATTTATGTTTTCTTTTAAATAGTATAGCAATCTGATTTTCTTGGGAAGCTATTTTGGCAACTAACCTAATTATTCGGGTTTTGTTAATGGTTTGTTAACTTTGTTATAGGCGCGATCGCGCTACTCTTAGAGCGATCGCGCTGCATATATTTATTGCTTCAGTTGATATCTTGCCAGACATCATCAAACAAATTTTCTTCTTCTTTTTCCTTGTCTGGTTCCCCAGAAAGAGCAACATCAAAGCCGTCATTGCCCTGTTCCATCTCAGCTAGATCGAACTCGCCATCTTTTTCTGAAGCTTCTACTAATTCTAGTTCTTCTTCGATACTATTTTCTAGTTCTGCTAAGTTCAAATCTTCTTCATTACTTCCCAAATCTAAATCTATATCCATGTCTGATTCAGAAGTTACTTTTCCGTTGAAGTCTAAGGATTCTTCTTCCTCCCCAAAGAGATTATTTCCCAAGTCTACTAACTCTGGGTCTATTTCCCCTTGAGACTCTCCTCCTAATGCTATAGGAGTTGCTTCTTCTTCTTGTTCTGTGAAAGCATCCCCAAAATCTAATTCTGATTCTGCTTCCATTTCTGCTTCTTCTGTAATATCTAAAACAGGTTCTTCCTCTTCTTCTGAGAGAAAATCTAATTCTGGTTCTTCTTGTTCTGTGAAAGCATCCCCAAAATCTAATTCTGATTCTGCTTCCATTTCTGCTTCTTCTGTAATATCTAAAACAGGTTCTTCCTCTTCTTCTGGGAGAAAATCTAATTCTGATTCTTCTTGTTCTATTGAAGCATCCCCAAAATTTGAATCAGATTCCGCTTCTACAGCAAATTCTTCTTCAATGATAGTAGGTTCATCAGCATCTAAAGCCAACTCTTCTAAATCGCTGTCATCCTCTTGCTCAAAAGCTGATAAACCGCTTTCATCTTCACTACCAATAGATTCTTCTAAATCCTCTGCTTCTCCTTCCGAAGGGCAGAATTCTAGGCTGATTCTGACTTTACCTTTTTGCCAACCATTAGCACCAAATCTTAAAACTTCGCAGTTGATACCATTTTCAGTCAACCAATGCTTTTTAGCTTCGGTTAAGCCACCAATACCATGCTCTAGTATCTGTGTGCGAAGAGCTTGTGATAGTTCTTCTGCCCTGAAGGTAGTGTGTCCGATTAAAAATTGGACCGAATCATCAACTGAGAGTACTTCACCGCCAGAAAGCGGCTCGAACTTATTATCCACGACTATTTTTTCCCTGTTTAGCTTTGCAATGTTTAGCCGAGTCACTGTTTATTATTGCTTAGATTAGCTCAGTAACCCTCAAAAGAGACTAAAACCATTTAAAGAAAATGCTAAATTATGAACCTCAAGCATAGTATTAGCAAAGCAAAATAATTCATAATTTATAACTTAATTATCTCCATCTTGCCCAAAATGTTTAGAAAAACCAGCCGTAGGAGTGTAGTCCCTTACCTAATAAATTTACCCCTAGATAACAGATCCAAACGACAAAAAAGCCTGTGGCTGCAAGTATAGCTGGTTTTCTACCTTGCCAACCACGGGTGATACGGGAGTGCAAATAAGCAGCAAAAATTAACCAAGTGATTAATGCCCAGGTTTCTTTGGGGTCCCAACTCCAATAAGAACCCCAAGCTTCATTAGCCCAAACTGCTCCGGCAATGATACCAATAGTTAGTAGGGGGAATCCTAAGCCGATGATCCGGTAGCTAATATTATCTAAGGTGTCAGCAAGGCTCAAGCGTTGGGGAGAAAGGCTTGGTGTGACAGTTTGGTTAACTCGCTCCATAACTGCTGTATTGCCACTACTACTACCTTCTAAGGCAAGATTATCTTGGGTTGCAGTGACTGGTTTGAAAAAGGCAGAATTACGATAGCCTCCAGTACCCACAGAACTACCCCGGAGTTCCACTTTTTCGCCACGAGTAACGATTAAAAAGGCGATCGCAAGTAAAGAACCCACCATTAAGGTGGCGTAGCTAAGCATCATGACACTAACGTGCATCATTAACCAGTTGGATTTTAAAGCCGGAACTAAAGGTTCTGCCCCTTGCAGTTGGGCTGGTAAGGTTAAGGCAGCAAAAGCAGCTATACCCATGGCTAGGGGGGCTGTAAAGACTCCTACTAAGTTACTACGACTCATTCTTTGGGCAATAAAATGAATGGTTGTTATGCCCCAAGTGAGGAAAAATAAGGATTCATAAAGATTACTTAAAGGAAAGTAGCCCGCTTCTAGCCAACGGGCGCTAAGTAATGCGGCTATGCAAAGATTGGCAATGCCCATACCGGCCGTTCCTAAAGCTGGTAAATAGGTCAGGTTAGGAAAAGCGGCCCCAACCCAGTAGACTAGCATTGTGACCAGCAATACAGCAAAAGAGATATTATCAAGGATATTTTGAAGTTCAACTAAGTTCATAAAAGTATTCTCTTACATAGTTTTAATCAAGGGTCTGAATAATCCGTCGAACTAATAAATGTGCTTGTAAATAATATCGTAGCGGTTATTGGCAAGGGTTGGAAATCATTGAACATTGAACATTAAACATTAAACATTGATATGCGATTACTACTCGTTGCTAGTCCCGTTGGTTCTTTGCATTCTGGGCAGGTAGGGGGTGTAGGGTTAGATATTTTTAATATTGCCCAGGAAATGCAACTGCGAGGGCATGAATTACAGGTTGTTGCCCCCTATGGCTCTCGAATAGAGTCTATTTCGGTTAAGGAAATTGAAGGTAACTTCCAGCCCCTGGCCCCCAATCAAAATAGTACTGCTCCTGTAATTATTCCCCCTAATGCTGTTTTGAGTAATATGTGGGAATATGCCCGTCGAGTCCAAGGTAATTATGATTTGCTCATTAATTTTGCCTATGATTGGTTACCTTTTTATTTAGCACCTTTTTTCCATCGTCCTGTTCTTCACCGAGTTAATATGGGTTCTTGGACATTGATAATGGATCGGGCTATTGAACAGGTGGCTTTTTTGTGTCCGGGAACTTTGGGGGCTTTGACGCGATCCCAAGCTGCTACTTTTTCGGTGGCGAAGCAGTTTCGTTGCTTGGGTGCAGGGTTAGATATTAATAAGTATGAGTTTTGTGCTGAACCGGGAGATAGCTTAGCTTGGGTGGCGCGGATTTCCCCGGAGAAGGGGTTAGAAGATGCTGTGGCGGCGGCGGAAGAGACAGGGGTGACTTTGAAGATTTTTGGCTATATTCAAAACCAAGATTATTGGCAGCAAGTTCGCCAAGATTATCCCCAGGCACAGATTAAATATATGGGTTTTCTACCTACGGAACAATTGCAAAAAGAGTTGGGGAAATGCCGGGGGTTATTGATGACTCACCATTGGGTAGAGGCTTTTGGGATGGTAGCTATTGAAGCCCTCGCTTGTGGTGTTCCGGTGATCACCTATAATCGGGGTGGTCCTGGAGAGATTATTAAAGATGGTGAAACGGGTATTTTAGTAGAACAAGCTCAAGTAGAGGGGCTGGTTAAAGCTATTCAAAACGTAGATACTTTAGAGCGTAAAGCTTGTCGCCAACAAGTAGAAGCAGAATACTCCTTGGAGGTATTTGGTGATAGGCTAGAGCAGTGGTTTCAAGACGTTCTCAATTCAGCCCATGGCTAATGAAAGTTCTGTGGCAGAAGGTTCTGTCGAAAAGCGCTTCCCTCTAACGACAGTAGGAGCGCTTGTTACTAGCCCCGAAGCAAGGGTCTTGATTGTTAAAACCCACAAGTGGCGAGGTACTTGGGGAGTTCCAGGGGGAAAGGTTGATTGGGGGGAAGATTTAGAAACTGCTCTATTACGGGAGTTTCAAGAAGAGGTGGGATTGAAGTTAAGGGAGGTTCGTTTTGCTTTGTTGCAAGAAGCAGTTATTGATCCTCAGTTTTACCAAGAAGCCCATTTTATTTTACTTAATTACTACGCTCTCAGCTACAGCGAAAATGTGATTCCCAATGAGGAGATTGATGAATGGGTTTGGGTTACGCCTCAACAAGCCTTAGATTTTCCCCTTAACAGTTATACCCGCATTCTTATTGAAGACTATCTGCAAATTCAGGGTGGAACTTCTCCTGTTTATGGCTATAGTTATCCTGGATGATTCAGTCAGTAAATGTTAGAATTAGTAATTATTAATGGCGAAACTGAAAAAAGCATTAGTAACGGGATCTGCTAAGGGAATTGGTAAGGCGATCGCCCTTGATCTGGCTAGTAAGGGTTTTGATGTAGCAATTCATTATCTCAGGAGTGAAGAAGAAGCTAACAAAACTTGCACTGAAGCAAGAGATTTAGGGGTAAAAGCAATTACTCTTCAAGCTGATGTCACTAAACCCCAAGAAGTAGAAAAGCTTATAGAGAAAGCAGTTCAGGGTTTAGGAGGGCTATCGGTGGTGGTTAATAATGTGGGCAATTATCTCGAAAAAATCACCAGCGAAGTATCAATAGAAGAGTGGCACAGCATTATTGATTCTAATCTTCATGCTACTTTTTATGTAACTCAAACGGCGCTCCCTTATTTAAAAAAGGCAGGCTGGGGAAGGATTATTAACCTTGGTTTTGCTAGCGCCCATCATGTCTTAGCAAGGAAAAATATTACTCCCTATGTGATTGCTAAGACTGGCATTATAATTTATACAAAATCTCTCGCCAAGGAAGTTGTGGAGGATAATATTACAGCTAATGTGGTGTCTCCTGGAGTAGTAGAAAATTCTGTGGATTTAGAGGATTTTATTCCCCAATTACCTGCCAAACGTCCAGCAACTTTTGATGAATTTACCAATGCTGTTTGGTTTTTTGTTAACCCCAATGCCGATTATATAACTGGGCAAGTGTTGGAGGTTGCAGGAGGTTGGAACCTTTAATTCATTTATCATTTATCATTTATCATTTATCATTGACTCTACCTTGGTACGGGTACTTGCTTAAGTAAAGAAGCAATCACTGCTTCCATTTGTAAACCATCTAACTGCGCTTCTGGTTTGAGAATTAGGCGGTGACGAAGAATGGGTGGGGCGATATCTTTGACATCATCAGGGGTAACAAAGCTTCTTCCTGCTAGCCATGCCTTAGCTTTTGCAGTTTGTAACCAAGCGACAGCAGATCGGGGGGATGCACCTAAAGCTAAATCAGGATGTTTACGAGTGCGTTCAATTAAAGCAAGTAAATAATCAAAAATATTCTCTTTCACTTCTATTTCCCTGGCAGCTTTCCTTGCTTCTAAGATTTGCTGCACCGTAGCTAGGGATTTAAGACGGGCTAAGTCAATTCTTTTGGCACGGAAACCCTTATGGGCATTACGCAACATCTGTTTTTCTGCCTCTTGATTAGGATAACCCACCACTAGCTTAAACAAAAAGCGGTCTAATTGTGCTTCTGGCAAGGGGTAAGTTCCTTCAAATTCTAAGGAGTTTTGTGTGGCAATTACCCAAAATAATTCTGAGAGGGGCAAAGTTTCTCCATCCAAAGTTACCTGCTGCTCTTCCATTGCTTCTAATAAAGCAGCTTGAGTTTTGGGGGGAGTACGGTTAATTTCGTCTGCTAACAACACTTCTGTGAACACAGGCCCTTTTCTGAGGCTAAATTCACTGGTGTTAATGTTGAAGATATTTGTACCGATAATATCTGAGGGTAAAATATCCGGGGTTAACTGTACCCGGCGGAATTCTGCTTGAATTAACCTTGCTAAAACCTTAACTAATAAAGTTTTCCCTGTACCTGGTACTCCTTCAATAATAACATGACCCCCAGCCAACAGCGCCACAAGTAATTGTTCTACGATGTCGGATTGACCGATAATTATTTTACCCAAAGTTTGACTGAGGCGGTTGAATAGATTGGTGTCTTGTTTCATAAGAGAAGGGAGCGGGAGATGGGGGATAGGGAGGGAAAAATTTGATGGTAAACAGTTATTGAGCGCGAATTTTGGCCCACTTATCTAACCAGAGTAGCAAGTCCGCTTCCTTGAGGCGATCTTTTTTTCTCTGCCAGTTTAATACATCTTTTAATTCTTGAGTAGAACTTCCTTTTTGCTGTTTCCAAGCTTGGATTAAAGCTTCTTTTTCTAGGGGAGTTGTCCCCAATAATAAGGCTTTTTGTAGTTGGATTTGTTCTTCTTTCCCAACAACCTTAAACACGAATTCGGTGCTACCTGCTTTTTGCAAAACTCCAGCTAAGGCATTAATATAAGCTTCGCTGTTATTAACTTTAGGAGTTTCAATAGTTATGGGCTGTCCAAAGCGACGATTATGACCCCAAATTGCCACTAGAAGGATTATTATAGCTTGGATAGCTACCACGGCTAAAGGAGTTTTGCTCAGGTAGCTAAAAACATTTCCTCCTGCTTCTTCTTCAATGACTTCTTCATCTTTATAACCGTGGAGATATTCATCAACAAATAATTTTTTGCTTCCTTCTGTGGCTAATTGAGCTAATAGTTCATAATTCCCTTCAATGTCTTGGTAAGCATTAGCAGCTAAATGAGGAGTGGTGACAAAAATTATGCGTCCTGCTTGCTGTGGTTGTTGCCAAATAATCGCTCCAAAATCATCGGTTAAAAGCTGATTTTCTAAGTTGTGATTACGCCTGCTAGTGACAATTTTAATGCTGCCGGAAGGAGTTTTGTGCCAGGTACTAAATTCAGCTTTCGTAACCGGTTGTTGTATACCTAAAACTATTAAAGTGTTGCCTTTTCTGAGCCAGGGTATAACTTTATCTAAATAAGGTTGAGGTTGTATTCGGCTATTAATTTGTAATAAGGTGGTTGGGGTGCTAGATTCTGAATCAAATAGTGTTGATGTTGGTTTTTGCCACCGCTCGATATTAACTCCTTTATTTTCCATAAAACTATACCAAGCACCATAACCAGCAGGATCACGACTATAGGTAGAACCGCTATTACTAGTACTTTTGTTGGGGGCAATAAATATAGTTAGCAAGGCTAGCGCAGCAACAATAATAATACCGATTAACCAAAGTTTACTTCGAGAAAACATAGCATCCTACCTATCACTTATTACCTATTTGTCCATAAGCCTCTTTACACTCAGCAAAAATCTCTTGAGAAGCTTCGGCTTGACTGAAACATAATTCTTCGTGACTATTAAGTAAAGTATTATAAGGCTCAGGTTGAGAAGTATTCCTAACTAATTGACGATATTCCCCATCAGTACGACTTAATTCTTGAGAGATGATTTCCTTTTCATCTAACCGCTTTAACATGGCTTGATAGAGACAAAAACAAGCTTCTTTGTAGTTTCCTTGTTGTTGCATTTTTTGCGCCCTTGCTAACCAAGCAGAAACAGAAATATCTAAAGCTTCTTTTTGACCTTTTTGGGTCTTTTTGTTCCTTTGCTTGCCAAAGTCTTGGAAATAAGGATTTAATAATAACCAAAGTTGCCAAATAGTCCAGGCGATCGCTAAAGCTAAAAGTAGCCAAAGCACAAATTCTATAAATCCTAATACTAAAGGAGAAACTGAGCCAGATGGTAAGGAAAAATTTGGTAATCTAGGGGAAAAATTTAGTTCTAACCATTCTCCCAATCTTTGTCTCAGTATTCCTAGCTGCCAACCTAGGCTATTTTTATCGAAAGAGCCTTCTATAGACACAATTTGATTCCTTAATAATGAACTCCAATTCCCAACATTTATTAAACTTAATTACTAAGCAAATTGCTACTTCTCCTCAAAAACGGATTACTTTCGCTGAGTTTATGGATTTGGTACTATACCATCCCCACTATGGCTACTATAGCTCTGGCACTGTCCAAATTGGTTCCCAAGGAGATTTTTTTACTTCTTCTTCTTTAGGGGCAGATTTTGGAGAGTTGTTAGGGAAGCAATTTATTGAGATTTGGGAAATTTTAGGTCAACCTGCATTTTTTAGTTTAGTAGAAATGGGTGCAGGGCAAGGAGTTTTGGCCGCAGATGTTTTTAATTATTTACAGCATCATGTTCCTCAATTACTCAAAAAGCTTAGTTATATTATTATTGAACAAGCACCAGGGTTAGTGGGGAGACAACAAGAGTTATTGCAACCATGGTTAGACAAAGGAGTTGATATAGCTTGGAAAACTTGGCAAGAAATTCCGGAAAATTCCTTAGTTGGTTGTTGT
This sequence comes from uncultured cyanobacterium, assembly GCA_963793425.1. GTDB lineage: Bacteria > Cyanobacteriota > Cyanobacteriia > Cyanobacteriales > CAWCAG01 > CAWCAG01. Next base: position 524,521 of record CAWCAG010000009.1, on the reverse strand, counting down.
TTTTCCAATGAGTTAGTGGATGCTTTTCCTGTGCATCAAGTTGTTTGGCAAGAAGGGAAGTTACAGGAAGTTTACTTGACTTCATTAGAGAATAAATTAGTAGAAATAATCGCAGCCCCTTCCACCCCTCAATTAACCGACTATTTCACTCAATTAGATATTAATTTCAGTAACAAAACTTATGCCGATGGTTATCGCAGCGAAGTAAATCTAGCAGCTTTAAATTGGTTGGAAACTCTCAGCAAAAGACTTAGTAAAGGATATTTAATTACCATCGATTATGGCTACGATGCTACTAAATATTATCACCCTCAACGTAGTCAAGGAACTTTGCAATGTTACTATCAACATCGCCGTCACAATAACCCTTATCTTAATCTAGGTTATCAAGATATTACTAGCCACGTTAACTTCACTGCTTTGGAATTTTTGGGAGAGTTATTTGGTTTACAAAAAGTAGGATTAACTCAACAAGGGATGTTTCTCATGGCGTTAGGTTTAGGGGAGCGTTTGCAAGCACTTTCTAACGGTACATTTAATTTTCAAGAAGTATTGCAACGTCGTGATGCCTTACACCAATTAATTGATCCTACCGGATTAGGAGGATTTAAAGTTTTGGTACAAAATAAAGGTATAGAAGCAAAGGGAGTTTTACAGGGCTTAAAAGAGTTTGGCTAATAAAGCACAGAAGTATAGTAATTTCTCTAATGAGGTAGAGCATAGATTCTAGTTTTTGCTAATAGCTAATAGCTAGTGGTAATATGGAAATAGACTAAATGTACTTCATGAGTCTGAGAAAGGCTGTAGTGTTGTTTCTTGTAAAATCCGCGATTTCAGTAACTGTCATGCTGAATATTTGCTAAAGCCATGCGTGATTTACATTTTATATTTCTCATTAAATCAAAAAAGTTAGTGAAGAACACTATTAAAAGAATAATCTTGCTAACTTATTTTCATGACTAAATATTAACTATCAATCAGCCATTATAGTCAGCCTCATTGGTGCAAATCGACTAATTACGATAGTTTTTATTCTGACATTGCTTGCTTTCAAAAACTGAACTTCAACTATCTGATTCTCTTGTAAAAGATAATTATTCCAGCAGATTAGAAATGCTCTCTTAACTAAAGGGAGAATAACTGTATACCTAAAAATAGCTCATCTATCCACGTAATCAAATAATGATGGTAACTGAAATCATCCACGATTATCGCCAGAAACTAACTAGTACAAATGAAGAAGGAAAACCAAGCTATTGGCAAACAATTGTGGGAGCTTCCTTAATTGGTATTGCTGGGGGACTAGTTGCTACTAGTTATTATTTTGTTTTGGAAAAACTTTTGCATTTTTTCTGGCATACTTTCCCAGAATTTTTAAACCCTTATTTCCCTAGCTGGTTACCTGCTTGGAATTATGTTTGGATTGTTACTACAATAGGGGGATTTTTTGTTGGTTTATCTCTTCACTTATTAGGATTACCTGGAGAAATGGCGGTGGTAATAGATAGTGTCCATGATCCTGGTAGGATGGATACCAAGCAAACACCTGGAATGATTATCACCTCCTTAATTTCCATCACCGCAGGAGGTAGTGCAGGACCAGAAGCTCCTTTAGTACAAATTAATGGCAGTTTGGGTAGTTGGTTGGGAACGAAGTTAAACCTAGCCGTGAACAATGTCCGTATCTTCACCTTTTGCGGTATGAGTGCTGCCCTAGGAGCCTTTTTTGGCGCACCGATTGGGGGAGCGCTTTTTGCATTGGAAATTCCCCACCGCCGTAGTTTAGAATACTATGAAGCCATTGTACCAGCCATTATTGCAGGTATATTTAGTTTCTCTGTCTTTCGCTTCAGCACAGGTTTAGATGTCGGAGGTATTTATCGCTTTGATCTTTTTGATAATTTGCCTACTCTTTCTTGGTATCATCTCCTCCAAGGCATTATCTTAGGCTTGGCTGGAGGACTAGCGGCAATTATCTTTATTTACATCTTTCGTTTCACTAAATCTTGGATTGAAGCTATCGAACATCGCCATATTTTACTAGCAACTTTAGGCGGTTTGTCCATCGGCCTCATTGCCCTCATTTTTCCCCAAACTCTCTTCTTTAGTGAAGAACAAATCGAAACAGTTATTGAACAGGGGCCGACTTTGGGGGTAACTATGTTGCTAGGCATTGCTGTAGCCAAAATGTTCGCCATCAGCTTCACTCTCCACGGTGGCTTTAGAGGCGGCTTTATCTTCCCTCTATTCTTCATCGGCGCTAACTTAGGATTAGCAATTTCCATTGCCTTACCGCAATTTCATCCCACCATTGCTATGCTTTGTCTTATGGCAGCAGTTAATGTGGCAGTTACCAAAACTCCTGTCAGTACCACTGTTATTCTTACTGTTCTTTCTGATACTACCATTCTGCCCATAGTTGCGATCGCTTCTTTTACTAGCTTTCTTCTTACCGCCAATATTTCTCTATTGAAAACCCAAAGATCCCGCAGTTTTGAGGAGATTGAAAATGGTAGCATCAGTGGGTATGAACCTAAATTTAGTTAATTAATAGATAAAAATATCAAAGTACCAATTCTCACGAATTTACTAAAAATGTCCTTAAGTAAATTCGTAGGAGCTTTTTTATCTATTGTCTAGCCAAGTTGACAAATCGGCAAGACTTTGAAAGCTTCAACATTAATAACTTGCATTTCAATAATGACGTTTGTGCCATCGCTAATTCTCGCTTTGACATCTAAATAAGAGTCTTTGAGGGTAGCAACTTTACCAGCAGAATAAGTTTCAATTATTTCTAAGTCTTGGATAATATCCTGCCCTTCATAAAGCAGGGCATTGAGAAAACTAATCAGTATATTCTTGCTATTTTCTGAACCGAATATCTTCTTAAAGGCAAAGTCGGTTTTAGGATTAACAAATCTCATCTTATTTCAGCTAGAACAATGGCTAAGGGTTTCTTTTTAATTCTACAAACCCTCCGTATCATCAATTCCAAAACAGCCCAAGAATTTGAGATTATTAACTTGAAGAAGAATTTGATTCAATAGGGTTGCTTAACTTCCACAAACTACTAGAAATTAAATTAGTAATAATATGAGCTAATACTGGTACAAGTAAGTTTCCTGTTAACACAGCACTCATACCTAAAATTGCCCCGACAAAACTAGCCCAAACTACATAGGGCCATTGTTGGGAACCACTAAAATGAAGGACACCGAAACAAATACTAGATATTACCACTGCTGCAATATCTTCTCCCAAAGCAGGTAACATTACTCCTCTAAATAGTAGCTCTTCGCTTAAGCCAGGTAACAGCCCTAACCAAATAATATCTTGCCATTCTAGGGGTTTAAGGACTAACTCTAAATAAAAATCTGCACTTTCACGATAAGCTGGCCACAAACGATAAACCAAGCTGCTAATAGCCGGAATAATTAGGGCCAAACTCAAACCAATTAATACAGAATTAGCGTTGAAATAAAAAGGTAGCAGAGAAACGGAACCAAAGTATTGCCAGATTTTTGCAGCAATCAACAAAACAACAGCCGTAACCCCCATAACTACCAAAACTTGGTTGCGAGTTAGGGGTTCAATTTCAGGGTGGTTAGGAGATTGGTTAGTCACAGGTTTGAGATAGAGAACTTAGAGACGATAGGGAAGGGTTTAAGGCCCCAGGGTCAATACCGGCACGATGGGCAACTAAAATCCCTAAAGCCTCTAAATATGAGTTTACCCGAATTGCTTTAATACCAACTTTTTCTGGATCAACTTGCATTTGGGTTTGATTATTCTCAACTGCAATAATTATTCTACTGCTGCTGTTGCTTAAACTTAGTAAGGCACTACCACCACAAGCCGTAGCGGGGACAACCACCGCATTAACTTGTTCTGCCCAGATGTCTTCAGGTAAATTAATGTAACCTGGTTGGGGAATTATGTATTGAGGGGCGCGACTTAATCCAGCTAAGACGCAGGGTAAGAAGGTGTAGCCTAATTCTTCAGCCGCCGCACGGGGAGAAACAGTGGGATCTACTGGTAGGGGTAACAAAGCAGGGGCGTGGGCGCAAGGTACTTTAAAAGTACGTACAATGAGGTGAGAGATAACCGCCTCTGCCCCAGCGAGGGGATCTACCCCTGAACCTTGGCGATAGTTTTGTAAGGCGACTGTTTCAACTTCATCAGGAAAACGGGCAACTACGGCGATCGCTTCTGCATCCTCTTGTTTGATCAGCTTTTCTGCGGCCCCTAACAAACTATCTGGGTTACTAATTGTTCCCATACTTGCCCCTGAAGGGGCTGTACGCAGTTCTACTCCCAAAGGTTTGTCAGTCCTTATGTAGTTGGTTACAGATAGCCCCAACGTTGCTCTGGCGGCATCTGCGGCTTGAAGATGGCGTAGTTGTAATTCAGGTTCTATGGCTTTGTCGAAGATTAAACCAATGCGGTTTTGTGGTACTGGACGCAAGCCCCAATTGCCAACAGCGAACTGATCTAAGCCGTAACCTTCCACATAAAAGCTGTTAGGTAAAGGCCAGTATAATTGAGCGCCATTAAGAACATTAGGATGGGTAATTAAGCGATCGCAGGTTTGCGATATTGCCCTAGCTACAGGCAGGGCATCTCCGGCATAACCACCGATGGCAGCACCAATGCCAGTAGGAACAATTAAAACTACGGTGTAAGGAGGTTGATTGACCAAAAATATTACGCTTCAATAACTTCAGATTCTGTGGTAACAACAGCTTCCACTTGAACTTTTTGCTGTTCACTATCTACTTTGGTAACAGCCCAACGTAAAGGTTTACCTTGCTTAGTTAATTCTGCTTCAATTTCCTGTTGTAGTTGGGTAGGAGATTCTTGGAGGTCAATTTCAGCAGTAATAAAATGGGTAGTCATTGTCAGTTTAATTATCTGAGGTGATTTGAGTATTTTAGTCTGGTTTTACTCCAGTTGCTAAATATTTCTCAACAATTTTGACAATTCTCCCTGAAGCCTGACCATCTCCAAAAGGGTTAATGGCCCCCGCCATTTTTTGATAAGCAACTTCATTTTCTAATAATTTGCTAGCTGCTGCTAAAATATTGTTAGCTGTAGTTCCCACCAATTCTGCTGTACCTGCCTCAACAGCTTCGGGACGCTCTGTGGTTTCCCGTAAAACCAACACTGGCTTACCTAAACTGGGTGCTTCTTCCTGTAATCCCCCTGAATCGGTTAAGAGCAAATAACAACGTTGAATTGCTCCTACTAATTGAGCATAATCTAAAGGTTCAGTCAAAAAGGCGCGGGGATGTTCACCCAAAGCAGTTTGAATCGGTTTTCTGACCGTAGGATTGCGGTGCATTGGTAATAACAATGCTGTATCAGGAAATTTCTCTAGAACTAGTAGAAACCCCTTCAGAATTTCTTCCAAAGGCTCTCCCCAATTTTCCCGACGATGTACTGTGGCTAAAAGAGTGCGATATTGACCCCAAGCTAAACCAGGAATTTCGCAAGCAGGCTCACTTTTAGCTACTTTCAATAAAGCATCAATAACTGTATTTCCTGTTTGATGAACTTCTCCTGTCACCCCAGACTTAAGCAAATTGTCTACAGCTTTGGGAGTTGGTGCAAAGTGTAGCTGACTTAACTGAGAAATTAGGCGGCGGTTAGCTTCTTCTGGATAAGGGTTATAAAGATTATCTGTACGTAAACCGGCCTCAACATGGCCAATAGGAATTTGTTGATAAAACGCCCCTAAAGCCGCTGCACAGGCTGTGGTGGTGTCACCTTGAACTAATACTAATTGAGGTTTAATTTCTTTGAATAGAGCTTCTAGACCCTGTAAACTACGACAAGTAATATCTGTTAAAGTTTGCTTGGGTCGCATGATATTTAAGTCCCAGTTTGCCTTTAACTCAAATAACTGCATAACCTGATCTACCATCTCGCGATGCTGTCCAGTAAGAACTACTTGAATTTTAAATGCAGAGGAACCAAGAAATTCTTGAATAACAGGAGCTAATTTGATGGCTTCGGGGCGAGTTCCTATGGTAATGCAAATTGAAGAAGAGGTTGATAGTGTCATAAGTGGTTTAGGTTTCAACTCAAAGCAGTTTAACAGCGCTATCCAGATATTAGAAAACCCGGTACTTACCGGGTTCTACAAACCTTATCTTCAAAGAAGTTTTTGAACTAACTCAGTTCTAATCAATTAAATTGCAAGTTAAAGGGCAAGAAGGATAAATTGCAGAGTCTAAAGCTCCGTCTTTTCCGTGTAACCAGCTTAACCAACTAACTTCTTGAGGGTGAATTCCTTTAAAGGTAAGAACTCCTGCTCCTGAAACGATGGCTAGAATATTAAAACCGATTAGGCTACCTGCCACTAACAAAACTGCACTTACAGGCAATACTGATTGTAAAACAATTGAGAGAAGAGCGCCTATAGTCATCATTAAGACAATTAAAGGAAAGCCTACTACTAATAAACAAACTGTTAAAGTGAAGCTCCATAATAAGAAGCTCTTCACAAAAGTAGCAAAATAAGTTTTTCCTAAATTATGTTCTTGAGTTAGTTCCATTTTGACCTCCTAAAGGTTTTGTGTAACAAAAAGTAAATAGATTTTCTCGAAAATTATTTGATTTATAGCAATGCTAGTGAAAATCAGTATATATAAACTTTTCTATAAGATGAGTAAATAGAAAAAAAAATTTACATTGGTAGCAAGCCTTTGTACTAGGTTATTTCTCAAGTATGTAGTTATATTTAAAAAGTATTTTCTTGCTTAAACAAGTTAATGATTAAGCAAAAGGAAATTTAGGGAATAATAAAGACAAGGATTTCCTGATTTTTAATTGATCTATCGTCAAAACTAGCGGCAGTTTACCTATGACAGAATCCCAGCGTCCACCTATTTCTCCTCCACCACCACCTCGGATTCCTCCTGCCCCACCTCCGAGGCGAACTCCTCAAGGAACTCAAAGCCCTCCTGCTTCTGTTGCTGAGACCAAGACTGTCGTTAGCTCAGCTACCAGGCAGCAAGTAGCTGCTACTCCTACTCCCAAAGCTCAAAGTAGTGCAACAACAGCGCAACGCGCCCCTGGACAGCCCAGCTTGGCAGATCTTGTTAATGTGGCCTATGACAAAGGTTACTCCGACATCCACGTTGGCGTAGGGCAACGTCCTCGCTTTAGGGATAGGGGAGATATGATGATTACTGAGTATCCTGAAACAGACAGGGATACCTTTATGAGTTGGATTGGTGAGGTGCTAACAGATGCAGAAATAGAGAGATTTCTCGAAAAACTAGAATTTGACGGAGCAACTCAATACGACTTTGCGAGGGTACGGATCAATATCTTTGAAACTCTTACAGGGCCTTCAATGGTTATGCGTTTGATTCCCCTGAAAATTCTTACCCTAGAGCAGTTAAATCTGCCAGAAGTTTTCAAAGAGGTTTCTTCTGCCCATAAAGGATTAGTCTTGGTAACAGGGCCAACGGGTTCAGGTAAATCTACTACTATGGCAGCGATGGTGGATTACATCAATAAAAATATGGCCAAGCATATTATCACCATTGAAGACCCTATTGAATTTGTCCATCAAAGTCGTAAATCTTTGATTAAGCAAAGGGAAGTGGGGATGCACACCCTAGAATTTGATAATGCCCTTAAAGCTTCTTTGCGGGAAGACCCTGACTTAATTCTGGTGGGGGAAATGCGGGATAAATTTACCGTTAATACCGCTTTAAAAGCCGCTCAAACTGGTCACTTGGTGATGGGAACTTTGCATACCAACAGCGCGATTAAAACTATTGAGCGTATTCTTACCCTTTATAGCGCTGAAGAACAGCCTGCTATGCGAGTAGCCTTAGCTGAATCTATGGTAGCAGTAATTTCTCAAGGTTTGTGTCGTACCACCGATGGCAAGCGCGCCGCTTTCCACGATATCTTGATTAATACCGTTACCATGCGGGAATATATTCGGGATGATAAGCCAGAAGAGATGCTTCAGCTTATGCAAGATGGAGAATTTGATGGCATGATTACCATGAATCAGGCTCTGTTCAACCTTTATCAAGAAGGAAGAATAACTGAAGAAACTGCCCTAGAATTGTCTCCATCTCAAAACGAAATGGCTCAAATGCTCCGAGGTCGGGTTTAAGTTATTAGGATTATTGGGCAACTCTAGAAAGAGTTGTCCAAGCTGTTGAGGCATAAGGTAAAAAATTATCAATTATTAATTATCAGTTATCAACTACCAAAGCTTTTTAAAGGAATTGCCTTATTTACTCCCGGCGGAGACTTGATATATAGCATCGACCCCAATAAACAAGCTCACTGGCATTTACATTTATGTGCTGGTTTACAAGAAATTTTCAGTTTACCAGAACCACCGCACTTTCTAGTACCTGGGTATACAGCAACCATTGACTATTGGCAATATCCCTACACTCAAGAAGTAATAACCACAGCAGAATTACATCCCCCAGTACAAAAACATAAAGCACTATTGAGTGCAATTTTTGGTACTACTTCTGGGCAATGGCAAGTCATTCCTTGGCAAGAAGAATCTTGCAACCCCATTATTTTAGAAACCTATCAAGAAAGATTTCCTCAACTTTGGGAAGAACATGATTTAATCTTTCGCTTTGAAGATCAGCGTAGTTTATCTGATGTTCGTTACTCTGTTCCTCAAGAAATTAGCGTCCATTCTAAAAAGAAGTTAGTAACAAGTAATAGTTACGTACTACGACTTTTTATTGCTGGCCATAATACTGCTACAGAAAATACTTTAAAAAACTTACATAAACTTTTAGAAAAAGGCTTGCATTCCCCTTATACTCTCAAAGTGATTGATATTTTCAAACACCCAGAACAAACTGAAGCTAATCAAGTTGCTGCTACTCCTACTTTAATTAGGGTTTTGCCTCAACCGGTACGACGTATTGTGGGAAAGTTTGAGGATATGGAACGGGTTTTACAATTAATTTTAGCTGATTAAACTGAAGAAATTATCATCAAGTTCGTAACCAATTGTTTGAGCCATTGCTTGAAGACGAGATTTACTTGGTAAACCCTTGTTTTTTAGCCAGTTGGTAATCACAAAAATCTTTTTCATGACGAAAATTTCCAAAGCTTCAGGATTAAATTGAATTCCTTCAGCCCGGCTAAATTGATGAGGGACTTGCATGGCTAAATAGCGAGTTAGTTCTCCTGATTTCCAATCAAGAAACAAGGGTAGCCAAGGATATTGGGAATCTAAGCGTAAAAACCACAAACGTATTTCAGGAATTTCTGAAAGTTCTCTAGGATCTGTTTCTGGGCGAGGATAATCAATTGTAAAGGTTAATTGTTGTTCTTGAGCAAGAATATCTTGAGATTCTAATAATTTTTCAATCTGCTTCTGTGCTGGAGATAAATCGAGATTATTAATTGCTTCAGAATCAATGTTAATTGGAATCGCCATACTTGATGTCATTTATCATTTATCATTTATCATTATTGGCGTAAGCCTTGCGCCCTGGCTACATTTATCCTTGGCAATGGGGTAGGTAATAGGCATCTCTGTGTCTCTTCGCCAACTTCTCATTGAGGATTGTCTCGATACCACTCAATGGTTTGCTTCAACCCTTGGCGAAAATCTGTTTGGGACTGAAAACCAAACTCTTGCTTCGCCCTTTGAGTATCTAAACAACGACGTGGTTGCCCATTGGGTTGATCTGTTTGCCAAATAATTTCTCCTGTGAAATCCATTAACTCACAAATCAATTCTACTAATTCCTTAATAGAAATCTCGTGATTAGTTCCCAAATTAACAGGTTCAGCACCGTTATATTTTTGGGTTGCCATAACTATACCCTTAGCTGCATCAGTAGCATAGAGAAATTCACGAGTAGGGCTACCATCTCCCCAAACAGCTAACTGATGATCCCCCTTTTGTTTGGCTTCATAAACTTTACGAATCAAAGCTGGAATAACATGGGAACTGCTAGGATCGAAATTATCTTCTGGTCCATAAAGATTAACTGGCAAAAGATAAATACCATCAAAGCCATATTGTTGACGATAAGCTTGGAGTTGCACCAAAAGAGCCTTTTTCGCAATACCATAGGGAGCATTGGTTTCTTCAGGATAACCCGCCCAAAGATCGTCTTCAGTGAAGGGTACAGGAGTAAATTTGGGGTAAGCACAAATAGTACCCAAACAAACAAACTTTTCTACCCCAGCTTCATAGGCACAGTGGATCAGTTGCGCTCCCATCATCAAATTATCGTAAAAAAGCTCCGCCGGCTTTTCCCGATTTAAACCAATTCCCCCCACATGGGCAGCAAGATGAATGACAATATCTTGTTGAGCTACTGCTTTTTGGCATTGTTTTAAGGAGCGTAAATCACAGTCTTGGGAGCGTGGTACGCTTATTTTCTCAGCTTTAGCTCCTGCTTGACAAAGTTGGTGTACTACTTGGCGGCCGAGGAAACCAGCCCCGCCAGTTACAAGAATTCTTTGATTACTTAGATTGAGCATTTTTACTTTCTGTTCCCTGGGGGGGCGATAATGAACTGGGGAGGGTGCGTAGCCAATTTGATTTAACCCTTCAGCACCCTAGAGGAATCATATCTGGTTGAATTAGCTGTTAATCAACGGCAGTCCCTACGGCCTGACGTATATAAGCATGATCTTTTACCATTTGCATTCTTTCTGTTTCAGGTAGGTCTAAATCCAAAGCCTTTAAATCTGCTGCTACCATTAACGCAACAAGCTCCTCAAAGCTTACAGAGGGTTCCCAGCCTAATTTTTCTTTGGCCTTAGCTGGATCACCAATCAGTAAATCTACTTCTGTCGGGCGAAGATAGCGTTCATCAAACTCGACGTAATCGTGCCAGTCTAAGTTGACACAACTAAAAGAAGTGGTGAGAAATTCTTTAATCGAGTGGGTTTCCCCTGTGGCAACTACATAATCATCGGGTTTATCTTGTTGAAGCATCAACCACATCGCTTCTACATAATCCTTGGCATAACCCCAATCCCTTTTAGAATCGAGATTACCTAAATAAAGCTTCTTCTGAGTACCTTGGACAATTCTGGCGATCGCACGGGTTATTTTACGGGTAACAAAAGTTTCTCCACGACGGGGAGATTCGTGGTTGAAAAGTATGCCATTACAGGCAAACAAGTCATAGGACTCGCGATAATTAATAGTTTGCCAGTGGGCATAGACTTTCGCACAAGCATAGGGACTACGGGGATAAAAAGGGGTAGTCTCTTTTTGAGGAACATCTTGCACCTTACCAAACATTTCAGAAGAGCCAGCCTGGTAAAACCGCACTTCAATACCTGTACGTTGCTGGTAATCTCGAATCGCTTCTAAGATCCTTAATGTTCCCATACCTACAGCATCTACTGTATATTCTGGGGAATCAAAACTGACTCGGACGTGGGATTGAGCGCCCAAGTTGTAAATTTCCACTGGCTTGATTTGCTCAATAATACGACGTAAAGTTGTACCGTCGGTTAAGTCGCCATAATGGAGAAAGAATTTTGCTTTCTCGTTATGAGGATCTACATAAATATGGTCGATCCTATCGGTATTAAATGTAGAACTACGGCGAATAATACCGTGAACCTCATAGCCTTTAGAGAGTAACAACTCACTCAGATAAGAACCATCTTGACCAGTGATACCAGTTATTAACGCTCGCTTGGGTTGGGTCATACTCAAATCTTCACCAGATAAAGAAATAGGTTTTATAGCCGCTAAAAATTTGTGGGCGACTAATCTACAACCAAGTTAACTCAACTAGGATTGTTACTGTCCACCCTATGTTAAGCTGATATTTCTCTAATCCAGATGTAGGTAAAGGATAGGGGAGATTTCCTGCCACTCAAAAATAACTTAGCTAATAGTTTTAAGATGTAGCGCCCCAAATATACTCTCATCCAGGAAAATGACTCTTCCTCCCCTGTCCTTAGTTAGGAAATTGGGTTTCAGTAAGCACCTTTGTTACCGGGGAAAAGAATAACCCCTATAGTCTTAACCACAATCCACATATCCAGCAACCAATTTCGACAATTCACGTAGTAAACGTCGATTTGAATGCGCCTATGATAAGGGATATCATTACGTCCAGAGACTTGCCACAAACCAGTAATCCCTGGTCGGATAGTTAGCACTTTATCAATTTGACGACCGTATTTATGTAGTTCTCCCGGAACCAATGGTCGAGGCCCGACAACACTCATATCCCCCATCAAGACATTCCAAAATTGAGGAAATTCATCCAAACTAGTTAAGCGGAGAAATTTACCAATCTTGGTAATACGAGGGTCGTGTTTAAGTTTGAAACTCTTTTCAAATTCCTCCTGTAAATCTGGCGAGTTAGTCAATATATCTAGCAAAGCTTCATCGGCATTGTTGACCATAGTTCTAAATTTTATACAGCCAAAGGGCCGATGGTTTTTCCCGATTCTTTGCTGGATATAAAAAATAGGCCCAGGGGAGCTGATGGCAATTAAGCAAGTCAGCAGCAAATAAAAAGGTGAAAACAAAACCAGAACAGATAAAGAAAATAGAACGTCAAACAGCCTTTTGGTTAAATTTCCGTCTAGCACTAGCCAAGGTAAACTTTTTCGTTTGCCTTTAGCATTTAAGGATTGAAAGCCTCGTTTAATGAGGGCTTCCATAAGCTTGACGGAGACAAGTTGGCTTTCAGCAGTCATCTTACTCCTTCACATCACACCACACAGCCTTGATCATAAAGCCAGAAGACCTTAATTAAGGCAAATCTAGTTACAAGAGATCAGTATTTAGAACCAAGTTACCTATTTTAATTTATGAACGCAGCTTTCGATAAAGCTCAAATAGCTCTTGACAAAAACTTGTGGTTCAAACTTGTTAGCCTGAATTCTACAGGCTTCTGGGTTAAATGTTCCCTGAAGTTCTTGAAAAGTTCCCACAGCTTTTATGAGGGCTTCTGAGGTTTGTTCAGAGAATAATATACCTGTCCCTTGTTGAGGATCAGTCCTGATATCACGAACTGTCTCTGCTGCGCCACCAACGCCATAAGCAATCACTGGTGTACCGCAAGCTTGTGCTTCTACTAAGGCGATACCAAAGTCTTCGCAAGCAGCGTAAACAAAGGCTTTTGCCTTGGCTAGGTATTCCTCTACTACTTCATTTGGCTGAGAACCCATAATTTTAATGTTAGGTTTTGCTAGTTTAGTAATTTTCTCTAACTCTGGTCCGTCACCAATAACCACTAGGGGTAATCCTAATTGATTAAAAGCTTCAACAATTAAAGATACTTGTTTATAACTAACTAAGCGAGAAACAGTCACAAAAAAATCTTCCTTTTGAGTCTGAAAAGGAAATCTCTTAGTTTGTACTGGTGGGTAAATAACTTCTGCTTTGCGCCGATAGCAGCGCCAAATACGGTTCGCTGTATGTTGAGAGTTAGCAATAAAATAGTCTACTCTGTTAGCTGAAATAACGTCCCATTGGCGTATCTGATGAAGCAGATAACGACTAAAAATACCTGGTAAACCTCCCCCTAAACGGCTATTTTTTAGGTAATCGAAGGTCAAATCCCAGGCGTAGCGCATGGGAGTGTGGCAATAACAGATATGTAGCTGTTGAGGAGTTGTCAGCACTCCTTTAGCTACGGCATGGGAAGAGGAAAGAATGACATCATAATTTCGTACATCTAACTGTTCAATTGCCAAAGGTAGTAAGGGTAAGTATTTTTGTATTCCGTTACGGGCCAAAGGTAAGTTTTGCAAGAAAGTTGTACCAATTTCCCTTCTGTATAAATAGCTTTGGGGATTAACCGATTCAAAGTCAATGAGGGCATAAAGGTCAGCTTCAATATGTTGGAGAATTTCTTGCACCACAAGCTCTGAACCACCAGTTGCTTTTGGGGTTAACCACTCGTGAATTAAAGCATATTTCATAGAGTATATGGGGAGCGGGGAGCAGGAAGTAGGAAGTAGGGAAAAGAGAGCTTCTTATTCTGACTGGCAATAGTTGTTAATACCGTTGACAAGTTCCTCTTCAGTGCTACCAACCTCTTGCAATTTTTTCTGTACTGATTTTGCTGCTTGTAAATTCTTCTTTTCTAACTCAGCAATAAAATCGTAAGTAGACTGGCTAAAACCGCGATAAGTTTTGACAAAGCCAGCTTGATATTCTTGAAGCTGTTCGTCTTGAATTACTAAGCCTTCGATTTCTTGAGCCGCTTTCTCCATCGCATTAGCTGCTTCACGGGCTTCTTGGGGGTCTTGGGTTTTACCATTATCGGAAAGTTCTTCAATTTGGTCTGATACCCCTACGGTAATCTCAATAATTTTCCGACACTGTTGTACTTTGTTACTGGCACAACTAACACTAACAAAGGCAAGGAGAGTACTAAGCAAGACTAGCTTAGAAAAGGAGCGAAAATGAGGCATTAAATCTTCTCTCAAGGATGTTTATATATTAGATTTATCGCACTTTTTGTTGCTCATTAGCCATTTCAATGGCCTGGGTAAAGCGCTGTAAGGTTTCGGTTAATTGGTTAAGTTGTACTTCAGATTTATTGTGGGTTTCAGCTAGGGCTTGTACGGCATCGCTTAAAGCAAAAATTTGGTAGCCTTGCTGTTGAACTTGATGTCCTTGATGTTGTACCTGTACAGCTAGGGCATCTACCCTCTTAGCCAGATTTTCCACGGTTTGGGTAGTTGCTAGTACCGTTTCTCCTATTTGTTCTATCACTGACTCTAAGCGCTGAAATTGGTCACTAGTCATTCTTCAGATGTTGGTTATTAGTTTTTGGTGAGCAAGTGGCATTGACTAACTCCTAACCATGACGTTTTTGATGCCATTTCCAGGCATGGGCGACAATGGTGGGCAAATCTGGATATTGGGGCTGCCAACCAAGGACTTTTTGGATTTTCTCGCTGCTGCCAATTAAAATTGGGGCATCTCCTGGGCGGCGATCGCTATGGTGAGCGATAATTTCTTTTCCCGTAACTTGTCTTGCGGTTTCAATAACTTCTTTAACAGAAAAGCCATTGCCATTACCAAGATTGAAAACTTCACTCTCACCCCCTTGGAGGAGATAATTGAGTCCTAAAACATGGGCCTCAGCTAAGTCACAGACGTGGATATAATCTCGCATGGCTGTACCATCTTTGGTGTCATAATCTGTACCAAAAATAGCTAGAGATTCTCTTTTACCCAAAGCTGTTAATAAGGCTAAGGGAATTAAGTGAGTTTCAGGATGATGATCCTCACCCAGCAAACCATCAGGATGAGCGCCAGAAGCATTAAAATAGCGAAAAGCCACAGATTTTAAGCCATAAGCTTGAGCAAAATCTGCCAAAATTCTCTCAATCATCCATTTACTAGTAGCATAGGGGCTGAGAGGATTTTGAGGATGGGCTTCTGTCATGGGTATGCTTTTAGGCATTCCATAGATGGCGCAAGTAGAAGAAAAAACAAACTTCTTTATTTGGGCTGCTACCATTGCCTCAAGAAGAGTTAAAGTGCCACTAACATTATTACGGTAGTATTTGCCTGGATCTTGAACAGATTCTCCTACAGCTATATAAGCGGCAAAGTGCATAACTGCCGTAATTTCATAATCAGCAAATAGCTGGTCTAAAAGCAGGCGATCGCTTGTATCTCCAACTATTAATTCGACTTGCAAAACTTCTTCTACTAGTTCTCGATGTCCATAGGATAGGTTATCTAGTACAACAACTCTGTAGCCATTATTCAGCAATGCTAGTACGGCATGAGAACCAATGTATCCAGCACCGCCAGTTACAAGAATGGTGGGTTTACTTTGCGACACTTACTTTCCTCTCTCAGTTTTTGGCGCTTTCAATTGGGGGGAGTGACTCAGTAAATCTTAGTATGCTTTTGCTTTACTATATTTGGTGATTTGGCTCACAAAATGTCTCTCAACCTTAGAGAAAACATTGTATATACAGCCTCTGAGTAAGGGAAGCCGCACTGTTGAGATATACTTCACTAGAAAGCAAAAAGTTTGATATTTCAGCCTTTCCTCCTTGATGATGAGTTCCTTTCATTATTTTGCTACTTCAGTGTTTTGTGTTAATTCTCCGGTATTTTTTATTTAGTTGATTAGTTTAAGTGAATGTTAGATAACCTTGATTTGACCCTTAGCCTTGATCAAGACTCCTATAAGTCGCAAATAAATGACTTGATGCGCCAGTTGAGAATGCTGCAAATGGCTTGTTGGGAAAAAAAGTTACCTGTGATTGTGGTTTTGGAAGGTTGGACGGCCGCAGGTAAGGGGTCTTTAGTTAAAAAAATAGTCAACTATATGGATGCCCGTGGTTTCGAGGTACATCCTATTTTGCCTCCTACTCCGCAGGAGCAACAATATCCTTTTCTCTGGCGTTTTTGGGGCAAGATTCCTCCCCAAGGAAAAATTGGCTTTTTTTACCATAGTTGGTATTCCCACGTTTGGGAAGATCGCTTGTTGGGGAAGTTGCCGGAGGCTAGAGCAGCTGAGGTTTTTGCTCAAATTAATGCTTTTGAAAAGAATTTAGCTGCTGATGGTGTTGCGATCGCTAAGTTTTGCTTGCACTTAAGTCATAAAGAATTAAAAAAGAGATTAAAAAAATATGCGGCAAATGAATTAAACTCTTGGAGAGTGCGTCCAGAAGATTGGCAACAAGCTAAACGCTATCAAGAGTATTTTGATTTAGCTGAGGAAATGCTTCTCAAAACTAACACTAAGTTTGCTCCTTGGAACCCAATTGCTAGTGATTGTAACCGTTGGGCTAAGGTAAAAGTTCTTTCTCAATTAGTAACTATCCTCAAAAAAGCTTTAGAAGAGAAATCAAGCTTATTTCCGGGGATGTCTTCTACTCCCACCTTAATTTTGAAAGGTAAAACTAAATATAATCGGCTCGAACAAGTCGATTTAAGCAAAAAGCTTACTAAAGAAAGCTATCAAGAACAGCTACGTAAAGCCCAAATTGAATTGCGATCGCTGCAACGCAGTATTCATCAAGCCAAAATTCCTGTCTTAGTTCTTTTTGAAGGTTGGGACGCATCAGGGAAAGGAGGGGCAATTAAGCGTTTGAGTGCTATTTTAGACCCCCGTAATTATCAAGTTAGTACTTTTGCGGCCCCCACCGATGAAGAAAAACAGTATCATTACCTCTGGCGTTTCTGGCGGCGCTTGCCTCCGGCGGGAACTATTGGTATTTTTGACCGCAGTTGGTACGGTAGGGTTTTAGTGGAGAGAGTAGAAGGTTTAGCTAATGTTGCTCAATGGAGTAGGGCATACGAAGAAATTAATCAATTTGAACAGCAATTAACCAGTCGTGGCTATGTACTAGTTAAATTCTGGTTACATCTTAGTTCCCAAGAACAGCTTAAAAGATTTGAACAACGTCGCCAAGATCCCCTCAAGCAATATAAGCTAACTGAGGAAGATTGGCGCAATCGAGAAAAATGGCATCTTTATGAGGGAGCAATTAATCAAGCAATCGAGGCTACAGATACTCCCCATGCCCCTTGGACGGTTGTGCCAGCAGATGACAAGTATTATGCTCGTGTGGAGACAATTTCCACTGTCATTAAGGCAATTCAGGGCAAGCTTTAATTGGGGTTATTCCCCTAACCACAATCACAGGTGATTAACTGATAAATTATGTTCCTACTTCTAACACGGGTTTTTCTTTGGCTGCTAGTTGGCTTTGCTATCTACTATTTACTGATTAAGCTAATTCCCAATAAGTTTCTGACTATTTTTGGGGGCTTGGCTTTTATTGCGCTAATTTTCCTCGCTTTTTTAAATCCTCAAGATGGTTTCATTTCTACGGCTTGGACAATACTTTCTATTCCTCTAAAACCAATCGGTTTAACTCTTTTGTTGCTGATTTTAGGGTTAGCACCTATTAAATTTGGAGCGGATATTAAAGCTCCTAAACCTTATTTTATCTGGGCTGCATTCATTGTCTTACTTTTGTCGAGCTTGCCTGTCTTTGCCTATCAAATGGCTCAACTAGCAGAAAGAGATGCCATAACAGTAGAGCAAAGAACGCAGGAGGCTTTAGGTCCCAGGGGTAGTGTAACTCCGTTTGGGCAACAGAGAGCTGAGGCTATCGTCCTTTTAGGAGAAGGTACAACTCAAGCCAATCTTCCTTATCGTACCCAAATTCAGCTTACTGAAAGTGGGGATCGCATTCTCTATACAGCAGACTTATACGGGCAGCAGCGTAGTTTGGGTAGTACTCCTATTGTTATTGTTAGTGCTGGTCCTAGGAGTAATTTAAAAGGAGACGAACAAACGGTAGATGAAGCGAGAGACATTTCTATTTTGCTGCAAAAATATGGTGTCCCGGCTAGTCAAATTGTGCCGGATAATGGAGGAGGAAATTTACGTAGTAGCGCTTTGTCAGTTAAGGATATTCTCAGCAAGCGAGGATTAGTTAGTCAGCCCATTATTTTAGTATCATCGGGAATTAATATTCGCCGCGCCCAGTTAACCTTTGAACGAGAAGGCTTGAATGTTTTGCCTCGTCCTACAGATTTTTACACTTTTGAAAGCGGCGAACAAACTCCTCAAAGACGAATTAGACTAAGGGATTTTCTGCCCTCTGCGGAGGCTTTAGTAACCACAACGCGAGTAGTAGAAGAGTATCTTAGTTCTTTATTCTACTTCCTACGAGGTTGGCTAAATCCTGTTCAGTTGTAGGGTTGATGGGTAAAGGTTAAGGGGTAAGGGAGTAAAATGAGAGTAACTCGTTCTCTTCAATGGTTATGACTCAAAGTTTGGAACCAACAATACTGCCACCCCCTTTCCCTGACCATACTCAGCTACCAGATTCTGATGATAACTTTGTGAAAAATTTCCAGGAGCATCCCCAAAGCATTCTTCTCACTGATTCGGTTGGGCCAGTTTTACAAAGGATTCATCCTGATGGAGAATATACCATAGCTCAAGATTGTGGCATTTATTGGCGACAAACAGAACCTCCTGAGAAAGGGGCAGAAGCACCGGATTGGTTTTATGTACCGGGAGTACCTCCTTTATTGAATGGTGAGATACGACGTTCCTATGTATTGTGGCGAGAACATCTTGCCCCTATGATTGCTTTCTCAAGGTTCAAGTTTCCCGCAACTAAGTTATGCACCTGCACCTCAGCCCCAGAAGGTTGGACAAACTTTAGAGGAAATGGAGATCAGTCGGGCAAATGCTGAACGTCTTGGAGATCATCTCCATTTAGTGCTAGACCAAGAGTTACAAACTATGCCTGTATCAGCATTATCCAATGAGGATGAATTCTTAATTGAACGCTTCAGCCTCTCGGTATCTCCCAGTTTCTCAATGACCCAAACAACTCCTTTTAATGAAGAGGGGCCGGAAAGCACGGCTTTAGGAGAAACCACCTTTAACGATCTTGCTCCTTTGCCTTTTGTGCTTCCAGAGGTGATGCATATTAATAATCTTGAGGGTGTAACTATGATTTGATTGTGGCTCAACATTAGAGTATCCAGTTTATTGAGAGAGGCAAGAGGTGTAACGTCTCTGATTTGATTAGAGTCTGCAAATAGAGAAAGCAAATTAGTTAAAGAAGATAACGGAGTTAAATCCTTAATTTTGTTTCCAAAGATATCAAGCTCGGTTAAATTGGTTAAGCCAGATAAAGGAGTTAAGTCTTGAAGATGATTCTGCGACAGATTGAGTTCAGTTAGATTAGTTAAATTGGCTAAGGGTGTTGAGTCCTTTATGCTATTAGAATTAAGATTGAGTTTAGTTAAAGACTTTAAGTTTGATAGAGGGCTTAGGTCAGTGATACCATTCCCAGCTAAAGTTAAAGAAGTTAGATTAGTAAAAGGCGCAAGGGGAGGTATATCCGCCATATCTAGATGGGGAATTTCCAAGTCTGACTTTCGATATAGATTTCTTTCCGCGTGGTTATAGCTAATAGGCTTACTGCAACTGTGAACCCAAAATATTTTCTTTTCATAGTCTCGCTTAAAAGCTTTGCTTAGTTGCTATTGTAGTTTCTCTTTTCGGTTCGAGGCGCTTTGTTTCCGTAGCTTTTCCTAAACTTTAAGTGCCGAGGATATTAGAGAGAGAAAACTATGTCTGTAGGAAAAATATGGACTGGAAGACAAAAGGAATTACTATCAAATATAAGCTTAAAAAAGAAAATAAAAGACTTAAGGCATATTGACAAATTTTTTGTTTTGCTGTTTAGATAAGCTCAAGCCCTCTTTTCCCCACGAAGAATATAAAACTTGTTAAATTTGTAGCATGGGTAACTCACAGCTACAGAAATTAGGCAATTACCTGCGCCCCTATTGGCGACAGGTTATTTTAGGTATCATCGCTCTTTTAGTTGTTAATGGTATAGGAATTTACATCCCTCTGTTAATCAAGGATAGTATTGACAAGCTTCAAACTGATTTTGGTATGGAGCAGCTTTGGCGCTATTCTCTACTTATTCTGTTACTAGCCTCGATTATGTTGGTGATGCGTATGTTTTCTCGCATGACTTTATTTGGTATTGGGCGACAGGTGGAATTTGACCTCAAACAGAAGATTTTTCAGCATCTTTTACAACTTGAACCAGCTTATTTTGCTACCAATACTTCTGGAGATTTGATTAACCGGGCAACTAGTGATGTGGATAATGTTCGTCGGTTGTTGGGTTTTGCGATTTTGAGTTTGGCAAATACTTTTTTTGCCTATACTTTAACCTTGCCAGTGATGTTATCTATCCATGTGAGGTTAACTCTTATGGCTGTTGCTATTTATCCTTTAATGCTAACTATTGTGCAAATATTTAGTAAAACTTTAGGGAAGCAGCAAAGAAAGGTACAAGAAAGGCTTTCTGATTTGAGTGAACTGATTCAAGAAGATATGAGCGGTATTTCTTTAATTAAGATTTATGCTCAAGAAAAAAACGAACGTCAAGGTTTTCAGGAGAAAAATCAGCGGTTACTAGCAGCAAATTTAAGGTTAGCAAGGACGAGAAATTTGTTGTTTCCTGTGGTTGAAGGGCTGGCTTTGTTTAGTCTTTTAATCATTCTTTGGTTGGGTTCAGGGGCGATCGCTAGGGGAGATATTACGGTAGGGGATTTTATTGCTTTACTAATTTATGTGGAACGTCTTGCTTTCCCCACAGCTTTACTTGGTTTTACAATTACGGCTTACCAACGGGGGGAAGTTAGTATTGAGCGGGTAGAAGAAATTTTACGGGTACAACCCCAGGTAAAAGATGCTCCTGGTGCGCTTTCTCTGCCTTTAGAAGAAGTCAAAGGCCAAATTAAGGCTGATGGACTTAGTTACACCTATCCAGGGGCAAAGCAGCCTGCTTTAAAAGAGGTTAGTTTTGTGATCCAACCAGGGGAAACGGTGGCAATTGTTGGTCCCATTGGTTCAGGAAAATCCACTTTAGCTAATGCCCTACCTCGCTTATTGGATATTGATAACGAACAGCTTTTTCTTGATGGTTACGATATAGCCAATCTGCAATTAGCAGATTTGCGGGCGGCGATCGCCTATGTTCCCCAAGAAAGCTTTTTATTCAGTACTAAAATTAAAAATAATATTCGTTACGGTGATCCAGCCCAAGAGTTGTTAGAAGTAGAATACGCTGCTAAGCAAGCTCAAATTCACCCAGAAATTCTTAGTTTTCCCAAGCAGTACGAAACTTTGGTAGGAGAAAGGGGAATTACTCTTTCAGGGGGACAAAGACAAAGAACTTCTTTGGCGAGGGCATTGTTGGTGGATGCACCAGTTTTGATTCTTGATGATGCTCTTTCTAGCGTTGATAATCAAACCGCTACCCAAATTTTACGCAACCTTTCCGGAGGGGTGGAAAATAAAACAGTTATCTTTATTTCTCATCAACTTTCTGCGGCGGCGATCGCTAATCGTATTTTAGTTATGGATGCTGGGGAAATTGTCCAAACTGGCAGCCATGAAGAACTTCTTAATCTTCCTGGTTTATATCGTTCTCTGTGGCAGCAACATCAATGGGAAGAAGTGTTGCAGTAGAAATTTTCCTGCACAAAAAACATTATCTCACAATTGAGGTAGATGAAAAGAGGTTGGTAGTTGTTGTTTGATAGTTGCTAATGGCTAATGGTGATAAGGAATAAGCATTCTAGCAATAGTATCTTCAAAACTTATTACTTATTATTTATTACTTATTACTTCTGTTTATATGGACTCTTCTCTTTTTCAGCAGTCTACTAAAACCTACCGTATTCTAGTTGTTGATGATTCTGCCGATAACTTGTTTTTAGTGCAAAGTATCTTGGAAGAAGAAGGGTATGACATAACTTTGGCTACTAATGGGGCAGATTGTTTAGTGCGAGTGGAACAATCCCCACCAGATTTGGTATTACTAGATGTGATGATGCCGGAAATGGATGGGTTGGAGGTTACTAAGCGCATTCGTGAAAATCGTAACTTGCCTTTTATACCCATTTTGCTGATTACTGCCCATGATGAACCTAGTGCTGTTAAAGGGTTAGATAGTGGCGCGGATGATTTTATCCGCAAACCAGTAGAGGTTGATGAATTACTGGCTAGGGTGCGATCGCTATTACGACTTAAGCATAGTGTAGATGAAAGAGATCAGATTGCTCGTCAGCGAGAAGATTTTGTGTCTCGTCTTACCCATGATATGCGTACTCCTTTGGTAGCAGCGGATCGAATGCTGTCTTTGTTTCAACAGGGTGCTTTAGGGGATTTACCCCCCAATATGGTAGAAGCAATTACGGTAATGGCCCGTAGTAACCGCAATTTGTTAGAAATGGTTAATACTATGCTGGAGGTTTATCGCTATGAAGCTGGGCGTAAGCAATTGCATTTTTCGGTGATAAATTTAGATAAGTTGATTGCCGAGATTGTTCCGGAACTTGCCCCCTTAGCTGAAGAAAAAGGTTTAGAACTTGACTATAAAATTTACCAACAATACAATCCTGTAGAAGGAGATCATCTGGAGTTACGTCGGGTATTTACAAACTTAATTGGTAATAGCATTAAGTTTACTGATAGCGGTTCTGTAAAAATTGAATTACTAACACAAACTGAGCCAGAGGATGGCACTAACTGGGTAGTTGTGAAAGTTCAAGATACTGGACCTGGTATTTCCCTAGAAGAGCAGAAAAATCTTTTTCAGAGATTCCGTCAAGGCAATCATAATCTTTCTGGTAGTGGTTTAGGATTACATCTTTCTCGTCGTATTCTTGAAACCCACAAAGGAACTATTGAAGTAGAATCAGAGCTAGGGAAAGGGAGTGAGTTTATTGTTCGCTTACCTAGCATTTGTTAGAATGAATTAAGCCATAAAAATTTGTCAGGTTGACTTGAGGCAATAGACAGTCACTAATAGAGAAAGTTTAAATAAAGTTTCAGCAAAGGGTTTTTATATAAGATGATTACTCAAGTTGCTACTAGTGAAATTATCACTCAGCAGAGGAGCTTTTTCGCGACAGGGAAAACTCGCTCCCTTACTTTTAGGATTGAACAGCTAAAAGCTCTTCAACAAGCTATTAAAAGCCAAGAAGAAGAAATAGCTCAAGCTTTGTATAATGACCTCAAAAGACCAAAGTTAGAATCTTTAGCCGCAGAAGTAAGCTTATGTCTTAAAGAGATTAGTCATGCTCTTAAGCATCTTAAAACCTGGACAAAGCCACAAAAAGTTGCCACTCCTCTAGCTCTTTTACCTGGTTCTTCTCACATAATTCCTGAACCTTTAGGAGTGGTTTTAATTATTAGTCCTTGGAACTATCCTTTTCAATTAGCTATAGCACCTTTAGTTAGTGCGACCGCTGCGGGGAATTGTGTAATTATTAAACCTTCAGAAATTGCTAGTCATACTTCCCAAGTAATTGCCCAACTAATAGAGAAAGTCTTTCCTCCTGAATATATTACCGTGGTTGAAGGAGACAAGGAAGTTTCTACTGAATTACTTAAACAAAAGTTTGATCACATCTTTTTTACAGGTAGTACAGCCATAGGTAAAATTGTCATGGAAGCTGCTGCTAAACACCTGACAACTGTGACTTTAGAGTTGGGGGGGAAAAGCCCTTGTATTGTTGATAGTAATATAGATATAGGAATAAGTGCTAAAAGAATTGCTTGGGGAAAATTTATCAACGCAGGACAAACTTGTATAGCCCCAGATTATCTTTTAGTTCATAGCAGTATTAGAAGTGCATTATTAACTGCGCTAAAAAAATGTCTGGAAGAATTTTATGGGCAAAATCCAGCTACTAGCCCAGATTATAGCCGTATTATTAGCGACAGGCATTTTCAACGCTTATCTGCCTTATTAAAAGAAGGAAAAATAGTTGTGGGAGGAGAAACTAATTCAGCAGAACGCTATATTGCTCCTACTATTATTGATCAGATAAACTGGGACGATGAAGTTATGGCTGAAGAGATTTTTGGTCCGATCTTACCCATTATAGAATATGAGAATTTAACAGAGGCCATCACAGCGATTAATTCTCGCCCTAAACCTTTAGCTTTGTACATTTTTTCTGAAGATAAGCAAGTACAAAAACAAGTATTAGAACAAACTTCCTCTGGGGGAGTTTGTATTAACGACACTATCTCTCAAGTTGCCTCTTGTGAATTACCCTTTGGTGGTGTGGGGGCAAGTGGTATGGGAAGTTATCATGGTAAAGCCGGATTTGAGGCTTTTTCTCATCAAAAAAGTATTTTGAAAAAGCCTTTTTGGTTAGATATTAAATTAAAATATCCACCTTATGAAGGGAAGTTAAAATTCTTGAAATTTTTACTAGAGAAAAGTTAGTAATCTCAGACAAAATGATATTTGCTTCAAACCAGTATCCGTTAACATAGAAGTGTCGCCCATCTGGTAAACTAACATCTTTGGAAAGTCATGTCAGAGCAGCTTATACTCACTGAAACCACAGTATCAATGCCAGTGACAGCCCCACCTACTCAGGCTGATCTTCCTTATGATGATGGTGTACCAATGGAAAGCGAAAGGCATAAGGCACAAATGGATCTGCTCATTTATAGCCTCTCATCTTGGTTAGATAATCGGGATAACGGTTATGTGGGTGGTAATATGTTTGTTTACTACAGCTTGGCTCAAATTAAGAATAAGGATTATAAAGGGCCAGATGTTTTTGTGGCACTAGATGTACCTAAAGGTGAACGTCGAAGCTGGGTAATTTGGGAAGAAGGAAAAGCCCCCGATGTAGTTATTGAACTTTTGTCAGCAACCACCGCTAAGTATGACAAAAAAGAGAAGAAACAGATTTATCAAAATCAAATGCGTGTCCCAGAGTATTTCTGGTTTGACCCTTTTAAGCCAAATGATTGGGCAGGATTTCGTTTACAAAATGGTGTCTATCAACCCATAGTAGTTAATGAGCAAAATCAATTAGTGTCTCAAAGATTAGGTTTGAGTTTAGTACGTTGGCAAGGTAGTTATAAGAGTGTTAAGGCAACTTGGTTACGCTGGGCAAATTTAAATGGGGAGTTATTGCCTACTCCTCAAGAAAGGGCTGAGGAAGAAAAACAAAGGGCTAATCAAGCAGAGTCTCAGTTACAGCAGGTAGTACAAAATTTATTAAAGCAAGGTATGACGGTAGAAGAGGTAGCTAGTCTTACGGGTTTGTCTGAATCTCAAGTTAAAGAATATTGAATATTTATAATCATGGAAATTCCTGATACCTTAACTAATGAATTGCGCTATTATCTTCAACTTCAAGCAGAAAAAGGTGATCTTGAAGCAGAAACTTTGCTAGCGAAGTTAGCAGAAGTTACTACTAATGAAAATGAATTAAAGGAAAACCAACAAGTTGAGTTTATACCTCCTCCCAGTTTTGAAGAGTTAGGATGCTGACTTCATTAAATATTAAGCATTAAACATTTGTAAGCTGTAACTCTTTTCTGCTTCCTTGCCCCAATAATATTAAATCTGGCGTTGCCTAATTAAA
This sequence comes from uncultured cyanobacterium, assembly GCA_963793425.1. GTDB lineage: Bacteria > Cyanobacteriota > Cyanobacteriia > Cyanobacteriales > CAWCAG01 > CAWCAG01. The sequence goes on along the minus strand of CAWCAG010000009.1, from coordinate 498,582 downwards.
GCAGGAAAGGCAAATTTGTGTTATAATTATCTCATCAGATAAAATTCAATCTTGATTTTAAAAAAAATATTTTGTTGGAGTAGGGTTGGTAGTTTCCTTAAAATGGACATGGGAAGCAAACGTCTAGCCTGGAAAGTTTTCATAAAGCTCACTTAGCAATTCTTGCCCCTGATAGTTTATTTATTAAACTATTGGGCAATCAGTTTAACCAAAAATCTTCAATTTTATAGCTTAACTTTTCTAACATCTCCCTCAACAAAGGCAGACTTAAGCCAATAACATTGTTATGACAACCTTCTAACTTCTCTACCAACAATCCTCCTTTGCCATCAATAGCAAAACAACCTGCACAATTTAAAGGCTCTCCTGTGGCAATATAAGCTTCAATGAGAGAATCGCTAATATTAGCAAAATAGACTTTAGTTACACCACACTTAACAACCTTTTGGTGTTTGCTTTGGTCGATAAGAGCATGGCCAGTATAAAGCAAACCTGTATTACCGCGCATCTTTTGCCAGCGTGCGATCGCAATTTGAGGAGATTCTGGTTTACCGTGAATTTCCCCATCTATGGCAAGGACAGAATCACAACCTAAAATCAAAGCATCTTCAAATTGACGGGCAACAGTTTCGGCTTTACGTACAGCTAAAGTTTCTACTAATCGCTGAGGATCACTGAGGTTAACTTGAGATTCATCAAAGTCGCTTTTACGGACAACAATTTCAATACCTGCATCTGCAAGGATTTTTCGTCGGGCTGGGGAAGCGGAAGCAAGGACAAAAGTAGGAACTTTCAATAGTTAGGGCCAAAATAGGAAAAATGAAGCAAAACAGTCCTTTAATATTGTAAGTATCAGGATGCAGAATTTTAAGGATAAATAATATAGAGTGACTAGTGGTTTTAGAAAAAACTGATTTATGGTTTGGGCAGAAGGACACGAAGTAAAGAATGGTCGCTACGTTATCCAGAATGTCTTAGGGCAAGGTGGTTTTGGTATCACTTATAAAGCTTGGGATACTTTCTATGATGAGTTTGTAGCGTTGAAAACTCCTAATGAGTATTTGAAGCATGATCCCGATTATCAAAAATATGTAGACAGGTTTGTTAAAGAAAGTAAGCGACTACAAAAACTAACTAAGCTTTCCCATCCCCATATTGTTAAATTTGGGGAGTTTTTTCAGGAGGGAAAGACTTACTGTTTAGTTATGGAGTATGTGGCGGGGAAGAATTTTTTTGAGATTGTTAGAGAAAGGGAAAGATTACCGCAAAAAGAAGCAGTTAAATATATTAAGCAAATTGCTTCAGCTTTGGTAGTTATTCATAAAGCGGGTTTAGTCCATAGAGATGCTCACCCAGGTAATATTATTTTGCAGGGTGACAGTGCTATTTTAATTGATTTTGGCATTGCCAAAGAACTTGTTCCTACTACTTTGAGTTCCACAGGAGACGCAGGTAATCGTGGTTTTGCCCCTTATGAGCAAATAATGAAGGGTAGTAGGGAAAAAAATGCTGATGTTTATTGTTTAGCTGCTACTCTATATTATTTGGTAACGGGTCAACGTCCTATTAGTTCTTTCGCTCGCAAGATAGACAATGCTAATTTAATTCCACCAAGAAAGTTAGTTTTAGAAGTTAGTAAGAATTTGAATAAGGCGATTATTAAAGGTATGGAGTTAGAGGCAAAAAATCGTCCTCAGTCTGTTGAGAAGTGGTTACAGTTATTGGAGTTGCAAAAGCAAAGAAAGAAGAGGGTTATCCCTTGGCATTACTTAGGATTAATATTGATTACTTATAGTTTTATAGGTGCAATTTTATTGTTTGCCTTTTCCTCAGATTTAGTTTGGATTGTAACTACTTTTGGAGCCATTGTTATAGCTTGGAATTGGTCTAGAGATATTGATGATAATGAATTTTTTGTTTTAGCTATTTTTCATATGCCTTTGACTTGGCCTGGGTCTATAGTTGGGTCTATTAATATAGCTAGGATGGTAGACGAAACTGTGGTTGGAGCCATATTTGGAATGATAACGGTTGCTCTAGCTGGGTCTGGTGTTATAGCTTTAGCTGGGTCTAGTACCATAGCTGCTGCTTTGACTTGGACTACTGTAAAATTAGTTAAGAATTTTAAAAGATTTCACATTTTCCTAATCTTAGCAATTACTTCCTTACTAGGATTAGGTTTAGGAGGATTATTTGAATTTGCTTACAAAGCAATTTTTAATAGTTAGTTATGTTTCATCTTTAAGTTATGCCAAAGAAAGACTATTTTCATGACATGGTGTGTTCCGCTCTTATCAAAGACGGTTGGATAGTAACTGCCGATCCTTTAACTATTAAGTTGGAGAATACAGAATATTTTGAGGAAGTATTTCAGTGGTTTTAGATTACTCTCAGCTAATTGAAGAGATAATACAAAGACGTTATGAGAAAAGCTCTTCTGGTCAAGTACAAGTAGAGAAAGTTATAGATAGAGATAATCAGCATTATCTTTTGATACAAGTAGGCTGGATGAATAATAAATGTTACTATGGTTGCCTTTTACACTTAGATGTAATCGACGGCAAAATCTACATTCAGCAAAATAATACAGAAGATTTAATTGCTCAAAGACTAGTAGATTTAGGAGTACCGAAAACCGATATTGTTCTTGGGTTTCATGCTCCTTTTGAAAGGCAATTTACTGAATATGCTCTTAGCTAAAGTCTTTTCCTTGACTGTAGTAGCAAAAAACGGTTCTACAGAAGTTGGGATCTAAACTCAAAAATCAAAGTGCTAAGTTATATGAAATACCTAAATATTTGCTACATATAAATCAAATTAAGCTATTTGCCCTGAGCCACTAGCAAGCAACTTTTTAAACAACGCTCCTAATTCTAAATGCGCCTTATTACCAAGTCTATTTATGAGGATAGAACAACCACTGAACTAGCCAGTTAAATACGACTAACGAAGAGCGAAGCGGTTAGGAAGGGGCGTGGGGAAACACTTGTTTCCCCACTGGGGGGTTTGGGGGGCTAGTCCCCCAATAAAACTAATTCTACCCATAGATTAACTAAAAGAAGGAATGACTAAAAATGAGCGATACGAAAGTAATTTATCTGTAGCATTATTTTTTCTATTTCATATTAAATAGCTTCTCAGAGAGGAGAATGTAAAATAGCCCTGAATCATATCCTGCCAGCACAACCTGTTTTGTTAAGACATTTCTCTAAAATATCAGTGTGAGGATAATTTTTACGGGCTTTTTGAAAAGCTACTTCTGGATCAGGATCGAGAAAACAATCACCACTTTCTGGTTCAATTAAAATTGCCCAACCAGGATATTTATTCACTAAATCTGGATAAACTCGCCAGAAAACCTCTCGCCCCAGTTTAGCCGTAGCTTCAGCTTTTTCCTTGCGCTTAGCAATTTCTTCTGGAGATATAAACGAGCAAAGCTTTCTTTCCCGTAATCTTTTCAACTTTCTGTATTTCATTGCGTTCCTTCATTCCCTATTTACTACTCTGCAATAGATTATAAATTGTCTGAAATAAAGGCGATAAAAATTCTCTTATCCCACCGCAAAATCTGTATACTGCCTTATATAAGCTGGACGATAAGCCAAAACAATATCTTGCTTCGGTACACCTTTTTCTACTAACTGATCTGCGATTGCATATTCAGTACCGTCATGTTGAATCCAAATTTTCTCATCAATAATATCAACGTGTATGATACAACCATAGATGCGAGTATTACTATCTTTCCAACCTAAATGTATAAGTTGGTAGTGGTCATCTTCACGATCAAAAATGGTTTGACTCCTGACTGGATCATCTGGTGATCGCAAATCTGCCCTTTGTTTTAGGGACTCTTGAATTAATTGGCGATATAAACTCAATTTATCCATTGGGCAATCTCCTGTTTCTCTGGGTCGTATACTATTAAAGGGATTTGATTGCGACTAATCACAGTCTGAATGAATGTCTGCCGGAACAATCTCCTGTAAATATCCAACGGTACTGCCAGATACAATAATCTATTATCGTCTTCAGTTTCCAAGGCAAGACGATAAATCCTAAATCGATATGATAAGGATGGTGGGCAACATGAAGATAAATTGTAAATGCTAATTTTACTATTGATTTTGCCCACCCTACAGGAAAAAGGCTATTTAATATACAGTAAAAGAATCAACTACAGCTTCTAATCGCTTTTCTAACCTGCCCCAATGTGTTTCAGGAACAGAAACATTAAAAGTAAATAATTGACCACGACTAATAGCCACGCTAGCAAGATTATGTCTTTCTCTACCATCAGGCAACTTAACCTCATATTCTAAGGTGTAATAGGTTTGGGTTGGAGCATCTTTAATCTCCGCACCTACCAAATCTGCCTGACGTTTTGAACCATCAGGAGCGATCGCACTTTTAAGCAAACTATAACCAACTTCTGTGGGCGTACCCAAATCCTTAAGGGTTTTATCTTGGGAAACTTCACTTGCTACCACACTTAAATTTTCTGTCTTTTCAATCAAGTCTTGAAAGACAACTTTAACGCCCTTTCTTACCCCTCCAATATCAACATAAATCCAACCATTGGGATATAGAAACTCATATCCTTGGGTAGCATCTACATAGCTTTTTAAACCGCTAACAGCGCTGTTACAACTAGATAAACTTAGGCTTAAGATAATTAGAATTATGGCTAATAAGGATTTTAAAGATTTAGACATGGTTTTGATGATTAGAATTATGGCTAATGGCTAATAGTTAAAATATCACTTCTGATGAACCTAGTTCCTTATTGTTACTATGGTTATTCAAAACGTGATGGGAATTGTTGACTTCTGGGATGGTAGTTATAGGTTGGTGAAGGCAAATTAACTTAGCCAAAGTTTTCTTTAATTGAGTGCGAGAAACTATCGCATCAACAAAACCATGTTGTAAAAGATATTCTGAAGTTTGGAAATCGTCAGGTAACTTTTCCCTGAGAGTTTGTTCAATTACCCGCCTGCCTGCAAATCCAATAGTTGCTTTTGGTTCAGCCAAAATCAAATCCCCAAGCATGGCAAAACTAGCTGTCACGCCTCCGGTGGTAGGATGGGTAAGAACTGGTATATAGAGTAATTTAGCTTCGCGGTGGTGTTGTAAAGCGCCGGAAATCTTCGCCATTTGCATCAAACTTAATACCCCTTCTTGCATCCTTGCACCCCCAGAAGCACAAAGAATAATAACGGGTATCCTTTCTTTGGTAGCACGTTCAATGAGGCGACAGAGTTTTTCCCCCACTACAGAACCCATGCTACCCCCCATAAAGGTGAAATCCATCACTCCTAGGGCCAAAGGCAAACCATCAATCTCGCCAATTCCTGTTTGTACCGCATCAGACAAACCTGTTTTTTCTTGATAATCCCGCAAACGATCTTGATATGCCTTGCGATCGCGGAATTTAAGAGGATCTGTTGGTCTAAGTCCTTCCCCTAAAGGTTGCCAAGTATCAGCATCAATTAACTGAGCTATGCGTTCGTCACTTTTAACGCTCAAATGATGTTCACATTCTGAGCAAACCATTTGATTGCCTCGCAAGTCTTTAGTATAAGCTAAGACTCCGCAAGCAGGGCATTTTGTCCACAGCCCGTCAGCTATTTCTCGTTCTTGTCTTGTTTGAGTATGGGGTTCTGATTTTCTGCGGTTAGCAAACCAGTCAAATAGAGACATAAGTAAAGTTAATTCCTAAAAAAGATTATTAAATAAAAGGATTACTCTTCTTCTTCGACAGGACTCAACAACAGCAAAGCTGTCCATTGATCTTGTGAACGTACTTGCAAAACCGCCGGACTTCCTTGCCCAAAATAGGAGCCAACGCCAATGTCAAGAACCCGACTGGGGATATCATAAGCTGTAAGTAATTGTTGCATTAACTCAGCTTCCCAGCGGGTGTTAGTTGTTCTGATAGTAATCCAAGACACAGAAATTATCTTATCAGTTTGCCTTGGTTTATGGTTGAGTCTAGGGTTTTGCTTTGATTATTAAAGACTGATATTTTTCAGTTTGCTACGGGGATCATAGCTACGGCTAGCACGAATTTTTTCGTAATATTCTTGTTCAGTGGTGCTAATTTTTTTGGGAATAGCAATTTTAATCTTTACTAGTTGATCTCCCCGAACTCCTTTGGGATTAGGCCAACCTTTACCCCGCAAACGTAGGGATTGCCCAGGGCGGATACCCGCAGGAATTTTCATGGTGACAGAGCCATCAGGGGTTGGTACTTCAATGGAGGCCCCTAACACAGCTTCATCAGGGGCAACAGGTACTTCACAAAGCAATTTATCATCTTTAAATTGAAAGAAAGTATGGGGTTCTAGTTCTACGTTCAAGAATAAGTCCCCTCGAATTTTACTATAAGGATCTACCCTGCCTTTACCCCGCAAACGAATACGCATATCAGGTTTAGCACCGGGGGGAATGCGAACATTGACGATTTCACTACCAATTTGAAGGCGCTTCTGTACCCCACGAAAGGCTTCGGAAAAGGTCAGGCGGAGGGTAGCAACAGATTCTTGGGGAGTGGGTGCTTGCTGACCAGCAAACCCTTGCCCAAAGTCATTAACAGTAGTGTTGTAGCCACCAGGCCTACCCGTAGAGGTTGTATAGTTATAGCCTCCCGGACTACCTGTCGCCCCAGTGGAGAAGCGACCTAATAATTCATTAATAAATTCTTCAAAGCTGCCATACTGACCAAAATCGAAATTACTATAATCAGCAGGGCTAGCCCCTCCACCAAAAGGAGAGCCACTAGGTTGAGAAGCTTGTTTCCAATATTGACCAAACTGATCGTACTTTTGACGCTTTTCTGTGTCGGATAAAACTTCGTAAGCTTCACTAATTTCTTTGAAGCGTTCTTCTGCTTCTTTATTATCAGGATTACGATCAGGATGGTATTTAACAGCTAGTTTGCGAAAAGTTTTTTTAATCTCTTCAGGACTAGCAGTTTTGCTTACTCCGAGAATGCTATAGTAATCTTTAAAATCCGTTGCCGCCACAGAAGTCTCCTAATTCAGTTATCAGTTATCAATTGATCAGTTTTTTAGATGAGGATCTTTGGTTAAGAAGTTGAGGGCCTAGAGCCTTCTGTTTCTAAGTTAGCAAAGGTATTTAACTAATTTAGTTCGGTTCTTACGACAGCAAGTTTTAGCAAGTCATCAAGAAACTGATTACATCATTAATAGCAGGGTTTCAGCTTGTGTTTCTTAACAAGTAAAGTGAAGAATTTTCTCCTCATCCCTTACACCCTTATATTCTTACTCAAAACAACCCTGCTGACTCGTACAAGCGCCTAACAATAGCTAAAACTTTCTCACCGTAATCTAAATCTGCTGTCCAACGCCCTCCTAGTTGCTGTACTAAAGGAGCAATACCTCGCTTGACAAAGCGAAAACGGGGATCAACAACTTCTTGTACTAAAGGCTCTGTACTAGCATAGGCTTTGAGATGCTGAACCTGGGCCCTAACTCCAATTTTAGCACTGGGGAAGGTTGCTCCTTGGGGTCCACCACTAACAGAACCTAAGTCAGCGAAGTTATTCTGACTAGGCTTGATTTCACCACCAAAACGAAGGAAGTTAGTGGCTAAACACATTTGGCAAAAAGCGATGTCGTAGTTTACCCCTTCAATAGCTGCTTCTTCCCGGTAAAGTTTTGGTAACTCAGGGAATTGGCTCAATGCCCCTTCATTATTAGCTTTGAGGAACATAATGAGTTGCACCTCTGAGGTGTTGCCATGGCTCATGATACGCTCAAAATCTCCAGGGCAAATCTTGAGAATAGAACGTAAAACAACTGTGCGGGTAGAGTTTTCCCAACCCACAGAAATATTGTAATCCCGTAGTTCAATGGCTTTAACGTAGACAACCCCCCGATATTGAATGAGGCGAATAGCCGGATCTTCGGTAAGGTCTACTCCTAAACGATCAGCTAAATCAACGGGTATGTAGGAGTTGTTATTAACTAGAATGCCTTCTTCTTCGTAGTTTCTATCGTTGATTTTGATGTTAATAATCGGATAAGTTGGTTCATTAACTGGAGTAGTCAAACCACCACTCCAGGCTTCTAGACCATCAGCCAAACCTAAAGCCATTTCCTGACGACGGTTGAGGATTAAAGCCCGATCATCTGGGTTGGTGATAAAACCAACTTCCATTAATAGAGAAGGAACAATTATTTGCCGACAAAAAGCTAGCTTACCAACTCCGGTAGCTGTATCTGGTTTAGCCCCCAGACTGGGCATTTGGGGAATACGCCGGAGGAAGGAAAGGAGAATCAATTCAGCGTTTTGTTTTCGTTCTGTATTATTGGCAATATAAAAAACGAGCGCCCCTCGTACGTTAGGATTTTCATAGGCATCGGCATGAATTTCTAGGGCTACATCTCCTAGTCGGGCGCGAGAATTAATCCATTGAATTGTCCCTTGGAAGCTAAGATCATCAGGAACAGATAGTACTTCTAAACCCCGCGATCGCAACTCCCTAACCACTTGATCTCGCAACAAAATCATCTGTTGTGCTTCTGTTGTTCCTCCAGCAATAGAACCTGGATCTAGTACTCCCCCTTCTTGTCCACCATGACCAGCAGAGATGAAAATTCTACCCATATGCTTTAAATATCCAATCTTAATTCACTAAAATTATCAAATAGAGGACTTAGCTCAACAATGCCATAATACATAGTTAAGTTATTGGTTGGTATATTTTCGTTATGGAAGTCCCTCGCCTCCATCCAGATACTGTTGAGGAAGTTAAGCAAAGGGCTGATCTTGTTGAGGTTGTCTCAGAACACGTTGTTCTGCGGAAGCGAGGTAAAGATTTTCAAGGACTTTGCCCTTTTCATGAGGAGAAAAGCCCTAGTTTTAGTGTTAGCCCAGCTAAGCAGTTGTATTATTGCTTTGGTTGTGGTAAAGGGGGAACTGCGGTTAATTTCTTAATGGAAGTTGGTCAGCAGTCTTTTTCTGAGGTGGTGCTGAATTTGGCACGGCGCTATCAAGTTGCGGTGAAAACCCTCGAACCAGAACAAAGACAGGAGTTACAGCGCCAACTTTCTTTACGGGAACAACTTTATGAGATTTTGGCTTTGACGGCGAATTTTTATCAACACGCTTTACGTCAAACCCAAGGAGAGGTTGCTCTTAATTATCTTAAGTCGGAACGTCAGTTAAATGAGGAGACAATTCAGAAATTTCAGCTTGGTTACGCCCCACCAGGCTGGGAAACCCTTTATCGTTATTTGGTGGAGGTGAAACGCTATTCTGTGGAGTTGTTGCAACAAGCAGGCTTAATTCAGCAGCGTCAAAAGGGTAGTGGTTATTATGATCGTTTTCGGAATCGCTTGATGATTCCTATTAATGATTCCCAAGGCAGAATTATTGGTTTTGGTAGTAGAACTTTAACCGATGAACAACCGAAGTATCTTAATTCCCCAGAAACGCCACTTTTTGATAAGGGGAAGACTTTGTTTGCCCTCGATAAGGCGCGGCAAGCTATTGGTAAAGAAGATAAAGCTGTTGTGGTGGAGGGTTATTTTGATGCGATCGCCCTTCATCGTGTTGGTATAAATAATACTGTTGCTTCTATGGGGACAGCGTTAAGGCCAGAGCAAGTTAAAAGTCTTTTACGTTATACAGAATCAAAGCAAGTTATTTTTAATTTTGATGCTGATGAAGCAGGCAATACCGCAACCCAACGAGCAATTAAAGAAATTGAACCCCTGATTTATTCAGGACAAGTACAGTTGAAAATTCTTAATCTTCCTGATGGTAAGGATGCAGACGAATTTCTTAAATCTGGCCCCCAAGCCACTCAAATTTATCAAGAGGCATTAGCTAATGCCCCTCTCTGGATTGATTGGCAGCTTGAACAAATTGTTGCTGAAAAAGACCTGAAACAAGCAGATCAATTCGAGCAAATTGCCCAAGAAATGCTCACATTATTAAGCCGTATTCAAGATGCGAATAAGCAGACCCATTACGTGGTTAAATGTGGGCAAATTCTCGCTCCCGGAGATTCTCAACTAAGCTCTTTTTATACTAAGAATTTCCTGGGCAAATTAAAGAAGCCTCGCCAACCATCAGTAGGAATTAAAACCGAAACAGCTATTCCGGTTTATTTGCCGGACAATCCTGGATCTGAACTGCTCAAACAAGCTGAATCTTTGTTATTACGCCTTTATCTCCATGTCCCTGAATACCGTCAAGAAATAAGGCAAATAATGGAAGAAAAAGAGCTATTATTTAGCTTTTCTCACCACCGTTTTCTATGGCAAAAAGTTATTGAAATCTATGATCAAGAACAGTTGATTTCTAAGTTACAGGATTTGGTGGTTGAATATCCTGAAGAAATAGCTCAGATCAATCATTTATTTAACTTGAGCGAAACGCAAAACAGGGACATTCCTCGCGCTCCTTTATTAATTAAGGTGGCGATTACTTCCCTAGAACAAGTGACCTATGAAAAGCATAAACGTTATTGTTTAGAACAATGGCAAAAAAACATTGCCATTTCTCCAGAAAGTTCTCAATATTATTTTCAAGAGTTTCGCTTAGCAGAGCAAAAGATTAGGAAGTTGGAGCAAGAAAGACAGTTTACAATGTTGGATATTGTTGAGTTGAATTCTTTTTAGTTACTAATGGCTAATTGCTAGAAATAAATGATCTAAAGCCTTGCATTTTTATTCCTTGCCATGATATTATGTATATGGTGGAAAAGGTGCGCGCTTAGAAACCGTTTTTCAAAAGTATTCTTGCTCTTCAGTAATTCTCAGCTACAAATATTGCAGTACTTTCAAAATATTCGTAGAAAGAGATGCGAGCGCAAAACTTAGATTAATTTAAAATAGAGAGCTATTGTTGTACTTTCTAGTGCTTTCTTTTCAAGCTAATATGGTGATTAGAAAATTTACCCGAAATTTAAAATAATCAAAATATAGCGCATTAAGTGTAGAGGCAATTATGTTACGCGATCTCACAATTCAAAACTATCGCTGCTTTGAAGATTTTCATATAGATGGGTTGGAGAGAGTTAATCTTTTTGTTGGTAATAACAACAATAGAAAAGCTTCCTCTTTCGGATAAGTATACGGTAAATCTTGGTGGGGTCAAGTTAATTAGAAAGAAAGGAAATACTATTTTTGTTGCTTATCTGATCCCTTCAGAAGATGAATTAAGAGAGAAAGTAGAGGCGATATTAACAGAAATAGAAACAGAAAAGATTAATTTTTATTCTTTAACCCATCGGCAAAAAGCTTTTATTCATACTTGGCTAGCTTGGCAGGAAAAGCCAGGTATGCCCATGGGACAAGCTATTACTGCTAAAGTTTTATCTGATCATAGTGCGATCGCAAGTATTTTTCTAAACTGGCTCAACAACTTATTTAATACTAAATAATCGCTTTTAATAGCAAGCATATAATAAAAAATCTAATTAAGTATGACACCAAAAGAAATTCATTCTGTTATTCAAAAAGCTGTCGATGCTTGCCAAAAAAAGGATGCAGAAGCTTTTACTGCTTTATTTGCTGAAGAGGGAGAAATAATCATTTCTCAACAACCGATCATTGGCAAAGCTGCTGTTAGGGAAATTACAGCAACTTATCTGCTTAGCTGTGGAAGTATAGAAATTACGATGGAGGAAATTGTTATAGAAGGCGATCGCGCTATAGTAAAGTGGTTCTGGGCAGAAAGCCAAGTAACAGGCGAACCTAAGAGCAACCATAACACCATCAAAATCGACTTTGAATCTGGTTTAATTATCCGTTGGCAAGAGTTCGTCACCAAAAAACCTTAGAAATTTACTGTAACGACCTCCTACCTAAACAATAGCGACTCTTAAGTGCTATGCTTATAGCCTTACCTGCTCTATAGATAAAATTGAAAATCGGAAGTGAATCACCGTCTCTCCAACCTCCGAGAAAACAATACTCCTACTGTGTCTGCAACCAACGAATTACTATGGGCTTTAATTGGTTTATTATTAACCATCGGTGGGACATTAGTTGAAGCTTTTTTTACTAATATGCCTTGGCAGTGGCAAAACCAAGGTATCACAGTTCATTCCCTCAATGTTAGTTTGCAGATGGGGGCTGTATTGTTAGTAGGGTGTTTGGGAGGGAAAAATGCTGGGGCGCTTTCTCAAATTGCTTACATATTTTTAGGTTTAGCTGGCTTACCGGTTTTTACTGGTGGGGGCGGGTTAAAGTATATTCAATCACCGAGTTTTGGTTACTTACTTGGCTTTATACCTGGTGCTTGGTTATGCGGTTTTTTTGCTTTCCAAGCCAAACCAAAGTTAGAATCTCTTTCTTTTAGCTGCCTGTGTGGTTTACTCACTATTCATATTTCTGGCTTAACTTATTTGATAGTTTCTTACTTTATTCGTCCTATTGAAAGCGGAAGTATTATGCTTTGGGATGCTATCATGAGTTACTCAATTAACCTTGTGCCAGGACATATAGTTGTCGTTTGCGCTGTAACTGTCATTGCTTTTGTTCTACGCAAAATTATGTTTTATTGAGTTATATAGATTATTTTTGTACTAAATGCTCAAAAATCCTTATTTCTGGATGACTGCTATTGCTGGCTTGATTTTAGATCAACTAACTAAGTATATAGTAGTACAGAATTTCTCTGAAATTGGCGACACAATTCCTTTCTTACCAGGGATATTCCATTTCACCTATGTCACTAATACTGGGGCTGCTTTCAGCTTATTTAGTGAGGATGGAGGCTGGTTACGTTGGCTTTCTTTATTGGTTAGTATTGGCTTAGTTTTATTAGGATTAAATACTAAGTTAAGGTTAACTGAACAATTAGGTTATGGTTGTATTTTAGCAGGAGCCGCTGGTAACGGTATAGATAGATTTTTAGCGGGATACGTTGTAGATTTTTTCGATTTTAGATTAATTCAATTTGCCGTTTTTAATGTAGCTGATGTCTTAATTAATCTGGGCTGGATTCTAATTTTAATTACTATTTTCCAAGAAACTACCCATCATAAATATAAAAAATAGGGAGCTGGGGAGCTGGGGAGCTAGGGAGCTAGGGTGAGAACAACTCTGCTGTACCGTCTACAGAACCATCATTAACAGCAATAATCTCATACTCGTAGCCAGAATCTTTCAGACTATTCTGAAGATGATCTAGGGTTGGTAAAATGCCTTTCTCTTCGTTATAAGTAGGAAGAATAAGGGAGAAACGTGGACAGGTATACTCTAAACTTACACTTTGTACTTGGCTTTCGTTCATCAATTTTTTTTTGCTTAAGGCTGCCTAAAGATATTACAGACTGATTGTCAAAGTCTGCTAAATTCTATTGGATCATTCAACTTGATTAACGTGAATAGATTACCCCTCTGTTTCCCAAAAGGAACAACGAAAGCATAACCTCTCCACTTAGATAGATGGCTGTTGTTCGGCAAATAAAACTATAAAGGCAACTAAGAGACTTACTACAAAATATGAAACAAATTTGGTCAGCTATCAAGCCCTACTTGCGCTGGTTCATTTTAGGAGGGACATTATTTTTCTTACTCCAAACCTTGAAGGATCGTTGGCAAGAAGTAGCAAAAGTCCGTATTGATGGCCATGGCTGGGCTATTCTCGGAATCGCCTTAGTAGTTACCTTAATGGCTCATATTTGGTCAGGTTGGGTATGGACTTGGATTCTCAAAGCTTTTAAGCAACCTGTGTCTCAACGTTGGGCTTTGGAAGTTTACCTCAAAACCAATATTGCTAAATATTTACCAGGCAACGTTTGGCATTATGCAGGGCGTATTTCCGCTATTACCGAAGCAGGAGGCTCTGTGGGGGTAGCAAGTCTTAGTGTCCTCTTAGAACCCCTTTTAATGGCGGCAGCCGCCTTACTCATTGCCCTCCTTAGTGGGAGCTTGGGCTTCATTTCCACAGCCCCAAATCCCGCCATCCTTGCCCTACAAATTGGCGGTTTAATAGTGGTTTTATGCGGCATTCACCCCCGGTTTCTCAACCCAGTAATTAAGTTTTTGAACCGCTCAAAAAAGGTCACAGAAACTGGTGAAGTGAAACTGGAGGGCTATCCTCTTTTGCCTTTATTAGGAGAAGTAGGTTTTCTGCTTTGGCGTGGTAGCGGTTTTCTGTTGACTTTGCTAGTTCTTTTTCCCATCACCCTTTCTCAAGTACCACAACTCCTGAGTGCCTTTAGTTTTGCTTGGCTATTGGGGCTAGTTGTACCTGGTGCGCCAGGGGGTTTAGGGATTTTTGAAGCAACAATTATTGCTCTGCTCAGCAATCAAGTCTCCGCCGGTTTAATTTTAACTGTGGTAGCAATATTTCGGATGGTAAGTATTTTGGCAGAATTAGCAGGGGCTGGTTTAGGGGTTTTAAGCGAACGTACTTTTGCAAAAGATGTCATTGAACGTTAAGCATATTTCAAAAAGTACAATTGCTTGGTAATGGTTCGAGATTCGCCAGAGAATTGGCAAAATCTGTGGGTAAAGTTACCTCAGAAAATCCATCTTTAACTGTTCCTTTTTGAGCATTTGCACTATAACCATCGGGGGACATATGGACTCGGACAATTACCTCTTGTTGGGGTTGAATTGCTACAGTACCTCCTGTGCGTGTGAATGGTTGTTCTTCTACATGAGAGTGTAACAAAACTCGGCGATACAATAGTTTTTCATCGGGGGTAATTACTTCCCACCAGTCAGCATAGCGATCGCATCCACTATCGGGGCTACTAACTGTAACAGCAAAGGTGTAATTATTAGCTTCTCCTGTAGCTTCAACTGCCAAAACTTGGGCAGAGTTGTTTTTCGCTAAAACAGGTTGAGGTTTTTTTGACTCATTAGTTGTTGAACATCCACTGCAAAGTAGGATTAGAGCTAAACTTAAAATCTTAGTCATACTATATCGCTCCCTTGAGGGGAACGAAATAGATGAGAATGTTCTGGATGATAAAGCTGGGATCGCACTTTTTGATCTGTTTTTAAAGCAGGACTAATGAGATAAAGAGTAGTCCGAATTAACTGTTTTTCTTGAGTAACTTTAGCCATTTCCTCAAGAGTAACTAAAAATATCTTTTCATCTGGCCAACCTATACGAAAACAGATAGCTACGGGGGTATCTGGGGGATAATGCTGGAGTAACTTTTCTTCTGCCGCTTCGACATGACGGGCAGCCAGATAAAGGCAAAGACTCCCTTTGTGGGCTGCTAAAGAAGCTAAATCTTCTGACTCTGGTACAGCAGAAGCACGGCCACTAATGCGGGTTAAAATAATTGTCTGTACTAAGTCCGGTACTGTTAATTCCGTTTGTAGTTTTGCTGCGGCGGCTTGAAAAGCGCTGATTCCTGGGACTAATTCAAAAGGAATTCCTGCTTCTGTTAAAGCATTCATTTGTTCGTGAATGGCACTGTAGAGACTGAGATCCCCAGAGTGCAAGCGTACCACAACACGATTAGCTCTTACTCCCTCAATCATCAAAGGTAAAATTTCTTCTAAGGTTTTATTTCCAGTACGTACCAACTCCACATCAGGACGTACACCTTGCCAAATCTGTTTGGGAACCAAAGAATCCGCAACTAAGATTATATCTGCCTGCTGCAAAATTTTTAGGGCTTTAACAGTTAATAAATCAGGATCGCCAGGACCAGCACCAATAATATAAACTGCTGGGAGTAAAGAAGATGATGAGGCCATGGAATATTATTTAAGGTTTAACATTTAATATTTAACATTTAGTGGTAGACAGAGTAAAAGGCAATTTTCTCGAATTTAGGCAAAGTGTTCCGGATATGAGGCTTAAAGGGAAGTAATAAAGAAGTGGTAGATGCACCCTGGTTAAGCTCTGGAGTTTTTTAACTCTAGGGCTTTTTTCATGGCTGATTACCCATCCAATTATGGTATAAGTAATGCAATCTCTTCAGCAAAAAATAGAGCCGATACTAGCACAAGTAACTCAGTGGGCTTCTATGGATGTAAATATTATTGCTTTAGCATTAGTTGGTTCTTATGCCAAGGGGGATTTTAGGTTTGATTCAGATATTGACCTTATGTTTTTGACCCCAGACCCTTTAATATTTAAAAATAGCCAAACCTGGATTAAGGAAATTGATTGGCAATATCTTGATTTAACTATTAAAGCTTGGGAAGATATTAATTATGGTGTAGTTTGGTCACGCCATATTTACTTTACAAATCAGACAGAAATTGAGTTTAGTTTTGGCTTTCTTTCCTGGGCATCTATTAACCCTTTAGAAATAGGGACATTTCGTGTTGTTAATAATGGATGTCGAATTCTCTATGATCCAAAATGCTTGCTGCAGAATTTACTCCATGAAGTTAAATCTATTTCTCAAAAATAAATCCTTGTTAATTAAATACTTCCCTTGCGGGCTTTAACATACAAAGTACTTGAATCTTGCCAAACACCTTGTTCAGTGACTAACTCTGCGATCGCGCTTTTATACTCAGCCTGTAGTAGCTCTCTTTGTTGTGAAGATAAATTTAATAAAGGATTGCCTCTCGGATAAAAATCTTGCCCATCCCAGGCAGAGACATAATCGTTATTGACATATTTCCCAGAGCGCTCAAGCTCAATTACAATATCCTTAAAACCAGACTTTTGTAAGAGAAAACGGCATTGTTCAGGAGTCCAAAGAGGTTTATTGATATGCGGTAAATCAATTCCCCATAAATCCTGGCAGATTCTGACTTTTATTTGCGCCATATAAGAGGTTTTATAAGGACAAGTGAAAGCCAAATAACCTTCTGTTTTGAGCCAGCGATAACATTGATTAAGAATTGCCGGAATATCTCTAAAGTAAGTGATTGCAGAACAGCAAAAGATAATATCAAACTGTTCTGTTGCAAAATTAATTGACTCTACGTCCGCTTCAATCAATTCGATATTATTCAATCCCTCAGCGGCGATCTTGCTTTGAGCTTGAGCCAACATACCCGATGACATATCAACACCAATTACTGAACCTTTTTCAGCAACTTTTTTCGCGGCAGATATAGCTACTAAGCCAGTTCCAGTGGCAAGATCAAGGATTTTTTGTCCAGATAGAATAGGAACTGATTCTAGCAAAAGTTTGGCTTCTCTGGGATGTTTATCCCCTTCTGCATCGTAAGCACTTCTTCTGTTAAAAAAATTGATTACTTGTTGTTGGTAATCCGACATAGTTTGTAGTTAAAATTTTAAAATCAATCTTTATTTTATTAAAAACTATTAGCCTAACCCAGCTAAAATTGTGTGTTAGGGCGGGTTTATTTAGTTTAATATTGATCTCACAATTTGACTCCAAACCCGCCCCTACTATTGCAATATTTTAGGCGTATCACGCCACTACTATCTCAATGACAGATAAGCTTATTCGGCTGGCAACTCCCGCAGATATTCCTACTCTCTTTAGCTTAATTGAAGCTTTAGCCGCCTACGAAAAACTCTCCCATTTGGTGACAGGAACTCCGGAATCTCTCCAAGAGCATCTGTTTGGTGCAAAACCTTATGCAGAAGCAATTGTTGCTGAAGAGGAAGGGAAACTGGTTGGATTTGCTTTGTTCTTTGCCAACTACTCAACCTTTTTGACAAAACCAGGTATTTATATAGAAGATATCTTTGTTCTCCCTGCTTATCGCCGCCAAGGTATTGGTAAAGCCTTATTGAGTTATGTCGCCAAACTTGCAGTGGAGAGGAATGTAGGGCGTTTAGAATGGAGTGTTTTAGATTGGAATCAACCTGCGATCGCCTTTTACAGAAGCTTAGGAGCTGCGATTATGGAAGAGTGGAGAATTTGCCGGGTTACTAGGGAAGGACTCCCTCAATTAGCGGCGAATACTAATAAATTAGGAGATTAAGCAATACTTATGATCATTTGGGTAAATGAACAAATAGATCCTTCCGGTTTACTTTATTGCTGCATTGCTAGTTGCAATCAGGAATTAGCCCAAGCTTGTCATCAGTCTTTTGATGAAAACCTTACCCAACAACAAAAATCGGCCGGTTGGATTGCTCGTTTAAGAACGGTAGAATCTTGGGATGAAGTTCCTGTTAATTCTTTGAAGCTAGCTTAATCATTGAACATTGATTAATTTTCCCTTATTTCTTGCCATAGGAATTCGTACTGTTGTGTAGTTTTTGTTGAAAGAGGTAAGAGAAATTCACTTTGTTGCCAAATACTTTCTTTGGGTAATGCCAGAGGATTGTTACTTAAAGCAGCAGGTAATTTTTCTTTATCGATAGTTCTTAACATAGGAGATGAACCAGAAGTAAACAAAGAAATTTGCTGTGCCGATTGAGATTCCCAGCAAAAATTCAGCCATTTTTCTAAAACAGAAGGGGCAGCAGTGGTATCAGAATTACTGTTTTGAGAAGAAACAGGGTTTACCCAAACATCTGCCCAAAGAGCAGTTCCTGAATTGGGTATAACCACTTCAATGTTAGGGTAACTAGCTTTTAAAGAAAGAAAATCTGTAGACCAACCGACAGCAATATCTGTATCTTCAAGAACGAGGGGTTGCAGGTAAGAATCAGAGCTATATAATTTGACCTGTTTATTCAGGGCTATGAGTTCTTTTTTTAAATCTGCTACATCCACTAAATTAGCGCTATTGTAGCTTGAACCCAACTTCTTGAGAGTTAAGCCAATAATTTCCCTGGGGGAATCTAACAAAGAAAGACGGTTACGTAATTCCGGTCGCCATAAGTCTTGCCAATCTGTTGGTAAATCCCAACCCTCTGATGTAAACTTCTCTTTGTTATAGGCGATCGCTGTACAACCCCAACGATAGGGTGCGCCCCAAATTTTACCAGACTTGCTGAGTTGTCCTTTTTCGTTGCGTCTGACTAATTCTTGCCAACGGGGAGGCAGTTTTTTCCATAAAGGAAGTTGTTTAACTTCTATTGGTTGAATCAACTTTTCCTTAATTGCCCCAGTTAACCAAAAATCCCCCAAGCTAACTAAATCTGGGGTTGCGGGAGGGCTTAAGCGTACCAACCTACGTAAAGGCAGAATCAATTTGTTTGGGGTATCTTTTTGCTGAGATTCTTCCTGCCAAACCTCTAAACCCTTAAACAAACCAGCTAGTTGAGTTTCTGCTTTAAATTTTAATTGAATGGGTTGTTCTAATTCTTGCCGAAAGCTGCGTAACAACTGAGGGGGAATCGAGTTTTCCAGTAATCGCACTCTAAGTTTAAGCTTGCTACCAATGCTACACCCTGAAGTCATTTGCCCCAGAGCAACTGCACCCATACCTAATAAGAAATAACGACGACTGTACATAATTGGTGATTGGGATAAATTAGCCAAAAGCTGACCAAATAGTATTATAGGAGCTACGCAGTAGGGTAGGCAGAAACGTTGCTAGTTAGAGAAAATGAAGTTGTGGCTAATTTTAAGCAATTATTTTTTCTACCAGCAGACTGTAATCGCTCAAAAAGCAAAAACATTCTATCCATCACTTCTTCTGGAGAATTGTATTTACCGCTAGTGACTTGCGCTTTAACAAACTTTTCCTGTTCGGGTTTCAATTGAATAGTCATTACTTTATCCTCTAAGCTATTTAATTATTTATCTAAATCTTAGCTTCCGTGGTTCAAACTCCATCCCTGCTCTTTAATCTCATCAGCTAAATTACAGTTGTTATTGTTTTTTCTCAATCAAAATAGATTATATAATTATCCAAATAGGAGTAAAGATAATTGTTGTGGTCAGTAGAATTAGGGTTGCTAGAGACAAAGCAGAATTAGTCAAATCTTTAGTCACTTCCCGCGATACCACAGGGCCTTTTCAAACCTATGCTGATGCGATCGCCTTTGCCGCAGCTTTGGGGCCAAAAGGCAAAAACGAGTTGCCATAACAGAAGTTTCTAAAAATGAGCCAGGACCAATTAGTTTAGAGGTGTTTATTTCTAGGGGTTATGATTTAACGATTAAGTTATTAGCTTTGAGTGAAACCCAAAATACTAAAATTCTCTCGCCATACGATCCTCAAACAGAAGAAAAGCGTTTAGCTATTTTTGACGAATATGCTAACGGAGGATTAGAAATCTTAAGAGAAGAATTACGCGGGGCGGTAGATTATACAGAAAGGCTTTTGTTAATCTTGAATCAAGAAAGGTTTCAAGAGAATATACCAGAAGGGGAGTTTGATTTAAGTAGGTTTTTGTAATCACACCAAATCCTCGCTCCCCATCTTCCTACTTAGCAACCCCCAACAAAGTACCAATAGAACGAGTTAAATTCTGGAGTTCCATAGCATCCATCGCTGCTGTGGGTTCATAACCACAATGTACCATGCAGTCAGTACATTTAGGATTGCCGCTGGTGTTGCCGTAGTTACTCCAGTCTGTCTCCTTGAGTAACTCGCTGAAAGTGTCGTAGTAACCTTCGCTAAGTAAATAACAAGGTTTTTGCCACCCGAAAACGCTATAGCTAGGACTACCCCAAGGCGTACATTCATAATCTTTTTTACCGATGAGAAAGTCGAGAAATAAAGGATTATGGTTGAAATTCCACTTCTTCTTCCCTGCTTTAAAAGGAGCTAAAATTTCTCGGAATAAAGCCCTCGTTTGTTCCCGTTGTAGGAAATGATCTTGATCTGGGGCTTTTTCATAACTATAACCAGGGGAAATCATCATCCCGTCAATATCTAAATCAGTGAGGAAGTCGAAAAATTCCTGCATTTGCTGGGGATTAGCACCTTCAAACACCGTTGTATTGGTTGTCACTCGGAAACCTTGAGACTTAGCAGTTTTAATTGCTTTTACTGCCGTATCGAAAACCCCTTGACGATCTACACAATGGTCATGTTGTGCTTGCAAACCGTCTAAATGAATGCTTAAAGTCAGGTAAGGAGAAGGAGTAAACTTGGGTAAACTTTTTTCTAATAAAATGCCGTTGGTACAAAGGTAAACAAACTTTTTCCGTGCTACCAAACCCTCAACTATCTCCTGAATTTGAGGATGGAGTAAAGGCTCTCCCCCAGGAATAGAAACCACTGGGACCCCGCATTCTTCTACAGCAGCGAAACATTGTTCTGGGGTTAAGTTTTGTTTGAGTACTTCTTTGGGGTGCTGAATTTTACCACAACCAGGACAAGCTAAGTTGCATCTAAATAAGGGTTCTAGCATCAAAACCAAAGGGAATTTTTTGCGCCCTTTGAAACGTTGAGTTACTAAATATTTGCCGACTTCTAAAGCCTGTTGTAGATGTATTGCCATTGTGTTTCTCCTCTATCAGTTATCCTTGATGACTACGGCAACATGGCCAAGTACCATTTAACGGCATCTTCCAAAGCTTTTTTTAAAGGAGTTTGGGGTAAACCTAATTCTTTAATTGCCTTTGATGAATTGTAGTACATAGTTTGGGCAGACATCCTAACACCATCTAAGGGGACGCTGGGAGTTTTACCTAAAGGAGCAAGTATTTTCTCATCTACCCAAGCTACTGTTAAAGGTAGCCACAAGGGTACGGTTTTTTCCGGTGCTTTTAAACCTGTTATCTTTGCTAGTTGATCTAGCAATTCTTTCAGGGTTAAGTTTTGGTTACCCAGGATGTAGCGATCGCCCCTTTGACCTTTTTCTAAAGCGAGGAGGTGTCCTTGGGCCACATCCCTAACATCAATGAAGTTTAAGCCAGTATCAACATAAGCAGGCATTTTCCGTTCTAGGAAGCGTACAATAATCTCTCCGGTGGGAGTGGGTTTGATATCTCTAGGGCCAATAGGACTAGTGGGGTTGACAATAACGATATCTTGCCCTTTTTGAACTGCTTTAATCGCTTCTTGTTCCCCCCAATATTTAGACTTTTTATAATCTCCTACCAACTTTTCTACAGAACTTTGATGGGTTTCATCGGTAATAGTTCCTGGTTTCCCCACTCCGATGGCAGCCACAGAGCTTGTATAGACGCTACGTTCAATACCCGCTTCACAGGCTGCTTGAAAGACGTTGCGAGTACCTAAAACATTATTTTGATAAAGTTTATCGTGATCTGCTTGCCAGAGGGAATAATGTGCTGCTACGTGGAAGAGTACCTGACAACCTTGCATTTGTTGACCAAGGTGAGGAGAATTCAAATCTCCTGCAACTATTTCTACATCTAAACCTTTGAGGTTATCAAGTCTGCTACTAGAACGTACCAAAGCCTTGACTTCATAACCTTCTGCTAGTAGCGATCGCGCCACATGAGAACCAATAAATCCTGTTCCTCCAGTTAAAAAAGCTTTCACATCAGTTAGTAGTTATTTCTATTGAAGCCCTTGCCGATATGGACCAAGAAACTTCTCTCCATCAAAGTGAACTAAGTGATCTGGTGATGAAGCTATCCATACTTCAGTCTCCCAAGCTATATCAGCAAGAAATTTCCTAAACGTAGCACGGTCTATAAATGCAGTTATAAAAATGATATCTGCTATACAGTTTTTAAGTAAAGGGCTGTAAAGTTGTTATTCTTTCTGGACTCATCGGCCCCGAAGAATGTACTGCTTCAATACGTCTAATATCATCATAAGAACCTCTGGAGATATTCTCAGCAAAATGTTCATTTATGTAATCAATAATATCTCTAGTTTTGAGAGCGTGTCCGTCATCCAATGATTTTGCTTTAGCCCAGTCATTACTAATTTTCACATCACATACTGCCAGGAAAGCTAAAGCCATCCGTTCCAACTTGCGAGCAGTTTTATTTTCAATTGGAATACCAAGACTGTCTAAAATATGTAGAGCTTCATTTACAAGCTGTTGAACCGTAGGAGTCTTCGTATCAAACGTTTGATAAGAAGCACCTTTAATACCAAGATTTTGCGCTTCAGTACTACTAAGAAGATATTTTTTCATTTTGAACACATAAATCTCTAAAACAACGCCAACTGCTTAGGAGGCTTGTTTAAACTGTTGTATTGTTTGATTTCTTCCAAAGTCATTTTCTTAGCATCTGAAAACAGATAATCTTTAATGCTTGTAGCTAGATGATAGGCAAACAAAGGCGGAACAGCATTACCAATCTGGTTGAATTGGCTGGTTTCACTACCTTCAAATTCAAACCAATCAGGGAAACTCTGTAATCTTGCAGCTTCTTTAATAGTTAGTCTTCGTCTTCGCCCATCAGGTAATCGTATTCGCATCATATCCCCTGTCGCACCTGCTAGATTTCGACAAGTTACTGTGCGGGATGGTTCATGCTAGTTGCTAATTGTTGGTCTTGATTTGACACTCGCCATCCTCTACTCTTGACTATCTGCTTTCTCTTTCTCTTGCTTCTCCTTGTCCCCAAAATAAGTCTTGAGAACTTGGTTAACCATCGGTGCTGCTGTTGAACCTCCGCCCCCACCGGAATGTTCAGCAAAAGCGACTACAACAATCTCTGGCTTGTCATAGGGGGCAAAAGCACCGAACCAAGCATGGGCTTCTCCTGGAGGGGCTTCTGCTGTACCGCTTTTCCCGGCTACTGGGGGCATTCCTTCGCTTTGTGCAGCCCTACCCGTACCACTACTAACCACCTGTCGTAGCCCTTCCCGAACAGTTTTTACTGTTTCTGGGTTTAAATCCATTGACTCACGCCATTCCTCATCGGGCTTACCATTATTTTTGAGTAAGTGGGGAGTAACTTTATAACCACCATTGGCGGGTACAGCAAACATTACTGCTACTTGCAAAGGAGTTGCTTGGGTAAAACCTTGACCGATGGACATATTTACTGTGTCGCCGACGTGCCATTCCCAGCCGTCGAAATTGTCCTTCTTCCACTCATTATCAGCGATTAACCCCGCCGCTTCTCCTGGTAATTCGATACCGGTGGGAGAACCAAAACCGAAACGCCTTGACCAATCAATTAAAGCCGGCCCACCTATACCTTTACCAATTTGACCAAAAAAGGTATTACTACTCCAAGCCAAAGCCTGTACAAAGCCCATAGGACCAAATCCAGCCCGGTTCCATTCCCCAAAACTAGTTCCTCCTACTCGGAGATAGGCATAGGTTGGCAAGACGGTATCTGGAGAGAATTTACCAGTTTCCATGCCAGCCACTGCTGTGACAATCTTAAAAGTAGAAGCAGGGGGAAATCCTCTTAAAGCACGGTTAACGAAGGGGTGGTCTCTTCCTTGTAATTCTTCCCAAACATCCGGAGTAACTCGTGTTGAGAAAATGTTAGGATCAAAACCTGGATTACTAACCATGGCCAAAACCTCCCCATTTCTAGGGTCAAGGGCAACAATAGCACCTTTACGGTTTCCCAAAGCTGCACCAGCGGTTTTTTGCAGATCAACGTCAATGGTTAAGGTAATATCTCCCCCAGCTTCTGCTTCTTTTTCCCCTAACACTCTCATCACTTTACCAGCACCGTTAACCTCCACCTGCTTGCCACCCCATTCACCCCGGAGTAAGGGTTCTAAACCTGCTTCTACACCCATTTTACCAACCACATCTCCCATGATGTAGCCTTCTCGCTTACTCTCCTCTAACTCTTCAGCATTAAGTTCCCCGGTATAACCCAAAATATGAGAACCTAGTTCTTTGTGGGGATAATGGCGTACAGGATCAATATCTAGGCTAGCCCCCTTAAGCTGTGGTTCTAATTCTTCAAAGGCAGTAATTTGAGCTTTATCAAGCCCTCGTTGAATCCTAACTAGGGTAGGAGAATCATAGCCGGCTTGCTCTACTTTTTGGCGAATTTCTGCTTCGGGGATATCTAAAATGTCTGATAAAGTCTTAACTGTAGTGTCCCAGTAAGGCTTCTGACTAGCTAAGGGCCAGACAAAAACTGAATGAGACAAACGGCTAGTTACTAAAACATCTCCCTGACGATCAAAAATTGTTCCCCGTACCGGTGGTTTCGGGAGAAGGCGTACTCGATTATTTTCTGCCTTTTCGCGATTTTCTTGCCCCTGTACTAGCTGTAGGTAAGCTAGACGAGAACCAATTCCCCCCAATAAAAAGAGGGTAATTAAACTCATAATAAAAATAGACTGGTAGCGACGACCAACAGTGCGAGGGAGTTGTCGCCGTCTAAGGTTAGAACCTGGCTGAATAATAGTCATTGGGGAACAGGTTATTTTGTAGTTGGTTTTAAATAGTTAAGTTAACTAGAACGAAGCCCAATTAGTAAGTTTAATACTTCTTCTTACTGATATTGCCATCTTCAGGACGAGTCTGCCCACCTAAATTGCTAAAATACACCCTAAGTTTAGCTTGAAAATTTCTTTGTTTAGCTATGTAGTTTATTCTGCACCAAAACTATCAAAAGTAAAGATTTTCTGGTTTAAGGAGTAATAAGGAATAATTTTAGTAAAACGGTAAAGGAGCTTTAAAGGAACAGAGGAAGTATCATTGTAAGCAAAACCTTTACCCAAATAGGCATGATCTTTTGCTTGTGTGTGAGCTAAAATTTGCCCATTGCCAGAGTTATTATATTTTGACACGTCATATTTTTAATATCTATGCTGCAAACTTCTTCTAGGGAACAACGCTCAACAGATAGCTCAGCTAATATAGATGTTGAACTACGCCAAGCCTTTAAAGTTTTTGATGGCGAAACTGCTGTTGGCGGGGTGAACCTCAGCGTCCGTAAAGGAGAGTTTTTCAGCATTTTAGGGCCTTCAGGATGCGGTAAAACCACGGTTTTGCGTTTAATTGCTGGCTTTGAAACCTTAAGTGCGGGGAAGATTTTTATTCAAAATCAGTTAATGAATAATGCCCCTCCCTATCGCCGCCCTGTGAATACGGTGTTCCAAAGTTACGCCCTATTTAACCATTTAACTGTGGCAGAAAATGTTGCCTTTGGACTAAAAGTTAAAAGATTAGGCAAATTGGAAGTGGAAAATGGTGTTAAAGAAGCCCTAGCTAGTGTACAAATGGAGTCTTATGCTAATCGTTTCCCCAATCAGTTATCAGGGGGACAACAGCAAAGGGTAGCTTTAGCTAGGGCTTTGGTTAACCGTCCTGCGGTACTTCTGTTGGATGAGCCTTTGGGGGCTTTAGATTTGAAGTTACGTAAAGAAATGCAGGTAGAACTTTCTCGCTTACATCAGGAGTTGAGGCTTACTTTTGTGATGGTTACCCATGATCAAGAAGAAGCCCTTTCTTTGTCTGATCGCATCGCTGTGATGCGGGCGGGTAAAATTGAACAGATTGGTCATCCTACGGAAGTTTACGAAAGCCCCCGCACTCCTTTTGTGGCTGATTTTATTGGGGATACTAATTTATTTGAAGGTTTTATCGAAGCTAGCGATGCTTCTTTTGGCAGAATTGTCACTAATCGCGGCTTAGAACTTATTGTGCAATTACCAGATACAGAAGAACCAGATCGTTCTTCTTTGCATAAAAAAGTTATGGTTAGTATTCGTCCCGAAAAAATTAAATTGAGCCTTGAACCTCCCACCGGAGAGCATAATTGTTTAGAGGGACGCTTGAAACACATTATGTATTTAGGAACCCATGTTCATTATGTGGTGGAATTAGTTACAGGAGACTCTTTAACAGTTATGCAGCCCAATATGTCAGTTAATTTACCACAAGCTGATACCCCTGTTTATGTCCACTGGTCTGCGAGAGATTGTTTAGCTTTAGGAGATTGGTAATGATTGGTGTACGGCTTGCCATTGCCGAAGGCTAAAATGTTCAATGGTAAATGATAAATGATAAACGGTATACAGTGTCTTCTACTCATCGCCACAGGTTATTAAAACATCTTCGCCGCCGTCAATTTTTACAGGGTGCGGCGGTAACAATTCCTAGCTTATTGCTATCTAGTTGTGGTTGGACAATTGCTAACGTTAGTCCAGCAGCTAGTGAAGAAGAGGAGGAAGAGGAAGATGGAGAATCCTCAGAGGAAGCTAGCGCGCCTCAAACAGGTTCTCAAGACAAACTATATATTTACACCTGGGCTGGTTACACTGATGACGAGTTATTAGATCGGTTTCGCCAAGAAACAGGTATCGAAGTAGTAGCAGATGTTTTTGATTCCAATGAAGTCATGCTAGCTAAAATTCAAGCTAGTGGTGGCGGAGGCTATAGCATCATCTATCCTTCAGAGTATATGGTGATTAATATGGTCGAGCTAGGGATATTGAGAAAGTTAGACCAGTCTCGCATAAGAGGGCTTGACCAACTATTTCCCAATTTTAGAGATCCTGCTTATGATCCTGGTAATCAATACAGTGTGCCATTGAGTTGGGGAACCACAGGTTTAGTTTATAACCCCAACAAACTTTCTCAACTACCTGAAGATTGGGATTACTTATGGGAAAATAGCCAAGAGATTGCTAGGCGCGTCACTTTACCTAATGATGTGCGAGAAGTTATGGGTGCGACCTTAAGTTCTTTAGGTTATTCTTACAACTCCACAGATTACCAAGAAATTAAACAAGCTTATGAGAAATTAGTTGAACTTAAACCCACCATTGCCTCATTAAATTCTGATGCTTGGCGAACACAAATCCTCTCTGGGGATTTATTCATGGCCATGTGTTACTCCTCTGATGCGACAGAAGTTATTGATGAAAACGAAGATTTAGAATATATAGTTCCTGATAGCGGTTCCTCAGTTTGGGTAGATACCCTAGTTATACCTCGCAGCGCCCCTAACCTAGATGCTGCTTATGCTTGGATTAATTTTATGCTCAAACCGGAAATAGCTGCACGGATTTGTCAACGCTTGCATTTTTCTGTACCTAGTGAAGCTGCTTATAATCTTCTGCCCCAAGACATTCAAAACGACTACACCCTTTATCCCCCAGAATCTGTCCTAGAAAAATGTGAGGGACTAATTCCTTTAGATGAAAAAGTTAACGAAATTTATGACCGCTTCTGGACTCAATTAACTAGTGGTTAAATTAGTTATTAGTTATTGGTATCTTTAACCTTAAATATTATTGCACTCGTGCCTAAAAAATCTACTTCTCCTCCCCGATCTAACCCAGAAGTCAATAACGAACTCCAAAAATCAGCGGTTGCTGTAGAAACGAGTCCGTCTGAGTCTCAATGGTTCGGTATATTAACTTTACTTGGCCCTGCGGGGTTATGGTTACTTTTACTGCTGATATTACCAACTTTGGTGATTTTTGAGTTGAGTTTAGTATCTGGCATTAGACCGGGGCAAGTGGTTAATCCGGATGGTATTAGTAATTATCTAGAAGTACTCAACCCCCTTTACCTCAAAGTTTTGGGTCGCTCGCTCTTTTTCGCCATTGGCAGCACCATTATTTGCTTATCTCTAGGCTTTCCTGTAGCTTATTGGCTGGCACAAATGGCCCCGAAACGTTGGCGTAATATCCTGTTGTTAGGGTTTATTTTACCTCTGTGGACTTCTTCGTTGTTACGTACCTATGCTTGGATTACCATTCTGCGTCCGACGGGAGTATTAAATAGCTTTTTAGGTCTTTTTGGCATCCCTGAATTGGCACTGTGGTATAGCAAAACAGCCGTTTTAATTGGTATGGCCTACAGTTATTTGCCCTATATGGTCTTAGTTCTCTATGCTTCTCTTGAAAAGTTGGATAAACAGCTATTAGAAGCCTCTGCGGATTTAGGAGCAAAACCTGCGGAGACTTTTTGGAGGATCACTGTCCCTCAAACCTTTCCTGGTATTTTTGCTGGTTCTTTACTAGTCTTTATCTCTTCCTTAGCAGACTTTGTAGATCCAGAAATTTTGGGAGGGCTTTCTAGCATGACTATCTCCCGCTTAATTTATAACCAATTCTTGGGAGCAACCCGTAATTGGGGTTTTGGCTCAGCTTTGAGTATGGTACTAATTTTTACTGTTAGTATTGCGATCGCTCTTTTAATTAAGTATGGAGATAATAGTACTCCCCAGGCTTGAGAATTAAAAAGAGGAGATAATTTTCAACTTTCTACATTCCGCTACCACAATCGGGATGTTGCATTCGGTTTTGATGAGAAGCAACTTCTGTTGCTGTTGCGGTTAAAATTATCTTACCATCGGAAGTTATTTCCCAACCTTGTGCTTGTTGGTAAAGAGTTTGGGTTTTTTCGGTGATAGCTGCATTGTTACTACCAACAGCATTGTCAACACTTGCCCATTCCATGCTGAGAGTTACTGTACCAGAGTTGTTAACAGTGATATTTCCTCCCTTACCCGTGTTGATGTTTTGCTCATCTCCAGAGGAGGTAAAAACACCACTCAGGAAACCTTCTACACCAATGCCAGAAATCAGTAATCTCTCGGCAATCCTTAATTAAAAAACAAAAGGCTTTTAAGTTTTTGATTTTTGGAGATGCCTGTTAAGTGATTCTGGTGAAAAGTTGTCAGGTCAGAAGTTTGCCTTCCATGCCCATTTTAAGAAAGCTCCCAACCCCGCTCCGAAGAAATATTTTTTTAGTTAAGATTGAATTTTATCTGATGAAATAATTATAACACAAACAATTAGGCAATACCAAACAAAAAGGTTTGAGAATTTTCAAAACATCTTTTTTAAAACCATACTCTTAAACAAATCATTAGCGATCGCAGTCCCCAATAAAACCAAACTACAACCCAAAATCATAGATACAGTAATCGCTTCCTTTAAAAAAATTGCTCCCCAAAGCATTGCGAAGATAGGAATTAAATAAGCGACAGTTAAAGCTTTGGTAGAACCAACATTACTGATTAAGCGAAAATAGAGGATGTATGCCAAAGAAGTTGAAAGCAAAGCCAGTCCAAATAAAGCCATTATGCTGATGGGAGTTGGTGCTGTTGTTGGTACGGTAAAAGGAATAGCAGGTAAGAGGAACAAAGGAGCAAAAAGTAAACTGCCTGTGGCAATAACTAAAGAAGGAACTCCGGAGAGTTGCTTTTTGATATAAGGGGCAGCGATCGCATACATTAATGTTGCTATCAATACACCACCTACTGCTAACAAAGAGTTTGGCGTAACCACAAAACTCTGCCACCCGACTAAAACAACTACTCCACCTAAGCCCAATACTAACCCGATTATCTTACTCAAGGTAAATTTTTCTTTTAACCAAATAAAAGCGACAATGCTCCCAAATAAGGGCGTTGTGGCATTGAGAATGGAGGTGACTCCAGCAGGTAAAAAGAGACTAGCAAAGGCAAAAAGTAGATATGGCAGGGCTGCATTAAAACAACCGATAATAAACAGAGGCTTTGCATAACGGCGCACTTCTCCTAACAAACCCAATTTAACTACCAGAGGTAGCAAAGCTAATCCGGCTATTAAAACCCGGCATTCCATTAGCCAAACCGGACCGAATACAGGAGATGCTATCCTCATAAACAAGAAAGAAGCCCCCCAAAGGGAAGCTAAGAGTAGAAGTTCACCAAGATCAGAAATTTTCATTTTATTATTTTAGCAATACCCTTAATGCTAGAAGATTTGAGGCTAGATAAACTACCTTACCTCTTTCCAGAAGTATCACTCATCTTGACTTTCAGGGAAACCAATCATACCATTAGCGGCCCCAAAAAGATTAAGAGGAATCTTACCATCAGTAATCAAAACACTTTGAATCCTTAAACCTTGCAACAACCTCGCTGGCATTTCTAGTCCGGCTTGTGCGATCGCCTTAATTGTCTCTAACCTTGCGTTGATATTCTGTGGCTGTAATCTCCAACATTTTTTCTGCTTTAGCAACTTCCAACTCATTCAATGCCTCTTTGTGGGCTAACTCTGCTTCTTGGCTTGCCGCTGCTTCTTGGGCATCGGTAGTAATTTGAATAGCGATTTGCACAGATTTTTGTAAACTCTTCAAAGTCTCTTCATCTACTGGTTCAACGGATTGAATATCAATAGGCGATCGCTAAGGGTAGTGATTTCTACTTCCCCCACCACCTCCTCATAAACATCAGGTAAATGAATTTCTGCATCTTCAATTGTCACCAGCCACTCATCCCCAGCCCGACGTTGGCGGTTGAAAATATCGGTGAATGTGCGTTTAGCCCGTAAATGTAAAGCCTTACGTTTTGCAACACTGGATTAGCAATGAGACAATAATGACGGGGTGGTACAACTACCATCGGCGTTGGTTTGAGTACCAATCTTTCTGCATCTTGCAGAGTAATTGTCTGGGGGCCAACTTCTAAGCGAGTTACCCCAGTGTTGTTATCTAAAACGTGAATAAACTGCTGTGGTTTGAGGCGAATTACACCACTAGCAGTATTTGT
Organism: uncultured cyanobacterium; assembly: GCA_963793425.1. Classification (GTDB taxonomy): domain Bacteria; phylum Cyanobacteriota; class Cyanobacteriia; order Cyanobacteriales; family CAWCAG01; genus CAWCAG01. Next base: position 467,448 of record CAWCAG010000009.1, on the reverse strand, counting down.
ATATTTCAGGGGAAGCTACTATTTTACTCATTGCTGGGAGAAAAAATACTTGATTTGTGTTGTCTTCAACATAGCTTCTCTCACCAAGGATTTTTTTAATTGTGACGAAAAGTAAATTAATTATAGCAATTCTCGTACTAGTTAGGTACAAAAGACCTTGGTTTGAGGGAGTAGGGAGCATTAGAAAATGCTAGTGTACCTCATGTGATTGAGAACTGCTATATTAATTATTAATCAGTCTATTAATCGATAAGATGTTAAATAACTTTTGAGACGTTCAGCATTTTCTAAGTTTTTGCCATAGTCTAATAAGGTAGTTGAAACTGTTGGAGAACTAGCAAATTCAACTTGAGTTATTGTATTATCTACAGCTTGTATATTAAAAACTTCTCCTATTTCAAATATTATTGTAATTTAGAGTACTTTATCGAGGGATTAGGACGCGATCGCCTGAACCTGGGGAGTCAATAAAAATTGCTCCTCGTCGCATTCAGGCAGCATTCATTTCTTCGGAAATTCCTCTAACGTCGCGATAACAAAACTAGCAGCAGGATGATTAAGAAACTGCTCAAACGATGAAACACTCCCAGCTTTTAAACTCCTGATAACTTTAGCTTTCTGGGTAGAATTATTTTCAATCTGTGTAATCGCTTCAGTCGCGAGTTGCATTTTACCTGCTGTGGTTTCTGTGGAGTAGGAGTTTTCCAATTGCTCTAATAATCGCTGTATTTCCGCCGCAGCTTGGGCTAGGTTTTGTTGTTCAGCTTCATTAATAACTCCAGCAACTTTAGAATCCTTAATTTCACCACCACTCATGTTACCAATACCGAAATTGCCTTTTGCCTGATATTATCCCCTGACATAGCTTTAGCCTCTACATTAATAGGTCTCTGCCTAATATTTTAACCATTTCAGTAAGGTTAGTATTGTAATAGCGAACCTCTGAGGAACTAAACACTAACCCTAGCTTACTCTGGCGATTCCAAAAACCAACACGAAAAATTAAATCAGCTTCTTTGTTACCAACTTCTCCTCCCACTGGAGACGTAATAATTAATTCTCCGTTGCGACTTAATTCTAATGGTACTTCTGGATTAGCTCGACAAAGTTGATAAAAATCTTCTTTAGTTAAGCTAATTAATGGTTTTAAATCTAATATAGTCATCATAAGATAACAGGGATAAAACTATTAGCAATTAGCAACTTTAAGGTAAAGAATAACCTGTTTTCGTACTCACAAAATCAAGCAACTTTTGATAATCACTAGGATCATTTTGCTTGCTAATCACAATAGGCGTGGCGCTATCCGGCAGCCAAAAAGTGATTTTACCCCGCTCCGAGTAACAAAAACTGCTAATCTTACTCAAATCAATTACATATTCATTACGTTCATAAAAGAGCCTTAACCAAGCCCCACCAAAAGGAGAACCAAAAAGCTGATTTATATACTCAATTACTTGATTATAATCATCTGCGTGAGTATTCTTATTAATAATTACAGGTATAGAACTATCAGGTAGCCAAAAAGTTATTCTGCCGTTAGGAGCGCAGATAAAAGAACTGATACGCTCTAGATCGACAACAAATTTTTTGCGCTCGTAATCAACTTTGACCCAGTATGTCATACAAAATTGGTGTTTAGTTGCAGAGGTTGTTGGTGAGGAAGGAGAGGGCGGAGCAAATCAAGGGAACTCTTAATCGGATAGTTTCAGAATCATCAGACGGGGAAAGTAGATTTTCTGCACTTACGAAACTTCAGCAGGGGAATGACTTAAAGAAACTTCTCCTTTTCCAGATGTAGTTTGCTCGGAGGAGCTAGAATTACTCGGTGGCAAGGTAGCATTACACTTACCCAAAGCTGCTTCAACGAAACCTAAGAACAAGGGATGGGGATTATTAGGACGAGAGCGAAATTCAGGATGAAACTGAGTAGCCAAGAAAAAAGGATGTTCTGGCAGTTCAATAATTTCTACTAAACGTCCGTCAGGAGATGCACCACTAACTAAATATCCGGTATCTAAAAATTGATTGCGGTAGGTATTATTGAATTCGTACCGATGGCGATGACGTTCATAGACCACTTCTTCATTATAAAGAGAGTGAGCGAGAGTTCCTGGCATTAAGCGACAAGGATATAAGCCTAAACGCATAGTCCCACCTAAGTCAACTACATCTTGTTGTTCTGGTAAGAGGTTAATAACTGGATTGGGGGTATTTGTTTCAAATTCAGCACTATTAGCATCTTCTAATTTAGCAACATTACGCGCCCACTCAATTACTGAGCATTGCATTCCTAGACATAAACCCAAGAAAGGAATTTTCTCTTTCCTGGCATACTCCACAGCCGTTATTTTGCCATCAACTCCCCTGATACCAAAACCCCCAGGTACAACAATACCGCTCACATTTTTGAGGTATTCCTCAGCACCGTTGGTTTCTAAATCCTCTGCACTTACCCAAGAAAGTTTAACCTCTACCCCAAGAGCCATTCCTGCATGACTTAATGCCTCTACCACAGATAAATAGGCATCACCTAGTTGAATATATTTGCCCACAATAGCAATGTTAATCTCTTGATTAGGGCGATAGAGGCGATTAACTAAGGTTTGCCATTTTTCTAAGTCTGGTTGTTTTTGCTCTAGCTGTAATAATTCTAATACCTGTTGAGCTAAGCCCTCTTTTTCTAAAATCAAGGGAACTTCATAAATACTATCTGCATCACGAGCCGTAATCACAGATTGTACAGGTACGTCGCAAAACTCAGAAAGCTTGTCTTTGATACCAGGTTTGAGGGGGCGATCGCAGCGACAGACTAAAACATCTGGTTGAATACCAATAGAGCGCAATTCCTTAACTGAGTGTTGGGTGGGTTTAGTTTTCATTTCCCCCGCCGAAGGAATCCAAGGTATTAAAGTAACGTGCATATAAACTACGTTATTGCGCCCCAAGTCTTTGCGTAACTGGCGTAGGGCTTCGAGGAAAGGCAATGATTCAATATCCCCTACCGTACCGCCAATTTCTGTGATGACCACATTAGAGTTGGTATGTTTGCCAACCCTAATAATACGCTCTTTAATTTCGTTGGTAATGTGAGGAATAACTTGTACTGTTCCTCCTTGATAATCTCCCCGGCGCTCTTTATTAATTACTGTTTGATAAATTGAACCTGTGGTAACACTATTAAGCCGAGACATTGAGGTGTCGGTAAAACGCTCGTAATGCCCCAAATCTAAATCTGTTTCAGCCCCATCTTCGGTAACAAAAACTTCCCCATGTTGGTAAGGACTCATGGTTCCAGGATCGACGTTAATATAAGGATCTAACTTGAGGATGGAGACAGAATAGCCCCTTGACTTCAACAAACGCCCCAAACTAGCTGCGACAATTCCTTTGCCGATACTAGAAACAACTCCACCTGTTACGAAGACAAACTTAGCCATATAATTTCCCAAAACAAGAGTCGTCTTTAAAATCTACCCAGTTAATTGTGCCATAACTGGACAGTTTAGCCTTTCCTATTGAGAGGTGTTGTCTTGGGAACGGCGGTAGCCATAAAAATCAATGCGATATTCAGATATACTCACTCCAGTTTGTTTCTCAATCTGTGCCAACAAATCTGGGGGTAATTCTACATAAACATCAATAATTTGCTGGGTATCCAAGCAGTTAACGTGACTGTGGGCATCGCTGATGTTACCATAAAGCCGGCCATCACACCGCTCTAAACACTCAATAATTCCTTGGCTTGATAAAGCTTCCAAATTTTGATATACCGAAGTATGACCAACATCTTTCCCTTGCTGATTTAAGCGATCATATATTGCCCTAGCAGAAAGGTGTTCTTGTTCTTGCCAAAGCAGCTCTAGAATGTAGCGACGCTGGCGGCTCAGACGCATACCCAGATCCTGACACCTTTCAAAAGCATCTTCTAGGGATTTGATTGGTTTTAGTTGTGCGCCTTCAGCATTCATTGGCCAGGCTCCCGCCTTAATTTTTTTATGTTTACAGATGTAGTAATTATTTTAAGCACCTTGACACCTTCCATTTTAGCCTGAATACGAAAAACTCACCTTCCCAAAGATTGAGGCGATTTTCTTTGTGTAAAGGTAACTCAGACTCATTACAACTTTAACTTAGATGAGGTTAAATGTCGAGGGTGGGGAGCTAGGCATTACCGTTTAGTTGAGTTGTTGTTTTGAGCGATCGCACCATGATCTTAATCGGGGATATATTTGGATAATTTACTCAGGAATAGTTCTAAAACTATTCCTCTTCCCGTCGAGACGAGGTGATGGGGGGATGTCAATGCTTAATTGCTGTTCCTAACAAACAAGTACGGTCGAAACTAGCCCCTGCCAATTCAGCCCCTTCTAATTCAGCACAGAGCAAATTAGCCCCAGAAAGGTTAGCCCCAGAAAGGTTAGCTCCGCGCAAATCCGCTTCTTCTAAATTTGCTTCGCTTAAACTAGCACCTTGTAAGTCTGCTTGATTAAGGTCAACCCCTTTGAGGTTAGCGCTGTTAAGGTTAGCACCCCTTAAATCGGCTCCTCGTAAATCAACTCCTTGCAGATTAACCCTAGTTAAATTTGCTCCACTCAAAAAGGCTCCAGCTAAGGAAGCTTTAACTAATTTAGCTCCCATCAGGTTAGCACCTCGCAAATTGCTACCCCGCAAATCAGCACTAGTCAAATCTGCTTGCATCAAATTACTACCAAGTAAATTGGCTCGTAAGTCAGCTCCAACTAATCTAGCACCGAGTAAATTCGCCCCATCAAAACGAGCGCCTTTAAGGTTGGAGCCAGAAAAATCTGTACCGACTAAATTTGCTCCGGATAGGTTAACCTTTTCTAAATGATGTTGGCAAAGATCCTCATCTTCTAAATCTATTCCCGGAAACTGTTTTTCTTTGCCAGCTTTAATTGTTTCTATATTGGTCATACCCATTGTTACCTAAGCCCTGCTCCCCATTTAAACATATTGAATTTTCTCTGCTGCATCAGCATCTAATAACCACATACCCGCAGCTATTTTGGGCTGACTAGCTTGAATACTCATCCCTTGCTGCATTCCCATCACTAACAAAGAGAGTCCTTCAACTAGCTTAGGGTCAAAAACTTCTCCTGCCTTGCTTTGGCAATTGGCTAAAGCTTGGGATAAGGCTTCTTCTTGGCTAAGGTTATCTTTTTGTTGAGATAGTTGAGCAATTTGGTCACGAAATTCCCTAACTAAAGCCAAAATTCTTGATTCTAAGGGGATATTATCATAAGCCAAACCCGCAGGAGCGCCTTCACCATCCCAACGTTCGTGTTGATGGGTGATAATTTGGGCTACGGCTTGGAGTTGGGGCATAATCCGTAAGGCCTCTACTTCTGGCACTAGAGGGCAGCTAGGAGCTTCATCTTCTGAAGCAACTTTGGTCATCAAACCAGGTACAATACCGTGAAGTAAACCCGCTAAACGTAAACGTTTAATTTGCCAAGCAGGTAAATCCAGCATTTGACCCATATTTTCTGCTAAAGCTGAAACTTCTGCTGCGGCTATGGGTTGATTAGAGGGATTAATTAATTGCGCCATACGCAGGAAGGCTTGCATTTCGTTGGAGAGGAGATTAGTATCCAAATCCGCAGAAACAGCTTGTGAAAGGGGTTCTTCAAGCTGTTCTTGGCTAGTTTGGAGATATGTTACTACGCGAGAAACCACCTTTCCTAAATCATCATGGGGTTCCTCACCAAATTTCGCAGCGATCCCTTCTGCTTTTGCGGTTAATTGAGTTGCTAATTTGTGGTCATATTTGTCAATATGAGCAAGGGAAATATCTATGGTTTCCTTAACTAATTCCGGTTCAAAAGTCCAAAAACCATAGAATTTGCGCTCCAAATCTTCCTTGGGCTGTCTAGAAGCACCATAGTCTTCCTCCGATAGTTCCTGACAGAGAACCATGGCTGTATACTGGGGCGACATAATCATTAAATGCCATTCTTGGGCCACCGGATCATCAGTGTTCAGGTTGACTAAATTAACATTATCTTTTTTACTGGTAGGATGGTCGGCAAAACCAGCATTAGGGGCTGCCATAATCACAACTTGAGAAGATTGATCCGCTAACTCCCTGTAACGTTCTGCCTCTTGTAAATACCATTTACCCTGCTGGAAAGCAGTAATCATAATCGGGGAACTGTCAGACTCTAAAATAAAGTCTTCTAAGGCGTGACAAAGAGCGACTAGAGTGTTTTTGTAATAAACTCCTAGATTGAGGGGTCTCTCACCACCGTGATGGGCGGTTTTTAATTTTTCTAATATTGAGCCTTGCAACATATCGGTTGATGTTTATTTAGTTGATTGATATCTTAGTGTCAATTTTTGATTGACGAAGAAGGGTTAAGGGAGAAAGGACACAGCTCAAACACCTGCTAGTTGTTTTTCTACTTTCACCGGGGCACTTAAAGCTGTTTCTAACTCAGATTTACCTAGCTTATCTTCAAGAATTTGCATCACCTCCCGACCAAAATCATCAGGTTTTTGTTGCCAAGCTTGGAGGCATACTTCACCAAAAAATGAGCCTAAAGGTTCAGGGTTCCAAAGCAATTTTTTGGCAGTCCAGGGCATTAAACTCATAGGATTATAGCCTGGTTTGATGATGTCATTTTTGAAGGCATATTCTTCTAGGTGAGTATGGGGTTGTAACCCGATAAAGAAGATAGCTGGTTCAACTTTATCTACCCCAAAGATATTTTCTAATTCTCGGTGATAGGCAATAGTTTGGCGAATGGTTTCAGGACGTTCATCAATAACGTTGAAAGAATAGTTGACAGAAACTAGATCATTAAAACCTGCTGCTTTCAAGTCCCGGCAATTTTCCAGGACAGTACGTAGGTTATAACCCATTCGCATCTTTCTCACCAATTCCTGGGAACCACTAGTGATGCCAATTTCAAAATAATTCATCCCCGTTTGTACCATTAACTTGCACAACTCAGGGGTAAGATTATCAGCGCGAATATAAGCAGCCCAATGAATATCATTCATCCCAGAAGCCAGAATTTTTTCTAACAATTCAATAGCATCAGGAATAAACTTGCGGGCCGGAATAAATTGTGCATCAGTGAACCAGAAGTTACGAATGCCTCGGTCGTAAAGTTGGCGCATTTCTTTGACAACTTCATCGGCAGGATTTATGCGTACCTGCTTCCCTTCCACTACTGTATAAATACAATAGCAGCAATTGTGGGGACAACCGCGCTTGGTTTGTACCCCAATGTAAAAGTCATTTTCCTGGAGATAATAGCTAAACTCTGGCCAAATCTTAGCTATGTAGTCGTAGTTGCAAGCAGATTTTTCAATGGGTTCAGGCCATTCGTGAATCAGGCGATCGCGGGGTTGAGTTTCCCCCACAACATAGCATCTTTCCCCCTGAATATCTTGCCCTCTCAGCAATTTTTCTAATAAAGTTTCCCCTTCTCCTACAGAAACAATAGTTCCTTTCGGTAGTTGGTTTTTCATTTGTTCATAAAAAACACTAATCGCACCGCCACCAACCACCGCTTTGGCTGCGGGGTTGTGTTTCCTTGCTCTTTTTAAACCTCGCTTAATTAAGCCCTCGTTACGCCACAATTCACCGTAATAGGCGCTAGCAACCTTAAACCCTCCTAAAGCCCCCCGCAGCTTAATGAAAGGGTTTTTAGCGTAGTAAAACTCGAAAGCATTTTGTAAAGGGTTTCCTCCCCTACCCCCCACAGGTGCATAAATTTGGATATCGCGCCAAGAAAAAACTAATAGAGTCGGTTGAAACTCATCTATATATTGATCTAAGGATGTCGCAAAATCCAAAGGTGGCACAGTACCCATGTCGAAAATACGCTGCTCTACTCCTGGAAAGAGTTTGTGTATATGGTCAGCTAAATACACTACTCCGATGGGGAAAATCGGGTTACAGGGTAGGCGAACATACAAAATACCTTTTTCCATTATTTTTTAAAGTGTTTTGTTGGTTAAAATCAAGAAGTTTTAAGAGAACTTAAGATGACATCTTTCTCAAGGATGATATAGTTTGATTTGGATTGCTATGAAGGGATGTTGTCAAAGCTAATAGCAACTGAGTATGTAGAAACTTACCTGAGAGAAAGGCAAAAATATGAGAGCCTTTTTCACATAACTTAACTTTAGCGCCATCAACCCTGGCTATCAACTAATTAATTATTTTAGTAAAACAAAAATAATTGTTCTTAGAGCAAGTAAGCTTTACTAGTAAGCCCCTAAGCTGAGTTGAAGTTAGCCTGTGGATGTAGGAAGCCTATTTCCGTAGGAATTTCTTTAAGGGAAGTCAAAAACGAAACATAAGACCAGATCAACCTACTTTTGTTATAGTAGGTAAATTCTGATTGGTATTAGGATTTACAGCCAGTCGGGATCAGTGAGTGTTAGCTTAGGAAGTGTAGTCTTTATAAAAAACAAAATTTAACAATTGCTATGGCTCAGATTCTTGATTCCCTCCCTCAGAGTGAGACAAGCAGCGTACTTTGCTGCTATGTCAATGCTACTAGTCAAATTCAAATAGCTAGGATTACTAACGTTACTAATTGGTATTTTGAACGAGTGGTTTTTCCTGGACAACGGTTAGTATTTGAAGCTTTGCCACAAGCTTTATTGGAAATTCATTCCGGAAAGATGGCCAGTGCTATTCTTTCTGATACTATTCCTTGTGAACGTTTGCGTATAGATGAAGGTGAATTGGATAATGAAGACAATTCTTCTCAATTAAACGAGGAAAAAAGTGAGGAAAAAACTCCTGTAGCCAACAATCTTAAGCAACAAAACCAATTCACAGAAACTTTAGTTACAGCTAAGGCTTAGTATTTTAGATAACAACATAAATAACAAAAATAGTTAATAGTTAGGGGTTGTCTTTTGAGGCAACCCTTTTTAATAACAAGCAAGGATAAACTAGGTAAAAATGAAGTTTCAAGATTATTGGGGGATACAAATTGAATTTACCTTCTTTTCTCTGGCTTTGGAAAATTGCAGCTTGGTCAATGAGTTTATCTGTCTTAGCTTATTTAGTACTAGGTATAAGTGGCTTTTGGCTCTTTAATGGTAGGAAAGCTAAAAGCCTTCGTCCTTCTTGGTTACGCCCTTTTCACTACATTGCCGGGACAATCCTGGTCGTTTTAGTGCTACTGCTACTAGCGATCGGTTTAGTGGGAACAATAGGTCACTATGGAAGCTTAGGGCATTCTTGGCATTTAGTAGCGGGACTGATAGTAGTTTCTTTAGTTTTGCTCTCCGCAGGCAGCGCAACTCAAATCAACCGCAAATCTTGGGGGCGATCACTCCACATTAGCACTAACATTACCCTCTTCTGGGCTTTTTTATGGGTAAGTTGGACAGGATGGAGTGTTGTACAAAAATATTTACCTCAGAATTTGTCTCACTAAAGGGAGTAGAACAAGAAAAGTTTCTCCTTGGCTTAGAGTTATCTGCTTGTTAATCTATAAGTAAGAAAAAAAGAGTTATTGTTAAAATAAGAAAGAAAAAAGAAATCAAAGAGGGATAGAGGAAACAAGCAGTGAACAAAACAGTAATTGGCGCTATCTTAATTGCGTCAGCCTTGGCTATAGTTGTAGGCTCCGCTTTAGGATTTTTGCGCCCTAACAATCGCTTTAATAGAAGCGCTAATCAAGTTGCCCCTGATGAAAATGTTGAATCTACAGAGCAAGCCAACCAGTCTCCGGAAGCAACAGAGCAACAACCTAACACCACAGAAGATCCAGCAGCCGTTGCCCAACAACCCAACACCACAGATCCAGTGGTTAATCCTGAACCTGTAATTAATCCTGAACCTGTAGCTACTCCTGCCCCTGTAGTCACTCCTTCTCCCGCCGTTGCACCCTCACCAGTGGTAGTAGAGCAACAACCAGTAAGAGCTTTGTGGTAATTTTCTTAAAATATCTAACTAGAGAAAGTATGAATTGAGCATCTTAAATTAGTCTTGAATTCATACTTTCTAATTTTTATTAATCGACTTTACTAACATTTCTCCAATTAGCAATTAGCTATTAGCTATTAGCAATTTTAATTATGCCTTCCCTGACGATTTTTCCTACCGCAACCATAGGCAATGATGATGTACTAACCATTGCTGGCCGTAGCTTTTCCTCTCGTTTGATGACGGGTACGGGTAAGTATGCCAACCTAGAATATATGCAACAAAGTATTACTGCTAGTGCCTGCGAAATAGTTACTGTTGCGGTGCGACGAGTTCAAACCAAAGCACCAGGACATGAAGGGTTAGCAGAAGCCTTAGATTGGCAAAAAGTGTGGATGTTACCGAATACAGCGGGCTGTCAAACCCCTGAAGAAGCCGTAAGGGTGGCTCGTTTGGGACGAGAAATGGCTAAATTATTAGGTCAAGAAGATAATAATTTTGTCAAATTAGAAGTAATTCCCGATCCTAAATATCTACTTCCTGATCCTATTGGTACTTTAGAAGCAGCAGAACAGTTAGTTAAAGAAGACTTTGCTGTGCTACCCTATATTAACGCAGACCCTCTTTTAGCCAAGCGTTTAGAGGAAGCGGGATGTGTAACAGTTATGCCTTTGGGTTCTCCTATTGGTTCGGGACAGGGCATTAAAAACGCTGCCAATATTGAAATTATTATTGAAGAAGCCAAAATTCCGGTGGTAGTAGATGCAGGAATTGGTAGTCCTAGTGAGGCTGCCTATGCTATGGAATTGGGGGCAGATGCTTTACTAATTAATAGCGGGATCGCCTTAGCTAAGAATCCGGTAGCGATGGCTAAAGCGATGGGTTTGGCAACAGAAGCGGGGAGGTTAGCTTATTTATCTGGACGCATTCCCATTAAAGCTTATGCTACTGCTAGTTCTCCTTTAACAGGAACAGTGGTTTAGTTGGTTGAAGTTTGAAGTTGAATCACTTCTTCTTTAAATCATCAATTCTCCAAACTTTACCTTTTTTAGCAAAAGCCATTTCTAGAAGGATTTCTCGACCAGAATTAAGGATTAAGGTAACATCAATAATTTCCCGCTCCCCTTCTACCTTGGGCATAGCCATAGTTGTGCGTTTAAATTGTTTAAATTTGTTATTTTTAATCAATTTAATAAACTTCTTTTTCGGTATTTTGGCTCTAAAATCATTGGTAGTAGACTGGTATGCTTCGTCGATTTCACCTTCCACTATCAAAGCAAAAAAAGCGGTAATTACCTTGGGAAGCCCTTTTGTAAGCATAAAAACCCTTGCAGCAAGAATAGCCCAAATAATCACAATTAGACCCAGGATTGCTGCAACGCCAATACCAAGATAGGAAACATAAGGGGGTAATGAATTCATGGTAGTTGCTCCTTTTCGTTACAGAAATTTAATTCTTCAACATAATTCAAGATTATGCCAATCTTACTGTCGTACACTGGCATAAAGACAAAAGTAAAGGTGTCTGTCCCATGCTCCCTTTTTGACTGCTGGGAAGATATGGTAGGAACTAAATAACCATAAGTTCAAATTAATTATGTTACCCGACAGGATTAAACTTACCCCCCACGAACAAAACTTGCTTCGAGGTATGGCAGATTACTTTTCTGTAGAATATCTCCCAGAAGTTTGGCTCTTAGCAGCCCAAAAGTTTGCTGATACTGTAGCTCTTCATGACCTCCATAGCAAACCAGAGGTTGTTTTAACCTATAGGGAGTTATACCAGCAATTAAAACAATTTGCCGCCGGTTTACAGAGTTTAGGCATTAATGGTAATTCTCGGCTAGCTCTATTTGCTGATAATAGTCCTCGGTGGTTTATTGCTGACCAAGGTAGTATGATGGCTGGGGCTTCTAATGTTGCTCGTTCTTCCCAGGCAGATTCCCAAGAATTACTTTATATTCTTGAAGATAGTGATAGCCAGAGTTTAATTATTGAAAACAAAAAGGCTTTGGCTCAATTACAACCAGAAATTGCTAATTTTAATTTGGATTTTATTGTCTTACTCTCCGATGAAACTATTACTGAAGAAACCCCTGATAAAATTCTTAATTTCTCTCAAGTAATGGCTGCCGGAGAAAGTTATGATTTTGAACTTATTCCCAAAAAAAGAAGCGACTTAGCTACCTTACTTTATACCTCCGGAACAACAGGCAAACCAAAAGGGGTAATGCTTTCCCATAATAACCTCCTCCACCAAGTTACTACTTTGGGGACAGTGATCCAACCCCAAGCCGGTGACAGGGTTTTAAGCATTCTTCCCACTTGGCATACCTACGAACGCAGCGCTGAATACTTTTTCCTTTCTCAAGGTTGTACACAATTTTATACGAATAAACGCTCCATTAAAACAGACCTACAAAAAATTAAACCTAATTATATGGTGGCTGTACCTCGGTTATGGGAATCTATTTATGAAGGGGTACAAAAACAGTTTCGACAACAACCAGAAAGCAAGCAAAAATTAATTAACTTCTTTTTTAAAGTTTCCCAAGAATATATCCTTGCTAAAAGGGTGGCAGCAGGACTATGTATAAAAAAATCTCAATATTCTGGTTGGGAACGTTTCAGCGCCAAAATTAAATCTTTATTACTACTTCCTGTTCATAGTTTAGGTAAAAAAATTGTTTATGAAAAAGTTCGCCAAGCTACAGGAGGAGAATTCAAAGCAATTATTAGCGGTGGCGGCTCTTTACCCAGACATTTAGAAGACTTTTTTGAAATCGTTGAAGTCCCTATTCTCGTTGGTTACGGTTTGACAGAAACTTCTCCTGTTACCCATGCCCGTCGCTTATGGGGAAATCTACGTTACTCTTCGGGGTTACCCATACCAGGTACAGAAACTCGCATTGTTGATCTCACCACCCGTCAGGAATTACCTACAGGGCAACAAGGCTTAGTTTTAGTCAGGGGACCTCAGATTATGCAGGGCTACTACAAAAAACCTGAAGCTACCACCAAAGCTATTGATGCTGAAGGTTGGTTTGATACCGGAGACTTAGGTTTTTTGACCCCCAACAATAACATTGTCCTCACGGGAAGGTCTAAAGATACGATAGTACTTACCAACGGAGAAAACATCGAACCCCAACCTATCGAAGATGCTTGTGCCAGAAGTGCTTATATAGACCAAATTATGTTATTAGGGCAAGATCAACGTTCCCTGGGGGCTTTAATTGTTCCTAACCTAGAAGCACTACAACAATGGGCGGTGCGAGAAAACCTTTCTCTAGAAATACCCGAATCTCATCAGGAAGCGAAAATTGACCTGAATGAAGTTGAAGAAGTAGGTAAGTTGATCAGGCAAGAGTTAAACCGAGAGGTCAAAGATCGTCCAGGCTATCGCTCCGATGACCGCATCGGCCCTTTCAAGCTTATTCTAGAACCATTTTCCCAGGAAAACGGTCTGATGACCCAAACCCTAAAAATTCGCCGTCCCGTTGCCAGGGAACGCTATCGCGATATGATTGACGGAATGTTTAATTGAGCAATTGTTTGGTTACTGGTTGATTTAGACCAGTTGCCAATCACCACCTCGAAAATGATTACAAAGGATACAAACTAATGGATGAAACTAAATCAAATTTACTATTAAAGCGCCCAATTAACCTTAAAGTAATTGTTACACCCCGGTGGAAAGAAGAAGTGCAGCGACAACTGCAAGACCAAATCAATAAAATTGATAATCAACTCCAACAGTTGGATATGCAAGGGCAAAAGGCGATCGCCGAAATCAAAAAACAAAGCATCCAACCCCCCGGTCCCCAAGTTAATCAGCAAATTGATAGTATTCAAAACCAGGTTAATCAAAAAAAGAGTGAAATACTTGAACAAAAAAATCAGTTTCTTCAGCAACTGCAACAAATACAGGTTTTAGAATTAGACCAAGAAGTCGCCCAAGGACAAATGGAAAGCTTTTTTCGCCTTGAAGTAGGAGATAACCTCGTTTCTAAGTTAAACGTCGAAATATTGGTTCGTGACGGAGTTGTAGAAGAAATTCGTGGGGACATTTGAACATTGATTATTGCTCATTAAACATTAAACATTGAACATTGATTATGTTTAATGGCTAACGGCTAACGGCTAATTGCTAATAGGGATTAAGTTTGACAACTGCTCCCGTCTTCACCAATTAAAGCCAGATCGAGATAAAATACGATCTGGTTTTAATTGTTTAACCTTACTTACCTCAACTCGGAAAACCGCCCCATGATCCACGAAATTTTCATGCCCGCCCTGAGTTCCACCATGACCGAAGGTAAAATTGTTTCTTGGGAAAAATCCCCAGGAGATAAAGTGGAGAAAGGTGAAACCGTGGTGGTTGTTGAATCGGATAAAGCCGATATGGACGTTGAATCTTTCTATGAAGGTTATTTGGCAACTATTATCGTCGCCGCAGGAGATGATGCCCCCGTAGGAAATGCGATCGCCTTATTAGCAGAAACTCAAGAAGAGATTGAGGCAGCAAAACAACAGGCTAGTGCTTCTGCCCCCACTGCAACTAAGACTGCCACTCCAGAAGCCTCTAAGCCTGCCCCAATAGAAGTTTCGGCTGCCCCGGCTACAACCTCGACCGCTAATCAGAATGGCCGTACTGTTGCCTCTCCTCGCGCCCGTAAATTGGCTAAACAATTAGGAGTTGAACTCAAGGGCTTGCAAGGTAGCGGTCCTTATGGAAGAATTGTGGCTACTGATGTGGAATCTGCTGTTGGCAAACCTGCTGCTGCACCTTCAGCCTCTCCTACTCCCGTTGCTACACCTCCTACCCCAACCGTAACTACAGTAGCCCCTCAAACCCCTAATCCTGCCGTTGTTGCGGGGGAACAGGTAGCGATGAATACCATGCAAAAGGCTGTGGTTAATAATATGTTGGCGAGTTTGCAAACTCCTGTATTCCGAGTTGGTTATACCATCACCACCAACGAGTTAGATAAGCTTTATAAACAAATTAAACCCAAGGGAGTTACTATGACTGCCTTGTTAGCCAAAGCCGTAGCTGTTACCTTAAAAAATCATCCTGTGGTTAATGCCAGTTATGGGGAACAAGCGATTCAATATAGTTCAGGAATTAACGTTGCTGTAGCAGTAGCGATGCCTGATGGAGGGTTGATTACCCCCGTTTTACAAGGTGCAGATGAAATGGATATTTATTCTCTTTCCCGTACTTGGAAGGATTTAGTTAACCGTTCTCGTTCCAAACAACTGCAACCGGAAGAGTATAACAGTGGTACTTTCACCCTTTCTAATTTAGGTATGTTTGGTGTAGATCGCTTTGATGCCATCCTCCCTCCTGGACAGGGTTCGATTCTTGCTATTGGTGCATCTCGTCCTACGGTTGTGGCAACTTCTGATGGCATGATGGGAGTGAAGAATCAAATGCAGGTTAATATGACTAGCGATCATCGTATTATTTATGGCGCTGATGCGGCAGCTTTCTTGAAGGATTTAGCCATTTTAATTGAAACCAATCCTCAATCTTTAACTTTGTAGTAGATTGGGCGGGTTTGTTTTGAATTAATGTCCATTCCCTACCAAAACTTGACCTATAACCCGCCCTTTTCATTAAGCATTAAGCATTAAACATTGAACCTAAGCGCAATCGCTTCTTGAGGCAAAAATAGTTTTGAAAACTGCTTTTTAAGAACGCACCTTTTTCACCATATACAGAATATCATGTCAAGAAGGAAAGCGTACCAAGCAGAAGCAATACTTTTGTTTAAATTAAAACCAATAAGTAAAACTTCTCTTTCTTCTCGTTAAGCTTTTAATTATTTAAACATTAGCAATTTGTTGGCTTTTTTATAAAGTTATCTTAAGAACAGTTTAATACAGATTATGTGGAACTTAAACTTAGTACAGGTTCAGATGGTCAATCTCCTTCGACTAAATTTGAAATAGTTAAGATAACAATTAATGTCAATTAAAATCCCTTTCGGTTATCTTGGTGGCAAGTCCAGAACTATCTCAATCTCAAAAATAATATTCTGTTGGAGTGGGGCTGGGAGCTTTATTTAAGATAAACAAGGGAGACAAACATTCTACCTATCAAATTTTTATAAAGATTACTTAGCAATTCTTTTATTGGGGTTATACTAACTTTTAATATTGAAGAAGTAGAGGTCAAAACTTTGCCCTTCTCCATTAATGGCATCGGAACAAATTTCTACGGTAAAAGAGAATTTAATCAGGATGGTTCCTATGTTACTACGGAATGGATCATCTTCATTTTCTTCCCTATTGTACCTCTACGTTCTTTCCGAGTATTTCCTAGGAGAATAACTGAGAAGTTTTTGTTTTTTCCTGTAGATAAATATAGAGTTCTTAAAGTTCCAATTTCTTGGAAGCAAGTTAAGAATACCTATATTGTAGGCATTCTCTCTTTACTAGCAATCGTAGCAGTACCATTAGTAACAGCAATCTTAACAGTCTTAACATCTGTGATATTTCCTGCATTAAGTACTGATTTTCTGGCGTGGTTATTTCTCGGTATTTTGATTCTTTTGGGTATCGCGATCGCTTGGTTGCTCAAAGTTTATCAACCTCCTCAAATAAGAAATAATCACTATCATAAATATGACGACTCCTTAAATCTTCATACCGAAATCGTTGTTATTGAGAGTCAATTACAAAATCAAGAAACAATCAAAATACAACATCCTGAAAAAGATTCACAACTTTCAATTTCTCTCCACCCAAGGATGCAAAATAAATTAATTCGCTGTTCTGGCGCTGTTGCTGATGGTTTGGGGGATTTAATAATTTACGTTCGTGTAGTCAAGAAATGGAGAAGAGTATTGATGTCGTTGCTTTTTGATAGTAATTGAATAACAGATTGAAAAGTTTTTCGACTACTCAAAAGAATTACTCCAATTCTACATAATCTTCCAAGTCCACAATCTGCGGATCATCAAACTCTTTAATCACTTGCCAAAGAACCGTATAGGTTCCGTCAATACGCCGATGTACAGGACGAAATGCTAATAATAAATCACTGCTAGGAACATCAAAAGTTTCAGAAAGATAGCGGCGATCGCTTCTTCTTATTGCTTCTCCTGTAACTAAAGCTTCCGGGAGTTCGTATTGTACTAAACGTAGCAAATAAGTATGGTTGCGTTGAATTGGTAATTGAGTTACTGCTGGTATGGGCAAAATTCCTAAATTTGCGGCCCTCTGCCCTAAAATAAAGCGTTGTTTATGTTCATTGATGGTTTTGATTTGTTCTGGGGGACGATAGTTAAAGAACAGTTCTTTTTGCGGTTGAGTTAGAAAAGAAAAATTGCGTAAGAGATTCTCTTCCTTTTCTGGAACTAAATTTTCCATGGCTACATCTCCGAGATCCACCATGAAACCATAATTTAATCCCGGCATCATCACCTCAAAATTGTCTCCCTGAATTTGGAGATTTAAGCGGGGTACAAAATCTTTCTTTTTAGGCGGTACTAAAGCAGCTAAGGGAAAACGATTAACCACAGGGTCTTTTAAACGATTCCTTAAGCGATTAGGATTATGGGCCTCTGCTGAGAGAATGTGGATAATTCCTGTATTGGGTTGCTGGAGAAACTCCGCATAAAGGTTGGGTTCTGGGGGTAAAAGTCCGTAACGAAGATCATTAATTACTTCTTCATTGTTAGCAAATTCCCGAAATTTCACCTCGTAGGGGAAAAGGGGTTGAGTCTCTAACAACTGTTTACGGGTTGTTTCCAAAGCTAATACAGCTTGTCCCGGAATGCCGGGTAAAGCAGGTTGTAAGGGGGGATTGTAGTCTGCGATGGGCTTTTTCCTTTCCCCATCCACAACAACAGTTTCCTGTTGAGGGAAATTTTCAACCCGATAAAATCGTGATGGTACAGGGCTATCAAAATCAAAGGGAAAACTACGTAACAAATCCCTCGGTAACTCTTCATTAGTAGCAGGAAGGGGATCAGCAGTTGCCAAAGCAGAGAGGGAAGGTAAGCGCCTCTCAAGCAACTTAACAATGGGTTCTAGCTGCACTAAGGACTTGTAGAGAGTACAATAAACCTGGGTTTGTTGAGAATTTAAGCTAGAAGGAGATATTAAACCATCACTGCGGTTGAAGCATAACAACTCTGGTTGTGGATACTGGCTTTTCAAGAAGCGTTCCACTTTACCTAAATGTAAAAGCAAACTAGCCTTAGCAGAATTAACTTGATTATATTCCGGACTACCGAAGGCAGTTTCTACATGGGCAAGGATGGATAGTTGTTTTTGAATTAAGTTTTCAGAAGTTGGCCAAAAGTTAGCTTGACTGCGGCTTTGTACCAACCAAGTTTCTCTTTCTATTTCCTGGTTAGCTGTTGTGGGATGAGGAAAAAGGAGTAATAAAGAACTTAATAAAATTAAGGATGAATAACGCATATAACTACAGATGACAAATGTTTAATGATAAATGTTATAACCTAGACCCTGGAGAGTGTTACAAAGAAACAATGATATGAACAGTGAAGAAATCATGATCAAAGCTGTCGATGGTGGCAGTTTTAAGGCTTATTTAGCTAAACCCGCCGTTGAAGCTGCCCCAGGGTTAATTTTGATCCAGGAAATTTTTGGTGTTAACCAAGTGATGCGCGACTTAGCAGATTCCTATACTGAGGCAGGTTATCTGGTCATAGTACCAGACTTATTCTGGCGACAAGAACCAGGAGTTCAGCTTAGCGATCAATCTGAAGCAGAAGGACAGCAGGCTTTGGAGTTGTACGAGGGTTTTAGCGAAGACAAAGGTATAGATGATTTGGTGGTAACTCTCAATACCATTAGAAGTATGCCCAATTGTTCCGGAAAAGTTGGCAGCGTTGGTTATTGTTTAGGAGGTAAGCTTGCCTACTTGATGGCATCCCGTACAAATACAGATTGTGATATTAGTTATTACGGTGTAGGAATTGAAAATAGCCTTGATGAACTTGCTAGCATCAAAACGCCGACTATTCTCCATTTAGCAGAAGAAGATGAATTTGTTCCCCCAGAAGCCCGTGCTTTAATTATAGATGCTTTTAATTATCACCCCGGAGTAACCCTCTACACCTACAGTAATGTGAATCATGGTTTTGCACGGGTTGGGGGACAAAGTTATGATCAACAAGCCGCGACCCTGGCTAATCAACGTACTAAGGAATTTCTTGAAAAACATCTTGGGTAGTTGCTAATTGCTAATTGCTAATTATTTTATCTCCTCGTCTCTCTTGTTTTGCAACATCAATGAAAACTCATTTAATTTGGTATCGTAACGACTTGCGTATGGGGGATTATCCACCTTTCAAAACTATTGAGGCTGAAGCAGAAACATCTTTATTAATCCCTCTTTATTGCTTCGATCCTCGACAATTTGCTACAACCTCCTTTGGCTTCTCCAAAACTGGTTCTTTTCGCACCCAATTTCTTTTAGAAAGTTTAATTGATCTAAGGAAATCATGGCGATCACATCATAGCAATTTAGTTATACGTCGCGGTTTGCCAGAAAAAATCATCCCCGCCTTAGTAGAGGAATTTTCTATTTCTACAGTTCATTTTCACCAAGAAGTAACTGCTGAAGAAGTAGCTGTAGAAAAAGCTTTGAAAAAAGCCTTAACTGCCTTGCAAGTAGAAATAAAAACCTATCCTATAGCGACTCTTTTCCACCCAAAAGACTTACCTTTCAAAATTAGTTATCTCCCGGAAGTCTTTACTCAATTTCGCAAAAAAGTAGAAAAATCGACTTCTGTTCGTCCTCCTGTAGCCCTACCAAAAAAGCTACCTCCTCTCCCTAACATTGCCACAGGAGAAATACCCAACTTAGAAAGTTTAGGGCTAGAAACCACACCCATTGACTCCAAAGCAGTATTACCATTTCAAGGAGGAGAAACTGCGGCTAGAGAAAGATTAGCAGAGTACTTTTGGCAAAAAGACCTTTTACGTTCCTACAAACAAACCAGAAACGGTATGTTAGGGGCAGACTACTCTTCTAAATTCTCTCCTTGGTTAGCTAACGGTAGCTTATCCCCTCGTTACATCTATGCCGAAGTTAAAAAATATGAAACACAAAGGGTTGCTAACGATTCTACTTATTGGTTAATCTTTGAATTACTCTGGCGGGATTACTTCCGTTTCATCTGCGCTAAACATGGGAATCGCATCTTTGCTAAATCTGGTTTACAAGGTATCAACATTCCTTGGCAAGAAGATTGGCAACGCTTCAACCTGTGGCGAGAAGGAAAAACTGGCTTTCCTTTAGTAGATGCTAATCTGCGAGAATTAGCAGCCACAGGTTTTATGTCCAACCGAGGCCGACAAAATGTAGCTAGCTTCCTCACCAAAAACTTGGGTATAAATTGGCAAATGGGGGCAGAATGGTTTGAGTCTCTACTCATCGACTACGATGTTTGTAGTAATTGGGGGAACTGGAATTATATAGCTGGTGTTGGTAACGATGCCCGTGGTTTTCGTTACTTTAATATCCTTAAACAGTCTAAAGATTATGATCGCCAAGGTAAGTATGTTAAACATTGGCTAACGGAATTAAAACAAGTACCTAGCAACAAAGTTCATCAACCTTGGCAACTTTCACCAGAAGAACAGAAACGCTATGGAGTTAGGATTGGTGTTGATTATCCTCATCCTGTTGTGGATTTAGCAAAATCAGTTCAAGCCAACGAGAAAGTCTATAACGCAGGAATTTCCAATAACAATTCGACAAACTAGAGGCAAGAAAGGTTACGTTAATGAACAAGAAACTCAACTTCCCTAACTCCCTACTCCCCACTACCTTCTTCCTCACTTAATAGCAGGACAACTCGAATCATCCGCCTCAACACCAGTATAGGGTTCTTGGATGCGACTGTAACGCAAAATTCCTACTGTGATCGCCTTAGCCATTTCTGTGCGACAAGCGGAGTTAGCAAGTACCCGCGAGTCTTCATTTCCTGTGACAAAACCCACTTCTACCAAAGCTGAAGGCATCCTGGAAGTTCTCAAAACGTAGAAACGCGCCTTTTTTACCCCCCGGTTATTCATATCAAACCTTTCCATGATGGAATTTTGAATTGCTGCTGCTAGGCTACGACCGCTGGTATGGTAAAAGGTTTCTACTCCATTTGCCCCCGGACGCGCCCCAGGTGCTGCGTTAGCATGAATGCTGACAAAAAGATCAGAACCAACGCGATTAGCTAGTTGAGTGCGTCCTGCCAGGGTAACAAAGTAATCTGCATCGCGGGTTAATTGTACTTGTACCCCATTTTGGTTCAACATCTCCGTCATTTCTAAGGAGATGGGTAAAACCACATCTACTTCCCGCAGTCCGCCAATACCAATAGCACCAGGATCTTTGCCTCCGTGACCAGGATCTATGGTAACAAGTACTCTACCATCTTTTCTGATAGGTGGAACTGGGGTGGTGGGTGGTGGAGTTGGTAGTTGATTTGAGTCGGGGGGAGGAACAGAAATGTCCCTATCGGGGTTGGTGGGGTTAGTTACTACGGGGTCAGTAGATTCGTTTTGAGGAGGAATTACTAAGGTTGTGGGTTCAAAGTTTCCTCCTCCCCTTGGTATGATCAGCAAACTATCTAATCTATTGCTGAAAAAAGCATTCCATTCTGGACTATCTTTAGGAACTTGGAGAGTGATACGGGCTAAGTTTTCTGATTCTTGACTAAATTGGATTTGATTAACTACATCACTAGTAACAGCAGTAGCTTTATCTACCAAACTAGAAGGTAAGGTAATTCCTCTAAGATCAATTTCTACTAATCCACGACGGCGATTGGGTTTGATTCTAATATCGTCTTCAGCTAATTTTTGCCCTGCTAGGGAAACCACTAAACCATTCCTCGTAACTTGAAAAGCAGAATTGGGGAGGTTTTGGGCTGGAGATGGGAGATGGGGATGGAGATGGAGTGGGAGATGGGGATGGGGATGGGGATGGTTGTTGAGATATTCTTTGGGGAGTAGGCAGGGTAACAAACCACTGGGTAGGATCAGCACCTCTAAACTCAACCTTTTGCGGATCGATGGTATATCCTGGTGCGAGTTCTACCACCATACGAGTAGTAGAATCATTAAATTGACCAACTCTAATTTGGCGAATTGCACCTCCTACAGATTGGTTCACTGTTTGTTGTCCCAAGGTGGTTCCCGGTAAGTCAATCACTAAACGAGTAGGGTTAAAAATTAATTGTGCTTGAGGCTGAACCCGATCGTCAGTTTTAAATTCTAAGCGGTTTTGAGTACGGTCGAATTTCCACCTCACTAGTCTCCCAGCTTCAGCAGGAGAGGAGAGAAATAAAATAGAACCAAGGGTCAGTAAGAACCAGTAAATTTTTAAGACTTGGAACTTAGCGATAAGGGGAGTTCTCATGTTAGCAATTCGTAAAAAAGTGAAAAATAACTAATTAAAGATAAAATCGGTGAGTCGTTTGTCTATGCTGAAACTATTCTGGTGATCAGCAGGATTAGCCCTTTTTACTTACGGTGATAAAGCTTAAATATATTAACCTAAGTGAGGTGAATTAAACTAATTTTTATTTGCTCTCTAGAGGAGAAAATGGAAGATAGCCGGGGCCAGGATTTCGAGAAGTAATGGGGCAAAATTAAAGGAATGGTGAGAATAGAGGTCAATTTAATTTCTTCAATTTTCTTAAATAGAGTCGCAAGCCAAATATTTTTGATAAGAAGAGTCTCAACTCTCTGAGGTTTCTAGCTTGTCTGAGATAACTTAACTAAACTACATTATCCTGAGTTTGACGAGAACTAGAAATTTTAGGTTCCCTTTATCATTGGTTAGGATGTACTAAACCGTGAAAATCAAACACATCATTAATTTGCACAAAGGATTTACCTTCTTTGTTATTTTGGGCTTGATGTTCCTGTACCAGAACTTTACTATTGCACCTTGGGTTTATCTTGCCCTTCATGGTACTTATGGGTTCTTGTGGTTGTTGAAAGATAAAATTTATCCCGATGCCCAATGGGAACAACAAATTCCTCTCTGGCTAAGTCCGATTGTTTTTTTGGTGATCGGGCTATATTGGGTAGCACCATTTCTATTAATTAGTAGTGGTTCTGAACCCGCACCCCCCTTAATTGCTTTTGCGATCGCAATTAACATAATTGGTGTCTTTCTCCATTACGGCAGCGATGCCCAAAAATACTTTACCTTAAAATATAGACAAGGTTTAATCACAGAAGGTTTCTTTACCCGTTGTCGCAATACCAATTATTTGGGAGAAATTTTTATTTACACTGGTTTTGCTTTGCTAGCGCAACATTGGCTTCCTTTCCTTATTCTCGGCTTGTTTGTTGCCGCAGTCTTCTTGCCCAATATGCGAAAAAAAGACACCTCTCTCTCTCGCTACCCTGAGTTTGAGGCATACAAAGCTAATTCAGGCTTGATTCTGCCTCAACTATTTCCTTTAAACAACTCAGATTCCCCAACAACAACCAACAGGCAACCGAATTAAAATCGGTCGAATACTTCGATGAAGAAAACTTCAGAGTATCTACAACAAAAAAAGCTCCGGCAGCAAAAAATTACTGCCCTAACTTGTTACGATTACCCTACCGCAATTTTGGAAGATCGTGCTGGCATAGATGTCATCTTTGTTGGAGATAGTGTAGGAACTAACATTCTTGGTTATGAGGATGAAACCCAAGTGACGATGGATGATATTGTCCATCATCTCAAAGCAGTGTGTCGAGGAGTGAAAGAAAGTTATATCCTGGCCGACTTACCCCACAAATCCTATGAAACTCCTCAACAAGCTTTAGCAAATGCCCAGAGGCTGGTAGAAAATGGGGCTGATTGTGTCAAGTTAGAGGGGGTGCGGGAGGATGTAGTGAAATGCTTAGTAGAACAAGATATTAAAGTTTGTGGGCATCTTGGTTTAATGCCTCAAACTCAGCAAGAAAAAGCAGTTCAAGGTAAAAAGTTTGAGCAAGCAAAAGAAATAATTTCCAGCGCAATTAAGCTAGAAAAACTGGGAACATTTATGCTGGTGTTGGAATTAGTTCCTGAAGAGTTAGGGCAAGTTATTACTAGCAAGTTACAAATTCCTACTATTGGTATTGGTTCTGGCAGATTTACTGATGGTCAAGTTCTGATTGTTAATGATATTTTGGGTATTACTCCTCGGAAGTTAAGATTAGCCAAAAAGTATCAAGACTATCAAGCTCTTACTTTAGAAACTATTAAAAGCTACCAGAAAGATGTAGAGAAAAGTGGTTTTCCTGGTTTAGAAAATCTCCGTAATATGCCTAAAGAAGAATTGGTACAGCTTCAGGAATGGGTAGGTAATAAGTAACAAGTAATAAGTGATAATACTTTTTTTCTTACCTTGGTAATGTTTAATAGCTTAGTATAGCTAATAAGTTGTACAGTTGATAGAATTGTACTTAGTAACAACCAACAGTCAACAACTTAAAATACATTAGAAATGTCAACTTATCAGAGTGCTAAAGAAAACCCCAGCTTAGCTGTAAAAGAACATCGTCTAGAAGTTAGACATTTACTTAAGCCTGATTTAGAACTAAAGGTAGATGACGGTAAAGATGTTATAGCAGGGTTAAGTAAAACAACAAAATCACTTTCTCCTCGCTATTTTTATGATGAAGTTGGCTCACAATTATTTGAGAAAATTTGTGAATTGCCAGAATACTATTTAACTCGTACTGAAGGCTCTTTATTAAAGCAATATGCCCCAGAAACTGCTCGCCTAACGGGGGCTTGTGAGTTAGTAGAATTAGGTAGCGGTAGTTCAACCAAAACTCGCTTTTTATTAGATGCTTATCAAGAATTAAGTCCTAATCTACGCTACATTCCTATTGATGTCAGCGCGGAGATATTAGAACATAGTGCGAGGCAGTTACTGCAAGATTATACTTCCCTGCAAATAGAAGGTTTGGTTGCCACTTATGAACAAGCTTTAGCTAAACTTAATCCCTCTTCTTTTCCTAGCCGTTTAGTTTTCTTCTTAGGCAGTACTTTAGGTAACTTGAGTCCGGAAGAGTGCAATCTTTTCTTAGAAAAAGTGAATAATTCTTTAGAACCAGGAGATTATTTTCTTTTAGGTATCGATTTACAAAAACCTCAAGAAGTTCTTGAAGCGGCTTATAATGATAGCCAAGGTATAACAGCAGCATTTAATCTTAATATGCTACGCCATTTAAACTGGCGTTTTCGTGGTGATTTTAACCTTAGTCTGTTTTCCCATCATGCTATTTATAATACAGAAAAATCGCAAATCGAACTTTATTTAGTTAGTGAAGTTGACCAAACAGTTTGCTTGAAAAGTCTTGATTTAGAAGTGAAGTTTAAGCAAAAAGAAGCTATTTTAACAGAAATATCTCGTAAGTTTGATTTACAAAAAATGCAACAATATTTATCTAGTCAAGGTTTAAATTCCTTACAAGTTTGGGCAGATAAACAGGGTTGGTTTGGCTTGCTCCTGTGCCAGAAATGAATTATATTGATCAATGATTATTGATCATTGTACCTGCTTGTTCAACCCACTTTTGAACTTCATCTATTGTGGGACACAAATCCCGGCGTTGCATAGTCGCTACTTGCATTTTTAAAATTTGCCGATGTAGTCTGTGGGGAGGAGTTTGAGCTAGCTGAACCACAGAAGCAATGCCGGAATGTAGCAAAACTCCACAATATTTATAACCAACATTAGGTAAGCGGGCTAAATCAGCCAAGGCAACCCATTTCTTAATGTAGTTAACATTAATTTGTAATTGAGTTGCGATCGCATTTTGTAACTGAACAGTACCAGCTTTTTGTAATAGTTGCTTACTATTATTGATGCCGCAAGCTTTAAGTTGAATTTTATTCTGTTCACTCAGCCCAGGCAACTTTTCAATAGGGCAACTATAAGCTTTCATTTGAGATTTAGTAGTCATATCTATTACTTACCTTTTCAAAGCAAAAACTTTTCAATCGCTGCTACAACTCCATCTTCCTCTACTCCTGGAGCTACCCACTGGGCTAATTTTTGTACTTCTTCCGGCCCATCTCCCATAGCTACACCAATTTGAGCATATTTAAGCATTTCCCAATCATTAAAATTATCACCGATAGCCATCACATTTTCTGCTTTTAAACCCAGCACTTCTTCTGTTAAATAACGAACAGCATTACCTTTATTCGCTGTCATAGAAGTTGCTTCTACGAAAGTAGGAGTAGATTGAGTAATATATACCTTACTATTTTCGTAATGCTCCTGTAAACTTTGGGTCAACTGCTTAATTATTTCCACATCATCACTAAGGGTTAAAACCTTAGTTGGCAAAGAAGAAATAACTTGATGTAAATCTTCTACTTGGGTTGGTTGAACACCAGAACGTGCAGCATAATTCTTTGTTCTTTGGGTTATTTCTTGAACATATAGTTTATCTTGGATATAAAAATGTATCCCCAATAGAGAAGCAAACTTTTGTTGTTCTAAATAATCTAATAATTCCTCAGCAACTTCTGATGGAAGAGGAAGATGCCGGAGAAGTTTTCCGGTTTGAGGGTTTTGTATCCAAGCGCCATTATAAGCAATAAGAGGTAATTTAGAACCAATAGTTTTGTAAAACCGCAGGGCAGAACAATACATTCTTCCGGTAGCCAAAGCAACCATTATTCCTTCCTTTTGTACCTTTTCCACTGCTTTAATTACAGCATCACGTACTTGGTTAGATTCCCCGGCAATTGTGCCGTCAATATCGAGGATTAATAAACGAATATTCAAGGGCTTAACAGGAATTGATGGATGAATGAGAAACCAATGTCAACCATAACTTTTAACACTAGAAAAAGCCATTACATTGACCGTCCAAACCTTCGACAATGGTACAGGTATTGGTAACCATCATGCCAATGTAAGTACCTGTTTCACTATCTTTTTTCCCTAAAGCATCGGTAAGCAAACTCTCCTCAGCTACCTTAACCGCAGCTTCACGGGCAACTGTCGCAATAATTTTGTCGTTACTTGCTGCTTCAGAAAAAATAGTTGGTACTTGAGTTTCTCTCAGCATCTTAACTAATTTTTTTACATCCGCTGCTGCCGGTGAATCCTCTGTACTTAATCCCTGCAAAGCTTCGCTACCTTCAAAGCCATAGGCTTGGATGTAGTAGTTAAAAGCTTCGTGGGTGGTTACCAAAGTACGTTTTTGTTGGGGAATAGTGGCAACTTGCTTTTTCACCCAACTATCTAACTCTTCTAATTCTCTTTTAAACTGTTTGGCATTATCTTCATAGAATTGCTTTTCTTCTGGGTTAACGGCTGCTAGTTCTTTTTCAATAACTTCTACAGCCGCAATCACATTTTGTACATTATGCCAAACATGGGGATCAGCTTCAAGTTCTTCCCCTTCATGCTCATGGTGGTCATGCTTCGCCATGATTGGTTCGGTAACAGCTTCTTCATAAACAGCCACCTTATTAGCAGGAGTATCTACAGATGATTCTACTATATCCTCAATAGCTGGTATTAAATCATACCCATCATAAAGAACTAGCTGTGCTGTTTCAATGGCTTTGCGATTAGCAGTAGTTGTAGTGTAGCTATGGGAGTCTTGTTCTCTTGCTATTAAACAGGTTTGGGCGATGGTTTCTTGGGCGATTTTTGCGGTTAAGTCGCAGAGAATGCTACTAGAAACTACTACTTGCGGCTTTCCTTTTGCTTCTGTAGCGTTGGTATTCTCTTTATTTATCTGGCTACTTTCAGTGCAACCTAATAGACCCGTAGTGATGGCAACACTGATTAAGAGGCTGAGAGTTTTGAGCATTAATTTTACTTCCTATCCTTTAAACCTAGATTGGAGACAATCTTGATGATAATGGTTATCATTATACCCGCCTAAATCTTTTGATGTACAAAAAATGAAGCGATCACACTACCAGCAGCTATAGATAGGAAGAGTTTTTGTGTGTCAAGATAAAAATGAAGATTTAACAACAGATGTACGAAGTATGGAAACACGAACTTTAGGTAACTCTGAGGTACAAATATCGCCAATTTTGATGGGAACTTGGCAAGCCGGTAAGCGGATGTGGGTGGGTATTGAAGATGAAGAGAGTATTAAAGCAATCCGGGCTGCTTTTGAGGCTGGTATTACTACCATTGATACAGCCGAGGTTTATGGGGAAGGACATTCAGAACAAGTTGTTGCCAAAGCCTTGGCTGATGTGAGAGAACAGGTTGTTTATGCTTCTAAAGTCTTTGCCAACCATCTTAAGTATGATCAAGTAATTGAAGCTTGCGATCGCTCTTTAAAAAATCTTCAAACCGACTATCTTGATCTCTACCAAATTCATTGGCCTTCTGGTAACTTTAATAGTGAGGTTGTACCAGTAGAAGAAACGATGAACGCTCTGAACAAACTCAAAGAACAAGGTAAAATCAGAGCGATTGGCGTTTCTAACTTTTCTCGTAGTCAGCTAACTGAAGCCACACAATATGGGCGCATTGATAGCTTACAACCACCCTATTCTCTATTTTGGCGACAAGTAGAAACCGATGCTAGGG
This sequence comes from uncultured cyanobacterium, assembly GCA_963793425.1. Classification (GTDB taxonomy): domain Bacteria; phylum Cyanobacteriota; class Cyanobacteriia; order Cyanobacteriales; family CAWCAG01; genus CAWCAG01. The sequence goes on along the minus strand of CAWCAG010000009.1, from coordinate 438,969 downwards.
ATTATTGTGTAGAAAATAATATTTCTATTCTTGCCTATTCTTCCCTTGCCCAGGGATTATTAACCGGAAAATTTGGCCAGATCACCAATTTGCAGAAGGTGATCATCGTTCTAAAAACAAGCTTTTTCAAGGAGAAAACTACCAAAGAGCGCAAGAAGCCCTTGATAAACTTCGTCCCTTAGCTAAGAATCATGATTGTAGTTTAGCTCAACTAGCCCTGGCTTGGTTAATCGCCCAACCCCAAAGTAATGCGATCGCCGGTGCAAGAAATGCCCAACAAGCTTCCGCCAACGCTAAGGCTGCCGAGGTTAAGCTTTCTGAAGAAGAACTCAAAGAAATCGACCAAATCAGCCACCACGTAACCGATCATCTCGACAGCGATCCTGTCATGTGGAAATGGTAATTTCGCTTTGGGGCAAAGCGAAAGTTCATTAATTCTCCCAGTTTCTCAGTTTCTCAGTCTCCCAACTTCCCGACTTCCCCCCAGTCTTACTAACCAAATGAATATCTGTAATTTCCATAGACTTTTCCAAAGCCTTAGCCATGTCGTACAAAGTTAACGCAGCTACAGAAACTGCTGTTAAAGCCTCCATTTCTACTCCTGTTTCTGCTTTCGTAATCACAGAAGCTTGAATAAGATAACCCGGTAACTGAGGGGCAGCGGTTAGGTTAACTTCTATTTTATGTAAAGGTAGAGGATGACACAAAGGAATAAGTTGTGCTGTTTGTTTCGCTGCCATAATACCCGCTAACCTGGCTGTACCCAGAACATCTCCTTTGGGGCTATTGCCAGCTTCAATGGCTTCGAGGGTACTGTGTAACATCTTCACTTGACCCATCGCCACTGCTTGGCGGCGGGTAGGGTTTTTGTGGGATACATCAACCATTTGGGCTTGCCCTTGGCTATCTAAATGGGTTAGGGGCTTTGGGGCGGAAGAATTTTGTTCCATGTTTTGAGATTATATGCTAGGATAATGTATCTAGATAGGGGCCTGTAGCTCAGTGGACTAGAGCACGTGGCTACGGACCACGGTGTCGGGGGTTCGAATCCCTCCTGGCCCGTATATTAAACCCATGACCTTATTAGAAAGTTTATGGTAAAAGCAGAGAGTTAATTTAACTCTCTGCTTTTGTTTTTAAAAACTTCTTCCCATCTCCCAACGTTTATTGAAAGAGCAGACTTTTTTTTAATTTTCCCTAAACGTATACAAAAATCAACACCAACGTATACATAATCGCAAACATACATCCTAGATGATATTTATAGGAGCAAATTAGATGAGTCGTTTTTATTCAGGGTGTATTAACTATTGAATAATGAAAAATTTTAAGACCTTGATTTTAAGGTAAGGAAGTGCAACTATTAAAAGAAATTGTCATGCTCTTAAGTTTAGTATGACACCCGCAAATATTAATTAAATTAAGTCTGTGTGCAATTCTAGGTTTTGGGTTGTGATTGACGCTTAAGAGAAGATCATCTTAAGCGTCAATTACTGTTTTTGGGTAGTTGGTTAACTTTGTAAAACCCAGTTAACTAAAGTTCTGACGGGGAAACCGGTGGCCCCAGAATTGTTAACTCCATTGTCTTTGTCTGCCCAAACTGGCCCTGCCACATCTAAATGGGCCCAAGGGGTTTTCTCGACAAACTGTTTTAAGAATAACGCTGCTGTGATGGAACCACCAGCACGGGGGCCAGTATTTTTCATATCGGCGATGGGAGATTTCAAACCCTTAAAATACTTCTCTTCCATAGGCATTTGCCAAAACTTTTCTCCTGCTGCTTCTGCTGCTTCTTTAATTTGTGTCCCTAAGTCCTCATCGCTACTCCACAAACCCGCTATTTCGTTTCCTAGGGCAACAATACAAGCCCCAGTTAAGGTGGCAAGATCGACGATGGCATCTACTTCTAGCTTTTCGGCAAATACTAAAGCATCTGCTAGGGTTAAGCGCCCTTCAGCGTCGGTATTGTTAACTTCAATGGTTTTACCATTGGAAGCGGTTAAAATATCTCCTGGGTGCATAGCATGACCGCTGATCATATTTTCGGCCACAGCACTGATAAAATGAACCTCAACATCCGGCTTCAATAAACCGATAGCTTTAGCTGTCCCTAAAGTAGCTGCCCCGCCGCCCATATCCATTTTCATGGTTTCGATGCCGCTACCAGCACCTTTAATATTCAATCCTCCAGAATCAAAGGTAACTCCTTTGCCCACAATAGCCACCTTGCGCCTTGGTGTACCTTGAGGTTTATAGGTAAGGTGAATAAATTTAGGAGGTAGATCCGAAGCCATCGCTACTCCTAAAAAGGCTCCCATACCCAGTTTCTCACAATCTTCCCGCTCTAAAATTTCTAACTCTAAACCATGTTCAGAGGCAATTTCTTGGGCAGTTTCAGCCATGGTAAGGGGAGTTACCGTATTAGCTGGGGCAGCAACTAATTCCCGTGCTAAAATCACCCCAGCGCTAACTTGTTCAGCATGGTTGATGGCTGCTTCTTGTCCTGATAAACCCAACAAATCAACAGTTTCTAGTTTTAGTTCTTTTTTTTCTTCTGGGTCAGACTTAAAACGGTTATCCTGATGAAGAGCTAAAACTATGCCTTCAGTAATAACTTGAGCCGTAGTCGCAGAATCTTCTTGAACTACAGGTAAACTAATACCTACAGTTTTAACTTTCTCCTGTTTGGCAATTCTGGCGATCGCAGCCCCACAACGGCGCAAACGGTCTAGGTTTAATTCATCGGGCTTTCCTAAACCCACTAAAATAATTTTCCGAATGGGGCTATTACCACCAACGCGAGTTACGGCTGTACTATTGGCTTTACCCTCAAATTCTGTTTCTGCAATTAATTCTTTAATGGTTCCAGCTAACTTGTCATTTAAGGTTGCCAGTTCACCCGTAATTTCAACGGCTTCTTCAAATAAGCCTACAGCTAGGGCATCACCAGCCCAGTCTAACTGGGATTGATTCGTTCCTCGAATTTGCATTCCTTGTTCTAAATCTCTGTACGGATAACTAGTATTTTAGTGGAAGAAGTAAGGAGATGGGGAGATGGGAACACTGGGTGACACCGGAGAAAGATTTTTCACTGTTACCGTAGGCATTACTGAATAACTGATAACTGATTATTGATCATTGAAAAAATGGGGAAGCTGCAAAAACATAATAACCTTCCTTTAGCGATCGCTTTGGTGGTGATACTCGCTTCTGGTTTGGGGGCAACTTTTTGGTTAGCTGCCCAGAGAGGTTGGTTGGGTATTTTAAGGGGAGAAAACTCTGAAGTATTATCCTCTCAACGCCAGCAAGAGGAAGATGCTAATTCTCAAGTTCTGCCTTTGGCTACTTTGTCACCGGAACAGAGGGAGACTGAGTTAAAATCAATTGCTGAGGGTAAAAAGTCTTTAGATCAGTATCGCGCCCGTTATTTGTTAGCTGCTGATTTAATTGCTACTGAACAAGGGGAAGAAGCCCTAAAATGGTTAGATGGTTTGGCAAAAAGTTATCCTCTTCTTGCGCCGCAAATTGCCCTGCAACAAGCTGGTGCTTATGAATTGACGGGGGACTTGGAACAAGAGAAGGAAGTCTTGAACCAATTATTAATAGATTATCCTCAAGAGCCAGTTATTGTTAAAGCACTTTATGATTTGGGCAAAACCGATGCCCAATATTGGGACCAGGCAATTGCGAAATTTCCTTACCATCCCCTTACTGCTCAAATGATTAGGGAACGTTTAGAGAAAAATCCTGACCAGTTTGAGTTGGTTTTGTGGTTAGTTGAATATGCCCCGAATAGCCCTGATTTATTGGCAAAATTGGAGAAAGGAATCACCGATTCTTCAACTCAGCTATCTTCAGAAAACTGGCAAGCGATCGCCGATTTTTATTGGCAAAATGATCTTTATGCTCAAGCGATACCAGCCTACCAAAAAAACCCTCCTACTTCCCCAAACCTCTATCGCATTGCTAGGGGTTTGCATTTGACGGGTAAAACCGAAGCAGCGAAGGGTAATTACCAGGAATTTCTTAAACAGTTTCCTGATACAGAAGAAGCTAGTTTGGCACTCAAACATTTAGCTAGTTTGTCTGACAGCAAGGATACGATTAAATATTATGATCAGGCGATCGCCGCTTTTCCTGATACTGCCCCGGAGGTTTTAATGAAAAAAGCTAATTTATTGGACAAAATGAGAAGCAAAACTTCTGCTTCCCAAGTCCGTCAATTTTTGCTTGATAAATATCCCGAATCCGACACTACCGCAGATTATCGCTGGCAAGTGGCGAAAAAGTTGGCAAAAGAAGGAGAGTTAGAAAAAGCTTCGACTTGGGCAGAAAAAATTATTGAGAATAATCCCCAAAGTGAGGTTACTCCTAAAGCTGCCTTTTGGGTAGGGAAGTGGCAGCAACAATTAGGGCAAACCCAAGAAGCAGAAAAAACCTTTCGCTACATTTTAGCTACTCATCCCCATTCTTATTATGCTTGGCGTTCTGCATCTATTTTAGGAATGGATGTAGGAGATTTTGCTAATGTCCGGCAGTTAAACCCGGAAGTTGTGGAACCTCAAATTAGGTTTGCCCCTCCCGCTGGATCAGAACAATTTCAAGAACTCTATCAACTGGGGCAAGATGATCAGGCACAAATGCTGTGGGAAGGTGAAGTAGGAGGGAAAGAAGAACTAACAGTTAATGAAGAGTTTACTGATGGTTTGTTGATGTTAAATCAACAAGAATATATCCAAGGGATCGGGAAAATTTGGAGTCTTAAACTTCGCAGCGAACCTGAAGAAAAAGCAGAATGGGCAGTCTTGCGACAACGCCCAGATTATTGGCAAGCACTTTTCCCTTTTCCTTATCAAGATGTAATTTTACAAGGGTCAAAACAAAGGCAACTTAATCCCCTTTTGGTTACTTCTTTAATTCGCCAAGAATCAAGATTTGAAAAAGAAATTGTTTCTTCAGCGGGGGCCGTAGGTTTGATGCAAGTGTTACCTTCCACAGGGGAATGGGCAGCCGAAAAAATTAATCTTGAAGATTATTCTCTTACTGATCCTAATGATAATGTTACCCTGGGGACTTGGTTTTTTAATTATACTCACCAAGAGTATGAAAATAATTCTTTATTAGCGATCGCCAGTTATAATGCGGGGCCTGGTAATGTGAGTAAATGGGTAAAAGAATACGGTTGGGAAGATCCTGATGTATTTATAGAAAATATTCCCTTTCCAGAAACAAAAGGTTATGTAGAGTCTGTTTTTGGTAATTATTGGAATTATTTACTTATTTACAATCCGGAAGTTAGGGAATTGGGAATTGGTGATAAGTAACGGGTAATTAGAATGATAGGTTTTCAAACAACTAACCAAGGAAGCCAAAGGGCAAGCATTAAAAAACAAATAAACAGTACTGGGATAGTTAAAGCGATGTGAATCCTAAAATAATGTCCCCAAAAAAGATTTAAACCTTTGCGACGCAAAATATCTAACCATAACAAAGTTGAAAGACTGCCCCAAGGAATCAATTTTGCCCCCAAACTAGTACCAATGAGGTTGGCGTAAAGCATTGCTTCGGTGATCGCGCTTTGATCTGCGGTGGCTTCTTGTAAGGCGAGGTTGTTAACGACGGCAACGGGTAGATTATTGCTTAAGCTTGAAAGTAAGGCAGCGGTAAACCCTGTCCCCATACTCGCTAAAGTTATGCCCCAACGGGAGAATTGCGAAAACAGTTGGCTGAGTAAAGGAATTAACCCCGCTTTGCCTAAGCCAATAATCAGAAAATACATTCCTGTGGTGAAAAAAAGTGGTTGCCAGGGAATTTGTTTTAATAACTTCCTTAAGGATAAAACCCCGCCCCCAGGATAAAACCAACGCCCTGCTAAGGCGAAGAGGAATAATACAGCTAACCAAGCTACTAACCAAGTTAAGTGGGGAAGGAAGTAACCGAGTAATAGCCAACCGAGAATAATAAAACCCCAACGACAAATTAAAGGATCACGAATAACTGCTGAAGCCGGAGTAGTTTGGGCAAGTTGATAGGTAGGGGGGATTAATAAATCAAAATAAAACCACAGTACCCCAAAACTTATGGCTAAGGCCACAAAATGGATGGGAACCATAACTATGGCATAGCGAATTAAGGGTACTTGAAAAGAGTCGATAGCGAGGAGATTAACTAAATTACTGAAAGGTAAAGGCAAACTCGCAGCATCGGCAATAAAACCTGTAGCCAGAACATAAGCTAAAGTTGGTTTAGGGCGAAAACTTAATACCTGCATGGTTTCCATAACCACTGGTGTCCAAATTAAGATGCTGCCATAATTGGTAAACAGGGCAGTTACCAAAGCCGCAACTAAAGCCAGCAAACAAAATAGCCACCAACCTAAGCCCAACCCTAACAAAGCCATAGGGCGGGCTAATAAGCTGAAAAAACCCGCCTCATCCAAGATTAAACAAATAATGCTGACAGCAATGAGGGTAAGGAAGGAATTACCTAATAATTCCCAAGCAACTACAATATCTTCCCAGGTAATAACCCCTGTAGCTAAGGCGAGAAATGCCCCCAGTAAAGCACTCCAGCCCATACCCAAACCCTTCGGTTGCCATAAAACCAGAATCAAGGTAAAAGTTAGTAGTGCGATCGCTAAACTCAAAGCAACGATGCCAAAGGCAGTTATAAGGATTCTCAGCTATTGTATTGTTTGTTGGTCTGTTTTCGGCAAACTTCACAGATAGGCCAAAAGTACCAGATTCAAAATAGTACCTTAGTTGCACTCAGTTTAGGAGATTTGATCCAGGTCAGTGGTGGGGATTATTTTCTAATATTGAATTAATCGTACCTCACACACTCAATAAGACTAAGAGAGATTAAACTATGAACTGGCGAGCTTTTTCGATTATTGCCCTTGGTGGATTAATTGTTCCCATGACTGCCTTTGCTGCTATTCACCCAGAATTACATAATGCTGGGGCTGAATCCTCACAATTAATTGCCCAAAACCCTCAAGGAGAAAACAAGAGTAGAAACTCAGAAAATGGTCCTCCTTGGTTACAAGAACTTAATTTAACTACTGAACAATCAGAACGCATCAAAGCAATTCACCAGGAGTCAAAGGAAAGTTCCCAAGGTTTGCGAGAACAAATGAAGGCAGCCAAAGAGCAAATGCAAACCCTCATGGCTAACGGGGCTTCTTCCCAACAGCTACAACAACAGCATCAACAGATGCAGAGTTTGCATCAACAGCTTAGCGATCGCCGTTTTGAAGTTATGCTCAAGGTTAACGAAGTTTTAACCCCCGAACAACGTTCTCAACTAGCCCAATTAAAGGAACAGCGTCGCGGTGAAAATCGCCCTAGAGGCCCTCGCCCTGAAGGTGATTAGACTCTTGGCATAGCCTCAACTAGCTGCCATAGAGCGAATAATATCTCCTTGGGTGATGATGCCAACTAACTGCTTGGCATCATTAACCACTGGTAAACGCCTCACTTTTTCCTCGTGCATCAACTTCGCCGCTTCCCGCAAAGCTTGAGTTGCTTCAATAGTAATGGGTTTTTCACTCATTACCTCCCCCGCCGTTTGACCTAAAGCTTTGTGAATATCTTTATCATAACGAGCAGGATTTTTGAGATAAATGATACTATCAAGAAAGGTGATATAGGGTGGGGGATCTACTCCTGATTCTTGCCACATCAAGTCAGTTTCTGAAAGAATACCTAAGAGTTTGTCCTCTTCATCCACCACCAACAAACCACTAATACGTTTTTCTGCCAGAATCTTAATGGCCTCCCCTAAAGAAGTCTCAGGTTTGACAGTAATTGGATCTGGGGTCATAACATCGGCTACAGTTTTGGACATAGCAATTATGTTGGTAAAAAATTGGACAAGTTTAAGATGAAATATACATCTTCACTTATTGTGGGGGCTAGTCGAGGTATTGGTCTAGGTTTTGTCAGAAAACTACTTCAAAGCGAGAAACAAGGAAGAATTTTTGCAACTTACCGTCGCCAAGAAAATGCTGCTGAGTTACTGACTCTACGAAGCAAGTATCCTGGTAAGTTAGTTTGTTTAGAGATGGATATTACAGATGAGTCTCAGATTGTTATAGCAGTTGAGAAGATCCGTAGTGAGATAGATAAATTACATTTGGTGGTTAACTGCGTAGGAATTTTGCATGAAGGGCAGTTACAACCAGAAAAAAGCTTAAAACAGCTTAACCCAGAGTATCTTTTACGTTATTTCCAAGTTAACAGTATTGGTGCTGTGCTATTGGCAAAATATTTTCTCCCTCTACTACGTCACGGCGATCGCAATTTGTTAGCAACCATTTCTGCTAAAATCGGCAGCATCAGTGATAATCGCTTAGGCGGTTGGTATGGCTATCGTGCTTCTAAAGCCGCTTTGAATATGTTCATGCGTACTACCGCCATTGAATATAGTCGTAAAAGTCCTAACACCATAGTCACTGTGTTGCATCCTGGAACAACAGATACCCAGCTTTCTGAACCTTTTCAAAAAAATGTCCCCATAGAAAAGTTGTTTCCAGTGGAACAAACTATAACTCAATTACTTGATGTCATTGAGAATCTCACCCTCAAAGATAGTGGTGAATTTTTCTCTTGGAATGGGGAACAATTACCTTATTAATAGGTAATAGGTAAAATAAGCTTACTATTACGTTTTCTAGATCACGATTAGCAATTAGCGATTAGCAACTAGCCAAAACTCAACTAATTACTACTGAAAACCATCTTCTTCTATCATTTGAATATTATAAATAGTCTTGCGGTAAGCAACTATATTTTCTTGTTCTTCAAATAGTTGGGCTGCTTGTTTCAAGTCAGCTAATGCCTTAGCTTTCTCTCCCTTTTCATAATAGATTAGTCCCCGGTTGCCATAGGCTTCAGCTAAAGAAGAATCAAGTTTAATAGCTTTGTCATAATCTGCGATCGCCTCTTGATATTTTCCTAATTCAGTACGAATTAAACCACGATTATAGTAAGCGTCGGCGTGGTTAGGATCGAGGGCTAAAGCTTGATTAAAATCCGCCATTGCTTTGGTAATATCCCCAAAGGTAGCAAAAGTATTTCCGCGTCGATTATAGGCATTAGCATTATTAGGATCGAGGGTTAAAGCTTGATTAAAATCTGCCATCGCCCCTTCATAATCCCCTAATTGTACTTTAGCTAAGCCTCGATTAGAGTAAGCTTCTACAAGTTCAGGATTTAGGGCTAAGGCTGAATCAAAATCATTAACTGCTTCTAAAGAATCCCCCTCCTGACTTTTAATAATACCCCGTTCTATAAATTCCTCAGCCGTCATTTGCGGGGCTTGTTCAAGTTCGGTAATTATTTGGATTGCTTGTTGGTAAGCTTCTGTTTCTCCTTGTTCTTTCGCTAAAGAAGCACCGATTTTAAAATCGGCGATCGCAGCTTCTCTATTACCTAATTTTCTTTGTACATAGCCACGATTAAAATAGGTAAAAGCTAATTGATCATCAAGTTCAAGGGCTTGATTGAAATCATTATTAGCCCTTTCAAATTCATTAATCCAAAAATAAGCTGTCCCCCGTAGGTTATAGCCTTCAGCTTCTTGGGGCTTAATACGAATAAATTGGCTAAAATCTGCGATCGCCTTCTCATAATCTTCTACATGAAGGTGAAGTAAACCACGATTTTTATAAGCATCAGCATTATCAGGATTTTCTTTAATCGCTTGGTTCAAGGCCTCAAGTATGGCAGGATTATAATGGGCAATGAGTAACGGTGTAGAATCTTGCTTTACGACTTCAGCTTGTGCAGCAAAAGTAGGTGCTTTCGTTAACAACTGCACTGGTAAATAAATAGCCGCTGTTAGAAATAAAATTAGTTTTAGTTTCATTTAAAATATCCTTAATTAAAATATTCAAATTTTGTGATCTGGGGCTAAATCACAGGGATAGTTAGGATCTCCTGTTTCTATTTGCAGGGTTGTATGATCAATTCCGAAATGTTTTTCTAACTCCCCAGAGGTTTGGCTTAAAAAACTATCCCCCGGATAACCCTTTGGCATAACTAAATGTGCTGTTAAAGCTGTTTGTGTGGTACTCATAGCCCAAATATGCAGGTCATGAATTTGAGTCACCCCAGGAAGTTCAACCAGATAAGTTTTTACCGCTTGTGGCTCAATTCCTTGGGGTACAGCATCCAGAGCTAATTTAATAGAGTCTGTTAATAACTGCCAGGTTCCCACTACCACCGCAACAACAATAATTAAGCTAGTTACTGAATCAAACCATAACCAACCTGTAAAAATAATACCTAACCCCGCTAAGACAACTCCAAAAGAGACCAAAGCATCAGCACCCATATGTAAAAATGCACCGCGAATATTCAAATCTTCTTTGCGACCAGAAAAGAATAAAAGGGCGGTGGCAGTATTAATCACAACGCCTACCAGGGCAACGATAATAATGGTTAAAGCAGGTACAGTGCTGGGTTGTGAAAAACGGCTGATGGCTTCCCAAGTAATTCCTCCCATAGCTACTAAAAGGATAATAGCGTTGCCTAAAGCTGCTAAAATTGAAGAACGTCGCCACCCGTAGGTATAACGTTGAGTGGGAGGTTGTTGAGCCAACCAGCTTGCCCCCCAAGCAAGCAATAAGCCGAAAACATCACTGAGATTATGACCGGCATCGGCAAGCAAAGCTAAGGATTGTGTAAGAATACCAAATAAAGCCTCAATAACTACAAAAGCAATATTTAGAACAGTACCAATAACAAAGACACGGTTGTAGTTAGCTGGTTGTTCATGATGATGTCCGTGGTGATGGTTGTGTGCCATGAATCAGTTATCAGTTATCGATTATCGATGATGAGTTAAGCCTGGGATAACTACATTAGGTTAAATTAAAAATGTTTAATGTTTAATGTTTAATGATAAATGTTATGAGTCAGGAACAACAAGAAAAAGAAAAAGAGCTTAAATATGGTGAGAGGGAAATTGCCGAAGGAAAGTTAATTACTTTTCCGAATCCTCGCTTAGGGCGGCGCTATGATATTGAGATTACTTTACCTGAGTTTACTTGTAAATGTCCTTTTTCTGGCTATCCTGACTTCGCTGCTATTCATCTCAAATATGTTCCCGATGAGAAGGTAGTAGAGTTAAAATCCTTGAAACTCTACATCAATAGTTACCGCGATCGCTACATTCCCCATGAAGAGGCTGTTAACCAAATTCTAGATGACTTCGTAGCCACCTGTGACCCCCTAGAAGCAGTGGTTAAAGGAGATTTTACCCCCAGAGGCAACGTACATACAGTTGTTACCGTCAAACACCAAAAAGCTTAATCTCCCTAGCTCCCTAGCTCCCTAGCTCCCCACCCTACTTTTCAATTAAGCAACAGGCAACAGCAAATTCTTCACTTATTACTTATTACTTATTACTTATTACTTATTACTTATTACTTATTACTTATTACTTATTACTTATTACTTATTACTTATTACTTATTACTTATTACTTATTACTTCCCCATCACCTCGGTACAGCATAAACATAGTAGCGATCGCGCCCTTGTTTTTTCGCTTCGTAAAGGGCATGATCAGCAAGATTAATTAGCCTCGAAGGAGATATCTGTTGCTGGGGGAAAACCAAAGAAATACCCATACTAATAGTGACATAATCACTAACATCTGATTTACAGTGCAGAATTTTGAGTTCTTCGAGGGCAAACTGAATCTCCACTGCTATTTCTGCTGCCCCTTCGTATTCTGTTTCTGGCAAAACAATCACAAATTCTTCACCCCCATACCGGGCTACTAAAGATTGGGGAGGGGAATTACTTTCAACAACTTTCTTCAAGGCTTGGGCTATAGCCTGGAGACATTCATCTCCTGCTTGATGCCCATACTCATCATTGTATCTTTTAAAAAAATCCACATCCCCTAAAATTAAGGATAAAGGTTGTTTCATTCGGGCTGATTTTTGCCATTCTCCAGCTAAATATTGGTCGAACTGACGACGATTAGCAATTTGGGTTAAACTATCCAAAGTAGCAAGGCAATGTAACTTCTGATTGGCTTGTTCGAGTTCAGAGGTGCGTTGAGAAATCAATTCTGCTTGGTCGCAAATTAAACTTTCTAGTTGTTTATTAAGGTATTTCAACTTTTCGTTTTGTTCAGCTAACTTTTTATCTTGGAGATAGCTATGTATTGCTTCGATTGTAGTTATTTTTAAGTCTTCTGATTGCCAAGGTTTGGAGATATAACGATATAATTTAGCGTTTCTGAGGGCATTACCCACTGCTTCCACATCCGCTTGCCCTGTGAGCATGATTTTTAGGGTTTGGGGGGACATAGTATGAATGCGTTTTAAGAGTTCGTCCCCTTTAATGTCCGGCATAATATAATCGGACATGACTATAGCAACTTCGTAATCTTCTTCAAGTAAGCCAGAAAATAGCTCTAAAGCTTCTTCTCCCCCCCCTGCTGTTTCAATTAGGTAATCATTCCCTAAAACCCTCTTCAGCTCTATTTCTAAGCTGTCAAGGATAGTTTGTTCGTCATCAACACAAATAATTACAGGTTTGTTCATAGGGCAGCTACAGCAGACTTAATAGTTTTAATTAAATCCTTTTGATTTCAAGGTTTTTGCGAATTAGCTTTTTAAGTTCCTTTATAGTCTCCAAGAGTTTAACTACACTTTCAGTAAATTCATAGAGATAATTATCCTGGGATTTTTCAGGAAAGAGTATTTCTTGGCTATGTAATCTAATGCTGCTATATTCATCCTCGATATTTAAAATTGCTGCTTGGGACATGACATTGAAAAATTAAGGAAAAGTTGAAATTAGCTGTAACTCTTTTCTGCCCCCTACTTCCTAATCCTAATCAAGTAATTCTTGACACCTGACAGCTTAAACATATCATCGATATTTTAATTTGGCTATCGGTTCGGTAACTATCAAACAAGGTATAATCCTTTCTCAATTAATTATTCCGCTTTCTTGATACAGTATCTATTGCGACCTTGTTTTTTGGCTTCATAAAGAGCAATATCAGCTTGGGTTGTTAGGGTTGAGGGCAAGCATTCCTGTTGAGGAATAGTTGTGGCAATACCTAAACTTAGGGTGACATATTCCCTTGCAGTTGAACCTTGGTGGGGAATTTTCAGTTGTTGAATGGCTAATTGAATAGCGATCGCTATTTTCACTGCTTCTGTGGTTTCAGTGTTTGGTAATACGAAGGCAAATTCTTCTCCTCCATACCGCGCCACTAAACCTTTTGTGAGTGTAGTACTCATGGCTTGGGAAATAGCTTGTAGACATTCATCTCCTGCTTGATGCCCGTATTGATCATTGTAGCTTTTAAAACAATCTACGTCGGCAAAAATAATTGATAGAGGTTGTTTGCTTTCAGCTAGTCTTTGCCATTCTTGAGTAAGATATTGATCGAAGCAGCGGCGGTTGGCTATTTGGGTTAAACCGTCTAGATTGGCGAGAAGATGTAATTCTTGGTTTGCTTGTTTTAATTCAACGGTACGTTCGTTAATTAAAGCTGCTTGATGAAGGGTTAATTCTTCTAGTTGCTGGTTCATTTGTTGCAGCTTAGTATTTTGTTCAGTGAGTTTTTTATCTTGAAGATAACTATGAACTGCTTCAATAACAGTAACTTTTAAATCTTCAGGTTGCCAAGGTTTGGAGATATAACGATATAGCTTCGCATATTTAATCGCATTACTCACTGCTTCTAAGTCAGCTTGCCCTGTAAGCATGATTTTCAAGGTTTGGGGAGAAATGGTATGAATACGCTTTAAAAGTTCGTCTCCTTTGATGTCGGGCATAATATAATCAGATAGAACTAAGGCGACTTCATACTTATCTTCCATTAGTTCTTTAAATAGTTCTAAAGCCTCTTCTCCCCCTTCTGAGGCTTCGATTATATAAGCATCCCCTAGAGCTTTTTTTAGCTCTATTTTGAGACTTTCAAGTATAGTCGGTTCGTCATCTATACAAATAATGACAGGTTTATTCATAATGCTCTCAACCAGACCTAAATTATCTACTTCATGCCCTGTCTTATGTGTTATCAATGATACCTCCAGCAACGGCAAGCCGTGCAATGATTCCTGGGGTTAATGCTTGTAGGATGCACCCATCTCTGAGAAGCCCTGAACTCTAACTTCAGCCTAGCTTAATAAATCATCTTACGCTTTCTTGTTGGCTCTTTCGGCAAATTAATCATACTCCTGTTCCATAACACCAACTAAGGATTGGAGATCAAAGTCGCGATCGCGCCCACTCAAACAGATTCCAGCACTAACTACCGTAAGATCCTCTTTAGATATTGCTGAGGTATGGAGTTGTCCATCTGCCGTTAGCCATTCTACTTGCCAGAAACCATCGTAATCACGATAGGTTCTCATTTCACCTCCTCCCTGTTGTAGGGCTTGTTGCAACCTGATTTCTGGGTTTTGAGGTGATGTGGGCTTTGAGACTTTTCCTTGCACTTGCTGGCGGTGTTGTTCTTGAATGAGAACATTTTCTGTTTGTCCCCAAGCTAGTTGGTAAGTTGTCAGCATTTCTGGAGTTAAGCCAGGGAATTTTACTTCTTTAGGACAAGTTTCTTGGTGTAAATACGTGGTTAGAGTTTCTGTAGGTTGGGGTTCGGCACGGCGATCAATAGTTTCAAACCAGCAATGGGAACCTTGGAGGCGGGCAACAATGGGTTCAAACTGCCCCCCTTGATCTACCAAATGTACAACGAGGGGCTTAGCTTCCCCGAAACGCTGTTGCATATCTGATTCGTTGATGGGGTAAGCTAACCAAGTTTGTTCCCTGATTTGCTGGGCGAGGCGGAGACGTAGGGGAGGTAGTAATTCTAAGTAAGTGGTTATTTGGGGTAAGCTAGCTTCTGTAACTAACTCAGCGACTTGAGGATTAATAGCTTGGAAGATTCCCCAGCCAGTGAAATTTTGGGGCTGAGGTGTAAAGGTGTAGATTATTTTAGCTACAGAGGTGCGTAGGGAACAACCCATTACACAGGGGGCCAAAAATTGAGTGTTTTGTAAGGCTTTTTCTTGGCTAGCAAGTTGCTTAAGAAGCTTGTTAATATCAGGCATACTTTAAACCTATATTACTTATTACTTAATCAATGATTGCTGCCACAATTTCGGTAATTATCCCTGTTTTGAATGAAGCAGCAACTATTGAAAAAACCATTTTGAGAGTGCAAGAAGCGGTGGGAGTGGAGATTATTGTGGTAGATGGGGGCAGTGACGATGAGACGGTTAAACTAACTAAAGCTATGGGAGTTGAGGTGATTACTTCTTGCCCTGGCAGGGCAATACAAATGAATGTCGGTGCAGCAATGGCTCAAGGAGATATTTTACTATTTTTACACGGAGATAGTTGTTTACCTCGCGGTTACGAAGAGCTAGTTAGTGTTGCCCTTGCCCAACCCTATACCATCGCTGGGGCTTTTCAACTCAGAATTGATCTTGATCAGCTTGTCGTAAGGTTGGTAGAAAAGATGGTTAACCTGCGATCGCAGATTTTAGGGATGCCCTATGGAGATCAGGCTATTTTCCTCAAAGCTTCTGTTTTTCAAGAAGTTGGTGGCTTCCCAGAGTTACCAATTATGGAAGATTTTGAGTTGATAAGTCGTTTGAGAAGGTTGGGGAAAATTGCTATTGTACCGGCGAAGGTAGTTACTTCCGGAAGGCGTTGGTTAAAGTTGGGTGTTGTGAAAACGACTTTGATTAATCAAGTTGCGATCGCCGGTTATTTCTTAGGAGTTTCTCCTACTAGGTTGAGGGATTGGTACAGAAAGAAGTAATAAGACTAAATCCAGTTACTAAAGTGCCTTTATAAAATCGACCGAATAAAGTTTTCAAACCCTACTCGCTGCTGCCTACTGCCTACTGCCTACTGCCTACTGCCTACTCCCTCCCCTTTGGTTACTTTTGAGCATTTTGTTCAGCTTTCTGTTCTTGCTGAAGGGTTTTTACTAACTTAAGTTCTTCTGGATTTTCCTTTAACCAATTTTCTCTATCTGCTCGAATTTTTGCCAAGTGAGAATCAATGTTTTCTGGAGTTAGTAAAATACCGAAATCTTCAGGAATGTTTTCTTCTTGATAACTAAAAATACGATTTAAGATTAAATCTCCAACGGGTTTAGTATAGTGAGAATTATCAGAATAATTGTTCATTTCATCTCTGATATTTTCTCTAGTAATAGAGTTATAACCAGAAAAATCCCACACTGGAGTAACTGCAACTAATTTTCTTTTCCATTCCTCAAATACTGGCCAACGTCCTGTACTTCTAATCGACTCCCACTGGGTAGCATGGGCTGGGGAAATGAAAACTTTCAAGTCAATATTATGTTTTTGACAAAGCTTAACTACTTCTTCAAAGTTAGCAAAATATTTTGAGGAAAAGTCATAATCAGAATGCAACTCAAAATAAAGCTTGATAGACTGACCAAATCTCCATTTGGTATTGCCATCATTCGCTTGGCGATTGGGTTGAAAACCATTTTCTCCGTAATTATCATTTTGATAAGCTTCCTTCCCACTTTCTAATAATGTTTCTTTACTAGCATAAAAAGCATCTATAGAAAAGACAATATTAATAAAGTCTTGAATAATGAGGTGACGTTTACCTAATCTAGCATCGGAAAAGCTAGGTTGATTGTCTAAGTTGGCATTGAACATAAAAAAGTCCACGCCAAGGATGACTGTTTGTAAATTTTCTTGGTTAGCAATAGCATGGTCTAGGTAACGTTTTACCTCATACATATTGGGACCGTTAATTGCTACATTATAAGCAGGTTGATCTTTTACTATTTGAGGATGATCTGGATCTAAACCTTGCTTAGTACGAGAGGAGCCTAATAATAAGGTTATAGGTTTAATACGAGTAATATCTGTAGCTTTTGCTAGCCTATCGTTATTATCTTGATTAACTTTAGCGTGGTTGATACCGGGAATATCTTCTTGATTAAAGACACCATAAGGGTCAATAATAATATTAAATAAACCCACCCCAAATAGAGGAATACAAACACTAGCAAAAAAAATGCCAATATATTGACGATATTTACGAGAAGTTTTGTTCATCACTACAAATATTTAGTAGAGAAATTGAATAAAGTTACTATAGTTTGGTTTATCTCTAGAGTTCCTCCCTAGCTAAGTTTTGTTGCTATTAACCTCCGTTACTCGCCAGCTTAATTTAAGGTTAAGCCAAAAATTCCACCCAGTAACGATGCCTATAGCGATGAGATTAGCTATGTATCTACCAGTAGAGAAGTTGTTAAAACCTAAGTAATTAAATAATAAGTTGAGAATCAAGACATTTAAAAATAACCCTATCAAGCAGATGAGGTTGAATTTTAATAAGCGTTTCAAGCGTTTGCCCCAACCTTTTTGTTTCATGGCAATGTCAGCAAATGTCCAAGCATCATTCCAGAGAAAGTTGTTGATAATTGCTACTTCTCCGGCTATAATCTTGCTACGAGTTAGCCCCCAAGCGAAAGTACTAGGATCGCTTAAGAGGTAAAGTACACTCATATCTACAAGTACTCCCGTTAAACCTACTAAACCGAAGCGAATAAAGCGGTTAGTTTGCCATAAGTAGAGGCGTAAAGAAATTAAATGTAGAAGATAATCCCAATATTGTTGGTAAGTTACCTTACTCTCTCCTGCTTGACGTTCTTGAAAAATATAACCTACTTCAGCGATTTTACCAATGTTGCAACGAGCTAAAACTTCAATAAGAATTTTATAACCTCGCGGATTGAGTTTTTGTTGGGCGATCGCCTCTCTTTTAACTAGAAAATAACCACTCATCGGATCGGACACTTTACCAATAACTTCTGGTAAAATCACTAAGCCAAGGGTTTGTGCGCCACGAGATAAAAATCGTCTACTGAAACTCCAGTCACTAACACCTCCCCCTTCTATATGACGACTGGCAATTACTAAATCTCTCCCTTCTTCTATTGTATTTAGCATAGAAAGTAAGATTTCTGGAGGATGTTGTAAATCGGCATCTATAACCCCTAATATCTTTCCTTGGGATGCTTGCCAACCGCGAATTACTGCTGTGGAAAGTCCTTTTTCTTCTTGGCGGCGTATCACCTTGAGTTGCGAGTATTTAGGTAGCAAAGATTGGGCAATTTCCCAGGTTTTGTCAGGGCTATCATCGTCTACTACAATTAGTTCGTAGTTTTCTGGTATTTTACTATCTAATAAACTGATTAACTGGGGAATAATTAAAGGAAGGTTTTTGCTTTCATTATAGGTAGGTAAGATTAGAGAAAGTTTCTTTTTTGCCGTAGAAACAAGGTTGATTTGGAAAGCACCTAATGGCGATGGTAGAAGCAAGTTTAAAAAAATTAACGTTTGTTAAGTTGTATTTTATGAAATGGTAGAGTTTCTTTATCAAAAATACGTTCTATATAATATAGTAGTTCTTCATCCTTAAATAGATGCCAAAACGAATCCTCATCTGCAAATAATTGCCAACGATTTAGGATGTCAAGCTGCGAAGCTTGTCCATCAAGCTTGCGCCCATCAAACGAACTTCCTCCTCCATAATCTCTGACTCTTTCTCTACCAGCATCTGTAAATTCTAGCTCTAAGCTTTTAGCTATTTCTTCTCGATATTGTGCATTATAATGCCACTTGTTGAAGTTAATACATAATTTATTGTGTTTGAGAAATGCTGTTTCTCCTACAAATTCTCGTGCGTAAGATTTCCAAAGCTCGATAGCTTCTATTGCGCTACCATCAGTTATGCTAGACTTGTTTGATTTAATCCTGCTAGCAACTAAGTTGAAAGGATCTCTCAGGAGGAGAACATCAAATTGGCTTGCTGAAACTCCAACATAAGTATCATGGAACTTTTCAAACTTTGCAGAATAAATCTTTTCAAGTTCCTGATCTTCATAGCTAATAATTAGCAGACTCTTTTGGGAAAACTTTCCTATAGCTTCCTGGTATAATTCTGGCGTTTTGAAATGAGTATAAAGAAACTGATATGGGTTTTGCCCAGCAGGAGGATGATTTATATGAAAGGCATATTCTGGATGTTGGGATCTTATCCAGCCAATAATTGCATGATTGCCAGTACGACGTATTCCGACAACTCTGATCTCTTTTTGATTAATGATTTCTGTTGATTGAAAAATAAACGTTCTATAAAAACGCAAATGATTTGAATATTCTTGTGTTAAATGATGCTTTTTAACTCGAAAGTTATGTAGAGTTTTATCAAACCAATTCATCAATTAAATATCCTCAGTAACTAATATTTTTTCCGGACTAGCTATTATTATAAGTCTGCCTCTTGGCAATATTGGGCTTTGGAGATAAAGTCTTCATGGTTTCAATTAGACAACGGATTTAAAATTGGAAATAAAGGAACTCAGAAACGCGGTTGAGGGATAGTAAGCAATAGCTGGTTAATAAGCCAATACTAACTGCCCACCACCAAGTTGGTCTTAGTTTTTGAAGGATTTGTTGGGTATTTGGTAACAAAGTTACTGCTAGTATAAGTCCGAAAAGAACTGCTAAGGTGATGATTTTACTACCGTTAGTTTCTGGCAAATATGTAATATTATTCCATGATTGGAGTTGAATACCAAAGTTACTTATAAAACCTAATTTGCCTGCTGCTTCTCCGGGAACAACTATACCTTTGAAACCAACCATTGCTTTTAAGATTTCTATGCCATCTTTTAAAGTTAAGGCGCGGAATAGTACCCAACTGAACACTACACCCATAAAAGTAATTAACCAAGCAATTATTTTGGGTAAAGGAAAAGCATATTTACGCCAAGCGTGGTTAATAGATAAATAAAGCCCATGAATGCCTCCCCAAATAATATAAGTCCAGCCTGCACCGTGCCATAATCCTCCTAATAACATGGTGGTTATTAAATTAGAGTAACGGCGTATTTCTCCTTTGCGACTTCCTCCTAAAGGGATGTATAGATAGTCTCTTAAGAAGTTGGATAAGGTGATATGCCAGCGTCGCCAAAAATCGCTAATGGAAGTTGCTTTGTAAGGGGAATTGAAGTTAATTGGCAGGTTGATATTAAACATTAAACCCAAACCAATAGCCATATCAGAGTAGCCAGAAAAATCAAAATAAAGTTGTAGAGTATAACTCAATGCCCCTACCCAAGCTTCTATAAAGTTGACTTCAGCAGCATTAGCAAAAATATCAGCTACCCAAGGGGAAACGCTATCGGCAATGAGAACTTTTTTACATAATCCTAAGCTAAATAGAACTAAACCTAAAGCAAAGTTTTTGTGGGAAAAAACAAAGTTTTTTAATTGACGAAATTGAGGGATAAGTTCATCGTGACGCAGAATTGGTCCGGCGATTAGTTGCGGGAAGAAGGAGACGAATAAACTATAGGTTAAGAGGTCGTAGTTTAATTTCTCTGTTTCCCCTCGATAGGCATCAACAAGATAGGCAATTTGAGTGAAGGTATAGAAGGAGATACCTAAAGGTAAAATGACTTTATAAATGGCAAAGTTACTACCGAAAGTATCGTTAAGGGAAGTGAAAAAGAAGTTGGCGTATTTATAGTAACCAATACTCAATAGGTTAATAATAATTCCTATCCAAAGGAGTATTTTGCCCTGTTTCTGATTACTTTGGGCAATCAGCTTGCCAATTTGCGCCCCCATTTGATGGTTAAAGACAACAGAAAGAATTAGTAAGGGTAGGTAAAGTGGGTTCCAGTAACCATAGAAAACAAAGGAACTAACAGTTAACCAAATTGTGGCTAATTTAGTTAATTTAAACCTGGTTAAGCTGAAAAAACCAATTAAGGTAATGGGGAGGAAAATGAAAATAAAAATGTAGGAATTAAAAAGCATGAATGATTAGGTAATGGGTAATGGGTAATTTTTTCTTACCAAAATATTGATTCCTTACTCTGATTCTTGCCCTTCTCTCTTTACTTCCTTATCTTGCTGCGAACAAGAATATTCACCGACTTTTTTACGTTCTAGATTCTGTTTTTTTCCTGGTTCGGCTGTTTCTTCTGCCACGAAATAAACCTCAAAGCTATCTAATTCTTCCTCCCCTATATGTTGCTTATTCCAATCTTGACACACATACTTACCATAGTAAGGATAAAGCTTCTTGCCGATGTTGCGATTGAGGTTAATAAAATAAGTTCGCCATTGCATATTTTTATAAAGGGAATTGCGCTTATTTAAGGTAGGTTTTTGCCAGCTTACAGAGTCGCCGTCTTGAAAAATATCTACCTCTTCCCCATTTTTAAGTTTCCCTGGCATAACGTGCCAACCATCATCTTTAGGAGGGCTAGGAGCAAAAATATTCCAAGATTGATCTAATCTGGTAATACGACTTAAAGGGTCTACTCTTTGTAGGCTTCTACTGGTAGTCACTCTTCGTAAACTAGTAAAAGGCTTACTTTGATTATCTATGAAAGCAAAATGCTGGGTAAAGCTGCGTAGATTCCAAATAAAGGTTAAAAGTAAGAGTAGAGAAGTAACAACATTCAGGAGTAAAGAGGGACGAACTTTGAGAGGGCGAAACTGAAATGGTTTGGTGAATAATCCCGCTTTTTTACGATTATTAGCAATGGTTTCATAGAACCTATTTCCCAACTTCATAATTGGTTGCCAGCGTAATACTTTTGCTAAAGGGAAGAAAACAGGAGAAAGACTAACGACATAGGCGATCGCACCAAATTTGTAATAGCGATCTCCTTTAGCATCAACCACAACCCAAGAGTTAATTCTCTGCATATCTTCATAAATAGATTGCTCATCTTGAGCGATTAAAAGAGGAGTTCCCGGTAAGATAAGGAGGGTACGCAGAATATAAACTACTTTCTTACAAAAACCGCAATCAGCATCGTAATAAATCCGTAAACCTTTTCTTTCTTGAGTTGCTAACTTCCTCTCCAACTTGTCCCAGAAAGAAGAAGGTAAAAAAGCTAACCAAGTAGCAATACTTAAGAAGGGAAAAATACCAATATTTAAGGTGAAACCAAAGCCAGCGTGTAAGCCAATAAAAGTAAGTACAGTTAATAAACGAACTAGGTTATTTGGTACTAATAAAAATAAAGGGCCAATCCACTCTAAAACTAAAGTAATGGCTGTGGAGATGCTTAGGAGGAGAGGAAAGTTGAGTAAGAAACGTCCTATATGAGTAACATATTGGTCAAAACTTAAAGCGTAATAAACTGCTGTATAATCAGGAAACCAAGTTGGACTCTGGGTTTTAAAAGCAGCCGAGAAAATATAAATAAAACACTGCTGTGCTAGTAAAGCAATAGTTGCCCCAGAAACTACTCGCTTAGGTAAAGTTTTTGGGGAATTATTGAAAGCACTATCTAATGAATATGCTGCCCCTAAAGGCAAGAACATTGCCCAAAAGAGAATCGCTCGCAACACATCATCCGCAGCAAAAATTAAAGCTAAGTTACGATTGTGCATCGAAACTATCAAAGCCCAACAAGCAATTGTAGCCAATCGAGTTCGATAACCAACTAATAAGCATAAAGTAACAAAAATTGCCGTCAAAAAAATGAGAAACTGGACTATAGGTTGACCGCTAATTAGATGAATCGACCAGTACCAGGGCTTAAGAATGCCATCTTCTAAAGCAGAACGAGGTAAAACTCCTAAATCTGTATAATGGGCCGTTAAATCTCCTAAACGAGTAAACAAATCTCCTAAAATAACTAATGCCAAACCAACACGAAAAGCAGCCAGCGATCGCAAATCGAAACCAAACACTTGCGAAAATTTAGATGCCCAAATATTTTGAGGTTTTTCTTTCATAGTTTTTGCTAATTGCTAATTGCTAGTTGTTAATATCAATTATTGTTCCCATTACTTATTACTTATTACTTATTACTTATTACTTAATCCCAACCAGCCCTTAAGGACTTCCCAACGATGCGAAAAAGTAGGTAGACGTTGAAGATAAACAATTCTTCTTACCAAAGCAGCAAGAGAACCTTTTAAATTAATACCAAAACTTGATACGGCAGCATCATTAATTCCTAAAGTAATCATTTCTCCTAAATGCAAATAACGGAAGCGTTTTAAAGGTTTATTTTTAAAGCTAGCCTTCAAATTTTTCGCTGCTTGACTTGCTTGTTGATAGGCGGCTTGTGCCGTTGCTGGCACTAATTTACCATTAGGGTTTTTAACTTCTGCTAAGTCCCCTAAAGCAAGAACTTCTGGATATTCAGGAATTTGTAGGGTTGGTAAAGTAATAACTTGTCCTCTTTCGTTATGTTGACAACTTAAATTAGCAATCAATTCCTGAGTTTTTGTACCAGTACTCCATAACACCAAATCTACCGGAATCGTAAAAGTTTCTTCCTTCTGAATCAAAGTAACTTGATTCGGTTCAACCTTCTCAACACTAGTTTCAAAACTAATTCTTACTCCCCGTTTCTCCAAAGCTTCCTTACCACTACGTTGCGTCGCTGGAGTATAAGCTTTAAGAATTTGAGTTCCCCTTTCTATTAAGCGTATATCCGCCCTTCTACCCAAAAAGTCAGCAATTTTTGTCCCTAATTCCACTCCACTGGGTCCACCACCAATAATCGCAACTCGAATAGTTTCTTGTGCTGATTTTGATAACTCCACAAGCTTTTCTTTCAGCAGTAAAGTATCTTTTAAACTACGGAAAGTTAAACTATGTTCTTTCGCCCCCACAACTCCTGCAAAACGATTCTTATTCCCTAAAGCCAGGACTAAATAATCATAGGTAAGTTGTCCTTGCAACAATTTTACTAAATGGGTTTTTAAATCTAAATCAACAACCCGATCCTGAATAATTCTTACCTTGGTATGACTCAACAGCTTTTTATAAGCAGGGGCAATTTCCCAAGTTTGTAACTCATCAGTAATCACTTCATAAAGTAGGGGAGTAAAGAGGAGATGATCATTTTGATCAACTAATGTAACTTGATATTGAGAAGAATTAATCCCTTTAAAAGACTGTAAATATAAAGCCGTATAAAGACCACCAAAACCACCCCCCAGGATGCAGATTTTAGTAGGACTTGTTGAGTTTGTAATTCTGTTAGTATCTAACATCTGGTTTAGGGAAGAAGTAATAAGTAATAAGTAATAAGTAATAAGTTTAAGAACTTACTATTGACTGTTGACTATTCCCTGTTCCCTAATTCTTCCAAAATTGGTTCAATCTCTTCAGCAATTTGGCGCGATCGTATTTTCATAGAATTTAGTTTGAGATGGTAATGGGTATCAGCAAAGAGATCCGAATCGCTTTGGATATTGTAATTTTGTGGATTTTGTCAAGGCTCTTAAGCTAGGAATCCCTAGCATCCAAACATCTTGGACTAATTGTTTCGGGGGAATATCTCCCAAACCCACTTGCCCTGTAGCTAAAACAAAAGGCCCGGAACGTTCAGCCAAACCGTCTTCATCCAGAAGAACTAAATATTCTGGAATTAACAGGACAATATCTCCTGGTTGCACTTGCTTAAGAACACTGGGTAGAATCACATCT
Organism: uncultured cyanobacterium; assembly: GCA_963793425.1. GTDB lineage: Bacteria > Cyanobacteriota > Cyanobacteriia > Cyanobacteriales > CAWCAG01 > CAWCAG01. The sequence continues at coordinate 414,452 of CAWCAG010000009.1, read as the reverse complement.
AACCCTACCGGCCCATCTATACCCAGGTTGATTACAGGTATACCTAACTCTTTTTCTAACAACTCAGAATTAATGGTATAATGCGCCCCTGAACCCCCAGTAATAATTAATCTGCGTGGGGCTTCTACCTTTTCGGCTAGGGCAACTTTCTCTTGATACATAATCCGTAACCAACTCAACTCACCGCCGTAGTAAACGTTGTAAACGCAACCAAGACCCCAAGCTAAACCAGCCGCAGTAACCCATTTAAGTAGGTTTAAAGGTTTCGACATTAGAACTCAAAGTAAATAAATTCAGAAGGTTGATTAGCTGCTAACAATAAAGTTAAACCTAACAGCAAAGGGGATACCCAAGGATTTCGTAATAATTCATATTCGGGGCGTTTTTGCCACACTTCAATATGTTCAATTAGTAGCCAACCTAAACTTAACCCCAAGGTTAAAGTCAAGGCTGCTATTTCATTGACGGTAAAGTCACTAAAAGCCCCAGTTAAGTTACCCAAGGAATAAGCTGTGGGGTTAATGATAGTTTGTAACTTGGTAACTAAGCGGCTGATATTCGTGTCCATAAAGAATAAACAACCCAAAATTATCGACCCAAAAGTTAAAGCCCAAGAGAAAAAGCGGGAACCCCCACCAGATTTGTTTCCCATCATGCGTTGGAAAGGTCGCCCAGCATAGCGTAATAAAAGCAACAAAGCCCCATGATAAGCGCCCCAAATAATAAAGTTCCAAGCTGCCCCGTGCCAAAAACCCGATAGGGTGAAGGTGATAAAAAGATAAGATGTCGCCCACTTTTTATTCGTTCCCATCAAAGGAATAAAAACATAATCCCGAAACCAAGTACTTAAGGTTATATGCCACCTTCGCCAAAATTCTTGAATACTGGTAGAAGTATAGGGAGAAAGAAAGTTAATAGTTAGTTTCACCCCCATAGTCCTAGCAATACCCAAAGCCATGAAACTATAACCAGCGAAATCAAAGTAAATTCTTAGGGTAAATAAGAAAGCATATAACCAAACTAACCAAGGATTAGTTGCTTGTTCGACATCAATAAAAGGGAAAAGATTATCTGCTAGAACCATTTTCATAAATAGCCCTAAAGAAAACCAACGCAGCCCCGCTTCAATATTATCTGCATTAAATTGAAACTCAAACTTTTGTAGCTGAGGAAATAAATCCGAACGCCGTTCAATAGGCCCTGCCACAATTTGCGGGAAGAAAGCCACAAAGTTAACGTAATCAATAAAAGCAATCGGTTTGGGCTTACGTTTCCTTTTCGTTTGCTTCAGGGATTCCACCACAAAAGACACCATTTGGAAGGTGTAGAAAGAAACTCCGGGGGGAATTTGGTCAAATACCGGTAAAGGAAAGCCTGCTTGCCAATTCTCTGAGAGGCCCCCAGGTATAGCTAAACCAACAACATCCTCAACAAAAAAAGTTAGATATTTAAAATAAGCCAAAATAGCAATATCAAAAACAATCACCAAAGTGGCAAATATTTTAGCTGAATTTCCTTTTTGGCGCAGCATTAACCGCACCATTAAGTAATTAAAAATAATCTCAAACAGGAAGACGATAAAGCTTTTAAAAGAAGCATTTAAAAACAACGTCAAAGACAAGACCATCAAACCAATACGGTCAAATTCTGGTGACCAACGGTTAATGGACTTGCAAAGGGTGCGAATGATTAAAAACGGAATGCTGTAGAGTAGCAGCACCCACCAAAATGAAAAGTCTGAAAAGTTCAATTTATTTTGATGCTAATTGCTAATGGCTAGTTGCTAATTGCTAGTGGTTAGAGGCTACAGGGAACAGGGAACAGGGAACAGGGAACAGTAACTTCTTAAACTTATTACTTATTACTTATTACTTATTACTTAATTCCCCATTACCCATTACCTATTCCAACGCTTCTGCCACATCAAACTCAGAAACGAGAAATTGGGCAGATTTTTCAATGGTAGGGTGATCCCAAAATAGGGTTGAGGGTAACTCTAAATCTAACCAATCTTCTAAATCACCCACCAAAGTTACAGCATCAATAGAATCTAAGCCATAACGGGTTAAAGGTTCGCTAACTTCAATCGATTTGGGATCTAAGGATAATTCCTCAGCTAATTGCGCCACTAACCAGCTTTGAATAGCCTGGGTAGGGGAATTTTCCTCAGTAGCTTGTTCGCTAGGCTTGGAGTTGTAATTCTGAACTTGCATCTTTTTTATTCTCCTGGGATTGGGTTTGTGCTAATTGGAAAGGAACAATGGAAAAGAGCTTGTCTTGGTTATAAAGCTTAACCAGTTCTTGGGCAAGGTTTTCCGCATAATCTGGTAAAATCAACTCTTCGTTAGGATGATAGGGCTTGAGTAGCTTATTTAAAGCCAAAACCAACCATTCTCCTTGGGCAAAGAATACTTCTAAGTTGGTGCGGTTATAAACCCACATATGGATGCAGCAACTAGCAGCGTGCAAAGCACAGTACTTTTTCGCTAATTCAAAAGACTCTGGAGTTTGGTCATGACCAAACTCAAAGCTTGAGTTAGCAAAAGTTTCGTGCATATCATTAACTTCTGCTCCTACTTTGCTAGTTAATTGCAAAAGATATTTAAGTACCTGTTGGTCAACATCAGGATTATTTTGCCACTTCTCTAACTTAGCCAGGGATAATTCTAAACCTTGCATGGGGTCATCTGCACCACGGCCAAAAATTTCTAGCTTGCTACCGTCAAAGGGGGGAACTTCTTGGTTGAGGGTAAAGATTGTTTCCAGACGGGATGCTAAGGCCTTTTTCTTCTTCTCATTAAGCCGACTGCGCTGTTTCGCAACTTGACGGAATTGCAAAATCAAGGCGTGGAGGTTAACCAGTCCACTACCATCAAAGATGCTAATAATAGAGTTATCCCGGAGCATTTTTTGGAAAACCCCAGAGTCATGTTCATCCCGGAAATAGAAACGCGCCCCTAATACCGAAGAGAGGCCGTTGATCATATTTTCCAAGGTGATGGGAACGAAATATTTAACCACCGAAGCCCAAACACTAAATTGTTGAGGGACGACGCTAAATCCCCTAGCTGAGGCAATTACTTCGCAATCGCAGATTAATATATCTAAGAAAGCGTTTACTAAAATGCGGCGAGGCAAAGGTAAGTCAAAAACCGTTTTGCCGTAAACAATTCTATTTAAAGCAAGTTTCAAGGTAGTACGAACTGTGGTATCAGCCGCCCCTTGAGAAAAAGCAGCACAGAGGGTACGAGTAATTTGGAAACCTTTCAGCCCCAATTCTAAACCCTGCCCTTCTTCCCCTAACAGGGTACTTTCCGGGATAAAACAATCTGTGAAACCAATACCACTCATATCCGCAGCCTTGATGCCATGACAAGGGATTTTGGGCAGGTTGTAATATTGAGACTTGTCTAATTCCCGCTTATCCACCATAAATAAAGAAAGGCTTCTGCTTCCCCCTTCTGGGTCGGTTTGGGCAATCACAAAAGTTGTACCGGAACGGGTGGCGCGGTTAATAGGCCATTTTTCCCCGTTAAGTAAGTAACCTCCAGGAACTTTTGTGGCTGTGGTTTCTCCCCCTACCAAGTCGCTACCATGTTCTTTTTCCGAATAAGCCAGACACATGGTTTCGTTCTCATCTTTCATGAGACTAGCCAATTTCTTTTTCTGTTCTGGGGTTCCTGCCATCCAACATAAATAAGACCAAAACATAGTAGTAAAGGCGATCGCTACATTTTGATCCCGGCGAGAAAGCACTCTCACAAAAGCAACAAATTCTTCAAAGTTAGTAAATTCGCCACCGTATTCACTGGGAATGTAGTAATGTTGCAGTTTCCAGTTGTAAAGCCAGTCAACTTCTGCCTGGGGGAACTCTTCTTTTTCATCTAACTCGGCGGTACGTTGCCAAGAGACTTTACTGTTGGGGTTTGTGGGTGCGCCTAAGTCTTTTTCTAAGGTTTCTGCGACCCAATATCGTTTTAAGGGATGCATATTTTAAGTTTGTGTTTGTTTGCAGAGTTGATTGGTTAGGGCAGGGAGTAGGGAGTAGGGAGTAGGGAGTAGGGTTTGAGACATTTTTTTGTTAATTTTGTCTTGGTATTATTTGTTGGTTTTTATACTAGCTGCTAAAGATTCTACTTCTCCTTCCAAGTCACGAAATTTTGCGGTAATTTGCGGATTTTCACTCCAATCAGCAACCACCCCCAGTTCCCCGGCTAAGAAACTCGCTTTGCAGGCGCGGCGTTGAATCTTGCCGCTAGAGGTTTTAAGAATGTTGCCTGGTTTTGCTAACACCAAAGCATGAACTTGCAATTCATGTTCCTCGGCGATCGCTTGCTTAATTTCCGGTAACATGGCTTCAGGGTCGATATCCTTGGCACGACGTTCTATTTCTTGAACAACCACTAACTTTTCTTCTCCCCTCACTAAAATGGAAAAAGCTACACCATAATCAGGGCGAAGTTCGGGATGTAGTTGTTGTACCGTCCACTCAATATCCTGGGGATAATGATTTGTGCCGTGGATAATAATCAAATCTTTAATCCGACCGTTAATATAAAGTTCCCCTTCTTGCAAAAAACCTAAATCCCCCGTCCTCAAAAACGGCCCTTCTTGGCTATCAGCAATGTAGGCATTAAAATTCTCTGCTGTGGCTTCAGGGCGTTCCCAATAACCTTGGGTAACACTCTTGTCAGAAACCCATATTTCTCCCACCTCATCAGGGTCGCAACGCTTTTTGCTATCAGGATTAACAATAGCTACTTGAGTTTCGCACACTAACTGGCCACAACTAGCAATAGTTCTTACCCCTTCTCCATCCTGACTAACGGTCACAATTTTATCCCGTTCCAAAGCTTGAGAATCAAAGTAACCAATTACTGGTTCAGTTAATTTGGGCTTAGTAGAAACTAACAAAGTTGCTTCAGCTAAACCATAGGCTGGGGCAAAGGCATTCCAACGAAAACCAGTTGAGGCGAAGGTTTCATAAAACTTCTCCATCACCTTGGGGTTAATGGGTTCCGCCGCATTTCCAGCCGCTTCCCAACAACTCAAATCCAAAGTTTCTAATTGCTTGGGTTTGATTTTGCGTACCGAAAGGTCATAGGCGAAGTTAGGGGCTTGGCTATGGGTAGCTTGATACTTACTAATACTTTGTAACCACCGTAAAGGACGCTTAACAAAGGCGAAGGGGGACATGATGTAACAAGGAGTTCCATTAAATAAAGGAACCATCAACCCTTCAACTAAACCATAATCATGGAAATAGGGCATCCAAGTCACAGTAACGCTACTATCGTTATAACCGCAGGCTTTTTGTAGGTTGCCGCAGTGGAATACCAAATTACCGTGGGTGAGCATTACCCCTTTAGGAGTGGAAGTAGAACCGGAAGTATATTGAAGATAGGCGATCGCCTCTTGATCTATTTGAGGATCTTGCCATTTTTCCCCTAGTTGGTGATCAATTTTTTCTGTATCGATCCATTCCATTGTCTCAAATTCAGGAAACTCCTCCTGGACATCAACAATGGTTTCCAAAATTCTGCCCGTAGTCAAAACAAGAGAAGCGCGGGCATCTTTGACAATTGACCTCAATCTCGGTAAAGTCCGCTTCATCCGCCCAGATTCTGGGGGAGGGACAGGGATAGCAATCACCCCAGCATAGAGACAGGCGCAGAAGGCTGCTATCACCTCAACACCTTGGGGATAAAGAAGAAGGGCCCGTTCTCCTTTAACTTGATTCTTTTGCAAATAAGCGGCGATCGCCCTAGCTTGGGCATCGAGTTGGGAATAGGTTACGCAAGCCCCCTCTCTTTTACCATCTATCAAAAATGTATAAGCAAGCTGGTCGCTTTGTTGAGCTGCTCTAGTACGTAACAATTCTACTAGTGTAGCCGGTTGGTCTTCCCTAACTGTTGAATTTGTAGGGCTTTGCGTCATCTTCATGACTCCAAGAATTAAAGGTCAATTTCGGTGGATTGGCTATAGGAGGCTTCGTATCCTTAAGTAGGGGAGGGGTGATTTATATTATTTTAGATAACAATATAGATTTACTAGAACCTACCTCTACATATTCCTCCATAATTGTGTCACAGGCTTTTGTTGCTTGGCTGCACTTTATTTAATCTTCATCAAAAAAACAAACTCCCTTAACTTTTAACAAGTTCTAATTTATTTTTCCCTAATCTCCCCTAAGTTAACTAATGTAGAACCGTAGAGACAAGATATTTTTTGATTTAGTGGGCTAATGGCTAGTGGCTAGTTGCTAGTGGCTAATAGCTAACTACCAATTGTAGTGAGACGAAATGCTTGACTGGCAACCTGTTCCTGAGAAACTAGTCTTATCTGACGGCACTCTTGATATTTGGCGCTTCTCATTAACTCAGCCTTCGTTTAAAATACAAGAACTAGCTCAATTGCTTTGCCCAGAAGAACAACATCGGGCAGAACGTTTCTATTTTCAAAAAGATCGTCTTTGCTTCATTGCTTGTCGAGGAATGTTAAGAAAAATCCTTGGTGCTTATTTAGAAGTTGAACCTAGCCAGTTACAGTTTAGCTATCGAAAGCGTGGTAAGCCTTATTTAAAAGGAGAGCAAATACATTTTAATCTCTCTCATTCTCAAAATTTAGCTCTTTATGCGGTAACCAAGAACTTTCCAGTAGGAGTTGATGTAGAAGGATTTAATCAAACTAAACCTGTAGAGCAAATTGCCCAACGCTTCTTTTCCCCAAGGGAACAGGATGTTATAAATCGCTTACCGCCCAGAGAAAAAAAACAAGCTTTTTTTCGCGCTTGGACTCGCAAAGAAGCTTATTTAAAAGCTACAGGAGAAGGCTTAGGAGGAGGCTTAGAACGAGTAGAAGTTTCTTTGCTACCAGAAGAGCCAGCAAACTTAATTAATATTCCTGGTTGGTTTCTAGAAGATATTCAGTTGGGAGAAAATTATTTTGGTGCAGTGGCTGCCGGAGGAGAAGTTATGAGGGTAAGTTATTGGCAAGCAGTGGAGCTTTAGAACGTGGTTGAATATGATCAATCTCAAATTTTGCAGCACTGGCCTCTTCTGATGAGTGACAATACTCACAGAGATATTCAGCCCTTTCTCGAACCTGCTGTCGAATCTTTCTCCCAATAGCCATTCTTATCTTGACTCAGCAATAATTTTGGCATTGAGTAAGGTGAAAATTCAATCTGATCCAGCAGCTTCTACTTTTTCACTGGGTATAAACTTCTGTGCCTGTCTTCTATTAGTGAATTACTCAAGCGATATTTGTCATTCTCCACCTCCACTGAATCTTTGCCCCAGTAGTCATTCTTATCTCTACTCATAAATACATTTTGGCTTGACAAGGCTGCAAATTCGATCTAAACTCAAGAATTCCAGTAAGTTCTACTTCTTCACTGGGTATCAAACTTAGTTCTCTTTTCTTCTCGTTGAGAGTTTCCAATCGCTCTTGTAAGCCATCACTGAACTTAAAAAGATAAAGCCCTCTGACTAATTTCATTTGAATGCCAGCATTAATAAAAAATGACGGCTGAACCATAAGTTTTGCATTCATCATTTACCTCTTCGTTAATCGAGAGTTAAGGTATTTTTTCAAATTTTACCAATACCATCACACAAGCGTTTATCTTCTTCTTTGACGTTGGGATTGTACTTTAAGTAATTGCGGATGCGATCACAACTTCGCTCCATTATCTCATCCAAGCTCCAGCCTATTTTCCCTCCCCATAGTTTGATGGTATTGTCAAGACTTCCTGTAGCCAAAGTCTGACCATCTTGGCTGAAACTTATGCTCCAGACTGAGTCATCATGGCCTTTAAGAGTACGAATTTCTTCCCCCGTCTCAACATTCCAGAGTTTGATGGTATTGTCTTTACTACCCGTAGCCAAGGCTTCACTCTCTGGACTAAAACTTACACTGTAAACCCAAGCATCATGTCCTTCAAGAGTGCGAATTTCCTCTCCCGTCTCAACATTCCAGAGTTTGATAGTCTTGTCATGACTACCAGTAGCCAATATCTGACCATCTGGACTGAAACTTATGCTCCAGACCCAGCTAGTATGTCCTTTGAGAGTGCGAATTTCTTCTCCTGTCTCGACATTCCAGAGTTTGATAGTATCATCTCACACTACCAGTAGCGTGTCCAAGGTTTCACCATCTGGGCTGAAACTTACGCTGGCCTATATCCATAGTCGTTTGGTTTCACCACTTCCGAAAACGAGTAGCTTGCTATCAAGACTAAACTAAGTCATTATGTCCTTCTAAACGGTTGAGTTCCCTAAGTTGGTAGATATGTGCTGCTAGAGCGCTCACCACCTCCGGATCTTGCTTCTTCTATTTTTGCAGGATTTTTCCTGCCCTGATTACTTCAACGAAAGTATCCAAATTCTTCTCTTCATTCAGCAAAGACAGTGAATAGCGAGCCAGAGAGTCAGCTTCACTCAGCTCAGCTTGTTTCTGTCGTTCCTTAGCCGTCAAAAATAATCTACTGATAATTACCACCGATTAGTAATGGTGATATTGGCATCACCAGTAGCTGAGGTGGCAGCATACTCAGCCTCTGTGACCCTTTGCTTAATCTCCTCTTGCTCAGACATATCAGCTACTTTGGCAATTAAACTAATCTCAGTCGTCCTCAGATTTACTCTGCTCAGTAATGTTGCTAATGTTAGCACTACCGGAACCAGAGGTAGCAGCATATTTAACGTTACTGATATTTTGGGTGATGATTTGTTGCCCGCCTGGTTGTTCTTTAATTTGCTCTAGCAATTCCTGAGCTAATCGTACAATTTCAGTATCATCATTAGCCTTAGCTGTTTCAACTTCTTCCTGTACCATCGCCTTACGACCCTCGGAATCCGGCTTCTTTTCCATTTTTCAACAGCATCAACTAGATCACTTTCTGAGCCAAACTTTTTCTTCAAAGTAGATTTAAGAGCATTGTAACCGTCTTTAATCGCATCTTTACTCAAAGCAGCTAGGGCAGCGACAATTGCTGTAGTGATAGGGTCCATATTGAGCCTCAACTTTTTACTAACTGTGGAAATGCCATCATTTTAAATGATTTCCCCATTTTCCAGAGTTTCAATCCTAACGACTAGTGGTTTGTCCAGATTGAATTTGGGTATAGCCGAACTATCAAGTGTACTACCCTTACCCTTTCCCCCTTCCCCCTTACCCGTCAATTGGCAATTGACAGACTACTAGGACATTAATATCTTTAGATGTCACCCCGTCTTTCTATAAGCTTTCGCCGAAGCCCTAATCCAAATTGAAGCAGCAATACTAAAGGGAGTAAAAAGAAAGAATCCGCCGGAAATTAGAGCGTGTTGTCTCAGGAAAGGAAAAGAAACCATCGCTGTGATACCTAAGCCACAGTAAATCAGACCAGCAATGGGAATACCAAAAACTAATAAAGCGAACTTTGTATCAGAATCAATAACTTTTTTATTTTGTGGTTTAGTTGCCAATCTTATTTTCCTTAATTATATTTTCCGGGGTCTCAATTCTACTCAAACCCTTGAGTTTTTGCAGACCAACGTTTGAGTAAATAATCCTTACCACTATCAACGAGTAACCCTGAACTTCCTTTTTCTCCTAAATCAGCGATCGCCTGCCAAGAATTACCTTGATTTTTAGTAAACTCGCTATAAATAACCGTCCCTGCGTCTGAAACAATCATGGTACGGGGCTTTTTAGCTGTGTCTCCTGAACCTGGTAAGTTATCGAGATTTCCTGAAGTTTCTTCGTATAAGGTTAAAATGGCTTCTGGTTGGTCGTTTCCGGTCAAATCTACGGGGCGAATAGACCAATGACCAATTTGGGATAGCAACTCTGCCACCTTGGGGACTTCTCCAGAGGCAACTTTACCACCAGCTTGCAAATCTCGCCAAATAGCAGGGAGCAGCTTAGCGACCCAATCTGGTTGCATTTGATTAAGATCCGCTAGACTAACAGAACCAGGTTCTAACCAGTTTAAAGCAGAGACGCTATGGGCAAAGGGACGACGGTTAGGACTGATGGTTCCTGGGTTGAGGTTAGCAAGATTGTCTCCCACCGCCAGCAATTTAAGCACTCCTCCTTGAAACTGCACTGCTTTAATTGCTCCTAAGATAGACTGTCTTTGACCTCCTTGAGTCCAAGCAGCAATCTCAATACGAGAATCTATCTCCAAACCCAATTGCTTGGCCAACTCCTTTCCTGAGTTGCCTTGGGGTGGTTGCAGATTGGGGAAAGGTGGTTTTTGCCAACCGCTACCATTGTTAAAGGTAGAAACTTGAATTTGATACCAAGTTTGTTGTCCTTCTAAAGGCAGAAGTACTGGATCAGGGTAGGGCAGCCATGCTTGGGAGTTAATACTTTCTAACCTTTGAGCCAAACCAATAATTCTGCTAGCTGTTAAGCTAACCATAGGGGTATTCTCAACAGTGATAGCAACATTATCTAATTGGTCAAGGATAATTTTAATTTTTGCTAAGGTTTCTGGCTGATTTTGGGGTAACTCTTCTAGCCAAGAAATTGCCCTTTTTCTATCCTGTTGACTAGCCAAAATTAGCGCCCCCCAAGCCTTCGCTTCAAAATCTTGAGGATTGACCTCTAAGGCTGCTTGTACCCGCTTCCAGAGTCTTCCTGAATCAGTTTTGAGGAGAGTAGTAATTTCTGGGGCAGTGGTTTCATTCAGGGAAACTTGAAACAAATCCAAAGAATCTTTTAAACGGCCATCAATTAAGCAAGCTAAAATTTGTTGGCTAGGACTAGCCCAAGGTTTTTCGCACTGTTCTTTAGTGATTTTGGCGTGTAAAGCAATCACATCCAATTGTTCTTGGGCTTGGGGATTCCATTCTTCTGGGGTGGCTTTATCTTTTAAAGTTTGGAACCTTTTTAAAGCAGGTGACCATAAACCATCGCTACTTAAGGCAAAAACCTGCTGATATTCTTTTTTCAATGCTGGTTGATCAATAGCTGGTTCCCGCAAAGAAATTTCTTCTAAACTGATGGGATCGGGGGCAAAGTTTCGGGGTTTAAGGTGAAAGACTTTAAACTTTGGTTCTAAACCAACGCTTTGATCAATTAGCAATTCCTGGGTACTTTCCCTTCCCCCTGTCACTTCTTGCCATTGGGGAATTTTGCCCGTAGTAGTTGACCACTCCATCAGGGGGCTAAGGTGCATGGAGTTGGGGTTATAGTGAAAAATATAACCATAAAGGAGCTTCGTATCAGTCCTGACAAATTCTCCACTCAGGTTAAGCCAAACCCCTGAAGGAGGAGAATCCGGTAACTCACTAAGCTTGTGGAAAGGCAAGGAACGAGTTGTGGCAAAACCTTCTTTTTCTAGTTCCCTCAAAGGTGCGATCGCCACAATTTCTTCTACTTTCGGTACATCTAATGCCCTAACTAAGCGATATTGTTGTTCTTCTTGCTTCGTTCCTTGTATAGGTTGATAAACCCTCAATTCAACAATTTTCTCACAATTAGTCTGGCAATTAATTTGCTTACGCCATAAAGGAAAAAGTACTTCTGAATCTAACTTAAAAGCCTCTCCTAAGCGTAATTCTGCTTCCCTAGCTTCTAGCCTAATTTCTGCTAGGGTTTGGGGAGGGTTAGAAACGTCAAGGGGAATGCGTGTCCATTCTGGTAAGTAGCGATTTAGCCAAACTACAGAATCAGGATTAATAATCAGCATCAAACTTAACCAAGCCCCCCCAACCATAATACCTACGGTTGTTAATAGGGTCATAGCAACTCCCCACTTTACTGCCCAAGCTGGTACTCTACGCCGTTTAGCGCCAACAAGTCTTTTGGTACGATATTTACGAACTTTGCGTACTTTATCAACAGTCATACCATTTCATTTATCATTTATTATTAAACATTTATCACTGAGCAACTAGCAACTAGCAACTAGCAATTAGCCATTACCTCAAAGATTAGGATTAGTTTGAATAGATTCTAGCTTAAGCTGTATCTTTGGTTTAAATCTCTCAAACTCTTTTTGCAAAGCCTGTCTACTAATATTAGGTTGTGCTGCGGATCTTACGGTATGACTGGCATTAGCCCAATCAATTAACCTTTGGCATTGGTTGGGGTCAATGGTGAATTTCATCACCCTCTTACAATGTTGATAGTCTTCTAAGGCGAAAAAGAGAATGCGATAGTGACCTGCTTTACCCAACAAACGAGCTATTTTCTGACCATTAGCTGTTTTAAGATCAAGATAGCAGCGCAACCAACGGGGACCATAGTTATGGTTGTAAAGGACGCTAATCCATAGCAACATGGGATGAGGAGCCATTAAACAGAGAAATTGATTGTAGCGAGTACTAAAGAGGCGATTATTAATATCCTGCTGCTCTAACATTACCCAAAGAGTAACCAAGACTTCAGACTCTGTGCGAATAAGACGGGGGAAAACTATTTTTTTATTAGGTTTGTCTTCTGGCCAATTTGTACGCAAACAGATATCTTCTGGTGAGAGGGGAGTCTCAATTTTGACCCCAGATAAGGTCGCATCAATGCGCTGACCAAGTTTAAGATTATTACTGAAGCGTTTTTCTAAAGGTTCTAGGGACTGTAAAATATCTCCTACGGTTTGAGGACGCTTTCTGGGGTCTTTAGCTAAACAACTAAGAATTAATTCTCCTAGGGCTGAAGGAATTTTTACATTGGTCTTAAAGGGTTTTGGGGTATTGTGATGATGGGCTTTGTACCAACCGCCGAAACTATGGGTTTCTGGGGTGATGGGCATATCCCCCGTTAGCATTTCGTACATCATTATCCCCAAACTATAAATATCGGAACGATTATCTAGTTCTTTACCTTCCATTTGTTCGGGGGAACAATAAGCTAGAGTACCCATAAAAGATTGGGTTTGGGCCCCACCAGATTGGATCAGCTTCGCGATGCCAAAATCGAGAATCTTAACTAACTCTCCTAAAGTACTATCTTGAACCACTAAAACATTGCTAGGTTTAATATCTCGATGAATAATTTGTACCTGCTCTTTATCAAAAATAATCCCTTGATGAGCAGGCTGCAAACCCAAACAAATTTGTCGTGCTAATTTTAAGAATCTTGGTAGAGTAAAAGGCTGAACCTTAATTAGTTCACTTATGCTGTCTCCTTGGAGAAATTCCATAACATAGAAAGGAATTTCGTCTTCATCAACCCCATAATCTCGAACACGAACAATATGAATAGTTTTTTCTGCTAGCAAAGCAGAGATTTTTGCTTCCCTTAAGAAGCGTTCCTTCATTTTTTTGTTCAGCAAAGCTTGGGAGAGAAATTTAACCGCAACAGCCACACCACCAAGCAAATTGTCTTCTGCTAGATAAACTCGACCCATCGCCCCTTTACCTACCATCTCGACAAGTTGATAGCGGTTAGAGAGTCGGCGACCTTGATTGGTGTCTTTCGTCATAAATTAAACTCCGATCGCAATGTCACAAGGGCAAGGGGTAAGGGGTGATAATGAAGTTGCGAGTAAACCTTGGAACTTTTCAAGTCTGTCTTTCTAGGGTAGCTTCCATCGTGCTACTTAGACTGTGACCTACTAAAATACTACTGGTGAGATGATAAGTATTGTTGTTAAGTCGGTAAAAAGTTTCAAAGCCGCTACGCCGCTTGTTGTCGTTTAATACCCAGTAACGCTGTACTACAGATTCAGGGCAAATCCAGCCTTCCCCTTCAATACGACCCAAAAGACTTTGCTGTAGTACATAGGTATATTGTCTTGATCCTCCATCCAAACGTCCTCGATATTGGAAAGAGATGCCCTCGCGATCGCTATCAGGAAAAACTAATTTTGTTACCATGGTGAACCAGTTATCCTGACCCCAAGCAACTATTGTTCTACCTTTGACCGCAATCGGCATTCCCTCAGTCTCCAGCCAATTTCCCTGGAGTGTCCACCGTCCTGGCTCCATTAAAAAGGTGTGACCCACAGCTTGTATCCATTATTGACGATCTTTGTGCCACCGTTCCTGAAAACAAGTTTAACTATCCTTCGATTAATGAGGGAGAGAAAAAAAAGTTTCAGTATGTTCAAGTATAACTACACTTGAATTAGAGGACAGATTACTCTTTGTGAGCTTATAACATTTGGGAATAGAGAGGAAGGTTGATTTCCCCCAATAACATCGGTTGATTAGCCCCTGTAACTTGGGGTAAATTACCTGGAAAGGAGTTTTGAGAGCGCCAGTAAGCCAGGACAGCGAAGGCGATCGCTTCTTTGAAATCTGTGCTGATTCCTGCTTCTTCGGTTGTGGTGACGGTGATCGGTTTTAGCTTATGGGCTAGGCGATTCTTGAGATAGCTGTTGCGAGAACCTCCTCCGCAAAGTAATATTTCGTCTGGCATTCTGGGGAGAAAGTTCTGGTAACTATGAACTACCGAAGCTACGGTTAATTCCGTCAAGGTGGCTAACCAGTCTTCATCTGGTAACTGTTTAGCTTGGGCATCTTGCCAACATTTTTCCAGGTAAGAGGGGCTAAACAGTTCTCTCCCTGTAGATTTAGGAGGAGGTTGCCAAAAGAACTCTTCTTGTAACCAATCATTAACTAACTCTTGACAAGGTTGCCCCTTTGCAGCCCAGTTACCATTATCATCGTAACTTTGAGCGCCTTTGGTTAACCTTTGTACAGCTAAATCTAGTAAAGCATTTCCTGGTCCTGTATCCCAACCACAAACTTGCTCCAGCCAGTTGGCTTCCTGGCGGGCTGGCAGGTAAGTTACGTTACCAATGCCTCCTAAGTTCTGAACGCATCTATACTGGGCTTGATGACTTAGCAAACAGGCATCTACCTTAGAAACAAGGGGCGCACCTTCTCCTCCCGCAGCGATGTCTGCTACCCGGAAGTTGCTAACGGTGGGGATGCCTGTAAAATTGGCAATTACACTTCCCCTACCAATTTGTAAGCTGTAACCAAGGGTAGCTTGTTCTCTGTTGGGGGGGCGATGGAAGATAGTTTGCCCGTGGGAACCAATTAAATCAGCAGTTTTGCTTTTACCTTGAATCTTTTGGGCTGCTTGGGCAAATTGAGTGGCAATTTCGTCATCTAATTTCGCTAACTCTTCTACAGATAGCTTTTCTCCAGCACAAACGGCGAGAATCTGTTCTCTTAAACTAGCTGGATAGGGGTAAGTTTCTCCAGCTAATAAGTTAACTTCAAGGTCTAAATCTAAGCCAGAAATTTCTACCAAAGCAGCATCAATTCCATCTACGGAAGTACCACTTATTAAGCCGATTACTTTTGTTTTCATTCTGAACAGATTTTTTACAAGCTACTAATACTCGGATGAATTTATTAAATATCCCTTAAGGGTTTGAGAAAACTGCTCACTTTATCGACAATTTTTTGAGCATTAATAGGGTCAATACTTGGAGAAGATAAAGGTAAGCTATCCCCTGTTGCTAAAATTAATTTTGCTTGATATAAGTTATCCCCTCTAGAATCTATCTCTCTTGTTAATGTGATGTTGAGTATATCTTCTAGAGCATATTCTTGATAGTCTTTACTAATTATGTTTCGATCGTGAAATACTAATTTTCTTGAAGTAAGATCAAAATTACAAGAATAAATTTTTAGAGTCAGAAGATGCTGTAAATTAATAGCCACAAAAATTGCCGCTAAGGGAATAAAAGCTACCAAGAAGAGGCGATCGTCATGTTTTATTTTCAAAAGACCTTTTTGATGACTAGCGATTAAACTATTAACTTTGCGTGCATCAATCTGCTCAATCTTTACAGGAACTTTACCTTGGTCTGCGACTAAAAAAAACTTACCTTCTTTTTGCTTGTTTTCACGACTTTTTGCTTCGAGGACTGTCCCTTTCACCCCGCTTAAAACGCGATTTTCTGCGGTGGTTAAGCCCATCAACTTTGAACTTGTTAGGTGGCAGTTTACTTGGGCTGACTGGACACGTTGACAATTGAGGTTAGTTACTCCAGAGTTGTTCATTGCCAGCCACCCTATTACCAGGGGTAAGCTGCTGAATGTTACCCCCCACAATAAGTCGAATAATAGAGAGGAAATCGAATCACTTATCTTTAATTGCTGAGTAGTTTGTTTAATAATCTTCATGGAAGTTTTGTTAAGAAAAAGTTTTTTATACGAATAAAATATAAGACTTTTATAGCAATTATTTGTCACTATAGAAAAGGGGGTTTTTACTGATTTGCTTAACTTTCCCAATACCAGCAGGTTATTATCTTGAGGGAAGGTTTTTCTCAATACAATCTTGATTTTGATTAAATGCTTAACTAATTAGGGGATTAGTGATCGCAAATTGAACTTAGAGTAACCATGAAACCTTTGATGTTGCTAATGCTATTATCGATGGAACCGATGCCGTGATGCTTTCTGGTGAGTCTCAAGTTTTAAGGTACAGATAAGGTATAAACTTCCTCACAAAGATTAATGTTGTTAGCTACCTTTTCTTCCCCTGTAGCCATGACAGCACGAATATTGAATTCACAAACTTGAGAGTTTCCTCTAATTAAAGCAGAATGGCTATAAGTACCGGTATAGTTGTTTCCTAGAGGTTGTGACCACCTGTTTTCCCAATCGCTTTCACTAACAGAAGTAAGATAAATCTCAGTAATATCAAAATCACTTTGATTACTAACTTTGAAAACTAGATCCGATACTTGAGTGTTAGGGTCTTCTAAATATCCCTGAGCATAATTGATTACACACATAGTCCGAAAAGTCAAGTGAGAGCCGCAGGCTACTCCAGCAACCTTAAATTCAGGTGTAAAAATATTAGTTCTGTGGCCACGATCAGGAACATCGTCGTCGATAATCAGTTGCATAACTACCTGCTGGGCCGTTGTGGGACCATAGGCGATATTCTCACCACTAAAGAAAGGTAAGCCGTAACGCTTCATTCTCGTTGCAGGATCACTACCGTCTGACCCATCATGACCAGTTTTTCCTGTCTGACTTTGGTCTTCAAGATGATCTGCTGCTGAATTGGCTAAACCGATAGAAGGTTGTAGTGGCCCCACAGGAGGTTGCTGGCGTAGGTATTCAATGGCTTCTAGTACAGCAGCTTTACCTTCTTTGGTAATTAAGTCTACCCCAGGACTAACACCATTTTTGACAATGCTTTCGTTAGTAAAACTATCTAACCAAGCTTCCATTAAAGGGATGTAGCTTTGAGGATTTTGCCTGACTTGATTATGTTCTGCTAAGATAGCTTGTTCTGCGGCAGACCAATTTTGGTCCATGGGGGAGTAGTCACTACTTAACACCCCGGTTGAGGCAGGGTTAGTGATTGGTACTTCAGGAAATTCAGGAAATTCAGTTAAAGTGCAGCTTGCTGTTAAAGAAGTCAAGCTAAGACTAATAGTAATTGCAGTCAGAAAAGAAAAATGTCGATGATTTTGGGACATAAGTTCTGAATCTAAATATTTAGCTATTAAGAGAATGGGTTAATTTTTGACTACCTGTTTTTTTATCTACTTTCCGGCATTGTTAAATCTAAAGTTTGTTGATGAGAAATAATCATAATTGCCATTGAAAGAAACCCACTAAATTACCAATGATACGGTTTCTGATAAAAGAACGCTTGCGCCATTCTTCTAAGGTTACACGCCTGCTTTTTGTGAAAGCTTTCTCAAAAACTTGCTCAACATTTTCAACCAATTTTGGGTCACTAGTAGAAATATCAAGTTCTTCATTGTGATAGAAACTGCGAGGATCGAAATTAGCACTGCCTGTATTCACCCAATAGTCATCTATAAGCATCATTTTGGCATGAATCATACTTGGTTGGTATTCGTAAACCTCTATACCAGCTTTGAGGAGTTTGCCGAATAGTTCGTAGGAAGCGTAGTAGACATACTTTTTGTCGCAACGGGAACTGGTAGTTAGTATGCGTACATCTAAACCTAATTTTTTAGCTGCTTTGAGGAGTTCAATGGAATTAGTGTCAGGTAGAAAATAAGGACTAGCTAACCAAATCCTTTGGCGGGCGCAGATGATACTATTTTGTTTGAGGGCTTTGATGGGGGAAGAACGATAGGTGGGATTGTCTCCCAAGGTTATTAAGATGGTTAGGTTATCAGCCGGATAAGGCTTAAGCACTTTAGCATCAAGATCCGCCGTACCACCACTATAAGTCCAGTGACTCATAAATATTCCTTCTAATACGGCAACTATTTCCCCTCGCAAACGCATCTCTACATCTAACCAAGGTTCAGTATCACCAAATTTCTCCATACCATCCCAATAGTCAGAAATTCCAGCCCCGCCAATCAAGGCATATTCACCATCAATAAGTAATAGTTTGCGGTGAGTTCTTCCTGCGTAGTTAGCAGGGGCTTTGGGATCAAATTTATTGAAAAAGACAACTTGCACTCCTGCTTTACGCAAACGCTGCCAATAACGCTTGGGTAGGGTGTGGGTTCCATGACTATCAACAACTAACTGTACCTCAACTCCGGCTGCTGCACGTTCGGCGATCGCCGCAGCAAAATCATTAGCACGTCGCCCCGGAGTCATGAAAAATGTTTCAAAATGGATGCTATGTTGGGCGCTTTTAATAGCTTCTAAGCGGGCATTTTGAATCTGATCCGGTTCAGCCCAGAAGTCTGTGGTGATACCAGAACTAGTTAAGGAGTTGGAGATGCTTGCTAAGGTAAGAGTAAAGCGAGGTTCTCCTGGATGAGGAGCATTTTTAACTGTATATTTTACCGGATCACGGAAAGCTCCTCTGATATAAAGACTTACTATAATAATTACGGCTAATGCTAAAATAATCCAGAGCAGCCACTCTAGAATTGAAGTAAATATTGACATTGTATTTGTTAATGGTTAGTGATATCTTGATAAATGCTCTGGAGAAATTGTTGATATATTTCCTGACTTGGTTGTGGTGGTGTATTCCAAAGTAAAATCAAAAACCCACCTGCTTTTAATGCCGTAGCCGCTTTTTGATAGACTATTTCTGGCGAAACCCAATGGAAAGAAGTTGCGGCAAGAACAGCAGCAAATGTTTGAGGTTGTAGGGGGTATTCTTCAAAAGTAGTATTAATAATCTCTACTTGGGGATAGTTCAGGCAGTTTTGTCTCGCTAGCTGACAAGCTTTCGGACTCGGTTCCACAGCAACCAAAGAGTAACCTCGTTTAGCAAAATCTTTTGTTGCCGTTCCCGGACCACAACCTATTTCTAGTATTTTGGCATCATCAGGAAGTAAAGTTAATTCTATCGCACGATTAATTAGTTGAGGAGGATAGGCAGGTCTAGTTTTGTCGTAGGCTTCGGCTACTCCGCCATACCATGCCCTCTTCTGCTCTGGAGTACAGTCTCTATACCAATTTGTCATTTGTTTAGTTAAGCCTGGGGTAACGGCAAGCCCTACGGTTAAGAGTTAGAATTTAACCCATATTGCCATACTTAGTTTGGGGAGGTTCTTAAATGGGGGCGAGTGAGGAATTTCAGAAACAACTTCAAGGGGGAAATTTTGCTGAAGCATTAGCCATTGCCGCTAATGAAGCCACTGAGTTAGAAATTATTACTTGGGTATCTTCTCAACAAAATCATCAAACTTCTCTAACTTCTCCTCCACCAGAAAACTGTCTCCATACTCGCATCAATCTTCTTGATGCTGCTATTGAAAATGAAATAGGTAAACAATTTTTAGCAAAGGGGCATTACCAGGAATTAGAAGAATTTCATCTCCAGCAGGTTAAAGAAGGAAGGCAGATTATGCAACAAAACTTAGAAAGCTTACAGGAAATTTATCTTGCCCTGGCGATCGCAACTTCTGAAACTTCCGATTCAGAAAGTTTAGCTCTTCTGAATTCAGGAGAGCATTCTGATAAGCTACCTTAAGGGAAGATAGTATAAAGTTTCCTATGGTTGGAAGATGATGATATGACCTCAAGGGATAATTTAAGAGAGGCGATTAAGGCGGGCAACCTAGGTGATGCCCTCGTGATGGCAATGAGCAATGCTGTAGAATTGAACATCACCACTTGGGTAACCTCAGAAGCTAAAACCTCGGAGTTAGCTAACCAAGAGAAGCCAGGAGAAAGTCTGCGTAGTCAAATTAATTTGGTTGAGGGCAAAATCAAAAATGAAGTGGGGGAACAATTCGTTGGTGATTCCACCCATAAAGCCTTGAAACGGTTTCATCTCGAACAGGTACTGCAAGGCCATAAAACTATTAGAGATAATATTAAAAGCTTACAAAAACTATTTCAGCTATTACAGGCAATCCAAAAACATCAAGGGGATCAAGCACTTTCTCAAGAAGCTTTACTAGATTTATTTAGTTCTACAGTTTCTCGTAAACCGGAAATAAAAGTAGTTTCTCCTCCTGCTACCATCTTAGAGGTAGAATCAGAAGAGCCAGAAGTAGATGATGACTGGGATGATTCTGTTTTAGATATTTTTACATCTGTCCCTAATCAAGAAACTTCAGAGGGCATTTCCTTTAAACCTAATTCAGAAACGGAGTTAGTCATAGAAGCTTCGGGAAGCGATTTATTGACACCGACTCCAGAAATGCCAGCTACTGATTTAGAGATAGAAGACTGGGAAGAAGCAAAGGCGGAATTTCCTGCTGCTATTGATTCGGAATGGGAAGATGAAACTTGGGAAGATGAAGATACAGAACAGAGTATTTTGAGTTTAGATGATTTAGATATTGATCCAGAAGAGGAAGAAGATTGGGGAGATTATTTAGCAGAAGAAGAAACAACGTTGCCACAAACGTTGGTTGGTTTAGAAGAAGAAGTAGAAATTGAATTAGAGGCAGAAGCTACTACAGAAATTCAACAGGTTGTAGAGAATGAAGAAGAGGAAGTTTTTTTTGCTACCGGAACAGAAAACGTTGAAGCAGAATCTACTAGGGTGATCCAACAAGTAGTAGAAAATGAAGAAGAGGAAGATTCTTTTGCCACAGAAGCAAAAGCAAATGTTTTTGAATCTGAGTCTTTAACAGAAGATAATGATGAAGATTGGGGAGATTGGTTAGAAGAAGAACCAAGCTCAATACCTGAAGAATTAGTTACAACAAACTCTTCAACATCTTCGACTGAAACAAGTTACCAAACACCAATTATTCCTAACCTTGACTCCCTAGATTTAGAAGATAATGATGATTGGGAAGAAGAAGAACAAACCATTAATACCTTTGCTGTTTCTTACGATGAGGCTTCTGTATTAGATTCAGAATTTGAGGAAGATTGGGATGAGTTTTCTATTGAAGAACTAGAGCCTTACTCTAACCTTAATGTTGAAGAGTCAAAGGAGCAACAAATGCCTTCAGAAACAGTTAATGACGACTTAAACCAAGATAAAAGAGGTTAAAAAGCACAAATGACAAATGAAATTAAGGGAACTATTAATGAGGACGAGACTTACCGTTTTAGTCTACAAAAAAGTCTCAATGATTTTGTTGCCTCCATGGGTAATGTCCTTACAGATATTACGGCATTAGAAGTTAATACTATGGTAGTTGACCACATCAGTGGTGACAAGTTTATGCCTTGGAAAACTTACCAAGATATTTACGCCATTGATCGTAGCTACTTAAAACAACATGAGGTTCATCAATCTTTGTGGGAACCTTATATGGAATTACGAAAAGAACTCGAACTTAACTATATTTCTCTTTTGGGTGATCCTGATTCTAGCTTATATAGTCCTCAAAAAGTAGCTTCTATGAAGGGAGAATCTGAGGCGATTAGCGATCCTAATGGAACAATGGAAGAGATGGTTACAGGATTACCAAATCCTTTTGATCAAGAAACTATCCAAGCACAAGCAGATATTCGTAGTTTGTTTGCTGACAGTCGTTTCTTGCGTTGTTTGCGTAAAATGGGAGAACTGAAAACAGCCTTAGATAATCGTAACCGTTCTTTGATTGAAGAAACAGCAGAACATGAAAGTTATGTAACTTCGGAAGTTATTGAAAATACTGTTAAAACTGATATTATCTATGCTCAAACAGTAATTCAGCTTGATGGAGATATTATTAACCGTTTTTCCGATAAAATATTTGACCATCCCCATCGAGATTTGATTCTGCAAATTCACAAAATTAGTGTTGAAAATGGTGAAAAAGAATGGCGAGGTTTATTAGGATTTGTGATTGATATAGTACAAACAGGTTTAGAAAAAGGTATTGGTACTGGGTTAAATTTTTTAGGACGTAGCAATAATTCTGATCAAAATTGAAGTAGTGACTCTGCGTTGAGATGTGAAAAATAATCCTCTTCAAAAGCGCCCAGGCAAAGCCAAACTCCAGCATCGCCATCTATTAACAACTTTAATTTTGGATGATTATATTCAAGTAGTTAAAGAGAAAGATGAGAATAAGCAAGAAGTTATTTATGGTCTTAACCTTAACTTAAATCCAGAAATCATTTCTATATTCAAGGAAGTACCACCAAGTACTATTACAATCAAAGTTAGCAAAGAATTACTCAACAATTTTCGTTACTATGCTCTTTTTGGGCAAGGAAATAGCTTTAATACAGGCATGACTTTTTCTTCTTATTATCAACAGGAACAGTTTTCTCAGCCAGTAATCAGAAGCTTTATTTCCCTTGATGGAGATATTATTCAACAAGTCAGTAATGATTGTTTAGCATCGCCACGATTTAACTTAGATATTATTCGCACTCATTGTTGGTTGATTAACTGTTTAATTGCTGAATTACGCTTAGATATAACTAATAAATTAAATGGAGTTTCTTGGTTACTATCTTTATTAACCGTAGGAGGATTTGGTGCAGTTAATCTAGAACAAATTCAAACCTTAGATCCCATTACCTATTTTGTACCAATTATTATGTCTTGGTTATTTAAACAAGGTTTCCAAAGGTTACTGCGGTTAATTGTACCTCGTTTAGGACGTTGGTTTATACGACAAATGTTGTTTGGTATTTTCTCAAAGACTCAAAAAATGAGGGCAATGGCTTTGAGGGTTTTGAGTATGATTGGAGTGTGATGGGGAGTTGGGGAGCTGGGGAGCTAGGGAGATAGGGAGATGGGGTGAAAGCTTTAACTATTAGCAATTAGCAATTAGCAATTAGCAATTATTTACAGATGTTAGTTACTCAGCAGCCAGTTTTTCAAAGATTTTGGTATCCTGTAATGCCGCGATCGCATTTATTAAAACAGCCCCAGAAGTTTGAATTATTGGGGCAAAAAATTGTTTTATGGTTAAATAATTCAGGCAAAGTAATAGCAGCAAAGGATCGCTGTTGTCATCGTTCAGCGCAACTCTCTCAAGGTAAAGTAATAGATGGTAATATTGTTTGCCCTTACCACGGTTGGAGGTTTAATAGTGAGGGGGATTGTGTAAAAGTACCACAATTAGAAGACAGTGACCAGATACCTAAAACCTATCAAATCAAAACCTATAATTGTCAAGAACATTATAGTTATATTTGGGTCTGTTTAGGAGAACCTCTTAATAAGATTCCCGAAATAGCTGAAGCCAAAGAGCCTAACTTTCGTCTCATTCCTGAATTTTATGAAACTTGGAATTGTGCAGGGTTGCGGGTAATGGAAAACGAGTTTGATCTCGCCCATCCTACCTTTGTTCATACTACTACTTTTGGTAGCGAAGCTCATCCTATCCCCGATGACATAGAAGTTGAAGAAACAGAATACGGCATTCATAGTACAGCAACTTTGAATGTAGTTAACCCTAAACAGCAGCAGCAAAACCTAAAAATGAGTGAGGAAGTAATTACCCGAACTTTAGATATGAATTGGTATTTACCTTTTACTGCTAAAATACGAATTAATTATCCTAACGGTTTAGTTCATATTATTGTCAATACCGCTACTCCCATTAATGATTCTACTTCCCAGATTGTTCAATTTTGTCTGCGAAACGACACCGAAACCGAAACCAAAGCTGAAGATATAATTGCTTTTGATCGTGCAGTAACTCTAGAAGACAAAGCTATATTAGAAACCACTGATTATAACGTTCCTTTGGATCTCAAACTAGAACAACATATGATGAGTGATAAGCCAGGAATTTTAATGCGGCAGAAGTTAAAAGCGTTGTTAAGAAATGCAGTAATGCCACTAGCCACTAGCTATTAGCCACTAGCAAAAACCAGAATCCAGGCTGTACCCCAGGGTTACTCTTGTTTTACTTTATTTTATTCAACTAAAGGTTCAGAAACAAAATCTTCTAATAACACATCAGAATCTGATAATAAATCTGACCAGTTTTGTTGTAATTCTTCATCTGCTGGATTGAACTTACGGGCTTCTATTAACGTAGTAATTGCTTCAGCCCATAACCCTTGTTTCGCATACAAACGAATCCGTTCTTTAATACTACTATGAGTGATTAAATATTCATCTGTGGTTACTCGTTGAATCACTCCACTGGCAGCAGCAGCAGAAGCTTCAACTAAAGGATCACAAGTAAATTTAACTCGCCAATTATAAGTACGATTTACTTCTAAACCTAGCATATTTTTAGGTAAAGTAACACCGACAATACTTTCACCTTGCTTGATTTCATAAATCTCGTTTACTACAGTATTATTGCTATCTTTGTCTT
The DNA here is from genome assembly GCA_963793425.1 of uncultured cyanobacterium. Taxonomy (GTDB): domain Bacteria; phylum Cyanobacteriota; class Cyanobacteriia; order Cyanobacteriales; family CAWCAG01; genus CAWCAG01. The sequence continues at coordinate 389,908 of CAWCAG010000009.1, read as the reverse complement.
CAATTACTAAATTTAAAGTAAACTGTTTATAAGGGGAATAAAACCAAAGAGTAGGATATTCTGCTAAAGTATTTATCCCATTATTTTGAGGTATTAAGGGAGTAAAAGGTTTATCTGTACGAGGACAATCACCGCGACTAGTGTTACCAGGCTCAGTTTCTGGTTGACCATTAATAGGTGGGTCATATTCAAGAGGTTCATAACCAGGAATATTTTGACTTGCAGCCGGACTGATTATATAGTCTTCCACTACAATAAATATCAAGCTCAAAATTGCTAAATAAGTTATTATCTTTTCCATTTACCTATTACCTATTACTTCCCCAAATTCTCGCCAATCTTTCATCAAAAGCCATCCTCCCACACTACTAATTGATAAAGAAATTGCTGCTGGTACTAATGGCAGCCATCCTCCTTGCAGTAAAAAACCAAAACAAACTAAATATAAAACTAAAATACCAAATCCTGTGTAGATAAAGAGTAAAAATGAGTTACATTCCCTTAAACAAATAATAGTAATTCCACTCCCTACTAAAGACCAAATAAGTACCCAAAGTATTTCTCCTGTTAACGGTAAATTCCATAACAAAGTGCGTTTATCTAAAACTGTACTGAGGATTTGGCTAGTCATTTGGGCTTGGACATAAACCCCAGGCATTTGGTTTAATACGCCGTTACTATAAGGAGTAGAAGAGAAAGCTGTAGGATTAGATACTGGGGCAACTACACCAATAATAACAGTACGTCCTTTTATTAATTCAGGATTGAACTTATTTTCCAATACCTCACTAAGAGAAATTGTTGGAGCCGCATTTTCAGAACTACGATAATTAAGTAAAATTTGAAAACCACGATCATCTAAATTTTGATATACACCACTATTGGGCTGTAAACGTTCAAATATTGCATTACCAATTTTAACGCGATTTCTATCGATTGTTTCTGGTTCTATTCCTACTGAACTTAAGTATTTTGAAGCAAGTTGAAAGCTAAAAGAAAAGCGAGTACTACAAGAATTGTTCAAACCAGGACTCATAAACAAAAGATTACGACGTTGAACTCCATCAAATTTATCTAATACTATATTACTAAATCCTAAACTTTCTTCAGTTAATCCAGAGGGTGAAGCAATACCTGGTTTATTTGGGTCATCTTTGTTTGAGCCGACACTACACAAAGCAATTAAATTATCATCATTTTGTAAAAGATCAAGTAGTTTTTGATGACCTGATTTGATAGGACGATCGCGAAGAATAAATAAACCTATATTATTAGGTTGATGTTCTTTGATCACTTCGATAGTTTCAGCAAGTATGCCATCAGAAAGAGGATAACCAAAACGATTAATATCTTCTTCTGTTGCTTCAACTACTAACAAACGAGAATCTACTCCTTCATCAGGACGCATCCTCATTAACCAATCAAAAGCTTTAAATTCCCAAGCTTGGAATAAACCAAAAAAACGCAATACAACTACCAACATTCCTATCAACAACCCGAAGGTAATTACTCCTCCTCTACGAAGTAATAAATCACGGGGAGATAGCACAGGAGGATTACATAATTGTTCCCAAGTTGGGGGTTGAACAGACCAATGTTGACACACTACAGGCAGCCAACTAGCGCAGTAATATTGGTCTTCTATATCTTTAAGTCTTTCTCTGGCTTTTCTAATCGCAATATAAAAAGATTTCCCCTTAGAAAAGTTAGTGATAAACTCCCCTAGAAATTCTTGAGCAACGCGATTTTGTACTTGTTCGCGCATAACAATAACTTGAGGCATTCCTAATAGTTCTAATTGCGGAACTAAACCTAATCCTTGACAAGAATTAAAGATAGCTAACTGTAAACCATTTTCAATTGCTACTTGCAAAGCAGCATTTAACTCAGATATTTCTAGCTTAGTATTTTCATTAATACTAATCCAACCTTTCTCTGCATTAGACTTACTATGGCCAGCGTAAAATAAAATGTCCCAGCCTTGTTGATCTCTGAGGCGATCGCAAATTTGTTGACGAGAAGGTTGAGTAACAATTTCTAACTCTACCTGCCGATTATTTCTGAGGGTATGTAAATCTGCTTCTGGGTTTATATTTTGGCAATCTCCAATAATTGCTAAAATTCTTACTTGTCCGGCCGTAGTTGCAGATTTTTGCTTGGAAGAAAACCGAGGCGCACTCAAAGCAACTTCTGCTTGAGGATACTTCTTGAAAAAGTCCCATTCCTGCCAAGGTAATTTTCTTAATATCTCATTATCAGTTTGAATTACTAAAACAACTTCATCTTCGACATTAATATTAGTACGTAAAGCTTGATCAATTGGTCTAAATTCTGAAGAATTGAGCCACTGATTAAGTGATTCTAATAAATAAGTAGGTAATTCTGTGGCGTTTTCTTGATTGCCTCTTTCAATACCATCATTAGAAAATTCTAATACTCTGGGTCTAAAATCAAGTCCTCCCTCATCAATATCACCACCAAGAAAACTACTGCTGTGACCAATAAAATCTTGATAGAGCCATTGCCATCTCTGATAAGTTGTTTGAATTTCCTGGTTAGGAGGCAGACCACCAATATCTATTTCTTCTAATAATTCAGCACCTTTATAAACAGTGACAACAAGATTAGAAAAACCTGCTTCTAAACTGCCATTTCCTAAGCGCAAAGAAATAATCTTTCTCATGACATTTATACCTCTGCACCAACTTAAACTATAAATTCTTCAGTCAAGCTAGCCATCCCTAAGCTAACCCTAAGTTTAAACTTGTCTCCTGGTGAGCAAGTAAATTCTGGTAATTGAATGAAATAATCTCTCCATTGAGATGTAACTTCTTTAAGAGATTTTTCTGCTTCAGAAAGTATTTCTAACTTCAAACTTAATGGCAAGTGTTTCTGCCCAGAAGCTGGATATAAACGAGCGCGAATTTTTAGTCTTTCTTCTGATTGTGGTGTAATCGTGATCATTAACATTACCCCTCGATTAGCCAAGTTGATTTTTAAGTCAATCAACTTGGCTTTATCAATAGTGCCAGTAGCATTTCTCGTCATATAACTGAGGCTTTGGGTTTGTCTCAGCAACAACTCTTCCGCATCTTGCCAGCCCTGTTGCAAACTTGCTTTAGCATCCTTAAACCACTGTCCTAGTACCACTACTTTTTCTTCAATTGTTTCACCAATGCTTTGAGTTGTAACTTCGTACTGTTCCTGTTGGCTAAGATATTCCGGAAAATCTTCTAAAGAACGTAATTGATCAAAAGAAATAACTCCTTCTGTCTCTTCCACTGAAGGTACAAAACCGATAATATGTTGTTGTCTTTGAGATTCATCTAAACAAACAAAAACATAACCAATACGGTCTTTCCAAGCATCAGGACGAACATAAATATCCTCATCTGAAAAAACGGCGCGACATTCTAACTTACCGTGGTTTTTAACTTCTAAATCTGCTACATCAGCAAAGCTAGACATTACTGGATTATGAAAATCGCTACTGTCCCAATCTGTTTCATAACCTAATAGTTCTAAATAATCTTTAACAAGACATACTGCCAAAATGTTATAGTAAAACTCCTTAGCCAGAGCTGAACTTAATTTATTTTGACTCAACTTTCTCGCTACTTCTTGATGAGAAGCTGTTAAGTCAATAGGAAATGTCAAATTATCAGTTATTGCCTGGACATTCATTACTTTTTGCTCCTAGTTAATTATTGCAAAATTTCTCTTAAATAGGGTTTAACTTTGCTTCGCTCTCGATAATAGAAAGTGCTGATGGTGCTTTGAGGAATATTCCATTTTTGGGAAAGATTTTCAAAAGTCTCTCCTTCCCAATAAAGACCAATTAGAATATCAGCAAAAGTTTCCTTCGCAGTTTTTCTAATCTTTTTATTCAACTTCGGGTGTTCTTTAACAAGGGTTTTTAGTTCTTCTGACCTTTGGTTGCAAGCAAATTTCTCTTCGTAGTCTCCTGATTGATTAGAAAAGGTTCGCGAGGTAGGATCTTCAATATTAATTAAAACTTTATCTTCTGGGGCTTTACGAGATTGACTCTTTTTAAGCCCGATAATCTGGCCAGCCGCATCAGAGAATTTTATGGCAATCCAGTAATTGATCAGAGCCATGAAATTTTTGCTTTCATCATATTCACTAATCCTTTTCAGAGTATAAATAATTGACTCTTTTTTGGCTTCATAAAACGCCTCTTCGTAATCCCGCCTTGATAAATTAAAATTTGCTCCTAGTCCTACTCTTTTATAAACATTCTTTGTATCCATAGCTTTAAGAAGCCATTGGGTATAAACTCTTCTTTGAGAACTATTTTCCGGACTATGTTTAACTTTGGCGGCTAGAGTATTGATAAAGTTATCTGTAATTAACTTTTGCTCGTATTGTTGTTTCAAAATAACGGCTTCTTCTATTAAAGATTTAGCTATTTCTAAACAATTGGTGGTTTGATTGATTTGAAATTCCCACAAATCTTGAATCTTTTGCTTCAATTCTGATTTGATGGCTTGAATTTCGGCGGTAAATAATTCTTTAAGCTCCTGGTTTCTCCACCAACAATATGTAGATAACTTTTCGATAATGTTTGTTTTAATTGCTATAGCCTCCTCACTCTCAGGTCTAGATTCTTGATACTTTTTGAGTAAATCACTTATCTGTATTGGTTCCCTCATATTTCATGGTACTCATCTGGATTTACTCAATTATTATCTCAACTACTACAAAATGTCCTTACTGAACGCCATAAGTGGCAAAAGTTTACGCAAGCCCATCTGAGCATCTGAGAATTTCACCAGTATCTATTTGTATTTCTCATGAAGCAGCGCAATTTTATGCAAAATTCAAGAATTCTCTTCAACCGATTACCAAAATATAATCTAATACCAGATTCTGGTAAGTTTCATAACTTATCTGTGAGGGGATTGTACCTAACACTACTACTCTTTCAACCAAGCAAATATTTCACTTACCTTAAGTTGCAAACCTTGGGCAAACTCTGGCACTGGCAACACCATTTCTCCCTCAAACACCTGCACTGACTTATCAGCACTATAAACAAAGATGCAGAATTCCTCCGGATCTACTAACCAACCCATTTCTGCACCATAATCGAGGCAATGAAGAAGATTACGAATTACTTTGCTTTGCCTTTGATTAGGAGAGAGGATTTCTATTGTCCAATCTGGATGTAAATTAAACGCATTGGCTACATCCCCACTGCTTTCTCTGGGAATACGCTCTGCACGAAAGACTGCTATATCAGGAATGATAGATTTTCCTCCGAAAGTACAGCGCAATTCAGGGAAAGCCTGTGCCTTTCGCTCTATTCTAAACTGAACCGTGAGAGCAAAAGTTAACTCTCTTTGTAAGATACTATGCTTTCCCTGGGGCATGACTTTCTGAATAACTTTTCCCTTAATGTATTCACTAGCAGGTTTTGTCTCTGGTAACTCCAGGAATTCCTCTAAGGTTAGGGGTTTTGTGGGTGTCTGTACCATAGGACTACTTTTCCGTTGCAGAATCAAAGCCAGCTTATAGCTTTTGATTATAGCTTATGGGTTTTTAAGTAATAAGTTGATTTATCTCCCTGTTTCCCCAGTCTCCCCATCTCCCTACTTCCCTAATTTTGCCTTTTGCCTACCCTAACAGATAAGTTATGCCACTCACCAAAATCTGGTATGAGTATTCTTTTCGTGAGGATGCGGCAGTTAATTTAATGCTAGTTTAGGATATTTGTTTTGAGGTGCGATCGCACCTCGAGAACTATAGTATTTAGGTTGTTTAGGAATAACTCTACAAACCATCTAAACCAGTTTGGTAGGCACTGAGGACGACTAAATCAACATTATTAATACTCCATTTTTCATCCACTTCTTTAAGGGAGACAGTTTCCCCACTACCAAAGAGGATAAAGGATTCTTCTGGTTTACCGGGAACTAGTGCCGCATGGGTGGCGAAGTGAACCACGGTGTAGGTATCCATATTGTCTTCAAAGGTGTCTTTGTTAAATGCCTCATCCACTAACTTATCGGTATGTTGATAGTAGGTGAGCGCCTCCTCATATTTTCCTGTGCTTTGGTAAACTAGCCCCAAATTACTAAGAGTAGTACCTTCACCAGAACGATTACCTAGTTCCTTACTGATAGCTAAGGCTTGTTGATAGTAGGTGAGCGCATTTTCATATTTGCCTAACCTTTGGCAAACTACCCCCAAAGTGTTAAGGGTAGTACCTAGCAAAATTGTACCTGTATATCTTTCTCCGCTAGCTTAAGTTATGTACGCAGTATCAATAAAAGAAAAAAGAGCAAAGGAAAGTCTAAACTCTTAATGAAAGTCCGTTTCCTAATTGATGAGAATCTATCGCCTCGTCTCAAAGCTGCTGTATTAAAATATCAACCCAAGAATATGCGATCGCCTTGCCGTTTCCATACTTTGCGATCGCCATGCTTTAAAGAATGCGATTCCAAAAAGATTAAACTTGCTCTTCGTCGCCAAGCAAAATTTGACAATAACCAATAAGTTGAGAGAGGCGATCGCTTAGGTTCGTTAATCTTGATTGGGAAGTTGTTGCTTTTTTGGCAGAGGCGAGAAACATCATATCCATGGACATGAGCTTAAAGGCTCGATGGATTTCTGTTTGTATGGCTTGCCAACGAGGTGGAATCGCTCCTACCAATGCTTCTTTGTTTAAAATCAGAATTTCCGTTTCATAAATCCTCTGTAACTTCTGAAAGCTTTTCTTCACAGAGGTAGATTCAAAGTTAGCAGGAGCAGTAATATGCTTAAGGTCTTCTAAGGCTGTCAATAAGTTCTGATAGGCTTGACTATAAGCTTGAGGCAACATTAATAGCATTTTGAGTTAAACTTTATATCTATAATATTGTCTTTTTACTACTCTGGTGGGTTTGCAAATTGCTGTTGGCAACCAAGCAACTCATTCCTAGAGAGATTCTTGATCTTACCTAGATTAAAAGCCTAAGCAAATCAGCAAAAAAATTCTCTTATCAAAAATAAAAGATTACTCTAAATCTATAAGCTTTCTCCCTACCTAAGATAATTCTTACTTCTTACTCTCAAAAATTCACCAACCCTATGAATGCAACTACCCTAACTACTACCACTCCTGTTGCTCTTGATCTTGAACTTCCTGAGTGGCTCAATCAATGTTTACTAAGCTATCATTCTTCAGAATCAGAGCGCGAAGATACCAGCCTGATTTGTCGTGCTTTTGAATTTGCCTATCAACTCCACAAAGGGCAGTATCGCAAATCAGGAGAAGCTTATATTGCTCATCCAGTAGCTGTAGCAGGTTTGCTGCGAGATTTGGGAGGAGATAGCGAAATGATCGCAGCGGGTTTTCTTCACGATGTGGTTGAAGATACAGAAATTACCTTAGCAGAAATAGAAGAGCGTTTTGGGGTTCAAGTCAGGAACTTAGTAGAAGGAGTTACTAAATTATCTAAGTTCCAGTTTTCTAGCAAAACTGAGCGTCAGGCCGAAAACTTCCGTCGTATGTTTATGGCTATGACCAAAGATATTCGGGTCATCGTGGTTAAATTAGCCGACCGCCTCCATAATATGCGAACCCTGGAACATCTAAACCCCGAAAAGCAAAAGCGCATCGCCACAGAAACCAGAGAAATTTTTGCTCCTTTAGCTAATCGCTTAGGTATTGGGCGTTTTAAATGGGAATTAGAAGATTTATGTTTTAAATATTTAGAACCGGAAGCCTACCAAGAAATTCAAGACTTAATTTGTGAAAGAAGGGTTGATCGCGAAGTTAGGATTGAACAAGCCATAGAACAATTGCGCCAACGTTTGCGGGAAATCGGCATTAATGTTTGGGAAATTAAGGGTCGCCCCAAACATTTATATAGTATTTACCAAAAAATGGAAGGGCAGCAAAAAGAATTTAACGAAATTTATGATATTTCCGCCCTGAGAATTATTGTTGAGAGTAAAGAAAGTTGTTATCGTTCCCTGGCTATAGTTCACGACTCTTTTAAACCAATTCCAGGCCGATTTAAAGATTATATTGGTTTACCGAAACCTAATCGCTACCAATCTCTCCACACTTCTGTCGTTGGCTCAAGCGGTCGTCCTTTGGAAGTACAGATCCGTACCCTAGAAATGCACCATATTGCTGAGTATGGTATTGCCGCCCACTGGAAATATAAAGAGAGCGGTGGTTCTAATAATATCAAAATGGAAACCGAGGAAGAAAAATTTACTTGGTTGCGGCAATTATTAGAGTGGCAAAAAGAATTCAAAGACGATCAAGAATATGTAGAGAGCCTTAAGGACAATTTATTTGACGACGATGTTTATGCTTTTACTCCCCAAGGAGATGTAATTCCTTTGGCTAGGGGAGCAACTCCGATAGATTTTGCCTATCGCATTCATACTGAAGTGGGAAATCACATGAAGGGGGCCAGGGTTAATGGCCGTTGGAGTGTTTTAGATACAGCCTTGCAAAATGGAGATATTGTCGAAATCATCACCCAGAAAAACTGTCACCCCAGCCTAGATTGGTTAAATTTCGTGGTCACTCCCAGCGCCCGTAACCGCATCCGCCAATGGTACAAGCGCTCTAACCGAGAGGAAAATGTTGCTCGTGGTCGGGAATTATTAGAAAAAGAATTAGGTAAAAACGGTTCAACTGCTGCTTTGAAATCCGAACCGATGCAAATTGTCGCCGAACGCTGTAACTATCAAGGGGTAGAAGATTTGTTGGCGGCCCTTGGTTATGGAGAAATTACCTTAAATTCGGCAGTTAATAAGCTACGGGAGGAGGTTAAAGCCCAACAAGCAATTGAACAAGTTTCCCCTGAAGCAGAAATTAATAATGAATACAAAATACGCAGTTTAGCCAATAGCAAAGCTAAAACCAAATCTAAATCTCCCATTGCTGGGGTTGAGGGGTTGGTTTATTATATTGCTGGCTGTTGCAACCCTTTACCAGGGGAATCAATTATTGGTGTAGTAACTCGCGGTTCTAAGGGGATTGCCATTCACCGCCAAGGTTGCCAAAATGTGGAAAATGTCCCTGGAGAACGTCTAGTTCCAGTTAATTGGAATCCTAGTCATGGTAATGAACGCCCTCAAACTTATCCTGTCAACATTCAAATTGAAGTTATCGACCGCGTGGGAGTATTAAAGGATATTTTAGCTCGTTTAAGCGACCAAAACGTCAATGTCCGCAAAGCTGAGGTGAAAACTAGTTATGGTAAACCAGCTTTAATTTACCTGGGGGTTGATGTCCGCGATCGCCAACAATTAGAAAATTGCTGCCAGAAAATTCGCCAAATGGGTGATATTCTAAATCTTTATCGTGTTAGCGAAATTGAGTGAAAGAATTTCCCTTTGATGTAAATGTTTTTGCTTACTTTTTAGTTTATGTAGAGTGACGCAAATCTAGGAAGAAAAGTCCCTTGAAAATTCTCTTAGCAGAAGACAACATCGTTAACCAAAAGGTTGCCTTAAAAATGCTCAAACGCCTAGGCTATGAAGCTGACTTAGCTGTAAATGGGTTAGAGGTATTAGCGGCTTTACGCACTCGGCATTATGATCTAGTACTCATGGATATTCAAATGCCTCAAATGGATGGGATATCTGCAACTCGTCATATTTGTCAAGAATGGTCTGCTGAAACTCGCCCTCGCATTATTGCTGTTACAGCTAATTCTGCTGTTGCCGACAAAGACGAGTGTTTAGAAGCAGGGATGGACGATTATATCTGCAAGCCAGTGAAAATGGAAATTTTAGCTGAGGTGCTAAAAACCTATCAGTTGGCTCAAGAAACCTCGGAACCTGAAGCTGAGGAGAATAATCTAGAGGTAATTGACGCTCAAGCTTGGGAAAATCTCATGGAAATGGTGGGAGATGATACCTTTGAGGGCATTATAGAAGTAATTGATAGCTACCTGACAGATGCACCTTCACTGATTAACAATATTAAAAAAGCTGCTACCGAAGGTGACTTAATTCAATTAGAAAATGCTGCCCATACTTTAAAATCTAGCAGTGCGATCTTGGGAGCTTTGAAAATAAACGAGCTATGTCTTGAGGTAGAAGAAGTAGCTAACCATGGCACTGTAATGGAAACAGCCTTAGTATGCAAACTAGAAGCAGAGTACAAACGAGTTCACAAAGCATTAAGTCAGAAAAAAAGTCAATATCTACAATGAACTCCTCTTCTCTTGATTCGGTGCAACCCCTTATTCTTGTGGCAGATGATGATAAAATTATGCGACAGATCATCAGCCATGTGATGGAGAAGGAAGGATATAAAGTTGTGGAAGCAGCTAATGGCGAAGAGTGTTTAGCTGTTTACAAAAAATTTACCCCAGATATTGTACTACTCGATGCCATGATGCCTGTCATGGATGGCTTTACTTGTTGCGGTCATTTATTAAGTTTATCTAAAAAGCGTTTTTCTGCTCTTCCTAAAGAACGAATTGAAGAAATTTTTGCTCGTCAAGAAGAACATATTCTCTGGAACCAAGCAGATAGCTTACTTACTTCCATCGAACGAACTCCGGTACTCATGATTACAGGTTTAGAGGACGAAGAATCTGTAGATAGGGCTTTTGAAGCGGGGGCAACGGATTTTGTCACTAAACCGATTCACTGGCCAGTTTTGCGCCAGAGGGTAAGGCGATTGATTCAACAATCTCGTCTTTATAGACAACTAGAAGTTGCCAACCAAGAACTACAACGCCTAGCTACCCTAGACGGATTAACTCAAGTAGCTAACCGCCGTTGTTTTGACGAATACCTCAACCAAGAGTGGCGGCGCATGGCTAGGGAAAAATTACCACTAGCTTTAGTTTTAGGGGATATTGACTTTTTTAAACTCTATAACGATACCTATGGACATCAAGCTGGGGATGATTGTTTACAAAAAGTTGCTGCCCTGATTGCCAATGAAGCTAAGCGAGCTACGGATTTGGCAGCCCGTTATGGTGGAGAAGAGTTAGCTGTGATTTTGCCCAATACTGATATTAACGGCGCTTTGAAAGTGGCTAAGGAAATTCGTGATAAGGTTAAAGCCTTGGGTGTTATTCATGAAGCTTCTCCTTTTAAATATGTTTCCTTAAGTTTAGGAGTAGCTGCTTTTACTCCTACAGCCCAAACTTCCCCCGAAACCTTGATTCAAGCAGCAGATCAGGCCCTTTACAAAGCTAAGGCTCAAGGTCGCGATCGCGCTATTGCTGATGGCGAGTAATTTTATTACATATCAAATCCGGTTACTAAAGTTCTCCAACCCTTGCTCTCTACTCCCTACCCTCACAAATAACCTGTGCTAGTAAGCACCAGTTTGGTATCACCTTTCAAGCTTTCTGGTAACTGACTTATCCTGACAGGGCCAACTTTGCCATCCCCCCGAAGATTGAGATAATCTGACAACTTGTTTTAAGGTTAAAGTTTGATTGTCTATTTTTAAGAAAGGAACAGATTTCATTATTTTGCTAATGGTTAATGGCTTAAAAGTTTAATAGGAGTTTGGTTTATTGGCTACATTGAGAAATTTGGTTAACTCTGGTTGAAAAAGCAGTTTTACTGTTCCTGTGGGACCGTTGCGGTGTTTGGCGATAATAACTTCAGCTAAGTCTCGGTCAGGAGAGTCAGGGTTATAATAAGAGTCGCGGTAGAGCATAATTACTAAATCGGCATCTTGCTCAATGGAATTATGGACAATGATATTGTTAGCAACAAAGTTATGGTGTTGCGGCACAGTTAAATCGAAAACTTCTTCTTTTTTATCTAGTTTAATAGTAGTAATTTCATCCCAATACACATCACTTTGTTGAGGGAGATTAGAAGCGAAAGGTAAGAGGCAAGAATAAGCAGGGAAGTTATTGTTGATTTCTTGAGTTAATTGATCACCTTTTTGGCAAGCTGTTGTCGAGTAATCAGGAATTAGAAAAGGTAGGGCTAATTTATCTCCCTGCTGTATTTTATCTAACCTTTGCCAACCATTTGTAGTTAAAAACTTGTGATTGCCTGTAGCCCTGATAGTTCTTCCTAAGCTAGTTTTCAGCCGAAAAACAGTCTTAATACCAGTAGAAAAACCATGGCTAACCACGGCTTTTTCTAACTTCATGGTCATGGGGTTTAAAGCCCAGACTCGAAAGCCTGCTTTGCCGATTAAATCCTGAAGGGGAATAGATTTGGGACTATCAGCTAAAGCAATTAAAGTATCCCCAGTTAAGCAACCACTTTCCCTTAAATCAGACATCATCGGACGCTTGTTGTTACGAGACTCTACCCCCCGACTAAGTTGAGAAAGGGCAATAACTGGGGCATTAACTTCCCTAGCTAAAGTTTTTAGGGCGCGAGTAATGCGAGATAATTCTTGAACACGATTGTCACTGCCACTACCCTCCATTAATTGTAGGTAATCCAACAATACTAAACCTAACTTGTTACCCTGTTCTGCTTGAAGACGGCGAGACTGGGAGCGCATTTGCATCACTGTCATGTTAGGGGTGTCGTCGATAAAGATTGGTAACTCAGAAAGAGAGGCAATGGCTAAACTAATCGGTTCGTATTCGTTTTGAGTAATTTTACCAGAACGCAAGCGATTACTAGCAACTTCTGCTTCACTAGATAAAAGTCGCTGAGAAAGTTGTTCTTTAGACATTTCTAAACTGAAAATAGCCACAGGTAAGCGATGTTTTTTCGCAATATTAGCAGCTATATTTAAGCCTAAAGCTGTTTTGCCCATACTAGGTCTACCAGCAAGAATAACGAGATCAGAACGCTGGAAACCGCTAGTCATGGCATCTAGATCATAAAAGTCACAATCTAGCCCTGGTAAACCACCTTCTTGTTGCAAACTCTCAATGTTATTAAAAGCTTCAACTAAAGTGGCGGAAATTGGTACTAGCCCTTGTTGCGGCCGTTTTTGACTTAGACCAAATATCTTTTGTTCTGCCTTATCTAAAGTAACGTCTAATTCGAGGGTTGTATCATAACCAAGATCCACCACCTCATGACCAGCGGTAATTAACTGGCGACGCACATATTTATCCATCACCAAGTTGCTGTAGAGATCGATATTAATGGCAGAGATAGTACGGTTTAACAGTTGAACTAATTTGCCTGTCCCTCCCACTTTCTCTAAAAAATCATGGTCTTCCAACCAACTTGTCAGGGTCATTAAATCCACAGGTTTTCCTTGCCCGTGGAGACTAAGGGCTGCTTGATAAATATATTGGTGTGCTTTGATATAAAAGGCTTCGATAGTTAATAAATCTACTACTCGCCCCATAGCTTGGGGATCAAGCAAAATACCACCAAGAATAGACTCCTCCGCTTCGATATTATGGGGGGGTAAAGAGTCAGCAGGTATTTGAGAGTTTTTGGCCATCACTTGTTACTTATTACTTAAAAAATATGCCCCCATCTCAACCAAATTTCGGACGATGTTTTGCGGCTGTGCTTTTGATGGGGCAGGTTTTGCTACGTTTATTACAAGGAAAATTTAATTATCGCTTAACCCTGGAACAAATGACTATTTCTGGCCCCGGTTCCCTGATTCCTGTTTTGTTGGTAACCGGTTTTGCGGGGATGATTTTTACAATCCAAACGGCACGGGAGTTGGCAAAATTCGGGGCGGTGAATGCGGTGGGAGGGGCTTTTGCTTTAGCTTTTTGCCGAGAATTAGCACCTATTTTAACCGCTAGTATTGTGGCTGGGCAAGTGGGTTCAGCAATGGCAGCGGAGATTGGGGCGATGCAGGTGACAGCACAAATTGAAGCCCTTTATATGCTAAGAACAGATCCAATTAACTACCTGGTGTTACCTAGGGTGGTTGCTTGTTGCCTCATGTTACCAATTCTTACCATTATTGCCTTGGTAACAGGTATTGCCGGGGGAATTTTCGCCGCAACACATTTTTATCACCTTGCCCCTCGTGTGTTTTTGAATTCTGTTCAGGAGTTTTTGACTCCTACTGATTTAGTCAGTATTTTGCTTAAGGGGGCAATTTTCGGTATTCTGATCGGGATTATTGGCTGTAGTTGGGGGTTGACGACTTTTGGTGGGGTCAAAGAAGTAGGGCAAGCGGCAACAGCAGCTGTGGTTAATACTTGGATCTGTATTTTTCTGGTGGATTTTTTCTTATCCTTAATATTATTTGGCGAACCAGTTGTGTGAGACAAAATCCTGCCTTTGTTGCATGACTTATCTGTTGGGGTAGGGAGTAGGGAGAAGAGTTTGAGAACTTTATGGACCGGATTTGGTATGAAAGTCTCTTGCCTTTTTGTTGTGCTGGGTTGGTAGCACAAACAGTTGTATTTAACCCAGCACAATCATTAAAGTTGTAGTATTTTACTTAACTGGCCCTAAGCCAATCTTAGCTGCATAAACTGCGCGATCGCCTAATTCATCTTCAATGCGTAAAAGACGGTTGTATTTAGCTACCCGTTCACTACGACATAAAGATCCTGTCTTGATTTGTCCGGCACGAGTTGCTACAGCGAGATCAGCGATGGTAGTATCTTCGGTTTCTCCCGAACGATGACTAATTACAGAAGAATATTGATTACGAGTTGCTAAGTCAATAGTTTCTAAGGTTTCGGTTAAAGTACCGATTTGATTGAGTTTAATCAAGATAGAATTACTTGCCCCCATATCAATACCCTTTTGCAAGCGAGAAGCATTGGTAACAAATAAATCGTCCCCGACTAACTGCACCTTGTCACCCAATTTCTCAGTTAGCAGTTTCCAGCTATCCCAATCTTCTTCATGCAAACCATCTTCAATGGAGACAATGGGATATTTGTCAACCATTTCAGCTAAATAATCAATAAACTCTTCAGCCGGATGCGCTGCACCATCATAGACATAATCCCCGTCTTTATAAAACTCGCTAGCGGCTACATCCATAGCTAAGGCTACTTCTGATCCTGGTTTATAACCTGCTTTTTCAATCGCTGCTACCAACAATTCCAAGGCAGCTTCATTAGATTCTAAGTTAGGAGCAAAGCCACCTTCATCCCCTACCCCAGTTAACAGGCCCTGGGCATCTAAAACCTTACTTAAAGAAGCAAAAACCTCTGCCCCCCAACGTAAAGCTTCCCTAAAAGTGGGTGCGCCCACAGGAACAATCATAAATTCCTGGAAATCAATATTATTAGCAGCATGGGCCCCACCATTGATTACATTCATCAAAGGCACAGGCAAAACATTAGCTAAAGGGCCACCTAAATAACGATACAAAGGTAAAGCCAGTTCATCAGCAGCAGCTTTAGCCACAGCTAAAGAAACTGCTAAAATTGCATTAGCCCCCAATTCCTTTTTATTAGTAGAACCATCTCGATCAATCATAGTTCTATCTATTCGTACCTGATCTAAGGCATCTAATTCTAGAAGTGCAGGAGCAATTTTTTCTTTGATATTGCGTACTGCTTTAAGGACTCCTTTGCCTCCATAACGCTTTTCATCGTCCCGAAGTTCATGTGCCTCAAAAGTCCCTGTAGAAGCCCCACTAGGCACTTGGGCTAATCCTACTGCGCCACTATCCAAGCGTACTTCTGCTTCTACTGTTGGTTTTCCTCTTGAATCCAAAATTTCTCTAGCATCAATAGCATCAATGATCGCTTCAGATTTATTTAGCATTGCTTCTCCTCAAAGATTCAGCTTCCGGATTTAGGATAAGGCTTCAGGGGCAATAAAAAAGTATCTTTAAGAATCTTTTTGAGTCCGAAGGATATTTCGTTATGGAAATAATTGGTTTAGTGACAAACCAGGTTTAGTTACACAGATTGTTTATCACGTTATACTAGCGATGTTTCAGGTACTCAAAGTTATAGTTAACTATCAGTGTCAGGGTTTAAGCTTAGCGAACAAGAATTAGATAATGCTTTGTCTGCAATAAATCATCATGGCTATAGCGCAATGCTTCCAGAGCCAGTTGAGTGGGCTGAGGTGCAAAACAATTGGCAAGATATAAAAGATGATCTAAAAAAGATAGATTTAGATACATACGAACCATATAAGCCAATGAAGATATTTGCTCCCAAAAACCGAGCAAACATAAGAGTAGTTCATCTTTTACACCCTCAAGACTTAATTATTTATACAGCTCTGACACTAATAGTTAAGGATGATATAGAAAAAAAACGGCTATCAAAACGAACTCAACGAGTTTTTTCTTTTCGGGTAAACACCAAAAAGGTAGATAGACTATATGATTCCAGAGGAGGATATAGTCTATTTACAGAGCAACTAAACAAGAAAGCAAAAAAAGCAAACGTTAAGTATGTTGGAGTCACTGATATTGCAGATTTTTATCCTAGAATATATCAGCATAGACTTGAAAACGTGATTCAGACTCTTGATTGCAATCCACGTAGTAGTGATGTCGCTCGTGTTCTTGTCAAGAAATTTATTTCTAAGCTAATGGAACTTAACAGCTACGGTATTCCTGTCGGTCCTTACGCATCAAGAATTTTGGCAGAGGCAGTATTAATTGATGTAGATTCGTTTTTAACCTTCAATAAGATTGATTTTGTTCGTTGGGTAGACGACTTTCATGTATTTTGTAAATCGGAATATGAAGCACAAGCAAGTCTTTTTCGCTTAGGAGAGTGGCTTTATTCTAATCATGGACTTACATTGCAATCGTCTAAAACTAAAATATATACAATCTCCAGATACAAAAAGATGATTGCAGCAACACCTGGAAAAAACTTGTCGGAAAGAGATACTGCTGTTGCCCTACTGCAAAAATTTGATACGGGTTACAAAGATGGAGACAACGAAAAAGAAGAGCTTGATGAAGATGAAGTTTCTGCTATCGAAGAAGAGTTCCAGGCTATTGACCTTCTTAGTATGCTTAAGAAATCTATTTCAGATAAATCTTTAGTTGATTACAAAATTGTTAAGTATGTCCTTACTAAGCTGCCTCGTATTTCAGGTTCGTTAGATGAACTAAAGCACGAAATACTAGATGTCATTATTGATAACGCTGGGCTACTCTATCCAGTTTCAGAAGAAATTGCTAAATACATATTGTCTTTTAAAGAGATAACTAAATCGGAAAAAAAACAAATAGGGAACAAGTTATTAAAACCACTTACTAACAAGCACAATCCCCCACCTGATTACTACCTTATGTGGATACTATACATATTTAGTACTTCAGAAGACTGGAATTACATAAAAGAGATTACAAACATCTACCAAAACTCTAATTCAGAAATCACTAAACGATATGCAGCTTTAGCTATAGCGAAAGGAGGCTCAAGAAACGAAGCACTTATAATTAAGGATAATATAAGTGCAGCTTCTCCACTACGAAAGTTAGCAATTCTAGAAGCTACTAAGAAACTTGGAAAAGATGAAAGAAAACACTGGAAACGCGAATATTCATCTTCATTTTTAGGAATCTTAGAAAAGAAAATATAAACTAAAAAATAATCAAACTATTTGTAACTCTGGTGAATGGAGAATATCACAATGAATCACACAACCCAAACAATTTTTCCGGTGATTTGGCAAGAAGATTATGTTGTATTGATAGATCAAACCAAGTTGCCCCAAGAATATCAAACCATTGCTATCAAAAGTAGCTTAGAAATGGCTAAGGCGATTAAGACGATGATTGTCCGTGGTGCGCCTGCTATTGGTGTTGCGGCGGCTTATGGGATGTATTTGGGGGCAACAGAAATTGCTACCGAAAAGCGAGATTTATTTTTAGTTCAATTAGAAGAAGTTGCTCAAAAGTTACGCCAGACTCGCCCCACCGCAGTTAATTTGTTTTGGGCTATTGAACGGATGTTGCAACAAGCCCAAGGAACTTCAGGTTCTGTTGAAGAGATTAAAGAAGTATTATTAAAAACAGCCCAAGCTATTCAAACAGAAGATTTATCTACTTGCCAACAAATCGGCGATCGCGCCTTAGAAATTTTACCTCCTACTCCTTCACAGTTAACTATACTTACCCATTGCAATGCCGGGGCTTTAGCTACTGCTGGTTATGGTACAGCATTAGGGGTAATTCGCTCTGCTTGGCGGGAAAACAGGCTAGCTAGGGTTTATGCTGATGAAACTCGCCCTCGTCTTCAGGGGGCGAAATTAACGGCTTGGGAATGTGTGCAAGAAGGTATTCCGGTGACAGTTATTACTGATAATATGGCTGCCCATTGTTTGAAGCAAGGGTTAATTAATGCGGTGGTTGTTGGGGCAGATCGCATTGCTGCTAATGGTGATGCAGCTAATAAAATTGGTACTTATGGTTTGGCGGTATTAGCGAAAGCCCATGATGTTCCCTTTTTTGTGGCTGCACCTCTGTCTACCGTTGATTTTAAGCTAGCTGGGGGGGAAGAAATTCCTATTGAAGAAAGAGATGAGCGAGAAATTTATCAAATTGGCACTACGACAATATGTCCTGAAGGGGTTGATTATTATAATCCCGCGTTTGATGTTACTCCAGCTAATTTAATTACAAGGATAATTACCGAAAAAGGTGCGTTTAAACCGGGAGAATTGCTAATTGCTAATTGCTAATTGTTTTGTGATATCTTCTATTAGCTGTTCCCTATTGACTATCAACTTTAAACATCTAACTTTTTACTCAATTTCTTTAAGTCTGTAGCTCTACCGAGGATTGTAGCTTCTTTTTTATCGATTTGGATGAATATTTTTCCGGCAAAGAGTGATGCCAAAGAAGATTTACCATAAATGGCATAGTCTTCTTCTTGAGACTTGACTTCAAATCCCATTTCTACCAAAGCTCGTTGCAGCTTTTCACTGAATTCTTGCTTGGCGCGGCTCTTTTTAAATGAGGTAGAAATGGTTTTGCTACGGTTTAAATAAGCCCCTATAGTTCCTGTTAAAACACCAACAATCATGCCGTAGCGATAAGGAAGGGGAGAAAACATACCTGTACCAAGACTTTGGGAGCAAAAAAAGGCCACAATCATTGTGCTGGTAGAAAAATAATAAAGGAAGGAAAGAGCAATCCCAGGGCCTTGGGGCAAGGAGTTTGTTTGATTGGTCACCACTTTACGGTAGTCTATATTACTATTAATAGTTTGTTTTATTTTATCATTAAATTAATACAATTTAAACAATTTTTATATTTCATTTTATAGACATGAATAACCAAGACCAAGCTGCCAAAAAGAAGCTTCAAGATTTAATAGATGAAGATCAATTAAGTCAGATACTTGAATATTTGCTTTTAGAAAGGTTAGAAAATTCTTCTTTAACAGATAAGCAAGAACCACAATTAATTGCTTGTCAACAGAGTAGCCGCTATAGCAAACTAATTTTATCCCGCAAGTCTTTAACAATTGTGGCCGGTATTATTTTACTCTGTTGTCTCCGCATCACTTTTGTACCTGTTTTCTCGCAAAATAGCTTTTCTTGGCCTGATTTAATCACCTCAAGTCTCAGCATTATTTGCGGCTTAACTTTAGTGATTTTAATTGTCACTGAACTTATTGTTGGTGCAGGTTCAGAATTGGAATGCGAATTACAACAAGATGGTAAAAAGCTTTTTGAATATCAATTTATTCCTTCCATCAACCAATTACATTTCTTGCTGCTGTTTTTATTCCTCGGCTTTTTAACTGTTATTGTTGGTTTCTCTAGTCTCTATGCAGAAATGTTTCGTTCTAACCCAGAACATTTTTGGGGATTAAAAGATGGTTTGCTCTCAATTTATTTTTCGGTAATTACTTTTTCTACCGTCGGTTACGGAGATATTCACCCTGTTTCTTTATTAGCCAAAACTGTAGTTATGGCAGAAGTGTTTATCGCTATGTTTTTTAGTTTAGTTGCCCTTTCTATCACTTTATCTTGGGTGGCTTCTCACGAAAAACAAAAGCAAGAAAATTCTTTGCGTCAACGTATAGAAGAACGTAAGAAAGAGAGAAGAAGTTTATTATTGGTAGATTTATTAGAAGGAAAAAACCTCAAAAAAGCTGATCATCAGAATGGCTCAGTTTAGTGGTTAATTTATAGTAATCTAAGTTATAACCAACAAAAGATGACTCCTCAAGCAAGGCTCTTCTGTTCTAGATAATGAGTAACAAACTACAAAAGTTAGTCGCCCAGCAAAAACTCCAACTCACCTCAGCTAACGAAAAATTAGCGGAGTTGACAGCAAGATGCGAACAAGCAGAAGCCGCCCTCCAAGACAAAGAGAGAAAGTATAGTAGCATTTTCAACAATACTGTCGTTGGTATTTTCCAAACTACCAGATCAGGAAAATACCTGAAAGTTAATCAAACTTTGGCTAACATTTATGGTTACGATTCTCCAGAAGAATTAATTGCTCAGCTTACAGATATTGCCAAATGTCTTTATGTTTCTCCTCAGCGACGGGAAGAATTTCTCCAGATTATGGCTAAAGAGGGGATGGTTTCTCAGTTTGAATCTCAAGTTTATCGCCGAGATGGTAGCATTATTTGGATTTGTGAACATACCCGCGCGATCAAAAATGAAACAGGAAACATCATTTACTATGAAGGGTTTGTCGAAGATATTACCACCAGAAAGCAGGCTTTAGTTTCTTTAAAAAATAGGGATGCTAGATTTCATTCCTTAGTAGACAATCTTCCTGGAGCTATTTATCGTTGTTTTTGGGATCAAGATTGGACAATGGTTTATATTAGCCAGGAAATTGCTTCTCTTTCTGGTTATCCTAGCTCTGATTTTATTAATAACCACATACGTAGCTTTGATAGTATTATCCATCCTGAAGACATTGCTCAAGTTAAAAGAAAAATCGAGAGTAGCATTGAGGCGAAAAAGCCTTTTATCTTAGAATATCGCTTAGTTAGGGCAGATGGTAGTATTTGTTGGGTTTATGAGAAAGGGCAAGCAAATCGGGAAGAAAATACCCAGAAAGTTTACTTGGATGGAGTTATTTTTGATATTACCGGGCAAAAGCAGGTAGAGCAGGAGTTAAGAGCTAGCGAAGCTGCTATCCGTACCTTATACGACATTACCGCCTGTCGGCAAGCTGACTTTGGGCAAACTCTCTGCAAACTCTTGGCTTTTGGTTGCCGAGAATTTGGCTTGGGTTTAGGGATTTTGTCTCATGTTCAAGGAGAGTGTTATGAGATAGTTGCAGCCCAATTACCTAACCAAGTTAATATTCAAGGAACTGTTCTCAACTTAAAGCAAACCTATTGCCAAGAAACTATTGCAGCCGCAAAACCCATCTCATTTAATTGTGCTAGTAACTCTGCTTGGAGAGAACACTCCTGTTATCAAGCTTTTAAGCTAGAAGCTTATATGGGAGTGCCTGTGTTTGTAGGAGAGCAAATCTACGGTACTCTCAGTTTTAGTAGTGTCAACCCCCACATTAAACCTTTCAAAGCCTTAGATAGAGAACTATTAAGGCTAATGGCTCAGTGGATTGGGGGAGAAATTGAGCGTTTACAAGCAGCCGCAGAGTTAGCACAAGCAAGGGATGAAGCTTTAGCAGGAACCATAGCTAAAGGTGAATTTCTAGCCACCATGAGTCATGAAATACGTACCCCCATGAATGCCGTGATTGGCATGACAGATTTGCTAGCAGATACAGAACTTTCTTGGCAACAAAGAGACTTTGTAGAAACAATCTGCAATAGTGGCAATACCCTCCTCACCATTATTAATGACATCCTCGACTTTTCCAAAATTGAATCTGGCAAGCTAGAATTAGAACAGCATCCTTTTGAATTAAGGACTTGCATTGAAGAATCCCTTGACTTACTAGCTGCCAAAGCTGCCCAGAAGCAATTGGAATTAGCTTATCAAATTGCTCCCCATACCCCCCAAACTATTCTGGGAGACACTACTCGGTTGCGGCAGATCTTAGTCAACTTACTCAGCAATGCTATTAAATTCACTTCTACAGGAGAAGTGATTGTTTTTGTAGAGGCTTACAAATCAGATAGCCAAGCCACAGAGATCCGTTTTGCCGTTAAGGATACAGGTATTGGCATTCCCCAAGAGCGTAAAAACTGTCTTTTTGAACCTTTCAGTCAGGTAGACTCTTCCACCACCCGCGAATATGGTGGTACAGGATTAGGTTTAGCTATCTGCCGCCAGCTTTGTGAAATGATGGGGGGTAAAATGTGGCTAGAAAGCGAAGCGGGTAAAGGTTCCACTTTCTTCTTTACCATGATGACAAGGGAAGTTATTAATTATAATTCCCCTGACTTAGTTGCGGATCGTTCCCAAATGGCAGGCAAGCACCTCTTAATTGTGGATGACAATGCCACTAACCGTAAAATCCTGACTATGCAAGCTCAATCTTGGGGCATGAGTTCTCGTGCTGCATCATCAGGGCAAAAAGCCTTAGAATTATTGCAAAAAGGAGAAACTTTCAATCTGGCTATTTTAGATATGCAAATGCCAGCTATGGATGGTTTAACTCTAGGTAGAAAAATCCACAACCTCCCCCTCAATTACCATTTACCTTTGGTAATGTTAACCTCCATCGGCAAGCCAGAAATAGTTGCTGAATCTCAAAAAGCCAATTTTGCTGCCTGTTTAAATAAGCCTATTAAGCAATCTCAATTGTATAATATTTTAGCAAAAATTCTGGGGGGGCAGGTAACGAAGATAAGCCAACCTCGCCCTGAAACAATTACCATCGACAGCGAATTAGCTAGTCAACATCCTCTTAATATTCTCCTAGCAGAAGACAATTTAGTTAATCAAAAGCTGGCTCTAACTATTTTAGAAAAGATGGGCTATCAAGCGGATGTAGTTGTTAATGGTATCGAAGTAATAGCAGCGTTGAAAAAGCAAAGTTATGATCTAATTTTCATGGATGTTCATATGCCAGAAATGGATGGCTTAAGGGCAACGCAAATTATTTGTCAAGAAATAGAATCTAATTGTCGTCCTTACATTGTAGCTATGACAGCTAATGCCATGCAAGGAGATAGAGAAAGATGTTTAGCGGCGGGGATGGATAATTATCTCAGCAAACCGATTAGGTTAGAAGACTTGGTTAAGGTTATTCAAGAATGCCCACCTTTAGAAGTTCAACCAAAAAATAGCGATAGTAAAGTATCAGCACAGAAGTTGTCATGTGCTATTAATCTTAAACAACTTCAAGATACTTTTGAAGCTCTTGATTGTGATACTCAAGAATGCTTAGAATTAGTGGAAACCTATCTCGAAGAAGCGACCGAACAAGTAGAATATATTGAACAAGCTGTTAAGCAACAAGAAGCAACTGCCTTAGAAAATGCTGCTCACTTACTAAAGTCTAGCAGTGCTACATTAGGAGCGCTGAAGCTTTCTCAATTATGTCAAGATTTAGAAATGATGGGACGTAAAAATTCTCTTTCTCATTCTCAAGAAGTTAATTCTCAACTACAGCAAGAGTATAAAGAGGTAAAATTAGCTTTGCAGGATGTTTTAGTTAAGCTCAAGGAGGCTAATTGATCATTGAAAATGCTTTTTAATCCTCTTAGTATTGCACCAATGATGGATCGCACAGATCGGCATTTTCGCTACTTTATGCGTACCATTACAAGGCATAGCTTACTTTATACAGAAATGATCACCTCCCCCGCTATCTTACGGGGCGATCGCCATAAATTATTGGATTTTTCCTTAGAAGAAAAACCGCTATCTTTGCAAATTGGTGGTGACAATCCCCAGGAGTTAGCAGAATGTACTCGCATTGCTGAAGATTGGGGTTATGATGAAATTAATCTTAATGTGGGTTGTCCAAGTAGTCGTGTGCAAAATGGCAACTTTGGGGCTTGTTTGATGGCACAACCAGAAAAAGTTGCCCGTGCAGTAGCCGCAATGCAACAGGCAACATCTTTACCTGTTACTGTTAAACATCGCATTGGTATTGATGACCAAGATAGGTATGAAGACATGGCCGACTTTGTTAAAATTGTTGCAGCAGCGGGTTGTCAACGCTTCACCGTCCATGCGAGGAAAGCTTGGTTAAAGGGCTTGAGTCCGAAAGAAAATCGCCACATTCCCCCTTTGCGATATGAAGATGTTTATCGCCTCAAGGAAGACTTTTCGCAACTTTGCATTGAAATAAATGGCGGCATAACTAGCTTAGAACAAATTAAGCAACAGTATCAATATGTTGATGGGGTCATGGTGGGCAGGGCAGCTTATGATCATCCTTATCTTTTTGCTACTGTAGATCAAGAAATTTATGGCGATGCCACAGCAACTTTAACTCGCCATGAAGTTGTTGCGAAAATGCTTCCTTATATTGATTATTGGTTGGGGAAAGGTCTAAGGTTAAATTCCATTAGCCGCCACATACTACAACTATTTTCTGGACAACCCGGCTCTAAAGCTTGGAAACGTCACATTAGCGAAAATGTATATTTACCTGATGCAGATTCTTTGGTGATTGAAGAAGCATTGGCAAAAGTACCTTGCGGTTTAAGCTAAAGTTACTGCTCCGTTGATAACATCTCAATCATCTTTTCCGTAAAAGCAGGAATATCATCAGGGTTGCGGCTAGTAATTAAACCTCTATCTACCACAACTTCTCTATCAGCCCAAATAGCCCCGGCATTTTTCAGGTCTGTTTTCAGGGATGGCCAGGAAGTCACTGTACGCCCTTTAACTACCCCTGCTTCAATGAGAGTCCAAGGGCCATGGCAAATAGCTGCCACGGGTTTATTGGCAGCAAAAAAAGCAGCAATAAACTGTATAGCTTTGTCATTAGTACGTAGTTGATCGGGGTTAGCAACACCTCCAGGCAGTAAGAGTCCGTCATAGCTGGTGGGGTTAGCACTATCTAGCTGCACATCAACAGGAAATGTATCACCTTTGTCAAAATGATTCCACCCTTGTACTTTCTCGTTTTGAGGGGAAATTAATTCAGTTTGAGCGCCAGCTTCATCAAGGGCCTGCCGAGGTTTGGTCATTTCTACCTGTTCAAAACCACTTTCTACTAAGATGGCAATTTTTTTACCTTGCAACGCTTGAGCCATGTTTTAATCTCCTGATATTAGCTTCTTTAATCCTAAGAG
The DNA here is from genome assembly GCA_963793425.1 of uncultured cyanobacterium. Classification (GTDB taxonomy): domain Bacteria; phylum Cyanobacteriota; class Cyanobacteriia; order Cyanobacteriales; family CAWCAG01; genus CAWCAG01. The sequence continues at coordinate 364,928 of CAWCAG010000009.1, read as the reverse complement.
GCTTAAGGGGTTTTCTCTTCTGGCTGAGGGGTCAAAGTAGAGAACTTATAATTCTGTCTCAAGAATGAATTGTTTATTAAGGAACAGGGCTTTCTCGGAAAGATTTGAGCTTATGGATAAATAGAGATCCCAATACAAAAATCAATAACAGTTGCAGTTGTCATTGTCTTATATACTTGTTATTATGGAATCACTAAATAAATTAGCTCAAAGTAAACCTCATTGGTCATTATCAGAATTTGTCGAGGTTCTCAACAACCTACTACCCCAATTCTTGCCTGTACAAAGATCCCATACCAAAGTGCGAGAGACAATCACTCCCCGCTTAGTGCGTCATTACACTAGCCAAGGAATGGTTGATGATCCTCAAAAAGAGGGCCGCTATGCCATTTATACCTACCGCCATCTTTTACAAATGTTAGTGGTACGGAGGCTTTTAGCAGAAGGATATGGGGCTAGTGCCATTCAAAACCTGCCCAAGACCAAGGATAACTCAGACTTAGAAGCACTACTTCAAGGAGGCATACAACTTACCGTTACCGCAGCTAACCCAGCCTTGGGCTTTCTCCAAGAAATCAAACAACGCCAACCTCTTAGTAAGACACCGAAAGTAGCCACCAAAAAGTCTCCTTCAGGTTTCGGGACTACTGATCTCAAATGGACTCGTTTAGAAATCGTACCTGGTTTGGAAATCCATTTGCGGGAAGACTTTGCCTATCCCCATAGCCTCCAAGAACAAGAAAACCTTTTGCAGTATATAGCCCAAAAATTAAAGACCTTATAAGCCATGAACAGACCTAAAATAGAATTAATTCCCCTACGTAATGCCGTTAGTAGCGAAACTACCACCACTCTAGATTTAGTGGTGAAAATCATGCCTCCTGAACCGGATCTACACTTGCAACGACCAAACTTAAACCTAGGCTTGGTTATAGACCGTTCTGGTTCTATGGAAGGAGAAAAGATTACCTATGCTCGTCAAGCTGCTTGCTATGCTGTAGAGCAGCTTTTAGCTACCGATCGGGTTAGTATCACTATTTATGATGACAGGGTGGAAACCTTAGTAGCCAGTACCCTCGCAGCAGATAAAGCTTATTTACTGGCTCAAATTCAAAAAATTCAACCCCGCAGTGCCACAGCCCTTCATGCTGGTTGGGTAGAGGGAGGAATGCAAGTTGGTCAACATCTCCAGCAACAAGAACAGTTAAATCGGGTTATTCTCCTTTCTGACGGACTAGCAAATCGGGGGGAAACCAACCCAGATGTTATTGCTAGTGACGTTGAGGGTTTAGCTAAGCGGGGTATTAGCACTTCTACAATGGGAGTGGGTCTGAGTTATAACGAAGACTTGCTGCAAACCATGGCCCAGAGTGGGGATGGGAACTATCATTACATCGAATCTCCTGAGCAACTGCCAGCCATATTTGAGATGGAAATGCAAGGTTTAGTAGGAACATTTGGTCGTCGAGTACGTTTAGCTATTGAACCCCAAGCAGGGGTACAGGTGGCTGATGTTTTGAATGATTTTGCGGTAACTCGTAAAGGTAAGTATAAGTTGCCTAACCTCATTAAAGGCAATCCTTTTATCACAGTAGTACGCTTAACAATACCTCCTCAAACAGAAGCACAAACCCTTTGCAGTTTCCGCCTTGGTTGGGATGACTTAGAAGAACAAAGACAAAAACTGAAAGTGGCTTTGCAGCTTTCTGTGGTTAATTCTGCTCAATTAAAAGAATATCCCTTCAACACTGAAGTGCAGCAACAGGTGGCCATGATGATGTCTGCAAGGGCCAAAGAAGAGGCGGTTCAGAAAGTAGATCAAGGGGACTATGAAGGGGCAAGCCAACTCCTGCAAAAGAGTCGAGGGGAATTACTAAAAGCTCCGGCATCCCCTCTTTTAGCTCAAGAAGCCCAATCCTGCGCTGATTTAGAGCAGAATTTGCAAAACCGTCAACTCAAAAAATATCGCAAACGAGCTAGTTATGAATCCCATCAAGTTAGGGCCAGTAGCGCTCAATTTGCCCACGGAGATTATTATACTCGCCGCAATGCTCAAACAAAGAGCGATCGCTGGAGAGTGATTAAAGGAGATATTACTAAGCAAAAGGTAGATGCGGTGGTTAATCCTACTGATCGTTATTTTTGTGGCGGTGCTGTTGATGCTGTGATTAAACAATCTGGGGGAAAAGCTTTGCAGGTGGAGATGAAGAAGTTGGGTGAGGGTAAAGTTGGGGAAGCAAAAATCACTCCCGGTTATAATTTACCTGCCCAGTGGATTATCCATGTTGTTGCCCCTATTTGGCAAGGAGGAGGGCAAGATGAAGAAATGAATTTAGCCAAGTGTTATGAGAGTTGCTTAAAGTTGGCAGAGCAACACAACATAGCAACTATCGCTTTTCCTTGCCTAGGGACAGGAGGTGGAGGTTTTCCGAAAGCTAAAGCTGCCAAAATTGCTGTAGATGCGGTGGTGAACTTTTTAGCAAGAAACTCTTCTCTTAATCCTACTCTTACTCAAGTAACTTTTGTTTGTTACGAACAACAAGATTACGATTGTTATCTTAAGTTAGTTATTCCTTCGCCGTAGCTAATAAATCTTGCCAAGCTGCGATCGCCGTTTGTAAAGGTTCAGGTAACTCATTGGTATTGATATCGGTGTAAGTCAGAGAGCTATCTTGGCTAATAAGAGTAATACCAAAAAAGTCCGCAGCCCCTTCTGGTGGAGGGAAGTTGCGATCGTTGTAGCTAGAGAATTCTTGCTGTGTGAGTAGTTGTTGAAATTCTTGAACTTGTTTCCTTTTTACTCGACTAACTTTAGGCAGCAAAGCTCTATTATTAGGAGTAAGGTTTTTGGTGACAACACGACCATTTCTCCATAAAGTAACTTCTGTGGTTGTACCAGCAAACCCCCCAGAGGAGATGGCACGGAAGATTGCACCTTGGGGTAAGTTGTTTGAGGAGATGGGTACAGGTTGAGGTTGAGGTACAGGTTGAGTTAAAATTAAGTTGCCAAGATAGCTAGCAGCTAGGTTGATTTTAAGTTGGGAACCATCTTGATTGCTATGGAAAACCCAACGCTTTTCTCCTTCTCCTCCTTCTTCTTCAAAAATAACCTGCCAACCAGCAATAGCAATTTTGGTACAAGGGGTATTTTTTTCTGGATAAATACCTAAGCAACCATCCCAGATACGAGGGAAGGCTTGAGTTAGCTTCATCTTATTAGGGTTAACTGGTAACAGGGGTAAAGCTTGATTTAAAATAGCTTCTTGCACAGAATTTGGGAGAATTTGTCTGCCATTTTCTAAATAAACTGTCTTACCTATATTGTCAGTACGATATCTTAAATTGCGATCGCCTCTAGTTGCTTCAACTAACCACCCTTCTACTAAAGCTTCTGTACAACCGAGATCCGGGAAAGCAATACCTAAGCAACCGTTAGACCAAGTACGCTTTTGAGCTGAGGTTATTTCTATCTTACTATTACCAAAGCCAAAATCTTGATTAGCTTGATTCTTAACTGCTTCAGCCACTGACAAAGGTAAATTGTTGGGGGAAGATACGGCTTGCCAGTCTATCTCCTCTACTTGAAATTCAACTTGTTCTGACCAAGTTTCTGTAGAACCGAAAGCACCATCATACACTGCCTGCCAACTTTCTCGACCACTATCTTCACCAAAAAAGAGGCGGCGTTCTCCTGTTGAGAGGAAGTCATCACAGGAAGTTTGATTAAATCCGGTTAAGGTAACAGTTTTTGGGCCTTGACCTTTAAAATATTCGTTAACTTGAACAACAACGGAATTCCCCTCTACTTCAGTGACAATTCCTGCAAAAACATACTGGCTTCTTTGCCCTTTTTCCAGTAAGCTAGAAGGGCGGCTATCCGGGGCTGGAGAGCAGGCATTGGCTGGTTTAGTAGGTATTAAAGTAAGTGCCAAGAAAAGGAAGAAGAAAAGTCCGCAGGTTTTTTGTTTAAGATAGAACATTAAGCTATAAGTCCCCAAATAGAGTTTAAGAACTGTTCAATTTAATCACTTTGACGAGATAATCAAGGCAGAAGTTGCAAAACATTGATCATTAAACATTTATCACTCCCTAGCTCCCTAGTAGTCTAACGACAACGCTTACGCGAACCCTAGCTCCCTAACTCCCCAGCTCCCCATCTCCCTAAGCACTCATAAGCGGACAAGTAGAAGAATCGAAATTCAACAAATTAGTATTATTCACCCTAGGAAGGGCAATTTGTAAATTTTTTTGAGGATGATTTTTATTGGCAGTATGAGTAACTTTTTCTAAGTTAGCTTTAATTTCAACGCTACAATTGTCCCCAACACCAATACAACCAAAACTTCCTGCTATTGATATTTCTGAGCTGTTTTTCTGCTGGCTTAAACTAAGCTCTAAACCAGAACCATTTTCATAAAGATGTAATATTTCTCCTAAATAATCTCCTCCCCCAATGAAAATTACTGGGTGTTTTTCATTAATTTGGTAAGAGTAACTTTGCTCTTTTTCTGGCAAGTAATAGCTAGATTCTTGTTCATTAGTTTGGAACCAAATATTAAGATTCCAGGTCTTGTTGGGGTTATCTATATTAACAACTAAACCTAATAAATTCGCTGTCCCATCTGCATACTGTTTAAAAATACTAGGTTGAACAAAAATATATTTTTCTTCTTTTCCCTTGGAGTTACTAAGCAATAGCTCACAATTGACTGTCGTGACTTGCCAACTGGCTACCATTTTAGCACCTTGATAACAATCTGGGTGAGCTAGGATAGGAGAATTACTGATCAACTTATCGGCGAAAAAACTAGTAGCTATCATAATTTGTAGTGACCCTGACTTCTTCGATGATGAGGTTAAGTATAAGCTTTCTCTACGCAGCTTTTAGTCAAGATTCAGTAAATAATCAAGGGGAAATGATAAAGTTTTGATGAATTTTTTCCCCTGAGATAATTATTTTTACTGAACCCGATCTAAGGTACGATATTGAATTGCCTCAGCAAGGTGAGAAGTTTGCATATTTTCCTCCCCTGCTAAATCAGCAATAGTTCGTCCTACTTTCAAAACCCGATCCATCGCCCTAGCGGAAAGACCTAATTTACGAATCGCCCCTTCCAAGATGTTACGACTGGCATCATCAAGTTGACAAAACTTACGTAGGTGATGGCTTTTCATTTCTGCATTGCACTGAATTTTTTCTGCTTGGAAACGTTGAGAGGCGCGATCGCGGGCTTTTTGCACTCGGATTTTGATTGGTTCAGATTCTTCTCCTGTGGTTTGACGAGTCATTTCTTCTGGTTTGAGGCGATTGACAGATACTTGTAAATCGATGCGATCCATTAAAGGGCCAGAAAGTTTGGCCCAATACTGTTCCCTTTGGCGAGGAGAACAGGTACACTGTTGAATTGGGTCGCCGTAGTAGCCGCAAGGACAGGGATTAGTGCTGGCGACGAGGGTGAATTGACAAGGGAAGATGACAGATTGGCGAGTGCGAGAAATGGCGACGAAGCCATCTTCTAAGGGTTGGCGCAAGAATTCTAAAACATTGCGTTTAAATTCTGTTAACTCATCGAGAAATAGTACTCCCCGATGGGCAAAGGATATTTCTCCGGGACGGGGAAAGCTTCCCCCGCCTACTAAAGAAGGGCCAGAAGCAGAGTGGTGAGGACTACGAAAAGGACGCTCAGTTACTAAAGAACCCTTATCTTTGAGAAAACCAGCTACGGAATGGATTTGGGAGACATCTAAGGCTTCTTGAAAACTTAATGGCGGCAGGATTCCTGGTAAGCGTCTGGCTAACATGGTTTTTCCACTACCGGGCGGCCCCACTAAAATGAGGTTATGTCCCCCCGCAGCCGCAATTTCTAAGGCACGACGGCCATGGTTTTGTCCTTTAACATCTTTTAAATCTGGTTCATAAGCCTGGGATCGCCCTAATTTTTCTTGGGGGTTTGAGGCTATGGGTTTATGTTTAGTCGGTTGGTTAAGAAAGTCGGCAACTTCTGAGATATGTTCAAATCCATAGACAGAAATCTCATTTACCACCGCTGCTTCTTGGGCATTGTTGGCCGGAACAACTAAACCGGCAATACCAGACTTAGAGGCATTGGCAGCAATGGGTAAAACCCCAGCAATGGCACGAAGACTGCCATCTAAAGAAACTTCTCCTAAAAATAAATAGTCCCCCAATAATTGGGCGTTTACTTGTCCTGAAGCAGCTAAAATTCCTACACTAATGGGTAAGTCAAAGCTAGGGCCTTCTTTACGCAAATCTGCTGGGGTAAGATTGATGACGATGTTTCCCCCCGGAAAGGCGAAACCTGTATTTTTTAAGGCTGCTTTTACCCTTTCCCGCGATTCCTGAACTGCTGCATCCGGTAAACCTACTACTACGGTTTTCGGCAGCCCTCCTGAGACATCAACTTCCACACCAACTTTAACAGCGTCAATACCAACAATAGATGCACTCCAAACCCTAGCTAGCATAAGCTACACATTAATTAGTTTAGTTTCTTCATTTTTAAGAATATCAATATTTTGACTGTAACCTCTTCAGTATATTTGGCAACTCACTATGAAAAAGTTACTCTGGTTTTATGTATTTAATCTAGAGTAATGAGAAATTTGCATAAGAAAAAGACTGTTTTTGTCATAGCAAAAGTAAGCGCAATTGCAGTCAGTTTATTATTTACCAGTGGATGTAGCTCCCAGGAAACCAAAGCTAGTAACGAATCCTTTCAAGAAGCTAAAAGAGTAGGTTGGATAGAAAATGCTCAAATTTTAGGTGTTGAAGGTCAAACCAAAGTAAAACTTGATACAGGAGCCAAAACTACTTCTATTAATGCCGAAATTTTAGAAAAGCCAGAAAACGAATCGGAATCAGGGGGTATGATTAAATTCCGCTTTGTTGATGGTGAAACTAGTGCTATTTTTGAGCGTCCTGTAATCAGGTGGGTAAAAATTAAGGATGGAGAAGGGGGCTTTTTCCGCCGTCCAGTGGTGAGTATGAAACTTTGTATTGCTGGTCGTTGGGTAGAAGAAGAAGTAAACTTGGCCGAACGTGACCAATTTACTTACCCAGTACTAATTGGTCGTAATATGCTAGAAAAAGGCGCACTGGTAATCGATTCGGCGGAAACCTTCACTGCAAAACCAGAATGTTCTCAAGGGGAGGGATAGGCATGAATCGAACTTTTCAAGCTCTCCTTTTGGCTCTTTTTTTAAGTGCAGTGGGCATTACCATTTTCCTCCACAAAGCCCTATCTTCGGATATTCCCTTACTGCCAAATCAAGTTTATAAAAGTTGGTATGTAGAAACTAAAGTTGCGGTTACCTCAGAGGGGTCATTGCTACAAGCCGAAGAAGCGTTGCCCACCACAATTCAACTGCAACTGCCCCAAAATTCTCAACGTTATCGCTTAGTTGACGAAGACTTTGTTAATCCAGGATTTGAGCGTCAAATCAAAACTCAAAAAAATCCTACCAACCGAGTGGCTACCTTCACTAATGAGCAAGCGAAAAATAGTACAACTCTTTTTTATCGGGTCATTGTAGACGAGCAAGAAAACTTTACTGACTCAGACTCCAATGAAGTTTCTCTAGCTGGCCGCCGCTTAGTTAAGCAAGAGTTTGCTGAATTTGATAGAGATGAAAGGGCTGCGGTTGAAGAGAAATTGCAAGAAAATCCCCCCGATGCAGCCATTAAATCCCTGCTTAAAATAGCTGAGGAAAAATCAAGTGATTCTTTTTCCTTAGCCCAAAATATCTACGATTTAGCCCTAAACTCAGAAGATATTCGTGTCCAAACGATTCGTAACACCATAGGAGTGGAAAAATCTACCGCAGAAATCGCTGCCTTTTTATTACAAAAAGCACAAATACCAACCCGTATTGGTAATGGTATTTTACTTACTAGTGAAGAAGTTTACGCTACCGATTTTGTCAGGTGGTTAGAAATTCAAAGTGAAGATAAGGATGGGTGGTTAGCTTATGACCCTGTTAATCGCAGTTTTGGGGAACAAGATCGCTACCTGACTTGGTGGTATGGCTCTAGTAAGCCCCTTGCAGCCAAAGGTTCAGGGGATATCACCCTAGAAGTTTTGGTGCGTCCTAACATCGACAACGGCTTAACCAAAGCCATTTGGCAAGAACAAGCTGCCACTAATCCCTTTTTAGAATACTCTCTCCTCAAATTGCCCCTAGCAACTCAACGAGTTTTTCAGGTGCTAGTACTAGTACCCATAGGTGCGTTGATTGTGGCTTTTCTCCACCAAGTTATTGGTTTGCCAACCTTCGGTACATTTACACCTATTTTAATTGCTCTTTCTTTTCGGGAAACAGGTTTAATTAGGGGCATTTCTTTATTTATACTGGTGGTTAGCATTGGACTTTTAATACGTGCTTGTCTCAATCGCTTGCAGCTTTTAGTTGTACCTCGCTTAGGAGCAATACTAACTACAACAGTGTTAATCATGGGGGGGTTAGCAATAGTAATGAAAAGCTTTAATCTCAGTCTCGGTTTATCTATTTCTCTGTTTCCCATTGTCATTTTAGCTATGACTATTGAACGGGCAGCGATGATGTGGGAAGAAGAAGGGGGAAAGGAAGTGATCATAGCTAGTTTAGGCAGTTTAGCTGTGGCGATCTTGGGCTACTTATGTACCATAAACCCCTATATTCAGCATTTAGCTTTTGCCTTTCCAGAGTTACTATTGGTGGTTTTGTCCCTCAACATTCTCTTAGGGCGCTACAACGGCTACAAGCTGACGGAGTATTTTCGCTTTTTGTCTCTACAACGTCAGTTAAATCAATCAAAGGGATAAGGAATTAATGCAGTCATTTTTGTTTCAAAACCATGGCATCCTTGGTGTCAATAGCCGTAATTTAGATTATTTATTTCCTTGCAACCCCCGACGACTTTATCAATATGCAGACAGCAAGCTAGAAACCAAAAAGATTGCCGAAAATATTGGTGTTAGCATCCCTGAAACCTATGGTGTGATACAGTTTCAAAACGAAGTTAAAGGTTTGAGAGATTTAGTTGAAGAACACAATACTTTTGTGATTAAACCATCACGGGGTAGTGGAGGGGACGGCATTGTTGTGATTAAAGATGCTGTAGAGGCAGGATATCGTCAAAGTAATGATTCTGTGCTTAAGCCAGAGGATTTGCACTACCACATTCATAACATTTTGAGTGGGATGTTTTCTCTTTCTGGTCATAAGGATGTTGCTATCATTGAATATGCGGTACAGTTTGACCCTGTGTTTGCAGATGTCGCTTATCAAGGAGTTCCGGATCTGCGCCTAATTATTTATCATGGAGTTCCGGTGATGGCGATGTTGCGTTTGCCCACTCGTGCTTCTGATGGTAAGGCAAATCTTCATCGAGGTGGGGTTGGGGTTGGGATAGATTTAGCTACGGGTAAAACCCTAGCTGCGATTCAGCATAATCGTTATCTTAAAGAACATCCTGAAACTGGCAGTCCTTTAGCTGGGTTATCTATTCCTGGTTGGGAAAAGATTTTAGAAATGTCTGCAACTTTGGGTGACAAAACTGAGTTTGGTTATTTAGGGGTGGATTTTGTTCTTGATGAGGAAAAAGGGGCTTTGCTTTTAGAAATTAATGCTCGTCCGGGCTTGTCGATTCAAATTGCTAACCAAGCAGGGTTGATTCCCCGGCTAGAGGCAATAGATGAGGTTCGAGGCAAACTAACAACCATTTCTGAAAAAGTCTCTTTTGCCCAAAGTACTTTTGCTGTGCTATAGCAAAACAAGAGTAAGCGTGAGGTACAGCCTAGATTCTGGTGTTTGCTAACGGCTAGTGGCTAATAGCTAGTAGAAATGACTATTGTCTTCACGATCTTGCTTTAGAAGCTAGTATTCATACACTTTTCATATTTAAACTGTGTTACTAAAATAGGTGAAAGTTAAATAGTCAAGGAACTACCCTTGATTATTTATCCCGAACGAAGGCATCTTCAACCCAAGAAAATTGCTTAAATTATGGTACAAACTCCTCTACGAACTACAACAAAAGAACTCGCTTCCTTAGCTATAGATTTAATTCGTCAGGCAGGTTGCGAGTACGGAGATATACGCCTTTGCACCTATCGCCAACAGAATTTAATGGCCCGTGATCGCTCCTTGAAAAACTTAGCAGATAATCTTAGTTCTGGTTTTGGGGTTCGAGTCCTTCTCCAGGGGGCTTGGGGGTTTGCGGCTAGCCATCGGAAAAGTCCAGAAGAAGTAATGAGGGTGGTTAATTTAGCGGTGGAAACTGCTAAAGGTAGTCGTCTTTCGCAACAGCAACCTGTTAAGTTAGTACCAGTTCAGTCTTATGAAGATAGTTATACTACTCCTATTAAAATAGACCCTTTTACTGTCTCTATTGGGGAGAAAGCCCGGTTGTTGTTGGAGATTAATGAACAGTTACTTGGTTACGAAAATGAAGGGATTAAAAAAGCCTATTCTTTCCTGAGTTTTACTAAAGAGGAGAAAACCTTTGCTTCCACGGAAGGATCTTTAATTCAACAAACTATTTACCGTAGTCATCCTGGCTTTGGTTGCACTGCGATCGCAGATGGAGATGCCCAAAGTCGTAGTTATGAACGCCCTCCCCTCAATTTAGGTTACGAACATATTGATAAACTTGATTTGCTGGGTAATATTGAACGAGTTGCTCAAGAGGCAATTGAGAAGGTTAGCGCACCAGAAACCCTTCCTGGGGCGACAACTTTAATTCTCAAACCTAGTAACCTTTACCTAACCATACACGAATCTGTGGGGCATCCTACAGAGTTAGATAGAGTTTATGGTTACGAAGCTAACTTTGCTGGCACTAGCTTTGCCACCACTGATAAGTTAGGAAAATTAGCCTACGCGGCCCCTTGGATTAATTTTAAGGCAGATCGTACCCAACCGGGCGGTAGGGGAACTATGGGTTACGATGACGAGGGTGTTAAGTCCCAAGAATGGTATGTGGTTAAGGATGGCATTTTGGTAGACTATCTCACTGATCGGGAAACCGCTTACCGCTTGGGTAGAGATAGCAGCAATGGTAGTTCCTATGCTGATAGTTGGGCGAGTGTCCCGATGGTACGGATTCCCAATCTTGGTTTAGAACCAGGAGTAGAAGGAGGCAGCCATACAGCCACTTTAGAAGAGATGATTGCTGATACTGAAGATGGTATTCTTATTGATGGTATTGGTAGCTTTTCTATTGATCAACAGCGTCGTAATTTCCAGTTTGGTGGTGATGCTTTCTGGAAAGTTGAGGGCGGGAAAGTTGTGGGTATGTTGAAAAATGTTACCTATCACAGCATGACTACAGATTTTTGGCATCAGGTAGATGGAATTGGATCTGCTTCTCAAATGAGGCAGTGCGGCACTTCCTTTTGTGGTAAAGGGGAACCCATGCAATTAGCCCAAATGACTCATGCTTGTGTACCCGTAAGGGTTAAGGATATTCAGGTAGGATAACACATTAAACATTAAACATTGAACATTGTTGGCGTAAGCCTTGCCGTAGGCTACATTAAACATTTATCTGCCGTGTCTCTTTGTCTCCCTCAATAAGTAGGTTAGTGTTTTCCCTACTTCCTGCTCGATATTCTTACTAAACTGAGGGCAATTATACCAAAAGTAACTAACCCAATGCCCCAAAATTGTTTGCCTAAACCTTGCCCTAAAATGAACCATCCTAAACAAGCAGTTAAACCGGGGTTTACTGCCCCAATCGTTGAGGAAGCACCTGCCCCGATGAAACGGATACTAATATTGCTAGAAAGATAACTTAGTAAGGTTAATGTTCCTAATAAGAAACCACTAATAATTAGTTTTGTCCAGATTTCTGGTTCAAGACTAAATTGGTTATTAAAAGGCAGAATGATTAGTAAACCGAGAAAGGAGAAAAGTAAGATACTCAGAAAATTAAGTACACTAAATGGTACAGGATGTAGTTTTTTGGCACAGAGTTGAGTGATGAGAAGATAAATAGCAAAAGTAATACCTGAACCAATAGCTGTGGTTATACCTAACCAAGAAAAACTAACTTCTCCTTGTTTTCCTAAAAGTATAGTTAATAAAAGTCCTACCGCCGTAATAACTATAATAATAGTGCGAATGAGATTAGGGCTTTCTCCGAAGAGAAACCAAGTAAATAAAATAGTAGCCAGGGGGAAAATGAAGAAGAGAGTTACAGCGACTCCAACAGGAAGAAAACCTAATGATAAATAAATGAGTAGTTGAGAAAGGAAAAGCAAGAAACCACAAGCAATTACTTTGCTGGTTAAACCCCAATCTTGACAGTCAATTACTTTTTTAATTACTTGCCAGCTTGAAGGATGGATAAAACGGGAAACTATAAACAGTAAGGGTACTACTACCAACATTCTTAGCCAGAGAATCAATAGAGAATTGGTTACTCCTGGGGTGAGATATCCTCCTGTTGCAAAGTTACCGAAAACAGAGGAGGGATTGAGAATAATAGCAATAACTATATTTTGGCAAGCTAAGCATAGAGTAGAAACGAAAGCGAGGAAGAAACTTAGTTTAGTTAAAGATGATTTCTGAAGTTGGGGTTTAGGTGGAGGAGTTATTACTTCCTTCTGTAATTCAAGTTGCTCAATTTCTTGCAACAAGCGGACTTTTTTCTCTTCGAGTTGTTGAACTTCCTGATGTAAAGGTTGAATTAACTGTTCCTGGAGGCTATTAATTTCTATACTTAAATCTTTAAGATAGCTTTGCTCTATCTCCCATTCTCGCTCCGATTGATTATCTTCCTGCACCATTATTCAGTTATTAGTTATTAATGTAGAGATAACTATTATTTGGAAATCAACTAAATACTTGCTGAAAAAAATGGTTTCAAGAGCGCACCTTTTCTACCATGTACATAATATCACCTCAAGGAATAAAAAAGCAAGCAATTAAACATCAACATCAGCAGGAAGCAGTTTAGGATAACTAAGATTATTTTTCTTAAAAGCTTGCTTCGCCCTTTTAATTAAATCTGTTTTATAAATGAATTCTTCCCTAGCATCCATAGGATAGCTTTTCAGTTCAAAGCGTGTTGCCCAAGGTTTTTCTTCTACTAAAACTAAGATTGGTAATTTTAATTGAGTGTATTTGCTAGTATAAGCAACTCGATACAAAATCCCCATCACCAACTGGACATCGACATAATAATCTAAATAAAAATGGGTCACTACCTGTGCCTCTAATTCCCCTGCATTAGCATTAGAAATAGGTTCAGTCCAAATTGTATTGTGGGGAATAGTTACCATATTATCTTCAGGAGTTCTTAAGCGTAGCCCCCTTAAGCCATAACTCATAACTTCCCCGTAATGTTCACCAATTTGAATGCGATCGCCAACTTGATAAGGGGCTTCAAATAAACCAATTAAACCAGCAATTACTGAACTAGCATAATCTTTAAAAGCAAAACCCAAAGCTACGGCGATAGTTCCAGTGAGGGCTAAAAGGTTACTACGGGAAAGGTTAAAAAATAGGTTCATGAGCATCGAAATAGCGACTATAAATATCACCATTCGCCAGAAGGGAAGAGACTGTTTGATCCGCAAACGCCATTCACGATCTACTTGTTCAGAAAACCAATTAATTAACTTATCAGTAATAAAAAGCAAACCGTAGGCAATGATTAGGATCAGTAATGCTTGAGTAATTTTGCCAGTGGTGATTTCAGCAATTAATTCTTTGGCATTGTCGGCGGTTTCTTTAGCGGCATCTTGGGAAGATTGGGCGAAAAGAAAGCTATGAAGAGAGAAATTCATATTTAGGAGATATTATTGTGATTCAACTAACCGAGAGGGAGTAACATCAAAAATCACTTTGAAAGGTTGCTTAATTTCGTTTTCTAAAAGAGTTTCTACTTGCTTAACTTCCTCTGGACTAATACCTTTTTCTGCCCGAACAAGTAAGGTTAACGAAGGAGGTTTATCTCTCCAAACAACCTCCGAATCAGTAATAATAATATCTGCCCTGTTAATCAAAGAATCTGTGGTGAGGATACGCCGAATCGAAGCTTCAGCTTGGGTTTGTCTGGTTAACTTCCAAAAACTTGCGCCTAAAGGAATAACCAGCATAATAATTAAGACAAAAGAAACTCCCCAAGATAGAGTCCTGGTTAACTCATTGCTGCGAGCATAACCACTAAGTACATAAACAGCGATGCAGGCTATGTTAATGCCAATTAAGTTAGTGATGTAAAGTAAAGTTGCCCCCCCAGCCGCACTCCAGCTTCCCTGAGACAAGCACAAACCCACAACACATAAAGGAGGCATTAAAGCTACGGCAATGGCAGTCCCAGGAATAGCATCTCCCATAGCAGGGCGAATCTTTGCATAAGCACTTACTCCCCCGGCGGTGACAGCAATGAGTAAATCAATTAAGGTAGGTTGAGTGCGAGAAAGGACTTCTGTACCAAATTCCGGTAGATCAATAACTAAACCTACTAATCCAGAACAAATTAAAGCAAGTCCTGTTCCTGTGGCAATGGAAATAGTACTGTAGCGGAGTAGTTTTAAATCTCCTTCTAAAGCAGCAAAGGAGAAACCCCGCAAAGGTAGCATTAAAGGTGCAATGATCATTGCACCGATGATTACAGCAGCACTATTAATCAATAAGCCAAAAGTGGCGATTAAACAAGAACTAATAATTAGTACAACGTAGTTTTTAGTAGGTTTAGAGTCTTTGATTAAAGAGTCTTGAAGTTGCAGAATCGGTATAGCACCCAAGCCGAGGTTTTTTACCAGTTGCCATTTTTGTTGCATGACAAATCAATAAGCCCCATAAAGATAGTTGCTATTTAGGTTATCATCTGTCTATCTCAAATTTGATTATCAGTTATACCAAATCTGATAAATATTTATAGCAATTCTCTTACTTGTGAGGTACTAAATTCCTGCTCCCCTAACCTAACAATACAATCTAAATACCTGACAGCTTACTAATTATTGCTTGCATTTGCTTCACGTCTAAACAATCTTTAGCATAGGCTTTGCGTAATAAATTGTTAGGAATAAAAGCATCATATTTATGTAACCTTGGGGCTTCAGCGGGGGCGATTAAATCTTCATTGCTTAAAGATAGTTGAGAAGCGGCAATAAGTTCTTGCCATAAATCATTAAATTTTCCCTTAGCTAAATGAATAATTAAATAATAAGGGGAATAACTTTTAACTTTCCTAATATCTATTTTTTCTCGAATAAAAAGGTTGATATACCTCTCCAACGTTCCATAAGCCATAGTTCCCATCCAAGGTAACAAACAGCAACTATCATCTTCTAAAGTAATTAAATTACCCGTCGCTAAGCCATAAACTTTGGCTAACTGTCTGGCTTGATTTAACCTTTCTTGCGCCCCTGGTTGCAAATAAGCATACTGCACATCTTCTCCTAAAACTTGACGCATTTTTTGCAAAACTTTATTGTGAATAGTCCCTTTACCTCCCCGCCAAGAAGTACTAGCAAAACCTTCTGTTTCTTGTACAAAAACCGTCTTTCTTTGCTGATCAATTTCCTTGATTTGCCAAGTTTTCCCCGCTAAAGTAAAGCGATCGCCTTGGGGCAGAGGTAAAGGAATGCTACCAATTTCTCCGGCTTCCCCTTTAACCACATATTCAACTTTGCTATCAAAAATGGCATAAAAATGAAAGTTACCTACAATTTTCTCTCCTTTTAAACCAATAATTAATCCTCCGGTTTCTGTGGTTTGCAAATGTTCAATACTAATTAAATAGTGGAGTAATTGGCGAAAATCTTCAGGAGAAATAGTTTGAAAAATAGGTAAACTTAATACTTCTTGTGCCAAGGTTGCAGGAGAAAGTTCTCCTGTTGCAGTTAAGGTGCTTAAGGTTTGATGATAAAGGAGGCTAAAAGGATAACTTGCAGGGGGAATCGGTTCAATCCAACGTTCTTCTAAATAAAGTTGAATAATGGCGATAGATTGTAACAATTGCCAGGGGATTTGCTTTGGTAAAGCTTCTTCCCCTAACAGTTCATCTTCTGTACAAACAAAGCGCATATCCGCAGGATTTCCTCGTCTTCCTGTACGTCCTAATCTTTGTAAGAAACTGGAGACAGAAAAGGGAGCATTCACTTGAATTACTCTTTCTAATTGTCCAATATCAATACCCATTTCTAAAGTGACTGTGGCGGCGGTAACCGCAGGTTGAGATGTTCGCATTGCCCTTTCTGCCCGTTCCCGTAAAAAGGCGGAAATACTACCATGGTGAACATGATAAATATCCGGTGTGGTTTTAGTTTGGGCAATGCTTCGTAACTTAGCAATAACCGTTTCTGTTTCTGTACGATTGTTGGTAAAAATTAAGGCTTTGCTGCCTAAACTATGTTGATAAATATATTGATAATAAGGAGAATCTTCCTCTGCTTCTGCTAGGAAGAAATGTTCTAAAGCCAACCTAACTTGCCTTTTACTACTCTCAACTTCTGGGGCAATTACAGGTGTATCAGTTCCCGATTGTAACCATTGTTTAGCTAAGGAATAATCCCCCAAGGTTGCAGATAAACCAATACGTCGCGGAGGCTGATTTATCTGGCGAGAAAGTCTGGTTAATTGACAAAGAATTTGGCTACCTCTTTGGGAACCCATAAAAGCATGAATTTCATCAATAACGATAAAACGTAAATCACCAAATAAGCGTTTTAATTCCCCGTGATGATTAATCAACAAACTCTCTAATGATTCTGGAGTGATTTGTAAGATCCCTTGGGGTTCTTTTAATAACCTCTTTTTCTTACTTTGGGCAATATCTCCATGCCAAGCGCAAACGGAAGTATGGGTTTGTTTAAGTAAGTCATTAAGGCGTTCAAATTGGTCATCAATTAAGGCTTTAATCGGGCTAATATAAAGCACGCCAATGGTTTTTGCGGGATTATGATGCAATACCGTTAAAATTGGTAGAAAAGCTGCCTCCGTTTTCCCGGAAGCAGTTCCAGTAGCCAAAAGTAAATGAGCATTACTATCAAAAATAACCTCACAAGCTTCAATTTGAACTTGCCTTAATTCTTGCCAACCGTTGTTATAAATATATTCTTGGATAAAAGGGGCGAGGCGATGGTAAGACATAAGTAATAAGTAATAAGTAATAAGTAATAAGTTAGGAAACCATTAATGTTATTAGATGGGGTCACCTTTTCACGGTATTGATGAAGTAAGCGACCCAATTTTATTTGTTGATATGAGGCAATATACCAGGTAAACGGGTCGCTTCTACAATTGGCTGATTATTTTTGTCCCATATTGCGTTTCAACCACTCGATGATTAAATCTAGCAGAGTATCCGCAGAACGTTCTATTGCCCAGGTTAACAGAGTTGAGAGAATCAAGAAAAGTATTTCTTCCATTGGTTTTATGTTGGAATAATTTTGACTCTTTAATGGTGTTGCATCCTTTGTCTTAGCTGGGCTTGCCGAAGATGTGAGTTATGTATAATCTAGGTATGACTTGGGTGTGTTTTCGGAATCGCGATAATTAGTAAAGGTGATTTTAGAGCAATTATGGCTAAGCGATCGCATCAAGTTTTAGAAGCATATATTGAAGTTGTTAAAGATGCCAGAATACGTAAAAATATAACTCAAAAAGCCATTGCTGAAAGGTTGGGTTGTACTCGCCAGCCAATTTCTAAATTCTTTAACGGCAAGGCAGTAGATTGTGAACTTTTTGTTCGTATTTGTGAAATACTTGATGTAGATTGGCAAGAAGTTACAGGTTTAGAAGAAAGTGCTGTTAACCAGATAGAATTAGAGTCAGAAAAATCAGCAATAGATATTTCTTTTTTAGTTAACAAGTTTCGCGAACAAGTAAAAGAAGATATCGAAACTCGCTGCGGCACAATGCGAATTTTGGATATGAGTCAGCCCGTGGGTTTGAATGATATTTATACTAAAGTTAATATCCTAGAAAAAATTAGCGGGCGTAGGCGTAAAGAAATTGCTGAGTTGATTGAAAGTTGTGATTTCGAGAATTTTAACCGTTTCAATTTTGGAGAAATCGAAAAGGAAAAGATACCAGGTAAAGAAGCTGTTAATAAATATCGAACTCTACTTATTTTAGGTAAGCCAGGGGCTGGTAAGACAACTTTCCTTAAGCATTTAGTTATTCAATGCAATCGCGGTTTATTTCACGGTGATTTAGTACCGTTTTTTATTACTCTCAAAGACTTTGCCGAAGCAGAAAATCAACCAAGATTATTAACTTATATTGGTAGGTATCTTGAGAAACAAGATAGAGAAAATTTACAGCAGCTTTTAGAACAAGGTAAAGCTTTAATTTGTTTTGATGGTTTAGATGAAGTACTACAAGAAGATAGTAAAAGGGTTATTAAGGAAATTCGCGATTTCTCCGCCAACTTTTCTCGCAATCAATATTTACTAACTTGTCGTATTGCAGCACGGGAATACACTTTTGAGCAATTTACTGAAGTAGAAATCGCTGATTTTGATTGGGAACAAATAACTATTTTTGCTACTAATTGGTTTCAGCATAAACCAGTTAAACCAGAAAGCTTTTTAAGCCGCTTAGAAAAAGATGAACCGATTCAAGAATTAGCTACCAATCCTTTATTGCTTACTTTACTTTGTTTGGTATTTGAAGAGTCTGGTGATTTTCCTGGCAATCGTGCTGGTTTGTATAAAGAGGGCTTGGATGCACTGTTGAAAAAATGGGATGCTAAGCGAGGTATTCAACGAGATGAAGTTTATCAAAAACTGTGGATACAAAGGAAAGAAGACTTGTTGAGTAAGATTGCTTGGGATACTTTTGCACCGGGAGAATATTTCTTTAAACAAGACAAGGTAGAAAGATATGTTGGGGAATATATTCGTAATTTACCTGGGGCTAATACTGATGAAGCAGCTTTAAAACTTGATAGTGAAGTTGTCTTAAAGTCTATTGAATCACAACATGGCTTGTTAGTAGAAAGGGCAAAACATATTTATTCTTTCTCTCATTTAACTTTTCAAGAATACTTTACTGCCAGGAAAATCATTCAAGTTCGTCAATCTTCAGATCAAGCATTAGAAGAATTAGTTAATCATATTTTTGATAAACGCTGGCGTGAAGTGTTTTTGTTGGCGGTGGCTATGTCTCCCAATGGAGAAAAGTTAGTTTTATTGATGAAGGAAAAGATTGATTATTTATTGGCGGAGGATGAGAAAATACAACGATTTTTACAGCGGTTAAATGAGAAAACTGTAGCTGAAAATATTACTTTTAAGCAAGAAGATATTTCAAAAGTTCAGGAGAAGATTGATTTCTATCCCGATATGAAACTGTCTCTTTCTCGATGCCTTTACTTTCACCTCTATCTCTCATGTCAATCCCAAGCTCTCAAACTTCCTAGCTCCTTATCTCGCACACTTTCTGTACCTGTTTATGTATCTTTATTGTCTAAAATTGATACAAACTTTAGTACTGATATCAATGTTGACCTTGATGCACTTCTTTACTTCTCCCTTTCTAATTCTTTCAACATAGATATCAATATTAGCCTCTTCTTAACCCTCGACTCAAGAAACTTCCCGCGACCTCCTGGCTTTTCGCAAGCTTCCTACTTCTCGCGAAGTCTCAAACTTTCATATATTCTCAAACTGTCGCAAGAAATTGATCGTGAACTACATCGAGAAATACGAAGACTTAATAATCAGCTTCCTGCTAGGATAAGTAAAAAAGAATTGAAGCAGTGGTGGAAAGCTAACGGTAATACTTGGAGAGAAGATTTAAGAAAAATCATAATTAAATATCGCAATATTGGTCATGATTGGCAATTTAGCAACCAACAAAAAGAATTACTAAAACAATATTATTATGCCAACCAACTATTAACTCAATCTTTACATCAAGACTGTTATGTAAGCCCGGAAGTTCGCCAAGAAATTGAAGAAACTTTGCTGTTACCTATTGATGTCATCAAACAGAAGCAAAATTAACACCCTGTTTCTTTTCTAGGATAGTTGCTGAATTTCTGCTGCTGCCTCCGCTAGACTTTGTTTTTGTTCAGCAGAATAATTATTAAAAGAAATTGCGATTCCACGATATAAACAAAGTTATTTCATCAAGTTCGTTTCACAAAATGTTCATTTTGTCAATAGGTGATTAAATTGAGGTCAAAAAAGAAATGTTTATCTTACAGGTCTTTGTTGTGTAGAATGTCTTCTGTGCAAATTGTTTAACCAGATGCAAACCTCGATATCCGGTTACTTTTGCTCAGTGGAAGATTTTTAAGACCAAAAGATACCAACTTATCACTTGTAATAATTTTTGCTTAATTTCCAGGTAAAAGCAAGCCCCTACAAAGTCTTATCACCTCGTTCTTGACATAACTTCATAAAAGCCTCAAAAATTGCTGAGGTTTAAATGATTAAAAGAGTAAATAGAAAAAAGAAAAGTTTTACTTATTTAATTTGGGTAAAGTGTTCCATCAACATCCGATGGGTGAAGATGTAGCCTCCCCCGACTTTTTGTAAGAAGAGACGATCCGCTGCATAGTCAAGGAAACGGGCGTAGTTCCAAGGGATGTAGTTGTTGCAGTAGAGGACAAGGCGAAGGATGAGATGCTGTATGCAAGTTATTCCTCCATAAAGCAATCCTCCGATTGAACCAAAGCTCAGGAAAATAGCTAACATGAAAGCACTAAATACAGATAACCTACTCAAAAATAGTTCTAATTTAGGGGTTGGAGCCATGAGATTTGGTAGTTCTTGGGGCATGATAACTTCCCAAAAAGGGCCAAATATTAACCCCATAGCCAAACTACTAACTAGTCCTAAAAATAGAGTGGCTACGATGGCGTTAGTGGCTGATTGTTTAATGCTTTGATTAGGTGTGATGCTCATTTTATTGTGGGAAGCAACTAACCTACCAATGAGGCCGAATACTAATAGAAATAGCAGTGTGCCAGCTAAACCACTAATCAAACTTAAACCTGCACTTACTCCGATCACAATTGGGCGGAAGGAAGTTATCATCCCCAAGCAAACAATCAGTCCTACGACTATTCCACCCATTAAAGCTAAAGTCAACTCTTTATTTATTTGTTGGGGTTCTATTTTGAAAGTTGCTAATGGCTGTATTTCTGCGTTAGAGAGGTTTTCAGTTAAGATAAAAAATGCATTGATACATATTAATATCAACATTATTGGCATAGAACCAATTGCATAAAAAATTGCTTGGATGAGTAATCCTCCTTTTAAGTCGGAAATTAGATTACCTTTCTTTTTCAGAACGATAATACAAAGAATTGCCACAAAATTCATCGTCATAGAGACAAAACTTTCAAAAGTAGGAATTAGCAAACCACTCAGTTTGGCAGTACCAAACAAAACCAAAGCAATGGCTATTTTAACTCCTGCTTTATACAGTAATTTTTGCCACCTGGTTTTCAACCACCGAGGCTGCATCATCTCAATTAAAAATACAGTTTTAGATTCCTGCACCATCATCTTTTTTGCCAGCCAGCTTAGCCAAATTTTAGTCTGAGATTCTGAATACTTGGGAGTAATTTTGGCAGGATGAATATGCTTAAGTCTTCGCTCAACATAGTCATCAAGTAACTTATCAAGATAATCTTCTCTAGCTTCAAATTGTGGTAAGTCTTCAAACTTTACTCCCTGATAAGCTAAAGCCATGATATTGAGAGTTGCAGGAGATTGAGCTAATTTTTGCCATAGCAAATTCTCTGCGATTAATTTTCTCAATCCTGTTAATTCAGCAGCTAAACTATCTAAATAACCACAAATTTTCTCTAAAGTAAGTGGTTGTAAAGAGACTGTAGTTTGAAAGTTTAAACGATTAGAAAGATTTTCATATTCCTTACTGCGACTACACACCACTAACCCTGTAACATAATCTTGCTTAAATTGGTTCAATGTAGCAATACAATTATCTCGATAATCTACCTCAACTTCATCTAAACCATCAAGTAAAGGTAGTATTTGCTGTTTCTTAAGCCAAGTTTTGCTAATTGCTTGGGGAACATCATACTTAGTAGCCAATTCTTCTATTAACCAGTCTTCTATCTTCTGCGGTTTGTTGTTCCAAGCAGAGAGATTAAAAACTACAGGAATTGGTAGATTAATATCTTGTTCAGCGCGGCTAATTAAATCTTGGGCGAGTTGCAACAAAGTTGTGGTTTTTCCTAAACCTGGTTCCCCCAAAATTAAGAGACTTTCCTCTGTATTATTTCCCTTAAAGATATCGATAACTTTAATAGCTTCAGTGAGGGGTCGGGGTAAGAAATCCTCGGTTTCTAAAATAATATTCCCAAGGTAAGCCACTGTATCTGGGCTTTCCTCTAAGCCCAACTCTATTAATGCTTGGTTGTGGAAAGATTTTTCTAAAACTCCTTTAACCCAAAAGTTCTTAACTTTGGTAAGTAAGTCCTGACGCTTCCGATATTCTTTAGGGGTTAAGGGAGAGTTTTGCCAGTTTCCGCTATTATCTTTATTGGTCTGACTCATGGCAAAATGATCATAGTCTGGTTTTTGCTAATTGCTAATTGCTAGTTGCTAGTTGCTAACTGTGGTACGCGACGGAACTGAAAGCAGCTCGGTTACTAATTGAGATGTACGCTAGCATAGCTTAAAGTTAAGCGATTTGTTTGGAACAGATATAAAGCAATTTCCTGGCAAAATTCTTGGGGTGTAAGTTGAGAAGCTTGTAGGATTTCGTCTGAAATAACAATACTCATAAACAGGCGTTGTTTTATCAATCTTTCTTTTAGCTTATCTCATCCTATCCTCGTAAAACAGAAGCTATGTTAGAGGCTTATTGCTTCAGATAAGTTTTAATTTTCAATTGCTTCATTTCCATCTGGGCAAAGTGTTCCATTAACATTCGATGGATGAAGATGTAGCCGCCTCCTACTTTTTGGAGGAAGATGCGATCTGCTGCGTAGTCGAGGAAGCGGGCGTAGTTCCAGGGGATGTAGTTGTTGGAGTAGAGGATGAGACGGAGAATAAAGTGTTGGAGACAGCCTGGAAATCCCTGAAACAAGCCGAAAATAAGTCCAATAACTGCTGCGTTAAAGATAGGTACATCTGTCAAAAAAGCAAATAGTCCTATTCCTAACACTCCAATCGAAGCAAAGAAAATTCCATTTCTCAGAGACTGCCAGATACCTTGATTTGCCTTTATAGTTGTCACAATTCTATCTTCACCCAAACCAATAATGATTGCGGCAATGACCATTGAGACAAATCCAAAAATTAATCCTTCCATGATTCCTAGAAAGTAACCTCCAGCTAGCCAAAGAACTGCTCCTCCAATAAAAATACCGAATAGATGAGCAACAACCCTACTCCATGACCACCCCAAAGCTTCAATGGTTTGAGTTTGTTTCTACACGTTGCACTAATACTTTGGCTAACTCAAATAGCATAGTAGTCTTACCTGCCCCAGGTTCACCTAAAATAAGCAACCTGCCATTAACTCCTTTTCTCTGAAATACATCAATGATATGAGTACTTTTCGGTAGAGTTTCTTTTGGTTTAGAACCAGATTTAACCTCAAGAATTAGAGTAGGTGCAACTTGGCTTTGGTTTTTATCTTTATCTGGGACAACATAAACCCGATTACGTAAAGCTTCCTCTTGCCATGTCTCTACTTGCTCTTTGATAATCTTGAGTAGGTTAGCTTTTAAAGTTTTCCCTCGCCTATTCTTTCTCTGTGGATTTAACTCTGCCCGTTCCGACTCAGGCGACTCTAGTCAAGAGGGAGGATTGCCGTGATAGTGATTTCCACCAACAAAGTTGGTTCCTCCTTCATTTTTAGTTTGCACTCTTCAAGAGGAGGATTGCCGTGATAGTGATTTCCACCAACAAAGTTGGTTCCTCCTTCATTTTTAGTTTGATAACCAGTACTATTGTCGTAGTTATTCTGATTCATTATGCTGTTATCTTGTAGCTTACCTGCATTAATTTCTTGCGCCATTACTTGAACTTCACTGGCAAATTGCGGATCATCTTCCATAGCATCTTGCAAATATACAGCTAGTCGCTGAATTTCTTCTTTATTACCCTCTTCTACTGCCGTAAGAGCTTTTTCTGCTTTAGGATTACCTCGCAACTTCTGCCAAATCTTTTGACGTAGTTCATCCATCTTAGAAAGTGCGCCTTCTGTGAACTTTTCTACTGTTTTCTCCAGCATTTTGGTAAATGCTAAAGCTGCGATCGCTGCTGCTGATAGAGATAGTGGATCTGTCATTTCACGATAATTATCTGTACCTCTATTGTCATATCTTTGGTCAAAGTTTGAAGCGATTTCACCCAATTTAATTTATAACTAAAGAAACTAAAACTATTAGTTATATGAGTTCTATCGAAACCCAAACAGAAGATTTTATCACAATTGAAAATATAGAAGAGCCAGTTATTATCAACTACTTTGTCACCATTAACCACGGAAAATTTATTGAAACTGCCGCTTTATTTGCTGAAGAAGGAGAATTATTAGCACCCTTTGAAAAACCTATCCTTGGGAAGGAGGCGATCGCATCTTATTTAAGCAAGGAAGCTAAGGGGATGAAGTTATTGCCACAACAAGGAATATACGAGTTAAATGAAGATGATTTAGAAACGATTAAGGTGACAGGAAAGGTTAAAACTCCTTTGTTTAGCGTTAATGTCGCTTGGCATTTCTGTTTAAATTCAGATCAGCAAATTACGACGATTAAGATTAAGTTACTGGCATCACCACAGGAATTATTAGGTCTACAATAAAAGTGTGGTTAAGTCAAGTTAAGAAATTGGCTATAAGCAATAAGAAATAGATTGCTAAATAATTAATGTTTAAAGTCTCTATCAAAAGTTAAATATCAGTTCAAACGGTTCTCTACCTTTATACAGTTCTCTATAAACTAGAAAATTAATTAGGTTGAATGTTGATAGCTTTAAAGAATTAAAGCTTCAAAAAAAATATGAAATCGGAGATTAATTAATAATATGGGTACAGCTAGTTCAGAACAAAGTGTTGATGGCGTATTAAGCAGCTATAGTAACCTATCTACAGATGAAAAATTAGCTCTTCTTTGGTATGTTTACAAGAAGATGGGAACATCCGTAACCCCCGCCGCACCTGGGGCAGCCGGAGACAAAATTGCTGAAGGATTGTTTGATCAAGTTAAAGAGTTGTCTTTTGAAGAACAACTGGATGCACAACGTAAGATTATTGAAGGGCAAGATACTCTTATTTCCCGTGAGTATGGTTCCTTAAGCGAAAACACTAAATTATACTTCTGGTATCGTTTGGCACAGGGAATGGATGCAGGAACAATTGTTCCTGTACCGGATGATTATAAGCCTAGTGGTAGTGTCAATCAAGTTCTATCTCAGATTGAAGCAATGGAGTTTCAGCAACAAATTACTGTCCTCAGAGATGCTGTAGTTGGGGCTGGTGCAGAGCCAAAATCCGGCGCAGAGGTTTAGGATATATCAAAGATACTACAGATGTCTTTGCTCCTATTTGCTGTTCAACTTGAATTTAATTTTTAGTTTAAACTATGCAAAGTCCGTTATACGGGCTTTTTTTTAATTATAAGGAATAAAGGATTAAACTAATTTGATGACGAAAATATTCTTAACTATTGCCGCAATTCTAGGTGGCTTATCTGTGGCGGGAGGGGCATTTGCTAGCCATGCTTTAAAAACTCAATTAAGCGATCGCGCCTTAGAAATCTTTGAGACGGGTACTAAATACCAAATGTACCATGCCCTAGCTTTGTTGTTGGTGGCTTTGTTATTAACTCAAACAGAAAACTCTTTATCTTTAACTATTTCTGGAATCGCTTTTATTACTGGAGTGGTGATTTTTTCTGGTAGTTTATATGCCTTAAGTTTAACCGGAATTAAGTGGTTAGGAGCAATTACTCCTCTAGGTGGTGTGGCTTTTTTAATTGGTTGGGGCTGTTTAGCGATCGCAGCCAAGAACTTCCCCTAAAAAATTAGATTGTCCCCAGCAACTTTTTAAATAAACTTGCGCTACTTTATCTTGAGAATTTTGCTTTAAACATTCTTGAAACAAGCGTTTTGCTGCTAAAAAAGATTGACATTCATAAAAACCTAAAGCTTGAGAAAATAACTCCTTTGTCGCTAACTTTTTCTCCCTAACTTCTGGTAAATCAGCCGCACAAACTTCATAAACAGTCACCTCTTCTAACTTACCCTTAACCCTTACTTTCGCAATGCGGCGTAAAGCATAATCTTCTGGATTTTCAAGGCGGGAGAAAGTATGGTGAGAAATCAAAAAGGATGCCTGATATTCTCTCGTTAATTTCTCGATACGAGAAGCTAAATTAACTGCATCGCTAATTACAGTACTATCCATTCTAAATTGTCCTCCCACAACTCCTAACATTAAAGAACCTGTATTAATGCCAACACCAATTTGTACAGGTAAATTATCTAAATGCGGGTTGTTATCATTAAATTCAGCTAACAAATTCAACATTGCTAAACCAGCTTGCATCGCTTCATCGGCACTACCCCCAAAAAGAGCCATAATCGCATCGCCAATATATTTATCAATGAAACCATTATTATTAATAATTGCTGGTTCCATACAAAGGAAATAGGAATTAATAAACTTAAAATTATCTTGGGGAGTCATCTTTTCACTTAGGGTAGTAAAGTTACGAATATCCGCAAAAAGCACTGACATTTCCTGTTGTACCGACTCTCCCAATTCCACATCAACAATACTTTGCTTATTTAATAGTTGCAGAAACTGCCGAGGAACAAAGCGTTCATTAGCAAGATTAAGCTCAAAAAGTTCGTGAGTAAATTTAGCCCTTTCTAACTCAGCTTTTTGGCGATCGCTAATATCTTGCATAACATTAATGCCATAAATAACATTCCCTTGTTGATCATAAATTGGTGTTGCCCAAGTTTCGATGGGAATAACTTTATTATCCAAGTGAATTTCTAAATCATCTGCCATAGACGCTTCTCCCTGCAAGGCTTTAACAATCGGAAATTCTTCTGCTGGATAAATTTGGTTTGTTCCTGCTTTATAAACCTGATAAGTTTGGGCTAAATTCTGATAATTAACCTCTGGAGAAATACCTTTACCTAATAATTCTTGAGCTTTTTGGTTAACATAATAAGGTTTACCTTCTGCATCCATTACCCCCACTCCCACAGGTATCGCTTCTAAAAATTGAATTAAGCGATTTCTGTTTTCATTGAGTTGAGTAATTAGTTTTGCTTGCTGCTGATTTAATCGCTGAAGTTCGAGGGTTTGCTCAGCTAATTTTTGGGTTTGGAAATAACTATGAATCGCTTGAGTAACAGTCAAACTAAGGTCTTCTTGTTGCCAAGGTTTAGCTAGATAACGATATAGATTAGCATACTTAATCCCATTACCGATTGCTTCAACACTAGCTTGCCCTGTAAGTAAAATTTTTAAGGTTTGAGGCGCAATTTCATGAATACGTTTGAGTAATTCATCCCCCTTAATATTGGGCATAATATAATCAGACAAAACTAGGGGAATATGATACTTTTCTGCTAAAAATTCTTCAACTAGCTCTAATGCTTCTTCCCCAGTTTCTACAGTTTCAATGAGATAATCATCCCCCAAAACTTGGTATAATTCTCTTGCCAAGCTCTCTAAGATAATTGGTTCATCATCAACACAAATAATAACAGGTCTATTCATAAACGATAAGTAAGCCGTTTAGCCTTGAGAATTATCTATTTCGGGCTAGGGTTCCCTTTGCACCAGACGCGCAAACGCCTAGGGTTGCTGTAGGCTACAAGGAGTAGACAAGAATTTACGGAACTATTTACTATTTACTAATTTAACGATCTGTCGTTTAAATGCTTATTACCCATTGATGACAAGTTAGAATAGTGTAGCATTTGTCAAGTAATTGAACAAGACAAGCAACCAGTCTAACTACCACTCATTGGAACTGATAACTGAATTAATTTATGGCTAAACAAACTTTCGAGAACTTGCCAGTCTATCAGCTAGCAGAACAACTTGCTAATGAGGTTTGGACTCTTGTTAAAAATTGGGATTTTTTTGCCCAAGATACGGTGGGGAAAAGCTTAGTTAATGCAGCAGACAGAATTGGGGCGAGGATAGCAGAAGGGAATGGCCGCAGTAACTTAGTAGAAAATAGACGCTTTGTGCAGCTTGCTAAGGGTTCTTTATACGAAACTATTCATTGGTTGAGAATAGCTTACGCTCGCAATCTTTTAACTGCAACAGAAATCAATCAAGTTAGAGAAATTGTGATTAAATTATCTCCGCAAATTCGGGCTTATTTAAAGACATTAGAAGAATAATAATCTAGATTTTAAATAAATTATTCTTCTGCTCCCTTTTATACACTATCAGTAACACTACTAAAATTAAAAGCTTTAACTTTAACTCCCGGAACCACTGTATTATCAAAACGTTGTACCCGACTAACTCCTTCCACATCGGCTAGCATTTGTGGCAAAAGCTGATTGAAGCGCAAATTCTTAATGGGATAGGCGATTTTACCATCTTCAATCCAGAAAGTACCGTCACGAGTCATACCTGTCACTTCTAAGGTACGAGGATTAACATAACGCACATACCAAGCCCGATTAACAAAAATTCCTCGCTCAGTTTGAGCAATTAAGTCTGCTAAACTTTGGTGAGAACCTGCCATAACAATGGGGTAAAGCCCTCCCGTTGCTTGTTGCCCTTGACGCTGCCCCCAATAACGACTGTAAGCTAAGGTTTTGGGAATGCCATCTTGGATAATAGTTAAAGGATTATTACTCAAACCATCCGAGAAAAAAGTGCTTCCTTGAATTAAAGGATGATGAGGATCTCGCTTCACCTGCACCAAAGGGCTAAACATTTGTTCTCCTAAGCGGTTGCCAGAACCATCTTTACCCGCCATAAAGGAACGCCCCTCGTCTGCTGCCCTAGCATCCAAGTTCCAAGTCACCCAAGGCAACAGAGAGGCGAATGCTGCCCCATTGAAAACCACGGGGTAGATTCCTGGGGAAATAGCGCGGGGATGACGGGAAGCTAAGGCCCTTTCGATTACTTCTTCAGTAATCTTTTCAATGGGTAAATTGGACATAGCAAAAGCAGTATTATGCCCCCAACTAGAACCATCACCACTTTTAGCGGTGAAACTAAAATCTGCTTTTGTGGTGCGATCGCAAGCCCTTAATCCTAGGGAGTTTCCCACTGCTTTAAGATATGTATCGGTGCTAAGGGTTCCAGAAGCATTAACCCCCACTTTAGCGCTCATTGCACAAACTCGCTTCACCATTTTTCCTCTAGTTAAAGGAGAAAGAGTTGCGGTTCTCTCATTGAAAGCTGGGGTATGCTGTTGGTAGGTTTGGGGCGGGAGTAACTCAACCCATTCTGGATCTTCCGGGGCAAATTCTGCTAACTCTTCGGAACGTTTAATTGCTTGGGCAATCGCTGCTTCATCAAGTTCTGTGGTGGCAGCAGAAGCACTACGCTTACCAAAATAACTAGTAATTTCTAGGGTGAAGCGATCGCAGTTAATATTTTGGCTAATTTGATTTTCACAAAAGCGACTGAGGGTAGATGCGTTCTGAGTTAACTTAACGAAGATACCTTCAGCTTGGGATTTTTTGATGGTTGTTTCGATGAGGTTTAAAGCTTCATCTTTTTCTAAAAGGGTTGGGGCTAAGGCGACACTCACTTTTTGAATTCTCCCAAGTCTTTGAACTGCTTGAACTGCTTAAACCACTAAGTATATTAGCAATGACGGCAAAAGTAATACGAATCAAATAATTATCAATTATTTATTATCAATCACCAACCCATCTTGCCAAGTCCCCTCTAAAGTCTTGCCGTCGGCAAAAGTATAAACTCCTGCCCCATTTCTTTTACCTCCCTGAAATTCTCCTGCATATTTGTCTCCACTAGCATATTCACAAACCCCTTCCCCTTGGAGATTGCCATCTCTAAACTGCCCTGTACAACGGTCACCACTTTGAGAAATAAAATCACCTTGACCATTAAATTGAGCATTGCTAAAATTCCCTGCATAGCGATCGCCGTTGCTAAAAATATAAATTCCTGAACCACTAAACTTTCCTGCTTGAAATTCCCCCTCATATCTGTCCCCATTGGCAAAAAGATAAACCCCTTCCCCATCAGGCTTGCCTGCAACTAAAGCCCCTTGATACTTATCCCCGTTGTTATATTCACATTGCCCCAACCCATTAAGCCCAGGCAACTTTTCACCAAAACAGCGATCGCCGTTTTTATAAATATAAATACCTTTCCCTGTGGGTTCCCCGGCCGCAAATTCCCCTTGATAACCGCCTCCATAAGGAAAAACATAAACTCCTTGTCCTTGGGGTAAACCAGCTTGAAACTCTCCCTCATAGCGATGGCCATTCGCATATTCTCGTACCCCCTGACCAGAAATTTCCCCCTCAACAAATTCCCCTACATATTTGTCCCCATTGGCAAAAACATAAGTTCCTTGTCCATCCTGCTTTCCTGCAACTAAGTTTCCCTCATAGCGATCACCATTTTCATATTCACAAACTCCTTTGCCAGTAAGTGAATTGGCATTAAATTCTCCTTCACAACGACTACCATCTTGGGTGGCAATCGTTTCTGCTTTAGCCAGGGGGCAAATACTAAAGTGCAAACTACAAGCCATCAAAACAATCAAACATTTATCACTTATCATTTTCAAAACAACTAGCAATTAGCCAAAGCGCCAAAGCGCAACTTCAACTATCGCTCAAAACCTCTTCAAAAGCAAAATCGGAGGCAGCAAGGACAAAAACTGTTGTTGGTAAATCATTAGTTTTGTTTTGCAAGCTTTGATAATAATCGCTAAAATCTTCATTAGGTTCTGCAACCCCAAGAAAAATCAAGTCTGCGGATTGGGAGGACTCATGCAAAATTTCCTCAAAAGAACGTCCTTCAGCCACTAAAATTTGTGAGTTAGCACCGATTCTTAGCTTTGCCACCATAGTATCAAGATTTTGCTTCGCAGCTTGGGCTGCATTTTCATCGGATACAACTAGCTTAAGATAAACAGTCGCATCTCTCCAATCAATGTTGGTACGCAACAAGTAAGCAAGCAACAACATCAAACCACCATTAGATTGAACGCTACCTCCCCACCAAACATCTATACGGCGGCGACGACCAAAACAAGGTGCTTCAGGGGGGCGATTTTTGGCTTCTCGCAGGATAATCACATTGCGTCTGGCACGATGTATTTTAGCAATGGTGTTGCAATAGCTTTCTCGATTATCAGGAGACTCGCTATCCCCCAGTAGAATTGTGTTAGGAACCAAAGGCCCCAGTCCATAGGTTTCTACCAGCTTTTCTACACCCACAAAGGGGTCGGGGGCCGTAACTAAACGCACTAATGCTTGTACTCCCCGCTTTTCTAAATAATCCCGAATTTTCGCTTCACTATCGCTTTGTTGGGCAACATTTCGGCTATTGCTAGGTAAAATGCTAGAGACAGTAATTAAACCCCGGTTATGGGTAATGGCATCTGCTAATTCAATGAGAGGCCAGCGTTTGGTTGGTATGCCAGAAAGGACAAGGAGGTGAGGCCGCCAGTTTTTTGGGTCTTCAGTATTACCAATTTCAAAGATGCCTTGGCGTAGCAAAGCCATCCAAATGCCCCGGCGTACATCCCCCCAGGCAGTCCGCAATTCCCGCTGTTGTAGCCAAAGATAAATGGCGAGAACAACAATAGCTGCAGCAACTGTAGCAATGGGATTAATCAAAAACATCACTACTAAACAGCCCACCGCCCCTAATAAGGATAAAGACCAGTGAACACGAAAAGAAGGACGGAAAGAAGGACTTTGCAGGAAACCTTCAATGCCTGCGGAGATGTTTAAGACAAAGTAGGTGGTGAGGAAAAACATCGTCAACACCGGGGCAATTAAGTCCAACTTATTAATACATACCGCTGCGATCGCAACTCCTAAACTAACTGCTGTACCGATGCGAGGTTCATCGTCAGGGCCACTGCCTTGACCTAAAAAACCCATCCATTTGGGCAAAACCCCATCCCTCGCCAGTGCCTGTAAGACACGAGGCGCACCAAGGATGCTACCCAAAGCACTAGAAAGGGTTGCCCCCCAAACCCCTAAAAGAATAGCTGGGCCCCAAAAAGCAATTTGTTGCATGATTAGGGGCTCTTCTACCAATGTACGGGCATCGGCACGCATGGCTAAAACCACAGGTAAGATCATGTAAATGACATAGCCTGTGGCGACAGCAGCTAAAGTACCTCTAGGAATAGAACGGATCGGATCTTTCAAGTCCCCAGACATATTAACCCCAGCCATGATACCCGTAACAGCAGGGAAAAAGACTGCAAAAACAGTCCAAAAAGGTTCGGCTGCTGCTTCGGGAACTCCCCACATTTCTACTTGGGTAGCTTCTAAGGGCTTACCAAAAGCGAAGGAGACAAGGGAAAGGACGATCGCAGCCATAATTACATATTGGGCGCGAATGGCTACGCTAGCTGAGGTGATAGCCAGGACAGCTACACCAACAGTCACAGCCAAAGCAACGTAAAGCTGATTCAAAAAAGGATAGGTTGCGTTGACGCTTTCGGCAAAACCAATGGTGTAGAGGGCGACAGAAAGTACTTGGGCAAAATAAAGAGGAATACCCACAGCCCCCCCAGTTTCGATACCCAAGGAACGGCTAATCATATAATAAGCCCCCCCAACTCTTACTACCCGATCAGTAGCGATGGCACAAATCGATAAGGAGGTCAGAAAGGTGATTCCTGTAGAGAGGGTGACAATAATTAAGGTTCCAATCAAACCAACATTGCCCACTACCCAACCAAAGCGTAAGTACATGATTACGCCTAAAATGGTTAGGATAGAAGGAGTGTATACTCCTCCAAAAGTACCTAAACCAGAACTATTAGGTGGAGGTAAAGTAGTTTGAGGTTTGGAACTAGAACCGAAGGGAAATTTCATCTTGTTTTGGTACTATAGGGGGCGAAGATAAGGCTCACTATGTTGCTGATACCCAACTTCTTTGAAAGTAGAAATCATGGGGATATTATTAACATCTGTGTCACAGAATACCCTCCAAACTCCTACATCTTGCAATACACTTGTTCCTTTTAGCAATAAATCAGTGCCGAAACCCTGTCCTCGGTATTGCGGCAAAACCCCAATGTAGTAAATGGTCGCTTCTTCCCGACCATCTTTTGTAGAGTTTTCGTAGATGACAGGAAAGATGAAACCCACAACTTTACTGTCACTATTAACCCCAACTTGCCACCACTGGTCTTGATAGAAAAATCCGTCTTTTGCCTCAGTTATAAACTTTTCAGCAGCTTGATCAGAACCATATTTCGAGACTTGCTTTTGATCCCTAGCATCAAGAGATAATTCCATAACTTGAGCTACTGTTGAAAGCAATACTTCATAGCCCAGGGTTTTGGCAACTTTAAACTCTAATCGAGAAGGAACTTTAACCAGCGATTGAGGTTCTTGCCATACAAAGGGAATTTTCTGGTAAGTTTGTTGACTCATGAGAGCAAAAGAAGAAAAAATGTTTGCATCCTTAACCAAGAATACAACCACTCCTGGGTAGCAAAGTTAAGTTGATATAGCCATCCTCCCAACTTAAATCCCCAGTGCCGTAAAGTATTTTGCTGGTGTTGGGTTGTAGGTTGGTTTTTTTGATGGTAATAGTAGCAGAGTTTGTATCGGCATTAACCGCAATTACTAACTCTTCTGCCCCCAAAGTGCGCTTAAATGCGTAAATTAACCCTGCCCCATAAACTACTTGATATTTTCCTGTTCGCAAGGCCGGATATTGGTGGCGCAGAGCAATGAGTTGTTTGTGGCAGTCCAGTATTTCTTTATCCCAGTTTTCTTCTTGAGGGAAACTGCGACGAGAATCAGGATCTACTGCCCCAGCTAAACCAACCTCGTCGCCGTAGTAGATGCTGGGTGCGCCAGGGAAGGTTAAAAGTAATAGGGTTGCTAACTTAACACTATCGCGATCGCCCCCAGCAATTGATAATAGTCTGGCGGTGTCATGGCTAGCAAGGAGGTTTAGTTGAGTTAATTGAATTTCCCAGGGATAGAGTTCTAGTAAAGCTTCCATTTTCTCCCCGTAACCTGCTGCATCTAGGGCAGGATAGGGATCATAATCTTGATTTTTAACATAGTCTAAAATCACCCTTTCTCCAGCAGCAAAAGCAATGGTAGGCCCTGTGAACAGGTAATTCATTACTCCATCAAATTGCGTACCATCTAACCACTGGCGAGAATCTCCCCAGACTTCCCCGACAATATAGGCTTCTGGGTTAATGGCTTTGGTGCGATCACGGAATTCTTGCCAAAAACCCTGAGTTTGGATTTCAAAAGGAACATCTAAACGCCAACCATCTATACCAGCTTTTAACCAATGTTCAGCAATTTGCATGATATATTCCCGTACATTCGGGTTATCGTGGTTAAATTCTGGGAGGGCGCGATTATCAGCCCAACCTTTATAGTTAGCGGGTTTACTGCCATCATAAGCTGATACAGGCCAGCCTTCAATTTTGAACCAGTCTACCCAAGGAGAATTGGGGCCATTTTCTAATATATCGTTGAAGTAGAAAAAACCTCGACTAGCGTGGTTAAATACTCCATCAATAACTACTCTAATGCCACGAAGATGGGCTTCTTCTAACAAGCTTAAAAACGCTTCGTTGCCACCTAAGAGAGGATCAACCTGAAAATAGTCATGGGTATGGTAACGATGGTTACTAGTAGATTGGAAAATAGGGGTAAAATAAATGGCATCAATGCCTAAATCTTTAATATAATCAAGCTTTTCGATTATGCCCCACAAGTCTCCTCCCTTGTAGCCTTGAAGGGTAGGGGCATTATCCCAAAGTTCAAATTGAATATCGTATTTAATTTTATACTTCGGTTCTTTGCGTTTAGCAAAGCGGTCGGGGAAAATTTGGTAAAAAACTGCATTTTTTACCCAACTTGGTGTTTCTATTTCCATTACTTAATCCGTAGTATTTTTTGTTACCATAGCTATCAATCTTTATTATTTTTGACAGAAAATAAACAATATTTCAACTCAATCTTAGTTTCAAGGTCTACTTAGCTATTAATATTCAATCGAAGGGTAGAGGAGAATATTACTTAAGTGGTATTACACTACAGATGTCTATCAACCATGTTGTCTTAAGTATTCCCTGATTATGTTGTCATATCAGCAGCCAGACTTACGTATTCTTGTTGTTGATGACCATGAACTGACTCGTTTTTCCCTCAAGCTAGCTCTAGCCAGACAGAAAAATATTCAGTTGGTTGGTCTTGCCAGCAATGGAGAAGAGGCTATTGCTTTAGTTAAAGCTCATTTTCCTGACGTAGTTGTCTTGGATCTCCAAATGCCCGTTATGGATGGTTTCAGTGCTTCGGTACAAATCAAAAAGATTAAACCATCTACTCAGATTGTTGCCTATTCTTCCTGTGAAGAACAACAACTAGAGAAAGTTAATAAGCACAATTGTATTGATGCTTTTTGCCGTAAAGATGCTAATACTGAAACCCTAATTGAGATAGTTAAACAGCTAGGTCAAAAGGGTCACGGTAAAAAGCCTGCATAAGCAACTGAATTCGTCAAGAAAAATCATGCTAATCAGGGGCTTCTAATTTAAAGAGTTTTCTTCAGGAAACACTGTATGAAACTCTTCAATCAACTCATCCAATTCTTCTAAAGCCTGATCAACATCAATTCTCAAGGTTCCCAAATCTGGTTGTTCCAATAGTTTAATCAAAAACTCGCGGCGACTTTCTATTTGGAGAATTTTAGCTTGGATTGTGGCTTTATCCATTGATTTTTCCCTAGATTGTTTCAAGAAGCTTACTAATTTGCAATCTTAACTCAATAAAAGCCTTTTTTTGTCAGGGATTTTTTTGAGTCAGCAGATGTATATACTAGAAGTTGTTATTTCAGTGAGGACAACTAAGCTGAAGTAACAATTTTTTTTAGGATAGTTTATTTAATTATGTTAGGTCGCACTTCTTTAGGTACTTTGGGTTTAATTGTCGGTGGAATTTTAACTCTGGTGGGATTTTACGCCTATGCTATAGGTAATGCTACTTTAAACTTAGCAGGTTTTTTCTATGGTGTTCCTATTTTGTTAGGAGGTCTTGCTCTCAAAGCGGCTGAGTTAAAACCTGCCCCTTATGCTGAACCTACTCCACCAGAAATAGTTGAATTGCGCGAACAACAAGCAACTTCGACTCAAAACCAAGTCCGTAAGGATGTAACTCGCTATCGTTATGGGCAAGAGGCACATCTTGACGAATCTTTAGAAAGATTAGGTTTAAGCCCTACTGATGACGAAAGACCTGTTTTAACTAGTGTCCAAGAAAAAGAGATTGATGGCGCTTATACTTTGGTGATGGATTTTAATTCTCCTTTTATCTCCATGGAAACCTGGCAAGGTAAGCAAGAGAAAATTACTAAGTTTTTTGGTCCAGGAATTAAAGTAGATTTAACTGAACTCGGAGACAATCAAGTTCGAGTAGCTTTGATTAGGGATAATGGTAATGGCTAGTTGCTAATTGCTAGTTGTTTTACTTCCCCTACTTTCCCCCAATGAACCTTACAGAAGAGATACTTTCCCAACGATCTGATCATACTCTGCAACGCTTGCGAGGGGCAGATGGGCTTTGGCAAAGTTTAAAGTCAGGAAATGCTACTATTCCTCAAGTTGTAGTAGAAAGTGATCAAGCTTTGGGAGAGGTTGATTGGGATGTGGTTATTTGTGGGGGAACTTTGGGGATTTTCCTGGCTGCTGCCTTACAAAAAATGGGTTGGCGGGTAGCAGTAATTGAACGAGGAATTTTGCGAGGGAGGGATCAGGAATGGAATATTTCTCGTCAGGAATTGGAGGTATTTTTAGAATTAGATTTGCTTTCCCCAGAGGAATTAATAGAGGCGATCGCCACAGAATATAATCCGGCGCGGGTAAGTTTTTTTGAAGGGCAAGAAGTTTGGGTAGAAGATGTTCTGAATATTGGTGTTGATCCTGTTTTTCTGTTAGCAAGCTTAAAAGAAAAGTTTCTTGATTATGGGGGAAAACTATGGGAAAAAACTTCTTTCAGCCAAACTACCGTTCATCCTGATGGGGTATTAGTAGCAGCAGGAGAAATTGAATTCAAAACCCGTTTACTTATTGATGGCATGGGTAACTTTTCTCTTATTGCTAAACAAGCTAGAAAGGGAGAAAAACCAGAAGGAGTTTGTTTAGTGGTGGGGAGTTGTGCGAAAGGTTATCCGGAAAACAAAACCGGAGACTTAATTGCTTCTTTCACTCCCATTACTAATCAATGCCAATATTTTTGGGAAGCTTTTCCGGCTAGGGATGGGAGAACAACTTATTTGTTTACCTATCTAGATGCCCATCCAGAACGTTTTAGCTTAGAGTTTCTGATGGATGAGTATTTGCGACTTTTACCAGCATATCAAGGAATAGAACTAGCGCAATTACAATTTGAAAGGTTTTTATTTGGTTTCTTCCCTGCCTATCGTCAAAGCCCTTTACGCTTGCCCTGGAATCGTATTCTGCCTATTGGGGATAGTAGTGGTTCCCAATCTCCGGTAAGTTTTGGTGGTTTTGGGGCGATGATACGTCATCTTCAGCGGTTGAGTTCAGGTATTAATGAAGCTTTGCAAGAGGAACAATTGAGTAATAAATCCTTGGCTTTGTTGCAACCATACCAACCAAATATAGCTGTTACTTGGTTATTTCAACGTACCATGAGTGTCGGCATTAACCAGAATTTAGCTCCTAATCAAATCAACGAATTATTGAGTGGGGTGTTTGAGAATATGGATAAGTTAGGGGATGAAGTATTGCGGCCTTTTTTACAAGATGTTGTACAGTTTTCTGCCCTTTCTCAAACTCTTTTATTAACCTCCTTAACCAAACCAGGTTTGGTAGTTCCTGTAATTCCTCAAGCAGGAATAGTTACTCTTTTAGATTGGTTAATTCATTATCTTAATTTAGGACTTTATACATTTCTCTATTCCCTGAGTCAAGTATTAAAGCCATTGGCTAAAAATTTGAGTTCCCGGCAACTATATTATTGGCATCGTTACGTTGATAGTTGGTTTTATGGTTCAGGGCAAGATTATAAAAGCTTTAAATAAAGTTTTGCTTACAAGGAATTTCCAGAGTAAATTCTGTACCTTCTCCCACAGAAGAAGAACACTTCAAAAAACCACCATGCCTTTCCGTAACCACCTGGAAACTAATAGACATAGCTAAACCTGTTCCCTTGCCTACAGGCTTTGTCGTAAAGAAAGGATCGAAAACTTTCCGTTGTACTTCCGGTGACATTCCTACCCCATTGTCAACAATACGAATAACCACTCGATCTGCCTCCCCATTCTGGTCAAAAATACCTTGAGTATAAACCCGAATTGTGGGAACTTTGTGCTTCATTTCTCCTTTCTCTATAGCTTTTTCTAAAGCATCAATAGCATTATTAAGAATATTCATAAACACTTGGTTAAGTTGCCCAGCATAACACTCCACCAAAGGCAAACAATCATACTCCTTAACAACTTGAATCACAGGATAACCAGCTTGAACCTTAAAACGATTTTGCAAAATCATTAAGGTACTATCAATACCAGAATGAATATCTACTTGCTTAAGATTAGATTCATCAAGACGAGAAAAATTACGTAAAGAAATCACAATATCTCGAATGCGACTAGCGCCCATGTGCATAGATTGCAATAGTCTCTCTAAGTCTTCTTCAATAAAACTTAAATCTATTTCTTCTGTCTCAGCTTGAATTTCTTCATCGTATTGAGGATATTTTCTTTGATATAAATGTAGGAGTGACAAGACATCTTTGGTATATTCGCTAGCATAAATAAGATTGCCAAAAATAAAATTAACTGGATTATTAATTTCATGGGCAATGCCAGCAACCAATTGTCCTAAACTAGACATTTTCTCAGTTTGAATTAAATGGGATTGAGCATTACTTAGTTTATTAATAGTTTCTTCTAACTCATAGGCTTTGCTGTGAACTTGTTTGTATAATTGACACTGTTTAATAGCAATAGAAGCTTGACTAACTAAATTTGCTAAACCAAGAATAAAATCCCCTTCTGGCTCGACACGGGAATGGTATTGGGCGTTATCTGAAGTATTTCCGACTAATAATAATATTTTGGGCTGCTGCTGTTCTATACTTAACGGAAAAAGAACGTATTCTTCCATACCGAAAGTAGCGCATAGTTTCTGTAAATTAGGACTATGATAATAATCGGGAGCGCACATCAAATACTCAGCCAGGGAAAAAAGAGAAAAGATGCCTGATTTTCCTAAATCAAACTGTAATTTTTTGAGATGCTGGGTTTCTTGCTCTTCATAATAACCATCCCAGAGCAAAGGCGTAAAACAATCTTGCTCCTGACTATAATTGAGAATTAAACAACGCTCAAAGTTAAGCTCATAAAGAACAAAATGAGGCATTAAACCGAGAATTTCTTCAACATTAAAAGTATTATTAAACTGCTTACCAATTTCATAAAGTTGTCGATAAATACTAATCTGGTAATCTAACTTATTTCGAGAAGCATGAAGTTCACTCTCCGTTTTCACTAATTGCTTAACTTGGGCAGATAAACGCTGGTTTTGTTCGCTTAACTGTTGCAAGTTGTTTTCTAACCGGATTGACTGTTTAGTTGAATCTTGCATAGGTAACGGAGCAATAGACCATCTAACTTTTCAAGTTTCATAATTTCCCGACCAAAAACCATCTTAGTAGACTGACACTAAAATTAAAGTATAACCAAGGCTACTTTAATAAATTACCCCCAGAACTAGAGTGTAATTATGAAAGCAATTGTAGCTTCCTACAGGAGCAATTTCCCCATTCGTATAAAATCCTAGCCAAGGAATATTACTACCAATTTTTTTCTGTAGTCTTTCTAGAAGTTGAAATTTCTCTTCGCCATGAAAGATGCTCCCACGACCAAAACAATCAAAATGAAAGACAAGTTGACCGGGGCGATCGCCCAATTGATGATTAATCTGTTTAGCCATTTTATCAAGGCCGTCAACAATTTTATCTTTATCCCGACGAGTCATCCAAATACTCGTCCCTTCTAATATCTCTGTTTGTAAACTAACTGAACCCGTAGCATCATCTTTGCTAGGGAGAAAACGAATGAGATACTCATCGTAATCTTGCATATACCCTGGTGCTTTAATTCCTAGACAGAGATTAACTACCGCTTCATTCCAATCTTCAATTTCTTTCTCATCAAGATATTCTTTCAATACCTCTAAAACAGGCTGATCATCTATTTCATAAATGATATTTCCTTCACAGCGAGTTACTTTACGTTCATTGCCAATTGTTTCACAACCATGGTTAACTGCCCAAGCAAGGTTGACTGGGCCAGAAATTAAAGTTGCGATTACTCCATCAGAAACTACCTGATCATTATAGTATTGGTAAGTATTCTTCCTGTTTGGGTTGTAACCAGAAGCACCCCCCAGAAGGGGTAAAAATACATCTAAATTAAGCTTCGTTTCTAAACCAGCCACAAAGCTGTCAAAATTAATTGTTATCCCATCAGCGAATAAAAATACTCCTAGGCTATCAGAGGCAATTTGGGGTTTAATATCTTGGGCGATCGCTTCCCCGACACTGTGGGGATCTGCTTTTAAGCCTGTTTGTAAATGATTGCTACAGCGGAGTTCATCAGAACTAATCACCATAACTGCCACCGCGAAGTGAGAATTACTTACCCAGTCCCTACCAATTATCCCCCAAGCAGAACAACCACTAAGGGGTGCATAGCCTGTAGTTTCCCTAACTATATCCACCAGCTTTTGTTGATTGTAGCCTGTAGAAGCAAACATAAACACAAAATCTGGTCTTTCTATACCAGCTTCAGTAAGCGCTTGCTGGGCAGCCTCTTGTCCGGCTACTGTGACGTTTCGATGGTAGCTAATTCCCACCCCTGCATTAATATTCATACAATCCCTTGGCCAAGATACTGATATTCCCAGAATTCCTTTTCAGAGTCCTATTTTCTCTAACTCTTTTTCTGGGCATCAATCCGGAAAATCAGGTTAAATTCAACAGAGCTTTTTCTTAGGGAATTGATTCTGTTGTTTCTACCGAACGTGCAATCGATTCAAATCTGATGTGTGTTTGGGGCATAAGGGCATCCGTTGAAATGTCTA
Source organism: uncultured cyanobacterium (assembly GCA_963793425.1). Taxonomy (GTDB): domain Bacteria; phylum Cyanobacteriota; class Cyanobacteriia; order Cyanobacteriales; family CAWCAG01; genus CAWCAG01. The sequence goes on along the minus strand of CAWCAG010000009.1, from coordinate 323,668 downwards.
TCTAATTTATTGTGACAGATTTAGCTTTTTTTGCTGATAAACTGAGGATAGTGGTTATTTGCTAATCGCTAATTGCTAATTATTATTTAATTTGAACTATTGAGTTACTCTTTTGATGTCATTGTTATTGGCTCTGGTATTGGTGCATTGGTAACTGCCACTCAACTTGCTGCCAAGGGAGCTAAGGTTTTAGTTTTAGAAAGATACATAATTCCTGGAGGTAGTGCCGGGTATTTTGAGCGAGAAGGCTATCGCTTTGATGTGGGAGCATCAATGATTTTTGGTTTTGGGACAGAAGGAACAACGAACTTATTAACTCGCGCTTTAGATGCTGTTAACGTTAGTTTAGAAACTATTCCTGATACTGTCCAAATTCATTACCATTTGCCTAATGAATTAGAATTAAAAGTTTATAAAAATTATGAAAAATTTTTGGCTGAATTAATTAGTAAATTCCCCCAAGAAAAAGAGGGGATTCGTAAGTTTTATGATCAATGTTGGCAAGTATTTAACTGTTTGAATGTTATGGACTTGCTCTCCTTAGAAGAAGTAGGGTATTTAACCAAAGTATTTTTGCAACATCCTTTAGCTTGTTTAGGATTAGTGAAATACTTACCTCAAAATGCTGGAGATATTGCTCGTCGCTACATTAAAGACCCTGAATTACTTAAGTTTATTGATATGGAATGTTACTGTTGGTCTGTGGTTCCAGCAGATAAAACCCCGATGATTAATGCCGGAATGGTCTTTTCTGATCGCCATTATGGAGGCATTAATTACCCTAAAGGGGGAGTAGGACAAATAGCCCAAAAGTTAGTTGAAGGGTTAGAAAAAGCTGGGGGGAAAATCCTTTATAAAGCAAGGGTAAAAGAAATTATTTTGGAGAAAGGGAAAGCCGTCGGGGTTAAGTTAGCGACGGGGGAAGAATATCACGCTCAACGCATCGTTTCTAATGCTACTCGTTGGGATACTTTTGGTAAATTATTACCTCAGCAAGTAATGCCTAAAAAAGAACAAAATTGGCAACAAAGATACCAAAAATCCCCTAGTTTTTTAAGCTTACATTTAGGGGTTGAAGCAGAGTTGCTTCCCCTTGGTACAGAATGCCACCATATTTTCTTAGAAGATTGGCAAAAGATGGAAGATGCAGAAGGAACAATTTTCGTTTCTATTCCTACCTTACTTGACCCGGATTTGGCCCCAAAAGGACATCATATCATCCATACTTTCACTCCTAGCTTCATTGAAGATTGGCAAGGATTAACCACTAAAGAATACCAGGAGAAAAAAGAAGCAGCAGCAGATAAATTAATCTCTCGTTTAGAAAAAATCTTTCCTGGAATTATAGGGGCTATAGACTACCAAGAAGTTGGTACTCCTCGCACCCACAGGCGCTTCCTTGGCAGGGAAGATGGGACTTATGGTCCCATTCCTAGGCGCAAATTACCAGGTTTACTAGGGATGCCTTTTAACCGTACTTCCATACCGGGGTTATATTGTGTCGGAGATAGTACATTTCCTGGTCAGGGTTTAAATGCTGTAGCTTTTTCTGGCTTTGCTTGCGCCCATCGGGTGGCAGTTGATTTAGGATTATCCTAACTAAAGCTAGGGAATTTTTCCGGAGAGTATAATTTTTGCTGGCATAGAAAAAATAAAAATTTCAAAAATAGCTTTGAATTGAGTGAAGGATAAATGTGATGGCTGTTTATCTGGTTTCAGTCTCAGATCACTGTCACAGCTCAGAAAAAATGGTCAAATAGTATGTAGCTGACCGAAAATAACAAAAGGTTTCAAGCCTCGTCCTAAAAGGACGGATTCGTTGCATTCACGTTATAAAATAGAGAAGAACGAACAGTCTTCGGGAATGAAAGCACGATACAGATACAGATTCTATCCAACAGTTGAGCAAGCACACTCATTAGCTCAACTATTTGGTTGTGTCCGTGTTGTGTGGAATGATGCTTTAGCTGTTTGCAAACAATCTGAAAAACTACCTAAGAATGGGGACTTACAAAAAGCTTGCATAACCCAAGCAAAGAAAACTGTAGAGCGTGAATGGTTAAAAGACGTTTCTAACGTTCCTTTGCAGCAATCAATAGCAGATTTAAGCCAAGCCTATAAAAACTTCTTTAATTCTTGCAAGGGCAAAAGAAAAGGTAAAAAGGTTAATTATCCAAAGTTCAAAAAACGGCACAACAGGCAAGCTGCTAGGTTTACTCGCTGGGGATTCAAGCTCAAAGGAAATAAAGTTTATTTAGCTAAGATAGGCGACATCAAGCCAATTTGGTCTAGAGAATTGCCATCTGCTCCCAGTTCTGTAACAGTAATCAAAGACAGTGCCGATAGGTACTTTGTTAGTTTTGTTGTTGAAATAACCTGTGAGAAACTACTAGATAACGACAAATCAACTGGCATAGATTTAGGAATAGCAAACTTTGCCACATTTAGTAATGGAGACAAGGTTAAAGCTCCCAAGCCTTTAAAACGCAAATTAAAAAGGTTAAGGAAACTACAGCGTAACCTAGCCAGGAAAACCAAGGGAAGTAAAAGGAGAGAAAAAGCCAGGAAAAGAGTAGCTAAGTTACACGCCAAAGTAAAAGATACAAGAGGTGACTTTTTACACCAACTATCAACTAAGATAATTCGTGAAAACCAAACAATTGTCTTAGAAGATTTGAATGTTTCAGGAATGGTCAAGAATCGTAAACTATCTCGTGCCATTAGCGATTCAGGCTGGCGTAGTTTTAGAACTATGCTAGAAGCTAAAGCGCTGATATATGGTAGAGAGTTTAGGGTTATAGATAGATGGGAACCTACCACACAGAAATGCTCTAATTGTGGGTTCAAGGGTGGTAAAAAAGAACTTTCTGTCAGGGAGTGGACTTGCTTAAACTGCGGTGCAGTCCATGATAGAGATATCAATGCTGCTGTCAATATCTTGGTCGCGGGGGGACACCCTGAGACTTTAAAGCGCACCGAACCCGCGCCGCCGAAAGGCCCAAGGGAACGCGGAGCAAGAAACGGACGCGGAGGCAAGCGTAAGACTACAACTGTAGCAGCAGCCAAGGAAACGTCAACCCGCCAAGAAGTTAAACAATTATCGTTGTTTGATTAGATGGGAATCCCCGCTCCTTTAGGACGGGGAGGATGTCAACTCAAAATTGTTAGCATATGGGAAGAATGGAGATTGTGTTATGCAAATGAAGCCAGCATTAGAGGAGCCATATCCCATGACGAAGCTAGCTTCACAACTAGAAGAGACTTGGCGCGATCGCCTTCAGGAAGATTATCCTCAACAAAACCCCCAGAGATTACAAAGTATTGTACGTTGGTTACTTGGCGAAGACTTAAAACGTTTTGAAGGATTGGCTCCTAACCAAACAAGAATTGTCCGGCAAGCGATGGATTACCGTTACCGTATCCTTCAGCAACGTTACTTTGGTGTCGCTCCAACTCAAGCTTACCGTAACCTAATTACTCGTTTAGGTTCTTTGGTTATGTTGCGTAACAAAATTCGTACTTGGGTTGCCCTAAGTCGCGATCGCCAAAGGGCAGTAGCTGATGTTATTCAAGAAGTAATTCAAGAAATGCTTAATAGCGATCGCTATGTCCAAAAGCAGATTGCTTGGATTGCTGAGTGTACCACAGAAGAACGTTTGCGAGATACTTTATTGCTTACCACTATAGAGGAATATTGTTTACGCCCCATACGCAATCAACCACTCCTTGTCTATCGTTTTGTCAACTTTCTCCGTCGTTCCCAGAAAGGAGGCATGACGCAAGTTCCCCAAGGAGATATTATACGTTTAATTTCTGAAGAACTCACTTTAGAAGCATCTGATTCTCCTGTCAGCTTGCTCGACTCCCAGGCTATAACTGATTGGCAAGATACACAAGATTGGGAAGAACAACAAGTTCAGCGTTCTAACATTAAGAGGGAATTTGAAAAATACCTAGAAGATAATATTAGTTCCACTGCTGCTCTGTGGTTACAACTTTATCTCCAAGGACGCTCTCAAGATGCGATCGCTAAGATTCTCGAATTGCCAATCAAACAGGTTTATCGCTTACGAGAGAAAGTTAGTTATCATGCTATCAAAGTTTTTGCCCTGAAAGGTAAGCCGGAACTAGTTGCAAATTGGTTAGAAATTTCTTTAAAAGAACATAACCTAGGACTAACTCCGAAACAATGGGAAGAATTTGTTCAAAATCTTAATCCTATTCAGCATAAGTTAATTGAGGCTTTACAAGATGAACAAAGTTTTGAGGCGATCGCTCAAAGTCTCAACTGGAAACTCTATCAGGTAATGGGAGAATGGAGCAAAATTTATTTGGCTGCTCAAAGCTTGCGTAGTGAGTATTCCCACCAACTTAAGAAATAGCAAAAACTATTACAACGCCAAGAAATAAAGAGCTTTTAGGGTTCCTCTCTACCAGCTTGGTAGTAAACAAATCATAAATTAAGCATGAAATTAAGATTAAAGCATCATCGCTATACCTGGACAAAACAGTTTAGGTTATTAGCGATAGTTTTGCTGACTATTTATCTACCAGCAATTTTTATGATTATTTATTTGAAGTTGAAAACAGGGGTTTCTATTAATTCTCTTACTTATAATCCTATTTCTCTACTTCCTGTCCCCTATTATTATGGTTTTATTTCTAAACTTGGTGTTCTGTTTTGGTCTTTAACAACAGGAATTTGCTTGTTTGCGGCTTCTGTTTTAGCTAAACCTGCTGTCAAAAAAATTGTTCCCTTCTTCTTCCTTGCTTCTGGCTTAATTACCTTATTATTGTTAGCCGATGACTTTTTCCTTCTTCATAATATAGCTGTGGCTTTATTTGGTTGGACAACTAGGAATATATATTTAGGTTACGGTACACTCGTTGTTGCTCATTTATTGATTTTCAGGAAGTTTTGGTTACAAACTGAATTTTTAATTTTGATTTGCGCTTTAATCTTCTTTGCAACTTCCCTTGTTTTTGATCTCCTACAAAATTCTACCCACTTTTATGGTCGTTCTTTCTTAGAGGATGGGGCAAAATTCTTAGGTATTCTCAGTTGGTTTGTTTATTATACAAGGGTATCTTTCCAGCAAGTAAGCTCATCTATCTTTTATCATTGAACATTGATAATTTTGTACAACAAGCTGTTGCTATAGGTTAAGCTTATTAATTGTTATTTATTGCTTAATTCTGAGTGCATCTTTAGCATGAGTGTAAATCATCTTACTCAAGAAAACTCTTCTCCTAGTTTGATTTCTCCCTACCTTCCTTCTGAGGAATTGAATCTCAAAAAGCCGATTAAATTAGGTATCATGGCTTCAGGAAGCGGTAGCAACTTTGCTGCTATTATGAAGGCTATTCAAAGGGGAAAGTTAAATGCTCAAGTACCCGTCTTGATTTATAATCAGCCTAGTGCGAAGGCTGCCCTAAGAGCAGCTCATTTTGATATTCCGGCACTTCTCCTCGACCACCAAAAATATTCTAGTCGTGAAGCTTTAGATCAAGCCATTGTTGAAACGTTTCAGAAATACCAAGTTGAGTGGGTGGTTATGGCAGGTTGGATGCGTGTAGTGACTGAAGTTCTGATCAATGCTTTCCCCGATAAACTAATCAACATCCACCCTAGTCTCTTACCCAGTTTTCGTGGCTTAAAAGCCGTAGAACAAGCCATAGAAGCGAAAGTTAAAGTTACGGGTTGTACGGTACATTTAGTACGCTTAGAAGTAGACAGCGGACCAATTTTGATTCAAGCAGCAGTACCTGTTTTACCAAATGATACCTCGGAAACTCTTCATGCTCGCATCCAAGTTCAAGAGCATAGAATATTACCCCAAGGGATTATCTTAGCAGTAACTTCCAGTTAATATTGCTTTGGTAGCAAGTCTTTGTTGATCTTCGTTAGGAAAAATTAAAAAGATGACTGTTTAATTTGTCTTCGATAAAGTAATTCAAGACGGCCACCATATTTTTGGATTAAGCTTAACTGACGGCGATATAAACTACGAAAAAGATTAGCAAACAAGAGGGTAATAATAGCGACTAATAACCCTACAGCCGTAGTAATTAAAGCATCACTGATCCCCCCGCTTACCCCTGCGGTATTCGTAGCAGCAATATCACCAATTTTAAGAGCGGAAAAAGCTTCAATTAATCCCAAAATTGTCCCTAATAAACCGAGCAAAGGTGCAACAGCAATTATTGTCTCAAAGGCAGTGTTAAAGCGCTTGAGTATAGGAATTTCAGCTTGTACGGCAGTTTCTAAAGCGAGTTCAAATTCCTCTGCTGTAGGACGCTCTAATTCTAAAGCTGCTAAAAAAATACGTGCTATAGGTAAATGGCTATTTTGCTTAAGTTTTGGTAAGGCAGTTTGAGGATTATCTTGGTAAAGATAGAGAAACTCTCCGATGAGACGATTTTGTTTTTGTTGAATCTTTAACCAAAAAATAATCCGCTCCAAAATTAGGGCGATGCCAATTAAAGAAAAAGCGATTAAAGGTACAAGAACAAGTCCACCAAGGGATAACATTATTCAATAATCAATGTAGGGGCGACCTGTTTTTCCTCATTTATCAACAAGATAAAGTCTAACTGGGTCGCCCATTATTTCTAGCCAGTTTGGGGTATCCGTTCTATTTGAGCATAACCGCTAAAAAGCAGATTTTGCCCTTGGGTTTCTAGACGATTTAATCTTAAATTTACTCCATCTAGGTTAAAACGGTCGAGATCCACCATGTTATTGAGAACATCTGCCAAATTGTTCGTCAATATTTTGGATATATCCTGTAAATCTTCTGGTACAGCCTCTGTTTCAAATTTAGGATCTTGGAAAAGAATACGCCGCCGTTTCGCAATTGCTAAAGTACAGCTTAAACTAACGGGTACGATCCGGTTGGGTAAATGGGCTTTAGCAAATAGTTTGAGCCTATTTTTGGGTAACAATTGTATTTCTACATCGGTAAAGGAAACTGGTTCGCCTCCTGATAGTTCAGTAAAACTAGGGGAATCTAAATTCTCTAAACGTTTCCTAACTAAATCGGCACAGAAAGCCTTGTTAATATCTTCTTGAGTCAATTTAACTGAGGCGATCGCCTGAGTAGGTTGTTTAAGAGAAAGCTGCCCCTTAAGGACAGAGCCAAAATCAATAGAGACAGCATCAGTTTCAAAGGACATCTCCTCGGTGCGGAAATCTTTGCGAATTACTAAACCTCTACCATTCATCTTAAAGCTGTCGATACTACCCTGTAATAGCTTGCTAGAAGGATTACAGCGTACCTCGACCTCCACTGATTCACTCTGAGTGAACAGGTGGCGAATTGTATTGCTAGCAACGTTGTTAAGGATATTTTCTCCCCAATCTGCACTTTTGTTGTTGTTGGAACCAATAAAGCCACCAAGCATAAGGCTATAAATTTAGCTATCTGTTCTAGTTCTTTTGTAACAAAATATTAAGGATACAGCAATCCAACCTGTGACAGATGAAGAGGTTTAGAGCAAATATTTGAGAATCTTGGTATATAAACTTGTGACAAACAGGCAGATTAGCGGTGTATACACGTATGTCTATCAGGTCTTTTGGCATAATGTACGACCTAATATTTTTTGTTTTTGTTAATTGCGGTGTGATTTCTCTATTTTATTGAATCAAGGCGTTTTCGGGGAATTTATGAGCAAACGAAGGAGATGTTTAGTAGCAGAGTTTAAGAAGATTTATTTATGACACCAAATAACTAATTTTACATCAGCAAAATTGGCCTCGAATTTCTACTTATAATAAATAGATTGTTTGCCGACGTAGTAAAAAACATTTTTGTAATTGTCTTAAAATAGTTGTGGATTTCAGTTGTCAGGAATATCAATTTAGTCAGAGAAACTATGTTGCAGAAAGTTGTGTCTATGATTATTGAGAAATTAATTGTTGTGATTATTAGTTTAGCAAGCCTTTCCATATTTACACTTACCCTTTTAAAGCTCTTATTTTCTGTTAATACCATGCAGAAAATTGACCTTTAGCTGGTAGTTTCTGAGGCTATTTCTTGTACAGCTAAGCATCAAAAAAATAGTGTCTTTCGGGATGAATAAAGCCATGCCCTTAACTAACTTTGCCATTATTGAAACTACCCTTAGAGAAGGAGAACAGTTTGTTGGAGCTAATTTCTCTTTAAGAGATAAAATAGAAATTGCTATAGCTTTAGATCGGTTTGGTGTGGAATATATTGAACTGACATCTCCTTATGCTTCTCCTCAATCTCGCCAAAGTTGTCAATATATAACTAAATTAGGCTTGAAAGCGAAGGTGTTAACTCACATTCGCTGCCACTTAGAAGATGCCAAAGTTGCTTTAGATACAGAAGTTGATGGGGTCAATCTTTTTGTTGGTACTTCTTACTTATTGCGTCAGTTTAGTCATGGTAAAACTATCCAAGATATTATTGGGATCGCCACAGAAGTAATTAATTTCATTCATAAGCAGAGTCCTCAAACGGAGATACGTTTTTCTACAGAAGACTCTTTCCGAAGTTCTATAAATGATCTACTAAAAGTTTACCTAACCTTAGATAAGTTAGGAATTGTCAAACGCTTTGGCATCGCTGATACTGTGGGTGTCGCAACTCCAGCTCAAGTATGCCAATTAGTCAAAACCTTACGCCATTATTCCTCAACTGACATTGAGTTTCATGGACATAATGATACTGGTTGTGCTGTTGCTAATAGCTACGCTGCCCTAGAAGCTGGAGCTACTCATATTGATACTACTGTGTTAGGTATTGGGGAACGTAATGGGATTACACCCTTAGCGGGGCTGATAGCCTGCCTCTATGCCTTTGATCCTCAAAGATTGAGACGCAAATATAATTTAGCTCAAATTCCTGTCTTGCATGAATTCGTAGCGGATAAAGTTGGGGTAGAAATTCCTTTTAACCATTGCATTGTTGGCAAAACCGCTTTTAGCCATAAGGCTGGAGTTCATACCAAAGCAATATTAAATAATCCTAGTACTTATGAAATTCTTGATCCTCGCGATTTTAGCTTACAGCGATCGCTTTTAATTAATCATCCTCTCACAGGAAAACACGCCGTTGCCCAGCGTGCTGCCCAATTAGGATTAAAGTTAAACCAAGCCCAAATTAAGGCTTTAACTAACAAAATTAAGAGCTTAACAGATTTGAATCATTTAACTACTGAAGAAGTAGATAAGCTCCTGGTTGCTTCAACTCATTAGGGAATAACTATCTCTGGTTTCTTCCTGTCACCTCTAACCAAAAAATTAAACCTGATGGCTTATCTAGAGCTACCGCCCTTAGTGGAATTACTTCCTCTACTTGGCTCTCCATAAGCGGTTGAAGTCTTTTCTTCTAGATTTTCGGGCCTAGATCCTGGCTCATTTACAACCTCAGAAGAGTTATCTAGTTGAGCAAGATTGGTATTGCTTAAATTAGCAAAATCCACATTCTTGCTCAAGTTCTGTTTATTTTGTCGTCCTGCCGCTAAAGCAGTTGTACTACTAAGGGCAATAATTAGAATAACGATTAAGATTTTCATTTTTTTTCTCCTCCGTTTCAGCAAATTGAAAATTTAAAAACTTCTCTAAGTCAGGCTTTCGTTACTTCCTAGGTACTAACAATCATATAATGGAAAATTATTTGTGAGTAAGAAAAAAGCTTCAATAGCTAACCCATAATCAAGAATCTACGTTCTCAGTTAAGTGTTAAAAACAGTATATAGCCATTATTAGCTGAAGCAAGCAACTATAAGAAAGCTTCAAGAAAGACAGGCTTTTATTTCTCGAAACAAAAAATTATGTCAAAAACCAAAACTTGAATTTCCGAGTTTCCTGGGAAGCTTATATTCATAAATCGGCTATTGTCCCTGTTTTATTAAAGTTTTCTCCTTTTTACTATTTATTTTCCATAAAGACGAACTAAGGTGAGATAATCTCAACCAAGCTATTTCTCCTCTAGTTAAGTATATATACAGGAAGAATATTTAAGATCAGCAAAAGTTTCTTAACGGCTGGTTGATTAAACTGATACCGAATCGGTTTTGGGTGGGGAGCTAGGGAACTGGGGAGAGAACTATTAGCAATTAGCAACTAGCAACTAGCAATTAGCTAAATCTTTTCTTAGTTAATTTCTAAGGGCATTTTTTCTTTGAGGCGCTCAATTTGGGTTTGAAAATAAGTCTGTTGATAACCTAAAGAAGTTGCGATCGCTAAACCATTTTCATAGGCTTGTAGCGCGCTTTGATAATTTTCCTGCTCTAAATAGATTTTAGCCATTTTGTCAAAAGTTTCCATACGGCTGTAATCGTTATAGCCATAGTTATCGATTTTCAGGAGTTCTTGATAAATTTCTATAGCAGCTTCTGGCTGCCCATTTTCATAATAAAGTTGAGCTAATTTTTGGAAAGCTTCACTAGCTAAGGCAAATTGTTGAATTGTCCAAGCTGCTTGGAAGGCTTCTTGATAATTTTGGCTGGCTAAATCAAGTTGTTCCAGGGTTTCATAAGCATCACCGAGGGAAATTTTCAAGCTTGCTAGTTTTTCGTATTTCTGATTGGCAAAATAGAGTTGTTCTAATTGCCTTTGAATGGTGATTTTTTTAGATGGTAACTTATCTTGTTCGTAAATATAAGCCAAGTCTTCTAAGTAAGCTACTTCTTGATTAGTATCTGATTCTTGTTGTGCCAAAAAGAGTAAATCGTTATAGGTATTAGCAGCTTGGCAATAGTCAAACCAAGCTAAATGAAACTTGCCAAGAACATTTAAAGCCGCTTTTTCTGTGGTAATATCTCCCACTTGTCTAGCATTAGCGAGGATTTTTTCATAAATATTTAAAGCTTGTCCGGGGGCTTTAACTTGTTCATAAGCTTTACCCAAAGCCTGAAGTAAATCAGGGCTGAGTTCCCCTTCTTTTTCTATTTCTGCTTGGATGATTTCTAAGCGTTCGGTAATTATTTGCACATCCTGTTTACGGTTTTCTTGAAAAGCAATTTCTCCTACTCTTCCTAAAACATTAATTTCTTCTAAACGCCCAAACTCTCGCCAAACCCTTAATTCTCTGTACCAAATAGTGAAAGCTTCATCCTTATTTCCTGCCTTCAACTCTGCCCTAGCTTGGGCATCTAAATCATTCAAAGCCGCAGCAATACGTTTACGTTCTAAAGGGCTAAGGGGACGTTCTATGGCAGGATTAGGTAAAAGAGGATCTGTGGTGGTGATTTCCAGGGGATTAAGTTCTTCTTCGGTTCTTTCTTCTTCTTGATAACGGCGTAAATCTGCTCTTTGGGAACTTTCGTAATTAATGGCAGGATGAAGAGGACAGGCAGAATTTGTCTCTGCTTTTGCTGGGGATATTTTCAGGGCGATCGCGAAGCATAGTAGGGCAAGAGTAAGTCTTTTATCAACCATTATCAAATTAGTTATCAGTTATCTATAAATATCTACGACAACCGTCAGCCTAACAATGTTCGATGTTTAATGTTCAATGTTCAATGTAGTTAGTTAAGCTTCCAGTAGAATTGAAGCGTTCTTTCCATCCAGGTTCCCCAGTCTCTGCATAAAAAACTATGAGTACTCTATTTTTTTGATTATTAGTCTTGATCGTCATACCACATCTCCTGAAAAATAGGCTCTTCTCCAAAAAGATAACAATCTACTTCCAATATTACTGATAACCGCTCCCCAATTCAGTATCATAAAAGATTGTATCTTCTAAAATCATAAGGAAAAAGCTATGTCTCGCAAATGTCAACTAACTGGCAAGAAAGCTAATAACGCTTTTGCTGTCTCCCACTCCCATCGCCGTACCAAAAAGCTCCAAAATGCTAATCTGCAATGGAAAAGAGTATGGTGGGCCGAAGGTAAGCGTTGGGTGAAGTTAAAGCTTTCTACTAAAGCAATCAAAACCTTACAGAAAAAAGGTATTCAAACAATGGCTAAAGAAGCAGGAATTAATCTTAATCAACATTAATAAGGATAGGGAGTAGGGTCGGCAAATTTCTACCTCCCCCTAGCTTCCTAGCTCCCCATTTCCCCATCTCACCCTCTCCACTTACAACCAGAGAAAGATTTATACATAAGTATGATAGATTTGCCGGATTAGCTGGGCAAGATATTGGCAGCAAAAAAATAGCTGAATTATTTGGGGAGGAAAAATTATAGCCCTGACCCAATATTTCAAACTAGTTTTGTTAATCTAAAAAAAAACTCATTCACAATCTAAATTAAATTCTGCAAGAGAAAAGCAATTGCCTTTTTCATCTTGCAAAAGGATTATATTACTAAAATTTTCTATTTACTAATTACCTCAATTTCTTAAGCCTGACAGGAACGCTACTATGCCACGTAGGAAAAAGAAAGTCAACTTTCTCAAAAAACTCTTTAAACAAACTGCCAACTGGGTTGCTCGTCGCCTACGACTTACTACACCAAGAAGTCGTTCTTCTAGCAGAGCAGGTTTTGTTTTGCCAACTGTTGTCATGGTGATGTTGGTAGTTGCTTTATTGACTACTACTATTATGATTCGCTCCTTTGATCGGAGTAAGAATGCTAGTAACTACCGTGTTAATCAGGTAGTCCTCAACTCTGCTTTGCCTGCTATTGATCGGGCAAAAGCCAAGATGGAAAAGGTATTTGCTTCGCCAACTACCAGGGGAACAGCTTCAGAAATTATTATCAATACTGAGTTTAGGAAGTCTAAGTTTACTTTCAAAGATGAGACTCGCTTACAAATTGCCTACGACGCAGATGGTGGGGGAAGTATTGAAGGAGGAATAGGAAAAGCAGCAGTCAATCTTAAAGAAGATGAAACTACCATCAATGCTTGGCGTTTTCCTGTAGATACGGATAATAACGGCGTATTTGATAGCTTTACCCTCTACAGCTTAGTATTTCGTACTCCTCTTTTTGATACTACTAGTACTGATGGTGACTATGTTAGGGAAAGAACTCCCATCGAAGCCAGGACAGCCCCAATGGATGATGGAGATGTGGGGGGCTTTTGTGCAGCAGCTTTAGGGACGAGTGCGAGTTTAACGGGCAGTAGTGATTGGTTTGATATTGGTGGAGATTTAAAGAAAAGCTTTTTTGTTTATGTGGCTACTGTCCCAATCACAGATGTAGCAGAATTAGGTCTTTCCGCTACGGATTTTGAAGACTATCGGGGAACTCCTAGCTACTCTGTATTGGAGTATCAACAAGATCGGGTAGAAATCCCCCCTGCCAACAACGCTATCCTTTATACCGATGACTTGGATGTAGTTTCTGGTACACCTTTACGCATTAATGGGCGGATTTTTACTAACAGTAATATGTTGGTGACGGAACTAATCCAAACGCTCCTATCGAATTTTATCAAGTTAGTAGTGAAGACTCTTGTTTTTATAAGCCAGAAAACGGCAAGATTGTTATTGGGGGTAATTTAGGTTACGGCAGAATTGGTGCAGCTAGCCCTCCTGCTAATAACATTAAAGCTGACCTTTATAAAAAAAATAACGTTACTCAAAAAAATGATGCTTTAAGTCCTACCAATAAAAGTGTCACACAGGCTTCAGACTTATTAGCTTATAATACCGAAGCTTATGAAAACCGCATTAGTGACTTAGTGGATATAGGACTTACTAAAGCTCCAGATCCTGAAGATGTTAAAGATAAACAACAAGAAGAAGAGGAAAACGGCTTAACTCCTGCTGAAGCAAGGAGGAAAGCAATGGATGTCTATTTCCGTAACCGTACTCGCCGAGTTCCTTTTGCTGAGGTTCCTGCGGGGGCAGTAGATCCAGTAACTATAGACGTAGTAGGGACAGGGGACGATATGCGTCCGCTAGATCAGTTGATGTTTCCTTTCAACCCCGGTGACGGCAAAACTGGGACTGGTTTCAGTACTCTGGCCCTGAATACCAATGGCACTAAACTTTACCCCGCAGCTACTAACCCAGATAACGTCAGAAGTGACAGGGAAGAAAGAGTAGGGGATCGCGTCTTGGTTGGTCACGGTTTGCCAGCCCTTTGGTACGACAACGGCGGCTTTGTAGGAGAAAAAGAAAAGCAACCCATTTCTGGCATTACCTGGGATGATAGTGGGCAACGTTATCGCCAAACTCGTTCTGAATTGGTTAAAGAATTAGATGCGACAGAAAGGGGCGGTTTCTGGGAACAGGCTGCGGCTGAACATTTCCAGAAACCAGAAGATGGTATAGGTGGCTTGCGAGTTGTTACAGGTGCAGGGGTTTATTTACCTGGGATGGAACTGCTGGAGGTTTCTAACGTGGTTTGGCCCGATACCATGCCTCAACCTCCTGTCCCTCAGACTTTAGCGACTAGCCATCCTAATAATAATAATGTCTTTTACCAAGAATATGATGGAGGTGGGAATCCTACTACAAGCGAAAATATTCAATCGGGAACAGCAACTCGCCCATACTTACAAATGCGAGCTTCGGTAGTTTATCACTACTTGAACGATAATACTCCCATAGCTTGCGTAAGCAGTTTCTATGACCCTACTAATATCAACACAGCCAGGAATAAGCTAACTTACCAAGGTCAAGCTTTAGATGATGTCAGTGGCTTGTTGGGGGCGGGCTACGATAGTACGATTACTCCTCCAGCAAGAGATGCTGCTATAGCCAATTCCAATAATGGTATTACCTATGGCCCCGCAGCCCAAGCAGCTCCTGGTGACTTAGATGATCAAGCGAGTTTGGTTTACCCTAATGGGCGGCCAGTGAATCCTTTGCTTCAAGAAGCTAGCAGCAAAGGATATGCAAACTTGACCCCAGCAGAACAAGCTGCGGTTGACTCTACTTCCTGTGCCTTAAGGATTCTGGATGGTTCTATAACCCCAAACAATGCCCTCATTCCTCACGGTACAATCCAAGAAGTTGCTTTCCTCAATCCCAGACAAATTAAATCAATTGATGCAGGTTATGACCCAACTGCCTTTGATGTCGCCACCCAAGTTAGCACGACAACAGGGAATTATGACTTACCGATAGAAGATCGTCAACCCATAGAAGTTCGGGCTACGGTAATTGATTTAGAAAACTTGCGTACCACGAACTTTAGTGGTGAAGCGTTAATTCCCAATAGCGGTATTATCTATGCAAGTCGTGATGATGCCTTACCGGATAAAACCAATGCCAGCGTTAAGGTTAGTGCTTCTGACTTTAGCTTAGATCCTACCCGTCGTCCTAATGGTATTGTTCTCATTAATGGAGAGCATTTACACCGTGATCGCAATTATGATGCGGCTGAAAAAGGTTTCATCCTCGCTTCTAACTTGCCTGTGTATGTGAAAGGGGACTTCAATTTGCACGACTACCAAGAATTCCTGGCAGCAGATGCTTTGAATGCCACTTGGGGCAACTTTTATAGTCGTGATGATTTCGACCCTAACTTTGCTTGTCGTCCTGGCGACCCCCGACTTCCTGTCACGGCTTGTCCTGATGGAGATAGGTGGCGTGCGGCGACGGTTATTACCGATGCTATGACCCTACTCTCTGATGGTTTCCGCTTCGGATTCCGCAATGAAGGAGATTACGATTTACGGAATAATCGCATTGATAGTATTATCGACCCAGATGATGATGCTACCAACGAAGTTGATTCAGCAGCAGAAGTAGCTAGAAAAAGGCGGGAGAATGGTTTCTTGACCAATGACTTTGTGGTTAATGGTTTAAGTAGTGGTGACAACATTAACTTTAACTTTCCTGCCAACTCAATTAGAAGCGGTTTTCCGTCAGCAGCAATCACTCCTACTGATACTACTTATACAGCTACAGCTACTGCGAGATCCAAACGCCATAAACAGTTCTTACTTCAACAACTTCGTTACCCCAATCCAAAGGCGGGCAAATAATTTTAATGAGTATGCGATGGAAGTTTGCCGAAGTTGCCAGTTTCTGAATGTAATACTGATGATTGGATAGTTAATCCAAAGGCAGCACCAGATAATAAAGCCAGCGAGGCTATTGGACAACCTGCGGGTAATACCAATCTTGGGTCTGGTACAACTGCTCAATTGCCTACTAATCTTAACTATTTGCACTTTCCCCGTAGAGTTGCTTTCAAGCGTGATACTACTAATAATTTAGAATTAATGGTGGACAACCAATACCTCTGGGGATTTTGGGTACTGGTACTGGTAATATTCACGAATTTCCTTACACTAGTTAGGCCCATCCTCACCGAGCAATAATGTTTTGTGGTATCGAACAACCAACGATACAGCTAGCAACCCTCCTGATCCTGCTCAAGCTAAATACGGTCAAGATAAACATCTAGATTACCTTAATGCAGTATCAGGAACTGATCAGCCAATCTTAATTCCCATACCTCAAATTCAGATTACGACAGTTGATCGAAATAATAGTAGAACCTTTGAAAGCCTTTTGATAAATTCAGATATGGCTGAACAAGAGACTCAGTGGGTAACCAAGGCAACTGGCAGTGTAACCACCAACATGGTTATGGCAACGGGAGACAACCCTTCACGTCCCGCAAGTACTGGTGTCAAAGCATCTCTTAATGGTGGATTAGCTAACTTAACCCACTTTATTGAAAACTGGAGAGAAGGCTTGACACCAACATTAGCGGTTCTTTCATTCAACTAAAACGTAGTGAATATGCCACTGCTCCTTGGTGGCATCTCTTGCCACCTCTAGCACTCAGTGATGTTGGCGGTCCTTTTGGTCATGTTCAACGTTACAAAACTGGTGTTAGTAACGAACCTGATGACGAAGGTGGTAAAAGTTCCTTCTTCGCTCCGCCAGCCAGAAACTGGGGTTTTGATGTCGGACTTCTCTCTCAACAACCAGACCTTTTCTCTAGGCAATTCGCCACTTCCTTCAATGATGATCCTAATGAGTTCTTCCGAGAAGTAAGCCGCAATGACCAATGGGTAGACAGGTTATTATGTTCTAAGGCAGTTGATATCAATACTACGACTCCTGATATCGCCAACGTTACAGTATTAGGTGACGCGGTTAGTAATAACCAACGCCCTGGTAATTGCCCAAACTAGAAACAGAGTCCTTCATCACAAACCCCAATCAAAGCCCAGCTATGTTCAAGCTAAAACAAGTCCAGAAACAACCAAACAACCAAGGCGGCTTCACGATCATTGAATCCTTGATGGCTATCATTGTCGTCAGCATTTTAATGATCGGCATTGCCCCAGTCATGGCTATATCTGTAGCTAACCGAGTGCAAGCCAGACGAGTAGAATTAGCTGCGGGGGCAGCGAAATCCTATGTAGATGGAGTTCGCTCCGGCTCAATTCTCCCTCCCCCTGTCACCACCACCGCCACAGATCAAACAGGCGCTCCCAATAGTGTCACCTTGAACTGTGATACTACCCAAGATAATATTACTCGAACTCCAGACACCGTTAATGACCCTAGGGATATGGGGTATTGCAACCCCAATTCTACTGACTACTATCTATACTGTGTCGATGGTACAGGAGATAACCAATGTACTAGCGATAACTTCAAAGATATGTTAGTCCAAGTCTTTGGTTATCAACCTCCTAATCCTGCTCTGCTACCACCTAATTCTGATGATGGCTATTTGATGGGTCTGCGAGTTTATCGCTCAGATGCTTTTGTAGCTGGTAAAACTTTGAAAACTGCTCAACAAGGGACAAAGGTAGCCGCCGCTAATACTGGGGGGACAGGATTAAAAGATGATGTTGCTCCTTTGGTAGAAATGACTACAGAAGTAGTAGACGAAGATACTAACTTTTCTGACTTGTGCGAACTTACTGATAAAACTAATACCCTTAGCTGTAACTGAGTACTAAGATATGCAATTACTAAAATTTTTATTGTTAAAGCGGCGATCGCCTCTGGGGGCAGCGAATCTATCGCCTTCTAAAAAGAAAACCGCAGGTTTTACCTTAATTGAATTGCTGGTAGGGATGATTATTGCTGTCTTGGTAATTACTCCTGTGTTGGGTTTCATGCTCAATATCCTGCAAACCGATCGTCGTGAACAAGCTAAAACAAATACAGAACAAGATATTCAAGCTGCCGCAGATTTTATTACTAGAGATTTGCAACAATCTGTCTTTATTTACGATGCTCAAGGACTCTATGGTACTGGTGCTGATGGTATCAAAGCCCAATTACCCACCGTCCCTAATGGGGAGCCGGTTTTAGTCTTTTGGAAACGGGATTTTGTTAATGATGCAGTTTCTAAGGATCTCAAGAATCAGTGCGCCGTAGGAGCAGCTGATTGTAATGATGCTTTTCGTTATTCCTTGGTAGCTTATTACCTGGTTTTAGACACTGACCCTAATAATAGCTGGTCTGATACTGCTCGGATAGAAAGGTTTGAGCTTAAAGATGGTGTAGCGAGTATAGAACCCGATGGCAGTGGCGATATACAGTATATTCCAAACCTACAACCTGATCCTGGTTTTCAGTTTGTACTTAGCGATCTTCCGGGAGATACCTTAGAAGATAAGATGAATAACTGGGAAAAAACTAGCGTCTCTTATGAAGTTGATGCTGTTACTGGACAAGTTAAAACTGATGTGTTGCTAGATTATATTGACCAACCGACGTAAGCGTCAATCCTAATATCCCGAAAGAAGACTGTCCTGCTAACCCAGATCCTACTAACATAGAGTGGCAACAAGTTCCCCCTTACACCGGAGTTGGAGCTGTAGGAGCAGATTTCCAAACCTATAGCTTCTATACCTGCGTTTACGCCCCCCAAGGAAAACCAGAAGGAAGAATAGCTAAGGTTTATCTTCGTGGTAATGCCAAAGCAAAGGTTAGTTTCAATGACAAGGAATACAACAAGAAATCGGAAAACTTATTCCCCAGAGCTGCAATTCAGGTACAGGGTACAGGACAATTGGGTAAAGGTTCTCGGTAGAAAAACAACAATTCACCTATATTAAACTTGGGAAGAGAAAAGTGTTTAATCCCACTATCTGTAAAAGTTTTATTAAACTCTCAGAGTGAAGCCCCTCAAAAAATCGAGGTTTTACTCTCATTGAATTATTAGTAGTAATAATTATCATTGGAGCTTTATCTGCGATCGCTGCTCCTAGTTGGCTAGCTTTTATTAATCGTCAGCGAGTTAATAAAGTTAACGAGGCTACTTTTATAGCATTACAAGATGCCCAGCGAGATGCGAAAAAAACCAAAGTCAACTACAGCGTTAGTTTTCGTCTTGTAACTGGAGGAAAACCTCAATTTGTTAAGTATCCAACTTCTAACAATGGAACTCCTGTGATCCTACAACTTTATCTGCTTCCGCTTGGAAAACATTAGGGGAAAGTGCCGACATCAGAGAAGGACAAGTGATACTTTGCTCTAATATTGGTGCTGTTAACAAAAATGCTGGGGCGGCGAGTTGTATTTTAACTACTCCAAAAACAATCACTTTTGATTATCAAGGAAATCTCGACCCAACAACAACTCCAGATAGCAATCTTACTATCGTCGCAGCTATTCCTGAACCAGGTAATCCTACTCAACCAATTTTGAATACCAAGCGCTGTACTACGGTGACAACTCTGTTGGGAGGGTTACAGACAGAAATGAAAGATGAGTGTCCTTGAATATCACTAAATATTAAGAGATTTTTTTGCTAATCAGTGTTTCTATTGACTCTGTTTTTCTTTGGTGGTATATTTAATAATGGGAAATATATACTTTCGTTTAAAAAATTGCTCATATTCCCATTATCTAAAATAATTTTAGCTTGTCAAGGGAAAATCAGTCTAGAGCTTTAAAATAACTTAACCTATCTTCTCTATATCAAAACCAGGTAAAAGAGGGTAAAAAATTGAATCAGCAAGCTTTTACCCCCTTATTTTATGAACGACTAATTTTTACCCTCAGTTTTAATCACGACAGTAAACGGGGCATCTTTGGTTGCTTCCATAGCGGATTTAACCCCGGCGTTAATAATCTTCTTGAAAGCCTTACCTGTATCTTCATCATCATTCTTCTTCTTATCAGGGGGAAACACATCTTTAATGAAAAGTGCAGCAACGGTTGTGAAAACAATCAGTGCGGGTAGTTCTACCATGGTTAATTAAGCTGGCTAAGGTTAATTTGCGGCGATCGGTGCGATCGCCTCAATACCTTTAACGCCAAGCTTAAAAAGAATATTCCAAAAATCCCGAAAAAAAGTTTCTTTCTAGCTGTAGTAACCTTACCGAACAAAATATCCTTGAATGTTTGCGACCGATGAAGTCATGATGCACGATGGGACGAGGAGATGAAGGGGCAATAAAAATCAGAATGTAATAGAACCCTATTCCCTGTTGCCTAAAACCTATTCCCTGCTGATAATATGCCGTCTGACTTACCAGATCGTCCCCTTGAAGAACTGTTAGAACTGTTATTTGCGAGAGGATGTAGAGATTTGTAAGCAGGTAGTAAAGCACCCACATTATCGTCGTCGAGTTGAGATTATCACCCACCAAAAAACGCTTTCGACTGGGTTGCCTTGGGAAGATACGGTTCAAGAAGTTCATATTCACATCCTCAAGTGATGGGCGATCGCCGCTTTCGCAGAGGTGGAGAGGAATTTTACAGTTGGTTAAATAAGGTTGTAGAGAACACGATTGTAGACCTACTGCGCCAAGCAAACCGGAAAAGTAAGTGGTTAAGGCGAAGTCTCGATCAACCACTTCCAGGAACGAATATCAAACTAAAGGATAGCTTAGCTGATGAGTTTAACTTAGCAGATGCTGTCGAATTTGCTGATACTGTAGCCCAAGTAATTCAAGCAGTCAAAAAGATTGATTACCAACAGCCCAAGAAGAAATTTCTGCAACTGTGGCAAGCATTGTATCAAGAGAGAAAACAGGGAGAAATTGCCGAAGAGTTACAGGTTAAGCAAGGAGAAATCTCCAAGCGTAGAAAGGAATTATTGAAGCTGATTGCTACGGAGTTAGGGCTGGTTAATTTGGAACAAGTTAAACAAGAATTGCACGCCATGCGTCAAGGTAAGCTGAAGCAACGTAAGCGTTCCAATAGTTATTGAGTATAAAGAATGAAAATTAATTTGAGCGAATCGATTACTTCAGAATTACCTCGAATTTCCCCCAATCAGATTAAACCTGGGGAAATTTGGGAGGTTAGTCGGCAAGTATGGAGTCCTTTGATTTTAGATTGGGAGGAAGAAGATAGTCTTTATCCAGAGGCAGTGCGGCAGTTTTTGGCAGGTAATTCCTCTCCTCGTTATGTAATGGTTGTCCGAGAACCAGAACCATCTCAATTGGCAGAGGATGTTTGGCAATTGGTAGATGTGATGTTGCTTTCTGTACAGACAGAATATCTCAGCGAAGTTGATCTCATGATTCCGCCTCCTGCTTCTGCTATGCCACCTTTACTAGCGGAAACTTGGCAGGTTGTGTCTATGCTAACTTGCAATTTATCTTGTTATGCAGGATGGCGTTTGTCACGGCAGGTTTATGATCTTTTGCTTGATGTCGGAGATTTTTACTACGATTTAATCGAAAAATGTCCTGGCACAGAAGAGATTCAATCTTTGGGGATTAAAGTGGGGACAGCTTCAGCCCAAGCAGAGAAAATTGCTGCTTTCCATAAACAAGAGTCTGAATGGGCAACAGTTTTAGAGTTACCAGTGGCAGCTTATCGAACTTACTCAAAAACCATGAAAATGACAGAGATTCTGTTTGAGGAAGCTTTGTCTTTAGAAGATAATATTTCTGGAGCTAATTTTCTAGTTGAATATGCCCCTGGTCAAAGTTTGTCAGACAACAGCTCTTCAACTATTGTCAATCTTAGTCAATGGTGGCAGCGTATTTATAGTTCAGAATGGCAAGCAGTGGAGGAGATTGTCGCCCCCAACTCTTAACACCTAGATTCAATTTTAGGAATAGTTCTACAACCAGCGATTCGCTTCAAACTATTACGGATTTAGTTAACCTGCTCTCAACAACCGAAGATGAAGAGAAGCTTTGGCAAGGGGTAGAAGAGTTACGAAGATTAATCGAGAACATCCTGCCTTGGGAGTGAGAAGAGAAAGCTACTCACCTTTAGCAGGTTATAGTTTCACTTTGAGAGTTAGTCTCATTTTACAAAAGCAAAAGTATGTTTTTATCTTCCTCCAACTTTATCCCACAGGAGATAATCTCTATCTTCCTCCTCACTTACAACTGAGTTTATTAAATGAGTGTGGAGATAGTCTTTTGGATATAGACTCTCGAAGTACAGATACTTGCTTGCAAATTCAGTTGTCTGGTTTAGTAGGAGAAAAATTTTCCCTCAAAATTGCTTTAGAAAAGGCAATGCTCAGAGAAAGATTTATTATTTAGCTGAGCATCAAAAGCACTGCTCCCCTATACCTACGATCACGTTCACATGTTTAATGTAGCCTCAACGGCAATGGTCTACGCGAAAAATGATCGATGAACTAAGACAGCCTGTGGAAACATCAGTGTTCTTACAGGGTTTTCTGGTTCAATTCTTCCTTAAAGGTACTATGTTGTGGTGAATTAATACCCTCTTGCAATACCTTTAATGCTTGAGCTAAATTCCCCTCTATTAAAGCTGGTATTGCTAACCACAAACCTGGAAAAATTTCGCTACGGACAATTCCTACTTCATCTGCTTCCAAGGAAATGTATCTTCCTTGTTGTAACTTAAACCAATCTAAACGACGGTCGTAAACTTGCCAGACTAAATATTCTTGTACCCCATTACGACGATAAGCTTGTAGCTTATCTCCTAAGTCATAAGAGGAACTACTAGCAGCAATCTCAACAATTAATTCCGGCCCACCAACCACATAACCATCTTCATCAATACTTGAATTACCTCCTTTAGCTTCCTCCCTGCGTAACAAAGCATCTGGTTGAGGTTCATTATCAGCATCTAAGCGTACGGTAGGATTATCTCCTAAATCTACCCCAGGAGTTGCTGCCCAGTAAGTACCCAGCAGTGCCATAATCATAGCGTGAGGTCTGCCGTGAACAGTAATTCTTACTGGGGATGCCATATACACAATGCCTTCAATTAGTTCTGCTTTTTTAACTTTCCCCATCCTTTGGTAACGACGTTCAAATTCCAAGCGAGTCAAGCGATCGCCGTTTTCTAAAGGAGGGGGGTTTTTGAAGGTTGTAGTATTCATAAATATAGCTAATTGCTAGTGGCTAGTTGCTAATGGAAGAATGGAAGAATGGAAAAACACGTAGATAGGTAAATAAAGATTTTTCTCCCTAGCTCCCCATTTCCCCAGCTCCCCAGCTCCCTAGCTCCCTAGCTCTCATCAACCAACTCCTCATCTTCACCCTCTTCCTCTTCCTCCTCCAAAGGGGGAACTAAAGCAACTGCGGCGATCGCATC
The DNA here is from genome assembly GCA_963793425.1 of uncultured cyanobacterium. Lineage (GTDB taxonomy): Bacteria > Cyanobacteriota > Cyanobacteriia > Cyanobacteriales > CAWCAG01 > CAWCAG01. The sequence goes on along the minus strand of CAWCAG010000009.1, from coordinate 300,325 downwards.
ATCACTGTCTAGTCTTTGTACCCTAACTCCTGTAGCCATACGGGATTGGGTCGAGATGGAGTCTGTGGCTTGGCGGATAATAATGCCCCGGTTAGTTACTAACATTAATTCATCTTCGGGATGAACCACGTGGGTTGCGACTAATTCATCGTCAGAGATGCGGAATTTCATCGCTTTTAAGCCCATGCCGGCCCGGTTTTGTAGCCGGAATTGCTCCACAGGTACTCTTTTACCGTAGCCGCCTCTGGTGATGGCAAGTATCCAAGGGCCGCTTCCTGGTTCGACTACTGCACCTTCAGTATTATTTTCTTCCAGGTTCTCTTCTTCTTCTTCCCCTACGGTACTGATGCCTGCGGTTACTTGGGCAGAAAGTACATCCATGCTAATTAGGGTGTCTCCTGAGCGCAGTTTCATCCCCCTTACTCCACGGGTGGAACGCCCCAAGGGACGGAGTTGTTGGTGATTGGCGCGGAAGTGGATAGCCATGCCCTGGCGGGAACCAATAATGATGCTGTCTTCTTCGGTGGCTAAACGTACCCAACGTAGTTGATCTCCTTCTTCTAGGGAGATGGCGATTAAGCCATTGGCACGAATTTTACCGAAGGCGGCTAGGGCAGTTTTTTTGATGTAACCGTTTTGGGTCAGCATTACTAAATATTCATCTTCAGTGAATTCAGTAATGGGGACGATAGAGGTAATTTTCTCTTCCCTAGAGATGGGTAGCATTTGGACGATGGGAATTCCCCTAGCGGTACGGGAGGCCGTAGGAATTTGGTAAGCGGGTAAACTATAAACTACACCGCGATCGCTAAAGAAAAGGATCGTGTTGTGGTCACAACAACTTAAGAAATGTTCTACAACATCATTTTCTTTAATTTTGGCGGCTGCTTTACCACGAGTAGCCCGGCTTTGTTGCCCAAAGGTGTCTACAGGCATTCGCTTGATATAACCCTGTTCTGTTAAGAGGATAATTGCCTGTTCGTTGGCAATTAAGTCGATGTCTAAAAGTTCCCCTTCCCCTTGTAAAATTGTGGTTTGGCGCGGGGTAGCATGGGTTTCTTTAATTTGAGTAACTTCTTCTTCAATAATCCCTTCAATACGCTCTTGCTTAGCCAGAATATCTTGTAAATCGGCGATGCGGACTTGTAATTCTTGATGTTCTGCTTGAATTTTATCTGTTTCTAGGGCTGTCAACCGCCTTAGTTGCATTTGTAAGATAGCATCAGCTTGCACTTGTGATAGTCCAAAACGTTCTGCTAATTCCGCTTTTGCCATGGCTGTATCTGCTGCACCGCGAATGATGGCAATAACTGCATCTAAGTTATCTAAAGCGATTAATAACCCCTGTAAGAGGTGATCTCTTTCTTCTGCTTTCCGCAGTTCGTACTGGGTTCGTCTGGTGATTGCTTCAACGCGGAACTCAATAAAGACGCTAAGGAATTTCTTGAGAGATAGAAGTTGGGGTTCGCCATCTACTAGGGCTAACATATTAGCCCCGAAGTTCATTTGTACGGGCGTTTGCTTATACAAATTGTTGAGGGTAACTCTAGGATGGGCATCCCGTTTCAGTTCAATAACGACTCTCATGCCATCGCGATCGCTTTCGTCGCGAATATCGGAGATGCCATCTAAACGCTTATCATTAACCATCTCAGCGATTCTTTCGATCAGGGCCGCTTTGTTGGTTTGGTAGGGCAGTTGGGTAATAATGATGGCATCTCGGTCTGGACGGCCCTTTTGTTCGATTATTTCAACATCTGCTACCCCTCGCATGGTGATGGAGCCTCGCCCGGTAGTGAAGGTATCCTTAATGCCTTCCCGCCCCAGAATTTGCCCTCCAGTAGGAAAATCAGGACCCTGAACATATTGCATCAAGTCGAGGTCGCTCATTTCCGGGTTATGAATTAAGGCCACAACCCCATCAATTAATTCCCCTAAGTTGTGGGGGGGAATATTAGTAGCCATGCCCACGGCGATACCCGAAGACCCATTAAGTAGGAGTTGAGGAATTCTGGCCGGGAGGACAACTGGTTCTTGTTGAGAGCCATCAAAGTTGTCAGCAAAATCGACAGTTTCCGATTCAATATCTCGTAGTAAAGCGTTGGTGGTTAAAGAATGCAATCGACATTCTGTATAACGCATTGCCGCTGGGGGGTCATTATCTACGGAGCCAAAGTTACCATGACCAGCTATCAAAGGGGAACGCATGGAAAAATCCTGAGCCATGCGAACTAAAGCATCATAAACTGCGGTATCGCCGTGGGGATGGTACTTACCTAAAACTTCCCCCACTACACGGGCGCATTTACGGAAAGGGCGTTCTGGGGTTAAGCCCAGTTCATACATGGCATAAAGAATGCGTCGGTGTACGGGTTTTAAACCATCCCTAGCATCTGGAAGGGCCCTACCTACAATGACGCTCATGGCATATTCTAGGTAAGAACGGGACATTTCACTTCTCAGATTTGTCGGTACAATCCGCTCTTGAGAAAGGGTCATAGGGTTTAAAACTCCATTAAATTGAAAATAATTCAGTTAAATACTACAAATACGGCGAAAAGCTTTTACTTTCGCCCTAAACTGCTTAAAATTATTTGATTTTCTCCCTTGATTTTAGCACATTTACCAAACACAAAAACTTGCTCAACTGTTTGGCTGTACTCGTGTAGTTTGGAACGATGCAGTTGCTTTGTGCAAAAGTAGTAGAAAAGCCTTAAGCTACAACAGTTTATGTAAACGATTAACCCAAACAAAAAAGACAGAAGAAAGGAAATGGCTAAACCAAGTCTCAGCAGTCTCGTTACAGCAGTCATTAAAAAACCTTTCTACAGCATATAAGAACTTTTTTAACTCCCTGCAAGGCAAAAGAAAGGGAACCAAGATCAAGCCTCCCAGGTTTAAGAAGCGAAGCAATAAGCAAGCTGCTAGCTTCACCAAATCAGGATTCCGACTCAAGGGAAACAAAGTATACATAGCTAAGATAGGCGACCTTCTGTAAATGCTGCTGTAAATATCTTAGTCGCGGGGGGACACCCTGAGACTCTAAAGCGCACCGAACCCGCGCCGCCGAAAGACCCAAGGGAACGCGGAGCAAGAAACGGACGTGGAGGTAGGCAGCTATACTACAACTGTAGCAGCAACCTGTGAAACGTCAACCCAACTAGAACCCGTGCAACTGTCGTTGTTTGGGTAGATAGGGAATCCCCGTACCTTAGCCTGCGGCAACGCTACGCGAATAGGTCGGGGAGGATGTCAATTACCCGTTGTGTTTTGATGGGGCAAACTTCTCGGTTGGAGGCAGCCCAAGAGTTTTGCAACGCAATGAAATATACATCCTGATGTTTGCCCGCTAAGTATCTAAATAATTAAGGCTTTTTCTTTTTGCTGCCCTTCAACTTAGAAGCAACACCTAAAGTACCCATAGCCAGAAGACTTAGTATTGAAGCTGGTTCAGGTACGGAAGTTGGTTCAGGTGTTGGTGTTGGTGTTGGTGTTGGTGTTGGTGTTGGAGTCGGAGTTGGAGTCGGGGTTGGAGTTGGAGTTGGAGTCGGGGTTGGAGTTGGAGTTGGAGTCGGGGTTGGAGTTGGAGTTGGAGTCGGGGTTGGAGTTGGAGTTGGAGTTGGAGTCGGGGTTGGAGTTGGAGTTGGAGTTGGAGTTGGAGTTGGAGTTGGAGTTGGAGTCGGAGTTGGAGTTGGTGTGTTAGCAGTAAGCTGCCATCTGCTTGGATCGTAGGTTTCAGCAGGACTATTACCGTAAGATGGACTGCTACTGAATAAAGGCGCACCAATTAAGCCGCCACTTTCAAACACAAAGCCGTCATCACACTCTGGAAGGGAACAGGTAATAATATCCATAACCTGACCACTGAAGCTAACCTTTGGATTTCCTAAAGGCGCTGCTGTAAGGTCAACTAGAGATCCAAAAGAAGGTGAGTCTGAACTGAGTAATCTAATTAAGGTAGGTAGATCAAGTGTTGAAACAATTTCAACTATAGAATCTACGAAAGGTAAGTCGGGGCCTAAATCACCATTTAAGCTAGGCATAGTGATCTCAGAAACGATAACTGTATCATTATCTGCTTGAACTTCCCCTTCTAAGATCCCACTGAGAACATCCTCCTTATTCTGAAAAGTGTAAGAAAAGTTGAAACTAGCCGCCTCAGCAGAATTAGCTATTGCCCCAATACAGAAAAAAGTGCCAGCAGTAGTGGCGAGGGTAATTTTGTTGAGTACAGTTTTTCTAAGTAGTCTCATTATTTTTTTTGTATAAATTTTTGCTTTCACTTGCCTCATAATTATGTTATGGTTATATCCCCCACAAAGTAAATAGCAATAAAGCAACTTCATTAAAAAAATAAATGTAAGAATATTTACGTAAGAGTTGCTTGATAATTTGAAAGAAGGGAAATTTCGTTGGTTTTAATTACTTGATATGACCAACTATCTACTGAAATAAATCAAGCCTTCTATTAAAAAACCAACATTACTAGCTTTTTGATGTTTTAAAGTAGCAATGTTGGTAATTATTTTATTATGCTGAATTCAGTGGTAATTAACCTAAATAACTTTCTTTTCTAAATCTGTAACTGCTGGCCCTTGAAGCACTTTACCTTCGCAACTAAAACGCGCACCATGACAAGGACAATCCCAACTCTTTTCGGCACTATTCCAGTTAACAATGCAAGCTAAATGAGTACAAACAGGAGAAACTGCATGGATTTCCCCTTGTTCATCTTTATAAACTGCTGTAGGTTCTTTGTCTACAAGAACGATTTTACCTTCTCCAACACCCACATCAGCTAAGGAAGGATTTTTCAGGGCTTTTAGGCGATCGCCAATCCAATTTAATCCTACCTCAGCATTGTTTTTCAAAGACTCTTTGGTTACAAAAGGAGTTGCGCGGGTAGCTTCATAAAGATCAGCCCAAGAATTTTCTTGTCCTAAAACCAAATCTTTCAGCAACATTCCTGCCATTGTACCTTTACTCATGCCCCAAAGACTAAACCCTGTGGCAACGTAGATATGTTTGTTAGCTGGGGTCAGTTTGCCAATATAAGGTAACTTATCAAAAGAAACCATATCCTGACTAGACCAACGATAGTCAAATTTGTCAATACCAAAGTGAGAACGTCCATATTCTTCTAAAGCAAGGTATTTTTCTTCGGTATTAGAAATAGCCCCGACTTTATGTCCTTCGCCACCAATAAGGAGTAGTTTACCTCCTTGGTAAGGGGTAGTGCGAATAGAGTGGTAGTTATCCCCTACGCCAATAAACATTCCTTCTGGTGCTTTCTCTGGGTCAATTGCTGCACCAATAATATAAGAACGTTTAGGATAGGATTTAGCAAAGAAAAGTCCTTGATCGAGAATCGGCAAATTAGTTGTAACGAGAACATCTTGGGCTTTTACCTTCCCTTGGCTAGTCATTACCTCACAAGGCGCACCTTCTTCAACCTTTTCTACTCTAGAATTCTCAAAAATATAACTACCATCACCAGCAATTTTATCAGCTAGATGCAGTAGATACTTGCGAACATGAAACTGGGCTTGATTGTCTACTTTAACAGCCCCGACAATATCAAAAGGCAAGGAAGATTCTTTGACAAAAGAAGCCGGAAGCCCAACTTTCAAAGCAGCTTCACATTCAGCTTCAATTTTGTCAAGATGCTTAGCCGAATCAGCGAAGGTATAAGTACTTTGGCGACTAAAGTCACAATCAATCCCTTCTTGGGCAACCAAGTCAGCTACTTGTTCAACCCCGGCTTGGTTAGATTCGGCGTAAATCCTGGCTTTATCTTCACCAAACTCTTTAATTAAGTCAGCATAAATAAGTTGATGCAAGGAAGTAACTTTCGCTGTCGTATGTCCGCTAACTCCTGTGGCAATACTCTCTGCTTCCACAATTGCAACGGTTTTGCCAGCTTGTTTTAGCAGCATGGCTGCGGTTATACCAGCAATTCCCCCTCCCACAATAGCGACATCAACGCTAACATCATTAATTAAAGTGGGATAATTAGTTTCTAATGTAGAATCAATCCAAAAAGAGGCTGGTTTTCCAGGTAAAGAGATCATAATAGGTTCAAGGCATTTAACTATACTTCGTTAGCTTAATTAAATGATTTGTCCTAGTACATCTGTCTCTAGTGATTGTAAATTAACTTGTGAGAAACTGTCTATTTATCCTTAAAGAGGATGCCAAAAACTGAAGTATGGGCTAATAATACTGTTTCACTTTCAGGAAGCAAGTATGGCATTAGTTAGGGGTTTTTGTAACTGACAAATTGCTTTAAGGCTTTGAAGAATTTGCACCGCGCGATCGCCCTCAAATAAATGTAGGGGAGGGAAAAGTTGATACAGAGGATATGTACCACTTTGGCAATGAACAAATTGATAATTAATGCCGTTAGTTAGCATTCCCCAAGTTTCAGATTGAAACTTCAAGCTACTATAGGTATAGACTAAAAGTTGAGATAACCCGGCCCTAAGCTCAATAGAACTATTCTTGGCTTCGATAATAAGCATCCAAAAGACTTGTTCATCGGGGATTTGGTTCGGATTAATTGCTAAAATATCAAAGCGTCCTGTGATAATTGTCTCTTCATCTTCAACTTCAATACACGCAATTGCTTCTTCAAGTTTCAACTCTACGGGAACACGATAGAATCCAGCTAATCGCAGCAGAGGAAAGGTGGTTAGGGCTTTAATGAGTCCTTCTGAGACTTTATCTGCATTTAAGTAACGCTCAAAATCTCTGGCAATCTGGGTTAATTCCCCTTGTTCAAATTCCGTTAATGGTTCCAAGGAAAGTATATCTTCATATTTGCCCATTGTTGAGTGTTTTTGCCATCCCAACAGCCGATGAACTTCTTTTAAGTTCATTTTTTCTGCATTGCCCTCTTTCATGGCTAAACTTACCAAATTACTCAGTACGATTCTAACAAAACATCTCCCTAACAATTTTATGGGTCAGGAAGATGAATAAGTCAAACAATTAGCCACTAGCTACTAGCCACTAGCCATTAGCATTATTTAATCAAGCGATCGCCTTAAGGCTTTCTTCTTTTTCTTTTTCAACCACCTTAATTTTTAATTTCTCTTCTTCGGCTAAAAACGCTGCTAATTGGGATTCAATTTGTTCTTTTACCTCTTGACGATACTCAACAAAATGTTCAATCTGGGCGCAAACACTTAGATAACTGCCTATGCCTCCACGATTATGCTTCCACATACTAAACAGATAAGGCCAAAACTTCCAACGGGTATCCCGTACCACTCCCTGTTGCCAAAAGATAATCAGCATAGCTTTGAGTAGCTTCGCTGTGGACTGCTTTTTCCCCTTAGAAATCTTGGTACTATCCTTCTTTTTGAGCTGACGTTGCTTATGGCAAGGGGCTTCTCCTAAAATGCGGTAGTGGCGATAAGTCCGCTCTAAAAAGTTTTTTGGTTCGTATAAATCCCAAAATGCTTGTACATATTCCTTGGCAATATCTTCAATAGGGCGGGTAGGAACAAAGTTCATTAAGGTTGTTTGGTTAATATTGGCTGACTCTTCTTGCAGCCTACCTTCTTTTTTGAGGCGATGCCACAGGGCAGTATCAGGCAAGGCTTGTAACATACTGAAAACCCCAGTGGGGATGGTGGTTTTTTCCACAAATTCAACAATGCGCTCCCCTGCCCCAGCTTTTTCCCCATCAAAGCCAATAATAAATCCAGCCATAACTCGCAAACCAGATTTGACAATTTTCTCTACGGATTCGCTGAGAGGATCTCTCGTATTCTGAAATTTCTGAGTGATTGCTAAACTTCCTTCGTCGGGAGTTTCAATACCCAAGAAAACTGCCCCAAAACCACAAGCAGTCATAAGATCCATCAATTCTTGATCGTTGGCTAAGTCTACAGAGGCTTCTGTACTAATAGAAAAGGGATAGCCACGCTCTTCCATCCAAGGTTGCAACTCCCTCAGCAATAGTTTAACGTTGCGTTTATTGCCGATGAAGTTATCATCCACCATAAAAATGCTACGCCGCCAACCTAGTTCGTAGAGTCTTTCTAGTTCAGCAATTAGCTGTTTTGGTGTTTTGGTGCGGGGTTTGCGGCCGTAGAGAACAATGATATCGCAAAATTCACACTGAAAAGGGCAACCCCTAGAAAACTGTACTGCCATTTCTGCATAGGCATCAAAATCCAACAGTTCAAAGCGAGGAATCGGAGTGATACCAACATCAGGTTTTACTCCTTCGGCACTAAATGTTCCTGAAGTTTCTCCCCTAGCTAGGGCTTCAACAAATAGGGGTATGGTAATTTCCCCTTCGTCCAAAATGAGATAATCTGTCCCAACTGCTTTGACTTCCTCTGATAAAGCCGTAACATAAGGTCCCCCGGCTGCTACTTTCTTATTTCTTCTTTTTGCTTCTTTAACTTGATTTAATAAGTCTTCTTTTTGCACAATCATTGCTGAAAGAATGACTAAATCACACCATTCCCAATCAGCTTCAGTGATATCCCCCACGTTACGGTCAACTAACCTATATTCCCATTCTTGAGGCAGGATAGCCGCTATGGTTATTAATCCTAAAGGAGGAATCATCGCTTTATGTCCAAGCAAACCTATGGTTTTTTCAAAAGACCAGAAACTTTTGGGAAATAAAGGATAAAGAAGTAAAACTTTCATAAAATATATTTTTGAAGTTGGTTGTTTGACAGGCTAGATGGGGAAGAGGGGAGCTTTTTACTTAACTGGAGATAATTTCTGACCAGGAATACACTAGCTTACATGGCTGTTATGATAGCAACTTTACTGGGTTGGTTTGGGGTAATTGCCTTATTTATTTAATAAAAAAATCTGATATTAATTCCTAGGATATAAGATCAATAACGCCAAACCATAAAAGGAAGACTATACCCTCCGCTCATAGAAGGGGCTACTAAAATTGGTAAATTAAGACTGAGTTTAGCAATAAATTCCTGAATGAATTCCTGTAAAGCCCCTGTCGATAAACTTTCTGAGTCACCACAACCAGGCAAATCTACGGCGATCGCTCTATAACCTTTTTCAGCTAATATTTCTAGACTACCAATTTCTTCCCAAGTTTTGGCGCTAAAAGTGGCTCCATGGAGGAAAACTACACTAGGAGCATCAATTTTTCCTGCTTCGAGATAATGAATATTCGCATCTTGAATTAGCAGGTAGCTTGATTTAACAGGTATATCCATAGGTTACTTGTTATTAAGTAGCTAACTTAGTATAGTGCCAACTAGATTAAATTGTTAGAGCAATATCGAGAGTTTTTATTTAGTTTTCTGTTGCTATTTTTAGAGAAAGAATAACTCAAATTAATTTATACACAATTTAGCAACAGGTATCAGGATTAATCACTAAAATAAATCGGTTTTTAGTCTAGTTTAAACAAACAATATTTCTCTACTCAATGTATATTTAAAGTTATTTAGATATTCAGCATTAAGTTAAAACTACACCACTACTCATACGTTCATATCGTTCCTTTAACTCTTGACGTAAAGAAGACCAATGCCCCAAACTTTTATCTGCTAACATCAACTTTTCTGCTGCTTCTCTGGCAATAACTAAAACCTCTTTATCTTCAACTAAACTGGCTAAAGCGAAGTCTGGTAAACCAGATTGGCGTTTCCCCAAAACCTCTCCGGGACCACGAAAACGCATATCCATCTCGGAAATAAAGAAGCCATCTTGGGATTGTTCCAACACTTGCAAACGCTGTCGTGCATCAGGATTTTTACTACTACTCATCAACAAACAGTAGGATTTGTGGGAACCACGGCCGACTCTTCCCCTTAATTGATGCAACTGCGATAAGCCGAAGCGTTCAGCATTTTCAATTAACATTACCGTAGCGTTAGGAACATCTACCCCCACTTCAATAACTGTAGTAGAAACAATTATTTGAGTTGCATTATCCCGAAAAGCATTGAGGGATTCATCTTTATCGGCGGAACTCATGCGCCCATGGAGTAAACCAACTTTAAATTCAGGAAAGATAGTTTCTTGTAACTTAACTTGCTCTTCCACCGCTGAACGTACATCCAGCTTTTCTGATTCTTCAATTAAGGGTAAAATAACATAACATTGCCTGCCTTGGGCAATTTCTCGACGAATTAAATCATAGGCATCTCGCCGTTGTTTCCCGGCTAAGACTGTGGTTTGAATTGGTTGCCTGCCTGGGGGAAGTTCATCAATTTGCGAAACATCTAAATCCCCATGTAAAGTTAAAGCTAAGGTACGAGGAATAGGGGTTGCTGTCATGGTGAGAACGTGGGGAGATTTTCCTTTATCTAATAACCTCGCCCTTTGTTGTACCCCAAAGCGATGTTGTTCATCAATGACGACTAAACCGAGTTTTTGGAAGTTAACCGGATCTTGAATTAAGGCATGGGTTCCTACTAATAAAGGAAGTTCCCCTGTTTCTAGTTGGTTATGAATTTCCCGACGTTTAGCAACTTTGGTTGAACCTGTCAGCAATTCTACAGGTAAATGCAACAGGTTGAACCAGCTTACTAGTTTACGATAATGTTGTTCTGCCAATACTTCTGTTGGAGCCATTAATGCTGCTTGATAGCCAGATTGAATGGCAGTGAGAATAGCAAATACAGAAACAACGGTTTTTCCTGAACCCACATCCCCTTGTACTAAACGATTCATGGGAGTAGAGGATTGTAACTCTTCTAAGACATCGTTAGTTACTCGCTTTTGGGCATCGGTTAATTCAAAGGGCAGTATTTGGTTAAACTGTTCAATTAGCTTACCTGTGGGGGAAAAAACCGCACTGCTTTGATTTTGCTTTTGTTGTTGACGACGGGAAAGGAAACCTAGTTGGAGATAGAAAAACTCATCAAAAACTAAGCGTCTCCTCGCTAAAGCAAGACTTTCTTGACTATCAGGGAAATGAATTTGGCAAATGGCATCTTTCAAGCCCATGAAACCATAGGAATTAATTAAAGCTGGGGGCAAAGGATCTTTAATTTGGTTAATGGCTGGTAAAACCTCAATGATGGCCCGCCTCACCACATCGGCTGTTACCCCCTCAGCTAAAGGATAAACAGGAACTACCCTACCTATTTTTAAAGAGTCTATATTCGCCCCAGCGTGGTCAATAACCTCTAATTCTGGGGTGTCGAGGTTAAATCCGTATTTATTTTGTTTCACCAACCCTGAAGCGGCAACTATTGCACCGTTGGGAAATTGCCGCTTCATTTTATGTTGCCAGCCTCGGTTGGAGTAGCGCATTCCGGCATAGAAACGGTTAAGTTTAATTTGCCCGGTGTTATCTTTGAGTACTAATTCAAAAATGGTTAGCTTCTTATTTTTAGGACTAGAAAAACAATTACAACGCTTCACTGCCCCCAGAATAGTGACGGTTTCTCCAGCTTCGAGGTCCTTTATTTTGACTTGACGGGCATAATCAATATAGTCACGGGGGTAGTAAAAGAGTAAGTCTCTGACTGTGGTTAAGCCGAGGCGTTGGAGGTAAGCACTTTTTTGTTTGCCAATTTTAGGAACTTCTTTTAAAAGCTGATTTAAAGTTAAGGTTTTGTAGCTATAGCCCTGTTGAGTTGCGACTACAGGATTAGTACGGGGAGTTTTTGGTTGAGGATCTTCTTTTTTGGGAGGCTGTTGTAATTGCTGGATTAATCTTCTGGCTTCTGCGATTACGTGTTGCCTTTGGGTGACGCTTAAGCTAGGATAGCGAGCAAAATCGGCACTAAGCTCCTGCCACCGCCTTCTTTGTTCTGTATTCATACCCAAAGGGCGTTTACCGAAATTCAAACACAGAAATTCACTAAAGCGATAGCGATTTCCCATTAAATCAGAAAAACCTCGTTCTGCTTCTACAGAGAGAGCTTTTTGTAAGGCAACCCAGTCTAACTTTTCGCTCATCTGTTTTGTGGCATCAACATAACTCTACATACTCTATATATTTTAGGCGGGAAGGTTCTGAGATTGTTAGTTCATCAAAGACAATTAGCAATTAGCAACTAGTCAGTTAGCAATTTTCACCCAAAACCTTATTTGAATACCATGAAACTAAACATTTTTTGGACAATTTTATTGGCAATTAGTACAACTTCCATCAATAGCTGTACTCCCAAAACCAGTCAACCCACAGGAGTTGTGGCAACCCAGCAAGAAGTTAAAATTACAGGTTCAGGTAGTACTTATCCTGCCTTAAAAAGTTTAGTTGCTGCTTACGAAGCTCAAAAGGAAGGGGCTGAAATTACTTTTTTACCTCAAAGTCAGTCAGATAGTGCCATTGTCGCTGTGACTCAAGGATTAGTGGATTTGGGAGGTATGAGTAGAAATTTAAAGCCCCAAGAAGAAAGTGATTCTATTGCCTACCGGGAATTAGCTAAAGATGCTTTGATAGTTGCTACCCATCCTAGTGTTACCGGGGTAAACAATTTGCAAACAGAGCAACTTAAGGATATTTATAGTGGAAAGATCACTAATTGGCAAGAAGTGGGGGGGCCAGATGCAGAAATCGTCCTGTTGGATCGACCGGAGGATGAGTCAGGAAAGCGTCTGTTAAGGGAATACTATTTGGGTAAAGAGCTTAAGAATGCCCCAGAAGCAATAATTATGCGCCAAGAAGGGGAATTAATTGAGGCAGTGGAAGATACTCCCCACAGTATCGGTGCTTTTTCCCTTGCCTATGCGATCGCTAATAATTCATCAGTTAATCGTCTTAGTCTTAATGGGGTTGAGCCTACCGCAGCTAATGTTGAAGCCAATAAGTATAAAATGGTACGCAATATTGGTATTATTTACAACCCTACCCCAGCAAAAGCAACTTCTGAGTTTCTTAACTTTGCTTTCAGTAAGGAAGGGGCAAAACAACTACAAGAAAACGGCTTCACACCAACATCAGTTATCAATGAACAATGAACAATGAACAATCATCAGTGTAACCTAGCAAGCAATCGTGACAAGTTAAGCCAAAACGCAATCTGTCAAGGGCTTTGGCAGAGGTAAGGGAGAGAGGTCGAGGGGAGGTTTTTGTTGTTTCTTATCTGTAGTTTGTAGGGTGTCGTTAGCTGCAAGCGTAACGCACCATCTTGAAGCAAAAAAGCTAAGACGGTGCGTTAAGCGCTGAATCAAGATTGTGGTAGAGTTGCCATAATTTTTCGCAGCGCCAACACACCCTACGTTGCTGAATCTAACGACAGGGGTTTGACAGATTGGACTTTTACTTAAATTGTCACCAATGCCTAGCAAGGAATCAACCTCCCAGTCATCTTCAGATGACTTTAGCTGTTAGCCAAGAAATTAATTTCTTGGTAGTTTATGGGCAAGAATAGAGAATGCAATGTCTATCTGTTAAATGATAAATGATAAATGTTCAATGTTTAATGATGAATAGGTTTTGTTGAGCGATCGCTGATAACTAGGATCATAATGATGGGTTAATAAATCTCCTACCAATTCTCGCCACTTACCCTGATCAATTAAGTTACACCACTGAGTAATTTTTGCTTTACCATAGCGGGATGTTAACATCTTGAGTTTATCTTTTAAAAAGTTAGGATTGGCGATTAAATGAGGATATTCTTGCAACAACCCATCAATTCTTGCTTCTAAGGGTAATTGAACTTCTACACAACTTCCTCGCTTCATCATTTGCCAAAGGGCAGGAGGTAAGTGGCATTTGCCAATTTTGTTGCTTTCTGATTCTACCCAAACTGGCTTTTGTAGATCAAACTGTTGTAATTTTTCTAGCAGCAGAGATTCAAAACGTTTTTGGGAAGGTTGAGATTGAGGTTGCCCCAGCCAGGCTTCCCCTAATAATGAACCACGGTGATTCGCGATCGCTTCTAAGTCTAATACTTGCCTACCTTCATGGGCGAAATTTTGCAAAATATGAGTCTTACCCGTACCCGTTAAGCCGCATAAAACTTTGTAGGTAAACTTTTGCGGCAGTTGAGAAAGTTGTTCTCGTACATAGGCGCGATAGGTTTTATAACCCCCTTCAATTATGGTGGTACGCCAGCCAATTTGAGACAAAATAATTGCCATACTATAGGAACGTTGTCCCCCACGCCAACAATAAATCAAGGGATGATAATCTTTCCCCTGGTTAGCAAAATAATCGCTGAGGTAGCCCGACATATTTTGGGTAACTAAAGCAGCACCAATTTTACGGGCAGCAAAGGGAGAATTTTGTTTATAGATGGTTCCCACCTTCTCCCTTTCGCAGTTATTAAGTACAGGTAAATTAATCGCCCCAGGAAAATGATCTTCTCTAAACTCACCTTCTGAACGCACATCAATGATTTCACTGTAAGTTTCTTGCCAAGGGGTTTGAGTATAAGTTGGCGATCGCACCTTTTTTTAATCTATTGAATGTTTGCTAGAAAGGGGAGCTGGGGAGTTGGGGAGCTGGGGAGAAAACAACTAGCCATTAGCCATTAGCCATTAGCCATTATCTAATTCCCCGCATTCTTCTGAGCATATTGCAAATAGCCTTCATATTCTCCCACTTTTTCCTGTGCCACTTCATAATTAGTATCTCCTTCCGGGATAGCTTTCATCAAGGCGATCGCATCTTGCCACGAGGTTGCGACTTCTTGCCACTCTTCTTGAGTTTGTGCTGTTTGAGTTAAACTAGCAGCTTCTTGGGCATTTTTCACTGCATCATAGAAAGGAACTTCTGAAGCTGGGGCATCTGCTGGGGCAGCGGCAGCCGGGGATTCTGTTTCTGCGGGAGATTCACCTGTAGCAGCAGGAGACTCAGCAGCAGCAGGAGATTCTGTCACAACCGGGGCTTCACCCGCAGGAGGTTCAGTAACTACTTCAGCATCACCACCACTATTAGCAAAAAAGATATTATAAACTTGCCATAATCCTAAGCCAACGGCAATTACTGCTAAGACAGCGAGAAGATATTTAAAAGGTTTCGACATTATTTGCTTTCCTGAAAATTATAAATGAGCCAGCTTATAAGGAAGTAACTAGGAGGCAATATACCCAATTTTTGGATTTAAGTTAATAACCTAAAGTTAAAGCACCTGGTTTGCGAGGGTCAGAAGCACCGTATAATTTACCTTCTATGCTCATAACACTTTGTGTACTTCCCATAGCCTCTTGAACATTGACTTCATGACCTTTCTCTTTTAATAAACTAATAGTATCCTCGTTTAACCCCCGCTCTATTCTTAGTTCGTCTGGTAGCCATTGATGATGAACCCTTACCGCATTAGTTGCTGTGGCGATATTCATTTTGTGGTCAATCACATTCATGATTACTTGGAGAGTGGTGGTAATGATGCGACTTCCCCCAGGAGAACCGGTAACTAAAAATGGTTTACCATCTTTGGTAACAATGGTTGGTGTCATGGAACTAAGCATTCTTTTTTCTGGTTCAATGGCATTAAATTCTCCCCCAATTAAACCATAGGCGTTAGGGACTCCAGATTTAGCGGAAAAATCATCCATTTGATTGTTTAATAAAATTCCTGTCCCTGGCACAACAATACCGCTACCGTAGCTAAAGTTTAGGGTATAAGTATTAGATACCGCGTTGCCATAACTATCAACAATAGAATAATGGGTGGTGTCGTTACTTTCTTGCCTAATAGGGTTGCCGGGAGCAATATTTTGGCTGGGAGTTGCTTGCTTAAAATCAATTTTTGCTGCTAACTGGCGGGCGTAACTTTGAGAAGTTAACCAAGCTAAGGGAACATCAACAAAATCGCTATCTCCTAAATAACGAGAACGATCTGCATAGGCAAATTTCATGGTTTCCGCCATTAAATGAATTGTTCGAGCAGTATTATGTCCTGATGTTTCAATGGGGAAGTTGTCTAAGATATTTAACATCTGTACTAAATGAACTCCTCCTGAACTAGGAGGAGGCATAGAATAAATTTGATAACTGCGATAATTTCCCTTAATTGGTTGGCGAATTACTGGTTCATAAGCGGCTAAATCTTCTTTAGTAATTAACCCCCCATTCTCTACCATTTCAGTCGCGATTTTATCAGCAATAGTACCTTGATAAAATGCTTCTTTCCCTTCAGTAGCAATTAACTTAAGGCTATTAGCAAGGTCTTTTTGTACCAGTAGATCCCCAACTTTATAAGCAACTTCTCCTTCTTTAAAAAAGATTTCTCGACTAGCAGGATGCAACTGTAAATATTTTTTCATCCCCAATAAAGAGTTGCTTAAATCCTCATCAACTATAAAACCTTTTTCTGCTAATTCAATAGCTGGTTGTAAGGCACGCTCTAAAGAAATTGTGCCATACTTTTCTAGAGCTAAACTCATCCCGGCAACTGTTCCCGGTACTCCTACCGCCAAATGACTAAACCGCGACTTTTCTTGCTCAACTTCCCCCTCAGCATCAAGAAACATATCTCTAGTTGCTGCTTGGGGGGCTTTTTCCCGGTAGTCAATGGCAATAGTTTCGTTGCCCTCACTTAAATGAACGAGCATAAACCCCCCACCCCCAATATTGCCTGCCCGTGGTAAAGTGACAGCTAAGGTGAAAGCCACAGTTACTGCTGCATCAACGGCATTTCCTCCTTCTTGCAAAACTTGCAATCCTGCCTGAGTAGCTAGGGCTTCTTGGGAAGCAACCATGCCATTTTCACTAACCACAGGATGAAATATGTCTTCATAGCTATAGATAGCGCTTTCTTGGGCTAAGCTACTATTAGGAAGAAGTTGGCAGAAAAACACAACTAAGCAGAAAAACTTCTTTCTGTTTGAATCAATAACACTTAAGTAAATATTCTTACTGAAAAACATCAGGTTTACTTGTTTTTTTAATTGGCTAAACTCGCTTAATAATTCTACTAATTTAAGTGCTTTTTTACAGCCCAAAATAGTTATTAAGAAAAAAGCTCAAATCAACCCTAAACGTATACACAATAATCTACATTGACCTTAGATAATAGTTGTTAATAGCTTAGATAAGAACTTACATCTTTTTTGGTAAGACCACAAAGAATAAGCAATCATGCATCTGAATAATCCGCCTAATTCTCTTTCTGTGATCGAGACTAATTGTAATAATCAACCTCAAGTATCTGATTTTATGACAACGGATATTATCCAAGCTAGTGCAATGGCATTAGGGTTGGAAATAGTACAGCAGATGGCAGAAAATAGTGTTGGTTACGTGGTTATCACAGAAACAAATGATTCTCGTTTAACTATACCAATTGGTATTATCACTAGCCAAGATATTTTCCAACTTATAGCCAGGGGACAAAATTTACAGCGAATATTAGCCCAAACAATCATGAGTAGTTCTTTGTTCTGTACAGAATCTTCTACTCATATCGAGCAAGCTTATCAAGAAATGGTTCAGCAGCAAATCAGCCATTTAGTAGTGGTAGGAAGTGAAGGAGAATTGCAAGGGGTTATGACAGAAAGCAACTTGCTTGAAGGTCTAGCTAATTTATCAGAGTATAGCCCAGGAAATCAGCAAAAGATTAATCACCTCAAACATTTTACTGATCAACTAGGAATTGCTGTTGAACAACATGAGCTTTATGAAAATGTGCAACAAGAATTAGTAGCAAGTAAACAAGTTAAATCTTCTTTGAAGAAACGCAATGAAGATTTACAACTTTTATTAAAAGAACGCACCGATGACCTAGAAACAACAAAATCAGAATTAAATAAAGAAGCGATTATTTTCCATCAAGTAGAAAAAGCCTGGCAACAAACCAATGCTCAATTACAAGCCGTTTTGGATGCTGTACCGGGTTGTATTTCTTGGATTAGTGCTGATTTAAAATACTTAGGAGTTAATCAACAATTAGCAGAACTTTCTCAGGCAACTCCTGAAGAATTCATTAACCAACCCATTGAAGTTTTTAATTCTTACACCCCCTTTAGTGAGTATACAAAACACTTTTTTGCTTGTTCTTTACAACAAGATTCTGTTGAGATAGAAATTGAACAAAACAATTGTTTGGTAACTTATTTAATTGTTTCTAGGAAGTACAGCCAAGGACAAGCCGCCGTCTTCGTAGGGATTGATATTACTGAACGTAAACAAGCAGAACAAGAATTACAAAAAGCACTAACCAAAGAAAAGGAACTCAATGAACTAAAAACTCGTTTTGTAACGACAACTTCCCACGAGTTTCGCACTCCTTTAACCACTATACTCGGCGCGACAGAACTGTTAAGTCATTATGGTAATCAATGGAATGAAGAAAAAAAGCAACGCTACCTAACACGCATTCAAACTAAGGTAGAATATATGACTAAGATGTTAGATGATATTTTATTACTGAGCCAAACAGATTCAGGAACACGCTACTTTTGATAGTTGGTAACAAATGCTGCTAAGCCAAGAACAACGAATCAAAGGTTCTCTCCTTGGTTTAGCCTGGGGAGATATTCTCGGTTGCCCGGTAGAAGGGTGGCGAGATTGGGAAATAGAAACTGTTTATGGTCAATATCAAGAATTACCCCAAGAATATCCTTTAGAACAAATCAACAAACTTAATTCTAACAAGCTCAAGCGCCTCCGACCTTTAGGACTCCATTCTGATGATACTCAACAAGCTTTGGCACTGATTAATCTTTGTTTGGAAGAAGGGAAATGGTCAAAAGCAGCTTGGGCTGATATTTTAGTCAAAGGAATGGCCAGAGGAACTTGGCGAGGTTACGGCCGCAACTTCTCAGGGGCTGTAAATCGATTAAAAAAAGGCAATCTTCCTGAACATAGTGGCAGTGCTTCCGCTGGAATGGGGGCAGCGATGCGGGTTGCACCTTTAGGAGGCATTTTTTGGCATCACCCCCAAGTTTTAGCCCAAGCTACTATGGAAGCTAGTTTAACCACCCATGCTGATATACGGGCAGGGGCTTTGTCCTATGCTGTCACCTACACAGTGGCTGCCCTCATCGCCTATTTGCGGTGGTATTTTAGGCGCTCGTTTTGGTATTGATTGGATTCGGTTAGAAAGGTTCCAAGATAAGGAAAGATTGGTTGAGTATGCTGAAGCGATGGTAGAATCTCAAGGAAGTTGTGAAGGAAAAGCAGGTTTTTTAACCAAAGAAGCGGAATTAACCAAACAAGAAGCCGATTTCCAGTCAGCAATGAATTAGATATCTCCTCAAATTAAAACCATAATTAAAGAAAGCAACGGTACAGCAGGAGGAATAAAAATAATCTTCCTATTGATTCTTTTCACCTTTAATAGTATTATTTTCTAATGGGAAATAGATACCCTTTTTCAAAAAGTTATCAATATTCCGATTATCTAAATTAATTTTACCTTGTCAAGGGGAAAATAGCAAAAAACGGCAAAAATCGATTCATATTTCGTAACATTAGCTTAAAAATAGGGCAAGACAAACCCTATTTCTTTCTTTTCATAAAGCAAGAGAAAGTTGAACATGATTACTTCCTTGAGGATAATCACTACTATTTAAACAAGGAAACAAATCTGCTGCTAAATGATGATTTTTGTAACATCCTTCCCCAGCAAACCAATACTTAAACACCTCAAAACGACTGTCTAATGGTTCTTTAATTTGATAAACCCTAATCCGTTTTTTCCCTTGGCTTTCACAACGCAGATATTGCAAACTATAACCAATTTTATCTAAGAAGCGTCGAATAATCATAATCGGACTAGAGTTTTTCGCTAATCCCAAACCGACCAAAGTTTTGATTTCCGAACGGTTACTTAAAGCCAGTTGTGCCATCTTTTGTAAATCTGCATCGGTGTTTTTTAATTCCTTTCCCCTCGGCCCCAACAACACAGGAATCCCCAGAATCTCCATTGTACCGATGGTTGCCCCTAATTGAGAACGGTTGAAATCCGGTAAAAAGATACTCCCTTCACCACTATTAATTAACCTTTGGGCCGCTAACCTATCTCTTTCTGCTAGGTGTTCTTTTCCGACAGTAAGGAAGTAATGGAGACGAATTTTTTGATACCAACCTTGATCATCCCTAATCACTAGGGGAGTTGTGACGGGGATGCCATAACGCAACTTCAGTTCATGCTTGCGTTGGGATCTCCTTTGAGATGGGGTTTTGATTAGTTGTTTTTTGAGGGTATTGTAGGTGGAATCGCTAATATCTTTGGCAAAGGCGATCCCTTGACATTCCGCTTCATAGTTACGATCCCTAACTTCGGTAATCGCCTCGGTAAGAGAGTTTGTGGTGTTTTTGGTTTTATTAACCACAGAAGGAGGCGCTTCTTGGAGGTGATGCCCTTCTGTTTGCAATGCAGTTAAGATTGTCTCTCGGTATTGCACCATTCCTGCATTAAAACGCACCGCCATTTTTGCCCAACACATTAATGATTCTGCTTGAAATCCTGTATCCAAGTCATCTAGGGAGGCAAAATCTGTTTGTTGCAACAAACGGACATTAAGTTGCGTCAGCCGTTGCCCAGAAGAAAGGAGAGTAGGAATAGAAGTTGAACCGTTCCCCACTTGATTAAAACCATAGGGGGCAACCCAAAGATAGCGGGGGATATTTTCTCTAATGCGTCCTAATGATTGTCTGACACTGTTTTCTGCTTGTATTCCTTGGGCGATCGCCCAAACTGAGGTGAAATGTCCTTGCAATTCAATACTGATACCAGTTTCAATTACCGGACTAGCTAAAACAATATCGTAATGGGGCAGAACTTGGTTTAATTTCGTGATGCAATTAGAGGCGGGATGACTGGGTTCTAATAAAGATTCCGAATCTAAACGTAGAATCTTTTTATGAGGAAACTGCTTTTGTAAATAAGACTCTAAATTAGAAGTTCCCCACTGACTTTTTAACTTTTGGGCAGAAAGAAAAACAAAGGGTTTTCCTCCTTCGGCAATATGTTTTTCTAAGTCTTTTAATAATCTTTTTGGCTTACTTTCTGGGTAATGATAAACTTGCCAAGCTTCCTCAATGCCAGGTTGCCAGGTATTGGTAATCACCACAGGTTCGATCTCAACTCCCCCTAAAGCAATTAAATAATCCAAAGCCAAGTCACTTAAGTCAGCATCGGTAACAAAAACTTGACCCCCGCCTCCTAAAACATTTTGCATCAACGTTTTCAATGATTTAAGAATGGCAACCCGATTACTGCTACAGGTACTAGAGTTGAGGGCGTGCCAAAGGACTTGTTCCACCTCATCAATAATAACTACTCCATCGACCCAATCATGGGCATTAAATTGGGCTTGGGAGTTGGGGTGAAGAGAGTCTACACATAAACCATAACCTAAAAGGGAGTCCTGTTGAGAATCTTTGATTTCCGTAACATAATTCAGCCCAAAACGTTGACAAAGGGCTTCTACTAAGCGTACCCGATGCCCCAAAACTAAAACCCACTGCCCCTTTTCTAAAGCCTCTTTAACAACACCTTCTAAAAATTTAGTTTTTCCTGTTCCTTTCGCAGATTTTAGGGCAACTAACTTGGCATTTTCAGGAATATCGAGAGGTAGTAAATAACGTTGATTAACTTTGAAATAAGGTTGATAGGTTAAGCGATTTAAGGATCTTGCCTTCCAATAATCAAAAGAAGCCGCCTGTTGATAAATCTGCTCAAAAAAATCTTCACCCCGAATAGCAATTAAATCATCAATTCCCTTACCAAATTCTTGCTCCCAAACTACCACCTTGACAGGACAACCTTGCTGAGTTAGTAAATAACCCGTCCGGCGAATAGCCGCATCAACAGCTTTAATGGTGCGAGGTTTAGAATCTTGGTCAAAAACGAGATAAAACTCTCTTCCGGCAGTAGCAAGGGCTAAGAGTTGCGGAATAAGTGAAGATTTACCAACCCTCCTACCTCTATCATCCCTCGGTACTCGATAACCCCCATTAATTCCTGGAAGTGCGATCGCCGCATAACCAGCCGTAAGCAATGCCCCAGCTTTTTTGGCCCCTTCGGTAACACAAAGAGGAATTTCGGGATGATTCTGTAACCATTGCCAAAAACCAGTTTCAATTTCTTGGGGAGAAAGTTTTTGTTGATAGCGATGGGCAATACGTTCCCAAAGATGAAGCGGAACCCGTAAAGCGAAGACTCCGGTGGGTGCTTTAGGGGGATGTTCGTATTTAATTACCTTCTGCCGATCTGCGGTGTAACGAGGCTTTTCCGGCTTAAAACAACCCCAGTTATCCTCATGCCCAGTAAGGAGATCAATTCCCGAACACCACCAACCTCCTTCTTCTGTATGTTCGTAGCGTTTCAGGAATTGAGTACTAACCCGACCATCATTTCTGCGGGGAATAGCTTCAGAATAAAAAAGATAGTCGTAGGGTTGCGCCCCCTCTAAAGAGATAACATTAAGACGAGTAAGTTGGTCATCAACACAACTTGCAGACCACTCCTGTAGATGATTCACGGCGAAGGACAATTGACTCAAGTATGGGGAACTTACAAATCATACGCTATATGTAGTGTTGTTTGAGATTTTTTTTAGAAAAAGACACTATATTTCGGTAGCAAGATTTTGGGTTTGGGCGGGTTTATTTAATTTAATGTTGATCTCGCAATTTGATTTCAAACCCGCCCCTACTATTGCAACTAGCAGTTAGCAATTACTCAAAAGGCGGACAAACAATATCAATTAAATAACCTCCAGCCTCAATCACGAAATCATCAAAATCGCTATCATTACCAACCTCAACTTGGCCCCCATCTTCCCAAGCTAGTTGTGTACCAGTCTGATTCCCCACCGTACCACCATCTAAGCCACCATTGAATCGGGCAAAGTTTTGGGTAGAAACAACTGTTCTTCTTGTTTGTCCGCTGGGGCTAACGGATTCCAAAAAGAAACTGTATTTGCGGTCGGCTTTGAATAGTTGTTCGCTAAAGCGATTCTGAACTGTTCCGCCTTCTACTGTACCGACGAAATCTGTACTAGTTCCGAGGTCATTGTTACCGGTAGAACTTCTTTGTGTGGTGAAAGAACCGAAATCGTCGTAGGGTTGAGTTTCCCGAAATAATACCGTTTCTTCCCCGGTGGTTTCGTCTTTAATGCCCAAAGTAGCTTGATAAGAACCGTGGGATTGAATAAATTCAAACTCAACCACAGTATCTTCTGCAAACTCAATACTTTGATTAGAAAAGAAGTCTTGTCCTTGGGCTGGGGTGGCGAAGAAGCCAAATAACCCCGTGGCGATCGCACTTAAAAACAACGAATAGTTTTTAGAACTGTTCTTTTTCATCATGCCAAAATATTCCTTCAGTTAGCCATTACTAATTACCAAGTAGAAAAGTCAGTATTTGCAGTTAATTCAGACTGATTAGCTAAAGCAAACCGCAAATCATCCATTTCTACGCGCAACGTTTCTAATTGCCGACAAGCAATAGGAACGGCAACATTATTATTTGGTTGCCGGGAATAACGGCGGGTAGAAGGAGTATTCTGCTCAGCGAGGGTAATAGCTGCGTTACACTCTTGATAAGCTTCGGCGGACTCGCGATTCAACCTATCAATTCTTTCTGCTAGTTGAGGATCTAACTGAGAACCATCGCCACTAATGGGGGCGACGTTATTCCAAATATTTGTACCTGTGATATCAGAATAACTTTGAGCCTGGGCAGAAGTTGTGTATGTTACCCCAGTAATCATAGATAAACTAACAGCTAAACCCAAAAAATGAAGTTTCTGCATGATTTTTACGTCCTTAATTTAATACTTATAATCTCCAAGCTGCACCCAAACCCAGGACAAACCTGGGTTTATCACCAGCACCTGCCACATCTCTGAAGGCTGGGGTGACGACGATGGGAATATTTTTAAAGGGAGCAATGGAAACCCCTAAACCTAAATCTTGCCCTGTCCACTCTGCAATTAAACTCACAGGACGGGCGACCCGAACCGCTACGTTACCGAAGGCGTTAATATTGTTATCACCTACGGCCACAGCCCCATTAGAGCGAAACTGTCCATCTCCTAACCCGGCGGTAACAGAAACCCGACTGAAGCTATCATTCAAAGAAGGTTGGGTACGAAAAACTTTAGTGAGGGCCCCATAAAAAGATTGTTCAAAGTCATTACGGCTGGTGTTGAGCAAACCATTCCAACCTAAAGCCCCTGACCAATCATTGCCAAAGCGTTTGTGTACTTTGGTATTGAAGCCCCCATCCCCAAAGGCATTGTTGGTATCTAAGGCATAGGATAGTTCCACACCAACAGCTTTATCTGCATCTCCTAAACCAACTCCCACCCCAGCCGAATAAACTGAACCATCATCTACTCTGACCGCAGATTGATAGCTATGGGAGGTGAAAATGGTGTTGCGATCTGCGCCATAACCAACGGGAATGTAAATGCTTAAGGCAGGGGAAGCGGCAAAAGCATCAAATTCGGGGGCTTCTAAAGGTTCAACTTCTAAAGGGCGAGGACAACGTTGAAAGCGTTTTTGAGCCAAGAGTTGAGTTGAAGCAATTTCCTCAAACTGTTCGGAATTGTTTGAGTGAGACGCATTACAGTTTTCTGAAGTCTCAGCAACTAGTGGAGTTTCTTCTGGTGTTATGGTTTCTGGTATTATAGTTTCTGCTTTTAACTCTTCTGCTTGGGTGGAAGTATTTAAGCTGGGTAATTGGGCTAACTCAACAGGTTGAGTTGCTGTTTTTGGGGAAGAAAACTCTACTTGGGCAAGTTGATTTTCTGGAGGAAGTACCTCTGTTTGAGGCATTACTACTTCAGAAATTTCATTTGTATCATCTTCTGCAATTAAATCAACAGGTGTTTCTGGTTCTTCAGCCAAATCTGGAACCGAGATATTTTCATTGGCTTGAACAGCCTTTCCACCTGCAATCAAAGCAGTTAATGTGTATAAAGTGAGGCTAGATAATCGCATGAATTTTTAGGTTCCTTGCTACACACTAATCTATTAAGAAGATTCCTCACTCTATCCGGACATTTTGACAATTAAAATACTAAGATTAATAGATGTTTTCGGGAGATTTTTATTGGATTTTTTTCTTAGGAAAATATTAATTGTTAATTGCTAATTGCTAGTTGCTAATGGCTAGTTGCTAACGGCACTTTGGCTATTCAAAAGAATGTCTCTATTGTCAAAGATGGTCTAAAGGGTCTAAAGTTCCCTAAGATGGAAATAGTTCACGCCAAAATCCATAGAGAGATCAATGCAGCTAAAAACATCCTGGATGAAGGATTGCGTATTTTATCCTCTGGGACAGGGGAGGTAGTCTATTGTCCAGACGTAAGCCGTGATAGTAGAGGACGTAAGAAGTCTACTATTACGCAATCTGTTGGATAGGAAGCCTCACGTCTTTAGGCTGAGGTAGTTCACTAGATTAGTAAGTACTGAAAAAATGGCTGATATTATTGACTACAAAATCTATGGTGACTCCCTCCAGCTAGTAGAAATAGAACTAGATCCTGGTGAAGGAGTACAAGCAGAAGTTGGTACAATGACCTATATGGAAGATGGCATCCAAATGCAGACTTCCACAGGTGGGGGCATATTTTCCGGCTTTAAACGGATGATTACTGGGGAAAGTTTCTTCATTACTACTTTTGCCAATGGAGGCAGGGGTAAAGCCAGGGTAGGTTTTTCTGCCACTTGTCCAGGGCAAATTATTCCCCTTGATTTAAGCAGATTAGGAGGAAGATTTTTATGTCAAAAAGATGCCTTTCTTTGTGCAGCTAACGGGACAGATATCAACGTTGCTTTCACCAAACGTCTTGGTACAGGCTTCTTTGGTGGTGAAGGCTTTATCTTACAAGAATTAAAGGGAGATGGTTATGCCTTCGTTCATGCTGGGGGTGCAATTGTTGAAAAAACTCTTGCCCAAGGACAATCTTTACGGGTAGATACGGGCTGTTTAGTAGCTTTTGCTCCTTCTGTAGGTTACGACATTCAATTTGTCGGTGGCTTTCGTAATGCTTTATTTGGGGGAGAAGGTTTGTTTTTGGCGAGGTTAAAAGGGCCAGGTGTTGTTTATTTACAAAGTTTACCTTTTTCGCGTTTGGCAGAAAGAATTACTTCTACAATGACTATTCCTACTGTTAGTAGTGATTAACTTCTCCCTATTTCCCTAACTCTCGTATCCACTGAAAGAGAAAGTAGTGCAATAGATTATCACTTAGAAACATGAATAAAAACAGTATGACTCTTTTTCTAAAGCATCATTTTAGGCGTGTCACGCCACTACGTTGTTGAATTTAGCTAGTTTCTAATTATTACCTATTACTTCGCCCATCTGTCTTGGCAGTAGTTGCGAATTTCGCTAGGTTTGTCTAGTTTTCTGGTGGAGTTGTTGACACGGATAAATAAGCTTTCTTCTTGTTCACCATTTTTGTTTTTAGTCTGAATATAAACAGGGCGAGGAGAAGGTTTAACGGTAATTTGGCAAACATCTTTTTTTTCTACTTCACCGAAACTTATACGGATATAAGGGGCGGAGTCTTTGCCTATTTCTTTTTCTAAGAGTAAGTCCGTTAAAAATAGTTCATAGGCATCTTGTTTGTTACCTTTTTTCAGAGTTTGATAGTCTGCTTCTAAACCAATTACATTACCGTCATCTTCAACGCCAATTAATAATGTTCCCCCTTGACTATTCAGGAAAGCGGCGACGGTTTTGACGATGATTTGTTCCATAACTTTACTCTTTTTATTCTCCCGCAAGTCCCAACGGGCAGTAGATTTAAACTCTAAGGTGGCGCTTTCTCCTTGGGTGATTAAGTTGACTATTTCTGGGTCGCCAGAGAGGGGAGTAAAGTTATGATATTCCGTTAGGGCAGCTTGTTTTGTTTCTTCGGAAATGAGGGGAAAGGTGTTAAGAATATGTTGAAATTCTTGTTCGCTTAAGCGGTAAATGTGGGCGATGATGCCGTCAAGTTCAGCACGAAGTTTTGCTCTTTCGGTTTCGTCGGTAATACCGTTTTTATGGGATTCTATACCAACTTCTTGGGCGAGTTCGTCAAATTCTGGAGTTGTGCAAATTAGTTTGGCGGCACGTTCTACTATTTGTGTGGAAGTGTTTGTCTGTTTCGGTTAGGCGGGGAATGGGGAGTTGATAAATGTAGAACATATTGATATTTGCTGATACTTGTTGGCGTAAAGCAAAATCAACACAAAAGCTATTTAATAAACTAGATATTACTAGTAAATGATAATAATTATCTAAAACAGCAATATTTAAAGAATTACCAGTAAAAACATCTGTTGGGAATTATCGAAGCAATTAAAGTTCTTTCATTTGTACTTGAAGCAATTGCTCTATAAGCTAATCGATAACATTGATAATCTAATATTTGACCTTCATCTTCTTCACCTCTTTTTAATACAGCTTCTCTTCCTTCTTCTTCATCAATCCAATATCTCGGTTCAGCCCATTGATGAGTAAACTGATGAATCATTTTTCCTTCATAAAGGGGAAGTCTTCCTTTTGCTGGTTCAGTTTTAAACAAATAACTTTTATTTGTCATGTCAAACTCGCGGGTTAATTTCAAATTCCACTTCTCTACAACTTCTTCCCCTAACAAAGGAAACTTCGCCATCTTTTCAGCAATAGTAATATCTAAATTACTTTTAAATTCCATCACGGATAAAGAATCGGGTGATAACTGATGAATCAACGGAACAGAGATTTTTATTTGTTCATTTTTATCTCTAAGAAATACCTCTAACTGCTCTTTCCTAATTGCTTCCCTGGGATTAATGCGAAATGCCGCTTGAAATGATTCCGTATTACCGCCTTTTTCAAAATCTAGTAAACAAAACTTGAAACGATGATCAACATTATCAAAAATAAATCTTTCATTAGATAAACCAAACAAATTACCTAAACGAGTTGCAGAAAATAATAAATTCCCGAGTTGCTTAGTTCCTAAATCTGTATAAATCCCCGAGGAACAACAATTCCACAGTCACCATTAGGATGAAGTAAATTAAAACATTGTTCCAAAAACAACTTGTACAAATTAATATCTGTTCCCTGTTTTCTGCCATTAACAACAGAGATTTGATTTTTATATTGTTCCGCCTTGCGATAGTATGAGCTAACGTGGGGAAATTGACTTTGATACTCTAACCAAGCGTTAGCAATTTCAGCATCAAGCAGTAACTTCTTCTTCGCTTTCTCAAACTGCTTAATATCCATTTTGCTTTTTATCACTAACTCATTATGTTGGACAAAAAACTCTCTGGCATTAGGTTTAAATATTTCCCAAGGTGGATTAGTAATAATAGCATCAAACCCGCCTTTATCTGCAATCACCTCATCAAAATGATATCCCCAATGAAAGGGCTTCAACCTAGCAATATCTTCTATCTCTAATAACCGCTTCTTCGCCTTCCCTTGCAACTGTGCTTGTTCGTATTTAATCTTTAACTTACCAAATTCATCAAACAATAACTGATTCAACTTTTGGGTTGATTCGGCATTAACCTTTTGAATATCATCTCGTAAAAATTGTAAGCGATCGCTTTGTTGAGTCCCTTCAACTTCCCCAGATTTAAAAGCGTGTTCTTTATACAGCCGCACACTTTCATTCTTTTCTGCCAGAGTTTCTTGATAATCTTTTGCTGCTAACGGCTGTAACAAATTCCCTTGCTTAGCTTCCCCAACTGTATCAAAACTTTCCTCGTCAACCCTAATCAAACCAATCAAAGAATTACCCACCATAATATTAAAATCAATATTAGGTAACGGTTCCAACTCTTCCTTTGTTTGTGCTGAAGAAACCAAAGCTAAAAACAACCGCAACTTAGCAATTTCTGTCGCCTCCTCCATAATATCCACACCATAGAGATTGTCGGTAATAATGCGCTTCTTAACAAAATAAGCCAAAGAAGGATGGGAACGATTAATCTCTTTGAGCCATTTTTTTAACTTCCGACTTCCCGTTAGTTCAATTGTGCCAATAACGGCTGTGTAAACCGAAATTAGCGTCTTCATCCCTGCTACTAAAAACGCCCCCGAACCACAAGCGGGGTCAAGTATAGTTAAATTAGGAAGAATGTCTTCAACTAAAAGACGACAAAGCTTAGCATCTAAGTTGAGCAATAACTCTTTGATATCAGGGAAATTGGTTTTTGCCTGATTGTTAACCCGGTCAACAATCAGTTTATTAATGGTGCGATCGCATAAATATTCTGTAATCTCCGGGCGAGTATAATAAGCCCCGTACTCTTTTTGGTTAATATACTTCTCAAAAATATAACCCAAGACATCAGGATTAATCTCATCATCTTTTCCTTCTGGAGTATCATCAAGATTCCAAGAATAACGGGAAAATAAATCTAAAACCTCTTCAAAAGCAGCATCGGCAATAGCAATATCTTTATATTTCTGTTCAATAGGATGTTCTAGAAATAGCCCCCCGTTGAGATATTTAACCTTACCAATTAACTCAACAACAACCTCATCTCTCTCAACTTCTCGCTGACCAAATCCAGCAAAAAATAACGCTGTTAAAAACTCCGGGTAATAGCGATTTTCTCCCCTAGCTTTACTTTGTGCTAACTTGTTTTGTAAATAGTCAAGATCACCATCAATAAACCCCTTGCGTTGCAAAAAATAAACAAACATCAAACGATTCAATAACACCGAAGTATACCAACGGCGATCTGTTTCTTTATCAATACCAGCAACAAAATCGAGAAAATGTAAATGTTGTTGTTGAAACTCTTGGTAAAACTTTTTCGTAACCCGTTCAATATCAAAACCACTTTTCAGTTTCTGGGCAACTTCAACAACAGAAAGTTCTTCATATTCTTCTAACTTCGTAATATCAAGAACTAAAGAACTTAACTTACTTAAAAATAAATCCCCTGGTTGCCCTCTCACATAAAGATGATCACGAATATAACGTTTCGTACCCTCTCGCTTCACCCAATACCATAAACTGCGTGTCCTCTTCTCATCCACAAAAATCAACAGGTTTTCCGCCACCCGTTGTTCAATTTCTTTATGTATCGCTGTGCGAATCTGTCCATCAGGAATCTCTCCCTCTGCCCCTTTCACCTCAAAAATAGCTACCTTTGCTGCTTCTGCTATTTTTTGATAGTTATAAATCTTTGCGGCGACTGTAACTGACTCTACCTTACTACTAGAAGGTTGATCCCACCCCAACTCCTCAATAAATACGTCCTGAAAGCAAAACTCGTCTACCAAATCACGGATACGTTCAAAATTGAGTGCCATTTATTTGATGTATTTCTACTTTTAATATTTTAGGCTAAGTGCGATCGCCTTAATTTGCTTTTTTCTATCCTGTACCAAAATCGGTATACTCCCGTATTTCAGGTTCATGAAACGCCAAAACTATATCCTGCTTAGGTACTCCCATCTCAACTAAACGGTTAGCAAAGCCTCCTTCTGTACCATCATGCTGAATCCAGATTTTCCCCTTCTTGATATCCATATGCACAATGCAACCAAAATCCCGCTTATTGCCGCGCCAACCCACATAAAGTAATTGGTAATGATCTTGCTGGATATCAAATACAGTCTGAACTTCATACTCTGGTGCATTCCGTTGCTGTGAAGCCTGTTTAGCCCGCTCAGAAAGAAGATGTTTTATATACTGACGATATTGTTCTACAGCCATTGAACAATTACCTCCTGCTTGACATCATAAATCACTAATCGTAATTGATATCTTTCAACTGCTGCGGTAATAAAGCGTCGCTGGAAAAAAGTTTCGTAAATTGGCAATCGCACAGCCAAATAAAGTAAGCGATCTGGTTCAATTTTTGTCAGTGCATCTCGGTAATTGAGGAATTGACCTAACGCTGTATGAAAGTCAGAAACATTAGATGGACTAATAAAACTTTTCACTTCCACAGCAACTTTTTGATTTCCTCGTTCTGCTGCTAACAATTGTTCTGCGGCTAAATCAATTTCAAAGTCTACATCGTCGATACTAATTTCGTAAGGATCGGCTGTAATCTGCCAATTGTCTTTTTCTAGAGCAGTTCTCACAACATTATGAAATCTATCTCTCGCCATTTTTAATTATCTATCATACCTTTCATTTGCTCATTTCTATCTCCATACTCGAAGACGAGAAATTAGGATAAGCAAAAAAGAAAAGAAATTTTCTATCTTTTGGTTGTATTACTGTTTAATGATAATATTTTATAAGGGGAAATAGATGCTTCGTTTCAGAAAATTGCGACTATTTCCATTATCTAAAATAATTTTACCTTGTCAAGGGAAAAATAAGGTAAAATTCGAGAAAAAAAACGTAAATTTTTGTAAAGTTTAGATGTGCTATAAAGTTCTTTTGCCCATACTGCTGGATATGGTTGATTAGACTTGCTTTAAAACATTTGCCCACCATTACCAAAGGTTCCCTTTAAATCATAATTGTTAAAGTTTCGTTGCCTTTGAGTATTTATCTCCTCGAAGCAGAGAAATCCTTCTTGAGTGCAATCATTAAAATGCGACTCAACCTCAACTGCAATCTTGATCCTACTGAGACACATTATGAAATTTCCTTACCAATTGACTCTTCCCGGTATTCTGGTTTTCTCTTTATCTACTGGGGTTTTCGTTAACCAACCTTCAGTTGCTGCTGTAAAAGTAGAAATTGCTGAAACGATGACAGCAGAAGATTTGTTTTCTGAGGGTATGGAATTATTTGAACAGGAACGTTATGAAGAGGCGATCGCATCTTTTGAGAAAGCTGTAGAGATTAAGCCTAATTACTATCAAGCTTGGTATCTTCACGGTGTTGTCCTAGATATGTCAGGAAAGTTCTCAGAGGCATTAGTCTCCCTTGACAAAGCGATAGAAATTAAAGCTGACTTTCATTATGCTTGGAATAGTCGCGGTATTGTTCTCAATAATTTAGAGAAATACGAGGAGGCGATCGCCTCCTATAACAAAGCTTTAGAGATTAAACCTGACTACTATCAGGCTTGGTATGGGCAGGGTAATGCCCTATATAAATTAGAAGATTATCAGCAAGCAGTAGCTTCTTTTGACAAGGCTTTAGAAATCAAACCTGACTATTATCAGGCTTGGTATCGTCGCGGCATTGCCCTATATGAATTAGAAGATTATCAGCAAGCAGTAGCTTCTTTTGACAAAGCTTTAGAAACTAAACCTGATTACCATTATGCTTGGGACAGTCGCGGCAATGCCCTATATAAGTTAAAAGATTATCAGCAAGCAGTAGCTTCTTTTGACAAATATTTAAAAGTCAAACCTGACGATCACGTAACTTGGTATAATCGCGCCATTGCCTTAGATAATTTAGAACAATATGAGGAAGCGATCGCCTCTTATGATAAAGCTTTAGAGATTGTACCTAACAACTTTATAGCCTGGTATCGTCGTGGCATCTCCTTAGATATGGTAGGGAACCCTTCAGAAGCACTAGTTTCCCTTAACAAAGCTGTAGAAATAAAACCCGATTATCATTATGCTTGGTATAGTCGCGGTATTGTGCTAGAAAATTTAGAAAACTACTTAGAAGCAGTTGCTTCTTTTGACAAAGCTGTAGAAATTAAACCTGACTATTATCAAGCTTGGTATCGTCGTGGCATTGCTCTAGATATGGCCGGGAACCCTTCAGAAGCATTAGTTTCCCTTGACAAAGCGATAGAAATAACACCTAACTATTATCAAGCTTGGAATAGTCGCGGCATTGCTTTAGGAAACTTAGGCAAACACTCCGAAGCATTAGCATCCTTTGAGAAAGTTTTGGAGATTGCACCAAATACCTATGCAGCTTGGAATAATCGTGGCATTGCCCTCAAGAATTTAGAACAATACTCCGAAGCATTAGCATCTTATGATCAAGCTTTAGAGATTAAGCCTGATTATCAAGCAGCGATTAATAATCGCAGAATTCTCTTGGAACAACTAGAAAGTAGAAAATAGGGGGGGCGAAAAAGAAGACATTCGTTAATTTAAATCTATCTCAAATATTTGCCCACCACTGCCTATTAATTTTGGTGGGCAGACATAGCCAAATCACGGTATTTTGTCAAATAAACTTTTTTGGTGTGACATTAATTAATAGAGCGTAATGATATTTTTTTTGGTCTTTGCAGAAAAAATGAGTTTGATAATCACCTTAAATCAAGCTTTGAGAAGAGAAGCTTTGATCTTAGTTATAAAAACCCTAAAATAACATGAGGTAATAATAGCTCAAAAGGCGCAATTGTGTAAATAAGGGTCTTGACAAAAGCAAATTATTTATCTTTGTAAAATTTGTTTTTCCAATCAATACAGGCAATAAGGTACAACAAAACTAATATGAGGTGTAGGTACGTTAATGTTCAAACAATCCCATCGAACAAATAATTTGTGGTTCTTGTTTTCTTCCTTCCTCATGAACAAGGCAAAGACGATCATCTAAATACAAAGCAACCACTAACTCTGCCAACTGTTGATCATCCACACCACTTTTTAAGGAACGATTCAGCCGATCAATTGCCGACTGCCTTAAAGGATATTGATAAATTTGGTTAATCGCCTTTAGCAAATCTTGAGTTGCAAACAACGTCCCCTTCACCTGGGTACTATAACGCTTTAACCTCTCATAACTGCGGAACCTTGCCCCCGAAGGACGGCCTAATTGCCCCCCGCTACTAGCTTCTGTATCAATAATAAACTTACTCCCCTGGCTAACCAAATCATGGTGTTGGGGATGATGGGGAAAGGCAGGAGTATCAGGATGACAAGCCGCTGCCCGGAGGATAGCAAACTGAGATTCTGTAACACTTTGCCCTTCTTTGTTAACCCAAGCCAAAGCATCATTTCCTTCAGCCGTTTTCATATAGAGTAAAACCCCTTCGGGGTGAGTTGGGGTAGAGTTGTGGTGACGGGTGGCATAAACAACATTGTTAAGATTTTCAATTATCTTTTTTAAGGGGGGATCAGCATCAACGGCATTCTTCCAAATTTGGTAAGCTTCTGAGGTTAAATCCACCTCCGTATCCTCCTCACCATCGAGAATCCCCGACTTTTCATGATAAAGATCCAACATAACTTGTTCATCTAGATCATCTTCAAAAAAAGCTTCATCAGTACCAACCACCTCAGCATTCTCCTTTAAGCGTTGCCGCAAACGACTCCGCAAACGAATCACTTCTTCTACCCCTTCTGCTGGTAAGAAAGAGTAACAGAGAATTTTTGCTGCTGCTTGCCCAAAACGATCAACCCTTCCCGCCCTTTGAATCAAGCGGATTATCGCCCAAGGCAAATCATAATTGACAATGATGGCACAATCTTGAAGATTCAACCCCTCACTAAGGACATCTGTAGCGATTAAGATGCGTAACTGTTTTGCTTCCGGTAGAGGTTTGCCGTTGCTTTGGGGACTAAAATCCCAGGCGATCGCTGCTGGATTTTTTGAGCTTCCTGTCACCCCAGCAACCCTTTTAACACCGCGTTTTTGCATTTCCGTAGTAAGATAATTTACCGTGTCAGCAAACTGACTAAAAATCAGCACTTTTTCTTGGGGATGGGTGGTACAAACTAAGTCAATCAAAACTTGCAGTTTCTGATCTTGATTAGCTTGCCAGCTACCACAACTTTGCAACAACTTAAGCAAAGTTGAACAGTCAGCCTGTAAATCTTTTTTTAAAGAAGCTTTGAATAACTGGGGGCGAATCCATTTAAAACGCTTCTGATAACGGGTAGCATATTCTTGATAAACCTGTGCTGCACGCTGCCAATATTCCTTTTCTGTTTCACTAACAAAGGCGGTACTAACCTCAGCAATCTCCTCCTCCTCCCCTTGAGAAAAGAGAGTATCATCATCACTTTGCTGAGGATCAAGAAGACTAGCATCTTGGGAACCAATGGGTAACCGAAGCTGATGGGCGATTCCATACAAGAAAATATAGTTACGGAGAAGATGACGATCAAGAGACTGCAAGAAAGCAATCCCACTACTTTCTAAACGTTTAAAAAGATTGGTACGACAAAAACCCATCAAACGTTTACCACCACGGGATAAATCTTTAATTTGTGCCGACTCCTCCCCCGTCATGCCCTTACCTTTAGCTGATTTAGGAGAAATTGCATAGTTGCCCAAACCGTAGCGGGGTAAATTCAAATCACCCAGGGTATTAACCATCTCCTCAGAATACAACCGGCCATTCTCTGTTGAGTCGAAAGTCAAAGTTTGGGGTTTGCGTAGGGGAAAATAAGATTTAGAACCATCAGGATATTCTAAATACTTGCGCCCCGTAGCATCTTCTTTAGCATAGTTATTTTCAATAAAACTGCGAGTCCGTCGCACCATATAATGCCGCATCAACTCTCGCCAATCATCGGCATATTCACTCTTCTCAAAAGCAGCCAGGGAACGCACGGGGGCTTGATGTTTGCGACTAAATTCCATTTCTCCCCCCAGTTCCTTCAATAGTTTTTCTGGGCGAGTTCCCAAGTCTTGATCTTCATTAATAAAGAGGCGTAGTTGACTAGATAAATCCAAATAAGTCTTATTATAAGGAGTTGCCGTAAGTAAAATGCAACGGCTTTCATTGAGGGCAATATATTCTGCGATCGCCCGATAACGTTTCCCCTGGCGATTCCGCAAATTATGACTCTCATCAATTAAAACAACTCGATAACGCCTTTCTTGAGGGAGTTCTGTTTGCACCCTACTCAAAGATAGTACTTTGCCACGAAGCTGATAATTATAAACATACTCTTGCCACATCGGTACTAAATTCTTAGGGCAAATAATCAGCGTCTCTAAAAAAAAGTCTTCTTCTAAGATTTTCGCCAAAGTTGCTGCAATGCGAGTTTTACCCAAGCCCACTACATCCCCAACCAAAACCCCACCCCGTTGATTGAGATGGCGGGCAGCAATTTTTACGGCTGCTTTTTGAAACTCGAATAACTCCCCGCTAACACTACGAGGAATACGATATTCCGCTAAACCTGCCCTGGCTTCAGAAGATAGATGATAAGCAATTTTAAGATAAATATGATAAGGCGGAATCAACTTCTCTCGCGCCCAACTTTCCTCAATCGCTGCAATAATTTCCTCAGAAACATCAACACACCAACGATCTTCCCACCTGGCCTCAAACCATCTCTGAAGCTTTAAACAAGCATCATGATCCAGGATATCAACATTCAATTCCCCTTGATTTTGTAGCCCTGATAAGGTGAGGTTGCTACTACCCAAAAAACCGATTGTCGGGTTGTTGAAATCATCACGATGAATTAAATAAAGCTTGGCATGAAGAGGATAACGAAGGAAAAACTTAACCCTAACTTTGCCTTCTTGAAGTTGCTTTTGTAGTTGGCGTAAAGCCAATTCATCCTTGTTTGTCGGTACACCCCAACTTAATTGTTGACAAAAATCCTGGGCAACTTGTTTTTTCCACCGCAATACCCTACGGTTATCAAGTCCGCTATGATCTCCTCCTAAAGCTAAGCTACGATGTACCTCAGTTTCTGGCAATCTTTGCATACCAATAAGAAGACGACAGCAAGAATCTTCTTTCCCGGCAAAGTGTTCAATTTGAGCAGCAATTTTTCCCCAGCCTCGCAAGTTGAAGTAACCAACACAAAAATCTGCCCTTTTTGAAATCTCAAGGGTAGCCCGTAAAACTGGCAGCAGATGTTGTCCGATATTATCAAAAATGCGCGTCATCTTGAGAAAGAGAGATAAAGAACCATAGGGACGCAAATTGATTTTTCTTTGCTGAAACTTACTCGATTATCACCTTATCTTCTTCCCTGCTCGAATTTAAAGTCTCTTCTGAAGATGATACAGGAGCCTTGGGAATTTCTATAGCAGGCTCATTGACGGCAATTTCCAAAGTTTCTAAATCCCTTTGTGGTTCCGGAGAATTAGCAACACGTATTCCTGGTAAGAATTCTCCTGGAACTATACCGGATATTGTACCCACAAACAAAGCTGCGATTCCACCACTTCCCCAAATTAAAGCATTGTGTAGACGGCGCTGATTAATTTTTCGCCAAACATTCCTGGTTACCTCTTGGGTTGAAACCTCTTCAGCAGGTAGAGGCATACTCTTCAAACCATGACGAATTCTGAGGAGACGGGAGTATAGTTGCTTAGTTTGAGGATCACTATCAAGCCATTTTTGCACTTTTTTGCGTTCTGTGGCTGTAACTTCTCCATCAAAATAAGCACTCAATAATTCAAAGCGATCCCGCTCTTGGCTATTCATTTTTATTGACCGATCTTGTAACGGCTTCATGTTTTTGCGAGCATCAAATTTGCGGTTCATAGTGGTATCACCATGGAACTTTTAGAAATCACCCTGAGCTTAATAAAAGCTCCTTCACATATACTAGTATCAATGTTGACGCTCTGAGCAGAAAATCGTTGCCGAAAACAAGAAACTACTCTTCTCTAAGATAGTTTTGCAGTTCAGATTGCAGTCTCGCCCTAGCCCTAGCGATTCTTGATTTAACAGTACCAAGGGAAGATTCGGTTATTTCTGCAATTTCTTCGTAAGCTAATCCTTCTATCTCACGAAGAATAATAGTTGTTCTAAAAACTTCTGGTAATTCTGCGATCGCAACTTTAAGTTGGTCGTAAAATTCTCTAGTTGTGAGGTTATCATCTGGGCTAGGATAATCAGAAGCTATTTCCCAATCCATATCCCCATCGTCCATTTTGCGAGGGGCATCTAAAGAAAGAGGATGACTAACTCTTTTACGCTTACGCAGTTCATCGTAAAATAAATTAGTAGCGATGCGACTTAACCAACCTTTAAATTTGACTGGTTCTTTTAAACGCTTGATATTACGATAAACCCTAATCCAAACTTCTTGGGCTAAGTCTGCTCTATCTTGCCAATCAGGAGCCAGATGATATAACATCTTTTCTACATGGGATTGATACCTGCGTAGAAGCTCTGAAAAAGCGGCTTTGTCTGGTTTAACCCCTTCTTGGCAGCTAACAATTAGATCGTAGTTAGAGAGCTTTTCCTGGCTGACAGGTTGGTTAGGAGTTTGAACCTTTAGTTGTGACCAGGATAAAGAAATAGATTGACTCATGGGTTCAAAAGGCAGCATTTGCGTTTTCTTTCTACTACTTTGTCATAGGAAGATCAGTAAAGGTTATCTCGATAGGGCAATTTTAAATCTGGAACACTCTTATTTTGCTAAGAAAAGAAAAAAGGATGGCCAGAATTCGCTCTTCTTTTCTGGAATAGTTTAAGTTCAAGATGTAGCAATTTTTGGTTATCTTGCTCCGGAGGATAAAATGAAACCCGCCACTTCACCCAAATTTTTGTTCAGTGCCTTGCTTGCTAGTATGTTGCTGGTGAGTTGTGGCTCTGCTGGAGAGATGGCAGAGCAAGTGGAAGGAGACGCAGCTACTGGCGTTACAGAATCAACGGTGGCTGATGAGGCTCAAGAAGGCAATACTAATCAACCAAAGGAAGCCCCCCAAACTGCGCCTCAGCTAGCGAAAACCGCAGAGATGGCTTTGGAAGTTAAATCCATTGAAGAAGCGTTAGACAGTGCTTCTGATATCACTAAGCGGCTAAAGGGAGACGTTTTAGGGTTGGAAAATAGTCAGCCCCAAAGTTTTGGTAGTCGCCACCAAGCATTGATGAAAATTCGTGTTCCTCAAGCCAACTTGGAACCGACTCTCGATGCTTTGAGAGAATTAGGGACTTTGGAGAGTGAGTCTATTAATGCTGAGGATGTTAGCAATCAGTTGGTGGATGTGAAGGCAAGATTGCGTAATTTGCGGCAAACAGAAAACTCCTTGCTGAAAATTATGGATTGTTCTGGTTCAATGGGAGATACTCTACAAGTTGCTAAGGAGTTGAGTAATATTCGTAGCTCTATTGAGCAAATTGATGCTCAACTGAAAAATTTAACCAACCGAGTTGCCTATTCTACCATTACCCTCAATTTAACCGCTTCTGTGGCCAGCGACTCTCAACCCCCTGTGGGTTCTCAAATGCAGAAGGCATGGAGTAATGCCACCCAATCTTTCCAAGGCTTAACGATGGGTTTACTGCGTTTGGGCATTTGGTTGGCGGTTCACAGTCCTTATTTGCTAGTCTTAGGAGCAGCTATTTTCTTCTGGCGTGTTCGTAGCAAAAAGAAGTCAGTTTAAGAAACTTCTTTGTACTGAATTATCTCTCAAACTCATAATCCAGGTCAACATTTACTCAACATTTCCCAAATTCATTAGAGGTTTAACCATGGGAAGTTACCAACAGAAAAAAAAGTCTAGTTTTCAACCGGCCCAGCCATCACAAAATAGTGGTTTCTTACAGCCGCGTACTATACGTACTATACCTCCGGCCCAGCAACAACAAGGGGGACAATCTTTAGAACAGAGGTGGGAGACGTACAATAAATTTCAAGCAATGGGTGATACTTGTTCCCTTAGTAAGTTTTCCTCTCCTCAAACACCATCACAACCAATACAAAGGAAGTTAAGCACTGATGAAATAGGAAACCAGGTTTTGCCCAAAAAAGGTGGTGGTTCCCATATTCAATGCTTTTGGGATGAAGTATTCAACCTTTTTAACCCAGAGGAAAATACTTCTGAGCAAAGTAAGGGAGAATCCCAGAAAGATAATCATACCTCAGAGAATACCTCCTACTCTAATGAAGAAGATATTCAGGAATTAGGGGGGATTAGACAAGAAGTTTATGTCGTCACAGATTCCCAAGCTTATCTACGTAGCAAACCACCTAACTTAAACACCTTGAATCCTAAGCAGCTCATTCCTAAAGATTCTCAGGTAGAGATAATTAAGACCGTTAGCAAGGGTCAAGACCAATACTCTCTATTAGTGGAAGCACTCCCTGAAGATTTTGTTGGGCCGCCCAGGACTTGGGGTTGGACGAAGAAGTCTAATTTGGCTGTTTTGGGGAGTAAGAAACAGACACCCCTTAACGAGGATGATAATACTCAAAGTAGTGAACAGCAAAATTCAGAGAATAACTCCGAGATAGAATTAAAAGATTATGACTTTGAAACCCACACCGCAGAGCATAATAAAAAAAATCAGGAGAGTAGAACAGGAACAAGATTAGCTGACGCTATGTTGAGCGAAGCCGGTTTCGATCCTCCTGCAAAATGGTGGGATAACTTTACTACACTTCAGCTTTTTGGTAAGTCTGTAGGTTCAGTTTATGTGGAGTTTGCGAAGCTACTTAAGAATGCTGAAAGTCTAGCTGTTAATGAAATTAGCGCCGATCCGGCTTATTTACAATTCCTGGAACAGAAGGGTTTGAAAGCTGCTCATAGTGCCAACAACGTAGGTAAATTTTTGGGAATTAAACGTCATAGTTCGATTCGGAAAGAATCAGAGAACAGTACTTCTCAATCTATGCACGTTTTTGGTCTGGCAATTGATATTAACTATACAGAGAATCCTTGGGTTTCTGATAGTTCGGGGAAAGAGGGAGTTGATAAGAAAGGGAATAAAAGGAAAACCCAAGTCCTTCAGGATTTCTTAGGGAGGATAGGGTTACTTTTGAATCAGACATTAAGATTTGAACATACTAATCCTGACAAGTTTAACTATGATGTCATGGAAGTATATGACCATAATCAGGTTTTGGATGAAGCTATTGAGCAGTATTTCTCTTTTCTCGAAAATTCCCCAGAAAAAGACCAAGAATTGAAAAGTTTTCTGCAACAAACCAAAGCTTCTGAATGGCGCGGACTAGACATAATAGAGGCTAAGGAAAAAATCAAGTCGGATCTTGAAGTTATGTCTGCATGGTGGAGCAGGAAAAACAAGCAAGAAAGTGTCCAGAAACATGGTCTGATGGATTTAGACAGAAGATTGGTTTCGGCGATGGGTGCAGTGGGACTGGATTGGGGAGGAAAATATGGAGACTTTATGCACTTCGATATGCGTAATGCCGGAATAGGGAAAAAAATTCAAAAGGCCAAAAGAATTAAGGAAATCAAAGACCTCAAAAACCAAATCAAAGAGGAGAATAAGGAGAAACAGAAAGGGAAGAAGAAGTAAGGTTACTCAGATATTCGTAGGGATGAAGGTTTCCCAGACATTATTGATAAATTAGGGTTAAATTGGGTCACCTTTTCTTTTTCAACTAGCAACTAGCAATTAGCAACTAGCAATTAGCAACTGTATGACAAACAACTCTATTCAAGTTGTCGGTATTGGTTTAGAGGGTGCTGCGGGTTTGACAGTAGCAGTTTTAGAAATTGTTAATCAAGCAACAGTTTTGGTAGGGAGCGATCGCCATTTAAGCTATTTTCCTAATTATGAAGGAAAACTTTTGGTACTAAAGGATTTTTCTGCTGCTATAGCTCAACTTCACTCTTTTTGGGAAGCCAAGGAAAGAGTTGTGGTATTAGTATCAGGAGATCCTTTATTTTTCGGTTTAGGAAGATTGTTATTAGCAGAATTTC
Source organism: uncultured cyanobacterium (assembly GCA_963793425.1). Taxonomy (GTDB): domain Bacteria; phylum Cyanobacteriota; class Cyanobacteriia; order Cyanobacteriales; family CAWCAG01; genus CAWCAG01. The sequence continues at coordinate 259,033 of CAWCAG010000009.1, read as the reverse complement.
CTTCGGAAAGTATCTGTTTTTATCCCCATTTTAGTTCTATTCAATTAGCTTTTAATCGCCTCAAACTTCCGTGGCAAGATGCCAAAATTGTTAGTGTTCATGGTCGTTCTTTAGAAGAGTTAATTAACTTGTTAAAAGAGGGGGCAGAGAAAATTGCTATCCTGACAGATTCTGAGCATAATCCGGCTGCGATCGCTCGTCTTTATTTAGAGTTAAATCTTCCTGTAAGTTACGATTTTTGGGTTTGTGAAAATTTAGGGGGCGAAGAAGAAAAAGTTACTTGCTTCGTCCCTCAAAGTCTCAAGAAAGAGAGTTTTGCTCCTTTGAATGTAGTTATTTTATTACGCAACAATAACTCTCCGAAATTAGAAAACTTACCTCTATTTGGTTTGCCAGATAGCGCCTTTTTGAGCTTTAGAGATCGCCCCGGATTAATGACAAAGCGAGAAGTCCGTTTAATGGTTTTAGGAGAGTTAGCTTTACAACCCCAGCAAGTTGTTTGGGATGTTGGCGCAGGTACTGGTTCTGTGGCTATAGAAATTGCTCGTCTTTGCCCTGATTCTCAAATATTTGCCCTGGAAAAAACCGCTTTAGGTCTTAATTTAATTAAGCAAAATTGCCAGCGCTTACAAGTAAGTAATATAATTGCTATGGGGGGTAAAGCCCCTGATTCTTTCAATAATTTACCAAATCCAGATAGAGTTTTTGTTGGTGGTAGCGGTGGTAATTTAAAAGAAATACTTGAAGTTTGCGATTCCAAGTTAAAATCCCAAGGAATTGTTGTTTTAGCTTTAGCTACTTTAGAACATCTCAATATTGCTTTAAATTGGTTTAAAAGTAACAATTGGTCTTACCATCTCCTCAATATACAAATATCCCGCTCTCTTCCCATCGCTCAATTAACTCGTTTTAGCCCTCTTAATCCTATTAATATTATGACGGCTTTTAAAAATGAGTAATCAGTCTGAAATCAAGCTACAACCCAATAGAAAACGTAGCCTCAACAAAAAAGCTCAAGACTAAATAGCTTAATGCTTATTGCAAGTAAAATTTTAATCAAGAGCGCGATCGCTTCCATTCAGAAAAATTTTTATTTGTGAGAGTTCAACAGCAAAAATAATGGCAGCCAAAGACCTCTTTCACAATGCAGTTAAGCAAGCACTCATTAAAGATCAATGGGTCTTCTTAAACTATCGTTTAGCCTTGCAAATGCAAAAACCAGATCACACGCTATATTTAGCAGTCCCTGCTGATACATTTGAGGTTTTCTTTCAAGAGCCATTTATACAAGCAGCCGTTGAATCCTACCAAGTAAAGCTTATTGTTTACAAACCACTCCAGGAGTCTATTATCCTATGGAAAGACTAGAGCAATATCGCTCCTATATTCGTCAGTTACTCAGCAACAAATTAGCCTTGGAAAAGAGTAACCCTAATAATGAAATTGAATCTCAACTCATCTTTGACAGTGAACACGACCACTATCAACTATTAGATATTGGTTGGGAAGAGTTTAAACGTATCTATAATTGCTTTATTCACATTGACATTAAGGATGGAAAAGTTTGGATTCAGCGCAACATGACTGAGGCTGATTTGGGCAAGAATTAATGGCAATGGGGGTTGCTAAAGAAGACATCGTGCTAGGGTTACATCCCCCCTACAAACGTCCTTATACAGGCTATGGAGTTGCTTAACAAAGCTTGAATACTGAACAGTAAGGATAAAAATTGTGACCGCACAGAGTGGCAATTTGGTAAAAAGGTTTTCAATATTTTGACATTAGCAATTATTCATGATGGGGTAGCATTTCCGGGGGTGAGTATAGTCCTACTCTGATTGATGATTCTGAATCAGAGATGATTTTGTAGTTAGTTTCAGCAACTCCCTGAAATAAAGTTTTGCTCTACAATACGTAATGGCTTCTAAGTTTTTTTCTCACTCTCAAAGAAAACTTTGAATAGATAGTAGCCTACGGCTGCTATGAACCAAGATTGTACCAACTGAAGATCAGGCTTGTTATGCAAAACTAAAAATCCTTACTAGGAAGCAATTAGGTTACTACTTGCATCAGAAAGTCCTATGAACCAAATACCAATTCACCTCCTCTTAATTGAGGATAGTCCAACTGATGCCAGTTTGCTACGTAAAGTATTAGTTAGTTCAGGCAAACAAGAATGGCAATTGCAACAGGTTCGGAAATTAAGTGAGGCGATCGCAATTTGTGAGCAAGGGGCAATAGATTTAATATTTCTCGACCTCAACATCCCAGATTCCCAAAATCTAGAGACTATTACAAAATTGCATTTAGCTGTACCGAATATCCCCATTGTGGTACTAGCTGAGGCGGAGGGCAAGCTAGCCTTAGCCGCCTTAAACCAAGGGGCGCAAGATTATTTAGTTAAAAGTGACATCACCACTCCCCTATTAGTAAAAACTATTTCCTATAACCTAGAAAGGAGCAAACATCTTCAGAAACTAGAAGAAAGCGAGGAACGTTTTCGCTATATTATTTTTGAAAATACCCTGCAACTAATGGCATTATTAACCCCTGAAGGCCAGGTTTTAGAAATAAACCGGGCATCGTTGCAATTTTGCGATTCTACCAAAGAAGAAGTTATTAATAACTATTTTTGGGAAGGTAGCGCTTGGAACTATTCCCCCAAACTGCAAAATTGGTTACAAACTGCGGTTACTAAAGCTGGGGAAGGAAATTTAGTTCACCAAGAAATTGAATTGCAAAGGGCCAGAGGGGGAATTGAATGGATTGATTTTTCCCTTAAACCCCTCAAGGATAAAACAGGAAAAGTGATTTTGTTAATTGCAGAAGGCAGAAATATAGATGGTCAGAAAAAAGCTGAAGCTAAAGTTAAGGAAGCATTGGCAAAGTCTGAAGAAGTTAATGAATTGAAATCGAAAGTCATTTCCACAGTTTCCCATGAATTTCGTACTCCCTTAACTATTATCCGTTCCTGCACTGAATTATTGGAGTTATACGAAGGGGATCATTTAGAGCCTAAAAAACGCAAAAATTTCCAACGTATCCAAGCCTCTATTTCCCAAATGATTACCTTACTTAATGATATGTTGTTAGTAGGTCAAGCTGAAGCAGGTAAGTTAGAGTTTAATCCTGTTCCTTTGGATTTAGTTGCTTTTTGCCGAGAGACTCTAGAACAGCTTAAGGTTCGTATTACTAATAATCAAACTATTCATTTTACTTCTCCTCAAGAACAGATCCGGGCAGTTGTAGATGAGAATTTATTGGGGCAAATTCTGACCAACTTACTTTCTAATGCTCTCAAATACTCCCCGGAAGGAGAAACCATTGATTTACGTCTTTCTGTACAAAAGGAACAAGCAATTTTTACAATTAAAGATCGGGGTATAGGCATTCCTCAAAAAGAACTAAATAACCTCTTCGATTCTTTCTATCGTGGCAGTAATGTGGGGAATATTCAAGGCACTGGCTTAGGACTAGCTATTGTGCAGAATGCCTTAGAGTTACAAGGAGGAGAAATTAAAGTAGAGAGTGAATTAGACAAGGGGACAGTTTTTCGGGTGTTATTGCCCCTCAATCATGACCAATAGAAAGAAATTATTTAATTTCCTGGTTATAAAAACCAAAATCTTGATTAGGGCCTTAAGATAGGATTTGGATGTTAATCCAATTACTAGCACCTTTGCTAGAGAAAATATCCGGAAAAGAAAACTATTCGGATGTATCCACGAATGGAACTAAAAATCAAAAGCGGAGGTAAGACTTATGCTAGGACTTTTATTTTTAATGGGTTATGTAACCTACTTTGCTGTAACCCTCGAAACCTTGTTCAGCGACAAACAATCCAAACTCAACAAGGACAGGAAAGTTCGTAACTAGAGATTAACAATCTCCAAAACGATAGCCTTTACCATACACAGTATGAATTAAAGGTTGTTCTCCTTTAGCTTCAACTTTGCGGCGTAAAAGACGTACTAAGGCAGCCAAAACATTACTGTTGGGTTGTTCTGTTTCTGACCAAAGATAGTGATAGATATGTTTATGAGTCAGCAACTGGCCAGGATGACCCATAAAATACTCCAGTAACTTCACTTCTTTTTGCGAAAGTTCAATCACCCTTCCTTGTCGATAAGCTAATTGATTCTCTCGTTCTAATTCTAAATCAGCGACTTGGAGACGGGGCATTGTAGAAGAGGAATCTAAGCCAGGAGAACGTCTCAGCAATGCCCGAACTCTAGCTAATAGTTCTCGTAGTTCAAAAGGTTTAACTAAATAATCATCAGCTCCAGCATCCAAACCGATTACCCGGTCATCTATGGTATCTTTGGCGGTGAGAAAAAGCACAGGTGTAGTATTCCCTTGGGAGCGCAGTTTTTGGCAAATCTCTAATCCAGAATATTGGGGTAACATCCAGTCTAAGATCAGTAGATCGTAATCATTTTTTTGTACCAAACTAATTCCCACCTCCCCATTATCAGCCACATCTATTTGATAGCCTTCCTGGGACAATACCTGGGTTAATGGTTTAGTTAATTCCGCCTCATCATCAACTAAAAGGATTTTCATCAACAATTATTTGAGCATAACCCACAAACAATTTATCTAGCTTAAAGGTAATTTAATCACGAATTCTGAACCTTTTCCAGGAGCAGAATTACAGTAAATACAACCTTTATGAGATTCTACAATAATTGAGTAGCTAATTAATAAACCTAGTCCTGTTCCAGAGCCTATTGGTTTGGTAGTAAAGAAGGGATCAAAGATTTTATCTAAGACATCTTGAGTCATGCCAGGACCATTATCCGCAATTTTAATACAAGCAGAACGGGATTTGCTCAGGCTAGTAGAAATCTTAATTTCAGGATTATGGTTTTGCCGCTCAATTAATTTAAAGGCTTCAATAGCATTGGTGATAATGTTGATAAATACTTGGTTAAGGCTGCTAGGATAGCAAAGAATCTTTGGTAAATTACCATAATCTTTGCTAATTTGAATGCCCCGATGGTTTCCTTTCCCTCTCAAATGTGGTTGTAGTAGGGTTAAAGTACTATCAATACCTTCATGAATATCTACAGATTTCATGGCTGATTCATCTAAGCGGGAAAAGTTACGCAAACTCAAAACTAAATTGCGAATGCGACTAGCCCCTGATGCCATAGATTGGAAAATTCTTGGTAAGTCTTCTTTAATAAAGTCAAATTCTAGCTCTGATTTTTTTTGATTAATGATCGTCTCATCTGCTGTATTTAATTCTTGATAGGTAGTAATTAATTCTAAAAGGTCTTCTGTATAGCTTTTCACATAATCAAGATTACTATAGACAAAACTCAAAGGATTATTAATTTCGTGGGCAAAGCCTGCCACCATCATACCTAAGCTAGACATCTTTTCACTTTGAACTAGCTTGGCTCTATTTAAAGCATCTGAATGTTTGCGCTCAGTAATATTAGTAATAATGCCGTCAATACGCATTTCTCGATTAAACTTATCAATAATCAACCAACCTCGATTACGAAGCCAACAAACTTTGCCAGTGGCATGAACAATACGATACTCAATTTCTCCCTGGCTTTCTGTCAAAATAGTTGGTAAAAAATGAGTTAATTTCTCGCGATCTTCAGGATGAATCACATCTAACCATAACTGGGGATCAGCGTAAAAATCCTTTACAGAGTAACCATACAGCTTCTCAGCGGCGGGGTTAAGATAGAGAAGCTGAAAATTGGGGGCAGACATAGACCAAACTACATCTTGAAGAGAGTTTAGCAAACTACTCAAACGAGCTTCTGTACGCTGGCGTTCAGCCACTTCAATCTCTAATTTAGTCATGGTTTTTTGCATCTGGGCGGTTTTAGTTTCAACTTTTTGAGATAGTTCTGTATTAAGTTGAGCGATGGCCTTTTCTCTATGTTTTTTAGCAGTGATATCTCGACCAATATAAATAAAAGCTTCTTCTTCTGTTTCACTTAAAAAAGAAGCACGAGAAAAAGCAATATTAAAATTTTCCTCTTGCTTGTTTTGACAATTAACTTCTAGGAAAGTTTGTTCTGTCTCTGCATATTGTTGAATTTGTTCTTCTATAGCTTGATCTTTAAAAAGATAGGTAAGATGTTTCTGTTGTAATTCTTCCTCGCTATAGCCAAACATTATTTGAGCGGCTCGATTAACTTTCTTAATATATCCTTGAGAATTAGTAATTAATAGAGAATCTGCAATATGATCAACTACTTTATCAATATAATCTTTCGCTGAAGTTAACTGACTTAAAAGTAAGTAAGCTTCATTAGTTCTTTGTACTAAGGCTTGCTGCATGGCAATTTTTTCTGTAGCTTCGACAAAAAAAATCAGAATTTGCTGTTCAGAGTTGCAGTCTTCAACTCCTGTTACTATAGATAAATCAAAATATAAACTAGGGGAATCATCTTGATGCCGAGCAATACTTTTTAACTCGAAACAGTCACGTTTACCTAGTAAAATATCTTCAAATATTCCTTCTAAACCAAATAGTTCAGGAATAGCTAAAGATAAATTCTCTCCTGGCTTCATATGAGTACCATGATCTGCAAAACGCCGTGCTTGAGGAGAAGTTTTCTGAATTATTAAATCTTTGCTTACTAGAGCGTAATCAATTTTGCACGTCTTTAAGAGTTGGTTTAAAATAAAGCTCATTAACATAAACCTCAAAGCTGTAGAGTTCAAAGCCAAAAAAGTTACTGATTAGCTAACGAGCAAATAATTTGAAGGCTAGCTAAAACTTATTCTCTACACCCCGGATAGACCAAAGAAAAGCTGAATTTCTTCTTTGACCAAAAGAAAAAACTACCAAGCCAAATTGAATAGGAAATTGAACACAAAATACACCATAACATTACTATCGGTATGTGTACCTTGATTTTGTAAATAAATGTAATTTTAATAACATTATCTTGCGTAATCAGGGGTGTTAAAACTAATCATTAAAGCCTTGAAAGCCTCTAATTTAGTAAGATAACGGTCATAAAAAGTTTGTTGATTAGTTTGACGTAATTTATCTTATATCATCACAAAATATACTTATGTATCCGATAATAACTTTGTGGGTAAATACGAGAATTAAACTAAAAGTAAAGTTACAGTAAATGTGCTTCCTTGACCAGGATTCGAGCGGACAGAAACAGAACCCCCCATCCCCTCAACCAACGTCTTAACGATGGATAAGCCTAAGCCAGTACCGCCAGTAGAGCGGCAACGGGCTTCATCAATGCGATAAAAACGCTCAAAAATACGCACTTGATGTTGGAGAGATATACCTGGGCCGCGATCGCAGATTTGGATAGTAGCTTGATCTTTGAGTCTTTCTAAGACAACCTTTACAGGCTGGGAGTTGTCGGAATATTTAACCGCGTTATCAATGAGGTTAAGGAGTACTTGTTTGAGTCTATCTCTATCTGCTTTTACCTCAATATTTTCACTGAGAGGCTTGATCTCAATTTCTCGGTTACTATATTGTTTGGCCATAGCAACAATTTCTGCCACTAAATTATTGACTGTTAATGGTTCTAGCTTGAAGGATAAGTAACCACTATCAGCCCTAGCTAAATCTAGTAAGTCTTGTAAAAGTTGAATGGTACGATCTGCTTCAGAAGAGGCAATTTCTAAAGCTTCCCTTTGAAGTTCCCGGAGATTATCTCCCCGACGTAAAGTACTTTGTAAATAACCAGAAACGATGGTTAAAGGAGTACGCAATTCATGGGAAACATTGCTGACAAATTGCCTTTGTTGTTCCCAAGCCCGATCAAGTCGTATTAACATTTGTTCAAAGGTTTGGGCTAATTCCCTAACTTCACTAGGGGCATTTTCTAGATGTAATTGTACTTCTCCTAAATGGTCAGCCGAAACTGTTTCTGTTAGCTGGCTCATTCTCTTTAAGGGTTGAAGGGAACGTTGAATATAGAACGCTATTGCTAAGGTGATAATAGTCAGGGCAAGGAAGCTAGCAAGACACAAACTAGAAATCATATTCCAAAACATAATTTGGTCTTCGGTAATATCTTGAGCCAGATAAAATTCTCCAACTTGAGCATTTTTTACCTGCAAAGGAGTACTACAAATTACCCAATAACTTCCTTGAACTTCATAAACTTTAGGAATAGCAGCAATAGGGGAGCGCGAAACTAAAGCATCTTTTTTGGCCGTTGTTTGGAGAGCCTGCGACCTAGCAATAATTTTACCATTCTGCTCAACCCAAATTAAGACATTCTTGCTATCAATATTATCAATAGCTTTCCTAAGAGCAGTTTTCCTAGTGAGCATTTCGCTATAAGCTTCGACATCCTCTGGGAAGCGTTCAGCAACATAAACTAGATTTTTCTTATGGGTAGTAACTAAAATATCTTGTATTTTCCAGCTAGTCCACAGAGCAACTCCCCCAATTCCTAAAGCAGAAAAGGCTACCATTCCGACTGTTAATCGTAATCTCAAAGAGCGAGGATCACCTTGATATTTAATTTGATTGATAATTGAGCGTAGACTGCTAAAAAAGGTCATTTTGTTATTGATTAAAATTTAGTTGCTGTATTGCTTTTAATATCAAACTCAAAGCGATTTTCATAATCTGTTTCCCCATAAATATTGAAAGTAACTGTCGGCTCTTCACCTAAAGCTTCTACCCCATGAATTGCATCTGGTAAAAAACTAATGATATCTCCCGGAGCTAAAACCTGCTCTCCAACTTGAGACAATTGATCAGGAAATTCTGCTTCTCCATTTCGCTGCCAAAAAGTATTCTTTTCCTGACCCTTAATTAAAGCGACTAACCCCCAAGTGCCATGATTATGAAGAGGAGAAACTCTTCCGGGGAGCCAAACTACAGTTTGAATTGTTAAAGGAAAATTAGGTTCATCGTAAAGCATTAATACAGACCAACCTTGCTCAGGATCTGGCTCTAGATATTCTCCTTGTAACCAATAAGAATTACTTAGTAAACGACGAACTAAAGGTGTAATTGCTTTGAGTCTTTGACTATTTGCGGGAATTTCTTCAAGGATATTTTCTAAATCTGTTAAAAAACGATAGAGACGATAGGGTTTATTAGTCTCTTGATGATCCTCTAGTGCTTCATAAGCCAGACAATTCCCTTGATTATTTACTAGCCAATCTCGGTAGTAATCAGTCATTGTTCATACCAAATTTTGTTGAGTCCCATGACTTAAATTATCAATTATTAATTAGCTAATGATTCTTTTCAATTTAACGGAAAATAGAAAATAAAGATTATTCTCCGCTAATTGGTTTCTGAATTTTAGCTGAGAAAATAATTGATATTTTTGTAATGACTGTTCAAAAAAGTAATTGAAAAATTCTCAGCCTTTCCCCAGTTTGTTCTCAGGAAAAATTAAGCTGGATAGCTTTAATTAAAGACAAATTGTCATATGTCTGAAGAGAAAAATTGTTATGAAAATCAAGTATTTTGCTACTCTTGCTGCTGCTTCTATATTAAGTGTTGGTATGGTAACTGCCTGTGCTAATCCCTGTGGGGCGAAAACCAAAAATAGCACTGAAGAGGATGCAACAACAGAAAAGGCTAACCCTTGTTCTGGTCAAGAGAATCCTTGTGCTGCTAAAGAGAAAACTAATCCTTGTTCTGGTAAGGAAAATCCTTGTGCTGCTAAAGAGAAAACCAATTAACACCAAATCGGTATAGGTTACAAAGATTCGATTTGGTTCTGTATAAATTTTACCAATTAATTAGTTGCAATTATTAGGGCTTAGGCATTACAAGTAAAGGGCATCTATCCAGATAAAAACTGATTAAATGAATCGTAAAAGCACTACCATTATTTGTCTTGCCTACATAACTGGACTCCTCATCAGTGCAGGCATTAACTTTGCTCCTAACTTCGGCTCTTGGTTAACTATCGGAGGTGTAGGTTTTGGGTTTATGGTACTGGGTATTGTGATGACGGCCCTTGTACCAAAAGTGTGGAAAACTGGCCGAAAAAAGGTATTTGGATAGTTGCGGGGTTAGTTGCAGCGATCGCAGTGATTTATTTGCAACTGAGAATCCCTCAACCAGTGGGAAATGATGTTAGCAAATTAGTTCCTCAAAAAGAACAGTTAGTTACGGTGCAAGGTAGAGTTTTAACTTCTCCTCGTACTACTCGTAGTCAGCGATCGCAGTTTTTATTGGCGGCCCAAAGGGTTAATGAAGTTGAGGGCAAAGAAGGTGAAAAGGCGGTGAATCGAGGGGTGGGAGGGAAGTTGTATGTCACAGTCCCTTTACTCCAAGGGACGGGAATACATCCTCAGCAAATTTTATATATAACTGGGAGTTTATATACCCCTCAACCCCCTTTAAATCCGGGGGCATTTGATTTTCAAGCTTACTTAGCCCGTCAAGGGATTTTTGCTGGTTTGAATGGTAAGCAGGTTATTTTCCCGGAAGTCAGTAAAGAGAAGGATTGGGGTTTATGGCGATTACGGCAACGTATTAATCAGGTACAAGTGGCTTCTTTGGGAAGTCCGGAAGGTTTGTTACTTAGTTCCATTGTTTTGGGGCGGCGGGCAGTTGATTTACCCAAAGATATTAGTGACTTATTTATTAAAGCGGGTTTAGCCCATGTTTTAGCGGCTTCTGGCTTTCATGTTTCTTTAATTTTAGGTGTGGTTTTAGGCTTAACTCGCGGTTTAAAAGTGGAATCGCAATTTATCATTGCCCTAACTACCTTATTTATTTACGTTGGTTTAACGGGATGTCAGCCTTCTGTCATGCGGGCTTTGATTATGGGGGTTGGTGCTTTGATTGCCCTATTAACTCAAAGGAAAGTGAGGCAATTAGGTTCCCTCTTATTAGCAGCCATATTTTTATTATTATGGCAACCAACTTGGATCGCTGATGTTGGTTTCCAGTTAAGTTTCCTCGCTACCCTAGGTTTAATTGTCACTCTCCCCCCCCTGATTAAAAAGCTAGATTGGCTACCCTTAACCATCGCTTCAATTATCTCCGTTCCCCTGGCAATTTTTCCTTGGGTTCTGCCTTTGCAACTTTATTATTTCAACGTGGTTGCCACTTATAGTATTGCCGTTAATATTATTACTGCCCCAATAGTAGCCTTAGTTAGTTTGGGGGGGATGGTAAGTGCTTTAATTGCTTCTTTAGTACCCACTGCCGGAACCTCTGCCGCCTCCTTACTTTATTACCCGCTCCATTTCCTCATTGCCATAGTCGAATTTTTCACTAACTTACCAGGAAGTACCCGCGCGGTAGGTAGCATTTCTCTTGCTTCTGTTTTACTACTTTACGGTGCAATCATCTTCGTCTTTTACAACAAATGGCTTCAGCGTCGTTGGTGGCTCGCTGCTTCATTTGCAGCTTTAATTATCGCTATCCCTATTGTCCAAAAACAAGCAGGCTTATTCCAAGTTACCGTCTTAGCAGCAAATGAAGAACAGGTTTTAGTGATTCAGGATCAGGGTAAAGTCACTCTGATTAATAGTGGCAATGATAGTACGGCTTTATTTACAGTCCTACCCTTTCTGCAACAAGAAGGTATCAACAAAATAGATTGGGCAGTTGCTTTGGAATTTCAACCCGATTTAACTAGTGGTTGGCAGGAAATATTTACCCAGATTCCCGTAGAGAACTTTTTTTATACTGAAACTGCTAATCAAATTCTCCCCTCAAACGCCTCTCAACCCCTCACCATCAAACAACCCACTGCTATAGGTTCAGTGGTAATGCAGTTAATTAGCGCCGATCCCCCCGCCTTGCAACTAAACATCCGCAATCAAACCTGGTTGCTTTTAGGACAAAGTAAGCTTAATAGTCAGATTGGAGAAATTGAACAACACTTACAACAACTTACTCCAGAATCTGCTCCTCAAGTAATCATCTGGACTGGGGGCAGTTTAAAAAAAACCTGGCTCAGTTTTTTAAAACCGAAAGTGGGAATCGCCTCTGCTAGTACTTTGGAAAGGGAGATTACCGAAGAGTTAGCTAAAAAACAAACTCAGTTATATTGGACAAGTCGCAACGGCGCTGTTCAATGGATACCCGAAGATGGATTTCAAAGCAATTTAGATGTTATTGATGCCGATGCTTCGGGATTATAAGTAAAAGAAGAGGTAAGATGTTATTAACCTAAACATCTTTGGAGAGGTGGCAGAGCGGTTGAATGCGGCAGTCTCGAAAACTGCTACACCTGTAAGGGTGTCGAGGGTTCGAATCCCTCCCTCTCCGTTTTTTAATTATGTCATAGCAACTTTTTGAGAAAACCTTTAGATATTCTCAAGAAACCTCTTCAATGACTTAATGTCAAAATTAGAAAGAAAGTTAAGTAATTAAGCTATGGACAACGAATTTCCTAAGTACCGCTTGATCTGCACCTTAAGCTTCGGCGACGTTTATGGACAAATTATTGTCTGGTTAATCGTCATTTTCCTTACCCTAGCCACAACTCTTGCCCTGTGGAGTAGCACTCGTCAAATCTTTGCCTTAGCCACTGTAGGGATTATTTTGGTATTATCTCTACCCTTCCTCGTCTTTGCTTTTGTGACAACCTTACTCAATCATATTGAGTTCGCACCCTTAGAAGAAGAAGAGATGGTTCCTAATTTTGCCAAAACTAAATCTCCTGGGGGGGCTGGTCAAAAAGCAACTAACTAATACTATTGTTCTTTAATGGGGCGATCGCATCATCTAATTTGCGATCGCCTTATAATACCAAATCCGGTTCATAAAGTACCTTGATAAAATCGACCGAATATAAGTTTTCAAACCCTACTCATTGACTAGGATTATTTAAGCGTAGTAAAGTTTGTTGAGAAATTAATAGAGATACGCCATAATTTTTTGTCAAGCCTTCGATGCGAGAAGCAAGATTAACCGCATCACTAATCACCGTACTATCCATACGTTTTGCTCCCCCCACTGTACCAATCATTAAAGACCCTGTATTGATGCCAATACCGATTTTCAAAGGTTTTCTATCAGGTCTTTGTCTGGTTTGGTTATAATCTTTTAGGGTTTCTAACATGGCAATAGCGGCTTGCACAGCATTGTCTGCTTCGGTACTAAATAAAGCCATAATTGCATCGCCGATATATTTATCGGGGAATTTCTTCGTTGAGGGCAAAGGTGCTACCACCGTTGAAACCTAACCAGCCTAACCACAATAACATTGCTCCTAAGACAGAAAAAGGCAGGTTGGAACCATGAATTTTATGGGATTTACCAGCGTTGAAACGACCTTTACGAGGACCAATTACCAACAAAGCAGCTAGGGATACCCAACCACCAATACTATGAACCACCGTTGAACCAGCAAAATCAACAAAACCCAGTTTTCCTAACCAGCCCGTAGGATTTGCCATCTCTATACCATTCCAAGCCCAGTGACCAAAAAGGGGATAAACGATGCCAGAAATAAGTAAAGCGATGATTAAATAAGCATTGAAGCGTAGGCGTTCTGCTACTGCCCCTGAGACGATGGTGGTGGTAGTGCCGCAAAACATGGCTTGGAATAAAAAGAAGGCTGCTAATTTGGGGCTAGAGTCTATTTCCAGGAAAAATCCTTCAGTACCTACAAAACCCGCAGCAGAAGCCCCAAACATTAAAGCATAGCCAAAAACCCAAAATAAAATAACCGAGACACTAACATCAGCTAAGTTTTTAACCGCTACATTAATGCTATTTTTAGAGCGGGTTAACCCCGACTCTAAACACATGAATCCTGGTTGCATTAAAAAGACCAACCCAGAACAACCAAGTAACCAAACTACATCACCCATGTCCTACCTAAATTTTTATCTTAAAGTACATTCGGTTTACCTTAAGATGCCCCTGATTATTATAAGAATACTCGTGATTTAAACTATCTAACCCTTCCTTAACTTAGAATATCTAGTCCGGAATATCTATGAGGCTTAGTCTTTAAGTTTATGGTTATTCTCTGTGTAAGCACTGTTTTTTGTTGCTGAGGGGAAATAATCTAGAAATTCTGCTTAAAAAGTCCTTTTTAGAAGCGCACCTTTTCCACCAAGTAAAGAATATCATCTCAAGCCTGCTTTGGGAAGGTTAAAGCTAATAATAATTAGCCATTAACAATTAAAATAGTCTGAACATCTACCCTAAACAAACCATGACTGAGACTTACAACATTACCCTACTCCCCGGCGATGGCATTGGACCGGAAATAATGACCGTTACAGTAGAGGTGTTGGAAGTTATAGGCCAAGAATTCGATTTAGAGTTTAAGTTTAGCGAAGCCCTCATTGGCGGAGTTGCAATTGACGAAACCGGAGAACCTTTGCCAGCAGAAACCTTAAATATTTGCCGTAATAGTGATGCTGTCTTACTCGCTGCCATTGGTGGTTATAAATGGGACAACTTACCTCGGCAACAACGGCCAGAAACAGGATTATTAGGCTTAAGGGCAGGTTTAGATTTATTTGCTAATCTCCGCCCAGCGACTATTTTGCCCCAACTTATAGACGCTTCTAGCCTCAAAAAAGAGGTGATAGAAGGGGTAGATATTATGGTGGTGAGGGAGCTTACTGGGGGAGTTTATTTTGGTCAACCCAAAGGGATTTTCACCTCAGAAACTGGGGAAAAAAGAGGGGTTAACACCATGGCTTATACAGAAAGTGAAGTAGATCGTATTGCTAAAATCGGCTTTGAAACTGCCCAAAAACGTCAAGGTAAGTTATGTTCTGTTGACAAAGCTAACGTACTAGATGTATCTCAATTATGGCGCGATCGCGTCATAGCTATAGCCAAAGATTATCCTCACGTAGAACTATCTCACCTTTATGTTGATAACGCCGCCATGCAACTACTTCGGTGGCCTAAACAGTTTGATACCATTGTCACAGGTAACTTATTTGGGGATATCCTTTCTGACGCGGCTGCCATGCTTACGGGTAGCATTGGGATGTTACCTTCTGCTAGTCTAGGGGCAAATGGGGCAGGAGTCTTTGAACCTGTTCACGGTTCCGCGCCAGATATAGCGGGTCAAGACAAAGCTAATCCTTTAGCTCAGATCCTTAGCGCAGCAATGATGTTACGCTATGGTTTAAACCAACCCCAAGCTGCTGATAAAATTGAACAAGCAGTAACCAAAGTTCTTGACAAAGGTTATCGTACAGGTGACATTACCTCACCAGGAAAAGAACAACTAGGGTGTCGTGCAATGGGAGAGGCTTTAATAAAAGTTTTATAGCTGTTGCTATAGCGCTCCTTTCTAGTAGTGAGTCGAGATTAAGTTCGAGGGTTACTTTTTTAAGTAGAGGATTATTCTTTACCCATAAATGGAAAATTGACAGACTACTAGGTAAATTAAAGCTGAGGGAAAAACTTTAGGGACACACCAGTGGTATATATCTCAGGGCAAAGACTCGAAGAACAAACTGACTCTAACAATCTGTCAGCTTTTATCGACCCCATGATTATTCGGGCGGCTCGGCTGGTTTACAATACTTATTTAGAAGTCCATCCCACCCTAACTCAGCGACCTCTCGGTGTAGTGATAGATCGTTACAGCTACCGAGGACACCTAATTTTTCACCGCAAACCAGCTTTACTGCCCAAAGAGTTTTTTGTACCTTTTAATCAGCTTGAGTCGGAATATTATTGAAGAAGGAAGTAGGGAGTAGGGAGCTGGGGAACTGGGGAGCTGGGGAACTGGGGAGAAAACAACTAGCAACTAGCCATTAGCCATTAGCAAATGACAATTCCCCTTTACTTAATCGTTTTCGCCTTGGGCGCTGCTATTGGTAGCTTTATTAATGTAGTTGTTTATCGCTTACCCGCTGGTTTATCGATTCTTTGGCCTCCTTCTCGTTGTCCTCATTGTTTAAATAGATTGGGGAAGAAAGAAAATATTCCGGTTTTGGGGTGGTTGTGGCTAAAAGGTAAGTGTAAACATTGTCGTAGTCAGATTTCTCCTCGTTATCCTATCGTCGAAGCATTTACAGGTCTAATCTTCCTTTTGGTATTTAGCTTATTTGGTCTTAGCCTGGAAACAGTCGGTTATTGGTTCTTAGTTGGCTGGTTACTAACCTTATCCTTAATAGATTTAGATACCATGACCTTACCTAACTCTCTTACCCAATCAGGGTTAGTTTTAGGTTTGGTTTTTCAGGCCTTATTAGGCTGGCAAAATACCTCAGAAATCTCAGGAGTTGCTAACCAACTTATGGTAGGAATTGGTGGGGCAGTTTTAGGTATGTGGCTCTTTGAAGCGATCGCCTGGATTGGTACAATCATTTTTGGTCAAACAGCAATGGGGGCAGGAGATGCTAAACTCAGCGCTACTATTGGGGCTTGGCTAGGTTGGAAATACTTATTACTATCTAGTTTCATCGCCTGTGGTTTAGGGGCATTTGTGGGAGGAGGAGCGATCGCCCTTGGTATTCTCAGCAGAAAACAACCGATGCCATTTGGCCCTTTCCTTGCTTTAGGGGGAGTTTTAGCTTGCTTTTGGGGCGAAGCTATGCTCTCTGCTTATTTACAAATCTTTTTCCCTTCTTTTAATTAAAAAAACTATTTACTTTTGTCCTGGGATTCTTTTATCTTTGATAAAGAACAGTTCTTTTTCTAATAACTCGATTATGGAACTCATCGATACCAAAAAAGCAGCCCGAATGTTAAGGGTTACTCCCAGGCGTGTACTCTACTTACTCCAACAACAACGCATCAAAGGAGCTTACAAAAGCGGTAAAGCTTGGACGATTCCTTTATATCGTGGTAAACCCAAAGTTTCTCGTGGCAAAAGAGGCCCCGCTCCTCGTTGGGGTAAACCTTACTCTTCTGCTGTGAAAGCTATTTATGTTAGTAGGCAGGTAATTACCAAAAATAAACAGAATAATGAATTTGAGCCAGTAATCAGCCTCAACCAAGGTAATTACAAAAATATTTACGCTCATGAAGCAGATATTAAAGGGCCTTGCCGCATAATTTACAATCTCGATAAGCCTCATGATGGCGGGGCAACTTTGTGGATTGAAACCTATGCAGAGGTGGAGATGATACGGCATTCAGCTTAGGAGCGATTATTCAGAAGTGGAACGTCGTGACATACTCCTAGACTACTCCAACTAATAAAAGATCCTCTGAAATCTTAGACTTTAACAACTAGCCACTAGCCACTAGCCACTAGCAATTAGCTACCCTTCAAAAACCCAGAGAAACAGGTTCTTTTTTCGCCACACGACTAGCAAGATCCGCCACCAAATTATCCCCGCTGCGATGTGCCTCCCAAGACCCAGATAAATAGTCAAGCTGCCACTGTCCCCCCAGAGAATCTTCATCCTCAGAAACAGTACCGGTATAACTAATGGAGTAACGAGAACCGCTCAGATAGCTTTTCGTGAAATCAACCCGCCTACCAACCACCTCACCAACCACAGCAGCTTCTCCCAAGGGGCCATCATCCAAAATATTGCCCCTTAAAGTATTGCCACCTTGTACCAAAGTTAATTCAAAACGAGTAGGAACTCCCCTTTGCCAATAAGTACCGAGCCAAGTACCGCTTAAGTCTGCCATAAAAAGAGATTTTGTTCTTTCCTTTGATTTTAGCCTTAGTTTTCATTACCGCAAAAGGAGTTAAAGAAAACCTCCTTCTACTCCCCAATCAAAGCCAGATCAAGCTCTTTGACATCCTCCCCGACCTATTCGCTAAGGTACGGGGATTCCCTATCTACCCAAACAACGACAGTTGCACGGGTTCTAGTTGGGTTGACGTTTCACAGGTTGCTGCTACAGTTGTAGTATAGCTGCCTACCTCCACGTCCGTTTCTTGCTCCGCGTTCCCTTGGGCCTTTCGGCGGCGCGAGTTCGGTGCGCTTTAGAGTCTCAGGGTGTCCCCCCGCGACCCTTATATTTACAGCAGCATTTACAGAAGTAGGAATTGATGGTAATTCTCTAGACCAAACTGGTTTGATAATGAATAATACACTTATCTAGGAGAGGATTGGTGAGAACAGGAGTTTGCGTCATGGAAATACTACCTTACTCTTTTTATCTTCACCTATCTTGATAATTTAAGGGAGTGTAGCATCATTATGCGATCGCCTATCACACTGTTCCTTATTGCCTATAGCCAAAAACCCAAAGTGAAGAACCGTAACATAACATCTTGCTATACTGTTTTCCATAACCACTACAGATATTGCTGGGAAATAACTTTAGCCAATGCAGCCCACCGACGACAGCAAATTTACCGACCAAGCTTGGGAAGCGATTGTTAAATCTCAAGAAATTGCCCGACGCTTTCAAAATCAGCAGTTAGAGGTGGAACATTTAATGTTGAGCCTGCTGAAGGAAGAAGGTTTGTCCCAGGGAATTTTACAGAAAGCTAAGATTGACATAGCCCTGTTAAATCAGCAGTTAGAAGCATTTACCGGAAGACAGGCTCAGTTTGCTAATGTAGATCAGCTTTATTTAGGTAAGGCCCTTGATGTTCTTTTAGATAAAGCTGAGGCTTCTAGGGTTAGTTGGCAAGATAAGTTTATTTCCGTAGAACATTTACTGATGGGCTTTGCTGAAGATGAACGTGTTGGGCGTACTTTACTGCGGAAGTTTAATTTAGACCCCCAGGATTTAGAAACGGTAATCAAGGAAGTACGGGGTTCTCAGAAGGTTACAGAACCCGACCAAGAGGAGAAATACGAAGCTTTAGAAAAGTTTGGCCGGGATTTAACAGAACAAGCTAAATCTGGTAAACTTGACCCGGTAATTGGGCGAGATGAAGAAATTCGCCGGGTAGTTCAGGTTTTGTCCCGACGTTCTAAGAATAATCCAGTTTTGATTGGGGAGCCGGGAGTTGGGAAAACGGCGATCGCTGAAGGATTGGCACAAAGAATTATTAATGGTGATGTCCCAGAATCTTTGAAGAATCGCCAGCTAATCACCCTAGATATGGGTAGTCTCATTGCTGGGGCGAAATACCGAGGAGAATTTGAAGCCCGGTTACGGACAGTTTTGCGAGAAGTGACTAATTCTGATGGTCAAATTGTTCTCTTTATTGATGAACTTCATACTGTAGTCGGTACAGGTTCAAGCCAAGGTTCAATGGATGCCGGAAATTTGTTGAAACCGATGTTAGCTAGGGGAGAATTGCGGTGTATCGGGGCAACTACTTTAGATGAGTATCGCAAGCATATTGAAAAAGATCCAGCCCTAGAAAGGCGCTTCCAACAGGTTTTGGTCAAGCAACCTACGGTTGAAGATACAATCTCTATTTTAAGAGGATTGAAAGAGCGCTACGAAGTCCACCACGGGGTGAAAATAACCGATTCATCTTTAGTTGCGGCTGCTACTCTTTCTCAACGTTATATAAGTGATCGCTTCTTACCCGACAAAGCCATTGATTTAGTTGATGAAGCGGCGGCGAAGTTAAAAATGGAGATTACTTCTAAACCCGTAGAATTAGAAGTAATTGACCGCCGCATCATGCAATTACAGATGGAAAAACTCTCTTTGGAAGGGGAAAAAGAACAAGGGGGAACTTCCCCAGGTTATAGTTCAGCTAAAGATCGGTTAGAGAAAATTGAACAGGAAATTGACGGGTTGCAAGGTAAGCAGGAAAAACTTTCTTCCCAATGGCAATCAGAGAAGCAAATGCTCGAAGAGATTAAGAATCTTAAAGAAGAAGAAGAACAGCTTCGCTTACAAGTAGAACAAGCAGAAAGGGCTTACGACCTTAACAAGGCTGCCCAATTAAAGTACGGGCGTTTAGAAGGCATACAAAGGGTTTTAGAAGAGAAAGAAAGCAAACTTTTAGATATTCAATCTCAAGGTACAGCTTTGTTGCGGGAAGAGGTGACAGAAGGGGATATTGCTGAAATTGTGGCCCGGTGGACAGGGATTCCTGTTAATCGTCTTTTAGAATCAGAAAGGCAAAAATTATTACAATTAGAAGGCCATTTGCACCAAAGAGTAATTGGGCAACAAGAAGCTGTATCTGCGGTAGCAGCCGCTATACGCCGCGCTAGGGCGGGAATGAAAGACCCCTCTCGTCCCATTGGTTCTTTCCTGTTCATGGGACCTACAGGGGTAGGAAAGACGGAATTAGCCAGAACCTTAGCCCAATTTCTCTTTGATAGCGACGAAGCTTTAGTACGCATTGATATGTCTGAGTATATGGAGAAACACGCTGTCTCCCGATTGGTTGGTGCGCCTCCAGGGTATGTTGGTTATGAAGAAGGAGGGCAGTTAACCGAAGCAATCCGTCGTCGCCCTTACTCAGTGTTGCTATTGGATGAGGTAGAAAAGGCTCATGCTGATGTTTTTAACATTTTGTTGCAAGTCCTTGACGACGGCAGGGTAACAGATTCCCAAGGTAGAACCGTTGATTTTCGCAATACCATTATTGTGATGACTAGTAATATTGGTAGCGAACATATCCTCAAAGTAACAGGTAAAGCATCTGATTATGAACAGATTCACAAAAAAGTTACTGAAGCCTTGCGAGGACACTTTCGCCCAGAATTTATTAATCGAGTAGATGATCTAATTATCTTCCATTCCCTTAATAAAAAAGAGTTGCGGCAAATTGTTACTATTCAACTCAAACGGATTGAGAAACTTCTAGCTGATCAAAAACTAACCTTAGAACTTTCTGATGCGGCTCAAGATTATATTGTTAATGTTGGCTATGATCCGGTTTATGGGGCCCGTCCTTTAAAAAGGGCGATTCAAAAAGAATTAGAAAATCCTATTGCCACAAAAATATTGGAAAACACCTTTGTAGAAGGGGATACAGTAATCATCGACTGTACAGAAAACAGCTTAACATTTGGCAAGCAAGAGGATGAGTCTGTTAAGGTGGTGAAACCAGAAGTGGTTCCTAGTTAGGATATCACCATCTACCAAGCAAATTAACAATTATGTCCGTTGATTTTACTGTAGCAATTCCTACCTACAACGGGGCAACTCGTCTACCTCAAGTATTAGACAAACTTAAGTTGCAAACCGGAATAGAACAACTGAATTGGGAAATTCTGGTTGTTGACAATAATAGCAGCGATTCCACGGCTGAAGTGGTTAAGGAGTATCAAGAAAATTGGGCTAATTCTATTCCTTTAAGATACTGTTTTGAGTCGCAACAAGGTCTTGCTTTTGCTAGGCAAAAAGCTGTTGAAGCAGCTAAAGGTAAATATGTCGGTTTTCTTGATGATGATAATTTACCTACTCCTAATTGGATTCAAGCAGCTTTTATATTCGGAGAAAACCATCCTCAAGCTGGGGCTTGTAGTGGTCAAATTCATGGTGACTTTGAAGTAGAACCTCCCCAAAATTTTGAACAAATACAACAATTTTTAGCGATTAGGGAATTAGGTTATAAGGCTTATTTATTTGAACCAGATAAACTAAGACTTCCCCCTGGGGCAGGTTTGGTAATTCGTAAACAGGCATGGATTGAAAGCGTACCCAATCGTTTAAGTTTAATTGGTAGAGTTGGGAATACTTTGGTAGCAGGGGAAGATTATGAGTTGCTACTATATATGCACAAATCAGGTTGGCAAATTTGGTACAACCCTGAGATGCAAATTGATCACCAAATACCTCGCCAACGTTTGGAAAGAAGTTACTTACTCAATTTAGCTCGCGGTACAGGTTTAGCAACTTTTTCTTTGCGAATTATCAATGCTAGCACTTGGCAAAAACCTTTCATTTTTGTGCGAACTTGCTTAGGCAATTTGCGTCGTCTTCTTATCTACTTTCTTAAGTATAAAGGGAATTTGCAAACAGAATTGGTTCCCGCTTTTCAAAAAGAATTTTTCTGGGGAAGTTTTTTGAGTGTCTTTTATCCTTTGCCAAGACTGCTCAGAAAACCATCTAAAGTTTAATTATTTCTTTTGTACGTTTTCCCTAAGTTTGATATTTCAGGGAGCTTGAATTAATGCAATTAATATCAGTCATTATTCCATCCTATAATGCCGAACAAACGATTCAATCAACCATCGAATCAGTTTTAAACCAGACTTATTCCCATTGGGAACTAATTATTGTTAATGATGGTTCGACTGACTCTACTCTTGATTTAGTTCAAGGTATTAAGGATGAACGTATACAAATTTTCACCTATCCCAATTCTGGCCCTAATCCAACCCGTAATCGTGGTTTTTCTCATGCTTGTGGGCAATATATTTCTTTTTTAGATGCGGATGACCAGTGGAGTTCAGATAAACTAGAAAAACAATTACAAGCAATAAAAGATTCAGCTTCGGCAAAAGTTGCTTATAGTTGGACAAATTGGGTTGATGAAAAGGGAACGTTAATACGCAGAGGTAGTTATAAAACAGCTAACGGTGATGTCTTTGCGAAACTATTATTAATTGACTTTATTGAAAGTGGTTCTAATCCTTTAATATTTAGGGAAGCTTTCGCTGAAGCTGGTGGTTTTGATGAAACTCTTCCGGCTGCTCAAGATTGGGATATGTGGTTAAGATTAGCTGCTAAATATCATTTTGTTTGTGTAGAATGTCCACAAATATTTTATCGAGTTTCTCCTGGTTCTTGGTCTTCTAATGTAGAAAGAATGGAAGTAGCTAGTTTAAGAGTAATTAAACGTTCTCTTGCTGAAGCCCCTGAGTCGGTACGAAGGTTGAGAAGAGACATTTTTGCTAATCGTTATAAAGGATTAGTTCACAGAACTCTACAAGGGGACTCCCAAAGGAGTAAAGGTATTATAGCATCAAGATTTCTTTGGCAAACTCTCAAGTATGACCCTTCTTTTTTAAGGGCTAGAGTATTAGCTAAAGTTTTAGGGAAGATTATAATTATGACTCTTTTGCCTCCTCGACAAGCTCAGACAATTTTGAATAAGGCAGGTAAGCTATCTAATATTGATGCCTTGATGGGTTATTTATGTTTAGAACCGTATTAAGCTTATGCCTACTATCTCTGTGATTATTCCGGCTTACAATGCTGAAAAAACAATTCAATTAACTATTAATTCTGTTTTACAACAAACTTGGTCTGATTTTGAAATATTAGTTATTGATGACGGTTCTAATGATTCAACTTTAGATAAGATAGCTACAATTGCCGATAAGAGAATCAAAGTATTGTCCCAACAAAATCGTGGGGTTAGTGCTAGCCGCAATCTAGGAATCTCTTTAGCTAAAGGTGAATATATTGCTTTTTTAGATGCAGATGATCTTTGGCAACCTAATAAACTAAAAGAACAACTAGAAGCATTAAAAAACAACCCTCAAGCAGCAGTAGCTTATAGTTGGACTGATTATATTGATGAATCCGGTAGTTTTTTACATCCAGGTGAGCATAAAACCTTAAATGGCAATGTTTATCAGGAGATATTGGTGCATAATTTTGTAGAAAACGGTTCTAATCCCTTAATTAAAAAAGCAGCTTTGCAGGAAGTTGGTAACTTTGATGAATGTTTAGCTTATGGCGAAGATTGGGAATTATGGACTCGTCTGGCAGCTAAATACAATTTTGTGGTGTTACCTTGCACTCATATTTTATATCGGATGGGAAGCAATTCCGCTTCTAGTAATTTAGTGAAAATGGAAAAGCAAGGATTAGAAGTTATTGAGAAAATGTTTTGTAATGCTCCTAGTTCTTTTGGGTATCTTAAAAGACAAAGTATTAGTAACTTTTATCAATATTTACTTTTTAGAGTTCTAGAAGGAGAAATGTCTAGGGTTAAAGGTATACAAGCTTTTAAATTTTTGTTTAAAGCTTGGCAATCTAATTTTTGGTTGATCAAGCAGCGAAGTAAACTAATTTCAGTTGTTGCTCTAAAAATATTGGCGATTGTTTTGATACCTAAACAACAAAGTAAGCTGAAGAAGTTATTAAAAAGCTAAGTAAGTAGAGGAAATTTCGAGGTTATTAATGACTACAGCACAAGAATATTTAAGCAAAAATAGACTAATTAGCTATTATAATCAAGCTAGAATTATTCGTTCTCTTGGTCGCCAAGTTAAAGATATACTGGAAATTGGCACATATAACTCTTTGTTTTCAGAAATATTAGCCAGATATGGATATAACGTCACCACAGCAGATTTTGATGCGAGCTTAAAACCAGACTTAATTCTCGACTTGACTAGCGATTTCCAAATTCCTCAACAGACTTTTGATGCCATAGTCATCTTTCAGGTTCTAGAACATATTTCTTATGATAAGTTTGAGGTTGCTTTAGAGAAAATTGCTCAATCCACTAAAAAATTTGTGGTTATTTCCTTACCTTATAATACTGAATACCTTTCTTTACAACTTCACTTTTCTTTTAATAAAAGACCTCGCAGTTTGCTCCTACAAATCCCCAAATTTTGGAGCGAAAAACCAGTAACTCCTGATGAACATTGCTGGGAAATTGGTTTAAAAGGATACCCGAAAAAGCGCATTACCAACTCGATCACTAATGCTGGTTTGAATATTATCAGAGAACACCAAGATGCTTTACACCCATATCATTACTTTTTTGTTTTAGAAAGTAAATCAAATAAATAACTTTGCAAAAACACTCTAATGCGGAGTTAGCATCATGACAGACAAGGGAATTTCCGAAGCGGTGAAGCTTGATCTGATTCAATAGGGGGCAATTTTTTAGTATTCTTCAGGCGATCGTGCCAAAGTTCTCGTTCCCAATTGAGAATCATCTTGATTAGTAAGAGCTTTTTGCTTTTTACTTATTCCTAGGATAATGCTTATGCCAATGAATGAGTCGCTTGCTAACCAGCCTTAACCACCAAAACCGAGCAAGGGCCATCAGATACAACTTGACTGCTCACAGAGCCTTTTATAACTCGCTTAAAACCCTTCAAACCGCGATTACCAATTACAATCAAGTCAGCATCATAAATATTAGCCAGACGAACAATCTCTTCTGCTGGATCGCCACTCACTATTTCTAACTCGCACTTACCCCCTAACTGATCTTGATAGGACTTAACTTCTCCTTCTAACCGACGATGGGTTTCTTCTTGAGGCTGATGAGGTTTATAAGCATCTTCATCAGCAAGATTTAATGTAGGAGAGACGTGGGAGAAAATTATTTTAGTTATTGGTTGGATATAGAAAGCTTTGAGGGCTGCTACAACTTCATGCCTTGACCTTTCTGAACTATCTATAGCCACAATAATTGTCTTGAGTCCCAAAATAATTCCTCAAAGAAATAGTATTACTAATGATAAATGTTTAATGACAAATGATAAATGATCTTCACCCCAAGACAGAGTTTATTTTTTTAATACTAAGAATTGTTGCAACTTCAAAAAAACTTCGTTACATTATTTTACATACACCTTTGCTGTCAGCAACTGTAAGGAGAATAAATCATGGAAGATAAGATTGTGCAAGAGAAGCGTAACGAATTTGAATTTGGTTTTACACCCGGTGCAGAAAACTGGAACGGCCGTTTAGCAATGATTGGTTTTGTATCAGCTTTAGCTGTTGAGTTACTCTCCGGTCAAGGAGTACTTCATTTTCTAGGATTGCTGTAAGATTCCTCTATCAATCTTTGATCTTAAAAGCTGAGTTTTCTCTATGAACTCAGCTTTCTTGCTTTTGAATTATTACCTATTAGATGTAAATGGAAAAGGAAAATATTGTGTTTCCCTTTTCCCATTAAGTTATTTATCTTCATTAATCTAAGTAAGAAAAATGTAGTAGTAGGCAATTGCCCCCCAAATAGTGAGATAGCTTCTTACCAATTACCTACTGTCTACTATTGGTTACCGAATATACTCTTTAAGAATGCTGTTGCGGTTAGGATGACGCAACTTCCGCAAAGCTTTCGCTTCAATTTGGCGAATGCGTTCACGGGTAACATTAAAGATTTGACCAATTTCCTCTAAGGTTTTCATTCTGCCATCATCCAAGCCATAACGTAAACGCAATACATCACGTTCGCGAGGGCTAAGGGTCTCGAGAACATTTTCTAAATCTTCCCGGAGCAAATTCTTAGAAACTTGGTCTTCTGGAGTTTCCCCATCAGCTTCAATAAAGTCCCCTAAGCGGGAATCTTCTTCTTTACCAATAGGCGTTTCCAAAGATATAGGTAACTGAGCAGACTTAGCAATAAATCGTAACTTCTCGATGGTCATTTCCATGCGAGTTGCGATTTCTTCTTCAGTAGGTTTGCGTCCCATTTCTTGAGAAAGAATCTTGGTAGTCTTCTTAATCCGAGAAATAGTTTCATAAAGGTGAACTGGTAGACGAATAGTACGAGATTGATCGGCGATCGCTCTGGTTATTGCCTGTCTAATCCACCAAGTTGCATAGGTTGAAAATTTATAACCTTTTTCATGATCAAACTTTTCCGCTGCCCGAATTAAGCCCAAAGAGCCTTCCTGAATCAAGTCTTGGAAAGATAGACCACGATTCATATACTTCTTGGCAATGGATACCACTAGGCGCAAATTGGATTGAACCATTTTATCTTTGGCACGCCGACCCATAAAGAGGCGGCGACGGAATTTGGGCAACTCCATATTGACTTGTTCTGCCCATTCGCGATCATTAGGTTCACGATCTAATTGATCGATGAGTTGCTCTCGAATGCGCTCTAGTTCCAATAAATCGGCGATTTTCCTGGCGAGTTCGATTTCCTCATCGGCCCGCAACAGTCTAATACGACCAATTTCTTGAAGATAAATACGAATAGAATCTTCGGTGAATGGTTTCTTTTTTGTTTGTTCACGACGGCGAGGGGTAGTCATCTTGGCGACTTTGCCATTGCTTTCCTCTCCAGATGACCCATTCAGGTCTTCTCGACCTGGGGGGGTTGAGTTTGCATCTTCGTCGATTAATAGTTCCAACTCACTATGAGGCTGGGTGATAGTTGCGAGTACTTCGCTGGCCTGCGTCATGCCTTATTTCCTCTTGCTCCTTCAGTTCAAGACCAGAAGATTAGTTTTTGTGAACTCAAAATTGGTCAGTTGTTATGTCTAAATTGGGTAGTCCTTCAAAATATTCTTCAACCGTTAGGTATATAAGAAATTGAGAAGGTTTTCCTCAAGACTTAACTTTAGGTAGAAATGCTTTATTCTACCAAATGCTAGTCTTCTAAAAAGTTCTAAAGAAGACTTTTCCGATTGTAGCCTTTCTTACAAAATTTGGGTCTAATTTCCCAACTTTTTATTAGCTTCAAAGTTAATTTTCAGATCAGAAATGAAGATTAACTATTTAGCTATTCGGTTTCTAACTCTAACTAAGTTGAGTAATAGACAGAATTAGCATTAGTTCTTGAGGTTAAGAACTAAATCTCAGCCAAGGTTTGTAACTTTTGAATCTAATTATCTCTGAGAACTAACTCAAAGATCCTCAGCCATTTTAATGAATTAATTCAAAAATGACAGCATAATACGCAAAAAATTACAAACTTCCTCCTGTTATCCCCTTAATATTGCCAAATTCAGAGGTGAATAATTTCTTTAATCAATACATATGTTCTAATTCCAAAAGAAGGACTGCATACTAAGTTAACAAACTCTCTAGAAAATGGAAGGCTCTAAGGTAAAAAAAAGGCGATTTTCTGGTTTAAATTGGTTTTAAGGTTAAAAATCATCTTCTTAAGGCTGCTATAAACTAAGTTTTCATACTTAAGCCTAGAGCTTAACCAGAGAGTCATAACCTTGTCACCAACTCTGAACAAACTGCTATGCCTCGATTCTGGCTTTTTTCTCAAAGCAAATTCAACATCAATAGCTCCCTTGCTAAAGGGAGGGTAATATTCAAACTAACCCTATTGATACTTTTGAGCGCAACAGCAGGCTGTTCGCCCATCAAAATTTCCCCCTCAGAAGTCTTTTCCCGTTCTAAACAAGCTAAAGCCGCAACCAATTGTGTTCCAGGTAGCTCATTGGCTCAGGCTCTCGAAACGGCTTTTAGGGCAGCTACCCTCGCTCAGTCGGCTCAATCAGCTCAAGATTGGAACACGGTGGCTTTAAACTGGATACAAGCCATCGAAGGGATGCAAACAATTCCAATTTCCAGTCCAGAAAAAACTTTTGCTCAAAAAAAAGTTCTTGAATATCAAAAAAATCTTGCAGTAGCTCAACAAAAGGCATTAGCGGCCCCCACTCAGATACCTTTTGCCAGTTTTAACAGCCAGTTTCTTGATAAACAACTCTTACTTTACCTTTCCTATGTTGCTGCTATGGGAACCCCAGATGTTTTGGTGGTAGGAAGTTCCCGCGCAGTACAAGGAGTAAACCCTAGACAACTTGAATCTGCCTTAATGAGGAATGGACAAGGAAAACTACAGGTATTTAATTTAGGGGTTAATGGAGCAACGGCCCAAGTTGTAGATTTAATCATCCAAAACATCCTGGCTACTGACCAAAAACCCCGGCTAATCATTTGGGCTGATGGAGTAAGAGCTTTCAATGATGGTAGAGTAGACCGGACTTATAATGGCATTATTTCTTCAGCAGGATATCGCAACGTCCTGGCTGGCAATCTTCCTCAATTGCCGCAAAGACCGTCGGGTAAAGGGAATGTTTGTAAAGAATTTGATAATGTCTCTTCACAACCAAAGTTTCTCCGTTGGTTGTCTCAAGTTGATTTGGCTCAATTTTTACCTTGGTCTACTGAAGCTGCTATTGCTGCTATAGATGTTAACGCTATTGATCCTAATGGTTTTCTACCGATATCTTTTCGCTTTGACCCTAATACCTATTTTCAACAATATCCAAGGGTTGCAGGTCTTTATGATGGGGATTACCAAAACTTTAGCCTGGGAGGGCAGCAAGTAGAAGCACTAAGTCGTTTGGTTGCTTATACCAGACAAGCAGGAATACCCTTGGTCTTTGTTAATTTACCTTTGACCCAAACCTATCTCGATTCCACCAGGCAAAATGCTGAACAGCAGTTTGTCCAGGTAATGCAACAAAAATCCAATCAATTAGGCTTTACTTTTGTTGATCTGGGGAAAATTTGGTTAAATCAAAATAGTTATTTCGCAGATCCTAGCCACCTTAATCTCTATGGTGCAGCGGCAGTTTCTAATTTGCTAGCAACACAAGAAAGAATTTCTTGGCCTAATCCTTCTGGACAGGGGAGGAGGTGATATCAAATCTTATTTGGCAGCACAGGTTGTTTGTGAAGGGAGAGAGTAGGGAGCCGGGAGTACCTAGACTCGCCTATGAACTCTGGTTGTAGTACGTTTTAGGTTAATGGGCATTTGTAGGGGGGGACAGCTTTTTTCTGGTATTTGCTTATTGTCCCAAACCTGTAAAGCATCTAGAATAGCTTCGCGAATAACTTCTTCGCTTTCTTTGGTGAGCATGAGGCGAAAATATTCAGCAACTTGAAGTCCGTAAACTTGTTGAAATCGAGGATTTTTTGCTAAACGAGTTAGCTTGCGTACAGCGATTAAGCGTTGGAGAGAATCAGGTTGGGTTAAATTAGTCAAAATTCTGTCGTAGCGGCTTTCTTCTTTGTCTTCGTAACGAGTGATGATTTGCCAAACTAAAAGCACGAGAGTGAGAAGGATACCTAAACCTTGAATAATTGCTCCTGTGGCTAACCAATGGTTTTGGGCATCAACCCAAATAGAAGCAGCCATATAGGTACATAATGCTGTCATGCCTCCACTAGTAACAGCTAGGGTTAACTGACGATTCGTACCACTGAAAAACTGTCTCAATTTTAACCAGTAGGTTTGCCAGTCTCGTCCTTGGAACAGATAAATACCAACCATTGCCCCTACCCCAGTGCTGGTAGCTAAGAGCAGCTTCCAGTTCCAGAATAGCATTGCTACAATAGCGAACAAAAGTAATAACCAACCACTTCCTCCCTGAAATTGATTGAGAAAAAATGATAAGAAGATTCGCTCTTCTCTTTTAGGCTGTTTACCTGGCTGCAATTTGGGAATGGGGTGATCAACAAATTTATTAAGTTGCTTCCACCAGAACGACTGCTGTGTCACGAAGGTTTCCTGAAGTAATTGCGGTACTTAATGATAATTCAATTGAGAACTACACAGTTCGGTGTCTGTTGAAAATATAAAATAATTTTCGCACTTTAGAAACCATAACTCAAGTCTGTGACAGTTAATTGACCGTCAAAAGCATCAATGGTAATTCGAGAAATATTGCTAGCTTTCATTCCTAGAGGAGCATTGGCAGAAATTTGAGAACCAGAACCAGCTAAGTTAGATTGGGGAATTTCTGAGCGTATGAGCAATTGTCCTTTGCTATCGTAGCCGGAAAGGATAGTTTTGCGAGAACTAGTTACATGACAGTTAAACGAGCTAATGGGTTGCTCAAATTTCAACTCTAGGCAATAGTTAATGGTTCGTTTAATTAAAGAAATTTCTCCTTGCCCAGGTGGGAAGGCGGGGTTGGAGGTTTGGATGGCGATTCCATTGCAGCAAGTTAAGCCTAAATGGGCAAACTGATTTTCTACTATTTCAAAACATTTGAGTTTCCCCAGATCAAGCTTGATTTCTTCGGTTATCATCATGGTTAGATTCACACCCTTATTCAAAGCATTTTGGTTAAATACTTGCTGTTTGTTTTTCTTTAGCTTTGAGAAAGGGGCATTAGTACTCATGTTCTGGCCACTGGGAATCTCCATATAGCTTGGATGTTGTAAAGTAGATTGATTAGACACAGAATGTTTTCCCCTCTAGTTAATTCAGCTTTAATTGGGTAGCTTGACCAAAAAAAAGCAAAAACTTTTTCTCGATGAGGGGTTAGACCCCTCACTACATTAGCAAATGTATCTTAATTCATTTGTCCCTTTTATTTCTGAAACGAGGGTGAATAGCTATGACAATTAAATTAGGGTGAGGATGAATAAACTTTTGCTAGAGAAAAGTTGCTAAGTGAAGCTAAATTGTTGTTGAGTGGTAAGACTTATTTGTTAGGGTTAGGTATTCGGGTACGATAGTTTCTGGGCAACGCTACTTCTCATCTATCTTTAATGATCAACGGTAAGACTAAACTTCTTGGTGTCATCGGGCAACCGGTAGAACATTCTTTGTCTCCTGTTATGCACAACGCTGCGATCGCACAATTAGGAGTAGATTATGTTTACTTACCAATACCCGTCAAACGAGAGGATTTAAGCAAAGCGATCGCTGGTTTTGAAGCGATAGGTTTAGTGGGGTTTAATATTACCATTCCTCACAAACAAGCAATCTTACCTTTACTCAATCACATCTCCCCCGAAGCAAAAATGATTGGTGCTGTTAACACTGTTTGGCGTGATCAGGAGGGTTGGAGTGGCACGAATACCGATGTTAAAGGATTCATGGCCCCCTTGCAGGATTTACAAAAAGATTGGAGTCAAATCACCCCAATTGTTTTAGGAAATGGTGGGGCAGCTAGGGCTGTGGTAGTAGGTTGCTGGCAACTAGGCTGCCCGGAAATTGCTGTGGTTGGGCGCAACGAAGATAAATTAAAGCAATTCCAACAAAGTTGGCAAAATACTCCTCTCCAAGACGTAGTAAAAGTTCATAATCTGACAGAATTACCAGGGTTAATTTCTCAAACCCAACTATTAATTAATAGTACCCCGGTGGGAATGTCTCCCCAAGTTGATCATTCTCCTGTGGAAGCGGAGGTAATCAAGAAATTATCTTCTGAGGCGATCGCCTACGACTTAATTTATACTCCTAACCCAACTAAATTTCTCCAACAGTCTCAAAATCAAGGTGCAATCGCTATTAGTGGCTTAGAAATGCTTATTCAACAAGGTGCAGCAGCTTTAGAAATTTGGTTACAGCAACCAGTGCCAGTGGATGTGATGCGGGAATCAGTTGTTAGTTGTCAATGATCAGTTATCAATGATCAATGATCAGTGAAAGTGACTATGACATGGTATTTTTGCTGCACAAAATTACTTAAAAGTCAAGATATCTTATTACATATAACTTATTTTCAAACAGCCAAGGGTGGGAGTGAAAATAACTGATTCCTTAACCTATTGTTTACTCTATCTTCCGTAAGATGTGGTTATCATAGTACATCGCTAGATAGTTAAAAAATTCCTTATATTTTGTAGGTGTTGAGGCTAAGAAATTATGTCAAAATTGCTCTGGCAAGTTTGCAAAGTTGCTCCCGCAGTACTGGGCGCTTCCTTGTTAGTTACAAATAGTTCTTTTGCTGCTGAAACTTCTGCTATTGAAGCAGTTACTAGCGAAGCAAGCACTTCTCAAGAAGTTGCAGACGCATCTCTATCTACAGATGAGATGTTGCAACAAATCAATGACTACAACGGTGACGAAACATCATTAGATCAGGTTACTAGCGTTAACCAGCTATCAGACATCGATCCTTTCTGGTTTAGTGCTGTACAAAAGATGGTGGACAAGTACGGTTGTATTGTCGGCTATCCTGACGGAACCTTCAAAGGGCAGCGTAACATCACCCGCTATGAGTTCGCCGCAGCGGTTAGCCGTTGTATGGAGTGGGTTGAAGAAAATATCGGCAGTGTAGATGGTGAAGACTTAGTTACTCTACGCCGCCTAGTTCAAGAGTTTGAAGCAGAATTAGCTGTCTTGGGTGCAAGGGTAGATGATTTAGAAGGGCGCGTTGCTTTTGTTGAAGATAATCAATTCTCCACTACTACTAAGTTGAAGGGTGAAGTTATCTTTAGTTTAGATAGTGCTTTTGGTGACAACAAAGCTGATTCTACAGATGAAGTTGATGACAATATTGCCTTCAGTGATCGCGTCCGCTTAACATTAGATACTAGCTTCACTGGCAGAGATCGCTTAAGGACTCGCTTACAAGCTGGTAATATGGTTGGTATGGACGACAGGACTGGTACAGAAATGTCCCGTTTGGGTTATGAATCTGATAGTGGAAATAATAATATTGGTATCAACAG
The DNA here is from genome assembly GCA_963793425.1 of uncultured cyanobacterium. Taxonomy (GTDB): domain Bacteria; phylum Cyanobacteriota; class Cyanobacteriia; order Cyanobacteriales; family CAWCAG01; genus CAWCAG01. The sequence goes on along the minus strand of CAWCAG010000009.1, from coordinate 226,242 downwards.
GTTGTACTATCAAGCTCCTTTAGGTGACAAACTCAGCTTTATCATTGCTCCAGTAGTTAGCGAAAACGATCTACTTGAGGAAACTAACCCTCTATTTGCTAGCAGTGGTACTGGTGCATTATCTCGTTTCAATCGTCGTAACCCTGCGGTACACCGCTTTCCAGTTGATGCAGGTGCAGGACTAACCTATGAGTTTAGCGATAACCTCAATCTACAACTAGCTTATGGTGTTCCTGATGCGAAAACCCTGCTGATGAAGAAGGTATTTTGTTCGACGGAAGTTATACTGCTTTAGCTCAGCTTAACTTGAGTCTTCTGGAAGATAAGTTAGCTTTATCTGCTACCTACGGTCGTGGTTACTATTCAGGTATCCCTGTCGGGACGGGAGACAATGATATTAACCTTTCTGGTAGTACAGGTAGTGAGAACGCTAGAAGACCATTTGATTCAAATGCAACATCTGCTAACCGCTTTGGTATCCAAGGTGACTTTGCCCTTACTGATGCTATAAGTGTTGGTGGTTGGGTTGGTTACGTAGATGGAGAGGACGAAATTACTGGTAATAGTGCTGATATTTGGAACTGGACTACCCGCGTTGCTTTCAAAGATTTAGGTGGTGAAGGTAACGTATTAGGAATTATGTTCGGTATGCCTCCTAAGTTAACTGGTGGTGATGGTGTTACAGAAGATCCTGATACTTCTTACCTCTTAGAAGCATTGTACAAGTACAGAGTCAGCAAGAATGTTCTCATCACTCCTGGATTGATGGTCATCTTCAACCCTGAGCATAACGATGCTAACGACACCGTTTACGTTGGTGTTCTGCGTACAACTTTCACATTCTAATCCCTCAGAGTAAAATTAAGGTTTATAAGTTAAAAGGCGGCCAACTGGCTGCCTTTTTTTTAATGCTTGACGATGCTGGTTGTTATTGATTTGCGGTATGGAGTTGATATTTGTTGGGGGATGGCAAAATATTGCTTAGATTTAGATATTGCCTCGGTATGAGCCGAATATCTTTCATCGAATCAATTCTGGGCTAATAGCCAAAGAAGTTTGATTATCTATCGGTTGACTCTATTTTTCTTTAATGGTATTATTTTACAATGGGAAATATAAGCTTTAGTTTAAAAAATCGCATATATTTCCATTATCTAAGATAATTTTACCTTGTCAAGGGAAAAATGCCAAGAATCAAACAAAAATAAATTTACATTTCTTTACATAAAACAATTTTAAAACTTCAAGCTACACCAAAAAAGGAATAAAATTAAGATTCTAAGTAAAAAGCGGCCAGTTGGCCGCCTTTTTTGAGTAATAGAGCAATAAACTAAAAACCAAGTAACCAAAAGTTATAAATAAGCTTCCAATGCTTCAGTAACAATCTGACTCATGGGTTTACCTTGGGCTACCGAAGTTGCTTTCAGCTTGTCGTACATTGACTCTGGCACACCGATGCGATGGCGTTTCTTACTTGCTTTAGGAGGTTGATAACTACCCAAATCATAGGTTGCAGAAAACTCTCGTAAAGCATCAAAGCCGACGCGATTGCAAAACTCACCGAAACTTTCTTCTAGTTTGCGGAATTGCTTAAAATAGACAAAAAGTGGCTCTAAGAAGGCTTCTAGCTTCTCTATAGATAACTTATCAACAAATGGTCTAGCTAACTTAGTTTGGTTAGGGGTTCCTCCTAACCAAATTTGATAGGTTTCTGGGGCGCTACCCACAAAGCCTAATTCTGCCATATAAGGGCGGGCGCAACCATTAGGACATCCTGTCATGCGGATGACAAAATGTTCTTTTTCCATACCTAGTTTGTTGAGTAGGGTACGGATGCGTTGGATAATACTTGGCAGGGCGCGTTCAGACTCTGTAATCGCTAAACCACAGGTTGGTAAGGCGGGGCAAGCCATAGAGTAACGCACTAAGGGATCAATTTTGTCTGGGGAAACCACACCATGTTGTTGCAGGATCTGTTGAATATTTTCTTGGCAAGCTGGTTCGATTTCGTACAAAATGATGTTATGGTTAGCCGTTAAACGCATGGGTAACTCATACTGCTCAATAATCTTTTTCAGGGCAGTTTTAAGCTGGAAGTTACCTTCATCTTTTACTCGGCCATTTTCTACGGAAATACCTAAAAATAGTTTGCCATCTCCTTGTTCTTGCCAACCTAGGAAATCTTCATACTGAAAATCTGGCAAGGATTTAAAAGGAGCCAGTTTTTTACCAAAAAATCCTTCAACGGTGGTGCGGAACTTTTCTACCCCCCAGTCTTGGAGGAGATACTTCATTCTTGCATGACGACGTTGGATGCGATCGCCATAATCTCTTTGAGTGGCGACAATAGCTTTGAGGAGAGCGAAAACGTCATCTTTAGCAACATAACCTAGGGGATCTGCTAAACGGGCAAAAGTTTCTTCTTTGTTATGGGTGCGCCCCATACCACCCCCAGCAAGGACATTGAAACCCTCTAATTCCCCTTGTTCGTTGGTGATTACGATTAACCCAACATCATGGGTATAAATATCAATGGAGTTATCCCCCGGCACGGTAACACAGCACTTAAATTTCCGGGGCATATAATGCTTGCCGTAAATGGGTTCGGTCGCATCGGGAAAATTTGTCCCATTGAGATCATTTTGTCTTGCTGCAGTAACTTCTGGGGCAACTTCAGCGCTGAGGGCTTTTTCTCCATCTAACCAAATTTCGTAATAAGCTTCAGTTTGGGGAGTAAGCAAATCAGCGATTTTGTCAGCGTATTCCCAAGCATATTGATACTCTGCTTTATTCCTAAAAGGTGCAGGGGGAGCCATAACATTACGGCTAACATCTCCGCAAGCCCCCAAAGTTGAACCCATATTTTGGACAATTGAGGAAATAACAGTTTTGAGGTCTTTTTTGAGAACCCCATGAATTTGAAATCCTTGACGAGTAGTAACTCTCAAAGTTTGGTTCCCCAACTCTTCAGAAAGCTTTTCTAGGGTAAGATATAGCTGAGGTGCAATATACCCTCCGGGGTTACGGGTACGCAACATCATTTGGTAGTCTTTTTCTTGCCCCTTAATCCGATTATCCCGGTTATCTTGTTGGTAGGAACCGTGGAATTTTAGGATTTGTACTGCATCGCCAGAAAAGTGAGTCGTATCTTCACCAATTTCTGTAGCTAGGGGTTCGCGCAAATAGTTACTGCGCTCTTTTATACCTTCTAATTTGGAAAGCTTTTTGGGAGGAGAAATAGGTGTTTGGACCATGATGTTAAAAAATTGCGATCGGCGGGTAAATGAGTATTTCCGGTAAGTCGGTTAGTATTGCGGTGATTAACTATTATAATCTGTTAGGGCAGAGAGTAGGGGCCTCGCCAAACTTTGATTCGTCAATTTTATCAAGGTACTTCACAAACCGGATTTAATATCAGATATTACTTTTTTCCCCAACTCCCCAACTCCCAACAGCTATGCAACTACCAGAAGAGCCAGAACAACCCTTCTCAATTAACATCTTGCCTGCTATTGATGTTATTTTTGTGATTCTTGCTTTCGTGATTCTTTCTACTCTTTATTTAACTCGTTCTGAGGTACTGCCAGTTAATTTACCAGAAGCAGGAACGGCTCAAACTCAACAGACTAAGACAATTGATGTTACTGTCACTAAAGAAAGAACTGTTGCTATTAATCGTCAGCCAGTTAACCTAGAACAAATTCAGACAGAATTAAGTAAGTTAGTAGAGCCAGGAGTTGAATCTTTGGTATTAGTTAATGCTGATGAGAAAGCTTATCACGGTGATGTTGTGGCAGTGATGGATCGTATCAGGCAAGTTGAGGGAGTTAAGTTAGCGATCGCAGTTAAGCAAGTCAATAATCAATGATGCCTAACGGCAACGGCAAGCCAATGATCAGTCTAGCTCCCCAGTTCCCCAGCTCCCTAGCTCCTAATTGCCGTTTAACCAACTTTAGGAAGCAGTATAAGCCTCCATTCCTGCACAGGAACACACTAAATTGCGATCGCCGAAGGCATTATCAATCCGACTCACACTGGGCCAAAATTTATGTTCTCTCAGCCAGGAAGCAGGATAGGCTGCTTCTTCGCGGGAATAGGGATGTTGCCATTCTCCGGTTAATAATACTTCTGCGGTATGGGGGGCATTTTTAAGCAGATTATCTTCAGGATCTGCTTTGCCTGCTTCAATAGCGGCTATTTCTTGGCGAATGGCGATCGCCGCTTCACAGAAACGATCTAATTCTGGCAAACTTTCGCTTTCCGTTGGTTCAATCATCATTGTTCCCGTTACAGGCCAAGAAACTGTCGGGGCATGGAAACCATAATCCATTAACCGCTTAGCCACATCATCAACCTGAATTCCCGCCTGCTTTTTCACTGGTCGTAAATCCACAATACATTCATGGGCCACTAAACCAGATTCTCCTTTAAATAACACTGGGTAATGTTCATCAAGGCGACGAGCCATATAATTGGCGTTTAATATGGCTATTTTTGTGGCTTCTGTTAACCCTTCTGCCCCCATCATGGCAATATACATCCAGGAAATGGGTAAGATACTGGCACTCCCCCAGGGTGCGGCGGAAATAGCTCCTAATGCTTCTTGATCATCGGTTATATTAACTACGCAGTGACCTGGTAAAAAGGGAACTAAATGACTTGCAACCCCAATCGGTCCCATACCTGGGCCACCTCCACCGTGGGGAATGCAGAAAGTTTTATGTAAGTTGAGGTGACAAACATCAGCCCCCATATCTCCTGGGCGACATAACCCTACTTGGGCATTCATATTAGCCCCATCTAAATAAACCTGCCCCCCATAGTTGTGAACAATGGCGCAAATTTCTTTAATTCCTGCTTCAAAAACACCATGGGTAGAAGGATAGGTAATCATTAATGCAGCGAGGTTAGCTTGATGCTTTTCTGCTTTGGCTTGTAAATCGGCGATCGCAATATTTCCTTCACTATCACATTTAACTGCCACCACCTTCAACCCACACATGACTGCACTTGCAGGGTTTGTACCATGGGCAGATTCAGGAATTAAGCAAATCTGGCGATGTCCTTCTCCCCTTTGTTGATGATATTGGCGAATGACTTGCAATCCGGCATATTCTCCTTGGGAACCTGCATTTGGTTGTAAGGAGGTTGCAGCAAAGCCAGTTATTTCGCTTAACCAGGCTGCTAATTGTTGGAACAATTCTTGATAACCTTGGGTTTGGGAGAGGGGGGCAAAGGGATGGATTTTACCAAACTCAGTCCAAGTGACTGGAAGCATCTCTGCGGTAGCATTGAGTTTCATGGTACAGGAACCCAAAGGAATCATGGAGGTGGTGAGGGAAAGATCCTTTGTTTCTAGCTGGTGGAGATAGCGGAGTAATTCAGTTTCGGAATGGTAGCTATTAAAGACAGGGTTGGTTAAATAGCTACTGCTACGGAGGCAATAGGGAGGTAGATAACCACCGGTTTTGCTTAAAGTTTCTGTAACTAATTCCTCTAGGGTGAAAGGTAACTCTTCCCGAATAGAAAAAATCTGCCACAATTTCACCAACTCTTCTAGGGTAGTGGTTTCATCTAAAGCAATACCCACTGCCCCCCCATCCAAAAGTCGCAAATTAAAACCTGCTTTCCTCGCCACATCAACTACCACAGAGGCACTACTTTCTCCCACACCGATGCGCACAGTATCAAAGAAGGGTTCATCGTTGATACTATAACCCAATCTTTTCAGACCTGCTGCCAAAACGACAGCTAAGCGATGCACCTTAGTAGCAATGCGTTTAATCCCTTCTGCCCCATGATACACTGCATACATTGAAGCAATCACCGCCAATAAAACCTGGGCGGTACAAATATTACTAGTAGCTTTATCCCGACGGATATGTTGTTCACGGGTTTGCAAAGCCAAACGTAAAGCAGGTTTCCCCTGGCTATCTTGAGAAACCCCGACAATTCTCCCTGGTACTTGGCGTTTAAATTTCTCCCTTGTAGCAAAGTAGGCTGCATGAGGCCCACCATAACCCAGGGGAACTCCAAAACGTTGGGTACTACCTACCGCAATATCTGCCCCCAATTCCCCAGGAGGAGTTAATAAAGCCAGGCTTAAAGGATCTGCGGCGATGGTAACTAAAGCTTTAGCGGCATGGGCATGATCAATAAATTCCCGGTAATTATAAATCGCCCCATCGGTGGCAGGATATTGCAGCAATGCTCCAAAGATGGGAACATCGAAGTTGAAGAAGCGATGATCGTCCACAACTACCTCAATCCCTAAAGGTAAAGCGCGGGTTTGCACAACTTCAATAGTTTGGGGATGACAGAAACTGGAAACAAAAAAGCTTTGCGCCTTAGTTTTGCACAAACCATAACTCATGGCCATCGCTTCGGCAGCAGCAGTTGCTTCATCAAGTAAGGAAGCGTTAGCAATATCTAAACCCGTTAACTCAATAATGGCGGTTTGAAAGTTAAGCAGTGCCTCTAATCTCCCTTGGGCAATTTCTGCTTGATAGGGAGTATAAGCTGTATACCAACCAGGATTTTCTAAAATGTTGCGTTGAATAACTGGCGGGGTGATGCAGTCGTGATAACCCATACCTAAAAAGGAACGTAAAACCTGATTTTTGGCCGCTATTTCTTTTAATTGAGAAAGGGCTTCATATTCACTTTTTGCCTGGGGTAAACTTAAAAGTTGTTTGAGGCGAATAGTACTAGGTACGGCTTGGTCTATTAATTTATCTAAACTAGAAAAGCCAAGATATTCTAGCATTTTTGCCACTTCTTGAGAATTGGGCCTATATGCCTTTGGGCAAATGCTTCTGTTGCCGTGATTTCTTCTAATGGCATTGGCTTTTGTGGGGAACTAAGCAGAAGTGTAGCATCCAAATTAAGCATATAGACTTGGTTCTAAGTTAGGTGGTAGTTCAGAGGGTAAATTAATCCGCTCATTATTATGTTTTAACAAAACTTTTGAGAAAAAAAATTTAATCCTGTAATGCAGCTTCGGGAAATCCTGGTTTGCTAAGTGAATAATAAATTAAGCTAAATTACCTGATCTTGTCAAAATGAAATCAATTAAAACCCTCGCTGGACTAATTTTCGGAATATCTCTGCTAGCAAGCCCTACTTTAGCAGCAACAGAATTGGAAATTAACCGCGAAACTATTCTCAACGAAGAATTATCCGATGGTACGGTGCGTGTAATCGTTAACTACGAACTTATCGAAGACAGATATGATGCGCCGTTGAAATACCAAATCTTTTATGGGGAAACTCTTTATGTAGATACTTCTGAAGAAACTACTACAAACAGTGCTGTTAAACTCGATGATATCAACAACGATGGAACCAATGAGGTAATTATCAGTACCTATTCTGGAGGCGCTCATTGTTGTACTACTTTTTCAGTTTATACTTGGCAAGGGGATGGCTTTGCTAAGGCAACTACAGGCTATCTTGATGGTGGGGCGGGACGTTTTGAGGATCTTGATGGTAATGGTACTCAAGAGTTCTCCAGTTTCGATAATGCCTTTTTCTATGCTTTTGGCCCTTATGTTACTTCCTTTCCCCCTTTGATGATTTTATCCCTGGAAAATGGTCGGTTTGTGGATACAACCCAGCAGTTTCCCCAGGAGATGGAAGGACACGCTTGGCAGATGTATCTGGCTATTCGGGAATGGCAATCCCAAGGTTACGGAGTTAATAATGTCCTCGCCAGCTATGTAGCCCAAAAGATTTTGTTAGGGGAGTTTGAGGAAGGTTGGGAGTTTATGTTAGCTAATTATGACCGTGATTCTGATTGGGGACTGGAGATTTCTAATGATCAAGGTGATGTGATTGGAACCTATACAGATTTTCCTACAGCACTGCGAGCTTTTTTACAAGATTTAGGCTATTTATTGCCTGATGGGAGTCCTAACCCTAGCCCTAGTCGGGTGGCCAAAAAATAGTCTATTTGCTAACTCAATTTATTTGAGATACTTGCCCACCATTACTCAGGGATTCTCTGGTCAATTGATGGTGGGTATCAATGCTTAAATATTGGTCATGATTTTCGCCAATATCGGTAATTTCTGAGTGTAAAGTACCTAGTAAAGGAGAAATAGGATCTACTTCTTCTTGCTTAGAAGGTTGCCTATTTTCTGAAGTTTTGAACTCAGCACCATTAACATTAGGATTAAGTAGTTGTTCAATGAGCAAACTTTTTAGTTGAGGATGATCAGTTTGCCAACAGAGAAACTCTACAAAGATGAGAATTTCTTGGACTAATGATTCTGGCAAAATGTCAAGCTTTTCAACGATTTTCTCTTTCGTAGCACTCACTTTCCTAATCTCCGCCAGATAAACATGGTTTTATTTTACAGGACTCTTTTTACAAGAGTGCGTAGGCAATCGCATTTTCCCATTCCAAAATTATACTGCAAGCTAAATAAATCATTCCGTAAGCTAAATATATGACACAGTAAGTTCGAGGAATTGTAAAGTAAGTCAAATAAATGGCAGAGTAAGCCAAATAAATCATTCCGTAAGTGAAATATGTCGCACAGTAAGTCAAATTAATGGCAGAGTAAGTCAAATGAACGATAAAGTAACCTTACTGTGCCAAAATCATCAAATACACTAAGCTTTATTCCCGTCTCTCAACAGTAAATTTTAAAGTAGGGTGGGCAAAAAATAATCTATTTGTGATTAAACTAATCGGAGAAAATTGCCCCCCTACGGGATCTGCGATCGCGCTATTAAATTGCGATGCTTATAGCCGGCTTCTCAGGCACGCAGACGCTACAACTAGAAAACTACTTTTCAAAAAGAGATGCAAACATAGCAAAAACCTCTTCCCCTGTCATATTCTTAGTTTCATTGGCAAAAGAGTAATAGTCAGGTTTCTCTTCAATAAAAACTTGAAGGTTGAAGACAAGATTTTCGCTATTATCAAAAATACCTACTGGTACAAAGTAATGATTGTTTTCTTTTAATCTATAAAATAGATGACTACCACACTTTTGACAAAATCCACGTTCTGCCCATTCTGAAGATTCGTAAACCCCAATATTTTCTTCTCCCTCAAAACTAACCCCCTCGTTACATTCAACTCCTAGTAAAGCTGCCCCGCCCCATTTGCGACAAATATTACAATGACAGGCTGATACGTGAGGATTGATACTAGCTGTAGAAATTTTCACCGCACTACATAAGCAGCTACCTTTAACAACACTCAATTCAGACATATTCTTCTCTCCCTTGATAAAGTATTCTGTTTTGCTATCACGTTGGTACTTTTAAGATTAAGTTAATTAGCCCTCGCACTCCTTACTTTTGAGCAATACCAGCTTATTTATCTGCGTTAGCATTCTTATAAGTATAAAAATACAATTTAACCCTAAATTTTAATGAATCAAGTAGATTATCTACGCATCAGCTTAATAGATCGTTGTAACTTCCGTTGTCAGTACTGTATGCCGGAAGGGGAAGAACTAGATTATGTACTTAAACAAGAATTACTTACCTCCCAAGAACTAATCACCTTACTTAAAGAAGTCTTTATTCCCGTCGGTTTCCGCAAATTCCGTTTAACTGGGGGCGAACCTTTATTACGCCCTGGGGTAGTAGATTTAGTAAGGGAAATTGCTTCCTTACCAGAAACCCAGGATCTAGCTATGACAACCAACGCTTTCTTACTAAAGGATTTAGCCCAAGACCTCTACAATGCTGGTTTGCGACGTATTAATATTAGCCTAGACTCCCTTAATTCAGAAACTTTTGACAAAATCATCGGTAATCGCGGTAGAAGCCGTTGGCAACAAACTTGGGAGGGGATTCAAGCCGCTTATGAGGTGGGGTTCAACCCCTTAAAATTAAATGTGGTGGTGATTCCGGGGGTGAATGAACAAGAGGTTTTAGATTTGGCCCAACTAACCATTAACCGTAATTGGCACGTTCGTTTCATTGAATTTATGCCCATCGGTAACGGGGAATTATTTAGCGATCGCGCCTGGGTTCCCTCAGAAGAAATCAGGCAGAAAATTCGCTCCCGTTGGGGACTTGCAGAATCTCAAATCCGAGGTAATGGCCCTGCGGATGTATTTCAAATTCCTAACGCGAAAGGAACATTAGGTTTTATTTCGCAAATGTCAGAATGTTTCTGCGATCGCTGTAACCGAATGCGCCTTTCTGCCGACGGCTGGTTACGTCCCTGTTTGCTTAATGAAACAGGGCAAATCGATCTTAAAAATGCCTTACGTAGCGGCATGGATACTAAGATAATTAGGGAGAAGGTTCGCGATATTTTGTTAATTAAACCAGAAATCAATTTTAAAGAAAGAGATTCTGGGACAACTACAGGAATGTACAGTCGTACCATGTCACAAATTGGTGGTTGATTGGGAATATAGCAATATCAAGAGTAAACGTGAGATGCCGCATAGATTCTGGTTTTTGCTAATAGCTAGTAGCTAGTAGAAACATGGATTCCCTAGCTCCCCAGCTCCCTAGCTTCCTAGCCCCATCAACCAATAAGTAGTCATTTCCCCCTTACCTTTAACTTCAATAACCCCTCGTTTTTCCAACACATAGCGACTCTTTAACTTTTCATAAGTCTGGGCCGTAACTTGAATCTTACCGGGCAATCCTGAAGACTCCATGCGGGAAGCGATGTTGACAGGATCTCCCCAGAGATCGTAGATAAATTTCGTTGTACCAATTACTCCTGCTACTACTGGTCCGGTATTGATGCCGATACGAATTTGTAAATTGGCTAGGGATTTTTGGGGAAATATCAAATAAAGATTGTCTTGGAAATCAGCTACTGCTTGCTGCATATCCAAAGCCATCTCTGCGATCGCTTCGGTATGATTTTCCATGGGCATGGGTAATCCCCCAGCTACCATGTAGGCATCGCCAATAGTTTTGATTTTTTCTAAGCAATGTTTTTCTGCTAGTTGGTCAAATAAAGAGAAGATGTGATTGAGTAAACTAACTAATTCCGTCGGAGAAATAGAAGCGGAAAGGGGAGTAAAACCGACAATATCAGCAAAGAGGATAGTCGCTTCTTCAAACTGTTCAGCAATGGGATTAGTTTCTTGTTTTAGGCGTTCGGCGATCGCCGCAGGTAAAATGTTGCGTAACAAACGTTCAGATTTTTCTTGTTCTATGCGTAGGGCTTCTTCTGCTAGTCTGCGTTGAGTAATATCTTCTGATACCCCTAAAATTCCCACAACTTTGCCTTTGGCATCATGAATAGGAAACTTGTTAAGATCCAGCCAGATTGGTTGACCATTGGGGGCCGGTTTTTGTTTTAATTCGATGATATGTAATTCTGGGGTATCTGTTTTAATGATGCGTTGGTCTTGGGTACGATAAAGTTCTGCTTGTTGGCGACTGGGTAACAAGTCATAGTCGGTTTTACCAATAATTAGTTCTGGATCTTCAACTTCTGTTGCCCGCGCCCAGTTTTTATTGCAACCTTGAAAGACTAAATTAGTATCTTTCCAAAATACTTGCTGAGGAATATTATCAAGAATTAAGCGTAAATATTCTTCTTTTTCCCGCAAGGCTTCTTGGACTCGTTTACGTTCTGTAATGTCGTTGATTACAGATAGTAAACATTCTTGCCCCTCTAAGTTAATAATTCTGGCTGATAAAAGTCCGGTTCTTACTTTCCCTGATTTGGTATAAAAACCAATTTCTTGGTTGCGGACACTTCCTTTTTTCCTTAATAACAGGCTAACTTTATAACGATCCCTATCCTGAACCCAATTGTTTAATTCTGTGGTGGTTTTACCAATAATTTCTTCAAGAGTATAACCAGTAATCACTAAAAAGCTTTCATTCACATCCCTAAAACGTCCTTCATCAAGGGTTGTGATGGCGATTAAGTCAGGACTAGAATGGAAAGCCAAAGAAAACTTTTCTTCTGATTGACGCAAAGCTGAAGTACGCCTTTCAACTCGCTTTTCTAATTCTTCGTTGTTCTGCTCTAAAGTTGTGAAAGATGCCCGTAATTGGGCCGCCATTTGGTTGAAGGAACGGGCAAGTATTTGTAATTCATTGAAGCTTCCGACAGAAATCGTTTGTCCTAGTTGTCCTTGGGAAATTTGACGGCTAGCTTCGACTAAGCGCAAAATTGGTTTGGTAATCCAACGGGAGGTTAGGATGCCTAGTAAGGTTGCGATTCCTAATGCGCTAAGGCAAAGGATGATGGTATTGCGGGTATTGGCATTGATTTGGGCCATAAAATCAGCTTCAGGAATTACCACCACAATTAACCAGTCCAAACCAAACTCATCTTGGAAAGGGGTAACTTGGACGATATGGCGGTTGCCAGCGATTCTGAAGTCAAATTGTTCTAGGGAGTCAATTTGGGTGAGGTTATTGTATTTTTGTTGTAAATAAGCTGTGGTGGCTTTAATTAGAGGTTCTTGACTTTTATTTGCAGCTAGGCGTTGGGGTTGGGCTGCTTTGGTTAAGTAAGGTTTTTCTGAGGTGGAACTAGCAACTAATAAGCCATTCCGTTCAATGATAAAAGTTTCTCCTGTCCTTCCCACCTCTAAAGTCTGTAGGAAATCGCTAATATCCAATAGGGATAAATCCACAGCAAAAACCCCTAACAGTTCTCCTGGTTCGTTGTAGAGAGGTCTGACAGCAGGTAAAGCTAAGTTAGGATAGGGGGCAGTCCAAAGATAGATATCTCCCCAAGCAGGTTTCTTTTTGCTAGTTGCCTCTAAGTACCAAGGGCGAATAAGCAAATTATATTCCGGAACCGAAGAAAGTAGTTTAGTGGGATTGCCTTTATCGTTGGTAGCATAGGTGTTGAAGTTATTATTAGTATTGTCGCCACTAATACCAATCTCCAGGTTATTATCTTTTCCCCTACCCGTTCCTACAAAGTTTCCGTTGGGAATACCTAAATAAATATAAGTCGCTGAGTCGAATAACTTCATTTGGTTTAAGAAATGCTGTTCCAAACCACTGAATTCCTGAAGTTTCAATTGACCAATTTCTGTGCTTTGGGCATTAATTTCATTGATAAGGTGGGGGGTTTGTAAATAACTATCCAAACCCTCAGAGATACGATTGGTAATTTCTCCGCTAAGCTGGTTGGCTAAGTCTTCTACTGCTTGCTGTCCGTTACGGAAAGATAAGTAACCAGTTAAGGCCACCGCCGCAAAAATTTGTACGACAAAAGGTACGATTAAAACTACTCGCAGAGGAATTTTTCCAGGAATTCCTGTGGCCAAACTAGCTAAAGGAGAAGAAGCCCCAGACTTTAAATCTACTGGGTGAGAGTTATTCGGTTTTGAGACATCTTTGACCACTTGGTTAGATTAACAGGGATTTATTCTTTATATATTAGTCGGGTATAAGCTGTTAAGCCCTTAACGGGAACGACTACCAACTAACCAAATTAAACGTACCAACAACCAAGCCAAGATTGAATAAGCGGCGATCGCAATTAAGGCATTGATTTCAAATATTGATGATTCTCCTAAGCCAGGAGTAGGGAAAAGAGTGGAAAAAGGCGCGACGAAAGGGTTAGAAAGACCATAGATTATTTGGGCAAAGATGTTTTCTGTATTGGCATTAAAAAGGCGTAGCAGTACACGAATGATTAGTAGTAGCCCTAATGCTCCTACTAAATAGTAAATTATTTGTACTACCCTAACTAAACTAGCATTGCGATTTACCACCGCAGCACGGCGTTCTTCTTCTTCAAGGCGAAGTTGTTCTCTGCGTCGGTCATAGTCGTTGCTCATTGATTCCCTCCTGTAGTTGCTCAAGTTATGATCATCTTCTATTCACTTATAGCAATTTGCGGTGTGCTGAAGGATATTTTCTAGCTGATGGGAGCTGGGGAGCTGGGGAGCTGGGGTGACTGCGAGAAATAAGCGAAGACGCATCAGGCACTCTTTCCACAGAATGGTAAATTCGTCAAGATGCGATTAAATTCTTAACAAACAAGAAGTGATTTCAAGTTTCAATAAAGTACTTCAATAATTCTTAGCTACAAATCATCTAATTCCTCATAATCAGGCAAGGTTGCAGTAGTGGCTTTACCTTGACGCAACACTATTCTGTCGTGTTGAGAACGGGCTAGTAATTCATTGTAGTTACGAGCTTTAAATAAGATTAAATCTGCTGGCAATCCTACTTTGATTCTTCCTAGTTGGGGTAACTTCATTAAATCAGCAGCAGTTTTTGTCACAGTATCAATGCTATTACCGTAGGGGATATCTAACTGAGCAATTCTGACTGCTTGGTTAAACACTTCTAAGACATCAAGATCCCCGAAAGCAAAGAAAGAATCACGGCAATTGTCGCTAGCGAAGGTGAGGGGAATATGATGGTGATTAATTTCTTTAACGCTGGTGATGCCGCGCCAAAAGGGAGTTTTATTTTGCTGTCTGTCTTGCAAATAAAGGTTGCATAAAGGTAAGCTAACTATCCCGATTTTAGCTTTCTTAACTAGGTCTAAAGTTGCTTGAACAACAGCCTCATTTTGTACAGCTAAACTACAACAGTGTCCGCAAACTATTTGGTTAGGAAAGTTATGTTTAAGGGCTATTTCTGCTACTTGATGTAAACAGTTGGAGTTAGGATCATCGTTTTCATCTGTATGTAAATCTAGATCCAGACTCCTTTCTTTAGCTAAGGTAAATAAAATATCAAGTTGTTCTTTTAACTGCGGGTTTACATAAGCAACTCCTCCTAAAATCCCTCCCATCTCAGCAATTTTATCAGCAAGCTTCATGCCTGGGGGGGTTTGATAATAATCTAGGGTTACTAAAGAAACAGGTTGAAGAATAAGTTTATGTTGCCACTCTTTTTGTAAGGTTTGAAAGACCGCTAAACTAATTTCTCCTTGCTTACCAAAACAATCAATATGAGTCCGAATTGCTTTCGTGCCATGAACATAACTACACTTTAAGCTAAACTCCATACGTCGATAAACATCTTCTGCTTGCCAATATTTCTCAGCATCAATTTGTGCAGCACTAACAGCACTATTAAATGTCCCATCAGGATTAGGAGTTCTTGCCCAAATATGCCCTTTATCTAAATGAGTATGAAGATCAACAAAGCAGGGTAGTACAATACCTTTATTTAAGTTATAAATAGGCAGATCACCAACAGTTTGAGAAGTAGGGGTAATAGCTGCGATCGCACCTTTTTCAACAACTAAATCAACTAAACAAAAATCTCCTTCCTCTATTCCTGTTCCCCCAGCTATTTCCCTTGGCAACAGTGACAAAGGAATACGAGCATCCCTCAAACAATATTTATCTAGATCCAGCACAGAAAAACTCAAAACTTATTACTTATTACTTATTACTTATTACTTATTACTTATTACTTATTACTTATTACTTATTACTTATTACTTATTACTTATTACTTATCAATAACAACTTCCGGCAAAGCCCCTTGCATCTTACCTAACCAATCAATTAAATCCTCCAACTGTTTAGCTGGTTTAGCCACTCCTAAACCTCTGACCACAACTTTATTTTGTTGATAAACAAATCGAGATTGGAGATGTTGAGGTAGATTTTCTTTTAATAACTTCCATGCTGGTTCTGCCATGGGTGTCTCCAAAATAATATGTTGCTTACCTTCTGGTTTGATGCGAGAAAAACCTAAAGACTTGGCAACTTGTTTTAAAGCCATAATTCTAACTAATTGTTGGGCGGCTGGGGGAATTGCACCGTAGCGATCGCTCCAATCTGCGGCAATTTGCGCTAACTCTTCTTGACTATCAGCAGTAGCAAGGGTACGGTAAGCAACCATTTTTTGTTCGATATCACCGATGTATTCAGCAGGAATAAAAGCAGTAAGTTGTAAGTCGATTTGCGTATCTTCTACTTGGGGAATTTCTTGCCCTTGAATTTCTTGGATTGCTTCAGTTAACATCCCCATATAAGCATCAAAACCGACGATATTCATTTGCCCAGATTGTTCTGCCCCCAATAAGCTACCCACACCTCGTATTTCCATATCCCGCATTGCTAGTTGGTAGCCAGAACCTAGTTGGGTATACTCTTGTAAGGCTCGTAAACGCTTGCGGGCAGATTCGGAGAGTTGGTTTTTCTTGGGGTAAAATAACCAAGCATGGGCTTGTATACCTGCCCGCCCTACCCTACCCCGTAATTGGTAGAGTTGAGAAAGACCAAATTTTTGGGCATCTTCGACAATAATAGTATTAACTCTGGGGATATCCAAGCCGGATTCAATGATGGTAGTGCAAACTAAGATATCTGCATCACCGTTGTTGAAAGTTAGCATGGTAACTTCTAACTCTGCTTCTGGCATTTGCCCGTGGGCGATCGCAATTCTTGCGCTGGGAACCATTTCCCTAATTCTCCCTGCTAGTTCTTCAATACCTTCTACCCTAGGAACTACATAAAATACCTGCCCCCCCCGATCTAATTCATTACGAATCGCTGTTCTAATTGCTTCTGGGTTATAGGAGGAAAGGTGGGTTTTAATGGGGCGGCGTGAGGGAGGGGGAGTAGTAATGAGACTCATTTCCCGGATGCCAGAGAGGGACATATAGAGGGTGCGGGGGATGGGGGTTGCGGTGAGGGTGAGTACATCTACTTGGGTTTTTAAGGATTTAATTTTCTCTTTTTGATTAACCCCAAAACGTTGTTCTTCATCTACCACCAACATACCTAAATTTTTGAACTTAACGTTCTTACCTAAAAGCTGTTGGGTTCCTACCACCACATCTAATTCCCCTGTCGCCAGACGTTGCAGGATATCTTTCTTTTCTGAGGCGCTGCGGAAACGGTTTAATAACCCAATATTAATGGGATAGGGGGCAAATCTTTCTTTGAGGGTATGATAATGTTGCTGGGTAAGAATGGTGGTGGGGGCGAGGAAGGCGACTTGTTTGTTACCGGCGGTAACTACCTTGAAAATAGCCCGAATTGCCACTTCGGTTTTACCAAAACCCACATCCCCACAAACTAAACGATCCATGGGGCGATCGCTTTCTAAATCTCTTTTGACATCCTGTACGGCCTTAAGTTGATCCGGGGTTGGTTGGTAAGGGAAAGAGTCTTCTAATTCTTCTTGCCAAGGAGAATCAGGGGGGTAGGCATAGCCTTCGAGTTGGGATCGCTTAGCATATAAACCCAACAAATCTACCGCTAATTTTCTAATCGCTTTGCGGGCGCGGTTTCTGATTTTGTGCCAAACCTTCCCCGTCATTTTATTCAATTCTGGGGGATTTTTCCCACGAGGTAAGCGGGAAAGTGCTTCGATGCTATCAGCAGGAACCCTTAATAAACCGTCGGCATACTGAATTACTAAATAATCTCTGCTGGCTAAGGCTTCCAACTTCAGGAATTTACCAACACCGTGGTTTTTATGCACCACATAATCCCCAGGGCGTAGCTTGTTTAAGTCTACTTGTTTAGAAGCAGCCCGCCGACGCTTACGGACATAACTGGCGGTTCCTAAACTATGTTGCCCAAAAAATTCTTTATCGGTGACAAGGGCAAGGCGGAAGGTGGGTAAAGCGAATCCTTCTAATTCTGCTAAACCGGAATATTTCAAAGCCACAGCAGTATGTTGAGTATGCAACCTTTCTATGGCAGGGTAATCACGGGGGTTAGGAACAAACTGGGCAGGGCAGTCATGTTCTTGCAATAGGGCAACAGAACGAGAAGGTTGGGCGGAAATTAACCAGGTGTCATATTTATCTAAGGTGATGCCGCTATAAATTTCTTTCTTACCCCGGAGAATATCCGCTAATTTACCAAACTGGTGGGGAGTCACCGGGAGGGGGCGACTAGATAAATCTAAACCCTCGCTATCAGCTTCGACAAGTTCTGATAAATAAAGAATAGGAAACTTTTGGGCAATGGTGATAGACTCAGCTAAGGAACGATGAATCCTGGGTACATCGCTTTCAGTCCTCATCTCTTCGGCGTGTTCCACCCAGCGATCGCTATGGGCGCGACATTGTTCTATTTCATCAAAAGCGATTAAGGTATCTGTGGGTAAATAATCTAGCAAAGAAGCTGGGGGATGATAAGCTAACCCCAAAAAACGCTGCATTCCCTTGGGTAAAATTCCTTCATTTAAAGCTTCTTGTTCTTCACTGTTAAGATAAGCTAGAAAATCTGCCCTTGCCCCCAACTCCGCAGCAATAATGGGGGCAAAACTAGTTGGAGTTAATAATAACTGTCCAATAACATCAAGGGAACGTTGGGTAACAGGATCAAATTCCCGAATCTTCTCCAACTCATCTCCAAACCACTCTAAACGCACAGGTAGTTCCGCCGAAACAGGAAAAACATCCACCAAATCCCCGCGCCGACTCCACTGCCCCTCTGTTTCTACTAAAGAGACTCGTTCATAACCCAACTTAACTAACTGGCGTTCTAAAGCTTTGGTTTCATAACTAGTTCCCCCTTGCAAATTAACATAGTAATCCTGCAAAGCTTCTAGGGGAGGTAAATGGGGTTGTAATGATCGTTCCGTTGCCACAATCGCCATATTCTGATCTGGTTTTGTCATCAGCACTGAAAGAACTTGCATCTGTCCCCAAATCATTTCTGATTCAAGGTTAAAAGCTTCGTAGGGAGATGCTTCTGAGGTGGGATAAAAATTTACCGTCTGCCAACCCATTGCCTCTAATTGAGTCGCCATGCGCCCAGCTTCTTCTAAGGTTGCACAAACCACCAAAAGATGTTTCTCTTGTGCAAATGCTAAAGCTGAAGCAACTAACCCTTTAGGCAAACGAGGAATACCATTTAAAAAGAGGGATCGCTCTTTTTTTAGTTTCGACAGCAATTCTGCGGTTAAAGGAGAACGTTCGAGGTTGCGAATAAGAGAGGCAAAGGGCATAACAAGTTAAAAGTCAAAAGTTAAAAGTTAAAGTAATTCCCATCAGCATGAGGTACATTGTTTTTTGCCCTACGGTTTTGACCAATTATCTGGGGAAGGTAATTTGATAAAAAGCGACTTCATGCTAACGTAGCAATTGAGTGGCAATGATAAATATTTAATGATAAATGATAAATGATAAGATGAATCCTAACCACTCTCTCGTCCTAGCCACTGATTTAGATGGTACATTTTTAGGCGGTTCTGACCAACAGCGTAGTGATTTTTATGAATACTTACAAAATAACCGAGATGATTTACTCTTGGTTT
This sequence comes from uncultured cyanobacterium, assembly GCA_963793425.1. Taxonomy (GTDB): domain Bacteria; phylum Cyanobacteriota; class Cyanobacteriia; order Cyanobacteriales; family CAWCAG01; genus CAWCAG01. Next base: position 207,084 of record CAWCAG010000009.1, on the reverse strand, counting down.
TTGTCACTGGAAGGGACTTAGACTTTATTCAACAACTGTGCCAAAAACCTAACTTCCCTCACCCAGACTATATTATTGGTGATGTAGGAACTACCATTGTTGAAGGCAAAACCTTGAAACCCTTGCCCCAGGTACAAGATTGGGTAGCTAGGATTTGGGGTGAATGCCAACGAGAAAATTAAGGAGATGTTGGCTCAAGAACCAGGTATTGAATTACAACCAGTTAAGACAGAACGCCGTGTCTCTTATTATTATAAGCCAGAAGAACTTCAGCCCAGCACTGTAGAAAAAATCACTCAGGCTGGCTTTGACTGTATTCTTTCGGCTGATATTTATCTGGATGTGATGCCCAAGGGAATTTCCAAAGGACCAACCCTACTCAAATTCATTGAAGCTTTGCATCTCAATGCAGATAATGTCATTCCTGCCGGCGATACCCTCAATGATCTATCTCTATTTGAAACAGGTTTAAAGAGTATTGCTGTCGGCAATGCCGAACCCAAACTCGTAGAAAAGATCAAAACTATGGATAACGTCTATCATAGTCCCCATGAAGGTACTGCGGGAATTTGGGACGGCTTAAAGACCTATGGCAAGTATCTTAATGGTCGTTAGCGCCGTAAGTTAACTGACCACAACAATATTAACGCAAACAAGAAACCAACAGAAATAATATGAAATCTTCACTTGTCATTCTCTACCATCGTGAACCCTATGATGAGGTGCTAGAAAATGGACAAATACATTATCGAGCTAAAAAAAGTCCTAATGGCATTGTACCAACTTTAAAGAGTTTTTTTGCTACTGTCAATCAGGGAACTTGGATTGCTTGGAAACAATTAGATGAGGAGCAAAAAGAGGATTTCCAAGAGCGAGTTACCGTTGAAGATGATGGTGACTACGCTGTTAGACGCATACCGTTGAATGCAGAACAGGTAAAGGACTTCTATCATATTACCTCCAAAGAAGCCTTCTGGCCAATCCTACACTCATTTCCCTGGCACTTCACCTACGAATCTTCCGACTGGGAAAACTTTCAAACCATCAACCGCCTTTTTGCTGAAGCAGCCTGCGAAGAAGCAGCAGATGATGCTTTAATTTGGGTACATGACTACAATCTCTGGTTAGTTCCCCACTACATCCGCCAGCTTAAGCCCGATGCCCGCATTGCTTTTTTCCACCACACCCCCTTTCCCTCGGTGGATATTTTCAACATTTTACCTTGGCGAGAACAGATTGTCGATAGCTTACTTTGCTGTGATATTGTTGGTTTCCACATTCCCCGCTATTCACAAAACTTTATCCGCATTGCCAGAAGTTTGCGAGAAGTAGAAGTAGTTAAAAAAGAGGCAGTATCAGGACATATGACTCCTGTAGGGACAGCATTAGCTGAACCAGAAGTAACTACTCAACTTCGTTATAAAGGTCAGTTAGTTAACGTTGATGCTTTTCCTGTGGGGACAAATCCTCAGCAAATTTTGTCGGTGTTGCATCAAAGCAAAACCCAAGCACGTCTGTCCCAAATTAAAGAAGAGTTGAATGGACGCAAGCTCATTATTGCTGCGGGTCGTGTAGACTATGTGAAAGGTAATCGGGAGATGTTAGAAGCCTACAGCCGTTTATTGGAACGTCGCCCTGACTTACATGGTAAAATTAACTTTGTGATGACTTGTGTTTCTGCGGCTGCGGGAATGCGAGTTTATAAAACGGCACAAAGCCAAATTGAACAATTAGCTGGGGAAATCAATGGCCGCTTTGCACGACTGAATTGGACACCAATTTTACTTTTCACCCAGCCTATTCCCTACTCAGAATTAATTTGTTATTACCGGGCAGCAGATATTTGCTGGACAACTCCCTTAAGAGATGGTCTTAATTTAGTAGCTAAAGAGTATATTGTTACCCATGAGGGGGAAGATGGGGTTTTAGTTCTGTCGGAGTTTGTGGGGGCAGCAGTAGAGTTACCAGAGGCAATTTTGACTAACCCTTACTCCATTGATCGCATGGATGAAGCAATTAATCGCGCCCTAGCAATGCCCATTGAGGAACAGCAGCAGGGGATGGCTAAGATGTATCAAACTGTGACTAAATACGATGTTCAGTATTGGGCTGATCGTTTGTTTGAGTTATTTAAAACCTTGAAACATGAAACAGTTGAGGAGAAGGAAGTTGTTTTAAGTTAGGTTAATAGAGGAATGAGTACCTATTCACAAAGGGTTTTCGCCTCCTTTAAACTCAAAGCTAGCTATAGCTTTGAGTTTAGTTATAGCAATTCTAAGCCACATGAGGTACATAGCTTTCCAGTCTTGGCTCTGTTCAAATATATTTCTAAATTCCTCTTTTAATCTGTGCATTTTACCCAGAAGAGGTGAGACTTTATTGACTTGGTTCAATTTAATCTTTTGCTCTTCGCTCAAGTCTAATTCATTAAATTTCTTGCCACATTGCGAGCATCTCATTTGGCGACGATTAATTTTGAGATACACTGGTTGAGTTGCCCAAGGTAAATCTCTAATCGTTAGCTGATTATTCTGATGGAGTTTTTCAGTTATTGCACCGCAATTAGTGCAGGTAGCTTTTTGAGCTATTTTTTCTATATGTAGGACTGATAATTACTTCTTCGTAGCCTTGTTCACTCAGGAAAGTCAAGGCTTTTGCCATTAACTTTGTACCAATGCCTTGCCCCCTAGCTTCTTTTAATACAGCCAATCTTTCAATTTTGAAAGCTCAGGCATTGGGTTTAAAGGGTTGGGTTCGTAACTTGGCTGACGGTCGTGTAGAAGCTATGGTAGAAGGCGATCGCCTGCAAGTTGACAAAATTGTGCAGTGGTTTCATCAAGGATCAACGGCGGCACAAGTTGAGAAAGTGGTTATTGAAGAGCGGCCCTTACAGAAATTCGAGAAGTTTGAGATTCTACCAACCCAGGAATTCCGTAGTTAAAAGTATTCATATAGCATTCTAAAATAAAAATACACTTGAAGGAGGACTTACAAGGTTTATAGTCCTTTTATAATCAAAAAACATGAACACACAGGATGTAATTAGGCTTGCATCTCAATATCTGGCTGATTTATCTGGGGATACTTTGAGAACTTATTACAAGGTTTAAGTACAGATTGGATACTAATTTTGCCAAGCTAGATAGAATTAGACATCCAGAAATTGAAAATTTCAAAAAACGTGTCTATGAAATAGATTTTTCTGGTATGAAAGTTAGTCAATGGAATAAGCTTTTAGCTAGTCGTAAAAACGAGTTAATTAAATCCACTTTAAGAAAACATCTTGGTATTAAAGAAGAGAGTGTTGATAAGCTACTTGATTGAATCTTTTCACTCCGTAAAAGAAATAAGTCTGATCAATATTTCTCTAGTATGGGATGTATCACAGCCCAGCCGATTTCTGAATTCCAAAACCAAAGGGTTGTACTAGGTAAGGCGAATTTTGACCAAGCTTGAATATGGGGTTCATACCACTCAGGTAAATCGAGATGGTTTGATGTATCTCCTTCAAAGCCCAAAAGACCGTAACCACCGTCAGAAACTATTATTGTAGGCTTTTCCCAGCCATCGTAATGTTCAAGACTGTCACCAAGATTTAAAGAGACACTTTCATTATTCCAGGTAGAGAAAGTAAGTTGCTGATCAAGTTTGACAGATTTGCCACGTCCAACAGTAGTAGCTGCCTCTCGCTTCTTGACATTTAGTAAATTCTGCGAATGCTGCAAAATCACTACCTCCTCTAAATAATCTTCCTAAAATGTAGAATACACTTTCAACAACTTGCAAGAAAATTTTGCTTATGTCCGTCATCTTTTGGCATCGCCGCGACTTACGTATTTCTGATAATGTCGGGCTGGCGGCTGCCCGTCAACAAAGTTCAAACGTAGTAGGGGTTTTCTGTCTTGACCCTGGTATCTTAGAAGGGGATGATGTTGCTCCGGCTAGGGTAACTTATCTGATTGGTTGCTTGCGAGAGTTACAGCAACGCTATCAAGAAGCTGGGGGGCGATTACTGATATTTAAAGGTGATCCTGTTCAGGTTATTCCTCAATTAGCTACTACCCTCAACTCCAAAGCTGTATTCTGGAATCAGGATGTGGAACCCTATGCTAAAAGGCGCGATTCCAAGGTTACTGAAGCCTTAGAAGAAAAAGGTATTGCGGCCCATAATAGTTGGGATCAACTTCTTCATGCCCCTGGAGAGGTGAGGACGAAAGGAGGAGATCCTTATAAGGTTTATAGTCCTTTTTGGAAGAATTGGTACAGTCAAGAAAAGGCAGAAGTCACAAAGACTTTAGCTAACCTGGAAGGGTTGACAAAACAGGAAAAATCTGATTTAGAAGAACTAGGAGCAATTAATCTTCCTAGTGCCAAAGATTTGGGTTTTGTTTGGGAAAATCCTCTTCCTTTGCAACCAGGAGAAACTGCTGCCAAAGATAGATTAGCCGAATTTAGCCATCGCGCCTTAAATGACTATCAAGAACAACGGGATTTTCCTGCCACTGATGGAACTTCGATGTTAAGTGCGGCATTGAAGTTTGGGGCTATTGGCATTCGGGAAGTTTGGCAAACTGCGGCTAATGCCTACAACCTTAGTCGCAGTGATGAAAGCAGACGCAATATTGAAACCTGGCAAAAAGAGTTGGCTTGGCGAGAGTTTTATCAACACGTTATGTATTTCTTTCCTGAGTTAGCCGAAGGGCCTTATCGCGATACCTTTGAGTATTTTCCTTGGGATAATAACGAAGAATACTTTCAGGCTTGGTGTGAGGGAAAAACCGGTTATCCCATCGTCGATGCAGCGATGCGGCAATTAAACGAAACAGGTTGGATGCACAACCGTTGTCGTATGATTGTGGCTAGTTTTTTAACTAAAGATTTAATTATCGACTGGCGTTGGGGAGAAAAATACTTTGCCCAAAAACTTTATGATTGGGATCTTTCCGCTAATAATGGTGGTTGGCAGTGGAGTGCTTCTAGTGGTATGGACCCGAAACCTTTAAGAATTTTTAACCCCGCCAGTCAAACACAAAAATATGATCCTGAAGGAGAATATATTCGCTTCTGGGTAACGGAATTAAGTTCTTTAGATCCAGAGTATTTAGTAACAGGTAAAATTCCTGCTTCAGAAAGAGAATATTGTGATTATCCTGCCCCAATTGTGGAACATAAAAAGCAACAAAGAATTTTTAAGAGTATTTATAAAGAACAAAAGGGGTAATTGCTAATGGCTAGTTGCTAGTTGCTAGTTGCTAGTTGCTAATTGGCGGAGAGTATCGACTTTTGGAGAATATTTAAGTTGTGAGGATTTGAGTAGATTGATAGGAAGGAAAAAATCTTGGTAACAATAGGGGCATAATAAAGAGGCGCTCTTCCCCTGGCTCCCTAGTGGTAATTGGTAAAAAATGGCGGAAAACGACGAAAATCAACAAAACTCAGATAACTTTGTCGGCAAGGGATTTTCTTTTCCCCTAAGTATGAACGTACAGGGAAATTTAACCCTTAGCGGTCAAAATCAAAATATTGAGGAGTCCATCAGAATTATCCTGGGTACAAGGTTCGGAGAAAGGGTCTATCGCCCAGATTTTGGTTCTCGCTTATCAGAACTAGTCTTTGCACCCATGAACACCCAAACTCTGTTGATGGTGCGTCTTTATGTTCGAGAAGCTTTAGAAAGATGGGAACCTCGCATTACCATAGATGGAGTATATACAGAACCAGACCCCACAGAAGGTCGTCTCGATATTACTATTCGATATCATACAAAAGAAAACTATGATTTACGGAGTATAGTTTTTCCTTTCTATTTATTACCGCCTGGTCAATGATCAGTTATCAATGCTTGAAGTGTTTCTTTAATATCTATGGCAAAAGCATTTAGTATCTAGTTCAAGCTTATTACTTATTACTTGTTACTTATTACTTTTGCTCTTTCCCTGTTCCCTATAAAAACTAAATTATGGAATTTGATTTTTTACCTAAGTTACCTAAGCCTGATTTGGATGATCGGACATTTCAGGATTTAGTAGAAGAGTGTAAGTTACGGATTCCTCGTTACTGTCCGGAGTGGACAAATTATAACCCTAGTGACCCAGGAATTACTCTCATTGAGTTATTCGCTTGGTTAACTGACCAAATGTTACTGCGGTTTAATCAAGTTCCCAGGCGCAACTATGTTACTTTCTTAGAACTCCTTGGGGTACGCCTCCAACCCCCAACCCCAGCTAAAACGGCTTTAACCTTTTATCTTAGTGCTTCATTGGACAATGCTTATAGTATTCCCACCGGAACAGAAGTGGCGACGATACGGACAGAAACTGAACAAGCAGTGGTTTTTCGCACAGATGAAACCCTAGTTATTGGTAAGCCTAGTATTAAACATCTCCTCACTGCAACGGAAACGGAAACTCAACCTCAAATTCTCCGCGATCGCTTTAGTGGTATTTGGCGATTGGGGTATGGTGAAGAGTGGGAAGGGCCGGAGCTAAGTTTGTTCAATGAACAACCGGAAGAAGGGAACTGTTTTTATTTGGTTTTTAATCCTGATGAACCCATTGCCGGGAATGTTATTTCTGTAAATTTTAAAGGAGAGGCTGCTACTTCTACAGGAATTAACCCTGAACAACCGCCCCGACGTTGGGAAGCTTGGAATGGGGCTTTTTGGGAACCTGTTTTGCTTAAAGAAGAGGATGACAGTACTGAAGGATTTAGCTTTGCCCAGTTAACCAGAGAAGGGGGAGATCCTTTTGATGGTACAGATGTTATTTTCCATACTCCCCAAAGTTGGCCAGTAACTCAGTTTGTCACTTATCAAGGGCGGTGGTTGCGATGTGTTTATGCCAAAAAACATGACCGCCAACCCGGTTATTTTAGTTCTCCTCGCGTAGTTGGTTTAAGTAGTCGTTCCTTGGGGGGAACAATTGGGGCTACCCAATCTACTTTAGTCCGGGATGAAATTTTGGGGGATAGTGATGGACAGCCTGGTCAAACTTTCCAACTCCAAGAAACCCCCATTTTGCCTCGAACTGAAGAGGAATATATTGTCGTTAGTCCCCCGGTGGGACTGCCCCAAAATTGGCAAGAAGTACCAGATTTTGCTGAATCTACAAATGAAGATTTGCACTATACCCTAGATTCCACCACCGGAGTTGTACAATTTGGGCCTTTGATTCGTGAACCAGCCCAATTACAAAGCGTGACTCATTGGCGAACTCACCTCCAATCTGCTAGGACTGGCCCCGCCAGTGATAGCGATCAACCTGGGCTTCCTCCAGATATACAACAAATGGAACGCCAGTATGGGGCTGTACCTCCTAGGGGTTCAACTATTCGTATGGTAGCTTATCGCACTGGAGGAGGGCTGAGGGGCAACGTCCAAAGCCAAACCGTCACAATCATAAAATCCGCTGTTCCTTATGTTGCGAGGGTTACCAACCACAAACCAGCCCGCCATGGTTCGGATGCAGAATCATTGGAAAATGCTGTGATTAGAGTACCAAAACTATTACGTACCCGCGATCGCGCCGTAACCGCAGAAGACTTTGAAACCCTAGCTAAAGCCGCTGGCATGGGTGCAATCGCCCGGACTCGTTGCATTCCTTCTTTAAGTCAAGATGATGCTGGGGTAGTCCGCCTGGTTTTAGTTCCCCAAGCTAATCTGGATGGCATTGCGAGGAGAGAAGGTATTCACCCCGATTGGTTTAATCTTAACCAGAGTATTGTTGACCAAGTTATCGCTTACTTGGATGAACGGCGTTTGTTAGGGGTAGAAGTGAAATGTCATCAAGCAGAATATGTTGGTGTAGCGGTACAAACGGAGGTAGCCCTAGAACCAGAGTACAATAATCCCCAAACCCAACAGGAAATTCTCAATCAACTTCAAGTTGCCCTCTACCGTTTCCTCAATCCCCTCACGGGAGGGCCAGAAGGTACAGGCTGGCCTTTTGGCAGACAAGTTTATTCTTCAGATATTGTTAACTTGTTTCAAATCATTCCCGGAGTACGTTATTTAGGAACAGTACAACTGTTTGAAATTCGCCATGACGGTAGAAATTGGATCAGGCGATTACCTAAAGAACCGGTTATCGACCCCGCCCTCTGGGTTTAATCTGTTCCTGGTACGACCACCAACTGCGTTCGGGCCACGTAATCAATTTAATTTAAGTCTCCAACGAGTAAACTAACAATGGATAGGGAGAACAATTAGCCATCAGCCATTAGCCATCAGCCATTAGCCATTAGCAAATTTATTTATGACCCAAGCCCGCGAAGAACTTTTACCCCTAAGCTTACAACTGGTATCTATGAAGATATCAGAAAGTGAGCCTCAGCCTATTGGTAGGGATAAAAAGAATAGCGAGTTTCTCTCTTCGAGTGCTTTGGTTGATCGGAATCAGGAAGCTAAGTTAGGTAAAACAGGTTGCAAGCTAGTTATTTACCCAGAAGAACCAAGTGAAATCTTAGTCAGAGTTGCTAACCACAGTAATCGTTGGATTTATTTGGATATTGCCGCAGAAGGGAATTTTCCTACCCCTTGGTGTCGTATTGGTATGGAAGGCCATACTTTGCCTCCCGGAGGAGAAATGGAAGCAGTACTTTATTTGCAGATTCCCCCAGACTTTTTTGAGAACAATCAACAACCTACCGATGGCCGAGCTTTAGAATTAGACTATGTTGGTAAAGCTTACGTCAATTATGGCCCCTACAACCCAGAAACAGCAGAGATTCCCGAAGAGTTACCCTGCATCGCCACTCAACCTTTTCAACTCTACGTTCGCCCTCGCAGCCTCTATCTCAACTTTTTACCAGATGTTTATCGGGAAGTTGATTTTGTCGGTCGTATACTGAAACTTTTTGAAGAGAGTTTTGAACCTGCTGTAAATGCCTTAGAAGGCTTGTGGGCTTATTTAGATCCCTTAACAGCCCCGGAATCATTGTTACCTTTTTTGGCTTATTGGGTAGGCTGGGAACTAACACCTCACTTAAGTTTGCAGCGACAACGATATTTAATTCGCCAAGCCATGGAAGTATACCGTTGGCGCGGAACCAGGCGAGGTTTGCGATTGTATTTACATCTATTTACAGGTTTGCCTTTAGATGAGGGATTGCCTGAGACGGAGAAACATATCAGCATTTCTGAAGTATTCGGGCAAGGATTCGTCACTGGAGGAACTCATTTAGGACAAGATTCTATTGTCGGCGGCGGCAGACCTTACCATTTTCTGGTTCGTCTCAAACCAATGCCAGAACAAGAAATCGATCTCAAGTTAGTTAAACAAATTATCGAACAAGAAAAGCCTGTTTTCTCCACCTATGAATTATCCATTGAACAGTAAACATTTATCATTTATCATTTATCATTTGTCGTTACTTATTCCTTATTACTTATTCCTTATTACTTATTCCTTATTACTTATTCCTTATTACTTATTCCTTATTCCCCACTCACCTAATTCATAACAAATGAAAAATAATCATCTCCCTCCGCCTACAATTAAACCTTTTGAACGTATTTCTATCCGAGATGGTTTATTAATTAATGCTGAACGCTGGCGGTTGGCCCATGATTATCATCGTCAGAGACAAAATGTTCACTTTCAATCCCTCAATCAACCGGGGATTGTTTGCGACTTAGGAGTACATATTATTCCTCCTCCTATGGAGGTTAGTGCTAAGTATCGAGATAAGCGTTGGGTTCAAATTCAGCCGGGCATTGCTATTGATTTGTTTGGCAACTTTATTGTGATTACAGATCAAATGGATTTTCGGATTTCTTCGGAAAACCGGAGTGATTTACCGATGACTGTATACCTGGCAATTAGTTATGTTGATCCAGAAAAGTTACACCGCAAACCTCAAAATGAATTAGTTAAAGAAACCTTTCGCATCGTTGAAAAGGCTACTCCCCCTAGTGAAACAGAAGTAGAATTGTGTCGTGTGGTTTTACCGCCGGGGGGGAAAGAAAGAAATAATCTTCCTGTGGAATTAAGAAATGCTCAAGATGTCTTTTATCCCCAGAAAAATGAACTAGATTTACGCTTTCGTCAACAAGCTAGATCCCGCCCTCAATCTATTATTAGTACAGGAGTTATTGCTGATGCTTCTCCTCAACAAGAAAAAAATATTACTAACTTAAGTTATTTATTACAATCTCTCCCTGGACTATATCCATTTCTCCAAGGTGAAGATGTTATAGCTGAGATTAATTTAGCTGAAGTAAAAGAGCAAGAAGAAAGTTTAGACCAGGATTTAATTTACTTAAATTATCAGCCGGAAGCTGAATTTGAGCAAGCAGAAGTTAAACTTTTAGAAGATTATTTAACTAAGGGTGGGCTACTTTTAGTAGAAGTTGCTACTCAAGGTAATAGTTTAGGTGCTTTGTTACAAATTCAACAGGAATTGCAACAGGCGATCGCAGATGTAGCAGAAGATCCAGAATTAGCTGGTTATGTCCCAGATTTAGAAGCAGAATTGTTTGCTGTTAAAGAAGATTTAGCCGCAAGAATTAGTAGCAGTTCGGGAGTATTTCAAGACTTAGCCACAAAGTTAAATACTCCTTTAAGGTTATTTGATGATTTGCCTCGCGATCATCCTTTACGTACCAAACCTTTCTTATTTGCGGCACTACCAAAAATCAAAAGGCAAGGGCTACAAATTCTAACCGGAGGAGGCATCGTTGCTATTATTGGCAATTTATCTTTAGCTTGGGGTTTAGATCCAGAACTTGCTTTACCCAGAGAAACAATCCGTACTGCCCAAGAAATGGGTATTAATATTTTACTTTATGCTTGGTATCGCAAACAAATGATCCAACTACAAAAGGCCCAAGCAAACCCAACTCCAACTCCTCCTCCCCAACAACCACAATCCCCCAAGAAAGAGAAAGCTAAAAAATCAAAACGTAGTGATCAATTGTTTGAGCAGTTGATGTAATATTTGCTAGTTGCTAATCGGGAACAGTATTTTACCTATTACCTGTTACTTAAAAAAATGAAACTCCCTCATCTTTCTATTAGCTGGACTATTCCTTTATTAATTGTTACTCCGATAATTACTGCTGTAGGTTTAACAAACTGGTTAGCTTTTCGTAGTGGACAAAAAGCTGCCCATGAACTAGCTGAACAATTAAGTGCTGAAACCAGTGATCATATTAAAGCTAATGTCAAAAACTATTTAGATACACCAAAAATTGTTAACCGCGTTAGTGAATTCGCTATAGTTCCAGGAGAAGAATTAAAAGATATTGCAGCTATTGGAGATTTCTTTTGGGAATTACAAAACAAATCAGATTTGATACCAAGTATTTTCTTTGCTAACGCTGCTGGAGAATATGTTGGCATCGAAAAAAGAGATGGAGATACCTTGCTTTGGTTGATAGATGAACCTAATCAATCTAATGTGGAAATATACAGTCTTGATCAACAAGGAAATCGGGTAGGAAACCCAGAAATTATTCCTTTTGATGTTAAAGAACGTCCTTGGTATCAAGCTGCTTTACGGGAAGAAACTTTAACTTGGTCGTCAATTTTTCCTTCTGCTTCAAAAAACACTTTACTTGTTACTTCTGCTTTACCGATTTACGATAAAAATCGCTCTCTTCTCGGCGTATTAGAAATTGATATTCCCTTAGCAGAAATCAGCAAGTTTCTCCGAGAGTTAGAAATTGGGACATCAGGAGAGGCGATCGCTTTTATTATAGAACCTTCTGGAAATATTGTAGCTAGTTCAGCAGAGGAACCAGCTTTCAAGAATAATGAACGTTTAAATGCTGCTGATAGTTCTAATCCTTTAGTTCAAGCAACTCAAAAAGCCTTAATTGAAGAGTTTGGTGGCTTAAAAAATATTCCGGTAGATCAAGAACAATTTATGTTCGATTTTAAGGGTGGTGAACAATTAGTACAAGTCCAATCAGCTAAAGAAAAGTTAGGTTTAGATTGGTTAATAGTAATAGTTATTCCAGAAGCTGATTTTCTCGGTTCTATTTATACTTCCCAACGCTTTACCTTTGTCTTAGCCGTGATCATTACTGCCTTATCAACAGTACTAGGATTAATAACCTCCCGTTGGATTGTACAACCAATCCGCTGCTTAAATCAATCGGCGCGGGATATTGAGTCAGAAAACTTTCAACCTGAAGTTTTAGATAATATTGTTCAGCGTACCGATGAAGTGGGAGAATTAGCTAGGGTATTCCAAGCCATGGCTACGGTAATTGATGCTCGTGAAGCTGGTTTAACAGAGCAAATGGACGAATTACGTTTAGAAATTGACCAAGCTAGAAATACTCATTATCAAGGTCGTAATATTGATGTTAATTATTTAAAAAGCTTACAAGCAAGGGCAAAACTACTAAGAGATCAAGAAAATAACTAACAAAGTACTTATTATCTGAAATGCTAAAGAATATGCTATAAATAGCTAAGCTGTCAGGTATTTAGATTGTATGGCTAGGGCAGGGGAGCAGGGAGTAGGGAGTGGGGAGCAGTAAAGACATTGGTGGAAATTTAGTTAAGGCAAAAAATCTCAGTTTAAATACGTCTTAGCTTACCCATAATCTCATCTTCTTCTTACCTATTATTAATTACTTTACTGCTGCTGCCTACCCCCAACCCCCTTAATTTATCGCAATTCTAAGCCACATAAGGTACATAGCTTTTCCTCATATTTCTTGCTCCCTCAAACAAAATGCCTGATAACACCATCACCACAAAAGTTAATCCTAAACAGCTCAAATTTAAACCAGGGGAACAACCAGCTTATTTTGAAGTAGAAGTTATTAATGAAAGTGAGCGTTTTGCTAGTTTCCAATTAGAAGTTATTGCCGCCGGTGCAGGTAGTAATCAAAATTATGATTGGTACAATGTTTCTCCTGAAGTGAGTACCAAAAAGCCACCGGGAGATATTACAAGATTTCATGTAGCTATTAAAGATTCTCCTGTACCAGGTTTTGTAGGAATGATGAACCTGACAGTAAGGGCTTTTTCTATTGAATTGCGAGATGAAGATAGAGAAATTCTGCGCTTAAACTTGGAACAAGGTAAAGGGTTAATTCCGCTACAATTAACTTTACCTGTTGATGATTTTCAAGAATATCCTGGCGCACAAGTTGATATTCCGGTTAGAGTTTATAATCCTAGTCAACTTCCTGCTGAGGCTTTTTTAAATCTTTTAGGATTAGATCCTCAGTGGCTAGTTAATGGTGTAGATCATAACTTAGAAATTCCTCCCGGAAAGGAAGTAGAAACCACTTTAACTTGTCAGCTTCCTGAAGGGAAAGAAGCTGTTAGTAAAAACTACACTTTTACCATTGATGCCACTCAAAGTAATGGCCCTGCTTCACAAATAAGCGGTACATTAGAAGTCTTGCCTTCTGGTTTTGTAGACTTCGCCATTGATCCTCCCAGACACGTCATCCCGACTAAAAAATTTAGTTGGACTTTCTGGCGTTCTCATCCTGTTAGTTATGAATTGCAATTTAAAAATGAAAGTAATGTTGAACAGGAAGTTGGAGTAGATATAGAAGTCGAAGATCCGGGTCAAAGCGAATTTGAAATTCTTCCGGAAAATGCTGAAATTGCTCCTGGAGAAACAGGGGTTTTATTACTCCAAGCTAATAGTAAGCGCCCTTGGTTATTTGCCAACAAAATATTATTACAAATTAACGCCCTTTGGTCAGATCATCGTTTAGATACTCGCAACGAAAGCCAAGATATTGAACTACTGGTTAAACCGATTGTACCTTTATGGTTAAGGTTAATCGGACTATTTGGTTTACTTTTCCTGGCTTTCCAATTTTCTCCTTTTAATCCTAGTAACACCAAACATAAAGAAGCCGTTAACTCTGTACAACTAAATGGTGTAGGAGAACAGATAATTAGTAGCTCTCAAGACCAAAGAATAATCGCTTGGCGAGTTGATGGTTTTTCTTTCTGGCGACCTTTACTTAATCCTAAAATTGGGGTTGTGGGCAATGCTAAAAAGGAAGTACGTGTAGCTACTTATCGCCCAGTAAATAATAACTTAATTGCTGCTGGATTAGAAAACGGTGAAATTCAAATTTGGAATCTTTTAGAAAATCGCCAACAACCCATAGAAGCTTTTAGTGCCGAAAAAGATGACCGGGTTTTAGCTTTGGAATTCACCAATAATTCTCGCTTTCTAGTCAGTGGTCATGGGAGCGGAGCAATTATTTTATGGGATTTAAAACAGGAAATAGATGAAAGTTCAACAACAAGAAAACCTCTACCTTTATACGATTTTAATTCCACAGCAGAATCCCTTAAGTTTGCTGGAGAAGATGATAGTAATTTATTAATTGCCGGAAGATATAACAAGTTTAGCCGTCTGAACTTAAGCGAAAAGAAAGTAGTAGAAATAGACAACTATCCCAAGGGTGGTAAAGATAGTTATATCGAAGCTATAGATGTAGCAGAATTTAAACCTTATCGGGTTGTAACAGCAGATAATCAAGGTAGAATTACCCTGTGGGATATGGGTGACTGTTTATTAGAAGGAAGGGAGTGCAAAGTTATAGATCAATGGTCAGATGGCCACGGCAAAAACCCCGTTCGTTCAGTTGCTTTGAGTGCTGATGGTTGCTATTTAGTTAGTGGTAGCGATGATGGTAAAGTTAAGTTTTGGCCCCTTGACAAAGAAGGTTCTCGTAGTAAAGAATTCTCTAAAGGCGAGAACATTGAAAAAGGTAAAGATAATTTTAATAGTGTGGATATTAGGGAAGTAGAAAAAAAGCTGGTTATTGCTAGTGGTAATGATGATAAAAGAGTGCGAGTAGCTTGGCAAAAAAGGTTGCCCCGTTTGGGATGTGATCAACTGAAGTAACCAAATGTTTGCTACTCCCTAGTGTGTGACTTATTGAAGCTCTATTATCTTTTATCTTTGCAAAAGACTTAAATGCTGCCTACTCCCTACTCCCTACCTCAACAAATAACCTACGCAACCAAACAGTATCTAGCATTATTTCTACCCTGAGAGAAATTAGGCCAGTTTAAAAAAGTGGCATAAGTGAAGGCCAACCTCACTTTTGTGAATCTAAGATAGGGATATTACAATTATGAGACAAATCCCATTCATGCAACTTATTAATCGTCACCTCAACAACAAACCATATCAAACTTACATACCAATAGAAAAACATCCTGTTTTCCGCTTTGCCCCCAGAGAAGCAACGGTGGCAGAAACTGTTATTTCTGGCAAAATTGGTAGAGTCCACTTTCGGGCTAGTGACTGGCCGGCTAGATGCTTACAAAATGTTACGATACTGCCAGGTCGAAAGGTTCGGGTCGTAGGAATTGATAATATAACTTTAATTGTGGAATGCCAGTAGATGTGCGAACCTTTACCTGGGAAACACCCGTTACAACCAATTACCCACCAACACAAACGCTGACCAATAATAGGGATGAGAGAACTTTTGATCTTGTAAAATAGCCATTTGAGCGCGGCGCAGGGCCTCTGCTTTAGTTATATTATTATCTTGGGATAACTCTTCGTAAAACTTGGTCATCAAGATAGCTGTAGCTTCATCGCTGACATACCACAAACTAGCTAAGGTACTCCTCGCCCCTGCCCGCACAGCCATACCAGCTAATCCTAAAGCAGCACGTTTATCTCCAGCAGCGGTTTTACAAGCACTAAGTACTAAGGGTTTGGGGTCTACTAATTGTAAACTAGGGGCGAGGGCAACGCTATATTTTTCTGCTAAATATTGCTCACCGTCGTAGAGGCTGTTGATGGGAATGCTACGCAGACTGCCATCAGAAATGAAGACGAGGTTTTTAATCTTGCTGGCGGCTAAGTCTTTTTCAATGGGACGAATAACCCAATCATAGACTTTTTGGGCAGGTTCAGTGAAATTCTCAATAAACACTCGCTTTCTCGCTACAGTAAGGGCAGTCAGCATTTCTTGCAGGGTTGCTTCTACATCGGTTTGAGAAACTTTTGTACTATAGCTTTTTAACTGTACATCAGAATTAACTGCTACTAAGTCACTACGCAGAGATTTAAGACTTTCTACTGCTTGAGAATAAGCCGCGATCGCACCATCTTTTTTTCCTTGAGAATTGAGGATTTTTCCTAGTTGCCACTGCCATTGATAAGATATGTCTGCGGCGTTGCTACTTTGAGAAAGAATTAAGGCTTGTTCAGTTAGTTGTTTCGCTTCTTGCCATTGTTGGTTGTTTTGATAAACTTTTCCTAAAGTTCCTAAGCCATAAGATTCCGCCCTCTTATCCCCTAAGTTATTGGCATCTTTAATAGCCACAGCTAAAATTTGAGCGATCTCTGAGTTAGATAAAGGGGATTGCTGTTGAGATTTTAGCAAGCTTTGGGCTAAATTAATCCGACCATAAAGTGGCACAGTATTAATTGGTGGAGATTATCAAGGCAAAGGAAACACACCCACAACCTTTCAAATCTTCACCTCCGACGACGGCATCAACTTTTATGACAAATATCAACTTAGTGGTGTTTATAGTGAAGTGCTTCCTGGGGCAACGGGTAAAACAGGGAACATAACTCTCAACACTAACCCCAGTTAACAGTGAAGTAGAATGGGCTTCTATTGAAGAAGGGGGAAGCCAGGTTGCCCTTGAAGAGGCAAAAGAAAAAGAGGAAGAGGAAGTGCAAGAAAATACTTCTTACCAACAAGCACAGGGTTGGGAAGTAACCCAAGATGGCAAAGTTATTCTCACCGCTCAAGGGAATGTAGCAACTCTTAACAGTGGAGGAATTGAACATCCTGGTTGTCAGGGTAATGGAGACGATGAACAACAGAGGAAAACTAGATTTAGGATAGCTGTTGTAGTTGCGATCGCAATATTTCAAACTCTACCTTTGTCCACTAAAGTGAAAAAGGACTTAATAAAAAAGACTAATTGTGAAATATATCTGCGTATTTTGTGGTTCTAGAACTGGTATTAATCCTAACTACGAGCAAACAGCCAGTAATTTAGGTAAAATGATAGCCCAAAAAGGACTTGGCATTGTTTATGGTGCTGGTAAAAGCGGCTTAATGGGGGCTGTAGCCAAAGCAGCCTTAACCGCAGGGGGTCAAGTTGTTGGTGTAATTCCTGACTTTCTCTCTAGTCAAGAACCCACCTATTCAGGATTAACCAAACTCCACATCGTTGATTCCATGCACGAACGTAAAGCATTAATGGCCAAATTAGCTGATGCTTTCATCATCTTACCTGGGGGTTATGGAACCTTAGAAGAGTTTTGTGAAATTCTTACTTGGGCTCAACTAGCCTTGCACCAAAAACCCATTATCTTACTTAATATTAATGGTTATTATGACCCGTTGCTCAAGTTTTTCGACCAAGCAGTCCAAGAAAAGTTTCTGCTTCCTCAATACCGCTCTTTAGTACAAGAAGTAACCTCTCTAGAAGAATTACAACCTTTAATAAAGTAATCAAGAATGAATCAATTAACAAAACTATTACTATAACGGCGACTGGCAACTGTATACTCAACATCACTTAAAACAGATTGCCAAACTCGATAACCTTGAGAACTTAAGTGAATACCATCGGTAGTCAAATCTCGACGCATCTGCCCTTGAGAATCGGTAAAATAGGGATGAAGATCAAGATGATTAGCCCCTTCTTGCTGAGCAATATCACGAACTTGTTGATTAAGATAAAGAATGCGAGAATTAGGAATCGCTTCGAGGCGAGTAGGTAAAATTGACTGCACAACCACCTCAGCTTGGGGATGATTTTGCTTAATGCGACGGACAATCAAACGAGTATTGTTGAGAATTGTCCAATTATTTGCCCCTTGGCGCAAATCATTAATCCCTGCCATCACATAAATGGTTTCAGGATTAGTTTGAGCAAAAGTAGAAACTCTTTGGAGAATCTGAGTTGAATTTTCTCCTGAAATACCTTGATTAAGCCACAACTTTCCCCCAGGTAAAAGCTGACTAGGGAACCAAAGACTCAAAGAATCTCCTACCAAAACCCCCAAACGATTGGAACCTTGGCCGTTAGATAAAGCCCTAGCTTCTTGCCCTAAAAGTTGTTTCCATTGCTGGTGAGTTGGTTGTTTGGTTGCCCCCGCCCAAGTTGAATAAAAGCTATTGCCACTCAAACGAGTATAAAGTTTCCCTGCTTTCAAAGCTGCCAGTCTTAGCTGATACAACTGTGAACCAGAAGTTGGATTAACTTCTGGGGGCAGCGAAAGCGAAGACTGCGAAGAATTTAATTGCGGTTTCATTAGTATCTGCGACCTTGATGAGCTAAACTCCGGCTGACTCTGTTCAGTACTCGGAATAGTTTGCTGCTGAACCAGAGAAAGAGAAGCACTAGCGTCACTGACATCAAAAGCGCTCAAAAAGTTGCTTAAAGGGTTTTCGGGAAGGGGAGGAGGAGGAGAAACCTGTCCTGTAGCTAACAAAGTAACAGCTAACAAAGAAGGATCGCTCATTTGATGACTCCATGACAATATCCTTTTACTTTCACAGCTACTTAGAAGTGGTTTCAGGAATTTTTGCTCGAAACTCTGGGAGATGGGGTGATGGGGAGATAGGGAGATATTGTAAAGTAATGAAGAAACAGATAACTTTTGCCCAACAAACGGCTTATTTAACTGCCTAAATGAACTTGATTAATTCAAACCCTTACGAACTTTTCAACCATCATCCTGCTTACATCCTAGCTACAGCAACAGAAACCCCAGAAGCAAACGGAACCTTTGTACTAGCGGGGGTATTGCTTAGTTTAGTCATAATTTACTTCGCTAGTAAATTAGGTGGGGAAATTTGCGATCGCATTAACTTACCTCCTGTCTTAGGAGAATTAGTGGGCGGTGTTTTAGTCGGTATTTCCGTCTTTAAATTACTTGTGTTCCCAGAAGGTGGCACAGAAGCTAGTGACTCCCTCCTGATGATTTTCCTGCAAAAAACCGCAGGCATGACCCCAGCAGAAACCCCTGCTGTCTTTGCTAGTCAGAGTGAAGTGATTTCTGTTTTATCAGAATTAGGGGTGATCATTCTTCTGTTTGAAATTGGCTTAGAATCGGATCTCAAAGACTTAATTGAAGCTGGCACTCAAGCAGCTATCGTGGCTGTTGTGGGGGTTGTTGCTCCTTTCACCCTTGGTACAGCAGGTTTGATTTACCTTTTTAATGTTCCTATCGTACCAGCCATTTTCGCTGGGGCAGCCCTAACCGCAACCAGTATTGGTATCACCGCTAAAGTACTAGCAGAAATCGGCCGCCTCTCCACCAAGGAAGGACAAATCATCATCGGGGCCGCAGTCCTAGATGATGTCCTTGGCATCATTATCCTGGCCGTAGTTACTAGTTTAGCCAAAACCGGAGAAGTGCAAGTTAGTAACATTATCTACTTAATACTCAGTGCCGGAGCTTTCCTGATTGGAGCAATTTTCATTGGTCGTTTCCTCAGTCCTTTTTTCGTCGGACTTGTCAATGAAATGAAAACCCGTGGGCAATTACTCCTCGTATCCCTCATTTTCGCCTTCAGCCTATCTTACATAGCCACAGCCATTCATCTAGAAGCTATTTTAGGTGCTTTTGCAGCAGGCTTGGTTTTAGCAGAAACAGAAAAACGTCGGGAATTGGAAGAACAAGTAATACCCATCGCCGATCTTTTTGTACCCATTTTCTTTGTTTGTGTCGGAGCAAAAACAGACTTAAGCGTCCTCAACCCCGCCGTACCTAGTAACCGCGAAGGACTAATCATCGCTGCTTTCCTAATTGTCGTCGCCATCTTCGGCAAAGTTATTACAGGTTTCACCGTCATCGGCCCAGAAAAACTCAATAAGCTAGCCATTGGTGTCGGTATGATTCCTAGAGGGGAAGTGGGGCTAGTCTTTGCTGGGGTAGGTTCCGCTAGTGGTGCTTTATCTGAATCCACCGAAGCAGCAATCATCATGATGGTTATTTCAACCACTTTTATTGCACCACCTTTTTTAAGATTGGTATTTAAGGAACCGTCAGCCAAGGAAGTTACCAGTAAAGAAAAAGCTTAAACAACTATTCTCGATGAAGAGCTAGGAAGATATCTCCCTGACTCTTCATCAAAACTTTGAAACTTGAGTATTTTTTCTACGTCCGGTGATCTTGCACCCTCAAACCCATAGTCTTGGTTATATGATATCTTTCACAGAATATCGACATCTACTATTAACAAACTATTTTGCCCTAGATACATTTCTATTGAGGAAAAATTAATTGTGAGACTTCGCTGGCTAGCACTAACTATTCTGAGTATTTTAATTTACTGTACTCCTGCTGAGGCAGGAAGACTACTACGTGCCAATTTTAATGCTCAGACAAGACAACTAAATTTTATCACTAACGAGGGGGTTCAGCCGACAGCTAAGCTTATCTCCAACCCAACTCGTTTAATCATCGACTTACCCGGTACGAGTTTAGGAGGAACAACTAAAAACGAGAATTTGAGCGGTGCAATCCGTAGTTGGCGTGTAGGTCAATTCAATGACCAAACTACTCGTATCGTTATTGAACTGGCTCCTGGCTACACAATGGACCCAGAACAGATTAAAATTCGAGGTGCTTCACCAACTCAATGGTCGGCTGAGTTACCAACACCCCAAAGGGAACAAGCCTCAACGACACCACCACCAACTACTAATAACCCTAATCCTCCTGATAACCTACCCCCCAATCCTCCCCCTTCCGACAATGGCACAGCCGGATGGCAAATCTATAATTTTCAAGAAACAGAAAATGGTTTTTTCCTCCGGGCTAGGGGCAACGAAAGACCCAAAAGACCTCGCATTCAACGCAGTCGTGATCAGCGTAGAATAGATATTGAGATGGAAGGAGCAACCCTTGATGCTCGCCTCAAAGACCAAACTTTAAATGTGGGTCGCTTTGGAGTCAATCAAATTCTCTTCACTCAAGAGAATAATCAAGTTCGCTTAACCTTGAATGTAGATAAAGATGCTCCTGATTGGATAGCAGCTTATAGCGATTTAGGCGGAGTTGTTCTTGTTCCTAGAAGTGTTTCTCTTTCTGAATCAGAACCCGTTGCTACCCTAGAAATTCCCACTTCAGCAATAGAAGTTATTCTTCCCCAGAATATTCCTACACAAATTGCTGAAACCCCCACTGCGACAAAGCTAACCACTGTCCAAGGACTAGAATTTAATCTCAGTAATACTCAGCTCTTAATTCTCGCTGATGGCCCTGTAGAAGCTAGCAGTGGTTGGAATAGCAGTGCTGGGGTTTATGAAATCACTATACCCAATGCTCAAGTTTCCCCACAGCCCAAAGCTCCTCAGTTAGGTGCTAATAGCCCCATTGCTCGAATAAGATTACGTAATAAAGATGAAAAAACCGTCGTCATTCTCATCCAACCCACTTCTAATACCCAAATCGGCGAACTTAATCAACTTAGTGAGCAAGTATTAGCTTTAGAACTTCGTTCTGCCCCTATTCGTCCCCCCAGCAATACTCCTAACAATACTCAACCCCAAACTCCCCTACCCACAGTTCCCCAAGGTACAGCCCTTGTAGCTGTCGATCCTGGTCATGGGGGTAAAGATCCGGGAGCCATCGGTATTAGCGGCTTACGGGAAAAAGATGTGATTTTACCCATCGCGAGGGAAATTGCTCAATATTTAGAACAGCAAGGTGTTCGTACTTTAATGACCCGCTCCGATGATACCTTTATCAGTCTCCAAGGACGGACTGATTTAGCTAACCGGGCTGGGGCTGATTTGTTTGTGAGTGTTCACGCTAATGCGATTAGTTTAGACCGACCTGATATTAACGGTTTAGAAACCTATTATTACAGTAGTGGTCAACAATTAGCCCAAACCATCCATCGTAGCGTACTCCAAAATGTTGATATTGCAGATAGGGGAGTGCGTACTGCCAGGTTTTATGTTCTTCGCAATTCAGCTATGCCTTCTGTACTAGTGGAAGTAGGCTTCGTTACTGGGGGAGTAGATGCTGCCAACCTTTCTAACCCCAACTTTCGTAGTCAAATGGCTCAAGCGATCGCTCGTGGTGTCCTAGAGTACATTCAACAATATCGGCTTTAGGTATATTTCCCTTAACCCCGTGTTAGTTTAGCTCTTATTTGCTTTTTACAACTTAAATCCTTCTTTATGAACCAATTGAAACCTAGTCCCATTGGTGTTTTTGACAGTGGAGTTGGTGGTTTGACTGTGTTGCGAGAACTTAACCGTCAACTTCCGAACGAACTAATTCTTTATTTTGGTGATACAGCCAGGGTACCCTACGGCATCCGTTCCCAAGCAGAAATCTTACAATTTGTTAGAGAGATTCTCACTTGGATGAAGACAGAAGAAGCTAAAATGGTGATTATGGCTTGTAACACTAGCTCTGCTCTCGCCCTCGATACAGTACGTTCTGAGTTCGATTTCCCAATATTGGGAATTGTCTTACCTGGTGCAAGAGCAGCGATTGAACAAAAAGGTAAACGTATCGGTGTTATTGCCACTCCTGCCACCGCTGCTAGTAACGCCTACCGTGATGCGATTTTAGAAGCTGATCCTACTACCCAAGTTTGGCAAATAGGCTGCCCAGAATTTGTCCCAATTATTGAACAAGGACGTATCAATGAACCTCACACAATTGAAGTTACCAGGAAGTATTTAGCACCTCTGTTAGACCAGCAAATTGATACTCTAGTCTATGGCTGTACCCACTATCCTCATTTAGCACCTATTTTGCGATCACTTCTACCTCCTGCTGTTCAGTTGGTAGATCCTGCGGCGTTTGTGGTTAAAGCGGCTGAGCAAGAGTTAGAACTCTTGGGTTTAAAAAGCACTTTACTCGCCCCCCCTACTCAGTTTTGTGTAAGTGGGGAACCTCAACAGTTTGCTCAACTTTCTCACCGATTATTGGGATATACCCCCTTTGTCAAACAAATCTACCTCAACCAGCAAGCACCAAGTATAGTAATGCCTTTAGAAAAGGTAGATTAGATTTTGATTGATTTGGTGAGTGGTATAGGTTTGATAAGTAGGTATGGGAAGAAAAGCTGATAATCTTAACAGTTATACAGGCGTAGTCTTTGTAGTCGAAGATAAAGAAGAACCTGAATTTATGACAGGCATTTCTAAAACAGAGCAAGCTTCAACAATCCCTCCTAAATCTCCTCAATTCAAAGACAAGCAAATAAACTGCCCGTCTGGTTCATCATCCCTAGTAGCATTACCTTATTAAAGACTAAAAACATTCTGGCAAAGCTACTCTAACTCTGGTAGTAAATTAATAAAACAAAATGCCTCAATTATTCATTGCTAATGTAATTGCTCCCACTTTTCTTTTCCACGGAAGAGTGGCAGGGCTATTTATATTTATTGGCATTATCTTACTGGAATGGATTACTATTTGGTTTTTCTTGCACAAAGTAGTAAAAACCAAAATCAGCTTACCAAGAGCATTACTCGTTAGTATAATAGCCAATATTGTCAGTGCTGTGTTAGGACTAGTTTTACAAGCTGCCTTACCTATCTATTCAGCTTTTAATCTCAAAAACTTACCAGCAAACTTGGTGATTTTGTCGTTTGCTTTTATCACCTCCATTATAATTGAATGGCGAATCCATCGAGCCTATATTAAATTCAAAAATAGAGGGTGGTTTAGATTAAAATCTGCGGCCCTGGCTAACTTGTTTAGTTATCTAATTCTAACCATTTATGTAATTTGTATTTCAACTTGGTTCCCTCAAACTACTCGATTTAATGTGCCATTTATGGAAGCCCAATCTAATATCGGTTCCATCTTGAGAGCGCAAAAAGAATTTTACCTAGAAAACTCTCGCTTCACCAATAAATTTAAACAGTTGAAAGAATTAGATTTAGTCATTAGCAAACAAAATGGTAGACAAGCAAAAGGCTTTTACTTTCTCTATAGTCTCTCCGCAGACAAAGCTAAGGTTAAAGTTCAAGCCACTCCTAATAAAACAGCTAGAGATACAGGCAAGAAACTGAGAAGCAATACAGCAATCTTGTTATCTCAACCTGAATTTACCTACGGAATTTGCCAGACGAAACAACCAGCAACAATTGCCCCTAAACCACCTCAAATCGTTAACGGGGAGGTGCAATGTGCTGCTGATTCAGATGTATTAAATGTAACTTATTCTGGTTTATAAATGAAATGAATCTTAGACCAACTTTTAAAAATAGTTCCAAATTAAAACCACAAGTTACACTCTCCGGCATTTCTCTGTGTTCAATCATGGGCATCTGCCACGGAATTGCTGATGCAACCGCAGGATTTTTGTTAGGGAGTTTGGTACAGACAAACTCTTTAGAACAGACAAGTTTGCTGATTATTATCTATAACATTTTGGGTTTTGGTTATCAGCCTGTGGCAGGAATGTTTACTGATAAATTTAACTGCCCTCGCCAAGCAATTATCTTAGGATTATTCTTACTGTTAGGGAGTTTGATTGTAGCAGATTGGCACTCACAACCTGCTGTAATTTTAGCAGGAATTGGTTCTGCTGCTTTTCATGTTGGGGGAGGGAGTTTAGCTTTGTCTACAACCCCGAATCGTACCACCGGCCCAGGCATTTTCGCTGCACCAGGGGTAGTGGGATTAGCGGTGGGGGTTGCTTTGGGGCTAAAAGATTACTCTTTCACCATGCCCCTGATCCTCTCCCTTGGCTTTATGATAGCCTTGCTTACCGTTGTTAAGTTGCCGAAACTCTCCAACATTAATGTCAATGAGCTAGAGTTACCAATATCGGCAGAGTATGATTGGGTAATGCTAGTACTTATGAGTGGGATCGCACTTGTTTCCACCGTTTGGACTAGTTTTCAGTTTCTGCTACAAGCCCAGCTAACTTTTCTGATTGTCATAGCTGTTGCAGCAGCCGTTGCTAAAATATTGGGTGGTATCATGGCAGAATATTGGGGTTGGCAACGGTGGACAATAACTTCCCTTACTGTTGCTACAATTCTACTTTTGTGGGGGCAAGAAAACCCCTTAACTCTCATCCTTAGTCTAGCTTTGCTTCAATCCACCGTACCCATCACCCTGACAGCAACAGGGCGAATGATGCCTAACCAACCAGCTACTGCTGCGGGATTTGCCCTCGGACTTGCTATTATTATCGGTAGTATTCCCGTTGTTGCTGGTTTGAACATTGTTGCAGAAAACCCGGCGATCGCAGCTTTAGTAGTTTTGGCAACAATACTATCTTTAGGATGGGTCTTTCAATTAAAAACCTTTCGCCGTAAATATTAATCCTATTGTTGGCGTTGCATAATTGAGTCAGGAGAATAAAATTTGTGCTATAATTATCTCATCAGATAAAATTCAATTTCGGTTTCAGAAAAAAATATTTTGTCGGAGTGGGGTTGGGAGCTTTCCTAAATTGGTTAATGGGAGGTAAACATCTATCCTGAAAAGTTTTTATAAAAACTGCTTCGTGATTCATCACTAATACTAAACCCGCTTCATAAAAGTGCCTTCACAAAACCAAGGAATAAAGTAAAGCTTTCAAACCCTATCTCCCCAGCTCCCTACTCCTTACCCTAAGTCATGAGACTCAACACCGATTTAGTATTATTTATCCAAATAATTCTTCAAACTGTTATAGTTTTGTCTCGCTAAGTTATAGTCCGAGTCGAGTTCCAAAGCTCTACCATAGGCAATTAAAGCTTGTTCGTAGAGGTTCAACTCAACTAAAGCAACTCCTAAGTTATTATAGGCTTGGGCTTTAGTAGCCTCCCCCCAATTAGCATCAGTATCAATAGCAGTTGCACAAGCTATGGCTGCTTCTTGATGCCTCCCCAAACTACTCAGAACAACACACTTGTTGTAGTAAGCTAGGGAATAGTTTGGTTCAAGTTCTAAAGCTTTATTGAGAGAATCGAGAGACTGTTGATGTTGTCCGCTTTTACCCTCTTCTGCCCCTAAGCTAAGCCAAAGCAAAGGTTCATCGGGATTAACCTCAATAGCACGCTGACAAGCATCTAAAGCTTCTTTTCCTGTCGTATTGACGCAAGTTTCTGCCCAATCAGCAAAATCATCACTTCCTTGGGCTAAAAGGCTTAAGCTACGACTGCTGTCGGTATTGCTATCAGTTGATTCTTCTAGAATAGTTGCATAACTATGGGGTTGCCAAGCAAGTAAGACTACAGTAGTGGTAATTCCGACAAAGCCAAGAAATTTTTTCACGGTGGTTAATTGAAGTGTTTGTACTTATTTGATTAATACATTGAATGACAAAGGGATTTCGGATTAAGCTGATACCATTTATCTGGAGTTAATGCTCAGTTTAATCCACCAGAGGAACAGTTAGCTTTTAAAATTAAATTCCCGCAAGAAGCTGACTCTAAGAAAGTTTTTGCTGAACCTTTAGAATTAGTGGTAAAGACTTTAGAAACTTATCAAACCTATGATGAAGTTCTCAGGAACTTACCTGATCTATCTCTGGTTGTATTTCGTGATTTGTAATTTGAAAAAGGTAAATATTTGCTCCTTTTAAATACCAACTTTCTTGGTTTTTCCCTCTCATCTTATACCAAATCTGGTTCATAAAGTATCTTGATAAAATCTAGAAATAAAGTTATCAAAACCCTGCTGCCTGCTACCTACTCCCCACTCCCCACTCCCCACTCCCCACCACAAAAAATAATCGGTGCAACTAAATAGAATTGGTATTACAACTTTGCTAAATCTGCCAATACTGCCTTCGCTGACTTATATCTTTCCGGAAAATGATAGCGTGACATCTTATCAACAATATTAATTAAACCTTCTGACACCCTTACAAGATGCTGCCATTTTAAATTACCGGAAAAATCATCAACTTCTAACTGGTTAGGGGCAATACCTGTCATCGCCTGAATGCCGATAATTCCTAAAGCATAAATATCACTACTAAAGTTAGGTTGACCAGCATATTGTTCTGGGGGAGCATAACCTTTAGTACCAATTGCCACAGTTAAATTATGTTCATGAATTTGGTCTTGAATCTTAATTTCTTTAACTGCACCAAAATCGATTAATACTAACTGATTAGTTGTTTGAGAGCTAATAATATTGCTAGGTTTGATATCCCGATGAATCACACCATGCTTTTGTAAATAATCTAAAACAGTTAAAATGTCTTTTAATATCTGAACAACTCTCGCTTCATCCATGCGTTGATCTGGTATTAATTCCTGGTGAAGAGTTTCACCAGGAATGTATTGTTCAACCAAATAAAATTCTTCATCTTCTTCAAAACTATCGAAGAGTTCAGGAATTTGAGGGTGTTTTCCTAGCTTGCCGAGAATTTCTGCTTCTGTTTGAAACAAGCGCCGGGCTACGGTGAGAAATCTTTTGTCACGAACTGCTGGTTGTAAGTGCTTAATCACACATTGAGGGGCATTTTCTTGACGAGTATCTTGGGCTAAATAAGTGGAACCAAAGCCTCCGGAAGCAATAACTTTGGTAATTTGATAATGTCCTACTGAACGGTAGCGAAAACTACTATCCCAAGATAGAGCTTCTGTACTGAATTCTGTTTCATCGTCTCCTTCCTCAAGGGGATTTTCTGTGGTTAGGTTTGTTGATCTCGCTACAGTGAGGGGTTCAGTATAGGTCTTTTCTTGGAGGAGAGACTTGAGTAGGGCAATATCTTCATTTTGAGTTTCAACCAAAGCTGCCACATTCTGGCGCTCTTCATGAACCCGGTAAGCCAAATAAACCGCTGTGGCAGCACAACTAAGTAAAAAACTCAAGCTAGGAGCGACAATAGGAACCCATCCTGCTTGGAGAAAAATAACCCAACTACTACCGAATAAGACAATAAGAATACTAGAAGAAGCGATAATTACATATAAAGGATGACGAATCAGAGTGATAGTTGCGCCTCCTGCCAAAGACCAACCTACAATCCAGAGTATTTCTTGCCATTCACTCAAAAACCAAAATAAAGGTCTTTCTCCTAATGCAGCATCAATAATTTGACTGGTTAACTGGGCATGGACAACGACTCCAGGCATCGTCTGATTAACAGTTTGGCTGGCGCTGTAGGGGGTGTAAAAAGTATCATCAATACTGGAGTCAGTGATACCGACCATCACAATCTTGTCTTTAATCCAGGTAGGATCTAAGGATTCTTTAAGAGCCTCTCCTAAAGTTAAACTGTCAGCGATTTGCTCAGAGGTACGGTAGTTGAGTAAGATTTGATAACCTCGCTCATCTAGGCTGCGGTAAGCCCCCGCATTGGGAGACAAGCGCTTAAAAAGAGTCTGACCAAACTTTAGTTCATTGTTTTCCGTTAACTCCGGTTCAATACCTTGTTTCTCTAAATAAAGTCTGGCTAGCTGAAAGGAAAAGCCATAGGGAGTGGGACAAAGAGAAACTCCTGTTTCGACAAACAAAAGTCCTCGACGAACAATTCCACCGCCATCAACAACAATATCTGCAAAACCAGGACGATCTTTCTCCATTCCTGGAGGTGGGGCAACTCCTTTGCTTTTTTGGTCACTTACTTTACAAACCGGAACAACCTTGGGATTCTCTTTTAAGGTGTTAATAAATTCTTGATGCCCTGGTTCATTGGGCATATCTCGATAAATATCTAAACCGATGGCTGCAGGTTCGTGTTTTGCTAATTTACTAACTAACTGGTTTAAAACGGCATCGGATATAGGCCAACTCTGTTCTTGAATGTCATCTTCAGTAACTTTGACCACTATTAACCGACTGTCCCGCTTCAGGGTAGGCCGTAACTGCATCATACGATCAAAAATATTTAGTTCCCCTGCTTCTAGCCAACCTAGCGATCGCACTCCAATGACGATGGCACTAAAAGTAACACAAATACCTAGTACCGGCAGTCCTAAAGTTAGAAGTTGACCTATGGGCTTAGGGAGTTTCTTTTCATTAGTCATTAGGGATTGATTATTGGTCGATTGGCCGTTCTTTTTCTGATTAGTTTTCTAAAATTCGCTGAAGTATTTTTGGTTAGCCCCTAGTTAAGGTATTTATAAGTTTAACTTACTGCAACAGCTCCTTGGAAAAGTATTCATTATTTCTTTCTAACCCACGGGTAATTTTTTGGGTTGGAAAAACTCGCGAATACTTGGTTGAATTTTTTGCTCCACTAAATAGGCTAAACCCACAACGCAGAATAATTTAATACCTAGAGATAAGAGGATGTTAGGTGACCATGGGCTAGTATTCCAAGAGATTAAAATGGGATAATGAAAGAGATAAATACCATAGGATATGGGAGCCAAAATAGCAAAATGACCTAGAGTTTCTTGAAAAAATATCATGCCCCTTTGATACCAAAAAAGGGCAATAGCTAATAGTAATAAGCTAGCAAAGAAGTGTCTAAACATTAAGAAAGGATAGATACCAAAACTTATTTTCTCGGCTTGCAGCAAAGGTAGAAAAGTGAAAAGACACATAATGCCTAAGCAAATGAATATATGTTTCATTTTACTCAAGCTTAAGGAGCCATTCCGCATAAAAACAGCAGCAGTTTCTAAACCAGACCACCAAATAATGAAATAAGTAAAGACTAAAAAAAGATAGTTAGGTCGGGCTAGGTAACTTAGCCAAGCACTCCCAGAAATAAAGAGAATAAAATAAATGCGATAATTACGCTGAGGTAAAATTTTATAAAGGGGGAAAAACAACATATAAAACCACCATTGGTAAGATAAAGACCAAAGAGGATAGTTGTTTACAAAAGGTTCACACCAAACTCCTGGTTTGGTGAAACCAGTATCTTGCAGCATCAATAAGTTACCCATAAGCTGCCTTAAATCGATGCCCCGCGCAATTTTACCATTCAAGATAACAATTAGTATAGATAGTAGAATTGCGACCACAACCGGAGGATATATACGTCTAAAACGTTTAAAAAAGTAAGTACTAAAATTAATTTGGCTATTTCTTATGGTCGATAAATAAATAACACAACCACTAATTAGAAAAAATATTATTACAAATTCTTGTCCAAAACTAAAAACAAGTTTTAGTGTTTTTAGTAACGAAGAAGTTCCCTTTGTGGAGTTAACAAAGTTAGCAACCAAGTGATGTAAAACAATATAAATACTAGCAAAGCCTCTAAGCGCATCTAGTTTAGCTAGTTGATAGGAGAAGTGGTTTTTTGGTCTGGACAAAGAAGATGCTATTTGCATAGAGGCTTTAGTTATTAAAACGGTAGAGACGTTGAATTAACGCCTCTAGCAAAAATATTAGGATGATTTAATTTTCTTTGTTTAAAAACAAATTAACTAAGCTCATTCAGCAGAATGGCGGTCAATTTTTTCTGGGGTTAGATTAAGGTTGGCAAAATCCTGGTTTAAGTTATTGTTATTACCTACAATAGAACGCATCCCCTCTAAGGTGGAAATAATACTACCTGGGTCGAGAAACATCACCTTACTACTTTCACTATTACCAATAGCTTTCCCCATATCCAAATAATTTTGGGTTAAGAGAAACTTCAAGGCTTCATGGCTTTGAGGATCTGATTGTAGCTTCAGGGAAACGATTTCTAAGGCTTCTGCTGTGGCTTGTGCTTGAAGCACTTTTTCTTTACGTTCTGCTTCAGCTTTGAGAACAATAGCGGTTTGTTCGGCTTCTGCATCCAAAATAGCAGATTTTTTGCGGGCTTCTGCATCTAATACCCTGGCTTCTGCTTTACCTTTAGCAGAGTTGACTGCTGAGTCTTTTTCTCCTTCAGAGGTAAGGATTGCTGCTCGTTTTTTCCTTTCAGCGGACATTTGCAATTCCATGGAATCTTGTACCGCACGGGAAGGAACAATATCTCGCAATTCTACTCTAGTTACTTTAACTCCCCAAGGATCGGTGGCGATATCTAGCTCCCGGAGGAGAATTTCATTAATTTCAGTCCTGGCGGTAAAGGTTTGATCTAGTTCAAGCTGCCCCATTTCGGAACGAATTTGGGTGAGTACCATATTGACCATGGCATCCCGAAGATTTTCTACCTTATAGTGGGCTTTGTACATATCCATAATCCGCCAATAAACCACCGCATCAACACTAATAGAAACGTTGTCGCGGGTGATGCAAGATTGAGGAGGGATATCCAGAACTTTTTCTTTGATGTTACCTTTGTAAACAACTTTGTCGAGGAAAGGGGTAACGAAATTCAAACCAGGATCGAGTCTACGTTTATAGCTACCCAGGTTTTCTACTAAATACTGTTCTTTTTCTTGAACAATCTTAACTGAGCCTGCAACTCCACAACCAATTATTGATAGAAACGCTAGAAGTAAATAATTTCCCATTAGATATCTCCTGAAATTGTAATTTTAATTAATAAAGACTACAAACTGAAAAGCTGAGTTTGGGTGAAGTTCTTCTCCATTAAGAAGAAAGAATTTTTTGTGGTAAAACGATTAAAGTGTTACCTTCTTTTCTGAGAATATAAACTTTTTCACTAGCTGCTATAGCTTGCCAATCCTCTGCACATTTAGCCCGCCAAGAGTTTCCTTCATAGAGTACCCTTCCTGCTTCTCCTGGTTCAATTGCAGTTAAAGTTCTTCCTTCACTATCTTCACCTAAATCCCTTAAGGGGCGATTCGGACTAAACAAGCGGCGAGAAAGAAAAATTAAGGCAGTAGATAAAATCAACCAAATAGCCACCTGTAAAGTGAATTGCGGCAAAATCAAAGCTATCCCCGCCACCATCAGGGCGCTTAGCCCCATCATAAAAGATACGAAAGCACTGGGCAAAACTAACTCTGTTAAACAAAGGAGTGACCCGGCAATTAGCCAGATTAAGGTAGGATTAGGCATAAATGAGTGTTAGTGAAGCACATTGAGGCAGGAAACTAATGTCCTCAATGCTCAAACATGAGAATGTTTCTCTAAAGCATTCCATCTCAATTATAGTGTTTGTTATCTTTATTTATTTAGTCTCCCGTCGGACTGTTTTTAAGAAAACTTTAAGTTTATGGTTAGCTTGCAACAAAAAATTAACCCTTATCTTTGGGCATCAGGAGAAAGTGCAACTCAATTATCGCAAGTCGATTTTATTGAAGATAGGTACAAAGTCATTGGGCCTCAAATTTGGCAGGATACTCAACCAGAACAGCCAGTTTCTCTAGAGGATTCTTTATCAGACTGGGTACAAATATACCTGAAATTGCTTCCTCAACGCCTCCATGTTCCTGAAATCTATGGAGTTTGCCCTTTAGGTAAATCTGAGGTGGTGTTATTAGAAAATGTACCGATAGATGAACAGGGACATCTTTATCCTAGTTTGGCAGATGCTTGGGGAGAAGCATCTGCTGTGAGACAGCTTTATTGGCTATGGCAAATGCTAGATTTGTGGTCACCTTTACAAGCAGCAGGAGTCGCTTCTAGCTTGCTGCACAAGGATAATTTGCGGGTGCAAGGTTGGCGACTGTGGTTGTTAGAATTACATCCTGAAACGACAACTCCTGCTAATTTACAACAATTAGGGAATCTTTGGTCATCCTTGGTTAGTTATGCTAGCAGTGATGTTGCCTTGCAATTAGAAGGGTTTGTTTCAGAGTTAGAAAGTGATGGTGTTTCTTTAGTTAGTCTGCAATCTCGCTTTAATCGTCTCTTATTAGAAACAGCTTCCCAAAAACCTCTGAGGGTAAGAATTACCGGCATTACTGATGCTGGGCCACGTCAAAATCATAACGAAGACAGTTATTATCCCACAAAAGAAGATATTTATGAAAGTGGTGATCCTTTAAGCCAACATCTCACAGCTATTTGCGACGGTATTGGGGGTCATGAAGGGGGAGAAGTTGCTAGTCAGCTAGCAGTACAAACTTTGAAGTTGCAAATCCGTGCTTTATTAAGAGAGATTGCTGAAGATACCGAAATTATGAGTCCGGATTTGGTAGCACAGCAATTAACCGCAGTGATTCGAGTGATTAATAATGTCATCGCAGCACGGAATGATGAACAAGGTAGAGAATCCCGTAGGCGCATGGCAACTACTTTAGTTATGGGGTTACAACTCCCGCAACAATTGCGCCAACCAGAGTCAGGAGTAGGGAATAGCCATGAACTTTACCTCGCTTGGGTTGGGGATAGTCGTGCTTATTGGATTACCTCAAAATATTGCCAAAAGTTGACGGTGGATGATGATGTCGCTAGTCGAGAAGTGAGCTTGGGGCGGAGTTTGTATCGAGAAGCTTGGCAACGTCCAGATGCAGGGGCTTTGATCCAAGCTTTGGGTACTAAGGATGCTGATTTGTTGCGTCCGAGGGTAAAAAGATTGCTTATAGAAGAAGATGGACTATTACTACTTTGCTCCGATGGCTTGAGCGATAATGATTTAATTGAGCAATATTGGCAAGATTTTGCTCCTGATGCGATCGCCGGTAAAGTTTCTTTAGATGAAGTTGCCCAGAATTTGATTAATCTAGCCAACGAAAAAAATGGTCACGATAATACCACCATTTCTTTGGCTTACTACGGCGTTTCTGCTCAGTATCCTGTATTGGTTAATTTATCAGAGTTACCAGGGGTAAGTGTGATTAGCGAGGCATTGCTTAATTCAGAAGCAGAAGAACAAGGGGTAGTGTCTTCTCCCTTACCGCCAATAGAAGAAATAGAAGAGGTAGAAGAATTAGAAATAGAAACTACCAAAGGATCTTTACCAAAGGGTTTAGCTATCTTGTTAGGGGTTATAGCTATATTAACCATAGTAGGGATAGCTGGTTTCGCAACTAAATGGTTCCTTGATTCTTTGGAGAAGCAAGATAATTCTGATAGTTCTCCAGATGTGGAAAATATAGAAACTCCTTAGTAGGGGAACGGGATACGCGCACTTGATTGTTGTTAGACCGTTTTTAGAACGTAATAGCTTTGTAAAAATGTATGTATTAAAAGGAGTATTAGAAAATCCTTATGCTTGGATTCGATGGGATATTGAAAGTGTTTCTTTTGAGTTAGAAATAATCTAAAGAAAAACATTAAGTACATATAGACAACATATTTCTCAGACTTTAGGGGTAAAGTATGGGGAAATTGCTTAAGCCCAAAGTAGAGAGAGTCCAAGTGGCTTGACCTACCCAAAATTTCCCCAAGATTAATTCTGGCTAGCTATGAACCTCCCCAAAAGAAATCTACCTTCAAACCTTCTAAGCTGCCACATAAATTAGACTCAACACCAAAGCACGATGTACCTCCACACCCAGAAGAAATAGAAGGAAACACTACTTCCTTTTCAACTCCGAATTGGCTACAAAGTCCTTACAACGCAGTAGCAGCATGTCAACAAAACCAGCAAGCATTTTTGGCACAACAGTGGGAGAAGTGTCAGAGACTTCAAGCTTTAGATAGTAACGTTGATGATACTCAAACACCATCTCAAGGGATACAAAATAAATCAGCAGAAGAAGAAATAAAACAACAAGTTCAACCAAAAACAACTCAAGATAACCAGGGAGAAAAACAGCTTCAATCTCAAGGGCAGAGAGAACAATCGCTTCAGTGCAACAGTTTTGAATCATGTACCAGTATGGGTGATGTGGCTTTTGAAAACAACAGCCTTGCTGAAGCAATGAATTACTATAAGGCAGCTTTAGATATGTCTGAAAGTGATCCTGCGTCTGCCTATCTTTTATCTCAAATATCTGTAATTTATTATTATCTGATGAAGATTGACGCAACTCTATCTCAAGCTGAGCAAGAGGACGAACAAAGTTGGCAGCAAAGATTATGGGGGATGCTTAAGCCATTGGTGTGGCTTGCTTGGAGAATTTAAGAGTGACCCAAGTTTGCAGAAATTGGTATCGATACTGCCATAGAAGTAATACCAGGATTTGATCAGGTGGCAGATGGTCGGTTCTGATTGCTCATCTTTACTTCATGCTGTTTAAAGGAGAGGTTAATAAGCCTTTACGATGGGTGGGGTTAGCTTTTTCTCTTATTGGTTTGATTCCTACTATTGGTAGTGCAGTCAAAGGAATCAGCAAAGTCCTGCTCAAGGGAACAGATGAAGCCTTAGCAATAGTTGATGATTTGCTGGGGCTGATTCGTCGAGTGTTGCCAGAAGGAGGTATTGCTGAATTTCGCCGCTTTGTGCAGGATAATTGGGGGAAGTGGGTAGAGATTGGCACAAACGAGTGGAATGACTTATTGAGGCGTATTTCCGATCTAGTGGAGCGTATTCCAGGCATTGGTCCCATAGCGGCACAGAAACGGCAGTTGCAGGAAGCACTGGAGCAGGTTAGGAACAATAGTTCCATGTTGGAGGAGGCGTTCAACAAAATTAGGCAACAGATAGATCAAGTGTTGGAGGCTTTGGGGAGGCGCTTAGGGCCGGATGGTGAATTAGTGCCAGCTAACGGAGGTCGTGTACCAGCAGAGGTAGACGATATTCAAGGACCGATGCGAATTGAGGGGGGAAGACAAGGCTCTGAGCCTAATCCTAATCTTCCTAGCTCTCGATTTCTTAATGTCGATGAAGCTAAAGCTTTTGTTGCCCGCAAGATTGCTTCAGGGGAAAGTATAACTTTAGATTTATTTGGAGGGAGAGTATCTCAACACCAGGAGCATTAACTACGATATAATTGCTGAAGAAAGGAATAAGAGCAACTACTGGCTGACTTCTCAAAATTTTCCCAGAGGCAATAGCGTTGATGAAGATTGATGCAGTGGACAGCAGGGTGCATTTATTGAAGAAGCTGATAGGTTGTTGAAGCCTGGTGGACGCATCAGCATAAATGCTAATTGCTCAGATAGATATTGGTGGGGGACTGGTACAGGAAGTCGAAGAAGCCTAACGAGGAAACTTTAGATGCCCTGGGATTGCGTTTGTTGGTGACGACTAATCATTAGATCCTAGATTTGATGACTTAGACTTCCGCCTTCTGATGGAGAGAAGTAGGTGGCGAAATTACAACCATAATTTATGAAAAGGTTAAGAAAAAATCAAAACCATTCATGGCTACTTTGGTGAGTTAGAATTCTGGGATACAGCTTTTTTCCCTAACTCGAAGATTAGAGAGCAAACAATCACCATAGATGTCAAAAATTTTAAAGTTTATGAATATCATCCCCTCAATAATTCTGAATCGCCTCTAATTCTTCCTTCTGGAAAGATGATTTTCAGAAGGTGAAGAAATTGTCTACTCTTGTAACTTGCATAACGGTTTTCTGGAGGATAGGCTGTTTTGCCCGAGAATTGAACCCAAAATACAAACACAGTTGTTTTTCTTTAGGTTAAAACAAGTACATTATTCCGCCTAAACAGTTCACATTTTCAAGTAACTAGTAGTAAGTTGAGCTTGCTTTTTAATGCGATCGCTTATCTTGTAGGGCGGGCAGACTTTATGCAACAAAATGAAACTATTGTTGTTATTAAGTTTGCCCACCAATAAGTGATCGCACTTAGTAGGGTGGGCAAGATAAGCAAGTTAAATGAGCATCAAAAATTTATTCGCTCTTGCCCACAAATAATTAACTCGGTAATGGTGGGCAAACATGACAAAACGAGCTTAACAGACAACCTAACTATCTTTTTGCCCACCCTACTTCGACTATACACCTACAATAGAAAATCAGAGACTAGCATATAATTTATTAGTAAATAAAGGCTTTATTAGTAGCGATGTAGAACTTATAGCTGACGAATTTTAAATAAAAAAGATTATATTTAACAGTTGAGTAATTTCATGAATAAAACAGATAAGATTTTGCAACTAATAGAAGAAATGAAACATGATGCTGAATATTGGGAATACGAAGATACTGAAGATATTGATTTAGAGAAAAAATATGGTTAGCGTGTACAAGATATAGGAGCGCGTGAGATTATAAATTTATTGTTTCCCCGTTATCAAGATTCTACAAAAGTAACGGTGCTCATGAGCCACTTCTTTTTTGTCTGGAAAGATTTCAGTTATTAAGATTGGAAAGAACTGTTCTCTCATTTTGTAGCAAAATCCAACCCCTACCCCCCTATACCCTTACACCCCCACATCCCTACACCTTAATAATTGCTGAGCAGTTTTTCCGGAAATGGAATTGCTGCGGGGAAAACTGAATAGTATTTCACTTTATAGCAATTATCTTACTTATGAGCTACTAAATTCTTGGTTTGAGGGAGCAGGGAGCAGGAAGTAGAGAGTATGAGTAAAAGCTATGTACCTCACGTGGCTAAGAATTGCTATAAATTATTAGAACATTTGTTTGGCAACTCATTTAAGACATGGGTTATGGAGAGTTTTTCGCTCGCAAATAACTGATGATAAATGTAGCCAGGGCGCAAGGCTAGCCTACAGCAACGCATAGTAAATGCGACAACGTTTACACGTTTGCGGAGCATTGTCGCATTTACTACGCGAAGTGCCAACAATGATCAATGATAAATGATAAAAGATAAATGATATTGGGGGGTTGGGAAAGAAATTGCTAGCTGATAGAGTTAATTATCCCTTATTAGGTCAATTATTAAAAGAGCGTTATAAAATTGTCAAAGTTCTTAGCGCTGGTGCTTTTGGACAAACTTACATTGCTGAAGATATTACCACTTCCCCAAGCAGAAAATGTGTAGTTAAGCATCGGAAAACTGTCGGAGAATATCCTAGTTTATTAAGAACGGGTAGACGCTTATTCTACAAAGAAGTAGAAGTTTTGCAAAAGCTAAAAGGTTATGAACAAGTTCCCCAACTTTTAGCCTTTTTTGAAGAGAGTCAAGGTTTTTATTTAATCCAAGAATTAATAGCTGGTCAACCCCTTGATGCTTATTTACCTTTAAGGGAATATTGCGGTGGTTGGGGTTGTGATGGTCAGGTGTTGAATTTGCTTCATAACCTATTAAATATTTTAGATTTTATTCATAATCAGGGGGTTGTTCATTGTGACATTAAACCGAACAATTTGATTCGACGTTCTCAGGATGGAAAGTTAGTTCTGATTGATTTTGGTGCTGCTCAATTAATCGATATTTCTCAACCAGAACAGTCTTTTAATACTATTCCTTTTAAAACTACAGTAGCAGTTAGTCCTTTAGGTTACATTGCTCCAGAACAATTAATAGGCAAGCCCCAGGCTAATAGTGATATTTATTCTGTAGGTAGCATCGCTATTCAAGCTTTAACTGGCTTAGATCCAGCTAGATTACAACTTAACTTAGAAACGGGTAAAATTAGTTGGCGACATTTATGTCGAGATAATGCTATTGAACTTGGTTTTAGTAACCAATTGGCTGCCATTATCGACAGAATGACTTGTTATGATACCCAACAGCGCTATCAGTCAGCCCAAGAGGTTATTGCAGCCTTAGAACCCTTATGTAAGTTAGACTTACCTCAATTCGTGCTTTTTCCTGGTCATCGTCCTGATGAACAGCTTTTAATTACGGAAGAAACTATTTTTGAAGAGGAATTATTAAACGAACCAAGCTTACAGGAAAAGCCTCAAAAGGAAGATAATAAACTTTCTTGGCCAGAACTTACCGATAACAGCATTAAATTATTAGATTCTGGTTTTCTTGACCTTTTTAAACTCTTCCCCGTCCTTACTAGTTTAGGGGTTGGTATGGCAGCGGTGAATGCTTTAGCCATCGCTTTTGGGGTTCATTATTTATTTAATACTAATCTTGCTGATTCTGGAGTTGATGTTTTATGGGAAGCAGAACAAGCCTATGGCAACGGAGATTTAACTGAAGCTATTTCTTTAGCAGAATCTGTTAATCAAGAAAGTTCTGTTTACAAAAAATCTCAAACCAGAGTAGCTAAATGGCAGCAGGAATGGCGCTCAGCAAAAGTACAGTATGAAGCAGCAAAAACAGCTTTTGAACAAGAAAAATGGCAGCGAGTTACAGCAGAAGCGCAAAAAGCTCCTCCTAGCCCTTTTTGGCAAGAAAAACTTGCCCCTTTAGTAGAAGAAGCAGAAGTTAATTTAGAAACTAATGCCGAAGAATTATTGGCTAAAGCTTTTGAGTTAGCAAAAGAAAAAGAGTTTACTGCTGCCCTCACTTATTTAGAAAAGATACCTGCTGATAGTGCTGTGGGAGCAAGGGTACAACCAAAGTTAGAGGAATATCGTCAAAAGCAACGTATCCGAGCTGATTTTTTCTTGCAAAAAGCTTACGATTTAGCAGAAGAAGGTGACTTTACTGAAGCAATACATTATTTAGAAAAAGTCCCTCTCCATACTGAAACTGGTCAAATTGCGATGAGAAAGATTGTGGAGTATGTGGAAAAAGAACAACAAAAACAAAGGGCAGAACAGAAAGCAGAATTGCAGCAATTGAGGTCTGGTAATCTTAATTATTTTCTCTCTCCAGCAACAACAACCCCAAGTAATAGTACCTTTTCTAATGGGTTAAACCCTGGTGAGCATTTGCAAGAAATTAATACAAGAGGGTTTCAGTAATCAATTTTTACTTGTTACCAAGCGCCCTTGACATGGTATTATGTATAGGGTGGAAAAGTTGCGCTCTTGAAAATAGTTTTTCCAACAGATTATTACTCTTCAGTGAAACCTTGTCTGTTCGCAACCAAACTATCTTTTGTTTTATTTCTTAAGTTTCAGCACTTATTTGCTCATGGGCGATCGCCCATAAAGCTGTCTTGTTGGCCTTTTTTCTCCTAACTTAATCTGTTTAGAACCTTCAGCAATTTCAATCCAATCCAAATCTTTTAAGCGATGAGTTAAATTGGAAATAGTTACCCCTAATTGTTCAGCTATTTCATAAAGATGACTCCACTTCGTTAAGTCTTTATCTTCTTGCATCTTAACTAAGATATACTGAGGCATAAGTAAGCAACTAGCAAAATATTGGGCTTGCCATTCTCTGCCTTGAGATTCGCTATCATTGCGGCAAATGAGGGGTTGCACTGGTATGTTAATACCCTTTCGTTTTTAAGGGGTAAAAGCTAATTGCTAATGGCTAGTTGCTAGTTGCTAGTTGCTACGAAATTCATTATCTCTTCACCCCATCATTCTCCTGGGTTGCTTCTTGAAACACTTTCTGTGCAAACTCAGGATTTTCTTTCATTCTGCGGAACAAAGACGGCATTGCTTTGTAGTTTTCCTTGAGAAAGTCTTCTTCACCGTGGGGAACCCTGCCAGCAAGATAGATTAATTCCTCTGCATCTAAGTCTAGTTGCCCTGCTAAGGAACGGATAACTTCCTCTTTGGGGGGATAGTCGGCACGGTTGTTCTCTAGCTTAGATAAGTAGGTGAAGTCTAGCTTAACTAACTTAGCTAAGTCTCTTTGGCTATAGCCTTTGTCCTTTCTGGCTTGGCGGATTATTTGACCGAAATTCTGATTCACTGTTTTAACCTTGGGAAGCTTAGGAATATTTTACAATAGCTTGACGAAAAATTCAACATGAGGTTATGCTGGTGGCAACAAAGTTGATTTTTACATCAATTCAGGTGTTCACCCTGCATAACACCTTTTTCTCCCAGTTATCATTCATGGTTAAACAAGTTATGAATCAAGCTGTACGCAAAGACAGTAAAGAGCAAATTCTGGCTGCTTTTAATCGGCTTTTTACTGAACAGAAAAATACAGAATCTAAGGTAGCAACTAAGGAAGGAAGAGTCAATTAGATTAAACGATTTACGTAAGGCAATTGTTGTTGAAAGCCAATATTTAGAACAACTTCGTAAAGTACGTTTGGTAGCTGATGCTCTTTATATTTTACGGCAAGAACACCAAGAAAAAATGGCAGCGTTGGAGAGTAAGACAGCGCAACAAGAAGAAGCTTTAGAAAAGGAGATGGCTCAAGTTCGTAAAGCTTGGTTAAAAGAACAACAAGAATTTACTGAAAAAATAGCTATGGAGGAGGAATTGTTAACGAAATTTCGTCAACAAGAAAGGGAAAAATATGAATATGAAATAGAGCGCGATCGCCAAATAGAGATGGATGAGTATGAAGAGTTAAAAC
Source organism: uncultured cyanobacterium (assembly GCA_963793425.1). Classification (GTDB taxonomy): domain Bacteria; phylum Cyanobacteriota; class Cyanobacteriia; order Cyanobacteriales; family CAWCAG01; genus CAWCAG01. The sequence goes on along the minus strand of CAWCAG010000009.1, from coordinate 166,219 downwards.
GGCAGCAGGAAAGAGAAATTGCTCAAAAGAATCAACAAAAAGAAAAAGCTTGGCAGGAAAGGGAAGAATATCTTACTGATAACCGGGCTGAGTTTGTTGAGAATGAACAAAAGGTTGCTACTTTTGCTGAAGAATTACAGCAAGCTTATAGTAAAGCTAAGGAAGATGCCATAAAAGAAGCGACACGGGAAGCCAATGTGAAGGCAAATTTGATTGAGAAAGAATGGGAGGCAGCTAAGCAAGGTTATGAGTTGAAAGTAGAGTCTTTGCAAGCAAGTATTGAACGACAAGCTGAGCAAATGAACGAGTTGACAGCACAATTACAAGCTGCGACCAATCAAGCGCAACAGTTGGCGATGAGAGCTTTTCAGAGTTCTAATAATTAGCAAATAACTAGGAGAAAATAATGGCTAAGCGTGTGAGTTCCAGAAATACGAAAGCGGAAATATTGTCTGCTTTTAAGGAATTGAATAAGGAGAAAAGTAACTTGGAAACTGAGTTACAACAGTTACATGAAGATAAAGCAGATAAGACTAACGGTAAAGTAGTTTCTCCTCCTTTAGTAAGGATTGACAAGCCGGAAAATAAACAAGCTGATAATGCTCAAAAAGGCATCGACAAAACTATTAATAGTTTAGAATTGATTCAAATTGGTTTTGGTGGGGCAGCTAGTAATTTATCAGAACAGTTGATTGCTGAAGCTTCTAGTTTAGAAAAGCTTCAGGCTACAGTTGAACAAGAAAAAGAGCAGTTACAAGAATTGCATGAGATAGAAGTAGTTACTGAAGAAAGTTTTGAGGAATTAATAGAGGTTTACGAGACTGATTCTAAACAGAATAGAGAAGAATTAGCAGAAAGCAGTCAAGAACAAGAAAACCAGTGGCGAGAAAGGGAAGAGGCGATCGCAACTCAAGAAAAACGGTACGGGGAGGTTGAACTTGAGGTTAAAAATCATCAAGAAGAGTTAGAGAAAACTATCAGGAATGGTAAAGAAAAGGGACGTAACATTGGTAATTACCAAGGAAGAATAAAGTCCGATTTACGTAATAAAGAAATTGAAGGAGAAAGACATAATTATCAACTGCGAGTGCAGGCTTTAGAAGAAACAATAGAGAATCAAGCCGGACGTTTGGTTAGTTTAGGCAAACAACTGGATGCAGCTTTAAAACAGGTGCAAGATTTGGCTGTGAAAGCTATTGAAGGTACTTCTAACCGCAATTCTTTTGAAGCCATGAAAGAAATTGCCATTGAGCAAGCGAAGAATCCTCAGAAGGGTAAGTAGTATTTAGGGAGGTGGGGGGCTGGGGAGCTAGGGGGCTGGGGTTTTAGGCTAAATCGAACAGTAGGATTTCAGTATTACCATTAGTAGCGGCGATCGCAATATCTGTTTCTTTGGTTATGGCAGCACCGTCACCACTATTAAGCAATTGACCATTAATCTCTACTGAACCTCTAGCTACTTGTAGCCACAATGATCTATTGCTGTTAGTGCTATGATTCAAGCGATCGCCGTTGTTCAAAGCAGCAATATAGAGATTAGCATCTTGATGAATCGTTACTGAATTGTCCCTGCCATCAGGAGAAGCAACCAGGATCAACTTTCCTGGTTTTTCTTCTACAGGGAAGTATTTTTGCTCATAACTCGGTTGTATTCCTGCTTGATTTGGCATAATCCAAATTTGCAGAAAGTGAACCGGATCAGTAGCAGAAGCATTAAACTCACTGTGGGCAATCCCTGTACCAGCAGACATCCGTTGCACATCCCCTGGGCGAATTACCGAACCGTTACCAATGCTATCTTTGTGTTCCAACTCTCCTTCTAAAACGTAGGAGATTATTTCCATATCTTTGTGGCTATGAGTACCAAAACCTTTGGCTGGTTGCACTTTGTCTTCATTAATAACCCGCAGACTGGCAAACCCCATCTGCTGAGGATCGTAATAATTACCAAAGGAAAAAGTATGTTTGCTATCAAGCCAACCAAAGTTAGCATTACCCCTTGCATCGGCAGGACGAATAGTAATCATAACTGTTCTCTCCTTAGTTTTAAGATGATTTGTTCTTAGTTATATTATGAAGTAGTTCTTTTAAAAAGACAATATGCTATTTTAGAGACGCATCGTATCCAAAAAGTATACAATCATGGATAAGTTTGAAAGTATGCGAGCATTTACCCAAGTAGTTGAAGAAGGTGGCTTTGCTGCTGCGGCGCGGAAAATGCAACTATCTCGCTCTGCGGTGAATAAGCTGGTAATTAATTTAGAAAATCATTTAGGAGTGCAACTGCTCTATCGTACAACCCGTCAAGTTACACCCACAGATAATGGACGAGCCTTTTACCAACGCTGTATTGAGATTCTCAGCAGCATAGAAGAAGCAGAGTTAGCAGTCTCACAAGAACATAATGAACCCAAGGGAACACTAAAAATTAATGCTCCCATGTCTTTTGGCATTTCTTCTTTAGGTGCGAAAATAGCTGAATTTATGAACCGCTATACAGATATTAAAATTCAACTAACTTTAGAAGATCGTTTTGTAGATCCCATTGCTGAAGGCTACGATTTGGTTATTCGTATTGGTTTGCCCCTAGAATCTCCTAGTTTAGTAGCTCACCATCTTACGGTACTTCCTCGTGTTATTTGTGCTGCACCTAGTTATTTAAAAGTAAAAGGAATGCCCAGTCTTCCTCAGCAATTAAAAAATCATTCTTGTTTGCACTATGGCTATTTAACGACAGGTTGTCAGTGGCAATTAATTAGTGAAAAAAAAGAAGAGCAAGTCTCCATTGATGGGATTTTTTGTTGCAATAATGGGGAAGTTTTGAGGAATGCCGCAGTAACAGGTTTAGGCATTGTGATGTTACCAACTTTTATTGTCAAAGAAGAGTTAGAACAAGGAAAATTACAAATCATTTTACCCAACTATCAACCACCAGAACTAACTCTATGTGTGATTTATCCTCTCAATCGCCACCTTTCTACTAAGGTTCAGTTATTTACTCAATTTCTTCAGCAGCAGTACAGCAAATGATACTTTGAAATAAAGAGCTGGCTTCAGGATAAATATTTAGAGAAAGTCACTGTCTTGATTTAAGATAACCATTTTTCCATAAATAAAAAGGACTACTTAAACTACTTACAAACAATTCCATCTCACAAGCAGCTACAAGATCGGTTTTGACTTGGAATTTGTACTTAAGTAAATGAAGCATAATCTTACGCAAGTCATTAATTAAATAAACCAAAGAAATTAATGGTTTTTGCCAAGGTTTATAAGTAACTGTGCGAGTAACGTAGCGACTTAAACCAATACCCCGCACCAAATTAATTAAATAGTCTTTTTCTAAGCGCCAAGCCGGAATTTTATGGTTGATGACCATCTCTGGATTGTACCAAATTTCCCAACCTCCTTTTTGTAGGTAAGATTGCATTTCTAAATCTTCGCTGGTAAGCATACTATCTTTATTTCTGCCTCCTAAAATTTGTTGAGGAGGGGCACATTCTTGCCAAGCTTGTTTGCGTACTACCAAGCCTGCCGAAGGGGGCAAGAGTCGGTTTTGAGGGTTATATAACAATGGTTGAGAGCCACGATCAATGATGGCTAATAAACAAGCGATGCGGTGGAAATTAGCAGGAGGTTTAACTTCATAAAGGGGATGAATTTTGCCACCATAAGCCCCTGCTTGGGGGTGGTTTTTGGCAAAGTGATCAGCTTGAGTCAGCCAATTTGTTTCTGGTAAGTTATCATCATCAAGAAAACCCACTAAAGGGGCAGAAGCTACTTGAAGGGCAAGGGTACGGGCAAAATGAGCGCCTTGTTGAGTTTCTAGATAATATTTTAAAGGATAGGACTGTTGCCAATCAGCTTGATATGCTTGAATAACTTGGGCAGTATTATCAGTGCTATTGTTATCTATAACTACAATTTCCCAGTTAAGTTTATCTGGGTTAAGTTGTTGTTGCAGTCGTTCTAATACTTCTGGTAAACGCTTTGCTCCGTTATAAGTAGGTATAGCTACTGTAAAATCCACTGGCATACTCAAAAAAGCAATCTTTTTCTTTGCTTGCAAACTTTACCTTAAGTATGCCCTTTTTCGCAAACATATTTACTTTACTGTTCCCTTTTTAAGTAGATTTTGAGTAAATGAACCCCACTAACACTAATACTAGAGCAGAACGTATCGAAAGTATTATCGCTCAGCGTAGACCCTTAGCTGAGGAAATACAGTGGGTAGAGATGCACTTACGGGAACTTTATACCGCAATTCGGGAATTGGAAAGTTATCGTCAAAATTTGACCAATTCTGTGGGAGAAGTTGAGGTAAAAGAACAGTTATCGAAAGGCGATTTTTCTCCTTTGTTGCAACAAATTCAAACAGAAGTAGAAAAGTTAAATACTCTACGGGAACGCTTTTCTCGTCCTACTTTAAATATTGGTGTGGTGGGTTTGATGGGGCAGGGTAAGAGTACTTTATTAAAAAGTTTAAGCGGATTGAGCGATAAAGAGATTCCTGCTTTGGAAGGGGGGGCTTGTACGGCGGTACGCAGTACTATTGAAAATCAACCAGGAGATACTGTTGCTGAAGTTACTCTCCACTCTGAAGAGTCTTTTTTAACAGGAGTTATTTGGCTTTATTACGATGAGTTAGGTTTGGCTAATAAACCCCAAAGTTTAGATGAGTTTGCTAGTCAAACTTTTATTGAACCGCCTTCTCTTGGGGCCACCAAAGAAAAGATGTATAAGCATCTTAAGGAAGATTATCACCAAAATCTCTCTAAATATCGCTACTTAATTAAGCCAGGGGAACCACAAAAGTTTGCTATTAAGCAAGAAGAAATACCAGATTATGTCATTCAAAAACGAGATGGACAAGATAAACTAACAACTTTTAAACATCTAGCAGTTAGGGAAGTAGTCATCTTTTGTCGCTTTGAAAATCCTGATGTTGGTAAAGTTAGTTTGGTTGATGTTCCTGGGATGGGAGATTCCCGTTTAGGGGACGAAAAGTTAATCCTAAAAACTCTGGGAAAAGAGGTTGATGTTGTTCTGTTCATTCGTCGCCCTGACCCCATGCGTTATCAATGGCAACCTGTAGATACACAACTTTATGATACGGCCACCCAAGCTTTAAATAACTTAGAAAATCGCTCTTTTATGGTTCTCAATTATAGTAAAAGAACTAATAACCTCAAAGCTTGTCAAACCCTACAACAAAATATTGATACTATTCAAGTTGTCCGTTGCGAAATTGCTGATTGTTCTGAACCTAAAGATGCTAATCGAGTTTTTGATTTAGTCTTGGATTATCTGGCTGTTAATATTAACGAAATAGATAAACGTTACGCCAGAGAGTGCCAAACTCGTTTAATAGAACTACAAGAAAAAATTGCTCAGGAATTAGCTACTGTTCGCCCCGCCTTAGCTAAATATGGTCGGGAATCTAGCCAGTTTAGGGTTTTGTTTAACCAACTTTTACAAGATGTTGTTAACGGTTTAGTCGATTTAAGGAACGAACTTAAAGCGAAAAGTGAAGACATTGATTTTGATTTTCAAACAGCAGTCGAAAATGCTTTGGAAAACTGCCTTAAAGATTCAGGTATTCCTCAAGACCAAGAAATCTGCGATCGCAGCCGTACTTTAGAGTTTAAAGAGTCCTATGCAGCGGTTTATCGTATTTATATTGTAGAATTACGCATTCATTTATCTCAACACTTCCTCCTCCTTGACAAAGGTTTAAATAAATCTGTCGAGAAGATGAAAACTGCTGTGGCAGAAGTATTAATTAAGCAAGGACGTTTAGGAGAATTGATTCCTAGCCGAGGGACAGAGTTTCTCCAAGAAATGGCGGATTTGCTGGCGCAGAAACAGAATCAATTAGAGTTAGGCTTTCGTACCCTAGGCGACTTTGAATTCTCTTACAGCAGTTCTTTATTACGCTTTATTCGTAAACATCTTAGCGACAATTTACAAGCCGATGTTGACCAACCTTTAAACTCAATTGAAAATGCTCTTAATCAAGAAGAAAATCAAGTTTTAACTGAACCAACCAACCCTAGCGAAGTACGTTCTAACTTAGAAAAATTACACCAACAAGTTATTAGCCAATGTCGCCAAACCTTAGAAAATTGGTTAAAAGCTCCTAGCCAAGTTCGTTATTACATGGTAGAAGAATTTGCTGATCGTATTCTTTATGCTAAAAACATTCGCGGAGAGTGGGAAGACTTTTTAAGCGACGAAGAAATACGCATTCAGGTTTGGCCAGAATTCAAAGAATTAGCTAATCGTAAAAGAGTCCAAGAAGAATGGCAAAACAAAGTAGCCCAAGTAGCTAAGTTAAATCAACTAGCAGCAATGATGTTTATCAATTGATAATTGATTATATGGCAATTCTCAAGCTGCGGAGGTACATTTAGTCTATTTCCATATCTTCCACTAGCCATTAGCAAAAACCAAAGTCTATGCTATAGATAACTAAACCAAGAATTACTAAAGTTTTCCATTGACTAAACCATTCAAACCATAAACTTCCCGGCTACCAGCAAAAGCCACTAATTCTACTTCTTTTTCATCCCCCGGTTCAAACCTTACTGCTGTACCAGCGGGTATATTTAAACGCATTCCTTTAGTTGTTTCTCTCTCAAAATTGAGGGCAGAATTAACCTCATAAAAATGAAAATGAGAACCAACTTGAATCGGGCGATCGCCTGTATTTCCCACCCGAATTTTCAAGGTAGGACGACCTACATTTAATTCAATTTCTCCTTCTTGAACAATCATCTCACCTGGAATCATAATTTTTAACTTAATATTTATGTAGTTAAACTTTAACTTATTATTTAATAAGCTAAAGTTAAATTTTCTGCAAATAGCTGTCAAATCTTTCTGACAATTGTTCCTTAGTTAGATTTTGAGTCCAGTACTCCACTAAACTATGACCAAAAGCCCAGGCATTGCGATCTGGAGTAGAGGAATTTTCTAACAACAAAGGCCAAAGGGAAAGTAAATCAAAGGATTTATCTGGATCTAAAAGAGAATGTAGTTCATAACCCATTTGCAACTTGCCAATAACCACTGGTAACTGTTCCACCGGAATTTTCTGGGAGAGTACATAGGCTAAAGTTGGTGATCCGGTAGACACAGTAGAGATAAATTGTAGAACAGGACTTTTTAGTAAAGCAGTAAGTCCTTGAGTTGTAGCCATTTGTAATGTGTAGCGGTCAATTATTTTCGCTGCGGCAAGGCTACGGGCTTCGCGATCGCGCAAAAAACGGGCTAAGCGTAGTTGTTTGGCAGGGGCGATTCCTTCTACTAAAGCGAGGGACAATTCTTCAACATTCCAAGGATTGCGCCCTGTTTCAACATCCCTAGTGACTGTAGGAATAATTAGGTTGCCAAACTCTCCTAAAAGTTCAGCCCGGTACTTTGTTGCTTCTCGGATCGATGTTTCTTTGGCACTGTTACCATTTTGCCAGTCATAAGGAGGCTGCCATTCACGAATGGGGCGCAACCTATCTACTTGAGTGACGACAACAATAGTGGGGAGGTCTGTTGCTTCGCCGGCAACCTCTTCTAAGAAGTCTGCATCCATTTGTAAGGCAGGATCTAGGGCAGGAGTAACCAGTAGTAAAAAATCAGCATTGGTGGCATAATCTAACACTAACTCCTTTAAATCAGCATGGTTTGCCTGTTCATATCCTGGAGTATCCCAAAGGGTAAGGGTTTCTCCTTCAGGAAGTTGCCAATGGTAACTCTGCAATCTATCGGTACTAGGGAGAACATCCACTTCTGCTTTTTCCGCTTGAAAGAGGGTATTAATGAGGCTGCTTTTACCTGAACCCGTCCTACCCACCAGCAAAATGTTAACAGGTTTTTGCTCTATAACTTCTGTTGGTTCTGCGGTGGCTAAAATATTTTGGAGGGTTTGAGTTTGGGCTTTGGGCAAACTGGGGGTAGAAAGATGGAAAGCTGATTCTGGTAAGGAATCACCCCCATAAAGAGAAGCTGATTGCTTGCAGAGGTTGCGTAGGGCTGCTTCCCGTAACATCTGCCCCAAATTCCCTAAAAGCTGTTCTGTAGCGCGGTTATTGTAACCCCGACTAGCTTGTTTTGCTAAAGCTGCGGCAGGGTTTAAAAACCATTGGGCAAAACCCAAAACTCGCCAAAGTTTGCGGGCCGATGGTTCTAGTTTACGGTAAACTTCATAGGCTTCAAAGCCTTGTCCGACAGTAACTTTATTTAAGGCTGGAGAGAGTTGTTGCATCCAACGATCCATATCGTCTACTGTTCCTCGCATTAATCCATAAGCTTGAGGAATGTAGATGTTGAGTAGAGGATATTTAACTTCCGGATGGTAAGCATGGGCAACAGCCACAATTAAATCTTGACAGCGTTGCCAAAATGTATTCCAATCTTCCCAAATGGGTAAGTCATTCCTGGCAGATTCCAAGGTAGTTTGTAAGGCACTTTCGACAGTTTTGCTAACATCATCATCTGTAGCCAACAGGGTTGCTGTTTCTGCTTGGGCGGTGGCTAATTCTGTCTTCGCTTCGGCTACAGCAGTCTCAATTTCCATAGCAGCAGGGCGAGTCCATTTAACCAATAACCAACGCCACCCAGCCAAGATGAGGATAAATAGCCCCCAAATCCAATTAATACCCCATTGGTGAATTTGCCATCCCGCTGAGATGAGTAAGAAGCTTACCAACACAGCGATAGGACTGATTAGTAAAATCCACTGCCATTTCTTTAATGCCACCATGGTTGTTTCATTTATCATTAAACATTAAACATTTATCATTTATGATTAATAATAGTATTTCTGGCATCTATAGCAATTTTAAAAGTGTTGAAGGTGAGAGGTTTTGCCGTAAAATGAGAATCTCTACATTATATATGTTGTAAGGTTGGCAATGCCCAACTTACTGATAAATGTTAAATGATAAATGTTAAATGAAATGAATTATCTTAATGGTGACGAGATTAGAAAAAAGTTTTTGGATTTTTATCAGCAAAGGCAACATCAAATTTTGCCTAGTGCTTCCTTAGTGCCAGAAGATCCTACTGTCCTCTTAACTATTGCGGGGATGTTACCGTTTAAACCGATCTTTTTAGGACAGCAAACCCCCGAATATTCACGGGCTACCACTTCCCAAAAATGTATCCGCACTAATGATATTGAAAACGTAGGACGTACTGCCCGTCATCATACCTTTTTTGAGATGTTGGGTAACTTTAGTTTTGGGGATTATTTTAAAGAACAAGCGATTAGATGGGCTTGGGAACTTTCTACTGAAGTATTTGCTTTGCCCTCAGAAAGATTAATTCCTAGCGTATTTAGCGAAGATGAGGAAGCTTTTGCTATTTGGCGAGATAAAATTGGCATCCCGGAACATCGTATTCAGCGTATGGGAGCAGAGGATAACTTCTGGAAGTCTGGCCCTACAGGGCCTTGTGGTCCCTGTTCAGAAATTTATTATGATTTTCATCCAGAATTAGGGGACAAGGAAATTGACTTGGAAGATGACAGCAGGTTTATTGAATTTTATAACCTGGTGTTTATGCAATACAACCGTGATGCTGAGGGGAAATTAGTCCCCTTAGCGAAAAAGAATATTGATACAGGTTTGGGTTTGGAAAGAATGGCCCAGATTTTGCAAGGTGTACCGAATAATTATGAAACGGATCTGATTTTCCCCTTGATTAAATCTGCTGCTGAAATTGCGGGGCTTGACTATCACAAAGCAGATGAGAAAACCAAAGTATCCCTAAAAGTAATTGGTGATCATGTCCGGGCGGTGGTACATATGATTGCTGATGGCATAACCGCTGCCAATGTTGGCCGAGGTTACATTTTGCGGCGTTTGATTCGTCGTGTGGTTCGCCACGGTAGGTTAATTGGCATTGAAGGGGAGTTTATTAACCAAATTGCTGAGACAGCGATCGCCCTTTCTCAAAAAGTTTATCCCCAGGTAAGAGAAAGGGAGGAATTAATTACCGCAGAATTACAAACAGAAGAAGCAAAGTTCATCAAAACCTTAGCTACAGGGGAAAAGCTGTTAGCAGAAATTATTGCCAAAACAGCTAATAATGCCCAAAAGCAAATTTCTGGGGGAGATGCCTTTACCCTTTATGATACCCACGGTTTCCCCTTGGAGTTGACCCAAGAAATTGCTGCTGAACAAGGTTTTAGCATCGATTTAGAGGGATTTGAGAAAGCCATGACCGAACAAAAAGATAGTTCTCGTTCGGCCCATGAAACCATTGATTTGATGGGTAACGGTTCCTTTGTAGAGGGGGAGGCGACGGAGTTTGTCGGTTATACAGAATTCGTGGCAAACAGCCAAGTTACCACCATTTTAGTTGATGGAGAACGAGTTGAAGCGGCAACAGCAGGGGAAAAAGTCCAAATTGTTCTTGATCAAACCCCTTTCTACGCCGAATCAGGAGGGCAAATTGGTGATCGCGGTTTCTTAACCGGGGATAATTTAGTAGTTCGCATTGAAGATGTGCAGAAGCAAGGGAAAACCTTTATTCACTTTGGAAGCGTGGAACGGGGAACTCTAAGTTTAGGAATGCCTATTAATGCTAAAATTGACCGTACTTGTCGTCGTCAAGTACAGGCACATCATACTGCTACCCATTTGTTACAAGCCGCTTTAAAAAAGCTAGTTGATGACCGCATTTCCCAAGCTGGATCTTTAGTTTCTTTTGACCGTTTACGCTTTGATTTTAACTTTTCTCGTCCCTTAACACCAGAAGAGTTGCAGCAAGTCGAAGCACAAATTAATACTTGGATTGCCCAAGGGAAGGATACACAAATGGAGGTGATGCCCATTGCTGAAGCAAAAGCGAAAGGGGCGATCGCGATGTTTGGAGAAAAGTATGGCGATGAAGTTAGGGTGATGGATGTCCCCGGCGTATCTATGGAACTTTGCGGCGGTACTCATGTTAACAATACAGCAGAAATTGGTTTATTTAAAATTGCTTCAGAAGGGAGTGTTTCCTCTGGAGTTAGGAGAATTGAAGCTGTGGTGGGTACGGCAGTATTGGCGTATTTGAATTTGCGAGACAAAGTGGTTAAGGATCTTAGTGATCGCTTCAAAATAAAACCGGAAGAAATCGGTGATCGCATCACCACTTTGCAAACGGAATTAAAGGCATCTCAAAAGGAAGTAGAAGCCTTAAAACAAGAACTTACCATCGCTAAATCCGACCAGATTTTAAGGGAAGCCCAATCTATTGGGGAGTTTAAAATTTTAGTTGCAACGGTTAAAAATGCTGACCCCAACAGCTTGAAAACCGCAGCAGAAAGGTTACAACAAAAGCTAGGGGAAAGTGCAGTGGTTTTGGGTTCTATTCCCAGTGAAGGTAAGGTAAGTTTAGTTGCTGCCTTCAGCAAAGGGGTTAACCAAAAAGGACTGCAAGCAGGGAAATTTATCGGCAGCATTGCCAAAATCTGTGGTGGCGGGGGCGGCGGCAAACCTAATTTAGCCCAGGCAGGGGGAAGAGATGCTAGTAAGTTACCGGAAGCTTTAGCAGCAGCGAAGCAGCAGTTAAGAGAGAAATTATAAAGATTCAATCTCTTCTGGGGAGAGTTTGGTTATTTTCATGATAGTTTCTACATCTAAACCTTGTTGTTTACAAGAACGGGCAATGGCAATTTTTTCTTCTTGTTTTCCTTCTTCAATGCCTTCTTGCTTTCCTTGTTCAATACCTTCCTGAATGCCCTCTTCTCTTCCTTTAATTTCTGCTTTTTCAATTTCCCATTGCGTCTCAAACTCCTGAGTACTCAACATACTCGCTTCATAACTTTTGTTCTCCATATAACGGGAATATGCCCTCCTTTCTGGTTCTGATAAATTGTTTACTCGCAGAGTTTCTTTCGCTTCTACCATTCCTTTAGCAGCAAATTCTTCTTTAATATTGCTATTTTTAAGAAAGTAAATCCACTCATCCAAACTATTCTTAGCGACATCATCAAAGTTATTAACTTTCAACAGGTAATATTCAGGGAAAATATCTGCTACTGCTTCTATATGAAATTTTACTTCCTGACTTTTGAGAGGTTGCAGAGTATCTCCATGATTAACTCCCACAAAGTTGCCACGATGATGATAAATATAGTCATCTCCAACCCCAAGGTTAAAGTAAACTATATTAACGGAGTAAATTTTCTGAATCTTGCCGTACTCTTTTCCTTTCTCTAAATATTCCACCACTAACCGAGAAGCCCCGTAAAGCATTCGGTGAAAATAATCTAGTTGAGAGTTATTTTGCACTTCCACCAGAATTAATTCCCCTTCTCCAGTTTCAGCGAGAATATCTACCCGATTAGTTTTATCTTCTTGGGTTTGTTGATTGCCTTCACTTTCGAGGAGGGTTTTAATAGTAAGTTCTTGATGTAATAATTCGCTTAAGAACCCTTCCAAGACTACATAATTAGCCTTGTTACGCAGTAGCTTCTTAATTGCCCAATCAAAGCGAATATGTGTATTTGGCATCGTCTTGTACTGCTTCTATGGTTTTAGGTTCTAGATAAATTTTATCAATCTTAGAGATTATTGCCTAAAAAAATAAGATTAGGTTTAAGTTATTGAAGCTTTTTGGGTAAGCTAGGTTGTAGAGAAAATCTAACTTTGCTCTGTTTTCTAGCGTTGGCGCAAGTTTAATTGAGCTTTTAATTCAAAACTAGAGTCATCAAGAAAATATTGGTGAGGTCAATATTATATGTGGAAAAAGATACTAATAGCCTTAATTTGTTTAGAAATAGTTTTAGTAACCGTTTTAAGAAACAACCCAGTTAATGCGACTGTTAGCGATCCAGCTACCTACACTTGGGATTTTCGCAGAATTGGTAGCGAACAAGTGGTTTGTAAGCAAGTAATGATTCGTCCAGGTAAAAGAGTTGTACCGAAATCTTCAGATAAACAATCTATCCAGGTACGTTCTCAAATTGTTGCAGATAGCTATTGTGCCAACTTAACCAAACCTGTTAGCATCAGGTGATTAGAAGATGGGGCTACTTATGGTTTAAGATTTAACTATCTCTTGACCTGATTAGTCTTATTTTAATTTATTTCTATGGGAGTTGATAATTCTCCTCAAAATCCGTCCCTCGAATCCATAATTGACCAAGCTAAGGGAGAATTACTTTCTCCTCATCAGTTTTATTACCTTTGCCAGAAGCAAATTGAAGCTAAGCAAAAGCTCTATTTTGTATCTCCCTCTTCTCGTTTACTGAAACTCAATTCAGGAATCAAAGAAGAGGGTTTTTTGCTTTTCTGTGATTACTTAGCCAGCTATTTGCGTTCTCCTGATTTTAACAAAAAACGCCTCATTTTTTATTTACAGAAGGTTAAAATCAGAATTAAGGGGCGAAAAATAGGGGTGACGCGAGTTATTGAAGATAATTTTAAGAGTAGTCAAAATCTCTCTTGCTCTCTCAAAGTAGCAGTAGAAATAGCAGGGGAAGGAATGGTAGGTAGAGTTGCTCATGTTAGGATTAATGATAGCCAAGAAATTGCTTTTAAAGCCTTTTTTGATCCTGATTTTATTTGGCATCATGGCCCTTGGGGAGAAATTCCCACAGGTATCTATTTGACCAGCAATCAAGTAACAAAAGATGTCCCTGAGTTTCATTTTGCAGGGCAGACTTGGGCAGCATGGGAATGGATTGCAGACCAAACTAGCCCTCAAGAAAGAAAAGGTATAACCTACGAAGAGTTTGCCCAAAAACAAGGTTTAACGAACCTTAATCCCTTAAATCGCAGTAACTATAACCTCCATAATATTCGCTTAGATTTAGGAGGAATTCAAAAGAAAACCTGGAGTAGATATTGGCAAAATCTCTTTCAAGGAACTAAATTTTATCTTCGTAAAGGAAAAAGAGAGGGCCTGTCTTCTTTAACTATTTATTTTCACCCCTTACATTTTCGTTATCTTTTTTGGCGATTAATCAGAGAAATTTGCCCAAATTATATTTTAAAATGAGCGATCACAAAAGCTTTTTTGACTTTTTGTCTTTGTTGCCTAAGAATGATACTCTCAAAAGTTAATCCCTGTAGTAACTTTTGTCTCAATAAAAATGCTCAAATATTCCCACAATATAGCAATCATAGCAGCAACCGCATTAACCACTGCCTTCATCAGTCCCCAATTCCCCTCTTTTGCTAAAGAATCAAAAACAGAATCAGTTGTACTAACAACTGAAATTTTAACAGCCCAAAATCTCAATTTGAACCAACTGTGGGAACAAGCAAATTTATTGACAGGTTTGGGCCGATATAGTGAACTATTACCTATCATTGAGAAAATTATTGATCTTGAACCTAATTCTTTTTTAGCTTGGTATTGGCAAGGGGCAACTCTACATAAACTCAACCAGTACGAAGCAGCTTTAACTTCCTACGACAAAGCCATAGAAATACGTCCTAATTATCTGTTGGCTTTCTTTTATAAAGGTCAAGTTTTACATAGACTTCAACGCTATGAAGAAGCTGTTACTGTGTGGGAAAAAGCATTAGAAATAGAACCAGAATCACCATCAGAAAAACAACTGATTACTACTCTTATCCCCAATCAAATTGCCCAAGTTATGGTGGAAGATTTACAAAACTACCAGGGGGCAATTGCTATTTATAACCGATTAATAACTTCAAGAACTACTAATGCCTCCTTATTGGTGAAACGCGGTATCAGTTTCTACCATTTAAGCCAATATGAAGAAGCGATCGCCGATTTTAATCAAGCCTTAGAAATTAATCCTAATTCTGCTGAAGCTTGGAAAATGAAGGGGTTATGTTATTACCAGTTAAACAAGTACCAAGAAGCCGTTACCTATTGGGAAAAAGCGGCACAGCTAGCCCCCAATAATTTAGAAACTGCTGGCTTACTTACTGTGGTTAAGAACTCTTACCAATCTCAAGCAGAATTACAAACTTATCAACAAGAATTGATTTCTGTTCAGAATGAAGTAGCGGAAGTCAGGAGAGGTTTAACAGGTTCTCGCTTACGATTTAATGAAGCAGAACAAAATTTAATTGCTATCCGTACAGAGATTGAAAGTTCCCAGGAAGAAAAAACAACTTTAGAACAAAGTTTAATAGCCATCCAAAGTGAAGTTAACGCTGAACAACAACGCCTACTTACTGTACGTACAGAGATTACAACTGCTGAACAAACTTTAGAAGCTTCTCGTGAAGAAAGAAGAACTTTAGAACAACGTTTAGTTGCTATTAAAGAAGAAATTTCTACTTCTCAACAACAAGTTAGTCAAGCAGAGGGACGCTTAGTTGCTATCCGTACAGAGATTGAAAGTTCCCAGGAGGAAAAAGCAACCTTAGAACAAAGTTTAACGGCAATCCAAAGTGAGATTAGTACTTCCCAGCAGCAACTAGAAATCTCCCGTATTAATCAGCAAAACTTAGAATTGCGACTGACTACCTTACAAGGAGAAGTAAACACTTGGAAAACGAGATTAGAAACTTCTCAAACTGAATTTAGTGAAGTAGAAAATAAAAAGGAAGTTACGGCAAGAGAACTTCGTACGACTCAAGTTCAATATTGTAGTTTGCAAGAAAAGCTAAGTGAAATTCAAGTTGCCGTAAGCCGTTTAAGGGGTAATCAACAATCAGAAAGCCAAGTATTCAACTGTCCTTTATCTCAAGAAAATGAGTAAGCTAAGTATTGCTATTGTTCTTTAGTTAAGTTGGAGACAAGCTGAACAGTTGATAATTGATAATTGTTCGGCTTGTCGTTGTCATTACGCTTTATTAATCATTGACTTTTTCTTGGTCAAAAGGCCTAAACCACCTACGGCAATCAAACTTAAAATTGTTGTAGGTTCAGGAACTTCTTGAGAACGTTGATATTGCAGGTAAGCGATCGCGCCACTAACATCATCTAATTCTACTTCTAAGCGTTTAACATTACTCAAGGTTAAGGCAGAAAAATCGTACTCTCTCAAGGAATTATCGCCGGGGTTACTAGGATTTAAAAGAGTAACTCCTAAACCAACATCACCAACATTAAAAACAGTAGTTGTTTCTACTCCATCTTTTTCTTGAAAGAATTTGAAGATGGGGTTAACTCCTTCATCTAAATCAAGAACGCCAACTTTATCGAAAGTTACACCACTTTTATCAGTAAAATCAAATTCAAAAATACCCCCATCAGCATCATCATCTGGAATCGTTAAATTATTTCTCTCTTGAATAATTAAAACATTACCTTGAGCCTCGCTACCAAAAGAAGGGCCAGATGCTAAATCTGGATCTCCGCCAGTACATTGAGTACCAAAATCTGGGCCGCAGTTACTATTAAAAAGGACAAGAGGTCTATTGTTAGGATTATTTGTCCCCAGTTCAACCCCATAACCTTGGAAAAGCTGAGTTTCATTAACCTTTGTACCATCTCCTGTGGTTATGGGAGTGCCATCAAATTGGGTATCAAAGTTAAGGATAGTTGTTGTATCTGCCCTAGCTGAATTAGTTGCAAGTATACTCGAAGCAACTATCAGGGTTCCTGTCAGAATAGAGGTGATTTTTTTAATAGTTGCCATATTGATGCCTGGATTATCTTATAACTTGTTACTTGTTTTCATTACATCATTGCTAAAGTTAAATTTTTTAAAGTTACGATGAAGAGTTTTTATAGATATTGTGAAGATTATTCAATTCAGGCTTAATCTAAGTCAATAGTGAGAAAATCTCTATCAGCCATTGACCTTTTCATATAGGATCAGTTTTACTGCAAAGACGAGTATTTAATATTTGGGAACGAAATAGAAAAATGAATCAGCGTGGTGTCACATTATGGTTTACTGGTTTAAGCGGTGCAGGTAAAACCACCATCACTCAAGCCTTAGCCGAAAAACTGCGTTCTATGGGATGCAAACTAGAGATACTGGACGGAGATATAGTCCGTCAAAATTTAACCAAAGGGTTAGGTTTTTCTAAAGAAGATCGAGATGAAAACATCCGTAGAATTGGCTTTGTTTCAAACCTACTTACCCGCAATGGAGTAATTGTTTTAGTCTCTGCTATTTCTCCCTATAGAGAGATTCGCCAAGAAGTGAAGCAGAAAATTGGTGATTTTCTTGAAGTTTTTGTCAATGCCCCCTTGAATGTCTGCGAAGATCGCGATGTTAAAGGGCTTTACAAAAAAGCCAGGGCTGGGGAAATTAAGGGTTTTACGGGTATTGACGACCCTTATGAAGCACCAAAAAATCCTGAAGTAGAATGCCGTACCGACTTAGAAGAGTTGTCTGAGAGTGTTGATAAAGTTCTTACTAAGATGAAAGAATCTGGTTATTTATCTTAAAATAACCATTAGGGGCATAGTCCAGTTGAGATTGTGTCCCTAATTATGTTGTTCAGCAAAGAAAAACGCTAGAATCGATTCTTGTTTATTAACTAGTGTTTCCTAAGCTAACGGTTGAAAAGTAAGATGAAACTGAAAACTCTTTTAGCCATAACATTTTGCTTAACTAGCTTAAGCTTAGTTACTCCAGCCCAAGCTAGACCAGATCGCCCAGATTTTTTTGAACGAGGTAGGGAACAATTTGAGGGAGAAATTGAGCGATTTGAACAGCAAAACAATGAAGAAATTGCTCAAGAAACGGAAATAGAAAGATTGCAACGGAAGTTAGAACAGATCAGACAAAAGCTTGATGAAATAGAGGGAAAATCCCCTTCTTCGACTTCTAATCAACTTCCTCCATTAATAGACCGGGAATTATTTTTTGGCAACCCAGAAATTTCCGCACCGCAGCTATCTCCTGATGGTAAGTATATTTCTTTCCTTAAACCTCTTGATGGAGTCAGAAATATTTGGGTTAAAGGTATTGATGAACCTTTTGCCTCTGCCCGCCCTGTCACCAAAGAGACACAACGTTCTATTCCCGGCTATTTTTGGAGTCAGAATGGTGAATATATTCTCTATGTCCAAGATAGTGGCGGAGATGAAAACTTTCATATTTATGCAGCCTCTCCTTTAGCAGAAACAGCATCTGGGGTGAGAGATTTAACACCAGAAGAAAACGTTCAAGCCCGGATCATCGCTGTACCAGAAAACACCCCTAACCAAATTATTGGGAAAGTTTCTTTAACCAAATGAAAAGACGAGTAGGAGATCCCGGAGATCCTCAACAAGTAGAACGCCTCAAACAACAATCTCCCTTGTTCTCTGCTTCTGAAATAAAGGCTCCTTTAATGGTAATTCAAGGGGCGAATGATCCTAGAGTTAAGCAAGCAGAATTTGACCAAATTGTGGTTGCCCTACGAGACTTAGGACAGGATGTGGAGTATCTTTTGCCCCAGATGAAGGTCATGGTTTTTCGGGAGAAACCAACAGTTTAGCGGTGGCAGCAGCCATGGAAAGGTTTTTAGCTAAGTACCTTGGCGGTAGGTTTCAAGAATCCCTTAACCCAGAAGTTAGGGAGAAGCTAGAAAATTTGACTGTGGATGTTGATACGGTAGAGGTTTCTGAAAATTAATACCAAACCGCAACATCAAGAAGGACGTTTGCTGGCACGGTGGATGAGAGATAAAAATCATCATCTTTATTGTCGTTGGATGAAAGCAGAGTAAAAACTTTTACCTACCGTTACTTTTCCCATCCTCAGCAACTTTAGTAGTATCTTTCAGCCACAAAGATTGTTGAGGAATGCCAATGGCAATACCTTGTTGTTCAAAAGCTAACTTGAGACGGCGACGGAATTCACGACCACATCTAAGATGTTGTAATGGTTCAGTATTGACCCAAGCTCTGATTAAAATTCCTGTATGAGCAAGGTTATCTATGCCTAATATGGGGGGAGGTTCTAAAAGGTAATCTCGCCATTCTGGGTCATTGTACATTTTTTCGGCAACTTCCTTCATTACCTGAATAACTTTGTCGGTATCAGAATCGAAAGCAACCTCAATGCCAATACTCATCCGCGACCAGTTTTTCGAGAGGTTGCGTACAATGGCGATGGAACCATTCGGTATAGTGATTAATTCTCCATCTAAGCTGCGTAGTTGAGTGAGGAAAAGGTTCATGTGTTCCACCTGTCCTCCCACCTCTTCTACTTCAATAAAATCCCCTACTGCAAATTGATCTGCCCATAAGATTAGGCAACCCCTAATCACATCCTGAACTAGGTTTTGGGAACCGAAGGAAAGGGCTACACCAATAATCCCTGCACCAGCTAAAATAGGACCAATGGGGACTCCCAAAAGGTCTAGGGAGAAGAAGATACCCGAACATCCCCAAAAGATACTAGCAAGTCCTTTAAGTGCCAAAGAGTAGGTAGGCATTCTTAAGGCTTGGCGTTGTGAAGCAGCGGATCTTAAAGATTCTTGTTCAATCCAAGATTTGACGAGGAAGTCGATGGCAAAGTCACTAGCTTTCTTAGCGACGATAATGCCAAATAAAACAATTAACAGCAATTTGGGCCTACCTAATAACCAAACTCCCCATCTTCTGGTGTAGGGAAAGAGGGTTAAGATCACAGAAATGCCTCCTCCCCATAAAGGGAATTGTCCCAAAAATAAGAGTCTCCGCAGCAGTAAATTAATTTGCAGTTGTCGCTCTTTGCTAAGCTGTTGTAACTTGCGATTAAGAAACTTGATCGGGGCAGGTTCGCTGAGTCTGGTAGTAGGGCTATGAAGTAAGTCTGGGCTTGAACTAAGTTGTTCTAAAACGAGGAATTGTTGGTGTAGTTTTTTTCCTTCTTTAACAACTCGTTTATAGAACAAAAATAGTATTAAACTAATTGAGGTTGTACCTAAAAAGATTCCCCCTGCCACTAAAGCTTGCCGCTGCCAAAATTCTGAGCGCCTTTCTGCTTGCGCTTTAAGTAAAGCTTTGCGGATAATGGTGCTACTCTCTTTGGCTAAATCTGAAATAGGCTGCCCATAAAGTTGGGCATCTAACTCCGTTATTGTTCCTACTACTCTTTCTGCTAATTTCTGACCATCAGAAACCAGAATCACAGTTTCGCCGTTGAGGGTTCCTGGATATACTTGTAAGGTTTTTGGATTAAAACCTGACTCCACAATGAACTTTAAGGCATTTTCAATACGCTGTACACGGATCTCAATCGCTGGTAAACTGCCATATTCACCCTGTTCATTCCCGGCAGCAGAAGCAACAGAAAATAGTTCGTATCCATCTAAATAGACAGGCGCATAAGTGATATTGCCCATCTCATAAGTGGTAATGCGGGGGTCTGTACCGATGTCTTCTGGCAGGGGAGACTCGGATACAGGAGATGGTGACTGTCCCGTAGTAGTTAGGATGGGAGTAAAAGCGAGTAAAATACTGCATAAGAAAGCAATCCCAAAGGAAATTTTTTTGCGACAAAATCTTCCTTTCCTATGAAGAAAAACAGTTGCGATCGCTTCTATTAAAAAAGAACCCATAACCTAGCTTCCAGAGATGCTTTCTTGATGAATAATGATCTTAACTCTATTGCTAATCTTAAAGATTACTGGAAGAAGACTTTAATCCCATTAGTAAGTAAACCTGAAGCCACTGAGCCAGTTTTTCTTGGTTTACTCCGGGCTTATGCTGCTCCTCATCGGTTTTATCATAATCTTGAGCATCTTGAGCAGGTTTTGAGGGTTATAGAAGAGATGAGTTTTTTGAGCCGAAATACAACAGCTTTACTTTTAGCCGCTTGGTTTCATGATTTTGTTTATGATTCTACAAACCAAAACAATGAAGAAAAAAGTGCTGCTGAAGCAGAAGTTTGTTTAGGAAAATTGAAACTGCCTATATCTTTAATAAAAACCGTTAGGGAACTGATTTTAATTACTAAAAAACATTGGCCCCAAACAGGTGACATTGACCAATATATTCTTCTTGATGCGGATTTAGCTATTTTTGGTACAGCACCCGTTATTTACCAAAGTTATCTACAAAAAGTGCGCCAAGAATATGCTTGGGTTCCAATTGAAGAATATAGAAAGAAGAGACAGGAAATTTTACAGATTTTTCTAGACAGAGACAGAATTTATTTTACTGATTATTGGTGTGATAAATTTGAAGCTCAAGCAAGGAAAAATATAGAGGCGGAAATAGCTTATTTAACTAATCGAGCATTTTAATTTTCAACGGGGCTGCAAAAAGCAGAGTAAATAAAGACAACGTTAAGCAGAAAAGAGAAACTCCTGCTTACTTTTTGAGCATTTATACTGTTACCGTTCATACAGAATAAATTGTAGACTTGTGAAGATAATGTTAGTTTACTAACAAAGTTAAGTCCCAAAAAAAGAATTTTTGATATTATGGGAGCTGCATCTCCGGCATCATCGATTACTATCATTCCCATAATATCCTCAGCATCTGCTCCCTAAAACCAGGCCTTTTCTCTTACCAGGTTGCTACCAGAAAAGAAGTTAGTCTTTCCTAGTACGGAAGACAGAACTAGATTGGATTCACCAACAATTAAGCTATAACAGTAATAACTGAGCTTTATTTTGCTTTCTGCTCATTTTGCTGACTGAGATTAATTGCTGGAAATTTCTTGATTAATTTTTACTTTATCAACCAAGCTTTTTATTCGTCACCAATATGAGTCTTTCCAACTCCGGTAGCATTTTAGCCACCCTAACCCAGTTAACTCAGCTAAATCGAACTAATGGCTTAGCTGATCGGGTTCAAGACCTTTCTATTGGTGAATTTGTCTGTTTATTAGACTTCATAACTGCGGAGTTTCAACAGTTTCTCCGGGCTATTGAAATGATCAATCATGATGCCCTAGAAACTATGCTAGAGGAGATCATGGATGCTTTTACCCTCAAAATTGGTCAAATCTTAGAAGCAGATAGGACAACAATTTTTTTAGTTGATGATGACAAAAATCAACTTTGGTCAAAAGTAACTCAAAGTGACATGGGGAAAACCCAAGAAGTCAGAATTCCCCTTAATGTTGGCATAGCTGGGCAAGTTGCCGCTACAGGAAAAAGTCTCAATCTTGTTGATGCTTATAGCCATCATCTTTTTAATCAAGAAATTGATGAACGCCCCGGTTATCGTACCAAAAGTTTGCTGTGTATGCCAATCTTAAATAGCGACGAGAATGTTGTTGCTGTGGTACAGTTACTTAACAAAAAAAACGGCTCTCCTTTTGATGAAGAAGACGAACAGAGATTTTGTGAATTAGCTTCTTCTATTGGTATTATTTTAGAAACTTGCCAATCTTTTTACTTAGCTGCCAGAAACCAGCGTGGGGCATCTGCTTTATTGCAAGCGACTTCTTGTTTAGGTCAAAGTCTTGACCTTGAAGCGACTCTCCAATCAGTGATGGAACAAGCCCGCCGTTTAATGCAAGCAGATCGGAGTACTCTGTTTTTATTAAGCAAAGAAACTAACGAACTTTGGAGCAAAGTAGCTAAAGCAGATGGTAAAACAATGGTGGAAATTCGTATTCCTAGCAACAGAGGCATTGCTGGTTATGTCGCTTCTACTGGAGAAGCTTTAAATATTCCTGATGCCTATAAAGATCCTCGCTTCGACCCCGCAACAGATAAGCGTACTGGCTACTATACTCGCAATATTCTTTGTATGCCAGTTTTCAACTCCGGTGGAGAATTAATTGGTGTTACGCAGCTAATTAATAAAGAACAAGGTAGCTTTACTAGTTCCGATGAAAAATTCATGCAAGCATTTAATATTCAAGCAGGTATGGCTTTGGAAAATGCCAAACTGTTTGAAAATGTCCTCACTCAACAACAGTACCAAAAAGATATTCTGCAAAGTCTTTCTGATGCGGTCATCTCTACAGATTTGCAAGGAAAAATTGTTACCATCAACGATGCAGCTTTGCAACTACTCGGCTACCCAACAGAACATCTACAAACCAAAAGCACCAGGCAGTTATGGGAATATAAATTAACTGGGCGCTTGGTTTGGGAAATTGTTCCCATCGAAAATCTGGAATTGCGCTTAACCGATAGCTTGAAAGCGGCTGCAAAGCATTACGTCCCCGAACAAAGCTTAAAAGTGGGTTTATGTATTAGCCGCAAAGAAACTGGGGGAGAAGGAGAAGTTGACACCCATCTTCTTGCTATTCCCCAAGCAAATATGCCCGATGTTTATTTACCTTGGAACGAAACCCCTTGGGAGACTCAATCCATTCCTTATTTATCTGCTAAACAAGTTCAACCCATTGAACGAAGTGTCAACCTCACCGTTAATCCCTTAACAAACCCCCAGGGAGAGGTACGAGGTGGGTTAGTGGTGTTAGAGGATATTAGTAGTGAAAAGCGGATTAAATCAACCTTATACCGTTATATGCACCCTGGGGTAGCCGAACAAGTTATGGCCTTGCGGGATGATGCTTTGATGGTAGGAGATCGTAAAGAAGTAACCATCTTATTTTCTGATATTCGAGGCTATACTACCATTACCGAAAACCTGGAAGCCACAGAGGTTGTCTCCCTGTTAAATCAATACTTTGAAACCATGGTGGAGGCTGTTTTCAACTTTGAAGGCACATTAGACAAGTTTATTGGTGATGCTTTAATGGCTGTTTTTGGGGCCCCACTACCCATGAAAGAAAACCATGCTTGGATGTGTGTTCAATCTGCTTTAGATATGCGTAAACGCCTAGCCCAATTCAACAAACAAAACATTTTAGGAGTAGATGTTCCCATCAACTTTGGCATTGGTATTAGTTCCGGGGAAGTGGTTTCTGGTAACATTGGCTCAAAGAAACGTATGGATTACACCGTAATTGGGGATGGAGTAAATTTAAGTTCCCGCTTAGAAAGTTTAACTAAAAAATATGGTTGTGATATTATTTTGAGCGAATCTACTTATCAATTATGTCGCGATCGCATTACAGCACGAGAAATTGATAAAATCCGCGTTAAAGGTAAAAATAAAGCAGTTAATATTTATGAATTGATTGGTATCAAAGAAGAACCGATCAGCGAAGAATTAGACAAGTTTTTATATCTTTATAAGCAAGGGCGCAACGCTTATGTAAACTCCGACTTCCAAACAGCATTATCTTTATTTCAAGAAGCACATAAACTAAACCCCAAAGATCAAGCAGTCCAAATCCATTTAGAAAGAACCTACAACTATCTCAATGAACCCCCAGCAAAAGATTGGGATGGTGTTCATACGATGACCACTAAGTAATAAGTAATAAGTTTACGAGGCAAAAATCAACCAAGACAAATGTTTAATGTTTAATGTTCAATGTTTCCTAACTGATTCTCTTTGCGTAAATAAGCTTCAATAAAAGCATCAATATCCCCATCCATAACCGCATCTATCGCAGTAGTTTCTACACTAGTACGAAGGTCTTTTACCATTTGGTAGGGGTGGAAAACATAATTACGAATTTGATTTCCCCAAGCTGCTTCTACTATATCCCCACGAATTTCAGCAATCTTTTGCGCCCTTTGTTCTTGGGCAATAACTAATAACTTAGCTTTCAATAAAGCAAGGGCTTTTTCCTTATTTTGTAATTGAGAACGTTCTTGAGTACAGCGTACAGCAAGCCCTGTAGGAATGTGAGTTATGCGTACTGCTGTTTCTACTTTGTTAACGTTTTGCCCCCCTTTACCTCCGGCACGGGAAGTATTTACATCTAAATCTTTTTCCGGGATTTCTAACTCAATGGCCTTATTATCTAAACTTGGCATCACTTCTACCCCAGCAAAGCTAGTTTGACGCTTGCCATTAGCATTAAAAGGAGAAATTCTTACCAAGCGATGAGTACCTTTTTCTGCTTTTAAATAACCATAGCCGTAACGGCCACTAATTTCTAAAGTAGCTGATTTAATCCCTGCTTCCTCCCCATCAGACTGTTCTGCTAAAGTAACTTTGTAACCCTGTTTTTCTGCCCAACGAGTATACATCCGCAACAACATCTCAGCCCAATCTTGAGCATCTGTTCCCCCAGCCCCAGCATTAATGGTCAAAACCGCGCCCTGAGCGTCATAGGGGGCCGATAAGAGTTGTTGCAGTTCCCAACGGTCTAATTCTTGGTTAATCTTATTCAGGGAGTTTAGAGCCTCTTTGAGCAAACTTTCATCGGCTTCTAACTCTAATAATTCTGCGATCGCTTCGGCATCTTCCCAGGTACTTTGCCATTTCTGATACTGTTCCAGACCAGATTTAAGGTCATTCAACTCCTGTAAGGTTTCTTGTGCCTTTGTTTGTTCATCCCAAAAATCCGGTTGTGCCGCTAATTGTTCCAAGTCTTTAATTTTAGCTTGTAAAGCAGCTAAGTCAAAGATACTCCTGAGTCTTACCCAGGCGCTCAGAAGTGCTTTCTAATTCTCGTTTAAGTTCTGAGATGTCTATCATTTACGATAACTAGTCTGTGATATTAGAGTATTTTAGCAATTTAACTGGACTTATGTGATTACTTTTTATATAACCACGTCAACAAACCAAACAAGTAGCCGAAAAAGGCGCTAACAACAACAATAAAAACTATCTGCCAACCTGCTTCTCTTAAGGGGTATTCTGGATTTTTAATTATCTCTTCTACAGGATTTTGTACAGCAGCAGAAACAATGGCCGCACCACCTAAACCAACACCCACAGATTCAATTAAATGTTCTAAACGTTTCTTCGTATTGGTTAACTCTGCTCCTTGCTGCGTTTCTTTATTTAATCCCTGTTTAATGCTAGGAAGATAAGAAAAAGTATAGCTTGTCGGGAATAAAGCATGGAGAGGCAACAAATGTAAGTCGCGGTGGGGAATATAGCTTTGGTGTGATCAGCGATCGCTTCTTCGTTTCTGCCTAATTCCCTCAAGGTAACACCGCGATTATAGTAAGCTTGGTAGTCATCCGGTTTTATTTCGATGGCTTGAGTCCAAAGCTGAATTGCTGCGGGGTAATCTCCTGCTTGGTATTTCTCAACCCCTTGATTCAATAACTCTACTGCCTGAGAATCATACTCTACTTCTGAAATAACGCTAGTTTCCTCAGTTGCAGAAGAATTTAATTCTGTAATTGCAACTTCTTCCCCATCCCCAACAATCTCCCCCACAACCTCCACCAACTCCCGCAAAAAAGCAATCCTCCTACCCGCCTCCCCAAACCTAACCAATCGCTTCCTCAACTCTTTTTGTTCAACCTCAGCCTCCTGCAACCTCTCACCAAACCGCCGTAACCACAAAGCTAACTCCGCAACCGTAAGCTTTTTAGCAAAGAAAAAACCCTTGACACTACCCTGACTCCAACCTTCATCTACTACACCATCCAAAAGGGCAAAAAAGAACTGTTCGTAATCCGCATCACTAAACTGAGGAGTAGGTTTCTCCGTCGCTGGTGTCGCAACTTGCTGGGGAAACAAACTACGGAAGAGTTTTTTTAGCCACTGCCAAATTTTAGTTAGCATCTACCAGAGGATAGGAAAATAAAAGATAATACTTCTATTCTAAAGTAATCTGAAATTCCTCAATATTTACTACATATAGTTAGCGATATATGTTATAATTATTCCATTAGAGAAAAATCAATCTCAAACTAAAAAAAATATTTTGTCGGAGCGGGGCTGGGAGCTTTCCTAATTTATATAAGGGACGGTAAAAATCTAACCTGCCACAAAATAATTGCTATCCTCTATACTCATTCATAGCATCATTTTCCCCATTTGATCTAAAATCCCCAAACCTCTAAAATTAAGGTAGGGTGGGCAAGATGAGCAATCAAAGCCCACCATAATCCTGGGGAATGGTGGGCAAATTTTTCACACTAGTTTAATCAACAAACAGATTCTTTTTTGCCCACCCTACTAGCGTAACTTTCATGGACAACTTTGGTTAATAGTCAATGTTTCGTATTTTACGAAGCAACCGTTGCAGCCGAACGTCGTCTGCGTCGATAGGTTCTCACCTTCGGTTTTTCAGGGGTTTGCAGCAAGAACACGACCAAAGGTTGGCTTTTGAGTTCCCGGCGTGCTAGCCGTTGCATACTGCTTTCAATCTCTCGGCTTAACCCTGTCCAGTCCACATCAACCTCTTCAGGACTACTGGAACCTTGAGTAAAGTCACTCCAGCGATTCTCAATAGTTTTTTCGATAGTTCTCACCACGAGTTTTTCTAACAGCGATCGCTCCATAACCGTAGCGACTCCCCGCAGGTGTAATTCCGGATCTGCCATGAGTTTGCCTTCCCAGTTGATAGCAGCAGCTACTGTAATTACCCCATCTTCTGCTAGCTGTTGTCGCTCTTTGACCACTGCGTCGTGGACAACTCCCGAACGATCTACTGGTTTGATGCCAGAAGTAACTTTACCCGCTACTTCGATGCTATCTTGAGTTAGCTTGATGATGTCGCCGTTGTCAATAATTAAGCTATTCTCTTCTGGGATTCCCATACTCTGTGCCAACTGTCTGTGCTTCACCAGCATCCGATGTTCACCGTGGAAAGGAACAAAGAATTTTGGTTTCGTCAGAGCCAGCATCAGTTTATGATCTTCTTGAGCGCCGTGACCGGAAACGTGGATACCTTGACTCTTTCCATAAACCACTTTTGCTCCCTGCATCATCAATCTGTCAATGGTGTTAACTACAGCAATAGTGTTACCAGGAATCGGATTAGCCGATAAGACAATGGTGTCTCCTTCGCGGACTTTTAGTTGGCGATGTTCTTGCTTAGAAATCCTCGTTAAAGCCGCCAGTGGCTCCCCTTGGGAACCTGTGGTGAGAATCATCACCTTATTGTCAGGAAGCTTGCGAGTCGCATGGATTGGTTCAAAGATGTTGTCAGGACATTTAATGTAACCCAGGTTGCGGGCATGGGCAATTACATTCAACATGGAGCGTCCTAAGACAGAAACAACTCGGTTATGTTTCTGGGCCAACTCTAAAATCATGTTAACCCGATGGACAGAAGAAGAAAAAGTGGTCACAATCAACCGTCCCGAAGCTTGGGAAAAAGCCCGGTCTAAGTTAGGATAAACGGAGCGCTCTGAGGGGGTATGTCCCGGCACTTCAGCGTTTGTCGAGTCACTCAACAGACAAAGCACACCCTTTTCTCCATACTCTGCTAGTTTTTGCAGGTCGAAATGCTCGCCATCCACAGGAGTATAGTCAATTTTGAAGTCTCCGGTGTGGATAACAACCCCAATAGGAGTATGAATTGCGACGCTGAAACTATCAGCAATGGAGTGGGTGTTGCGGATGTATTCTACTAAGAATGATTTGCCGATGCGTACCTGCTCCCTGGGCATGACGCTATGTAGCTTAGTACGGTCTGCGACTCCAGCCTCTTCTAACTTGTCCTGCAACAAAGACATGGCGAGGCGAGGACCATGAATGATGGGAATATCAAACTGTTTGAGGTGATAAGCAATACCACCAATATGGTCTTCATGACCGTGAGTGACGATCATCCCTTTAATTTTGTGTCGGTTTTCCTTAAGATAAGTAATGTCGGGTAAGACAATATTGATCCCGTGCATATCATCGTTGGGGAAACCAATCCCAGCATCCAAAAGAATTATTTCATCTTCGTATTCAAGAACGCAGGTATTTTTACCAATTTCATGCAATCCACCCAAGGGAATGATTTTTAGATTTGGTTTTGATTTTGAGCCGTTTTTAGTCATGTATTTACTTTAAGTTAATTGATTGGTTTTCGTTGAAAGAGCAATAGAGAAAATCTTGGTAGTTTCCTTAAGTCAAAGCCTGATTAGTTTGTTTGGGATGAAACTAATTGGCTAGGAAACAAATCCTTCAGTTGGAAAATACTTTTCGAGGGAAAACTTCTTTTAAAATAGCTATTAACTCTATTGATCTTTAATAATTTCTCATTAATAACTAAGTTTAGAAATTCTTCTGGGGATATTTTCAATCTTGGTGACATAACAACCTTGTCTGCCCCACAAAACTACATCAAAGAAAGCTCCTTTAATACTATCTCTAATTCCACTTTTAGTTCCGGAGAAATTTCGCACAGAGGTAAGCGACAAGAGCCGACATTCCAACCTTGGAGGTTTAAAGCCCCTTTAACAGGAATTGGGTTAGTTGTTAAAAAAAGAGCTTTAAACAAAGGAGACAGTTTTAAATGAATATCGCGGGCAACATTTGTTTTACCAACTTCAAAAGCTTGAATCATTTCTTGTATTTGAAGTGCTACTAAGTGAGAGGCTACGCTAACAACTCCCATAGCGCCTACGGCAAGGGCGGGTAAAGTTAAACTATCTTCCCCGGAATAAATGGCAAAAGATGAAGGTGTAGAGCGCCTAATATCGCTAATTTGGTCAAGACTACCGCTAGCTTCTTTGATAGCAACGATATTATCAACTTCGGCAAGTTTGGTAACAGTTTCTGTTTGCAGATTTTTACCAGTACGACCTGGTACATTGTAGAGCATTATGGGCAAATCGCTACAAGCCTGGGCGATCGCGACAAAATGCTCGTATAGTCCTACTTGGGGAGGCTTGTTATAGTAAGGGACTACTTGCAGTGAGCCATCCATTCCTAGTTTAGCAGCTTTTTGAGTAATGGTGATGGCTTCTTGGGTTGAATAAGAACCTGTTCCCGCAATCACTCTCCCTCTATTGGCTACGGCGTTTTTAATTACTTGAAACAATTCATATTTTTCTTCTTTAGTTAAGGTTGGCGATTCCCCTGTGGTTCCACAAACCACAATACCATCGCTTCCATTCGCTACCAAATAATCAGCTAACTTTTCGGCTACAGGATAGTTGATACTACCATCTTCCTTAAACGGTGTCGCCATTGCTGTAATGACTCGTCCCAAATTTACCACACTTGTATTTTCTCCAATTTCAGTTTATTTACTTCTTCTTAGTATTTAAACAGTAGTCGCAGTAACTTTATTTCTGAGGAGATTTTTCTCTACTAATAACTCAGCAATTTGGATGGCATTTAAGGCCGCGCCTTTACGAATTTGATCTCCGCTTAACCATAACTCTAGACCACAAGGATGGGACAAATCTTGGCGAATTCTTCCTACTAATACTTCATCTCGTCCTGTGGCATCAATAGGCATAGGAAAATAATTTTTCTGCCAATCTCCTAATAGTTTTACCCCTGGGGCATCCCTAATTATTTCCCTCGCTTTGGTTACAGGAAAAGACTCCTCGAACTCTAGGTTAATCGCCTCAGAATGGGCCCGCAGGACAGGAACACGAACACAAGTAGCACTAACCCGCAAATCTGGCTGGTTAAAAATTTTCCTTGTCTCGTTGACCATTTTCATTTCTTCTTCGCAATAGCCTTGATTATTGAGGGGGCTATTGTGGGGAAAAAGATTGAATGCCAGAGGATAAGGAAAAGCATCGGTTTCTGGGGTTTCGCCGTTTAAAATAGCCTGGGCCTGCTTTTTCACTTCCTCCATTGCCCTCGCCCCAGCCCCACTAGCTGATTGATAGGTAGCGGCAATAATCCTTTTGATTGGTTGAACTTTGTGGAGGGGCCAGGTTGCTACTGCCATCAAAATTGTTGTGCAGTTGGGGTTGGCGATGATCCCTTGGTGCTTTGCTGCTGCTTCAGGATTAACTTCTGGGACTACTAAAGGAACATCAGCATCCAAGCGAAAAGCGCTGGAGTTATCAATGACTACTGCTCCAGATTCTACTGCCTTACTAGCCCAAGTTTTGGATATGGAGCCTCCTGCCGATGCCAGCACTAAATCTACATCAACAAAAGAATCTTCCTTCACCGCTTCTACGGATATACCTTCACCTTTAAAACTGAGGGTACGGCCGGCAGAACGGGAAGAGGCTAAGAGCTTTAAATGGGCAACAGGAAAGCTACGACTTTCTAAAAGTTGGATTAGCTCAGCGCCTACTGCTCCTGTAGCTCCGAGGATAGCAACGCTAATTGAACCAGACAAATTGATTTCCTCCGTTGTTCATTAAATTTTCTTTTATTTATAAGAATTTTCTTTAGTAACAGTTAAGCTGAATAAATTTGCTCTATCTTAAGTTATAAATAGCAGTTCCTTATTGTAACCTGACTGAATAATTTATATAAACTATTTAGGAGCTATTACGTTTATCTATCTAGCTTAGCAAGAATAGGTAAAAAATTTAGTTACTGATTTTAGGTGGTTAGAAACCAGCAATGTACTATCATCAAATAGGTTAACATCAAAAAATTGCTAATAGCACCTAAATCTGCTCCCTTGGAGCGAAAATTAGGTTGTAAATTCTTAAAATATCACCAGGGCTGGTGTAGGACTATATGCCATAGGCCCAACTCAAGTTAACTAGTTGTTCATAAAAATCAAATAAATAAGAGCGTCGATGAAAATAACCCAGGAAAAGCTTCCCGATAGTCAGATTGGCTTGGAAATAGAGATTCCCCCTGAAGCTACGAAAAAAGCTTATGAGAAGGTAGTAAAACAGCTATCTCGCACTGCGAGGATTCCTGGGTTCCGCACAGGGAAAGTTCCTAGGAAGATTCTTCTCCAGCAACTTGGCCCCCAGAGAATTAGAGCTGCTGCTTTAGAAGATTTGATTCAGGATTCTTTTAAAGAAGCAGTAGAAAGTGAATCAATAGATGCTCTAGGCAATTACCAACTTCGTTCTTCTTTTGAGGAGTTGATTGGTAAATATCAGCCAGGAGAACCTCTGCTCTTCTCTGGCTCCGTAGATGTATCTCCTGAAGTGGAATTAGGAGAATATAAAGGTTGGCAAATTAAAGCAGAAGAAACAACCTATGATCCCCAACAAATAGAGCAGTTTTTAGAAGAGCGCCGGAGCGAACAAGCAACTTTGATTCCTGTAGAAGGGAGAGTAGCCCAAGAAGGGGATGTGGCGATCGTAGATTATAAAGGTAGTTTTGTCGCGACTGAAGAAGGGCAAGAAGGGGAAGACATTTCTGGGGCAGAAGCCCAGGATTTTGAGCTAGAGCTAGAAGAAGGCAAATTTATTAAAGATATTGTTGCTGGAATCATCGGGATGAATCCAGAGGAAACTAAAGAAATTCCCGTGACTTTTCCTGAAGACTATCCTAGAGATGATTTAGCTGGGGCTTCAGCCAACTTTAGGGTTACCCTCAAAGAACTCAAAGAAAAGGAGTTACCAGAAATAGATGATGAATTTGCTGAAGATATTAGCGAATTTGAAACCATAGCAGAGTTAAGGGAATCTTTAGAAGCTCGATATAAAGAGGAAGCTGAAGAAGCCACGAAATCGAGCATTGAAGCGGCTTTGGTAGCCGAAATGCTTAAGCAAGCAAAAGCAAACTTGCCAAAAACGATGATCGACAAAGAAGTAGAAACCATGCTTACCCAAACAGCTATGCAAATGCAGCAATATGGCATGGATATCCAAACAATGTTTACTCCGGAAAATGTTGCTCAAATGAAAGAGCGCACCCGTCCTGAAGCCATTGAAAATCTAACCCGCTCTTTAGCTCTATTAGAAGTAGGCAAACGGGAATCTCTTCAGCCAGAAGCAACAGAGATTGAAAAAAGAATCCAAGAAGTAATCGCAGAATTAGGCGATCGCGACTTTGACAAAGAGCGCTTGCGCCAGGTAGTGGAAGAAGATTTAATCAAAGAAAAAACTCTGGAGTGGTTAACCGAACAATCAGAAGTTGAATTGCTTCCTCAAGGTTCTCTGACAGAAGAAAAGACAGAGGAAACACCAACAGAAACAGAGCAACAGCAAGATGTTGAGGCTGCTACGGCTACTGTGGAGGTTGCCGCAGAAGAAGTTTGACAAACAAGCTTAGGGCAACTTTAAGAAGTACCACAGGTCAATTTTAAAGACTTTAAAGGTTGGTTGCCCCTACCTCCATAACCATCTAAGCAACCCCACTAATGAAAAATTGAGGCATAATGATCCCAAGAGGAGAGAATTTTAGCTAGTGCGATTAGGGTTTTAAAATATACTTTAGCTGCACTTATAACCTATGCTTTGCCAAAAATTTTTATTTCTATGATTCAATCGTGCCTCACTAATTATCCAATCATCGCTCATCGTTCCCCAGAAATATACTCTACGACTGGTGTTGTCCCGATGGTTGTAGAACAATCGGGAATGGGAGAACGAGCCTTTGATATTTACTCGCGATTACTTAGAGAACGTATTATTTTCTTAGGTAGCACCATAGATGACTCTGTAGCAGACTCAATTGTTGCCCAACTGCTATTCCTGGATGCCGAAGATCCTGATAAAGATATTCAAATCTATGTCAACTCTCCCGGCGGCTCAGTCTATGCTGGTATGGCGATTTATGACACTATGCAGCAAATTCGCCCTGATGTTGCTACCATATGCTTTGGTTTAGCTGCTAGTATGGGAGCATTTTTACTCTCCGGAGGAACCAAAGGCAAGCGCATGGCTCTACCCAATGCTCGGATTATGATTCACCAGCCCCTCGGAGGCGCTCAAGGACAAGCTGTTGATATTGAAATCCAAGCCAAAGAAATTCTTTTTGTTAAAAAAGAGCTAAACGAGTTGCTTGCTAATCATACAAATCAACCTCTAGAGAAAATTGCTGCTGATACAGAGCGAGACTTTTTTATGTCTTCTCAAGAGGCTAAAGAATACGGTCTGATTGACCAAGTTATTTCCAAGCAAGAACTAGCAAAACCAGAAGCTACCGTTACTCCTATTTAAGTTAAGAGGCATCTCATGTCTAAGTACGACTCTCATCTAAAATGTTCTTTTTGCGGCAAATCCCAGGAGCAAGTACGCAAGTTAATTGCTGGGCCTGGGGTTTATATTTGTGATGAATGTGTTGAGCTGTGTAACGAAATTTTAGATGAGGAGTTGTTAGATTCTGTTGCTTCTACTCCTCAACCTGTAAATCGACCAGAAGAACCTCAACCCAAGCGCCGCGCCCAATCAGAACGCCTGAATCTGAACCAAATTCCCAAGCCAAGGGAACTAAAAAACTATTTAGACGAACACGTTATTGGCCAAATCGAAGCCAAGAAGGTGCTTTCTGTTGCTGTTTACAATCATTACAAACGACTGAGTTTTGCTCAATCTAAAGATGGTAACACAGGGACTGAGGAGCCAGTAGAATTGCAAAAGTCGAATATTTTGTTAATTGGCCCTACGGGTAGCGGTAAAACCTTATTAGCTCAAACCTTAGCTAAATTCCTGGATGTTCCCTTTGCGGTGGCAGATGCTACCACCTTAACAGAAGCAGGTTACGTAGGAGAAGATGTAGAAAATATTCTCTTACGCCTGCTGCAAGTAGCTGATTTAGATGTAGAAGAAGCTCAAAGGGGCATCATTTACATTGACGAAATTGATAAAATTGCCCGCAAAAGCGAAAACACTTCCATCACCAGGGACGTTTCTGGGGAAGGGGTACAACAAGCCCTTTTGAAAATGCTCGAAGGTACGATTGCTAATGTACCTCCCCAAGGTGGCAGAAAGCATCCTTACCAAGACTGTATCCAGATCGATACTAGTAACATCATGTTTATTTGCGGTGGAGCTTTTGTTGGTTTAGATAAAGTGGTAGAGCAGAGAGTGGGCAAAAAGTCAATGGGATTTGTTAATCCAGGGGATAGTCAGCCGAGGGAAAAACGAGTAGCAGATATGGTTAAAGAGTTAGAACCGGATGACCTGGTTAAGTTTGGCATGATTCCTGAATTTGTTGGGCGTATACCAGTAGCCGCAGTTCTTGAACCCCTTGATGAAGAAGCTTTAATGGCTATCTTAACAGAACCCCGTAATGCTTTGGTTAAGCAGTATAAAAAGCTGTTGAAGATGGACAACGTACAACTAGAATTCAAACCAGATGCGGTAAGGGCGATTGCCCAAGAAGCTTATCGCCGTAAAACTGGGGCTAGGGCTTTGCGGGGAATTGTAGAAGAATTAATGCTGGAAGTTATGTACGAGTTACCTTCCCGTAAAGATGTACGCCGTTGCCTAATCACCAAAGAGATGGTAGAAAAACGTTCCACCGCCGAACTACTCATCCATCCATCTTCCCTAGCCAGGCCGGAGTCAGCTTAATATTTAACTGGCAATGATTATAGAGCAAAGAAAAACCATTAATGTTCGGGGTGTCGAACACTACTACGAATGGATTAAGCAACCAAAAACTGGCAAGCAGAAGCCAGTTATGATCTTTATCCATGGTTGGGGAGGTTCAGCCCGTTATTGGCAGGATACCGCTGAAGCCCTAGCAGACCAATTTGACTGTCTGTTATACGATTTGCGAGGGTTTGGGCGTAGCAGGCTTCCTCAAGGGGCATTAGACTCCAATTCCAGCCAACTACATTACGATATGGAAGACTATGCTGATGATTTAGCAGTCTTGTTAGATGCTTTGGGCTTAAAGGAAGTTTATCTCAATGCTCATTCTATGGGAGCATCTATAGCAACGGTATTTCTTAACCGCTATCCTAACCGGGTTAAAAAAGCAATTCTTACCTGTAGTGGTATTTTTGAATATAACGAAAAAGCTTTTAGTGCCTTTCATAAGTTTGGCGGTTATGTGGTCAAATTTCGCTACAATTGGTTCTTGAAATTTCCTTGGGCAGATAAGCTTTTTATGGCGAGGTTTTTACACCGTTCTTTACCTAAAAAAATAAGTCAAGCCTTTTTAGAAGATTTTTTACTGGCTGATTATGCTGCGGCCCTGAACACTATTTATACTTCTGTGTGCAAAAAAGCTGTGGAAGTGATGCCCCAGGAATTTTCCCAACTCCAAGTTCCCACTTTGTTGGTGGCTGGGGAAAAGGATATTATTATTCCAGCAGCTATGGGAAGGCAAGCAGCAGCTTTGAGTGAGAATATAGAATATTTTGAAATTCCAGCTACTGCTCACTTTCCCATGTTAGAAGATAGGGAAACTTATCTCCATAAAGTGAGAGAGTTTTTAAGCTAATTTCCTAAAAAATGTAGAGATATCATCTAGTCTGTCTCTACACTAATCACTTATGTGAGATAATTTTGTACTATTGCTGTACAGCTTTTGGCTTAGGCTTTTCAGCCTCTTTACTTGCTTGATCTGATATTTCCAATAATTCTGGAAGAGTCACAAAACTGTAACCCTGCTCTATCAGTGACTCAATAATTTTTGGCAAAGCATTGACTGTATTTTGGCGATTCCCTCCACCGTCATGGAGTAAGATCACCCCACCAGGCTTAGTTTGGCTAAGAACCTTTTTAGTAATTACAGCGCTAGATGAACGATAGTCATGGGAATCTGCTGACCACATCACATTAACATAACCCTTTTTGTGGGCATAGGACACTAATCCATTCGTTAAAATTCCTCCTGGGGGACGGAATAGAGAGGTTTTTGCACCAGTTAACTTTTCAATTGCAGCAGCAGTGTTATCTAATTCCTTTGCTGCAGCTGCTTCGCTGAAACCATGATAACCATGACTCCAAGTATGATTACCAAGGGCATGGCCATGGCGAACAACTTTCTTGATTATTTCTGGATAGGCTTGTATGTACTGCCCTACTACAAAGAAAGTCGCCTTAATACCATATTTGTCTAAAATAAAAAGAGTATCATTGGTTGTTTCTTCCCAAGGGCCATCATCAAAGGTTAAAGCGACAACTTTTCGCTCTTGGGGAACAGGAACATCGTTGATGGTTTTACCTTTAAATCTCTCAGGAATTGTAAAGGTAATATTTTTTATATATTCTGCTTCCTGTTTA
Source organism: uncultured cyanobacterium (assembly GCA_963793425.1). Taxonomy (GTDB): domain Bacteria; phylum Cyanobacteriota; class Cyanobacteriia; order Cyanobacteriales; family CAWCAG01; genus CAWCAG01. The sequence goes on along the minus strand of CAWCAG010000009.1, from coordinate 129,641 downwards.
CTATAAAGACCTTCAGCCATTTCTCCAAAAAGCTGATTTGATGGGGCTGCTACATTTTTAGGTTTAGCTTCACGAGAACTAAAAATATTAGTTAAAGAAGTAAAAATACTGCCTGTGCTTTCACCTTGATGAGTAGCCCGCTGGAGGGGAATAAAAATACCTAAAGCAAAACTACTAACTGCCAAAATAGTGAGAAATTTCTTTCTGCGTCTAATAACCCTTGAATTCACTCTTACCACTGAAACTTCCTTTCACTCCTCATCAGTTCTAGGGTAGTAAATTACGCGGTAGATGTTTGCTGCTCACATATTGCGATAACCAACCATCAATAATTCATAACCTACTTCAATAAGCTTAAGATGTACCCTTCTAAGCCGAAGATGTCATTGCACATTAGCACCAAGATAAAAGAAAATCCGGAAAAAAACGGATTTTTCTGGCAAACGTATAAATTTGCCCTGAAAATCGTCAAAAATGCTGTTTCGAGTTTAATTCTAACTCAAGTTTCTCCTCTGTCAAAGGGAAGGGACAAATATTTTTATTTTTCTAATATTTAGTTAAGGAGATAATGCTTTGGGTGACTTCTCTGATGCTCAAATTATCGGTGTTGATTTCAACCGCCCCAGGGGCTTTACGCAAAGGAGCAACTCGACGGTTAGCATCTTGATGATCCCGCTTCTGAATAGCTTGCTCTAGTTCTTCTAAGCTAACATTGGTTTGTCCTTGGTTCTGTAAATCTTGTTGGCGGCGTAGCGCCCTTTGGCGTACTGAAGCGGTGAGGAAAATTTTTAGTTCTGCATTTGGAAAAACATGAGTGCCAATATCTCTTCCTTCAGCAACGATCCTGCCCTGTTTTCCCCATTCTTGTTGTTGCTTAAGCAATTCCTGGCGTACAGCAGGTTGAGCAGCGATGGTAGAGACATTTGCTGTGATATGAGGCTGGCGAATTGAATGAGTAACATCCTGGCTATCAATTTCTACCTTGATGGGATCTTCGGGTCTATCGGCAGGAGTAAGCTTGATGACAGATTGACTAACTAATTCTGCGATTCCAACTTCATCATTAACATCGATCCCCCTTTGTAAAACAGACCAAGTTACTGCTCTATACATTGCTCCGGTATCAAGGAAGAGGAAACCTAATTTATTAGCTACTAAACGAGCAACCGTTGATTTTCCTGCCCCCGCAGGGCCATCAATGGCGATTACTGGCTGGGGTTGGCGTAGTTGAATATTATCAATTAAACGAGTATTACCAACCTTGGCAGCAATAGCTAGTAAACCTGTTTCAACTATCTTTCCTAAAGTCTCTAAAGTAATGGGATCAACTAATTCTACATACTCTATGGCTACTTCAGGTACAGAATTGATTTGTTCTGTCACTAAAGAAAGCAATTGATCTCGACTATTTTCTCCTTGTAGAAAAGCTTGTTGAGCCTTCTCTAAACTACGGTACAAAATAGCAGCTTTTTGCTGCTGAGTAGGAGTTAAATAAGTATTGCGAGAACTATAAGCTAGTCCTGATTCTTCCCGGATAATAGGACAGCTTTTAATTTCTACAGATAAGTTTAAATCTTTAACTAAGCGTTTAATAATCGCCAGTTGTTGAGCATCTTTTTGACCAAAAAAGGCCACTGTCGGCTCTACGATATTAAGTAACTTAGTAACTATAGTAGCTACCCCTTGAAAATGTTTCGCTCTAGATAAGCCACACAAAACAGAAATCATCTCTGCTGGGGGAACTACCATAGTCATCTGGCTATGGGACTTGGGGTTTTTTAACTGCTCCAAACCCATCGCTGTTGGAGTGGGAGCAAAAACTACATCAACCCCTAATTGTTCGCATAATTGACAGTCTGCATCAAAAGTTTGCGGATAACGTTGCAAATCTTCTGTAGGTGAAAATTGCAAAGGGTTAATAAAAATGCTAACAATTACTAACTCCCCGTCTTCCCTAGCCAATTTAATCAAGCTTGTGTGGCCAGGATGCAACGCTCCCATTGTCGCAACTAAAGCAATTTTCTTTCCTGGTGGCAGAGTTTTTTTATAGGTGTTTAAACCAGCAATTGTATTTAAGATCCGCATCTAATTCCCTTCAGTTTTTGATCCTAATCAAATATTAGAGGGAATTACCACAAGACAAAGGAGCGCAATTGAAATTAGTCGTCTAAAACTTCTACCTTAACTGGGGCGACTCCAGAGCTATACATACCTAACTGCTTAGCTGCACCAACGGAAACATCAATAATTCTGCCGCGAATAAAAGGGCCACGATCATTAATCCGTAAAACAAGAGAACGACCGTTGTTTTTGTTAGTAACTCTCACTCTGGTGTTAAAAGGTAAGCTGCGATGGGCCGCAGTCATAGCATTTTGATTAAATCTTTCACCGTTAGCTGTACGACGGCCATGAAATCCGGGACCATACCAGGAAGCCATGCCCGTAGCCCGCGAGATAACTTTTTCTACGTCTACCTCCGGAATTTCAGGCATCTCGGAAGGAAGTGGAGGTAAAACTGCTTCTGGAGCAACTTCTAGGGCAATTTCTAGAAGTTCATCAGTTTCTGTGGGGGGCAACTCTGCCGAAGCTACAGCTTCTGAATTTACGCCCTTAGCTGTTTCTTCAACTATTTCAGCTAAGACAAGCTCATCAGCTTCTGCGGGGGCTAATACTTCTGGATTAACTGCCCTGGTTGTTTCTTGTACTGTTTCGGCTAAAACAGGTACTGCCGCGCCAGAAACAGTTGTTAGTAATACAGCCGAAAAGCTAGTCCAAGTTTTTATGTTCATATTCCCCTCAGTAAATGGGTTCGAAAACTACTTTGTTAATTTGTACTTGTTCAACCTGGAACAGACTAACACGAAGTTTTTTATTTCGGAATCAGCTAAATCTACGAATTAATACTTACTGGAAATGAGGTAAATGAAGATGAAATAAAGCTATGATGGGAGATTACAGACTTCAAAACTTTACTTTTCTTCATTAAGAAATTAACTAAATCTAATAAGATTGCCCCACAAAGATAAATTTAACTGTTGGAACTTGGCAATTTAATGATTAGGAATCATAATCTCTCACCCACAACTCATATAATTGTTCCCTAACTGATCTCAACAAGGAACATGGATTATCTTCAAGCAGGTGTAGATATTGAAGCAGGGCGAGCTTTTGTGGGACAAATCAAAAGCTTGGTTGAAAGTACTTATAGACAGGGAGTTTTGGGGGGATTAGGAGGATTCGGCGGTTGCTTTGAAATTCCCCCAGGCTATAAACAACCCGTCCTAGTTTCAGGAACAGATGGTGTCGGAACAAAGCTGAAATTAGCTCACGAGCTTAATCGCCATGACACGGTAGGTATAGACCTTGTAGCTATGTGTGTCAACGATATTTTAACTTCTGGGGCAGAGCCGTTATTTTTCTTGGACTATGTTGCTACAGGAAAGCTGGAACCAAAACAGTTAACTGAGGTGGTGGCGGGTATTGCCCAAGGTTGCCGACAAAGTGGTTGTGCTTTGTTGGGTGGGGAAACCGCAGAGATGCCTGGTTTTTATCAATTAGGAGAATATGATTTAGCAGGCTTTTGTGTCGGAATTGTGGAAAAAGAAGAACTTCTAACGGGTGACCAAATTGAACGAGGAGATGTTGTTATTGGTTTGGCTAGCCAAGGAGTTCATAGTAATGGCTTCAGTTTAGTGAGAAAAATTGTGGCAACAAAAGGTTTGACGTGGGATGTTTGTCCCCAAGAATTAGGAGGGAAAAGTTTAGGAGAAGTGCTGCTGAAGCCAACTCAAATCTACGTCAAGCCGTTAGTTGCAGCCCTGAAAGCAGGTATGAATATTCGCGGCATGGCTCACATAACCGGAGGCGGTTTACCAGAAAACTTACCTCGCTGTTTAAATGAGGGTCAATCTGTACAGCTTGATGTGGATAGTTGGAAAGTTCTACCTATTTTTGATTGGCTAGCAGAAACCGGACAAGTGAGTCCTGCTGATATGTTTAATACTTTCAATATGGGTATTGGTTTTGTCTTAATTGTTCCTCAACCAGAAGCCAAGTCTACTGTTGATTGGTTTAATTCCCAGAATATAAAAGCCAATCAAATTGGCAAAGTAGTTTCTGGCAAAGGTGAGGTGTTGATTTGAAAAAATCTAATTTATTGAATAAGGGACTGGCACAGAAATAAAATACCCGCCAGAATATCAAATTCTCTAATAAGTAGCCTAATCATCGTTAGGCTGTCAAACCGTAATTCCCTAAAGGCGGCACCCAGATTTGAACTGGGGATAAAGGATTTGCAATCCTCGGCCTTACCGCTTGGCTATGCCGCCCTGTTACTAACAGCTTTTAATTATAGCAAAATAAGGGATTTAGGGGATAGTGGTTGAAAATCTCTTCTCTTGTACTCTGTCAACTTTTAATTGACGAGTAAAGGGTAAGGGAGAGAAGTTCGCAAACCCTACTCCCTACCCCCCTACCCCAACAGATAAATCATGCAACAAGGGCAGGATTTAGTATCACACCTTTGCTTCCCTAGGTTGAGGCAGATAACTATCCCCCTCTAAATTAATCTGGGGTTGTCCTAAAGAATCGTCTCCCGTAATCAAACGCGCCCCTCTACCACGGGTTAAATAGTTCCATGCCCATTGCACCATAACCACTAATTTGTTATCAAATTCGATGAGGTAGTAAATGTGGACGAATACCCAGGTTAGCCAAGCGAGGAAGCCGGAAAACTTAACGAAGCCTAAATCTACCACCGCAGCATTTTCACCAATAACCGCTAAGTTGCCACGATCAATATATTGAAAGGCTGGTAAGGTTTCCCCTTTAAGTTGACGCTTAATTAAAGAAGCAATATAGTCTCCTTCCTGCATTGCTACGGGGGCAATTCCTGGTAAAGGTCTTTCTCCTTGATGGGCGAAGTTAGCTAAATCCCCAATCACAAAAATGTTCGGATAGTTTTCGATACTCAAATCTGGCTTCACCATCACTCTACCCGCCCGATCTAATTCTACTCCGGTTCGGTGTGCCAAGGTTTTGCCCATAGCTGAAGCTTTCACCCCAGCAGCCCAAAGTACGGTTTGGGAGGTAATTTTTTCTACTTGATTAATTTTGGTTTGGCGTACTGTAACGGTGTTACCTTCAATTTGGGTGACTAAACTATTTGTTCTCACTGTCACTCCCAACTTTTTAAGGGCTATTTCTGCTTTGGCTGACAAGTCTGGATCATAGGGGGGTAAAACCCGATCCATCCCTTCTAAGAGAATGACACTTGCTTCTGTTGTATCTATAGTACGGAAATCTTTTTTGAGGGTAGAGTTAGCTAATTCTGCGATCGCTCCTGCTAATTCTACTCCTGTGGGGCCACCTCCTACTACCACGAAGTTTAACCAAGCCCGACGCTTTTCTGGGTCAGTTTCTTTTTCTGCTGCCTCAAAAGCCATAAAAATACGGCGACGCATTAAAAGGGCATCTTCCACAGTTTTCAACCCAGGGGCAGTTTCTTGCCAATGTTCATTACCAAAATAATGATGGCTAACTCCTGTTGCAGCAACTAAGGTATCGTAACTTAGTTCTTGCCCTTTGCAAGTAACAATTTGGTTAACAGGATCAACGTCTATGACTTCATCTAAGAGTACTTTAGTATTTTTTTTATCACTAAGTACATGTCTGAGGGGGGAGGAGATATCTGCTGGAGAAAGGGAACCTGTGGCTACTTGGTAAAGTAAAGGCTGAAAAAGATGGAAGTTCCGTTTATCAATTAAGGTTACTTCCACATTGGCAGTGTTGCCCAAGGCTTTGGCGGCATAAAGTCCTCCAAAACCACCACCAACAACAACAACTTTATGAACAGTCTGTTTATCTGCATTGTTTGTCATAGAAATTCACTTATGCTCAAGCTACAGATAAATATAGTAGCTTTTAAGTCAAGTTCTTTTCATAAAACTTGATACTAATTGCTTGAATTAATGAGTGAATTATTGTGACGAGAAGGCTCATGCCAATAAACTTTTGCTCAGACTAAGCTGCAACCACACCAGCAAGACGCTTTCTTTCTTTCTCATGCTCAATCATAAAGACATTCGCATAGAGATTAGCAGTAATTTGTTTACCAGATTGAGTTAAATCTAAGAAAGCTAAAGCAGTGGGCAGATAGGGATAAACCGCTTGCCAATAAAAACTAGGATAATTGGAACGCAAATCTCCGGGGTTACGGTAGTTTAACGCTTTGTTTGTACCAATTTCTTCAAATTCGTAATACAAAGCAGGAATCTTTTGTAAGTAGCGGGGATCACTTAATTGTCCAATTAAATCTGCCGCCCTGACTAACCCAGGGAAACTGCTGGTACTATTATGGTCATCGTCGTTAGGAACAGGGAAACGAGTTAGTTCAATATTGTTTTTGAGAGTTTCGGAATCGATGAGATTATGATGTCCAAAACGCTCTTGGACAAAAAGCTTACCACGATCTACATGATAGGGAGCCATACTTGCATCTGTTGAACCTGGGGGGACAGAAACTTTCATATCTCCTACCCCAGTAGCATATAACCTTTCCTTGGGCTGGTCAGTGCTACAAACTCCTCTGACATAACCAATATCGTGGCACTGTAAGGAGATGAGGAAATGCAACCAATCCTCGTTAGTTACTCCACCTTCTTTAATATGCTTACCGCGCAGAATTTCTTGTCCTACCAGGGTAACAAAAACAGTATGTTCGACATTATGATAGAGGGCATCACTGTTGGCAATGTTTTCCAAAGCCATACCAGCAGCCCAAGCCAAAATCTCTCCATACTCAGATTTCCAACCACCATAGGTACGGCGATAACCTACGAGCAATTGTTGGATTAGGTTGTCAATGAATAAATTAGTGGAGAGAAACATATAGGCTCCGGTCTTTGCTTTTCCTTAAAAAACTACTAACTGGCTGTGAGTCTATTATAAAAAAAATTACTTCTTCTATGTTCAGCTTAGAAGAAGAATATTTATGTGATCTGAGACAACATAATCCTGTGAGATGAGGTTTGGCTGAAGGTTTTTATACCAGATACTTTTGCGGTTATCCACCCTCCCCATATAGGGCAAGACCACAAAAATTAGTTAGAATCGTCGGAGTACTAAATACAGCACTTGAGTGTTCCAATTTTTAGTCATACTGTTCTATGATGCTCGATGAACAATAATAAAGATCGGTCATCTACCGCTTGCTCTGAGTCAGAGTCTAAAACCTTCAAAGTTTTGTCTATTGATGGAGGTGGTATTAAAGGACTCTACTCTTCACGGATTTTAGAGAACTTTGAGAAAAGATTTGATTGCCCCATAGTTGATTACTTTGATCTCATTTGTGGAACTTCCACAGGTGGTCTTATCGCACTGGCAATCTCCTTGAAGTTACCAGTGCGTCTTATAAGCAACCTATATCAAGAGTGTGGAGCCGCAATCTTTCCTAAACAAAGAAAAGCTATTGCTTTTCTAAAGCAGACTTTCTGGAATGGTAAACACTCAAATGAAGCGCTAAAGAAAGAACTCAACAAAGTTTTTAATGATTCTTTTATAGAAGAATCATACTCTCTTCTATGTATTCCTACATTTTCACTCAATGATGGCAGACCATTTATCTTCAAGTTTGACCATAAAGAAGGAAATCTTAAAAGAGATAACAGGACAAAGTATGTAGATGTAGCTTTAGCAACAAGTGCTGCCCCAACCTACTTACCCATAGTTTCAATTTCAAATTATAGAAATAGACAGTTCATTGATGGAGGTGTCTACGCGAATAATCCTACCCTAATTGGAGTTGTTGAGGCTCTCAGGTACTTTGTTGGCCAGGATAAGCAGTTTCAAAACCTTAAGGTATTGTCCATTGCTTCTCTCGAATCGTCTCCTGGGAGATTGACCATAAAGAAGCAAAATCGTTCATTTGTTGATTGGAATAAAGATATATTTTCTGTTTTTTCAGAAGGTCAAGCATACTCTACAGAGTATTTTATTCAAACTCTATCTTCACATACTAATACCCCATTTGATTATGTACGCATACCTAGCGCTATTCTATCAACTGAACAGTGGTCAATAATTAGTATGGATAACGCCTCTGATGAAGCACTTAACCTCTTATCTCAAAAAGGAAGCGACCAAGGAGATATTTGGGGAGTTAAGAGTGAAGTAACTAGCTTTTTCCAAGAAAAGAAGCATTATATTTTAAGGTGACAGACTTAAGAAATATGGCTGATTTACACCAATCTTTTCTAGATTTCAACAATACTATAGCCTTGAGTTCATCTCACAAAAAAACTCTTCGAACATCACGCAATGCTGTAAGAGATAGGATTCGCAGATACTTTCGGGAAGAAAAGAAAGGTTATACCCCAAAGTTTCATGGTCAAGGCTCATTTATGATGAATGCAATTATTGAGCCTCTAGATGGTGAGTTTGATATTGATGATGGAATATATTTACAAGTTGATAGTGAGCCTAGTGAATCTGTTAGCACCTTCCATCGTTGGATCTACAATGCTGTAGATGGGCAGACGAAAGAAACACCAATAGACAAAAATCCATGTGTTCGCTTAATCTATACAGGTCAATATCATATTGATCTACCACTTTATTACACAAAGAAATCTGACTCGCCTTATCTTGCTCATAAAACAAAGGGTTGGATCGAGAGTGATCCAAGAGAATTCATTGACTGGTTTAACGATAAAGCTGATTCTAATGGACAGCTCAAACGTCTTGTTAGATACTTGAAAGCATGGAAGGACTATAGGAAAAAAGAGCTTCCATGTGGCTTGGTGTTTAGCATACTGGCTGCTCAATATGCAGTATTTGACAATAGAGATGACATCGCGCTGTATGAAACTCTCAAAAACATACACTCAGTCCTTTATCGGGGTTTTGCTTGCTACAGACCTACAACTCCTCGTGGTGAAAACCTTTTAGATAATTACGGTAAAACAAATAAAAATTATCTTCTGGATCGACTAACAGGGTTGATAAATTCTGCTGAGAAAGCGATAAATGAGAATACTCGGCCACCAAAAGCTTGTGAGTATTGGCAACGTCATTTTGGGAAAAAACGTTTCTTACTTAGCAATTCTGATGATATTACAGCCTCAATCAATCTAGCTGCCCATCAAGATAGTATTGCCTATGAGGAAACAGAAGAATTTATCGAAAATAGACATTCTATTCTTGATAAATATGAGCTAAGGATTGATTGCAAGGTTACTCAAGATGGTTTTATGCCCCGATTATTAAGAGATATGCTGCGATTGAAGCTACCTCTATTAACCAATAAAAAACTACGATTCTCAATTAATAAAAATACTTGCCCAGAACCATTTTCCATAAAATGGAAAGTCTGTAATGTTGGAGATGAGGCATTTAGAAGAAATTGTATTAGGGGGACAATTTTTGATGGACGTGCGTCTATTAAGGAAACATCTGATTTCAAGGGTGAGCATTTTGTAGAGTGCTATATCATCAAAGATAATGTTTGTGTAGCAAGAGATAGAATTTCTGTACCTATTGTCAACAAAAAAAGCGATGATTGATTTATTTTATAGTGCGATCACATATCTTGTAGGGTGTGTTCCCCAATCTAACTCCTAGTCATCCACCGATAAATTTCTGGGAACGCACCACATTTGTAAACTTTCAAAGCAAGCGATCGCAGTCTTTTAATTTCATCAATTACTTAAATTTCAAAGTAAAGTAGAAATGAAATTACTCTTTATCTGTAGCAAAAATAGATGGCGAAGTCCCACAGCAGAAGAAGTTTTTTCTAATTATGAAGGAATTGAATCAATAAGTGCTGGCACAAACAGCGATTCGGAAACACCAATTAGTGGTGATTTAATTGAATGGGCAGATGTAGTTTTTGTCATGGAAAATACTCACAAAGAAAAAATAACTAAACGTTTCAATACATTGTTGAAGGACAAAAGAATCGTAGTTTTGGGTATTGCAGATAAATATAAATATATGCAGCCAGAATTGGTTGAACTTCTAGAAAAGAAAGTAGCAAAAAGTATTGAACTTGCTTAAGGTTGCTAAAATGTGACTACAACATTCACCTACTAAGCTTTTATGACTTCCCAGCAACTGGATAATCGTTCTCAACATCTCGAAGTGCGAGTTGCGACTTTGGAAGATGATTGGTCAAGATTATAGAAAACATGATTGAATGTAGATTTCTTTTCAATATCCTTAAAACAACACAAACCAAAACCCCGATAAAATAATTCTCAATGTGAAGAAGTGGTTATTTCTTCCACAGCTTAAACTCATTGCTCATTACTTAGCGCTGCTTCCTATGAAAAAAATTGGCTTCGGACTACTTTGGCTAGGATTTGTGATCTATGCCTTTATTTTTGCCCCTCCTCAACAAGCAGATACCTTTGAATTAATTACTAAACTTTCTACAGGAGAATGGGACCGAATTAATCCTTTGATTATTGCTTTATTTAACCTCATGGGTATTTGGCCCCTGATTTATGGTTGTATATTATTTATTGATGGTAGGGGACAAAAAATACCTGCTTGGCCTTTTGTAACCGCTTCCTTTGGGGTAGGTGCATTTGCAATACTGCCCTACTTGGCATTGCGTCAAGCAAATCCTCAATTTCCGGGAGAGAAAAACTGGTTTTTACAACTACAAGATTCCCGTTGGTTAGGATTAGGCTTAACTTTAGCAGCAGCAACCTTGCTAATATATGGTTTATCTCAAGGTGATTGGTCAGATTTTCTGCAACAGTGGCAAACCAGTCGTTTCATCAACGTCATGAGTTTAGATTTTTGTTTACTTGGTTTGGTGTTGCCTGCTCTTTTGAAGGATGATTTAGCTAGACGTGGTATTGAGAGTAACTGGATTTTTTGGGCTGTTAGCTTACTCCCTCTAATCGGGGCTTTAGCTTATTTGTGTTTACGTCCTCCTTTAGAAAAGAAAGAACAACAAAGCTTAAAAAGCGCTTAAAAACAAATCATCCCGGAGATAGAGGAAAAACCTTATTTTTAGCTAGATGTTTTAGTTCTAAGACCTTGGCTAGTAATCTGGTCAATTACAAATTGACCGCAGAGTTTACATCTCTACATCTAGTCGCCTAAAATCAAAACATTAATTAATATCAAATTTTTGACCCATAGGTTGCATATTTGGCAACAAAATTTAAGATAAACAATTATCTAACCAGAAAAGGTATCACCGTGGTTTCTTTAACTGCTATTTCCCAAGCTAAACCTCCTTTAGTTGCGCCTAGCCGTGCAACTGGTTCATTTGCCTTAATTGACAGCCTTGTTCGTCATGGGGTCAAACACATTTTCGGCTACCCCGGTGGAGCCATTTTACCTATTTATGATGAGTTATATCGAGCAGAAGAAAAAGGCCACCTCCAACATATTTTAGTTCGCCATGAACAAGGAGCATCCCATGCTGCTGATGGTTATGCCCGCGCCACAGGCAAAGTTGGGGTTTGTTTCGCTACTTCTGGCCCCGGCGCAACTAACCTGGTTACAGGGATAGCTACTGCCCATATGGACTCTATCCCCATGGTAGTGGTTACAGGACAAGTAGCGACTGGGGCAATTGGTACAGATGCTTTTCAAGAAACTGATATTTTTGGTATCACTCTTCCTATAGTTAAAAATTCCTATGTAGTACGTCGCCCTCAAGATATGGCGAGGGTAGTCGCAGAAGCTTTTTATATTGCTAGTACAGGTCGTCCGGGACCAGTATTAATTGATGTTCCTAAAGATGTAGGGCTAGAAGAATTTAATTATGTTCCTGTAGACCCAGGTACTGTAAAGTTATCTGGCTATCGCCCGACGGTTAAAGGTAATCCTCGGCAAATCAATCAAGCTATTAAATTAATTGAACGTTCTCACCGTCCTTTACTTTATGTCGGGGGAGGAGCAATTTCTGCTAGCGCCCATGGGGAATTGAAACAGTTAGCAGAACATTTCCAAATACCTGTCACCACTACTCTAATGGGTTTGGGAGCCTTTGATGAACACAATCCCCTGGCCGTGAGTATGCTAGGGATGCACGGTACAGCCTATGCTAACTTTGCCGTTAGTGAATGTGATCTGTTAATCGCTGTAGGCGCAAGATTTGACGACAGGGTAACAGGAAAGTTAGATGAATTTGCTTCTAGGGCTAAAGTAATTCATATTGATATTGATCCAGCGGAAGTGGGTAAAAACCGCGCCCCGGAAGTACCGATTGTTGGTGATGTGCGGAAAGTCCTTCAACAAATTCTCAAGCGTGTTGATGAGTTAGAAATCTCTCCTAACTCCGAAAGGACTCAGGGCTGGCGAGATAAAATTGAGGGGTGGCGTAGAGATTACCCTTTAGTTGTACCCCGCAGTGGTCATAGCTTGTCTCCCCAAGAAGTAATTGTCGAAATTGCCACTCAAGCCCCCGATGCTTACTACACCACTGATGTTGGACAACATCAAATGTGGTCAGCCCAATTCCTCAAAAATGGCCCCAGACGCTGGATTTCTAGTGCTGGCTTAGGAACAATGGGTTACGGTTTACCTGCTGCTATGGGAGCAAAAGTTGCCTTGCCGGAAGAAGAAGTGATTTGTATTAGTGGTGATGCTAGCTTTCAAATGAACTTGCAAGAATTGGCTACTTTGGCTCAATATGGCATCAACGTTAAAACAGTGATTATCAACAATGGCTGGCAAGGTATGGTGAGACAATGGCAGCAAAATTTCTTTGGTGAACGTTATTCTTCTTCTAATATGCAAGCAGGAATGCCAGACTTTGAACTTCTTGCTAAAGCCTTTGGGGTTAAAGGTATGGTATTAAAAGAACGGGATCATTTAAAAGAGGCGATCGCAGCAATGCTGGCACATGATGGCCCTGTATTGCTGGATGTCAAAGTAACCAGGGACGAAAACTGCTACCCGATGATTCCCCCTGGTAAAAACAATGCTCAAATGGTAGGATTGCCGGAAAAAAGTCCCTTAGAAAAAGCAGCAGAATTAATTCACTGTGGTAGTTGTGGTGTAAAAAATCCATCTACCAATAAATTCTGCCCTGATTGCGGCGCGAAACTATAGCAGTATTTAGCTGAAGATTGGGATATATAAACTTGTGGGCGGGTTTAGCTGAGAATCTAATCCGCCCTTTGTTATTTTTATTAGAAGCAATTCTCAGTGAATAAAAAAGCAATTTCTACCCTGTTTATAACCAGGCATTTACCCTATCCGCCTATGGGTGGAGTCGCTTTACGCAACTGGCAAAATATTAATATCATGAAAACCCTGGGGTCAGTAGCCGTTGTTTCAATTGTTTCTGAGAAAGTAAAGGGTGAGGGGAAATTTCCTGAAGGAGTGGAGATTTGGCATAACTATTATTTTGAGGAACTTGCGAAGCGGCGATCGCTCTTTAGGAAAGTCAAAGATAAGTTGTGGTGGTTGCAACCTGCCCATCATCCCTGGAGTAATCAGTTATATGGAGAGGTTGTAGTTAAACAAATCAAGGAAATATTAGCTGAATTTAAACCTTCAATCGTCATCTTAGAAGAATTGTGGCTCCACCGTTACTTAAGCTTATTTAAACGTCATGATTGCAAAGTGATTTATGATGCTCATAATATCGAAACTTTTTTGCGTCAAGATATGCAAACCAGTCTGGACAAAAAGGTTTCTCAATCTTGGCTAAAACATATAGAAACTATAGAGCAGAATCTCTTTGAGCAAACAGATCAAGTTTGGGTTTGTAGCGAGGAAGATGCTTCTCTTCTGCAAAAGTTAGCCACAAAAGAAGTTGATACCCATGTTGTTTCTAATGGTGTTAATCCAGAATACTACGACCCAGTACGCCTTGGTCAATGTCATATACCCCCAGAGTTGTCGCCAAACTCCCAAACCCTGATTTTTACAGCTTCCTATACCCACGAACCTAACCTTGTTGCTATGAGGATGCTAGTAGAAAAAATCTATCCCCGATTGCAAGAAATTTATCCCCATTGTCGCTTACTTTTAGTCGGGCGCAACCCCACAGCTTACATGAAACAGATAGCCAAGAAAGAAGAAGGTATAATTGTTACTGGTAAGGTGGAAGATATTCGTCCCTATTTAGCTGCTGCTAGGGTCATGGTAGTACCTTTATTAGAAGGAGGAGGTACGCGCCTGAAAATCCTGGAAGCTTTCGCTGCTGGCTGTCCTGTGGTTAGTACAAGTAAGGGGGCTGAAGGCATTAAAGCTGAAGATGGCACACATTTACTGATTAGAGATAGTGTAGAAGAAATTGTTGCTGCGGTAAGTCAACTTTGGTCTAATCCCAACCTGGGACGAAATTTAGCTAAAGAGGGATATGAGTTGCTACAAGCAGAATATTCTTGGCAAGCAGTGAGTGAACAATATTAGGCTTACTATTAATAAATTAGAACACCTCCCTAACTCAAAGGAGTAACCACAGATGGTACAATTTGAACCGCTTTCGCGTTTACCCACCAGTGAAGAGTTACCTTGCTCTGATGATACCCCTGTGGATAATGAACTACAAAATCTAGTTCCTAACTTACTTTTAACTATCCTAGCTTTTATTTGGCGAGAACGTCAAGATTGGTTTTTTGGAGTAGATATGGGCATCTACTATCTCTGGGAAAACCAACGTCAACCAGTATTAGTACCTGATGGTTTCCTCAGTGTTGGTGTAACTAGACGCAAAGGAGAAAGAGGAAGACTGAGTTATGTGTTATGGGAAGAAAATCAGGTTCCCCCTCTGCTTGCTATCGAAGTGGTTTCTAAGAAATATAACGATGAGTACGAACAGAAGAAAGAAAAGTATCGCAACTTAGGAGTAGTTTACTACCTGATTTATAACCCCAATCATTGGCAAAGAGACAAGCATCAGCCTCTGGAGTTGTATCGTTTGGAAGAGGGAGAATACATCTTACAAGCAAATAATGAACCCTATTGGCTACCAGAAATAGGCTTAGGAATTGGTAGAAGTAGAGGGACTTATACAGTGTGGACAAGGGAATGGTTATACTGGTATGACGAACAAGGTAATCCTTATCCTCTTCCTGAAGAGTCTGAGCGCCAACGAGCAGAGTCTGAGCGTCAACGAGCAGAGTCTGAGCGCCAACGAGCAGATCGAGCGGAAAAAGAACGTCAACAAGCTATAACTAGACTCTTATCTCTGGGTTTAACTATAGAGCAAATTGCCAGGGTTTATGACCTTTCTCCAACAGAAGTTAAAACTATTATAGAACGGCTTGATATTGACAACTAGCGATTAGCCAAGGCATATTGATAAGCTTCAATAGTTTCCTGGGCGCATTTTGACCAACTAAACTTTTTAGCACGTTCCTTTGCTTTTACGGCTAAAGAGTTTCTCAATGAAGAATCATTATAAACTTTCAACATTTGCTGACAAAGTTCATCTTCATCTTGGGGATCAACCATAATTCCTGCCTCACCAACAACTTCTGGTAAAGAAGAAGTATTAGAAGTAATTACTGGAGTGCCACATTGCATAGCCTCTAAAGGTGGTAAACCAAAGCCTTCATAAAAAGAAGGATAGACGAATACCAAAGCATTACTATAAAGGGCTGCTAAATCTTCATCCGCTACATAATTTGTACAAATAACTCGCTCTTTTATTTGAGGGTTATCAGAAATTTCGCTAAAAATACTATCATAATTCCAGCCCTTTTTACCGGCTAAAACAAGATGTAAGTCTGGAACTTTTTCCTGTTGCACTAGCTTCGCAAAACAGCGAATAGTTTGCTCAATATTTTTTCTAGGTTCTAAGGTACTCAAACTCAAGATATAAGGTGCATTAGGTATTCCATATCTTTGTTTTATAGCCGCAAATTTTTGCTCATTTAAACAAGGATAAAATAAATCTGAAGCAGCTAAATGAGTAACAAAAACTTTTTGCTGATCAATTTTGTCGCCTAAGTAGTTACAAAGGTCATTTTTTGTCGAGTGAGATATACAAATTAGCCAATCATCTCTGTCTAAGCTGTCTAAACTTGCTTTCAGGTTATAAGTTTTCTTGGCTTTAGTAAAATTTTTATCTAGACCAAAAAAATGAGGATACAAAATGGGAATTATGTCATTTACCGTCAAAAAACTAGTGAGGCTTCTTACTGTTTTGACTCTTTGAGGAATAGCGTGATATAGAGAGTGATATATATCTTGGTTTTTTAAATCTTGAATAGAAAGAGGTTGGAAATTATATGCCAATAAACTTAATAAGCTTTCGCGCATTTTTTTTGTTCTACGCCAGCCTAACTTATGAGAAATATTAATAGATTTTTCAGTTAAGTTATAAAGTTTTCTTCTGGCATTTATTATAGAATCTTTACTAACGAAAGGAACTTCCTTAAAAAGAGAATGAGACTCTAAATATCTCTGGGAGTTACTCCATATTTCTAAAGATACACCTGCACCAAAAGTAAGTTCGCATTCGGGAAAATTCATCAACTCAGAAGCTAGAGTTTCTGTTACTCGGAATAAACCTGATTTAAAACCATAGGCCCCAGTGCTAGCCCCAAGTAATGATGTATCATAAAGAACTTTCATAGTTAGGCATTAAATCTGAATTATTTTTCACTGACAATAGTAACATTCTTATTTAATCTTGTTGTAAATTAGAGGCAGATAAAGTGTGGCAATATACGTATTTTAAAACGTTTGATCGCAAAAATTTCAGATAATCATATTCATATATTCTTCGCGCTAGTCTGAATTTCTTAAATTGGCAAGAATAAATTTCAAAATTAGAAAGTGCAATGAACTTAGAACCTCAAAACCGAATTAGTGTTATCACTCCTGTCTATAATGGCGCAAAGTATATTGAAGCCTGTCTCCAAGTTGTGATTGCCCAAAACTGTTCTCAGATTGAGCATATTATTATGGATGGCAACTCGCAAGATTGTACGGTGGATATCGTTAAAAAATATGCAGAAAAGTATTCTCGCATTCGCTTGATTTCCGCTCCAGATCAAGGACAGTCTGATGCAATGAATAAAGGTATCACCCTAGCTAAAGGTGATATTATTGCTATTTTGAATGTAGATGATTACTACGAAGCAAACGTTCTTAATCGAGTTTTGGAATTATTTACAGATTTACCAAAACCAAGTTTACTAGTAGGGAATTGCCACGTTTGGGATGAAAAAGGAAAGCTCAAATATATAAACAAGCCAGACAAATTGTGTTTAACTGACTTATTAAAAGGATTTAAGATTAATCCTCATCCTGTCAATCCTGCTGCCTATTTTTATCACAAATGTCTGCATGAAGAAATAGGTGATTATGATCTTGAAGAAGATTATATAATGGATTTAGACTTCTTGTTTAAAGCTGTTCAGGTAGCTAACATAAAATATGTTGATGAAACTTGGGGTAACTATCGAGTACTGGAAGGCACAAAATCATTAAACGACTATCGCGGTGGTGAAAGCTTAAAAAGGCGAAAAAAACTAGAAAATAGTTACTTGAAAAAGCTGCCTTATCATCAAAGTATCTGGATTTATTTACGAAGAGAAAGTTATATTCTCCTAGACAGTATTGCTGATTTCATCAAACTTAAGGTAACCTATTTTTCTCGCCACCCTCAAGAATTAGTTCCTTCTCTTCAGAAAAAAGTCAAAAATGCCCTTCGTAAATTTCGTAAATAGGGAAAAGAAGAGAATTAGTAAAGGCCAGGTTAAATCTTTCTTGGTAAATTCATCTAACAAACTATTGCTTAACAAAAAAGTTGCTAGTATAAAAACGGCTTACTTTGCTTCTTTCCCAAGAAAGAGGAAAGAAGAAAACTTTCATGCTAGAGTTGCTTAGTTATAATATTAGCTCCATAGTAAGGAAAAAACATGAACTTTAAAAAGCTCGTCGGTTTAGCTTTAATCCTATCTGCAATTCTACCTCTTGCTGCTTGTAACGATGCTGGTGAAGAACCTGTGGAATCTCCTACAGAAGAAGAAGCACCATCACCGGCTGAATAAGTTGGACTTAAACTAAAATCTAAGTAGAAACATCGGTGACGCGGTTTTCACCCGTCACAAATTGTTTTTAACACATCCAAGGTCTTATTTTTTATCAACTTGCCTAGTATATCTAGAATGAAAACTAAGTATTGGGCTAGGATAGTTACCCTAAATCTAGGAATATTACCCGTAGGCATACAAACAACCCTAGCTTTACCTCCCCCTGAAGATATCCCAGAAGAGGTGCTGCGGACAGAAATCATCACTGAAGCGCGATCGCCTATTGATGGCAAAATTCTCACAGCGGCTGAGTATGCCGAATTAGAAGCACAGTTAGCTCAGTCTCCCTACGCACCAGAACTGAATGCTAAAACAAGACAACTTATTTTCTTGCTACAAATACGGAAGTTACTCCGTACCATAACGCCTTTATAAGCTTACAAGTTGAGAAAATGAAGCTTCAGAGTAGAGCAAGTGCGAACTATCTGGGGTAAGATGTTAGGCCAAAATCCATGAACTAAAAATCTGTAGCAATTCTTAAATATTGTTAACCTATTAATAGTTTTATTGGTCACTCGAACCTTATAAATAAGATAGTTTAATGTCTACAACGATCGCTCCCGAACAGGTTGACAAAATTGTTTGGAACCAACACCATAACCCCTTTGAAGTATTAGGTTCCCACCCTATAGAGGAAAACGGTACAATTAAAAGTTGGGTTGTGAGAGCTTACTTGCCAAAAGCAGAAGCGGTTTGGGTGATTCGCCCTGATAAACGTACAGAATATGAAATGAAAGCGGTTTATCACCCTAACTTTTTTGAGTGCGAGATAGACGATACTGAACTTAATAATTATCAATTGCGGATTAAAGAAGGGGAACGGGAACGAGTAACTTATGATCCCTATGCTTTCCGTTCTCCTAAATTAACAGACTTTGACCTCCACCTCTTCGCCGAAGGGAACCATCATCGCATCTATGAGAAATTGGGCGCTCACTCCACAGAAGTTGATGGTATTAAAGGTGTATATTTTGCCGTTTGGGCCCCAAATGCCCGTAACGTTTCCATCTTAGGGGATTTCAACCAATGGGATGGGCGACAACACCAAATGCGCCAATGCAACAAAAGTATTTGGGAATTATTTATTCCAGAAATAGCCACCGGAGAACATTACAAATACGAGATCAAAAACTACGAAGGGCATATTTACGAAAAATCAGATCCTTACGGCTTCCAACAAGAGGTGCGCCCCAAAACAGCATCAATCGTTACAGACCTTGAAGTCTATGAATGGAATGATGCAGAGTGGATGGAACAGCGTCGCAACACTAGCGCTTTGAAAAAGCCCATCTCTGTGTATGAAGTTCATTTGGGTTCATGGTTGCATACTTCCTCCGCAGAGCCTGTTCAAACTCTTCAAGGAGAAGGAGAAAAGGTACAGGTTTCGGAACTAAAACCAGAAGCGCGTTTCCTCACCTACTACGAACTAGCAGATAAACTCATTCCCTATGTCAAAGAATTAGGCTTCACCCATATTGAATTACTACCCATAGCAGAACATCCTTTCGATGGCTCTTGGGGCTATCAAGTTACGGGCTATTTTGCACCCACATCCCGCTACGGCACTCCAGAAGACTTCATGTATTTTGTGGATAAGTGCCACCAAAATAACATTGGCATTATTGTAGATTGGGTTCCAGGACATTTTCCTAAAGATGGTCATGGTTTAGCTTTCTTTGACGGAACTCATCTTTATGAACACGCTGATCCTCGCAAGGGAGAACATAAAGAATGGGGAACATTAGTCTTTAACTATTCCCGCAATGAGGTACGAAACTTTCTCGTTACTAATGCTCTGTTTTGGTTTGATAAGTACCACATTGATGGTATTAGAGTTGATGCGGTAGCTTCAATGCTATACCTCGACTATTGCCGTGAACCCGGAGAGTGGGTGGTGAACCAATATGGTGGGCGAGAAAACATCGAAGCGGCTGATTTCTTGCGCCAGGTAAATAACGTCATCTTTGGCTATTATCCCGGCATTCTTTCTATCGCTGAAGAATCCACAGACTGGCCTATGGTTTCTCGGCCTACCTATATGGGAGGTTTAGGCTTCAACCTCAAGTGGGATATGGGTTGGATGCACGATATGCTTGATTATTTCGCTATGGACCCCTGGTTCCGCCAATTTCACCAAAATAATATCACCTTTAGTATGTGGTATAACCATAGCGAGAATTATATGCTAGCTCTTTCCCATGATGAAATTGTCCATGGTAAAAGCAATATGATCGGCAAGATGCCTGGTGATATTTGGCAAAAGTTCGCTAATGTCCGTTGCTTGTTTACTTATATGTTTGCTCATCCCGGCAAGAAAACTTTGTTTATGAGCATGGAGTTTGGGCAATGGAGTGAGTGGAATGTTTGGGCAGATTTAGAATGGCATTTACTCGAACATACTCCTCACAAGCAGTTTAAGCAATTCATCAGTGACATCAATGCCCTCTACCAAAAAGAATCAGCCTTATACACCCAAGACTTTGAACAAGCAGGGTTTGAATGGATTGATTGTAGCGACAATAGCCATAGCGTAGTTTCTTTTTTGCGTCGTTGCGAGAAATCAGATGATTTTTTGCTAGCGGTTTGCAACTTTACCCCCCAACCCCATAGCCATTATCGAGTTGGGGTTCCAGAAGCTGGTTTCTACAGTGAAATATTTAATAGCGATGCTCGTCAGTATGGGGGTAGTAATATGGGGAACTTAGGAGGAAAATGGACTGATGAGTGGTCATTCCATAATCACTCTTATTCCTTAGATTTGTGTTTGCCTCCCTTGGGTGTTTTGATTCTTAAATTAGACCAGGAAAAGACCAAAAAATTACAAGAGTCGGGTGCGTAGGAGCAAAAAAACCTTCTCCCCTGACAAATAATAAAAACCAGAAAAAGGAGCTGTATTGATTTTTTACAGCTCCTTTTTAATCAAAGTTAGTTTGTTTGAGAACTAACTCAATTGCTTAACTCAAGAAGTAGAAGTCTAATTAAATAACGCCAGTTCCTTTACCACGTTCATCTTTATCCTTAGAGAGTTTACCATCTTCATCGGTTTTATTAACTTCTTTAAGTTCTTGGCTGCGCTCTCCAGCTACTTCTTCGTTCTTTTCTTGCATATCCCCTGGTGTTTCTGCATATATTTCAGGTTCAACAGCATAATTATTGGCTAATCCTTCTTTATCTACTGTGTAGCCACTTGTTGTATCTATATCTCCTTCTTTCTCAGGGGTTTCCTTGAAATCTTTACCTTCTCTTTCCTGGCGGGCTGCGGTTTCCGCGTTCACTAAGTTGCGGTCGTAGTTAGCCCCAGAAGCTTTTTGTTCGCTCATTATCTTTTACTGAAAATTGTGTTTAATATTTTTTGATTTAGTTAGATTGAAAGTCTCTGTAACTTTAGATTCTGTTAAGCCACAAACTTAGCAATCAATAAAAGCTCAAGATTGAAATTTATTTCTCAACCTTGGGAACTACATCAGGACGTTCTTTATCTTCCCAACCTACAGGACGCTTAGAATTATACCAAGCGATAGAGCCGATAGAGACAGCAGCTATAAAGCCGACAACTAATAATATAGTTGCAGCTAAAGGGAAACTTCCTGCTTGGGAAGCTGCTTCTGTTATTAGTAAATGCATGAATTAGTGCCTTATTTTTTAACATTACTAAAGTCTGCAATTATAATACCAAAATCCGGCTTTATCAACAATCATACCTCGTACATACAAAAAACAACTTTCCTCAAGTCGTTCACTATAACTTTAGGAAGATACTCTACTTTCTCCCTAACTATAATTTGCTTTTATTAATATTTTGTATTACTCAAAGTAAAAATAATCCTCATAGAATGTAAAGCATAGAGTTTAGTTTTCAGGAGGAAAATTGATGACAGGTATTATTGCTTGGTTACTTTTAGGTTTAATTGCTGGAGCGCTAGCGAAGCTTATTTATCCAGGAAATCAAGGAGGCGGCATCTTCGCAACTTTGGGCTTAGGGATTTTAGGGGCCCTTGTAGGAGGCTATTTAGGTAAAATGTTATTTGGTAGTAGCGGTGCAGCGGCAGCTGCAGCGGGTACTTTTAGTCTTCCTAGTATTATTTTTGCAGTTCTAGGAGCAATGCTATTGATTTTCATCTGGGGTCTAGTCACTCGTAGAGCATAGAATCAACTTAAATAAAAGGGATAAGTTTTATGTTCAAGCCCAGGTAATAAACTTTGAAGACTTGAGCAAAACTTATCCTTTCTTAGCTCAGAAGTAAATAATAATACACAGTTATCTCTCTAAGGTAAAAATCATTGGGGTATTTCTTTGGAGTTATTTTTTGCCATTAAACTGTTTTAGAGGGTAAGATTAGCGATCGCGCACTACACCTACCAAAAGTTTCTTTACTATGAGCTTGATTAAAATGAAGTCTTTTTTAGCAAAAAGACTTTTTTACCCCCAACAAATCATTGGCAAATATTGGAATGCTCATAGTGGTGAATGGAAGTGGTTAGTAGAAAGACCTGTACCAATTGCTAGTTTAAATAAGCTCCTCTGGCAAAGTTCAGTTCCTTCTTTTGGCTTTTATTTTATGCTTTGGCTTTCTGGAGTTATTGCCACTTTAGGCTTACTTGCTAACAGTGCAGCAGTAATCATTGGGGCGATGATTATTGCTCCTTTGATGGGACCAATAATTGGTAGTGCTTATGCAATGGTAGTTGCTAATCGCCGTTTGTTGAAGCGTTCTTTACTCACTACCTTAACAGGCTGTGTTTTAACTATTATTACTGCTTTCGTAGCTACGTATATTCTAGGGCTAAAGTCTGTAGGAACCGAAGTTCTAGCAAGGTCAAGTCCTACCTTAATTGACTTAGGAATAGCCATGGCTGCGGGTGCTGCGGGTGCATTTGCTAACTCTCGTCGTCGTATTGCTGAAGCTCTCCCAGGAGTAGCCATTTCTGTGGCGTTGGTTCCTCCTTTAAGCGTAATTGGCATTGGTTTAGCTTTAGGCAGAAATGATCTGAGTACGGGAGCTTCAGTATTGTTTGTCACTAATCTAACAGGGATCATTTTTACGGGCGGATTAGTTTTTTTATGTCAGCGTTACGGCAGCTTGAAAAGGGCCAGACGAGGTTTATTTGTTTCTTTAGTAATGCTTTCATTATTGATGCTGCCTCTAGGTTTATCATTAAAAAATCTTCTCGCTAAAAAGAATTTTCGTCGAGATATTGAAAGGTTAATTACTACAGAGAAAGGAGTTTTTACTGATACCAATATTCGTTATTTAAAAGTTTTTCCTAGAAAAAAAGGTCTTTTTGTGGAAGTAGAAGTTGCTGCTCCTTTAAATTCTATTTCTGAAGAGCAAGTAAAGCAAGTCAAAGCTTTTTTAGAGTCTGAGTTGGGTCAACCTATTCATTTACAGGTTCAAGTTATACCAGTAGAAATATTGGAATTTCCTTAGTTAAATAAACTTTTTCAGTTTCAGTTTTGATAATATTTTTCAGCTTGATATTCCTATTTGCAACAAGAAAAATCTATCAAAGTGTATAGCTATTAATTTGGTTTGTAGACATTTTTCCTAAAAAAGTAGTAGTAGAACTTACTTCTACTGAATGAGGAGAATCTAAATGAAGTTTTTATACAATTGAATTGATGCAAACAAGTATTTAAAACTAAATTATGGCTTTAGGATATTATCAACGTGCCGTCGGCGTATTTTCAAGAAGACAAGATATTGAGTATGCCATAAACGAACTAAAAAGTTCTGGCTTTCCTATGGATAAAGTTTCTGTAATCGCTAAGAATGCTGATAAAGAAGATTCCATTGAAGGGAAAGATTTAAACAAAGCCCCTGGCAACGAAGCTGGTGAAGGAGCAGCTATTGGTTCTGTCACAGGTACAGCTTTGGGAATGTTAGGAGGCTTGTTGGCAGGGGTAGCCACTGTTGCTGTTCCTGGTTTGGGGGCAATTGCCGCAGCAGGAACTATCGGCTCTACACTTGCTTCTACCTTAGCTGGCGGCGGCATTGGGGCTATTTCTGGGGGGATAGTTGGTGCTTTGGCCGGTTTAGGCATTCCAGGCAATCGCGCGAAAGTATATAGCGATCGCCTAGCTAGTGGTGATTATTTGATCATCATCGAAGGTAGTAATGATGAAGTTAGACGTGCAGAAATGATTCTCCTCAACAATAGGGGCATTGAAGAGTGGGGCATCTACGACGTTGATAGTGAAGAATCATCTATTAAAAGATAAATAAGATTTACAATAGTGAGATTGATACAGCAGAGGGTTTGGGGGCTTGTTTCCTAGTTTAGTAATAAGTGGTTTAGCGGTTTAGTTTAAATGCAGAGTCAGCTTATCTCACTATCGGAAGACTTTCTGCGTAACTTTGGTTTACTGGCTAAAACTGCAATTACTGCACTTCTTCCTGTTTCCAAAGTTGTGTCACTGAGCAAATCTATAACCTCTACGCCAATAATATCTTTAACTAGTGTCTTGAGACTACCTTTAAGAAAGTCTTCTAAATTTAAGCGCACTTCCTCTGTTAATTCTTCTTTTCCCTTTTCCATGAGGAACAGTTCTGGCTGAGTAATTGCATCCTCTATAATAACTGTCAGTTGTTCTCCAATAAGATTGCAGGTAACTCTGCTAGGTTGATGCCCTAGTTGTTGACGATAAAGACCTTGGATGTTCTGGGATAAACTTCTCTCTAACTGTCCGCGAGTAGGCAGTTCTTGCTCAGGCATAAATGACACTAAACTTACAGAATAATTTAATACTAGTAGCTATTAACAATATATATTTAGCCTAATTCAAATCATAATTGTATTTGTTAAATAGCCAACTAAAAAGTTAACAAAACAAAATCAGTCTTGATGAGCAAATATTAGGGTCTTAATATATCACTAAAAAATCTCTAAATAATACTCCATTTGTAAGCTAGACTTACTTAAGGTGTATTCCTTAAGTTATAGAAAAATGAATTTAACTTCTAACCGAAGAAATAAGAATACATACTTATTTACTAACCAAGCAGAATATAAATAGGGGATTAGCTCGTTAAAAATACTTGGTTCCAAGCTGATGTACCTAAAAAGCTGCATATTCTTACGAGTTGCCCAATCAACCATCAAACCCTTTCCAGAGTAATCTCACTACTATAAATTGAATACCAATAGCTCATCTAAAAACAATTTTGTAACCTACGCAATAGACCTGGCAACAAGGCTTTATCACTTGGGAGAGATGATTTTATTTCCTAATAGGAGTAACATCAATCTTGCAGCAAATAACTGTTATTAATTCAACTAAATTATTTACGGCTGCGTTGTATCAGTTAAAAATAATAAACCTACAATCTAGCTGAGAAATATCTTATGTTTCAGAGTGAAATGTTGCTACCTAAAATTGGTAGCTTAGTCTTCTGGCTGGGCCAGGTAATCGTGGAACCAGACCCAGAAACAGCAGAAGAAGCCTCCTTGATTTTCAGTGGCCCTGAGTTTTTCATGGCTCTCATCGCTGGTTTAGTCCTAGCCTTCGCCTTCCAGCTACTTTTAACCAACCTTGGCGTTGCTACAGGAATTTCCTTAGCAGGAGGCTCTTCAGATTCGGATTCGGATTCTGGTAGCTCAGATAGTTTAGGAAGCACTATCCGCAAAATTGGTTTTGCTTTAGGATTAGCAACTTTAATTAGCGTCACTATCTCCTTATTTTTTGCTTGTCTGCTAGCTGTCAAACTAAGCTTTTTAGAAGTACCTTTAACCGGGGCAATTCTTGGTTTAGTAATTTGGGCAACTTACTTTTGCCTTTTGGTCTGGGTAAGTTCTACTACTGTCGGTTCCCTAGTTGGTTCTGTGGTTAACACTGCTACATCGGGCTTCCAAGCTTTAGTAGGAACTGCTGCTGCAGCTATAGGCGGGAACGCTGCAAGCAATAAAGTAGTAGCTACAGCCGAAGCAGCAGCCTCAGCAGTACGTCGGGAACTCGCTTCAGCCGTTGACCCTGACATGGTGCGAGAAAAGCTAGAAGATTATTTAGGAACCATACGTCCTGCCCAATTAGACTTACAACAGGTTGGGGCAGAAATGGAATCTTTGCTTAATGACCCTAAATTACAAGAGATTACTGACGCTGATAGCCTTCGGGACGTAGATAGACAAACCTTTATAGATTTAGTTAGCGATCGCAGTGACTTATCTAAGCGAGAGACAGAGAAGCTTGCAGCTACCTTAGAATCAGTTTGGCGAAAAACCGTTGATAAATTACCTCAACGTAGAGATCCTCTTGGTGAATTAGTTGATTATGTTAAGTCTGCTGCTCCTACTAGCTTAGTGGGAGACGATTTTACTAATAAGCTAGGGGATTTAGTTGATGAGTTGCGCCAGAGTCGCACATCCCAAGAAAGCGATGACTCTACAGGTCCAATTTCCCAAGCTCTTACCACAGGCATGAATAGCTTGGTGGGTATGGTGATGGGACGTACTGATCTTTCTGACCTTGATGCTGAAAAAATTGCTGGTCAATTGCGTAGGGCGAAAAACCAGTTGACGGAAAAAGGCGCAATTACATCTAGTAGCGGTGAAGAAAAAGATAGCTTAGTCAAAGCAGAAATTGAGAATTATATACTTAATGCTTATTCTTGGCAGCTTAAGCCAGGAGCTGTAGAGCGAGAATTTCGGGATGTAATTTACGATCCAGATGCTGATCCAGAAGCTGTTGCTGAAGAATTGGAACAATTTAGCCGAAGTGATTTTGTCGATTTACTTCAAGAAAAAGGGCTTTATACCCAAGACAAAGTTAAGAGCATCGCCAACTTGCTAGAATCCATTCGCTTGGAAGCTTTAGCAACAGCCCAGGCAGCCCAGGAGCGAGAAGCGCAAATTGTTTTATTAGCAGAAGTGGAACAGTACTTACTTTCTGCTCCGAAAGAAGAACTGACCCCAGAAAAAATCCAGCTTAACTTCAAGCCAATCTTAGAAGATTCAGATGCAGACCACGAGCAGCTTAACAGCCGCCTTACTCAATTTGATCTTCCTACTTTTGAACGTATCTTAGAACAACGTTCTGACTTAGAACCCTATGAAAGGGCGCAAATAATCATTCACTTAGAAGAAGCTAAAGGTCGAGTTCTTCAGGAATCCCAGGAAACCTTGGGGGCAGCAAAAGCTAAAGCTGATGAACAGTGGCGTAAGGTACAATCCTATTTGCGGGACACGGGTAAAAATGAATTAAATCCCCAGGCAATTGAACAGGAACTAAAACTGCTCCTTAATGATCCGCAAGCAGGGATGAGCGCTCTGCGCCAGCGTGCCTCTCGCTTTGACCGCAATACCTTAGCACAGTTACTCACCCAACGCAACGACCTTAGCGAAGAGCAAGTTCACCAAACTATCGAGCAAGTAGAAAGAAATTGGACTCGTATTCGTCGTAGTCCCAAAAAACTAGCTGGCAAAGCTCAGGAACAATACGATAAGGCAACCTCAGCTATTACTGATTATCTACGCAATACAGGGAAAGCAGAACTTAACCCTGAAGGTATTAAACGAGATGTAGCTAAACTGTTTGACGATCCTCAAGCAGGAGGCAAAGCTATTCAAAGGCGAATAGCTACTATGGATCGTGATACTTTGGTACAGTTATTAAATCAGCGGGATGACCTGGATGAAGCACAAATTAACCAAGTCATTGACGAGGTACAGGGAACTTTGCGTAGCATGGTTAAAGCACCACGTCGCCTTGCTAACCGCGCCCAAGCTAAAGTTCAGGACTTTCAAGGTACTGTTGCAGAATATTTACGTTCTACTGACAAAGCGGAACTTAGTCCGGAAGGGATTAAATATGACTTGCAATTACTGTTGAATGACCCTCGTTTAGGAGCGCAAAGTTTGCAGCAACGGTTAGCTGCTTTTGATCGTTCTACCATAGTTGCGTTGTTATCTCAAAGGGAGGATATTTCCGAAGCAGATGTTAATCGCATTGTCGATAACATTGTTGAGGTGCGAGATCAATTCCTTGATCAATTCAAGATGGTTCAGTCTAAGCTGCAATCCATTGTTGATAGCATCTTTGAGCGGATTCGCGCCTACCTTAATAGTTTAGAGCGTCCTGAACTTAACTACGAAGGTATTAAAAGGGATGTAACTACCTTATTTGATGACCCTGAAGCTGGTTTTGATGCCTTGCGAGATCGCCTCTCGCAATTTGACCGCAAGACCTTAGTTGCCCTGTTGAGTTCCCGTGATGACATCTCAGAAGTAGATGTCAATCGTACCATCGATCAAATCGAAAGCACTCGTAACCGTGTTTTACAAAGGGCAGAGCGTTTGCAAAAACAGACGGCTGCTCGTATAGAAGAGGCAAAATTACAGGCCCAAAGACAAGCAGATGAAACCCGCAAAGCAGCCGCAGCAGCCTCTTGGTGGCTCTTCTTCACTGCTTTGGTTTCTGCGATCGCCTCTGCAAGTGCAGGTGCTTTAGCTGTTCTTGATTAGTTGTAATTTATTAAGCTAAGACAGTTCCCTCAGATTAGCTTTAATCTGGGGGAATTTTTGTACTTTGGATTTTGCAGGTGGGTCTTTAATAACCAGATTTATTATCACCTAAAATAGAGAGGCGATCGCTTTAATTCTCCTCTTATTCCTTGTTATGTCCCAAAACACTTTAACATCAATAAAAACCATTCCCCCATTAGAAAGTGGTGACCAACTTACTCGCCTTGAATTTGAACAGCGCTATGAACAAATGCCTCACGTCAAAAAAGCGGAATTAATTGAAGGAATAGTTTATATGGCATCCCCGTTACGATTCACTCAACATGGAAAACCTCATGCTCATATTATGGGTTGGTTATTTACATATTGTTCAGCGACACCAAAGGTTGAAGTAGGAGATAATTGTACGGTACGACTTGATGCAGAAAACGAACCTCAACCCGATGCTTTGCTAAGAATTACTGAAGATGGACAATCAACTATTAGTGAAGAAGGCTATGTAGAAGGTGCGCCAGAATTAATTGTAGAAATCGCTGCTAGCACTGCTTCTATTGACTTACACGATAAATTAAAAGTTTACCGACGTAATCAAGTTCAAGAATATTTAGTTTGGCGAGTTTATGACGGAGAATTGGATTGGTTTCGGTTAAGAGAAGGTAAATATATTAAACTTAAACCCAATGAAGAAGGCATTGTTTGTAGTGAGTATTTTTCTGGTTTGTGGTTAGACCAAGAAGCTTTAATTAAAGGAGATTTACCCAAATTGTTAGCAAGTTTGCACCAAGGATTAAATTCTCGGTGAGTATCAAAGCTTTGTCGAAAAACTATCTGATGATTCTCTTGCTTTTACACCTACTCAAGTTTTGAGAGCCTAAATCTTGATCGATGGTAATTCGGTGATAAATTGAAAATTTTTAGGTTTATTTGCCCCGGTTTTATGATATTATTTTTTTAAAGTATATGTCATAATGGGGATATTTGCGTTTAAGATTGAGTACTAATATTCCCATTATGATAAATTTTATTTTACCACGAAAGTAAGGAGCTTTGAGCGCTTCTTTGTTAGGAAATTTTTTAAGAAAGTTTTTGGAGCGATGCCTAAAGGCGGGCTTACGCCTACGCAGACTGTATTCTTTTTTAAGGGAAGTAGAAATAAAGATAAGGTAATCGCAGAAAGATAAGGTAATCGCAGGATGATTCATGGGTTTCAACTCCTTTCGCTCCTATTCAAATAATGAACTTGATTACTTATTATTTGGTTTACATAGCAATTGCTCAAGGACAAGGCACAAGAAGTAGTTGACTCTATTAATATGTAGCATGATCAAGACTTATATATTAAGCAACTCTACAGTGGTACAACTAAAGCTCATGTTTATTAGCGATCTCTAAAAAATAATCTAATTTAGGCGATCGCACTCTTAATTTTGTGATTGGTATTCATCACAAATTCTTACGGCAGCTTCTAAGTATTGCTCTAACAAATCATAATCAGATTCATTAGGTAATGCCAATTCAACAGATGCAGAGCTGTACATGGCTCCACGTTGCTCTTCTCCACATTTGAACTCTGAAATAGCACCCCAAAGTTGAGATACAGCAGTTTGAATCTCTTCTCTTCCAGGTAGATACCATATTTCTCTACTGATTTCACGACACTGAGAAGAAGTTAAAGCATTTTGTGAATCCATTGCTTGCTGAACATATTTATCAAGCCTAGAGAGTTGATCTGATTTAATCTCGGATGAATATATTTGTAGACATTCTATTGCCCATTGAATTGCTAAATTATAGTCATATTCTTGCAGTTTTAGTGCTATAGGATAAGCCCATGTTGCCTTAGCCCATGTTAGCTTTTTTTCTGCCATAATTTGTTTTACATTTTCGACTATTTCTTTCATAAAGCGTAAGTAATATTGCTGATTTTTGGGACTGCGTTAGGGGATTATAATTAATAAGGTTGTACCCAGATTTTAGATGAAACTAAGAAGTAAAATACTC
Source organism: uncultured cyanobacterium (assembly GCA_963793425.1). Lineage (GTDB taxonomy): Bacteria > Cyanobacteriota > Cyanobacteriia > Cyanobacteriales > CAWCAG01 > CAWCAG01. Next base: position 99,162 of record CAWCAG010000009.1, on the reverse strand, counting down.
ATTGGCTATAGCGTTGTTTTGACCCTTGTTATCTTAGTCTGTGGTTGGGGGGTTGTTAACCTACGGCGTTTAGGTAAAGCAAGCGAAGCCATCTTAGAAGAAAACTACCGTAGCATTCTGGCTGCGGAAAATATGATTGATGCGATTGAGCGCCAAGATAGTGCTGTTTTATTGTTTTTATTAGAAAATCAATCTCAGGGTCAACAACAATTCTTAGCTAACGAATTTGAATTTTTGCAATGGTATAGCCGTGCTGAAGATAATATAACTATTGCTGGGGAAAAAGAACTTCTCGAAGCCTTAGAAAAGCACTATCAAAACTATCTTAATGTTGCTGAGTTAAACCAACAACTAACTGACTCTGCTAATTATTACGAGGAAATACTACCTGTTTTTCAAGAAGTGCGTCAAACTTGCATTAAATTGCGAGATTTGAATCAACAAACTATGGTTGTTGCTTCAGAAAGGGCGCAAGAAATTTCTGAGCAAGCTACTTGGTCTATGATAGCCGCTGGTGGTGCAGCAGCAGGTTTGGGTTTAACTTTTAGTTTGCTGCTTTCTAATCGTTTGGTCAAACCTTTAAAAGAAATGACCCTTGCTACTGATCGTATTGCCGAAGGAGATTATGAAGTAGAGATTGTTCCTCGTTCCCAAGATGAATTAGGTAGTTTGGGAAGAGGAATTACTACAATGAGTCAAAGTTTAAAAGCTTTTCATGAGTTAAATGTTGGCAAAGTAATTGCGGAAAAGCAACGCAATGAAGCAATTATTTATAGTATTAGTGATGGCATTGTCGTGGTGGATGCTGAGTTTAAGATTATGGCGATAAATCCCACTGCTGCTAATATTATTAATACTAAACCTCAATTAGCTACAGGCAATCATTTCCTGACTGTTTTTAATAACCAAAAGTTTTACCAAAGAATAGAAAAAACTGCTCAAACAGGAAAATCTCCCCCTTTGGCAGAGGAAGAAGAAGCAATATTACCCTTAGAACGTAACGGTAAAACTGAGTATTACCAATATTACATTACCCCTGTAACAACAGAAACTGAAGGTAAGCAATTAGGGGTGATTCTTCTGTTGCAAAATGTTACCAAACTCAAGGAATTAGACCAGCTTAAAAGTGAATTTGTGGCCACCGCTTCCCATGAGTTACGTACTCCTTTAACAGGCATGGCCATGAGTATTAATCTCCTTTTAGAAACAGCCGCAGAAAAACTTTCAGCCTCAGAAATGGAACTTTTAGAAGCGGCAGGGGAAGATGTGGAACGTTTGCGAAATTTGGTCAATGAACTTCTTGATCTCTCCAAGATGGAATCAGGGCGTATGGAGATGGCTCTAGCTGCTGTAAAGCCACAGACTATCATCGAAAAAGCGATTTCGTACTTAAGGGTACAAGCACAAGAAAAGCAAATTTCCTTAGTAGAAAAAGATTCTTCTCAACTGCCACAAGTTAAAGCAGATGCTGATAAAATAGTTTGGGTACTAACTAACCTAATTGCCAATGCCATACGCTACACAGCTCCAGGAGGAGAGATTAGGATTGCCGGAAACTTGAAAGGCAACTGGGTAAACTTTTGTGTTAGTGACGACGGTGCAGGTATTCCTTTAGAATATCAAAGTAAAATTTTTGATAAATTTGTGCAAGTAGAAACTGAAAAAGATGTCGGAGGAAGCGGTTTAGGGTTAGCAATTTGTCAAGAAATAGTTCAAGCCCATGGTGGCAGAATTTGGGTTGATTCTACTCCCGGAGAAGGAAGTACTTTTACTTTCAATTTAGCTAGAAATGGGCAACAAAGTAATAAATAATAAATAGTAAATAAAGGAGGTTTTAAATTATGTCTGAAGCGAAAATTTTAGTAGTTGATGATGAGAAGAACATTCGTATGACTGTTGCTAAAGCCCTAGATCCTTTGGGGTATAAAGTTCATACTGCCTTTGATGGGAAAGATGCTTTGTATCAATTACAAGCAGAAAAGTTTGACCTCATCCTCACAGATTTACAAATGCCAGGGATGAATGGTATGGAACTTTTAGGAAAAGCAACGGAACTTTATCCCGAAATTAAAATTGCTCTAATTTCTGCCCATGGTACGGTAGATAATGCCGTAGAAGCCATGAAAATTGGAGCTGTAGATTTTCTCCAAAAACCTTTTACACCGAAGGAATTGCGGGATTTAGTTTATAGAATGTTGGAAGAGAGTACCTCAGAAACGAAGCAAACTTCTGAGTATGAATCTTGCTTCAAAGCTGCTGAGAATGCGGCTAGGAAACGGGAATTCACTAGGGCTATTACCCATGCGAAAAAAGCCATCGGTTTAGATCCTTCTCGCCCAGAAGCCTTTAACTTACTAGGTATGCTGCAAGAAACCACAGGCGATCGCTTGGAGGGAATTAAGAATTATCGCATCGCTAGTGAACTTGATGTTAGCTACCGACCTGCCAAGGATAATCTTTCTCGTGCTACAGGATCTTCTAAAAATCTACCAACACTGTAACCTCCTAATTACCAAGCAAAATCAACTGAAAAGATGGCAGAATTTCAATATATAGTAGTAGTCGGTTGCGGTCGCTTAGGGGCTTTGTTAGCTTCTCGCTTAAGTGCCAAGGGTAACAGCGTAGTCGTTATCGACCCGGAAGAAGGCTCTTTTAATGGTCTTACCAGCGAATTTAGTGGCTTCCAAATTGTTGGTGATGCTTCTGAAGTAGAAGTCTTGCAACGTGCTAAAGTAGCCCAAGCAGATTGTTTGCTAGCAGTCACAGACCAGGATAATATTAATTTAATGGTAGCCCAAGTAGCCAAGAGCGTATTTAACGTTTCTACAGTCTTAGCGCGAGTTTTTGACCCCGCCAGAGAAAATATTTATCAAGATTTTGGTATCGCCACTATTAGCCCTACCAAGCTATCAGCAGAGGCCTTTTTGCAAGAACTAACAACAAAATGAGAATTATTTTGATTGGTGGTGGAAAACTGGCTTACTTTTTGGCAAAGCGCTTTGCTAGCAAAGGTTATCACTTGACCATCATTAATCACGACTCCACAGAAGCAACCTCCCTCTCTCGACAACTAAAAGCCACAGTAATTGTCGGCGAAGGTAGTAACTTGCAAACTCTCAAAGAAGCTGGGGCTTACCAAGCTAATGTGGTATTGTCTTTAACTTCCCAAGACCAAGATAACTTAATTGCTTGTCAAATTGCCCAGAAAAAGTATGGTGTACCTCGCACCGTTGCTTTAGTCAATGATCCAGAAAACCGCGCTATCTTTGAAAAATTGGGTATTAGCGTCGCTTTTTCTGCCACGGAAATCATTACTAGTTTAATTGAACAGCAAACAAGTGTAGAAGAAATCACTAACCTTCTTCCTGTGGCAGAAGGCAAAGTCAATGTTACAGAAGTTGCCCTCACAGAAGACAGTCCTGGATTAGGGAAAAAGCTACAGGAATTGCAATTACCCACAGGAACATTAATTGCTTGCATCCTCCGCCAGGGAGAAGTCATTGTACCAGGAGGTCAAACTAGTTTAAAAGTAAAAGACCGTTTAATTCTGCTCAGCCAACCAGATAACTATGGGCAGTTAATGAGAATGTTAGTTGGTTCATAATACCAAGGGGAGCAAAACATTGTCTACAACCATATCAAATCAAGGGCGCTACGGCAGATTTTTACGCCAAAGATATCGAGCTATCTTAGGTTACACTGGCTTAAGTTGTGCGATCGCCGGTTTAGTTACCATCGCCCCTCTCATCGCCCTATTCGCCTATCCCGAAGAAATCAACCTCGCTTGGGGGTTTTTAGTACCTGGGTTAATCACGACTATAATTGGGGGGTTGCTATGGTGGCAACTTGTTCCGAAAAAGACTCACAGTCTCACCTTGCAAGAAGGGGCTGTCATTGTCGTCTTTTCCTGGTTGCTTGCTATCGGCATTGGTGTTTTTCCCCTGATGACAATCCAAGGACTAACTTTTACCCAAGCCGTATTTGAATCTACTAGCGGTTGGACAACCACCGGATTATCTGTTGTGGATGTCACCCAAGCTTCTCACCTCATTTTATTATTTCGCAGTACCATAGAACTAGCTGGGGGTGCGGGTTTGGCAATCATAACCTTAAGTGCAATTACCGGGGCTTCTGGTTCAGGATTAACCGCAGCCGAAGGACGCACCGAACAACTTGCCCCTAATGTCCGCAAGTCAGCTAAACTAGTTCTAAGTATCTACTCTGGTTACGTAGCAGTCGGAACAATTGCTTTATGGGTTGCAGGTATGGGTTGGTTTGATGCGGTTAATCATTCCTTCGCTGCCCTCTCCACCGGGGGATTTTCTACCCGTACTGATTCTATTGGTTATTGGGACAGTGCGCCGATAGAGGCTGTCACCATTGTGTTGATGATTTTTGGTACAGTGAATTTCCTCACTGGCTATATGTTGTTGCGCGGCAAATTCAAAGCAGTACTACGCAACGGCGAAATTAGGCTGCAAGCCTTAGTTATACCATTGTCTGCCCTAATTCTCTTTTTGGGGGTAACAACGCAACTTTATCCTACTTGGCAAAAAAGTATCAGAGTCGCCATCTTTGAAACTATCACTGCCCTTTCTACAACCGGCTTTTCTACTGTCGGTTATGGTGACTGGAATAGTTTGGGCTGGTTGATCTTAATTCCTTTAATGTTAATTGGCGGGGGAACAGGAGCAACGGCTGGAGGTATCAAACAGTTTCGCATCTATGCTCTTTATCGAGCCTTATTATGGGAAGTGCGCCGGATGTTACTACCCCCAAATACTGTCACAGAACCAGACTTTTGGCAAGGAGAACAGCGCCGCTTCCTCAATGATGGTTTAATCCGCAACATTGCTTTATTTGTCTTTTTATACTTCCTAGTTTATTTCATTGGGGTTTTGATTACCGCTAGCTATGGCTACTCTTTGCAAGACAGCTTATTTGAGTATGCAAGCAGCCTGAGTACAGTAGGGCTTTCTGTGGGGGTTACAGCTTCAGATGCCCCTGTTGGTTTGTTGTGGACGCATATTGTTGGTATGTTCCTGGGGCGTTTGGAATTCTTTACTGTATTTGTTGGGGTTGTCAGGTTTTTGCAGGATTTTAAGTCAGTTTGGTTTTAAACTAAGTAAGTCGATGTGTGTTTGAACCTTACATTCGGTCAGTTTATACTAATACTTTGCAAGTATCTTAAGATAGTATGCACATTAGATTAGCCAATAGCAAAAGTGTTTTTAAAATCCAGTTTTAGCTTAACTTACTTCCCACGAAATGTTTAATGTTTAAGGATAAATGAAAAGTACCATGTTTACTCAACGTCGTGCAGATAGAGTTTTGTTACATAACTTTAGTTGGGAACAATTTGAGAATATCTTTCTCCAGATTTGATTTTAGAAATTTATATTACTAGTAAATCTCTAAATCGCTTTCCCCTATATGCTCGTTTAAGAATACCTGAATTATGGTGTTACGACCAAGGAAAACTCAAGGTTTATTTATTAGGAGAAAATGAGGAATATCAAGAGTCACAGCAGAGTTTGGTTTTTCCTAATCTCCTTGTACAAGAAATTCCGATGATAATTAATCAATATCGTATGGAAGGCAGAAGAATGATTCGCAGAAAGATAAGAGAGTGGGCAATTTCAGTTAATAGCAAATAGAGTGTTGTCTCAATGTAGAAGGATCTAATCTAACTTTAGGTATGATTTGGAAAATTGCTTATACTAAAGCAGTTGCGATCGCTAAGGTTAAAAATGAGAAAATTGGTGAATTGGGCTATAATTTTCAACAACATAGACATACCCTACAAGAGGTATTGGGGCATTTGAGTTATTTACTATTTTTGTTAGTATTGTTATGTTTGTGCAGGATTTCAAGTCAGTTTGGTTTTGAAAAATGACAGAGCAGAACATCCTTTTAGTAACGGGAACAAGATTGATGGTAGTTGTTAATGTAACTACTAAAGACAAAAAACTATATTCTACCTTATATGAAAGCCTAAAGACTTCAAGAGCAAAAGACAGTCTATTTGTAGAGTTGGTTCTTTTAGACAATCTACAAATAAGATCTAGAACTAGAAGTTTGCAGGATTGCCATTGCCTTATTCCTGCTCTTCAAGAAAAGGCCAAAAGCGTAAATCATGCTGCAACTATAATCTCTGAAAATTTTGAGTTGGAACGCAAAAGTCACACTAAAGATGTTTTTAGAGAAGTTTACTTTCAAGATAACGACAAAGTTTGGAAATCTCTAAACGAGTGGAGAGAAAAAGTAATCCCCCTTTTTGGTAAGAATAAACATATTAGAGATGTAACAACTAGGCTTACCGAAAAAGCTGAAAACCCCGATGAATTCAGCAAGATTTTAGAACTTATTTATATTTCAAATCAGATTGCTCAGCTTGTTGTCAACTTCCTGGAAGAAAGCGACGATAATCGAGATGTTCAAGTTCAGAAAATGTTAAATACTCTAGTTGAGGTAAACAAGCTTAAGCAAATTCTCGAAGTTTGGAAAAAGAATGAAAATAATTCTAATGAGTCATTTTGGCAGAAGCTGCTGGCAGAACATTCTTTGATACTTTCACAAGTTTTCAATACGCCAGTAACTATACTTTCTTCACAAGCATATGTTGGAGGTAAAGGAATAGGAAATACTGGTGGTAATATTATAGATTTTCTTTTTGTCAATAAGTTAACCAGAAATACCTCCCTAATTGAAATAAAAACTCCTACTAGTCGTCTTCTAGGAGCGAAATATAGAGAAGGCATTTATAGTCCTTCAAATGATTTATTAGGTGCTGTAACTCAGATATCTACATATAAAGATACGTTGATTAAAGAATACGATAGATTAGTTGATCACTCAGGAGATTATTTCGAGGTTTTCAATCCTCTCTGCATCATTATTTTAGGACATGGACACAATGAACTATCTGATGACGGAAAGAGAAAGTCTTTTGAAATGTATAGATCTGAACATAGGAATGTCCAAATTATCACGTACGATGAGGTTTTTGAAAAGATAAAAACTTTCGTCGATCTTTTTCAAGGTAAAGACTAACTTAATTCATAACTCACAACAGATTTGCAAAATATCAAGCAATTTGTATAAGTAACAGTGAGTAGGGAATTTTCTTAACCGTCTTATCTGTAGCTATAAATGAAAACTTCTCAAAGCAGGTCAACCAATTATTACTTAACAAGGAACTATTAAATAAGTTATTGCGTCTTAAAGAATTTAGCTACTAACTTCTACTAAAAACTGTAATTTCATAAAAGCCTATTTAAAAATTTCAATTAAGCTTTAGAAAAACAAAGATTAGCCTACAAAATCTAGATAAGTTTTTCCGGATAACTAACAATAACCATTGGATGATGGTCTTGACGAATCAATAAAAGTTCGCCCTAGATATCCAATGAAAAACTCCTCACCTATCACTTTTAAATTTGCCAAGCTTTATTGGTTGCTACTAAGCATCAGCAGCGTTTTCCTCTTCTCCTCTATTGCTGAAGCTAGGCAACTAGTAAAATGGAACTTTGCAAGTAACCAAAATCGCTTGGAATTTACCACAGATGAAGGGGTGCAACCTACGGCACAAATGATTTTTAACCCTAATCGTCTTGTGATTGATTTACCCGGCACTAGATTAGGTAAACCCACTGTTAACCAATCTGTGGGGGGTGCTATTAAGCAAGTTAGAGTTGGTCAGTTTGAAAATAATACCACTCGCTTAGTAGTAGAATTAGCCTCTGGTTTTGCTATTGATCCTAATCAAGTAAAATTCCGAGGGTCTTATACTAATCAATGGTCAGTACAGTTACCCACACCTCAAAGGGTAACAGCAACTCCTCCTTCTCAACCAAACACACAGGATTTTGTCATTACTCAAAACGGTTTGTTTGCCCGTTTGGGGTCTAGTAATAGCACCGAGAATATTGTAGTAACTCGCAGTAGCGATCGCCGTCAAATTGATGTTTATTTAGAAGGAGTAGTTTTTCCTGGTACTCTTTCTGATAAAGCCTTTCCCCTTAATCAATATGGACTTAGAGGGGTGCAGTTTAATCAACAAAATAAGTTTGCCCGCGTCATCCTTAATGTTGATGCCAATAGTCCTGATTGGAAAGCTTATGTTAGTCCTAGAGGCAATTTAACTCTCTTTCCTGAAGGAGGGTTATTTCCCCTCGATCCTGATAACCCCTTACCTACCACTGGGAATCCTAATACTCCAGATCGCATTGCCCTTCCTGTTCCCCCTCCAGATAGGAATGTGGCTTTGCAAGTTCCTCGCCCAACCCCTACACCAACTCCTTCTCCAACCCCTTCAACTCCTCCGTCTTCTTCTCCTAACCCCAACTTACCCAAGATTCCTCAAGGTAAAGTTTCCATCACTATTGATCCTGGCCATGGAGGTAAAGATCCTGGGGCTATTGGTATTGGGGGCTTGCGGGAAACCGATGTTGTTTTACCTATTTCCCAAGAAGTGACCAGAATTTTGGAGGCACAAGGGGTTAAGGTAAGAATGACCCGCAACAATAATACTTTTGTTAGTTTAGCTGGGCGTACTCAATTGGCAAACCGCGCCGGATCAGACCTTTTTGTTAGTATTCACGCCAATGCAGTGGGAGGGGGAAATTCTTCTGTTAACGGTACAGAAACTTTCTATTATCAAAGTGGTCGCCGTTTAGCCCAATCAATTCAAAGTACGATTATTCGTAGGTTGGGGATGAACAACCGGGGGGTAAAACAAGCCCGTTTTTATGTCTTAAGAAATTCTGCTATGCCTTCTGCTTTAGTAGAAGTTGGTTTTGTTACCGGCCGCGTTGATGCAGCAAAATTAAGAGATGCTAATTTCCGTAATCAAATGGCTGCTGCGATCGCAGAGGGAATTTTACTCTATATCCAAAATTACGAGCTTTAATCTTTGGTTGTAAGTTATTGGGGGATGGGCAATAAAAAAGAAGCTGCGAAGAATCCTGTTCCCCAGCTTCTACTAATTGTGTAAATCTCAAACTCCCCAGGTAAGATTCGAACTTACGACCAATCGGTTAACAGCCGACCGCTCTACCACTGAGCTACTGAGGATTGTAGTTATCAGTTGACAACAGTTAATGATTATATCCCTAAAAAATAGCTTTTGCAAGCTATTTGACAAAAAAAATTCAAAAAAACGCCAAGGAGGGAGTTTTAAAGCTATCTTAGTTATGTTAACTCTCTCAATGACACTTCATGCTGGCCCATCACCGCAGGCCCATTTGTCTGTCTTTAATCTCCACCGATTTACCAATTTGGTATAACTTTGAAACTGCAGCTACTTTGTATCAAAAAGACCGAGAAAAGTTTCACTTACTACTAAGTAATCCTGATTCTACACCTTTAGAAAGCCCTTCTGGGGCAACCCCTCAAAGGACTTCTCAAACTACAACCCAATCTACCCTACTGTGGCTAGAAATTTCCCCTTACCGAGTCATCATGACAATGCAAGGCAGTAGCCAAATTGGTTATCGCCATTTTTGGGAAGAAGGTGTATATGGTATTAGTCGTTATTGGCTACATAGCCAAGTAGTCCAAGAAAACGGGGCGATCCGCCTGCGTAACTTCACTCGTAGCTTACAACTCACAGGAGGTTCTTTACCGGAAAGCTTGAGGTTGGAATACGAGTTGTGGTCAGATAAAGTCCCTTTGGGGAATTACATTTTGAATTTGGATATTCACCATTAAATCTAGAACCTAATTAGCGTATAATTTTATGTTTTACCAGACTTCAACTACTGAAAGTCAATCTTCAAAAATGGGAAGCGAAAGAATAACTCTCCTCTCGGCAAGAGAGATTGAAAAAATGCGTCAAGCAGGAAGCTTAGCCGCAGAATTATTAGATCATCTTAAACCGATGGTAAAGCCCGGTGTAAGTACCCTAGAAATCAATGACGAAGCAGAACGTTGGACTCAGTCCAATGGAGCTATTAGTGCGCCTCTAGGTTATCATGGGGTTCCGATAGATTTTCCTAAGTCTATTTGTACTAGCGTTAACGAAGTCATTTGTCACGGCATCCCTAGCAAGAAGCAGATTCTTAAGGATGGAGACATTATTAACATTGATGTTACCCCCATCTTAGATGGTTATCATGGTGATACTTCCCGAACTTTCTTTGTTGGTACTCCTTCTACCAAGGCAAAAAAGCTAGTAGAAGTTACTGAAGAATGTTTAAGAAGAGGTATTGCTGCTGTCAAACCAGGAGGAAGGATTGGTGATATTGGCGCAGCTATTCAAGAGTATGCCGAAGGAGAAGGCTTTTCTGTAGTTCGGGATTTTGTGGGACATGGGGTTAACAGAATCTTCCACACCGCCCCTCAAATACCTCACTATGGCAAACGGGGCAAAGGCAAACGTTTCCGCCCTGGTATGGTATTTACTATTGAACCAATGATTAATGAAGGAACCTGGCAAGCAGAGATCCTCGAAGATGGTTGGACAGCACTGACTAAAGATGGTAAATTATCAGCCCAGTTTGAACATACTATCGCTGTAACTAAAGAAGGGGTGGAAATTATGACATTGAGGCGATAGGGGAAATGGAGAGATGGCGAGATGGGGAGATGGGAGACTATTGAACCAAACAAACAAATGATGACAAAAAATAAGAAAGATTGCTGAATGCTCAAGTCCCCTTTTAACATTGCTTTGAGTGCCATATACTTGTTTGACTGACACATCCCAAGTTTCAACAAGCTCATGGCAAGAAAAAGGCGTAAAGTTTCCGATAAGCATTCTTCAGGAAAATCTAAGGTAGGAATCACCCTCACCTCAACAGGGGTTGATTTGCTTAATGAAATGGCAGAAAAAGTTGGGTTATCAAAATCCCAGCTAGTAGAACAAATGGCTAAAGGTTATATTGCCTTAGCTAGCACTACAGCACAAAAGATAATTACTCTAGAAGCCTCTGAGGAAAGCAAGAATCAAGGAGCAGAGAACAAGACTATCATTGGAGTAGTTAGTTCTCCAGAAGAAGTTGAGGAAAAAACGGAGGAAGTTAGTCAACAGATACCTTTAGAGACTTATGAAACCCTAAAAAAAGAACTCCAAGCAAAAGATACTCGCATTACTGAGTTAGAAAAGCAACTAACTCAAAGAAAAGAGGAAGCTACTGCTAAAGATAACCGCATTACTGAGTTGGAACAGCAACTAACTCGCAGAAAAGAGGAAGTTACTGCTAAAGATAACCGTGTTAATGAGTTGGAACAGCAATTAACTCAACAACAATCCCAAAATCAAGAAGAGCGAGTTGCTGAACTAGAAAAAAGACTCTTTCAACAACGTACCCAAGCAACAAGCCAAGCAAAAAACTATCGAGAAATAAAAAAACAAATTAATACAAAAGATAGACAAATTACCTTGTTAAAAAGCCAAATGGCAGATTTACAGCGTCTAGCTACTATTGGTGAAGCGCAACTCAATAAATGGCGCGATCGCAGTTTTAATAGTTGAATAGCTAAGAGCTAAGAATCCTAACCCTGATATGAATCAAAAAAGGATTATTGGTTTAACTGGGGGTATTGCTACAGGAAAAACTACTGTAGCTGATTATTTAGCCCAGGCCTATAAATTACCCATTTTAGATGCAGATCTTTTTGCTAGAGAAGCTGTGCAAATCGGTTCACCAGTTTTAGAAAAAATTTTCCAGCGCTATGGCAATAAGATTCAGTTAACCGATGGTAGACTCAATCGTAGCAAGCTAGGAGAAATTGTCTTCAGCAATCCAGAAGAACGCCATTGGTTGGAAGCACAAATTCATCCTTATGTGAGGGAATGCTTTGTTGAGGCACTTAAGTATTTAAGCCAACCCGAAGTAGTTTTAGTTATTCCTTTGCTATTAGAAGCGAACATGATGGACTTAGTAACGGAAATTTGGGTAGTGATTTGTAGTGAAGAGGAACAATTACGGCGTTTGGTACAGCGGAATCGCCTTTCTGTTAAAGATTCCCAAGAACGTATCAATAGTCAACTACCCTTAGAAGAAAAAATTGCTATTGCTGATGTTGTCTTAAACAACACTGGCAATCGAGACTATCTACTGCAACAAATTGACCTGGTGACAAAAAATTAATTGGGAGAAATTCTAAGATTTTCTTTCAAATCTTCAACCTCGCTATAGGCTAAAAGAAAGAGAACAATTATCACCCCCCAGGAGGTCTTAGCTAAGTGTCAGAAGGTTCTATTGTTGAAGAAAGAGACTATACTCTCATTATCGATAAAAGCGGAAGTATGTCTGCTCCTGACCAAGCAGTAGGAAAAAGCCGTTGGGAAATTGCCCAAGAATCAACCCTAGCTTTAGCAAGGGCCTGTGAAAAAATCGACCCTGATGGTATCACAGTGTATCTTTTTTCCGGTCGCTTTAAACGCTACGATAACGTAACCTCAGAAAAAGTAGCTCAAATTTATCAAGAAAATGACCCTATGGGGCGTACAGACTTAGCGGGAGTTTTAGAAGATGCTTTAGCTAATTACTTTCAGCGTAAAGCAGATGGGCAAGCTAAGCCTAATGGAGAGACAATCTTAGTTGTAACAGATGGAGAACCCGACGACCGCAAAATGGTGATGCGAATCATCATTGAAGCATCCCGTCAAATAGACAGGGATGAAGAAATAGGAATTTCCTTAATCCAAGTAGGAGGCGATCGCCGTGCCACCCAGTATCTTAAAGCCTTAGATGACCAACTCCAAACTGCTGGAGCTAAGTTTGATATCGTTGATACAATCACCATTGATGATATGGAAAATTTGACTTTAACTGAGGTTTTACTCAACGCCATTATTGATTGAGGTTGTCAGGAGTTGGAGGAGGAGAAACTGAGGGAACGGACTTGAGGCTAAGCCTTGTCGGTGCGATCGCTGAGTGAATTTTCCTCCAGCAACAGTGCGATTGTGATAATATGCTCAGCAAAACAGTGAGGTGATAGAGCAAGTGCGTAGATTATTAGTTCGTATGGTGATTGGACTTGTTGTAGCACTATTTGGATTGCTCAGTTATTGTACTAATGTCGTCGAAAATCCGATCACAGGAGAACAGCAGCGAGTTCAACTTTCACCGCGCCAAGAAGTAGTTATTGGCTTAAAATCAAGAAACCAGTTAGCACAACAACACGGTGGGCTTTATCCTGACGAGACTCTACAGAATTACATAGATACCGTAGGTAGGCGGATTGTACAACAGTCAACTGCTTCTACTTCCTCCTATCCTTTTGAATTTCATCTTCTTAGAGATACCCGAACCGTTAACGCCTTTGCTTTACCAGGAGGGCAAGTTTTTATTACAGCCGCCCTGTTAAGCCGCCTTAGTACAGAAGCCCAATTAGCTGGAGTCTTGGGGCATGAAGTTGGTCATGTTATTGCCAGACATGGGGCAGAACATCTGGCAAGACAAAATTTGGGTTCAGCTTTAGTTAATGCTGTTGGTATCGCCGCTAGCGATAGTCCAGAAAGCGCCCGTCAAGCGGCAGCCCTTGCCCAAGGGATTAACCAGTTAGTTAACCTTAAATATGGTCGTAACGATGAATTAGAAAGCGATAGCTTGGGTTTTCGTTTTATGACCGAAGCTGGCTATGATCCCGAAGGTTTGGTTGAATTGATGCGGATTCTTGGTTCAGCTTCAGGGGGGGGGCGTTCCCCAGAATTCCTTAGCACCCACCCAGATCCCGGCAACCGCGTTGAACGTCTCCAAGGTTTAATCCAGGAAGAATATCCTAGTGGTGTACCGGCTGAGTTAGATGAAGGACAAAGCCGATTTTCTCAAGTTGTACGACCTCGTTTAAATTAAGCTTTAATTACCAGAAAAAATGCGGATGGCGAGACTCGAACTCGCATGGCTTTCGCCACACGCCCCTCAAGCGTGCGTGTCTACCATTCCACCACATCCGCGCTCTTCGGTTTAGAAAGCTAAACTATCTAGACTATTTTAACTTATCATATTTATTGAACCAGATTTTAACGAAAAGATTATTGTAAGGATAAATAGCTAGCTAACACAATTGTCAGCATCTGATGACGATAAAATAGTTAGAATAAAAACAGCAGGTAAATATATAGATAATTCTAGCCTTTGCCAACGTAAGTACCTGTTTTAACTGTTGGCTCAATCCTATTTGTCCCCGATTATGACCACATCTATCAGCGAAAATAATAAACTGGCCATTCGCCCCTTAGTCTATCGGGACATTGAGGCGATAGAGGTTCTTGCTGCCAATTCCGGGACAACTGATGACCAAAGTTGTTCAGTGAATTTAAGCAAGCAGTTAAACAAGTTGCGTAGTTGGTATGGAATTCTTAAGTTCTTAACTTTATTCCCTAATCCTTATCAGCATGATCTCTGTATCTATGTAGCTGAGTTAGATCAGAAAATTCTTGGTCTGATTCAAGTGGAACCTTTTAACAAAACTCGCACTACTTGGCGGGTTAAACAGGTTTTGGTTGATCATAATTGCCAACAGCCAGATATTGGCTCTCAATTATTAAAACACTGCTTTGAGAAAATCTGGGAAGCCCGTACTTGGATTTTGGAAGTTAATGTTAATAATAAAAGCACCTTGGCATTGTATCGGCAAAATGGTTTCCAGCCTTTAGCCCAAATGACTTATTGGGCGATCACCCCAGAATTATTAGCACAAATTGCTCAACATGAACCAGATTTACCGAACCTCTTACCTGTAAGTAATGCTGATGCTCAGTTATTGTATCAACTTGATACAGTATCTATGCCGCCTCTGTTACGGCAAGTTTTTGATCGTCATATCCAAGACTTCAAGGCTAGCTTCCCTCGCGCTGTACTTACTAGCATTAAGCAATGGTTAAATCATCAAGAAACCATTAGTGGTTATGTTTTTGAACCCCAGCGTAAGGCAGCCATTGGGCATTTTGAATTAGAAGCCTATAGCGATCGCTCTAACCCCCATAAAGCGAAAGTAAACGTTCATCCAGCTTATACTTGGTTATATCCAGAGCTATTTTCTCAACTAGCAAGGATTGTACAAGGTTTGCCAGAGCAATCTTTACAACTAGCTTCAGCAGATTATCAGCCGGAGCGGGAAGAGTATTTAGAAAAGATTGGCGCACAACGTATTGAACATACCCTATTGATGTCGCGTTCTGTTTGGCATAAGCTTCGGGAAGCAAAACCATCTTCCTTGGAAGGTTTACAGCTATCAGAAGTTCTTAAAGGACTGCAACCTGCCCCTAGAACTCCTATTCCTAGTCGCATTTCTTGGTTAAAAACCATTAATCAACTAACCGAGCAGAAATCAAGCGATCGCCATAATTCTCAAAAAGATAGTTCTGTTAATTCCAACCCGAAAGAAGAACAGCTCAAAGCCAATGAACCCCCGGAGATGTCTTAAGGAAAATGGAGAAAGTCTCTGTATTAGGGTTAGATGTAGGAAAAAAGCGGGTGGGTGTCGCCGGATGTGATGGTACAGGTTTAATTGCCACAGGCTTAACTACTATTAAGCGAACCTCCTTTCAAGCTGATGTGGAACAGCTTAGAGAGATTGCTGAAGCTAGGGAAGTACAATTATTAGTAGTTGGGCTTCCCTACACTATGGCTGGGGAATTAGGATTTCAAGCCCGCCAAGTGCAGAAATTTAGCCAAAGAATCTCAACTGCTCTTGATTTGCCCATAGAGTATGTTGATGAACGTTTGACTTCTGTTGAAGCAGAGCAACAAATGAAGGGACAAAAAGTTTCTGTTTCCCGCAATAAAGCAACCATTGACCGCAAGGCAGCAGCAATTATTTTACAACGCTGGCTAGACAAACGACGTACTATTAAGGGCTAAGAAGTACAACCTTTAACCTAAATTAACTGATTGCCTACCGATCTCCGTTGTGAGCAGGCTATTCTGGGAAATATGCCCAGTATTTTGTCATTGGGCTATGTATATAAACTAAATAGATACTTCATCCAGGAGCTAAATAATTATGAAAGTTGGTTTACAACCTATTTTGAATGATTCCCATATTGATGCTAATCAAGCTGCTAGTCAGCGTCAGCTATCGGTTTCCATTTCTGCTGTGGCAGGGGGATTAGATGAGAGTTTGCCTTTAAATCTTTGCTTAGTACTCGATCATAGCGGCTCTATGGGGGGTCGTCCTATGGAAACAGTAAAAAAGGCAGCTATGAGTCTTGTTGAGCGTTTGAAGCCTAGCGATCGCCTTTCAATAGTGGCTTTTGATCATCGTGCTAAGGTGCTGATTGATAATCAGAGCGTTGATAATGTTAATTATGTGAAAAAGCAGATCAAGAAGTTGGATGCTGATGGAGGAACAGCTATTGATGAGGGCATGAAACTGGGACTCCAAGAAATAGCTAAGGGTAAAAAGGATACAGCTTCGCAAATCTTTTTGCTGACAGATGGGGAAAATGAACATGGAGATAATGAACGCTGTTTACAATTTGCTGAGTTAGCTTCCCAAGAAAACGTAACTTTGAATACCATGGGGTTTGGCAATCATTGGAACCAAGATGTTTTAGAAAATATTGCTGATGTGGCGGGGGGAACTTTAGCCTATATTGAACGCCCAGAACAAGCTTTAGATGAGTTTGGACGCTTGTTTGAAAGGGTTCAGTCTGTTGGTTTAACCAATGCTTATTTGATTTTTAATTTAATGCCAGGGGTACGTTTAGCAGAACTGAAACCTATTGCCCAAGTTGCACCAGAAACTGTTGAATTGCCAGTACAAACTGAGGGAGAAAGTTTTCTTGTCCGTATTGGTGATTTGATGACTGATGCAGAACGAGTTATTTTAGCTAACCTTTATATTAATCAATTTCCCCCTGGTCCTCAGAATCTGGCTAAAGTACAAGTGCGTTATGATGATCCGGCTTTGGGCAAAGAAGCTTTACTTTCAGAAGCGGTTTTTGTCGAGGCGCAATCTCAAGCAGCTTATCAACCAGCTAATAACCCTAGTGTGAAAAAGTCGATTTTAGCTTTGGCAAAATATCGTCAAACCAAAATTGCGGAAACAAAATTGCAGCAAGGGGATCGTGCGGGGGCCGCAACTATGTTACAAACTGCGGCAAAAACAGCGATTCAAATGGGAGATGAGGGGGCAGCGACTGTGCTACAAACTAGCGCGACTCGCTTACAGTCAGGAGAAAATCTTTCTGATGCTGAGCGCAAGAAAACCCGTATTGTTTCTAAAACTAAGTTGCAGGAGTAATCTTAAGCTACTACTGAAGTTTCTGGTTTAGCGAAAATCATTCTCCCCGCAGAGGTTTGCAGGGCTGAGGTGACGATAACTTGGAGTTCATCTCCTAAGTAACTTTTTCCTTCTTCTACTACTACCATGGTTCCATCTTCCAAGTAACCAACTCCTTGGGTTGGTTCTTTGCCTTTTTTGATAATTTTCAGTTCTAAGCTATCTCCTGGTAAGTAAATGGGACGTATAGCTTTAGCTAAATCATTGATATTGAGTACCGGAACTTTTTGCAGGTTGGCTACTTTGCTTAAGTTGTAATCGTTGGTTAACAGGGTACTATTAATTTCCTGGGCAAAGCGTACTAATTTAGCATCTACTGTCGTCAGATCATCATAATCAGCAGAATTAACGATCAGTCTTTCTGGATAGGCTTCCTGCATTCGGTTGAGGATATCTAGTCCTCGTCTGCCGCGAATACGTTTTTGGTCATTAGCAGCATCAGCTAATTGTTGTAATTCCTGTAAAACAAATTGAGGAATGAGGATTTGACCTTCGATGAAACCTGTGTTTAATAATTCTTCAATACGTCCATCGATGATGCAGCTTGTGTCTACAACTTTAGATGTGGCGGATTTGAGAGTGCCTTCGGCAACTAAGATACTTTCGACATTGTTGGGGTTAATCAATCTCAGAAAATTACGGCCGTGGGTGTCGGCTAGGCCAATTCCTAAAAAGGCAAACACAATACTCCCTAAAATAGCTAGAGCTGGTTTGACAAAAGCTAGCTTTTCTGGTATAGGAAGCAAGAAAATAGGAGCTAGCATCAAGTTAGCTAACAATAAGCCGATGGCTAAACCAATGGCGCGGGTGAAGATAACCTCAATAGGCAGTCTTCTAACTCGGCTTTCTACGCGGCGGTAGGTAGTTTGAGCCGCTAAGCCTGTTGCTAACCCAACCAAGGCAGCAAAACCGGCTGTTACCCATCGTAAGGCTTCAACGTTGGTAACTTGGTCTAACACTCTTACCGGCAACAGTTCTACACCAGAGAAACCAATGCCAGCAGCAGCGAAAATGAATAATAATATGATGACAGCATCAAGCATCTTTCTCATCCAATAAAAAGTAAGAGCAATTTCTGTTGCTGAAATGCGATAAAAGCGAGATCAAATGCCCTTAATTTATTATATCTTTGTCCTTGTTCCTAATAATGTCAGGAACTTCACGCAGATAATAGTTCTCATGTAGAAAACGATCTCAACTAGCCACTCGAATTTATGCTTAAGGATAATCGGGTAATGCCTTACCAAGAGCAAAGATGGGGCTTTTTCATCTTCTTAACTAAAAATCTCTTTCTTAGTTAGCAAGTAAGTAAAGTGGCTGCTTCAAGAATTGCAGAAAATTAAGTAAATTAACAACTATTAACTTTGAATTAAGGATTGCTAACCTTCATGCCAGTAAAAGAAGGAGATTTTGCCCAGAAACCTAAGCAACTCGCTACCACAATTATCCCTACTTCTGCCTATATTCATATTCCCTTTTGTCGCCGCCGTTGTTACTATTGCGATTTTCCTGTAGCCGTTTTAGGGGATTCTGTGACTAATAATCCTCGCAATTCTATTGAACGCTACGTTAGTAAGCTTAACCAGGAAATTAGGGCAACACCCAAAGTGGGGCCAGAAAAGTTGCAAACAGTCTTTTTTGGCGGGGGAACTCCTTCTTTACTAGCTGTAGAACAGCTTGGGGCTATTTTGCAGGTTTTGGAGCAACATTTTGGGATTGCTCAAGCTGCAGAAATCTCCATAGAAGTCGATCCGGGAACTTTTACCTTAGAAAAAATCCAAGGTTATAAACAAGCAGGAATTAACCGCGTTAGTTTAGGAGTACAAGCTTTTCAAGATGAACTTTTAACAACTTGCGGGCGATCGCATTCCACTACTGATATTTTCACAGCGGTGGAGTTGATTCGACAAGGGGGGATAGCCAACCTTAGTTTAGATTTAATTTCCGGTTTACCCCATCAAAGTTTGAGTCAGTGGCAAGCTTCTTTAACCGCAGCAGTAGATTTAGCACCGAATCATCTCTCCTGCTACGATTTGGTGTTGGAAACCGTAACAGCTTTTGGTAAACAGTATCAACCAGGGGTTAAACCTTTACCAAATGATGAAACCACAGCAATGATGTATCGTTTGGCACAGGAAGTTCTGGGTAGTGCCGGATATCTGCATTATGAAATCTCTAACTATGCTAAACCAGGATTTCAATGTCGTCACAACCAAGTTTATTGGCAAAATCAACCCTACTACGGTTTTGGTATGGGGGCAGCGAGTTATGTTACCTCTCAAAGATTTACTCGCCCTCGTACCAGAAGAGAATATTATGATTGGCTAGATGGAGGAGGAATAATTGATTGTCCTCAAACCTGCCCGGAAGATGTTCTTTTAGAGACTTTGATGTTAGGTTTGCGTCTTAAAGAAGGGGTAAGTTTAATTAATATTCGCCAGCAGTTTGGGAAGGAAGTTTTGCTTAAGTTACATTCTTGCTTACGGGATTATTATAGTTGCGGCTGGGTGGAAGTAAGAGGAGATAATGGTCAGAAAATTGAGATGAAAAATAGGGAGAGTTTACCAGATTTTGGATATTTGTGTTTGAGTGATCCTGAAGGTTTTTTGTTTTCTAATACAGTTTTGTCAACTTTGTTTAATTGCTTGTGAATTAAAATAGGTTCTACCAATTAATTTAGGAGCTTTTATGGACAAAGCTACATTTGCCGCCGGTTGTTTTTGGGGAGTTGAAGACAAATTTCGTCAAGTTAAAGGAGTTATTTATACCACTGTTGGTTATACCGGAGGACATTTTGAAAACCCTATATATCTTGATGTCTGTGCGAGAATTACAGGCCATGCAGAAGCTGTACAAATAGAATATAATTGCCAAGAAATTAGTTATACAGAATTGCTCAACATTTTTTGGCAAATCCACGATCCCACTACCTTAAATCGCCAGGGAGCAGATCGGGGAGAACAATACCGTTCAGTAATTTTTTACCACAATCACGAACAAGAAACTACTGCTCTAGCTTCTAAAGCAGAATTAGAGAAGTCCGGTAAATATCAAAACAAAATTGTGACAGAAATAAAACCTGCTTGTCAATTTTATCTTGCTGAAGATTATCATCAACAGTATTTAGAAAAGAAAGCTAAGCAGCAATAGGTACTATTTAAGTCCTAAAGGCATTTTTTCTTGGTAAAATAACTCCAGATCATCAGAGCACAAATCTCCTATGTACCAGTTGCAATCTCTGGAGCAAGAACTTAAACATTACTTCGGTTACGATAATTTTCGCCCTGGGCAACGTCAAATTGTTGAAGAAGCGTTGCAAAATAAGGATTTACTGGTGATTATGCCTACAGGAGGGGGAAAGTCTCTCTGTTTCCAGTTACCTGCCCTATTAAAACCTGGTTTAACGGTGGTGGTTTCTCCCCTGATTGCTTTGATGCAAGACCAAGTAGATACTTTGTATGATAATGGCATTGGGGCAACCTTTCTTAATAGTAGTTTGAAAGGTCGGGAAATACGAGAGCGAGAACAGGAAATTTTGGCAGGAAAGGTGAAATTACTTTATGTCGCCCCTGAAAGATTGTTGGGGGAAAGATTTCTGCCTTTTTTAGATTTAGTATCTATGCAATTAGGTATCTCTGCGTTTGCCATTGATGAGGCTCATTGCGTTTCGGAGTGGGGTCATGATTTTCGCCCAGAATACCGTCAGCTTAGGCTTTTGAGGAAGCGTTACCCACGCATTCCCGTCATTGCCCTCACTGCTACAGCAACAAAGCGAGTTAAGGAAGATATTGTCCAACAGCTTGGTTTAAAAGAGCCTAGCATTCATTTAGCCAGTTTTGATCGCCCAAATCTTTACTATGAAGTACAACAAAAGCAACGCAACAGCTATGGGCAACTATTGAAAGCAGTACGGGATCGCCAAGGTTCAGGAATTATTTATTGTCTTAGTCGTCGTCAGGTAGAAGAAACTGCAAACCGTTTACAAAGTGATGGCATTAAAGCACTACCTTACCATGCAGGAATGCAAAGTGAGGCGCGGGCAATGAACCAAACTCGCTTTATTCGGGACGATGTAAGAATAATGGTAGCAACTATTGCTTTTGGTATGGGCATTGACAAACCAGATGTGCGGTTTGTGATCCACTACGATCTGCCCAGGAATTTAGAAGGTTATTATCAAGAATCCGGCCGGGCAGGCAGGGATGGGGAACCGGCAGATTGTCTCTTTTTCTACAGCGCGGGAGATATCCCCAGAATCGATTACCTCATTGCTCAAAAACCAGACCCCAATGAACAAAGAGTATCGCGTCAACAACTCGCTCAAATCATTGATTACGCCGAAGGTACAGACTGTCGCCGCACTATTGTTTTAGGTTACTTTGGAGAAAGATTCAAAGGCAACTGCGACAACTGCGATAATTGCCGCAACCCTAAGCCTATTGAAGATTGGACAATTGAAGCACAAAAGTTTCTTTCCTGTGTAGCCCGATGTCGAGAAAAGTTTGGTACAAACCACATTATTGATGTGTTGCGGGGTTCAAGGAAACAAAAGGTGCAACAATATGGGCATCACCTCCTTTCTACTTATGGTATCGGTAAAGATAAAACTGCTGATGCTTGGAAAATGTTAGCGCGATCGCTCCTTCATCAGGGCCTAGTTAACCAAACCACCGATGGGTATCGCATCCTCAAGTTGAATAAGCGTAGTTGGGAGGTGTTGCGGAGTCAACGTGAGGTGAACATTGCAATTACCAAAAAGCCAGCCTCCAAAGAGCTTGCAGATGCTAATCCTAGGACAATGGAAGCAGAGTTACTATTTGAGCGTTTGCGGAGATTGAGGAAACAAACTGCTGATCAACAAGGTGTTGCTCCCTATGTAGTTTTCGGTGATTCTACCTTAAAATTAATGGCGCAAAAGCAACCTCAATCCTTACCAGCTTTTAGCAACATTTCTGGAGTCGGGGATTATAAACTGAAGCAATATGGCGATCGCTTTGTTTCTGAGATTCGCGCCTTTTGTCAGGAACAGCAACCCCCGGAAGCCCTGCCCAACAATACGCAAATGAATACATTCGGGTTGTTTCAACAGGGTTTGGATGTAGAAGAAATAGCAAAAAAAAGAGGTTTTACTCCCCGAACAATTGTCAATCATTTATGCGAGTTAATTGAGTTAAATCAGCCTGTAGAATTAGAGCGTTTGGTAGTTAAAGAGAAGCAAGAAGTGATTATAGCTGCGCTTGAAAAGGTGGGGGGAGATTCGTTAAAAGCAATTCGGGAGTCGATTGGAGATTTTTATTCTTATGAGGAGATTAGTTTGGTTAGGGCTTGGTGGCGGAGGTTGAAGAAGGAAGAGAAAGAGTAACCTTGAAGCTTATTAGCTTCCAGCATGACTTTGCTACTTATCTTGTATTGCTAAACCTTTTATCTGCACTGAATTAGTCGATAAAATAGGAAAACAATCAAGCTACTTATAAATATGCCCACAAATTCCCAGAATAGCCTGTTAAATCGTATCACCCAAGTACCTGGTCAGTGTGGTGGTCGTCCCTGCATTAGGGGAATGCGAATCCGAGTTACTGATATTTTGGAAATGTTGGCTGAGAATGTCAATGTTACTGAAATTTTAGAAGACTTTCCTGATTTAGAATTAGCTGATGTTCAGGCTTGTCTACTTTTTGCTGCACGACGCACTGATTTTCCCAGGCTAACAGCATGAAAATTTGGATTAATGCTCAATTACCTCCAACACTAGCACAATGGCTTAGGGAAACTTTTAGCATAGAAGCCATGACATTGCAGGAATTGGGACTACGAGATGCTCAAGATATGGAAATCTTTGAAGCAGCACGAGACGAGAATGCTGTAATTATGACAAAAGATAGTGATTTTATTGATTTAGTGTGTAGATTGGGAGCGCCTCCTCAAATTCTGTGGATAACCTGTGGTAACGTCACAAATCGCAATCTTAGAAATATACTGACTACTACTTTTTCTGAAGCTTTAGAACAACTGCGTCAAGGAGAAATTATTGTAGAAATTGGCAATTCTTAGAGCAGTATCTATATTACTAATATTTTATGAATAACTCTACAAAATATCGAAATATAATTACATTATCATTTTCATTATTATAATGCCCGCTCTTTTATGTATAGCCTTTCTCGGACTGATGAGGTACATTTGCTCTATTTCCATGTTTCAACTAGCAACCAGCAACTAGCTATTAGCAAAAACCAGAATCTAGGCTGTACCTCACGCTTACTAAGAATTGCTGTATTTCTCATTGCTCACTTTTTGCTAACTCCTTTTCAAACATACTCCTAAATCTTTCCCTCTCCTGAATCGTCAAATGTAAACCAAGTTTTGAACGTCGCCACAAAATATCATCTGCTGTTTTAGCAAATTCATAAGTTGCCAAATAATTTGCTTCTGCCTCATAGAAGTTGTGGCCAAAATGTTCACCCAACTCAGATACACTGCTACATCCTGCTAACAAAGAATCGATACAACTACCGTATTCTCGACATAGCCGATAAATCATCTTGGGGGATGCCCAGGAATACTGACTTTGTTTAGCCTCAACAAAAGCATCAAAAGAAAGTCCATCAAGATCGCCTCCTGGAAGAGGGGCCGTTGCTGTCCAGTTTTTGGCAGGATGATCAAAGTAAGCAGATAATTGCTCAACCGCACTTTCTGCGAGTCTACGGAAAGTGGTGATTTTGCCACCAAAAATTGACAAAATTGGCGCTTTCCCGTCTACATCTTGGATATCAAATACATAGTCTCGTGTTGCTGCCGAAGCATCATCAACCGCATCATCAAAAAGGGGACGTACACCAGCATAAGACCAGATAATGTCTTGGGGAGTAATAGAGGTTTGGAAATAGTCGTTACTCACTTCGCACAAATAAGCTTTTTCTGCATCGTTTGGTGTTGCTTTTCCTGGATCATCCTGGTAATCAACTTCTGTGGTTCCGATTAAGGTATAATCGCTTTCATAAGGAATGGCGAAAACAATTCGACCATCATCATTCTGAAAAATATAGCAATAGTTGTGGTCAAAGAGTTTTTTGGTGACAATATGGCTTCCTTTGACTAAACGCAGTTGTTTTGTATTCTCAACGGCGATCTTTTTCTCATCCATCAGGCTAGCAACCCAAGGTCCAGTAGCGTTGACTATAGCCTTGCTTAAGAGAACTTTTTCTTGTCCAGTTTCTGTATCCCGGACGGTAACTTCCCAAAGATCATTGACACGTTGTGCTTTAAGACATTCTGTACGAGTTTCAATAGTCGCCCCGCGATTTTGGGCATCGACGGCATTAAGTACTGTGAGACGTGCATCCTGAACCCAACAGTCAGAATAGGCAAAAGCAATTTTATGTTTATCTTGTAAGGGATTGCCAGCAGTATGCTTATGTAAGTTGACTTGTTTTGAACCAGATAGAACTTTACGCTTTGCTAAATGGTCGTAAAGGAATAAGCCGAGGCGAATCAGCCAAGCTGGGCGTTGATGTTGATTATGGGGTAAGATAAATCGGAGTGGCCAAATAATATGAGGGGCCATTGCTAACAATACTTCTCTTTCTTTCAGGGCCTTACGCACCAAAGAAAATTCGTAATACTCAAGATAACGTAGCCCACCGTGAATCAGTTTGCTACTTGCTGAAGAGGTGGCGCTGGCAAGGTCGTCTTTTTCACAGAGGTAAACAGATAGTCCTCTGCCCTGAGCATCACGGGCAATACCTGCGCCATTAATACCACCGCCAATAACAATTATATCAAAATAGGGCTGCTTCATAATCTGATTCAGGTAAAGGATTTCCTAGAAATTTCCATCACTAAGTTGAAACTCTATAAATTTAGATTAACCTAACTTAGAGTTGAGAGCAGGAATGATTTTCACCAGAGGAATGAAATACTCTCTAACTCTGCGATCGCAGATATACCAAGTTATGACATTTTTGACTAACTACCACAGCTAGCTTATATTTGTTGAGCGCTCCTACATTTTATCAAAAAATACTATGCATAATTTCCTACCTATTGCTTACTTTCAAAACAAGTTTCTACCTTTCCCGGAAGCACAGCTATCCATAGCTACTCATGCCCTACATTATGGTACAGGAGCTTTCGGAGGAATGCGTGGCATCATTAATCAGAGCAATTCTCAGGAAGTTCTTTTATTTAGATTAGATCGTCACTGCCAAAGATTAAGCAATAGCGCTAAGTTTTTAAATTACGATTTACCTGCTGATAAAATTGAATCAATTATTATTGATTTTATCAAGAAAAATCAACCACAAAACAACTTTTATATTCGACCTTTGGTTTATACTTCCGGTTTAGGAATTTCACCTCGACTCCATCAAATTGAAAAAGACTTCTTTGTTTATGGTTTAGAGTTAGGAGATTACCTATCTCCAGGAGGGGTAAATTGTCGTATTAGTTCCTGGTATCGCCAAGAAGACCGTAGTTTTCCTCTGCGGGGCAAAATTAGCGCTGCTTATATTACTTCTTCCCTAGCGAAGACAGAGGCCGTAGAATCTGGTTTTGATGAAGCGATTTTAATGAACTCTCAAGGGAAAGTTTGTGAAGCTTCCGGGATGAACATTTTCTTAGTTAGAAACGAGCAAATTATCACCCCTAGTTTAGATCAAGATATCCTCGAAGGAATTACGCGGGATAGCATTATTACTATTGCTCAAGATTTAGGTCTTACGGTTAGAGAAAGAGCCGTTGATAAGTCAGAATTACTCATTGCCGATGAAGTATTTCTCTGCGGCACAGCAGCGAAAATAACCCCCGTTAACCGTATTGAAACTTATCACTTACCGGAAGCTAAGCCCCTAGCGGAAAGGTTGCGAGATAAGTTGACAGCGATTACAGAAAATCAAGATTCACAGTATCAAGATTGGATTACAACAGTTTCTTTGAGTAAGGAGTCATAACAAAAGCTGGAATTAGATAATTTTGACTGGCGATCGCGCTTCCGAGAAAAGACAATTTTAGTAAGGGCGATCGCCTTTGATGATAGTTTCAGCATAGTTAAACAAAGTAAAATATCTTCTTGAGTAGAACTGTTGTTTTGTGGTGAAGGATGATAGGCGTAGGCAAAGCCCGCCGAAGGCATCGCAGTTATGGGAAAAAAGATGGTAGCAAAGGCGATCCCACTTAGTTTTAGTTTCAACATGATTAAATACTCAATAAAAATCAAATTTGTTCTTAATCTTTGGCAAGGGAGCAGTTGATTTCTCACTTACTTTGAACGAACTCTTGCTAGAATTGCGTCTAATTCATTGAGAGGTACAGCACTAGAATGACGATATCTTGATGGTTTGTTATAAACTGTTTGATAGTTTTACTAGCTTCAGCACAAAAGGGACATTGGAAGTCTGAAAACTCCAACAGCACTACCTTTGCTTGGGTTGCCCCTTTAGTCGGAGAAGTACCGATAGCTAACTGAGGATTAGCTGTTATTTGCTGCAAAAATGCTTGCTGTTGTTGTTATTGTTGTTTAAGCTGTTGCTGTTGGTAGGTTTGGACTGATTCAATAATCACCTCTGGGTTGTTACGGATAATTTCTAGGACTTGTTGTTCTAATTGAGAATCAGCAATGGTGTTTGCTTGGGCGGGAAGAGAGTAAGTTAGCAAGACTATTAAGGAAGTGAGTAATACCAGGAATTTGACGAAGTAGCTACGAGTAGATTTTCTCATAAAGAGGGAATTGCAGATGTTGCTGAATTATCAAATCTTACAGGTTTCTCAACCCAAGCAACCATACAAACCAATTTATCTACTTTCCTGTTAAGTTTAATTTAAATAACCAATATTTTGCTCTAAATCTAGGACATGGCGATTAGCTACTAAAGTTAAGGAAGGGGAAAGGGGTATGGCTGGTAAACCATTTTGAGCGCGATATTGGTTGACTAATTCATAGAGTTTAGCTTCTTCTGATTCTAAGTTATCCCCAGCACAATAGCTTGCTGTGAGGACTTCGTTGCCGCGACAGAATTCGTTTTGAGCGATCGCATTCCCAGAAGAGAGAGTTGTAGCAAGGGGGAAGTATTGCCACCATCATCGCAGTTTACAATTGTCCATGAGCTGTCAATTTCCTGTCTAATTAGAAAATTATCGGCTTTGTAAGAAGGAACAGACTCTCCAGTATTAGGATCAACAGGATAAAAGCCTAGCAAAACTATTCCTTTGGATGAATTGTAGAGTTGCATTGTTTGATCCACACTACCATTAGGGAAGATAACTCTCATAGCTCCTGAAGCTCCTTCCATTTGTAGTCTGGCTATATGAGTAACTCCACCAGCACTAAACTCTAATTTCCAGTCTCCATCAATGTTATTGTTACCTGGTTTAATGAGTTGCTCTTCAAATCCACAAATAGTAAATCTTCCAGACATTGGTATTTCGTTCAGTTCTTCTTCTATAATTTCCGAGTGTTCTTCATGTTCGTCTATAAAATTATGGGGAGGAAACTGTGCTATTACTCCCCTAGATAAAATGGCTGCTACTGCCAATCCAATTAAAAGTTTCCAAGGAGTTGAGCTAGATTGACCTCTCCCATTCACAACTAAACATCTAGCGATAATATCATGGAGAGCTTGTTTTTCTGTTGTGAACGCTGCCATTATATCCCTCTTCTGTCAGATTCCGATTTTTCCTATTATTTGAACTTCCTGGACAAATGATATACTAGGGAATGCAGAGTGCAATAATCGAATTTTGGCAATTTTGCTGCTTGCAAGAATTTTTAGGAAGAAAAAATATTGCGATCGCATACTATACAAAAGCTCCAGAATTTAGAAATGACTTTTGTTTCCGGAGATTGATAGAAGAGGGATATAGCGATTCTTAGGCTAGTGAGGTACAGCCTGGTTTTTGCGCTTTGGCTAGTGGCTAGTGGAAATGTACCTCATCAGTCCGAGAAAGGCTATATCTGTTTTTTTGAGCAAATACTTAGCACGTTCTATTGCTCTTTGGGTAACATATTTGCATGGTGCAACTCCTAGGTCTTTTTTGAAGAGTTTACTGAAGTACGATTGACTTTGAAATCCGGCTTGCTTAGTTAGTTCTGGTAGTGTAGGTTTACGGCCTAATTCAATTTCTGATTCAATAAAATCTACAAGTTCCTTGACTATTTTTTTAGCTAATTGACTTTCTTGAGTAACCTTATATCTTAAACCCATTAATGGTACAAGATGTTTGGCAAGAGCTAAAGCTAAACAGTCAATGTAACTAACATTTATATACTCTTGTTTCAGTCCTTCTATAATTAGATTAACCAAGGTATAAATTTCAGGATTACATTCTTGAAAATAAGGAAAAAGCTCGGCAGAACTACTACAACCAAACTCTTGCTCAAAAAGTTGTGGTCTAAAATTTAGTAGTGTGAACATCATTTCTTTGTCCCACCTAATATGGTGGTCGCAATGTTGAGGATAAAAAAATACTTCACCGCCGCGCAAAGGTTTAGTATATAAATTATCAGCTAAACGTCGCTTATGGGGTGAAAAGTATCGGCGGTCAATAACCTCTAAAACATTGTAGGGAACAGCGTGTTCTGGGAGTTCATGGGGTGGGTATTGATACTGCACTAAAAATATATTCTCTAAGCCATAGTTTTGGCTGATTAAAAGAGGCTTTTTCTGGGGAAAAGCTTCTTTAAGTCCATCGATAATTAGACCTTCGTTTAAGCTTTCTTGTGCCATTTTTAAAAGAAAATCAAGGAGAAGTTTTACTTATTTAGAGAAATGTAAGATTTGATCTGAGTTGCCGTAACTTCTTTAACTAAATTCACAAATTTTGGTGGTAAAACCACTTTGTTTTGCTGATTAAGTGATGGTTGCTTCAGTTCTTGAAATCTTCCTTGATGAGCAAGTTCACTTCCTATTTGTTGCCAAGATGGTAACTCCTTTGTACTGACGTATTTGGAAAAGTGAACAGCCTCAGAAGACCATTCACTTATTCTCGCTATTACCTCTTGATGAGAGCCATTAAGATAAAATTCTTTTAGTGCTTCAGAGGATGTCCAAAGGGTTGTTGTCCACATTGCCAGACTATAGTTTGCTAACAACTTACCTTGTAAGAAACCCTCTGCTGTTTGCATCTGGCGCACTATTTTCTCGTTATAGTTCCAGAACCGAATTAAGTAACGAGGAGATTTAAGCTTTAACCTAGTCATTGATAGGTATGACATAATTTAACTCTTGTCCCATTGTTTAACAATTATGGTAGAGATGATGAATGTAAGACCGTTGATGATGAGCTAAATTTATTATCCCACCCTAGTCAAGTTTGTTACCGCTAGAGAAAATTACTATTAGCGAAAAGCTGTTTATTCGGCTTGATATTACTTACTAGGTGCAAGAAGGCTTATATGAATGACTTAGTGCTGCTCCCTAATTTTGAATTTTGCAATTGTCCAAGCAAACTTGATATGATGGAATGTTATTGCTCAAAAATATTTTGCTTTGAGA
Organism: uncultured cyanobacterium; assembly: GCA_963793425.1. GTDB lineage: Bacteria > Cyanobacteriota > Cyanobacteriia > Cyanobacteriales > CAWCAG01 > CAWCAG01. The sequence goes on along the minus strand of CAWCAG010000009.1, from coordinate 69,436 downwards.
CAGTTTATAGTTAAGCGGCAGTGCCGAGAGGAAAAATTATGGCTAAACGAGTTCAAGTAGTACTTAATAAAGATGTTGGTAAGCTGGGTCAATCTGGAGATTTATTAGAAGTCGCCCCAGGTTATGCCCGTAATTACTTGATTCCCCAGGGCATGGCGGTTCCTGCTACTCGTGGGATTATTAAGCAGGTGGAACAAAGAAGAGAGAAGGAAAGATTAAGATTAGAGGAGATTAAACGCCAAGCCCAAAGTCGCAAGACCGCTTTAGAAACCATTGGTCGTTTCAATATTAAGAAGCAAGTGGGAGAAGATGAGGCGATTTTTGGTACAGTTACTAGTATTGAAGTGGCTGAAGCCGTTGAAGCTGCTACAGGGCAAGAGATTGATCGTCGCGGCATCACTTTACCAGAAATCAACAAAATTGGTTTCTACAAAGCTCAGGTTAAACTTCATCCTGAAGTAGATGCGGAAATAGAAATTCAGGTGACACCACTGTGACAATACTCCCACACTTCAGCTTGCTGTAAGTGTGGGCTTCTTTCTTACCAACCCCGGCTATTGCTTAGGAGACAAGGGAATAGAAGAAAGGATCGATTTTGTTTTTGATTTTAGGAGATGTCTTGTGAGGTGATCGCAAATTGCATTAATTGCCTCATTTGTCAAAAAAACTTTTTCAAGAGCCTAAAAAATTGTTGATCCAAGCATTTCTTTTCGCCGTGATTTTGAGGGTTAATGGTGGATAATGTAACGCTATATCTAGATTGTAGAGATTGTAGTTTCATTTTAGATAAAAGTATAGCACTCTTATTTTTTAATAATCCCATTAAACCACGTAAATGCGTCCTCTGAAAATTTTTTTGCTCTTGACATTTGACAAGTTGAAGTTATGTAAAGTTAAAATATTTAATCGCAAACTGAATTTGGTTTAATCAAAACTTATATAACTAACGCTGCATCCGCTTTATATTGAGGGATAACTTTTACCCCTTTACCCGTTAATTAAAAATTGACAGAGTACTAGCTTAATCTCCGCTTCTCAATCTTTTTGATCTGGCTAAAAGATCCTCTAGGTACTTATTACGCACCTTGGAATGAGAAACTTGGCTAGTAGCTATAACTGGCGGTGGAGAAGCTTGGGTAGTTGCTTCTTGCAAGCGTTGCTTTGATTGTTGTTTAAGCTGCTCAATATAACTCCCCTGGGGTGGAAGGGAGATAGCTGTAGTTTTTCTTTTACCTTTATTCCTTCTAGTTTGGGCCTTGGCTTGTAATTGGGTCAAGAAATTATCTTTGACCCCTGTCCTTGTTTTCGACCCTGAATTAACTACTGGAGTAAGAAGAGGGGGGCGGGTTTGTTTGGCTTTGTTCCTTCTAGTTTGTGCTTTGGCTTGCAGTTGAGTTAAGAAGTTACTTTCTGTTGTGGGTATCTCTGCAACCGGAGAAGATAGTTGCCTTTTATTTCTTCTTGCTAAGGCTTTGGTTTGTAGTTGAGATAAAAAGTTATCCTTCGCAGTAGTTTGAGAAACTGGGTTAACTGAAGGTTTTACCCTAGTAGCAGAAGGTCTTCTTTCCTGATTTCTCCGGGCTTGAGCTTTTTGTTGCAACGCCCCTAAAAAGTTGTCTTCTGTTGCTGGCGAAGAAATTTCAGTGGTTGGACTCTGGCGTTTGCTTCTTCTTGTTTGAGCTTTATCTTGCAATTGGGCTAAAAAGTTATCTTTAGTTGCTGTTTCAGAAACTTGATTAACCGGAACAACTCTTCCTGTGGTTGCTTTTCTGGTTTGCTTACGTCTAGTTTCAGCCCTGGTTTGCAACTGAGTTAAATAATTATCTTGTTCCGTTGTAACTTCAGAAACGGTTGCTGCGACTTCCTCTTTAGGAGACTCAGCTCCTAGAGCTTGATCAGCATCTTTTTTCACCCTTTCCCAATCGATATCAATATCAATTTTGAGCAGCTTTTTAATCGCCGGTACTCTATCTACTAAAACTACTCCTACCGAAGCCATTACTAAGCCTAAACCAGGAGGTATTAAAGGTATCCAAGCCGCTAACAGGAAGAGTCCATAACTTGTACCAACCAACACCCCTATAGCTACACCATCTGCTAAAGCCACTTGCCACAGTTTCAATTTTGGTAGGGCTAAAAGACCCCCCAGCACTGCCCAGCCTAAGATCCATAACCATTCCACTGGATCAGGCAAATACCAAATTAAAGGGCGATTATCTAAGACAGCACCGAGAATTTGGCTAGCAACTTGGGCATGAACTACGACCCCAGGCATTCGAGGATTTGTTTCTAGGGCTGCACTGTAAGGAGTGTTGAAGGTATCCTGAGAACTTTTTGCCTCATAACCGATGAAAACTAGGCGATCGCGGATTAATTCTGGATCTACTTTATCGGTAAGGATGTCATTGAGGCTGACGAAGTTAGTCGGATTTTTGGCGGAACGGTAATCGATTAAAATTTGCAGTCCATCAGCAAAAATATTATGATAGCCTCCAGCATTAGGAGAGAGGAAAGGAAAGATAGTTTCTCCGAATTGCAGGTCATCATATTCAGTAATTTCTCTTTCTATGCCCTCCTCTTCTAGGTAAAGGGTAGATGCAGCTAAAGAGAGGGAATAAAGTAACTCTTCTGATTCGGCATCATTACATAAATGTTGGCTGCTATAGTCTCTATCTGGAATAGGGGGAAGGGCAAGTAACAAACTGCGACGGTAAACGTCATCAGCATCTTGGGGAAGATCAGCAAAACCTACTTGTTCAGCAGGCAGTTTTGGGGGCGGGGCAAATCCAGGATCTTCCGCCTCATTCATTTGACAAACAGCAATTAAATTTGGTTGCTCAAATTCTTTAACTAATTTACTGTGACCTTTACCAACTGGTACATCCCTAATAATATCTAAAGCAATTGCCCTGGGTTTGTTGGCCTGAATTTTGTTTAAAGCTTTAGCAAGGGTTCCATCTGAAACAGGAAATTCTTTGATAGTACTTTTAATATCTTCTTCGGTGATACCAACCACCAAAATACGCTCATCTTCCCCTCTTTCTGGTTTCCAGCGTAGCAATTGGTCATAGGCGCTGAGTTCAAAGCCTTGTAACAAACCCAACTGACGAGTGATTAATACTAACCCTGTAACTACCACACTGGTTACCGCAACTCTACCTTTCCAAGTCGATAAAGCTTGCGATCGCCAAGAGCTTAGTTGATATTTTAGTTGAGAAAACATCTATGGACGAGGAAAGAGAGTTTCTAATGTGGATATGACACGGAACCGCTATTAGTATAGTGTATGCTTTTATTGCTTCAGCAGATTACACTACCAAAGTGGAATATCTCTCAAAGTTTGTCCATGACTAATTATCAAAAGCGCCTGGGCATCGCCCTAGGACTTTTTCTTAGTACTTGGTTGTTAATAATTAGCCTCAAACTATTTTTACACCAACAACAATCGGTAGATGCTTTCTTGGTTTTAGGAGGTAGCATTCGCCGAGAAATTTATGCAGCAAAATTAGCTAAAGATTATCCCCAAGCAAAAATTATTATTTCTCAAGGTTCTTTAGATCCTTGTATTCGGTTAATTTTTAAAAGAGAAAACGCTAATCAAGATCAGGTTTGGTTAGAGCATTGTGCTCATAATACCTTTACTAATTTTTATTATGGTCTTGATATTCTCCGCAACTGGAAAGTCCATAAAGTTAAATTAATTACTTCTCAAACTCATCTCCCTCGCGCCCAATGGATGGCTCAAATTATTCTCGGTTCTCATGGTATTTGGGTGGAAACAGATATTGCCCCGGAAAAGGGTATTCCTGGTAATCAAGAGTCTAGTTTAAAAACTAGTTTAGATGTCACTCGCAGCTTCTTTTGGGCTATTATTAGTCAATTTGTACGTCCTTCTTGCCCTGATTTAAAAAGGTTAACGGAGGTAAATATGGATGCTTGGCAAAAGAAAGGTTTTAAGTGTGAACATCAAGCAAAATTAGATTAACTGTATGATTACTTTAAGGTGATTATGCAGGGGAAATTAAGATGACAAACTCAGAACAAAATGAATCTGATCAACAAAAAAATATTTCAGAGCGACTTAAACAAGCTTTAACTATCTTAAGAGAAATAGAAGAAGAGATAAGCTCTAAACCTGATTTAGCAGCCGCTTGGGAAAGAGTTGATGATTATTTAGATATCTGCCAAGTCAATCTTGTTAATGCCCTTTCAGTAATAGAATTGCAACAGCAACCAACCATGATTGATCCTACCCCCATTGAAGAAGCAGTTGCTGAATTGAGAAAGCAGATTCTTGAGGCTATGCAAGAACAAGGATTAGCTCAACCTACAGAAGAAAAGTTAGTAGAAATTACCGTTGCTCAAATCCATTGGTTAATAGCTTATCTTGCCAATAATCCTGATGTTTTAAAAGCAAACATTACCTCATTAGAACAGGATTAATTAATTAGTCCCAGTCTTCCCATCTTCTTTTATCTCCTTTTATCTCCTGGTAAATTCAATAACCCCAGTTTTAATATTAATGTCGTAACCGGCATAAAAATCCTGCCCCAATAAACCAATGGGCATACTTTCAGCCATAGCCACCCTGACATTGGTTTTAACTCGGCCATCAGTTGCCATAGATTCTAGTTGCATTACAGGCATAGAAACTATAGAACCATTAGCAATAATAATATTAGAACTGCTAATCGCCCTTAACTCCAAAGCTTGGGCTATAGATTGAGTAATCAGGGTATTAGTTGCCCCTGTATCAAAAAGCATATCAAAGGTCTTGCTACCATTAAAAGTCACCGCTACAATAGGTATACCTTGGGATTTTGCTTTAATTGGTATGGAGAAAAACTTAGGATTAGCATCACTAATGGTTTCTCCAACATCAGGGCGAGGAGTTGCTCTTTGCTTTGCCTTGGCTAAATAACTTTTGTACTCTGCTAACTTTTCCTGAGCTATTTTATGGTTAGGGCTAGAAGCTGGTACTGTTTCTAATAACTTAATCACCTTTTCCCAGCGTTGAACAATTAAAACCCAATCTTCCCTAGCTAGGGCGGATTTGCCCATAGCAGTTGCTCCTGTGGCCATATCGAAAGCTTCTTGGAAAGAATCTTCTTGAGGGGAAGGGGAAAGAGATGCTTGGGGTGAAGGGGAAAGGGAAGGAGAAGGAGACGCTTCCACCACTGCCGCTGCCTCAGCAGGAGAAACTTCAGCGGTGGAAGCAGGCTCAGAATCTTGACTACAAGCTACCGTACCCAAAGTCAAAATACTGCCTAAAAAGATTGCGGTAGTAGTTCGTAGTGAAGGTTGCTTCATGGTAATATCTAACCTATGGATATCTATAAATCTATGCTACCCAGCCGAGGGTTTTTCTGGGCCGTAACTAGCCTAATTAGTAACTAAAATCAAGGCAACTTATAACTTGCTACCCTAATCATTAATTTCCCTAAATTAGGATCGCGAGGAGAAATAAATGCTCCTTCCCTAACTTCCCCGCCGGAAAGGAAGTTAAATTCCTGTTGCCCAATTTCCTGTAATTCTTGCTCTTCTAATTCAGCAATGATCTGCACTGATTCTACTGTAACCCCTCCTTTGTTCGTTACCTTAAAAGGTATATAGAATTGCCCTTCAACTTGACGAATTTCTGTTTGCACACTTACAGATAAAATCGGAGGCTCGTTTTCTCCTGTAAACCAACTATAAAACACCAATCCGACGATTAAAGAAAGGATAGATAAAGCGATCACAAAACTTACTTTTTCTGCGGGGGAACGATTTGATAATTTCTGAGCAGAACGTTTTTTACTCATAGGGCCAAACGTCCTGCAGCCCCACCAATGGTTGCAGGTAAACCCAACAAAAGAGTATAACGCAACCACATAAACCAAGGATCACTTAAACTAAGTTGAGCAAAAAACCAGAGCATTAAACCAGAAGCCAATAAAGAGACTAAGTAAGAAAGAAGGGTTTCTCCCCCAGGAGTCTGGAAAATACCCCGCTGTTGCTGGCGTTTTCGTTGATCTGTTAATCCCGCAGCAAAGACAATACCAAAGGAGATGAGCAAAGAAACAACTATAATGGCAATCAACCAAAATGGTGAAGAAGCAGCCGCTAGTAACGGAATTTCATCTGTAGGGGCAATGCTAAAAGCAATCATAATTGCACCAATAAGGGTGGCACTGATATCTGCTAAAGTTTCATAGAAGTTAGGGTGATTAGCTTTTTGAGCTTTCTGGTGGGATTGACCCGAAGAGTCTTTTTGCTGTTGAGATAAACTGCGATCGCCTTGTAAAAATGACCGTGATAGAGTTACCCCCAAAGAGAAAGGTATGCTTTCTAGAATAATTTTTCCCAAGGCTTCATCTAAAGAAGTTTCTAGGGTGATACGGCGCAACAAAATTAACAGGAAAGTAGTGCAAATTATACCAATGGTTAAAGCTTCAACACTTTCCATCGCCGCATCAATAACTTGGTTGCTATTCTCACGAAAACCTTCAACTCGGTTTAATAAGAAGACAACGACATAGGTAACAGCCAACAAGCCTAACATTCTTGGAGGTTCAATATAGGAGCCAATCCACCAAACTTCCATAGTGTATAGCAAGGGAATACCAAAGAGAAAGCCTCCTGAAGCCCCACGAATAAAATCGTCAACTTCTTTTGACCATTGACTAGAGTTTTTTTTGCGTATCGATTTACTCATGGGTTGCCTTTCTTCCTAATTCACCTACAGCTAAGGTGGCTTGGAATTATAGAGTCAAGAAATTGTAACCTAAAATTGACTCAAATGCTGATAGATATAGGATTATACTCTTACCCCTAACTATTAAAAATGTCCCAACCAACCATAGAATCAATTCTCCAAGAAAAGCGCCTCTTTCCCCCTCCGGCTGAATTTTCTGCCGAAGCAAATATTAAGAGTTTAGCTGAATATCAAGAAATTTATGCCAAAGCCCAAGCAGATCCTGCTCAATTTTGGGCAGAATTAGCAGAACAAGAACTGCATTGGTTTAAAAAATGGGACACAGTACTAGATTGGCAACCCCCTTTTGTTAAATGGTTTGTAGGAGGTAAAATTAATATTTCCTATAACTGCTTAGACCGTCATTTAACCACTCATCGTAGAAACAAAGCAGCAATTATCTGGGAAGGGGAACCTGGGGACTCCCGCGTCATCACTTACGGACAACTGCACCGAGAAGTTTGTCAGTGTGCCAATGTCATGAAGGAATTGGGGGTCAAAAAAGGCGATCGCGTCGCCATTTATCTACCCATGATTCCTGAAGCTGCGATCGCTATGTTAGCTTGCGCCCGGATTGGTGCGGCACATACCGTAGTTTTTGGTGGTTTTAGTGCTGAGGCATTGAAGGATCGCTTAGTTGATGCCCAAGCAAAGTTAGTGATTACTGCTGATGGTGGTTTCCGTAAAGATAAAGTTGTTCCTTTGAAAGTACAGGTAGATAAGGCTTTAGAAAATAATGCTGCCCCCAGTGTCGAAAATGTTCTGGTGGTGCAGCGTACCAAAGAAGATATCGAAATGCTTGAGGGTAGAGATCATTGGTGGCATGGCTTACAACCCCAAGCTTCCCCTAACTGCCCTGCGGAACAAATGGATAGTGAAGATTTGCTGTTCATTCTCTACACTAGCGGTACAACGGGTAAACCGAAAGGGGTTGTTCATACCACTGGGGGGTACAATCTCTATACTCACATAACCACAAAATGGGCTTTTGACCTCAAAGAAACTGATGTTTATTGGTGTACCGCTGATGTGGGTTGGATTACTGGCCACAGCTACATCGTTTATGGCCCTTTGTCCAACGGTGCTACCAGCTTAATGTATGAAGGTGTACCCCGTACCTCTAACCCTGGTTGTTGGTGGGATGTGGTAGAAAAGTATGGGGTGAATATTTTTTACACTGCCCCTACAGCCATTCGGGCGCTGATTAAGTTGGGAGATGAACACCCTAAAGCTAGAGATTTATCCTCCCTCCGTATCCTGGGAACTGTGGGTGAACCCATTAACCCCAAAGCTTGGATGTGGTATCATCAAGTGATTGGTAATGAAACCTGTCCCATCATCGATACTTGGTGGCAAACTGAAACCGGAGGCTTTATGCTAACGCCCCTTCCCGGTGCAACCCCCACCAAACCAGGTTCCGCAACCTTACCTTTTCCTGGCATTATCGCTGATATTGTTGACCTAGAAGGCAACCCCGTAGAAGATAATCAAGGGGGTTATCTCGTGATTAAGCATCCTTGGCCAAGTATGATGCGTACAGTTTATGGGGATGATGAACGATTCCGCAAGACCTATTGGGAACATATACCCCCCAAAGATGGGCAATATTTATACTTTGCCGGGGACGGTGCAAGAAAGGATGAAGATGGTTATTTCTGGGTTATGGGGCGCGTAGATGATGTTATTAATGTAGCAGGACATCGCTTAGGTACAATGGAGGTAGAATCGGCATTGGTATCTCACCCCGCAGTTGCAGAAGCAGCAGTGGTCGGTCGCCCCGATGAAGTTAAGGGAGAGGATGTTTATGCTTTTGTGACCTTAGAAAGCAATTCTCAGCCCAGCGATGAGTTGAAAAAAGAACTTAAGCAACACGTTGTCAAAGAAATTGGTGCGATCGCCCGTCCGGGAGAAATTCGTTTTACCGACGCTTTACCCAAAACTCGTTCCGGCAAAATTATCCGTCGTTTCCTACGTAATTTGGCCGCAGGGCAAGAGTTAGTAGGGGATGTATCGACAATGGAGGATTTAAGTGTCTTGGATAAGTTGAGGCAAAGTTAGTTTTTTCTGGAGGTGGGCATCGCCCACCCTGATTACTTACTCATCTATCCAAACCCAAAGCTTCAGTAATTTGTTCCAAACTTAAACCTAAAGCTTGGAGATTTGCGATCGCTGCTTGTTGTTTTTGTTGATTTTTCAGTCTCTCTGCTGCCAATTGTTCTTCTATAATTCTTGCTCTTTGTACAGCATTTTCCAACAACTCTTCCGGAAGGGAAAAACGATTTCCTGCTTCATCAAACCAAAACAACCACTCCCTCTCTAAACCACAATACTTCCCTTGAGAACATCCAATGCCTAAACCCACTTCTGGCAACCAAATTGGTTCTCCTTCTAAAAGTCGATAGCTGCCTTCTTCCAAATGATATACTTCCAAAGCACTCTTTCTTTTCTGCTTTTGCCAGTATTTCGGGTTGTAAATTGTGTAGTAACTTACTCCCAATCTGGCATAATCTGCCATCTTGCGGTCATATTCTCCTCCATAGGTTTTTGAGACTATCTCTAATACCCAAATCGGGACAACATTTTTTTCTTCCCAAACCACATAACTATCTCTCGCTTCACCATCTTTAACCCTCTCTACACCCAAACTCAGAAAGCCATCAGGAACAATCGGACTTCTTACCTTTGTACCTGTTTGATGATAAACTCCCATATCCACAGCAAAAAACCAATCTCTGCGGTTGTGCCAAATCGAAGCGAGGATAATTTCGAGAAGATTAGGAATAAGATTTTGTAGTTCGTTATCCACAGGGGTATCATCAGAGCAAGGTAGTTCTTTGCCCGTTGGTAGACGCAAAATTGCCTCAGATTTTACCATCTATCTTCCTCCTTTAACTGCCTACTTTTTTATTTTACAGTTGCTTTTTAAACCTGATTTTTATGGTATTTGTTTCTGACTCTTTTGCCACTCAAGAGGTTAAGGTTACTCTTCTGCTTTCTGGTGGTCACGAAAAAACTTTTTATCTGCCATCTGATCATCCTCTCCTCTATGAATTAGTTTATCGGTTTATGAATTCTGATGTTAGCCAAGCGTCTCCTCCTGGTTGGCAAATTCCTCTTCAAGAAAACCGGGCAGCACTTTATTTGTCAGCGGAACATTTAATTGGGGTAATTACCGAACCACCAGTTCAGTTGAATGTCGAAAATTCTCTGACAAAGTTGCCTGAGACTCCAGAAACTCTACTTCAGGATGAGGGTCAGCCACAATTAGAAGTAATTCCTTCAGAATCTGTTCAACTTGATGACCTTTTAACCTCAGAAGAACAACAACAATTACTTAATTATGTTATCGCCAAAGAGAAAGACTTTATCCCTAGTAATACTTCCACCCAAGACCTTAATTATCGCCAATCTTCAGTACTTTATTCCTTCCCTAACTTTTCTGAACTTATTGTCACTCGGATCAAAAAAGTTCTTCCTCAAGTCTGTTCACAATTAGGAATTTCTTCTTTTAATCCAACTGAGGTAGAAACTCAATTAACTGCCCACAATCAGGGAAACTACTATCGTATTCACAATGATAACGGGAGTCCCGATACTGCTAATCGTCTTCTCACCTACGTTTATTATTTTTATCGCGAACCTAAATCTTTTGGAGGAGGAGAGTTAGTTATTTATGATAGTAAGATAGAAAACAATTTCTATGTAGAGGCAGATTCTTATCAAACCGTTGAACCTCGTCAAAATAGCATTGTCTTCTTTCTCAGCCGCTATATGCACGAAGTCCTGCCCATCAACTGCCAATCCCAAGCTTTTCGGGATAGCCGCTTTACCATTAATGGCTGGATTCGCCAAGAGGATTTTTAACCATGCAAACAAAAGTTAAGTTAAGTTAATTAGATATATATAGCAATTTCTGGTAAGCGTGAGGTACAGCCTGGTTATGGCTAATGGCTAGTTGCTAGTTGCTAATAGTTTTCTCCCCGTCCTGATTTATGAGAAGAAATTTACGGATGTTCACCAAGATTGTTAATGAACATTTAAGAAATAAAACATTTCCGGAAAAATCGGTTTTTCTCCTCTAATACTGGAAAGAAGGCGCAGGATAGTAAAATTTATTTTCGTATCATTATCCTGCTTCAGTTACTAAATTACTAGCTTCCCTATGAGCAGTTTGCCTAATTTCTTATTTTCTTTACTACTAACTACCATTTTCAGTTTTTTAGCGCCAATGGTTGTAGTAGGCGCGATACTGGTGGTTCCCGTTATAGCTATCTATATACCGGGCTTAGCTGTTTTTGGTCAGATTTTCCTAAGTACGGTTTTTAAATTTCTGGCTACCTTCGGCAACGGTTGCCCTTTACAGGGAATATTGACAATTGCCTTAGCCTGTAGTTTGGTAGGAGGTTTGTTTAATCTTTATACCTTCTATCGCTATCAATATTTCCGTAGTCATTAGATTTATTAGTCGAAAAAGCTCAGGCGATCGCAGACAATAAGTAAGACGGCTAAAAGATAAATGGTAAATGATCTTAGTTTTAACCAATGATGACGGTATTGATGCCCCTGGTATACAAGCTTTACAAGGGGCCGTAGAAGGAAAAGGCATAATTGTTGCCCCCAAAGAACATCACTCTGGTTGCAGCCACCAAGTTACTACCGACAGACCAATTCCAGTGGTGCAACGTACAGAAACTGAGTATGCTATCGGCGGCACTCCGGCCGATTGTAGCCGCCTCGCAGTTAGCCATTTATGTAGAGAAATAGATTGGCTTCTTTCTGGTATTAATGCTGGGGGCAACTTAGGAACCGATGCTTATATTTCTGGAACTGTGGCTGCTGTCAGAGAAGCTGCGATGCAAGGTATTTCGGGAATAGCTGTTTCCCATTGGATCAAAAGACCTTTAATAATTGATTGGGATTGGGCTACTTACTGGACTAAAAAAGTATTAGCAGATTTATTTCCTCGCCCCTTACCCCCTGGAAGTTTTTGGAATGTTAACTTACCTCATTTAGAATCTGGTTCCCCTGATCCCAAAATTGTCTTTTGCCCTCAAAGTAAAGAACCGTTGCCATTACAATATCGAGTTGAGGGAAACTCCTATCAATACGAAGGTGTTTATGAAAAACGCGATCGCACCTCTGGTTCAGATGTAGATATTTGCTTCTCAGGAAATATCGCCATAACCCAAATGTCTGTTTAAGTTAGTCGTGAAAACAGGGAACGGAGTTGGCAATTAGCAACTAGCAATCACTTATCCTCAACCTTTAACTCCGGTAGTCCTGCCAACTTTTCTGCTGGCCTTTCTGCTTTCGTCATGGGAACAAAAATAGTCAAGCATTGGGGAATACATTTAATACTAACAGGAGTTTTACCAATTAATTCTCCATCCAGAACCACTTGCTGAGGAGGATTAGTAGTAACTTTGATTTCTTTAGCCCGTAGATAACCAATATCATCTCTTTCTGCTGCTTCGTTACTAAAAGCAGTTTGTAATAAATGATAAGAAGCTGCCACAGCCCCAGCCCGACTATTAGGGGCTACTAAGGTTAAATCAAGCAAGCCATCATCAACAATAATACCTGCTGGCCCTTGGGCTAAAACTGATGAAGGGGGGGCAGCATTAGCAACGGTTATGGCTGTGGCAGTAACTTCAATAATTTTATCTTCTGTTTCAATGGTAGCTTCAAAAGCTTCTAAATCTGCCAGTTGCTTGATGCCAGCGAGAACATAAGCTAGCATTCCCCAACGATTTTTGGAGGCGCGAGAGGTATCTTTAACCGTTTCTGCTTCAAAACCGATCCCGGCTAAAAGTACCATGGGCTTGTCGTTGCACACAGCCGCATCTACAACTCTAGTTTTGCCATCAAGAATCATTTGACAAGCTTCTTCAATGACATCAGGAATTCCTAAAGCTGAGGCGAAAGCATTGGCCGTCCCCCTAGAAATTATTCCCAAAGGAATATCCGTTTCTACTAAAGCTTCGGCCGCCGCAGAAAGAGTACCATCTCCCCCCGAAGCGATAACAGCTTCAACCCCCCTTGCTACGGCCTCTCGTGCCAGTTGACCTGCATCAACCTCTTTGGTTGTTAGCTTAATATCAAGATCAATTTTGGGGTCAAGAAGGGTCTTGATTTTTTCTAAATCTTGGTCAGCATCCCCTTGTCCAGCAACAGGATTAAAAATCAAGCAGGCTGTACGACTCATATTACTACTTTCTTCGCTCAGAGATTGGGTAAATTTATATTTAGGTTCAACTTACTCTCTTTCGGTCTGTATTTGCCGGCAAGAACGAAACAGAAGTTTAGTAATATGCTAAGTAAATAAGCTTTGAGGTTAACACTTCCTTAAGAAAGAAGTTACCTTCAGAGCATAAAATCAAAAGGAAGAGATAAATTAACGGCGATGAATAAGGAGTTTATCACCCAACGCTTATTACTCCGCCCTTGGCAACCTCAACAAGATGCCCAAGCCGCTTGGGAGATTTATGGTGATCGTGAAGTAATGCGTTATATCGGTGATGGTAAAGTTGAAAAAAGCATTACTAGTGTACGCGATCGCCTGCAATTAAATGTAGACCGTTACGATGCCCTTAACAATGGCACTGGTTATTGGGCTGCTGTAGAAAAAGCCACAGGACAGCTTATTGGGGCAATTATTCTCAAGCAATTACCTGATGCGGAAGGAAAATTAACTCAAGATGTTGAAATTGGCTGGCATTTGCGGCGTAGAAGTTGGGGTCAAGGTTATGCCACAGAGGGGGCAAAAAAGATTCTTGAGTATGGCTTTGATAGTTTAAATTTGCCGGTAATTTATGCGATCACCAGGGCAGAAAATAAGCGTTCAATTCGCGTCATGGAACGTCTAAAAATGCTCCCCCTGGGGACAACAGATAAATACTACGGCATCAAATGTTCACTCTTCCAACTAAAACCGCCTAACACTCCCCCACTGATCATTGATTATTGATAACTGTTCATTGAAAATAGTCAGCTACTTTTAACAAAAGACAAAACTCTTAATCTCTTCTTTAGCCATGAATCAAGAAGATCGGGCTACTGTTGAGAGTGTAGCTTACCCCCACGCGGGATAGATATTAGAATTGGCAAAGAGTTTTATGAGTAAAAGAAATTTCGGCGTAATTGGCTTAGCGGTAATGGGGGAAAATTTGGCCCTTAATGTAGAAAGTCGCGGTTTTCCCATCGCAGTTTATAACCGAACTCCCACGAAAACGAAGGATTTTATGGCCAACCGCGCCCAAGATAAGGACGTGAAAGCAGCCTATTCTTTGGAGGAATTTGTCGAAAGTCTAGAACGTCCCCGCCAAATCCTAGTAATGGTTAAAGCTGGTAAACCTGTGGATGCAGTTATTGGACAGCTTAAGCCTTTGCTAGAAGAAGGAGATATGATTATCGATGGCGGTAACTCTCTTTATAATGATACCGAAAGACGTACCCAAGAACTAGAAGCTACGGGACTAGGTTATATGGGTATGGGTGTTAGTGGCGGCGAAGAAGGGGCCCTTAATGGCCCTAGTTTGATGCCAGGAGGGACAGAAGCAGCTTACCAAAAGTTGGAACCCATTTTAACCAAAATTGCTGCCCAAGTGGATGATGGTCCTTGTGTGACTTTTATCGGCCCTGGAGGTGCGGGTCATTATGTGAAAATGGTTCACAATGGCATTGAGTATGGAGATATGCAGCTTATTGCTGAAGCCTATGATTTAATGAAAAATGCTTTAGGCTTAAGCCATACTGAGTTACATGAAGTGTTTGCTGAGTGGAATACTACAGATGAACTCAATTCTTTCTTGATTGAGATTACCGCCGACATCTTTAAGTATATTGATCCAGAAACTAAAGGCCCTCTGGTAGAATTAATTCTTGATGCTGCTGGGCAAAAGGGTACTGGACGTTGGACTGTGGTTAGTTCTTTGGAATTAGGCGTACCTATACCCACTATCTATGCAGCAGTTAATGCCCGCGTTATGTCTGCTTACAAAGATGAAAGGGTGGCTGCTTCTAAGGTTTTGACTGGCCCGATGGGTAAGTTTGAAGGAGACAAGAAAGCTTTTGTTAATAAGATTCGGGATGCCCTTTACTGTTCTAAAATGTGTTCCTATGCCCAAGGCATGGCTTTGTTAAGTAAGGCATCTAGCGAGTTTAACTATAACCTCAATTTAAGCGAAACTTCTCGTATTTGGAAAGGAGGTTGTATTATTCGGGCTAGTTTCTTGGATAAGATTAAGGAGGCTTTCCGAGACAATCCTCTTTTACCTAACCTACTCTTGGCCCCAGAGTTTAAGCAAAGTATCCTAGATCGCCAAGAGGCATGGCGGGAAGTCCTTGCTACTGCCAATAGTTCAGGTATTGCTGTTCCTGCTTTTAGTGCTTCGTTGGATTACTTCGATAGCTATCGTCGTGGCAGTTTACCCCAAAACTTAACTCAGGCACAACGGGATTATTTCGGGGCCCATACCTACGAAAGAATCGACAAGCCCAGAGGTGAGTTTACTCATACAGAGTGGATGGAACAAGCTTAGGTTTTTTTAGTTGATTTAGTTTGATGATCCCCCTAAATCCCCCTTGGGAAGGGGGACTTGGGAGGATCATTTATCTGTGACTAACAAAAAATCTCTCAAGCTATAATAGCAACAACAGTTTTAACTATGACAGAATAATGGAACCAATTATTCCTACATTAATTGCCTTGGGAGTTTTGCTTGGTAATAAAACTCTGGAGAAAGCAGGAGAAAAGGTTGTTGAGGCAGCTTGGCAACAGGGAAGCAAGGTTAAGAGTTTGTTGGTTGGTAAATCTCCGGAAAAGTTTAAGGCGTTGGAAGCAGCAGTAGAAGATCCTGAAGATATTGGGGTGGCGGTTTTGGAGGCTGTGGCAAAGGAGGTTGAGTCTGATGGGGAGTTGCGCCAAGAGTTAGAGATTTTAGGGCAACGGGTAAAAGAGGCAGCGCAAGAAAATCAGGTTTTTAAAAAGCAGTTGGGTGTTTTAAACAAAAGATTACAGGCACAAGCGGCAAAGGAAAATCGCCCTAAGTTAGCAGAAAGTATTGGGGTTTATCAGCAAAAGATTGAAGGTGGGCAGTATAATAATTCTGGCCCTGGTAGCTTTACTGTTAACAATAATAACTATTGACTGAACTCGCCTGGGGAACAGGACTCAAAGCCATTACAATCTCTTAAATATTCTGGTTCAAAGTATTTTGTGGGACGGGAGAAGGAGTTGGAGACACTCCACACAAAGTTATGCCAAGGAGAAGGTATAGCTATTTCTGCGGTGGCAGGAATGGGTGGTGTGGGCAAGACGGAGTTGGCGACGCAATATGTAAAGAGATATCAGGATGTTTATGGTGGGGGAGTTTGTTGGTTTGATGTGCGGGTGAATGACTTGGCTACGGCGGTGGTAGAGTTTATTCAGCTTAATCTGGGTTTGGAGATTCCGCAAAAAAACTCTCAGGGGCAACCCCTCGATATTTTGCAGCAGGTGAGGTGGTGTTGGCAGCATTGGCAACCCGAACAGGGAAAGGTTTTGCTAGTGGTGGATGATGTGGGGAAGGAGACGAAGTTACAGGAAGTTTTACCCCAAAATAAGAGGTTTTCTCTCCTTTTAACTACAAGAGTGCGTAACCTCAGCCCCAGTTTTACGGAGATGCCTTTAAATGTGTTGTCCCTGGAGAAGGCAGAGGAGTTATTGATTAAGCTGTTGGGGAAACAGCGAGTTACACAAGAAGCTGCTACGGCGAGGGAGTTGTTAGCTTGGTTGGGTTATTTACCTTTGGGTATTGAGTTGGTGGGTTGGTATTTAAGGGAAGATCCCAGCTTGAGCTTGCAGGAGATGGGGGAATTGCTGCAAGAGGAGGGTTTGGGTTGCGAGGCAGTAGATCGCAGCATTAATGGTACGGCAGAAAGAGGGGTTAGGGCAGCTTTTGAGTTGAGTTGGGCAAAGCTGGACACAGAAGCGAAGGATTTGGCTATGTTTATGGGGCTGTTTGCCCCGGCTTTGTTACCTTGGGAGTTGGTGAAGGAAGCGGCGGAAAGTCATCTTAGTTGGAGTAAAGGGAGTTTGAATCAGGGGAAAAGGCAACTTTATCAACGGCATTTAATTCAGTTTGATGAGAAAGAAAACGGTTACAAAGTTCATGCTTTGATTCGGGTATTTTGCCAAGAAAAGTTAGCAGCCTCGGTGCAGAAAGAGGCGTTTGCAACGGCTTTTGCTGAGGCGATGGTGGCTATTGCTAAGACGATTCCTCAAACACCTACTCTAAAAGATATTCAAAGGGTAAAAGCAGCTATTCCTCACCTCAAAGAAGTACCGTCAAAGCATCTTGATGTTGTAGCCGATGATGAAGACTTGATTTGGTCTTTCCTTGGTTTAGCTTGGTTTTATAAAGGACAGGGGTTATACAAATTAGCAGAACCTTATTTAAACCAGTGTTGGGTAGAAGTAGAAACTCGCTTAGGAGAAGAACATCCTCATGTAGCATCGAGTCTCAACAACCTGGCAGAACTCTACGAATCCCAAGGAAGGTATACAGAGGCAGAACCTCTATATCAACAAGCTTTGGAGTTATGAAAACGCCTTTTAGGAGAAGAACATCCTGATGTAGCATCCAGTCTCAATAACCTGGCATCACTCTACGAATCCCAAGGAAGGTATACAGAGGCAGAACCTTTATATCAACAAGCTTTGGAGTTAAGAAAACGCCTTTTAGGAGAAGAACATCCTGATGTAGCAACCAGTCTCAACAACCTGGCATGACTCTACTATTCCCAAGGAAGGTATACAGAAGCAGAACCTTTATATCAACAAGCTTTGGAGTTAAGAAAACGCCTTTTAGGAGAAGAACATCCTGATGTAGCAACCAGTCTCAACAACCTGGCAGGACTCTACAAATCCCAAGGAAGGTATACAGAAGCAGAACCTTTATATCAACAAGCTTTGGAGTTATGAAAACGCCTTTTAGGAGAAGAACATCCTGATGTAGCAACCAGTCTCAACAACCTGGCAGGACTCTACAAATCCCAAGGAAGGTATACAGAGGCAGAACCTTTATATCAACAAGCTTTGGAGTTAAGAAAACGCCTTTTAGGAGAAGAACATCCTGATGTAGCATCCAGTCTCAACAACCTGGCAGCACTCTACGAATCCCAAGGAAGGTATACAGAAGCAGAACCTTTATATCAACAAGCTTTGGAGCTAAGAAAACGC
This sequence comes from uncultured cyanobacterium, assembly GCA_963793425.1. Classification (GTDB taxonomy): domain Bacteria; phylum Cyanobacteriota; class Cyanobacteriia; order Cyanobacteriales; family CAWCAG01; genus CAWCAG01. The sequence continues at coordinate 51,479 of CAWCAG010000009.1, read as the reverse complement.
CTTTTAGGAGAAGAACATCCTTCTATTGCAACCAGTCTCAACAACCTGGCATTACTCTACAAATCCCAAGGAAGGTATACAGAGGCAGAACCTTTATACAAACAAGCTTTGGAGCTAAGAAAACGCCTTTTAGGAGAAGAACATCCTGATGTAGCATCGAGTCTCAACAACCTGGCATCACTCTACGAATCCCAAGGAAGGTATACAGAAGCAGAACCTTTATATCAAACAAGCTTTGGAGCTAAGAAAACGCCTTTTAGGAGAAGAACATCCTGATGTAGCATCGAGTCTCAACAACCTGGCAGGACTCTACAAATCACAAGGAAAGTATACAGAAGCAGAACCTCTATATCAACAAGCTTTGGAGTTATGCGAACAAGTTTTAGGCAGCAACCACCCCAACACAGTAACTATTCGGAATAATCTTGCTTATCTCCAGGAAGAGATGAGGAAGTAGGGAGAGGAAGCATTTCAGTTTTGCGGAAATACCGAAATCAGGAAAAATATAGTAAAACAAGAGTACTGATTATCATCGATTTCAAAAACGAGCCTAAATCCCAATGCGCCCTACCACCAGGCCTATCTCCGACGACAGAGCAACCGAGAATGAGCCAGCCAAACACAACCAACCAAGAGCGAAGCGGTTAGGAAGGGGTGTGGGGAAACACTTGTTTCCCTGAGATGCGGGTTTGGGGGGTTAGTCCCCCAATAAAACTAACGCTACTCACAGACTAATCAAAAGAAGGAACGAGCCTAAATCCCAATGCACCCTACCACCAGTCCCATTTCCGACGATAAAGCAACCGAGAATGAGCCAGCCAAACACAACCAACCAAGAGCGAAGCGGTTAGGAAGGGGTGTGGGGAAACACTTGTTTCCCTGAGATGCGGGTTTGGGGGGTCAATCCCCCAATAAAACTAACTCTACCCACAGACTAATCAAAAGAAGGAACGAGCCTAAATCCCAATGCACCCTACCACCAGGCCCATTTCCGACGATAAAGCAACCAGGAATGAGCCAACTAAACATAACCAACCAAGAGCGAAGCGGTTAGGAAGGGGTGTGGGGAAACACTTGTTTCCCTGAGATGCGGGTTTGGGGGGTCAATCCCCCAATAAAACTAACGCTACCCACAGACTAATCAAAAGAAGGAACGAGCCTAAATCCCAATGCACCCTACCACCAGGCCTATTTCCGACGATAAAGCAACCAGGAATTAGCCAACTAAACATAACCAACCAAGAGCGAAGCGGTTAGGAAGGGGTGTGGGGAAACACTTGTTTCCCTGAGATGCGGGTTTGGGGGGTCAATCCCCCAATAAAACTAACGCTACTCACAGACTAATCAAAAGAAGGAACGAGCCTAAATCCCAATGCACCCTACCACCAGGCCTATCTCCGACGATAAAGCAACCGAGAATGAGCCAACTAAACATAACCAACCAAGAGCGAAGCGGTTAGGAAGGGGTGTGGGGAAACACTTGTTTCCCTGAGATGCGGGTTTGGGGGGTCAATCCCCCAATAAAACTAACTCTACCCACAGACTAATCAAAAGAAGGAACGAGCCTAAATCCCAATGCACCCTACCACCAGGCCTATCTCCGACGAAAAAGCAACCAGGAATTAGCCAACTAAACATAACCAACCAAGAGCGAAGCGGTTAGGAAGGGGTGTGGGGAAACACTTGTTTCCCTGAGGGGCGGGTTTGGGGGGCTTAGTCCCCCAATAAAACTAACGCTACTCACAGACTAATCAAAAGAAGGAACGAGCCTAAATCCCAATGCACCCTACCACCAGGCCTATTTCCGACGATAAAGCAACCAGGAATTAGCCAGCCAAACATAACCAACCAAGAGCGAAGCGGTTAGGAAGGGGTGTGGGGAAACACTTGTTTCCCTGAGATGCGGGTTTGGGGGGTCAGTCCCCCAATAAAACTAACTCTACCCACAGACTAATCAAAAGAAGGAACGAGCCTAAATCCCAATGCACCCTACCACCAGGCCTATCTCCGACGAAAAAGCAACCAGGAATTAGCCAACTAAACATAACCAACCAAGAGCGAAGCGGTTAGGAAGGGGTGTGGGGAAACACTTGTTTCCCTGCTGGGCGGGTTTGGGGGGCTTAGTCCCCCAATAAAACTAACGCTACTCACAGACTAATCAAAAGAAGGAACGAGCCTAAATCCCAATGCACCCTACCACCAGGCCTATCTCCGACGATAAAGCAACCGAGAATGAGCCAGCCAAACACAACCAACCAAGAGCGAAGCGGTTAGGAAGGGGTGTGGGGAAACACTTGTTTCCCTGAGATGCGGGTTTGGGGGGTCAATCCCCCAATAAAACTAACTCTACCCACAGACTAATCAAAAGAAGGAACGAGCCTAAATCCCAATGCACCCTACCACCAGGCCTATCTCCGACGATAAAGCAACCAGGAATTAGCCAGCCAAACATAACCAACCAAGAGCGAAGCGGTTAGGAAGGGGTGTGGGGAAACACTTGTTTCCCTGAGATGCGGGTTTGGGGGGCTTAGTCCCCCAATAGAACTAACTCTACCCACAGATTTATGTAACTTTTGAGCTTACTATCACAACTTTTCCAAAGAAGCAATCTTCGGGTCAATAATCTTCTGACCTAAACCAGGAAACTTAATCGCTAAATTCATCTTGTTTCCTTCCCCAAAAACATGGGTAACTTCTCCTTCTCCAAAGGTTTTATGTAACACCAAATCACCTTTTTCCCAACTATACTTAACCCCATTACTAACTTCATTCGCCTCAGTTTTAGCCTTCTTACGTCGCAAACTTGTACTAAAACTTTTCGTCACCTTGCTATCAACCAAATCGCGAGGAATTTCTTGTAAAAACTGTGAAGGTATCGCCACATCCCTTGCCCCCCAAAGACGACGTTCCCTAGCGTGGCTAATAAATAACTGTTCTTGGGCGCGGGTAATGCCCACATAACATAAACGACGTTCTTCTTCTAAAGAAGTGGGGTCATTTAAACTTCTGATATTGGGAAATAATCCTTGTTCTAAACCCACCATAAACACAATGGGAAACTCTAACCCTTTGGCAGAATGCAACGTCATTAAAGAAACCGCTTTTTGCCCATCTTCTAAATTATCTAAATCTGACGCTAAAGAAGCATTTGCCAAAAAACCTTGTAAACTCTTATCTTCATATTCTTCTTGAAACTGTGCCACCGCGTTATATAATTCGTAGACGTTTTCTAGGCGGTTAGCATCTTCATCGGTTCCCTTACTTTTCAAATCATCAACATAATCAGAATCTTCCATCACTCCTTGAATAATTTCCGTGGCGCTGAGGTTGTTAATTTGTTCTTGATACTTCTTAATTACCTCCGTAAACTTGTTAACCGCTTTAGCTTTGCGCCCTACCATGGTGTTAACAGAAGTTTCATCTTTAAGAATTTCCCATAAGGGAATACCTAATTCTTGAGAAGCCCCTAAAAGGGATTCGATGGTCGCTTTACCAATGCCCCGCCGGGGAGTATTGATTACCCTTAAAATACTCACGGTATCGGCTGGATTAGCGATCGCCCTTAAATAAGCTAAAGCGTCTTTAATTTCTTTACGATCATAAAACTTTAAACCCCCCACAATTAAGTAAGGAATTTGCCCCCGCAATACTTCTTCAAAAGCACGAGATTGAGCATTAGTACGATATAAAATCGCAAAGCTGCCCCAATCTATTTCTGGGTTTTCTTGGGCTAAATAACGAATTTTATTAACAACAAATTTTGCTTCTCTTATTTCATCATCTGCTTTGTAAAGATAGATTGGTTCCCCTGAACCTCTTGTAGGTTTAAGAACTTTTTCAATACGTTGAGTATTATTATTAATAAGTTGGTTGGCAGCTTCGAGAATATTTTCCCTAGAACGATAGTTTTCTTCTAATTTAACCATTGTTCTCGTATCATCATCAGGCAAACCATCACCAAAGTTTTCTTGAAACTCCAATAAGATTTTATAGTCTGCCATGCGAAAACTATAAATAGATTGGTCAGCATCTCCTACGACAAAAACCGAGCGATCGCGCCAATCCCAACTAGCTTTGTTGGTTTCACCATTAGTACTTAAAAGACGAATTAATTCATATTGAATGCGATTAGTATCTTGATATTCATCTACTAAGATATGACGAAACTGCCGATGCCAATAGCCTAATACTGTTTCGTTTTGTTGGAAAATTCTTAAGGGAACTAAGATTAAATCATCGAAATCCAGGGCATTATTAGCTGCTAGTTGATTAATATATTCGTTATATACTTCACTAATTACTCTGCCGCGATAATTAGGTTGTTCTTTCAAGAAATCCTGGGGAGATAAACCCTGATTTTTCGCATTACTAATGGCATAACGTACAGAACGAAAATTAAACTTTTTATCATCTAAATTTAACTGTTTAGTGACAATATTTTTTACCAAACTTTGAGCATCAGATTCATCAAAAATAGAAAAGTTTCGCTGCCACTGTCGCCCTGATTCATCTTGATACTTATTAATATCTAAACGCAGAATTCGTGCAAATAAACTATGAAAAGTTCCAATCCAAAGGGGTTTGATTGTTTGTTTATAAACCTGGGAACGCAATTGAGTTTGTTGAGGAGGAGGCAACAAGTCTAAACGTTGACCATATTTAGCCTCTGCCAATTTATTAGCAAATAATTTCTCAATCCGTTCCTTCATTTCCTTAGCCGCTTTATTGGTAAAGGTTACGGCGAAAATGTTTTCAGGATTAACTTTATGTTCAACAATCAAGTTAGCAATACGAAAAGTTAAAGCCCTAGTTTTACCTGAACCCGCCCCCGCAACAACTAACAAAGGGCCACAATAATGTTCTACAGCACTACGTTGAGAAGAATTAAGATTACTAAGAAAACTCATTTATCAGTTATCAGTTATCAATGATGCCTAACGGCAAGGGCAAGCCGAACAATAATTCAGTTATTAATTTTAGTCTACGATAATAGCAAAATTAGACAATTATCAATTAAATAGCGATCGCAGCTACTTATAATCTTATAAGTTTAGGCGATCGCCAGGTTTTATTTAAAAAGAATTGTCAACTAGCCGTTAGCTACTAGCCACTAGCCACTAGCATCTTAATCCAAATAACCCATTAAAGTAGTAGGATCATCAATTTCATTGGAAGCCACAGGACGATTTCCCATCACTCTATAGGTTTCGCTAATGTTCAGATGACTAGCAGTGATTGGGCGAATGCCAGAAGAGGACATTGTAGCGACAATCTCTAAATCACTTTTAACCACAGGACGCATATGGCCTCCCGCAACAAAGTTGTCTGATAATTCGAGATGACTAGCTTCAACAGGGCGATTGCCCACCAAAGTCATTTTTGGACTCAATTCTATCGCGCCAGTGGGGGCTTGGGTTTCCAACTCTAGGGGTTGTTTTGTTTCTTTTGTTTCTTCTTTCGTAGCCAAAGCTAATTCCTCCTTAGCATTTTCTTTACTCGCACTACTACTACGGCTGGGGGTAGTTTTGGCTTTAGTAGTGGTTTTCTTGGCAGCAGTACTACTTTCAGTCATTTTTTTTATTAGGTAATTTCTTAAAAAACTCTATCCTGAGTGGGATAAACACGATTTCCCTAGTTCCGTCTACATATCTTTAGTTTATTTTAAGACTATCCTATCAAGGTATGAACCATATTTAACAAAAGACGACATATTGTTAATTTTTGTTCGTCAATAAATTTTTGGCTATAGCACGTACCGACAAGAAAAGATGAGTAAAAGTCGGTAGCATAGCAGAAATGCCCACAACAAAACCAAAATAGATATTTTTGAGACTTCCTTTGTTGGTAGGGTTTGTGATCGCCTCCGTTAATCTTTGTTCGTAAACATAGCTGCGTTGAGTAAAAGATTCTGGGTTGTGTTGCACAAAACTAACTAACCAACCAGAAAAGGAAAAGACAAAAAGTACCCACCAAGTGGCAATAATGGCAATAATAATATCAACACTAAGATGGGCTAAATAACTGGTTACTGAAGTGGTTTTTAAAGCTTTTTTCGCAATATAAACAGTGATAAAAAAAGAGAGGGTATCAAACAAAGCCCCCAACAAACCCACAGGAAACTGAATCAAAAAATAGTGGAGTTTCTCTTCACCGAAAGCTGCTTCTGGATAAGCACTAACAATAGCCCACCAATAACAAGTTATATTGAGGAATACGAAGAAAATGAAGAGGCGAGGAAAAAATCGCTTCAATTTTCCTCGACGGCGATCATAAAAATGTAGTAGTCTTCCTAGAGATTGTCTCCAAGTGGCTATAATAGCTTCTTGATCAACCTTAGTTCTGATACTCATCATATTTATTTATCAGGAAATAATTGAAATATGGCCCAAGATGTAAAATCTGATTCTTCAAAATGGTGGCAAACTGGCGTAATTTATCAAATATATCCCCTTACCTTTGCTGATGGGAATGGCGATGGCATTGGAGATTTACCAGGAATCATTAATAAATTAGACTATCTCAATGATGGTAATCCTAACAGTGAAACATCTTTAGGAGTTGATGCTATTTGGTTGTCTCCGATTAACGAATCCCCCATGATTGATAATGGTTATGATATCAGTGATTATTATGGTATCAGCGACACATTTGGTAATTTTAAAGATTTTGAAACTCTCATCAAAGAGTCCCATAAACGAGGTATTAAAGTAATTCTCGATTTAGTAGTTAATCATACTTCTAATCAACATAGTTGGTTCCTTGAATCTAGTTCTAGCCAAGATAATCCTAAAAGTGACTGGTATCATTGGCAAGACCCTAGTCCTGATGGCGGAGTTCCTAACAATTGGCTATCTTATTTTGGGGGAACAGGTTGGACTTTTAATCAAACCAGACAACAATATTATTACCATACTTTTAATACTATTCAACCGGATCTAAACTGGCGTAACCCAGAAGTTCAAGAAGCTGTTTACCAAGTAATTAGGTTTTGGTTAGATCAAGGGGTTGATGGCTTTCGTTTAGATGCTTCTAGTGTTTATAGCAAAGATGAATACTATCGCTTTAATCCTGTTAAATTTGGTGCAACTGATAAAAATAATTATCATAATCAAAGCCATTTATATGATAAGAATTTGCCTGAAAATCATTATATTATCAGAGCAATAAGAAAGATAATTGATGAGTATGATGAGCGAGTTTTAATTGGTGAAACTTTTATTGACAATAGGATCTACGACTCAACTATTTTTTATGGTGTTAATAATGATGAATTACATCTGGCATTTACTTTTGAATTTCCTTTTAGTCCCTGGTATCCTGGAAATCTTCAGCGAGAAATTGCGAAAAAAGAGCTAATCACACCTCAAGGGGCATGGCCAACTTACTTTATAGATAACCATGATCTTCCGAGACATTTATCTCGTTGGAATGAATGTAGTTTATGTAGCAATGAATTAGGAATTGCCCAAGCAGCAGCAGCCATTTTGTTAACAGTTAGAGGGACTCCGGTTGTCTATTATGGTCAAGAAATTGGCATGGTTGATAATCTTGATATTCCTCCAGAAAAGCTGAAAGATCATGCAACAGTTAAAAGTGCAACGGGAGAGTTACCACCGCCACGAGATGGGGGACGTACTCCTATGCAATGGGATGATACTGTTAATGCTGGTTTTAGCTTTGGTAAAGATACAGAACCTTGGCTACCAGTAAATCAAAATTACCAGGAAGTTAATGTTGCCAAACAATTAAAAGACCAGAAATCAATCTTAAATTTCTATCGACAGTTAATTAAAGCTAGAAAAAATAGCGAAGCTTTACGTGTTGGTAGCTGGAAAACTTTAATTCATTACCCTTATGAACATTTAGCTTATCTTCGAGAAACTCAAGCTGAAAAAGTTTTAATCATCATCAATTTTGCCTATGAAAAGGACTTAGTATTAGACGAATATATCCCTAGAGAAAGCTGGCAAGTACTGGTTTCCAATGTCTGGGGAGCTGACAAAATTATAGACCTGCCCTCAACTTTACAACCCTTTGAAGTATCTGTATTGAAAAAAGAAACCTAAAAATTTAAAACTGGCGATCGTAGCTAAAATTCTGGTTCTATCGAACTTGCAATGTGAAAGCAAAAAACAAGAAAATAGATACTCAGGCTTTAAATATATAGTTTTATGTCTATAAAGTTTATCCAGCTTGCATTATAGCTCTTTCAAAGATTAAATGATAGTAAAAATAAAACTACTATTTAGACTTAACTTATACAAATGCCATCGAATCCTCAACTAAACCTCATGACAAACTTACTTCAATTAGAAGGAGTTACCGTTAAACATTATCAGTGTATAGAGAGTATAGGCATAGTCTTACACATAGAAAAAATAGAGAAAAAAGCTACCTGCACTAACTGCGGTGCAATAACTGAAAAACTCCATCAGAATAATCAGCTAACGATTAGAGATTTACCTTGGGCAACTCAACCAGTGTATCTCAAAATTAATCATCGCCAAATGAGATGCTCGCAATGTGGCAAGAAATTTAATGAATTAGACTTGAGCGAAGAGCAAAAGATTAAATTGAACCAAGTCAATAAAGTCTCACCTCTTCTGGGTAAAATGCACAGATTAAAAGAGGAATTTAGAACTATATTTGAACAGAGCCAAGACTGGAGTGAAGGATTATTAGAAATAGCTAATTGGTGCGCTCAAGCTTACTCGTATTTCCCAAAAAGTTGTGGGACAATAAGGCGTTGGATGGGAGAGATTATAGCCTACTTTGACTCCCGTACAACTCAAGGAGTAGTGGAAGGAATTAATAACAAGTTGAAGTTGATTAAAAGGAGAGGTTACGGATTCAGGAACTTTAAAAACTTCTCTCTGAGGAGCATTTTGACTTGGCACTTCAACTACTAATCTTACATCCTATGTTCGGTAGAACCGTTTAATGTTTAATGATAAATGTATTCTCGTTGCTATTTGGTTAATAGCTGTATTGCGCGATCGCCTGTGGTTAGCATTAGATAAAAGTGTGCCAGCTTGGGATCAAGGTAACCATCTTACGGGTTCACTCAATTATTTAAACGCTCTACAAAATGCTCAATTATTATCTGGAACTTGGTGGCAAAGTTTGTGGATGCTTTCTAAAAAGTATCCTCCCTTAACTTATGTTAGTACGGCCCCTTGGCAACAAGTTTTTGGTAGCAGTCCTGATAATGCTTTGTTGGTTAATCTTTTTTTTAGTGGGATTTTACTTACTTCTGTTTATTTGTTAGGTAAGGAACTTTTTAACAGTCAGGCGGGACTTTGGGGGGCAGGCATTTGTGTTTTGTTGCCAGCTTTTTATATTCTCCGCCTTAATTATCTAGTAGATTATTCCTTAATTGCGATGGGGGCAGCTAGCTTTACTTCTCTGACAATTTGGCACAGGGGAAAGAGTTGGTATTGGGCATTGGGTTTTGGCTTTTGCTTTGGCTTAGCAATGTTAGCTAAACCAACAATCTTAATCTTTTTCTGCTTCCCACTTTTGTGGATAGGTGCAACAATGATTTGGCAAAGAAAATGGCAGGCGATCGCCCAATTAATTACAGCTTTGTTACTTACTTTACTTATTTGTGGCCCTTGGTATCGTACCAATTGGCTTTTTGCTATTAGTAGTTATGAAAGGGGCATTGTCGGCGGGGCAATGGCAGAAGGAGATCCTCCCCTCAATACCTTAGCGGCTTGGACTCATTATTTACAAACTCTCCCTGTTGCTTTCACTTTTCCTTTACTATTAGTTCCCATAGTCGGTTTCCTGCTTTATTTACCCCGTTGGTGGCGCAAATTGCCTCAAACTTCAACCTTGCGTTGGCTACTCATCTTCTTTATCCCTGCCTATTTAATCAATTCCGCCATCGTCAACAAAGATACTCGCTATGTCATGGTTGCTTACCCAGTTTTGGCTGTGGTACTGGGTTATGGTTTAACTTTGTATCCCAAACGGTGGCGAGGGGTGGCTTGGGGAACAATGGGTTTAAGCTTTTTGCTGATGTGTTTAAATCTCTTTCCTGTGAGTAGTGGCATAGGAACATACATAACTCAGCTTTTAAGCCCCAATGCCCAATATCATCCCTATTTAGGTGCAACTTGGCCCCATGAAGAAGTAATTGCCAAAATTAACCGCACAACTCCTCACTTGCAAACCAACCTGGGGGTGTTGATGAGTACCCCGCAACTTAACAACCACAATTTCAATTACTACGGTGCATTGACAAACTTCCAAGTTTATGGACGGGAAGTCTCAGGAAAAGAAGAATTTATTGCTACTGATGCCCGCGCCTTTGATTGGTTTGTTACCAAAACTGGGGACTTAGGAAGTGTCCCCCCTTCCCAAACTCAAATGGTACAAAGAGTGGAGTCAGGGCAAGATTTCTTTTCTGCTAAAACTTGGACTTTACCTGATAATACCCTTCTCAAACTTTACCGTAAAAAGCTTCCTGCCGTTGCTGTGCAATCTCTCCCCAACAAAGGAACCCAAGTTAAACTAGCTAGTATCAATATTCCCTCACAAGCACCCCCAGGGCAACCCATCCCCGTTACCTATCAATGGACTGGCCCCAGTCCGGAATTACAAGCTGGTTTGGTAGTGTTAACTTGGCAACATCGGGAGAATGTGGGTGCAAATACTTCTTGGTTCCATGATCATGGTATTGGTTTGGGGCAATTGCACCTTGAAGATTTCCAGGATAGCTTCCAGGTTACTGAACGTACTGCAATGCTGCCGGAAATAGAATTACAGCCGGGAGAATATCAACTCCAAGCAACTTACCTTAACCGTAAAACGGGGGAAAGCTACCCTCTAGTAGTGCCGGAAGTAACCATCAAAATCAACCCTCAAGTAGCAGCTATACCCGCCCCGGAGTTAGATTTAGTCACTCAGTTGCGTAACATTGCCCCTGGCTTAAGTGAAGGTATAACAGGCTTAGAACCAATTTTTGCCCAAACAGGTCGAATCAATCAATACGACCCCACCCAAGATTACCTGGCACAAGCTGAGACTGCTTTAGTGTATAGATTGCAGCAAAGAAAAAACCTCAACTGGGGCTATGGCTTAGCTTTAGCAAGGGCTTTGCAACGGGATGTACAGGGAACGAAGGAAGCTTTACAACAAATTATTGCCCTCGATTCTCAAAATCCTTATCCCCACGCTTACTTAGCTTTTGTCAACCTCTACGACTTCCATCCCCGCACTGCCCAAAAAGCTATTCAACCAGCTTTACAACAAAATCCTGATTCTCAAGAATTTCAGGCCATTAATGGCATTGCCGCCCTCATGCAGGGTAATATTTTTCGTGCTTGGCAAAATCTTTATCCCTTAGTCGATAACAATTAACCCTCTGAATGGGAATCATAGAAAACACCCATTTAAAATTAGCAAAGGAGGACAACCGTGTTTAAGTATTCTCTCAAACTACTTCTATCTGTTGGAGTGATTTTGAGCTTAGGCGCAGTTTCGGCACAAGCTTTACCCGGTCAGAAAAAGTCAACTGTGGTAGCTTGGATTAATGGTAATAGTAGTTTACGACCTACCGTAGGAGATGGCTTAACTGTACGCAGGAATAATACTGCCTTCCAAAGCTTCGAGTTTCATGCTTCTGTTATTCCCCCTTTAGGATCATACCAAGCTAACAAAAACTTGATCCGTGCTGAACAATTTTCTTTTTATGACCGGGTTAATGGTGTAAACCGAGATCGGTTAGAGGAATCTTTACGAGTAATTTACGATGTCAGCATTTACCAAGATTATACTAATGCTCGCATCATCTACGCCTACCCCACCAGAGAAATGGAGGAAATCGCTAGGCGCAAAAATTTACCTCTCCTCGCCGCTACTAAAGGAGAATTACGCTTAGGGGATCGCTATGCTTATTGGTTAGAGATGGTGGAAGAAATGGCGGGGGAACATCGCGGCAGAACTTTTACCGGGAAAATGACTGTTTTCCTGAAAGAAGATTTGGATCTTGTCGAAACCGAACTTCGCGCCAGATGATCTCTTAATTAAAACCAAGTTAAGGTAGGAGAAGAGGGCAAAGCACAAGGACAGAAAAAAAGTAATCATTCCATGACTGGCGAACAATTGCAGCAACTATTACTTAGTAAATGGGGACGTTCTTATGATGTCCAGCTACGGCGTATTAGAGGAAAGATTTTTTTCCAAGTAATGTGGAAATATTTAGAACAAGCCTCTTTTCCTCTTTCTGAAGCAGAATATTTGGCTCATCTTGATACAGTGTCTGCTTATCTTAATGCTTGGGGTGGAGTATCTCAAGTACAAGCTTTCATCACCAAAGCCCGCGATCGCCCTCGTTTAGGCAAGGCTATTAGTTTACCATTAGATTTAGGAGAGCGAGAGTCAGAATGGATCTTGGATGATTGATCATTGAATTACGGCGCTAACCAAGAAAAAGGCCACATCGGCAAATTTCTTAATACCCAATAGGCTAAAACAATAACTAACAAACCCCAAATCCATTTACCTTTAACATAAGGTTGAGGCAACCTATAACTGGTAATAACTGGGGCGCTGTAGGCACAGAAGGCATAAATTAAGTACGGCAGGAATAGAACCATTAAAGGATTCAAATCCAAAGCCGCTAAGATGTTACCATGTAAAATTTGATGTAAACCGCGTGTTGTTCCACAGCCTGGGCAATACAAATTTGTTAAACTTCGGAAAGGGCTGGCGGGGAAAAAAGTGTCTGGTGCAGCAGGATCAAAGTTGTATAGTAATACAATAGCTGTTGTGATTGCACCACATAACAGCGCTACTTTGAGGCGTTTAGAAAGTAAGTTTTCCATAAAGTTCATTCTTTCAAAGATTAGGAAATTAAGTTTTAATCAACTCCTTAAAGTTACCCTAAACTTATCTGTCAAAGCCTCTCTAACTTTTTGATGTACAGGTTCAATATCTTGCTCTGTTAAAGTGCGATCGCTAGCTCTGTAGGCAAGGCTGAAAGCCAAGCTACGCTCTCCTTCAGGAACATTTTCTCCTTGATACTCATCAAACAATTCCACTTTGTTGAGGAGTTTTCCCCCGGCTTTTTTCATACCTTGAACTAATTGGGCGACAGAAGTCTCTACAGAAGCAAAAAAGGCAATATCTCTTTCCGCTGCCGGATAGGTAGAAAATGGTTGAAACTTGTTACTTTTGGTTTCTTGGGGTTCCAAAGTTTCTAAAAGTACTGGGGCAGAAAGAATAAAGATGTAAACTTCATCAGGTAAATCCTTTTCTTTCCTTAGTTGAGGATGGATTTGACCAAAAGTTCCTAAACGTTTACCACTTATCCACAGAGAAGCAGTACGGCCCGGATGTAATCTTTCATCTTGGTTACTAGGTTGGTACTCTACCTGCAAACCTAACAAAGCAAAAGCACTTTCTAAGCAACCTTTCGCCTCAAACCAAGTTATGGGAACAGATTTACCGCCTTTAAGCCAACGTCCTTGGGGATAAAAATCTCCTCCCAAAATCCCCGCTACAGAATCAGCTTCTCCTAAGCCCTCTTCACCACGCCAGAAAATTCGCCCAAATTCAAAGGCATTCAGGGAACCATTACCCCGTGAGTAGTTGTATTGAAAGGCATTGATTAAACCACCGAGTAAATCTGTACGCAGAGATGAATACTCACTGAATAAGGGGTTATCTAAAACCACTTCTTCTCCTTCCGGTTTAACTAAGGAGTAATGTACAACTTCTGTTAAACCTACGGCTTGGAAAGCCCGACGAACTTTGCGTTTAACTTTTTCACTACTAGGAAGATATCCCGGTTGAGTTTTGCTGGGTAAGGTATCGCAGAAATGATCATAACCGTAAAGACGAGCAACTTCTTCAATTAGATCAATTTCTCGCTCTAAATCTCGGTAGCGGTAAGGAGGGACTTTAACCGTCCAAGTTTGGGAATCTGTACTAGTTAATTGGCATCCCAAAGCAGTGAGAATTTTTTCCACATCTTCTTGGGTGATGTAACCTGTACCATCTCCTTGCTTAACTTGACCCAAAATCTGATTAATTCTGCTTAAGCGTAACTCAATAGAACGACTCCAACTACTAGGATCTGGTCTGGCATCGGCAATTGCTTGCTTAACCACATTGCCTCCAGCAAGCTCTTGTAACAGAGCGATCCCCCGATTACAAGCTACTGCTAGCTCTGCTTGGTTAACGCTGCGTTCGTAGCGGGAAGAGGCTTCTGTACGCAAATTCTGGCTCCGGGAGGAGCGACGAATAACTACGGGGTCAAAAAGGGCGGCTTCGAGGAGGATCTCTTGGGTTTCTTCATGAACTTCTGTTGCTTCTCCCCCCATCACCCCTGCTAAGGCAATAGGTTTACCATTGGCCTGAATGAGGAGGTTAGAGGATTTTAACTGACGCTCTTGACCATCTAAGGTTTTTAATGATTCTCCTGGAGCAGAAAAGCCGACCCCCATAATTAAATTATTGCCCCCAGCTACAGCTTGTAAACGCTGAAGATCAAAAGCATGGAGGGGCTGTCCCCATTCTAAAAGCACATAATTGGTAATATCAACAATATTATTAATTGGTCGGACTCCAGCAGCCTCTAAACGCCACTTTAACCATTCTGGGGAAGGAGCAATTTGTAAGTTTTTAATTACCGTACCAATATAAGCTGGGCAAGCTTTGGCATCAGCAATATCTAATTTGAGGCCATCCTGGCTACTAACTTCTAACTCTGGAGATGGGGGCAACTTTACCTTACCCCCAGTTAAAGCGGCAACTTCCCGCGCTACTCCTACCATACTCAAAGCATCCGCACGGTTAGCTGTGGTGGCCAAATCCAAAACAAGATCGTTTAATCCCAATAAAGGGGCTACTTCCTTTCCTGGCACTAAATCTTCCCCAGGAAAAATATAAATCCCTTCAGATTCTTTGGCTAAACCTAGTTCAGCTAAAGAACAAATCATCCCTGCTGAACGCTCTCCCCGTAATTTTGCTGCCTTGATTTTAATCTCTACTGCGGGTAAATAGGCTCCTACCGTAGCCACAGGAACATAAATATCCACCTTGACATTAGCAGCCCCACAGACAATTTGAGAAAGCTCTTTTTCGCCAATATCAACTTGACAAACACTTAACTTATCAGCATTTGGGTGGGGCTGACATTCAACCACCTTACCCACCACCACTCCAGCGGCCAAAGTATGGCGATCTTCGATTTCTTCTACCTCAAAACCTGCTATTGTTAGGGTTTTGGCCAATTCTTCTGGGGAAAGATTAACGTCTACTAATTCCCGCAGCCAGTTTAAAGAGATACGCATTTACTACTAGCTTCTACCTACTATCACTGCTGTGTATTTTATCTTAAGCTAGTCTCGCCCAATAGAGCCTCCCTCAAATTGATTTTGGTAGTTACCGAAAACTCCAAGGCTAATTTTGGGCAAAATGAATATATCAGGGGAACTCTTTAAAAAAAAGTAGTCTTAAGCAAGTTTGAATTAAGAAAAATAAGATATCCTAAGTGGGCAAGGGAAATTTGGTGATTCGTCACCAACAATAAACAGGGTGTTTAACTCCGTCGTTGGGTGAAACTACAAGTAATACTCTTGATGCTGAGCAAATTTACTTCAAATTGTTGGCAGGAGAGTATGCCAAAGGTTTACACTGAAAATATATCTACTAAAAACTGTGTATTTGTCACACCGAATTCTCGGATGACAGCTAGCACTATGTCCGGATTAGATTTAGAGATTACTTTCCCCCTGCCCTGTTTCTCTAACCCGTCAATGGAAAATTGACAAACTACTTACTAGTCCTAGCCCAGACAACGCAACATCGGTGACGCTGAATGAGCTACTGCCTTAATCCTGCCTGTCCTCAGCCCAAAAATCCAGACTCAGTTAAATCCTGTAAATCTTGTGGTTCCTCTTTACTGCTGAAGAGCCGCTATTTAGGGCTACTATGCCTTGGACAAGGAGGATTTGGAGCAACTTTTTTAGCCCGCGATCTATCTCTCCCAGGAAAGCCGAGTTGTGTGATTAAACAACTACGCCCTTCTAGTAGTTCTCCTCATATTTTACAAATGGCCCGGGAGTTATTTGAACGAGAAGCAGAAACATTAGGTCGCATTGGTAATCATCCTCAAGTACCGAGATTACTAGACTATTTTGAGGAAAATGAGAATTTTTATTTAGTCCAAGAATACGTCAAAGGCAATAACCTCCAGCAAGAAATTAAGCGCAACGGTCCCCTCACCGAAGCAGGAGTGAAGCAATTTCTCAGTGAAATCATGCCGATGATTCAGTACATTCACTCCCAAAAAGTGATTCACCGAGACATCAAACCCGCTAACCTAATTCGCCGGGAACAAGATAAGAAATTAGTACTCATTGACTTTGGAGCCGTTAAAAATCAGATCACCCCAGAACAAACCTCCGATTCTGCGGATCAAACTGCTTTTACTCAATTTGCCATCGGGACTCCAGGTTTTGCCCCCCCAGAACAAATGGCTATGCGACCAGTTTATGCCAGTGATATCTACGCCATTGGGGTAACTAGTATTTATCTGCTCACCGGGAAAGCCCCTAAAGACTTGGACTATAACCCAGCAACAGGAGAAATGGTTTGGCGCAAATACGTTGATATCAGTGATCATTTAGCTCAAGTACTCGGTAAAATGCTCGAGGTGGGGGTACGGCATCGTTACCAAAAAACTGATGATGTGCTACGGGCTTTGGATTTAGAACCTTATTTAGAGGGGTTAGCAGAAAGTTTAGTTACTAAAGTTAACACCCCAAAAAAAGGTCAAACAGATACTTTTAACTTACCCAATAATTTTAATCGAGCTAGTAATACTGCTGATACTTTACCATCCTCTTCATCTAAAAGAGTTAGTTCTATGGCCGAAAAAATTCGCGCCCGGAGAGAACGGCTGAAACAACAAGATACAGCAGCAGGGAACTCTATAGGAGGAATGAATAGCACTTCCGGGAGAATGGCCAGTGGGCAGCTTAGTTCTTCTGGACGGAGGAAAAACCTAACCAGATTAGATAAAAATTCTCTACTGGAAGGTTACAAAAAAGGTAGAAGGGATTTTACCAGCCAAAATTTAAGCGGCATAGACTTACAACAAACAAGTCTTTGTGATAGCCACTTTAATGAATCTCGGTTAACCAGGGCTAATCTACAGGGGGCTGATTTAGCTAATACTAATTTTGGTAAGGCTAACTTAACTAACGCGATTTTAAAAGATGCTATTTTATGTCGGGCTTACTTCAATTATGCCAATTTAGGAAATGCGGACTTACGGGGGGCTGATCTTAGTAATGCCCATCTTAGTAACGCTAACTTAAAAGGAGCAAATTTATCAGGGGCAGACCTTAGTAATGCGAAAGTAACCGAAGAACAATTATCCCAAGCTAAAACTAACTGGAATACTGTTTTACCCAGCGGTAAGCGAGGGTTTTGGTAATCAACATTAAACATTTATCATTAAACATTTACCATTTGTAATTTTATGAGTCCTTTGCCTGATTATCGCCCCAAAAAAATCTCTCTTGGGCCTTTAGAAAGAGAAGTTTTAGAAATCGTTTGGGAATTAAAATCCGCTAGTGTTAAAGAAGTCCGCGATCGCATCTTAGAAGATCCTAATCGAGAATTAGCTTATACTTCGGTTACGACAGTATTGCGTCGTCTCACTGAAAAAGGTTGGTTAGCTTGTGACCGAGAAGAAAGAGCTTTTTGTTGGCAACCCCGCATCTCTCGCCAAGAAGCTGAAGTAATTCAAGCCCATGACCAACTTAATCGCTTCTTAGAGGTAGGCAACCCTGATGTGGTGGCTGCCTTTGCTGATAGCCTGGATAAAGCTAGCGTAGAACAGATTGCTGCTATTGCCCAGCGCATTCAAAAAGCCCGCCAGGTTCGGGAAAGTGACGGAGAGTAGGGGCGGTTTTTGAGTCAAATCGTGAGATTGACATTAAATCCAATAAACCCGCCCTAACACAGAATCTTAGCTGGGTCACACCAGTAGAAGTAGAAATTTAAGGAGATGGGGGAAAGGATAAATGCACTTAATTATGATCCTTGGGGTAGTAAGTTTAGCTTATTTATTGAGACTAAGTTGGTTTCCCGTTGCAGGAAGTTGGATAGCCCGTTGGCAACAAGCATTACTACTTTTTCTCTTACCTCCCCTCTTAATTTTGATGAGTGGCATCGCCATACTTTTTATGGGGCCTCAAGGGGAAATGATCGGACTCAGCACCGATTGGTTTAGCTACTTAATAACCATCTGTTGGCTGCTGTTAGCCGTTATAGTCGCAGTCAAATTAGCTACAGAAGCAGGTCAATTTAGGCGAGAAATTAATAATTATCCGACCCAACAATTAGCAGGATTCTCCGTTCGACTCCTTGACAATCCTCTACTTTTTTGCGCTCAAATTGGCTTTTGGCAGCCTCAATTAGTGGTGAGCAAAGGATTCATCGCATCTCTGTCACCAGAGCATTTAGAAGCTGTTTTAACCCACGAACAAGCTCATTTATTTTATCGAGATACCTTTTGGTTTTTCTGGTTAGGATGGCTACGTAAAATCACTTTTTGGTTACCTAATACAGAAGCATTATGGCAAGAAATCCTCACCTTACGAGAAATTCGTGCCGATAGTTGGGCAGCCCAAAAAGTAGATCCTTTAATATTGGCAGAAGCCCTATTAACGGTGATAAGTTCCCCTTTAATGGTGTCAAAAAACTTTAGTGCTGCTTTTAGTACTCCAGTTCCTAAAAATCGCTTACAAGAAAGAATTGATGCCTTAATTAATAATTCAGAGTTACCTTCTGGATTCAACTTCTGGATTTGTGCTGGGATCATTGTAAGTTTGTTCCCTTTAATAGTAATACCTTTTCATAGTTAAGATTTATTAGTTTCTCTTCCTATTATTCTTAATAGCTGCTCATTAAAAATCATCTCAGGAACCCTACCCACAAGTGTTCTGGTTACTTCTTTTTGAGAATCAAGAAACTCAAATTGAGGTACACCCGTAACACGATATTCCTTAATTAAACCTCGCCATTGGGGGTCATCAATGTTAATCGTGACAAAATCAATCTCTTCACCGTAGCGATGATGAAAATCACTAATTAAAGGAGCCATAGCTTGGCAAGTGGTACACCAATCTGCATAAAACTCCAATAGGGTTGGTTTACCGTCGTTTAAGGCTTTTTGATAGGGAACTGAATTTTGTGCCAATTTCTCCATCCCTGTTAAACCGGCAGCAGAAGAATTGCTTTGCATAGCTGCCATGTCTGCTTGATTAGCAAAAAAAGCCCCTACCATAAATAAAGCGATCCCAAGGGCAATAATTAAAGAGCGAAGTTTTGTCATTTCGGAACTATTTTGTTAATTAGTGCAAGTAAACTATTATTCGAGATACAAATTGTGCTACAGAATTGCCACTGTAACTGTTTAACTTATTTCTTTTGCACCACTTTAAGGAGTCAACTCTATTATGAACCTTCGCCAATCAATACTTTTTCTAGGAATTATGTTTGGCGGGTTTGCATCTACTATATCTGCTGATGCTACTGTAGCATCCTCAAATTTATCTCAAACTACAACCAAACAAGAAATTAGTCTAGAATTTCCTTCTAGTGATAGAGAACAAAATACCGTAAGACAAAGACGTACATCCCCCCGGACAAGATGTCCTGATAAATGTATTCCCTTAACAAGTAACTTTAAGAAAAACGGGCTTGAGACGACTGGATTGATGCCTAAAGATAATATTGGCACAACCATTACTTCTAATCCAACTATAGTTTGGTTTCTTCCAGAACATCAAGCTCAAAGAGGGAAACTGTATATCTTTGATGAGGAGTCTCCTGAAGACCTTTATGAGGCTGCTTTTGAGCTTCCTGATGGCCCAAGTATCGTTAAATTTAAACTGCCCAAAGAGTTAGAGTTAAAGCCAGGAACTGAATATATTTGGCTTCTGGAAATATATTGTACTGAAGAAGGGGGGAAAGATGCAGCTATACATGGATATTTAAAACGTCAAGAATTAGATGAATCCCTAGAAATACAACTGAAGGAACAAGCAGAAGATTCTTTAGAAAAAGTAGAAATTTATGCTAAAGCTAAGGCTTGGAATGAAGCTTTGCTCGGCATTTTATCTCTTCGGGAAGAATACCCTCAACAATGGCGAGAGTTTCTCGCTTCTGTGGAATTAGCACATTTAGCTAATTTTCCTGTGGTAGAAATTGAAGAAGTTATTGAAGAAACTATCACAACAAACAACAATTAATAATCTTCAAACTAATCTTTATTGCTGGTTGATAGATCCGGAAATGTTTTGTTGCGCGGTGTATCTAAACCTTAATCAAATAAAAATTACGAATTGTACCGAGAATTAGCATCAATACTACCAAGCTGTAACCTTGAAGTTACTATATTTAAACCAAGTGCATACCTACCAATATTTAACTTATAATTCTTCAGCTATTTTAAGGAGTAAAGTCTCTTATGAATCTTCGCCAATCAATACTTTTCTTGGGAATTATACTTGGCTGCTTTGCACCTGTTTCTAGTGTTGCTGCTAGTATATTATCCTCAAATTTATCTCAAACTACATCTACAGGAGAAATTGCTCTCAAATTCCCCTCTGGGGATGAGAGGCGAGGTAGCCCTAATCGTACAGCAGGGGCAGGAAGACGCTCTGGTGTACCTTCTGGGGGGCTTTGCGTTGATACGAGTAAGCCACGTCTTACGGTATTGATGCCCAAGAATAATGTTGGTACAACTATTGCTCCTAATCCTAATATGTTCTGGTTTGTCCCAGAAACTACAGCTGAAGAAGCAGAGTTTGTGATTGTTAACCAGGATGTGAGTCAAGAAGTTTACTTTGCCACCTTTGAACTTCCCGAAGGAGAGAATATTGTCAAGCTTGAACTCCCTGAAGAGTTAGAGTTGAAAAAAGGAACTAATTATTCTTGGTCTTTGGCACTGGTTTGTGATTTCCAAGATAGGAGTAAAGATGAAGTGGTGAGAGGATTATTGGAACGTCAAGAATTAGCTGAATCTCTAGAAGTTGAACGAGAAGAGTCTTTTAAAAAGGTGGAATTCTATGCTAATGCCAGGGCCTGGAATGAAACTTTGTTAAGTATTTTGTCTCTGCGAGAAGAATATCCCCAAAAATGGCGAGAGTTTCTTACTTCTGTTGAATTAGCAGATTTGTCCGAGTTTCCTGTGGTAGAAATTGAAGAAGTGACAGAAGAAAGCATAGCAACAGAAAACTAATCAGCAAACAGTAAACAGTTATCAGTTATGATGCCGATTAGCAGCCATTAGTGTTCGCGTAGTGGCGTGACACGCCTAAAATGATGCTTTAGAAAAAGAGTCATACTGTTTTTATTCATGTTTCTAAGTGATAATCTATTGCACTACTTTAGCTGTGTCATGCCAGTAGGGTGCGTTAGTTGTAGCCTGCTCCCATCTCCCTAGCTCCCCAGCTCTCTAGCCCCCTAGCTCCCCATCTCCCCAGCCCCCTGCTAACAGATAAGTCATGCCCCTAAACACCGATCTGATATGACAACATGGACTAGCCTCAGAAAGCTATTGTGGCGAGCAAGAGGGGTGTGGATTGTTGCTCCTTCTGTGGCCCTTTTAGTTATTTTGATACGCTACATCGGCTTGTTACAAGGTTTAGAGTGGGGCTTTTTTGATTTGTATATGCGTGTGCGCCCTCCAGAAGCAAGAGATAATAGCATTGTCATTGTGGGTATTGATGAGGCTGATATTCAAGAATTTAATAAAGCAATTCTTCCTGATTCTATTTATGCTGAATTGCTACAAAAGTTGCAAGCAATGCAACCTAGGGCGATTGGTTTAGATATTTATCGAGATATTCCTGTGGGAGAAGGAGAAGAAGAGCTTGCGGAGGTTTTTGCTAATTTTGATAATATTATTGGTATAGAAAAGGTTATTGGCGATCAAGGTTTAGAGGCAGTTGCTCCCCCGCCGATTTTGAAAGAGAAGGAACAGGTGGGGGCTAATGATTTAATTTTAGATAGTGATGGGCGAGTGCGTCGCACCCTGATTTATCTTAGCGATCGCGAAGGTAACTCAATTCCTAGTTTTGGTTTCTATTTAGCAGCACTTTATCTTGAGCAAGAAGGGATTTCTTTGGAGATAGTGGAAACTCCTGAAGGTGATTTGTTGAAGTTGAAAGAAACAGTTTTACTCCCCTTTACTAGTAATTATGGCGGTTACGTTAGAGCCGATGATGGGGGGTATCAGGTGATGTTGAACTATCGCGGTGGTAATAAGTACTTTGAGACTGTTTCTCTTCGGGATGTCTTAGCTGAGCGAGTACCTTCTGATTGGGGCCGCGATCGCTTGATTCTCATTGGTGCGGTAGGAGAAAGTTCTAAGGATTCTTTTTTTACCCCTTATAGTAGTAGTTTACTAGATTTTCCTGAGTCTATGGCTGGGGTAGAAGTTCATGCTCATTTGGCTAGTCAAATTATTGGTAGCGTCCTTGAAGATCGCCCTTTAATTAAAACTTGGGCAGAACCCTTAGAGTTATTCTGGATTGGTTTTTGGGCTTTGGTTGGGGCGTACTTAACTTGGCAATTGCGTTCTGTGGGTAAGATTGTTTTTTTCTCTTTAAGTACTCATGTTGTTGCTGCATTAATTTTGGTTGGTAGTAGCTATGGTGCTTTTTTATTAGGTTGGTGGATTCCGCTTGTACCACCTTTCGTTGCTTTAATCACCTCTGCGGCCTTTATTACAGGCTATATTGCCTATACTGCCGGAGCAATTCGTCAAACCTTCGGACGCTATCTTAATAATGAAGTAGTTGCTAGCTTACTTGAAAGTCCTGAAGGCTTAAAAATGGGGGGAGAGAGGCGCAAAATTACGATCCTCACCTCAGATTTACGGGGGTTTACTTCCACCTCAGAAAGATTACCTCCAGAAGAAGTGGTGAAGATTCTCAATTTCTATCTTGGTGTTATGGCCGATATTATCACCAAGTATCAAGGTACGATTGATGAGTTTATGGGGGATGGTATTTTAGTTCTGTTTGGCGCACCAACAGCAAGGGTTGATGATGCGACCAGGGCGATCGCCTGTGCTGTTGATATGCAGTTAGCGATGACTCCTATTAATCATAAAATGCAGGAGTGGGGTTTGCGTTCTTTGGAAATGGGTATTGGCATTAATACCGGGGAAGTTGTTGTTGGTAATATTGGCTCAGAAAGACGAACTAAATATGGGGTGGTAGGAAACCAAGTGAATTTAACCTATCGCATTGAATCCTATACCATTGGTGGGCAAATTCTCGTTTCTCAATCAACTTTAAATGAGGCTAATGCTACAGAAATTAAGATTAATCAGCAGAAACAAGTCCAACCAAAGGGAGTGAAACGGCCGATTAATATTTATGAGATTATGGGCATAGGTAAACCCTACAATCTTGTGTTAGCTCAACAAGAAGAAACCTTTTTGAAACTTCCTAATTCTCTGCCTGTTGAGTATACAATTTTGGAAGGTAAGCACTTAGGAGAGAACGTTTTTCAAGGTGAGGTTAGAGAATTATCTCAAAAAAGCGCTAAGATTGTTTCTCAAACTAATCAAAAAGAACATATTCCTTCTTTGCTTTCTAATGTTAAGCTGAATTTGCTTGATGTTAGTCTGGAAGAAGAAAAAGAAGATATTTATGCTAAAGTTCTTGACAAGGTTAGCTCATCGGATAGCTTTTATATTGCCTTTACTTCTGTGCCACCGGAAGTAGCAAGTAAGTTGAATGAGCTTTATAAATCTTCCTTAATCAAATGATTATACATTAGGTGGTTTTTTCAATTATTTAAGACCAGTTTTATGGTAATATGTTAACTGTAAGTAGTTACTTTCATGATGGAAGTGGTGGCGACAAAATTTGAGAGTTGATATTCCCATTATGATACAGTAATTATACAACAGAATTGTTCGCGAAAGTGAAATAATAAAATAAATTTATTTTTATTTGATGCAGCAGCTACTTGAAAGTTTTCTTAGACAGTCTCTACATATCTTTAACAGCAACATCCTCAAAGTCGGCGATACTTACATTTCTTTAAGTTCAATCTTCCAATTAATATTCTCTTCATTAGTTGTACTTTTCTTAATTCGTATTGTCAAGAGATTTCTGAGAAATAGGTTATTACTCAAACTAGGTATTGACGAAGGAAATAGAGAAGCTTTATCAACCATAATCAGTTATAGCTTAGGTACAATTGGCTTGATTACAGTCTTACAAACCACCGGCTTTAATCTTGCTTCCCTTGCTGTTATAGCAGGAGGTTTAGGAGTAGGAATTGGTTTTGGATTGCAGGATCTTACCAAAGACTTTGTGAGTGGTTTAACCTTGCTTTTTGAAAGAAGTTTGAAGGTAGGAGATTTTGTCGAATTTGATGGCTTATCAGGTTACATCAAAGCAATATCCTTGCGTTCAACAATTATTCGTACTAGAGAAGGAGGAGATGTTTTAGTTCCTAATAGCACTTTAGTTGAAAGCAAGATTATTAATTGGAGTTATGAAAGCTATATTGGTCGCATTGATATTCCAGTGGGAGTAGCTTACGATAGCGACCCAGTTATAGTCACCGAAATTTTACTTAATTCAGCTTATATGGAACCTCGGATTTTAGCTGAACCAGCAACTAAAGTAATTTTTCAAAATTTTGGTGACAATTCCCTTAACTTTGAGCTTCGTGTCTGGGTTGATAGAATTGATCAAGAACCAGAAATCAGAAGCTCCTTAAATTTCATTATTGAGTATAATCTTCGTGCTTCAGGAATTACAGTTCCTTTTCCTCAGAGAGATTTATGGCTACGCAATCCAGAGGTATTAACTTCTTTACAAACCCAGCAAAAAGAGAGTCGAGAAGTCACTTTAGCACCGTCTCCTGTCGGCAAATCTCAAAATTCCCCCCTTCCCCTCAAAGAGTTGCTACGTCAGGTAAAATATTTTCAGAACTTTACTGATTTAGAGTTACGAAAACTGATTGAAGTCGGCTATCGTAAACGCTTATCTGCTCAGCATTTACTATTTCAAGAAGGAGATGCAGGAGATGCTTTTTATATTGTTCTTTCTGGTTCAGTAGAAGTATTCGTAGAAAAAATAGCTAAACATCTTACCACTCTTTGTGCTGGTGATTTTTTAGGAGAGTTAGCTTTGATGTTAGGGGTTCCTCGTACCGCTTCTGTGAGAGCAAAAGAAGAGACAATTTTATTTGTGATTAACCATAAATCCTTTAAAAAGTTGCTGCATCAACACCCAGATTTATTAGAGGTAGTTGTTAAAGAACTAGAGAAACATCAAGAAGAATTGAGCCAGCGGCAAGTTCAATTAAAAGAATTAGGTACGCCAGGAGAAGATGAAAACAATCCTGTTAGTTGGGTACGTAAAAGGTTTAAAAGTTTGTTTGGGCTTTAAAGACAATCTTAGTTCTTCCCCCTCCCCCTTGCCGATTTTTTTTCCCCCGCTATACTAAGAATTGATTTAAAAATCCGCGAAATTAGGGTGTAAAGTTTCCATGAAAGATGTCCTTAGCTTTATTGAACAGAAGAAAGAAGAATTCAGCCAGTTACCCTTAATGGCTTACTTACAAGACCAAAGTATTAGTCCCCAAAAGAGGCTAGCTTTTGCTCCTTGTATTGCTCCTTTTGCCATGGAATTCAGGCATTTCAACAAGTATGTATTACGCCAAGAATCTTCTTCAGTTCCTGCCCAAAAACTGATCAATAAGCATACCCATGAAGATGAACGCCACTGGTATTGGTTTATTGAAGACTTAGAAAAACTAGGCTTTGATGGGGAAGAAAAAATGAGTGATATTTTGAAGTTTCTCTGGGGAAAAGACACCACGGTTTCCCGTCATGTTTGTCAGCAACTAGAACAATGTTTACTAGAAGCAGAACAAGCTGATCCCAACTTGAGGATCGTTGTTAGCGAAGCGATTGAAGCAACTGGGGTAGTTATGTTCGGCAACACCACCGCTGTGGCCCAAGAACTACAAAAAATCACCCAAAAAGACTACCGTTACTTCGGACGTTTTCACTTAGATTTAGAAACAGGACACTTAACTGGTACAGATAACGTAGAAACTGTTTTAGAGAAAATTCAGTTATCACCCCAGAGTAGAATCAAAGCTTTTGAACTGGTGGAGAGGGTTTTTGATATCTTCGCAGAATTAACTCACGAGTTACTAGCTTTTGCGAAAAACAACCAAAAATCTCTATCCTCTCATCTCAACTAAACCTTACTTTTCCGCAGCAATCTCACCTTCAGATCAGAGATTGCTGCTACTTTTCGGGAACTCTGAATAGGTAAAGACTGCAACCTTTCTGGTTAAGTTTAATATGGGTGCAAATGCTAAAGAACTTAACCTCAAAGTCAACCTACACCAGGAGAATCAATTATGAAAGAAGTTCTTGCTTTTATTGACCAAAAGCAACAAGAATTTAGGCAGCTACCCCTGATGATATACCTGCAAGACAAAAGTATTAGCCCCCAAAAAAGATTAGCTTTTGCCCCTTGTGTAGCCCCTTTTATTATGGATTTCAGCGATTTCAACAAGTATGTCTTACGCCAGGAAGCTAACCAAAATCCCATTCAGCAACTGATCAACAACCACACCTATGAAGATGAACGCCACTGGCGTTGGTTTCTAGAAGATTTAGAGAAACTCGGCTTCAATCAAAAGCAAGATTTCAACGCAACCTTGACTTTTCTTTGGGGAGAAGAAACTAAAGCTGCCCGTCGTGTTTCTCATTTACTGGAACAGTGTATCTTTAAAGCAGAAAAACTAGATATTAACCTCAAGCTAGCAGTTAGCGAAGCCATTGAAGCAGCGGGGGTTGTCATGTTTAGTAATACTGCGGCTGTTGCTCAAGAACTACAAGAGATTACTCAACAAGAATATCGCTACTTCGGACGTTTTCACTTGAGTTTTGAGACAGGACATTTAACGGGTGTAGAGAACATAGAAACCGTTTTAGAGACTATTCAGCTATCGGTACAAAACACAACCAAAGCCTTTGAACTGGTGGCAAGGGTTTTTGCTATTTTCACTGAGTTAACCCAAGAATTATTAGCCTTCGCCAAAAAAAGTCAGGTTTCGTCATTGCCCTGTCTTTCTTAAACTTTTTTTTGCGAATTAATTTTTGAGGGGAGTAAATTTCTGCCCCTCAAACTAAAGCCCAGCAAAGAGTAAGCACACTCTTCGGTGGTTTTTTTTGTTTTAGCTTCGAAGAAAACAAACATTAAAATATACGTCTCGCAAACGTTTAGGCAAACATTACGCAAACATAGACCTTTTAAACTGCTCCGTAACTCAAATAAATTTTCTCGTTATGACCCCAAACTCAAGATATTCAGGTAACAATCTGTGATCTGGCAGAAATTAGCAACGGTTTGCTAATTTCTGTCGGCGAGAAAAGGTTTATTGAGTAGAACGAACATCTCCCATTCATCAGAGCCTACTACAACATTTAACATCTATGCTTAAACAACTGGATTACCTCATTGTCGGTGCTGGTCCTGCCGGGCTGCAACTTGGCTATTTCTTGGAAAAAACTAACCGAGATTATTTAATTCTTGAAGCAGGAGAAAATCCTGGCCATACCTTCAAAGCCCTTCCCCGCCATAGAACTTTAATCTCCATCAACAAAGTACATACTGGTTATGACGATCCGGAAATCAACCTACGTTGGGATTGGAATTCTCTACTAAGCGATAATCCTGATTTGCTGTTCAAAAACTACAGCCGCAGCTATTTACCTGATGCCAAGGATCTCCTCAAATACCTTGATGATTTTGCCAACTATTACCAACTCAAGATTAAATATGGTGTTGAGGTAGTTAGGATTGCGAAAAATGATGGCTTTTTGGTTATTGACAGCAACGGCAATGTCTATTCCTGCCAGCATTTGATTGTGGCTACTGGTTTTGCTAAGCCTTATGTCCCTGATGTTCCCGGTATTGAGTTTGCCGAAAACTATACCGATGTCTCCCTAGATCCAGAAGATTTCGCCAATGAGAAAGTACTGATTATTGGTAAAGGAAACTCAGGATTTGAGACTGCGGAACATTTAATGGGAACCACAGCTTTAACCCACATTGTCAGCCCTAATCCCGTTTCCATGGCTTGGAAAACCAAGTATGTTGGCCATTTACGGGCTGTCAACAACAACTTCCTCGACACCTATCAACTCAAGTCTCAAAATGTGGTTCTCGATGCCAAAGTTCTGGAAATTAAGCCTCAAGACGATGGTAAGTATGTGGTTACTTTCGATTATACCCATGCGAATGGAGAGATTGAAGACTTAGTTTATGATCGGGTTATTTTATGTGCCGGGTTCAGCTTTGATGATTCTCTTTTTGAAGAGTCTTGCAAGCCTGAACTAGCTTATAATGACCGTTTTCCAGCACAAACTAGTGATTGGGAATCCACCAATGTTAAGGATTTGTACTTCATTGGGGTGCTGATGCATATGCGGGATTACAAGAAGAAGCAATCCGGCTTTATTCATGGCTTCCGCTACAACATTAAAGCCCTGCACAAGATTCTAGAAAGTAAGTATTACAATCAGCCCTTACCTTACCAACCCGTAGCTACCACCCCAGAAAGCTTAACCAAAGCAATTCTCGACAGAGTGAACATAACTTCGGCACTGTGGCAACAAACTGGGTTTCTCTGTGACACAGTGATTGTACCTGGGGAAGGGCAAGAGGCACAATATCATGAAGACTTACCTATTGATTATGTTCATGATAGTGATTTAGGTAAGCATGACCACTATTATGTGATTACCCTAGAGTTTGGTTTGGATATCATCAACGAAAGTCCTGATCCCTTTGCTGTTGATCGTATCCACAAAGATGATGCTAATCAAGCTGCCCTCAGTTCTGGCATTCATCCCATTGTCAGACGCTATTGCGGCGATGAACTAGTGGCAGAACACCATGTTATTGAAGATATAGCGAGTGAGTGGTTTGAGGATGTGCATATAGATCCTCTAGAAGAGTTCTTCCGGGAACAATTAGTCAAAACAAAAGAGTTGGTTGCTACTAACTAAACGTATAGGTAACAGGTAATAGGTAATAGGTAAAAGTCAATGCAAAACTTATTACTTATTACTTATTACTTATTACTTACCCTACACCCCCACACCCTTACTCAAAACACTCTCAGTTAATTTACCTGGTACTTCTTGGAGATAGTCATACTGCCAATTGAAAAAGCCGACTCCCATAGTTAGCGATCGCAATTCAATAATAAAATTTTGCATTTCTGCTTGGGGTAAATGGGCTGCTATCTGGTCCCATCCTTGCCAGTTTCTTAAGGGTTCGTAACCGAGAATTTGTCCCCGGCGGCCTGTGACTAGTTGCAAGGCTTTGGAGGTGAACTCAGAGGGGGCAGAGACTACAATGGCAAGGATAGGTTCAAGTAAAATCGGCTTACAACTAGGCATTCCTTCGGTCATGGCAATGCGTGCCGCTTGTTTAAAAGCTTGTTCAGAACTATCAACAGAGTGGTGGGAACCGTCGGTTAAGGTGACACTAACATCTACCACCGGGAAACCCAAGGGGCCATGGTTGAGATATTCCTTAACCCCGGTTTCAACCCCAGAAATATATTGTTTTGGGACAGCCCCGCCAACAATGGTTTGCTGAAAATTGAAACCTTCTCCTCGCCCTAAAGGACGAATATCTAAATAGACATCTCCGAAAGCCCCATGACCACCGCTTTGATGCTTATAGCGACCGTGGGAACTGGTAGCTTGACTGATGGTTTCTTTATAAGGAATTTGCGGCAAGTGGGTGTTCATGGGCAGGTTATACTTGCGTCGCAAACGATCTAAGGAAACCCGCAGGTGAATTTCTCCTTGACCCCAAAGAATAACTTCATTAGTATCGACTTGCTGTTCCCAGGTTAAGGAAGGATCTTCTTCTAAAAGCTTGCTAATGGCACTGCTGAGTTTAACTTCATCTTTACGTTTTTCTGGGGTAACGGCAAGGGCATATACGGGGGCAATTGCTTCTGCTTTGGGGAGTTCATCCTCTGGTTGTAAGACTTCATCGGTGGTGAGGGTGTCTCCAGTGTTGATACCTTCTAAACGGGAAATGGCAATAATTTCCCCCACAGAAGCTTGAGTTAAGGATTGTTGTTGCTGCCCCGTTAAGCGATACATTCCCCCAGCCCGGACACTATTAAGGATTGCGCCTTCAGTTAAGTTGCCTTGCCAGATACGGACTAAGGAAAGTTTGCCTCCTTGGGGAGTATAGTAGGTTTTGAGTACTTGTAGTTTTGGTTTGCCGTCGTTGCTGGGGGTGAAGCCGCGACGTTCTGCGGTTATACTTGGTGCAGGGGCTTCTTTAACTAAGGCATCCAGTAAAGGGCGCAAGCCGAAATCGGTTTCGGCAATGCCAAAGAAGACAGGAACAATTAAGTCTGCACTTAAATCTTGTTTGAGGTCACGGAGAATTTCTTCTTGGGGTGGGTCAATATCTTCGAGGAGTTCTTCTAAAAGATGGTCATCAAAGTCAGCTAAAGTTTCCAACATTTCTTCCCTAGCCGCTTTTTCTTCCTCTTTGAGGGCTTCGGGAAGGGGAACCGGATCGGGAGAATCTCCTTGATGATAATGATAAGCTTGTTCACTTACTAAATCAATGTAGCCCAGGAGTTGCCTATTTGGGCGAATGGGGTATTGTTGCGGTACTAAGGGGCGACTAGAAACTTTTTTCAGGGCATGGAGAACATCCATAAAATGGTCATTGGCACGATCCATTTTGTTAATGAAGACGAGGTGAGGAATTTCCCAATCGTCAAGGAATTTGCATAAAGGGGCGAGGGTAAGAACCTTGTCAACAATCGGTTCGCAAACTATAATGGCGGCTCCCGCTCCTACTAAAGTATTATAGGTTTCTTGGGCAAATTCAATGGAACCAGGACAGTCGAGAAAGGTGAAACTAATATTTTGATAATCTGTACTAGCGGCGGAGACTTCCACACTCATGTGGTGTTCCCTGGCTTCTGTGGCATTGTCTCCGACGGTGTTGCCTTCTTTGATTGAACCTTTGCGGGGGATTGCCCCGGTGATGAAGAGCAAACTTTCTAGTAAAGTGGTTTTCCCGCTAGAATAAGGGCCAACTATGGCAACATTACGGGTGTTTTCAAGGACTTTTTGGTTCAATTTAAACCTCCACGGCTTTCCTCAAAAATGATGAGTATGGCCATGTTCTCCTAAAAATAAATGATTATGGTGTATTGATGGCTAAATAAGGAACAAAAGTTGCGATGAGATAAAATATGAGTTGCTTCTTCTGCATCCCTATATTCAGTGAGGTTAACCTGTAACAATGCCACCAAGAACAAAATTGCAATCTCTTGTAAGGCAAACTACCCTAAATAATTAAGTAAGCTTACTAAACATAAATAAGTGCTAATTTAAATGAATATAAGCAACGTTTTCTTCCGAATTTGTTGCAACAATCCCCGCCGGTTTTTCGGTTTGATTGTTGTGGTGATTTTCTGCTTCTCTGTAGGGGGAAACCTAACTCAGGGAGTTCTCGCCCAAAATCCTTTACCCCCAGTGTTAACTCCCACAACCCCCGCCGCAGCGGAGAAGCTGAATGAGGGTTTAAGTTTAATTAAACAAGGACAATTGGATAGTGCGATCGCCGCTTTTCAAGAAGCTACCCGCTTGAATCCTAAGTTAGCAGCAGCACATTATAATTTAGGTTTAGCTTTACGACAAAAAGGTCAGTTACGAACAGCAGCTAATGCTTTTTATGAAGCGATTAAAGTTGATCCTGATTTTACCTTAGCGTTTGCTAATTTGGGGGCAGCGTTATTAGAAGGAAAAAATTTTCCCCAAGCGAAGGAGTATTTAACTATAGCTTTGCAACAAGACCCAGAAATGGGACTAGCTCATTATAATTTAGGTTTAGTGTTAGTCCAGTTAGGAGAGATAGAGCCAGCAGTTACTTCTTTTCGTAATGCTGCTCAGTATAGCCATAATGCCCCAGAACCATATTATTATTTAGGACAAATTTATTTGCAGCAAAAGCAAACTAAAGCAGCTAAGGATGCTTTGCAAAAAGCGATTCAAATCAATCCTAATTATGCTGATGCTCACTACAATTTAGGGGGTATTTATTTTGCTGAAGAGAATTTAGAAGCGGCTCTTAATTCTTTCCGTAAGGTGACAGAGAATAATCCTAGTTATGCTGGCGCTTATTATGCTGCGGGGCTGATTTTTATTCGTCAGGGACGTTATGACGAAGCTAGACAAGTTATTGAGTATGCTAGGGATCTATACACTAATCAAAATAACCAGCAATGGGCGAATAAAGCCAGGGAGTTGTTAGCAAAAATCCAAGATTTATGATTGTGATCATTTAACTGACAACTAACTGATCAAAAAGATGATTCTGGTGGGATAATTAATCAGAATCGTGACTATGGTTTTGAGATTCCGGAAAGCAACCTTGCTAATTCTCCTGGTGATCTGGAAGATTTGATTGACTACCAGGGTTTTAAGTTTAAGCAAGGTGCAGGAAGCCCTGATCAATTTAGCTTTGACTTTGAGAGTGGAGAGATAGAAGCTTTTGATCCTGTATAATAATGAGAAAGTACTTATTTCTCAAAAGATCACCCTGGAATCAGACGGCTTTACGCTGGCAAGAAGTGCCGAGGGCGAATAGTTATACAGTTACGGTGGAGGAGGGTGGGCAGGTTGTTTGGCAAACTGAAGTTAGTCAGACTCAAGTAGTTTATGCAGGAAAACAATCCCTACAATCTGCTAAGGAGTATTTGATTACTGTAACAGCAGATACGGGGGCGTTTTACATCTCGCCTTTAATTAAACTTCTTGATGAAGCAGCGGTGCAGCAACTTCGTGCAGCAGAAGCCGAAATTCAGCAAGCATTATTGGATGATGTGGGTAAGGGCATCGCGATCGCTAATGTTTATTTAGAATATGGTTTGCAAAGTGAAGCTTTGTTACTGTTGGAAGAGTCTGTCATCAATAAGGTGCAAACGGGGTTAAATTTTAATAGTAATGGAGATGTGCAATTAACTGATTCTGGTATCGATATAAGTACTCAGGGAGGAGAAGCGATCGCAACGGGTACTATTAATGTTTCTCATTCTGGGGGGGGTGGTGGTGATGTAGGAATTTTTGGGAATCGCCTTGCTTTAATTAACACTAACGTTGATGCTTCTGGTAGTAACGGTGGTGGCAATGTCTTTGTTGGTGGAGATTATCAAGGTAAAGGAAACATCCCTACTCCCATTTGGCAACAGGAGGGCCAAATCTTCTAAAGGCAACAAAGCAGTTATTGTCTATGGAGTTGTCTCGAAACAAGGTTTGCACCTCACCTTAGTACGCCCCCAAGGGCCTCCCCTAACCACAGTAGTCAAAGAAGCAAATCAACAAACCCTAAAAATAGAATTAGAGAAATTCCGCAACTCTTTAGCAAAACCTATCAGCAATCCTAGCACCTATTTACCCCAAGCCCAAAAGCTTTACCATTGGTTGATTAGTCCCCTGGAATCTGAACTAGAAACCCTAGATAAATCAGAGGTTTTGGCTATGGGAGCCGACAGCTTTGCCCACCACAATTTAGATGATTTACCTGCTGTCCCCACAGAGTTAAATAGCATTGCTGGCAAAATGTGGCCCGGAGAATCTTTCCTCAATGAATACTTCACCTTAAGCAACCTTCGCAACCAACGTAGTGAAAAGGGCTTTGGCATTATTCACCTTGCAACCCATGCCTCATTCTCAACTACAGCCAACAAAAACCCCTATATTCAATTTTGGGACAAAAAAGTCGGCTTAGATGGACTCCGAGATGCCCGATGGTATCATGGCAAAATGGTGCAGCTATTAACCTTAAGGGAAATTCTGCTATTTTCCTCAAAAAAAATCAACTATTCTTAATCTTAATTCTAGTAACCTCAGCTTTATACTAGATGGTAGGAAGTACGAAATAATTAAATCTTCATACAGAGGTCTTGACATTAGATACGCAAATTAACTAACCTTTCACCGACAAACTTGTCAGAAAGTGCTTCCTAATATTGAGCTTAAACATTGTTTGCAGATGTGGAGCGATCGCCAAAATGCCTTTAAAAAATTACGGTGTCTTAAAAGGGTGGGTAGTTGACAGAAGATTAGCTGTGACTAGCAATGCCCACTATCAGATTCATGTTGTTGACCAAGACACTGACTATCGAATTGCTGTTAATGTCCAATCTAAACTCTTTCCCTCGGAACTGGAGTATTGGATTGATGAAAATTTTCAGTATCCAATTATTGAAGAACTTTCTGAATTGAGTGCCGGTTTTCATGAATTGGAAACTAAGCCGGGGGGATTGGCCCTGGACTTTATTCGCAGTAACTTAATTCCGAATCCTGAGATAATGATACCCCTCCCCTTTGATGTTGTAGGGCCAGACAATGACTTGAACGAGAAAATTGACAGGCATATACGACGGGCAATGTCTGATGAAGAGGCGATTATTTATGCTTTTGGAGAAAGGTGGGGGCCGGAGTCTAAAAAAGACAAGATTTTTGGCTTCATACCAGGTAATGGCATTCATGATATCCACATGAATCAGGGCAACTCCGAACGTTTCCGCAAAGATGATGGGGTTTATCAAGATGGGGCATTGTTGATACACTTTCCCCAAGAAAATGAGTGGATAGCCATTTTTCTTAAGTTTCAATCCCAATGTTGGCATACAGATGACCAGGCTGGTCATTGCTTGGCTACCCGTCCACCAGAACCCTTAGAACCCTCAGAACCCTTAGAACCTTTGGAACTAGAGAGAAGCGTCCGCATCATTGCTGCTTTAGTTAATCCAATTGGCCCTTCCCCAGAAGCAGAGACAGTTACTCTAATTAATACTACCTCACAAACCCTCAATTTAGAGGGCTGGAGTCTTGCAGATAGGTACAAGAACAAATTTACTCTTAGCAACACCCTCCCCCCAGGAGACACTTTGCAGGTTGTTTTACCCCAAACTGTCCAATTGAGCAATCGAGGCGGGATTATCACGTTGCTCAACAACGATGGCATCAAAGTTGATGGTGTTTCCTATACCCGTGAACAGGCTCGTCAGGAAGGGTGGACATTGGTTTTTTGAAGTTTAGTTGGCAAGAAACACGAAGAATAAAACTAGAAGAGTAACTATCAAGACAAATTATTGATTTTGTATTTAACCCAGATAGTAAATATGCAGTGGGATAGAGAAATATAATGCCATATCAAAAAATAACAGACTACTTTAACTTTTGACCAATGGAACAAAACAAAAAGGATAAGAAATCAAACGGACAAGGTGCAACACCTTTCGTTCAAGCCTATTTTCACGGAACGAAGGCTGACTTGAAAGTTGGCGACTTAATTAAAGTTGGTTTCAATTCAAATTTTGGACGAAAGAAAAATGCAAAATACATCTTCTTGACAGCAACATTGGATGCTGCTATTTGGGGAGCTGAACTTGCACTTGGAGAAGGACGGGAAAGAATTTATTTAGTAGAAGCAACAGGAGAACTTGAAGACGATCCAGACTTGACAGATAAAAAATTTCCAGGTAATCCTACTAAATCTTATCGTTCGACACAACCATTTAAAATTGTAGGAGAAGTTACGATTTGGCAAGGACACCCAGCCGAACAAGTTAAAGCAATGAAAGACCAGCTTGAAAAACTTAAAGAGCAAGGTATAGATTCGTTAAATGATAAATAATCTAACAGAGAACTAAGAAAAGACTTATCCAAAAGCGATAAGCTAATGGCTAGTTGCTAGTTGCTCAAATCTTATACTTGGTGAGGATATTTTATTTATTGAAGTTCTCTTAAACAAAACAGAAAAATTGGGAAAAATTATCTAAAATCTGTTCAGCCACTAGTAAGCTGTCAGGCATTTAATTTACTTATTAGGTTTGATGGGGAGATAGGGGGATAGGGAGATAGGGGGATAGGGGGAGGGTTTTAAGGCTTATTTCCTAGTTTAGTAATACACAGTTTAAATGCACATCAGCTTGATTATCAATTATCAATTACCAACAGCCTGCTTAAGGAATTCTTGTAGTTGTTTGATCTTAAAACCTTGCCCTAATTGAGTTAACTTTGCAACAAAAAGTGTATACTTCGCATCTGATGTTGCTATCTTTTCTGCTTCCTCCAAAATATCACTAATAAGACCTCCCTTAGCTAAATCATAGAGTTGAGATATTTTTTCTGGGGGAGGAAACACTAGTGAGTTGTTAGCTGCCATTGTTTCTGCTTCTAGGCGATCGCTAATTTGCTGTGTTTCGTTTTGCTGTTGATAAATCCATTCGATTGGTAAATGTTTCTCTAATTTCTCTAGTAACTCATCTTGGCTTACTGGTTTAGGGAGAAAATCGTTAAACCCAGCTTCTAGACTCTTTTGCTTATCGGTATCAAAAACACTAGCAGATGAAGCAATTAAAATAGTAGTAATTCTAGCCGTAGCGATCGCTTAAAATTAGTAGCATCATAAATAATGCTTTGTTGAGCAGCTATAGCCCCCTCCATTTGCTTGATTAGTTCCGTTTCCACGGCGGGCCATTGGTCTAAGATATCCTCCCGACCAAACAGTCTAACGGTGAAAATAGTAGCGATCGCCCTTTGTGGTGGTATAGCTGCTTGCAACGAAAGCCCCTTCCTGGCGGAGATAGTGCCAGCTAGCTGTAGTTATTTTCTCAAAAGGGTTTGAGAAACTTTTCCTGTGCAAAAAGAAATTGTGATTAATTACTACCAACAACAAAAATGGGCTGCGGTTCCAACAAGACTCAAAGAGTGTGGCCAGGGAATGTAACGCAGTTGACTATCAGGGGCATAAATTATCGTTTCTGCTACTGATCACCTTTTGCTTTACTTTCCAAGCCGTATTTTTTATTTAGAGAAGTTAACTGTTTGATAAAGCGATCGCGTACTGATTGGGGAGAGATAATTGCTGCATCAGGAGAATTTTTGAATATTTCTCGGATGAACCAATAGGTACTAGAAATTGAGCGCAATACACGTTTTACTCTCGGTTGTTCTGGCAGCCATTCACTTAACTCATCCTCTGCCTTAACTTTATAAGCAAAGGCTAACCGTTCAAAAAAATGTATTTCTACTTGCACCTTGTCTAATTTTCCTTGCCATTGACCCTTAATTGGCATAATGGCAGCTTCTGGAATACGATCTATGCGTAGACTCCAGTTGTGTTGGAGTTGCTCTATATCTAAGTTTCCTTCTGTTTCTTCACACCAACAGTCTAAATATTGCCTTTCTTCATGGGTAACTATTTGCGCGTAGCGTACTGTAAAATTCCAGGGACGGCCTGTGGCATCTTGATAAAAAAGCTGGAAGGGTTGTTGACGCTTGATGTATTTATCTAATTCTAGTCGCCACGGTGGAGGAGGATTACCCAGAAATTGTTGAATTCTATCTCTTAAGGGTATGGTAATTTCGCTGCGTTCAAGGAGCAAGTGAGCAATCGTGATCGCCTCTTCAATCATGCCTGCATCTATTAAAGCATTTCTTGCTCTCTCTAAGGCGTTGATACGGTTAGCTGCCCAGTTGTGATTAGGGGCAATTTGGAGTTTGCGACGGGCGATCGCTTCTACTAATTTAGAGATGTTGGGACGTTCACCCCACTTCATGTCAAATTCTAAGGCTAAGCTTTCTAGTTCGGCTTTGTCATGTTCCGATATTGATAGAGTTATAGATTGACCTTTACGGCTCATATTTGTACGGACACTTTATACGGAAACTTCTTGATTATCTTTATTGTCGGTGGCATGATAGGAAATATCAACAAGTTACGGACACAAAATTAAGTATCAAGTTATGTCCGAGTATACAGTTACTTTAAAACCAGTTTATTCTGCCCCAGCAACGGAGTTACCAGAAGGGATTAAGTTACCTAAAGGTTGGACGCTTTCTTGGCATCAACTGGAAACTTTAAAAGCAATTCGTGACCCCGAAATTGATGTAGTTTTCAACACAGCTATGACAGGGGATGGGAAAAGTTTAGCGGCTTACCTGGACACTTTGCAAGGAGAATCTTATGGAATCGCTTTATATCCTACAAACGAGTTAGCAAGGGATCAAGAAAAGCAAGTTTATGATTACATCAAGAAGTTTCAACCGAAACATAATCCTCGTGTTAACCGCCTTAGTGGGGAAGATTTAGAAATCTATGCTGACAAGGAGGGATTGAGAAAGAGGGCGGCTTTAGAATCTCGCACCAGCAATTCAGAAATTTTACTAGCTAATCCTGACATTTTCCATTACCTGCATCGTAGTAAGTATCTCATGTTTGGGGATAGTCCAGATAGGCTGTGGAATAAGATTGACAAGCGTTTTGATTTGTTTATCTTTGATGAGTTCCATGTTTTTGCTGCCCCCCAGGTTGCTAGTGTGATCAATACAATGTTGTTGATTCGCTACACTAATCGCCAGAAGAAATTTCTTTTCCTTTCAGCTACTCCTAGCCCAGAATTTGTGGGGCGTTTGCAGGATGCAGGATTTCGTTGTCGAGAAATTGATCCAGTTGCAGAGGATAAATATCGCTTTGCAGCAACACCAGGATGGCGGTTGGTGACAAGGGAAATTAACTTAAAATTTATTTCCCTAGAATCTAAGTCTAAGGCTTCGGAGGTTTGGATTAAAGAGAATGGTGAGTTGATTGTTAATCGTTTCCTTACTTCCCCCGGTAGCAAAGGGGCAGTTATTCTCAACTCCATTGCTGCTGTGAAACGTTTAACCCCTTGGTTACGAAAACTGTTGCAACCTTATAACTTAACTGTGGGGGAGAATACAGGCTTATCTGGGAAGAAGGAGAAGTTGCGATCGCTAAGTGCAGATTTAGTGATTGGTACGAGTACTATTGATGTTGGTGTTGATTTTAAAATTAACTTCCTCATTTTTGAAGCAGCAGATGCAGGGAATTTTATTCAGCGTTTAGGGCGTTTGGGGAGACATGGTGGTTATGGAGATATTGAGTTTAAGGAGTTTACTGCCTATGCTTTAGTACCCAACTTTTTAGTAGGGAGGTTAT
This sequence comes from uncultured cyanobacterium, assembly GCA_963793425.1. Lineage (GTDB taxonomy): Bacteria > Cyanobacteriota > Cyanobacteriia > Cyanobacteriales > CAWCAG01 > CAWCAG01. The sequence goes on along the minus strand of CAWCAG010000009.1, from coordinate 12,372 downwards.
TTTTAGTGGATTCGCCACCTTTAGAAAGTGGGGGAGTATGCGATCGCATCTTTTTTCATAATCAAATTAAAGAGAATTATCGCAAAATTAATGATTTTCACCATTACTATTCCCGTTGGGGTGCTGTGCAATCAATGGTATTGTGTCGGCAATTAGGTGCGCCCACAATTAGGCAACAATATGCTGGAAGTCAGCAGGCTTTTAAGGCAGCTTGTGAGAAGATATTTAATGCTAATTTAAAGCGAGTTTTTGGCCGCAGTAAAGCTTGGGAAAAGGAATGGTTGCAACTTTCTGGTAAAAAGAAAGGCAATCCTATTTTAGAGGATGCAGCTAGTTTTCGCGGTTCGAGTCCTTTGCAATGTGGAATTTATGATTTAACAGAAAACAATGAAGCAGATCGTTTTAAAACATACAGTTTACCGGGGATTTTGAGTAACTTGGTAGTTGAACCCATGACAAAGGCTGCATATCTGCGTCAGTTGGGAGAGACTGTTAAGGATTTGGACGAACCCATAGCTAAAGGGAGGTTTAGTTACTGTCTGGCTTTTCTCAAGTTACACGAATATCGTGAGGAGAGGTTGAATTGGAAGTTTACTTATCCTGGGGATTTAAAACCCCTTGTTGATGCTTGGAAGGTACAGGTTTTATTAGGTTTGCAAGTTTGGCAGCCAGATAATTACTGGATTAGCAAGCTTAATCAACGCTTGAAGTTGGAAGGTTTGGTTTGTTATCTGTTACCTCGCCCGGTTGCAGAGGTGAGGATGCGTTTACAGTTACCGATGCACTTTCAGATTCATCCTATTTGCGATGATACGAGTCTTCATGATTCTACAGCACCCTATTCTATCTGTTTCGGGCAGTCAGCTTTGTTAGTAGATATTCTGGCTTATCGTTTGAAAAGTAGGGGGGAGGAAATATGGGTTTGTTAAAGTTGCAATCCCTCATAGGGATTTTGAAGTCTTGTGAAAAGTTCAGAAATAGTAGTTCTTATCACATTTGCTATATACAAGGACATTTTTCAATACCTAATAGGCATTACAAATATTTAGCATGATGAGACTAACACAGATGTCTTTCCCTTGTCAAATTAGGGTTAGACAGCACTGGCAAGTAAGAGATAGAACCCTTCATCCAGTTTTAAAGTGGTTATGTATTGTAAATACCGAATATAATCTATTTCCTTTTAATATCTTCACTATTTTTTCATCTCAAGGTTGTCTAAATAAAAAGGGTATAATATGGAGGTCAAAGCTATAAACTTCATACAAATGAATATTCATCTTACTGATAACGATATAGCCCAAATGCCAGAACCCATGCGTACTGGATTTTTAAACTGGCTTCCCAAACGCTTGCAACCTGGAGGAGTAAATCTGAAAAAAGCACCAACGCAGTTGTCTATAGACCTTGACAATCAGTTTCCTAGACAAGAAAAAAGCAATTGTCATGTCAGGTTAACCCAGTTATTTGATGCAGGGCTTACTAAACAAGGAATGCCTGTTCGAGTAAAACTAACGAGGAAGAATGCCGAAATCAAAGGAGTCGAATATGTCAATAGTATGATGGTTTCTCCTGGAGGAATCATCGTTTATCAAGGAGAAGAATTTGACAAACCTAGCCCCTTAGCAAACGAAATTAATAATAGTCAATGTAATGGTTGGGATTATGTTGAGGTAAAAAAAGATAATCAGTGGATAGTTTTGAAAGAATTACGCGACATTTGGAGGGAAAATAATTAAACTTCGTAGGGTGGGTTAGGCACAGAAACAATTTTAGTATCCAAACAATAAACTTCATATTGCCGTAACCCACCATCAAATTAAGCAAGTTTAACTAAAGTATTTGAACAATTTAATCATAGTGATCAGGAATAGTTAAATTCATATTTTTATATCAAATCAAAATGATTAGCCATAATACTGTTTATTTTATTGAGAGTGTAACTAATGTTAAATGTGGTGGGTTACGGCGGACATAAATTGCTCGGAAAGATAAACATATTTTAATCCGCCTAACCCACCCTACGAGGCAACTTATTCGGGAAATGAAAATGATTAAATCTACTGAAATATCTGGTTTACACATAACCTCTGAACAGTTAAACCAACTTACAAATCAACTTCCTTATCTAAAAATGCTCATCCTCTTTGGTTCGCGGGCTAGAGGTGATACTCATAAACAAAGCGATTGGGATTTTGCTGTACTCTACGACAAAGAGATGCGTAAAGAATCTCTAAAAGAAACTTCTTTTGGTTGGTGGGAAGTACCGGGAATTTTAGGAAAAATATTTCTCCTTAATAGTAATGAAATTGACTTAGTTGACTTAAATAGTTGCTCAAATTTAATCGCTCATTTTATTGCTCGTGACGGCAAAGTTATTTATGAAAAGGAGGACGGTAACTTTGAGAAATTCAAAGAGGAATATCTTCAAACTCAAACACAAATACAAGTAAATCGACAAGCTTTACGAAATAAAATAGAACGCAATTTACAAAAGTGGGGAGTATGAGTGAATAACATTTGTACATTGGTGGGTTACGGCGGACATAAATCGATAGGATGTGTGGATAATTTTTAACCCGCCTAACCCACCCTACGAAATACTACCTTTTATTTGGTGAATCATGGCTAAGAAAAAGAAACAATCTCCGGAAGAAACAGAACAGTTATCATTACCTTTAGAAGAGGAAATTGATGATGATTGGTTAACTCCCGATGAAGATGAAGACTACTTTCAAACATCAGAACGTACCGTTTCTCCTCCACAACAGGAGTTACTTACCCTCAAACTTTTAAAACAAGCAATTACTTCCCAAAATCCAGATGATCAGGTAATGGTAGATTTTGCGGAGTTTGTCTTACCTAATTTACTAAGAGTTGCTATTGGTGTCACCGCTAAAGGAGGGAAATTTTTTGACACTTTAGATAGCCGCAGAGGTAGAGAAAATGTTCGTCGAGATAATGCGGGTGATCAATCTTTAAATACTCATCTTCTCAATGGTTTATTTCCCGCTAATTTAATTGAGAGACGATTACAAGAGTTTAGATACTACGGCAAAAAGAGTAGTTAAAGAAAGGGAAAGAAGATTAGTTATTGCGGGTTTTATTCTCCATGACTTTGAGAAATTTGACTATCGCTTGTTTCCTTTTATGCCTGCTAAATATAGGGAAGTAAGGGAAGATTTTGACCAAGATATTCGTAAACTATCTATAGAGGAACATCGAGAGGTTTTTGATGTTGTTGTTACAGAGTTAGGAATTGATAAATTTATTCTTCCTACCCATTTACAACAGGGAGAAGAAGAGTGGTATGACTACCGGGATGATTTACTTTATATTGCTTATAATGCACAACAGCGTAACGATACTAACCTCAACCTATCTGAATATGGCTTGCAACCGAAACTGCGCGATCGCAATTTAACTTGTCTAGCAGATTTAACTACCCTTGCTGATTTACTTGCTTCGGTGATTAAACATCCCCAGGATGCAAAGCATTCTACTTTGCAAAGTCTTCTTCATAGTTTGAGTGATGGGCAACTCAAGTTTACTTACCACAGCATTTCTGAAAATAGGGGAGTATTAACTAACGTTGTCAACAATGCCATAATGCAGGCACACACTAGTTTAAATACCCAGGATTGCACTTACTACGAACCCCTACTTTACTTACCCACAGGGGTAATCTACTTGGCACATCGTCAAGCCCCTCCCCTCGATACCGCAGAGTTACCAGAAAGAGTCATTGCCAATATCAAAAAACTTTGCGCTGAGAGGTTAATGGCAAGTCAGACAGGGTTTGGTAGAGATGGTAAGGGGATGAAATATGCTGAGTATTACGAACAGTTCTTTAATACAGTAGGATTGATGCAGGTAGGCTTGAGGGCAACCTTACGCATCCTCAATCCTGGTAAGAGTTCCGTTGCCCAGAGTCGTAGCGACAATCTAGTTAAGTTTCAGCAAAAAGATGTCCTCTCTGCTGACTATGACTTCAACTTCGGTGATGATATCCGCATTGATCAAATAGCTGAGTTTGGGGATGTAGCTAGTCGTAAGATTTGGGGGGAACAGGCTAAGAAGATTGAGAAAGTAAGGAAGAAAGATAAACAACTTCCCCCTCTGCCAGAGATTGATTTAGTTCAAGAAGCGGCTAAATTTTGGCAACTGGAAGCATATTTACCCCAAATTCGGGAAATTCAGCGTATTAATGAAAGTTTGAAGGAACTGAAGTTAAAAGGTAATACTGGCGGTGTACCCTACGAATGGTATTTCCTCGCAGCAAAGTATCTGCAACACCATCCTGGCATTGAAGATGTCAGGGAAACTTGTGAGAAACTTATTGAACATTTTGCTGAAATTATTAACCCTTTGCTTTCTGCTTATCAATTAAATGATGGCTGGGATGATTTACGCCTCTGGGTACAACGGGTAGTAATGTTGCCAGAAGAGAAAGAGATAAATACTGATGGGGTAGAGGTATTTTTTGAAGAGTTAAATAACTATCAACTGGCTAAAAAATCAGGTCGAGGAAGACAATTAATTTGTTCGCTTTCCCATTCTCCCTACACCGTAAAAGAACAAATGGAATCTGCGGTACTTTTTACCCCCCAAGTTTATACCAATAAGCAAATGTTGGGTGGTTCAAATGCTAAACGTAACATCTCCAGTATTGCCGGGATAGAAATGATGTTGCGACAGATTTTAATGAATCAAACCCAAGCAGTAGGTAAACGTTTTGAGGATGGAAAGTATCGTTATCTTTACTTTTATCCCACTTATTACTTTACCCCCGAAACTAATAAGTTTTTACAAAAAGCTTATAGCGATATTGCCCAAACTCGCTTCAATACTACTATCCGCAATCACTTTATTAGCGAACATATGGAGGCTGATTTTGCACGGGATAACTATCAAAGAGTAGATAGCTTTTTAATCGAAGAAAACCTACAACAGAAAACAACTTTACCTAAAGATGATCCTAAATATAAAAAAGACCGTACCTTCAAACTTTCTTACCCAGAAGACCAACCCCTTACCTTCTACTTTATGGCCTTACCACCGGGTAAAGATGCTACCGACACTGAATCTTGGGTAATGCCTAGTTGGTTAGCCTTTGCTTTCCCGATGATTTTAGATGTCAAAACCGTAGTTTCCGAATCTCCTATCCCTCCTTTTAATGATGGTGCGGAATTTGAAGAAACAGTTTTTCTTGATAGCGCCCCCCAAGCTTTCCGAGTTTTAACTAAGCGCGATCGCTTCCGCTTAGATTACATCTTAGAAGGTTGGCAAGAGGGGCTAAGAAACTACTCTGCCCCCCTCAATGTTTTAACTGCTGCCTATGCAATTCATCTTGATGTTAATGCAAAACAAGGCAAATCTGGTTATGACTCTAACTGGGGCAAGTTAACCGAATTAGCTAAAGATTTAGAAACTAGTCCTTTATATATCTTTAGTTACTTAAATCGTTGGGTGCGGAGGCAAAAAGTGGAAACTGCGAGAATTTCTAAAATACGTCTCTATGCTTACTATTTTTACCCTTGTTTTGACCCTTATGCAATTTACAATTTTGAATCAAAGGAGTGGCAATTGCAAACACAATCAAGTTTAAATCATCCCCAAAAACTTACCGAACTTTACCGTAAGTTTTACCGCGCTAATAAGCGTTATAACCCGAAATCCAACGCCGTTTTAAAACCGATAGATATTGCTGCCGAAACCATCTTAAAAGCAGAGTCTACTATCTTCCAAGGAGAAACCTTAGTTAATGCCGTAGCAGCAGAAGTATTCAAACTGATGGATCGGGTTCACTCTTCTACTGCTGAAGGGCGTTGGATTTTCAAGCATAGGGAAGAAGAAAGGCAAGCTGTTTTAGACTTTGCCCGTTACTTTGTGGTGGATGTTTTTGAAAAAGCTTTCGCAAGCGATCGCGCTAGGTTAGCAGGGCGGCAATTAAATCTGATTAAAGATACTTGCGAGTTTCTTTATCGCTTAGAAGATGACAAAGAGAATTTTCCAAAAACTAATCAGGTTAAAGAAGAGGAATAAAAATTACTTCAAATTGTCTGCTACATATTTGATAAATGTTGGGTTTCACAGTTGTTCAACCCAACCTACATTCTACAATTTACAAGGAGATTCATTATGGCTTTATTAACAACCGTTAATTCTAAAAACTTTCACACAGAAATACCCTACAAACCAATGGGTAAATATGTTCACTTTATCACCGTCAGAGTTACAGAATCCTATCCTTTGTTTCAAACTGATAGCGAACTGAATAAAGCAAGAGTTAGGGCAGGTATTGCTGAAAAGAGTACAATTAGTCGCCTTTCTATGTTCAAACGTAAACAATCTACTCCAGAACGTTTAGTTGGTAGGGAATTGCTGCGAAAATATGAATTTATGACCGCAGAAGAGTGTGAATATAATGTTAGCTTTGCTATGGACAATCCCGACTGTATTATCTACGGTTTTGCTATTGGTGATTCTGGTTCAGAAAAGTCTAAAGTTGTGGTTGATACTGCCTTTTCTATTACTGCTTTCGACGAATCCCACGAAACTTTTACCCTCAATGCCCCTTTTGAAAATGGTACTATGACATCTAAAGGAGAAAATAAATCAAAACCAGGGGAAGTAACCAGCAGAATTAATCAGCAAGATCATATTAAACCCCAAGTCTTTTTCCCTAGTATTGTTACTTTAAAAGACTCCACTGAAGCGAGTTTCTTGTATGTGTTTAATAATATCCTCAGAACTCGTCATTATGGCGCACAAACCACCCGTACAGGAAGAGTTAGGAATGAATTAATCGGTGTCATCTTTGCTGATGGGGAAATTGTTAGTAACTTACGCTGGACTCAAGCTATTTATGACCAATTACAAGCAGAAAATAAACTTGAATCTCTTGATCCTTTAAACGAAGATGAAGTTATTACTGCGGCTAAGAGTGCGATGGAAGAATTAATGAAAGATGAATTTATTGTTCATGAAGATTTCTTAGGGGAAAACTTTACTCCCTTGTTAAACGAAGTAAAAGCTTTAACAAAAACAGAAACAGGGATTGTACAAATTTTGCAACAAGCTGACACTGAAGCTAAAGTTTACGCTGAAAAACATATTAAGGGCAAAGGTAAAAGTAGTACAACAAAATCTAAAGTGAAAGCTAAATAACTAGTAAGGTGGGCATTGCCCACCAAATCAAAATCATTCACAACAAGCTACCATGACGCTAATCTATCGCTTGCAATTAGAGTTACACGATAGTCTCTATTTCGCCACCCGTGAAATTGGCAGACTTTATGAAACAGAACCAATTTTACACAACTATGCCCTTAGTTATGCTTTAGGTTTAGTTGACAGCTTAACTTACTCAACTACTGTGGTAGAAGAAGATAGTTACCGTTACTTTTGTCCTGAACAAGTACCTAAATATGAGGAACATTTAACCCCTCTTAACACGCAAAGAATTTATGTGACTCCTGCCTATACAATTGCCTACAGTTCTATTCTCAATACCTGGAAGTATGCTAACAATAACTACCATGTCGAAATGCAGAAAACTCAAAAGAATATTCCCAGTTTTGGTAGGGCGAAAGAAATTGCCCCGGAGAGTTTATTTGAGACTTTCATTATCTCTCAAAAGCCTCTAAAGCTACCCCGTTGGATACGTTTAGGAAAATGGATGAGTAAAGCAAAGGTAGAAGTTAAACAATTACCACCACCACAAAAGAAAACAGGTAGCTTTACTTTTCCCCATCCCTTAAACCCTTTGGATGTAATGTTTACTCATCAAGTAATTAGCTACGATGTAGTTAATATGCCTCCGGTAAGTTTAATTCGCAATGTGCAAATGGAAGGGGAATATTATTACTGGCGAAATGCCCCTAAAGAATTGCAAGGGTTAAAAATTCCTGCCCAGATGGAGTACCGTTTTCAAGCTGATTAATTATCCTTTCATTGAACCATGCCCTATAGCCTAGTCCTTAACCTTTTGCCCCTTTCTCCCATTTCCCCGAAATTCCTGACTGGGAGACATTTACACGCTTTGTTTCTTACCTTAGTTAGTTCTGTAGATGCAGAATTGGGGCAGCATTTACATGAATCTCAGAGTGGTAAAGCTTTTACCCTTTCTCCTTTGCAAATTGCTAGGAAGTCCAAGGAGAACAACCTCTTGCAAACTCAACATACTAAAGCAATTCCTCCGGGTACTCATTGTTGGTGGCGAGTATCTTTGTTGGATGAGGCTATGTTTAGTCGCTTAACCCAGCTTTGGTTACATATCAACCCGGAAAAACCTTGGCATTTGGGGGCGGCGGATCTTAAGATTACTAGTATGTTGGGGACTCCTCATCCGGAACAACCTTGGGCGAATGCTTGTCCTTACAGCCAGCTTTATGAGGAAGCGTGTGATCGCACTAAACAAATTACCTTAAATTTCGCTACTCCGACAGCCTTTCGTCGGGGCAAATACGATACTGCCTTACCTGCTCCAGAGTCAGTGTTTAACAGTTTGCAAAGTCGTTGGAACAAGTACAGTGGGCAGGAGTTTCCTGAGTTGCCCCTAGAAACTATTTTCCCTAGTTTCTTCAACATCAACACTGCTATTGTGGCTGATTCTCGCAGTAAGTTTATCGGTTGTGTGGGAGAAGTGAGTTACCGTCTGTTTGGGGATTTAGAACCCTTGCAAATTAAGCAAATCAATGCTTTAGCAGACTTTGCCCTCTACTGCGGCATTGGCAGGAAAACTACTATGGGAATGGGGATGGGGGTGAGGTTGGGTAATAAGTAATAAGTAATAAGTAATAAGTAATAAGTAATAGGTTTAAGTGTAGTTTTTGCTCCCTAATTCTTTACAACCCTACATCCCTACAACCTTACACACTCGCACCCTACAGCCCTTACACCCCTAATACTATGAATGACGAATATATACCTCTTGCAGCGCTTAATCAGTTTGCTTTCTGTCCTCACCGTTGTTGGCGGATGTTTTGTGCGGGAGAGTTTGTGGAGAATCAATATACTATTGAAGGAACTAGTTTGCATGATCGGGTGCATACTTTGGGCAGTGAGAAGCGGGGGGATGATTGGCAGGTGAGGGCGATTTGGCTTAAATCTGAGGAGTATGGCCTAATTGGCAAATCGGATTTGATTGAATCTCGTGATGGTAAGCTTTATCCTGTGGAGTACAAACGGGGTAAGCGGGGGGAGTGGGATAATGATGAGTTGCAGGTTTGCGGGCAGGCTTTGTGTTTGGAGGAGATGACGGGGGAGGAGGTGACAACGGGTTATGTTTATTATGCCCATTCCCATCAACGGCAAGCTGTGGAGATTAATCAGCAATTAAAAGAAACTGCGATCGCAACTATCCAAGCTATACAAAAACTATTACAAAGCGGCAAGATGCCCCCAGCAATTTACACAAAACGCTGCAAAGGTTGTAGTTTACGGCAAAATTGCTTACCCCAAGCAGCAAAGAAGGTGGGTAGGTATAAAGAAGAAGTAATAGGTAATAGGTAATAAGTAATAGGTAACTGAAAATGAGTACTGTTTACATAACACATGAAGATGCCTTTGTGGGCAAGGTTGATGAACGTCTTACTGTTAAGGTGGAAAAGAAGATGATTTTGGATGTTCCTTTGTTGAACGTTAAGGGGGTTGTTGTTCTCGGTAGGGCGACAGTTTCTCCGGCTGTGGTGATGGAATTGTTGGAACGTCATATTCCTTTGAGTTTTTTGAAGGTGACAGGTAAGTATATGGGGCGTTTGCAACCAGAAATGACTAAAAATATTTTTGTCCGACAGGCCCAATGGTCAGCAGCAGGAAACTCGCCAGCAGCAATCCACGTTGTTAAAGGGTTTGTACGGGGTAAGCTGAAAAATTATCGTAACTTACTGTTGCGGCGTAGTCGCGATTCTTCTCAACTAGATTTACAACCGGGCATTACTAAACTCGAACAAGCGATCGCACCAATCGACAATACCAACAACATAGACTCTCTCCGGGGTTTGGAAGGGGCAGGCAGTGCGGCTTATTTTGGTTGCTTTAATCAACTAATCGCCAACTCTCAATTTAGTTTTGCAGCCCGTCGTCGCCGCCCCCCTACAGATAGGTCAATTCCTTACTCAGTTTGGGTTACTCCCTACTACGTCACGATGTTCAAAGTGCGGTTAATATTGCTGGTTTTGACCCTTATTTAGGTTATCTTCATGTCCTCAGATATGGCCGTCCTTCCCTAGCTTTGGATCTTATGGAAGAGTTTCGTCCCTTAATTGTAGATGCTTTGGTTTTGAATATTTTAAATAAGAAAAAGCTCAGTTGTGATGATTTCACCACCGAACCTGTTAGCAATGCGGTTAGTTTAACAAAGGAGGGGCTGAAAATTTTCCTCCGCCTCTACCAAGAGAAAAAGTTATCTAAATTCAAACATCCAGTACTGAAACTTAAAAAAAGTTACCAAGAAACCTTTGAGATCCAAGCCAGATTGTTAGCAAAATATCTTATGGAGGAAACCGACAAATATCCACCACTGATTTTGAAGTGATGATGCCTAACGGCAAAGGCAAGCCGTACAATTAGCAGTTAGCAATTAGTCATGTTTGTTATTGTTTCCTACGATATTTCTGAAGATAAACGCCGCACGAAGATTCATAAGATTCTCAAGTCCTATGGACAGTGGGTTCAGTATAGTATTTTTGAGTGTAAGTTGACTAAAACTCAATATGCTAAGTTGCGATCGCGCTTGAATAAGTTGATTGACAGCGAGAATGATAGTATTCGTTTTTACTTCCTATGTGCTTGCTGTCAAGGTAAGATAGAACGCATCGGCGGAGAAATGCCCAGAGATGAGACAATTTTCTTCGCTTGAGTTACTCAGTAAGTTGATGAAGAGAAAGGTAACAAGTTGAGAAAATTTGTACGAGTAATTACTTGATTTTGCGCGACAGGGTAGGTCACAGAATGGCTGTTTGTTGGAAAATAGCTGAAAGTCTCTGGGGGAGTGGGTTTCAGCTATTTTTGTTTTTGAGAGTGCCGCGCACTTTACACAGCAAGGGTTTCAGCGTTTTGATGTTGTTCTTTGGAGGTGGTTATGATACTCTTAGAGGAGTTCCGCGCAAACGTACTTTGAAAACTAAATATATCGATGGTTTCAAGATGCGGCGGTTGCAACGTATAATAATCCCTATTAGGGATTGAAACAAGAAAGAGGCATGAGAATTGAATTCTTGTCGACGTTGCAACGTATAATAATCCCTATTAGGGATTGAAACGCTGCACAAGACCTGGTGCTAAGCCCACATAGATGGTTGCAACGTATAATAATCCCTATTAGGGATTGAAACCAAGAGATCGCTCCCAGTTTTATCAACTGATTTTACGTTGCAACGTATAATAATCCCTATTAGGGATTGAAACAATTAAAATGTTGCCTTGCTTCTAATCTTTTGTTATAGTTGCAACGTATAATAATCCCTATTAGGGATTGAAACCCTGATGAGCAGGCTGTTGATGATGCAGACGATGTCTGTGTTGCAACGTATAATAATCCCTATTAGGGATTGAAACAAGCATTTTATTTAAGCGTAAGCGAAATGGCTTAGTGTTGCAACGTATAATAATCCCTATTAGGGATTGAAACAGTTAGTTCTTCAGTACTCAAGTGAGTTGAGAGATACATAGTTGCAACGTATAATAATCCCTATTAGGGATTGAAACGTCCGTTCTGGTGTTAGTCTTCAGGGTATTATTTCAGGTTGCAACGTATAATAATCCCTATTAGGGATTGAAACAAAATTTTCAGGGACGAGAGCATCAATGTCAACATGTTGCAACGTATAATAATCCCTATTAGGGATTGAAACTTTGAAGACTTGGCGAAGCTGTCTGTCCACTGCCGAAGTTGCAACGTATAATAATCCCTATTAGGGATTGAAACCTGGTTTCTTTGCTCAGCAAGAAGACTGATCAAGACGTTGCAACGTATAATAATCCCTATTAGGGATTGAAACTCGATTGTCGGCGTTTACCCGCTGCACTGCCATATGCGTTGCAACGTATAATAATCCCTATTAGGGATTGAAACATCGAATATACTGGCGAGGATATTGACCCGTTTGGTTGCAACGTATAATAATCCCTATTAGGGATTGAAACATGAATTGTTCAATTGATTGCCTTTAACTCTGTAAGTTGCAACGTATAATAATCCCTATTAGGGATTGAAACTGCTAGTGATGCCTCAGCCGAAAGTGAGCGCCAAATGTTGCAACGTATAATAATCCCTATTAGGGATTGAAACCAGCTTGGGTAACTCAGGCTTGAGCTTGGGCTTAGTTGCAACGTATAATAATCCCTATTAGGGATTGAAACAATCCT
>CAWCAG010000008.1:0-31198 GCA_963793425.1 uncultured cyanobacterium | reverse complement strand
TAACATTTCCTGAACTTAAATATGCTTGGAACTTGGTTCGCAAAGGAAGTCGTAGCCCAGGAATTGATGGCATCACTACAGACCTGTTTGCAGGGGTTGCCACAGAGCAACTCAAGACCCTGCAACAACAGTTAGGAGAAGAAACCTATTTTCCTAGCCCAGCTAGAGGATTCTATCTTCCCAAACGCAATGGTGGTCAACGCTTACTAGGAATACCCACAGTTAAAGACCGCATAGTCCAAAGGTGGCTGCTAGAGGAAATTTATCTCTCTTTAGAAAAACAGTTTGCTGATTGCAGCTATGCCTATCGCCCTAACCGTGGTATTCAAATCGCTGTCAAACACTTCTACTTCTACTACCAAATGCAGCCTTGTTGGGTGATTAAATCTGACATTGCTAACTTCTTTGATAGTATCTGCCAAGCTCTACTACTAGCTGCGTTGGAGCAGATGGAAACTGAGGAAGTTATTCTACAACTGATTGGGCAACAACTCAAATCAGGCATTGTTATCCAAGGTCGCCGTCTCTACCCTAAAAAAGGGGTTTTGCAAGGTTCAATCCTTTCCGGTGCTTTAGCTAACTTGTATCTGAACGAATTTGACCATAGTTGCCTTAGTAATGGCATCAAGTTTGTTCGCTACGGTGATGACTTTGTCGTAGCTTGTTCGAGCCTAGAAGAAGCTAAATATACCTTAAGCTTACTAGCTATTTGGGTAAGAAAGATATTCCTCAACCTCCAACCAGAGAAAACCCGCATCTTCTCCCCAGAAGAAGAGTTTACCTTTCTTGGCTACCAATTTCGCCAAGGCAAGGTGTTTGCACCACCCCCCCGACTTCCTAGCAAAGGAAAGTTAATCCTAGATCCCTCTGGTGTACCCCGCAAACCCCGACCTATTTACATTCATTCCTTTCTCTCCCGTCCTCCCAAGGTTTGCAACTTACAGAAACAGGCTTCTGTACCAACTCTTATTAACCCTAAATACTACTTTGCAGAAGAAATGACTACTCTTTATCTAATCGAACAAGGTTCCCTGTTAAGGGCGCAAAACTACCAATTCCGGATCTTTTTCCACGGTGAGTTACGTTGTCAAGTCCCCGTCAACCGGGTTAGTCAGATTATTCTCTTTGGTTGTTGCCACATTACCCACGGCGCAATCAAACTAGCTTTATCCCGGCGCATCCCTGTCCTGTATCTTTCCCAAAGGGGTCGTTACTTCGGTCGTTTGGAAACAGAAGGACAGGCCAAGGTGGCTTACTTGGCACAGCAAACTAGGTGTGCTGAAGACCCAGAATTTACCCGTCAACAAGCAGAAACTATTGTTAGGGCGAAGTTACATAACTCCCGTGTTCTGCTTATGCGTTTAAACCGTCGTCGTAGGAGTGAATGTGCAACTATTGCCATCAATGAAATTGCCCAAATTATTGATAACTTACCCCTAGCAGAATCTTTAGATTCCTTACGAGGCTATGAAGGTAATGCTGCAAAGCTTTATTTCCGGGGACTGGGTTCTCTGTTTAACTCTAGTTTTACCTTTGAGCATCGTAGCAAACGTCCACCCACTGACCCAGTAAATAGCTTACTCAGTTTAGGCTACACCCTCCTTAGTCAGATTGTTCACTCTTTTATTGAAACTGTAGGTTTACATACCCATTTTGGTAGCCTCCACGTCCCCCGTGATAACCATCCTGCCTTAGTTTCTGACTTAATGGAAGAGTTTCGCGCTCAAGTTGTAGATTCCCAAGTGGCTTACCTGGTGAATAAGAAAATCTTCACTCCTGAAGATTTCACTCCTCAAGACGAACGAGGTGGTGTTTATCTCCTGCCTGATGCCCTCAAGAAGTTCCTCAAACATTGGGAAGAAAAACTCCGTAGTGAAATGACCCATCCCTACACAGGTTACAAAGTTACCCTGCGTCGCTGCTTAGAGTTGCAAGTAAGGGAGTACGTTACTTGCTTAATGGGAGATGCAGACTACTATCGTCCTATGCTTTGGGAGAAGTGATTGGGCGTTAGGGAGCTGGGGAGAAGACAAAACTAAAACCTATTACCTACTATGCTTTATCTAGTTTGCTACGACATTGTGCAAGACAGCCGTCGCAATAAGGTAGCCAAATTGCTGGAAGCTTATGGCTTGAGGGTACAAAAGTCAGTTTTTGAAGTCATGGCAGAGGAAGCTGAATATCTCAAGTTACAAAGAAGGTTGCAGAAACTGATTAACGAAGAAGAAGACCAACTGCGGTTTTATCCTCTGACAGAGCGTACCCGTAAGCAAGTTCTCATCTTAGGTTTGCAGCCAGAGTTTTCTGTTGATGACCCAGCTTTTGTAATTTGAATTTTCGCTCAACTCTTAGGGGCGTTTAGCGCCCCTAGTTTACCACTTTTTACCTGTGTCTTCACCACAATTTTCTTTACTTTTTAGTCTCAAAGCGAAGAAACAACTCAAAACCCTTGCTCCTAGTTGGCAAAAGCAATATTACAAAGCTTTTCAACTGTTAGCAATTCAGGGGCCTCAGTACAGAAGTTTGCGAACCCACTATTACCGACTTAAAGATAGGAAGGTTTGGGGTTCTTCAGCTTCAATGTTTCTCCGCTTCTATTGGGACTATGCCGAGAAAGCAACCATTCTAATCCTCTTTCTCAGCAATCATTAAGCCAATTAAGGTGTTGGGTTTCGTTACCTCAACCCAACCTACCGAAGCCAATCCTTACACAGAAAAACTATGTTCAACTATCAACACAAATATCTAACTCAACAACCTCCGGGCTACTACAAAGCCTTGAATGATTTTGGCATCATTGAGTTATTGCAAAAACTAGCAACGATTAACTCTCATCCATCTGATGTTAAAGATTTAGAAACTTTAGCTACTTTGTTGATTAAGCATCTTACCGTTTCCGTCCATCCTGAATGTTTCCGAGTTTATGGCCATAGTATTCGCGATGGGCAAGGAGAAGTGGTTTCCCAGTTTCTACAACACGCCCAACAGTTACCTCTTCCCTCTGATGCACCAGCTTTTTTCCTTGATGCTACTCCTCCTCAGTTTCCTTTCGGTTCCATTGTTCGTTGGACTCCTTTGGAAGAACCAGAGTTAACAGATTGGGGCATGGTTATTGGGCGCTTCTATGGCTATGCCCCGGAGTCGGGAAGGTGGATGTGGTGCTATCTAATCCTCCTAGACCCTGACTCCCTTTCTTCCCGTTGGTGTTTAGTAGATACGGCTTGGGAGTACGATTTAGAGAGGTTTGAAGATGAGTGAGAGTCGTAGGATTGGCGACAGAGAGTTGGAGCTAATCAGTCTCTATAGTTACTGTGAGTTGGGCATGACTCCTCAAAAGTTTTACTTTAAGTGGGGTGTTAAGTACGAACAAATGGCTGAAATCTGTAACCGCTCTCGTTCTACTGTGCAAGGTTGGTTTCGCCAGGGACGTTATTATCGTCGCCCTACTGCCAATGATTTACGTCATTTAGCTGTAATGAATTTTTTATTAGAGCATTTTGAAGAGATTCCTGAAGATTTGTGGGGACAACTTTGTAAAGATAAAAAGCCCAAGGAGTGATACATGGTTTGCTGGAAATATCAATAGCAAGATGATATTTCTTTCCTTTTTTCTTTTCATTATTCTATAAATGTTTCCTATTACTAGGAAACCTAACAGAATGGAAACATACAAGAAAACAAAGTTACTCTAAGTAACGATGTGACTCTGGGAAAGTTCTTTCCTTAGCTTCAGGTTAGGGAGAGAACTTTCTTGATGATGGGGTCAATTTGGTTGAGTAATGGCTGTAGCGCTTATCTGGCAAGGAATTAAAGTAATTTTGGTTTGTATTGTTTATAAATTTTGCTTAAATTTGCTCTTAATTAAGCAGTTTTGCTGATGAGAGGTTGCTTGAAGTTTATGAATTGAGTTATAATAGTCAAAGCTCGTTATAACTTCCTCTTTCGTGGGAAGTTGTAAAACGCTGAAACCCGCATTATTTCGTGCTATCCCGCGAATGACTCTCCCAGTAAGGGGTTGAGGTGGGTGAAGTTTCTCGTTATTGAGAATCTGTGTCAACTATTTGACCCTAAAAAGCTATCCCACGAAAATTCGCTGAGGAGCGCAGTCAGGGTAAGGGTTTCAGAGGGCAGCCTTTTCCATATACGGAAAAACTAACAGAATGGAAACTTTAAAGATTAACTGAACCTTGATATCTGCAATTTGTTCAAAAGCTTTTCCCTATCGGAAAAACTAACAGAATGGAAACACCTCCTCCGTGTCGGAAACAATACTGACCTCAGCACGGATTACCTTTTCCCTATGGGAAAAACTAACAGAATGGAAACAGTACAGCTCTGCTATACGCAATGAATACTATGCTCCTTTTCCATAACGGAAAAACTAACAGAATGGAAACCATTGGAAGCCTTCGCTTTGCCCGCAGATTTCGCAACTCTTTTCCATATCGGAAAAACTAACAGAATGGAAACTTACCGTCCGGCAAGGAGTACAATCCATGGCTTCTTTTCCATAACGGAAAAACTAACAGAATGGAAACTTTATTTTGTTCAGTAACTCAACTTCGATTTTCCGTCTTTTCCATAACGGAAAAACTAACAGAATGGAAACTTGCCTGACTAGAGTCAACTTGCTCTTTTTTAACTCTTTTCCATAACGGAAAAACTAACAGAATAAAAACAAGGAGTATATGCAATCCAAACTGATTGATATACTCCTTTTTAGTTGAAAATCGAGTACTATTTTTTATTTGTTTACGATACCTACAGCCAGCTTCCGCTCACACTGTTTAAGCAAATATCAGAAATTTCGACTTCTTTAAGCCATCGCCAAAGACGCTCAAACTTCTTTGCTCTTTTTCAGGTAGCAGTTTAATTTGATTAATAGCTTTTTCTAACAACTTAATCATAAAATAACTTCTAGCTTTTTATAAACTCTTCAATACCTACCTATAAATATAAAGCAAGACTTAATCCTGTTTTCCTACTTCGTAAAGTTGAGAAAGATTAATAGCAAAATCAGTAACATAATCAACCAGTTTCTGAGGACGAATAACCTTAATTTTTTCTCCCCAAGCAACTACCCAGGTAAGTAAATCAACATCATCCAAAGACCAAGAGGGTAAAGTAACCTGAAAACGATAAGGAAACTTTTTATCCCCTGTAGGCTTGAGGGTAAACATACGGGAAGATGACTTACCAGGGGCAGGGGACATAGCTAACTGTTGGGGTCGGAAACGCTTTGTTCCTTCGCTGATAAACTGAAAACTGTAGTCATTGCACCACAACTCCACCACTGTTTCTGTTGTGGAACGGCGCTTTTTATCCCTACTGAGATAGGCTTGTTGCTGTTGAGGGGTTGCTCCTAAATAAATACCTGCACTAGCTTCGTAGAGTCTTTGCAACTTGGTAAGGGATTTTTCAGTGCTGTTTCTCCCCCTAGCTTTACCTAACTTCCTAGCCAAAAAAAGACGGTCAAGACGTTGAAACTTAAAAAGGGTTTCTTTATTGGCAAGCTGTTTTTCATAGCCGAGATACCAAGCTAAATTATGGAAGACAATTTGCAAAGGAAAAGCACGGAAATATTCTTCCTCATCACTAGCAAACCTACCACCACCAGCCAGGGGCTTTAATTCCAATAATTCTCCTGCATAAATAGCCTTTTCCACCACTTCTAATTTATTGAGTAAGGCGCTACCTGCTAAACGGTTAGTGTCAATAATCGAACTAGTACCAATGGCACGAATGGGGTAGACTTTTTCTTGGTCGATTTTACTCAGCCCTAAACGTTCACCTAGTTTTTGATAGGCTGCTACTGCCACAGGGTCATTTAAGCTGGCAGCTTGGGACTGGAGGACAGAAAAAACCTGCTTTAATTCCGTTTCACTTAAGATAGCTGTTCCAGCGTAGTAACCTTTCTTTTGGGGATGATTGGGCATAATACCGTAGGGCTTGAGTACTTTTTCGATATCTTTACGAACTCTATCAGCGTAGTTGTAGGTAATGATTCCTTCCTCTCTAAGGGCTGCAATCAAACTGTTGAGACTACCACCAGCATCAGAGTTGTAGGTGAAGGGGTGATGAATGAGGAAACGAATAGTACCAAGAAGCCGTAAGAAGGGTTCTCTATCTGAGTATTGATGGGTAATAATTTCTTGCTCCCCAAGGGGCATTAAGGTAATTTCTTGGGTAGTAGCTTCTCCTTTTCCTAAGCTGTTACAAAAACCATTTTTTTCCAACCAAGCTAAGTCAGTGGCGATCGCATTTTCATCAGCATAGACTTGGCCGTATTCTTGCCCTATCTCGGCAGTAATTTCCACTACAGAAAGAGGAGGGTGAGAGGAGCTAAAGTTAATGAGAAAGGAAATTAAGTAAATTAACCTTTCAAAATCTACTAAAAGAGAATATTGGTGGAGTTGGAGATGAGAATTTAGGGTAGTGCGACTAGAGCGAGTAGCTATAGTTAAGGGCAGTTTTTCCATCACCTTAGTAATAGCATTAGGGGCAAACTTCTCCTGGTGAGGTTTAATAACTTTCACCGTGACAAAACCTTCTGCTACGTGGGGAGGAAAGGAACGCAAATACCTATTCATTTGGTCAATAACTTCCTCCGGTACTCGACGGTTGCGTTTTTGATTCTGGCGATAACAAACTTCTAAGGGAGTTTTGAGATACCAGGCTATCCACTGCAATTGCAAACGACCTAACTTTTGCAGTAATTCCAAACGTAGCGATCGCTTAAAGTTAGTAGCATCATAAATAATCGTTTTTTGGGTAGCTACAGCCTCTTCCATTTGCTTAATCAGTTCTGCTTCCACTTCTGGCCATTGGTCTAAAATATCCTCCTGACCAAACAATTTACTACGAATAGCATCAGTGGAGATGATGACAGCATCAGGTATTGCTTGGGCTAGGGTTTGGGCAAAAGTCGATTTACCACTACCAGGTACACCAATTAAGAAATGACTTGTGACCATAGTTGAGAGAGAATAGCTTCAAAAGAAAAATCGTCATTCGCATTTCTAATGTAGATTCTAACAGAAACCTCCTGTAACTTAGTGAATGTAAGGAAAACCCAAGAGGCAACGAGCAAATGCAGCAAGGCAAACCTTTCCAACAACAGACCGCTACAAACCGCAAACCCTTAGCCAAACTGCACAACCTCAAAAAACTCAACAACCTCCTAACAGTAAAAGTAGTAGCGATCGCACTTTGTGGCGGTATAGCTGCTTGCAATGAAGGCCCTTTCCTAGCGGAGATTGTTCCGGCTATGGTTTCAATAGCCATTGAAATTGTAGCAGCAAGGCAGGAGGAGAGTTAACAGCTAGAAACTGGCTTCTAGGCCAGTTTTTCTGGTTTTAATTTTTGCTGTATCCAATTAGCTATTTGGGAATAAATGTAGTAGGGAGCATCGGGGTTAAGATGGTGAGGAGAGGGCTGAGATAAAAGCTTGTAGGTGGTTTGCAACAAGATAGTCATAACAGTTAAGATTTCATCTCGTCCACAGGCTTGGTGAGGATTAGGGCTAAATTTGTCTGGTTTTTTGTTATTGTTTGTTCTATCTTCTGCTAAGATTTTCTTCATTCTTTCTTTTGAGATACCTTCAGCACTGTGGATTAATTGATTACGCTTTTCTAACCAATAATCTAACTGGGTTAAGTATTTAATAATATCTTGCCAAGCTGCATTGTCTCTACCTTGGTATTTTACGAGTGCTTCAACAAAATTGCGCTTGCTAAATCGTCCTGGTAGGCGATACCGAGGTTTCTTTTGAAAGTCCCACCTAGCAAAACTATAATTAGTACTACGTTCTAGCAAAGCAAACTCCTGCCAAAGCTTTTCTTCTACTCTTTGTTTACATAAATGCCAATCATGGGGGGCAGACTGCTTATCAAAATATTTCTCTCCTCCTAACTGACGAATTAACTCGTGAAGGATTTCTTCACAAAAGGAACCTAAACGAGAAAGAAAGTTAGCCATTTGGTTAAGATTCCAGAAAATACAACACTGAGTATATAAATTGAGTAGAGGGTCGTAGTTACTTTTAATATCTTTTATCCATTTTAAATCTTCAGTTAAGGGTAAATTTTCTACCCCTTTAATATCTAAATTAAAGTAGCGTAAAGCAAACTCTAAACTCTGATTAACACTAGCAATTAATCTACTATTCTTGGGAAGAGTACTATCGTCGGTAATATTGTCACTTAAAAAGTCTAAAGTATTTTGCCAATCAAGTAAAACCTCTCTAGAGCCTTCAAAATCCCAACGTTGCAAAATTTGGTTTACTGTTTGATACTTTTGCCTACGAAGATAACGCCAGTAAGAAGTGAAAGTAGCATTGGGAATATTCACCAGCTAAAATACGTTTAATTGCTAACTGCGGCGATAAAAAAAGCTGTTTCTCTGCGGTAGAAGAAAGAGATTGAATTTGCAAAGCAGTTTGCATTTGAGGAGTTCCCCCTTTTGTACTTAGAAGGAGTGTATCTGAACTAGTTATGTTTTGGTTAAAAAATTGATGATAATAGTCAAGTAGAGCATCTTGGTTATTAGCAGGTACTTCAGCAGGTAAAGTAATTGCTTTGAGAGTTAATTTTGGTAATTGTTTTTTAAACCAAAGTTGTAAGATACGAAAAAGATAGTAAGAGTCAGCAAAGTGTCCTTGAGTGTTTTTATCTGTTACTTGATTGGTGACAAATAGATAAACTTCTTCAACAGAAAATTGAAGTTGTGCAGTTTGAATTACACCCCAAATACGACCAGGGCGAATACGTGGTTCCCACAAAGATGGCTGGTCTTGATATACTTGCCAAAGTTTTTCTGTTAATTCCCGGAAAGAATATTTATACTGTATTTTTTTTCTATTCTCTTCAACTTTATACTCAAGTCCTATTTCTTCTTTTAGTGTTTCAGCAACTAGCTTATCTTTATCTCGCCAAGTTTGGTTTTCTTCCGGAGTTAAACCTGATTTATCTAAGTTAGGCTCACTGCGATCAAAGCCAACAGGAATGTAGTAATTATTAATTTTAATTGCTAGGTCAGAAGTGCCAATATTCGCGATGAGAATTGCCATGTTTATGGTGAGTCAAGATTGTGAGCTATTTGTTTTATGGTGCAACAGATGTAGTTTGATGGCAATTATTTTGTTGCGAATGACGAATTTGATTATTTGGTTATGAAAAAACCCTCTAACACTAAAGAGGGTTTCCATTCAGTTCATTTTTCCCGAAGGAAAAAGTATTTATCTGTATCCAGATGGAACTGCAAAAACGTTTCCATTCAGTTCATTTTTCCCGAAGGAAAAAGAAGTCGGGGAAACCCGACTCAAACAAGGGGAAGAAGTTTCCATTCAGTTCATTTTTCCCAAAGGAAAAAGTTTGGAGTTGATATGAGTTTAAAAAGTAACGACGAGCGTTTCCATTCAGTTCATTTTTCCCAAAGGAAAAAGTAGAGAAAATGCGACAAGAAATGGGAGATACTAAGTTGTTTCCATTCAGTTCATTTTTCCCAAAGGAAAAAGGCTGCCTTCTAGAAGGCTTGCTGTGACTACATTCTACAGCAGATTTTCGTGGGATAGCAAATAAGGGGCAAATAGTTGACATAGATTCTCAATAACTAGAGACTTAACCTACCTTAAACCTAGACAGAGAGAGCCATTCGCGGGATAGCACGAAATAATGCGGGTTTCAGCGATTTACAACTTCCCACGAAAGAGAGATTTAAACAGAGTAAAACAGAATAAGAGCAAGGATTATATTTGACAATAAATCCTCAAGGCTAAATTTTCTTGATTAAGGCTTACTTTAGCCAAAAAGCAGATATGAAAATCAAGTAAAAACCTTGAATCTCTTTGTCAGTAAGGGTTGCAGCTTTTACTATCTAAAATCAGACAAATTTATAGGAAATTTCGACTTCAAGTTTATTTTTTTTGATTCCTAGAAACAGAGTTGAACAACTATAGTTTACTAGTTAGTTTTTGTATTGTGCGATCGCATTCCTGCACTTTTCTATTAATTTAACTCTAAAAAATAGAGTTCGACTTTCTCAACTTCTGGCGTATGAGTATGCGATCGCAAAGTATTTCCATTCATTTAACTCCCAAAAAGAGAGTTCGACCCAGCTTGCGATCGCTTGAAGATGTTTTTGATGTTTCCATTCATTTAACTCCCAAAAAGAGAGTTCGACCTTGAAAGTCTTGTTAACAAAGGTCTTTACCACCCGTTTCCATTCATTTAACTCCCAAAAAGAGAGTTCGACCTCTAAGCTTTATTTCCTGGCGATCGCACTCAATAAGTTTCCATTCATTTAACTCCCAAAAAGAGAGTTCGACGATCAAATCACGGGAGAAAAGTTTTATGGTGAGGTGTTTCCATTCATTTAACTCCCAAAAAGAGAGTTCGACTCGATAGTCTCGTCTTTGATGTTCCAGTCAAAGTTGTTTCCATTCATTTAACTCCCAAAAAGAGAGTTCGACTCTATTTCACTAAGTCCCAGTTTAAACCTTATTACGTTTCCATTCATTTAACTCCCAAAAAGAGAGTTCGACCTGGCAAAGAAAACCAAAGATTGTATTCTGCGCAGGTTTCCATTCATTTAACTCCCAAAAAGAGAGTTCGACGAAGGCTGTTTATGGTGTCAAGCGCACTATTGAAAAGTTTCCATTCATTTAACTCCCAAAAAGAGAGTTCGACCTTGGGATTAGAAATAGACAAAACAGAACAGAGTAGTGTTTCCATTCATTTAACTCCCAAAAAGAGAGTTCGACTGAGCAACTGGGGAAGAGGGAACATCATAAAGATTGTTTCCATTCATTTAACTCCCAAAAAGAGAGTTCGACAACAACCAACTAACAGCACTACCACCAGAGATAGGAAGTTTCCATTCATTTAACTCCCAAAAAGAGAGTTCGACAAGGGTACGCAATAGCAGCAAATTAGCAATAGTAATTTTTCGTTTCCATTCATTTAACTCCCAAAAAGAGAGTTCGACAAAAAGACCTGGAGAATGTCTCTAAAAGTCTCAAAAGTTTCCATTCATTTAACTCCCAAAAAGAGAGTTCGACATTTCACTTCCGCTAAGATTGTCGGAGCTTCTCTTGTTTCCATTCATTTAACTCCCAAAAAGAGAGTTCGACCCTAATTTAGTACTGAACCGAAGTCTTCTTTTGGTTTCCATTCATTTAACTCCCAAAAAGAGAGTTCGACATAGTAGAGCTACAGGAATACTATGAGAAAAAGTTGTTTCCATTCATTTAACTCCCAAAAAGAGAGTTCGACTTATCGTGACAGTGATAAGATTCCTATATAGTGTTGCGTTTCCATTCATTTAACTCCCAAAAAGAGAGTTCGACGAAACCAAGGGGCGAATCTGGGCTTCGTTTTTGGGCAAAGGTTTCCATTCATTTAACTCCCAAAAAGAGAGTTCGACTGCGGGCTTTTCAAACCCCCAACCTGAAAGCATTATAAAACCAGTTTGCGCCCAAGGAGCATATTTAACGTTCTCTTAACCTACCAATCAGAGCCAAAATCGCTGAAATCCTTGCTGTGTAAGGTGCGCGATACCCTTAAAAATAAAAATCGCTGAAACCGCCTCAGATAAAGAATTACAGCGTTTTTTTCCCTAAGCCCCATTCTGTGACCTACCCTGGGGCGCAAAATCAAGTGATTACCCTGAGAAAATTTTCAAACCTGTTACCCAAAATTTTCTCTTGACATCCTCCCCGCCCTAAAGGATCGGGGATTCCAATAAGAATTCAAGCAACTGTCGTTGTTTGAATTCTTGGCGAGTTGACGCTTCAATGGGTGCTGCTACCGAGATAGTCTTACGCCTGCCTCCACGTCCGTTTAAAGTCTCGGATTGTCCACCCGCGACCAAGATGTTTATGGCGGCGTTGATGTCTCTATCATGTACAGCGCCGCAATTTAAACAAGTCCATTTCCTAATTCCGAGTTCTTTCTTGCCACCTCTGAAACCACAGCAAGAGCAAGTCTGGCTAGTAGGCTCCCAACGACTAATTACCTTGAACTCTCTACCATACATAACGGATTTGGCTTCTAGCATGGTTCTAAAATCACGCCAACCTAAATCACTGATAGCACGAGAAAGCTTACGGTTCTTGACCATACCAGATACGTTTAAGTCTTCTAAAACAATTGTTTGGTTCTCACGGATTATTTTAGTAGACAGTTTGTGAAGGAAGTCTGCACGAGTATCTTTTACTTTGGCATGAAGTTTGGCTACCCGCTTTCTGGCTTTTTCTCTCCTTTCACTACCCTTGGTTTTCCTAGCTAGGTTACGTTGCAGCTTCCTAAGCCTTTTAAGCCGACGCTTTAACGGCTTAGGGGCTTTATACTTTTCTCCATTACTCGTAGTGGCAAAGTCAGTTATACCCAAATCAATGCCTATACTTTTGTTATTATCTGGCAATTTGCTTGGGTTAATCTCGACGATAAAGCTCACAAAGTACCTATCAGCGCAGTCTTTGATTACTGTGACAGAACTCGGAGTTGAGGGAAGTTCTCTCGACCAGATAGGTTTTATATCTCCTATCTTGGCTAGATAGACTTTCTCTCCAGTGAGTTTGAACCCGCCACGGGTTAACCTTGCTGACTGGTCGCTTGTGCGCTTTTTGAACTTGGGATAACCAACTTTTCTACCCTTTCGTTTTCCCTTGCACGAGTCAAAAAAGTTTTTGTAAGCAACTCCTAAATCGGCAATGGATTGCTGTAGGGCAGTACTGGAAACTTCACTTAACCAAATACGTTCTACAGTTTTCTTGGCTTGGGTAATGCAGGTTTTTTGCAAGTCTCCGTTTTTGGGTAGCTTTTCAGACTGCTTGCAAATAGCCAGGGCATCATTCCAAACTACACGAACACAACCAAACAACTGAGCTAAAAGCTGCTTTTGTTGGCTTGTTGGATAGAAACGGAATTTGTATCTAGCTTTCATGGCTAATGCTACAATTGGTCTGTACTTGTATACTATATTGGTCTACAGCAAATGACAACCCCATTCCGGAAAGGAAGGCATAGTATTACAGACCTAAAGATTCATTTGGTCTGCGTAACTAAATATCGTATGCCTGTATTAACGACTGAAAGCTTAGACTTAATCGAAAAATCCTTTACAGACGTTGCAAAAAAAATGGATTTTCAAATTTTAGAGTTTAATGGAGAAGCAGATCATATTCACTCGCTGATTGAATACCCACCTAAATTATCTATTTCTCAAACAATTAATGCCTTAAAAGGGGTATCCAGTCGTCGTTATGGACAAGCTAGATTTAAAAAACCCCACAAGCAGTCGTTGTGGAGTCCTAGCTATTTTGCTATTTCTGTTGGCGGTGCGCCGCTATCAGTCCTAAAAGAGTATATTAAGAATCAAGAAAAGCCGCCCTAAAAGGACGGGGCTTTAAACCCATTATCTTCGGTAAGCAAATCTTCACTACTCTTAAAATCAACCATCGCTTCTCCTAACGATTCTAAACTTGCAGAATCCAAACTTTCTATAGCAGTAAAAGCCTCCGAACTCAACTTTCCTAAACGGCGTTCAAGTTGTCGCACAAGAAACCTTCTTTCCCCCAAAATAATTCCTTCTTGCCTACCTTCTTGTATACCTCTTTGTATGCCTCTTTCTTCTCCTTCTTTTTCCGCAAACCTTAAACCACTCTTCTTGTCCTCCCAAAACATCTCTTGTCGGTGAATCTTTTCCAACTCTTCAGCACTCAAGCCAGCTTGGTTAGCAATGCCTAAAGCTTGTTTTAATTGAGGTACTTCCCTCATCTTTTCTGGTATTACTTCTAAGCTTGGTGCTTCCTTAATAAAGTAAATCCATTTGTCTGTAATAGTCTCTAACTCTTCAAGAGTTTTAGTAAACTTAGGTAACTCCACAAACACCAACCTTAACTCATCTTCTAGATAGGAAATATGTTTAGTTACTTCCTGGAAGTGAAAGTAGTTAATCACATCTTCTGTAGTAGGAAACAAATTAAAGTCAGTAATAGTTAAAGCAATAACAGGGCTAAGACGAGTATACTTTGCTCCCTTAGCAAGCTGATTACCATAGGTTTTACAGAGGTTGTAAACAATCCTTTGTCGAAAGGCTTCCACTTGCCACACTTGCATCTCAATAATAACAGTAGTCCCATCTTGCAAGATTGCTCTAACATCAAGATAACTATCTTTAGAACCCACTGACTCAGCAGCATTATAAGGGTCAATAATTTCTAGATCATGAATAACAGGATCTCCTGAATAAATGATGGCATTAAGGAAAGAAATCAGGATACCTTTACTTTGGTTAGAACCAAATATCTTTTTGAAAGCAAAGTCAGTTTTTGGGCTAATAAATCTCATTTTAAAATAGGGAGTATAACTACTTTAAGCATAGCTAAATATCTCCCTATGTCAGCATTATCTTTCCCTTTTGCATTTTAACCGGGAAAAATTTGCTGATACTCGTCCGCTTCCTCTTCCAAAGTTTTTAAAAACCGAAAACGAGTTTGATTTTCAACACCAAAAACAGTCACCACTTGATACTCACCCAAATCTGCTATCCAAACAGGAGAACGATCGCCAGTTTTACCACAAAGCTGAATATTGTATCCCTCGGTACTTTTATTGGGATTGAGAGTATCACTATGCAAAACTGCTAAAGCCTTGGGCTTATTATTTACCATCTCTCCAGCACAAACAATAATTCTACAGTTAACATCCATCGCTTCTGCCCAGGCTGTTGAACTAGCAACAGAAAGAAGGGGTAATTTATTTTCTTGCGATCGCAAACAAGCCAACGCCCGCCAAAAACCAGTCAACCTTTCTTGGAAGCGAATTTTAAACTCATCAAGACTATCTGGTAGCTGCCAAAAAGCATCACCACCTTCTACTCGTAACTTTGTACCACGGTAATAGGGGTTACTACTACGCTTATGAAGAGGTCTTCTCGCCCCTTGCCCCACTCCTCCAAGCTGAAACATCAACCAGGTTAGGTTTTTCAGCAACTTCTTAACATCTGCTTCCTGGTTTGAAGATACTTCAGAGGAACAAAGTAGCTTAAGAATACCTTGTTGTTGTAAACAATCTTGATCTGCTGGTTGCTCTTCATAACGTAAGCGCCCTTTTTCTTCTGTCCGTACTTTAGCTAGTCCCTGAGTTGGGGGTTCAATGCCACCAAACAAATTTGCTTCCCAAGTCTGTACATCAGAGGGAGACAAATAACCTAAAGTAATGGTGCGAAACCAATAACGCAACATAGACTTAAAAGCGATGGGACGTACTTCTGGTTCCGGGTATGTAGGGTTGTTACCGTTTTGGTGAGGGTTTCTGAGATTTCTAAACTTCTGGTTACTGTGGATAAGCTGTCCTTGCAGAGTAAACTTAAGTTCTAGGAAAGGTTGACTTGTGACCTCTTCACCCTTAATTACCATTTCCCCATAACCACTATTAACCTGAGAACCAATCCCCGCTTGCAAACCGCGAATTAACCAACTCTTAACCTTATCTAACATCTCCTGGTTAGCACGGGAAGTAAGACGCAAACCAATGATAAATTTAGGTTTTCGTAGAGAAAGGAAACTATTCGGATTAGGATTATATTTTGGTTCATCATCTTGCCAACCCCAAATACTATTAGCAATATCTACTGCTAAACCTCTTCCCTGTTTTCCCCAACTTTTATAATCAGGATAGGTATCAAGAAATACTATTTTTCCAGCTTGATCTTCTTCTGCTGCTTCGAGAGAACCGAAGTAAGTTTCTAACTCCTTTTTTGCCTGCTGTTTCGCATTCTCTTCATTATCTGCATCCTTAAGTTTTTCTTCGAGTAACTCTCGCCAAGCTTGATGCCTTGCCACTCCCCGTAAACTACTAGCAGCAATGTAAGGAAATCCTAAATTATCGAAAGCTGGTAAAAGAATATTTTCCGGCCCAGTCTCTCCTCCCACTCGCATACGCCAAGGACATTCTGCGGCAAAAGTATTATCTTCTCCGGCAATCTTCTTAGTACGTTCGTTCAGTCTCTGGAAATAGGTGCGATAATTAACACCATTGCCACCAGCAGCAGCGAAATGTAGCAGTTGTAGTTTGGTAAAATTGTTCTCTTTATCATTACTTTTATCAACTGATGTTTTAGCATCACTCACTGGTAAAGGAGAACGCATCCAGCGCAAATACTCAGCAAAACCAGCATCTTTAGCAGGTGTAAATCCCCTTTGTCCCTTTAACCAAGGAGAGGGAGGTTGGTTGTCATTGTTGTAGACCATTCTAAGACTCTCCTGCTTTAATATCATGATAGACAGCATCAGCCCAGAAACTAAACTCTTTAGCTAAAGCTAGGGCTAAACCTGTTAAGCCCAGATATTGACTATGCTTCATATTCTTAAGAGTTGCCAAACCCACTTCTTCAGCCAGGTTGTTAACTTTAGACACCTTCTGCAAACACTGAAAGAAAGTTTCAATTACTTCTCTTCTTCCTTCTTGAGACTTTTCAATTCTTTCTCTAAAAGAAGGAGTTGTATCTGTCCACTTATCAAGGGCAATTTCTTCCCCTTTCAGGCGCATCAAACCCCAACTAGAGATGTAACTGTAGAGTTGCACAGCTTGACTTTTATGTTCTTGTAGATGGGCTTTATACTTTTCTAATTCTTGAAAATTGTCGTATTGCGATCGCAACTTATGCAATGCCTCATACACAGGGGTACTAACAGTACGGGGGTCAAAACTCATGCTTGTTACTCCTTGTTATTATTTGCTAACCATTGTTCAACGAACCCTCTACCTAAGCTTTCCTGACCACCAATTTGCAGCAAAGAGTTATCCTCTAGAAGCTGGCGAAAATCTTGGTAATGTTCTTGTGTCTTGCCATTAGCTTGGGCTGTAATTCCCCAAGGAAAGTACATCAAAGTATCTGGAGGAATTGCTTCTTCATAGCGAAAGCTACCATCTGTAACTACCTTATGTTCGCTTAGTTTGACCTTCACCTGTCGCCACAAACTCATTTGAATCAAGGTTTCACAATGCTGATTTGGTAAAACGATAACTTTATTGACAATTTCGGTATGGTCACCAGGAGGTAAAAAATCTTCCCATTTAGACCACTTTTTTAGCTCATTCTTAGGAAGAATAGCATCTTTGAGATAAACATCATCCCCTTCAATGCTGCTACTATATTCCGGTACATTAATGCTAGCTTTACCTTGACTAAGCTTTGACCAACGTTGCAGCAGCAAAGGACAACTAATCCAGACAACGCCGTGACTAAGAGAGGCAACAGGCAACCAAAGCAGGGAACCATCCCCAATCCAAATACTACCTTGCTCTAACTGAGTTAATTTTCGGTCTGTGAGTACTTCATAGTCTTCTCGAAAACTATTGTTTTTCAAATCATCCAAATCTGGACCGAAAAGCTTGATTCTTTTAATTTTGGCCTCTGTAAGTGCATCACTATCAGAAGTATCGACATTGATAGTTACATCAGCCCGGTAACGACCCCGAATTGTACTAGAAGGAATGTAAGGGAAGTTTGTATGGGTTTCCCTAGCAATCCCCACAACATTTCCTTCCTGACTAGTTCCCCCTGTATGCAAAGGAGAAAGTAAATAGAGATAAGCAAGTTGAGATTTCATTATCGTTTTCCCCACAATAATTTTCCGTAATTAAGTTGAGTTAAAGTTTCTAACCAAGGTTTATCCTTGCTTGAAGGAAGCAGTAATCCCTGCTGGGGTAAATTATCCTTTTCAAATAGATACACCGTACCTGGTGGTACAAAAGGGTATTGAGGTTGCAGGGCAAACTCATATTCTTCTTTTCCTTTACGTTTAATCTTAGAAACACCTCCCCACATCAAAGCGCGATCGCTAGCACAACCTTTCAGTTGCTTTTGCCAAGTGCTAGGGTAAACTCCATAAAGAGATTCTTCACCCCTTTGGGCAAGTCCTGGGGTAAGTAAGTAGGCGAAGTTACTATCAGTGTTACTCTCAGTTGGTCGTTTCCCTGTAAAAAATCCTTGCAATTGATTGATAAGTTTTTCTTGTTTAACCTGTGAAATTAAAGCCCGATGTCCTTCTCCTCCCAAACGAATTACTGCTGATTCTTCTAAGGTGCAACTGATACCGGCGACTAACTGCCATCCAGGTTCAAGGCGTATAGCTACTTCGGTAAAGTAACCTTCTGAGTCTGCAACTTGCCGTTGTTCAAGTTTCATCTTAGTGTGAGGTAAAACCTGTACATCCCAAGGGTCTCCAGTAAAATCAGTCTTTTGTTGGTTGTTTTTACCTTGCAGATAATTGCAGAAAGCATCAGCCTTCATCCAGGCTTCAGGTCTACCACAGATAAATTCATCTGACAAAGCTGGAGGTACAAAGGGATGAAGAGACTCCAAGGAAAAGCAGGGGAACTTCCAACTTCTACTAGGAAAGTTCGTCATAGAAACTAAACGGTCTAACCTTTGCCAATCTTTAGTTTCTTCATTTTGTCCAGTTTCATGTTTGCGTATACCAATTAAATCTTTCGGTGTTGGCAACCAGAGAGTTTGGGACTGATTAACTAAGAAAGGGCCAAAAAACTGCAAGTTTCTTTTTTTATCCTTTCCTTCCTGGGGTAAGAGCGATCGCATAGCTTGAAATACCGCAGTAGGTAGAGGAGGAAACTGCCCCTTAGCCCAAGCCCCTTCACCAGGGCTGAAAGGTTTGGCTTCTCGGAATAGTAATACATCTAAAGGTGAGATAAGATACCAGTTCATGGTTTAAGTCAAAAGTCAAAAGTTAAAAAAGATTAGGAATTAGTCATCAGCAAGCCATTTTTCTCGTTCGGCCATTTTGTCTAGCCAGAAGGCAGTGAAGCGGAGGAGGTTTTTTAAATCTGTTAGTTGTGTACCTAACGCCTTACCTTTGTCTCCTGCTAGGCGATGTTGTTCAGCAGCTTGATAGGCCCACTTCTCCCATTCATTTAACCAATTTGGTAACTGTTCAATGCCTTCTACTTGCTTGCTTTCTTCCCTTTTGTTGATAATTACCTGGGCAGCTTTTTTGACCAATTCTAGATTTTTAGTAATAACAGCGTGTTGAGGAAGTTCCTCTGCAAGGCGATATAATAAAGGGGTAAGTTCAGCTTTCTGTTGCGTATTAACGAAGTCCCACCAAGAATCTAACAAATGACCTTTCATCAATGCTTCTAGAACGTTGCCAGAACTGTAAATAACTCGGAAACACAGACCATCTTTGTTTGGTGTACCTAACAACTTTTTTGCCCGCTCCTTTTCTGCATCCCAAAGAGCTTCTAATACTGTAGGTAAAGGGACACTTTTGTGGGCAACAACAACACCAACACTCATAGTGGCATCTTTCCCCATAGTAAATAGAGGGCGCTTAGGAACTCCTTCTACTTCTCCTCTAGAACACCAGTAACCACTACCACTAGGATTATCTTCCGTTGCTTGGTTAGCAAACTCCTCACCCGGATCTGTGCCACCACACCAAGCTGATTTTAGCGATCGCAAATATTCTGGCAAGTCTTCTAGAGGTAGGACTGCCATGACATCATCTCCACCACTGTAGATAACCTTTCCACAAAAGCGTTTTTCTGTTAGGTAGGGAACAAGACGATTAGAAAAATCTAAGAGGGCCCGGTTTAAGCCAATGTGGGTAGCTGGCCCCATACGCTTTCTAGTTTCTAGCAACTTTTGGAACTGTTCTTTAAATTCTGTTTCTTCTTCACTATTGAGTTTTACACTTTGGTAAGTTTCAGGCTGCAAATTAGCTAGATATTCTTGATATTCCTTCAATTTGCGACCATTAACATACTGTCCCATGCCATCGCCATCACCAAGGAGAATCACCCACCAATCACCAGGAGAACTATTGCCAAAACCAGCCTTTTTATGGGCTTCGTCTACTAATCCTCTTAAGTTGTTATGGTCTGAAATTTCTAGTCCCATATCGTCTGCTAGCCATTTACTAGAAAACATCACTCCGTTGTATTTGTTACCTGGTTCTTTTTTGGTGATTGCAGCATCTGTTTTCGGTACATGGAACTCCCGGCCACGAGTCCTACTACCAAAAATATCTCGTTTTTCTCTTAAGTTGGCTGTAATTTCCTTAGCTAAAATGCGCCAGTAAGCAATCATTTTCTTTGTACCTTGCTCCCAGTCATTGTGTGTAAATCTAGCAGCAGCAATGGAACTGAGATTAGGAAAACGAACCATCTGTTCATAGTCTAGGTTTTCTAGGTCTTGTGCCACACCTATCTCTAACTCTTGGTTAACTTCTTCACTTACTTCTTCTTTTTCTTCTACCTCTCCCATGCCCAAAGTCTCTGCAACACCTCCATAAAACCAAGCCATACGCTTAGTTAGTTCAATGGCATTGAGTTTCTCTGAGCCGTTAAATAATCCTGGGTAAACCTCTGCCATCACTCGCCAAAATAGGCGCATTGAAGTTGACCCTAAACCTCCTCCTTCCTTGTACTTATCTCTATAAAGTAAAAAGGGATGCACAGCGCTAAATCTACCGGAGATAGTGGAACGTTCCCCTGGCGCAGCCGGAATTTGCCAGTTACGAGTATTCTTAACTGCTTGTATGGCTTGTCCTAAACGAGCTTGTACTGAACCCCACCAAGTTCCTACATTTAGAGATGTGTAAATGTTTTTTTCTGCTTCGCTAGGAGGCCTAATATCCGGTCTGGTTTGGGCTACCTTTTCTTGAGCATCAATCCATTTTTGGTCAAACTTGCGTTGTTCATCTTCAGCGATACTAAATTCTTCTTCCGGACTACCCAAAGGAACAGCACACCAGTAGGGTTCCCAGCTATTATTAATCTGTGCTTCCCAGAGTTTACTCCATGCCCAACATTCAGGCTGTCTTAGTTTTCTTAATTCTTCCCGGTTGGACTCTAACTCTTCTTGGCTGGAGGAAAAATCTTTGAGCAATTCTTCACAAGTATCTGTATTCTCTAGATAAACTCTTGTCTTTTCTTTAATATTTTCTTTTACTTTGAGTGCGATCGCACTCCATTCTTCAACTAGTTGCTCAGTTAATTTTTTCCCTAACTCCTGAGCCTCTTCTTTGTTACCTACAAGGATAGTAATAGTATTGGGAAAACCTGCTGTGGTTAAGGATGTGGACTTTTTATTCTTGTAGCGAGTTTTGGGGTCACAACCGTCTTCAGCAAAATGCCTGAAACTTTCGCTGAAGTCTGAGTACTTTTGTAGCAGAAGAGCATCAATGATTTCTTGTCCCCACAATGAAGGAGTGACCACTGCGTCAGGGCCATATTCTTGAGCTACATACCAGCAGAGTCTAGCACTGAGGTAATGGAGCAGATAGGAACCAGACCAAAAGTCTAGGAATTTACGGGAAGCTTTGATAAACTCCTGAACCGGAGAGAATGTGAACAGCAATAGGTAAGGTTGTTCTGGTTCATTACCTTTCCAGCTTTCTGGATACATTGCTCCTGTTAGTGCAGATACTGTACTGGTATAACTGTGTTGAGGGCAATCTGGTAATACGCCATGTTGGGGTGTTACTAAAGCTTGTGAGTTAACTTTGTTGCATACTTCTGGATAAAAGCGCCATAACCACCAAAACAATTTTTCCTCGTTAAGATCACTCGGCAATGTTTGCAAATCTTCTTGAGAAAGAGAAATTTGCTTACTAGTTAATTCTTGGTGTTGTCCACTAATAGGGTGTTTAGCAATACTTAATAATTCTACTGAATTAATAGTTTCTAGATTTACTCTGTCAGAGGCGCTAGCAATTGATTGCAGTAGTTCTAAGTCTATAGTTTGGGAAGTATCGACACTATTCTCAGATGTGATTGAGTTCCTTAAGAATCGAACTGTTGTTTCATTTAAGGATGCTGTTTGCAAAAAAGTATTTAGCTTACGTGAACAGGCTTTCATTAACATCAACTAAGTGTTTGTATTGATGCTCATAGACTAACATAGTGTTTTTTTTAACCACCAGAGTTTTTCTGCGAATGACGAATCTTCATACATCAGACCGCTATATTTTCCCTTACCGATTAGGTCATAATCTCTTACATTTACAACTAGTTATGCTATGTTTATCACTAGTTTGTTAGAAGAACTTAGAAATGGAATCTCAACAAATATACGAAAAGGCAAAAAAGCTAACTAACCTAAGAGAGCGTGCCAAGCTAGTAGTAGAAGCAATCAGACCCTTAATGAGCGAAGACGAAATAGCTCAAATAGCTACAGAAGAAGACGAATACCTAAGAAATCGTTACTCTGTCTCCTCATTAGGAAGCAAAATGAGCAGCGCTGGTTACAACAAGCTCATTAAAAGCATACTTTTAGCAGAAGGGAAAAATGCCCAGAAAACTACCAAACTAGATGCAGAGGGCAACGTCAGGGCCTACGAACTAAAGCATTACTTCTTCAAATACTGTGGTCTGAGTAAATCAAAATTCTACCCAGATGGTAAAGTTCCAGATGAATGGCAAAAACGCAATCAAAGCACTCGCATCTTAGAAAGAGCCAAAAACGCTCAAAGCTACCCCCTAAAACCAGATAAACACATAGAAAAAACCTACCAACTTCTAGAGAAAGAAAACTTCGGTCATTTGGGAGCAGGGTTAATTGCTGCCTCTGGGAGAAGGCCACACGAACTATTCAGGGGAGAATTTAGTCCCATTGAAGGTGAGCAATGGGCAGTCATGTTTTCAGGGCAAGGTAAAAAAAGAGAAAACACTAAAGTACCAAAATTTGCGATCGCCACCTTAGTAGAAGCAAAATACTTTCTCAAAAAATGCCAGCAGTTTAAACAACACCAGAAATACCAGAAAATCTGGTCATCAATCATTGCCAAGAGTTCAGACAAAGCAGAACAAAACAGAGCCATAGACAGGCTGACAAACAGCCGTTATAACCGCATCATCGACAGAGAATTTCAAAGTATCCTAACTCCCAGACCCAACGAACATGGAGAAAATGACTTAATCTCTGCGACTGACTTAAGAAGTGCTTACCTATGTTTAGCTGTAGCTCGTGATGTAAAAGGTAGTATGACAGCCAAAATAGTAGCAGCGGCCAGACTAGCAGGTCATTTAATTGAAGGTGAGAATGGTCAAGCATTAACTGATAGAGATTTGAGTAAACTAACCTACTCAATCGGTTATGGTGCTTACTATGTACCAGATGAAGTTGAAGTTCCTTTCATTGAAGCTCCTTTAATTGAACCTCTCTTACCAAAAGTCCAACCAGAGCAGCAGGAACAAACGGAAATAGACCAGCTAAAACATCAACTAGAACGTAAGCAGGAGAAAATTGAAACTCAGCAGAAAAAAATTGCTCAGTTAGAAAAAAGACTCAACCAGTTAGAAACAGCACTTCAGGAGGGAAGAACAAGAACTAAAGTTCAAACCAGGGACTGGGAAAGCGTTAGCAAAGATGAGCTTTTCGGTTTAGGAAAGTATGAGAAACCAGCTAGGGGAGTAGGTTCAGCAGAAGAGAAAATCAGGCGTTCGGTTGAAGCAGTAATGAAGTGGAACGACCAGTTTTCAGCAGAAGCAGATAAACAGAAAAAGGTAGTTCCCAACTCACAGTTAATCCGTACAATGTCAGGCAGCAATGCTCGATTAATCAAGAAATGGTTCGATGCTCACAACCACTACATTCTTGACCATGCAAACAAGCATGGCTTGACCAAGAACGGTCAACTCGATAACTACCATAACAGCAGGCATCAGCCAGAACCTCATCGAAATCCAGAAATACTAATTGATTTAATAAATTGAGCTACTTGCGTACTGGTGGTCAGGTAAATTTGGATAGTCAGCTTTTTCAGAGATGAGTAGAACTATTCAGTGTTTGGATTAGTGCTAAAAGATGAAAAACACACTGAACTACGTTTTCGGCTTAGAACAGAGTGAATGTGAGGAAAGATAGCATTAGATTCCATCCTGTCTATAGCTACACCTTAGAATAGATAAAAGTTTAGGGTAGTCTTCCTATTACGAAAAACCCTGGTTCAACTATCAATTAAGTCCAGTTGCGGGCCACCTCAGAAAATCTCTGAAACCCCTATTCTCTCGTGGAGGCGGCCCATATGGAAACTAGCCATATTCTGAGGAGATAATATCACCTACAAAGTCTCCACTCGCTGGAGAAACTAGCAGAATGGAAGTCAATGGGTGGAACAGCAAAACTCTCCACCCATTAAATCTATCTAGTATCAAATCAAAATCCTAGAGCATCGCCACACTGCCCTAGCGTTTCAAGAATTGAGCAAAACCTTTACTTTTAGCTTTAGACAACATTTTCTCTATACGCTCCTTATGCTCAGCAGCCACAGCATCTCTAACTGTGGGTTCAACTTCAGAAACAATAGAACGGTTCATCGATAAAGGCAAACTCTTAGGCAATTGTATCCAAGCCATACCCACGAAAATCTTGGTTCCTTTTCTGATAGAGGGGTAAGCAATGCAAGATAACTTTAGCTGTTGCTCGTCATCATTAAGCTTAAACGCAAGTTCTACAAAGTAGAAATCTTTTCCGTTGTAGAAAATGTTGTTCTTGGTAGTTTGAGTTTCATTAAATTGCTTCCAATAACTGCGATTCCTTGAATTGACAAACTCATCCTTGTAACCGATTGTCAGAGTTTCAATTTTTACTGAGAGTTGTTTTTGATGGCTGTCAAGCGATTTAGACTCTGTTATTTTCTTCTGCTCTCTATTCATATTTGGTGTTGGCTATTCGTGCCGATATTGGAGAAAACATCTTGAGTAGAATTTGAATATAACAAACTTTTCCAACCTCTATTGATCTAATAGATTGAGCTACTTGGGTAAGAGATTGTTGACAACCTTAGTTTCTCTCAAGCCGAGATTTCAGTTACACTCTCCCTACGCCAAGTAGCCAAAAAAGTAGGAGCATCAATCAATACTGTTAGGAAAGTGAAAGCTTATTTGAGCCACTCATAATAGCCATCATAATTCAATCGCGACAGCGACACCGTTCAAAACTGCATCGATAAACTCCTGGGGAGGAAAATAGTGATGTTCAACAACGTAATGATGTATCATTTCAGGTGCAGCATACCAGTTACCGTTAGGATGAAGGACACGAATTTGACCATTGCCAAATGCGTTGTGACAAAATTCACACGAATGTAAGCCACGATGTAACATGACTGGTCGCAAGCAAAGTGCTTTTAATACAGTGACAAACTCATCTGAAACGTTGCCTGTCGGAAAAGTGTGTCCATCCCCTAGCCAACCGACATTAAGAACAGCCTCTTCAGGGACACAGCGAGAGTAACTGTATATTGTCAAATCGGTAAAGTAGGACATAAGAGTTGAAGTAATGGTAGGGAAAGTGTTAAGAAGTACGAGTCATAGTCTAAGTGTCAATTATTCAACCGCCGCTATCAGCCTACGGCAACGCTACGCGAGCGCAAGATATCCAATATTCACATAATGAAATGGGTCTTGATAAGATTCTTCTCAACAAAAGACTATGAAAGATTTTAGAAACTCTAATGCTGCCAGGAAGCGTCTATGTTGTGTTTGCGGTAAGTATTGTTCGCTCGAAGACAGGTATTTTCCTGAGTGTGTTATGTGTTTGAACTGTTATAGGCTTCAAGATAAAAATAGAGAAATATATTTTCTCATTCGTTATGAAGTAAAGAATAGAAATGCCTAGAATAAACTTTCCTATTTCTAACTTAGCTCGTTTCTAAACAACCACCTATCTCAAATAAACTTTGAGTAGAACTACAATATCTTGGGGCTTAAGCATTCTGAAATTGATTAGGCATTACCACTCCTATTCTATATTCGCGAATAGCGAATAAGCAAGGTCAAGGGTCGCTTCTGTCAACCCAAGCCGCGATCACGCTGTTAGCTCAATACATTGGCTCCTGTCGTGCGAGACGGATGACCAAAGGTTTTGATTCAGGTTTTATTCCCAAAATACCTAGTGCTTTTTTGCGAATTCTGCCAATGTCAAGAACTCCAACAAACTGATGCTCTAACCTATTACCTTGCTCCAATGCCTTAATTAGAACCTTAGCAGCCTTCTTATTAATCTCTGCCAATGAGGGCGGTAAGCTCCTAGCATCAAGTATGAGTCTACAGACGACAATAAGCACGAAAGTATCTTTGTGCTTTAACCAATCAACTAATTCACATAAATCCGAATGGTAAATATTTTGCCCTAAATTAGGATTATTAACGATACACTCAGGGAGTTCAGACACCACCATTTGTCTGCAAGGATTAGACCTGTTCTCTAACTCTTGCAGTAACAAACGAACAAGACCCTTTCTGTACTGATAGAGATCCTGATCTAAAGAAGAGCTATAGCGAGAGGCTGGCCCGTAGAAATTCTTGAGTTCCCTACGCATCATCTGTCGAGTTTGAGGATTCGGATTGTTCTTGATTTCACGCAAGAAGGGACGAACAAGGCGCTTCTTATTGTGGTAGAAAAACAAATCCACGTGGTCTTCTAGACTGGTTCGACCAAACCGAGCTTCAGGTAAGCGCCTAATGCTTAATAGTTCTAGTACGTCCAACTCCTGCACTGCTCTCTCAAAGCGCTCATTGGCCCTAGATAAATTAGAACAAAAATCTTGCCATTCCGATTTATTCATTAGCCCACCAGTAATGCACTACTGATAAATATATGTTAGACAGAGATTTTAGTAAACAAAGACAGTATAGAAGAAATATCTGTACCGAGTTTGGGAGAACTTGGGGAAATATTAAAAGCAGCTTACTGCCTGCGTTACTAAAGCTAAGGATATCTGCTGTACGCGACCCGTAGCATTCGCAATCGCATAACCCATTTGAATTAAGTTCGACAACTAGTCACACTTGAAGAGTAACTGCCAGAAATAACCTCCATCGGTGATCGCGGCGGTTATTGGCATGGCGATCGCATAGCCCAAGATTTCTCTTTGCCTGTAATACATTTGGTGAGTTTGGGTAGATTGTGCTGTGGTTATTGGACTTTAAACCGCCGCGATCACCACCTTGTTAACCTCATTTTGAGCCACATATAGAAGGTTGGGTCGATGGAGGGTATTATCCTTCGTACCTCCCAGATAGCGGCGGTTATTGGTATGGCGATCCAGAAGTGTTGAGTGATAGCAAATAAAAGTAAAAAAGAGCCTCCAAATTGGTAAAATGGAGGCAACAAAAACAAATAATAAAGTTAAATAGATGGTATCAAACTTTCCTGGAATAGTCAAAAAGTACCTGGGAGGCTTACCCAAAGACGATTACCCAGCCCTGAATACATTCCTATTTGTATCAACTTGGCTTAGTTTCGTATTAGACCAAGGGCAAGTAAGTATGAGATCCCTGTTCAAAACTCTAAATATTCGTGGCATAAAGGTAGATAAATCAACATTCTCTAGAGCCAGTAAAAAACGAGACCCAATGTTATTCTACAATCTCTTTAAAAAACTGAGAAAAGAGTTAAACAAAAGTAAAAAAATAGACAAGAGAAAGTTAGCTTTATTTCCCCTCGATTCAACCATAGTGACATTAACAAGTAAGTTGCTAACGAAGCAAGGATTCAAACAAGTTAAACTATTCAGTGGTCTGAACTTATTAACATCATCTCCAGAAGGAATACTGATACATTTTGGTCAAGGTCATGACAGCAAGTATGGGAACTATACCATAGAAGGCAATCCTGAAAATGGAGTGAGTCTAATGGATAGAGGATTCTCAGGATTGTCAAGAATCAAGTCACTATTAAGTGAAACCAATAAATACTTCCTATTAAGAATCAAGAAAAACATAAGCATTCAAATGCTAGAGAATGGCAATTACATATTGGGCAAAGGAAAGGAGCAAGTAGTAGTATTTTGTGACTTAGAGACTAGAACAGAATTTCGACTAGCAACTAACTTACCAGAAAAAGGTGAAGAGGGAATGAGCAACCAAGAAATTGGGGAATTATACCGTTTAAGATGGCAAATAGAGTTGTTCTGGAAATTTCTTAAGATGCACCTAAAACTAGACAATTTAATAACTAAAAACACCAATGGAATTGAAATCCAAATATACAGTTGCTTGATTGGTTATGTTTTACTAGCTTGGGTGAAAATACCTCAAGAGTTTGGTAATAAATTGTTAGATAAGCTTCGTTATTTACAAGCTTTTATGACTGAACATATTAGCTATGTTCACTGGTTTAAAAAGCTAGTGTTCACATGAGGGTATTTTCTTTACATAGGTGTAGTGTGTCTATTTTTAGACTGAATACCCCCTCGTGCAACACTTCTGGTTCCTGCCATATTATTGTTGTAATATCTGGCAGGATGCTTCACAGATTCTCCTACATAAGCATAGCCTGCAAAGTGGATGACAGCAGCAATATTATGGGCAGCAAATATTTCCTTGAGTAGTAAGCTATCTCTGATATCGCCTATTATAGCGTTTCCAAAGCTAGTGAGGTATAGTAAGAAGAGCAATAGCTCCTTGTCATAAAAATAACATGAAACCTTATTCTCTTGACCTAAGACAAAAAATAATTGAGGTTTATAGCGAAGGTAATGTATCTCAACGTCAGCTTGCATCTCAATTCCGTGTAGCATTAAGCTTCGTACAAAAACTACTAAAACAGTATAGAGAAACAGGTAATATTGCACCGAAAAAAAGACAATCACAAACTCCGACTAAACTAAACTCTGCTCAGTTAAAGGTACTCCAAGAGCTTGTGGAAACAAACAATGATGCGACCCTAGAGGAACTGCGCCATCAACTAGTACAAAAAACTGGAGTAGTGATTGGTCGTTCAACTGTAGATAGAATGCTGCGTCGTCTCAATCTAACTCGAAAAAAAAACTCTACAGGCCACAGAAAAAGGAACTGAGAAAGTACTTCATCTTCGCGTTGATTTTTGGAACAGGGTGAGGAATATATTAGCAAAGAACTTAATCTTCCTCGATGAAGCAGGGGTTAATTTAGCTTTAGTTCGTTTATTTGCTCGCTCTATCAAGGGTCGAAGAGCTTATGGAGAGCGCCCTCAACGACGTGGTCAAAATGTTTCGGTTATTGCGGCAATGAGTTTCGAGAAAATTATTGCTCAATGTAGTCTCCTCGGAGGAACTGACACTGTAACTTTTGAAGCGTTTGTTTCTCAAAAATTAGTTCCTCAACTTTGGTGCGGAGCTTATGTAGTTATGGATAATTGCTCTATTCACAAGGGAGAAAACATCAGAGCTATGATTGAGGAAACTGGTGCTAAATTAATTTATCTTCCCACTTACTCTCCTGAGTTTAACCCCATTGAACATTGCTGGTCAAAACTTAAAAATATTTTACGTGGTATCAGTGCTAGAAATTATCCTGACTTAGCCAGAGCTATTGAGTTAGCTTTCTGTCAAATCTCCGAAAGCGATATTCGCAATTGGTTTACTCATTGCTGCTACTGTACCTCACTAGACTAGGAAGCGCTATATTAGTTTTGTCTTTAGTACCTCATCAACAAGGTCTTGATGACCAGAAACTAAATTATCTAAGATAATTACTCTGTAACCTTTTTGCTGAAGCCGGAGTACGGTATGAGAGCCGAT
The DNA here is from genome assembly GCA_963793425.1 of uncultured cyanobacterium. Lineage (GTDB taxonomy): Bacteria > Cyanobacteriota > Cyanobacteriia > Cyanobacteriales > CAWCAG01 > CAWCAG01. The sequence continues at coordinate 1,665 of CAWCAG010000008.1, read as the reverse complement.
ATAGCCAGCACCACCTGTTACTAGGATAAATTTTTCACCTGTTATAACCATTTAGAATACGAAAATACCATAGAAATAATTTAAGAGATAATAGACGTTTTGATGGTGGGGTAGCTTAATGCAGCAAACAAGTAGAGAAACATCCTGGGGAAAAGTTATATTCAAACAGGAGATAAGGGAGAAAGTTCCCTCATCAGTGAAACGGATAGCTTTACTTGTTACTCCTGAATATGAAGGTATCTTCAGGAATGGCGGTATTGGCAGTTATTATCGTACTCTTAGTGAGAAATTGGCAGCAGCAGATTTTTATGTGGTACTACTGCTAGCTCAGAGTAAAGAAAGGTTTGGTGGGGGATCTACAATTGCTGTAGTTGACCAGATTTTTTCTTTGAGTGAATGTGAGGAAGTGTTGGAGTTACCCTCCACTCACTCAGGGATTTTGTCTCAGTTTCGGGAGTGGGAATGGGTAGGGTATGAAAATTATGGTGCGCTATTTTTTGCCCAAGCAATTGCTACTCAATTTAAGGATGCTTATATTTACATAGAATTTCCGGAAATGCTAGGGTTGGGATACCGCACGATTCAAGCTAAACGGGCTGGTATTTTAGGGAAGAATTGCGTTGTTGCGGTTACTTTGCACAGTGGGCAAGAGTGGTTACAGGAGGCACACGGCAGTTATTTACAGGTTAATCCCCAGTGGTTTTGGCAAGTTAGTCACTACGAGCAGTATTGTTTTGAGCAGGCGGATTTAGCTTTCTTTCTTTCCCACTTTTTGCAGGAGAAGGTAGAAAGATATGGTTGGCAAACTAACCATGCTTGGCATCTTCCTTACTGTTTTCCTGTGTTGGCACAAGCTTCCCCGGTAACGACGATGACAGAGGATTTGCAACACCTGGTAAAAGAAGACAAAATTCCTGTAGTTTTCTTCGGGCGGTTAGAAGAGAGAAAGGGACTCCTTTATTTTTTAGAAGCCCTTGAGTTACTAGAAGACAGTGTAACTGAGAAAGTCCAGGTTATCTTCTTAGGTAAGAATGTATCGTTGCAAACATCTGGTTTGCAGGGGTTAGATAGCCAGGATTATATCAAGGAAACCTTGGGGCAAAGCTATCAATACAGTATTGTGACTGATTTGTTTAGTCAAGAAGCAATTGAGTTGATACGTCAGCTTAATTCTCCCCTTGTCTGTTTGACTAGCAAACAAGAAAACTTTCCCCATGCAGCTTTAGAAATGGCCCAGTTACCTATGAGTTTGGTGGTTGCCGATGCAGGAGGGTTTCAGGAAACCTTGAATTTGGTTGAACGCAGTCTTGGTGTGCATTGGTTTGCACCTCAAGATGCCTATTCTTTAGCGCAAGCTTTGCTTAAGGCTATTTCCCTATATCCAGAGAAGCTAGAAGTACCGACAAGGGAATTTCTTGACGACATTAATCAAAAATTGCTGAGGCAGAGATGGGAGTACATGGGGCTAACTTTTGAGGAAACAGTGATGTCCTTTGAATCCCATTCAGATAAAACTCAACCAAGGCAATGGATACTAGGTATGACTTCGATGGAAGAACAACTATTTCTAGAAGATTATGCCCAAAATGAATATTCTGGTAAGGGAGAAATTGTCGAGTTAGGTTGTTGGTTGGGTTCATCGACAATTTCTTTAGCAAGGGGACT
>CAWCAG010000007.1:0-1221396 GCA_963793425.1 uncultured cyanobacterium | reverse complement strand
CTCTGGAAAAGCCAACAACAACAGAGCCAAATCACGCCAATCTGTTCCTGCTTTAGGCTTGCCCCGTCGTTGGTAATAGGCGATTACCTTGCTCACTACTAATGACTCCGGAGCCATAACTAACACCCCTTCAAAGGAGCGATTTTCTGGTAAAGTCTCTACTTGGCGAATATCAACCAAATGGCGATTACCTTTCTTTTGCACTTGGTACAACCGATAACCCAATCCTCCCTTAATTACTATTACTCTCATAGCAATGTAAAAGCGATTGCTCAAATAAGTGCGTAACTCTTCGGCTAAATCTGCTCCTTGCAGAGCCATAACATCGATATCCTGGGTCATGCGCGGCTCTTCGGTATAGGCATTTACAGCTTGCGCCCCAAACACAACAACATCTTGGCGATCGCGCAGAAATTCAAAGATAGCACCATGCAAGGTGGCGATTGATAAAGATTCGCGGTTCATAAATTCCTGAAAGCTCAACGCATCGGCACTTAACACAATTCAAAATCCTCAGATTTAAGACTCTATCCTAGCAAAATAGGGGCAATACTAAGCGATCGCACAATAGCTACTAGCAGGGTCGCTCAGTAGCCTACCTTTAACTTGTTGGTCTGTTCTACCCTTACCTCACTTCTACCATTCAGATTACATTACGTCCTAGAGCTTCTACATCAACGAATCATAGTTATTCAGGGACGACCATAGTAAGCATTCCAGCTAATATAATAACATCAAGAATTGTAAGCTGTTACGAATAAAGATTATGGTTGCTACTCAATTAAATTCTCATTCTGTTGCCTCATATTTAGGTGAGGAAGCTGAAAGCTTGTTAACTTATAAAGCTAAAGTTTCTCAAGAATCACTAAACTTACCAGGAAAAGACTTTATTGAACGCATTTTTATCAATAGCGATCGCAACTCACAAGTGCTTCGCAGTTTAAAGCAACTCTACTCTACCGGAAGACTAGCGAACACAGGTTATCTCTCCATTTTACCTGTAGATCAGGGCATAGAACATTCAGCAGCAGCTTCTTTTGCCCCCAACCCAATCTACTTCGACCCCGAAAACATCATCAAATTAGCTTTAGAAGGGGGTTGTAATGCCGTTGCCACCACATTAGGCGTTTTGGGTATGGTATCTCGTCGTTATGCCCATCGCCTCCCTTTCATCGTCAAACTAAATCATAACGAGTTACTCACTTATCCTAATGCCTCAGATCAAATTATGTTTGCTTCTGTCAAACAAGCCTGGAATTTAGGGGCTGTGGCAGTTGGGGCAACTATCTATTTTGGTTCACCAGAATCATCTCGTCAAATCCAAGAAGTTAGCCAAGCCTTTGCCCAGGCACATGAACTAGGGATGGCAACAATTCTTTGGTGTTATCTACGTAATGATGTTTTCAAACAAGACCAAGATTACCATTTAGCAGCGGATCTAACTGGGCAAGCCAACCATTTGGGGGTAACTATTCAAGCTGATATCATCAAGCAAAAACTACCTGAATGTAATGGCGGCTATGGCGCAGTTGCTGAAGCTACAGGAGAAAAATATGGTAGAACAGATAAGAAAGTTTATAGTAACCTAACAAGTGAGCATCCTATTGATTTAACTCGTTATCAAGTACTCAATTGCTATGCAGGGCGTAGTGGTTTAATTAACTCTGGTGGTTCTTCTGGAGACAACGACTTTGCTAGTGCTGTACGTACTGCGGTAATTAATAAACGTGCTGGTGGTTGTGGTTTAATTTCTGGTAGAAAAACCTTTCAACGTCCTTTAGCAGAAGGGGTTAAGTTATTTCAGGCTATTCAGGATGTTTATTTATCTGAGGAAGTAACCATTGCTTAAAGCTGCCCCACCAAGAACTAATCTTATTAGGTAAATACCAACGCAACCCCTTAGTTAACTTACCAAATTTGTAGTAAAAAAGAATATCCATCATTTCTTGAGTAGTAAAAGGAGTTAAATAATTGACTCCTTTATCAATCTTGTCATCCCCATCTACTAAATACCTTTTCATGCCAATTCTCTCTGAGAGATTCCAAAGGCGAGAAAACCTTTTTTGCATCTCTTTCTCATAACCATAAAAATCTTTTACATCACCACACAAATACTGTTCAACAAACTCACAAGCAACTTCTGCCCCAACCATAGCGTGGCGTATACCTTCCCCTCCTAACATATTCACCGTCGAAACCGCATCACCAATAGCGATAGTATTACCGCGATGATAAATATCTTTTAAACCACTACAATAGTGAATTGTAGAGCCGTGAACATCAATTATTTGGTATTCTGATAATTGCAGATAATCTTTAATTAATAACTCAACATAGTAGCGAATAGATTCCGTTTCCTTAATTACTTCATGTTCCAAACGATAGGAAGCTGCACCTACTTTCAAACGATTTTTTCCCATCGGGAAAATCCAACTATACCCCTTCGGCATCCATTTGTGTCCGAGGAAAAACAGTAAAGCATCACTATACTTTTCATAAACTGCTTCAGGAACTTCAATTAAATATTCAATACCTGCGGGTTTCAAAAACTCTGGTTTATCTCGTTCTTTTTCATACATAACTGCCCTAGCCGGACCAGTAGCATCAACAATTACTTTAGTATTAATCCTAACCTTCCCCTCTCCTTCTTTCTTCAACTCTAGCCAAGTTTTCCCTTCTTCTTGGTAATGTTGCAAATAACGGCAACCCAACCAAACTTCACTATGATAATCTTTCACTTCTTTTGCTAAAAACTCTCTCAATTTAGCAAAATTCAACACCGCCCCAAGGTCTTTTTCTTCTTCCCAACTGCGACTAAAATTAGTAGTTACAATCACAATTTTCTGCCAAAAACTGCCTACAACTTCCGGCGGCAAAGTAAATTGTTTCAGAGTTTCTAAAGGAGTTGCGGCGCTAGAAAAGTCATTTTTACTAAAGTCTTTATGCTGTTCTACTAATAATACCTTTCTACCTGCCTTCGCTAAACATCTCGCACAATGCCCCCCCGCCGGCCCTGCACCCACTACGATCACATCAAAACATTTATCATTAAACATTAAACATTAAACATTAAACATTTATTATTGAAAGTTGCAGGGGCGGGTTTGACCAAAGATATCTTGTCTCCAAAATCTCCATAAACCCGCCCCCATACCTATTGTTTTGCTGGCAAACGCTGCCATAAACTTTGATAAATATCTTCAGAAACTTTAGTTCGTAGGGAACGCCCTAAACGATTCTTTTTTTGTGCTAACTGAAGACATTCAGGCTGGGGGCAAAGATAAGCAGAACGTCCCATACCTTCATCCAATTTTACTTCCCTAGTGGGATGAACTCTGACAACGCGCCAAAACTCTTCCTTTTGCCCCAACTTACGACAGCTTATACAACGTCGTTGATTAATAACTATTTCATTGCTCAGTTTCTTCTTCTTTCTCCTCTTCTAAACTTACTTATAATTCTGAGGTTTCTTCGTTATCTGTAGAAGTAACTTCTTCTTCAGTTTCTTCTCCAGATTCTAACCAATCTTCCTCTTCAATATCTTCTGAGAATTCAGCCTCTTCCTCCTTCATTTCTGCTTGTCTAGCTAACTCTTCGTCATACTTGGCAGAATCTTTAATATCAATTTTCCAACCTGTTAAGCGGGCGGCGAGTCGAACATTTTGTCCTTCTTTACCAATAGCCAAACTAAGTTGATTTTCCGCCACTAAAACCATGGCCTGACGTTCATCAGGATTAACTAACAAAACTTGGTCAACACGGGCAGGAGAAAGAGCATTGGATATATAAGTAGAAGGGTCAGGCGACCAACGAATCACGTCGATTTTTTCTCCCCGTAACTCATTTACCACCGCTTGAATGCGGGAACCCCTTGCCCCAATACAAGCCCCTACAGGGTCTACATCCCGTTCTAAGGTATCCACAGCAATTTTAGTTCGCGGCCCAACTTGGCGAGAAGGTGGGCTAGCTTCCCTGGCGACAGCAACAATACGAACAACTTCATCTTCAATTTCTGGTACTTCGGTAGCAAATAAATAAACTACTAAACCGGCTGAAGCACGAGAAACCAGAAGTTGTGGCCCCCGATGCGGCCCTTCGCGAACTTTCTTCAAGAAAACCCGAAAAGTCGCATTAGCTCGATAATTATCATTAGGTAACTGCTCTCGCTTCGGCAATTCTGCTTCTACTTCTGGCTGCCCAAAACCGCTATTAACGGCCATAATTATCGACTGTCTTTCAAACCGAAGTACCCTAGCTTGGAGTACTTCATTTTCTAAGTCTTGGAATTCCTCTTGAACGAGTTTCCGTTGTTGATCTCGCAACTTTTGCAGGAGGACTTGTTTGGTTTGAATAGCTGCCATACGACCAAAATCTCTTTGATCTGGGGTGACATCCAAAACCACAGAATCCCCTGACATTGCTTCTGAGGCCACTTCTTGAACTTCCTTAAGAGAAATTTGGTGATCTGTGTTATTCACCTCTTCAACAATCTCTTTAGTGGCTAAAATGCGGAAACCTTCTTCTTCCTCTTCTGTGTCTAATTCAATTTCAAAATTCTCAAAGTATTCTTCACTAAAATGGTCGCGGTCAAGATTTTGAGCGCGGCGATAACGTTCGTAACCTTTGAGTAATGCTTCTCGCAATGCTTGCTGGACCGCTGATTTTGGTAAATTATGCCTTTGACTAATCTCGTCAATCATATTCCTCAGTCCAGGCAAGTTGACGATGGACATGAACGGAACTCCTTAATCTTTTTCTAATTTAGTTATTTGGTTGTAGCAAGATGATCAGTAAAATGGGCTTATCTAGCCGCTGTCGTTTAACTGCACCCTAGCTATTAGTTGACGAGGAATCGAGATTTCCCGACCTTTTTGATTCAAATACAGGGCTTGGTCGTCTCTGCGATTCAGCGTGCCTCGCCACTCTTTTTTCCCTTCATAGGGGGCATAGGTTTTGACAGCGATGGAAAACCCCTTAAAAGAAATAAATTCTCTATCTGTGGTTAGTTGTCTGGAGATACCAGGACTCGAAATCTCTAGGACATAAGCATAAGAGTCGGGGATAATTCCTGTGGTATCTAGCTGCTGTTCTAAGGCACGACTCATCTTTTCGCAATCATCAACGCTAGTTTCACCTTTTAGGTTGCGAATATCCACTCGCAGCACAGAAGGATTTTTATTAGTTTGGAAAACCGCATCAACTACGTCTAAGCCAATTTCTTGGGCAATGGGTGTAGCTAAATCGATAATTTGGGGAATGAGAGGATGAGTCATGGAATTTTTAGCAACAAAAAAAGCGGGTATGACCCACTTCCAAAGTAATGAAATGATGTCTCGCTGCCGAGAAACAAGTTTCTATGGAGGAAACTTACTTCTCACTCTTTAGTTTAGCAAATCAATTCAATGATCAATGATCAGTTATCAGTTAGGAACTCTAGGATAATCTCATTTTGTTGCACTTTGGCGATCGCCCCTCCTGGAAGGGAGGAAGTTTGGGAACGATTGGGGGCTGAGATTAAGTTGGTTAGGGCTTCGATTTGCCCGAAGGTGGGGGCGCTGGGAAGATAGGTTTGGAGGAATTGTCGCATTACCCGCCTTTGTATGGCTAAAGGGCTATTTTTCAACTCCCGGCGATTGATTTTTCTGGGTTCTTGGGCAACCTTTTTGTAAAGAGTTGTAACCACCTGTTCTTGATACTCTACCTCCGCCCGTAAAACTTCTGCTGTTTGAGCTAGGGCAGTTTCTACTTGAGGGTTAAAATGGGTTTTCAGGTAGGGAATTAGTTCTTGGCGAATGCGGTTACGGGCATAGCGGAGATTTTGGTTAACTTCATCTTCCCAGATTGGTAGTTGGAATTGTTGGCAAAACTGAAGAGTTTCTGGGCGAGAAATATTAAGGAGAGGGCGAATGAGTTGAATATCTTTGCTTAAAGGACGCTGCCAAGATAGGGACTGTAAACCATCTGTCCCTGAACCTCGTAGTAAATTATAAAGTAAGGTTTCTCCTAAGTCAGTTTTGGTATGACCTGTAACTACGAATTGGAAATTCTCTTCCCTAGCTATTTCTATTAATGCCCCATAACGCCACTGTCTTGCTGCCGCTTCGGTTTCTTTTAAGCCTGTAGTTGTTTTGAGGTAGAAGGGTAAATCTAAGGTTTGAGTAAATTGTTTTACCCAAGCAGCAATGCCTACATCGGAAGCCCAGCCGTGATCACAATGGGCAATTCCTAGTTGCCATTGCCATTTAGGTTGTAAATCACTTAGAAGCTTACTTAAACAAAGGGAATCTTGCCCCCCGGATACAGCAATTAAAACTCGCTCCCGTTTGGCTAATAACTGGCGCTGACGCAGCGTTTGATGCAGTTGGGCATGAAGAGATGTCCAGTAAGAAGATTCGGCCATGAAGAAATAATACCAAATCCGGTTACTAAAGTACCTTGATAAAATTGACCGAATAAAGTTCTCAAACTCTGTAGCCTACGGCAACGCTTCCGGAACCCTACTCCCTGCTCCCCACCCTAACAGATAAATCATGCCACCCAACACCGATTTGCTATAACTACAGTCGAAATAAAAAATCTGCGATCGCATACTCAAGCGAGTTTCTACAACCAGGATTTTGAAAATTGTTAAAATTGCCTAAATTTCCTACAGAAAAAGTTTTCTGTACTTTTTGCAAAAAAACCTTGTTTTTAGCAGATAAGTAAATAAGCTGTTACTTATTTGAACAGCATATTATTGAATTAGCTAAGACTACTATAGCAATTCTAGGCCACATGAGGTACATAGCTTTTCCTCATGTTCCCTGTAGCCTACGGCAAGGCTAACGCCAACCCTGCTCCCTCAAACCAAGAATTTAGTACCTCACAAGTAAGAGAATTGCTATATCTTATGACTACTGTTCTACAAATAGGTGAACAAACCTTTACAGCAGAAGAGATTATCCCGTTGTTGCAAAAGTATCAGCTTCTGCCTGAATTAGCGCGAGAAATTATTATTGATTTAACTATTAGTGATATTGTTTGTTCTGCTGAAGAACAAACTCAAAATTGTGAGCAATTTTATCAACAGCAAAAACTCCATAGCCCTCAAGAAAGGCAAACTTGGTTAGAAAAAAGAGGTTTAAGCTCACAACAATTACAAGAAAAAATAACCCGAAGTTGGAAAATTGCCAAATTTCAAGAACAAACCTGGAATGGCAAAATTGAAAGCATCTTTTTAAAACGGAAAGCTTACTTTGATCAGGTAATATACTCCTTGTTGAGAACTAAAGATGTGGGCATGGCCCAAGAGCTTTACTGTCGCCTTCTAGAAAAAGAAGATCCCTTTGCTGTATTAGCCCAACAATATTCCCAAGGGGCAGAAGCAAAGACAGGTGGTAAAGTAGGCCCTGTCCCTTTGAGTAATCTTCATGCTGATTTACGGCGAATGCTTAGTGTTAGCAAACCAGGGCAGCTTGGCCCCCTAGCAGCCTTAATGATTGGTATGTAATTGTTCGTCTGGAGGAATTTGTTCCTGCCCAGCTAGACGGGGCTATGAAGCAGAAGCTACTCCAAGAATGCTGGCAAAATTGGCTTGCAGAACAACTACAAACTGTTAGCTTAAAGGGTGACATCTCCGATAATTAATCTCACATTTTGTACTGTCCAGACAAAAAAATAGTTTCTGGAGAGGTCTAATGATAAATGATAAATGTTTAATGATCAATGATTAATGATACTCCAGAATTTCTTGCGACTATTTCTCCCTTTAACCAATTAAGTGAGGAAAAATTACAGCAATGGAGTCAGCTTTTCCAACCTCTGCGCTATCGTTTAGGGCAAAGCATCCTCAGAGGAGAAACTCTACCTTATCAAATTGCTATTCTTAAAGAGGGGCAAGTAAGGTTAATGGCTCGTGATCCCTCCAACTATGTACCCCTAACCTTAAAAAAACTGCAACCGGGGGACATTCTCGGTTGTCCAGGTTTGCTGCGGGGTGTCCCCTGCGAAACTGCGATCGCCTCGGTTGAAAGTGTTTGTTTAACCCTACCAGCCCATAATTTCCTCCAGATCCTTGGTGAAGAGGCGCAATTAGCCGAATTTTTTCAAAAACAAGTTTCCCCAGCAGAAATTTTTGCCCTCCTGAGTGAAGAAATTAAACGGCGACCCCAGGAAGTAGATTTAAAAACGTTAGTACAACAGGCTACCGAAGCAGCCGAAGTAAGGCACTTAAACCTGGGTAAACATCTTGCCAACAGCTTAAATGGAAGTAAGATTTGGTTTTTTAGTGGAGGAGGACAGTTAGGGGCATACGAGGTAGGGGATCGCCTGGATGTTAACACCGAGTTGAGGGTTACTTCTTCTTCTCCGGCAAGGTTAGTTGGTCTACCTACTCCTACCTTGCAACCTACCCCCACAAGTACCTTAACATCGGATGCTCCTCCCCAAGATACTATTGCAGAAGACATTCCTTATGCCCCAGAAAATCCCCCTGAACCGGAATTAGAACATCCCTTTGTCGCCGAAAAGCCGAGGGGCAAGAAAAACTATCCCTATGTTAGGGGTAAAGGGCAATTGGGAGCAATTATGGCTTGCTTACAAATGCTTTGTCAAGAACTCAATATTCCCTTCCGTAGGGAAGTAGTGCAACGGATACTGGCAGACCAATTAGCCCGTACAGGGCAGCTATCCCTGCAACTGTGTGGGGCAATAGCAGAAGTCATAGGACTGCAGGCACAGTTGATCACAATACCTAGCCATGCTGTCAAACGTTTAGAGGGTACAGCCTTGTTACAATGGCAAGATAGTTTTGCCCTCCTTTATGAAAGTAGCGACAGAGAGTTGGTTCTTGGTGTACCAGAAGCAGGTATCCTGCGCTATAGTCCTAGTAACTTTGCGGAAAATTGGACTGAACAGGGGCAAGTTTTACTATTGCAACCGACTAAAGAAACTCCGCAAAAAAAGTTTGGTTTAAGTTGGTTTATTCCTTCCCTGAAAAAGTACCGCCGGGTACTCTTAGAAGTGCTTGTTGCTTCGTTTTTTGTGCAGCTTTTTAGCCTTGTCAACCCCTTAACCATTCAAGTAATTATTGATCGGGTAATTGGCCGTAATAGTATTGACACCTTGCAAGTATTAGGAACTTTCCTTGTCTTCATTGCCATTGTCGAAGCAATCTTAAGCAGTCTGCGTACCTACCTCTTTGTCGATACCACCAACCGCATTGATTTAACCCTAGCTTCAGAAATTATTGACCATCTCCTCCGCCTGCCCCTGCGTTACTTTGAAAAGCGCCCCGTAGGGGAATTATCCAGCAGGGTTAATGAGTTGGAGAATATTCGCCAATTTCTTACCAGCACAGCCTTAACAGTGGTATTGGATGCCATCTTCTCCGTAGTATACATTGTCGTGATGCTCATCTACAGTTGGGTACTCACCCTCGTTGCCCTCTGCACCATCCCCCTTTTCATCCTCCTCACCCTCTTTGTTTCCCCCATCATCCGCCGACAGTTACGTACTAAAGCCGAACGCAATGCAGAAACGCAATCCTATTTAGTAGAGGTACTCTCCGGTATTCAAACCGTTAAGGCACAGAACATTGAACTACAATCGCGCTGGAAATGGCAGGAACGTTATTCTAGCTATGTTTCTGCGGGTTTCCAAACCGTACTCACTTCCACGGCTGCGGGTTCAGCCAGCCAATTTCTGAATAAGTTTTCGGCATTGCTGGTATTATGGGTGGGAGCTTACTTAGTGCTGCAAGGGGATTTAACCCTCGGTCAACTCATCGCTTTCCGTATCATCTCCGGCTACGTTACCACTCCCCTATTGCGATTGGCACAGATTTGGCAAAACTTCCAAGAAACAGCCCTTTCCTTAGAACGTCTCAGCGACATAATTGACACCCCTCAAGAAGCAGATGCAGAGGAACGTCGTAAGATTCCCCAACCTCCTATTAAAGGTGCAGTCCGCTATGAGAATGTCTCTTTTCGTTTCGGTAAAAGCGGCCCTTTGCAACTAGCCAATGTTAACCTAGAATTAGAATCGGGGCGGTTTGTGGGTATTGTCGGTCAAAGTGGTTCCGGTAAAAGTACCCTCACCAAACTTCTCCCCCGCCTCTATTCTCCCCTCAACGGACGCATCTTCATTGATGATTATGATATAGATAAAGTCGAACTCTACTCCCTACGCAGGCAAATTGGTATTGTACCTCAAGATTGCCTCCTTTTCGATGGATCAGTAAAAGACAACATTGCCCTCACCAACCCTGATGCAACTTCTGATGAGGTGGTTGCAGCCGCAAGAGTAGCTTCAGCACACGAATTTATTATGGGTTTGCCTAGTGGTTACGGTAGCCGGGTGGGGGAGAGGGGTTCATCTTTATCTGGGGGGCAAAGACAGAGAATTGCCATCGCCCGTACTGTGTTGCAAAATCCTCAACTCCTGATTCTTGATGAAGCGACTAGTGCTTTAGATTATGAAACAGAAAGAGAGGTTTGTTTGAATTTACAAAAAACCTTTGGCGATCGCACCGTACTATTTATAACCCATCGTCTTAGCACAATTCGTAATGCGGACCTTATCTTGATGATGGAACAAGGTAGTATTGTTGAACAAGGAACCCATGAGGAGTTGATGGCTATGAAAGGTCGTTATTTCTGTCTTTATCAACAACAAGAATCGCAAATTTAGGAGGTGGGGAGATGGAAGATTATATCTTAGACAGTCGTAATTCCCTTACCAACCCTAACAGATGACTTATTCAACTTACGCCCGATTTAATATACTATGTCAACAGCAACAGTTACCCTACAAATCCCTGAACAGCTTTATCAACGCTTGGTCAACACAGCCCAAGCTACCCAAAGTCCTTTGGAAGAGATATTATTGAGGTCTTTACAGGTAGGTAGTCCCCCTGCTTGGGACGATGTACCAGATGAGTTCCAGGCTGAACTTGCTGCCCTCGATAAGTTAGATAATGACACTCTTTGGGAAATTGCTAGAGGTCGGAAAACAGCAGCTAACCTGGAAAGGTATAACCTGCTCCTGGAGAAGAATCAAAATGATGTGTTAACGGCAGTAGAAAAGTTAGAACTGTGGGAATTAAGAAGAAAAGCAGACCTGTTTATGTTATCTAAAGCCCAGGCTGCTGTTTTGTTACGTTGGCGAGGTTGTAAGTTAGCTGGTAAGTTTTGAAGGCTGTGTCTACTTAATTATGTTTAATAACAATAATAACAATAATAACAATAATATTTCTTCACCAACTTCTGTAGATGTTCCTCGTAAGGAGGCAAGAGTACCTTCTCAAACCTTTGACCGCAAAGTAATTTTGCGCCAGTCCCCATTTTGGTCGCGGGCGATTGTTATTACTATTGTTGGAGTTACTTCTGCGATTATTGCTTGGGCTTGTATTGCCAAAATTGAAGAAGCTGTTCCTGCACAAGGAAAGTTGGAGCCAAAAAGTGCAGTTAAACCGGTGCAGGCTCCCGTAGAGGGAGTGGTAGAAACCCTACACGTCGAAGAAGGGGAGTCGGTTGAAGCAGGGGAGTTGTTGGTAAGTTTTGAGCAAAAGACTGCTCAAGCTGAGTCTCAATCTCTGGCAACAATTCGCCAAAAGTTAAAGACAGAAAATCGCTTTTATCGTTCTCAACTTCAAGGCATAGCAACGGAGGAGCCGGAAAATGTAGAGATATCCCCTGAGTTGGTGACTTTAACGGATAATCGTGCTTCTTTAGTAGCAGAAAATCGTTATTATCAAGCTACCTTACAAGGAGAGGGCAGCGCTGCCAACTTAAGTCCCCAGCAACTGGATCGCTTCCAAGCAGACCAAACCGAATCAGAATCACGGGTTGAAGTTACTCGTCTAGAAGCAGAGCAACTTAGGCAACAACTAACTCAAGTACGGGGACAGCTTGCAAATGCTCAAGACATTCTCCAGGTTAACCAGAAAATTCTTGACCGCATTGCTCCTTTAGTCAAAGAAGGTGCTGTTTCTGAGTTGCAATTCCTGCGGCAACAACAGGAAGTTGGTACGGCAGTCTCGGAAGTTAACCGTTTGCGGGAGGAGGAGAAGCGTTTACAATACGGCATTACGCAATCGCAAGAGCGTTTACGCAACACAGTGGCGACTAGTGACACAGATATTTATAGCAAGATTTCTGACAATGACAAACGCATTGCTGATATTGATAGTCAGTTAAGCAAAGTGATTCTCGAAAATGAGAAGCGTCTAGAAGAGGTTGATAGCCAAATTAGCCAAATTGAGCAAACCCTTGTTTATCAAGAGTTGAGAGCGCCTGTTAGTGGCAAGGTATTCGATTTACAAGCCACAGGCCCTGGTTTTGTTGTCAAATCTAGTGAACCTTTGTTGAAGATCGTTCCCCAGGATAATTTAATCGCTAAAGTTTATATTACTAACCAAGATATTGGCTTTGTTGAGGAAAATATGACTGTGGATGTGAGGATTGATTCTTTTCCTTATAGCGAGTTTGGAGATATTAAAGGGAAGTTGGTGCGAATTGGTTCCGATGCTTTGCCCCCAAATGAAGTTTATCCTTTTCATCGTTTCCCCGCAGAAATTCGCCTTGAGCAACAAGCTTTAAATATGGCTGATGGTAAGCCAATTGAATTGCAATCAGGTATGTCTGTGAATGCCAATATTAAACTGCGTAAGCGTCGAGTGATTACTATTTTTACTGATTTGTTTATTCGCAAAGTTGATAGTCTTCAATCTAGTAGTTAATTGTTAATCGCTAGTTGCTAGTTGCTGTTTGCTAATCGCTAATTGCTAGTTGCTAGTTATTAGTTGTCTCTTCATAGCGTCTATCAAATTTATGAAGTACATTTCCCTATTGCCTATTGACTATTCCCTATTTCCCAATTTTCTTTAAGAAATATTAAAACTGCGTATCTTTGATGGAGTAAGGGAGAAAACGAGTTAGGTCAACCTAACTCTTATGTTTTAGTATCTCTTTAAGTACAATATGAATCAACTAACAGAGTCATCTACTCAAAAGCCTGTGGCTACTCCAAAATTAGAAATTACAGGATCTAGACAGTTTACCTCTTGGTTAACTGAACAGAATCTTAGTCTTTCCTTCACAACTTACCAAGCTGGCAAAATCTTCTTTGTCGGCTTACAAAGTAATGGTAAACTATCAATCTTTGAACGCAGTTTTGACCGATGTATGGGTTTATATGCTGCGGAAAATAGTCTTTATTTCAGTTCCCTATATCAAATTTGGCGTTTAGAAAATGCCCTTCCTCCGGGGCAAATCCAAAACGATCATGACTGTCTTTATGTACCTCAAATGAGTTATGTTACAGGGGATTTAGACATTCATGATCTGGCAATTAAGCAAGAGGAAGAACAGCTTTCTTTAGTTTTTGTTAACACTTTGTTTAGTTGCTTGGCTACAGTGAGTGACACCCATAGTTTTCGCCCCTTATGGCAACCGCCTTTTATTTCTCGTCTTGCAGCCGAGGATCGTTGTCATCTTAATGGTTTAGCAATGCGGGAAGGGAAACCGCAATACGTTACCGCAGTCAGTCAGTCTGATGTAGCAGAAGGTTGGCGAGATAATAGGGTAGATGGCGGTTGTGTTGTTGATGTGGAGAGCAAAGAAGTTATCTTGACGGGGTTATCAATGCCCCATTCTCCCCGTTGGTACAAAGACAAACTCTGGTTGCTCAATTCTGGTACAGGAGAGTTTGGTTATGTGGATTTAGCAACAGAAAAGTTTGTACCTGTAGCCTTTTGCCCAGGATATCTCCGGGGTTGTGCCTTTCATGGTGACTTCGCCATTGTCGGCTTATCTCAACCGAGGGAAAATAAAACCTTTTCCGGCTTGCCTTTAAACGAAATGTTACAAGAGAAAAAAGTAGAACCCCGTTGTGGTTTACTAGTAATTGACTTGCGTACCGGAGACATTGTTCACTCTTTGCGTATTGAAGGAATTGTTAGTGAACTTTATGATGTCGCTGTCCTTCCTGGGGTACGTCGCCCAATGGCTATTGGTTTACGTAACGATGAAATCCGCCGCGTAATTACCGTTGGCTAGTTTTTTTTAGGGGAGATGGGGGTAAGTAATAAGTAATAAGTAATAAGTAATAAGTAAAGAATGTGCTTTACTCTTTTCCCTAAAACCTACCACCTGAAACCTCTCCCTTTTGACTCACTCTTTCGAGAAGGCTTACACCTATAACTTTTAACTTCTTATTAATCATGCCTGACTCAAACAACAACAACCCTCTTCCTAACGTTTTACCAAATCTAATTGTCTCAGATGCTCTTGTTACTGATGATAATGGCAATCCTATTGCAGGTGTTCCATTAATTGCGTTAGATGAAACAATTAACCTTTCTTGGACGGTACAAAATACAGGTGCAGGAGTAGCAGAAGACTTTAAAAGCGACGGGGTCTATGTTTCTGAGGATCGTGTATGGGATATTTCCGATAAATGGATACAATCTCCCCGTACCGACTCCAAGTCACCTCTAGCTGCGGGAGCTAGCTACACCCGTCTTTTCAACGCTACTATTGATGAAAATGATAATGTAGCTCCAGGAAATTACTTTCTACTGTTTAAAGCTGACGACAATAACGAGCAGGAAGAAACTGACGAAGCTGATAATACTTTCGCTATTCCCATTGAGATTGATGCCTCTAACTTAGAAGTATCATCAGCCCAAGTAACTAAGGGTACTAACCCAGTAACATCAGTAGCAGTGGGCGAAAGTTTGGAGGTTTCCTGGACAGTACAAAATACCAGTGCTAGGGCGACAGCACAGGTAAGCGGAGGTTGGTATGATTATGTTTATCTTTCCCAAGATGCCATGCTCGACGATTCTGACGAGACTTTAGAAAGTGGACGTAGATTGACTAATCAATCTTTAGCTGCTGGTGATGAGTATACGTTTGAGCGTGATATTACTATCCCTGAAGTAACTTTAGGAAATTACTTCCTGCTGTTTAAAGCTGATGTCAACAAAGATTTAACAGAAGCGAATGAAAATGACAATACTTTCGCTATTCCCATTGAGGTTGTAGCACCTAGTAGTAATAATCCTCCTACCATTACTTCTAACTTAACTCCCAACCTCAACGAAAACACAACTTTAGTCACTACTGTTACAGCGACAGATCCGAATGGAGATAATCTCAATTATGGAATCGCAGGGGGAGAAGATAGCAATCTCTTTACTATCAATTCCACCACAGGAGAATTAAGCTTCAACAACGCTCCTAACTTTGAATCTCCTTTAGATACAGACGGCGATAACATTTACGAAGTAGAAGTTACGGCCGATGATGGAAATGGTGGTGTGGATACGCAAACTCTTAATGTCGCGGTAAACAATGTCAACGAATCTCCTACCATAACCTCCGACTCCATTCTTAACATCAACGAAAACTCAACATTAGTTAGTACAGTCACTGCCTCTGATGAAGATGGAGATGTTGTTAATTATGGAATCGCAGGAGGAGCAGATAGCAATCTCTTTACCATCAACTCCACCACAGGAGAATTAAGCTTCAACAACAATCCTAACTTTGAATCTCCTTTAGATGCAGACGGCGATAACGTTTACGAAGTGGAAGTTAGCGCTGCGGATAGCAATGGTGGTGTGGATACTCAAACACTCAATATTACAGTTAACAATCTCAGTGAGACTTCTGTAGCAGAGACTAACCTTGCTAACCTTAATGGTATTAATGGTTTCGTCATTGATGGTGAATCTTCTACTGATTTCTTAAACAGGGTTAGCGATGCAGGAGATGTCAACGGAGATGGCTTTGATGACATTATTCTTGGCGCACCTGGTGCTAGTAGTAGTTATGTGATTTTTGGTAAAGATACAGGCTTTGATGCCAACTTTGACCTCTCTACCTTAGATGGTAGTAACGGTTTTAAAATCAACGGTGAAAATGCCTCTGATGCTTTCGGAATATCCGTTAGCAGTGCAGGAGATGTCAACGGTGACGGTATTGATGACCTGATTGTTGGCGCTGATGGCGCTGCTGGCAGTAGCTATGTGGTTTTTGGTCGCACCACTGGTTTTACCTCTGATTTAGATGTTGTAACTTTAGATAGCAGCAACGGCTTTAAAATTAACGGTGAAGCAGAATATGATGGCTTCGGTTCTTCGGTAAGTAGTGCAGGAGATGTCAACGGCGATGGTATTGATGATCTGATCATTGGCGCTGACAGTGCTGATGCCAATGGTGATTTTTCCGGTAGCAGCTATGTAGTTTTTGGCAGTAACACTGGTTTTACCTCTAACTTAAACCTGGCAACTTTAGATGGCAGCAATGGTTTCAAAATTAATGGTGAGGCAGCAGGTGACAGCTTAGGTCGCTCTGTTAGCAGTGCAGGAGACTTTAATGGTGACGGCATTGATGATTTTATTGTTGCTGCGGAGGGTGCTGATCCCAATGGTAGTTTTTCCGGCAGTAGTTATGTTGTCTTTGGCAAGAATACTGGTTTTGCCTCTAGCTTTGACCTGACCACTTTAGATGGCAGTAATGGCTTCAAACTCAATGGTGAAGCAGCAGGTGACAGTTCAGGTCGCTCTGTTAGTAGTGCAGGGGATATTAATAATGATGGCTTTGACGACATTATTATCGGCGCTCCCTTTGGTGGCAGCAGCTATATAGTTTTCGGCAATAATACTGGGTTTTCTCCCAGTCTAGATTTATCTACCCTAGATGGTAACAACGGCTTTAAGATCAACGAAGAAGCAGCAGATGACTTTATCGGTTTTTCGGTTAGCGGTCTCGGCGATTTTAATGGTGACGGCATAGATGATATAATCCTTGGGGCTGTAGGCTCTGACTCTAACGGCAGTGGCTCTGGCAGTAGCCATGTAATTTTTGGCAGCAACGATAGCTTTGCTCCCACTTTCGACCTCTCAACTTTAGACGGTAGCAATGGTCTGAAACTCAATGGTGCAGGAGCAGAGGACAACTCAGGTTACTCTGTTAGCGGTGCAGGAGATATTAACGGTGATGGTTTCAACGACTTAATAATTGGTGCAATGCCTGGGGGAAGTTCTTATGGCCGTGCCTACGTTGTCTTTAGTTTAGCAGGTAACAATGCTCCAACCATCACTTCCGGCACTAGCTTTAATCTAGATGAAAACACTACTAAAATAACTACAGTAACAGCAACAGATCCTGATGGCGATGCCCTTAATTTCTCCATAACCGGGGGAGACGATGCCAGCCTGTTTGCTGTAGATGAAACCACAGGAGAATTAAGATTCCTCAACACTCCTGACTTTGAATCTCCTGCCGATGCAGATGGGGATAATCTTTATGAGGTGGAAGTTACTGCCAGTGATCCCAAAAATGGCACAGATACACAAGCTATCAATGTTACGGTTAACGATGTCAGCGAAACTCCTTTAACTCCGATAGAAGTATCTCAGTTTGATGGTAGCAACGGCTTTAAAATTAATGGAGAATTAGAGGGCGATCGCGCAGGCAGAAACGTAAGCGGTATCGGTGATATCAACGGCGATGGTATTGATGATTTCATTGTTGGCGCTTTTGGTGCAGATCCTAACGGTAACAATTATGCAGGTAGTGCCTACGTTGTTTTTGGTACTGATAGTGGCTTCAACTCTCCTTTAGAACTTTCTTCTCTTGATGGTAGTAATGGTTTTAAGATTAATGGTGAGTTTGAGTTTGCTGGATTAGGAAATTCTGTTAGTGAGCGCAGGAGATATTAATGGCGATGGTATTGATGACTCTGATTGTTGGTGCTGTTGGTGATCGGCAAAGTTATGTAATCTTTGGTCAAAATACAGGCTTCAGTTCTACTTTTGATTTGTCTACTCTTGATGGTAGCTAATGGCTTTAAAATTGATGGTGTAGCAGAAGATAACTATGCAGGGGTTTCTGTTAGCAATGTGGGAGATTTTAATGGAGATGGCTTTGATGATCTAATTATTGGTGGTGGTGTTCTCCTTGTACTGTACCTAATCCTGATGAGTCTGGTGCTTACCTTGTTTTTGGTAGTGATGCTGGTTTTAATTCTAGCTTGGATCTTTCTACCCTTGACGGTAATAACGGCTTTAAGATTGATTCCCAAGTATCAGAGCGATCGCTTAGGTTTATCTGTCAGTGGTGCGGGAGATATCAACGGTGATGGCTTTAATGATGTGATTATTGCTGCACCCGGTGATCCTGGTGATTCCTACAGTGGATACAATGGTATTAGCTATGTAGTTTTTGGGAGCGATACTGGCTTCAATGCTAACTTAGATGTTGCCGATCTCGATGGTAGTAACGGCTTTGAAATCATTAATCCTGCACTAAGCTTTGTAACATCCCCAGGAGATTTATTCGTGCCTGTCAGCAGCGCGGGGGATATTAACGGTGATGGCTTTGATGATATCGTTCTTGGTATAACCTCTGATGGTTTCTACTTTAGTGAAGAGTTTGACACTAGTTCTGTCATCTTTGGTACAGATGAAGGTTTTGACTCTACTTTCGCTCTCTCCAATTTCGATGATACAACATTTAATTTTCAATCTAACCTCAACGGCATTAACGGCTTTAAGATTACCTCTAATGAAGTTGGGGATGGCTTAGGTGATTCCGTAAGTGGTGTAGGAGATATCAATGGTGATGGCTTAGACGATCTCGCTGTTGGTGCTTTTAGTGCAGATGCCAACGGTTCTAGTTCTGGCAGTAGTTATGTTATCTTTGGCAGTGATGATGGTTTCAGCGCCAATTTAGAAGTATCTCAACTTAATGCTAGTCAAGGTTTGCGGTTTAATGGAGAAGTAGGAGGAAATGGGGCAGTAATAGGAGATAGTCTCGGTTTTTCAGTCAGTGATGGAGGGGATATCAATGGTGATGGCTTTGCTGACTTGATTATGGGCGCTCCCTATGCTAGTCCCAATGGTAATGGTTCAGGTAGTAGTTATGTCTTCTTCGGCTTTAACAACTACAATGATGACCCGACTATTATTTCCGGCACTGATTTTGATGTTGATGAGAATACAACTTTAGTTACCACGGTTACGGCAACAGATCCTGATAATGATGTAATTAATTATGGAATTGCAGGAACAGATAGCAATCTATTTACCATAGACTCCACCACAGGAGAATTAAGCTTCATTGACAATCCCAACTTTGAATCTCCTGTTGATGCAGACGGCGATAACGTTTATGAAGTAGAAGTAACTGCCGATGATGGTAATGGTGGTACAGACACACAAGCTTTGAATATAACTGTTAATGATGTTAATGACGCACCTGTGGTGAATGATGCACCAGTCTTCTTCAATCCCAGTATTAACCTCACAGATTTAGATGGCAGCAATGGCTTTGTCATCAACGGTATTGATGCAGATGACCAATCTGGTAATTCAGTAAGCGGAGCAGGAGATATCAACGGTGATGGCCTTGATGACTTGATTATTGGGGCAAGGTATGCCGATCCCAATGGCAATAATGATGCTGGAGAAAGCTATGTCGTCTTTGGCAGCGATAATGGTTTTAATGCTAGCCTGGAATTATCAGCCTTGAATGGTAGCAATGGTTTTGTCATCAATGGCATTGATTCAGGTGACATATCTGGTTATTCAGTAAGCGGAGCAGGGGATATCAACGGTGATGGCATTGATGATTTGATTATTGGCGCATACAGAGCCGACCCCAATGGTAATTCTACTGTAGGAGAGAGCTACGTCGTCTTTGGTAGTCCTGATAGTTTTAATGCTAGTGTGGAATTATCAGACCTAGATGGTAGTAATGGTTTTGTCATCAACGGTGCTGATTCATTCGACTTCTCCGGTGTTTCAGTAAGCGGAGCAGGAGATATCAACGGTGATGGCATTGATGATTTGATTATTGGGGCAACGTGGGCCGACGGTGGTAGTTTTCGTGCAGGAGAGAGCTATGTCGTCTTTGGCAGTAATAATGGCTTTAATGCTAGCTTAGAACTTTCAGACCTAGATGGCAGCAATGGTTTTGTCCTCAACGGTATTGATGTAAATGGATACTCTGGTCGTTCAGTAAGCGGAGCAGGAGACATTAACGGTGATGGCATTGATGATTTGATTATTGGGGCATACAGAGCCGACCCGGATGGTAAAGGTCGTGGAGGAGAGAGCTATGTCGTCTTTGGCACTAATAGTGGCTTTAATGCTAGCTTAGAACTATCAGACCTGAATGGTAGCAATGGTTTTGTCATTAACGGTATTGATTCAGTTGACTACTCTGGTCGTTCAGTAAGCGGAGCAGGGGATATTAACGGTGATGGCATTGATGATTTGATTATTGGAGCAGAATTAGCTGACCCTAATGGTAATTCTAGTGCAGGAGAAAGCTACGTCGTCTTTGGCAGTAATAATGGCTTTAATGCTAGCTTAGAACTATCAGACCTGAATGGTAGCAATGGTTTTGTCATTAACGGCATTGATTCAGGTGACAAATCTGGTTTTTCAGTAAGCGGAACAGGGGATATCAACGGTGATGGCATTGATGACTTGATTATTGGGGCATACGGAGCCGATCCCAACAGTAATGCTCGTGCAGGAGAAAGCTACGTGGTCTTTGGCCGCAATAATGGCTTTGCTCCCAGCTTGGAACTATCAGCTCTGAATGGTAGCAATGGCTTTGTTATCAACGGTATTGATTTAAATGACTACTCTGGTAATTCAGTAAGCGGAGCAGGAGACATTAATGGAGATGGTATTGATGATTTGATTATCGGAGCCAGGAATGCTAGCCCCAATGGTAATTCTGGTGCAGGAGAAAGCTATGTCGTCTTTGGTCGTAGCAATGTTAACAATGGTACAACCGATGAAGATACTCCCTTCACCACAGCTAATGTCCTTAACAGCTATAACGACGCAGATGGAGATACTCTAAGCGTTAGTAACCTCGATACTACTGGCACATTAGGTTCAGTTATTAACAATGGGGATGGCACATTCGACTATGATCCCAACGGAAAATTTGAGTCTTTAGCAGTAGGAGAAACAGCCACTGATAGTTTTGGTTACACAGTTGCTGATGGAAACGGTGGCACTGTTACAGCTACTCTCACTGTGACTATCAATGGTGTTAATGACAATCCCACCATAACTTCTAATTTTGCACCAAACTTAGATGAAAACACAACTTTAGTTACTACCGTTACGGCAACAGATCCTGATAATGATGTGGTTAACTTTGCGATCGCAGGGGGGACAGACAGCAACCTCTTTACCATCAACTCAACTACAGGAGAATTAAGCTTCATCGACAATCCTAACTTTGAATCTCCTGTAGATGCAGATGGAGACAACGTTTATGAAGTAGAAGTAACTGCTGCTGATGGCAATGGTGGCAGTGATACGCAAACTCTCAATGTTACCGTTAACGACATTAACGAAAGTCCCATTGCTAATGATGATAACTTCAGCACTGATGAAGATACTACCTTTACTACTGCCAATGTTTTAAGCAACGATAGCGACCCAGATTCTATTGACAACATTAACTTCTCTAGCTTCGATACCACAAACACTTTAGGCTTAGTCACCTACAACGGCGATGGCACATTTAACTACGATCCTAATGGTCAGTTTGAATCCCTTGCGGTGGGAGAAACTACCATTGATAGTTTTAGTTACACCATTGATGATGGCAATGGCAACACAGACATAGCTACAGTCAACATTACTATCAACGGAGTAAATGATGTTCCTGTTGCTAATGATGATAACCTTACCATCGACGAAGATACTCCTTTGACAACTGCTAGCTTCTTGGATAATGACAGCGATACTGATAGCAGTGATACTCTCATTTTTACTAGCCTAGACACCAACAATACGTTAGGGCAAGTAAGTATTGGCGCGGCTAATAACATAACCTACAACCCTAATAACGCCTTCGACTATTTAGCCCCAGGAGAAACCGCTACCGATAGCTTCACCTATACCATTGATGACGGCAACGGTGGTACAGATACAGCTACCGTCACCTTAAATATCAACGGTGTAAACGATGCCCCCACAATTAGCGACATTAACAAAGTTGGGGACGAAGACACAGTTATTTCCTTCACTGCTGCTGACTTTACTGATGTGTTTAACGACGTTGAAGGTGATAGTCTCAATCAAATTAACATTGTTTCTCTCCCCCCCTCTGGCATCCTGCGTTTAAATGATATTATTGTCGGGGCGGGGGATAGTATTGCTGCTGCGGATCTGGGTAAACTCAACTTTACCCCTGATGCTAACTTCAACGGTAATACTAGCTTTGCTTGGAATGCCTCTGATGGTTCCTTATTTGCTTCCGGTGCAGTGGTTAATTTGACGGTTAACTCCGTCAACGATAATCCCATCAGTACCGATGATAATGCCACAACCCCTCAAGACACAGCCTTAACTATTGATGTCCTCGCTAATGATAGTGATCCTGTAGAAGGTGACTCTGTATTCATCAATAGCTTTGATGCCAACTCTGTTGCTGGTGGCAGCGTCACCTTAGATGACAATGGTACAGCCAGTGATTTAACCGACGACAAACTCATTTATACTCCCACACCAGGTTTTATGGGTACAGACAGCTTTAACTACACAATCGCTGATGGTAACGGTGGTACATCCACCGCCACGGTTAATCTTACTGTAGACCCTGCTAATGATCTGACCTTATTTGGAACTCCTGGGGATGATACCCTAGTTGGGGATAGTGGGAACGACTCTCTGTTTGGTTTGGAGGGTAACGACACCTTACAGGGGTTAGGAGGCGATGACTTTGCTGAAGGTGGTGCGGGAGATGATAACATTCTGGGAGATGCAGGAGATGACAACCTCTTTGGTAATTCAGGTAATGACCTCATTACAGGTGGAGAAGGTAACGATTTTCTTGATGGCGGTGCAGACAATGACCAACTCTTTGGTGAGGTAGGAAATGATCAAATCTTTGGCGGTGAGGGTGATGACTTCTTAAGTGGTGGTTTAGGTAATGACTTCCTAGATGGTGGTGCAGGAGATGACATCCTCTTTGGTAACCTAGAAAATGATACCCTCCTTGGTGGGGCTGGTAATGACTTGATACGCGGTGGAGAAGGAGATGATCTAATTGATGGTGGCACAGGAAGCGATCGCCTCTTCGGAGATGGTGGTGCAGATAAGTTCCTTTTACAATTAGGTGCAGGAGGTGACCTCATTTTTGACTTTACCGACGGCGAGGATACTTTCTTACTTACCAACGGTTTAACTTTTGGACAGCTAAGTGTCACTTCTAATGGTTACAGTACTTTAATTAGCGACACGGCTAGCAGTGAAGTTTTGGTGTCAGTTTTAGGAGTATCATCCTCAGTAATAAACGAAGCAGATTTTGAAATTGCTTAATGCCATTCTGCTTTCTATCTGTAAATCGAAGCCGTAGATTGACACCCCCTTCTGGGGGAAATGATGAGAGGGCGTTGATTGTGTAAACTGCTAGGAGGCGATGAAGATGTTTACTGGTAGGTTGATGAGAAGGTGATTTATTCATAAGGAGACAGGGAAAAATTACAGCGATCGAACCTCCTGTAGTCTTCGCTTTTTTACTTCAAGATGGTGCGTTACGCTTACAGCTAACGACACCTTAATTTACAACTTCCCCGTGTTTTTCGCTATTCTACAAATTAAGAGACATGACCACACGCTTAGATTTGTCAAAGTTTTCGGCTTCTTGCTGCCATATTTCCCTTAATTGAGGATTCAATTCTGCTTCAGGGATAATCTTAAAACCTAACTTTTGATAAAAAGGTGCATTCCAAGGTAGATGGGAAAAAGTGGTTAATGTCATGGTGGGAATATCTTGCGCTTTTGCCCAGGCGATCGCACTTTTAATCAACGATGTTCCCACTCCTCGACGACCATGTTGAGGATGGACACTCAATTCCTTGAGGTGAGTGTATCCTAAAACCTGACTCAACAAAGCAAAACCCACCACTTCATGATACTCCTCCTCAACCGCAACCCAAAGTAAACCTTCCTTTTGCGCCTTGGCAAATGTTGACAATGGTATTGTTTCTTGACGCAAATGTGCAGGAATATCTGCCTCCGAAAAAATTGCTGTTGCTGCCAAGGAAATGATGGGTAAATTGTTGAGATGATGAGGTTGGGCAGAAACAATATTATATGGACTTTTTGAAGTAGTCATTCTCCCTTATTTATTAATACAGCGCTATTCAATAGACATCTCCGAGAATCAAAATAAGCATACTCAAGCTGCGATCGCAGAGCTAATGAGTATACTTATCGCAACCTTTGATTTAACTGACCGTTGGCCAGAAAAGCTGATTTAGTCGGTTTAAGGTTTTATCCCTGACCAAAAAGTCGCTTGAAGGGATTTGAAACGATTTGCCCTAACCCACGAGGGATCTTTCGCTGAGCCGCTCGAACTGGGTCTGGATCTGTCAAAATTTTGACTGCATGGTCACGAAGCTGATCACTCTGTTTCTGGTCTGTAGATACAAGAGTGGCGCTAGACTCATCATCAGCTCGTTCATCCGCTAACGCAGCACGGTAAGCCTTGTCTAAATTAGGCAGACTAGCAGCAACTGTGGGTAACTCTACGACCCGATTATCTAGATTTTGACCAATAGAATAAAGCTGTTTTTGTAGACCTTCTGGTAAAGATTCATCCTGGTGGCTGAGGGCGCTCAAAAAAGCACTCAGGCTCTTTTCCTGCTGGGGGTTAAAAAGTGACATAATTAAAGAGTAATCCTAACAAACAAAGTGATTCTAGAAGAGCCTGGTTAGAAAAATTCTCACGGAGAAAATGGACATCTTCCGGGATGGCAACTTTACTGCTCATGTCATGTTCTTAACCAAATTCTTTTTTAAAGAACCACTTTACTTGATAGTAAGAAACTTTGGGTTCTTTGATCCCCGCTTATTACAAATATCTTACTTGGGGTAGAACCATTGCTATTTTCCCCAACCTATATCTAAGCAAATCGTCATAGAAGATGATGGTAACTCCTATTACCTATCTTAACTTTAAATAGCACCTAAGCTTGCGGCATGGCTTATTTCTGTCACCAAGACTTATGTCCTAAGAGTTTAATTTTGGCTGGGGAGGTAGGAATCGTTCGCGTAGCGTCTCCATGATATAAGGCATGGTTAGTCGAATTAGCCTTACTGATTTATCTGCTTTTACTAACCAATATTAGCCATTAGCAACTAGCAACCAGCAAAATTGTTCGGTTTCCCGATCCCTGAACCACCTCCTTTTCTGGTCTTTCTTAAGATAGATTAAGAAGTATCTGGAGATACTAAATGTCGTTAAAATTTCATCTATGCGGAGCTAATCAGAATTCTATATATGTATAAACAATTACTCTCCAAAATCAAACCTCTTCTCAAACCTCTCCTCATCTTTGGTTTAGTCGCCATGCTAGCCTTCGGAAACGCTAGTAATGCCTTAGCCGCCAGAAGTGGAGGTAGAATTGGTGGCGGCTCTTTCCGTAGCGCCCCTCGTAGCCGCAGCTATTCTGCCCCCAGAGGAGGCGGTTACAGCGGTGTTCCCAGAGGTGGCTATGGCTATGGTTATGGGGGAGGCTTTGGTTTTCCTTTCCTACTACCATTCATGGGCTTTGGTGGCTTTGGTAGCATCTTTTCCATCCTCATTTTTGTTGCGATCGCCAACTTCTTAGTTAAAAGTTTCCGTGGTGGATTTGGTGGTGGCGATGGTGAAGGTATTGGCTCTACACTAGGTAGCAGCAAAATTTCTGTGGGCAAAGTACAAGTAGGCTTACTAGCCAACGCCCGTGGCTTACAACAAGAACTAGATAAATTAGCCCAAACAGCAGATACTGGTTCAGCCGCAGGACGTGCTTTAGTTGTCCAAGAAGCAACCCTCTCTTTATTACGCCATCCTGAATATTGGGTTTATGGTTCCACTCAATCTCAACAAGCAGGTTTAGATGCCGCAGAGGCGAAATTCAACCAGTTAGCCTTAGCAGAAAGAAGTAAGTTTACTGAAGAAACTATCTCTAATGTTAATGCTCAACTACGCTCAAGAGATGCTTCTCAACAACAAGAAGGCAAGCTAGTTAAGCAAGAAGGACAAGACTGTGGAGAATATATCATCGTTACCATCATTGTCGGGGCTGAAGGTAAACTAGATTTACCCCAAATCAATAGCAGTGACGATCTGCAACAAGCTTTGCGCCAAGTAGGTGGTTTAGGTGGTGATCGCCTCTTAGCAGTAGAAGTTCTTTGGACTCCTCAAGCATCAGGAGATACCCTTTCTACTGATGACATCTTAGCTGAGTATCCTAACTTGAAGTTAGTTTAGGTCAAATAGAATCACTAATTTTAGCGATCGCACCTCTTTGATAAAGATGCGATCGCATCTTTATTATTGACCCTACTACATCCCGTTTCCAGAATCATCTTCTTGGCGACTACGATGATTAACAATTAAATTAGTTAAAGACTCACCTTGAAGGGGCTGAGAAAACAAATATCCTTGCCCATACTCACAGCCTAAAATTTGTAAAGGCACTTTTTGTTCTGGAGTTTCTATACCTTCTGCAATCACTTTTAAACCTAAACTATGAGCAAAATCAACAATTGCTCTCACTAACTCGCGATTTTTTTGACCGTTTTCCATTTGGTAAACAAAAGAACGGTCTATTTTCAGAATATCAATGGGAAAAGTTTGTAACCTACTCAAAGAAGAATAACCTGTCCCAAAATCATCAATAGATACTTGTACCCCTAGCTTTTTAATCTTACGCAGCTTAGCGACAACAGAGTCTATATTGGCCACAATAGCGCTTTCTGTAACCTCAATCCGGAAATTCTCACCTGACAAACCTTCCTCTCGTAAAATAGTCTCCACTTGTTCAACAAAATCAACTTGGGCAAACTGCTTACCCGCCACATTCACACTCACTGTTGCTTCTCTATCCAACCAACCTTGGAGTTGCCACTGGCGCATTTGTTTAGCTGCTTCTCTCATCACCCAAGCACCAAGGGGTAAAATTAAACCAGTTTCTTCAGCTATAGGAATAAATTGTTTAGGGGAAATCCAATTTTGTTCAGAGTGTTGCCACCGAGTTAAGGCTTCAAACCCAGCAATCTTGCCTGTTTTCAAAGTAATAATTGGTTGATAACATAAGCTCAACTTCGAGCGCTCTATAGCTTGTCTGAGGTTTGCTTCTAGCTTGAGACGATTGACTATATTAAGATACATCTTGCTGTCAAAAATCGCATAGCCAGCTTTACCTTTATTCTTGGCACGATACATAGCAATATCTGCATCCCTAAGCAAGTCAGAAACATTCTCGTATAATTTTCCTGTTGCTTGGTTAGGACAAAGAGCAATACCAATACTAGCACTAACAAAAAACTCTTGATCCTTTAGCTGAAAGGGTCGTTTAAACTGTTGTTGAATTTTTTGGGCAAGGGCGATAGTATCTTCGACACTAGCAATATTTTCCACAAGAATCGCAAATTCATCTCCTCCCAAACGGGCAAGGGTGTCTTGGGGTTTAATACAAGTTTGTATCTGCTGACTAATGTGACGTAAAAGTTGATCTCCTACTAAATGTCCTAAACTGTCATTAACCATTTTGAAATGGTCTAGGTCAATAAATAAAACCGCAAATAAATTACTGTCTAGGTCACGATTATATTCCAAAGCTGTTTGCAGCCGGTGCATGAAAAGAGCGCGATTGGGTAAATTAGTGAGAGGATCATATAAAGCGCGACGAATGATCTGCTCTTCAGCTAGTTTACGGTTGAGAATTTGTTGCTGAAGTAATTCATTTTGTTCCCTAAGTTGTCTTTGCAGTTTCTGAATACTGAGTTGACTTTTGACACGGGCTAAAACTTCTGCTTCCTGAAAAGGTTTAGTAATATAATCCACTCCCCCAACATCAAAAGCTTTCACTTTATCAGTGACATCATCCAAAGCACTAATAAAAATTACTGGTACATGACTAATTTTTTGGTCAGCTTTGATTTGTTTACAAACCTCATAACCGTTCATTTCCGGCATTTTTATATCTAATAAAATCAGGTCAGGAGGTTCTGCTTGAATCGAAATTAACGCCATGCGACCGTTCAGCGCCTTGCGAACTTCATAACCCTGTCCTACGAGCATGGTAGATAAAAGGCGCAAATTGTTCGGCGTATCATCGACGATCAGGATATCTTCCTTATCAGTGTTAGCGGGATTACTCTTCATTCGGTTATGTAATCGGAAAGTAGATGAAAAAGAGTTATTTTGCTCGCTTTGCCTAGGTTAAGTGGCCAAGACATAATTGTAAACAAGTAGATAACCCTCCTTCTTAATACCTAGACAGCAAGAAGAGAACAGGAGTTTTCAAAAATTACTATTTTTTGCCCATAAGCCAGTAGGTAACCATTTCTCCTTTCCCTTTAATTGCAACTGTACCTCGCGACTCGAACTTATATTTGTGCTTCAAGCACTCATAAGTTGCTGCTGTGACCTGGATGCGCCCTGAAATTCCTTGAGATTCCATACGAGAAGCTATGTTAACCGTATCTCCCCAAAGGTCATAAATAAACTTTTTTGTACCAATTACCCCCGCTACCACTGGCCCTGTATTAATGCCAATACGGATTTGGAATTTTTCTCCTTGTTCTGAGCTAAAGCAATCAACAAATTTTTGGATATCCAAAGCAAGATCAGCAATGGCTTCAACATGGCTTTCTTTCGGGATAGGTAACCCTCCTGCCACCATGTAAGCATCTCCAATAGTTTTGATTTTTTCTAAACCGTATTTTTCTGTAAGTTTATCGAAACTAGAAAAAATTTGGTTAAGTAGATTAACTAATTCTAAAGCAGAAACTTGAGAACTTAAGGGCGTAAAATCTACTAAGTCAGCAAAAAGGACTGTAGCGGAGTCGAATCTGTCTGCTATATTGTCTTGATTTTGCTTCAGGCGTTCAGCAATACTACTAGGTAAGATGTTTAGTAACAGTTTATCTGAGCGTTGTTGAGCAAGGAGCAAGTTTTCTTGGGCATGGAGACGTTCTAATTCTGCGGCAGCACGGGAAGCAAAAATTTGTAAAATTGAATTTTGACCACAATCAGCAATCATCGGAGAGTCATTCATTACTACCAAATGACCTAAAATATCCCCAGAGACGTTACTTAAAGGAAGCCCGTAAAAGCTTTGGATCTTCAAATCAACTAAAAGGGTATTTTCAGGAAACAAAGCTTGTAAATTTTCTGGATAGAAGCCGGTTTCTCCTTGTAGTGCTTCTTGGCAAGGAGTTCCAGCTACATCATACTCAAAATTTTCTCTGTATTCTTCCCCTTGCCAAAAAGCTAAGGTTCTAACTTTTGTTCTATTGGGGTCAACAGTTTCAGTCACAAAAGCATAGCGCACCTTAAGGGCTTCTGCTAAGCAACGCACACAAGCACGAAAGAATTCTGAACCAGTTTCAGAAGCTGTCCCCACAGAAATAAGTTGTAAAGCCTTACTTTTTTCTTGGCTAAGACGAATTTCTGCTTGGAGTAAAAAATTTTGTTTCTTAAGTTGCTGTTGTAGTTTCTGAACACTAAGTTGATTTTTGACCCTGACTAAAATTTCTGATTCTTGAAAAGGTTTAGTTACATAATCTACACCACCAACTTCAAAAGCTTTTACCTTATCTGCTCCGTTGTCTAGCGCACTAACAAAAATAACAGGTATTTGAGCAGTTTTTTGATTCGCTTGTAGTTTTTGACAAACTTCGTAACCGCTCATTTCTGGCATTTTTACGTCTAGTAAAATGAGGTCAGGAGGTTGAGTCCTAGCAGAGAGTAAAGCTATTTGACCACTTAACGCTTTACGAACTTCGTAACCCTGTTCTGCAAGCATGGTGGATAGGAGGCGTAGGTTATTCGGGATATCATCAACAATCAGAATATCTACACTATTTAAGCTCCTTGATTTACTGTTCATCCTACTGGTTATGCCATTGAGGTGGAAGTTATGAACTCAATTCTTGATTAATCTGCGTACCTGATGTAATGCTTAGCCATTTTTGTTAAGGTAACCTAACAAGGCTTTCTATAAGTATATTCCCCAAAGTAGTTAAGAGAAAATAAAACTGCTTCATTCGGCGCTCCCTTGTTGTTGGCGCAACTGCTCCACTAAAGCCTGAATAATTATTTCTGGATCATCTGTTTGCAAACCCAATTGTTGAGCTAATGTTTGCCGCAAATTAGCATCAGCGGCTAATTTTTCTGACAGTTCATCTACCGTAAAAGTTTCAACTTTGGTTGGTGGCTCTTTTTGGCCAGGTAAAGCATCAGGGCCATCATACTCCCAGACGACACCGCTGGTTTCTCGTAGTAATAATTGTTGCCCAATTTCTGATGCTATGATACCAATTTCTTGAACAGAAGAAGACTGAGTTTTTTCTCCTAGTAACATCATTCGCCGACCTAATTCTTGGTTTTTTACCTGAGATGACAGAACTTTCCCGCCGAAGCTTTTTAACCAAGTAATCCATTCTTGGGTACTACTACGCCCTTGCAATTGAGCAAAAAACTCTTCGATACGTTTTTGTTGCCAACCATGAACTACCCCTTCTAAAAGTTGATTGAGCATAAATTCATAATCAGTATCTGTAAGAGTTTGAGGCTGATACGACTGCTCTGTTGTTCCATCAGCTTTTTCACCAGCAAACAGCCCTCGCCACCACTGTTTGAGCCACTGCCAAATTTTACGAATCATCTCTTTTTTACCCTTCTTGCTTGATTGTAGTGTAGTTCAAATTGACAGCCTCAATTTAAGTACAAATAACCAAACAAGGGGCAAAACTGACAAATTTGCAATTCTTATCTTTAGAGCTGAATTTCCCCCACAGATTCCCCAGTCTTTCCACAGGGTTTTTCAAGGTTTTCCACAATTCACCCAGACTTTTCCACAGCCCTGAACGAGGGATCTAGTCTTTAAGGTTAAAAGCGGGGATTTTGTTTTTTTCACTTGCTTGAGGAACACTACTCAGTTTTCATGAAGAAAAGTAACAGAAAAGTGGCTTTAACCCCTATTATTACGTTGCTCATTATTACTTAGTTGGGTGTTTGTAACATTTCGCCACATTGACAAACTTCCCTTATTCCGACGAAATAGGTTGTAAGTGAAGTATGAATTAGGAAAATAAATTTCAAGGTCAACACGAAACTATTCTCTAAATTTTCACAAAAACGACTAATTTCAGCCTTTTACCCTTAATCTCTAAGTTTTGCTTTTCCCTACTTTCATTTTGTGAGGTACTTTTATGAATACAACCGTTAGCATCTTGGCCGAAATTCCCGAAGAACTACATTCATCTTTGAGGAATTATTTAGAAAACCATCCTACCTGGGATCAAGATCGCGTTTTTGCCGCAGCCCTTTCTTTGTTTCTGCTCCAGAATAGCCCCAGCAAGACAACTCCTGCTTCTCAAAGCTATAGGGCTTGTGCCAAGGTCTATTTAGAAACTCTGTTCCAACAGTAAGGCAAGGGGCAGATTGCCCCTCAAAATGGTAAATGTAGCCTACGGCAAGGCTAGCGCCAACAATGATAAATGTTCAATGATCTCAAATGCCTTCACAGTCAGAATTAGTTATACCTGAATTAATTGTTGGTTTGGGCAACCCGGAGCCAAAATACGACCAGACGCGGCACAATATTGGTTTTGAGGTTGTTGATGCCTTAAGTGAGTTTTGGGGTGTCTCCTGGAAAGAACAGCGCCGTTTCCAAGGCTTATTAGGGGAGGGACTAGCCCCCAACGGACAGAAAATTCGCTTGCTTAAACCCCTTACCTATATGAATCGCTCTGGGCAATCTGTTAGGGCTGTGATTGATTGGTTTAAAATTGCCCCGGAGAAGGTTTTGGTTGTTTATGATGATATGGATTTACCGATTGGGCGTTTGCGTCTGCGATTAACGGGATCTGCGGGGGGACACAATGGAATGAAATCTCTTATTGCTCATTTTGGTACGCAAAATTTCCCTCGCTTGCGTGTTGGTATTAGTAAAGCTTCTCCTCAAAAAGGTACGGTTTCCCATGTTTTAGGAAAGTTTTCTCCTGAAGAGAAAAAGCTGATCTCTGAAGTAATGAAGATGGTAATTGATGCTACGGAATTGAGCTTGAATGAAGGGGTAGAAAAAGCTATGAGTCTTTACAATGGACGCACCATTTTAACTTAAAGTTTGAGCTTGACTGTAGCCCAAGCACTTCATTGGTTTAATATTGCTGATTTTTTTCATGAGGTGCAACGAGTTCTAAAACCCGGAGGTATTATTGCAGTTTGGGGTTATGGATTGATGGAAATCTCCCCAGAAATAGACCAAATAGTGACAGAATATTGCTATGAAATAGTCGGAGATTTTTGGCCGCCAGAGAGAAGTTTATTAGAGGAAAAGTATGCCTCAATTCCTTTTCCTTTTTTGGAACTATCTCCTCCTAACTTTTTTATGGAGCAAACTTGGTCAATAAACCATTTAATTGGTTACTTAAATACTTGGTCTTCCACCAGAAATTTCCTTGCCCAAAATCAGATTAATCCCCTTGAAGCAATTGAAGAGGATTTAAAGTCTGTTTGGGGTAATCCGGAAATGACTAAGTTAGTGAGATGGGCTTTATTTTTGAAGGTTGGTAGGAAGTTGGGAGATGGGGAGATGGGGAGCTGGGGAGCTGGGGAAGTTACAAGTTAAAATGCTGTTCCCCATTCCCTTGTACGATTAGCAATTAGCAATTAGCAATTAGCAAACTAATTATTAAATAAGCGTTCAAAATCATCTACAAAAGAACCGCCCCTTTGGGAATTAATACGCAAAGATTGGTCTTCTTCTGACCACTTAAAAGTTAAGGCAGGGGAACTATTAAATTCTCGGCCACCAACCATTTTTAACCATTCAGGAGTCTCTTCTTTGGTTAATGTCCCTAGTGCTTCAACTCTGGCAGGAACAGCCGGATGAGAGTGACTATCTCGCAAACTTCCTGGTAAACGAGAAAGTACTCCTAAAGCCCGGATACAGCCTTCTGGTTCAAACCCAGCACGGACAGAATAGCGATAGCCATAAGCATCGGCTTCGTATTCTTGCTTCCTTTTTAGTTCAGCCATTCTTTCTTCAAGTTCCTTAGAGTCACTATCACTCTCATCAGGGAAATCTGGGTCAATGGCTTCGGATTCAGAGGAAGATTCAGAAATTTCTTCTAAACCTTCGTCATATTCAGCATGATAAATAGGAATATGCTGGTGGTAGTGATGGGCCATTTCATGACCAACAACACAAGCCAAGGCAGAAACGTCTCCTTCAAGCTGGTCTAATAAACCATGATAGATAACTAAAAGATTTGCTTCTTGGGCAAAAGCATTGATTTCGTACTCTTCAGGAATTACCACTCGCCAATGACTGTTATCTATTTCGTTGGCTCTGGCTATACGCTCGACGATACGATAGAGAATATAAAATTGTTCAGGAAGTTCCTCTTCAGCAAGTTTGTACACTTGAGAGTTGTTTTCTGCTGTTTCTGCTGAAGCAGGCATTGTGGCTGCACCAGGAGCAAAGATTAAAGTACAAACAGAAGCCAATACAGCAGCTTTTTTAGTCCAGTTAGCTAATAAACTCAATTTAGTCATCTCCTATACCTAAGAAATAAAAGTTTCCGATAATTGGCGCGATCGCTCTTTTCATTAAATTTAATGAGGATATTATTAATCTTCACGACTAAGCTAGTTAATCTCGGAAATATTTTCAAACTTATTTAGCTTTGTCAGGTGTGGTTAGAAAAGCGGCGATCGCATAACCTTACTACTCCATCCTACATAGTTAGAAAAATTTGAGAACTAAATAAAAATCCATAGGGGAAACCCATCTCAGACTAACAAGCGGTTTCTCCAATCCACTAGTTAAGATGAAAGTAAGGAAATATTTTATTTCTGTGTGTAGTAAAAACTAAGCCACTATATACGAGTCGTTTTTTATCCAACCAAGTCAAAATTTGCTCCTTATATTATTAAGGCTACACTTTTAGTTAGTGCCGACTCGAATTAATGGTTTGATGCAGTTTTCTTTAGTGGATTTTTATGACAAGTTTAGTTCAATCACCCTACACCCATAAGCAAATTGTAGCGTGGCTGCGTGGTCTGCTAACAATAGCTTGGGCAGATGGAAATTTCGATCCGGAGGAACAACAGTTAATTAGTCAATTAGCAGAGGAAGGATTGGCTTCTTCTCAAGATGGAGGTTTAGATTCGTTAGAGAAAATTAGTCCAGAAGATTTAGCCATAAATTTAGGTAAAGAGCCTGAAACCGCAGAAAACTTTTTGAGAACAGCAGTGATGGTAGCTGTGGCTGATGGAGTTTATTCTCATCCGGAAGCAGAATTGTTGAAAAGTTTTAGTCAGGCTTTGGATATAGAAATAGCTGCCCTTAAATCTCTAGAATCAACTTTATATCATCCTGAAGCAGAAGATCCAGCTACATCAGGTGCTAGTGCTTCTCCTTTACAAAAACCCGCTGATTCAGAAGATTCTAATACTAAAGTTCTTCAGCCAGTTAAAGATTGGCTTGACGGGATGAAAGTTAATGACCCCAAGGTAGCTAAGTTTATTTGTAAGATGGTTCCTCCTCAATGCCCTTTAGAGCGAGATATTAACCTTTTTGGTCGTAAAATTGCTCATATTCCAGCGATGTGTAAGCTTAATCCTCTTTACGAACAGTTAGTCGGGCTACGTTTTCGTTCTTTGTCTTATTTAGCTGATGATTGTGGTGAGGATGTCAGCCCTTATTGCTAAGGAATAAAGCCATTTTTGGTAGAGATGTTGCCAGCAACATCTCTATTTTTTTGTCCAGGAAAACTTCTTGATGCTAAAAGAGATTTAAAATCTTGCTAAAGGTGCATCAGTACATCCCCATGAAAATACGTATATATTAAGATATAAAAAACAAGCACAAGATGTAGGCTCAAAAAAATATGGAATTTACTGCCTTAGATTTCTGTTTAATTACTTTGTTGAATACTGCTGTTTGTCTGGCATTCCCTAGACTGATTACTTTGAATTGGTCGAATGTTTTTAGTAAGAGCCTACAAGGGTTAGACAATAATAATTCACCTCGAATAGATGTAATTAAAAAAACCTATACTTAAATTTTTAGTGAGCCAAAGCTATTGCTTAAAAAATACCAAGCAACTGTATAACTGAAAAGCAGCATCCCAAGGAGTTTCTTCACGCCGAAATAATTCAATATTCGACTTAACTCGCTTCAACATTTCCGGAAATTCTAAAGCTGTTTCGGCAAAATAGGTAAAATCTGACCAAACAAGGGTATGGGGAAGCTTCTGATTGATCAGATTCATTAAGTTATTCCAATTCTTGCGTATAGTGCCTTGGCCGAGGGCAGGACTGGTTCTACCATTAGAAGCAAAAGAAGTTCCTTGTTGAAATTCGTAATGGCGATCGCTTAATCTCAAGATGGTTTGCTTTTCAGGTAAATGAAGGTCGCAAAACTGAACATAATCTAAGGTTTGAGTTTTTCTTTGTAAGTTTCTCCTGGCATCAGTATCAACAACGGAGTCAAATAAAGGAACTAAACCTTCTACTCTTTTGCTTATTTCAGACCAATGGAAAGATAAAGTTTTGAGATTTCCTTGACTATCTTGGTAGCAAAAGTTAGCTTCTTTTTCTAAAGATTGAAAGTAGCGAACTTGATAAATATTAATGGTTTCGAGTGTTAGTAAAGAAGTGCAGAAACATTTAATATCTGCTTTTTGTAAGCAGGAAACATAATAATTTAATTCTCCTAACTTTCCGGTACGATAAAGTCGCCAACCTTGGCTGGGTATTTGCAACCTAGCTGTGTAAGCGTCCATTTCCATAATTTTGGCGAAGCTTTTAGCTGCTTCAAGCTTCAAAGCGGGAATAATCGGTTCTAAAACTAACACCCCTGGGTCAGAACCTTTTGGGGCAGCCAGAGCCTCAGCAATAGCTTGTTTACGGCTTTCTTGCTCAATTTTTTGTAAGCGTCCTAAACCCTTACGCGCTTGGGTAATTATTTTAGGGTTAGTTGTGGCTTTGAGTAATTGACGATAGGTTTTCTCAGCATTAGACCAATGCTTTGTTCCCTCATATACTAATCCTACATAAAGTTGCACCCAAGGATTATCTGGTTGTTGTTTTCTTAAAGGAGAAAGCAATTGTGCCGCTTGGCGATAATCTTTACTTTTGATTGCTTCAGCAATTTGCTCAAACATATATCATTTAACATTTAACATTTAACATTTATCAGTTCGATTTTACCTTGTAATCAAGGAAAAAATCTCCTTTACTTGTTGCTTAATTTTATTTCTCCTTCATCCATAGCGGCAATTAAAGATAGTGCCATAATAGGGGCTGTGATGGCCCGGAGAATTCGTTTTCCTAGAGAGACGGACAAGAAACCAATATTAGTAGCTTGTTCAACTTCAGTAGTAGTCCAACCGCCTTCTGCTCCTGTTGCTAAAACAATACCTTGTTCTTGCTTTTGTTGTTGAGTATTAAATAAGTATTGTCCTAAATGAGGAGCATCTTTGCGGGCAACACAGATATATTTATGGCTATTTAAACTATTATCTTTAACCCATGAAAGGGCTGCATTTAAACTCATTGATTCAGTGATGGTTGGTACAAGCTGACGTTCTGATTGTTCGGCTGCTTCTTGGGCAATTTTACGCCAACGTTTTAATTTATTTGTACTAGGTTGCAATAAAGTGCGATCGCTAATGATCGGAACCAGTTTAGTAACTCCTAGTTCCGTACAACAACGAACAATTTGCTCAAAACCTTTATTTTTAGGCAAAGCAACTAGTAAGGTAACGTTGAGATTCAATTCTGTTTGCACAGCTAAAGATTCCAGGATTTCTGCTGTGTTTTCTTGCAGTTGAACTAGCCAAGATTTGCCTTTTCCGTCCATAGCAATAAACTTTTCTCCTGGTTCTAAACGTAGTACTCTTTTGAGATAATGTTGTTGCTCTGAAGTGAGAGTTACTTGTTTTTGTTGTTTTTGATTAGCATCAATAACTAATCTTTGTAGTTGAGACAATAGAGTTTTTTGAGAAAATGATTTAGTTAAATAATAGCATTTTGAGCAATTACTATTTTCTGATTGGCTAAGGAATGAGAATTAAATTAATCTAGTCAGTGATCCTTGAAAAATTACGTAAACGCAAAGCATTTGTAACTACAGAAACAGAACTAAAAGCCATTGCGCCCCCCGCGATCGCCGGATTAAGTAGCCAACCGAAGAAAGGATAGAGAATACCTGCGGCAAGAGGAATAGCTGAAAGGTTATAAACATAAGCAAAAAAGAGATTTTGACGAATATTTTTCATCGTCGCTTTGCTTAATTTAATTGCTGTAACAATACCTTGTAAATCCCCAGAAATTAAGGTGATATCGCTAGCTGCCATAGCCACATCTGTCCCTGTACCAATAGCAATGCCCACATCCGCTTGAGTTAAGGCTGGGGCATCGTTGATGCCATCTCCTACCATCGCTACAACTTTCCCTTCTTGTTGCAAAGCTTTGATTTGACTAGCTTTTTGCTCAGGTAAGACTTCAGCTATCACTCGCTGAATCCCTGCTTCGTGGGCAATGGCTTCGGCGGTGGGGCGATTATCTCCTGTTAACATAACTACTTCTAAACCCAAGTTTCGCAAGGCTTTTACCGTCGTTACTGCTGATGGTTTCAAAGTATCGGCAATACCTAACAAACCTGCAACTTCCCCATCCACAGCAATCCAGACTGTGGTTTTTGCTTCACCTTGCCAAACCGAATCATCCGCTTGCAAACCCTTAGTATCTATGCCCGATTCATTTAACCAATGCTGTGTACCAATTTGTACCCTTTTCCCTGCCACAATCCCTTGCACCCCTTTCCCCACAATGGCGGAAAAATCCTCTACTTCTGGTGAAGATAACTTAATTCCTTGATTTTGAGCATAATTTACAATCCCTTGGGCAAGGGGATGCTCAGAATTTGCTTCTAT
Source organism: uncultured cyanobacterium (assembly GCA_963793425.1). Lineage (GTDB taxonomy): Bacteria > Cyanobacteriota > Cyanobacteriia > Cyanobacteriales > CAWCAG01 > CAWCAG01. Next base: position 1,183,421 of record CAWCAG010000007.1, on the reverse strand, counting down.
TGCTGCAACTAAGGTAAGAAGTTGAATTTCATTGCCTTCTTTGATACCTTTAACGGTAAGATAATTAGTAACGCTGGGTTGCCCTTGAGTTATAGTTCCGGTTTTATCTAAAACCACAGTTTGAATCTTCTGGGCTAACTCTAAACTATCTCCACCTTTAATCAAAACGCCATATTCTGCCCCTTTGCCTGTACCAACCATAATTGAGGTTGGTGTTGCTAAACCCAAGGCACAAGGGCAAGCAATAATTAAAACACTCACCGTAGTAACTATAGCTAAGGTTAAATTGCCGACGAGATAAAACCAAATCAGGAAAGTTGTGATCGCAATGATCATCACCCCCGGCACAAACCAACCCGTAACTTGATCAGCAAGCTTTTGAATTGGTGCTTTACTAGTTTGGGCATCTTGCACTAACTTAATAATCTGTGCTAAGACTGTATCTTTTCCTACGCGCAAGGCACGGAATTGAAAACTGCCGGTTTTATTAATTGTTGCCCCAATCACCTCATCTCCAGGTTGCTTTTCTACAGCCATGGCTTCCCCCGTCACCATCGCCTCATCTACTGTAGAAGTACCAGCAACAACCTCCCCATCCACAGGAATTTTTTCTCCTGGCCGTACCGCAACCACATCCCCTACTATAACTTCTTCTAAGGGAATATCCTCAACTTCCCCATCACGTATAAGTCTTGCTGTTTTCACTTGCAGCCCCATCAGCTTACCGATTGCTGCGGATGTTTGCGCTTTGACCGACTTTCCAACAAGCGCCCCAAAAGAATTAAAGTAATAATAACCACCGCAGCTTCATAATAAACTGCCAAGGGCAAATCCCTATTAAGGAAAAAGTTAGGAAATACGGTAACCCACAAAGAATAAAAATAAGCAGTACCAGTACCCAAAGCTACCAAACTATTCATATCTGTACTACGACGTTGCAAGGCTTTAAACGCACCAATAAAAAAGCCTTTGCCACACCAAAATATTACAGGGGTGCTTAATACCAATTGTAGCCAAAAGTTGTGTAACCAAGAGGGAATAAAGGGGAGATCAATCCCTGTCATAGCAGGAAGGGAACCGACTATTAAAATAGTACTAACCACTGCCCCAAAGATAACTTTGCGAGTTAAATCTCTTTGTTCCTTTTTGCGTGTAGATTCTGCTTCCTCCCTATCTCCTGAATTTATTTCCGCACCATAACCAACCTTAATTATTGCCTGCTGAATAGTTTCTAGATCCGTTTTCTGGGGATTGTATTCAACTTTAGCTTGGGCAGTAGCAAAATTCACCTGACAACCCTTTACACCCTCAACTCTTTTAACTATTGTCTCAATGCTATTTGCACAAGAAGCACAACTCATTCCTTGCAACCTGAGATTAGCTGTTTCCATGACGTTTTTTCCTCTTAACCTACTTTGAGGTTAATGTCTCTATTCGACTGGAGAGTCAAGAGGCAATAAAAACCAAATCCAAACAAAGTCTAAACTCTCTCTCTAACCCACTTCCGAAAAGCCCTCAGAGTAAAACTTGAACCCTGGGTTAAACTCATTTTCACAAATTGAGAAATTCCTTCAGTAATGGGGAAATTAGGAAAATTAGGACTTGAAGAAGACTCAATATACTTCCCCTCTTGCAGTACATTAACTTTTAAACTTCCTTGAGAAAATTGCCATAACTCAGGCACTCCTAGAGCTTCATAAGCACTCAGTTGTGTCTTAGAGGTAACATCAACCTCAATAGCTAAGTCGGGGGGGGGATCTACAGTCAAATCTAATCTTCTTTTACCAATCATTGAGCGATAGTTTTGAATATAAAAGCAATTATCTGGCTCAATCCCTGCTACCATATCCTTGCGCTTGAAAGTCGTTGAGCCGTAACATTCGCGATCTATTTCCAATTCTTCAAGCAAAATCTTCACCATATCACCAATAATTTCTTTATCAAACTCGTGTTCTGGCAACGGCATCCTAATTTCTAATTTATGCTGAGAGTAAGCTATCCTACTAGCTCTTTTTTCCCCAAGTTCCTGTAAAATCTCTTCAAACTTTGACCAGTTTACCCCAGTCAACATAACCCGATGTCCCAAAGGGATAGTTAACTGCTTAAGCTGTAATGTTACCATTGACAATTGCCTTTGAGTTAATCTGTTTCTATTCTAGGGAAAATGCTTTGGTGACATACTCCTACACTAACTCTTTGAGTATAGTGTAGGCTTCTGAGACAATCCGGCTATTGCACGCGGAGGCTCTCAGCTTTAAGAACGGAATGCCCTACCGCTCTATTCCTTATATTTAGAGCTGCGTTATGGTCACGGTCTAGACTGCATCCACAGTGTGGGCAATCATGCCACCGTACCGACAGCTTCTTAGGTACTTTCTCTCCACAGCCAGAGCAATCTTGTGATGTGTTTCGGGGGTTGACTGGGATAACCAACAAACCAGCATTCTCGGCTTTGTTTGTTAGTATCGACAGAAAACTAGACCACCCGGCATCATGGACAGATTTAGCTAATCGTGTACGAGAAAGACCTTTGACGTTTAACTTCTCATGAGCTACTACATCATATTTTGACAACAGATAATTAGCTGTTTTGAAGTGGAAATCTTTGCGCTTGTCAGCTACTTTTTTATGTTGTTTGGCTACTTGCTTAATAGCTTTAGCCCTACCTTTGCTCCCTTTCTTGCGGCGTGATACTCGCTTTTGAATAAGCTTTAGTCGCTTCTGCGCTTTGCGATAATGCTGGGGAATTGGCACTGTTTCACCATCAGCAGTAGTTAGAAACTCCTTAAGCCCCAAGTCAATTCCGGTTATTGAATTACAATCAAAGTCGGGTTTAATCTCAGGTACTGTGGCATCTTCTAATGAGAGGGTGAGGTAGTAATTCCCTGCTTTGCTGGTAACACTAGCGGTTTTGATTTTGAACCCGTCAGGTATTTGACGATGCAAGATAACCTTGACTTTGCCCAACTTGGACAAGGTGATTAGATTGCCTTGTAGACAATCTTGTTTCACCTGAGGGTAAGTAAATGTTTTGTAACTATTGGCCCCTTTAAAACGTGGCCTACCGCTACGTTTCCCCTTGCTGTCACCTTTCAAGAATCTCATCATAGCTCTATCAACACGCTTGACAGCATCTTGCAAAACTTGGGATTGAACATCTTTATACCAGGGTCTATCTTTCTTGAGTTGAGGTAGTGTTTTCTTTTGGCTGTAATAGTTGGGGTTCGCCCTCAACTCTGGTAAATGGCAAACCAAGGGGCAAGAGTTAACAGGCGAGCTATTCTGTTCATACCAATTGAACCTATCAGCCAACAGGTAATTATATTGACAGCGCAACATATCAAGCCACTTGTCAATTTTAATTGCTTGGTCTTTGGTTGGTCTTAGTCGGTATTGGTAGGAAGTTCTCACTTGTTTATTACTACCTTGTCCAATCAGTGTTTTTGGGAACGGTTCTTACTTTATTGCTAGTTGCGGCGGGGTTACTGTTTCTACGCTGCGAAAATATATTGAAAGTCAGCAACAGCCAAAAGATTAAGTTTGTTCGTTTCACTCGCAATTCATCTCAACACCAAATTAAAATTATGGTGTGAGGCTTCTTGCTGCTCTAGCTAAAAAGTAGCGATCGCAGTGATATTATTAAAAATAAAATTGGGTCGCTTGTCTAGCCCATATCCTGCCAAAGATGACCCAATTTTATCAGTTTGTGGGTTGCAATATTTTAGCTACTAACCATTAGCGATTAGCACCAACAGATAAATGACTCTCAATTACCTGACGATACTCACTCTTTTGCTTCAATCCTTGGAGATTCGCTAAAATCTCTTTATCCTTGAAAAACTGGATTGTTGGTGTACCTACTACCATTGCTTTCTCAGCGATTTCTTGTTCTTCAGCAATATCAATTTCTACGAAATGGATCTGATCCTTATATTCATCCACCACCTTATTTAAAATTGGCTTCAAAGTATGGCAGGGGCCACAGGTAGGGGAAACATACTTCACCATAATTAAGCGATCGCTATCATGAAAAAGTTTACGTAAAGCATAACCTCCATAATGGCGAGTTTCGTTAATATCAAAAGTCTCCTCCGTATCTGCCTTTGATTGAACTTCTTTTTCTTCAGTTTGAGGTTTTTCTGTCTCTAAATCCTGATGATATTCCTGTACTAAATTATGTGCCGATAACCATCTCTCCGCCGCCATCGCAGCCATGCAACCAGTACCCGCAGCCGTAATAGCTTGACGATATTCGTGATCCTGAACATCTCCAGCCGCATAAACCCCTTCTATACTGGTTTCTACCGTACCAGGCTTGACTTTTATGTAACCTACTTCATCCAAATCCAACTGCCCTTCAAACAAAGAAGTATTGGGGGTATGCCCAATCGCATAAAACAACCCACCAACCTTTAATTCCCCTTCTTCTCCCGTCTTGGTATTACGGATTTTAATTCCTTCTAAACGATCATCCTTACCAAAAACATCCACAGGTTCAGTCTGCCAATGTACAGTAATTTTGGGATTATTCAAAACCCGGTCTTGCATGGTTTTGCTAGCCCGCATCTGTTCACCCCGTACTAACATATTAACGCGATCGCCATACTTGGTTAAATAAACTGACTCTTCTGCTGCCGAATCACCACCACCAACCACCGCTAACTCTGCACCCCGAAAAATCGGTGTTGCACCATCACATATAGCACAAGCAGAAATGCCATGACTCCAAAAAGTTGCTTCACTAGGTAAACCTAAGCGTTTTGCCGTTGCCCCAGTTGCTATAACTATACTATTAGCTTTTACCTCTCTTTCTTGGGAGCGAATCGTAAAAGGACGTTGCGAAAGATCCACAGAGGTTACATCTTCGGTATAACATTCTGTACCCCAACGTATCGCCTGTGCCTTCATGCGATCCATCAATTGTGGCCCTGTAATACCTTCAGGAAAACCAGGGAAATTCTCAACTTCTGTAGTGGTCATTAACTGTCCCCCCGGTATGCCCCCAGCTTGGTAGCCAGTGAACATTAAGGGTTTCAGGTTAGCCCTAGCAGCATAGATAGCAGCAGTATAACCTGCGGGACCAGAACCAATGATTACTAAATTCTCTACTTTGGGTTTTACCATGATTTTATGTGCAACTCATAACGACTTCACTTTAGATTAGTATAGCAGATTTTGAAACTGCATTTTGTCCGGATGGTAATGATGCTTAATCTTCTTGAAGTGCATCTCGATAATTTCTCAAGCCTTTTCCTTAATTTTAACTGTTATTATTTAAGTAACTAATTAATTCAAAAACCACCATCAATCTTTAACAAAAATGAGATTCATTAGTCCGAAAACAGACTTCGCTTTTAAGAAAATATTTGGTTCAGATAGAAGTAAAGATATCTTGATTTCCTTCCTTAATGCTATCATTTATTCAGGAGATTCAATCATTCATGATCTTGAAATTATTGACCCCTACAATGCTGGTGATGTTTCTGTTTTAAAAGACAGTTATCTTGATGTCAAAGCCGTATTGGCAGATAAAACCACTGTAATCATTGAGATGCAAGTTTCTAACGTGGAAGCATTTGAAAAACGAGTTGTGTATAACTTGTGTAAAAGCTATGGCAACCAGCTAGATTCAGGACAGGCATATTATGAACTCACTCCTATTATTGCTTTGACAATTACTGATTTTAAGTTATTCTCCTCTACAACAAAAGTAATCAACCGTTTTTGCTTTCAGGAAGAAGAAGAACACTTTGGTTATCAAGAGAATGAATTAAGGATTGTGTTTGTGGAACTACCTAAGTTTACTAAAAACTTAGAAGAATTGGAGAGTATCACAGACAAGTGGATATACTTCATCAAAGAAGCTCCTAGCTTAGAAGTAATTCCTGAAAAAATGAGACAAGTTCCCCAAATAGAACAAGCTTTAAATATTGCTAATCAAGCAGACTTAACTGTTAAAGAATTGGAGAAGGTGCATAGACAAGAAATGTTCTGGCAAGATAGGAGAGGTGCATTGCGTTTTGCAAGAAAAGAAGGCAGAGAAGAAGGCAGAGAAGAAGGTAAGGAAGAAGGTATTCGACAAGAAAAAATAGCCATAGCTCGTTCTTGTAAACAAAGAGGTTTAGATGTGGAAACGATTATAGAAATAACCCAACTCTCTAGAGAAGAGATTGAATCTTTATGATTAATTTATAGTTGGTTAATTTGGTTCACATAGATTTTTAAGTAGTAAAAGAAAATGTCAAATACACATATTCGTTTTGACTGGGCTATTAAAAGAATATTACGTAACAAGGCTAATTATGTAGTCTTAGAAGGGTTCTTGAGTGAATTATTACACCAGGAACTTACAATTAAAACCCTCCTAGAAAGTGAAGGTAATCAACAGACTCAAGAAGATAAAACTAATCGAGTAGATATTCTTGCTGAAACACCAGAAGGAGAATTGATTCTGGTTGAAGTACAGAATAATTCCCAATTAGATTACTTCCACCGGATGCTTTATGGCGCTTCTAGGTTAGTTGTTGAATATTTGCAGGAAGGGGAACAATACGGCAAGATTAGGAAAATTTATTCTGTTAACATTGTTTACTTTAATCTTGGTGTGGGAGACGACTATATTTATCATCATCGCGGCAATTTTGTCGGGATTAATAATAGAGATATTCTTCAACCTTTAAAAAGCCAAGAAGTTAAGTTCAAGATAGAAGCAGTAGCAGATATTTTTCCTGAATATTACTTACTTAAAGTTAATAATTTTAATGATGTAGCTAATACACCTTTAGATGAATGGATTTACTTCCTGAAAAATAGCAATATCAAAGAAGAATTTGTCGCTAAGGGGATGCTAGAAGCAAAAGAAACTCTGCTGGTAAATAATTTGTCAGAACAAGAAAGAGTTGCTTACTCTCGTTATATGCAAAACAAAAGTTACGAAGCGAGTATGTTGAGTACCCAAGAGTTTGAGACGCAATGGAAGATTGAACAGGCAGAAGTTAGAGGAAGGCAAGAAGAAAGAATAGCCATAGCCCGCTCCTGTAAACAGAGAGGTTTAGATGTGGAGACGATTATAGAAATAACTCAACTTTCTAGAGAAGAGATTGAATCTTTATGATTTAGAATTAGGGTCAGGAGCAATATACAATGGTTATATCTGCAAGAGTTGGGAAATTTCCGATGGTCGTAACTCCAGTTAAGCTAACCTTTGAAGAATTCTTGGAACAATACCCAGATGGGAGTGGTTTCTACGAGCTAGTTAATGGAGAAATTATCAAATTGGAACCAACCAGGGCCCATAAAAATGTTGCCAGATTTTTGACTTTTGCCTTTAACGATGAAATCAGACGCTTAGAATTAGACTACATTGTTGACAAAGATATAGTAATTAGAACTGTAACAGCCGAAGGAATAGAACAAGGTAGAAACCCAGATGTTGGTGTTGTTAGTAAATTCCAACGGAACTCTAATGTTACTGCCTATGGCGCTTTAAATGAACCGATCCAACTTGCTGTAGAAGTTGCTTCTACTAATTGGGATGATGATTATATTGACAAACTTGATGAGTATCAACGTTTGGGGATTAAAGAATATTGGATTGTGGACTATTTAGCGATCGCTAGTCGTAATTATCTTGGCTATCCCAAAGTTCCTACTATTTTCGTTTACCAATTAGTTGCTGCTCAGTATCAAGTTAAATCTTTCCAAGGCAAAGATCAAGTTATCTCTGCCACCTTCCCAGAATTAAAGTTAACTGTTGAAGAAATTATTGATTCTAGCCAACTCCGAAAAATTTAAACAAGCATCGTAAAATAGTGCAACAGTTTTTAAAAACGCAATCCTTGCTGTTTAAGCAAGTTATCTAACCACAACTTATTTTCTCCGTGCAATTGTGGTATTGGTTCGGCAGTATAATCTATTGTTAAATCTAATGCTGCCTGGTCATAAACTTCATGTAACAAACTTTGCAAGTCTAGTTTTGGTTGCCGCTCATCATGACGCAAGGGAATAAACAAGATGGGTATCTCTTGCTGTAGGCTAAAATTATATAAACTTGCATAGGGACGTTGATTACTAGGAGCTACTAACAAGCGATAATCTTTTTGGGGAAGTTGTTCAACTACTGGCATTGCCTTCCCACTTCTGAGTAAATCAATTTCTACTAGATTGATCGCAGAGCTAATTATTTCTCTACGTTTTTCCTCATATTTATTTCTACCAACTCCTGCCAATTTGTTGGTAGGAGAAAGGACTTCAATTACTGTTACTACAGATTTATTTTCTACATCAACAATTTCTATATACCCTTCTGTGATCTCCTCTGGTATCGGTATGGTAACTCGAACAGCTTGTTCGGGAGAAGATAAGGCAACTTGAGGCTCCCTCTGAGATGGTTTAGACTTAGATCGGGTTATAGAAACATCAGGAATACCTACCAAATTAGCTTTACTGCCATTGCCTTCTTCATCTAAGAGGTAGATCCGTTTTTCAATTGCTGCACGATATTTGGGGCGCAGTTGGCTACCTAGGGCGATCGCACTTGCTGTAATTAAACGATGATGAACCTCTGACCAAAGATGAGGATTTTCTAGGTAGGGATTCATCCCAGGAAATGGAGAGGGCATGGTTGAGGCAAGGGCAGGATTTAGATAATTATAGCCATATTAGTTTGGTTGCGATCGCACCGCCCTTTCAGAAATTTATGCAATTGCTGTAAAATAATCGCTTCGAGCCAAATTTATGTTATAATTATCTCATCAGATAAAATTCACTTTTCAACAAAAAAAATATTTTGTCGGAGCGGGGTTGGGAGCTTTCTTTGGAATTAGCAAAGGCGGTAAACATCTAACCTGCAAAGAATTTGAGAATGAGTTGCGATCGCACTCTGTTAGGAGCAACCTGCTTAAATGATTTTTGTACCCTGCCAATTCCCTCAATTGCGATCGCCCTTCCACAGATTGTTTACAAAGGTTAACCTTCAGTCATCTTCAGATGACTTCAGCTATGAGCCAGCGAATTAATTCGCTGGCTGCCTGTTTATCTGCGAAAAAAGGGCATACTTAGCGGCGCAGGTGTAACGAAACTAAATTTATGAACGATAAAACCTCAGAAGCACACGATAAAATCCGCCAACAGTTTGATGATGTTGTCTACCCCAACATACCTCTAGAAAAGTCAGCTAAAGATTCTCCTGCATCCCTATATATTCATAATTTAGTTACTCCTTACTACATCAAAAACAAAAAAGTAATTAACACAGAAGGTAAAATTATTCTTGATGCAGGTTGTGGTAGTGGTTACACCAGCTTGGTTTTAGCAGAAGCCAATCCAGGAGCAAAGATTATTGGTATTGATCTTTCTCCTAAGTCAATTGAACGTTCTCAAGAAAGATTCAAACATCATGGCATAGCCAACTTTGAGTTTCATGTCCTTTCCATAGAAGACTTACCACAACTTGGTTTAAAGTTTGACTACATCAATTGCGACGAAGTTCTTTATCTGTTGCCAGATCCTATTGCTGGTTTAAAAGTTCTTAAATCAGTTCTCAAACCAGAAGGAATTATCAGAGGCAACTTTCATAGTTCCTTACAGCGAGTTTACTACTTTCGCGCTCAAGAAATGTTTAAAATGATGGGTTTGATGGATGAAAACCCTGGTGAATTTGAAATAGAGACAGTCAAAGAAATAATGGATTCTCTCAAAGATGGAGTTGTCTTAAAAGCAATACTTGGAAGCAGAATAGAACGGACGATAAAATATCAATTACTTTATGAATTACTTGTTTCTGGAAGACAAAGGCTTTACTATCCCGGAAGTATTTTCTCTGTTTCGAAGTGCTGAATTAGAATTTATTAGCATGGTAAATTGGTGGCAATGGGATTTAATGAATTTGTTTAAAGAGCCAGACAACTTACCAGCCTTTCCTTGGTATGAGCTTACCAGATATTTCTCCAGAAGAGCAACTACGATTGTTTGAGTTATTACATCCTGTCCATCGCTTGCTAGACTTTTGGTTTGGGTATCCGCAACAAAAGATAACTTCCCTACCTATTGAGGAGTGGGATAATTCTCATTGGCAAAAAACTATTGTTCGTCTTCATCCCCAACTTGTAACACCAGTAGTTGAAGAAGATATGGTCAGATAGCATCGACACAATTCCGACCATTTATCATCAATCAGCATTTGCCCATTACTGGAAAACTTGTCTTATTGATAGCACAATTACTGTCTGTCTTTTGCCCCTACTGCAACTCACCTCAGACTATCAAGCTTTAGTAACAAGATACAGCCAGTTACATCCTACCAATCCTTTAACTTTAAATCCTGTCACTGAAGAAGATGCAGAGAAAATATTACGACAAGCACTAACCAAGCTAGAAAGAGAAGGCTATTTGCTTATTGAGTCTGATATTTCGACTTGAGATGATATCAAAGATTGGCTAAATGGGTAAGTTACATCCAGAAGAAACACAATACTGCCCGCCTTAAAGGAAAGAACATTTATGAAGAGCGATTTAAAGGTAAAATATCTTCAATACCTAAATAACAAAAAAGCCAATGCAGGTTTTACCCTAATTGAGCTACTGGTTGTAATTATTATTATTGGTATTCTTTCTGCTATTGCTTTACCTGCATTCTTAAACCAAGCCAACAAAGCTAGAGCATCAGAAGCCAAAACTAACATTGGTTCTATTAACAGAGCGCAGCAAGCTTACATCTTGAAAAGTCCGAAATTTGTTACAGTCCAAGCTAATTTTGGTGATTTAGGACTTGGTATTCCAACTCAAACAGAAAACTTTAAGTATATAATTGAAGAAGTAGTGGGGTTACTGCCAAAGCTCAGCCCACGACTCCTGCTACTGATACTGCTGTTCTCAAAGGATATGTAGGTGCAACAGTCGTAGGAACTACAGCGGGGGGGGGTACTGGTGAAGCAACGACCCTAGCGCAGTTTGTGAAACAAAAGACCCTGTAAATGCTACTAATGCTGCTGCTGCTATGGTTGATCCTACACTTGTGGGTACTCCCCCCGCAGTAACTGGGATTACTTGTAATGCAGCCAATCAAAAAGCCATTAAGTAAAACACTAGTTTTCTTGATTAGTTAGTTGACTTTTTGTTATTAAGATAGCAAGACTTATGGCATTTGGTACTTAAGCTTAGTCTTATCTTTTTGAGTCAAGTTGATGAGGTGGGTAAATCGAAATTTACCCACCTCATTGTTTTTATAAGTAAGTTTTTGAGTTGATGATTAAATGAATGGGTTTCAATACTTAATTAAAGAGAATACAAAAGCTGCAAATATATATGAGAAAATTATTGAAAATGAACCTGAAGTTAAACCTAACTATTGGTATTTAGGTTTACTCCTATTACTTCAAGGACAAGAAGCTGAAGCGCAAATGACCTGGCTTTTTGCTATGTCAGAAGGAGATACAAAACAAGTTGAATTATGGACAAAAGAATTAGTAGAAATTCTTAAAAAAGAAGCAATAAGATTTGCAGAAAAGCAAGATTATCAAACTGCTTGGTTAATTAGGCAACATATTCAAGAAATTATCCCTAATGATGTTAATAATCTTTTAAACATAATCTATCTTTCTATAAAAGCCAAACTATTTACTGAAGAAGAACAAGATTTATCACAATTAGTAGAATTTCTGGAGATAATGGGCGAGAGGATTTTTATCTCCTACAAAAATTATTATTTCCCAACAAGGGCATTCTGACGAAAATGAGACGCACATTTGGAGAAATAGATATAAATCTTTTCTTAACTGTATTAGAGCAATTACTAGAGCATCATCCGCTACATACTGATACTCTTAAGTTAGCCAAATATAGTATCTTTCTAGCAAATAATTCTGATTGAAATGCATAAAAAAGTTAAACATATATTATTTACTAAAACATCAACATTAGTAACTAGTTCACCTCCTACAATAGCAGTTAAATTTGTAGAACTATGTATACCAAATACAACCAAATGAATATACCTATTTTAGCTAACCTAGCTAACCTTTATCAAGATACAGGAGAATATTTAAAAGGAGTACTAAATATGCTAGAAGAAATGCTAGCTGACTGCTGAGTTGCTAGAAGATAAAATTGCTGCTCATTATCTACAAGTTAGAGGTTTAATGCAAGCTGGAGGATATTGGCAAGAGGCACAAGAACACTTATAGTAGGATTAAAAAATTTAATAGAAGAATTAATTTCTTACAATAGTCAAATCAGAGAAGACCATTTGATTAATTTATTTGGTACAGTTTCTTTTTCTAATTATTTCGCTGATGAACCCCAAAAAAGTCACTCTTTACGCAATCAAGTTTGCTGCTTACTGCCAAGAGGGAATCCAAGCTTATCATACTTCAAAAGAAACAAAATTTTCTTTCAACTCTTGCCAACAAAACAGAAGAAATCTTAAAATAGGTTATTTATCTGGCTGTTTACGCAGACATTCTGTAGGCTGGATATCTCGTTGGCTATTTCAACATCATAATAAAGAAAAGTTTACTGTTTATGCCTATTCTCTTGATAGTAACAAATGATAACGTACAAGCTGATATTACCCAATCTGTTACTCATTTCCGAGATGTGTCTAATCTAAAAACAGTTCAGGAAATAGCCCAACAAATATATGAAGATGAAATTGATATTCTCATTGATTTAGATAGCTTAACCTCTAGCGGAGTCTGTGGTGTAATGGCACTCAAACCTGCACCAATACAAATAACTTGGTTAGGTACTGACGCTTCCGGTATCCCTGCAATAGATTATTTCATCGCCGATCCCTACGTCTTACCTGAATCAGCCTCAGAATATTACACCGCCAAAATCTGGCGTTTACCTAACACCTATATTGCCGTAGATGGGTTTGAAATTGGTGTACCTACTTTGCGTCGAGATGAACTTAACATTCCAGAAGATGCAGTCATTTATCTTAGCGCCCAAACAGGCTATAAACGCCATCCCCACACCGCAAGGTTGCAAATGAAAATTATCAAGGAAGTACCTAATAGTTACTTCTTAATTAAAGGTTTAGCTGACGAAGAATCAATTAAAAAGTTTTTTACCCAAATTGCTATTGAAGAAGGGGTAGATGTAGAAAGGTTAAGATTTTTACCTAAAGTTGCTTCTGAAGAAATTCATCGGGCTAACTTAGGTATCGCCGATATAGTATTAGATACCTATCCCTACAACGGTGCAACCACAACCTTAGAAACTTTATGGATGGGTATACCTTTAGTAACTAGAGTAGGAGAACAATTTGCTGCCCGCAATAGCTATACAATGATGAAAAATGTTGGTGTGGAAGCAGGAATTGCTTGGAGTGATGAAGAGTATGTAGAGTGGGGAATTCGTTTAGGGAAAGATGCAGCTTTACGCCAAGAAGTGGCTTGGCAGCTTAGGAAATCAAGGCAAACTTCACCCCTTTGGAATGCCAAACAATTTACTAGGGAAATGGAGAGAGCCTATCAACAAATGTGGCAGCAATATACTAAAACTAGTGTTATGTAAACTCATGTTTTAGATTTATGACAAACTTAAAGGTTGCCGATTAATCACAACCGATTTTATGGTATTATTATAAAGTAGAATTAAACAGTTTCATAATGGGAATATTGGTGTTAAAATTTTAGAGCTACCACTCCCATTATAACATTTTTAATTATAAACCAAAACCGCGCCTAAAAATCAAAAAAACGCCGCATTTTTTGTAAAGTTTTGTATCAATTTGCAACACCTAAACTTAGTTATAGTTTGATTTAAAACCCGCCCCTACTATGGCAATATCTTAGGCATATCACGCCACTTGCATAATCTTATCTGAAGATGAAAAAGAGGAAGACAAAATGGTACAAACCCCCCCTAAACTTGAAGCGGAAACACTGTTGATTGAGTTGCCTAAAACAATTAAATTAAGCGTCACCCAGGAACAGTTTGCAGCCCTAGCCGCAGTAAACCGAGACGTGAGAATGGAAAGAACATCACAGGGAGAGTTAATTGTGAATCCACCTACAGGTTGGGAAACTGGGAGACGTAATAGTAGCCTGACGGGGCAACTTTATTGTTGGTACAAAGAAATCGAAGATTCGGGTAAAGTATTTGACTCTTCCACTGGCTTCACGTTACCTAATGGCGCAATCCGTTCCCCTGATGCTTGTTGGGTTAGTCAAGAAGGTTGGGATGCTCTAACTATAGAACAAAAAGGCACTTTCGCTCATATTTGTCCCGATTTTGTAGTAGAATTACGTTCTAGTTCCGATACCCTTAAGTCTTTGCAAGAAAAAATGAGAGAGTATATTGAAAATGGGGCAAAACTGGGTTGGTTGATTGATCCCAAGCAGAGGCGAGTAGAAATTTATCGATTAGGAAAAGAAGTAGAAGTGTTAGAAAATCCTGCTGAGTTATCTGGTGAAGAAGTTTTACAGGGTTTTGTTTTAGATTTACGCCGGGTATGGGCTTAAGAAACTAACTAGTCTCTCTCCTCGTCTTTTGCTGATAACCCTACACCAAAATTAGCGCCATACTCCCTATGTCTATCTATTCTTCCCCAAAAATTAGTTAAATCTGCTCTCCCGATAATACTGTTCAGTACTTTTGTTACTGGAACAATTTTATCTGCAACCGCTGCAACAGCACAAATTCCTAACCTAGAAGAGAATGAAACTTCCTTACCTTTTAATAATTCTGAAAATTTAGTTGTTCCTTCTGGTCAGGAAATTTTGGTTAATTATAAAGGTGCTGATAAGCTTTTGGTAACTAAGGATGAAACAATGGCTTTAACCTTAACTGTCGCCGCAGATATTCAGGATAGTCAAGGCAAATTGGTTATTCCCCAAGGAAGTAGAATTTTGGGGCAACTGCAACCGATAAGTAATGGTATGCAATTTTTGGCTCAGGAATTAGTTATTGGGGAAGATCAGCGCTATAGTTTAGAAGCAACTTCTGGTATTGTTACTCGTAGCGAGACTTTAGACAAAGATAGTCAGTCTGGAGAAAAGCTGAAAAATACGGTTGTTAGCGTGGCAGTTGGGGCTTTAACAGAGGTAATAAATGGTGGTAGCCCTGAAATTCCGACAGAACTTTTGGGTGGTACTTTTCTTGAAGTTATGAATGAATTACTTCTTGGTAACAAAAGAGGTAGAAATGATTGCTGTTTACCCCAATAGTGATTTGCATTTAACTTTGTTGTCTGATTTATCGATTAGATAGTATTAAAGTAAGCTGCCAGTTTGTTATTTATTGAGGAGTCTTGGTCTTTGATTAAAATTAAACCAGTATTTGTGAACTTGATTCATTAGTTCAACTAAATCTTCAAAGGTCACAGGCTTAACTAAATAAGAGTTGATTCCTAAATCATATGCTTTATCAATATCAGGGCTTTCTTTGGAAGAAGATAAGACAATTACCAGTGTACGCTTAATCTCAGGCTGTTGACGCAACCAAGCCAAGACTTCCAAACCAGAACGACGGGGCAGTTTAAGATCGAGGAGAATTAGTACAGGAAGAGGATAGCGATCGCGATTATCATAGGGTGGTTGGTGAGACAAATAAGCAACGGCTTGATCACCATCAGTAATCGTTTCCAGTCGGGCATTGATTTGAGCCTTATGAAAAGCTCTTTTGATGAGCATGATATCATTGGAGTCATCCTCTACCAGCAAGATTGTTTCTTGTTCACCACTCATCAAATTTCTCTCCTGTCTTGGTTTTTTATTGGCTTAAGAATTAACTAGATTTCCTGGTTATCTCAACAATCGAGTCTATGCTAGATTACTTCATTGTTTTGTAAGGTTTCGAGCCAAAACCTACTCCCTTCCCCTGGAGTTGATTCTACCCCAGAACTTCCCCCCAGACGTTCCATACCCCTACGAACAATAGCTAGTCCAATTCCAGTACCGGGATAGGTTTCATTGCTGTGTAGGCGCTCAAACACTTGAAAGATTCGCTCTTGATGCTCTCGGTCAATACCAATACCATTATCTGCTACCCAAAGCCTAACTGAGTTGTTGTGTTGGGTAGCCCAAATTCTGATTACCGGTTTTTTGTCAGCCTTGACAAACTTGATCCCATTGCTAATTAGGTTACTCACAACTTGTACCAAAACAGTACGATTACCAATTATTTCTGGTAAAGATTCTGCAATAATTATTTGTGCTTGTCTGGCTTGAATCTCTCTGTTTAGTGGTGCGATCGCCTCGGAAACAACGCTATTGAGATCAACCCTATAAAGGCGCAATTCAGTGTCACTAAGGCGACTATAAGCAAGTAAATCTTGAATCAGTTTATCTAATTGTTGAGAAGAATTAACTAGGCGAAGCGCGTATTCTCGCCCTACATCATCTAGTCTTTTACCATAATCTTCCAGTATGGCAGTGGCAAAGCCTTGCAAGGAGCGTAGGGGCGCTCTAAGATCATGGGATACAGAGTAAGTAAAAGCCTGTAATGCCTGGTTAACTTCTTCGAGTTGAGTAGTACGTTGGGCAACCCGCTGTTCTAATTCGTTTGTGTAATCATGGATCTGCTGGTATAAACGGGCTTGGTTAAGGGCGATCACAACTTGGTTGCTTACCTCACTAGCAATGTCTATCTGCTCAGAAGTGAGCTTCTCTGGCTGTTCTAACCATAATTTGAGAATACCCAAGGTTTCATCTCCTACTTGCAAAGGAAAGCTAATAAATTTGTTGAGTCCTTCAGCTTGTAAGCTAGGCATTATTTTTGAGGAGAAGATGGAAAGATCCCCAGAAACGTAACTTGCTCCTTCCTGAAACTGTTTAATAATTGCAGCAAAAACATTAATATTAATCTGAGAGCCTACCCCAGCTGTATTTTCACCACCCCCTTTAGTCAGAAGAATTGTGGCAGTTTGAGCTTCGTGATTAAAAGTTGCAATGGTAATTCGTTGACAAGATATTAATTGCTTTATACGCTCAATAGCAATAACCGCTATCTCCGCAGGTTTTTGTGCTGCCAAAATAGCCTTATCAAGTTGGTGTAAGCTTTCTAACCGCGTAATGGTTTGCCGTAGAGATTTTTCTAATTTCTTGCGCTTACTAACATCTTTGGCAATGGAAATTACCATGCGCCTACCATCTGGTAATGTACCTAAAGGGGCAGAGCTAAAATCCCAGACTCTAGTTTTCCCCCTAGCTGTCTTGATAGTAAACTCTCCTTCATTGACTCTCTTTTTTAAGTCGTAGAGTTGATTAATTGTCGTTTGTACAGTTTCTTGTTTTTGACCATAGGCTTTTTCTGTCCATTTGTCTATAGTAGGGATATCAGCTAAGGTATAACCGGTTAATTCCATCCAAGCTTGGTTAAGTTGCAAAACAGTACCGTCTTCAGCATGGATGATAATCGGGTAAGGGGCATTAATAATCGCCCGACTCAGACGCGCTTCACTTTCAATTAGGGCTTTTCTGATGGCGATGCGATCGCTAATATCTTCAACAACAGAAATAAAATACTTAGGCTCATCTGTTACATCCCGAAAGAGGGAGACGGTTAAATCAGTCCAAATAATTGAGCCATCTTTGCCAATGTAGCGTTTTTCTAAAGAGTAGTTGGTACTTTCTCCCCCTAACACTTGCTCCATATAAGCTAAATCTGCTGCTAAATCGTCTGGGTAGGTAACCTCTTGAAAAGTTTTCGACAATAATTCCTCACGACTATAACCGATAATACGGCACATTTTCTCATTAACCCGTAGCCATCGCCCATCCAAGCCGACATGAGCAATACCTACAGCCGCTTGTTCAAAAGTGTTCCGGAAGCGTTCTTCACTTTCTCTCAGGGCTAAATCTTTCTTTTGTGAACTCACTATTTCCCAATCAGCAGCTAATTTCTGAAACTGTGTTATAGTAACGTTCTGCCGTCGTAGTTTAATGGCAAGATAGATGACTAAAAGAAGCAAAAAGGCAATAAAAACGCTAGCAAAGATCACAAAAAAAGTGCCATGACTATAAGGAAACTCATACTCTTCAGGATACCGAAATACTAGGGGTAATTGCTAATTGCTAGTGGCTAATGGCCAATTGATGCCTTCGGCAATTAATGCACAACAGCAACAGCAAGCCGTACAGTGACAACTGATCATTGTTCGGCTTTGCCGTTGTCGTAGACATCAATGATCATTGATCATTGATATGGATTAGAGTAAAAAAGTTATCAGTATGGATATTTATTGTGACTTTTAAAGTTGGTTTATTAGGATTGGGGACAGTGGGTACAGGGACAGCAGAAATATTGTTGAGTCCTGATGGTCGCCATTCTTTATTAAAAGAGATTAAAATTGCTGCTTGTGGAGTGCGATCCCTTGATAAAACCAGGAAAGTACAGTTGCCTCCAGAGATAATGAGTGATGATTTGGAGGCTATTGTTAGCGATCCTGATGTAGATATTATAGTTGAATTAATTGGGGGATTAGAACCAGCGCGATCGCTGATTCTCAAAGCTATAGCGAAAGGGAAACATATTGTCACTGCTAACAAAGCAGTTATTTCCCGTTATGGTGATGAAATTTTCACGGCTGCTAATCAAGCAGGGGTTTATGTGTTTATAGAAGCTGCGGTGGGGGGAGGAATTCCTGTCATTCAACCTTTGAAGCAATCCCTTGGGGTTAACCGCATTAGTAGTATTATTGGCATTGTCAACGGTACAACCAACTATATTCTTACCCGCATGACAGCAGAGGGGGCTGACTTTGCTGAAGTTTTAGCGGATGCCCAAAAATTAGGCTATGCCGAAGCAGATCCCACGGCGGATGTAGATGGTTTGGATGCAGCGGATAAAATTGCCATCTTAGCTTCCTTAGCTTTTGGAGGACGAATCAAATTAGATCAGGTACATTGCGAAGGCATTCGCGGTTGTAGTGCAGCGGATATTACTTATGCAGATAAATTGGGTTTTGTGATTAAGTTACTAGCGATCGCCCAAAGACAAAATACCCAAAGTAAAGAACTTCAAGTGCGGGTACATCCTACCTTTTTACCAAAAGACCATCCCTTAGCTAGCATCAACGATGTTTACAATGCTATTTTAGTGGCTGGGGAACCTTTAGGACAAGTAATGTTCTTTGGACCTGGTGCAGGGGCGGGTGCAACGGCAAGTGCTGTAGTGTCGGATATCCTTAATATTGTAGCAACCTTAAAAAATAGTGGCAATCAAACCAAACAAAACCATCCTCTCTTTAGTTGTTCTCACCAAGAATACTTCACTGTTACTGCCATAGAAGAACTAGTTACTCGCTTTTATGTGCGTTTTCTCACTGAAGATAGCCCTGGTGTAATTGGCCATTTAGGAACTTGCTTCGGCAACCACGAAGTTAGTTTAGAATCTATTGTCCAAATCGGTTTTCAAAATAAGTTAGCAGAAATTGTGGTGGTTACCCACGATGTTAAGGAAGGGAACTTTAGACAAGCTATGGCAGAGATTCAAGCTTTAGCAGCGATTAATAGTGTACCGAGTATTGTCCGAGTATTGTAGCAATACAAGAGTAAGCGTCAGCTACAGCTTAGATTTTGGTTTTTGCTAGTGGCTAGTGGCTAGTGGCTAGTGGGAAATATGAAAATAAAATGTACCTCGTGAGTCCGAGAAAGGCTATATAAGGTGATTGTTAAATTAAAAATCTATCCCCCCCCAAACTCTGATTGTCTTATCTTTACTGGTGCTAAAAATTTTTGTGGGAACAATTCTTTTTAGATCCCGATTCAGTACCAAAGAGAAAACCGGTCTTTGATGACCCGTTAAACTATGTAAACAGACTCCTGTTGGTATGTGCCAAATATTAATAGTTTCATCCCAACTACCGCTTACTAAGGTTTGTCCTTCTTGGCTAATAGCGAGACTATTAATTTCTCCCCAATGTCCTTTGAGGGTATGCAACAATTCTTTGGTATGGAAATCAAAAAGAGAAATAGTTTTGTCTTGACTACCACTAGCCAGAAATTTACCATCGCAACTAAGGGCCAGACATTTGACCCAATCAGATTGAGTAATTATGTAAGTCAGGTTTTTGGTTTGTACATCCCAAACCTTAATTGTACAATCAGAGCTACAACTAATTAAACTCTTACCATCAGGGGTAAAAATTAAGGAATTAACCCAATTTTCATGGGCTTGCCAACTATAAATTGCTTTAAGTTGATTAATCTGCCAAATTTTGATCTTACCGTCTTGAGATGCACTACCAATAAGTTGGCCATCAGGACTAATGGTGACAACATTAATTTTAGTTTCGTGTCCTATGAAATTTCTAATTAATGCTTCTTTGCGCCATACCTTAACCGTACCATCCCAGCTACCACTAACTAGTACCTCTTTGTGAGGGTGAAAAACCAAACTAGATACAGAATTCCAATGTCCTGCTAAAGTACGAATTACTTTGCCATTAGTCAGCGATCGCACTTGAATATTCCGGTCACTACCGCCGCTAGCGAGGAATTGTCCATCAGGACTCATAGCTAAGGCATAAGCGGTTGAAGGGGCTGTAGAATAGCGGTATAAGCAGTTAAACTTTTGAAAAGGATTATGATCAACTAAAAGGTCTTTTAAGTTTGCTACTTCTAATTTTGGTAGTAGCAAATAAGCAACATAACGTACAAGCCAATGGTCATCTTGAAGGGCTTTCAAGACTAAAGAAAATCCTGCTTGGCCATAATTTACGGCTTCAGTAACCGCACCCATTCTTTGGCTAGCTACATGACTATTAAAGCGATGCTTAACCCCTGATAAACCACCTAAAACTGCTGCATGGTGAGAATACAAAGATTTTTGCCCTCCTAGTACAACATCAGATTTTTTAGGTCGTTGAGAATGAGATGCCATTTTTGTCTGTATTGCCGAAGTAGTTAAATATAAATATAATGCCAAGAATCTACTCTATTTAGGCATCTATTGGTTTGTCTGTTGTATATTGATAACCCTAATCTCTATTAAATTACTCATGCCAGATAAAACCTTACCCACAAGTGGGCAACTAGAAAGAAATCTTTCTCAGCAAATTCAGAAACTATACCGCGATAAAGTTGGTAGTAAACCTGAGAAAGTAGCCTGTCATCTTTTGAAAGAGAAGATTACCATTATCATTGATGAGGCCCTGACTCAACCCGAACAACTACTTGTAGATCAAGGGAAAAATCATTTAACTGAACAGGTGCGTTCAGATTTAGACAAGGCCGTTGAAGAAGATTTAAGAGAACTTATTGAAGAAATTGTCGGGGTAAAAGTGGTTGATTTATTAATGGATACGGAGTTAGAAAGCGGTAGAAGTGGAATTATTGTTATTTTAGCTCAACAGCCAGATTTAAGGAGATCAAATAGAAGTTAATTGAGCAGTTTTCTTGATCATCTTCTCTTTCATGAATCATTGATAATTTCTAACTCATCAAGTTTATTCATCTGTTGTTCAGAAATCTTTTTTGGTTTTAGGTAAAGATTAGTCAGCAATACCGAAGCACCCGCTACCCAAGGAGGAACAATTACTGCCCCGACGATGCCAAGAACTTGTACCCCTCCTAAAACAGCTAAAAGTTGGTAAAGGGGATAAACCTTAACACTATTACCCACCAAAAGAGGATCGAGAAGATAAGTTTCTAGGTTTTGGATAATTAAAAATAGTAATAAAACCCATAAAAAGAGCCATCCACCTTGACCAATAGCTACAATTAAAGCCGGAATTGCTCCTAAAATTGGACCAAAGAAAGGAATTAAGTTTGTCATAGCGGCGATCGCACTTAAGCCTAAAGCAAATTCAGAAAGCCCCAAAATACTTAAGCCGATACTAACAGCAATACCCAAAATTATCGAAACTAATACTCTTCCTTGAATGTAACCTCCCATACGTTGGCTAACAGGGGTAACTTGGGCTTTTAATCGTCTGTTCCAAGGGTGAGGAAAGAGGCTAACTAAACTATCAATTAATTTATTGGCTCCTAATAACATATAACCAGAAATTAGTAAGACTAAAAAAAGATTAATTGCACCACCAATAATTCCCCTAGTTACGCCATAGGAACGGACTAATAATTGCTGACTAGAACCAATAAACCAATTGAGAACAGTTTGGGTATCAAATAAATCTCCGAGAAAAGAGTCCGTTAATCCTAAACGCTTTTCTAACCCATCAGCTAAAGCTTCTAAAACAGCTAAATAAGCTGGTAATCTGCGGAAAAGACTTTGAATTTGTTCTACTACAGCAGGACCAATTAAAACACCAACCCCAGTTAAACCAGCAATTAAGCCTAAATAAACTAGTAAAACAGCTAGCCAGCGAGGGATGTTTAGCTTTTCTGCTCGCTCAATAATTGGTGCTAATGCCGCAGCCAAAACTAAAGCAATCATCAACACTACTAATAAGCTTCTGAGTTGCCATAGCAGTACCAGGAGTAGTCCTATTACTACAGTTACGATTAAAGTAGAGGTGGAGACGATAACGCGCCTTTGGGACATAAATATTTAAGTAAGCCACTTTTGAACAGTTTAACTGCTACGTAACATTTTAGAGCTAACGAGACTCATGTAAAAATTAATTCTGCCTTGAAAATTCAGGAAATTTCCCCAGGTATAGATAATTTTTCTGAAGGATTGACTGAAGTGCAGTTACAAAAATCTGTGGAAGAATACTTCCCTGAACTAATTGGAACTGAAGAAATTTTGACAGAGATTATGGCAGGGAAGCAAGCTCATTTTCAGCTTCAAGGCATAAGCAGGATTAAAGAAAACAGGACAGATTTTTATTTTGATTTATCTGTTTTAAAGAATAGTGATCCAAAAAGTGATGGAGAGTTAGTTGTCTTTTTTGAAGATGTTACTCCAAGAATGTTGTTGGAACAGTCGTTAGTACAAGCAAGTAACGAAACAAGTCTTTTACTCAATGCTTTAACTGCCTCTAAAGCTTACATTGATAGGCTTGTAGATTCTTTAGCTGATGCTTTGCTTGTGACTGATGAAGCAGGAGTGATTAAGGCAGTTAATCAAGCAGCTAAAGACCTTTTAGGTTATACAGAATTAGAGTTGATTGGCCAACATATTTCTAATATTATTATTAACAACGATTTCCTCTGTAGAGTGAATAAAAACTCTCTTGCTCTATCTAGTAACCTATTTCAAGATGTAGAAACTCTCTGTTTGAAAAAATCAGGACAACGCATTCCTGTATCTTTCTCTTGCTCTATTATTAAAAAATATCTAGATAATAGCTCAAAGAACCAGAACTTTGAAGAAGATAAAATTTATATTGGTCGGGATATAACAGAAAGATTGCGAGTAGAAAAAGCCTTACGCATCGAACAAGAAAAAGCAGAGAAGCTATTACTAAATATCTTGCCATCAAGTATTGCTGAACAACTAAAAGCCCAAAAATCTACCATTGCTGAAAACTTCGCAGAAGTGACGGTTCTATTTGCTGATATTGTAGGTTTCACGAAAATAGCAGCTAGTATTACCCCTTCTAAATTAGTAGAAATTCTTAATCTAATCTTCTCAGAATTTGACCAATTGATAGGAAAGCATAATTTAGAAAAAATCAAAACTATTGGTGATGCTTACATGGTTGTAGGAGGCTTACCCTTACCAAGAGATGATCATGCCAATTCTATTGCTCAAATGGCTTTAGATATGCAAGCAGCTATTTCTCAAGTAAGTATTAGAACCCAAAATGACTTCTCCCTTCGCATTGGCATCCATACAGGGCCAGTAGTTGCAGGAGTTATAGGTAAGAAAAAGTTTAGTTACGATTTGTGGGGAGATACAGTGAATATTGCTAGTCGTATGGAATCCCATAGCTTACCAGGTAAAATTCAAGTGAGCGAAGTAACTTACCAACTTTTACAAGATCAATATTTATTAAAAGAGCGTGGTCAAGTTTATATTAAAGGTATGGGGCAGATGAAGACTTATTTTCTGGTAAGTTAGAGGGTATTGAAAGGGAAAAGGGAGAAGATGGAAAATCAGATTTGGGAATTAGACTTTTATTCTCGACCGATACTAGATGAGCAGCAAAAAAAGCTTTGGGAAGTGCTTATTTGTGAAAGCCCTGGTAGCATTGATAGTTCCCCGGAAGAACTCTTTCAATACTCAAAATTTTGTAGTAATAAAACCGTCAATTCAATTTGGTTACGAGAAGCTATAGAAGAAGCGATCGCCTCTTCAACAGCAACACCCAAAAAGATTCGCTTCTTCCGTCGCCAAATGAATAATATGATTGTTAAAGCAGCAGAAGAAATCGGTATTATCGCTGTTCCTAGCCGTCGTACCTACGGGTTGCAACAGTTGCTAGAAAAGCGCCTGGAGGAATTTTACCCCACTCAACCGGGCTTTGCTCCTGCATTGGCGAATACCGCAGCAGTGCAGTATCCTGACCAAACCCCCAGCCCCTTACCTGATGCTACTCGCGGCGACAAAGGAGATAAGTGGGCTTTTGTTACCTTAGAAGCAGGTAGTTTCCAAGATATGGCAGAATGGGACATTGCTTTTGGAGAAAATTTGCCCCTCACTGCCATGGAAATTAACCCTGAAACTAAAATTCCTGGCTTAATTATTTTCTCCCCCCGTGCCTTACCCTTCGCTGGTTGGCTGTCGGGTTTAGAGATGGCTTTTTTGCGATTTGATGGGGAAGAAAAAGCGAAGTTACTGTTAGAAACTGGCTTAAGTGATAGTTGGATTCTGGCTAATTTAACAGATGGTCAAACCATAGCGGAAGCACAAGGATTTGAGGTAACTAAAGCACAGGCTAAAGGTATTCACTTCCTGGCTATTCAATCTAAGGCTGAGTCAGAATCTTTTGCTGGGTTTTGGTTGCTTAAGCAAGTGTAGGGTTTAGGGTTAATCATTCTAAGTCAGAAGGAGGGCGATCGCAACTCCAAGCCCACCAAGCTTGGCTACATTTACACAGATAAAACGTTTGCCATTTACGGCGATAATCTTCCATACTTACAGGCGCACGCCGATTTAGCCAAACCTTCTGGGCTTCTGTTGCTGTTTCGTGACAGCAAGGACATTCAAACTTTAAAGCATGGATCGCTGTTTCTGTCCATTGAGGCGGTTTTGGGCTAAAAGCTTCCATAAAAAAGAAAAGTGGGGGTTGAGAAATAAGAGCAACAAATAGTAAAATCAAAGGTGCTTGAAATAAAGATGCAACCTGTTTGCTTCATTACACCGAAAAGTTTTGTTCTCCTACACTTGCTGGTAATTCAGGAAATTCTTGAGCGCCGGGAAGTTCTTTAGTATCCCCCGTTTTAATGTAACCTGTATAAAGAGCGCCTTCTTCAATTTCTAATGCCCCGGCAATAACATCTCCTTCTAAACGGGCTGTCCTACTCAAAACCAACTTTTGTTCAGCAACTACACGGGCTTTAATTACCCCTCTTAAGATTATATTTCGGCCGTGAACTTCTGGCCCTTCTATTAACCCTGTTTCAGAAATTTCTATATCACCTTGCACTTCCACAGTACCGTGAATTACCCCATCAACGTGCAAGAAACCTTCCGCGTGTAAACTACCACTAATTTCGCTAGTTTTGCTTAAGCAAGTGAATAGTGAACTTTGTTGGGGGGGAGGGGGAGATTTACGAAACATACTTGTAATTTTCCTTAAAATTGCCAACATGGGGAATTTCGGTTCAATGATTAGTTACCACAAAATCAATTTCAATAGATTAGAAAGAGAATTAAAGTCTTTGGGTCTAACAATTATCTAAAAATACTCCGACGGTCTAAACCTATTGCTCCTTTAAATTTTGCTTCAGCTAGTTCAGCATTGGTGAAGTTAACCTCTCCTAAAAAAGCTTGATTAAAGTTAGTGCTTTTGAGATTAGCGTAACTAAGATTAGCCTTTTCTAAGTTAGCATAGCTAAAATCAGCAGATGTTAAATCAGTATAAGTTAAATCGGCGTTGATTAACTGAGCAGATGTTACACTCGCTTCTACTAAATTCGCTCCGACTAAGTTGACATTACTCAAAACAGCTTCCCTTAAAATGGCTTCCCTTAGATAAACACCGCTTAAATTCGCGTTAACTAAGACGGCTTGGTGTAAATAAGCAAAAGAGAGATTAGCCCCTGTTAAGTTAGCATTACTTAATTTAGTTGATGCTAACTTAGCTCTGGTTAAATTAGCATCAACTAATTGGGCATTTTCTAAGTTAGCACGATTGAAACCAGTATCTTTTAAATTTGCTTTTTGGAAGTTGGCTCTTTGTAAGTTAGCACTATTTAATTCTGCGGCTTCTAATACTGCTTCAGTGAAGTTTGCCCCGACTAGAGTTGCTGCTTTAAAGTTGGTTTCAATTAAATAAGCTTTAGTTAAATTAGCGCCGCTAAGGTTAGCTTGACCAAATTTAGCTAATTCTAAACTTGCTTCAGTTAAGTTGGCACTAATTAAGTTGGCAGCTTGTAAGTTAGCAATAGGTAATTTGGCTTGGCGCAAATCAGCACTAGATATATTTGCCCCGATTAAGTTGGCTTTCTTTAAGTTAGCTTGAACTAAATTAGCTCCTTTCAAGTTGGTATAGCGACCATCAATATTTTCTAAATTAGCACTATTTAAGCTTGCTCCTTGTAAGTCTGTATTAACTAAAATTGCTCCTGTTAAATCAGCAATATCTAGGTTGGTAGGAACCTCTCCAGCATTTTCTTGAGGTGAGAAGCTGTTTACTAAATCTAGAGCGTTAACTGTTTCAATATCTCTTAGAGATAGAAGAGCTTCTGTTTTACTGCCAGTATTTTTAAACCCTTCTAAAGCTTGTTTTGGTTTGAGTTTAACTCCTAATTTAGCATTACTTAAGTCAGCCCCTTTTAAATTAGCTGCTTGCATTTGTGCATGGCGCAAATTGGCATTTTTTAAGTTTGCTTCGGCTAAGTTAGCATCTCTTAAATCCGCTTTTGCTAATTCAGCACCACTTAAGTCGCAGCGAGGACAAGAATTTGTGGATAACAACCTCTCCACATCTTCTCGGTTAGCTGCCCAAGCAGGTAAGTTTGAAGTTAAAACCTGAGCAAAGTAATAGGTAATAGGTAATAGGTAATAGATGATAGATGATAACTTCATTCTACATATTGAACTCTATAAATACGACCATTTGCTTCTTCTGTTAATAACAAACTACCATCAGGCAAAACCAATAAACCTACTGGTCTTCCCCAAGTAGAAGGAATGTTAGGTTTAAGTAAGAAACCAGTCAGGAAATCTTCATAATATCCTTCAGGATTACCCTGAGCATTAAAAGGTACAAAAACAATTTTATACCCCGTTCCTTGATTGCGGTTCCAAGAACCTCTGAAGGCTACAAAGGCTCCTTGACGATATTTTTGCGGAAAAGTTGAGCCATCGTAAAATTGCAGCCCCAAAGCCGCTGAGTGAGACTGGAAAAGTACATCTGGAGTTTTGGTTTTCGCCGCTAAATCTGGTTGAGTACTTTTACCGTTATTTACTTGACGCGGATCGAGGAGATTTGGTGTCAAATAAGCAAAAGGCCAACCATAAAATTCCCCAGCCTGAATGCGAGTAAAATAATCTGGTACAAGGTCATCTCCTAAGCCGTCTCTTTCGTTAACGGTGGTATATAATTCCTTAGTGGTAGGATGGAAATCTAAGCCGACGGGATTACGCAAACCAAAAGCAAAGGTTTCTTGCCCAGAGCCATCAAGATTCATAACTTGAACAGAGGCACGGGGCAGAGATTCCACATCAACATTAGAACGAGAACCCACAGAAACATAGAGTTTGTCTCCTTGGGGAGAAGCAATTACATTCCTCGTCCAATGTTGGTTATAGCCGCCTCCAGGTAAGTCAGCAATTTTTTCTCCTTTGCCTTGTAGTTGCTGTCCTTGGTTATAACTATAGCGGCGCACTTCATCTGTGTTACCAAGGAAAAAGTATCCTTGGCTAAAAGCCATGCCAAAAGGAATATCTAAGCCATTTTCTTGACTAGCAAAGGTTTCTTTCTCATCGGCTACACCATCACTATTACTATCTCGCAACAAACGAATACGGTTTTGTCGTGTTTCTGTGACTAAAACATCACCATCAGGGGTCAAAGCTAACCAACGAGGTGCATCTAACCCAGAAGCAAACACATTCACCTGAAAACCGGCTGGCACTTTTAAGGTTGGGTTGGTGGGAATATCAACTACTTGAGGGGGGTTAGAAGCACTATTAGTAGCAAAAGGTTGAGGTAAGTCTTCTAGGTTTACTTTAATTGTTTGGGGGGAAAGAGTTTCTGTGGTGATTAAGTTATTGGTTGCAACATTCTCTGAAGTTGTTGGTGTTGTAGTAGTAGTTTCCGGTTCATCAATAGAAGCACTATTAGGAGTAGTACAACCAGCAATAAAAGTAAGTAGGAAAAGTATTTTAATTATTTGATAGTTCACGATTAATCTCATTTATCATTAATCAAGGTAATTCTTGGGCGAGGGGGTGAGTTGGCGGTAAAATATAGATGAATTGCTCAGCCGTCAGTTAAGTAGTAAACCTGCTGCCAGAAAAATGCAAGATTTTATTGAAAACATCCTCCGTTATCCTAAATACTTAATCTCCATCAGTTTAGGAATTTTCTGGGCATTCTTGGAGCGTTTTGCTCCTTTAATGAAAAATCCTGTAACGGCTGTAGCCTCGATAGGACTATTGTTTGGGGTTTTTGCTTTCCTCTTTCTTACCTTAGAAGCAATGTTAGGATTAAAGCCTGTTTAGGGAAATAAGGAGAAAAAATGTCGGAGCGCTGAAATATTTGCGTCTCCAGATCGATCACCAAAATTAGAGCAAAAAATTATGGTTACGAGCCGTCGAGTTTCTAAAGTTGCTTCTTTGATTAAACAAGAAGTTAGCCAAATGTTACTCAATCAGATTAAAGATGACAGAGTTGGTGCTGGTATGGTTAGCATCACTGACGTAGACGTTTCTGGAGATTTACAACACGCAAAAATTTTTGTCAGTATCTATGGAACCCCTGAAGCTAGAGAAGAGACGATGGTAGGCTTAGAATCTTCTGCTAGTTTTGTACGCCGAGAATTAGGACAAAGATTACGCTTGCGTAGAACCCCAGAAGTAAGATTTATAGAAGATACCTCCTTAGAAAAAGGCGATCGCATGATTGACTTATTGAACAGTATTAGCCAATCTCGTCAGGAAACTGATGAAACTGATGAAACTGATGAAGCTAGTTGCTAGTTGCTAATTGTTCTCACCCAGCCTCCCCAGCTCCCCAGCTCCCCAGCTCCCCAGCTCCCCCTCTCCGTGCTATGCCAAATGACTTGAAATCTCGAATTGGGCAAATGATTGTCGTTAGGGCTTGCGGTTATTTGTTTGATCGCCAGATTCGTTATCCTGCTTGGGAAGCCCCTAACCACAAACTTAAACATTGGTTACAAGATTGGAATGTTGGTGGTGTAATCCTCCTGGGGGGAGGTGTAGGAGATTTGTCTTTGCGTACCCAGCAATTACAAAGTTGGGCGCAAACACCTCTGTTTATTGCTGCGGATATTGAAGAAGGAGTAGGGCAGAGATTTCCTGGTGCTACTTGGTTTCCTCCTCCTATGGCTTGTGGTGGAATCGCGGCTAAAAATGCTTCTGCTGGCGAAGATTATGCTTATCAAATGGGTGCTATTACCGCCAAAGAAGCCTTAGCCCTTGGTATTAATTGGATTCTCGCCCCGGTGGTTGATGTTAACAACAACCGAGACAATCCCGTTATTAATGTTCGTTCCTTCGGGGAAACCCCAGAATTGGTAGGGGCTTTAGCCACAGCATTTATTCGTGGCACAAAAGAATATCCTCTTCTGTCTACAGCCAAGCATTTTCCTGGGCATGGAGACACATCAACAGATTCCCATCTCCATCTTCCCTCAATTCCCCATAGAGATGCTCGCCTTAGTGAAGTAGAAATACCTCCTTTCCAAGAGGCGATCGCCGCCGGGGTTGATAGTGTCATGAGCGCCCATTTACTCATCCCCGCTTGGGATTCGGAACTTCCTGCCACCCTTTCGCCCCAAATTTTAACCCAACAGTTACGAGACAAACTGGGTTTTACAGGTTTGGTGGTTACAGATGCTTTAATTATGGGGGGAGTAGCAAAGTTCGCTGCCCCTGAAGAAATTGCGGTAATGGCTGTGGCTGCGGGGGCAGATGTTCTCTTGATGCCCGATGATCCAGAAGTTGCTATTGAAGCCATATTTAAGGCTGTTGAAACCGGGGAAATTCCTCTAGAAAACATTGAAGCCTCTTTAAATAGGATTGCCCTCGCGAAGGAGAAAATAACCTTTAGCACCAAAGAAATTGCCTCAGAATTAGACAACCCGGAAGCTGAGGAGATAGCGAAAAATATGATTAAAGATTCTTTGGTGACAGGAGGTTGCTTACCAATTCCGGCAAACTCTTCTAGCAAAGCCTCTAAACGCCGTAACTTAATCATTCTCGACAATGCCCTAGATTGCGATTTCCTCGCCCGTCATACCCCAGCGATCGCAATTCCTCAGCAACTTGGTTATCAATTACAATTAATTGATAGGAGCCTGCCCAGCTCAGAATTAGAAGGGGAACAAGAAACTCTACTGCAAATATTCATTAGAGGTAATCCCTTCCGAGGTACAGCGAAACTTGAAAGTTCCTGTCAAGATTTAATTAAGAATTTGTTAAAGAATAATCGAGTTTTGGGTTTGGGAATTTATGGTAGTCCTTATATCTGGCAATGGTTAGAACCTCATTTGGCTAAAGACTTACCTTGGGTATTTTCCTATGGGCAAATGCCTTTAGCGCAAAAGGTGGTTTTAGAAACATTGTTTAGCCCCTTGAACTTAGCTAATTCTAAACAAGGAGCCTTTATTTAAGTCATTCAGCAAATTTATTTAGTCTAAGCAATCTACTCAAGCCTTTTCTAACAGTTAATTACTGATTTATAGAAAATAAACTAATTATTCCTTAAGTGAATATATCAATGGCAAAAATATTATGTTTATTAATCTAATCTTTTGTTTTATTTATCAGAGGATACATTTCATCTGTATCTTTATATACTGAAATGTAAGTCATTCTTTAATGTTAAGAATATCTACCCCACAAAAATCTCTAAGCTACGTCCACTTTACTTAGGTTTAAACCATGAGTGCTAATACATTGACATCTATACCTATTACCGACTACTCCATTGGAACAATCAAAGATGAAGCTAGACAACTAGTAGAAAGGGGGCTTTTGAGCCGCAACCAACCTATTTATGTTATGTGTCAATACATTCCTGCCCGTGAATGGGTATGTATTGAATCAGAGTTAGAGCGTTGCGAGTATCTCTTACGGGATCGGGTTGGTGATCTCATTGGTTCAGAATATTGGGACAATGACTAAAGGGTGGGAGTTTTGTTAGCTAATAACAACCCTAGATGACTCCTCAACCGAAGAATAAATCGCTATCGAAACAAAAAAATCAAGCTGAGATTACTTGATGAGCAGAAAGGAAAGACTTGATTTTGCTCTTTGTTAAAGCCATCTCAGCGTGATAGTAAAAAAAGAAGTCAACCACTAAAAATAACGCCATTAGTGGGAATCTTACTTCCTCTCTTGTTCTAACTCACTTCTAAGGGCAGTAATCTGGGAAGTAAGCTCTTCTAACTCTGTTTGAATATAAGTATTACTCACACCAGCAGAAGTAGTGGGGGTGGTATTGACATCTACTGTCTGACTAGGGCTGCTGCTCCGAGAAGCTTGTTGATTATTGATAAACTGCTCAACTACCTGGCGAGCTTCTTGTTCGGTGATTTCGCCTTTCGCTGCCCATTCTTGAACTTTCTGACTAAGGTTAGAAGAAAGTTCGGCTAGAGTTTGTTCCCGCTTCTGAGAATCTTGAACGGTTTCTACAAGAGCAGTGGTTGCCCCCAAAGTGACACGAAACCCTTGCTTAACAAATTCAAATAGATTATTAGACTTCATTACTTGATTTTTTCCCAACGACAAATAACAACAAGACAAGCTTATTCTTAGCCTACCTGTTCTAAATACTGATTAATATCTTCAATGATACGGGTAAGTTCAGCTTCTACAGTGAGGCGAATATGATCATCGCGTAAGGTTATTAACACTTTGGCAGCAAAAGGGCTAGAGTAAATGTTGGGGTTGCAGAAAACCTCTAAAAATATATCTCCTGTATAACGATACTCCATCGGGGCTTGAGGCTTGGGCTTGCTGCCGCCAGTTTTGACAGCATTAGCCTTAAGACTTTTCATTAGAGTTGCTATTTCTTGCCGTAAATCCCTCGCCGCAGATGCGGAAAAACCAAAGGAGACAGATCCCTGAACTAGATTGAAAGTGAGTTGAGGTTGAGATGGAGGCATAAAATCTTAATATTTGCTCGTTAATAGGATTATCTTTAATCTAGTTTCCGTCAAAATGTACCAAAGAATGGAGTTAATAACCGTTAATTATTAAAAAGTATCTCAATAACGAAAAGAATAACCGGCAAGTAGCGCAAGCTGTAATCAATAACAGATGAAGGCTTCAGGGATTTACCTTCTAAAATAAGGATTAGAGAACCTTAATTTATTGGTAGGGCTATTTATGTGGTTAAAGATAATCGCTCAGAAGTTCGTCAAGTTTTGCTCATTACTTTATTAGCCAACCTGTTTGTGATGGGTTTGAAGGCTTTTGTCGGATTTAGTATTGGTTCCCTGAGTTTACAAGCAGATGCTCTACACAGCGTTACAGATAGCGCCAATAATATTTTGGGTTTAGTTACCAACAATTTCTCTTCTCCCCAACCAGATAGGGAACATCCTTATGGGCATCAAAAGTTTGAAGCCTTGGGTGCATTAGGAATTGCTGCTTTTTTAGGAGTAGCTTGCTTAGAAATTCTCCAAGGTGCAATCCAGCATATCTTCAATGGCATTACTCCTGTAAAGATTTCTGGGGCAGAATTGGGGCTTTTATTACTTGTTTTGGGATGCAATATTCTCGTAGCTTTTTACGAGAGAAGAGTAGGAAAACGTATCGGTAGCCCGATTCTTCTTGCAGATGCTAAACATACTACCAGTGATATCTGGGTAACAATTTTGGTATTAGTGGGGTTGTTGGGGATGTGGCAAGGGAGAATCTTCGGCATTCCTCAACTGCAATGGTTAGATGTGGTGTTAGCTTTTCCTGTGGCTGTGTTGGTGTTTAAAAGTGGTTGGGAAGTGCTAAAAGATAACTTGCCCTGGTTAGTGGATGAAATGGCTATCCCGCCAGAAAAAATTCATGAAATTGTGATGAAGGTTCCTGGGGTAATTAATTGCCATGATATTGCTTCTCGCGGTTTATTAGGTAAGCAAGTATTTATTGAAATGCACTTAATTGTTGAGGTGAAAGATGTACAAACCGCTCATCATATTACTGAAGAAATAGAAACTTCTTTAAAGGCAGAATTTAGTCCAGTTCGGGTTTTAATTCATGTGGAACCTTTGAATTATGAATCCCATAATATTAGTTTTGGTTTATGAGGGGGCAGAAGATTTTTTTTTAAAATTACACTGCGCCCCTACCAAATTTGTCAGCTTTAAGTAACTACCATTTAAGTAAGTTGAACTGTTCCATATCCACGGTATCTCGATTACGATAAATGGCTAGAACAATTGCTAAACCAACAGCAGCTTCAGCAGCAGCGATGGTAATCACAAAAACAGCAAAAACCTGACCTTTAATAGCTTGAGGATCTAAATAGTTAGAAAATCCCATTAGGTTTAGGTTCACTGCATTAAGCATTAGTTCAATAGACATAAGAACCCTGACTGCATTGCGGCTGGTGATTAAGCCATAAATACCAATACAAAATAGGGCTGCGGCTAAGACTAAGAAATATTCTAGTTGTAGGGCCATAATTGTTAGCTAAATTGATGAGTAAGGGTAGGAGAGAAAACACAATTTGCGTAAGTTGTTCAGACAATTACTTGTTAATTCTTTTCTGAGGAACTACCACTTAAAGTCGCCATTTCTCTGGGTCGTTCTGCTAAAGTTAAAGCAGGCGTTTGACCAGGGGAATTAGATAATTCTTCGGGAATAAAGTCGCGACGGGCAATAATAATTGCTCCTACCATAGCCATTAAAAGTAGTACAGAAGCAAGTTCAAAAGGTAACAGAAAGTCGGTAAAGAAATGTTTACCAATGGCAACAACGGTACTTTCTCCTGTTAAAGAAGTTGCCGTAGAAATTGACCAAGGAGTTGCGACAACCGTTGTACCGAGTAAGATAAATAAACCGATACAAACCAAGGCCGTTGCTGTTTTGCGAATCCAACGCCCAGGAATGACAGCGAAGTCTTCGCGTTTATTAACCAACATGATGGCAAACAAAATCAGGACGTTAATTGCCCCAACATAAACTAAAATCTGTGCCGCAGCGACGAAATCAGCATTGAGTAAGAGGTAAAGACCGGCGATACTAATAAATACTCCCGCTAATAAAAAGGCTGAGTAAACGATGTTAGAAAACAGCACTACCCCCAAAGCTGCTGTTATCATCATCGCAGCGAGGATGCCGAATGAAACAAATTGAACTCCTTGGGCTAGATTCACTTTTTTATCCTTTATGATTAGTCATGATTGTTCGGTCGTTAGGGTTTTTAAAAACTAACGACCAGTTTTATTTTTAGGTTACTTAGCCTTTTCCTCTTGCTGAGATTCGGTTTCTCCGGCAATCTCTTCGGGACGTTTACCTGAACGTTGGGAACCCGCAGGTAAGTCATGGGGATCTATCACTCCTTTTGGTAAGTAAGCAAACTCTCTTAAAGGGGTAACCATCGGGTCTTGACCAACTTTTTCTGGTAAGCGTCCTAAAGCCACGTTATCGTAGTTAAGTTCGTGACGATCATAGGCCGCTAATTCATACTCTTCCGTCATAGAAAGACAGTTAGTCGGGCAGTATTCCACACAGTTGCCACAAAAGATACAGACTCCGAAGTCGATGCTATAGTGGTTAAGCTTTTTCTTTTTCGCTTCTTTATTAAATTCCCAATCCACTACTGGTAAGTTGATGGGGCAAACCCTAACGCAGACTTCGCAGGCAATACACTTATCAAACTCAAAATGAATTCTGCCTCGGTAGCGTTCAGAGGGAATCAGTTTTTCATAGGGGTACTGAACTGTTACCGGGCGGCGTTGCATATGATCAAAGGTAACTGAGAGTCCTTGACCAATATACTTAGCTGCTTGCACAGTTTCTTTCGCATAGTCGCCGACTTGTTTGAGGAATTGGAACATAGTTTGTTAGTTGTTGAATGTGGGTTTTGGAGATAAATTAACCACCAAAGGCGAAAGGAAAAGCTAACTTCAACCCCGCAGTAAGCAGGAGGTTGACCAAGGAAATAGGTAACAGGAATTTCCAACCTAAATTGAGGAGTTGATCGATGCGTACCCTGGGGACTGTCCAACGTAACAAGATAGCAATGAAGACAAGAATATAAGCTTTGAGAATAGTCATGGTGATACCCAAAGAAGCAGTGGTTAACTGTAAAATGGGATTAGTTTCGCTGACCCCTAACCAACCAGCTAAGCGCTCTAAGGGAATAGGAAATTCCCAACCGCCAAGATAGAGAATAGCAAAGATTAAAGCAGAAAGGACTAAGTTAACGTAGGAACCCAAATAAAATAAACCAAATTTCATACCTGCATATTCAGTTTGATAACCTGCCACCAATTCTTCTTCTGCTTCAGGAAGATCAAAGGGTAGGCGTTCGCATTCTGCCAAAGCAGCAATCCAAAAAACCAAAAAGCCCACAGGCTGTCGCCAAATATTCCAACCCAAGATGCCATAACCCGCTTGCTGTTCTACAATGTCGATGGTGCTGAGGCTATTGGACATCATGACTACAGCCAATACAGACAAAGCCAGAGGAATTTCATAACTAATTGATTGTGCTGCGGCCCTTAAACCACCTAATAATGCATATTTGTTATTGGAAGCATAACCAGACATTAATAAACCAATAGGTGCAATGCTAGAAAGGGCTATCCAAAGAAAGATGCCTATGTTTAAGTCTGTGATAACCAGATTTTGTCCAAAAGGTACAATCAGAAAGGACAAAAACACAGGAATCACGACCAAAATAGGGCCGAGGGTAAATAACCAAGGGTCAGATTTGTTAGGAACAATATCTTCTTTAAATACCAGCTTTAAGCCATCTGCTACAGGCTGAAGCACTCCTAAAGGGCCAGCATATTCAGGGCCAATACGCTGTTGTGCCGCTGCTGAAATTTTTCTTTCTAACCAAACTACTACCAAAACTCCTACGGTGGCCCCAACAATCATCAAAACCATTGGTAAGGGCATCCACAAAGCTTTGGCCGCATCAGCAGGTACACCTAATTCTTTGACAGATTCAATAAAACTTCCTTGTAGGTCAATTCCTGGGTTCATTATGTTCAGATAGTAGGAAACAACTAGGAGTGTTTTAATTAACACCACCTAAGTTTAAGATTTTTAACTCTTCTAGGTATTTAGTATATCGCTCTGGAGGAGGCAATAGGGAATAGGAAATACCATTTATCATTGATCATTAAACATTGATCAACTGATAAAAGTGACCTCAACTAAATTCCGTCTCCCTGGCTTCATTGCTGCTTTTTCTCGCCCTAGCTTGTCTACACGGTTAATGTTGGCGGGGTTAATTATCACGACTTTTTTTGTGGTTATTGCTTTATTCGCCCCCGTATTTCAGGCTTGGGGCTGGTTGCAAGATCCTTTGGAGTCTTTGAGTAACCCGATTCATGAACCTCCAGGACTGAAGTATTGGTTTGGGACAAATCGCCAAGGTTATGATGTCTTTTCTCGCACTTTATTTGGCACTCAAGCCGCTTTAAAAGTGGTGATTATGGCGACGAGTTTAAGCTTAGTTGTGGGTGTACCTTTGGGGTTGATTAGCGGCTATTTGGGGGGGAAGGTTGACCGGGTATTGGTATTTCTGATGGATACTATTTATACTTTACCGGGATTGCTACTTTCTGTTACCTTAGCTTTTGTGGTGGGGCGGGGGGTTTTTAATGCTGCGATCGCCTTAAGCATTTCCTATGTTCCTCAGTATTTTCGGGTAGTTCGTAATCATACCACCAGCGTCAAAACAGAGTTATTTATCGAAGCAGCTAGGGCCATGGGGGCTTCTCCTAGTCGGGTACTTTCTCGCTACTTATTTTTTAATGTAATTCAAAGCGTCCCCGTTTTATTCACCCTCAATGCTGCCGATGCCATTTTAATTTTGGGAGGGTTAGGGTTTTTGGGCTTAGGCTTGCCGGAGGAAACACCAGAATGGGGTCATGACTTGCGAGTTGCTTTGGATGCTTTACCTACAGGCATTTGGTGGACAGCTTTGTTTCCTGGTTTAGCTTTGAGTTCTATGGTAACAGGGCTATCTTTATTGGGGGAAGGGTTGAGTGAGTTTATTAATCCCCGGAGTGTTTGAGATGGGGGATGGGGAGATGGGGATCTGGCTATCTTATTGCTCAATTAAAATCACCCTCTATTTCTATGTCTTTTGCGCTATTACCTAGCGCGTAGCACTATAGCTATCTCGATTTTGTTTACTCAGCTATATAATTTGCTCACTTAATGACGGACTAGCTTTTAGTTTAATGTCACTTTGCTTCGAGTTTAGCTAAACGACTTTTTAAGTCTTGGTTTTCTTGCTTGAGTTGCTCAACATCATCTCGTAACCTTTCTACCCCTTGTTGGGAACCAAGATTCTTTTCTACTTTTTTAATTCCTTCTTCGGCGATACGACGCACTCTGCCATCAGGAGTTTGTTCGGCTAGGGCTTGCAAAATACTAATTGCCCCGGAAGTTTGCATTTGTTTCAAGCTGGCAACTACCGATACTTGAATTAAGAAGAAACTTTCTCCGGCGATCGCCTCTAAGGTTTCGAGGATAGATTCTACTTGATTAGGGGTTTGCCCCACAGAAATAGCTCCCAAGGCGCGGATAGCTGCTAGGCGGAGGGGTTGAGGGATTCCTAATTGAGTGTATTTAGTAATAATTTCTACAGCTTGGGGAGAGGTCTTTAACTTACTCAAACCACCGATAGCACCGGAACGAATTACTTCATTCCAACCCGCTTTTTCTTGTAATATTTGTTGGTAAAGGTTAATAACTTCGTCTTGTTTAGATTTTAAGTTTCCGGCGATCATGCCTCCTAAAACTCTCAAAGCGCTAGCTTCCACGTAGTAACTTTCATCACCCTGTGAGGCTATTTCTTTCACAGCATTGTAACTAGTAGGGATTTTGAATTTACCTAAAGCTTCTACCACTGCTCTACGTACTTTAGCATGATCATCTTTTAAAGCTTTGATCAACTCTTCTGCTGCCCCATTAAGTTTGATTTTTCCTAATTGTTTAGCAACTTCTAAGCGCACTCCCCAAAAAGGTTCTTCTGTTAAGGAATGGGAGAAAGCTTTAATTACTTCTAAACCACCTTTCTTACTCAAAGCTTGGGCAGCATAGATGCGAGAAATAGGGTCAGGGTCGTGTTTTAATTGCGCTTTCAATTCGGCGATAGGACAGTCAAGGGAGACAGTTTTTAAGAAATAGTTGCCTAGGTCGAAACTTAAAAAGCTAGGTTTCTTTTCTAAAGGGAAATAAAAGCTCTGTTGTTTTTGATTGAGGTGAAGAACTATTTTCCTTTCCCCATATTTATCACCCAACTTATTATTTTCCACATAACCAAAGGCAATAGGTATATGTAAATCAAACAACTCACTATTACTACCCGTAGAATCGCTTTTAGCTTGCTTTTGAGTGATTGTTAATTGAGCTAACTTATTTTGATTATCCCAGGAATAACTAACTTTAAATTCAGGATGCCCACCTCTAAAGACATATTGGTCAAAAAGATAAGCTAAATTACGACCTGTAGCCTTCTCAATTGCTCTTAATAAATCAATAGTTTCTACAGTTTTGTGAGCATTATCTTGAACGAAAGTATGAATCGCTCTATCAAAAAAATCATCTCCTAAAAGACCATTAATCATATGATAAACACAAGCACCTTTTTCATAAAGATGGCGGTCATATAATTCAATTGCTTCCCGATAAACATTAGTAACAATAGGGCGACGATAACGGGAACTATCTTCATTGATATAACTACGGGCTTCGTTTAAAAGATAATAAGCGGCTTCATCTTTACCATACTCATGTTCAGTCCACATCACCTCAGCTAAAGAAGCCATTCCTTCTTTAATCCAAGCGTGAGACCAATGTTTAATTACTACTAAATCTCCAAACCATTGGTGTGCTAATTCATGGGCAACTAAACTTTCTGTCCGTTGGTTATCAATTGCTGCTCTTTCATCTAACAAACAACGATCAGTTAATAAAGTGGTGGAAGTATTTTCCATTCCCCCAAAAATGAAGTCATCAACACAAACTTGAGCATATTTAGGATAAGCGTAGGGATAGCCAAATTTTTGACTAAAAAACTCTACCATACGAGGAGTTTTTCCCATGCTGCGATCGCCGTCTTCTTCTCGACCTTTTTCCACATAATAATTAACAGGAATACCCTGCCACTCATCCTTGATTTCCGCAAACTCCCCCACTGCCAAAGTCATCAAATAACTAGGATGAATTTTCTTTTGTAACCAATGGTAAATCTTCTCTTCTCCTACTTCTTCTGTAGCAATAAGTTCCCCATTAGAAATAGCTAAATATTGCTGAGGAACTTTAACTTTTATTTCTGAAGTTGCTAACTGCCCAGGATAATCAAAACAAGGGAACCAAAAACGGGAATCTTCATCTTCTCCTTGAGTCCAAACCTGGGTTGGCTTATGGGGATAATGTTCATCAGGGGCAATAAAATAAATACCCCTTTGTGGTTGTTCTACCCCATAGGCGATGGCAATTTCTATTGCATCATTTGTTGTAGGTTGAAGCAGTTGAATATCAAGCTTTTCCCCATCATAATTAAAAGGTTGAGAAACCTCTGCCACCATCACAGAATCAATCTGTAAATTGACTGCATCTAAACTTAACTGAGTAATTCCTTTTTGTACTGGAGCGAGAGTAATAGTACAAGTTCCTGTAAAGCTACGATGGGGAATATTTAATACTAAATCCAAACATATATGTTCAACTTGCCCAGGGCGATCAGGATTGTAATGAGGCTTCGCCCCAGGAAGTTCAAAGGATTTACGGCCTTGCTCTTCAGCGTCAAAGTAAAAATGCGACATAGAGGATTTAAGAGGATAACTTAAGCTAAAAAGTTCTTGTTGTAGTTCACTTTATCTTGCTTTTTTTGTTTCTGCCCAGCTTTCGTGTTTTTTTCTAGGCAAGAGACTATAGAGGTATTAATCATAAATTAGCTCTTGAAAGCTCGGAATTTTAAAAAAACTTAACAATATTTTTAACCAAATCTTCAACATTGCAACTATTAAAATAGTCCTTAACAAACTTAACTTTTGTTGATAGTTATTACTGCTGATATTAGTTAAACTAGAAAGCAAGACAACAAAAGTTGAGGGAATCGTATGAACGCTGTTTTTAGTCGCGGCAAGCAAGTTAACTGGCCTGCCATGATCATGTTTGCTTTAGGATTCTGGCTCAGCAGTAGTCTGCTTTTGGATTTAGTCATTATACCTAGCCTTTCTGCCACAGGCATGATGACCCAAGCCAATTTTGCCAGTGCGGGCTATTTAATGTTCGGTATTTTTAACCGCGTAGAATTAGTTTGTGCAGCATTAGTATTGACAAGCTTTTTAGTTCTCGGTCGCAATCATAACTATTTTTCTTCAGATAAACAACGTTGGTCAATTATTTTATCTACTTTACTGTTAGCAATCACCTTAACTTGTACCTACTTTTTAACCCCTCAAATGAGTGGTTTAGGTTTACAGTTAAACCTATTTGAAACTAGTTATAGTATGCCCACTGGAATGGTTTCTATGCACGAAGGCTATTGGGCATTAGAAGCCGTGAAACTAACGGTTTGTGCTTGGTTGCTACGGTGGTGCTACCGTGACTCTTGCGCTATCTAGATTTTATGTACGGGCGGGTTTACGTAGGGGCGGGTTTCAACTAAAACTATGAGATCAACATTAGAACCCAAAAACCCGCCCTATACTAATCCAGCAGTTTAAATTAAATTAATTTGCCTCCCCACAGGGAGTTTTTTTTATTCAGAGGGAGAATCTGGCATTAAAGTTGCGATCGCCAACAAAGCAAAACCGATAGCTGCCAAAGACTTTAATAATCGTGTCGGCAAGACTTGAGCCACCCCTTCTCCGGCAATAACCCCTAAAAAGCTAGCTAATAAAAGAGCAGCAACTGAACCTAAAAATACTGCACGGGGAGACTTGCCGCTACCCCCAAGGGCGATGGCAGCTAGCTGACTTTTATCACCAATTTCTGCCAAAAAAACTGTAATGAAACTCAGTCCTAAAAGTTGCCAGTCCATATTTTTGCGCTTTTGCTAAATTTAAGATTCCTCATTGCGAATGCAAAGCATCCCAAAGTAACCCTACAGAAACGATTATAAGTAAAGTACCTACGGCAATTTCTTGAATCCTCGCAGCTAAACGTTTTGCTAACCACATACCCAATAAAACTCCTAATAAACTGGTGGCGATTAAAGCTAAAGCTGCACCAGCAAAAACGATCCAAGGGGAACCAGATTGGGCAGTAATCAACAAAGTAGCTAGTTGAGTCTTGTCTCCCATCTCAGCGAGGAAGATGGTGATAAAGGTGGAAAGGAAAACATTCCAGAAAAGTCTCTTTTCTGACTTCAGACTAGGTATTTTTTGAACAGGAGGTGTGGAAGAGGTTTCAGGGGCTAATTTGGTCAAGGCGATACCACAATAAGCGATTAGAGAATTTAACTTAATCGTTCGACAAGGGATGCTCCCACATCAACTCTTATTATAGGATCTCATCTGCCTCTAACCCCCTAATGTATCCTCTAACTAACTCGACAACGCTTCTGACTCAGTAGAAATTTGTGCTTGAGATAACTCTTTATCTTTACGACGTTTCTTCGCATAAAGTTGAATACTCGCAACCATAGCAATTACTAAAGCAACAATCAACCAGGTGGTCAGGTCTAAGGGAAGATTATTTTTAAACACAGCCAATAACACAATGGTTACTAGTAAAACTGTCGGTGCTTCATTAAGGGCGCGAAACTGTTGCCCAGTCCATTGACAAGTCCCCGCTGCTAATTGTTTCATTAAGCGCTTGCAATAGTGGTGATAGCCAATTAAAACTAAAACCAAAGCTAGCTTGGCGTGTAACCAACCAGATTTTAAGATTTCTGGTTCAGTAGAAATTAAGCCAATGGCCATAACTACTGTAACTAGCATTCCTGGAGTTGTAATAATGCTATACAGGCGCTTCTCCATCAATTCATATTGATTTTTAAGAATAGTCTGGGCGGGTTCAGGTTGTTCAGCAGCCTCGGCATGATAAACAAATAAACGTACCAAATAAAATAAACCAGCGAACCAAACTACCACACCAATCAGGTGAAATGCTTTAAACCAAAAGTAAGCCATAGGATTTTTTTAATTTTATTGCTAATTAAACTGAAGTTTAAAGCCTGAGGGACTACCGAAGGAAGGAAACTCAATGAAATTTTATCATTCCTGCCCTTTTCTTTTAACCTTTAATTTTCTATTTCTCCCTACCACCGTGCTTGCGGCCCACTCCAAACTTTGTTAATTACTTGCCCGTAAACAATAGGCTTATCTTCACTAGCAAGCATAGTTTGGCCTTCTGCATCAACTGCCCATAAAGGCCAATTTTCTTCTCCTAAAGTTCCGGCCCGAAATAGTACTTGTTCTGGGTCTGTTTCACTCCAACCGAGTAAGACAGCGTTAGTATAAAGATCATTTTCTGGGGCGACAGTGGCAGTACGGTTAGTATTTCGTTCCCAAATAACTGCGTAATCAGAAGCATCTGAGGTATTAAAAAAACCTTCAAATTGTCTTGCTAAAACGCGATCCCCTGAATCTGACCAAGAAACAGGGATTAAAATAGAAATTTTCCCTGGTCTTCTAGCTTCTTCGTTACTATTAAAAGGGTTATCAGCCAGGGGAGAAGAGGCTGTAATCGTTTGCAAGTCACCTGTGTGCAGGTTTTCGAGAAACATCACGCTAGTAACTCGGCTGCGGAACAATTCTGGTCTTCCTTCCATCTGAATTCTACTATAAGCTGCATAAGTCTTATCAGGAGATATTAAGGAAGGACTACGATAATAATTGACCCCAGAACTTTCATTTTGTCTTAAATTTTCGTTAGTTTCCAAAACCCAATTCCAGGGAACAGGATGAGGACTATCAAGGGGATCGCTTTTAACTTCGGCTTGAATCATATTAGAGGAAGAGCTTGGCAATATCATTGAGGGCTGGGATGAAGTGTGGGGATATGCAGGAACAACTACCTGTGGCACTTCATCCTGATTTCCTTGAGCCGATGGAGTAGAAGCGATTAGCAACAGAGTAGCAGATACAAAATAAAGAAAGGGTTTCAACATAGTTTTGTCTTGAGGTTGCTAAACTTCATTTTTTGTGCGAGGAGTGATGCCGAAGGAACTCTTGCAGTATCCTTATACCTATGTATAGCAACTTAGTTGAAATTACACCCCTCCCTAAGCTAAATTTTCATTATTAATTTACGAAGCGATACAAATAAAGCTGTAATTTCTAACTTTGGAGTGTTATGGAGAGAACAAAAACAAATTATGATAACAGACTCTTGGTCGCATAATCAGGATCTGGCTAAAAGGTAAGGAAAAGTCGTGACTCCAATCGTAGAATCTTCTTCAAAAAAATCTCCTTCTCCGACCAACACTAAGGGTTCTTGGTTAAAGGTAATTTTGCTGCAATGCTTGTTGTTTGGAGTTGGGGGAAGTTTGGCTTTTCTCACCGGGGTGCTTTTAGGGGTTTTTAGACCACAAGTCAATCCTGGTAAACCTCTAGGAATCAAAGTTTGGGAATTATTAAATGACAAAGAAGAGTTAGTGACATCTCAAGCT
Source organism: uncultured cyanobacterium (assembly GCA_963793425.1). Classification (GTDB taxonomy): domain Bacteria; phylum Cyanobacteriota; class Cyanobacteriia; order Cyanobacteriales; family CAWCAG01; genus CAWCAG01. Next base: position 1,139,455 of record CAWCAG010000007.1, on the reverse strand, counting down.
AATATTTCTCAAACCGCTGTAGCAACCAATCCTGCTTCTGAATTAACGGCACAAGAAAGGCAAGGGTTACAAAATGAGGTTCAAGGACTCCAGGCACAGTTAAATGCTTTGAATAGTCGTACTGTTCAACTAGAAAGCGAGTTAGGAACTAGTGATTCTGATCTGCCTTTGGATGAGAGATTAAAAATTCTTCAAGGAAATCTCCAAGCCCAACCTATTCCTAGTCCTCAAGCAGGTAAAGCTGTGGCAAATAGTGCTAAAAACGACAATAAGAAGTTGAAAGTTACTCTTCCTAGTGATGTCCTTTTTACAGAAACTAGTAGCACTTTATCAGCAGAAGCGAATTCAATTTTGGATAAAATTGTTAACGATCTGCGACAATATGAAGGAGAAACTATTCGTGTTTCTGCTCATACCCATAGCAGCAATGAAGCAGAGGATAATCGTGAGTTATCTTTCCGACGCGCCCAAGAAGTTAAGCAATATTTAGCTAATGCCTTGGGGGAAAAGTATCGTTTGGTAGTGGTAGGTTACGGACAAACTCGTCCTTTAGTCGAAGATAGCAATGATGCTAGTCAGCAACTGAACCGTCGGATTGAAATTACAGTTGATTAAGGGGTAACTTGCTTAGGTTTCTATTTGGCTAATAGCTGCTTCTGGGGAAAGTTGACCAGAAATGACAGATTTAATGCCAAGAAGATATTGATCCATAGTGAGAACGTTGGTATAAACTAACTGGTGTAAAGTCTCTTGATTAATGACATTATTGGTAACATCAATACTAGTTTTGTAACGAATTTCTCCTGTGTTGAAGTCTAGCTCAAAGTTACCAATAATCATACCTAAATTAGCTCTATAGCAATTCTAAATGATTTGTGAAAAGGCAGTGAACTTATTTATATTGGGAAAGCTGAAAAGCTTGAATTCAACAAGAAGTTGAAATATTTGATTAACTACCTTAAAGTTTTTGCCAAAACGATAAAATCTTCGTAATAATGATTTCAATTGTAGCCATACTGCTTCTACTGGATTTTCTTCTGGAGCATAAGGTGCAAAAAGATGACAATCTATTTTCCATTTCTGTGGAGGTTTATCTTGATTTTGACTCTTCAAGAAATCTTTCATCTTTTGACCTTTATGGTAAGAAGCTCCATCCCAGAATAATACTAATTTCTTTCCCGGATTCATCCTCTGTAGCTTTTTGAGAAAATCAACAGTGTTTTCTCCATTACCTGCCTGGTACTTTTCTAATACGAATTCTTTTTCAAGTATATTTAATGCTCCATAATATGTTTGTCGGTTTCGGCTATTTTCAATCTGTATTTTTACTCGCTCAATTGACTGCCCCCAAACCTGTCCACAAAGGTCATCTCCTAGTAAGTGGCATTCGTCAATTGCATAGACAGCAATCTCTTGTGCTGCTATCTGTTCCGAGTAGTTACTTAATAACTGCTGGATTTCTTGATTTCTTTTATCAATTTTTTCTTGGTCTTTTCTGGGATTAACTTGCTCAGCTTTTTGTCTAGTAATACGGGCTTGTTTGAAAATATCGTAGTAGCTTTGTGCGGCTTCAAATACCACATCATACTCTTCTATTAGATGAATCTCTAAATCTCCTATGTCCCAATAATCTTGACAAAGTATCCACTTAACTACTTCTTCTATTTCTTGCTCACTTAGCTTTTTTTTTGCACCTTTATACCCCAATCTCAATCCTTCTATTCCCTTTGCTTTAAATCTTTTCTTCCACTTACTTACAAACCCAGGAGATACGTTGATAATCTCTTTGATTGCACGATAAGCGTAGCCTTGTAAGGCTAGTTTTACTGCTAATGCTCTCTTCATTTCTCTAGCATCAGGATGAATGTCTAGAAATCTCTGCAATTTTTCTATCTGTTTTTTCACTACACTTTTAGGCTCTTCCATTTCTAGATGCTTCTCTAAAGTATTGGTTTTATTTTAGCTTTTTTTACGCAATCTATTTTTACATCTCAAATAGAATTGCTATAGCCACAAATTCTCCTAAAATACGCCGCTTTCTAACCGGGACTTTCGTAGGGGCAAGGCTATAAAAAACAAATTGCTGTTGTGCTTCTCTGGCTCTAGCGTAACAGTTAAACTGACTATTTTTACCCTGAAAAAGAAGATGCAAAGTTGCATTTTCTAACTGCTGAAATTGCCAATTTTCTCCTTTGAAGAAACTCTCCACTACCTCAACCATGCTGCTTTGTAAAGGAAATTCCTCTGCGATCACCGCGAAAGTTTCGGTTAACTCCTCAAAAGCATTAGCCATTTCCTCCACAGTCTCAGAAACAATCTCCTCAGTCATTTCCGAGATGCTGTCAGTCATGTGGGCGAAATTTCGGGTCATTTCTTCCACAGCTTCAGTAACCGCATCTTGAGGCAATTCTGAACCATCATTATCCCCACAGTGTTTAGCAAAATCAATCATAGCTTGGTTCAATTTCTCTGCATCAATACCATTAGGAGTAATGTCCCTAGGATTCAGGTAATACCAGAGAGTGCGATAGCCTGTTGTTTCTTGCTTTACTTCTGTGGCATACCAACTGTGAATAGAAAAAAGAGGATTGATTAGATTGGTCTTGAGCTAAAATTTTGTAAGTAAGCTTGCCATCTGTTGGGGGTTTGCAGCATTTTACTTAATTGTGGTAGCAAAGCAGGGTCTAAAATTCCTTGATTGTAACATTGTTTGCCGGGTTAAAAGTTCCCTGAGAGAAGGGACTGCGAATTTCTGGTTTGAGATTAAACAAAGCTTTTTTATCTATAGTTTGATAAATCTCTTCACTAACCTGGAAAGTTAAATAGCATTGGTAATTTTATCACCTTGTTTAGCTTAGAGTTAATTCTGATGCCAGTGTGGTGAAAAGCAACTCTTGAGTCATCAAAAAAGCCAATTTGACGGTTAAAGTAAAAATCTTCTGTTTTATCTTTCATTGATCTCCAATAGTTAACTACTTCATAATTATCTACTTTTCACTAATTAAACTCTGCGCAAGTCTACTCTTCTTCAACACTGGAAAAATAGCCACGTATTTCTGATTTTTTTAAAGTTACAGATCTTGATAACTGAAAGTTTCCGTACAAATAAAGCTTTTCAATATCTGTTAAGTTTTCGAGTATTTTAGTAATATCGCCTAAATAACCGTACATTCAATGAGAATTTCGAACAATTTAGCACTTTTAGTCTTTCACTTAACTTTGAAATTTTGCTAAACTATCATTTAGACTACTAGCAAAAAAGTCAGTTAATCTAATGCCAAATAATCCTCTCAATGCTCTAATTCCTGAAATCTTACTTCAACGTTTCAACGAAGCAGCTAAACTCGCCAGTGAAGGTGCAGTTGCTGAAGCCTTAGAAAAATATCAAACTCTCTTTCGTCCAGAAAATGGCCAAAAAATTCAAGGTGAAATAACTGGAGAATTTATGGCTACCGTTGAACTGCGTAAAGCTTACTGTTTAATGGATTTAGGAGAATACCAAAAAGCAAAAACAGTTTTTGAGGAATTAGATAAATCTTTTGCTGGGCAATTTGATACGGAAGGGTTGTATGAATTTTATTTTGCCTATGGCAACACCTTGGGTAATCTTGGTTTATTAGAGCAAATGGAAGATCCTATAGCAAGAGCAATGAATCTTGCTTCTGAAGAATTGCAAGATGCCAAAAAGTTTCGTGATACTTGGTACTGGTTACTTTACTGGGAAAAATACCATGAAGCTTGGAAATCTTTAGAGGAAAATTGTCTTTCTGCCAAAACTTTTGGAGTACAAAAAAATGATTTTCACCTACAAGTAATGGCTCTAGAATTTATTTGTTATGCTTATCGAGGTTTGGGTAGATATGATGAGGCTCGTAGAGTAGTAGAAACTCTTCTAGAATGGAATAGAGCAACTAACTCAGAGGAAGAGCGTAACCAACAGTGGGAAGCATTTTCTAGAGTCTTTAAATAGTACTGATAGTTGAGAATCTTCAAGGAACTATTATCAAGTGATTTCTCAAGTAACTGTTTAATCTAAGTCTTCGAGAAAATATTGATTTTGAGTGTGATCGCACTTAACTACTTGGCCTTGAGAATCAACAGTTACTACTTCAAATGTAAACCTCATCATCGATAAACTTTCCGCCAAGGCAATGACATTTTGAAATCTATATCTTTGACTTCTCCTTTTTCTATCGTATAGGGATGTTTACGCCCTGGAATATTGTGATAAGGAAAATCCTCCACTTTACCCTGCACAATGGAGTTTTTTTCATCATCAGGGTCTATCCAAAACACTTTCTCTTGCTCAATCCACTCTCGCAAATCATATTCTTGCTGCTCGCGGCGAACTTTGTGAATACACAAGTCATCTATTCCATTGGGAATTATTTCTTCGACCCCTACACGGGCAAAACCGACGCAAAATCTCTCTGGAGATGGTTGTTCCTGAGTAAAGTAAGCTGTCCAATAAGCAGTATAGCGCTCTTCTACTAATAAACTATGAATCACTGCCACCATAGTGGGCATATTCAAAACCCGTGGTTTAATAAAGGGAACCTCTGCTGCCATGTTGATGCGATTAGGATAGAGGTTCGCATCTGGAGCGCGGTATTTTATATAGGGTGGTTGATGTCCGTTAAGATGCAAAGCTCCATCAAGACAAAATAAGTGACGACATCCTCTAATATCACCCCCATGCTCATACTGTTGATACCAAACTCTTCTGCCTAAATCAACGATAGTTGCTAATTGTTCGGTGGGTTTTTGGCAATAGGGACATCTCGAAACTAGTATCCAAGGATTAAATACTTTGGCATTAGCCTCATCAACCTGACGTTTAAGCTGTTCTGTTTCTTGGCTATATCTATCAGGACGCTTCAACCACTGACAGTGAAGTTCCTCATAGTGCTTTTTACTCTCCAAATAATCTTCAAATAACCTGTCTTGACGGTAGGGATGGGTATGCCAAAATTCTAAGTTTGCTTTGGGGAGAGGAAATGTGGGTTGGTAATTGTTTTCATGGTCTTGGAGTAATTTTTCCGCTGCCACTTGAGCTATTCCTTGCTCATTTTTAGCTACCTGACGTAACAACTTGAGTCCTTCTTCGCCATAGTCAAATGTTTCCTCTAGGGCAGGAATTTGTACTCTGGGGTCAGGATTGCCTAGACGCTGTTTAATTGTTTCGAGAGCTTCAGTTACTTTCTGATTCTTCCTAGAAGAGATATTTTTACTACTTGTCATGGTTAAGATTAATTATTTGCAGCTTTCAGGGTAATTAATTTCTTTACTACTTGTCACAAGCTACTCGTAAGCTCCCAGCATAATTAGCATAATCAATTTCGCAACAGAAACGTTCAGCAGATCGGCAACCAGCAGGGTTGTATCTCCAATCTCCGCCTCGCAAGATACAGCAATTCCTGAAATTAAACCAATAATCTCCTCGATCTCCTATATTTTCTGGTCCTCCTGGATAGGGGTCATAACGATCCTCACCCATTCTCCAATGTTCCCGTGCATAGCGTATAAACCAAAAGCATTAGCTACTTGGAAGTAGCCTACTTCTGTTGTTTCTTCTCGTGTATACCTGGAGGTTCACTTTTCTGGTAACAGTGCCATTATAATTTCCTAATTCAGTTGTAATTGGTTCCCCAAAGTGAAAGGGAGTAGTTGTTCCTGCACGACAAGCATATTCCCACTCTGCTTCTGTGGGCAGGCGATAATTTTTCCCTGTTTTCTGAGATAAACGATTACAAAATTCCACTGCATCCAACAAAGAGATAGAGCTAACTGGTCGGTTTGCGCCTTTAAACTTAGAAGGATCAGCTTTTAATTCCTGTCTAATTTTAGGAAAAGAGGCAACTACTTGCCAATAGCTTGACTGATTGTATATTTGCCTTGTAGAATGGATCTAAATTAACTTCGTGTTGAGTAGTTTCTTGTATTCGCGAACCAGCTTCATCTTCGGGTGAACCCATCATAAAAGTTCCTCCTGGTATGGAAACCATTTCTATACCAATGCCATTCTTTAACTCTCCAAGAAAGTATTTATTTTGTCCGCGTACTCGCTTGGCTATCTGGCCTTGAGAATCAACGGTTCCTACTTTGAATGTAAAGTTTCTTCTTTGATCTTCTGAACAAGCTGCTTTCTACGAACTAAACTCTGCAAGTTTAACTGACATAGTTAGACCAAATTTGTCCCTCCTCAATATAAAATCTCTCCTGACAACCAGATGAATTAAGGTAAGGACAATTCTTCTACATCAGTCCTTAGATGCAAGTTTTATCTTCGGGAGCAATCCAAAATAGTTTTCCTTGCCTTATCCGGAATCTAGTCTGAAAATCGTAGTGTCTTTCTGTTCTCAGTAGCCTGATCAAAAATTAATTTCCCGTCGCTATTTTCCCGCTTGTAAAAGTTTTGACCCCAACTATCAAATAGTTCAAACTCTTGGTGTTTAGATTCTGCAAAGTAGAAAATAGGGTAAGCTTGGTGTTTGCCTACTTCTATTGAGTAAATTACTGCTCGTACTGACTCTTGCTCCAATAAGGTTTTTAAGACGAATGGTACTTCCGGGCCTGGACTAACCAGAATCGGTATGGACTTAATTGGTCGTGAGACACGAACCGCTCCTGAAATTTGTATATAATGTGGACATAAAATATTTTGATAATAATCTGGACGCACTGAGCCTCTATAGTTCCACCATAAACCATCTAAGCCGTATGTATCCAGAGAATCATGAATACTTTTTCAAAAAGGACAGCGGCTTAAAGGGAAAATTGGCACGCTTTCTTATATTCATTTTACAAAACTTTTAAACTGCCTATGATTAGCTGAATGCTTTTCATATGCTTGCATGTACTTTTGAGTACTTCCTTTAAGGGTCTTCATTTCATCGAAATTTTCAATTTTTTCTAAAAGCTGAAAACATTCCTGTAGGATTTCTTGCCGATGTTCTGGAGTGATTTTTTTTCGTCAGACATCTTTTCTTAACACTAAAGTGACTGTTCTGGGTAAATTAAGATCAATTACCCTGTATAACATTTATTCGTAACACTACCATCTGGAGAGAAATAGCTAAACGTTCTCCGTTTGCCCTTCTTTATGACTGTTGATAAGGCCTTGCTTGATACCTTCTTCCACCTCATTTTTAGGTTTCCATTCCATATGATAACCATGCCGCACAGCCACCGGATCCTTCTCAAGATCCTTCATAACTGCTGCATATTTTTTAGTACCTTTTTCTACAGGCTTACCATCTAGAGTTTGAATATCAAATATATCGTAATCTCCTGTAACACCTAGCTCATTTTTAGGATCTATTACAACACCATTTTCCACTCTAAACTGCTCTGTTTCCTGAAGCATTTTTACTTTTTTGCGATGATCTCCATATTCCTTCAGTCTCTGATCATACCGTTTCATAACTTGTTCATAAATTCAGGTCAAGATACTCAGTGCTTCATCTGGTAGGGTTGGTTTAAAGTAACCTAGTTGTCCTAAGCCATCAGGCATACCCCATATGATAGCTTCTGGTTATTGTCTTCATCTTCAGAGCTTCTGGTTTAGGTGATTGCCTTTTCGCCTTAGTGCTGCTGCATCTTGATTAGAAGGTCGCATTCGTATCTTAACACCGTGTTTTTTAGCAATTTTCATTGTTCTCAAAGCAGCAGCACTGGTCATACCAGCATATTCAGAAGCTTTTACTCCGTCTGCAAAACACTCAATATTGCTTAATCAGTTTTCCCACTTAAGGCTTTACTCCCCCTACTTCCAATTCGTCATAAATATCCAACAATTGTTTGGCTTTATTTTAGCCGCGCTACTTCTTGCAAGCCCTGAACTTTGAAGTCCCTCACTATCTAATTCTTTGCAGTATTACCATTCTCCGAACCCACCACTATACCGTCTTGACCATTAACCTTTACTCTTTCATGTAACTTAGGTCTTCCTTTTTGATTTCGAATAAGGTTTTTATATCATACTCAAGTTCTCCAGTTGCCAGAAGTACCCAAGGATTAATCTGCCCTTCTAGCTTAAACTTACGATTAGCCACCCGAATACGGAAAGCCTTAAAGCGCATCTTATTCAACAATCCCTGACCCAAATCTCCAAGCCGCTTAAACTGCTTACCAACACCACTGCCAGCAATCCCCTTAAACAGTACCTTGCCTTTCTTAATCAGGTACTTCGCCCCTTTAATCACTGCCTGAGTAACCTTCCTAGCAGCTTGGATACCTCCTTTAGCTACAGTCTTCGCACCCTTAGCCACAGCCTTACCACCCTTAAGTGCTGCACCACCTACTTTAAAGGTTAACCAGGAAACTAGTTCAATTGCTCCTGCGGCTAAGCCTTTAGCTAAACTCTTACCCCCTGGTTGCAGTTCCCCTGCCCAACCTTTAGCGAGATAATCGCGGATATGACCACCGATTTGAGCGATGGTTACTCCCGCAAATAAAGGTCCGACTACCGCCATGATGGTTGGTAAGGCGGCGGTGATTGCTCCTCCTGTAGCGATGTTGGCAGCGATAAACCCAGCTACACCTAATACCCCTGCTCCCATCACCATTGGCCAATTGTCTGACCACCATTTACTGATGCCTTGCTTCATCATGCCCCATTTAATCTCAGCACGCTGTTTCGGTGTTAGTCCATCATCGGGAATGGTCTCTGCTGTTTGCTCTGCTCCTGCTTGCTTTGGCTCCCCTGTAGCTTCAGCTAAAATGGCTTCCATAGAGCGACTCTGGTCGTTAGATTCACCCAACAGCACTTCCCCATTACCATCGGTTTGCTCCATTAACTGGGCCATTATTTCTGGGGAGAGGGAAAGGTTGTTTTCTACTCCATCAACCCCAACATTTTCTGTTGTCCAAGGGGGAGTTGGTAATTCAGATGTTTCGCTGCCTGGGCTTGCACTTCCTCCTTGTGAGGTGGGTACACCAATACCCATGGTTGCAGCTTGGGCTAACTCCTGGGGAGAGAGGGGTTGGTCGAGGTTACCTCCTAAAAGTTCTTCTAAACCTGCGGTTTCAAACTGTCCTGGTGCTGTTTTAGCAGATGCAACTAGGTTGCTAATACCTTTGAATAGTTCAGCAAATTCACCGTTGACTATCATACCAATAACAGTGAGAGCGCCGTTGTAGATATCTTGGATTAATCCCAACAAAGAATCTAAGGTATTGGCAAGGAAGTCTAAGACTGCACTAATACCTTTTTTCAATAAGTCCGCAGCCGCATTAACTGCTTTTTCTGCTTTTTGAATTGCTTGGTCAATTTTAGCATTAATTTTTTTAGCGATGCCGGGGAATGCCGCAAAGACAACCTTAACCAAACCTTTGAGGATTTCTCCAAAACCTTTAATCAAACCAACAATTGCTTGACGGGCTAAATCAATGGCTGCTGTAGCTAACTTCTTGGCTGCTTCAAATATGCCCTTAACGGCTTTGCGGAGGTTGTCATAGACGAAGTTAACCGCTTGCTTAACCCCATCAATAAAAGACTTTGCTTTAGATTTTGCCCAACCCCAAAAACCATCAGACTCTTTTTCTCCGTCTTCTTTCTTATTAGTTGCCTCTTTGTCTGCTTTCTGTTTTTCTTTCTCTGCTTCCTTTTCCGCATTTTCGAGATGTTTGGCTGCCTTTTCTTCTCCTTTGCTTTTCTCCTGGTTAATTTTCTCCCGTTGCCCAGAAGTAGCTTGGGTTGCTTGTTGCTGATATTCTTGGTCAACAGCATCTAATTTGGCGTTCCTCCACTGATAAAATAGAATTATTTTGTGAATTTTCTTCTGCTTCCGGTATAGTTTCTGGCTCAATATGTTGTGCTTGAACTAAAGGATTTGCTGGTGGTGTTGGGGGTGGCTCTGTGGGGAAAACTATTTTTGAGGTTAAGGACTCAAAGTCAGGAGATTTTTGACGCTCAATTCGCTCTGGGGATGTTTCCTTCTTTACTGATGGGTTAGTTTGACGAGGCTGTAACTTTGCCTGGGCAGGAGGAGGGGAAGAAGTTTTTTTCTGGGGACGAGTTACGCGAACTTTCACAGTAAAACAACCTAAGTTTAGGAAGAGAGCGAAATACATCTCTATACTACCCGAATATTTCTCCAATGAGATAAACTAAGTGAAATTTCTTTATCTACAAAGCTAAGAAGAAAAGTTGCGGCGTAACTCGAAGTAGCGATCACGAAGTTTATTCCAATTTTTATGCCCTTTTAATCTTTGCTTTTGCCACTCTTTAAGTGTCAATCCGATTATTTGTGCTGAGGTGAGATTTGGTTGAGGTGTTGAAGCTAACTTATCTACTTTAAGCTTGTTTTTAATAGCAACGGCGAAGATATTGATGATTTCTCCTGCATGATTACCAATGATATGCGCTCCAATTATTTGCCCGTTTTGAAGAGTGATTAATTTACAAAAGCCTGTGGTCTTTCCCTCTATTTGCCCTTGAGGAATATTTTTAAAGTATTGCTTGACAGTAATAATTTCACTACCATAAAATTGTTTTGCTTGATGTTCTGTCAACCCAACTCTAGCAATATTTGGTTTGGTAAAAATAACCCAAGGTAAGTAAGTATAATCAATCTTTTGCAAAGGTAAAAATAGAGCATTTCTCAAGGCAACATTAGCTTCATAACAAGCAATATTAGCAAAATCATATCCTCCTAAAATATCTCCACAAGCGTAAATTGCTGGATTGCTAGTTTGTAGTTTCTCATTAACTTGTATACCTTTTTTACTAAAACTAACACCGACAGATTCTAAGTTCAAACCTATTAAATTCGGTTGTCGCGGCGGAGAGAAAATAATCTCGTCTGCTTCTATAGCTTGGTTGCCTGCTTGCACCCATTTTTTTTCGGCGATTTCTTTAATTTGAGTAACAGGACTTTTAGTATAAATTCTAATACCTTCTGCTTCTAATTGACCTTGTATGAGCTGAGAAACTTGCCAATCTTCTTGGGGAAGTATACGTTTTTCTGGAATAACTAAACTAACTTTTCTACCCAATTTGCTTAGATTTTGAGCTAGTTCAATAGTAGAAGGGCAACCACCAGTTATAACTAAGTTTTGGGGTAAGGATTCGAGGCTTTCTAATTGCCAAATATCTTGAGGAGTAAGATAACTTGTTTCTTGCAAAATACCAGATGGATTAGGTAAAGTTCCTGTAGAAATTAAATAATTACGACTCCGAAGACAGCGTTTATTAACCACAAAAGCCAAGTTAGGAGATTGAGAAAATTCTCCTTTACCCTGAATATAATCAACCCCTAAAGCCATCAATTTTGAAGGAGAATCTCTAGCTTTAACAGTAGATACAACTTCTTCTATCCACTCTCGAAAAGAAAAGTTATCTCCGTCAGTAACCAAGTCAATTAATGCCAAACTGCGATTATAAATTGCCTCGAATTCCCCAGAATAATTATAGTTAACTTCTTGTTCAACCAAAGCAACACGGGCATTAAGATTAGCAGCAGTAATTGCAGCATAAATCCCCCCTCGGCTAGCACCAATCATCACTAAATCATATTCAACATTGATCATTTATCATTTATCAACTTCCAAAAATTCCACACTTATTACTTATTACTTATTACTTATTACTTATTACCCATTACCTGATAATAAACCGCCCAAATCGCCATAGCCCGAAGATAATGACTGGCGCGAAAAGTTCCTGTTGCTGTTATTGCTTCGGGAGTGCGGAATTGTAAGCCGTTGGTGTAAATTTGTTCAACAACCGCCTCCGTTAAACGGAAAGCTTCTTCCTTCATACCCATTTGCACAAGATAAGCGGCTAAACCAAAATTAATACCTGTCCACACTTCCAAAGGATGGGTATCGTCAGGGTTTTCTGGGGAACCATCAGGGCGCAAACCATTGGCAGCGCCGAGTTTGCCTTCATGAAACTTAAGGAAGCAGGTGTCATAAACTTTTTTCAGGGCAGACTCTGCATACTGTTTCTCCACCACATCTGGCAAGCCTAATAACTGGGCGTAAAATTGCCCGCAAAGTTGATCTGCCATCACGACATCGGAACCACTTTTGCTATCGAGGCGATAATACTCACCATTCCAAAGCTTCTCTTGATAAACTGGTCTAGCTTGCTTTAACCAACTTTGGTAAGTTGAAATCGCACTTTCCACTGAATCAGGATAATCTTCTGGTTCCAGATTTGGATCTGCCGGAGGATTTGCTACAAGAATTTCAGCGATTTTAATTGCCGCTTCCAATGCTGCAATCCACAACCCCCCACAATAGGCACTAATGCCTTTGAGTTGCCAATCATCAAAGGTTTGATCCGGGGCCCGGAGTTTTCCGGTATGCAGTCTCCATCATGATCAAAGTCTTTTAAATAAGCTAGGCTTTGGGTAATTGCAGCCCAACATTCCCACAAGAATAATTCATCTTTAGCCCCAGTTAAAAGATAATCTCGGTATACTTGCAAAACAAAATCGCTAGGTAAATCTTTCCATTGATTGCAATCTTGATAGCTAGTATAGTTAGTTTGTTCCCAAGGATGTTCGTTCGGTGCGCCCAAATCATGGGGGGTTGCACCAACTGCTTTACGAATTGCTTTGGCTTGGTTGTAACCAACAATGCGGGGTGTATCATCTCCGGTAGGAATCGCCCTGGCAAAAGCTTCCAACACTGCCTTATCTAACCTCGGCCAAAGTAGCAACAAGGCAAAGGAACCATACAACCGCACATCTAAACTTTCATACCAACGATAATCCAAACATTCTAACACCCCAAACTGCCCTACCGGATCATTTTCAGTGGCTGCTGTCCAAATAGTTCCTCCGTCGGTTAACAAATACAATTCATTAAACAGGGCCATTTTGAACCAATCACCCAAATCTTCTCTTTTGAGAATTGGTGTTTGCCAATCTTCAATACGTTCAGTCCACATCCCACTATGTTTAAGTGCTGTACGTACTATGGGCCAAACATTATTCCCGGTGCGACCAAAAAAGTCTGTATAACGGCGATAATAATTAACTCCTTGGGCAAATTCCATCACCGGAAAGTCCCATGCAAGGATAAAAGGAATTTTTTTGCTTCGTCCTGGACGTATAGTAAAACGTATGGCGATCGCCCCAGCAATTTGTTCTCCTGGGGAAGCAGGAGTTTCATCCTGAAAGTCTGGTAAAGAGCCATTTCCCGCAAAATAATCCCACACCTCGCCCCCATCCCCTATAGGGTTCCAGCGACAAAGATGAAATACTTCTACACTAGGGTTAGTCACCGTGGCGATGGCCATTTGTCCTTCCCCTTCCTGAATCTCATCGTCATCTATGCGTACTCGGTTAAATAAGCAACCGACGCGATGAAAATCAGTAATCCACTGATTATAATTACCCGTACTATTCCCCCAACGAGGCTTATACTCATAAACAGGGCTACCGTCATCCCTAACTTGCACTTGAGGAGTTTTAATGGCATTGGTAAACCAACCGACGGTATTTTGCCAAGTCAGCATAATACTCATGGTGATGGGCTTGTCCGTGGGGTTGTGGGCTGTCCATTCAAAAATAGCTACAGGATAACTAGATTCCTGGTAACTGCCAGCCCAAACCGGAGAAAACTGCTCACAAGTTAAATTACTTTGAAAAACCCCTTCATATTCATACCAACTGCGAGGATAAAGGGCAGAATATGTACCTTGCCCTTGAGGATACCATAACCAGCGTGATAAGCTTCCATCCGTTGGGGCTTCTGTTGCCATTCCATAGGCTTGGGCAGAACTATATTCTGGCTGTTCAAAAATACTAAACTGACAAGCAGGAAGAGTTTGAAAAGTATGTTCTCCTCCATCTAAATGCCAAAGATTAAAATCACCACGGGGCGATCGCCCGATGCAACCAGCCCCAAATCCACCCAAAGGCATACCATGCCAAGGGCCATCATCTAAGTTACTCTCATAGCGAACAGTATAGGGCTTTTCCCAGCCAAGACCGATGGGACGTTGCCAAGCACAAGAAGGAATTTTAGGAGGGGATATTAAATAACTCATGCTTTTGATTTTATGATTTTCCTGGAGAAAAGGGGAGAGTGGGATTCGTAGGGGCGGGTTTCAAATTAAATCATGAAATTAACCTCAAACTCAATCAACCCGTCTTAGTTGATGGGGTAAGAAAATTATTCCCTATTCCATAGTTCCCTTTGCCCCTTCCTTCTGTGTCAATTAGCTTATTGAAACAGATTTTCGTTTATTATAAAGTGATCAAGTAATAGGGATGATAGCAAGTCTCTGGATTTTTAAAGGAAAATAATTATGACTCAAACTTTAACCGCTAAAGAACTATTCCGTGCCGCGTATGATAATCGTTATACCTGGAATGCGGACTTTCCTGGCTATACTGCTGATGTGAGTTTTAAAACCGGAACCGAAAATCATACAGGGCAAGTACGCATAAACTCTGACCTCACCTTTGAAGTATTGAATGTGAGTGATGACCAAGCTAAACGGGCAATTAATAACCAATTGTGGGAAATGACCATTCACCGGGTTAGTCATAGCTTTGAGAAAACCCACGGTGAAAATACTTTTACCATTGGTGAAGTAGATGATACAGGTGCGACGGAAATCTTGCTAGGTGGTGCGAATGAAGGCAATCGCTATAAGGTACGAGACAACACAGTCTCTTTTGTCCATCGCCACATCGGTAACAAGTTGGTGAATATCCATACTTCTAGTAGCTTAACGACTGAAGAAGGATATCTAGCGGAAGAATATACTTCAGTTTATCTTGATACTCAAACTGGCGAACCTCAAGGAAAGAAAACTACTTTTAAAGATACCTTTACCAAAATTGGTGATTACTACATTCTGACTAATCGCCTTATTTCCACCGAAGAAGATGGCAAATCCGCAACCACAGAGTTTGGTTTCTCAAATGTTCAATTTTTAGCTCCAGTTACTGCTTAAAGGCAGACCATTTACACTCTCAAAGACCACCTATTCATAACTATCTTAGGTCGCCTGCCCTACATCTAATATACCTTGCGCGATGAGGAACGCACCATCACCATTGCTAACTGATGGTGCGTTAAGTGCTGAATGAAGATTTTGGTATTTCAGTTAATAGTTTTTAGCAGCACAAACACACCCTACAAAAGGATTTAGACAATGTTCAATGTTTAATGTAGCCTACGGCAAGGCTTGCGCCAACAATGTTCAATGTTCAATGTTTTAACGAATCTCTACTTCAAAACTTTCTCCTTGATGGTTTCCATCCTGGGTTTCTACAAAAGTAAAACGAATCGGTGTTTTTTGGTTCTCAGGAACAGCAATATCAACATAACCAATACCCAATTGAGTAGAAACAGCAGCCCTCTCCTCTTCTGTTCCCTCATCCGTAGACCATTTCAGCTTAAAGGGATGTGCTGCTTGGATGCGTAGGGTGTAATTTGGTTGTACAGAAGTAGCTTGGTGAGTTGGTTGCCAAATTTCTAGGTTATGGCAATTGCTACCGTTGCAATAACGTTGTGCAACTTCAGGAATCAAATCAAAAACTTGATTGTCAAAAGCAGAGCGCAATAGCTTAATATATTCTGCATGACTCCACATCAAAGGCATAGCTGAACCTGTGGGTTTTCCTAAATACATATGAGCTTCCGGAATATCTTCACTATCCCAAACTTGTTCTGGCAACAAACCTGTTTCCGAGGCTAAACCTTCTATAGTTTTAATATAAGAACTAACATCTTTTCCTGCTGCTAATTCGTAATGTCCCCTTTCTCCTGTTAATAGTGGCCACAATCTCCCTACACCAATGTTATTGAAAGCACTGCCATCTGCTTGCTGTCCATAACCATCATGGTTGTAACGATGCCAAGCCTCCCCTGCTGGAGTATCTACTTTCAGGGCTTGATCCACAACTTTGAGGGAATCAACAATTATAGGATCATCTGCTTTGCGGATGCCATAGCGTACTAATTCCAGGAAACCACCATCTACAACTTCTTTCGCGGGGAAAGCTTGGTCATCTTCTGGGCGATTAATAATGTATAAAGTTGCTTCGTCAGGGTTTTGGGCTGGTTTCGATTTATCTGGTTCAGCAGGAAGTATGCGAATATAGTGTTTAGGAATATCTGGTACAAGGGTTCCTGTGGTGGTAACAGTCCAAGTTTCCAAATGACATTCGAGGAAATCGGCATAATCTTCTATGAAGTGGGCTGTTGTTTCATCCCCTCTTTCTCTGGCAAAGCAAGCTGCACAAATCAAGGCAGCGATAATAGTAGCTAGGGTAGAAGGGGAATAACCACTGGCTTCTTCCCAGCGCTCTTGCTCTGTGACAGGACCGCTTTTCATTAAAAAGCTAGCTGCCCTTGTCACAAAGGGATAGGGGTCAAAGTTTCTTAAGGCATCTTCTTTATGAAGGCGATGGGCAAGAAGAATAGGCAAAGCCATTTGATCAAGCTGAATGCCACAGGAATTGGGTTCACCATTAATCCAAAATCTTTGGGGAAAACTACCATCACTTTGTTGACTGGTAGCTAAATAAATTAAAGCCCGTAAAGGAGTTTCCCGGTTTCCTGCTGCTAAAAGGGCGGTGGCACTATTAACCATATCCCTTGTCCAAACAAGATGATATCCCCCTTTTTCTTCATCTCCTTTGGCTTCTCCCCAAGGAATAGAAAGGGAAGCAATTAAAGCACCGTGATAGGTTTTGTCTTCATGGGATACCAGCACACTAAGACTGCCATAATAAAGCCCACCGTCATCGTGAGAAACCTTCTCTAAAGGAACAATTTGGTCGCAAGGAGGTTGCCATTGCTGTTCGTAACGAGCTTTGTGTTTCGCAAAAGGGAGGGCTAAAGATTGCAGAAGGCTGGTAACTGCGGCATGGAGACAGTCTCCAAAAGCAATACCTAAAGTGAAAGATGCTTCACCAGAATCATTTTGGGCTACTCGCCAGTCCAATTGTCCTGTTAAAGCCACATTACCATCAGTGGCGCAGTCAAAGTCCCAATCCATTTGGTAATTATCAGCTAAATCTTCCCAGCCATCACTTTTACCCACATAGCCACAGGAAAGATGCAAGAAAGGAACTGTCGCTGCGATCGCTAGCCAAGTTCCCTTTTTTTCTGCTACTAAAATTTCTTTGCCATCTATTTGAATAATATAAGCATTATTATTTTTCCCGCCTACTTCTAAATGGGGGGCGGCCAAAAGATATAAACTTAATTTGTCTTTTAAATTGGCATCGTGGCAATTTAAGGTGGTGTGCTGCAAGACACAAGGCAGCAAAGGATCACTAATAACTTCTTTGGTAATGCTATAGCGTCCTTGAGAATCGCTGTTGGTGATGCGATAGCCCAAAGCGTGTCGCCAAAGACGTTCTACTTTTGTATTTAAACTTGTTTCTTTATGGAGAAAGTTGCTACCATCGCTAACTAAGTATTGTATATCCCTAGTTTGGGGGCGATCAATGGTTGGGTAATAAATTTCTGTTAGTATCCCATTCCAAAGGGTAAACCATACTCTACTAGCCACAGAATAAGCAGTACCGATACCATCTTTATCCCCGTGAGTCCAACGAGGTTCGACACCCGGTTGCCCAAATGCTTGGCGATCACCGCGAAATCTGGTCATGAATTAGTGTTTGAGAGTTGATGTATTACTTTATTTTGGATAAGTATTTTCTAGTTTGCGCTCCCTCTAGATACTGATTTTTACTGAGAATGTTTGTTGAGTTTTTCTTACTTGACAAACTGCACATAATATTGGTTGTTTACCAAAACCTGTTACCTAATGGGATCATGTACCGTAACTAATTTAGTACCATCAAGAAAAGTTGCTTCTACTTGAACTTCGTGGATCATCTCTGCAATGCCTTCCATCACTTCCTCTTTTTTAAGTAGAGTTGTACCATAACTCATCAACTCCGCTACACTACGCCCTTCCCTTGCCCCTTCCATAATAGCCGCAGAAATATAGGCCACAGCTTCAGGATGATTTAGTTTTAAACCTTTTTCTTTGCGCCTTTCAGCAACTAAAGCAGCAGTGAAAATTAGCAGCTTATCTTTTTCTTGGGGGGATAGTTGCATAGATTAATTCTCCAGAGATAGTTAAAGTTTATCAAAGCCAGACCCTTGGCCTCATAACAGCTTTTTTGAGATAAATTGGCCGTAATAATTGCCAAACTTCTGTAAACCAGTTTCTCACTTCTGAGGTCGAATCACCACGGTAGCGACATAATAATCCGCAAATAAGTTGAGTAACTCCTGCTTCTCCTTTGTTTTGCCCCTGTTGCCAAAGGTTTCTCGCTTGGGTAACAATTTCAGCATTAACAGGTTTACCAATCCAAGTTAAGGTTCCTACCACAGGTTTTCCTGCCAAACCATGGGGATGATGGAAAGTTTCTTCTCCCCCTGGCAACCATTGCCGATCAATCCACAAAGGTTTTCCTTGTTGCCAAACTTCGGTATAAGAACGCCATTCCCCTTGCAAAAACTTTTCTCCCCTGGCAGTACGTCCAAAACGATTTATTTCCCAACCTAACCAATTGGCTTCCGGGGCTAATTCTAACCGCAAGTTTTGTTGATAAACAGCACCATTAAAGACAATTGTTTCCTGGGGCAAAAATTCTAAGCAGCTACCCTTATGAAGATGAATGTTAATATCTTGTTGGGCTTTTTGCCCGTTACTACGATAAATTTTACTAGCTGCGGTAGTGGTGATGAGGCTACGGGAGTGAGGTAACAGGTTAATATTTTGGGAAAGCTTATCTCCTCCCACCATACCCCCAGCCGTATGTAAAACGAGGCTATGACAGACTTCTTGACCTTCAGGATAAAAAGGACTTTGGATTTTAAAAGGGGCTTGGGTAAAAGAGTTGGTTATCTTTGTACCGCTTTCGTCGTTAGCGTAGGTTAAGTTAAGGATGCCATGCCACATTAGTTATTAATGATATCTACAACAACGGCGAAGCCGCACAATCAGCAATTTTACTCGACTATCAGTCGTTTTAAAATTTGAATAACTATATGTAGTTGGTTATTACGGCGAGTAGAGAGAGTGAATTTGTCAGAGAGATCATATTCTCTTTGCTGAGGATCTAATTTAACAAAAAGGTAATCTTCTCCTGTGGTGATTAGACCATAAGACGGATTCTCAGTGGTAGGATTGGACATCATGTAGGTTAGAGTTTGAGGCAAGGCTTGCATAACACTGAAGCCATAACGCTTCGTTTCTAAAAGGATGAGCCACAATTGATCTTGCATGACTAAAATATCAATGAGGCCATCTAATATCTGATCTTTGTCTTCAATGGCAATTCTGATGTGCTTTTCACCTTTGATTAAATAGGGTGGATCGTATAAACCCAGTAATTCAAGAATTGGAGCAATTATAATCAGATTTACTGTACTTTCTGTAATTGCACCTTCAGCTTGGTAGTAACGATAGCGAGTTCGTAAGCGATCGCAAACCTCAATCTCTCTAAGACTCAGTTCAGGAAACGGCCCTAACCATTCTGAGAAGAAGGTAGGGTTAGTTGTCGGTTGTAATTGAAAAGTGTCGTGAGCCTTGTTTAAGTTGGTAACGGCTTTAGTAACACCAATAACTTGGGGCATGGTATCAAGTCTCTTGAATTGAATGGGAGATCACTTTATTTACCTTTGCTAGCTCAACTTTAGGGGAAGAGGATTTAAAATTAAATAAAGTATACATTTAGATCCCTTTCTTAAAAAAGCTTAGACAATGACCCTAGCTCAGACAAAACCTCCTGTTTCTCCCTTAACTTCTGGCTATGACTGCGACTTAGTAATTGTTGGTGGTGGTATTGCCGGGGCTACTCTCGCTTGTAGCTTAAAAGATTCTGGCTTGAAAGTAATTATTATTGAAAGTCAACCTTTAGCCGTAGCCGCAGCTAGAAAACAGGCATATGCAGTTTCTTTGCTTTCTAGTCGCATTTATAAACAACTAGGAGTTTGGGAGCAGATTTTACCCCAAATCTCCAGTTTTAAGCAAATTCGTCTTTCTGATGCTGATTATGATGGTATTGTTGCATTTAGCTTAAATGATTTAGGAACAGATCACTTGGGTTTTGCGGCTGAACACGGGGCTATAATTACAGTTTTACAACAAGTTATTACCAACTCGGAAAATATTGACTGGTTATGCCCAGCTTCGGTTGTAGGAGTTAATTACGAAAAGACTAGAGTGGAAGTTGAGGTAGAAATTGCTGGGGAAAAGCAACAACTCCAAACTAAATTAATCGTTGGTGCAGATGGGGCGCGATCGCAGATTAGAGAAGATGCGGGTATTACCACCAAAGGTTGGAAATATTGGCAATCTTGTGTTGTCACTACTATTAAACACCAAGCTTCTAGAAATGATATAGCTTTTGAGCGTTTTTGGCCCACCGGACCAATGGGAGTACTACCTTTACCCGGAAACCGTTGCCAAGTAGTTTGGACAAATCCCCACGCTGAGGCACAGGCTTTAAAGGAGTTGCCGAAAAAAGAGTTTCTTGCCAGATTGGAAAAGCATACCGGGGGACTCCTAGGAAAGTTAAAGATGGAAGGGGAACGTTTTGTTTTTCCTGTACGGTTAATGCAATGCGATCGCTATATTCAACCGCGACTCGCTTTAATTGGGGATGCAGCTCATTGTTGCCATCCCGTCGGGGGACAAGGATTAAATTTAGGTATTCGTGATGCGGCGGCACTAGCACAAGTATTGCAAGAAGCTAATACTCAGGGCTTAGATGTTGGCAATTTGCGGGTGTTGAAAAATTATCAAAGTTGGCGCAAGAAGGAAAACTTAGCTATTTTAGGCTTCACAGATTTATTAGATCGAGTCTTCTCCAATAACTTCCCTCCTGTGGTTGCTTCTCGTCGTCTGGGTTTGTGGTTACTAAGCAATGTTCGCCCTTTGCGGATATATGCTTTGCAATTGATGACAGGGTTGAGAGGACGTTCTGTTTTTAAGTGATAGCTAGTAGGCTTGGTTGAACGGCTTCAAACTAGTCAGAAAAGATAAAATTTGTATTGACTCTGTTTTTCTTTGCTGATATTATTTTATAATGGGGAGTGTAAGCTTTAGTTTTAAAAATACAGCTAAATTAACTTTAGTTGCCAAATCTTGCAGGATTTTGGACAAATCAATCAAATTTATCTGGTTGAAAACTTGCCATTCTGGTGGAGGAATCGCAATCATCATGCCACGATATATACCACGAATTTCATCAGCTAGATAATAGCTTGAAACCTCTTGTTTAATTTTCTCAATACCATGAACACTTCTCAAAGCAGCTAGCACCACCGCAAGAATGTTGTAGGAAACTAAAGCTGTTATAAACAGAAGTAACTGAAACATTCATGGTTGCTGCTTTAGCTAGAGGGTGCCGCATGAATTGAAGGTCGAATTCCACAAGCTACTGTATTCATCATTTCAACTACAGTTGAGAAGAGTAACTCTTTGGTATACTTTGAGTTTTGGTACTTTTAATGAGCTAACTTTTTGGTGTTTGATGTAGGAGTCGAACCTACCCACTCCGATAGATAGCATCGGATGCTCTCACCACCTGAGCTAATCAAACTGTGGAATAGCTACGATTACTAGGGCGGTATACGCTCAATCCAGAGGCTGGCGCACCCGTTGGGAGTAAAGATCCCAAGCGATAGCACTGCAACGTACTACTACTTCACTACTTGAATATAACATAAGAAAAAAGTCTTTAAATTGAGGATTTTTAATCAATAAAGTAAACTAAGATTCAGGAATAAAGAGATCATCTCTTGTAGTAAAAGCTAACCAAAGACTGAGGTAACAGAACTCAAGTAAGTGTTAGCATTTTAATAGCTTCATTTAAAGTAGTCATCTTTAAATATTTGTGTGGTAAGTAGTCGGAATATTCAGAAGTCAGTGAGGAGAAAATCAATGCAAACCAAAATATTAGCCGCGATCGCCTTAGTAGCCCCTTTATTTTTTGCGACCTCTTTGAGGGCAGAAGATCCCCTTCATGTCGAAAAATTGCTAGAGACAAACCTATGCCCAGGTTGTAACTTAGAAGGTGCAAACTTAGAAGGCTCTCACTTAATTGGTGCAGATTTGCGAGAAGCTAACCTCCAGGGAGCTAATCTTTTTGAAGCTAACCTTGAAGGTGCGGATCTTACAGGTGCAAATCTCGAAGGAGCTAACCTTAACTCAGCTTTTCTTACCAATGCTTGTATGAATAATAGTGATCTAGATGGTGTTAACTTCGCCAATGCAATTATTTATGATGCTGATGTGACAGGGGCTTCTATGGAAAACTTAAATATTGCCGATGCCCAAATTCTTGACACAGGCATTCAAGTAGGTGGAGAATCTGGTAGCTTAGGTGAATATGCTACTTGCGCTCCTCAATAAGCTGTACAAACCCTGCTCCCTGCTCCCTCAAACCGAGAATTTAGTACCTCACAAGTCGTGAGAATTGCTATAAATTAATACTGAAATTGCTAAACCGGGTTAATCATTAACCCGGTTTTGTTCTGCCTCTAAGTCAAGTAATTTACCCAAGCGGGAATTACTTCCGGGGAACCATACCAAATACCAGCAGATTTAGGAGAATGCTTGACACGTTCTAAGGTAAGATTAACTGCCCCTTCAAGATGGGCAGAGGTTACAGGGGTAATGCCATCTCCCCAAACATTAGGTTCACCACTAGTTAACTTATAACTGTTATAAGCAAGCCAACTTCCCGGCTTTCTTTCCCCATAAATAGCTTTACCGGCAACGCAAACATATTTAACATCGGGGTAAAAAGCCCCAGGATAATTGTTAGCTACAAAATCTAAATTTTTTCTTGTCCAGCGTTCCTGGCTAACGTGGGGGGTTCCTAAAGTAATTAAAGTAGCAACTTGAGCATAAGCTTGCCACACCCCGCCAACTTCCTGCCCGTCACCATGAATATTGTAGGGTATTTCTCCTAAATAAATACGAGCAATCCAACCCCCAGCAGAATGGGCAACTAGATTAATTTGTGAGCAATTATATTTTTGTTGTACTTGCTGTACAGTATGATGAATACGCTTGAGGATAGGCACAACGGAACGCCCTCCCAAGGTGGGAAGCCAGTGCCTTTTCCTTAAAGGCACAGTAGTTGTGGGATATCCCCTTTGTTGTAAAGCGTTTTCTAGTTCCTGGTAATCTTGAGCCGCAGCTAAATAACCCGGTAAAATAACAGTTGGTAACATAGGAAAGAAATTTTGCAATCACCTTTTCTCTACGGTATCAGTGTCGGTACAGGAGATCCTGAATTAATTACCCTCAAAGCACTACGCCTCCTCAAGCAAGTGAGTGTAGTTGCTTTCCCCGCCGGGTTACATGGTAAGCCAGGAATTGCCGAACAAATTATTGCACCTTGGTTATCTCCATCGCAACAAAAATTACCCTTGGTTTTTCCCTATACCCAAGAAGAAGATATTCTCACCAAAGCTTGGCAAACAGCAGCCCAGAAGGTTTGGCATCATTTAAACTCAGGACAAGACGTGGCTTTTGCTTGTGAAGGAGATGTAAGTTTTTATAGTACCTTCACTTATTTAGCCCAAACCCTACAACAAATAGCTCCTCAAGTTGCCATCGAAACTGTACCGGGAGTTTGTTCTCCCCTAGCTGCGGCTCATGCTTTGGGAATACCCCTAACGGTTCGTTCTCAACGTCTAGCTGTTTTACCAGCTTTATATCATCCAGGAGAATTAGAAGAGGTAATAGCTTGGGCAGATGTAGTGGTTTTGCTGAAAGTAAGTTCTGTTTACCAACAAGTTTGGCAAATTTTACACAAACACAAGTTACTTAAATCAAGTTGGGTAATCGAGAAAGCAACTTTTCCTGACCAAGTTATTTACCATAATTTAGAGGAGCGATCGCAATTAAAGTTGCCTTACTTTTCTCTTTTAATTGTGCAAGTAAGGTAGTGTAATACAAATTCCTGACAAAAAAGTTTTTTTCTAAAAAGAAATAATTCTTATCCTCCGGCAATGTCAAAGCAATGTTATTAATCATTTAAGGCTTACGCCAATAACTTTTGACTTGACCCTGCTCCTTATAATGAATGACAAATATATTCTCGCCCTCGACTTAGGAACCACAGGCAACCGCGCTATCTTATTTAATCACCAAGGAGTAGTGGCAGGGCAAGCATATCAAGAATTAAGACAATATTATCCCCAGCCCGGTTGGTTGGAACACGATGCAACAGAAATTTGGCAAGATATTCGCTGTTGCATTACAAAGGTGGTTCAAGAGACAAAGATCGCCCCGAAAGCTATTGCAGCTATTGGTTTGACAGTACAGAGAGAAACTTGTTTGTTGTGGGACAAAACCACTGGTAAACCTTTGCATAAAGCAATTGTTTGGCAAGATCGCCGCACTGCGGCACAGTGCCATAAGTTAATTGAACAAGGACATTCAGCAACTATTGAAGAACGCACGGGTTTGGTAGTAGATGCTTACTTTTCTGCTACTAAGTTAGCTTGGTTATTAGACTGGGTTAAAAAGCATAACTCAGAAATTGACATCAACAACATCCTCGCAGGAACCATTGATACCTGGGTACTCTGGAACTTAACTGGGGGTAAAATTCATGCTACAGATCATAGCAATGCTAGCCGCACTATGTTGATGAATCTGGCTAGTTTAGATTGGGATGATACCTTACTGAAATTATTCAATCTTCCCCGGCAGTTAATGCCAAGTATTAAACCCAGCATGGGAGAATTTGGTACAATCAGCCCGGAAATATTAGGGGTGGAAATCCCTGTCACAGCCATCTTCGGTGATCAACAATCAGCCTTATTTGCCCATGGTTGCGATCGCCCCGGACTATTAAAATGTACCTACGGCACAGGTTGTTTTTTAGTTGCCCAAGCTGGGAAAGAAATAGTGCGATCCCACCACAAACTGCTCTCCACCGTCGCCTGGACTAACCCAGCCCAGGAAGCCAACTACGCCATTGAAGGAGCAATGTTTACCACCGGGGCTTGCATTCAGTGGTTAAGGGACGGTTTAAAGTTAATCAAAACTGCCCAGGAAACAGATTCTTTAGCCCGACAAGTTAAAGATACTAACGGCGTTTACTTTGTTCCTGCTTTAAGTGGTTTAGGTACGCCGCACTGGGATATGAGCGCCCGTGGAGCCTTTTTTGGTATAACTGGAGGAGTACAGAGAGAACACCTGGTGAGGGCGGTTTTAGAGTCTATTGCTTACCAGGTTAAGGAAGTAGTTGAGGCGATTAATCAAGATAGTACTGAAGCTGTTTCCCTACTTAAGGTAGATGGCGGTATGTCGCAAAATAACTTCCTGATGCAGTTTCAGGCAGATGTGCTAGGCATAAAAGTAGAACGCCCTGATATCATTGATGCCACTGCCCAAGGTGCAGCATTTGGCGCAGGTTTAGCCGTAGGGTTTTGGCAGGATTACCAAGAATTAATTGCCCAGCGTCAGATAGAACGAATCTTTCAACCAGGAGAAGGGGCTAAACAAGCCCAGGCTAACTTTGCTCCCTGGCAAAAAGCTGTGGAAAGAACCAAGAATTGGTAAATTTGGCACTATAGCTCCCTAACTTCTCACTAAAAACAGGATCTAATATCACTAGCTTTAGAATAGAGATTAGTTCTTGCGGGTAAACTCATGTTTTCTCTACCTCGCCCAATTAAGTTCTCTCTTTCTTTGGTTATAGCTTGTCTATCAGTATTAATCTTCTCAACTTTTAGCCAGTCCTTAAACATACAAGAGGTTCCTAACCCGCAACAAGAATATGGTGGTTGGGTAACTGATATGGCTAACGTACTGAGTGATAGTAGCGAAGCGGAATTAAACCAGATGATTAGCCAATTGGAGGCGACTAACGGCACAGAAATTGCTGTAGTAACAGTACCAGAAACTGCCCCGGCTGCCACTCCAAAAGAATTTGCTACAGAACTATTCAACTATTGGGGCATTGGCAAACAAGGGCTAAATAATGGTGTATTGTTCCTCACTTCTATTGGCGATCGCCGAGTAGAAATTGACACAGGTTATGGGATTCCAGATCTATTACCAGACTCTGATGTCGCTAGTATTATTGAGCGAGAAATTATCCCTTATTTTCAAGAAGGTAATATGGAAGCTGGCATTGTGGGGGGAACAAAGGCATTAGTGAGTGTGTTGCAAGAAGCAACCTTTGCTGATAATCCTACTACTCAAGGAGACACAAAAACTTTAGCTAATTCTTCAGCGATTATAGTGGTAGTAGTGATGATTGTGGTAGCAATTTTGGCGGTGGTGGTGCTGGCGATGATTGGTAATTCAAGAAAAGGAATATAGCTGATGTTTTCTCTACCTCGTTCGATTAAGTTCATTCTTTCTTTGGTCATAGCTTGTCTATCAGCATTAATCCTCTCTAGCCCCAGTCAGGCTTTAAACATACAAGAAGTTCCTAACCCACAACAGGTATATGGTGGTTGGGTAACTGATATGGCTAACATACTCAGTGATGGTAGCGAAGCTGAGTTAAACCAGATAATTAGTCAATTGGAGGAGACTAATGGTACAGAAATCGCTGTGGTGACAGTACAAGAAACAACCCCGGCTGCTTCCCCGAAAGAATTTGCCACAGAATTATTTAACTCTTGGGGTATTGGTAAACAAGGACAAGATAATGGTGTATTGTTCCTCACTTCGGTAGGCGATCGCCGAGTAGAAATTGAGACAGGTTATGGAGTTGAAGGGATACTACCAGACTCTCGCCTTGGCAGTATTATCCAGGGAGAAATTATTCCTCGCTTCAAGGAAGGCAACATGGAAGCGGGCATTGTCGGGGGAACCAATGCTTTAGTAAGTGTTTTACAGGGGGAAACCTTTGCTGAATCTCCTACCACTAACAGCAGCAACAGTTTCTTTAATTACCTCATACTACCTTTTTTAAGTTTGGGGGCCGCCATATTTAACTATTTCCCCACTAAAAGCCTGGCTAAACAGCCAATTTATGTTTCTCCCACAGGTTCAGAAAGATTGAGAGGAAGTGAAAAGGCCAGCGTCAACTTCTATATTATGTCCTGGTTGACTACATTTTGTGTCTTATTTGCTCCTGCGTTCCTTATATCTGCTTGGTCTTTTGCTGATACTAATACAACTATAGATATAAGTACTTTTATTTTAGCTGCTTTAATTGCTGGTGTTGCAGCCTTTCCCCTTAGCCTCATCATAGCTACAGTCCTATTTGCCACCACGGGCAAATCATCACGCCCTATATATTGTCAAGATTGTCAAAAAGAGATGGAAACTTTTAATGCTACTACCCTTTCTCTGTTTCTTACACCTCATCAAAAGAAAGCCCAAGAGCTAGGGAGTGTTAAATTTGCCGCTTGGCATTGCCCCCACTGTCAGTCAGTCACGACTCGTGATTCTATTCACCTCCGTGCCTATATTTTAGGAAAATGGGGATATTCTGAATGTCCGGTGGGTAAAGAATTAACTGTAACTAATAACTCTCAGATTCTTACTCCAGCTACCTACAGCCACTCAGGAACACGTCTTAACACTTATACTTGCCAATGTTGCGACTATCACCGGGAGAAAAAAGAAACTATACCTCGTAAAGTTCGTAGTAGCAGCAGTAGCAGCAGCGGTGGTTATAGTAGTGGTGGTTATAGCAGTGGAAGTAGTAGTGGCGGCTATAGCGGTGGCAGCAGTAGCGGTGGGGGAGACTTTGGCGGTGGCGATAGTGGCGGTGGGGGAGACTTTGGCGGTGGCGATAGTGGCGGCGGTGGTGCTGGTGGTGATTGGTAATTATAGTATTAAGGAAAAATATGAACGACTCTAATAATTCTCGTATTCCTGACGATATGGCTGATGAAGTCATGGAAATTGCCTCACGATTATATGCCGAAACAACCCAAGGTTATAGCCCCACAGAACTTAAAGCAGCGGGTTCAGAGGTGGAAATTCCCCCAGCTTTAGTAGAACAAGCGATCGCAGAAGTTAAAGCGAAAAGACAAGCTGAAGTACAACAAAGGGCGAAGGCAGAACAAAGGAAAAAACAGGGTTTAATGGTACTTGGGGGCTTGGCTGCTTTAACCTTAGTTTGGGCAGGTTTAACCCATAATGCCCTTTCTAATTCAGCTAGTGAAGTTGATGCTGCCTGGGCGCAAGTAGAAAATCAACTGCAACGCCGCGCGGATCTAATTCCGCAATTAGTTGGCGTTACTAAAGCTTCTGCCCAACAAGAACAAAAAATGGTAGAGTTGCTGATCAAAGCAAGGGAAAACTATCTGCAAGCGGAAACAACCGAAGCAAAGCAAGAAGCCACGGGAGAAGTTAATCAAGCGATTATCAACTTCCAAAATTACGCTGCTAACAATCCTCAGTTACAATCTTCTCAAGCTTTCACCAATTTACAATACGAACTAGCCGGAACAGCAAACCGCATTGCCGCTGAACGCAGAAGTTATAACCAAGCGGTACAAGCTTATAACCAAAAGGTAACATCTTTTCCTGCTTCTTTTTTAGGTTGGAAAGAAAAGTCCTTTTTTAAAGCTGAAAATACTGAAGTTCCTAAAATAGAATTGTAAAAAAGCTCTAAGAAAAGACTTATTGCTAGTGGCTAATGGCTAATGGCTAGTTGTTAAATATTCTATCTCCCTAGCTCCCGACCCTAATAGATAAACTATGCAACAAGGGCAGGATCTAGTATAAAATAAACACTCTGCCACTGGAGAACAGATAATTTCTTTATGGGTCGAACGCGCACTATTACTAACGAACAAATTTTAGCAGCGGCACGGGAAGTTTTTCTTAAAGATGGTTTTGGGGGTTCTACCCTAGAAATTGCTAAACAGGCCGGTATATCAGAAGGCTCGATTTTTAAACGCTTTACCACCAAAGAAAAACTCTTTTTTGCTGCTTTAGGAATTTCGGAAACTCCTGACTGGGTGAAAGATTTAGAAACCCTGGTGGGAGAAGGAGATTTACAAGAGAATTTGATTTGTGTTTCTCTGCAAATCGTGGAATTTTTGCGCGACCTTGTACCAAGATTAACGATGCTATGCTCTAAAGGAGATTTGCATCAAATTTTGGGCTGTGATGAATCTCCCCTCGTTAGAGATATTCGCATCTTAACCAAGTTCTTTGCCCAAGAAATAGAATTAGGTAGGCTTCATGATTGTAACCCCGCGATCGCCGCTCGCACTCTTTTGGGTTCTTTGATGAATTACGTTCACTTAGAATACATGGGACAACCCCCAGAAATGTCTCTCCCTACGAAAGTTTACGTTCAAGGGTTAATTGAGTTACTTTGGCAAGGAATGAGTAATTGCTAATCGCTACGAGGCAATGTACTTTTGTATAGTGCATAAGTCCTAGAGTCAAAGAAAAACTATGTCAAAATATGTCATGTGGGGTAGCTACTGCGATAACGTTTTAGAGGCGCGATCGCCTTATCGTCAAGAACATCTTGAGGGCATCAAAGCTCAACATGAAAGCGGTGTCTTACTTACCCTCGGCCCCACCAAAGATACAACGAAAGTTTTTGGCATTTATGAAGCAGAGGATGAAGCGACGGTACGTAAGTTAGTGGAAGGAGATCCTTACTGGCAAAATGGTATTTGGACAGAATATGAGGTTAAGGAATGGGTTCAGGTTTTTCCAGCAGCTTGAGAGGATCATAAAAATAAAGCTCAAATGGATAGCAAATTAGAGCGATATCAAGAAATGGCTCAGAGCATTGTTAACGAACAGAAAAGTCAATGTAGAATAAGTAGAAACACTGTTAAGCTGCCTGATAATCGGGCCGCTTTTTTAATAGGAAGATGGGAGCTAACTTAACAGAAGCTAATTTAATTGGTGCTGATCTCAGTGGGGCGAACGTTCATGAAGCCAAATTTGGTGATAATCAAGGAATTTCAGAAACAATCAAGCGTGATTTAATTCAAAGGGGAGCAATTTTTGAAGATTCTCCAGGCGATCGCGCTAAAGTTCTGGTTCCGCGTTGAGATATATAATCAAATGGGAACAGGCGCTAAGTGCGTAAGTCCTGCTCAAGCAATCCTGATTAGAAAAAGTTTCCAGGTTAAACGTTTACCGTCCATGTCTATTTAAGGAAAGCTCCCAACCCCGCTCCGAAAAATATTTGTTTTTTAACTTGAAATTGATTTTTATCTGACGAGATTATTATAACACAAAAGGAATATTTCTTACCCCTTTCCTGTTAATTTTGCTCAATTACTTATCTTTGAGGAGAGGAGATGATTCGCAAAAACTTTAACCTGCCAAATCTTGTAAAAAGCCCTGCCAACCGGCCAAAGCTTCAACCTCAGAACTTACGCCCTTTTGCAACAAAATAACTCCATCTTCATAACCAATCAAACCGTAGTTACCTTCTACCAAAATTTGCTCAATAATGGGTACTAATTCTTGGAGTTTCAAACGATTATCATCAAAAGCAGCTTGGTATTGTTGAAATTGCCATAAATCTGCGATTCCATAATCAACATCGACAGTTTCTTTGGCATCATTAATTAGTTGTAACCGGGGAAAAGGAAGGAGTTGACGACGAGTGGCTAAGTGGGGCAAAATCTGGGTTGTGGCTGCAACGCTTGCATCTGGTGGGATCTGCTTTTGTAAGGAGTTTAAATGCCCCATATGTCGCCATTGCTGGGGTAGTGAGACATAAACCAAAGGATCAACAGAATCAGGAATAATAAAAGACCAAGCCCGATGAGGATTTGAGGTAAATGTAAAAAATAAAGACAAACTCAGGCACAAAATCCAAATGCGGCGAAATCTGAGTTTTAATGCCCCAGGATGGTTTGACCACCAGATAATTGCGCCGTAAAATATTCCTGGTACTACTGCTAAAACGAAGCGCATATTAATAGAAAAAGCCCACATATCTTGCCGTAGCAGCAGGGTAAGTAGAGGGAAAGCTGTGGTTAACCAAGCGGCGGGGGAAATTGCGGGGATATATGCCAACGGAAGCCAATGCCCACTAAGATAGCGCAGTAGTTGAGGCAAAGGACTAAAAAGTTCTTGGAATAATAATTGCGGCTTACTAAGTATGCCGCCAATAACTTCTAAAGTTGAAGCTTCTTCCCCATCCACATAACCAGCGAACTGTTCCATCATAAAGCGACGGGAAATATCTTCAGAAAAGCTAGGCATAATCACGTTGGTGACAAGCAAAATATAGCCAAAACTAAAGATACAAAGTGCTAAACCAATTTTGGGGTAGCGCCTGCTGAGGAGGAAGTAAAAGCCAAAACTAAATAAAATGATGCCGGAGTCTTCCCTAACGCTGAGGAGTAAAGCTGATAAACCGACAAATAGCCACCAGTAGCGTTTTTCTAAGGCAAGTAAGAGGCTAAATACATATAAGGGAATTTGGCAAAAGTCGCTAAAATTAGCTAGGGTAGGGCCAATCACAGCGTTGGCACAGTAAAAGCTGAGGGCAATAAAAATAGATTTCTGCTCATCTAAATAATGGCGTGCCAAAAAATAAAGCACAATTCCCCCGGCTGTCATAATTGCAGCTTGCAACACCATCAAAGTGGCAGCAGAAGGATAGAGGAAGTAAAGAGGCAACCAAACTAATAAAGCCGGGGTGAAATGCTGACCAAGGCGGTAGTAAAATACTTTTGGTAATTCCCCATCCAGTTCTACCGCCGCAGACAGAGAAGAAGAAAGAGAACTTTGGAACATCTTACCGTGAGTTCCATTCCAGAATAGTTGGGTAAAAATGCTTTGGTCGTAATTTGTATAGTTAAAATAGCCGCTATAGTAGCGATGTAACAAAAAAGCGGTGGTTAAAGCAAAGAAAATTCCCGCTGCGATCGCCACGCTTTTAGGAAAGTCTTTGAGATATTTACTAATCCTCATTATGGACGTTTGAATGGTTTTGGCAAGCGATCTTTCCTCTGATAAGATCGCAGCTTTAATCTTACCTTCAGAGGTGTAAGTAATTGCTTACTTTTATAGCTTTTACCTTTGCAAGAAAAAACTTTCTCTCAACTTAGGCTCAAACCTTGCCAAGAGTAATGAAATTCTGTTACCTTAATTAAGCGCTATAAAAAGCGAGCCAGGATAGCTCAGGTGGTAGAGCAGAGGACTGAAAATCCTCGTGTCGGCGGTTCAAGTCCGCCTCCCGGCATAGTAATTTTGCAAAAATAGAATTGAAGCAGATACTAGTTTGCGTTCTATTCAGCATTTCTAAAATTCACACCTGCCAAACTAACTTTGAATGAAGTTAAGAACGCAAACCTGTCACTATTAGCAACTAGCCATTAGCCATTAGCCATTAGCAAAAAACGGTAACTAATTTTACAGTATAAAAACAGACAGAATAAAATGTCCTTAGGGACATAACCTGAAAATACTAGTTATAGTCCAAGGATGCCTTGAGATGCCAACAGTACCTATCTCCGAAAATATTGAAGCGCAAACGGTGCGAGTTGGCATTTTGCATTCTCAATGCGGCACAATGGCCATCAGTGAAGTCCCGTTGATTGAAGCTGAATTAATGGCGATCGCCGAGATCAATGCTACTGGGGGAGTATTAGGTAGACAAATTGAGCCAGTTATAGAAGATGGGGCTTCCGACCCGGAAGTGTTTGCCCACAAAGCGAGAAAGTTGCTCCTCGAAGATCAGGTAGTCACGGTCTTCGGTTGTTGGACTTCTGTTACTCGCAAAGCTGTAAAACCGATATTTGAAGAACTAAATTCCTTACTTTGGTATCCTCTCCAGTATGAAGGTTTAGAAACTTCTCCTAATATTTTTTATACCGGCTCTTGCGCTAATCAACAAGTTCAACCTACAGTTAACTGGTTGCTACAAAATCAGAAAAAGCGTTTCTATTCAATCGGTTCTGACTACGTTTTTCCTCGCGCCGTTAATCGAATTATTGAAGCCCAACTGAAACAAAAAGGTGGTTATGTTTGCGGTACTAAATATGTACCTTTGGGTAGCCAAGATTTTGAGGCAACTATTCAAGAAATCAAAAACATTCAGCCCGATGTTGTTTTTAATAGCCTCAATGGTACTAGCAACATCGCCTTTTATCAGCAATATCATCAAGCAGGAATTGAAGCAACAGCAATACCAATTATGGCCGTTAGCGTTGCCGAAGCTGAACTGCAAGAAATTGGTGCTGTAGCCGCAGGACATTATGCTTGTTGGACATACTTTCAAAGTCTTGATACTCCTAGCAATAAAACTTTTGTGCAAAGCTTCCGACGCTGGCAAGATAAAACTTCAGTAACCAGTGATCCTATCGAAGCTGCTTATAGCCAAGTCTATCTATGGCGACAAGCTGTAGAATTAGCGCAATCTTTTAAGACAGAAGAGATAAGAGTAGCTGCTTATGGACAAAATTTTGCTGCCCCTGGAGGGTTAATGAAAGTTGAAGCGAACCATCATGTTTGGAAAAACTGTCGCATCGGCAAAATCTTACCTACAGGACAATTTGAGATTGTTTATACCAGCAAAAACCTAATTAAACCCTTACCTTGGTTAGGACTAGAAGAAGTCAATTCTACTGCCTCAGAAGTAGTTATTGATATGCTCTCAGACTTAACCCAAGAAATACAATATAGCTGGCAATTAGAACAACAATCTCGTCAATTAGAAGCAACTACCCTAGAATTGCAAACAAGAATTGCTGAACAGGAACGCACAGAAGCGGAATTACGGACTCTGTTTGGGGCAACGACAGATTTAATCTTTGTTTTCGATCGCCAAGGATATTATCGCAAAGTTGCCCCCACTAATCCTGGCTTCCTTAGTAAGTCTGCGGACAAGGTTTTAAATAAAAATGTGTTGGAAGTTTTATCACCACAGCACGCTGAAATTAAGTTACGCTACATTCAACAAGCTTTGGATACTAAGCAAACTGTCTCTGTAGAATATTGCCAAGTTATTGAAGAACAAGAAATATATTTCTCTGCCAAGGTTTCTCCCCTTTCAGAAAATACAGTTATTTGGATTGCGAGGAATATAACTGAACGTAAGCGTAATCAAGAAGCAATGCAACAAGCAGAGGTTAAATATCGGCGCATTTTTGATAACGCGATCGAAGGTATTTTCCAAACCACTCCTGAAGGCAAATATATTAGTGTCAATCCTGCCCTAGCCAGGATTTATGGCTATGAATCTCCTCAAGCATTAGTTGCTAATGTAGAGAATATTGCTCAACAAATTTATATTCATCCTCAACGGCGCTTAGAATTTATTACCTTAATGCAGCAACAGGGGCAAGTATCTGGTTTTGAGTCTCAAGTTCGCCGTCAAGATGGCAAAATTATCTGGATTTCTGAGAGTGTTCATAGTATCTTTGATAACCAAGGCCAAGGTAACTTACTATGTTATCAAGGTTCTGTTCAAGATATCACCGAACGCAAACGTTTTGAAGCTAAACTTCGCTTAGAACAAGAAAAATCTGAACGCTTGCTACTAAATGTTTTACCCGCAGCGATCGCCACTCGCCTTAAACAAAGTCAACAACCTATTGCTGAACGTTTTGCAACCGCAACAATTATGTTTGCTGATTTAGTTAACTTTACTAGCTTAGCTGCCAAAAAACATCCTACAGAGTTAGTCGATTTGCTGAATCAAATCTTTTCTATTTTTGATCGTCTCTGCGAGAAATATAGTTTGGAGAAAATCAAAACTATCGGCGATGAGTATATGGTAGTGGGCGGTGTACCTACATTTCGAGAAGATCATGCTGAATCAGTAGCAGCAATGGCCCTAGATATGCAACAGGCGATCGCTAACTTTAAACATGACGATGGCAAACCTTTCCAGTTACGTATTGGTATCAATACTGGCCCTGTGATTGGAGGAGTTATTGGTACAAAGAAGTTTGTTTTTGATCTTTGGGGAGATGCGGTTAATGTCGCAAGTCGCTTAGAAGCACAAGGGAAAAAGGGTCGTATCCAAGTCAGCAAAGAAACTTACCAACATTTGCAAGCTAAATATCACTTGGAAAAACGAGGCAAAATTCATCTTCGGGGTAGGGGAGAGATGATTTCCTATTGGTTATTAGGAAGAAAGTCATGACTGAAATGCAAGGTTTCTTAAACTTAAATAAGCCTGCTGGCTTCACCTCTCATGACTGTGTTGCTAAGGTGCGGCGACTGTTGCACACCAAGAAAGTTGGCCATGGCGGAACCCTTGATCCTGCTGCTATGGGGGTGTTGCCCATTGCCGTAGGTAAAGCAACTCGGCTGTTGCCATTTTTGCCCCCAGAAAAAGCTTATCAAGCAAAAATATGCTTCGGTTTGCAGACAGACACTGATGACCTTGAAGGAGAAGTTATTGCCACCCATTCTGCTGCCTATTTAACCTTAGCAACCGTTGAAGTTGCCCTAGAAAAATTCAGAGGAGAAATCTCTCAAATTCCCCCTGCCTATAGTGCCATTAAGCGTCAAGGCAAAAAGCTCTATGAGCTAGCTAGAAAGGGTGAGAAGGTAGAAATTGAGCCGAGAATAGTTGAGATTAACAAAATTCAAGTTTTAGCTTGGCAGCCAGGAGAAAAGCCAGAATTAGAAGTAGCGATCGCCTGTGGCCCAGGGACTTATATCAGGGCGATCGCTAGAGATTTAGGAAATTTGCTGCAAGTCGGTGGCACTTTAGCTAATTTAGTGCGAACAGAAAGTTGCGGTTTGCAATTAGCACAAAGCGTAACTTTTGAGGAATTAGAAGCCGAAAATCAACAATTAATTCCTCCAGATTTAGCACTTCAACATTTACCTCAAGTAACCTTATCAACAGAAAAAGCCCAGCGTTGGTGTCAGGGACAAAGGATTAGTCTAGAACTAGAACCGGGGGACAAAGTAAATTCCCAAGAATTTTATCGAGTTTATGGTGAACAGAGAGGCTTTTTAGGTATAGCAGCAATAATTGAGCATCAGCTTAAACCAAAAGTTGTTTGCTCTCAACTATCACCTATCAACCATTAGCCATTAGCAACTTTTCCCTCTGGGTGAGAAAATAATCTCTTATGGCTTCCCCTTGTTTTTGCTACCACAATTACCATGAGTTTAAATTGGATTACCCCCGCTAAACGTGTTGCTGCCTTACCACCTTATGTTTTCGCCCGTCTCGATGAATTAAAAGCCCGCGCCAGAGAACAAGGTTTAGATTTAATAGATTTAGGTATGGGCAACCCCGATGGTGCTGCCCCTCAGCCAGTTATTGATGCTGCGATCGCCGCTTTACAAATACCAAGTAATCATGGCTATCCTCCTTTTGAAGGTACGGCCAGTTTCCGCCAAGCTATCACTTCTTGGTATAAGCGTTGCTATGATGTGAACCTCGATCCTGATGGAGAAGCCTTGCCTTTATTGGGTTCAAAAGAAGGATTAACTCATCTTGCCCTTGCCTACATCAATCCAGGAGACTTGGTTTTAGTTCCTAGTCCGGCTTATCCTGCCCATTTTCGTGGCCCTTTAATTGCTGGAGGGCGGTTACACCAACTCATTTTAAAAGAAGAAAATGATTGGTTAATTGATTTATCTGCTATTCCTGATTCTGTCGCTGAAGAAGCCAAAATTCTCTACTTCAACTATCCTAGTAACCCTACCACCGCCACTGCACCGAGGGAGTTTTTTGAAGAGATAGTTGCTTTTGCCCGTCGCTACGAAATTCTCTTAGTTCACGATCTTTGTTACGCTGAATTGGCATTTGATGGCTATCAACCTACCAGCTTGTTAGAAATTCCTGGGGCAAAGATATTGGTGTGGAGTTTCATACCCTCTCAAAAACTTACAACATGGCAGGTTGGCGGGTTGGTTTTGTCGTAGGAAATAACCAAATCATTCAAGGGTTACGTACCCTCAAAACCAATTTAGATTACGGTATCTTCGCCGCGATCCAAACTGCAGCAGAAACTGCTTTACAATTGCCTGATATTTATATTAAGCGAGTACAAGAACGTTACAGCACTCGGCGGGATTTTGTGATTAAAGGTTTAGGAGAGTTAGGTTGGCAAATTCCCCAATCTAAGGCAACTATGTACCTTTGGATCAAAAGTCCTGTCGGCATTAGTTCCACTGATTTTGCTTTGAAAGTTTTGCAAAACACTGGGGTAGTTGTTACTCCTGGCAACGCCTTTGGTGAGGGGGGAGAAGGCTATGTCAGAGTTAGTTTAATTGCTGATTGCGATCGCTTAGGAGAAGCTATAAACCGCCTCAAGAAAGCTGGGTTTCGGTATCGTTCCCAGGAGGCGGTAGAAGCTTAGCTATTAAATTGAGGTGCCATTCTAGCTAGATAGGTTTTTGCTGCTGTAAGCATCCAAGCTGTAGACGGGGACACGAACAGCATAATTTACTTCTTGCCCGGTGATGGATTTTGACAATTGTTCAAAACCATTAGAGTTCCAGTTACGGTTATGGATGGGCTTAGACTGTTCTCCTCTAAAGTAGGCTTGGGTTCCTAGTAACGCAGCAGCAACCCAACCGATGGTAGATAGTGCAATTAAAATAGTTAGCATTAATTTTGTTCCTAACGTTTATCTTTATTTTTCTCTTATGTGAACTATTGTAACTTATGTTTTAAGTTTTGCAAACAGATATTGACTTTTTCTTATTTTGGCTTACATTTTTTCACCTGATCATTAAAAACCCAACCTTGGCTACCATCAACCATCTCAATTTTGATAAAAGCCTTTTGAGTTTCTACCAAGGCAACCTCTGTACCTTCATCAAGGGTCTTTCCTGTATCTGCTTCCCTAGAAGGTTGGTCAAAAACCCTCGCAATATTTCCTTTTGTCGGAGAAATCACTCGGCAATTCTCTGGGGTAATTGATATTGGTGATGAGTTTCTTTCCTCCTCAGTCTGGAGGGCTACAGTTTCTTGAGGCTGGGAAATAGACTGACTTGGTTGGTTACTAGAGATTAAATTCCCCCCCCAAATACTTCCAACTACTGCGATCCCAGCTACCCCCAAACCAGTTGTTCCCCAAAGCAAGAGCTTTCTTCGAGAGGATTCAGTTGTAGGAATTTGAGTAATTGAGGGTGAAGGAGAAGGAGAAGAAATAGCAATAGTTTTATCTTCCTTAACTGGAGTTTTCGGGGGGGGTGTTAAGGTTGTTGCTACGGTATGGTGGGGTGTAATTGGGGGTGGTTGCAGAGATTGTTCTTCTTGAAGGGTGTCTAACTGCTTGAGGGTAATCTCTGTGATCTGGAAATTCACCTCCCCCAACTGAAAATTACTCCCTTTATTAAGAGGCAATTCTCCCACAGGTAAAGATTGACCATTAACTATTAAAGGATTGCTTTCTCTTAAGGAACGGATAAAAAAACTATCTTGCTGAGGCTGAAAAAAGATTTCTGCGTGGAGTCCTGAAACTGTGGCATCGGCCAAAACCAAATCGCATAAACCAGGATTACGCCCTAAGCGAAAAGTACCAGAATTCTTGCTCGGTTGCCCTTCTCGAATAACCTGTTTATTTTCTTCTCCTGCCTCTAACCAGTTGAGAGTTAACTCTCTTATATAGTTATTGTTCTTAGACTCATCAACAGCAGCAATTGGTACAGAAGGAGAAGCTATATAATCCTTCGCTATTTGCACTGTGGGCATATTATGGGGGCTGGCCAATTGCTGTACCGCCTGTAATGCCTCTAATGCTGTTTCATAGCGGTCTTTGAAGTGATAGCGTACCATCTTAGTTAGTACCGCAGCTAAACCAGCACTCACCGGTATTTCCCGCCAGAGTAATTCCCCGGTGTTAGGGTCTTCTGGTAGTTGGTAGGGATGAATTCCTGTCAGGGCTTGAATACCGATAGTACCTAAAGAATAAATATCGCTGTTAGGACGGGGACTACCTCGTCCTTGTTCAGTGGACATATAACCGGGAGTCCCTACGGTAACTGAAACACTCACTGAACCTGCTTCTAAAGCATTAGGGTTGCGTATTTGTTTAATCGCACCAAAATCGATGAGAACCAACTTACGGTTAGAAGCCCGGCGAATCAGGTTGTCTGGTTTAACGTCTCGATGAATAACTGATTGACCGTGGATAAAAACTAAGATTTGTAAGACTTCTTGCAATAACTCAATTACTTCACTCTCCGACCACTGCTGTCCTAATACTAATTCTTCACTCAGGGTCTGTCCTTCAATATATTCTTGGGCTAAATAAAATTCTTGATCTTCTTCAAAATAAGCTAGAAGTCGAGGTATATGATGGTATTCTCCCAGCTTCTCTAATATCTCTGCTTCCTTATGAAACAACTTTCTAGCAGTTTCTAAAATCTGAAGATCATTACTAACAGGTTTGAGATGTTTAAGTACACATTTAGGATTACTCGGTCGGTGAGTATCTTCAACAATATAAGTTTTGCCAAAACCCCCAGAACCGAGGGCTTGTAAAACTCTATAATGCCCAGCTAACAATTCACCTATCATATTAAATATTGCCTGGTATAAATAGTACCTGCGGTAACTCTATCTTTACAGATTTAGTAAATAAATAGGTAGAGTTTTATACTAATATTATTTCCTGCATCCTCTTTTAGTTTAATTTATTGATGAGTAAATTATTAAAGTTTCTAAAGATAAAGTTTTTTCGACGAAAAAATAAAAATACGCCAGTACTTAAGGGACTATAACTATACTCGTATCTACTCATTTAGAAGTTTTCAACTACTTAACCAAATAACTTTACTTACTCTATATTTACAGAGAGTGATTTTAGATATTTTTCCTGGAAACAATCTTTGCCAAGATGACAAAGTTTTCACTTAAATAACCAAACTAGCTTAAACAAAATTAATCTTCTAAAATTATTTAGAGCAAGAAGAAGACACTTAAGCTACTTTTCTGCCATTTTGTTATTAAAAATACTTGAGAAAATAAACTTATACAAAACAACCCCTTGCGAAAACGTAATCGCAAACATAGCAGGAGCATACTAAATATAGAGGTTCAAATTGATCTGTTAGTTCATCTGACAGCAAGGAGACTTTCTGGTAGAACCAAATCACCCCCCCATATCCTTCTCTTGACACCCTTAAGAGGAGGATTTTCTTCATCTTTTTCAGTTTTTCGGTTCCAGGTAGCAATGTGAAAGTTGTTTTTATCGCTTTAAAAGTGTGAAACATAGGAAAAGAATATATAAATCATACTTATTCATACAAGAAAGTTTTTAAATAAACTGAGTCAATAAAATATTCAATGTTCAGTTGGTTAAGCTGATAGGTATTTATTACTTTTTAGCTTC
The DNA here is from genome assembly GCA_963793425.1 of uncultured cyanobacterium. GTDB lineage: Bacteria > Cyanobacteriota > Cyanobacteriia > Cyanobacteriales > CAWCAG01 > CAWCAG01. The sequence continues at coordinate 1,099,276 of CAWCAG010000007.1, read as the reverse complement.
AAATAGGGATATTTTAAGTGTATTCCTCGATTTATTTATAGAAAAACAAACAAAAAACACCAATTGAAAACCCCGATTCTACGGGTGTGTTTTAAAAATAACTCTGTTAGGTTTTTTATAGATAATAAATTCAGGATAGAAAGAAATGGACATAAAACAAAAGGCAAATTTACTCATAGCTTGGGGCAATTATCAACAAGAAAAAAATATTGACAGAGTACCCCATTATCCTCAACTTGTAGAGACAACTCAACCAACTATTCAAGGTCGTTATAAAATTAATCAGCTTCACTTTGAAGAGGGTATTGCTGTCGAAGTAAAAGCAGATGTAAACGCAGATAGGCTTTCCCAGTATTACCCAGAAATAAGCTGGGTATCTGGTACAGTTGTTGACGAAAACAATCCGGCTTTGAGCAAAGTTGATTGGCAAGAAATTCAAACTCACTTAGTCAAATCAAGTTAGTTTAGGGTCAATATTTTATTAATTAAACTTGGTCAGGTTTCCAGATTAATAAACAACTATTAACTTCTTGCTTAATAACTTCTGCTCCTAAGCGAGAATAAAAATTAAGTCCGCGAGTATTTCTAGCATCAGCAGTCCAAGCAAGATGACTACAATTATTTGCTCTGAAAACTTGAGCCAAGTGATTCATCAATACCAAGCCTGCTCCTTTATTCCTCATCTGTTCATCTACATACAAATCATCTAACCAAAGAATGGGTTGACCAGCAAAAGATGAATATCTGAAGTAATATAAAGCAAACCCTACTGTACTATTTGCGCTTTCTGCAAATACAACATAAGCAAAAGGTAAAGCTCCAAACATCGTTTGAACTATTTTTTCTTCAGAAGTTTGAAGCACACCACGAAAAGCTCCAACACTGCGATCAAAAGCTGATTTTATCCAGATAAAATCAAAAATCAAGGCTACATCATCAATAGTAGCATTACGAACTTCAATTAAATTTCCTTCCATTAGTAAACAGGTCTTGTAATCGCAGTTTATCTTCTTCGCTATTTCATATTCGCATAAGGGCAGCTACCTTACTAAGCTTGTTATTCTCTAAACCTTGAAGTTCTTCAAGTTGCAACCATCCTTCCTTAACTAAGCTAGCAAAAGTAAAGATAAGCTCTGAACAGCTATAGTCATACTTACCATCTAGATAATGCCTTCTTGCACTCAAGAAGTCATGTAGTTTCCACAAATCATCAAGCTCTACAAGCCTACTTGCTTGACTACGAACTTCATTAATTAAAGCAGAAGTTTCTCGCTCATAAGCTTTATTAAATGCTTCTTTAGCTATTTCCTGTTCCTTCTCAGACCAACTAATTTCATTCACTTGCATTGTCAAAATTCAATTCTATATAGTCATATTAAATTAACGTTATCCTGCACCCCAACTGTCATAAAACCGAGGGAATAAAGTTCTCAAACTTCACTCCCTAGTATTGAGCGACCCGATGAAAATAGATTCGGTATAAGCTCAAAAAAATGAGCGCTCCTTGTATCTTAAGTAAAGTTAAATTAAGCCGAGCGCTCATAATGAGAATTTGTCATTAACAAGTAACTTAATCTCTCTAACGTGCCAAATTTAACAGTTCTTTAGGGGAAGCTAACAAATCAATGGCAACAAAGAAAATCTTACCTTGGTCATTGAGCAAAAATCTCCAAGCAATATTCATACCTACACCAACACCAAACCAAGGAGTTTCTACCTTACCTGTCACCTTCGTTTGAGTATAACCGTCCTCTGCTGGTTCAGAAACTCCCCGTTCTGGATTGAGTTTCAAGTTTTGGCATTCTTCCTTAAAAAATCGTAATACAGCATCCTTACCAATGATTGGTTTACGGAAGGGAGGTTGCAGCGCACCATCAGGAGCAAATAGTTCAATCAACGCTTCAAAGTCATTAGCGTTAAGGCTGTTCATATACTCTAAAACAGTAGAGTTAGTAACACCTTCAATAGTAACCTTAGTACGCTTAGCTATATCTTGAGGAGGGGCAACTGGCTCAGAAACCCTAGTACTATCTGAACTACTTGAATAGCCCATATTAACTACAGAGTTGCGTAGAACTGTGATTTGTTGTCCTGATTCTAATCCTTTAATTGCTTCTAATATAGCTTTAGCATTAGCAGAGAGTTGATAGCCTTCTGGAATTGGAGCAACAACTCCCTTTTCCATTAACTCCCCTAAACGATACCAAAAGCCTAACTTAATATTCGGTGACCAACTACCATAGGTACGGCAAATTTCTGTATCCTCATGGTTTGCCAAGTCACACATTGCCTGACTTTGCTCTTGGAAGCTCATTTGCTTAATTTTGCTGATGGTTCCCTCTGCAAACTGCATACTAGCTGAACCAGGAGCAGCAATAGTAATAGTTTTACCCATTTCTAAGTAAGCAAACCAGATTAAGGCAAGTTGGTCTTCAGCACTGAGTTGTTCAAACCTAGCAATTGTTGCTGGCACTGCATCAGCAGATAAAGTGCTAGGAAAAATTCCACGGGCTGAGTCAAGAGTAAATGGCATAGTTAAAATCTTGTCTGAATAGATTTTGCAAGTTAAATTCACGTAACTTAATACAGTTGGTTAAGTTACGTAAACCTATTTCATTTTAATCTATCTTTGTCACAAAATCTTCTTGCTTTAGAGCCTTGTCAAAAAAAACGAAGCCCAGTGTAGCTTATGGCTATCTGGGCTTCTTTGATTACCAATCAAGAAAAAAGGGTTAACCACAAAATTGGATCAACCCGTCAACTTGGGAACGCACTTCAAGTTCTATTTTTGAACAACCAACTTAACGTTAGCGTTTTGTAGACCGCGCTGCTTAACTTCATTTAAAGTTTTGTTAACAGCATACTTTTGATTGATGGAGTTGATCAATTCGGTTTGGTTGTGCTTTTTCGCAACACCCCAGAGATCCGCGATTAAATCGAAGGTGCCATCGCTATTACGGGACCAACCAAGATCATACTCGCCTTCGAGAACTGCAACGATGTCAGCGCGAAGGCGCTGACCATTGTAGCCACGAACATCAGCTTCGGTCTTAGTGCTGATACCTAAATCACGCAAAGAAGTCTTAAGAATTTCAGCTTCAGTAATTTTGGTACGCAGAGTGCTAAAGTGGGACATGGGATTTCCTCCTAAAGGGAATTAAACGACGATGTTAGGGTTTTATGGATGCCGCCTAACTTTGATTTAAGGGGCGGTCTTTTTTTAAACTGCTAGCGGAAAACTCGCTAGCCTTCGCTCCTGTTGGGAAGCAGGAGAAAGCCTTTTAGAACTCCATACGCTGGTATTCAGCTACGGAGGCTGCTGCAGGTCGCGCTCTTTGTCTAGCCCAATCTCTTAAGGCGGTAACCTGCTCAGTCATTGTCCGAGACAGAGGTAAGGTTGCTTTAATCGTAGCGATGATATCTAGCTGGGTGAATTCGCGATCTTGGGCGAACGCTTCATACATCGCAGCTATTAGCCCTTGTTCTATTTCTGCTCCGGAAAAACCTTCAGAAACCTTAGCTAATTGTTCGAGGTCGAAACGGTTGATCTCTCGGCGACGTTTGCTGAGGTGAATTTTAAATATGGCAATACGCTCTTCTGCGTTAGGTAAATCGACGAAGAAAATTTCATCAAAACGCCCCTTGCGTAGAAATTCTCCTGGTAAGCGTTCAATACGGTTCGCTGTTGCCATCACAAACACAGGAGATGTTTTTTCTTGCATCCAAGTAAGGAAGGAACCAAAAATGCGACTAGATGTACCACCATCAGAGTCTGAAGAACCTGTACCACCAGCAAAGGATTTATCTAGCTCATCAATAAAGAGAATTGCTGGAGAAATAGATTCGGCTGTTTTGAGGGCGTTGCGTAAGTTAGCTTCAGAACGTCCTACCATTGAACCGTCGTAGACGCGTCCCATATCTAATCGTAACAGAGGCAAACCCCAAAGACGAGAGGTGGTTTTAGCAATGAGGGATTTACCACAACCTGGTACGCCAAGAATTAGCATTCCTTTGGGCTGAGGCAAACCGTACTCCCTTGCTCTTTCTGTAAAAGCATTGGAGCGCTGTTTAAGCCACTTCTTTAACTCTTCTAAGCCGCCCACAGAATCAATGGTTTCATCTTCTTCCATATATTCCAAGATGCCATTACGTCGGATGATTTGCTTCTTCTCAGAGAGAATGACTTCTACTTCTTCTTCAGTGAGTTTTCCGGCTGTGACACAAGCTTTACGGTAAACTTTTTCCGCTTCATCTCGTGTTAGTCCTAGGGCTGCTTTGAGTAGCTTTTCTCTTACTTCTGTTGTAGTACGACGGTTCTTGGTTTTCTCTAGCTGTTGATTCAGGACTTGATTAAGTTCACTCAAATCCGGTAAGGGATAATCAAGAACAACTACTTCCTTTTCTAGTTCAATAGGGATCTCCTGTACAGGAGACATGAGAATAATGATTTTTTCTGTCCCTTTAAAACTAGCGATCGCATCTCGCAGCCATCGGGTTGTTGCAGGAGCGTCAATAAAAGGATGCAGGTCTTTGAAAATAAAGATTCCTGGTTCTTTTTGCCTAACTACCCATTCCACTGCTGCTTCTGGAGAAACAGTATTGTGTTGGGTAACGTGACGGGGTTGACCATACTCAACAATACCGTGAGTGACCGTCCAGATAAAGACGCGCCGATGTTGAGTTCTCATCTGAGCAATTTTATTGATAGCTTGCTCAGCTCGCTCCTCTTCAGGAGTGACGAGATAGATGAGGGGATATTGAGCTTGAATTAAGATATTTAGCTCTTCTTGCATAACCATCGACCTAGAAATTTACACGGTGCAACCACTGTACTTATGAGGCTGGTAAGCCCCAACCCTCCTTAGCAAGGAACCAGTTCTTCCTCTCCCTGAGAATCAGTACTACAAGCAACTTGTTCTTGTACTTTTTCTACCGGGCTTTCCTCAGCCATGACTCCAGGCTGATTGTTCAAAGAAACCATCTTTCCATCTCGCATCACCAAAGAGCTGCTACATTCAGGACAAGCGTGAATTTGATGGGTTTTGCCACTAAAGGCTTCAACCTCTTCAACTACTTGGGGATGTTCTAAATAGAAGACGATTGCCTTTTCCACCATTGATGACATGGAGTCAATATCAACAGCCGCTCTAATTTTGAGCTGACGGTGGAGTCCTGGGGGAAGATATAGTGTTACTTTTTGCTTATCTGGCATATCGCTCTCAATCGTTCTACCCAGCGGGTATAGGAATACAGAATAAGAGGTTTTTCTAAGGCTGTCAAGATGGTAAGACGTTATGCCAGCATTATTGTTACATTTGTTAATAAAAGTGCTAGTTGCTAGTTGCTAGTTGCTAGTTGCTAGTTGCCAAGATCCTAGACTTCAGGGGCGTTTCATTGATCAGAGTGTTTTTAATCACTTGCTACCGCAATACAATCTATTTCTACTAACACATCTTTCGGTAGGCGTGCGACTTCAACTGTCGCCCTAGCTGGGGCAGTGGAATCTTGAAAATATTGAGCGTAAACTTGGTTCATGGCGGTAAAATTCTCTAAGTCTGAGAGATAAACTGTTGTTTTTACCACATCTTCCCAGTTTGCTGTCGCGGCTTGAAGTATAGCTTGTAAATTAGCCATTACCTGTTTAGTTTGTACAGCAATATCTCCTATACCAATAATCTCGCCACTTTCTGGATGTAAAGGAATTTGGCCGGCAACAAAGACCATTTTACCTGTAGCTATGATCGCCTGGTTATAAGGTCCCACCGGGGCCGGTGCTTTATTAGTGACAATTACTTTTTTAGTCATGAAACGATAAATGCTTAATATTTAATGAGATTAACTCTCTATCCTAACTGCCTCGCAGTCCGAAGCGATTTGTTGTTTCAAGGCATCTAAGGAAGAAAATTTTTGTTCGGGACGCAAAAACCGTTTCAAGTTAACAGTTAAGGTCTGGCCATATAAATCCCCTGACCAATCCAATAAATATACTTCTATAGCTGTGGACTTACCATCCACCGTGGGACGACAGCCTAAATTCATCACTCCAGGCATAGAAAAGTGATCAGCAAGGGTTACCTGGACGCTGTACACTCCTTGGCGCGGCAAAAACTTGTTTTCTGGTAGTTGGAGATTAGCAGTAGGAAAACCAATACTTCTGCCTAATTTTTGTCCGACAACTACCTTGCCAATCAGAGTATAAGGACGACCCAGTAAGTAGTTGGCTTGAGGAATTTTACCCTCCCTTAAAGCTTGACGAATAAGAGAACTGCTGATACGTATCGGTTGCTCACTATATCCATCTCCAGTACAATTTTGTAACGAAGCAATCCCCACTTGAATACCCAAAGGTGTAGTGATCGCCTTTAAATCTGCTGTGGTTCCCTTTCTATTGCGACCAAAGTGAAAGTCTTTTCCTACACTTATATAAGTAACTTGCAGTCTTTTAACTAAGATTTCTGTAATAAATTCTTGAGGAGTTAAAGCAGCCAACTTATGGTCGAAAGGCAATAAAACTAACTGCTGCACCCCTAAATTTTCTAGTTGCAGTACCCTTTCCTCCCCTGGAGTTAAAAGTTTGTGGCTTTGGCCAGAAAAGAACTCTCTAGGATGAGGATCAAAACTAACAACGGTAGGAATAGCTTTGCCATGGAAATCTGAAGCCAAAACCGGTTTGACCACTTGAATATGTCCTCGATGGATACCGTCAAAGTTACCGAGGGCGATCGCAGTTGGTGTCAGTACTTGGTCTGTAGATGATGTTAACCACACACTTTACATTTTGACATATTTTGTGGCGAGTTCCTCTGCTTTTGACATTTCAGGTTGATAGACTGTGGGAAAATCTGCTTCCATTAATTCTATGGACATACCCTCCCTAGCCAAAATGGTGTTAGGAAATTCCGCCGCCGCTTGTTTACCAACTTCATCCAGAAAACCATCGTTGTGAAGAGGATCATGATGGAAAATAACCAATTGCTTAACCTCAGCAGCTTTAGCTATTTTGACGGCCTCTTGCCAAGTTGAATGCCCCCAACCAACTTTACTAAACTTTTCGCTGTAGTACTCTTCGTCAGTGTAAGTTGCATCAATAATTAAGACATCTGCTTGATGAGCTAAATGAAGAACATTTTTATCTAACCCTTCGGGAAAATGTTCTGTATCACTAACATAAGCTGCGGTTTTTCCTTGCCAGGTAACCCGATAGCCGATGGCTTCTCCAGGGTGATTGAGTCTGCCATTCTCAACCACAATATCTCCTATACTAATTTTGTCGCCAACTTCTAGGTCGTAAAATTTCAAGTTCGCTTGCATCACTCGCAAAGGTACAGGAAAATTGGGGTGCAGCATCTGGTTATGAAGCCGCTGTTCTACGGTTTCTCCATTGGGGGCAACTGCACCATGAATATGGAACATATTACCGGGTACAAAGGCAGGAACAAAGAAAGGAAAACCCTGAATATGGTCCCAATGGGAATGGGTAAAGAACATATAGCCTTCTAGGTTGCGCTGGGGTAGCAAAGACTGCCCTAATACTCGTAAACCCGTACCACCATCAAAAATCAAATGTTTCCCATTTACTACCATATCAAGGCAAGGAGTATTGCCTCCGTAGCGGACAGTCTCCGGCCCTGGGCAAGGAATACTTCCCCTCACTCCCCAAAATTGAATTTTGAATTGCTCTTTTAGGCTAGACATGAATGTTTATAAACTGTTTTTTAGATGAAATTCCAAGAAGACCTTGACGAAAGCTAAAAAAGTTGAACCATAATTAATTGGGTACTTAATTTTAGGAATATAATATAACTATTGATAGACATCAAATATGGTGTTTTTTTGCTTCACCTTATCTATTAACCTTTACTTACTAAGCCGCTAGATTTCAGGACATAATTGGACTAGATTGCCTAATAGTTAATTAGCTTTCAAGCCTATATTTACCGGAGTATAACCAAAGATATAGTATGTCTTTTCTATTTCGTTATGCTTATATTCAGTTAATTTTTATTGCTCTAAAAAACCACCGTCAATCAATCAGCTTAGGCTTTATTTCAATAAGACATAGTAGTCAGCCAAGTTATTTAGTTAAAACCAAAGAAGACATTTTAGTTTGACGTACTGAGGTTACTAGATATGGCAAAAATTATCTGGTATTTAGCTCACGCTTTTCTGTGATCTTCATCACTTACTTAGTGAAGTTACCAGTGTGTAGGTTAAGAATAAAAATAGTTTTTGCAAAAATTATCCCCAGCTTTAGAGGAAAGAAGAGAAAATCCAAAATTTATTTACAAGTTTGATACACATTCTAATTTTTCCCTCAAAATGCTCTTAGCTAACCTAACTCAATCCAATCAAAATGAAAAAAATTCTGGCGATCGCCTGCTTAATAATCTCTATTTTAATTTTACCTGGTTTTACTCACACTGCCCAAGCTAGCAATGGAGTAAATATTCTCAACAAATCTGTTTATGAAACTGTCCAGAAATATGCCCGTGGTTGGGATCAACAAAAGCCAACCCAGGTACTTTCCACCTTCACTGCTGATGGAGTATATGAAGAAAATGAAGGAGGTTTTTCTGCTGCTAATCCGGAAGAAGCAAAAAAGTTCCTTGAAGAGATTTTCGCCTCTGTTCCCGGTAGCAATTTCCGAATCTTAACCCTAACTACAGATGGTCAGGAAGCAGTGGATCTGCACTGGGAAATAAGCGGTTTTTTCCAGGGCAAACCCTATGCAGTACAAGGAGTAGATGCGATACAAATGTCTGGAGACAAAATCAATTCTGTGCGAGGTTATTCTAATCCAGAAGATTGGAAAAAGGTTTTTGGTTCATAAATAAAGCTTAAGTCAACCCGTGTTACGCATTCCTGCGGCAATACCGTTGATCGTTAACAAAGCCCCTCGCAGCAATTCTTCCTTACTATAACGGAAGTGGATTGTTCCTGAAACACCTTGGTTACTATATTCTCGTAGCCGCTTGAGTAGGGCTACCTGTAAAAAACCTAGAGGAACGATAGTACCATTGCGTAATTGAACTGAACGCTGCAAGCCTGGGTCACTATCGAGAAGACGTTTGTGACCAGTAATAACTAAAACTAAATCGCGAGTAAGATTATATTCATTGGTTATTTGGTCAGATACTTTGGCAAAACGTTCCTTATCTTCAGGGGCTGAGAGTTCATTAACATAATGACTAGCCATTTGCAAATCCACCTTAGCTAAGGTCATTTCTACTTTAGAAATAGCTATTTTGAAAAAAGGCCATTTAAAATAGAAATAGCGTAATAGCTTCAAGTTTTCTTCTGGTTCTTTGTCGAGAAACTCTTTGAGTGCCGTACCAACACCATACCAAGCCGGTAGAAGAAAGCGGCTTTGAGTCCAACTAAAGACCCAAGGAATAGCCCGCAAGCTACTCAAATCCTTTTTACCTTTTTTACGGCGGGCGGGGCGAGAACTAATTTGTAGTTGACTAATTTCTTGGATTGGGGTGACGGACATGAAAAAGTCAATAAAATCTGGCTGTTCGTAAATTAAGGCGCGGTAAGAAGCCCGTGCTTTAGCTGCTAACTCCTCCATAATTTTGTTCCAAGGCTCAATATCATCAAAACCACTACCTAATAAGCTAGCTTGAATTACTGCTGTTGTAACAGATTCGAGGTGATAAAGGGCTAAATCTGGTAAGGAGTATTTAGAAGCCAGAACTTCTCCTTGTTCGGTAATTTTAATACGGCCGTTAACGGTGGAATTTGGTTGAGCTAAAATAGCTTCGTAGGCGGGGCCACCACCTCTACCGACGGAACCGCCTCGACCATGAAAAATCCGCAAAGCGATATTAAATTTCTTGGCAATCTTTTCTAGGGCTTTTTGGGCTTTATGAATCTCCCAGTTACTACTTAGAAATCCTGAGTCTTTATTGCTGTCGGAATAACCAAGCATAACTTCCTGGAGGTTAGGAGGTTGGAGTCCTAGGGGTTGAGAGTCGCTACTATAACCCCCTGTTAAAGCAGCATTGTATAAAGGCAACTCAAACAGCGATTCCATTACTCCAGGGGCGCGTTTAAGGTCATCTACAGTTTCAAATAAAGGAACTACCCTAATGGTACTTATTCCTGTGGCTGGGTCGTAGAGTCCTGATTCTTTGGCTAATAATAAAACTTCGAGAATATCGCTAACATCGTTGCTCATACTAATAATGTAAGTATGGCAAATATTAACCCCAAACTCCTGTTGCATTGTCCGCAACATCCGGAAAGTTTCAATGGTTTCGCAGGTTCTCTCAGAAAAAGGCATCTCCGCAGGAATAAGGGGACGGCGAGTTTGTAGTTCTGTGGTTAACCAAATTGAGCGTTCTGATTCGGAAAGTTCGTTATATTTCTTGGGCAGAACTTGTAAATATTCAGCAATTTCTTCTAAAGAATCGGAATGTCGCGAAGATTCTTGGCGCATATCCAATCGCGCTAAGTTAAAGCCATAGATTTCCGCTTGAGAGATTAAACGGTCTAAGTCACGACAACTTAAGCCAGTTTCAACAAGGTTACGTTGAATTAATTGCAACTCAGCCAGAAAATCTTCCCCGGATTGATATAAGCTTTGGGGGGCAATATCTTTTAAGCCTTGCTGTTGGGATAAATCATTAGTGGCTAAAATATTGTTGCGCTTACGGGTATTGCTAAGACGTTTGGTAATGTAAGCTAGTTTCAAACGATAGGGTTCTTGACGATAGCGAATAGCCAACTGTTCATAAATCTCTGGCATATGTAAGCGGTCTTGTTCCAAGGAATCAAGTAGTTCCGGTAAGACATTGCTCCAATGTAAAGATAGGCTTAAAGAACTAGTCAGCTTTTCCACAGACTCGATATACTTACTCAAAACCAGATCCCTTTGGTAACAAGCTGTTGACCAAGTTACTTCCGGAGTTACTGAAGGATTACCATCTCGGTCAGAACCGACCCAAGAACCGAAGCAACAGAAGTTGTTTTGGGGAGGGCGTAAACTGGGGAAAGCTGTCTTTAGGGCTTGTTTAAGTCTAGTTGAAAGCTCTGGGATTACATCAAATAAAACTGTATCGAAGTAATGAAGAGCATAATCTACCTCATCTAAAACTTGAGGCTTAAATTGATGCAGTTCGTCAGTTCGCCACCAGAGGCGAATTTCCTCCATGATTTGTTCTGTTGCCGCATCAATTTCCCAAGATGTGGCCATTGCCGAACTATTATTGGGTAACTTCGCTTGCAAGCGTTCTTCTGCTTGATCAAGTTGCTGGAGAATGCCGGAAATACAGCGCTGTTTTTTGCGAATTGTGTGGCGGACAATTTCTGTGGGGTGGGCAGTAAAGACTAAGCGTACATCTAGCTGTTCTAGTAATCTTTGGATGGTTTGAGGTGGCATATTCACCTTTTTGAGGTGAGGGAAAAGCCAGTGGAAAGTACCTGTTTGAAAAAGTTGGTTTTCTTTACTATCTTGCCAACTTTTTTCTAAGCGATTAACTCCAACAGAAGAATCTCCTGTAGTCCCATTTTCTGGATCACCAGAGTTGGGTAAATATTTCTGCTTTTGCTCTTTGTAGGTAACTTGGCGAGAAATTTGTTGATCTTTTTGTTCGTAGTGTTGCTCAACAATATTAATTAACTGGAAATAAAGAGCGAAAGCACGGGCTGCTTTAATGGCATCATCAAGCTCTAACTTAGCGATTAATTTCGGTATAGAGGACTCTGGTAACTCTGTGGTCAACCCTTCCGGAGAACACATTGACCGTAGCTGCTTCAGCAAATCTAATAATTCCTGACCACATTCATACCGCAGAACTGATTCCCACAACTCTTCTACTAGCTTGAGTCGCCGACGTAACAACAGTTCAGACGTAGAAGGGAGTCGAATTTCCTGCTCAGAAAATTGTAGAAGCGAACTCATAACTGCCTGTCCCCACTAAAAAAAACTATAACCTACTTGCAAAAAACACTTGAATTTGCGCCCCTGGATGATTTTGGTGTTTTTTGATCTTAATCAAAAACGCTTAGGGCGTTTAGGTAGCGCTTTTATGATTGTATGGGTTAGTGGTTTACTTTGTAGCACAAGTAAACACTGAATGGAGAATTCATATTCTAGTAAGATGGAGGATTTGAGTACTATTTAGAGTGATTTTCTGTTTCTTGTTCCTCATTTAATGGGGGAAGATGGAGTAATGGTAAATGATCACCTCTAAAAATTTCTTCGCTAGCTTGTCCCAAATCTATTAATGATTCAGCAATAGAGTCTGCTGCCATAACACCGAGTAAAAAAGGCATTGTCAAAAAACTCAAGACATTTTCTGGGTTGATTGGTAATTTAGAAAGATCCCAAGCTGCACTTTGTGAGGAATTTTTGTATTCTGGTGGCATTGCTTATCTATTATAAAGTTACTTAATATGGCATTTTAATACTTTTTACCTTGAGTCTCTTAACTAATCCCAGATTTGTGAACAGTGATGTTGGATGTAGATCGAAACCATCCTAAAACTCGTAATCTCTCTTTTTCTCAGTGGTTGTATCAGGCCCTCCAAAAACCTGAACAAGAGCCACTGAGTATACGCTTGCGAGTGCGTTTGAAGGGGAATAATCTTTTGGTACTTTGTGAAGATCATCATTGTCCCCAAGCAACTAAGCTTGTACCTCGATTAGGTAAAATCCTCAAATCTTCCCAAGGGCAGCAAAAAATTTTCGCTTTAGATCATAAAGAGACTATTTACCAAGTAGTTATTTATGGCAAGGAGATTGGTCAAAATAGTTTTGCTTGGATCAAAACTATTACTCTCAATCCAGAAAAATCGTCTTTACCTGAAGGCGAAAGACACTCCCTAGATTCCCATAAAAATTTAGCTCGTTCCGGTTATCCAACCGCTATTGCTCGCTATCTCAGTGCGGTTCTTTCTCACTTGGGGGTCAGCGTTAAGGTAATTCTGCAAAAGCTTCCTGATGTTGAGGAAGCAGAAAAAATTCCTGAGCGGCGGCTCTGGGTAATTTGCAGTTGTAATTACAGTCCTGATCCCTCCTTGCTGGCTGAACCCATTGCTCAAAAGCTACGAGCCTTAGAACTAGAAGGGCATAAAGAGGCTGTTGTGAGAGCGCAGGTAAGGGGGGAAGAACGTCCTGATTGGACTTTACGGGTAGATTTAACATCTTCAAAGCAGATGCTCAAAAATTGGGCTAAGTGGGGAGATATTCAGGCTTTAACTCGCTTGCTCAATGAAGAATTGCAAGACCAAGGTATGGAAGTCAGGGCTGTTCTTAAGGACGTAACCCTACATTTGTTCGCTAGCGTTGTATCTTCGGCTCAGGAAGTCCATAAAGGCGCTCCTAACCAAGACAATGCTATGGAAGCAATTTCACCGATCTTAGAGCTTCTCAAGCCTCAAGGAATTGAGTCTGCTACAGTTTATGGCATTCAAAATCCTAAGATTAAAAAGGCAACACAAAAAAATGAGTCTGGTATGGTTAACTTCGCCAATGTTGATCATCCAGTTAATGCCCATGGTTCAGAAGTACCTGTTTGGATTAAGTGGTTAAACTTAATCCAAACAGGAGAGGGATTTTCTGCTTATTCTCTGGCTCAACAAGGTGATAAAAAGTCCCTTACTTTCTTGCTGCAAAGGTTACTCAACCCGGAGCTTGACGAACTTTTGAGGTTAGGAGGGATTAGAGTTCGGCTATGCCGTAAACAAAATCTTCTGCATATTATGTGCGAGGGTATTACCTGTCCTTCTCAAGAAATCGTCCCACCAATAGAAAGTTTACTACGTCAACTTTCTATCCCTCAAATTGTGGGAGTGAGAATTTATGGCCGTCGTGCTGGCAATTCTTCAGCGACTTGGAGTCGGGGAGTTGATTTTGTTAGTCGTAAAAGTTTAGCAGTTGAAGCAACTCCGGAATTTGAGGAGACAGAGAACTATCCTCATAAGGTAGAAACTGCTACCGATGATGAAGCTATACTTACTCAACAACAAGAGCAAACTACTCCGCAAAGCTTTACCAAAATAGGGACAGGAACTAGTCAATTTCTGAAGCAAATTCTTTGTCTCTCCAGATTTTTTGTTCCTGGCCAGCAACCTACTTTGGCCCCTACTCTAACTCGTAAAGGTATAAGAGCAGCTATTGCTTGGGCAACTTTGGGGTTAACCTGTGCTTTGGCAACGGATAGGTTACTAGGCTTATGGCTGCAATATAGCTTCCAAGCGAAAGAACAGGAGCAAAATTTATTAGCAGATTTTGAAGATGAACTTCTACCCTCTTCTCCAACTTCCCCAGCAATTTCTGGGGAAACTGAGGGAGTTTTTAATGGGGAACAATTTACTCAAAAAGGCCAAAGCCGTATTGGTTCGGAAGGCTTATCTCGTCCCGATGCTTCTACCGCAGCGATACTAGCTTCTGCTCGTTCTGATAATCCTTCTTTTAATAACCGACTATTAGATGAAAAACTTGCTCTTTATCAACAACAGGTTAAGGAAAAAGGAAGCCCTCCCGATGTCTTAGTTGTGGGCAGTTCTCGTGCTTTGCGGGGGGTAGATCCTCAAGGTTTACAAGAAACTTTGGCTCAACAAGGCTATGGAGATTTGGAAGTTTTCAATTTCGGTGTTAACGGTGCCACAGCTCAAGTGGTAGATTTTATTCTGCGTCGCCTTTTGAGTCCGGAAGAATTACCTAAACTAATTATTTGGGCTGATGGGGCGAGGGCTTTTAATAGTGGTAGGGAAGATTTAACTTACCAGGCGATTATTAATTCAGCAGGTTATCAAAAATTAAACGCCGGTAACTTTGCGAATGCTCCCCAAGAGAAGAATCTTACTAAAGCTAATTTAACTAGTAATTATGAAGTTGCTAATGATTGGGTTAATGAGTTATTGGGTAATATTTCTGGAGTTTATCCCCAGCGCGATCGCCTCAAGGCTCTATTTAGAGATCAATTTGCTAGCTTAGTTAGCTCTGCTTCTTCTCAAGAAGAAATTGAGGAATTAAACCCAGAGCAAGGGGCAACAGCTATTGATATTAATGGTTTTCTGCCTCTTTCAGAACGCTTTGACCCCAAAACTTATTATCAAAAGCATCCCCTAGTTTCAGGAAACTATGATGGGGACTATAATTCTTTTCGTTTAGATGGAGAACAAGACCAAGCTGTGCAAAACTTGTTGCAATTTTTAGCAACTCAAAACAGCAGTTTGGTTTTCGTCAATTTGCCTTTAACTGAGCAATATTTAGATCCGATTCGCCGCAAATATGAAAGAGAATTTGCTCAATATATGAATCGTACTGAAACGAAAACAGATTTAATTTTTATTGATTTTATGAGTATTTTGTCTGGGCAAAATCAGTTATTTACTGATCCTAGTCATCTTAACCGTTATGGAGCTTATCAAGTTTCTCAAGAGTTGGCTGAAGAAGATGAGATTCCTTTTGTTAAACGACAAAATTAAACCTACCCATTGCTTTATTTCTTTTCCTACTGTTTGCTAGTTACAAAATTTCTCGCCCCAAATAAGCTTGCAACACCTCTGGAATCTTTACCGTACCATCAGGTTGCTGATAGTTTTCCAAAATTGCTGACATAGTACGCCCGACAGCTAATCCTGAACCGTTAAGGGTATGAACCCATTGAGTCCCCTTTTTACCCCCTTCCTTAAAACGAATATTAGCTCTTCTTGCTTGAAAATCTCTACAGTTAGAACAACTAGAAATTTCTCTGTATTTTCCAGAAGAGGGCAACCACACCTCTAAGTCATAACATTTTGCTGCGCTGAAGCCTAGGTCTCCTGTACATAGTTCTAATACTCGATAGGGCAACTTTAAAGCTTGAAGAATAGCCTCTGCATTCCCAACTAAATTTTGATGTTCTTCCTCCGATTGCTCAGGATGAACTAGCTTCACTAATTCTACTTTGTTAAATTGGTGCAAGCGAATCAAGCCCCTAGTATCCTTACCATAACTTCCTGCTTCGCGACGAAAACAGGGAGTGTAAGCACAATGATTTATGGGTAATTGACTCGCTTCTAAAACCTCTTCCCGATAAAGGTTGGTTAAAGGAACTTCTGCTGTGGGAGTTAACCACAAATCGTCATCTTGGCACTTAAAACTTTCTTCAGCAAATTTCGGTAACTGTCCCGTACCTTGCAGGCTATCGCTATTAATCAACACAGGGGGCATCACTTCGACGTAACCCGCCTCAATTTGCTTATCAAGCATAAAACTAATCAAAGCCCTTTCTAAGGCTGCCCCAGCCCCAATTAAGCTGACAAAACGACTTTGAGAAACCTTAACTGCTCTGGCAAAATCAAGAATCCCTAACTTTTCTCCTATTTCCCAGTGGGGCAGAATGGCTGCATTGCTTGGTAAATAGTCATCTCCCCAACGCCTAACTTCGACATTCTCTGCTTCGCTTTTCCCCAGAGGAGTTGATTTGCTAGGTAAGTTGGGCAAAGTTAATAACAACTGCAAGCGTTCTTGCTTCAGTGCTTTTTCTTGGGGTTCCAACTCAGCCAAGGAAACTTTAACTTGGTTACCTTCACTCTTCAAGGCTTGAATTTCTTCACTTTGGGGATTTGTTCCCCCCTTAATTTTCTGCCCAATTAGTTTACCAATTTCGTTGCTACGGGCTTGTAATTGAGTCCGCTTGGTTTCTAATTCTCGCTGCTGTTTGTCCAAGTCTAAAATAGGCTGGAGAATATAACCTCCAGCGCTGCGACTATCAAGTCGCTCTTGAACAGAAGCTTGGTTATCTCTAATTTGCTTAAGGTCTAGCACAAACTTAAAATTTAATGGCTGATGACTATATCTTTTCTTTTTGTAGAATATCCTGTTTTGCCCAACAAGAGACACTACTTTAACGGGTAATTCTGTTCAATAACCAAAGAGAAGCAAGAACCCCGGCAAAATGGGCAGTAATAGTGTTGGTATTGGCTTGAATTATAAATAAGTCAATGGGTTTAACAAACTGAGTTGTATTGGGAGTAGCAAGAGTTCCTTGGGCAATACTGAGGGTTTTAGCTAAAACAATACCTACAATGGCTTCTGCACCAATAATGGTAATTACCATACCGATTAAGTTAATCATTAGCCCCATCCTAATAACTCTAATCGTATCTGCTTTCTTAGGGCGTTGAGCCACGTCAGGACTTCTGAGCAGCTTAGCAATGGTTCTATAACGGAAAGAATAGTAAATACCTCCACAAAGGGCGACCAAACCGCAAATGGCGCAAAAAATGCCAAATTCAGCCCCAGGAGTAGACTGTTCCCCATTCAATAAACCAGGACTAGCAAACAAAACAGTTACGGTGGAGATGACTCCTAAAACCAGTTGTATCCAAAAACCGATAGAACCGCACGACTTCATCGCTAAGGAAGCGCGTTCTACTTCAGGGCGCAAGGAAGAAGAAAGTTGAGACTGTTCATTCATAGGATTTTCGCATCTTGGGAAGTTTTATTTGCTTTATCAAAGAAATTGCCGTAACTTAAAACGGGGTGTGCAAAATGTTGTCTTATTTTTTGTCAGTAGTTCAGCAAGGAAACCTAAATGTATTTTTTGCTACGAAAAGTTCCCCCTCTTTTCTCCATGATAAAACTGGATCTAAAAGCTAATAAGTTTAGTTCCTAAAAGAAATGGGAAACATCTGCTATGAGTATATCTAGAAAGTGCTGTTAGCCGTTATAGTATAAAAGCTGTCTCAGGATACTTTAAAAGTGTTACCCGAATTAAGCAAATACAGGTTAAATTGCTCTACCCAGCTTTGTTAGCTTTCTATTAGCCCCTAGTATAACTTGGGCAGCAGTTTCTTCCTCCAACTGAACAGTGTTTTCCCAGAAGATTTAATCCGCAGGGTTCGCAGATACCAAACGCCTACCAGAACTTAGAGCTTTAAATGCAAATAAATGTTCAACAAAAGGCAACATCAGTTCGCTTTTCTACGTCTCATATCAGGGGCATTTGGTACTTACGGGCAAAATACTCTCTCCAAATTTGCTGTATAACCCTGACGAGAGTATATAGAATTGTATTAGCTAATAGCGCCCAAAACTTGTTCTATCTATTCTATCTACATGGACTAAAGCAACCAAGGTTTTTCACTTGATTTATTGACCCGCCAGGAAGCAGCGGAGGATCAATAACTTTTTTCTTTGCTTCCATCAGGAGTGTATCGTCAGTTCACTAATTAGTAGGATCTCTCAATCAATCATATTGATTGGGCAGTTTGACGAGTAATACACATGCACATGAAATTTGATGATATCTACAAATTCTTCCGCAATCCTCCTCCACTCTATTTGAACAAAGAGCTAGCTGTATGTTATGTACTGTCAGTTCTTTTACAAGGAGAATCTTACGGAACAGAACTCATTGAGTTATTAGAAAAGAGGTATCCAACCTATCGACTATCTGATACGGTTCTCTATAGCGCCCTGAAATTCCTGGAAGAAGAAGGGACGATTACAGGTTACTGGAAAAAAGTTGAAGGACGAGGCCGCCCTCGCCGGATGTATCAAGTTTGTTCCATGGCTCGGAAGCAAACTGAGGAATTAGCTAGCTTCTGGCGAGATTACATCGCTAGAGAAAGTCAAGCTATGTAGTGTTTGATGCTACTTGGGTTAGGGAATAAGAAAGGATTTGATGATCTCCTAAATTATTCAACGGCTTCTTTTCTGAAGATAGCTGCATTGATAATTAGTTAGAGGTTAATATTATAATCTTTTGATTGATTATCACCCTGTCTTAGGGATGACTTATTTTTAAGTCTAGGAACAAAAAAAGGGCAAGGTCTTGATTAATCCTTTCTAGATTCCCATCACCCGCTACCATCAATGTTATACATAGTGTTTGGCTTATTTTTTAGATGATTGTGAATAATCCTATTCTTTCTTCTACTTTTTTCTTAACTTTGTTATTGATGGTGGGTCTATTCTTTTTTATTCGGGCCTCGGTTAAAGAAAGGATTGAACAATTACAACTTGTTGCAGAAGAATCGGCGGAATCTCTTCGCCCGGCCTTGCAACAATATTTTTCCCAGAGAGCTTATCGAGTAGCTTCTAGTGAACCCCAAGACAATTTAGTTATTTTCCAAGGATTTGTTAAACCCAGCTTGTTTTTGGCAATTTTCTTGACTGTTTTAGCAGTTTGTGCCTTACTTTGTTTAGCTGTGGTGCTGTCTTTCCTTTTTCCTGCTTCTGGTGGTCTATTTCTGTTGCTAACCATACTAGCACCACTATCAGGAATATTTTATTGGCGGAAAGCTGGCCGTATTGAGGAAGTAGCTTTAAAAATAGAGCAAGATGATAGTAATAACCAACAAAGTCTTGTGACCGTCACAGGGCATCGCGATGAGCTAGCACAACTGAAGCAAGCCTGGCCTCTCAGAATTGCTAGCTTATCAAAATAAATATTAAAAACCCTACCCATAAAGAAAGAATGAGTAGGGTCAATAAGTTTTATGTTTAGTCTCCGATTCGTTTATATCAAACCGGAGACGAGCAAAAAAATAATTCTACGCTTAGTTCATAAAGTTCATTGTCACAGACCATTTAGTTATAGTTAATGGCAATGAAAAAGAAAAAACGAAAGAGTAATTATTATAAATCGCTGGAAGTAATTAATTGCTTCCAGCATTTACAAGAACTTTTTGCTGAGGATTAATTGTCCGCAAACTGGGAAAAAGAAAATGGTTTTCTTCAACATATTGAGCGCCAAATAAACCTTTTTCTGCCCAAAAATAGCGGTCTGTTGTATGCTCATTCCGTTTAACGACTAACAAAGCTGGGGGAGCAATTCCCTCAGAAGCAATGTATTTGCGTGCTGCTGTCACTGGTTTGTCCTCGCCGCTCTCTAAATTATGCTGTGGTACTAATTCGAGAATTTTACGTCCTTCTTGACGGCGACGACTTTTGCGCTTGCGTTTTCTTGCCAACCTGCTTACCTCCTATTTCGGCTAATAGCTGTAATCATCGTTACAAAAGCCGTCGAAAGTATATCCGGTTTCACCAAAAATATCAACCACTTGGTAGCAATTTATAGTTGCTAATCGTGCAAATACAATGTACATTATTGGCTATAATCCCTGATGAAAACTAGGTTTGAGCGGCTTTCGTAAAAAAAGTGATTTTTTTAACAAAAAGTATAAATTGAGGCGTTGATGTATCACAAGCCAAGATTAAAGCCAGGAACTCCTCAAAAATATTTCAGACCTAAAAATACCAAAAACAAAAGTATTGTAGGTTGAAATACTATCATGAACTTATTGTTGCAGAAATTTATGAAAAAGCCCACTCCCTAAATCCATAGTGGGAAGAAAAATACTTGAGTCCAACTTCATGTTCGTTCCAGCTAGCCAAGAATTTGTCGCCCTCTGTCAAGCTCAGATTGCTATCCTAACTAAAACGTTAGGTGCAGCTTGGAGTGCTGTTTATTTGACCCAAGGGTGGCTAGAGGAAAGCCGTAAATTGATACCTGTAGCAGTTCATCCTGAAGTAGCAGTTTGGCAGAATAAGCAGACTTTAGCTTTATCTCCAGAAACTTGGAGACAGGTTGACTCTAGTCCGAAATTACTTGATGGAATAAATAAAACCGAAACAGAAACTGATGCTACTAATTCCCAGTCTCGGAATGGAGAAATATTAGTTGAAGAGCTTTTATTAGGTCAACATCAAATAGTTTTGCCCTTGATCCATGAAGAAGTTGTTATGGGTTTGTTGGTAACTAGGCGCGAAGATCGCGACTGGAATGATAATGAGTTGGCTCAAATTGAAAATATTGCTAGAACATTAACTATTGCTTATTTGTTGGATAAAAGGCAAAAATGGTACAAACAGAAGTTAAATGAGCAAAAGAACTTTGCCCTCAATCAAAAGGATCGATTAGATGATTTGCTCCATCAATTACGCAATCCTTTAACTGCTTTACGTACTTTTAGTAAATTGTTGTTGAAGCGTTTGTTGCCTGGAGATCGCAACCACAAACTGGCTAAGAGTATGATTCGTGAAAGCGATCGTCTTCAAGAATTGTTGCAACAAATGGATCTTTATCTTGAGCAAATGGAGGTAGAAGAGGAGTCTTTGATTCTTGAGGCTAGTTCAAAAGCGTCGGGAAACTCAACACTATCTTTGTTACCCGGCAAGCTAGAGTTATCATCTTTTCAAGTAGAAGAAGTTTTAGAACCCCTGTTGATTTCTGCTGAGGCGATCGCCCAAGAAAGAAAGCTCCAATTAATTTCAGAGATTGCCCCTGATTTACCTCCGGTTAAAGCAAATCCTTTAGCTTTAAGGGAAGTTCTCAATAATTTAATTGATAATGCCTTAAAATATACTCCTCCAGGGGGAAAGATTTATCTTCGTAGTTTAGAAAGACAAACAGCTCAAACAATTTTTCAAGGTATTGCTATTTACGACGAGGGGCCAGGTATTCCTCCCCAAGATCAAAAACATATTTTTGAGCGTCATTATCGGGGGGTACAATCCCAAGGAGATATTCAAGGTAGTGGTTTGGGTTTAGCGATCGCGAAGGAATTGCTAGAACAAATGCAGGGGGAAATTGAGTTGATTAGTCCTGTTGAAGGGCGAGAAGATAATCTATTAGCCCCTGGAACTACTTTTATTGTTTGGTTACCCATAAATGAGGCGATGATCATTAATCATTAAACATTTGAGAAGTGAGTCGTCACCCCATCCCCCAGTCACCTAAGACAGATGAAAGTTAACTAGAAGCAGAGTAAATTGGGTTAAATAATTAAAAGAGTGGATATTAACTAGCAACTACCAATGCGGAAATATAAACATCAGCAAATTTTTAAGCTAGCAGTAGCAATTTTAATCAGCTTGGGGGCTATTAATTCTGGTAGCGTCAGGGCAGAAAATTTAAAACAGCAGCCAAGAAGTAAACAAGTAGTCAATGGGCTTTATACGAATAATTTTGAAGCCGCAGCATCCTTTCAACAAGGGATGACGGCTTATAATCGAGGCAATAAACAAAAAGCTAGAGAGTTTTTTATAGAGGCTTTGGAAGCTGAGCCTTACATGGCTATGGCTCATTATATGCTGGCCAATGTTTATGCAGAAGAAGGGAAATTAGCTAAGGCGATCGCTCATTATCGACAAACCATTGGTTATGAACCTAACATGACCGATGCTCACTATAATTTAGGTTTAGCTTTGTACCGACAAGGTGATGTCGAAGAAGCGAATGCCCAGTTTCAGCGCACCATAGAACTAGATCCCGATTTTACCCAAGCTTATTATAATCAGGGTCTGGTTTTATATAGTCAAGGCGATTATACCCAAGCCAATCAATCTTTTCAGCAAGCTAGCAATCTCAATCCTGATGACCCTCAGCCTCTATATAATCAGGGGTTAATTGCTATTAAGCAAGGACGAAGAGAGCAGGCTATTGGTCAAATTGAGCAAGCTTTAGCTATTGATCCTAACTTTGCCCCAGCTTATTATCAACTTGGACTTTTATACGCTAATGAAGGCCAGTTAGAATTAGCTAGAAATAACCTGAATAAAGCCTCTCAAGTTGCTCCTAATGACCCACAAGTTCAATACAATTTAGGTTTAGTTTATCTGCAACTAGAAAATTATGACGCAGCGCGGGGTAGGTTTGAACAAGCAGCAAGACTTGATAACAATAATGCTGGTGCTTATCGTCAGTTAGGGATTGTTCGTCTTAAGCAAGGCAATTTCAATGGGGCAGCAGAGGCATTAGAGAAAGCTAAAAGTCTTGATGGTGATTCTAGTTCAAGAGATCCGGTGCTTAGCTACAATTTAGGGGTGGCTTACCAGCGTTCAGATCAGTGTGAGACAGCGATTTCCAGCTACCAAGAAGCTATTTTTCTTGATCCTAATCTTGCCCCAGCTTTCCATAATCTTGGGGTTTGTTTACATAAAACTGGACGTACAGAAGAAGCGGTTTCTTTTCTGATTGAAGCGAAGAAGCTTTATCTCCAGCAAAATAATCAAGAAAAAGCAGCGGAAATTGACAATTATGTTCGGGGGACAATTATTCCTACTCTTTCTCCTCCTACCCCAAAGATTGAAGAGGAATCTGCCACATAAGCTGTTAGGCAAACTGGATAACGAGGAGAGGGTTCAGAGTACTCCAATTAATAAAACATACTCACCAAGTCTAAGATTTTAGCAACTAGCGACTAGCAACTAGCTTATCGCTTTTTTTTCTTTCAGGAAGCATCCTTAATAACAGAATCAATTAGCTTCTTTGTCAACGGCTTCTAAATTACCATTGCAGCGAATACAACGTTGGAAAGGTTGAATTAAATCACAAAGATTGAAACGCTTTAAAACTTCGCCTAATTGTTCTTCGGGATTGGTGGAACGAACATAATAACCGTGGGTAACTAAACTACGCATTAATAACCCCGTATCGCGAGTTAATAAAATACGATTTTTAGTAGCAGAAATGATAGCCAACTCTTCATCATCATAATCGTTACGATACCAAGTATCAAAACCTAGCATCCGCAAAGAAGAAGCCAGCTTGCCTAAATGAACATCCAAAACAAAAGCAATAGTTTTTGGCAAATCTGGTCTTAATTTAACCTGAGAGATATTTTCTGGGGCAGGGAAATAGGATAAACTTCAACGTGATCGCCATCTTTAAGCAAATAGGAGAAATCTACACTTTTGTCATTAACCACAATTTGATTAACTTCAGTATGAGGAACCCCTAAAGACTCTATCGTATCTTTAATGGCAGGGTTTCCTTTAAATTCGTAGTCAAAACCTACTTCTTTCTGGCGAGAAGGTAAAAAGAAGTTTAACTCTTCATGAAACTGGTAATTTGCTTTCATTCAGATTCTTTATAGCAATTGCATGATCGGAAACAGCGTCAAGACAGGGGCAAAACCTTCTCGCCTCTAGGTAAGTAACAATAGAATAACCATCAGCGCTAATCTCTGTAGTTTACTGGTATTATTGGCGATTAGATTGAGTTCCCATAGCCTTATCAACCAATTTTTCTCCCTAAAGCTAGAGAAATGGTAGATTATAGTTGACGATTAACTAGAATGAATATGACCAAAATTGAGAGCCTGCCCTTTGGTTAATCTTGAAGTCTCCCGATAAGTGAAATTTAGGAATTATGGAAACTTTTTTCTCCGTCATTGTCCCCATCATGTTGATAGCCACTGGTTACAGTGTTGGTTCAACCAAAGTTGTTAATCAAGGTAATGAGGCTTTAGTAGAACGTTTGGGTAGGTATCGCAAAAAATTAGAGCCTGGTCTTAATTTCATTGTGCCTTTCTTAGACAGTATTGTCGTAGAGGAGACTGTCCGAGAAAGACTGTTGGATATCCCTCCCCAGAGTGCAATTACCCAAGATAAAGTAGAAGTGAAAGCGGATGCTTTAGTTTATTGGCAAATTCTTGATTTAGCTAAAGCTTATTATGCTGTCGAAAACCTCGAAGAAGCCATTGAAGAATTAGTTACCCCAGCTTTGCGTTCAGAAATTGGTCAGCTAGAATTAGACGAAACCTATTCTTCTCGCGATCGCATTAACCGGAAGTTGTCAGAAGTATTAGACGAAGCAACATCTAGTTGGGGGGTTAAAGTAACCCGTGTGGAAGTAAGGGAAATGACTCCTTCCCAAGATGTACTCGATTCCATTGAAACAGAAAGAATTGCTCAAAGTAAGAAAAGAGCAGAAATTGCTGAGGCGGAAGCGAAGGTTGAATCCATTAAGATTATTTCTAGTGCCATCCAAAATCAACCTGATAGTCAGCAGGTTTTGAAGTATCTGATTGCTCAGCAGTATGTGGATGCTAATGAGAGGTTGAGTGGTAGTGCTAACTCTAAGATCGTCTTCATGGATCCTGCTAAGTTAACAGAAGCTACAACAGATTTAATGGGAGGAGGGGAAGTCACCCAAGATCAACTCAAAAATCACGAAAAACATCACAAGGAAGTGTGATTCAATGATGCCTAACGGCAACGGCAAAGCCGAACAATGTTCAATGTTTAATGTTTAATGTAGCCTACGGCAAGGCTTGCGCCAACAATGTTCAATGCGGTTTGCTGGTTAGTTGGGTTTGTAATGGTTGTTCTGGGTTGATGATTAGGCCGGGAATAGGGAGTTTGCTTAGTTGGGGCATTGCTTCAGCATTAGCTGGGAAAAGAAGCCAGCGGCTACCTTTAGGAATAGAATTGAGGCTGGAAGGGTTAGCTGTCAACCAAATAATCGGTTGGGAGGGGAGTTGATGATTAAGCAAGTTTTCTCCTTGGGCGATCCCAGCTAAAGTTTCCAAAACTATTTGTTGCCCTTGGATTAATCCTGTACTTGCACTCCAGAGTTTGGCATCCATATGACAGGAGGCAGCATAGAAATAAAGGGAAGCTGCGGCAATGACAGCATTTTCAAAAGCCTCTGATTCCCAGCTAGAAGCGCTATCAAGACAGATAATTACTTCTTCCCCTCCGGTAGCTATTTCTAATTCTCTTACCCTTAAATCGCCATAACGGGCGCTACTACGCCAATGTATGAGGCGGGTTGGATCACCAATGCGGTAGGGACGTAAAGCTCTGGTTAAACCTTCTGTTGAAGATTGGTAGCGACTTTCACTAATAAATTGATTACTTTCGTCTTGGCCTAAAGAATCTACTAAAGGACAACTTTTTAAGAGTAAAACCTGGGGATAAACAACGGCTTTACTCAGTACTTCTCGACTGCGGCGACACCAAAACAATCCTAAAGGATTTCCTGTACGTAACTGCACTTCACCCCAACGATAAACCCCCCGCCTTCGGGGTGTGAGATGATAAACCCAATTATATTTACCCGCCGCAGCAATTAACTCAATGGCAACTTGCTGAGGTGGAGAAAGGACAAAGGGCAAAAGATCCCAAACTTGCAGCAAAGTTTTCGGCTTCTGACTATCATTAATCACTTCTACAGTTATAGTCAGTTGATCCCCGGCACTAATAGGTAAAATAGGCAAGCGACGAATTTGCATATCTTTGAGTGATCGCCAAGCTAAAACAGCAGCTAAACCTAATAAGGAGAAGATAATGCCACTCATAGCATAAAGCCACCCTACCATCGTGTTAGTAGCAGCACCAAAAAAAGAAATACCAATGCCTCCTAGTATCCAACCAGCATAAGAAGGAGTGCAAAAACGGCTTTCTAACCAATTATTTAATTTAAGAATAAGTTTTTTCATTAACATAAACAACTAAACAACAAAAGCGATAACTGATGTTTAACAACGGCAAGCACTACATTAATAACTGAATTATTGATACAATTTTCCCGATTAGGAATTCCCTAATCTGTAGGGAAAAACAAATTAAATCAACAGCGAAGTAATGGAAATAACAATTGGCTGGCTTTATCCTAAATTGATGAGTACCTATGGGGATAGGGGTAATGTACTCTGTTTAAAAAGTCGCTGTCAGTGGCGCTCTATTGATGTTTTTGTTGTTCCCCTTGATCACGAAAGTTATGCTGAAGCTTTTTACAATATTGATATTTTAGTCGGTGGTGGCGCTCAGGATCGGCAACAAGAAATTGTGATGCGGGACTTACTAGGAGCTAAAGCCGAAGCAATACGTAATATAATTGAAGCAGGAACTCCCGGCGTATTTACCTGTGGTTCCCCCCAACTTTTAGGGCATTACTACGAACCTGCTTTAGGTAAAAAAATTGAAGGCTTGGGCTTGTTGGATTTGGTAAGTAAGCACCCTGGTTTTGAAGCCCGTCGTTGTATTGGTAATGTTGTCTTTGAAATTACAGCTAACCCTTTAGCTGAGGACTTGAAAGAAATGCTCGGAAAACCCCCAGTTATAGTAGGTTTTGAAAATCATGGTGGTAGAACTTATTTAGGAGAAGTTCTACCTTTAGGTAAAGTGATTAAAGGCTATGGTAATAATGGAGAAGATGGTACAGAAGGCGCTTTTTATCATAATGCGATCGCCACCTATTCTCATGGACCATTGTTACCCAAAAATCCCTTTCTTGCCGATTGGTTAATTCAAACGGCTTTGAGACGTAAGTATCAAAAAGCAATTTCTCTAACTCAACTTGATGATTCCTTAGCCTTAAAAGCCCGCCAAGCAATGTTTAAGAAACTAGAGGTTACACAATAGATTATCAGGAAGTAACAGGGGAAAAACTAGCAGATAAAACTTACTCTACTCTACTCTACCCTACTCCCCGCTCCCTGCTCCCTACTCCCTTAACTTACAATTATGACTGGAAAAATTTTAGACAACGGTGCAAATACGGCTCTTATTCTGATCCTTCCCATTGCTTTAGTGTTGGTATTTTTGTTTGTGGCTTGGCCTTTTGTTTTGGGGATTATAGTTTTTGGTATTGCTTGGACAGTTTGGCAACACTATCAATGGAAGCAATGGAGTCAAGAAGTCAATCCTTTTTTTAACCAGTTGATTAGGGAAAATCAAGGTTGTTTGACTGCGGTTGATTTATCAGTTAAAGCTAATTTAACAGGGGCAGCAGCACAAAGATTTTTAGAGAAGAAAGCAGAGGAATATGGCGCTCAACGTCAAGATTACGAGAATAAAGGAGCCGTTTATTATTTTCTTACAGCTAGTGCTTTAGGAAGTATTCTTGATGACAGTGAACCTCTTCCTTTGTTGCCAGATCAAGAGGAGGTTTTTACTTCAGCAAACTCAGAGTTTGAAGATTTAATTGAGCCAGATTTAGAGGTTGTTCATGCCGAATCATCAACACTGACAGAAACTCCTGTAAGAGAAACTCCTTTAAAACCTAGTCAAGTTCAAGGCATTGTTCAAGGAGAAATTCGAGAGTCGCAAGAAGAAGAAATCCAGACAGAAAATGACTCTTTTCTGATTCAAGCAGAACTAGCTAAACGCTTAGGAGTTCATCCTAGTACTATAGCAAAAAGAAGAATTGAAAGTGATTTTTCTCAATGGAGTAAAAGTAAAGATCCTGAAGCTATTGCTTGGGAATATTCTCAAAAGGATAAGGTTTTTTATCAAGTTTAATTGCTTCATCGAAAAATTTCTTTGAGGAAGCCTAAGAAGATGAAGGCGATGGGTATTCCTATCAAGCTATAAAAGATAGAAGCTAGTAGGGGGATATTGTTGATAGATAGTCCAATTAAAATGAAAGGAATTTCTAGTAATAAAAGGGCAATAGGAAATCCAAATACAAGAAAGCTAAAATCCCAAGAATTATAAGCAGTTTTAGGTTTAGATTGAAAGCCTCTATAAACTATTGTGGCGAGAATTGTCATTAAAACTGGTGCAAATCCAAAGCTCCAGATTCCAACTTGGTAAGCTAAATCTAAAATTCCCTTCAGTAATAGAATTGACAATCCCAGTAAAACTAGCCACAAGGCAAGACTTATTAACTTTTGCAGGGGTAAGGGTAAATTTCTAAGGAAAGGAACCTTATGCCAATCAGATTCCTCGTATTTATAAAATGTGCCATCGGGTAAGGTGGCTAGATGGATTTTATGTTTAGGTATTTGCTCAATCCAGTTTTCTGGCATTAAAGCATCTTTGAGGTTAGCTGCATAAAAGGAAACAAAACCATGAGTACTTCCCTCTTTAACGGAGAAATCAATTCCCTTCAAATTTGTTCTTTGAAGTTCAGAATTGGCAAAGTTGACGTGGGTTTCAAAAGTAATTTGTTGCAGGTCAGAATCGTTGAGGCAAGCACCAGCAAAAGAGTTTCTGTTGGGATGATGTTTATCGCTTTTGGCAGCGATGAAAGTTGCATTACTAAAGTTTGCTTGAGGAATGTTAGTTTCATCAAAACAAACCCCAGCAAAACAGGCTTTGCGAAAGTTGGCTCTGTCTAATTTTGAACCGGAAAAATGACCGTTAATATAAGCATTTTCAAAGTTAGCTTGTTCTAGATTACAGCCCCGGAAATTAACATCAATCAGGGTACTATTTCGGCAGTTGATATTTTTCAGGTTAGGAGCATCAATTAAGGTACTATTTTGGCGGTTGATACTTTTTAGATGAGGATGGGATGTATCTGTATAACTAAAATCGCAGTGAGTAGCCGTTACATTACTAAAGTTTGCTCCCTCTAAATTAGCTCCTTCAAATTTAACATTTTTAAGCTGAGAACCGGAAAAGTTAGCCCCTTGAAGTTGGCAACCACGAAAAGAGAAGCATGAGCCTACTTGCAAAGTTGTAAAGTCGATGCCACTTAAATCAATTCCCCTCAAATCTTGCCCTGCAATGTTCTGTTGAATACTTAAATCTTTTGCCTCCATTTGTTGCAGAAACCATTGCCGTTTTTCAGTTGGAGAAAGTTTATCAAGCTGATTATTCATAAAGGGCAGATTTGAAGTTTTTCTATTAAAAACTTATTTATTATAGCAATATTCACAAAATGAATTTATTACTTATTACTTAGCCAGATTCCCTTTCCGCCAACTCTAACCATTTCTCCGTCGCCACATCTATTTTATCCGTTAAATCTTGCAACTTTTCATATAACTCTTTAACTTCTTGGACTTTGCCTGGAGGAGCATTATAGAGGGATTTTTCTACCTCTTCTTTCTCTGCTTCTAACTTAGTAATTTGCTCTTCTAATTCGGTAAAAGTTTTCCTTTCCCAATTCGATAGTCGTCTTGGTTTATTATTAGTTTTGTTTTTTGATTTACTTGTCTTGGTTTTTACACTTGTGGTTTTAACTTCCGGGGCTTCCTTTTCCTTCGCTTTTTGATAATCTAGGTAAACAGAATAATTACCAGGATAGCGACGAATATTCCCCCCAGTTTCTAAAGCAAAAATAGCATTAACAGTTCTATCCAAGAAGTAGCGGTCATGAGAAACGACAATTACACAACCATTAAATTCAGTTAAATATTCTTCCAAAACTGCTAGGGTTTGGACATCTAAATCATTGGTGGGTTCATCAAGAATTAAAACATTAGGAGCGCCCATTAATACCCTTAAAAGAAATAAGCGTCGTTTTTCGCCTCCAGAGAGCTTATTAATAGGAACATATTGTTGGTTAGGAGGGAAAAGAAAACGCTCCAACATTTGTGAAGCACTAATCACCTGACCATCATTTGTTTCTACTAACTCCCCCGCCTCTTTAAGATATTCAATTACCCTTTGCTCTTCATTTAAGGCTGCGAGTAAATCTTCTGAATGTTGGTCAAAATAGCCAAAATGAATTGTACTACCTACCTCTACTGTTCCTACATCGGGTTCAAGACGTTGGGTAATGATATCCATTAAAGTAGACTTACCGGCCCCATTACTACCAATAATACCAATGCGATCATCAGAATTAAATAGGTAAGTAAAATCCTTAATTAAATTACGATTGTCGTAGCTTTTACTAATATTTTCTAATTCAATTACTTTCTTGCCAATACGACGATTAGCAGTGGTGATTTCTACTTTTCCTTGGGGTTCCTTAAACTCCTGCTCCTTCATTTCATCAATACGTTCAATTCGCGCTCTTTGCTTTGTGCTTCGCGCTTTTGGCCCCTGTCTTAACCAAGCTAATTCTCGCCGTAATACTCCTTGATACTTCCGCTGACTACTTGCAGTGGATTCTTCAGCTAAAGCTTTTTTCTCTAAATAATAAGCATAATTCCCAGCATAATTATAAAAATCTCCTCGATCTATTTCGATGATGCGATTAGTAACCTTGTCCAAAAAATAACGGTCGTGGGTAATTAATAAAATCGCCCCACGATAACTGCTTAAATAACCTTGTAACCACTCTACAGAAAGAGCATCTAAATGGTTAGTAGGCTCATCCATAAGTAAAACTTCCGGCTGAGAAAGAAGAGCCGTCGCTAAGGCAATACGCTTACGATAACCACCAGATAAAGTACCAACAACCGCCTCAAAATCAACAATCCCTAATTTAGTTAAAATAATTTTGGCATCAGTTTCTAAATCCCAAGCATTGAGGGTTTCTATTTGTTGGCTAACTTGAGACAATTTGCTCAGAAGTTGTTTATTTTCTGGTTGTTTTGCTAAGTTTCTCGAAAGTTTTTCATACTCCCGAATTAAATCCATTTGCTCACTACTATCAGCGAAAACCTGTTGCAAAACCGTAAGCTTTTCATCTAAGTCTGGTTGCTGAGGTAAATAAGCAATTCTCGTTTCAGGATTAACAATTATTTTTCCCCCGTCAATGGGTTCTAACCCCGCAATCATTTTTAGTAAAGTAGATTTGCCGGAACCATTAGTACCAATTAAACCAACTTTATCCCCAGCCTCAAGGCTGAAGCTAGCATCTTTGAGGATTTCTTTTGTCCCAAAGTCTTTTTGAACAGATTGTAGAGTGAAAATAGTCATAATAAAATTATATAATGTTGGATAATTTGTTACCCAACCTACGATATTGAACTTGAAGCAGCCTTAACACCAGTTATTGATGACAAAGTTTGGATACATCGGGATGGTTTAAAGGATGGTATTGCTGATTATTTAGTTAGAACAAGCATTCCTAAAAGTCAAAAAATTAGACCTGATATTGAATTTGCTGTTAATTAGCCTCCTATTCATTCATTTAGTTACCCCTTCATAAAGCTGCTCAATAGTTAATTCAAGTTCCAGACTTGTTAAAGTAATTTTATCTCTAGCAGCATAGGGATAGTAAAGCCACATCCTTCCTTTTCCCCTAGAGTAGCGTTCAACGGATATCTTTACTGAATCAATTAAGAGATATTCTTGCAAACCAGGTATTGTCAAATAGTTGGTGAGTTTTTCTCCCCTATCCTTAGCGCTTGTACCAGGAGAAAGCACTTCAGCAATCAGTTTGGGTTGCTGAATAAAATCACGGGCATTAACGTCTTCAGGGCTGCAACTAACAACAACATCAGGATAGTAATAGGGACTTTGAGAACTGACTTGCACTTTAACATCTGCAACGTTTACTTTACAGCCTTGGGAACGAGTATAGGGATACAAAAACCGATAAAAGTTGAGGGCAATATCATTATGAGGGATTGTTCCCCCAGTCATACCAAAGATTTCCCCATTGATATATTCATAGCGCATATCTTGTTGAGGTTCCCAGAGGAGATATTCCTCAATGGTCATTTTTGGAGGTTGTTGAGAAATAGCAATCATGGGTTAAGCAATACTAATAACGACTACACTACTTATCTATTATCTCATCTGTGATTCGCAGAGATATTACCCTGTGAAGCTTGTTGTAGGGCAGGTGCGTTAAAATTAAGATGCTCCTGAAGTAGCCCTATAGTTCAGCAAATTAAAACTGGTGTAACCTGAGATTTATAAGGCAAAACTATACCAATCAAACTACTATCTTTATAACCTTGTTGTTGCAACTCTCTTAAACAAAACTCAGCTTTTTCTGGAGGTAATGTTGCTAATAAACCACCAGAAGTTTGCGGGTCAAAAAGCAGTTGATACTCTGGTTGATGGCTCACTTCTGAAACATTTTGAATATAGGTTGCGGCGCGGAGGTTTTGGGCTTGTAAAGAACTGGTAAGACCTTTTTTAATAGTGGGAATCGCCCCTAGTAAAATGGGGATTTTTTTTAAATCTAATTCGAGATTAATTTGGGAAGCTTTAACCATTTCTATTAAATGCCCTAATAAACCAAAACCTGTAATATCTGTACAAGCTGTTGCACCATATTTAAGGAAAATTTCAGCAGCTTTTTGGTTAGATATGAGCATTGATTCTACTGCTTTTTCTATCCATCTTCCCTTCGCTTGGTAACGCATATTAGCGGCAAATAAGGTTCCGGTTCCGATTGCTTTGGTTAAAATTAATATTTGTCCTGGTTGCAAATTGCTTTTTTTTAGTAATTGATCTGGTTCTATCAAACCATTGCAACTCAAACCAAAAGATAGTTCTTTTCCTTCGATCGTATGACCCCCTACCAAAGAAGTTTTACTCTGTTGCAAAATTTTATTAGCCCCAGAAAGTAATTGATAAAGGGTTTCGGCAACTTTCTCTTCAATGCCATAGGGAATTGTCACTATTGCTAAGGCAGTTTGAGGTGTTGCTCCCATGGCGAAAATGTCGCTTAAACAATGGTTGGTAGCAATTTGTCCAAAAACAAATGGGTCATTAATTAAACTAGGAAAATAGTCAACGGTATGGACAATTAATTTACCTTTCGGAACCTTAACAATGGCAGCATCATCAGGGTTATTAATGCCGATGATTATATTTTCATTCTCTGTAATTTGTAGCTTTTTCAAAACAGAGTCTAATACTCTACTGCCAACCTTAGAACCACATCCAGCACAGGGCATTAAGGGAGGATTATCTGCTTGAGTTTCCGTTGCCATACTAGGCAAATCTGCAAACAGATTCATAAACTTGCGATCAATATGATCCTTCCGCTGCCACAACCAAGCAGATTGCCAACCCAAACGCCACCAAGATGCGATCGCCTGTTTATCCCCCGTTCCAATTAAAGCGAGATAGCGTTTTTGAGGAACATACAAATCTAATGTTTCTCCTAATAGAATATGCCGCAGATTTTCAGCTAAAGGTTTACCTTGCCGCACAGCAAAAACCCCCGCTTTAGGACGAGAATAATTTTGCATGGTGGCAATATCTCCTGCGGCAAAGATGTTAGGGTGAGAAAGAGATTGCAGAGTATCTTTAACTAAAACAAAGCCTTTACTATCCGTGCTTAAACCAGATTCTTTAATCCAATCTGGCGCAGCAGCATTAGTTACCCAAAACATAAAGTTGCATTCTTTCTTTAAACCAGATTGACAAATTACTCTTTTATAATTACCAGATGTAGCCGTTATTTCCACCACATCTTCTTGCAAATGTAATTGAATACCTCGCTTAATTAAAATCTTTTCTAAACGCTTACTTACCCAAGAGTTATGATGAGATAATAATTCTTGACCACGATGGAAAAGATGAATAGTTAAATTATTAACATCCTGCTGACTTTGCTTAAGTAAATCATGCAAATGCCTTTGCATATTCAAAGCCAATTCCACACCCCCAGCACCGCCGCCCACAATGGCTAAACTAATAGCTTGCTCAGGACTATTACTAACTTCTGCACACAAGCGATTCCAGCTAGCCAAAAACTGAGGCACAGGTTTAGCAGGAGTCGCCCACTTTTGCGCCCCAGGAACCTTGATCGCTTGGGGGGTACTGCCAATATCAATAGATAAATAATCAAAACTCACAGGGGGATGATTAGCACAAATCACCTGCTTACTTTCTACATCCAAACCAACCGCTTCATCTATATATAAATGCGCCCCAGCAAACTCAGCTAAACGTCGCAAATCAATATGAGTTTCATCATAACTATAAAAACCAGCCACATGACCTGGTAACATCCCTGAGTAGGGAGTATGGGATGTATCAGTGATTAAAGTAAGGCGTACCCCCAACAAAGGATTCATTGCCAACATTCTCAAAGCGATCACATGAGAATGTCCACCACCAACTAAAACCAAATCTTGGGCAATAGGAAACAAGTTTTTCATTGATCACGGAGTAGGGTTTGAGAACTTTATTCGGTCGATTTTATCAAGGTACTTTACTACGCAGATTTGCTATTATCTAGTCTCCCCATCTCCCTATCTCCCCATCTCCCTATCTCCCCATCTCCCTATCTCCCTAGCTCACCTAAAAATCAAGCTTCAGCCGCAACAGGCTCCGCTTCAGAAGGGTCAGGTTTTGGTTCGTTCACTCTCAAGGTCAAATAACGAATAACTTCTTCGCTTAAGCGCATAGAACGCTCCATAAGCGCCACATGAGTACCTTCAGCTTTATAATTCACTTGGACATAAATACCATCTTGGAAGTTTTGAATTTCATAGGCAAGGCGGCGCTTACCTCGATTCTGTATTTGGATATCTTCTGCTCCTTGATCTACTAAAAAAGTGCGATATTTATTAATGGTTTCTTCTACCCGATCCTCTGGAATATCAGGACGGATGATGTACATTAACTCGTAACTAGTCATGGAAGTTTTCTCCTTGTGGTCAAATATGGCTTCTTAATATTGGAGGCAGGAAAAATTATCTTTTTTTAGCCTTAGATAAAGAAGCAAGGAATTAAAATCTTACTACTACTATGGTAATCTTTGCTAGTTTTCTAACCTTAAGTAACATCTCCAAACTCAAACTTTAAGATACTTCTACCTTCTTTTCTATGGCGCAACGCTACGTTAGAGTAAAAACTCATCAAGGTCAAACTTATTATGGCTTACTCCTATTAAGCCGCAATGTCCAAGTCCTGGATGCCCCCCCTTGGTTGGGAGGAAGACCGACAGATATAGAATTGGATGCAGAACGCTATAATTTATTAGCTCCTTGCGCCCCTTCTAAAGTTATTGCAGTGGGTAAAAATTATCACCTTCATGCTGCGGAAATGGGGACTCCTGTACCTCAAGAACCCTTACTATTTATTAAACCTCCTACTACGGTTATTGCTAGCGGACAACCCATTCATTATCCTCCCCAAGCAAAACAAGTCGATTATGAAGGAGAGTTAGCTTTGGTAATTGGCGATCGCTGTAGCAATTGTTCCCCGGAAGAGGCAGAAGATTTTATTTGGGGTTATACCATTGCCAATGATGTTACTGCCCGTGATTTACAGCATAAAGATGGTCAGTGGACAAGGGCAAAAGGGTTTGATACTTTTTGTCCTTTAGGCCCTTGGATCGTCCGAGAATTGAGTCCTGGGGCAAGATTAGAGACTTTTGTTAATAATGCCCCTGAACCAAAACAATCAGCTTCGATTAATGAGATGGTTTTCCCCCCTAATTTCTTGGTGGCTTTTATTTCTCAGATCATGACCCTACTTCCAGGAGATATTATTCTCACAGGGACACCAGAAGGAATCGGTGGCTTAGATAAAGGCGATCACGTTCAAATCACTATTGAAGGTATTGGTTTATTGGAAAATACTATTATTGCCCGCCCTTAGTTAGAGACTAGGTGACTGAGTGACTGAGTGAAAACTATTGCTCTGTTGTTCCTTATTCATTGAAAATTTACCATCTGCTACACACTTGAAAAAACTGCCAGCCAGGTTCGACTTACCCCTAAAATTCTGGATTGTTGCCTTAATCGCCTTCATCAATTCCGTCAGCTTCACCATCATCATTCCCATCCTTTATCCCTATGCAAAAGAGTTCGGGTTAAGCGATTTCCAAGCTAGCTTACTTACCACAGCCTATGCCATCTCTCAGTTCTTCGCCACCCCAATTCTGGGCAGACTTTCAGATTTTTTTGGCCGTAAACCCCTGCTGATCATCAGTTTAATCGGTACAGTTTTCGCCAACCTCTTAGCTAGTTGGGCAACCTTTGCCTGGGTGCTATTTGTTGCCAGAATTTTAGATGGCTTAACCGGGGGAAACACCTCCATTGCCGGGGCCGTTATTAGTGATACCACCGCCCCCCAAGATCGTCCGAAAGCTTTTGGTTTATTTGATGCAGCTTTCCGCTTGGGCTTCATCACCGGTCCAGCCATCAGCTACTTTGCCCAAACCTTACCAACTTTGCCGGGGGTATCTTCCTTGGGTATGAGCTTTATTGCTGGGGCAGTATTAGCTACTCTAGCTGTGGTACTCACCGTCTTTCTCTTACCGGAAACCTTACCAAAAAAAGAAGAGAATTTTAAGCTTAGCTGGCAAATATTTGGTTTAGGGAAAATCCTCAACTCAGCGCGACGACCTAAAATTGGTCGCGTGTTTATGCTGACTTTTCTGAGTGGCTTCACCTTCACTGTCTTTACCTTCGCCTTCCAACCATTCTTTCTCAACGTCCTCAAACAAAAACCCCAAACCCTGGCTATTCTGTTTGCCTTAATTGGGGTCATTGGTATTTTCACTCAACTTTTTGCTGTAGGGCCTTTAAGCGAAAAATTTAATTTAGCGAACATTCTCTTCACTGCGATCGCAGCTAGGGCCGTGATTTTTGTGCTGATTCCTTTTTTCCCCACTTTGTCAGCCTTTGTCTTATTTCTCTGTTTGTTGGGGATTACAAACTCTTTTCCCATGCCCCTAATTAGCTCAATTTTATCCACTAATAGCGGCGATCGCGAACAAGGAGAAATTATGGGTATCAACTCCTCTTACCTGAGTATGTCCAACGCCATAGGCCCCGCTGTAGCAGGTTTACTGGTAAGTATCAACTACAGTACTCCTTTTTGGGTTGCAGGAGTCCTCACTCTATTAACGGCTACTTTTGCTTTAAGTCTTAAGTCAATGTTGGATTGCAGTCAAAGAGGTTGAGGAATTTTTTGTCAGATTATTCTCATATAAAAAAGGCTCCTACCAATATTTAGTAGGAGCAACTATATTCAGTTATGACTTAATCGCTTTCTTTGAGTAGCAATTAGTCTAAGTTAGGCATAGATAATACTGGTTCGGTTTCGCGATCAATACCTTTCTCAAAGCCAGCCACAGCAGCACGGGCGCGGCCTGCGTGCCATAAGTGACCAATCAAGAAGAAAAAGGCTAGTACAAAGTGAGAAGTCGCTAACCAAGCACGAGGGTTGACATAATTGAAAGCATTAGGCTCAGTAATGATACCACCCACAGAGTTGATGGAACCGTTGGGAGCATGAGTCATATACTCAGCAGCACGACGTAATTGCCAAGGCTGAACGTCATTTCTAATCTTGTCAATATCAAGACCATTGGGACCACGTAAAGGCTCTAACCAAGGGCCACGGAAATCCCAGAAACGCATGGTTTCACCACCGAAGATGATTTCTCCAGTAGGAGAGCGCATCAGATATTTACCTAAACCAGTAGGACCTTGAGAAGAGGCAATATTAGCACCCATGCTTTGGTCACGGACTAGAAAGATAAAAGATTGGGCTTGAGAAGCTTCTGCATTAGTTGGTCCGTAAAATTCGCTAGGATAAGCGGTATTGTTGAACCAAACGTAGTTAGAAGCGATAAAGGCCATCAGGGCAAGCGCACCTAAACTATAGGAAAGATAAGCTTCACCAGACCAGATGAAGGCACGACGGGCCCAGCCAAAAGGCTTGGTGAGAATGTGCCAAACACCGCCACCAATACAAATTAAACCAATCCAAATGTGGCCGCCAATAATATCTTCCATGTTATTGACACTGATTATCCAACCTTCACCACCGAAAGGCGCTTTAGTTAGATAACCGAAGATAACCGCTGGATTAAGGGTGGGATTGTTGATAATACGAACATCTCCACCACCAGGGGCCCAACTATCATAAACTCCACCGAAGAACATCGCTTTGGCAACTAACAACAAAGCGCCTAAGCCTAACATAATCAGGTGGAAGCCTATGATGCTGGTCATCTTATCCTTGTCTTTCCAGTCATAGCCGAAGAAGTCGGAATATTCTTCTAATGTTTCTGGACCGCGTACAGCATGGTAAATACCACCAAGACCGAGGACAGCAGAGGAAATAAGGTGTAAAACACCAACTACAAAGTAGGGAAAAGTATCAATGATTTCACCACCAGGGCCAACACCCCAACCAAGGGTGGCTAGGTGAGGTAAAAGGATGAAACCTTGTTCGTATAAAGGTTTTTCTGGGACAAAGTGAGCGACCTCAAAAATGGTCATTGCACCCGCCCAAAAGACGATCAGCCCTGCGTGGGCAACATGAGCGCCTAAAAGTTTACCGGAAAGGTTGATGAGACGGGCGTTTCCTGCCCACCAGGCGAAACCTGATGAGTCTTGGTCGCGACCGCCACCAACGACTTGACTAGAGAGCGTTACCACGTGGTAGAACCTCCTCTGGGAACTCGAATTGTTTGTGGGGTTGGTCTTGAGGTGCTAACCACGCTCTAAGACCTTCATTTAATAAGATGTTCTTAGTGTAGAACGTTTCAAATTCTGGGTCTTCTGCTGCTCGGATTTCTTGAGATACGAAGTCATAGGCACGCAGGTTGACTGCTAAACCCACTACTCCGACTGCACTCATCCATAGTCCGGTTACTGGGACAAACAGCATGAAGAAGTGTAACCAACGCTTGTTGGAAAAGGCAATTCCGAATATCTGTGACCAGAAACGGTTTGCTGTTACCATGCTGTAGGTTTCTTCTGCTTGGGTAGGATTAAATGCTCTAAAGGTGTTAGATGCTTCTCCATCTTCAAACAGGGTGTTTTCTACTGTGGCTCCGTGAATGGCACAAAGCAAGGCTCCACCTAATATTCCGGCTACTCCCATCATATGAAATGGGTTTAGTGTCCAGTTGTGGAATCCTTGGAAGAACAAGATGAAACGGAATATTCCCGCTACTCCAAAGCTGGGGGCGAAAAACCAGCTTGATTGTCCCAAGGGATACATTAAAAAGACGCTTACAAATACGGCGATTGGTCCGCTAAATGCTAAGGCGTTGTAAGGACGAATTCCCACTAGACGGGAAATCTCAAACTGCCGTAACATGAAGCCGATTAAGCCAAATGCGCCGTGAAAAGCGACAAATGACCATAATCCACCTAGTTGACACCAACGAGTGAAGTTCCACCCTGCTTCAGGTCCCCACAAGAATAGTAAGGAGTGTCCCATGGTGTCTGCTGGGGTTGATACTGCTACGGTTAGGAAGTTACAACCTTCTAGGTAAGAACTTGCTAAACCGTGAGTGTACCAGGAGGTGACGAAGGTGGTTCCTGTTAACCATCCTCCTAATGCTAGGTAGGCACAGGGGAATAATAATATTCCTGACCAGCCTACGAATACGAATCGGTCGCGCTTTAACCAGTCATCAAGGATGTCAAACCATCCTCTCTGTTCTGTTGCGCGTCCCACTGCTATTGTCATAGTTTCAAAACCTCTTGCTTAAATTAAATAAATTGCAAGATTTCTAAATCTTGGACGCTTTTGCGCTCTAAGTTGATTTTCTCATTATTCATTGAAGAAATGAGATTGATTGAGATTCCTATCCTGATATTGACTGAATAGGTTATGTCTCAAGGGATAATTTGTTTCCCTTATTACCCAAAGACTCTGCCTTTGGGGTTAGTTATTAACGTTTCTTAAAGTAACACAAGTTTTGGGTTGCTGTTATGCTAATTTCCTAGGAAATTGGCGCTTAAAAACTCTAAACCAAGTGCTACTAGCATAATTATTATCTAAATTTTTACAAATTGACACATCGTTTCTCATAAATCTGGTTATTTGATAATTGGTTCTAAGGCCAAATTCCTCCTTACCCCCCTTGGTAAACTGGCAAAGTAAAATTAAAACAACTCCCTTGCCCAAGAATACTATCTACCCAGATATGACCATAGTGAGCGCGAATCACTTTGTAACACAAAGAAAGCCCAATGCCGTAACCTTCTTTGCTCCTATCTCTTTGGAGGCGATAATGCCCTTCAAAAATGCGCTCACGTTTTTCTTCTGGTATGCCAGGGCCGGTATCACAGATGCTAACCTGGATTTTCTGAGAAGTCCGATGGAGCAGAGAAATGCTGATTTTCCCTTCTTCTGGGGTATATTTAACAGCATTTTCTAAAAGATTAGTGATTACTTGGCTAAGTAACTCCTTATCTCCATAAACACTTGGTAAATCTTGAGGTAAATCTTTTTCTATTTGGAAGGACTTAGCTAAAAATTTATCTTCCAACTGAATAAAAATATCCTCACAAACAAGCTGCATATGCAGTTTTTGAGGTTTTATCTGTAGTTCTTTGCTCTTTTGCGTAGCTGTTTGTAAAATATCAGCAACCATCCGCTCCATAATGCGAAATTGGCTCTTTGCCTGTTTGTACAACTGCTCTTTAAGATTTTCTGAGAGTTTTTGCCCCCTTTTATGGGCCATTTCTAAAGTTTCTGTGGCAATGGAGGCAGCAGTAAGGGGGCTGCGAATATCATGGGCCAACATCGCTAAGAGCTGGTCTTTGAAGTTCAATTGTTCTAATAAACTTTCGTTTTCTTTTTTTAAACGAAAAATTTCATCAGAAAGCTTGATTAGTTGTGCTGAGTTACTAATAGAACTATTAACTGAAGGCAAATCTAGATTCTTTGAGTTGCCTTGGTCTTCGCCCTCGCCTTCGTCTTCAATCAGCTTTGCCCTTTGTTCCTCAACATTCTCTTGCCAGAGAGGCCAACATTTTTTAAGCTGGGTAATTAAATTACTACCGGCTAAGGTTTGTCTCGGTGAGGGATGAATTTTGACGAGGGCAGGAGTTGCTACTAAGCGGAAATGCTCTGCTAAATAAGGTTGATTTCCCACATCCACAATTTGAACTTCAAAGTCACACTCGCTTTTTAAACTTTCGAGATAGCTTTGGATTTGCTGAATATATTCTTGGGAAGTAGGGCGTTCATCAATAAATAGCACTAACCGGAGTAAGGCCGACGAATCACCATCATCTAGGAAATTTGCTTGACTGCCATTGGATTTTAGCACTAGGTAAAAACAGCAATATGAGGATCGCGACTGTCAAGTTGGCTTATTTATATTTGCCAAGTTAACTCATTTTCTTAAATTTAATCTTTATTTTATTATCTTAACTTCCAATGTGTGGCTACACGAGTTTTTTCTTGAATACTGTCCTTATTATCGTAAAATCTTAAAATAGTCTAAAGCATAGGCTTCACCTATCATCTCAAAATCCACGCACATATTATGGCTCTTGGCTACTTTGCCCTTGTACTTCACGCTCACCTACCGTTTGTACGACATCCAGAAAGTGATTATGTCCTAGAAGAGGAATGGTTGTTTGAGGCAATCACAGAAACTTACGTTCCCCTACTTCATATGTTTGAAGGCTTAAAGAGGGATGGGGTGGATTTTAAAATGACCATGAGTATGACACCTCCTTTAGTGTCAATGCTGCGAGATCCTTTGTTACAAGACCGCTACGATGAGCATTTAGCCAAGTTAGAAGAATTAGTCGAAAAAGAAACTGACCATAACAAACATAACGGCCATATTAAGTATTTGGCTGAACATTATGTTCAAGAATTTAAGGGTATTCGCAAGACCTGGGAACGTTACGACCGAGATTTAGTAAAGGCATTTAAACAATTTCTTGATAGCAATAACTTAGAAATTATTACCTGCGGGGCAACCCATGGTTACCTGCCTCTGATGAAAATGTACCCCCAGGCAGTGTGGGCGCAAATTGAAGTTGCTTGTCAGCATTACGAGGAGAATTTTGGTCGCCGTCCTAAAGGAATTTGGTTGCCGGAATGTGCTTATTTTGAAGGATTAGAGCGGATGCTGGCCGATGCTGGTTTACGCTATTTCTTAACGGATGGTCACGGTATTTTATATGCCCGTCCTCGCCCCCGTTTTGGTACTTATGCACCCATCTTCACTGAAACTGGAGTAGCTGCCTTTGGGCGAGATCATGAATCCTCCCAACAAGTTTGGTCTTCTGAGGTGGGTTATCCTGGTTCCCCAGAGTATCGGGAATTTTATAAAGATTTGGGTTGGGAAGCGGAATATGAATATATTAAGCCTTACATCATGCCCAATGGTCAAAGGAAAAATACCGGTATTAAGTATCACAAAATTACTAGCCGGGGGGCAGGATTATCAGACAAGCAACTTTATGACCCTTACTGGGCAAAGGAAAAAGCGGCTGAACACGCGGGCAACTTTGTCTTTAACCGAGAGCAACAAATTGGTAATTTAGCGGGTATCATGCACCGCCCACCTTTGGTAGTTTCTCCCTATGACGCAGAATTATATGGCCATTGGTGGTATGAAGGGCCGTGGTTTTTGGATTATGTTTTCCGCAAGTCCTGGTATGATCAACAAACCTACGAAATGACTCACTTAGCGGATTATTTACGCCAAGAAAAAACGCAACAGGTTTGCAAGCCTTCCCAATCTAGTTGGGGTTATAAAGGCTTCCATGAATATTGGTTAAATGAAACTAATGCTTGGGTTTATCCTCATCTTCACAAAGCAGCAGAGAGGATGATTGAATTGGGTAAGCGTGAACCTACTGATGAGTTGGAATGGAAGGCTTTAAATCAGGCAGCACGGGAATTATTATTAGCACAATCCTCTGATTGGGCTTTTATTATGCGTACAGGAACAATGGTTCCCTATGCCATTCGTCGCACGCGATCGCACCTCATGCGTTTTAACAAGCTTTATGAAGATATCAATATTGGCAAAATTGATTCCGGTTGGCTAGAGAAGGTGGAGAAGATTGATAACATCTTCCCTGAGATTAATTATCGGGTTTATCGCCCTCTTTAAGCAAAGCTTGTGAGAAATTTTAAATGCTTAACTATGTTTGGTTAGGATTGATGCTCATTGCCGTAGTATTCGGCGCTATTACCGGAGAAATAGAGGCAGTAACTGAAGCAGCCATAACTAGCGCCGAAGCTGCTGTAGAGCTTTCTATCGGCTTGATAGGTATCATGGCCCTGTGGTTAGGGATTATGAAAATAGCTGAGGCATCAGGTTTAGTGGATTTGATTGCTAAGGTAGTACGTCCGGTAACTGTTTGGCTTTTCCCCGATATTCCCCCAGATCATCCTGCCATTGGTTCTATTGTTTTGAATATGTCTGCCAATATGTTGGGGTTAGGCAATGCGGCTACACCTCTGGGACTCAAAGCAATGCAGGAGTTGCAAGAACTTAACCCAGATAAGGACACTGCTACCAATGCAATGTGTACTTTTTTGGCTATTAATACTTCCAGTGTGCAGTTAATTCTGCCAGCAACAGTAATTGCTTTGATGGGAACCCAAGCGAGTAATATTTTTCTCCCCGCAATTTTAGCAACAACCCTATCTACTATTACAGCAATTATTGCCGTAAAGTTGTTAGCAAAAATTCCTGCTTTCGCTTTACCAGAAACGACGGAAAATACCACAGCAATTCCTCAAGATTCCTCAGAAGAAGAATAAACCTACACCTAATCTTAATAGTTAATAAGCAATAGCATTATTCCCAAATTATTACTTATTACTTAAACCGTTCCCCGTTCCCTAAATTAAAATGATCGAATCAGTAGTAGATATTTTTGATACCGCAGCCAAATATGTTATTCCTTTGCTATTAGTTAGTATTCCTTTTTATGCCTTGGTATTTCGCCGGGTAAAGGTATATGAAGTATTTGTTGAAGGGGCAAAAGACGGCTTTGATATTGCTATTAGGATTATTCCTTATTTAGTAGCTATTTTAGTCGCTATAGGTATGTTTAGGGCTTCTGGAGCATTGGATCTTTTCATCACTGCAGTGTCTCCTGTCCTTAAATTTATTGGTTTCCCTCCAGAAAACCTCCTCTTAGGAATTATGCGTCCTCTTTCTGGTAGCGGTTCCTTTGGTTTGTTAAGTGATTTGGTGAAAGAATATGGACAAGATTCTTTAGTTGCTAAAATTGGGGCAACTATGT
This sequence comes from uncultured cyanobacterium, assembly GCA_963793425.1. Classification (GTDB taxonomy): domain Bacteria; phylum Cyanobacteriota; class Cyanobacteriia; order Cyanobacteriales; family CAWCAG01; genus CAWCAG01. Next base: position 1,055,026 of record CAWCAG010000007.1, on the reverse strand, counting down.
ATGGTTCAACGGAAACTACTTTTTATGTGCTAGCGGTTTATTTTGGATCAGTAGGCATAAAAAGAATTCGCCATGCTCTGGTAGCAGGTTTAATTGCTGATCTGGTAGGAATTTTTGGGGCAGTTTATATTTGTCGGCTTTTGTTTGCTCAAGGATAAATAAAGTTTGTTTTTGACAAGACTAGTTCCCTTGTACTATCAACGAGACTGATTTATAATATAACAATTGGCACAAAAATCCTTAAATTTGTTACTATGGAAAGTTTAACTGAAGCTGCGAGTTAGATCATGATTGACTGTTTATATGCGGCTAAATACTTCATCATAAGGGCTTATCAGAATGGTATAGAAGCTGAAATAACTAATATGAAAGTCCAGAAGCTTCTGTATTATGCTCAAAGTTTGCACTTAGCATTGTACAATGAGCCATTGTTTGAAGAAGAAATTCAAGCGTGGCGTTATGGCCCTGTTTGCCCTCCTGCGTACAAATTCTACAGTAATTTTGAGGCGCAACAATTACCGCTCCCTGATGAAGAATCCTTATTGCTGCTTCCGCTTGAAAAAAGAGAACTTTTAGAACAAGTGTGGGAACATTTCGGTAGCTACCATGCTTATCAATTAAGTGGCATGACTCACTTAGAATTTCCTTGGAAAAAGGCTCGTAAAGGTCTATTATCTGATGCAAGTTCAACAGAGCCTATCCTCCTTGAAGATATGGAAGAATTAGGTCATCAAAAACTTGATTTAATAGAAAAAGATAACCCTGTATACGAACTAGCAATGGCTGAGCTTTTGAAGGATACGTTTAATTCGGAATCTTCCAATCATATTAGTAAAGGAGAAGTGCATGACTGGCTCAACTCCCTTCTTGATTGAAGAGTCTGACAATTTTAAGCGTTCTTTTAAAAAACTTGCTAAAGTTCATAAAAACAACTTTGTGTTAATCGTTTCAAGAAGTTTGGAGAATTTGCTTGATAATCCATATCCCCATAACTCTTGTCTCGAACCTTTACCAAGTAAAATTAAGCTATCTCAAGAATGGACATTTTACAAGCTGAAATTTAGGTTTGCCAAAGGTGCTTCTGGACAAATCAGATTAATGTACTTGGTAAACGAAATTAGCTATATCATTAAACCAGTTTGGATATATACTCACGAACAGTTTGCTAAACGCCCTGCTGATGAAGATTTGAAGAGAGTTATTAGAGACATTCTAGATTTTTCAACTAATAGCTAACTCTTTGATTTAATTACAGTAACACCTGGAATTTTTGGTCACCCGCAACTCGTAAAGCTGTTACTGCGAAAGCCTTTGAACATGAGCCGTATCATAACCTTCTCTTCTCATTCTGCAACTTTCTCCAATAGTGGTAATTCTTTTTGTAATTGCTGTTTGAGGTATTGGAATTAAAGATAAACTCTACTGGTATAGCTTCATAGAATATCTTTGTTTGGAGTGGTGATGGTGTTACGAGATGAGCCTTTAGATTGGGAACTCAATGAAGATAAACAATTCTTACCAATTTATTATCAAGGTGAAATTGTTGGTTTCTTGCAACCAGAATATGCTAAGCAAGTTGTCCGCTTTTTCAATGAGGAAATTCGGCAAAGTAAAGCCTTGGAAAAAGCCTGTCGTGACCTGATTATTGAGCGAGGAGGAGATTTAAGGGAAGTATCTGAGCTGGCAAAAAGTTATAGAAATAGAGTGGAAAGGCCTAAATATGGTACAAAGGCGATCGCAATTCTTTTAAGAGAAAGGCAAAAAGAGCTAGATGTGAGTAAAAAAGACTTTATTCGTTTTTGCGATTCCTATAAGCTATCCTTAGATGACCTTAAGGATATTTATGAGGGAAAGGAGATTAAGGATAGTTCGCTTCTGCCCTTAGCTCGTATCTTAGGTAAAACCCCCACAGAAGTGAAAGTAGTACGAGATGGTTATCCCCCAATAGAAGAAATTTAATCTATTTGCACTGATAACTGTACGGCTTGTCGTTGCCGCACTCTACTCATTAATAACTGCTCATGGAGACAAAACGTTTATAATTATTAAGAACTGTTAGTAATTTATTCCTATTAATCTTTGCTGGCTCTATTCAACAAGCTCCAAGAAGCAATAGTCCACTGGTGGTCAGATTTCACTCTCCAAACTCGCTTAATGGCGGCGGGAACTTTAGTGGTGTCACTAATTATGAGTGGTTTGACCTTTTGGGCAGTTAATACAATTCAGCAGGATGCTCGACTAAATGATACTCGTTTTGGTCGAGATTTGGGACTTTTGTTAGCTGCTAATGTTACACCTTTAATTGCTGATCATAATTTAACTGAAGTTGCTCGTTTTTCTAGTCGCTTTTATCGCAGTACTTCCAGCGTTCGCTACATGATTTACGCGGATCAAGAAGGTAGAATTTTCTTTGGTATTCCTTTTTCCGAATCGGAAGTTAAGAACTCTTTGGCTATTCAGCGTAATATTGAGCTGCCGGAAAATTATGCTGAGAACTCCACCTTACCTATGGTACGGCAACATCTCGTTCCTAATGGAGAAGTTACTGATGTTTTTGTTCCTCTTAACCAAGATGGTGAGTATTTGGGGGTATTAGCATTGGGGATTAATCCTAATCCTACGGTAGTAGCTTCTTCTAATTTAACGAGGGATGTAACTATCGCTGTTTTTGTCTCTATTTGGGCGATGGTTATTTTAGGGGGAGTTTTTAACGCCCTTAATATTACTAAGCCAATTAAGGAACTGTTATTAGGAGTAAAAAATATTGCTGCTGGTAATTTTAAGCAACGAATCGATTTGCCATTAGGAGGAGAGTTAGGCGAGTTAATTTACAGTTTCAATGAAATGGCAGAAAGATTGGAAAGATACGAAGAACAAAATATTGAAGAACTAACAGCAGAAAAAGCTAAGCTGGAAACTTTAGTTTCAACCATTGCTGATGGTGCAGTATTGATAGATACGGATTTACAAGTAATGTTAGTAAATCCTACTGCCCGTAAAATTTTTGGCTGGGAAGGAAAAGAATTAATTGGCAAAAATGTACTCAAAAACTTACCAGCGGATGTAACAGTTAAAATTACAGAAACTCTCTATAAACTTGTTGCTAGCGAACAAATTAATAAACAAGATTCAGAAGCTGAATCCTATTTAGAAAGGGAAGGAAGCGAGTTTCGTTTAACCTTAAGTGAACCAACTCCACGAACTGTTCGTATTCTTTTAACTAAAGTGCTGAATCAATACCGAGAAAGTATCAAAGGTATTGCGATGACAGTTCAGGATATTACCCGCGAGGTTGAACTAAATGAGGCCAAAAGCCAATTTATTAGTAATGTTTCTCACGAGTTGAGAACCCCTTTGTTTAATATCAAATCATTTATTGAAACCCTCCATGAATATGGAGAAGACTTAACAGAAGTTGAACGCAAAGAGTTTCTGCAAACAGCTAATCATGAAACTGATAGGTTAACTCGTTTGGTTAATGATGTCTTGGATTTGTCTCGCTTAGAGTCTAATAAAGTTTATAACTTAGAACCTGTAAATCTAGCTCAGCCTATCGAACAAACTTTGCGTACTTGTTATCTTAATGCGAAGGATAAAGGTATTAAATTAGAGCAAGAAATTGGAGAAAATTTACCTTCCGTAGCAGGCAATTATGACTTGATTCTTCAGGTTTTAGCTAACCTAGTGGGAAACTCCCTTAAATTTACAGAATCAGGTGGGAAAGTAGTTGTTCGTGCTTACCAACTAATTAATAATCCTGATCATCGCGATTCTGTCCCTAAAGTCCGAGTAGAAGTTTCTGATACTGGAACAGGTATTGATACTGAAGATCAGCAGGCAATTTTTGACCGCTTTTTCCGAGTAGAAAACCGCGTTCATACCTTAGAAGGTACAGGCTTAGGACTATCAATTGTGAGAAATATTATTGACAAACACCACAGTAAAGTTCACTTGGTTAGTGAGGTAGGAGTGGGTACAACCTTCTGGTTTGATTTAGTAGTTTATCAAGCTCATGTAAATACCGGAAGCGACGAGTTTAGTGTTGTTGGAGCATTTGGAGCCTAAGCAATTCTGTCTGCTTCGTAGCTTAATGATTATGGTTATAAGCACCAACTTCAGGATAAAAAGGTACAACTTCTTCCTGTACATCTAAACCCATTTTTAAGAGCATAGAAAAGAGAACAGAATCGAGATTAAGACGTAAATAATTGGTAGTTATTTCTAAAGGAACGTGTCTATTTCCTAAGTGATAAGCTGCCCGCAACAAATCGAGGTGATTTTTTCCTCTAACAGTGATCACTGGTTCTGGTTGTGCTTCAACACGAACGACTACATTTTCTGCTTCTGAAAGTAATAAATCCCCATCTTGCAATATTGTACCTCTGGGCAGCCGTAAATATAAAGATTGGCCGTCTGGCATCTCAAAACGATGGCGACTTCGAGTACGCTTTTCCGCTGTGAGGAAAAGAGTTATAGCCGCATTGAGGTTTTCAGTAGATGGCAGTCTTTGGGTAAGTGTTAGCATCCCAAACTATAGCAATTCTCTTGCTTGTAAAGTACTAAATTCTTGGTTTGAGGGAGCAGGGAGAAGGTTATTTAATGTTTAATGATAAATCATAAATGATCAATAAAATCACCATTTAGGAGAACTTAACAACATCTCCTCAGCAGATTCTTGGGATAAAGGTTTAGAGAAAAACCAACCTTGACCAAAATCGCATCCTAAACTTCTTAAGTGTGCTAATTGTTGTTCTGTTTCTATACCTTCGGCAATGACTTGCATTTTTAACTTTTGGGCTAAAGTTGCGATCGCTTCCACAATTTCTCGATGCTTTTTCACCCCATCTAGGTTACTGACAAAAGAACGATCAATTTTTAAGGTGTCAAAAGGTAAGCGATGTAGGTAACTAAAAGAAGAATAACCTGTACCAAAATCATCAATACTTAATTGTATTTGGCGTTCTTTAATTTGGTTAAGGAGGGTGAGGACATCTTCTTGGTTGCCCATGATGGCACTTTCAGTAATTTCTAGCTTTAAACTACGACTATCTAAGTTGGTTTCTGTAATAACTTGATCAATTTGTCCTAATAAGTCTGGTTGAGAAAACTGTTTAACTGAAAGATTAACACTCATAGTCAGAGAATCTTCCGGTAAAAATAGTTTTTGCCAACGCTGAAGCTGATGACAGGCTTGTCGCAATACCAACATACCCAAAGGAATAATTAAACCAGTTTCTTCTGCTATGGGAATAAATTGTCCTGGAGAAACAAAGCCCCGTTGGGGATGTTGCCAGCGTACTAGGGCTTCAAAAGCTTTTATTTTACCTGTTTCTAGGCAAACGATAGGTTGATAGTAAACTAAAAACTCCTCCCTTTCTATGGCTTTACGCAAGTCAGTTTCTAAGTTTAATAATTCCACCGCATTAGCGTGCATCTCTGCATCAAATACCTTGAAAGCACCTTTGCCAGAAGCCTTGGCTGCATACATTGCTGTGTCAGCATCCCTCAACAAATGTTCTGGTTGTTGGTATCCCCAACCAGGACAAATGCCAATGCTGAAGTTCATAAATACTTGATAATGGTTGAGTTGACAAGGTTGGTTCGTTGTTTGTTGAATTGCTTGGGCAACAGTTATGGCATCTTCGGTGCTGTTTAATTTATTTAGAAGGATGGCAAATTCATCTCCCCCTAAACGGGCAATAATATCTCCAGGACGTAAACAAGAAATTAAACGGCTGGTGAGAATAATTAACAAGTCATCCCCTGCCGAATGCCCCAAAGAATCGTTGATGACTTTGAAGCGATCGCAGTCTAAAAATAGTACAGCAAATAAATAATCTGGCTCTTTTCGGCTACTATCAAGAGAATCTGCTAACTTTTCTAGAAAGAGAGTTCGGTTAGGTAAATTCGTCAAAGGATCATGCAAAGCCATAAATTGCATTCTCCTTTTCGCTTTTTCTAATTCTGCGGTACGTTGCTGAACTCTTTCTTCTAGTTGTTGATTTAATTGTTTTTGTTGTGCTTCAGATTCTTCAAGGGCTGTCGTTCTTAATTTAACTTTTTTTTCTAAATCTTGATTATTTCTGGCCAAAGCAGCGAAAGAATCATGTAGTTGTTGAGTCATTTTGTTGAAGGAACGGGCTAATACTCCTAATTCTTTTACCCTACCCACTTCAACTTTTTGATCTAATTTACCATTGGCGATGGCTTTGCTTGCGCCACTCAACTCTCGAATTGGTTTACTGATCCAACGAGAGGTTAAAATACCAACAATAATCGCAATAATTAAAGCGCCCAAACAAAGCAAGATGGTGTTACGAGTATTGCTTTGTACCTGAGAGATAAAATCTGATTCTGGTATGACTGTGATTACTAACCAGTCTAAGCCCAAGGCATCTTGGTAAGGAAGAACTTGGAGGAATTGTTTTTGATTATCAAGATAAAATGCTAAGTTGGCTGGTTTTTCAATAGCTGTTAATTGACCAAAATGTTTTTGTAAATATTGAACCGCAGAACTAACAATAATATCTTTGCTGTTAACAGCTTTCTTTCTGGTTACTTCACCATCCACAACATCAAAAGATTGTTTGTTCGCTGAACTGGCTACCAATAAGCCGTTACGTTCTAAAATAAAGGTTTCCCCGGAACGATCTAAATCTATATTGCTCAGAAAAATGTTGATTTGAGAAAGAATTAAATCAACTCCAATAACTCCTTGAAGATTTTGCTTCTCATCATAGACAGGATAGCTAGAAGAAATGGATAAAACCTCTGGTTTATCTTCCCATTGATAAATTGCACTCCAAACAGGTTTACCGGCTTCTACGGCATCGGCATACCAAGCTTCAAGGCGAGGATCATAACCGGTTTTGAGATCAATCTGTTTGGTACGATTCCCTTCACTATCTGTTTTGTGAATATAGAGTTTACCTGGGGTAAATAACGGCACTTCGTTAATTAAAATTTCCCTATTATCTAGGCGTTCAATACCGATAAACTCTCCTTCGGTAGTGGCATAGTTAATGTAGCCAACATCAAACACTTGCATTTGCTGCCAAAAGTACTTTCCAGTCTGGGAAAAATCTTCTAAATTAAGCAAATCTAATTTAGCGGCTTCTAAGTTAATCTGATTAATCTGTTGAGGCAATGCTAAGTAATCATCAAGGTAATGTTCTACTTGAGATTGAACTTCTCCTTGCAACTCCGCAGCAATATTATTAACCGCATTTTGTCCGTTGCGAAAAGAAAGCCACCCTGTTATGCCAACAATGGCACAAATTTGTACCAAAAAAGGTAGTACTAATAAAACTCGTAGTGGCAAGGGTGGTATTTTTTGCAGCTTTTTTTGAGGTATAAGCACTTCAGGGTTCTCTTTTGCTTGCAATCAAGACCGAATTTTTCTTTGCAGTACGTTAAGCTACACCAAGATTGTGGTGCAACCTATGCTCAGTACTTACATAAACGAAAATAAAGTTTTTGGTAGTAGCGCTAATTAATTACAGTTTTCTAACCCAGCTTTTCAGGGCAGAGCCTCAGTAATCTATAAATATTCCCAATCAATTAATCAATGCACTCTGAAAAATTCCGGATACCCAAGAGAATATATTAAGGTTTTTCGTTTCAATTAGTAGCGTTTCGAGTAGAGATACACAGAGCAAACAAAAAAATTATACTCGAAAAAATTTATTTCTGCCTTGAAATTAGCAATTTCTCTGTTTTTTGAGGCAAGTTAAGCAAACTTCATCCTAATGACCTGTTCGTAAAGCCCAATTAGCAACTATACTTCCTAACTAAGGATCAATATACTAACTCTATACACTTTATACTTGCTGTTGTTATGGTAAAAACAGCGCTACAACCAATTAAATTAGAGGAATTAGAAGCTCTACTACAGAAGCGTCTACATTCAGAACCCTTACAGCTTGCCCCTCTCCAGGTACGCTGCCTGCTTAAGGAGGGAACTTTAATTGTTTTGGTAGAGCATCCAGAATCAGTGATGCCCTATCAAAAGCGTACTTTTAGTGTCTTAGAACAAACTGTCCGAGAGCAGAATTGTTTAGGCAGTAGTCGAGTACTTATCTATATGAGGGTGCTAGGACAAAAACAGCCCTATGCCTTTCATATTTTTGAGTTGGAAGCCGCAACAGAAGAAATTGTCCAACAGGACTTTGTTGGAGTGGAAGGACAAGATTATCCAGAAGATTTATCTGGGTTTGAAGCGATCGCGCCAACTGAGGAAGATGCTGAAGAGGCTTTACCAGAAGATGTGGTTGAAAATGTTCCTCTTCAATCTCAATCTCAAGAAGAGGAAGAAGAAGAAAAGGACTCAGCAAAAGAATCTTTATCTCTGTTGGTAGAAGAAAAACAAGCAGAAACTTTTGATGTCTTTGAAGAGTTACCTGAAGAAGAGTCAGTTGAAGAAGAAGAAGAAGAAATTCCAGCTAAACCAAAATCTTGGCTACCTATTATCTGGACTGGAGTAGGTATTAGCTTAAGCGTATTTTTAGCAAGTCTTTATGTTCTCACTCGCCCTTGTGTATTGGGAGAATGTTCGGAAATTGGAGCAGCACAAAAATTAGCTAACGAGTCAGCTAATACTCTACAAGAGCCAGAATCAGGAAAAGCTATCCTTGAAGCCCAGGTACAATTAGATAGAGCTATTGAACTACTCCAATCTATCCCTTTTTGGTCTAAATATCGCGGTGAAGCCCAAAACTATCTTCAAGCTTATCAAGAAAGTTCAGCAAGCTTAGAAGAGGTGGTAAGCGCTCTGCAAACCGCAGCTCAAGCAGCTTATCAAAGCCAGAATACACCTTTACAAGAAGCTCAGTGGGTAGAAGCCCAACAACTATGGCAAGAAGCGATCGCCTCTCTCAAGCAAATTCCTCCCCAAAGTGATTTTTATGAGTTGGCACAAAGCAAAATTCCTCTTTACGAGACTAATCTGCAAACTATTAATCAGCGCTTAAGTGAAGAGAAAAAAGCTAAAGTTGATCTTAAATTAGCAGAGGAAGTAAGCAGAATGGCTGAAGCCCGCCACGGCATTTCTCAATCATTGGAAAATTGGCAGCTTGCCCAAGCAACTTGGCAAACAGCGATCAATAAGCTGAAGGAAATTCCTAAGCATACAACATCCTATGAACAAGCCCAGGAAAAGTTTAAGGCTTTCTCCCCTAGATTAGCCCAAGCCAGGGACTATAAAATGAAAGAGCAAGTTGCTGCCAACGCTTATAACCAAGGAATGCGCCTTGCTGAATTAGCGAAGAGTGCAGAAAATATTGACCAATGGTCAAGAGCATCTTATAACTGGCGCAGTGCTTTAAATTATGTCAAGCAAGTCCCTGAAGACACATTTTATTACTATCAAGCTCAACCCTTAATCAAAAGTTACAGTAAATCTTTAGAAGATGCAGAAAAGCAACTTCTTACGGCTATGAGGGTGCAGCAAGCACGGGGAGATTTAGAAAAAACCTGTGCTGGGAACCCTAGGGTTTGTTTTTACACTTTAAACAAGAATGTGATTAAGGTACGCCTTACCCCTGCTTATTTAAGCAAGATTAATCAAAACAACGAGAAAATTCAGTCGAAAAAAGATTATCAGGCTGAAGTTAATTTACGCAACCATGTTTTTACCCTCGGACAGGCTTTAGAAACTATCAGCGAGGACTCTAGAACTCGTGTGGAAGTTTATAAACCCGATGGCTCTTTAGCAACTGCTTATACTCCAGAGATTTAAGTTTAACCTGGAAAATTGATTGAGTTGTTTATTCGCTTTCTCTTTTACGACGGCGGTAGAGAAGTTCGTAACTACCTAGTAATATACTTGCTATAACGAAAGGGAGAAGATAATAGATACCTCGATAAGCCAGCAAAGCTGCCAAAACTTTATCTGCTGGTATTTGGGGGGCTAACATCAACACCATAACAGTTTCCAATATGCCTAAGCCAGCAGGAACATTACTAATAACTCTGGCTAGTTGAGCTAGTAAATAAATACCAAAAAAAGTAGAGTAAGATAACACAGCAGCAATATCTAATAATAGATAAAGAACTCCAGCAGCCATAGCCCAATCAATGGTAGAAATGGTGATTTGCACAGTGGCAATTTGCGGAGAAGGAACTCGAAAAACAGAACCTCGCCAGTAGAAAGTTTTATGCTGAGCTAATATGCTAAAGATGAAGTAGCCAATCAATAAAGCAAAACAAATTCCCCCCAATAAATCCATTGAGGCAAAGGGGAAATTTAGTAATTCAGGTACGTCTAAAGGGAAAGTAATAAATAAGATGCCTCCTACAGTTAACATTCCTAGCCAAAAGCTGAGATTACCAAAAGCGATGACTTGAGCAATTTCTAGTTTTGATAGCTGCCAAGGGCGATAGAGACGATAACGAATAGCCCCACCACTCAAGAGGGCAAAACCAATATTATTACTAACAGCAATACTAGTGAAAGCAGCAAAAGCTGTTTTCCAGTAAGGTAGGGGATGACGAATATAACGCATTGCTAAGGTGTCATACCCTGTCATTACTCCATAACAAAGAATGGTAAGAATTAGTGACCAAAATAGGCGATCACTAGGTAAAGCTTTTAAGCTTTGGAGTATATCTTGATAGCTATAATTTTTAAGTTCGCGGCTAATCGTCCAAGTTGCTAAACTAAGTAGCCCTAAACTAAATAAAAATGTCCCTAAATAGGAAAGGTATTTTTGCTGCATTTGAGTTAGCATTATATCTCTATAGTTCAGAACTCAGAGCATTACCCACAATTTTCAAACATCTATAATCAGTTAACATCCAAGGATGCAAAAGAACATTAAGCTTAACTTCTTTTCCTACTCCCATTACAGAACTACCGGCAGGAACAATCATTAAATCGAAGGGTGTCCAGATGGTTGTGTAATCAACTCTCCCCAACATCTCTTTAGCATCATGGTTTAAATCTTTTAGCAAAGAACTATGGGGACGCATTTGTATACACCCCGGACGTTGAGATAATTGAGCAATAATTGTGCCATGATTTGGTGCGGAGATACTAATATAACGTTGTACTCGCTTGATTCCTCCTAGTCTTTGCAAGTAGTAACGAGTAACAATTCCTCCCATGCTGAAACCAACTAAATCTAGAGGTTGTTGAGGAGGAAAGTTCGCTTCAATATATGCAGCTACTTGCATTGCCAATTTATCTAAACCTAAGTCCCCGTTATTGGGAGTCAAGTTTAATTTGTATACAGACCAACCTAATTTTGTCAAGTAAGCTGACATAGAATTGAAAACAGCAACGGTGTCGTTGATGCCGTGGACAAGTAGTACGGGATTGCGATTAACAGGTGCTGGCATATATGCAAGTGCAAAATGAGTTAAGTGTTGATTTTTATAAAAAAAATATCTTTTTGAGAGCTTCCGAGAACTAAAATATAGACTGTTTATTAAAAAATATTAAGAAACATTGCTAGAAATTTATTTTTCTGGCTTTATTAATAATAAGAAATAGAAACTTCGCTGCTAAATTTTATCTTGCTCTTATTAAAGAAATAGGTCTTAGCAAACTAACAACTGGAGTTTGGTAACTTCAGTTGCTACTAACTTTATTATAAATTCAGGAGTTATTGCCAATGTTCGGTCTTGGAAAAAAAAAGAATGGCTTTTTTGCAGAATTAAAGGAAGGGGCAGCCGATTTACAGAAAAATGTGACTGAAGGTGTTGCTGAGTTACAGGAAAATGTTACCGAAGGCGCAGCAGAATTAAAAGAAAATGTGACTGAAGGTGTATCCGAGTTACAAGAAAACGTGACTGAAGAGGCAGCAGAATTAAAAGGGAATGTTACCGAAGGAGTTGCTGAACTCAAAGATAGCCAAACCAAGAAGACGAAAACAGAGAAATCAACTCAACAACAAGTCAAAACTCAAACCAAAGCAACCACTCCTACTTCAGAATCTGATCGCATTGCACAATTAATCTCATCAGCGGTTCAAGGTAATAATAATAACAATAAAGTTGAAGTAGAGTCAGAATCTTCAGATGCTGTAGGTTTTGCCTCTAAAAACTTTGTCTCAGCTCCCACTCCTCGTCGCCGACCGGGAGCAAACATGACTATGTTTAAAGAGATGGCTAGTCAAGCTAAAGTCCGTAGGAATTAAACTGAAGTTTCTGATTCAATTTCCACAATAGCATTTTTGTTAAATAGGTAGATATGAGGGGGCCAAGCCCCTTCATTTGTGCTTAAGTATTGAAATATTAAAGACATCTTTAAAAAATAATTTTATAATTTATTTCTTCTTGCTTTATTATTGCTTCGATAGGATTATAATCAAACCAGAACAAAATTTAATGTTCACTTATTTATGCCTGCTTTTAGGAATTTAGGTAGAGAGCATCCTCAAGTTGCTAGAATACTAAACTACTGATTGCTTTTGCATTCCAATCACAAATGAGCAAAACATAAATGTTAGCCATTTGTACTTTTTGGAATGTTCCCTTCAGCTAAGTATTTTGTCAAGCAGCAAAAGTAAAAAACGAAGCTATTTACTCTTTGATGATGAAGTCTCTTCCTTCCTCTATCATTAGCTTAGCCAAATTTTGCATTGGTAGCTTTGCTCATAATTTTAACCTAGAAAAAAATTAGTTAGGAATAAAGCTTTTAGCAGTAAGAAATACTGTACTTACTGTTGAGTGACATTAAATCAGCACCAGGAGAATTTATAGATGTCAGGAAATGTATCCTGAACACCTATATTCACCCAAGAATCAAGCTTATAGATCAATATCGAGTAAGGCAAATTAGAGATGATCTTTCCCTGGAGACTGCTCAACTTAATCTTCATCTTACCGTTAGTAGCGGGATGCTCTGAACTAGATACACTAGATAAATTGGATGAATCCGTAACTCAGGCGGGAATATCATTCCAAAGTGATAGTCAAGTGGCTAGCATAACCACTGCATCCCAAGATTATCAAACAAGTAACGAGGAGCAGATGATTACGCCTCAACAAATAGGGAAAGCTCGATTGGGGATGAGTGTAGGGGAACTTAAACAACTTTATCCCCAGGCAAATTATAGTTTAACTAGTTTGCCGGATATACCCCATGCGATCGCAGTTTCTGAAAACGCTGAAGATTTATTTTACTTCATCGCTAGCCCAGATAATGGCGAATTTCCAGAGGATGAAGCCGTCATTATGTTTTTAATTACTAATAACCCAAATTATGGTACTGCCGAAGGCATTAAACCTGGTACTTCTTTGGCAGAATCCACCCAAGCTTACGGAGGGGTACAACTTTACTTTTCTCCCGATGTTGAATATGCTCAATTTCAAAACCAACCCAGCAATCCCCACAGTGGTATGGGTTTTTGGGTTAAATCTCCACACGAACAAAAAGCAGCCGGGATTTATCAGTGGAGTGATCCCCAACAAAATAGTTGCGAAATTGCAAATTCTGGTTATTGTCAATCTAATCAATTCAATCCTGGCTCAAAAATTTGGTACATTTCTGTGGGCGCTCAGCGTTAAAGTTGCTTGCGACAGGGAAATAGGGAGCTGGGGAAAACTTCTTTTTTTGGTAATCTTGCTGCCTGCTGCCTGCTGCCTGCTGCCTGCTCCCTACCCCCACAAATAACCTGTGCTAGTAAACAGGGTTTAGTATGATAGGCAATGCACCCCGTCAATGACCGTTTTCTGCCAAAATATTCTCCAGTAGCATGGCAAAAAACTATTCTACTTCTTAATTAAAATAAAATGCGCCTAAGATGCAATTTTCAAAAATACTGATTGCTAATCGAGGAGAAATTGCCTTAAGGATATTAAGGAGCTGCGAGGAAATGGGAATTGCTACGGTAGCAGTTCACTCTACAATCGACCTCCAGGCTCTCCATGTCCAACTCGCAGACGAAAGTGTTTGTATTGGCCCGCCTCCTAGTGGTAAGAGTTACTTAAACATTCCTAACATCATTGCTGCTGCCTTGACTCGCAATGCTACAGCAATTCACCCTGGTTACGGATTTTTAGCAGAAAATGCTCGTTTTGCTGAAATTTGTGCTGATCACCAAATCTCCTTTATCGGCCCTTCTCCAGAAGCAATTCTAGCTATGGGAGATAAATCAACGGCCAAAAAAACAATGGAACAAGCAGGGGTTTCCACTGTCCCCGGCAGTAAAGGATTACTCAGAAATGAGGAAGAAGCTTTAGTTGTAGCTCGTAAAATTGGCTATCCAGTGATGATTAAAGCAACCGCTGGAGGAGGAGGGCGAGGTATGCGCCTTGCCAGGCAAGAAAGTGAACTAGTTAAGTTGTTTTTTGCCGCCCAGGGGGAAGCAGAAGCTGCCTTCGGGAATCCGGGAGTTTATCTGGAAAAGTTTATAGAAAAACCCCGCCACATAGAGTTTCAGATCTTGGCTGATAGTTACGGTAATGTCATTCATTTAGGAGAAAGAGATTGCTCTATCCAAAGACGCAATCAAAAATTGTTGGAAGAAGCTCCCAGCACAGTTTTGAGCGCTGAGTTGCGAAGAAATATGGGGCAAGCTGCAGTTATGGCAGCGAAGTCCATTAATTATGTTGGTGCAGGTACAGTGGAGTTTCTTCTTGATAGTTCCGGTGGGTTTTATTTTATGGAAATGAATACTCGCATTCAAGTAGAACATCCTGTAACAGAAATGATTGTCGGGTTGGATCTTGTCTGTGAACAAATTCGTATTGCCCAAGGAGAAAAATTACGCTTAACCCAAGAGCAAGTTAATCTTCAAGGCCATGCCATCGAATGTCGTATTAACGCTGAAGATCCTGACCAAAACTTTCGCCCTCATCCTGGGCAAATTAGCGGTTATTTACCTCCAGGAGGGCCAGGAGTCCGTATGGATTCTCATGTCTATACTGATTATCATATTCCCCCTTATTATGACTCTCTGATTGGCAAACTCATTGTTTGGGGAGAAGATCGCAATGCTGCTATTAAGCGGATGAAAAGAGCATTACGGGAATGTGCTATCACAGGAGTTCCCACTACTATTGGTTTTCATCAAAGGATCTTGGAAACACCAGAGTTTTTGGCTGGGGAGGTTTATACAGATTTTGTGCAGAAGCATATGATGGAGTAGTACTTTTTTAGTGGCAAAGGTTATCTGTGGAGGAAGGGAGTAGGGAGTAAGGGAGAGTGATGCAATTAAACCGTAAGACTTGGATTTTGCTCAGTTTGGCTGGAGTTTTGGGGCTTGGTGTCTATTTTTATGAGAGTCAATTTGTACCGCGACAAGAAGCTAGTGAGGAGCAGAAGAAGCAAATTTTCACTTTCACAGAAGAAGAGGTAAAATCCTTAACTATAGAACTCCCTGACCAAACTCTAAAATTTGCACGTACTAATCAAGTAATAACCCCTTGGCAGATGAAGCAACCGGAAGATGCACCCGCTAACAGTGCTGTGGTCGCTTTTTTGTTAGATGCCTTGGCAGAAGAGGAACGCGATCGCACTTTTTCTGTCCCAGTGCAGCAATTGAAAAATTATGGCTTAGACGAACCTATTTCTAAAATTAGTGTGACTTTGGAAAGTGAGGAAAAGCATCAATTATTTCTGGGGCAATCTGCTACGGGAGGAAAGTTAATCTACGCCCAAGCAGATCCTTCTGATAACCCAGGAAAGGAATCTGAAGTAATTTTAGTGCCAATTAATTTTCAGTATGCAGTAGAGAGAGATTTGTCAGAATGGAAAGATAATCAATGAACAATGAGGCCTTAAAGATAATGGCAAGTCAAGCAGTTGTTAATACGACTAGCAATTAGCAATTAGCAATTAGCAAAATCACTTCATAAGCTGCTTCAAGCAGGATAAATCTACCGCCCCAAAATGGATGCTGAAAGCGATGTTGACGTTTTCTAAAGATTGAATCAACCAAGGAACACCATCTTTGTTAGAAGATTCGTAGTGATTGAAAAGAATAGAAAAGCGTTTTTCTAAATGAGGTCTAACTTTATGGCAAGCTAAAGTGATTTTCAACAACAGCGCTACTGTAGGAGTTGCACCCAGATTACTGATTAGATCCACGAAAACGTAGTGATTAGGTTGATAGGCACTCTCTACAATCAAAAAATTTAGCAACTGAGTAGAAGTTCGCAAAATTAATGACTCATTGGGTTTTTGGAAGTCAGAATGAGGCAAAGTGCTTTGTAATTGCTTGTATAATCTCTCATTGAATTGAGTATTTCCATATCTGGGATTGATAGGAAAAGTCAAATACTCATATAAATTATCCTTAAAATCTCGATAGGAGCGTGCATCCTTAGTATGCTTCATGAAGCTGTGGGCTAAATCTCTGTAGGTATAGTCACCTTGAACTTTACCGACAAAATGCTTCAAAGCAATGGCTAATTCTTGCTCTGTTAATAAGGTTGGATTCCTGACAGGTTGAATATTGGGTTTAGCTCCTTTATTTAACTGCCCCATCCGCGCCATTTGAGCCAACCGAAGTTGATAAGTAACATATTGAGAAAGGCTAAACTCAAAGTTTTTTTGCTTGCTAGCCTGGATACTCATCACAGTTTGTTGATGTTCGTAACTACTATCTTCGCTTAGCAAACAATGTTTATAAAGGTAAGGATAGCGATTGATTAAGTGACCGACGGGATGGGGTTTGCCTACCGTAATTTCGAGTTTTTTGCCTACGACGTTAGCTAAACGATGTAGAGTTGTATACTGATCTGTCTCCAGGAAACCCTTAACCAGGGTGTACATACGTCTGGCAGTACGGGAGTAAGCACTTTTGGGGGCAGAAGCATTTTCTAAAAGGTGTAATAATTCAGAAATAGCTTCTTGTTCAGCTTCTATTTGCCAACGATTAATAACGATATGGCAACAGCGGTTAAGAATATATTTAAACTTTTTTTCTGCATATTTAGCGTTGACAATTTTAGCTATGGCATCTCTAACTTTCGCATCAGGATAGCCTGTCGCTTCAATAAATAAAAGCCGGAAACGCTCGACGATCTCACTGGGGGATTCCTCCTTAACACAGTTGAGCAGATGGTCGTAAATTTGTTGTTCTTCAGGGTTAGTTTCTGGTAAATGAGAGTCTGTCAATAGCGTCACTATAATCGTCGCTCCTGGAGGCAAACGTTCCTTTTTGCTGGTAAAAACTGCGCTACAGGTTAAGTTCAGTGCAATTAATTTCTTTTTTAAGCAATAGCAAATTTTTAGAGATGTTGACCTTGGGCTTTTTTAGTGATCAGCAAAAAATTGCTAATCTGCCCAAACTTAACTTAGAATAACCGCGCCTTCAGTATATCTTGATAGAAACTTTATGAGCTTAGTGTATACACTAAGTAATTATGAAGTTTCAGTTAAGCCAAATGGCGTAGGCTAAATTCAGCCATTATGCTGTTGGCAAAATCAATTTGTTTCTACTAGCTTAACTCTTAATTTCATTTTCCTGATGTTTTATGTCTTGTCAATTATCTCTTGCTGAACTCAACAATATTCTTGCCTCAGAGGTTTTAAATTTTTCCCCAGCAAATTCAACTCAAAAAGTTCTTGGCATCACCACAGATACTCGCACCTTAAAATCAGGGGAAGTATTTTTGGCTTTAAAAGGAGAGAACTTTGATGGTCATAGCTTTGTTAAAACGGCTTTACACAAAGGGGCAAGGGCTTTAATTCTTAATCAGAATTGTGCTTTAGAACTGAGTGCTAAAGTACCTCTATTTTATGTCGAAGATACTTTAGCTACATATCAAAAAATTGCTAGGGTATGGCGGGATCGTTTCGATATTCCGGTGGTTGGTATTACTGGTTCAGTAGGCAAAACAACTACAAAAGAACTTATCGCAGCAATTTTATCTACCCAAGGACAGGTGCTAAAATCCCAAGCAAACTATAACAACGAAATCGGTGTACCAAAAACCCTACTAGAGTTGGCTGGGGAAGACAGGTTTGCTGTTATTGAAATGGCAATGCGAGGTTTAGGGCAAATTGCTGAATTAACCCAAACGGCTCATCCTACCATTGGAGTGATAACTAATGTAGGTACGGCACACATCGGACTTTTAGGTTCTAAAGCTGCGATCGCCCAAGCTAAATGTGAATTATTAGCCGAGATGCCAAATACGAGTGTTGCGGTTCTTAATTATGATAACCAGCTTTTAATGGATACGGCCTCTCAGGTTTGGCAAGGAGAAACTATTACTTTTGGTTTGACAGGGGGAGATATTCAAGGGAAGTTACTCAACCCCCAAACCATGTTAGTAGATGGAATGGAGTTACCTTTACCTTTAAGCGGTCGTCATAATGCCCTCAATTACCTAGCTGCTTTAGCTGTAGCCAAAATCTTAAATATTGATTGGTCTTCTTTTGCCCAAAGTTTGACAGTCAATCTCCCTCAAGGCAGGGCGCAACGTTATGAACTTCCCCAAGATGTAGTTATTTTAGACGAGACATACAACGCAGGTACAGAATCAATGATCGCAGCTTTGCATCTGCTCAAAGAAACTCCAGGCAAGCGTCAGATAGCGATATTAGGGACAATGAAGGAGTTAGGAGAACAATCTTCTCAACTACACCAAAAAGTGGGTCTAAAGGTGCAAGAGTTGGCTTTAGATTACTTATTAATCTTAAAAGATGATCCAGAAGCCCAGGCGATCGCAGAGGGAGTGCAAAATATCCCCACCCAGTGCTTCACTACCCACCAAGAATTAAACGAAGCCTTACAACAACTAATTCAACCAGGGGATCGCCTCCTTTTTAAAGCTTCTAATTCCGTCGGTTTAAACAAAGTAGTCGAGAAATTTAAGGAAGATTGGCTAAGAAAGCTCCAAAAGCAAGATGCTAATGGCTAACGGCTAATGGCTAGTTGTTAAATATTCTAGCTCCCTAGCTCCCTAGCTCCCTAGCTCCCCAGCTCACCTAACAGGATTTTGATTTACTCTTCTTCCACCCTGACATCAATAACGCTGGCGTTAAAGTTATAATTATTCCCTTCTAGTTCCACAGTTGTGCCAATTTTAATTTTGTTTTGCCCCAAAACAACTCCTGTTTCCGTAATTTGTCCTTCACCGCCCAAAGTCATTAACAAATCTACATTGAGAGCATCTTCTTGTTTACGAGGATCAGGTAGAGCCTTAACAGAGCCATCTGGTTGAGGTACAACAACCAACCTTTCTAGCTCTTCAACAGATTTAATCTCCAAGGGATCACCATAGGCTTCGTTGCGAATAGATAGCTTAGTTGTTTTCTCTTCGCTAAATTGTTCGAGGAGTTCTTCTGGTTTAGCAACGCTTAGTCCTCTAACAACCACATCAACTTCTACTGGCTGGGTTTTAGTGACCTGAGCTATAGAGCCTGAAGTTCCCGGAAAGATAAATATACCAATAATAACGGCAAGAATAACTAAAGCAGCACCTAAATCTATAATGCTAATTTTGCCAAACAAACGACCTTGAGAATCTAGAATTTTCATACCTTACCAATAACTCAGTGATCAAGGGTCAATGATCAATGATCAATGATCAATGATCATTAATCAATGTTCTATTTGTTTTTTATTATTCCAGGAATTATTTGGGTTATGGCCTTAGTAAGAAAAAACAGATATACTGAAATTCCAGTAATTACCCCCTTCAGTAAATTTCAAGTTATTTATTGTATCTACCATTGAAGTTCCTCAGCAACTTTTAGCTTTCCAATCTCGTCAACTAGCTCTAGGGCTACTTTATATCTATATCTATATTCCTCACTCACCTCAATTTTAGTAATGTTAGAGCAAATTTTCTCTCCTTTTTGGCGTTCCCGCCGTCGTTGGTTATATGGGCTTGTTGCCGTAATTTCCGCATTCAGTTTTTCTGTAGCAACTCCCCAACCCGGTTACTCTGCTTCTTGGTTAGAGTTACTTTTGCGGGGCATTCAAATTATTCAGCTCTCAAACATATCAAATAACCAAGAAGTTGACTTAGGCAAACGGATCAACCAACAAATTAGTCGCCAAGTTCCTATTTCTCGCAACAAGCAGTTAACTAGCTATATTAACGAAATTGGTCAGAATTTAGCAGCTAATAGTACTCGTACTGACATTCCCTATACTTTCCAGGTAGTTGAAGATAAAAGTATTAACGCCTTTGCGACCATGGGAGGGTTTGCTTATGTACACACAGGGTTAATTAATGCTGCGGACAATGAAGCAGAATTAGCCAGTGTTATGGCCCACGAAATTGCCCATGTAACAGCCCGTCACGCCGTTAATCAAATGAAAGAGTCAGCTATTCAACAAGGTATCCTTTCTGCGGCGGGATTAGACCGCTCTCAAGCTGTCCAAATTGGGGTACAGCTTGCTCTGAGTTTGCCTAATAGTCGCTCCGATGAATTAGAAGCCGATGAACTAGGCTTAAATAGTTTAGTAAAAACAGGTTATGCCCCCATTGGTGCTGTAACCTTTATGAAAAAACTCCAACAAAAAAGTTCCGGCGCTCCTCCAGAATTTCTTAGCACTCACCCCCATACAGCAGAACGAGTAACCAGATTAGAGCAAATGATTCCTCAAGGAACAGGTTATCAAGGTTTTGGTTTAGATAGCCCTAGTTACAAGAATTTAGTTAACTCTTTGTTGTAATACTAAAGTTTTCAAATCGCTTCCAAACCTAGCTATATAGCTAGGTTTCTTTGTTAGCTCTAGCCTTGTTTATCTTGGTCTTGATTGTTGCTCTGTACCTTACCAACTTCTAGTGTGTGTTGAATAGCCTTTTCACGAACAGCTTCGCGGATAGATTGCCAATCTTGAGCTGTCATTGGTGTTGCTACACCGGTATCCAAGCTTTCTAGTAAAAGGGTTTCTAAACGCTCTTGGGCTTTGCGTTTTTTGTCTTGACGAATTAATTCTCGTAAATACTCGCTGACAGTACCATAACCAGCATTGCTTACTTGTTCTTCTACGTAGATTTTTAAGGATTCAGGCAGAGAAATATTGATACTAGTCATGGTAGTCATGGATATTTCTGATGAAAGTGTTTCTAACCCCAATCATGGCAGATTATGACAATTATTGCCAATTGATAGCTATCCTTGCTCAGACAAATTTGTTTCTGAGCTATCAAAATGTAATTCATGAATCTGAGAACTTCAAGCCGCTACGGATAAAAATTTAGCAGGATTGTTACCCATGATTACTTGCCATTGGGCTTGGGTGATAGCATACTTGCCCATATAAAAGGAAGGAACATTTACTTCATGTTGCGGCCCTTCGCTATCAGATATCCCTTCTTCATCATTAGGGGAACCCATAAGAAAAGTTCCCCCAGGAATTTTTACCATTTTCAAGCTGACTCCGTTTCCTAAGTCCTCTCGGATATATTCTGCTTTTCCTTCTTGACGATTAATTAAGCTTGGTGTAATTTCCTCCCCCTAAGGCATCTTTGACAACCACAGGTAATTGTAGGCAATAAGCTAGAATCTAAGGGTAATAGCCTTATAAATAAGGCGTGTCCGTGGTGCTGATGGTTGCAGGTTAAAGTTTTTCATAACCTCACAACCTCTCCTAACGGCTACAGCAAAAATGCCTGTAAACCTCTAAATTCCATGGCCAATTACCAATGACCCCTGACAACCCCATGAAATCACAGATTCAAGCTGTTCAAGCTCCCTATGGTGGGGGTGCATCCTACAGAACTCCTCCCCCAGATTTGCCCTCCTTGTTATTAAAAGAGAGGATTGTTTATTTGGGTATGCCTTTAGTTCCCCAGGTAACAGAATTAATTGTGGCAGAACTACTGTATTTGCAGTACGACGACCCCGATAAACCAATCAAAATTTACATCAACTCCACAGGTACGTCTTACTATGATGGTGAGCCTATAGGCTTTGATACAGAAGCTTTTGCCATTTGCGATACTATTAATTACATTAAGCCTCCTGTGCATACCATTTGCTTAGGTATGGCTATGGGTATGGCAGCGATGTTACTGTCTTCGGGAACAAAAGGTTGTCGAGCGAGTTTACCCCACGCTTCAATTATTTTGAATCAACCAAGGAGCTATGCCCAAGGGCAAGCGACAGATATTCAAATTCGCGCCCGCGAGGTCATTGCTAATAAAAAAACCACCATTGATATTTTGGCCAAAAACACAGGTCAAGAGCCAGAAAAACTGGTCAAAGATATGGACAGAACCTTCTATTTAACTCCTGCTGAAGCAGTGGAGTATGGCTTAATAGATCGGGTTTTGGAAGCTTCTGAAGGAGCGCAAATTCCGATTCCTTCTGGTTCTATCTAAAAAAAAATACTGTCTTAAATAACTAAAAACAACGGAGCAAATTATGCCGATTGGTGTCCCTAAAGTTCCTTATAGAATGCCAGGGGAACAATATACTCAATGGATTGATATCTATAATCGTCTCTATCGAGAGCGTATTATCTTCCTCGGTAAAGAAGTTGATGATGAGTTAGCTAATCAGATTATTGCTGTGATGCTTTATTTGGATTCCGATGATCCTGGTAAGGATATTTATCTTTACATCAACTCCCCTGGGGGAAGCGTTACGGCGGGCTTGGGTATCTACGATACTATGCAACATATTAAATCTGATGTTGTGACCATTTGTGTCGGTTTGGCTGCATCTATGGGTTCTTTCCTTCTTGCTGCTGGAACCAAAGGAAAGCGCTTAGCTTTACCACATTCCCGCATTATGATTCACCAACCTTCTGGTGGGGCAAGGGGTCAAGCAACGGATATCGAAATTGAAGCCAGAGAAATTATCCGTATGCGCCGACAACTTAACCAAATGTATGCTGATCGTACTGGTCAAGCTGTGGAGAAAATAGAGAAGGATGTTGATCGAGACTTCTTTATGTCAGCAGAAGAGTCTAAAGAGTACGGCATAATTGACCGGGTGATTAGTGAAAGACCAAATTAGAGTCTTCATAGTTTCTCTGTTTTCGTGATCGCTTCAAGAAAAACTAGACCTTTTCTTGAAGCGATCGCTAATTAGCTTATAATTTTGTGACTGTTAACTGAACTCTAGCTAAATCAAAGAAGTGGATATCAGGGCATACCGAAAAAGCTAAGGAAAGTTTGTTACTGACCAAAAGCTGAGACTCCTAAAATATGTATTAATTGCAACATTATTAATGACTCTGGCAAACTGCTATAACTTGTTGGGTTTGAAATCTGGAGCTAATTCAGAACAAGTTAAGAGCGCCTATCGTCGTTTGGCAAGGCACTATCACCCTGATATCAATCCAGATAACCAAGAAGCACAAGCTAAGTTTATTCAGCTTACAGATGCTTATAAACACCTGCTTAAAACCTTGGAGAGGCAAGAAACTTCTCGGAACACTTCTAGCCCGGCAAAACCTCAACCTCGGCCTTGTAATTTTGTTCCTAAGTTATCTACTCAAGACCAAAAACTGAAGTGGGACTTCTATAAATCTCTACAGCAATTGTTACAAGAAGGGAAGTTCGCAAGGGCAATCACTTTGGTAGAAGCTTTAGCACAACGTTGGCCTTTAGACCCAGAAGTACGCCAGTGGCAAGCAATTACTTATCAACAACAAGGAAGAAAGTTGTTGCGAGATGCTATGGGTAGAAGAAGAAATCAGCAAGTAAAAAAAGCCAAAATCTATTTTAAGAAAGCTCTACGGACAGATCCTTATAATCGTACTCTTTGGACTGAGATTAAAGATGATTTACAGGGTCTAAAATCAAATTGAATTAAATTAAAAATCGGGAAACTAATAAAAGTAAGGAAAATGCCAATACAAACTCAACAAAAATACTACACACCGGAAGAGTATTTAGAACAAGAAGAAACAGCAAAGTACAGAAATGAATATCGGGATGGAGAAATTATACAGATGGCTGGCGGCACGACTAATCACAATGAAATTACTCTTAATGTTGCTGCTAACTTGAAGCTTAGTTTGAAAGGGAAAAACTGCAAGGTCTACATGGGTGATGTGCGTTTATGGATACCTCGTTATCGCCAGTATACTTATCCGGATGTGATGGTGATTTCGGGTGAACCTATTTATACAGGAAAGGGGACAACAACAGTTATGAACCCCAGGTTGATTGTAGAAGTGTTATCAAAATCCACTAAGAATTATGACCAAGGTGATAAGTTTTTATACTACCGTTCCATTGCAGAGTTTCAAGAATATCTCCTAATTGAACAAAGTGAGTATCGTCTACTGCAATATAGTAAAACTGCGACTAATCAATGGCAATTAACTGAGTATGAGTCAGTTGATTCTATTATTTCTCTAGAGTCGGTGGAGTTAGAAATATCCTTACAAGATATTTACGAAGGTGTGAATTTTCAAATCAATCAAGAATAAATTATACCAAACTCTGTTGAGTGCTATGACTTATCTGTCATTAGCTTAAAATGAACAATCAGATTTGTCAGCTTCTCCTATGAATTTTCCTATAGAACCAAGGCCAAATCTTGAAGATGTCAAACGCCAATTACCTCCTCTCGATACCTCTCCATCGCCAGGTTTTCCACCACCTGCTAACCCAACCGCAGATATCGGCGAACAACTTGCAGGGGAGGAAGCGCTTGAAATAGCCTCAAAAAGATTTAAAGCAACTAATTCAAAAGTCATTAAGTCTAGTTTGATGAGCTATGAAGAAGCACAGGAACAATTATTAGGGCATATAGAAGCAGATCATCCCCTTTTTAATACTCCGGTTCGAGTCATAGAAATTTCTGGTTTCTTTCAAAGGAGAAGAGGAAGACATTTTACATTCAAAGGAGAAGTATCAACATCTACTCCAACTTTCACGAAAGCTTACATTGTTTTAAGAGCAGCAGATGGTTTGTTGTTAATCACGAAAGTTGTTAACTAACTCGATTAACTAATTTGTTAATTTGTGTAGTTTTTCTTGAACCACAGCAGAACGAAACCTCACTATATACATATCTCTTTTGGTTTTAGTTTCAGCAATCTTAGTTTCTAAAAACCACAAATTTTCTTTCAGCTTGCTGATAACTGTTTCTTGTTGAACTAACTGCTCTTGCAAAGCTTGAGCTACTTTTCGTTGAGATTGACGATGAGAAAGGTATTCCCTAGCTAAGTCTTCTTGCCCTTGTTCTAAAGCTAACTTGGCACGATTATACCAGCCCTGAGCAGAAGATTCAGCATATGCCAATTGTCTTTGCATACGTTTCTGAGTTGCGATCGCCCCAGCCATATTCTGACGCAAAATTAGCAGGTCTTGCTTTAGCTCTTCTACAAGCTGTTCTAGGAGCTTTTCAGGATCTTCATTTTTCCTCACTAAGTGATTAAGGTTGGCCCGTACTCCAACCAAAATGCGCTCTATAAAAGCCATAATCTCATACCAAATCGAAATCAAAGGATAAAATTCTCAAACCCTTTTCCCTGCTTCCTGCTCCCTGCTTCCCACCCTAACAGATAAGTCATGCAACAAGGGCAGGAATTGATATTACTCATTATTAAAAACTGAAGCAGAGATACCATTCTGTTTTAGTTGCTCAACCAATCTTTGCGCCTCAGCTTCAGTATTGGAAGCACTCATTTGTATTTTGACACTTTGACCAAATTCTCTTAGGTAGGCATCTTTAACAACTGTTCTTGCTTGAGTGAGAGAATCAGCCCCCGTGTAATCAACAATGACAAAGTGGTAAGGTTCATTGTTACCCGGTGCAGGTACTGCTTCTGGTACTGCGGAGACTGAAGCAGATGGGGAAGGAGGAGCGACGTTGTTAGGAACCGCTGTTGGCGCATTTGGGTCGCTTGGGGAACCTATACTGCGGGGAATTAAAGCTTCTGTAAGATCCGAAGATCCTGCTTGAGGTGCGGGGTTAGGAGGGAGGGTGGGAGAGGGAATGGCCGCAGGAGTTTCGCTAGTAGCAGCCGTTGCATCAGGAGTTGCTCCAGACTCTACTGTACTTAAGGTATCTAAATCTAATTCCTTAGTGAACTCCTCATTATTAGCAAGATTTGGGCCACTAGGACTAGCTTTGGCTTGTTCTGCTTCAATAGCAGCCTGATCTATTGGTTCAACTTCAACATCGCCATCTCCATAGCCAAGTAAGCCCCCTAAACCTAGTTTACTAGCTGTTTGGGGGTCTAATAAAGTTGCCCCCAAAAGGGTACTAGCAACGACAAAAACGGCTACAGAAGCAATTCCTAAAGGAGAGAAGAGAATTTGTTTCCAGGCTGGATTCTTCTTCTGTTGGGGTTGTTTCTCCTCTGATTTTTTTTCCTCTAAAGAACGTAGCAGTTGTTCTGAAGATTCTAGATAATCTTCGGGTGGTTGCTGATTGTTGGTTGGTTCGGCTAGATTTTGCTTCTCTTCAGATTCTGTTGGTTGATGTACTAAGTTCGCAGTGGCATCTTCTTGAGAAGAGTCTTCTTGTAACTGAGTGGTGAGGTTAATTTCTGTGGTAGTAGAAACAGAATCCAAATCAGAGATTTCTTCCAGGCTAGATAAGTCTAGAGTTTCAGTAGCAGTAGGGGGAGAAGCTAAGGTGTTTCCTCGATGAAAGTTGGATTGACTCTCCCCGGGTTTACTTCCTTTGCTTAAACGTCGATAGCGGATTAACTCTTCTTCTAAATTTATATCTAAGCTGCTGAGTGCTGCTTTTAATAAGGGATTTAAGGCTGGTTTTGAGGTAGGTGTATTCATAAATTAAAATTTTCCCTAAATGTTCAATTCATATTTATCTTGCCAAGAGTATACCTAAACATTTGCTGATTTTGGCACTGGAAAAAGGAAGGAACTTTTTAGGGCTTAGGGCTATTTAACCTGAAATCAATAGTTTCAGCATGATTCTTTTGAGGATGGTTTTGATACTAGTAGCAAATTTTTTAAACTTCACCAGATAGAGAAATCTTTTTATTTAAGTATCAATGCTGACACTATCTAATCTGTGATCGTAGTACACCTTGAGCTGTGATCCCCGTACATTTATTTATGCAAATTGAGATTAAAGTAGTTTGTTTTCTCCTACCTAAGTAGTAATCAATCACTAGCTATCTAATCCTGATTAAGGATTTCATCCTTTTTTAGCTTGATCCCTATCTGTTTTTAGTTAAAATCTATATTAGTTCTTGAGATTACTTCATAGCTTTAAATTAAGTTTCAAGGATTATGTATCTATTTATAACATAATTCTAAAGAAAATCTTAAAAGCAAGTTATTATGAGAAGTAATTATAAGCCTTATATAATCATCGTTTGATTAGAAAAAAGAAGTTTTCCGGAAAAGACTAAATTAAAACTGGAGCTTCAAGAAAGACAATCCTTTTTGAAAAAACATATGAAAACACAACTTTTTTTAACCTCTGCCTGTCGCTGCTGCGGCCACTATAAACCCGAAGGAAGACGGGGCGGAATGTGCCAACAACTTTGCGTTCCAGTACAAGGTAATTGGAAAGCTTGTTCTTTAGCGGCTCCACCATTTGAAACCGATGTTTGGGAACATTTAGAAGAAGATATTGCTTCCTTGGAAAATTCCCTTGTTCTTGACTATTCATCGGAAGTACAGCCTTTGGAAACTGCTTCTTCAGAAGAAGTATTTGCTCAGTAAATTGGCTTTTCTGCTACGAGAATAAAAGTAAAGATAAATACCTTTTTTTGAAGAATAAAATTCAGGTAGGACGAAAACAGATCAGTTATTAACTAAAAGTTAGGCTGATGGGTTTAGTCCTACCTGATTAGCATTAAAAGAGATGATTGATGGGAATTAGGGATAAGTTTTGCCACAAAACTATTGAATTAGCTCAAATAGCTCAAATTAGCATCAAACTTTATTAAGAAAATATTAAACTTAAGGCAACCAAGGATATTGACGAAAATCAGGTTTACGTTTTTCTAAAAATGCTTGTTTGCCCTCGGAACCTTCTTCAGTCATGTAATAGAGTAAAGTGGCATTACCCGCTAATTCTTGTAAGCCCGCTTGCCCATCACAATCAGCATTAAAAGCAGATTTTAGACAACGAATGGCGGTGGGACTTTTTTCTAAAATTTCTTGCCCCCATTGGACACCTTCAGCCTCTAATTGCTCTACTGAAACTACAGTATTAACCAGACCCATTTCTAAAGCTTGGGCCGCATTATATTGGCGACAGAGAAACCAAATTTCCCTAGCTTTCTTTTGTCCAACAACACGGGCAAGATAGCTAGCCCCAAATCCACCATCAAAGCTACCTACCTTGGGGCCAGTTTGCCCAAAAATGGCATTATCAGCAGCAATCGTTAAGTCACAAATGAGATGTAAAACATGGCCACCTCCAATGGCATAACCAGCGACTAGGGCGATAACAACTTTAGGCAAAGAACGAATTAAGCGCTGTAAATCGAGGACATTTAACCTGGGTACGCCATCATCTCCCACGTAACCAGCTTTGCCTCGTACACTTTGATCACCCCCGGAACAAAAGGCATATTTACCATCAGTATGGGGCCCTGCCCCGGTTAAAAGAATTACTCCCACACTAGGATCTTCACGGGCATCACAGAAAGCCTCATACATTTCAAAAACTGTTTGGGGGCGAAAGGCATTTCGTTTTTGGGGACGATTGATGGTAATTTTAGCAATGCCGTCTTGTTTGTGATAAAGGATATCTTCGTAGGTTTTGGCAACTTGCCATTCTATTTGCATTGGTTATTGGGTGAAAAGATTGCAGAATTATTAGAGATATTGTTAACAACACCCTATTTCTAAATTACCCATCGAGCGTGTTTATGAGTAACTCTGAATCTCCAAAAGAACAAAAAACTGCTAGTCCCTGGCGTTGCTTAGTCGGGGCCATCATTTCTGGAGGGTTTGGCTTAGCCCTTTATGCCCTAACTTCTTCCATTGCGGAAACCTTTGCCCATAAGCCTCTTCCGAGTGGCAATGTCACCGCTATGAATATTGCTGTGGCTGTACGTACCTTGGTTGTAGGAATGTCTGCCTTGGGAACTGGAATTTTTACTTTAGTGTCTGTTGGCTTAATCGCCCTAATGTTCCAGATTTTATGGCAACAACTGCGGACAACAAATAATTAACAACAAGAAAATCAACAAACATATGAAGCGATCGCTAACTAAAATATCTCTGTGCTTAGGTTTAATCGGATTAACTACTCAACCCACCTTTGCCCAATCTGATTCTGCTGTGGAAAACGTAGAATGTGAAGTCTTAGTTGTGGGAGGAGGGCTAGCGGGGGCCGCTACTGCCTATGAAAGTTTATTAGCTGGGCGTACCGTTTGCCTCACAGAGATTACCGACTGGTTAGGGGGACAAATCTCTTCCCAAGGAACATCTGCTTTAGATGAACGCCCAACCCAGCGATCGCTTCTTTATTATCCCCGTGGTTATTTAGAATTGCGCCAAAGAATTAAGGATCGTTATGGGGAACTTAACCCCGGTGATTGTTGGGTGAGTGAGTCTTGCTTTTTACCCGAAGATGGTCATGATGTTCTTATTTCCATGTTGCAGGATGCAGCAAGAAGAGGTAAAGGTACTTTAAGATGGTTCCCTTCTACGGTTATTAAAGAGATTAGTACTGTTCCGACTAGTAATAGTGCCGAACAAATGGCAAGCGCGATCGCCATTCAACATCAAAGCGCCCCCGATGCCCCTCCTTTAAACACCTATCCCCTTTCTCAAACTATTGAAGAGGCTTATCGCTACGAAGACTCTGACTTACTTACGAAAAATGTTATTCGTTTTGTTCCCTTAGCCACAGAAACCTCTCAACCCGCCAATTGGTATGTGGTTGATGCCACAGAAACAGGGGAAATTATTGCCCTAGCGGATGTCCCCTACCGTTTAGGCATCGATTCTCGTTCCTACCGCGAACCTTCCTCCGCTAGTGTAGAAGGCGATTCCTATTGTACCCAAGGGTTCACTTATACCTTTGCCATGGAAGCAACGGAAGAACCCCAAACCCAGGAAATGCCGGAGTTTTATCCTCAATATGAACCTTATTATAGTTACGAATTAGAAAGGTTAGCAGACTTTGATCTTGTCTTCACCTATCGCCGTATTTGGAGTCCTGATACCGGGGAACAAGAAAAGTTTGGTGGCATTGGTTTCTCCACTCCCACACCTGGGGATATTTCCATGCAAAACTGGACTTGGGGAAATGATTATCGCCCTGGAACTTCCCAAGATAATTTAATTTATACTCGCGAACAGTTAGAAGCAACGGGACAATTAGCACCCGGAGGCTGGTTAGGGGGACTGCGGGCAGAAACCTTAGCGAGGGGAGAGGAACATTCCCTGGGTTACTATTATTGGTTAGTAGAAGGGGAAACCGATTCTCAACTAGGGGAAGGGGTAAAAATACCTCAACCAGACAACCGTTTTCTATCGGGTTTAGATTCGCCGATGGGAACAGTTCATGGTTTATCAAAATATCCTTATATGCGAGAAGCCAGGAGAATTATTGGTCGTCCTTCCTTTGGTTATGAGGATGGTTTTGATGTTGCTGAAATTGATATTTCTCGCCAAGATTACCGCAGTGAATTTTATCAAGACTTACCAGAAGATGTTTACCGCAAATTATGGACTGAGTTAGCGGGAATAAATGCTTTAGATGTATTGACCGGTATTGTAGAAGTAGAAAATGTAGAAAGGCGTACTCGTTCTCGCATTTATCCTGATTCTGTGGGTATCGCCCACTATGCCATTGATTTTCATCCTTGTATGGTAGAAAGTCCTCCAGAAAAACCGGGTAACGCCGAAAGAGAAGGAGAGCGTCAAGGGGCAGGGCAAGCTTATCCTTTTGAGATTCCTTTACGGGCATTAATTCCCCAAAAGATTGATAACTTTTTGGTGGTGGGTAAAAGTATTGCCACTACTCATATAGCCGCAGCAGCCTATCGGGTACACTCTTTTGAATGGTCATCTGGGGCAGCAGCCGGGACAACGATAGATTTTGTTTTGGATGAAGGGTTGTTACCTTATCAATTGGTGGATGAGTTGCCTTTAAGAGAAACGGAGTTACAAAGGTTGCGTCGTCGCTTACAAGCAGAAGATAATCCTATTTCTTTTCCCAATACTTCTATTTTCCGTTCTAGGGATGATTGGCGTTAGATGAAGGCAAAAGTCATTCTCTTGTAGTGGCGTGACACAGCTAAAGTAGTGCAATAGTAGTGTGGGCAATGCCCACTAGATACCAAAGTTTTGGGAAATTCTCAAGCATCATTTTAGGTGAGTTAGTCCAGTAGTGGCATGACACAGCTAAAGTCGCTGCATCCGCAACAATTCTCCCAAAAATTTTGAGGCGGTTAGCAAAATAAAAATTAGTAGAAACATCCCCTTTAAAAACATTAATCTGGGTTTTTCTTTCTTCAGTATCCACCGCAGATTTCAACACTTTTGCTGAAGCCTCTTCTTTTGCCATCAAGCTACTGCCATTGTTTCCTTCGTCTTTATAGCTAATTAAAACAAGATCAGCAGAAGTTTTGCGATTAATTTCTCTTGATTTAAGAAATTTGTTCAACTCACTGTAACCAGATAAAGACAAAACAAAAAAGCTAGATAGTGCAAACCAGTAGCGAGGTTTCATGATTGGGTAAGCAGGATGAATATTTTAACGGGAATATGCTCGTATTCTAACTGATGCAATCAAGGTAAAATTTACTTTTGCCAAGAAAAAATACTGAAATTAAAAGCCTTCTCTCATTTACCGCCCACGAATAAATTCGGTGGCTTATAGCTAAACTCATCTGAAGGATGACTAGAGAGAGGTTTTTCCTATCTTGATTGAACTTCTCTTAGCTAAAATCCCATAACTCTGAGTCATCTCTACTAGCCACTAGCCATTAGCAACTAGCTATTAACAAAAACAAGATTTAAGCTGTACCTTACTAAACTCTTGTTTTACCATATATTATCTAAGAATTGATCATGGTATTTTGTTAATAAATGTCCGAATTACTCCTTTTTTGTTTAATTTTTGTTGCTAGCCTGTTGGTTTTAGTTAAAGCTTCTGATTTTTTTACTGATTCCGCAGAAAAGATTGGTCTGTATGTTGGTTTACCGCCTTTTATTATTGGGGTCACAATTGTTTCTATTGGTACGTCTTTACCAGAATTAATCTCTTCTATTATTGCGGTTATGGAAGGCTCTTCAGAAATAGTTGTAGCGAATGTAGTTGGTTCTAATATTGCTAATGTGTGTTTAATTATTGGTGTAGCTTGTATTGTCGGTACTAAAGGTCTGAGGATTACCTATGATTTAGTTAGTGTTGATTTGCCTTTGTTTGTTGGCTCTGCATTTCTTTTGGTGCTAGCTGTTTGGGATAAAACATTCTCTTTAGGAGAAGCAATCATTTTTATTATTGCTTACATTATGTATTTGTTTTATACCGTAAGAGATACTCAAGATAGTGGGCAGGAAGAAGCTGTTACGCCAAGGGAGAGTTCTGGTTATTTATTGAAGCAAGCTTGCATTGTTATTTTAAGCGTAGTCTTTATTTATTTAGGGGCTAAATATACTATTGATTCTTTAGTGAAAATTTCTGCAATTATTGGCATTGCTAAAGAAATTATTGCCGTAAGTGCTGTTGCCCTAGGTACATCTTTACCTGAATTAGTAGTGACAATTAATGCTGCTAAAAAAGGTCAAGAAGAAGTTGCTGTAGGTAATGTTTTAGGTTCTAATATTTTTAATGCTTTTATGGTTATGGGTATACCAAGGTTAGTAGGAAATCTAGAGATTCCTAATACAGTTTTGATGAGCGGTATTCCTACTTTGTTGGCAGGAACTTTATTACTATTTTTTGCTACTCAAGACAAAAAGCTAACTATCTGGGAAGGATGGTTATTTATTATTATTTATGTTTGGTTTATTGGTACAACTTTTAAAATTCTTTAAATGAATTAACGCCGTTGATAAATACTTAACCCCAGCACATAGCCATAAGCTATAGCAAACATCCCTAGAAAAGAAAGAGACAAAATCAGAATTGCTTTAGGGAAGTCTAAATTAAAAATGTAAAATTAAAAATGTTGGAAACAAGGAAACTCGGCTCAAAAACCAATGACACAATTAGAAACGGTACTGAGCGAACAACAAAAACCCCAGGAAAAGTCTATCCTCATTGCAGAGTTGCATCCTAGCAAATTAATTCCTAGTTTAATAGCAGGTTTGCTTACAGGGGTAATTGGAGTAATTCGCGCTATCTCCTATGCTGCCTTGATTTTTTCTGGTAGTCTTTCTGATCATCTCACTATCGGAGTCGGTATTGCTGTCTTTAGTACAGCCGCCATTAGTATTGTTGTAGCTTTGCTGAGTTCTCTTCCTGGTATGATTGCTACCCCCTTAGCTGCACCTACAGCTATTTTAGCTATTTTAGCAGGGGCGATCGCGCAAAATATGACAGCAGGAACAGAGGATGAAATTTTGGTAACTGTAGTTGCTGCTATTGCCATTAGTTCTCTGCTGACAGGACTTTTCTTATTTATTTTGGGTAAACTACACCTTGGTAAAGCCATCCAATTCATTCCCTATCCCGTAGTGGGAGGATTTATGGCTGGGACTGGATGTTTACTAATTCGCGGGGCAATTCAGGTGCTAACGGGGGAACATCTTACCTGGGTTAATCTCCCTTTGTTGTGCCAAGGAGATATTCTTTGGCAATGGCTTTCTGGCTTAATTCTGGGGCTGATTTTGCTCGTTGTTTTTAAGTATTACCAGCATTTCCTCGTTATGCCAGGGATAATGCTGGCTGCTACCGGAATCTTTTACCTGATCCTTTTTCTTACCAACACTTCCTTGGTTGAAGCCAGGGCAGGAGGATGGTTATTAGGGCCATTTCCTGAAGGTGAGTTGTGGCAACCCTTAACCTGGAGGACTTTGCAGCAAGTGGATTTCTCAATTATCGCCAGTCAAGCAGCCACTATTGCTACAGTAATGTTGATTAGCTTAATCTCTTTGGTGTTAACTAACAGTGGTATTGAGTTAGCCATAGATAAAGAAGTGGATCTTAACCAAGAATTGCAAGCTGTAGGATTAGCTAACATTGCTGCTGGTTTAGGAAGTGGCATGGTAGGCAACCAAGCTTTACCAAGTACCATTTTAGTCTATAAAATGGGAGCAAATAATCGCTTAGCAGGAGTTTTTAAAACCATTCCTTGCGCCGCCGTCTTATTACTTGGTTCTTCCTTTTTGGCTGTTTTTCCTAAACCAATTATTGGCAGTTTACTGTTTTATCTGGGTTTAGATTTGTCTGTGAAATGGCTATACCAAGCTTGGTTTAAATTTCCTTTGCCTGAATATCTAATTATTGTAGCTATCGTCATTATCATTAATACCATTGGCTTTTTAGAAGGGGTATTAGTTGGCTTTTCTTTAGCTGTGCTTTTATTTGCTATTAATTACAGTAAAATTGAGATTGTCAAGCAAGAATTTTCCGGTCAAGATTATCTGAAATTAAGTGAGCTAACCACAGAACAAAAACAACAAATTTATATTCTTCAACTTCAAGGAGCAATCTTTTTCGGTACAGCTAATAACTTACTTAAGAAAGTTCGCCAGCGATTCGCAGCTACTGAAGTACCCCAGGTGAATTTTATTATTTTCGATTTTACTGCTGTTGATAGTCTCGATTCTTCTGCTGTACTAAGTTTCGCTAAAATATTTAAGCTTGCTCAAAACCATAAAGTTAACTTGCTTTTCACTAACTTTAATTTAACTATCAAAAACTTATTAATTCAAGGAAAAGCTTGGGATGAAGAGGAGAAAATAACCAAGGCTTTTCCTGAATTAGAAAAAGGATTACGATGGTGCGAAATACAAATCTTGAGACTTAATATGTCTTCAAAAAGCAAGGTTTTGAAACTAAGGGAAACTAGTAAATAAATTAACACTAGAATTACAAAAAGAAACTAAACAAACATCAACAACTTTTTTTTAAACGGCTTCTTTTCTTCTCTGTCTTAAAGTTGTAAAAATAATACAAACTCCTAGTATTGAGGCCAGGACTATAGAGGAGCCGATTGTACCATAACCAAGCCCACCTTTGTCAGATGTTTTGGTCAGAAAATCTCCTACTGTTGCACCAAGTGGCCGAGTTAAAACAAAGGCAATCCAAAACAAGATAACTACAGAAATTTGAGTATAATAATGCGCTGCCAACACCAAAGTAAGTAAACTGGCAATTAGGATTGCTCCCCCTGCAAATCCAAGTCCAGAACTATCAGCTAGAAAATCTCCTAAAGAAGTACCTAAAGTATTTGAAAAGAGAATTGCACTCCAATAAAGTAACTCAACTTTAAAAGTTTTGATATTAGTAACTGATAAAGAGCCGATACTAAATTGCCAGAATGCTAAAATTGCCAAAAGAATAGTGATTAAAATTATCGATCCTTTAGCATAACCAAGTCCTAAAGTACGATTCATATAATCTGAGATAGTTGTACCTGCGGTACTAGTTGAAAGAATGACAGTCCAATAAAGTAAGGGGTTATAGCTTTTTGAAACTAATTGAGTCGCAAGAGTAGTTAAAAACACTCCAATCAAGATTATTGAACTAACTGCATAGCCCACATTTAAAGTCATTGATAAAAGATCCCCTGCGGTTTCTCCTAGAGTAGTTGCACATATTTTCATGATCCAGAAAAAAGCGGTGATTTGTGGCAGTTTATTCACTATTTTTCTTACTTGCTAAATGAAGGATTATAAATTAAATTTCTTAATCATTTATTCTCTGCTGAAGCTGAGAATTAACAGCATTTATATAGCCTCTATCTTGTAAAGTTTGAGGAGGAATCAAATGAGCATCAATTCCTGCTTGAACTAAACTTTCAGCAGTTACCTGATGCAGCATATATTTAGTGGCTAAAGCTCCATAACCAGGAATTCCTTGCTTTTGTAAGCGTCCTTCTTGAGCCTGAGATACTAAAGAAAAGGGTGTGATGGAGTGGTTAAGCGTAGTTATATCTTTTACCTGAGCTAAAACAGGTAAACTACTAAATAAAGAGAGGGTGGCTGAAATAGATACAGCAGACAAGATTTTTTTAAGAAGAGAACTTTTCATGACAGTTAAAATCTTTATAAGTTTTGATACTTAAACTTTAGATAAAAAATGTCAAGAACTTGGCAAGAAATGAAGCGATTTATGAAATAAGGAGGATTTTGAAGAGACTTTTAAGAAATCGAGAACAAAAAAGGTCAGAAGCTGTTTTTTACTTAGCTGCTATGGAAGTTTAGTTGATTGAAGTACTTTCTTCTGCTTAACGGTTAAGTAAATAATTAAGATTGCAATTGTAGTAGTAAAGGCAATGGTAGTTCCAACTGTACCGAAACCGAGTCCACCTTGTTTAACAGGTTGTGAGAGTAAATCACCAATAGATGCTCCCAAGGGACGAGTCAAAATGTAGGCAAGCCAGAATGCTAAAACTGCATTCATCCGGAACTGATAATAACCGATAGCTATTACGGCAATTGAAGCACCAAATAAAAGTGCTGATAGCCCATAACCCCAACTTAAACCCTCTGCTAAGAGGTCTCCTGCTGCCGTACCCAAGGCAAATGTTAGTAAAATAGCTCCCCAATAGAAAAGTTCTCTTTTAGCTGTTTTGATAGAGTGCATAGCTAATGTTCGTTCACTGGAATACCAAAAGCCAAAAACGGCCAACAAAACAAGACTAAAAATTATCGTAATTGCTGGTAAACTAACACCCATCTCATCTACTAATCGATCAGTAATTAACGTGCCAACAATACTAATTAAAACAACCACAAGCCAGTAACTCACTGGGATATAACGTTTAAGTTTAAACTGGTTAAAAAGAGCGATTACTAACAAACCGCTCATAATATAGGATGTAAGGCTTAAACCAAAGTTTAAGGTAAAGGCCAAAAAATCTGCCCCAGTTTCCCCTACAGTGGTTGCCATAATTTTAATAATCCAGAAGTAAAGTGTAACTTCTGGAACCCTGTTTAATCCTAAATTATGTTCCTGTAAATTATTTTTGTTCATCGTTTAAATCCTTGCTAAGTAAAGAAGTTGCTTTTGACAATAAGTCTTCAAATATTAGACACCTTAATTTAAGAATTAAATGTCAAGAACTTAGCAAGATTTTTACCAACTTTACCTACTTTTATGGGAAAAGCGATCGCCCAACTAAAAATATCGGTATCAACTTCTTGAGTTACCTCTAGAAACACGTCGCGTTTTCCACCATATTGAGATACCCGTTACAGCCAAAAATAACAATCCAGCCCCATTAAAAAAAAGGATAATTTTTTTGCAAATCGATATAGCCAAAGTCACCCTTATGCCAGTGAATTGCCCAACCAATTTGGTCTTCAAAGCCTCCTAATTCTCCAATTTGATAAATAACTCCCGTAATCAAAGTAAGTAAAATTGGCAACACCATAATTGGGGCAAGTAGGCGATGCCATTGACGTATTTTTGCAAGTTTAATGCTCATAAAAATAAAAATCCTGTGAATTTTTTCTAAGTAGAAAGTGACTTGGTTTTTTGCAAGTTTAGCATTGTAATACAGAAAGTAATCCAT
This sequence comes from uncultured cyanobacterium, assembly GCA_963793425.1. GTDB lineage: Bacteria > Cyanobacteriota > Cyanobacteriia > Cyanobacteriales > CAWCAG01 > CAWCAG01. The sequence goes on along the minus strand of CAWCAG010000007.1, from coordinate 1,017,575 downwards.
AAAAACCCTACTCCATAGCCAGCAATTACATCTGTTGGCCAATGTACCCCTAAGTAGAGTCGGCTTAAACCTATTGCCAGAATTAATATTGCAGCGACAAAGTAAAATATTTTGGCATATTTGGGATAATGAGTTGCTAGCAAATAGCTCAAAAAACCATATATTACTATTGAACCCAAGGCATGGCCGCTAGGATAACTATAAGAAGTCTCAGAAATTAATAGCTTCCAGAGTTGGGGACGAGTTCTGCTAAAAGCTAACTTTAATCCGTAGCTAAGAATCACCCCTCCTAAACAGTTAAGAAAGAAAATTTTAGCTTCTTGACGGTAATGCTGCCACCAAAGTATTGCCAAAACTAACAAGGCTATACATACGACTATGTTGGGATTTCCCAACCGTGTGATATTAACCATGAGCGTATCTAAGGTGGGATTGGCAAACTGATGTATCCAGAGCAAAATAGTTTTATCAAAACTAAAGGCTTCCTGTTCTAATATATCTTCAGAAAGTTTGGCCAAAATATAGATAATTGCCAAGCAGATAAACAGTCCTGCTGTACCAATTGTGGCAATTAAAGAAACTATTTGAGGATTAACTTTGTGGAGCCAAAAATGAGCTAGTTTGAGTAACCAAGATTGCATAGTTAGAGTTTTTTTAAATATGTAAATAAGCCTATGAGCGATTTGCTACAGTGCCAGTATTTCTATCAAGAATTTAGATTGATTGCACTAGCAGGTAAACACACAACAAAACGACTGCCAACATTTAGCTGGCTAGTAACAGTAATTGTTCCCCGATGGTTGCGAATAATCCCTTGGGTAATTGCCAAACCCAAACCTGACCCTCCCTCATAATAAGAGCGAGATCCGTCTGCCCGCCATAATCGCTCAAAAACTAGCTCAAGATGTTCCCTTGAAATGCCGATCCCCGTATCTGCTACTGTCACCTGAAGTTCTCCAGCAACATGATCGCCAATAACTTCAACTTCTCCGCCATCAGAAGTATACTGAATAGCATTTTGAATTAAATTAGTAAAGGCCCGTGTTAATTTAGCTTCATCTCCCATTAACCATAAATCATTGTCAATTTTAGTTTTAAGTTCAATTTGTTTAGCTTGTGCTTGGGGTTTGTACAAGTTAACTAAGGCTGTTAGCAAAGTAGTAAGATTGACTCTTTTAAACTCAGAGTCGCTAACTCTGTCGGTTCGTGCCAAAAGTAACAAATCTTCTGTAAGCTTAGACATTTGGTCGATTGCTGATGCGATCGCCTGAAATTTTTCACCATCGCTAGCTCGCATTCCTTCTGCATAAGTTAAAGCCACTTCTGCATTGGTGCTAATTGCCATCAAGGGACTTCGTAGTTCGTGGGAAGCATCGGCAGTAAACTGTTTGAGGCGTTCAAAGCTTTCTTCAATGGGCTGCATTGCTTGATGGTTAAGCCAACTGCTACCCAAACTACTCAGGACGATAGCAACTATTGCCCCCACAGCTAAGCCTACATCTAGTCGAGAGATAGTTTCATCAATTTCTTCTAGGGACTGACTGACGCGGATATAGCCAATTGACCGCTTAGTAGCTCTGCCAATGATTGGTAAAGTTACTACCTGAAGCCTAATTTTATCGGTTTGAGTTTGAACAGTTTGCTCGTCTTCAAGGGGTAAAGTAGGAATGTAGAGGCGATCGCCCTGTTGTTCAACTAACTTGCCTTGGGAATCGAACCATTGAAAAGCTTGCTGGCGATCTTTTAGTTGTTGTAAAGAAAATTTTGCTTCCGATTCTAAATATCCCCTATCAAATTCAGTGCTTGCGGCTGCTGCTTGGGCTAAAGCTATTAATTGCTCAGTTTGCTGCTGTTTGAGGTTGCGAATGAAAACAAGACGCACTACGAAAGCAAAACCTGTCAACACTAAAGCCAAGACTAGTAGGTTAGATAGAAATAAACGATAGCGAATTTTTTCAAACACAATAGCCAGCCGCTAATTTTCTAATGACCCCAAACGATAACCAATACCATAAACAGTTTCAATCAAATTGCCTTTACTTCCTACTGCTTTTAGCTTTGAGCGCAGGTTGGTAATATGGGTTTTAATAGTCCCTTCTCCCGAAGATTTGTCAAACTCCCAGAGCTTATCAAGAATAGCTGAACGGGTTAAAATTTGTTTAGGATGGTGTAAAAAGTATTCTAAGATTAAATATTCTTTGGGGGTTAGCAAAAGCAAATTACCTTCATAGGTTACTTCCCCCGTACTGGGATTTAGTTGTAATTCCTGGTAACTAATAATGGGTGGTTTGAGTTCATGATTTCTACGGGATAAAGCCCTGATTCTTGCCGCTAATTCTTTGACTTTGAATGGTTTTACCAAATAGTCATCTGCCCCAGCATCTAGCCCGATTACCTTATCATCTATAGTATCTCTAGCCGTGAGCATCAAAATTAAGGCCTGGGATTTAGCCTTTCGCAATCGCTTACACAGTTCAATGCCATCTAATTTTGGTAGCATCAAATCCAAGAGAATTAGGTCATATTCAGCCCCTTGAGCATATTCCCAACCCTCAATACCATCCCCAGCTATTTCGACTAGGTGATGTTCGTTTTTTAAAGCTTCTGCTAAGGGTTTGGCAATGCGATCATCATCTTCTACTAATAAAATCCTCATGGCATTCTCTTGTAACTAGGATATAATCCCCCGATCAAATACTTGTCCGTCAGTACCTATCCCACAAATTTCTAAACGATCTGAATAAACTTCAACTCCTGCAAAGCTTAATCTAGAAACAGCATGGGCTGTCCAATCTGACTCACCTACTGGACGTAGTTTAGCACCAGCACCACAGGTTAAATAGGTTGTGCCTTTAATGGGCTGAGTCCTTTCATAGTGGTGTTCGTGACCGTTAATATAAAGCTGAACATTATAGCGAGAAAACAAAGGTTTTAGGCGCTCAATTAATTCTTGATTGACTCCATATTTACCCGAAGAATACATTTGATGGTGTCCAAATACTACTTTCCAGGGTTGTTGAGACTCGGCCAATTTTTCTTCTAACCAGACCAACTGCTTTGACCAACCTGCTTCTGGGTTACTATTAAGGGCAAAAAACTGTACTGGGCCGCGAGTAAAACTATAGTAGCGTCCCTGCATATTGAACCCAGGATAACGAATTTGAGGGATGCCGTTGTTGCTACGAATATCGTGATTGCCAAGGACAGCATAAAAGTTTACGTTTTGCTGTAAAAGCTCATGGTAGGGTTTTTCAAAGGTGGCAGCAATTTTTTTTATTTCACCATTTCTATAAATATTATCTCCTGCCAAGAGAACCAGAGAAAATGGATTAAGCTTAAAGTAACAACTCATAATTTTAGCTACTTTATATTGCTTCTCATCTCCTGTCCCTATGTCGCCGAGAGCGGCAAAACGCAATAGGGGTAAAGATTTTTCTGAAGCTATGTCGGGGCAGCTTTCTAAAGAGAGAGGATCTTGAGCTGTTAAATACTTATGAGATGCCAAAGCTAATCCTAGTCCGCCCACAGAAGTAAGGATTAATAATTTACGACGTTTCAATAGGCTTGCCTCCCCTCAATATATAATTGGTGGCTTTAATATAGATAGAAAACGTCAAGAACTTGACAAGATTTGTTTTTCAGGGATTTCAAATATCTGTAAATATAAAATATAGTCTCTCGGAGTTTCTTTTTTAAACTCACATTTTTACACATAAATACTATTTTACTTAACCTATGACAACTTCCTCAATAGAATTCCAAGACTCCTTTGATGTCATTATCGTCGGCGCAGGGCATTCCGGTTGTGAAGCTGCGTTGGCCTCAGCCCGTCTTGGTTGCCGTACAATGATGCTAACCTTGAACTTAGATAAAATTGCTTGGCAACCTTGCAACCCTGCCGTTGGTGGTCCAGCAAAGTCCCAATTAACCCATGAAGTAGATGCCTTGGGGGGAGAAATTGGCAAAATGGCTGATCGTACCTATTTACAAAAGCGCGTCCTCAACTCCTCACGGGGACCTGCGGTTAGGGCATTGCGGGCCCAAACCGATAAACGGGAATATGCAGCAATAATGAAGGAGATTATTGAAAACCAAGCTAATTTAACTATCCGAGAAGCTATGGTAACAGACCTCATTTTAGGAAAAAACGATGAGGTAGTGGGGGTTGAGACTTATTTCGGTACTTGTTTCCAAACCAAAGCCGTTGTTATAACAACGGGAACTTTTTTAGGTGGGAAAATTTGGATTGGTGGTAAATCTATGGCGGCAGGAAGGGCAGGGGAGTTTGCCGCAGTGGGTTTAACAGATACTCTTAACCGTCTGGGTTTTGAAACCGGGAGATTAAAAACAGGAACTCCGGCACGGGTTGATAAGCGTTCTGTTGATTATAGTAAAATGGAACTGCAACCGGGGGATGCAGAGGTGCGTTGGTTTAGTTTTGACCCCCAAGTGTGGGTAGAAAGAGAACAAATGCCTTGTTACTTAACTCGTACCACTGCCGATACCCATAAATTGATTAAAGATAACTTACATCTTTCCCCAATTTACGGTGGTTTCATCGACTCTAAAGGGCCACGTTATTGTCCCAGCATTGAAGATAAAATTGTTCGCTTTGCAGATAAAGAAAGTCACCAAATTTTTATTGAACCCGAAGGTAGAGAAATTCCGGAACTCTACATCCAAGGTTTCTCAACAGGTTTACCAGAAAAGTTGCAACTAGAAATGTTGCATACTCTCCCTGGTTTAGAACAATGTGCCATGCTACGCCCCGCCTATGCAGTAGAATACGATTACCTACCAGCAACCCAATGTTATCCTACCTTAATGACCAAAAAAATTGAGGGTTTGTTTGCAGCCGGACAAATTAATGGTACAACTGGTTATGAAGAGGCTGCCGCCCAAGGTATAGTTGCAGGTATTAATGCAACACAGTTTGCTAAAGGACAAGAAATGCTCATCTTCCCCCGTGAACAAAGCTATATCGGTACTTTGATTGATGATCTCTGTACCAAAGATTTACGGGAACCTTACCGGATGTTAACTAGTAGATCCGAGTATCGCCTGCTGCTGCGTTCAGATAATGCAGATCAACGTCTAACGCCGGTAGGTAAAGAGATTGGCTTGATTGATGACCAGCGTTGGGAAATGTTTCAACGCAAACAAGCAAATATTATTGCGGAAAAGGAACGGTTGCACAGCACCAGAGTGAAAGAAAGAGATCAAGTTGGTGTTGCGATCGCAACTGATACTCAACAAAAAATCAAAGGTTCTATTACCTTAGCTGAGTTATTGCGTCGCCCTGGTTTTCATCATCAAGATTTAGCTAGTTATGGTTTAGGAAACCTTGAATTAAATCAAGCAGAAAAGGAAGGGGCAGAAATTGATATTAAATATTCCGGTTATATTAAGCGGCAGGAGAATCAAATCGAACAAGTGAACCGCCATAGTAATCGTAAATTAGCTGATAATTTAGATTATATGAATTTAGAAACTTTGTCTATGGAAGCAAGAGAAAAACTAACCAAAGTTAGACCCTTAACTGTAGGGCAAGCTTCTAGAATTGGAGGGGTTAACCCGGCTGATATTAATGCTTTATTGGTTTATTTGGAAACTAAAAATCGGTGGAAAGTTGCTAATCGCTAATTGCTAATTGCTAATCGCTCAAGAGGGCAATCCAATTTAAACCAAGGTTTTTTGATAACATTTAGGAAACGGGTCGCCCCTACAGGAAACGGAATGTCTAATATTTAATGATCAATGATAAAAGCTATACTCGAAGCCTACGATTGGTATGACCATCCTGAAGGGCCAAAGTTTGTCGAAACTCATCGTAATCAGTTTCGTACTTCTGGTCATTGGCTATTTTTACCGGGAGCAATTTCTTCCTTTCATAAAGTATTGAATAGTGAAGAAATTTGGGCAATTCACCAAGGGAAATTGATTTTACATACTTTAGAATCTAATGGAGAACATCGTATTTTTCAGCTTGGAACTAACTTAAAAGCAGGCGAACTTCCCGTTATTACTATCCCGAAAGGATGCTTACAAGCTGCTGAAATACCTGACGGAGTTCCTTTTGCTTTTGGAAGTAATATTTGTGCGCCAGCTTTTACTTGGGAACAACTTGATCTTGTCAACAGAGAAGAGTTATTACATACTTTTCCACAGCATTCTGAACTAATAACCAGACTCACAAAATAATATTTTTCATAATTTAGTGGATGCACAAGCCTGGAAGTGCTAAGCCCATAAGATGAAAAAGCATATGTTCGATTGTTCTTGTTTGCGGTTTCTCAATAGGTCTCTGCATTTCTGCTGTTTTTAGTACTCGATACTCAGGTCATACCCAAATGCCAGAATCTGAAAATAATTCGAGTGACCTAGCTCCTTCAACAAGGTCTCCCATAGGTGCTAAAAGAGGAATGAGCGAACTTGAAGCTGTCTTGGAGGCTTCTGAACCTACGAATGCTCCTCCGATTAGAAGAGTAGTTATTTCTGTCCCATCACAATTGCCAGATCATATGCGAGCAAACCAAGCTTCAGGATTTGCAATTCGAGAGTTCTTCTTAATTGCTGGTGAGTCATTGAGACGTAGAGATGATGGGCCAGAAGTAGCACTAGAACTTAAAACTCCTGAAGGAATAAGAGGAGATATTCCTAACGGTGGAAGGATAACTCTAAGAATCAGAAAAATTAATCAAGGGAATAAGCAGAAAGTTATCGGAGAACTCCGTATAAATGATCATCAGATTCCTGGTTACGAGCAGGTTAACAAAATAGAGTTTGTTACACAAGAGTTTATTGCACAGTAGAGACTCAATAGCAAAACTAGTTCTGCGTAATATTGAAGCTTTTTGAGAATAAGAAATTTGGGATTGAGTATGAAAATAAAACTAACTTCAGTGCTTGCTTTTGGCACTTCCTTTTTTATCGGGGTATTTGTTGGAAATACTGCCATAGACAAGTCATTAGCTGTTTCAAGCAACAATGCGAGTACAATTGATGAAATTACAAGCCAGTTTCCCAAGCGCTTAATACTACTAATTCTGCTCGTAAAGTAAGGTTACAAATAGCATTTAAACGGAGTATATGGAAGCTAGAGTTTAAGGAGAGCCACAAATGCTGCTCCAAATATCTTTTAAACTTTTTAATTTGACGAGGTAGCTACCAATACGCTGATACTCAATTACGTTAATCTTGATTGGATTGTTGGTATTAATGTTTTTTGTAAGTCCGTAGATTGGCTTTTCAGTTTCTGGTTGATATGTGTCAAACAAACGATCCCAAATCATCAATATTCCTCCAAAGTTTTTATCTATGTATAAAGGATTAGAAGCATGATGTACACGGTGTAAGGCAGGAGTATTAAGGGTTTTTTCTAGAATTCCTAAGTGACCAATTTTTTGCGTATGAATCCAGATTTGATATGCAGCAGTAATCTGAATAGCAATAATTATGAGCATCGGCTCGAAGCCTAATAATGCCATGGGAATATAGAAAATCCAGAGGAAGCACGTCTCAACCCAAGATAGTCTTGATGCTACTGTATAGTTGTAATCCATCGAACTATGATGAACGCTGTGGTATGCCCAAAAAAAGCGAATTCGATGTTCGACTCGATGTTCCCAATAATAAATGAAATCGGCGATCGCAACAGCTAAAATCAATGTCCAAATGTTTGTTTCCATGTTCATCAAACTGAACTGACTAAAAAACTGCAAACCCTTAAGGGCAATAAAATAGACTGCGGCTGTACTAGCAAATATATATACAACGGCGATCGCAATATTAGCAACTGTATCTTGATAGTTACGTTGATTATGATTAAGAATATCAACTACTATTTCGACTACTGCCAAGACAATTAAGATGGCGAAACCTATCTCCTCAATTGATTTTCCTAATTCAGTAATATCTAGCATCATGTTCTCCTTTGGTGAATTTTGACCGAGCGCTCGTTATAAAAAAGACAAAAAAATATTTATTACTTCTTTGTTAGGCTGAAGTATGTTTTTCAAAATAAGCAATCAACATCTGAATTAGCAATTCAACCTGAACCACAAAAGAATCTGAATTACCGATTTGATTAATTGATATGCCATCAACTAGAGTCCAAATAAACTTAGCTATTTGAGGATTGTTAAGATCGAGTAATTCTGATACAGCCTGTTCATAACGAGAATCAATCTGTTGGCATAACAAACTATCGTCCAGATCTCTTGCCGAAGAATGTTGACGGAAATTAGTCCAGATTGCTGCTTGCTTAATAGCGTATTCTTGGTTTTCAATTAATATTTGACCTAAAGCTGTTATCCTCTGGGATCTAGTTTGGTTTTTATCAACCTTTTTGATAACCTCCACATCTTGCAAGCAAACTTGTTCTACTAGCTGTTCAAACAGTACCTGTTTATTGGGAAAGTAATGATATAAAGTACCAGTTGATACTCCCAATTCTTTAGCAATTTGCCTCGTAGTTACATTGGCATAGCCTTTTTCAGCAAATAGATCGAAGCACTTACTGAGAAGTTCTTGACGATATTGCTGGACATCAACTGTTTTAGGCATTTTATATCAAACGCTCGTTATATTTCAGATTATAAGTGCATATTTTGGATCAGGCAAATATTATATGGTTCATCTTCTTTTTTTCCCACCATGGATCTCTTTAATCACAATACTCCTCCTTTGAATGGTCAAACATTTTCTCAGGTCAGAGAAGTCAAGTTTCCTTATGAGGCTTACCTAGGAAACCTGATTTCGTTGTAACAAATAGTTTTCTGTTTGGTATTCAAAAGCAATTTTCTGTTCTTGGGGGAGATAAATAGCAACGGGAATCTCAATATTGTGTAAGTAACGACACATCAATGGGCCGATATCAGCCCAGTTTAAGTTGCCGAAACCGCAACCTAAAGCAGGCATCGCTAAAGATTTTATTCCTACTTCTTGATAACTACTTCTAATCCAATTCAAACCAGCTTCAATATCATCTCGACGAGAGTTTTCTCGCCACTTCCTTTTAGTAGCAAATAGCAGAAACCATTTCACGGCGTTGGGAGTTTTTAAAGGCAGAGTTAAATCTGCTAATTCTTCATCTAAAGATGCTTCCCTTTTGTAGAGATAAGGCTTGGTTGCGGTAAGAAACATTTAACTCATCAACTTTTCCGTGGGATAAAATGCCATCTTCAAGTATAGACGGTAAGTTTTTTATATGGGTAATGTAGTAGAGACTCTTGATATCATCAATATTCATCTGATAGTTCTTTACTAATTATCCAACTTCAAAACAGCCATAAAAGCCTCTTGAGGAACATCAACAGTACCAATAGACTTCATACGTTTTTTCCCTTTAGCTTGCTTTTGTAATAACTTCTTCTTACGGGAAATATCGCCGCCATAGCATTTAGCTAAAACATCCTTACGCAAAGCCGGAATATGTTCACTCGCAATAATTTTCCCACCAATAGCAGCTTGGAGAGGAATTTTAAATTGGTGGCGAGGAATTAATTCTTTTAGTTTTTCAGTTAAGGAACGCCCTAGAAAGTAAGCTTTGTCTCGGTGGACTATGGTAGCTAAAGAATCTACGCGATCGCCATTAACGAGAATATCTAATTTCACTAAAGGATTATCCCGATAATCTAGAAAGCGATATTCCATACTCGCATAACCACGAGAGCGAGATTTAAGCTGATCAAAAAAGTCTGTCACCACTTCAGCTAAAGGAAGTTCATAAACTAGGGTTGTACGTCCTTGGGCAAAATATTTCATATCTTTATAACCCCCCCTACGCCCTTGACAGAGTTCCATCAACGCCCCTACATATTCCTCTGGGGTAATCATTTCCACCAGGATATAAGGCTCTTCGATTTTCTCTCGTTTTTGAGGATCGGGTAGCTGACTGGGATTATCTACCTCAAATACTTCCCCATCGGTGTTGGTGATGCGATAAATTACCGAAGGGGCAGTGGTAATCAGATCAAGATTGTATTCCCTTTCTAGACGTTCTTGGACAATTTCCATATGTAGCAAACCCAAAAAGCCGCAACGGAAACCGAAACCCATAGCAGTAGACGTTTCTGGTTCAAAGGAAAGGGCCGCATCGTTGAGTTTAAGCTTATCTAAAGCTTCTCGCAAATCTTTATACTGATCAGATTCAGTGGGGAAAAGTCCGCAGAATACCATGGGTTTAGCCTCTGTATAACCTGGCAATGCCTCTTGTGCCGGGTTATGGACTAAAGTTATGGTATCCCCCACCCGCGCATCTTCTACGGTTTTAATGGCGGCAGCAAAATAACCAACTTCCCCGGCGTGGAGTTCCTCTACCTGAATTTGGCTGGGTGAAAGCACTCCTAACTCATCAATTTCATACTCCTTACCCGAAGCCATCAATAAAACGCGATCCCCTTTTTTGACTTTGCCATCAACAACACGAAAATAAACAATCACACCACGATAGGGATCATAATAACTATCAAAAATCAGCGCCCGCAAAGGTTTTTCTATGTTATCTTGGGGCGAAGGAACAAGGCGAACAATAGATTCTAGGATTTCTTTAATACCTAATCCTTGCTTTGCCGATGCTAAGATAGCGTTGCTACAATCTAAACCAATCACTTCCTCTATTTCTTGGATGATTCTTTCGGGTTCTGCACCAGGAAGATCAATTTTGTTTAAAACAGGAATAATCTCTAGGTCGTGTTCTAAGGCTAAATAAACATTAGCCAAGGTTTGGGCTTCTACACCTTGAGAAGCATCTACTACCAACAAAGCCCCTTCACAAGCTACCAACGAACGAGAAACTTCATAAGAAAAGTCTACATGACCAGGAGTATCAATGAGATTGAGGACATAATTTTCCCCATCTTCTGCTCTGTAATTCATGCGAGCAGCTTGTAGTTTGATGGTGATGCCCCTTTCTCGCTCTAGATCCATGTTGTCAAGAAACTGTTCTTTCATCTGTCTTTTTTGAACTGTTTCAGTGACTTGGAGTAAGCGATCAGCTAAAGTGGACTTGCCATGATCTATATGAGCAATAATGGAGAAATTGCGAATGCGAGAAACGGGAACATCAGTCATATTTATCTGAGCAGCGAAAGAAAATCTATGAACCTTAACTTATTTTAATGTTGATTTCGTCAGTAGGTCTTGATTTGTTTACAAGAAATTTCTCTTATCTCTTTGTTTCTTGATATGTATTTTAAGCATTAATGATTAAATGTATAACGCAAAACCATTACTTAAACTATTCAAGCCCGAAATTTAAGCTGCAATCATAAGTGATATTACCAATTATAAGATTTTCTCTTTAGTTTCGAAATAAAAAATAAGCTACAGAAAACCAACCTAATTTTGTGGTTTTCCCCAAAATTAGGTCGTAAAATCATAAATACCAATAAATTATCCAGCACTATGAACGATAATAAATTAGTTTCTTCTGGGCGCTCTACTGAAAAAGTAGAAATATCAATACATCTTGATTCGGAACTGCTTGAACAGATTCAGCATCTTACCAATAATCCTAGCCGTATAATTGAAACTGCTATCAAGCAGTGGCTTCGAGGAGAAAGGCAACTAGATGAAGACTTAGCCCGGAACCTTACCCGCAATCCTCCAGTTCCCCCACGAGGAGAATGGAATGATTAAATTTTGACTATTCCCTGACAAACCGTCAAAGTTTAAGTTATAAATTTAATCTTAATATTTTGGCAATAAATTTGAGAATCATGGTTGCTCCCAATGATTTCCCCTTACCTCAATTAGAGTCTAATGATATGGAATCGGTTCTTTCTAATCAAAACTCAGTTCTTTGGAATACCTTGGGAGCGGAACTTGTTTTCGCACAAAACAAATCTGGTCAATATTTATCATTTTATTGGCAAGCAGCTCAAGAATATGGTATTGACTGTGAAGAAATAGTGGGTAGCTCTTTACAAGAAACAATCTGTCCTGTCAATGAAAAAGCTTACCAAAAATTAATCCAGCAGGTTTTAGAAAAAGGTATTCCTGAAAAATGTTCTTGCTTTTTTAAATACCGTGACAGATTGTTTCCTTGGCAACTAGTCATAAGTCCAGTCTTAACTGCTTCTGGGGAAAACGAATTAGTTTTGGTGACAGGGCATTTATTGCCGGAAAATAGTTCTCCTGAATTGGCTCAATCAGGGCTATTGATAGCTCCTGATCCTTATCAAGAACTGTTAAAAGAAATTGCTCGTAACATACGTCGTACCCTTAAACTTAAAGTGATTTGGCAGAAGACGGTGAGCGAGTTAGGAGAAGCCTTAAATGTTAGTCGTTGTTTAATACTGTCTTACCAAGAAGTTAGTCGAGACAAAAACAAAAATAAACTTAAAGTCGAAGCGGAATACCTACAAGGGCAAATCCAATCTTTATTGAGTTTAGAGACTACATTAAAAGCAGAACCTTATATTCAACAAGCCCTGAGTAGTGAAATTCCCTTGGCTATGGATAGCCTTGACCCAACCACTAAAATTAATAGCTGTGCAGCGGGAGCAAAATCAATTTTAGTTGCTACCACAAGCTATCGCAATCAACCCAACGGGATTATTTACTTACAACAATGTGATCGCCACCGCCAATGGCATAATGCCGAAATTGAATTAGTCCAGGAGTTGGCAGATCAGGTAGGTACAGCCATTGCCCACGCTACCCTATATGGAGAATTAGAAGAAGCCCGTAACCAAGCTGAAGAAGCTTCTCGCCTTAAAAGCGAATTTCTGGCTAACACCTCCCATGAATTACGTACTCCCTTGAATGGCATCATTGGTTTTCTGAAACTAATCATTGAAGGGATGGCAGACACCCCAGAAGAACAAGAAGAATTTATTGACGAGGCACACAAATCAGCCCTACATTTACTTAATTTAATTAATGATGTTCTCGATATTGCCAAAATTGAAGCAGGCAAGATGGAGTTGGAATTAACCACAGTTCCCCTCAATGAGTTAATTCACGATGTAGATAGTTTTACCAGTTCCCAGGCACACCATAAAAACCTTAGTTACACGAACAAAATTCCGGCAACCCGTGATCCTGACGGTATTATTCTCTATGGGAATTATCAACGATTGAAGCAAGTTTTGCTTAATTTAGTCGGTAATGCTATTAAGTTTACCCAGGAAGGCGGGGTAACTATTAGCGCCGAGGTTGTGAAGAAGAAAATGGTGGTGAATAGTGAAGAACTTCCTGGGCTAGTTATGGTTAGGGTCGCAGATACAGGAATTGGGGTTGCTTTAGATAAGCAAGAACGTCTTTTCCAATCTTTTAGTCAGGTAGATGGTTCTCGTACCCGTACCTACGGGGGGACAGGTTTAGGTTTAGCTATTTCTCAAAAGCTGATTGAAGCGATGGGAGGAGTAGTTAATTTCTATAGTATGGGGGAAGGTTTAGGTTCTACAGTAACTTTCACTGTTCCCCTTTATAAAATACCGGTTTTGAGCGAATAGTGGCGATCGCTAAGAGTACTCCATCCAATTAATGAAATATCCTTACCAAGTCTGAGGTTTTAGCAACTAGCGTCTTGCTTTTGGATAAAATTTTGCAAATCTTAAAAGCTACATTTTGTCAATAGGTAATTAAATTTAGTCCCAAAGACAAGTGATTGTAATATAGTTTGTATTATGCCACAATCTCTTTCTCTAAGCTGTTCAATTTAAGGAAAATCCCTATTTCACGTTGGTTTTACTCAGTTAAAGATGATTTTGAGCATAAAAAGGACAAGCTTATCATTATTTATAAATCTTGATTAATTCTATTACAAAAAAAAGCCCTTGCAAACCCTTATTAAACCGTTCTCAACATAACTTCATAAAGCCCCTCAAAAACTGTTGAAGTTTAAATTATTTAAACCTTAACCACAAGACAGAAAAGTTTTGCTTATTGCTTTTCTTCCTAACGCCTTAGCAAAAATGGTCTTATCCCAGCCGCCTTAGCCCCATAATAATCTTCCTTTAAGCTATCACCAATGTGCAGTACTTCGGTTGCTTGACAATTATGTTGTGCCAAAGCAGCCTGAAAAATCTCGCTTCTTGGCTTTGCTGCTCTAGCTTGAGAAGAAATAGTAATACTAGTGAAAAAATCATGCAAATCTAAAGCTTTTAAAACCCCGTAGAGGCGAGAATCAAAATTAGAAATAATTCCCAAAGTAATCTCTTTTTGCTGCCATTGTTTGAGGGCAGGGAGAACATCAGGATAAACATACCAAGGTTCAGCCGTGGCAAAGTGGGCATAGAGATCCGCAAAAAAAGCTGTGAAGTTACCGAACTGTTCTGCAACTCCCACAATTGTAAAAGTTTCTTGGGCGATCGCCTGCCACCATTGGAATTCTAATTCAAAAATTTCTGGGGCCTTAGCTTCAGGAAATTCTAAAGATTGAGAAGCTTTGAAACTTTGGAAAAAGGCTTTATTCAAAGCTTCAGCCGGGGCATCTACCCCAAAGTCAAGGGCGATCTGCCGATATATTTCTCCCACACTCCCTTGTACCCCAAACAAAGTACCAACAGCATCTAAGAAAATTACTTTGGGTTCCATATTCGTACCAAATTGGTGTTGAGTGGCATGACTTATCTGTTGGGGTAGGGAGTAGGGAGTAGGGAGTAGGGTTCCAATTACCGTTAGGCTAGGAAAGGAAAGAGTTGATGATCAATTTATTGAGAAAATAATTCCAGCAGTGGTTGAGTGATCCATTTCAAACCAACGGAAAGTTGATGTTTAGAAGTGGGGAGGCGATAAAGATACATTAAACGTCTGGCTATATAAGCAGGAGTTCCGGCTAACTCGACTCCTAAACCTGTCAGAGTCGCTTCATCTTTACCCAATGCCAACATTTCTCCTAAGTTTTTGTAACGGAAAGGAAGTAAAGGACGTTGTGTCAACGAAGCCCAAATATTCCAGGCACAATAATCTGATTGTTGAAAAGCAGCTTGGGCTGTTGAGGGAACTTCTTGCCCTTCGGCATCTCGACAAGCAATGACATCTCCTAAAGCAAAAATATCAGGGCGATCGCAAATTTGTAAGGTTGGATGTACTTCCAGTAAGCCCTGTTGATTTTTCTTGAAAGGTAAATCCTTAATAAATCCCGAAACTCGCGTCCCCACAGTCCAGAGAACCACATCTACGGGGATGGTATCAACTTGTCCCTTATAATCTAGAGCAATTGTTTCTGAGGTGACGGATTCTACCTTAGTTTCTAAGTCTAACCAAACGCCGCGTTTTTGCAATGCTTCTTTGGCGGCTTGGCGATTGAACTTAGTTGAGTTGTTGAGAATATCTCCGCCAATATCAACAATACGCAACCTACCCCTTTCTTTGAGCCTATCTGCTAGTTTACAAGCCAATTCCACACCGCTATAACCTCCCCCCACAATCGCAATGCGAATCTTCTCTGCGTCAGAATTTTCTAAAGTCCGCAACTTTTCTTGTAAGCAACGGGCATGACTCAAACTACGGAAAGGAATGGCATAATCTGCTGCGCCAGGAACTATATCCAAAGGAGTTTTACCCCCCAAGGCAACTACCAGCTTATCGTAGGGTAGTTGGAAGCCACTCTCCAAACTTACCTGCTGGGCTTCAGTATCAATGCCAACCACATTACCTTGACAAAAGCTGATACCAGTATCGGCCAAAATTTCTGTAAAAGGAGGAGCAATTTCCCAAGTTTGCAATTCTTCTGTAAGCAGTTCGTACAAAAGGGGAGAAAATAAGAAGCGATCATTACGATCAATGAGGGTAATTTGGGGTTTATTCGTTTGTTCCCAGGGTAATTCCCTCAGACGCAAGGCGGTATATAAGCCACCAAATCCGCCCCCAAGAATACATATACGTGCAGGCTGTTCAGTCATGGTTAAAGCCGGGAAACTATAATCTCAGGATAACAAGAATGTTGGAGAAAGACAGGTACAATGGCTTTGTTGTCGTGTAATTAACTGTTACGTCCGCCAGTATTAGCTAAACAACAGGGCATCATGATTAACTCAAAAAGATTCAGAAGAGTTGTTACCTTCTTACTAATCTTTAACTTTGTTCTTTTCCTCAACTTGATAACTTTCGCTTGCCAAAAAGAGTCTTCTGTCTCTGTAGTCGAATCTCCTCCTGAAAATACTGTACTTAATATTTGGTGGGATAAAGGTTATGTCCTAGAAGAAGATGAAGCTATACAGCAAGTTATTAAAGGTTGGGAGCAAAAAAGCGGGCAGAAAGCTGATGTTTCTTTCTACAATGCTGATGAAATTGCTCAAAAAGCCAATCGCGCCGATCATTCAGGGAAGCCCCCAGATGTGCTTTTTTCTAGCCGTGCCGAGTATCCTTTGCTAGCTTGGGAAGGTATATTAGGAGATGTTTCTGAGGTTATTGAACCCGTTAAGGATTTATATGCCCCTGTAGCTTTAGAAGCAGCTTATTTATATAACAAAGTTGAGGATAAACGTAGCTACTATACTGTCCCTTTGCATCAGGCGACTATTCATATTTTTTACTGGCAAGATTTGTTAGCAGAAGCGGGGTTTAAGCTTGAAGATATTCCCCAAGATTGGGATGATTTCTGGGCATTTTGGCTCCAAGTACAAGACAAGCTACGTAGTTTACCAGGAGATAAATACCAAGATGTTTTTGGTTTAGGTTTACCTCTATCCATTGCTGCTTCTGATACTTATTATTTATTTGAACAAATATTAGAAGCTTATGATCTCAAGATTATGAACGAGTCTGGGGAACTTTTGGTTAATCAACCAGAAGTACGCCAAGGTATTACCAATATTTTAAAATGGTATGTTCAGTTTTACCAACAGGGTTACATACCACCCCAAGCCTTGCAATGGTTAGATCCAGATAATAACCGCAACTTCTTAAATCGGGTGGTAGTTATGACTCCTAACCCTACCCTTTCTATCCCTGTTGCCTTGCGCCAAGATAGAGAAACCTATGTTAATAAAATCGGTATTTTGGAGTTTCCCCTTCAGCCTAACGGTAAGGCTATTAGCCACATAACTGCTGTACGACAGGCGTTTATTTTTGCTAAAGGTAAAAATCAAAAACTAGCAAAGGACTTTCTAAGTTATTTAATCCAACCGGAAACTATAGAAGAGTATCTCCAGGCTTCCGGAGGGCGCTATCTTCCAGTTATGGCAGCAGCGAGGCAAGATCCTTTTTGGCAAGATCCTCAAGATCCTCATATCTCTGGGGCAGCAAAAACGATCTTAACAGGAAAAACTCATTTGCTAAATTCTGCCCGCAATCCTGCTTATAGCGCTTTGGTAAATGAAAATGTTTGGGGAGTTGCCTTGAAGCGTATTTTGGTTGATGGGGTTTCTATTGAAGAAGCTACGAAGGAGGCGATCGCCAGAATTGAAGAGATTTTTCAAGCTTGGCAGTAGTTTTATTTTTCTGGGGGTTAAGCCCAAATTATTTGCAAATCTAAAATGAAATTAAGTGGGCTAGTTGCTAGTTGCTAATGGCTAGTTGCTAGTTGCTAAAATCTTCTACTTTGTGAGGATATTTTATTTATTGGAGTTCTCTAATTGGATACTTAAAGCGATTTTTGCCAGCAGCTTTTATGCCGCTGTTGTTTGAGGATTGTGTCCAATTTTAAAATTACAAGAATTAGCTATAAAACACATATTGTTCGCTTCGATGTGTAGTTTATTTGCTTTTTCAATCATTCTTGCATCTCAAAAACAAAATTATTGGGTGATTTTTCTCTAGTTCTTCCCGATTACTTTTTATTTTAGTAATTAATAGAGGATTTTATCAATGCCAATGCTTCAGACTTCAAAGAGTACAGACATCCCACCAAGAATGTCCTTAATGAAAGGATGGAAAACGGAAATTGTCATCAATGCCCCGCAGCAGCTTGTCTGGGAACAAGTCACTGACTTTGCAGCTTATTCAGATTGGAATCCCTTTGTACTTAAGATCCATGGTAAGTTCCAAGTTGGAGAAACAATTTGCTTTTTAGAAAACCTCAAGCAGTTTGGGCAACATTGGCTTAATGCCGATCTTTTAACCATTGATAGACCTAATTCTTTTGTTTGGCAAGGACATTTTGGAGCAAAATTTCTTTTCGCTGTTTGCCACTCATTTATCTTTGAAGCAATTAGCAAACAACAAACTCGATTTATGCAAATACATGAAAATTCTGGGTTGCTTATTCCTTATTTAGCTTGGCGAGGGGTTTATTGTGTTAGCTATCAAGGCTATCTTAATTACAATCAGGCTTTAAAGGAAAGATGTGAAAAGATGGTTATCATTAATTAATGATTTTGTTTTGTCTCTACTGTTAAAATGAAAGACACTTTTCTATAACTTTAATTAGGGATATAAGTATATGGAACAAGATGATGGTTCCGGAAGAGGAACCACTCTCAAACTTGAACAAACTACTAGTAGTGCAGTAATTTCTAAAATCATCTTACTAATACTTTTGGGTTGTGCAGCAGGATATTTTATGTCGCAAGATGTGGCAAGCCGCCTTAAACGGTCTGAGGCAATTTCTTTAGAAAAGTGTTCTCAAGAAGCTTGTCTAGATGAAGTAATTGAATATAAAAATATCTTAGATTCTGATCAAGAGTTTACCAATCCTGTTTTCGCTATTCCAGTTATGAGTCTATCTCTGCTAATTTTATTTGGAACCTATGGGCTATTAGCACTCTTAATTGGGCTTGTGGTTAGGAAAATTATTAAATGATTGCTGTTGAGAACCTTTCTACTATAGCAATTATCAAGCTGCTGAGATACATTGGGTACATTTCCCTATTTCCACGCTTCTATTAGCCACTAGCTATTAGCAAAAGCCAGAATCCAGGCTGTACTTCACGCTGCTGTATTAAAAAACATCCTTATTTTTTTGTACCCACCAAGCAACTGTTAAATAAAAACCTGCGTGTAAGATCAGAATAAACCAATTTAAAGCGAGATTTTCCCAACTTGGATCATAAACTGTCGTCGGTTCAAAAGGGGGTGTAATAAAGCTACCATCAGGAAGTTTTGTCGCTTCGGGAACCATAGCATTAACGTCAACTAAACTTCCGTAAGCCCCCACAGACCAACGACTTAGCATTAACCAAGATATTTTACTACCAATACCTGTCATCTTGAAAAGTACCCCAGAGAAGATGATTTGCGGTAACAAAAGTAGGGGCAGGGCATTGTTAGCTTGAGAACTGTTTTTTACCGTAGTAGAAACCATTAACCCTAAACTAATACAGGTAAATAGAGTTAAGAAAGTGGTGATAGCTAAACCAAGTGGCCAAGCAATAAATTCTGGATCTGGTGACTGGAAACCAATCAGAATAACTATGGTTATTAATAAAGTTTGTAGGGCAGCCACTCCCCCCAAAATTAAAGTTTTAGAACCAAAATAGGCTAATAAAGCCAAGTTAACTAATCTTTCTCTGGCATAAATAGCTGCTTCTTTAACAACTTCTTGTAAAGAAGTGGATAATCCTACCCACATGGCTGCACAGGTGAAAACGAAGAGAACACGCAGTGCTAAAGGTGCGAGGCTGGGGTCATCTTCTGTACCTAAAACTAAAGGGTTTTTATCTTGAATTGCTAAGGTAATTAAACTAATACCGATAGGTGCAGTTAATAAAGCTAAACCTAAATTAATGCGATCGCGGCTGATTAATTTAAAATAGCGTTTCGTTAACAAAATTAATTGCTTTAAGCTAGAAGAACGAGCTTTTTTCGGTGGACTTCCTTTTGTCACCTGACTTTCTTTAGTAAGGCGTTTAGAAATATAGTTTTGGTGATAGTTGGAACGACGAAACTTACTAGCTTCCTTAATCACATTTTGAGGATTTTCTAAGCGGTTATAAATCTCAGCAAAATCATCACTATCAACACTAAAAAACTTAGTTGCTTCCTGGGGAGGGCCATAATAACAAAGTTTTCCTCCTTGACCCAAAAAGACAAGGCGATCGCATAAAGTTATATTCGTAGTAGCATGGGTGACGAGGATAATTGTTCTGCCTTGATCCGCAAGCTTGCGTAACAATTGCATCATCTTTTTATCCAACCCCGGATCTAAACCAGAGGTAGGTTCATCTAAGAAAAAGAGTTTCGGATCGGCAAGAAGTTCCACCCCAATACTAACTCGCTTCCTTTGCCCTCCACTTAACTGACTCACCAAAACATCCCGGCGATGGGACATTTCAATTTGCTGCAAAGTCTTCTCCACAACTTCTTGCACATCAGTATCAGGAGGCAGACGTAATTGCGCCGCATAGCTAAGAACTTCTTCTACCTTAAGTTGACGGTGGACAATATCATCTTGGGGAACATAACCAATTTGACTGCGATAAATATTAAAGTTATCTCGCAAATCTTCCCCATTTAGGTAAACTCTGCCTTTAGTGGTGGGGTCAACTCCCAAAAGAGTCCGCATCAAAGTAGATTTTCCTGCCCCACTACCCCCTACTAACGCCACAAACTGTCCTGGTTCAATAGGAAGGGAAATATTAGCCAAAAGCTGGCGTACTTGTCCTTGTTTATCCCTAACTTCTCGTATCACATGATAGGCATCTAAGCGAATGCGATCCCCTTTATCCGTAAGCAATAACTCATCTTCTTTCAGCACCAAACTATAGGGGCCAATACGGATAGTTGCGCCGGGAGAAAGTTGTGCTGAACCCTTCACTTTTTGCCCGTTGACAAAAACTCCGTTAGTACTATAGTCTTTGATAAGATAACGCCCTCGGCCATTACCATCAACAACAGCATGACGGCGAGAAACCGTGGGTGCATCCAACTGTAAGTTAGCATCAGGATCTCTGCCCAAAACCACGGAACGACTCTTTAAAGCAAGGGAACTTTGGTTGGGCGGGTTAGCTGCTTTAGGACTATTCGGATCGTAAAAATGTAAGAATATCCAGTTTTTGGGGTCTTGACCAATTTGAATTTGCGTACCATTTTCGAGGCGATAACCATCAGTAGTAGTGATGCGAGTGTGGTTAATAAACAAACCGTTGGTACTAGGAGTTTCCCCGTCTCCATCAAAAATATAATAATCTTCTCCCTTTTTGCGTAACAAAGCATGGCAACCAGAAATAACCAGCCAACTTTCTGGGGCAACCAAATCCGCACGACTAGCATCTCTCCCCAATATATGTTGTGCTGCGGTTAATTCCATCGGAGGCAGAGTCGGCCCTTGGTTATCAAGAAGGATATAAGGATTAGTATTAAGGACAGTACGCTTACCGGATGTGTTGGCCATTTTTCAATAATTGATTAATTAATATTAGTCAATATAGCGGTTCTCAAATTCATGAGGAACAGCTTTGCCGTTAGGCTACAGGGAACAGGGGTTTACAGAGCTTGAGTGCGTAAGTCCTGACTTATTACTTATTACTTATTACTTTTACTGTTCCCCTTTCCCTATGATTATTATTAAAAGCCAAAAATACTACCAATCATCGGTAACAACTCCTTAACTGCCTTAGCTAAACCCGCAGCAGCCGGGACACCAGCAGCAATACCTTTCAACATCGTCATCGCTTTCTTCGCCAGCTTTTTCTTATTCCCTGCTTGAGGATTTTGCCCTGCTTTGGCTAGGTTTTGTATCTCTTCAAGGGCTTCTTGTTTTTCTTCTTCATTGAGGTTATTTTCTGCTTCAATAGCTATTGCTAATTGGCTGAGAAGTTCTTTAATACCGGGTTTTTCTGCATCCGGAGAAGGAGGCAGTTGGTTGATAGTTTCGGCTACTGTACCGCTAATAGTAACATCTCCTGCGTTAAGGGCGGAACCCATGGGTTTAAAGTCTCCGGCTACATCGCCGATGTTTAATTGACGGCTATCTTGGTTATTTTCGTTCATAGCGTTACTCTTTGCTGTATTGGTAATATTGTTAATGATTGGCTGTTTGTTTTTATCACTTAATAGTCCGAATAGTTGTTTTTTATCATCCCTCATTTCTTGTAGTAAGACATCTTTTGTAGCAACTTCTAACCGCAATTGGTAAACTTCATGAAAATCTTTTTCTAAAACTCCTTTGTCGGTTTCTTCCGGGACTTCTAAAGTAACAACAACATCCTTTCCTTTCTTTTTGATTTCTTGAATCGAGTCTGGAGTAATGCCGGGATGTTGTTGCATAATTTTTTGGAAAGCCTGTTGGAAAGCTTCGGGGTTCAAACCATCGCGGATTAGTAGTTGTACGACGTTGAGGACTTCTTGAAACAGTTGGCTAAAGTCTCCTGGTTGAAAAACTGCATCGGAATTATGGGGGCGACGTTCCCTATTTCCTCTATTATTGGGCTTTTCCAAGAGATAAATATACTGGCAATCGATATCTTTTAATTTGGTGGTATGGTCAATGTTCCAAGCTTCTAAACAAGCCCCGGTTAAGGTAGCGTTGGTGAAATCTGTGGCAACGGCGTTTATTTCTGTTAAGTTGGCATCTTTTAAATTAGCTTGGCGGAGGTTGGCTTCTGCTAAGTCTGCTTGTTTGAGGTTTGCGGCTTCGAGGTTAACTCCGGCGAGGTTAATTCCTCGGAGGTTCAAACCTTGGTAGGATTTTTTATAGCCGTTGTTGGTGAAGATTAATTCTCTGATTGCTTTATGGCTGAGGTAGGTGTTGCCTAGTCTGGCGAAGTCTAGTTTAAGGCTATCTTTCCAAGTAGGTACGGGTTAAGGTTGCTTTGCGAAAGTCTGTGTTTTTCAGGGTTGCTTTGTGAAATTCTGCTTCGGTTAAGTTGGCTTGGCGAAAGCTAGTTCCTCCGGTGGCAGCTAGGGCAACAGCTATGGTTTTGATTAAGGTGTATTTTTCGTTGCCTTTGATAGTTTGCCAGCCAATGTAAGCACTAAGGATAATTAATGCGCCTGTGACTGCGACTGCGACGTGTGGTTACTGAGTACGCCTGTAGACTACGAGTGCGAGTGCGCACGTACGATCACAAGTGCAACTGCGCCTGTAAATACGAGTGCAACTTGCGAGTAGCAACTGCACCTACGACTGTCGCCTACGACTGTAACTGCGAGCTGCAACTGCGAGTGCGCCTGTAAATTCGACTGCAAGTGCTACTACCATGGCAAGTGTGACTGCAACTGCGTCTGCGAATAAACCTGTAACTTCAACTAAGCCTGCATTTGCAACCGTCGAATGTCGCAATGACTACCATGCAAATATGCCTGCGACCGCAACTGCACCTACGACATGCGCCTGCACTAAAGCAACATTAGTTCCTTGACGCAGGAGTAATGATTGAAAAAATAACTAGTATTGTTAAAGTCTAACCACCCTGCTATTTGATTTTCTAAATCACTACTGTCGAAGATGAAAGTAACCATTGCTCCTGCCAATATTGAGCAAAAGCCAGAAATAGCTGCTAAAACTAAAGAAAACAGCAATTGCACAACCATCCAACGCCTTTGCAAACCAGCCTTAGCTTCCTGAAAATTAACCCCAGTCAGATTTGCTCCAGTAAAATTAGTCCCACGAATATCTGCCCCCCGGAAATCTGCCCCTGCGAGGTTTTCTCCTTTAAAAGATTGTCCCCGCAAATCAACCCGACGAAAATCCCTCTCTCCCTCAGCATATTTAGCAACAACTTCCTTGGCTTTCATGGTTAAGTAATTTAAAATCTCAACTCATTATAGTTGACAACACCGAGGTAGGGTGTGTTAGGCGGGCTATCTAAATGTGCTTAAATATAAAAATACTTTATCCGCCGTAACGCACCAAATTCCTACTTGAATCAATTTGTGGTGCGTTACGTGCTGAATTAAATTTTACTCATTTACCCAGGATTGTTGCCAGCGCTAACACACCCTACAATAATACGGAGACGGTAACGCGCCAATTCCTGCTTAAATTAATTTGCGGTGCGTTACGTGCTGAATTAAATTTTACTCATTTACCCAAGATTGTTGGCAGCACTAACACACCCTACGATTTCTGCGATCGCGGCGATGATGCTACGATCAGGCGGAGATGGAGTAGTGCATCAATTCTCTAAGCTAATGCCAAACTACAGAAGACTCAAAACACCGGGAAGAACTTACTTTATTACTCAAGTTACCCATCAAAGAAATCCCTGGCTATGTAAAGATGTAGGTAGGAAAGCTCTTCGAGAAGGAATTTTGCAGGTTAAAGCAAAGCATCCGTTTTCCCTTGATGCTTTTATCTTGCTACCGGATCATTTCCATTGTCTTTTAACCTTGCCTCCCCACGATCATGACTTTTTTGGGCGACTGCGATTAATCAAAACTTATGTTACCAAGCATTACAAAGAAGCTATTACTGTTGAGGGAAGTATTTCTCTTTCTCGTCGTAAAAGGCAAGAAAGCAACCTCTGGCAACGCCGTTTCTGGGAACATTTGATTCGAGATGAGCAAGATTTTGCCTTGCACTGTAATTATATCCATTACAACCCAGTTAAGCATGGTCTATGTAAGTCAGCGCAAGATTGGCAGTTTTCTACAATTCATCGGTTTATTAGCCAAGCAATTTATCCACCTAACTGGGGTTTAGATGAAAGTAAAATGATGTTGTCAAATGTTGCGAGTGAATAATTGACGGTAGGGTGTTGTTAGGCGGATACCATAAATGTGCCTAAATCAAAAAGCCTTTATCCGCCGTAACGCGCCAATTCCTACTTGAATTAATTTGCGGTGCGTTACGTGCTGAATTAAATTTGACTGCTTGATCCGAAATTGTTGCCAGCACTAACACACCCTACGAAAACTACGAAAAAAACTCTACTCCCTGATTCACAAAATCTAGGGTATAAGCATCCTGATAGTTTGTCTTGTCATCCAAAACACCAACAGCCACCAACTCCTCAAACAAACTTTGCCAACGCCCGTCACTCATTGCACCTATACCCAGCTTAACCGCATCCCCAGAGGTGGAAATTCCATATTCTTTAAGCTTGGTAACTCCGTAAGCAAGAAGATCATCGGACATTTCTGGATTGGCTTGCTTAATTAACTCATTGCCCGGTGTCGGATCTTCTAAATAGCTATACCAACCTTGAATAGAAGCTGTCACGAAACGCTGCACTAAATCGGGGTTTTTGGTGACTAATTTTTGAGTTGTTTCAATAGTAAAAGCATAGGGATTATAACCGGCTTCTGATAAGGGTAAAATAACTGGTTTAAAGCCCCCTTCTTTTTCGATAGTGTAGGGTTCCGAAGTTAAGATTCCTTGTTGGGCAGCATTTTTATCTAATAAAAAAGGACTAACATTAAAGTTATAAGGACGCTGTTGACTGTCATCAAAGCCGTATTTCTCCTTTAACACTGGCCAGTAGGTAGTATTAGCCCCTGGAGTCAGATAAATTGGTTTACCCCGAAGATCCTTAAGAGATTCTACTCCTGTATCAGGATGGGCAAGGAGTACCTGTAATTCTTGTTGAAAAATTGCCGCTACGGTAACAGTGGGAATACCTTGTTGGATAGATTTTAAAGCATTAACAGAATGTCCCATCATAAAATCAGCCAATCCACCGACCAAAAGCTGAGTCGTATTAGTCTGGGGGGCAGTGGCTTGGATGTTAACATCTAAACCATAATCTTCATAAATACCTGTAGCCACAGCTTGGAAAAAGCCTCCATATTCCGCCTCAGCCTTCCAACCCAGGATAAATTCAATTTTATCTAGTTTTTCGGTGTTTCCTGCCCTTTCTACTTCCGAAGGACTTTGGCG
Organism: uncultured cyanobacterium; assembly: GCA_963793425.1. GTDB lineage: Bacteria > Cyanobacteriota > Cyanobacteriia > Cyanobacteriales > CAWCAG01 > CAWCAG01. Next base: position 991,924 of record CAWCAG010000007.1, on the reverse strand, counting down.
ATTACAAGCAGCTAAAATACTACTACCCACTGCCATGGAACTAAGTTTGAGAAATTGGCGGCGTTTGAGACTCAATATTTTCTTCATTCCTCTACAGATTGGGCAGGTACTTCCACGGCTTCCACATCAATAGTCCCAGGGGGGGTTAAGCGAGTAAAGTTGCCCTGATCTACTTGCAATGCTTCTCCACAACTAGGACATTGGAGGGAAGTGGTTTTCAAAGCAGAAAATTCATGATTGCATACGGGGCATTGGCTTTGTACTAAGCTACGTTGCAACCACCAACGAAAACCAAATAAGGCGATCGCCGGGGTGATTAAGATTAAACCCACAATGATCAGCAACCCCTTAGCTAACCAGCCAAAACCCACCGAACCTAATAACAAAAAGCTTAAGATCAGGGTTAACCAACAGCCAAGACCGGAAGGGTTTAACTGTAGTAGTTTAGGAACTTGGTCTTGATTCACTAACTTTCTCCTAAATGTATACTCCCATACTTAACTTTAACTCTTGGTTTGCTTTTTGAGTGATAGGAGGTGAGGAATGGGTCTTATTCTCCGAAACACCAAGCGATAATTGCTACGGCTACTATGGCGACACCGTACCAAATTAGACCAGTAAAAGTATTGAGGAGAAGATGAATAGGAAATAAAACTAAAGTTTCTGAAAAGAAAAAGTTACAGATTAAGAGGAAAGCAAGGAGAAAAATTAGTTGCATAAGTATAAGAAGATGGGGAGATGGGGAGCATTTTTTTGAGAACATACACTTGTAAGAATATCTGAGTCTCCGAGTCACCCAGTCACTCCGTCTCCCCTTGTGTCAGCAAAAGTACTGTCCTATATCTTCCTCAAGGATTACGAAATTAGTCTACAAGGTTATGTATAAGTACTAATAATAATACTTGATTATCGAAGGGGAACAGCCATGCCAAATTTAAAAGCTAGCATCTTAATTAGTATTTTCGCGGCTTTGAGTACAGCGCCTGTTTTAGCTGAGGCCAACTTTGCTCAACTAACTTTAAGCAGTAATCCTGAAACCGCAAACCCAGTAGTCTCTGGTAATACTCAAGGGGCCTACGACTTGACGGTAATTGCCAAAAAAGATATTAGAGGCAATGACTGTCTGGGTTGGGCAACGCAACAGCCTGACCATATTGTGGTTTTAGAAGAAGACTTTTCTCGCTTGGAGTTGAAGGTTAACAGTAGAGGTAAAGATACAACCTTAATTTTGAAAGGCCCTGGTGGTAAAGTTCTTTGTGGTGACGATTCTGGTTCTAATCCAGATGCTAGTATCATCATTAAAGATAGCGATGACGATACTCAAGATGATAGCTTTTTGAAAGCTGGCAAGTTTGAAGTTTGGGTAGGTGCAAGCGATCCTAATCAGCGTTGGAATTATAGTTTATCCGGTAACGCCCAGTAGGGGCGGGTTTGGAATCCAATTGAGAAGAATAACCATTAAACTACATAAACCCGCCTAACACCCTTCATGGAAATCAATCATCCCCCTTCTTGGCCTCAAAATACCAAAGATGCCAAGGAAATGCAAAATCAATTGCAGCCCCAAGTTATTACCGAAGATCGTTTAAATGAGGTGAAATATGTGGCGGGGGTTGATGTGGGGTTTGAAAATAATTATGCCGTTAGCAAAGCGGCTGTCGCTGTTTTAAGCTTTCCTCAACTAGAATTACAAGAGAAGGCGATCGCCAAAATCCCAACCACTTTTCCCTACATTCCTGGTTTCCTTTCCTTCCGAGAAATTCCCGTTATCCTCAAAGCATTAGAGAAGTTGACCATAGTTCCTGATTTGATTTTATGCGATGGGCAAGGAATTGCTCATCCTCGTAGGTTTGGCTTAGCTTGCCACTTAGGGGTTTTACTCGATCTGCCTACGATTGGCGTAGCTAAATCTCTGTTTATTGGTAAGCATGAAGCTGTAGCTATAGAAAAAGGAAGCTGGCAACCGTTGCTGGATAAAGGAGAAATTATTGGGGCGGTTTTGCGTTCTAGAAATGGGGTTAAGCCTTTGTATGTTTCCCCTGGACATCGTATCAGTCTCTCCACAGCCCTAGATTATGTTCTCCGCTGTACTCCTAAATATCGTTTGCCAGAAACCACTCGCTGGGCTGATAAGTTAGCATCTCATACTCCTTAAGGGAGTAGATTTAATATAAAATCAAACTCAAATCAAACTTGACTACAACAAGGAAAGCCATGGTTTCATTGCCTTAAATAGCAATTCTCACTCGTTTGTTGGAGACTTAACACCAATGACAAACGATTAATGATAAATGTTTAATGATAAATGATCAATGGTGATTTAACTATTATGGCCAAACCAGCAATCATTGCAGTAGACGACGATCCTGGAGTATTACAAGCTGTAGGGCGGGACTTGCGGCGACAATATGGTGATCGCTTTCGAGTTATTCGTGCAGACTCCGGGGCTACTGCCCTCGATGCGATTAAACAGCTTAAGTTACGCAACGAAACAGTCTCTTTATTTTTAGTAGATCAGAGGATGCCCCAAATGTCTGGGGTAGAATTTGTTGAACAAGCAGGGGAAATATTTCCCCAAGCCAAGCGAGTTTTGCTAACTGCCTATGCTGATACAGAAGCTGCCATTAGAGCGATTAATACAGCTAGACTAGATTACTATTTACTCAAGCCTTGGGACCCCCCAGAAGAAAGGCTATATCCTATTTTGGATGACCTTTTAGAAGATTGGTTAGCTTCCTTCAACCCAGAATTTAATGGCATTCGCGTCATCGGCGATCGCTGGTCGCCTCGTTCCCACAATATCAAAGATTTTCTCGCCCGTAATCAAATTCCCTATCGCTGGTTAGATGTGGAAAGGGAAGAAGAGGCCCAAAAACTTCTCAGCTATACCGAAGAAGAAAAACCTCAACTTCCCCAAGTTTTGTTTCCTGGGGGCGATCGCCTTATTCAACCAGAAAATGTGCAAATTGCTGACAAAATTGGGCTGCAAACCCAAGCGGAAAAGCCTTTTTATGATTTAGTTGTGGTGGGAGGCGGGCCAGCAGGTTTAGCGGCAGCCGTTTATGGTGCTTCTGAAGGACTCCACACAGTTACCATTGAAAGAGAAGCCCCAGGAGGCCAAGCGGGGACTAGTTCCCGCATCGAAAACTATCTCGGTTTTCCTGTGGGTTTGAGTGGGGCAGATTTAGCAAGGCGGGCAGTTACCCAAGCCAAACGCTTCGGGGTGGAAATTCTCACTCCCCAAGAAGTTACGGGGTTACGAATTCAGGATGATTATCGCATCCTTACCCTTAAAGACGGTGCAGAAATAAGTTGTCATGCGGTCATTTTAGCTTTGGGAGTTTGGTGGCGCAAACTCAATGTACCAGGGATTAATAGGTTAACTGGGGCAGGAGTCTACTACGGTGCGGCCCAAACTGAAGCCCTATCTTGCCGCGATGAAGATGTCTATGTGATTGGTGGGGCTAATTCTGCCGGACAGGGAGCAATGTACTTTTCTAAGTATGCTAGTAAAGTTACTATGTTGGTTAGGGGAGACTCTTTAACGAAAAGTATGTCCCAATACCTAATTGACCAAATTGACGAAACCGATAACATTGTTGTTCAGACCCATTGCAGCGTCACAGAAGCGAAAGGAGAAGATAGCTTAGAAGCTTTAGTAATCGAAAATTCTCAAACTGGTGAAAGCGAAACTGTTGCGGCTAATTCCCTCTTTATTTTCATCGGTGCTGTACCTCATACTGATTGGCTAGAGGGAATCTTAGCCAGAAGTGAGCGAGGATTCATCCTAACCGGGGCTGATTTACCCCGCAAGGGCAACCGTCCCCAGGGCTGGACTTCAGAAAGGGAACCTTATCTTTTAGAAACTAACATTCCCGGTATCTTTGCTGTAGGAGATGTACGTCACGGTTCCATCAAACGAGTTGCTTCTGGAGTGGGGGAAGGCTCTATTTGCGTCCAGTTTGTTCATAACTATTTGAGCAAGTTTGCTTAGCTGCGGAATCCCACATTCAGCAAAGCCTCAATGCTTGATAGTCCAATGATAAATGACAAATCTCAATTAAGTTATCCTAAACCAAAGAACAAACAACAACTTAGAGACTGACAATTAACAAATGGCCAGCCAAGTAAAGGGATATCTCAAGCAGCTATCAACGGGAGATGTGGGGGGGCAAACTTTACCTCCCTATGAACTTTCTGAGGGGCAAGAAGCTATCATCGGCAGAGATCCTAGCTGCGAAATTCCTTTAGGGATAAATCTCTATACAGGAGTATCTCGTCGGCATCTTTGTATTCGCTGGTTGGGTTCTAGTTCCGAGATGTGGGAAGTATGCGACTTAGATAGTTCTAATGGTAGTTTTGTCAACAACCAACGCTTATATGGCTGTCAAACTTTACGAAATGGCGATCGCCTCCGTTTAGGTAATGATGGGCCAGAATTTGTCTTTGAGTTGTTACAACCCACACCTCTTTTAGTTCCAGATCCTCCTCTTACCCCTCCGGTAGCTAATACAGGAAGTTCTCTTTCTCAAGTTCCTACCCCACCAGAAAATGACTCTGTTACCTTTACCCAACTATTCCCCATTGCTTCTACCGGGAAAGACTTAAGAAATAAAGCCTATCTCATCCCTGGCATCCTCACAGTTTTATTTGTTGTTTCTATGTTCGCTGCGGTAGGAGAACCCAGGGTTTACAACTTCCTCATTGCTGCCTACATTTCTGGCATTGCATACTACTACATCTATCAACTTTGTGGCAAACCAAAATCCTGGTTCGTCTTACTCGCTTCTGCCTTAACCACCAGCATTATTCTCATCAGCCCTTTACTAACTGTTTTTATCATCTTCTTCCGAGAAATTCTCCCAGGAACAGTACCAGAAGCAGATGTTAATGTCAGTTTTTTGGTGCTTTTAATTAATATGTTCTTCGGGGCAGGGTTGATGGAAGAATTACTTAAAGCCTTACCCATTTTAGGAGCATATTTAGTGGGGAGATTATTTAATTCCCCTTGGCGAGAACGTTTAGGGGTGGAAGAACCCCTTGATGGTATACTCCTCGGTACAGCCTCCGCCGTCGGTTTTACTCTCCTAGAAACTCTGGGGCAATATGTACCGAGTATTATTGATGATATTACCCTCCAAGCAGGAGGTGAGGCAGCACAATTAGCTGGCTTACACCTATTGATACCAAGAATATTAGGCTCTGTGGCTGGGCATATGGCCTACAGCGGCTATCTTGGCTACTTTGTAGGACTGAGTGTACTCAAACCGAAAAAAGGTTGGCAAATTCTTTTAGTCGGCTATCTCACCGCCTCTTTCCTCCATGCTTTATGGAATGCTAGCGGTTACTATAGTTCTTTACTTTTAGCCATAGTAGGAGTTATTTCCTATGCCTTTTTAACTGCTGCCATCCTCAAAGCCAGGGCGCTTTCACCAAAACGTTCCGAGAATTTCGCTACTCGGCTTTATCGTTGAACATTTATTATTGAAATTGAATATGTATGGGGAACAGTTTTCTCCCCCTCTCCCCTAGGGAGTCTTCTGAAGTTGAGGTTTTTCCTCTGGAATAATTGCCCCTTCCACAGGGCAAACTTGTAAACAAATACCACAATCTATACAAGTGGCAAAATCAATCCAATACCAATCAGTACCTTTAACATTTTTACCTGGTCCTGGATGAATGCAAGCCACCGGACAAGCATCAACGCAATCCGTAACGCCTTCGCAGGTTTCTGTAACAATTGTATGGGGCATAAAATTTTCCTCTTCAATTAGGGATTTTGGTTTATCTAACTAGCTGTTCAATAGCTTAACTTTGCAAGAATTGGTACAAAAATCAATTGAGTTAAGCAAGATAATATTAACTGATAACAAATACTTAAAGCTTATCAAGTTTGCCATGCTTACTCGTATTAAAGAATTAACAGAAAATTTAGCACCAAGATTAATTGAGATTCGGCGACATATTCATGCCCATCCGGAATTAAGCGGTGAAGAATATCAAACTGCTGCTTATGTAGCCGGAGTATTATCTTCCTGTGGTATTCATGTCAAAGAATCCGTCGGCAAAACTGGCGTAATAGGAAATTTGCCGGGGGAGAGTAACCCACAACGAACCCTCGCTATTCGCACCGATATGGATGCTTTACCAATCCAAGAACGTACTAACCTAGAATTTGCTTCTCGTCAACCAGGAATCATGCACGCTTGTGGCCACGATGTTCATACGACCTTGGGCTTAGGAACAGCAATGGTATTGTCGCAATTAGGAGAAACTTTACCAGGAAATATGCGCTTTCTCTTTCAACCTGCTGAAGAAATTGCTCAGGGTGCGGCTTGGATGGTGCAAGACGGTGCAGTTGATGGGGTGGAAGCAATTTTTGGGGTTCATGTCTTTCCTTCCATTCCTGCTCGTTCTGTGGGCATTCGCTATGGTTCCTTAACTGCGGCAGCAGATGATCTCGAAATCTACATTCAAGGAGAATCTGGCCATGGGGCCCGTCCCCACGAAGCTGTTGATGCCATTTGGATTGCGGCCCAAGTAATAACCAACTTACAACAGGCGATTAGCCGTACCCATAACCCTTTGCATCCTGTGGTACTAACTATTGGTAAAATAGAAGGAGGAAGAGCGCCTAATATTATTGCTGATCAAGTAAAAATGTTAGGAACTGTGCGATCGCTCCACCGAGATACCCATGCAGAGTTACCCCAGTGGATTGAAAATATTGTTGCCAGTGTGTGCAACACCTACGGGGCTAGTTACAAACTTAACTACCGTCGAGGTGTACCTTCAGTACAAAATGATGGAGTATTAACGCAAATTGTTGAAACCGCAGCTAGAGAAGCATGGGGTAGTGATCACGTCCAAATTATTAGTGAACCTTCTTTAGGAGCAGAAGATTTTTCTGTTTATTTAGATAAGTTGCCTGGTATCATGTTCCGCTTAGGGGTTGGCAAAAAAAATCAGCCCAATTATCCTCTTCATCATCCTCAGTTTGAAGTTGACGAGGCAGCTATTGTTACCGGGGTGGTTACTTTAGCCTATGCAGCTTACAAATATTGGCAAAATTAGACTCACTCCAAATCCGGTTATTAAAAACAAAACACAAAATTCAAAAAAGTTTTCAAACCCTACTGCCTGCGGCCTTCTCCCTACTCCCTACTCCCTACTCCCTACCCTCACCGATAACTTATGCTACTTAAACAGGATTTGGTATCACTTTGTTGGTTCCATAAACATTTTTAGAGTTTCTACTGAGAAAATTTGTTGCCGAGGAAAATAGATGGTGACATTCTCGCTATCTTGAGTTTCTGGCATTCCTTTAAGAGATAACCAATAAGCACGATGTCTTAAACAGAGTTCTGTTTCTGATTGATAAACCCATTCTTCTAAATTATCAGAAACCAAGACAAAAACCATCAGACGGGGTATGGGGGGATTCTCTAGGCGTGATTGATTATACGTTTCTTGCTTAAGGGAATATTTAATAAATTCACCTCTAATGGTTTCCTCAGATAAAGGTCTAACCTGGATTTTGAGTTGCGGAGGCTTTTGTTTTTCTTGTGGTGTTGAACCAGAAATTAATATTTCATACTCCTCTGTATTGTCTGCCCTAGCTACTTTGTGAAATGAATATCCTGCGGTTGAAGCTACCGCTTGAACGTAGGCATGGCTAAACTCTTTTTTTCTGTAATTTAGTTCCACTTATACATGAATACTTTTGTTTTTTCTTAAACTAGGTATACCCCTATTTATTTAAAAAAATAGCACGTTTTCTGGAATTCTACTATTACATTAGTTCATGAGTTCATGTCTACTTCATTATTGATTCAACTGACTAACGACTTCTTATTTTCCAAATTGTTTGCTAATTAAATTTAGGGAAAGTTGCTAAACAAACAGTTCAATAATTGATAATTATGAATTCATAATTATCAATTATCCATAAGCCTAAGCCCTTAAAGAGGGGCTGCTAACAGTAAAACCTTCTCCATCAACCAGGGAGCAAAGAATTCACACCACACCGCTAAATAACTTTGCCAGCCAACTAAAATTTCTGAGGAGTCCTTATGTAGTCCGGTAATAAGTGCCTTGGCTACCTGTTGAGAAGTCATCGGTTTTACCCAACGGAATAACTTCAGTTTTCTTGCCATATCCGTATCTGTTAAAGAGGGTAACAAAGCGACAACTTTGATGTGGTGAGTTGCTAATTCACTTCGCAAAGCTTTGGTGAAGCCTAAAAGAGCAAATTTAGTAGCTGAGTAGGTTGACATTGTTGGTGCGGCAACCTTACCCATCAAGCTAGAAACATTAACAATTGTCCCTTCTTTGCGGGCAGCCATGCGTTTAGCCACCGAGCGAGTAATTGTGTAAGTTCCCATCAGGTTGAGGGAGATTTCCTCGTGTAATTGAGGAAGCTTAGATTGCAAGAAGGGGGTTTGGTGGGCAACACCTGCACAGTTGACCAGTAAATCGATAGGACCAAAGTCTCGCCAAGCTTTGGCCAGGGTTGTGTGAACAGCAATGGGTTGAGTTAAGTCTAGGCTAAGAATTACTACTTCTAAATCAAGAGTTTCAATTTCTCTGGCTAATTCAGCTAATTTAGTAGCGTCGCGAGCTACCAATAACAAACGCTTCATACCTTGCTGGGCTAACTCAAGGGCGATCGCACGCCCAATGCCACGGGAAGCACCGGTAATCAAAGCAGTTTTTCCTTTAAGTTGCGTCATATCAAGACCTCCATTTTTTGATGTCTCACTCTTGGTTTAATGCCAGCAAATGTTTAGCTGTACTAGCATTTTTAGGGAAATGTCCTTAGTAAGACGAAAAGCGGCTTGGGTTGAACAGATAAATTCAGACTGAAATCTGGGAATAATTATTGGATAGGGGAACCACACAGAGCAGCAAAAAACTGTTTAGTCGTTGGGTAGTGTTAAACAGCTTTTAGGCAAAGTTGCAATCAATAAAACAAATGAAGAACCAAAATTGATTTAGGCATACTTCCTCCTCGGTGGGTACAAATACTCAGTAATTTGTAACTTCTCTCACAGCTTAGCTATTAAGTCAAGAAACCGCCATGTTTCTTAATAGGGATCGTTAATTGTTACATTTCTACACAAAGCCTTAACAAACTCTCGTGACCTTAGTTAGGGCAGAAAGCTATCCTAGTCAAGACCTAGAAAGAATTGCTGCTATTGTGATGAATGTAGTGGTTTTGGCTAAAATTTCTCATTTTCCTGTCGCTGATAAGAAAGAAGTTGGTCACTATTAGCCATTAGCAAGTAGCAATTAGCTACTACTTCTTTGCTGATAACCAAAACGATGGCGAAGTTCATCACGGAAATGGAGGTAAAGAGAAATATCATCATCTTTCATCCCCACTAAGCTATAGAGTTTAACCTTATTTTTTCCTCTTCCTTTTAATTGATGTTCTCCCATAGGAATAACTTGAACTTCTTCTTTGACGAGTTCGTAAAGAGAATCAGTAATGAGGATATCAACCCAAAGTTTTCCTGTTAATCCTTCTACTCGACTAGCAACATTAACTGTATCGCCGATTACTGCATATTCTCGCCGAGTAGAAGAGCCAATATCTCCGGCAATCACTTCCCCATAATTAATTCCAATACCATTAAAAAATAACTCCTCCCCTTCTGCTTCCCACCTCTTATGCAACTCTGCCAAGGCTTCGCGCATCTTCAACGCAGCGCGTACAGCATTCATCGCATCTTCTTTTGCGCCCCTGGAAATGGGGGAACCAAATTCAGCCATCACAGCATCGCCGATGAACTTATCCAAGGTTCCTCCTTCTGCTAAAATGGCTTCCACCATTGCGTTAAGGTAGGTGTTGAGTTTTTCCACTAGTTCCTCTGGTTCTAATTTGAGGGACATGGTGGTAAAACTGCGAATATCAGAAAAAAGGATCGCCGCTTTAATTTTTTTACCCTTAAGAAGCTCTCGAAAGTCGTCGGAGTGATGGGTAAGGATTTCATTAACGATAGGGGCAGCCACATAGCGTCCCAAAGTTTGATAGAGGCGTAACCTTTCAATTTGTGCTTTCAGCGCCCCTACGGCCAAACAAGACACCCCTGTCAGGGTAAGAGCAACAGTTGGTACAGCCGTAGGAAGTATTAAACTGGCATAGGTAAAACAAAGATAACTAATGCCTCCCCAAACAATAGCCCCAGCTAAAGCTCCTGCTAAAGTTAAGACAGGTTTTTTAAGAGACTTAACTAGCAAAACTCCTGTCCCAGCAACTCCTAACAAAACAAGAAGCCCCTTAGCACGAGGAGAGGGTAAAGCTTCTGCGATCACACTCCCTGTCATTAAAGTTGTGATCGCATTAGCATGAACTTCTATCCCCGGCATATTTTCTGTAAAGGGAGTGCGTTTGAAGTCTTCTAAGGTAGGGGCTGTAGCACCAATGAGGACAATTTTGTCTTTGAAAGTTTGGTTTGAGGAGTGAAACTGCCAATTGCGGGAATAAAGGACATTCCAAAAGGGTACGTGGTTAAAAGTATTAGGAGGGCCATAGTAATCAATATATTGACCTTGAGGTTGCTCAAACTCAATATTGGCTGCTTGCAAGGTTGCTTCTGCAAAAGAAAGTATTCCTTCACCTAAACCCCAAGGAGCCAAAACCTGTTCATTATATTCTGTAGCTAAGCGGTGAACTCTACCATCTGCTTCATACCAATAATTAATTAAGCCCAAATTATCAGGAGTAGTTTGAAAAATAGCATCGGGTTTAGATAAAGTTCTTTGGGCAACCCCTTGTCCTTCATTTTCTTCATAATGGGCTGCTAAGATAATGCGATCGCCATATTCTTGTAAAACCTGTTGTAAGTTTAGATCGTCTTCCTGCCCATAACTACTTGGTAAGTCGAGAATCACATCCACAGCAACTGCTTTGGCCCCTGCTTCCATAACTTTAGTAATCGCTTCAGCATAGGCTGTACGCTTCCAAGGCCAAGCTTGTAGAGGTTCTAGTTCCGGGTAAAGTTCTGGTTCTGCTTGATAAAATTTCCCTTGATCTAAAGAAGATTGATCAATATCAAGAATAACAATCTCATTGGGAGGTTCTAAGGGGCCTCGAAGCTTAAAAAAGAAAACTTGAGCTTGTTTTTCTATTTGTTGTACAACCGGGAAATCTAATCCTGTGGCGATCGCGCCAGAAATTGACCACCAGCAGACAAAAAGGTAACTCAATCTTGTCAAATTTAACCAACGCCAAATAGCGATGAAAATCCTTTGCTGAGTGGTGGCTGTGGGACGATTTTGTTTCTTTTTGAGAGGAGGGCGCTTGTTGTTTTGGGGTTGACTAAACTCCATTAATTAACTTAGTTAGTGGTTGGAATTAGTTATTTATCTTCAGTAGATGTAGGAGAGGGGGGGAGTCTCATTTTGAGATTTAGTTTCAACTTTCGTAGATTTAGCTGGACAAATTAAATGTTCAATTCCGGCTTGCTCTTCCACCTGAGTATTTTCTGAATTGTTAGTCTCAATCCAGCAATAAATTGAGTTAATCGGAATTGAATTTGTTTCTTTTTCCGATGAAGGCTCTTCCTTACCAGGTGTTGGGGTCAACTCTACAGTTGTTTCTGGTCGCGGCTTTTCTGGTTTAAACGGAGTTACTGTGGTAATTGGACGAGGTTTAGGCTCAGGTGTGGCAGGTCTTGATTGAGCAGGTGTCGGAGAAGTTTTAGCTTCTACTGGGGGAATTTCGCTATTTCTGCTCTCATTTCTACTCCCTCCTCTACGAATCAATGATTCTTCAGGACTAACTCGTGGCTGTGGATTGCTTCTGGGAATTGGTGCTGTATCTTTTGGTTGTGCTGGTGCTGTTCCGTCGATTTTTGCTAAAGTTGGTAAAGGTCTACTAAAATTATTGATCAGGCGACTTTGCTGACGACGTTGCAGCCACTCTTGCCGAGGAATTTTGCGTACTCTGCGGCGTATTTGCTCAATATTTTGATCACTTTTTTTGACTTTGACTTCTTCCCCTGATTGAAGTAATACTTCCCCCGGCTGATTAGGAAGAGAAACTGCAACACTACCTTCCCAAGCTAAAAATTCTGTTTCTTGGCTTGCATCACTGGGTGTTTTAATAAAAACCGTAGTACCGCGAATACCTGCTGTGGCATTGGGGGTAACAATTTTGGCTGGTACTTGTTTACCTGGTTCTACCCAAGTGATTATTTCCCCTTCTTTGAGATAAAGTTTATTATCCGGTTGTATGGTCAAAACCGAATCTCCGCCGATGCGAAAAGCGAGGCCACTTTTCATGTCTATTTGCGCCAAAGCCTCCCCTTGGGTACGTACAGTGTCCCCAAAGCTTAAGATCATGTTTTTCTTGGCTGCTTTTTCTTGGTTGGTCTTGAGCAATTTTGCCCAAACAGGGCTTTTATGAATTTCACTAATGGTTGCTGCCTCTTCTTGGTCAGAGGTAGCTAAAACTGCCTCAGAATTATCTTCTTGAGCAGCAGGATCGACTGTATTAACGGTTTTTGATTTGGAGTTACCGCAACTTGCTAGCAAAATTACTAGCACAAGACTGGTTAGTCTGCGGCTGTAGCAACTCAGTTGCTTGCTTTTCATTGCTGAAGTCAAATTAACTAAAAGTTAGTTTTGTTTGACACCCTAATGACTTAATGATACTTAGATATTAATTAAAGTAGTAGAATTTGCCTTTAATAACTCAGTTTAAGAAACGACAATTTCTAGAGTGTAAGTTACGCTTCAGCTACTCTTCAGTATTATATAGTCTGACAAGACGAGTAGCTTTTAAGACTGTTCCAAGTGGTAATTTTTGTTGAGTAAATAAATTTTTCTCCTAAGATAGTTATGGTTTGAGCCTTACTCAAAAAGCTGATGCTGAAATTAAGCAGCCAAACATAGATTCTCTGGGGCGATGCTACAAGTCGTATACCCCCCTAGATAGATTTGTTAAGAAAAGTAGGTTATTTTCTCTCTTACGACATAAATCGAGCTTTTTTCTTGATGTCCAATTAGATTTCATCTTCAAATTTATAACCAATACCAACTACTGTTTTAATAAAATAGGAGTTAGAACGGTCTGGTTCAATTTTCTTACGCAAACGGGCAATATGAGTATCTACCACCCGCTCATCTCCAAAAAAGTCATTTCCCCACAACTTATCGATTAACTGAGAGCGATTCCAAACTCGCCCAGGTTGACTAATTAAAGTGGCTAAAAGATTGAATTCTAAGGTCGTTAAGTCTAAAAGTTCTTGTTCTTCACAATCAAGTTGGCGAAACGCTTTATGTTGCTCTGGGTCAATGATAAAATGCTGAGTACGAATCAGTTGAGGCTGCCCCCCTTGACGCAAACTACGCCGCAATAAGGCTCGGACTCTGGCTACTAATTCTCTGGGGCTAAAAGGTTTAATTAAATAGTCATCGGCCCCCGTAGAAAGACCAATAACTCGGTCTATTTCTTCTCCTTTAGCCGTTAACATCAAAATGTAAGGGTCTTTATGACCAGGTTTTTGGCGGATTCTGGCACAAATTTCCAGCCCATCTAAGCCAGGAAGCATAAGATCCAAAATGAGCAAATCTGGTTGTTGTTCCTCAAAAATACTTAAAGCAGTTAAACCATCCCTAGCTTGAAGACAGTCAAATCCTTCTCTTTCTAAGGTTTGCTCAATAAGTCTGGCTATTTCTGGTTCGTCTTCAACGATGAGTATTTTCATAAAAAGTAACCAATCAGGGCAACAAATACTCTTTAATAAACATCACAGTGGCGTAAAACAAATAATCTCGGTTTTTCTTCTTTGCAAAGCCGTGTCCTTCATCCTTAGCTACTAAATACCAAACCGGTACATCATTATCCTTGACTGTCTTGGCAATTTGCTGAGTCTCATAAACAGGAACACGAGGATCATTTTGCCCATGTACTACGAAGAGAGGTTTTTTAATCTTGTCGGCATTGTTAATAGGAGAAATATCTAAGAGAAACTGGCGCATTTGAGGGTCGCGTTCATCGCCATATTCTACCCGACGTAAATCCCGGCGATAACTTTCTGTCCTTTCTAAAAAACTCACGAAGTTAGATATGCCTACTATATCAATAGCTGCTCTGATGCGATCGCTATATTTAGTGGCTACAGCTAGGGACATATAACCCCCATAGCTGCCCCCTGAAACCAGTATTCTGTCGCTATCTAAGTCTGGTTGGTTGGCGATCCAATTTAGTAACGCGCCAATGTCTTTAACAGAATCTTCTCGCAGGAAGCCATTATCTAATTTCAAGAAAGTTTTACCATAACCAGAAGAACCCCTGACATTAGGAAAAATTATCGCTACTCCCAATTCGTTGAGATAGTAATTTTGTCTGCCTAAAAATCCTGGTTGGTACTGTCCTTCTGGCCCACCATGAATATCAATAATTACAGGACGCTTACCTGTAAACTTAGTTGGGGGACGATAAAGGAAACCAGAAATTGTTTTTTGATCAAAACTTGACCAACGTACTAATTCTGCTTGAGGAAAATTGTCTATATTCAGGGTTCCTGTTTCGCTTTTTGTCCAACGAGTAAGTTTTTGGGTGTTTACATCCAAAGCATAGGCATCAGCAGTAGATTGAGCCGAATATAGGGTAAAGCCTAAATACTGATTATTTTTATGCCAGTTAAGGGAATAAATTTGTCCGACGGGAAGTTCTGGTAAAGGGAGTTTTTGTTGTGTGGTGGTATCAAGGAGATGGAGAACGCTGCTGCCGTCTTCGTTGGTGATAAAAGCCAGCAGGTTACCATCTTCAGAAAGAGCCATATCTTCCACATCCCAGTCAATCCCTTGGCTAAGGAAGGTATGTTCTTTGGTATCTAAGTCTAAATAAGCCAGACGAGAAAATTCAGAATCTTTATCCGTGACAACATATAAACCCTTGCCATCTTTGCTAAAAACGGCACTACCGTAAAAAACTTTCTCTTCTTCTTGAGGAGTAATTAGAGTCTTTTCTCCTGATTGAGTATCAAAAAGCCAAAGATAACTTTCGTTAACAGAAATATACTCAACACTCAAAATTTGCTGGTCATTGGGCGACCAAGTTAAGGGAAACCAACCCCCTCCTTCAACTTCTGCTACCAAGCGATCGCTATCAGGATTAGCAGGATCGATAACGTAAAGGTCTACGTCTGTACCATTGCGACGAGTAGAATTGTAGGTCATTAAGTCACCAGCATTAGACCAAACTCCTGCGCTATTACGAGATTCTCCATCTGTTAGTAAAGTGATTTCTCCTGTCCCTAAATCATAGCGATAGTTCTGGCGAA
This sequence comes from uncultured cyanobacterium, assembly GCA_963793425.1. Taxonomy (GTDB): domain Bacteria; phylum Cyanobacteriota; class Cyanobacteriia; order Cyanobacteriales; family CAWCAG01; genus CAWCAG01. Next base: position 976,628 of record CAWCAG010000007.1, on the reverse strand, counting down.
ACTCATTGCCTCCAGCATCCTTACTAAAGACAAAATATTTACCTTCTGTCGGTTGATAGCTGGCCCAGAAACTCTTTCTGGGAAAAAAGTTAACTGTTGACGATAACCTAAAGGAGACTTGACCTGGTGTACTTGAGATGTTTCTCCAAACCGCGTCGAAATAAGCATTTCTTTCCGGTGAGGATGCCAACTGGCAAGGACGGCGGAACGAAAATCTGTATAGCGTTCTACAGTTTTTACTATAGAGGCAGGAATTGGAGGAATCCCTTCCACAATTAAGTTTTCTTCTGGCAAAATCTCGTTACTTAAAGCGGAGGTTGCCATAATTATCACTAAAGCTACTATTAAAACTTTGCCCAGAAAGCGCATAAACCTTAAGAGAATTAATTAAAAGATACCCTGACCGAGCTAATACTTTCTAAACCTGCGGCTTTTAAGAGTTTAACCCAATCTTGACTTACAGCCTCATTTTGAGGACTTTCTCTTTGTAACTGAGCTAAGGTAGCCGCAGCATCGTACCAAATTTCCTCATGGGCATAAATTGTTGCCTGTTCCTGTGCTGAAGTTGCTCCAGAGAGGGCTTGAGTTAACTCAATTGAAGGTTCAACTCTTGTCACCCAACCTGATGCTGTAGGGTTGTGTGTCCAATCTAAGGCGCTTTGAACCAGCATAAGAGACCATCTATAGTTTTTCCCTACTTCTAAAGGTGGCATTCCGGCATGGGCGGGGAGAGTGAGGCTTAGTAACTGAGATTCAGTTTTAATTGAGAAACTTGCTCTATAAACATCATTTCCATCTTCGTCTATCAGGACAAATTCTACTGGTATGGTATCCCTTTCTTCAATCAGATCAGCAACAAAGACCAAAAAGGTTGGGTAGGGTTGGCTAGTTGTACCAAAACCTTGGCTAGACTCAGGTACTATAGCTTTGAGTAAAAATTCTTCTTCTTCAACCCTACGAGTTCCTCCTTGTTGAGTGCGTCTAGGACGACTAATATTACCTGGAGGTCTGTAACGATTTGGTTCCCACTGAGTTGGTATGCTGACGCGGGTTCCACCTGGTTGAGTCCGTTGGGGGGTGCTGATCTCCCCAGACGGTTCAAAGGCAGGTGTTTGTGGGGCGCAGAAACCAGCTACCATAGCTAATTCTAAAGATAATGCTAAGGAAAGTTTACCTATACGAGATTTTATCTTTCTCATGGTGATTGTTGGGAGTAACGGTTTTGTATTTAGTGATGCACCGAGAGAATAGAGTCAAGAGCATATATTGGTTCAGATGACAAAACCGGGTTTTTTCTCAACCTACTTTGCTCTAAGAAAAAACCCGGTTTTTTTGAGGGGTTGATGGAGATGCTGAACAATTGTTAATTTCGACAAAATGTCAAAAATTAACTAGGGAATTCTGCTACTGGGTACTTAAAGAAACTTCAGGATCATCTATGGGGTTAATAAACTTTAAAGAAGAGATGATTTTTTGCCAAGTGGCTTGTACATCAGGGCTGTTGGGGTTAGAACGCTCAATCTCAAACAGAGTCTCTAGGGTTTCTGGCAATAAACGCGCTTGGGCATAGATAGCTAAACGAGCTTCGGGAGTTTGAGCTTGTTTGAGTTGATTTATCACAGCCGGTTCAGGCTCTACACGCTGAATCTCTCCTGATGCCCAAAAATCTCTTGCTCCTGAAGAGTCACAATATACTTCTACTAACCAACTGTAAGTCTTGTTTACTTCTAGGGGAGCGACATTAACAGAATCTGGTATTTCTAGGTTAATAATCTTGGATGGCTCTTTGATACTCGCATCCCCATTATTCTTGGCTAAGAGATAAGAAGTGTAGTAGATATCATTAGGACTTTCTGGGTCCATGAGGTAAAAAGAGATTTTTTGAGCAGAATTGGCAGGAAGATACCAGGAAAAGTTAGGATAAGCTTTCATGGTAAAAGACCCTCCCACAGGAGATAAAGCTGTGAGTTGATTTTTCTCATTGGCCAGACATTCACCAGGGCTGCGAGTAGCTCCCCCTTGTCGCCGATCTGGTTTACCAATATCTGAAGGAGCGCTAAAGTTAAACTCCCCAGGTAATAAGCTAGTAAGTGAATTTGTATTAGAAAGTGCCGGAGAGTTGAGCCATGCAGGAAGCAAAAGCCCGATGGCGATGAGAACTATGAGAGAAAATTGTTTTAAATAACGTTTGAACCGAGTCATAATTAAACCTACTGTAAATTTTTCTTTGCAGATCACTTAGTTGATGAGATGCTAAAAAGCTAGATAGGGTTCCTAGTGCTTGTAAGAGAAGAAACTAAATTCTATTAATTAGATTTTAAGTTCGCATTGAGCATATGGTTTATTACCTATTTTGATATGTTTATACTTAGCCTAACTACTACAGTTGGGCATAAATTGATTTCTAACGATATATATACTTTGAGATATATATTCTCAACTTAGCAAGCTTTTTACTGAGGTAACAACTATTTTCTCACTTTTCCCTAACTCCTTAAGATGACTTAAAGATAGGCTGTGGCAATTCCTTTTGAGCAGCTAATGGCTTATCATCTTACTTTGCATCTCTATTTCCATCTAGAAAATTCATGATTCCTGATTCTGCCACCTCTGTGTCTCAAACAGCTAGCCTTTTGTCAAGAACGATAAGACCCCTCGCTGCGGCAGCTTTACAGGGGATTGGGTTTCGAGAAAAGTGGTTAATTGCCCTTGACTCTGTTAATGGTTATGTGTTGCAAATCGATCCGGTTAACGATAACACAACTATACTCAATTCCCACAACTGCTCAGATTTTGTTGATGCTAGAGGTATAGCAATCGCTGGGGATACTCTCTGGTTTACTAAAGATGAGAATATTTATTACTGCTCTTGGGATAATTTTAGTCCCCAGCACTTTGTTCATTTGCCCTATAGTGCTGATGGAGTAGCAGTTTGGGAATCGACAGTCTATGTTACTTCTCAAAAAGCAGGCTGTATTTATATTTTAAGCAAAGAAACCGGTAAGCAGATTACTCGCTTCTATAGTCCGGGTATTGGTCGTGAGAATTTAGCTGTACAAGAGGAAAAACTTTGGCTGTGTGATGAGACAGAACAAACAGTTTATTGTTTAGATCGCGCAACTGGGGAAGTTATTTTTAATGTCCTGACACCTTTTGCAAATCCCACAGGCATAGCCTTACAACAAGATTCCCAAACCGGGAAAGAAACCCTTTATGTCTCTTATGCTGATGATGAGCCTTATATCCGAGATAATCCTAATGCTGATCCTAACTACCAATTAGAATTCCGGGATCGCACTTTCATTCATCCTTTGTATTTTTACCACAACGAAAAGAATGGTTATGCTCTTTCCAATGGTTATTTGGTAGAAATGACCTATATTGAAGAACTTGCCCCTTTAGATGAATTAGAACTTAAGGACTTAGAATGGCGCATCGCCCTACCCGCAGATACCCAACGACAAAAGATTGTTTCTGTGGAACCTGTAGGCTTACCTTTCACAGAAGAAAACCACCAAGGGCAGCGTATTGCCGTATTTAAGTTTGCTAGCCTGAAGCCTGAAGAAAGGCGCATTTTTGGTTGGAAAGCGACTTTAGAAGTTTGGGGAATCAAGTATCAACTTAAGCCGCGAGATTGTGAAAATCTTTTAGAATTGTCTCCTGAGTTTCAGCAACTCTATTTGGTAGACAATGATAACTTGGCTATGGATACAGCAATTATTCGTCAAGCAGCCACTGAAGCCGTTAAGCGAGAAACTAACCTGTTGCGGAAAATGTATAGTATCCGTAACTATGTTTATGACAAACTCTCCTATGGTATCAAACCCCATATTGATACTCCTGATGTCGCCCTAGCTAGGGGGGTGGGTTCTTGTGGCGAATATTTAGGTATCTTACTCGCTTTAGCCAGGTTAAATGGTATTGCTTGCCGTACTGTCGGTCGTTATAAATGTCCTCCCCATCCCCATCAAAAAGAAGTTCCCTTAGTTCCCGACTATAATCATGTCTGGATGGAATTTTATGCCCCAGGGTTTGGTTGGTTGCCCATGGAATCAAATCCCGATGATATCCAAGAAGGAGGCCCCTATCCAACTCGCTTTTTTATGGGTTTAGCCTGGTATCATGCAGAAATGGCGAAAGGAGTCTCTTTTGAAAAGCTTTACACTCAAGGAGTTCCTGTTGATAAGGAAGTTGTTTCTCTGGGTGAGTTAGCAATTAACCACGTCCAGTTTACAATCTTGAAAGAACTATCTCCGGTGGTAGGGAGCTAGGGAACTGGGGAACTGGGGAACTGGGAAAAAACTATTAGCCATTAGCAACTAGCAATTAGCCAATCATGGAAATTATCCCAGCTATTGATTTATTAGAAGGGCGTTGTGTTCGCCTTTATCAAGGAGATTATGACCAATCTCAGGTATTTAATGATAATCCTGTGGATGTCGCCAGACAATGGGCAGAGCAAGGGGCAACTCGAATTCATGTTGTTGATTTAGATGGGGCAAAGCAAGGAAAACCCGCTAATCAAAAAACTATTGAAGCTATTGTTAGGGCTGTATCTGTGCCAGTGCAAGTGGGAGGAGGATTGCGCGATCGCACCTCCGTAACTCAATTGGTTAACTTAGGAGTTGACCGCACAATTATGGGAACTGTTGCCGTGGAAAATCCTCAGTTAGTAGAGGACTTAGCTCAAGAGTTTCCTAACAAAATTGTGGTTGGTATTGATGCCCGTAATGGGCAAGTGGCAACCAGGGGGTGGTTGGAAACCTCTCAAGTTGCTGCTACGGAGTTGGCGCAACAAATGGCGACGAAGGGTGCCGCAGCGATAATTTACACTGATATTCACCGTGATGGTACTCTAAGTGGCCCTAACTTAGAAGCCTTGCGAGAGATGGCTACAGCCGTAGATGTTCCTGTGATTGCTTCCGGGGGAGTAAGTTCTTTAACAGATTTATTAAGTTTACTTTCCTTGGAAGCTTTAGGGGTAGAAGGAGTAATTGTGGGCCGCGCCCTCTACACCGGAGATGTTTCTTTATCCGAAGCAATTCAAGCAATAGGCTCAGGGCGTTGGCAAGATGTACCTCCGGGTGGTTTTTCTCCTTTGGCTTAGTCACTAGCTATTTATGCTTTTTTTCTACTCTAAACTATAGTAAGCTTCTGCTACAATTATTCAGTAGAAAAGAGACGGTTGCATCATCTTGATAAAACCAAGAAAAACTAAACTTTTAAACTCTTGAAAACCATAATCAGCAAGGTGTCAAAAAAAGCCAAGACCTTTACCAAAAGATTTACTGATTAATTCTGGTGGGCAAAAACAGATGAACTTTTGAGGCTAATTCAACTACTGAATCTTGCCCACCCTACTGATATGACCCAGCTAAAATTCTGTGTTAGGGCAGGTTTAGTTAAAAAGAGGAATATCTTTAAAGTCACTTATTATTGAGGCAACTTCTGTAAAGCTTACTTTCTTTTCTACGAGTAGACAGTTCATATATCTCCATTCTATACCTTCCTTAAGCCGTGTAAAAAGACTTACACGGCGAGGATTATTATACTCAACCCTAACTTCTACAGGGACACTAACATTAGGGTTTTAAGGTTTGCGCCTCTTTTACGAGAATACTTTTTTGGCTAAACCGAATCTTTGCAACACCTGAATTGCCCACCAAGTCGGATCAACTTCCCACCACTTCTGTCCAGCTTTGGCAACGCGAGGATGGGCATGATGATTGTTGTGCCAACCTTCTCCGTAAGTGAGAATAGCCGCCCACCAGAGGTTACGGGCATTGTCATTGGTGGTGAAAGTGCGATAGCCTCGGATATGACTAGCAGAGTTGATTAACCAAGTGCTATGCCAGAGTAATACTGCTCTGAGGAATGTACCATAAATTACGAAAGACCAACCACCTAAAGCGTATAACAGCAGACTAAAGGCAACTTGCAGCCCGATAAAACTAGATTTTTTGTTTAACCAACGGTAATAAGCATGGCGAGTTAAATCAGGAGCATACTTTTGATAAGCTTCGTAGTCAAAAAACTGCTTTTGTGGATAAACTAACCACAATACATGACTCCACCAAAATCCTTTCTTAGCAGAATAGGGATCTTTTTCTACATCCTCTGTATGGGCATGATGCAAACGATGTCCTGCTACCCAAAAAATTGGTCCTCCTTGTAGGGCCAATGCACCGATAGTTACTATGACATATTCTAACCATTGAGGTACTTGCAAACTACGATGGGTTAAGAGGCGGTGGTACCCTAAACAAATGCCGATGCTACCAAATAGCCAATGGCAAAAAATCATTACACCTAATGCTGACCAAGAAAAAAACCAAGGTGCTAATAAAGCTAGGATGTGGAATGTGCTGAAAAAGGCCACACTCGTCCAACAGAGAGTTAGCTTTTGCTTACCCTCAAAGGTAATTACTGCTTGTGTCATTAATTTTGTCCTCTAAAAATACCAGGATTTAATTTTTCTAGTTATTTGCATTTCACTTCGCTACAACTATCTGTTTAGTGAAAGGTTAGTTATAATTCAAAAGAGATAATGCAAGTGCTGCTTACACATTTAAGGTAACAGGTATAGCCGAACAATGCAAGTGCTACTTGCAAATTAGTTTATGTCTACTAGAAAAAAATCGACCAAAACCCGTTTAATTGAGGCAGCATTAGAGTTATTCACAGAAAAGGGAGTTACGGATACTACTACTAAAGCTGTGGCTGATCGCGCTCAGGTGAATGAAGTCACTTTATTTCGACATTTTGGCAGTAAGCACGGCTTATTACTAGCTGTAACAGAACATTTGAGGTTATTTTCCCATTTAAAGCAAACTTTATTGGCACAAGGCGATTCTCAACCTAATATTGCTCAAATATTGCAAGATTACGGCCAGAATAGTTTAGAGGCTTTAGAAAAAGTTCCTGAATTAGTACACTCTGTCATAGGAGAAGCGGGGCAGTATCCCCCAGAAAATCGTTTGGCTTTGGGGCAAAGATTGACAGAAGCTAATCAACATATAGCAAAACATTTAGCTAGCGCGATCGCCCAAGAAGGATTAGAAGTTCGTTTTCCTCCGGAAACCTTAACCAGTTTAGTTAATGGGCTGATACTCGGTTACTTCACTATCAACTCAACTATTGAAACTGAAGGAGATGGACTTTGGCTAAAAAGAGAGGATTTTTTAGCTAGTTTGGTAGAGCTATTTTTACACGGTGCTATTATTACTTCTAGGGAAACAGAGATTATTTTAGAAACTCAGTCATCTTCAGTTAATCAAAAGCAAATACAAGATTTACCCGCTAGTTTAGTCCGTTCCCTTTTTAGACAAGCTAAGAAACAAGGACGACAAGAGTATGCTTTAGTTTATGTCTTGTTTGGTGCAGGTTTATCAAGTCAAGAAGTGGTTAATTTAGAGCGATCGCACTTTATTAGAGAATCTGGACAACGTATCTTACAAATCAATCAAGGTGCAATTAGACAAGTGCCTCTTAACCAGTGGATTTTGGGCAAACGTTATGGCTTCGCCGAAAGTGATCCAGTTATTCAGTGGCTAAAAAGCCGTAAGGATGAACAATCAGCCTTATTTCTCAATGAGGAAAAACAACCTATTTCTCAACAGGAATTAGCAAGTTTATGGCAAACAATAAACACAGGTTTACTAACACCCCAAGCCCAACCACCGACTTTAAAGCAAGCACAACAGACATGGTGTGTAGAAATGCTCAGTAAAGGGATAGATTTAGAAAATTTGAGTATTTTAAGCGGTATGGAAATTGCACAATTACAGCCATTTGCTCAAAGAGCCAGAGAAAAAGCAGCTATAGAGGCAGCTTATCACCTCGACAAGCAAAATAAGAAGTAATACTAGATCGGGGTTTGGTGGCATAGGTTAATTACTGCCAAACCCCGTCATTTTTTTGACCAACCCCTCTTGTTATGACCAGAGTTTTATTAACCGGATTTGGTGTTAAAGAACATCAAATTTTCATTCGTGCTAATATGCTCCTATCGCGGAATGGTTGTTTTCACCTCTTTTCTTATGCAATACGTTGACACCAGAAAAACTGCCAAAATCTTAAACATTACTCCTCGTCGAGTCGTCTATTTGCTAAATCAACGTCGTATCCAAGGCGCTTACAAAATTGGTAAGTTTTGGGCTATTCCTTTATATAAAGGCAAGCCGAAGATTTCCCGTGGTACAAGAGGCCCGGCTCCTGGCTGGTGTCAACCTCGTGTTGGCGCTGTGAAAATTATTCATGTCAACGGAGGGGCAATTGGTCGTAATCGGAAAAGGGAAGAGAATAATGAGTTAGAAACTGTGATTAGTGTCAAACAGAATAAAGCTAACCATTGTGGCCACGAAGTAGATATTTACGGCCCCTGTCATTTAACTTACAGCCCCAATAAACCAAAGCATGGAGGGGCAAGATTATGGATAGAAACATATGCTGAGGTTGAAGTGTATGATTTTAAGGGTGATTCGACAGTTGAAATTACTAAGTTAGAGTGACTTTTGATTTTGAGAGTTAGAGACGAAAAACTTAAACTTTTAAGGCAAGTTTTGCCTAAGCAAATAAGCATTGTGAAAATAGTGGTATGGGTTCGGCATACCCTACTGAAGAAGGTCGGTTAACAGCAACTTTTCTAAGGCAAAATATAAGTAAAGATATTGCCTTAAATTTAATTGAATGACTGGCGACTTAATTAAGGCTTTGATTGATCAAATAGCACATAAAAAACCAGTCGCCTCTACAACTGTTCAGCTTACCGTTGCCGCTAGGCATCATTGTAAGGCTTTGCCGTTAACAACTCGTTGACAACTGATAATTGATAAGTATACGGCGTTAGCCGTTGTCGTAGACTAAACTGATAACTGATAATATGCGAAAACTTACAACTCATTTTTTATCCCTTCTCCTTGGTGTCGTGTTGACCTTCGGCACAATTAGGGTACTATCTTCAGTAGCAGCACCCAATGCTACGGAAAATAGCTTAATTCCCGCAGCCACTAAAATAGAAACAGTTAAAGAAATTGCACAAGTACCAAAAGCAGCTATTCGCCCTGGTGGAAGCTTTGTTTCAGCAGCCGTAGAACGTACAGGGGATGCAGTAGTTAGAATTGATACAGAACGTACTGTGACTCAGCGCTTAGATCCTTTGTTACAAGATCCTTTCTTCCGGGACTTTTTTGGTGATCGCTTTGGACAACAAGCCCCTCAAGAAAGAACTTTAAGGGGGCAAGGATCTGGGTTTATTTTTGATGAAAATGGGACGATTCTTACTAATGCCCATGTCGTTAGTCAGGCAGATAAAGTAACCGTCACCCTGAAAGACGGTAGGCGTGTAGAAGGAGTGGTTAAAGGCACTGACAGCGTTACAGATTTGGCGGTGGTTAAAATTGAACCTCAAGGCAATATGCCCGTTGCCCCCCTAGGAGATTCTGACCAAGTTAAGGTAGGAGATTGGGCGATCGCAGTGGGTAATCCTGTTGGTTTAGACAATACTGTCACTTTGGGGATTATTAGTACTTTAAACCGTTCTTCTTCAGAAGTGGGCATCCTTGATAAGCGCATTGATTTCTTGCAAACCGATGCTGCTATTAACCCTGGTAATTCCGGGGGACCATTGTTAAATGAACAAGGAGAAGTTATTGGCATCAACACAGCTATTCGCCCTGATGCCATGGGTATTGGTTTTGCTATCCCTATCAACAAAGCAAAGTCTCTCTCCCAAGTTTTAGCAGATGGTAAGCAAGTAGCTCATCCCTATGTGGGAGTGCAGATGGTGACTCTTACCCCTGAAACAGCGAAGGAGAATAACAAAAATCCAAATTCTCGTATCATTGTCCCAGAGGTTGAAGGTGTTTTGGTAGTTAGAGTTATTCCCGACAGCCCCGCGGCCCAAGGTGGAATTCGTGCTGGGGATGTTATTTTAGAAGTTAACCGCCAGCGTATAACTGAAGCAGGACAGTTGCAAACCGTTGTAGAAAATAGCGGACTAGACAAAGAATTACCTTTCAAAATCCAGCGTGGTGAAAAGGTGATTAATTTGAAAATAGCTACAGCACAACTAGAACAGGGAGTAGGTAGTAGGTAGTCATGCTAGGTTAAAAGTAGGGAGTAGGGGGCGAGTAGTTGGGAAAACAAGGGTTTCCCCTTTCCCTTTACCCCTTTATTGCACGCCAGGTAACGAATACCTTTGTGCGGCAAACTGACCCAATTACTGAAAGAACACGCATCAAGTATCGTGGAGAAGACCCTGAATCAGGTTACATTGTAGAAATTTGGTTGGATCAAGACACAAAAACCGTAGAAACGGCTTACCCTGTTGGTAGATTATGATTAAAGGATTGAATTGAATAAGAGTGTCTAATCCTTTGTAAATAATTAGATAACAATTTTCATGAAGAGGAGCTATTCGTTTTTAAAAAGTATTTATTCGTTTTTAAAAAGTATTTAGAGGTTCTTAAAGATTGCTTGCTCAAGCTAAAAAATTAGTGCGATCGCAGATATTATAGGGTGCGTTTGTGCTGCAAAAACTAACAAGTAACTCACCAAACACTCTATTCAGCACTTAATGCACTAATCACAAAAAGAACAACTGACTACGGCTACGACCTCCTCAACCGTCTAGACACAGTAAAACAGGTAACTCGTTTACTAGCAGACTACGACTCCTCCTTTCCAACCACCATATCTCCAACACAAAAAAAGAGTATTATGTCCCAGCTTCCTGTTTGGGTAGAAGAGAAAATTAAAATTAGCCAAAGCAAGGGAGCTAAATTGCTTGACGAAGCTGGGTTTGAACCAGAATTACCTCAAGTAGCTTTAGCTGTAGAAAGCCACCGCTGGGCTTGGCAACCGGAGAATACTTCGGTAATCTTAATTGCAGAGTCTCATATTTATACTTCTGTTCAGGATTTTAGTTTGACGGTACAAAAAAAATCCTTGCCAGCCGCAGCCCAACATAGTCCTGAAGAGTTTGTGCGCTTAATTTATTGCTTAGGCTATGGGGAACCAGAATTATTATCGGGGGAGACAACCCAAAGGAATGCAGGGACAAGACAGTTTTGGGATTTGTTTGGTAAGCTAACAGCTAGGGGAAAGCAACCGCGAAAAACTGAAGGGGTTTCTGTTAGCGATCGCTTAGAGTGGAAGGTTGGCACTTTAAGGGAAATGCAAGCTAAGGGAGTTTGGGTGATAGATGCTTCTATTCATGGGATGTATGTACCTGGAGGTAAGCGCGTTTCTAACCAGATAAAATCTGCCCTACATCGCTTGTGGTGGTCAGATTATGGTGCTGATTTATTATCTCGCTTTCCCCAAGCTAAGGTTTGGATTATTGGTAAAACCGTAGCCGATGATTTGCGAAAATTAAAGATTGATTTTCAAGGCTGGATTTACCAGCCTGGGGCCGGCAGAAGTCCGAAAAGGAATATGAAATCTGGCTGGGCAGAACTTTTAAGGGATGTCGGGGACTGATATTAATCTCCTAACCTCTTTCTTGCCCCCCCTAAAGCAGTAGTAGGATCAACAGCCACCCAACCACTAGGAGTTAATTGTCGCCATTCAAAATGGAGATGAGGGAAACTACTTTTACCTGTAGTCCCTACCAAACCAATCACTTGCCCTTGTTCTATTTGCTCCCCTGATTGTATTAAGATTTTGTCAAGGTGGGCATATTGCGACTCTTGACTATCTTTCTCGTGGCGCAACACCACAGTTAAACCAAGTTGCTCCTCATAATCTGCGATCGCTACTGTACCAGGATAAGCTGCTACCACAGGAGTACCAACGGGGGCTTGTAAATCTGCACCTGTATTAAATTCATTAGCTTTGGTAGTAGGATTCGTACCCCAACCGAAAGGTACAGTAGTTGGGGCAGCGATTCCGAGAGGAAATTGTAATGGTAGGTTATTGTTACCCAACTGTCCTTGGGAATCTACCTTGGGTTGATAATTCTCAACGCTACCTTGAACATCAGGCAAAGGATTAGAATACCTACGCCCTCGGTTAACTCGAATACCTTCTGTTTCTGGTCTAGGAGTTTGTGCTTGGGCTACGTTGGTTTGGTATAACTCAGTTAAGTTGCCCCCTGCGATCGCTAAGCTAATAATTAAAGTAACACTGGAGATTATCAAGAAACGTTTGGAAAACATATTTAACTCAAAAGTTGTTATTTTTCAGAGAACAATATTGCTGGTGGGTTTTGTAAAGCAACTTGTTCAGTTTGATGGATATCTACTGCCAATAAATCTGTGGTAGGTTCAATCCAACGTAACAACCAATTTGGTTGGACACCGAGAAATAAAATTATTAAAGTTAAAACAAAAGCAGGAATAGTTTCTGAAAGTAATACGGTGGGATAATATGCTCTTTGATTGTCTAATTTACCGAAACAGGTACGATTGAGCAGAATTACAAAGTATACCGCAGTTAAGCCAGAGGCAATGATGCAAAGCAAGGTAGGAATAGGGAAGGTGGCAAAACTACCCTGAAAGACAATAAATTCCGCAGCAAACCCTACTAAACCAGGAATACCAGCACTTGCCATACCTGCGGTGATTAGTAAAGCACTTGTGAGGGGTAAACCGCGAATAGGGTTCATTAAACCGTTGAGAACATCTAAGTCACGAGTGCCAACTTTGCGTTCTATTATACCCACTAAGTGGAAAAGTAAAGCCAAAATTAAACCATGACTGATCATTTGTGCTACTGCACCCAGAATACTTAATTTTGTCCCAGCCGCTGTAGCTACTAAGATATAACCCATGTGACCGATGGAACTATAGGCTACCATACGTTTAATATCTTTTTGGGCGATCGCACTCAATGCCCCATAAAGTACACTAACCGTACCAATAACCGCTAATCCGGGGGCCACAACTGACCAAGTATCAGGAAATAGCTGCAAACCATAGCGAATTAAACCATAGGTTCCTAGTTTAGCGAAAACGCCTCCTAAAAGGATAGTAACAGCCGGAGAAGCTTCTGTATAAGCATCAGGCAGCCAGGTATGCAAGGGTACTAAAGGGATTTTGATACTGAAGCCAATTAAGAGGATTGTTAATAGAACTAGTTGGGTATTTAAAGATAGTCCTTGGGTAGTGATGGTATCGTAGTCGAAACTAGCTGTACCACTGAGGAAAGCAATCCCTAAAAATGCCACTAAAACTAGTAACCCAGATACGGCAGTATAAAGTAAGAATTTAATAGCCGCATAGCCTTTTTTTTCTCCTCCCCAAATGGCAATCATTAAATAGAAGGGGATTAATTCTAGTTCATAGAAGATGATGAACAATAACAAGTTTTGAGCGGTTAAGGCCCCGGTTATGCCAGCATTAATTAAGAGAATTAAAGAGTAATAAAGACGGGGACGTTCAACATTTTCACCAATACTATAAATAGCAATAATGGTGAGTAAAGCATTTAAAACCAACAGAGGCAAGGATAAACCATCAACTGCCAAACTATAACTTAAGCCAATTTGTTTAGCCCAAGGTAAATATTCAGAAAATTGCCATGCAGCGTTACCTAAATCGAACTGAGTTAATAGCCAGATAGACCAAGCAAAAGCGATTGCAGCGAAAACTGTGGTGATTTGTCGTAAGCGACCTGATTCAATTTTTCCTGGTAAGAAACCAAGAACAGTCGCTCCAATTACAGGGATAAGAAGCAGAAAACTAAGCATTATTAATTGATTTTTTATTAATTGAAAAATTCACAACAACATCTTTGTCAAGAAGATTGGTTATGGTGAAAGAACCAACGACATTTGCGAGAGAAAGGGCCAACAAACTACCCCAACCAATAAAAACACTCCTAATAAAATCGATAAGAAATAAAATTGGGCTTGTCCAGAAACGTTGTATTTCAAACTTTCACCACTGAAAACAGTTGCTAAGCCAACTAAGTTAATTATTCCATCAACTAAGTAACAATCAAACCAATAGACAATTTGAGAAACTAAACCTACGACAAAAACAATAGTGACGCGATAAGTTTGGGCGGTATACAAGTCGTAAGCAAAAAAGTCTTGAATGGCTTTTGGTTTTAAGACAATGGGTTTAGCAATGTTGTCACTAAGATAGATAAAAGCTGATGCCCCCGCACCCACTAAAGTTGAGATAATTAAAGGATTTGCAGCCGTTAAGTTAAGATTTTCCCATTCTGGTAATAAGTTCCATTTTTCCAGCAAAAGAGGTACGTGCAAAGCGAATCCCATACCGAACATCATAGGTAAAACCAATGCCCATAAGCCTTCGGGAGAACGAACTGTCATCTGTTTCGGTTTGCCACCGAAAATGAGGCTAAATTGGCGAGTGAGACTAAAGGCTGTTAAGCCATTGACGACAATCAATATCCCTAACAACAAAGGGTGGATATTCCAGAGATTGTCTGCCATTTCGGTTAATGTCCAAAAACAGCCCAAAGGAGGAAAAGCAACCATAGAGGCTGCACCAACTAGGTAACAAAAGCCAGAGATAGGACGACGTGACCATAAACCGCCATATTGGGTTAAATCTTGGGTGATGGTGTTTAAAACCACCCCACCTACACTCATTACTAATAGGGACATAGCAATTCCGTAGGTAAATAGCAATCTTAAAGCGGTTGCATCCTGCTGTGTCCCCACGGCAATAAAAACTAAACCCATGTAGGCACTAACAGAATAAGAAAGAGAACGTTTAATATCTATTTGGGCGATCGCAATTAAAGATGCACCGATTGCCGTTACAGCACCAATGGCAATCATCACTGTTAAAGCTACAGGAGATAACGCCAACACTGGTTGCAATTTAATTAAAACCCAAGCACCCGTAGAAACGACAATAGTGTTACGTAAAATAGTAGCAGGCATTGGCCCTTCCATGGCCTCATCTAACCAGAGATGCAAAGGAAATTGAGCGCATTTACCTAAAGGCCCAGCAATTAATGCTAAGCAAAGTAAAGTCGCTACATTGGGGTCAATGGTAGTCGTTTTTGCCCATTCACCTAACTCTGTATAATTCCAAGTCCCTGCTAAAGGTAATAAAGCAACCACCCCCATCAACAGGATTAAATCCCCTACCCGTTTGGTTAAAAAAGCATCCCTTGCCCCTGTCACTACTAAAGATTGGTTAAACCACAAGCCAATTAATAAATAAGTCCCTAAAGTAAGAATTTCTAAAACTACATAGCTGAAGAAAAGGGAATTGCACAAAACCAGGGTAGATATCCCGGCCTCAAACAAAGCGAGTAAGGAATAAAAACGCGCCCAACCCCAATCCATTTCCATATAACCAATGGCGTAAATTTGAGCAACCAAATTCAAGCCTGTGACTAAAAGTAAAGCGCCGATGGTAATTGAGGAAATTTCAATATCAAAAGATATATTCAAATCCGTAGTATGAAGCCACTGAAATGAGAGGTATTGGGCAGGTTGATGCCATGTTTCTAACAAAGCAAACAAACTGTGAATACAGGCAATCAGAGTCATCACAATATTAAAATAACCCGATGGTCTTGGCCCAGTTTGACGAATAATGCCAGGCGACCAAGGAATAGCTAGCACTGCCCCAGTTAAGGCGTATAAAGGCACTAGCCAGATAGTCAGACTGAAAGTTTCATTCATAGATATTTGTCTGGTTTAAATCCTATAGAGTATTGTATCTTGCTTGCTGTTTTATTGGGTTTAGATCAAGCAGCGTCTTCATCGTGGGCAAAGCGATTGTCAAGAAAATCTAGGGCGTAGTTACGCAGGTTATAATACTGAGGATGATCTCTGACAATGACCTGTTTTTCCTGTTCCGATTTTTTCTTATTCTCTGGGATTTTGAAGTGCTTACTGCCATAATTTTCCTTCCTTACTACTTTTAATAATTAATAACTAACTAAATATTCTTAATTTCCAAACTATCTAAATAAGCTTCAGGATCTTCAGGATCGAACTCTTTACCATCAAAAAATGTTTCAACTCCCCTAGATGTATCGTCGGGAATATCAGCAGTAAAGCCGGCTTCTTGGGCGGCTTCTTTCCATAAATCTTCCCGATTAACCCGATCAATAATCTTCCTGGCGGTATCAATATCAGGAATTGCTTCCTTATGGAAACCCCAACGAATACTTTCTGTTAAAAACCAAAGATCATGACTTTTGTAGGGATAAGAAACGCTGCCAAGACCGTCTTTCCAATACAATGGCCCCTTCATTTTATCTTCAATTGCTGGTTGATTATCTCCCATTTTGTAGTTACCTTGATAAGGAGGCATCAAGATATCTTCTGGTACATTAAAGTAGTTGCGCTGGGCAACAATGTCAACTAATTCCTCTCGGTTGGCATCATCATCACACCATTGTTGCGCTTCCATAACTGCTTTTAAGATTGCTTTAGTTGCTTTTGGGTTGGCATCAACCCAGTCGGCGCGAATTGCTAAATACTCTTCAGGATGAAACTTCCACACCTGAGAGGTCAATGTTGCCATATGACCAATATCATCAGCAACAATACGATAAGGCCAAGGATCTCCTGTACTAAAAGCATCCATTGTGCCGTTACGCATTCCCTGTACAGTTTCCGCAGGTGGTACTGCCAACAGATCGATTTCAGTATCTGGATCAACACCACCAGCCGCAAACCAATAGCGAATCCAGAAATCTTGGTTTACTTGAGGGAAGGTGTGTGCCGCTTTGAACTTTCTTCCTTCATTAGCAGGAAAGCTTTTGATATACTCAGCAGCCTCAGCAATATCTAAATTAAGTCCCTTGCCTTCATGGATACCTGCGATCGCAATACCATTACCCTGAGTATTTAGTTGCGCCAAGACATACATCGGCACTTTCTTACCATTAGTGATAATTCCTTCGCTAATTAAATGGGGCATGGGCATTTGCCACTGTCCCCCATCAATACCACCATTTTCAGACCCAATGGAGACATTATCCCTGGCTGATAACCAGTTTGCTTGCTTAGAAATGTCTACATCAGTCATGCCATATTTAGCAAAGAAGCCTTTCTCTTGGGCAATAATTAAAGCCGCAGCCTCAACAATGGGAATGTAACCTAAAACAACTTCTGTTGTTTCAGGCATCATCTCTGGACTAATATCACTTGCTTTTACTTGTTCTGTAGCTGTATTATCTCCTGGTTCGAGGGCATTGCCAAAACACCCTTTGAGAAATACAGCACTAGCCCCAGAAGCAGCAGCGGTCGCTAAAAATTTTCGTCGAGAAAATTGTGGTGAATTAGACATAAGACTTCCTAGCTGTCCCTGTTTTTACTGGACAGATACATTGAAATGAACTGCAAAAAAGCTATTAATAAAATTCTCTGATATCTAACTTTGCAGCCGAATACAGCGCTGCAAACTAGTTGCTAAACCCTAGACCAAGCGTTTTAATCAATTTCTTAATTTATATAGATTAGTCTATCATGATCACAGAAACATTTGCTTTTGTCTATGATTAAAATTCTAATTTTCAATTATAAGTTTTACTTAAGCTATTTGATTGTTGATATAATACTTTGTAATTTAGCGACAGCTTTACCCTTAGTTAAAATTGCCTCTGCCTGGGCAAAAGCGGAACTGAGATCGGGACAAACACCACTATGCCACAAATAAAAGCCCCCGTTTAAAATTGCTGCGGACATTAATTCTCCTGGTTTGCCTTGCAACACTTCCTGGAGTTGTTTGATTAATAGTTCAGTTGATTCTAAAGGAACATCTTGCCCCCCTAAATCGTAGTCGCGGGGGTGGAGATGGAGACGTTGGAAGTTAGGTTTCGTGTCAGGTTTGTTGATGCCGATAATAGCAGTGCGACTTTGGGCAAGGTCGCAACTTCCTTCTAATCCTTTAACTGTAGTAAAATTATTAACACCTTTCAAAGCAAAAGTTTTTTGGAAACGTTCTTCACTAGGAGGATGGACAAAGCCAGAAATCAAATCACCATCTCCTGAATAAGGAAACCAAACTAATTCTAAGGTTGCGAGGGTAGGACGTTTACCAATTTGTTCTCGGTAAGGAACTAAATTATACGCTGTGGGGAAATGTTGAGGTAAATAGACAAAACCAATACCTGTCTTAGCGAAAACCTGCTGGCTTTGGGAGAGAGTCAGAGAAGAAAAGTCTGCACCTAATCCTTGCCAAATCTCAACCAGGGGAACTCCGTACTTGGTAGGCATACAATCTCCCCCGTGCATAATCACCGGAACTCCTGCTGTAGCAAGAATTAAAGCCGTGATCGGCATGACAGGGGCAGTACGGGAACGCCCATCATAGGGATTACTAAAAACAGTGACTGGATAAGGAGAAGAATCTAAAGCCTCTAGTTTTAGTCCAAAGGAATCATAGGCATCTAACATCCCCGCTAATTCCGCAGGAGTCGGGCGTTTAATGCGATGGGCAATCATGAAAGCGCCAATTTGGGCAGGAGTAGCTTCTTGCAACAACATCATTTTTGTAGCGGTTGCTGCCTCGGCACGAGTCAAGTCTTTGCTAGTGTGAGTGCCACTACCAACTTTTTTAAGTAATTCCCTAAATATTTCGCTCATTTTTGCAGCAATTTAAAAGTTACCTATTACTATTACCCTACAAGAGGGGTTGTTAACTTTTGAGAGTTAAGCTTTTGTACTGGAGGTTGAGCAACTTTTTTCACTAACTCACAAAACTTCTGAATAGGAGGAATTTGTAAGCGATCGCGAGTTGTGACAAGAACAACTTCTCTGGTGAAATCATATTCTCCTTTGGTATTATTTGAGGAAGGATGATTAGCAATAGGGCGAATGGCTAAGGTTACATCACTAGTGGCATCTAATAAAGCCGCATTGGGTAGCAAGGCAATCATTTCCCCTTGTCGGACTACTCCGCGAAAAGCATCTAAGGTATTCAACTCCACGACAGCATTGAGGTTTGCTTCTTCAGCAAATAATCGTTGCACTAAACGCTGCATTCCATAACCGTCTTTGAAAACAACTTGGGGATATTTAGCTAATTCTGCCCAAGGTACTTTTTGATATTTGGTTAAAGGATGATTCGCCCCCATGAGTATTTCAATGGATTCATGGTAAAGGGTATCTACTACCATTTCGGGATTCGCAGTTAACAGGCGGTTATTCATCACCACCGCCACATCTACTAAACCATCCCGGAGTACTTTAAGGGCGCGATCGCTACCCAAGGCTGTGACTCGCAGTTGCACTTCTGGGTAGTGGGTGCAAAATTGTTGCAGTACTGGAGGCAAGTAATGGGAACAGACAGAATGGATAGCTGCGACGCAAAGTTCTGGTTGTTTCCCGGCCATTAAATCGGCTATTTCTTGAGCTGCGGTTTGCCACTCTTTACAAATTTTTGTGGCACGAGGTAATAAGTTTTCCCCCGCTAAAGTTAATTTTGCCTGTGCCAAGCGGTGGAATAAAGGTAAACCTAATTCCATTTCTAAAGCTTGGATTTGCCGACTGATAGTAGATTGAGTGACACCACACTTCCGGGCAGCTTGTCCGAAGCTTCCGGTTTCGGACACAGCTAAAAAAGCCTGTAACTGCTCAATCCTCATAATGATTTATCTGTAACCCAGATTACATTGTTACCCAATAGCTAATCTTAGAGTTCTCTGCTGGATTGTTCCGTAAGTATTGATACTAAATCAGTTGTTAGTTGTTAGTAAGAGATGCTGCAACGGCTACGCCGTACAGTTATTAGTTGTTAGTTGTAGGGGCGACCCGTTTTCGGTAAACTTTTTGATAAATCAAAGCTACAAATAGTTTTAGTAGGGTGGGCAAATTTGCTCAGATAAGCTTAATTACCAACTCTACTATTTTTGCCCACCATGACAAGGGTATTAGCTATTAGTTATGGTGGGCAAGAATAAAGGGATTTCCTTTGCTGATTTTGTTACTCAACTTGCCCACCCTACATGAATTTACTTTCTACTTAGAAAGTGAAGGTTGTTCTCAGTGTGCCGATGAAAACATCTTCGCTATCGGAGTCTTGGTTAACGCTGGGCAACCAAATTATACCAGGAGTGATTAGGATATTGTTGCTTAACTTGTACTTGTAGAAAGCTTCTGCATGATAAGCCCAATCCTGAGATAATGGTATTGTCGCTCCATCAACTTCTAAGCCCCGTAAGGTTGGTTCAGCGCCAAAGCCTAAACCAAGCATATTGCCTTCTCCACCCAGATCCAAGAAGCCCAGGTTAGCATTAAATGTCCAAATATCAGCATCCCCTCTGCCGATTAAGCGAGAATCCATCTTACCTACCCAACCGTTAAGAATTAAGCTTTCGCTAAATCTTAAGGATGTTTCAATACCGTAAGCATTGGTAAAAATAGGGGTTGCACCAATACCAGCAGCATCTTCAGGAGTATTGGCTAAGTTAGTACCAACCCCACCTAAGAGAAAATCTCCAGCACCAGAATAAGAATTAACATAGGTGAAAGCCACTTTGTAGCGGTCACCAAAGGTAAGTTGCGCGATGCCGGAATAATTGCCACCAAACAAACCTTCACCTTCAGCAGGATTGCTAGCTTCATTACTAAGGTAGCCTACATCAAACCTAATTCCTTTAGCTGGTCTTAGAGAAACTGCTGCACCTGCACCAAGGGGACCGAGACGATAGATGGGATTACGTTCAGCATGGGTAGAAAGTGCGCCAGTACCCCCTGCACCGCTTTCAAAGTAGGGGTTAAGAGTGTCAGTGTAATAGTGATGCAAACCATTGTTGGCAATGATTTGTACAGTTGCTTTGTCTCCTACAGGAGTGATGTAGCGTAGGATGTCAATACCAACATTGTTGTTAGCACCGCCAGGGAAGTAGGTAAAGCGACCTTCATTAGTAGAAATGAGGCGATTTACATTACCAGCCTGGAGACGAGTTTGTAAGGTATCTTTACCTGTAAAACTGGTAATCAGGTTGAGGCGAACTCTGTCTTGAAAAACAGTGTTAGTATTATCCCCTATGCCACCAAAAGCATCAGAAACACCGAAGATAACTTCTCCCTTTAACTTTGTGGTTGTAGAAAATTGATGGTCTTCAACGAAAGCAACTCGACCTTCTAAATCATCTACCCTTGCCCCTAATACAGCCAATTCTGCTTCAAACTCTTGAACTAAGCGGCGTAAAGTCGCTAAGTCTCCATCTTCTACGCTACCATAATTCGCTTCAACCCATTCCATACAGCGGCTCAAAGCTGCTGCAAATTCATAGCGAGTTATATTACGATTGCCTTTGAAAGTTCCGTCAGGATAGCCAACAATGCAGCCGTATTTGTCAACCATTTTCTGTACAGCTTGGAACCAAAAAGGATCGATGTCAGAAAGCTGGGTAACACTGGTTACTTGTTCAAGGGGATCAATATCTCCTTGCCCTTCAGTGCTGTATTCATTGATTTGGTTGAGGAGTTGGCTATCTTCAGTTGGGGTTTGTGCCAGGTAACTTTCTGGGGCAGTTTGGCTGGCTAATTCCTGCTCAGAAACTAACGATTCTTCCGCTCCCACCACCGGAGCAATCAAGAAAGCTAAAGCTACCATGGCAGGGTAACTTAGCCAAGAAATCCTGTTAATTTTTTGAGAAGTATTCAATTTGTTCCTCACACCTACATAAAATTTCACTTCATTTTTTAGGCATAGATGAAGCTTCAGGGATTCTACTATGCTTAGTTACTTAAAGAAGTTAAATACATACCCAAAAATAATTTGTATTCTTGGCTACATTAACCTAGAGTATGATGCGATTAGTGCATACAATTATACAAAATAAACAATTTTAATTAGGAAATTATGGGATGAAAGCACTGGAAATTCGAGGCGGGAGGCTTTCTGCTGAAAGTAAATCTTGGGAGGATTGAGGAATTTTCTTCAGAGCAGCTATGGCGTGTAACCGTGTGGCTTGTTCTGGATCTTGGCACAATTTAGTTAATAGTGTGATTGCACTTTTTTCTCCTAAAAATCCTAAAGATGTTGTTAAGGTTTGCTTAATTAAGGGTTGCTCAATATAACTTTGTTGAGAGTAAAAGAAGTGAACAAGTATTCTGGCAGCTTGAGGTTTTAATTCTGGTTTAGATATGCGCCCTAAAGTGACAATAATTTCCTGACAAACGGACACTCCACTTTGATTTAATGCTTGTTGAAAATAAGCTAATACTTTTTCTGTGGCAATCCAACCTAAAGCCCGAACAATATCTATTTTCAGCAAGTCTGGAGTAGTAGGAGACTGAAAAACCTCAAATAAAGCTTTCCCTGCTGCTTCGTTGCCTAATCTTCCTAGTGCGATCGCAGTTTGTTTACAGACTTCCCAAGAAAGATCATAAAGTAAAGGACTTAGATATTTAACTAAATCAAATTGGCTGAGTTGTTTAGCACGAATTCCCAAAGCTTTAACGGCTTCTTTCCTAACTTGTGCTGTTTCATCTTGCAGTGCTTGAATTAAAATTGGTGGTATTTGAGGGTTATGAAAACTACCCAATGCTTCTATGGCAATCGCTCTTATTTCTGGCTTTGGGTCGTTTATTACTGTTAGCAAAGGTTGAATAGTTTCTGAGCGGCGAATATAAGCGAGGGAACGCACTGCTAAGAGGCGAAACTCTTCTTCTAATAATAATTCACTTAAAGCTTTTATGGCTGGGCTACCAATATTAATTAAAGCTTCAGTTACTGGTTCTAATAGTTCCTCATCATCACTGTTGTGAAGTAATTCTATTAAGGCAATGACAACTTTAGGGTCACTATACCTACCTAAAATATTAATCGCGAACCAACGAGTCTCCCAATTTTCTGTCTCGTTGTGTAGTATTTCTAATAAAGGCTCAATCGTTTTTGTTCCTAGTTTAGGAAAGGTTTTAGCTACTTCCCAACGTTGTTGAAAGTTACTTTCTCTTAAAACCCGTAGCGCTATATTAATTGCTTCGTTTAATTCAGGCTCACTTAGTTTAATTAACTGAGGTTTCTTTCTTTCCAGGGGTAATTGTTGCAAATAGTGATTAACCAAAGCCCAATTTTTAGTTTCGACAGTTAAACTAGCTTGTTCTAAAATAGTTGGCATAATTTTATGTCTGCACTTTGATAGTTAGTTTGCTGGTAATGTATTCCCTTCTGTATATAATTAGCCCAAAATGAATAAGCAACCCCTTTGATTTTTGTTAATGGCTAATTGCAAATAAATTTAGTCAAGATGCTTGAGGTTTTGAATACTTAACTTCTAGTGTGAGCAAAGTTTGCTGTTTTTAACAAGTTTTATAATGCCCTTCCTGCATAATTGTAATGCAACAAATAATTCTGTAGGGAATTCTGTAACTAAAGTTACTATTTGGTGAGGAATTTAGCTCCAATTTGTTGATTATGTGGGCTTTATAAGGCGACTCCATTAGTTTTGTTTATCGGTGACGGGCCGCCTCTAGGTGATGATATTTCTAATGATAATTGGGAATAAGTATTTAAGAGTAAAAAAAGAACTCCCGCAGCCATAGCCCAATCTAGGGAAGAAATAAGTATTTGAGTAGCAGCAAGTCTGGGAGAGGGAACTAGAAAAACTGATTTTTTCCACTGCAAAGCCTTGCCACGGCTTTTGATAAACCCCAAGCTGTGTAGAGACGATAGCGGATCGCACTACCACTAAGCAAAGCTAAGCCTACGGTGTTGCTAATGGCAATGGTAATAAAAGCTGCAAGGGCCGTTTTCTGGTAAGAAAGCCGATGGCGAATGTAGGTTGCTGCTAAAGTGTCATACTCTGTCATGACTGTATAGCCACAAATAGTGAGAAAAATAGCCCAGATGAGGCGAGTGTTTGGTACGAAGGGATTGACGCAGAAACAAAGCGGTGTGGTTATGTAACAAATCTTCCCACCAATGGCGAGTCACAAATACGGGAATGATTATGGTAGAAAATCCCCCCAGATGTTGAGCAACAAATTCGCTTAAAGGGGCAACCACAGAACGATAAGGAGAGTCGAGAATCACCAGGGGAATATCTGACTCAAGTTGTTGCCATTGTTGCTTTAAGGCTTCTCTATCAGCCTCGCCAAGATCCACATGAACAGCCACAATTTCATCAGCAATAGAACGAGCATAATTGAGGGCTTGCAGAGTGCCTTGGTGTAATTGTCCTACAAAAACTACGGCAGGATGGGTAACTTCCTCTATTTTAGGTCTTTGAGAATAGTTTCGGGGTTCAACTCCGACAATGCTGAGACATTTCTCCATCTTTTGATAATAGCGGTTTATGGCTAAAAACAAACTGACAACACAAGGAATAGCAATAATTACTAACCAAGCCCCTTGAGAGAATTTAGTCGTAACAATAATCCCTAAAACAATAGCTGTAATCATTGCACCAAAACCATTAACCCCAGCACTTATTAACCATCTTGAACCTCGTTCGACAAACCAGTGGCGTACCATTCCCCCTTGAGAGAGGGTAAAAGAGGTAAAAACTCCTACAGCATAGAGAGGAATAATGGCATTAACTTGTGCCTGGAAAATAACCACGAGGAAGGCAGCACAAATACTAAGGAGAATAATCCCATTGGAATAAACCAAGCGATCGCCCAGCAATAATAACTGTCTGGGGAGAAAGTGATCGCGGGAGAGAAAGTAGCAAAGGCGGGGAAAGTCAGAGAAACTGGTATTAGCTGCTAGCAGCAAAATTAAGAGGGTTGCCCCCTGCAAGCCGTAGTATAACCAACCAGTACCCAAAATCTCTCGCCCTAACACCGAAAGTACTGTTTCTTCTGTTTGCGGCACAATTTGATAAATGCGGGTGAGGTAGGTAATGCCAAGAAACATAGTTCCTAAAATTACCACCATATACAGCAAAGTTCGACGGGCATTTTGCCATTCTGGAGCTTTGAAAGCTAATACTCCATCAGAAATTGCCTCTACTCCTGTTAAGGCGGTGCAACCCGCAGCGAAGGCACGACAGATGAAAAAAAGACTCAAGGATGTAGTAGCTTCGATTTGCGTTGCTACTGGGACGACTTGCCCCGTTGCTTGCCGGAAAATCCCTACAACAATCAAAACTAAAATACTGAAAATAAAAGCATAGGTAGGTAGAGTAAAAATTTGACCCGAAGACCTCAATCCCCTTAAATTAGCCACCATTAAGAGGAAAATTAGCCCTAAACATAATTCTACAGCCAAGGGCTGCAAAGCTGGTATAGCAGAGATTAGAGCAGCAATACCCGCCGAAACACTTACTGTCACGGTGAGAATGTAATCAATCATTAAAGAAGCTGCCGCTATTAACCCTGGATAAATCCCCAGGTTTTCCCGGGCCACGATATAAGCACCACCCCCTTTAGGATAGGCCCGAATAGTCTGGCGATAGGATAGGGCGATGATTCCTAAAAGAAGTACTATTGCGATCGCAATAGGTAAAGCTAAACTTATAGCAGCACTTCCTGCCAATACTAAAACCAGAAGAATTTCCTCAGTAGCATAGGCAACGGAAGAAAGAGCATCAGAAGATAACACCGCCAAGGCGGCAGCATTGCTTAAACGCTCTTCTTCATAAGCGCTAGTGGGTAAAGGTTGACCTAGTAGCCAGTGCTTTAGTTGAGAATAAAAAGTCATTTGCCGAAGTAAATATTGTCGAACGATACGGTAAAAAAACTTTAGCCACGTTTGGAAAGATAAGCTCTCATTTCATAAAGACCCCACAATAGAACACTCACAAGCAACGGCAAACAGTAGTAAATGCCACGATAGGCTAGCAGAGTCCCCAGAAGAGCGGCGGAATCTACTGGGGGTGATAGCAGGAATAGCAATACAGTTTCAAACACTCCCAATCCACCTGGTACATTGCTAATGATACCAGCTAGCTGAGCCAGGAGGTAAATACCAAAAAAGCCTGGAAAGGAGAGCGGTGTGGGCGTTGGCAACAAGAGGTAGAGAACTCCTGCTGCTAGAGTCCAGTCGCAAGAGGTGACAGCAATTTGAGCCAGGGAAATCTCAATCTTAGAAAACCCCCACTGAGTATAAAATCGATAGCGAATGGCGCTACCACTGAGTAGGGCAAAACCGACGCTGTTGCTGATGGCGTAGCTAATAATACTTACTAGGGCAATTTTGCCATAGTTAAGTCGACGACGAACATACCTTACCGCTAGGCTATCATAGCCAGTTAGCATCAAATAGTTGAGTGCTGTTCGTCCTACAGCCAACAATAGATATTCAGGGGCGATGGCATCCAGACTGTGCCACACTTTGCGGGGATGATATTTGCGAAATTCTTGAGCGATTGTCCAAATAGAAAGCCCAAAGAGAATAAATCCCAGCAGCACTGAGAGGATTTCTGACAGGGGGCGGCTATTTCGCGGTGGGCGCTGCGGTTGATTGGCGGTTTCTGATGGGGGCATAGCCCTCTTCTGTCAGATTCCGATTTTTCCTATTATTTGAACTTCCTGGACAAATGATATACTAGGGAATGCAGAGTGCAATAATCGAATTTTGGCAATTTTGCTGCTTGCAAGAATTTTTAGGAAGAAAAAATATTGCGATCGCATACTATACAAAAGCTCCAGAATTTAGAAATGACTTTTGTTTCCGGAGATTGACAGAAGAGGGATAGGTTAAGTCATTTTTATAGACTGATTAATTACCTGGTTTAAAGTAATCTAGTAAGCGATCCCCTGAATCTGCTCTTATTAAAGCGACAACTACTTCTGGCAAAGCTGCTGCACTAGGATAAACCAAATAGCGAGGTTCCCAGCGGGGATGGAATTTCTCTTTAAATGTATGCAAGCCCTGAAAGTTATAAAATTGGTTTAAGTGTTCGTAGAGATAATGTAAGGCTTTTTCCAAGCGTGGGGATTCTGTCTGTTCACCAACCCCAGAAAGTGCTGACAAACCTAAATTAAAGCTATCGTAGCCCTGTTCTTTAAAATGCTGAAATAGGGAAATAAAGAGAAAATCCATAGTGCCAGATTCCACCTCTGTCCGCTTACGCATCAAGTCGATGGTAATTTCATTTAACTGATACTCAGGCACAACATTAGCAAAAGCAGTTATTTCTCCCTCTGCTTTCTGGACAGTAGCAATTTCACAGTCTCTTAAATATTCATCATCAAACCAACCAAGAGAAAACTGTTTTTCTGCTCCCTGCATCACTTTCAACCACTCATCACTAATAACGCGCAGCTTTTGCAGTAATTTGTCAGAGATAGGAGGTTGGTAGAAATTGACCTCATATTTCAACTTCGCAAAACGATTCATAATTGTCCGGAGGTTTTTGCCTGGTTTACCTTGCAAGGTAAAAGTTTTCAGATCAACAATGGCTTCCTCACCAATGGTTAATACTTTAAAGCCTAAAGATTGGTAGATTTCTAGATCCTCTGGTAAGGTTTGGTAAAAAGCCGGATACCAATCGTTGCGCTGACAAAACTCCCGGAAGCTGATGATTATTTCTTGGCGATCTTCCTTTGGCCCAATTGCATCTCCTAAAGCAATTGCACCTCTGCCCTTGGGTACATAAGCAAGAAAACTCCGTCCTGAAGGACTGAAATAGTAAGCTTTGTCAGCAAACAAAGTAAACCGAGCTAAAGAAGAGTGTCCGTAGTCTGCAACAATCGCCTCTGCTCGTTTTCTTTCTTGGCTTGAAGCCACCGAACCCCTTAATAAGACTGGACGCAGCAGCATGAATAAAGCCGTTAACCCAGAGATCCCCCCCACAAGATAAACAGAATTAGCAAAGAAGCGTCCGAAGCGTGTAGTTGCTTGTAGCCCAGCATTATCAAAGGTGAAAAACATTGCCAAGGTTTGCAGAATTGCACCAGGCAAATTAAAATTAACGTTGTAGTAGCGGTCTAGCAGAAAGAACCCTGCTGTACCGTAAGCTAAAGTGAAAAGTAATGCACCGATTAAAAGCCTGACTCCTTGGGCAATTGAAGGTGGATCGGAGCGGGCAGTAAATACAGGGCGCATGACAAGCAGTTGCAACAGTAAGACAACGGAAAGTAGACTTTCTTCCCAATCCAAGCCTTTGAGTAAGTGAGAGATAATGGAAACAACTAAAAGGACAACAGTGAGTAACCAAGCTACTCGTTTGCGTCGTAGCAAATTAGTGGCTAAGGCAAGGAGAAAAAAACCACTCAAGGCAGCAAAAATGTGACCGCTAGCCCGCACTTCCAAAGGAAAAATCTCTCTAAGCCACATTGCTCTATCATGCAAGCTAGGAGTGACAGAAGAAAGCAGGTTAACAATTCCTACTAAAGCGGTTAGGAATGCAGCTAAATAAACTCCTATTTTTTGAGTTTTGCGATCGCCCATAGGATTTAATCATGCTCAGCTAATAGATATTTCTATTTTAGGAGTCTAGGGTAGAGTTATTTCTCGATAAATTTTGTTGTAATAACTCTTCAAGTCCTTTGATTTGCTCTTTTTGCGCCAACAGCAAGTTCTTCAATTCAACTATTTCTTCTAAACGTAAAGCATTCATTTTATCGTGCAACAACTCAATTTCTAGCTCAGCTTTCATGTTAACTTCGTAATCGTGTTTAGCTTCCTGACGGTCAATAGTTGCTTGGCGGTTTTGACTCATCATAATGATGGGGGCTGCATAGGCAGCTTGGAAAGAGAGCATCAAATTTAAGAGAATGAAAGGATAAGGGTCCCAGTGCTTAATAAAAGCAACAATATTCGCAACAACCCAAAAGAATAAAAGCACGCTTTGAATAATAATAAAGCGCCAAGAACCCATAGTAGCTGCAAAATTGTCTGCTAGACGCTCTCCTTTCCCTGAGCGAGGTTTAGGAGGGTTTTGACCAGGGCTATGTTCTCGCAGTTGTTGCAGCAGTTGGTACTCTTCTGGAGTTACTTGAGAGAAATATTTTGGTTGATCTATAGGGTTCATTTTCGTTGATGTACGGTAATTGCTAGACTAGCTATCACCATGGAAAAATGCTGATTTCTCTAGTCAAAATACTTGAGTGAATTCTTCTCTAATTCTTCTTTTATTATGTCATTAATCGTAACTGATCAATGTTGAATCACCTTATATATACTTTGGTATTCGCACATTCTTTTGCACTCCCTTACCAAATTTATATTTTTAAATAATTCTTCTAGTCATCAAAAATACCAATTCCTTTTTTTTGTAAATTTAATTTTTCTCAAGTCAAAAACAAGCTATGCTCAAAGAGCTTTATAAATAAAGTTTAATTTCTAAAAACTATCTTCGGAGTTTTATATGTCTTCTTTAAACGAAGGAATTCTCATAACCATCATCTGTGAAGCAGTTTTACAAGATCGCCTGATTAAGTTACTACAAACACTAAGCGTCTCTGGATACACGATTATTCCAGCCCAAGGTGCAGGTGGTCATGGTAGGCGGATGGGAGATATGGCGGGTTATAATACCAATATTGAAGTCAAAACTATTGTTTCAGAAGAGACATCTGAGCAATTACTGACAGATTTAAAACATTTTCCTAGGAACCATGCTTTGATCGCGTTTAAGCAAAAAGTAGAAGGTTTATTTGATTAGCATAAACATTATATTTTTTATCATCGGCCCCTGCATCTAAGTAAATTCTTAACAGGTATTTGGGAAACAAAATCTTGAGGACTGTTAAGTTTCTACCTCAAATTGCATCCCAGTGTTTTTGGTAGTTTCTTGGGGAGGATCTAACTGGGGCGCACCTGCAATATAGATATACCAGTAAATTGCCCCTGCTACAAGAAGGGTAACTACTAAGCTTGCGATCGCTAAAAGTAGAAATTTTCTTGCTTTTGATTTATGCTTGCTCAAGGTCAACTTTTTCTCCTACGGAGTGGGTTCTTCTTTCTCTTTGCCAAACAGTTGCTGTGCTTTTAATAAAACCCGCCATTGGTACTGCAATTAACAGTCCCACAAGACCACCAATTTTTGCACCAATCAACAAAGCAACTAAAATCCATACAGGATTAAGCCCAGTGAATCCCCCTAACAACCGTGGGGCAATGACATTTTCCATAATTTGTTCAATAATTATGGCGACGATTAAGACTCTAACCCCTAACCAAAAGCTAGTAAGGGCTACCAACAAACTCACTAAACAAATTCCTAAAAAAGCCCCAAAGGGAAACAAGGCGAGGATACCAACTCCTAAGCCGAATAATACACCAAAAGGAACTTTTAGAACTAAAAAAGCCAAAGAAATAGAAATGCCAATCAATCCGGCTAAAGAGGCTTGCCCCAGATAATAGTTACGAAAATTCTGCCGTAGCAAAGGACGTACTTCTAAATTCCAGGATTGAGGTAGCCATTGCCAAATACCTTCCCAAAGTTCATCTCCATGCAACAGGAGGTAAAAGGTTAAAACCATAGTGAGGAGTAAGTTAACCAAGCTATCTACAGTCCCTAAAACAAAACTGAGAATCTCTCCGGTTAAAGACTGTAATTGTTCTGCCAGCTTTTCCCGTAGATGGGTAGAGATGCCGGTAAAATCTATGGGTAGCTTACGGCTAGCTGCCTGCTGATTAAGGGTTTGCAGTTGTTGTGTTCCTGATTCAATCCAACTAGGCAATCTCTCTACTAACTGGTTGAGTTGCTCAATAATCAAAGGAACAATGGTAACAGCAGCAATTCCTAGTAAAATTAAGGTTAAAGCAATGGTAGCCCAAACTGCGCGATCGCGCTTCATTCTCAATCTGGTTAGCCATTCGACAAAGTAGCTTAAAACAAAAGCTAGTAAAGTTGCGATTATGCCAACGGTAATCAGCGACCGAAAATATTCCACAACAATCACAAATAGCCAGCCGTTGAGAAATAATACCGGGAAGGCTAATCCTACTTTCGTCCAGAAAGGTAAGGATCTAGGAGATTTCATTGAAGATTATATAGATAAAGGCATGGGAATTGAATTAAGAAGATCTAAAAATTATCATAAGCCAGCTTGCTTAAACTGCTTTGATCCCCAGTCATAGAATCTCTTTGAGGTCAATTATCCAAATTTCAGATCAAAGTTAACAAAAATTAAGCGCCCAAGGCAAAATGCTTCAGGCGCTGATTATGCTAACTTGCTCCTTGAACTCTACAAAACTACTTTGGTTGCAGGGTTAAAGTAGAATAGGCAATTGGCTCAGCCTGGTTAGGGGAAGTCACTACTACAGTATATTCTCCTGGCTCAAAGGTTTCTGCAATGGTTTGTTCTTGTCCAGGCTTGATTGGGCGATCGCGTAATTGCGAAATTACTTCAACTCCTTTTTGCGTTTTATCAATCTTCCCTTCTTTAACCATGATTTTGGTTGGCTCAACCTCTGTTTTAATCACTGCCAGCTCTAACGGTTCAGTGGTATCATTGTGAACTTTAAATTCTAGAGGCCCCGCTTTAACCTGGGATTCGGAAAGCTCAACCTTGCCATCTGATAGCTTCACATCAATGGTTGAGAGTAGTTCACTATCTTTTTGTGCTGAGGTAGTCTTGTCCTTTACTGGCCTCACTTCAGCCGGTGTTGCTTTTGAAGTTTCCGTCGCGGGTGATTTTGTATTAGCATCTGGGCTACAGCTTGCTAGTAACGCAACTAAGCTGACACCGATTAAACCCTTTTGAAGAATATTCATACAATTCTCCTTTGTATGATTTTTGATTCGTTTTTTTTGAATCTGCTTAAAGTGTAACGACTCCTCATGACAAACTTGTGTCGAATCAATGTTGTTTCTGTGTCAACTTTCGGAGGATGACTAATTTGTTTGATTTCATAACAAATCGGCGATCGCATCATTAACCTGATCGGGATATTCTCCGATTAGTAAATGCCCCGCTTCAGGCAAGTGTAGATGTTGCCCCAAGGGAAAGATAGCAGCTAATTGTTCTCCCATTGTTTCAGTAAACATGGGGTCTTTACCACCACTAATGACTAAAACCGGGAATTGAAACTTAATGGAGGGGCGATCACGACCGAAAAAGTTATAACCCCAAAATATTTCCAAGGCTTCATAGGAATGAGGTTCTGTGGGGACAGGGCTTTCAGCAAAAAAACGCTCAATCTTCTTGCCGTTGCGATCGCTTGATAGGTGGTTGGTCAGAGACTGAACTCCTGGTAAATGATAAAGATATCTCCCACCCCAAGCAAGAAACTTCATCAAAGGAATTTCCCACCAAGGGTCTAAATCGTGGGTTCCTCCAGCAATCAGCACCAAACCCCGCACCGGATGCTTTCTCGCCCACTCCAAACCAATAGGTACACCGTAGCTATGACAGCAAAGGATAGGAGAGTGGATGTGTAAACGTTTCAACAACCGATTCAAGTCTCGCCTATGTCTGCCTAAAGAGTAGCGTTGATAAGGGGTAGACTGTCCATGTCCAGCTAAATCATAAGCCAACACCTCCCTACCTTGCTGAGCAAAAAATTCGTACTGCGATCGCCAGTTATATCTATTTCCTAACCCACCGTGCAGAAAAACGATTCCAGGGGTCACTCCTGGAAAATGGCAAACCTGCAAATCGACTCCTCGCCGTAGATGTAGTTTTTCACCAGCAAGTTGGTCTTCTAACACTTTTTGCATGGCAGGGGTAACATATTCCTTATGCTATATACAAAGCTACGTCAACAGGGAGTTGTAGATATTGCCCAGGTTAAGTTAGCTATTCTTGAAACTAATGGTAGCCTAACTCTAGAGCTTTTTACTGAAGACCAGCAAAATGAATTCAAGGAAAGCTTAGCTAGAATCGAAGCAAAGTTATCTCAATTACTGCAAAATTCTAGCTAGCAAGGGTTAGAGACGATTTACCAAATAGTTATTAGTTATTCATAATGTTCCTGCAACGCATGAATATATTCAGCCTGTTCATCAGTCATTTCAATAGTTTGCTCTTTATGCAAAGCCGAGAGAATGGAGTTAAGCTGGGTATGCTCAGTTTCTTGAGCAGCCGCAGCAGGAAAGGGAGTAGCTGCGAACGCAAAACAAGCGATTGCAAATGTACCAATGCCTTTAAAAGATTTGAATGTAGTTTCCATATTCTTTTCTCCAACTTGGATACTTTCTAAGTTACTCCTAGGATGTGACAAACAAGTGTTAGTCTTGTGTCAATGTTGTGTACTTGAAATTAGTCTAAGCTATCAGGTATTTAGAGCTATTGATCTGCGAAATGTCCGATATGACTAACTCTATTAATAAAAAAGCTTTATTAATTATCTCCGTCGCTTTAATCGTCATCTTCTTCCTGCCCCAATTCTGTGGCAATTGCTGACTTCTTTTAAAGTCAATGAAGATATTTCCGCTATGCCTAATGTTTATTTGCCGAATCGTTTCACTTTAGGGCATTACCAAGAACTATTTAGCCGTCGCCCTTTCATTTATTACATCTTAAATAGTGCTTTTGTTTCCATCACCTCAACCCTTTTATGCTTAGCCCTAGATGTAGGGTGGGCAAAAGAGAATTTCTTTGTTATCAAACAAGTTGGCAAGATTTGCCCACCATTACTTAAAGTTTCCTTCATAGGCGATCGCAGTTCAGAATCAGTAGCGTACATTTGGTCTATTTCCATATTTTCAACTAGCCACGCTTCTATTAGCAAAAAGCCAGAATCTAGCCCAGCCGTCATAGAATTGCTATAAGGTGATAATTGATGTGCAAAGTAACAATATTTTGCTACTCTAAATAACCGACCCTTCCACAGCAACTATCTTCAAATCACTGGCTATGCGAACCCATTATTGCGGCGAACTTCGTACAGAATATCTTGATAAAACCGTTACCCTTTGCGGCTGGGTAGATCGATATCGCGATCATGGGGGGGTTATCTTTCTGGATTTGCGCGATCGCACAGGCATAATTCAAATTGTTAGCGATCCCGAAAGAACTCCAGATTCCTATACTATAGCGGAGTCTTTACGTAATGAGTATGTGGTTCAAGTGTCGGGAAGGGTTAGCAAACGTCCCGAAGACTCCCTGAACCCCAAGCTACCCACCGGAGAGGTGGAAATATATGCTGATAGTATTAAGCTGCTTAATGGGGTAAGTAAGCAATTACCTTTTCAAGTTTCTAGTGCGGATACTGAACCGGTTAAAGAAGAATTGCGGTTTAAGTATCGCTATTTAGATATGAGGCGATCCCGCCTCAACAAAAACTTACAGTTGCGCCATCAAGTACTCAAAACTATTCGTCGCTTCCTAGAAGATGAATATAACTTTGTGGAAGTAGAAACTCCCATTCTTACCAAATCTACCCCCGAAGGGGCTAGAGACTATCTCGTACCTTCTAGGGTCAACCCAGGAGAATGGTATGCTTTACCCCAATCTCCTCAGTTATTTAAACAGCTTTTAATGGTATCTGGCTTAGATAGATATTATCAAATTGCCCGTTGCTTCCGAGATGAAGATTTGCGGGCAGATCGACAACCAGAATTTACCCAATTGGATATGGAAATGAGTTTCATGTCCCAAGAAGAAATTTTAGAATTAAATGAAGCTTTAGTTTGTCAAATTTTCCAAAGTGTTAAAGGTATAGAAATCCCCCGTCCTTTCCCTCGCCTTACTTACGCCGAAGCAATGAATCGCTACGGTACAGATAAACCAGATACTCGTTTTGGTTTAGAGTTGGTAGATGTAGCCGATATTGTTCAAGACTCTGGTTTTAAAGTCTTTTCTGGGGCAGTGAAAAAAGGGGGAACAGTTAAAGTTTTACCGATCCCGGAAGGTAGTAAAAATATCTCTAATGTTCGCATCAAACCAGGAGGAGACTTATTTAAAGAAGCTAGTGCGGCGGGGGCGAAGGGTATCGCTTATATTAGAGTCCGGGAAGAAGGAGAAATTGACACAATTGGGGCGATTAAGGATAATCTTTCCCCAGAACAGAAAGAGGAACTTTTACAACGTACCGACGCTAAACCAGGGCATCTCTTGTTGTTTGGGGCAGGGGATACTGCTACAGTAAATAAATCTTTAGATCGTTTGCGTTTGGTAATTGGGGAACAGTTAGGCTTAATTGATGCCAACCAAAATAACTTATTGTGGGTAACAGACTTCCCGATGTTTGAGTGGAACGAACCCGAAAAACGTTTAGAAGCTTTACACCACCCCTTCACTGCCCCAAACCCAGAAGATATTAAAGATTTAACAACAGCCCGCGCCCTTGCTTACGACCTGGTTTACAATGGCGTAGAATTAGGAGGGGGTAGTCTACGCATCTACCAACGAGAGGTTCAAGAACAGGTGTTTACTGCTATTGGCTTATCTACCGAAGAAGCCTATGATAAGTTTGGTTTCTTATTAGAAGCTTTTGAATACGGAACACCACCCCACGGCGGCATTGCCTATGGTTTAGATCGTTTGGTGATGTTATTAGCACAAGAAGATTCCATTCGAGAAGTAATTGCTTTCCCGAAAACCCAACAAGCGCGTTCCTTACTCACAGATGCTCCTGCTAAAGTAGATGAAAAGCAGCTTAAGGAGTTATACGTAGCTTCCACTCACGAATCAAAATCATAGCCAAAACCCTTAGATTTCTACCGCAGTATATCCACCTCTTGGTAACGAAAGCTACAGCAAATTATCTTTGTTGACTGATTTGTAGTCTTAAGCACTGAACAAATTTATAACTGCTGTCGGAAAATTGAGTTAAGTGGCATCAGGTGTATCTAGATAGATCCCCAGTAGCTTATATGTAACTGGGAAAACTTCGCGATACCGAAAGCCAAAAACTATCGGTGCAGTAATTGAGATGAGTTTGAGATGAGTGACTTAACCAGGAGTAATAATCCAGATATGTTCTTTGCGAGATACAACCGCATTATTAGTCTCACTTTTATTGTTGTTATTCTTATTTCTCTAGGAGTATTTTTCTGGCAAGTAAACTCCCAATATAAATACGAAATTAGTTTGATTCAAGACCATTTTGAAGAGGAGATTATTTCTTTAGATGAAATCTTAAAAACCAATACAGATTATGTAGAAGCCTTACGACTTAGAGCTAATTCTTTTTATGAAGTGAATGAAGAAGAGACTGACCGTTCCCGACTTTTTGACAGTCTGCAATATGACCCACAAGAGGATATTTATAGCTTAGATCATATCCCTTTTCCTTACAACAGTAATTTGGTGGGTAACTTAACAGGCAAAGGTTCTTTGCAAGGTCATTCTCCTGAATTTTATCGCGAGATTGAAATGGCTTTGGCACTCAATCCTCTTTTAAATATTGCCTTACATATTATCCCCAATGATGTCTGGGCTTTTTATATTTCTCGCAATAACTTTATTAACGCCTATCCTTGGAAAGATTCTCAAATAGCTCGTTTAAATAGCGATTTTTATAACTATGAATTTTATACTTTAGGATTACCAAAAAACAATTCCCAACGTGACCTATTTTGGACAAAAATATATCAAGATCCTATAAGTGAGCGCTTGTTAGTTACCTCTGGCGCACCTGTTTATGAAGGAAATGAAT
Source organism: uncultured cyanobacterium (assembly GCA_963793425.1). Lineage (GTDB taxonomy): Bacteria > Cyanobacteriota > Cyanobacteriia > Cyanobacteriales > CAWCAG01 > CAWCAG01. Next base: position 940,290 of record CAWCAG010000007.1, on the reverse strand, counting down.
TTCGTGGCACAGTGGATCTTAATGTAGACTTAGCTATTTTTAATCAAATACTAACTGAGTTTGATTACAAAGTAGGTAATAGCTTTTTAGTTAATAAATATCAACAAATAATTGCTCCTCAAAATGAAGATTCAGTTGTTCAATCTCTACAAAATGTTCTGCCTAAATCTCTTCGAGAAGAAATTCCTTCTCTGCTACAAAAACAAGAAAAAGAAGTTCAAGACATTGGTTCTTATCTATTTTTCTATCGCAACTTGGAACAGTCTCCTTGGCAATTAATTTTCTTGACTAAAAAGTCAGCAATTATGATGCCAATTATTAGTAAGAGCATTCTGGTTTTAGGTATTCTTTACTCAAGCTTAATTTTAATGCTTTTAATTGCCAATTACCTGATTAAAAGGGAGTTTATCAATCCTACCCGCCAGCTAATTAATCACATTGAGGCGGAAAGCAAAAATCTTTATCCAGAAGTACCTGAAATTCCTACTTGCTGGAATCCTTGGTTTCAAACTATTACCAAAACCTTTGAAGAAAATCGTAAAATTACGGCTGAACTAATTCAAAGAGAGAAAATGTCTAGCTTAGGTCAGCTTGTGGCCGGAGTTGCCCACGAGATTAATAATCCAGTTAGCTTTATTTATGGTAACTTAAGCCATGCTAAGGAATATACAGATGATTTAATAGAATTAGCCAAACTTTATCAAATTAATTATCCTCATCCCAAACCTGCTGTTAAGAGTAAAATTGAAGAAATTGATTTAGAGTTTCTTTTAGAAGATTTACCTAAGATTTTTGAATCTATGCAAGTAGGGACTAAACGCATTCGCCAAATCGTCCTTTCTTTGCAGAGTTTTTCTCGCCAAGACCAAGTTAAATTAAAAGCAGTTGATATCCATGAAGGTATTGATAATACCTTAATGATTTTAGAAACTCGCTTGAAGCCCCAAGGTAATTTTCCTGGTATTAAAATCATTAAAGAATATAACAAGCTGCCTTTAACGGAATGTTTTTCCGGGCAATTGAACCAGGTATTCATGAATCTAATTAGTAACGCCATTGATGCTTTAGAAGAAACGAAACAAGATTACCTAGAAATAACTATTCAAACTAACTATCAAGAAAATAGTTATATTTCCGTAATTATTGCTGATAACGGACCAGGATTAACAGAAGAAATCAAGCAACATTTATTTGAACCTTTCTTCACTACTAAACCTGTCGGCAAAGGGACAGGGTTAGGATTATCGATTAGTTTTCAAATCATGGAAAAATTGGGAGGGAAGTTAGATTATCATTCTGTTTTAGGAGAAGGAACAAAGTTTTTTATCGAAATTCCTATGCACTGCCAAATAATTGATCATCAACAATCTGAATGAAAAATTTATAGCAGTTGAGCAATTATTTAAAAAGTCTCTTCCCCTTTGTGACGCAAAATTCTCTCACAACGCTTAACATATGACTGTAAAACTAAATCTTGGCTATTTTGTTGTAATAAAGCTTTAAAAGCATACCAAGCTTGGGCAAATTGTTCTTGGTAATAAAAAATAACTGCTTGCTCAAAACTAGCACGAGTTTTAGTTTTAAGTTCCTTAAGAGGTTCAGGATCTGCTTCATAAATTTCAAACACACCTACTGGTTCTCTTTTTCCTTTTACTCTTACTCTTCCTAAAAATCTGCTGGCGTATTTTTCAGGTTCTTCAATATTGAAAATAGTATATTCTGAAACTAATAAACTAGCACCGTAACTTTTAGTTAATCCTTCTAAACGAGAAGCTAAGTTAACAGCATCAGAAATTACTGTACTTTCCATTCTTTCTTCTTCGCCAATAGTTCCTAACATCAAAGTTCCGGTATGTAAACCAATGCCAATATTAATACGAGGATAGCCTTTGCTAATACTTTCTTCGTTATAAATTTCTACCTGTCTTTGCATCGCCATTGCTGCTTGTAAAGCATCGTCACTACTTTCAGGAAATAAAGCCATAATAGCATCGCCAATATACTTATCAATAAAGCCGCGATGGTTACGAATAACTGGCCCAACCTTGCTTAAATAAGCATTAAGGAAATCAAAGTTTTCCTTCGGAGACATTCTTTCTGAGATAGTTGTGAAAGAACGAATATCAGAAAAAAGAATAGTCATCTCTTGTTGAACTTGATCCCCTAAGTTGACATCAGAAATACTCTCTTTACCCAAAAATTCTAAAAATTCGTAGGGTACGAAACGACTAGTAGCCAGATTGATTTTGGCAAGCTGAATATGAGTTTTCATTCTGGCTAGTAACTCATTTTTAGAAATTGGCTTAGCCATATAATCATTAGCACCATATAAGAAACCTTCTACTAAATCAGAAACTTGATTTTTGGCGGTTAATAAAATAATTGGCAACTCTGCTGGGGAATAAGTTTGGCGAATTTGCTGGCAGACTTCATACCCGGTAATTTTCGGCATCATGACATCAAGTAAAATAATATCTGGTTTGAAGCCTTCGTTAATTAAATCGAGAGTTTCTGGTCCGTTGGTAGCTTGGGTAATTGCATAATTATGCAGCGAAAGATAGTTGATTAAAACCTGGCGGTTCACCTGTTCATCATCAACGATTAAAACTTTGAATTTTCCTGGACTTGGTTGAACAATAATTTCCGAATCAGCAATTTCTTCTTGATCATTGTTGATAAGTAACCCACTAATCTCAGATAAGTCTTGGGGAATACTAACTTCAGTTTGTCTATCTTCTCTATCTTCTAATTCTGTAGCGAGAGGGAGGGTGAAAACAAAGCGAGAACCTTCCCCTAAAACTGACCTGACTTCAATTTCTCCTTGATGAAGTTCAACTAATTGTTTCGTCACCGCCAAACCTAAACCTGTACCACCATACTGCCGAGAAATTGATCCATTAGCCTGTTCAAAAGGTTGAAAAATACGGTTTAATTTATTAGCCGGTATGCCAATTCCTTTGTCCGTAACAGCTATAGATAGATATTGCTCAGTTACTTTAGCTTTAACCTCTACTGTCCCGGATTCACTAAACTTAATAGCATTACCAACTAAGTTAAAAAGAATTTGTTGAACTCGATTTTCATCAGCAATAACTAGAGGCAAATCGGGAGATATTTTATTAATTAACTGGATATCTCGATCCCCAACTAAACTACGAGAAATAGTTAAAACAACCTCAGCAATTTCTCGCATACCAATATTTTTAAGTTGCAGTTGAATATTTTGATGTTTTAATCGGGAAAAATCTAATAGATCGTTCACTAATTGAGTAAGTCTCTTACCGCTAGAAATAATTAGTGAGAGGTTAAATAAAGTTTGGTTCGGAAGTTTTCCTGTCACTCCATCTACTAAGGATTCTGCTAAACCGATAATGCCATTAAGGGGAGTTCTTAGTTCGTGGGATGTATTAGCGAGAAAATCATCTTTAAGCTTGTCCAAACGCTCCAAAGCTGTGTTTTTTACTTCCATTTCCACAGCATACTTTTGTAGTTGCTTTTTCGCTTCGGTGAAACGTCTCTCTAAAATAAAGGCTAAGAAAATGATAAAAACAAACATTCCCCAAGGATAAATGCTTAAATACCAAGGGAATGATAAGAAGACATAGCTTAAAATATCGTGGATAACCGTAATCAGAAAAACTGTGAAACCAGCGGTGAATAACTTGATTTCTAGACTATCTCTATCTTTAACCTTTAAGGCTGTAAAAATTAAAATAAAAGCACTAATAATGCCTGAAAGCTGGGTGGGATAAAAAGTATAATACCAAGCGACTAAACCACTACTCGCTAAAACCAACACACAAGCTGTGTAACCTAGTTGAATCTGCCATAGTTTGCGAATAATGTTCCTATGACCAGACCCAAAAACCTGCTCGAAAAAGATAATAACGATGCAGGGTATCAGATGGAAACTAGTATAATGAAGGAACGACCATAGCTGAGGATTATAAATTAAAAAGCGGGCTAGTTCCGCTCCGGAAATTGTGTAAATGCCAATGACAAGAGTTAAAATACCAAAGGACAAATAGAGAGATTCTGTACCCTTAACCAACGCAAATAACAAGGGTACAAAACCACAAAAAACAAATAGGCAGCCAAGAATAAGCTTATCTATACTCTGTTTAACAAACTTCTTCACTAGTTCAGGTTGAGAACCAATCAGAGTACTACCGAAAAAACCTACTTTGAGAGTTTGGCGATCACCAACATAAACTCTAAAAAACAGGGATTTATTTTGAAACTCATCTCCTAGGGGAATAACAGGCCATTTTTCCTCTTTAAGCTGCAAACTTCCATCTTGATTCAACTCATAGTAAACATAGCTTAAACTATCTTCAATATAAGTTTGTAATAAGTTAGGAATACCTCGAATATAAAGACCAGGATAAGGCCAAGTTTTTTCTGGTAATGTCGTTCGCAACCAAACAAAATTTTCCCCGGAACTAATCTTTAACTTACCAGGAACTTCCAAGGCTTGCCAAGGTTGGGCAGATTCCTTTTCCAGAGTCCAAACAGGAATCCCATTCTCATTTACAGGAGAATCTCCTAGTCGGTATTGCCATTCCTGAGTAAGTTCAACTGGGGGAGGATTTAACTTATCTCCTTGCTCATCCTGGGTAAAACTAGTAAATAAAATTAGGCTCCCAAAGGCAACCAAAATAATAGCAATACAGATAATAATAGAAGTACGGGTCAAGTTTAAGCCAAGCTTCATCCTTTAATTTCTCCTGTGAAGCCAGATCATTGCAAGGGTAGTTAGTGAGCTAATTTTTTTGGTTGCCTATTATTGATCATTTCAGCTACTTACTTATGCTCAAAAATCCCTTGATAATGAAGCAAATCTAAAGAAGCAAATACTGGCAAGCAAGCAAAGCATTGTTTAGCTAATTCCCAACGTTCTTCTCTTTTTAGCATACTAGTTAATTTTCTCTGTAGGCTAATTAAATAGCGAACATCATTGGCCGCATAATTGAGCTGTTCTTCAGAAAGATTAGCTGCATTTCCCCAATCAGAACTTTGAGCGCTTTTATCCAACTCAACTTGCTCTAAATCTTGAACTAAGCTCTTTAGTCCGTGGCTAGAAGTGTAGGTACGAGCTAGTTTGCTGGCTATTTTAGTACAAAAAAGAGGATTCGTGAAAATGCCCAAGCTAGATTGTAATTGAACAATATCAAAACGGGCAAAATGAAACACCTTAGTTACCCCCCTATCTTCCATTAACCTTTTTAAATGCGGGGCTTCCTTCTGCCCCCGCTCAATAGGAATAGCAGTTACATAACCTTGGGGGTCACACAATTGCACCAAACAAAGGCGATCCCGCTGAGGAATTAACCCCATCGTCTCTGTATCCACAGCAATTACTTCAGCCCCTAAATACTTTTCTAAAGTAAGCTCATCAAGATCGCGCTCACAAACCTGGAAATTTTCTAATTTCATGCACCAAAACTGAGTAACTGTACAAAAAGATGCTCAAACCTTCCTCCCCCATAAATTACCATTCCTTCCCTAAATACTTAGCCACCGTCCTCACATCCTTATCCCCGCGTCCCGAACAGTTAATTACAATTTTAGGGCTGCCAGTCAACTGAAGACAAAGAGTTTCTAAATAAGCAAAAGCATGGGCAGTTTCTAAAGCAGGGATAATTCCTTCTAGCTTCGATACCCGCACAAAAGCCTCCACTGCTTCAGCATCAGTAACGCTGTAATATTCTGCCCGTTGGGTATCCTTGAGGTAACTATGTTCTGGCCCAACTCCAGGATAATCTAACCCAGCACTAATCGAATGAGCTTCAACAACTTGCCCTTCACCATCCTGTAATAAATAGCTCATTGCCCCATGTAACACCCCTGGACGGCCTTTAGTCAGGGTGGCAGCGTGTTTCTCGGTTTCCGTACCTTCTCCTGCTGCTTCGACACCAATCATCCTTACAGAAGCATCTTTAACAAATTCAGCAAATAAACCCATGGCATTGGAACCACCCCCTACGCAAGCCATGAGAATATCAGGTAATCCACCCCATCTTTCCTGGCATTGCTGGCGAGTCTCTTGACCAATAACGGCATGGAAATCTCTAACAATTCTCGGATAAGGATGAGGCCCAGCTACAGAACCGAGAATATAATGAGTATTCTCCACATTAGTAACCCAATCTCGAATCGCTTCTGAAGTAGCATCTTTTAAAGTACCAGTACCGGCCGTTACCGGTTGCACTTTTGCATCTAACAAGCGCATCCGAAAAACATTGAGGGCTTGGCGTTCCATATCCTGTTCCCCCATGTAAATTACACATGACAAACCAAAGCGGGCGCACACTGTTGCTGTAGCTACGCCATGTTGTCCTGCCCCGGTTTCAGCAATAATACGTTGCTTTCCCATACGCTTAGCCAACAAAATTTGAGCCAAAGCATTATTGATTTTATGGGCCCCGGTATGGTTTAAATCTTCTCGTTTAAGATAGATTTGCGGCCCTGTACCGTCAGATTTGGTGTAGAGATCGCTAAGGCGTTGGGCAAAATATAAAGGGCTAGGTCTACCGACATAATCTCGCAGTAGTCCTTGTAACTCTTTAACAAAGTCAGGATCTTGACGATATTGACTATAAGCAGTTTCTAACTCACTTAAAGCCGGCATCAAAGTTTCCGGTACATACTTACCCCCGAAACGTCCAAATCTTCCTAAAGCATCAGGTTGTTGAGAGTCGGTATAAACCGCAGTGTTGGTAGTGGCGCTCACAATTTAAGGCAAAATACTATTACGACAGGTTTAATTATAAATCTATTAGCGAAGCCCGAATAATCAAACAACCTTTATGAGCAAAAAGCGTAAATCTTCTTCTCACCAAAGAATTGCTTACCAAGAATTTGGTGAAGCTAGCCAGCCAGAAGCGTTAGAGCGGGGGCAACCAGATTTACACCCTAACCAACAAAACTTGCAAGTACAATCAACTCGCAAAGGGCGTAAAGGTAAAACCGTCACCGTTATTAGTGGATTTCAAAGTAAATTAGAAACCTTAAGCCCTCTACTCAAACAAATAAAAAGCTATTGCGGTAGCGGTGGAACCCTCAAAGACAATACTTTAGAAATTCAAGGTGACCATAAAGAAAAAATTTGCCAATTTTTGCAAAAATTAGGCTATAAAGCGAAGATTAGCGGTGGCTAAAAATTCATCTAGAAAGCTTATTCTCAAACCAATTTTTAACTCGGTTTTACCCTAGCCCAAATATGCTATAGTTAGTACGAAAATAGATTTGAGTATCGGACTAGCTAGCGGTTAACAAACCCTCATAGCCAAGAGAAGTTTTCAGAAATTATAATCATAGGCTAGCCTATGATTATTTCTGAATAATCTCTAGCCGAGCTTGATCTGAGCAAGTATTTCAGACGGAGAAGCATTAGTGACAATTTACATAGGCAACCTATCTTACCAGGTTAAAGAAGAAGACCTGTCCGAAGTGTTTGCAGAATACGGTTCTGTTAAAAGCGTTGTCATACCAAAAGATAGGGAAACAGGCCGAGTTCGTGGTTTTGCTTTTGTAGAAATGGAAGAAGAAAGCCAGGAAGACAAAGCCATAGCTGAACTTGATGGTGCAGAATGGATGAATAGACAGTTGCGAGTCAACAAAGCTAGACCAAGGGAAGATCGAGGCGATCGCAGAAAAAATAATCGGTTCTAGGAGTTGAAGATTTATTTAGCAATCCCCCAGAGTTTTAGACCACAATAGTTATTTAGTAGTAAATCAAGTCTAAATTCAATAAGCGCCTCAGAAACGCTTGGGAGTTAATCTAACGAGCCAAAGCTGAAGGCGCTTTGTCGTGTCAATGAGGTCATAATGTCAAAACGTAGAAATCTAAAAAAAGAAAAAGCTGAGCGCAATAAAGCCTATGCTCGCAAATTCAGAAAAAATCGTAATAAGCGCTTTACCCGTGGAGGTAAGCGTTACGGTAATGGTGGGGGCAGAAAAACTGGTACAGGCAATGCCACTGATGAGAACAACAACGATAATAATGGCAACGACAACAATAACTAAATTGTTGCAAGAAGACCTCTAAATGGAGGGCAAGCTTCAAACTTGCCCTCCATTTAGAGGCTTTTAGCATATCACCTCCAAAAATCCAAGTAGATAAATATTAAAGATTGTAAATAACGCTAATATATAGACTTAGATAGTAAACTAATTATATATAAATGTCGCCTTCTCATTTTTCTGAAAACGAACTGCTCAAAACAGTCCTTGGGCCTCTGCTCGAAGATTTTCAGTATTGGTTTTCTCGTTCACAATCTTTATTAGAAGCACAAGAAATTTCTTTGCTTACTAGGGAAGAGCAAGCTGATTTACTAGCACGGCTTTCTCACGCCCAACAAGAAGTTAAGGTTGCTCAGATGTTGTTACAAGCAACTGATGGCCAAGCTGGCATTGAAACAGCAACCCTTGTACCTTGGCATCGGTTAGTAGCAGAATGCTGGCAACTATCGCAAAAATGGCGATCCCACCAAGAACAAGCCTATGATTAAACTACTTACCAATACGGAAGTGATTTCTAACTTCTGTGCTGGTTCTTTATTTAAGAAACTTTTGTCAAAAAAAATTATTCCACTGAGAGGATAACAATAATGTTACACATACTTTACATTCTTGCCTTTACAGTTATTGCCTTCTTTGCAATTAGTAACCTGATTAGCAACTTGATTAACTTAACTGCTGAATCAAACCGCCGCTATACTTATAAGCCCAATTCCGGCACTAACAATAATTTTACTAATTCTGGAAGCAGAACTACTAGAACTGTTCCTCATCCAGAATTGTTGGATGAAACAGGGCAGCCAATCAATGAGCCGCTTTTGGTTATGCGTTCTGTCAATGTTGATGATGCTAGAGAACAGTTAGACGCTATCTATAATGCTTCTCCTGGGAAAAAAATCGAAACAGACGAAGAAACTTAATCAAGGTTGGCAGAGGCTGAATGTTGCATAGAGGAAGCTGCCAACCCGAAAATTAAACTAAAGAAAGTTCACGACTACGTGGTGAAGTTGCTATGGTACGCCCTACTGCTGTGGCAACAGGTTTGAGAGCATCAACCAGACTCACCATCTCTTCTAAAGCAAGAGCTTGGCTAGCATCAGAAACAGACTCAGTAGGGTTGGGGTGACATTCAACAATCAAACCATCAGCACCACAGGCGATCGCAGCCTTAGCCAAAGGAGCAATTAATTCCCTTCTCCCAGCAGCATGGGAAGGATCAACAATTACAGGTAAGTGAGTTAACTGTTTCAAAGCTGCTACCGTACCTAAATCTAAAACATTGCGAGTGTAATTATCAAAGCTGCGGATACCTCTTTCGCAAAAAACAACTTGGGGGTTACCGTGACTTAGAATGTATTCTGCTGCGAAAATAAATTCTTCGAGGGTGGCAGCCAAACCTCGTTTCAGCAATACTGGCTTCCCGGCTTGCCCTAAAGCTTTCAACAAATCGAAGTTTTGCATATTACGGCTACCAACTTGAAACATATCCACACAAGCGCTCATCTCTTCAATTTGACTGACAGCCATAACTTCGGAAACAATAGATATATTCCAGCGGTTTTTAATAGCAGCGAAAATATCTAATCCTTCTTGTCCTAATCCTTGGAAAGAGTAGGGAGAAGTACGGGGTTTATATACTCCACCCCGTAAAGCTTGTACTGAATCTGGTATCAATTTTTCCGCAACTGTCTCCATTTGCTCTAAATTTTCTACAGCACAGGGGCCACCAATAATGACAATTTCCGAACCACCGATAGTAACTTGATCCGATATGTTGATGAGACTGGTGGGTTGGAATTGTGATTTGAGAGCGAGTTTGGCATTCAACATGAAGCAATTATTCCTTGAATTTATAGCGGTAGGATCAGAAAAAAGCCCGGAACTTGATTTAGTTCCAGGCTTGATAAAATAATGGCATGAGGCTATCTACCCGGAACTTTCTCTAGTCCAAAAAAAGTGAAAGTGATAAAAGTAGAAACTCATGGGATTTAGCAATTGTTGAGCAATAAAAAAGACTGTAGTTTCAGTTCTACAGTCCACCGGGAGATTCCAGACTAAGCTAGATTCACTCGCGGCGAACCAATTTAAACCAAAAGTAAAAATGCTGGTAGCTGGAAAACATTATTTGGCAATATTTTAATAACTTTGCTTACACTAACAAAAGGTTTGTTATGAGTCAAGTCATTTCTATCAATTCTTGTTCCTCTAACCTCACAAATAACCTGTCCTACTTCTGGTATAACTGTATTTGTGTCGTGCGATCACATATATTGTAGGGTGTGTTGGCGCTGCATAAAAATGATAGTAAGCCCACTAAACTACTGATTCAGCGCTTAACGCACCATCCTGGCTTTGATTGTTCCAACTGAAAATGCGGAATAGTAGTGTTGAGCAATTATCAACTCCCGGACTTAGTTCATATTTTTGAAGACAAAATTAATAAGTCCGAGGAAAGATAGTAAAATAACATTCCTAAACCAACTCCTGTCTCTCCATGAAACTTGTTTGCTCTCAAAGCGATCTCAGCACCAATCTTTCTTTAATCAGCCGTGCTGTGCCTTCTCGCCCTACCCATCCTGTCCTTGGTAATGTTTTACTCGTTGCCGATGAAAAAAGCCAGAGAGTTAGTCTTACTGCTTTTGATTTGAGTCTTGGCATTCAAACCAGTTTTCCTGCCCAAGTAATTGAAGGTAGTACTATCACTCTACCCGCTAAGCTATTGAATGATATAATTTCTCGGCTTCCAGAAGGAGAAATCACCTTGTTATATGAAGAAGGTGATGAAGAAAACGAAGGAGCATTAGTTACCTTAACTTCAGCTTCAGGGCGTTATCAGGTTAGGGGTATGGGGGCAGAGGAGTTTCCTGATTTACCGGTTATTGAAGAAGGGCAAGCCCTGCATTTACCAGGAAATGCTTTAGTGGAAGGTTTGCGGGGTAGTATTTTTGCCGCTAGTACCGATGAAACCAAGCAGATATTAACGGGTATTCATTTAGGTTTACAACAAGATAGCCTAGAATTTGCTGCTACCGATGGTCATCGTTTGGCAGTGGTAGAAACTAGTACGGAAGTGGGGGGAGAAGGTGAAGAAACTACTCCCATTAAAAATAATATTGAAGAATTCGCTGTGACTATTCCTGCCAGGGCTTTAAGAGAATTAGAAAGGATTCTGGCAACTCGCCAAAGTAAAGAGCCGGTAGCACTCTATGATGATGAAGGACAAGTTATTTTTGAATTAGGGGAACAACGCTTAACTAGTCGTAAATTAGATGGACAATACCCCGCTTATGAACAATTACTACCATCACAATTCGCGATCGCTTTAACCGTAGAACGCAAAAGATTGTTAAGCAGTTTAGAATTAGTGGCAGTATTAGCAGAGCAAAAAAATAGTATTGTTAAATTCACCTTAGACAGCGAGGCACAGCAACTCTCCCTTTCTGTGGACGCCCAAGATGTAGGGAGTGCGAAAGAGTCCATGCCAGCACAAATTTCCGGGGAGAGTATTGAGGTTGCTTTTAATGTTAAGTACGTTTTGGATTCTTTGAAAGTACTCAACGCCACAGAAATTACTATGCAAATGAATACATCAGATAGTCCGGTAATTTTAACCCCTTTAGGTGGGGTAAAGATGACTCATTTAGTTATGCCTGTTCAGATTCGGGGTTAGAGTGGGGACGCTACGAGGAGGCTATATCTTCCTACAAACGAGCAATAGTCCCCGGTATAATTTGAACGGTGCTTTCCTAGCCAAATCTTTAAAGTGAAAAAGAGCAAAAACTTAGTCAATATTATCAAGATCGCTAACCAATTTTCAACAAAAGGAAAGGTTAAAGGTATTCAAGCTTGGGGTAGTGGTAATGTCAATGATACTTTTCTTGTTACTCTCGATATTCCAGAAGAAAACTTTATTCTGCAACGTATTAACATCAAGGTGTTTCGCCAACCGAAATTAGTGATGCAAAATCTCCGCATCTGTACAGAATATATTAGTCAACATCTTCAATCAAACCATCTGAAGTTGGAAAGACGTTGGGAAGTACCGAAAGTACAATTAACTCAAAATAGTCAAGATAGTTATGTTGACTCAGAGGGGAATTTCTGGCGAGGACTTAGTTTTATTCAGGGTGAATCTTTTGATACCATCAAAAATACTAATTTAGCTCAGGAAGTGGGTTACGCCTTGGGCAGGTTTCATGACTTTCTCAGCGACTTACCAACAGAGAATTTAGCTGATACTTTACCAGGGTTTCATATTACTCCTTTGTATCTTCAACAATACGAGCAGGTATTAGAAAAGGTAAAAATTCCTGCTTCTGCTGAGGTGAAATATGGCTTAAGATTTATTAGTGATCGCCAAGAATTAATAAATGTTTTAGAAACAGCAAAGCAACAGGGAAAATTACCTTTACGTCCGATTCATGGTGATCCGAAGGTTAACAACGTTATATTTGATAGAACTAAACAACAAGCTATTTCTATTATTGACCTTGATACTGTCAAACCAGGTTTAGTTCATTACGATATTGGTGACTGTTTGCGTTCAGGATGTAATCCTTCTGGAGAAGAAACCCAAAGTTGGCAAGAAGTTCGTTTTGAAATAGATATTTGTCAAGCTATTTTGCAAGGCTATTTTACTTTAGCTAAAGGTTTTCTTAATGACAATGACTATGAATATATTTATGAGGCTATTCGTTTAATTACTTTTGAGCTGGGGTTAAGATTCTTTAGTGATTATCTTGCTGGAGATATTTACTTTAAAGCTAAATATCCTGAACACAATCTTGCTAGGGCATTAGTTCAATTTAAGCTGACAGAAAGTATAGAATCTCAAGCTGATGCTATTCAAAGTATTATCAAGGACTTGAAATGAGGAGACAAAGTTTTTCTCTACAACCTTTTAACTCCGAACTCAATATTAATATTTCAGGGGAAATTATCCGCAACCAAGGCGATTTAAGCATTAAATATACCCTCACTGGTAATTTAACAGAACTAGTAATTACTGAACCAAAAAGCCAAGCAACTCGCCAACATGAACTTTGGCAAACTACTTGCTTTGAGTTTTTTCTGGCGATGCCAGATTCTCCTCAATATTGGGAATTTAATCTTTCTCTCGATGGTGATTGGAATATTTATCACTTTGCTAGTTATCGCCAAGGAATGAAAGAAGAAACAGCTTTTACTTCCTTACCTTTTCGGATTAATCAAGATGCAGAATCTCTCAACTTGTACTTAGAATTGGCTCTTAGTGAAATTATTAGTGAAAATCAAAAAATAGAAGTTGCGATCGCCACTGTAACCGAGTCCCGAAATAGTGAAATAAATTACTGGGCTTTGAAGCATCTTAGTAAAGAAGCTGATTTTCATCATAGAGATAGTTTTGAAATCGCCATTTAAACCCGATAGTTCATTTTGCTCCTATTATTCTTATAATAAACAATAAAATGAATTTCAAAATTGTTGTCGTTCTCTTCTTGCTAACTAGCATTACAGCTTGTAGCGACCCTAAAGAAAGAAACAAAACTGATGATCCACAAAAAGACGCTAATATAGCCAAAGCGATGGATTGTCCTAACTGTAAACTAAAAAAAATTGACTTGAGTGGGGCTAATCTCAGAAAAGCAAACTTAAAAGGTGCTGACTTAACAGAAGCGGATTTGAGTGGTGCAAACTTGAGCAGTGCAAACTTAAAAGGTGCTGATTTAACAGAAGCTAATTTAAACAGCATAAATCTTAACCAAGCTAATCTTGAAGAAGCCGATTTAAGCGATGCTAAATTAATTAATGCTAGTTTGATGAATGCTAAATTGAAAGGAGCTAAAAAAATCAAAACAGCTAACCTTTTCAACGCTAATCTTTGTGGAGCGATTATGCCTACAGGTATTATTTCTGTTCAAGGCTGCATATAAGCAATGATCAATGATTCAGTTATCTTAAGAGTTAATTAATGAAGTATTCTCACCAAGTCTGAGTTTTAGGCAACTAGCAATTAGATAAGTTTTTTCTCGGAGCTTTCTAAATGATTAATAATATTTGTTTAACTACAGTATCAAAAACTTTAGCCCTTGCTATAAGCTTCTTTAGTTTAATAGGTATCAACCCAGTTATGGCCCAAGAAATTATGCGTACTTTAACCGTAACAGGTCAAGGAGAAGTTGAGATTCCCACCACCATAACTCAAGTACGTTTAGGAGTGGAAGTTAAAGGAAAAACTGCTACCCAAGTACAAAAAGAAGTTGCTGAAAGAACAACTGCGGTGGTGAATTTATTGGAATCGCGGGGTGTGGAAAAACTAGAAACTACAGGTGTTAGCCTGCGCCCCGAATATAGCTACAACAACGAACAAAGAAATTTAACTGGCTACATCGGCACGAATATAGTTAGTTTCCGCTTACCAACAGAACAAACAGGAGATTTAATCGATGCTACAGTAAATGTGGGAGCAACTCGCATAGATGGTATCAACTTTATTGCCTCAGACAGTGCTATAAGCGCCGCTAAGCAAGACGCTTTGAGAGAAGCAACTGAGGACGCACAAAAACAAGCAGATACAGTTCTAGCCGTGTTAAACTTGACCCGCCAAGACATTGTTAATATTGTCCTTGATGGAGCAGTAATTTCTCCACCGCAGCCTATTCAGTTGACGAATGCTAATCAATTTGAAACGAGATCAAGTTCCCCAATAATTGGCGGGGAACAAAAAGTACAAGCCAACGTCACTTTGCAAATAACTTACTAAAACTCGGAATTTCCCCCATAGTTATCTACCATACCGGGGTCATTATCCCGCTTAGATCCTAACAAATCTAGGCGTTCTACCTTGATCACAGGTTTAGAACGAGAAGCACCGGTACTGCGATCGCTCCAGGTTTCGATTTTCAAGTTACCTTGAATACCAATTAAACTGCCTTTGCGAACGTAATTACCTGCTATTTCTGCGGTTCGTCCCCAAATTTCCAGATTAAACCAATCTGGTTTGTCATCATTTTTGCTTCTGCGTCGGACAGCCAAAGTTAAATTACAAACCACACTTCCAGACTCAAAATACTTGACATCTGGATCTGTACCAGCGTGTCCCACTAAATTGACAACATTAATATTCATGAGATTACCTTAAAATATAGTACACAAGTACTCTAATATATTAACTCCTAAAAAAACAATTTTAGGAAATTCTTACTTCAAGTCTAGCTTTCTCCGGAAGCTACTTACAAAGCCTTGAACTGTTCTTTAGACAACGTGTTATCAGAAATTTTTAACCATAAAATGTCATATTGCACTAGACGCAGGAAAGAAAACATAATAGAATCCTCCTCGATTGCAGTTTGGTTACATTTTCAGTTACACACAACAGATTTGATTTTGGAGGCGTAGAAGCTAGTGGGTTTTTTTAGTCGCTTTTCCCTGTCTAGGGACATGGGTATCGACCTTGGTACAGCTAATACGTTAGTTTATGTTTCTGGCAAAGGTATAGTTCTCCAAGAACCCTCTGTTGTGGCCATAGACCAAGACGAAAAAATACCATTAGCTGTAGGGGAAGATGCCAAGAAAATGCTGGGTAGAACTCCCGGAAACGTAATTGCGGTTCGACCTTTGCGAGATGGTGTTATTGCGGATTTTGATACTGCTGAGCTAATGCTCAAGCACTTTATTCGTCAAGTACACGGAGGTAGAGCTTTAGTTTCTCCCCGTATCGTTATTGGCATTCCCAGCGGCGTAACCGGAGTGGAACGTCGAGCTGTTATGGACGCAGCAGAGCAAGCCGGAGCTAGTACAGTTTATTTAATAGACGAACCTGTAGCCGCAGCTATTGGTGCTGGGCTTCCGGTAGCTGAACCAACTGGTAACATGATTATTGACATCGGTGGTGGTACAACTGAAGTAGCTGTATTAAGTCTACAAGGAACAGTATTAAGCGAATCAGTAAGAGTTGCCGGGGATGAGTTAAGTGACTCCATTACCCAATACATGAAAAAAGTGCATAACTTAGTCATTGGAGAACGCACTTCAGAAGAAATCAAGATCAAGGTAGGTTCGGCTTATCCTACCGCAGATGATGAACCAACCATGGAAGTTAGAGGACTACATCTACTTTCTGGCTTACCTCGTACTGTCACCATCAAAGGGGCAGAAATTCGTGAAAGTATGTCAGAACCTCTTTCTGTAATTGTTGATGCCGTCAAGCGTACTCTAGAGCGTACACCTCCGGAATTAGCAGCAGATATTATTGACAGAGGCATCATGTTAGCTGGAGGCGGGGCATTATTAAGGGGGCTAGATACCCTGATCAGCCACGAAACAGGCATTGTCACTCACGTAGCCGCAGATCCCCTTAGCTGTGTAGTTTTAGGAACAGGTCGAGTTCTGGAAAACTTCAAGCAACTAGAACGAGTCTTTAGTGGGCGTTCCCGTGGTATGTAGCTCTGCATGGGGAACTAGTCAATGGTTAAGCTGATTAACTATTGACTAGTAATAAATAGCAAACCATAATCAACCAAAATATAAACCTATGTTTTCCTCGCGTCGTATCTGGCGCAAATACGGTACTCGAACTCTCTTAACTGGGCTAGTGATTAGCACAGCTTGGGTAATTCGTCAAACCCAAGGAGGGCTAATTACAGAATTTTATAGTTCTGCTGTCCGACCTTTTCGGAATGGCCCCACTCAAGAAGAGCAACTTACTAGCGCTAAAATTCAGCAGCTCAATCAAGAAGTAGCTGAGTTAGAAGTCCAAAACGAAAAATTCAAACAACTACTAGGTTACGTTGAAAAACAAGACGGAGAAAGTATTGTTGCTCCTGTTGTCGGGCGTAGTGCCGATCATTGGTGGCATCAAGTCACCTTAGCTAGGGGCAGTAAGGATGGCGTAAAAGTTGGCTATGTAGTGGTTGGTATTGGTGGACTTGTCGGTAGAGTTACCACTGTTACTCCCCATACCAGCAGAGTATTACTCATTAGTGATCCTACCAGTAAAATTGGTGTAACCGTTAGCCGTACCCGTGACATGGGGGCAATGAAAGGCTCTGGTACAGATAGAGCTTTAATGCACTTTTTTGAAAAAGTACCAGACATTCGTAAAGGTGATGTGGTAACCACTTCTCCCGTTAGCCGCGTTTTGCCAGCAGGCATACCCATTGGCACTATAGAATCTATTGATACAGAAAGTGGTCCTGCTCCCCAAGCGACAGTCAAGCTATCAGCACCGATGGGTCAGTTAGAGTGGTTGGTCATTCACCCTTTTCAACCCAAATCTTAGGTTTTTGTTGCCAATAACAGTAAAATAAACTCCACCAAAGAACCTCCTGTCGTGATTAAGGTTTCTGAATTATCACCCCGTTTCCGTTCTACCCTTAACTGGTTAGTAATTGTCGGTTCAGTGCTTCTCTGTGCGATGTTTTCCTTAACTCGCTTACCAGGGATGCAACTACAAAACATTGGTCCGCAATGGCTGCTAATTTGGGTAGTAGCTTGGAGCGTTAAACGTACTCCTTTTCAAGGGGCCATCGCTGGTCTTGCTTTAGGAGCAATTCAAGACGGTTTAACTTCTTCCTATCCTTCCCATGTTATTTCTCTTACTTTAGTCGGTTTCCTTACTGCTCGCTTACAAAAACAAAGGTACATACAAGAAGATTTTATTTCCATTGCTTTAATCGTTTTTGCTATGGGTGGAATCGCAGAAACCATAACCGCTATTCAATATAGTTTGTATGGCTTTGTCAGCCTAGAGAAAATCTGGGTAACCCACCAAAGATTTGTGCTACTATCAGCAACTCTCAGCAGTCTTTGGGGTCCAATTGTTTACTGGCCTCTTAATCGCTGGTGGCAGCAAATAGAAGCGTTTGAACAATGATCAATAATCAATGTACGGCTTGCCGTTGCCGTTAGGTATCATACCAAATCCGGTTCATAAAGTACTTTTATAAAATCGACCGAATAAAGTTTTCAAACCCTGCTCCCTACCCTAACAGACAAGTCATACGACTCAACAGGATTTGCTATAAATGACCGATGACCAAGTGATGATGCACAAGTGCCTTAAGCTTGCTCTGTGTGCTTCAGGAAAGACCTCTCCTAATCCTTTAGTTGGTGCGGTTGTGGTCAAGAATGGTAAGGTGGTAGGAACTGGTTTTCATCCTGGTGCTGGTCAACCCCATGCAGAGGTTTTTGCTTTGGGAGAAGCAGGAGAACAGACACAGGGAGCTACAGTGTATGTTAACCTTGAACCTTGCAATCATTATGGTCGTACTCCTCCTTGTTCTCAAGCATTAATCAAAGCGGGAGTAGCTAAGGTAGTAGTAGGCATTATTGACCCTGATCCCCGCGTTTCTGGAGAAGGAATTAAAACCCTAAGAAATGCTGGTATCGAAGTGATTATTGGGGTGGAAGAGGAAGCTTGTCGCCAGATTAACGAAGCTTTTATTCATCGTATTTTGCACCAACGTCCCTTTGGGATTTTGAAATATGCTATGACCTTAGATGGAAAAATTGCTACCAATACAGGTCATAGTAGTTGGGTAACTAGCAAAGCTGCCCGCCAGCGAGTACACCAATTAAGGGGTGCTTGTGATGCGGTTATTGTTGGGGGGAATACGGTACGTCGCGATAATCCCCATTTAACCACCCATGGACTTAGTGAACATAACCCTGTACGAGTGGTGATGAGTCGCCGTTTAAATTTACCAAAATCAGCTCATTTGTGGAATCAAGCAGAGGCAGCAACTTTGGTATTTACAGAAGAAGGGGCGGTTTTGGAGACGGAGGAATTATTAGAAACACAAGGAGTAGAAGTAGTTAAGTTTGCTACTTTAACTCCGGGGCTAGTTATGGAAAACTTATATAGGCGAGGAATGTGCAGTGTGATTTGGGAATGTGGTGGCGTTTTGGCCGCAAAGGCGATCGCAGATGGCGCTGTTCAAAAGGTGATGGCTTTTATTGCTCCTAAAATTATTGGTGGTAAGGATGCACCTTCTCCTGTAGCTTCTCTTGGTTTTACGGAGATGGGAGAAGCTTTATTGCTCAAAAAAATCAGTTTGACTCAGATAGAGCCAGATTTTTTGCTTGAGGGTTATCTCTATTAAGCTGTCAGGTATTTAGATTGTTTTGCTAGGGTAGGGGAGTAGGGAGTAGAGAGTAGGGAGCAGTAAAGACATTGGGAAGAAATTTAGTTAAAGCCAAAAATCCCAGTTTAAATGCGTCTTAGCTTAGTTGCTGGTGCGAAGCATCATAGCAAATCGGTGTTGAGTTGTATACACTGAATTTTTGGTTACAATATCTCATCATCAGTGGAAAAATCCACTTCTGCTTTGCCTTGATTATTTGCTTGAAAATCATTAACGAAGGAATCTTTTAACCCAGAAACTAAATCAAATTCTGGTTGCCAAGCTAACTCCGTTTTCCCTTTGTCAATCGCAGCGAAAAAATGCTGCAACCGCAGGGGGAAAGCTTTACGCTTACCAAAGTCAAAGTCTTTGGGGTTGTAATGGACTAATTTAACATCTTGAGGGGATTTACCTGCCGCTTCAGCACAACTTTTGGCTAAACCATCAAAAGTAACATAGCGATCGCCGGAGATATTATAAATTTGCCCAATACCTTTTTCATTTCCTAACACAGAAGCCATCGCTTTAGCTAAATCGGCAACATGGCCTAATTGGGTAATGTGCATACCGTTGCCGGGAATGGGTATGGGGCGATCGCGGACAAGACGATGGAAAAACCAACTTTCTACGGGATTATAATTTTGTGGTCCGTAAATATAAACTGGGCGAATAGAAGTCCAAGGTATGGCGGCTTCTTTTAAATAAGCTTCGGTGTGATGTTTCCCTTTATGGCGACTGTTAGGATCAACAGCATCCCCTTCTATATGGGGCATTTGGTCAGATTTTTGATAAACGCCTGCTGAACTTACATAAACAAAATGTTCAACTTTGTCTTTGAATAAATCAACTAAAGGTTGGGTATCACTCAATTCACGACCATTATTATCAAAAATAGCCTCAAAATTTTCCCCAGCTAACTTATCTTTTAACTGTTGAGGATCTTTGCGATCGCCATGGATTTGTTGTATTCCCTCAATGGGTGCAAGTTTATTCCCCCGGTTAAATAAAACCACCTCGTGACCTTGTTCTACTAAAATTTTTGTTAAGTAGACTCCGATAAACCGGGTTCCACCCATGATGAGAATACGCATTTTCATTTATCATTTATCATTGAACATTTATCAATAATATCAGTTACTAGTTATTACTCCTGTTGCCCACTGCCTTGCTCTACCGAAAGTTTTTCAATGAGTTACAGTCCGGTGATATAAGCTAGGATTTAGAGGAGTGAAGAATCATGGGGATTTTTGAAAATTTATGAGTTTGAAAGATCGTATTGGTGAAGATATTAAAACGGCTATGAAGGCGAAGAATAAAATTCGCTTGCAAACGGTACGTAGCATTAAAAAAGCCTTGTTAGACAAAGAAGTTAGCTTGCGTCCCCAAGGGCAAGATAGCCTCAACGAAACCCAAGAATTAGAACTTTTAGCCCAACAAGCGAAACAACGTCGGGATTCCATTGAACAGTATACTCAAGCAGGAAGACAGGATCTTGCCGATTTGGAAGCACAAGAATTGGCAATTATTGAAACTTATTTACCTCAGCAACTTTCTGAGGGCGAATTAAGCGAGATTATTGATAGTGCGATCGCTGAGATTAAAGCTACTTCGATGAAAGATATGGGCAAAGTGATGGGTAAGATTATGCCCCAGGTTAAAGGGAAAGCTGATGGTAAGAAGGTTCAGGATTTGGTTAGGGGAAAGTTGGGTAAGTAATAAATAATAAGTGATAGATAATTAACTATGGGGTTTTATTCAAAAGTAGTTTTTCCTCGTTTGTTGGATGTAGTTATGTCTGACCAAGAATTAGCTACATATCGCCAAGAACTTTTAGCTGATGTGCGAGGGAAAGTTTTAGAAATTGGCTTTGGAACTGGTTTGAATCTTCCTTATTATCCCGACAACATAGAGAAGATTACTACTATTGATGCTAATTCCGGCATGAATAAGCTAGCCCAAAAACGTATCCAAGCTTCTTCTTTAAAAGTGGAACATCGTGTCCTGAATGGTGAATCTTTACCGATGGAAAACAATAGTTTTGATAGTGTTGTAAGTACTTGGACGTTATGCAGTATTGTTAATATAGACAAAGCTTTAAAAGAGATTTATCGTGTCCTGAAACCAGGAGGAAACTTCTTCTTTATTGAACACGGATTGAGCAATAAAGAAGAAGTTCAAGTCTGGCAAAATCGGCTCAATCCCTTGCAAAAAATCATTGCCGATGGCTGCAATCTCAACCGCAATATCAAGCTATCAGTAGAAAAGCATTTTGATAAAGTTCAAGTAGAAGAATTTCTTGAAAAAAATTCTCCTGAATGTGCTGGTTATACATACAAAGGAGTTGCAACTAAAAAATAGGTAACTTAGGTAATTGCGCTTTCCTCAAAGTTGTCTTCCTCAATAATAATTTGATGCTCAACTAAACGAGCATGAAACAGAATGGTATCCATACTTTGCAAGTACTCTGCGGATTTTTGTTTTTTTAGAATTATTGCTTCCTCTAATGGCGTTGCGTAATCGTCTATTTCAGTCCTTATTGTTAGAGCTGCCGCATTTTTAACTAGTATTCTTAATGCCTCAATATCCTCTCTAGCTGCTGCCATATGTAGGGGAGTCCAATCATTTATTCCTTTCTTATTAATTGGTGCGCCACAGTCAATTAGGAGCTGTATGATTTCATATTTGTCAGGCAGCTCACGCTCTATGGCGCTTAAAATTGGTGTGTAGCCCTCGTCATCACGGAAGGACAAATCTACATCCTTAGAAAGAACCCATTTCACCGATTCAAGAGATCCACAATCTATAGCATTGGTTATCCACTGCCTATGAATAAAATCATCAACACCTTTTGGAAAGCTATCGATAACTTTCTCTACCTCTTCTAATAACTCGATATTGCTTTCGGCTAGCAAATTTATGAGGTAACTATACTCCTTGTAAGTGCCAGTCATGTCGTATAACTTTCCTTGTGCGATCGCTTCGCTGCCCCCGTGAGGAAACTATTAGCAATTAGCTATTAGCAACTAGCAACTAGCAATTAGAAATGAGCAAAAACAATCTGTTCGATATCTGCTAAAGCTGCTTGAAAATCATCATTAACAACTTGATAAGCAAACTCATCTGCGGCGGCAATTTCTTCAACTGCCCTTTGCAAGCGCTTATTTATTACCTCTTCAGAATCTTTACCTCGACCTCTTAAACGAGCCTCTAATTCTTCAACCGAAGGGGGTAAAATGAAAATACGCAGAGCTTGAGGAAAAATTTCTTTAATTTTCCTGGCCCCGATTAACTCAATTTCTAAAATTACGGAATTCCCAACCTTGAGTTGTTTCTCTACTGAAGAACGAGGGGTTCCATAGAAATTTCCGGCATATTCTGCCCATTCTAATAGCTCCCCTCCCTTAATCATGGACTGAAATTGCTCTTTAGTGACAAAATAATAGTGCTGTCCCTCAACTTCCCCTGAACGAGGAGAACGAGTAGTAGTAGAAACAGAAAGATAAAGTTCGGGGAAACTTAACCTCAGCGATCGCACTAAAGTTCCTTTTCCTACACCGCTAGGGCCTGTTAACAGTATTAATTTGCCTGGTTCCACGATCTTTTTTATTTGAATTAATTGTTGCTATTGTCTGAGTCTTTGTGATGTACAAAGCGGTTAGCCACTGTTTCCGGCTGTATAGCCGAAAGGATAACATGACTAGAGTCTGTCATAATTACAGCACGAGTACGACGACCATAGGTAGCATCAATCAGTTGTCCGCGCTCCCGTGCATCTGTAATGATACGCTTAATTGGGGCAGATTCAGGGCTGACTATGGCCACCACCCTATTAGCCGAGACTATGTTACCAAAGCCGATGTTGATTAGTTGAATATCCATAGGGAACAAGGACTAAGCCGTTTAGAGAGAATTAAATCGATCTATCTCCCATTCTAAGGAGATAAATCCCCTTTACTGCCAAAACAACTACTAATTCTAGTTTTTTTTGCTGTTTTTGGGCATTGAAGCAATTGAAAAAAAGTTGTCAAACCCTGTTGCCTGCTCCCTACTCCCTACTCCCTGCCATCACAAATAAACTGTGCCACCAAACCGGATCTGGTTTAAAAATGCAACCTGTTGACTTTACTACTCTTATTGCTGCTTGTGCGGAATTGCGTCACCATTGGCTTCCTGCCCGTTTAGAACAGGTTTATCAGCGCGATCGCTATACTATTGCTGTGGCTTTGCGTACCTTAGAAGGTAGGGGGTGGTTAACTATTTGTTGGCATCCTCAAGGGGCGAGAGTTTGTCTTGGTGATCCTCCCCCTCGAACTCCTGATACTTTTACTTTTAGTGATCAACTACGTCACCAATTAGGAGGATTTGCTTTAACGAAAATCGAAGTTATTGCCCCTTGGGAGAGAGTTTTAGATTTGCAATTTGCGAAACGCCCAGGGGAAGAACCTCTTTGGCATCTTTATGTAGAAATTATTGGTAAGTATAGTAATGTTATCCTCACCGATGCTAAAAATTCAATTGTTACTGTCGCCCATCAAGTTAGCCAACAACAATCTAGTGTTCGTACTATCCAAACGGGACAGCCTTACGAATTTCCCCCAGCTTTAACAGGTACTTTTCCTAGCTTGGAAGAATCTCAAATTTCTTGGCAAGAAAGGGTTAACTTAGTGCCAGGAACTCTTAAAAGCCAGTTAATGAAGAGTTATCGCGGTTTAAGCCCCCGCATTGCCCAATCAATAATTCAAGTTGCGGGTTTAGATCCTCAACAATCTAATCAAAGTTTACAGGTTTCAGATTGGCAAACTCTGTTTCAATTTTGGCAGCGATGGTTAATTATTCTGGAAAAGGAACAGTTTGAACCGGGTTGGACAGAAGATGGTTATACAGTTTTAGGTTGGAATATAATCAAACTAAGCAAAGATGTCCAAACTTTACTAAATCGCTATTATACCGACGCACTTAACCAACAAGTTTTCCGGCAGTTGCACCACCAACTAACTCAAAAGATCACTAATCTTTTAAAGAAGTTACGCCAAAAAGCCCAAACTTTTCAACAACGATTAGGACAATCTGACGAAGCAGATCGATATCGCTACCAAGCTGATTTGGTTATGGCACATCTTCAGCAATGGCAACCGGGAATGAAGATGATGGAATTGACTGACTTTGAGACGGGAAAGCCTGTGAAGATTGCGTTTAATCCCGAAAAAAATGCTGTACAAAATGCCCAAGCTTTGTATAAACGTCACCAAAAACTAAAACGTACCCGCCAAGCAGTTGAACCTTTATTAAAGGAAGTGAAAGGGGAAATTGCTTACCTAGAACAAATCGAAGATTCCCTCAAACAATCAGCTAAATATACTCATCCTCAAGACTTGAAAACTTTAGAGGAGATTCGTGAAGAACTCATTGAACAAAAATACCTTGCTTCTAAACAATATAGCAGCAGCAGTAAAGATGATTCTCAACCCTACCGCTATGTTTCTCCTAGTAGTTATGAAATTTTAATCGGACGCAACAACCGCCAAAATGACATCTTAACCTTCCGTACGGCTGGAGATTATGATTTGTGGTTCCATACTCAAGAAATACCCGGCAGTCATGTTTTGTTACGCTTAGAACCCGGTGCTGTTGCTGAAGAAGCTGATTTACAATTCACCGCCAACTTAGCCACTTATTATAGCCGCGCCCGGAATAGTGATTCTGCCCCTGTAGTCTATACTGAACCGAAAAATGTTTATAAGCCCAAAGGTGCAAAACCAGGAATGGCTATTTATAAACAAGAACGCATTATCTGGGGTCATCCGCAAGCAGCGATTAGCTATCTAAAAGAGGATCGCTAGAAAGATGATTTAAGCTAATTAGGAAAATCTGTACTTTCTGTTACAATAAATATTAAGAAATCTTACTAGCCTGCGCCTGGGAACGCAAAAGCTTGGATTTCCAAAAATTAAGCGACAATATTTTTTTTGCCAGTAGTTGGGACTGCTGGTTTTTTTATTGGCTAATGGCTAGTTGCTAGTTGCTAGTTGATGGGCAACCCAATTTAGTTTCCGGTTATTAAGTGTATTTGGGAAACGGTTCGCACATACCCCCCATACAACACCTATACCCATACACCCTTACCGCCCCTAATAAACTGCTAGTCATCAATTGCCGCAGTCAATACTTCTATTAGACTCATATCTGCCATATCATCCATAGTTACAGTATCGCAAATATCGAACTTAGCCCCTACTCCTTCTAGATCATCATCTAGGGCTTTGAGAAACTTGGTTGCACTCGGATCATTACCAACTTGGATAAAAGAAACCCCTAACTCTTCATCTTTTTCCATTTTGCGAGTAGCATCAACAATCGTTTTGATTACAGCACGAAGATTATCGGGGCTACCATCAGTAACAACTAAAATTGTTTCACCATTCGGCTTAGTTTGCCCGTTAGCTTTGCGTTGAAAGTAATTTTGAAAAGCATCTTTGAGGACACCAGCAAGATTGGTTGTGCCAATTGGATCATTTTCCAAAAAGATTTCTTCAACCTTTTCAGCAGTAACGTTTTCGTAGTATTTAAAACGACTAGAAAATAGATAAACATTAATACCATCAGGGTCAAATCTTTCACATTTACGGGCCAGGGCAAGGGTTGATTCTTCTGCCAATTGCCAACGAGTCATGCCGTTTTCAGTTTTAACAGACATACTCCCGCTTTTATCGAGAATTAGGGTATAGTCACGGTCTTTCACTAACATTGCCTCTACACTTTACTAAACACAATTTAATTTTAACCTGACTGAAGCTTAGATTAATTGTAACAAGAATATTATTGGCAGTTTTACAACCCACAATAAATCCAGCCGCGCTTGTATAACTACCCAAACATATCCAACTTTTTAGTATTGTTCACAATAAGGTAACTTCCATTCTTCACACATTATTTCTAGCAATTCATTTTGCCGTTTATGAAGAGTTTTGATCGTCCATTCAGTTTTACTTTCGAGTTCTTGTGTTAAAACGTATGTCGTTTTATTTTTTCCACCTTTGAAATAAGCTTCTCTCTTTCGGTGAAAGTCCCAATTACTTGCTTGAGAATTTCGACTACGATTTAAAGGCACAAGGTTAGCAATTTTATGCACCCATTTTTGATGTTCTTCATCTGGTATTTCTGCCCACGCACTACCTTCTCTAACAGTTTGAGGCATAATATGCTCAATAGTTAGTAATTTATGCTGGTAATTGGCAGCCCCATCTGCCTTAATTCTATCGAGCCTTAATATGACATATTTCTTCTTATTTGAAGACATTAAATAAATATCTCCATTAAGACGGTTAAAAAATTGCTCCTCTTCTTCTTGGGAGAGTTGCAAAGCTTCCAAAGATTGCCCTTTTTCGATTTGCTCTATGATTTTAGTGTAGCGCCGAATTCTTTTTGTATTATAAAAGCCTTCTAAAAATAAATATGTTGTAAGGCGTTCTAATTTTTTCAGGAAATCTAACACCTTTTGGGAATCATTTTGGTTCGTTATAAATAGAATTGCTGGCGGAATCCATTCCGAAAAGTTTATTTTATTCAACCAGTAAAGATAATCATTTATTTCTTCCGCATTTTCTGTAGCACTAAATTGAACATTTTTGACAATATCAAATGTACTTACATATTTATTAAAATAATTATCCATAAAATCTTTAGACTCTATACGAGGCAAGATTTTCTTCCTATATTTACTAATAATCGATTCGCTTAATTTCGACTTAGTGTAAATCATACGAATGTGAGAAAAAAGCTCATTAAACTTTTCTCTCCCTAATAACTCTTCGCTTTCTTCCCATTTTTCAGTATACTGATCTTGTTCATTCTCAGGAATTTTACCTGTGATTTCAGCTTTCAAAATATCAGATACTTGCAGGTCTAATCCACGGCTGTTCATAACTGAAAAGATACGAAATGCTGATGCTTCATTTGCTGAAGATACGACCACAAGATAGCATTTTGTCAGGATGAATTTAATGAACTCCGTAACATCATCTATAGCCGAAAAATGTTGATTAATTTCTCGAATAAAAAGCCCACAGTTTTTGTGGATATTTGTTTGCGCTTCGTTTTTGAAGATGTTATCGTTTGCAACATCAAGTCCAAGGAAATTTTCAAGATTCGTTTTTTGAATATATTTAAGAAAAAATTCTTGATCTTTCTTTCTCAAATTTAA
This sequence comes from uncultured cyanobacterium, assembly GCA_963793425.1. Lineage (GTDB taxonomy): Bacteria > Cyanobacteriota > Cyanobacteriia > Cyanobacteriales > CAWCAG01 > CAWCAG01. The sequence continues at coordinate 912,966 of CAWCAG010000007.1, read as the reverse complement.
TCTTGCTTGTGGTCTTATACCAGTAAATTCGTTACCTTTTTCTATTAAGTAAATACTTATGCTTTCTTGTTTTTCTGCTGTTAGCTTTGACCTAAGACAAGATAATAGAATAGTTAAAGTGGTTAAACGCTGTTGCCCATCAATTACATCTGCTTTGGGACAGTTAGTTTCTTTAATTAGAACAATACTTCCTAGGAAATACTCCTCTTGCTCATTTTGAGAAATAAAAGCGTCATGTAAATCATTAAATAAATATCCAGCTTGTTCCTCTGTCCAAGAATAGGGACGCTGATAGCTTGGAATATGAAACTCATATTTATTGCAAAAGATATCAGCTAAAACCTTCTCTTCAGCATTGATAGGCGTTTGTGGCATAACTATTTTGGGTATTCAATTTTCCAATCTGTTTGATCAGAATATTACTCATAAAGCATGGGCTTTTAAATCTGCTAAACTCACATATTCCAAAGCTAAAGCATGGGTTGATTCTAATTTTACTAGCGGGGCAACACCAGCTTCAAGGGCTTCTTGCCAACGGGAAGCACATAAACACCAGCAATCCCCTGGTTTAAGCCCAGGAAATTGGTAGGCAGGATGAGGAGTGCTAAGATCATTGCCCCTGGCTTTGGAAAATTTCAAAAACTCTTCTGTAACTTGGGCGCAAACGATATGTGCGCCCATATCTCCTGATCCGGTGTTACACGTACCATCCCGATAAAATCCTGTCATGGGAGAGGTACAACACATCTGTAGATCGCTACCTAAAACGTTTGTTGCTGAAGCCATAATTAAAAGGGGCGAAGGGCCCTTCGCCCGTACAAAGTTTAAAGTTAGGGGCGAATGCCCCCTCGCCCGTACAAAGTCTAAAGTCACTCATTAATGTTGATTAACTCAACTGTTTTTGAGATGCTTAATCCTTACTCACGTCAGTGGGCAAGCTGAGTTATACCGAGCTAATTTTTATAATTATTGTCAACTATAAAAATTAGCCTTACAAACAACCTTCTTGATAAATGATAAATGTTAAAGTGCAAATTTTGCTGATTATTGTCGCTATTAGTGTCTGCTTGGTTGCGATCGCTGAAGTTGGATTGCGGTTACTGTTTGGCTTTGGTAATCCTCCTCTTTATATCGCCGATGAAGAAATTGGCTATTTACTTGCCCCGAAACAAAAACTACGACGCATGGGCAATTATATTGAGATTAATGATTATTCTATGCGGAGTGGTGAGGTGACAGCAAAACCCTCTCAAAATACTCGAAGATTACTTCTGTTGGGAGATTCTGTGGCTAATGGAGGCTGGTGGACTGACCAAAAGAAGACTATTTCTGCTTTAATTAGAGAGCAACTAGCTTCTGTTGCTACAAACCAAGAAATTGAAGTCCTTAACGCTTCAGCTAATTCTTGGGGGCCACGTAATCAGTTAGCTTATGTGCAGAAATTGGGTACTTATGAATCCCAAGTTTTAATCCTCTTAATTAATACCGACGATCTCTTTGCCACAGCCCCCACCTCTCTACCTGTAGGGCGCGATCGCAATTACCCCAACCAAAAGCCACCCTTAGCTTTAGTTGAAGTTTACAACCGCTACTTCATCTCTCCCCAACCTATTCCTGGCATGAAAGAAATTCAAAAAGAAGGAGGCGATCGCGTGGGATTTAATTTAGAGGCGATCGCCAAGATTAAAAGTTTTAGTAATGAAAAGGGGGCAAGGTTTGTTTTAGCCATGACTCCTTTGCTACGAGAGTTAGGAGAGTCGGGGCCGAGGGATTACGAAGTTAAAGCCAGAGAAAGGTTGTTAGAATTTACTAAGTCCCAAAATATTGAATACATTAATTTTTTGACCCCATTTAATCAAGCAGATTCTCCAAAATCCCTTTATCGTGATCATATTCATCTTAGTGTTGCGGGGAATCAATTAGTAAGTGAAGTTATTTCCCAAAAAATGAGTGCAGATTAAAATTGTCTAGATTGTCTATGATGTTAATTGGATTCATTTGCTGAGTATCAAAGTACATTAAATTGGGCGCATCTCATATTTGTAAAAACGCGCTTATTTAAAAAACAAGATTATTTTTAGAGGCGACCCGCTTACACCCTCAAATTCCACCTAATGTTTGACTATCTTGGGTCGCCTACCCTGTACTTAATTCCCGTTAAGGGCAACCCAATTAGTTGGGTTTGTCAGTGGCTAAAACAACGAAGATGGGTTGCCTCTACGCGATAATATTTTCTCTTTTATTTTTCCTAATCTCGGTATTTTTGTAAGACTGAGATGCTCCCATCAAATTCGCTGTTACTTACAGACTATCTAAAGTTTAAATATTTTATAAAACAATCATGGCCAAAGTAAATTTAGATGCTTTAATTCCCAGAGAAGACTTTGAGGTAGAAGAAAATACCAATCCAGGCAAGAAAAAAGAAACAATTTCTATTGAAGATATTAAAGCAGATTCATTTTTCTTTTTAAATATTAGGAAGCCAGATTTTCAGAGAGAAACAAACGAATGGGATGAAAAAAGAATATCTGAACTTATAAAAAGTTTCATTGAAGGTGATTTAATACCAGCTATTATTTTATGGCGAAGTACAAGCGGTTATTTATTTGTAATAGATGGTAGCCATAGATTAAGTTCCCTATCTGCTTGGGTAAATGATGATTATGGAGATGGCGACACCTCAAAAGATTTTTATGATGGGATAATTCCTGATGAACAAAAAGACATCGCTAATAAAACAAGAAATATGGTCAATAAAATAGTTGGCTCATATAGTGATTTTAGGCTTGCTCACAGACACCCTGACAAAGTCAAACCAGAAGTTATTAAATATGCTAAGAACCTAGCTGCATTAGCAATTCAGCTTCAATGGGTAGAGGGAGATTCTAGCAAAGCTGAAAACTCATATTTCAAAATCAATCAACAACACGCACCAATTGATAAAACAGAGCTAAAACTTCTTGAATCTAGAAGAAAGCCTAATAGTATAGCTGCACGAGCCATAATTAGAGGTGGTAAAGGTCATAAGTATTGGTCATCTTTTTCCAAAGAAAACCAGAGTCAAATACAAAAAATAGCAGAAGAAATAAATCGAATACTTTTTGAACCTAAGCTACAAACTCCAATTAAAACATTAGATGTCCCACTAGCTGGAAAGTCCTATTCTAACCAAACTTTATGCCTAATTTTAGATTTTATTAATATAGTTAATAAGATAGACTTCAAGAATAAAGGACTTAATGATGATACAACAGGAGAAAAAACTATAGAGTTGTTGGAAAAGACTAAAAAAGTTGCTTACAAACTGAGTAGCAATCATCCCTCATCTTTAGGTTTGCATCCAATTGTATATTTCTATTCAAAAGAAGGAAGATACAGAACAGTGCTTTTTCTATCTATGGTGGATCTCATAATAGAGTTAGATCAAAAGAAAAAGCTTAATATGTTTATTAATGTCAGGGATAACTTTGAAAATTTCCTTCTCAATTACGATTATCTAGTTCAGCAAATACTGGCAAAAAAAAGAAGTGTTCAGAAGAGTTATAAACCTATATCTAATTTATTCTGGAAGGTGATTATCGGTCTAGACTGTGGAACAACCATAAAAAATATTATAGATAATATTTTGTCAGAAAAAGATTTAAATTACCTGACTATGCCTAAATTAATCAAACAAAATAATTCATACAAACAGGATTTTGATACAAATAAAAAGAGCGAGATTTACATTAAAGATGCATTATCTAAAGCACCTCGGTGTAGAATTTGTAACGGATTTATCCATAGAAACTCGATTTCTATAGATCACAAACAACGTAAGCAAGACGGGGGATTAGCTATCGTAGATAACGGACAAATCACCCATCCATACTGTAATACTGGGTATAAAAATTAGATGAATCTCAATAATATTCAACTACCGATGGAGAAAATAAAAGATTTTTGTGAGCGTTGGCAAGTGACTGAATTTGCTTTATTTGGTTCTATCTTACGAGAGGATTTTCGTTCTGATAGTGACATTGATATTATGGTCAAATTTCATCCCTACGCCCACATTAGTTTTTCTGGTTTAGAACAAATGGAAGCTGAATTAAAGACGTTGTTTGAGCGAGAAGTAGATTTAATCACCCGACAGGGAATTGAAGCCAGTCGTAATTATTTGCGTCGTCGCGAAATTTTATCTTCTGCTAAGGTTATTTATGCAACGACAAATTCAGTTTCTGCTTGATATGCTGCAATCAGCAGAACTAATCATTCAGTATACTGCTTAATGCTCCAAACAAGAATTTATGGAAAATGTGCAACTTCAAGATGCAGTAATTCGACGGTTATTAATAATTGCTGAAGCTGCAAGGCGTATTTCGGAGACAACACGTCAAGGCATACCAACTATTGCTTGGCAGGAAATTAATGGAATGCGAAATAGGTTAGTACATGAATATGATGATGTTAATCTCAATATTGTTTGGAATGTGGTTCAAGATTAAATACCAACTTTAATTGAAGAACTAAAATCTAGAGTTCCTCCTGACAATTAAAATCACAGGCACAATTTACTTGTAAATACTTTAGCAAAACCCTTTTACTTATTACTTATCACCCAAACTATGTGCCGAATATTAGGCTATCTTGGTTCACCTTTAAAGTTAGAAAAAATTCTTTCTAAACCAGAACATTCCTTAATTGTACAAAGCTACAAACCCCAGGAAATGATCTCAGCAACAGTTAATGCTGATGGTTTTGGCTTAGGTTGGTATCACAAAGATGAAGATACTACCCCTTTTACCTATAAAAACATTTTGCCTATTTGGAGTGATATTAACTTACCCCAGCTTAGTCGCTATGTGGAGTCAGGATGTATCTTAGGTTATGTACGCAGCGCCACTGCTGGTTTAGCGGTAGATTTAAGTAATTGTCAACCTTTTGAACAAGAAAAACTTCTCTTTCTTCACAATGGTTTTATTCATAACTTTCGCCACAGTTTGTATCGCGATATTCGCAATAGTTTAGATGATTATAGTTATGAATTGATTGACGGTAATACTGATTCCGAACATATTTTCGCTTTAATTATTAATCATTTGCAACTCAACCCAGAAATGAGCTTAGAAACAGCTTTAGACAAAACTCTTCATCAAATCAAGCAATTAGCAAGTAATCCTAAAGTGCTTTTTTCTGCTAATACGCTTATCTCTACAGGGAAAAAGTTGGTTGCTTCTCGCTACGCAAACCGTTCCCCTGCCCCTTCTTTATACTGGCTAAAAGACGATCCTCATTATCCTGATGCGGTAATTATTGCTTCTGAACCCCTATTTGCAGGAAACTGGAAAAGTTGCCCTGAACAAAGCCTGATTATTGTCGAGGAAAATCTTGAAGTTACTATCCATCAACTCTAAACGAGAAGCGATCGCCGAAGCTTTACAACAATGTCGTGAGCAAACCATAGATTTGTTTGCTGATCTTGATGCTAAAACTTTCTGTCAACAGGCACATGGCGATTTTAGTCCAGTAGGTTGGCATTTAGGACATATTGCTTATACTGAAGCTTATTGGATTTTGGCAGGTTGTGCTAAATTTCCTACTTTATATCCTCAATATCAACGATTATTTGCTGCTGATGGTTTGCCAAAAGTAGAACGGCAAAACTTACCTAGTTATGCTGTTATTAAGGATTATTTAGATATTGTTAGGGAAAAGGTTTTAACTTACTTAACCACAGCTCCTTTAGAAGAAGAGGAACGTCTTTGGTATTGGTTAATTCAACATGAATGTCAACACAATGAAACTATTATCTTCATTTTGAAAATGTTGCGAGGTAATAATTATTATTCTCTTAACTTAGATACCGAAAGAGAAAATCTTTCTTCTACAATGGTGAAAATTCCTGAAGGGAAGTTTATGATGGGAAGTAACTGCATTGAAGCCCAAGATAACGAACGCCCTGCCCAGGAAATTTGTTTAGATAGTTACTGGATGGATACTTACCCGGTTACTTGTAGTCAATACCAGGAATTTATCAACGCAGGTGGTTATCAAAATTGCCGATGGTGGTCTAAACTTGGTTGGCAATGGTTACAAACCAATCCCGTTAAGCAACCTTTATACTGGTCAGATGAGCTAAAAAATAGTATTCGTACGGTTTGTGGTATCAGTTGGTATGAAGCTGATGCCTATGCCCGTTTTTTGGGGAAAAGATTACCTACAGAAGCAGAGTGGGAAAAAGCTGCAATGGGAACTTCCAATACAAAAGAAAAGCCTGTTTATCCTTGGGGTGAAGATTTCCCTCAACCTCAAAGATGCAATCACAATAACTTAAGAGGAGAAACTACTCCCGTTAATGCTTATCCCCAAGGTAAAAGTAAGTTTGGTTGTTATGATTTGTTGGGTAATGTTTGGGAGTGGACAAATACCTGGTTTGATGGTTATGAAGGTTTTACTGGCTATCCTTACCCAGGTTATTCTCAAACCTATTTTGATGGGCAACATCGCGTTTTAAAAGGGGGAAGTTGGGCAACTCGCCCTTGGGCTTTACGTAATAGTTTCCGCAACTGGTATCATCCAAATGTGAGGCAAATTTTAGCTGGTTTTCGTTGCGCTAAAGACTTTGAACATTGAACATTTATCGTTGCAGCAAGGCTTTTGCCTGGTTGAGGTGACAAAACTGCTGAAGCGATTTTTCCACCTTGATCAAATCAACTATACTCTTCAAAAATGCTTTGAGAGTGAGGTAATCTTAATTAGGAAAATAATAAATTAATGACTCTACCAAAGACAACCGCCCCCAGTAATCTCCTTGGGGTTTGTTAACAAAGCATTTCCTCTGCTCCTGTTCAATAACTTTCGCTTCTGGATGCAGATAGTCAGCTAAACTCAATTTACCAAGAGTTTGCCATGCTCCTTGAGTTAGCAGTTGGTTTGATTCATCTACACGCAACCAACAAACCTTGACTTGATCTGATAAATAAAGCTTACCATTATGGGCTAATAAGGATTCAAGGTGATTGAGGAATGCTTCTTCGAGTTTCCTCGCAAATTGCCAAACTCCTTCCCGCCACTTTGAATCAGAGGTAAGGTTAGACAAGTATTGAGGGAAGTAACGTAGGAAAATAGATTCTATTTCCTGTCGTATCAAAGCTGGCATTTTGGTAAGTATTCCGGAGCAAACAATAAGGTTGTATTTTGGCTCCGGTTTTGGTTTCCAAAAATGAAGTGGTGTGGAGATTAGTAATTGTGCCAACTCTTGTAAACAGGATGAAGGATTCTGGTGCTGCTGCCGCTATTTTTTCTGCTTGTGGTGCAATCTTAGTGATGATGTCAGTTAAATCTTCTTGGTAGAAAGTGTAAGTATGGTTGCCCAAGGAACGCTTTAGAGAAATTGTTTCTATAGTAGCCGCATCCTTTTCTACTAAGTCAACTTGGATAAATCTCCTCCCTAAAATATCCAAAGGAACTTCTTCACAGCTATGGCTACTTAAAACTAAAGCACGTCCTGTCCCTGCTAACTTAGAGGCATATTTGAATCAAGTCTCGGCTATCTTGCAGATTGTCTTGAGCGTTTTTTTCTACCAAGGAAAGCAGCTTTTCTGGTTCAACCATGAATGATAAATCTTTCGTGAATTAATTATCTAGAAGTACATAACCTAATGGTTGTGCAAATATTTCTTCTTGATTACCTTTATTTATCACCATCCAGTTACCTCTTTCTGGTCGGATTTCTGTATTAGTTTGTTCATAGTACATAATGATAGCTTCGGGACTTGGTTCAACTAACAACAGTTTTGATTCTTCTTTTGCTGTTTCTTGTTGCTGATGTTCTAGCAATTCATCAATATTCCCAAACATTCCATTTAAGTAAGATTCCAGGATTTCTCTCCCTTCAGAGTTAGGGCAAATCTTAATAGCTTCTAAGGCTTGTTCCCTTTCTTTTAAAGCTGCCCAAACTAAGAAACCTTTGGTATCTATTTTGTCTAGAATTGCTTTGATTTCCTCTGCATGGGTAGCAATTTCCTTAGTTGTTACTAGAGATAAAAGTTGTTCACGTTGGGAATGATCTGATTGCAAACCGTAGAGCAAAGGAAGAGTTATTTTTCCCCGTTGCAAATCAGTTATGCCGTTAGGATGCCAAATAGATTTCGTTTCTCTCAGGATTTGTAGGGCAAGTCCCAAATGATAACCAAAGGCACTACAAGCCTGAATCAACTTAGGATTTTCTGTTCCTACCATTGCTCCAGTAGCACAAGCTGTAGAATATCTAGAAGCAAACTTCAATTCCATAGTGAACCAATAGTCTTCTATTGTATTCGTATCCCCAACTAATTCCCGATCTCTCCCTGCGGTAAATTTTAAAAAAGTATCGATAAAGTATTGACTTATTTTTTGGAATACTGGTGTCTGGAAAGATTCTCCAGTAAGTATGTCTAAAGAAACGGTGTGTAAAGCATCAGCATAATTTCTCGCCTTAGCTGTATCGACTTGCTCCTGCTCTTCTAAATTATCCAAAATATCGACATAAGCTGTAGCTGTTATTAGGGCAGCAGAAACAGCCACGGCCTCTTGGGGGTTGCCTTTAACAGCTTGGCAAGAAGCTAAGGGTAATACGGCTTCAGGAGATATTGATTCTGGACAAAATCCTTCTAGGATGTATTTTAATTCCGGCCAGTAATTGGGAACTGAATTTTGTATAACTTCTTTAATTCGGGGAGATAAAGATTGGAAGGAGTCCATTACACAATGATCACAGATTGTCTTTTAGAGTCCAGTCAAGCCTATGTTGACAGAAATAAATGTTACCTCTCTATTCTCGTCATGCACTATTGCAACTTTCCATCTTCTTTCTCTTAAAACTGCTACCATTTTGCTGCGATCACAAGATAAATAATCTACTCCTCTATAAGTAGTATACTTACCGCCAGGAAAATCAGGATCATCTCTTGCCTTAGAAAAAGTACGATTCTCCTTATACTCACATTTGAAACCATTACTCTCCATGATTCTCTTAGCTTGGTCGATAGAGCTACCCACTGGTATAAACTGTGAAATCTCTTCTTCCATTAAATCTGGATCATCATGAAACTTAAATCTGTTTCCCAATGCCCAACATCCAGATGTAGGAATAATTAGCAAGATGCCCAAGAAAGCAAACGCAATTAGTTGTTGGTTAATTTTCATCGTCTGCTAACTCAATCGAATCAATGGTTAGCAAACAGGGTGAGATTATCATTGCAGTAGCCTCAGGAGATTCAGGCGCTCGCGGAACTATTTTACCGACTATAATAACTTGCTGATTTTCATATCGGGCAATTTCCTCAGATGGTCTTTTCGCTTCAGGATGCCACATAGGATAAAGATAGACTTTGCGTCTATCTTCTAACACCACAGCTACATTACCACGATATTGAGGTGGTGGCTTGGGTCGTTTTCTCACATCTACCTGAGTATATTGCCCAATTATACGCACTTGTTTACCTTCGGTTCTTGCCTGTAGGATTTTCTTTAATTCATCCTCTTCATATATTCCTCTGTCTATTGCCTCAGAGATTGTAAGAAAATTGTTATCAATGTCAGTGCCATTCAAAATAGTTGGTAATTCAGTCATATTGCTTACTGGTGTGGTTGAAGTTGAGGTACTTGTTTGACTCATCTGGCAACCTGATAATGCTAGAGTAAAGAGCAACAAGCTGATAGTCTCTGCTAGTACAATGCAAGTTCTCAATTGCATTTTAATTTTCACCACCCTCATCTTCCACTAGACTCTGCTACGAAAGTTGTGGGAGCTGTTCCGTGAGTCCCAGTTGCTTTATGTTCTTCATGGAATGTTTGTCCTCTCTGGTAAGCTGAACCGTACATTTGGAATTCCCAGTTAGTATTTACCGCCCTAGGATTGGCTGTACCATAGTTTTCAAGAGTTATGTTGTCTCGTCCATTGTCACTTTTCATGACAACACCCGCCCAATGGAAATTCCAAGCTTCTATTTCATTGCCATTTCTATCTGTCACCAGGCTACCGCCGGTAGAGGTAGTATACGCTTGCCCCACTGAAGGATTTGCCCAGCGATTAATTCCTGTACGCCTGTCTAGATTTTCTCTAGTCTGAGGTGGTAAGGAGTTATAAACTTTCAAGAAATAATAAGCAAGTCCATCTACATTTCCTATATTTTTCATAAAACTGATTTTCCTTTCATCAAGAATCTTCCTTCCTAATTGTCGCTCGTGAACTCGAAGCATATCTTCCAATACTTTCCACTTAATTGCATCTACATTTCCAACCTCAACGGTTCTTTTCCGTTGTCTGGTTTGACCAGCTGGATCTTTGTAGACTCCTCTAGTACTATTTCTTGCTCCTATGACATCCCATGCTGCTTTACCGCAATCAGCCCAAGTCACCATGTTATTTCCTTGGGTATTGTTCCTTAGATTTCGAGGTATGACTCTGACTAAGCGTTTTTCTCTGCCATCTAGACCGAAGACTGTTAAAAGGTCAGTCTTGTCTTCAAATAATCGGATTGCCGACTTGACTGCTTTAAGTTGATTTGACGAGTGTTGAGCCTTTCCTGGTGCAGCCCAGAGCATATGACTACCAGAGCCTCGTTGTTTAACAGCGGCAGAGCTATCGTCAGATATACGAGCTAAGTCTGAAGGGTCGTTAGGATTTTCAGCTAAAAAGTAACGCTGAATTGGCTCTGAGCCTATGGAAGAATGCCTAATGAGAGTTGGTGTTTTTTCACTGTTATGATTGCTATCTGTTTTGGCTTGTAGTTGAGGATTTTGCTGTTCTTCACCATTTCCTGACTCTAAAGTTGATTGCGACTTCTCAGCAGCTTTATTTATCGAATTTCCCTTCTTAAACTTCTCAATTTCCTGACGATAAATAGCAGGATCATGATTGCCATTACCTTTCAAAGATTGTAGATGAGTCAACACCTCACTCTTAGGCGTAGAAACTTCCTTCCTACTAACCTTATTCTGTTGACTCTTCTTTTGTACCCCAGCACCTCCTTGCTGCACCACATGGGTTAACTCATGGGCAATCAACTCCTGCCCACTCCTACTCTGAGGTGCATAAGCCCCTTGACGGAAAAAGACATCTTGCCCTGTGGCGAAAGCTTTTGCTTGTAGGGAATGATTTAACTGGTCGGCTTCAGGATTAGTATGTACTTTCACCCCACTAAAATCTGCCCCCATCGCTTCACCCATCTTCCCTTGTAAGTCTGGGGCTAAGGGCTGTCCACCACCTTTAGCAGAATTAATCTTGCTTTCTATTTCTGATGAAGCTGCTCCCCCTTGCCCTTCTCCTTTGAGTTGCAATTCTGGCTGACTAACTGCTTGACGCTGTATGTTGTTATTCCCTTCATCTGATTAGCCTTTAAGTAACTTCTGGAATATTGAGTTGCATTGGTAAGACGAAGATGATGATAAGAATTATACAGACAAACTTTAGGTATTAGTTAATTTAATTTGAGAAACTTTAGACTGAAACTTTCTATTCTTGATTCGCTGCTTAAGACGATTTTTTTTAAGAATATGCTTGGCGATCGCCACTCAACAAAAATTGAATTTCATTTCTTAATATTAGAAACAAAATAAATAATTTAAAAGCATATTAATAAGTAGTTGTAGGTTGGGTTAGGCGTAAATAAACCTAGGGAGAAATCCGGCAATTACCTTTGTTACCGTAACCCAACCTACAATTATTACCTGGTTATTTTTCTTCAACTTTTGCTTCTGAGGGCATCAAACTTCCTTGGGAAGAATCAGTTAAAACTCTTGCCCCTTCATAAACTGGTGTTGGCATCTTGTCATTAATTTGTCGCATTAAACTAGACATTTCTAAAGCATCCATAGCATAACTCCAGCCTAGGTTGCTTTTAATGCCAGCCCTTTCTAAAGCTTGCTGCATAGTATCTGTGGTTAAAATACCAAAAATAACTGGTACTCCGGTTTGAAAACCCACCGCCGCAATTCCTTTTGCTGCTTCTGCTGCTACATAATCGAAGTGAGGGGTTTGTCCTCGGATAATTGCCCCTAAGCAAATTATGGCATCGTAGCCGCCGGATAAAGCTAATTTACGGGCGACTAAAGCCACTTCAAAACTACCTGGAACCCAAACATAATCAACTTGACTACCATGAGGATTAATATCGATGCCGTGGCGTTTTAAACAATCTTGACAGCCAGATAAAAGTTTGTTGGTAACAAGGTCATTAAAACGAGCAATAACAATTGCAAAACGGGCGGGGGAAGAGGTCGTTGGTGCAAAAGTCCCCTCAAAAACTGCCATAATTTAGACTAAGTAAGGTTAAAAGGTTGTAGGTTGTAGATTACCAAAAACTCGCAACCAACAACCAACAAAATTTTAAACTACGAAAAAATTCAAGACTCCCACTACTACAACTAAAATAGTCCAAACACCAGAACCAAGATAAAGTAGTTTCTTAGATTGGTCCCAATATTGAGGAGTAGCATAGGCAACCGGTACACCCACTACCATCACAAAAGAAAACAAAACTAAAGCAGTAAGTGCTAATTGAAAAATAATGGTCATTTTATTAATCTCCTAAATTAGTCTTAATTTGACTATCTTAAAACTTTTTTTACCATACAATGGACTTAATTTTATGCCATCAAACTGCTGACTTTGATGCAGTCGGGGCAGCAGTTGGCTTAACTCGCTTGAAAGCTGGAGGAAAAATTGTCTTAACAGGAGGGGCGCATCCCACTGTGAAAGACTTTTTAGCTTTACATCGCAATGCCTTAGCTATTGTAGAGCGGCGTAGCGTTGCTCCAGAAAAAATTCGCTCTTTAATTGTTCCTGATACCCAAAAACGGAGTCGCTTAGGCAAGGCGGCAGAGTGGTTTGATTTGCCTCACCTCAAAGCCATTGAAGTCTATGATCATCATTTAGGGGCGCAGATGGATATTCCTGCTACCTACAGTGTTATTGAACCTGTGGGGGCAGCTACAACTTTAGTTGTGGAACAACTCCAAGAATATCAAATTGAGTTAACTTCAGCAGAAGCGACAGTGATGGCTTTAGGTATTCATGTTGATACGGGTTCATTAACTTTTGAACAAACTACTCCCCGTGATGCCTTGGCTTTGGCTTGGTTGATGGCACAAGGGGCTAATTTATCCTTAATTGCTGAATATAGTCATCCTAGTCTGTCACCACAATTGCAACAATTGTTAACAGAATCTTTGGGTAATTTACATAAAGTAACGATTCGGGGTTGTACTCTCAGTTGGGTTTTACTAAAAACTGATACTTTTATACCAGGATTAGCTAGTTTAGCCTCAGAACTATTAAAGCTAACGGAAGTAGATGTTTTGTTGTTAGCCCACGAGTATTCAGGGAAAAAACCTCAAGACAAGAAGATAACGATCATCGGGCGATCGCGACTTAAAGAAACGGATTTTAATCAGTTATTCCAACCTTTAGGGGGAGGGGGACATGGGCAAGCTGCCTCTGTTACCCTACGTTACCAAGATAATCAAGATTTTAAATTAGCAGAACTTGTCGAAAAGTTAAAGCAACAAATCCCTTTCCCCCTCACCGCTAAGGATTTAATGTCGTCTCCGGTAAGGACTATTCGCCCAGAAACCACCATTGAACAAGCCCAGAGTATTCTCCTTCGTTATGGGCATTCGGGGCTATGTGTAGTTGATGTCAGCGACAAACTAGTGGGGATTATTTCCCGTCGGGACATAGATTTGTCCCTACACCACGGCTTTGCCCACGCCCCGGTTAAAGGTTATATGTCTAGCAACCTCAAAACTGTTACCCCAGAAACCACCAGCGGAGAAATTGAATTATTGATGGTAACTTACGATGTGGGTAGATTGCCAGTGCTAAAAGATGAACAGCTTATGGGTATCGTCACTCGCACTGATATCTTACGCCAACATCAAGGAGGACAGTTAGAAAAAGACCAAGAGGAAACTAGTAACTCTTCTCCCATAGCCTTTCTCCTGCCCTCTAACGCCCAATCTTTAATTTCTCAACCAATCCTTGAATTTCTTGATTTAGCCTCTTCTGAAGCCCAGAAAAGGGGTTGGAACCTTTATTTAGTTGGGGGTGCTGTTAGGGATTTATTGCTACGACAGCAAAATGAGGAAGATCCCCAAAACATCTCCCCCCTACAAGATATTGACTTGGTAGTAGATGGCTTTCATGAAGCAGCTAATGCCAATGCCGGAGTAGAATTAGCCAAAGCCTTACAAACAGAGTTTCCTAACTGCCGCTTAGAAATTCATGGGGCTTTCCAAACAGCAGCTTTACTTTGGCATCATGACTCACATTTAGGTAATCTCTGGGTTGATATTGCCACGGCGAGGACAGAGTTTTACCCTTATCCTGCCGCTAACCCTGTAGTAGAAGCAAGTTCCATTCGCCAGGATTTATATCGTCGCGACTTCACCATCAATGCCTTAGCCCTCAAACTTACTAACTCCAAAACAGGAGAATTACTAGATTTTTTTGGGGGACTTTTGGATATAGAATCCCGTCAAATTAAGGTTTTACATCCCAATAGTTTTATTGAAGATCCTACCCGCATTTATCGCGCCGTTAGATTTGCTGTCCGCTTAGGATTTAGCATTGAAACCCAAACAGAATCTTATATCCGTTATGCTATTGACAGTGGGGTTTACGAACGTTCCCAAGCTGAAAATGACACAACCCCAGCTTTAACTACGCGCTTAAAGGCAGAATTAAAATATATTCTCCAAGCCCCTTATTGGAAACGGTCCTTACAAGTCTTGCAATCGTTAGAAGCTCTGCGCTGTCTCCATCCGAACCTTAAACTAGATCCCGAATTGTGGTGGCAAATACGCTTAATCGACCGTTGCTTAAGAAAATTTGATCCGGATGATAGTCTTAACCATTGGCTAATGAGACTGGAACTAATTTTAGCTAGACTTCCTGGGGAAACTAGTAGTAAAGTAGCAACTAATTTACAATTACCCCTTACTACTGTTCAAAGGTTACAAAATCTTACTTCAGTAGAAAGGACAATTGTTGAGGAATTGAGCAGAAATTCTCTACTCCCTAGTCAAGTGGTCAAACTATTACGACAGTACAAATTACCAACCCTGGCGTTATTAGCTGTAAAAACTCCTCGTCAGATACGTAAACAAATTTGGCAGTATCTTACTCAATGGAGAAATGTTGAATCTCTTTTAAATGGTAATGATCTCAAAGCCCTTGGTTATCAACCAGGGCCTCAATATAGCCAAATACTCGACACTTTACTAACAGCTAAGTTAGATGGCAAAATCAGCGATCGCGCTGAAGCAGAAGATTACTTGCGAAGTAATTACTCATAGGGTGCATTTATTACCGAAAGTAACATAATAGGTTAGACCAACCAAAAGTACCTTATGATATGCGCTTCCTCAGCTTCTACCCTTAAAGATGGTAAATATTGCCTGACTGATTCTATCGGTCAAGGTATCTTTAGCAATACTTACCAAGGGATTGAACAAAAGTCTAAGCAACCAGTAATAGTTAAAACTTTAGCGAAAAACTTGGTTACTCATCCTGACTTTGAACAGTTTAAAAGCAAATTTCTGCAACTTGCCCAAAAGTTTAGCACTTGTCGCCACGAAAATTTAGTTTCAGTGCTAGATATATTTGAAGAAAAGGGCAAACCTTATCTTGTTTATGAACGTATTATTGGACCAAACCTAGCTGCTTTTATTGAACAAACAGGTAACTTAAACCCCACAAAAGCAGTTCAGTATATCAGACAAATTAGTTCGGCTGTAGCGATTCTTCATCATGCTAATCTCCAACACTTAGATATTAAACCACAAAATATAATTGTCCAAAACAAAACCGGTAAAGCAATTCTCGTAGACTACGGTTTGACCTGTCAGTTAACTCCAGAGATTAGACAAACTCACGGTAACTTAGTATCACCTGGTTATGCTCCCATTGAGCATTATCTTCCAGAAATTAGCCCTAATGCTGCCACAGACATTTATTCCTTAGCTGCCACTCTTTTCTATCTAATTACAGCAAAAGAACCTACAGCAGCCCCTTTAAGGGCTAATCAAGCTGTTCCTGAAGAACTTCGCCAGCCTTTTGGCTCAGGAACTTTATCTCAAAAGCTCAATCCGAACCTTAAAAAAGCCATTGTTCAAGGTTTAGCAATTGAAGCCAAAGAACGTCCCCAAACTATACAAAACTGGCTAGAACTTTTACCAAAGGAAAAAGCACAAATAACCTCTTCTTTTAAGTCTGACCAGAAGTCTACGACGTTTACCAAAAGTCCTCAACTCAATAAGTCTAAAAAAGCCAAAGTTAAGCACTCAAAAAAATCTCACCAGCCCTACCCCTTCAAAGCCTTAATGATGACTAGTATTGTAGCAGCTTTTATCGGGCTTGGTTTTGGTTTAGCTATACGTCTCAATCGACCGGGAAAACCAGGTTCAACAATTTTTCATACTGAGCAATCTTTCCCAGAACGTCCAGACTGGCAAATTAAGGACAGCCCTGATTAATAAACGAGCGCGGAGGGATTTGAACCCCCGACACCCAGGACCGGAACCTGGTGCTCTATCCACTGAGCTACGCGCCCTCTCAATACTATTTATAACAATAACATGATTGTCTAATCAATTAAATTAATTCTGTCCAAGTACTTATAACCTTGACAAAAAAATTACTAAGGTAAGTTGAGTAACCTAAAAGCCTGACAGCTTATTGATAACTAATACTTGCTCTCCAGAAGAAATACAGAGCCAAAATTGCCAACAAACTACGAAACATTAAACTAACTATTGTGTCTGGTAACTTTGGTAAAAAGCGAGTACTAAATTGAGCGCCAATTAATCCCCCTGTACCCAAAACTAAACCTTCTAACCACAAAACATTGCCGCTTTGAGCATGACCTAAACAAGCAGCAATTGAAGAAATAACAATTGCTCCTAGGCTTGTTTGAATAGCAGTTTTAATTTTTTCTCCTAATAGCAACATTTGCAAAGGAACCATAATTGCACCGCCCCCAATGCCAAACAAACCAGCTAATAAACCTGCTGTTGCTCCTGTAGCGCTACGGGCTAAAATAGGATTGATTTGTGATTTTTGACTGTTATTTTTTTGGCTCGACAAACGTTTACGCCAACTTAATAGCAAAATATTGATAAGTAATAAAATGCCAAAGGCTGCCTCTTTGAAATAATCTGACAATTGAGTTACTAAATAAGCCCCTAACAAAGCAGTTAATATAGCTGGCAATCCTAACAAAATAACGTGTCGCCAATTTAAGTAACCCATACGCCAATTTTGTATTGTTCCTGAAATGGAAGTCATCACAATAGCTAAACTGCTAGTAGCTACACTTTGGTTATAGGAATAACCTAATGTAACTAAAATCGGAACTAAAACCGTACCTCCACCAATGCCAAGTAATCCAGCTAGAAGTCCGGAAGAAAGCCCTCCTACGGCAAGAAGCAACCACATCATGAATGAATTCAACCCCATACATTTAAGTATTTTTTCAAGGGAAAGAGAAAGTATCAGAGTAACTTACTTGCTTTTTTTATTCCCAGACAACTGTGGGAAAGCATGATGGCAAATTCCCACCTCCATAGATCACAATAGTAAAGAGAGGAAAAATACTAATCAATCTTTAGTCAGAATAGCGAAAGGGGATTACTAGGATGTACGTCTATCGTACCTCGCAATTCAACCGGGAATTAGAACGCCAAAGTAACCTGCAACCACAAGTTGAACGTTTGTGTAGCGAGTTAGCTACCATGAGGCTAGATGAAGTACAATCACGGTTTGAGCGAGTATATCCTTACCTTAAACGTAAAGAAGGCAATTTGCGCTTAATTGCCAGAATTTATCGTTTCGGTAAAGAACATATCCTTTGCTGGCTAGTAATTTTTCGTCGCGGCGATCGCAAGTATGAAGAGTTTTTGCGAGAGCGGGAACAGTTCAAGCATAGTTCTTGGAGTGAGGAATTACAACCTAGCAAACTAAAGCAATGGCTCAAAGCACAAAAAGCCCTTAACCAAACTAAGCAACCTCTACCCCAACCTTTAACAACAGAGTTGTTGCCTTGGTTAGATCGCCCTAATTGGGAAATGGATACTGATGGGGTGTCTATTTATGAAAGCGAGTCTTGGTTAAGTTTGTTTCAAACCCCAGAAATAGAGAGTCGGTGGTTGGTTTTTAATCAGGTGATTGCCGAGATTGCTGATGCTGAGAGTTTTATCGGGGAAGATACTATTTGGTCAGATGTTAAACTTCACAACAAAGATGATTGCTATGTTCTCTATAGTAAAATCACCACTTCCGACACTCCTGCTTTAAAAGTAGTCTTTCTCCTCGCCCCTTTTGCTAGCGATCCTTCCAGGGGACAAATTGCCCGTATTGTAGAGCAAATTCCTTCTCCTTTAGCTTTGAGAAATCGTCAATTTTCTGCTCCTATTTCCATTGCTGCTTTGTTCAGTAACTTAAAAATAGATGAACTTAACCCTTTGGCTAGACGTGCCTATCCTGGTTATTTATTAGCAGATGAAACTAGCTGGCTAGCTATTGAAAAAGAAGAAACAGCTAATTTAGCTCTTTCCGCTGAAGAAAAAGCCATTCTCCACTCTGTCTCTACTGCCAAGGCTTCCTTACCTTTATTTTTAAATGGGCAAGCTGGTAGTGGTAAATCAACAATGCTTTTTCATCTTTTTGCTGATTATTGTTACCGACACCTTTGCCATTGCCAGGAAGAAGGCAAGGATAT
This sequence comes from uncultured cyanobacterium, assembly GCA_963793425.1. Taxonomy (GTDB): domain Bacteria; phylum Cyanobacteriota; class Cyanobacteriia; order Cyanobacteriales; family CAWCAG01; genus CAWCAG01. Next base: position 894,223 of record CAWCAG010000007.1, on the reverse strand, counting down.
TTTAAGCAAACCCCATCCTTTATTTTTAGCTTATAATGAACGCCTGCTTAAGGTTGCTAAAGAAAGAGTCATTCCTTTACTAGAATCCCATCACCGCTTCCTCGCTAGAACAGAAGAATTAACAGAAATTCCCGATTTGAGTCCTTTTTTCCAAACCTTCAGAAGCTTTTTACGGAACCTCTTACCCAAAGAAGAAAGCGATCGCTTCAATGATGCTAAATATATTTCTTTCCATCGCTTCCGACAACTATATAAACATAACCCTTGGGAATATTCCCCGGAACGTTCTTGGTTAGTGATTCGTACCTTTATCAAAGGTTACCATCTTGATGAACGAGATCATTACCGTTCCCCAGAAGATTATTTAGAAATTCCTAAACGAGAAAGAACAGTTCCTTCAGAAGAGTTTGCTGCTATCTACGACAATGTTTGGAAGTGGTACAAACAAAGAACGAAAGAACAAGGAGAATGGGATGATCAAGATTTAATCAGGAGGGTGTTGCAACTAAAATCCTATTGCCCAGATTATACAGCGATTTTCTGCGACGAGGCTCAGGATTTTACTCAACTGGAACTGCAATTGATTATGCGCCTGTCAGCCTTTTCTCAATATGATCTCGAACATCAACATATTGAATGTTTGCCTTTTGCCTTCGCTGGTGATCCTATGCAAACCCTCAACCCTACAGGTTTTCGTTGGGCTAGCCTCAAAGCAGGATTTTATAACGAAGTAATTACTGCTTTATCTCCTACAGGTAAATTGGGTTTGGAGATGAATTTTACGGAATTGGAGTCGAATTACCGTTCCTTACCTGCCATTGTTGGGGTTAATAACTTAATCCAACTCTGGCGAGTGATTTTATTTAACATCCCGGAATTAAAACCCCAAAAACCGAGAAAAATAGGTCAATTTGTACCGCAAAAATATATCATCGGGGAAAATATGCTCCCGGAAGCGGTTAAATATTACCTCCAAGATACCATTATCATTGTGCCTTGTGATGAAGGGGGAGAAGCAGATTACCTGCAAAAGGATGAACATCTGCGTTATTTATTAGGGGAAGGCAATAACACAGAACCCCATTGGAATATTTTAAGTGCGATCGCTGCTAAGGGCTTAGAATTTAAACAGGTTGTTTTATATAAATTTGGGGAATTTTGTCAACCAGAAGCTTGGGAAAGTCGCGATCACGCCAATGAAGAAGTAAAATACTTTTTCAATAAACTCTATGTTGGGGCTAGTCGGGCAACAGAACGTTTATTTATTGTCGATACTCCTTTGGGTGAAACTAAATTATGGCACAAAGCTAGTGATCCCAGAGAATTAGAAGAGTTCCTGGCGGAGTTAAAGCAAGAAAAGAAACAGCAACAGTGGCGAGAGGCAATTCAACTAATTAGCTTGGGAACTCGTCCCCATGAAATTGCCACAGATGACCTTGAATCAATCGCTCAAACCTTTGTTACAGAAGGGTTAAATACCGGAAACCCTGAACTTCTCCGGAGGGCGCAAGGCGCTTATCAACGTCTGCATAAACCTCAACAAGCGGCGTTGTGTGAAGCCAGAGCATTGAAGTTAGAAAAACAATTCCTTATTGCTGGTAATCTCTTTTTGCAGCAAAATCTTGTTGATGAAGCCTGGGATTGTTTTTGGCAAGGTATGATTTGGCATAAATTAGTTGCTTGGTATGAATCTTTGGCAACAGGAGACTGGGAAAGGGACAAGGAGACAGATTTACCAGAAACCTTACAAAGGGAAAGAAATCGACAGCAACAAACCAGCTTAGATAATCGCGAATCCTATCGCCCTTTAGTCAATTTTATGGTGGCAGAGACCAAAAATTTAGAAGCAGTAAGAGAATTTACTAACTTTGTAGAAGCAGGCTTAAAGGATCATAGCTTAGAAAAAAATCGTTTTGCCCCTCAATGGCAACAAGCCATACAAACCTATATTGAAAGCATTACCGGATTGCTGAAAAAGCCAGAAAAACAAATAGCTATTCCGGGAAACAGATGGGGAGAAGTTCTAGAAAAATTGGCGATCGCTGGTTATAAAAATACCCACCAATTAGCAGGAAGATGTTTTTATCTAGCAGAGAAACTGCCCCAAGCAGTGGCAGTTTGGGAAGCAGGGAAAATCACCCACCTCAAAGAATACAATATTGCCAAAGCTGAAGTTGTCGGCTTGCCTGCTGGTTTAGAATTCTTGGCTAAAATTAAGCCCCAGGGAGGAAAGTTAATCTTAACCGCTTGGCAACAAGCAGGAAAACCCCGTGAATCCCCGTGGCTACAACATATTGCCCCCATTTTAGAAGCCAAACAAGAATATGCCAACGCTTTACTAGTTTATACTTGGCTCGACAACTTAATCAAAGTTAAATCCTGCTTCACTCAGTTTTGGCAACAAACCTCTCCTAACTTACCTCGCCACAAACCCCTAAAAATTCTCTTGGGTTACTATTTCCATTGCCAATATTGGCAAGAAGCGATCGCCGCAATAGAAACCTATTTACCCCAAATCAATGACTCTTCATTCCCTTTCACTTTAGTTGAAGAAATAGCTAACTCTCAACTAACCTCAGAAAAACTGACCAAAAACCAACGCCAACGCTACCAAAAGTTCATTCAAAAACAAATTCTTAATAATCCTAACTGGTTACAACATCTTTCCAGAGAAAACCTCGGTATTGCTCTAGAAAAAATTGGCTCTTTAGTAGAAACATTAGAATTTTATGAAAAATATATCCAACATCCTGATGTAAAATTACGTCAATTCGCCTGCGATCGCTGGTTAGCTACCAAAACCAACCAAGCAAAATATTTCCTCAATCAAGGGCAAACCAATAAAGCCAAACGCATTGACTCAGAAATTGCCAGGAAAGCAAAAAAATGGCAAAACCAAATTGATTCAATCAAATTAACCCCAGCAACTGTTTCTCGACCTAAAAAAATGAGAAAACAGTTTAAAATTCGTAATTTTATGATTAAAGTAGCCGAAAATACTCAGCAGGTTCTAATTACTGATACTAATTCTGCTCAGGAATTTCACATAGATGGTGCTGCTTTCCAAATAAAAGTTGGCTCTGTAATACTACAGGGTCAAAATAGCCCCAGCCTCTCCTTCACAGAAGAAAACGGTAGTTATCGCGGTATTCTCCTGAAACAAGAGGAACAAACCATTTTAAAACTGAATTTCCAGGGATTGTCCCGAAGCATCATCATTAGAATGCCCTAACTATAGCTTAGGGATGAGGTGAAGTACTTTTTTTTATAGATACTGATAGTTATACTGAAAAAACATCTGCCAAAAGGGAAAATCATACTCAAACCTTCCCTATCGTACCTGAAACCCCAAGAGAAACAGCATTATTTTTAGTTGCTTACTCCTAAAATCTCAATTTTCATGACATATTGATATAAATAAATGTTAAGTGTTAAATCCCGATAGAATGGTTGATTCAGCCTTCAACTACTTTACCAATCTGGGCAATTTTAATCAATTAAGGCTATCATTGCCACATATTTGTGCTTCTTATTGAGTTCAAGAAACTGTCAGTTTACATTTATTATCATCAGGCATCAACAGTAGCATCTCAGTTTCAAATATTTATGGGACTCAAAGAATCCCGAAATTCTAGATTAGAGTTCGTAGGCAAGAGTGTATCGGTGTACAAGTGAGATGCTCCAAGAAGAGATGTCAAGCATTAATACGCTCAAATCCCCAGAGCAAAAAGAGGGTGCTACCGTACAAGTAGGTATTTTGCACTCCCTAAGCGGCACTTTAGCTTTCAGAGAAACCTCTCTTGTAGAGGCAGAACTGATGGCCATAGAAGAGATCAATGCCACAGGTGGGGTATTGGGTAGAATAATTGAGCCAGTTGTTGCTGATGGAGCTTCTGATCCCAAAGAATTTGAACGCTTAGCAAGAGAACTAATTCAAAAGCGTAGCATCCAAAACATCTTTGGTTGTTATAGTTCCCAAATTCGCCAAGCTGTCTTACCAATATTTGAAGAACTAAATGCCCAACTTTGGTATTCGGCTCAATATGAAGGCATGGAATCTGCCAAGAATATCTTTTACACAGGCTCTTGTCCTAACCAACAAGCAGAACCTGCGGTTAACTGGTTATTGACCAACGGTAACGAAAAGTTCTACTTAGTTGGTAGTGATGATCTTTTCTCCCATGCAGTCCACAAACTGATTAAACAACAGCTTGAACAAGCAGGAATAGTTGTTGGTGAAGTCTATATGCCTCCGGACATTGAAGAGTTTAGACCTATTCTGGGTAATATCAAACAAATCCAACCCGATGTGATTATTAATACTCTCAATGAACCTAGTAACCTCCTTTTTTATAAACAGTATCAAGAGTTAGGTTTTTCCCCTGATACCATCGTCATGGCTCTTCGTTTAAGCGAAGTAGAACTGCAAGAGATCGGTAAAGATGCCCAAGGAACCTATGCTACTCGGAGCTATTTTCAAAGCCTCGATACCCCACGCAACCGAGAATTTATTCGTAACTTTCAAAATCGCTACGGCAAACAGCGAGTTATCAACGAAGCAATCGAAACAGCTTATACCCAAATCTATCTGTGGAAACAAGCAGTGGAATTAGCCCAATCCTTTGACATAGAGAGGTTACGGGTAGCAGTATATGGAGAGACTTTCAAGGCTCCTAGCGGCTTAGTGCAACTCGAACCTAACCACCATGTTTGGAAACCCTATCGCATTGCTCAAGTCTTACCCACAGGAAAATTTAGCATCATCCACACGGCTCCTCGACCAGCCAAACCTCTACCTTGGCTGAGTTTAGGAGAAAATAGCCCTAATCATTCTGAAGTTGTTACCGGTTTACTTTCAGAAGTTTCTCTGTGGATTAACAGAGCAAAAGACTTACAAAAAAAATCTTCGGACTTACAGAGCAATATGGCCCAACTACAAAGGGAAATGGCTCAGACCCAGAGAATTTCCACCCCCTTGCCAGAATCCGAAGCTGAACTACAGAGCCTCTTTGAGGCTATGACAAAACTAATTTTGGTGATTAACAACCAGGGGCGCTATCTGAAAATTGCCCCCAACCATGCCGATCTTTCCTATCAAGACGGTAGCCAGTTGTTGGGTAAAACTCTAGATGAAGTATTTGACCGTAACCAAGCTGACACTTTTTTAGGTTACATCCAAGAAGCCTTAGAAAGCCAAGAAACCGTCCATTTTGAATATTGCCTCACCATCAGGGAAGAGAGATTTTGGTTGGCCGGAAGCCTTTCTCCCATCTCCACAGATTCTGTACTTTGGGTTGCTAGAGATGTTAGTGAACAGAAACAGGAAGAAGAAATACTCAAACAAGCAAAAATAGAATTAGAAGAGAAAGTTGCCGAGAGGACTGCGGCTTTAAAAGAATCTAATGATCGCTTAGTGGGGGAAGTTGTGGAACGAACCCAAGCAGAAAAAGAGCTAAGGGCAGCCAGAGATCAACTCCAGGCAATTTTAGAAGCTGTACCAGGAAGAGTTTCTCGCATTAGCCATGACCTTCACTACTTAGAAGTTAATAGCCATCTAGCAGAGCTATACGAGCTACCCAGAGAAAGCTTTGTGGGGCAAGATATCGGCTTTCTTAATAGTAGTTCTGAGTTCAAAGAATTTGTCCGCCAATTCTTCGCTAAAAACGAAGTTCAAGATGAACATAGAGAGGTATCTGCCCTTGTTAAAGGTGAAGAACGAAAATTCTTGATAGTAGCTCAGAAATACGATCAAAATCGAGCAACTTTCATTGTTGGTATTGATATTACTGAACGTCACCAAGCGCAAAAGCAACTCCTAGAAGCAAAAGAGCAAATGGAAACGGTATTAGAAGCAGTGCCGGGCATTGTTTCGCGTATTAGTGATGACCTGCACTACCTAGAAGTTAATAGCCATTTAGCCAATATGTTTGAGCTACCTAGAGAAAGCTTTGTGGGACAAGATATCGGTTTTCTCAACAGTAGTTCTGAGTTTAAAGAATTTGTCCGTCAATTCTTCGCTAAAAAAGAAGTTCAAGATGAACATAGAGAAGTATCGGCTACGGTTAAAGGGTTGCAGAGAAGATTGTTGTTAGTAGCCCGAAAATATAATCGCAACAGAGCAACTTTTATTGTTGGTATTGACATTACCAAACGTCACCGAGTAGAAGAGCAACTTGTTGATGCTCAAGGACAAATGGAAGCGGTGCTAGAAGCCGTACCAGGAATTGTTTCTCGTATTAGTAAAGACCTTAACTATTTAGAAGTTAACCGCCATTTAGCAGAAACGTTTAACTTGCCAAGAGAAGCTTTTGTGGGTCAGAATATTGGCTTTCTCAATAGTAGCTCTGAATTTAATACTTTTGTCCGCCAATTCTTTGCTGATGATACTATTCAAGATGCGTTTCGGGAAGTATCAGCTAAGGTTAATGGTATTGAGCGCAAGTATCTAATTGTTGCTCAAAAATATGACCACAACAAAGCAGCCTTTACCATCGGCATTGATATCACCGAACGCCAACAAGCAGAAGAGCGCCTGCGTCAAGCTGAAGCTAAGTATCGTAACATTTTTGAAAATGCCGTAGAAGGAATTTTTCAAACAACTCCAGAAGGATACTTTATTAGCGCTAATCCTGCCCTAGCACGCATTTACGGTTATGATTCTCCAGAAGATTTAATTATCAACCTGGGGAGTATTGGTGATAATCTCTACGTTGAACCAGGAACTAGAGCAGAATTTATCCGCAGACTCAATCAGTATGGTTCGGTAGTCGGTTTTGAAGCTCAAGTTTATCGCCGTGACGGTACTTTAACTTGGATTTCTGAAAATGCGCGTACTGTTTGTGATGAAGAAGGTAATCTGCTTTTTTACGAAGGTACAGTAGAAGATATCGCTGAACGCAAAGAAGCCCAAGAAGCTCTACAAAGAGCAAACGAACAGTTAGAAACAAGAGTTGAAGAACGTACTGCTGCTTTAAGAGACTCTAACCGTCAGTTACTCATTGAAGTCAACGAACGCCAAAAAGTAGAAGCGGAATTGCGGGCTTTGTTTGCGGCGATGACAGACGTAATTGCGGTGTTTGATGCCCAAGGGCGCTATCTCAAAATTGTTTCGACTAATTCAGAACTATTGTACAATCCTTCTACCGAGAGAATTGGTAAGACGGTTTATGAGGTTTTGCCTTCTGCTCAAGCAAAACTGTTTGTTAGTCATATCCAACGGGCTTTGAATACCGGACAGACAGTTTATTTAGAATACAGTTTGCCTGTGACTCAAAATGTTGAATATGCTCCAGTTCAAGAAATGTGGTACGCAGCAAATGTTTCTCCTATGCCTGATAATTGCGCCATTTGGGTGGCAAGGGATATAACCGAACGCAAATATGCAGAAAAAGCCTTAGAAAAAGCGGAAGAAAAGTATCGTAGCATCTTTGAAAATGCGGCTGAGGGGATTTTCCAAATTGCTCCTGATGGTCGTCATATTAGTGCGAATCCAGCTTTGATTAATATGTATGGTTATCTGTCCTTAAGGGACTTAATTGGCAGTTTACCTAATATTAATGAACAACTCTATGTGAATAGAGAACGCCGTCAGGAATTTCTGCGACTTTTGGAGCGAGATGACTTAGTATCCAATTTTGAATCGCAAATTTATCGTAAAGATGACAGTATTATCTGGATTTCTGAAAATACTAGGGTAGTACGAGATGAAGTTGGCGAGTTGCTTTATTATGAAGGTACAGCCACAGATATTACTAAGCGTAAAGAGGCAGAAGAAGCTTTGCGAGAAGAACAGGCTCGTTCAGAACGCCTCTTACTGAATATTTTGCCCAAAACCATTGCTGAGCAACTCAAACATTACGAAGGTTCTTTAGCAGAAAGATTTGATGAAGCAACGGTTCTTTTCGCAGATATTGTTGAGTTTACCCCTATTTCTGCTGATGTTGCCCCATTAGAATTAGTTAGCACTCTTAATCAAATTTTCTCTTGCTTTGATCAACTCGCCGAAGAGCTTGGTTTAGAAAAAATCAAAACTATTGGTGATGCTTATATGGTAGCAGGGGGGTTGCCTGTTCCTAGAGCAGACCATGTTGAAGCGATCGCTGATATAGCCCTAGCTATGCAAAAAGAAATTGGTCGTTTCAAACAAGAAAATGGTAAACCATTCCGCCTCCGCATCGGTATTAATACAGGACCAGTAGTCGCAGGAGTAATTGGTATTAAGAAATTTATCTACGACTTGTGGGGGGATACAGTTAATGTTGCTAGCAGAATGGAATCCCAAGGAGCCGAAGGAGAAATTCAAGTTACCGAAGCTACTTACAAACGGTTGCAGGAAAACTATTTATTTATCCATCGAGGTAAAGTGAATATTAAAGGAAAAGGAGATATGAAAACCTATTGGTTAAAGGGAAGAAAATAAAATAGCTTTTTTAAGTAGTTGCTAGTTGGTAGTTGCGCTGTTGTTTCTATTTCAGATCAGATAAGTTATTGAATACTTTTTCTACTAATTTTTGAGCTTTTTCCTCTAAAAGTTCCCAATTCACTTCTCCTGTGTTAGATAACAGAGTTGTATCCATTTCTACTTCGTAACTGAAGTTAACCAAGTCTGTAACAACATGGATGCGTTCAGGGTTATAGTTACTGAAGCAGACTTGAAAACACAAATCCCAAATATCTATTTCAATTTTACTTTCTCGGCGAGATAAAACTAATTTATAACCAGGAAAAGGATTGTTGGCTTCTTGATAATCTGCCTTCCAAGTAGTTTTTTCAACTTGTTTGCGAAGATTGTCAAGTACTCGGATAAAAGTAGGCTGCATCAAAATTTGCGCCTGTTGCCAAGCGAGGGTATTTTTAAATTTGGGTTTCATATTATGACATTAATCATTAATCATTAATCATTTAACATTTATCATTTTTGCTCTCCATTTGAAGTAACTAATTGCAAAGCTGAAGCATTTTCTAACCATAAAGATTGACGGGGTGCGCCGATGGTTATGTTTGCACCGTCGAAGGCTAATTTTAAGCGGCGGCGAAATTCTCTTCCTAAGCCTAATTGCTTGCCGGGTTGAGTTTTGAGAAAAATTAATATTTCAATACCGCTACTACTAATATTATTAACTCCTAAGACATTAACTGGGTCAATAACTGAATCTTGCCACTCTGGATCTTGTTGCATTCCTTCTGCTACTTCCCGAATTACACTTAAGGCTTGATCGATATCAGTATCAGGACTAATTTCGATGGTTAAATCAATACGCGACCAATCTTTAGTTAAGTTGTGGGCAGTGGTAATTCTACTATTAGAAACTGTACTTAAACGCCCCTCTGAACCACGAATTTGCGTCATACGAAGATTCATGTTTTCTACGAAGCCTCTAGTTTCTCCCACATCCACTATATCGCCAATGGCAAACTGATCTTCCCAAAGAATTAAAATGCCGTTGATGATATCTCTGATTAAACTTTGGGAACTAAAGGAAACAGCAAAACCAATAATTCCTGCCCCAGCCAAGACTGGGGCGATGGGAATATGAAGTTTATGGAGGAAGAAAATAGTACCAATAAAAATGCCTAAAAATGCGATAAGACTACGGCAAACTTGAGATAAGGTGGTAATACGAGCAATTTGTCGTGGGGAAGCCGTTGGTTTTTGAGATTGTTGGGCAAACCATCTTTTGAAGCCATAATCAAGGATAAAGATAGTGCCTCGGATTGCTAAGTTAGTGCCGATAATAATTCCTACTAAGATAGGTTTAGTAAGTAACCAATCTTGAAACCAGCGAGTGTAGGGAAATAAACCGACAATCCAAGCTAAACCTATAACCCAAAGGATAAATAAACTAAGGAGCAAAAGCCATCTTTTAAGCTGATTGATGTTAAGTCTACGTTGCGACATCAGCTTGTTTTTGACATATTCTATTTCTTCTTCTTCTGAGTTGAGGTTAGATTGTTTGATTGGTTGGGGTTGCGCTTCATAAATTTTATCCCAATTATTGATGAGGCGTTGATGCCAAAATATTGAGAGTAAGGTAATAATGATTAATCCGAAAAGAATTCCTGCTGTTACTAAACCTTGATGTTGTAAGTATTCCCTTTGACGCTCCCGTTGTGCTTGAATAAGAGCAGGGCGAAGGATGCCACTAAAATGTTGAGCTATTTCCTGTACAGATAAGCCGTGAATTTGGGCATCTAATTCTGTTACAGTCATTAAAGCTTGTTGGGTTAGTTGCTGTCCATCGGAGACGAAAATAATAGTTTTATCTTGGCGATTACGAGGTGTTACAGATAAGCTGCGAGAATTAAAATCTGTGGCGAGGATTTGCGAGAGGGCAGCCTCATACATTTCTACTCGCATTTCTAAAGGAGAGATAAGATTAGAAAGATTAGGATTATTTGAGTTACCGATATTTGCCGCAATTTGAAATAAATTTCTCCCGTCTAAGGTTATGGGTGCATAAACTATCTCGCCGGTGTTTACTTCTGAAGTGGCAGCCATGAGCTGGTTAGAGCCGCTCAAGATAGTCAGGGTTAAGCTAATGAGACTGATCAATAAAAATCTTGTTAAGGAAGAAATAGCAGTTTTCATAACGTTGATTGTAAGCCTTAATCAATCCAGGTTAAATAAATAAGTCATTTTCTTCAAGCCTATGCAAAACTATTTATCTCGTAACCAGCAAGATTTTCTCCGACAAATTGTAACCCTGATGGCAATAATAATTGCTTTTATTGTCAACGTTGCCTCGAATATTTTTCCTTTAAATGGGCTTAATATTGGCGAAATTTCTAATACTCTATTCAAAGAAGTTTTGATTATCCCGGCTAATTATGCCTTTATTATTTGGGGACTAATCTATCTCGGATTGTTTGCTTTTGGCATCTATCAAGTTTTACCTGCCCAGAAAAATGATCCCGATTTACGCAAAACTAGCTATCTTTTAGTAGTTGCCTGTACTGCTCAAAGTATTTGGGTATACTTATTTTTGTCTCGGTGGTTTGCCCTTTCGGTGGTGGCGATGCTTTTCATTTTGCTACCCCTAATTGCTATCTATCTACTACTAGGAATTGGTAATACTTCTGTATCTCGCTCGAAAAGATGGTGCGTTCATTATCCTATTGGGATTTATTTAGGTTGGATTAGTGTTGCTACAGTTGTTAATGTTGCCTGCGCTTTAGCTGCCCAAAATTGGCAAGGTTGGAGGCTTTCTGCTGAGGTTTGGACAGTAAGTTTGGTTTTTATCGCTACGGCAATTTCTATAGCCATTATCCGACAAAGTTCAGATATTACTTATACTGGTGTCACTATTTGGGCTTTAGTGGCGATCGCAGTTAAGAATGGGGATAACTTGGTGATTAAAGTTGTTGCTCTATTGTGTGCGATTACCTTGCTGGGGATAGTTTTAGGGAGGCGGGGGATGGAAAGATAGAAGATGGGGAGATGGTTTAAACGTACATTAGCTTAAGCTTATAAAAACTTTGCAGGTCAAATGTTTACCTCCTTTGCCTATTTTAAGAAAGCTGCCTACCCTGCTCCGACTGTGAAAATTTTCAGTTAATATTCTATTTTTATCTGATGAGATAATTATAACATAAATTATGATTTTTTGCCTCAATAGCCTTAGAAACTCTTTATCAATCTGATTTAGTATGAACCAATTCTCACAAGACATCGCAGCTACCATTACCAAACTAACTCAACAAACAGAAATTGATGTTCAAAGTGAGTGGTACTATTCTTCAGAGCAGCTAAATGTTAATAGTAATAGTTTCCCTCTGACTATTCTCAAGCAGGGACAAAAAGTTGAACTTAATGAAAAAGGATACATTGTTTTTGGGGCTGGTAGTCAAGTTATTTGGTTAGCCCAAAAGATTACCATTCCTCATCGTTTAGATATTTATCCTTTAGCTGGTTTGAGTTTACGGCTGGCTTTAACTTGGTGGGCAGCAGAGGCACAAATTTTTGTGGACGGGAAGCTATTACAAGAAGGAGATTTATTTGATTCTTCAGCACGGGTATTATTAAGAGAATCTGTAACTCCTCAAGAAGAATTAGTTATAGCTATTCGCTTAGTGAGTCCGGGGCATGATATTGGTGCTTTGATGGCTTCAAAATGTATTTACGAAGCACCATTAGATCCGGGTTTCGTGGCTCAAGAAATGTTGGTTTTACAGAAATATTTAGCAAAGTTTGAGCCAGAAAAATTAGGCGCTTTAGCCACAGAATTAGATAAGCTTAATTGGCAAGTTGCTACTAACCAAGCAGAGTTTAACCAAGCCTTATTAAAATTACGTCAAAACCTCCTCTCTTTAGCAATTAATTTAAAGCAACGCTGCATTCAAATGCTAACCCATGCTCATCTAGATTTGGCTTGGTTATGGGAAGTTGAGGAAACTTGGGAGGTAGCACAACGGACATTTGCTTCGGTACTGAAACTAAAATTAGATTTTCCTGAACTAACTTTTTGTCATACTAGCCCTGTTCTTTATCAATGGTTAGAAAAAAACCGTCCTCAGCTTTTCAAGGAGATTCAAGAAGCTGTTAAAGCTGGCTGGTGGGAAGTATTAGGAGGGATGTGGGTTGAGCCAGATGTTAATCTTCCTAGTGGAGAATCTCTAGTTCGTCAATTACTTTATGGTCAAAAATATACTAAGGAAAAGTTTGGTCAAATCACTAAAATTGCTTGGTTAACTGATAGTTTCGGTTTTTCCTGGCAATTACCGCAAATTTTTAAGCAATGTGGAATTGAATATTTTGTTACCCAAAAACTGCATTGGAATGATAGTACTAAATTCCCCTATAGTTTATTTTATTGGCAAGGATTAGACGGGACACAGTTGCCAACTTTGATGTCTCCTCCTAATGTTACCGGAGTTATGGATACTAATCCTCTGACTCAAATTAATTATGCAGTGGAATGGGAACAACAAACAGAGATTCAAGACATTTTTTGGCTACCCGGTGTAGGAGATCATGGCGGTGGCCCAAGTCGAGATATGTTAGAAGTACAAAGATGTTGGCAAAAGTCGCCCTTTTTCCCTCAATTAAAATTTACGACAGCAGAGAATTATCTTAATCAGGTTAGTAAAAAAGATTCCCTTCCTATTTGGCAAAGTGAGCTTTATTTGGAATTACACCGTGGCTGCTATACTACCCACGGTGAGCAAAAACGCTATAATCGTCGCTGTGAAGATTTACTTTATGAAGCAGAACTTTGGTCTTCTTTAGCTACCATAATCACAAAATCAACATACCCTCAGCAAGAATTAGAAAAGGCTTGGAAAAAAGTCTTGTTTAATCAATTTCATGATATCTTACCCGGAACTTCCATAACACCTGTTTTCACCGAAGCTAATCAAAATTGGCAAAAAGTAATGGAAACTGGGGCAGAAATAAAAGAGAAAGCTTTACAGAAAATTGCGGCACAAATTAGTTTACCAACTCCTCCTAAACCTCATGCTCAACCCTTAATTATTTTTAATTCTCTTAATTGGTCACGTTCAGAAGTTGTTGCTGTTGAAGTACCATTAGGAAATTGGTTAATTTATGATTCAACAGGAAATGAAGTGGAATCGCAGTTATCCTCAGAAGGTAATTTATTATTCTTTGCAGAAAATATTCCTGGTGTTGGTTATCAGCTTTTTTGGTTATGTCAAGGAGATATAAACAGAGAAGTCCAACATAGTGAAGAGTTTGTTTTAGAAAATGATTGCTTGCAAATTGTGATCAATTCTGAAACAGGAGAAATAGAACAAATATATGACAAAAGTAACGGTTGTGAAATATTGAATGGCCCAGGCAATCAACTACAATTTTTCCAAGATAAAGGGCAATATTGGGATGCTTGGAATATTGACCCCAATTATGAACACCATCTTTTATCTCCTGCTCAACTGCTTTCTCTGGAATGGCGAGAAAAAGGAGAAATACAACAATGTATTCGAGTAACTAAAAAGTTCGGTCAATCAGAATTTATTCAAGATTATATTCTGCAAATTAATTCGCCTGTTTTAAAAATTGCGACTACGGTTAACTGGCAAGAAAATCAAGTATTAGTCAAAGCAGCATTCCCTTTAAACTTAACTAGCAACAGCGCAACTTATGAAATAGCTTGCGGTGCAATTGAACGTACTACTCAACCAAAAACAGAAGCGGAAAAAGCTCAATGGGAAGTAGCAGCTTTAAGGTGGGCTGACTTAACTGATGATTCGCAAAACTATGGGGTAAGTTTACTTAATGATTGTAAGTACGGTTACGACAGTAAACCCAATCAAATTCGTCTTTCTTTACTTCGTTCCCCTAATTGGCCAGATCCTCAATCAGATCGGGGAGAACATCATTTCACCTACGCTATTTATCCCCATAAAAATAGTTGGCAAGAAGCGGATACGGTACACAAAGGCTACGAACTGAATATACCTTTGCAACCTCTATTATCAAAGACAACTGAAGTGATAAAAACAGCTTCTTTATCTCCCGAAAGTCAGCTATTAAACTTATCAGGAGACACTTTAATTTTAATAGCCTTAAAGCAATCAGAAGTAGAGAAAAATACTTGGATATTACGCTGTTATGAGTCTCAAGGTAAGACAACTAGATTGAATTTGCAAGGTTATTTATCAGTTGCGATGGCAGGTTATATAGATTGTTTAGAACGACCTTTGGAAGAAGAAAAAGAAGAAAAAGAAGAAATCTTACCTTGGCAAATAGTTAGTTTAGCTATCACACAGCTATCAGATAAATGATCAATGAAATCATCTTTGCTCCAAGAGCCAATCGGAGGTAAAAACTTCATTAACCCAAATGTAAACTATCTCTTGGGTTGACTTAACGAAATAAAAGCCAATGCCTTTAGAAGGATAAAAGACTCTTATACCAGGAATAGAAGCTAGTAATTCCTCTTCTTGTTCTTTGAGATCACCATAAATTTGTATAACCTCTTTGTTATCAGAATTAAAGTTAATACAACTCTCCGTTTGCCCCGAAAACCTTTGGTAATTGCCTCTAATATTTCCTCCGGCAATGCCACTATAAAAGAATAAAGTTGTTACTAAATCTTGAATAAAAAGAACACTCAAACCCAAGCTATAATAACAGTAATAAAGACTTTTTCCTTTGTCATAGCGCCTAATTTTCTCAGGTTTACCCAGGTTAGTTAGGACTTGTTGTTGATTCATGCCTAACTTAGCTTTTTTATAACCTATACCTTCTTTAATAATGTTAAGAGAATTTCTATAGCTTTGAACTGCTCGCTTTACTTTCGGTTCACTGCTTTGCTGAAGTAATGCCAACGCAGTTTGTCTCACTCGCACAGAGTTGTCTTGCAGCGCATTAATCACTAAGTCTAAACCTGTATCCCTATAGGCGATCGCTTCTGACAAAGCAGTTGTTCTAACTTGCCAAGCTTGGTGGTTTAAGCGTCTTTTTAAGCCCTCTATACCTCCTAACACAGCACCGCCTTTGTAGAAATTGCCGCCGAGAACAACATCGTCATTTTTAGGTTGATTAGGCATCTTTTCTATTTCATACTAGTTAAGCTCAGAGATATTAAAGCAAACTTTTCTCACATTCTGCTTCTGTCCACAAAGAGATATTGTTTGGTAAAATTTTCTTCTGGCAAGCTTAAAGAAGAAGTTCACATCACCTAATAATTATGATTATTGAAACCAAATCCCGTGAGCCGCATTTTTTTCCCTATCGTTCTCTTTTTTTCGCCTTAGTTTTTCTCATCACCTTACTTTTATCCGGTTGCGTAAGATACGATCTCGGAGTCAATTTTGCTGGTTTGCATCAAGGAGAAATTGTTCAACATATTAAACTTAGTGATCAATTAGCCAATTTTAGCCAGTCTGAGGCGCAACAATGGTTAGATAGTATTAAACAAAGAACACAGGAGCTTCAAGGCAAAACAGAGCGCATTTCTGACCAGGAAATTGTTGCCACCATTCCCTTTTATAATGCCCAGGACTTAGCTAAGAAGTTTAACCAATTTTTTAACCCAAACCCAGAACAAACCCCCCAAACTGTGGCTCAAGATAATTTGGATTTGGTACAACTAAAATCACAAATGGAGATCAAGCAAAACAACTGGCTTTTATTCCAACGTAACCGCTTAAGTTTAGATTTAGATTTGCGTGCCTTAGATTTTCTTAACTCCAACACCAATGTAGCCGTTAGCCCTGGTTCATTGATCAATCTAGAATTTGTTCTGAATACCCCCTGGGGCGCTCGTAGCGTTGCACAAGAGACAAATGCTTTGATTCCTGCTCAAAAGGATGGTTCGAGCTTAGTTTGGAAGCTACAGCCCGGTGAGGTGAATCATATTGAAGCTCTTTTCTGGCTTCCTAGTACTATTGGTATTGGCAGCTTAGTTATTCTCGCCTTTGTGATTTTAGGTTTTTATTTCAAATACAAATCTTTCCCTTGGACAGATTCCCAAACCGTATCGCCTTTAATAAAAACCTAACCTGTAACAATTTGATATTGTAAGGGCCAATAATGATTTTGGGGAGCATCCTGGGAACAGGAAACTTCAAAGCGAATTGAACTCCCCCCCCAACTTCTAAAATCAGTATAGATACGTGTCAATTTTATTAACGTATCGTCGTTCACCCACAAAACCAGGGGAAAAGCAAATTTCTGAGCAAATAACTCTCGAACTAAATTAGTGGAACTCAGTAAGTCATCAAGATTAACCACCGATTCCAAGCCTAAAATTACTAGGGCATCGGGAGATTGGTTTTGTAAGGCAGTTTGAACTGTAGAAAAAAGTGTATTTACCGAAGGATGTAAAGTTAATTCGCTAACTTTTAAAGGTGAAATATTTTGGAGTTGCTTAGTTACCTTTCTCCTTAAAGCAGGTCGATTACAAACACATAAAATCAAGGAAAATTCTCCTTGAGAAAGGCTAATTGCTCTATTTAAACGGTGGAGCGATCGCTCGTTTTCCGAAGAAAGGCTGGTTGGGGAATGATGAAAACCGTTTTCCGGAGGAAAAAAGCGTTCGGAATTACTAACCATTAGTTGCTGTTAGGAGTGTTTTTTGACTCAATATCTGGCAAATTTACAGCCAGGATCTGCTTTTAGGAATAGATGGTAATTTAAAGCACAAGCTCTACTTAAACCTAAATTCAGGTTGATTTTCTAGAAAGATAACTGAAAAAGCTATCAAAATGAATAAGCATTTTCTATTAGGTAGATTGGTTTAACTTAGCTCATCTTTTCCGTACTTATTCTTACCATGGCCCTAACTTACCCCAAAATAGGTTTAAATATAGCAACATCTGACACAATAAATAGTCTAAAAAACTACTATAGGCTTGGAAAATTGAGAATGTGAAGTTAGGCTCTAATTATTAAGGAAGCGTCAAGTATGAAATATAAAGGAGAGATGAAACAATCTATTTCTCAGCTTTTTACTTTTTGTATAGATAAATTAATTTTCTTTAGCCGTCGCTTTGGGCGTAAAGCTTGGCTAATTTTTCTGGTCATCTTTAGTCTTGTCGTAACGACTATCAAGTTACCTCCTGCCAGTTCCCAAGTCGTTTTAAATGACATCCAAGGTTATTGGGGTAAGTCTTGTGTTCAACAATTAGCCCAACAAAAGATTATCAGTGGCTATCCTGATGGTAGTTTCAAACCCAACTTACCTGTCACCAGGGCAGAGTTTGCTGCCATTGTTAGTAAGGCTTTTTCCAAAGCAGAAAACATCCGCAGCGCCAGGGAATTTAGGGATCTTAGCCCTAATTATTGGGCAATTCCTCCCATCAGTCGGGCAGTACAGACCGGGTTTCTGGTTGGCTATCCTGACGGTACATTTCAACCGGACAAAAATATTCCTAGAGTAGAGGTTTTGCTTGCTTTAGTTGCTGGGTTGAATCAAGTTCCTTCCACCGCAGAAGTAGATGGCATCTTGAACAATGCCTTTGCTGATGCTAACCAAATTCCGCCCTATGCCAAAGAGGCGATCGCAGCAGCCACTGAAAAAAAGTTAGTAGTTAACTATCCTAATGTTCGTCAACTCCAACCCCAAAAATTAGCTAGCCGGGGGGAAGTAGCAGCCTTTTTGTGTCAGGCTTTGGGCTATCAACAAGTTATTCCGGAACAATATGTAGCTGGCACTCTGCCCAGCCAACCAATGGAGTTAAGGGGAGTGTGGTTAACTAACATTGATAGCGATGTCCTCTTCTCTCGTAGTCGCCTCGCCCAAGCCATTAGCACTTTAGATCAGTTAAATTTTAATACCCTTTACCCCACAGTTTGGAATTGGGGCTACACCCTCTATCCTAGTCAAGTAGCCCAAAGAGTTATTGGTCAAAAACTTGACCCCGAACCAGGATTGCAAAATCGGGATATGCTGCAAGAAGTTATCTCTATCAAGCGGGATCTTAGCCCTGCCATGGATGTAATACCTTGGTTTGAGTTTGGTTTCATGGCCCCTGCGGACTCAGAATTAGCAAAACGCCATCCTGACTGGCTAACTAATCGCCTCGATGGGGACAAGATTTGGTTAGAAGGGAATGTTCACGAAAGGGTATGGCTTAACCCTCTCCATCCGGAAGTACAAAAATTTATCACTGATTTAGTTGTCGAGGTTGTCAGCAACTATGACATAGATGGCATTCAGTTTGATGACCATTTCGGCATCCCTTCCGATTTTGGTTACGACTCCTTCAGCATTAAGTTATATCAACAGGAACATAACGGCAAACTTCCTCCCAATAACTACGAAGATCCAGAATGGATGCGTTGGCGAGCAGGGAAAATCACCAACTCATTTAAACAAGTATTCCAAGCGGTCAAAAAAACCAAACCGGCTGTATTAGTCGGACTTTCTCCTAACCCTCATGAATTTGCCTACGAAAAGTACTTACAAGATTGGCATACTTGGGAAAGAGAAGGCTACATCGAAGAATTAATTGTGCAAGTTTACCGCCGGGATCTAGAGAGATTTAAGCAAGAATTAGCACATCCAAGCTTGCAAGTAGCGAAAAATCATATTCCCACAGGCATTGGTATTTTATCTGGCATTAAACCCATTCCCATTCCTTTAAAAAATATTCAACAACAAGTACAAACCGTTCGAGAACAAAACTTTGCAGGAGTTTCCTTCTTCTTTTATGAAAGCCTGTGGAACTTAAGCGAGGAACCAGCCGAACAACGTCAATCTGGTTTTAAAGCCATGTTTCCTACTGCTGCAAAGCGTCCTAGTTTGAGTTAAATAGAGAATGAGGGAATTATGAATGTACCCGTAAATAGGAGTAGGGTTGTTTAGTGAGATCGCCGGATTATTTTATTTCTTCTTTGTCTGGTTTTACAGTTCCATCAGTCTTCTTTGGTGTTTTACCTTGGGTATACTCATTGTACATCCCCTAATCTCTTCCTTTCTTTGGTTAAAAAACCCTAGTAATGGGTAATCAGGTGCAGAAAAGAGTTTATGGCTTAATTATAGGACTGATAATACTCTTAAGCTGTTTGTGGCTGAGTATTTCTTTTGGGGCAACGGATATCCCTAGGAAAAGTGTTTATCAAGCCCTCATTGCCTTTGACGATTCCACAGAACATTTAATTATCCGTAGCATTCGCTTACCCAGATCCCTAACTGCAATAATTGTGGGTGCAGCCATCTCAACTTCTGGGGCAATTATGCAAGGTATAACTCGCAATCCCTTAGCTGATCCTGGTATCTTAGGCATCAACGCTGGGGCAGCCCTAGCTGTAGTCCTAGCAATCTTTTGGGGCGGGGCAGCATCACCAAGTCTTTATCTTTGGTTTGCCTTTGCAGGGGCTGGCATCACAGCCATTAGTGTTTACTGCTTTGCTTCTTTAGGGCGTAGTGGTCTTACTCCCCTCAACCTTACCATTGCTGGTGCAGCCATTAGCGCTTTCCTAGCTTCCCTCACCACTGCTATCTTAATCATTAGTCAACGCACCCTAGAAGAAATTCGTTTTTGGTTAGCGGGTTCCTTAGCCGGGGTGGATGCTAACCTCATTTGGAAAATTCTCCCTTACGTAGCCATAGGGATGGTTTTAGCTTTAATTATAGGGCAGCAAATCACGATTATTAGCTTAGGAGAAGACGTAGCCAAGGGATTAGGGCAGCAAACTGCTTTAGTAAAAATTGTTGCTTTGGGTTGTGTTATTTTATTAGCTGGTAGTGGTGTTGCCGTTGCGGGTGCAATCGGTTTTATTGGTTTAGTTGTACCCCATATAGTTCGCTTTGTGGTGGGGGTAGATTATCGGTGGATTTTACCCTATAGCGCCTTGTTTGGAGCCATCTTACTATTAGCATCAGACATTGCTGCCAGATTAATCCTGCAACCCCAAGAAATACCTGTCGGTATTATGACAGCCTTGGTGGGTGGCCCCTTCTTCATTTATTTAGCTAAAATCAAGGTGACGAGGTGACTGGAGGAATAATGGTATTAGGTTTCGATTTTAGCAATAGCTTCTTCTAGGGAGGCTTCACCCTCAATCACTGCTATAATCCCTGGCAAATATTCATCCATCATAGTGACATTAGCGTAAACCATTTGTTTGATGAGGGAAAAACTAAGGGAATCCCCTTCGACATCAATGCTGGTTTTGTAGCGAATTTCTCCGTCATTAAAATCTAATTCAAAGTTGCCGATAACTGCACTATAATTGGCTCGACAAACAAATTCTCCTAATTGCCTACGCTTCTTCTTTGGTGCTTTAATAGGACAGAGGGAATAAAAAACGAACTGTTGTTGTTCTTCTTTAGCAGTTGCAAAGCAATCCCATTGCCCATTTTTACCCTGGCAGGCTAAATGTAGAATTGTTTGTCCTTTTACTGAAGTAAATTGCCAATCTTCTTGGCTGAAGAAATCTACCATCTCCTCAAAAATCTTGCTCTTGGCTGTGGCAACTTCAGCAAACTTATCCACAGCAGTATCCGCTAATTGAGTGAAAAAGTTGGTGATGCCATCCAACATTTGAGAGGTGGTTTGCTGGGTTGCTGCTGATAGGTGGGATTCTGTCCACTCTTGAAAAAAGTTAACAACAGCCTCAGAAATTTCTTCGCCAGAATCGGAAATACTTGCTTGGGCAAGGGCTTGAGGGCTAACATAAGACCAGAAGGTACGGTAGCCTATTTCCCCAGACTCTTGTTGCTGCTTAACAGAAAGTGCAAGCCAACTTTCTGTGCATAGTAAGGGATTGTAGGTTTGTTCTTTGCTTAGAAGTAAAAGATAGTTGACAGCTTCTACAATATTTGCAACCTGTTTTGCTAGTTGTTGTAATAAATCAGGTTTAAGGGAGGCTTCAAGGTGGATTTCAGGGGAAGGTTGAAACTTTGTAGTAGCAGAATTGCGTATTTCTGGTTTGAGGTTGAATAGGGCGTTGCTGTTGATATGTTGATAAGTTTCTAAGCTAATTTGTAAAGTGAGGCGACATTCGATAATTTCCTCTTCTTGTTTAGTTATAAAGAGGGAGGAAATATGAAAATCGTAGGAACCTTGGGAAGACTCGTATAAGGTTAAGGCTTTGTTGATTTGTTGGCTTTGAGTTTTGAGGGACATAGGTTATGGGAAATATCTAGCCATCATGGGTTAGATTAATGTCTTCTTGACACTCTCCATAGCTTTAGCCACGGAGATTCTCGGTTCAACGAGTCCACTTGGATTAGACCCCTTGCGGTATCTAATCCAGAGGTGGTTCTCTCCTCGATCGTTAACTTTCCGAGTGTCCCTCGGTAGTTGGATTACTCCAAAAATTTATTTTACTTAAATTCTGCGTCGCCTAGATCCCATGAAGATTTTACCTATTCCTGGGTAGGAACTAGAACTATGGAATAGAACCCCATATCTTCAGTTGTCAAGGTACAGATTGCCTCTAGGCAGTTGGGTTTTTAGACAGGTTAATTACCGTTCCTGTTTAAGCAATTATATCATTTCCTGGCAGGATAAATCCTGCAATCAGCTTTCATCCCTGGTTTAAAAACACAGGGTTTTCATCATGTTTCTTATAACTGCCTTCAATAACTTGCTAGTAAATTCTCAATTTCTTCTTTTTTACTACTATCTACATTTTTGGGAAGTCTTTCTATTGGTTTTCGATAATCGTTATCAGTTGCTTCTGGATCAGCATCTTCAGCAAGAAGTATTTTAATTATAGGAATATTAAGCTTATTTACCGCAATTCCTAGTGCATTCATGCCACCGAATCCACCAGTTTCATCTATGGTTTCTTTCGCTCCATGACTAAGGAGTAGTTTCACCATTTCTATGTTTTCTTCCTCTACACTCAATCTAAGAGGAGAATTACCTTCATTGTCTTTAATATTAGGATTAGCTCCTGCCTTGAGTAGTAAACTTACTATATCCTCATGGCCGCTCCACATAGCCATGAGCAAAGGATTAGAATCGTGGTCTAGATTCCAAGCATTTACATCAGCTCCAGCCTGAATTAATAATTGCACCATTTCTATTTTTCCTCCATCATCCATTTCATCTATAGCTTCTTGTAAAGGAGTCCAGAAAGGAGGATTGGGCATATGAGAATTTATCTCGATACCTTGTTCAATCATCTTTAAAAGATAACTTTCATTATGTTCTCGAATTATTTCAAAAATATCTTTATTGTTCATTTTAACAGGAGTTTCAAGTTGGCAAATCAGGATGATCTAATAATTCTTGGCAGTTTCTTAAGCCATTCTCTAGCTCTTGAATAGCATCTTCATGCGCTTTATCTGGCTTTCCACCAAAGCATTTGTTTTGTATTTCCCATCTTTTATCAATACATTCTTGTATTTTATTCATTCGGTTTTCAACATCTTTTCTTGTTACACCCTTCACACTTCCTTTAAGTTTCTTCCCAGCTTTTAGTTTATCCAAAGCCAATTTACAATTAGGAAACTTGGGTATAGAGCCACAAATCGCATCTTTTTCAGCTTGAAGTCTCTCCAATACTTCATCTTCGCAGGTTTGATTCGGATGTTTTCTAGATCCTTCTGCTTTTTCTGCCCCATCCTCAGTTCTTTGAATGGTGTAATCGTAGTCCCAATCTTTACCTCCATCGACAACAGTAATAGATTTGAAAATAGGGTGTTGAGTTTTGGTGATATTAGCTGCTTTTTTAGCATCAGCTTTAGTAATTTTATTATCTTTAAGATATTTTTTCTCTTCAAGATGTAAACCCTTAAGTCCAGTTTCGACTGCTTTGTCTTTATTGGGTTTATCTTTATCCTTATTATTCTTACCCTTTCCCTTAAACCCCTTCTTAGCCTTCCTCAAAACCTTATCAATCGCCTTATCAATCCGCGCCCTAATCTTACCAATAATCTTCTGAACCTTCTTCACCAACCCACCAATACCTAACAAAGAAGCCAAGAAACCAATCACCACAGGCAAAGACCTCACCAAAGCATTCTCAATACCCTTGGCCATCGCCCCCACAGCCCCAGAAGCAACCGCACTCACACCATCAATCACCGCCTGCACCAAAGCCATCACCTGAGAACCTTGGTTGACGAAAAACATAATGATGTCATAAATTGCCATCGCTGCTTTCACAAAAGCTGAAGCGGGATTCAACAAACTCAGAACCCATTTCACCCCAGCAGTAATCACCTGGGTAATCACCATACCCTTAATTTGCTCAATGATCGTCTCTTTAAGGTCACCAAACTGCTCCTTAACATTCTCCCACAAGCCCATTGGCCCTTCATCTCGTAGCATTTGGAACACTTCTGCACTCTTCTCCATTCCTGCTACTATAGGTTCAGTGAACATCTTCACTGCTTTGCGACGGATGTAGTTCCAGGTTAAACCGAGGACTTGGGTAGCAAGGGAGAAGATACCCGGTAAACTAAAGATATCTTCAGGTAAAGTGATACCCATTGGCCCTAATGCACCTGTAAGCCAACCAATCAAACCTGATTGCAAGTGGGTTGTAATATTTCCCGTAAAGTTATTGAAGCCCTGGCTAACACCACTGATCAAGTTACCCAGGAAACTGATGGGATCAAGAATAATTTTGCCAATAGCTCCTGCTGCTTTGCCCAACACCCCCATCAACATATCTTTGAGTTGTGCGATAGTCTGAGCTACACCTAAAATACCGTCTTTAACTTTATCTTTTAGACCACGATTAGCTTCTTGCATTTCTTGAATGCAGCTATTCACTTGCTGGATACTATCACTGTAGCGCTGAGCCAAAGAATCAATCAACTCATCTTGCTTACTATCAACGCTTTGTTCTAACTGCTCAAACTGACTTTGAATATCCTGTGCCGCTTGTTGTCCAACCTGTTGCAAAGATTGAGGCAAAGTGGCAACATACTCTTTGATTTGGTTTTTGCCTTCACTAATCCTTTGCTTGGCTTCATTGAGCTTCTGAGCCACAAAGTTGGCAATATCCGTCAAAGCCACATCCATCTCGTCGATATAAAGCTGCTTACCTTCGACGAAGAATTGATTTACCTCCGGTGGCAAACCTACTACTGCATCACTAATGCGCTCATCCCAACCCGTGACATCGTACCATTCTCCATAACGTTCCTTCTTCCAAGCTGCCATTTTTTCTTTGACATGGCTTTCAAACTTACCCTTGGCAGCACCAGCAGCAGTGTCAAACTTGCTCGTCACTTCTGTATCTATACCACTAAGGATATTCTCAACATCGGTTTTTGTGGTTGTATAAATACCATTGATATGGGTAGCCACCTCAGAGCGTTTCTGCTCATCTTGACTTTTAACTGCCTGTTGCTGCCCCAACACCTGCCCTAGAAGTTGTCCACGCTCTCCGTGCATTCCTGCTAGCTGAGTTTGGCTGGTAGTTTGGGCTTCTGTTTGGGACTGATTTAGGGTTTCCTGCTCTTGCTGGCGATATGCTGCTGGGGCTTCTTGCGTATTAGTCTTGAGTTCATTCTTCGCATCCAGTGCTGCTGTAAACTGGGGTTCGTTGGATTTGGCAAGCTGCTCATCGGTGATATTAACATTAGCCATCTCCTGGTCTATTTCTTGTGAGTTGGCATTTAAAGGGGCAGCTACTTCTGCTTCAGACTTTGGTTTCGGTACTGCTTTGGTGGCATCAACACCTTGAGGTTGTGTACCTGCTGGGGGAGATTGTAAAGGTTGGGAAGTTTTTGGTTCAATGCCGCTTGTATCTGGTGGGGCTGCGGTGGTTTCTTTAATCGGCCCAGCAGCATTTTCTTCTTCTTCACTCACCTGAGAAGAAACATCTTGCCGCACAGAATCCAATTCGTTACTTTGACCAAAGTTTTCTGCATCTTGTTCGTTATCAGGAATGATAGCATCAATTTTCGCCAAGAGGGCAGCTTTGAAAGCGTTTGCACTGAAAGTCCCTGGCTGCTGCTGTTCCATTTGCTCAACTTGGGAGTCTTGAGCTTTACTTTCTACTTCATTGTTAGGGGATTGAGCAGCACCTTGAGCTTCTTTGGCTTCTGCTGTCGCTGGTTCATGCTGTTTTTCTTGGGCTGCTACCCCTTTGACATCACCCACCAAGCCTTGAAAACCAGCATCTTCCCCCGCAGAAGTAGGAGAAGTTCCTCCAGAAGCACCTTGTTGCACAAAGCCTGCATCAGAGGTTGCTGCACTCTCTGGTTTTTCTGCTTGATTGCGGGCTTCTCCTTGAGATTTTGTTTGTTCTTGGACTCCAATTGATTCTGAATTTGGTGCTTTTTGAGGCTGGCTTTCTAATTGATTAATTGCTTTGGGTTTAATCTCTTGTTCAGGAGTTTCAATAGCAATCTTATTTCCCTGTGCCGATGATTTGTTTTCCTTACGAGGCTCCTGAACTATTGATTTTGGCTGAAGTTCTTCTTTTGCTTCTGCTGGCTGCTCCTGGCTTTCCGTACTATCCTGTTGCCGTTGAAGATTCTGCCCTAAAGGTTGCTCAAAGGAGTTAGGGGCAGTTTGCCACTCTTGCTTCATCTGCTGTTGATGACTGGCAATTAGGGAATTATGAATTTGTTGCCCAAAAGGACTGTTTTGTCTACGTTCTTCTGTTCCCGCTACAGTGTCAAGGTTGATGGCTTGGGCTTGAATTAAGGGTTTCTGCCCAGGGTTAAGGGCATAGGAACTCTCCATTCCCATACTTTCTCCCTGCCCTACTAATATTGAACTCCGTACTCTATTGGTAAATGCTGCTCTATCTTCTGCTGATAAAGTAGAATCTCTTTGTAAGCGCTCTTCTTCTTCTACTATGGTTTCTACCTTATGGCCACCTGTTTGAACGAAAGAGTCGTCTAGGGTTATGGGAGGCGGCTCTGGGGGGATATTTTTAAGCTGTTGTATCTGTTCAGTCGTCCTTTCTGTTACTACCGGGGGAGTAGCAACAGGGGGCTGTGATTTCTTTTGGACAGGAGCAGAAGAGGACTTTTTCGGACGATTAGTATGGGCTTTCATACTCAGTAGTCAAGCTGATTACTACCAATAATACCTGAATATTTTCTTCTAGTTACTGATTGACAAATTTCTTTAGATATGGAATGAGAAAAGACTAGTGAAAACCCCTCAATCTCCTTGAAAAAGTAGGAATTGAGAGGCATTAGTAAAGAGATTGAGGAAAACAGAGGATTAACTTTGACTAAACTGCTTTTCTGTATCCAAATCAAACAACAATTGCAACGATTGTAGGGCAACACGGCGGGCTTCTATATCCTGTTGCGCTCTTAGTTGTACCATTGGTTCATGGAGTATTTTGTTGACAATGCCTCTGGTTAAAGCTTCAATAACATCCTGATGTTTGTCCCCAAACTCTGTACCAAGGCGAGAAAGAGCTTTTTCTAATTCTTGGGTACGAATAGTTTCTACTTTGCGCCGTAAAGAACTAATGGTAGGAACGGTTTCTAAAGAACGCAACCATAATTCATAATTTCCGACTTCTTCCTCTAATAATACCTCCGCTTCTAATGCCATTTGGCGGCGGCTTTCTTTATTTTGGGCTACTACAGCTTTGAGGTCATCTACGTTGTAAGATTGAATGTGGGTAAGTTCTTTAACATCGCCATGGACATTTAAAGGTACAGAAATATCACATAGCATCAAAGAACGAGTTGCTTCAATCACTGGTTCTAATTTAGCTCGATTCAGAATTGGCTCCGTAGCAGCAGTACTGGTAAAGACAAGATCGGCTGTGGCGATCGCCCCCATCATTTCCGGTAAACCACAAATCTGCAAAGTCGCTTCAGGGAATTTATTGGCTAATTCCTGGGCCCGTTTTTGAGAACGGTTAGCGATGCAAATTTCCGTTGCACCTTTAGCAAGGAGATGTTTAACCAACAACCGGGACATCTTTCCTGCCCCAATAATAGCTACCCTACAGTTAGAAAAACTCTGAAGCTTAATTAAAGCTAATTCTACCGCCGCAGAACTAATAGATACAGCCCCCGTACCAATATTTGTTTCGCTGCGTACCCGCTTCCCGGCACTAATAGCTTGTTTAAATAATTTATCTAATAATCTTCCTAAACCCTGATATTTTTGCCCTTGTTTATGGGCTGTTTTAACTTGGGCTAAAATTTGCCCTTCCCCCAATACCAAACTTTCTAACCCTGCTGCAACTCGCATTAAGTGCATAACCGCATCATGGTGAAGGAGGGTAAACAAATGTCGTCGTAACTGTCTTAAAGGGAGTTGGGCAACTTCAGAAAGAAAGAGATTAACTTCTTGTACTCCTTGTTCTGTTTCTTTAGCAATCACATAAATTTCTAAGCGATTGCAAGTACTAATAATCGCAACTTCTTCAATATTGGGATAATTTAATAAATCGGCGATCGCCCCTTCAATTTTCGCTTCGGGAATACTCAGTTTTTCACGAACTTCTACCGGGGCAGTTTTATGGCTTAAACCAACAACGACAATACTCATATCAAATACTATTTTTTAAAAGATTGCTAATGGCTAGTGGCTAATTGCTAATTGCTAATGGGGGAACAGGCAATAGGGTGTTTCAAGGGCAGAGACGCTTACACGTTCGCGTTAGCGTTTCTGAAAGAAAAAGAAAACGCGCTTACGGTTGCCGTAGGCTAAAGGTAATAGTCTTTTTACTTATTATTCTAGCCCTACTCCCTGCTCCCTACTCCCTACTCCCTGTTTAACTACTTCAACTGTAAAGAAGTAGGCTTAGAACCTTTAAACATATGAATTGTATCTACAAAACGAGCAGTGCTAGATTGGCTAGAAATAACTAAACTTTGGGTTCTGGCCCCGCCCTGAAAGAAGCGTACTCCTTCCATTAAAGTCCCTGGAGTGATGCCGCAAGCAGCAAAGAGTACGTTTTCTCCTTTCGCTAATTCTTCGGCATTGTAAACCTTGTCAGCATCGTTTATACCCATTTCTTTTAAACGGTCTAGGTTACTTTCTTTGCTTTCCCCAATTAAGCCTGTTTTGACAACGGCAGGGTCATAAATAAGTTGCCCTTGGAAGTGACCTCCTAAACAACGCATGGCGGCAGCAGAAATAACTCCTTCTGGTGCAGCACCGATACCCATTAAAGCATGAATATTAGTTCCGGAAAAAGCACAGGAAATAGCGGCAGAAACATCTCCATCACTAATTAGTCTGACTCTTGCACCTGCTTCTCTTATTTCCTTGATGAGGTCATTATGGCGTTCTCGCTTCATAACCACAACCACCAATTCCTCAATGGAACGATTTAAACAATCAGCCAGAATTTGTAAATTTTCTGTAGCAGATTTGTTAATATCAACATGATTTTTCGCGGCTGGTGGTGCTGCCAACTTCTTCATATAAAAATCTGGTGCAGCAAACAAACCACCTTTTTCCGAAATTGCTAATACTGCCATAGAACCATTTTGCCCATAGGCAACTAAGTTAGTGCCTTCGCAAGGATCAACGGCAATGTCAATTTCTACTAATTCGTCAGGGTTACAGTAATCGTGGGCATCTTCTCTGGTACAAATACCGACTTCTTCACCAATATAAAGCATTGGTGCATCGTCCCGTTCTCCTTCCCCAATCACAATGCGACCACGCATATAAATTTGGTTCATACGTTCTCGCATCGCTTCTACTGCTACTTCATCAGCAGTATCCTTCTCGCCTTTCCCCATCCATTTGGCTGAGGCGATCGCTGCTTTTTCTACAACCTCAATGATTTCTAAACCTAATGTATTTTCCACTGTTTTTTTATTCCTCGTAACTGCTTATTTTTCTGGCTTTATCATCTACGGACTCAGTGTTAAAGTCTATCAGAAACGGGGATCTCGTAGGCCAGAAGAGAGGTCGAGGTTTATGTTAAGTTTTTTTTCAATGGACAATTAATTTGGGCTTGAGCAGTTCAACCACTTAAAGCTGTAGCAATTGTCCAACCATCGACCAGCAATAAAAATAGGGTACAAATTAGTAAAATTAAGTACATCCAAGGTTGAGACAAAGGTCGAATATCCTTAGTGTCAATTCCTGTCTTGTCTTGAACAAGCTTAACTAAACGGCTAAAACCAGCTACTCGCATGGGCAATAAATAAGCCCTTTCCTTCGTCTCTGTCACGAAATAATAAACTAACCCACCTTGCCCTGTGGTACGCATTTTCAAATCGGCAATTTCTGACCAAGATAAAGACCAGCCTTTACGAATGAAGGAAAACCAGCGAGGATAGGTAACGGCTATTTGTGACTCATCTAACATCACTCGTTCGCTTACAGCACCAAATAAAGCGATGAATCCTAAAATAATACCTACCCACAAAAATGTCGGTGGTACTGGTGTAGCAACGACTTGGGCTAAAAACGGTAGAGGAAGAGTCAAGGCGATATAAAGACTAAGCAGAGTAATTTTAATTAGGGGAGAGATATAGAAAGTTGCGGACATGGTATCTAGTAATTTGTTAATTAAAAATTGAGCGCTAAAGGGGTTAAGTTAAGCAAAGCACTGAATAAATGTGAGGAAATCAACTGGAGATAGCAGAGAATACTCCGCTAACCACAAAAAATTCAAAAATATTTAGATTTAAAAGCATTTCTTGTTAACAAACCTTTGTAAACTGTTATTAACAAACCTGTTCCTTAATTACTTATTAACAGAAGGAATTAGTAAAACCCCCTAGCTGAGGTCTTAACTTTGGTCAAACAACCGATAACTGCTGAACGTTCCTTTTTGATTGCTCATATTTTATCTATGGCCTTCGGTTTAGCAGGACTATTACTCGTCTTACCTAATCCTAATTTTATCCTCAACCTACCAGATTTTGGTAAAACTGCCTTTAGCTGGTCAATGGCAGGAGGTGGAGTTGTTTATATGCTCTTGGGTACTGCTGCTATCTCAATTTATGCCTACCGTACCCTTGGGGTTTGGCATTGGCTCAGTTTCATGATTCCGGCTATATTTATTTCTTTAGGAAGTGAACTATTAGGAACTAGCACTGGCTTTCCCTTTGGACACTATCATTACCTAAACGGTTTGGGCTACAAAATTGCTGGCCTTGTCCCCTTCACCATACCCCTATCTTGGTTTTATTTAGGTTTTGCTGCTTATTTAATTGCTCGCAGTGGCTTAGCGACTCGTTCCATTCCTGATTGGTTACGGGATCTAACTGCCATTGCTTTTGGTGCTTTAACCTTAACTTCCTGGGACTTTGTTCTTGATCCAGCCATGAGCCAAACCACCGTCCCTTTTTGGATTTGGGAACAACCGGGAGCCTTTTTCGGTATGCCTTACCAAAACTTTGCTGGCTGGTTAGGAACCGGTGCTTTATTTATGTTTGTAGCTACCTTACTCTGGAAAAAAGCGCCTTTAAGTTTACCAAACCAAGATTTAGGATTGCCCTTAGCTGTTTATTTAAGCAACTTTGCCTTTTCTACCATCATGAGTTTAGCCGCAGGAATTTGGCTACCTGTTCTTTTAGGTTTAATATTAGGAGTTACTCCTATGCTGGTATTCTATTGGCTGGCTATCTCCACCAAAGATGAACCCCATGACCCTGTTGTTACTAGCGAAGCTACTCCGGTAAGGACAGTTGTAGGAAGTCGTATTTAAGAATATTGGCTTGTTAGTTTGTTAACAAAAGAAATTATTGCTGCGGTGTCTCTGGTGTTGTTTGTCTTAACTATGCCAGGGACACTAATTCTTGTTTCGCGAATATTAAAAGGGGCGATGCGTCATCCCCCCTTGAAACCAAAAGAGACACAACTACAATTTTTGGGAACAGTTAGTGTGGTGATTCCTACCCTCAACGAAGCTGCAAGAATTGGCCCTTGTTTAGCAGGTTTGGGCAAACAAGGTTATGAAGTGAGGGAAATAATTGTTGTTGATAGCAACTCCCAAGATCAAACCCAGGAACTAGTTAAAGATGTAGCTACTAAAGATCCTCGCTTTCGCCTCATTAACGATCCTCCCCTACCTAAAAACTGGATTGGTCGTCCTTGGGCTTTGCATAACGGCTTCTTAGCTAGCTCTCCTCAAAGCGAATGGATTTTAGGCATTGATGCCGATACTCAACCCCAATTTGGCTTAGTGGCTAGTTTGCTTGCTGTGGCTGAAAAAGAAAGCTACGATCTCATTTCTTTATCTCCCCAATTTATCCTCAAATATCCAGGGGAATGGTGGCTGCAACCTGCTTTGTTGATAACCCTACTCTATCGCTTTGAGTCCGCAGGAGTTCAAGCAAATGCACCAGAACAAGTTATGGCCAATGGACAGTGTTTTTTCTGTCGCCGTTCTGTACTGGAAAAATTAGCAGGATATAGCAGTGCAAAAAGTTCTTTTTGTGATGATGTTACCCTTGCCCGTAACATTGCGTCACAAGGATTTAAAGTTGGGTTCCTTGATGGGGAGAAAATCCTGAAGGTGCGTATGTATGAAGGGGCAAAAGAGACTTGGCAAGAATGGGGGCGATCTTTGGATCTTAAAGACGCTGCTTCTGTTAGCCAAACCTGGGGAGAATTGTGGTTATTATTGATGGTGCAAGGTCTGCCATTACCTTTGTTAGTTGTACTTTTAAGCTGCTTATGCTTAGGCTATTCTTCTCCTTCCCTCATAGCTACCATAGGATTAAATTTATTTTTAGTGATAATTCGCTTTGCTTTATTGTTGGCGATCGCACCTTCTTATCAGGGTTCTTCCTGGCTTTTCTGGCTTTCTCCTTTTGCAGATCCTTTAGCTGTAGCGCGAATTTTCTTATCAGCGAATACTAAACCAACCCAATGGCGAGGTAGGGTTTATTGATTTGTTGCTAATTGCTAATAGTTTTCTCCTAGTCCCCCAGTCCCCCAGTCTCCCCGTCCCCTAGTTCTTCAGACTCAACTTCCTTTTGAGACTTTTTCGGTGGCAATAAGCCAGTGAATGACCACATTAAACCTACAGTAAGAGCTTTGGTAACAGACTTGATTCCTTTTAGCTCAGAGTCCTCTGAGGAATCTAAGCCCTGCTCATTTTTATCGCTCATTATTTTTTAACAAGAATTAAATTCTTCTAATTTTAGATTATATAGAGAATTGACTCATTTATACTGTCTTAGTTGTGACAATAAATCAAATCGGCTTTCCCTGTCTACTTTGCTTACTTGCTTCTTTATAATCGATAGACCGTTAAAATATTCTATCTGATGCGGAAAGCTGCTTAAATACCTAGTATATTTATAAGGTAACAGAGCAAAGTTGCATTTCTTATTTCCGTAATCTGTATTTCGTAGAAATCACTCTTAAAATCAAATAAAAGCTGGCTGCCTCTACATCTACATCTACATCTACGTCTATATCTGTATCATAGAACAATACTTTGCTGAAAAAATAAACACCCTAATTACCTTTTGCCACGAAGTAATTAGCTCGTGCCAATAATTTTTTCCTAAATCAAGTAATTGTCTGGAAATCAAGGGTATAAAAGTATATTAGTAAGTTACCGTTTTTCCCTATTTCTCCCTAACTATAATTTTCTAACTTACAATGGAATTAAATAAAACCATCGGCAGTCAACTCCGAAAGTCAGAACGAGATTTTACTACATATACTAAGGAATCTATTCTGATGATTGGCAGTATCCAGTCTCAAGGAGTACTGTTTGTCTTAAAAGAACCTGAACTTGAAATCTTGCAAGTCAGTAACAATACGTTTGAGTATTTAGGGCATTATCCCGAAAAGTTATTACGAAAAAAGCTAAATATTCTCTTTCGCCCTTCTCAAATAGAAAGTTTAAAGAATTATTTGTCCCAAATTGATTTACAAACCATCAACCCAATTAAGCTATCTATAAAAGTAGCTGGTAAGTTCGTTTTATTCGATGGAATTTTACACCGCTCAGATCAAAAACTTATTTTAGAGCTAGAACCAACTAATTCTAAAACTGTAGTTACTTTTATTGATTTCTACTATTTAATTAAGCTAGCCATTACTAAACTTAATCGTGCCAGCAATATTCAGCAACTTTGTCATATTGCTGCTCTAGAAGTACGTAAGTTAACTAAATTTGACCGCGTTATGGTCTATAGATTTGACAATGATGGTAGTGGAGAAGTTATAGCAGAATCAAGAAATAAGCAATTAAACTCCTTTTTGGGTTTACACTTTCCTGCTTGGGAAATACCACAAATTAGCCAAGATATAGCTGTCAAAAACAAGTTAAGATTAATTGCTAATGTTAATAGTTTGCCAATACCGATAATCCCAGAATATCATCCTCTAGACGAAGCTCCTCTCGATTTAAGTTTGTCTGTATTAAGAAGTACTCCAGAATGCCATCGAAATTATCTTGAGAATATGGGGGTAGCTTCTTCTTTGACAATTTCTTTAGTTAAAGAGCAAAAGCTCTGGGGCATAATTGCTTGTCATAACTATCTTCCTAAATCTGTTTCCTATGAAGTACGGGCAGCCTGTGAGTTTTTTGGTCAATCCATGTCTTTGGAATTAACTAACAAAGAACAAAATGAAGACTATGACTACAAAATAAAACTAAAATCTATTCAAGCTGAATTACTGGCTTTCATGTCTCAGGAAACAAACTTTGTAGAAGGTTTGATTAAATACCAACCCAACTTACTTGATCTAGTAAGTGCTACAGGAGCAGTCATTCTTCTAGGAGAAAACTGTACTTTTGTTGGGCAAACTCCAAGCCGAGAAGAGATTAGGGATTTAGTTACTTGGTTAGAAAAAAATAATCATTTTGACAAGGTTTTTCATACTGATTCCTTCGCGAGGTTAGAACCAAAAACCTTAACTATAAAAAGTATTGCTAGTGGTATGCTGGCGGTGGCAATCTCTAGAACTCAAAAAAAATATATTCTCTGGTTTAGATCGGAACAGTTACAAACAGTAAATTGGGCCGGGAAACCAGAACAAGAATTCAAAATAGATCAACAAGGGCAACTAATTTCTTGTCCTCGTAAATCTTTTGCTGACTGGGAAGAAACAGTTAAGTTAAAATCTTTGCCTTGGAAATCTTGCGAAATAGAAGCTGCTTTAACTTTGAAAAAATCGATCATTAAAATTGTGCTTCGTACCGCAGATGAACTAGCACAATTGAACAAAGCTCTTAGCCACTCCGAAACAAGAGAAAGAGACAAAGCGAATAAGCTAGAAGGAACATTAAAAGAGCTTCAGTATACCCAAGCGCAGCTTGTTCAAAATGAAAAAATGTCTAGCTTAGGGCAATTAGTAGCAGGCATAGCCCATGAAATTAATAATCCTGTCAGCTTTATTTACGGCAACCTCGCCCATGCAGATGAATATGCGAGAAATTTGCTTAGTTTAGTCAATCTTTATAACCGCTACTATCCTATACCAGAAGCAGAAATACAACAAAAGATTGAAGAAATAGATTGGGAGTTTTTGGCTAAGGATTTGCCTAAACTTATCGATTCTATGAAGTTAGGAACTAATCGGATTCGAGACATTGTTCAATCCCTACGCAATTTTTCCCGTACTGATGAAGCAGAGAGAAAACCAGTAGATATTCATAATGGTATTGATAGTACTCTACTTATTCTGAGTAATCGTATCAAAGCTAGAGCTGAATGTCCGCAAATTATTATTAACAAAAGCTATGGCGATTTTCCTCATGTAGAATGTAATTTGGGACAGCTAAATCAGGTATTTATGAATATTTTAGCTAATAGCATTGATGCCCTAGAAGAGCATAATCAAGGTCGCTCTTATCAGGATATAGAAGCAGCTCCCAATATTATAACTATTGTTACTAAGCAAGAAGATGCCTCTGTTGTTATCAGCATCAGTGATAACGGACCCGGTATTCCTGAAAAAGTCCAATCTCGGATTTTTGATCCTTTTTTCACTACTAAGCCTGTAGGCAAAGGTACGGGTTTAGGTTTATCTATTAGTTATCAAATTATTGTAGACAAACATAAAGGAAAGCTGAATTGCTATTCTCTACCCCAAAAAGGTACAGAGTTTATTATTGAAATTCCCGTTAAATATTAGCGGAGGCAATGGGTAACAGGTAACGTTAAAAAATCTTTATTTCCTTTCATTAGCCTAAGCTATTAGGCTATAATATTGTTACCTTCTAAGTAATCTTTCATTTGACGATTGTGGTCATAGGATAAATTATTAAGGGGGATAGTTTCGCGAGTAAAAATTTTTACTTCTGTTACTTCTAACTCATCTTGTAGATTAATAGCTCCTTGGACTTGGGCTTCTACTAAAATGCAAATTGAATGAACTCTCGGATCTCGATTCATCTCTGAGTAAACCCCCACTAAGCGCCCCATAGCTAACAATTCTAAGCCTGTTTCTTCTTTTAATTCGCGCTTAACCGTTGTGGAAATATTTTCTCCCCAATCAATAAAACCCCCTGGTATAGACCATTTACCTGTATCTCTGCGCCGAATCAGAACTATGTTTCCATCTGGTAAAATAGGAATAATGCTTACACCAGTAAGGGGATGGCGGAAGATGATGCCGAGGATTGTTTTAAGATATTGCCACAAAAGACCCATAGACTGTCTGTAGACCTGCTTTATGAAGCTAAATTAGGCTCTTATTAGGAAGGGCAACCAGACAAAAGATTAAATAGAATTTTAGGTAATGCTTGCGATCGCCTTATATTAAATATTTTATCAAAAAAGCTCCTACTTTTTTGAGCAGGAGCTATGTTAATTCTGAAGAAGTAGCGGGCTTATTTTTGCTGCATAGTTCTCAGTTCTTGCATCAAAAACTCTATCTCTGCTTCTAGGGATAAGTATTTGACTTGTTGGTCGGCTTGATAAGGAGATTTCTGAGGAAAGCTGCTGTTATTGACTGTTCCTAAGCTTTTCATGTCCCAGGCATCTTTAACAGTATTTGGTGAAGGATTGGCACTAGATAATTTAATTGACATTAATCGTTAGATAATTATAAAAATTTTCACATCACTGCGTAATTGTAGCTTGAACAGGAAACTTGTTTGTATCTATTGTGGCGATTTTCAAATTGGCAAATACTTGTAACATTTGTTTTGCAAATAATACTCAAAAAGCAAAGTAGAGACTTAAGTATTGATAAATATATAGAGCTAATTATTGCAGAGTAAGGGTTTGAAGATATTTTTTCTGTCTAAAGTTTTGTCTGTTTTTTCTTCGATTAATTAATATATAGAGTAACTTGCAGAGTAACTGATTGGAAAAAATTATTTTATTAATAGTTCTGATGGCTAATGTTTGATTATTTGTTCTCTAATCCTTTTAAAATCCTTATATTACTTAGTTTAATTTCTGTAATAGCCGTAGTTTATTACTTTGCCAACCCAACCCAATCTTCTCTGGTTAGAGAAAGTACAGCAAAATTTATTACTGATCATTCTGCTAATCTTGACTGGGAGAATCAGTGGATAGTTAGTGGAGAGCAAGCCAAAATTATTGTAGACCAAAGAGCCGTTTTACTTGATGCTCGTTCCTTTAGTTTGCTTAAGGGCAAAATTATGGGGGCTAAACAAATTAATTGGCAGAACTTTTCTCAGCCATCTCATCCCCATCGAGGAAAGCTGTTAGAAGACGAGCAAGTATTAACCCAAAAATTACAAAGGCTAGGCATTAATCAAGATAACCCTGTAGTTGTTTTTGGTAATCTTCTTAAGGGTTGGGGAGAAGAAGGGCGTATCGTTTGGATGTTGCGTACCATGGGGCATAATCAAGCGGTATTAGTAGATGGGGGATACCAAGCATTATTAGCAGCAGGGGTAAAGCTTGAGAAAGTAGTTCAAAGTAAAGGTAACTTTGCTGTGAAATTGAGAAATGATTGGAAAATTAGCAAAGAGGAACTTAAAGCTCGTTTACCTCCCCAGGATTTGGTCATTATTGATACCAGGGAAAGTCGCGAGTATGAGGGTAAAACACCTTACGGAGAAGATCGGGGAGGACATATTCCCGGTGCAGTTCATCTCCACTATAAAGAGTTGTTAGGAACAGATGGTAAGTTACTAGCTAGGGATAAAATTCTCTTTATGTTGGCAGCAAAAGGTATTGAATCTGAGCGGTTAATTGTGAGTTATTGTACAGGAGGTGTACGTTCTGCTTGGTTAACTGTGGTACTAAATGAGCTTGGTTTCCAGGCTAAAAATTATCCTGGTTCAATGTGGGAATGGGCAGCTTTGCCCGTTGATAGTTATCCTCTTGTTACCGTCAGTCCCTGAATGGGCAACTAAACACCGATTTTGTATGAGGTTCAGCTTCTTTTCCCCTACTTTTCCTCAAATTCAGCAGCAGGAAGCATGACAGTAAAAGTTGTTCCTTGGTTGATAATGCTGGTGACAAAAATTTTTCCTTGATGATTTTCGACAATTGCTTTGGCGATCGCTAAACCCAATCCGGCTGAAGTTGCTTCGCTATTACTCTGTTGATGAGGGCGGGCAGGATCGAGGCGATAAAAACGATCAAAGAGATGAGGTAAGGCAGATTCAGGAATACCTACGCCATTATCTTTGATCTCAACTTGTAAATATTCCTGGCGATCACGCTTACTCGCTTTTAATTCTACTTCAATGGATGCTTGTGAATCTGAGGAATTGGTATGTTCCAAAGCATTGCTAATTAGGTTGGTAAATAAACGTGCTAACTGATCCCAGTCTCCTTTAAGGGTAAAAATATCATCTTCAAGACTTTTATTTTGGGGTTCTACTAAGTGAAGAGAAAGAAAAATACTTTTTTGTTCTGCTACAACTCTTTGTTCTTCAATAACCTCGATTAACAAAGCATCTAAGGACAGGGGCTGAAAGTTTACTTGCACTATACCGCTATCGGAACGGGCGAGGAAGAGGAGATCATTAACCAAATTGCCTAAACGCTTAGTTAACCTTTCGACTACCTGAAGTTGCCTTTGCAACAATTGTGGTTCTGCTTCAGGATAGTTTAGCGCCATTTGCACATTGGTTTGAATCATGGCAATGGGGTTACGTAGTTCATGGGAAGCGTCGGCGGTGAACTGTTTTAAACTTTGATAGGAGTCTTTAACAGGTTTCATGGCTATACCAGAAAGAAACCAACCCATAGCAGCAACGCAACCAATAGTAAAAATTGTCCCCAAAGTTAAATCAAAAATTAGTTGGCGGATGGGTTTTGTCACCTCAAACCAAGGATGACTAACTCGCAAATAACCTAAGATAAAGTGACGGCGAGAGTTACTAGCAACAAGACGCTGAAGATCAACTCTTTCTGTAAACTGGCGTAGGAGGTGATCCGCAACGGTTTCTCCTACCCGTTTAGGATTTAAGGGAATATCAAGGGGTTCACTGAAGGTAGACCAAAGTAATTTACCATTAGGGCTAAACCATTCAATCTCAATGTGATCGTCTTCTAAAACTCCGCCGTTATCCCGAAAACTGGCTTCTAAGCTAACTTGGTAGCCTGATGCAGTATTTTGTGTAGGTTCAACAACTAGCGATCGCTCTACGACTTCGACTACGTGTTTGAGGGTGTCGTCAATACGTTCAATTAAGGTGGTGCGAACGTAAAAATAAAATCCTGTAGCAAAAACTAAAAGCAATACTGCTGTAAGAATAGTGTACCAAAGGGCTAAACGGTAACGAGTTGTTTGGAACATTCAAAAAACCGTTTTTAAGGACGCACCTTTTCCACCTTGTACATAATATCATGTCAAGTCAGAAAAAAGCGATAGAGAAATAGAGAACAAGAATAATTTCTAAAATTTCTTTAGCTGAAAATGTCGGTTTTGTCAAAAAAACTTTGAGAATTACTCCAAAATTTGTGCGTCCAAACATCTTGAATAACCGGGATTCTGAAGATAGAAATGAGCAAAACCAAAGCGCTGTCTGGCTTGTAGAGATTAAAATTTAATTTTGGATACAAGGGAAGGAGTATGATTTTCTGATTTTTCTATTAAACCACGTAAATGCGTCCTTTGAAAGAACTTTCGGCCCTTGACAAATTTTTAGTTGAAGTTATGTAAATTCAAAAGATTTGATAGCAAACCGAACTTAACTAAACCAAAGCTTATATACCTACCCCCTCCTTAGCTTTCTTACTCTGCTTTAACTGTCTAACCTAATTGTAGATAATTCCTCAATCATTACTAAGGTCAAATTTCACCTTACGATAAAGTTCTTTAACAGTTATCGTTTGATTCCTTGTCCCTAGCATCACAAGTTACCATCACATTAGGATAATGATATGGCCCAGAAGGAGAGACTTGTACCTTCACATCTGCTATATAAATATCGCAACCTTTTTCTGCCAAAAAACTATCTAAAGCCGTATATAAATTTCCAGCAATGCGGTTGTGAGGTTTCGTCCCGCCAGTCATAGCAAAAACTTCACCATCGATATATTCGTAACGAAGTTCTTGTCTTTTTTCCCACTCTAGATACTCTTGCGGAGTCATGTCGGGAGATTTGAAATTAGCAATCATCAGCTTTCTTGCTTTGTTTTCCTGTTATCTAACTCAATTTTAGGAAATTTCCTGTTAGCGATCGCCAATCTTCACCAATCGAAAGAGAAGTTTCCTAACTAATACTAAATCCGGTTCATATCGACCGAACAAAGTTGTCAAACCCCAGCTCCCTAGCTCCCTAGCTCCCTGCCCTAACAAATAACTCATACAACAAAGGTATAACATCACGACCGTTGGCGAAAAATGCCGAAGGCGGAAGTATAGCCATGGAGAAAAGTACTTCCTCCCACGGGGCCAATTTCACCATTACAGAAAAAACCACCTAACTGTACATCTTTTAGATAACTGCGTAACAAATTAGAATCAAAATTAGGTTGATTGTAAAGTCTTGCTCCGCGACCCAAACAAGCAAACATCAAAACCCCAGTTCCAAAAGATTCACTGTTACTTTGTTGTTGATAATTCTTAAGCAATTTTTCTAAATCTTCTGCGGAAGTTTGGGAATCTCTTAAATGAAATTGAATACGTTGTCCGGGACGGACGCGATCGCCGATGGCAACTGCCCCGACGCGGGGATCTACTCCTACCAAATTACGGATCAAAAAATCCCTTTGCCCTAAATTAAGTTTAAACTCATCTCTAATAACTCCAACGAAAAGAGAGTTCTGCGCCAACTGTCGGTCAGACTCGCTTAAATCATGGATTAACTCTCTAAGCAACTCTAAAGGGGGGCGTGGGGTACAATCAGTTGCCATTTGGCTGTTGTTTGTATCAGCCATTTCCAGGATGACATTACGCTCTCCTTTGGTTATTTGATATAAAGGGCCGACAGAACGGCAACCTTGGGCCACAATAGTTTCCACAGAAATCTCCCCACTCAAAGCAACTCCTACAGTACCTTGTTGGTGAAAAAACTCGTCGGGATGAGTTGAAGAGTAATCAAATAACCCATTAGGAACTCCCACCATCCCCGCACTAG
Organism: uncultured cyanobacterium; assembly: GCA_963793425.1. GTDB lineage: Bacteria > Cyanobacteriota > Cyanobacteriia > Cyanobacteriales > CAWCAG01 > CAWCAG01. The sequence continues at coordinate 853,473 of CAWCAG010000007.1, read as the reverse complement.
CCAATCCTCCTACCTTAATAGAGCCAGGATAAGCAAAATCCAATCCTTCTAACAAATCGTTAATACCAGAAGAAAAGGGGTCAGCTAATAAAATAAATTGCGGTTGTTTTTGGGGAGAAACCCCAATTAGTTCGCTCCAACTTTGGGGGGAACTATCTGAATCCGGCAAATCATCTCCTAGAATCTGAAAAGATTTAATTTCTACCCCAGGTAAATGAGCTACGCTAAGACTCAAAGCACAATTATCTTCAACCTCAACAGCCTCGCCTTGGTTATCCATACCAATAATGCCTGCACCACCACAGCCAATGAGTACAGGTAAAGGCAACTCTGCTTGTAAAAGAGGAACCAACCGGGGATATTCACTAGCATAAGCTGAAGAAATAAATACTATTCCCAACTCAGGAGGTGCAGCTAAGGATTGCTTAACCCTAGTTGTCACCTCCTTTACTGCTGCTTCCAAGGAAGGAAGAGTTGATAAAGCATTTGTCCACTGGAATTGGTTAGCCATCGCTTTTGGGTGTTGATAATTGTGCTTTAGTTCAAGCTTGCTTAAATCTTAAAAGATTGGGAGCAATCCGAGGAAAAAATCCTCTCTAGATGTTATGTCTTAAAATTAAAGATGTTTGCAGTTTTATCTTGAGCAAGGCAAACAATACCGCTTGTTAAAGCTTCGTATAGTAAAAAAACAACTCGCTAAAAAAAGGAAACATGAGTAACAACATACAAGAACAAATCGAAAAAGAACGCCAGCAAGCCCGTGAAGCCTGCTCTGTTGATTCAGATTCTACTGATTGTGCGGCTGCTTGGGATGCTGTAGAAGAATTACAAGCAGAAGCTGCTCACCAGAAATCTTCTGGCCCGAAAAAAAACTCCTTAGAAAAATACTGTGATGATAATCCAGAAGCGGCTGAGTGCAGAATCTACGATGATTAGAAGTCAAGCTCACATTTAAAGATGAATAGGGAATAAGAAAGTATAAAATATAAAAGTTCAGTTTTAGTAGCTAAAAAGGCTTTTGGCTTATTTTTATGCCACCTGAACTCTATAGCTCTTAACTTTACTACCAAATCTTATTCCCTTTCTTTGCAGAAGATCCATGCCCGATGAAATGTGGTTTCAACCATTAGTCTGGACAGACTACAAGTTAGCCGTAATTTTTACTGTACTATTGCCCTTAATTTTATTAATCTGGGCCTTTGTCAAAAAAGCCGAGGGGGTTCAGCGACTTTTGATTGTCTACTGGCGTGTTGCTAGTTTACTGATGATCACAGTTTATCTTTTGATTCCTAGTTGGCCCCTTGGTTTTGTTACAGGCTGGTTTGCTAGGATTTTAATCCCCATCTCTCTTTGGTTTTGGGTCGATCTCAATGAAGAAATCGCCGATCAACCCCAGCGCTTCCTTCGGTTAGCCGTAACTTCCTGGCGCTGGGCAACTACTATTTACTGTATTTTAGGACTACTAGCTACAACTCCTGCTTTGCAGTGTGCTTTATTCCCCCAAGCCAAAATTAAAAGTTCTTTTTGTCGGGCTTGGTTAGAAGCACCTTGGGGCTACGGAAACTTGGTTCACGGTGGCTCTAGTCCAGGATTTCTAGGCTTTATGGGGATAGTGGCACTTTGTATTTATACAATTTATCTAGCCTACTTTATTCTGATTAGATTGGCTAAACAGGGTCGCTCAGCAATGGAACAGTAGAATTGCTAGTGGCTAGTTGCTAGTTGCTAATTGCTAATTATTCTATTCCCCCATCTCCCTGCTCCCTGCTCCCTGTAGCCTAACGGCAACGAGAGACGCTTCGCGAACGCGAACCCTACACTAACAAATAAGTCATGGGACTCAACACTGATTTGGTATTACTTGTTACTTTTTCATGAACAACAAGGGCAAACGCTTGGAAGATTATACAATTAAATGTCCTGGTGAAGTATTGATTGTTACAGCAAAAGTTGCGAAAAAAGAAGACTGTATTGTTATTTTTAAGGGCTTTTCTAGCTCCTTGATGTACACAACGGCATTTGATCCTGATGTTCCTTTGCTGCCAAAAGAAGCCGAAATTATGACAATTGATCGAGTCCATGCCCCCTATAACCCGGAAGCGATGCGTTACATTCAACAAGGACTTGGTTGGCAGGAAATGGAAGGCTTGTTAACAGCAGTGGGAGTATGACGGAGTTTATATTGCCCCGGATGTTTAACTTGGTATTGTGTAAATAATTAAAATGGGTGCATCTGTAAAACAGTAGAGGATAACAATTTCTGAGATTCTTAAAGAAAGTGTTATCCTCCACTGTGAAAGTGTTGTGTGAGGAATTTAATTAAATTATGGTTACATCTCCTACCCGTTTTCAGCGAGTAAGTCCTTTGGATGTGCAGCAAAAGTATACTGATTCTCTACCTAGAGCAACTAGTCTTTTCTCTAACTTAGCAAATTTACCCCAAGGCTCTTTATTTGGTACAGATGGTATTCGAGGCAAGGCAGGAGAGTTACTAAATGCTCCTTTGGCTCTACAAGTTGGTTTTTGGGCTGGGCAAGTCTTGAAAGCTGCTACAAAGGAATCTGGCCCCGTTATAGTCGGTCAAGATTCCCGTAACTCTAGTGATATGCTGGCTATGTCTTTGGCTGCTGGCTTAACCTCAGCCGGTGTGGAAGTTTGGCATCTTGGTTTATGTCCAACTCCTTGTGTCGCTTACCTAACCAGCATTACAGAGGCCATTGGGGGTATTATGATCTCTGCTAGCCACAATCCTCCCCAGGATAATGGTATCAAGTTTTTTAATGCTAAGGGAACGAAATTATCAGCCGCTGCTAACCAAGAAATTGAAGCAGGGCTGCGGGGTACTAATGGACAAGCAGATTTATCCCTAAGTTGGGGAAAACGTTATGAACGTCCGGCTTTACTTGCCCACTATATTGAGTCTTTGCAACGCTCTCTACCTCCTCAACAAAGTTTGTCGGGAATGCGCGTTGTCCTAGACTTGGCTTGGGGAGCTTCTGTAGCCCTTGCCCCTTCAGTATTTGAAGCGATGGGAGCAGAAGTAATTTGCTTACATGAACAACCAGACGGGAATCGCATTAATGTCAATTGTGGTTCGACTCATTTAGATATTTTGCAAAAAGCTGTTGTTCGCCATCAAGCAGATTTAGGCTTTGCTTTTGATGGAGATGCGGATCGGGTAATGGCAGTGGATAATCAAGGTAGGGCTGTGGATGGGGATTATATCCTTTATCTTTGGGGCAAGGACTTAAAAGAAAGAGGAGAATTGCCTGATAACTTACTAATCGCTACAGTTATGGCTAATCTAGGCTTTGAAAAAGCTTGGCAAAAGCTAGGGGGCGAGATGCTTCGGACTCAAGTTGGGGATAAGCACGTTCAAGCCGAAATGTTTAACACAGGGGCTATGTTGGGGGGAGAACAATCTGGCCATGTGATTTGTCACCATTACAGTTATTCTGGAGATGGGGTACAAACAGCATTACATATTGCTTCGGTGGTAAGGCAATCAGAAGTTTCTTTAGCTGAACTTGTGGATAATAGCTTTAAAACCTATCCCCAACTACTACGTAACGTGCGAGTAGAAAACCGCGATCGCCGTCTTAATTGGCAAGATTGCGAACCTGTACAAAACGCGATAGCCCATGCAGAAAGAGAAATGGCCGATCAAGGTAGGATTTTAGTTCGTGCTTCAGGGACTGAACCAGTAATTAGAGTAATGGTAGAAGCTGTTGACGCTGCTATTGCTTGTCATTGGAGCGAACAGCTAGTTCTCGAAGTACAAAAGTATCTAGCTTAATGGCAATTGTTACCCCGTAGAGATGTTCTGAACAGAACGTCTCTACATTTTTAACCAAAATATATAATAAGCTTTTATTTAGATCAAACAATGATACTCAATCCGGTTACAATAAATTCGCCACAAAACTTCCTACTCCCTACTCTCACAAATAACCTGTGCTACTAAACACCGATATGGTATGATATCAAGTCCGGGTACTGAAGTACCCTTACAAAATCCAGGAATGAACTTCTCAAATTCTGCTCCCTACTCCCCGCTCCCCACTTCCTCCCATAACAGATAAGTCATGCCACTCAACACCAATCTAGTATGACCAATCGTTTTCGCAGCGCTGTTAAAAACAAAGAATTTCTCATTACTGCTGAGGTGACACCTCCGAAGGGAAGCAATCCAGAACGAATGTTAGCCATGGCACGTCTTCTCAAAGGAAAAGTTCATGCGGTAAATGTTACCGATGGTAGTCGTGCGGTGCTGAGAATGTCTTCTGTGGCTGCTTCAGCAATTTTATTACAACAGGGAATCGAACCCATTTGTCAAATAGCTTGTCGCGATCGCAATTGTATCGGTTTACAAGCAGATTTAATGGGGGCTCATGGTTTAGGTATTCGTAATATCTTAGCCCTGACAGGAGATCCGGTTAAGGCTGGGGATTATCCTAAAGCTAAGTCTGTATTTGACCTTGAGGCGGTGCGTTTACTAAAAGTGATTAGCAAACTCAATAGTGGTGTGGATAGTAATGATAAATCCCTTCCTGATGCAGCTACAGATTTATTTCCCGGTGCAGCAGTAGATCCACAAATGAAGTTATCAGCAATACAGCGCCGCTTTGAGCATAAGTTAGCAGCCGGGGCGCAATTTTTCCAAAGTCAGTTAATTAGTGATTTTGATAAGTTAGAAAAGTTTATGTCTCAAGTAGCTGTCGGTATAGAACAACCTATCTTAGCAGGAATTTTTCTGCTTAAGTCAGCGAAAAATGCCAACTTTATTAATCGCTACGTTCCTGGGGTAGATATTCCCCAAGAAACTATCGAACGCTTAGGGGCAGCCAAAGATCCCCTCTCTGAAGGTATAAAAATTGCCGCCGAACAAGTAAGCTTAGCTAAAGATTTATGCCAGGGAGTACATATGATGGCAGTTAAGCGAGAAGATTTGATTCCTCAAATCCTGGAGATAGCAGGGGTTAGTCTGGAAAATTAGCAGCTAAGGTAACGCTTAATTTCTCGGCGATCGCCTCTAGCCATTTTTCATCTTGTTTCGTATAGCTGCGGGGAGCATTTGCCCCCAATATCATTGCGCCTTGGTTTCCTAAAGGTTGACAAATCACCCCTTGTGTGTTCTCTGGCAAGTAAGTAAACTCAATTTTCCCTGGGTATAAATCTAACCTAACCAAATAAATAGGTTTCTGGCTATCTAAGACCCTTGTGAGAATTTTTCCTGGTTTAACATCAGGGTTACTGCTCAAAATCCCTCTGCGTAGCAAAACTTCCTCTTTGTACCAAACCACCAGCGATCGCGTGGCAGTATTTGTCAAAATTAAATGAGTTGCCCAAGCTAACTCTGTTTTTACTTCTTCCGGTAAATCGGGCTTAATCTCAAAGCCTTCAACCCCAATTAACTCCACCGCATCAGGGGAACGCGGTTGTACTTGTTGCCAAAGCAAACCTGTTAAAATCAGTACGGCACTAAGGATAACCCCCAAAACATCGGCACGAGACTGGCTAGAAGTTAGTTGTGGTGTAACTAAACGATTAATTAATAGTAATGTTCCTCCCAATCCACCGACATAGAGAGGAAGTAATCTTAAGATACGGTTGGGGTCTTTATTAGCCATTAGTTATGGTTGAGAATAGCTTTTTATTGCCTGACTTAAAGATTGAATCAACAAGATAGGGGAGAAGAAAAAAATATTTTGATAAGTTCAAATAGTAAATATCGGTAGTTACTCATAACAGTTTCGATAGTAATTTGGCTTTTTCCTACTTATGCTTGATGACATAACTAAAATAGAACTTTCAATCATTATTCCTATTTATAATGAGGAAGACAATCTTGATTATTTATTTGAACGGCTCGAATCGGTATTAGAAAATCTTGATACTAATTATGAGATTATTTGTATTAATGATGGGAGTCAAGATAATAGTCTGCAACATTTAAAGGAGCATAATCAACGCAATCCTAGAATTAAAACGATTAACTTTTCTCGTAATTTTGGTAAAGAAGTTGCTCTCAGTGCTGGATTAGATTATAGCAGGGGTGCAGCCGCTATTCCTATTGATGCAGATTTACAAGATCCTCCCGAATTAATTGGAGAATTAGTAGCAAAATGGCGAGAAGGTTATGATGTGGTTTATGCGACTCGCCGTGTTAGAGAAGAGGGTTGGGTGAAAAATTTTACAGCTTCAGGATTTTATCGAGTAATTGGCAAAATTAGCAAAACTCAAATTCCCGCTAATACCGGAGATTTTCGCTTAATTGATCGGCGAGTGATAGAAGCTTTAAAACAAATGCCAGAAAGAAATCGCTTTATGAAAGGGATGTTTGCTTGGGTAGGCTTTAAGCAAACTTCGGTATTATTTGATCGCCCTCAACGCCATAAAGGAACAACTTCTTGGAATTATTGGAAGTTATGGAATTTTGCTATTGATGGGATTACTTCTTTTAGTTCTGCACCTTTAAAAATTTGGACTTATGTGGGATTATCTATTTCTTCGGTTGCTTTTTTATATGCTTCGTTTTTGATTATTCGTATTATCATTCGTGGCTATGTTGACGTACCGGGTTATGCTTCAACTTTAGTGATGATTCTCTTTTTTGGAGGAATTCAACTGATCACTTTGGGGGTAATCGGTGAATATTTAGGTCGTGTTTATGAAGAGGTTAAAGCACGCCCTCTCTATTTTGTTAGAGAATCCTATGGTTTTGAAGAAGAAAATAGAAGTGTCGAAACCAAACAAAAGTTGTAGCTTTTTGACACTTTCAATTAAGTCATTTTCTCAACTTCTTTGAAAGAGCAAGTGACAAATATAAATTCTTGAACAAGGCCTCTTTTCTCTTACTTTAGTCAAACTATCATCTATGCTGGCGGGAAGATTATTTTGAAACTAAAAACGAGCTTTTTAATTTTGATTATTGTTTGCATCATTGCCACAGGATTAGGCATTGTGCTTTTAGGGGGAATAGATGAAGCACAAATTCAAGCCTGGCTAGAAGCAGCAGGAATTTGGGCCCCAATTATTTATATTGTGCTTTATACTGTCGGAACTTTGCTAATTTTGCCTTCTACTCCCTTAAATTTAAGTGGGGGAGCAATTTTTGGACTTTGGGAAGGTACTTTATGGACAACTGTCGCCGCACTAGTTGCGGCTGTGGTTTCCTTTGCCTTTACCCGTACCATCGGCAGAGATTTTGTTGCCCAAAAGTTAGCTGGAAGATGGGAAGCAATTGACGCAGAAATGCGTCAAGGGGGCTTGTTTTATATGTTCGCTATTCGCTTGCTACCCCTTATTCCCTATGGCATTGTTAATTTTGCTGCGGGTTTAACTTCAATTCGTTTCCGCGATTATATAATAGGAACTCTACTGGGAACAGTTCCAGGGATTTTACCTTTTGTAATGATGGGTTCTGGCTTACAGTCGTTAAAACAGGGAAATATTCTCCCTTTGATGTTCGCTTTTACCTTAACAGGAATGCTTGTAGCCTGTGCCACCTGGTATCGCCGCCGTCGCCAGTCTCCGCAGAAGGAGTTGGAGGAAAGGGAGTCTGGTAAGTAATAGGTAATAAGTAATAGGTAATAGGTAATAAGTGATAGGTAATAAGTAATAAGTAATAGGTATAAGTATTTAATGATAAATGATAAATGTTTAATGATAAATGTATAACCCTTTACATCATAAGTACCGCCCTCAAACCTTTGCTGAATTGGTTGGGCAAGAGGCGATCTCAACTACTTTAACTAATGCGATCTTGACCCAAAAAATTGCTCCTGCTTACTTGTTTACAGGGCCAAGAGGGACAGGAAAAACTTCTTCAGCGCGGATTTTTGCTAAATCTCTTAATTGTATAGCTAGTCAAAAACCAACCCCAAATCCTTGCGGAAAATGTGAAGTATGTAGACAAATTGCTGATGGTTTGGCTTTAGATGTCATTGAAATTGATGCCGCGAGTAATACAGGGGTTGATAACATTCGTGATATTATTGAGCGATCGCAATTTGCTCCGGTTCGTTGTCGCTATAAGATTTATATCATTGATGAGGTTCATATGCTCAGCACAGCAGCATTTAATGCTTTGCTGAAAACCTTAGAAGAACCTCCTGGGCGAGTGGTTTTTGTTCTAGCTACTACCGATCCTCAAAGAGTGCTTTCAACCATCATTTCTCGTTGTCAGCGTTTCGATTTCCGTCGCATTGCTTTAGAAGCAATGGTGAGTCATTTAGAAAAGATTGCTATTGAAGAGAATATTAATATTAACCTAGAAGCAATTACTATTGTGGGGCAAATTGCTAATGGAGGTTTGAGGGATGCGGAAAGTCTTTTAGATCAGTTAAGTTTATTGACAGGAGAAATTACTGTTGAAAAAGTTTGGGATTTAGTTGGTGCTGTTCCTGAACGAGATTTATTTGACTTACTCCAAGCTATTAATTCCGATCAACCCGAAACTGTTATTAAGCAATGCCGTAACTTATTAAATAGAGGTAGGGAACCGTTAGTGGTTTTGCAAAATTTAGCGGGATTTTATCTTAATCTTTTAATAGCAAAAACTTCTCCTCATAGTTCAGAAATGGTAGCAGTTACTGCTCTTACTTGGCAAGCTTTATGTACCGAAGCACAACATTGGCATATTCAGAGAATTTTACAGGGTCAACAGCATTTAAAAGATAGCGAAGTACAAATAAAAAATACAACTCAACCTCGTCTTTGGTTAGAAGTGACTTTGTTGAGTTTGTTACCTTCAGCGATGGCAACACCAACAAACACCAACAATCAACAACTAATAAATAATCGTCCTGCAACTACAAATACGCAACAAACAAATACTAATAAACCACTCCCTAATCAACAAACTTCTACTCCGCAAGCAACTACAAATACCCAGCAGACAAATACTAATAAACAGACTCCCCCTCCTCAACCAGTTAGTAATAATAAACCTCAAACTCCTCAACCAGCCCCTGAAAAACCAGGTTCTATTCCTCAAATAACTTCTCAAGCAACAACTAATGATTCAGCAGACTTGCTAGAAATTTGGCACAAAATAATTGAATGTCTAGTGCCGACAACACAATCCTTATTGAAAGATCACTGTAATTTAATTAGTTTAACTGCTTCTTCGGCAATTATAACTGCTAAAAACCAAACTTTACTAGATATTGCTAAAGGCAGAAAAGATGGTATAGAAAAAGCCTTTAAAAAGCTTTATAATCAGCAAGTAACTGTTCGTTTTCAAATAGGCAACAAAGTAACTCCTCAAGGGAAGGCAAATTTTTCGCAAACCCCTCCTAAAGCTGTAGAAAAGCCGCCGCAACAACCTCTAAGTAATCCTAATTTAACTAGAGAGATAGACAACTTAGCTCAAACAGCTTTGCCTACCAAGGAAGAGGTAAAAAAAGCTCCTCCACAAGAACCTTCTCCTCTTGAAATCACTACTCCTACTGTTGTCAAAGAAGAAACTCCCATTAGTAATGTCCCTAGTTCAGAGATCAAAAGCGCAACTTCTACTATTATTAGGGAAGAAACACTAGTAACTGAAAATATTCCTAATTCATATTTAACTAATCTTCCTGAAACAAACACAGAAATGACTAGAAAAGAAATTGCTAATACAGCGAAAAGCTTAGCGGAGATTTTTTCAGGAGAAGTTATTGAACTTGGGGATGAATTAACATTTGAGGAGAAAGAATTACCCCAACCTTCATTTGATCATGATTTAGAAGATGAGTATGCCGACTTTTGAATTGATTTATAGCAATTTTCGTACTGGTTAAGCTAATACATTAAATATTCAACAGAAATGAAACAGCTACTGACAAAAATAATTCTCGTAACTATGCTATTTTGCTTCTCCTTTAGCAATAGTGTACTTGCTCAAGAAAACAACAACTTCGATAACTTAATTACCCAATGTCTTCAACTACAGGGACAACAATCTCTTGGTGCTTGCGAAGAGGCGATCGCCATTTATCCTCATGATATTATTTCTTGGTACGGTAAGAGCCAAATTCTTACTAAGTTAGGTAAAGAAGAAGAATATAAAGCAGCAGAAACGCGCCTACAATTGATTTTAAAATATCACCAGTTTATTGGAGTTATTTTTGAGGAAAGATTACAATTAGAAGCTCTCTTGCAAGATGGTAATGCTTTATCTCAACTAGATGAAGTAATTGAAAAAGGGGAAATTCAAGGGCAAGCCCTTGGAGAAGAAGAAATTGCTTCTTTGCGCCAACGTCGAGAACAAATTGTTCAATTCAGAGATAACCCTAATTTAATTGAGCAACAAGTTGAATCAACAATTATGGAATTGAGAAAGAGTTATTTAGAAGCGATTAAAAGCTAATTAGGTTCGTGTTTAGAAATTTTGGTACTAGTTCGAAGATTAATTAAGCTGAAACCAATGAAAGCAAAAACACTCAAGATACTGAATAAGATACCTAGTTGAAAAACTGGCGTTTGTTGATATTTTAGCTTAATCAAAGATGAACCAGGTTCTATATTAATACCCATAGTTCCGTCTGGCAAAACCTCAATATCTTCCGGCTGATCATTAACATATAAATGCCAACCTGGATAATAGTAAGTCCTAACTTTCAGTAGAGATTTTTCTTCTGCATTTACTTGAATTAGTCTTTGATAACTAGCCCATTTGCTAATTTGAAAATCTCCCCTACCCTCAACAAGACTAACTTTAGGTTGGTCTATTTTTGGATAAGGTGCATGATTGCCATTTTCTAATAAAGGAACATACTCAGGTACATCAACTAATTTTTCTGAGTAGGGGTCATAAAGTGCTGTTTCAATCCATTCGCCTAAAGGAATTTCTCCTCCTCCGGGGCTATTAATAGCTGGAAATTTACGAGTCATTTTATAACCAAAATGGAAGTTGGCAAAAATGATTGTTAAAATTAACACTAAGGGGAAAATTCTGTACCGTAAGCGTAGATTCAAAATCCCTTTTACTGCTAAGCCGCATAAGGCAGCTTGTCCAAAATAGAACAGAAATCCTAGTCTCCAAGAACTTTGTACTTGTTGTAAAGTTTCACTTAAACTCCAAACCGGCCAAGACCATTCACTAATAAAAAATAATACTATCAAGACATAAATTAACCAAAGCCCAGCTTGCTTAGCTATTTCTCTATTTCGAGAAGAGATGAAGAAACAAATTATGGCAAAAGCAGCAACTGCTAACAATTGCTTAAAAATTATATCTGATAGCCCACCGCTAAGCATTTGGGAAACATCGAGCATTTTTTCTTGAAACGTTCCCCTCGAACTTTTCATATACTCAACATTAACCCCGGATTTCTCTAGGGTTGCTGGTAAAAGATATAAAGAAACTAAGCCAAAACCAACTCCTGTAGTTAAGGTAGTTAAGATAATAGACTGCCAGTTATTCTTTCTAATTAGAAATCCTAAATAAACAAACCAAGCTATTGTATAAAGGAGCAAACTGGGAACGTGGGTTAGAGCTAATACAGACCAAGAAAGGCTGAGAGGAATTCTCCATTTCGGCTCATGAATAGCTTTATTTGTTAAGTAAAACCCTAAAGGTATTAAAGGTGCAGAGAACAAAAAAGCAAGCGTTCCTCCGTTAATAAGGGAAATAATGCCAGGGCAAGTCATGTAGCACAAAGCAGCTATAAAAGCAGGAATTTGCCCCCATTTATGACGAGCAAAAATATAAAAAGTTAAACCAGATAAGAAAAGGGCAGTAGAAAAGAGAATAGCCAGGGTTTGATCAATATTTAAACCCAAAAGTTTTAAGCCTGAACCAAGATAATAAATGAGAGGCGGATAGAAAACAAAGGTAGGGCTACCATAACCGTAATTCGTACCAGCAAGCCAGCGAGGATACCAGATGCCTTCCCTCAGTTGAGTTGAGAAATGCTGAATCCAGGTAATATGCCATCTAAAATCACCCAAACCACTAATTCCGTAGCGTATCATGCGGAGATTAATGAGGATAGTTGCTAATATTAAACCCAGAATTAAAATAAATTCAATTAAGTAGGTTTTACGGGTTGAGTGTTGTTGAAATAGAGTTGATAATTTAGAGATCATATATACCGTAAATCAACTTATTTAATAACCATTTTCAGTTAAAAAACTCAAACTAATTTCTTCGGTTTGTCCTTTAGTTGAGTCACCGTAGGACAACAACTTGTCTACATACTTACCTAAAATATCTCCTTCCAAATTAACTAAATTACCAACCTTAAGGGCAGCGAGATTAGTTTGTTCATAGCTATGGGGAATCACAGCCACCTTAAACCAACTACCAGCCCTGTCGCAATCTGATACTGTCAGGCTAATACCATTAACAGCAATACTTCCTTTTGGTATGAGGTAGCGGGCAATGTTTTCTTGCCATTGACTTTCTAAAGCAGGGGGTGCAGCGAAACACATTTCCCAAGATTTATCTGCTTGCATTGACTCCATCAAACAACCTAATCCGTCAACATGGCCGGTGACAAAATGTCCCCCTAGTTTGCTACCAACCCTCATGGAAGTTTCTAAATTGACCCAACTAGCTGTTTGATGAGCCTTGCCCAGGGTAGTACGCTTGAGAGTCTCAGGAGAAGCCGTAGCGACAAAACCATCACCTAAAATCTCCTCCACCGTTAAACAGACTCCATCTACTGCCACGCTATCGCCAATTTCTAAATCTTGCCAAAGCAACTGAGAACTTTCCCTGGGGCAAGATAAAATAAATCTGTCTTGTTCTAGGGAAGTAATTTTGCCAAGAGTTTGAATTAATCCTGTAAACACTTTATTTTCTGAGAAATGTAATTTTTAAAAGAATTGTTCTCATTGGGCTGCTAGCAGCCCAATATATCGGTGATAATTCTCGATATTTTTCCTAAAGTATAAGCCCATTCAACTTCAGACTGGGGCATACTTGGATTATGGATAGATTCTTGAAAAGAAAAAGCGAAGTATAGAAATTAGCAAGGATAATAGGTAAAATCTTCAAAAGGAGACATAGCTTATTACCTAATTTTCGATTCTACCGTTTGTTTTCTCTCTATTCACCCTATATAGATAACCTCGTCCAAATTTCAACTCTGTTTTAGAGGCTAAGCCGATGATTGAAATGAAAGTTGCTGGAATTGCATTAGATGCCGTCACACGCAGCCCTATAGTTTTGCTTAAGGATGGCCTGGGTAGACGCGCTCTGCCTATTTATATTGGACAAGACCAGGCAAAGTCAATTATCAGCGCTTTAGAAAGACAAAAACCCCCTCGCCCTTTAACCCACGACCTAATTGCCAATACTTTGGAAGTTTGGGAAATGGATTTGGAGCGTATTATAATTCATTCTCTCCAAGATAGTACTTTCTATGCTGTCTTGTGTATGCGTCAAGGAGAGGTAAAAAAAGAAATAGATTGTCGTCCTAGCGATGCTATTTCCGTTGCTTTGCGTACAGACAGCCCCATTTGGGTTATGGAAGAAGTTGTTGCTGATGCCTCCATCCCTGTGGATAGGGAAGCTGATGAGGAAGAAAGGCAAGCTTTTAAAGAATTTGTGTCTAATATTCGGCCAGAAGACTTTGCTGATCGTAGCAGTTCCTAACCACACCATAGCTTAAGGGATATTTAATTTATAGGACAGGTTTATGACTTCCACGCAGTAGTTGAGATCATGCAATATCGGCAGTTTGGTAAAACTGACTTCCAGTTCTCTGTTTTTTCTTTGGGAACCATGGGTTGTTTAGCTTCATCCTCAATAGCCTACGAAACTATCTATGCAGCTACGGCTGCGGGTATCAATCATTTAGAAACAGCTAGAGGATATGGCGAGAGTGAGCGTTATATAGGCCAAGCTTTGAAACGGGGCTTGCCCTTGCTGCGAGAGCAGTTATACATTACTACTAAGCTGTTGCCAACTCCTGATCCTCAACAAATGCGTCAGGAAATTAATCAATCTTTAGAACGCCTCCAGGTTGATTATCTTGATTGCCTAGCCATTCATGGGGTTAATACTTGGGAACATTTTCATTGGCTGACTCATCCCCAAGGCTGCATGAAAGCGGTGCAAGAGGCGATCGCAGCAGGGAAAATTCGGCAAGTAGGCTTTTCTACTCATGCCCCTTTAGAGATAATTCTCGCCACTATAAATACTAACTTATTCTCCTTCATCAACTTACATTATTACTATTTCTTCCAGCGCAACGCAGCCGCAATTCAGCTTGCTTTTGAGAAGGATATGGGAATATTTATTATCTCTCCAGGAGATAAAGGAGGAAAACTCTATACACCTCCAGAAACTTTAACAGAGTTATGTAAGCCCTTTTCCCCTTTGGAGTTGAACTACCGTTTTTTATTAAGCGATCGCCGAATTTCTACCCTTAGTGTTGGTCCGGCTAACCCTCAACAGTTGCCACAACCTCTTCAAGTAGCTAACAAAGATGACCCCCTCACTCCCCAGGAAGAAGAAATATTTAAAGTTTTAGAAATTGAGTTAAACAAGAAACTTGCTACTGATAAATGTAGTCAGTGCTATCAATGTCTACCCTGCCCGGAAGAGATTAATATTCCCGAAATTTTGCGTTTGCGAAATCTTACGGTAGCTTATGATCTGCAAAACTATGGTCAATATCGTTATCAGATGTTAGAAAATGCTGGGCATTGGTTTCCTGGCAAAAAGGGCAACCGCTGTACTGATTGTGGCGAATGTCTTCCTCGCTGTCCTGAAGAATTAAATATCCCTTGGTTATTAAAAGATACTCACAATCGTCTTAATGGTAAACCCCGCCGTCGTTTGTGGGGATGAATAACTAAGTAATAAGTAAAATTGTCATTCTTCCCACTTCTAATCTTACCCATAATATCTAACATCAAAAACGCCCTGTTCTTTGTTATCCCAGTTATGCTCAAAAAAATCACTCTTTTATTCCTAACTTCTCCGTTTTGGTTTACTCCCATAGCTACGGCACAAACTTCTATTAATAATGATTTTTGCCAGCCTCCTTTAGAAGCTGAATTATTAGAAAAAGATGCCACAGAATTAGCTCAATTAAATATTGTTACTGCTGATACAGTCTCCCAAGAACAAATTTCTGTTCCTAGTTTATGGTGGGCTAAAGAGCAATTTGCCAAGAAAAAGTTACTGATTAACTGGATTGCACATCAAGAACAAAATCGTATAGATTTAATTGTTAACCGACAGCTTTGGTCTAATTTAACTGACATCGAACGTTACGCTTTTGTTAATAAATTTGGTAATGTCGCAAGGCGATATCAATATAATCTCAGAGTTTTTAATCAGCAAACAAAGTGTTTAGCTGCTTATACTTGTCAATTTGATGCTTCTAGTGAAGGTAGGGATGATTGTAAAATTGAGTCTAATTTGCTTCAAGGAGGTTTACAGTTTTATTAAATAAAATGCTTAAAAATAAATGAAGCATCCTCCCCGTTAATCTCAACAAGCAAATTAAATACTTGACAGCTTATCTCTAATCATTGTGAAGCTTGCCGTTGCCGTTAAGCATCATTGAACATTGATCATTGTACGGCTTGCCGTTGCCGTTAGGCATCACTGAAAAACTGCTTCCCTAGTTCTTCCCGATTGTTTTCTAAGTTGAATATCAGCACAACACAAAACTAACTTAGAAAATCTCTAGAACTAACCAATTTCTCAGGAAAAAGCATCATCATGAACAAACTTTATCCTAGTATCACCTTAGCCTTAACAGCCTTAATTGTTGCACCCAATATGTCTGAGGCGGCAGTCTTTTCTGCTTCTGGGGAAGATGCTGCTTCTATTCAAGGTACTGTGGATGCCTTTCGCACTATAGCAGGGGAGCCAAACAACGGCAACCAAGTTGGGCCGGTAGAGGGAGGTCGTCGGCAAATTGATTGGGATGGCCGCCTGGCCCCTGCTGACCCTTTTGATATGCCTGCGGACTTCTTCAACGCTGTTGTACCCCGTGGTACAGTTTATGAAACCCCTGGTTCTGGTTTCCAGATTAGTGGTGCAGATGGCGACCCCACCAATAACGATCCTAGCGAAGACTTTGGCAACATAAATCCAACTTATACCGGAGTTTTTGAAGCCTTTAGTGCAGAAAAACTCTTTATCGCCCAAGATAGTAACATTCTTGATATTCTCTTCTTTGTTCCTGGTACAGATACTGCTGCTACTGTTAGTAGCTTCGGCGCTGTTTTTAGTGATGTGGATCTCGCCGAAACAAGCAAGATGGAATTTTTCGATGTTGACGGTAATTTAATTCAAACTAACTTTGTTGAAGCAGTTGCCGACCGGGATGAAAGTTTCTCTTTTTTGGGTGTAACTTTTGATGATTTCCTTGTTTCCAAAGTAAGAATTACTTCTGGCAATGCTGCTTTAGGGGCAGATACTTTTGATGGTAATGGAGTTGATTTAGTTGCTTTAGATGACTTTATTTTCAGCGAACCCCAAGCTGTAGAAAGAGTTCCTGAACCATCTTCTTTATTGGGTATGTTATTAGTTGGGGTATTTGCTTGGCTTCCTAGTCGCAAGTTGCGTAAGTTTTCTTTAACGAAGTAAAAACAAGCTTGATTCGAGGAGAGTTACAACTTCTCAATCTAGAACCGGGTTTCTTTTTTTAATCCCCTTAAAACTGAGTTATATAACTTAGAGAAATCCGGTTTTTCTTTCGTTATTTTTAGTTTAACGTTGGGTCGTTTTAATTTTATTGAGGGACTTTACCAATAGATAATTGAAGGCGATCGCTTACTCAACTAATATCCCTTGCCATCAAAGATATTTTACTCAGTGAAAAGATAGTTCCCCTCGAAGTCGTACCAATCACAGAGCAAGTATTTGGCATTAACAACACCTTCTTTACCGTCAACTCTGTAATTCGGCCCCTGCAAAACATTGACATAGTACCAAATAATTCCATTTTCACCTATGCTGCCTCCATAAGCCTGAACTATATTACCGTTGTCTAAACCTGCGTGTGGTTGAAGAGTAGTTTCGTGCCGTAGTGCTAATTGACCTGTAATAATGTCTTTCACCTCACAGTAAACATTTGCATCAAATATGTCAGCTTTTGCTTGAGGAGTAAAGGTTAAAATACCAAGGGAAGCTAACGTTAAAGCTATTATTTTTTTCATAATTGTTGGCTTTGTAGCATTAAAGATAAGTTGTTCATACTGAATTAATAGCCAAGGTACTCCATTTTTTCAGATACAAGTACTTCATCACCTCTGCTCACTTTGAGGTACATACCATCAATACCTTCTTGCCAAGAAACCGAGTAAACATAATCACCATTTTCCCAGGCTATTCCTCTTTGTCCATTATGTTGCCACTTTTGATAATTATCTAAAGTAATACAGTTGCCATTAGAATCACATCCAGTATATGTACTACCTTCAATAGTAATTATAAAGTTGCCAGCACGATAAGTTTCTGCATTTGCAGTTGGGGCTAGCAGTATAGATCCTACGACGAGGGTACTAACAATTAATCCTTTGAGAAAGTTCATGTTTAAGTAGTTTCAAGGCCTTTACGCACAAAGATAACGCTAATTATCAAGTCTCAACAAGCGCCAAATAGCTTAGATTAAAAAATGACTTCCCTAGTTTTTATCCAGAAATAACTTCCGGTAAAGTATCCAACACCTCTTTACGCTTCTTACTAAAGAGATTGAAATAAGTAGAAACGGCTAACTCTTTGCAAGGAAAAGCCAGCCAAGTTAAAGGATTAATAGTAACAATAATATTAAGGAAGTCCCTTTGAGCTAAATTAACTATTTGCTTAGCTACTTTATCCGCTGACATTACGCCAACGGGATTAAGGTTACTTTTAAAAGGCCCTAAAATCAGCTTGCGTATTGTACAAGGAGCATCTAAACGGCGTAAGCTAACCAAGTCTCCTAAAGCCCGTTTTGTCAACTCATAAAGAGGGCTAAAAGCAGGATTAACTTCTGCTTCTGAGGTATTAACCCAAACTTCTTTTTTAGCAATGTCTTCATTGGTACGAACAGTGGTTAAAAATAATTCTAATAAACGCCAACTGGAAAAAGTATTAATTTCATAGGATTTTGCAATAGCATCTGCTGTCCTTTCTCCCCCCACATTAACTCCGTGGTTAAGAATTAGGATATCAATTTCTTCTAAAGCTGCTGCTAATTCTGTCTCTTTCCCTACTTGCCAATTGAGAGTTTTAATCGGGCAATGCTGATCATTTTCATAGAGAGTGACAGTATTCCCTTGGGAAGTAAGAGCAGTTACTTTAGCTTCTTTTTCCCGTAACTCCCTAATAAGTGCCTTCCCTA
This sequence comes from uncultured cyanobacterium, assembly GCA_963793425.1. Classification (GTDB taxonomy): domain Bacteria; phylum Cyanobacteriota; class Cyanobacteriia; order Cyanobacteriales; family CAWCAG01; genus CAWCAG01. Next base: position 835,192 of record CAWCAG010000007.1, on the reverse strand, counting down.
AAGTACCAGATGCTCCGGTTATAGCAACCTTTTTCCCTTTTAAACATAGAGCAGTACCCATAAGTTTATCTACCAAAGTTAATGTACCGCTATAGTAAGCCTTTTGATTGTCGAAGTGATGCCGCCAATGGTAGGAACGATTTACAAACCAATGGGAAGGTGCAGCATTAAAAGGGCCGGAACGATGGGTTAAATCTGTTAATTCATCAGCGTAAGCTAATCCTGTTCCCCTAGCGATCGCACTTAAAAGAAAACTTAAGGTATATACCGAACCTGCCCAACCTAAGCCCTGGTGTTGAGGGAAGCAAAGATGAACCGTTAGCCAAGGTAAGAAGCTAAAGACAAGCATCACCAAAGATTCTGGTACATCATTATACCAATGAGCTTGTTTATAAATAGTTGTGCTGACTGCTGATAAGTCAGGGCGAAAGACACGATGATGCCAAACGTGCAAGCGATATAAAGGTTTCCAGTGGTGGGAGAGGGCATGATAAAAATCCCTAATCAGTTCCACCCAAACTACAGAAATTAATCCGACGACTATTGTTGCTATTGGATTACTCATTAAGTTTTGTGATTAAAAGTCAAGTAAATTAAAGCATTTTCAGATGCCGTATTGTCAGCAAAATAGAGCCTAAGTAAATATTATCTGAGATTTTGAGCAGATTTGACCATCAACTCAGTAGAGATTAATTTAAGAAATCTCCAAGAAAGTTAACAGTTTCATTTACAATTAAGCCAAACTATATCCATCAAAAGTAAAAAAAGATTTTAACAACATTTAACCCATGCCAGAGAATTCTTGGAGCAAAAGCGATACCAGCAATGAGTTTGACACAATTAGCTCTTTTTGCCAAACTGGTCAGATCCTGAAGAAGAAGAAGAAGAATTTAGAAGTGATTTTTTTGAAGGATTAGCAGGACGCAGGCGAAAAGCAGCTCTGGTATTAACCTTAATTTGGGGAGTTGTTATCGCTTTACATTTAATCTCCTGGGGTTATTGGTTAGTATCGGGTTTCACCAGCATTTTGGTTATACAAGCGTTACGTCTGGTTTTGGCTAAATCAGACACCAAACAGCCACTTTTAAAAGACGAAGCCTTAGCCACTGCCCCTCAAGTCTCCCTCTTAGTTGCCGCGAAAAATGAAGAAACAGTAATCGCCAATTTAGTCACAATGCTCTGTAGCTTAGATTATCCCCAAGACAAATATGAAGTCTGGGTAATTGATGATTATAGCACCGATAAAACTGGCAAAATCTTAGACCAATTAGCCCCCTTACACAACCAGCTTAAAGTATTGCATCGTTTAGCCGGGGCAGGTGGTGGCAAATCTGGCGCTCTCAATCAAGTGCTATCCCTAACTAAAGGGGAAATCATCGCTGTATTCGATGCTGATGCTAAAGTTTCCCCAGACTTACTAAAGTGCATCGTACCAATATTTGCTCAAAAGCAAGTTGGGGCAGTGCAAACCAGAAAAGCGATCGCTAACTCAGCTACCAACTTCTGGACAAAAGGGCAAAGTGCAGAAATGGCTTTAGATAGCTACCTACAACGCCAACGCATTGCCATTGGTGGCATTGGAGAGTTGCGAGGTAACGGTCAATTTGTGCGTCGCACAGCCCTAAATAGCTGCGGTGGTTGGAATGAACAAACCATCACCGACGACCTCGATTTAACTCTACGCCTCCACCTAGACGGCTGGAAAATAGACTTTCTCCAATTCCCTCCTGTAGAAGAAGAAGGAGTAGAAACAGCCCTTTCCCTTTGGCATCAACGCAACCGTTGGGCTGAAGGAGGCTATCAGCGCTACTTAGATTACTGGAAACTCATTGCTAGTAATCGCATGGGCATCGGGAAAACCTGGGAAATGATTTCTTTTTTGATTATTCAATATCTTCTGCCCATAGCAGCGCTCCCAGACTTCCTGATGGCTGTCACTCGCAACCGTCCACCTGTATTAATGCCTGTGACAACTTTAAGTATGGCGATGCTTTCTTGGGCAATGTTGAGAGGGTTACGCCGAATCAATCCAGAAGAAAACTTTGGTTTCCGCAATTGGCTAACCTTAACCTTCGAGGCTCTTAGGGGTATGGTTTATATGTCCCATTGGTTAATTGTAATGAGCAGCACCACCGCAAGAATGTCTGTGCGCCCTAAGCGTCTGAAATGGGTGAAGACGGTTCATCAAGGTCGTTGACGGGGAGCTAGGGAGCTAGGGAGCTAGGGAAGTGGAAGAGTTTTTTTGAGAACGGTATTGTTTTTGAATTTCGTCTAAGTTGAAAATGGCTTCAAACTCTAAACCTTGTTGTTGATAAAATTCTGCTCCTCCTTGTTGTCTATCCACCACAGTAACTACTTGGTCAACTTGATAACTTGCTGCTGTTAGACGTTCCACTGCTAACATAGCTGACTTACCAGTGGTAACCACATCTTCAAGTACAACCACCTTAGCCCCAGTTTCTAAACTAGGCCCTTCTATATAAGCTTTTGTACCGTGTCCCTTAGCTTCCTTGCGAATAATTAAAGCTGGTATGGGTCGATTTTCCCAAGCAGAAACTAAACTCACCGCCGTAACCAGAGGATCTGCCCCCAAGGTTAAACCAGCTACAGCTTGGGTATCTTTCGGTAACTTGTCTAAGAGCAAATAGCCCACAGCTAAGGCTCCTTCAGCCCGCAGAGTAACTTCTTTACCGTTAATGTAGTAAGAACTCTTTTGTCCTGACGAGAGGGTAAAGTCTCCTTCTCGATAAGCAAAATTAACCAATAAATCTAAAAGTGATTGACGTAAAACTGTCAAATCTTGGCTAGAAGCAAGTCTAGATTGAATGTTATTAACCATTAAACGGGATATATCCTTACTGTCTTAATCAACCTACTACATTGAGAAGGTTTTTTTCGAGGAATATTCAGTTAAAATTGAGCCAAATTTACTTCTTAAAAATGATGTCGATGCGGTTAGCTCATTTATTAACTACTTCTTTAGCCCTAGCTGTTAGCTCTAGTGTCTTAACTACTAGTGTAATGGCTCAAGATTTAGTGGAATTACAACCTATACCAGATGCCTTTGAAGACGCTTTAACTGAAGAATCGGGTGACTTTTTTGAAAATCGTGGCTTTGTACGGCAAGTTGAGTATATGTTCGGGTTGGGTTCCTTTACTCGTCCTTCCTTTTTAGAAAATGAACTTGTTCGCGACTTAAACCGAGTTCACAATCTTTACCTCTATACCTTGGAAGAACAAGTTTCCAGTGGCCCAATTATTCGCACTCCAGACTTAACTAATCCTTATAACTCATCCCTATACAGTAGCCCTGCTTACCGCCCTACCACAATTGTTCCTAGCGGTGGTGAGTTCATTTTTGAAAGACAACCTTTTGAATGATTTTCAACCAGCATTTGAGGTCAGGTTAGCTGAGTTTTTTTCTGGTAGAAGTTAGTTTCTACCAGAAAAACTTAATTTTTTTAACAAAGTAAAAATCCAGGGTGCAGGAGTTGAACCTGCCTAGGGCGAATTATGAGTTCGCTGCCTCAACCGCTCGGCCAACCCTGGTTAATTTTTTAGATTACTATTATATCCTGTCCCCTCCCCGAACAGTCGAATAATAATTTAAGTAATCTATATTCAATTCAGCAAGAAAATAGTTTTTATTGTGTATGATTGAGTGTACTGTTGCTCTTTTCGCCATCTGCCGTCTGGCAAAATAGCGAAAGCTTATGGTTTTTCTAGCTAAACTTCTATGAAACTGAACTCAACTGTAGCCCTTACTTTGATCCTCTTGGCAACAATGTTAGGTGCGGGAACTGTTAGCGCTTTATGGGGATATACTTTAGGATACGGAGCCTTAAAAGGTGTAACCCAGCCCGATGTTAGCCCCACCAAAAAATTAGCTGAAGACAAAACTTCTTCTTCAGGGAGTGAAGGTGTCAAAATGCTGAGTGAGCAAACTGTTTTAGCTCAGGTTTCCGAAAAAATTGATAGCACTAGTACCGTCTCAGAGCTAGAAGAGAAAAAAGAAGATGACACTAAGAATTTAGAAGAGCAAAAAGAGGCCGAGGAAAAAGCAAAAGAAAAAGAAAGCGCTGTTGCAGGAAATTTTCCGATCATAAGCCAAGATCAAGGCGTAACCTTAGAAGTAGTTGGTGCTAGCCAACAAGGAGGCTCTTTGTTGCTAGATGTAAACATGAAAAATCAAGGCTCTCAAGAAGTCAGATTTCTTTATAGTTTCTTGGATGTTAAAGACGAACAAGGACGCGCCCTCAGCGCTATTACAGAGGGTTTACCAGGGGAACTCCCCTCTAACGGTCGAGAATTTTCTGGTAAAGTTAGGATTCCTACTGCTTTGTTAGAAGATGCCAAAAACATCTCTTTAACCCTAACTGATTATCCTGACCAAAAACTGCAATTAAGTCTGGCTAATATCCCTGTTGTGAGGTAGAAACAAAATTTACACTGGCCATTAATTTTGTGCATGGTTGCCCTTAACCTAATTTTCTTCACCATGGGTACTTCGCCTCAACTCACTGGTAGAGACATTCTTTGGCGCATATTATCAGTCTTGTTACTAATCGCAATTAATGCTTTTTTTGTAACTGCTGAGTTTTCCATTGTCTCTGTGCGTCGGTCGCGAATCAGCCAGTTAGTAGAAGCGGGAGATATTCCGGCAAAAACGGTACAATCCTTGCAGCGCAGCATTTATCGCCTACTTTCCACCACCCAAATAGGTATTACTCTTTCTAGTTTAGCTCTGGGTTGGATTGGCGAAAATACTCTAGCTAGTTTATTGAGGTATTTCGTTGTCCCCCAACCTTTAAATCCTCTTTTTATTCATACCCTCTCTATGGCAGGGGCTTTTTTCCTCTTAGCCTATTTACAAATTGTTCTAGGGGAATTATGCCCTAAATCCCTGGCTCTACTCTACTCAGAGCAACTAGCTAAATTACTTGGTCCTCCTAGTTTAACGATTGCTCGTATTTTCAATCCCTTTATTTGGATTTTGAACCAATCAACTCGCCATTTATTAAGGCTGTTTGGGGTCGAATATACTGGGCAAGGCTGGTACAAGCAAGTAACTCCAGAGGAATTACAACTTATTATCACCACAGAAAGAGAATCTACAGGACTAGAAGCTGAAGAAAGAGAATTACTCAATAACGTTTTTGAATTTAGTGAAGTTTTAGTAGGAGAAATAATGGTTCCTCGTACTAGTTTGGTATCCATTCCTAGTACAGCTACTTTCGCAACCTTACTTCAGGAAGTAGCTGACACCAACCATTCTCGCTATCCTGTAACAGGGGAATCCCTTGATGATATACGCGGTATGGTTGATTTTAAAGTATTAGCCAAACCCTTAGCCCAAGGAATATTAACGAAGGAATCTTCTCTGCAATCTTGGATTAAACCTGTTCGCTTCGTTCAAGAGCTTACTCCTTTAAGTGAATTGCTGCCTCTCATGCAGCGATCGCGCTCAGAAATGGTTATGGTAGTGGATGAATTTGGTGGTACAGCAGGGTTAATCACTTTTACAGACTTAATTTCTGAAATCATCGGCGATGATAATGAATTGCCCAATTCTGAAGAAGTTGCCGTACAAATTCTCAACGACCAAACTTTCATTGTGGAAGCGCAAATGGATGTAGAAGAAGTGAATGAGATTTTGGCACTTGATTTACCTCTTGCCGACGATTACCAAACTTTAGGGGGCTTTTTGCTTTATCAATTCCAAAAGATTCCTTCCCCAGGAGAAACCCTGCACTACGGCTATCTTAGTTTTACAGTAGTTTCTGCTGAGGATCAGCGTTTACAACAAATACGCATTCATTGCCAAGAAATAGTTTAAACATTTATCATTGAACATTATTGGCGCAAGCCTTGCCGTAGGCTACATTAAACATTTATCATTGGATGGTGGATTTGTGACCAACTATTAGCAACTAGCAACTAGCAACTAGCAACTAGCCATTAGCAATGATCATTTATATTTTTGCATAAGGTAAAGGATCACTTAAACTTAGTTCCTTGAAAGCTGCTAAACGTAGTTGGCAAGAGTCGCACAAGCCACAAGCTACATCTCCCCCTGCGTAACAAGACCAGGTTTTTTCCCAAGGTACACCTAATTTATTACCTAGTTGAATAATTTCAGTCTTTTTCAAATCAATTAAAGGAGTTTCAATGGCGATCGCCTCTTTATGCCTACCTGCTTTTGTCCCTAAGCGAAACACTTCCTGCATAGCTTGAATATAATCAGGGCGACAGTCAGGATAACCAGAATAGTCTAAAGCATTAACTCCTATATAAACCCGATTTGCCTCTATGGTTTCTCCATAAGCCAAGGCAAAGCTCAAGAAAATGGTATTCCGAGCAGGAACATAGGTAATAGGGATATCCTGGCTCATTTCCCCCAGAGAGCGTTTTTGAGGTAAATCTAATTTCTTATCTGTTAAAGCGGAGCCTCCCCACTGGCGCAAATCAAAACTTACTACTTGATGTTGAATTGCACCTCCAGAAGTTGCGATCGCCTCTGCTGCGGCTAATTCTCTTCGGTGTCTTTGTTGGTAATCAAAAGCAATGGTGTAACACTCATAGCCATCTGCACGGGCTTGGTATAAAACCGTTGAAGAGTCCAATCCCCCCGATAGTAATATAACCGCTTTTCCAGACATGATTTTCTCCTTTACCCCTTACCCCTCCCGACCATTGTATCTCTTACTAATTAAACCCTACTCCCCACTCCCTACTCCCCACTTATGATGTTTACAAAACTTTAAAGGATGGACGGCAAGAAAACTGCCACATGGAGCTTTTTATTATCTACTGGCTCTTCGACAATGTAGGCAGAAAAAAAATTCTACTTCTAGAAAATCTTTGTATAGTGACAGCAGACGAAACTTTGAACTTCTTTACATTTTGATATGCTGTGGTACTATCTGGATGGTTTTATGAGGTTCAAGGATTTCATCAATTTAATTCTAGTGGTGAGATGTTAGAGGAGTGTAATAAAAGTATGTCAGATGGAGAAAACGTGAAGATAAAGCGGCCTCAGCAGCCACAAACGCTACGTATAGGCGTTATTGGCGTAGGTAATATGGGGCAGCATCACGCCCGCATTCTTAGTCTGCTCAAAGATGTAGAATTGGTAGGAATATCAGATATTAATGTTGAACGGGGTCTAGATATTGCTAGTAAATATAGAGCCCGTTTTTTTGAGAACTATCTTGAGCTTTTACCCCATGTTCATGCCGTTTGTATTGCTGTCCCAACTCGCTTGCACCATCGAGTTGGCATGGCTTGTTTAAAAGCTGGCGTTCACGTTTTAATCGAGAAACCTATTGCTGCTTCTATTACTGAAGCTGAGTCTTTAGTAAATGCAGCAGCAGAGTCAAAAACCATCTTACAAGTAGGACACATAGAAAGGTTTAATCCCGCTTTTCAGGAACTAAGTAAAGTTCTTAAAACAGAGGAATTACTTGCCTTGGAATCTCACAGGATGAGTCCCTATTCCAACCGGGCTAATGATGTTTCTGTGGTTTTGGATTTGATGATCCACGATATTGATTTAATCTTAGAATTAGTAGCGGCTCCTGTATTGAAGTTAACAGCAAGCGGTAGTAGCGCTTCTGATTCTGGCTATTTGGATTATGTGACTGCAACTTTAGGCTTTGCCAATGGTATGGTTGCTACTCTAACCGCTAGCAAAGTTACCCACCGTAAGATTCGTCGCATCGCTGCCCACTGTAAAAATTCTCTTACAGAAGCAGATTTTCTCAATAATGAAATTCTAATTCATCGTCAAACCATAGCCAACTGCTCTACGGATTATGGCCAAGTTTTGTATCGTCAAGATGGATTAATTGAGAAAGTTTACACAAGTAACATTGAGCCTTTACACGCAGAATTAGAACATTTTGTTGGTTGTGTGCGAGGGGGCAATCCACCTTCTGTAGGAGGAGAGCAAGCCCTCAAAGCTTTGCGTTTAGCTAGCTTGGTGGAGCAAATGGCCCTTGATGGGCAAGTTTGGGAGCATCAAGACTGGAATTCTCACAAAATTGAGTCGCCGACTTTGACTCTTTCTTGAGTTTGGCTAATGGCTAATTGTTATTTGAGATTGCTAAGGAGTAAAAACAACTTCTACTCCTTAGTTTCTAATCCTTTTTGATGATTCCCAAGGGGTTTAACATCATGGAAATGTGAGTAGTCTATTTGGGGTTGCCCTCTTTCATCCCAAAAAAGGACATCTACAAAACTAGCACTCCAACGAATATCTTCTGCATTGTAAGAGTGTCGGGCATGGACTGTTTGAGAAACGGTTTCATCTAAGCCACTAATAACAACTATTATTTGTCCCTGAGTTTCGCTTAAATCTTTTGAAGTTAACCCTAAAAGAGGGCTTTTTTTGTCAATAGGGTGCATGATAGTCCAGCTATAAGCAAAAATAGGTGTTTGTGATCGCAATAAATTAAGATTATGAAAGCGACGCATTTGATGTCCTTCCTGAGAAATTTCTGAGCGCAAAAAACTTACTTGAACTTGTGCTTGGACAATAAAGTTATTGCGTTGGTTAGCGCTACGAAACATCAAAGTAGGAATGCCATTATAAGAAGAGATAACAGCTACTTTACTAAATAGTATTCTGGCAGTGGGTTTAGAAAAACGAGCCAACATTAATCCTGTTGCCATAGCTACTCCTAGTAGTCCGAGAAATACTTCAATAGCTACTAAAATATGAGCATAGATAGTGCGAGGATACATGGCTCCATAGCCTATGGTAGCCATAGTTTGAACACTAAAAGAAAAAGCATCAATAAAGGAACCGGGGCGAGCATTTTCTATGGCATTTTTCTGTATTAAGTAAGCTAGAGCAAATAAGACATTAGTAATTAAATAGATGCAGGTAGTCAAGAAAAAGAATTGTTTCCAGGTGATGACTAGTAGGTAGTGATACAAGTCTCCCCAATTAAAAGAGAAGTTTTTCCACCGAGAAGGTTTTTCTGGCATATGCTATCACGCATCTGAAGAAGCAAAAATGATCTTACCGTCTTGGAGAGCAACTAAACGCAAAATGAGAGGTCCAGAAGAATAGGTTAACCCTGAAGCAACAGCGACAATTTCTTCTATAGGTTGGTCTTCTTCTTTAAGTTGTTCAACAAAATTAATTAAGGTAATAATATTACCATCTTCTACTTGAATTTTACCCAGAAGACCTGCACCACGGGCGCGAGTTTGGGATTGAGTTAATAGCAAGTCTAAGCGTTTTTCTATTTCTTGCTCTGACATTGTGCGGGGATTAATTGGTACTTTCGCCACAACTTCTTCTGAAACAAAAATTTCTTCATTGATAGCAATATCTGCAAAAACCTGTACCTGTTGCTCTCCTTGAATATAATTTTCTGCTGACACTAGGCGAATAACGTAATCTTGACCATCTTGGATAGTTTCAATGATATTATCGACTTGAATCTGAGGAATTTGTACCACTCTTTCGCTACCAAGTCCATTGTTACCAGGATTAGTAATTTGAATAGCATTACGATTAGCTTGTCTTAGTAACTGTTCAACCGCTTCACTGGCACTTTGGGGATCAACAATGCGTACGACTCCAAATGCTAAAGTTTGACCTCTAGCGATCGCAACATTACCTTGACGCAGGGCCAAGTAATTTTCTTCAGATATTTCAATTTGCGCTCTTAACTCTTCCAATCTTATTTTGCGCTCTCGCAGGGTATCATCTCGCGAGGCGATCGCTTGGTCTAATTCTGCAATTATTTTGTCTCTTTGAGCTATTTCTTGTTGCGAGGAATTCAATCTTTGTTGCGAGGAAACTAATTCTTGTTGTATGGTATTTTTGTCATCTAAGATTCTCTGACGCTCTTGAAGTAATCTAGCTATATCTTGTTGGGAAGAATCTATTTTTTGTTGCGAGGAATTTAATTCTTCTTGTATGGCGTTATTGTCATCTAAGATTCTCTGACGTTCTTGGCGTAATCCAATTAAATCTTGGTTTTTTTGAGCTATGTCTTGATCTTTCTGAGCTAATTCCCTATCACTTTGTTCAAGCCGTGTTCTAAAATCAGCTATTTCTTCTGTCAGTTGTTGACTTTGCCTAACTAACTTTTGACGCTCTGTTGCTAGTTTTTTGATTTCATTTCTGAGGGTGGCAGCTTGCTGAGAAATATCTTTAACTTGTTTCTGAGCTTCTTTAAAACTCTCATCACTTCTCCTGAGACGATTCTGAACGGCTGCTCGCTTAATCTGGTCTGATTTGAGGGCTTTTTCGACATTCGTTTTCTCTTCACGAATACTAGCTAACTCTGCTTGAGCCATTCTCAAATCCCGAAGAATATCATCAAGAACAAAAATCCCTTGGCGCAAAGATTTACTAGTAGCGAACAAAAGACCCAAAGTAGTTGCAGCAATAGCAGTCCCTGTCGCTACTGTCACTACCACTGCTGTCTGGCGGGGGCGCAAATTGAACAACCTTAATCGCGCTTTACCAACTTTACTTCCTAGGCGATCTCCCAGTGCAGCTAGGATTCCTCCTAATAATAATACTGCTGCAATTAGGATGTAGGCACTTGTCATGTTCGGTCGCAGTGTTTTTGAGACTTTTGCTGTTAGCTTAGCACTGACATGGTTAGGTAAATTGTTGGCTTAGGGCAACAGGGTTGTGAACGGTAATCTTTTTCTTGTGAATAGAAATCATTTCTTCTTGGCGTAAGTCCCCTAAAAGGCGAGTTACAGTTACTCTGGTTGAACCAATTGCTTCGGCGATCGCCTGGTGAGATAATTTTAAATCGATTCTAATACCATCGTTGGTAGGTACACCAAAATCTCGACAGAGTATCAGCAAGAAACTTACTAACCGAGAACCCATATCTCGATGTGCTAAGGTTTCAATCATCATCTCTGTTTGCAAGATACGAGAAGAGAGTCCTCGCAACATCAACCGAGAAAGTTCAGGATTTTCCTTTAATGATTGTTCTACTTGTTCTATGGGGGCAGAAAGTAGTTCTACGGGAGTGAAGGCAACGGAGTGATAAAAACGATCAGAACGTTGACCGGTAATTAAAGAGAGTACACCAAAAACACTATTCTCTCGCAGTAGGGCAACAGTAATCTCTTCTCCTGCTTCATACACTCTTGAGAGCTTAACAGCCCCTTTCAAAAGAAAATAGACTCTCTCTGCTGGATCGCCAGGGAAAAAGATGGTTTTGCCCCGTTCAAAGGTTTCTACCACTGGCGGAAATGCTTCACCCCCAATTAGGCGAAATACATCTGCTAGGGGTTGATCTTGGGTCACGGACAGTTCCATTATATTCTTAAATAAATAGCGAAATTGAGCTTGCTTGAGTTGTCGGTGAGCCTAAAAGCCAGTTAAAACCTGACTTTATAGTCTAAACCGTAGAGGTTGACAGTCTTTTTTTAGTACAAACATTCTACAACAAATAGAAATAGTACTTTGAGCTTTAATTAGGTAATTTCTCTAGAGATTAGCTCTAGAAAAATTACTTCAGATTCATGATACGACACCAAGGCGAAAAAACCAGCAACGAAGCAAGATTATTGAGTAAGCTTATACTGTTTTTGCATAGTTTGGTTTCGAGTTGGTAATCAAGATATACTCCTTAGTCGGGGAAAAAATTTCTAAGTAAAGAATTATGTTAAATTTAGCAGGCAAAAAAGCTTTTGTAACAGGTATTGCCAACAACCGTTCCATAGCTTGGGGAATTGCTCAGCAATTGCACAAGGCCGGGGCAGAGTTGGGGGTTAATTATTTACCAGATCCTAAAGGTCGTTTTGAGAAGAAAGTTAAAGACTTAGTTGAGCCTCTTAATCCTAGTATAGTTCTTCCTTTAGATGTTCAAGATGAAGCGCTGATTGAAGAGTTTTCTAGGGCGCTTGAGGAGAAGTGGGGCAAGGTGGATATTTTAATTCACTGTCTTGCTTTTGCTAACAAAGAAGATTTGTCAGGGGAGTTTGTTGGTACTTCTAGGGACGGTTTTACTAAAGCCTTAGATATCAGTGCCTATTCTTTGATTCGCCTTGCTAATGCGGTTAAACCTTTAATGAGTGATGGAGGTAGCATTGTTACTTTAACTTATTTAGGTGGGGTTAAAGTTGTTCCTAACTACAACGTGATGGGTATTGCTAAAGCAGCTTTAGAGATGAATGTTCGCTACCTCGCTTCAGAATTGGGACAAAGCAATATTCGCGTCAATGCTATCTCCGCAGGGCCAATTCGTACTTTAGCTTCTTCGGCTGTAGGGGGCATCATGGATATGATTCACCATGTCGAAGAAGTTGCACCTCTACGTCGTACTGTAACCCAATTAGAAGTAGGCAATGCTGCTGCTTTTTTATGCAGTGACCTTTCTAGCGGTATTACCGGGCAAACTCTTTATGTTGATGCTGGTTATGAAATTATGGGAATGTGAATTTTAAGTAATAAGTAATAAGTAATAAGTAATGCAATTAAGCGATCGCCAAATTAGCCAAACTAACTTTTCCCGTACAGCTTCGGTGCGGCGTACAACTAAAGAGACAGATGTGGAAGTTTCTTTAAATTTAGATGGTACAGGAAAATGCCAGGTTGCAACGGGTGTTCCTTTCCTTGACCATATGTTGCAGCAAATTTCTTCCCACGGGTTAATTGACTTAGAAGTAAAAGCCCAAGGAGATTTAGAAATAGATGACCACCATACCAACGAAGATGTGGGCATAACTTTGGGTCAAGCTTTAGCTAAGGCTTTAGGCGATCGCAAGGGAATTCATCGTTTTGGTCATTTCCTTGCCCCCCTTGATGAGGCCTTAATTCAAGTTACCCTAGATTTTTCGGGACGACCTCATTTAAGTTACGGATTATCAATTCCTACTCAAAGGGTAGGAAGTTACGATACCCAGTTGGTGAGGGAGTTTTTTGTAGCTATTGTTAACCACTCGCAAATGACTCTTCATATTCGCCAGTTAGATGGGGTTAATTCTCATCATATTATTGAAGCAACTTTTAAAGCTTTTGCTAGGGCTACCCGTATGGCTTTAGAAATTGATCCCCGTCGTGCGGCACAAATTCCTAGCTCCAAAGGAGTTTTGTAAGCTGTTATACAGCAAATAAAAGTTTTCTTAGTTATGAAATTAATTAACAGCAATGCCTCACAGTTGTTGAAATAAATTATGCAAATCTTTAATTAATTCAATTGCGTAATTCATGGTATGCACTATCAGGCTTCGTTAAGTTATCCTAGAAGTAATAATTGCTGGTTATTAGTTAAAAATATAAAATGCTAAGTTCATCTGTTGCATCTTCCGATTCATTTTCCCAGGATAGTGAAGTTTGGGAAAATCTCAAGCAAGCGATCGCTAATAGTTCTGGATTTAAACGTTGGCGCACCGAACAGCTTGTTAATAACCAAGAACTAGAAAAGGAAAGTCTTGATGTTCAAGTTCGTTCCTATTTACGAGAAACTTTAGAGACTTTAGCTTACTAAACAAATTAGAAGCGGATATTAGGAATTAGTCCTGTCAACTGTTCAATTTTGGCTAGGGCTTCAGCTAAACGCTCTCCTTCAACAATCACATCTTGAGTAGGGTAATTTTGCAATACTTCAAGTAAAGTAATCTTGCCATCGGGTAGAGCAGATTTCACTAAAGCGCTCCTCAAAGATTGGCGACTTGCCCTTTGGGTAGGAGTATGAATTACTTCACTCAATTGATCAAGAATCATTTCCCCTGGTGTGGTGTTAAGGATTTTTGATAGCAGGATAGCATTAACTTTAACTTCTTTGGTTAAGGCTTCTTCTAAATCATCAGGTTCCTTATTTGCCAGACCAAGATAAGCATTGAGAGAAGAAGAAAGTTCTCCGGTTTCTGCGAAGGTAGTCAATTCTGGTACAGAAATAGATTCGCGAAGAAAGCGATATTTCAAGATTACTTTCTCGGCGGCTTGTGCTTGTGTGGCAACCAGAGAAAATACCGTAGCGATTAAAGAAGCAGAGAATATATTTAGCTTCATAGTTTTCCTTGGTTATTTTCCAAATTAGGGGACAGGCGCAAATTACTATTATTAATAGCTGATGACTAAGGAAAATACGTAAAGGTTGCAATTCATTGAGTTAGCAGCTAATAAGTTATAGCTATGTAAGTACCGAATTATTATATAAAAGTTTCCAGGTTAAGTGTTTACCTTCTTGATTAATTTAAAGAAAGCTCCCAGCCCCACTCCAACAGAATATTTTTTTTGAAACTAGATTAACTTTTACTTGGATGAGATAATTATCAAAACAAAAAAAGGTTTAAAACCCCGCCGTTTTAGGGCGGATTAGTTAATTTTTTCAGGTACAATAAACATAATTTGCCAATAGCAACTGTTGCAACCAACATGAAAGCTAGATACAGATACAGATTTTACCCAACAAAGGAGCAGAAAACAAAACTAGCTCAACTGTTTGGCTGTATCCGCATCGTCTGGAATGATGCTCTGGCACGATGCCAAAGTGCAGGCAAAGCATTAAGCTACAACAAACTATCTAGCTTGTTAACCATAGCCAAGAAGAGTGAAGAAAGAATGTGGCTAAGAGATGTATCAGCAGTCCCCTTACAGCAAACCTTAAGAAACCTAGCCAAAGCCTACAGAAACTGCTTGGTGCGCGTTCCCTTGCGTCTTTCGCCGACGCGGGGTCGCATCCGCTTCTTCAACTCATGTAAAGGTAAAAGGAAAGGCAAGAAAGTCAAACCACCAAGGTTTAAAAAGCGAAGTAATCAACAAAGTGCAGCATTTGCCAAATCAGCCTTCTGAATGGAAGGGCAACAAGTTTACCTAGCTAAAATTGGTAACATTAACCCTATACTCTCAAGAGAACTTCCCTCAACTCCTACATCTCTAACAGTAATCAAAGATAGTGCTGATAGGTACTTCATAAGCTTCGTAGTTGAAATACAACCACAAAACTTACCTAAATGCGATTCAAGCGTAGGAATAGACTTAGGAATAACCGACTTTGCCACATTGAGTAGCGGAGAGAAAATCAAAGCCCCAAAACCCTTAAAAAAGAAACTAAAGAAGCTCAGAAAACTACAACGTAACCTTGCCAGAAAGACGAAAGGTAGTAAGAGACGAGAAAAAGTCAGAAAAAGAGTAGCTAAACTTTACGTCAAAATTAAAGATACTAGAAACGACTTCTTGCACAAGCTGTCAACTAAGATAATTCGTGAAAACCAAACGATAATCTTAGAAGATTTAAACGTATCGGGAATGCTCCGAAACCGTAAGTTGTCCCGTGCAATTAGTGATTTAGGTTGGCGTAGTTTTAGAACGATGCTAGAAGCTAAATCAGTAATGTATGGTAGAGAATTTAGGGTAATTGATAGATGGGAACCAACATCACAAACTTGCTCTTGTTGTGGTTTCAGAGGTGGTAAGCAGGAACTCTCTATTAGAGAATGGACTTGCTTGAACTGCGGTGCAGTTCATGACAGAGATGTTAACGCTGCTGTAAATATCAAAGTCGCGGGGGGACACCCTGAGACTTTAAAGCGCACCGAACCCGCGCCGCCGAAAGGCGCAAGGGAACGCGGAGCAAGAAACGGACGTGGAGGCAGGTGTAAGACTACAACTGTAGCAGCAACCTATGAAACGTCAACTATCCAGTTAGAATTGTTCTAAATTGGAATCCCCGTACCTTCTAGGTCGGGGAGGATGTCAAAACACAAATTACCCTCTCAAGTAACGTAGCCCAGCTAAATTTGTGTATTGGGGCGGGTTTATTTAGTTTAATGTTAATCTCACAATTTAACTTAAAACCCGCCCTTACGTGATAATATTTCTTCGGATCTAAAAATCAAAAGCCCTTCGCTTTAAGACATTTTTGTTTCTTGCAAATAATGTAAACGCTGATAAAGCCCTTGTTTCTGCAACAACTCTTCATGACTTCCTACTTCAACAATACGTCCTGAATCTAAAACAACAATTTTATCTGCTTCCCTGATTGTACTTAAACGGTGGGCAATAATAATAGTTGTTCGCGTACCAAAAATTGACCTCATTGCTAGTTGAATAGAACGTTCTGATTCATAATCTAAACTGGAAGTAGCTTCATCAAAAATCAAAACATCAGGATCAACTAATAAAGCCCTAGCTATGCCTAAACGCTGTCTTTGTCCTCCTGATAAACGTACTCCCCTTTCTCCCACAACGGTATAGTAACCATCTCGAAATTCACGAATAAATTCGTCTACCCTAGCAATTTTACAAGCGGATTCTATCTGTTCTTGAGTGGCGTGAGGATTTCCGTAAGTGAGATTAGATAAAAGAGTACCATTGAAAACATCAACTTCCTGGTGAACAATCGCTAAACGACGGCGATAGCTAGCAATGTTTAGGTCACGAATATCTTCCCCATCTATTAAAATGCGCCCTTGGTTAGGCTCAAAATAACGGAACAAAAGCTTAACTAAAGTTGATTTTCCTGAACCAGAACGCCCCACTAAAGCTATAGTTTGATAGGGTTCAATAAGAAAGTTAATATCTTTAAGAACTAGACGTTGGGAATCATAACCGAAGTTAAGATGAGAAAATTCCACTTTACCGGTAAAGCGATAACTATGCTGTTTTGTTATGTCTAAACTAGCTGCATCTTCACCAAGGGGATGCTGCATAAAATCGTGAAAACGTAACATAGAAGCATAGCGGCGGGCAAATATTTCAGCGAGGGAACTAATCGGTTCTAGTTCTGCATAAGCCATACTAGAAACCGTTAAAATAGTTACGAAATGTCCTAAAGATATTTCTCCTTTCAGGGTGGCAATTAGGGTAGAGAGAAGGACGAGAAATACACACAATTGAATTAAGGTTTTCTGTTTACTTTCTAGTTTTGTATAACCCCTATGAATACGATCAACAATAACCTTAAGTTCTCTAGAAAGTCTGCGATTTTGCCTTTGTAATTCCTCAGCTTCTGTAGCAAAAGCTTTAACAGTTTTGATGTTAGTAATTAATTCTGAAGTATGGCTTTCTGTACTTTCCATATATTTATCAAGACTCTTTTCCCGACGAATTAAACGGCGCAAATTCCGTAAAGTTAGGGAAAGAATGAGCAAGAAAGAGATAATAAAAGCAATAGCAATACGCCATTCTAGAAACAGAATAAGCAGAAAAATACCAAACACCAATATCAATTTAGGAAGCAATTGCCCAGCAATTTCTGGATAAGTCCAAGTCTGATTGGTTAGCCCCCTTGCTACCCGCCCAGCAATGCGACCAGGATTATGTTCATCGTAAAATTCTAAGGGTAAGCTGAGGATTTTTGCTGTTACGGCTTCTGATTGATCACGACGAGATTTGAGGGCGATCGCCCAATGAAACCAGTTAACAGCCCAAGGTTGAATGGGGGCTTTGACGACATTAATTAAGAAAATTATCCCTAACAAAACCCCTAAAGAGAGAAGTTTTCCTTCCTGAATAGGGGTAAGATTAGCAACAAGATTAGTTAGACTCTGTATCGGTTTATCTATAGGCTGTTGAGAAAGAACATTAAGAATTTGACCAATGGCGTAGGGAACAACTAAATCAGCAATTTCTAAAATACCAGTAGCAACAATGCTAAAGATTGCTACGGTACGATAGGGACGATAGGGGCGGAGCAGATGCTTAAACGTAGCCATGACAAAAAAGATGAATCGAGGATTTCTTTAGTGTAATACAAAGGCTACAAATAATACAATCACAAGTCGAAATCAGCTATAACTATAGTCATTTGGTTTGAAAGCGTCCACCAAGCTAAATGGCTAAACTGGGCGCATTCAAACCAAGTTAAGGTAAAAACAAAGTAGGTGATCGCCACAGATTCCATACCGTAACCAGAAGAATTTTTCACTTGGTAGCAACAGTATCCAAAAAGAGAAAGATAAGTTATTGTTCCTAAAATTCCTACTGATAAAGTAGTGTCTAAAATGAGGTTATGTGCCTTATAAGTCGGAAGTGGGCTTCTTTTAATTTGACCTGCTTCAAGATAATCAAAACTTGCTTCATTTAAAGCCAAAATTGTTGCTTCTAGGGAGGAGGTTTGCCCATCAGCATAAGCAATACCAAAACCATCAAAGCCCCATCCTAACAAAGGTCGTTCCCTAATTGCTGGTAAAGCTTGTTGCCAAAGTAAAACACGATCTGAAGAGAGATTTTTAATGGCTATGGTAGCAGGGTTGAAGTTAAACTGTTGCAGTTGGGCAATCTGACGTTGAGAAGAGATTGCCGCTATTAATAATAACGCCAAGCAAATGACGGTAATGCTAAGTGAAGCTTTCCTCGTTTGATAACACCAGTAGGTTATAGCTATAGTCAGAGCGAGAATTGCCGCCCTAGTTTGCGTTAAAACTAAAGCGATAATTATCATGGAAAGAAAAACCCAAGTTAAGTTTTTAAAAACTCTTGGCTGGTTTTTAAAGGAAACAATACTCATTGCAACCATAGCTAAAACAATAGCACTATGACCACGATGAGAATAAAAGCCAATGGGTTGCTGGTTACGAAAAATGGTACTAACTAAAATATTATCTTGCCGCAATTGACCTGTGGTAGCGGTGTAGTCAATCTGCCAATTAATCGCTTGAGGAAAAATGGCAACAGCAAGTATAATACCCCCAATAATCAAGCCCAAGTATTGACAGCGTAGCAATTCTGGTCGCAACTTCAATACCAAAGCATTACTAAGAGTAAAACCAGCCACCAAACACCAATATAACCAACCATCTCCCATTTGTGCTTGTCCCCACAAAGAAGTATAGGGAAAGGGACTTTGCAGAGTAGCAAGTAAGCCAATGGAGAGGAAAATAGACCAAAGAAGCGCAGTTATTTTCCAGTTACGGGGGATGATGAGATTTAACCTTTCTTCCCAAAGCAGAGAAAGATTAAGGAGAGTTATTAATAACAGGACTAAGATTTTCGGTTGCGTCCAAATATCGCCGCGACTGTTGCCCCAAGGTTCGATGAGGATGATGCTAAGGCAATAGAGTATGGTGTAGGTGCGTTTCACTGCTTACCTTTTTTGCCTCGCCAGACAATTCCTAAACCTACAGCAGCAATGGCAAGTATGGAAGTTGGTTCAAAGACTTTTTCGGAAGAAGAAGTTATTACACGCCTTCCTACAATAGAGTCTAGGTTAGAGGCGGAAAATAAGCTTGCTTGGGGGGCAGGATAAAGATGAGGCATTATAGTTGGAAGTATACAAATTATCTTCGTTAAGTTTGACAAATAAGTCATATCTTCCTGCTTCATTTTGGAAGTACGTACATCCTCCACCGCCACTGCCAGCACTACAATCTCCTTGTGAACCTACGAACTGGTGATCATCATAACCACTAATTTTGAGTCTAAGAGTACCATCGCTGTTAATGTTGCCTACTAATCCAGAAGCTTCACCATTTCCCACAGGACTATCATCATTGTCACTATAAATGAGTTGGTCAGCTTGATCAAATACTCCTAAACGAGTGTCGGGGTTAGGTAAAGTGCCATCTGGGTTATTGTCAATGTAAGCCAGAAAAGGGGTATCTGGATTGAGTCCGTTACGGTATAAGCCATCAGCATAACCAGGAGTCAGGTTAAAGGACTTTTTATAGGTGGGGAGTTTGGCTACTTTCTGGTAGCCGAATGCTGATACTAAATCAGCATGTTCTTGAGTAAATACTGCTCCTTCAGTTAGTTCAGTAACATCTGTTAATCCTTGTCTCGGCCCTTGATTGTCAACGAAGGTTTTCCAAGAAAAACTGCTAAAGATGTCATATTTATTGTTAGCGTATTCAGCGATTAGGAATGTATCGAAGTTGTATGTTAGTGCTTGAGTACTGGTTGCTGCGGGAAAGTCCTCAAAAGATAACTCTGTGGGATTGGAAATATTCTGTGAGGGGGTTAAATTTACATTGAGAAGTTGGTTTTCGTGAAATATTTTTCCATTAGGTAATCTAAACCGTTGCCCTGGTTGCTGCGTAGCTTGGGATAAATCAGGTTTACTTTCGTCCCAATACCAAGGTTTGTTATCTGCCCAGTCATTATTAAGTCCTCCAGGAGGAGGGTCTACTAGAGGATCTACTAAACCCGCAAAATCTGGTTCTATATTCCATATTTGTAACCAGTTAATACCTATTGCTCCATTGAGAGTGTTTTGTAAGAAATCTGTATAAGATTCATTTGTACTTGACTTAAAGTCGCCCTCAATACCAAAATCTCCTGTCGGTATACCATACTCATCGACTAAGGAGAAACCTCAAGTACCAAATCACCAACATTATTATTTTCAACTATGGGTTCGAAACTGATTTTGTATCCAGAAGTGAGAGATGCTCCCAAAGCTGGAGAATTAAATTGTAATATTGAAGAAAGTATGCTTAAACTTATTACTATTTTTGCTTTTTTCATTTTGTCTAAACATTTATAACTAATATTGCCTGATTACGAGGACGTTACTAATCCCGCATTCTCTCAGGAATTTTCTCGACAATCTTGCCAGTTTGCAAATCAAATTTGATTGCACCTAAAGCGACACGGTTGCCAATATGGAAAGAAACATTTTGCAGAAGGTAGTATCTTGAGTCAGAGAAAACTTTCCTAGACTAGTCGGTCCAGAGACAAGCTGTTCGGCAATATTGACCTCACTACAGCTTTGAAGGTCGTATAATTCAGAAGATGGCAGAACTCTTTTAAAAACTTCTACATCCTTCTGGCTTGGAGGTTGCTACCAAAGAAATAGCTAAGTAGCGACCATCTGGAGATAAACGAAAATAATCACTTTCTGTTTCAAAAAAAATAGGCATTTTACACTGTGAGTCTAACTCTGGATATCTGTAAGCAAAAGTGGTAGGCAGAGTCCAAAACGATTGTAAATTTGGCTGGTCGGAATCTTGCTCTGTTTCTTCACTTTGGGGAATAGGTACTAATTCTTCTGCATAGGTGATAATTCTTTTGTCTACCTCAAAAAAGTTGTACATTCGCCCTTGAACACGACCAATTTCTTCACCCGTTTCCAAGTTCCAGAAAATAGTCTGTTCATTTTGTGCCGCAGCAATAGTTTTGCCCTCATCCAAGACAAAAGTTTCTTCAATAACTCCACCTTCATCAATCTGAAAAGTATTAACTACTTCTCCAGAATCAGCATCAACAACAGTAACTTTTCCTGCTTCATCTCCACTGACTTGATAACGCTCTTCAGGATTTGCTTTGATAGGCATATTACTTAATCCTAAAAAGCTTACTGTTAGTAACAAAGGAACAGGTAAGCAACGAAATTGGGAAAACAGTTTAGTTAAATGAAACATAACAAACACATAACCTCAGCAAACAATAGTTCAGTTTACATAATATTGAGTACTTGAATTGCGATGTCTACATAATGCTAGAAAAACCAGATTTAATTTCCTTCAGAGGATTTACTCGAATAATTAATTTATTTAGTGAAATAATGTTAGTATTTCTGCTTTACTATACTTCGCAAATATATACCTTAATATTCAAATAGCTAAAATAGTCTTGATGACAAATTTAGAGATAGATAGTCTTGGTGAACACAATTTCACTTCTAAGCTCTAAATAAACAAAATTCTACGAAAGGTGTATTTACCATACCTCTCCAGAAATCCTCAGACAAAGGTGTACCAAATGAATCTATTGACGAGTTGTATGTCAAGCGAATCTGATAGATACCCAACTTTAAATCAGGAAGTGACCAATAGCCACGTGCCGTACCATCAACTATGAGATTAAACAGCCCATCCCTTTCTCTTTCAATATGTACGCTTACAAAGAAGGTTACACTTTCTCCACTGCTGACCAAATGAAAATCAGATTCCCTAATACCAACCCACCCAAGGCCACCGCCCCCAAGTTTGCATCCTGTTACGAAACCATCTGCTCCCACAAGAGTGGGAATCAAGGTGCTATCTGAGCAAAAGCGCTGAGACACTGATGTATTGTTAGTAATCTTAAGCCCCATTCGTATTGGGGAACTAGTATCAGATATTTCAGAAAAAGAAACCTCCTCTATTTGCTCTGGTACTATAGTTTCAAAGCGAATGCCCTCCACTTCTACGGCGTTTTGATTAGATTCTACAGGTTCAACGTATAAACAAAAAGGTTACTAGTAACAAATACTCTCTATTTTAGAGTTTTATAGTTTGTATAAGCTCCCTTAATTTAATTCCTACATTTGACTATAAAAACTGCATCTAATTTTTCACGAGAGAATATACTTGAATCACAAATTTATTTTTCTCAAGACTTCAAAAAAGTCACACAAAGCTTAGTTAACAATTAACAACAAGTTTTAGCTGGTAACATAACTGCTAAACGGCGATAATCAGCTAAATACTGCTCTAAAGCAACTAACTGAGGGAGGTTGAGGCTATAGTAAATCCATCTTCCTTCTTGGCGAGGGCGAACTAAAGCAGCTTCTTTGAGGGTTTTAAGATGGAAAGAAAGTTTAGACTGGGAAATATCCATAATTTCGCACAACTCGCAAACACAGAGTTCCCTTTCTCGTAATAGTTCTAATACTCGGATTCTAATTGGTTCGGAGAGAGCATGAAATCCAGAAGTAATTAAATCGGACTGTTTGGCAGTTGTTGCAGTCATTTATTTTGTTTAACTAAGAGTTTGAATTAGCAAGTTTATAGATGAAGCCTAATTTGGTAAGAAGAAATAGCGCAAAATCACAAAGCAAATAGCTGCTAAAATACCGGCAAAAGGAAGGGTGAATAACCAAGCAAAAGCTACAGACTTGAGAGTTTGGAAGCGAACTTTACGCCAGTTTTGTAATAGACCGATACCAACAACACCACCAACCAGGGCATGGGAAGTAGATACAGGTAAACCGAAGCGAGAAGCTACTAAAATAGTAGCAGCCGTGGCAATCTCAGCACAAAAACCGCTACTTGGTTGTAAGGGGATGATGTCTTCTCCTACAGTACTAATAACCTTTTTGCCCTGTACTGCTAGCCCAGCAACAATACCTAAGCCACCCAAAATAAGAATCCATTCCGGTACATCTAAGTTATTGATGGGAACAGTATTTGTTTTAAAAATATAGGCGATCGCCGCTAAAGGTGCGATCGCATTGCCTACATCATTAGAGCCATGGGCAAAGGCCACAAAACAAGCACTCAAAACCTGAAATTTCCCCAGTTGCTTTTCCACTAAGTTTTCCTGCCCCTTAACTCGCAATTTAGCTAAACTGCCCCAGCTAAAGAAACTTAGCCCCACTGCTGCTATTGCCCCTATTGCTAAAGAGAAGTCGTGGGTGGGTAAGGAAAGGGAGGTAAATAGAGGTTGATCGAACAGACTAGGCAAAACAATCACACCAAACACTGTTAAGAGAATTGCACTTAACCAAGGAATCCATTCTTCTAGGGCAGCTAAAGAATCATCGCGATCTAGGATTCCTTGCTTAATTATGCTGTAAAACAAAGCAGCAACAATACCGCTAATCACCGGAGTAATCACCCAAGCCAGACTAATAATGCCGATACTTCCCCAAGCTATAGCATCTACTCCCACTGCCAACCAACTAAACCCAGCGATCGCACCCACCACAGCATGGGAAGTAGCGACGGGTAAACCTTTACTAGTAGCAATTTGTAGCCAAGTTCCTACGGCGATTAAAACAGAAACCATACCCAACAAAAGCACTTGGGGGTTTTCAGCAAAGAGTTGAGGATTAGCTACTTCTGTGGCTAAGGTAGAAGAAACTTTCTGCCCAAAAAGCACTGCCCCAGAAAACTCTAGCACCCCAGCAACAATAATAGCTTGGGTTAAAGTCAGGGCTTTGGAACCAACGGAAGTTCCCATGGAATTGGCAACATCATTAGCACCTAAATTCCAAGCGACATAGAAAGCGAGTATGACAGTTAAGGTGAGGGGGAGTGGTGGCATTTAAGGAATTGGGGATAGCGGTAGTAGAGAAAGTTGCTTTGCCATAATATTGTTACTGATTACTGATTACTCAACTTTGTAATGCAAAAGTACCGAGAAAACTTCCCAGCCCTTGCTAATAAAGTTTACTTTAATTTTGGTGGGCAAGGGCCTTTGCCCCAAACAGCTTTTCAGGCAATTATCCAAGGTTATGAATATATTGACAAGGAAGGGCCTTTTGGTGTTGGCATTAATGGTTGGATCAAAGAACAAGTAGCTGCCACTAGAGTAGCGATCGCCGCTGAATTAAATTCTCCGACAGAGGCAATTACTATCACTGAAAATGTGACAGCAGGTTGCAATATTGCCCTTTGGGGTATGGAGTGGCAACCAGGAGATCGCATCATCATAAGCGATTGTGAACATCCTGGGGTGATTGCCACGGTACAGGAAATTTGTCGCCGTTTTGGGGTAGAAATGGTTGTTTTTCCCCTCATGGAAACCCTAAATGAAGGAAACCCCACAGAAGTAATTGCCCAGTATTTAACCCCAAAAACCAGGTTAGTTGTACTCAGCCATTTGTTATGGAATATAGGGCAGGTTGTACCTTTAAAAGAAATTGTTCAGGTTTGCCATAACTATTTAGGAGAAAAACCCGTTAGAGTTTTAGTAGATGCGGCTCAATCTGTCGGTTGTTTACCCTTAAACTTAACGGAGTTAGAAGCAGATTTCTATGCTTTTACAGGGCATAAATGGCTTTGTGGACCCCAGGGAGTAGGAGGGCTTTATGTACGTCCAGAAACCCAGTCTAGTCTTCATCCTACCTTTATTGGTTGGCGAGGGGTAGAGGTTAACCAAAGAGGACAACCCACCGGCTGGAAAAAGGACGGGCAGCGTTATGAAGTGGCCACATCTGCTTATCCTCAATATCTTGGTTTACAAGAGGCGATCGCGATTCATTCTACCTGGGGAACTGCCCAAAAACGCTATGAAAAAATTTGCCAGTTAAGTAAGTATCTTTGGGAAGAATTAAAGCAAATAAAAGGAGTAAAATGTTTGCGTACCAAACCTCCACAAGCAGGTTTAGTTTCTTTCCAATTAACAGAAAACAACTCCCATCAAAAATTTGTTCAAGACTTAGAAAAGCAAGGTTTCTTACTCCGAACCATTGCTGATCCTGATTGTATTCGTGCCTGCGTTCACTATTTCACTTTACCCGAAGAGATTGAGCAATTGCTAAAAGCTATTAAGGTCTAGCATTTTTAAGATCATGAGTGATGAAAAATTACGAATATTATTAATCGATGACAACCCCAACGATAGGGCATTGGCATTGCGGGAATTAAACCGAGAGTTTCGGTCTTTGGAGGCAGTGGAAATATTTGATGGGGCTACTTTCACCTCCTGCTTAGAACAAGCAGAGTTTGATCTGGTCATTACTGACTACCAACTACGATGGGTAACAGGCTTAGACATTTTGCATGGGGTTAAAAAGCACAAGCCTCAATGTCCAGTAGTTATGTTTACTGGTACTGGTAGTGAAGAAATTGCTGTTGAAGCGATGAAGAGCGGTTTAAATGATTATGTAATCAAATCTCCTAAGCATTATCTACGTTTAGCAAAAGTAGTTCGTTCAGTTTGGGAAAGAGAAAAAGAACGCAGAGACAAACAAGAATTAGAAAAAAGCTATCGTCGGCTGTTTGAAGGCGTACCAGTAGGACTTTATCGCCTCACTCCCACCGGAGAGATCCTCGAAGCGAATAGCAGCCTAACTCAATTACTTGGTTATGAAAATCTCCAGGAGTTATTGCTCAATAAACAAATTAACTCCCACGTTGACAGGCAAACCTATAATGCTTGGAAAACTCAACTTTATAGCCAAGGCAAGCTTAACAACTACGAAGCGCAATTACGCCGTTGTGATGATAGCCTAATTTGGGTGCGCCATAGCGCTAGAGCAATTAAAGATCAGCAAGGCAAACTGTTATATTATGAAGGAGCCTTAGAAGATATAACTGCCCAAAAACAAGCTGAACAAGAACGCACTGAACTGCTACAAAAGGAAAAGCAAGCCAGAGAAGAAGCTGAATTAGCCAATCGCCTCAAAGATGAATTTTTGGCCACTCTTTCCCATGAGTTGCGGACTCCTCTTAATGGTATGCTGGGGTGGTTGCAGTTACTCAAAGGCAATCAGCTAAGTCCTGGAGATACCACCAGGGCAATGGAAGTTATTGAACGCAGTGCCTATACTCAAGCTCAGTTAATTGAAGACTTACTAGATATCTCGCGGATTATTCGCGGTAAAATGCAACTAAAGGTGATGCCGTTGCCCCTTCAGGGCATAATCAATGCTTCCCTTGATACTATCGGTATAGCAGCCCAAGCTAAGAAAATTGATTTGCAAACTAACCTAGAACAAGATGTCGGTTTAGTTTCTGGTGATCCCGATAGATTACAACAAGTAATTTGGAATTTACTTAACAATGCCATTAAGTTTACTCCAGAGGGAGGAGCCGTGAGTATTAACCTTGAACAGGTCAAAGATTATGCTCAAATCCAAGTTAAGGACACGGGAATTGGCATTGAAAAAGAGTTTCTCCCTTATATTTTTGATCGCTTCGGCCAGGTAAAAAGTGACTCGAAGCGCCAGTATGGCGGATTGGGCTTGGGTTTAGCAATTGTCCGTTACTTAGTTGAGATGCACGGAGGAACAATCTTCGCTTATAGTGCAGGTATAGGGAGAGGCTCAACTTTTACAGTTCAACTACCGATACTAGAAACAAAGCTATCTAAACCCAGCACAGGTTTTAGTGAAAGCAAGGTACAAACTCAACTTCCTGAACTAAAAGATATCAAAATCTTGCTAGTGGAGGATGATACCGATAGTAGAGAGTTAGTCGCTTTAGTTTTGAGAAATTGCGGGGCCCAGGTAACTGCGGTTGCTTCTGTAGGGAAAGCTTTAGCTGCCTTTGACAAACAACGTCCCGATATTTTAATTAGTGACATTGCTATGCCGACAGAGGATGGTTATGACTTGATGCAACAATTACAGCAACGTCAAGAAGCTACCGAACCTTCCTTAAAGGCGATCGCCCTTACAGCCTATGCTAGGGAAGAAGACCAGCAACGTACCAAAAAAGCAGGCTTTACTTTACACTTATCTAAACCAATTATGCCTGTTCAAGTGGTACAAGCAGTAGCTGAGTTAGTTTGATTTGCTAATGGCTAATGGCTACTCAGAAATATAAATAACATAGGGATGATACTCAACCTCCTGGGCAGATTGATCTTTATAGGAACCGATCCAAATTTTGTAAACGCCTTCTAACCACTGGCCGGAAATTCCAGGATTTTGCCCGGTAGAATCATCGTTACACCAACTGCCTCCTGGCCCTTGTACGATGAGAGTTGTATCTCCGGAACTTTTGACTTGGATACTGAGGAAGTTGAAGAATTGGGTTAAGGTTAAAGTATGATCTGGTTGTTCATCCACAAACCCAACACAAGGCCCTGTATCAGTTTCTAGTCTACCAGCTACATTACTAGCAGATATTGGACCACCACTTATGCCTCGAATTTTAACAGTTTGTGGATCAAATCCTGGGGCAATAGTAACATTCTCAAAAATTGGTGGAGAAGACTGGGCGATCGCAGTCTTAGCCCCCAAAAAAGTGCTTCCTATACCAGCTAAGGCAATTAGGGCAGCTATGATCATCGGTGGGAAAGATTTTTTTTTGGGGTTTAATACTAGGTTATTCATATAACAACTCAAAAGTTAAAATTTATTGGCGAAAGCAAAAGTGACATATAGCGATTTTTAGTAAGCTTGAGGTAAATTTGCTAATAGCTAGTAGCTAGTGGCTAGTAGAAATAGTAAATCTACCTCATCAGTCCGAGAAAGGCTATAGTAAGTCCACTCAAATTCTCATGTTTTTAATGAAAGCCCCAGTAGCTACTAGCCTATTATTGACGTTTGCTAAATTAAGCTTGTTCCACAATAAGCGAATTTTTCCAAATTCCCCATCTCCTTTATTTTAAAAACTTGCTTTGGTTTTTAAAAACTCGCTATTGGTTTGAAAATAACCCTCTCCCCATCTCCTAAAATCACTTCCCTGAAATTCCTGTCATTTCTGGCTTAGACTCAGGTTTTTTCTTTTCAGCAGCTTTTGGTTGCTGGGGTTGGGAATTAAACAGGCGATCGCTAAATGATTCGATGACGATATAAATAATGGGGACAACAAACAGACTTAAGAAAGTAGCTACGAACATACCACCGAACACTGCTGTACCAAGGGATTGACGGCTGGCGGCCCCTGCACCGCTGGCGATAGTTAAGGGGAAGATACTACTTAGGGTGGAAATAGCGGTCATGAGAATGGGGCGTAGACGTTGTTGGGATGCTTCTACTGCTGCTTTGGTAATACTCAAACCCTGTTCTCTGAGTTGGTTAGCAAATTCCACAATTAAGATGGCGTTTTTACTCGCTAAACCAATCAGCATTACCAATCCGATTTGACAGTAAACATCATTAGGCATTCCCCGGAGAAATTGTGCTAACAGCGCCCCTAAGACAGCGAGGGGAACTGATAGCATGATCACAATCGGGTCTATATAGCTTTCGTATTGCGCCGCTAGGACGAGAAAAACTAATACTAATCCTAAACTAAAGATGATGGGGGCTTGACCTCCGGATTCAATTTCTTCTAAGGAAGTACCAGACCATTCATAACCGAAACCGGGGGGCAAAACCTCCGTAGCAACCTGTTTCATTGCGGCGATCGCATCTCCTGAACTTTTACCAGGGGCCGCACCACCGTTAATTTCTATGGAACGGAAGAGGTTGTAGTGATTAATAGTTTGCGCCCCGGTTTGCGGAGTTACAGTGACTAAATTACCTAAAGGAATCATCTCATCGCGATTGGAACGGATGTAGAGTTGATTAATATCTTCAGGATTGGAACGGTATTGTTGGTCTGCTTGGACATAAACTCGATAGGTACGCTGATCTAAGCTGAAGTCGTTGACATAGCGGGAACCTAAATAGGTTTGTAGGGTATTAAAGATATCGTCAATATCAACATCTAAAGCTTTAGCAAGATTGCGGTTAACTTCAATAACTAGTTGAGGAGTATTAGCCGCATAGGTACTAAAAACAGCTTCTAAATTGGGGTTTTGGTTCGCTGCCCCCAGTAACTTACCCATATTAGTAATTAAAGTCTCTAAGCCTGAATTACCCCGCCGATCTTGAAGTTGGAATTGGAAACCTCCAAAACTGCCCAAACCGCGAATAGGTGGGGGATTTACGGGTAATATTCTTGCTTCAGTGATGTTAGCAATAGAACCCCGAACTTGATTAATAATCGCCTGGGCCGACTGTTCCGGGTTAGTACGTTCTGCCCAAGGTATTAAGGTTGTAAAAATGATGGCGCTATTAGCAGTGCTACCACTAAAGCCAAAACCTCCTACCGCAAAGGTAGCCTTAACTTCATCTAGGGGTAAAATCGCTTTTTCGATTTGCCGCATTACATCGCTAGTGTAATTAAGGGAAACCCCTTCCGGCCCTTGAATAAGGGTAATAAAGTAACCCTGATCTTCATCAGGTAGGAAGGCAGAAGGGACAACGGTATAAAACCAAACGGTTAGGGCTAAAAAACCAGCAAAGACCAACACCACAATCATTTTGAAGTGGGTAAGGATATCAATTATGTGACGATAGCGTCTCTCTACCCAATTCAAAAAGCGATTAAACTGATTAAAAATTCTACCTAGCCAGCCGCGACTCCTGGGTTTGCGCCGTAACAACAAACCTGCCAGGGTAGGGGTTAGAGTCAGGGCATTGAAGGTAGAAAGGGCGATAGCAAAAGCAATGGTGAGGGCGAATTGGCGGTATAACGCCCCGGTTGTACCAGGGAAGAAGGCAACGGGGATAAACACGGCCATTAATACCAAGGAAGTTGCAATCACTGCCCCCACTAATTCGTGCATAGAAGCCATAGCTGCTTGGCGAGGCTTCTTACCTTGGTTTTGAATTTTATTGGCAATATCCTCCACTACCACAATGGCATCATCTACCACCATTCCTGTAGCTAGGGTAAGACCGAATAAAGTTAAGCTGTTGATGGAGAAGTTAAAAACTTTAATGAAGGCAAAAGTACCAATTAAAGCAATCGGAATAGTAATGGCAGGAATAATTGTGGTACGCCAGTCTTGTAAAAAGATGAAAATCACCAAAACCACTAACCCTACCGCTTGGGCAAGAGTCCAAACGACCCTAGTTAAAGATTCTTCTACAAAAGCAGTAGTATCAAAACCAATGTCATACTGCATTCCGGGGGGAAAATCCAAAGCAAGACGTTTCATCTCGGCTTTGACAGCCTGTCCCACTTCCAAAGCATTACTCCCAGCAACTTGGTAAATACCTAAACCTACGGCCTCTTTGCCCCGAAAGCGCAAGAAAGTACTATAATTTTCTGCTCCTAATTCTGCCCGCCCGACATCTTTGAGTTGAATAAGAGTGCCATCTTCTCCTGTTTCGAGGATAATATCTTCAAACTCAGTAACATTGGTCAGGCGACTCACTGCCCGCAAATCAATCTGAAACTGCTGATCTTCAGGGGCCGGTTGTTGCCCAATGCCTCCTGCCCCCACTTGAATATTTTGTTCTCGCAGGGCATCAACTACATCCTGTGCTACTAAATTACGACTGGCTAAGCGTTGGGGATCTAACCAAAGACGCATGGCATATTTGCGTTCCCCAAAAATCCTCACGTTACCGACACCGTTAACCCTTTTCAGGGCATCTACCATGTAGAGATCGGCGTAGTTGCTCAAAAATAAGTTATCGTATTCTCCCTCATCTGTATAAAGTCCAAACCCCATGAGAATATTACTAGATTCTTTGCTTACTGTTACCCCGGTTTGGGTCACAGTTTCTGGCAATTGAGGTTCAGCAACAGAGACACGGTTTTGTATATCAACCGCAGCAATATCTTGATCTCGTCCTGGTTCAAAAGTAATTGTAATATTACTGCTACCGTTGTTGCTACTACTGGAAGTCATGTAGCGCATCCCTTCCACACCGTTAATTTGCCGCTCTAAAATTGTGGTGACAGCATTCTCTACGGTTTGGGCATCAGCACCATTGTAATTCGCTGTAACATTAACTTGTTTGGGGCTAATGTCGGGATATTGGGCTACGGGTAAAGTTGGTATGGTAACGGCCCCTAGCAAAAGGATAATTAAGGAGCAAACAGTGGTAAATACAGGCCTTCTGATAAAAAAGTCAACAAACATAATTTAGTTGCTGAGGGTTGGTGATAGTTTGATTCAGTTAAGGATTGCCCCTTACCCTTTAACCTTCTAAGATACAAGGGTCAACTAAGTTCAGCAATTATTAGTTTTATTTGGAGTTTATTTTTTCCCAAGTACCATTATGGATTAGCAAATACCTACAACAAAAGTTTACAATTGCAATACATAGATGAATATTTCTTAGTTTTAACCCTCAACCATGGCAAGTAGCCCAGGAAAAAGGAAGCGAATAATAGTTATTGGGGCGGGGATTGGCGGTTTAACAGCCGGGGCATTATTAGCCCGTCAAGGTTGTGAAGTTTTGCTCTTTGACCAAGCATTAGTTCCTGGAGGCTGTGCTTCAACCTTCAGAAGAAGGGGATTTACCTTCGATGTGGGGGCAACCCAAGTAGCTGGTTTAGAAGCGGGGGGCATTCATAAAAAAATCTTCGATTACTTAGAAGTAGATATCCCCGCAGCCACCCCTTGCGATCCTGCTTGTGCTGTCTTTTTGCCAGGAGAAAAGGAACCAATCAATGTCTGGCGTGATCCGCAAAAATGGGCCAAAGAAAGACAAGAACAGTTCCCTAAAAGTGAACCTTTTTGGCAATTATTGGGGAAGCTTTTCCAAGCTAGTTGGAAGTTTCAATCTCGCGAACCCGTCTTGCCTCCCCGCAATTTATGGGATACCTGGCAGTTGCTATCTGCTTTACGTCCTGATACCTTAATTACTGTTCCTTTTACTTTCATGACGGTAGGGGATGCCCTACGCTTATATGGTCTTGCCGAAGATAAGCGTTTGCGAACATTTCTAGACCTGCAACTTAAACTATATTCCCAAGTTAACGCCGAAGAAACGGCCCTACTCTACGCTGCCACAGCATTAGGAGTTTCTCAAGAACCCCAGGGCCTGTTTCATCTCCAAGGCAGTATGCAAGTATTAAGCGATCGCCTAGTAGATGGGTTAGAAAAATATGGCGGCAAATTATTAATGCGCCATAGTGTAGAAGAAATTTATACCGAAGCCCAAAGAGTAACTGGGGTTAGAGTACGCAACCAAAAAACTGGGGAAGTGCGGACAGAATTAGCTGATGATATTTTTGCGAATGTGACGGTTCATAACTTAGTGCAGTTGCTTCCCCGACAAAAACAGTCTAAACCTTCCCTAACTCAGGCTTGGCAAAACCCCACATCATTGTTAGGTATCAAAAACTATCAAAAGCGTGTGAGCAAGCTAGCAAACCCTTCTGGGGCTTTTGTGGTTTATTTAGGAGTAGATCACCAAGCCATTCCTCCTGATTGTCCTCCCCATCTCCAATTTCTCTACAACTATGATGCCCCTATTGGCGAAAACAATTCCTTATTCGTTTCCGTAAGCAAACCAGGGGACGGTAGGGCTTACGAAGGTAAAGCGACAATAATTGCTTCTTCCTTTGTTGAAGCAGCCCCCTGGTGGCAAAGTAGTCAAGAGGATTACGAACACCTCAAAGAAAAGTTTACTCAAGAGGCGATCGCTCGTTTGGGAACCTATTTTCACCTCACCCCTGAAACTATCATTCATAGAGAAGTTGCTACCCCCCGCACCTTTGCTAAATTCACTGCCCGTGAACAAGGTTATGTCGGGGGAATTGGGCAGCGAGTTTCTACCTTCGGCCCTTTTGGTTTTGCCAACCGCACCCCCATTAATAATCTCTGGTTAGTAGGAGACTCCACCCATCCTGGTGAAGGGACAGCCGGGGTGAGTTATTCTGCTTTAACGGCTGTGGGGCAATGTCTGGGGAGGCAAATCAAGTAACAGATGAAAAATGTTATTGCTCTCACCCACGTTAATAAAGTTTTTGACAAAGGCACTATTGCTTTAGAGGACTTTAACCTCCAGGTTGCTGAAGCAGAATTTGTTAGTTTGGTTGGCCCCTCTGGGTGTGGTAAAAGTACTGTATTAAGGATCATTGCCGGACTGAGTAGCTTAAGTTCAGGAAATATACAATGGCACGATTCCAGCTTAGAAAAAGATATTGCCTTTGTTTTTCAAGAACCCGCTTTGATGCCTTGGGCTAAC
This sequence comes from uncultured cyanobacterium, assembly GCA_963793425.1. Lineage (GTDB taxonomy): Bacteria > Cyanobacteriota > Cyanobacteriia > Cyanobacteriales > CAWCAG01 > CAWCAG01. The sequence goes on along the minus strand of CAWCAG010000007.1, from coordinate 801,962 downwards.
GTTAAAGATAATATTTATTTGCCCCTCAAACTAGCTGGCATTTCCCCAAGAAAAGCAGAGACAACTATTACTGAAGCCCTGGAGTTAGTCAAATTAGCTAGGGTTGCTGATTCCTATCCCCGGCAACTCTCTGGTGGGATGAAAATGCGGGTTTCTATCGCTAGGGCTTTAGTGACTAACCCTCAAGTTTTGCTTATGGATGAACCCTTTGGGGCATTGGATGACATTACCCGTAACCAACTCAATAATGATTTACTGGCTTTATGGAAGCAAAAACATTGGACAGTAGTTTTTGTTACCCACAACATTTACGAAGCTGTCTACCTTTCCCATCGAGTAGTAGTTATGGGTGCTAATCCCGGTAGAGTAGTAGCTGAAGTTCCCATTGCACAACCATATCCACGTACAGAAAAGTTTCGTTCTTCTCCTTTATATAGCAAATATTACCGTCAAGTAGCAGAGCAGTTATCTCAAGCTATGACAAGATGAGATTGTTTTAATGAGCATTAAGGGCATTTCCCAGCAAATGGCAGAAAAGATCAAGCAGCAACCAAAAAATCTCTTATCTCTAGATACCCTCGCCCCCGTTGCTGTGGGCATTTTCGTCTTACTGGTTTGGGAAATAGCAGTACGCCTCACCAATACCCCACCTTATCTTTTGCCTTCTCCTTCCTTAATTGCCCAAACTTTAGTAAAAGATTTCTCTATCCTTTTTCCGGCTTTACTAATCACCTTACAAATTACCGTTGCTGCCTTTGGAATCGCAACTATATCAGGGTTATTCCTCGCAATTTTAATGGCCCAAAGTAAATGGATTGAAAAAAGCCTTTATCCCTATGCCATAGCTTTACAAACCACACCGATCGCCGCGATCGCACCTTTAATTGTCATTTGGTTTAAGAATAATACCTTCGGCGCATTAGTCCTCTGTGCCTGGATTGTCGCCCTCTTTCCGATTATTTCTAACACCACCTTTGGTTTAAATAGTCTTGATCCTAACCTTAAGGATCTGTTTCGACTTTATAAAGCATCTCCTTGGCAAACAATGCTTTATCTACGTTTGCCAAGTGCTTTACCCTATTTCTTATCTGGGTTACGCATTAGCGGCGGCTTAGCTTTAATTGGGGCAGTGGTAGCAGAGTTTGTAGCAGGGACGGGGGGCGCGAATTCAGGAATTGCTTATCAAATCTTGATTGCTAGCTACAATTTACAAATTCCTCGTATGTTTGCTGCTTTGGTGATGATTGCCATACTTGGTATACTTATTTTTGCGGTTTTAAGCAAGTTATCAGATTTTTTGTTAGGGGAATGGCACGAAAGTTCTACAAGGCAAAATCTTTGAAATACTGGATTTTACGCAGTTTTGGGGTTATCCCTTTCTCTAAATTACTAACAACGAATAACCGACCATTGCTCAGGATTGGACTTATCTACTACCTTCACATCTGAGTAGGTTTTTATCCATAAACTCGCCCCACAATCTTTCGGCATTTCAGGGGAGTAAACGATCTGACAATAGCCAAATATCTCTAATTCGTGACCATAAACAGTCTTGTTTGTACCGTGTTTAACGCTTACCACTGTTTTTAAAGGAACTTCACTCCCTTGTTTAACCAGCTTAGCATTGGTAGTGATGTGGTTTTTATTCACATAAATAATTCTTGCCCCCGTCCCTTTGTCGTACTCCAACGAGGTTTTGGTCCTCTAGTGCCACGAGAAATCTTCGGTTTGCCCTTATATAAAGGTATCACCCAACCTGTCCGCTTTTTGTAAGCGCCTTTGATGCGTTGTTGTTGAAGTAAGTAGAGAACTCTTCTTTGAGAGACTCTCAACATTTGTGCAGCAATAGAGGTGTTGATGTATTCCATGGGAAAATGGGAGTTTAAACTCTTCTCGAATAGTATTTTAAGCAAAAAGGGAGGTAAAAGCAATCTTTTTATTTAGGTGGTTATCTACATCCAAACTTAATCCTCGTCAAGCAAGGATCAGAGCTAAAATGCTTCAAGATCCTTATTACCGCTTGGAATCGGTAGCAGAAATTGAAGTAGCTGCAAGTCTGGGCATTAAAATTGATGTTAATCAAGCTAGTGTAGATGATTGGTTAAGGTTGCCCGGTATTTCTATTCATCAAGGGCGATCCCTGGTTGAGTTAACCAATATGGGTGTGCAACTTTTGTGTTTAGAAGATATAGCTTCAGCTATTAGCCTTCCCTTACAGCGTATCCAACCTTGGGAACCGCTTCTCTACTTTGGTTATTACGAACCAGAAAATGTCCTCAATCCTCAAAAAGTTAACCCTAATAAAGCTTCATTTGAGCAATTAAGCCAAATTCCTTTACTAGAAACATCTTTGGCTCAAAAAATTATTCAAAGCCGCCTTGCTGAAGGTTCTTATCGCAACCTCGCTGACTTACAAAGTCGTCTTAATTTAGATAGCGAATTTATTTCTCAGTTGATGTATTATTTACAATTTTAATTTGAAGCGAGATGTTGTAGTGTATCAACAAAATCAGGATAAGAAATCCCAGCAGCTTCTGCACCATGAATAGTGGTTTTTCCTTGGGCATTAAGAGCAGCGATCGCTAAACTCATAGTAATGCGATGATCCTGATGACTGCTTACTTCTGCCCCGGTTAAAGGAGTGCCACCAATAATTTCTAAACCGTCTTTTAATTCGGTAATCTTCGCCCCTAAACGATTTAACTCCGTAGCCATCACAGCTAAGCGATCGCTTTCTTTCACCCTTAATTCTGCGGCATCTTTAATAACTGTTGTTCCTTGGGCAAAAACTGCGGCTACCGCTAATATAGGAATCTCATCAATAAGGCGGGGTATAATCTCCCCGGCGATGGTACATCCTTTCAAGTTGCTATGACGCACCAAAATATCAGCAACGGGTTCCCCTGCTACCTCCCGTTGATTTTGGAGTTCAAGATTAGCTTCCATTTCTTGCAATACTTGCAAAACTCCAGTACGGGTGGGGTTAACCCCAACATTTTTGACTAATAATTCTGAACCGGGAACAATGGCCCCCGCTACTAACCAAAAGGCTGCCGAACTAATATCCCCAGGTACAATAACTTTTTGTCCTTGCAGTTGGCTAGGGCCAATAATTGCCGCACTATTTGTTACCGGATCAACTTCTACCTTAGCCCCAAAAGCCCTTAACATCCTCTCGCTATGATCACGGGAGAGGGCAGGTTCAGTGACAATAGTTTTACCTTCTGTAAGCAATCCTGCTAGTAGTACACAGGATTTCACCTGGGCTGAAGCTATAGGAGAATGGTAATGAATTGGCTTAAGCTGCTTGCCCCTCACTCCTAAAGGGGCGAGAGCATTACCCTTCCTTCCCCAAATATCAGCCCCCATTTGTTGCAAAGGTTTAACCACACGAGACATAGGCCGCGATCGCAAGGAATTGTCCCCAGTGACAGTAAAAAATCTTTCTGAAGCCGCAGCGAGGATACCTAATATTAAACGCAAAGTTGTCCCAGAATTACCAGCATCTAAAACATCTTCTGGTTCTTTTAAGTTACCTAATCCTACTCCTTTCACCATAACTTCGGTGCTATTTAAAGGAGAAATTTCTGCCCCCATCGCTCGGAAACAGTTAGCTGTACTACGGGGATCTTCTCCTAACAGTAACCCTTGAATGCAGGTTTCTCCTTCTGCTAAAGCCCCCAGCATTAAGGCGCGATGGGAGATGGATTTATCTCCAGGAATATCAATCTTCCCTTTTAAGCTTAGTCCAGAAGGGGGTTTGGTAATAATTAAATCTTGATGTTGCTGATTAGGAGTTAAGGTGACGACGGGCATAAAGTTTTCAGTAATAGCTCTTAGTGATATCGATACTCAATAGCTTAATAAATAGCTATGGTGCTGTCTATCAAACTTGTCTGAATTTCATGTATAGCGGTTCTCAAATTCATGAGGCACAATTGTTTTTCTCAAGTATTAGCTAAAGCAAGATTAAGCAGGTAAAAGTTAAATGAATCAGTATTTAGTTAGGGTTTCCTATCAAGGAGATATAGCATGAACTCAGTAAATAAAATTTATAGAGACGGAATCATTTATGGATAAACTTCAAGAGCAAATCGTTGATATGGACCGAAAAGTCGAGAAGCTTTACCAAACAGTAGAGCGCTTAGGAACCCATATAACCGCTGTTTTGTTGGAACAGCAACAGGATAATGAATCAGTAAAACAGCAACTAGCTGATATTTCTCAGACACGAGAATACGCCAAAACAGCTTCTAGTAATCTTGATTCTGTTATGGAACATAAAGATGTGTTGGTGGATAGCAGAAATTGGGGCAATAACAGCGAAAACAGCGGTAACAAGCAACTATCTTGTGATATTCAACTACAGCGTGTAACCGCACAGTTAACCGCAGCTTATAATCGCATAGCGGCTTTGGAAGAACAACTGCTAGCAGGCAGAAGCAGAATCCGTTCTTAAAAGAGTTGTCTTAGCAATTTGCTGAGTAACTCTCTACCAAAGCTTCTATCGCCTCAAGGAGCTGAGTTTGTGTCAAACGAGCATACAACCAAGCGGCAATAGCGCTGCCCCCTGCTCCTACACCCTCTTTGACATAGCTATTTTCGTATGATTGTAGTTGAGGAAATTGAGAATGAGCAAAATTAAGTTGAGTTGCCAACAAAGGCACTTTTCCTACTTCCTTGGCTAGCCCAACTGTGTCTCCAGTTAAGTCTTCTGCTACCCAACGAGTCGTGCCGACAACAATCTGCTTTAAGTCAACCGCCAGTTTGTGGTAAGTAACGATTGCCTGAATTAACCCATGAACAGCTAGCATTTGCGTACCCCCCGCTAATAAAACCCCTCTACTACGACTAGCAGCAATAGCCATCCCTGCTGTAAAGATTTGCATAGGATCGCCTACCGCAGCAACTAAATCTAAAGGATCGCTACCACTAAAGGGAGGAAAAAAACCCGCTTTTTTCAAACCCTTAACCACAACTTCCCACTTTTGTTGATGGTTACAATGGGGATGAGAACTATTAACTTTGCCTGTGGCAGCAATACCTAACCCAGTAAGTAAAGCGAGGGCAGTGCTAGTTCCTCCTACTACACATTCGCTAATAATTAAATAACTTTCTGGGATTTGTTGAGCTAACTTTCCCCCCCAATTTAAACCGGCAGCCAATAATTGTTGCACTTTTTCTTTGGGTAGGGCTTGGGCAGAAGTAAGACAAGCAGCAGGTACACCTCCTAAATTAATAGTAGGAATAGTTGGGGGCTGGGGTAAACCAGCATCGAAAATATAGACAGGAAAATGACAAGCTTCTATAACAGAGCGGGTAATAAAAACAGGAGATACCCCCACAGTTAAAGGTGGCAAAGGGTAACTAGGGGACTTTCTGACCCCATTAACCAAAAATTCTGCATCGGCGATCGCAGTATATTTTCTATCTTCAGGAGTTGCCCCAGCCGCTGAGATTCCTGGTATCAATCCTGTGGCAGTAAAGCCCAAAACACAAGCAAATATAGGCAACTTTCCCTGATAACGCCCCAACCATTCCTGGGCTATGGAGTGTTGAGTATAAATTTTAATTTGCTCATTATTTAACAGCACAGGTTATTTGGGAGGCTGGGGAGTAGGGAGTGAGGATTTAAAATTAACGATAATTAGTAAACTGTAAATCTACAGGAAAGTCTTCCTCTTTCAATAACTGCATTACTTCTTGTAAACTATCTTTTGACTTACTAGAAACCCTGACACTATCTCCTTGAATCGAAGCTTGTACCTTTTTATAATTGTCACGGATTAGCTTACTAATCTTTTTAGCCAGTTCTTGAGTTAAGCCTTTTTGTAGCTTAATTTCTTGTCTAACACGTCCACCACTAGCAGACTCAACATTACCGAAATCAAAGATTTTTTGAGACAATTGGCGCTTAGCGGCCTTAGTACGCAAAATTACTTGAACAGCCTCTAAACTAAAGTCACTTTCGGTATTGATTTTAATTAGCTCTTCTTCTAACTCCACAGTTGTTTTCGTATCCTTAAGGTCATAGCGATTATTGATTTCCCGATTAGTTTGATCTACGGTATTAACCATTTCTTGGGGATCAAAATCGCTGACAATATCAAAAGAAGAATTAGAAGCCATAGTGATTAACTAAAAAATTAAAAATTAGGAATTAATTGCCAACAAACTAAGTACAAAAAGAGTTGTTGTACAAAAAGAACCGATGCCAAACATTAGCGATCGCGCCAAAGGTATATTAAAAATATAAAAAAGCGAATATAACAGTCTTGCTCCTAAAAAAGCACTCGCTGCTCCTATGGCCAAAGGAGAATCAACCCCTGTCACATAAGCCATAAAAGCAGCAGCAGCGAACACCATAAAAGTCTCAAAAGAGTTTTGATGGGCCCAATTTGCTCTTTTAGCATAGTCTGGCAACTTCTCTAGCATAGCTCTAGGAGCTTGCATATCATATCCTACTTGGGTACGAGCATAACCCACTACCAGAAAGGGAAGGTAAATCAAAATTACTGCACCCACAATAGAGTAGAGCAGAATAGCACTAGTGGAAATAGCCATAGGTTTTAGTTAATCAAAATAGAACAAAGTTACTACTTTATGTTGTTCTTCGGCATCTTCGCAGGTTTGCAATAGAGTTTTACTATCGTGGAAAGCAAAACAGATTAATTGCTGACAGCGAGAAATTATTTCTTGGTTGCACAAAGCACTAGCCTCAGCCAAAGAAAGATGGTTGTTTTCTGGTTTATCAACCAAATGGATAACTTTTTCCAACTGTTTTTTCGACTCTAAAGGCTGGCGCTCTAAACTTTGCGGCAAGATCACTGTCAAAAGATTAGCATCAGCCCGCATCGCTCCTTTAATAGCCGCAGAATTAGTTCCTGTGGCTCCAGAAGTGATCAAGCGATTTCCGCCAAGGGTTAAGGCATAGCTCATCATTTCAATCAGATACTGATGAGTGATCGGAACATGGCGAGAGCCAAGCAAAGCGATCCTTTTAGAACTAGTTTGCTGTATGCTTGCCAGTTCTTGTGCCAATGTGTCGATTTGTTGTACGTCTGTAGATTGGCTCAAAAATTGTTACTCAAATTTAATGACCCCAGTAATTTTATCAAAACTCAGGAGTCTCGGATCGTTAATTCAAGATAGTTTTCTTTATTTAAAAGTAAATTTGCTCTGCTGGGAAACTCTGTGTTATAGTTCTTTACTGGCAGTTAATTTGGGCGTATAGCTCAGTTGGTTAGAGCGCTACGTTGACATCGTAGAGGTCACTGGTTCGAATCCAGTTACGCCCATAAAGAAACTAGAGGACTCAGAGGTATTTTCTAATGGTTATTTAGTAGTAGTCTGCCTCAGCTTGGGTTTGGGGCATGGCTAACTCGAAATTAGAAGGATCTCTTAAGAAGCGAAAAGCGTCTTCTTCTAAACGGTGGATAAGGTGGGGTTCCAGGTCATTAGACTGTCTGAGACAGGATAAGTAACCATCCATATACATTCGCAAATCATTAAAGCGATAACCTCGCTGCCAAAGATCCACCATAGAATCGGTCAATCTTTGATAATAGCGAATGGCTCTGGTATCTTGAAGCATTATCTTAAAGTTTTGGTAGGTTGTGAGAATTTGGCTTGAAAAGTTAGGATTTAAGTAAATATTACCAGTAATTTTTAACAGGAGTTTGAGAACCTTCATGAACTCCTTAAATTTATTTTAACTAATTACTACTTAATTCCTGTTGAAAATACGATTTCCTCTATCTTTAGTTAGAAAAAAATTGAATGTAAAATCTGTCCTATGAAGTTATACGTAGCCTCTGTTACAACATCTTGACATTAGCTCTGTTAACTTTAATCTCACCAGATTCAACGGAAGAAAACCAACGTGGGTTCGGTTCAAATTTTAATTGTTGAGGGCAATCCTCACCTGCGATCGCTGTTAGCATGGCACTTGCAACAAGCAAGCTATTGGGTTCAACAATCGGCCAGCATTCACCAGGCTAGGAACATATTCCCTAGTTACCAGCCAAACTTAGTTATCCTTGACTCTGACTTACCAGACGGATGCGGAGTAGAACTATGCCGTTGGCTCTATCAACAGCGGCAATCTCTAATCTTAATGCTGTCTGCCCGTAGTAGTGAAAAGGATATTGTCATCGGTTTAAAGGCTGGGGCCGATGATTACCTCAGCAAACCTTTTGGAATGCAGGAGTTTATGACCAGAGTTGAGACTTTAATGAGGCGGATGCGCTTAACATCTGTTCCTCTCTATCTCAATTATGGCGACCTCAAAATCGACTTAGTACAGCGTCGGGTTCACTTCCAAGGGAATTTAATTGAATTAACTCCCCAGGAGTTTAGTTTGCTGTATATTCTCGCCCAAGCCCAAGGAATGGCTTTAAGTCGTTCGGAACTGCTGAAGCGGGCTTGGCCTGATGCTATTGATAATCCTCGTACCATAGATACCCATGTTTTATCTTTACGCAAAAAAATAGAAAGTGATCCTCGCCAACCTAACTTAGTTCAAACAGTACGCAATATTGGTTATCGCTTTAATCCAGACATAATTGGCGGCACAAGTAAGTCTGCCCAAGCAAAAGTAGGATATGGAGTTTGAGTTAGGTTGATCATTTTATTGACAAGGAATAAACTTATATGGTCACATGATCAAACACTTAGTAGGTAAAGGGTGAGAGCATCAATGCTCAGTTCAACAAATAATTCTCTACCAAAGCAAAATAGTCCTAACATCGTTAGAAAGCTGGTTAATCACTATCCAGTGGCTTTTTTCAGTACCATCGGCATTTCCGTCACTATTGTGGGAATTAGTGCCATGACAGCACTATTAGATCCTGGGGAAATGCAACCTCCTGCTTCCCAATCTTTACCTTCCCCAACAGTTTTTGAGGAGCCTGAACCAGAATACAATTTACCTCCTCTGTGGTTAATTGGGGCGATGGTAACTAGTGGGTTGGTAGGTCTTATTTTAGTAAGGCAGGGCTGGAAACATAAAGCTTTGTTAATCAAACCTCTCAAAAACTTAAAATTCGATCTGCCTAAACCGAAAAAAAAGCGGCGGGTTGCTCGCAAAAAGCGCCCTCAAGCAAATTTTAACCTGCCCCAACTTCCTGCTAGTTATACTCAACAACCCAACCCAGAACCGCAGGTGACAATAGTTCCTCCCCATCAAGCCAATCTTTTGGATGATAAAAAACAAGGTTTAGCCGAAGAAATGGATCTGCGTAAAGAGCGTTCTCTCATTTCCCTAATGCGGACAGGGGAACTGAAAAAATCTCCGCAAGTAGAACTAACCCCTTGACAGAAGAATAATTCTCATCTTAACTCCTAGTATCGATATGGGCTGCGATCGCTCTTTCTATACCAAGAAGATTTTTGTTATGAGTAATCCTTTTAGTAATTGGTTACGTTCTCTTAAGTTTCGCGGTGCTTTGAAAGAAAGCAACGAAAGAAAAGCGAGACAAATCTTGCAGGAAACAGAAGAGGCAGGGGCGAAACTTTCTTTATTGCAACAGGTTTATCGTAAACAGTTAAAAACAGAGCAATCTTTAGATTTTTATAAGCGGGAATTAGCGACAGCATCAGGGCGACAGCATCAGGATTTTCCTGAAGAAGTGCCTCAACAAAGTCAGGAAGATTTAGTTCCTCCAAACTCAGAATTTGTTCATTTTATTCACACAAGCTACAAAATTGTTCAGCAAAGTGAACATAAATTGTCTTGTACAGGCATAGAAAAACGTACTTTTAAAGATTTTGAATCAGCCTTAGCTGAGTTTCTGCAAAAAGAATTTGCTAAAGTTCCAGAAAGCAGGCTTAAAGAAGAATTGAGCCTAGCTATTAATGATTTACAAAGCGAAAAAGAATATAACTTCAAGCTTAGCCCTCATACTTACTTAATGAGCGATTTTTTGGATAATGTTTATAGCAATTATTTAGCTTGGTTTTTGGTTTATGAAGCAGGCTTGATGCCCCAGAATATCCGTTTATTGGATATCGGTGCGGGAGTGGGAACAGTAATTTATGGCTTAGCTTTACTTCTCGAAAGCACTAAATATTTCTTGAGGATGCCGCGTTTACATATTTCCTATTACTCTTTAGAAAAACAATCTTTACTTCAGTTAAGAGGATTGCAATTTTGGCGTAATTATCTAGAATCTCATCAAGCTGTAACTAACACTTATTTCCGCCTCGATACTACGGATATTCTCACCTACGAGCCGAAATCCAGCCCTATACCCAATAATTTCTTTGATTTTATTGTTATTTCCCACTACTCTTTCCTGGAATTAGAACAGCAACAAAAAGCTCATCACATCTATCAACAAATCTGGCAAGCAAGTTTAGCTGAGAACGGTTATATTTTGCTGATAATAGATAGGGAAAGTTTGGGAAGTAATCAAGATGATTTTCAAGAGGAAGTTCCAGAGACAGAAGATAGTTTAATAATTAATTTACTTACAGAATTAGGTTTGAATTTAGAGTGGTATAAGCAGATTAGTTCTACTCGAGATGGTTTAGTGGAAAAACAATATCTTAATCCTCTTAAAAATCAATATTTACAAGAGGTGGTAAACCCCTATTATGCTGTTGATGACTATATAATCTTAGCAAGAAGGTAATAAGCTGTCAGGTATTTAGATTGTATGGCTAGGGTAGGGGACACCGGAGCAGGGAGCAGGGAGCAGGGAGTAGGGTTGCACTTCCTTGCCGTAGGCTACACCGGAGTAGTAAAGACATCGGGAGAAATATTGATGAGGAGGTCTGCCCACAGATTCCTTAAACAAACTAGCAAAATGATGGGAACTCATTTGTACTGCTGTTGCCATTTCAGCCAAACACAGTTAAAGAAATTTTTAATTATCCATTTTAAACCTAGATCAATTGTCACCAAAATGTTATATTCTATAAATATTACGGCGAGCGTAGCCAAGTGGTTAAGGCAGTGGGTTGTGATTCCACCATTCGCGGGTTCAAGTCCCGTCGTTCGCCCTTTTCAACAAGAGAAGATAAAAGTCAATATAAATATTATTACCGAAATAATTGGGTCTAAAGCCCCGTTCTTATAGGACAGCTTTTCTGGTATACTCGCATAATAGTGGAAAAGGGAATCAACCACTCTAAAAACCTAGCCGTCGGAAGACGTAGCGCTGAACCTTGAAAAATTAAATTTATAGGGATAGAGATGCATTTTTCTAGTATCCTCCTAGCAGTGGGTAAAAGATTTATAGGGACTAGACAATCAGCATTGTGAAACAAGTTCGTTTCCAACTAAACAGGACTCGCAGCGATGTGAATAGGGTAGGGCATACCCGAATCAACGCTCTATTGAGAATCCCACCTCTGAGCTAGACGACGCAAGGAATCTAGTTTAAGTGGTTTCGTTGAACCAAGAATCCCCGTGCCTAAAGGATCGGGGAGTGTCAACTTGCTATAGATGAGTTGCGATGTGCAGCAAACTAGCATAAGCCATTTAGCTTGCTTTGAGAATTTCCCTCAGCTAAATGGCTGTTGGCCTCTAGAGTTACTTTCCTTTACATTAGAGTTGTATTCTCTAACCAAGGGCAGCAACCATGAACTACCAAAATTTAGAATTATGTTTCCAAAATAGTAGTACTTCTTTGACCCAAGTTAGAGAAACTTTAGAAGTAGAATTAGATATACTAGAACAGGAACTGCTTGTAGCGGAAATTAATTGTCGGACTAACCCCAATAGCAAATGCTGTAATCTACTACCAGAATTAAGGCAGAAAGTTGAAGTTGCTAGCAAAAAATACTTTCAAAAATGGGGCGAAATTTATCGTCAAGAGTTAGAAATGGCCTAGTGTTAGTTTTGCCCTTCACTAGGTGTTTCTGTAGGAGAATCCTTTACTTCTAGATAATCGTCAAAATTTTGTTGATCATATAGGTAAAGGTTGCGGATTGGGTAGGGAATACTAATATTAGCTTGATCCAAAGCTTGTTTAATGGCAATCATTACTTTAGTTTGAGTCGTTCTTACTCCTTTTTGTTGAGGAATTGTCCAGTAGCGAACCACAAAGTCAATGGAACTATCACCAAAATTGACTACATCTATTTCTGGGCTAGGATTTTCTTGTACCCCTTCAACACCTTTAACCGTTGTCATTAAAATATCTGCTGCTTTGGGCAAAGGGGTATTATAATCAACTCCTACTCCTAAATCCGTACGTCGAGAGTCGAAAGCTGTCCTTACTTGTACTGCACTGGTAAAAACAGTAGAGTTAGGAAGCAGTACTTTTTCTCCTTGATAGGTGCGAATGCTGGTGGTACGAATATCGATACGTTCTACTGTTCCTTCATAGTCACCCACAATAATCTGATCGTTGATGCGGAAAGGTTCTTGTACTAATAATAAGATTCCGGCTAAAAAGTTCTTAAAGATATCTTGAAAAGCAAAACCAACGGCTACAGAACCAAGCCCTAATGTAGCAACAACATCTCCTAATCTTAAGCTAGGAAAGGCAATAACACTAGCAATTAAAATTCCGATTAGCCAAGTGGTTACATAGGCTGTTTTTGAGAGTAATAGTTGCAGAGATTGGCTACGAATAGTTTTTCTCCCTACTTTGGTGGCTATTCCTTGCACAAACTCTGCTATAAAGCGAGTTATTAAAATAACAATCAGTGCTGCAAGCAAAGCAGGCAGAATTTTAACACTGCTACCTACTAATTCTTGCAAACTGTTCTTGACTGTCTCAATTAACTCCATAAGTTATATAAAAATAAAGCTCCTGACAATTCTACACTCTTAGTCATTGCCAGGGCTAATTTTTATTTTTAATTACGGCTACTATCTTCTCAAAATGATCCAAACGGCATGAATGATTCCTGGAATATAACCTAAGAAGGTTAAAAGAATATTAATCCAAAACTGAGGTCCAATACCTACTTGCAAAAACACTCCTAAAGGTGGCAAAAAGATTGCACAAAGAAGCCTAACTATATCCATAAAACAATTCCTTTTTAATTACTCTAATTTTCTTCTATTGCCAAACAAAGACTTTAGCTTCGTACTCGCCTAATCAACTGTAATACTATTTTCCCCAACTTCAAGGTCATAATCACCAGTCCATTCGTGCCAAGTACCATTTTCAGGGAAGTTAGGAACTTCGTAGCCAGCTAGATAGTTGTCTGAAAAATTAGCCACCACCACAACACGAGAACCTTCATCATTCCAGCGAGTATAGGCAAGCACTTTTGATTCTACATTGTCGTGGAAGAAATCAATTTTTTCTGTGTACAAAGCGTGATTATTTTTGCGTAGGTTAACCAAACCTTTGTAGTATTCAAATAAGCCCTTATTGAGGTCGTTTTTTAGTAAACTCCAATCAATTTTAGTCGGTTCCGGATCAAGGGGATGATAATCTCCGAATTCTTCTCCCATCCAAACTAAAGGAACTCCAACTGCTGTCATCAAAAGAACTACACCCAACTTAAAGCGTTTGAAAGCGGCTTCCTCAAAAATTTCTCGGTTAGCTAACTCTACCATAATCCTTTCATGGTCATGGTTTGTCAGGTAGTTAACTACATTAGTTGCACCTAAGAAACCTTGTCGCTTACAATCAATGACATCTTTAAGTTCTTCTAATTCAAATCTCTCGCCGAAAATATGGGCTTTAACGGTATGGTAGAAGCTATCATGCCAGCAACCATCCATCGGCCCATCAACATTGGTAATACTAGTTGTTTCAGGAATATGTTCAGCGATGTTATAAAAAGGTTTTTCCCCCGCTGTTTTTTTGCTTTCTGCAACTATCCAGTGCATGAAGTCATAGTTGGCAATTTGTCTGGCTGCGTCGTAACGGACACCATCAATGTGGTATTCGCCAATCCAGAATCTAACCACATCACCAACGAACTGCCAAGCTGGTTTGATATCTAACTTTTCATCGTAAAATTCGTAGTTAAACTCCGGTCCCCAATTGTTATCAGGATCACGGGGTTCGTGGTGATACCAGTAATCGTGGTCAATTTGAGTTAAGGGGCTAGAAGCTTCTGAATGGTTATAGATACCGTCCATAATGACGCGAATCCCTTTACCATGACACTCATCAATTAATTTCTTTAATCCACTGGTAGAACCATAGCTAGATTCAGAGGCAAAGAAGTAACGGGGATTATAACCCCAACTATAATCTCCAGGGTATTCCTTAATCGGCATCAATTCTATGGCATTGATACCAAGTTCTGTTAGGTAGTCTAGTTTTTCGATAACGTGCTTATAATTTCCTCTAGGGTTGGGGTCATCTTCCCCACCGGAAAAGTCGCTAATGTGCAGTTCATAAATAACTAATTCTTGGTCTGCTGGTAAAGGCTTGTCGTCATGTTGCCAAACATAGGTATCAACAATTCTTTCACCACTTTTAATACGGACTATGCCATTTTGAGTAGGATTATCAATATCTATAGCATAGGGGTCTACCACTTCTATCCACTGATCCGGTTCTAAGAACCAACTTTTAGAGCGTATCCTAAATTTATATTGGTGATCACCATCTTCTAACTCAACTTTGGTGCGAAAGTAACCTTTCTCATCTTTTTCCATCGGAATATCTTCCCAGTCAGAAAAAGACCCAATTAAGGCAGCTTCTTTGTTATAAGGAGCTAGAAGCTTAAACTCAATCAAGTTGGCCATATATTCAAGACCTTATTTTAAGCAAAGTTAATTTATTGCTTTTTAGCGTAGCTAAATTAGCTTCTTAAACACATCTCACTTGAGAAATAAGAAATGTTTTCTTTCTCAGTGAATAGATAGATATGAGGCTTTTTTTATACTCTAAAAGTCGATGATGAGAACTATGTACATAAGTAGCTGACGATAAACTTGATCATGGCAACAATTGTGAATTGCTATCACTAAAAAACTTGGACTGAGTTATTGTCCTTCCTTCCTTACCTATTCCTTGAGAAGTAGCTTTTTTTGTTGAAAATTCTCTAATTATAGCCAAGAGCTATTCCTTATGATGCTGCTGTTTACGTCGTGGGCAGGAAGTCTTAAACAATCTGAGAAATTATTATTTGAGACATATATTTAAGTAAACAAAAAATCTTACTAAATTCAACCTATGACTTTATACAAAATTGAGGATTTCTATCCTACCTACACTCAAGATTTATTTGATGGTGAGGAAGTGAAAGGACTTACTGTTTATGCTGGGCTAACAGAAGAAAAAGTTGGTACAATTCATGATGTTTTAGTGGATGAAACTGGTAAATTTCGCTATTTCGTAGTTGATACAGGGTTTTGGTTTGTTGGTAAAAAAGTTTTACTTCCTATGGGGCGCTGTCGCATTGATGACGGCAGACAACGCATTTATGCTACAGGTTTAGAAAATAAACAACAAGCAGAACAATTACCGGAATATGACGATAGCATGACGGTAGATTATGAATACGAACAAAGAGTACGTAATGTTTATCGGCCGAGAAAAACCCCAATGAATACCCCTCCGGCTTTGAGTCGTAACAACTATTACGAAAGCGAGCCAGACTTATATCAAATGCCAGATAATCATAAACTTAGATTACATGAAGAACGACTTATGGTTAATAAAAATCGCTACAAAACTGGTGAAGTGGCAGTAGGTAAGCAGGTGACAAGTTCAAGAGCAAAAGCTAGAGTACCTGTAGAAAGAGAAAGAGTTGTTATTGAACGTTCTGAACCTATTAATCCAGAAATACCAGTTCACCCTAGCAAAACTAATTTCCAAAATCAGGAACTTGCTCGGTTTGAAGTTCACAAAGAAGCGGCTAATATTCATAAAGAAGCTTTTGTAACGGAAGAAGTTTCTGTTACAAAAGAAGTGACCCAAGAGTTAGTTAAAGTTGAGGAAAATTTGCGTCGCGAAGAGTTAGATATTGAAACGAAACATTAGGAGTTGGTATTATTGTTGAGAGCATTGAAAAAATCCCCATCTAAAGAAGTAAAGATGGGGATTTTCTCTTGATTGCCTTGAGTTTAAATTGAGGTGTTAATCTCGCTTAAAAGAATCTAGCCACTCCCTGACTTGTTCAGCAGCAATATCGCGGCTGCCCAAACCAAAAGCTAAGGCTATGGCTATGGCGATCGCACCTAAGAGTAAGCCAAAAGCTAAGTTAACTATGCTACTAGCAATACCCATTTGCTGTAATGCCATAGCGGAGACTAAAGCAATAATGGCAATCCGGGCAGTTTGTGCCAGGATGCGAGATTGGCGACTGCCAGAGCTGGTGATGAGATTGAAGGCTAAGTTAGCGAGGAATAAACCAATGGCAAAGATAATTATACCAGTGAGAACTTGCCCTGCAATTAAAACTATTGCCCCGACTAAATTAGTTAAAGCAGGAATATTGAGAATATCAACAGCAGTTAAGGTAGCTACCAACATGATACCTACCAGAACAACAATTCCGACTAACTCCGATGGGGTTTTGCTGGGAATGGTTGTTTGAATTGCTGTTGTTTCCCCCATCCCTGGAGGTGGTGTAGTGGTACGGGTGCGAGGGGTTGTGACAAAGGATAAACCCAACCACCGAGAAACATTATTAAAACCAATACCGGTAAGGATGCTAGTTACTAAATCAGCAAGATATTTAGCGGCTACATAAGCAAAGATGAGAATAACGGCGGCAGTGAAAATTTGGGGCAGAACTGTGAGGATGTCATTTAACATCGCGATCGCAGGTTCGGAAATAGCCTCGATTTTTAATGCCTGCAACGCAGCAATGGCAACAGGAATCAAGATTAAGACATAAACTACTGTCCCAATAATCCAAGAAAGAGATTTGCCTCCGGTTGCGGTGGAAAGACCAAATCTGGCCCCAACCCGATCGGTTCCTGTGGCTGCCAGGAGATTAGTTACTACTTTGCGAACAATTTGGGCAATTGTCCAACCGACGAAGCCAATTAATACCGCAGCGAGAATGTTAGGCAGTATGGAAAGGATTTTATCAACTAATCCTTGGACTGGTGATAATGTTCCTTCCAACTCTAAGGTACTAAGGATAGAGGGTAGGAAGAGGAGGAAAATGAACCAGTAAAGGGTATTAGCGATGGTTTCGCTGAGGGAAAACTGATTTGTGGTTGTCGTTGTGGCAGAAGGGTCAGTTCCTGTTGTAGTGGTAGAAGGGGTAGTGCTTGTGGTGGTTGTTGTTTCCCCAACTTGTTGCCCTAAGCGTTCATCAACGCGAAATGCCCGCAAAGCCCTGCCAACAATCATTTTAACCAAGGTTGCTAGCAGCCAAGCTAAAGCCAGCAGAATTAAGGCCCCACCTATTTTCGGTAAGAAGCTAGTAATCTGTTCTAAAAGAGCGTTTAAGGGTTCGGAAACCGCTTCTAATTGCAGAGTTTGTAGGAAGGCAACTACAACAAAGAGAATAATTACCCAATAAACTACTTCTGAGATCCATTTTTCAATGGGTATAGATTCGCCGCCTTCTCTTCCTGAGATCCAACCAGCAACTTTGTTGTCGATGTTGGTGCGACCCAACAGGCCCTTAACTATTGATTTAACAATTCCTGCGACGATCCAACCAACGACTAAGACGATGATGGCGAAGAGGAAGTTGAGTATCGAACTGCCTAAACTCCCACCAATAGGGGCGAGAATCGAGTCTAGAAAAGCAATTCCTGTAATTGTTTTGAGTGTTTCTGGTGTCTCTTGGGCCAAAATTGGCGGCAACACCAGCATAAGTTTACTGGCTATATGTATCATTCTTGTTCTGTTCCATTCATTATCTTCATAAATCCATTAGGATTCTCTAAGTAAAAACTCCGGCGGCTTGCCCCACTCTTGATAGGGCATTCGCACTGGAATTATCCCATATAAAAGTTGATATTCTATGCTGTCTATACTACGCTTTTCCCTAAAAACAGTAATCTTTTTTTACATAAATAACCAAAGCCAAGGGGGATTTGCTTTAAGTTTTCCCCCAGTTGGCATACTTATCAGTGCAAAGTTAATTTGTTGCTACTCCTCTAGAGGGATTTATTTCATTTAACCAGCAAGGCAACCAGTAAGAATATTTTCGACTAAGGTTTCTAAAAGTTAGTAAAGCTTAACATAGATAAAGATTGGCGAAAAAAGAAAACTAAATCTCTTATTTATTACCTGTTATTTACACCTAACTGAGCTTAGAAAAATAATCCTTTCTAAGATTGCCTGTAGTTTTTGTCATCAGTTATACTTTATAAAAGTTAATAATATCTAGAGTGTAAAATCTGATTCAAACTTGCTTTGTTTACTTTAATAAATATGCCATCTGCTCAAATTTTTGAACAATCCATTCATATCAAGGCTAGCGCCACTATCGTTGAAAAGTGTTTAACAGATCGTGAATTAATGCACCGTTGGCTTAATCCTGCCTTGCATTGTGAACCTATAGGAAAATGGAGTACAGAAGTTGGTAGCCGCAGCCGTTTCATCATCAAAGTCCCTGTCTTGCAACCTACTTTAAAAAGTGTCGTAATTGAACGAGAACCTGGTTTAATTGTTTGGGGTTTTGAAGGTTTTTTCCAAGGCAGCGATCGCTGGGAATGTCAGCCTGATTCTGAAGGTACTAAGTTGCTGAATCGTTTTAAGTTTAAGGTTGCTAATCCGGTAATTAGCTGGGGTTTCAATACTTTTGCAGCTAGTTGGACCAAGAAGGATATGAAAGCACAATTAAGGCGCTTAAAAAGAGTGGCTGAAACAATTTATCTGCAAACTTCTTAATATTCCCCCGCTTTTGCTTTTTTGCCTCAACAAGCAATATAAGCCTGACAGCTTACTCAATAACTCCGCAAGCCAACCTTGCACCGCCTCCCCCTAAAGCTTCGGGATCATCAGAAAAGTTATCTCCTCCTTGATGAATCATCAGAGAACGACCTGATAAATAAGCTAACTTAAGGCGAGGGGCTAATCCTGGAATCATCGCTATTCCTTCTTCATTGACCCATAAAGGCGGTAGATCCCCTAAATGTCCATCCCCATAGGGGCCTTCATGTTTCCCTGTGTTAAAGGGGTCAAAATGCCCTCCAGCGTTTAAGCCAGGAACGACTTTACCATCTTTGAGTCCGGGGCCACAATCAGGGTTCTCATGAATATGAAACCCATGTACACCTTGAGGAAGTCCTTTTAATTGAGGGGTGATTAACAAACCATATTCTGTATCTTCTAGCTTAACTGTACCAACTTGTTCACCAATACCCTCAGCATCAGTAAAATTGAGTTTGATAAACATTTCTTCTGCTAAAGCAGGAGTGGAAAAAGCTAAGGCAAAGGGAAACAACAGGGCAGTAAATAAAGTGAATTTTGGCATGGCTACTCAAAAATATTCTTGACAAATTTCCTACAAATCATCATAAATAGCTCTGGGTCAATAAACAATGCTCCTATAATCGGAAAAATGTCTGAAACAAATACTACTTTAGATTCAGGAACTTTATGGGCTAAAGTTAAACAACAAACTCACTATGCCCTTGAAGGTGGCGCACTTCATTCTTTACCTACAGAATATGAGTTGATTGAGCAAGATGGAATCCCTTTTCTAGTCCGTATTCTGGCTAATATTGCCCATAAAGAGCGAGCTAAACAGCAACAGGAAGAAAAATCTCCTTCGGGTCAAGATTATAATCCTTTTCTTCCTTACGAAGAGGGTTTATTTGTAGCTGATATTTCTGATACTCATTTATGCTTGCTTAATAAGTTTAATGTGGTTGATGATCATATCCTGATAGTAACGCGGGAGTTTGAAGCCCAGGAAAATCTCTTGAGTTGGGAAGATTTTGAGGCTATGGAAACTTGTTTAAGAGAAATAGAAGGTTTAGCTTTTTATAACAGTGGCAAAAAGGCTGGTGCAAGCCAGCGCCACAAACATTTGCAACTAGTGCCTTTTCCTTTGGTTGCAGAAATAGAAGCAATGAATTTTCCTTTAGAAGTTACCATTGCTTCTACACAGTGGCAAGGTTCTGTGGGCAAAATACCGTCTTTAAATTTTCCCCACGCTATTGCAAAGCTGGATTTTCCCACCTCTGGAGAAGTAATTTGGCAACAATATCACCAGCTTTTGCAAACTTTGGGTTTGAATAATCATCAGCAACCTCACGCCTATAATCTTTTGGCAACTAGAAAATGGTTATTGATTGTACCGCGATCCCAAGAAAGTTTTCAGTCTATTTCTATTAATTCTTTAGGTTTTGTCGGTTCTTTTTTTGTTCGTAACCATCAACAAAAGCAGTTTTTAGAAGAATATGGCTTTCTTAATGTTCTTGGTAAAGTTGCTACTTAGTTTAATAGATAAAGAATAAAAGATATGCAAGAAATAGAAGTTAAAATCCTCGAAATTGACCAAGAAATAATTGAAGACAAGTTGCAAGAACTTGGTGCTAGTAAATCCTTTGCTGGAGAACTTTATGCTATTTTCTATGACTTTTCTGACAGCAGTATTCGTCAGCAAGGAGATGTTTTAAGGTTGCGTAAGGAAGGGGAAGAGACGGTTTTAGCTTATAAAAAGCACATTGCCCAGGGGGAAGCTAAAGTGATGGAAGAGTGTGAAACTTTAGTCTCTGATTTAGGTAATATGAAAACTATTTTAGAAACATTGGGGCTAAAGGTAATTAAAGAAACTCGTAAGTTTCGTACAGAATATACTTTAGAAGATACAAAAATTGTTATCGATGATTATCAAGATGCTTTAGAACATATTCCTGTATTCATAGAAGTTGAAGCACCAAATATAAGGCGAATGCACGAAGTAGCAAAACTATTGGGATACGAACCTAAAGACTGTAAAAGTTGGAATACCTATGATTTAGCTCAACATTATGAACAGAAATGATCTTAAAGTTAGAAGTACTTCCAAACCTCTAACCCTGATTAAAACATCATCTTTAACCAGGTTGAGTCCCAGGAATAACTACGCTACTATTTGCTGTTAAACCTGCAAGTTTTGTAGAAGTACCGGTGAGGAAATTTTTCAGATCGTTAAACTCATTAGCGAGGTCACTATTCTGAGTTTTACTACCACCGCCATTCATATTGACGATTGCGTTTAAATTACCACCGTACTCTAAGTCTGCACCGTTATTGACTTGCTTCGGGTTACCGCTTATGTTGCCAACAACCTTCAAACCGACACCATCAAAAGGATTGAAGCTGCCACCTGGAGAGCATTTAATGCAGTAATTGGAAGAATTCCCTAACAGGTTGCCACCGACAAAAGTACTACCTTCCACCTCAGAGTTGCTAGTTAAATCCTCAAATACTACCAGGTTGTAATCACCGAGAGTAAAAGCCGAAGCTGTTGTCGGAAAAGTGGCAGCCGCTAAGGATGTGGCTACGGCTGAGACTGCTACTGTAGCAACAGCCTTAAAGCTTAAGTTCATAAAATCTACCTCATTCATATTTAGTTAAGAGTGATTCCTAAGCTATTTGATTTTCCCTAGTAATGTCAACAGGTTAAGATGAAGTTTTGAAGAAGACAATTTAAGTTATATCACGGTACTGATATTCACCCAGAGATTATACACTTTGATTGAGCAAGTACTTATTCTAGGTTAAGCTTGTTATTAATTTCGGTGGTAGCTAAGTTTTATTCTGAAATTAGTTAATATTACTTAAGTCAGTCCTAAGAATATTCTTGATATCTTCATGATGAAGCCAGCCTTGCAAATTCAATTCCTGATCTAAAGCAAAAACTAGGAATACCGTATCAATATTAGTTAACTAAAAATCTTGCTAGCCCAACTTAGCTAGTTCTGTTAATTGTTATCTAGCAAAACTTTGGTTTTGGCTATTAGTCATTTATACTTGATCTGAAAATGATTCTAATTTTTATGGGCATCTCAAATTTATTCTAAGCGCGATCGCACTTTTCATGTCACTGTAGCCTTAATGAATAAAATCTTCCCCAGATTCTCCCTGATTGGTAGTCTAGCGCTGAGTTGTTTAGATTTTAACCTCAGTGTTCAAGCCCAAATAACCCCAGACTCTACAGTTGGCACTTTTGTTAATGGTAGCAACAGTAATGCCTGTGTAGCTGCTCTCTGCACCATTACTGGGGGAAATCTCCAAGGTACAAACCTCTTCCATAGCTTCAGCAACTTTTCTCTTACTGGGGGTAATACAGTCCAATTTAATAACGGTGCTGTAACTAATACATTTGTCCGGATTACGGGAGGGCAAGTTTCTAATCTTGATGGCATAATTAATGCCAGCAACACCAGCAATTTATTTTTGCTCAACCCTAACGGTATTGCCTTTGGCAGCAATGCTCAACTAAATATTAGCGGTTCCTTTTTTGCTAGTACCGCAGACAGAATAACATTTACTGATAATAGTTTTTTCAGCGCTACAGACACAAGCAATTCTGCTTTATTAACGGTAACTGCCCCAGTTGGTTTGCAGATATTTGCTAATCCTGGGAGTATTATTAATCGTTCTACAACTGGGTTAGCTGTTAATCCAGGTCAAAATGTTACCTTTGTTGGCGGTGAGATTGGTTTTGAGGGGGCTAACTTAACTACATTGGGGGGAAAAGTGCAATTAGTAAGTACCAGCAACAGCACTTTCAACCTCAACTCTACAGAGGCTGTTCCTAACCCTGGAAAAATCAGCTTAACTTCCGGTGCAATGGTTAACACTAGTGGTTTGGCAGGGGGGGGGATTATTCTTCAAGGCGGGGCTATTAACCTGACTCAAGGCTCTAGCTTAGTCTCCGATACCTTCGGTAACTTACCCGGTGCAGGTATTGATATTCAAGGTACAGAATTTAAGCTAGAAAGTCTTTCTTACCTCTCTTCTTCTACATTTTTAGGTACTGCCAAGGCAGGGGATATCAACATCAATTCCTCAATAGTAGAACTCAACGGGGCTGCACCTAATACGATTAAAGATGAAATTAGATTTGGTACTTTTAATCCTTTGGCACTGCGAGATGGCTTGTATAGCCTTAGTCTGGGAGGCGGTGCTGCGGGCAAGGTTAAGATTACCGCAAACCAATTACTATCTAAGGGTGGTGCAGCTATCCTCACAACTGCTTTTGCTAACGGTGCCGGGGGGGATATGGATTTCAACGTTACTGGATTAGCAGAAATTGATGAAGGTTCTATTTTCCTGGCTGGCACGGCTGGGGTAGGTGCTTCGGGGAGCTTTGAGTTCACAGCAGGGCAGTTGCGCTTGCTTAACGGCTCAGTTTTTAGTACCACCCCTAACCAAATTAGTTCCGGCAAGGGTGGGGATATGACTATTAATGCAGGAAGCGTCGAAATTAGGGGAACGCCTGCCAATGCAACTGCTCCTGTAGGCTTGTTTACCACCACCCTTGGCGGAGGAGCCGCAGGCAACTTAAAAATTACAACAGGACAGCTTGTAGTAGCTGAAGGAGGGCAACTTTCCTCTGCCACATCCGGGGCAGCTTTAGGTGGCAATCTTGATGTTATTGCGGATGTGGTTGATCTAAGGGGTATTTCACCAGATGGCATATTTTTGAGTGGTTTGTTCGCTTCTTCCTCTCTACTCACTGTGGGAGGACAATCGGGTAATGCCGCCGCAGGGAATCTTACTATTAATAGTAAACGAGTTAGTGTGAGGGATGGGGCGCAAATTTCTGTGGCAACAGGGGGAAGCAACCCAGCAGGGAGCATCTCCATTAAGGCTTCAGAATCAGTTGAAGTGTCAGGGTTTGCCACAGGAGTAAATCCTTTTGTCGAAGCAGTTTCTTTTGGTATCTTGGGTGATGGCATTGTCCCTAGTGCCATTGATTCTAATACCAGTGGTGCAGGGGCAGCCGGAAACATTGATATTCATACAAAAGATTTTAGAGTAGAAAATGGGGCAGAAGTTGGAGTAAGAGCTACTAGTACCGGTGGGGCTGGCAACCTTAATGTTCAAGCAAGGCGCATTCTTCTTGATAACCAAGGAACTATCTCCGCAGCAACAGTTACGGGGGCAGGGGGTAACATTCGTTTAAATGCTATAGGGATTATTCTGCGGCGTAACAGTCGTATTGCAACGGATGCTGGTAATGCAGATGGAGGCAACATCATCATGGAAACCGGCGTACTTGCAGCCCTAGAAAATAGTGATATTACTGCCAATGCTCAACAAGGTAGAGGTGGTAGGGTGATTATTACGGCTGAAGGTATTTTTGGAACAGAGTTTCGTGCTTTCTTAACTCCCCAAAGTGACATTACTGCAACCTCTGACCTCGGGCCGCAATTTAGCGGTGTGGTAGATATTACCACCTTGGGAGTTGACCCTAGTTCGGGACTTGTGGAGTTACCAGATGAAGTTGTTGATCCCACCGAACAAATTGCTGTTGGTTGTGCTACCTCTGCTGAAAGTCGCTTTATCATCACAGGTAGAGGGGGTTTGCCAGAAGATGCAGCAGGAACTATTCGAGGGGAAACTATATGGCAAGATTTACAAGATTTTTCTGGGGAAGAACAACTTAGCAACACTGTGCAGCTTCCCCAGGCAAATAATTCTTCTTCAACTACCGAACCTTTACCTGTTCAAGCAACAGGCTGGGTAGTTAATGAATCAGGAAATCTAGAATTAGTGGCGCATCTATCAGAAGCCGGTATTCAGGGATCATGGGCTGATGTACCGGAGTGTGGGGTGGGAAGTTAAGTAAATAGGTAATGGGTAATGGGTAATGAGTAAATCTACGCTGTTCCCAGCTTCTTGCTCCCTTCTGCATAGAAAACTTTAAGCAAATTGGTATTAATGTCATGTTTCTCTGGGAAATTAAACGTACTGTTAAGTACTTGTTTGCAAGGACAGGCTTCAGTAAGGTTAAGTTTGTTGCTTGGGCGATCGCCACTTTATTTGTGGTGACATCTTTTATTCCTGCTGTAGCCCAAAGTCCTCCCCTTCAACATAATCAAATAGTACAAGTCAACCTTTTGCAACAAGGCAAACAGCTTTATGAAGGAGGAAGATTAGCTGAAGCTGCTACAACCTGGCAACAAGTACTGGATAACTATCAACAACAAGACGCTACTCTTAAGCAAGTTCAGACCTTGAATTACCTCACCTTAGTTTATCAAGACTTAGGAAAATGGTCAGAAGCTAAAGAGGCGATCGCCGCTAGCTTAACATTATTGCAAAGTCAGTCAGAATTAACCTCTATGGGTATTGCTTTGTGGGGGCAAACCTTAAACAATCAAGGGAGTTGGCAACTGGCTAGGGGACAAACTGAAGCTGCCCTGGAGACTTGGAAACAAGCAGCACAAAAATACCAAGAGGCAGGGAATGACCAAGGGAGGTTAGGCTCTCAAATCAACCAAGCCCAAGCCCTGCAAGTTTTAGGACAGTATCGTCAAGCAAAATCCCTCTTAGAAAAAATTGAGCAACAATTGCAATCTCAACCAGATTCTTTACTCAAAGCTGATGGTTTGAGAAGTTTGGGGCGGGCTTTACAAACCGTTGGAGATCTGCGCCAAGCTAAGGTTATTTTAGAGGAGAGTTGGCATATTAGCGATCGCCTCAATTCAACAGATGATGTGAGTGCCACAATTTTTAGTTTGGCTAACGTTGCTAGGAACTTAGGACAAGAACAAGTTGCCCTAGATTACTATCAAGAAGCGGCGAAGACGGCCCAAAATCCGATCATTGTTCTCCAAGCTCAATTAAATCAATTAAGCCTCTTGGTTGCTCAGGAAAGGCTGAATGACGCAACTCAGCTTATACCCTCAATCAAGGCCCAAATCAAAAACTTACCTCCCAACAGGGCTTTGGTTTATGCCAGGGTTAATTTTGCCGAAAGTTTGATGAAGTTTTCCTCCAGGGCTAATTATGACTCAGAAATTGCTCAGTTATTAGCAGAGGGAGTAAAAGAAGCCAAGCAACTACAAGATCCCCGTGCCGAAGCCGCAATACTTAACCAATTAGGTAAACTTTATAGCCAAAAGCAACAATGGGCAGAAGCTACTGAAGTTACCCAACAAGCACTTTACATCGCCCAAACCATTAACGCTGATGATTTAATCGCCCGTACTTCCTGGCAATTGGGTAAAGTATTTAAGCAAGAAAATAAAACCCAAAAGGCGATCACCTCTTATCAACAAGCTTGGGAAACTCTACAAAAGTTACGCAGTGATCTTGTCTCCGTAAATTCTGATATTCAATTTGATTTTCAAGAAAGCGTTGAACCGGTTTACCGAGAATTAGTCAGTTTATTATTGCAAGCAGAGGATAATCAAGACAATCTGCAACAAGCCCGTCAAGTAATCGAAGCCTTGCAGCTAGCAGAAATAGAAGACTTCTTCCAAGAAGCTTGTTTAGAAGCTCGTCCGGTGGAACTTGAAAGCCTTGATGCTAAAGCAGCGGTTATTTACCCGATCATTTTAAGCGATCGCTTAGAAGTAATTCTTTCTTTACCAGATCAACCCTTAAAGCATTATGCCACTCAATTGGACTCCCAGAAAGTCAACAATATACTACAAAAACTATACTCTTCCTTCTATTTGGGGTATTCTAATGAAGAGCGACTGCAACTTGCCCAACAGGTTTATGGCTGGCTAATCCAATCTGCGGAGGAAGACTTAGCAAGCAATAATATTCAAACCCTCGTGTTTGTCCTTGACGGCTTCTTAAGAAGCTTGCCCATGAATGCCCTTTATGATGGTAAGCAATACTTAATCGAAAAGTATAGCATCGCTCTGAGTCCTGGGTTGCAACTACTACCACAAGCACGTTCGAGAGCCAAGCTCCAAGCCTTAACCGCCGGGTTGACCGAAGCTCGCGCTGGGTTTCCGCCCTTACCCGGAGTCGCCGTAGAAGTAGAACAAATCTCTGCTGATTTGAATGACCCTAAAGTGATGCTAGATGAGAACTTTACCCGTCTTGCTTTCCAAAGCCAAATTCAAGCCAAGGACTTTGGCATCGTTCACCTAGCCACCCACGGGCAGTTTAGTTCTGATCCAGAACAGACTTTTTTACTCACTTGGGACGATCGGATTAAAGTTAAGGATTTTGCTCGTTTGTTCCAAGAAAAGGGTCAAGGAACCAAACCTGTAGAGTTACTTGTTCTTAGTGCTTGTCAAACAGCAGCAGGAGATCGACGAGCAGCCCTAGGATTAGCGGGATTTGCCTTACGATCAGGAGCGCTCAGCACTGTAGCAACTCTCTGGTCTGTTAACGACCAGTCTACTGCTGAACTTATGAGCGAGTTTTATCAACAACTAACTAAAGTTGATGTCAGTTTAACCAAAGCAGAATCCCTGCGTCAAGCTCAACTTAAGTTATTGAAAAACCCCCTTTATAACCATCCCTATTATTGGGCCCCTTTTGTCTTAGTGGGCAACTGGTTGTAAGGAGTCACTTTTTGTTCATCATCACTTAGGATTGCTATCC
This sequence comes from uncultured cyanobacterium, assembly GCA_963793425.1. Lineage (GTDB taxonomy): Bacteria > Cyanobacteriota > Cyanobacteriia > Cyanobacteriales > CAWCAG01 > CAWCAG01. The sequence continues at coordinate 774,612 of CAWCAG010000007.1, read as the reverse complement.
ATGTTTAAATTACAAAGTTCTCTTTCTCGTCAGCTATTTTTCTTCATTTTCACAGGCTTAATTGCCGTCGGTAGTAGTTTATCTCAGTCCGCTTTTGCCCAAGCTACACCAAGTGATGATAATCTAGTTCCAGATATCAAATTTCAACCCCCAGGAGAGCCAGCCCCCCAAAGTGGCACAGGGGGAGCAAGTCGCGGCGATATTCAGTTTAAGGTTCCAGGAAAACCAGCCCCAGAGAGTGGTACAGGGGGTGCAAGTCGTGGCGATGTCGAATTTCGTCCTGTGGGTGAACCAGCCCCCCGAAGTGGTGTGGGAGGAGGAAGTCGCGGTGAGCTTGAATTTCGTCCTGTAGGAGAGCCTGCACCAAGCAGCAGTATAGGAGGCGGCAGTCGTGGTGATTTGGCATTTCGCCCCGTAGGTAAACCAGCCCCCGGAAGGACAGTAGGAGGAGGGAGTCGCAGTGATGAAGAATTAGCAAAGGTTATTCCCTTACTTCCCAGCAACAAATACGGATATACCGCCACTTCCCGTCCGACTTTTCATGTTTATCTACCGGAAAGTTCCGTTAAACAGATATTTTTCAGCATCCAAGATAAAAATAAGCAAAGTCTCTACCAAACCACCTTAGAGGTTTCTGGTCAAGGAGGAATTCTCAGCTTCACTTTACCAGAAGATGCCCCAGAGTTAGAGTTAGGTGAAGATTATCAATGGTTCTTTGCTACCATTGAACCAAAAGGCATTTTACGGCCAGATAATTACGGGGTTACTGGTTGGGTGAAACGGGTTGCACCACCAACAGAAGCCATTGCTAATGCAGAATTAACTTCTGTTCAACGGGCTGCTTTATATGCCAATGCAGGAATTTGGTATGATACCTTAAGCTTAATTGCTAGTGCCAAGTTAGAGCAGCCGAATAATAGTAGTTTGCAAAACGAATGGCAAGACTTGTTGCAGCAAGTAGATTTAGAAGCAGTTGCAACTCAACCATTGACAGAACAGTTGTAAAGTTGCTATCAAGGGTAGGGAGTGGGGAGTAGAAACTCCCCACTCCCTAACTCTTATCTTTGGTTGCGATTATTAACTGCGATCGCATAGTAATTCAGATGGGAGTCGGTGCGTTACGGCGGACAAGGGCTTTTTGATTTAAGCACATTTATGATAGCCCGCCTAACCCACCCTACTGGCGTGACACAGCTAAAGTAGTGCAATAGATTATCACTTAGAAACATGAATAAAAACAGTATGACTCTTTTTCTAAAGCATCATTTTAGGCGTGTCACGCCACTATTGGCGTGTCAAGCCTAAAATAGTGTCATGGATGAAGTAATTGATAGAGCCAAATTTAGATAACTAATACCTGAGATTTTAGAGTCTATTTTATAACCCATTATTTGTAACTTACTCTGTGATATAAACAAGATGCGATCGCAGTTATTAACTTTTTGAGAAAACTTTAACAGCTTCTAAATAGTTTAGTAGAAAAGTGTTACAAAAGCCTTGCTGTTTAAAAACGTTTATCTCTAAAAATATTATTATGTTCACTGGTTTAAAAAGATGGTATTTCTATGAGCTATTTGCTTGACTATAGGCTCATTGTGTCTATTTTCAACTGCAAAACCTCTCACATTCAACACTCCTGAATCCGCCATATAAGGATAACCAACTTTTACTCCCCCCACAGCTATAATAACGATTACTATAATAATCTTTGTATCAACAATAGTATATTCTTTACTTATTACTTATTACTTATTACTTCACAACTTATGCAGCCTCAGTATTCTTTGGTTATCCCTATTTATAACGAAGAAAGTAATCTCCCAGAATTATATCGGCGCTTAAATTCGGCAAGTAAATCTTGGGCTGGGGAAGTAGAATTTGTTTTTGTTAATGATGGTAGCCGCGATCGCTCTTTAGCTTTGTTGCAAGAATTACAACAACAGGATAGTCGTATTTGCTACCTTAGTTTTGCCCGCAACTTTGGTCATCAAATTGCTGTCACCGCCGGTTTAAATTTTGTCCGGGGGCAAGCAGTTGTCGTCATGGATGGAGACTTACAAGATCCCCCGGAATTAATCCCCCAGATGTTGCATCTTTGGCAAGAAGGATATCAAGTTATTTACGCCCAACGTAGTAAGCGTAAGCAAGAAAGTTGGGGCAAGCGTTTACCTGCTTATATTTTTTACCGCCTCCTCAAACGCCTTACAGATGTAGATATTCCCACAGATACAGGGGATTTTTGTTTAATGGATCGTCGGGTAGTTGACTTATTAAACAAAATGCCCGAACGTAACCGTTATATTCGGGGTTTGCGTTCTTGGGTAGGTTTCCGACAAAAAGCAATTCGTTTTGAGAGAGATCCGCGTTTTTCCGGGGAAGTTAAATATACTTTCGCGAAATCTTTTGCCTTTGCCATGAATGGTTTGGTTTCTTTTTCTGTAGTGCCTTTACGACTCTCTACTTACATGGGGTTATTAGCAGCAGGAGTGGCAATAATCATGGCAGGAATGGTTCTTTACTGGCGCATTGTTTCACCAAATTCCCCTTTAACTGGTTTTGCTACTATTGCGATCGCTATTTTCTTTCTCGGTGCAGTGCAGTTAGTTAGTATCGGTATTTTAGGAGAATATATTGGCCGAATCTATGAAGAAGTTAAGGGTCGTCCTCTATATGTTTTATCGGAAATAGCTGGGTTTGAGCAAGTAATAAGTAATAAGTAATAAGTAATAAGTTTCATTAGGATTTGTTGCTTAAACTTCCTTTGCTTAGAAAGGCAGGCTGTTTATAATATTATCCAAGGCTTCATAGCCTACCTTCATAGTTATTAAGCCACAAGTTATAGCAAATACCAACGAAGCAATTATTCCTGTAGCTAAAGGTACTGAACTATGATAAAAAAGGCTATAACTCCAATAAATAGCTACTAGAAATAGTCCCCAGCCCATACCAAAAGCAAACTTTTTGATTGGGGTAACAACCTTACTATCTTTTGCTTCCTCTGGGGTTATTAGCGGAGTTGAAGATTTTTCAGATTCCATAATTAACTTCTCTTGATAGAACAAAAAAGATCCTAATACTCTTTTTTTCTAAATTATAATCGAGATATAAGCTAATGTGCATTTAGACATTAAACATTAAACATTTAACCACTCTCCATTACCCAATTTAGTCTACGACAACGGCAAGCCCTACAATTCTCAATCACCTAATTCCCAAACAAATGGTCAAAATCAACCGCAGCGCAATCAAAAGATTATGGTATTTAAACTTGATTCTCTTGCCCGTATTTTTGCTTTATCCAATTAGTTACGGCATATTGCGCTTAACTATTGTTATTTTGCTAGTATCAGCTTTTTGCGGTGGTTTGTTCATTTTTTGGCCACAGAAAATAGTCCGAATTACTTGCTTAATTTTATTAGTGATTGTAGCAAGTTTGACACTTTTGCCAGGTAGAGAAATAATCGACACATCTGCCTTACGACAAAGCTATGTTCAACAGTTAAGTAAATATCAAGGAAGTCCCTATGTGTGGGGTGGTGAAAATAAAATTGGTATTGATTGTTCTGGTTTAGTACGCCAAGGTTTAATCAAAGCTAATTGGCAACAAGGATTACTTTCATTCAATCCTAATTTAATCAGGAAAGGTCTTTCTCTTTGGTGGCACGATACCTCAGCAGTAGCATTAAGAGACGAATATAAAAACTATACAAAACAACTGTTTCTTAGCCCCAGTATCAACGAATTAAACCACAATCGCATCAAGCCAGGAGACTTAGCTGTAACCGCAGATGGAGTACATATTTTAGCTTACATAGGAAATCAAACTTGGATTGAAGCAGATCCTAATTATCAACAAGTAATCAAAGTTAAGATTCCTGAACCAAATAATCCTTGGTTTAACGTTCCTATTTATACTTTACAGTGGCAGCAGTTTTAAGAAAATCTGGTATAAAGTAAGGGATAATTAATTTCTTAACATTTTCCTTGCGATCGCATCAGCATTTCACCGTTAAGCTACTAAATAGACCTGGGACTGATAACGGTAAAATAAGGTAATGAGTATGAATCCCCTGGACAAATATTACCGAATACTAGAGATAGAATCAGGAGCGTCTCCGGAAGAAGTAAACCAAGCCTATAAAGACTTGGCTTTTATTTGGCATCCAGATCGTATTCCCAAAGATAATACTCGCCTTCAAGAGAAAGCTATAGCGAAATTAAAAGCCCTCAACGAAGCCAGGGAACAGTTGCGTGCCATCAAGCCCGTTAAAGAGAAGCAGCAACCAAGAACTTCATATTATCAACCTCCGCCGAGAAGTTATTACTATCAACCCAAAGCTTCATCGACCCCCAAAACTCCTCCTCACCAAGCTACAACCCAGTCACCACCAAAAACTTCTTATTATCAACCTCCACCGAGAAGTTATTACTATCAACCCAAAACTCAATCTCCACCGAATAATACTCAATCACAAACAAAAACTCCTTCTTACCCAAAAACATCTTATTATCAACCGCAAACTCCGCCCCCAGAGAAACGTACTTATGAACGTCCTCCAACCCGTGGTGAAGATTTAAGTGGGGCCAACTTACAGGGGGCTGATTTAGTAGAAAAAGACCTTTCGAGGAGAAATCTTCAAAGGGCCAATCTTAGTAATGCGAACTTGAAAGATAGCTTTTTACATAACGTCAACTTAGAAGAAGCTAACCTCCAAGGGGCTAACCTTTTCCGGGCTAACTTGTTTCAAGCTAATTTAAGAAACGCCAACTTACAAGAAGCAAATTTAGTTGGTGCAGACTTAAGTGGTTCGGATCTTCGAGGGGCAAATTTAAAAGGAGCCAAAATTGGCTCAGGAAATCGTATTATGGTTAAGTTAACAGGAGTGGACTTAACCGGAGCAATTTTACCTGATGGCAACGTACATTCTTAATGACAAATGATGAATGATCTAAGATGTCTAAAAAAAATAAATTTCTTTTCTTGCTAATAGTTTTCTTGGTTGTATTTAATTTAACTATAGTAATTTTATATTTACTCCACAAGCAAAATAACGCAGAGGCGATCGCCAGCAATGAATCTCTCTGCATCGGAGAAGATGAGAATTTTGATATTACTTTTATTAAAACGAATAATCAAGGATTAGAAAACGAGCAAGGCGTAAATAAAGTCGTGATTTTTAATCCGCGATCGCGCAACTTAGACTTTCAAGTTCATCTCCCCCTCGATCATGAGCTATATGCCAAAGATACTAACGGAAATTTACGCAAAGAATATGTGAAAAAGACCTTTTCTGAGTTTATGAATGATGACAAAATAAAACTAAAACAAAGACTGCCTATTGCAGCTATAAATGGGGATTTCATTGGTGACAATGGGCAACCAGAAGGTTTGAATATTTCGCGAGGTACAGAATATTCTGGTGATGCGAAAAAGAAAAGGTCTTCTTTTGCCATCTCTGAAGCAAAACCGGAAGAACGTCAAGCAACTATTCAAGTTGGTAAAAGAGAAGAAAATAATCATAACTATAACATTGTCGGCGGCAACGGCAGGTTTTATCAGGAAGGAGAATTTAAAGATATCTGCGAAGACTTAGGAGAATTTGCTTGTCAAAAAGAACTAAGTCGTTCTATGGCAGCTATTACCGCTAAAGGCCATGTTATCTTATTGGTTAATGATGCTGAGCTTGGGCAAGAATTGATGCCGGGGATGTTTGATGAAGTCTTAAAAGGAATTGCGGTTAATCACTGTTTAGGGGAAATTGAAGAAGGAATGTTATTTGCTGGAGGTACGGCTGTCGGTTTATATTTTGATAATCAGGTTTATGTCGAAAAAAATGACCCAGTAGGATCAGTTTTTTCTATCTATAAAGTAGAGCCAATTATTAAATAAAAAACATGAGTGTAGAAGATTCAGCCTTAACCAATAATCGAGAGCGAGAACCTGCTGTCAATCTTTTACTCTACTATTTATTCAAATATTCTCTCGTTAGCCCCTTCCTCAATTTCTATTTTCGTGGTCGAGTTTATGGTAGAGAAAATGTTCCGAAACAAGGGCCTTTAGTCATAGTTAGTAACCATGCCAGCTATTTTGACCCTCCCCTCTTATCTTGCGTTATGGGTCGTCCCGTTGCTTTTATGGCTAAAGAAGAGTTATTTGAAGTTCCTCTCCTCAAGCAAGGTATCAAGTTGTATGGCGCATACCCTGTCAAACGCTCTGCTGCTGATCGTAGCGCAATTCGAGCTGCGGTTGCTGCTTTAAATGAAGGCTGGGCAGCAGGTATTTTTCTTCAAGGCAGTCGTACCCCAGACGGACGCATCACCAAACCCAAATTAGGGGCTGCTACCATTGCCACCAAAGCTAACGCACCTATACTTCCTGTCAGTTTGTGGGGAACACAAAACATTTTAAAATCAGGTTCATCCTTTCCTAAACCTGTTCCTATTACGGTACGCATCGGCGAAGTTATTCCGCCCCCAAATGTTCTCAAAAAAGAAGCATTGCAAACTTTAACGCAAAAGTGTACGGAAACTATCAACGAAATGCACTCCTTGGGACGATAAAATAAACCAGTTGCTTTGATTTTTAATTGATCTAAAATGATGAGATTTATTAATCCTAAAACCGACTACGCTTTCAAGAAAATCTTTGGTTCTGAACAAAGCAAAAACATTCTCATTAGTTTTCTTAATGCCTTAATTTATGAAGGCAATTCTACCATTGAAGACTTAGAAATTATTAATCCTAACTTGCCTCCAAGAGTGGAGGGATTAAAAGATACTTACCTTGATGTCAAAGCGAAACTCAATGATGGCACAATAATTATTATTGAAATGCAGGTTTTGAATGTGCAATCTTTTGGTGAAAGAGTCTTGTTTAATGCGGCTAAAACCTACGCCTTTCAGCTACAAAGGGGAGAAGGTTATCGAATGCTAAAACCAGTTATTGCCTTAACCCTAACAGATTTTGAAATGTTTCCTCAACGTGATCATTTTACCTCTCGCTTTGTTTATCGAGAAGTGTCTGATGGTTCTTTTTATCGTGAAAACGATATCGAACTGTTGTTTGTGGAATTACCAAAATTCACCAAAGAACAAGCACAACTCGAAACTATAACTGATAAATGGATTTACTTCATTAAATATGCACGCTCCCTAACTGGTATACCGGAAAATATGGATGATACACCAGAACTCCACCAAGCCTTTGAAATTGCTAATCAAGCCAACTTAAGCCCCGATGAACTTGATGATTTTGAACGCCGAGAAATGTTTATTTATGATCAACAAGGGGCTGTTAATCTTGGTAGGGAAGAAGGACGAGAAGAGGGAAAAAAGGAAGAACAACGGGCGATCGCAGAAAAATTACTTGCTCGACTTGACGATGAAGCCATTGCTGAGATAACCGGGTTGAGTCTGGAAACTGTTCGAGATTTGCGTGTTGAAGGTGAGTAATGGTTAGCTGAAATAGTTAAAGTTAATACTTGGATAAATAAATTTGGAGAAAAAAAGATTGTGGAAGATGTTAGAGCAACCTTAGCAGAAAATTTAGCTGAGGTAGATTGGCAAAACCTTACCCCCCATGCCAAGCGAGATGCTTTGATCGTGGTGACAAGTCACTTGGATTTAGTTGAGGTGGGAGTTAAAGTTGCAGCCAATGATGCAGCATCGGTAGAAAATTGGATCGCTGAGCAACTTATTGCTAAACCTTCTTCTGAACAACTCGCAATTTGGAATCAAGAACCCCATAAGCAATTTAGCACTATTATTGTCCAGCCTTTTGTTTTGGTTCAAGAAGTTAGCCAAGAAAGGTAAGGGCGGGTTTCAAGCAAAATCATGGGTTAACTTCAAACTAACTAAACCTGCCCTAACAAACTAATCCAGTAGGTTTGTTGCATTTGTTGACATAGCTACGTTTAATCTCTCGCTATAGTTAGGAGATAACAAACCTCTGCTTAAAAAAATTGTCATTTTTCAATGGGCTTTAATCTAAAACTTCCTAAATTAACTAAAAAACTTAAGCTACTCCGCTTTTTTCTTGGTATTGTTGCGATTTTGGCAACTATCCAATTGCTGATTTTGCCAGCTTTCACCCAACAACCAATCACCGTTACCGTATTGATGCAAGCTTTGGAAGCCTCTAGCTGGGGGGGGTTGGTTGAGGAATTTAATCAAAGCAACTCGGAAATAAATTTAAAAATCATTGAAGGCCCCAACCCCACCAACCAGGTAGAAGACCTTTATACTTCTTCATTTTTATTAGGCAACTCTCCCTATGATTTAGTTTATATGGATATCGTCTGGGTTCCTAAATTTGCTGCTGCGGGTTGGTTAAAAGAACTTGACGACTACATTGACCAAGACAACTTAGACTTAAATAAATATCTTGATGGGGATATTGAAGGTGGGCGTTACCAAGAAAAACTTTACCGCCTCCCCTTCCGTTCCGATGCCGGAATGCTTTATTACCGACAGGATCTTTTAACAGAGGCAGGTTATCAACCTCCGGAAACCTTCGATGAGCTTTTAGGAATTTCCCAGGTATTACAAGAAGAGGGTAAAGCCGAATGGGGTTATGTTTGGCAAGGCAAACAATATGAAGGACTTGCTGCTATGTTTGTGGAAATTCTTGAAGGTAGTGGAGGCTTTTGGGTTAACCCAGAAAGTTTAGAAGTAGGACTAGATCAACCAGAAGCTATTCAAGCAATAAAGTTTCTTCACCGTAGCATCGATATAGGAGTTTCTCCTCCTGGTGTTACTACTTATACAGAAGAAGAAACTCGCCGCCTTTTCCAAAATGGTAACGCGGTTTTCCTTCGCAATTGGCCTTATGTTTTCAGCTTGGCTTCTGCGGAAGATTCCCCCATTCAAGGCAAATTCGCCATCAAACCTATGGTTAGTAAACCTGAAGCCCAAAGTGGTGCTTGTCAAGGTGGTTGGGGTTTAGGCATTGCTAGGAGTAGTCAACATCCCGATGCTGCTTGGGAAGTAATGAAATACTTCAGTAGTAAAGATGTTTTACGTAAGTTTGTCCTGGAAACGGGTTATGTACCTAGTATTAAATCCCTTTTCAATGACTCGACAATTGTGGCGAAATACGACCACTATCCTCAATTATTAGAAGTATTAGAAAATCCGGCACTCCGCCCTCCTATTGCTCAATATGCCCAAGCATCTGATATTTTGCAACGCTATCTTAGTGCTGCTTTGACAGATAAAATGAGTTCTGAAAAAGCGATGAAAGCTGCGGCTAGAGAGACTCGGAGTTTGTTAAAAAGATGATAGTAGATAACAGGTGAGAAATGGCACGAGATATTATTCGTGAAAGGGAACAAAGAATAGGTTGGATGTTAGTTATTCCTGCCTTAATTTTGCTTTTTTTAGTATTTGCTTATCCCATTGGTCGCGCTTTTTGGTTAAGCTTATTTACTGAAAATCTTGGTACGCAATTACAGCCAGTTTTTGCGGGTTTAACTAACTATTTTCGTATGGTTGGGGATGGGCGTTTTTGGCAAAGTATGTGGAATACTAGCATCTTTACCTTAGCTAGTGTAACCATTGAATTGATTTTGGGAATGGGAGTTGCCTTAGTTTTAAATCAATCTTTTAAGGGTAGGGGAATTGTTCGTACCATTTCAATTATTCCTTGGGCTTTACCCACTGCGGTTATGGGTTTAGCTTGGGCTTGGATTTTCAATGACCAATTTGGTATTGTTAATGATCTTCTTTTTCGCTTAGGATTAATTGAGGAAGGAATTAGTTGGTTAGGCAATCCTACTTTAGCGATGTTAGCTTTAGTTATTGCTGATGTTTGGAAAACAACACCTTTTATTAGTATTTTGCTTTTAGCCGGATTACAATCAATTTCTGGAGATTTATACGAGGCTCATTCTATTGATGGGGCAACTCCTTGGCAGAGTTTTTGGCAAATTACTGTACCTTTAATTATGCCACAAATTCTCATTGCTTTACTGTTTAGATTTGCCCAATCATTTGGTATTTTTGACCTAGTACAAGTGATGACAGGAGGAGGGCCAGCCGGGGCAACAGAAACTGTTTCTATTTATATTTATTCAACAATTATGCGCTACCTTGATTTTGGTTATGGTGCGGCATTAGTAGTGGTGACATTTATATTATTAGTAGCTGCTGTGACTATTACAGCTTTCTTAATCAATTTAGCTAGAAAATCGATAGCTGATCATTGATTTAAAGTATTTCTCTTCCTGTTAATAACTTTCTCACTTCCAGCATTGCTGAGTAAGTGGGTACAATATGTAGAGTTTCTTCAGGGGAAGTTAGATTCAAGGATTTATCAATGGCTGTGGCTAAGTTTTCTTCCATAATAAGTTGTAAATCTTTCCCTTCTGGGTCTAACTTTTCTTGACTATACTTAATTCTTAAAGCCATATCGTAGATGCGATCGCCGCTAACGACAATATTTCCCCCCAAAGAAACTAACTTTTCTGTATCTACATCCCAAATCCAAGAAACATCAGTACCATCGGGGATGCGATCATTAAGTACCATCAAAGTTGTGGAGGATTTTCCTGCTGCTTTAACATCATTAACCGCCCGGATGGTTTCATTCATACCGACAGGGTTTTTAGAGAGTAGAATTCTCACCTTTTTGCCTTTAACTGTTAATTCTTCGGCACGTCCAAAAGCGGCACGGAAATCTTTAACAACCTTGTAAATTTCTTTGGTTTCAATACCAATTTCTTGGGCCAATAATCCGGCGGCTAAGGTATTGTATTTGTTGTAAACACCGATGAGAATTTGTGGCCAATCTTGACTATTAATAGCAGGTTTACTTTTAGCAAAGTCGCAACTAGGACATTTATATTCTCCTAAATGAGAAAGATAAACTCCTTCATATTCTAAAGAAGCACCACAACTGGGACAATAAATTGAATCTACCGCATGGGGAATTTCATCAAGATAAAATTTTGGTTCACTTAAGCCAAAAAAGAGGACTTTTTGTGCTAAATTTTGCCCTAAATAGGAAAGAGTGGGGTCATCGCCATTAAGAACTACGGTAGTATTAGAAGATAAAGGTGTAATCGCTTTTTGCCAGCGATGGCTAATACTGTCTACTTCCCCGTAACGATCTAATTGATCTCGAAACAAATTTAAGGCCAGAATATATTTAGGTTCACAGGAACGCAAAATAATCGGTAAAATATTCTCATCCACTTCTAAAATGGCGTAATCTGCTTGCAAATTCCCCATTAAGTTACTATTTCCTAACAAAGCAGTAGCCAAACCATTAATTAAGTTAGCGCCAGTTTCATTGTGAACTACCTTGTAACCTTGACTTTCAATGAGAGTGCGTAACAGCAGGGAAGTAGTAGTTTTGCCGTTAGTGCCAACAACGAGGATAACTCCTTCTTTGACTTGATCACAAAGTTTAGAAAGTAGTTTGGGTTGAATACGCAGGGCAATTTCACCCGGTAAGACACTCGCTGCACCTAAGTTTAATAACCTTACTAAGGAAGTGACAGTTTTAGCAATACCAACGGCTAAACCTAAACGCAATCTACTTAATAGGGACATATTTTTTACAATATAGAAATTTGATACTTATTCAACAATAATGACCCTTTACTATTCTGACAATGGAGTATTACTCCGGGTAACTATGTCAACCTTCTTTAATACTTGTAATCGGTGATGGCAAAGCTACTCTTTGATGAAAGAAATGATAGCGGACAGAGAAATGTTCCAAATAAGGACTTATAAGGATACTCCGTCGTTTAGACAGACCGTTTCTAATTTGAGAGTAAAGGTTCTCCGCGTCTATTCCAAAGACTTGCTTAGAATCCGAAGTTAGTTCTGGTAACCCTTTTTTGTCTAAGTCAATTTCTGAAGTAACTGCTTGAAAAAAATGATATCTCTGATGACGATTTGTCTTAATATAGTTCCAGTCTTTACTATTTATATTGTTGTTTTTGTTGTCTTTAATGGCTTTGGCTGTATCAACTTCACATAGGAGTATTGAGTTAAGTCGTTTATGTTCTTTAGACTTATCTTCTTTGGTATTGCGCCTAGCATCGTAATCCCAATCTAAATCGCAGTCTTGGCTGACGATAATTGCATAAGGATGGACTATCTTTTGAAAAGGTATGTTACTTGATCCAGAAGTATTTATCTGGTCGATTTTAGGTTTGTATTGAACTACTCCTGTTAAGATTTCTCCCTGTCTTAGTGCTGATTCCTTAGTAGAAACCCTATAAATTAAATCTGCTGACATGAATAAATTAATCCCAACTTAAAACTAAGGGAGATTTAGTTTCCGTAGTAACAATTTCACCTGATACTATTTCTGAAGTAACTATTGATGATAAATCTTCAGAAGAATCATAGCTATAAAAATCTGCAATTTGTTCTAAAGTTTCTATAGATTCCTGAATTGCTTCCGAAGGAAGTTGAGTGATTTTAATAAGCAAAAGAAAACATTTCAGAAAGTCAAAACACTCTGTTGAATTCTCGTAGGAAAACTTCACTTCTAACGTAGGTGATATTGCTTGTTGCTCAGGCTCACTGTATGAATGCCTGACTACAATAGAGATATCGCCTTGGCTTAGTTTCAGTCTGTCTAGTTTAGGAGTGGATTGATTCGGGTTCCATTGCATTATGGAGTTTGTCGGTAATACTCCATTTAAACAATCTTCCTGCTGATTCCTTGAATTTATCGAGGACATTCCAAACATCTTCTCTCCTTGTTTTTTGGTCTACAAAAAAATCAGCATCAAGCAAATATCCAGGTTCGCTTTTTCCCTTTTCAGGATCTTGTGTCATCACCAAGCCATGCTTAAATTGCAATCTACCATACTCAACATCGATTTCCACATTTTTCATAAATGCCTTTACTGAGTCCGCTATTTCTGGTGTATAAAACTCAGGAGCAATATGCTCTGGAATTAAATATTTCCAGTCTGTCTTTTGGTCGAGTTTAAGGTTAGAGCGAATAATTAAATCTTGGTACTTTAAATCAACTCTTGAATAGAAAGATGGCTTGTATGTGTCATCAAAAACTGTTATTACCTCTTGAAGTTTTTCTTTGAATATTTCGTACCTTTCATATTTAGTCGTTGCTAGAGCAATAAAGTCTTTATTTAATGACACTTGCCACTTTGAATCTTCCGATCTGAAATTGTAAGTAGTGTCTTGAAAGTTTAAAGGTAAACCTATTTTTTGAACTAACTGAAGTATCTCATTTTGATTTCCTGGAATACTAACAGATTTGTGGACTTCATACAGAGGATATTCAAAACGTACTCTATCTTGAAATTCAACAGGATCTTGATTACTAATTTTCAAAATAGTAGGAAAGCGAACTTGACACACAACCTCTATCAATGGGTTACGCTTATAAATTACTCGCTCATAGTCAGGCAGTTTCATCAGCGATCGCATCCTTTAACCTAATTCTATTTTAACCTAACTTGGAACTTCATTATAGGCAAAATTAGCGATAACTTGTGTGGAACAAGGGTTTTCCGTTTTATAGCCTGCTTTTATCCTATCTTCTAGTGGTCTGTCATTTTTGCTTTTGTGCGTTAACAATCTCTAAAACTCTTTTAGGACAAGGTATAAAAAAGCGAGTAACCCATATTATCGAGATTGACAGACCACTAGACCCTTCATTATCTTTCAAAAACATTAATTAACAATTAGCCAACAAAGCTGCCTCTAAAGCCTGAGTCAACGCCGAAGCAGTTTCTTTATCTTTCCCTTGACGATACTCTTCAATCAACAAAGAAGGGGCAATTTTAATGATTACCTTAGCTCCTTTTTCTGCTTCTGGTTTGTAGCTTAAACCGATAGGAACAATAGGGATAGTTAAATCATCTTGAGCTAAAGTTTCTGCTTGCATAACCAAGCGAGCTAAACCTGATTTTAATTTTCTCACAGGTTGGTCGCGGACAATACCGCCTTCAGGAAAAACTACCAACTTTTTCTTTGCTTGTAATAGTTCTATGGGTAAACGTAAACTAGAAATAGAAGGTTTTTCCCTGTTGACGGGAAATGCACCTAATCTTTCTAAAAGCCAACTATAGGACTCTTCAAATTCGTGGTGATGGGTCATATAATAAAGAGGTTCTGTACTTAAACAAGATACGATTAAAGGGTCGTAACGACTGTAATGTTTCGGGGCAAGTACGACAGGGCCATTAACAGGTAAATTCTCTTCACCAATAATACGAATTTGACCGAAGTAAAGAGCAATAAAAACGCGATGAATAGGTAAGATCAGGGAGTATATCCAAGGATTGACGGTAGTCATTAATTATCTTTGCGAAGGGTGTAATGTGTTTTAAATTTTGGAGATAATTAAAAAATATAACGAAATCAAGAAAATGTGCAAATTAAAATATTACGTTGCCTGTAGTGTTGATGGCTTTATAGCCCATGAAGATGGTTCCTGGGATGGTTTTCTCTTTGAAGGGAAACCTGTTACTGATTACATCGAATCTCTAAAGCAGTTTGATACTGTTTTGATGGGGCGAAAAACTTATGAGATGGGTTTGAAAGAAGGTAAAACTAATCCTTACCCTACCATGAAGAGTTATGTTTTTTCTCGTACAATGAGGTCAAGTCCTGACCCTAAAGTGGAGATTGTCTCGGAAAAATTTGCCAATATGGTAAGAAGTTTAAAGCAAAAAGCTGGCAAGGATATTTATCTTTGCGGTGGTGCAAAGTTAGCAACAAGTTTATTTACAGAAGGATTAGTTGATCAGATAGTTTTGAAAATCAATCCTTTTATTATGGGTTCAGGTATTCCTCTTTTTTCTGGGGTTGTTAAGCAAACTACTTTAGAGTTGACTGAGAGTAAAATTTATGAAAATGGTGTGGTTTTGCTACATTATCAAGTTAGCTATTCAAACTCCCCTCATAATTGAAGATTATTATTGAGCGATCGCAAAGTCAGGGAAAATATATTAGGTAACATGAACTCAAGCGAACATGATCTACTCTACTTGCTAAAGTATTAGGAATATCTATTAATCTTTGAAGCATAAGAAATTTTAAGCCTTCCTAAATAAAGGTGAGTCCTTCGCTTCTCTAGCTTTTTTGACATCAACTAAACCGAGAAGAAGCAAACCTAGGATAAAGAAAACAATTAAAGAAATAATTGCAGTTCTTGATCTACCTGTAACCTGACGAATAATAGCGAACAATAAAGGGCCAAAAATAGCTGAACCTTTATTAAATACAGAATAAAAACCATAAAACTCTGCCGAAGCTTGAGGAGGAATCAAGGAACCATAAAAAGAACGACTTAAGGATTGGGAACCACCCTGCACTAAACCAACTATTCCTCCTAAAATAAAGTACTCGGTGGGAGTTTGTAAGAAATAGGCATAGATAACAACAAATGACCAACCAACCAAAGTTACCATTAAAGCATTTTTTGCTGAAATAAATTCTGCTAGCTTACTAAAAGCTAATGCTCCAATAATACTAACGAACTGAATTACTAGAAGCGTTACCATCAAGACATTGGTAGTAAAGCCTAATTCTTCTGTACCATAAATAGTTGCCATAGTGATAACAGTTTGGATACCATTGTTATAAATAAGATAGGCGATGAGAAATAAGAGTAGATGTTTGAATAATTTGACCTTTTTTAAAGTTACCAAAGTTCGTAATAAACCAACTTTGGTATAAGCTTGCCATTTAGGAGAGTTGCGATATTCTTGGGGTAAACTTTGGCCGGTAGGAGATTCTTTTAAATAAAGAAAAGTTATGACAGCAAAACCTCCCCACCATAAACCTGCCATCAAAATAGCTAACTTAGCTGCTAAAGCAGCAGAAATACCAATTTGTTCATGGAGAGAAATTAATGCTAATGAAAGGGCAAACTGTAAACCTCCTCCTATGTAACCACAAGCAAAACCTTGGCCAGAAACCCAGTCTATTTTATCTTCAGCAACAATTTCTGGTAAAAAAGCATCATAAAAAATGTTGGCCGCAACAAAGCCAATTTGGGCAATAATAAATAAGCCTAAAGTTTGCCAAACATCTCCTGCACCGGAGAAAAAAAGTAAACAAGCAGCTAAACTGCCAAGATAACAAAAAGCTAGTAAAAACTTCTTTTTCACCGCAGAAAAATCTGCGATCGCCCCCATAATTGGAGCAATAAGTAAAACCAAAAAAGCAGAAAAACTAATCGCTAAAGCCCAAAGACTAGTAGCACTATAGACAGTATTGCCAATAGTTACTCCACCTTCGGGAACTACTACAGAGGCGAAATAAGCAGGTAGTACAGCAACTAATACCGTAGTAACATAGGCAGAGTTAGCCCAATCGTACATTACCCAACCGAAGATTTGTTTTTTGTTGTTATTCATTAATTAAGGAAATGAGTTTGTTGATGATACGGGAAAAACAGGTTGCCCCTACGTTGATAAATGTTAAACGTTAAATGTTAAATGAAATGAGAACTATTGAAACAAAAGCTATTGTTAGTGCCGATGGTAAGGTAACAGTACAATGGCCTCCGGGTTTGCCCCCAGGGGAACATAAAGTTACCATTATTATTGAAGATATTCCCCCAAGAACTTTTTCGGATCTGGCGAATCATTGGGGAAAACCTTTTATAGAAGGGTTGGCCAAAAAAAGAATTGTTAACGGCTTTCCTGATGGTACATTTCGCCCTGATGCAACCATGAGTCGGGCGCAATTTGCGGCGGTGGTGGGAACTGCTTTTAGTTTACCCCGTAAGCGAGAGAAGATTACTTTCAAGGATGTACCTGTCGGTTATTGGGCTGTACCTGGCATCGAAAAAGCTTATGAGATGGGTTTTATTTCTGGTTTCCCTGGAGAAGAATTTCGTCCCAATGAACCCGTTACGGCAGTACAAATAATTCTCTCTTTAGTTAATGGTTTAGGAATTCAAGCTGCTGGGGCAGAAGATGTGCAGTTATGGCAAGTTTATCAAGATTGGACAGAAATTCCTGACTACGCCAAAAAGCAAGTTGCGATCGCCACATTAAAAGGTTTAGTGGTAGATGGGCAAGGGCAACAAAATCTCAAACCTAATTCCCCAGCAACGAGGGCCGAAGTTGTTGCTTTTATTTACCAAGCTTTAACCCTGGCGGGGGGCGTACCCACAATTAACTCAGATTTGATTGTTACCTATCCCCCAAAAAAGCCCCTACCCCAAACCGTTAAATTGCAACATCGCCGGGAGTTTCGTGGGGTTTGGGTTGCAGGTATTTGGAATATCAACTGGCCTTCTCAACGAGGACTTTCTAGTAATGAACAAAAGCAAGAATTAATTACGATCCTAGATCGCCTCGATAGCCTCAATCTCAACGCCCTCATTCTCCAAATACGTCCGGAGGGAGATGCCTTCTATGCCTCCCAATTAGAACCCTGGAGTGCTTGGTTAACGGGGACTCAAGGTAAAGCCCCTAATCCCTATTATGACCCCTTAGAATTCGCTGTAGCAGAAGGTCACAAACGGGGTATTGAAATTCATGCTTGGTTTAACCCCTACCGGGCTAAAACTTCTTCTCAAACTTCCCCTAATGTTAAACCACACCTCGATGCAGTTTATCCTAGCGCAGTTTATCAGTACGGAACTCAACGTTGGATGGACCCAGGTTTGAAGGTAGTGCAAGATCGTACCTACAATGTGATTATCGATGTGGTGCAACGTTATGATGTGGATGGCATTCATTTAGACGATTATTTTTATCCCTATCCCATTTCCGGCAAACCTTTCCCCGACGATAACAGCTACAACACCTACAAAGGCAAGGGGGGAAATTTATCTAGGGATGATTGGCGTAGGGATAATGTCAACCAAATGGTTAAACGCCTTGGAGAGGGCATCCACGCTGCCAAACCTCATATCCGGTTTGGTATTAGTCCTTTTGGCATCTATCGTCCCGGACAACCTCCCGGTATTAGCGGGCTAGATCAGTTTGGTGATCTTTATGCAGACCCGAAAAAATGGCTTGCAGAAGGCTGGGTAGATTATATTGCCCCGCAACTCTATTGGTCAATTGCCCAAAGACAACAAAGCTATCCGGTATTATTAAAATGGTGGACGGAAAATAACCCCAGAGGTAAAGATATTTATGTGGGTAATAACCTGGCGAAGTTAGAAGGTAATGCTTGGTCAGTAACAGAAATTGAACAGCAAATCAAGCTTACTCGTGACTTTTTTCTGCAAAAAGCTACAGGGAATATTTACTACAACATGAAACCCTTTGCCAGGAATTTGCAAGGAGTCAATGACCGTTTTCAAACAGCTATTTATGCTCAACCTACCTTAGTTCCTGTTTTACCAGATACTAAGTTAACTCCCCCCGAAATTCCTACAGGAGTTAAGGTAGAAGATGGTAGAGTTAGTTGGAATCGAGGCACACAAAACTTAAAAGGTTGGACTCTTTATCAACAAGTTTCTGGCAATTGGAAATTAGAGCAAACTTTACCATTACAAATTACTGAAATCAAGTTAAATTCTGGTACTTATGCTGTTTGTGCTGTTAATAGAGTTTCTCAAGAAAGTGCGGGAGTAGTATTTACTATTTAGCTGTTAGTATAGACACCTCCTAAAATAACAACCAAAATCAATTCTCATAAACTTGAACACTGACAACAACCAAAATGACCTACATTCCCCAAGATGCTAAATGGTATCTTGCCGAACTAATAATGGAGTGCAAAATTGAGGGAGATTCACGCAATGTTATTCATGTTAACATTACTCTCGTTCGTGCCGACTCACCAGAAGAAGCTTTCTCTAAAGCAGAACTTAATTAAAAATTGCTTTTCGCTGGGAACAATAAAGGTTAGGAATTGTTACTAAACTTCTTGCAGATGATCTTAATGGTAGTAAACACCAGCGATTTATTATTAAGCTTAGTTCTGGACAAACCTTATTAATTGCCCATAATATTGACATAGCTTCTAGAATCAACTCACTTCAAGTTGGTGATTCTGTTATCTTCTTTGGTGAATATGAGTGGAATGCTCAAGGCGGCATCATACACTGGACTCATCACGATCCGACTCAGAGTCATGTGGGAGGATGGATTAAGCATAACGGGAGAACATATCAATAGTTTTGTGGCATTTGAGGAAGAAGGGAATCGCCTTATAGTCAAGACAAACAAGTTTTTATACAACAAGCAAAATTTGACCACAATTTAATTATTTGCTAATTTAGTTAGACTAAAAAGGCTAGCTTCTTAACAAGAAAAAGGTGCATTTATACCTTGAGATAGAGAAATGAGTCCAGATAATCTTCCGTTTGATGCTGCTACTGTTGAGGATAATTCTACTTTTAATCAAAATAAAGCAACTCCAGCAAATTTAGACAAAGCTCAAAAATATATTTATCAGTTTTTTCGCGATTCGGTTAACCACGATCTTCCCGAAACTACCCTACAGTATTTTGAGGATTTATTCTTTTGGGGAGATCGAGAAAAAACTACTGATTTAACTTTAATAGCCTCTTTACGGGAAATTATCTTTAATGCTTATCACAAAGAAGAGTTTATTAATACTCTGAAGCGCGTTTGTTATATTATTGTCAATAACTGGAACATTAATCACAAACATCAATGCTTACAACAGTTGATGCAGCTTTTTGAAAACTTAAAATCTTTACCGGCCCCGCGTTCTTCTAGTCAGAATTTATTAAGGGTTTGGTTGGGTGAGTTTGTCAAAAGCGAAAGTTATCAAGAACTAAAAATATTCACTTCTGAGCATAGTTCTCATTGGCTAAGCCATTATACTGCTCATTTGTTAGCTCCCCAATATCTCGATCTTAATAAATCTCAGGAACAAAGGGAAGCGGCGAAGAATTTAGCAATTACTTTAAAAAATAAATTCAATTTAGAACTTTCTCGCTACGCCAGCCGTTTTCATAAAAAGACTCAGACTGATGTAAGTAAAAAAGATGCGAGGAAAAATAGGCTATTAAAGAAACTCTTTAAAACCAAAGCTAAATTTAGCTATGAAAATTATGCTCGTATCTTCTTAAAGCAAACCCAAAATTTAACCTATTACAATTTTAAGCAAGCTCTGAAAAGATATCTCAATTTTTCTTTGAAAAAAGGAGAATCAGGAAAAACCTTAGAAGAGAAAATTGCTAGTTATTTAGACAAGCTTTATGAAAGGCGCGATCACGACTCTTTGAATTCTCAGTTATTGTTGCGTACCTGTGAAAAATTAGTTGCTCTATTGATGACAGAAGATGGAGAAACACCTTCCTATCTTTTTACTTTGCTGCTCATTCAAAATGGCAGTATGGCAATAACCATTACCCTGCTGAAAATAGTTCTAATTTGCCAGCAAGTACAAAGTAAAATTGAGCTTAACATCGCTCGTTTAATTAAGTACCACGAATACCTTCCTGAAGAAGAATGTCAAAGCTTTATTCGTTTCCTAGAAACCTTTGAGCTTGTCTTTGCTATTTATGCTGAAAATATTGAGTATAACTTAGTAAAAACTAATCCAGAAAAAAATAGTTATCGTATCTTTCCCCAACTAAAAGGTAGAGACTATCGCAAAGCTGATTTAAGAGAAAAGGACTTTCGTAATGCTGACTTGAGGCTGGGCAAATTAAGCGAAGCTAACTTAAGCTTTGCTGTGCTTGAAGGCGCTCAGTTAACCATTGCTCGTATGCACAAAACTGATTTAAGTTCTGCTAAACTCAACGGTGCAGACTTACGTCGTGCGGAACTAAATCAGGCTAATTTGAGTTATGCTCAATTAAACAATGCCAAGCTGCGCCGTGCCACTCTCTTAGGCACTAATTTAAACCATAGTAGTTTGCATCATGCCAGCTTAGATGCTGCGGATTTAAGCAAGGCGAATTTAAGCAATGCAGATTTGAGTAATGCAGATTTGAGTAATGCTAACTTAAGCAACGCTAACATTGAAGGGGCTAACTTAGAAAATGCCCTATTGTACAAAACTAAACTACACTATGCCAATCTTAAGGGGGCGAACTTAACAGGAGCAAAGTTCAAAAAAGCTAGTCTGATTGGTGCAAACCTAGCTGAAGCAAACCTTAAGGATACAATCTTCGATGAAGTTAATTTGAGTGGTACAAATCTTTGTGATACTAATCTTAGTCTTGCTAAAGTAAAAAATTCTCAGTTTCGGGATTTGAGAAAGTAAGGGAATTGCAGTTTAACAGCCTACCAATATTGGACTACTTATTGGAGAATTTGATCAATAAAGTTTTTAACCCTTGCTGCCTACTCCCTGCTCCCTACTCCCTACTCCCTACTCCCTACCCTAATAAATTAAGTTATGCGACTCAACACCGATTTGGTATGAATATAGCTATCTGTCCAGGAATTCACTCTCCTCAGTTAACAGCTAGTTTTTTGCGAGGGTTAGAGCAATCAAAACCTGATTTATGGGTAAATGCAGTAGTCTTTCCTACCCAAAACTATCCTGCTTACTCAACTAAAAACATTGAGGAGTTTTTAAAAACTCACTTCGGTTTACCTAAAACCGCTTCACCGATTGTATTGATTTCCTTCAGTGCCGGGGTTGTGGGAGCATTTGGGGCTGCTCAAACCTGGCAAAATGAGGGTGGGGTAATACAAGCTTTCATCGCCTTGGATGGCTGGGGGATGCCCCTATGGGGAAATTTCCCAATTTATCGCCTTAGCCATGATTATTTTACCCACTGGAGTTCTGCTTTGTTGGGGGGAGGAGAAGAGAGTTTTTATGCTGATCCAGGGGTAGAACATTTAGAACTTTGGCGATCGCCCCAGAAGATTCAAGGATGGTGTCTTTCTGCCCCCGGATGTCGCTCTCGTTGCACCGCCGCAGAGTTTTTATGCCAGTTACTTTTATTGAATATTCAATCATGATCTTAGAAGTTGCTATTCTCAATATCAAACCCAGTTTGAGTGCTGAATTTGAAACTGCTTTTAAAACTGCCTCAAATATCATTGCTTCGATGCCGGGATACATTTCCCACGAACTTCAGCGTTGTATAGAAACAGCCAACCGATATATTCTGCTTGTATGCTGGCAAAAGTTGGAAGATCATACAATTGGCTTTCGACAGTCGCCGGAGTATCAACAATGGCGTTCTTTGCTACATCATTTTTATGAACCATTCCCAACAGTGGAACATTACGAAGTTGTAAGCTTTTGACATTGAAAATACCTGAAACAATACAGCCAATTTCGGAGAGTACTTGCGGAAAACTCTTATGAGTTTTTGTAGAAGCTTGAAAGTAAGAATCATCAATCTGGAAGCTCATCCATATGAACAAAAAGATTATTTTCGGTAGTCTCTTAGCAGGAGGATTCATTTGTATTTCCTTGCTTACTTGTTGCGGTAATACAACCTCGGAACAGGTAGTAGAACCAGCAACTACAGAAGAAGCAAATACTACCACAACTCAAGAATCTCCTGCCCCTGCTGCTTCTACATCTGCACAGGAAAATGTTGCTAGTAACAGCGTTAGCCAAACAGAAACAGAAGTTTGTACCAACGCAGTGGGCGCAAGACCAACTATTGCTTATTATGAAACCAAAGGCTTTGAAGTTTCTATTTGCGGCAGAGATGGCGATATTTACTACAACGGCGTTGATAAAAAGAGTAGTAATGCGATAACTTTACCTGCAACTTATCGCAACGGCGCAGGTTATGTAGCAGTTAATGGCAAAACGACTTACATCATCAACGAATCTTCCCTAACTGTATTAGATAACGGCAAGGAAATCCTTAACCAAGCTGTCATTTCTGCCTCAGATTCAGAAACTGAAAATACTCAAGCTTATTGCCCCGATGCTGCTGGGGGAACACCTCAAATTGAATCCTATGAAACTAAAGGATTTAATGTTTATCTCTGTGGCGGGGATGGAGAAATTTTCTACCACGGTGTTGATAAAAAGAATGGTAATGCCATAACTTTACCTGCTACCTATCGCAATGGTGCAGGTTACGTGGCAGCTAACGGCAAGATAACTTACATCATCAACGACTCTTCCTTAACTGTGCTAGATAATGGTAAAGAAATCCTTTCTCAACCTGTCTTATAAGCTTTTGGGGAAAACCCAAGTCATAATCACCAAGTAACTCAATTAAATCAAAAAAATGAACAAAAATATCATTCTCGGTAGTCTCATCGCTGGTGGATTAATCGGCGCTGCTGTTATTATGGGTTTTGTAATGAGCAAACCTGATGCTCCGCAACAAGCTGCTATTCAAACAGAAGCAACAGAAGCAACACAAGAAGTTCAAGAAGCCCAAGAATCTCCTTCCCCAACTAATCAAGCAGCCGTACCCGCACCAGCCACACCAGCCACACAAACAGCGCCCGCACCCGCATCTGCCCCCGCACCTCAGAAAGCCTCTATACCAGCCCCTATACCCTCCCCAGTAGCCCAAAAAGTAACCCCACAAAAAACAACAGCCTCAGCAAGCTCGGAATTTTGCCCAGATCGAGCCGGAGGAGGGCCTCAAGTTGCTTTCTATGAAACGAAAAACTTCTACATTTATATTTGTGACATTGATAGACTTTATTACCACGGCGTTAGCAAAAAGGATAGTAGCTTCATCAATCTTCCTGCTTACACTGAAGAGGGAACAGGTTATGTCGCTGAAAATGGAGATTATACTTACATCGTTAATGGTGCAGCCTTAACAGTTATGCAGGGTAACAAAGTTCTCCAGGAAGAAAACGTTTTTTAACAAAGTTCCGCTGGTTGCATCTATCACTTGAAACGCACTAAATTAACTCTATAGCGCTTTTTCTTCGTTATCGTCACATCTCCCACTTCCAAACGCCCTTTACCTCGTACAGAAATCAAGTCTCCTGATTCGACATTATGACTGGGTTGTTTGATATCTTTCCAGTTAACCCGCACATCTCCAGAACTAATCGCTTCAGCCATCTTACTACGAGACAGACCCAAACCCGCAGAGGCGATCGCATCTAAACGCAAAGAAGCTTCTACGGTAGTTAATTCTTTCTTTTTCGGGGGTCTAATCTTAAGTTCATTCAGTTCAATCCGTTTCGTTTTAACAGGGACAGAGCGTACTTGCATTAAAGCCGTTTCCAAAAATTCTCCCAATTCTGGTACAACAACAACTTGGGCCCCTCGTTCTCCCAAAACGATGATGTCCCCTACTTTTTCTCTAACTACTCCTGTACCCAAAATAGCTCCTAAAAAGTCTCGGTGGTTAGCTGGGTCAAAAAGGAAGTTTCCGGCAATATCGAGGACTTGTAGCTCAACCTGACTAATATCAGGGGGAACTTCTTCACGGGCTATACCTACTCTTTGTCGTTCTGCTTGAGGATACCCACCCCAAACCACCATTTGTACTTCTGTTAAGCGATTAAAAATGCGTTCTACTTCTGCTAAAGCAGGAGGAGATAAAAAATTAGTTAAGGAGATTTCCCAATTTTTAACAGAACGTTCAGCTAAATCAAGAACACGAGCAATACTCTCGCGATCTTCAACTCCTTTTAATAGTTCTTCTCTAGGTAACATCTTTTCATTTAACATCTTTTCATTTAACATTTAACATTTATCAATGATTGTAGTTAGTTTTCTTCCTAACTCCCCAGCTCCCCAGCTCCCTAGCTCCCCAGCTCCCCAGATCCCCATCTCCTAATCACTATATCCCTGCATCTCCTCTGGGTTAAATTTCTGCAAAATAGATACTGAGCCATCGACTTTTTGTTCTGTACCTTGGACAACAATGAGATATTTGCCCTCATTAAGACGATTGCGGTAGGGTAGTGCGTCGCCGCTTCCTAATGATAAACCTACTCCACCGCCAACGAAAACGCTACCCATTGCTCCGGCGATCGCACCGAAGATGCCACCGATAACATGATTGCCTAAATTTCCAATGCCGCTGACGATATCAATTTTAGTGATGGAGTTAAAAGCAAAGCCAGCAGCAAAGCCAAAAGGCACTACCCAAACTGCCATAAGCCGCGCTCTTTTTTTTGCTTGAGTGTTGGGGTTAAGAAAGCCAAATTCATCAGCACTTTTGTAACCTCTCCCCAAGATACTAACTGCCTGGGAAGAAAAACCAGCTTTTTCTAAGACAGTGTAGGCTTCTTCTGCCTCCAAGCGATCTGGTAGTACAGCAACGAGATAGTTCATACTTTTTAATAATCCTTGAGAAGCCCAACGACGAGAAAATATTGTGTTAGAAGCATAACAAGGACTATCATCTCATCTCAAGGGGGCATTGAGATGGGAAAATGTGCTATTGCTGCGGTTTTTTGATCTTCAACTTACATTTTGGCTTTCTCTTGTTCAAGTTATTAGAGTAACTTGAAAAAAACTGTACACAACTTGCTCTCAACCCGTCTAGGTAATATGTCGAAGGTTCTTGTTTCTGACTCAATCGATCAAGCTGGAATTGATATTCTCTCCCAAGTTGCCCAAGTTGATGTCAAACTTGGTTTATCTCCGGAAGAATTGGTTAAAACTATTCCAGAATATGATGCTTTAATGATTCGTTCTGGCACAAAGGTAACCCAAGAGGTTATCGAAGCTAGTAATAACCTCAAAATTATTGGGCGTGCCGGAGTTGGGGTTGATAATATCAACATTCCTGCGGCAACTCGTCAAGGTATTGTGGTAGTTAATTCCCCAGAAGGTAACACTATCGCTGCTGCTGAACACGCCTTAGCAATGATGCTGTCTTTGTCGCGGATGGTTCCCTCCGCTAACCAATCCGTTAAAAGTGGTAAGTGGGAACGTAAACGCTTTATTGGTTCGGAAGTCTACAAAAAGACTTTGGGTATCGTTGGTTTAGGCAAAATTGGTTCCCATGTAGCTGCTGCTGCGCGGGCGATGGGCATGAAATTACTGGCTTTCGATCCCTTTATTTCTGCTGAAAGAGCAGAACAGTTAAATTGCCGTTTGGTAGATTTGAATTTATTATTCTCTGAAGCGGACTATATAACTCTCCATGTTCCTAAAACCAAAGAAACTACTCATTTAATCAACGCTGAAACTTTAGGCAAAATGAAGCCTAATGCTCGGATCATTAACTGTTCCCGTGGCGGTATTATTGATGAAGTGGCTTTAGCGGAAGCTTTGAGGGCAGAAACGATTGCTGGGGCAGCGTTGGATGTTTTTGAGGAAGAGCCTTTAGGAGAATCTCTTTTAAGGGAATTTAGTTCTAACGTTATTCTCACCCCCCATCTAGGAGCCTCAACAACAGAAGCACAGGTAAACGTAGCTATGGATGTTGCAGAGCAAATTCGCGATGTCCTCTTGGGGCTTCCAGCCCGTTCTGCGGTGAATATTCCTGGACTTAGCCCTGATGTCCTGGAAAAGTTACGTCCTTACTTACAATTAGCAGAAACTCTCGGTAAATTGGTAGGACAATTAGCCGGGGGCAGGATTGAATCTTTGAAGGTGAACTTGCAAGGAGAATTAGCTTCTAATCAAAGTCAGCCTCTAGTTATAGCGTCTCTCAAAGGTTTATTATCCCAAGCTTTGCGAGAGCGCGTAAACTACGTTAATGCGGGCATTGAAGCTAAAGAGCGAGGCATTAGAATTATTGAAACCAGAGATGCTGAAGTGCGAGACTATTCTGGTTCCCTCCATTTGTCTGCCCTTGGCTCTTTAGGGGAACATTCCGTTACTGGGGTATTATTAGCTGATGGAGAAATGCGAATTACTAATCTTGATGAATTTCCCATCAATGTTCCTCCTAGCGACAATATGTTGTTCACATTGCACCGAGATATGCCAGGAATTATTGGTAAGATCGGCTCTTTATTAGGCAGTTTTAATGTCAATATTGCCAGTATGCAAGTAGGCAGAAAAATTGTCCGAGGGGATGCTGTGATGGCTTTGAGCTTGGATGATCCTTTACCAGAGGGCATTTTAGCAGAAATCACTAAAGTTCCTGGTATACGGGATGCCTATACGGTAACGCTTTAGTGTAATGAGATGACGCAGTAGTAGTACTGCGTCTCTATATTTCCAGAAGCAAGGAGTAGGATTTAGGGGGATGACTTTTTTGGCAACTAGCAACTAGCAATTAGCAACTAAAATCATGGTCAATAGTTGGTGGGAAATCACAACTTTAGGCGATCCTTCCTTAGAAGATATAATCTTTTGGCGGTTGGACAAATTTGGCTGTCGGGGAACAGTAACTCAGGTTCAGGGTGCTGCTTTGTTAGTACAGGGCTACATTCCGCAAATTAGTGTTGGTTTATTAGACTTAGCTGCCTTATCCTTGTGGTTGCGCCAGGATGCTTTAGTAATGGGATTGCAACCCCCTGTTACGAAATGGGATTTAATTGATGAAGAAGACTGGGCTAGTAGTTGGAAAGAACATTGGCAACCCCAAAAAATTGGTGATCGCATTCTCATCTACCCAGCTTGGTTAACTCCCCCTACGGATACAGAAAGATTAATTGTCCGGCTTGATCCTGGTGCTGCCTTTGGTACAGGAATTCATCCTACCACTCAGTTATGTTTAGAGTCCTTGGAAATGCGTTTAGGAGAAGGTACGGAAGGATTAGTTTTGGCCGATATTGGTTGCGGTTCGGGTATCCTTTCTATTGGTTCTCTTTTATTGGGTGCGGCACAGGTTTATGCGGTAGATGTCGATCCTCTCGCGGTACGGGCAACTCGCAGCAACCGAGATTTGAACAACATCACACCCCAACGTCTCAAAGTTGCTAAGGGTAGCGTTGAACTATTAAAAGAAGAAAAAAAAGCAGCAGTTGATGGTATTCTCTGCAATATTTTGGCAGAAGTAATTATTGAGTTAATTCCCTCTATGACAGAGATGGCAAAACCTACAAGTTGGGGAATTTTAAGCGGTATTTTGTTAGATCAAGTTAAGCCAATTGCTGATACTTTAGAACAGCATGGTTGGATTGTAGCTGCACTTTGGAAACGCAAAGATTGGTGTTGTTTTAATGTGAGAAGGATGTAGATTAATATATATCTAGAATTGTTAAAACGCTGTCTTTTATTTACTTCTCCTTTGGAAGCAATGAGAGAATTTACCAAACGCTATTGATAATAAATGCTCAATGTGGCAAAAATTTAAACAAAAAATCACTCAATGGCGTGGCGTATTAGCGATCGCTCCTAGTGTAGCGGGAGTGATTATTGTTGGTAACTTAGTAGGTTTGTTCCAATTGCTAGAATGGGCAACTTTGGATCAGTTTTTTCTCCTCCGCCCTCAAGAAACAATTGATTCGCGTATTGTTATTGTGGCAATTGAAGAAGAAGATATTACAAAACTTGGTCAATGGCCTATGTCAGATCGAGTTATGGCCAAATTACTCAATAAAATTAAAGCACAAAAACCAACGGGTATCGGTTTAGATATTTATCGAGATTTAGTCACTGAACCAGGACATTCAGAATTAGTAGAAGTATTTGAGTCTACCCCTAATTTAATTGGTGTAGAAAAAGTTACACCACAAACAGTTGCTCCGCCACCAATTTTAGCAGCAAAAGGGCAAGTAGGGGCTTCGGATTTAATAGTTGATAGTGATGGTAAAGTGCGTCGCGGCTTAATTATCACTGGTACAGAAGAAGGGGAATTCATTGAAGGATTAGGGGCTAAATTAGCTTTAACTTACTTAGAAGACAAAGGGCTTGAGCAGCAAATTGTTAATGAAGAAAAACAAATCTATCAATTAGGAAAAGCAAGATTTGTTCCTTTAACGGGTCAAGAAGGAGGTTATGTTAGGGGAGATACGGGAGGATACCAAATTTTAATAAACTACCGGGGAGAAATAAATCGCTTCAGAAATGTTTCTATGACGGATGTTCTTGAGGATAAAATACCAACAGATTTATTCCGGAATCGCTTGGTTTTTATTGGTTTAGGAACAAATACATCTAGCGTTAAAGATATTTTCTTAACTCCTTATAATAGCAACTTATTTGGTAATACTAATATGATGCCAGGAGTAGTAATTCATGCTAACTTAGCCAGTCAAATGATGAGTGCTGCCCTAGAAGGGCGTACTATGTTCCGGACTTGGCACAAAACCTCAAACTGGCTATGGATTTCACTTTGGTCTTTTCTGGGGGCAGGGGGCAGTTGGTTATTATTAGAAATTAAGTTTTTTAAGAAAAATTTCTTTTTAATAGGAACGATTAGCTACATTATTTTAGGTACTACTATCCTCGTAGGTATCAGCTATGTCGCCTTTATTTCTGGTTGGGTAATTCCCATCTTTTCTCCTTTCCTAGCCCTAACAGTAACCGCAATTCTCATTGCTAATTATCATAATCAAAAGCAGTTAAAAACAGCCAATGAAGAGCTAGCCGTCGCTAACGAACAATTAGCTGATTATTCTCGTACTTTAGAAACTAAAGTAGCAGCAAGAACCCAAGAACTTTCCGAAGCCTTAGAAAATTTAAAATCTACTCAACAGGAATTAATTCAATCAGAAAAAATGGCTGCCCTTGGACAACTTGTCGCGGGTATTGCCCACGAAGTCAATACTCCTTTAGGGGCAATAAAAGCCTCAGTAAGTAATATTTCTGCTGCTTTAACTAACTCCTTAGAACAACTGCCCAAATTATTTAAGCAACTTTCTTTTCAACAGCAAAATGATTTCTTTAACTTAGTTGCAGTTAGCACTGAAGAATCTACCACCCTTTCTTTCCGGGAAGAAAGAAAAATTAAACGTGCCTTGAAAAAGCAATTAACAGCCTTGGGTATTGATGATGCTGACGAAATCGCAGCTAATTTAGTTAGAATAGGCTTCACCAAAGAAGTAGAAGCCTTTTTACCTTTGTTGCAATCTGATTATAGCGGCTTGATTTTGGAAACCGCTTATAACCTCACTATGCAGCAAAACAACACCGAAAACATTCAGCTAGCAGTAGATAGGGCAGCCAAAATTGTCTTTGCCCTCAAAAGTTATGCCCGCCAAGATCAATATAGCGAGAAAGTTCAAGCGCAAGTGACAGAAGGAATTGAACTTGTTTTAACCATTTATCGTAACCAACTTAGACAAGGCATTGAAGTTAGTAAAATTTACCAAGAAGTACCGGAAATTCCTTGCTATCCTGAACAACTTAATCAAGTTTGGACAAACCTAATTCACAATGCAGCCCAAGCAATGGACAATAAGGGTAAGTTGGACATAACCGTAGCTGCTGAAGATAGTTATGTGGTGGTTAGCATAACTGATTCCGGTTGTGGCATTGCTCCAGAAAATAAAGATAAAATCTTCCAACCTTTTTTTACAACCAAAGGTGCAGGAGAAGGAAGCGGTTTAGGGTTAGATATTGTCAGTAAGATTATTGATAAGCATCAAGGCAAAATTGAAGTAGAAAGTGAACCAGGATGTACAACTTTCAGTGTTTGGTTGCCGATAGTCACTGAATTATAGTCAGTTTGCCGTAGTACAGAAACGTATTTATCATAATCTGTTGATCGGAAAAAAATGAAGCGATTCTTCATATGCAAAAACTCTAGAACTCAGGCATGGCAAAAGTCTCCGCAGAGGGATAGAAGTGGAGAAATCACCAATATTCCCATCTTTTGTAGTTCTTGTTCAAATTCATTAAATCTTTCATCTACTACATCTTGTTCTATAATCTGATTGTTAACAGAAATTAGTTCGTTGCCAACAAATGTTTCGTTTGGATTTAGTCTATACTTATCTTCGCTGACTACAGACAAAGACCCAACTATTGCCCAAAAACAGCAAATCTCGTGGTTTCCAATAACAGCCCTTATAAATAGACTACAGGCATATCTCTTATCCTTTTGGTCTTTTAAAAAGTCAGTAGGTAAACTAAGAGAAACAGTTCCATGATCTGCATTTAAACTCTTGCACAAGTCAATATGACTAGGTTTTATATCTATATGTAGGACATTATAAAGACTTTCAATAGCTCGCGACTCTTTTCTTAATTCGTTTATAGTTACTAAAATATCATTTTCTACGATAGAAAATCTTTGACATATCGACAGAACCATTTCTATTATCTTGTAAACATCAGAAAAGTCATTTATTTCATCATTAACTCTGATGTCGAAAGCAAGCGAAAGAGGTTTCTTAGCCTCATCGCTTATTTCTAAAATGACAGGATGAGATGCTTTTTTCAGCAACTTCAAAATCTTCAAGTGATTTTTGAGAGTATCTAAAGAAATCTTTTGCTCATCTCGCAAGCTAAGTGAAAATTTTCCTTTTCTTTGGAATGGTTCTACAACAAAATCAATCAATTCAGAGGTGACTCTAAATTTAAAATATTGCTCAGCTAATAATTCATTCAAGAAAGATACATATAGTTCTGCATTCAGCAATATTGCTGATGAGAAATTATGCTCCTTGAACTTTAAAATTACTGGCTTAGGTTTTGCTTTAATGTCTATTAAGGCTGCTTCTCCGCTTAAAGACGGATTGTAAGATAGAACATCAAATCTCTTGTCATGATAAACACTTTTATCTATACAAATTTCTTGATGAAGACCTAATGATAAATCAACTATATCCTTCCCAGAACAACTACGAGGAAAGGTCAGAATCAACGTTCCTTTACCTTCTTCAAAACCTAACGTATCTAGTAGCTGGTTCTTATCTGCAATATATTTTTCTAAGCCATTAGAAATGTATTTTTCAATCGTATTTTTTAAGCTTTTCCCTGTTATATTTGGCAAGCGCTCTTCACTTGTATAACAAACATCTATTGTATGCTTATTTAGGTTATCTCCTTCGCCTTTCGCCTCTAATTGTCTAATCCTTCTGAGAGTTTTTCCAATAATTTTTCTATCAACATGAACTAAATATACTGCTTGTGCTTCATCTTTGCCGTCAAATTCGATAAAACAGTAAAATGTAGGCAGTGGTGCTTTCACAAGCCTACTTAAATTAGATATCTTTATAGACTCTCTCTTGTCTTTTTTATCAGTTGATTTAACTTGAACCTTGCACTCTATAGGTGCTGGGAGCATATCTTTCGGAAGATAATTTTCCTTCTTCCACGGGAATTCTATAATGAAGTCCCATCCTGTCCTATCTTTTTCAGAGGGGTTTACTGTTAAGCCAGCAGCATTACACCAACCCCTAAAGTTTGATTCTCCCAAATCACCTAAATCGCGATCACACATAGTAACTTTGACTATTCAGTAAGAAAGACAGCTATTTCAACAAATGTTTGGTAGCCCTAAAGAGGTGACGATAAACCTAAGCAAATAACCTATCATATCGTAGCAATATCATTACCTTCGCACTACTACCAGATGCTTAAAATGATAGCCAAAGATTATATAGCTTGACTGAGTTAGGGTCAGATTCTCAGAAACATATTATCGCTGCATCATTTAGCCCCCGTACTGCCAGCCTGTCTTTTCTAACAGAAGAGGTTCCCCTTCGCGATGAACCCCAGCCGCAATAACCTCACCAACATAAACGGTATGATCTCCTTCTTCCACTGTACCAACAACCTTGCATTCTATATAACCCAGGGAATCGGAAATAATCGGACAACCAGTTTCTTCTCCTAAATAAAACTCCACATCCGCTAACTTATCTCCCACGCGACTTTGGGGTTTAAAAAACTTAGCTGCGACATCTTTTTGGTTACTATCTAAAAAACTAAGGGCAAAAACACCACTCTTTTTAATCATCTCGTGGGAACCTGAACTTTGGTTAACACAGTTAACCACCAAAGGCGGCTTAAAAGAAGACTGCATTACCCAACTAGCAGTAAAACCATTAAGTTCTTCACCATCTTTAACACCACAAATATATAAACCGTGGGGAATTTTCCGTAAGATAGTTTTTTTAGCTTGTTCGTCTAACAAAGTTGCTCTCCGCTCCATCAAAAAATTAATGATCAAATGATATCAAAATTAATGCCAGTTAATCTTCGTATCAGCCTCGTGCAACAACTCAAGCAAAAGGGCAAATTGCCTAGTCGTCAGCTTTAAAGAAATATTTCTCTTTCAGCAAAAAAGTATTGCTTCAAAGCCCCTTTTGGTTATAAACTACTGTTCGGATAAGTTAATTAGCCTGATTTACCATGGAATATATCGATACTGCTGTTGCGGCACAAATGTTGGGAGTAGGACAGAGAAGAGTTCTTTATCTCCTTCATCAAAAACGGATCAAAGGTGCTTATAAAAAAGATAGAAGTTGGGTTATTCCTTTATATCGTGGTAAACCCAAGGTTTTTCGTCGTCATCGCGGCCCCCAACCACGTTGGAGTAAGCTCGGTGCTGGAGGGAGAAAGATTATTTATGTGGATAAGAACTGCATCAAAACCAACGAGAAAAAGGTGAAAGAGATTAAGAAAAGCGGTGGTGCGGAGATTCCTTTAAAGACAGTAGTCAGTGTTGATAAAAGTGGGCATCGTCGGGTGATTCGTTGCCATGAGTTAGAGATATTCGGCTATTGCCGCATTATTTATCAACCCTATAATGCCAGAGATTGTGGGGCGAGTTTATGGATTGAAACCTATAGTGGTGTGAAAACAGTTAAGAAATCAGAGCTTGATCCTGAGCAATGGTCTGTTCTTTATTGCTAGTTGCTATTTGCTAATGGCTAATTGAATGTTAAGTAGTCGCACAAAATCGTTTGTATATTTACTATTAGGTTATACACATCTGTAGCCTACGGCAACGCCACGCGAACCCTGTTCCCGACACCAACAAAATGTGCAATTAATTTTGTCTAAGTACTTAAATTAATTCTGTCCAGATACTTAGTACTAAAGCGATCGCAGTTTTTGCTCCTTTAACCACATATCAAGCCAAACTTGCTCTTCTTCCGACAATGGTGGTACTGGCTCTTGATTGTAATCTATCAATAAATCATAACTAGCTTGGTCATAGACATTATTCAACAACAACTGTAAATCTATCAATAGCTCAGTATCTCCCGGTTTCAGAGGCAGGGGAAATGGAGGAATAACCTCTGGTAAATTGAATCCATACAAATCAGCTAAAGGACGTTGCTCCCCTCTACTGACTAAAATTCGATAATGGGTTTGAATATTGCTGCGATAAACTACCATTGGTTTTTCCTTACGCAGCAAATCAATTTCTATTAAATTAGTTGAACTACCCAAAACTTTACGGCGTTTACTTTCATATTGTTTACGCCCTTCTCCAGAACGTTTATTAACCGGAGAAAGTATTTCAATGGCTGTTACTACTTCATTAGTAGCTACCTCCCGTACTTCCAAATAACCTTGCTTAATTGTTTCCGGTACAGGAACTTCCACTGTTTGGGGTTTAGTGGGGGCTTGGGCTACCGCAACATTAGCTGCTGGTTTTTTAGTTGTTCCCTGTGAACTTTTAACAACTAAATCAGGAATGCCAACGAGTAAAGATTTTTCTCCAATGGTTTCATACATACGCACCTCAACCGCAACTCGGTATTTAGGACGAAGTTGGGGAGATAGAAACTTAGTCATCTCGCCAATAAGTAATAGATGTACTCCTGGCCAAACTTCTGGATGTTCTAGGTAAGGGTTCATCCCTGGAAAAGGGGAAACCATAGAAATATCTCCTCTTTGGGTTTGTTTCTTAATTTTATAGGGGGTTGGTGGAGTTGGTTTGGTAGAAAGCGGAAACCTTAACTGTAGGAACTTTTCTCCAACAGCCACTCTTGTAAAATCGGATTAACTATTTCCGGTGCTTCATCTTGAGGACAATGCCCCAACCCTGGCAAAGGAATAAACTTTTCTACCGCAGGAAACTTAGCAAAATCTCTACCCAACTCCATAGGTTCCCAAGGATCTTCTTCCCCCCAGAGAATAATAGCAGGACATTTAAGCTGAGGTAAAAGTTCTTCTGGTAAGGGACCTTGGGAATAACTAGTAAAGGCGATAAAAACGTCCGCAGCCCCCGGATCAGCCGCAGGTTTCATCAGCAGATCAATTAATTCATCGCTCACAGCCTCCGGACGCTTATAAGCTTTTAAAAGGATTTTCCGTACAACCTTCGGCTTTGCTAATTGTTGGAAAAAGAAATCACCAACCAACTTTTGCTTTAATATTTTTTGTAATAAAGGAGCGCCCAAACGACGATACCAAGCTATTTCTTTTCGTTTACTATCATGAAGGAGACGCAAAGAACAATTAATTAAAGCTACCCCTAAAATTAAATTAGGATTGTCTACTGCTGCTTGCATCGCCACAATACAACCAACGGAATTACCAACTAAAAAAGCGGGTTCCCCCACTACTTCTTGGCAAAAATCCGCAACCTGTTCTCCCCAAGTAGCAAAATCATAGTTGATATCAGTTCCTGGGGTTGGTTTTGCTGAACCACCGAAACCAATTAAATCCAAGGCATAACAGCGACAAGTTTGTCCTAACACAGGTAAGTTTTTCCGCCAATGTCCCCAAGAAGCCCCGAAACCATGGAGCAAAACCACTGCTGGGCCTTTTGTGCCGCTACTTTGGTAAGTGATGGAATAATTACACCAAGTCCAACTTTTTTCCTTACTTAGGTCACTTATGGTTAAATTCATTTTGGGCTGGAGATTAATGTTACATTACTTTATATATATTAAACATACTGAACAAACTCTCATTACCAAGATTTAACCGCATTTTCGTAAACATCCTCTAAGATTGATTTAATCTAGCGCGAACCTTTCTTAGTAATGCTTTTGCAATCTTCTTCAGCGGTGCTTCCTTTTATTGGTTCGGAGGTAAATAAACCCTAC
The DNA here is from genome assembly GCA_963793425.1 of uncultured cyanobacterium. Classification (GTDB taxonomy): domain Bacteria; phylum Cyanobacteriota; class Cyanobacteriia; order Cyanobacteriales; family CAWCAG01; genus CAWCAG01. The sequence goes on along the minus strand of CAWCAG010000007.1, from coordinate 738,970 downwards.
AACCAAGCCCAGGCAGTTATTTTGCCTATCCCCTATGAAGCAACTACTACCTATCGAAAAGGCTGTAAACATGGCCCCGCCTCCATTCTCGAAGCCTCAGACCAACTGGAATATTATGACATTGAACTAGACTGGGAGATTTGCTGGGATGTGGGCATCTATACCCACCCCCCTATAGCTGATAGTCGTGGTAGTCCTTTAATTACTCCAGAAGAGATGTTACGAGTAACCAAAGAGATTATTTCATCCTTTATGACTGATGGTAAGTTCGTTATTGCTTTAGGAGGAGAACATAGCATAACGGCGGGCATTGTCCAAGGCTACCAAGAAATACTTCCAGAACCATTTACCGTAGTCCAAATTGATGCCCACGGAGATTTACGCTACGAATATGAAGGTTCTATTTATAACCATGCCTGTGTAATGCGACGTATAAAAGACATGGGTTTACCGACTCTTGGTGTTGGCATTCGTAGCATTTGTGCCGAAGAAGCCCAATTAATTAAAGAACAACAAATTCCTGTAGTTTGGGCTAGGGAAATAGCGACCCAAGAAAATTGGTTAGAAGAGGCGATCGCCAAAATTTCTACCCCCAAAGTATTTATTACTATTGATTTAGATGGTTTAGACCCCAGCTTAATACCAGGGGTGGGAACCCCAGAACCTGGGGGGCTAAACTGGTACTCTTTAACTAGTCTTTTAAGGCAAATATTTGCAACTCATGAAGTCATTGGTTGCGACGTAATGGAGTTAGCCCCGCTTAGTGACTCCGTTGTTTCCCAATTTAGTGCCGCTAAACTAGTTTATAAACTAATTGGTTATCACGCTTTCTATCAAAACAACTAATAAATTTAGCTTCTAAATCAATAAATAACGAATGACGGATAAAAGGAAAAACCTATGATCGTCGAGCCGCAAATCAGCCCTATTGGTCAGTATGCCCCGGACTTTGAACTTCCAGGAGTTGACAGCCAAGTCCACCACCTAGCCCGTTACTTAGAACAATTTGCTTTGGTAGGAGTAATTTTTCTCAGTAATCAATGTCAATATGTTGACCTTGCCCTCCCTGACTTAAAAGAAATTCAAGCCCAATTTCAACCCCGAAACTTTACCCTCATTGGCATCAACCCTAACGATAGCCAACAAGTTCCTGAAGATAGTTTTGAGGAAATGAAAAATTTTGCCAACCAAAATCAATTAAACTTTCCTTATCTACGAGATCCTAACCAAGATGTTGCTCGTGGTTTCCAAGCCCAAACTACACCAGAAGCATTTCTGATTGACAAACAGGGCATACTAAGATACACAGGGGGAATCAAGAACAATCCGGAATCCCCAGACAGGGTGCAGAAGTCATATTTATATCAAGCGATCACCACTTTATTAAGTGGGGAAAACCTGGTAACAACCTCCACAAAAGCTATCGGTAGCCCTCTTAAGTGGCGCTAAAGTCATCACAATCACTTTAAAAAGATTGAATGGCGAAAAACTGGTATCTTAATGTGGAGGCTAACTAAAAACAACAATTATTAGTCGCATTTTTCCTAGATGACTTACCACCGGGTATTATTAAAACTAAGCGGCGAAGCCTTGATGGGTGACTTGGGTTATGGCATTGATCCCAAAGTTGTAGCCGACATCGCTCAAGAAATTTCAGAAGTCGTTAAAAGCGGCGTTCAAATGGCAATCGTCGTTGGCGGTGGCAACATTTTTCGTGGCGTGAAAGCTTCTGCTGCTGGCATGGATCGAGCAACGGCTGATTATGTTGGTATGATTGCTACGGTAATGAATGCCATGACCTTGCAAGATGCCCTAGAGCAAATTGGCATACCCACAAGGGTACAAACCGCCATCGCCATGCAAGAAATAGCTGAACCCTATATCCGACGGCGAGCAATTCGCCATTTGGAAAGAGGGCGAGTAGTGATTTTTGGTGCAGGTTCAGGGAACCCTTTCTTCACCACTGATACTACAGCCGCTCTAAGAGCTGCAGAAATTGATGCAGAGGTTATATTTAAAGGTACAAAAGTAGATGGGGTTTACGATTCAGATCCTGTAGTAAACCCCAAAGCTAAACGCTATTCTAGCCTTACCTACGGTCATGTTTTAGCTAAAGACCTACGGGTAATGGATGGCACAGCGATCGCCCTATGCAAAGAGAACGACATTCCTATTGTAATATTTGACTTGTCAGTTCAGGGTAATATTATCCGTTCTGTACAAGGAGAAACCATAGGAACAATTGTGGGAGGTTTCTGTGAAGTTAAGTGAAGTTGAACAACAAATGCAAAAGACCATTGAATCTACTCAAAGGTCTTTTAATACTATCCGTACTGGCCGTGCTAGTACCAGCTTACTCGACCGGATCATGGTTGAGTACTATGGTGCGGAGACACCATTAAAATCCCTGGCTAATATCAGCACTCCTGATGCCAGTACTATCTCTATTCAAGCCTATGACAAAGGTAGTTTAGCTCAAATTGAAAAAGCCATTTCTATGTCAGATTTGGGTTTAACCCCCAACAATGACGGCGACCTGATTCGCTTAAATATTCCCCCGTTAACCAGCGAACGGCGCAAAGAATTGGTGAAGTTAACCAGTAAATTAGCTGAGGAGGGGAAAGTGTCTTTGCGGAATATTCGTCGGGATGCTATTGATTTTGTTCGCAAGCAGGAAAAAGATAGCGAAATTTCTGAAGACGAGTCTAGAGATTATCAAGATAACGTTCAGAAAGTTACTGACAAATATACTAGTAAGATTGATGCCTCACTAGCCGAAAAAGAAAAAGACATTACTTCTGTTTAAAGAAGAAGGGACTAGGGAGTAGGGAGCGGGGAGCAAGGAAAACAAAACTTAATCCCCGCTCATTTATCTAACCTATAAGGTCAATTCCTTCTTTAATCCTGCAAAGGAAAAAACAACAACGAAAATAAATAAAATGCTTGATTGCCTTATTGTGGGTGCTGGTCCGGCCGGAAGTACAGCCGCATATCATTTGGCCAAAAAAGGACACTCGGTCTTAGTTTTAGAAAAAGAAACCTTACCTCGCTATAAACCATGCTGTGGCGGGGTTTCTCCTGCTGTTGCTCAGTGGTTTGATTTTGATTTTCAACCAGTTATTAATACTACGGTTAATCAAGTACGCTATAGCTGGAAATCAGGGGATGTGGTGGAAGTCCCTTTAAACAGCCCTCAGCCTATGTGGATGGTACAACGGGGAGAATTTGACCAGTTTCTGATCGAGCGGGCTAAGGAGCAAGGAGCAGAGGTTAAACAAGGAACAGAAGTTACCGGGGTTGAAGCAAGAGGAAATGGGGTTACCGTAACAACTTCCACCGGGAGTTTCGATGCTCGTTATTTAATCGCCGCCGATGGAGCTAGTGGCCCTTTAGCTGCTTGGTTAGGTTTAAAACCAAGCAAGCAATGCTTAGCTGCTGCTTTAGAAATAGAAACTGCTGTTTCCCCAGAAAATAGTCAAACGGCTCATTTTGACTTTGGTTCCCTGAAAAACGGCCAGATTTGGCTTTTTCCTAAAGCCAATGGTTACTCAATTAGTGCCGGATTTTTAGGGGGGAAAGGTAAGGAAAAGGAATTAGAGAAGCAATTAAACAATTTTGCCACCGGATTAGGTTTAGATACCAGCAAAAGTGAATATCACCAAAGCTGTATGAACCTATGGAGCGAAAACAAAACCCTACATACCTCAAATGCTCTTTTAGCAGGAGAAACTGCTGGTCTCGTTGACCCTCTCACTGCTGAAGGAATTCGCCCTTCTATGTTTAGCGGCATGAAAGCAGCGGAGGCGATTAGTGAGGCTTTAGGAGGTAAAAGGGACGCTTTAGGGGAGTATACGAAAATTATTGAACAAGAATGGGGTTCTGATCTAGTTCTTGCTCAACGCTTGGCGGGATTGTTTTATAAGTTTCCTAAAATTGCTTATAAAGTAGGGGTGAAAAGACCTAGCGCAGGCCAATTAATGAGTAAAGTCCTTTGTGGAGAATTGCGTTACTCTGATGTTACAGAAAAGGCGATGCAACGCTTGAAAAGTAGTTTGATACCAGGGCGAGGTTGAGGGAGCTGGGGAGCTAGAATAATTAGCAACTTGCTAGGTAGTTTGAAGAAGTCTTTATTCCCTGCTCCCTACTCCCTACTAAAACTGATAACCTGCTCGAAAATAAAAACCATTGTCCTGGGCATTTTCCCCGCGATCCTCTAGATCGATTAAAGGTACACCGTAATCGAGTCGGATATTAAAATTCGGTAGCGGTGTCCAAAGAATGCCGGCCCCAACCCCCATGATAAAGGTTTGGTCTGGTAATGGATTGCTGTTTTGTGCAGAATTCCAAACCCAACCAAGATCCAAAAAGGGAGCAAATTGAAAGGTAGGAATTCCCGCTTCATCCCTTTCTAGAGTAATCCTATCTTCTAAAGAAAAGCGTACTCCACTATCTCCAGCACGGACATTCTGGCGAAAACCCCGTACTGACTGTCCACCACCAATGACAAACTGTTGGGAAGAAAGTAAGCCATCTCCAGCCAGTTGTATATCTATTGAACCAATCAGAAAGTTGTTTTCATTGATTACCTGTACCCTTTGAATTTGCCCTAACCAACTTAAGAATTGACCGTCAGGAACTCTAGGTTCAGAGTTTTCTGTGGCTCCAAACAGTGCTGTACCAATGCTAAATTGTGATCTAAAAGCCCAGGAGCCAGAGGGTTGACGTAACAAATAATCTTGACCAAATTTAAAAACGCTAGTGGTAGTGATACCTTCATCATTAGGACCAAAACCAAAAGGAGTTGGCCCAGCAAAGGTGAAAGTTTGCCCGTCTTGGTAGCTAAAACCTAAAGATAAAGCTAGTTCTTCACGGGGTGTTCTAACTAAAGGTTGGCGATAGCTAATTTCATATAATTCTGATTCTCCCCTAATACCTAATGCTTTAAAATCGTCTATTACTACTTCGTTACGGTTAAAAGAAGCCCTCAACTGTACCGTGCCGTTCATGGGGTTGACAGGCAAGCGATAGTTGAAATCTAAAGTGTCTGCACCGCTTCTGGTGGTATGGCTAAAAGCAACTCCTAAGTTATCTCCGTTACCTGTGAGGTTGGCATTACTAAGATTGCCGACTATTCTTTCTGAACCGACACTAGGGGGAGAATAGTTATCAATGCTTAAACCCCCTGACCAGGGATTGGCTTCGGTTACTCTAACTACTAAAATAGATTGGCTAGCATTGCTACCCGTACGGAGGTTGGCTTCGACATTATCTAAAAGAGGATCAGCCCGGAGCAAGCGTAGTTGATCTTCTAAGTCGCCAGTATTTAAGGGTTTACCGGTTCCTAATTCCACGCGATTCCGTATGTAACTTTCCTTTAAGCGTTCAGTGCCTTGGATTTCAATCGCTTCTAAGCTACCTTCAACCACTTGAATTGTGACCGTGCCATCAGGAGTGATATTGTTTTGATCTAAGATGGCCCTGGAAGTAATATAACCTTGTTCTAAATAGCGCTGGGTAATGGCATCAGTAGCTTCTTGGAGTTCTTGTAAGGTAACATTACGGTTTAGTAAAGGTTGAATAATATTGGCTAAATCGTCTTCTGTAAAAATGCTTGTGCCACTAACAATAACTGTTTTGACAGCAATTGTTTCTGAGTTTTCAGTTTGAGGGGAAGCTTGAGGAGGAGTTGGAGGTTGAGAAGGAGTGTCTTCTTCTTCTTCCGGTAAAGGAGATACAGGAGGCTGAGGTTGGAGAAAACGCTCTTCATTGGGGTCAGGTTTTTGAGCTAAGTAAAAAGAAGTAGTAGTAGATGGTTTAGCTAAGACTGTCTGGGAACAAAAACAAAGTATAACCCAAGTAAGTAAAGCTAATTTATAGCCCTGATTAGAAAAGTTTCTTGAGGCTTTTTGAGCGGCGATCGCTACTTGCCAAAAGAACTTAAATTTTTCGCTCATTTTAATTAATTTTTGTGACTAAGCTATTGACTTTTAACCCCAGTACCTTAAACAATGCTTAAATTTTCAAATGAAGTTAATTATTTTGTTTCTTAATAATAAGGGAATTTGAACTATTTCCAAAGATTATAAACAGTTTAAATTAAGTAATAATCTAGCTCCTTAGTATAACTCTGATGGTGGTGACGGGTCTAGTTAGCAAATGTTCCGAAAAATTCACCAGCAAAAATAACTGTTTTTAGCTTTTTAGATATAGTGTTTAGGTTTTGTTGAGCAATAAACTAGTAGAGAAGTTGGGTAAAATCACTTGGGTGCAGATAATAGATGATGATCAAATAACCTTAACTAAATGAATCAAAAGATAACTCAACAGCTAATACAGCTATCAACCATTTGAGAAGCAGTTTCTCTATCTACAGCTTTAGCAAAAAGATAACCTTGGCCAAAATTGCAACTCAACTGTTGCAATTTCTCTTTTTGAGCATCAGTTTCTATACCTTCAGCAACTACATCCATCCCTAAACTATGGGCCAAAGTAACAATTGTTTGAACAATAGCCGTATGACTACTATTTAAGCTTAAACGACTAACAAAAGAGCGGTCTATTTTTAATGTATCAATAGGAAATTCGTGGAGACGACTGAGAGAAGAGTAACCTGTACCAAAATCATCAATACAAATTTTTATACCTAAGTTTTTTAACTCTTTAACCATAGAAGCAGCAAAAGAAATGGTTTCTAAAAAACAGCTTTCTGTGATTTCTAGCTTGATAAAAGAACCATCAGCACCAGTTTCTTGCAAAATGCTGGCCATTTGCTCTACTAAATCTATCTGTTTCAGTTGTACTCCAGAAATATTAACATTAATAACTAAAGGGAAAGCTGGAGTAAATTTGTTTTGCCACTCTACTAATTGGTAACAAGCTTCTCTAAATATCCACAAACCAAGAGGATTAATCAACCCAGTTTCTTCTGCTACAGGAATAATTTTGTGAGGAGAAATCCACTGCCCAGAGGGATGCTGCCAACGTAACAAAGATTCAAAACCATGCAGACAGCCATTTGTCAGAGAAACAATAGGTTGATAATAAAGATGAAACTCTTTTCTTCGCAAAGCATGACGCAAATCATTTTCTAATTTTAAGCGAGCCATTGCACCAGTTTTCATGGCTGGTTTAAAGACAGAGTAACGAGCTTTACCTTGAGCTTTGGCATGATACATTGCTGTATCTACATCCCTGAGCAAATCTATGGCTTTTCGATAGCCAATATTGCTATAGGTGATGCCAATGCTAGCAGTAGCGAATACTTCATGCCCTTCTAAAAGGAAAGGATGTTTGAGTTGTTCTTCAATTTTTTTGGCAACGAAAATACTATGCTCAACTCTGATTTTTCCCTCTAACAGGATAGCAAATTCATCTCCCCCTAAACGAGCAAGAATATCCTCAGCTTGAAGACAATCCTGTAAACGAAAGACGACCCTTTTAATTAAGTCGTCACCAACAAGATGTCCAAAACTATCATTAACTAACTTAAAGCGGTCTAAATCAATAAAAAGTACAGCATAGTTACAATCCTCTTTTTGAGAAGCTTGCTGCATCACTTTTTCTAGATGTTTAATAAACCAAGCGCGGTTTGGTAAGCCAGTCAAACTATCATGAAAAGCTTGATAAACGAGTTTTTCTTCTGTGAGACGGCGAGAAGTAATATCTTCTAAACTGCCTTCGTAACAAAGTAATTTTCCTGCTTTGTTGCGAACTTCACGAACATTTTCAGCAACCCAAATTTTCTTTCTATCTCGCTTATAAGCTTGATATTCATAACCGGATACAGAACCGTACTTTTCTACTAATTGAGATAATTTATAACGCTGTTGAGGCTCTACATAAATCTGCTGGGCTATATCATTAATACTAGTAATTAGTTCATCTGGCGAATCATAACCTAAGATATTAGCTAAAGCGGGGTTAGCACTTATATACCGTCCTTCTGGTGTAGTTTGAAAAATACCTTGAGTTATATTTTCAAAAATATTGCGATACTTAGCTTCCGTTTCTCGCAGAGCATTTTCTACTCTTTTACGTTCTGTAATTTCTCTAGAAACAGCAATAATCTCTTTAACTTTTCCCAGAGAATTTTGAACTGCTTTGGACTTACTTTCTAGCCAAATATAGTGACCTGCTTTATGGCGCATTCGATAACTAACCGTGTCGGTAACTAAATTTTTGAGAATAGTTTTATGAGAGCGTCTAATATTTTTTATATCATCGGGATGAAATAGATCATAAGCATCAGTATTAATTAATTCTTCTGGTTCGTATCCTAGCAAACTTTGGCAAGCAGGAGAGGCATAAACATAAGCTCCACTAGGTTGGTGGCGAGAAATCATGTCTGTAGCATTTTCTGCGAGAAGCCGATAGCGCTCTTCACTTTGTTGCAAAGCAATTTCCGCTTCCTTACGTTCAGTGATGTTTCTAATTATTGAAAGAAAAAAATTACTGTTGTTACTATTTAAAAATAGAGAAGTATCTGTATTTAGCTGTGGTAAAGCCTTAGCCACAACTTCTACCACAATACCTAGTCCAGCATTTAATTCAATACCAGAAGATAAACAAGGCAAAGTTATCGGTTTATCAAAATTATCAAACCTCTGTTGTGCGATTACACAATCCCCTTGCCGGAACTTAGCTAAATACTGTTGTAGATTGGCTTGAACAGCACGGATATAGTTGCCCCAATCAAGGTTAACAAACTCTTCTAAGCTAGAGGTATGCCATAACTTTTGAGCCGCTCGATTAGCCCAAAATATTCTCATTTGAGAAATATCAATAATCCAGATTGGTGTCTGAAGGATGTCAAAAACTCTAAGTTCCGTAGGAGAAAAATTAGAATTGCCTATTTTTACCATTAGAAGAGAGAGCGATCGCGCTTTTTACGATGGTGAACAAGTAGATTGTTTCCGACAAAATATCCCGCTTAAGAACAAACTTTCTACAGAAGTAAATTAATAGCTCTGTAATTAAGTGCATTTACATATAACCTGTTGTGACACTAAACTACCATATTGTTTTAGTTTTCGTGGCTTAATCAGTTACCAAAGGTACTTCTCCATATTAACTTTAGACCTTTTTCTAGAAGCAAAAACACTCTTATTATGATATACGTAAATCGCTTTTGGCCGGCTAGCTTACTTTTTATCAGCTTGCTAGCTAGTGTTACAGGATGTAGCACTTCAGAAGTAAACCAAGAGTCTCCTGATGAAAATGTAGTAGATGTCACAAATGCTATTCCTACTCCTCTACCGGAACCGGAAACTCCTATTGTTGCTGTGAGTCTAGGAGAAGAAGCCAACCAAAGTGATGTCAATGCTTCAGTAGCTCCAGTCGCCTTAGATAAAGATGAAGCTACTGAATTTTTGGATATTCGAGGAGTCGGCGACGCAGCAATGGCGGATACTCATCAACAGCCCTTACCCGCTAGTTTTGGTCAAAAACTTGATGCCTTCGACCCCACAGGCAAATCTTATCGGGGGGATCTCTCTTTTATTAATTGGGAAACTACCGTAGGAACTCGTTGTAATCAATTTTGGGCCGCTTTAGGACCAAGTTCTTTTGCTTTTATGTCCCATCCCGACAATATAGTGGATTTGTATCAAAGGGGTTTTAACCTCATTGGTTTAGCTAACAACCATGCTAGGGATTGCCCTAATGCTGAAGATGGAGAAAACGGTGCAAAGGTTTCGGCTGACAATTTAGAATTTTTGAGTCAAGAAAGCAGTACGGAATGGCTTTGGCATGGTGTGGGAACTCAAAAAGAAGCACAAGTTAAAACTTTGAATATTAAAGGTCGCCCTATCAAAGTTGCCTTTGCTAACATTTATTTAGCCGACGGAGATTGTACCTACGTTACTTGTCGGGCTGACAAAAAGACTGTCTTACGTTCCCTACGAGATGCTGATGCAGATATTCGTATTCTCTCTATTCATAGTTGGACGACAGAAACTCAACAGGAATTAGTTAATACAGGAGTAGAATTTATTCAATATTACGATGGCGATGTCGTTTTTGGTCATGGGCCTCACGTTTGGAAACCTGTACGTATTGTTGAATCTTCTCGCGGCAAAAAAGGAGTTATGTTTGAAAGTTTAGGTAACTTTATTCACCCAGCCCTTTTACCTAAAGCAGAAAATTTAATTGGTAGGGCTTTGTTTGATTTGGAAACTTTTGAATTAGCCCAAGTACAAATTATTCCTATTGCTGTTAGTCGAGTTAATGTTAGTTTTGCCAATGCCCCGAATCCCACTGCTTTACCTGCTAACTTAACCTGGCAACTTATTAGTGATCCTAACTGGCAAAGTGGGGTTAACCCTGGGGTTAAGGGGGCTTATTCTAATATTAAGAAGGGAGCAGGGAGTAGGGAGTAGGGAGTAGGGAATAGGCAGAGTGAGAACTTTTTTCTGAGTTTTATAAGGGCGTTTCGTGAAGTGGATTTAGTATGATGTCAACTTCTGTGATCGTAATTTTCAATAAATTGCAACTATTCAAGGGGATTTTAGAGCGAGATGGTACAGATACCTGTTAGACCGGAAACTGAAACTTTACTGATTGAGTTACCGAAAACGATTAGCTTATATGTAACCCCAGAACAGTTTGTTGCCTTAACAGTAGCAAACCGAGATTTGAGAATGGAAAGAACTGCACAAGGAGAGTTGATTGTGAATCCGCCAACCGGCTGGCAAACTGGAAAACGTAACTCCAGCCTTTCTGGAGAGTTGTATTTATGGTGGCGTAAGGCAGGGGAACCTGGTGAAGTATTTGACTCTTCCACTGGCTTCATTTTACCAAATGGAGCAATTCGCGCCCCTGATGCCTCTTGGGTTAGCCCAGAACGTTGGCAGGCGCTTACCCCAGAGCAAAAAGGAACTTTCGCTAATGTTTGCCCCGATTTTGTGGTTGAGTTACGCTCTAGTTCCGATAGCCTCAAATCTGTGCAAGATAAAATGAGAGAGTATATCGATAATGGGGCAAGGTTAGGCTGGCTGTTAGACCCGCAACATCGGCAAGTGGAAATTTATCGACCAGGGCTGGCAGTCGAAGTACGAAAAAATCCTTCTGAGTTATCTGGTGAAGAGGTGTTACCAGGTTTTATCTTAAGTTTGCTTCGGGTATGGGGTTGATACAAAATTAGCTTTTTGCATATGGTACTCATATCTCCCTGGGACGATTCATACAGTAGTGATTGGTTGCCAGCCCTATCTTTACCAACCCTGGAATGGACACAACCATTTATCCCTCTATTAGGTTGCCCCAGGAAATATTAGAACAAGCCGTCGTTGGAAAGTTCCTGCCCCTCAACCGTTAGAGTCTCTAGGACTAGAGATTTATCAAGACATCAATTTTGCCCATAGACAAGAAATTGACACACATATTAAGAAAATTGATTGGCATTAAAGCAGCAACCTGAATTGTGGAATCGAATTAATAAAGCTTATTCACTTCACTTTCTTCTTATCAAACTCAAGTATTTCTTTAGCAGCGCGATCGCAAACCCCTGCTTCCCCTAAATCTTGGTGCAATTGTTGATAGTCAGCGATGGTTTTTTCTCTTCTTTTGGGGTTAAATAATAAATCCATTGCTTCTTGGACAATTCTTTGAGGATTCGCTTCTTCTTGAAATAATTCTGGTACAACAGACTGCATAGATACTAAGTTAGCAGGAGAGACAAAAGGTACATCAAACTTAAATACTTTCCTGGCAATCCACATAGTCAAAGGATTAAGTTTGTAAACAACTACTTGAGGTACATTTAGCAAGGCTAATTCCAGGTTAACCGTACCACTCTTAGTAATAGCTAAATCCGCAGCCGCGAGTGCTTCTAAAGTTTTGTTTTCTACAATAGTTGCTGCTAAATTGTAGGTTGTGATCGCCTTAGCAATAGGTTCAGCGAAACTTTCTACCGAAAGAGGAATTAAAAATTCTACCTCAGTCAACTTTTCTTGGAGTTGTTGTGCCGCAGCAAAAATTGCTGGAAGTAAGTAAGTAAGTTCTTGTTTACGAGAGGCTGGTAAGAGGGTGATAATTGTTTTCTGGGGGTCAATGCCTAATAACCTGCGGGCGTTTTCCCGATTAGGTGCTTTCGCCATACGATCTAACAGAGGATGCCCTACCCAGCCAACAGATAACCCTTGTTTCGCAAAGTAAGTAGCCTCCCCTGGAAAGATAGCCAGCAATCGATCAGTTATCTCTAAGATTTTGCTATTCTGCCGAGTTAGAGGTGACCAAACCCACATTTGTGGGGCAATGTAATAAATTATGGGAACTTGGGGCCAGTGGCGACGAATGTAAGAACCAATGCTTAAATTAGGATCAAGGTAGTCGATTAAAATCAACAAATCGGGAGGATTGTGCTGCACATATTTTTTGACAAGATCCTGCATTCGCCAAGTTGCCAAAACAAAAGGTATGCCCTCTAAAATACCCAAAGAACTAATTTGAGTTGTATCACCAATCAGGTTACAACCGGCTTCTGCCATGCGTTTCCCCCCTGTACCAGCAATTTCTAGTTCAACACCTAACAATTCTCCTTGACGTTTCAGGGCCTCTACTAACAAAGCACCTTGTAAGTCACCAGAAACTTCACCAGTACTAATAAAAATACGCATATTGTCACTTTAACAGGGAGCAGGGAGTAGGGAGTAGGGAGTAGGGAGTAGGGAGTAGTAGGAAAAGAGCAATTAGTTCTCATAGCTTACCGGGAATCAAACCTCTTCTTTTGGGAGAGATGGACAATTGTACAAAACGTCGTAGGTGTTGGATATATTCGTTATTCGGGAGTAAATCTAACTGTTCTAGGGCTTGATTAATCGGCTGCCCAGAACGATAAATAGCTCGGAAAGCTTTTTTCAGGGAACTAAATTCTTCTGGGGTCAAACCAGCCCGTTTTAAGCCAATGGAGTTAAGGGAACGAACTCTAGCAGGATTACCTTCTGTAGTCATATAAGGAGGTACATCTCTATCTATACGACTCATACCTCCTACCATAGCGAGGCGACCGATATGGACAAATTGATGAACCCCTAATACCCCACCAATTATAGCTCTCGATTCGATTTGAACGTGACCGGCTAAAGCAACGTTGTTGGCGATGATGACATTGTTGCCTAACACACAATTATGGGCTACGTGGACATAGGCCATTAAAAGGTTATTGTTACCAATTTGAGTAACTTCCCCTTCTCCTGTAGCGCGGTTGATGGTGACATATTCGCGAATTTTGTTTTTGTTGCCGATCTTGACCCAACTTTTGGCCCCCTGATACTTCAAATCTTGGGGTTCTAAACCAATGGCTGCCCCAGGAAAAATCTTATTATCTTCGCCAATTTCAGCAGGGCCTTCAAGAATAACATGGGGTCCAACTTTTGTATTAGCGCCAATTGTCACCCCTTCGCTAATAATTGCATAGGGGCCTACTTCAACTGTAGGATGCAATTGAGCTTGAGGATTAATGACAGCAGTGGGGTGAATCAATGTCTTCAAGTCGCGATGATTATAAAGCAAGGGCATAAAGGATTTTGGTAAGCAAAATTTAACCCGTGTGAGGGTTGCTAGATTACTTTCTATTTATAAGAGAAAGAAGTTAACAAAAAAGCTCAATTTGATACTTTGCTTGCGCTCTTATTCAGCAAGACTTAAATTATTTTTAGTCTATCAAGGAAAACATCAATTCTCCTTCTGCAACTAAATTACCATCTACTAGAGCGCGTCCTCGCATCTTACCGATACGACGCAGTTTGAAAGATAAGAGTTCCACTGTCATCACTAACTGATCTCCAGGAATAACTGGGCGACGGAAGCGTACTTTATCAATACCAGCAAAGGCGAAAAAGCCCCCTGCCATATCAGGTAATTGGATTAAAACAATGCCACCTACTTGAGCCATTGCTTCAACAATTAGTACCCCAGGCATTAAAGGACGTTCAGGAATATGTCCAGGGAAAAAAGGCTCATTGATGGTGACATTTTTAATCCCTACCGCTTTCTCTCCGGGGACATAATCAATAATTCTATCCACTAAAGCAAAAGGATAACGGTGAGGTAATAATTGACGAATTTCTTCGACATTGAAAGTTGTTTTGATAACTGGTTTTTGCTCATCCTCGCCGGATTTATGATCTGATTGGTTAACATCAGCAATTGCGGACATAGGCTTTTCAAAAAGGTGGTAGTTTATAACGGTCTTGACTGGAGGGCAAAAAGCTCTCTGCCCAACTGAATATGCAGTTTATGGCTAGCTTTATAAGCTAGGAAGTGGGCTTGGGGAAAACTCCCCAACAAACTTAAATCTCCCACTAAGTCTAAAAGTTTATGACGAGCTGGCTCATTTGCAAATCTCAAGGGAGGATTAAGCCAGCCTTTTTCATCACAAACGAGGGCATTATCTAAACTACCACCTTTGATTAAGCCCATTTGCCGTAATTGCTCAATTTGATGCGCCAAACAAAAAGTTCTGGCTGGAGCGATCGCCTCTGCAAATTTTTCTGAAGCCGGATGCCAACTATGCCACTGGTTACCAATGGCCGGGAGGGAAAAATCAATACCGTAGGTAAAACGGGTTTCTGGAGAGGGTAGGGCAGCCACGAAAGCGTCTCCTTCTCTAACCCAAATGGAGGAAGAAAGAATAGAAAGAGGGGGAGATGGGGAGATGGGGGTTGATCCAGCTTTTTCAATAGCCTCAACCCAAACCTTGGCTGAACCATCCATAAGAGGCACTTCAGGGCCGTTGATTTCAATACGAGCATTTTCTACCCCACTAGCAGCTAAGGCTGCTAGGAGATGTTCTACCGTCCTTACAGAGGCATTTTCTTTTTTTAGTTCTGTAGATAAGGTCGTTTCCCCTACAGCGTTAATTTGAGCAGGAATTATGGGTTGTTCTGGCAAATCTACTCGCACAAAATAACGCCCTTCTCCTGGTTGGGCTGGCAGTACTTTTACTTGGGTTTCAACTCCAGAATGGAGTCCTACTCCCGTAATGGTAAAAGCGGAATGCAAACCACTTTGCTCTGTTAATACTAAATTATCCACAATTTATCAACTCAAAAATCATGATTCGTAAGCTTTCTCATTAGATGAGGTAAGAAGTCCCTGTTCAAAATCATGCGCTGAGGTGGGCAACCCAATCAAGATTTTGGTTAATTGATAATACTTTGAAAACGGGTTGCCCCTACTGATCATTGCTCATTGATTAAAATCTTTCTCCAATGCCAAAGTGAATACGACTGTCTCCTTGGTCGTTAAGGCCATAGTCAATTCTGATTGGTCCCAAGGGAGATTGGATACGAACCCCAAGACCATAACCAATACCACTACCTGGCTTATCCCTTACTCCTGCTGGGTTACCTAGGACATTATCCCCTGTACCTAAGTCACTGGCGACATCAACGAATAACGCACCGCCGATGACAGAAAAGACCGGGAAACGATATTCCGCTGTGGCTTGAAGATAACTACGACCGCTACCCACATCTCCTGCTTCATAACCACGAACAGAGTCTGTCCCCCCCATGGCAAAGGCTTCGTAGGGTGGTACGTCTCCCAGGATTGTACCCCCTTGAATATTGAAAGCTAGAGCTTCGGCTCCTTCGCTAAAATTGGTGTAATTTACGGGGATATAGTAGCTGTAGCTAGCCCTAACCCGGTTAAAGAAAATGCTTCCTTCACCGATGGGTACGGTTTGATCCATTCCTAAACGCAGTAAGGAACCTTGAGTCGGTTGCAAAGGACTATCTCGTAAATCCCTTACAGCCCCCAAACGGAAGCTAAATAAGTCATCCTGACCAGAACCGCTAAAACTCAGATCATTACCCAATTCATCTAAGGGAGTTGTTTCTCCGTCAGCATCCCGAATATTGACCCGCTGGTATTGGAATCCTGCCGAAAGTCGCCAATCCGATCTCCTGAAAGGATTAGGTTCTAAAGGACGAGAGAAGGTAATACCGCCACCTGTACGTAAGACCCGTGGGGTATCGCCATTGGCTAAATCGACTTCAGTTTCTCCCCCATCGAAGATTAGGGAAATTGATCTGCGGCGAAAAGCATTGACAGTGTAGGAAGTACGGTAAGGGTCAGTGGCGATCCAAGGATCGGTGAAGCGGAGATCAAAAAGAAATTCCCTTGTACCCAATTGGAGTTCTGCGCCAACGGTTTGGTTATTTCCCCCCAGGTTTTGTTGTTGATAACTTACAGTACCAAATAAACCACTAGCGGAACTAAGACCAGCCCCAGCCGCAATAGAACCTGTGCTTCTTTCTACCACATCGACGTTCAGCACTACTTTACTGGGGTCTTCTCCCGGTTGGGGGGTAAAACGGGGGTTATCGAATAAACCCAAACCAAAGACTCTTTGTAAGTCTCTTAAGGCGGTTTCCCGGTTAAATACATCCCCTGCTTTCAGTTCAACTTCTCGCGTCACAATGAAGTCGCGGGTTCGTCCGTCAACTTCTTCCCCTTCTTCATTAAAAAATCTGACCTGGACATCTTCAATTACCCCTTCTGCAACTCTCAAGGTAAGTAAACCATTGCTACTTATATCAGAAGTGCCGATTACTTGGGCAAGTTCATAACCCTGTTCTCTATACCATTCGTTGAGTTCTTCAATATTATCCTGTAATTCCCGCAGATTGAGGATAGAACCGTATTGTTCGCCGAAGATATCATTAACTACATCTTGAGTCAATACTTGGGTTTGGGCATCATCAGGAAGGGTTTGGACAGCTATATTATTTAATACAGGATTTGGTTCAACGTTGAAGACAATTCTTACCCCTAAAGGTGTATCTTCAGGAACTACTGTCGCGTTAGCAAAGTAACCAGTAGCATAAACAGCGTTGAGGTCTTCTTGAAGTTTAGAGCGAGTTGTGGTTCGACCTGGTTTGGTGCTGATATTATCGTAAACTAGATTTTCGAGAGGGACTTGTTGCCCATTATCATCAGTAACGGTTATGCCTTCTGCACCTACAACCAGTACTTCTCCTACTAAAACCCGTGCTTCTTCTGCTTCAGTAGGATCATCTTGATTATTCTCGGTTTCAGTGGTGTCTTGCTGAGCAATCAGAGGTAGGTTAATTTGCCCCGACTGTTCTCCTACAGATAAATTACTGAGTAAAACTTCTGGGTTAATTGAATTTGTTTCTACTTGTGTTCCTGTGGTAGAAAATTCTGGCTTATCTACAGTTTCTATCACTAAGTTATCGGAACTTACTAATAAATCTGGCGTTGGTGAAACCTGCTGTAATTCAGTTTCTGTTTGAGATATTGCTGTTTCCTCAATCTGACTTCTGGCCGGTTCTAAAAGACCAAGAATAGCTGAGGCTGTGAGAAAGGTTGTTAAAAGAGATAAACGCATACAATTAAAAGCTTTTTTTTGCACTGCCACACACCGAATAAAACTAATTGGGTTAATTGTTAAGGGTAAATTGTTTGGGATTAGTTGTCATGCCCACTATTAGCCATCAACATTACTCCTACTTTTGACTCTCTCCCAAACTTGGCGATAGGCAGATTCTACTTGACCAAGATCACGGCGGAATCTATCTTTATCCATGACCCTAGCTTGGGGATCTTTTTCGCCTTGTTGCCAAAGACGACAAGTATCTGGACTAATTTCGTCTGCTAATAGCAATTTGTTCTGGGAATCCCAGCCAAATTCCAGTTTGAAATCGACTAAGGTTAGGTCACAACCTTGAAAGAACTCTTGAAGATGTTGATTAATTGCCAAAGCCATAGTTTTAAGTTCTTCTAGCTGTTCAGGAGTTGCTAGTTCCAAAAGCAGCAAGCGATCTCTGGTTAATAAAGGATCTCCTAGAGCATCGTCTTTAAGATAAAACTCTACCAAGGGAGATAATAATACTTTGCCTAAAGGCAATCCAGTCTGTTGACAGAGACTACCTGCTGCAATGTTCCTAACTACAACTTCCACTGGAATGATTTTTACAGCCCGGACTCGCATTTCTAAAGGAGAAACTTGTTCGATATAGTGGGTAGGAATGCCCTTTTCTTCGAGATATTTGAACAAAGCCGCAGAGATAGAGCAGTTAACTTCGCCTTTGCCGCGAATTTGTCCTTTTTTCTGGGCATTAAAGGCCGTAGCATCATCTTTGAAAAACGTCAGCAAAACTTCTGGTTCTTCAGTAGAGTAAATGATTTTGGCTTTGCCTTCATAAAGTTTTTTTGCTGGTGACATAAAATAAACACTGCTTCAGACAATCTGTATGATTATCCCTCTTCACGACTTGCTCTAATGTTATTAATTTAATATCCCTCTCTGGACTTATTGCGGTTTTTGGTTAAGCTCAGGTTAAGATGATAGTAGATAGACTATTCAACCAGAAGCAAGAATTATCTGAATTCTCGCTCCTTCCCTACCGAAATTTTCCTTTTGCCGTAGCTATCTTACAGCTAGTCTGCTCCTTGATCACAAAATAGCGATCCCAATTAGGTTATAAAGGTTGATAAGACTAACTCTCTTCACGAAAAAATAGATTCAGAACTTTTATATAAACTAAATAAGGAGATTTTTAGTATGGCTAAAAGAACAGATAAATATAATTTTTTCAATCCGCGTAGTCGTTATTACGGTCAAGTAAAGCCAGAAAATTTAGTATTCAACGCTAATTTACAAGAGTTTTCTCAACAAGTGAATGTAATTTGTAACTTAGAAACAGGGGGGAAAATTTCCCCAGAAGAGTCTTATAAAAAAATTAAGGGACTTTGGAAAGAGCTTAAGCGAACTAAGAAGCAATTAGGAATTGGGCAAGAACCGTTTCAACAGTGATGCCCACAAGATGATTACCAAGGGCTACCAATTAAAGTAAATGAACTCCAATAGTAAGGATGAGTTAAATCTGTATCTCCCATCTTGGCTAACTCTAGGGGCAGGGAAAAATTACCTTGAGGGGTTGTGATTTGCCCATTAACTATTCTCGATTCTCCCCGCACCATCGCCAACTGGGCTTGGCGCAAGGCTTCTACTTTAACTGAGGTATTCCGCAGTTGACCATAGAAATTTGTCATCAAAGCTACAGTACCTTCATCACTAACATACCAGAGGCTGCCAAGGGCAGATTTCACCCCAGCTAAAACCGCTAAACCAGCAAAACCCAATTCAGACTGAGCATCTCCTAAAGCAGTGTTACAGGCACTTAAAACTAGCAAGTTAAGGGGAGGTTTATGTAATTCCAAGCTAGATAATTGAGCAAGGGAGAGTTTCCTATCCCATAATTGAATGTAGGAATTTTTCAACTCTCCCGGTTTAAATTCGCCGTGGGTTGCTAAATGGACAATGCCATACTGTTTGCGATGGCGGGCAGTTTGCATACTTTTGAGGGTAAAATCTTGGTTAAGAAAAAAATCCCCTGGCCATAAATTTCCGGCGATCGCTTTTAATTCTACAGGAACCGCTGGGAGGGGTTGAGCATTGGTGAATTCTGCTGCCCCCATAGCCAAAACATTAGCATTACTAATATCTCTATAGCGACTGTCTGTTAAAGAAAGACTAGGCATTAAACTAACCCCATACTTCTCGATCACAAAATTTTGACCATCATGGAGGGCTGCCAAGGGGATAGAACGCAGGTTGGTTGGCATAATGAACACAAGATGATCCAGTCCTTGCGCTTGTAAGTCTGCTTCTAAGGGAGTAATTAACCAGTTATACATTTTTTGGGCAGGAATCTGATAACCTTTCGGTCGATTAAAATTGGTTATGCTACTTCGTAATTCATTGGCTACTCGCAAAACTTCTTTTTGAGGAATACTCACTTGTTTACGAATGGGTTGCCCGGAAGCAGTGACCAAAATTAGTTCTAATTGATTGGTGAATTGCTTACTGCCTGTTGAGGCTAATGTACTGGGGCAAAAAAAACGTATATAACGGCGGGTTGACTTTTGGTAGTTGCGGCAATTTCTTTGAGGGTAGCTTGAATCTTTTCTAAATTCAGGGTAGAAGTACCACTTAAACCCAGATGTTGCTCAAACTCCTCGGTTAATTGAGATTCTAATTCTGTGACTGTGTTTTCAATGGGAAGATTCAGAATTTTACCTTTTTCCAAGGGAAAGTTAATTACTACTCCTTCTAAGGAACGCAGATTAGGATCAAAACCAAACAGATTCCTAATCAAAGAGTCGATAGCAGCAAGATCCAGATTTGGAGGATTTTGATTAGGGGCATCGGTACTAATAATTTGGATGTTACCCCGTTGCTGGGTAAAGAGGTAAGACTGGGGCGGAAGTATGGCAAAGTCCCCACTAGATATAGCCCCTGCTGTGCCATTGGTTATCGCATCTCCCACCACAAAAGGTACAACACCGTCACCACCATGGCGAATGGTAATATCTCCGCTTTGGGTGGGGCCATAGCTGAAAATACTTGTGGGCAAACCATTAGCCGTAAAGGTATCTGTGGCTCGGAAGTTGCTTTCTGTAGTAATATCTACAGAACCTCCTACAGTGCCTCCTTGGGTATTGATGGAACCAACTTGAATGTCGCCACTAGGATCGAGAAGAACGTCTCCTCCTTTACCAGAATTGCTACTAGAGTCGATTGCTTGGGTGGTGATTTGAGTGCTAGCTCTAACATTAATATCTCCCCCTGCGCTATTTCCGGAAGAGGTGAGATTGCCTGTAGTAATCCCCCCATTGCTACTGGTTAGGTTGATGTTTCCTCCTGCATCCACACCGCCACTAGAGTTAAGATCACCAACGGTAATATCATTAACAGTATTAATATTAATATCACCTCCCCCATTGGCAGAACTACTATCAACGGTGCTAGTGTTGATGTTAATAGCATCGTTGCTAGTTAGGGAAATATCGCGACCAGGATTAACCAAATTACCCAGTAGTATTTGATTTGCTTCTAGGTTAATGGTGGCATCGTCTGTACCTGATAGAGTTGTACCTGTGGTATTGATTGTACCCAAGGGCGATCGCAGGGTAATAGGGTCAGAAAATTCAATATCTCCGGGGACAGTTAAAGTGCCGCTACCATTATCCCTACCGATGGTGATGGAACTAAAACCAGTGGCTAAAGCATCTAAGTCTTGCTGGGTTATGTCTAAAGCTGCTGTGTCTGCGGCATTGCCGACAGCAATTGCTTGAGTAGCATTAAAAGTTTGCAAGGTGATTGCACCTTCGCCAATAACTTGATTATTGCCCCCAGTGAAGTCAATTTCATCGGCTGTTAAGCTGATATCGCCATAGTTGGAAGTGACTGAAGCCCTAACCGCAGGATCGACATCATTTATAATAGTATTAACTTCCTGAACAGTAATTCTATCAGGAGCTTGGAGAATAATTTCTCCGCCAGTCCCAGCATTAGTAGCAGCAAAGGATGATGAGTCTATTCTATTGGCAATGCTAATCTCTCTGCCACTTTGTAAGCGAATTGAACCACCGTCACCAGAAGTTCCTGTTGAAGATGTTGGTGTATAAGAACCTGAAAGGATACTACTAATATTAACATCACCATTATTAGCTACTGCTGTAACTGAACCACCATCCCTGGCATTCCCGGGTCTAGAGCGGGAACGAGATATTATTGATGTTAAGTTAATGCTACCATTGGTTGTACTTAAGGCAACAGCCCCTCCTTGCCCAGCAGAAGTATCTGAGTCTGTTGAGGAGAAGATATTTGTTGTCGTAATACCAAAAGCCGCAGTAAGGGTAACATCGCCTCCTGAACTATTATCCCGTAAAGACTCAGCACTAATTCCAATGTATCAATTTGCCCGGTTCGACTCCTAATTGCAACATTTCCTGCATTGCCTGCTGCACCAGATCCATTCGCGGAACTATCAACAAAGGCTGATCCTAATAATATATTTACATCATTGTTAGCAGTTATAGTAATATTATTAGCATCTGCTGTATCAAGAGAAGAAGCATCAATCCTTCCTGAAGCGTTAATGCTTCCTCCAGTGCTATTTAAGGTGATGGAACCAGATTGCCCAGAAACACTAGCTGTACTTAGAATAGTACCTGCATCAATATTGCCAACTGCATTAAGTAGAATATTACCACCGCCAGTACGAGAATTACTGAGGAGTATACCATTACTAGTATCGATAGTGTTGTCGCTATCTAAGGTGATGTTACCCCCGTTAGAACTCACCCTAGCACTTGTACCTAAAGAAATCTCTCCTGTCCCAGCATCAAGAGTAACATCCAAAGCTGCTAATGTAGATGCAATGATGGCACTGTTAGCAAAGATAATTGAGTTACCAGCTTCTAAAGTTAAAGCCCGATTAGTTGGGCCTGTATAGTTAACGGAACTATCAACATTAATATCATTGGTAGCTTGTAAAATAAGGTCATTGCTATTGAGGAGAGTTGCAATGGCATCCGCACCAATACTTTGAGTTCCCATGGCATCTTCTGCAAAAGCCCAAATCCCATCCCCAGCGTTACCTGGGTTAGTTGCTCCCGCAACAATGTTAATATCTGTAGGATCTAATAATAAAGTGCCATTCTCTCCAAATTCTGCTGAAGTATCTACTGTACCTTGAAAAAGAAGATTTTTTCTGCCACTAACTTCAACAAATCCACCATCACCACTTTGCATTCCTCCAGTGGCGCTAATGTTTCCCCAAAATTGGGTATTATCATCCCCCCAGACAATAATACGCCCCCCGTTTCCCGTTTGTGTTCCATCCGCAAGGATGTTAGTATTTTGATTAACAAAGGTTTGTTGAGCATTAGGGATTGTCCCTTTACCTTGATAATCTCCACCAATGCGTATTTGCCCACCACCTTCACTTCCTGAAGCATCAATCTCTGCATCAATAGTTCCTACTTGCTGCCCCAACAAGTTGATTTCCCCACCTTGCCCTGTTGCCGAGGCTGCATTAAGCTGCCCAAAAACAATGGTTGTTTCTTTTGTACTAGCATCAGCAACATTAATACCTTGCAGAATAACCTGTCCATCTCCATTAACCGTCAACCCTGTAGCGAAGTTAGTCGGAGTTGTCGCTAATAATCCTGGCAAATCTAAAGGAGTGAAGGGAATAACAGCCCCGTTAGTATCTCTGGGTGGTTCAATTTCTAAGCTTAATAACTGTCCTGGTTGAGAAATGCGGATGCGACTTGTTCCTGGTACAGCCGCAATGGTAATAGTGCCTTCCGGTGCAGTTATGGTTCCGGTGTTAAGGGCATTGTTACCCAAAAGGGTAATATTATTGCCTTCACTAACTCTCAAATCCCCACCATTAATAATGGTTCCAGGTTGGGCTAAATCAAAAGCAAAATCCCCAGGATTGCCAATTAAACTACTGTAATCAGTGCTGCCGAAAGTGTTAAACCAGCCATGATCACCAAAACCAATACCCGTTGCCGTAGTAGCGGTAAAGTCTCCAGGTACATTCAAACTTGCCCCTGCACCAAAAACTATTCCGGCTGGATTCATCAAATATAAGTTAGAGTCGCCCCCCATAACCTGAATTAAACCGTTAATTAAAGAAGGATCACCCCCAACAACCCGACCCAAGATATTATTAATTTGAGGATTAGTGAGGAAATTGGCAATCTGTTCGGCACTAAGCCCAAAAGTTTGAAAACTGTGAAATAAGTTTTGTCCATCTCCGGAAAGAGAGCCACCTTGGATGGTGATCAAATTACCTTCAATATTAATGATTGTTCCCGTACCATCTTCTGCTGTAGTAATCGGTTGAGCAAAAGTAGGAAAGGTAAACGAGGT
The DNA here is from genome assembly GCA_963793425.1 of uncultured cyanobacterium. GTDB lineage: Bacteria > Cyanobacteriota > Cyanobacteriia > Cyanobacteriales > CAWCAG01 > CAWCAG01. The sequence continues at coordinate 715,272 of CAWCAG010000007.1, read as the reverse complement.
GAAGGCTATGCCTAAGCATAGAGACTTAATCCAAGGAATTAATGAAGATAGAGATTTGGTTGCCACGACTAAGTTACTACTAAAATTTCTAGCAAAAATGAAACAATGTTGCTTAAGTATGCGCTAAGAATTGGAGTTTGTTACTGAGATGACAAAAAAATTATAATTGGCGTTGCTAAATTGAGTGATGAATTGTTAGATATCTGGTGGAAAAGAGGGTTAGCGCTTATGATTGCCGTTAGGCTACGGTGGTAAGAATTGATTTGGTTTTTGATTCCCGGAGATATCTATTGAGTAATTCTGGCTAAAAGTTCTCAGGGTAGATGTTTGCCTTCCATGCCCGTTTTAAGAAAGCTCCCTACCCCGCTCCGAAAGAATATTTTTTTTAGTTGAGATTGAATTTTATCTGCTGAGATTATTATAACACAAATTTTGTTTTCCTCTAGGCTAAGGTCTGTAATCATCTCTTCTGCCAAGATAGGTAGAAGATCATAAGACATCAGAAAACTAAGAAGCAAAAAAAAGTCAGTGAAGAGTCTTTTCTTATACTGACTTTTGATACTAAGTATTTCTTATAGTTTAAGACTGGGGCGATCGCTTCATTCTCTAGTCCTAAACATAATCAACATAATCAGCTTTGAGATTAAAATCTTTGGGGGCTACATCTGCTACCACAGCAATGAGATTTTTACCGAAAATCCCTGTACCTGAGTGCTTACCTACAGTAATAGAGCCTAAACTGTAATCAGAAGGCTTGCCACTGAGTTGAATGGTATCTTCATCGAGATCGAAATCCCTAATAACAGCTTGATCTTGGTTACGAGTCTTGCTGTAAAAACTACCCCCACGATCACCAAGGATATACTTGTCAGCGCCTGAACCTCCAATAAAGATATCTTCTCCTGTACCACCGATGAAGCGATCATTACCTGAGCCGCCATTGAGAATATTTTTACCGCTATCTCCTTTGAGGGTGTCGTTACCTCCCTGCCCAAGCAAGGTATCATTGCCACCACTTCCTATAAGAAAATCATCCCCCTCCCCTCCAGTAAATTTATCTTCTCGGCGATCGCTTTGATAAAGAATATTTTCTTCTGTTAGCAAAAACTTATCGCTAGCTTTCCGGATAACTTCATAGTTCGAGTTTTTCGTGGCAGCTATGCTGGCTTCATTATCCTCAAAAATAGAATCTTCAATGGTAATAGGTTGATTCTTTACTGTATAAATAGCTCCTGCTTCTTGCCCTGCCCAGTTTCCTGTAAATTCTGTATCTTCAATGGTAGTTTCGCTACCCCATTGTCCGTTATAAATAGCTCCACCGAATTGCTGCGCTTTATTGCCATCAAATTTGCTGTTAATGACTTTGATGGGAACTTCTCCTTGATACCATAAACCCCCACCATTTTGCTCCGACTCATTATTAGCAATGGTGGAGTTTTTGATAGTAACAAAACCGGTTACCCGTAATCCTCCTCCTCTTGCTTCCCCGCTAGAACTCTTATAGACTTTGTTATTAACAATTGTATTGTTATTAATTAAAACCAAATCTTGATCGTAACCCCAAACTGTTAAACCGCCGCCAGAGCCTGTAGCCTGGTTCCTCTCAAATAAGTTATTGTTTAGGACAATAGTCCCTTTTTCTCCATCTCCGCTTCGCTTGCTTGGGTTATAGCGCCCTTGCTTAGGAATACTAGCCCCATCAATATTAACTGCACCACTAAATCTTCTACTTTTGTTATTAATAAACTGAGAGTCTTCAATTGTTACTTCCGTAAAGACAGTACTAATCGCCCCTCCAGCATCTCCTTGATTGTTAACAAACTTGCTACCTTCAACCACCAGTTCACTTTTATCAAAAACTGCGATCGCTCCTGCTGCAATATCAGAGGCTGTCTTGGTAGCTTTGTTACCATTAAATTGACTATCAATTACCGTAACTTTAGCCCCATCCTTAGCCCAAATAGCACTTCCTACACGGGAAACATTGTTAGCAAAAACAACATTTTCTACTTCTATTTTGGCTTGAGAATTAGAGGCCCAAATAGCGGCCCCAGGGCCATTAGCAAAGCCATCAACCAAGGAAACATTACGCAGGTTAAATTCTCTGTTATTTCCTTGCAAACGAAATATTTGATTCTTTTTCCCACCACTAATAGTTAAGCCAGGGGCATTGCTTCCATCTATGATTAGATCCTTATCAATATTAAACCTAAGCCTGCCAATCTCAATTGTTTTGTTAGCCAAACTAGAAGCAAATATAATTGTATCTCCTGATTTAGCGTTGTTGATTGTCTCTCGCAGAGAACCTTTTCCTTTATCTGCTGTGTTGGTGACAGTCAAATTTTTCATTTACAGGTATCTTGATTGTTTAAGTAACTGTCCTATTCTTAATTAAATTTTCTGTAAAGGGTAAGAATTTATACCTATCGATAGACTTCTTTTTGGAGAGTGATTCCCGAATAGTGTCGCTTTTAGTCGCTAAGTATCTACTGAGCAATCGAAAAAACCAATCTAGAAAGGAACAATTCAGAGTAAAAAAAGTCTTGGAGATTTTAAGGCTTGATTTGATCAAACCAGAGATTGCCATTGTTTTTAGTTAGTCGAACTTACAAGTTAATCTTTTCACTAAAAAAATAATTCCTATGTTGCTATTAATATCTAAAACAAAAAAAATATTTCTCCTTAGCTTAAAAGCCATTACTTTCTCTGTTGGTGGCATTGCTTTTTTAAGTGGTAGTACAGGTGCAGAAATGCTTCTTAGTCAAGCCCCTCCTGATGTGGTTATTGACACTGATCCTCAAACGACGGAATCCGGAAGCAATACAACTGGGGTTCGTTTTACCTGTGAAGTTTACCAGGGGCAGTATACAGTTATGTATAACCCTGAAAGTCAACCCGGAGAATCCTATTCTTGGGCTATTCCTGCCCAAATGGGAGGGGGTTGGAGTCCTCAAAAACGCTGCGAAGCAATTACCAGTCGTTTGGAGTCTTACCGCCCTGATGGTTTAGTGGAGTTAACCACAGGGGTAGAAAACAACTATGATGTTCTTTGTATCACCACAGAAGTAGAACCAGATTGTCGCATTGTCTTAACCGTACCTCCTGGCAAAAATCCTGAAGTAGTGCGGGATTTGGTTTTTGAAAACCTTACGGTTGCTGATAGCGGCCAGTCAACCCAAGGAGTGAATACCTATACAGGAAATGGTAATAACGATTGGTTGAACCCTGTCGGGGATCTTCTTGGTGTAGATTTATCTACTTTGGGGGGTAACAACAATGCAGGCAGTAGAGGCATTAACCTTAAGCCTTATCTAGATTACAACGATGGCGGTACAGGTACAATGTTACGTCCTGGCACTTCCCAAGAGTCTTCTCCTGGCCGTACTTTGAATCCTGATAATTTCCGTTAAGCTGAAATAAGGGAACAGTGCATTCTTTATCTATTACCTATTCTAAAGAGTTTAATTTACTTACCGATACAAAAACGGCTAAAAATCCTTTCTAATACTGATTCTGTTACTTCTTCTCCGGTTATTTCCCCTAAAGCTTGGATTGCACTTCTAAGATCGATAGTCCAAAAATCTAAGGGGAGTCTGTCGTCAATAGTTGTTTGAACTTGTTCCAAAGCTAGTTTAGTACGAATTAAGGCAGCAGCTTGACGCTGATTAATAGCTAAATCTGTATCGGCGGCAGCGATATTTTCAGTTTGGATAGATTGGAGAATTGCTGTTTCTAAATCTTCAATACCTTGGTTATGGGCTGCGGTGGTATTAACTACGATTTTAATTGAGGAAGGATAATCAACTTGATTGCAAGCAGCTAAGTCAGTTTTATTAATTACCAAAATGACAGGTAAATTCTGCACTGGTTGGTATATTGCTTCATCTTCTATTCGCCAACCTGCTTGTGCATCAATGGTAAGTAAGATTAAATCAGCATTCTGTGCTGCTTGACGGGATCTCTCCACCCCAATTTGTTCTACAGTGTCGGTTGTATCACGAATTCCTGCTGTGTCCAAAACTTGGATAGGTATGCCCCCCACCACTAACTGAGACTCTACCACATCGCGGGTAGTGCCAGGTAAGGGAGTAACTATGGCGCGATCGCTTCTACTCCAAGCATTTAATAAACTAGATTTTCCTACATTAGGTTGACCAACAATAGCAACTTTTAAGCCACTGCGAAGTAATTCTCCTCGCTGGGAAGTAGCGAGGATGCTTTTCACCTTTTCTAACACTCTTTGCAAGCTGGCAACTACTTCTTCTTCATTTAAAGGAGGCAAGTCATCTTCAAAGTCAATCCTCGCTTCCACTTCTGCCAAAACATCCAGGCACTGACTCCGTAAATTCTGAATTGGTTGAGCCAGTTTACCTTGCAACCCGGCTAAAGCAATCTTTGCTGCTTGAGGAGATTTTGCCCCAACTAGGTCAGCAATGCCCTCTGCTTGGGTTAAATCAACTCTACCATTCAGGAAGGCTCTGAGGGTAAATTCTCCCGGTTGAGCCAGTCTTGCCCCAGCTTCCAAGCATAATTGTAATACTTGCTGTACTGGAATAATCCCTCCATGACAGTGAAATTCAATGACATCCTCACGAGTAAAAGAGCGAGGTGCTTGCATAATAGCAAGTAAAGCTTCGTCAATGGTTTCTTGGCTATGGGGATGGCGAACATAACCATAGAGGAGACGATGACTTGCCCATTGCTGCTTTCCTGGGGCAAAAAAAATCTTTTTCCCAATCTCTAAAGCTGTTGCCCCTGATAAACGAACAATACCAATACTACCCTGACTAGGAACTACTGCCGTTGCGATCGCTGCTATGGTTTCTCCTTGAGTTTGGCTTGCAGATAAATATTGAGCATTTGTCATTTATATTACTATTCCCCTCTCCCCACTCCCTACTCCCCACCCTCACAAATAACCTGTGCTATATAAGCACGGATTTAGTATTACTCATCCAAAGAATGAGAAACATACTTTCCATAATAAACACAAAAACGAGCAAACTTCCGTGGCAAATTAAGATAATTGCGGCTTGACTGAGTAGATTCTTGAAGCTTTGTGTTTGGTAAGACGCGATTTTTGGTTTTTAACATCATCACCCTCTCATTGTTGATTGTCTATCTTTAATTCAATTATCTAAAACTTTTCTACTACTTATCAGAGTCAATAATGTTAAATTATCACCAGTACAGTTGCTCTTTTAGTAACTGTACTGGAGCTTTATTGCTTTAACTGTACCCCCATAATAAATAACCGATGAAACTTCTTCTTCCTGACAAAACTTTAGGGCGTAAACTTTATGAACAGGTAGCTGATAGTATTCAGACTTTAATCAACGAAGGCACTTTACAACCGGGGGATCGCCTTCCTTCTGTTCGCAAGCTTCGTCAGCAGCTAGGAGTAAGCATTTCCACAGTCTTAGAAGCTTACCGTTTGCTTGAAGATGGGGGAGTGATCGCCGCCCGTCCTCAATCTGGTTATTACGTCAAACCAAACCCCTCGCTGTCTCCCCACGAACCTAATCCTTCTGCCCCTTGCTTCAAAATTTTACCCCTTGATAATTCCTTAGCTTTCCAGGTACATAGCGACATCCGCAATCACCAAACTTTAAAGTTAGGGGCAGCAGTGCCAGACCCGGAACTGTTTCCCACCAAGGCATTGAACCGACTAATGGCTAAAGTGATTCGTGCTGAACCAGAATTAGTCCATGCTTACCATGTTCCTCCTGGTTGTGCTACCCTACGGCGCGAAATAGCTAAGCGGCTGATAGATGCAGGTTGTTCTTTAACTCCTGAGCAAATTGTCATTACTAACGGTGCTAGCGAGGCTGTTTATCTTTCCCTCAAAGCTGTCACCCAACCAGGGGACACTGTAGCTATTGAATCTCCTTGTTATTATGGCATACTTGAAGCCTTAGAAGCATTACATCTCAAGGCTTTGGAACTACCAACTCATCCCCGTGAAGGTATTTCTTTGGCCCATTTAGAAGCAGCATTAGTGAAAAAACAAATAGCTGCCTGCATTGTCGTTTCCAACTTCAGCAATCCTCTCGGTCATACTATGAGCGATCGCCATAAGCAGGAACTAGTAGCACTCCTCAACCGCTACGATCGCCCTTTGGTAGAAGATGATGTTTATGGAGAACTTTATTTCGGCAAAGTGCGACCCAAAGCCATCAAAGCCTTTGACACCCAATGCCGAGTTCTTTACTGCGGTTCCGTCAGCAAAACCCTCTCTTCTGGGTTGCGGGTTGGTTGGTGTATACCAGGGCTTTATCAAGGCAGGATAGAGCAGTCTAAGTTAGTTATCAACATGACTACAGCCGTTGCACCTCAACTTACTGTAGCAGCATTTCTGAGCAATGGAGGTTATGAACGCCATCTCCGCCAACTACGTCGCACCTATCAGTTGCAAATGAATCATATAACCCAAGCAATTTGTCAACATTTCCCTGGGGAAACCCGCGTTACTCGTCCCCAAGGAGGTCATGTTTTGTGGCTTGAATTGCCCCCAGAGTTTGAGGTTATGGAACTTTACCAGGAAGCATTGCAAGAAAAAATTAGCATTGCACCTGGAGTAATTTTTTCCCCTTCAGGTAGCTACAGCAACTGTTTGCGGCTCAATTGTGCCTTACCTTGGTCAGAACGTATTGAGCAAGCAATGCAAGTTTTAGGGATGCTAATTAAGAAGCAATTAGCCAGGAAGATATTAGCGAAAAATCTCCCTACGCAAAGTGAATTTCCAAGTAGGGTGGGCAAAAAATAGTCTATTTGTTGATTAAAATTATAGTCAAGATTTGCCCACCATTAAATAGGAGCAATATGGAGTTAAGGAATTGTCGGCGATCGCAATTAATGGTCATCTAGCATTAAGCAGGAAGATCAGAAAAATGGGGAGAATTTCACCTAGAAATTTGGCTAGTATTAAGAAACAATTAAAAGCTACTCAAACTTTATAAACCTATGAAATATAATAAGAGAAGTAAAATTATTACCTTAGTTTGGATTGCCTCAGTTTCTCTAGTGGCTTGTCAAGCTAACCAAGGAACTTATTCTCGTAACGTCTATCGCACCAAGCAAGACTGTCAAAAAGACTGGGGTTATTTTGAGGAGTGTGAACAGTTTTACAAATATTCAGGGGCTAGTAATTCTTCAACTGGTGCAACCTATTATTCGGGGCCTCGCTATCTTTATATTAACCGAAGATTGCATTACTTACCGAAGGGTAGTAGTAAAGCCAAAGCTGTTCCTAATACTGTACCAATTCAGAAAACCGGCCCCAAGAATTCCGCGCGATCGCTTAAAACAGTGCAGACACAAACTGGGTCTGCGAAGTCTAATACCTCAGGGAAAAAATCCTCACGAGGCGGCTTTGGTTCAACGGGCAAAGCTAAGGGTGGGGGCAAAAGTTAATATCAATTGAACATTTTATAAGTGTAGGTTTGGAAGTTATGGAACGCCGTTTAGTTGAGCGTCGTTTAAATTGGCAGCAAAAGTGTGAAGAAGTAGGTTTTTCTTTTTATGATATTGAAGGAACTTATTGGCATGAAGGAGTTTGTTATTGCTTTACTGCCGCAGAAATAGATGAATTAGAAGAAGCAACAGAAACTCTCCAGCAAATGTGTTTAGAATTAGTAGAGAGAGTAATCGCCAAAAGCCTATTTTCTCAATTAGATATTCCTCCGCAATTTGCTCAATTATGTCAACAATCTTGGCAAAGAAAAGATAGAAGTTTGTATGGGCGTTTTGATTTGGCTTATGATGGTAAACATCCTCCCAAACTATTAGAATATAATGCCGATACACCCACAGCCTTATTAGAATCGAGTGTAGTGCAATGGGCTTGGTTAGAAGAAATGTTTCCTGAAGCAGACCAGTTTAATTCTCTACATGAAAAACTATTAGCCCAGTTTGAAAGTTTACATCCTACTAGGGAAAAAACCTTTTACTTCGCTTGTGAAGCCAATACAGATGAAGATGTGGGGACGGTGGAATATCTCAGAGACTTGGCAATTCAAGCCCAGTTTAAAACTCAGCATATCTTTATTGATGAGATTGGTTGGGATGCCGAAACAGAGAAATTTTGTGACTTACAAAACCAACCAATCGAGTTGCTTTTTAAACTTTATCCTTGGGAGTGGATGATTCAGGAAGATTTTGGTCAATATCTCCTCAAAGAACCCCAAAGCATTTTTGAACCTCCTTGGAAGATGATTCTTAGCAATAAAGGTATTTTACCCTTACTTTGGGAGATGTTTCCTAACCATAAATATCTCCTACCAAGTTATTTTGATTCTGCCCATTTAGAACCGCCTTATATTAGTAAGCCTCTTTTTTCTCGTGAAGGGGAAAACATTACTATTTATCGCAACGAAGGTTATCGTCAGATGCCTAATACAACTCCTCAAGAAACTTTAATCTTTCAAGATTATTACCCTTTACCTAACTTTACTAATTATTACCCAGTAATTGGCTCTTGGATTGTTGGCGAAGAAGCAGCAGGAATTGGTATTCGCGAAGATAGAAGTATTATCACTCAAGATTCAAGTTTGTTTGTTCCCCATTTATTTTATTGAAGTTTAAAGTTAAGGAAAATAGCTCATTTTAATTAGCAATGGTTTGTAGAACTGAATCTACAAACTTCGCTACCAAGGGTTACCAATCATAGTGAAACCACTCCAGTAATAGGGATGAGTTAAATCTTGGTCACCCAAATCTGCCAAAGCATCAGGTAAAGCTATTCGGCGATCGCCACTAACGAGTTGCCCATCTTCTAAATACACTTCTCCCCGTAACATTGTCAGTTGTGCCTGACGCAATGCCTCAGCTTTAATAGGTGCAGTTTTGAGTTGTTGGTAAAAACTACTCATTAAACCCAAAGTCCCATCATCACTGACCGTCCAGAGGCTACCCAAGGCAGATTTTACCCCAGCTTGCACCGCAAGGCCAGCAAAACCTAATTCTGCTTCCCGACTTCCCAAGGCGGTGCGACAAGCAGACAAAACTAATAATTCTACAGAGGGATTATTCCAATCCAGAGTTCGCAAACTATCTAAAGATAGCTTTTGTTCCCAAAGTTGAATATAAGAGTTACTAGGTTCACCGGGTTTGAATTCACCATGGGTAGCTAGGTGAATGATACCAAAGGGGTCTTGATTTCTAGCTTGTTTGAGATTTTTTAAGGTGAAGTTTTCATTGAGGTAGGACTTCCCAGACCATAATTGCTTGGTGATTAAAGATAGCTCTTTGGGGACAGCCGGGAGAGGATTTTGTTCAGTGAAGGTGTCAGCACCCATTGCTAGTACTTTAAGTTTTTTGACATCTACATAGTTGGTATCAGTTAAACTGAGGCTGGGCATCAAACCAACGCTATATTTTTCGATGACAAATTGGTTGCCATCTAGCATTGCAGCCAGGGGAACACCACGCAAACCCTCATCAAGAATGAAAACAAGGTTATCAATTTCTCTCTCTTGTAAATCTGCTTCTAACGGGGCAACTAACCACTGATAAAATTGTTGGCCGGGTTTAATATAAGCTGCTTCCCGGAAAGGATTGGTGATGGTACGGCGAAAGTGTTTAGCTTGGCGGATCACCTCTGCTTTAGTAGTTTCTGGTAACACACGCCGGAAGGCTTCTCCTTCTGCTGTCACAACAACTAATTCTAGTTGGTAGTTATCTTGAGAGTCTTGCTGAGAAAGATTTTCCAGTACTTGGGAAGTTTTGAGGTGATAGTCTTTTGTCGCTACAGGCAATTCTGCGGAAGTGGGGGCGAAGACAACGTAGATGAGAGCAGGCTTAATACCTGTTTCTTGTTCTACTTGAGTAAGAATATTCTGGGCTTGTTTGAGGTCATTAATATTAGGTTCATCTAATTTTAGATAGTTGGTGAAAGCGCCTGTAAAACGTCTCTCAATAGGTTCTATTTCGAGAGGATTTATTTTAAGGATGGGGTCTTCTTCCAGTGGCTTTATTTCTGCTAGAGTTGTTCCGGCTTCAGTTGAAACGAAGGAATTATCAAAAGAAGTAGTTGTAGGTGTGAGGGTTTGTGTCGGATTTAGAGTTGGGTTTGAGGTGATAACATTGTTGACGGCTGCTAAAGTAGTAGGAGTTAAGACGGGATTCGATACTACACCAGTGTTTGCATCAGTAAATTCAAATGCACCGATATCAACTTTAGCATCTCTGATTACTCCCCTTTGGTCAGTTGCCGGGGCGTTGTTGTTGTTACCAGCATCAATAGCAGGACTACCTGGGATGAGTGCATGGGTTAGAGTTGACCCACCATTGTTAGTTAAGGGAGTCAGGATTTGATTAATGTCTGTGATGCCCAAATTAGCAAAGGTGAGATCGCTTCCTGTACCAATTGTACCGTTTGCTCCGGTTGTATCGCCGATAAGGTTATTAGCGTTGCCATTGATTGTACCTCTGCCGGAAAAGTCGGAGTTAATAGTACCTCCAAGAGCAAAATTACCAGCAATGATACTGTTGCTAATGTTGAGTGTCGTATTCAACCTTGTATAAATACCGCCACCACTTCCGATACCATCGCCATTAGAGTCTGCTGTGTTGTTGGTGATAGTACTATTAATAATAGTGCCACCAGCGTAGCTTCTAATACCACTCCCGCTACCTCTTGTTGTGTTACCACTTATGGTACTGTTAATAATAGTTACTGGCTTTCGACTGAGAATACCGCCGTCTTGATTACCAGTCACGCTACTATTGGTCAAATTTAGTGTACCACTACCGCTAGTGATGGAGATACCAGTTCTTAGATTGTCGCTTACAGTGCTATTAGTGACATTTACTGTATCCTCACCTCGAATGCCTCCTGAATTATTACTAACGATACTGTCGTTGATATTTATTATCCCCTTGTTGACAATGCTGGCGCGGCTATTGGAAATATTACCACTGATAATGCTGTTGTTGATGTTTACTAAGCTGATATCATTGTTGAAAATATTGCTCAAAATACCGCTTCCTACATTATTAGCTACAGTGCTGTTGGTTAATTCAACTCCAGCAGCACTGTAAATGCCTCCTCCTTGATTGCCAGTTACGTTACTATCAGTTAACTTTACTGTACTGCCACGGCTACCGATGTAGATACCAGTTCCTCGATTGCCACTTACAGTACTATTGTTTAGTGTCACCGTACCACCAGCGCTAATACCTGTACCATTGCCACCACCAGAGTTGCCAACACTATCTTTAATCGTACTATTGGTGACATTTACTGCGCCATTGCTGGTTTGAATACCTCCTGTATTATTACTAACGATGCTGTTGTTGATATTTACTGTCCCTCTGTTGACAATGCTGGCGCGGCCACTGGAAATATTACCACTGATAATGCTGTTGTTGATGTTTACTAAGCTGATATCATTGTTGAAAATATTGCTAAAAATACCGCTTCCTACATTATTAGTTACAGTGCTGTTGGTTAATTCAACTCCAGCAGCACTGCGGATGCCTCCTCTTTGATTGCCAGTTACATTACTATCAATTAGCTTTACTGTACTGCCACGGCTACCGATGGAGATACCAGTTCCTCGATTGCCACTTACAGTACTATTATTTAGTGTCACCGTACCACCAGCACTAATACCTCCACCATTGCCACCAAGAGAGTTGCCAACACTATCTTTAATCGTACTATTGGTGACATTTACTGCCCCATTCCTGGTTTGAACGCCTCCTGAATTATTACTAACGATGCTGTCGTTGATATTTATTGTACCTAGAGCGTAAAGACTGCCACGACCACTACTAGAAAGGTTACCAATGATAGTACTATCGTTGACAGTTATTGAGCCATCACTACGAATACCGCCACTACCAGCTCCTTGGTTATTAGTTACAGTACTACCAGTTACTTCTATATCTCCAATACTAAAAATGCCCCCATTGTTGATATTGCCTCCTATGTTATTGCTTACAAGACTGTCAGTTAGCTTAATTAAGCCTCTACTTGTAATACCATCACCAGAATTATCACTCACAGTGCTGTTGTTGAGGGTCAGTGTTCCGTTTCCTAACCTCCATCTGATACCACTACCACTACTTATGGCAACACCATTGCGAATTGTCAAAGCATCAATAGCAACATCACCATCACCTTGAATTTCAAAAATATGAAAGTCAGGTGTACCTACTACTGTACTACGTTCAACAACTACATTATTTGCACCATTAAAATCACCATCAATAGTCAAATTACCGTTCGTTGTATCAATCAACAACTGACCAGATGTCAAAGTCACCTGATTCAAGCCAGGAGCAAAGCGAACTTCATCACCCCCTACAGTAGCATTAGCATCTAAAAGCGCCTGTCGTAGTGAACCAGCCCCGGCATCACCACCATTAGTTGCTGTAAATACGGCTAGACTATCATTATAGTTAGCTAAAATATTGTCTGCAAACGGCGTAGTCTGCCTCAATCGGCCCCAAACTCTTCTCTAACTGCCAATCTCCCTCTAAACTCGTTGCCCCGGTAATATTCGTCGAACCGGCCACATCCGCCCCAGTATAATCAGCAACCTGATTTAACAAACTGTCCCCAGCTTCTCCCAAAGCAGCTAAACAAGCATAAATTAAAATATCTGCCCCCACACTCAAAGCGTCTTGCCAACCCTGCAACTGAGTCTCATACTGCCCAACATTCTCACTACTTACAAAGTCCCTACCTAACCAAAAGTTCCCCTGATTCCCCTCAGAAACAATATGTATCTCATCAACCTGTTGACTAGTTGCTAACTTATCACTAACAACTGAAATCCCCCTTTCTTCGGGCGTTACCACCACCGTAGTTGAACCTGGTTTGCCGTTGTAGAGAAAGCTTTGATAATCTGGTACTGTGGCATCTAGGAAGATGTAAGCAAGAGGATCTGTTTCACTTGCTGGGAATATGGTTACTGTAGGAGTGCTAAACTTACTATTCCCCGTAATTATTTGACCATTGCTTCCCAACTTAATAGGGTTCACTGCACCAAGGTTAACGGTATCTGCAACTACACTACCACTAACAACTGTATCCCCTTTAGCTATTTCGGTTATTCCTTCTACGGGTGTGGTTAATAGTTTTGGTAAATCTAAGGGAGTTATACCATTGGCGATCGCATCTTCTGGTACTTCTAATCCTAAAATCATTCCCTGTTGAGAAAGTCGTACCATTTTGCCCCCAGGCACTGCGGTTATAGTAATATTTCCTCCTGGGGCATTGAGGTTGCCTGTATTAATTACTGTCCCACCAATTAGGCTGAGGTTAGCAGCCGTTAAATCTCCTTGGTTAACTATTCCTCCCGTTTGCCCATTACCGAAAGCAAAGCTGGTAGGTGAACCTATTAAGCTTTGATACTCATTCTCCCCCAAAGATTGAAACCAACCCCCCTCAAAACCAATAGCATTGGCTGTTGTGGCAGTGAAACTCCCTGGTACATCTAATCTGGCATTGCTACCAAAGATAATGCCAGCCGGATTCATTAAAAAGAGGTTAGCGTTACTACCACTAACCTGAATTAATCCTTCAATTACAGAAATATTACCGCCAGTTACCCTGCCCAGAATATTATTGATGTGAGGTTGGGAGAGAAAGTTAACTATTTCATTTTGTTGTAGCCCTAGTTGAGTAAAACTATGGAATAAGTTACTTCCTGCTTGAGTTCCACCCTCAATCTGATAAATATCACCTTGTTGGTTAACTATCGTTCCTGTACTGTTTGCTTCCCTAATAATAGACTGGGCGCTAACTAGAGGGGAATATAAACCAACGATAATTAAAGCAGTTAAGGCAGCACTCTGATTAAGCTTTTTAAACATAATATTTTGTAATGAGTAGAAGCATATCTTATTGTTTAAGAATCAATTAAATACACTTGTATACTTAAGGAGAATTTATTATATCTTGTTGTTCTGGCAATTATGTATGGTTCACCGAGGGAGAGCATTACGGTGTAGCATGGCGAGTGATGAAACACAAAAGCGCGAGTATGTCTTTCAGAGATTATCAACAAATACGTAACTCTAGCACAGAAGAGATTACCAGCAAGGGTAAAGGTAATACTGTTTTCTCTCAACTAACTATAACTTGAGGGGAATTACAAGACCTTGAAAGAGCTAATCCCATCATACTAGATTTTTTGCATATTAATTTTGCTAAAAAAGCTCCCTCTTACAGATCCTTACACCATAAACAGGAAAGAGAATTCGTCAGAAGTTAAAAAATATCTTAAGATTGAACAATAAAGAAATTTATTTCTTGACATCTAAATCAACCTGACGAAATTAAGAAAACCACAGGAGGAAACTTATGGCGCTAGTACCAATGCGGTTGCTATTGGATCATGCAGCGGAAAATGGTTATGGTATACCTGCATATAATGTTAATAATATGGAGCAGATCATAGCAATTATGCAAGCTGCTGAAGAAGCTGATAGCCCCGTAATTTTACAAGCTTCTCGCGGCGCACGCAAATATGCAGGAGAAAACTTCCTACGCCACCTAATTATGGCAGCAGTAGAAAGCCATCCTGATATTCCCATTGCTATGCACCAGGATCACGGTAATAGCCCTGCAACTTGCTACTCTGCTATCCGCAATGGTTTCACCAGTGTAATGATGGATGGTTCCTTAGAAGCAGATGCCAAAACTCCTGCTAGCTTTGATTACAACGTTGATGTCACCGCTGAAGTAGTTAAAGTCGCCCATGCCGTTGGTGCGAGTGTGGAAGGAGAATTAGGTTGCTTGGGTTCTTTGGAAACTGGTCAAGGGGATAAAGAAGATGGCCATGGTTTTGAGGGTACTTTAAGTAAAGAACAACTTCTTACTGATCCTGATGAAGCTGTTGAATTTGTAGAACGTACTCAAGTTGATGCTTTAGCTGTTGCCATCGGAACCAGCCACGGCGCTTATAAATTCACCCGCAAACCTACTGGTGAAATTCTCGCTATTAACCGTATTGAAGAGATCCATAAGCGTTTACCTAATACCCACTTAGTAATGCACGGTTCTTCTTCTGTTCCCCAAGAATGGTTGGATATGATCAACAAATATGGTGGTAATATTCCTGAAACCTACGGTGTACCTTTAGAAGAAATTCAAAAGGGTATTAAGAGTGGTGTACGTAAAGTTAATATCGATACTGATAACCGCTTAGCTATCACTGCGGCTATTCGTGAAGCGGCGTTTAAAGATCCTTCTAACTTTGATCCTCGCCACTTCCTCAAGCCTTCTATCAAGTATATGAAACAAGTTTGCTTGAAGCGTTATGAAGCTTTTGATACTGCTGGTAATGCTAGCAAGATCAAGCAAATGACTTTAGATGATTATGCTGCTAAGTATGCTAAAGGAGAATTATCAGCTAGTCCGAAGAAGACTGTTGCTGTGTAATTGAAATCTCTTAGTTAAGTTAAGAGCAAATAAGTAGACTAGTTTAGCAAAATTGCTAAATAAGAGTTCCAGGGTAGTATTAACCGCTACCCATTTTTTTTGTGCATTTTTTAGATGTAATATGAAAGGTTTTTTCTGTCACCATCAAAACTAAACAACTCAAGGAACACCACAGAACTTAGAAACGTCTTCGCTAGGGTTCAAGGCATTTTGTAGGTGTGACAATTGGTATCAAAACATAAAACTATTTTAGGTAAAGTAATAGCGGCAGTACTCCTAGGAACTTTTGGTGTAACGGCAACTTCTCTACCCATCAAAGCTACAGATTTATCCCCCCAAGGGGAACAACCAGCAAGCGGCAATAACATTCAATTGGCTCACAAATCTGGTGAGGGAGAACATAGCCATGAAATGCTGGCAGATTTACCAGATGCAGTTGGCAAAACAGTTGTAGATGCTGCCGCAACAAAATTAGGTATTGATAGCTCTAAGTTAAAGGTTGTGCAAGCCCTACAACAAGAATGGTCTGATAGTTGTCTGGGTTTGGGAGGCCCCGCAGAAAGCTGTCTCCAAGCTATAACTCCTGGTTGGTTAGTTGTCTTAGCTGATCAAGAAGATAATGTTTATATCTATCGCACTGATGAAACTGCTTCTGCGGTCAGGTTTGACGAAGCAACTACCCAGTCTGTTGCAGAAAGCAATGTCACCAATGTGGGAACTGGGCGCAGCACCACAGAAACAGTTACCGAAACCAGGACAACCAGAAGTCGTCAAACAACCCAGGTTAGTCAGCAAGTGCAGACTAGTTTTACTGATGTTTCTTCTAGCTTTTGGTCGCAGCAGTTTATTGCTAGCTTAGCTCGTAAAGGCATTGTCAAAGGCTTCCCTGATGGTAAGTTCAAGCCGAAGCAAGCTGTTACTCGCGCTCAGTTTGCTGCTATGGTCAACAAGGCTTTCAAAAAGAACAAAGTTAAGGATTTTCGTAGTTTCAGGGATCTTTCTCGTGGTTTTTGGGGTTATGGCGCTATTACAGAAGCCTATGAAATGGGCTTTTTGAGCGCTTCTGGCAATCAATTTAACCCTAACCAGGAAATGACTCGCTTAGATATTTTGCTAGCCTTAACCCAAGGCTTAGGTTACTCTTATAACCAAGCTACGCAAACAATCCTCTCTTTCTACAGCGATGCTAACACAATTCCTACCCAGTATCGTAGCGTGATTGCTGCTGCAACTGTGAATGGATTAATTGTCAACTATCCTAATGT
This sequence comes from uncultured cyanobacterium, assembly GCA_963793425.1. Lineage (GTDB taxonomy): Bacteria > Cyanobacteriota > Cyanobacteriia > Cyanobacteriales > CAWCAG01 > CAWCAG01. The sequence goes on along the minus strand of CAWCAG010000007.1, from coordinate 698,613 downwards.
TAATGTTCTCAACCTCAACCAAGTAGCAACCCGGTCTGAAGTTTGTGCTTTACTCTACCAAGCGTTGGTAAGTACTAAAACTGAAGAATATAGTTTGATTTCTTCTCCCTACGTCATTGTTGTTGATGAGGGTGGTGCTGTGAAGCCTTGCAATGAATGTGGGGACATGGAAATGGATGATGATGACGACGGTGATAGCGCCGATCAGGATGACAATGACGACAACGACGATGATGATGAGGATGACAATGACAGTGCTGATCAAGATGATGACAACGATGAAGATAAAAAATCCAAGAAACCTAACTGTAACCAAGGTATAGGTAATGGTGCAGAAGGTTGCGATCCTGGTAACTCCAGCCCTCGTGGGGGTAGTAATGATGAAGGAGGACGTACTCCAGGAAATCGTTAACTTTCTTCAATAGATTCTAGAGACAAAGATGTTTCAGTTAGAGGCTTGGGCGTTTGGTTTTACACTGAAGATGCTAAGCCTCTGATTTCAAGAGAAACTATTCTGTCAAATCAGAAATAACTTCTACCAAACCAGCCACAACTCTGGCAAATTTATCAAAATCAATTTTATCAATAGTATCTTCTCCTGTATGGTACTGGGGATAGCGAAAAGGAGCAGTATCTGTAATCATAATTCCTTTATATCCCTGTTGCCAAAAAGCCCAATGATCTGACCAACCGACTCCAGGCATCCAAGCAGGCAGAGAAGCACCTTGGGAAGGAAACTCTACATGATTGCGGAAAGAAGCAAGGGTACTTCGGACTAAATCTCCAGAATTGAAATTGCCAATAAAACCAATAAAATTGCCTTGATCAGGATAGAATAAGTTGAGAGGAGGGGGATATTTTTGGCTACCTACTGCATCAGAGAAATAGCCCATAGTTTCCAAGCTTAACATGGCCACAATATTTTCTCCTTTTTGATGGGATCGCTTAGCGTATACTAAACTTCCCATAGCTTCTGTCCAAAAGAAAGGTGGTTCTTCATTAACAAATTCAACAAAGCGAATTGTTCGCTTTGTCGGTTTCTGGGCAAATATCCGCGCTAGTTCCAAGGTTGCTGCTACGCCTGTACCATTATCATTAGCACCAGGACTTGTAAAAGCTGAATCGTAATGTCCCCCAATTACTACAATTTCCTTGGGTTTATCCGTCCCTAATCTCTCAACTTCTAAGTTGTAACAGGGCTTACCTTCAATCTGATATTCTTGGCGCTTCACGACATAACCAGCTTGAGTTAAAGCTGTCTCTAAAAAGATTCTTGTAGCATCCAGCTTTTCATATCGCTCAACATTCCTCGCCCCAATTTCCACAGCAATGTGGCGTACATCCTCTTGCAGAGAGTTTTGCATAGCAACGTCTTCCCTCTGTAAGGGTGGCAGTTGCCCTTGGTAACTTTGCCCTGGCATCCGAAACATGATCAACCATGCGCCAAGAAACACAACCAGTAAGACAGCGAAAAGTATAGCTAAACGAATCAATGCAGACTTATTGATAAGCTGCATTTTAAATCTATTTTTATTTGAGGAGCGACCCATTTAAAGATTCCTTATCTTTGCCTTAGCCCTTAATTTTCTTTTCCTGATCAAGAATAAAACAGTACCTACACTTCCCACAACTAGCAAGCTAGAGGTAGTGTCAGGTTCAGGAACTAAGTTGATATTACAAATATTTCTTCAATAAAAGTTCTAACTTCTGTTTGGTAGCTTGGGGTGCTGTATCCAATGGAGTAATAATTGCATACTTAAGAGCAGAGTGAGCAACAGATTCTGGAGGATTGCTGCCTAAATTTTTTACTGCGGTTTGAATAACTTTTTGAGCATTAGTGGCATTACGTTGCAAGTTACCAATCACCATCTCCACCGTTACGCTATCGTGGTCAGAATGCCAGCAATCATAATCTGTGACCAAGGCTAGGGTTGCATAGGCAATCTCTGCCTCCCTAGCTAACTTAGCTTCTGGTAAATTAGTCATACCAATAATAGTTGCATCCCAACTACGATAAAGATGGGATTCTGCTTTGGTAGAAAAAGCTGCCCCTTCCATGCAAACATAAGTACCGCCGCGATGTAGAGTAACCTCTGATAGCTGTAAACTCTCTACCGCATCCCCTAAAACCTTTGCTAAATTGGGGCAAATCGGCTCACCGAAAGCGATATGACCGACAATCCCCTCCCCAAAAAAAGTAGAAACACGATTTTTAGTCCGGTCAATGAATTGGTCGGGAATAACCATATCTAAAGGTTTAGCTGCTTCTTTCAAAGAACCCACAGCCGAAGCAGAGATAAGATATTCAACTCCCAATTGCTTCATAGCATGAATGTTAGCCCGAAAAGGTAATTCCGAAGGGGTAAGATGATGATTACGTCCGTGGCGGGCTAAGAAAGCAACCTGAATACCTTCTATTTTGCCTACAATGAGAGCATCCGAGGGAGAACCAAAAGGAGTATCTACTTTTACTTCTTCTACATCTTGAAGGGCATCCATTTTGTAAAGACCACTACCGCCAATAATACCAATTTTTGCTTGCGCCACAATGCCTGACCTTTTCTACTAAATACTCCCCGTTATTTTAAGGCAAAGAAACAAAATTACTGTTCTTTTCTATCCAAACTTCGTTAAAATTTAACCTAGACTTCCTTCACTAGCACTGCTAAAAGAATGGCTCGTAAGACAACTTCTACTGCTTCAGACAAAGATAATAACAACTTTTTTATCGTCAGTATTGGTGCGTCTGCTGGCGGTGTGCAAGCGTTGGAATCTTTTTTCGGTAACGTCCCAGATAACCCCAATGCCGCTTTTGTGGTTGTGCAGCATCTTTCTCCCAACCATAAGAGCATGATGAGCGAAATTCTCCAACGGCAGACAACCATGCCTGTACAGGAAGTCAAAGATCAAATGCCTTTGGAACCGAGTAAGGTATATGTGTTACCTCCTGGGAAACATTTAACTTTGGAAAATGGCTCTTTACGACTGCAAAAAAAATCAGAATCCCGCCATTATCCTATTAATCAATTTTTCCAATCTTTAGTTAAAGAATGGGGAGAGCGAACTATTGCTATCCTCCTTTCTGGTACTGGTAATGATGGCACAGAAGGGCTACAAGAAGTTAGTAGAGCGGGGGGAGTTGCCTTAGTACAGTCACCAGAAACAGCCCAATTTACTAGTATGCCCAGTAGTGCTATTCCTTCTGGTTTAGTGGATGAAGTTCTTTCCCCTCAAGATTTAGCCCAAACTGTTTTTGAGTTGATCCGCTTTTCTGAGAATTTCCCTGAATCTACAGCAGAAGATGCTAGTTTAATTGATCCTGATCTGTTGCAAAGAATCCTTGATGTACTAGCTGAGCGGGAAGAGATTGACTTTTCTCATTATAAAGTGAGTACACTGAGTCGCCGCATTCACCATCGCTGCTCCTTAACTCGCAAAAGTAGCTTAGAAGATTATATTGGTTTCTTAGAAGAGTCTGAAGAAGAGCAGAAACTGTTGCGTCAAGATTTACTGATTGGGGCAACTTGCTTCTTTCGTGATCGCGGCGCTTGGGAATTTCTCGAAACAGAAGTGTTACCCAGAATAATTGCCGAACTTGAACCCCAGCAACAACTAAGGGTTTGGGTTTCAGCCTGCGCTACAGGAGAAGAAGCTTACTCTATGGCCATTTTAGTAGATGAAGCCATTCGTAGAGCTGGAAAAACAGTGCAGGTAAAGATTTTTGCTACTGATCTTGACACCAACGCCCTAGAAGTAGCTGCCCAAGGGGTTTACCCGGAAAGTATCGCCGGTGATATTACCTCAGAGCGTTTAGAATACTACTTTACCCGTGAGGGTAATGAATTTCGGGTTAAGCGATCGCTTCGGGAAATGCTTATAGTTGCCCCCCACGATCTAACTAAAAATGCTGGCTTTTCCAAAATGAATTTGGTAAGCTGCCGCAATGTTTTAATTTATATGCAACCGCAACTACAACAGCAGGTACTGCGTTTGTTGCATTTTGCTTTAGGTTCCCATGGGGTTCTCTTTTTAGGTAGTTCAGAAACTTTAGGTAGTTTAGAAGATGAATTTAAACCTTTAAATAATAAGTGTAAGGTTTTCCGTAAACTGCGGGATACTAAACTATCCTTGATGCCAATCACCAGGCAAACTATCGTTGCTCCTATCCAACCAGCTAGTCGTACCAAAGCTAGACAACAGCAACTAGACAGGCTTTTAGGAGAAGTATTTAAGTATTGCTTGGCTGAGCGGCAAATTACTTGCTTATTAGTTAATCAAAAAAATCAACTGCTGCGGGTTTTTTATAACGCTGCTCGTTCATTAGAATTTCCTGTGGGACAGCCAGTTTTAGATGTTACTGAAATTATCCATCCTAGCTTGAAGCTACCCCTCAGTACAGCTTTACACCGTACCAAACGAGATGGCGAGCCTGTCCTCTACACAGGAATTAAACTGCAAAGAGATGAGCAACACCAAAATATTACCTTGCGAGTGGGCATAGATCAAAGTAGTCGCAACAGCGAAAACCATCGCGTTGTAGTTTTGGAAGTAGAAGAGCAGCCAACCCCAGTTTCAACTCCTGCATTACGCTTTGACTTAGATACAGAAGCTACTCAGCGTATCACAGAGCTAGAATATGAGCTGCAACAGACTAGCGAAAATTTGCAAGTTACCATCGAAGAGTTAGAAACTACCAACGAAGAACAACAAGCAACCAATGAAGAATTACTAGCTTCTAATGAAGAGTTGCAAAGTACTAACGAAGAACTTCAGTCAGTTAACGAAGAACTTTACACAGTCAATGCTGAGCATCAATCCAAAATTCAGGAGTTAACCCAGCTAAATAATGATATTAACAACTTACTCCGTAGCACTAACATTGGGGTTATTTTTCTTGATGGGAAGTTAAATATCCGTAAGTTTACCCCTGCTGCAACCCGTGCTATTAATATTAAACCGGCAGATATTGGCCGTCCCTTAGCTGATATTACCAATAACTTGGATTGCTCCGAGTTGCTGGAAATTCTTCAGCAAGTAACGGATACAGAAGAGCCAGTAGAGCAAGAAGTATGCTTTGCTGATTCGGATGAGTGTGCCTTAATGCGGGTAAATCCCTATTTTCAAGATAATGATAGTGATGGTGTTGTTGTTACTTTTGTTAATATTGATGAGTTGAAGCGAGTTCAAGATGAACTTTATCAAGCCAACGAAATCTTAGAAAATCTCTATGCTACCAGCCCTGTAGGTTTATCTTTACATGACGGAGATTTAAAGTTTTTGCGTATCAATGAAGCTCTTGCTGAGACTAATGGTTATGCTGTTGAAGAGCATTTAGGTAAAACTTTACAAGAGCTTACTCCTGAACTAGCAGAGCAGGTTGAACCTTTACTGCGTCAAGTAATTGAGACTGGGGAAGCAATTTATGGAGTAGAAATTTGCAGTAATACAGCTAAAGATGCGAGTAAAGAGGGCTATTGGATAGCTAGTTACTATCCCGTTGACTTTCTGCGGGACGGCCGTGGAGTTGGGGCTGTCATTGTAGAAATTACTGAACGGATACAATCAGAAGAAGCTCTACGGCGTAGTGAAGCCAAGCTATTGCAAGCACAGCGCTTAGCCCAACTTGGTAATTGGGAATTGGTGGTAAAGGAAGGAAGGGAACTAAGTGAGGCTAGCATAAATTGCTCAGCAGAATTGTTAGATATTTATGGACTGCAACCTCAACCAGAAGCACTAACTTTTACTGAATCTACTGCAACATCATCCCCCCAAAGATAGGAAACTACTGCAACAGGCGATGAAGCGTTTATTTACACAGAGTCGTCCTTATAATTTAGATGTTAAATGTAACCATCCAGATGGAGAGATGCGCTACTTAAATATGATTGGTAGAGCAGAGCAAACCAAAGAAGGACAAGTAACAAGAATTTACGGTGCAGTAATAGATATTACTGAGCGTAAAACAATTGAAGAAAAACTGGTAGAGCAAAATCAAGCTTTAGAAGATGCGATCGCAGTAGCCCAAGCAGCAGACTCTGCAAACCAAGCGAAAAGCGAATTTTTAGCTAACATGAGTCACGAAATTCGTACCCCCATGAATTCGGTGTTAGGAGTTAGCCAACTTTTATCAGAAACAGAGTTAAATCCCGAACAAGAGAAACTATTAGAAACTTTGAGAAGTAATGGCGAAAATCTTTTAGGTCTAATTGATGATATCCTCGATTTATCTAAGCTAGAAGCAAAAAAACTGCAACTAGAGTCGCGGGAATTTAATCTTGATACTCTGGGTGATAATTTGAAGGACTTGTATGAAGTCCAGATGCAGAAAAAACAACTAGAGTTCGCTGTTGAAATTGATGCTGATGTACCTCGCAACGTAATCGGCGATGAATTTCGTTTACAGCAAGTGCTGAGTAACTTACTAAGCAATGCCATAAAGTTTACCGAGTCTGGAAAGATTATAGTGGCTATTTCTTGCTCACCAGAACAAAGGGATGATTCCCATACCCTCCTAAGATTTGAGGTACAAGATACAGGTATTGGTATTACCTCTCAAGCCCAAGAAAAATTATTTCAGCCTTTTACTCAGGCTGACACTTCTACAACTCGTCAGTATGGAGGGACGGGGTTAGGATTAACTATTTCCCGTCGCTTAGTACAATTGATGGGGGGGGAAATTGGTGTTACCAGTAGGAGAGAGGAAACCTCTGCCCCCAATGAACAAGGTTCAACTTTCTGGTTTACACTTCCTTTGGAGGTTACAGTTGATCTGGATGCAACTACAAAAGGTACCAACTCTGATACACAAAGCTCTACTACTTCCCTAGCCAATCTCAAAGTACTAATTGTTGAAGATAGAGAAGACAACCGCTACATACTCCAACTCATGATAGAAAAATTAGGCTGTCAAATTGCTTGGGTTGAGAACGGACAAAGAGCTATAGAACACTTAGTAGATAATAATTACAACATCATCCTTATGGATTGCCAAATGCCAGTTATGGACGGCTATGAAGCAACACAAATGATTAGACAAAGAGAACAAGAGCGAAAACATACGGTAATTATCGGTTTGACTGCTAATGCTATGGAAGGCGATCGCGAAAAATGTTTAGCTGCTGGTATGGATGATTATCTCAGCAAACCCATTATGTATGATGCTTTGACAAGAGTATTAAGTTATTGGGGTAATAATTTAGGATCAATTAAAAGCTAGCTAAATATTTTTGTTGCAGCAAGTCTAAATTATCCTGTACAGCTTGTTGCATTTGTAAAGTCAAAGTTTGCACTGTCTCTTCCTTGTTTAGTTTGTATGAGTCAAAATAGTCTTTGAGATTAACTGGCTCGCCTACGTGTACAATGGCTTGGCGGTGTCCTTTGGGACGGGGACGCTCAACGTTGAAAACTTCCCTTTCTAAGCGGGTTAAAGTATCTAAAAATCTCTCTGGTGTGGGGGCTGTAGCAACATAACCATCGTAGATAGCATCGAAATTGAGCAATCTAATCAAGCTGTTACGAATAAATTGATAGTCAGACTTTGTTAACTCCTCAGCAGAAGATTCTAAAACATGATGAATTTTATAAACCCTTTCCCTAAGCTGAAGCTGATCAGAAGTAGTGCAGCTAAGTTTTTCTTCACAAACTTGTAAGATGCGGCTTTTCAATTGTTTAATACGTTGGTTCCAATCTTCTTGAACAATTCCCTTACTTTCAATTTTATATTCCTGTTCAATATTAGTAAGAACTTGCCCTGCTAGAGAACGTAAACGGGGATAGAATTCTTCGGTGTTTTGAGTCAAATCTAAAGCAGTTTCTAAGCTACTAAGACTGTTTTCAATTAACTTAGTTGTGTTGCCAGTGTAGCGGTATTTAATACTAACAGGAACTAAATATAAATTGGGTACGCTATCTTCTTGCTTAGCTAACTTTCCCATAGCTTGCAAAGGTAGCTGAATAGCGCCGGCGCGGAAAGGTGTGACACGATCGTTTTGAAAAGAACAACCTCCTTCAGGAAAAAGAACCAAGCGACAAGCTGGTTGGCGTAATAGATTGAGGGTTTGAGTAATACTAGGGCGATCGCCTAATCCTCTTCTAATCGAATATCCTCCCATCGCTTGCATAAACTTACCTTGCAAGCCCCAAAAATTATCCTCAGCAACCATATAATTAAAGATTTCTCCCCAGCGGGTAGAGAGTAAAAAGATGGCAAGACCATCGCTAAAGTTAGGATGATTAGGCATCAAAACAATTCTTTCTTGACCTAACTTTTTTAGCTTAGCCAAACTCTCAGGTTCAATGACTAAATCTAACTGAAAAAGGAACTTACCTACTAAAGGTGACAAGCTTTGGCACAAGCGAACTAAAAGGGGTTTAACTTTGGGGGGATGAAATTTAGGGGATTGAACAGCCGATTTAGACATCTCTCTTTTATAGTCTTAAATGAAGTCAACACTACTTATTAGGTTGGTGTTGTTATCTATTTAAGAGAATACTTTAGCTATGGCTGGTAATAGGAAAGATAGTGGGCAACTTGTAAAGGTGACATAATCTTAAGTTGCTAATGGCTAGTTGCCAGTTGCTAGTTGCTAATAGTTTTCTCCCTAATTCCTTAGCAAACTAAACTACACTGATAGACAGTTTAATAATTGTCATACTAATTTGCAATAAATAAGCGATCGCCTATTCGCTTTATGTAATCGCCCAGAAACCTTTAAAGTAACCAAAACCCCTTGCTTGTTCCCAAGTAACTTGTAAATCCTTAAATCCTTTTTCCCCTGGATCATCAACTTGAACGGTGTTTTCATCTAACCCATCTAAACGTAAGAAATGTCCTTCCATCCCTACTAAAATTTGCGCCCCGCCATCTAACAAAGGATTAATTTTTTTGAGGACAGCATCACGGTAAGTATTAGCAGGTAAGAGTTCCTCAGCTTTCTCCTGATTCAATTGGTCATATTTCCAGAGAGTTTGATAGATTTTTTGATCACTTTTCTTAAGTTTCTTGAAAGCTTTATCTCTTTCCTCTCCCTCACTATATTGCTGCAACTCCTCATTGATTTCGTTGTATTTTTTTCGCCCTTTTTCTGGGTTTTCTCCTCGCAATTGTGCTTTAGTATAAGCCTTCTGCGCTCCACCAATTTGATCTAATTCTTTTGCATAAACACTATACTTTTGATGTTGCCCTCCAAATTGCTCAATTAAATACATCATAGTTGCATGATGGGTTGTTTTATTAGCTGCTTTTTTGCGAGCTTCTGATACTGCTGCGACAAATGTCTCATCATTCGCTTCACCACCTCCTGACATATGTTTAGCGATGCCAACCAAAGCCATAAAATCAGGCAAACGTAAAGAATCAAAATCCGCTGCAGGATCATATAGTTTACGTTCTTTATACTTGCCTTCCAGGGCTGCAAATATATTCTCAAGTAACTGTTTTGAACCTACATAATCATCTTTAGTTTTACCTATCCCTTGCAATACCATCGCCGGAACAGTTACATTGCAGGTTCGATCCCACCCCTTTCCGCCTTTCTTATTTGTTTTCGTGAGCATATTGGTATTAGCCATCTGCCCAAAATAGGGGACGAGGGGGGCTAAGCGGCGATAAAGATAAGCTTGTGCATTCTCGATTTGAGTCGCTTCAACATCAGGTATTGCTGTTCCTAAAGTAGCAATGCGTCCGCGCAATTCGGCAATCTTCTCTACCCGCTCTGTACGCGCCTCACCAATTTCTTCTTTGTGTTTCTTTTCAACTACTAAGGGATTTTGCTCCATCTGTGCCATTTCTTCCACAAGGGCAGAGAATTCAGGATGTTCTAACTCCGGTTTGTCTGGCAAGCCAGGATTCTTTTTATGACTAGGTTTGGGGACAACAACATCTTGAGGAGGTAAAGGAGTTGATTTCTTTTCCTTTTTCTTATCTACTTCTTCGGTAGTAGTTGCAGCATTACTATTCTCCTTCTTGGTTTCTGTATCGGTAAGAGCATCCCAAACATCTTCAGCAACATCGGTAACTTTATCCCATACCGCCCCTAAATCAATGAATCGCTGAATTTGTTGCTTATCCCCGGCTTGCTCGATAGCAAGCTTAGTTTGCATTGCTGGAGTGGGAGCAGATTGAGAGAAATCAACGATATGATCTCCAAGACGCTCTGCATTCTTCCTACTAATTTCCATTTCCTCTAAAGATAAAGACTGCCTTGTCGGTACGGGCTGCCTTAGAGTGGAGTTCAACTGGGGCTTATTTTGTGGAGGTTGAGTGGAGGATTTGGAGAAGGATTTTTTCTGGAGGTAAGTCCGGTGGTTACCCATAACTAATACCATTTATCATTAAACATTAAACATTACCAAGACCTAATCATTATAATCTTGGCATTATTGTCTACTTTATTTCATTAACTATAAGTCTAGTTTTAGCTCTAATTTAATCACGGTTTTTTAGTAACCAGAGTTGTTCTATCTAGGTACTTATGTCTGATAGCAAAGACCATCCTTTCCAGATTCTACTTTACCTTGAGTGGGTTCTTCTAGGTATTGCAGTCTTAGCTGCATTATCACCCTTAACTCATTTGCAGCCGCCTCAGCCATTGCCTCCTGGTGCTAGAAAACATTTGCTATCACCAGGCTTTCCTTTGGCTGCATCAGCGAGTATTCTTGCTTTGGGATGCTTTGGGTTACGCTTGCCGGGAAACTCTCGACTCTGGCAAATTCTCTACACTGTTTTAGGATTTACTTTAAGTTGGTTAGCAATTTTATTAGTAGGCAAAGGGCAAAACGTTTTTCCACCGCTGCTGCTGGTAGTAGTAATTCGTGGCTGTTTGTTGTTTCCTTGGAGTGGGCGCTTTATCGTTGCCCTATCTGCCTATGCTTCCTTCCTTTTAATGTTCATTGTCTCTTTTTCAGGGATTCGTCCTTTCGGAGTTCCTCTATTAAGACCCATATTACCTCCAGGTGCGCGTAGATTGCCCCCAGAGTTTCAACAAAGTTTTCTAACCAACCAAATCCTTAATTCTGCACTGCTTTTTGCCTTAGTTTTAGTTTTTGTTGTGCTGCTAGTTGGGGCTTTGTTAGGAGAAAAACAAAGTCGTCAGAAGCTAACTTTAGCTAATCGCCGCCTGCGACAATATGCGCTGCTGATTGAAAACCAAGCTACTTTACAAGAAAGGAACCGCATTGCACGGGAAATTCACGACTCTGTGGGGCATTTTCTCACGGCGCAGAGCATCCAACTAGAAAATGTCGCCATGTTCCTCTCTCAAGATTCTACTCAAGCTGAGGATTATTTACAAAGGGCTAGGAGTTTAGGCAAAGAAGCCTTAAGGAATGTACGTCAGTCGGTGGCAACTTTGCGTACCAATCCTCTCCAGGGCAAAACTTTGGAGGTTGCTTTAAAGGATTTAGCTAAAGAGTTTGAGCAAACAAACCAGATACCTATTAACTTGCAAATCACTTTGCACTCTTCCTTATCAGGAGAAGTTACCATCGCTTTATATCGAATTGTTCAAGAAGCCTTAACCAATATCTCTAAACACGCTCAAGCAACTCAAGTTTGGCTTAAGCTAGAAGAAAAAGAAAACATAATTAGCTTAATAATTAAAGATAATGGGCAAGGTTTCAACTTAGAACAAAATACCACCGGATTTGGTTTAAAAGGAATGCGCGAACGTACAGAAGCCCTAGGCGGAAAGTTCCAAACCATCAGCAAACCCGGCGCAGGTAGTAAAATCCAAGTAGCTATTCCCTTATTAGCAGAATAATTTGTTACAGCAAATGATAAATGATCCCAAATCCGGTTATTAAAAACCGAATACAAAATTCACCGAAAAAGTTTTCAAACCCTACTCCCTACTCCCTACTCCCTACTCCCTACTCCCTACCCTCACTGATAACTTATGCTATTTAAACAGGATTTGGTATGATTAAGGTTTTACTAATTGACGACCAATATCTCGTCCGGGAAGGATTAAGTAGCTTGTTGCAAAATAAGCCTGACTTAGAGATTGTTGGGCAAGCGGAAAATGGTCAAGAGGGAGTAGAAAAAGCCCTTGCTTTGCAACCAGATGTGGTGCTGATGGATATGCGGATGCCAGTAATGGACGGGGTTGCGGCTACTCGTGCTTTGCAACAACAAGCCCCAGAAATTAAAATTGTTGTACTAACAACTTTTGATGATGATGAGTATGTTAGCCAAGCAATGCAATATGGGGCAAAGGGCTATTTGCTAAAGGATACTCCCTCAGAAGAATTAGCCCAAGCTATACGTTCGGTTCATAAAGGCTATACTCACCTTGGGCCAGGATTATTTGAAAAAGTTATGGCTTCTCCCCCTAAAATAGAATCGGAACCCCCGCCAGAATTAAATAAACTGACTCCAAGAGAACAAGAAGTACTAAGTTTAATCGCCGCAGGGCAAAGTAATCGTGAAATTGCCGAAACTCTCTACATTTCTGAACGTACGGTAAAAAATCATGTTAATAGTATTCTCAACCGCTTAAATTTGCGCGATCGCACTCAAGCAGCGATTCTGTTTAAGTCACTTCGTGATGGGTGATGGGTGATGGGTGATGGGGAGCTAGGGAGCTAGGAAGATATAATAATTAGCAATTAGCAATTAGCAATTAGCAATTAGCAATTAGCCACTAGCTACTAGCCATTCCTAACCTTCTGCCAAACTGTAAAACTCAACAGCATAATAATACTAGCAAGGGCAACTTGAATCATTAAAGGAGTCATACCTTGTAGGGCCATTGCTAAAGTATTGGAGAGTAGGGTAATAGTCCAAAGGATAATCGTGGCGTGGCGTTGGGATAGTCCCCAATCTAAAAGACGGTGGTGGAGGTGATCTTTGCCGGGGGTGCTTAAGGGGTTTTTTCCTGCCATTAAACGTCGAACAAAAACCTGAGTTGTATCCATTACTGGCAACAAGAGAAAGGAAAGAGTAGGTACAAGAGAAAAGACAGTGGTTACTTTCAAGTTTCCTAAAATACTCGCTGCTGCTAAGACATAACCGAAAAAGTAGGCCCCCGCATCCCCCATAATAATTTTAGAAGGATTAAAATTGTGGCGCAAAAATCCTAATGCTGCTCCTCCTAATGCTGCTAAAAGTAAAGTGGCTGCGGCCCTTTCTTCAAATTGAGCCGAAACCGCTAATAAACTCATCGCTGTAATAAAACTAACTCCCCCTGCTAAACCATCCATACCGTCCATTAAGTTAATGGCATTGGTGATGCCTACCACCCACAACACTGTTAATAAGGTGGAAAAGAGGGGATCTAGGGGTGTACCCAAGGGCGTTTCAATTTGAATATCGCTGGCTACCAACAATAAGGCAGTAATAATTTGGGTAAAGAGGCGAAACGATGGGGGTAAACTAAATTGGTCATCAATGAAACCGACTAAAACTAATATTGAACCCCCCAAGAGAATAGTTAGTACTTCTGCTAATACTCCTTCAATAACAATCGGTCTTAAGGAAGTTGCTAAAACCAGCGCCGCAATTACTCCAGCATAGATAGTTAAACCCCCGACGTTGGGTAAGGGTTCTTTGTTTAATCTTCTGGCATTAGGTTGATCTGCCCAACCAACTTGTAAAGCAAAAGAGCGTACTGAAGGAATAAAGCCTTTGGTGACAAACCAAGCCAAGGTGAAGGTGAAAATTACAGCCAGCCAGCCAGTGCCATGAGGGTTAGCAATGCCGAGAGATTGGAGGAAACCGTACACTTTTATCTCCCAAATTTATGCTCAGATTTCAAGATAATACTCCCATAAAATCTCAGTATCCGGATTTACAGGACAACTGAATAGAGGCACTTTTTACAGTTATCAATGGTTACTGATTAATTTAGATGTAGGGGCGACCCGTTTCCTAAGTATGCTTGACAAACCAGATTCTTAACTGGGTCGCCCATTAACCAGTAAACCAACCTAATGTTACTCCTAATAAGATAATTAGACCGAAACCTAAACGATACCAAACAAATACCCAAGTATCTTGTTGTTGTAAATACCGAATTAAACCAAAAATTGCTAGGTAGGAGAAAATAGCAGCAGAAATTAAACCGACGATTAAAGGTAACAATTCACTATTAGTTACTTCTTCACTCAACAAATCCTTGAGTTCTACTAGTCCTGCTAAGGTAATAGCGGGGATGCCCAAAAGAAAAGAAAAACGAGCGGCGGTTGCTCTTTCTAAACCGAGGAATAAACCAGCCGTAATGGTAGAACCAGAACGAGAAACCCCCGGAATTAGGGCTAGGGCTTGGGCTAATCCCATTAAAATCCCATCTTTGGTGGTGAGGTTATCAAAATCTCTTTGACGCGCTCCTAGACGTTCTGCAACCCCCAAAAGTAATCCCATCACAATAGAAGCAATGGCGATCGCGCTCATACTTCTTAATGGAGAGTTATCTAAGTCAGGAATAAAAGCTTTCATTGCTAAACCTAAAATAACAATAGGTATAGTGCCAATGGCGATACCCAAGGCAATACGGAAATCCTGAGATTGATAGTCAGACTTGCGGATAGCTTGCCAGGTTCCTAAAGTTACTTGGGTCAAATCTTCCCAAAAGTAATAAACTACTGCGGCAATGCTACCTAGTTGAATGATGGCGGTGTAAGCAACTCCAGGATCACCCCAACCGAGGAAGATAGGTACAACTTTCAAATGGGCAGTACTGCTTATGGGTAAAAATTCTGTTAAACCTTGCACCATTCCCAAAACTACAGCTTGGAAGATATTTATTTGGCTAGCTGTTTGTGTAGATGCTTCTGAGATGCTTAAGGATTGACTGGCAAATAAAGACTCTAGGATTAGAAGTGAAAGTAGAGCAAGGATTGCTGTGCTAGCAAATTTGAACCACTTTTGTTTTTTTGAGTTCATATCTTAGGCTGGCGGGTGAAAAATTTCAGTTTAAGGGCTAAAGGTTAAGAAAGTTGGAAGACTAAATGAGAATAATTTATTAATAACTAACCATAACTAAAAACCTTTATACTCTATCGGTACTTGCCTTTCCGCTTGATTTTACGCCAAAATAATATTACTCTCATCAATATGCCCCCTAGGGGTATCGATGGTGTTATCTTTGTAGATATGTAAAGATAAGTAAAAAAAATTAAAGTTATTTTGTTTAAGCTTAACTGGTTCCCTCGCCCCTCCTCCGCCCTAAATTATTTATCACCTTTAAACCAAGAATTAGTGGAAATTCCTGCCTGGGAGAATCAAGAAAACAGCCAACTGTGGTTGTTTTTTTGGACTTCTGCCTTCCTTGTCTCTGTACCCGTTTTTGTCCAAGCCCCTTTAGTCCGTCAGCTACCTTGGGTCAGTTTATTGTTAACATTAGGTTGGTTAACTATTTCTTGGCAATTATCTCGACACCGCTCTACTCAAGTTTGGGGAGATTTGCTGCTTGGATTTAGCTGGAGTTGGTTAGCTGGCTCAATTTATTGGGGTTGGTTGCGTTGGGAACCTCTGATTCACTTACCCATTGAAGCTATTGGTTTACCGTTCGCTCTTTGGTGTCTGTGGCGAGGTCGAGCTACCGTTGGCAGTTTATTCTACCTAGGGTCTTTATTTGGCACAGCTATTACTGATATATACTTTTATATAACAGGCTTAATACCTTACTGGCGACAAGTTATGCAAGTGGAACCAGATTTAGTTGCGCCCATCTTCCAAAGCGCTATTTTGCAAGTACAAAATACTTGGGGTTTAACCTGTGCCGCTATCTTAGTGAGTTTATTATTGGGGGTAGGTCTTTGGTCTTTGCAAAGACTAAGAGTTAGTTGGTGGGCATTTGGAGGTGCAGTATTGAGTACAATTGTTGTAGATACTCTATTTTGGGTGGCAGCATCTACCATTTAAGGCGAATTACAAAGTAAAGATGAACAAGATTCCGGAATAGCTTCTCTAACCCCAGAAGATATCCAAAGATAAACCTACTTAACCCGTCATCGATCGGACACCTGTGGTGGCTCTCGGACGCACTCCTTACTTACTTTTACATACCGTTACTGGCGATCGCTATCTACCCTTAGTAGGTGGTAATTGTTGGACAGTTGGTCGCAGCGACGACAACCATTTTGTGATCCCTGATCGCTGGATTTCTCGTAACCACGCTATGTTGCAATGCACAGAAGCGGGGGACTTTTATTTAATTGATTTAGGAGCAAGAAATGGTTCTTTTGTCAATAGCCGTCGGGTCAGTGTTCCAGTTATTTTGCATAATAGCGATCGCTTAACCTTTGGGCAAACAGAACTAGAATTTTATTATCCTAACGATCCTAGCAAAGCCGAAGATAACAAAAAAGAAGACGGCGAAACCCTAACTTCCACCATGGTAGTGCGGCGTTTGATGTCTGTTATGGTGGTTGATATTCGCAACTTTACTGTCCTTTCTCAAAAGATCGATGAAAACATCCTCGCTTCACTAATTGGTAGTTGGTTTCGTGATGCAGGAAATATTATTCGCCATTCTGGAAGTTGGGTAGATAAGTATATTGGCGATGCAGTAATGGCAATTTGGTTTCATCGTCAAGAAGAAATTGACAAAGAAGATGTAGTGCAAATCTTCCGGGCAGTAAGCGATCTTAATAAAATGACTAATTATCTCAATAGTCAATATCCCTTGCCTTTCCCTTTACGTATTGGTGCGGGGATTAATACTGGCTATGCTATGGTAGGCAACTATGCTGGCAGAGGCGATCGCCCAGATTACACAGCGATTGGAGATACTGTCAATGCAGCTTTTCGCCTAGAATCTGCCACAAAAGAAATTGGCTTGGATATTGCTTTAGGCAGTACAACCTACAGTCATTTATCGGATATGGGCATAGCGGAACAAAGATTTCAAAAACATATCGTTAACTTAAAAGGTTTTGATGAAGAAACCGTTACTTATGCTGGAACTTTTGAGGATTTAGACTTCTTTTTATTAGATGATTTTAGAAGGAATATCACTTTAGGTTAAAAATTTAGTACCCCAATGTTTCTCCTCTTACCATTTCTTACTACTCCCCAACTTATCGCTCAAACTCCGACTCCTCAAGAAATTGTGCAGCCTCAAGAAGTTCGTCCCTTACCTGGACAGTTAGATAATATCCCGGTTTTTAATAGCAACAGTCCAGAATTAATAGTTGAACCAGGAATCTTGCTTTCCACCTTTAACCCTAATGATAAAGCAACCTCAGAAGCCCACTTAAATTTCCCTTTACAAGGACGTTTTGATGTTTTCGCCCACCACGTCGCTACAGCCCCAACTCCAGGAGATTTACGAACTCTTTATTTAGGCATTATTCTCCAAAATACCGAAGACACACCAGTAACCATTAATATCTGGCAAGCAGCAAGTTATTTAAGCCAACCTGATGCCCCCTTTGTTCCTCTCCCAGCCTTAGTAGAAAACAATCGGGGAAATGTCTATGCAGGGCCTGGTAGTAGAGTTATGCAAGATATTTTACGAGGGAAGCGTCAACAGCTTTTCCCCGAACAAATAACTATTCCCCCAGGGGAAACGGCGATGCTGTTAAACTTACCTATTCCCGTAAAAACCTTAGAACCCCCTATTAATGGTCGTTCCACCTATATGCGCCTTGAGAGTGATGGGGAAGTTTATGCTGCTAGCTTGGCTATGTATGCCCCCACTAATGAAGCAGGAAAGGAACGAACACCTAGCAAAGCAGAATGGGAACAACTATTGGTAACAGGTAAACTTGCAACTCCTCGCGATCGCGCCCCAACTCCTCCAGATTCTGAATCCGGACAGATTATATATGGTAGAGTAGCTGGAGTAGCCCAAGGTTCTCAATGGCAAGCAACCTTAACTGACTCTTCACCAGGTTCTACAGCTTTAACCATCCCTACCCCCGGTAAGGCTATCTCCTACGGTTTAAGCACCTTAGAAGGGGGAACTTACGGCACTGGGCAAAGTCAAAGCGCCCCTCTTTTAGTCCGCTATCCTGATACCGCTTACAAAGCCCATGGTAACTATGGAGTACAGTATAATCTCGATTTGCCTCTATATAACCCCAGCGAGACTAGCCAAACCGTCACTATCGCCTTACAAACCCCCCTTAAACAAGACCAAATTGCCGAGGGCTTACAATTCCTCCAACCGCCAGCCAAACAAGTATTTTTCCGGGGAACAGTAAAAGTCCGCTATCGGGACGAAGCGGGTATAGTCAGCAGTCATTATTATCATTTAGTTCAACAACGGGGGCAACAAGGAAAACCCCTCGCCACAATAACTATACCTCCTGGCGAACAGGACTTAGTTACCGTCGAGTTTCTCTATCCCCCAGATTCCACCCCTCCCCAAGTCTTAACAATAAAAACTTCTATAACTGATGACTGATACCTAACAGCAACAGCAAGCCGTACATTGATTTCTAGCAAACAGCCAATAACTGCTCCGGACTGATATAATAGCCCGAATTTCAAAAAAAAGAAACCTACCAGGGTTGCACTACCGAAAGTACGCATTAACTATGCACACGAGGTAATTCCTGTGGAGAAATCCCCTGGCAGATGAGAGATTTTTTGTATTGGCTGGGTATCTTTGGCCCTTTTTTAAGCTGGATAATTTTGTTGATTTGGATGTGTCAAAATTATCTGGCTTATCCCCCCGATCCTAATATTACAGTTCCTGATTTGGCAGGACATAATTTACCAGGAGAACTTCAAGGTAATTTTCTTTTTTCCCTTGTGGAGTTAATTAGCTTTTACTTCTTTCTGCGCCCTTTGTCATCCCGTTATTTATTAAGACGTATTGTCTTAACTTTGTTAATTTTCTTCCCTTGGATGGTTTTGTGGTTAATGCTATCTTTCCATTCTGGTGGGGTTACTTTTTTGCGCTGGATGTGGCTTTTGCTACTTAATATAGGTTTGTTAATCGGATTAGTTGGGGCGATCGCCTATCCATCAAGGAGAAAGAGGAAGACGAGGAGGCAAGGAGATAGGGAGATAGGGAGAAAGCTTTAACTATTAGCCATTAGCAACTAGCAATTAGCAATTAGCCATAAGTCATTTTTCCAAACGCACAGCATACCATTGTAAATATTTTCCTGTCCCAACATCCAACTCACAATAATTTTCCATCAGATGCTTTGCTTGGGCTTCGGTAGAATCAAATTTGAGCAATTCTCGTGGTACATCTTCCGGTTGTTGGGTCAAAATACCTTCAAGCTTGGCAACTAATTCTTCTGGAGTGAGAAATTCTTCCTCGCGATCGCTTTCTAAGACGACGTAGGCATCTTCTTGATACATAATTGAGTCGGGCATAATAATTTCGACCTTTAAACAATGAATGAAAGTAGAAGAGATGCCACAATAATAGTTAATAAAATCAGAGGTTAGCTATATTAACAACCAATAACTAAACAATTAGACTTCTAGATAATGAACTAAAGTAGACGAAGATGTCACAATAAGAATTAATCAATTTGAGATTAGAATCAGAGGTTAGCTATGCGTACCCGAACTCACCTCCAGAAAAAAAGTTTTTCTAAGTCTGCTGTTAAACCTAGACAAAGAAAGCTTAACTCCCTTCCTGACACTGTTCAAGCTAAACCTCAAAGACTGTCTTTGGAAGAGATGGAGATCAGCCGGAAAAATGCAGAACGTCTGGGATCATATGGTTATTTTCTCAGTCTACCCCTCCAATCTAACTTACCATCGTGAAGATAAATGACCAATCCAGCCTAAATTAATTTCTTTTCTTCAGTTCGTCTTCCAAAGGTAAGCTCTTTTAATGGGCTACTCAACCTCTGATTTTTTACCAGATTTCCCAGTTAATGAATCACTTCAAGAATTGCGGTTTCACCTTAGATCATTATATTATGATCTGCTGAGTGAAATTAAAAGTACTAAAGCTTTATCTGTATTTGTTCCTAGCAATAAATCTGAATATCATCGTCTCCGAAATGAATCAGAAGACATTTCTACTGGAGCAGAACATTATGTTTGCTATCATCTGGTCAAAGCTCTCAAGCTAGCTGACAAAGAACTTTCCCTGCCATCTTTGACCGATATATGGTCACAAATAACCTGCCAAGAGTTAGAAGTGGCTGATGGTGATTCTCCACTCTCTTCTGAGCAGATTACTCAATATACTTTAGACTTCCAAAAAGAGGTTAAAGAAGTTTTATCCCAATTATGTTTGTCTTTAAATATAGTCAGCCGTTTTGTTGAGAATGAAAGACTAGTTAAAGAAACAATTTTAGCATTTAGAAACCGAACTTATACAACTTGCCTGAGATTCTTGCTGGGAAAGTTTTGCCTTTATCAGAGCAGCTATATCAAAAGGCAGTTTTACTCTACAAAAGCGTTGCCCCAGAAGAAGTAGCCGAAGAAGAATATTGGCAGAATTTAGCTATTCCCTTATACGAAGAAACTCATCCCCTAGCTCGTAGTTTAGAGCATTGTCCAAGATGTGGAGCCGTACTTACTGGAGAAGATCGTACTTTTGTCGGTTCATTTTGTGAATCATGTCGCACCAGATGGGATGAACCTTCTGAAGTTTTAGATAATTCGACTTCTAGGTAATGAACTAAAGTAGATAAAGATGGCACAATTATAATTAATTAAATTTAAGGTAATAACCAGAGGTTAGCTATGCGTACCCGAACTCACCTCCACCAAAAAAAGTTTTCTAAGTCTGCTGTTAAGCCTGTACAAAAAAAGCTCAACTCTCTTCCTGACACTGTTCAAGCTAAACCTCAAAGCCAATCTTTAGAAGAGATGGAGATCAGCCGGAAAAATGCAGAACGTCTGGGAGATCATATGGTAGATTTTTCTCAGTCTACCCCAGCCCAAGCAATTCAAACTAAGCTTACCATCGGTGAGGTGGGGGACAAGTACGAACAAGAAGCAGATGCAACCGCAGCACAAGTAGTTAAGCAGATTAATTCTCCCGCATCTCAAGGTTCCGTGCAACGGGAAGCTTTACCAGAAGAAGAAGAAAATCCTCTTCAAGCAAAGTTAGAATCTACTATACAACGCGAAGCTTTGCCAGAAGAAGAAGAACTTCAGATGAAACCGGAGTCTACTCTTCAACGTAAGCCAGGAGAAGAATTAGAATCCTCCATTGAACAATCACGGGGTAATGGACAGCCTTTAAGTGACAACATTCGTGGCCCCATGGAAGAATCCTTTGGAGTGGATTTTAGCGGCGTTACCGTCCATACAGATAGTCAATCAGATCAACTTAATAAGTCAATTCAAGCACGGGCTTTTACCACAGGGCAAGATGTCTTTTTCCGCCAAGGTGCTTACGATCCTAGTAGCCAAGATGGACAGGAATTAATTGCCCATGAATTAACCCATGTCGTTCAACAAAATGGCACTGGCTCTCTTCAGACCAGTATTCAGCGATATCATAATTACAAGGGTTTTCGTGCTTCTGACGATGGTAAAATGGGTGTTCATCAAAATAGTTCAGTAGGTGGTCAAACAGCCTACGCTACTCCAGACTCGATCAAAGATGCTAGTGACCAACTAAAGGCTGCAACTTCTGTAATTGGGCTAAAACCCGGTAAGAAATCTGGTCAAATTCCTGATTTAAGTGGCAACGGACATGATGTTGTGGATGTTGTTCCTGTCAACACACAGAACAACACAGAAGACACAGATATGGAGCTATGGGCTGATTGTGGGCGATCGGCTAAAACTGTCTCCGGTATGGATCAGGGAACAGGACAAGGAAATGCTAGTCCTGGTGCAAAATATAGCAAAGACGGTAAAACAAAGACCGTAACTGGCAATGACTGGATGGAAATTCAAAAAGTGAAAATGTTTAAAGGCCTTTTCAGTAAAGAAAGTGCTTGGTGGGAGTTTTGGAAACCGCAATATGAAAGCAAGTTAGATATCAAAACTATTGATAAAAAACTTAGTGATTACAACAAGTTAAAGCAAGATTGGATCAAGGAAAAAGATGATGTCAAGAAAAACAACCTAAGTAGAGGAATGGCTCAATTAGCTTTTGAACTTGACGTTTTAGCCCGTGCAGAGTATGAGAAGTTAGATCCTCAAGCTAAAGATGATTTTGACAAAAAAGCAGGCATCAATATGTATGCAGACCCCCAAATTGGTGAAGCTTTTCATATCAGTACAGGGGGTAAAGAGCATCCTAATAAACCAGCCGATGTAGGAACTTGGAATTTCCATTGGGCTGGTGCTGCTATCAAGAGTGGTTCAGATACCATAACATTAGAAAATTATTCTGTTAGTGACTACCAAGAAGAGAATAAAGATTGGGTTTTCCAAATGTATGGTGTAGGCAAAAAGGGACAATCCTTTCATGAAGAACATAAAGATGTTCATAAACAACACGGAGATTCACCTACTTCAATGGTTGCTGTGAGAAAACAAGCCCAAGATAAATGAAGTTAGAAACAGCTATTTTAAATTATTTGTGGATTATAGGAGTAATTGGATTATATTTATCAAGTTGCTCCTCACCTACATCATCACTGTCTCAAACTTCACCCACTAAAACTCCTACCAAGAATACTGAAATGAACCAAGACGAATTTTCTTTACCAATCAAAGAAAAAGCACCATCTTCGCCAGTATCTGAGGAATCATCGCGCTCTGAATTATTACTGCCAGATTCCTCTGCTCAAGGTCAAAACTTGCCATTGATCAATCAATTAGAACAGTTAGATGTTTATGACGGGCAACAAGTTCGCTTGGTTGGTAAATATGTAGAACATGATGTGCGAATGAGACCGACAGGAACACCACGTTATGTAGGTCATGTTTCAATTGTATTGGCTGATAACACTCATGTTTCTCTTTTCCCTGTTTGGGATAAAGATGCACGCAGACCTCAAGAAGAAATTAATAGTTTTAAGGAGCATGAAGTTGAAGTTATAGGAACTCTCCATCGTCAAGCACCTAGTGATCCTTCAGGAGGTGCTAGCCCTCTAAGTCCATGCCTAACGGATACTAAAGCCCTTTATCTCTCTTCTGAATAGTAAAGAAAATCCTTAAAGTGCGTTCGCGAAGCGTTGCCGTAGGCTTATCACCTATCCCTTCTTTAGCTGTAAAGTGCTTTCCTTCTCTTCAGGTAAGTTTTTGGTACTTCTCATATTCATAACTAATAACTGAATAATTAGACCTACCAAGTAATGAATTAAAGTAGATAGAGATGGCACAATAATTAATCAAATCAAGATTAAGATCAGAGGTTAGCTATGCGTAGTCGAACTCACCTCCAGAAAAAAGGTTTTTCCAAATCTGCTGTTAAACCTATACAAAGAAAGCTTAACTCCCTTCCTGACACTGTTCAAGCTAAACCTCAAAGACAGTCTTTGGAGGAGATGGAGATCAGCCGGAAAAATGCAGAACGTCTGGGAGATCATATGGTAGATTTTTCTCAGTCTGCCCCAGCCCAACCGATTCAAACGAAGCTGACTATTGGTGAAGTAGGAGATAAATATGAACAAGAAGCAGACGCTACCGCAGCACAAGTAGTTAAGCAGATTAATTCTCCTGGGCAGAGTGGTAATTCGGTGCAACGGGAAGCTTTGCCCGAAGAAGATGAAGCCGTCCAGATGAAACCGGAATCTACTATTCAACGCCAGCCAGCAGGAGGAGAGACAGCCGCAGGAGAAGAATTAGAATCCTCCATTGAACAATCACGGGGTAATGGACAGCCTTTAAGTGACAACATTCGTGGCCCCATGGAAGAGTCTTTTGGGGCAGATTTTAGTGGCGTTAACGTCCATACCGATAGTCAATCAGATCAACTTAATCAGTCCATTGGAGCAAGGGCTTTTGCTATGGGGCAAGATGTCTTTTTCCGTCAAGGGGCTTACGATCCTAGCAGCAAAGGTGGACAGGAATTGATTGCCCATGAGTTGACTCATGTTGTGCAGCAGAATGGTGGGGCAGTACAGAAAAAAGGTACGGATACTCAGAAAGGGGAGTCTCCAGCTTTACAGATGCGATCGCATCTGCGAGCTTCTTCACTTTCTAAAGCAGCTATTCAGCGTAAAGTAGATACTTTAGGTGGAGAATGGGACACTGATAAGTATGATTTGATTACTCCGGCAAATCCTAGTGGTTTAAGAGGATCTGAGATTGAATTGAAGTTTAAACCAGGAAATAGCGTTGATGCCGAATTAATTGGACTTACGCAATCTGTTAAATCAATTAAAAGCAAAAAGCCTCACTTTATTAATAATGACATCTTCTATAAAAATAGAGCCATTGACTCTAAGGATGCAATTACTGTTGATAGTAATACCAGTGAAACTGATGAAGGTACTATGATTGATAGGGTTAAAAATTATAATAATCCCATCTATCCAGTGAACTCATTGCCAAGTAAATCTTTAGACGATACAAGTACAAGCCCTGGTTGGGGACAGCATGGATATCATTATCAAGATAAATCTGGGGAACTTCAACACCAAGATGCAATATTAAAAGACGCACCAAAATTAGTGAGAGCAGAAAAAGAGTCAGGGCAAATTTTTGAAACTACTGCTTTAGCCACAAAAGGATTGCAATCTGGTACTTATTATGGTTCAGTTCGATGGGGATGGCGAACAGATGATCAAGGCAATTTCACTAAAATTCCGCTATCTAAAGTATCGGATGGTGTGCCATCTTCGACATTTATGAAGTCCGCAGAACTGTGGAATGCTTCAAAAACTTCAACTGGTGCAGATACAGTAGATTTACCCGTTGTAGATGTAAAAATCACTAAGGGGGCTGTAACATTAACACCTCCTGCACCAATGCAAACTATTGCTCTCCCGGTTGGTACGCGATTACAGATTATTCAAGAGTGGCATACACCTCTTTTAAATGGCACTGTTAAGGTAATAGATGGCCCTCACACTGGAATTACAGGAAAAGTTAGTCCCGGAGAATGGGGAAATATCGCAGACGAAAGGGCATAAAATGGAAAACTACATTGCAATTTTATTGACTCTGTGCTTAAACTCATCATCCTGTGTCATTCAAGAGGATATCGCTATGCCATCAGAAACTAGACAATCCGACTCGATTGAAACAATTGCCCAAAGCCTCACTGAAGCAGGTTACTCAGGTTTATTCCTACAGAGTGATCGCAGTCTATCAACTTCTATCTGGCAGAATGGAGAAAATCGAATTTATTTAGAGCATATTGTTAAAAGCAGCAATTACTCTGATTTAACCCGCCTTTTAGCTTCGGAAGTATTATATGCAAATGTAGGCAACTATCCACCTGAAGAATGGCGGCATACCTTAGCATATATCTATTCCAAAGCTTTAGGAATTACTGGCTCTGAAACAGGCAACTTTGAGATATTGGGAAATCAATGGGGTTTCATGTACCATGCTGAGGAGCAAGGAGCAAAAGATTATGGTGAACTAGGCACACACTTGATAGAGACAGGGACAGAAGCTACCCCTTATTTAACAGAATTACTAGATAATTCAGAAACCATTTTTTATGAAGGAAGCCAGGAAGCAACTCTAGGAAATAGTCTTGAATACAGAGTAAAAGATGCAGCAGCCTATTTTATAGGTCAAATAACAGGTATTCCAGTTGTTTTTCATGAACAACATACAGATAGAGATGCAGAAATTGAGCGACTAAAAGAAACTCTCGACAATAGACAACAAGGTGAATAATGTCTTTAGCTGATGATTATCAAGAGTTAGAGCATCAAGTAGAAAAGGGTAATCTCTTCGCTCACACTGTATTGACTGAACAAATCCTACGGTTCAATGAAAGTGAATCCTTCATTTATGGGTTAATAGATTATTTAATTCAAAAAGGAATTGTTCAATCAGATGAATTAAAAGCAGTGGTAGAATCTGTAAGGCAAGAAATCATAGAAAAGGAAGAATTGGCTACATTAGGTGTCTCTATCCGGGTAGACAGCGAAGAAGATGAACAGCAAACTACAGTAGTTAACTGTGAAGAAAGACTGCCTATTTGTAAAGCAGTTTGTTGTCGGCTGCGTTTTGCATTGAGTGTAGAAGAAATCGAAACAGGAAAGATGAAATGGGAATTAGGTAAACCCTATTACAATCGCCATCATCAACATGGCTATTGTCATCAAATGGACTTAGAAAAAAAGTGTTGTCAGATATATGAAAATCGCCCTTCAGTATGTAGAAAATATAGCTGCGCTAACGACAAACGAATCTGGAAAGATTTTGAAAAAATGGAACTTAACGAAGAATGGATTGATGAGAATCTTAATAGAGAAGAGTTTGGGTTAGTAGAAGTTTTTATGGATTAAGTGCGATCGCCTATCTCTTCTTTAGCTGTAAACTACTTTCCTTCTCATCAGGCAAATTATTGGCACTTCTGATATTAATAACTAATAACCAAACAACTCGACTTCTAGGTAATGAACTAAAGTAGACAAAGATGGCACAATTATAATTAATTAAATTTAAGGTTAAGAATCAGAGGTTAGCTATGCGTACCCGAACTCACCTCCACCAAAAAAAGTCTTCTAAGTCTGCTGTTAAGCCTGTACAAAAAAAGCTCAACTCTCTTCCTGATGTTGCTCAAGCTAAACCTCAAGGACTATCTTTAGAAGAGATGGAAATTGCTAGGGCAAATGCAGAGCGCCTAGGAGATCATATGGTTGATTTTTCTCAGTCTGCCCCAGCCCAACCAATTCAAACGAAGCTGACTATTGGTGAGGTGGGAGATAAATATGAACAAGAAGCAGACGCTACCGCAGCACAAGTAGTTAAGCAGATTAATTCTCCTGGACAAAATGCTTCTGTACAACGAGATGCTTTACCCGAAGAGGAAGAACTTCAGATGAAGCCAGAATCTAGCATTCAACGGGAAGCTTTACCTGAAGAAGAGGAAGAAGTTCAAATGAAACCAGAATCTAGCATTCAAAGAGAAGCTTTACCTGAAGAAGAGGAAGAAGTTCAAATGAAACCAGAATCTACTCTTCAACGCCAACCAGGAGGGGGAGGAACACCCGCAGGAGAAGATATAGAATCTTCTATTGAACAATCACGAGGCAATGGACAACCCTTAAGCGATAACATTCGCGGCTCAATGGAAGAGTCTTTTGGGGCAGATTTTAGTGGCGTTAACGTCCATACCGATAGTCAATCAGATCAGCTTAATCAGTCAATTCAAGCACGGGCTTTCACCACAGGACAAGATGTTTTCTTCCGCCAAGGGGCTTACGATCCTAGCAGCAAAGATGGACAGGAATTAATTGCCCATGAATTAACCCATGTTGTTCAACAAAATGGTGGTGCTGTTAAAGCTGAGGATTAAAATTAAAGTCTGAAAAAAGGAGTAGGGAGAGGGTGATTTAGTTGAATTGTCCCCCTCCAAAAACCCTTACCGCCAAATCTTTTAGGAGTTTATTAAATACCAGGAATTTCTGAGAGTTTACTTTCTAATTCTTCAACTTGGAAACCTGTTACTTCTTGCCATTCTTCTACGGTAAAGTCATAACCCAGTTGACTTGCCATTTCGACAAACTTCTCTGGGTTAGGGGCCTGGTTCAATTTTTCTTTGAGGGTTGGATCTGCTTGGGTATCGCGAAATAATTTCACAACTTGTTCTCTGGCCATCTGAGCAATTCCTCTTGATAACTTTACTTTTAAAGTTAAACTAACACAGGTGATAGGGTAAGTAATAAGTAATAACTTAAGAGAGTTATTGAAATTTCACGAGTGAGAAATGCTACGTCTTGCCTTTAATTGAGGCACTGCATCTTTGATAAATGATAAATGTTAAATGAAAACCCGTGGTTAAAAACGTTGGTAAGAGTGTTGGGCGAGAAATAGCGAGAAGGGAAGCTAGTCGAGTAACTAGTAGAATTGTTTTTTCTCAAAAAGCAACGGCTTCTAACTTAACTTCCCGCTTTATCCCCACCAGGTTGCGTTGGATTGTTCCTGTGGTACAGGAAAACTTGCAGCAAGTGAGGATTCCTGGTTGGGAAAAACTACGGGCTAGACTCCCGGCTAGGTTTAGGAAAAAAGGTTTAGAGACAGAAACAGAAGAACTTTTAACAGAAGCAGAAGCCTTACAAGCTTTCTCTGTCGCACAGAAAATTGACCAAATTTATCCTCAAGCTAGCTTACAAGCCACCTTACCTCCAGAAAGCCAAATTAGGGGCATTCGTGGTACTTATCAAATAGAACAGTTCCTTAATCATCGCGGTATGGGTCGTCTTTACTCAGCAACTCGTGTACCTGATGGTCAGACTTTTGTGGTTAAGGAATACTTGTTGCCAGAAGAATATTTTAACCTACCTGAAGCAAAAGCCCGTAAAGACTCCTTTCAAAGTCTGGCTGGGATAGATTTAGTTGATAATCGACTCCATGATTATCGTCTCATTACTCCTATAGAGGCGATCGCAGATTTTCATCAACCTCGTTGTTATTTAGTTACCCCCAGCAATTTAGATGTTTACCCTAGCTTAGTTAATTATTTGCACCTCAATGGGGCGATGAGTGATAGGCAAGTATATCAGTTGCTTAATCAGGTTTTACAAAGCCTTGAGTGTTTACATAGCCAGAAGTTTCGCCTTCCTTCCGGGAAGGTACAGCAAGATATTGCCCACGGCAATCTTAATCTTAATAGTTTGTTGATTGCACCCAATTTTCAGGGATTTTATGTTTATCTATGCGACTTTTCTCTGTGGGAAGATCGTTTTTATCCTCCCTTAAATTCTGCCCCTACTTCTACACAAGTTCAGGATTTAGCAGATTTAGGTTATGTCGCCTATCAATGTCTAGCTTGGAATTTAGCTATTTCAGGAAAAACCCTCGACCCCAGATTTGAACCACATTGGCCTTTTGTCAGACCGGATTTGAAGCATTTTATCCTCCGCTTGATGGGGATTGGGGCAGTACCTTTTGATAGTGCGGAGGCTGCCCGGAAACAACTGCTACGCATACCTTTAGACGAACCACTTCCTGTTGTGGAATTTCAGGACATTGCCGACAAAGAAGCAGAAGAGAAGCAGAAAAAAAAGTTAGGAAGAATATTATTACAATTACTTGGTTTAACCGGAGGTTTATTACTTTTTGGTATTCTTTTATGGTTAATTTTTGGTCGTGGTAAGGGACAAGTTGCGGCCCTTGATAAACCACAAATCTGTTGTATTGAAAATATTAAAGGAGTAACCCCTGGTGACTTTGTTTATACAGCAGAACAAAATAGTTCCTGGGATTATGCTTTTACTACCATTAACCTTATTCTTAGAGACAGAACTTTAAAACAAGAAATTGAAGAAAAGCAACCTAAGTTAGACTGGTTATATCGCCCCGAACCTTCTAACCCCCAAGTCCAAGCGGCAATGGAAGAAAAACTGCGGGAGGGAGAAGTTGATTTTATGATCGCTAGTGTGACTAGTTCTGTTGATGCTGATTTACACGGCGAAACTATTGCCTATGATGGCTTAGTCTTTTTTGTTGCTTTTAGTTCTGCCCAAAGAGAAAATAGCCTCCCCCAAGCTTTGCAAGGAAGTATTACCTTTGAACAATTACAGCAACTTTATACAGGTAAAATTAGTAGTTGGAAAGAATTAGATTCTCGCTTTCCTTCTTTGCCGGTAAAACTCTACATACCTTTAGAAAAAGAAGCTAGGGAGATTTTTGAAAAACAGGTACTCAAAACCCCTCAAGCTATTTCTCAATTCCGAGATTTAATTAAGTCGAAAAACCAACGCCGTTCCTTCGCTAGTAACCCAGAGATTATTCCCCTACAAACCTTTGAAATGCTGAGAAATGTTTATGGGGATTTTGAAAAGACAGCTACCGGAAGCATTGGTTTTGCCCCCATTAGCAAGGTGGTGGGGCAATGTAGCGTTTATCCTTTAGCTTTAAAATCTGGTCAAGAAGTAACAGTTTCTCCCTTAAAGAAAAGAAATAACCAACCTGTAACTCCTCAGACAGATTTATGCGATCAAAAAGGTAGTTATGCACCTAACGCCGAACAGATAGCTAATCAAGAGTATCCTTTAGCTTATGCCCTAGCAGTTATTTATCCCAGAGATAATAGTAGAGAAGCAGTAGGAGAAAAATTTGCAGCGATTCTTAAAACCAAAGAAGCACAAGATTTAATAGAAAAAACTGGTTTAGTTCCTTTAGAAAAAAGGCAATAAGCAATAAGTTTGTCTACCTATTGCCTATTACCTATTACCCATTACCTACTCTCCCATAGCTTCAGAAATAACATCCGTCACTTCTTCTTCAGTCGCGGTTTCTTCTTCTAAGCTAGTTAAACTTCTAGGTGCTACCAAAGTTAAAACCGTAGTATCAGGTTCTGCGGCAACTGTAACACCTTCTGGAACTTTTAAATCCTGAACTAATAAAGTAGAACCAATTTCCAAATCAGAAATATCTACTTCAATATCTTCGGGGATACTATCTGGTTTACATTGTAGTTGCAATTCGTTCATTTGTTGCTCAACAATACCACCCGCTTTTTGCCCTACGGCTTCTCCTACTAAGTTGATGGGAATTACTACATCAATAGTAGCTTGGGAAGCTACAGAAAAGAAACTAAGATGATACAGAGTTCTTTTCCAAGGATGAGTTTGTATTTCTCTAATCAGGGCTTTACCTTGCCAAGAAAGGTCAGGAACTTTAACATCCACTAAGGTATTGTTAAGAGAAGCTTCTTTAAGTAAGTTTTGGGCATCTTTAGCTTTGAGAGTCAACATCATTGACTCAACGCCTTCATGGCCATATAAGGTTGCGGGAATAAGTCCTTCTCGACGTAAAGCCCTGGGTTTGCTACCTTCGGCTCTTTTTTGACATTCAACTGTTACAGGCATAATAATTTATGAGAGTTTGATGTTTACAAATTTATTAGTTTATCAATGATTAAGCGCTAAACTTCAGAGACTACCGGAGTTCCACTTTCATCTAATAAGGCACGTTTTGGTCCGTGAATGGGGTCTTCGACTATAATTGTTTGGTCGCGACTTGCTCCTAAAGAAACTAGGGCAATGGAAACTTCCATCAACTCAGCTAAGAATTTGAGATATGCTAAAGCTGGTTTCGGTAAATCTTCTAAGGAACGACAATGTTCTGTAGATTGTTGCCAACCAGGTAGGGTTTCATAAATAGGCTTGCAGTTAGAAAATTGACGAGGGTTACTAGGGAAGTCATAACAAGTTTTACCATCTATTTCATAGGCAACACAGACTTTAATTTCTGGCAACTCATCAAGAACATCAAGTTTAGTGATGGCCATGCAGTCCATACCATTAATACGAACAGCAAAACGCCCAATCACCGCATCAAACCAACCACAACGGCGGCGACGACCTGTGGTAGTACCAAATTCTGCCCCACGATCACCTAATAACTGACCTATTTTATCTTTTAGTTCAGTGGGGAAAGGCCCTTCACCCACACGAGTTGTATAAGCTTTGGCTACCCCAATGACCCGATCAATCATCGTAGGGCCAATACCTGTACCAATGCAAGCTCCTCCCGCCACAGGATTGGAAGAAGTAACATAGGGGTATGTACCGTGGTCTAAGTCTAGTAAGGTTCCTTGCGCTCCTTCAAAGAGGATATTACGCTTTTTCTGAATAGCTTGGTAAATTTTTAAAGAACTATCAATTACGTAGGGGCGAAGACGCTTTGCATATTGCAGATACTCCTCAGTGACCTCTGCCGGGTTAAGGGGAGGCAAGTTATAGATTTTTTCTAAAATGACGTTTTTATAATTAACCGTCCACTCTAGCTGTTCTGCTAGCCCTTTTGAGTCCATTAAGTCTATGACTCTAATGCCTATACGTTCCGATTTATCAGCATAGGTGGGGCCAATCCCTCTACCCGTAGTCCCAATTTTATAGTCTCCACGACGCTCTTCTGCTGCTTGATCAATTAAACGATGATAAGGCAGGGTTACATGAGCATTTTGAGAAATTAGCAATTTATCAGTAGAAACTCCCAAAGCTTCTACGCAGTCTAATTCTTCAATCAGGGCTTGAGGGTCAATTACTGTCCCAGAACCTATAATACATTCTGTATCAGGGTATAAAATTCCAGAAGGTATAAGGTGTAATTTAAAAGTCTGACCTTGAACTACAACAGTATGCCCTGCATTGGCTCCCCCTTGGTAGCGTACCACGACATCCGCTGACCGACTCAGTAAGTCAGTCACCTTACCTTTTCCTTCATCTCCCCATTGAGCGCCAATTACAATAACGTTAGCCAAGGTTTTTTTACGCTAAAGTTTCCACAAACGACTATTATCAACATCTTTTGTCTACGGTGTCAACTTACAAAGAGAAGAGATTGTTGAGATAACAAGGAGGTTAATTAGGGTGGCTCTATACGCAGATTTACATCGTCATTTAGGTGGTTCCGTTGTACCGCGCATTCTCTGGCGCTATTTTCAACGTCATCATCAAGTTATGAGGGAAAGATTTCCAGATTATCCGGAATTTGAGGGATTTTATACCAGACCTCGTAATACTTTAGAAGAATATTTAGAGTTACATACTTTAGTTGAAAGTGTCCAAACCGCCGAGACTTTACCTTACTTTATTTATCGGTTAATTCGAGGTGCTTATATCTTTGAAAATTTGGCTTATTTGGAGTTACGTTATACCCCTTATTTAAGAACAGATGAAAGATTGACCCAAACAGAACGTATTGAACAGATGGCTAAGATTGTGAAAATTGTCGGTTTAGCCAGTCAAGTTAAAGAGTTTCCGATTATTATTAGCCAGATTCTTTGTACCCACTCCCGGCTTCCTTATGAGGTTAATAAAGCAATTGTCGATTTAGCAGCGACGGCAAAAGAGTACGTTTGTGCTGTGGATATGGCGGGGGGAGATAGTCATATTGGCGAACGTTTGACAGAGTTTGTGGGCTTATACAAATATGCGCGATCGCTAAA
The DNA here is from genome assembly GCA_963793425.1 of uncultured cyanobacterium. GTDB lineage: Bacteria > Cyanobacteriota > Cyanobacteriia > Cyanobacteriales > CAWCAG01 > CAWCAG01. The sequence goes on along the minus strand of CAWCAG010000007.1, from coordinate 665,758 downwards.
TATTAAAACCACAGGACATCTTTATGAAACAAAAGATGGTTGTTATCCAGAATTATTACCCTATTTAATGCGTATTGGTCATGGTATTCAAATCCCTCTTAAATATCCAGAATTATTACCAGATTTAGTAGAAAGAAAGCAATGTTTAGAAGTTTGCCCAACTACTTATTTAAAAACAGGAACATTAGAGGATTTGTCTCAGCTTAAAATAGTTTTTGAGCGCTGTTTTGAAGCAGGAGTTGATATTGCTATTTGTACTGACAATGCGGGGTTACATAATGTCCGTTTGCCTTTTGAATATGAGAATCTGCTTACTCAAGATGTAATTGGTTTTTCTCAATTACAAGCCTGTCAAGATGCTGCTTTTCGTCATGGTTTTGCTTGGCCTCATAGTCAGCCTCCTACTTCTTTACTAAGTGGTCTTTTACGAAAGTAAGAAAGTGGTGATTTTTTAGGATTAGATATTTGTACTTATGAATACCTGGGAAATTTATGGCTTAACAGTTGTTGCTTTATTTGTGAAAATGTTTGTCACAATTCTAATTCAAGCATATGGCAGGTTTAAGTCTAACAGCTTTTCTAACCCAGAAGATTTAGTGCTTGCTGAGAGAATTGTAGGAAAAAAAGATGTGGATGTAAAAGAAAATGATATTGTCCGTCGCGCTCAAAATATTCTTCGTAATGATGGAGAAAATATTCCGATTTTCTTGTTTTTAGCATGACTTATGTACAGCTTGATTGTTGGGAAACAGGAACATTAATTTATTTCCCTTTATTTTTCTTTTCTTGTGTTGTTCATGCAGTAGCTTATATTCGCTCAATTCAGCCACTACGAAATCTAATTTATCTCCTTGGTATTTTAGTGATGTTTTTTCTCTGTGGTCCTATTATTTGGCATATTTTCATCAATTAGTCTTGAGTACTAAACAAAGAAATTTATATGAGAACTTACTCTCGCTTTAAATTCTTTTTAATTCAGATTGTTCGCATTATAATTATTGCGATCGCCCTCGGTTATGTGATTTCGATTTCTCCTGTTTTACAAGAAGAACAAAGTAGCGCCCCTATTATTTTAAATGGACAAAAAGTCTTTGAAATTGGCCCTTCAGAAGAAATGACGGCACAAAAAAGAGCGGAAGATATTAATCTTATTTTAAAAGACAATCTAAAAGATATTACTAGTACTACTGTTGTTAGAGTGAATATTGATAGTAGTGAAGATTTACCTGCAATTAGAATTAATCGTGAGCATTTATTATCTGTAACAGAAACAGACGTACCTCCGGGAAGAACAACCTTAGAACAAGCAGAAAATTGGGCAAAGCAATTAGAAGAAAATATTCAACGTTTTCAAGAAGAAAGGACAACCAAATATCTGACAAGAGCATCCTTTATCTTAGCTTTGGTGTTGAGTTTAGCTATATTCTTAAGTTGGATAATTGGCTGGTTTTGGTCACGTAAAATTAAACCGTGGTTATGGAGAGGTTCCACAGTAAACCAAGAATCAAGTGTTTCTTCAACAAGGCAAAGTATAGAAGTTATCGCTACTACTTTCTTAAACTTCATACGAGCTATAATTTGGCTGGTTGCCTTAATTTATATTAGCGGACTCTTCCCACAAACTCGTCAAGGACGGAGCAGTTTTACTTATTTTAGCCTAGACTTAGTTAACGTTTTCATTAATAGCTTAACCTCTGATATTTTCCCCCTCGGAGATAAAGCCTATTCTATTCTCGACTTCTTTATTCTCATTGGTTTATTTATTGGTTTAATCTTCACTGCGAGAACTATTAAAACCATCTTGCGATCGCGGGTTTTATCTTTTACTGGTTTGAGTCGTTCTGCTCAAGAAACTATTATAATTATTGCCAACTATACCTTTATTTTTATTGGTACTGTTGTCCTGCTGCAATTATGGGGACTTGATTTAAGTTCTTTAACCGTTTTTGCCGGGGTTTTAGGAGTAGGTGTTGGCTTAGGTATTCAAGGAATTGCTAAGGAGTTTGTTAGCGGTTTAGTGCTTATTTTCGAGCGTCCTATTCAAGTAGGAGAGTTTGTTAAAGTAGGAGAATTAGTTGGTACTGTAGAAAGAATTAGCGTCCGCAGTACAGAAATTATCACCCCAGATAGAGTTAGCGTTATTATTCCTAATTCTCGCTTTCTCGAAGAAGAAGTAGTCAACTGGAATCATGGCAACCCAACTTCTCGCTTACAAATTCCTGTGGAAGTAGCAGAAGATTCTAATGTTAGTTTAGTACAATCTTTACTACTCCAAGTTGCTACTCAACATCAGGATGTACTTAAAGAGCCAAAACCTAAAGTTTGGTTTGAAGGTTTCGGAGAAAATGCTTTAGTATTTAAGTTATTACTTTGGATTGAAGAACCGGATAAACAGTTTGATATTAAAAGTGATATGTATTTTCTCATTGAAGAAGCACTTCGTCAAAATCAGATTAAAATCCCGATAGACCAAAGAGATTTAAACTTCCTTAGTGGTAGTTTACCCATAGAAATATCTCCAGAAATAGTTAGTTCTCTAGCTAAGTTGTCTGACAGTTTATCTTTATGGTTATCTCAGCAAAATAACAAATAATGCGGAATAATAATGAGAAAATAGCTAGCAACCAGCAACTAGCAATTAGCAATTAGCATAGCAATATTCATGAACCAAACAGAACAATTTCTCACCACTTCAGAATCTGCTGACGTAGACAAAGCCTTATTATCTACCCCAGAAAAATTTCTGACACGACTAACAATTTCTTCCCTAAGATTATTGAAGATTATTTCTCAAGACATAAATGTCCCCCTTGAAGAAATTACTCATCAGCAACTAATAGATTGGTTTGAAAGAGATAGCAAAGTACGTCGTGAAGAGGGTAAGGAGGCGGCTGTGCTGAAGTGGTGAGATAATTAATTATGTACCACCTTGGGCATTTACCATTTGTTTCGTTTCTAGTAAACTAAAAAATAGAGGGACTCCCTACAAGTGTAAAGAGCTTGTACGGATGCACCCAAAAAACAAATATCCTCAACTTGATTTAAAATCTAACTTATGACTATGCAATTAAAAGTTCCCAGCATTACTTGTGAAGGCTGTGCGGAAACGATTACCAAAGAAATTCTTACCCACGAACCAGAAGCAAAAGTCGATGTTGATATAGAAAAAAAAGTTGTTAAGGTAGATACTCAAGCTTCAGAATCATCTGTTAAGCAAATGATTGTTGCTGTTGGGCATACAGTAGAATAGAGTACTAAGCTAAGACGCATTTAAACTGGGATTTTTGGCATTAACCAAATTTCTCCCGATGTCTTTACTACTCCCTGCTCCTTGCTCCCTGCTCCCTACTCCCCTACCCTAGCAATACAATCTAAATACCTGACAGCTTAGCTTGATATACCTAAGAATGTAGCAATCTTTTGGGGCAGGTTCAAAACTCAAATTGTGAGATTAACATTGAACTAGATAAACCTGCCCTAACCCTAGAAACTTTATTTTTAGAGTTTAATCATTTTGCTTCTTCAAAAATTGCTCCTCTTTGTTGTAACTCAAGTTTCATTGCTGGAGTTATCCCTCTGTTAATTCTGAAACGAGCATTTTTGACTTTAGTTGCTGTTAGGTTAGTAGCGCTTAAATCTGCACCCCGTAAATCTGCATTAGTGAGATTGGCTTCTACTAAGTTAGCACCAATAAGTTTAACACCAATGAGATTAGCTCCTTCGAGATTAGCACCTCGGAGATTAGCACCAATAAGATTAGCTCCTTCGAGATTAGCTTCTGTTAAATCAGCTTCTGTTAAATCAGCAACGGTCATTTCTGCCCTGGTAAGAACAGCTTGATTAAGTTTCGCTCCTACTAGATTAGCTTGAATTAGATCGGCATCCATGAGTCGAGCTTGTTCTAGTTGAGCTTTATGAAGATTAGCTCCCATAAGACGAGGCATTATAAAAGTTTGATTTGGGGCTAGTGATTCTTGGAGTTGAATCATTGTCCTTGCCTTGGCATAAATAAATTTTAACGATGATTTCGAGACTTCAACTTGCTTTTTGTAACTAGAGAAATTCTGACAAAGTTGACTATATTTAAGATTCTTTCCTACAAAACATAGCTTGCTTCTCCTTGTCAGGTTAAATAGAAACTAAGGATATTGAATAATAATTTTTCTGCTTAACTGTTTGGAAATAACTAAAGTGATTATTAAAATCTACTAATGAGAAAATCCACTGTTATTGGGCAACAAAACAATCTTATAGCTATCAGTGGTTTTACTGCTGCGATCTATATCACATATAAAGGTTGATCTCAGATGTTAAAGCTTTAAAGTATGTTGAATATATTATTCCCTGCTTATTAAAAAAAAGAGTAATTACTTCAAAGTATAAATTGGTACTTAATAGTTTTAGTTAGCCAAAAGAATTACTATTTCAGCCTTGAGTAGAGTCTTTTTAGGAATTCATCCGGAAACCCAAGAAAAGCCATGCAATAAAGAAGTGGTAGATGCAACCTGGTAATTCCTCCTCCGGCTTCGGTCGGGGGATTTTTTTCTTTTTAACTAGTTTTTAAATGATCCGGAATAGAAGACGAAGCAGGGAAATAAAGCATTAAGTAGATGCACCCTGATGGTTAAACTTTCCCTGGCTTCGGTCGGGGTTTTTTGCCTATTTCACCTCAAAAACTTCTTGCCTAAACAAAAAATTAGTTTAGCCTCCACTTTGATAGAAGAAATAAGTAGCCATAGGAATAATTGTGGCCACAATTAACATACCAATTACCCAAACTGTTGCGCTGCGGTCATCGGTTTCCTCAGCCGTAGCATAGGTAGATTCAATATTAATTTGCTCTTTTACTTGAGGAGGGCCAGGATCTTGTTGTCCAGACAGTACAGCAAATACGCGATCGCTAGCATCAAGAAAAGCTTGGTTATATTTATTTCCTTCCCTTAATGGGATGCCCACAGTTTCAGCAACTATGCTGCTAGCTATATCCTCCGTCAACAGCTTTTGAGCCGCATCACCACTACGGAGAGCAACATTATTAGTAACAGAGTCTAAAGCAAGTAAACTTTGGTTGGCTTGGTCTTCTGAAGCAGGAAACCAACTCTGAAAAAGTTTATCAGTGAAACTTTCAATAGTTTCGCCATAATCTAGACGACGGACAGTTACGAAGCGGAATTCGTTTCCGGTTTTGTCGGCTAAGTCTTCTAAAACGTTGTTTAACTTACCTCTGTTGCTGCGGCTAAGTAGATTAGCTGTATCTATAACCCAAGTTGGCTCTCCGGCCCTAACTTGAGGGAGATCGTAAATTTGAGCTTGGGCTGGTGTAGCCCATAATCCAGTTAGTAAAAGCAGAGATGATATGGCTAGAAGTAACCTGGACAGCCATTTTTTCTTTAAATTGACTCGTGTTGGGAGCTTATTCATAAATCAGTATTCCCCATCTTGACAGTTCTCAATTATTTTGCCATTTCTTCTTCTCATCTGGCAATCCAAAGAAACCTCATAAATTGCAAAAATGATGAACTTTTCTAACGCTAACAAGCAATACTGCCGTTTGGTAACACTCCTTGCTTAAAATGGATTCTAAAGTTTTCCTAAAAACTTTAGAGCTTCAATAAGAGAGGAAAAAAATAATGGCTTACTCTAGAGACGTAGAGCTAATCAAGCCTTACAATGGCGATCCCCAACTGGGTCACTTGTCAACACCGATTTCAGATTCAGATTTCACCAGAACTTTTATTGGCAATTTGCCAGCTTATCGTAAGGGGCTTGCGCCTATTTTACGTGGCTTGGAAATTGGCATGGCCCACGGCTATTTTATTGGTGGCCCTTGGGTTGTTTTTGGTCCTTTGAGAGATTCGGAGTTTGCTAATTTAGGCGGTTTGATTAATGGAATGACTTTGATCTTAATCGGCACAGCTTGCTTGGCTATCTACGGTATTGTCGCTTTCAAAGAAGATGAAAGTGGAGAATTAGCTAAAGCTAACCCAATGCAAACTGCTGAAGGTTGGAGTCAATTTACGGCTGGTTTCTTTGTTGGTGGCATGGGGGGAGCATTTTTTGCTTACTTCTTGCTAGAAAATTTTGGTGTCGTCGATGGCATTCTCAACGGTAGTTTCAACTGAGGAAATCTACCTGTATTAGACTCTCATAGTCTTTCACAACTTTGTCAATAATTTTAAATTAGGAGAATTAGAAATGACAGGCGAATATGCTGCTTCTTTCTTACCCTGGATTCTTATCCCTGTAGTGTGCTGGTTAATGCCGGCTGTAGTTATGGGTATGTTATTCCTTTACATCGAAAGTGATGCTTAATCTACTAGGGATATTGATTCTGTATCTTATTTGACACTAAACTCTATCCCTAAAAGCGATTAGCGATTAGCGATCACAAAATCATTTGCCAATCCGCTAATCGCTAATCGTTTAATTCTTTGCTCCTAATTCTTGAGAGCGTTGGTAAGCGGCTTTTACTGCTTCGATGATAGCTGAACGGAAACCAGCTTTTTCTAACTGAGCTACAGCCGCAATAGTAGTTCCCCCTGGGCTAGTAACTTGATCTTTGAGTTGGGCAGGGTGTAATTGAGATTCTTTGATTAATTGGGCTGTCCCCAAGACGGTTTGTAAAGCAAGTTGGGAGGCTATCCCCCTCGGTAAACCGGCGGCTACTCCTCCATCAGCAAGGGCTTCAATCATAACGGCTACATAAGCCGGCCCAGATCCAGAAAGCCCTGTTACCGCATCCATAAGGTTTTCTGGCACTTCTACCACTTGCCCCACCGCCGCGAAAATCTTTTTAGCTATTTCTAATTGTTGGGGTTGAACTTTTTTCCCTGGGGCGATCGCTGTTATACCTGCCCCCACAGTTGCTGGAGTATTAGGCATAGCCCTAATCACTGACTGGCTTCTGAAGGTGGCTTCTAACTTAGCTATGGGGACTCCTGCCAAAATAGAAATTATCAGGGTTTCTTGAGCCAAGGAACTGCCTATCTCCGCCATTTCAGCTACAACCTTGTCTAGGACTTGAGGTTTTATAGCCAATAAAACCACATCAGAAGCTGTCATTGCCTCTTGATTATCAGCAGTTACTTGAACTTGATAAGTCTTCTGCAAAAAATCGCGCCGCTGTGGTTGAGGTTCACTAACCAAAACGGCGTTAGGAAGATAAATTTTTTTAGCTACGAGACGGGATAGGAGAGCTTCCCCCATGAACCCGCCTCCAATCATACTTAACTTATTAGACACCTTTTATTTAGCGTTGGCGATTAGTTCTGTAGCACGTAGAGAGGAGGAAATGTAAATTCTCCCCTCTCCCCAATGTTGTGATTTATTGGGCCATGCGGCTAGCTTCTGTTGCCCAAGATGGGGTTGGGGCTGTGGGGCGAGGAGATGCAGCAGGTCTAGTAGGTACTTGAGGTGCTTCATGTACTACACCGCCGGAGTTGGTACTGACCTGTACACAGCTAGGTGTGAACAGAAAGATGCTTTCTCCAATACGTTCCTGATGACCATCAATAGCATAGGTTCCCCCAGCAACGAAGTCTACTGCTCTTTGAGCTTCATCTGGGTCCATAATAGTTAAGTTTAAAACCACAGACTTACGTTCCCGCAAGCTTTGAATTACCTGGGGCATTTCTTCAAAAGAACGAGGTTCGATAACCACAACTTCTGTTAAACCGTTGGCAGCGCCTGGCATACCAATTACGTTGCTTCTTGTTGCTGCCCCCATAGTTGCCTCCGGTGTTACTGTTGTACGTTCACGAGTGCGTCTGCGATTTTGTTGTTCTTCCTCAGCTACGGTCTGAGGCTCTTCTTGATAAAGATTTTGATAATCGCCGTTTTCCATGTCTTCTTCGTAATATTCGTATTCGTCCGCTTCATTTAGACCTACGAAATCTCGTAGCTTTGTGAAGATTGTGTTCACAGTTAGCTCTACCTCATAACTTTAATAATTCTAACGGGGAAACTAGATTGCCTGACATCAAAAATGGGAATTTTTTCCGGCGAAAGAATTAAGAGTTAAACAAACGGGGGGACATTCATAAGATCGTTCTTGAATGTCAAATTTGGTAACGCCTTGCTTCTTTCACTTCAAACAAAAATGATTTAACAGTATACACGAGCATTCCCCGAATTGACTCATGAAATGTCGATACCCTAATAGTATATTTCTTGCTTGTCAAGATGGAGAAAATTTGTTACCAAGGAAAATCGTTAGCTCATTTGTGATCACATCAAATCAGCAGCAGATGAAACTGTCAAATTCTGTATTTCCTTTAAATCAGGAGTATGGTTAGAAGGGGAAAGACTTAGCCAGAGTAAGTATTCTCTATTACCAGCCGGACCTGTTATGGGCGACCAAGTTAGACCTTGATGTTGCCAATTAAGCTGTTGGGCTACTTGAATAACTTGCCAAATTGCTTCGGCTTGAGCTTGGGGATCACGCACTACGCCTTTTTTTCCTACCCGTGATCGCCCGACTTCAAATTGAGGTTTAACTAATAAAACAAGTTCTTTAGGGGCAACTAATAAGTTACTGAGAGGGGCAAGAACTTTTGTTAAGGAAATAAAAGATAGATCCACAACTCCTAAATTAGCAGGAGGTTGCGAACCATACAATTCTGAGTAGGTGAGGTGACGTAAATTAGTTCTTTCTTTTAAAATTAAGCGCTCATCTTGGCGCAAATTCCAGGCCACTTGTCCATAACCAACATCAACGCCGTAAATACGCGAAGCCCCTTTTTTCAGTAAGCAATCAGAAAAACCTCCTGTAGAAATTCCCCCATCTAAACAAAGACGATCTTTCACCTCAATCTTAAATTCTTCTAAGGCTTTCGCTAGTTTTTCGCCTCCCCTAGATACATAGGGAGGCTTTTTTTTTAATTCAATATTTGCGGAGGTGCTAACTTCTGTTCCTGGTTTATCAACTAGCTGTTGGTTTACTTTAACCTCCCCCGCACGGATAAGTCTTTGCGCTTTTTGTCTGGAAGTACAAAGTTTAAGGTCAACTAATAGAGTATCAAGTCTCTGTTTCGGCACGAGAAGTAACTTTTAGTGTGGCCACAAAATTCTTGCTGATTTGAATACAATCATGGTATAAGAATAATTAATATTGTAAATATAAGCAATTTTCTTTTGAAGAATAATCAGAGAATTGTTTCGAGAACAAAATTTAGCCGTTGTCAGGGTTAATGGAATCATAAGAATAACTCATGTCAACGATTACAACACTGTTCAAATGCTTTCTTCTCAATCTTATTCTGATTTAGACCTATCAAAGGCAGATAGTTCTTATCTTCAGCAGTTCCCTGCTAAATATCGTAATTGGTTCATCCGCCTGAAAACAGTACATGGCCAACTTTGGTTAAAGTGGCAACATCCCCAAGACAAATTTCCTAGATATGGTTGTCCAATCAATCAAGCAGATGTGGTTGCTACAGTTAACTACGTATGCCATATGATTGATTTGAGCATAGAGTTAGAGTCAACGGTTAAATAAAATAGAAGCTATTTTAGGCTCTACCTGGAATGTCGCAGGTTAGAATTGCATCAATTGGTGCATAAATGAAAGAAATGAATCAGGGAGAGAAACGCTACCGAACAAGTCGTTTGGTTTTATTTGTGATGCTTTGGCTGATTTTATTTATTTTGTCAGTTAAAGCCTCCGCAGGATGGGTGACTACATCTTTAAGTGTCTTGGCAGAGTGCTTTTATACTTTGAGCGTTAGTTTCAGTATTCTATTAAGCTTGCTAGCAATTACCAGTAGCGATCGCCCTTTAGGAAAACACATCTATGGACATGGCATAAGAGAAACAATTTTAACTTTCCTAGCTGTAGCTTTGGCTAGTTTGGGGAGTGCCGCTTTATTATGGTTTTCTAGTCAACAATTAATCGCTGCTTGGTACAGCAAAGATATTCCTTTTGCTGCTGACGTTAGCGTTCATTTAATGCAAATTATTGGGGTAAGCGGCGGAGTTAATTTATTACTAGGGATACTAGGTGTTTTTCAAGGACGTTCCTTAAGCAATCCGGCCTTAAGTTTTAATGGCATTCAACTAATCAAAGATGGGGTTCTTACCTTAGTCGTTATCGGTGGTTTTTTTGGCAATTGGTGGGGATTAATTTGGATTGATTTAATTTTGCCCATTGTTTTAGTGTTATTAACCTTAGTTAATTTTTGGCAAGTCATTAAATGGCAGCTACCATTGTTAGTAAGACAAACTGCGATCGCCCCAGAAGTTTTAGCAGAAATTGCTTTGCAAGTTAATGGTGTTACCCATTGTTATAAAATTCAATCGCGGGGCATTGTGGGGCGTTTGATTTATATTCAAATGCACCTGGTTGTCCATCCTGACTTTCATGGCGTTACAGGAGTTATTGCAGAAGAAATTGAAGCACGTATCTGCGAAGGCTATGGTCCGGTACAAATGACTTTTTATATTGATGAAGAGGCAGAAGAGCAAGAAATTTTGATGAGTTTAAGCCCCCCTCCAGAGATGAATGGGAGGATGGGTTATTAGTGGTCTTGATTTGTTGCCCCTGATTTAGCAATTCTCAAGTCTGGAGGAGGCATCACAAAAATACAGGAAATACAATTAAATAGTACACTTGTATTTGTATGCAGGGAAATTACAACATAGCAAAAATGCAAGAAGATATTATTTCACCAACTAAAAGTATTGGCAGAAAACAAGCATATCAATATAATGCCCTTGCTCAACCATTTCTTAAATGGGCTGGAGGAAAAAGACAACTCTTGCCAGTTATTAAGAAATTTCAGCCTACCAAATATACTCAATACTATGAACCTTTTGTTGGGGCTGGTGCTGTTCTATTTTCTTTACAGCCTAAAAAAAGCGTTATTAATGATACTAACAGCGAGTTAATTAATTGCTATCAAGTCATTAAAGAAAATCCTGAAGAATTGCTTACTCTTTGTCAGTACCATAAAAGCAAAAATTCTAAAGAACATTATTATTTATTACGGGAACAGGATAGAAAAGACGATTTTCAAAACCAATCTCCAATCGAGAAAGCTGCTAGAGTTATTTACCTTAATAAAACCTGCTTTAATGGACTATTTAGAGTTAATAGTAGCGGTCAATTTAATGTTCCTTATGGTAACTATGCCAATCCTGCCATAGCAGATTCTGCTGTTATCAGGGCGGTTAGTACCTACTTAAATCAACCAAATGTACGCATTCTTGAAGGTGATTTTGCCAAAGCTGTATCGACAGCAAGAAAAGGAGCATTCGTTTATTTTGATCCTCCCTATCACCCCATATCTAACACTTCATCTTTTACAGGTTATAGTGTCAATGGGTTTGGCGAAGATGAACAAATTAGGCTCAAAGAAGTTTGTGATCAATTATCTGACCGAGGCGTTCAAGTACTAATAAGTAATTCAGCCGCCCCTTTTATTAAATCTCTTTATTCTGATTCACGGTATGAAATTGTTGAGGTACAAGCTACTAGGGCAATTAATGCAGTGGGTTCAAAGCGCGGTAAGATAAATGAACTGTTAATTTATAACAGATATGGCTGCAAAAAAGTCAAAAAATGACCAAGCTTGGGAAATCCTTTTTGAAGAAGAGAATATTCTTAAAAAGATAGAGCAAGAAGACTTTTTTTACATATCATCTACCAGAATAAACGAGCAGCGAGAAGCTCGTCTCATGACAAAGTTTGATCACGTAGTGCAGCTTCCCAAAATATTCCTTGATCATGGTTTGTCAATTCAACCTGTTTCACGCAGAAAGTATGTAATTGGGGCTTTTAATAGCTATTTCCAACTTCCTAAGAAAGATTTAGGGAATGTTGTTTATTGTGAGTTACCAAACTATATTAAAACTCTCGATCCTAGTAACATCTACTCTGAATCATCAGCAATCCTCTGTGCTTTTCTCTCAGGTATGATTGATGATGTGTTAGAGGAAGAGACTAGTTTGACAGTTTTTGGCAGAATGTCTACTGGAACATTCGATTACGACATTCAAGATACTAAGAATAAAACAAAGCAAACTATAAATGTTAATAAGTCGCAGTGTGAAATTGATGGTGGTTTTGAAGGTGCTACAAAGTTAGGAATTATCGAGGCTAAATCTGAGACAGTTAATGACTTTATTATTAGACAACTTTACTATCCCTACAGACTCTGGAAATCAAAAACAAATAAAGAAGTGATTCCTGTTTTTCTCACTATATCGAATGATATCTTCTCTTTTTATAAGTTCCGATTCTCAGATATAAATTTGTATAATTCTATCGAATTGGTTTCAGAACATAAGTATTGCCTGAGTAAATATGAGATAGAATTACAAGATATTAGAGATATACTAAATGAGACTACTATAGTTCCGGATTCAGAAGAAATTCCTTTTCCACAAGCCAATATGTTTCCAAGAATCATTGATCTTCTTGGTAGGCTATATAGTGCGAATGTCCCTTTAAATAAAGATAATATAACCTTAATTTATGCCTTTGATATAAGACAAACTGACTACTATATTTCAGCCGCTAATTATCTAAGACTTGTTGATAGAGAACAAAATAAAACTCAGGATGTTAACTATTCTCTGAGTAATTTGGGCTTGCAAATAATCACTCAACATCCACGAAGGCGAAATTTAGAGTTAGTTAAATGTATTCTAAGTCATAGAATATTCAATTCATCATTAAGAATTTACTTTGAAAAAGCCCAACCACCAACGAAAGAAGAAATTGTCTCTATTATGAGAGATGGTTCAGAGGAAATTTCTAGCAGTGCAAATTCTACCTGTGAACGTCGTGCTAGCACTGTCAGAGGATGGATTGAATGGATACTAAAGCTTACTTGACAGTTAGTTAGGAACTTACCAATGTTGAAACCATAGCTGCCACTAACTGTTCAGGAGACACAGAAAAAGGTAGATGATGTAGATCAGAATTAGGATGACAAGCTATTTCTGCTGCTTGGCGTAGTTGGGCTAAGGTAGCATTAGCTAAACCTAAAGCTTCTAAGCTAGTAGGTAAGCCAATTTCTTGATAAAATTTTAATAGTTGCTGTCGGGCAGAAACTGCTAATTGGTTCCCTTGGAGCATTTCTTCTAGACGTAACTGAACTAAAATACCGTAGGCAACTTTTTCCCCGTGTAAAGCTTCGTGTGCTGCGGGGATATGAGTTAAGCCGTTGTGAATAGCGTGGGCAGCCACTGTACGACATTGCGCCCCTCCTAACCCACCAATTACTCCTGCTAATAAAACGGTGGCATCAACTACCTCTCGCCATTCTTCGCTACCAGGAGTTTCTAAAGCAGTAGCAGATTTTTGGAAAAGGATATCCCTGAGAATTCTTGCTTGTTGAACCGCAGCGATAATTAATGTGGCAGAAGAGTTGCCACTACTAACGGAAGCTTCGTACCATTTGGCTAAAGCGTCACCAATTCCGGCAATTAAAGTACGTTGAGGGGCAGTCTTGATTAACTCGTAATCAAGAATTAATAATTGGGGACAATTATGCAAAGGTACATCATATTGGAAAGCACCTTGATCAGAATAGATATTAGCTAGGGCTGTCCAGGCGGCACAGGTGGCTGCTGAGGTAGGAATAGTAATAATAGAGAGGTTACTCTCTTTGGCGAGGAGTTTTGCTGTGTCTAAGGCTTTGCCACCGCCAATACCGATGATAAAATCTGCTTGGTGAGAAGCTACTGCCACTTTTAGGGCAGTGAGGGAATTTTCTGAACAATCAGGAGAGTAAGAAGCTTGTTTAGCTTGGAGATGATATTTTTCTATGACTGGTTCCAAGCTGGCTTCGACCACTTTTAAACTGCGATCGCCCCCGACAATTAAAGGACGATTACCAAAACTGGCGATCGCCTCTCCTGCTTGCGAAATAGCTTGCCAACCCCGCAAAACTTGTGCTGGGGCAACAGCAATAGTAGATGTTTGAGTAGTGACTAAAGATTGTGTTTTTACCATATTGATCATTGATTACTGATTACTGGTCATTGATCATTGATTCCCAGTTTGGCAAAATTCTTGGAGAAAATTCTTGTTTCCGGTGTTGCTTGATCCTCAAAAGCTAAGGATTTTCTTACTTCTCCTAAGTAGAGAGGCACAGAAATACCTGGTTCCGGGTGAATAATAGTACGGGCGCGAATGGTGAATTTATTATCTCCGGCGCTACTGCCCCTACCATAAGAAGATAAATTTGAGGCTGCTTGTAGCAGTGTGGCTTCAACTTCGGATTCTGTTACTTCCGGGGATAAAGCAATGACAGCTTTATTGCCACCATTATCATAGACTAAGGAAAATTTTACTGCCCCTGGAATTAGTTTAGAGCTAAGCAAGCCGAAGTTGAGGGCAAATAAACCGACGGTAAGTACAACCAGGAAACCAGTAATACCCACAAGACGGAAGCGAATGCCCCATTTAAACAGAAAAGCTAACCCTGCTATGACAAAGCTAACTACAGTTAAGATACCTGTCCATAGAGCAAATTGAGCAAAATCAAGAGTAAATTCCATAATGTCAGAAAATTATTTTATATATTTCGGTATTTTACGGCGTTGATTTTTATTCTTGGCACTACGGCGACTTTGCAAAGAAATCACTTCGGCTTCATTACTCTCCCTAGCAACTCGGATTAACATTCCTGCCAAAATCAAAGAGGAAAGAATTGAGTTGCCACCATAGCTAAATAAAGGCAAGGGTAAACCTGTGGTGGGTAATGCCCCTGTAGCTACGCCAATGTTAATTAAAGACTGCCCAATTAATAAAATCATAACTCCCATCGCCACTAAACGCTGAACAGGATGGCGAGTTTTCATAGCGACAACTAAAGCCAAGCTGGCATAGGCAACTAGTAACAGTAAGACGATGACACTACCCACAAAACCAAATTCTTCGGCGAATACAGCGAAAATAAAATCTGTATATTGAATAGGTAAATAAAATAATTTTTGTTGGGATAAGCCAAAACCAGAACCCCAAGTTCCCCCGGAACCCACGGCTAAAAGACTCTGAATAAGTTGATAGCCATCCTGCATGGGATCTGCCCAAGGATCGAGAAAAGAAGTTACCCTGCGTCTTTGATAATCCTGGGCGCTGATGCTAATTACTGCTAGCATGAAGCCCGCGAAAGCTGTTCCTCCTAAATAGGTGAAAGGCAAGCCCGCCGCCACAGCCATTAACCAAATTGTCATGCCACATAAAGCTGTAGTGCTTAGGTTCGGTTGAATTAATATCCCACCCAAAACCACCGCAAAAATGCCCAGCCAGAAACCTCGTACTTTCCAACTCAGTTGTTCCCACTGCCCAAATAATTTGGCACTTTGTAGTACGAGAAATGGTTTAATTAATTCAGAAGGTTGAACCGTTAAAGAACCAAAACCAACCCAACGACTTGCACCATTAACTATAGTTCCAAAGCTAGGAATGAGGGTGACAAAAATTAAGCCTAGTAGTATCAAAACTAGCCAGTGGGATATTTTTAAAAGATATTTAAGAGGCGATTCCACCACAAGATGAAATCCCACCATACCCATGGCAATCCACAAAATTTGCCGTTTGAAATAGTATAAGCCATCGCCGTATTCAGCATCTGCTATAGGATAAGAAGCCGAGAATAAAACAACTAAACCAATACACAACCATAAAAAGGTTAGCCATCGCAGCAGTCTAGCTTCAATTGCCCAATTTTTGACTTCAGAACCGAATAGAGGATTTAAGTATCGCAGAACCACAGTCCATACCATTTATCATTGAGCATTCAACATTTATCTTATGTTAAGGTACATTTGCTTGGTAATCTTAAAGCAAAAAAACGCCAATAAAAAAGAGGTCATAAACGACCCCAGCTGCGCGAATTTCTGTGACATACTCCTACACTGTACTCAAAGAGTCAGTGTAGGCTTCTGAGACAATCCGGCTATTGCGCGCGGAGGCTCTCAGCTTTAGTAACGATACGGAATGCCCTACCGCACCGGGTTTAAAGATGATACTTTAACTTTCTGTAGGCTGCTGTTAAGCATTTAATTGGATTACACCTACATTTACATTGTACAACAATGGTTTACCAATTCCGAAGTTCTAGATCCGTATAGCATCTCAACACCAAATTAAAAATTATGGTGTGAGGCTTCTTGCGGAAGACCAGCTAAAATCACCTTACTTTAGTCCGGTATTCGCACCGCGCTTTCCTGTAACTAACTCAACTTTTTTGATTGTTCCTCCCATTTTTTGGATTCTTTGTTGTTCACAGAACCAGTTATCATAGGGAACTAATTTTGTGAAATAGGTATTTTGTAATTCTCTTTGGGTTCTAATACGAGTTTGGCTAGGAACACAAGCAGTTACTTTAAACATTCTCATGATATTTTATTTCTCCTAAAAAATTTTGCTGATTAACTGAAGTCTGTTATCAAAGTTGCAAATTATACTTGATTTTTTACGGGCGATACTTCCAAAAGCAGCCCTTGTAGTTAAGATTGGGAGTCAAGAATCAATACTAACCAGTTACAAGTTATGCTTTGCAGAACTAATAATCAGTTAGCACTCACTCTCGACTTCCCAAACCTTGATGAAAACAAAGTGTTCTACAAAAAGAACAGATGTTGCAGAAAAATTGTCTAGCTTAAACCAGAACAAATATAGTCGAGGTAAACACCCATTTCTTTACCCGCATCAGAACCAACCAAGCTAGAAGTTACTTCTTTCATGGCTTGGATAGCTTGAACAGTAGAGGAAACAGGAACTCCTAAAGAGTTGTAGGTTTCTTTTAAACCATTGAGAACCCGCTCATCAAGAATGGAGGGATCACCAGCTAACATAGCGTAGGTTGCATAGCGTAGATAGTAGTCTAAGTCGCGGATGCAAGCAGCATAACGACGAGTTGTATACATATTACCGCCAGGACGGGTAACATCAGAGTACAACAAAGACTTAGCTACAGCTTCTTTAACGATACTAGCTGCATTAGCACTAATTACACTAGCGGCACGAACTCGTAGTCCGCCAGTTTCAAAATAGCTCTTAAGCTTGTCCATAGCAGAACTATCTAAGTACTTGCCTTGGACATCAGCAGAATTGATAACGGCAGTAATTGCGTCTTGCATAGTTTTATTTCCTTATTTCACCTTGTCTTAGGATGTTTTAACTCTTGGTTAAAGCAGGTTTTTCAAACCTAATCCATAGAACCAATAACGTAGTCAAAGTAAGAACCTGCTTCAGAAGCATCTTCAGAAGACATCATAGAAGCAGCAATCTCTTTCATTTCACGGACGCTTTGAGCAACCGCAGCAATAGGAGTACCTAGAGATTTGTACATCTCACTAACTCCAACTAAACCAATCTCTTCGATAGGAGTTACATCACCAGCAACTACACCATAAGTGATTAAGCGTAGGTAGTAATCCATGTCGCGCAAGCAAGTTGCAGTCATTTCTTCACCATAAGCGTTGCCGCCAGGAGAAACTACATCTGGGCGCTTCTGGAATAGCTGATCTCCAGCTTGCTTAACGATACGTTCGCGAGATTCAGTTAAGGTCTGGGCAATACGTAAACGGCTTTCACCACTGCTGACAAAGCCTTTGATTCTATCTAATTCACCAGGGCTAAGGTAACGGGCCTCAGCATCTGCATTCACGATGGATTTCGTGACTATACTCATTGAGGTATTCCTCCAATAAAAAAATTAAACCAGATGTCTGGCAACTGGCATATTAAATTTTAGTTGCTGATTGGTTTATAAAAAAATTGTTTTCCAATCAACTGCCTAGTCTTTCAACAAAAAGCTTTAAGCTTCTCAAGGAAATCACTTGCTTTTGTGAACGCCTTAATTATGGCATTAACATCAGGCATAATGTTCCCAGACACAGCAACCTTTCAGCAAATATTCTCTTGCATCTAGCTCACCTTAGTTAGGATTCCTTAATATCTTGTAATATTTTTCCTCAGAATGTTGATGAAAATCTAGAAACTCATTAACTGCTAGAATTGTCTACCCTAAATGTAAAGATAAAATAAGACTTTCACCTTCTATGACAGAAAAGCAAAACTTTCTTCTGCACAACCTCTGGTACTACGCTTTGCCAGGAAAGAAGCTTAAGCCGGGGGCAATGCTAAAAAAGACTTTACTAGGGGAACCAGTGCTGCTTGGGCGCAGCCGTGGAGGTAAAGTCTTCGCCTTGCGGGATATTTGTCCCCATCGCGGTATTCCTCTAAGCTGCGGCAGGTTTGATGGAGAAGAAGTGGAATGTTGTTATCATGGCTGGCGCTTTGATACTAAAGGGAGTTGTACAGCAATTCCAGCCTTGGTAGAAGATAAAGATTTTAATTTCAGCCGTTTTGATGTCCGAACCTACCCAGTTAAGGAAGTTCAAGGCAATGTTTGGCTTTACATGGCCGAAACAGAACAAGATAATCTTCGTGCCTTAGAAGAAGATATTCCTCTCGTCCCCGAATTCGGCAACCAAACCTACAACTTTGAAATGACCATGCACTTTCCCTGTCATGTGGATCATGCAGTCATTGGTTTAATGGACCCTGCCCATTCTCCTTTTGTACATCGTGCTTGGTGGTGGCGTTCAGCCGAAACCAACGAAGAAGCAAGGGCTTTTGATCCTTCTCCTTACGGCTTCACGATGCGTAAGCACCACAACGAAAATTTAGCTCTCGGTTATAGTATCATCGGTGGCGCACCGGAGGTAGAAATATCTTTTCAGTTACCAGGAGTTCGCATTGAAAATATTACTAATAAACGTCATAAATTATCTAATCTTACCGCTGTAACTCCTTTATCAGATCAGGAAACTGAAGTAACTTTCTTAGCTTATTGGGATATACCTTGGTTAAACCCTCTTAAACCAGTTTTAAAGTTTCCTGCTCAAGCATTTTTAAAACAAGATCGTGATGTAGTTATTAAGCAACAAGAAGGATTAAAATATGAGCCAAGTTTAACTCTAATTCATGATGCTGATACCCAAGCAATTTGGTATTACCGTTTGAAGGCTGAATTTGTTAAATCTAGAGAAGAAAATAGACCTTTTGTTAATCCTGTTAAAGGTAGAGTGTTGCGGTGGCGAGGGTGAACATAAGTAATAAGTAATAGGTAATAAGCGATGGTTTATTGACTAGGTTAATTCTTTGCTTAGTGAAATTATCCAAGCCAGGGCAATAGCCGTTAAGATAAAAACTTCTAAAAAACCAAGAAAATCAAGAGATAATAGCCATTGCTTAATTGTCCTGAAACTAAAGTTAGAACGCCAATCAGAAAAGTGTTTGCGCCATAAAGTAGGACTATCCTTACTATGAAACCGCCAATGAGTCATTGATAAAATTAAAGGTATCCCGCCAACTTTAATGCTCATCAACAAATGCAGGGCAATACAACTAACTAAAATAAGCCAAGAAATAAGATGGGCATAGTACCAACCATGATCAACTTCACCTTTAGGCAGCCACTTTTCGTCCATCATCTTGCCTGAAAAGACAGCAAAAGTCACTCCGAAGATGGTCAACGTATTAATCAAACGATGCAAATTGTACCACCAAATTTGTTGCCCAAATCGAGTTAGTTGAGCAAAAGAATCTTTCTGGATTAATCTTTGCTTTCCTCGATTAAAAGCGTAGATAACAAAAAGAGGAAAAACCAGTAACGTCCACAATCCGAATGTGCCATGAATCCCTTCGATTTCTCTAAATTCAGGTAAGGGGATCTTTCCCCAACGCCCATCATAAGTATTGTAAGTCCAAAAAGCAGTAAGAATAGCTGCGATTGCGAATAATCCTGTTAAACCGTGAAGAATACGAAGTAACAGAGGTTGATAAGGTTGGGGAAATTTTAGTGACATAAAATCTACTAATAATAACGAGCTAAAATCAACTTTAAATCATTAATTTAGAAAAATTTGATATAACAGTTTACTTTTCAAGAAATGTTAAGTTTTTTACCTTATTCGCCGACAATAATTCCCTTGGTTTATTGTTGTGGTAAAAAGTTGTAAACTAAAGAAATTGAAAGGCAATTATTAATAACTCAGGCAAGGAGATAAAATTGGTTGCGACTACTTCTTTAAAAACCACTAAATCAGAAGAAATTTTCACTGCGGCCCAAAAACTAATGCCTGGAGGTGTTAGTTCCCCAGTTAGAGCTTTTAAATCCGTCGGCGGACAGCCAATAGTATTTGATAAAGTCGAAGGTGCTTATGTTTGGGATATTGATGGTAACAAGTATATAGATTATGTCGGAACTTGGGGTCCTGCAATCTGTGGTCATGCCCATCCGGATGTGATTGCTGCTCTACACAAGGCTTTAGATAAGGGTACTAGTTTTGGTGCGCCTTGCGTCCTAGAAAATGTTCTTGCGGAAATGGTCATAGATGCTGTTCCTAGCGTCGAGATGGTGCGGTTTGTCAATTCGGGAACAGAAGCTTGTATGGCGGTTTTACGCCTGATGCGAGCCTTCACAGGTAGAAATAAGCTCATTAAATTTGCGGGCTGCTATCATGGTCATGCAGATATGTTTCTCGTGCAAGCGGGTTCTGGAGTTGCGACTTTAGGTTTACCGGATTCTCCTGGAGTGCCTAAGTCTACCACTGCCAATACCTTAACCGCCCCCTACAATGATTTAGAAGCAGTCAGAAAGCTTTTTGAAGAAAATCCTGAAGACATCTCCGGGGTGATTTTAGAGCCTGTGGTTGGTAATTCCGGTTTTGTTGTTCCTGAACCTGGTTTCCTCGAAGGTTTGCGAGAATTAACCACAGAATACGGTGCATTATTAGTTTTTGATGAAGTAATGACAGGTTTCCGTATCTCCTATGGTGGGGCGCAAGCTAAATTTGGTGTCACTCCCGACTTAACCACTTTGGGTAAAGTTATTGGTGGTGGGCTGCCAGTGGGTGCTTATGGGGGTAGAGCCGATATTATGGCTATGGTAGCTCCGGCTGGGCCAATGTATCAAGCGGGAACCCTTTCCGGTAATCCTTTAGCAATGACAGCAGGGATTGAAACCTTGAAGTTACTGAAAAAGCCAGGAACTTACGAACAGTTAGACAAGATAACTAAAAGATTAAGCGAAGGGCTTTTGAGCGCTGCGAAGGAATCTGGGCATGAGGTTTCTGGTGGTCAAATCAGCGCCATGTTTGGTATGTTTTTTACCGGAGAAAAGGTGAAAAATTATGATGATGCCAAGAAGTCTGATTTAGAAAAGTTCAGTCGTTTCCATCGGGGAATGTTGGAAAGGGGCATTTATCTTGCACCTTCTCAATTTGAAGCTGGTTTTACTTCTTTGGCTCATAGCGAGGAAGATGTTGAGCAGACTATTGCTGCGGCGAAGGAAGTTTTAGCTGATTTGTAATTTCAGACTGGGCGGCTCAATCAAGACTATGGCTATGCCGAAGTAGAGTCGCCTCTAACTTAGCACTGCTCTCAACCTTAATTGATATACTAGGAAGCACTTATTCACTTCCGCTAAAGGAAGCCAAACGATGGTAAGCTCTCCTTCAGTTCCTCCTAAAACTCAAGAATATGACAGCCTAGAATTTGCTGAAAGAGGCTGGCGAGTTGTTGCGGATACAGAAGCTGAGGGTACTACCTGGATACCACTCACTTCTGAAGAATTTCTCCATCCCCAGGAAGGTTATCACTTGCCTAATAGCACCTTTCACGACGATATAGCAGGTCATGCTAAGGATGTTTTGACCCGTCGCTATGCTAATGATCCTACCGTTGGAGTTTTCCGCGACTTGATTGTTGAATGGGACACGGGGCAAAATGACAATTGCCCCGATACTTTTGTGGCTTTTGGCATCACTAACAAAAATGAGAATCGCACCAGGTTTATTGTTAAAGATGAGGGAGTGCGCCCCACTTTAGTTATAGAGGTTGTTTCTCCCCGTTACCGCAAAGAAGATAGGGAAATTAAGGTTGTTCAATACGCTCGTGCTGGTGTTGCAGAATACGTTATTATAGACCGTCGTCGTCAACGGGGGCAGATATTGGAAGAGGTTTTAGGTTATAGGTTGGTAGAAGACTATTATCAGCCGATTACCCCTGATGAAGAGGGACGCATTTTTTGTGAAACGGTGGGATTGTTGATGAGTTTGCACGAAGGCCGTTTGGTAATAGAAGATGCTTCTACAGGGGAGCGTTTGCTTTCTTCAGTAGAACTAGAAGCAGCTAAAAATTCAGCCGAACAACAGGCAGCAGAAATGGCTGAACTTTTAGCTCGTTATCAGGAGCAGTTTGGAAGCTTGCCGGAGGAGAATAATGTTTAGTGAGATATGACGTGATCGCAACAACGTAATTCCTCAGCATTAAAGATTTTTGAATGCTTTAATTTCGGAAAAATCTCCAGAGCAAAATTCACAGTGACGCCTAAACTACTATTCCTTTGGTCAAGAATAGCTATCTAACCCATTGCATTATAAATTTAATATCATTAAAGGTCTCAGCAAAAATGGAGGACACTCTTTAAAGACAAACTGGGTGTTGACCTGAAGAGTTTCAAAAAAAGCCCTAGAAAAAAATATGACTTTGTTTTCATGAACCATATTAATTGGCAATGGCTCAAAATCTGAACTACAAATCCTTCTGAAAGGCAATCGTATAGTTACTTCTAGAGTGCTATAGTCATCAGACTCAAATTCATCTGATTTTCGCCAAAGGTGAATTCTCCTCACGTCTGATATCGGGTCATAATGTATATGATAAGAAATGCCAGAAGATGGCTGTTCAGCGTCCCTCGGCAAACTTCCTGCAAGATTCTGTAAGAATTCGTCAGTGCCTTGCACAACAAGACTATTTTTATCTATCCAGATCTCATTGCTTTTAGCTCGTTTAAACTCTATGCTCACTAAACAAGAATCATAAGGATCTGGCTCAAAAGATGTGGAAGTCTCTACATACAGGAAACTATCATCTCGACCAACCATTCTTAGAAGCTCATGATGAAGCGCCTGAAATTCAGTTGATGTACCTGCAACTTCTATATCTTCTCCAACAGAATATCTGATCTCAAGCATATTGTAGAGCTATCGCAATAACTTAAACGGCTCAATCCACTTGTAAGAGTAATTAAACCTCAAACTCAATTACAGTTACAACGGCGATCGCAATTTCTGACATTGTGACTTCAGCTATACTTCCCAACTTACGAATAAATCGTTGTAAATCCACTCCTCTTAGTTGCAAAGCATCAATGGCAGAAATCTTAGTCAAGCCGTTCGTAGTATCAGGTTCAATTTTGACGTGCCAGAAATTTTGTGAAAAATATGGTTTCCAATTTGTAATTGGGGCAATGAGCTTAATTGGCAGTTTTCCCACAGCATCGGAACTAATGACAACAGCAGGACGCACTTTCTTAATTTCTGAGCCAATAGTGGGGTCGAAGTTAACCAACCAAATTTCTCCACGTTTTGGAGCGTCAGAATTAGTAGTTGATGATGTCACCTGACATTAACTCCTGCCATTCGGAATCCTGTTGATAGTGATTGAGCATTTTCTCAGCTTGGCTTTCGAGAATACGCCTACGCTCGGCAATGGGTAACTTAAGTAAAGCAAGGCGTTGCTCTAATGATAGGACTTGTTTCTCGATAGCAGGAGAAGAAAGCTTGACATCCTGAACTAAAATAACCACCTCAACAGTTTGCCCTACTGAAAGACTGGGAGCCTGAATTTCAATTTTGTTCCCTGGCAAAACTTTTGCTATTGAATATAAGGTTGTTTTAACCATCATCAATTACCCTTTCAGTATTGTTTAAAACTAACCTCTAGTAATCATCGGCGTAAGCTTTGGCAAGGTCAGCATCAATCTGGTCATTATTTGTATCTGTAGCGTACCCCAAACTGACTGCACCAGCATGACTTCTGAACTTGCTTCGTGCTTGCGCTTGAAGCTCTGGCGAAAGCAACATATTACTAACAACATTACTCTGCCTGCCAAGGAGTGTCATAACCCACTCTGTTACAGAAATGCCCACAGCACTAGACTTGCGCTGTAGGTTTGCGTAAACTTCATCGCTGATTTCCAGGATTAATTGCCGACTCATAGGATTAGGTAATCTAGGTCACGTAATTTTAATTATAGTCTGTGTTTCAGGTATCAACCGGAGTCTCAATAATATCATTACTCGAAGTTAAAGCCATTAACCCTAGATTTATATGCCTAAAAGCAACTTTAGCCGTTGAGCATCATCCAAACTAGAAAGCCCAAAATTGGTTCGACTGGGGGTAATGGATAATCGGTCAAGTCGATTGTAACGGTTTGCCCTTCCAGTTTGAGGAATCGCCAAACTGTACCACTGGTAACTGCTCCATAAATAGTAGAAATAGGCTGCTGCTTCTGTTGATTGAAACGTTGGGCTGCCACCATTTCTGCTAAACACTGTCCTAGCCCTGGTTTAAGGTCTTCTTTTTTGGCTTCTGCTAAAACTACTGCCGGGGCTTTGATATACAATTGCTCCGGAGAACGACTGATTAGAAAATCGACATAGCCGGTTAAATCAAACATCGGGTTGCACGTTGAACTCTTCACCGGAGAAGAGGCTAATTTGTCCGTTGAGTTGACGTTTAACTTCTAACAATACCGGATTGATGATGCCTTCAGAGCGTGCTTTTTCTGTACTGACAGCGATAGCCCAAGGTAGTGTTTCTTTGAGGGTATCTTGGAGCAAAGTACTGGGATTAACTGGAGAAATATTCTCGACAAAGCGATCGCCTTCAATGAGAGTGAGTTGAAAATCTTCTACAGCTTTACTGAGGGTAAATTTACGATCAGGCATAAGATTTTCCTATCCCGCAAAGATAATTGATTTTTACAAATAAAAATAATATTACAGTGCCTGTAAATAGATGCTTAGGGTTGGTTAACAGCAAAGATATAGCGATCGCCCCCAAAACTCAACGATTCCGAAATCTTCACTTTGAAATGAGGCTCATCTCCAGCCAAAGACAAGTTTCAATATCTCTTTCCTTTCTCCTCGCAGAGTTTCAGTTACAGAAGCCTTGAAGGTTGTATAAAAAAGAGCGATCGCCTGTTCATTCGTGGGCGGTACACGCTTACTTGCTACCTTGCTCAACCCACTGACACACTGATCATTGATCAATGATCATTGTTTAACTTGTTCGGGAAACCGTACTGAAAATACAGTTGCCATTGCTCACCAAATTTAGATAAATTAGCACTCAGAGGTCGAGAGTGCTAATTTAAGCGACCGCAAAAACGACTATATGAGGTTTATATGGCAGCTTTAACAATTAATGTATCCACCGTTAGCCCCCTTGGGGAGCGCGTTTTCGTCAAAGTTGACGTAGCAGAAGAGAAAACCAGTGGCGGTATTTTCTTACCCGACTCGGCCAAAGAAAAGCCCCAAATTGGCGAAATTGTTTCTGTTGGCCCTGGAAAAATGGACAACGATGGTAAACGTGTTCCTTTGGATGTCAAAGTTGGCGACCAAGTTCTTTATTCCAAATATGCTGGAACTGATATTAAACTCGGTGGCGAAGATTATGTACTTCTCTCGGAGAAAGATATTCTCGCTGTAGTCGCTTAGGTTTAAAAGTAAACACATTAGAAAAATAGCAAACAGAAACATCTATGGCTAAAAGTATTATCTATAATGACGACGCTCGTCGTGCATTAGAAAAAGGCATTGACCTCCTAGCAGAGGCTGTTGCTGTTACCCTCGGACCAAAGGGTCGTAATGTGGTCTTAGAAAAGAAATTTGGGGCCCCCCAAATTATTAATGATGGTGTCACCATCGCCAAAGAAATTGAATTAGAAGACCATGTAGAAAATACAGGAGTTGCCCTAATTCGCCAAGCAGCTTCTAAAACCAACGATGTGGCTGGGGATGGAACCACCACAGCTACGGTTTTAGCCCATGCCATGGTTAAAGAAGGTTTACGTAACGTCGCGGCTGGTGCTAATCCTATTGCGATCAAGCGTGGTGTTGATAAGGCAACAGAATTTTTAGTTGAGAAAATTGCTGCCCACGCCAAGCAAATTGAAGATTCTAAATCTGTCGCCCAAGTTGGTTCTATTTCTGCGGGTAATGACAATGAAGTAGGGCAAATGATTGCTGATGCTATGGATAAAGTTGGCCGGGAAGGCGTAATTTCCCTCGAAGAAGGTAAATCCATGACTACGGAGTTGGAAATTACCGAAGGGATGCGCTTCGATAAGGGTTATATCTCTCCTTACTTCGTCACTGATGCTGAACGGATGGAGGCAGTGTTTGATGAGCCTTATCTCCTCATTACAGACAAGAAAATCACCCTTGTCCAAGACTTAGTTCCTGTATTAGAACAAGTTGCCCGCTCTGGCAAGACTTTAGTTATTATCGCTGAAGATATCGAGAAAGAGGCCCTTGCTACCCTCGTAGTTAACAAATTGCGAGGAGTTGTTAACGTCGCAGCTATCAAAGCCCCTGGTTTTGGTGACAGACGTAAGCAAATGTTAGAAGATATTGCAGTCTTAACTGCTGGTCAACTTATTACCGAAGATGCTGGTTTGAAACTGGAAAATACCAGCTTAGAGATGCTCGGTACTGCCCGTCGCATGACCATTACCAAAGACAACACCACCATTGTGGCTGAAGGTAATGAAAAAGAGGTTAAAGCTCGTTGCGAACAGATTCGCCGTCAAATGGAAGAAACCGAATCTTCCTATGATAAGGAGAAGTTGCAGGAGCGTTTAGCTAAACTTTCTGGTGGTGTAGCTGTGGTTAAAGTTGGTGCGGCTACCGAAACAGAAATGAAAGATAAGAAACTGCGCTTAGAAGATGCTATCAACGCAACTAAAGCAGCAGTGGAAGAAGGTATCGTTCCTGGCGGTGGTACAACTTTAGCTCACCTCGCTCCTGAATTGGAAGAATGGGCTAGCGGTAACTTAAGTGCAGAGGAACTTACTGGTGCTTTAATCGTTGCTCGTGCTATTCTTGCACCTTTGAAGCGCATTGCTGAAAATGCCGGTCAAAATGGTGCGGTAATCGCTGAACGAGTCAAGGAAAAAGACTTCAATGTAGGCTTCAATGCAGCTACGAATGAGTTTACCGATATGCTTGAAGCTGGTATTGTTGACCCGGCGAAAGTAAGTCGCTCTGCTTTACAAAATGCTGCTTCTATTGCTGGTATGGTCTTGACTACTGAATGTATTATAGTTGACAAGCCAGATGATAAAGCTGGTGCTGGCGGTGGTGCTGGTGGCGGCGATTTTGATTATTAATTTAGCTAATTGCTAATTGCTAATTGATGGGGGCGCAACATCAAGCTGCGCCCCCTTTTTTTGTCTTTTCTAGTATTACTTATCTTTAGCCGGCATCCTACGTACTTCTGAATAAAAAGCTGCCCCATTGTAAGTATCAGCCATTTTTATTAAACTAGAACGCATCCTTAAGTTATTACTAGCAAACCAGATACGTTCTTCAAAGTAAATATCTTCATTTTCCACGGTTAAAGTAAGGGCTTCATCTCTACCCAGGATGTATCTTCCTGCCAAAAGTTTACCTAAAGAACGGAGTATCTTACCCTGAGAAGAATTATCTGCATCGGGTATGATAACTATCAAGCTAGAACCTTTTTCCTTTTTATCATCCCAGTCTACGGAACTATCCCAGCTAGTCTTTATTCCTTGCCAAACTAAATCCTGAGAGATTCCCTTTTCTTGACAGAGTTTAACTACCCTAGGATCGTCAGCAGCAAGCAGAGTGGTACTTAAGTCTGATTTGCTATTTTCTGCCTTGCCATCTTTGAGGTTATAACTAGTACGCTGGGCAAACCAATTACCTGCACTCTGCTCAAAAAATTCTTTTATATCCATATTTACAAGTTACTCGTTCATTCCCTTATCATGCCATCAAACGCTGCAAGGAAATAGTTGCTGCTTCACTAACCTGGGGATGGTTGTCTTTAGCTAAATAATTCAAAGCAGAAATACTTTTGTCTGTTTTCAAGTTGCCCAAAGCTTCTGCTAACCTTTGCCGAATTAACCAATCATCAGATTGAGCAAAACGGAGAATGTCACCAACACTATCAATTGCTTTGATTTCTCCTAAAGCTGCGATCGCAGCTTGTTGGACAACGACTTCTTCACTATCCAAAGCTTTTTTTAATACCTCTTGCGCCCTAGAATCTTGTAAATTACCTAAAGATACTGCCGCGCTGAAACGTACCAACCATTGTGTATCTTCATAAAATGCCCGTACTAAATGTTCCAAGGCGCGAATATCTTTTAAATAGCCTAATGCTCCTGCTGCATCGGCGCGTATACCATAATCAGGGTCGGTTTCTAATAGCTTGATTAAGATTGGGTAGGATTCTTCTGTGGGTTTCACTCCTAATGCAAATACTGCCATGGAGCGAATCTGTAAGATTTCGTCATCTAAAACCTTTTTGATTAAAGGCATTGCTTCTTCAGGAGAAAATTCGCGCAAGGAAGCAAGGGCAACCATGCGATCGCGAGAGTTAGGGCTATCTAATTGTACTGATAGTTCCTCTAAGTTCTTTTTGCTCATTATTATTATTAAATGGTTTCTAAAGTAGGAAAGTTGTCAGGATTTAAAGCTTTTCTTGAATGATTTAACAATAGGTTGTTCAAATGCTTAACAGCTTATTTAGTATTATTAAAGTGTTTGTAGAGCTATGTTAACGAGCTTTTATTAATTTGTTTTGATCTAAATTTACCTCTTGCCAAATAGCTCTATTTATGTCAGTGCGGTGAAAATTTGTTTTGTACAAAACCCTATAGCTGTGCTTTTTTAACTGGTGATATTATTAAACTTTAACTTATGTATAGATTTATTGCAAAACTTGAAATTCGTTAATTCCCAATGGCTTCAAATATCCCAACAAATCATCAATTACCAGATTAGCTGCTATGGGGCCAGAACCACCAATCCAATATTCATAGTCCACTTGATACACTTGCTGGGATTGCACTGCCCCTAGCCTTTGCCAAAGGGGATTTTTGGTAAACTGCTGGTACAACTTACTATGAGGATCACTCTGGGCAATAAAAAGTACATCTCCATCAGCACGAGGAATAGCCTCAACAGAAATTGACTCTTTCCATTTCTGTTGATCCTGAGAATCAGGGCGGGCTAAACCTAAATCCTCAAGAATTGTACCGCTGAAAGAAGCCTTCATATATAGCCGTACTTGACTAGGTAAAAAGCGTACCACAGAAACTTGAGTCTGAAGGTTATCCCCCATAATCTGCTTAAACTCAGCTACTCGTTTTTCATAGCGATTAATTACTAATTCTGCTTCTTTTGTCTTACCTAAAGCCTCGCCATAACTCTTAAAAACTTCTTGCCAAGTTGTCCTCATAAAGTCGTAAAGTATTGTCGGGGCTATGTGAGACAGTTGTGAGTAGATGCCTCGATGTTCAACAAAATTCCCTAAAATTAAATCTGGTTTGAGGAGTAGTATTCTCTCTAAACTTGGCTGATTAACATCCCCAAGATAAATAACATTTTTCTGTATTAGACCAGGAAAATAAGCTGGAAAATCCCCCACATTACCAGCACCTATCCAAGGGGCAGCACCCACAGGTTGCATACCTAATGCGATCGCAGTTTCCAAGGCAGAATTTCCTAAAGTAACAATTCTCTGGGGATAGTTAGGAACCCAGGTTTCACCTAGTAGGTGGTGGACAAGATGAGAATCAGAATCAGAAGCAGGAGTTGCAGTAGCTGTTGCTACATCGCCACCGAAAACAGCGATCACCACTAAGATAATTGCCAACCAGCCCAGAATAACCCGACGGGAAAAATAAGTTAGATTTAGAATTCCCATAAACAAAAATGTACAAATATTCTCAACCTAAGCAATAAGCTAAGACTTAAATGATAAGTGGTAAATGTTAGATGTTAAATGAGATGTTGAATGAGACAAAAGATTTTTGGGAATCTAAATACCAATCCGGGAATACTCGTTGGGATCTTGGTAAAGCTGCACCTCCTTTGGTAAGCTTACTTAGTTCCCCTGATGCACCTGCGCCTGGTAAAACAGTCGTATTAGGTTGTGGTCGTGGTTACGATGCTTTATTGTTTGCTAATCATGGCTTCGAGGTGACAGGGGTAGACTTGGCTCCTTCTGCGATCACAGCAGCTAAGTCTTCAGCAGCGAAAGCTAATTTATCAGTAAAATTTTTGCTACGTAATATTTTCGATTTAACTGCGGAGTTTCCTAACTATTTTGATTATGTTGTAGAACATACTTGTTTTTGTGCGATCGCCCCTGAGTTACGTAAGAAATATCTAAACTTAGTAACTTCTTTACTCAAACCCCAAGGAAAATTAATCGGTGTATTCTTTACCCATAACCGACCTAGTGGCCCTCCTTTCGGTTCAACTCCTCAAGAAATTCGTGATTTGTTCTCCGGTGAATTGCAAATTCGCAGGCTAGATCCTGTCACTAATTCTGTTCCTTCAAGGCAAAACGAGGAACATTTGGGCATCTTTAAAAAAAGAGTAGAAATTGATTAAAGAAGTTTTGAATTTAACGGAAAAAAATCTTTTGCTCATCTACCCTGAAAAGTAGCTAAGAGAATACTGCAACCAGAGTTTATCCCTCTTTAGCTAATGGGTAAGAAATAGTAGATCAATGCTCAATGTTTAATGATAAATGACGTAATGACTATTCCAGTTGAAACTCCAGAAAATCAACAAATTGAAGCAACCGTAACCAAAGAAGTTCCCCTCCTCGCCATGTCCCAAAGTGAGTTAACTGAGTGGGTTCAACAACAAGGGCAACCAGCCTATAGAGGGCAACAACTATATAAATGGTTGTATCAAAAAGGGGCGCGATCCCTCTTAGATATTTCTGTTTTCCCCAAAAAATGGCGCACTAGTTTAGCAGATACTGCTTTAGGTCGCTCTACTATAGATCATAAAACTATAGCTCCTGATCGCACTCGCAAATATCTTTTACGCCTTCACGATGGCTTGATCGTGGAAACTGTAGGCATACCTACGTCTAAACGCCTTACCGTTTGCGTATCTTCCCAAGTTGGTTGTCCCATGGCTTGTGATTTTTGTGCCACAGGAAAAGGAGAATTTAGCCGCAACTTAAAAAGCCACGAAATTGTCGATCAAGTCCTAACAGTACAAGAAGACTTTCGCCAGAGGGTTAGTAACGTTGTTTTTATGGGGATGGGAGAACCTTTAATTAATCTTGATGAGGTAGTCACAGCCGTTCAATCTCTTAATCAAGATGTGGGTATTGGACAGCGATCCCTAACTATTTCTACGGTGGGTTTGCCGGGGCGGATTCGGGCTTTGGCACAACATCGATTACAAATTACCTTTGCTGTTAGTCTTCATGCCCCAGATCAGAAACTGCGGCAGCAACTTATTCCTAGTTCTTCTCGCTATCCTTTAGAAAATCTTTTAGAAGAATGTCGCCAATATGTCTCTATTACAGGGCGGCGAATTACCTTTGAATATATTCTCTTAGCTGAAGTTAATGATTGGCCAGACCAAGCTGTACAATTAGCTAACCAAATTAGAGGCTTTCAAACCCATGTGAATCTGATTCCCTATAATCCTATCCAAGAAGCAGATTATCAACGCCCCAGCGAACAACGTATCCAAGCTTTTGCCGAAGCACTGAGGCGAGAAAAAATTGCTGTTAGCGTCCGCTACTCCCGTGGCTTGGAAGCAGATGCCGCTTGCGGTCAGTTGCGGGCTTCTCAAAGTCAACCGCAGCACAAGGATTAATGCCAGGAGCATAAGCTTCCATAACTTGACAAGTACTAGAACTATTCACCATTAAATAGTCACAACTAGGACATTGAGTGGTAGTGATGTCTTTTTCGATGATATATTGCCTTTCTGCATAGCTTCCGCAGTTAGGACAATGTACTTTTTGCATTATGGGGGTGGTTAAATTCATATCAAATAAGAAAAATGCTAAAAAAGTTAGGATGAAAAAAAGGTTCTTAAAGTTACTTAGTTCTTTTGTTTCAAAAAATAAATGCTTTGTTTACCTTCCTATAGTTATTGTGACAAAAGTTAATTGCACTGTCAATTTAAACAAAATGAAAATTAATAAAGTTTTCCGTGATCCCCAATCTTTAATTGGCAATTCAAGGTGACTAAATATTTATTCAGATATATTTTGCCAGAAAAACCCCCTCCCAAAGAGTGGTTTTGGCAGAGGATTATCAAGGAAGAATCAAGACTTAAGTATTGTTTTCTTCTAATTCAATAGCTAAATTGATCCAGTAATGAACAAATTCAATAACCTCCGTCAGTCCTTTCTCGCCGACAGGACAGCCACAGCGAGGAAAGTTGTCTTGGGGGTGTTGCCAGCGCAACCACAACTTGCCATTGATGGTTTTGCTGCCAATTAGCCAATCACGATAGTGAATGAACTTATTTTGTAAAAGAGCATCTTGAATTTGAATTAATTCTATTTCTTTTTTGCCCATTAATTCATTCGGAATTCACGTCTCTATCTTACTCACTCACTACTTGATTTCGCCCGTTAACTTTAGCTGTTAAAAGATTTTCATCTGCTCTTTTCAACAAGCTTAATCCCTTACCATCGTCTGTGGCTTTGAGATTAGCTAATCCTAAGCTAATAGTAATAGCAAGAGATAAATTTTTATTAATATAGAAAGTTTCTTCTTCAACTACTTGCCGCAAGCGTTGGGCCACAGGTAATGCCCGATCGACATCCACCTGCCCTAGCAAGATTACAAATTCTTCCCCTCCGTAACGGAAAATACGATCTTGAAGACGTAGGTGTGCTTTTAAGCGTTGGGCCAGTGATTTAAGGACGCGATCTCCAACTAAATGACCATGGCTATCATTAACTGATTTAAAACAATCTACATCAAGAATAATTAAGCTTAAAGGAATTTTTTGCCGCCAAGAATTTTCAATCTGTCGCCCCAATTCCCAATCTAAAGCCCGACGGTTACTTAAACCTGTTAAAGGATCGGCTAAAGCAATGGATGATAATAAATCATTGGTTTCTCTCATTTCCCGATATTTTCGCACTCTTTGTAAACCAACCTCAATTTGTGCTAGAAATAAACGGTCTTGCTGTTGAATTAAATAGGTTGAGGTATCTGTTGGGGTAGAGTAGCTAACTTGCAAGTAGGCATCTGCGCCATTTTCTAAAGCCTGGGCTGTTTTGGTTAGCTGTTCGACGGCATCTAAACAAGGGAGAGAGGTTACTTCAAGAATAATGAAATAAATCCAATTTGATTTAGCTTGTTGCTTGATATCTGCATAATAAATGGCATTGTCAAGATAACCAGCTTGAACAATTAAAATATCAGGTTGTTGTCTGGCAATTAAGGGTATGATTTCTTGAGAAGAAGACATCTCAATTTTGCCTTCAAACAACTGTATATACCTTTCTACGAAGGTTGCGAGAAACTCTTTTCCTCCCACGACTAAAAAAGAAGCGCCCATTATTGCCTGGGGTTTCGAGATTGGAAGACCTTGATCATCCCAATGGGAAGTATGGGGAACAGAAAAGCTTTGGCGGGTTTGAATCACCCTCTGACTCCTACTCTATTGGCTACTTACTACAGCAAGGAAAATACCTTCCCTGAAAGTAAAATCCAACTAGTTATACCTATTTTCAGGATTTTTCTATTCTTAATTTGAGTCCAGCTAGACTCTCTTAGCTAAATTATGGAAGCTTTAAGTATTAGAAGATACTGATTTTTTTGTTATGAAAGTCTTTAATTCAGAGTACCCATATTTTCATATGGAATTAAGATAGTAGCCCACTATAGAACCTAAAGTCAGTTACTTGCTACTGTGAAACTACTAAACAAACAATATTTTTTTGTATAAAGTAATGAGTAAAAATTAAGCCTTTGTACTTATGATTATTTATTAATAATAATTAAAAGTTGATTTTCAAGGGTGCTAACGATTGCACCCCATAAGTCTTGAGAAACATTAGGGTAATGATTGATTGTTAGCGTATTTCCATTATCCCTAGTACATAAATGTTAGACATTTCCTAACTTAGGCTGATTTAAGTTCCCTAATCGCTAGATAATCAGCAACTGCTCGTCTCATTTTCGGCATTTTTAACCATCGACTGCCAGTGTTGCGATGTATACCTACAGTCTGGGATGCTTTGGTAATACTTCCGCTATCACAGTAAATAACCAAAAAAGCTTTTTGTTTTTCTGTTAGCCCTGTGGTTCTTTTATACATGATGATTTCTGACCTGCTCTAATTTCTATATTCTTAGTATCGCTAGTCAGTTTTTGAGATCACGTTCGCGATCACGTTTTATTTATGAATAACTTGGCTGTGGTATGTATAACTTTGTAAGAGGGACACAAAAAAACAATAATTCTCAGTTTTAAAAATCAATTACGGACAAACTCATACCTTCACAAGCCAAGACTGCATTGGGGAATACACTTTGAATTTTGTCTTTCATTTTGTCAAGCAAGTCGTCGTTTTGTTCAGGGGAATACATCGAGAGAATTAGCTTTTTTATTTCTGTTTCCTTGGCTATACTGACCAAATTATGCCAAGCTGATTGTTCTGTACCAGGCAAAAACTTAGGAGCGTTTAAAATCAACAAATCTGCTTGGTTGGCTAAATGAATTAAATTAGGACTAGGATTATCTGAAGAGTAAGGTATATCCGTAGCACAAACGGCAGAGTGGCCTTGCCAGTTAACACGATAAGCAACAGAACGATGGGCATAATTGAGGGGAATAGTTTCTACAGTAATATCCCCTAAGCAATATTTACCATCTTCATCAATGCTATAAAACTTTAGTTCTGACTGCATCACCCCAATCGGTACGGGGAAATTGGGCTGGCTCATTTGTTCTTGTAAACGATCTTCAAAAGAAGAACCGTTAGCAGCCATTGCTCCGTAAATATGAAAACTGTTACCAGGAATAAATGCAGGTACAAAAAAGGGAAAACCTTGAATTCGATCCCAATGACAGTGAGTGAAGAACATATAAGCTTTGACTGGCATTTGAGATAGGAGACTATTACCTAGCTTGCGTACTCCTGTACCGCTATCAAAAATCAGAAAAGTCTCTCCCGCTTGCATTGTTATACAAGCAGTATTACCACCATAGCGAATCGTATTTTTCCCAGGGGTAGCAACCTTTGCTCTGACACCCCAAAACTTTACAGCAAATTCACTGTCGGAGCTTGTCTGCTGATTATTTGTTTTGGGTGGTTGTGATTTTGTTGCTGCTGGCTCTAGTTCTGCCATTTTTTTGCTTAAGTTAGCCGTTTAGTTAGCAGCTGAATTGCAAAGCGTTTACTTTGACCTAATTAAAAGCTACCTGCTTGGAGTCAAGAATACTCGACAGGCAAGGGTACATAGTTTCTCTTGTTGAAAGTTACCTACGACCCATAACAAAAATAGTAGCGCTTTGAAATGAATTGCCAAGGTATTTGGCTTTTATCAAATAGATTTCCCTAATTTTGATTTACTAGCACCCTTAAGTTGGTCAGGAAGTTTTAGCTTATTTAATGATTTTAGCGCTATTACAAAACCTAGTTTGTGAATTTTATCTTAGCGTTGTTGATAAAGCTAGCTTGTGAGTTACATCACAAACTTGGGTTAATCAAGATTTTCTCCCAAGAAAAATCACTTAGCCGAAGGCTTGTATACATTGTTTGACTAGAGGAGTAACTCGATCAATATTTTGCCAACCTAAAATTTCTGTGACCTTCTTTTCTAGGTTTTTGTAAGTACGAAAGAACTCTGCTATTTCGTCTAAGCGATGTTGAGCGACATCTTCAAGAGATTTAACTTGAGTATAACGAGGGTCTTGATCAGGTACACAAAGAATTTTCTCGTCGCGATCGCCGCCGTCAATCATTTCTAGCATCCCAATCGGTCTAGCTGGAATGACGCAACCAGGAAAAGTTGGCTGATCCATCAGTACCATGCCGTCGAGGGGATCACCATCATCGGCTAGGGTATTGGGAATAAATCCATAGTCGTAAGGATATTGTACTGAAGAGTAAAGAACTCTGTCGAGGGCGAAGGCATTGAGATCCTTGTCAAACTCGTATTTGTTTTTACTCCCAGCAGGGATTTCAATTAAGACATTTATTAAACCAGGTTCAGGTTGAGCCGGAATACGCGATAAGTCCACTCTGGAAACTCCGAAAAAGCAATACGATACAATACAGCGCTAAAAAGCACACTAGCCCATATTAATAGAAAAGGGTTGCACGAGGAAATATCGCAACCGCAAATGAGCCACTAAATGCTTTGCTTTGATGATTGATCCTGAATCTTTCTTGTCTAGATTGGGGTCAGAGTACTCTAGCCTTGATCAATTACCTAGTTCCTACTTATTGCCGATGGGGAGTAACTCGCCTGCGGTAAAATTTCTACGGTTGCATTTGAGGAGTAGTATGCAATGACTAATGTAGGTACAGCGATAGTAATTAGAGCTATAAAAGCACCTATGATGTCTGCCCACCGATAATTAGGAGGTTCAGAAGAGTTGCTAGACGGACTGCCAGGTTCCATAAATATTTGAGACTTGTAAGCTTTAGTTGATGAATAAACTACGAGTGTAGATAAATTAATATCCCTTTTATGATTGTAACTATTTATTTGCGGGTAATTGTTTTTTGCAACTATTCTTAGAAATGTCTAGCGGTTGGCAATGCTTTGAGAAGAAAAGGAGGTAAAAGTCGGTAGGGCTAGGGCGGAGCGGAATGAAGGTTATTAATCGATCCGGAGAAATAGGTTTCTAGCCTGAAAAACGATTACATAGCAAAGATAATTTTTAATCGTTTTGGGCAAGATCATGAAAACTATTGATAAGCGTCTGATCCCTATATTTACTGGTATTCTTCTTGGTTTAGGTGGTTTGGGTCTGTTTTTAGGTTTGAACCGCGATCATTCCTCTATCTCCACAGCCCCTAATGGCAAAGAGAATGATCCTAAAACTTCTGAGGTGCAAACTCCCCAGGAAAGTCAACCTTCTCCCTTTGATTTGGATAGTTTACCTACTGTTCCCAAGAAAGTTACTCCTTCTCCTTCCCCTTCCCCTTCCTCTTCACCTTCTCAAGTCCCTAGTCAATCTCTAGATGCAAATGCTAAAAGTGATGACAAAGCCCCTCTAACTATTTATATAGCGGATAATCAATGTAATAGTTTAGTGGCTCAAGAAATATCTTTTTCAGAAGATGATAGTCCGGTTGAAACGGCTGTGGGGCAAGTGATTGATAAAATGACTGGTAGTGATTTTGCTGTCGCTGGTTATCGGGTTAATATTGATCCTCAAAGTCAAGTTGCCACAATAGATTTGCGCCGTTCTCCTGATAGTAAAAGGCCTTTTGCTGCTTTATCTAGTTGTGAAAAGTTTGCCCTCTTCGGTAGCTTGGAAAAAACCCTTGTGGATAATCCTCGATGGAATGTTCAAAAGGTGGTTTTCACAGAACAAGGAGAAGAGATACTTTTATAACCGTTTTCCTAATCTACCTCAACGGTATTACCCTTTTGAACTTTAAATTCCTAGATTTGATAAGCTATCATTATCAAATCTTATCTTTGCGAAAAAGAAACAACAGTTAAATTTATCAATTTTTCAGCTATTGGGGTTTTCAGCAACGGGTAAGATAAGCCATAAATAAGATGTGTAATAGTCCCTTTACCAACTAATCTTTTATAGGTTTGAGTTGGTTTTCAGTCTTAAGGTAGAGGGGACGGCTATTAATCTTATTGGAGACAATGCTTATGGCTGCTATCCCTGTAAAGATTCCTTTTGTTGATCTTGCCCCGCAACATGAACCGATTCAAGCCCAATTAGAAGAAGCATTTAAAGCTGTCCTCCAACGAGGAGATTTTGTTTTAGGGCAAGGGGTAGCTAACTTTGAAGCAGCTTTCAGTAAAGCTTCTGGGGCTGAATATGGAGTAGGAGTCGCCTGTGGTACAGATGGAATCGCTTTAGGTTTAGAAGCTTGTGGTATTGGGGCTGGGGATGAAGTGATTTTACCGGCCAATACTTTTGTTGCTACCTTAATCGGTATTGTCCAAACAGGTGCTACCCCAGTAATGGTAGATTGCGATCGCGATACAGCTTTAATTGATTTAACTGCGGCAGCAGAAGCTGTTACCCCAAAAACCAAAGCAATTGTACCAGTACATCTTTATGGGCAAATGGTTTCCCCTCAGCAATTATTAAACTTTGCCCAAACCCATAACCTCATTATTTTTGAAGATGCGGCCCAGGCCCATTTAGCCAAGAAAGAAGGCTACAAAGCTGGGTCTATTGGTAAAGGGGCGGCTTTTAGTTTTTACCCTAGCAAAAATTTGGGAGCATTTGGAGATGCTGGAATGCTACTAACTTCCGATGCAACAGTAGCAGCGAAAGCCAGGGCTTTAAGAAATTATGGGGCTTGTCGCAAATATTTCCATACTGAACCGGGTAGGAATAGTCGTTTAGATACTTTACAAGCTAACATTCTCAACCTTAAACTGCCTTTCCTTCAACAATGGAATCAAGCCCGCAGCAAAGCAGGGAAACTATACGACACATACATCAAAGAATTACAACTTCCTGGCATAGTCCCAATCCAAAATCAAAGCGATACCGGGCATATTTATCATCTTTATGTGGTTAAGGTTACAGAATCTTGTCCCTCATCTCGCCAGCAAATTCAAGAATCTTTAACCAGCCAGGGCATACAAACAGGTATTCACTATCCAACTCCTTGTCATTTGCAACCAGCCTACGAATATTTGGGCTATAAAGAAGGGGACTTTCCTCATGCCGAGATTTTAGCAACAGAAATTCTCTCTTTACCTATGTATCCAGGTATTAAAGATCTTCAAGTTCAAGAAGTAGTCGAAACTTTGCAGACAATTCTTATTGGTAAACCAGGATTAGTGACTGGGGAAAGATAACTTAAATTAACTCTAAATAATATGCAACTTAAAAGTAAAACCTCTTTATTGCTTCAACCGCAATTTCTGTATTGGTCAATTTTTGCTCTTTTGGCCGTTCTCTACGGCCCTTTAATTGTTTATTGGTGTGATGGCTGGCTATTTAAAAGTATCGGCATTGAACACGAATATTTTAGTCATGGCTTACTAGGCTTTCCCTTTGCTGCTTATATTGCTTGGTCACAAAGAGAAAAATGGGCGCAATTAAAAAATAAATCTCATCCCCTCGGCGGTGTTTTACTTGGTTTGGGGGCCGCTTTTTATTTAACAGGAGTTAGCGACTTTGTTAACCTCTCTTTTCCCATTATTCTCGCTGGACTTTGCTTATGGTTAAAAGGTATTCCTGGTTTTAAATTACAATTTTTTCCTTGGCTATTAGTTTTACTCGCAACTCCTAACTCTATTCCCTATTTAATTACTCCTTACACTATGCCCTTGCAAAAGTTTATTGCAGGGACAGCAGGATTCTTTCTCATTCAACTGGGTATGGAGGTCACTGTGAAAGAGATTTACTTATTTTTAGGAGGACGTTTAGTAGAAGTAGCCCCCTATTGTGCTGGTTTAAAAATGTTATTTACCAGCTTATATGTATCACTAATGTTGCTTTATTGGACTGGGGCAATTGAATCACGCAGGAAAATCATCTGGTTACTTTCAGGAGCCGTTATTATCAGTGTCGCTGCTAACATTCTCCGCAATACTATTCTCAGTTTTTTACACGGTACAGGTAATGAAGCAGGCTTTCATTTTGTTCATGAAAGTTGGGGTGGAGATGTCTATTCTGCTGTTATGTTAGGTTTGATTGTCTTACTACTTAACTTGATAGAAAAATGGTTCCCTGATTATGATTATGAAGAAGAAGAAGTTTACGAAAATGCTACTGAAGAGTAATTTAAGTATCAACAGATAATTTCTTATTTAATATTCATGCCTGAAAGCAAACCTTATAAAAATGAGCAAAGTCCCTTGGGTGATTCAGTAGTTAAGAAAAAAAACTCTTCACTAAAATCAGTTCTAAAATTTGCTCCTGTATTGTTGTTACTAATTCTGGTGGCATTTAAGGCTCTTCCTGGTTACTTTTCTTGGCAATGGTCTTGGCAAGAACCGATCCCAGTAACTAATCTTAGCCAAATCAAAAGTGTCCGCGAAAAACCAATAGAAATACCAGAGTGGCAAAATCTTGAACAAGAAGAAGTTCAAATTGGTGGGAACAAATGGTCGGTTCAGATCATCAAAAAAGGTCAAGATAAACCAGTTAATTTATTGCTCCGTCCCCTAAATGATCATAAATCCAAACCTGAAGTTGACTGGGTAGATATTAGAGGTATACAGATTTGGCAAACTGACTCCCACGAAAAAATGAAATTTAGTATAGATAAAAATGTAGATGTTAAAGCACTTTTTTTTCGGGCTTGGACAGAAACTCAAACTTGGGCAGTAGTGCAGTGGTACGCTTTTCCTCAAGGAGGTGATCCTTACCCATCAAGCTGGTTTTGGGCTGATCAAATAGCACAACTTAAAGGAGAAAGAATTCCTTGGATTGCTGTTTGTCTGCAAATGCCTATGAAACCATTTGGGGACTTAAAAGATATTGAACCCGAAGCCCGATCTCTTGCTGAAGCTGTGCAATCCACCTTACTGAAAGATGCTTTTTCTCAGTCAAAAACTTAAAGAACTAAAAAATGGTCAGCGCTCAAAAAAAACGAATTTGCACTCTTTTTGTTTCTAGTGCCATGGTGGTTACCTGGGCAGATATAGGACTGGGGCAAACTATTCCTGTCCCTTCAATAGAGACTCCTTCAAGACCTATAGGCGAATTCATCCCAGAACAACCTCCCACAACTTTTGGTACAGAAGGACAAGAGCTTCTACCCCCTGCTGACTATTCTCCTCGCTCCTGTGAGCAAGACCGTAGCATAGGTATTTATCGCCTTGGTATTAGTGATAGTGTTAACGTAACAGTTCCTTTTTTTCCTGAATTTAGTGGTGGCGGAACCTTAGATTTAGAGGGCAATGTTCTCTTACCCATAATTGGCAAAGTTCCTTTGCTCGGTTTAACTTTAAACGAAACCCAAAACCGAATTGCCGCAGAACTAAGGCGCTTTTTAGTTAAAGAAACCGAAGTTATTGTTTCCTTAGCAGGGTTGCGTCCAGCAGAAATTACTGTTGGCGGAGAAATAGTTAGACCGGGTTATTATCCCCTCGGTACAGGCAGCCAACTAGCCACAGTTATAACTGCTGCTGGTGGCAGTACAGGATTAGCGGATCTCCGTTCTATTATTGTACGCCGTATCCTCCCCACAGATGGCTCGGTCATTGAATGTCAAGTAGATTTATTTACGCCTTTACAAAATGGAATGCCTTTACCAAATGTACGCTTGCAAGATGGGGATGCGGTGATTGTTTCGAGAATAGAACTAGGTCAAGACCAAGGCTACGATAGTACCTTAGTTG
The DNA here is from genome assembly GCA_963793425.1 of uncultured cyanobacterium. Classification (GTDB taxonomy): domain Bacteria; phylum Cyanobacteriota; class Cyanobacteriia; order Cyanobacteriales; family CAWCAG01; genus CAWCAG01. The sequence continues at coordinate 624,402 of CAWCAG010000007.1, read as the reverse complement.
CTCGTTCTAATTTAGCTCAACCGCAAATTACCATTAGAGTCCTTAGCTATCCTAATAATGGTATTGGTACTATATCCTTAGCAAATGGTAGTACATTCCTTGATGCTTTAAGTTCTGTGGCTAGTAACATCACCCAGGCTAACGTTAATGAAATTGCCTTAATTAGATTTGATCAAGAACAAGGTAAAGCTGTTACTCAAGTTCTCAATGGTAGAGCAGCTCTTTTTGGAGATATTTCTCAAGATGTTCCTTTACAAGATAATGATGTTATCGTGGTTGGTCGCACTTTAGTTGCTAAAGTTACTAATGCTCTCAATGTCTTTACTCAACCATTCCGAGATATTCTCGGCTTCTTGCTTTTCTTTGATTCTCTTGCAGAAAGTGCAGATAACTTATTTGCCCCTAACAACCCCAGATAAATTAACCTAAGATAGAACGTAAGTCTAGCTTTACTACTTTTAACAAGTAAGCATCTCCAAAATCCTTTTCCGTAGCCATGGCTCCCCCTATTGTCAAACGTTTTGTAATCTCCCTAAACCAGAATAAATTTATTGGTTTATTTATTTTTTTATTAGTTCTTGGTGGTTCAGGAGTCTTTGCGATGATCCAAAAACCTCCTGCCAAGAGTTTTCTTGCTGTAGGGAGTCTGGCTTTTGAAACTCCTCCTCCTATTTTTACTCAAACTGGACAGCAAATTCAGGAACAGGGACGCTCTGTCAACGAAAAAATGTTGCTGTCTCAAGGAGTACTGGAAAAAGTTCTTACCAAGTTCAAACTTGAGCCTGAAAATGAAGAAGCTCAACAGCTAGTCCAAGACATAGTTGATAATACCAAGATTGCTTTACCTGATGAGAAAAACAATCAACCTTTAATTGTTGTCGGTTATACCAGCGACGATAAAGAGAAGGCTCAAGCTGTTGCGACAGTCTTGATGGAGTCTATGGTAGAGCATAGCGAAGACCTTAACGAAGCTCAACTGACAGCTAAGATTGAGGCTATTAGGGAGCGTTTGCCAGAAGCAGAAAGAGAATTAGATCAAGCAGAAGAAAATCTTGACAGTTATATTCGTAAAGAAGGTTCTCAAATCTTGGCAGCTTTAGATGGTTCTTTGGTAGGGAGAATTACTGGCTCCCAAAAACAACAAGAGGAGAAAGAATTAGCTTTAGAAGCCGTTAAAGCGCAAATGAGCAGTATTGAGAGTAAGCTAGAGATGAGCGCAGCCGAGGCGAAAGATAATGCAGCATTAAGTGCTGATCCCATTGTGGCTAGCGCTCAAGCAACGATCTTAGATTTAGAAAGACAAATCCAAGTCTTAGAAGAAAACTATCTTCCTAGCTATCCTCCCCTCGCGCAATTACAGGAACAACTTGTCATTAGCGAGAAGTTTTTACGACAAAGAGCTAGGGATGTTGTCGGCAATGACAGAGTTTTTACCTTACCTTTAGAAGCGTTGAGGATTAAGAGTAGCTTAGATCCTGCCAGACAGCAGCTAGCAAATCAACTGGTTGCCTTAGATACCCAAAGGGATACCTTAGAAAAAGAAATTGAAACCCTGATCAGAATCAGAAAAGAACTCCGTCAAGAATACGAGCAGTTCCCTAACAAGCAGATGCAGCAACAACGTTTGCAGCAAGAAGTTGCTCTCAAACAAACCTTTTATTCCCAAATTAAAACTGCTTTAGTGGATGCTCAAGCGGCAGAAGTAGAAACAACAGCTAGCTTAACTATTGCCGAACTTCCAGCAGCTAAAGCAGGAGAAGTAAAAGAACCCCTTAGCACCCCCCTAGTTATAGCGGCTGGTGGTGTAATCGGTATCTTAGCTGGGGCTGGAGTGATCTTCTTGTTAGCCACCTTAGATCCTCGATTACATACCCCAGAAGAAATTCGCGAAAAACTTATAGAACAAGATGTTCCTCTGTTAGGAGAAATTCCTTATATTTATAGCTTTGCTCCTGAACAAGAAGAAACAGCGATCTTACAAGAGCTTGATTCTCCCTATCTCCCTTTCTACGAACGGTTGCGGAGCAAGCTCCGCCGTCTTGCTACCCCTTCCCATAAGATGGTACTAGTAACTAGCACTTTAGGAACAGAAGGAAAAACTACTACAGCTTATAATTTAGCGATCGCTTCAGCTTGTGCTGGTCAGCGTACCCTATTAATAGAGGCAGATTTGCGCTCCGGTTCAGCAGCCAAAGACCTTAATCTCACCCCTGACCCAGAAGCTCGTTTAGAACCCCTCAGCTATTATAATTCCCGGAGTGATTGTATTCGCCTGGTTCCAGAGGTAGAAAATTTATATATCGTTCCTAGCCCTGGTAAGCAAAAACGGGCAGCAGCGATTATTGAATCTAGCGAATTACAGCAACTCTTAAAAGAGGTGAAAGGGCGCTTTGATTTTATTGTTTTGGACACTCCTTCCCTCGCTAGTTGCAACGATGCTTTACTTTTACAACCCTTAACCGACGGCATAATCATAGTTGCTCGTCCAGGGGAAACGAAAGGAAGTATACTCAGTGAAGCTCTTGATCAACTGACAGAAGCAGAATTGCCTCTTTTAGGAGTGGTAATCAATGATATTGAGCAAGATGTTCCTCTTACTCAAACTCCTCCTACAACTGAACGAAGAAAAGAGTTGGCAGAAGTAAATGTTGATTATGACACATCTGAGGAGCGAGAAAAAGAGGTTCCCGCAGAAACAATTTATCGTTGAGATGATACCAAACCCTGTTTAAATAGCATAACTTTTTTGTATCCCTAACTCAAAACCAAACCCTTCCTTTCCTCATCATCACGCATCTGGGCCACGGTTTGAGGTAAAACACCTACTAATCGCGCAAAAGCTTCGTCGGGAATTGTACAAATAATCTCTGAACCAAAATAATGTTCAAATTGATTGATCACCATCTTAGCCCTTTGTTTGGGTTCAGGGGAATCAGTAATTTGTTTGGTTAATCTTACCCATTGGCGGCGAATTAAATAGGCTCTTTGTCTTTCTTGGGAGTTTTTAGGAGTTATTAAAGAGAGATTGCCTACTGGTATAACCAATTTGACATCTAAATCAAATGAACTACCTGCTACTGCACCAGGTCCAGCAAACTCCGCATGGTATTTTTTATAAATGATTAAGCCATTCTTGCGGCGAGGATTAACCACAAGTAACTTTTTGTTGCGTAGCTGTTCGCATATTTCTTCGGCTTGGGATGTATTCTCTTGGGAATCGCTCATGGTGAATCACAAAGGGCAAGTTAGGAGCAAGGATCTGAAGTACTATTCTTAAGTTGTTTGTTTAGATCGGTACGAAATCAGCATAATCAATTTGAACCTGTTTAATTAAAATATTTTTCCAGGGTAACTCAACCATTGACTAAGTATTTACGGAGGAACAAGCGACGAGGACTTTTGAACAACCAAGCACTACAACTAGGCTCCACCCTACAGACTTGATAACCGCAATTAAAATAAAGCTGCTTAGCCTGTTCGTTGTTCTCTAAAACGTGCAGATATAACTCAGAAAAGCCCCACTCAAGAGCTTTTTGTTCACAACTCGCCAAAAGTTTATAAGCAATACCTTTTCTACGATGAGCTTTTCTAACTGCTAGATTAGAAATGTAAGGATAGCGTGGCTCTTCTAAAGGAAAACAGTGAGAACGCATAGCCATTTCTACTGTAGCGATCGCAACTTCATTATTCTTATTCAAGCCGGAAGGAGGAACGGTCGCCACGAAGCAAAGATAATTGTCTGAGCCAGAATGGAGGCGAGAGCGCAAATCTTCGTAAATTCCTAATTTCAAAACCGGGTAAATCAAACTCATCCATCCTTCAGGAGGATGAAAGCTTTCTGCAAGAACTGTAGCCAAATTGCTCAGATCACTAGGATGAGCGGTACGAATGCACAACTGAGAGTAATTAGCTACTGAAGCAACAGAAGTTTGCAAAGATGTTGTTAGAGGAGAAAAGCAAGAGTTCACAACTAAGTTCTGGTATAGAAAGAAGTGAGGAAGTAACAAGAACCCAGAGAGGATTTTCTGGGCAGAAAATGGCTTTATATTAATGGTGAAATAAGAAAATAATTAATGAGCAAGCTGGTTGTTTAAATATTTCATTTCTATATTAAGTTTATCAGGTCTGAAGTTAGGGAGGACAATTAACTTAACTATCTTAGAATAAATAACATAAAAGCTTTACGTGCTTATACAGGATATGCTACGAGGTATTGCTGTTCCCTTTACAAGCAACCATAAGCTAGTCTAGATTGAGGCATCTGAAACTAACGTGGCACTGCTAGATAGAGTAATATTTCTTGATAAAGGTTGAATTTAGTTGATTTCCAACCTCAACAGTTAAAAAAATTCACCGGGTTAATTCAATCCGGATTGTTTTGTGCCGGAGTTAGTGCCATTTGCTTTGATCGGGGTATGACATCAAGTTTGTCTAATGGCAGTAGACATCTACTTTACAAATACTTTAACCAGTTTAAGTTTAAGTATTTGTACTCAAAAAGAGCGATAGCTATGACCTTCATAAATATCAACTCAAGTATCGCTGAAGGGGCAAACCCGCTTTCTGGAATTACTAGCTCAATTTAGCAGGAGACGGGGCATGATCTCTCCAGACAGAAATAAACCGAAAATTCTGGTAGTTGATGACGAGCAGCATAATCTCGATCTTTTATATCGTACTTTTTATCGAGACTATCAGGTATTGACTGCCTCAGATGGCCCTATGGCGTTAGAAATTCTGGCTAGGGAAGAAAACATAGCAGTAATTATTTCCGATCAACGGATGCCAAAAATGAGCGGGACAGAGTTGCTTAGTCTTTCCGCAATTCAGTATCCTGATGTGATTAGGATTATTTTAACTGGTTATACCGATGTTGGCGATTTAGTAGAAGCGATTAATACAGGTAAAGTGTTTAAGTACGTTACCAAACCTTGGCAGGAAGAAGAGCTTAAGATCGTAGTTAAACAGGCACTAGATACCCACAATGTTCTTAAAGTTCGGACAGAAGGTTTGCGTCGAATGCTGCGTCGGGAATCTTTGCTTAACTCCATAATTAGTACCATTAGGAATGCAGAATATAGTTTTCCTGGTCATTCTCCTTTAAAAGAAGTCCTACAAACTATTGTTAACACCCTCGGAAAAATGCTGGGAGTGGACGTTGGTATTTTACGTCCCCTAGCTGACGAACATTTGTTACGGGATGGAGAATGCTTTATTTACCAAAAAGATAACCAGGAATTATCTCAGGTACTTTGTCCTTTGGAATTAGTTTGGGAAACTGAGCAAATTGAAATTATCAACGATGTAGAGAAAGATCCGAGGTTGAAAGTCCATCAACTCAGGGGAATAGCCCTTGCAAAAGCTGATATTCGTTCTACTTTAATTGTCCCTTTTATCTTTCAAGGAGAACTGATGGCGATACTGGCTTTACATCAGCACCATACTCCCCATGCCTGGGAAGAAGAGGAAATTAAATTGACAGAGATGGTGGCAGACCAAGCGGCGTTGGCAATTTCCCAAGCCCGTGCTTATGAACAGGTTAGGGCTTTGGCTCAAAGGGAAGCTTTAATTAATAATATTACCACCGTCATTCGCTCTTCTTTGGAACCCCAAGAAATTTTTATGGCTATTACTAAGGAGTTGGGACAGGCTCTAAAAGTAGATGGTTGTGCTTTGTCTTTATGGGAAGAAGATGACGATTTTGTGCAGTGCGTTGGTTTATATGACGGCAGGGAAGCTAGGGCTTTTGGAGAATATGCAGAAGAAGACGATACTAATCACTCTGCAACACCAAGCTTTGCTCAACTTATACCCCAATCCTTTGTCCCTATCACCGGAAATCCTCTCTTACAAGAGCTACTACAAACAAAAAAGCCTGTAGTTTCTGAGGATTTAAAGACTAAACCCTCTGAGGTGAGTCCTAATTTACCCTTTCGCTCTCCTGCCCGTGCCTTATTATTAGTCCCTTTGATTGTCGATGAAAAGATTATTGGTAGCATCTCCCTACGTCAAGAAAATCAGCCCCGCAACTGGACAAAGGCAGAAGTTGAATTAGCTGAAGCTGTAGCCTCCCAAGCGGCGATCGCAGTGAAACATTCTCGTCTTTATCAACAAACTAGACAGCAAGCAGAAAGTCTTTTAGAGTTAAATCGACAAAAAACAGAATTTTTCCAAAATGTTTCCCATGAGTTTCGTACTCCTTTGACCTTAACTATTGGTCCTTTGGAAACTGCTGTTAGTCAAGGCAAGGGGATTTCCGCCGAACAAGCCAAAATTGCTCTCCGCAACTCCCGGCGTTTATTAAGGTTAGTTAACCAAATGCTGGATCTCCAACGTTTAGACGCAGGAAGAATGCAACCTAAGTTTCATCCTTGTAACTTAGTGGAAGTGATCGAGCAAATTGTCGAAACCTTTCGCCCCCACTGCTATAAAAAAGGACTAATCATTAAAACCGAATTGCAACATTGTCCGCAAGTTTATGTAGATTTAGAGAAGTTTGATAAGGTAATTTATAATCTCCTCTCTAATGCTATGAAATTTACTAAACCGGGAGGAAATATCCAAGTAAGCCTCGCTCCGGTAGGAAATTTTGTTCAGTTTAAGGTAAAAGATACCGGTATTGGTATTGCCTCTTCTCATCTCTCTAACCTTTTTGATCGTTTCCATCAAGTAGAGGGTTCGGTAGATCGTTCCCATGAAGGGAGTGGTTTAGGTTTAGCTTTGGTTAAAGAGTTGGTGGAGTTGCACAAAGGACAAGTTAAGGTAGAGTCTGTGCTTAATCAAGGTACAACCTTCACAGTTTGGTTACAAACAGGGACTGCTCATTTACCAGAAAAACAAGTCTCAGAAGTACCTGAAGAATTACAACTAAGTCGCGGGACAGTAGAATTAGCAGATTTAGAAGGAAAGATTCTGGAAGTAGAACATTATGAAGATAAGTTAGAAGATACTTCCCAGTCCTTGATTATGGTAGTAGACGACAATGCCGACTTAAGGAGTTATGTAGGGCAGATTTTACGGGAAGCAGGTTATCGAGTTCGTAGCGCCCATAATGGCGAAGCAGGATTTGCTCTTGTTTTAGCAAGCCATCCTCACCTGATTATTACGGATTTGATGATGCCAATACTTTCTGGTACAGAAATGATGCGTAGAATTCGCGATCATGAGGAATTACAAGGTACGCCAATTATTCTTTTGACGGCCAAAGCTGATGAAGCAAGTCGCATTGAAGGAACAGAAAGAGGGGCAGATGCCTATTTGTCAAAGCCTTTTAATGCTCGCGAATTATTGGCGGAGGTACGCAACTTGTTAGCACTGAAAGCTAATGAAGCAAAGGTTAAGCAACTTAATAGCTATCTGACTGAATCAGTTTTAAAACGCTTCTTACCTCCTGGGATGGTAAAAAAGGCAGCGAGGGGAGAATTAGCCCTGGATTTACGCCCTGAACCCCGTTTGGTGACGATTTTGTTTAGTGATATAGTCGGCTTTACCGAGCTATCCAATACCTTGCGATCGCGCAGGGTTGCCCAATTACTCAACGAGTATCTTGAGGCAATGACAGAAGCTGTATTTGCCAACGGTGGAACCGTGGATAAATTTATTGGCGATGCCATTGTAGCCCTATTTGGAGCCCCTGAAGAACTTACCCCCAATGAACAAGTGAGAAGGGCGATCGCAGCTTCTCGGCAAATGCACCATTCCCTGAAAGGATTGAATCAGAAATGGGAAGAACAGGGTTTCCTTAGCAAACACGCTTTACCTTTGGTGAAGTTCCGTTGTGGCATTCATCAAGGGACTGCTGTGGTGGGAATGTTTGGCGGGGGACAAAGGGCCGATTATACGGCTATTGGCCCTGCCGTTAATATTGCAGCCAGGTTGCAAGAAGCAGCAGAACCCAACAAAATTATTGTTTCTGCAACAGTGGCCGATTATTTGCAAGATGATGAAATTACTAAATGTCGTCCCCTTACCCTCAAAGGAATTGATGAGACAGTTTTAGCTTTTGCAGTGGATATTAGAGAATGGCAGTAATCATTGACTATGGATAGAGTAATTGTCTTGCTGCTAAAACACAATTTCTTCCTCCTGCTTTAGCTGCATAGAGGGCGCGATCGCTGTTTTCGACAAGATGGTGAGGATGGTTTTCTGCTTGGGGAATGGTACTAGCTACTCCTATACTCAGGGTAACAACTCTGCTAATGGGAGAGCGGTTATGAGGAATTTCTAGAGATTTTACTTCTTGGCGAATGCTTTCAGCTATTTGAACTGCTTCTTCAATATTGGTGTTAGGTAAGATAACCACAAACTCTTCGCCGCCATAACGTGCTACCAAATTAGCTGGTTGGGTAACAACTTGATTAATCATCTGAGCGATTTTTTGCAGGCAATCATCTCCGGTTTGATGCCCGTAGGTATCATTATAAAGTTTGAAGAAATCTACATCGCAAAGAATTAAAGATACAGGAGATTTATTTGATGCTGGTTGCTGCCATTGCTGAAATAAGTACTCGTCAAAACACCTACGGTTGGCAACTCCGGTTAAGCCATCTATATTGACAAGGCGTTCTAGTTTTTGATTCGCTTCTATTAAAGCATTTTCTGTTTTACGGCGTTGGATTAACGAACCAATTTGAGTGCTGATAGCTTCAATTAAATCGAGGGTGCGTTGGTTGAATGAAGTTTGATTTCTGGTGAAGAAAACGAGTACAACGATAACTTCTCCTTCTGCAATTACAGGAAGTCCCAAAGCGGTTTTGAATTCTGCGGCTGCAATAGCTTGAGAGTCACGCCATAAACAAGATTTTTCTTTGACTATATCTTCAATCCATTCTGATTGTTGCGAAGTAAAAACTTCTCCCGGTAGTCCAGCATTTGTGAGGAGAGTGAGATTTTCACTTTTTTGTTTAAAGGTTTCTAATTGCTGATCTGGCATATGCCAAATACAATTGCATTCAAGAATTGTTAATTCCTTATTCGGTAGCCATGCTTCTGCTAAATCCCAACGAATACTTTGGCAAATTAAGCGTAAAACCACCTCAAAAGCAGCATTTAAGTCTGGAACTCTTTCCAAGGTTTGCGTGACTGCTAGTAACAAGCGCACTTCCATCTCTGAGTGGCGACGTTCCCGAAGTTCTTTGCGAAGATTGCTACTTTTTTCTTGGAATTTCTGCGCGACTTTTTGTAATTGATTTTGGAGAAAACGTAAATATATTTGGTTTTCGACACGAACAATAATTTCTTCTCGATAAAAAGGTTGTGTTATATAGTCTACCCCCCCTAAAGTGAAGGCTTTAACTTTGTCTTTGATAGTATTGGAAGCGCTAATAAAAATTATAGGAACTTCCTTAACTGCTGTCATGGTTTTAAGCTGCCTACAGACTTCATAACCACTAATGTCAGGTAAATAGATACCTAGTAAGATCAAGTCTGGTTGAACTGTTTCTACAACCCTCAAAGCAAACTTGCCTCGCATAACCTTTTTAACTTGGTAACCACGAGATTCTAGTATTGCTGACAAAATTTGCAAACTATCCATCCCACGATCTATAAGCAAGATAGTTTGTTTAATTACTGTCTTATCCATCAGAAGAGGAGTAAAAAAAGCTTTTTCACCCCGATCAAGAAAATTCATCTTCTGCTCTATAAACTAATGAAAAGCAATTTTAGCTTAATTAGAGCAGTTAAGCTGTTTCATTTGGCCAAGAAAAAACTTTTTTACTAATTAAGTTAATAATGATAAAAAGCTAGTGAAAGATACAGATGTGGAGGAGATTGTCTTTCAGCAGGGGAAGTTTAGGCAAGGGTGAAGAGTTTTAAACATCGAGATTGCTTGCAAGCAAATTCCCGCTCAAAAAATTATATCAACTTTGTAGCAGCTAGTTTAGGGGCGATTACGGTTGTTGTTGTTGACAAGCAGATAAGGAGTTGGCTGTTCGGGAGTTTCTACTGTATTAATTCGGGGAGAAGATTTGACTACACCAGTAGGGTTAGAGCTAATAAAAAAGTTTAGTGCCAATGTAATGGTCGCCGCCAAGAATAATTTTTCCAGCATTTAAATTTCCTCCTGTGGATAAAACACATTTTTTCTACTTTACCAGTAATTACTCTTATGTGCCAAATGTTATCAGTTATTGCTTATGTGAAAACTCTCACAGAGGTTTTTCACATAACAAATGTTTATACTTTCAAGCATAGCATTGATTGAAAAATAATCAAAAATGTAATCCTCCTAGAGAAGTAGTTTGTTAAGCGAATTTTAGGTTACTTTTCTGATTTAGACTGTTTTTTCACAGTGTTTTCCTAACTTTCGGGAAGAAAATCAATAATGTTGGGCATTTAACTAGATATAGCCTTACAAAATTGATTTGTAGAGACACTTTGACTGAGGTTTTAGTAAAAATGTTGCAAACTTCATTGATTGATTTTTGTAGGGCTTGTAAACCTATGTCTATTCTTGATCCAGAAGATTTCATTTCATAATCATGAAAATGTGGACGAGGGAATTTATGCTAAAGATTGATTTGTATAAAAAAACAGGGAGTAAAGCTAATCTATGGGACGTTTAGCACTGCTGAGTGTATCTGACAAGACAGGCATCGTAGCATTGGCACAACGGTTAGTTGAGGAATTTGAGTTTGAATTAATCGGCAGTGGGGGAACAGCAAAAGTGCTGCGCGAGGCAGGATTATCTATTACCGAAGTTGCTGATTATACAGACTCCCCAGAAATACTAGGGGGTAGGGTTAAAACCCTTCACCCTCGCATTCACGGAGGTATCTTGGGACGCAGAGACTTACCTGGGGATTGTGTGGAGATGGAAGCGAATCAGATTCGTCCTTTAGATTTGGTAGTAGTTAACCTCTACCCTTTTGAGGAAACTATAGCTAAACAGGGTATTAGTATGTCTGAGGCTATTGAAAAGATAGATGTTGGTGGCCCTACGATGTTGAGGGCAGCAGCTAAGAATTTTGCTCATTTGACGGTATTGTGCAATCCTGAGCGGTATGGGGAGTATGCAGAAGAGTTAAGTAAGTACAACGGAGAAACATCCCTAGAGTTTCGTCAAGCTAGGGCGAAGGAAGGATTTCTCCACACTGCGGCTTATGATCACGCGATTGCTAACTATTTTCTGGGTTTGGATGAAGAGTCCGGAACTTCTTTGCCGGAAAATTATTCCTTAGTAGGAAAGCAACTCCAATCTTTGCGTTATGGTGAAAATCCGCACCAACCAGCTTCTTGGTATCAAACTGGAAATGTAGCTACGGGTTGGAGTGCAGCCCAAAAGCTTCAGGGTAAGGAGTTGAGTTATAACAACCTGGTGGATTTGGAAGCAGCCAGGAGAATTATTGCTGAGTTTCCGGCAACCGAACCTACAGCCCTAGTCCTCAAACATACTAACCCTTGTGGGGTTGCTATGGGAGAAACTTTAGCAGATGCTTATACAAAAGCTTTTGAAGCGGATTCAATGTCTGCTTTTGGGGGGATTGTTGCCCTTAACCAAGAAATTGATGCAGCGACAGCTAGGTCTTTGAAGCAAACCTTTTTAGAATGTGTGGTTGCACCGAGTTGTGATGCCGAAGCAAAGGAAATATTAGGAAAAAAGTCGAAGTTAAGGGTGATGTTGTTGCCAGACTTAGGTAAAGGTAGCAAGGAAAGTATTAAGGTGATCGCCGGAGGATTTTTGGTACAAACTGCTGACGATCTGGTTGAAGATCCTCAAAATTGGCAGGTGGTGACGCAAAAGCAACCAACCCCAGCCCAGTTAGCAGAGTTGTTATTTGCTTGGAAGGTTTGCAAATACGTTAAATCTAATGCTATTGTGGTAAGTCGGAATCGAACTACTTTAGGCATTGGGGCAGGACAAATGAACCGTGTCGGTGCTGCTAAAATTGCCTTGGAACAGGCGGGGGAGAGAAGCAAGGGGGCAACCTTAGCTAGTGATGGTTTCTTCCCCTTTGATGACTCTGTAAAGACAGCCGCCGCCGCAGGAATTACAGCTATTGTACAACCGGGAGGTTCCCTGCGAGATCAAGATTCTATTGCCGCAGCTAATGAGTTAAGGATGGTGATGGTGTTGACAGGCATTAGGCATTTTTTACATTGATATTTGTTATTGGTTAATGGCCAGCCAGTAGGGTGTGTTAGGCGGCTATTAAATGTGCTTAAAGCAACAATGCTTCATCCGCCGTAACGCACCAATTCCTACTTTAATTAACTTGCGGTGCGTTACGTGCTGAATAAAGTTTTACTAATTTATCCAAGATTGTTGACAGCACTAACACAGCCTACTAGCTGTAAGCTGATGTGTATTTAAACCACAAATTAAAAACTTGCGATCGCAGCTAAAATTCCTTTTACCGCTTGTAAATAACTATCATATGAGCAATCCGATCTGTTATCGCCGTAATTTTCTGAAGTGGACTCTATTAAGTGCCGTTTCATTTCTGGGTGCTTGTTTAGCTGACAATAAAGTGCAAAGTATAGTTAATAGCCGTATTATTGTGGTTGGTGCAGGCATTGCTGGTATAGCGGCTGCCCACTCTCTGCAAAGTAGAGGGGCAAATGTTGTTGTGCTTGAAGCAAAGCCCCATATTGGTGGGCGACTCCTCACTGATTACTCATTAGGTGCTGCATTTGAAGTTGGTGCAGGTTGGATTCATGGCCCTGATGGCAATCCTATATCTACTTTGGCAGAAAAGGTTAAAGCAAAAACGTTTGTCACGAAAGATGATAGCTTGCTTGTTTATGATCGTAAGGGCAATGTAAGTAGTAAAGCTAGTTTAGCAAAACTAGATGACCGTTTTGAAGCTTTGCTAAAGCAGGTTGATGATTATGTTGATGCTGATGATTTGATATCTTTACGAGATGCGATCGCTAGAGTTAATCCTACGCTTTTAAAAGATCCTTTAATTAATTGGGCCCTAACTGTTTTTACAGAATTTGATACGGGTGGCCCTATTGAAAATCTTTCTGCTGCTTATTTTGATGAAGATGAAGCTTTTGAGGGTGATGATGTCATTCTTATTAATGGCTATACTCCTATTCTCACTCCCTTAACTGAAGGATTGGATATTCGCCTAAATACAATTGTGACAGACATTGAATATAAGAATCAAGGAGTTATTGTTAATAGCCAGAAGGAAAAATTCGTTGCAGATTATGTTATTTGCACTGTTCCCTTAGGCATATTGAAAGCCGGAAAAATCGCCTTTCATCCACCATTGCCCAAAAGTTATCAACAGTCTATTGGTAAAATTCCTCTAGGTAATGTTACCAAAGTTGCCTTACAGTTTCCCCAGGCTTTTTGGCCCCTAGATACTCAATATTTTGGTTTTCAGTCAGAGGTAAAGGGGAAATGGCCTTACTTTATGAATTATCGAACATTTAGTGAACATAATATTTTAGTTGCTTTATCTTTTGGTTCTTAAGACCCTCATACTTTGGGAGCATATTCGTTTACAGGAACTAAAACACTTCCTCAAGATTTTAATAATTTAGCTAAACCTATATTAAATAGGCTCTTTTTTGCCGGTGAACATACAAGCTTTGCTTACCACGGTACAATTCACGGAGCATACTTATCTGGGGTTGCAGTAGCAAAAGAAATTATTTACAACAGTTTTCAATAGTATGAGGACTGACAAATTCTTAAGTTAAAAACTTGCGATCGCACCTAAAATACCTTTTACTGCTTGTAAATAATCACCAGGAGAAAGTAAAATTAAAGTTCCCCGTACTCCAGCCGAAACGGTTATTTTCTCAAATACTTCTATAGTTTCGTCTACATAAACAGGATAATCTTTCTTACTAGCCAAAGCTGTCACCCCACCGCGAATATATCCGGCAAGAAACTCTACTTCCTGAAGGGGAACCATTTCTATTTTGCGATCGCCTGTTAATTTTGCTAAGGCTTTGAGGTTAAGATGGGCATTTCCTGGTATAACAGCAAAGTAGATATTATTGGTGTTACTACGAACAACCAAGGTTTTAAACACTTGTTCCGGTGGAAAACCAAGTTTCTGGGCTGTGGTTTCTGCGGCCAGATCCTCAATATCAACCTCATAATTAAGAAGTTGATAAGTAACACCAAGGTTATCTAGTAAGCGGACAGCATTGGTTTTTTTCATAAAATATCAATTCCCTCCACTTAAGCTGAGATAGATTTAAGCCAAATCTTATCTAAAGCTAAAGGAATACGATGATAAATGTTTAATGATAAATGATAAATGGTATTATGTGTTGGTTCAAATCATCTCATCCCCATTTCACTTCCCAGTTGCAACAATTAATGCAGCAAGTAGGCATTTCTAATTATGAAGAACTTCGGAAAAAATCGGGAGTTAGGGAGAGAGAAATTATTCGTTTGCGTTATGGATTAGTATTACAAACCAAGGCAGAAACTTTGGTTAAGTTAGCACAAACTTTACAGATATCTGTAGACAAATTAATTAAAGTTTTATCATCAAAACCTATAGCACAAAAAGCAGCAACACCTGTAGATAAAACGAAATTAAAACAGGAATATCAACGCCTGCAAAAACAAATAGCAAATCAAAAAGAAAGCCTGCAACAAGAATTTCAACAAGAGAGTCTGCAAACCCTAGAATCTTGGTTAGTTCAATGGCCTACTGCGGCGGCAGCGGTGGAGAATAATCCTGAATTGCCAGCCACAAGATTATTGCCTTTAATTAAACCCGTAACCCAACTTTTACAAAATTGGAGAGTAGAGGCGATCGCCTCTGTCGGAGAAGAAGTAGCCTACAACCCCCAACAGCATCAATTAATGTCAGGAACAGCCCAGGATGGAGATCCGGTTAAAGTCCGCTATCTCGGCTATTCCTGGAAGAACAAGTTACTCTATCGCGCTAAGGTAAGTCCGGTGGGGGAGACGGGAAAGTAATAGGTAATGGGGAATAGGCAAAGAATCTACCTTTTTGGTAGTGTAGCTAGATTAGATTTTATTTGATGGTAAGGAGTAAAGATATCCTTTAAGCTTTACAATTCTCGTCTCCCCATCTCGCTATCTCCCCGTCTCTCCATCTCTTCATTACCCAAAAGAAGAACTTGGAAAACAGAGACGATACCCCAGATAATTGCCCCAATTAACATAATAAGCATCAAAGGAGCAAGACCCCCAAAAGGAGCAAGGATTAATAATAGCAAAAGTCCGATGAGAATTAGTTTCGTTAGTAAGTTATTCATAGTATTAATAATATAGGCATCTCAATTAAATTAACTAAATGGCGATCGCGATTGATTTTGGTACTAGTAACACGGTTATTGCCCGTTGGAATGGGGTAACTCAGGAAGCAGAAATTTTGAATTTGCCGGGGATATCTCAGCAATTAGGAAACAATCCGCCTTTAATTCCTAGTTTAGTTTATGTGGAAAATGCTAGCCAGGAACAGGTGATTATTGGTCAGCAGGTACGTGATCGCGGTTTAGATATGATCACAGATTCTCGTTTTTTTCGCAGTTTTAAGCGAGGTATTGGTACAAAAGTTCAAGGGTTTTTGCCGGAGTTAGATGGGGAAGAGGTTACTTTTGAAGAGATTAGTGAGTTGTTCTTAACTCAGTTAATAACTAACCTTAAGCAAGAAGATCAACCAGAATCGTTGGTTTTAACTGTTCCTGTTGATAGTTTTGAAGCCTATCGTCATTGGTTGGGGCAGGTTTGCCAATCTTTGGGTGTTGAACAGGTGCAAATGCTGGATGAACCAACAGCAGCAGCTTTGGGATATGGAACAGCAGAAGAGAATTTGTTGTTGGTGGTGGATTTTGGTGGAGGGACTGTAGATTTATCTTTGGTACAACTGGATTTGAAACCAGGGCAAAGTCCTGCCTCTAGAGGGTTTATCCTCAAATGGGGGGCGAATTTATTTGGGGAAAGTTCAGGGCAAAGGCCTAAAACGGCCCGTGTCTTGGCGAAGGTAGGGCAAAATCTGGGGGGTTGCGATCTCGATAACTGGTTGGTAGACTATTTTGTTCAGGAACAGGGTTTGAGTAAGTCTCCGTTGATTACTCGTTTAGCAGAACGTTTGAAGATTCAACTTTCCTCTCAAACCGAAGCCAGTGAGGTATATTTCAACGATGAAACCCTAGAGAGTTATGAGTTGGCTTTAGATCGTGAGGGTTTTGAGGCTATCTTGACAGAAAGAGGTTTTTTCCGGCAATTAGATGAACTTATTGATCAGGTTTTGCAACAGGGTAAGCGGGCAGGGGTGACTGCGGCAGATTTTGATGCTGTTCTTTTGGTGGGAGGGACTACCCAAATTCCGGCTGTACAAACCTGGCTGCAAAAGTATTTTGAACCAGAAAAGATTAAAGGAGATCGCCCTTTTACTGGCATAGCTGCGGGGGCTTTGCAAGTGGTTGCTGGGGTTGAAGTTAAAGATTTTCTCTACCACAGTTACGGCATCCGCTATTGGAATCGTAAAGAAAATTGTCATAGCTGGCATAGCTTAATACAATCCGGGCAGCCCTATCCTATGAATAAACCCATAGAGTTGATTCTGAGTGCCTCTGTTGCTGATCAACCTAGTATTGAGTTAATTATTGGGGAATTGGGGACAGATACTGGGGGAACGGAGGTTTATTTTGATGGCGATCGCTTAGTTACTCGTAGCATTGGTACAGGAGAAACTACTGTTCAACCCCTTAATGATCAAGAAGGGGCGAGGACTATAGCGAAACTAGAACCTTTAGGAAATCCTGGCAGCGATCGCGTTAAGTTAGAGTTTTATGTAGATAAAGAAAGATTCTTACGCCTCACTGTAGAAGATTTGCTTACTAATGAAACTCTTTTAATAAATCAAGTTGTTGTGCAGTTAAGTTAGTTACTGAAGGCTGGTTGTCTTCAATATTTCTTAGCATGACTTTGACCAAGTGTTAGTATGGGAAAGATTTTTACCAGCTTTTAGTTTCAAGATCAAAACTTATGCACGATTGTGCCTGTAACTCCTAATTTTTCGTTCCACTGCGTAAGTCCTAAGTCCTAAATATGCTTCTACCGTTATTTAAACCTGTAGCATAAAGGAAACTTGCTAATGACTTGGAAAAGAATTTTTCTCACCTTAAGTATTTTAGAAGCAGTACTTTGTACTTTATTCTCCTTAGCAGGTTATTTAGGAGGGTTTGAACGCTGGTTGGAATTAACGGTTCACTTTCGCTTTCAGTATTTAGTGTTGAGTTTAATCTTACTAATTATACTAGCTATTTATTGCCAAAGAAAGTGGTGTTTACTTTGTTTATTTTGTATCAGTCTCAATGCCGTAGAAGTTGTGCCTTGGTACATTAATAACTCAGAAGCAAATACGCCTCAATCAGATGCAACTATTGAAGTGATGCAGAGTAATATTTTGAGCAGTAATCAGAATTATGCTGAATTTATTGACTTAGTTAGAGCAGAAAAACCCCAAATATTAGTGGTACAAGAATTAAATACAGCTTGGGCAAAAGAATTAGAAAGTATTAGCGATATTTTACCCCACAATTTTGTCTTACCCCAAGAAAATAATTTTGGCATGGGGATTTATAGCAGCTTTCCTTTAGAAAATCAGTCGACAAAGTGGCTAACAGCACAGATTCCAGAATTAATTGCTGATGTAGAAGTTGCAGGAAAAATCATTAATTTAACTGCCATTCATCCTGTACCTCCGATTAATGAATCCTACTTTTATTTACGTAACCAACAGCTAGAAGAAACTAGTAAATATCTCCAACAAAGTGATGCCTTAAAGATTGTTTTAGGAGATTTTAATTTGACTATGTGGTCGCCTATTTATCGTCGCTTTATTCGTAATACAGGTTTAGTAAATGCTCGTTTAGGGTTTGGCATTTTACCAACTTGGCCAACTAACTTACTTCCCCTACGTATTCCTTTAGATCATTGTTTAGTTAGTCCAGAAATAACTGTTACTGATATTAAAGTTGGTGGAGATGTTGGCTCTGACCATTTGCCTTTAATCGCTGAGTTAGTAATATCTTAATTAACCAAGAAACAGCATCAGCAGGGGCGGGTTTTGAGTCCAATTATGAGATAAACTTTCAAATTCTTAGTAAGCGTGAGGTATTGAATATTACTTCACTAATGCTAAAGTTAGTAAAAATGTTGGCTTCAAAAAGCTTGATTAGCAATTAGCCATTAACAATTAGCCGTTAGCCAATATGTTAAATCAGTCCCTTGAACAGCGTTTTAGCTTTTCTGCTTGGAAAATGCGCCGACTTACTCGTTTGCTCATTTTGGCAGTGTCAATTTTAGCTCTCAATATTCAAGTAGTTACTTTGGCCAGTTCTTTATTTTTAAACAAAGTTGGCTCAGAAAAATTACCTTTATTTTTTATCTTAGTTGGTTTGGTTTCAGTCCCGGCCTATGCTTTATTTTCTCCTTTGGTAGATCGTTATAGCCGTCCTCAACTTTTTCGCTATGTTTTATTGATAGGGATTGTGATCATCTTACTAATGCGCCTGGGGATTAATTCAGGTAGCTTAGTAATTTATTATCTCTTGTTCATCTTTGCTGGCTTTTCTTGGGATTCTCAAGTAAATATTCTTTGGCCTAGCTTACTTAACGATTATCTTACTTCTTTAGAATATAAACGCCATACTTCCTTAATTGGTATGGCCCAAGCCATAGGTATTCTCCTGGGAGGAGGATTGGTTAGCGTTATTTCTGCCTATCTTCCCACCAGAAATATTCTGCTTATTTTACCTTTAATGTATGGCTTAGTTATCCTCCAATTATTCCTTTTGGAAAGGTCAGAAAGACGTTTAGAAGGTAATCTAAAAGAAGAATCTGTCGAGATTTGGCAGGCTTTAAAAAGCTTCCCTGAACAAGTTAAAAACTACCAAATCATCTTCTTTTTAGCTGCTAGTAGTTTTTTAGTGGTAATTTTAATTGTTATTGCCGAATACGAATGTTTTAGTGTCTATTCTCAAACCTTCACCGATGACCAAGAATTGACTCGTTTTTTGGGTTTGTTGAGAGTAGTTTATAGCGTTGTGCAACTCTTTGTCCTCTACGGTTTCACTCAACCATTGTTACAACGTTTGGGGGTAGGAACTATGAGTTTAGTTTATCCTGTCACGACCTTAATTAGCTTCATTTTTTTAGGCGTAAACTTTTCTCTTCCTGCGGCGATCGCCACAAGTGTTAACAGCGAATCTTTAAACAAAAGTATTAACTTACCTGTTCATAACCTCAACTACAACGCTGTCCCCTATCAAATCATCGGTAGAGTTAGGGCTTTTAGTGATGGTTTTCTTTACGCTTTTGGACAAATTTCGGCAGGATTATTACTCTGGGCTGCCCATTCTTTCTTAACCTTAGTACAAATTACTTGGCTTGGTATTGCCCTCAGCTTTGTCTTTTTTCTTCTCCGTTATCCCATGGGGCAGAAATACTTTGAATCATTAGAAGGAATGCTTCGTTCTGGTTCTGTTAACCTAGATGATATTAGTGAAGGTTTGACTCAACTTCCTCCTCAATCAAGTTCAGTAATTAAAGAATTAATTACTAGCGAAGAACGTTATACAAAAATTAAAGGATTGGAATTAGCTGTTGGTTTAGGACAATCTAGCCAATTTCTAGAAGATGTAGAAGAATTATTTCCTCATGCCCATCCCGATGTGCGAGATGCTAGTGTTAAATTATTAAGTAGCAATCCTGATACAGAAACAATTGATCGTTGCCAAGAACTATTAAAAGAGGAAAATCATTCCTTAAAAGCATTAGGTTTAGAAGTCCTCATCGCCAGTCAACATCACCTCAATGAAGAACAAATACGTAATTGCTTAAAGGATAACAGTCAAGAAATTCGCGCCTTAGCCTCCGTCGCTGCCACCCAAACCGAGGCGATTACCAACCCAGAAATCAAACAAACTTGTGCCAAATTATGGCAATCTGAATTAGATAAAACCACAGGAAAAGCCATCGTTAGGGTAGTCGCTTTTGGGGGTGGCAGAGAATTAATTCCTCCCCTTAAAGAAATCCTTCTGCGGGGCAGTGGAGAGGTGATTAGGAGAGGATTAGAAGCCATAGCCAACATCGCCCGTCCTCAAGATGAAGAATTGGCACAAATAGCAGTAATACAATTAAATCATCCCGACCCTACTGTTAGAGCCGCCGCTTTTGAAGTCTTAAGGATAGCCCGTAGTGAAGAAATGTTGAACTATGTGGTTAATGGCTTAGAAGATCATGACTCTCAAGTGCGACAAAAAGCGGCTATGGCATTGGCAGCATACGGTGAACAGGGTTTATCCTTAGCGAAAGAAAGTCTCCTCAGTGCTAACCAAAACCTCGTAGAAGCGGCGATCGCCGCCATAGGCCAAATTCGCATCAGAAAGGCTAGCGACATCCTCTACGACTATCTCAGCCCCGATTTTCAAGAAGTCACTCGTACTCGGCAGTGGCAGCAAAAAATTCCCCTCAAAACCCCAAGCTGGCAACCCTTAGCCATTGCCATCGCCGACTATCATCAACGCTTAATCCAAAGAGTACTCTATGTGCTTTCCTGTTTAGGACACGCCCGCACCGTCAATACCGTCAAACGCCTACTTTACAGCACTGACAAAAGGGAATTAGCCAACGCCATAGAAACCTTAGCATCCCTAAGAGATCGGCGTTTTGTCCTTCCTTTAATGCCTATCTTAGAACGTTTAGCCAACGAAAAACCTCCGGGAACACCCATCTCAGCCAACTCTTTCTGGATGCGGACAAAAGGTTATAAGCTACTCTTAGAAGCCCTCGAAGCTAAAGATCGCTGGATTAGAATCGGGGCTTTAATTGCCTTAGCTGGGCTTTCTTCTGCCTTAAGCAAAGATCCAGATCCTTTAGTTAAGGCAGTTGCCAGAGAAATTTTTCGTCCTTTAGATGAACAACCAGCTTCCCTTAACTTTTTTATGAAACGCTTACTTTTACTAAAAAAGGTTGCACTTTTTAAAAACCTCTCTTTAGATGAGCTATTATTAATCGACCGCGCCTTAGAACAAGAACAATTTTTAGCCGGAGAAACTATCTTCACAGAAGGCAGTTGGGGAGAACATTTTTATATTATTGCAGAAGGGAAAGTACGCATTGTCAAACAAGTAGAAGAAGAAGCAAGGGATCTTACTTTTTTAACTCCCGGACAGCATTTTGGCGAAGTAGCTTTATTTGACAATTCCCCCCGGTGGAATGGTGCGATCGCAGTGGAAGATTGTACTTTAT
Organism: uncultured cyanobacterium; assembly: GCA_963793425.1. Lineage (GTDB taxonomy): Bacteria > Cyanobacteriota > Cyanobacteriia > Cyanobacteriales > CAWCAG01 > CAWCAG01. The sequence continues at coordinate 603,197 of CAWCAG010000007.1, read as the reverse complement.
TCAAGTTAGAAAAAAGCAGTTTCATTAGCTTAATCACTCAACGTCCCCACATTGTTTTAGAAATCTGTCGCTTCTTCTCCCAGCGTTTACGAGAAACTGATAAATACTTTCCTGTTAAGTCTTTAGCTGCGTCGGGAGAGGTAATGAGTAATAAGTAATATAGCCTTTCCCAAGCTAGTGAGGTACAAAAGGCCTTGGTTTGAGGGAATAGGGAGTAGGGAGTAGGGAGTAGGGAGCATTAGAAAAGGCTCTTTGTACCTCATGTGAATTAGAATTGCTATAAGTAATAAGTAATAAGTAGGAGGCTTTAATGATTAAGGTTTTTGGCTTACTATTTTGGCTAGCTTTTTGAGGATGCTTAATACTGTATATAAGTCGCCTTCGGTGTCTATATGGAAATGTTGCGATCGCCCGTATTGGGGATTAGTCTCTTGCACTAATTTGAGAAAAACAAAATCAGGGCCATTGCTAACAAATCCCAATGCAGGTTTATTTTTGTGGGGACTTCCTAACATATAAGCTAAGGCTTGGGGAATGCCTGCTTCTAAGGAAAACTGAGTGCGTTTTGATTCAATAACTGTCACCCAAAACTCAGGAGTAAAGACTAGTAAATCAAGTCTTCCTCTAATGATTGTTCCTTCATCTTCAGAAGTTATTTCTACTTCTTTTTCGGCTGTAATATAAAAAGGAGAACGGTAAAAGCTAGCCCTTCTAAAAAGAGGCCCTAAAATAACCATTTTGACGATAGGTTCCAAGATGGGAAGTTTAGACAAATGTAGGTAATCTGCTCTCACTTCATCCAAAACTTGCTTGTCCAATTCGTTTAATTCGGGTAAATCTTCTTGCCATTCTAAGAAAAATTGTGATTCAGAAGTACGCTCTAAATTGAATTGAGACTCTAAATCTAATAAAGTCACTTTTTGGGCCGGGATAGTTTTAACCATAATTTCTTTGATTAAAGTCATGAAGTATTAGTCAACTAATTAATCTTTCTCTATTGCCTATCGCTTATAACGGTATCTGGAGTAATAATTTCTACTTCTTGAAAAGGGTTGAGTTCTAATAAATCTAAATCCCCTGTAACGATTACATCGGCATTACCGCTAATAGCCAACTCTAAAAACTTGTTATCTTTCTCATCTCTAGAGATCGAGATATTTTTTGTAATAGATATCAACTGGCATGAACTAACAAATTTAAGCAAAAATACTTGTCGCTCTTCTAAAGAAATATACTTGTTGAATTTTTTACGGTTCAAAACTTGCTCTAATTCATTTAAAGTCGCTTCAGAGTATAAAATAATCCCTCGTTTTTCTGCTAATTTAATTGCTTGGAAAGGGATTGAAGATTTGAAGAGTAAAGCACTGATTAAAACGTTAGTATCTATTACGAACTTATTTGTCATTGCCAGCCAAAATATCCTGTAAAATTTCTGGTGTCAAGCCTCGCTGCTGTGCTTGGTCAGAAATTTTTGCCATTACCTCTGTTAAGCTTTGATTATGTAAATTTTCTCTAAAAAACAGTTGAACAATAGAGCTTAACTGTTGCTGCATCTTAGGACTAGCTTTTTCAAATGCCGTCTTAATATCTTCATCAACTTGAATAGTAATGCGTGCCATAACCCTATTGATTGTTTGTAGTCTATGCTTTCATTAATTATGCCATAGCCACTGACACTCATTATTAATAATTTTAACATCTAGCAACAGCAAGCAGTACATCTATGTATTGATAATAGAGAGTAGGCAAAGCCCAGCCTAGACATTGCTCATAGTTATAAAGTAGTCGTTTAGATTGTCTTTTCTAATTGCTATGATGGCTTTTTTTCTCTAAGCTAAAATGGAACATAGAGAAAAACTTTTTTTTCTACAAACAAACTACCATAGTTATCATGTTTCGGTATAAATTTAATCTCTGGCAAAATAGTCCTCAACGTTACTCATATTTATTAAGTGTGGTAGTTAGTACCTTAGCTGTTTTTTCTAGTACATTAGCTGTTGCTTGTCCTGAAACCAATTCTGCGAGAATAGATTATCAAAGCTTTCAACAAAAGTCGGTTTTAGAAACCAGTGACGGTAGAAAATATAGTTGTTGGTGGGATAAAAATGCTGAACCGATTACTTTTGAAGAAAGTACTTATGGTGTGGTAATTCGCTGTTCTGAAACTTTAACAGTATATACTCATTTAGATAGTATTTATGCAGTGGTTATTGAAAATGACGGTGTAAGAAGTGGCTACGAAGCTGATTTTTTAGGCGATCGCTACGAGTGTGATACCGAAGGTCAAACGATGATTAAATCTTGGGTTTATAAGGGGAGAAATGAAGTGGTGCGGCATACTATTTATTTATATAATCAGTACAAATGGTAATAAGTAATAGTTGAATTTGAATTGATAGAAGAAATGAATATCAACTAATTAACAGCAATCCGAACCAGAGAAGACTTGCAAGACAAGCTAGCTATTTGCTGACCATTTCCGCAAAACATAGAGTCCATAGGGAGTGAGTATTTAGTTCGGTATTAAATTTTTGATAGATTGCAGTTCTTGACATTTGATTATTAACAGAGCGATATATATTTTGGATACCCGCAGCATCAATAGGAGCAAATAAAACCTCATCAAAAATAGATTTATCTTCTAGTTCTTTTTTGATAGAGTCTATTAGTTCTGTAATCTCTTGGTCATTTTTCCACTTACCTGTGGTGACATAGTAAATTTTGCACCTCGGATTTTTATCCTTAAATAAGTTTTGCTCATAAATGAACTCTATTAATTCTTTTTTATGATTTAGATGTGAGTTTGCATTAAAGTTCTTGTCAAACGCAAATAGAAACTTAATACCTCTTGCGAAAGCTAAAATCTCTTTTGAATCAAAGTTAGAACGATATTTTGATTGAATAATAATAAAATCAACTTTAAGATAGCCATTCAAATTGCCAAAATTTTCTACATCATCTTGGGAATTAATTAAGTTTCCATTGACAACAAGACCAACACCATCTATACCTTTATCTCCAGCACCGCCAGTACAAATATCTTCTATATCAGGATTAGATTCGTCATAATCTTTAGCGATAATATAATAATTTATAAAATGCTCAAAGGCATCTGATTCAGATACATTTGTTGGTAAAGGATATTCTTCTTTAAACTCATTTAATAAACCTTCTATAATCGGGTTTTTCATTAATAAATGCTCTGTAAGTAGTATGGACAATAACTATTCTACAACTTATTAATATAAAGACAATGACGAACACTTCCTGTTAAAGGAGTAAAAAACTTCTCCACATTCTTAACTTTTCCCCCCAGCCCTCGTAACCCTAAACGTAACTCTTGATCATCTTCTTCTGTCCACTGACCGCGATACAATACAGCTATAGCTCCTGGTTTAAGTAAAGGTAAAGCGTACTGGGCGCAAACAATAGGTTTACCCACTGCCCTAACCAAAGTTAAATCATAGGCAGCATGGTGGCGAAACTTCTTGCCTACAGATTCGGCCCTCCCTACCAAAGTTGTGGCATTGAAAATCTCTAACTTCGGCAACAAACCATCTAAAAAAGTGATCTTTTTGCGGGTAGAATCGAGTAAAGTAACTTGCCAATGAGGAAAAGTTAGGGCAACAGGTAAGCCAGGAAAGCCAGCCCCTGTACCAATATCCATAACTTTAAGCCCCGACTCTGATTGAGTTAACCAGGGGGCAACTCCCTTTAAAGAGTCCCAGAGATGCTTTTCCCAAAACTCTTCGGGGGCGGTGATACGAGTTAAATTTAACTGGCGGTTGCCGATAATAACTTGTTCGTATAACTGTTGAAATTTCTCTTGAAGCGCGTTACTTGGCTGCCATTTTAAGGTTTCTTGCCAAACTTCTTTAAATTCTGGTATCGTCTCAATTTCTTCCATAATGCTTTGTGGCAGATTAGTTTTTAAAAAATAGCAATCAATTTATGAAAACCAGTAATCAATTAATTTTTGGCTTAACAATAATCGCCCTAGCTATAGTAACGGAAGTTCCCGCAGTCGGGCAAAATCCTCCTCCTCCTCGCCCGCCTCAAATTATTACCCCGGAAGAGTTGGCACTATTAAAAGAAGCTGAGAAATTTGATGCTGAAGTAGAAAAACTGTATCAAGAAGGAAAATATACAGCCGGTATTTCTCCGGCGAGGAAAGCTTTAGAAATCAAAGCTAACTTGTTAGGAAAAGGAAATCCTGAAGTGGCGAAGACTTTAAGCAACTTAGGGGTTTTATTTCGGGCTTTAGGTAAGTATAAAGAAGCTGAAGCACCATTAAAACAGGCACTGGCTATTCAAGAAAAAGTCTTTACTAAAAACGATCCACAAGTAGCTTTAACCCTTAATAACCTGGCAGCTACTTATCACGATGGAGGTAACTATAAAGAAGCTGAACCTCTTTATCAACGTGCATTGAGCATAGAAGAACAAACTTATGGCGAAAACGATCTTGTTGTGGCTTTAACCCTCAACAATCTTGCTGCTTTATACCATGATCAAGGAAAGTATAACGAAGCAGAAAAGCTTTATACCCGTAGTTTTGAAATTAGAGAAAACGAATTAGGAGAACAGCATCCTGATGTTGCAACTACAGTTAGTAATTTAGCCAGTTTGTATCAAGACAAAAAGCAATACGATCAAGCAGAGCCTCTTTATAAATTTGTCTTGAGTAGTGATGAAAAACGCTTAGGAAAAAATCATCCTCAAGTTGCTTTGGATCTCAACAATCTCGCCCGATTATACTTTGAAAAGGGTAATTATAGTCAAGCAGAACCCCTTTATAACCGTGGCATTGCTATTCAAGATGGTAGAAATGCCCGTCAGAATACTATTACTGCTACTCTTCTCCATAACTTAGCAGATTTATCTAAAGCTCAACAGAAATATAAACAAGCAGAAAATCTTTATCTCAATACTATTTCCATTCGGGAGAAAGTGTTAGGAAAAAATCATCCCGACTTAGCCACAAGCTTAAATAATCTTGCCCAATTATATGACTTGCAAGGTAAAGAGGACAAAGCCAGACCACTTTATGAACAATCCTTAGCAATTTGGCAAAAGGTATTAGGTAAAAACCATCCTTTAGTTACCAATAGTGTTAATAATTTAGCCCGTTTATATCGCGCCCAAGATGAAATTCCTCGCGCCTTAGAATTTCAGAGTTTGAGTAACCAAGTAACAGAAGATAATCTTTCTCTTATTTTCGCCACTAATTCTCAAGAAGGAAAACAAGCTTACCAAGAAGCATTAACAGATCAAACCAATGCAACAGTTTCTCTCCATGTTCAAGAAGCACCAAAAAATCCTCAAGCCACTCGTTTAGCTCTCACTACAGTACTCCGTCGTAAAGGCAGATTGATTGATACTTTAGCGGCAAACTCTTCCGCCGCAAATACTAATCAAACCAGCTTCCAAAAACTTAGTAATCTTCGTTCTCAACTAGCTGGGCTTCTGTTTCAAAACTCCGATAACCTCACTCCTCAACAATACCAACAACAAATAAGCAATTTGCGGCAACAGATTCAAAACCTAGAAGCCCAGTTTAATAATCAAGGACAAAGTGTAACTATAGATGGGCTGCAAAAAGCACTCCCAGAAAAAACCGCTTTAGTGGAAATAATTGCTTATCAACCTGATAACCCTCGTGTTCAAAACTTGGGGAAAAGATTTAAAGCCCCTCGTTATATTGCCTACATTTTGCCTAAAAATGGGGAACCAAAATGGGTTGGCTTAGGGGATGCGGCTACTATTGATAACCTCATTGTTGAATTTCGAGAAGCTCTGCAAAATCCTGAACTTTCCCTTACTCAAGTTAAAAGTATCTCCCGTAAATTAGAGCAAAAGTTAATGCAGCCGATTCGCCCTTTATTAGGTAGTACTCGTAAAGTATTCCTGTCTCCTGATGGACAAATAAACTTAGTTCCCTTCGCTGCTTTAGTAGATGAAAAAAACAATTATTTAGTGAAAGATTATGAATTCACTTACCTTACTTCTGGACGAGATATTTTAAGTTGGGCGAACTCTAACCCCAGTAAAAATGAAGCAATTTTAGTAGGGAATCCGGCTTTTCAACAACCAAGGAAACCAGAGGCATTTTTAGTCAAAAAAACAAAACAGGAAACCGGAAAATCTCTTCCCACCTATGGAGAAAATCCCCCAATTCTCTTCCCCAGCCTACCAAAAACCAACCAAGAAATTAAGGCGATCGCACCTCTATTACCAAAGGCAAAACAACTAATGGGGGCTGATGCCAATCAAGAAAATCTTCAAGCGATGCAAAGCCCTAGCATTCTTCATCTCGCTACTCACGGCTTCTTCATTAACGAAACAGCTATAGCTAGCAATGCCCCACGAAATCCTCTTCTCCAAGCTGGCATTGCTTTAGCAGCAGCTAATAATCAACCAGAAGCCATTCTCACTGCCACAGAAATTGCCCAACTAAACTTGAAAGGAACACAATTAGTTGTACTTTCTCAAACTCAAACCGGAGAAGAAGACTTAGCTAATGGTAAAGCTGTCTCAGCATTACTCCGTTCTCTGGTTTTAGCAGGAAGTGAAACTCAACTCCTCAGTCTTTGGCTAGGAGATGGGGCGGAGAAACAAGATTTACTACAGAAATACTATCAAGGTTTAGGAAAAGGTCAAGGGCGTAGTGAAGCATTACGAAAAGTACAATTATCTTTGTTAGAAAAACACCCCTATTACTGGGCTGCTTTTCTCCCTTTTGGTCAACTTAGTGCTGTCGAATTAGAATCTGAAACTGAAGAATAGACTTGCTAATTGCTAGTGGCTAAAAGTAATAAGTTTTGATTAGATACTATAACCTGATATCAGGGGTGTAGGGAGTCACAAAGTCTCCCCGTCTCTCCGTCGCTTTATGTGCAGTAAATACTAACATCTTCACCACATTTGTCGGCAAGAAAACACAAAGCACGAAATCGCAAAATGGTTAGTTGTTCATAAAAAGGATTGAGTTTACAAAGTGCCGGAATACGAAACAAAACTCGATTAAACAAACGCACTTCACGGGCGAAGGGACATTGAGAAGGAATAAGTTTAACAATTTTGCGTGCTAGTTGTTCTGAGTTTATTTCTAAGTTTTCCAGCTTCCTTTGCATGGGTTCAAGTATGTTTAAGGGCTGACGGTTGTTTCTCTCAGTGAAAGTTAGCATTTTGTACTCTCGATTATTTCAATCTCATTTAGTGGAACTATCTTCACTTTAATCATAAGTTCAGGAAATAGCAAGAGAGATAACATATAAGTTGTTTTTATGTAGCATTAGCTAAATTTATTAGATGGGCTTTAGGGGCGTAAGGGAAGCCACGCAGAGGCTTTAGCCTCACCTCAATCAATACTGTCAGATAACTTCATGGTAATCTTCTCTAATAAAGCAACAGGAAAAACAATTCCCGACTTCTTGTTAGGAGGATTCAAAGTCTTAAATATCCTGTCCCAAAATCCTTGAATACCATAGTTATTCCTGAAATCAGTATGATGAAGATCATGAAAATCTGAGGAGATAAAAAATATTGATAATGAACTATGACCTTCTAAATTGTAGGCATTACCTATTAAAGTCCAAGCTAATATTTGAGTAAGATCATAGCCAAAGATAAAAATAGGTAAAAGGTCTGTGATAGTAACAATAATATATTCTAAGAAGCTCTTATGCCCAGCTACAAAACTTGATGTGTCGCGAAATTCATGATGTTTGAGATGAATTTTTTGTAAGAATTTTCTGTGCAGTGACCGATGAGCGATATAAAAACAAAAGTCAGCAACAACTATCCTCATTAAGAACCAGGCAAGATTCAAAAGTAAGCCATTCCCTCGATGAATTTCTGGTGCTAGAAAAAGAATAATTAATGCGGTGGTAAAACTTTTTATTTCTCCTAACATAATGCCTTTGGCTGTAAAAGCAGGAAATGGTTGTTTTTTTACTTTCTTAACCCTAGAATTTAACTTACCCCTCAATTTGTCATTCTTTTTAATAATCTTCTCAATAAAAACGCCAATACTATAAAATGAGACAGAAGCAACAAGCCAATATAAAAGTACTTGGGAAAAGAAGTTGAGTTTAATATCCTGCAATACCCAGTAAAAAACTTGTTGAAAGATTGTACAACTAATTGCTACTTTCAAATAAAATTCTATCTCAAAGAAGAAGTTAAATATTATTCGCATCTTTCTAGCTTTCCTGATTTCATTCAAAGTCTAGTAATTAATCTTGAGAAAAAAATGGGCTATCCCTGTAACATAGAATAAGAGAAGATGCCCATCTCAATTTAAAGAAAATAAAAAGAGACAATTTTAGTAAAAGTACTAATCAAAAAAACTCATCTAAGCAACCCAATTGCCTTATAAGCGTTTAATAATAAATGATAGTAGCAAAGATTAAAATCCTTAAACAGCCTACCAACGAAGCTTGGGTAGAGCAGGCTATTAATAACTTAGATATAATCCTTTTAGATCACTCTCACTGCGAATGCAAAGCAGCCAGCGTAGCGATTAACTTCATGTTTCGCTATCCTGCCCGTAGCAAACTAGTCAAACAGTTAACCACCATCGCCCAAGAAGAATTAGAACATTTTGAGATGGTTAATCAATGGTTAGAAAAGCGGGGAGTTCCTCTTGCACCGTTAAACGCCCCTCCCTATGGTTCCGGTTTAAAATCTCAAGTTCGCAAAAAAGAACCAAACAGACTACTAGATTCTCTCCTCGTCTCCTGCTTAATCGAAGCCCGTTCCCACGAAAGATTAGACTTACTGGCTACCCATTGTCCTGAACCAGACTTAGCTGAATTTTATCGCAGCTTAGTCGCTTCAGAAGCCCGTCATTATGGCATTTATTGGGTTTTAGCAGATACCTACTTTGAACGAGATTTAGTCGAACAAAGATTAGAAGAGCTTGCGATCGCAGAAAGTAATTTACTCACAAAGCTGCACCCCGAACCCAGAGTTCACTCATGACCAGCATAACTCAATCTAACCCTCCTCTACCTCCTAGAGAAACTCTGCCAACGATGTACGATCTACCCAGCGAAAATTCAGAGGAATCAGGATTGGCAGACGAATTTCACTTTTTACAGCCTCTACTTTTATATCTAACCTTCCAACCCCATAATTGGACTCCAGAATTAGTTTATTCTGCCGTAGATATAAATCTCTACTACACCATAACCAACCCCCTATGGTATAAACGCCCAGATTGGCTTGGTGCAGTAGGAATACCGAGACTTTATGAACAGAGGGATATGCGCTTAAGCTATGTTACCTGGCAAGAACAAGCTAACCCCTATGTCGTCGCAGAATTTCTCTCTCCTGGCACAGATAAAGAAGATTTAGGGGAAACCGAAAGCAAACCAAACGAACCGCCCACGAAATGGCAAGTTTACGAACAAATTTTAAGAATCCCCTACTATTTTATCTTCAGCCGCTACACCGACGAAGTAAAAGCTTTTCATTTGGTAGGGGGACATTATGAAGGGATGGAAACCTACCAAGGGCGCTGGTTATTACCAGAATTAGAATTAAGTTTAGGTTTGTGGCAAGGTAGTTTTGAAGGAATAGAGCGTTTATGGTTACGTTGGTATACCTTAGAAGGGGAAATGATTTCATTAGCTACAGAAAAACTAACCCAAGCCCAACTTAGAGAAGAAAAGCTAGCAACAAAACTACGGGAATTAGGCATCAATCCTGACGAACTTTGAAGGGTAGATTTCCCCCGTGGGCAGTTGCCACTAACAGAGCTACAATCAAAAAAAAGTAACAATCAAGCTCAAACCTTATGATTCCTACAGTTATTGAAACTTCCGGTCGTGGTGAACGCGCCTTCGATATCTACTCTAGATTATTAAGAGAACGCATTGTCTTTTTAGGGCAACAAGTAACTGATGAAATAGCTAATTTGGTTGTTGCTCAATTACTCTTTCTCGAAGCTGAAGATCCTGACAAAGATATTTACTTATATATCAACTCTCCTGGGGGTTCAGTATCGGCAGGAATGGGTATGTTCGATGCAATGAATCAAATTCGTCCTGATGTCTGCACTATCTGTTTAGGATTGGCTGCTAGCATGGGTGCTTTCCTTCTTAGTGCGGGTGCGAAAGGAAAACGCATGAGTTTACCCCATTCTCGCATTATGATTCATCAACCTTTAGGGGGCGCTCGTGGACAAGCTACGGATATTGAAATTCAGGCTAAAGAAATTTTATACCTGAAAAAACAGCTTAATAACTATCTCGCTCAACATACAGGACAACCCTTAGAAAAAATTGAACGAGACACAGAAAGAGATTTCTTCATGTCTCCCAAAGAATCTGTAGAATACGGACTAATTGATCAAGTAATTGAACGTCGTCCTTCTGCGGTTAATCCTCCTGATTAAAAAAATTACCATTTCCTAGGAACACGGCTTATCTTTGTTAATCAAGCCGTGTTCCTTTTGCTGCTAGATTGTTATTTAGTTGAAGTGTTCAATAATCGCCTCAGCAAACTCAGAACATTTTAAAGGTTCCACGGGAGGATTCATCAACCTTGCCAAATCGTAGGTCACTTTTTGAGAGGCGATTGCACCACTCAAACCTTTATTAATTAAATCAGCAGCTTCAGTCCAACCTAAATAAGCAAGCATCATTTTTGCTGAGAGAATCAAAGAACCAGGATTAATCCGATCTAAGCCAGCGTGTTTCGGTGCAGTACCGTGGGTAGCCTCAAAAATAGCACAACTATCACCAATATTAGCCCCAGCCCCATACCTAAGCCCCCGACAATGGCGGCTGCGGCATCAGAGAGATAATCCCCGTTAAGATTCATGGTAGCCAGGATAGAATACTCATCAGGTCTAGTTTGGATCTGCTGAAAAATACTATCAGCAATGCGATCATTCACCATCACCTTCTCTTGCCATTTACCATTGCCGTGGCTTTCCCCAATTGAGTTTAAAACCGCCTCAACTTCCTGAGAAATTTCCTTTTGCTTCTCCGGAGTTAAAGAGTTATAACCCGGATCGATTTTCCGAGCATTTTCTTCCACACTCAGGTCAGGATTACTATCTTTATTACTCAGAATCCAAGATTCCCTTTCAGTGATACAAACATCACGAAATTCGGTAATCGCTAACTCATAGCCCCAATCTCGAAACGCGCCTTCGGTATATTTCATAATATTGCCTTTATGCACCAAAGTAACTTGCTGCTTAGCTGGGGGCAGACGTAGGGCGTGTTGAATAGCACGGCGTACCAAACGTTGCGAACCAGTCTTACTAATGGGTTTAATACCGATACCAGCATCAAGGGGAATTTGCTTTTTACCATGTTCAGGGGTGGCAGGAATTAAATCTTCATTGAGAATTTTAATCAATTTCTCAGCAATTTCTGTTCCTTTTGCCCATTCAATACCGAGATAAATATCTTCAGTATTTTCTCGGTAAACAATGATATCTAACTTCTCCGGTGACTTGTGAGGAGAAGGAGTTCCGGGATAATAACGACAAGGGCGTACACAAGCATAGAGGTCATTAATTTGCCGCAGAGCAACGTTAAGAGAACGGATTCCTCCTCCTACAGGAGTTGTCAAAGGGCCTTTAATCGCCACACCGTATTCTCTAATTGCAGTTAAAGTATCCTGGGGTAAATACTGATAAGTACCGTACTTTTCGCAGGCTTCATCCCCAGCATAAATCTTAAACCAATTAATTTTGCGCTGACCACCATAAGCTGCTTCAACCGCAGCATCAATAGTCTTCTGAGTTGCTGGCCAAATATCTACACCCGTGCCATCACCGCGAATAAAAGGGATAATGGGATCATCAGCAACCACTGGCTCTCCTGCTTTGAAAGTAATTTTGGAACCGACATCAGGAGGAGTAATTTTTTCGTACATAACAAGTGTTAACGAGACTATGACATCTTAGGTAGGCTACCAGATATTAAAGGAAAAAACTCTTAGCCGTAAACACATTGGCAAAAATATTTGGAAAATAAGCGCCAGTTAGCTTCGTAAATGCTAGGCTCTAGGGGTGTAATTTATTACCGGGTGCATCAAAACATTTTTAACAGGGCAGTTATTTTTATACTTGTATATAAGGAAGAAAATTCAAAAGAACAGGGTTTCTCCTAAATAGCTGTTGTAATTTAACTTGTGTGTCTAAGTACATTGCCTCCGTAACGAACGTAAAATGAAAAGAATTTTAGTAGTAGACGATGACAACACCCTGCGAATCGTTCTTAAGCGTTATTTGGAAAAACAGGGATACCAAGTTGAAGTAGTACAATCAGGTAAAGAAGGGTTAGTAGCTTTTAATAAAAATCCTCCTGATTTAGTAGTTTCTGATGTCGTTATGCCAGAAATGGATGGCTTAGCTTTTTGTCGTACTCTACGTTCTACTCCCTCTGGTCAGTTAGTCCCTTTCATTTTCCTTTCTTGTAAAGGGCAACTAGAAGATAGAATTCAAGGACACTCTACAGGAGCAGATGACTATTTAACCAAACCTTTTGATACTAGGGAATTAGTCGCGAAAATAGAAGTGCAGCTAGAGCGATCCCACCGTATCCACACAGAGATTGTCCGTTTGATGCAGAAGATGGGGACAGTAAATTCTGTATCAACAACCTCTAGTTTCCCTTCTACAAATAATCATCAGCAAAAATTGGAGAAAGAAGCTCATTCTAAACCTCAACCTTTACCCCTAACCCCTGCTGAGGAAAGAGTATTCTGGGAGGTGATCCAAGGGTTAACCAACAAACAAATTAGTCAGCTATTACTGATTAGTCCCCGTACAGTACAAACCCACCTCAGTAACATTTTAGGTAAATTACAATTAGAAAACCGTTCTCAACTAGTACGCTTTGCCTATGAACAGGGCTATCAAGTCTCTGGCCGGAATTAGGCAATCAAGCTGTAACCTCTAGCCGATACAATTAATCATGACTATATAAAAGAAAAGAGTAGCAATCCCTACTCACTTTTTTAGAACCCAAAAATTAACAACTATCAAGAATCTATATCCCGAAGAGTTTTTTATGACGGAGCAAAATATCGTCTCAGTCCAAAATCCAGATTCAGCGATCGCCCAATTAGAGGTTCAGTTACGCTCAGAGTCAGGGAAAAATCAGCTTAAGTCCATTCCTCAGTTAGTACAAGCAGGGGAACCAGGTTTAGAAGTGCTGCAAGAATTTCTCTTGCAACGGCAATTAGAGTTTCCTGATTTAGTGGCAGGTAAAGTTTATCAAGTCCTTTATCAAAGTAATGACCTCAATAGCCAAGAATTTCTCCAAACTCACTTTCCGACAGGATTAGTTCCTCTGCAAACAGATAAAAATATAGACTATCAACCTCTACAAAAACTTCTTGCTCAACAAGATTTTCAGGCTGCTGACCGTTTGACATTAGAAAAACTCTGTCAATTGGTTGGGGTTGAAGCCCAACAAAGAAACTGGCTTTATTTTACCGAAGTTGCTCAATTACCAGTAACAGATTTACAAACCATCAATAACCTGTGGTTAAGCCATTCTGAAGGTAAATTTGGCTTCTCTGTACAGCGAGAAATATGGCTAGGAGTTGGCAAAGACTTTTCTAGTTTATGGCACAAAATTAATTGGAAGCAGGGTAATACATGGACTCGCTATCCTGGTGAATTTACTTGGACTCTTCAGGCTCCTAAAGGACATCTCCCCCTCTCCAACCAGCTTAGGGGAACTAGGGTGATTGCGGCTTTACTCTCTCACCAAGCTTGGTCAAAAAAATCTTAGCTGGAAAATTGTGGGAAAACAAACATAATTGCCAACTAATTTATAATAAACTAGACATTCACCCTATAATGCCCTCAAACTAGCAAAGTTGATTTTTGAGATATTTATTTTTAATATCTCTGTCTGAAAGTGGGTTTATTTCTTAAGTTTATTGAGGAAAATAAGAGCAAGTGTTGTTGCTGAAATTTATCCCACTAAGTGTATATCTACTAAGGGTAGGGTGAAAAATAAAGTTACCACGCAAATACCTTAAACTATCTGTGTCTTGATGTGTTTGTTAAACGCAACTTCAGGGAACGTTAAGTGTAGTAGGCAACCTTAAAAAAACAGTCTTGTTTGGACAATAAATGCGAGCAGCCGATACAGGGATGGGGGCAAATATGAGCAACCCTAAAAACAATAGACTCTTTTGTCGTTTAGATGGTCTGACCCCTACAGAACGAGAACAAAAACGACTTGCTGCCTTAAACAGTTTAGGTTTGTTGGAGGTGGAAACTGTACCAGTTTTTGACGAAGCAACCCAAACTGCCGCCCGCATTTTAGCAGCCCCCATTGGTGTTTTGAGCCTCATGGTGCAAGAGCAAGTTTGGCTGAAATCAACCCTGGGCTTATCTAGTATTGGGTTAATGAATCAGTTAGCAGTATCGAGAAAGATGCCCCGTGGAGAAGCTTTTTGTACCTTTGTTGTTGAGAGTCAAAACAGCTTAGTTATTGAAGATACCCTAGAGGATTTAGTATTTTCCCGTAGCAGTTTGAGCCAGCACTATGGTATTCGTGCTTACCTGGGTGTACCTTTAATCCAGGCTAATGGAGAATGCTTAGGTAGTCTGGAAATCATGGATGTTGTACCTCGTCAATTCTCAGAAAAAGATATCCAGTTTCTAGTTATGACAGCCCGTTGGTGTCTGAGTGAATTTGAACGCAGCCGCCTATGGGAAAATCAGCAACGAGGTGGGCGATCGCGAACCACTGAACCATCAGCTTTTAGAGCAGAGTTTTCCCTTGAAGGAAGAAGAAAGGCTAATATGGAAGGATTACATTCTCCCCTCAACTACCAATCTGAGTGGGATTCTTCTCCACCACCTTCTCCTTCTTCCACAGACGGGTTAAAAGTCAAACTCTTAGCCCAGCTTACCCAAGAACTGAAAACGCCTTTAACTTCAGTTATGGGTATGGCTAGTGTTTTGGGGCATGAAGTTTATGGCCCTTTAACCAGAAAACAGAAAGAATATTTAGATATTATTCACAATAGTGGGCAGCATTTGCTTGCTTTAGTGGAGGAAATAGTTAATCTAGGAGTCATGGGGGAAGATACCCAAAGACTCAATTTAACTTCGGTAGACATAGAAATGCTCTGCCAACAAGCTATTAATAAGCTGAGTCAGATGGCACAGCAGCAAGAACAAGAGATTCGCTTAAGCGTAGAACCAGGAAACCGGATCTGGCTTTTAGATAAAGAGAAAGTAAGACAAACCCTCTACTACTTAATTTTTAGCGTCGTTGAATCTGCTGAAGCAGGGGGAGAAGTGCGGGTTCATGTCTCCCGCAAAGCTAGTAAGTTACAAATTTCGGTTTGGGTTTCCCATCCTTGGTTAGGAGATGGCTTGCCCCAAATGGAATTGTATTCTCCTTTGATTAGTAATTATGCGACTCAAGGTTTAGAAGCAATTTCAGAATTAAGCCAAGAACGCAGAGGCACTCCTAATGGTCGCTCAGAAGCAGTAACTTCTGGGATTATTGCTGCTTACAAAAAAGCCGAACAAAACAAAGATAATAACAAAAGCAATTCTCGCGAAATTCTTGGCTTACTGCTAAGCTGTCAGTTAGCAGAAATGCACGGCGGCAAAATTTCTGTTCAAGGTTCGTTAGAATCTGGCTATCGTTATGTTCTCAATTTGCCTCAAATGTCTCCTGGAGAGCAAATTTGAAAGAGAATAGTTAATTACTAATCGTTAATAGAAACCTCAAATCCTAGCCTGTTCCCTTTTGGGCAAGGTTAATGAGATGATGAGGTGATGAGAATAAAACTTTTGCCTCTTGCAAGAGGACTTTCCCTATTAGCAATTAGCCATTAGCAATTAGCAACTTTATTATGTATTCTGCTTGGCAAAGATTTACTCTTTCTGACTTGAACCTTTATAGATGGAGAGGGGCAAGTTTCTTATATCGCTTAGTTGGCTTATTAAGTGATTGGCGACAAGGAAGCTGGTTACTTCAGTGGGCAGAAACCATAGGGCTGCTATTAGTTAGTCTAGTTTTGGTAACTAGTCCTTTTGTTTCTACTTCCTTGATCGGTTTATTGTTGATAGCTTGTGTAAGCTATTGTTTCCTCTTCGTTGCGACAGATAATACCCGAATAGTTTTGACTCCAGTACATTTGCTCGTATTTATGTATTGGGGGATTGCCACCGTTGCCACAGCTTTTTCTCCAGTTAAGGAAGCTGCTTTTTCTGGTTGGGTAAAACTTACCCTTTATATTATCTTTTTTACCCTAGCTTCATTAGTTTTGCGTTCTGCCACCTTGCGCTCTTGGGTAATTGGTATCTTCCTCCATGTAGCCTTAGTTGTCAGTGTTTATGGCATCAGACAGGAGATTTTTGGGGCAGAACAATTAGCAACTTGGAATGATCCCACCTCACAACTGGCACAGGATACACGGGCTTATAGTTATTTAGGCAATCCTAATCTCTTAGCAGGATATTTATTAACCGCTGTAGCGTTAAGTCTGGCAGCTTTCTTTGTGTGGCGACTTTGGCTACCGAGAATACTAGCAGCAACAATGATTCTGGTTAACACCGCTTGCCTATACTTTACTGATAGTCGCGGCGGTTGGATCGGGCTGTTGGCTCTTGTTTTAGTTTTTTTACTCCTACTACGTGTTTGGTGGGATGCTTACTTACCAAGCTTTTGGCGTAAATGGCTGCTTCCTTTGGTTTTTGGAGGTATGGCCGCTTTTCTGATCACCGCAGCAATTTTCGTTGAACCTTTACGGTTACGAGTAATGAGTATCTTTGCAGGAAGAGAAGATAGTAGTAATAATTTCCGCATGAATGTTTGGGCAGCAGTTTTTGAAATGATTCGCGATCGCCCCTTAATTGGTATAGGCCCTGGCAATGATGCCTTCAATGCCATCTATCCCCTTTACCAACGCCCCCGTTTTACGGCTTTGAGTGCTTACTCCATCTTTCTAGAAATTGCTGTAGAAACTGGTTTTATTGGCTTATCAGCTTTCCTGTGGTTGATGACTGTCACCTATCAACATGGTTACAAAACCTTGACTTACTTAAGGGAATCGGGCAACAAACAAGGATATTGGTTAATCGCTTCCCTGGCTGCGATCGCTGGGATGTTAGCCCATGGTGTTGTGGATACGGTTTGGTATCGTCCTCAAATTAGTAGTCTTTGGTGGTTATCTATGGCAATTGTGGCCAGCTTTTTTCAGTTATCAACCACGTCTAGCACAACGGCAAAGCCGTACAATGATGTTTAACGATAACGGTAAGAGGTGATTTGTTTCACAAAATTGCCGATTTGTCAAACAAACCCTTCTTCTAATAAATCCTCTCCTAATCAAAATCCATTTAGAGGCGATCGCAAAATTCCCCCCTTTCTCAATTCATGCTCCTGTCCTCAAAGAAAACCCTAACTTAATAACGCTTTATCGCCCTTTCCATATCCCTCTGATCTTGTCTACGCTTAACAGTTTCTCGTTTGTCGTGGACTTTTTTACCTTTACCTAAACCCAAAGCCACCTTGATCCAGTCCCCTTTGAAATACATCTTTAAAGGTACTAGAGTTAAACCTTTTTGTTGTATTTGCCCAACTAGTTTGTTAATTTGTTTGCGATGTAACAAGAGTTTGCGAGTGCGGCGAGGATCATGGTTAAAATATTCACCGCTAGCTTGATAGGGGCCAATATAAAGGTTCAAAAGCCAAGCTTCTCCGTCTCGCATCAACCCGTAAGCATCTCTGAGATTAATTCTGCCTTCCCGAATAGCTTTTACTTCCGTCCCTGTCAGTTGAATTCCTGCTTCGTAGGTTTCCAGGATTTCATAGAGATAACGGGCTTGACGGTTATCAGCGATGACTTTAAATCCTTCTGTATTTTTCCCCATTTAGACCCTCAAATTTTAAAACAGATAGCTTGCAAGAGCTTAACGACACTTCTTAATACCATCTTAGGATGTTTGACTTGTTCGCAGATAATTAAAAGTTTTACCCTCGTTGGCATAATTTTATGTATTATATGTGTAATACATTGAAAGATACTTTTCTATAGCTTTGCTTAAAAATTAGCTACGATAAAAAAATTCCCTTGCCGTTTCAATCCTCTTCTTTTACATCTATCTGCTGATATTAATACAGCAAAAATTGTTGGCAAAAGACGAGGGAAACCTCTGGTTTTGCAGATTGATACGGTTAAAATGTCTGAAGATGGGTATAAGTTTTTCTGTTCTGACAATGGCGTATGGTTAGTAGATGAAGTTCCACCACAATATTTACAAGAATTAGCAGATTTCTTCTCAGATAAGCAATTAAATTAATTTAACACTTTTATAGATACAATGTCTTCATTTTCTTTTTGGTCTAAAGATGAGGAAAAATCTCCTTATCACAGGAAAAAAGGATTGCTTGGTAATGGTTGGCGACCTTTGGAAAGGGAGTTTAACTGGGATTTTTTCTGGCATTTAGTTACTAATGACGGAGAAAAATTAGTAGAAGCAACCTTAGATATAACTAGCGATCTTGCTAATGCTCTTGGTCGAAATGAGTATGCTTGGTGGGCAAATGTTTTAAACCTATTTGGAGAAGATATTCGCTATGAAGTTGATGAATTTTGGGAATATATTACCCCAGAAACTTTAAATCCTAACAGTCGCACCACCAAAGAAGTTATCAAGGTAGAAAGTCCTGTAACTCAAGAAGTTAGCCGCGATCGCATTCCTTTAGACTATCTTCTCAAACGATTGCAAGAAATTACTATTTTTCGGTTAGTTGATTTTTTGGGAGTTCCAGATTTAATCACTCAAAATTATCAACAACGCTGTTTTTATTATCCTCCTAGCCGCTTCCAAAGTTGGGAACAGTTAGAAATCATTGGTGTACTTCATGCCTATTGGTCAAAACACCAAGTTTGGCTAGAAATTAATATTACTGAAAGAGGAAAGAAAAATTATACTTTAATGGCAGATAACCTTACTCCTTTAGTTAACAAAGCTACTTACAATTTAGCTGTAATGTTAAGTGGTTATCAAAGCAGAGTCGGACAGGTAAATAGCCAATATGCTATTAGTTCTTTTCCTGGGGAAATTCAAAGTTTTAGTGATGTTGTCCAGCAAGCAATTTTAGATTGTCCTCAATTAGCTGTGTTAGTTCATGGTAAGCCTGGTACAGGTAAAACAGCTTGGACTCAAGCAGTAGCTAAAGAGATATTAATGCCTTTAGGTTATGTCATTTTTATCTTAGACCACGATGCCATAGAAAATTTCGTTCCTCCTAGTTATTTAGAGCGCATTTGTATTATTGTTAATGAAGCAGATAACTTAGCTCAAGATCGGACTTCTGAAATAGCTCAACGTAGTAACAAAACAGAACATATTCTGAGTTTATTAGACGGAACTTTATATCAAAGCGTAATAGATGAAGAAGGTACTAAATCTCAACAAAAATTAGTGGTGTTGCTAACTTGTAATACTACAGAAAGATTAGACCCGGCTTTATTAAGAAAGGGCAGAATTGATTTAATTAGCGAGTTTACCCACAAGTTTGTTTAATTAATACCTATAGCGATTCCAATTGAATTGTAAATTCTACTTTTCCTCGTAGCCTAACGGCAAGGCTAGCCTACGGCAACGCATTCGCGAAACGCCAACCCTTTCACCGAGAATTGTGTTTACATCTCACTCTAGTATTGCTATATCATACCCAGCGTTCTGTTTCTTGACTACTCATATGTCGAGTTGTACGTTTAGCATCAGCCCTTGCCGCCTGTAGCAAGTGCTTCATCTGCACTAATTCTCCTGCTGCAACTGCACGGAAGGCTGCATCTAAAGCGATATTAGCAATCTCTCCTCCGGTAACGCTTAATTGAGCCAAACGCTGATAACTAAGTCCTTGGGTAGAAGTTTGAGGAGGAAAAGCTTGTTGCCAAATTTGTTGGCGTTGTTGTCTGGTAGGAAAGGGGAAATCCAGGACAAATTTTAATCGTCTTTGGAAGGCTGGATCAATGGAATCTTTGAGATTAGTGGTTAAAATAGCTAACCCTGGATAAGTTTCTATCCGTTGTAATAAATAACTCACTTCTTGGTTAGCATAGCGATCGCGGGCATCTTTTACCTCTCCTCGTTTACCAAATAAAGCATCAGCTTCATCAAACAAAAGCACAGCATTACCCCCTTGGGCAGCATCAAAAATTTGTTTGAGATTTTTCTCGGTTTCACCAATATATTTACTGACAATTTGACTGAGATCAACCAGGTAGCAATCTAAATTTAATTCTTTAGCAATAATCTCCGCCGCCGTAGTTTTTCCTGTACCACTTTGCCCACTAAAAAGGGCGCAGATTCCCAAGCCACGGTTATATTTAGAGGCAAAGCCCCCTTGATGATAAACAAGAAAGCGATTCCGTGTGGTGGTGACAATCTGCTTCAGAGTTTTTAAGCACTCATCGGGTAAGATGAGGTCATTCCAAGTAAGGGAAGTTTCCACTCGTTTAGCCAGGGCCTCCAATTGGGTACGGGCGTGGAGACGACAAATTTGCCAGAGGTGGTTGGTTAAATCTGTTGAGGATTCTTTGGGCAGATTTTGTTGGCAAATGGCAGCAATACTTTGAGGAGGAAGGGAAAAGCTATGGGCAATGATATCAAGTTGTCCATTAAGTGAAGAGGCGCGTAGGCAAAGCCCACCGTAGGTATCGCCTAAATTTTCTAACCAAACCGCTTTTCTTTCTGTGAAAGTTAAGTCGGGGATTTCCCAGCTAGCCTTTTGACGTTGGGTAAAAGGTAAGCCTTCGGAAGTACTGATGATCAAAGGAGTACGGCATTCAGCTAAAAATTGGTATAAAGATGCTTGCTTCGGGCTAGCAACTGGCCCGGAAATTGCCGCCACTGAAGAGGAAATGTTACCTCGTGTTGTTGAAGGGATGGAGCAAGCTAACTTTCCTGACGTAACAGAAACATCAAGACCAGACTCTGGCATACATTATAACCATATTTATCAACTCAGAGCAGAGATGGATATAGAAGGTTATGAATGGCAAGATGATTACAGGAATGGCTATGCTAACCCAGATTATTTTGAGCGCATAGACTTTTTAGACTGGATTCTGAGAGAAGGAAAAAGCGCCTCGGAAGGGATTCAGGCATGGCTAGAAGGTTTAACAATTGCTGATTGTAATACAACTATTCAAGCAATCCAGTATGACACAATACGCGCTGCGGTTGGAAATGAGCGATTCGATGAAATATTTGGCTCAACAACTAAAGAGATTGCTAAAGAGCGTCGATTGCGTATCGCTGCAAGGGATTTGGAAGATTCGCCTTTGGCTAGTTATTTGATTCCCACTGAAGTAGCAGAAGAGCCGGGCAAGGCTGGAAATACTGTGGGGGCGCGTCAGAATATTCAAGTAGGTGAGTGGTATTATTTTGGCAATTATCCAAAATATCTTCTCAAACATCCTGGCTCGAACTTTGCCGGGGAACATTCTCTTTATGTTGGAAAAACGCTAAAGGGCGAGCAACTATGGTCAGGTTTTGGGATAGTAAATGTGACAGAAGAAGGAATGTTGGAAGAAATGGTAAAAGCATATAACCAAGACCAGAGTGACGCAGATAGAGAAGAAATAGCTAGACTTGTAGATCAAGTATATGAGGATAATTGGGACAGATTTAAAGATAGATATGAACCAGAGGAATTCAGAGAAGAGGTAGAACAATATGTGAGGGGAGTTTTTGTCCCTCACATAGATGTAGACGGCCATGATACTGTCTTTCCTAACAAGATATCGGTAGAAGACATTTTGTCTGCTTCTCCCTACAGACATCCCCTTAGTGGAGATATTTTGCGTCCTGGTCTTCATCTTGATAGCGGTCGTAAGTTAGATGCTGAGATGGTTAGAAGAGCAGGGAGTTTTGTCCTGCCACCTAACTTTTCTTCTGCTATTTGAGGGTCAAGTTTTCTGTTACAACTTGGTCTAGCTTGCTATGTTGTTGATAGTTTAAAGAATAAAGTTACTTAATTATGAAATATGCTAGGAAATCAATTAAAACAAGTGTCTTCCTTCTAGTCACAGCCTGTATATTATGGTTGTATGAACCTGTAAATGCGGAGGAGAAAGAATTTCTCTCACAGCAAGAACAGGTCGGCAACTCTATAGAAGTTCTAGATATGGAAAAGTTCCGTTTTTCTCCCGATGAGCTATTTATTTCTCCTGATTTACTTCAGAATAGACCTAGAGAATATGTTCCACCATCTATTGAGGTAGTACTGGATCATGTAATAGGAGGAAGACCTCATCGTTTTGTTTTGAAACTCGATATTAAATTTCGCAATGATTTTAATCATTCTCAGTGGTTTTTCTTCCCCAGAATCTATGGTTCAGAAGTCGGTTCTTGGAAAATACCGCTAGATTACGATAAGGTATCTGTGTATCGCTACGGTGGTCAAGGCAATGCTATCGTCAGCGAACTTAGTGGAGGTTCCGGTGAAAGTTGCTATGCTGTTTTCTTGCCAGCTCAAACAGAAGTACTGATCAAAAATGTTCCTGTTACTTATATAGCTAGTAAATATGTAGGTTACTCTCATCGCACAGGAAGGTTTGAGAGTATGTTTGATGATGTTTTTATTATTGCTGCTTTAGGTAGCCGTAGTTTTACAGCTAATGGGGAATCCTTTGAGACTTGGTTAGGTATAGATTCAATAGATGATAACCGAGGTGAGGTTGACTACGAAAACCTGGAAGAGGTTTTGCTGAAAAAGGATTTATCAGAGGTCAAATTAGGTATGGATTACCCCTATACCACCAGGTTTCTCTTACGTGAGCAAGATAAGGAGAAAAGTTCTTCAAACTCATCCGATGATGGGGACTAACCATAATTGATATATGGCTTTTTACTCTATAGAATTAACACAGTTTTATAGACATTTGAGACTGAAGAATTTATATGTCAACTAGCCAAAGCGAACTTTCTATAAAACTTGGTCTAAAGTTAAACCAAAAAAACTTTGTTTCTAGTTTAATTATTTCCTTATTAATCGTCTGTGCTTTTGTAGAAAGCAACCCAGCAAAAGCTGAACCAACAACAACAACTTTTACTAGAACACCTAATCCCTATACAGAAACCCCCATAGAAAGACTAGAAAGACTAGCGCAATGTTTTTTAATACCTTCAGGCTCATCTATTTCTTATGAGTGTTTGCTCCCTGACGTATTAGGTCCAATCACTGATTTAGAACGAGAAGCAGCCTATTCACAAAAAAAGTTATTTACGCTAAAACCATGTTGGAATACTATGGTTTTGGTACAACCAAAGATGAGTGGCGAGTAGCAGCACAATACATACACCCTTCCATTCGTAATGAGGCTTTATATCTACTAGCATCTAATCCTGAACCACGAGATGCAGAGCTATTTCGCAAGGGTCTTAGTGATGACAGATCCCTTAATGAGCCTGCCGATGATTATCCTAACTACTATGCTCGAATTGTCTCAGCTTATGGATTATCCCAATTAGGAGACCAATCTGGCATCCCCATACTTGAAAGCGTATCCCAATTCGATCCAGAGAGGGAATATGTTGCCGCAGAAGCAGCAGGCTTTTTAGCTAAGTTAGGCAATCCTGTCGCTTTTTCCACCATAGTGAAAGCATTTGAGAGCGATTCAGGATCTGATAGGAGATATGGTATAGAAAACCTGATGTTTTTTGTCCCCTTACAAGGACAGGTTGATGCTTCGGGGGAAGTGGTTGAGGTTTGGAGTCTCTATCGTCAAGCTTTGCAAGATGAGGAACTTCGAGGCATTGCCCAATCGCAACTAGAGGAATTGGGTACTCCTGAAGCACTAGAATTACTTCAAGAGTTTGAGTAGTTTATAGATACAAAGAACTGTTATTGTTCTTATCTTGCCAGTATTTTTCTAGGTTTTCTATTTCAGCTTCAAGTTGCTTTATTCTTGTCATTCTAATTAACTCTCTATTTTTATAATCCTTGCGCCTCTGAAATAAATCTATATAAGCAATAATAAAATAAATTACTTCCATTACAACGCCCAAAAAGCTTTTCCCACATAAAATTAGAACTAGACTACCTATTACCAATACGTCGGAAAGGATATTTTTCGCTTTCTTAAAGTTTGTTCCATCTTGATTTTGTTTATCATCGTTATTCATCATTCCTTGTCTTTATCGGCTCTTCTTCTGTAAGCTGGGAAATCTTTTCTAACTGCTTCAATCTGCTCTCTAATTCTTGTAGCTTTGCTTCTTGTTGAAGGCTATTTTTCGCATTTTCAATAGCATATATTCCCATTATTGTTAAATATGAAATAAGAATAGCAATAATGATATACAATCCCCATGTTTCCCAATCCATCAAACTCCTCCACTTTATTAGTATTAGGAAAAAATCAGCTTACCGCAAAGAGATTGACAAATAATACAAAACCTTAATTTGTCACTAATGGAGATTGCCTATTCACTTGAAGCGCCAGAGATACGGGGAATGATTATTCTATCAATAGCAGATCATCTCTACCTCCCCGTAGGTTTCTAGCCATAACCTTACTCCACCACTATTGGATTTATCGGGACTGTAAATTATGCGACAAGGGCCTTTAATATCTGCTTGGTGAGCGTAAATATTGGCTTGATTCCTCTGATTGAGGCTGATTACTGGTTCAAACTCGTTTTCTTTCTGGTTTCTTTTAATTACTTCGCGGTTAACATAAATAATCTTCACTGCGGAGGAATAGGGTTTACCCCAACGAGGAGCAGGGCCTCTGTGTCCACGGGAAACCTTGGGCTTACCACGATACAAAGGAATTGTCCAAGCTTTGCCCAACTTATAAGCACCTTGGATACGCTTTTGTTATTGAATCTCCGCTACGGGTTCACTTTGATAGCGATCGCAAATATATCCCTCTTCTGTCAATCTCCGGAAACAAAAGTCATTTCTAAATTCTGGAGCTTTTGTATAGTATGCGATCGCAATATTTTTTCTTCCTAAAAATTCTTGCAAGCAGCAAAATTGCCAAAATTCGATTATTGCACTCTGCATTCCCTAGTATATCATTTGTCCAGGAAGTTCAAATAATAGGAAAAATCGGAATCTGACAGAAGAGGGATAAGTATAGATTTGACTAGAAACTAAAGTGCTTCTGAGTAATTCTGGAGACAATTTTTTTGGCAAGAAAGTGATTTTGACAAATATAAAGAAAATATTAAGACAAAATAGATGTGAGTCTATAATGATTTATATTAGAAGTACTAAAGATAAATGCCGCTAGCTGACCAACGTATAAAAAAGCTAGCACTATAAAAAATTGCACTCAACCTGTGAAAGATTGGGTGTATATTTTTGATGAGAGTTTTTTAGGTTAGGGATTCTTTATTTTCTCTCAAACCTTCTTTCATCCTTTAGCTCTTAGCTCTAAATTCCACCACATTATCCTTAATTTCTACATCGTACTTACTAAAAAATTCTCCCCCTAAAACTCCTACCTCAGCACTAGGAGAGACAGTAGCATTGACATTATTAACTACCGCTCCTCCGGCATTAATTGATTTAACTTTAGCGGCATTTTTATCCACATCTGGCACAATACCGAGAGATGTAGCAGTGAATTGAGTAATGACTGTACTTCCTCCTCCAGGAGATATAGACATTTCTGCGGGACTAGAACCATTTAAAGTCACACTAATAACTGGATTGCCATTCAAGCGACGACTAATTGCCGCACTATATACTTCTCGATTATCTTTCGACTTTTCCTTCTCTTCTCCCTCTGCTCCTTCTGAAGAAGCTACCTCTTCATTATTCGTTGAGGCTGAATCTTCTGAAGAAATAGAAGTTGTTCTGGGCCTTTGGGCTTGAACTTGAGGCGGTAATTTTGCTTTTGCTGTAGCATTACTCAAAGCATTCTGGTATTCAGTAAGCTTTGTCTGGGCATCTTGATAACTTTGGTGAGATTTGTCAACAGTTTCTAACAAAATAATCGCATTTTGCCAACGCTTAGCCACCAGTTGCCAATCTTCAGGAGATTGAGCCGAGCTAGCTATTACCTCTGCCCCTTCAGCAACATCTAAAGCCCGTTCGTAATTTTTTTTAACCTCTTCGGCTGAAGGAGGTGTAGGAGAAGGAGATAGGGTGGGGGAAGGACTAGGTTGAGGAGTTGAGGATACCGGAGCAACAGTTCCTTGGGAACGAGAAGACGGAAGCAGGGAATCAAGCTTGCTACAGGCAACACTCCCTACTGCTAAAATAGCGGAGCAAATCAGAATGGTCTTGGTTGGCTGATCAGGCTTAAAAGTCATTTTCAGCTTAGATACATCAGTATATTCTTGACATCCTCCCCGCTCTAGAGAGACGGGGATTCCTCATCTACCCAAACAACGAAAGTTGAACAGGTTCTAAGTGGGTTGACGTTTCATAGGCTGCTGCTACAGTAGTAGTCTTACACCTGCCTCTACGTCCGTTTAGAGTCTCAGGGTGTCCCTCCGCGACTTTGAGGTGCGACCCAACCGTAGTTAAACTGCGGTTGGGTCGCGGAGCGTTGCCGTTAGGCTAAGCGCACCTCTTATATTTACAGCAGCGTTAACATCTCTGTCATGAACTGCACCACAATTTAAGCAAGTCCATTCTCGAATAGAGAGTTCTTGCTTGGTGCGCGTTCCCTTGCGTCTTTCGCCGACGCGGGGTCGCATCCGCTTTCTGCTCATTTGTTGGGTAAAATCTGTATCTGTATCTGGCTTTCATGTTGGCTGCAATAGCTGCTATTCGCGAATCATGTTTATTATACCTGAGAAGACCAACTAATCCGCCCTAAAACGGCGGGGTTTTAAACCTTTTTTCGTTTTGATAAACAGTATGCCCAGTTTTTCTATGATTAAAGCTTTTCTACTAGACAATAGGGTTAATACACAGCTACCATGCCCTTCAGACGATAAATAATTAGCAACAAGGGTGGAGAAACTTTAATTATGCCTATCGCCGATGCTCAACCAGCTTTATTAGTGCTTGCTGACGGCAGTTTTTATCAGGGTTGGTCTTTTGGTTCTCTTCATACTGCCATTGGAGAGGTCGTTTTTAATACAGGCATGACAGGATATCAGGAAGTTTTAACTGATCCTAGTTACTGCGGTCAAATTGTCATTTTTACTTACCCAGAATTGGGTAATACAGGAGTTAATCCTGAAGATGAAGAATCCTCTCGTCCTCATGTTAAGGGAGTGATCGCCCGCAACATTTCTCGTCGCCCCAGTAATTGGCGAGCGACACAATCTTTACCAGATTACCTCTCAGAGAATCATATACCTGGTATCTACGGTCTTGATACTCGTGCCTTAACCAGGAAAATTCGCTCTCTAGGAGCCATGAATGGGGGAATCTCCACAGAAATTCTTGATCCTGAAAAGTTACTTCGACAAGTAAAAGCTGCTCCGACTATGGCAGGCTTGAATTTGGTTAAGGAAGTAACAACTAAAGAAGTTTACGAATGGTCTGAGGTTACAGAACCTAATTGGTACTATGGTAGTGAAACCATCTCAGAGCAAGGAAAACCCCTAACTGTGGTAGCCCTGGATTTTGGGGTCAAGCGAAATATTCTGAAGCGCTTAGCTAGCTATGGCTGTCGAGTTGTGGTTGTACCAGCCGACACTCCACCAGAAGAAATTCTGAAACACAATCCCGATGGCATTTTTCTTTCTAACGGTCCAGGAGATCCTTCTGCTAACACTGAAGGTATTGAAACCACCAAAGCTTTGCTGAAAGGTGATAAACCTTTGTTTGGCATTTGTATGGGGCATCAAATACTAGGCCTTTCCCTTGGGGGTGATACTTTTAAGCTTAAGTTTGGGCATCGAGGTTTAAATCAGCCTGCGGGTTTGGAACAAAGGGTGGAAATCACTAGCCAAAACCACGGTTTTGCCGTTGAAGCAGATTCTTTAAATGCTGAAGTAGAAATCACTCATCTTAATCTTAACGACAGTACAGTAGCAGGATTGCGTCACAAAAAACTACCTTTCTTTTCTGTGCAGTATCATCCTGAAGCTAGTCCTGGCCCCCATGATGCCGATTATTTATTTGAGGAGTTTGTTAAATTGATGCGACAAAAAGGGAAATAAAAAAATCTCTGTTTTAAAAATGCCGATTTAGCTATATACTATTACATTGATCTTACGACGCTACAAAATGTTAGGAGGAAGTTATTCCTGAGCCACTAACCTTGACAGTCAGCTTGAGGGGCACTCGCGAGGTCAAGGAAAAAGAAAACTGCCAAATATTTCGTCTTACTGGACTGTTAGATGCCTTTTCCGAACCTACATTTCGGAGAGTACTTAGTAACTGTATTGACGAAGGACCGAGTAATGTCATTTTAGACCTTGCTCAAATTGATTTCGTAGATAGTTCTGGGTTGGGTGCTTTAGTACAACTGGTGAAAAAAGCCCAAACAGCCGGGGGAACTCTGCAAATTGTCACTAATGCCCGGGTGACTCAAACAGTGAAACTAGTTCGTTTAGAAAAGTTTCTTTCTATGCAGCCTTCTGTGCAAATTGCTTTAGACAATGTTAAGGGTTCTTAAAAAGTTGCAGTTTACAGTTCAATTATTTTGCAAGCTATGAGGTTATACTAGCCCGGTAGCTTGTTTTTTATTTGTTTTCATCTACAATTAACGAGGACAGATAATTCTGCAAGCTTAAAGTGTGAATCCACCCAAGGAGCCAGATAATTTTGATTTCCCCCTAACTGGCTCAAACTTACCAAGAGTAGAAACCAGTTTACGGAGTAGATTTATCGGTGATTCTGTTCCAGTTGAGCGCCTTTCTCCGGCATCTTTAGCTTATCTAGGAGATGCTGTTTATGAGCTTTATATACGCACCCACTATCTTCTGCCTCCTAAACGTCTTTCTACTTATCATCAAAAAGTTGTCACCCAAGTTAGAGCAGAAACTCAAGCGAATCAACTGCGATCGCTCATC
This sequence comes from uncultured cyanobacterium, assembly GCA_963793425.1. Taxonomy (GTDB): domain Bacteria; phylum Cyanobacteriota; class Cyanobacteriia; order Cyanobacteriales; family CAWCAG01; genus CAWCAG01. The sequence continues at coordinate 574,243 of CAWCAG010000007.1, read as the reverse complement.
CCCTATCTTACTAAATTTGAATTAGAAATTGTTCGTCGAGGTAGAAATGCTAGTAGCAAAAGTCCTCGCCGCCTTTCTCCAGATATTTATCAACAAGCAACGGCTTTAGAAACTCTCATTGGTTATCTCTATATCAGTGATCCCCAAAGGTTAAATGAGTTGCTAGCAAAGTTGGTAATCAACTAATTGACCAGAGTAATGTTAAACATCGATGACATATGGCTAACCAAAATCACAACTTCAAGGGGAGCAAAAACCCTAATCCTAATCGCCCTTTAACTAAAAAAAGAGTTAAAATCAAAGCCGTTTCTCAGAGAAAATTTGAGGGGGATAGCCAGGGCAAACCCTTAAAAATACAAACCTCTCAATCTACTGAATCTATTTCTAATCCTTTAGAACAAGAGGACAACGATCTAGTTTACGGCTGTCATGCTGTTTTGGCTGTATTAGAAGGAAAGCGGCAAATTAATCGAATTTGGGTAACTTCCAAACTACGCTATAGTAACCGCTTCCACTCCTTACTTATTGAAGCTAAAGCTAATGGTTCTATTATTGATGAAGTTGATCCCCGACGCTTAAACCAGATTACCAAAGGAGCTAATCATCAAGGAGTAGCTGCTCAAGTTGCTCCTTATTCCTACTGGGATTTAGGGGCATTGATTGAACAAGCAAAGCTGCTTAAAGAAGATCCCGTGCTTGTGATTGCTGATGGGATCAACGATCCCCATAATTTGGGAGCTATTATCCGTACAGCAGAAGCATTAGGAACTCAGGGCTTGATTATGCCCCAGAGACGCTGTGCTGGAATCACCTCTACGGTGATGAAAGTGGCTGCTGGTGCTTTAGAAAATTTCCCTGTAGCTAGGGTTGTCAATCTCCGTCGAGCTTTAGAAGAATTAAAAGCAGCGAATTTCTGGATTTATGGTACTGTATCTCAAAACCACAAGCCTCTAAACACCGTCGAGTTTAAAGGCCCTGTAGGTTTAGTAGTAGGTTCGGAAGGAGATGGGCTAAATCTTTTGACAGAGCGCTGTTGCGACTTCTTAGTCTCTATCCCCCTTAGTGGCAAAACACCAAGCTTGAATGCTTCTGTTGCTACTGCCATTGCCTTGTATGAAGTGTATCGGCAACGGCAATCAGAAAAACTGGATCTGAAAATGTTTTCTCAGGAAACTTTGACAAATCAGAACAACATAGTATAAACAAGTGTAAAAATAACTTTACTTTAGTCCTGCTATACTACGAAAAAAACTGATGAAAGATTTTTTAACTAATCTGTTACAGCTAGTTGGTGCAGCGGTTTGGATAGAAATTACTACCGAAACCCCTAAATGTACTTATTATTTCGGACCTTTTACCAGCAAACAAGAAGCTCAAAATGCTCAAGCTGGCTACCTAGAAGATTTGAAAAGTGAAAATGCTCAAGGAATTGTAGTTTCCGTCAAACGTTGTAATCCTAGTAAGCTAACAATTTATGATGAACTGGGGGAGTCTAGAGACCTTGAGCAAATCCCCAGTCTCAGTGGTCAGATTTCTTAGGGGAAGCAATTCATATTAACTGGAATATTTAAGAACTTAACTTTTTGATATTCCAGTTTTTTTGCTTGATTACTAAACATTGAACCGGAATTCCATCACATCTCCTTCTTGGACAACATACTCTTTTCCTTCACTGCGAACTAACCCCTTTTCCTTTGCCGCGTTGAGTGAACCTGCTTCCACTAGGTTTTGGTAACTAACAGTTTCGGCCCGAATAAAACCACGCTCAAAATCTGTATGAATTACCCCAGCCGCTTGAGGTGCTTTCATACCTCCTTGGATAGTCCAAGCACGGGTTTCTTCAGGGCCAGTGGTTAAATAAGTACGCAGTCCCAAAAGTTCGTAGGTAGCAGCAATCAAAGATTTTAAGCCTCCCTCTTCCACTCCTAGGGCCTCTAAAAAGTCTCCCCTCTCTTCTTCGGGTAATTCAATTAATTCTGATTCTACTTGAGCAGAAATAATCACAACTTTCGCCTCTTCTTTGGCCGCAACTTCCTTAACTCTTTCCACCCAATCATTACCAGTAGCTAAATCATCTTCAGAAACATTAGCGCCGTAAATAACTGGCTTATTGGTCAATAAACCTAAAGGTTTAATTATCGCTGTCTCATCTTCCGTTAAATCTATCTTTCGTACTATTTGCCCCTTGTCCAAAGCGGTAGCCAACTTTTGTAATAACTCTAATTCTACTTGAGCATCTTTATTGGCACGAGCTTGCTTACGTATTCTTTCTAGGCGATTCTCAACTTGAGTTAAATCAGCTAAAGCAAGTTCTAAATTAATCACTTCAATATCCCGAACAGGATCAACCGAACCAGAAACGTGAATAATGTCTTCGCTATCAAAACAGCGCACTACATGAACGATCGCGTCAACTTCTCGAATATTACCAAGGAATTGATTTCCTAATCCTTCATTCTTACTAGCACCTTTAACCAAACCAGCAATATCAACAAATTCCATCCGTGTAGGAACAATTTGTTTTGAAGTAGAAATTTTTGCTAAAACCTCCAACCTTTGGTCTGGTACAGATACTATTCCAAAGTTAGGTTTAATGGTGCAAAAAGGAAAATTAGCTGCTTCAGCTTTGGCATTAGCCACCAAAGCATTAAACAAAGTAGACTTGCCAACATTAGGCAGACCAACAATTCCAGCTTTCAACATAGTAATTTAAAATAATTAATTAGGTTTAATTGGCGATCGCTAAGCTTGCACTTAATACCTCACCAGTCAAATACTTTAGCAACATCTTCTTACTTTTTGGTATCTATGTCTTCTCATTCTCAAGGTGAAACCCCTTTACTGGATACCCTCAAAACCTTAGCCAATCAACCTGATGCCGCTTTTTATGCCCCAGGACACAAGCGAGGTCAAGGCATACCGAAAAGATTAGCTAATTTGCTAGGAGATGCTGTCTTCAAAGCTGATTTACCTGAATTACCAGAGTTAGACAATCTTTTTGCTCCTGAGACTACCATTAAAGCAGCTCAGGAGCTGGCAGCACAAGCTTTCGGTGCAGAACAAACTTGGTTTTTGGTTAACGGCTCTACTTGTGGTGTAGAATCTGCCATTCTCGCTACCTGTGGTGAGGGAGATAAAATAATTTTGCCCCGCAACGTTCATCAATCGGCGATTGCCGGTTTAGTTTTTTCTGGGGCTATTCCTGTTTTTCTTGACCCCCCCTATAACCGCCAACAGGATCTAACCTACTGCATTACTCCAGAGGCAGTTAGAGAGGCTTTAAAAGAGCATCCAAAGACTAAAGCCATAATGCTCGTCTATCCAACTTATCAAGGCATCTGCGGCGATATAGCTGCTATTGCTGCCATTGCTCATCAACATAGCATCCCCCTCCTTGTAGACGAAGCCCACGGACCCCACTTTTCTTTCCACCCAGACTTACCAACCTCCGCCCTCGCTGCTGGTGCAGATTTAACCGTACAGTCTAGTCACAAAGTTATTGGGGCAATGACCCAAGCTTCTATGTTACACGTCCAAGGTTCGAGGATAGATCGACAAAAGCTGACTAAAAGTCTTCAACTACTACAATCCACAAGCCCCAGTTATTTACTTTTAGCTTCTCTTGATGCCGCTAGAGGGCAAATTGCGACCCAAGGAAAAGAATTACTGGAACAAACCCTCAAGCTGTCTTCTAGAGCCATAAATAGCCTCAGCCAACTAGGGAAATTAACAATACTCAAAAAACCGACTAAACCAATACCAGGCTTCCTTGACTTAGATTTAACCCGGCTAACAGTAGGGATCTCTCAATTAGGACTTAACGGCTTCGCCGCTGACGAAATTCTCCACCAACAATTAGGGGTAACAGCCGAGTTACCCATGTTACAGAATCTAACCTTTATTATTTCTCTGGGTAACACCAAAGCAGATATTGAAAAATTAGTTCAAGGCTTTGCTACTCTAACTGCAAAATACGGCGATCGCGCTCCAAACATTCCTTTACCCACTCTCCCTCAGCCCCTGTTTATTAGCAATAATCAAATTTCCCCTCGTGAAGCCTTCTTTGCCCCAAGCGCAACCCTTCCTATAGAGCAAACCGTTGACCGCATCAGTGCAGAAATTATTTGTCCTTACCCTCCGGGAATTCCTATTTTAATGCCTGGAGAAAAAATTTCTGCTTCTGCCCTCAATTTCCTGCAAAAAATCCTAGCAGCAGGAGGAAGTATTACAGGTTGTAGCGATACTAGTCTGAAAACTATCAGGGTTGTCCATTAAAGTGATTTTAGTATTGTGACCTTAAAACTTTATGATTTGGCCCTACGCAACCCCTGGTATCCCCGATCATCTATTCGAGCGCTTGCCTGGTATTCCCCTCAGTAAGCGCGAAGTTAGATTATTAATTATCTCCTACCTACGGATGGAATCTAACTCAGTGCTGTGGGATATTGGCGCAGGTACAGGTACAATTCCCATAGAAATGGGTTTACTCTGCCCCAGTAGCAAAATCATTGCTGTAGAAAGAGACGAAGATGTTGCCAAACTGATTCGCCGTAACTGTACGCACTTTGGGGTCAAAAATGTAGAAGTAATTGAAGGCAGCGCTCCAGAATGTTTAGAACATCTGAGTCTTCCTCCCCAGCGCATCTGTATTGAGGGAGGAAGACCTGTCAAAGAACTTCTTAAGTCTGTGTGGGAATATTTACCTTCCCAAGGGCGAGTGGTTGCTATAGCCAGTAACCTAGAAAATCTCTACACAATTTCCGAAGGCTTAGCTGAATTACAAGCTCGTAATGTAGAAGTAGTTCAATCAGCCGTTAACCGTTTAGAAACACGGGGAATACAGCAAGTCTTTGCTGCTGTAAGTCCAATATTTATTTTGAGTGGAGAGAAATTGTAGATTCTTACAAGTGTAGGAGCGGGAGCGCCAATTGAATAAAAAGTTTACATGGTAAGCTAAGCAGTTGGGTTGATGCCTCCTAGCTTTTTCTTGGTAGCCAAGATATAAACTGTGTAGTGAGTATTTTGTTAACCTTTCATAAGGTTTTGTTAACCTAGTTGCTTACTGCTATCCTTCGCTATCTATCAAAAAGCGGGTCTGTCTTATGTGGTCTAGAATCTTCAGTGGAATTGTTGCCATCGCTCTGGCTGTAGGGATGATAGTTTTTGGAGGATGGTACTTTACTGTCGGTTTGGGTGTCATTGTTCTTTTGGGGCAACTAGAGTATTTCCGACTAGTAAGAGCCAAAGGAATTGCTCCAGCAGGGAAAACGACTTTAGTGGTTTCGCAATTATTGTTAATTACGGCTATAGTTACCCCTTCTTTAACTGATGCCATGTTCCCTATTGCTGGAACCTTCATCTGCTTTTACCTACTATTCCAGCCTAAAATGGCCAGCATCGCTGACATTTCAACTTCCATATTAGGGCTGTTTTATGGCGGCTTTTTGCCTAGCTACTGGATTAGATTAAGGGTTAATTTGGCTGAGGTATCTTCCTCTGCTTATGCTCAAAGCAGCCCAAAAATAACCAACTTATCTTTAAATGCTTATTGGCCTGAATCTTGGACAGACTTCAATACTTTCCCCAAAGCTTTAACCATTACCCTACTTGCCTTCGGTTGTATTTGGGCCGCTGACATTGGTGCTTATACTATGGGCAAATTTCTAGGACGCACTAAACTTTCTCATATTAGCCCCAAAAAAACCGTAGAAGGTGCTTTATTCGGGTTTACTGGCAGCGTTATTTTAGCAGAAGTGGGGGCTTGGTATTTAAACTGGCCTTGGTGGCAATTAACAGGGCTTGTGTTCGGGCTTTTGATTGGAGTAGCTAGTTTGCTCGGAGACTTAACTGAGTCCATGATGAAAAGAGATGCGGGAGTAAAAGATTCTGGTCAAATAATTCCTGGTCACGGAGGCATTCTCGACCGTACTGACAGCTATGTTTTTACAGCACCCCTAGTTTATTACTTTGTAACAGTCTTGTTGCCTCTTCTTAAATAATTTGACACAGCATTAGCCTTAAATAAAACTAGCGTTTATGGGAAATCCCCGACTATACTAAACAAGGAAATTTGCCGCCAAAATAATCTTGTCGCAAATCAAGAGTGAAATACTTTTTTTTAGCTGATGGTTGGATAGTTGGTAGAGTTTGGGAATTTGGGGGACTTTGGAACGCTAATTCCTGGCAGCGCCAACCGCAAATAAACTGTTTAAATCTCTGTATTTTAGAGCAGGGAGAAAAGTTGTGGCTTTATCAAGTAGAAGAAGCTGTTTTGATGGTAGAAATCAAACCTAGTGTTACTACGGCTGCTACTCTGACTCAAACTATTGGTCAGGTGGTATTAAGGCGTTTAATCACTGCGGATATAGCCATCGAACGCTTAAGCAAAGCAAATACGATACTTAACTCTCAACAACTAGCAATTGATTGAGAACAGTAAAGATTAGTAAAGATTTAAGTACTTAATTTATCTGTACTTTCATAATTTGCCTTGTCTTCAGCCACCAATTCCCCCTAGTAAACTGTTTTAGTCTTGCAATCGACTCTAACAATAGTTACACTTCTTTAAATAATCTTCAGTTTCGAGAGAAACTTTTGTCTAGATTGATTTAGCCGTTAAAGAACCCTTAATATTGCGGTTCTGCAAAGGCTGTAATTATGACAAAATCTAATACCGAATTAAGAAAAGAAGAGTAGAAGTAGACATTTATTCTCAAGAGGAGGAGCGTAGTCTATGGGACTACCTTGGTATAGAGTGCATACAGTCGTCCTGAACGACCCAGGACGGCTCATTGCTGTACACCTGATGCACACTGCTTTAGTAGCAGGATGGGCAGGTTCTATGGCTCTTTATGAGCTAGCAATTTTTGATCCTAGTGATCCCGTTTTAAATCCCATGTGGCGGCAAGGTATGTTTGTTTTGCCCTTCATGGCACGCTTAGGCGTAACCGGCTCTTGGGGTGGTTGGAATATCACCGGAGATATCGGTACAGACCCTGGCTTCTGGTCATTTGAAGGCGTAGCCCTGGCCCATATTGTTCTTTCTGGTCTTTTATTCTTAGCTGCTTGCTGGCACTGGGTATATTGGGATCTAGAATTATTTAGAGATTCTCGTACCGGAGAACCAGCTTTAGATTTGCCAAAAATGTTTGGTATTCACCTATTTTTGTCTGGTCTGCTTTGCTTTGGTTTTGGAGCCTTTCATCTCACCGGTCTATTTGGTCCTGGTATGTGGATCTCAGACCCCTATGGTTTGACAGGTCACGTACAGCCGGTAGCACCAGAATGGGGGCCGGCAGGTTTTAACCCCTTTAACCCAGGAGGTGTAGTTGCTCACCATATTGCCGCAGGAATTGTCGGCATTATTGCTGGTTTATTCCACCTCAGCGTCCGACCTCCTGAAAGGTTGTATCGCGCTCTGCGCATGGGTAACATTGAAACAGTACTATCTAGTAGTATAGCTGCTGTCTTCTTTGCTGCTTTTGTCGTAGCAGGAACAATGTGGTATGGCAACGCTACCACACCAATGGAACTATTTGGTCCAACCCGTTATCAATGGGATCAAGGCTACTTCCAGCAAGAAATTCAAAGGCGAGTTCAAGGAGAATTAGCCGATGGTGCAACAGCACAAGAAGCTTGGGCTTCTATTCCTGACAAATTAGCTTTCTACGATTACATCGGTAACTCTCCTGCTAAAGGCGGCTTATTCCGTACTGGCGCGATGAATAAAGGAAGCGGTATTGCTCAAGATTGGGCAGGACATCCTATTTTTAAGGATGGCGAGGGACGGGAACTAACTGTTCGTCGTATGCCTAACTTCTTTGAAACCTTCCCGGTAGTCTTAACTGACTCAGAGGGTATAGTTCGCGCCGATATTCCTTTCCGTCGTGCAGAATCTAAATACAGTATTGAACAGACTGGTGTAACAGTGTCTTTGGCTGGTGGCTCTTTATCCGGTCAAACTTTTAAAGACCCCAAAGTGGTTAAACAGTTCGCTCGTAAATCTCAATTAGGAGAAATATTCGAGTTTGATACGGAAACCCTAAACTCTGACGGTGTATTCCGTACTAGTCCAAGAGGGTGGTTCACCTATGGCCACGCCGTCTTCGCCTTGTTATTCTTCTTCGGTCACCTTTGGCACGGTTCTCGGACTTTATTCCGCGACGTATTTGCTGGTGTTGAAGCAGACCTCGAAGAACAAGTCGAATGGGGTTTGTTCCAAAAACTTGGTGACAAAACTACTAGGGTAAAAGAAACCGCCTAAAAAGGTTTCAATGACAAGGGTTTGGTTTAGCTAGAGCAAGTATTTAAAACTTCTTTAGTGCCACCAATCCCTTTTCTTGATAGAATCTTATTAAAGCAATCAGGAAAATATATCATGGAAAGCGTTGCTTACATTCTAGTTTTAACCCTGGCGCTAGGGGTACTTTTCTTCGCGATCGCCTTTCGGGAACCTCCCCGAATTGAGAAATAAGCGCTTCCCATTTCTATTAAGATGGTGAATTGCTAAGCCTTATAGACCTTTGTAAGGTCCTGAGCCGGAGTTTTTTGTTAGTTCTCAAAAAAGAGAAGGAGTAAAAAACAGCGCGGCTCAGGTTTTTGTATTTGATTACCAATACATTTATTTCCTCTTCCTTTCCTGGACTACGATTATGCAGTGTCCTTCTTGCCAGCATACAGATAGCCGCGTCTTAGAATCTCGCTCTACGGAAAGGGGTCAAAGTGTAAGACGAAGACGGGAATGCCTGCTGTGCAAAAATCGTTTCACTACCTACGAACGTATTGAGTTTGTACCCATAACAGTGCATAAACGAGATGGGAGCAAGGAATCTTTTGCTCGTTCTAAGCTTTTGAGAGGAATTGTTAGAGCTTGCGAAAAAACTGTTGTTACCCATCAACAAATAGAAGAGCTAGTTGACGATCTTGAAACTCAAATTCAACAGCGCTCAGGAAGGGAAATTGCTAGTTATGAAATTGGTGAATTAGTACTTAAGTACCTAAGCCAAGAAAATGAAGTTGCTTATGTACGTTTCGCTTCAGTATATCGCCAATTTCAAGGCATCAAAGATTTCGTCGAAACATTAAATCAACTCAAGAATGAAGCTAATGATACATCAGAAAGTTGGCACTCCACCTCATCAGAAACAGCAAATAGTGATCTTTCTAATTCAATGATGACATCTTCTTAAGGGCTAAGATTGAATTTTTACCTCAAAGATTAGTTATTTTGTAGCTACTTTTAAGTTACAATGGTAACTCTGTGTCCTTGGTTGGTTCACAATTTTTTGCTAAAAATATCTAATCCTGCATCCTGCCTTGAAAAAATACTTGAGCTTAGGTCTAAATTATTAGCCGAAGTAATTCTCACAAAATCTCTAGGGAGGGATGTTGTTTTGTGGTGAATAGCAAATATTTAATTTTGGCTCGTTAGATACTGGAGCTACCTTAGTTAAAGATATAGTTTAAACTATCCTTTCTAGTTAGTGTAGTAACAGCAAAGCAAAAACTTAAGAATCAAACCATTTGAAAGAGGTACAAGCTTTGCCCTCTTCGGCGCTCTACCATAGAGTTAAGAAGCATTGCCGAAACAACTGCCAACTAAGGCTGCTAAGTCCGGTTCGTGTAGGAAACTCTTCTTAACCAAGAATTCCAAAACTAAAGGCATAATGAGAGTGATAGGTGCAGGTCTTATTTAAGAAAGGTTGAGCGTACATCGCAATCAAGACAAAGTAACTACGGAGATAACAACTAGGAATTTGAACGCACATGGTCAGTCAGCAAACAACTGTTAATAAAGATATTGGTTTTACTCATGAGGATTTTGCCGCCCTTTTAGACAAATATGACTATCACTTTAGTCCGGGAGATATTGTCGCTGGAACCGTATTTAGTATGGAACCAAGGGGCGCTTTGATTGACATTGGTGCGAAAACTGCTGCCTACATTCCCATTCAAGAGATGTCAATTAACCGAGTTGACGATCCCAATGAAGTCTTGCAATCTGATGAGACGAGGGAATTCTTTATTCTAACTGATGAGAATGAAGATGGGCAGTTAACTCTCTCTATTCGCCGCATAGAATATATGCGAGCTTGGGAGCGAGTACGTCAACTCCAAAATGAAGATGCTACAGTACGCTCAGCCGTATTCGCTACGAATAGAGGAGGAGCCTTAGTACGTATTGAAGGATTACGAGGCTTTATTCCTGGCTCTCACATCAGCACGCGACAGCCGAAAGAAGATTTAGTCGCCCAGGAACTACCTCTTAAATTCTTGGAAGTGGATGAAGATCGTAATCGTTTAGTTCTTAGCCATCGTCGCGCCTTAGTAGAAAGGAAGATGAATGGTTTGCAAGTAGGGGAAGTTGTGATTGGTTCTGTACGAGGAATCAAACCCTACGGAGCTTTCATCGATATTGGTGGTGTCAGCGGCTTGTTACACATCTCAGAAATATCCCACGATCATATCGATACTCCCCATAGTGTCTTTGGTGTCAATGATGAATTGAAGGTGATGATTATTGATCTAGATGCAGAAAGGGGCAGAATTTCTCTTTCTACCAAGCAGCTAGAGCCAGAACCTGGTGATATGCTCAAAAACCCGAACTTGGTTTTTGAGAAAGCTGAGGAAATGGCAGAAAAATATCGTCAAAAAATGCTTCAAAGTTCAGAACCAGAGGCAGTTGTAGAACCGGAGGAAACCATAGAGCCAGAAGCAGTTGCAGAGCCAGAGGTAGTTGCGGAACCAGAGGCAGTTGCAGAGCCAGAGGCAGTTGCAGAACCAGAAGCAGTTGCAGATAACAATGATTCTGAGTCTGATTCTGAGTCTGGAGAAAGTTCAACTGAAGAAGCTGTTGTAGCAGTGGAAGAGTAACAACAATTAGCTTTGGGGATATTTCTGCAATTAGGGTGTTAAGCTCAATGCTTTGCAACCATAGAAATATCCAATCTTATCTAAAAAGAGGGAAAACCCTCTTTTTTTTGTGTTGATAAAATTTAGCAAGGAAAATTAAAATGACAACTATTCGCTGTCAGGATGTGACATTTACTAACATCAAAGCCATTATCTTTGACAAAGATGGGACTTTAGAAAATTCTCAAAACTTTTTGCGAGAATTAGGGCAGAGAAGAGCGCGCATGGTTGATGCTCAAATTCCTGGTATTGGGGAGCCTTTACTAATGGCTTTTGGTATTTTGGATGCTCAACTAGATCCTACTGGTTTGATGGCGGTGGGAAGTCGCAGAGACAATGAAATTGCGACAGCAGCTTATATTGCTGAAACGGGGAGAGGGTGGTTTGAATCTTTAGAAATTGCTCATTCTGCTTTTGAAGAAGCAGAGCGCTACCTCAAAGGAAATACAGATACTTCTCCTCTGTTTGCTGGTAGCTTGGAAGTGTTGAAGTTTCTGGCTGAAGCTAATTTAAAATTGGCAATTCTCTCTGCTGATTCTACTGCTGGGGTAAAAGCTTTTATAGAACGTCACCAACTTTCTGCTTATATTCAACTGGGTATGGGAGTGGAAACCCAGGGGCTAAGCAAGCCAGATCCTGCTCTATTTTTACAAGCTTGTGATGCTTTGGGGGTAGAAGCAGCACAAACTTTAATGATAGGAGATTCAGCAGGAGATATTGAAATGGCTTCTAAGGCAGGAGCAGCAGGGACTATTGGGATTTGTTGGGGAGAGGCTCAAACTGCTTGTTTAGACAAAGCTGATGTAGCGATCGCTAGTTTGGATGAGCTAGAAGTTGTTTGAAACAAGTTATACATCAACGCGAACGTGATCGCGAATCTTTATCTTCCATACTGAGAAAATAAACAAACCCTCAAATTAACTGGAAGTTTTTATGGTGTTTCTACAAGAAGGTGCTGCTACTAAAAATAACTTGAAAAAAATTTCTCTTCCAGAGCTGTTACAGCGATATTCTGCCGGAGAATATGATTTTAAGCAACTCAATTTTAGTGATGAAAACTTTAGTTGGCTTAACTTAAGAAGAATTAATTTTTGCCAAGCTAATCTCAAGCTAGCTATTTTTGAAGGGGCTAATTTGAGTGGTGCTAATTTGAGTCGTGCTAATTTAAGTTATGCAGAATTTACTGCGGCAGATTTGAGTGAAGCGGATCTGAGGGGAGCGAATTTAAGGAGTGCTGATTTACGAGGGGTTGATTTGAGCGGTGCTGATTTAACTGGTGCTGATTTAACTGGTGCTGATTTGAGCGGTGCTGATTTAACTGGTACTGATTTACGAGGTGCTAATTTAAGTAGTGCTAAGAAATCAGAAACAACAATTAATATTAGTAAAGCTTATTTAACCGTAGATTACAAAGAGCGTTCTCTGGTTTCTTGGTTACTTGCTCCTTTATACAACCATCCTACTAGTACAACTTATTTGAATTAGAAACGAGTTATTCCTTTTCTTGTAGCATTAGAGAAGTAATGAGATTATAAGAATCTAACCAGGCTCTTTCTACTTCTACTGTCCAGTTTCCTTTTAAGTACTGAGCCAAAGTCTTTAGTAAAATATGACTAAAAAGTGGATAGTATTCTGGTAATACTCTATACTTGATATGTCTTGCTCCTAGTCCCTTCAATTTAGCTTCAAGTAGTTCAGGTTTAGTAAGGTTTTTAACCACAAAACATAGAGAAGTAATTAATACTTTTTCTTGTTTAATCATAAAAGTATTAGTAAACAAAATAGTTATTTCGGGATAGCTTACGAAAAGATTTTTATAGAAAACACGTACAAATTCTTGTAAGGAAGGCTTGAGTTCTGAAAAGCTGATTTGAATAAGCTCTTCTGGAGAATAAGATTGTTTTTCTGAAATTTCTTTAGAGTTTTTTTTGATAAGTAAAACTTCAGGATCATACTCGGCTCCTGCCAGCATTAAAGCAGTAATAGCGTGATAAGCATCTAGCCAGGCTTGGTCTAATTCTTCTGTCCAGTTTTTCTTGAAATACTGGGTAAAAGTATTGAGTAAAGCAGAGCCGAAAAGAGGATAATATTCTGGTCTAACTCCATATTTGACGTGTCTTGCTCCTAGCCCTTTCAAATGAGCTATCAAAAGATCCGGATTTGATAGGTTTTGAGTGAAAAAAGCTAAGAAATCTAAGAGTAGGCTTTCTTGTTTGCTTAAGTTAGTATGAGTGGATAGGGGCTTTAATTCAGGATGAATATCGAAAAGATATCCATAAAAAGTACGGGTAAAATTTGGCTCATGCACCTGAATTATTTGACAGCTATTCTCTAATAGACTCTTACTTAATCTTTTTAATCTCTGCTTATGGTTAAGGTTTGTCATCTGTCAGTCAATCTCGATTTTTTTGACCTTAGTAGACAACCTGGTGATAACAAGACAATTGTTGCTTAATTAATAACATTTAACTAAGTTTTTTGACAAACATATAACCAAGGTAATTTTTTTGAGAAAAAATAAATCTTGCCCATAAGAGCAGAGTCTATATTAAGCCTAAAGGAGAACATAATGTCTACCCCAAAGAGGAAATAAAATGTTCTTAATAGTTGTTAATATAAGTGAAATAGCTATATTTAACCCAGTTAGTGAGATTCCTCGATAGCTCTCTATGTTCCCCTCTAGAAGTTTGAATAATATTCTCAAAAAACCAAGTTCTTTACAAGAAATACTTGACCTTATTGTTGAAGAAGTTAACTCTTTATTAGAAGTAGATCGGGTTAAGATTTATCGCTTTGAGGCTGATGGGACAGGGATAGTTATTGCTGAATCGATACGGGACAACAAATTGCCTTCCTTGCTGGGCTTACACTTTCCTGCTGAAGATATACCTCCCTCAGCCCGTGACAAATTAATAGCTTCTAGGGGAAGAGTTATAGTTGATACTGCCTTAGCTCGCTCAAAAACAGAATCGACGGGAGTAAATCTTCAGCAAAGTTATCATTCTGTTGATCCCTGTCATTTAGAATACTTACACAGCTTAGGCATAAAATCATCGGCTACCTTGCCTATTTTTGATGGTAGAGAACTTTGGGGGTTGTTAGCTATTCACCATCGCTCTCCTCGACAGTGGCAAGAAGCTCTTTTCTCAGAAATCGAGCTACTTTTAGAACGTTTATCTTTAGTAATTGCAGGAGAAAGATTGGAAGCTCAATCTCGTGCCTTAGCAAGTCAGGAAGCTATTATTGCTCAAGTTAGTAGTTTTTTGGCAACTTCACCATCCCAAGAAACTTGGCAAATGGTGTTAGATTTTACCGTCTCTGCCTTAGATGGCTGTGGAGGCAGGTTATATCTAGTAGATGAATTCAAACAAGCAGAACAGAGTTATACTTCTGGAGAGCAACCAGAGATTGACCAATTAGAAAAAACCTCTGATTGGAATTATTTAGTTGTTGATTGTCTGCAAAATGTCTCTAAGCAAGCGGAGCATTTTCCTTACTATGTATTGGATTCAAGCTCTCAAATTGTTCCTCAGCTTACTTCTTTCTACCAGTCTTTTGCCGCAACTTCTATCCAATCAATTTTAATCATTTCTTTGCAAAATAATTCAGAAAATACAGGCTATCTGAGTATTTTCCGTCCAGGATACGATACAGAAATAATTTGGGCTGGCAATCAAAACTCTGCACCCAACCACCGCCCCCGCCAATCCTTTTTACCTTGGAAAGAAATCAAGAAAAATCAGTCTCAACCTTGGAGTGACAACCATTTACAATTGGCAAGACTAATTGCTGAGCGTATTTATACAACCAACCGTCAGCAGCAATTAGAATCAACCTTAAAGCTTCAAGCTGAGCGAGATTCTTTGACTCTTTTACCTAATCGCCAACTATTCAGCAAACAACTTTCCCTGGCTTTGTTAAACGCTAATCGTACAGGGGAATTGATGGTGGTGATGTTTTTGGATTTAGATAGATTTAAGCAGGTAAATAAAGCCCTCGGCCATGCTTTCGGGGATAAACTATTACAGCTAGTAGCTAAAAGATTGCAGCAAACCCTAGAAGAAGAAGATGTGATGGCTCATTGGGCAGCAGATGAGTTTGTTTTCTTGCTACGGAATATTAAAGGTGCTACGGGAGAGGTAATAGAAACAAAAACCCAGCAAATTCAAGCTTGCTTAAGCAAGCCTTTTTCTTTGGGAGAGCAACCGGTTTATATAACAGCAAGTTTGGGTGTTGCCCTTGCCCCCTACGATGGCTCTGATGTCGAAACTATACTCTTGAATGCAGAAGCTGCCATGTATAGTGCTAAGCAGCAAGGAAAAAATACTTACCAAATGTACTCTCCTTCTCTTCACCCTCCCCTCAATTCCCTCAGTATTGAAGCAGATTTACGCTCTTCTTTACTAAAAAACGAATTTATTCTCTATTATCAACCCCAAATTGATCTTAAAACAGGTCAAGCTGTGGCTATGGAAGCTTTAATTCGCTGGCAGCATCCTGTGCGGGGCTTTGTCTCTCCTAATCAATTTATTCCTTTTGCTGAAGAAACTGATTTAATTTGTGAATTAGGAGAATGGGTTATTAAAGAAGCTTGTCAGCAACAGGTACATTGGCAAAAAGAAGGCTTTGGTAACATCAGAGTTGCTGTTAATTTATCCGCCCGCCAGTTTAATCAACCTGCTTTAGTTGATGATTTGGTCGCTATCTTAGTTGAAACAGGTATGAATCCTGCCTATTTAGAAATTGAGATTACCGAAACAACTGCTATGCAAGATGTAGAGTTTACAACTCGCACCTTGCATCAACTGCGACAAATGGGTATGCAAATTGCTATTGATGATTTTGGTGTTGGCTATTCTTCCCTTAACTCAGTGAAGTATTTTCCCCTCAATACTTTGAAAATCGATCAGTGTTTCGTGAAAGATTCCATTGCTGATAAAACAGATGCAGCAATTATTAGAGCAGTAGTAACATTAGGGCAAAAGCTAAACTTGCGAGTGATTGCTGAAGGGGTGGAAAACCTTCAACAGTTGGAATTTCTGCGTTCCCTCAATTGTGATTTAGTGCAAGGTTATCTTTTTAGTGAACCTTTACCAGCTCACAAAGCTCAGGAATATCTACGCAAAAGTGTACCTATAAACAATGAAAGCAAAGAGCAATTTACTTCTCAACAAACTTACGAACAACTTAACACCTCCAACCAACAATTAGAAATAATTGTTCAACAAGCAAACAGAGAACAGTTAATTGCTAAAATTGCTCAGCAAATCCTCTCTTCTTTAAATTTAGGGGAAATTCTCAACATTACAGTCACGCAAATCAGAGAATTTTTGCAAACGGATCGGGTTATTCTTTACGAATTTTCTTCTGATTGGGATGGCAAGGTAGCCGTTGAATCGGTGGAAAGCCCCTGGATATCAATGTTAGGAGCAAGCATTGATGATCCTTGTTTCCGGGCAAAATCTGTTCCTCTCTATCGCCAAGGAAAAATAGCTACCATTAATAATGTTCAAGAAGCGGGTATTGACCCTTGCTATCTAGAAATGTTAGCTAGTTTTCAAGTTAAAGCTAATTTGGTAGTACCGATCTTAAACGGAGAACAATTATGGGGATTAATGATTGCTCACCATTGTCGTAGCCCTAGAGTTTGGCAGTCTACGGATATAAAATTGCTTAAACAATTAGCAACTCAAGTGGCGATCGCCATCCATCAAGGGCAATTATATCAGCAGTTAGAAGAGGCCAATAAGCAATTACACCGTTTAGCAACCCTAGATGGTTTGACTCAAGTAGCAAATCGTCGTCAGTTTGATGAGTATCTAAATTCGGAATGGCAAAGGTTAGCTAGGGAAAAACAGCCCCTAGCTTTGCTATTATGCGATGTAGATTACTTTAAACTTTATAACGATACCTATGGTCATCAAGCAGGGGATGAATGCCTTAAGCAACTAGCTAAAGCAATGACTCGTGCCGTTAATCGCCCTGCTGATTTGGTTGCTCGTTATGGTGGAGAAGAGTTTGCAATTATTTTGCCTAATACCAATGCTGAAGGGGCAGAGAAGGTGGCTGAAAATTTACGTTGTGAGTTGCAGAAGCTCAAGATTGCCCATGCTCAATCTTCAGTAAGTAATTATGTTACTTTGAGTATTGGTATTGCTCAAATTGTACCTAATCTCAGCCTAGAGCCACAACAGTCAATTACTAGGGCTGATGAAGCGCTTTATGAGGCGAAGGAGCAAGGGCGTAATTGTGTTGTGAGGAAGGACAACTAAAAGTGATTTATTTTAATAATGCTCTCCAAGTTGCCGCCCCCACAACCCCATCTACTGCTAAATTAAAACTTGCTTGGGCCGCTTGAACAGCAGCTAAAGTTTGTTGTCCAAAAGAGCCATCGGCACTTCCTGAGAGTAAACCTAGTGCTATCAATCTTTTTTGCAATTTGACTACGGCTTCTCCCTGCATCCCTTCCCTTAAAATCGGTAAAGTGGTGGCTGTGGCAGTTGGGTTATTGCTAGGAATTGTAGCTGTGCTATTTTGGGGCGGAGTGACAGGAAAGAGGCTTATCCAAGTCGCTAAACCAACAATACCATCAACATTCAGTTTAGCAGCTTCTTGAAAGCGAGAAACAGCAATTACGGTGCTTTCATTATAAATCCCACTAACTTCTCCGGTGTAGTAACCCAATAATTTTAGGGCCGCTTGTACTTGAGATACGTAGTCTCCCTGGCTTCCTATTCGTAATACAGGGCGTTGAATTCCTGCGGTGGGGTTGGCTTGACTTAATGCAGGTACATTAATGCTACTAAGGGTTAGTAATCCGAGTAAAAGTAAAAGTGGTTTTCCTTTCATAATTGATAAAGTTAGTTTCATTATTAAACTCGGTAATCAGCTTTTCAAAACTTAATTTCTTACCTTTAGAAAGCCTATCATTTCTTCATGAAAATTCTCTCCTTTACCTCTACTATCTCTGGCAGTTGCCACAATTGTTAAAGTTTCTACCAAAGATTTATAGGTGGCATCAAGAATGATATTTAAAAGTAGCTTAATATCCTGTTTATTTTGTTGTCCATGGGCAACCGCATTAATATATTCATGACGAATTTGATTAGAAATAACTACAACAGGATATCCAGTTTGCAGTAAAAGAAGATTCATTAATAATCTTGCCGTTCTGCCATTACCATCTCGAAAAGGGTGAATAGAAACAAAGCGAAAATGAGCTAGGGTTGCATACTCAATAGGATGCAATGTTTGTTTTGCTTCTGAATTCAGCCAGCTAACAAATTCTGTCATTAACTGTGGTAACAAATAATGAGCGGGATAAACATAACTAGTTCCTGCTGCTTTAACATCAAGTTGTCTGTACTTGCCTGCTTCTTCAGGAGCGATCGCTCTTAAAATTAAATTATGAATTTGCTTTATTTCCCACTCTCCCACAAGACTATCTTTTCTCGCTAAGGTTTCAATATAATTAATAGCATCTTGATGTCCTACAACTTCTAAATGTTCTTGTAAGGTTTTCCCACCAATAGTAATTCCTTTTGATAAGACTAATTCTGTTTCACTTTGGGTTAAAGTATTACCTTCAATAGCGTTGGAATTGTAAGTAAATTGAACATCATAAATTTTTTTCAATTCTGCCACAAGAATTGGAGAAAAAGGGCGAAAGCTATCCAACCATTCTTTGAGTTTATCTACTTGTTGGAACTTAAGGCGATCGCCCACCTCAATCTTATTTTCAACCAGCTTACAAATTTCCTCAGCTACATTCAGTTCAGGCTGTTGCATTAACTGTTCAATAAAATTATCGTACAGTGTCATTTACTAATTACTAAGCTGTTAGACAAAAGCTGTCATTTAAAAATAAGCTGGCTCATTTCCTGGCTTCCATTTGATGTTACAACCGAGGCTGGGTTTTTGTTCTAGAGTAATTTCTTTTCCGGCTAAAACCTGATCAATAGCTGAGCGTAAATCTTTACCTGTCACTGGTAAGCTTTCGTCAAGGATACTATCATCAAGTTGACCTCGATAAACCAACTTGCGATCGCCATCAAAAAGGAAAAAATCTGGCGTACAAGCGGCTGTATAACTTTTTGCCACTTCCTGGGTTTCGTCGTAGCAAAAAGGAAAATTAAAACCTAATTCTTCTGCCATGGCTTTAAGGTTTTCTGGAGAATCATCGGGGTGCTTTTCCACATCATTCGCGCTAATAGCAACAATCCCCACTCCCTTGCTTACATAGTCTTTACCTAACCTTGTAAATTCTGTCTTAACACGCTTGACAAAAGGGCAATGTTGGCAAACAAACATCACCAACAAAGCTTTGCTATCAGCAAAATTAGCTAAAGAAATGGTTTGACCAGAAACTGTATCTGGAAGGTTGAATTCGGGGGCTTTTGTCCCGATGGGTAACATCGTTGACCTGGTTTTGACCACAGGTTTAACTCCTTGCTTATAAAAGAATTTTCATCACTTTCAGATTGTAAATGAATCCAAATGAGCATCACCTCCGTATACCAAGTAAGCAGAAAAATTTTACCTAACCTCTTGCCTATTATTCACAATGCCTATTGCTAAATTGTCTTTGCCTTTTGCTTTCTAATTATGAATTCAGTGCGTCGTGATCCTTTGATAACCTATTCTTTTGAGCCAAGAGTTCAGCTTGCCTCTTATACAGACGAAGATGTTTTTGCTGCTTTCAAACAGGGAAATACCTTTGCTCTAGGGATATTATACGACCGCTATGGCTTGTTGGTTTACCGCTTGGCTCAACGGATGTTAAATAATCCTCCAGAAGCAGAAGATTTAACCCAAGAAGTCTTTCTTAGTTTACAGGCACATCCTAATTATCAGCAGCAACGTGGCTCTTTTTACAATTACTTAATGATGTTAACCCGTTCGCGGGCTATTGACCGTCTCCGTAGTAGAAATTCCTGGTGGAAACTTTTACAAAACAGAGGCAAAATGAATGATCTTACAGCTACTAACAGTTCCTGCCATCCTCTAGAAAAAGTGTCAACAGAGGAAAGAACCTACCAAGTAAGAAAAGCACTCCAACAACTATCAGCACCTCAACGCCAAGTTTTAGAACTTTCTTATTATGAAGGATTAAGTCACTCTCAAATTGCTCAACATCTAAATCTACCTTTAGGAACAGTCAAAACTCGATGTCGCCGAGGGCTGCTAAAACTGCGACAAGCCCTACAAGAGTTGGGGCAGGAATAGAGGGATGAATGATACTCCTGAGTTTGACAACCTAGAAGAGTTATTGGCTGGCTATGTTTTAGGAGATTTGGATGAAGCAGAATGTACTTGGTTAAAACAACAACTAGCCAATAATCCTGAGTTACTAGAACAAATTGAACAACTGCAAGAAACCTTAGCTTTAGTGCCTTATGGCTTACCAAGTCAAACACCTAGCCCAGAATTACGGGAACTTATTCTAGCCACAGCCCAAAGGCAACAATTTTCCTCGAAAGCTGGTTTTAGTTTTACCTTGCAAGGTTGGGGGTGGCTGGTTGCAGCCTTCGCTACTTTAGGGGCTATTTGTTTAGGCATTGATGATTATTACTTGCGCCAACAACTTGCTTTTAACCAAGAAAAGTTGCAACAGCAAAAGGAACTCATTACCTTATTACGCCAACCTAATAATAGTTTGGTGGCTTTAAGGGGAATTAATAGGTTGCAAGGGGCATCAGGAAGCTTATTTATTGTCCCTGAACAACAAAAAGCTGTCCTTACTCTCCAAAACTTAGACTCTTTACCAGGCAACCAAGTTTATCGTTTGTGGGCTGTCTCTCCAAATAAAAAAGTTGGCTGTATCAACTTTAAACCCGACGAAGAAGGAACAGTTCACATAGAATTATCGCCAGATAGTTTAACCAACGCTAAATCAGTTTTAGTCACCATAGAAAACCAGCCTGATACTCTGCAACCACAAGGTATTTCGGTTATGAAAAGTTATCAGTCTCTTTAATAAATCAAGGAGTTAAAGTTTATGAATATTTCTTTTGCTAACAACAAGTTTCAGTTTTATGCCCTTTGGATAGTGCGTATCACATTGGTATTAATTTTTCTTTATCACGGTTTGCCAAAAGCTATTTTTTGGGATGTAGCCATGGAAAAATTCGTTGGTTTTGGGCTACCTGGTTTCCTGGGACCAATTACAGGTATTGTTGAGGTGATTGCCAGTGTCTTGCTTTTATTTGGTCGTTTTTGGGCAATTGCTAATTTAGTTTTGTTATTTATTATTGCTGGGGCGATCGCTACTGTTCAACTTCCTGCTTTTTTAGGAGATGTTAAAAAAGTAGCCGGATTGGAAAGAGATTTATTAATCTTAGTCGGACATTTAGTATTACTTGCTTTTGGACCACAATTTAGGTTTGGTAAGCCCGATTAGTAATTTGTCAATTTTCAATGTAAAGCATACCCAATTTATACACAAAGCAAACAAAACACAAACGCGATCGCAAATCTGGTTATTCAATACTGAAAGTTAAGATAACTTTTGGGTGTCAAGAATTAAGCAATGAACAATCAACAAAGCTTCAAGCTACAGCTTACCTGTTCAGATTGTGAGCAACTGACTAGGGAAACTAATCGGCAAAACCACCGCCATCAAAGCCGCTATCACGAACGTCGCCAATCCTGTAGCCTTCCCTACTATCACTACCTTAATAATCTCCACTATTTCATCCTTAGCTAAATCTTCCTCCACATCCACTCAAAAATGTCATACTGAATTTCACAGGGGTAATTGTCACAAATTATCCCTTTTTGTTGTTTCTATTTTTTCTAATTGAACTTAAATTTAAACCAGTAAGGGAAAGTAGAAATATCAATTACCAATAAATTTAACTATGAAATTAGTCTATTTTTTAGCAATATTACTGCTCATTCTCACAGGATGTAATCCTCAAGCTGAAGTTGAACCAAATTCTGTAGACCAAGACACTACTACAGAATCAGAGTCCCAAGCAGAAGAAAAATCACCAACAACTTCTCAACCTCTAAAAGCCCCCGCTTCAGAAGAATTTGCTCTTTCTGAACAAGGAATTGGTGAAGCCCAAATTGGTATGACGTTGGGTGAACTTAAAGAGAAATTGGGTGATGAGGTAACTTTTGAAACTTTACCTTCTTTCATGGTGGATTTAGATGCGATCGCAGTTAAAAAAGGTAGCGAGACTCTTTATTACATTCTTTACTTCAACTTTGATCAATTAGAGGATCAAGACCCGATCCAAATTTTGCTTACAGATAACCCCCAGTTTCGTACAGCAGAAGGGGTAGGGCCAGGTACTCTGATTAAAAAAGCTGAATCTGTTTATGGGCAAGCAACCTTAAGCTACAACACAGATTACGAAGCTAGGGAATTTGTTAAGTTTGCTGAAACGGCTGACCAAAAAATAACTTTTAGAACCAATGGCAATCTAGGAGCAAAAGGCTTTGTTGGGGTTTATCCCCAATCTTCAGGGGGGGCATATTACGAAACCAATAAATTTAAGGATAATGCCAAAATTGGTGAGGTGATGGTGGAAGGAGAGTTACATTAGGGAGTTGCGGTTTAACCCCTAATTCGAGATTCTGGCGGATATTTTCTTTCTGTGCCAGTCTCTTGAGGAAAAAACACTTTGTGATTGCGATCGCAGCTTAAAAACAATACAAAGTTTGGTTAATTCCTCAAGTTAATCTCCTACCCCCAACTCCTCAAACAACTGAGTGGTTAGACATTTACTTGAATCCAACCGCTGCTTGCCAAACAAAGGCAAGTAAAAGAAAAAAGAGGGGAATGATCGGTAAAACATCCACTAAAGGATCGAAAAGAGAATAAGCTTCCGGTAATTTCGCTAACAACATCACTACTTCCATATTATTTTTTTACCTTTCCAAAACAAGTTTTAATCATATTTAAGGGGAATTTTAACATGAGTTGGTAGTCGGTTATTAATAACTTAAACAAGTATTATCACTTATTACTTATCCGTCAGCCACTCACCAAAATCCTCGACAAATCGATCAGCAATTATTGCTCTTCTGATATCTTCAGTGAAGCGAATTAATTCTCTAACGTTATGCAAAGAAAGTAAAATATAACCTAACATTTCCCGCGATCGCACTAAATGATTCAGGTAAGCACGGGAGAAAGTTTGGCAAGTGTAACAGCTACAAAGAGAGTCTAGGGGGGTAAAATCTTCTCGAAAGCGAGCATTTTTGAGGTTCCAACGTTCCCCCCTTACCAAAGCTGCACCATGACGGCCTAATCTGGTGGGAATAACGCAATCAAACATATCAATTCCGGAGGCAATCCCCTGAACCATTTCTCGATATGTCCCTACTCCCATTAAATATCTCGGCTTATGAGGGGGTAAAAGAGGCGCAGTTGAGCGTACAATCTGATTGATTAGTTCAGGGGGTTCTCCTACACTTACTCCTCCTATGGCGTAACCAGGAAGGTCTAGGGCTGCTAAATCCTGCGCCGCTTTTTGGCGTAAATCAGTATAAATCCCTCCTTGGACAATGGCGAACAAAGCCTGTTGTTGAGGGCGTTGGTGGGCTTGGATAGAACGCTTTAACCAACGGTAGGTACGTTCAGTGGCCGCAACCACATCAGAATACTGAGCAGGGTAAGGAGGACATTCATCGAAAGCCATGATAATATCTGCACCTAGGGTATTCTGAATCTGAATAGAAACCTCTGGTGTAAAGTTAATTATTCTGCCATCTCTAGGAGAGCGAAATTCAACTCCTTGTTCAGTTATTTTCCGTAGTTTGCTCAAACTAAATACTTGGAAGCCACCAGAATCCGTTAAAATTGGTTGCTGCCAACCCATAAAGTTATGGAGTCCTCCCGCTGCGGCAACAATTTTTTCTCCTGGTTGCAGATGTAGGTGGTAAGTATTAGCTAGGATAGTTTGGGCCTGACAATCTTCTAATTGGGCCGGAGTTAACCCTTTAACCGTCCCTAAAGTTCCCACAGGCATAAATTTAGGGGTTTCCATGTTGCCATGAGGCGTATGCAACACTCCAGCCCTAGCTTGGGTTTGACCACATTGTCCTTGATGCTGAAAAGAAAATCCCACTAATTAAGTTGCCATAATAATCATCATTAATTTTAAAGTCCTAAAAAGGGCAATCATCCTCATCAATTTGTACATCCCATTTAGCAGAGAGAACTTGAGCTACCATTGCTTCTAAAGCGTCTACATCCAAATTTTTGTTAACTTGCTCTTCTAAGGGGTTAGACAGAGGAATTAGTCGCAACTGGCGATTATCTTGAATTAAATCAAAATAAGCTTCTCTATTTTCAGAACGATGCAATTGTAAATAATCAAAACTCTGTACATTCAGGTGAAGAGAACCATTAACAATTAAGGTAGATTGGTGAGGATCGCCGAAAACCTCGACTACAAAACCCTCATCTTCAACTTGTAATTTCTCTTCTAAAGTGTGAATATACTTGACGCGACCTAGATTGGTTAGGAGGCGGTGCATATCGTCCTTATTAACAACAATGCCGTTATCAATAATACAAGGGGCTGGTAATTGGTGTATGGATTGTTCTTGACTCATAGGGAAAAGCCTGTGATGCTTTTGGATGGTCTGCTGTTTAATTAAGCCAGACTACTAGACGATCTTAGCCCAAGATTTAGCCGCTGTTGCCATAAATTTCTGCGGTTCATTAAATTTTCGATTAAGAATGAAGCAATTTATGCATCATGAATCCGTAAAATCAAGCAAATCCGTCTTCAAGTCATTTTTAGGAGGGATCGTTTTTTATACTTATCTACCTTTACCTGCTCAGTGGAAATTAGAATGGCAAAGGGTAGCCCGTTTTGCTCCTCTGATTGGTATTATGATTGGTGGTTTTTTAGGGTTAGTGGATCTTGGTTTAGAGCAATTAGCTATGCCAGGGTTAACCCGCAGTGCTTTAATTGTCGGAATTTGGATTATCATCACCGGAGGCTTGCACCTAGATGGGGCTATTGATAGTGCTGATGGCTTGGGAGTATTGGAACCAGAACGCCGACTAGAAGTGATGCAGGATAGTCGCACAGGTGCTTTTGGGGTAATAGCAGCAGTCATGGTTCTACTCTTAAAAACTGCTGCTTTAAGCGAACTAACCAACTACCGCTGGTTAGCTTTAATGTTTTGTGCTGGGTGGGGACGTTGGGGACAAGTTTGGGCGATCGCATACTATGATTATTTGAAACCGGAAGGTAAAGGTGCATTTCACAAAGAGTCGATACAACTACCCCAAGACTTACTTTTAGGTTTGCTTACCTTAATTGCCTTGAGCAGTACTCCCCTTTACTTTCATCCCCAAGGGTGGCAGCTACCTTTAGCAATGATACTAGGTGGGGCTGTAACTACTATAACTGTAGCTGCCTGGTTTAATCGTCAACTAGGAGGTCATACAGGGGATACCTATGGTGCGGTGGTAGAATGGACAGAAGCATTATTACTGTGCTTTCTAACTATAGTATTATAAACATCCCCAACTACTCACAATCACAAGTTGCTGCACCACCTGTAGGTCGCAAACGGGTTACTTTAAGGGAAAATGTACCGCCTCCAGTCTCTCCAAAGGCTTTAACCCGAACGACATATTTACCTGTTTCTGCAATTCTGGAAAACAACAGAGAATTAGTACTGCCATCGGGACCATCATCATTTTCTCCTACCGCAGAACCATCATCAGCGATTAAGGTGATCACTGTATCAAACTCTTCAGAAAGAAGGTCTATAGCTACTTGATCTCCTTTCTGTAAATTTACTAAATAATCTCGGAAAAAACCGCCATCACCTGTAGGAATGTCTGATTCTGAAAGCCGATCAGAAATTTCGTTGCTTTGAGGTATAGGAATAGGTGCATAGCTACTTTGTGCTTGAGTCGGTTTGATGCTTATTCCCAAGGTTAGGAAGACAGTTCCCATCAACAAAGTTGAGTACCAGGACAGGTTAGAGGATTTGGTCATCTGAAGCTTATTTGTGGTTGTTAATGGCTAGAATAACATCGCTTCCCAGGAAGAGTCTGTTTGGCAACGCCAGAAAATCAATTCACATAAACCAGTATATTAACGGAAGCTAAGCAAACACTAAGATATAATCCAAAGTTGCTTATCTTGATTTCGCAATAATTTATGACACCACCAGAATTGGTTCTCCTTCTGTTATCAATATCAATTAGTGCTTTAGGACAGTTTTTCTTAAAGTTAGGGGCCCTTAAGTTAGGAAAAGTTACTGCCAATAATCTAATTAGTCATATTCTTGGTATTGCTACCACCCCTGAACTAGTTACTGGTTTGGTTTGCTATGGATTAGGAGCTATTTTTTATATTATGTTGCTTACCCGCGTCAAGCTTAGTGTTGTGGGGCCTTCAGCTTCCTTGATTTATATTTTTTCAGTTTTACTGGGGTATTTTATTTTTCACGAGACTATTCCTACAAGTCGTCTCGTTGGTCTAGGATTTATTGTTTGTGGTGTGATTTTAGTGGTTTGGCAGCGCTAATTAATAGCTTATCCGTATATCTAACGACTTAAAAAGTCTGCCGAGTAATCAGTTTAAGAACTGTCACATTAATGCTTTTTTGTACGGATTAAGGGCAAAAAAGATTGCATTAGTGAACAAAGCTTTCATGAGAATATTCGCTATGCAAATTCAGGGTTCGGTTTTGTTAACAAGCTTATTAATTACTGGTTTGGTAAATTGTCATTACCAAACAGCATCTCAGCCCCAAAAGCCTTTGCAATTTGAGGCTCTTCAAAAAGAAACTGTTGCTCAAGGTGAACAAAAAAGGAGTGATTCTCGTGGTGATGGCCGTCGGGAAGAAGATGAAAGAAATGACAAAAAGCAGCAGAGTTCTTCTTTCGGTACTCCTTCTGCTTAATCTTCATGATCAAATCCCATAGACTGCAACATATTTTTTCTGCGTTTGCGGGCAATTTCTTGGAGATCGATAATTCTATCTGTTTCATCAACTATCTCTCCGGTAAGTACTTCCAATACATCCTCTAGGGTGACAACCCCTGAGACTCCGCCATACTCATCAAGAACAACAAAGAGATGTTCATGGGTAGATTGAAAGGTTTTGAGTAGTTTGTCTGCTCTAACTGTTTCTGGGACATAATGGACAGGACGAACTAAATTAGCAATTTGGTGATCGCTTTTGTCTTCTACCATCGCAGCGAGTAAGTCTTGCTTTAAGGCTACGCCAGTTACTCTGTCTAAAGAATCTTCTACCACAATAATTCGAGTGTGCTGAGAATTTAAGATTTCATCTTTAGCCTCTATAAGAGTTAATTCTCCTCGCAAATAGGTAACAATCACCCTTGGTGTCATAAGATTAGCAGCATTAAGATCGTTCAATTGAAAGACACGCTGAATCATTTCTGCTTCGTCGTCTTCAATTACTCCTTCTTGATAACCAATTCTGGCTAAGAATTGAATTTCTGCTTCGTTGGTGGTGGGTAGTTTTTTTCCTTTAACAAAAGGAGAGGTTACTTGTTCCATTAACCAAACTAAGGGAGTGAAGAGGAAAGTTAACCCTTTAACAGGAATGGCTACAAAAAGAGCGATATGGTGAGCATAGCGTTCTCCTAAAGTTTTAGGAATTATTTCAGCAAAGACAATAATTAAAAAGGTTAATACTGCCGAAAATAGCCCTAACCAAGCATCTCCTAATTCTTGAGTTGCTAAACTGCCAATGACAATACTACCAATAATATTGAAGGTATTGTTAAGGATGACAATAGTAGCTATGGGACGATTTATCCTTTGCCGGATTGCTAAAAGCGCCAAGGTAGCAGGTTGTTTAGACTGGGCTAATTGGCGAACTCTAACTGTAGATATAGATAGTAAAGCAGTTTCTGCACAAGAACAGATAGCCGAACCTGAGAGAACAATAAGGACAGCAATGAAAATCTCAAGCATGGGGATGGCAACAGAGGTTAGGCAAAATTAATGAATTAATGGGAAGCAATGGTTGACTTCCTTGATTTTCCCATCTCATCAATTGCTAGTATCAGTTATTATTGCCACGGTGCGCTAGTTAATTATGACTTAACTTGCAGTAGCTGTTTCTTTCTTTTGCTGAGAACCTTGAGTTCCTAACTGAATTAGCTCAATCTTATAACCATTAGGATCTTCAACAAAGGCTATTACCGTTGAACCATGTTTCATTGGCCCTGGTTCCCTAGTGATTTTACCTCCTCGCACTCTAATTTGGGCGCAAGTATCATAGATATTATCTACCCCCAGGGCAAGATGACCAAAACCATCCCCAATTTCATAACTATCTACCCCCCAGTTATGGGTGAGTTCAATGACACTATGTTCCGATTCGTCGCCATAACCCACAAAGGCTAAGGTGAATTCGCCCCCAGGGTAGTCTTTTTGACGAAGTAATTTCATACCCAAAACTTCGCAATAGAATTTCACCGATTCTTCTAAGTTGCATACCCTAATCATGGTATGTAGCATTCGCATGGTTTTATACTCTTTGTTTCAATTATTGTTTTGGGCGATCCCACCGTACAATTATTAGTCTAGCTTGCAAAAATGACTAGAGTAGAGCAATGCTAAATTAAACATTTTAAATGCGTGAACTCCCTTCGGCTTTACTTCCTTAACTGGCATACTTTTTGGAGCTTTATTTTGCTCCTTTCTCTGCTTTGGTCATTACAGGTTGCAGGAGTTTTTCAAGGGGATTTAATTAATACTGGAGGCATTACCTTAGTTTTGCGCTTCCTTGCTGCCGCAACTTCTCCAGAAATTAGTCCTGAATTTCTCCGTTTAACTTTAAACGCAACTTTAACCACCTTAGCTTTTGCTACCTGCGGAACTTTTTTAAGTTTACTTATTGGTATGATCGGGGGCTTGTTTTCTTCTCAAGTTTGGTGGCATTGTTTATTTCCTAATAATTCTAGCGCTCCTTGGTTATTAGTAAGAGGAATTTTAGCGATACCTCGCTCAATTCATGAAGCAATCTGGGGTTTATTTTTTGTTAATATTTTCGGACTAGATCCTTTAGTGGCAATAGGGGCGATCGCCCTTCCTTTTGGCGCAATTACAGCTAAAGTTTTTGCAGAGATTTTAGATGAGACATCACCCCAAGCTTTACAAAGTTTGTTGGGTAGTGGGGTTGCCCCTTTACCAGCTTTTCTTTACAGTTTAATTCCCCAAGCCTTCCTTAATCTCCTTTCCTACGCTTTCTACCGTTTTGAATGTTCTATTCGTTCTGCTGCGGTGTTAGGTATTATTGGGGCTGGGGGGCTGGGTTATGAAATTTTGCTTAGTCTGCAAGCTTTGAATTACCAGCAAATGTGGACTTTCCTGATTGCTTTAATTCTTTTGACTGGTAGCGTCGATTTATGGAGTTCTCTGCTACGTCGTAGTTTGGATGCCCCAACTCGTTTAGATTTACATTTTCTTAGTTTCAAAAAGACTCAAACTTCCTATTTTAGGGAGAGAAAATCTTATTTAACTATTTTCTCTATCCTTGGTACAGTTAGCTTAATCATTTTTTCTTTTTGGTACATCAAAGCGGATTTTTCTCAACTTTGTTCGCCTCGTACAATTAATAACCTGATTACCATAGTAACAGATGCTTTCCCACCTAATTTTAGTCAATTCTCTTCCCTCTGGAAACTAGCCCAACAAACCTTAGCTATGTCAGTTTTAGCAATAGTTATAGCTGGCGCAGGAGGAATTTTACTTTCTTTTACTGCTGCTAATAATTTGTTTTTGCCAGGAGGAGTATTTAACCCTGTTAAAAGCAACAAACTATTACCCCTTTTTCTCTTAATCACTACTCGCTTTATTTTACTTTTAACTAGGGCTGTTCCCGAACCCATTTGGGCTCTAATTTTTCTTTTTGGCTTTTTTCCAGGCATTTTACCCGGTGGGATCGCCCTTGGTTTACATAATTTAGGTATCCTGGGACGTTTAATGGCAGAGGTAATAGAAAACCTGGATCAACGCCCTCTAAAATCTCTTTCTGCTTTGGGGGCAACATCAGGGCAAGTTTTTCTCTATGGGATTTTACCTCTAACCTTACCTCGCTTTCTTGCCTATATTCTTTACCGTTGGGAAGTTTGTATCCGTGCCACTGTTATTGTTGGCTTAGTGGGGGCAGGAGGTTTGGGTAGGTTGTTAACAGAGCAATTAAGTAATTTCGATTATCCTAGTGTTGTTACTATTTTGATAGTATTTATCATACTTACTTTTGTTGTTGATCTTGTTAGTGCTTCAGCAAGACAAACTTTGAGATAAATCTAGTTGTAATGACCTGGATGTAAAGAATTTCTGAAAGTTAATTTTTGAGCAAACTAGTGTTTCTGTTTAGTCTTTTTTTTAAAGAGAGGTTAGACTCCTCAAAAATTGGAGTATTCAGGAATCTTGATTTTAGTTTCTTTGGCAAGACACATGGCAATTTCTTTCTCATAGTAAGCAACCTCATTAATAAAAAGTGGCCAAACAGACTCTTCATCTTGATAAAAGATTGTTTCTCCCTCAAAAGTTAGGAATAAAGGATCTCCTGGTTGAAGCTTTTGATAATCTCTATTTTCCAGTTGAGGATGAATCATTGCTCGAATTCCTCCTGCTTCATTTTTGGGATAATCAATAGTTTTAAAATGCTGGTAAATAGTTAACTCTTGCTCTGGTGTTGGTAATAAACCTTGGTTATATTTATCCAGGTAGTCTAAAATACGATAAACGAGATTTTCTGTTTTTTGAAAAATAGTAGCTTTAAGGGTTTTAGGTGCAATCGGCCCTAATTCCAGAGTAAAACCTAGTTCACATAGAGAATTGAGGAAAGGATTTTCTTGTTTTTTTTCTGTCCAATAATAGATTTTGACTGTTGGTTCGATGAGACTTAAATAAGCAGCTAACCTCAGATTGAAAGGATGGTCATTGACTAGGATAATTGTCAATCCCATATTGGCGCTACTACTGTGTAAATCTAAGATGAAATCTGCTTGAGAACTTCCTTGAAAACCAATAGTTTGATAAATGGTTTTAGCCCTTTTTTCTTCGTAGGTACGGAGAGTAGGATTATGCAAATCTCGTGTAATAAAGCAGCGATTGAGGTCTTTATCAAGATACCTTCTTGCTGCTTGAAAAGCTCCAGGATTAGCCAATATTGCTTCGGTTTGGAAACTTTTTCTGTGAATTAGTTCAGGGAAATGAGTAAACTTTTTCACTAAGTATACTCCAGTAAATTCATTGCCGTGAGTTCCCCCAACAACAGCAACTCTGTTAATGTTTACCATTAATAATTATAACTCCTGTTTAGCTGTGCTTAATTCAAACTATTTCGCTCAAAAGAAGGATTCTCAGGAAAAGAATCTTTTTGAGATAATTTCTTTAAGTTTACTAAGGATAAATTATTTCTAACTAATCAATAGTTGATGGGAAAAAGATGTTCCTCTGGTTATAAATTCAGGAATGTTCCTGAATTCATGAAGAATATACTGATAAATACTTTCGTCTAAGCTATTTTTAGCTCCTTAACTTCAACTAGTTAATTTTACAAGCTGGAATTGTTGTTTTATAAACTCTTTTAGGGGAGATTTAAAGTTGTATCTTCTATCTTTTGGCGCAGATCACCACTAACTTGACAATCGCTTTGCAGGCACTTAATCATAAATTTGTTACTATCATAGTATTTTCGCAGTAATTGTTCTTGTTGAAGAGTAAACTGCCATTCATAACCAATTTGTCTGTATTCAATTAGTAAAGCTCTAAATTTGCTCACCCATTCTGCACCATAACTATGCCACCAAGATTGAAGTTTCTCTTTACCTATTTCTAAATCTGGTAGTTCTTGTTTGAGTTTTTCTAGGGCTTGCTGCAATGGTTTCTCTAAGTTGAAATTGCGCTCTAAATCTAAAGCAAAGCCTAAATTGATGATATTTTTCAGGTCTGGGCTTTTGATTAAAATTAAGCTGATACGAAAAGCGCGAGCTAAAGCTAAATCTAAAGCTAAATCTGGAGACAAATCAGAAGCTAAACTGGGGTCTAAAGATAAAGCTAAATTCAAGTCTCTATCTTGAAAAAGAGTAAAATAAAAAGCTCTTACTGCCCCTAAATGGTAAGAGACATCTAAGCTATTAACTTTTTGATTGAGGCAGCTAAGAAATTTTCTCAGCTCTTCTTTACCCTTGAAAATTTTATCAATCTCTTTTTTAATTAGTTGCAAAAGAAAATCTGCATTCGGTAACATACTCGAAGTCAATAAAATAACTTCTTGCCATTGTGGATTAGTAGCATGGCTAGCAAGCATATTTAAAGACTCTTCTAATACTTCTTTATCAGTACTAGCAACTATTTTTCTGGCAGTAAGATATTCTTGAAAAGTTAAATGAGAAAAAGAATAAATGTCTCTAGCTCTTTCTACCAATAAACCATGTTGTAATTCAATGGCTGTGAGGATTGCCTCGCTATCTAACCATAAAGTTTCTGGATCTGGCTTATGATTAGGTAATTTAGCTAAATGATTGCTAATAATATCGAGTATTTCACTCTTTTCAAAAAAGAAACTACCTCGCTCAAAATTTATAGCCGCAATCTGACTAAGAAGCTTGATTTTATCCGCTAAAGATAAGTTACGGTAAGCTTGATCCCTTTGAATTCCCCTTGCTTGGTCCCAACGTACCAACAGAATATCTAAACCTGCTTGATAAAGTTTAGAACGTTTAGTCGGAAAAGTAGCTCTTTCTTGGAATACAGAGCAGATTAAGCTCAATAAAATAGGCGTAGCAACTAATTCTCTGATTGGTTGATTTTCTCGGCATTCTAACTGTTCAAAAAACTTCTTGGTTAAAAGAATTCCTGCTTCTTCAGAACCACCAGAATTGGCAACAAACCATTTCTGGGCAAAAGTTCTAATTTGGCTAGAATCAAAGTCAGCAATTTCTACATAATTAAATCCTCGAAAATAATATTGTTGGGCAGCAATACGGCAAGTGATAATAACTTGATTTTGATAGTAGTTATTAGCGAAAAGGTCTATTTCTTTTAAAACTTGTTGACTATATTCTTTGGGAACTTCATCTAATCCATCTAAAAGTACTAAAAGCTTACCTTTTTGCAAAAGAATTTCTACTTGTTCTTGAGTAACTTGATAACTACTCCAACTTCGAGCAATATAATTTGTAAGACTAAAATCTTCTTCTTCTTTAGTTTGAGCTACAAAATTGCGTAGCTGGATAAAAATCGGTATGCAATCACCCTTATATTCACCTTTGCTGCATTGAATCGCTAAATACTGTAAAAAGGTAGTTTTGCCAGCCCCAGGTTTACCCAAAATCATTAACTTAGCACTATCGGTAGCGGCTTGAATACCTGCAACTACCTGCTGATTTATTGAGGTTAACCGAGGGCGTTCCACCTCTGGGCGAGAATCTTGCAAATCTGAAACTTCTAACCATCTTTGATTAGTAAGATGGGGCAAAATGTTAACATTAGTATAAATAGAATCTAGTAATAAAGGTTGAGTCATATCAAAAGATGACTGCAAAATACCGCATTGAGCTTGAATTTGCTCCTTAGTTTGGGAGCGCAAAGTCACCACCCAATTTTCTACTCCGGCATGATTATCTAACCCCGTGGCGGCAGGTAAAGGCTCTACATCTGGAGGTAAATCAGCGATAGATTGCCATTCAAGATCCAATTGAAAGCAAATATCCACAAAAAGATGCCTCTCAATTGGTCTTCCGGTAAAAAACTTCCAAATGGACTGACGAGTAGATAAACCAACCTCGGCGGCTAGATACTCCTGAGTCCAGCCCTTTCTTTGAAAAGCTTTCTTGGCTCTAATAATACCTTCTGGGGATGCTTTAAGCGATCGCTTAGCCATTAATCTATCTGGATTCCTCTCTAACAGAGCTAAGAAGTTTCTTCCTTCTTATATCCATAATATTCCCCATTTAGGTTAATCGTAGATACGGCGATCGCTTCAGTTAAACTAATAGGGGTTGCACTGGAGGAATTTCTTTGGCTAACTTCCTTCGGCGATGAGTTGATCACCATCTAACTTATTGCTGATATCTAAAGCACCATCTTGAATATACTGAAGATATTTTAGGCGTTTTTCTTCCGACCAAGTTTCCCCATAATCTTTAAGCAACTCAGCAGAAGATAGTATTTTGGTCAAAGGGGTACGAAGTTCGTGATGAAAATTGGTTAAAAACTCCGCCTGACTCGTTGCGATATTTTCTTCGTCCCTCATCTTAATATAACTTCCCAATAGCTATTCAATCATTTTCAGCTATTAACCTAGCTATTGTCTCTATTCCAAAGTCTAGATATTCAATACCATAAGATACAACTTAAGGATTAATTGTAAATACGCAAATTGATAATTATTTAAAGTTAAAATGGAAGAACCTTGCCAGAGTATCATTTTATTTTTATTAACAGCTCATCATAACCTAGAAAGCTCGGCCATAATTTCATTAATTTTTGTTTCCCATGACACTCTAACGACCGTCTAGTTCAGCTTATCCCTTGGAGAATATCAAAAAACCATGACAGCAGAACTGACAAACCAAATTAGTCAGTTAAGAGCAACTCTAGGCACTATGGAAGCCGCTTTGACAGAAGTGGAGGATGCTATTACCTGGACTGACACCCTTGGTCATATTCAGTGGTGCAACGCTGCTTTTGCTCACTTGATTGGCCAACCCCACATACTTATTATAGGGGTTTTGTTAACTAAACTATTACCTTTAACTAAGCAAAACGAACTAATCAAACCTGAATTACATCCTCTTAATCAAGTATTAAAAAAGCAAACTAAAGGCAAAGAGTGTTACGAATATGAGCGCTACGGCAAAATCATTAATTTAGAAATATCTTGGTCATACTTACATATTGAAAGTTCTACTAAACCAGAGGAGAAAACAGCTAGAGCGATTTTTGTGATCCGCGATGTCACAACTTACCAACAAGCAGAAAGTATTTTACAACGTCGAGAAGCAGATCATACTAAACAATTAAGCCTGGTTAACCAACAACTACAACAAGAAAAAGATTACTTTAGCGTTATATTCAACCACGCTGCCATCGGTATTGCTCGCATTAGTTTAGAGGGTAAGTTTCTTCGAGTTAATCCCAAACTTTGCCAAATTGTCAATTACTCTAAAGAAGAACTTAAGCAAAGGACTTTCATCGATATTACTTACCCTGAAGATTTAGAGTTAGACAGAGAATATGTCGGGCAGTTGTTAGCAGGGAAAATATCTACTTATTGCCGGGAGAAAAGATATCAAACTAAAGATGGTTCTCTAATTTGGGTTAAGGTAACAGTCTCTTTAGTTTATAAAACATCTGGTCAGCCAGACTATTTTATTTCTATCATTGAAGATATTAGCTTGCACAAACAATCCCAGCAAGCAATTCGTACCACAACTTCACGATTAACTGCCTTAATCAAAAATCTTCAAGCCGGGGTTTTATTAACCAATGAATTAGGAAAAGTTGTCTTAGCTAACCAGGAATTTTGCCATCTTTTTCAACTCACAGTTTCTCCAGAAGAATTGATTAGTTTAGATTGTCTAAAGATTGCTCAGAATACGCAACAAGTCTTAATTAATCCCCAAGAATATCTGGCTAGAATTGAAACTATTATTAATCAACAACAAATTGTCATCAACGAAGAATTGAGTTTAGTTGATGGCAGAACTATTGAGCGTAACTATGTACCAATTTTTATTGAAGGAAGTTACTATGGACATCTATGGCTCTATTGGGATATAAGCCAACGTAAGCAGGGTCAAAAATTATTGCAAAAGCAGTATCAACAAACCTTACTATTAAAACAAATCACCGAAGAGATTCGCCGTAGTTTAGATACCCAACAAATTCTCCAAACTACAGTCACAGAGGTTAGCAAAGCGTTTGAAGTTAGCCGTTGCGTTGTTTACACTTATCAACAACAACCAACTCCGAAACTTCACTGCTTAGCTGAGTCTTTAAATGGAGAGTACTGCTCGATTCTAGATATAGAAATTCCTGTGGCAGATGATGCCTATGCTCAACAAGTCTTTAGTTGCGATCAAGCTGTTGCTGCTGATGATGTTTACCAAAGCCCCCTACTCAAATCCGCTGCTCAAATCTGTCGCCAAGTAGAATTAAAATCAATTTTAGCTGTCCGTACTTCCTATCAAGGCAAACATAATGGTGTCCTCGCCTTACATCAATGTGATCGCTTTCGTCACTGGAGTACTGAAGAAATTGAACTTTTAGAAGCTGTTGCTAGCCAGGTAGGTATTGCCCTAGCCCAAGCGAGACTCCTCGAACAAGAAACAAAGCACAAAAAAGCGGCTGAAGCGGCAAACCGGGCTAAAAGCGAATTTCTCGCCACTATGAGCCATGAAATACGTACTCCTATGAATGCTACCATTGGCATGACAGGAATTCTTTTCGATACCTCTTTATCTCCCCAACAAAAGGGTTATGTGGAAATTATTCGTAACAGCGGTGAAGCCTTACTGGTAATCATTAATGACATCCTCGATTTTTCTAAAATTGAGTCAGGAAAACTAGAATTAGAAGAGCAACCTTTTGAGTTGCAAGTTTGTTTAGAAAATGCTTTAGATTTAATTGCTCCGGAAGCCACAGAAAAAGGGCTAGAGTTAGTTTATACTGTCGAGCCAGAGATTCCTCCCTTGTTGGTGGGAGATGTGACTCGATTACGTCAAATCTTGGTTAATCTCTTTAGTAATGCTCTCAAATTTACTGCCAGAGGAGAGATTGTGGTGGTTGTTTCCTTACTTGAAAAAAGTCAGGATAATTTGTATACCATTCAATTTAGGGTTAAAGATACAGGTATTGGCATTTCTGGTGAACAACAGCAACGCCTCTTTAAATCTTTTAGTCAAGTTGACACCTCTACTACCCGTGAATATGGCGGTACAGGGCTGGGTTTAGCTATCAGCAAGCGTTTGACGGAAATGATGGGGGGTCGTATGTGGGTTGAGAGTGAACTTGGGGTTGGCTCAACTTTTTATTTTACAACTTCATTTCCCTTAGCGCCTCCTTCCTTAGCAAGTAATCGCCATGGTTG
Organism: uncultured cyanobacterium; assembly: GCA_963793425.1. Lineage (GTDB taxonomy): Bacteria > Cyanobacteriota > Cyanobacteriia > Cyanobacteriales > CAWCAG01 > CAWCAG01. The sequence continues at coordinate 537,262 of CAWCAG010000007.1, read as the reverse complement.
CGAGACGAATTTAGTCGGGAAACGTCTGCTTATTGTGGATGATAATGCTATCAATCGCCAATTTTTAACCCACCTTACCCAAGCTTGGGGTTTGGTGGCAACAACTGCGGCTTCTGGTGAAGCCGCCTTAGATTTGCTGAAGGAAGATGAAGGCTTTGATTTGTTAATTTTTGACTTGCGAATGCCTAAAATGGATGGTTTTAATCTTGCCAAAGCTGTTCGCCATCTCCCAGCTTATTCAGAAACGCCAATTATTATGATTACAGCTTTAGGTTTGGTAGCTAAAGATGTAGATCCTCATAAAGAAGTTAATTTTGCAGCTTGGTTACAAAACCCTGTGAAAAAGTCCCGCCTTTATGAAGCTATTTTAGCTATTTTTGTTCAACCTGCAACTCTAGAAATTACTAGCAGGGAATCGGAAGCAGCTTTTAGAAAAGTTTATCGCCTAGGAAAAAGTTCTGAACCAGAAATCAATTCTCCAGCCTTACCTTTGAAAATACTTTTAGCTGAAGATAATCGAGTTAACCAGCAAGTAGCTCTTTTAATTTTAGAAAAATTAGGCTATCAAGCAGATGTTGTTAGTAATGGTCAGGAAGTTTTAAAAGCTCTCCAACGACGTAATTATGACCTTATTTTAATGGATGTGGAAATGCCCCAAATGGATGGCTTCACTGCTGCCCGTTTAATCTGTCAAGGCTGGAGTTCCCATGAGCGCCCCCGAATCGTCGCAGTTACTGCTTACGCAATGCAAGGAGACAAAGAAAAATGCTTGCAAGCAGGAATGGATGGTTATGTTAGCAAGCCGATTCGTGAGTCAGAATTGCTGCCCATTTTACAACAAGCTAGCGTAATTGCTAGAGAAAAGCAACTAGATTTAAAAAAAAATAATTCAGCACTTACTTCTTTTCAAGTGATAGACTATCAGGTTTTAGATGCTTTAAAAAAGCTAGGTAGAGCTAGAGCCAAAGGCATTTTAACGACAATTATTGAACAGTATTTTGAAGATGCTCCCCAAAACATTGCTAAAATACATAGCGCGATCGCCGCAGGAGATGCCCAAACTCTTCGTCATGCCAGCCATAGTTTGCGCTCAAGTAGTGCTAATTTAGGGGCAGTTGTCCTCTCTCAATACTGCCAAGAGCTAGAAGATTTAGCTCGGCAAGGAAATACCCAGATTTCTTCTCAACAGCTTATGCAGATTGAGGCGGAGTATGAGAAAGTTAAAAAAGCTTTGCAATCGGAATGTCAGAATGGGTGAAACTAGCACAGTTTTTCAGCAAGAAAGTCCTTTAATTTTAGTGATTGATGATGATCGTTCTATGAGGACACTTCTTAATTTGGCGATGGAAGAAGAAGGCTACCGGGTTATGGATGCCAAAGATGGAGAGCAGGGAATTAGGGAATATCGCCGCTGTCAACCAGATATGGTACTTCTTGATGCGGTTATGCCAGGAATGGATGGTTTTACCTGTTGTCAGAGAATTAGGGAACTTCCGGGAGGCGATCGCACACCAATTTTGATGATTACGGTGCTTGATGATCAAGATTCTGTGGATCAAGCTTTTGAAGCTGGCACTACTGATTATATTACTAAGCCAATTCACTGGGCTGTACTTTCTCAAAGGGTACAACGTCTCCTTTTGGCTTATCAAGCTTTCAAAGAAGCCCAAGAAGCAAAGTCTCAGTTACGTCAGCACCAAGGCTGGCAAGAGTTATTTAAAAGTATTATTGAGGAGTTAAGTTCAGTAGAGAACCTTGAAGTAATACTAAACAATACAGTCACTAATTTACAGGTTTTATTGCAAGTCGAAAGGGTAGCCATACAAACTCTAGACGGTAAATTAATTATAGAAGCCGTTGCTCCTAATTGCCTCCCTTTAACAGAGTTATCTTTACTAGATCCTATTTTACAAGAATATTATGGCCAAAATTATCATCAAGGAGAAATCATTGCTATTGATAAGATATCAGAAGCAAGGTTTCCAGAAGAAGTAGTTACAAGCTTTGAAAAAAGCGCAGTAAAGTCTTTGTTATTTGTCCCCATTTTAGTTGCCGGAAAATTGTGGGGAGTTTTATTAATTCATAAATGTCTTGTTTTTCACACCTGGGAAAAAAATACTCAAGAATATCTCGTTTATTTAAGCAAATTATTAGCGATCGCAGTTTACCAAGCTCAATTGAGTAGTAAGACTTAAACCATGAACAGCTATGCAATCCTTGGTACAGGTGCTATTGGCGGTTATTACGGTGCTTGTTTACAAAGAGCAGGAAAGGAAGTTCACTTTCTTTTAAATAGAGATTATCATCACGTCAAAAAGCAGGGTTTAGTTATTGAATCTATCAATGGCAACTTCACTTTATCTCAAGTAAAAGCTTATCAAGATGTGCAGCAAATGCCCATCTGTGACGTGATTATCGTTGCCCTCAAAACCACCCAAAATCATCTTCTCCCTTACCTACTCCCCCCTTTATTAAAAGAAAATAGTACTATTTTATTATTACAAAATGGTTTAGGAGTAGAAGAAAAAATAGCCGAATTCGCCAATAGCCAAGCCATTGTAGGAGGACTCTGTTTCGTTTGCTCCAATAAAACTGCACCAGGACATATTCGCCATTTAGACTACGGTTACATAACCATTGGTGCATATAATCCTAACTATAAAGCTGCTGGTATTACCAAAGAAATGGAGGAGGTCGCCAAAGATTTTGCTAATGCAGCCATAGAAATAAAATTTAGTCAAGACTTGCTTAAATCCCGGTGGCAAAAGTTAGTTTGGAACATACCCTATAACGGCTTATCAGTAGTTTTAGATGCAACAACTAAACAAATAATGCTTGAAGAAAGTAGCCGTTGTTTAGTAGAGAAAATCATGACAGAAGTTGCAGCCGGAGCAAAGAGTGAAGGCAAAGAAATTACTAATGATTATATTCAAACTATGTTGCATTATACCAAACAGATGAAACCCTATCATACTAGTATGAAGTTAGATTATGATAACCATCGTCCCTTAGAAATAGAGGCAATTGTTGGCAACCCTTTAAAACGTGCTGCTCATCAAGGAATAATTTTACCTAAGATTGAGATGCTCTACCAACAATTAAAATTTCTAGATACTGCCAACCGACCGAATGTAGCTTATTAATAACTAATATAATCACATCAGGCTTTCCCAAATGGCAAACTAACGGTAAAAGTAGTACCTTCTTGTAACTCACTTTCTACAGAAATTGTACCTCGATGAATTTCTGTAAGCTTTTTGACAATAGCCAAACCTAATCCTGTGCCAGGAATCTCCCCAACATTACTAGCTCTACGAAAGCTTTTAAAAAGTTCCTGTAAGTCTTGAGGAGGTATACCAATACCTTGATCTTGAATACAAAAAACTGCAAAATTATGATCACAACTCAAATAAAAATTAATAGGTTGATTATTAGGAGAATATTTAATTGCATTAGACAATAAGTTCGTAAGAATCTGCCTCAGTAATTTGGCATCCATATAAGCTTCCTGACAAGAATTTTTAAATACCAAGTTAATCGGTGATCTAGTTTGGAAAATAAGCTGTAACTCATCTACCAACTCTTGGCAAAACTCAACTAAGTTGAGATGATTAGGATTAAATCCTAAGCTACCAACTTCGGCTTTACCAATAATTAAAATGTCTTCAAGCAAATTATCCATTTGCCGAACAGCTTGTTGAATTTTGTGAATATATCTCAGCTTCTTTTCTTCTTCCCAAGTAGAACTAAAACTCTCTAGCAATTCTGCTGCTAAAGAAACCACAGACAGAGGAGTACGTAAATCATGGGAAGTCATGGAAAGAAAGCGATGCTTCAACTGATTGATTTCTCTTTCTTTTTCTAAAGCTTGACGTACTTCTTTTTCCGCTTGATACCGACTCAATGCTATCTCAATAGTAGTTTGTAAATCACGTTCTTCAAAAGGTTTCACTACATAACCAAAAGGTTTAGTTTGTTTTACTCTTTGCAAAGTTTTGATATCGCTATGAGCGGTTAAGTATACAATGGGAATATGAAAAGCATCTTGAATTTGTTTCGCTGCTTCTACACCATCATATTTTCCTTTCAAGCTAATATCCATGATTACTAAATCTGGAGTAATTATTTGAGCCTTAGCAATAGCTTTTTCTCCAGAACTAATTACTGCTGGGACATCATAGCCCATATCCTTAAGAGCTTTTCTAATCCCCATACCGACAATTGTTTCATCTTCAACTACTAAAATAGTCGTTGAACTCATGTTACTTCCTCCTGATGTTTGGGGTAAGGAAAATTTATTTCAAAATAGGTTCCTTGTCCTCGTTTAATTTTGATGTCCCCTTCTAGTTGCTCAGTCAAGTTATAAACTAACTGTAATCCTAAAGAATCAGCTTCTTCAATTTTTAACCCTTCTTGTAAACCAATGCCGTTATCTTTTACCAGCAAAGTTATTTCTTGATGTTTATTTTTGCTGAACTTAAGCAAGACTAAACCTTCTTCTTTTTTAATGAAAGCATATTTAAGAGAATTAGACACCAATTCATTAATAATTAGTCCACAGGGTATAGCTGTATCTATATCTAATAAAATATCTTCCACATCTAAAGATAATTTAATTTTTTTATTAAAAATACTATAGGAATGTAAAATATTGTTGGTTAAATTGTTGATATATTCTTGAGCATTAATTTGAGCTAGATTAGGAGAATGATATAACTTCTCATGAATAAGAGCCATAGTCTTAACACGATTATTACTCTCTTCAAATAAAGCTAAAACCTTCTCATCTTTGACATAGCTAGACTGCAATTTTAATAAACTAGAAATGACTTGTAAGTTATTCTTAACTCGATGATGAATTTCTTTAAGTAAAACTTCTTTTTCTTTAAGAGATGCCGTAATTTTTGTCTCAGCTTGCTTACGTTCAATAATTTCTTCTTGCAATTCTGCCATAACTTGGCGCAACTCAGCAGTACGTCGAGCTACTCTTATTTCCAATTCTTCATTGGTTATTTCCAAAATACTAGCTAAGGTAGCATAGCGTTCCTCACTAGCTCGTAAAGAAGCTTCTGCTTGTTGACGTTCGATAATTTCTTGTCTTAAGTTTTTATTGACTTGTTCTAGTTGTGCTGTTCTTTTCTTGACCCGTTTTTCTAATTGCCTACGAGCTTTTCCTAGCTCCTTGTTAACAGTTTCAAGTTCCTCTGTCCGTTGAATTACTCTTTGTTCTAACTCTTCATTTAACCTAAGAATTTCTGCTTCAGCAGCCTTTCTTTCTACTGCTTCAAAAGCTAAAGAAATTAAATCAGCGATGGAACCAGCAAAATTCTGCTCTTCTACAGTCCAGTGACGCATATTCGTAACTTGCTCGTGACAAATAACTCCTATTAATTTACCATCTAAATAAACTGGTGCATCTAATACAGATTTAACTCGGTAAGGAATGAAATAAGCTTCTAGAAACTCTTTAGTTCTCTGATCAACATCAGTGTGTTCAACTGCAATAATACGTTCACTTTCTAAAGCTTGAAAATATCTAGAACCTTTGCCAATATTTAACTGAATGTCTGCTAAATGCTCTTTTGTACTTAGACAAAACAAATCATGACAATGTATAGCTGAGTAATTTTTATTGCAAAGCCAAAAACCAACCTGATCCACTTCTAAAGTTTGGGCTGCTACTTGAGTTATTTTCTGCAAAGACGCAGCTATATTTCCTGAACTGAGGATTTTATTTTTGGCTAAATTCATCAAAACCTGGTTATGCTTGCAAAGACGTTGCTCCCTTTCTTTCAAAGCAGTTTTTTCTCTTTGATACTCTTCTAATTCCCATTGAGAATGTTGATAAAGTTCCGATTGCTGAATAGCTTTGCCCACTTGAAAAGCAAGGTTTAAGAGCAAATTACTAGATGAAGAAGACCATTCCTTGGTATATCTGCAATGATGAGCGCAAACCAAACCCCACAACTTAACATCTAGTAAAATAGGTACTGTTAACTTCGCTTTTGTCTGCCACTGTTCGAGTAATTGAATTTTGCCATCACTAAGTCCAGCCTCGTAAATATTAGTAATTCTGCGAGTAAGATGTTGATAATAACTTTCTATCCAACTAGACTCAAAACAAGATTCAGGCAAAGTTTCTCCTAACAAAGAAGGCCAACTCTCACCGACAGATTCTGCAACTACTACTCCATCTCCTTTAGGATTAAAGCGACAAATAAATACTCGATCAGTTTGGAGAAATTGACGTATTTTTTCAACGGTAGTATCAAGAACTTCTTGAAGATTAAGAGAGGTGCGAATATCTCCAGCCAAATTGGCTAGTAAGCGATGAGATTCTGACTGCTCTTGGAGTTGTACGGTACGTCTTTTAACCTGCTGTTCCAATTGCACGTTGCCTTGGGACATTAGTGTTTGCTTTTCTGCTTGGAGGCGATTAAGCTGTTGCTTTAAGCTATCTATTAAACTAGTATCAATACTTCGTAACAAACTGTTTTTTGTTATTACCCCTTGTAGTTTATTTTGCTTGTCTAATACCATTAAATGGCTCACATCAAGGCGTTGCATTTCTTGATACGCTTTTTGTAAACTATCTTCGGTTTTTAGATAATACAAAGGTGTACTCATTACTTCTTGAGCTTGGATGCTATGAATATCTAACCCATCAAGTTGAAAGCGGAAAATATCCCCTTTTGTAATAATGCCTAAAGGTGTTACAGATTGATTACTTTGTTTAGTTGTTCTGTTTTGAGTTATGACAACATATCCTGACTGGTTTTCATACATCAATTCAGCAACATCTCGTATCAAAGTAGTGAAATATACGCAAACAAATTCAGACTCCATAAACTGAGAAATGGAGTTTGTACGACCATAAGATACAAATTTAGAGTCAGAAGGGAGCATGGTGTTACATTCCCTCGCCTTGGGCAAAATAGACAAAAATTACTTAACAATAAGTAATTCCCCATCACTCCATGATGATTGATGTTATCAATAAGGTAGTGACTCTAGTTATTTTTTGGTGCGATCGCAATCACATTAACTAGTGATACTAACTAAATTTGCGGCAAACTTCCCCAATAAAAATTAACCAATTTTAATAAGAGCGAGTTAACAAATTATGGTATCTACTTTCCCCCAGACTAATTCTCTGGATTTTTCTCAAATCCGGTTAGAAATTAAAGCTTTACATTCCCAGTTAGTACAATGGCGAAGACATCTTCATCAATATCCTGAACTGGGTTTTCAAGAAAAGTTAACTGCAAAATTTGTCGCCCAAAAATTGCAAGAGTGGGCAATTGATCATCAAACAGACATCGCTAAAACTGGTATCGTTGCAACTATAAATAGTTCTCATCCTGGCCCAGTTTTAGCAATTAGAGCAGATATGGATGCTTTACCGATCCAGGAAGAGAATAGTATACTCTACCGTTCTCGCCATGATGGAGTCATGCACGCTTGTGGCCACGATGGGCATACAGCGATCGCCTTGGGAACAGCTTATTACCTAGAAACTCATCGGAATAGTTTTCGGGGAACTGTCAAAATAATTTTCCAACCGGCTGAAGAGCATCCAGGAGGTGCAAAACCAATGATTGAGGCGGGGGTTCTCAAGAATCCTGATGTTGATGCTATTATCGGGCTTCATTTATGGAATCGCTTGCCTGTAGGTACATTAGGAGTACGTTCAGGGGCATTGATGGCGGCGGTAGAATGTTTTCGCTGTGATATTTTCGGTAAGGGTGGTCATGGGGCTATGCCAGACCAAACCATTGATGCTGTGCTAGTTAGCGCCCAAGTTGTTAATGCTTTGCAAAGTATAGTTGCCCGTAATGTTAATCCCTTAGATTCGGCGGTAGTTACCGTCGGGGAACTAAAAGCAGGAACAGCCTTAAATGCGATCGCTGATCGAGCTTATTTAAGCGGTACGGTACGCTATTTCAATCCTACCCTAGAAGGTTACCTTTCTCAGCGCGTAGAAGAGGTAATTGCGGGAGTTTGTCAGAGTTATGGAGCAAAATATGAGTTGGATTATTGGCAATTATATCCTCCTGTAATTAATGATACTAACATAGCTGAGTTAGTCCGTTCGGTTGCCCTACAAGTTGTCGAAACTCCCCAAGGAGTTGTACCGGAATGTCAAACTATGGCTAGTGAGGATATGTCATTTTTCCTCAAGGAAGTACCAGGTTGTTACTTCTTTCTTGGTTCTGCTAACGAAAAGCAAGGTTTAGATTTCCCTCATCATCATCCCCGCTTTAATTTTGATGAGTCTGCGTTGAGTACGGGGGTGGAAATGTTTGTGCGTTGTGTGGAAAAGTTTAATGGCTAATAGCTGATGGTTAAATCATTAAAGAATAGTTAGAGAGATTGGAGATTAATTAATTTTATCCAACTCTCTAACCATAACCTCTTACTCCTATTCATCCAACTCATCTGTTTTAAACCACAAGTTGGAAGTGAGTAATTCCTGAAAACTTGCTCAATTAGCTTTGTTTAGCAGGTTCTTGTGCCAAGAACTTTTCTAACTCAGTCAAAGCCTCGGCATCAACCTTAGTTTGCATCGGACAAAACTTAGGGCCGCACATAGAACAGAATTCTGCAGTTTTGTAAATATCTGCGGGTAGAGTTTCGTCATGATATTCCTTCGCCCTTTCTGGATCTAGGGATAACTCAAACTGTTTGTTCCAGTCAAAATTATAGCGGGCTTGAGAAAGTTCATCATCCCTATCCCTAGCCCCCGGACGCTGGCGGGCAATATCGGCGGCATGGGCAGCAATTTTGTAAGCAATTAGCCCATTACGAACATCTTCTGCATCAGGCAAGCCAAGATGCTCTTTTGGGGTAACGTAACATAACATGGCCGTACCATACCAACCAGCCATTGCTGCCCCAATCGCAGAGGTGATGTGATCGTAGCCAGGGGCAATATCTGTTACCAAAGGCCCAAGTACATAAAAAGGTGCTTCGGAGCATTCTTCCATTTGCTTTTTAACGTTAAACTCGATTTGATCCATCGGCACATGTCCTGGCCCTTCCACCATCACTTGTACGTCATCTTCCCAGGCACGACGGGTAAGTTGTCCGAGGGTTTTGAGTTCCGCTAGTTGTGCTTCATCAGAGGCATCATGGGTACAACCGGGACGCAGGGAGTCTCCTAAACTAAAAGAGACATCATACTTTTTGAATATGGCAGTGATGTCATCGAAATGAGTATAAAGGGGATTTTGCTTGTGATGGTGCAGCATCCACTTGGCTAAAATTCCGCCGCCGCGAGAGACAATTCCGGTGAGGCGATTTCTGACTAAGGGCAGGTGTTCAATTAAGATACCAGCATGGATAGTCATGTAATCCACACCTTGTTGGGCGTGTTTTTCAATCACCTGAAGAAAGTCATCAGCAGTCAGATTTTCCACTTGACCATGAACACTTTCTAAAGCTTGATAAACTGGCACTGTTCCGATGGGAACTGGAGATGATTTAATAATGGTGGTGCGAATCTCATCTAAGTTACCCCCACCAGTGGACAAGTCCATGACAGTATCTGCACCATACTTAACCGCTAAGTTGAGCTTATCAACTTCCTCTTGCAGGTTAGAAGAGTTGGGAGATGCACCGAGATTAGCATTCACTTTGCACTTAGAAGCAATACCAATACACATTGGTTCTAAGTTAGTGTGATTGATGTTAGCCGGAATAATCATTCTACCCCTAGCTACTTCCTCTCGAATCAAGTCAACAGGAAGATTTTCTCGTTTTGCCACATAGTGCATTTCTTCGGTTAGTAGACCTTGGCGCGCATAGTACATCTGTGACACATTATTCTGTCCACGCCGCTTGGCAACCCATTCTGCTCTCATTTGTAGATTTCCTCTATTAACAGCTTCCCTACGCTGGTATTAGCCAGTCTCAGGTTCTAAGGGACTATCTCAGCCTGAACAACTCAGGCACCCCTAGCTTTATGAATAATGATTGTATTACTGTTTTTTCGATTTGCAAAGAAAATTTAGTTATTTTTTAAGGGAGTAGGTTTTAATTAACTTAACTCCGCTTCTTTTAACCAACGCTGAGTAAAACTATCCATATTTCCCAAATCTAGCTTTATGTACTCTCCACGGGCAGCGATCGCCACTTGCTTCATAGTCACTGGTTGTCCTATTTTGACAGCGAGGAAGCAGGCATTAAGAGCAATGGAGCGAATATGACCACCGCTAATGTGCATCTTTGCTAACTCCGTAAAGTTTAACTGATGGGTTGGTGTCGCTTGAGGAAAAATCCTTTGCCAAAGTAGCTTCCTGGTCTCTTTATCTGGCATGGGAAACTGAACAATATGGCGAAAACGCCGTTTAAAAGCTTTATCCAAAGATTCTTCCCAATTAGTAGTAATAATAGCTAATCCACCGTAAGCTTCCAAACGTTGCAACAAATAACTAACACTCAAATTAGCATAGCGATCGCGACTATCTTTTACTTCAGTACGCTTACCAAACAGAGCATCCCCCTCGTCAAAAAGTAAAATTGCTCCTCCCCTTTCTGCACCATCAAAAATTTGACCCAGATGTTTTTCCGTTTCCCCTATATACTTACTCACCACAGCAGCCAAATCAATACGATAAACATCCAAACCTGTCCTCTTTCCAATCAACTCTGCTGCCATAGTTTTTCCTGTACCACTTGCCCCAGCGAAGACTGCCACCATTGCCTGTCCCCGTTGCCCTTTCCCTGCCCAGCCCCAGTCGGCACTAACAGTTTTTCTGTAAGTAACTTGGGCAACAATTTCTTCAAGGATGTTCTTTTCTTTTTCCGGCAGGATTAAATCTGTCCCAATCTGCTTTGGTTTCGATGTGTTGTGCTAACCCTTGTAAAGCTGGACGAACTAAACGGTGACAGTTTTGTCGGAGGCTGGGGAGTAATTCTCTAGGAGAGTTACTTAAGTTCAATTCTGTAAGAGTTTGAGTGCAGATGGTTTGGATAGTGGGGAGGTCGAGATTATATTGATATGCCAAGGATGCCAATTCTGTTTCTAAATTTGTAGCCACATCTCCCAAGGCAGTTTGCCAAAGTTGCAATTGTTCCCCTTTAGTGGGAGGGTTAACTTCCAGAATTAAGCAAGGTTGAGAAATTTGTTTGGGCTTTGGGGAGTTAATGAGGAAGGGAGTAGGCAGTTGTTCAATTAATTGAGAAAAGAATTTCTCTGCTAAACCATCACTTTCTAAGATTTGACGACAATCGAGGAAAACTAAGCTACGTCCCAAAATAGTTTGTCTTTCTAGTCGTTGGCAGAATTCTTGTAATGCTGTGGTTTCTTGGGGTAGGAGATGGGCAGGGATGGTGAGTAAAGAAAAGCCTAACTGTTGAGTTGAAATAGCAGCAATAGTAGCCTTAGCAGCAAAATCAGAACCCACTAATTGTACTACCGGAGGGTTAGGGCTAGACCAGGCAGTGATTAACCTGGTTGCTAAGGCTTGGTGGGAAGGGGGCAAGGTTGTTTGCTTCAGGGTTAAAGGCTTGACTAAACCCTGTAATTGTGGGTCAAGGCAAGGTTGTCCTAAGAGGTAGTGGAAGATGGTTTCATCTAAGGCTAAGGGACGTAAAAACAGGGGGTCTGTACCTATGGGAGTGATAATTTGCCAGTGACGTAAGGGGGCATGGGGATTAAGACTATGGTTTGACATCCTCCCCGCTCTAAAGAGACGGGGATTCCTCATCTACCCAAACAACGAAAGTTGAACAGGTTTTAAGTGGGTTGACGTTTCTTTGGGTGCTGCTACGGTTGTAGTCTTACGCTTCCCTCCACGTCCGTTTATCGTCTCAGAGTGTCCCCCCGCGACTTTGATATTTATGGCGGCATTAACGTCTCTATCGTGAACTGCACCGCAGTTTAAGCAAGTCCATTCTCTAATAGAGAGTTCCTGCTTGCCGCCTCTAAAACCACACTCATGACATCTCTGTGATGTGGGTTCCCATCTATCTATTACCCTAAATTCTCTGCCATACATTACTGATTTGGCTTCTAACATAGTTCTGAAACTACGCCAACCTAAATCACTAATTGCACGGGATAACTTACGGTTTCGGAGCATTCCCGATACGTTTAAATCTTCTAAGATTATCGTTTGGTTTTCACGAATTATCTTAGTTGATAGCTTATGTAGAAAATCTGTTCTGGTGTCTTTTATCTTGGCGTTAAGCTTGGCTACTCTCCTTCTAGCTAATTCTCGTCTCTTACTACCTTTCGTCTTTCTGGCAAGGTTACGTTGTAGTTTTCTGAGCTTCTTTAGTTTCTTTTTTAAGGGTTTTGGGGCTTTGATTTTCTCTCCATTACTGAATGTGGCAAAGTCGGTTATTCCTAAGTCTATTCCTATGCTTGATTGGCACTTAGGTAAGTTTTGTGGTTGTATTTCAACTACGAAGCTTATGAAGTATCTATCCGCACTACCTTTGATTACTGTTAGAGAGGTGGGAGTTGAGGGAAGTTCTCTTGAGAGTATAGGTGTAATGTTGCCAATTTTCGTTAGGCAGACTTGTTGCCCTTCCATTGAGAAGGCTGATTTTGTAAATGCTGCACTTTGTTGATTACTCCGCTTTTTGAATCTTGGTGGTAAGACTTTTTTACCTTTCCTTTTACCACGGCACGAGTCGAAAAAGTTTTTATAGGCTGCGGCTAAGTTTCTTAAAGTTTGTTGTAAGGGGACTGCTGATACATCCCTTAGCCAAATCCTTTCTTCTGTCTTCTTGGCTATGGTTAACAGGCTAGATAGTTTGTTGTAGCTTAATGCTTTGCCTTCACTTTTGCATTGTGCCAGAGCATCATTCCAGACGACGCGGATACAGCCAAATAGTTGAGCAAATGAGTGTTTCTGCTCCTTCGTTGGGTAAAATCTGTATCTGTATCTAGCTTTCATGTTGGTTGCAACAGTTGCTATTGGCAAATTATGTTTATTGTACCTGAAAAAATCAACGAATCCGCCCTAAAACGGCGGGGTTTTAAACCTTTTTTTCGTTTTGATAAAGGTTGAGGAAAAGTTTTTAGGGCTAAATTGAAGGTTATATAGGTAGATTGTTCTTCACTAGCTTGATAGATTAGGTCAGATAAACGAGGAGAAAGAGACATCCCGGCACAAAGTACGATAATGTAGCGTTCTTCCCTGACTAATTATGAGTCACCAACTTGTCCAAAAATCTAGTTCTTTTCTTCCTCCTGTACCAAAGCCAACGATTAGTTCCGCTCCCCATTTTCAACCTGTACAACAAAAAGCTAGTCCTAATCCGGTTGTTCAAAAGAAGTCATCAACGCAACAGCAAGTAGCCGGTGAAAAGGCAATGTGGGATAATATGCGTTCTGGTTTACAGGTACAAGCTAAATGTGCCAAATGTGGAGGTGAAGAAGCTAATCATTCTCCCACCCAGATTGCTGCTACAGGTTTTACAGGTTCCCCTTTAGCGTTACCTCATTTAGATAGAATTCAAAGGTCATTTGGACAAGATTCAGCTAAAGTAGAAAGTGACCGAGCCTCAACAATACAACTTGCCAAATCTTTTACTCGGCCAGGTAAAGTTGAGCTTCGCTACTACGGAGTAGATTTTGGGGTAGGTAATCATGGTTTCATTATAGTTTCAGATCCAGTAGCTGTAGATGAGCAAGGTAAACCTATCGAATCTGCAAGAGAAACAATTTTTCGCGGTGGACCGAGTGCAAATGGAGGTGTTAGCGGTAGTAGCGGTAGTGGTAGCACTGGTGGTACTGCCAGTGATGTAAGTCGTACTGATTCAAGCAACTCTAGTGGAACGGATCAAGGTTTTTGGGGATACTTAGTCACTAGCTATGGGCAATATGATTCTAGTTCTGTAGATTGGGGAAGAAATATCAGTGGCACAATTAAAGCAGCAACTAACTTGGATTTTAAAGCCTGTAATAGATACAGGGATAGCTTAGTGGGTACAATGCGTCGAATTGCAGCCCAAAAACTTCGTTATTTTCCATTAGGTCCCAACAGTAACTCTGTAGCTCATCAAGGTATACGAGATGCTGATTTAGGTAATCCTTCTCCACCTGTATGGGCCCCTGGTTGGAAAATGAAAATTTAGCTCAACAACATGAATATATATCAAAAACCACTAAACTTTTTACTTCTTTTCCTAGTAGGAATCATTGTGTACGTTGCTTTTAACTTTGCGAGTAAATCAATGGTAAACAAAATCAAGTTTTATGAAGATCCACGCTTGATGGAAAAAGAGATTCTAGCTCATATTTCGGTGGGTAGTCCTGTTTTCCAAGCAAAAAAAGTAATGGAGGAAAATCGCTTTAAGTGTAGATATCTCCAAGATGAAACTTTTGGAACTACTGAGGAGAAAGATTTTCTTCATTGTGACTTTAGCAAACTGTTGCTTAGCAAAGCATTGCTTGTTTCAAGAAGATGGTTAGTGGCAATTGATCATCAAGAAGGCAAAGTTGTCAATGTTTCTGTTTCAACAGGATTAATCGGTCTTTAGTTATTTTGACGAAAGTTCACATTGGAACTCATTTTAAAAGATGTTTCCGTAACAGAATGTTTGAGAAGCAATGTTTAAGAAGCAATGTTTAAGAAGCACTGTTTTCTACTCAAATTATCTTCCTTCCGTCACTAACCATGAGTCACAAACTTGTCCAAAAATCTAGCTCTTTTATTCCTCCTGTACCAAAGCCAACTATTAATTCTGCCCCTCACTTTCAACCTGTACAACAAAAAGCTACTCCTAATCCTGTAGTTCAAAAGAAGTCATCAACGCAACAGCAAATAGCCGGTGAAAAGGCCATGTGGGATAATATGTGTTCTGGTTTACAGGTACAAGCTAAATGTGCCAAATGTGGAGGTGAAGAAGCTAATCATTCTCCCACCCAGATTGCTGCTACAGGTTTTACAGGTTCCCCTGTAGCGTTACCCCATTTAGATAGAATTCAAAGGTCATTTGGACAAGATTTATCCCATGTCCAAGCTTATATCGGTGGCCCAGCAACAGCAGCGAGTAAGCAATTGGGGGCGCAGGCTTATACAATGGGGAACAAGATTGCTTTCCAAAAGCCTCCTAGCGTTGAGTTAGCTGCCCATGAAGGAACTCATGTTGTCCAGCAACAATCCGGTAAGGTACAACTTGCGGGGGAGATGGGCAAGGTGGGAGATAAGTATGAGGTGGAGGCTGATGCTGTGGGGGCTAAGGTAGCTGCTGGAGAGTCTGTTCAGCCTTTATTAAAAGACTATCAAAAGAACACTTCATCCATTCCAGATAACAACAGCTTTGTTGCTAAAAAGGAAGATTCGCAATCTGAGCAAGCAGCTTCTAGGGGAAATGAAGAGCAATTGATTGCTAGAGGAGGTACGTATCGTCGTATTGTAGCTCCACAGCACCCAGGATGGGCTGATTTAAAAAGTGGTTATCTTGGTCCTTTCCATATCCCTGGAGAGCCTGTAGAACTTCCACATACTCTCAAAGTTACCCTATTAACTAACGAAGGAGACGTAAGAAGGATTAAAATTCACGAAGGGTATTATAAAGACAAAAAAGCAAAGGTAAGCACAGACCAATTGGGTCATTACCTCAATCCTAATAGTTCAGCTCAGGTAACTTGGACAAAAGTCAAGGATTTTGGAAATGTGTGGAATGGTCAGTTTAATTTTGGTAGCTTCGGTCCCATAAGCGCACATATGGATGCTACCAATCCTATTCCTTCAGGTACATACGATCTAGAAATTCCTGACTATCAACATAGTCTTGGAGCCGCATATGGTAACTACGCCACAACTTGGTTCCGTATCGGTAATAGTGGAGATCGCTATCTACATCCAGGTATGGTGAGCCAAGGTTGTGTCACAGTTGTTAATACAGAACATTGGGAACAAATATGGGCTTATTTAATCCAATCTAGAAAAGATTCAAGAAGTGTAGGCAGAATTACCATTAAGAATGAGTCTTAATGTCTTCAAAAAAACATTCTGATTTAGAAGCTAGATGAGCAGATCAATTATTAAAGAAATTACAATCCACTTCTGGATAACTATTACTATTAGTTTTATCCTTAGCAGTTGCCAGGTTCCCCAACTAGTCTCAAGTAACTCTAATAAATTGAATTCTGTAACAATTTCTTCCTCAGAGCTTAGTAATATGTCCGAAGAAAGATATCTTGTCAATGAACAGGGCAAATATGGTTATATTGACAACTCAGGTCAGATAATGATTCCTCTTCAATTTGCTGATGCTACTACCTTCTCTGAAGGACTTGCTGCTGTAAAAATAGAAGGTAAATGGGGTTTTGTTAACACAAAAGGTAAAGTAGTTATTAGCCCTCAATTTGCTGAAGTTAGACCTTTTGTGGAAGGACTAGCGTTAGTCAAAATAGATAATCTTTGGGGAGCTATCGACCATCAGGAAACATTGGTAGTCAAGAATCAATTTGCTCAACTTAATAACTTTTCAGAAGGTTTAGCTGCTGCTCAAAAAGATGGCAAGTGGGGTTTCATTAACAAAACTGGTGAATTTATAGTATCACCACAGTATGAATCTGTAGCCCAATTTTCAGAAGGACGAGCTAAGTTTTTCCAAAATAATTTAGTGGGTTTTGTTGATAACGAAGGTAGACAAGTAAGCAAAGCTAAATTTGAGGCAGCAGAATCATTTTCAGAAGGAGTAGCTGCTGTTAAATATGGTGGCTGGGGCTTCATCAACAAAAAAGGAAAATGGGTAGTCCGTCCTTGGTTAGGATGGACAAGCAGTTTTTCAGAAGGTTTGGCTGCTGCTGAGAGTAAAGGAAAATGGGGATTTATTAACTCGAAAGGTAAGTGGGCTATTTCTCCTCAATTTGAGTTTGCAGGAAAATTTGCTGAAGGTTTAGCTCCCATAAAACTAAATAATAAGATGGGTTATATTGACGAAACAGGAAAAATAGCTATCGAATCACAGTTTCAAATAGCGGAAGAATTTACTAACGGATTGGCCCCTGTAAAATCTAATAGTAAGTGGGGACTTATTGATAAGACTGGCCAAATGGTTGTACCGGCCCGTTTAGATTATGTAAATAATTTTGAGAACACATTATGGCACTCTACCTTAGAAGGCGAGTATGTTTACATTGACAAACAAGGTAAACAAGTTTGGCCATAGAAAGAGAACAGTTTTACGTTGTTGCTGAGATATTTGAGTACGAAATACTATCTGCTAAAAGAACAGAAATGACGACAATTGATACTGTAGCTTACAAAAAAATGCAGCAGGTGAATATTCTCAACTTGAAAATTGTTTGAAGTATTATCCCTAAAAAGTTGTGTACAAACAAAATAGAAACACCAGTAACGAATTATCGTTTGGTTAACTTATGTTTAATTCATTATTGGCTTTTATACATCGGATTTAGTATAATTCTGCTTCTTTCAGACTTTTTTCTAATTGCAACCAATTAACTTCTTTGCTTAGAGCATCTTGCTGTAATTTTCCCTGTTTTAGGTAAAGGATGCGTTGACAAAATCTTTTAATCAACTCCAGTTGATGATTAACCATGATTATGGTGGTTTTCTTTTCGGTGGTTAATTCCCTAAGAACCTTTAGTAAATGCTCTGTTTGTTCTATATCTAAAGCTGAAGTTGGTTCATCTAATAATAAAACTTTGGGTTCTATAATTAAACCACGAGCAATAGCAATAAGTTGTTTTTGTCCAGTAGAAAGTTGTAGTTCATTGCGCTCTAACCAATCTGGATTAATCTTTAATTTATCCAGCCATTTATTTACTTGAGAGGAGATTTCTTGGGAAGAAATTTTTCTAAGCCTTAGAGGATAAGCTAGGGCTTCTTCTACCTTCATTCCTAATAGTTTAGGCTCTTGAGAGACGAGAACTATTTGTTGGCGTAATTTCTGAATGGGTATTTGCTTAATTGTTTTCCCTTCAAAAAAAATTGCGCCAGAAGTCGCTTCTCCAAGACGATTAATTAAGCGTAAAAGAGAAGTTTTTCCCGCCCCCGAAGCACCAACAATACCAATAAATTCCCCAGGATAAACAGTAAAAAAGATATCTTGTAATAAATAAACATTTCCCACATATGTAGCTAAACTCAAGCCCTCTAGCTTGAGGATGGACTGTATTTTTGAGTTGATTATTTCCATCGTCGCTTAAAATGCAAAAACCTGAGTTAAAGTACTAGAAAGATAATCTGCTGCTGACTCTACTAAAGGAATGGCATTTTCATATAACATTCGCGTTGGACCGATAATACCAACACTGCCTAAAGGGACTTCATTTTGCCAATATAAAGCAGAAATTAAAGTACAAGTTGTCAAAGGTTGAAGAGGATTTTCCGCACCAATTCTCACAGTAACTCGCTTTTGATTACTTTCTGCTCCTGGGATAGCTAAGATTAAGGGTAAAAGCTGCTCTTGTTCTTCTTCTAATAAATGTAGCAACATTTGCACTTGTTCTAATTGGGAAAATTCTGGTTGGCGTAGAACTTCTGAAAGCCCCCTAACCATAATAGGATTAGATTTAGGGGCTTGGGAACGGCGAGTTAATTCCTTTTGCAATACTTGCAAAAAATCTGCATAACATTCAAATTCTCGGTCTAATTCTCCCCAATCTATGCAAGCTAATTCTGATAGCAAATGTCCTTGCAACTTACTATTAAGAAAATTAGAAAGCATATTTAGTTCTCTTTCTGTTAACTGTATATCTACTCCATCTTCTCTTTTCTGTGTTGAGTTTCTTTCCATAAGAATAGATTGAGATTTATGGCAATCTGTCACCACAATTAACATGATTTGTTGTTGCCCAATTTCGACTAACTTTAAGTAACGCAATCTCGTAGTAGAATGTTGGGGCATAGTAATTAGGGCAATATGACCGCTTAGGGTAGCAATAATCTGGGCTGCCCCCCGCAAAAGATCCTCGAAACTCCAAGAATCCCAATTAAGCTTACTACTCAGCAACTCTTCTACCCTATTGCCTAAAGCTTCATCCGGAGTCATGAGGTTATCTACATAAATTCGATAACCAGAGTCTGAAGGAATCCTACCAGAAGAAGTATAGGGTTGATAGAGTAAACCAGCCTTTTCTAAACGCCCCATAGCATTACGGATTGTGGCGGCAACCCTAAAGTCATATTGATTATATAAAGTTTTTGAACCCACTGGTTCTGCTGTAGCGATATAGTGACGAACGGTAGCCCAAAGAATATGTTGATAGCGTTTGGTTAAATTAGTTGGCAATACCATGGGTGCAAATTATAAAGCTAATAATTGATTTTGATGCTAAATCCCCTTTTGTCCTTGACTCTAGCACTATACTCTTAATTTCATGAAAACCAGATGTTGAGTATTGACTCTTAAGTAATTAATGCACCGCAAATTAACTAAAATTTAATTGATAACTAATCCGCGTTATCTTAAGATCAAGGCATTATTCCACAAAATAATTGAGAGCATCCGGTTTTATGAGTATTCGAGCTTTAACTGTTATAGCTATTTCCCTTTGCTTTTGGCTTTTTAGTTCCTTGGTTGCTCCTCAAGCTTTTGCTTTGACTCAAGTTAAAATTTCTGATCTTTCCTACCAAGAATGTTCTGCTGAATTGTCAGAAGGATTTGTTGGTACTGGTTCAACTAGGGCAGCTAACTGTTTTGTTGTTAGTGGCAAGGTTAATAACTCTACTAGCAAGCTGGTGGTGGATGCTGATGTTTTCGGTCGCATTTACGATGCCAACGGCAACCCAGCGATGCAAAACCGTAATCGCATTGGTTCTATTGAAGAAATTCCTCCTGGCGTTAGTGATTTTCAAATCAGGATTAGTGTACCTGCAAATCAACCAACGCCTCTTCAGCTTAAGCAATTTAAAGCTTCTGGTTTTGCCAGAAAAGTTCGCCCTTACTACTATTAAATTATTTGGCTTAATCTACCTAACTGAGAGCCAATAAAATTGAGAACGAAAATTGCCACGATGGGAGACAAGTCGATGCCGCCCAGGGGAGGAATAAAGGAACGGAAAATGTTTAAATAAGGATCAGTAATGGGACTCAAGAAAGCAGCAATATTATTGGCCCATTCCATAGTTTGAAACCACGTTAGCAGAATTCTCACCAAAAGTAACAGAGAATAAATCGAGATAAAGTTGGCAAGGCTAGTAGCGAACAGTTGAGTAGCGCTCATAAGTTTTTAGAACCTTTTTGGCTGAATTGTCTTAATACACCTATTCTACTGGATTTGTAGAACTGCCCTTCGTTAATTTAGCAACTTCCTAGATAAGAACTAATAATCATTTTCTATCTCTACACCAATGCTTTTGCCATTAACCGTACCTAGTTGCTGACGTACATCATCAATGGCTAAATTTAGTTGGGCGATCTTATCTTCTAAGCTACGACGGGCAAATTCGATACTTTCTTCTGTTCCAGCCGCAATCTCTGGTTGATTGTTGTTCTTAAGTAAAGAATCTTTTTCTTCTGCGGTTTCTCTCTCGCTTTTAGAGGCAACTAGCGCCCCCATTAAACCTCCAAAAATGCCACCAACAACTACTCCTGTTAAAAATCCCCCGGTGAAACCATCGCGTTGACTCATTATGCCTCTATCTCGTTTTAATTATTGTATGTTTGCAAATAGATAAAAAGCGGCCCATTTTAGTATTCGTTAAGGTTAATAACTTCTATAGGGTCGCCTTTTATCAGTTTACTACTCCCTCATCCGAGGTGGTTAAATTACTGTCCCGTCTGGGATTACAGCATTTTTTAACACAACGACAATGCCACTACGGATATAGAAGCCTTGCTCTTCACGATTAGCTTCTTCAATACGATCTTTGTTAAGAATCAGAACTTTATTACCAATACGGGCATTTTTATCAAGAATAGCGCGGCGAATTGTACTTTCGCTGCCAACACCCACAGGAGGTTTACCTTTATCTAAAGAAGCTCGGCGTTGGGCTGAAGATTCATAAAAATCTGCTCCCATAATCAAGCTATCTTCAATACTACAGTTTTCTTCTATCCTGGTTCTGATTCCTAAAACAGAGTGGTGAATACGACAGGATTTGATAACACAACCATCTCCTACCATTGATTCGGTTACTTGACAATCTAAGTGTTTTGTGGGGGGTAAGTAACGTGAACGAGTATAAATGGGGGCATTGGCATCATAGAAGCTGAAGGCAGGATCAGGTTGCTTGGTTAAAGCTAAATTAGCATCATAAAAAGCTTCAATTGTACCAATATCTTCCCAATAGCCTTTGAATAAGTAAGCTTGAACATTATGATCTGGGGCAGCAGCAGGAATAATCTCTTTTCCGAAGTCAGTTTCTTCAAGATTCGCTTTCAACAAATTACAAAGAACTTCCTTTTTAAAGACATAAATCCCCATTGAAGCAATGTAGGGCATTCTTCTGGCTTTTTCTGGAGGTAATCCCAAGGTTGTGGTATCTACCTGCATTTGCTTGAGGGCATTACCTTTTGGCTTCTCGCTGAAATCAATAATCCTACCGTTATCATCAATTTTCATTAAACCAAAGCTAGATGCTCTTTTCTCATCAATCGGTACGACAGAAAGAGTAATATCCGCATTTGTTTCGCGATGACGTTGAACAAAATCGCGATAGTCCATGCGATAGAGATGATCTCCAGAAAGAATCAAATACTCATCTACATCCCATTCCTGTAATAGCCAGAGGTATTGGCGTACAGCATCAGCCGTTCCTTGAAACCAACCAGGATTCTCAGCAGTTTGTTGTGCCGCCAAGACTTCTACAAACCCTTCTGTGAAGCCCGAAAAGTTATAGGTCTGGGCGATATGACGGTTTAAGGATGTTGAATTAAACTGAGTGAGAACATAAAGTTTATAAATTTCTGAATTTATACAATTACTGACCGGAATATCAATTAAGCGATACTTCCCCGCTAAGGAAACTGCTGGTTTGGCCCGTACTTTTGTTAAGGGATATAGACGGGTTCCAGCACCTCCTCCCAAAATAATTCCTAATACTCTTTTCACAAAAAACCTCTCAACTGCCGTTTACCTCTTAAATTCAAGTTTATGATGCAAAGGTGATCTCAAGTAAGGGGGAAAGGATAATTTTCCTCTTCTTTGTCTACTTAAGTTTGCTTTCTCAAGGTGTTTTTAACCCTTGCTGCCCTAAGCATCATCCCTTTAAGCTATTGAAAAGTCCTGTGAAACTTTCTTTGGGAGATGAGAGTAAAGCAGGCTACATTGGGGAAAAGTGAATTTTTGAGCTTCAGTTTTTGTCATAGTTTGTTTACAAACTCAATCGCCCAATAATTAAATGCCCCCAAAATGCGTGTTTTACAAATTGTCCCTTCGGTTTCTTTAGTTTACGGTGGCCCTAGTCAAATGGTTCTTGGTTTAGCCGGGGCTTTAGGGGCTGAGGGGGTTGAGGTTACTTTACTAACCACTGATTCTAATGGAGATGTGGGTCAACCTCCTTTAAATGTTCCTCTTAATGAACCAGTGAAGCAAGATGGTTATGAAATACGTTATTTTCGCTGTTCTCCCTTTCGCCGTTATAAGTTTTCCCCTACCCTTTTAAGTTGGTTGGTGGCTCATGGCGAAGAGTATGATTTAGCACATATACACGCTCTTTTCTCTCCTGTTAGTACCGCAGCAGCTACCGTAGCACGTTTGCAACGATTACCCTATTTACTACGCCCTTTGGGAACTCTTGACCCTGCTGATTTGCAAAAAAAGAAGCAACTGAAGACTATTTATGGTTCCCTTTTAGAAAAACCGAATTTGGCTGGGGCCGCAGGAGTTCATTTTACTAGCGCCCAAGAAGCGAAAATTTCTCAACGTTTTGGGGCAAAGACGAAAGATTTTATTGTTCCTTTGGGAGTGAAGTTACCAGAGTTTCGGCCAGAAGCGGGTCAAGGACGGGCTGAGTTGGGTATCCCCCCCCATAAGCCACTGCTTTTATTTATGTCTCGTATTGATCCTAAAAAAGGACTCGATTTACTGATACCGGCTTTGAATAATTTATTAAACCAGGGGCAAGAGTTTCATTTTGTTTTAGCGGGGCCAATCCCCAAGATCCTGAGTATGAAAAGCAGATTCAAGGGCAGATTCAAGCTTCTGGGTTAGCTAACCACAGTACTATTACTGGCTTTGTCGGGGGAGAATTTAAGCTGGCCTTGTTACAAGATGCGGATTTATTTATCCTGCCTTCCTATTATGAAAATTTTGGCATCGCCGTAGCAGAGGCGATGGCAGCAGGAACTCCAGTGGTAATCTCTGATCAAGTTCATATTTGGCAAGAAGTTCGTGATGCAGAGGCTGGTTGGGTTACTAGTTGTGAGGTAACGGCTTTAACCGAAGGGATTCTATTAGCTTTGCAAAATAAGGACGAACTTAAGGCTAAAGGAGAAAAAGCTCAAGATTATGCCGCTTCTCATTATAGTTGGCAGGCGATCGCACAACGAATGATTCAGGTTTATGAAGAAGTTCTATAAAGTGACACTTGAAAATTGACAAACCACTAGTGTCTGGGGTAGTGGTATGCAAAAATGGTAAAGTCGTAGACAAATGCTTAAAGGTTCAATTTTAAGCTCACTAAGAGAGAAGACAAATTGTATGAAAGTTGGCGATCGCGTCCGTGTCACTGCATCTGTTATTGTTTATCATCATCCCGAAAACAGGAAAAAGCCTTTTGATATCCAAGGGATGGAGGGAGAGGTTATTGCCATAGTTACAGAATGGAAAGGCAGACCTGTAAGCGCCAATTTACCTGTACAAGTTAAGTTTAGTAAGAAGTTTCGCGCCCATCTTAAAGAGAGTGAAGTTGAAGTAGTTAGTTGATCAGCTATTAATTTATCTCGACTAACTCTACGGCTAATTGCTTAAATCCCCGTTCCAAGTTTTCATGGTCAAAAAAATTCCCTTCCTTTAGAAATAAAAGTATTTTGATATACAATCTTACTTTCTGAAGAGATTTAAATGCCCTACAGTGTACCAATACCTGATACATTTACCCAGTATTGGCAATCAAAATTTATGGAACTCCTATGAAAGTCCTAGTTATTGGTGGTGACGGTTATTGCGGTTGGGCAACTGCATTGCATCTTTCTAACAAAGGATACGAAGTCGGTATTTTAGATAGTTTAGTACGGCGCTATTGGGATGCAAAATTGGGTGTGGATACCCTAACACCCATTGCCCCTATTCAAAAGCGTCTCCAGCGTTGGCAAGACTTGACTGGCAAATCTATTGACCTGTTTGTTGGCGACATCACTGATTATAGTTTCCTTAGCAAAGCCCTACATGAATTTAAACCAGAGGCAATTGTTCACTTTGGGGAACAACGTTCTGCTCCCTATTCTATGATTGACAGAGAACACGCAGTATTAACTCAGGTTAATAATGTCGTAGGAACTCTCAATGTGGTTTATGCCATGCAGTCGGATTTTCCCGATTGTCATTTAGTTAAGTTAGGGACGATGGGGGAGTATGGTACTCCTAACATTGACATAGAAGAAGGCTATATCACCATTGAACACAATGGCCGTAAAGATACCTTACCCTATCCTAAACAGCCGGGAAGTTTCTATCACCTTTCTAAGGTACATGATAGCCACAATATTCAATTTGCTTGTAAGATTTGGGGACTGCGGGCTACGGATTTGAATCAAGGGATAGTTTACGGCGTACTCACCGAAGAAACGGGTATGGATGAGACTTTAATTAACCGCCTCGACTACGATGGTGTGTTTGGTACAGCATTGAACCGCTTCTGTATTCAAGCTGCCATTGGCCATCCTTTGACTGTTTACGGCAAGGGAGGACAAACCCGTGGGTTATTAGACATCCGTGATACGGTACGCTGTATTGAGATTGCGATCGCGAACCCTGCTGAGGCTGGACAATTCCGCGTCTTCAACCAATTTACAGAAATGTTTAGTATTAGCGACTTGGCTTTAATGGTGAAAAAAGCAGGAAATTCCTTGGGATTGGATGTAGAAATCAACAATTTAGAAAATCCCAGAGTTGAGTTAGAAGAACATTACTTCAATGCTAAGAATACCAAACTTCTCGATCTTGGCTTGCAACCCCACTATTTATCTGACTCTTTACTAGACTCTTTGCTTAACTTTGCCACTAAATACCAAGAACGCACCGACAAAGACCAAATTCTCCCCAAAGTTTCCTGGCGAAGAGACTCTTGATCAATGGTTAATGGTCAATGTACGGCTTGCCGTTGCCGTTGGGCTTCATTGACCATTTAGATAACTGATAACTGATAACTGAAAAAAGTTATGCGTATTGCTCTATTTACAGAAACATTTTTACCAAAAGTTGATGGCATTGTCACTCGCTTGCGCCATACTGTAGAACATTTGCAACGTAATGGCGACCAAGTGTTAGTTGTCTGTCCTGAAGGTGGTTTGACAGAATATAAAGGCGCACAAATTTGTGGTCTTTCGGCTATGCCTCTTCCTCTTTATCCAGAGTTGAAGTTGGCTTTTCCTAGGCCGACAATTAGGGGAGTTTTGCAAGAATTTGAACCAGATATTATTCATGTAGTTAATCCTGCTTTTCTAGGTATTTCGGGCATTTACTACGCTAAGTCCCTCAATCTCCCTTTGGTGGCTTCCTATCATACTCACCTGCCCCAATATCTACAACATTATGGCTTAGGGGCATTAGAAGGTTTTTTGTGGGAACTTCTCAAAGGTATTCATAACCAAGCCCAGTTAAATTTATGTACTTCCACGGCTATGGTACAGGAGTTGGTTGACCATGATATTGAAAATGTAGACCTATGGCAAAAGGGAGTTGATACAGAAATGTTTCAACCCCATCTCGCCTCAGCTAAGATGCGATCACGCCTTTGCCAAGGTCATCCGGAAGACCCTTTATTATTGTATGTTGGTAGGGTGTCAGCAGAAAAGGAAATTGACCGTATTAAGCCAGTATTGGAATCTATTCCGAACGCCCGTTTAGCTATAGTTGGAGATGGTCCAAATCGCGAAGCCTTAGCAACCCATTTTGCGGGAACAAAAACCCATTTTGTCGGCTACCTACAAGGATTAGAATTAGCTTCTGCTTTTGCTTCTGCTGATGCTTTTGTCTTCCCTTCCCGTACAGAAACTTTGGGTTTGGTTTTATTAGAAGCCATGGCCGCCGGTTGCCCTGTTGTCGCTGCTCGTTCCGGTGGTATTCCCGATATCGTTACTGATGGGGTGAATGGCTACCTTTTTGAACCAACAGACCCTCAAGGGGCAATTGAAGCCACTAAGCGCCTGCTAGCAGCCAAAGAAGAAAGGGAAACTTTGCGTTCCAATGCCCGCCAAGAAGCAGAATGCTGGGGCTGGGTTGCCGCAACCAAACAACTACAAAGTTATTACCAATCTGTGGTTTATTCTCAATCTCTCTCTTCTGCTGCGTAGTGAGTAAGATAGTTGAAACACTAACCCCTAAATTTAATTTGGACTCACTACTAGCCTTTGCCTGAAAATGGTGTGTTCTTCTGTGGCTAAGCCCAAAGTTAAAATGCGCCTTAATTCTGCTAGATTACCTGTCAAAAGCGCCTCTACTGGCAGCCATAATCCTGGAAACATCTGACTCTTGATAATCCCCTCCCCGTCAGGTTCTAATCTTATATACTCCCCTAAGTGCCATTGAAACCAGTCGAAACGATTTTCATACACTTGCCAGATTAAATATTCTTGTACTCCGTTACGGCGATAAACCTGTAATTTCTCCCTTAAATCATAGGAAGCGCTACTAGCAGCAATTTCCACAATTAGCTCTGGCGCACCTTCAATGTACCCATCTTCACTAATCGTTGATTGTCCACCTTCTTCAACCCTCAATAACCCATCTGGTTGTGGTTCATTGTCTAAATCTAGGCGTACAGTTGTGTTATCAGCTACTTGAACTCCTGGTGTAGCCATCCAATAGATTCCTAACCAAGCCATAATAACTGCATGGGGTGTACCATGAGTGATTCTAACAGGAGAACCCATATAGACAATTCCTTCAATAAGTTCTGCTTTTCTTACATGGGGCATAGCCCGGTAACGATGCTCAAAAGCTTTGCGGGTAAGGCTATCACCGTTTTCTAGTGGTAAAGTTTTTCTCTGTATCAACATTACAGCAATTTATTGAGTTATTAATCGTTCAGCAACTACAGCATAGAAAGGGTCACTAGTTCCCATACCTAACATTTGTAGAAAAGAGGGCAGATTGTTAGCATTACCTTGGCGAATAATTGTTTCTGATCGGCTGAAGCCGGGAACAGAGTTAAAATAACTCTTAACTAACTTAACCCGACTTGCTTCTGTGCCATCTCGCCAAGCTGTGATCGCTTTTTGGTAAAACATCCGATTGGAGAAGCTAATTATGGCAATTCCCCCTGGTTTGAGGATGCGATAAATTTCTGAGAAAATAGCTTCAGGATATTGTAGATATTGAATAGAAACTGTGTTGAGGACAGCATCAAATTCTTGATCTGGTAGAGGTAATTTTGGTTCTTTGTTAAGGTTTTGGAGAAAATAATGATCTAAGCGAGGGTTTTTGGCTAACTCTTCTTCGTTCATACCATGACCTTCTACATGGCTAAATGTCATCTCTTCAGGGAGATGAGAAACCCAACTACTCATTAAATCGAGAATGCGGGTATGGGGTTGGAGTCTTTCTTGGTAAAGATTGGTAAGTTGGTCAATAAAGTTATCATCTACATGAGTGACGAAACGAGGTACAGAGTAAAAATCCCCATCATCTGTGCTGTCAATTTTGTTGCGTTGGTTAGGTTTAAAGAGCATTTTTAAAGTGATAATCCTACTACTTGATAAACTTTTCGTTCTTCAAATAATTTAACTAACTGAGGATTAAGATGATAACTAGCTGCTTCTTGGCGTAAAATCTTCAGGGCAACATCTACCGGAAAAGCTGATTTATAAGGGCGATCTCCTGTTAGGGCATCAAAAACATCGGCGATGGAGAGTATCTGAGTTTCAAGGGGAATATCTTTTTCCGTTAACCCTTGAGGATAGCCTGTACCGTCTAGTCTTTCGTGGTGTCTATGGGCAATGTCAGGAATATCTTGAAAGTACTTTGTCCAAGGAATGCGCCTGAGAAATTCATAGGAATTGGTAACATGGGCTTCAATGGCGGAACGTTCTTTGCTGGTTAAATTACCCCTCGCCACTACTAATTGTTCTACTTCTAAATCAGTAAGTAGAGGTTTAAGATGACCATCAATGTCTTTATATTGATAGTTAGAAATATTAGTAAGTTGCTGGAGATTTTCTGGGGACAGGGCAGAGAACTTTCTTTGTTTAAGTTTGTCTGGTTCGTTGATATTTTTGATTAATTGCCAGTAATGATCTAGTTGAGCGATTTCTTGCTGTAGTTGTTGTTGCCAAGCTGTTAGTTGAGTCGTAAATTCTTCTGCTACGAGGGGACAATTATCAAGAAGATATTCTACTTTCTTTTCTGCATATTCCATCTCCAAAGTACGTTTAGCTAGAGAGAAACGCTGACCAATTAATTCTAGTTGCTGGGGATAAAGTTTGTGGGCTTTGTTTAAGATGGCTTCTGGTACGGCTATTTTACCAAAGTCGTGGAGAATGGCAGCATAGCGGATTTCTTGTAGCTTGCGATCGCTAAAGGTTATTTCTGCGAGGGAACCTGTAGCAACTTTGTTGACTTCTTGGCTTAAACGCAAAGATAATTCGGCTACCCTTTCTGAATGCCCAAATGTACTTGTATCTCTTGCTTCAACCGCTTGTATAGAAGCTTTTACAAAGCCTTCAAAAAGATTTTCAATACTTTCTTGCAAGAGGCTACGTTCAATGGAGATTGCAGCTTGGCAAGCAAGGGAACTTAAAATTCGTTCTTCCCTGTCAGAATAAGGCTTAGTAACTGTTGCTGCATTTTCTGGAGTTATGATCGCATTATGTTTAGCTTTACGATTTAGCAGTTGTACAACACCAATTACTTCCCCGTCTTGATCTTGCATGGGTAATACTAATACAGAACGGGTATAGTAGGAAAAATCTCGATCAAAACTACTATCTAATTGATAAGGTACATGGGGTGGTAAGTCATGGGCATCGGGTATGTTTAAGCTTTCTCCGGTTAGGGCAACATAACCTGCTAAACTTTGCATGGTTAAGGGCATGGCAAATTCTCGGAAAGAAGCCTGAGCCAAAGAATCATTCTGTGCTACTTTAAAAACCAATTTTGGTATGGCATCGCTTTTATTAATTAAATAAACACTTCCTGCATCGCTCCAAGTAATCTCTCGCATTTTAAAGAGAATCAGGTTTAATAATTCTCCTAATTCATGGGTGCTAGAAAGGGCTGTGCTAATTGCTAAAAGCTTTTCAATAAGTTCAACTTTCTCTGGAGATGGATTGTAGAAATCATGAGTTTCAAAGGTTAAGCTTGGGGAAGGAGATACTTTCATAACTTTCGATACACCGAGGTAAGAGACTTTTAACAGATGTACTAATTGAGCGATTTATTCAGGTAAGTTCAATTGCTTAATTTAGCTACGCGCAACTAGATTGAGGACAAATTACTTTTACTCATTGGTTTAAAGGCAAATTTATAACTATGAGTATATTACTGAGCAATAGTTATTGCCAGTAAAGAGATTCCCCTAGTTTAATCCTTAGTTCGAGCAATAAGTTGTAGCTTTTTATGCACATCAGCTTAACTAATCACCCACAAAACTAAAGGCAGGGTGAGGAAACTCATCATTGTTGAAACAATAATTGTTCTGGCCACACGAGGAGGATCTCCCCCAAATTCAGTTACCCAAACCAGGGTATTAACTGCTGTGGGCATCGCCCCTTGCATCACTAAAACCTGTAAGTCTAATCCTGTTAAGCCTAAGATGCTACCAACACCATAGGCGATTCCAGGAGCAAGGAGCAAGCGCAGAGCTGAAGCGAATAGTTCGTATCTTCCTAAACGGAAGGGAGTTTGGGCTAATTGAAGTCCTAAAATGATTAAGGCGATAGGAATGGAAGCGTTGCCTAGCATTTCTAAGCTTTCATATAAGCTGAAGGGAAGTTCGATTTTGAATATACGTAAACATAATCCCCCCAACATTGCCCACAATAAAGGGAGTTTGAGAGTTAATTTGATTCCTATTAATAGCCCTTCTCCTTTTAATAAGGCTGGGGCAATTGAAGCCATGGTAATCGAAGCAGCAATGAGGTAAACGATGGCTCTTTCTAATCCTGCTTCTCCGAAGGCAAAGGTGATTATAGGTAAGCCCATGTTGCCGTTGTTGGAAAAAAGGGTGGTGGCGATGAGGCTTTTTTGAATTTGGGGTGGAAGTTTGAGTAATTTAGCAGTTGCAAAGGTGATGAGGTAAAGTAGCGAGATGATGATTAAGTAACCTACTATTAACCCGGTGGCACTTTGGGCTGATAGCTTGGTGCTATATAAACTTGCTGCAATTAAGGCAGGAACTAAAAGATAAATGGTTAACTGAGAGAGGGTTTGACGTTCCAGGCTTAAGGTACGCCCTGCAATGAAACCAATGAAAATAATTAAGCTAACAGATGCGATCGCGGGGAGTAAGTTCAATTTTTTTTATTGTTTGTGGCCAGAAACTTTTTTAAGTTAACTTAACTCATATCCTGGTTGATCTCTCCTTTGGAAATTGCTCCAAGACTTAAAAAAAAGAATGCTCATCAAAAATCCTTAATCCTTAGAAAATTACGAAGCAGAGAAAGCCTCTGTACTCCAAAAACAACAAAAAATTACTCAAGTGCAAGAGAAAATTGAAGACATTTTGTACCGCATAAATCAGGACTTGCGTCAGTAGCTTAAAATAGTAAATAATTTTGCCTTTTAAATAAGGGCGTTTTTACAAATATGAAATGCACCCCATCAGCTTAAATATTATTGGCTTCTTCACAAAAATACCGCTTTGTCAATAGGCACTTAAGCCTTGGTATAAAAAAATAAGTTTTTGAACTATGTTTGTATTATTACTAAATCCTTTCCTTACCACTATTCAACTTAGGGCAAAACTCCATATACCGAGGTTTTACTCTGTTAGGTATATTTCAAGACAAAAGAACCACAACAATATCATCTTTAATAAATCTTGATTAATCCTATTACAAAAGCAACCACCTTGAATAGCTTATCAAACCGTTCTTAATACAACTTCATAAAGTCCCTGAAAAGTTGCTTGTGTTTAGATAATTAAATATTTGAATCTCATAAAAACATATTTTGCTTATTAGTTTCCTTACCTATCCCCTTACCTAACCGACTAAGATAATCTTGAGGCATTGCCCCAAGAGGAATAACATGACTTATACTCCATCCAAACTACTGAGCTTTGAAGAGTTTATTGCCCAATACGGGGACAACACAAGCTATGAACTCATTGACGGAGAACTCAGAGAAATGGAACCAACTGGACCTCATGAAGCAGTTGCAGGAAGTGTTGCTGGTAGAATTTATGTGGAAATTTTTCAAGGGAAACTTGATTGGTTGGTTCCCAAGAATTGTTTAATTAAACCACTGTCTGCTGAAGCTACAGCACTACGTCCTGATGTGGTGGTTTTAGATCGAGAAAAGCTCAACCAAGAACCACTTTGGCAAAAAGAACCTGTGATTTGTAACGGGAATACCATCAAGCTGGTAGCGGAGGTGGTTAGTAGCAATTGGCAAGATGATTATGCTCGAAAAGTAGAAGAATACGCTTTTTTGAAGATTCCCGAATATTGGATTGTCGATTTTCGAGGTTTGGGTGGGTGGCAATTTATTGGCAATCCGAAACAACCAACCTTAACAGTTTGCCAGTTAGTGGAGGGCGTATATCAGCAGCAACAATATCCCTTGGGGACTTTAATCGCTTCTAAGCTGTTTCCCCAGTTACAGTTACGATTGGATGATGTGATGCCAGTTTGAAACTTGAATATACTTGGCTTCAAGTAACTAGAACTTGGGAAATGATTAATTTTAAGACCAGCCCTTTCAAGGTGTTGTAAATCATCCCAAATTATAGTTAGCTGAAAAAACACAGTTGACAGACGAGGAATAGCCAGAATAATTCTAGGACAAGTATTTGAAGGTTTTATAGAAGAAAGTCCTGTTTCGGTAATGGTTCGTGGGCTGCTCGAAACAATTTTATCTCCTGATGTCTGGATAGCTGACCGAAATTTCTGTACTTTGAATTTTTTGAGTGGCATTGTTGCTAGGGCTGGCTATTTTATTATCCGAGAACATAAAGGCCTGCCTTGGTATGACGCTTCTGAATTTAGCCGTATTGGTTCAGTTGAAGGGGGCAAAGTCTTAGAACAAATTGTTAAAGTCAGTGATGATGAAGGCTATTTATCAGCTAAAATCTTATCTCAAAATCAGACCTGAAAACAGACACCTTGAAAGGGCTGGTCCTAATTTAGTCTGTTTCCATATTTTCCCACTAGCTATTAGCAAAAACAAGAATCTAGTTAGGTACAGTCTAGATTCTTGTTTTGCTGTATGTTACCTTTTTTATTTAAAGAACAGTTCTTTTTGCCATAATCTCAATTATGCAACTCATCGATACCAGAAAAGCAGCCCAAATGTTAAGGGTTACTCCCCGGCGTGTACTCTACTTACTCCAACAACAACGCATCAAAGGAGCTTATAAAAGCGGCAAAGCTTGGACGATTCCTTTATATCGTGGTA
Organism: uncultured cyanobacterium; assembly: GCA_963793425.1. GTDB lineage: Bacteria > Cyanobacteriota > Cyanobacteriia > Cyanobacteriales > CAWCAG01 > CAWCAG01. Next base: position 504,606 of record CAWCAG010000007.1, on the reverse strand, counting down.
AACCCAAAGTTTCTCGTGGCAAAAGAGGCCCCGCTCCTCGTTGGGGTAAACCTTACTCTTCTGCTGTAAAAGCTATTTATGTTAGTAGGCAGGTAATTACAAAAAATAAACAGGATAATGAATTTGAGCCAGTAATCAGCCTCAATCAAGGTAATCACAAAAATCTTTACGCCCATGAAGCAGATATAAAGGGGCCTTGCCGCATAATTTACAATCTCGATAAGCCCCATGATGGTGGGGCAACTTTGTGGATTGAAACCTATGCAGAGGTAGAGATGATCCGGCATTCTGGTTAGGGAAAATAGCAGTCTTCGGTGAAAATGAGGTACAGTCTAGTATCCTAATTTTGGCTACGAATGACAGAAACCCCTCCTCTATTAAAGGTAGAAAACTTACGAGTTGCTTACCCCCATAGTCAATCGCCAGAAAAAACAGATTGGGCTGTTGATGATGTTTCCTTTACCCTTAATCCAGGGGAAAAGTTAGGGTTAGTAGGAGAATCTGGTTGCGGAAAATCCACCTTGGGCAGGGCAGCAATGCGCTTACTCCCCCCAGCAAGCCAGATTCAAGGAAAAGTAAGTTTTGCTGGTCAGTCGGTTTTAGATTTTAATAAAACTCAATTACGTAGCTTTCGTGGCGAAGCAGTTTCCCTAGTCTTTCAAGACCCCATGACTCGCCTCGATCCCCTCATGTCCATTGGCAGGCATTGTTTAGAAACCTTAAAAGCCCACCAACCAAATTTATCTCGCCATGAAGCGAAAGAAAGAGCCTTAGCAACTTTAGAAGCGGTTAAGATTCCAAGAGATCGTTGGTCACAATATCCCCATGAATTTAGTGGGGGAATGCGTCAAAGAGTAGCCATAGCTTTAGCTTTACTATTAGAACCGAAACTAATTGTGGCAGACGAACCCACCACCAGTTTAGATGTCACCATCTCCGCTGAAATATTAGAGGAACTAACTCGCCTGTGCGACCAAAGGGATCTTGCTTTACTCTTAATTTCCCATGACTTAGCTATGGTGGGGGAGTATTGCGATCGCCTCGCCGTAATGTATCAAGGCAAGATGGTAGAAACTGGAGTAGCTAAATCCATTTTGAAAGCTCCTCAACATGAATATAGCCAATCCTTACTCCAATCAGCTTTAAAAATCCAGGGAGTAGAAACTCAGGATGTACCCAAAAAAGATAACTCTCAACCATATCTCTTGGAAGTCAAAGACCTGAAACAGTACTTCACCCTAGAAAGTAACCTCTTTCAGCAATTCTTCACCAAAGAAACTCCTTTAATTAAAGCTGTTGATGGAGTTAGCTTCCAACTTTATCCAGGGGAGATTTTTGGTTTAGTAGGAGAATCAGGTTGTGGTAAAAGTACCCTCTCACGAACGATCCTACAACTGATGCGCCCTACTTCCGGTAGTATCAACTTCCAAGGAGTAGATTTAACCCAACTCTCAGAAGCAGCCGTGAGACAAAGGCGACGAGAAATACAAATGGTGTTTCAAGATCCCCACGCCTGTCTCAATCCCCTCATGAAGGTGGGAGAATCTATTGCTGATCCCCTCCTTATCCATAAATTAGCAACTCTCACTGAAGCAAAAGTTCAAGTAGAAAAAATGCTGACACGAGTTGGCTTAACTCCGGTACAGGATTACTATCATCGTTATCCCGCCGATTTATCAGGAGGACAACAACAAAGAGTTGCGATCGCCAGGGCTTTAATCACCCGGCCCAAATTACTAATTTGTGACGAACCCGTTAGTATGCTGGATGCTAGTGTCCAAACTCAAGTATTGGAATTAATGCAATCATTACAAACAGAATTTAACCTCACCTACCTATTTATCACCCACGATCTTTGGGTAGCCAGATTTTTATGTGATCGCATTGCCGTCATGAATAAAGGCCAAATTGTCGAGATGGGTAGTACCCATCAGCTTTTCACCAATCCCCAAAATTCCTATACCAAGAAGCTTTTACAGGCTGCGCCACAATTAAACAAAGATTAGTGATTAAGATCACAGCTATCAATTAAACCTGATGGGTATACTTCTGAAGGTTGCGTTTCATCCTCCTTAAGAGTTAGATAAAATTCTCTACATAGACTCTTAAAAAAAGAAGTAGAACTTAAAAAAGCAATTAAGGGGAAGTTTGCAAGATAATAAAGTGGGTTGTTGGGCTTTGAAGTAAGTGTTTGAACGCAAAAAGCGATTCTCTTTAAAGAAAATCTCTGAAACTTCTAAATGTATATTCGCACAAGCTAGTTATTTGTCCAGTTCATCCTAATATCAAAAAGGCACTGCAAGTATATATACGGAGCAAGTATTCAGCTTGCTTCATTCATACTTCACAAAAAGGTTTGCTAATATAAAGCTTCGATAAAATCTAAATTAGTTTCAACGGCTACAAAAATTCGTCTATGTTTGACGAGAAGAGCAGTTAAGCAGCTAAAGACTATTCTTTCATCAAAAAAATCTATATAAATACTGATGCAAGCTGTTCTTAAGCCACATAGAATGTATAAGTGTAAGGCAAGAGATGCAAACCACATCCCGCCCACAAAGCAACCTTACAACCAAGGTTTTAAAAATAACCTCTATGTTCCCTGGTCTTATAAACTCTAAACTCAACCAACTATTAAAGTGACTAGTCTAGAGATACTTGACAGGCTTTATATAAGTCTACTAATTTATAACATTTGCTAACAACTGCTCCTCAACCAAGGTGATTTTCATGAATATCAAATCCAACCTTCTCGCTGCTGGCTTCCTCACCGGAACCGCCCTCGCTTTCTCCGCTGCTTCTGCCCAAGCTTTCAGTTTCCAAACACCAAGTGATTTAGGAGGCTGCGCGATCGCTAATCTCCCCACCAATAGCTGCATGACAAACGACGGTTTCACCATTACTGCTGGGCTTGACGGAGATGACAGTACCAACCCTGTTCTAAAAACAAAACCGTTAATGGTGTCACCGGGATTGGTGTAAACCATGACGGTAAAGAAGGTGGTGATAACGAAGGGGTTCCTGGTGAAGTTGATGCCGGGGAATTTATTCTCCTTGAAGCTAAGGATAGCAACAATATCTTTAAGTCTATTGAGTTAGCTTTCTTGTATCAGCCCGGTGTCTTCGCTGATGACGTTTTTGAAATTGCTCAGCTAGAAACTGCTTTAGGAATCGGGACTTTAACAGTTACTGGTAACACCACAGCAAAATACAAGTTTGATGCCATCGATGATACTCAGGACTTTGAAACAGACATAATAGCTATAAGCCCTTCAACTATGAGTGGTGCTGGCTACTACCACTTCAACCCCTTTGGTCATAATGTGGTTACCAGTGTTAAGTTCACAGCAGCAGGATTGCCTGGTGACACCCACGAGCAACATGACTACGCTTTAGTATCTGCAGAAGCTAAAGATGTTCCTGAGCCTGCTACTCTCGGTGCTTTAGGTTTAGTTGCTGGTGCATTAGCTGCTACCCGTCGCGGCAAAAAAAAGCAAGCTAACTAACAATTATGTTGCAGATTACTTAGTCTGCTTAAACAAGTAGTAATAAAGGAAGTTGTTGAGAGAGAAGAAAATCTTCTCTCTCTTTTTTTAATTAAGCAAATAATTTTAAATAAGCATCAACTGAACTCAAGACAGTAAAATTCTCACTTCTTTGCTTTAACTTTTCGATATTGATTGGTTGATCCAAAGCTAACTCGATTGCTGAAGCCAAAGCTGTCACATCTCCTACAGGTACTAAATGCCCAAACTCTCCATTCGCCAAAATTTCTTGGGGGCCATAGGGACAATCTGTAGCCACAACTTGACAGTTACAAGTTAGGGCTTCAATAATCACTGTTGGCAATCCTTCAAAATGTGAAGAGAGAACAAATACCCCTGCTTTCGTCATATAGCCATAAGGATTGTCAGTGTAACCCGGTAAAGAAACATCTGCCTTTATACCCAAATTATCAATTAAAGATTCTAATGCTGAACGCAGTTTTCCTTCACCTAAAATCAAGAGTCGTAGAGGGCGTTTTTTTCTTAATTGGGCAAAAGCTTGTATAAGAGTATCAAAGTCTTTTGGTGGTAACAACCTTCCCACAGCTAAAATAACAGGAGGTTGATGTTCTGCAAACCAAGGATGTTCTAATGGCTTTTGAGCTTTATGCCGTAATTTTTCATTAACCACCGGATTATAAATTACTTGCACAGAACCAGGATTTAAGTTTAAACCTGCTTCAAATGGATTTAGCGACACCTTCAGAAACAGCAACAATAGCATCAGCTTGAAGATAAAGCCAGCGTTGCATCATCTTGAGTGGTGCTTTTAAGGGATTTAGTTTTGCCTGATTCTTTTGCAGTTCTAAAAAAGGGAAATGTTCTACTAAGACTAAATAGGTAGGAACTCTAGCTAATAAACGAGCTATAACAGTTAAATAATTAACTAAGGTCAGGTGGCAAATTAAGACATCAGGTTTTTCTGCTCTTAAATACTTTAATAAAGGAGGAATAATTTTAATTGCACTCTTAAACCTGACTTGAAACGGGGTATTTAAGTTGATAACTCTAACTTGTTGAGGTAGATCAGGAAATAATTTTATTGCTTCGTGGGAATGGACAACTAAATCAAGGTCAAAATTTTGCGCTGCCAGTCCTTGAAGTAACTTGCTGACAACAACACATATTCCCCCTGGAACTCCGCTACTTCCTTGTGGATTAATCAAAATAGCAAGCTTCTTAACTGAGAAATTAGCCATAGAGCGACCCTGACAAACAAGAGTTATCTCAGTTATAGCTTTTTGTTTAGCTAAGACTTAACGATTATATGGCGATCTTGGTCTAATTTAATCTTGCCCTGGCGTTGAAAATCTCCTAGCAATCTAGTCACCGTCACTCTTGTTGTACCAATGGCATTAGCAATATTTTGATGGGTTAAGCGCAATAAGAGGCGATCCCCTTCTTCGGTGGGTTCGCTCATTTCTTTTTGTAGAAAAATTAGCAACTGGCGCAAACGATCTTCCACTTTTCTTTGTCCGGCGATCGCCAGCAACATTTCTCCATGACGAATTCTCTGTCCCATTTGTCTCAACATAGTTTGAGCTAAACGGGGAGAAGTTTCTATTTCAATCAGGGAGTACCAACGCAAGTAAACATCAGATAAAGCTGTGGCTTGATAAGTTGGCAAACTGGTTAGCCAGGCTCCAAAGAAATTAGCAGGTTTAGCCCAGCCCAAAAGCACTTCTTCTCCATTAGGATAAAAAGTGCTGAACTGTACCAAACCTCGATAAATTTGCCAAACACCTTGAGCAGCTAAAGGTATTTCTTCTCCCTTTTCATAAAAATATAATCTACGTTCTTCACCGGCTTCTTTAATAGTTCTTCTGGGTGTCTCTTGGTAGGTTAAGGGCATAGTTAAGAAAGGGTTGCAGTTGGTAATGTTGCGGTCTAGATGTAATCTAAACTACTTAGGTAAAACCAGGGTAATCAAAAGATTAAGCTGTCTTTGTTGAAGTCCCGTCGGTAAAAAAATGATCTTCCAAGCAAGTTGTTTTGTAAAGTTATGTAACAAAAACCCAGGTTTTGCATAATATCTCTTCTTTTACACAGAGAACTCTATAGAGATGTTGACCTGGATGAGCTAAACCGCTTTGATTTTTATTAAAGCGGTTTTTTTTCTTAATACCAAATCCGCTTTAATAAAAATCACTACAATAGTAAGTAGCCTTAGAAATAACCTGAGCCAATATGAGACGTAGACCTCCCTATTCTCCTCCTAGAGACTATAGAGACAGAGAACCAACACCAACAAGGAATTCTTCTCCTGCTTTACCCTTTGGCTTAAGCTACGCAGCTATGGCAATTATAGGAGGTATCTTTATTCTCGGTATTGGTATTGGCATTTTCTTTAGTACTGCTACTAGTTTCGGGGTAGAAAACATAACTTCTAGCGAAACAATTGATCGCAGCGCCCCAAATGCTGAACTGTGTGTACAGTATGGAGCTAGTGCTATTGTTACGGATACAAAGGTTTTTGTTACTCTCAACCCTTTCCACGTTTATGTAACTCAGCCGATTGTCCAACCAGGTTGTGTTCTACGCCGCAATAACTGGTCAATTTTGGAGCAGAAAAAGCTAGTTACCACAAACCAAGTTCGCGATTGTAAGCAGCGTCTTAATACTTTCGGTTTTATTGGTAGTTTGGATAGTAAACCAGAGATTGATTGTATTTATCAGAATGAAGCTGGTGATAACTTATTTGCCAATCCTTCGGGAACAGTTGGTCCTCCGCCTAAGACTAATGATTTTTAATAAGTAATAAGTAATAGGTAATAAGTTGGGAATGTTCTTGACCTGTTGCAGGTTGGCAAATATATGCAGAAGAAATCATCAGCCCAGGAAAAATATGCCCTGCTTAACTGGCTTAATCGTAACCGCCAGAAGCTTGATAGTTATGGAAATCAATATATTGCTTATAACACTAAAGGGGTAATTGCCCACAGTCAAGATTGGCAAGAAGCTTTTGAATTAGCTAAATGTTCACGGCAGAATTTTGCTATTTATTTTCTGCCCCAAAACCTTGATTCTCTTTCTGGTTTACCGATTAGCTTACGAGAAGTTAGTACTGATAAATGGTTGCCTAGTTACCAAGTTAATCTTAAACATAAAAATAAGGTGACTTCGGCTTCTATGGTTATGGGGGCGGGAGCAGACTTTACTGTTATTCCCCATCAAATAGGTAAACAATTAGGATTTGATTTAGTTAAGCAAGAACAAACTTTATTAGCCCAAGGAATTAAAGGGACAGTAGAATATGTTTTTCGTAACTTAGAGTTAAATATTAAAGGTCATAATTTTACTTCTCCTGTGGTTTGGTTACAAGGAGATAGCGGCGAGGAACAAATACTTTTAGGTAAAGAGTTAGTTGCCGCGCGGTTTAATGAGGCTTCTTCTTCTCAAGCAGAGCCACCGCCTCAAAAAAACAATAAAGTCATGCCAGCTTCTGTAGTTAAAGAAGAAAGCAAAACGCCTCAAATGACTCCTGCTACAAAACCAGAAGAAAAAGCAAATAAACCAGAAAAAACTGCTAACTACGAACAAAAAACAGAACGTATCAAAGCCTTAAGTCAATTTATTAAATCCGTTGCTCCTTTTATTTGGGCAGCAGTAATTTTATTGGTAATTATTCCTTTAGTCGGCAGATTTTTAATTGTTTCTTCAGAAGGGGTTACAGCAACTCAGAAACTAACCGAACCTAACCCCATAGTTGTGGTTAAGCCTCGCCCTAAACTAGACCAACTAAATGAGGCAGTTGTAGTAGCGGTTAAGGATGCAGAGGTAACGGCTGAAGAGTTTGCCTCTCAAGAATTAGATGAATGGCAACAAGAACTTATCCCTCGTGTAGATAACTTTTTAGATTGGTATTTTGGTTATATAAATCAAAAAAAGATTGAGTTTTCCACACCATTTACCTGGCTATCTTCTTCTGTGTTACATAAACTAAACTTTCGTGAGCTTACTCCTCAAGAAGCTGTAGCCATGAAGCTAACCAAAAACTTCCAAAAAGAGTTTGCGAAACGAGTGCTGTTACCCAAAAATGCTCAAATAAAATTAGAAGTTTTAACCACAGAAACCGTTAATTTATATTTAGCTGAACTAGGGGACAATATTGATAAAGTTAAAAGTAGCTATAAAATCCCTCAAGGGCAATGGAATCGCTACCTCAGCGATATTTCCACCACCGTTAATGATACCGATGGCAACATTTCTAACTTATCTCTAAAAGCTTTAGTGGGAGGAGGAGGTTACTTATTAGCTAAACCTTTAATCATTAGTTTTGCCGGGAAAGTTGGTAGTAAAATTAGTGCCAAATTCGCTGGAAAAGCTGCTTCTAAATTAGCGGCAAAAACTGGTAGTGCAGTGGGGGCAGAGTTGGGGGCAAGTATGATTGATCCTATTGTGGGGATTGGGATTCTCGTTTGGGATATTTGGGATTATAATCACACAGTTAAAGTAGAAAGGCCTATTTTACGACGGAACATTATTGACTATTTAGGTAATGTTAAAAAATCTTTGTTAACTAATCCAGAAAATGGAATTATGGCAGCAATTTATCAATTAGAAGACGGCATTTTAAAATCCATTCAATCAGCAGCAAAAACTTAGTAAGGACGGGTTTATCAATATTTTAGATAATCATCAATAAGTACGAAAACCCACCCCTACGAAGACTCATTGGCATAGTTTTCCCATGCTAAAACCAACAAAGCATTAACTATTGCCGAGGCGGTGGGGGAACCCCCTTTGCGCCCTGTAACTAAAATTTGTTCTACATTAGTATTTGCTAATACTTGTTTGGCTTCAATTACAGAAACAAAACCTACAGGAACCCCAATAACCAAAGCTGGCTTAACTTTAGCTTTGGTTATTAAGTGGCAAAGTGCCAATAAAGCCGTCGGTGCATTACCAATAACATAAATAGCTTGGGGATATTTTTGCCAACATTTCTCTAAGCCAGTTTCTGTCCTTGTCTTTCCGGGGGTTGCTACCTCAGCTTGGGCTACGGCACTTATAATTGGGTTACCATAGGTTTTGTTTACCATACTTGCAATACCCTGTTGCACCATAGATACATCGGTAACAATAGGAACTTGGTTAGCGACAGCAGCAATTCCAGAGGCGATCGCCCCAGCACTAAATTGTAGCAACTGAGCAAACTCAAAATCTGCTGTAGCATGAATAACTCGGCGGGCAATTCTATACTCAGCAGGGGTGAAGTTATGGTGGCAAATTTCTTTGTCGATAATGGCGAAACTTTCTTCTACAATAGGATGATTAAGGGGTTTCAAAGCTCTAAAATAGGAAAGTCCGCTTCTCGATAAAAGCGCGTCATGTTATCGTACTTACGTAACTGCAACTGGTTAATCGCTAAAGTTGGTAGCTCACTCTCCAGCAACTGTTCATCTAAACTAGCTAAAGTAGCAGCTAACTTTTCTCGATCTAAGCCAGAGACTATTTTGCCGAAATAGCCCAAAGTAATATGGGCCGTAAATAAATATTGCTGTTCAATACCCAAACCAATCAATTGAGAATTTTGGTAAACAGAACGACGTAAAGCGAGGACACGACGATAGGTTGCTTCATCTTGGGGAACTAAGGCCACAAAAATTGCTCTAGGTCTAATTGCTAAACCTAACAACTGCCAGCATGATGGTTTGCTCTCAAACTTAGCCTGTTTGTACTGCTCAAAGCTAGTTGCTATAGAACTTTTTAAGCGACTCTCAAAAGCTTCATTCTGCGCCACCGCATCTTGAAAGCTGCTATCCCAAATTAAATCAGCTAAGGTAAGATGAAAACTTTCTGGTGGTACAGGGACAACTAACCCTTCAGGGAATTTATCTACTAACTGCTGTTGGTAAGATTGCAAAAAATTATAGAAAGCTGTGTTTTCTGAATCTTCAGCAGCAGGCAGGTTAACAACGCTATAACCAGGAAAGGGCTGTACTTTCCCCTCTTTAAACTTAGGAGACTGTTGCATATTCTCCAGTTGAGAACGTTGACTAGCAGGTCTAGTTAACTTTGCTACGCGGTTAAGATAAGTTTGATATGTTTCGTCCAACCTTAATTTGCCTCCCCCAGTACAATATATATTTTCATCATAAGAACTAAGATAGACAAAATTTGCTCAAGCCGCACTTAATTTTCATAAAGGAAGTAAGGAGTTTAACAAACCTCGGTTTTTTACCTTGAGCGCTTTTTGAGCTAAGGTGCTAGGAAGCGAGGGAACTAGGGGAATAATCCAGCTTAATTATTGTAGCTTTAGCTAGATAAAATGCCACTTTACTTTTTCTGGGGAGAAGACGACTATATGATGGGGAAAGCTGTAGACCAACTACGGCAAAAAGTCCTCGATCCTAATTGGAGCCAGTTTAACTATACCAAGATACCTGAAGATGGTTCTCAAACGACGGTAGAAGGGCTTAATCAAGCTATGACTCCTGCTTTTGGTGTGGGAGGGCGTTTAGTTTGGGTGGCTGATACCAACTTAGGGCAGCATTGTTCAGAAACTTTACTAGCTGAGTTAGAAAGAACTTTACCTCAAATTCCTAACAATTCTCATTTGTTGTTAACCAGCGCGAAGAAGCCTGATGGTAGGGCAAAAGCGACTAAACTACTGAAAAAGTATGGCGAAATTCGCTCCTTTCCGACCATTCCCCCTTGGAAAACTGAAGAAATTCTTGATCGAGTTAAACAAAGTTGTGGAGAATATGGCGTTAAATTAACTCCTGAAGCCAAGGAATTTCTCGCTGAGGCGGTGGGAAATAACACCAGACTGTTGGAACAAGAATTAGATAAACTGCGGCTTTATGGGGAATCTCAGCCCCAAGCATTGGCTTTAAATATAGTTAGCAATCTGGTTACTTCCCATACCCAAAGTAGCCTGGAATTAGCTAATGCCATTAGGAAAGGGCATCAAACCCTAGCTTTAAAATTAGTCAGTGAGTTAATTAATCGTAATGAACCTCCTTTAAGAATTATTGCCACCCTCACCAAACAATTTCGCACTTGGTTAATTATTAAACTGATGCTCGAAAAAGGCGAACGAGATGAAAAGGTGATCGCAACTGTAGCAGAAATTCCTAACCCCAAACGAATTTACTTTCTGCGTCAAGAAGTTAGCCATCTTTCCGGAAAAAAATTATTAGCTACTTTACCTGCTTTGTTGGAGTTAGAGGTAAATCTCAAAAAAGGAGCAATTCCCTTACCTACCTTACAAACTCAGGTGATCAAGCTATGCCAAATTTGTAAGTAATTACTTAATAACCCTTAGATAGATGTACCAGGAACATACTTGAGGAAAAATGGTTCAAACATATGTATCTAAGTCGTTAAAAAACCAATTCTCAGTTATTTCTTTTCTTTTGAATATGTTTATGTTCCCTAATTTCTCCTTAAAGTTAAACAAAAGTATCCGTATTTTGGCTGTTGCAGGCTTGGCTATTACTGGGGTTAGTTTAGGTGTTGTACCTAGTATTACTAGCCAGGGGGCTAACTTTAGTACCAGTGCCTACGCAGACAGCTACACTAACGCCCAATTAAGAAGCTATGCCAGAGCTGTTTTAGGCATGGAAGCCCGCCGCCAACAGGCCTATAGAGAGATTAAAGAAATTATTGGTAGTGGTCAACCTGTACCCAATATTGCTTGTAACCAATCTCTACGCAAACTATCTAGAGAAGTCAGGGAAATAGCAGAAAATTACTGTGATAGCTCTAGGCAAATTGTGATCAACAGTGGTTTAGAAGTAAGCGTTTTCAATGCTATCACCAATAGCGCTCAAGCAGATCCTCAATTAAAAAAGCGCATTCAAAGCGAAATGATTCGCTTACAACAACAATAATTAGTTGACATACTCCCCGCTCTGTTCGCGCTTATGGTTGCCGGAGGCTAGAGACGGGGATTCCTCATCTACCCAAACAACGAAAGTTGAACAGGTTTTAAGTGGGTTGACGTTTCATTGGCTGCTGCTATAGTAGTAGTCTTACACCTGCCTCCACGTCCGTTTCTTGCTCCGCGTTCCCTTGCGCCTTTCGGCGGCGCGGGTTCGGTGCGCTTTAAAGTCTCAGGGTGTCCCCCCGCGACCAGTATATTTATGGCGGCGTTAACATCTCTGTCATGAACTGCACCACAATTTAAGCAAGTCCATTCCCGAATAGAAAGTTCTACGGCTAGGTTTCTTCAGGTTTGTTGTAAGGGGACTGCTGATACATCTCTTAGCCACTTTCTTTCTTCACTCTTTTTGGCTATGGTTAACAGACTAGATAGTTTGTTGTAGTTTAATGCTTTGCCTAAGTTTTTGCATAGTGCTAGAGCATCGTTCCAAACGACGCGGATACAGCCAAACAGTTGAGCAAGTTTCCGCTTTTGCTCAATGCTTGGGTAAAATCTGTATCTGTATCTAGCTTTCATGTTGGTTGCAACAGTTGCTATTGGCAAATTATGTTTATTGTACCTGAAAAAATCAACGAATCCGCCCTAAAACGGCGGGGTTTTCAACCTTTTTTTGTTTTGATAAAACAAGAAAGTATAACTCTTCACTACTTCCCACTCCCTTACCTTAAGTAATGACCAATAACCAAAAATGATTTATCTTGGGAGAGCTTCAGTGCGTCTACTTTTTCAAGAAAGGAATAACCATGAAATTTGGTATTGATATGGGACACAACGCCCCTCCTGACACAGGGGCAAACGGCCTTGCTTTTGAAGATCATCTGACTAAGGATGTGGGCAAAAAGTGATCGACAAGTTAAATAAACTTGGTCACCAAACCGTTGACTGCACTCCTAAACGTGCTTCTAGCGTAATTGACTCTTTAAGAAAAAGAGTACAAACGGCTAATTCTCAAAATGTAGACTTTTACGTCTCCCTGCATTTTAATGCCTTTAACAGTAAAGCCAATGGTACAGAGGTTTTTGCCGTTAGTGAGTCAGGTAGAAGAATTGCTCAACCGGTTTTAGATAATATCGTTAGCTTAGGTTTTTTCAACCGCAAAGTTAAGGATGGTTCCCATTTATATGTGGTGAGAAATACCCATATGCCTGGAATTCTCGTGGAGGGCTGTTTTATTGATTCCCAAAAAGATATGGATATTTTTGTAGCGGAATTAATGGCTAATGCGATTGTGAAGGGTTTAACAGGACAAGATCCTACTGAAAATTCCCCAGAGGACAGTAATCAAGAAGCGGCAACAACTCCAAGTGCTGATCCTCGTTTATTAGAATTACAAAAATCCCTCAACAAATTAAAATTTACCGATGAGCAAGGAAAACCTTTAGCAGAAACTGGTTTTTTGAATGCTGCTACAGAAGCAGCCGTTAAGAAATTTAATATTGCTTTGGGTATTAGTAATTCTGGTGCTGCGGGTGTAGCGACGTGGAATGCCATCAAAAGTATTTTCGCTCAACCTGTACTCCGTATGAACCATGCCGATGGTTTAGCTGTTAAATATATTCAGCATCTTGTCGGAGCAGAAACTGACGGTATTTATGGCCCAGCTACAGCTAAAACTGTGGAAAAATATCAACAGTCCCAAGGTTTAACCGTCGATGGTATCATCGGAGCGCAAAGTTGGCAGAAACTAATCGGCTAACCTAAAAGAAGTCGAAGGGCAACTTAAATAATCAAACCCCAAGTTGCCCAGACAAAAGATCATTTATTGATGGTCAATGTTAAATGCTAAATGTTAAATGAAAAATGGTTTATAGCTTAAAAATACTTGCCGATACTGTCCTTAAACAACAACCTATTGATAGCGGCTTAATTGGTGATCCTCAACAAAAATACGAAATAACTGAAGGCGCTGAATTAGTCTTACAAAGTTGGAAACAAGAAGGAAATCATATTAGGGCTGCTTTTGCTGAAACGAGCTTTAATGGCTTAAACACTTGGTATGCTTATGCTGGTCATGTAGAAATATGGCAAGATGGTTTACCCCTAGGACAGCAACAAGCTGTAACCCTTGCTTCTAAATTAAAATTTGGTATTGATATGGGTCACAATGCCCCTCCCGACACTGGGGCCAGGGGTTTTGGCTTTGAAGATACGATGACAAGGGATGTGGGCAATCGGGTGATTAGTAAGCTAAGAAGTCTCGGTCATATCGCCATTAACTGCACCCCCTCAAGAGCATACAGTGTTTCCGACTCCCTACGCCGCCGCGTGAGTACAGCCAATGCTCAAAACGTACAATACTATGTTTCTCTACATTTCAACGCTTTCAATGGTAGAGCTAATGGTACAGAAGTGTTTGCAGTTAGCGATGCAGCCAAAAGAATTGCTCGACCTGTTTTAGATAATATTATTAGCTTAGGATTTGTTAATCGTGGGGTGAAAAATGGCTCCCATTTATATGTGGTGAGAAATACCAATATGCCAGCCATCCTTGTTGAAGGTTGCTTTGTGGATTCTCAAAAAGACATGAATCTTTATAACGCCGAAGCAATGGCTAACGCTATTGTTAAAGGGCTAACCGGGCAGAATCCTGTGACAGGCGGCGGCTCTGGTGGTGGTGGGACAAAACCGAATCCTAGCATCCTGAAATTACAAAAAGCCCTTAATCGCTTGCAGATGCGCGATCGCAATGGTAAATCTTTAGCAGAAGATGGATTTACTGGCCCGGCAACAGAATCTGCTACAGCTAGATTTAATAGCATTATGGGCTTAGGTAATGCTGATAATGCTAGCTCTGCTACCTGGAATGCCATTGAAGCAGTGTTAATCAAACCTGTACTCTGGGAAAACCATGCCCAAGGTGCAGTAGTACGCTACGTTCAATATCGAGTTGACACTGATATAGACGGGCTATATGGCCCTGGTACAGCAAAAGCAGTAACAGCGTTTCAACAAAAGCAAAAGATAACCGCAGATGGCATTCTTGGTGCAGAAAGTTGGGGCAAATTAATTGGTTAAGCATTTAACAATTGATAATTATTGAATTTGCTTCCTGCTTTATAACTGAATAACTGATAATTGATAACTGATATGGTTTATACTCTCAAAATTCTTGTCGATACTATTCTCAAACAACAACCCGTTGATAGCAGCCAGATCAAAGATCCTAAGCTTAAGTACAACATCAATGGCGGTGCGGAACTAGTTTTACATAGTTGGAAAAAGGAAGGAAGTCATATTAAGGTAGCTTTAGCAGAAACAAGTTTTAATGGTTTAAATACTTGGTATGCCTATGCTGGCCACGTAGAAATATGGCGTGATGGCAAACCTTTAACGGCTAATGCAGCAACTATTAAGCCTCAAGCATCCAGACTGAAATTTGGTATTGATATGGGTCATAATGCTCCTCCCGATACAGGGGCGAGGGGAATTGCTGTTGAAGATACTTTAACTAGAGAAGTTGGTTATCGGGTTATTAGTAAGTTAAGGAATCTTGGTCACACCGCTATTAGTTGCACTCCTTCAAGAGCTTACAGCGTTATTGACTCTTTGAGGAGGAGGGTACAAACGGCTAATGCTCAGAAGGTGAATTACTACGTTTCTATCCATTTTAATGCTTTCAATGGTAAAGCCAACGGTACAGAAGTTTTTGCTGTTAGCGATGCAGCAAAAAGAGTTGCTCAACCTGTTTTAAATAACATTGTTAGTTTGGGTTTTGTGAACCGCAGGGTGAAAAATGGCTCCCATTTATATGTGGTGAAAAATACTAATATGCCAGCTATTCTGATTGAATGCTGTTTCCTTGATTCTCGGCAAGACATGAATATTTTTAATGCTGAAGCTATGGCTAATGCCATTGTTAGAGGTTTAACTGGTCAAAATCCGACAGCAGTGAGTAGCAGTAGCTTGAATGTTGAAGCAGATGAATTTATGGTTGCAGAATTAGTACCAGGTTTAGAACAAGAGGAAAGTGTCGCTAATTTCCTCACTTCTGCTGAACAACCAGAAGTTACCCTCGCTGAGTTTCAAACCACTTCTGAGGTTGATGAAACTATTTTACAACTACAAAAATCTCTCAACAAGTTGCAATTTAAAGATCACAAAGGTCAATCTCTACCAGAAAACGGCGTATTAGATGCTGCTACTGAGTCTGCCATCTGCCAATTTAACGAAATAGTCGGGTTAGGGGATTTTAAAGCCGCAGGTGCAGCAACTTGGGATGCCTTAGAAGCTGTCTTAGAACAACCTAGACTCCGAGTTAATCACGCTGATGGTCCGGCAGTACAATACGTCCAATATCGCTTGGGTATCGAACCTGAAGGGGAATACAATCAAACTACAGGTGAGGTAGTAAGCAAATTTCAAAGGGAACATGATTTGCCTGATGAAGGGATTTTTGGCGAAGAAAGTTGGCAGAAGCTACTGAGTTAAATACCCAGGCTTAAGGCGAGGCGGAGTGAACAAGTTTTTGCATTAAGCTTATTAATAAGAACTTAAATGTTACCACTCCCTACTCCCTACTCTCTACTCCCTTCCCCTAAGTATAATTGCTCTTTGAGTAGAAAATCTAGCTCTGAAAATAAGTAGTTAAAATAAGTTTATATTACTCACAAATAGGGAATATTTATTGAAGAAAGCTATAAAGATAAGTATTGGGGATCGCCTTTACTAGATACTTTCAAGGTATAGGAGCCAGCATTTTGAACAATCTGATATAATGGTTATCTATTAATAAAAGATTTATTAATTTTTATGTCAAAATGATTTCAATCTCCTAAAATTCAGACACATTTTTGGTGTGCTACTTAGAAGTCCTGAACTAGGCAAAAAGATGAGAATATTTAGTCAATGTGGAGATTGATAATAGTTCCCTATTTATCCGTTGGGTAAATAAAAATGTATTTAACAAATGACAGAGTGAAATCTGAGTTAGCACAAACAAAAAAAGTAGCTTTATTTCAACGAGTTACTCGGCATATTCGACAATCTTTAGAATTGTCAGAAATTTTGCGGGCCACAGTAGCTGAAGTGCGCCACGTTCTCAAAACAGATAGAGTCATGATCTATCGTTTTAATCAAGATGGTAGCGGCAAAGTTATTGCCGAATCGAGAGATAGCGATCGCTTACCTTCTTTAGCCGGACTAAATTTTCCTGCTGATGATATTCCCCAGCGAGTAAGGGAACTCTTTATTAAATTGGGAGTGCGGGCCATTACCGATGTCGCCTCTGGTTCTGTCGGTTTCAGCAATAGACCAGCAAAAACCCTTTCCGAAGAAGAAACAATTATTTATCGTCGAGTAGATGCTTGCCACTTAGAATACCTCCGAGCAATGGGAGTACAATCATCTGTGGTACTGCCCCTACAGCTCAATAAAACAGTAGGCAGGAAAAACCATGCTCTCTGGGGACTATTAATTTCTCACCACAGCCAAGCGCGGGAAATAAACCTCCCGGAATTAGAAGTTCTTCAATGGGTGGCTGATCAAGTAAGTATGGCGATCGCAGAATCAACTCTTCTCAGCACTACCAGAGAGCAAGCTAAGCGGCAAGTTACTATAAACCGTATCTCAACCCTACTTCATTCTCTACCAACAATGGAGATAGAAGAAGCTTTAGAAGAAACTGTACTTGCTTTGAAAGGTTCCGGGGGTAGAGTACATATTGCTGCTTCAGGGCAAAACCTCGGCAGCGCGGTACATACCTGGGGAAGTCAACCACAAACTCTTATTCACCACCAGCCAGAAACCCCCCTGGAAGAACATCCTGTTTGGCAAAGTTTCCTTTTTCGGCAGACTGAAGGGGAGAACTTAGAACCAGTTACTGTTGTAGACCTTTATAAAGACCCTAAGTTACGAGTATTAAGCCAAGCTTTCACCTCAACCCAGATTCGTGGCTTATTGGCTATTCCTCTTTACTATCGTGCCAGTTTGGTTGGCAGCTTGACCATATTCCGGGATGAAATAGACACAGAAACTCTTTGGGCAGGACGTTTTGACCCCAGCCAAAAACAAGCTCTGCCCCGACTTTCTTTTGAAGCTTGGCGAGAACTAAAAAAAGGTCAGGCCCAGGAATGGACAACGGAAGATCTAATCTTAGCCCAAGCTTTAAGCCGTTCCTTTGTTACGGCCATTCAACAAAACCAACTTTATCAACAAGTACAGTCTCTTAATAGCAACCTAGAAAAGCAAGTTCAAGAGCGTACTGCTCAATTGCAAAAGTCCTTAAATCTGCAAAATGCCCTGAAGCGAGTTACTAACCAAATTCGTAGCACCTTGGATGTTAAGACTACCTTAGAAATTTTGGTGCGGGAGGTAAGGGCTTTATTAAATACAGATCGAGTAGCTATTTATCAACTTAATGATGAGTTGCAAGTAGAAGTTATTGCCGAAGAAGTTGATGAAAATTGGCCCTCTGCTTTAGGCAGCAAAGTTCCCCAAGAGTTTTTTGATTGCGAAGCAGGATACTTTCACTCCCACGTAGGTAGAGTGAGGGCGATGAACGATGTTTCCCAAGAAGAATTAAACCCACAACATCAAGCCTTTCTCCGCAGTTTGCAAGTTAAAGCTAACTTAGTTGTACCAGTACAAACGGGAGACTTGTTATGGGGCTTACTCATTGCCCACGAGTGTAAAAGTACGAGAGTTTGGCAAGATTCAGAAATTGACCTGTTGCAACAGCTAGCAGATCAAGCGGCTGTTGCTATTAACCAAGGGGAGCTTTACCAACAAAGTTTAGTAGCGGCACAAGCTTCTAAAGAAAAAGCCCGACAACTCAAAAAAGCAGCGGAAAAGCGACAGTCTCTCTTTAGGGTAATTAGTAAGATCAGGGAATCTTTGGATTTAGAAACAATCTTCCAAACAGCCACCAAGGAAGTACGCGCCCTCTTAGATGCTGACAGGGTAGCCGTATTCCGCTTTGGGGCTTCGGGTTGGAGCGAAGGAAAGTTTGTTTCTGAAGATGTTAAGTCGGCTTTTTCTTCAGTGTTGGCCATTAAAGTTCACGATGAATGTTTTGCTGAGCAATATGCTCAAGAATACCAAGATGGAAGATATCATGCTGTTGCCGATATTAACGATGCTGCTTTGAGTAACTGCCATTTACAAATATTAGAACAGTTTCAAGTGCGAGCTAATCTAGCTGTCCCTCTCCTAAAAAGGGACAAATTATGGGGATTACTTTGCATCCATCAATGCCAAAAAATCAGGGAATGGGAAGATTCTGAAATCAGGTTTGCCCAACAAATTGCTACTCATTTAGGAGTTGCTTTACAGCAAAGCTCTCTTTTATTTCAAGCCCAACAGCAAACAGAAAAGTTAGCCAAAGCCTTAGAAGATTTGCGACAGGCACAGGCACATATAATCCAATCAGAGAAAATGTCTAGCTTAGGGCAGTTAGTCGCAGGAGTTGCCCATGAAATTAATAATCCGGTTAATTTTATTTACGGTAACCTTAACCATTTAAAATCCTATTCCTGCGACTTACTGAAACTATTGCATCTCTATAAAACTGCTTATCCACAACCAACTTCCCAAATAGCAGAGCAAATTGAAGTTATTGATTTAGACTTTGTAGAAAAAGATTTACCCAAAGTTATTGATTCTCTTAAGGTTGGGGCAGAGCGTATTAGGCAAATGGTCTTATCTCTGCGTAATTTTTCTCACCATGACAAAGCTGAAAGGAAAAAAGTTAATTTACATGAGGGTATTGATAGCACTTTACTAATTTTGCAACATCGCTTAAAAGCTAGACCAAACTATCCTTGCATAGATATAGTTAAAGATTATGGCAAGCTGCCGGAAATAGACTGTTATGCAGGGCAACTTAATCAAGTATTTATGAATATCCTCAGCAACGCTATTGATGCTATTGAAGAGGCAACAGAAGCAGAAACACTGGAGAGGTGCAATGGTGAAATTATTATTGCGACAAGATTAGGAAAACCCAAGGAACTCGAAGAAAATCTCCAAGCAGTGATAGAAATAAGCGATAACGGCATGGGTATGCCAGAGTCAATTGTCAACTCCATTTTTGATCCTTTCTTTACTACCAAAGCGATTGGTAAAGGTACAGGACTAGGTTTGGCGATCAGCTATCAAATTATTGTGGAAAAGCACGGCGGTAATTTGTTATGTCATTCTCAAGTTGGTCAAGGAACAATTTTTGAAATTAGGATTCCTATTCAGGAAATTAAAGGGTAGCTTTTTTTGCTGGGTAGATGGGTAGATGGGGAAGGTTATTGTTAAACTAATAGCGAGGATAACTTATGCTATTTAAACAGGATTTAGTATAAATGCTATTGCCTTCTCCTTTACAGCTAGAAATTCCCCTCACTGAAGAACAATTCTTCCAATTGTGTCAAAAGCATCAGGATTTACAATTTGAACGTACAGTGACAGGAGAATTAATTATTATGTCCCCAACAGGTGGGCTAACAGGCGATCGCAATGCTGATTTAACCTACCAACTTAAGGCTTGGAATCGTTTAGAAAGACTGGGTAAGGTTTTTGATTCTTCTACAGGATTTCAACTTCCCAATGGTGCAAACCGTTCTCCTGATGCTTCCTGGGTTAAGATGGAACGCTGGGATGCTCTTACTACACAGCAAAAAGAGGCTTTTGTGCCTCTCTGTCCTGATTTTGTGGTGGAGTTACGGTCTAAAAGCGATACTTTAGCCAAGACGAGGGCTAAATTAGAAGAATATATGGCAAACGGTGCAAGGTTGGGTTGGTTAATAGATCCCCAACGTCAAGTTGTAGAAGTATATCGCCCAGGGCAAAAGGTGGAAATTCTGCAATCTCCTGTTACTGTGTCTGGTGAGGGTGTTTTACCAGGATTTGTTTTAGAGTTAGCAGAGATTTTTTAACTTTCTACTACCTGCCCTCACAAATAACCTGTGCTATTAAATTCCCTAATTCCCTTGGCAAATTGACATTAACTGTCCAGAAAAAATATAATTTCCACCTCGTTTCTTTGCTTCATAAAGCCCACTGTCAGCCATATTAATTAAATTCTTTGTTGTCAAATTCTATATATTTTTATGAAATGCACCTAGTTTTGCTCAGTATATTCAGTTATTATGTCGAACCGGAAGTTATTAATCAAGTCTGTTAAGCTTTTGACAAGATTAGCTTCAGAGGGGGGAATTTGCTCAATAAGTTCCCAGAGTTGTTCTTCATCCATAGACAAGGCTGCTATTTGTAACTGTTCTCGCCACTGTTTTGGCATAGCTTGTAGGTCTTGGGGGGTCAGGCTTTGGCTGGAGGAGTTGCTACTTTGTTCATTGGCTTCGGCATAAAGGTAATCTACTCCTAAATAGCGGTTAATTTTTTGTAGTAACACGCTTTCCTGGAAAGGTTTACGCAGAAAGTCATTACACCCGGTTGCTAAAATATCTGCTCTTTGTTCCTCAAAAGCGCTGGCAGTGAGGGAGATGATGATCGTGTCTTGGCCTTCAGGGGTACTTTTGATGCGTTTGGTGGCTTCATAGCCGTTCATAACTGGCATTTCCATGTCCATTAAAATTAGCTGGGGTTGCCACGTTTTCCACACATCCACTCCTTCTTGACCATTTTTGGCTTCACGAAGGGCAAAACCCAACGGTGTGAGAATTTCCCTGATTAGTTGCAGGTTTTCTGGAACGTCTTCTATAACTAAAATACGATATTGAGGTTGACCTGGGGCTAAAGCAATTACCTCTTTGGTTTCGGTGGTTTCTACTTCGGTTTCACTAACTTCTGAAACAGGAATGACGAAGCGAAAAGTACTCCCTTTGCCCACAAAACTACTAACTTCAATTTCTCCCCCTAATAAGCGCACAAATTGTTGACTAATCGGTAATCCTAAACCTGTCCCTTCCATGGATTTACGCCCTGTTTCTGTTTGAGCGAAAGGGTCAAATAGTTGGTCTAATTCTGCTGAGGCAATACCAAGCCCGGTATCAGTTACAGAAAATGCTAAAAGTTGGTGGGAACTTGTCTCTGGAGAGACATTCTCTACTTGTAAGGTAACTTGTCCTTGGTGAGTAAATTTAATGGCGTTGCCTAGTAAGTTAAGCAACACTTGGCGCAACTTACTTTCGTCAGTGTGAATATATCGACATAAATCCGCAGCTAAGCTAAATTCCAGTTTTATTCTTTGGGCATCAGCTTTTAGTTCGACCATTTCCTCCAAACTATGGAGCATTCTCAACAAGTCAAAGCTATTTTGGTTAAGAGTAACTCTGCCAGCTTCAATTTTGGACATATTTAAGACATCATCAATGAGTGTCAAAAGATGTTCACCACTACGATTAATAATCCCTAAATGCTCTTTTTGTACAACAGATAAACTATCGTTTTTGTTCATTATTTGGCTAAAGCCCAAAATCGCATTGAGGGGAGTACGTAACTCATGACTCATTTTGGCGAGAAACTGACTCTTCGCCTGGTTAGCAACTTCTGCTTCTTGGACAGTTTTTTCTAAGGCTTCTTGGGAGAATTTCAAAGCAGCAAGGAGTAAAGTGTTTCTAAATTCCTGGGCTGCATCAATTTCGATTTGTTGCCAAGGCAAAGACTGATTTTTAACTGTTTCTTGCCACAACTCAAATGATTTACGAGGTACTAAAGTCAAGCCACCATGATCATCAAGAGTTACTGGTTTATCAGGATTTCCGGCCCAGTCAACGGTATGAATATATTCTGTCCGAAACCAAAGAAGATGGTAGGACATTTGCTTAACGACTAAAGAAATGGCCAGTAAACCACTAGCTTCCGCTATAAAGGCTGCTGCTGGGGGATAGTCTTTGCTCAGGCAACTGGTAAAAAATATTTCTGGTTGAGCAGATTCTTGCAGCCAAGTAATTAATTGCTCAACTTGCTCTCGCTGGGGAGTTTGTCCTAATAAAGTTAAATTTCCATCTAACAAAATAGCGGACCCCTGGGCATCAACTAATTCTAATAAACTCTGGTCACTGGTAGTTAATAACTCACGATGAAAACCATCTTGGTTAGAAGTAATTTCCCGAAATTTCTTTTGTAATGATTTGATTTGTTGTTGATAGACCTGAAAATCTTCCTTTTGCTTATTTACCAAAGAGACAGACATCAACTGCCCCAGAAATTCACAAGCTTTTCTGCTTTCATAGTCTATATACTTGGGGGCATAATGATGGCAAGCAATTAAGCCCCAAAGTTTTTGTTCATTAATTAGAGAAATGCTACAGGAAGCACCCACTCCCATATTCTGTAAATATTCCCGATGTAAAGAGGAAACACTCCTCAATACCGAATGGCTTAAATCTAAGGGTTCATTGGTAAGGGGATTATGGGGCGGAATAAGCTCAGCAGGTTGATAATTAATATCAACAATTAAACGTAACCAATTATTATAATAAAGTTTTCTCGCTTGCTTAGGAATATCAGAAGCAGGATAATGTAAATGCAAATAGGGTTCTAATCCTGCTCTTTTTGCTTCTGCAACCACAACACCGCTATTATCCGGTTCAAAGCGATAAACCATCACTCGGTCAAAACCAGTTATTTTCCTTACTTCTTGGGCTAAAAATTTGGTTGCTTCTGAGAAGCTTCTTGCTTTTCTAATCGCAACTAAAGCGGTTTTAATAAGTTGATAAAAGCCCAAATTTGACTCGCGCTCAGGCAAGGAAATAGGTTCTAGTTCTAAAATCAAAATTCCCTGATGACGATGAATAATACTTTCGTAAGTGAAATTTTGCTTGCCGAGCTTAACCTGCAAAACAAGAGGATTATTAGCTTCGATATCTTCTTGTTCTAAACAGTACTTTAAAGTACTGATATTTTCTGAAGCCAAAATAAAATCTAAATATTGACCAATCAAAGCCGAAGCAGCAACTCCCCACAACTGCTCTGTGTTGCTACTCGCCTGTAAAATCCTTAAACTAGGCTCTTCCAGGGCTAAAAGGATACCGTGGGGCTGAATTTGCCCCGGTATATGAATAGCTTCGCGATCGCAATTGGTTAAATCTACATCTTGAGGCAAAATATAATTATTATTTGGCATTGAAAATTTCTAACTATTGACTTCTCAATGTTAATTAACATTTCTTAATTATATACAACTAGTCATTCCCAGAAAATTCTACATATCATTCTATATGAGGAGAGCAAATAGAAAGTTTATGTTTAACCTCTAATAGGTCGTTAGTCATCTAGAAGTAGGTTAAAAATTGAAACTCAAGCTGATCAAAGCCATCAAAGCTAAATTACGAGGTAACAAGGGAACTATGGTTCCTTTTTTCCCTTATAAATCCGGTTCATCTTGTTACATAGTACCCAAATTTCCTGAAGCAAATGCCCACACTGTCCCGCCCCGAAATCAGTGGATTAGTAAAAAGTACGGCAATACACCAGAAGAATACCTTGCTTCTGGTAAGCGTGATTTGCAACAGATGCTTGATATCCTCAGTAAATCTGATGTAGACATTGGCTCTTTAGGCAATATCCTGGATTTTGGTTGTGGCAACGGTAGGATGATTCGCTGCCTGGAAGAATTAGCTGCTGAACATGAAATATGGGGTACAGATATCAACGCCAACCGAATCGTTTGGTGCAAGCAAAACCTCAACCCACTTTTTCATTTCATCACCACCACCACTGTCCCCCACTTACCCTTTGAAGATCACTACTTTGGATTTATCTATGCGGGGTCAGTTTTTTCTCATATTGATGACTTAGCCGATACCTGGTTTGCCGAATTAAGAAGAATTTTACGTCCTGGCGGTAAGCTTTTTGTCACAGTTCACCTCAAAAACGACATCTCTCTGCTTGAGGGTAAACACAAAAATTCCAGCTTAGCCAAGAATCTGCATAGGTTCCCAGAATATGAACAGTTTAGTCATACTGATTTTGATATGTTTACTATTGGTCGGTTTTCTAGTTCCTATGTATTTTATGACCTAGATTATCTACGTCGTACTTTAGAACCGTTTTTCAACATCCTCTCCGTAACCGAAGAAGTCCGACTGTACCAGAATGCTTTGCTATTAGAGCGGCGTTAAATCTTTATTTGCACCTTTGCTCTTACTTACATACCCCCAACCTTGCCAAAGCAACCAAACTCCAGCAGCAACCAGCAGAATAGCTATCAAAAAACCAATCCATAAAGGAATCCCAGCAGCAGGTAAAACCCACCACCAAACAGCCACTATTTGCAGTAGTTGTGAGGTGGCTAAACTTCCCGGTGCAGGGGGCGCACCAGCATCCTTAAGAACATTGGCAACATCGCTATTTAATCCAGCTTGTACTTGACGATAACCAGCCCCCCAGGATTGAATTAGGGGAGATTGTGCCGGAGGAATCCACAACTCCAGAGCTTCTTTAATCACACCCGCATCCGATGCCTCAGCATAATGACGTTGGTAAAAGGAAACTAAACTAGGGGCGCTGGCTAAAAAACCAATTAGGGTAAGGGCTAGCAAGGTTTTTTTCCAACGATAACCCGCTAAGGCGGCTAAAGCCATTAATCCAGGTAAAGTAGGAACAATAAAACGAGGCCCCAGCTCCAACCTTCAAAGCGCCAGAAGCCATGAAGCAACCAAAAGCCACAGAAGACAGCCACTACAACCAAAGCTTCTAAGGTTTTCTTGTGCTTAACTGCTTGATAAAAACCTACCACAGCCAAAATTACCGGGGGACAGTACCAAATCAAACCCCCTCCTGCCCCAAAACCGAATAATTGACCAAATAGGCGCGGCCCAAAGCCCGCAGGGCCAAAGCGACCACCATCTTGCCCAGAAGAAAACCAATCCCCAAAGCGGAGATAGTTGTAGCTAAAATACAACCCCATGCCCATAGCTGTACTAATTAAAGGAGCAAGAATTAGATACCAAGGGCGTTTTTTCGCAAATAAATAAATAGCAAGTGCTGGGCCGATAACCACCGCAGCAGGTTTAGCAGTAATCGCTAATCCACCAATTAAACTGGCGCTAACTTGGGATCGCCTGCTTTGACCAAGAATTAAGTAGAGGCTAGCCGCTGTTAAGAAGCTAAGCAGAGGTTCAGCAAAAAATTCTCGTGAATAAACTAAAGCTACAGTGCCAAAAGCATAACTTAATGCAGCCAGGTAAGCTAACTTAAGCTTGCTTCCTAACCGCAAAGCAATTAAGGCAACAAAGACTGCACACCCCGCCGTTAACAACACCGATAAAACAAGGACGCAAACCCCGGCAACATAATTAACAGGTAAGCCTAAAACAGAAGCCAAAACCAAACCAACCGCCGTAAAAGGTATAGCGACAATAGAAAGCAAAGGATAGCGGACAGAATAATATTGTCCGTCGGCCCCCTGCACCCCCAAGCCATCTGGTAAAGCAAAACTTCCTTTAGTGATCAAGGAGATGGAAACTTGGAGCATATCATTACCATCATGACCCCAAATTCCTGGTTTAAGGAAAGCTAAGTAAATCAGAGTTATACCAATACCGAGAGTTAATAACATTTTAGATAAGTCTCGGTTGCTGATTTTGGTTTCGTTCATATTAGTTGGGGGGAGCAGGGAGCAGGGAGCAGGGAGCAGGGAGCAGGGAGTAGTTGTTTACTAAAAATGATGGGGCTATAATTTTTTCAGCAACTAGAGACTAGCCTCTTTTTCGACTTCTTTCTATTTCGGCTTTTCGTAACCTTAGCTGCACATCTTCGAGCATCTTACGATTAACAGCCATCAAGTCGGCGATAAAACCAAATAACAGCAGTTGAAAGGCAACGAGAATTAAAACTGCTGCTAATAGCAAGCTAGGGACTCTACCTCTAGTCCCATCTACAAAAATAAACAGGATTAACCAACGTACACAAAGTAGAAAACCTAAAAAAGCTGGAACACTAGCTAGGAGGGTAAAAAACTGTAGGGGTCGATAGGTTAGAAAGATTCTAATAATAGTGAACAAAGAACGCCTAACATAGGCGAAAATGCTCTTAACTAGGCGCGAAGGACGCAAGAAACCATTAGTTCGAATCGGCACTGAAACCACCGCCATGCCCTTTTGCCCAGCTTGAATAATGGTTTCTAAGGTGTAGGTATATTCATTAAAAACATTCAACTCCAAAGCTGCTTTGCGACTAATAGCGCGGAAACCACTAGGGGCATCGGCTACTTTAGTATTACTCGCCACCCTTACTGCCCAACTACCTAATTTTTGTAAGAACTTTTTAATAGGGGAAAAATGTTTAATACTTTTTATCGGTCTTGCACCAATCACCATATCTGCTTCCCCTCTCAGGATTGGTTCAACTAACCTAGGAATATCCGCAGCACAGTATTGATTATCTGCATCGGTATTAACAATAATATCCGCCCCTTCTTTAAGACAAGCTTCTATACCTGCCATAAAGCCTTTGGCTAAACCTTGGTTATGGGTGAAGCTAACAACATGGTCTACACCATTATCTGTAGCAACCTCCACAGTCTGGTCTACGCTACCATCATTGATAATTAACCACTCTACAGTATCCACCCCTGGAACTTGGCGAGGTAATTCTGAAAGAGTTAGTCCCAGAGTTGCTTCCTCGTTATAGCAAGGAATTTGAATAATCAATTTGGTCATGATTCAAGGTTTTGAGGTTTGGTTAAGAAATGGAGGTAGCAGTTAGTATTACTGATTTGTTGCCAATTACTATCTTCAGAAGGTTTTGTACCAACTTCTTGAACAATTAGCTTTGCTCCTGCATCTTTTACCTCTTGATAGATTTGTTTCTGGGTGGTAGAGTCTGCATCCCAAAAACTAGCAATTTCTGGAATTTCCACAACTATCTTTACCTTTGCTAATCTAGCCCAATAATAGGAACTACCATCTCCATATTTCCCTAAAATAGCAATTTGTTCTCCATTTGTAACTCCTAATTTTTCTAAACCTTGGGCTATTTTCCAATGAATAGGTTCTCCAGCAATATCTGAGATATTACTTAAGCTGCTAAGAGTCAATAAGCAAACTCCTAGAGTAATGCCAATCACAAATCTTTTTACTTGGGGATTGTTAGGTAAGCGTAAACTACCAAAAACAGCAGCAAATAAAAGTACCACAAAACTAGCTATCAATCTTGGTCTAACATGAACTAAAAGTAATGCTCCTAAGCCAGCACAGGCAGGAATATATAATGGCCAGTTTTTCAGTAATTCTCGCCCTTGAACCCAAAAGTTGCCACTAGCAATAATGAAGATTAAGTAGCCAAAAAGTAAGTATTTACCAAAAATTTGATAGTATTCCCAACTATGACTAACTACCTCAGCTATTTGGCGGGGGAGATTAGGTTTGGGTTGTAATCCTGCATTCCAATAAGAGGGATCATGCCAAGGAGGATAAGTCCCGGCGATTGGTGTAGCAAATTCATAAACTGTTGGCTCAGCAAAAATGACCCTGGTAGGATGTTGTGGGGTTCCACTACCAGAAGGCTTCCCTTGCCAATGATGACCACCGATATTATGACTTATGTTCCAAGCATAGTTGAGTTTCCCGGCACTCCCAAAGGTGAAACTACCTGATTTTTGGGAGATAGCAAAAATAAAAGGCCCAGCAACAACTATAAAAATCAGGGTGGCCAAAATAATTCTTCCCCAGGTACGACGCAAACTACCAATACAGAAAAAGCAAGTTCCCAGAAAAATCAAAGCCATAGGAAACATGATTGCTTTTGCTAAATAGCCAACTCCTAAAGTTACTCCAAGGAAGAGGAAATTGTACCAACTATCGGAGCGAGTATAGATTTTTAAAATTAGACCTGCGGCTAAATAAGTTATCGTCGCGACACACATATCAGGAGTGTCGTTGTCAACGCCAATCCATTGCAAGCTTGACCAGATAAATAAGCTATATCCTAATATCAACCAAATCCATTGAGGAATTTGTAGATATTTTTTGGTTTCTCCTTGGTTAACTTTGGCTTCGTAGTAATAAATAAATTCTTTTAGAAAAAAGCTAAAAGCCAAAAAGCCACAGGAAAGAATAAATAAATTGGCAATTTTTACAGTTAAAAACTCCCAGTAAATTCCCGGACTAATTACTTTAATAAAAAAGCCTAAAATCCAACAATAAAGAGGACTAAAATAATCATTAATCGCTGCTGAAAAATTACCGCGCCAATAAGCATCACCAATATCTAAGTAAGAAACAGCATCTCCAGTAGATAAATTGTAACGGTGATTCCAAGCTTGAATTCCTCCCAACAAGAGAGTAAGAAGAAAAAATCCAGCTTGGATAAAAAGAGTTTTTGCTTTCCCTGATAACATAAAGCGCAATACCAAACACTGATAAAGAATAATTTAGATAACTGCTTCAGGTAAAATTAACATCGCATCACCAAAAGAGTAGAAGCGATATTGCTCGGCGATCGCCTCCTCATACAAAGTAAATAAGCGATCGCGCCCTATTAAAGCAGCTACCAACATTAGCAAACTAGAACCAGGTAAGTGAAAATTGGTAATTATGCCCTCTACTACCTTGAAAGAATAACCTGGATAAATAAATAAGTCTGTTTGACCGCAAAAAGGCTCTATAATGCTAGTCTCAGTCTCAGCAGCAGCACCTTCTAAGGCTCGTACCACCGTTGTCCCCACAGCAATAATACGACCGCCACGAGTTTTCGTTTCTTTGATAGCTTCTATAGTAACTGGGGGAACTTCTACCCATTCTTGATGCATTTTGTGGGTGGTAACGTCTTCAACTTCCACAGGACGAAATGTCCCTACTCCGACGTGCAAAGTTAGATAAGCTTGTTTAATACCGTCGTCTGTTAAGCTCTGCAAAAGCTCTTCAGTGAAGTGTAAACCTGCTGTGGGGGCTGCTACTGCCCCAGGTTGTTGAGCATAAACCGTTTGATATTGACCTGGTTGAGATGCTTCGGAGGTTATATAAGGAGGTAAAGGAAGATGACCAAATTTAGCAAGAATTTCTGTAAAATTGTATTGAGAAGGAAAATAAAACTGTAGCTTTCTTCCTCCTGTAGCAACATCGCGCTCAATTACCTTAGCCTTTAAAAAGAGATTTTCTTCATTTTCTTGTTGAGGAGTAAAAATAATCTCCGTTCCTAGTTTGAAACGCTTACCTGGTTTAACCAAAGCCAGCCAAATATTATCTGCTTCTTCTTGTAATAATAAAACCTCCACCGGAGCGCCTGTAGACTTGTTACCGTAAAGACGAGCAGGAATTACGCGGGTATTGTTGAGAATTAAGAGATCCCCAGGACGTAACCACTCCCTTAAATCTTTGAAGCAGCTATGATGGTGAGTTGTGGGAGACTCAACTACCAGTAAACGAGAACTATCTCTAGGAACAGCAGGTGTTTGAGCAATAAGTTCTTCTGGTAAGAAGTAATTATAACTAGAAAGAAGACGATCGGCAGCCATGGTTTATGCCATTTAACATTTAATATTTAATATTTATCATTTTCAAACGACATATTATTGAAAATGCAGCCAGAAATATATTCCTATTTTAAGAGAGAAAACTGATCAAACTCAACAACTTCTGATTCCGGTTTACGAGTATCAAAATAGTAGCTAGTCACCGTACCTTTCCCTGTATCCAAGATACTAAACACCGTAATTTCGTTACTAGCAATATAAGGTAAAGCTTTTCCGGCCTCATCTTTTAAAGGAGCAAGATTAGGAACTACAGGTTCCAAGCCACCAGGATTACCTGTAGCTACATAATTTTCTTGATAATCTTTAGGTATTTTACGCTTCTTATCACCTAAATAAGCTCCGTAGCTATTACCCACATTAGAAGTTTCTAAAAAGTGCATACCTTTAGGGCCAACAAAACGATTCCACAAATGGGAATGGCCATAATGAACAAGCTGCACCCCTGCTTTTTCTAATAAAGGTACAATATCTCGGAGCAAATGGTCTTGATCTTGGGGATACTCGTAGCGTACCGCAGTAACTTCTTCCTCCTCATCGCGCTCAACTATTTGTACAGGATCTGTATAAGCAGGAATGACATTTTCTCCTAAGCTATGGGGAGGATGATGAAACATAACTATTTTATATTTGGCCTGATTAAATTCAGGACTCTGTAATTCCGACTTCAACCATTGATACTGATTTGAACCTTCTTGAATTGGTTCAAAAATATGTTGTCCATAACCCCATTGCTGAGGACTATTCACATCTTCTTCTGTCTCTCGATACTTGCCTTTTTTCTTCGGATTTAAACCAGGTACTCTCCAAATTCTCGTGGCATATAAAACAACTAAACGGACATCGCCAAAAGTGACAGCATAATACTTTTCTTGTCCTGATTTACTAATAGGTAAAGTAAAAAGTTCTTGATAAGTTTCGGTATTGAAAGAATTGCTTTTAATCCAGGCTTCTTTAATTTGAGAATCATTTTGAGGATTAACTCTTACTTTTTGCCGTAAGTAAGTTTTTTCAGCGATGAAACGGGGTAAAGTAGCCTCAAATTGCTGATTTAAGTCTAAATCACCATCCCTACGCCCCATAACCTCATGATTACCAATAGCTGTATACAAAGGAGCATTTTGAATTAATTGCCCACCTTGATAGGGGGTGGGACTACCACTGGTAGTTAACTCATAACTAGCACGTCCCTGAAGGGCAGGAAAAAAAGCTCCCCCACGATTATCATCAAACCATTCCGAAGCACGATCAGGAATGTTAACTAAATCCCCCGCGAAAAAAATACCATCGACTTTGCCGATAGTTTCTTCTACTTTTTCTAAGTTAGCAGCCACCATTGGTTTTGATTGATGGTCTGAGGTGAGGAGAATTTTGAGAGGAGTTCCCGGTTGAGGCTTGGAAGCAAGGGTAAAGGTTTCGCTGCTAACTACCCCTCCTTCTGCATCTACACTACTAACGAAGTAAGGTTGAGAAGTATTCGGTTTCAAGCCTGTAACTTCTGCTTCATGTCGCCAAATATCTCGCTTTTGAGGTTTTTGATAAATCTGACCTTCTTCTGTTTGTTCCCCAACCAAAGATTTTTGGTCTTCTTGCAAATGAGTTAGCTTTGTTGTGGTAGCCTCTACTTGCTTTTGAGTATCTTCTCCATAACTGACATAGTGACGGGAACCCTCAAATTCAGTAAACCAAACCACTCGCACAGAATCTTGTTGGGGTAGTTGCAAGAAAGGATCACTAAGCAGTGTTTCCGTTGATGCTTTCATTTCTTCAGGCTGCTTTTTACAGGTAACTAAGGTGAAGCTACAAAAAAGTAAGATAAGACTAATAGTTGCACGAAAAGAGAACTGATGATGATTATCAAGCAGCATTAGTTTATACCATTTCTTAAAAATCAGTAGAGATTTAGTTGTGATTAATTTTTCTAGCTGGATTTAGCTTAAATGTAAAGAATAATCTGAATAAATGTTTAATGTTTAAAGGCATTACTCATTTTTCAACTCAAAAATCAACTTTGCTAACCACCCAATCAAATGTTGTCAACACCTGAGCAAGATTTTCTCCGTCTGGCAATGTGGACAATAAAAAGTTGGGTAATCTTCTTTGACTAGGTTCTGTAGGTAGCGCCAAACCGATAGAACTGAGTTGGTTTCTTAATTCTAACCACTCATTTTGATTATCAAAAGGCGGCAAATCTGCGTAGGCATCAGAGGAAATTTCTAGGGCCCCATCAATGCCGACAAAAAATAGTTTACTCTCTTTCTTCCCTTCGCTAGGAAGCTTTACGGCAAAGCCTCCGTAAGCATCTCCTGTTACCCATTGTACGACCATATTTGGCTCTTGGTTAATGGCCCACAGGTAAATCTTCTTGGCAATATCTGCTTCATCCTTACCGTACCTAATTTCGTATTCAGCAAAGAAAGAATTTTCATCCCACTGTCTGCGATCAAGAGTTGTCCTAGTCTTCCTCTGTTGGGCTTCTGCTGTTTGGCCAATAACTTTACAAACTAAAGTTTTAAGTTCATAATTTTGGCTAGCATACTGCTTGATTTCCAGGGCGAGAATTTCCGCTGGGTCCATTTGTTTATTAAGAAACTCTACTACTCGCTGCAATTCAGCCGAAATATGATCAGCTACGAAAATGAGGCGAACTTTCCCCGCCTGAAAATTAGTTTTAACCTGTTGCCAAAATTTCTCTTCATCAGCATTGATCCCCAAAAAAGATTCAAAGACATCTTCTGGGTCACGATTTTGATCCCGGCAGTTAGCTTCAAACTGGGTCAAAATTGATTCAACTGGCCAATAAACTGAAGCATTAGCAGCATAATCAAGCATTTGGCCGATAGCTGCTCTACGAACGCTAGAGTCATCACTGCTCTTAACTTCTACCAAGGTGGGAATAGCTTGCTGATCAAGAAATAAATGGTTGAGTGACCAGCGTTCGGATATTGTGTCTTCCGTGTTACTGGCGGCGCTACGTTTAACCAAAAGCCAGTGCTTCAAAGCTACCTGTTCTTTGCGGTCTACAGCTAGTAGACTAGGGTTACTCTCTAGTAACTCTTGCAGCAAAGCTTCCGAGTCATAGGGTTTTTCAGCCATTTCAACCAGTTGGTCTTCCTCCTGAATGAGGTATACGCCTCCGCTCATTCACATTCTCCCTTGCTACTGGTTAAAAGTTGATCGCCACTCATGGTTATAGTTTCTCATGGTTTGGCTGGTTGAGAAGATAATTACCTGTAAATACTTTCGTTGCTGCCCCGCTCATATAAACTCTTTGGTCTAACTCTGACCAATGAATTCTTAAACAACCCCCCGGAAGTTCCACTGTACAACGGCGAGCGCATTTATGATTAAGAACTCCAGCTACTACGCTAGCACAAGCTCCTGTACCACAAGCTAAGGTGATCCCAGCCCCTCTTTCCCAAACTCGCATTTTAAGGTAGTCTGGTCGTACAATTTGGATGAATTCGGTGTTGGTACGCTGGGGGAAGGCAGCATGATGCTCAAACTGAGGCCCAATCTTTTCTAAGGCAATGGCTTGGGTATCTTCAACAAAGGTAATACAGTGGGGGTTGCCCATACTAACACAGGTAACTGACCAGTTAGCCCCAGCAACAGCTAAGGTGTGGTCGATCACTTTTTGCTCTCCAGAACAAATTGTTGTGGGAATTTCTGCTGCCATCAATTGGGGTAATCCCATATCCACGGTAACTTCACCATTTTCTTCAATGGTGGGGATCATTACTCCTGCCAAGGTGTGGATACGGTAGGATTTTCCGCTCCCATCTTTTTCACAGCCTTCTAAAGCAGCAATGAATTTAGCCAAACAGCGAATGCCGTTACCACACATTTCTGGCTCGGAACCATCAGAATTATAAATTCGCATGGTGTAATCAGTGGTATCTTGTCCTGGAAGGGCAAAAATCACCCCATCTGCGCCAATACCAAAATGGCGATCGCACATCTGCATTGCTTGTTGGGGGGTGATAACTGGCTCTGGATTTTGGCGGTTATCTACTAAGATAAAATCATTCCCCAAGCCATGATATTTAGTAAATTGTTTTTTCATGGTAATCTCTCCTTAACAAAAAAGGGTAAGCTGAATTTGGTGATTTTTACAACCAGTCTTTAGTTACTAGAATTTCTTAAGTTATGGAAAAATTTGATACTGGCTTGCCTAGCATCCGTAATGTTCAGGGTTTCATCAAAGAGCAACAAAAAGTAGAAATCAAACTTATTACTAATGATGTCATGATAGGCAAACTTATTTGGCAAGATAATCAATGTCTCTGTTTAGCTGATGAAAGTGAACAATCTACTATAGTTTGGCGGCAAGCGATCGCTTATCTTCAGGCTAAAGGATAATTTTCAGTTATCTTATGTGAATACTATAAGTTTATCTGTTTACTATTGAGCCGTAGATCCTATAACATGGCGATTTGTTTGTGTTGAGTAAATTCTGAGGATAACTCAAAGAATAAAGCAAGCTACTCTAATGAAAACATTCGTTAGCAGTATGATACATCTATAAAGGTTACAATTCAGAGGAAGGATAAAAGGTAAAATAGGTAGCAACAGTAGCAAATATACTTAGTTGCCCACAAGCAAGCTTGGTTAAGCTTCTTGAATTTCCGTTAAATTTTCTGAGTTCGTGTTTTTTTGTAAAAATAAAATCCTAGAACTTTCTAGTATTGACGCCGCCAAGCACTGTGACACTATGAGTATAGAAAAAATCGTAGAGCAAGCCTTAAAAGATGGATATCTTACGCCTACTATGGAAGCAGAAGTAGGCAGAATCTGCGATACAGCATCTGCGCTGTCCATTGAAGAATACATGGCATTAGACAGACTCATGGGTTCACTGTTAACCGGTGATGTAGTCGCAGTGCCTCGCAAGCAATTTATTAACGTGATGGAAGAATTGGTTTTAAGCGAAGCCATAACCCGCGTTGCTGAAATTGAAGCTACTAGCGACCAGGTTTTAGATGTGGGAGATATTGCAGCTTATGCTTTAAATCGTCTAGTTCCCCTTTATGCTACTACTGAAGAAGGAGCCGAATATCAGCGCCAACGCGCCAAAGAAGAGCTTCAAGGGTTGATTAGTCAGCAAGTAAGTGAGGCGATCGCTTTAAGCATGAATCGTCCTAGTTTAGGAAAACCTATTGCTACAAGTTCAGGTGGAGAATTACTTCAGCAAGTGAATGGTTTACTGAAAAATTTGGCATCCAATTATGAACAGCAGCCCGATTTGAATAAGGATTGAAAAATCCTCTCAAGGTGATAAGTTGTCAAGCATCAACTTAAAAGAATAAAATCCCTTACTAAATCAACTATCCATAGTAAGGGATTTCGTTGTTTTTACTTTAACCTATACCAAGCGATCGCAGCCAAATTTATCGCGGATATGAGTATTAAAATACACCCCTAAAGAAGGAGTATTTTTTAAGCCTTGGTAAATATCCTCCGGTACGTCATGGTACTTATAACTACTGTCATTGCTAAACTCAACTTTGAGGAGTTTCTTTTCGCTATCGTAGTCAAAAGAACTAATTACCGCACTGGTATTTTTGAGTAGAGGAAAAGCAATTACATCCCGAATACTCGCCGCATCAGTTAACAGCATGACTAAACGATCAATACCAATACCTAATCCTCCTGTAGGAGGCATTCCATATTCTAGGGCAGCAAGGAAATCCTCATCTACACCCTGTGCCTCCAAATCTCCAGCCGCTTTTTTAGCAGCCTGTGCTTCCAATCTTTGACGCTGATCTAAAGGATCAGTTAATTCAGAAAAGCTGTTAGCTAATTCCCTACCTGTAGCATAGAGTTCAAACCTTTCTACTAAACCAGTTTGGGAACGGTGGGGCTTAGCTAAAGGAGAAATTTCTACAGGGAAGTCCATTACAAAAGTTGGCTGAACTAAAGTTGATTCTACCTTTTGTTCAAAAGCTTCATTAAGCAATTTTCCCAAGGTTTGACAGTCATGAGGAATTTCAATGCCAGATGACTCGGCAGCTATTTTTGCTGTAGCAAAATCTGCAAATTTACTGAAATCTAAACCTGTTTTCTCCTTAACCAAATCCTGCATGGTTACCCGTTGCCAAGGTTTTTGCAAATTAACAGTTGTACCTTGATAACTAATTTCTAAAGTTCCTAAAACTTCTTGGGCGACAGTACAAATTAAATCTTCTGTTAACTCCATCATATCGTTGTAGTCAGCGTAAGCTTGATAAAGTTCGATGGAAGTGAATTCTGGGTTGTGACGGGTAGAAATTCCTTCATTACGGAAAATTCTGCCCATTTCAAAAACTTTCTCAAACCCCCCCACGATTAACCGCTTGAGGTGCAATTCTGTAGCAATGCGTAGGTACAACTCCATTTCTAAGGTGTTGTGGTAAGTAACGAAGGGGCGGGCATCTGCCCCTCCTGCTTCTCCTTGCAATACAGGAGTTTCTACTTCCAAGAAGCCTTCTTTTTCCAAATAACGGCGTATTGCAGCGGTAATTTTGGCGCGGCGGCGGAAGGTTTCTCGCACGGCTGGGTTCACAATTAAATCTACATAACGCTGACGATAGCGCTTTTCTGTGTCTGTTAGCCCGTGCCACTTATCTGGTAAAGGTAGTAAAGATTTGGTGAGCATAGTATACTCCCTTACATATACCGAGAGTTCCCCTTTTTCGGTACGTTTGATGGTTCCTGTAACACCAATAATATCCCCTACGTCAGTGAGCTTTTTTAAGAGGTTAAAGGGGTTATCTAGATCAGACATTTCAGCTTGAATACGCTTTTTATCTAAGTAAAGCTGAATAGTACCTGTTTCATCTTGGAGGTTAAAGAAGGCTAATTTACCAAATACCCGACGGGCAAGAATTCTACCAGCGATCGCTACTTGGGCTTCTACTTCTTCACCATTAGACAAATCCTGATATTTTTCCTGTAATTGGGCAGCAGTAGCAGAAGAGCGCCATCGATAAGCATAGGGAACTAATCCTGCCTCTTTAAGCTGTTCAACTTTGGCTAAGCGCGTGGTGCGAATTTCTTCTAAAGTTGATGTGCTTTGCGGTTGCTGTTGGGGTCGTTCGGACATATTTGCTATTCGTTAAAGGCTTACTTGCAGCGCTATTGAGGCGTATTTATCTTACTTGTTCTGGAGTTATTGTGTATATAACTATTATAACTGATTTAGCTGTTTCTATCCACCTCAAAGCTAAATATATTAGGGCTTTGAGCAGTTTAAAAAAAAAACAAATTCTTGGGTTCAGAAATTCTCCTCCATCCCATCAACGCACCAACTTCATCAGCCATTTGCATAAAAAAGCCTGTTTTGTTACGTATGTTACGATAGCTTCTGTTTGAGACGAATATAATTTAATTAAATGAAAGTCATAAACTAAACTTATTAGTTTCCCTTAGAATAGCTAACACTGTTTAGTTGTTTTGTTTTGATTGAGTACGAAACTAATGTTATTAGGGATGCGTCGAAGAAAAATGAGTCCGACTTTAGGAGTAGGCTAGAAAATTAAAGCTGAGAGATATTTTCGCACTCTAGCCGTTTTACTCTTCACTTTTATAGTCAGCCTCATAAGATGTCTTCCCTAAATTTGGGAAAACTAAATTAAGTGGCTGTAGCTAAAAAAAATACCAGACAGTCCTGCCCACTATTGGAGAGCAGCTTCAGAAAAATGATGAATGTAAATAATCATACACCACAAAACTTCTACGGGATCATCTGGAAACATTTTGTAAAGTTAAGGTTAAACTTCTCTACGAATCAGAATAAATTCGAGCCTCTACGTCCTGTACGTAGCTGGTTAAATAGCATCGAAATCAAAGAATCGAGTCTTGCTCATCGTCTCTGCCAAGCCATACCAGCTTATTGCCCTTTTGCTAGGGAAGTCCAAATGTTTGGCCATACTTGGCTGCGAATCCCTCCGCTCTGTAAACTTAATCCTCTATATGAGGAAGTAGTTGCCTTGCGTTTCCGCGCCCTCTGTTATTTAGCAGACGAATGTGGCGAGGATATAAGCGCTTATTGTTAAATTTAGGATCTGACAAACAACCTAGTTCTAAAATCTTTTTCCTTTTGCCTAAACCTGTATAGGAAATTGGTTAACTTTTGCTTGTACAATTAACTATTGCTGCCCAGCTTCGCTAAAAGAGCAAAGTTAACAAACAACTACAAATGTCTACAACAGAGCAAGAACAAGAGCCAAAAAAACTACTGCTAGTAGATGATGAACCCGGCATTCGCGAGTCAGTGCAAGCTTATTTGGAAGATAGTGAAGAATTTACTGTTAAAGTGGCTAGCAATGCTGATGAAGCTTGGGATTTATTAGAAAAAGAAACTCCCGATTTAGTTATCTCTGATATTATGATGCCTAAAGTTGATGGCTATCAATTCCTGCAAAAATTAAGAGAAGATCCTCGTTTTGCCGCTTTGCCAGTCATCTTTTTGACGGCTAGAGGCATGACTTCTGATCGAATTCAAGGCTATCAAGCTGGGTGTGATGCTTATTTACCTAAACCTTTCGATCCTGAAGAATTAGAAGCTATTGTTAGAAACTTGTTACAAAGAAAAAGTGCAACTTCAGAAGCAGAAGGCAGTTCGGAATTACTACAAATTAATCAGCAGTTAGCAGAAATCAAGAGTATTTTAGGTAATAATCCTGGTCTGACGACTACACCCCCTTTAATTAAAATTGAACTAACTCCAAGGGAACAAAGCGTTTTGGACTTAGTAGCAGAAGGATTAATGAATAAAGAAATTGCCCGCAGACTAGAAACTAGCGTTCGTAATGTAGAAAAGTATGTTAGTCGTCTGTTTGGCAAAACCGGAACTAATAGCCGTACTGAATTAGTTCGCTATGCCCTGAAACATGGTTTAACCAACTAAATTACGTTAAACGAAGTTAAACTAAGAATCGTATCTTTTTCTCATTTTTGTTATCTTATCGTTGCTATCTTTAAAGATATATAAAAAAACTGATATCAATTAGGAGAAGAAAGATGAAAACTGTTCAAACACCAAGGCATTTAGGTCAATCCATTAGTCTGGCTTTACTATTATTAGCCATGAGTTTTGGTGTCATTGTTTTAATGAATTTTGCCTTTTAATCTTCTTCAAATTCGCAACATCAAATTATAACCGTGGGTATCTGTTCCGCAAGTCCTCAACAAACTATATTGTTCAGTAAGAAGTTCAGTATCTGCTGTTTGTTGAGGACTAGACTGCCAGGGATTTGTTGAACGATAAGCGTAATAAGTCTCTACTCCATCGATACCTAAATCAGCGGCTGCTGGAATTAATTCTTTACCTCCAACCTGGTAGCGGAAAGGATGGGCTAATACAGCCAAACCTCCAGCTTTATGCAAAGCAGAAATTACCTTTTTCGCCAACTTAGACTTACCAGAAGGGGCGCTTCCTTGAAAATAATTGCGCCTTAATTGAGCATCTTGAGGATCAAAACCATAGCCTAAAATATGTACTTCTGTTCCCAATAATTCTGAGGTAATTTCAACTCCTGTCCACAGGTGAGGTAGAGAATCATAAACTTGCTTTTGTTCAACTTGATTCAACCAACTTTTAGCTATTTGATAACCTTTAATCCCATGATGATCAGTAATAGCCATACCCTTAAGCCCAATTCTGCAAACTTGTTCCATCAGCTTTTCAGGCTCTAATTTGCCATCAGAATAGAGAGTGTGCATATGAAAATTGTAAGCATGAGGACAACTATCTGCTGTAATGCTTTGCCAAACTTTCGCTAAAGCACTAGTATTTTGTTCGCTTAGGGGATTTGGAATAGAAGCTGAAGTCCTAGTTGCCATAATTCTTTGAGTCTTGATGTCAGATCAACAAAAGGGTATTTTCGCGTCGCCTCTCTTCACCTTAACAAAATAATATTTTTTAAGTGTGGTTGGGAAGATAATAATCAATAATTAGGGATAACTAAATAAACATATTTTTAAGCTGGAATTTCTAATTGCTTAGATAATTTATTTTTACTTCACTAAAAATAATCAGGAGGGTTACAAGTTGCAGTCTTAATAGCTTAGGGGTTATTCTTTGCTTAGGAAATAGTCAATAACCTTTAACTTCACTTTTATTCAACCTGTAACCATCTCAATCACTAATTACCATTTGCCTCACTGCTATTACGGATTTTCCAAGCAAGTTCTAGTACCTTAGTCCAGCGCTTCTGAGCTTTTTTCAGGGTACATCCTAAAGCTATAGCGATCTCTTCATCATCTTTTTTTAGTTCCTTAAGTTCTAGAAGAAAGCGTTGTTCAGAAGATAGCTTGCCACAGAATAACTGCCACTCTTTGTTAGTTAAACCCAGCTTTTGCTCTAAATCAGCTTCTAACCATTGGTGAACTAATTCCCAGTGAGAAGAACGAGAGAACTTCTCAACATGATACTTAAAACGCTGTTGTAAATAGTCCCTTTCGCGGGGAGAAAGACCAAGGATTTCATCAATTTCTGAAGCAGGAAGGTCTTGGAGTTTTAAAGCTAAATAATTAGCACAGTCAGAATGACCGTTAGATTCAAGGTACTCAAACAAAGCATTAACTAAGCGATCGCGGGTTGCTGATTTCCAGGGATCAGGATTTTCTGAAACCATTTTCGCCCGTACCTCGTGTACTACGTGGGAAGAATGTCTGCCCTGGGCATCTTCACCTTTAGGAAACTCAATAGCTTGTTCAATATCTACCGATGTTTCTGAAGGCTGACGACGAGCGAAGCTTTGCGCCCTTAAGATAATTAATTGTTGGCTGTAACCATTGGGCAAAGTAATGCGACGTTTTGCATATTGCTCTGTGAAGGCCATATACTCTGCTAATTGCAGCTTGGTACGAGGTTGATAATCTTCAGTAACCTCATTCTCCCGTCGGAATGCCTTGAGGGACTCAGCATAGAAATCTTGTAAAAAGTCCTCAATTAAAGTGTAGCGACCGGAGAAGCCTAATTGAGCCTTAGCAGGGGCAATATGGCGATAGACCATTACACTTAAATTACTGTGAAGTTCAGCCCTTCCTTGCTTAGAACCCAATTGATAGTAAGTCATACACTTACCAATGCGGTGGCGACCTAAAGATAGTTGCCAGCTACGAACTTCACCAGACTTTTGAATGCGCTTACTTTTGTTGCAAACCCTTGTAACTTCAAGGGTAATGCGGGTAGCAACTTCTTGAACAGAAGAACTAGACTTCACTTGGGAAAGTAACTCTTCTTGTATAAGCTGGTTCAAAGATTCTTGGTCGTTACTTGGCTTTACTTCCGGATAGAATTGGTTATTGTCGGTAAACTGGTTAACCTCAGCAGTTTGCACTTTCATGGTATCTGTCCCTAAATATCAAGGTTTTAGTTTTGGTTTATCAGTTGGGGTTGGTTCTCAACTGATGTCTATACATTGAATGTAAAACGCAATATCTATTTGTTGGTGGTAAGTTGTGTCACAACACATACTTGGCAGTTAAGTCTGGAATTGAACATGACAAATTGCCCCTTAGCTACAGGAGCTGTAAACTACAGAGAATAAGCATTACACTCACAAAAGAGCTTTCAGTATTCTTTTGGTATGAACACTAGTGAAAAAGCAGTTTAAGGAGACAATTGACGAACTGGTCAAATTTCAACCAGGCTGTACGAAGTCATCCTCTTCGCTTTTGTAGAGAGAGGAAAACTAGTTTTAAAAGCCAGATTGAATGGGAAACAACTAACAAAATTTCAAATCCATTTCATAATCTTTTCCCAGCCAAGACCTTGGCGAACTATTATGGGTTCCTCATCTGTTAAATCTAAAATAGTAGAAACCTGAGAACCTGTTTGTGAACCATCATCAATGACAATATCCACTAACTTATCGAGGGT
Source organism: uncultured cyanobacterium (assembly GCA_963793425.1). GTDB lineage: Bacteria > Cyanobacteriota > Cyanobacteriia > Cyanobacteriales > CAWCAG01 > CAWCAG01. Next base: position 462,940 of record CAWCAG010000007.1, on the reverse strand, counting down.
ATCGAATAACTCAGCTTGTTCGAGTCCGAGGGTAGGAAAGTCTCCTTCTGTGTCAGGTAGGTGTGCTGAAGTAGAAATAATGGGATTTCCTAAAGCTTGTAAGAGAGTTTGACAAATTGTTTGGTTAGGAACTCTAATTCCCGTGGTTTTACGTTTGGGGTTCATGACTAAACGCGGAACCAACTTAGTTGCTGGTAAAACGAAAGTATAGGGGCCAGGAATCAAATGTTTCATAATTCGGTAGGCTCGATCACTCACCCAAGCATATTGGGAGATATTAGATAATGACGAACATAAGAACGTCAGGGGCTTATCATTAGATAGTTGCTTGAGATGCCTAACCCGTTTGATGGCTGACTTGGCGTTCAAGTCGCACCCAATGGCATAAACAGTATCGGTGGGATAAATCATAACCGCACCATCTTGCAAAGCCTTCCTTATTTCCTCTATTCGATGTTTTTGTGGATTATCCGGATGAATAGAGTAGTAGATAGCCATAATTTGCTAGAAGTTCTTTGATCTAGATGTTACTACGGAGGGATCAATTATCGTTTTTCTAGTTAAAAGAACTTATCTAAGCCCGTAATGAGACTTGAACTCATGACCTCACCCTTACCAAGGGTGTGCTCTACCACTGAGCTATACGGGCAGTTGTGGTGGGCCGAGCAGGATTTGAACCAGCGTAGGCGTAGCCAGCGGATTTACAGTCCGCCCCCATTAACCACTCGGGCATCGACCCATTTTGTTCCACGAATATTTAATATATCATAAGTTGTTACTTTGTTTGCAAAGAAATTTTTCTTATCTCTTGCTTCTTGCCTATTTAACTTGTTTTGATACGGCGATATCTCGCTTGTACCCAAAGATAAGCGCCATAAGCAACTAAACCAAGGGCTACCAGCAGCAAGAGAAATTTACCAAAAGGTTGTTGAGCAATAGTTTGTAGAATACCGTCGAGTCCTTTAACTTCATTAGGATCGAATTGCTTAGCAGCGCGAATGAGGAAACCGCCAATAAGTAAAAACACCACGCCTCTAGCTGCAATACCAAAACGGCTAATATTAATTACCCAAGATTCTTCAGTGGAACTCAATTCACTTAAATCAAGGCGTTTGCGAAATTTAACCTTAAAAGCATGGTACAACCGATAAACACCTACCCCAATAATAATTGCACCAATTGTTCCTATCAACCAACGACCAAAAGGCTTTTGCATAACGATGGCTGTCCATTCTGCCTTTGACTTGCCACCGCCGCCTCCTCCTGCACTCAAAGCAATACGCCCTGCATCAAAAGCTAAAGCCCCATAAATTAAACTGCTAATAAAATAGCCAATACGTTTAATAATATCTTTTGCTTCTGGTTTTCCCGAATTTTCTGGGTCTTCAATCGCTTCCACTAGCCGCCAAAGGGCGTAACCAAATAAACCGATCGCCACTGCGATTAACAGTATTTTACCAAAGGGTTGAGCTGCGATGGTACGGATAGCACCTTTAGAGTCAGTAGTTTTGCCTCCGGAAGAAAGGGCAGCTTGTACGGCTAAAATACCAATTAAGCCATAAACACCCCCCTTAACTATATAACCAAGTCGAGCTAACTTTTCTACCCACATTGACTTTACCTTTACTTAGTACAAAGATTAAACATAGTCTGATATTTCTCTTGGAGTTGAGGATTATCTAAGATAATTTCGACTTTAATGCTGGCACAACCATGAGGTGTTTGCATTGCTATAGTTTCTAAAAGATCACTAGCTGCTTGGGGAGAAAGAAACTTCCCTTCTACTGTAGCAACTGAAGCTATTTCTTCAGTAACTTCTCCTTCGGCTAAATCTATTTCGGCTAATTGTTTATAACTTGGTTCAACTTGCTCAACAATTAGTTTTTCCCAGCGTACTGGGACTTGTATCATGCGAGTACCGATTTCTTTACGCATGACCACTTCGCCAACTTTATGTTTAGTACGCTCGACAACTAATCTTTCTTCAAGCAAGCGAATAATGGCTTCGTCAACGACTTCTTTACCTTCTTCATTAATCTCTTCTGCACTACCACCATTAAGTTGGTAAGGCTCTAGTTGAGGATTAGTTTCGATTAAAAGAGATTCGCTAGCAAGCTGAATTTTTTTAACGTATTTGCTATTTAAAATAAATAGATTATCTTCGCTAGTTTGTTGGTCGTGAAGCTGAGAAATAACTAAATTCAAGCTTCCCTTAGCATTCCTTTCTACATCTCGTACTTTACCAACGATATTACCTTCGATATCTTGAAGATCAAAATCCTTAAGCAACCCCTTTAACTTAGCTAGGGTTTTATCCTTTGCTGTAGTTTTGAGATAGTTTTGACTATTCATATTTATTTTAGTTGATTTTATTTAGATCCTGAAAAGTACAGGTTGAGCATTTTAAAAATAATGCTTAACCTGTACTCAATAAACCTTATTTACAATGAGGTCAAAGCCAAGGTTTTATTTATTAACAATTGGCTTACCATCAACATCTACATCTAACTCTTCCCGTCGAAGAGTTTCTTCTGCTGTAACGGTTTCGCGATCAACTTCTTTTCTAACGCTAACTTCTTCCCTAACTACAGCTTCTTTACCAATCTTAGCTTTCTCTTCATACACTTCCATACGCGCTACTTCTCCGGCTTGGAAGTTAGCTTCTCCAGGAGTTACAGCCGTTTGGTTGCTAGGTGTTGTACGTTCTATAACGACTCGCTCGTTTTCCACCGGAACTGAAGCTGTTGCTGTCTCTGTTTCTACTCTTTTACCAACAGCAACTTCTCCAGTTTTTTGTCTGGTTTTATCAGCTAGTAATCTCTCTTCGTAAAGTTTAATGCTACCGTGGTTTTCTGGAGTAGTATTATATAGTTCTGCATCACGATCATAACTATAATTATCACGGTCGAAAGTAGTGTTGCGGGTTTTAGGAGAACGGTAAACGTTTCTTACGGTTTCTTCATAATCTGCATCAACCACCATATCATCATCGTAAGCTGGTAAAGATTCTGCTTGGTCTTTACTAGTCAAACCCAAAGCATAAAGCTTATTATTATCATAATCGAAACGAGCTTGACCAACTGGTAATAGAACTTTCTTGCCGAAAATCCAGAATCCGGTATCAATAACCATGTAACGGAAGTTGCCAGATTCATCAACTAAGGCATCATGGATTGTACCGAGCTTATCGTTAGTTGTACCAGCATAAACATCGTATCCTTTGATATCTCTTCCTGCAAAGATATCTTTTTTATAGTTAGGGTAAAAATCTGCTAATTTTCTAAGAGCCATTTTGTTTTTCTTCTTCTTCGCTAGCTACATTATTATATTAGCGAAGTTAGGCTTTTTATTTGTCCATCTAACGAAATATCACTGCTAAATAAGTAACTACTTCTTTAGGAGCAAAAACTTTTATTTAGCCTTCATGAAATTGTGTTTGAATGTATTTAAAAACTAAAGTTAAAAATCGGCTATAAATACAACAATTAAGACTTAATAGGTAGAAAGGAAAAGGTACTTTAATACATAAGTAGTAGATAGCCCCGTTGTTGGTAATAGTAATTATCTCTTTTGGTACAGTAGAAAGACTTGTTCTGGGATAGAGGAAAGATGAGCATAAACCCAGCACAATGTAAGACAAGGGGCATTGCTTAGTTTCAAGGAGATTGATTCAGCAATGCCGGATTTAGCTAAATTTCGGCAATAAGGAGATATAAATTTATGACTAGCGGAACCCTTCATTCTCAAGATTATAAGCGTGCTGTAGGCATCTTTAATACTCGCGCAGAGACAGAAAGAGCGCTTCATGCCCTCAAAGATGCAGGCTTTGATATGAACCGAGTTTCTGTAATTGTGAGAGACTCAGAATCAGGTGATAGCATCGCTGGGGCTGATGTCCATGAAAAAGCAGTTGGCAACAAAGCAGATGAAGGGGCCACTGCTGGGGCATTAACGGGAGGTGCTTTAGGAACAGCAGCAGGTTTACTTGTTGGTTTAGGGGCTTTGACTATACCTCTGGTTGGTCCTATTCTTTTAGCTGGTGCTGAAGCAACAGCAATCGCCACAACTTTGGCTGGAACAGCTATTGGTGCTGCGGCTGGAGGCTTACTAGGAGGCTTGATTGGTTTAGGCATCCCTGAAGAGAGAGCAAAAGTTTATAGCGATCGCGTATCCCAAGGTCATTATTTAGTGATGGTTAGTGGACCTTTAGCATCAGTACGTTTAGCAGAGAAAACCCTAAGCGACGGTGGTATCCAAGAGTGGGGTATATACGATGCACCAGATTTAGCCGAAAAAGGAACTGCTACTACCACAACGGCTCGGACTACCACTCCAACTACCACTCCAACTACCACTACTGCTGAGACTATTGCTTCTACCGATGCCGACCCAGAAGTAGTAATTGTTGATCGCAGAGATGACACTTCTAGACGCTAATTTGGTAAACATCTATATTAAATTTAAAGGAATCACAAACTATGCAAAAACTAACTCTGCTTTTACTCAGCAGCTTACTCTTAATAGGTGGAGTTGCTTGTACTAATGCTAGGACTAGTGCTGATGCTCCTGACACAGTAACCGAAGAGGCAGAAGATCCTCAAGACGTTGAAGAGACAAACGAAGACGCAGCAAGCGAAATTCGGCAAGATCAGCTCAATGCAGATATCAAAGCTAGGGAAGAAAGAAATAACTTAGCTGGGGACGAGCTTGAAAGAGCGGACTCCGATCTTGAAAGCGAAGTCAGAGCTAAATTAGAAGCCAATATTCCTAGAGGTAAACTAACTGTCGCAGCAGAAGAAGGGGCAGTTACTGTCGCAGGGACAGTCCCCGACCAAAAAGAATCTGAAACCATTGAATCTTTAGCTAAAGAAATCAAAGGTGTCAAAACTGTCACTGTAGATGTTGATGTTGTTCCACCTACAGAAGAATAACTAAAAACAATCATCTATTTGCCATAGGGATACAACGAGTTTGTATCCCTTTTTTGTTTTACCCTCTAGAAATTAACAAACTACTAGTTTCCTATGGCAGTATTTCTAACTATTGCAGGCTTATTAATTCTTACTTACATTACTGTAGATGTTTTGGTCACAATTTTAACCGTAGGTGGTGGCGGCCCCTTAACCAGTAGGTTGTCTAGTGGGGTCTGGCACTTAGCGCTACGTTTCCACGGTGGTAATCGTTCCCGGCATCGCTTACTTGCCCTGACAGGCTCTCTTATTTCAGTTGCTATTGTCATGCTTTGGTTTGTAGCTACTTGGGTAGGGTGGAGTTTAATATTTTGTGCTGTTGACAAAGCCGTAGTTAATGCAGCGACTGAAATACCAGCCAATAATCAAGATAGAATTTACTTTGTCGGTTATACCCTTTCTACCCTTGGCATGGGTAACTTCAAGCCCCTGGGCTTTACTTGGCAAATGGCGGCTGCCATTGCTTCAGCTAACGGCTTTTTCCTGGTCACCCTTGCTTTAGCCTATGTCCTCTCTGTGGTTGCTGCTGTAGCACAAAAATACTCTACGGCTATGTATATTAGCTCTTTGGGAGGAAGTGCGGAAGAAATTATTGCCCGTGCTTGGAATGGAAAAGATTTCGGTCAGTTTGACCAACACCTTATTGCCCTAAGTTCTATAATTACTTCTTTAGGGGTTAAGTATTTAACTTTCCCGGTGTTACACTATTTCCACAGTGTAGAAAGTTCTCGCTCTATGGCTTTGAGTCTTGCTTCTCTTGATGAAGCTCTAACTTTGTTGCAATATGGGGTTGCCAAATCTTCCAGACCAGATCCTATTGCCCTAGAAACCGCCCGTCGTGCCAATGCAGCTTTTTTAAAAGTCCTTGATTCAGCATACATTGAGCCTGCATCAGAATTACCAGAATTTCCTGCCTTAGAACCATTAAAAAGCAATGGTATACCTGTAGTAAGTGAACGAGAGTTTGCTGTCGCCATGCAACAACTTATCAAACGCCGCCGCTTGTTGTTAGCATTTGTGCAAAACGATGGCTGGACTTGGCATGAAATTGCTTCTGGGGCAAAATCTGCTCGTTCTCAAGAATTAGATGATGCTATCTTAACAGAATGCTAGCTTCTAAAGAGGATAGGAGTTATGCCTTCGTCCCAAACCATCTTGCGTTTTTCATCCAACTACTGAAGATTATAAAAAGCCCCTGTCACCCCAGAAACACCACTTTTCCATTCCGTACTATTAATAGTTGTCCAACTGAAACCCCTGGTTGGTACGCTAGTGGGGCTAAGAGCGCCATTAAAAGAAGCGTTAGCTGCATCAACCTTTAAAGGTATAACCTGTACTTGGCGTATCTCTAAGGTATCTAAATCTAACAACACCCTGCCGATGATATCTTTTCTTTTCGCTGCTAAGTTGGGATGAACGAAGTTACCTAAACTTTCAAACATCACCCCTTTTTTGCCATTAGCTTTGGGAACAACTTGTACCGGGGCCCAAACATGGGGCCCATGGCCAAAAACAATATCTCCATTGTAGTTACGGATAAAGTCTTTACCCACACCAACCAGTTGACTTTGGGTTGCAGAGTTCCAACTGTGCATTGCCAAAATGCGAATGTCTGCGTTGGCATCTCGCAGGGATTTTAGTACAGCATTCTTATCACTAACGCAGGTGATATAAGTGCAAGCCCCTCCCATATAAAGGCTGGCGAAAGCAACTTTGACAGGACGCTCATCAACCATCATAGTTGTTACCTTAGCAACATTCTTCTGTTGCCCAACGCCGTGCCAAAGCCAGTTTGCTCCCATTTCTTGAGTAAGACGTTGCATACTTTCTGCGGATGCTAAAGCACCGTTTTTACCATTAGCAGCAGAAGGACAGTCCCAACTATGGTTGTTGGCTAAACCAATGAGATTGAAACCTCGCTTATAAGCTTCTACTAAGTTATCTGGGTGAGACATAAAAGCATAGGAACTGCGGCTAGGACGACCCCGAAAGCTATTGCAGCGAGTGCCAACTACGGTTTCCCAATTAATGAAGGATAAGTCCCCACGATAAGATTTTCCTGTAGAATCCAAAGCATCAAGACGCTTACCAAAATCAGCGAAACCACCACCATTGTTTCCTGGTAAGGTTTGATTCAAATTTAGGGGCTGTTTGTAGGTGAGAGCCATGCCAGAATCCCCTACTCCGCGAATATCCAAGACATTACTGGTTTGGTCAATATCCAAAGGGATTGGTTGGTTGAAGTTAACTTCTTTAGTGTTAGGAGAGGCAATATCTGAGGGGGGCGTAATTTCAGGAAGCGGAACTTCTATTTCTATGGTGGGGATTTCTGGGGCATCTTCTACTTGGGCTGAAGATGGCTGTAATGTTCCTAATGCCAAAGAGACTACAGCACAAGAAAGTGCGATTAAGCTAGTTGTACTGGAAGGGTTGATTTTTTTCATTGACAATTAAACGTTGATCTCAAATCTATGGGTTCTACTTAGTCTTTATTTATCGAGCAAGTTACAAGTCGTCAGGTGAGTTATTTATGTTTCTTGGGTTAATAAGATTAGCAGGTTGGTCGGAAATTGTAAATTGACCGAGAAAAACTATCTGTCTACCAGTACTTATCACAATCTGACCTATAAATAATAAAGAAATGTTGCAATATATTTTTAATTGCGTTACATTAAATTACATAAGATTGACGAAAAGAACATTAAGGCAACTAACGAAGGTTTAGATATGACAGAACAACAAGTAACCAACAAATTTGGCTTTACCAACGTTGCTGAAACCTGGAATGGCCGCCTAGCTATGCTGGGTTTCACTATTGGTATTTTGACCGAACTTCTCACCGGACAAGGAATTCTCTCTCAGCTAGGTATCATGTAATTTCTAGCTTTAGAGTAGAGATTGCGAACGTGAAACCTCCCTTGTTATCGCAAGGGGGTTTACTATTTTTTGTTTTCCGACAAAAACTACTTGACAATTTCTAGGCAACAGTTGTTACAATAACAAAGGTACATTCATTGGGGTGTCGCCAAGCGGTAAGGCAGCGGGTTTTGGTCTCGCCATTCCTAGGTTCGATCCCTAGCACCCCAGCATAAATATCGAAAAACAAAGGCACAGCTTAGCTGTGCCTTTGCTGTGTAAAAATGATCAATGTAGCCTGCGGCAACGCTTACGCGAATAACGATAAATGATCAATGTAAAAGTTCTTGCTCTTGATTTTGATGGCGTTCTTTGTGACGGGTTAGTTGAGTATTTCCAAACAACCTGCAAAACCTACGCTCAGATTTGGCAAAGCCAACCTAATACTGATTTAGCAACTGTTTTTTATCGTCTACGGCCAGTTATTGAAACAGGTTGGGAAATGCCTGTGCTTTTGCGAGCATTGGTTTTAGGGGTTACTGAAGCAGAAATTTCAACTAATTGGCCTGCTGTAGTGGCAAAAATTGTTGTTTCAGAGAAGTTAGATAGTACAATAATAGCTCGACAGCTAGATGCAGTTAGGGATGAGTGGATTAAAACTGATTTAGAAGGCTGGTTAGGTTTGCATAGCTTCTATCCAGGGGTAATAGACCAAGTTAAACGAATTCTGGCTTCTTCTACTCAGCTATTTATTATTACGACGAAAGAAGGGCGCTTCGCTCAAAAATTGCTACAAGGGGCAGGAGTTGCTTTACCGGGGGAAAACATTTTTGGTAAAGAAGTTAAGCGTCCTAAACATCAAAGCTTACGGGAATTAATTACTAAGTTTTCTGTTAATAATCAACAAGTGGGTTTTGTTGAAGATCGTTTGAAAACCCTCCATTCTGTAGCGAAGCAACCAGATTTAAAAGGAATACAACTTTTTCTAGCTGATTGGGGATATAACACTGAACTTTCTCATCAATCCATTCAGGATAATCCTCAAATCAATTTGCTATCCTTAAACCAATTTATTCATGGCTAGCAAGGCTTTCGTTCGGTATAGCGAAAGTGATTTAATTTTAAAACGAGTATTTCTTATAACTTAAGGAAGAGAAAGGGGTATTTAGTAATTCCTAACCAAGAGATGAGGAAATTTGCACCTTGTTTATTCATAATAATTGAACAGGGTATAAAATGCTGCTCATTTTTGCTGAAAATGGTCAAGTAAACTTGGTTGATTAGACTTATGGAAGACCGGATTATTAACTTCCTGCTTGTAGAAGACGATGAAGTGGATGTGATGAATATTAAACGAGCGTTTAAAAAAAGCAACATCTCTAATCCTCTCTATATTGCCGGCAATGGTTTAGACGCTCTTAAAATGTTGCGTCCTCAAGAAAGTCAACCAGCAAAAGTCCCTGAAAATCGCCGATTAGTTCTACTTGATTTGAATATGCCAAAAATGAACGGCTTGGAGTTCCTGCACATACTTAGGGAAGACCCTAAATTAAAATTGATTCCTGTGATTGTCTTGACTACTTCTGACGAAGATAGAGACAGAGTTGAAGCTTACAACTTAAATGTAGCAGGCTATATTCTCAAACCCGTAACTTTTTCTAAGTTTGCTGAAGTGATGGCAACCTTGAATAAGTATTGGGCTTTGTGTGAAATGCCTTAGTGACAATAGGCTCAGGTAATAGAGTAGACAAAAAAGTTTATAAATAACTGGTTTCTTTCTCCTATTTCCCTCAGTCATAAAACTGAAATTTGACTCCTATGGAAAACACATTAAACATTTTGGTTGTAGATGATGACGAAATAGACAGGATGGCTGTACGCCGCGCACTTACCAAGGTAGGAGTGAATATGGAATTTACTGAAGCTTCTGACTGCACTGGGGCAATTACTCGCTTAAAACACCAATCTTTTGATTGTATTTTTCTCGACTATGGTTTACCCGACCAAGATGGACTAGAGCTAGTTAAGGATGTGCGATCGCTAGGTGTTAAAGTACCTTTGATTGTTCTTACAGGGCAAGGGGATGAGCATATTGCCGTAGAGTTAATGAAAGCTGGAGCATCGGATTATTTATCTAAGTCTCATGTTTCTCCTGAAAATCTCTGGCAGCGTTTAAGTAATGCTCTGCGAGTTCATCGAGCCGAAATGAGGGCTTCTCTAGCTAATCGGAAGCTTCGGGAGAGTAATGAATTATTAACTCGTAAAAACCAAAAATTAGAACAGCAACGTCGGCAAATTGAATTGCAAAATCAAAAGCTACAGGAAGCTTCTCACCTCAAGTCTCAATTTTTGGCTACCATGTCCCACGAGTTGCGTACCCCCATGAATGCTGTTATGGGATTTTCCCAGATGTTGTTGCTCCAAAGCCATGGCTCGTTAGATGAGCAACAGCAGGATATGATTGAGCGTATCTTCAACAATGGTCAAAATCTTTTACTGCTAATTGATGAGTTATTGGACTTTTCTAAAATTGAAGCTGGGCATTTAGAGCTTAAGTTAGAAAGCTTTGATTTAATGGAGTTAGTCCAGGTAACCACAGAGGAAATTCGTTCTTTAGCGTTGGGCAAGGAACTTATTTTGCAAGTGAAAACAGATTTGAAAAATCCTCTTGTTTATGCCGACAGAGGTTGTTTGCGGCGCATACTTATTAACTTACTTTCTAACGCGATTAAATTTACTAAAGCGGGTCAAGTTTGGGTCAAAGTTTGGGAGCCAAAAGAAGATCAAGTGGCGATCGCGGTTGAAGATACTGGAGTGGGGATCTCTCCTGAAAATATTAAAATCATTTTTGAGGCCTTTCGGCAAGTGGATCAAGTCCTTACCCGCAAACACTCTGGCACTGGATTGGGGCTGGCGATCGCAGATTCGTTAGTAAGAATGATGAAGGGTCAAATTCGGGTTGAAAGTGAGTTAGGTAAAGGTTCACTTTTTCAGGTTGAGTTGCCGCGTCGAGTTGAATGAGCAAAAATTCCTTTTTATATTATAACTACTTTAAAATCTCTTTATTTTTATGTCTGTTTCCCAAATTTCTAAAAACTATATCTTAGCCGTTGATGACACCCCTGATAACCTTTTTTTAATTCAGTTAGCCCTAGAAAAAGAGGGGCATAAGCTTGTGCTGGCACATGATGGGTTAACTGCTTTGGCACAAATTGAGCATTACCCCCCAGAGTTGGTGATTCTTGATGTGATGATGCCAGGAATGAGCGGTTATGAAGTAACCGAAAAGATTCGTCAAAATCCTAATTTACCCTTTATTCCTATTCTGTTAATCACGGCACACCAGCAATCTAGTGTGGTTGAAGGTTTGGATCTAGGGGCAGATGAATTTATTCGCAAACCTGTTAAAATTGACGAATTACAAGCTAGGGTGCGATCACTACTTCGCCTCAAACATAGTATTGATGCTAGGGAAAACTTCATTTCTTGCCTGACCCATGATTTACGCACTCCTTTGGTGGCGGTGGATCGGATGTTAGAGTTAATTCAAAAGGGCATTTATGGGGATATTCCCACTAATATGCACCGGGCAATTTCTAGTATTATCAGCAGCAACCACAACCTGCTACAAATGTTGAATAATTTACTAGAAGTACATTGTTATGAAACAGGACAAAAAGTTCTTAGTTTTATTAATTTTGATTTGCAGGAATTATTAAAAGAGGTTGTAGAAGAGTTGAACCCTTTAGCACAGGAAAGGGATTTAACCATTCAGTTGAATTTACCTGAAGAGCAACTAGAAATTAGTGGCGATCGTTTAGAAATGCGTCGAGTATTTACTAACTTAATTAGTAACGGGCTTAAGTTTACTGATGAAGGTTGCGTCCAAGTAATTGTGAAGAAGCTTCCCCAAAAAATCACTATTGCTGTTAAGGATACAGGTATTGGTATTACTTCTGAAGATCAAGAAAGCATTTTTGAGCGTTTTCGTCAAGGCGCTCATAAACGTTCTGGCCATGGTTTAGGCTTACATTTATGTCAGCAAATCATTGAAACTCACCAAGGCAACATTACAGTAGAATCTCAGCTTAGTGAAGGAACTACTTTTACTGTCGATTTACCATTACTAGCAACTCCTCAAGATAGCAGCGAATCTAATTTGGCTAACTAATGATGAATGATTTTACGCTGTTTCTAACCAATCGAAAATCTTATCTAATTGTTCTAAGCTAACTAACCCATATTGCCACAGACTCATCGGTAAAGAATCAGTGGTTTGTTCTCCGTAGCGTGAGGCCACCTCGATTTCTGCTTTACCAATAGCTAGTTCGTCTTGCAGGAAATTAATTAGTTTGTCCCAAAGTTTGTAATTCATAGTAATAAGTTTTTTGCTTTTTATTTTTTTTCAACATAAACCTTTGATTATTAAGAAAAGGAGATTTCTGATCATTCAATCAAGAAATCTCCTCATTGCATTTTGATCTTTCTTTAAAGATTACTTAGCACCTACAGGAGATTTCATATTCGCTCCGGGGCGCTCACCGCTAGGATCTAGTGCTTGTCCTTCAATGAAAGAACGCAGCATCCATGCCATCTCTTCGTGTGCTTCCATCATTCCAGTCAAGAAATCAGCGGTTCCTTCATCATGGAACTCATCACCACATTGGTCAATATGTCCCCTTAAATCACGGATAACTTGTTCATGATCATTAACCAATCGGGCCACCATTTCTGTGGCAGAAGGAAGATCATTAGGATGTTCTTTAATGGAACTATACTTAACAAAGTCTTCAGCCGTACCGATGGGATAGCCCCCTAATTTTCTCACTCTTTCGGCGGTTTCATCAATGCTGATGGTTAAAGCTTCGTAATGTTCTTGCCAAAGTTCATGTAAGCTACGGAATTGTGGCCCAACCACGTCCCAGTGGTACTTTTTGGTTTTGATTAACAGCAAGTACAAGTTGGCTAAGTCACGATTCAGGAGTTCGATAACTCCGTGGCGTTGTTCTTTAGTAAGACCGATATTTATCTCAGGCATTATGTTTATTTATATTGTTTCTGAATGTTCTCTGTCATTACAACAGATTTGACCAGTTCAATACATCTGTTTTATGAAGTAATCTAAAGAAGAATGTTTTTATAACTAAAGGCATAGGTTTTGGGGAATTGGGGAGATGGGGAGAGGATTATTTTCAAAACTCACTGTACCATCAGTACTGAACAAGAAGCGTGGTGCAAAACATAACTGCTGACACTACCTAAAATCATCTCTGTTAAACCACTACGTCCTCGATGTCCTACCACAATTAAATCAGCTTCTTCTTCCCCAGCTAAGTCACAAATAGTTTTACCCGGACTACCTGTAACTTGGTGATAATCTGCCCTTACTCCGACTTGAAGAGCTTTTTTTTGTCGCGATCGCAGAAGTTCAATACCTTGTTTTTTAAACTCTTCCCATTCTTCTCGCCATATATTCAGGGTTTTATCATTCCCCACTGCTGGATAAAGCTCTTGCAAATTACTAGGAATCGGCATCGGGGCTTCTTCTTCTTCTTCAGAAAGAACATGAAGCATAATTAATTTCGCCCCCACCATCTGAGCCAGGGAAAGTGCTTTTTCAAAGACAAGATTGTCTGTTTCTGAGTTTTCTGTAGCTACGACAATAGTGTTAAACATGAGAGTAAGTAGTAGGATACTTTATTTCAACAATTGAAATTGAATAATGATTGATTGATGGTACTTCTATATCTAAACAGCAACGAAAGATTACCAACTTGAAGTCCTGTTGCTTGTTCTTTAAGCACTAAAATACTTGGAAACGGGATGATAAGTAATAAAAGCGGTTGTAGATTGTTCTGGGTATAATTGTTCGCTTTCATCCATATATAAATTAATGCGATCGCAACCCAGCAACTCTATTTGTTTGTATTGATCGGGAATATTAGGACAAGCAGGATAACCGAAGCTGAAACGGGAACCTTGATGACGTTGGGCGAGGACATCTCGCACGTTATCGGGTTCTTGATCTGCGTAGCCCAACTCAAGGCGAATACGGGCGTGAGTCCATTCTGCTAGGGCTTCTGCTACTTGAACTGCTAAACCATGATAATAAAGGTAGTTGGTGTAGTCATCAGCAACAAAGAGTTTTTTGGCGTATTCTGTGGCAATCTCCCCGACAGTGACGGCTTGCATGGGGAATACATCCATAATGCCAGATTCTTTGGAGGCGAAGAAGTCAGCAATGCAAAGACGACGGCCCGATTTTTGCCGAGGAAAGTCAAACTTGGCTACTTGTTTATCTTGATTTTTGGTGTCATAAAGATAAAGAGAATTACCTTCGGCTTGGCAAGGGAAGTAACCATAAACTACTGTAGGATGTAAGAGATTTTCAGCTAATACTTTTTCTTTCCATTTAGATAATATTGGGTAAACTTTCTCAGCTAAGAAAGTATCGTATTCTTCCCTGGATTGGTTACGAGGTTTGCGGAATTGCCATTGCCCGGCGATTAAAGCTTGTAAGTCTAAATACCAAAATAATTCTTCTAAAGGAATATCTTCCGGGGTTAATATTTTTGTACCCCAAAATGGTGGCTGAGGACGTTCTAAATCTAAGGTTACAGCTTCAGAACGACGGGTATCTATGGGTTGGGGTTCAACTTTAAGCTTTTCTTTTTTAACTTTAGCTTTACCATTACTTACTGCCTTACTTTCTTCGGTTACTTCATCTAAAAAGCCTTGTAAATCATGCCAGTTATTAGCAGCTTTAGCAGGCATTAATTTTTCCATAAAGTGTAAATCAGCAAAAGCATCTTTTCCGTAAATAACCTTCCCTTGATAAGTGTCCTGACAGTCTCCATAAACAAATTTAGGGGTTAAAGCTGCACCCCCTAAAATAACCGGGACATTAATACCTTTTTCGTTAAAAGTGGCTAAGTTATCTTTCATAAACGCTGTGGACTTAACCAACAAACCACTCATAGCAATACAATCAGCCTGATGTTCTTCATATGCCTGAATAATATTATCCACAGGTTGTTTAATCCCTAAATTAACCACCTTATAACCATTGTTAGAAAGGATAATATCAACCAGGTTTTTACCAATATCGTGAACATCTCCTTTCACCGTAGCAATAACCACTGTCCCTTTAGCATTACTACTACTTTCATCCTTGTCCATATAGGTTTCTAAATATGCCACCGCTGCTTTCATAGTTTGGGCAGATTGAAGTACAAAAGGTAATTGCATTTGCCCCGAACCAAATAATTCTCCTACAACTTTCATGCCATCAAGCAGGAAAGTATTAATGATCTGCAAAGGAGGATACTGAGTTAAGGCTTTTTCCAATTGTTCTTCTAAACCAATTCTTTCCCCATCAATAATATGATTTTTTAACCTCTCTTCCACTGGTAAATTCTCATCTACCTTTTGTTCGCGTTTCGTGGTTTTGCCTTGGAATAATTCTGTTAATTTCATTAAGGGATCATAGGTACAAATATCCCCCTCAAACTGACGGCGATCACTGATTAAATCTTGAGAAATTTGTTGATGTTCTGCTTCAATTTTCGCTAGAGGTAAAATCTTACTCGCACTAACAATAGCTGCATCTAAACCCACCGCCATAGCTTCATGCAAAAACACAGAATTCAATACCTGACGAGCAGCAGGATTCAAACCAAAAGAAACATTAGAAACTCCCAAAATTATATGGCAACCGGGCAACTCTTCCCTAATACGTTTAATTGCTTCCACCGTTGCTTTAGCATTTTCTCGATCTTCTTCAATACCCGTAGAAGCCGGTAAAGCTAAAGGATCAAAAAAGATTTCTTGGGGGGGAATGCCATACTCTATGGCAGCATTATAAGCACGTTTAGCAATAGCAAACTTCTTATCAGCAGTACGCCCCATTCCCTCTTCATCAATGGTTCCCACTACAATACCTGCACCGTACTTTTTCCCTAATTCTAAAACCTGATAAAACCTCTCTTCCCCGTCTTCATAGTTGGTGGAGTTGAGGATACATTTACCCCCAGCAACCTTTAACCCCGCTTCCATTTTCTCCCATTCCGTAGAATCCAACATCAGAGGCAAATTAACATTGTTAACCAAACGGGATACCAACTCGTGCATATCCTGCACCCCATCCCTACCCACATAATCAACGTTCACATCCAGAATTTGCGCCCCTTCCTTAACTTGAGACTTTGCCAAAGAAATTAAACCGTCCCAGTCTTCATTATTTAAAAGAGTGCGACATTTCTTTGAACCACTGGCATTTAATCTTTCCCCCACAATTAAGAAAGAGTTTTCCTGTTGGTAACGTTTGGGTACTATAAATAGAAGCTGCTGCAGATTCATATTGGGGCTGCCTTACTTTTGGGGTTAACTCCTTAGCCACTTCTGCCAATTGTTGGATATGATCTGGACGAGTGCCACAACAACCACCAATAATTTGCACTCCCAAATCTTCGACAAAGTGCATCAAAGACATACGCAATTCCATTGGTGTTAAGCGATAATGTGCTTCCCCTCCAACATTTTCTGGCAAACCAGCATTGGGAATGCAGGAAACAACAAAAGGAGAATGTTCCGATAAATATTTAATATGTTCCTTCATTAAATCCGGTCCCGTTGCACAATTTAGACCGAGAATATTAATCTTATAGGGTTCAAGAATAGCTAATGCGGCACTAATTTCTGAACCAACTAACATTGTCCCCTTCTGTTCCATTGTGATAGAAACCATAATAGGTAAGCGTTCCTTTTTTTTAACGAACACTTCTTCAATAGCATTTAAAGCAGCTTTAATTTGCAACACATCCTGACAAGTCTCCACCAACAACAAATCAACCCCGCCATCATATAACCCCTCAACCTGTTCTACATAAGCATCTTTGAGGGTATCAAAATCAATATGTCCCAAGGTGGGTAATTTAGTCCCTGGTCCTATAGAACCGGCCACAAAGCGAGGTTTTTCTGGGGTTGAGTATTCTGTGGCTACTTCCTTTGCTAATTCTGCTGCCCGTTTATTCAAGTAATAAGCTTGGTCACCTAAGTCATACTCTGCCAAAACCACAGAAGTAGCACCAAAGGTATCCGTTTCAATTACATCTGTACCCACCTCCAAGAAACCGCGATGCACCTTTTTCACTGCTTCGGGTTTCGTATGCACCAAATACTCATTGCAACCTTCATATTCCGCCCCACCAAAATCTGCTGCGGTGAGGTTTTGGGTTTGTAGGGAAGTTCCCATCGCCCCATCAAAGACAATTACCGGCAGTTTGGGGCTATTAAGGTGGTTGAGGAATGCACTTTTCATTGATGTTTCTTTGATTTGGGGAACAGGCTGATAGTTACAGTAGGCTAAAGTTTACCAATTATTAGTTTAGCTTTCTCTTTATAGAGACGCTACAAGAGGAGTTACCGAAAGAAGAGCAAAAATACTTTGGAGAACGGCTTTTAAGAGCGCACCTGTTCTACCATATACATAATATCACTTTAAGGAAGAGAAAGGCAAGACTTTCAACTCATTGCTCAATTGCTATTAATCAAGTTCAACTCTTGAAAAGGTTCTGATTTTTCCTCAAACTCTAGAAACCCAGGCTGGGCTGGTTGTTCATTGATAAGTAAATCATACTTACCTTGTGGCAAACCTTCTAAATAAAAAACTCCTGCATCATTAGTAATCGAAAAAATCCTTTGCCCCCCAGCTTGGGGAATAGCTTCAATCCTAGCACCACCCACAGTATTACCAGCAAGATCCGTCACTACTCCTGTCACAGTATAGGCAAGATGTAGAGGAACTAACACCGGGGTATAACTACCACTTATCACCTCTGTAGCATAAGCTTTGGCTGCCCCTTGCCAATCTAAAGGAAACCCGGCTACATCTAAATCAAGACGATAGATACCAGGGGGCAAAAAAACAAAAATGCCGTGGGCATACACAGCATTACGCCAAAATTGAAGGGATTGATTATTAAGGATCAATAATAATTCCGGTGCTTCTAAATAGAGTTTCTCTCCCCCATCCCTAATACCATTGTTGTTACGATCAAAAAAAGGTTGAATCCATAATCCTCCCTGACTTCGTAGTCGTTCAAAATCTTGTTCTCCAGGTAATACTTCTCCTCTTTGGAGGTTAAAACTAGGTAGCAACTCAATACGAAAACTGGGGGAATTATCGCTAACAGAAACTTCTTGGTAACGCAACCTTAAAGATAATCCTGGTAAAGCCGCCCCCACAGAAGCAATAATCCCCCTACCTTCATTACTCCAACCATAGCCCAAGTCAAATTCCCAAAGATTTCTCCCTTCTACGGTAAGAGAAGTAGAACGATAGCGCCAACCAAGAGAGAGAAGGTTGTTGTTAATCTGGTTGAGGTTGCGACTATCATAACCTATAAACAAACTATGTCCTGAAAGTAAAGAATTAGTCCCTGATAGCCCGTAGGTGAGTTCGGAAATATTGGTGATTTCATTACCTTGGTGCGTTAAACGCAAATTGCCCAGTCTTTGGTTCAAACTCCAACGCAAATTATTGTCTATATCCAGACTGGCGGTGGCAAAAAGAGAAAAGTAGCGACTGCTATGGGCAACTCTTAATCCTCCGGCTAAAGTGGCATCACGACTATTGCCATTGCCAGTTAAAGTTAAACCAGGAAAGATTTGCCAGTTGAGGTTGAAACGATTGGAGAGGCGATCGCTATCGAGATTTAAGCTGAAATTCCTACTTGGTTGGAAACGCAAGTTAGCATTAATGTCGCCATCTCCTTCTTCGACATCAACTAAAGCCGACACTGTTGCTTGTAAAGGTAGTTTCTGGGGTTGATAAAAGAATTCCCCTAACCCTAACCATTGGTGATCATAAACTAAACCTAAACCCAAAGTTAAATCTTCTGTCATCCCGCGACGATAGGCAACACCACCACGCCAATCTGTAAAACTGCCCCACAGCTCATTTTCTCCCCTAAATTCCCGTCTTCCTCCCCCAGAAACCGTTAAAGCCGATGCCCCTGCGGGTAATTGAGTCGGTAAGGTAGAAAAATTTGCTTCCTGAATTTCTGGTTCATCGGTTAACTGCCCATTGGCAAAAAGCAAGATCCGATAGGTAGCCCTTTTAGCTGGTATATCTTCAAAGCGATAAACCCCAGAAGAATCTACCAGCACTTCTGCCACCACACTAGTTGCGAACCCAGTGGTTAACTGTACCAAAGTTCCTGGTTCCGCCTCTCCTACAATAGTACGCCCTACTTGAGTTGCTTGCAACCGTTGGCTAGGGCTAAATCCTCCGCCCTTGAAAGCTACCGCAGGCGTGAACCCCCAACGTTGAATAGTTGTTAGTCCCCAATATTCCCCTCCTTCCTGACTACGCCAAAAAGTCGGTTGTGAACCCAACACATAATCTGCTGTGGGAGTTTGCCGCAAAAGTTGTACCTCACCAATACGCCAACTCCGGCCATCCCTTAAATCACTTTGGTTAAGCTTCACAAACCAACTACTCCCCGCCACAGTCCCCAAGGCAGTCAACTCTCCTTGAGAATTAATCCCACCATCATCATTGTTGGTAAGATTAACCCTCTGCCCTAAATTAGTGAAAGTAAAACTTTCTGCCTCCAACAGTGGTAATCCTGATAAAATCACAGGCAACTTCCCTGGAGACTTAGCTTGACCCCTTGCATTTAACCAGGGAGGATTGAAGGCGATGGCATACTCATTAAGATCAAACTTAGTTGGTACATTTAAAAGGGTAATTATCTCTTCTACAGAAAGAACTAAACCCAATTCAGGGTCAGTTTGCAACTCATCAGGATTAATTCGAGTAACCAAACCCGGCGATCGCACTTCCAATTGTCCATCTTCGAGAGAAGTAATATCGAGGCGCAAACTTTCGACAACGGTATCAAAAGGAATTAACCAATTCGCAAAATTAATAGCTTGAGTACCATCTTCTAAGCCCCTTATCAAGGCACTAGGAAGCACGTTGCGTTTACCGAGATTAATGCCTACAGGGATAATTACAAATTCCTGTTGTTCTCCATTCACTACTGGGGTAACATCATCACTAGGCAAAGTTTGAGCATTTGCTACACGCAAAACAGAGACTGAAGAAGTAATAAGCAATAAGCAATAAGTAATCAGTTTGATTTTTTGTTTCTCGCTCAAATCTCCCTATTTTCCCCACTAGGGTACTATTAAATCTAAACTAAAAGACTTACTCTCAGGATTTTCTTGATTCCCCCAAAGCAAGTCACCAGTTAACTGATATGTACCAGAAGTTAGTTGAAGTTGCTTATCTGTTTCACTAGATAATGATAAATTGCGTTCACTAGTGGCCACAATTCCCACCGGAAGTAAAATTCCTTCAGCAATCATCTTTTCCCCTTGCTGCAAAGTCCAGTTAACACCAGTACGGGCAGAAGCATCTCCAGAGTTATTGATCAAGATTTGCAATTGCTGTTGTTCTTTGTCCCAGCTAGCTGCAACTGCTTCAAGCTGAGGAGAAACATTACCTTGCCTCACATAAATAGTTGTACCAATGCGGGTTTCAATAGTAACGTTGTTGCCGCTATCATCTATTGTTTCCCGTAAGTTTTCTGTAAAAATTACTGCCCGATATTCCCCGGTAGGTAAACTGGGAGGAAAGCGTGTGATGATACGTACTTTACGGGCTTGCCCTGGTTCCACGTTAAGTTCACGGGGAGAAAATTGTAAGTAGGGAGTTAAATCACTAGTAGTCTGTCATAATCAATTTTGTGAACAATATGAGAGAATAGAAAAGGAAGTCTACTGGAAGCTCAAAGGAAAAATGCAGAAACGTTACATAGTGAGATTAAAACAAGAAGAAAGACAACAACTCCAAGAATTAGTATCGAAGGGAAAAGCAGCAGCCTACAAAATCAAACACGCGAATATACTGCTAAACATAGATATAAATGGACAAGGATGGACAGACATCGAAGCAGCTAAAGCGTTTGGTTGTCACCGAAACACAGTAGCGAATCTGCGACAAAGACTAGTTGAAGAAGGTATAGAAAGAGCATTGGAGAGAAAGAAACCCAAAAGTCCATCGCGACCAAGAATATGTGACGGAGAAGCACAGGCAAAGCTGATAGCCTTAAGGTGTGGAGAGCCACCAAAGGGACAAGCACGTTGGACATTAAGACTCCTGGCAGACAAACTAGTAGAGCTAGAGATTGTGCCAGAGATTAGCTATGAAACAGTAAGACAAGAGCTGAAAAAAACCAGTTAAAGCCGCATCTGCGTAGGCAATATGTAATTCCACCCAAAGCAAATGCTGAATTTGTGGCCCACATGGAAGATGTACTGGAAGTTTATCACCGACCCTACGACCCTAAACATCCCATGATATGTATGGACGAACAACCGGTGCAACTTATCAAAGAAACTCGAACTGCGCTACCAGCCCAACCAGGATGTCCAGAATCATTCGATTACGAATATGAACGTAATGGAACTGCCAACATTTTCATCTTTACAGAGCCTCTTTCAGGCTGGCGCAAAGTTATAGTTACAGAGCAAAGAACTGCGGTAGATTGGGCAAAACAAATACAATGCTTGCTCGATGAAGACTACCCCGAAAGTGAAACAGTAACTCTTGTGTGCGACCAGTTAAACACTCACAACCAAGCTTCTCTCTACAAAGCCTTTGAAGCACCAACAGCCCGTCGTTTAGTAGAAAAGCTAGAGATTCACCATACACCCAAGCATGGAAGTTGGCTGAATATTGCCGAGATTGAGTTATCTGCATTAACTAGACAATGCTTGGATAGACGGATTGGAGAGCGCGAAATATTAAAGAGTGAAACTCAAGCTTGGTGTGTGGAGCGCAATCGATTGCAAAAATCGGTGGATTGGCAATTTAGCACCGAAGATGCCCGTATCCGCCTCAAGAGTCTTTATCCACATATTCATAATTGACAGACTACTAGGGGTAGTTTCTAAAACTTGGAAACCATCATCCCGACTGTAGGTAAAAGGTTCAGCATAAACCCTAGCCCGAAAGGGTTGATCGCTGGTATTATTAATAGTAATTACACTCTGGGATTGACCTCGTTCTGCGCTTTGTTCGATAATCAGAGGAGAAAGACTAACTTGCGCTTTTGCTGGCAAATTCCCCAGTAAGACAGTGGCAACCAAGCAGCTACTCACTGGTAAAACTAGGGCGTTGCACCAATTATTAAAACTCATATAAATATAGTTTGATTGTAGTTTGTAGGAGCAAGGAGTTCCTCACTCCTATCAATAAATACTAAGGCACTACAGTTAAAGAAACATTGTACCCATAATTGCCAGAGGGAAGCGGGGCAGGGCTATCAATCCAAATATCTACAGAAACTTGGCTTTGGCCAGGTTGCAAGAAAAGAGATTGGCTTCCGTTAGTAGTACCACCATTAGAAGAGGCTGCTTCTGCCATAATCTTGCCAGCAACAAAGGATGGCCCTGCTGTTTGTACAGCATCACTAACTAGTAAGTCTGCTGGTTGATTGCAAATGACGGTGACTGCACCAGAGCTACCCCCAGGGGCTTTGGTATCTAAAATATTAGAACCTGAAGATACCATGACCCCAGGTACTAAATTATTGAAACTGCAAGTTCCTCGTACGACTCCAGTGAAAGGAACATCAATACTTTGAGCCATTGCTTGGGCAGTAATAGTTGTAGTACCTGCCAACGCTAAGGTTGCAGCAATTAGAGAGTTGTGAATCATTATTAAAATATCCTGGTTGAAAATATGTGCGTTGCTGATTTGTAATGAAATCTCTAATTTTTGACGACAGTAAGAAAATATTTGCTAATTGTATCACTCTGCATAAATCATTACTTTCCAGCAACACTAACGTTATGGCACTACAGTTAAAGAAACATTGTATCCATAATTGCCAGCAGGAAGTGGGGCGGGACTATCAACGCGCATATCCACAGAGAGTTGACTTTGACCAGGTGGTAAAAATAGAGACTGACCTCCAAGTCCAGGGGATGAACCACCACCATTAGAAGATTGAACATCTACCTCAACAAAACCTGCAGTACCTGGTCCTGCGGTTTGTATAGGAGATCCCACTATTAGGTCTGCTGGTTGGTTACAAACAACAGTAACTGCACCGGAACTACCACCAGGGGCGCGAGTATCTAATTTATTGCTACCGGGGCCTGGAAAATCAGATACCATAACTCCAGGTATTAAATTATTGAAGCTACACCTTCCTTGTACTACTCCAGTGAAAGGAACATCAATACTTTGAGCCGTTGCTTGAGTAACAAGGGCCGTAGTGCCAGCTATTGATAAGGTTGCAGCAAGTAAAGAATTACGAATCATTATTCAAATCTCCTGATGGTAAAATTAGTTTACAAACGTTTTCCAGCTCTAATTAACAATTTAAGGTGTGATAGTTAAATTAACTACGTAGTTATAAGTTCCTGCTGGAAAGGGTTCTGGTCTTTCTACATAAAGTTCAACTTCTAACTCTGTTTCTCCTGAAGGAAGAGGTGCAACACCTGCACCTACGTTGCTTCTTACTTCCACATTATCAAACCGAAGCACACCAATCCTTTCCGTCCCCGGAGGGTCTGGATTAGGGCCAGAAGTTAAGAATGGTTCAGAAATGATAATGCTTGCACCCTCGTTAGCCTGAATTGAAATCCTTGCAGGGTTTGTGGATTGGAAAGAGGTTTGCAATCCATCTGAGGTCACAACTGCCGAAGGGCTTGCAACTCCAGGTTCGACAATGTCTAAGGTAACCTGATTGGCTACATTGGCGCTAAAAGGAATATTAACAGTTTGGGCTAAAACTTCAGGTTTAATTGCCAAAATACTCAGGAAACTGGCTACAGAAGTAAATACCCGGCGCAAAATCACCATTTCTCATCAAAATACGGAGGAACATCATTTAGGAAAATTACCCTAAGTTAACTTTACTGAAAGAAGCAGTAAAATACTAGCTGAATTATTGCATGAAAAAGGGAATATGTCATTCATATGATGTAAAGTAAAAATGGAAATATCACTTGTGGGAAAGGAATCAAAAAGAAAAACTGACCAGCTTTATACCCTCACTAAGCTTTCCATGCCGTGTTTAAAAAATCCTGTAACCTGAACAGTCATCTAAGCTACTGCAAAATTTATTATCCTCTCGAACATAGTTAATTTGAATCCTGAAAACAATATCTTCATAAAGCAACTCAATTAATAAAAATAATTATTCTTCCTTAACTTCCTTAATCTGCCCCACTCCTTCAGGCAAAGTTAGGAATATCTCGAAACAGCAAAGTATAAATATCTGTGGGCATATCAATATCTGCTTTTTCTAAAGCCTCTTTAATAGCTTGGGCTACCTCTGATGTCGTAGCCAAAAATCCTGAACGACGGGAATCCACCCAAAAACGGACTTCTAAGTTTACGGTACTTGCTGCTAATTCTTGTACCAAAACATCCGGGGCAGGAGAAGTTTCCACTTCAACCATTCTTTCTAAAACTCGACCAATCACTTCTTTTGCCTGGGCAATATTTTCCCCATAATCAATGCCTACCATAACTGAACTACGACGGCGAGGAGAAGCGGTGTTGTTAATAATACTAGCTTGAAAAACTTCTTGGTTAGGAATATAAACTAACCGCCCGTCATAGGTTTTCATGGTAGTAGCCCGGAGTTGAATTTGGGTAATCGTACCTTCATAATCTTCAATTACCACTTGGTCATTGATAGCAAAAGGACGAGCAGCTAGTAAAATAACCCCAGAAATATAGTTGCTTAAAACATCTTTGAGACTAAAACCAATAGCAACGCTAGTTAACCCCAACGCCCCTAATAAAGCACCAAAATCTAAACCTAAGACTCCCAATGCTACCACCGCTCCTAAAACCCAAACACCACCATAACCAAGACGACCAATAAGTATTTCTGTACTGCGATCGCCTTCTGTTTTTTGCGCCCAGGTAAAAGCCAGATAGCGTACCAGTTTAGCAAATATCCAAGTGATAATTAGAACAATGAATGCACCAAGCAAAGCAGGAAGGTTGGCAATAGCATCCCGTGCTAATTGTTGCACTGTCCCATAAAGACGTTGCCCTACATCTATGGCTAAAGGTTGTTTATCAATAGCTTCGTCAAGGCTGTCAGCCCACTTTTGGGCTAATTCTTCCACCTCTAAACCAAAATCTTGGGCATCTTGCTCCGTTATGGTCATTAAGACCCGATTTTTAAGCCGCAAAGTGGCGATTTTGCGAGGATTATCTGGGTTGATAGCAACTTGCTCTACTGTATCGCTTTGAGCTAAAACGCTAGCAATACGTCTGTTAATAATTTCTGCCCTTTCAGCGGCACTAACTTCAGCAAGACTACCTATTTGAAAGATTGGTCTTCCCCTAACTACAATATCAGCAAAATAAAGTCCTTGCTCTGAAGAACTAGTTTCCTCTTCTTTTTGGGGGGAGGGGGCTATAATAGCTTCTTGGGTTAAAACAGTCTTGGCTGAGAAAGAGAAAATACTAATTGTAATTAGCATAATCGTCCCAGGGTAAAGCTTTAGCTTGTCTAGCTTACTTGATTTTTTTTTCACATCAATTTTTAATTAAATTATCCCTAGCCAATCTCAAAAAAAGAAGCGCCGAAGCGCTAATTCATATTACCGCTTCGGTCGCTCATTAATTATTACCTTTAAGAAATCTAATTAAAGGAAAGCAATTAACTTTGCTCACTTTATTGGCAACTTAAACAGTAAAACCTATTTAGAAGTCAAGTCTCTCAATCCTTCTTTGATTTGCTCTTCTACTGAAGTAGACTTGGTATTTTCAGGACGATTAAGCTTACTATAATCAGCGCCTCCTTGTACTGCATTAAGGCCTTTCTGTGCTTCTGAGGTGGTTTCTTCTAGATCACGAGGCCCTTCTTTAAGAATATCTTTAGATTTTTGCTCAATACCTTGTAAGGGGGTTATGCCTTTATCAGTGCTACTAGTCGCAGCGGCAGCAGGTAAAGCATTACCAACAAATAGTAATGTGCAGAAAACAGCAGCTATTAAAAAACGCATTGGACGCAAATTAGCTATTTTAGAGAAGAAATTATTCATTATTTTTTGTAACTCGTAAACTTGCTTTAACAATTATATTTTCTAACGAATAAACAGTCGCTTTACAATCGTTCCCAGGACTGAAACAGCTAAAATAGATATTTACAAATACTCTACTTGAGATATGAATAAATTTGCTTAGTTTTGGGTGAAAAAACTATTTTCCCGAAGCTGTAGCAGCCAAAGCTATCGCCCCTAATACTCTAACGCCATTGCTATGTAAAGTTTGAGTGGCAGCTTTAATAGTAGCACCAGTAGTATAAATATCATCCAATAAAAGTACTGGCAAGCGGGGGGTTTGTCTTTGAAAGCTTTTACCTAAATCAAAAGCATCAGCAATATTTTCCTCCCTTTGTTTGGCATTTAAACTAAACATCGCTTCAGTTTCTTTAACTCTTACTAAACCAGATGTTTGCAAAGAAAAACCTGTAAACTGACAAAAACTGCGCCCAATTAATTCTGCTTGATTAAATCCTCTTTCTGCTAATTTGCGAGGATGACTGGGTATAGGAATAACTATGACTTTACCGCTTTTACGCCCTAGGTCAGAATCTAACCAAGCTTGTCCTAACCATTGTCCCATTGGCTTCGCTAACTGGGGTTGATTTTGATATTTCAAAGTCTTAATCGCTCGACTCAGAGTACTATCGTAGGAACCCCAAGCAAATAAAGGTGATTCTTGCTGCCAAAACTGGCAGGGATTATCCAAGCGACACTTTTGTAATTGTTCTTGGCAATAAACACAAATAACCTCTTCAGTAGAGCGATCGCAAAGGCAACAATTAGATTCAAGAAAAAAGGAAAGAAGTCCTTTAAATACTCGGTTTGTCCAATTCATCATTTTGGCTCTTCAAAAATTAGAAATAAAGTGAGAACAAGAATTGCTGCTCTCTACGTCCTACTCCCTATTCCTACTACAAAGTAAGATACAATGCTAAACAAATAAACAAACAAGTATTGTACCAACTTTAATATTCATGAGTTCCGAAGCAATCGATAAGCAACAAGAAAATAAAACCCTTGAGTCGATGAAGAAGTTCGCAGAGCAGTATGCTAAGCGCACTGACACATACTTCTGTAGCGATCCTTCTGTAACTGCTGTGGTAATTGAAGGATTAGCTAAAAACAAAGATGAACTAGGCGCTCCTTTGTGTCCTTGTCGCCACTATGAAGACAAAGAAGCAGAGGTTAAAGCAACTTTCTGGAATTGTCCATGTGTCCCCATGCGTGAGCGTTCCGAATGCCATTGTATGTTATTCATCACCCCTGATAACGAATTTGCCGGAGAAGCTCAAGAAATTTCTCTAGAAGAGATTCAGAAAGTGCGAGAAAGCATGGCATCTTAAGGTTATTCAGTTATGTCGTCTCAAGAATTTTGGCAAGGAATTGACCAGTTTAATGGTCAAGAATTTTATGCTTGTCATGATACTTTAGAGGCTTTGTGGATGGACTCTTCAGAGCCTTTGAAAAAGTTTTATCAAGGTATACTACAAATTGCCGTAGCTTGTTATCATTTGAGCAATCATAACTGGCGAGGTGCAGTTATTTTGTTAGGAGAGGGAGTAAGGCGAATTAGTGATTATCAGCCCTTATATGAAGGTATTGATACAAGCAACTTATTAGACCAAAGTTTACAACTTTTAGAAGCATTACAAAAAATTCAGCCAGAAGAAATCAGCAATTTTGTCGAGGAACTTAAAACCAACAACTCCAATATCTATTTACCTAAAATAATTACAGCAGAACCAAGAACGATCAAGTAGTGAAACTTCAGAAGCCACTTAAGCGTCAAATTTATATATCAGCAAAATTAGATAATTTACGGGGAATAGTAGAGTATTAACCTGATTTGGTTAGCTATCCACGGTATTATTTTCTGTATATTCATTGTTAAGTTAATTATTTTATTATTATGTTCTCTGTTCACTCCTCTACTTGCTTGATGCGCCGCTTAGGAGTAATCTTTGTTATTCCTGCTGCTTTAATAGGGGCGATCGCAATTCCTGGAACCCTTAAAAATGCCGAAGCACAACCAGGGCGAGCAATTACTATTCGTTCTGATCTCCAAGAAGCCAACTCCAAAACCGGGGTAATTACCGCCAGTGGCAACGTACAAATTAATTATCCAGCTAGGCAAATACAAGCCACAGCTGCCCAAGCGCAGTATTTTAGTAGCGAACGTATTATTGTCTTAAGAGGTAATGTTTACGTCCTCCAAAGCAATGGTAACAGCATTAGAGGGGAAGAAATTACCTACCTGATGGATGAAGAACGTTTTGTTGCCACACCAAAAACAGAACGCCAAGTAGAATCAATTTACATCATCTCTGACCCAGAAGCACCAACAACTCCAACAGTTAAACCTGCCCCCCCTTACAATCCTAAGCCTGTTTTCAAAGAGCCAGAAAGCAATCCTTAATCATCCTGTTGCTCCCCAGAAATAGCGTGAAAATAATTCTTAAAAACGTTCACAAATCCTATGGCAAGCGAGTAGTCGTTAACAGAGTAAATTTAACAGTTTCTCAAGGGGAAATTGTCGGTTTACTAGGGCCTAATGGTGCAGGAAAAACCACCACATTTTATATTGCCACTGGTTTAGTCAAGCCCAATAAAGGTTCGGTTTGGCTCAATGACAGAGAAATCACTCCCCTACCTATTGACAAACGCGCCCATCTCGGCATTGGTTATTTAACCCAACAAGCTAGTATATTCCGTAACCTCAGCGTTCAAGATAATATTACCCTTGTCCTACAACAAACTGACGTACCAGCTAGAGACAGGCGCAAACGCTTACTCTCACTACTCAAAGAGTTCCGTTTAGAAAAAGTAGCTCAAACCCAAGGCAGTCAAATTTCTGGGGGAGAGAGGCGACGTACAGAAATTGCTAGATCCTTAGCAGCAGGGAAAGAAGGACCAAAATTTTTGCTTTTGGACGAACCTTTTGCCGGAGTTGATCCCATTGCTGTTTCTGAGATTCAACAAATTATTGCCCAATTGCGCGCTCACCATATGGGAATATTAATCACTGACCATAACGTGCGCGAAACCTTAGAAATTACTGACCGCGCTTATATTATGCGAGATGGAGAAATTCTGGCCTCTGGTGCTGCGGAAGAACTTTACAATAACCCATTAGTCCGCAAATATTATCTAGGAGACAAGTTTCAAGCCTAAACTATTCTCCTTTGTGTAACTCAAAAGTAGCAATAATAAGCTTTTAAGCAAAAGTGTTTTTGTCACAACTTTATCAAAATGGTCTAATCTGAACCTTGAACTTTATGCCCCTGAGCAAATCTTTCCAAGCTAACTTTTCTTGGTTTCCGTTATTTTCCGGCTTTTCTATTATGGATCGCTACATACTAACGGAGCTAACTTTACCCTTCCTGTTTGGGGTTGGGGCTTTCTCTTCAATTGGTGTTGCTATTGGCAGTTTATTTGAGTTAGTGCGGAAAGTTGCTGAGTCAGGGTTATTAATGAGTTTAGCCCTTAAAGTTCTGCTCTTGAAAATGCCAGAATTTATTGTCTATGCTTTTCCTATGTCCGCTCTGTTAGCGACAATGATGGCTTATGGCCGTTTTTCTAGTGATAGCGAATTAACTGCTCTACGTAGCGTTGGCATCAGTGTTTATAGAATTGTTTTACCAGCAATTATTTTTAGCCTAGCTGTCACGGGCTTAACCTTTGTTTTCAACGAAGTTATCGTTCCTAATGCCAACTACCAAGCAACTTTAACTTTAGATCGCGCCCTAGGGGAAGAAAAACCCTCCTTTCAAGAAAAAAATATTCTTTACCCTGAATACAGCAATGTCCAGCGTCCTGAAGGGGAACAAGAGGTCTTAACTCGCTTATTTTACGCTGAAAAGTTTGATGGTACAACCATGGAAGGTTTAACCTTACTAGATCGCTCTCAAGAGGGAGTTGAGCAGATTGTCACCTCTGAATCTGCCACTTGGGATCTCAAGGACAATACCTGGAACTTTTTTAACGGTACAATCTACCTTATTGATGGCGATGGCTCCTACAAAAAAATTGTTCGCTTTGTTCACCAAAAACTAAAATTACCCAAAGCTCCCTTTGATCTAGCCCAAAAAGGCCGAGATTATGGGGAGATGAATATCGCTCAAGGATTCGAGCAAATGAAGATTCTCGAACAAAGCGGCGATACCAAGAAATTGCGTAAACTCAGAGTCCGGGTGCAACAAAAAATGGCTTTTCCTTTCGTTTGTTTAGTTTTTGGTTTAGTAGGGGCAGCATTAGGAACTAGGCCTCAAAGAGCTTCTAAGGCTACAAGTTTTGGTATGAGTATTGTGATCATTTTCTCTTATTACCTAATCAGTTTCATCACCGGAGCAATGGGGATAGTAGGAGCAGTTTCTCCTTTTTTATCTGCTTGGTTGCCTAATTTCTTTGGGTTGGGAGTAGGAGGATTGTTGTTAATGCGTTCTTCTAAGTTATGATGCTCAAGGGGAGCAGGGAGCCAGGGATGGGTGAGGAATTTATTTCACCCATAAATCTGCATAATTGGGTTGCCCTGCTAACGTAAAGTGTATTTAAAATCCTTTGACCCCTTATAGCCAGATATTTCAGCTAACTCGTCTAAGCTTTGGACTCCTGGATAAATTTCCCCATCAATTTCCCAAGTAGGGAAAGATTTCAATCCGACAGCAGAGCATTTTTGCGGTTGAGGATTTTTGCCTCCTTCAGCACATTCAACATACTTAATTGATTTGAAAGCTTCTGCACCAAATAGTTGCTTTTGTTCATAACAGTGGGGACACCAAAAAGCACCATATTTCACAGCCCCAACTTCTGTTAAATGCTTAGCTAATTCAATCTCCGAAGGGCCAGATTTAGTAGTAATCTTCCAACCATCAGGGGGAACTGGACTGGTAGTAACTTGGGGTATTGGCCCTGCTTCAGCCGAAGCAGTAACAGAGCCATTCACATTAGCATAGACCCCTAAAGTAGCAACGATAGTTACCATCCCAGCAATCAAACCAGTAAAGAGAATTTGACCAACATCGTCCCATTCGCGACCAAGTACAGTCAAGGTAAACAAAGTTAGGGCGAAAATTGCTGAACTGATACAGTAAAGACAAGGGATTTGTAGCTTAAAAGCTAGTACATACATCAAATAACCGCTAAAGACGGCCATAGAAGTTGCCCCGATTAAGAGAAACAACCAAGTCCAGTTCTCTATTTGTTTCCTTAATTGCCTTTTTACATCGGCGTTAATAGTTAAGGGAACAAGGGCAAAAATAGCCATACTAATATATGCCATCAAGCCAAATAAAGGTAAAGGCAAACCAAACACTTTGGCATAATCGCTAGAGAGGACATCATTACACCCCCCGGCAGCAGCAGCAGCATCTGTGCTACAGGCTACGTCACCACCTTGAAAAGCAATTACAGTTAAATAAGCTGTTAATGTTGCACCTAAAATAGCGATCGCACCAATAATAGGTCGCGACCAACGATGAATCCAGGGAGTAGAACGTCGGCGACTCGTATTCATAGAATTTGTTGATAACAATTAATAAGTTTGAGTTTTGCTTTCGATTTTAGCAACGGCTAATGGCTAATGGCTAATGGCTAATAGTTTTCTCTTCGTCACCCAGTCACTCCATCCCCTCCCATCCTTATTCCTTCTTTGGCAACAAACTTTCTTGGGCTGCTTCAATAAACTGGCTAACTCTGTTGGGATCGATGGGTTCTTCAATTTTGCCATGGCGTTTTAAGGAAGTAGAAACAATTACTCCATCCGTTTCCGGTAAGAGTTGGGAGATATTTTGCCAATTAGCACCGCTACCAATGAATAATGGGGTATTGCCCGCAGCTTCTGAGGCTACTTTTAAGTCTTCTAGGGTAGGGGGACTACCTGTAGCCCAACCAGATAAAATAACTCCATCTGCTAAACCTCTCTCGATAGTATCTTTCACTGCGGTAGTTAGATGGGGCGCTCCTAATGGCTGGGCGTGTTTAACCAAAACATCGGCTAATATGTAAACATCGCTATCTAATTCTCGACGGTAGCGCATAATTTCCCTTGCTTGACCCTCAATTATTCCTTGGTCTGTGGCCATTGCTCCAGTTAAAATATTAACGCGAATAAATTGGGCCTCAACACAAGTGGCGATCGCCAGTCCACTTCGGGCATCGTTTCGTAAAACATTGATCCCAATAGGAAGAGTGACTAAATTCATCAAGCGCTGCACAATTAAAGTCATGGCGCTAACCACTGCTGGATCTACCCTGTTTTTAGCAAAAGGGGCATCAAAAAAGTTTTCGACAATAATGCCATCAACACCTCCTGCCGCCAAAGCTGTAGCTTCTTGTTCTGCCCTATCGATAACAGCCCTCAGATTACCTCCCCAGCGAGGAGAACTCGGTAAAGGTAAAAGATGAACAACACCAATAATAGGATTGTGAGTTTGAAAAATCTGATCTAAGTCCACTTAATTTACCTAATGCCGCACTAATTTTTCTGCTATACAAATACAAAATTTGATTATGCTGATTATTGTCCCATAGCGGTGGCAAAGTCTTTTCGAGTAGTACACTTACTCAACGTTAACTACAATTAAAGGAAAACTAAGAGGCTAGAGTTTGACTATTGAGGCTAATCCTGTACAATGCCATCTACAACAAGCAATATCTAGTAAAAGTTTAAATAAATACAAAAATATTAAAATATATGGGCAATAAGCCAACTATTGCAATTTCCCATTTAGGGTGCGAGAAAAATCGGATAGATTCAGAACATATGCTCGGTATGCTAGCAGAAGCTGGCTACGGAGTAGATAGTAATGAAGAGTTAGCTGACTATGTAATTGTTAATACCTGTAGTTTCATCCAAGCAGCCAGAGAAGAATCAGTACGCACCTTGGTAGAGTTAGCAGAAGCCAACAAAAAAATCGTCATCGCTGGTTGTATGGCCCAGCACTTCCAAGACCAATTATTAGATGAATTACCAGAAGCAGTAGCTTTAGTTGGCAGCGGAGATTATAATAAGATAGTTAAAGTCATTGAAGAAGTAGAAACAGGAAAGCGGGTCAAAGAAGTTTCTTTAGAACCAACCTATATCGCTGATGAAGCTACCCCCCGCTACCGCACTACTACAGAAGGTGTAGCCTACTTGAGGGTAGCAGAAGGATGTGATTACCATTGCTCTTTTTGCATTATTCCCAAGTTACGAGGTAAACAGCGATCGCGCTCCATTGAATCCATTGTTACTGAAGCTCAACAGTTAGCGGCTCAAGGGGTTCAAGAGATAGTTTTGATCTCCCAAATAACCACTAACTATGGTTTGGATTTATATGGAGAGCCAAAACTAGACCAACTCTTAAAGGAGTTAGGTAAAGTTAGCGTTCCGTGGGTGCGAATGCACTATGCTTATCCGACAGGGCTAACCCCACAGGTTATCAACGCCATTAAGGAAACTCCTAATATTCTTCCCTATTTAGATTTACCCTTGCAACATTCCCATCCTGAGATACTCAGAGCAATGAATCGACCCTGGCAAGGGTTGGTTAATGACGAAATTATTGACAGAATTAAAACAAAATTACCTGAGTCTGTACTGCGGACAACTTTTATTGTTGGTTTCCCTGAAGAAACCGAAGAACATTTTGCTCACTTAACAGATTTTGTCAAACGTCACGAATTTGACCATATGGGCGCGTTTACTTTTTCTGCTGAAGAAGGAACCAAAGCTGGGGATCTCCCTAACCAAATTCCTCAATCAGTCATGGACGAACGCAAGGATATTTTGATGGCGCTACAACAGCCAATAGCATGGCGAAAAAACCAAAACTGTATTGGTCAAACTATCCCTGTTTTATTAGAACAAGAAAACCCTGCAACAGGGGAGCTAATTGGACGTTCAGCACGTTTCGCTCCTGAAGTAGATGGACTTGTTTATGTTCAAGGACAAGGGGCTTTAGGCTCTATCATCAATGTCAAAATTACTGATGCTGATACTTACGATCTTTACGGTCAAGCTGCATCACAACAAGATTTCTAGCTGCACAAATATATTCACTTCTTGCCGCTTCTTTCAGAAGCTTTTTATCAAGGGATAACTTTTTTTGTGTAAGCAGAAACTCGACAAGTATCTTAAACTACTAAAAACTAAACAAAAAGCAACAATTCGTTATGACAACATCTTTCAACAGTTTAGGTTTATCTGAAGCTAGGGTAGAACATTTAGAAAGTATGGGTTTCACTGAACCCACTGTTATTCAAACTCAAGCCATTCCTGAACTTCTAGCAGGAAAGGATATGGTAGGTCAATCCCAAACGGGTACAGGCAAAACCGCTGCTTTTGCCTTACCTATGTTAGAGAAAATTGACATTCAAACCAAAGGAGTCCAAGCCTTAGTTTTGACCCCAACCAGGGAACTTGCTCAACAAGTAGCCAAAGCTATCCAAGAGTTTACCCAAGACCGACACATGAAAATCCTCACAGTCTGTGGTGGTCAATCTATGGATCGGCAAATCCGCAGTTTGCATAGGGGAGTACAAATTGTCGTCGGGACTCCAGGAAGAGTAATTGATCTCTTAGAACGTCGCGAACTCAAACTAGAGAAGTTAAGCTGGGTAGTCTTAGATGAAGCCGATGAAATGCTAAGTATGGGCTTTATTGATGATGTGAAAAAGATCCTCAAACAGACTCCTCCAGATCGTCAAACAGCCTGTTTTTCAGCAACCATGCCTAGGGCTATTCACGACTTAATCAACAATTTTCTTCACTCCCCCGCTTTTATCAAGGTTAGCCAACCCAAAGCAGCTCCAGCTCAAATTGACCAAAAAGTTTACACGGTTCCCAAAGGCTGGACAAAATTAAAGGCCCTGCAACCAATCTTAGATATAGAAGCTCCTGAATCTGCCATCATTTTTGTTCGTACACGGCGTACAGCAGCAGAGCTTACTCAGCAGTTGCAGGGTACAGGACATAGTGCTGATGAGTATCATGGTGACTTAAACCAAAACCAAAGAGAGCGTTTAGTACAGCGTTTTCGTAAAGGTCAGGTCAAAGTGGTTGTGGCAACAGATATTGCTGCGCGGGGCTTAGATGTAGAAAACTTGAGCCACGTCATCAACTTCGATCTTCCCGATAATAGTGAAACTTACATCCACCGTATTGGTCGTACTGGTCGCGCCGGGAAAACTGGAACAGCAATCTCTCTTGTTCAACCTATAGACCGACGGATGCTACGTCAAATTGAACGTAGAATTCGCCAACGCTTGGAAATTAGTAATATTCCTAGTCGTACTGAGGTAGAAGGAAGGCGTTTAGAAAGGTTGCAAAGCGAAGTTAAAGTAGCTTTGGCAGGAGAGCGTATGGCTTCATTTTTACCCATTGTCCGGGAATTGAGCGCTGAATACGATCCCCAAGCTATAGCTGCGGCTGCTTTACAAATGGTTTATGACCAAAGCTGTCCTAACTGGATGAAAACAGATTGGAATGTACCTAAAGCTGAGCGTCCTAAGCTTAAGCGTAAGTACAACAACAAATCTAAAAATACAGCTAACTCTAAACCTTCTAAGTCTGTAACATCGAACTAGTCGCGGTAAAATTGTGAAGGTGTAAAGGTGAAGTATAAAGGTTATAGGTTAAGGTTCAAGAATGCTTAGAATTGACTTTATACTTCATACTTTCTACAATCCTTTGATAACTAAAATGTAGTCCCCCGTGAAGCTTTCTTCTACCAAATCATCTCATTTAGAAGATATATCCAAATATCGTAACTGGCCTGGTTTAATTGAGGCTTATCGTAATTTTTTACCAGTAAGCGAAGCAACTCCAGTCATCACTCTCAGGGAAGGGAATACCCCTTTAATTCCTGTACCGACAATTGCCAAAGAGATTGGTCGGGGTGTGGAAGTTTTCGTTAAATATGATGGCTTGAATCCCACAGGAAGTTTTAAAGATCGGGGTATGACCATGGCTATCTCCAAAGCTACTGAAGCAGGTGCTAAGGCAGTAATTTGTGCTAGCACAGGTAACACTTCGGCTGCTGCGGCAGCCTATGCTAGTCGTGCTGGTTTGAGAGCTTTTGTTGTGATCCCCGACGGTTATGTAGCTTTAGGGAAATTAGCTCAAGCCCTACTTTATGGTGCTGAGGTTATTGCTGTTAAGGGAAATTTTGATGCTGCTTTGCAGGTAGTACGGGAAATGGCAGAAAATTATCCTGTCACCTTAGTTAATTCAGTTAATCCTTATCGTTTGGAAGGGCAGAAAACGGCAGCCTTTGAGGTAGTAGATGCACTAGGAAATGCCCCGGACTGGTTATGTATCCCAGTAGGAAATGCGGGTAATATAACTGCATATTGGATGGGTTTTTGTCAATACCATCAACACAATCTTTGTGAACGTTTGCCAAGAATGATGGGATTCCAAGCATCTGGATCTGCCCCTTTAATTCGTGGCGAACCCATTGCTAATCCCCAAACCTTAGCAACAGCAATTCGTATCGGCCATCCAGCCAATTGGGAACGGGCTATTGCGGTTAAAGAAGCCAGTCAAGGAGAATTCAACGAAGTAACCGATGAAGAAATTATGGCAGCTTACCGTCTTTTGGGTAGTGAAGGGGTTTTCTGTGAGCCAGCTAGTGCGGCTTCGGTGGCTGGTTTACTAAAAGTTCAAAAGCAAGTCCCCCGTAATGCTACAGTAGTTTGTGTCCTGACAGGCAATGGTTTAAAAGATCCTGACAGCGCCATCAAACACAGCCACAATCAAGTCAAAGCTGGGGTTCAGCCAGAATTAGAAGCAGTTGCTACAGTTATGGGGTTTTAGCGAACTTTTTACGATTCCCTAGTCCCTACTTTCTTTCTTACTCTTAGCTAATTGATCAATTGTATCGCCAATGACAGCAGTCAAGCTTTTACGAGTTTTTTCATGTTCTTCTTTCTCTAATTTCAAAGCTTCTGTCAAACCATC
This sequence comes from uncultured cyanobacterium, assembly GCA_963793425.1. Lineage (GTDB taxonomy): Bacteria > Cyanobacteriota > Cyanobacteriia > Cyanobacteriales > CAWCAG01 > CAWCAG01. The sequence continues at coordinate 426,082 of CAWCAG010000007.1, read as the reverse complement.
ACGCTCCTTAATTGCTTCTGTCAATCTTGCTCTCAACTCCTTAAAAGAAGTAAGTTCGGCTACTTCCTCCTCAATAGCCGCCGCAGCTTCAGGGCTATCTGGTTTAAAAGCCCTCCCAGCCTTAGTATGACGAATTTCTGCTTGAAGCTCTTTAATAGTTTGCTGAGCTAACTTGGCTTCCATACGGCGTTGCCGGGCTTCTTGGGAATACAACTTGCGCCAATTAGCAGATCCTTGATTAGCTTCATCTTTAAAGGTTTCTGCCTCTGCTAGTTGCTGTCGTAAAACACGAATTTCTTCTAACCACTGTACTACCTCTTGGCTCATGAACTGATACTCCTGATTTCAAGCAATTGACACTATTATTTGACTATCTTCTGTAAGAAGTCCCCCAGTTTACTGGTGGGATGAATTACGGACAGAGATTATGGGGTAAGGGTCTGTCTTGCTGTTCGACGTATTTGCGTAGTTGCTCAATGGTAACACCGCCGCAAGAAGCCACGAAATAGCTGCCAGTCCACAAAACTCTTTTTCCCCAATATTGTTTCTCAAGATATTCTGGATGATTGCGCCACAAAGTCTTACTAGATGTTGCCTTGAGATTGGCAACTAGATTAGATACAGAAAGACTGGGTTTGTAACTAATCAGGCAATGAACATGGTCTGATTCGCCATTAAACTCTAATAATTCGCACTCTCTAGTTTTCAAAACAGATTGAAATATTTCTTCAAGTTCCTTGACGAAGCTGTCATTAAATATAGATTTACGGTATTTAGTGACAAAAACAAAGTGAGCGGTGAGATTGTACACCCCTCTATAAGCTCTGTTATATCTGATTTTCATGAAGATAGTTATACATAGCAATGAGATGTTATAATTATAGCCATGAGACGAGCAATCAAGGTAAGAATTTACCCCACAACAGAGCAAAAACAGTCACTGGCTAGGCAATTTGGCTGTGCTAGATCCTGGTGGAATAAAGCATTGAGTTTGCAGTATGAACAGTTGCAGCTAAAAGAAAGAGAATGGACTTGCGAGTCTTGTCAAACAAAGCTTTTGAGAGACGAAAATGCTGCGAAGAATATTAGACAAGAAGGAATGAGAATCATTGGGCTGGGACACAACAGCCCTCATGGAGATGGTGTCAGACTTCAGAAAAACTCTGAAGCTACTGTCTGTGAAGTGAGTACCACCCCAGTAGCTTGATGGCTGTTGGGAATCCCCCGATTTATCGGTGGGAGGATATCAAGTGTCATTCTTTCTGACATAGGGCAAATTAGCATATGAACATTATCGCCAAAATCTGACAATATGGGAGTCTCCCGTTTCTTCAGCTTTTTTCGTCATCTTACTTGGGCAACCTTACGAAAAACCATTGTTCGCGCCTTCAAAAGGCGTTTGACGGGGTTGTCTGCTGAAATTGCCTATGGTGCAATGTTAGCTTTATTTCCGGCAATCTTGGCAATGCTGACAGCTTTAGGGATGTTTGAAGAGTCTTTACAATCAACTCTTTATAATCTCACCAATCAGCTAGAAATCATGGCTCCTTACCAAGTCTGGCAATTGCTCAATGATTTTGTTGAAGGAGTTAAATTAGACAAGGGTAGAAGTTGGTTTTCGGTTAGTTTTGCTGCTGCTATTTGGATTTCTTCCGGTGCTTTAAGTGCAGCTATGAATGCTCTGGATCTGATTCACCAAGTCCCTTCTAAGCAAAGAAGGCCTTTTTGGAAAGCAAAAATTATTTCCCTTTTACTTACTGTTGGGACAATTTTTTTGTTGCTAATTGCCTCTTTTCTAGTTTTAATTAGCGATACGATTATCGACTTAGCGGTGAAGACAACGGGAGCTTCTTTATTATTAATTTTTTGGGGGTATTTGAACCAACCCCTTGGTTTAATGATTGTAGCGATCGCCTTTGCTTTTATTTATCGTTTTGGCCCCAGTCGTTGGATCAAAGGTACTCCTATTTTTCCCGGCGCGATTCTAGCAGCTTTTTCTTGGGCTGGAGTTTCTAGTTTATTTCGCTTGTATGTGACTAATTTTGGTAACTACAACAAAATTTATGGTGCGGTGGGGGCAGTGATTATTTTGATGTTATGGCTTTATTTGAGCGCTTTGATTATGCTGATTGGTGATCAGTTAAACGCTACTGTAGGAGAAGAAATGAGAGAAAAAAGAAGGAGAAGAGAAGAGTTGCTGGCTTTGGAGAGAATTGAACAGGAAAATTTGGCCAACCAACAAGGCAAATGAAAGAAAAAGCTGTCCTACGACGGGAATTAATTGCTAAGAGGCGATCGCTGCCTAAAGATGTTTGGCGAAAAAACAGTGATAGTTTATGTGTTCATCTCCAAGCTTGGCCTCAGTTTAAGCAAGCGAGAACTATTCTGGCTTATTTTAGCTTTCGTCAAGAACCAGATTTGAGTTCGTTATTCAACAACAAACAAAGATGGGGATTCCCTAGATGTGTTGCTAAATCTCTTTCCTGGCATCTCTGGAAGCCTCAACAAAGGTTAATACAAGGGATTTATGGCATTCAAGAGCCTGAGCCATATTCACCGGTTCTCAAACCGGCAGAAGTGGATTTGATCTTGGTTCCTGGAGTTGCTTGTGATAGGCGAGGCTACCGTTTAGGCTATGGTGGTGGTTTCTATGACCGAATGTTCAGTCAAGTTGAATGGCAATTGAAACCTACTGTAGGAATTGTTTTTGATTTTGCTTATGTATCTTGCTTACCAATTGAACCTTGGGATGGGAAGTTAGATGCTGTATGTACGGAGGAAAAATTGCTAACAGCTATTTATTAATGGCTAATTGCTTAATTATTAATAACCAATGTTTAATATTTAATAAATAAATGCTCAATAGTATAAGAATGCTGGAATTATCTCGAAAATTAACTTTAGTGGGTTGTTTAGTATTAGGGATTAGTAATATTTCCCCCGTTGTTGCCCAACCTCCTTTTCGCCAAAATCAAGCTGAGGCGGAAGCGAAAGAAACAAAGGCTGTAATACAAGAATTATTGGGAGAATGGCAAACTCAAGATTTAGATACTGACGAAACCCTAATCATGATTTTTGCCCCTAGAGGCAAATTATTCCTGATTTTTGCAGAAGGAGAGAAGAATGTTGCTCTTGAAGCCAGTTATCGAATTAATGGAAACACAAAACCTTACCAATTAGATATTTCTTTTAGTGAGCAAGATACAAGTTTCACAATATTTGAGTTGGCAGGTGAAAAGCAATTACGCATTGAAAACACTTCTCCTGGAGAAAATCGCCCCGAAAAATTCACCTCAGAAGCACTTTTATTTGAGAAGATTTCTACTCGCATTGAATTACCGGAAAATATTGAACTTATTGCCCCAGAAGAGTTTGAGAGTGCAACTCAACCTAGCATTGCTGTACAATACATCAATATTTTAGGATTAGCCCAACAGAGTTATTTTAAAGAAAAAGGTAAGTTTGCCACCAACCTGGAAGAAATGGGTATTGTGGCAACCTTAGAAAGTCAGTTCTATCGCTATGATATTAACTCTCCCACAGATGAGGCTAAAAAAGTTTTCATAACCGCTACACCTACTGAAGCAGAGCTTCCTAGCTATACTGGCGCTATTTTTGTTACTGAAGAAGAAGCGATTGTCATGGGAATCTGTCGGACAGACGAACCTTCCCTTACTCCCCCTGTTATAGATTTAGATACCCTCGATACTGAAGGAAAAATTATTTGTCCTGTTGGTTCTGCTTTAATACAGCAAAAGTAAGAGAAAATGCGAAATTATCGGCTACTTCTCTTAAACTAAACTTAATAACCTACTAACTGCCAAAGCTATGACTGATACTGTTTTAGATGTTCGCAACCTAAAAGTTCAATTTATTAGTCAAGGTAGAGTTGTTTCGGCAGTAGATGGCATTGATTTTCAGCTAACTAGGGGAAAAACTTTAGGTATTGTCGGAGAATCTGGTTCAGGTAAATCTGTTACATCTTTAGGGGTTATGGGTTTGGTTCCTAAGCCGGGAATTATTGCAGGGGGAGAAATTTGGTTTACTTCCTCGGCAGATACTCCTGCTGTTAACCTGGAAACATTGAAAGAGGAACAAAGAAGGAATTACCGGGGCAAGGAAATAGCGATGATTTTCCAAGAACCCATGAGTTCTCTAAATCCAGTATATAACATCGGTTTTCAAATCACAGAAGCTATTCTCTTACATCAAAATGTTTCTCCTGTTGAAGCAAGACGACAAGCGATCGCCAGCCTTCAAGAGGTTAAATTACTTCCCCGTGACGAAAAGTTTCGGGAAAGTTATCTGGCAGAATATGGCCCCACAAATAGTGAACGCGCCATTAATGAGTATATTAACGAACGCAAACGGGCTATCCTCAAACGCTATCCCCACGAACTCTCAGGAGGGCAATTACAAAGGGTGATGATTGCTATGGCTATTGCTTGCAATCCTACCTTATTAATTGCTGACGAACCTACCACCGCCCTAGATGTTACTGTACAAGCAACTATCCTAGATTTGTTGCGAGAATTATGTTCCGCCCGTGGTATGTCAATGATTTTCATTACCCATGACTTAGGAGTTATCGCTGAAATTGCTGATCATGTAGCAGTGATGTACCAAGGGAAGATTGTGGAAGAAGGAACAGTAGAAAATATTTTTGTCCGCCCTAACCATCCCTACACTAAAGGTTTATTGGCTTGTCGCCCCAGTTTAGATAGTCAAGCAGAACAATTACCCACCGTCTCCGATTTTATGGATGTATCTCAAGATAGCAACGGGGAATTGCTCATTATTGAAAAAACGACAGCTCTTCCGGTTGAACCGAAGCTAGTTAACAATGGTAGTCAAGGAATTGCCGACTCGTCTTCTTCTTCCTCTCCTCCTTTATTAGAAGTAAAAAATCTCCATGTAGGTTTCCCTTTGAAAGGAGTTTTAGGGCAAACAAAACGCTATTTCATAGCTGTTAACGGAGTTTCTTTTGCTGTCTACCCTGGTGAAACCTTGGGATTAGTAGGAGAATCTGGTTGCGGCAAATCTACTTTAGCTCGTACCCTGCTACGTTTAAATAAAGAAATGCAAGGGCAGATTATTTTTGAAGGGCGAGATATAACCAATTTAAAAGGAAAAAGTTTGCGCCGTTTAAGAAGTGATCTACAAATTGTTTTTCAAAATCCCTATAACTCCTTGAATCCTCGTCGCAATATTGGTAAAACCATTTTAGAACCCCTGACTATACATAATTGGGGTCAAAATAAGCGTCAGCGTCAAGAAAGAGTCGCTTACCTATTAGACAGGGTAGGTTTAAACCCCGCTTGGACTAATCGCTATCCCCACGAATTTTCTGGAGGACAACGCCAAAGGGTTTGTATCGCCCGGGCTTTGGCCCTTAACCCTAAGTTTATCATTTGTGACGAATCCGTTTCTGCCCTTGATGTTTCTATTCAAGCTCAAGTCTTGAACTTATTGAAAGAACTACAAGCAGAATTCCGTTTAACTTATATTTTCATCTCCCATGACTTAAGCGTTGTTAAATTCATGAGCGATCGCATCATGGTGATGAACAAAGGTCAAATCGAAGAAATTGCCCCCGCAGAACAAATTTACCGCGCCCCAGAAAAGGAATACACCCGCAAGCTCATCGCCTCCATTCCTACAGCCAAGTGGGACAAGCCTCAATATGCTTCTGTAGCAGAAGCGAATCGGGATCTTCCTTTAGATGTTGATCCTTGGGTAGATAATTAAATCAGTTACTTCATTTTACTCAGGCGCTGGCTAATACCGCTTAAACTTTTCTGACTGTTGACTGGTAATCTGGGTTGGGGAATTTCTGTACTGGGCCAGTTGGGGATATCTTGACAAGGACAGGGTAAAGATGAAACCCCTAAGCTTTTAGTTGGGACAGGCATTTCACAATTAGCACAAGAGGATATTTCCCAACCAAAAGATAGCAAATCAGCGATGGTTTCTTCAGTACCTTCTAGGTAAGAATCATTTTGATTGGCAGCCAAAATTTTGCGCCAACAATCTTCAAAAGCCTGGGAGTAGTGATCGCCAATGATGACAGGATTTGGTAAAAGCTTCTCTTGGGCGTTATTGAGGATTACTTTCTTACCCAATTGAAACCAATGAGCAAGATACTGTTTAACTTCTGCTTCCGATGCCATAGCTCAAAATTGCCTTATTTAATAGACCTAACTTTAGTTTATCAATGATACCCACGACAACAGCAAAGCTGTGCAGTTATAGATCATCACCCAATCCCCAATTACCCTAGCTCCCTAGCTCCTAAAGGAGTACCTAAAGTAGTTAGATTCAAAGCATGACCTCCTGTTACCAGATAAACCACATTGGCGATCGCACCAATTTCTCTAATTAAATTACCTAAACGATCCCGAAAAGTTCTGCCCAGAGGATAAGCAGGAACAATTCCCCAGCCTGTTTCCTCACCAACCAAAATTAGGTTACTAGGAGTTTGGTGCAAACTTTCAAGTAAATCTTTTTTTGTTTCTTGCCAAACCTCTTCTTCTTGAGAAAGAATATTAGCTAGCCAAGTACCTAAAGAATCGACCAACAAGCATTGAGAATGGGATGTAGAGCGAATTTTTGCTGCTAATTCTCTGGGAACTAAAGCTGTTTCCCATTCTGGAGGACGACGGGAAGCGTGTTTGGCAATACGTAATCGCCATTCTTCATCATTAGAATCTATTCTTCCTGTGGCAACATAGATAACAGGTTGCTTCTTCTGCTGGGCCAGTTTTTCTGCCCACTCACTTTTACCAGAACTTGCTGGACCAGTAATTAAAATTATTTCTTTTGCTGTTGCTTCTTTTAGATTCACAAGTTAAAACAGTGATGTCTAGGGATAAAGGCATAGCACTACAGTTTTCATGAACAGTTATAAGAGAACTTTTATTTTTCTTAGTTTGTTCAGTAGTTATCAATAACAAATATATTTAGTAAAGTAGAAAAACACCAGTTGTCAACTGAGCGCTCTTGGCACAGAAGAGTTTATGAAACCAGAATTGAAACAAATAGAAACAACCCTCGATAAGTTAGAGCAAAACAATCTTACGACAAAAGGAAACTCTGATACATCGAAAACACCATCTTTTACCATTACAGTAGATGATCTTAGGGATACTCAAAGTAGGCAAGATTTAAAAATGCCTGCTTTGCCTAAAGTCAAGCCCGCTAAGATTAGTAGCCATAACCACAGCACCAATCCCGCTTTAGCAAGTTCATTGTTAAAAGATATTGAAGCCATTGTGGAAGGTTGGCAAAAAGAACTTCAGGGAGTTGTCAGGCAAATTCAAGATATTTACTTGGAAGGGCCTATTGTTGATGGTTGGCTAGAATCCCATAGTCGTCGTGCTGAAGAAGGCTCTTCTTCAGTTCGGAAAGCCGAAACAGATAGATTAATGGATTATGTCGAAGAACTATTTGATGCCAATATTACTTATGAAACCCCTCGTCCCGGATATCGACTCTGCGGCTTAGACGAAAGTGGTCAATCATGGTCGAAACTTTGTCCCCCTGATGAAGTTCCCAATGTTAGCGTCGCGATCGCCCGTTATCAAAAACTCCGGCTGTTATTGAGTCGCAAAAAGGAGCTAGAAACTCGCCTTAGTGATCTATCAGAAACCCTTGTAATCATGCACAGCAAATTAAGCGAGTAAAAAGAGATTTTTCCCTTGCCCTTCCTGCCTCTTACCGAAAAACCATGACCTCTAAGTCTGCACCAGTTCCAGTATCAGTTTTAATTCCTGCTAAAAATGAAGAGCTTAATCTTCCAGCTTGTCTAGAAAGCGTTGTTAGGGCAGATGAAATTTTTGTTGTCGATTCTCAAAGCGAGGATCGTTCTATAGAAATTTCTGAAGCTTATGGCGCTAAAGTTGTACAATTCCATTTCAACGGTAGTTGGCCGAAAAAAAAGAATTGGTCATTAGAAAATTTACCTTTTCGCAACGAATGGATTTTAATTGTTGATTGCGATGAAAGAATTACTCCTGAACTTTGGGATGAGATTGCTGTAGCAATTAAAAATCCTGACTTCGACGGTTATTATCTTAACCGGAGGGTGTTTTTCTTGGGTAAGTGGATTCGTTGGGGAGGTAAATATCCTGACTGGAATCTACGTTTATTCAAACACGCAAAAGGGCGTTATGAGAATCTGAAAACCGAAGATATTCGTAACACCGGAGATAACGAAGTTCACGAACACGTAATTTTAGAAAGGACGGGCTATCTAAATGAAGATATGCTCCACGAAGATTTTCGAGATATTTATCAATGGTTAGCCCGACACAACCGTTATTCTAACTGGGAAGCAAGGGTTTACTTCAATATTCTTAATGGCCAAGATAGTAACAGTATTGAAGCTAAGGCTTTTGGTAAAGGCCCTGAGAGAAAACGCTTTTTCAAAAAAATGTGGGTGCGCTACGTTCCTTTCAAACCCTTAATTAGATTTATTCTCTTCTATTTCGTCTTTTTGGGATTTTTGGATGGTAAACCAGGATATATTTATGGTCGTCTTTTAGCCCAGTACGAATACCAAATTGGAGTTAAATTGTATGAATTAATGAAGTTTAGCGGCTCCTTGAACCCTAAAGAAATTAAAGCCAAAAAGTCAGCCCCTGCTGTTTCCCAGCCTAAACAACTGGTGAAAGATGAATCAAAAGTCTAAACAAAAACCACGATTAGATGAGCCAGCTTTAATTGACCTACGCAAATACGATCAATCTTGGTATGATCGGGGTCGCCCTGGTTGGTTTATTCTTCTGTGGTGGTTCGTACAAGGGATTATTTTTCCCTTAACTCTCCATGCTTCCCACGGCATTCGCTGCTGGTTATTACGTTTGTTTGGAGCCAAAATTGGTGAAGGGGTAGCGATACGCCCTACGGCTCGTATAACCTATCCTTGGAAGCTAGAAATTGGGGATTATAGTTGGATTGGTGATGATGTGGTTTTGTATAGCTTAGATGATATTCGCATCGGTCAGCATTGCATTATTTCCCAAGAATCTTACCTTTGCACTGGCTCTCATGATTTACAAGACCCTGCCTTTAACCTCCAGGTTTCTCCCATTGCCATCGGTAATGGCGCGTGGGTAGCCGCAGATTGTTTTGTGGGGCCTGGAGTAACTATCGGTGCAAACGCTGTTGTGGGCGCTCGTAGCAGCGTTTTCAGCGACATTCCCCAACAACAAGTAGCTTGGGGTTCTCCTTGTAAGGCAAGGTATCCTAGAGAGATGAAGTCATCTTGATTTATCTGTATATTTACTTTTGGCTGATACCTTTGGGAAATACATACAGCTTTCCTTGACAAAAAAGTGACCAAAAAAAGTGCGATCGCAAGGCTAAAGTGCCGATGGTTAGTAAGCTGATGGCAATGACGCGGAGTTGATTGTTCCAGGTTAGGTTTAATTCTCCTAGGTAATGGGAACCAAGGAAAATGCTGTGGAGAGTAGCGAAGATTAAAGCAGGGACGGTTAAAAGATGGATTTGTCGCCAACGTTTACCTAAAACTTTTTGCCAGTAATTGAAACTAGTACAGGCAGCAGGGATGATTAAGAATAAAGCTATCACTCCAGCTATCATAGCTAAACGGTGTTGCAGGATCAGGAAAGAAAAGTTTTGTAATTGCCAGTTTAAGGCATGATCGAGACTGTGGGATGTATGGGCGATCGCCAGCACAAAAGCCCCGACACCAATAGCTCTACGATAATGTAAAGGTTGTTTCCAAAGTTTACCAAGGGGGCGGGCGATTAGGGTCAAGATTAACAAGGCTAAGGAGATATGACCTGTATAATCTACCATGGCATCAGTACGTAACAGGGTTAAAATACCGATAGTGAGAGTAACCCAGCCGCCGAGACGAAATAACTGACTACGATGGGAAGCGCTAAGGCGAGATGCTGATATACCAACCCCAAGCATTACTGGCATTGTTCCTAAACCAAAACAAAGCATTGTGGCTGCCCCTAACCACAGATTTCCCGTTTGTGCCGCTTTGATTTGGGCGGCATACAAAAAACCGCAGGGAATTAATCCCCAAAAGCTGCCTAATAACCCAGGAATCCACCATTGAGTTTGCACCGATAGTTTGCCCATGATGCGGCTTAAGTTGTTATGCAAACTGCCTTGTAAAGGATGTAAGACAGGTAACTTGGGTAAGAAGTCTGGTTTAATTTGTCCTAAACCAAACCAAATTAATAACAAGCCTGTCAAGATGACTATTGCTTGGCGCAAGTCGCTGCCGATACCAACTAATTGCCCACTAGCGATGGCTACTGAACCCACTGTCCCTAATGCTGCCCCAACGCAAGCATAACTTAATATACGGCCAGTGTTAAGTAGAAAATGAAAACTGAGGCTAGAAAGCCAATTACTCTGTTTTTCTTTTTGGGAAAGAGAAAATGCTACACTCAAAGGGCCACACATTCCGGCACAATGGCCAAAGCTACCCAAAAATCCTAAAGCGGTAATTAGTAGTAAGTCTAATAACATTGATTGTTATACCGTTGTGCAAAAAGGAGGGAAAATATACTATTACCCTTAAAAGCATATCCCTATTAATTTCTAACTTTTAACTCCTGTTTGATGCCTGCTATTTTCGCCCATAATGTTAAAACTGATGCTGGTGTTGGGGCAACCTTTCATATTGAACCTAATCATAATCCTCGTGCGGGGGAACCTACTAAAGCATGGTTTGCCCTTACTCGTGCCGGGGGAAAGATTATTCCCTTGGCAGAATGTGATTGTCAATTAGCTGTTTATTCTCAAACTGCACCAGAAGGAGAAAAGCTAATTCTGGAGCCAACCTTAGCAGAAATTACCGCAGAACAATATGAAGGTATTCCTGGGGCAGATTTAGTTTTTCCTGAAGCTGGGGCATACGAGTTGCGGTTAACAGGAAAACCTAAGTCTGATGGTAGTTTTCAACCTTTCCAATTATCCTACACTGTAAATGTAGGTAAGGGACAAGCTGTTTCTCCCTCTCCTACGGAAATTGCTTCTTCTCCAGGAGAAATTGAAACAGCAGCATCTAGCCCTGTTGCTGTTACTCAATGGTTAATTCCTGGAGTAATTGTTGTTCTGATTTTGGGTATAGGTATTTGGTGGTGGCAAAAAAGTAATAAGTAATAAGTAATAAGTAATAAGTTGAGAAAGATAATAGTTAAAAAATATCATGTATGAACAACTAAGCCTTCTTGATAAGCCCAAAAATACAGAAGTGCAAGTAGAACAAGTAATTTCTGCACCTGATGGTGATGTTTTGATTATTCCTCACTTTTTTAGTCAAGAAGAAAGTGACTCTTTGTTCGCTACTTTATACGAAGAGATTCAATGGAGACAAGATTTTATCAAAATGTATGGTAAATCGATTCCTCTGCCGAGATTAACGGCTTGGTATGGAGATGCAAATAAGTCTTATACCTACTCCAAAATTCAAATGAATCCTACTCCTTGGACAGATAGTTTGTTGAAGATTAAATCTCGCATCGAAAATTTAGCTGAGGCTAGTTTTAATAGTGTTTTAATCAATCTTTACCGGGACGGTAAAGATGGGGTTGCTTGGCATAGTGATGATGAAACAGAATTAGGAAATATGCCAGTTATTGCTTCTGTTAGTTTTGGTGGGACTCGACGTTTTGTTCTTAAACACAAACATAACAAAGAGCTAAACAAAGTTGATATCAAGCTAAGTCATGGTAGCTTGTTGGTTATGAAAGGAAATACCCAAGAAGACTGGCAGCATCAAGTTCCTAAAACCGTTAAAGAAGTTAGTCGGAGGATTAACTTAACCTATAGAAAAATTAATTGATGATTAATAGAAACATCAAATGATACCAAATTCTGTTTAACTCACTATGCTTATATGAATCTACAAGTTTTAGAGAAGTTGGAAAAAGATTATCTACCTTTTGAAAATTCAGAAGTGAAAGCCTGTTTTTTCGGTAGCGGCCCAACTACAGAAGCGGTTGGTTTAGCAACGTACTCTTAAGAAGAATTTTCCCAAGGTTACTAACTTAGAAATTGAAACCTATGATTTGAATTCAAAGACCTGGAGATTTAGTCAAGAAATTACGGAAAGACATATTCTCCCTGAATACTGGCAATTTAACAAATTTAACTTAAGTCATCAAGAATTAGATTTTTGTTCTCGAAATGCTTCTGGGTTAATTGAAGGTGCGATTAGGAAGAGCGACATATTCGTATTTCAAAATTGTTTAAATGAGTTATCAAGAAGTCCTAACTATGTGCCGGCTAATCTAGGATACATTTTTAACTATATGCCAACTGACAGCATAATTGTTATAGCAGATCAAACTAGATATAGTTCTATTACTAGACTTTTGAGTTGTATAAAAAATCATCTTAATAAAATGCCTGTTGTTGAATATGATTATGGTTCGATATCATTACGCTTTCCCGAAGAATTTATTAATTACCTACCTTCTTTGAAAAGGATAATTTTTAGTAGGGAAGAGAAGCTATCTTTTAGAAAAAATATCAATTTTCAATATTTAATTATTAAAAAAATCTTTTGAGATAATATTCTATCCGGATAAATATCAAAAGCCGACGCTGTTTTGGGAACAATAAACTCAAACCTTTAAGCTGCAATCTATTTTATGAAGCCAATTATTTATTTGGGTGTAACTATTGCTTTACTGGGGTTACATTCGCCTCTAGTTGAAGCGCAAACAACAGCAAATATTGTTAGTAGAAATACTCTCAACCTCCTAGAAAGAGGGCAAGAAAAATATGCTGAGGGAGATTATGGAGGGGCGATCGCAGATTTTAGTAATGTGATTAATTTATCTCCGCAATTAGCCACAGCTTACTATAACCGAGGTTTGGCAAGATATAAATTGGGAGATAGTGGAGGGGCTTTCACTGATTTTAACCAATCAATTCAACTCGACAGCAATCAAGCAGACTTTTATGTTAATCGGGGTTTGGTTTATGCAGAGTTGCAAAGTTATCAGCAAGCCCTTTCAGATTATGATCGCGGCTTAGAACTTGAAGCAGAAAACCCTTCTGCTTATAATTATCGTGGCGAAACCAAAGAAAAGTTAGCCGATTTTTCTGGGGCGATCGCAGACTATACTATCGCTATTTCTTTGCAACCTGGATATGTTCAAGCTTATTTAAACCGAGGCTTACTGTATAGTCAATTAGGCAATAACCAACTTGCCTTAGAAGACTTCAACCAATTACAAAAGCTTAATCCTCAATCAGCAGAAATTTATCGCCATCGAGGTATTGTCTTGCGGCAAATGGGAGCTTATGATGAGGCGATTGTTGATTATGAAATGGCTCTTGCTCTTGATCCAAAAGATGCTCTTACCTATTACAATCGAGGGATTGCCTTAGATAGTCAAGGAGAGTATTTCGCTGCTATCCAAGATTATACCGAAGCTATCAAACTCAACCCCAACTTAGCCATCGCTTACGGCAACAGAGGGCTATTACACCGGGAAATAGGCAACTTTTCTCAGGCTAATGAAGATTTGCGCCAAGCAGCAAGACTCTTTTTGGCTCAAAGTCAGATGGAAGATTATTTCAGGGTATTAGCTGTTCTGAGAAATTTATAGATAAAAAATAAAGTTTTCCTGGGATTTGGCTAAGTAATTTCAGTTAGTAGTAACTGTCAGAAAAATACTAGCAAAATATTGTGATTAAGGTCACAAACATTTCTCCTAAAAATCACTTTATATCAAGACTATTCTCACAGTTAACCAAAGGATAAAACAACATAATAGTAACTGTGAGACAAGCGTAAAAGCTTTAAGTTGACTGCTTAAAGTTTTGTTTAACTCCCAAGTCATCAGGGGAATTTGCAACATCTAATTTTAATACATTGATAGTATACAAACTTTAAATTTTTCGAGTTTCCTGTCTAATCTATGTGCTGAATAACAAGAGACATTCTGTGGGGATGTCTCTTTTTTTGATTAACAACAAAACCTGCTGAGTGGCATAACTTATCTGTGGGGAGCGGGGAGTAGGGGAGAGACTATTAGCCACTAGCCACTAGCCACTAGCCACTAATATCAACTCCAATCTTCTCTATCTTCTTCTGAGTGACCTTTTTGGTACACTTTACCAAGAGCGTGAATTTCGCGGGTTTTAGCGAAAAGTTCTTCTTCCGTTAGTTGCCAGTTTTGTAATACCTTGGTTAAATCGCTTTGAATATCCCTAGCACCGGGAAAATTCTTATAGCGGATGGACAATCTAGCTAATTCGGTTAAATAGTAATCATTAGCTTCCCCGTTCAATAAGCGATTAACAATAAAGCGATCGCGACTTTCTTGGGGATGTTTTTGATCTCTGGTTTTGCTTTCTTGCTCCATAGTTTGCGTTCTTTTCTTCAAGACCTTAATCAATTTATTATTGACCCCATCATCAACCATTTTGGTAAAGATAAGTTTCAATTTACTTCCCCATCTCCCCATCTCCCCATCCCCCCATCTTCAAAAAAAAGGGAACTCTAACTTTTGGCAGTGCATACTAAACTTGTGATATGAGTATACTTAGCTTTAGCTTAAAATTGGCGGCTCCCTTCTAAAAAACTTTTTTAGAACCATGGGAACCCCATAAGCACAGAGGCTGTCTAGGAAAATCTAGGGCTGGTTTATACACCAAACTAAAAAACCTAGCATAAACTACTTGAGTTACTTGTTTAGCATTAGCGGTGTATCATATGTTTAAGAGTGAGGATGTAACTCTACAAGTCAAGAGGTGTGAGGAAAAATTAACTATGTCTAAATTACTCTGGAAATCATTGCTGGTTAGCCCAGCCATCTTAGGCGTTGTCTTAGCTTCTTCTGCTAACGCCGCAGGAAACCAAGTTCCTGTGAATCAATTGGATGATACGGTCGCTGAAGTCTCTGTAGAAGAGTCTTCTGAGTTAGAAGCTTCTGCGACAACAGAAGCAGCCCCTGAACTAAATTTTGCAGTTCCTGAAGAAACTCCTGTTGCCCAAGCTGACAACAGCGAAATTATCAACCAAATCAACGAATACAGCGGCGACAGCAATGCTCTCGACCAAGTAACCAGCGTTAATCAGCTTTCTGATATCGATCCTTTCTGGTTCAGTGCTGTACAAAAAATGGTTGACAAGTACGGTTGTATTGTTGGCTATCCCGACGGAACTTTCAAAGGACAAAGAAATATTACCCGCTACGAATTCGCAGCAGCAGTTAGCCGTTGTATGGAATGGGTAGAAGAGAATATCGGTAGTGTAGACGCTGAAGGTTTAGCCACTCTACGCCGCTTGGTACAAGAATTTGAAGCTGAACTTGCTGTATTAGGTGCAAGGGTTGACGATCTCGAAGGTCGTGTTGCTTTCGTAGAAGACCATCAATTCTCTACCACTACCAAGTTACGCGGTGAAGTTATCTTTGCTGTTACCGATGAGTTTGGTACTGCCACTGAAAACAACACAGTTTTCGTAGATAGGGGTCGTTTAACCTTAGATACCAGCTTTACCGGAGAAGATAGCTTAATTACCCGTCTTGCTTTCGGTAACTCTACTGCATTTAATACTGGTACTAATAGTGCTGAAGCCACCCAAACTTTCGATATCGGTGGAGGCGGTGGGAACAACGTATCAGTAGACTGGTTGGCTTACTACTTCCCATTTGGCGCTTCTCAAGTTTATGTGGCTGCTTTTGGTGGTATTTGGAGTGATATTGCTCCCACCTTGAACCCTTACTTTGAAGACTACGACGGTGGTAATGGTGCTTTAACTGCTTTCGCCTCTGAGAACCCGATTTATCGTATTGGCGGTGGTAGCGGTGCTGCTGTTAGCCTCGGTGTTGGTCTTTTAGAAAGTGTCTTAGGACCAAGTACTGTTACTTTCGGCTACCTAGCTGGTAATGCCTCAGATCCTTCTGCTGGAGAAGGCTTATTCGAGGGTGACTATGCAGCATTAGGACAGATTAACTTTAACTTAGGTGATCGCATTGGTCTTGGTGCTACCTATGTACACGGTTTCCATAACAATGGTAGTGCAATTTACAATCTTGGCGGAGTTGGTGCTAGTGGTGTTGTTGGTACTGGCCCCGCGAATCTTCCCCATATTACCTCCCCAGTAAGTGCTGCTGTAACTAACTCCTACGGGCTTGAAGCTGCTTTCCGCCTAACTGAGAAAATCTCTATCAGTGGCTTTGGTGTTTACACAGACGTTATTTCTCTCCAACAGGGAGATACAGAAAGCTGGAGTTACGGTGCTGGTGTTGCTTTCAATGACTTAGGTAAAGAAGGGAGTATTTTAGGTATCTTCGGTGGCGCACAACCTTATAGCATCTTAGATCCAACTGGTGCTGTTGCTATGGACGGAGGTGTTGCACTAGATGATGTTCCTTACACTGTTGAAGCATTCTACAAGTACCAAGTTAACGACAACATCTCTGTTACTCCTGGGGTAATTTGGATCACCAATCCTAATCAAAATAGCGAAGCAGATGACGCTTGGATCGGTACTTTAAGAACTACCTTCACATTCTAAGCAACTGAAATCTTTCATTTCTGTTAGTTGAATAAAGCCCTGCTACTAAGCGGGGCTTCTTTTTTTAAGCAATAAGTAATACCAAATCCGGTTAATAGAAGTCTTTTTAAAAACGGAGAGAATAAAATGCTCAAACCCCTGTGGTTAGATTCAACAACGTAGGGTGTGTTGGCGCTGCGAAAAATCATGGCAAGTCTACCACAATCTTGATTCAGCGCTTAACGCACCGTCTTAGCTTTTTCACTTCAAGATGGTGCGTTACGCTTGCAGCTAACGACACCCTACGAACTACAGATAAGAAACAACAAAAACCTCTCCTCGCCCTCTCTCCCTTACCCCTGCTAAAGACCTTAACAGATTGCGTTTTGGCTTAACTTGTCACGATTGCCTATTACCTATTACCTATTTGCCCTTGCCGGAAGCTAAAATAATAAATGTTTCATAATAAATAACAAATATTTATGCCAACCTTTGTTTTAGAAGTCGGTACAGAAGAATTACCCGCAGATTTTGTTGATAGCGCCATTCAACAATGGCAAAATTCCCTACCGAAAAGTTTGCAAGATGCCTTCTTAACTCCTGAAAGTATAGAAGTATATGGCACTCCTCGTCGGCTGGCGGTGGTCATTGAAGGCTTGCCGGAAAAGCAACCAGATAGAGAAGAAGAAATTAAAGGGCCTCCGGCACAGGTAGCCTTTAAGGAAGGGAAGCCCACTAAAGCAGCAGCCGGTTTTGCCAAGAAACAGGGAGTTGATTTAGATAGCTTATCAATTCGTCCCACGGAAAAAGGAGAATTTGTTTTTGTCCAAAAGCAGATTCCTGGGCAGTTAACCACAGAAATTTTGCCTGATTTAATTCCTAATTGGATTAATGGTTTAGAAGGCAAGCGGTTTATGCGTTGGGGAAATGGAGACTTGCGTTTTCCTCGCCCCATTCGCTGGTTGGTTGCCCTATTGGACACAGAAGTTTTACCCCTAGAATTAGTCAACGGTGAAACAACTTTAACCAGCGATCGCATCTCGCCCGGACATCGAGTTTTGCATCCTGAATTTACTACTATTCCCCAAGCAAAAGTTTATTTAGAATCCTTAAAATCGGCTTTTATTCAAGTTGACCAAGTTGAACGTAAAAAGTTTATTGAAGAAGATATTAACAAGGTAGCCAAAGATATTTCTGGTAGTGCCGAAATTTATCCTGAGTTATTAGCAGAAGTAACTAACTTAGTCGAATATCCTACTGCGGTGGTTGGAGATTTTGAAGCAGAATTTCTCGAATTGCCCGCTGAAGTTATCACCACAGTTATGGTAACTCATCAGCGTTATTTTCCTGTTCAGGATAGCAACAAAAACTTATTACCTAACTTTATTACTATTTCTAATGGCGACCCCGCGAAAGCAAAAATTATTGCAGCAGGAAATGGTCGAGTGATTCGGGCTAGATTAGCGGATGCCCAGTTTTTCTATCAAGCAGATTTAGCCAAACCTTTAGCTGATTATGTACCTCAACTAGAAACCATGACTTTTCAAGAAAAGTTAGGTACGGTAAAAGAAAAAGTAGAACGTTTTCAAGCTATTGCTGCTGCGATCGCAACTCAACTAAACCTTAGCCCAACCGATGTTGAAGATATTCAACGTACCGCCTTTTTAGCTAAAGGGGATCTTATGACGCAAATGGTTTATGAACTTCCTGAACTTGAAGGAATTATGGGAGAAAAATATGCTTTAGTTAGTGGCGAAAAAGAAGTTGTAGCCCAAGGAATTTCTGAGCATTATTTACCACGAGGGGCCGATGATAAATTACCCCAATCCTTAACCGGGCAAGTAGTTGGTATTGCCGACCGTTTAGATAGTTTGGTAAGTATCTTTGGTTTAGGGATGATACCCACAGGTTCAACAGATCCTTTCGCTTTGCGGCGGGCTGCTAATGCCATAATTAATATTATTTGGAGTGCTAATTTAACTATTGATTTAGCCGCTTTATTAAAGCAGTTTTCTGATAAATTTGTCGCTACCTTTACTGAATCTGAATCTCCTTTAGAATCCCTACAAGAGTTTTTTATTCAACGTATTCAAACCCTGTTACAAAACGACTTAAATATTAATTATGACTTAGTTAATGCTATCTTAGGAGAAAACGATCCAGAATATAAAAATCGAGCTTTAAAAGATTTATTAGATGTTCGCGATCGCGCCTTATTTCTCCAGGAAATTCGCAACAACAAAACTCTAGATATAATTTATGAAACAGTCAACCGTTCAACTCGTTTAGCGTTTAAAGGAAAACTAAACACTCAACAATTGCAACCCTCAGAAGTAGTAAATGTTGAATTATTTGAAAAGAATTCTGAGCAAAACTTTTATAATGCTTTAGTACAACTAGTACCCAAAACCCAAGCTTCTCAACAACAGCGCAATTATCAACTATTAGTAGATGAATTAGCGAAAATTACTCCCACTGTAAGCAGCTTTTTTGATGGCGAAGATAGCGTCTTAGTGATGGCAGAAGACGAAAAGGTAAAAGAAAACCGCCTCAACCTCTTATGCTTATTACGCAATCACGCCAGAATCCTAGCTGATTTCGGCCCCATTGTTAAAAAACAATAACCCTAATACGATGCCAAACCCGGGTACTTTAGTACCCTTATAGAATCTAGGAATAAAGTTCTCAAACCCTACTCCCCATACTCCCTACGCTCTACTACTGCTGTCTACTTCCAACAACAGAGCAACCTGGAATCAGCCAGCCAAACATAACCAACCAAGAGCGAAGCGGTTACGAAGGGTTGTAGGGAAACAGTTGTTTCCTTGCTGGGGGGTTTGGGGGGTCAATCCCCCAATAAAACTAATTGCTACCCACAGATTAATTAAAACAAGGATTAACAACCCAAAATTAGCCAGCCAAACATAACCAACCAAGAGCGAAGCGGTTACGAAGGGTTGTAGGGAAACAGTTGTTTCCCTGCTGGGGGGTTTGGGGGGTCAATCCCCCAATAAAACTAACTCTACCCACAGATTAATTAAAACAAGGATTAACAACCCAAAATTAGCCAGCCAAACATAACCAACCAAGAGCGAAGCGGTTACGAAGGGTTGTAGGGAAACAGTTGTTTCCCTGCTGGGGGGTTTGGGGGGTCAATCCCCCAATAAAACTAACTCTACCCACAGATTAATTAAAACAAGGATTAACAACCCAAAATTAGCCAGCCAAACATAACCACGAAGAGCGAAGCGGTTACGAAGGGTTGTAGGGAAACAGTTGTTTCCCTGCTGGGGGGTTTGGGGGGTCAATCCCCCAATAAAACTAACTCTACCCACAGATTAATTAAAACAAGGATTAACAACCCAAAATTAGCCAGCCAAACATAACCACGAAGAGCGAAGCGGTTACGAAGGGTTGTAGGGAAACAGTTGTTTCCCTGCTGGGGGGTTTGGGGGGTCAATCCCCCAATAAAACTAACTCTACCCACAGATTAATTAAAACAAGGATTAACAACCCAAAATTAGCCAGCCAAACATAACCACGAAGAGCGAAGCGGTTACGAAGGGTTGTAGGGAAACAGTTGTTTCCCTGCTGGGGGGTTTGGGGGGTCAATCCCCCAATAAAACTAACTCTACCCACAGATTAATTAAAACAAGGATTAACAACCCAAAATTAGCCAGCCAAACATAACCACGAAGAGCGAAGCGGTTACGAAGGGTTGTAGGGAAACAGTTGTTTCCCTGCTGGGGGGTTTGGGGGGTCAATCCCCCAATAAAACTAACTCTACCCACAGATTAATTAAAACAAGGATCAACAACCCAAAATTAGCCAGCCAAACATAACCACGAAGAGCGAAGCGGTTACGAAGGGTTGTAGGGAAACAGTTGTTTCCCTGCTGGGGGGTTTGGGGGGTCAATCCCCCAATAAAACTAACTCTACCCACAGATTAATTAAAAGGGCGAAAATACCACGAAAACAGGTCGCTACATTGCTCATTGTTCCGCGTCTCTGCGCCCTAACTCATAAACCCCACAACCCATACAAGCCAAAATTCCCATACTCACAGCCCAACTGGGGCCTAAACTCCATTCCACACCAAAGTTAAACAGACATCCCAATACAAAAAAAGGCAAAATACTAAACAAAGAAGCGTAAAAAGCATTTTGTGACTCTCTGGCCCGGCGAGTTCTTTCAAACTCCTCTGCTGAAGTATACAGCGATCGCTCAGCAAAATTAAACCAGCGTTCCAATTGCAGAGTAATCCACTCCCTCATTGTCGCAAAAGCCAGGTACAGCGCCAAAGACCATAAACAAGTACCTGCGATCGCCACTGTATTTAAATCAACTTGAAAAGGGAGTATTTCCTTAAGCATGGATAAAATTAGCTATCTTAATCAGATATATATATCATTTATCATTTCAGCAAGTAGCAATAAAATCCAGTAAATGCTGATGAAATTCTGCCGTCGCCCGCATATAACAAGCATGGCCTGCATTTTGTAAAACTAACTTCTTGCTATTAACCAAAACTTCCACCAAAAAATCTGCTTGAGCAACTGGTACAATCCGGTCATTACTACCCCAAATCGCCAAAGTTGGTACTTCTATACCTTTAAGTTGTTCCCCATAACGAGAAATTCCCACAGGGGCCACAGGAACGAAACCTCGTAGCTTTTGGGGGTGGTTAACCAAAAAAGGCAAACTGTAACCACCACTCATCGAAGGGGAAATAACTATAGGTAACTTGAGGTTCAAGGCTTCAATAAACTGTAATAAAAATTCTTCACGGGAACCCGATAAAACCCCTGATTCACCATATCCTGGTAAATCCAAAGCAACCCCCCGATATCCTTTTTCCGCTACAAGTTGCAAACTACCAAGATCCTGCCAAGTTTGAGCGCGAAAACTGGCTCCATGTAAAAATAATATAGGCGGCGCGTCTGTTTCTCCTGTTTCCAGGTAATGAATTTTTGTCCCTTTAATTTGTATAAATTGAGAATTAACCACTTCATTATTCATCGTTTAATTGAGTAGCCTTCTATTGTTTTTCGCTTACTCTACTTTTGCTGATTTAATTTTCTCTACTACAAAAAGCCGTATTTGTCAAAAAAACTTTGAAAATCGCCTCAAAATTTGTGCAACCAAGAACTTGAGCTAGCTATGATTTTGAGGTAAAACAGTGGCTTAATCAACGGTTTATCTAGGTTGTAGAGATTGAAGCTTAATTTTGAATACAAGAGGGGGAGTATGATTTTTTGATTTTTCTATTAAACCACACAAATGCGTCGTTTGAGAAGTCTTTCTGGACTTGACAAATTTTAAGTTGAAGTTATGTAAATTCAATAATTTTAATAGTAAATTGCCTTTAGCCAAACTATTACTTATCTCAAAGATTTCTGCCGCTTCCCATCAGATATAAAAGGGCCATCCTTACAGCCACGCCACTAGTAACTTGGTGAGGAATCAAGCTGTATTGAGGATCATCCATAAGATCGGAACTTATTTCTACTCCCCGGTTAGTGGGGCCGGGATGCAAAACTTTAACTTCTGGTTGGCATAACTTCAGGCGGTTCCTGGTAATGCCATAGCGTTGATGATATTCTCGCAAGCTGGGTAACAGGTTTTGAGTCATACGTTCTTTTTGTAAACGCAAAGTCATCACAAAATCTGCATTTTGCAAAGCGGGTTCAATTTGCCAGTGTAGCTGAGGGGCAATAAAATCACCACCGAAGTAGGCAGCATCAGCAAATAGCCTAGGAACAAGGGTAGGAGGGCCAGCTAAATGTACTTCTACCCCCGCCGCCGTTAAACTCCAAAGGTTGGATCTCGCAACCCGTGAGTGAACAATATCTCCCACAATGGCAATCTTTTTCCCTTTTAGTAGTTCAAGGCGAGGTTGTTGAGAATCCAAACAACAACAAATGGTGAATAAATCTAATAAAGCTTGGGAAGGATGTTCGTGTTGTCCGTCCCCAGCATTGAGGATACCAACTTGCACTCCCAAACGATCCATCTCTGCGGCGATGGTTTGGGGAACTCCTGCTTCGCGATGGCGAATTACCATCATGTTTGCCCCCATAGCCAGATAAGTTTTGGCCGTATCAAGAATGGTTTCTCCTTTGGTTAAAGAAGAACTTCCTGGGGCAAAATTGAGAGTGTCGGCGGAGAGGCGTTTCGCAGCAAGTTCAAAGCTGCTACGGGTACGGGTAGAAGGTTCAAAAAAGAGGTTAGCGACCACTTGTCCTTGTAAGGTAGGAACTTTCTTCATCCGCCGTGAGAGTACTTCCCGAAAACTGGCTGCAGTTTGCAAGACGGTGTTGTATTCCGGAGGGGAAAAGTTAGCCAAGGAAAGGATGTGTTTTTTTGTCCAAGTTGCAGTCATTGCAAGTTAAGTAATAAGTAATAAGTAATAAGTAACAAGCTTTTAGGTATTTAAACAACATATTATTGAGTCAACTAAAATAAGCTCTAATTTTCACCTATTACCCATTAACGTGATGTGCAACTAAATCTAGTAAGCTAAGACGCATTTAAACTGGGATTTTTGGCTTTAACTAAATTTCTTCCCAATGTCTTTACTGCTCCCTACTCTCTACTCCCTACTCCCCTACCCTAGCAAAACAATCTAAATACCTGACAGCTTATCTTGTCTAATCTTTTTCCTACAATTGGTTACTTGATGCTATTAGTCCTGTTTAGAGGACTTTGTATATTAGCCAAGAAATTAATTTCTTGGTGGTCTATGGGAGGAGGGGAAGAGGGGAATTATGCGCTAGCCCGCCAGCCCGACAGCCTGACAGGAACTTAAGTTCCTGGCTAATACCTCAAGTCTATTAAAATAGACCACCGATCAAGTTGCACATTGCGTCATTACCTGTTACCTATTACCTTGCCCCAATAGGTGGTAGGTAATGCCTAATGCTTAACCTATCTCTTTTGCAAAGCTTCCCTCGCTTGTTCCCTATCATCAAAATGAATTTTCTCTGTCCCTAAAATTTGGTAGTCTTCGTGACCTTTCCCCGCAATTAGAACCCCGTCTCCTGGTTTCGCTTCCTTAATTGCTTGGTGAATAGCGGTGGCGCGATCGCAAATTACCATTGGTTCTCTTGTCGCAGGAATTCCCTCTAAGACATCGGCTAAAATCCTTTCAGGGTCTTCTGTACGGGGGTTATCGGATGTTACCACGGCTACATCTGCTAACTCAGCAGCAATTTTACCCATTAAAGGGCGTTTTGTTCTGTCGCGATCGCCTCCACAACCAAAAACACAAATTACTTGACCATTAATAAAAGGTTTTGCTGCTTTGATTAAGTTTTCTAAACTGTCAGGGGTATGGGCATAATCCACAATCACACTAATATCTTGATCTGGGCTAACTTGTACCCTTTCCATACGCCCAGGTACTCCAGGGAAATTTGGTAAAGCAGCGACGATTTTAGCTAAATCTAAATCTAAATGTAAAAGAGTTCCCACCGCAGCGAGGAGATTAGCGAGGTTAAATTGCCCCACTAAAGGAGAAGTAAAAGCAATTTCACCTTGGGGAGTATGTAAAGTCCCTTTGACCCCGTTGGGTTCGTAGGTTAAGTTACTGGTGTATAAATCTGCTTCAGGGTTAGTGATGCTATAACTCCAAACTCTGCCCTTACCAACTCGTTCAATTAAACGCCTACCATAAGCATCATCAAGGTTGATAATTCCTTTACTTTGGAGATATTCCTGGCTAAATAATAGAGCCTTTGCCTCAAAATAGTCCTCCATATTCTGATGATAATCCAAATGGTCTTGGGTTAAGTTAGTGAAAACAGCCACCTCAAAATGACATTCTTTTACCCTGCCTTGAGACAAAGCATGGGAACTAACTTCCATCACCCCATAGTCACTACCCGCTGCAACGGCTTGGGCTAATTGTTCTTGTAATGTCACGGCAAAAGGGGTTGTATGGGTAGCAGTTTGAGAAAAACCAGGCCAGCGAGAATAAAGAGTTCCGAGTAAGGCAGTGGGTAATTCTGCTTGATGGAGAAGAAACTCAATTAAATGGGTAGTAGTGGTTTTGCCATTAGTCCCTGTAACTCCTACCATGTTTAATTTCTGACTAGGATTATCATAAAAAAATGCTGCCACAGCAGCACAAGCAGCAACTAGATCCTCTACTATCACCACACAATCTTCTGTACCAGGAGGCTTTTTTTCTCCTGCTTGAGGACTAATCAAAGCTGCCACAGCCCCCGTTGCGATCGCACTTGCCAAAATTCCCCTCCATCTACCCTTGTTCCTGGCATCCCAATAAATAGATCACCTGCTTGGCAAGCATGGGAATTAGTAGAGAGTCCTTTTACTTCAACATCTTGGTGACAATTTGCTGCTACTTTAACAGCCCCAGAAATTCTGCCCAACAACTCCCTTAACTTCATGGCATTAAATCCTCACATCCTAGAATTTTATCTATATTTGATCAAGATTACCCTGAAAATTTCTGTAACATCTGTTTCACTTGTTTAACAGAGGAACGAGGAGAAAGGCGAGGTAACATTTCTTCTTTACCTGAATGCAAGCGACACAAAACAGGTACTTCATATTGATAAGCGGCGAACCATTCCGGGCTGGTAGTTATATCTCTTATTTGCAATTCAAAGTTTAGATCCTCTATCTGTTCTAGCTTTTCTTGCAGCCCCACACAAAGATGGCATCCCGGCTTACTATACAAAATTATTTCCATAGCCATAAAAGCAAACTTGATAACAAGTCCTAATTCTGACACAAGGTTAGTTCTTGTTTGTAGTTTACTGAGACTTCTAGGGTAGACATTACCCTGACAAAAATCTCCCTGCTTAATCATTCATAGTTAATTGTTCATCAATTTATCATTTAATTACGGTTTTCCCCTCGGAATATATGTCTTGAATAAGTTAAAATTTACAAAGTCGAAAAACGCAATTCCATCTCAGGGTAAGTAATATGACTCAAACCGCACCTCTGCCAGTGAGAATTTCCGACCTAGATTTAGAAAGATTAAACAGCAAGTTTGAACACCTCCATCCAAAAGAAATTTTGTCGTGGTCTACTAATTTTTTTCCCACCGGACTGGTGCAAGCAAGTAGCTTTGATATAGATGATCTAGTCATTACTGATCTTCTTTATCGTTATTTGCGTCCCGAACTCCCTGTAACTGTGTTATTTGTGGATACTTTGCACCACTTCTCAGAAACCCTACAACTGGTTAAACAAGCTAAGTCTCTTTATGGCTTAGACTTGCAAGTCAATCAGATGGCGGGGGTAGATTCTGCAGTAGATTTTGCGGCTAAGTACGGGAAAAACCTCTGGGAAAAGAATCTGGATAAATTCATCCGCTTAACTAGGGTTAGACCTTTACAACAAGCTTTGCAAGAACTAAATACCCAAGCTTGGATTACTAGTCGTCGTCGCAGCCAGTCAGAAAATCAAGGGAAGATGCCCATCTTGGAACTTGATAGTCAAGGAAGGCTAAAAATTAATCCCTTAGCTAATTGGACGAGGGCAGAAAGTTGGGCTTATGCTTATGAGTTTGACTTAATTTACAACCCTCTCCATGATGAAGGTTATTCTGATATTAGCGACCAACCCTTAACCAATAAAGTTGAACCTGAAGAAAACGAAGGGACAGATTTTTGGCAAGGAGGTTATCAAATGGGTAGCGGAATTCATATTTTTTAAGCAACTTTTCTAGCCGCTTCCCACTCCCTATTCCCTATTAAGGGCGACCCAATTTAAACCCTGATTTGTTAACAATATTTGGAAAACAGGTTGCCCCTACTCTCTCCCTTAATTCTTAAGTAATGATCAAAATTCTGCACTTATCAGACATTCACATGGGAAGCAGTTTTTCCCAAGGAAAAGTCAACCCAGAAACGGGTTTAAACACCAGGTTAGAAGATTTTATTTCTACCTTAAGCAAATGTTTAGATCGGGCAATTGATGAGTCAGTTGATTTGGTATTATTCGGAGGAGATGCTTTCCCTGATGCAACTCCTCCTCCTTATGTTCAAGAAGCTTTTGCCAGACAATTTCGCCGCTTAGCAGATGCCCAAATTCCTACGGTTTTATTAGTAGGAAACCATGACCAACATTCCCAAGGAAATGGCGGGGCAAGTTTATGTATTTATCGTACCTTGGGTGTACCAGGATTTGTGGTTGGGGATAGTATCAAAACCCATCGCATTGATACCCCTCATGGGGCAATTCAAATTATTACTTTACCTTGGTTAACTCGTTCTACATTAATCACTCGCCCAGAAACCGAAGGACTATCTTTAGCAGAGGTTAATGAGTTATTAATCAAACGCCTCGAACCTGTTTTAGAAGGGGAAATTCGCCGTCTAGATCCACAATTGCCAACCATTTTGTTAGGGCATTTAATGGCAGACAGAGCAAATTTGGGGGCAGAACGTTTCTTAGCAGTAGGTAAAGGTTTTACTTTGCCTATTTCCTTGCTAACTCGTCCTGAATTTGATTATGTGGCCTTGGGTCATGTCCACAAACACCAAAACTTAAATAAGTCCAATAATCCTCCCATTGTTTATCCTGGTAGTATTGAAAGGGTGGATTTTTCTGAGGAAAAAGAAGACAAAGGTTACATATTTATTGAAATCAAAAAAGGGCAAGTTGATTGGCAATTTTGCCCTTTAAAAGTGCGAGATTTTTGTACCATTGATGTAGATGTTTCTCAAGCAGAAGATCCCGAAACCGCTATTGTAGAAGTTATTGGTAAAAACAAAATTTCTCAAGCAGTAGTAAGACTAATTTACCGACTCCGTTCTGAACAATTAGACTTAATTAATACTTCCTCTTTACACGCAGCCTTAGAAGAAGCACACAGTTATACAATTCGTCCCGAATTAGTTAGTCAATTAGCCCGTCCTCGCGTTCCAGAATTAGGAGAAGGCAATAGTTTAGATCCTTTAGCAGCGTTGCAAACTTATTTAACCAATCGAGAAGATTTAAAAGATATTGCCACAGATATGGTGGAAGCAGCACAACTTTTGATGAATAATGATTTAGAAAGTATTTTTGAAGAAGAAGTTACCCTAGGAGTTAAATCCCAGAAAACTCAGTTACGTTTGTTGTAATGATTCTGCTTCTAGCTTACAAGTATGACAGCCTGTCTTTTGACTCTCATATCCACTTTGGCAAAAATGGAAATATGACCTATATCAAAGAGAGGAAAGCACTTTTGAAGAAAGTTTTATCATTTATTTGGCTAGGGGTCGCCCTATTTTGCCTAGCCTGGGCAAATCCTGCCTATGCTGGGGATGCAGCTAAGGGGGCTCAAATATTCAGTGCCAACTGTGCAGCTTGTCATATGGGGGGCAGAAATGTCATTAACGGCGCTAAAACCCTCAACAAAGGCGACTTAGAAAAATACGGTATGTACTCCGAAGAGGCAATTATCACACAAGTCACCAATGGCAAAATGGCTATGCCAGCTTTCCGGGGTAAGTTGAGTGCAGAACAAATTGAAAACGTGGCAGCTTATGTTTTAGACAAGGCTGACCAAGGCTGGTAAATAAATTCAGCCCAAGATTGACAGATTGAATCTGTGGTAATTCAATCTGTCAATTTGCTTTTATTTTAAAGAGTTGGCGTTAAACTCACAGAAAAGAAATTGGCATAGATTCAGTTAATTTGAGAAAACCCCGCAAATGATAACTGATAATTGATATCATAGGCTTATGTTTACTCAATTCCGCATTCACTATCCCCAAGGCAGTTTCCTCAGTGAATTCGTCACCGTTGATCGGGGACAGTATCTAGTACGAGTCTTGATCCAAGATCAAGGGATTACTTTAGCTAGTGGGTTAGCTGCTGCTGAAACCATCGAAAAAGCAGAAGATAAAGCTAGAGAGAGGGCTTTTGCTGCCCTTGGTATTGACTTTGATACTTCAACTTCAACTTCGACAGACAACTTTGATTCAAAGCCACAAATTGAATTAAGCCAGCCTCAAAATAACTTTTCTGCCTCAACTCCAACCCCCACGAAAGCAGCAAAAGTTGAAGAATTTACTTTTCATCATGCCAATTCCCAATCGACAATTCCCGAATCGATTACTTCAGAATCCCTTCAAAAGGCTCCTGATTTTTCTGTAACAACTGAAACATTACCAGAAGAAATTGTACCTGCCCCACCTCAAGAATCATTTACCAAACCAGCAGCAATTAACCCCATTGATATGTCAGATGTGATCATTCAAACTGATATTGAAATGAAACGCTTAAACTGGGGAAAAAAGGAAGGGGTAGATCATTTGCTACAAACCTACGGTAAGCGAACTCGCACTTCTTTAACTGACCAAGAATTAAAAGAGTTTCTTCAATATTTACAATCTCAATAAATTAAGGGACACAACCTAAGTCGTGTCCCCACCTTAAAAATTAACCAAACTTTTGCTTATTTTAGAGAGCCTTAGCTTTAGCTACGACATTATCAACCGTAAAACCAAACTTCTCCATCGCTAAACCACCAGGAGAAGATACACCGAAGGTATCAACGGTAATCGTATCCCCTTCAAAACCAACGTAGCGTTCCCAACCAAACTTAATTCCGGCTTCTACGGCTAAACGTTTGGTAACAGCTTTAGGCAGCACAGATTCCTTGTAAGAATCATCTTGCTCTTCAAATAGTTCCCAACTAGGCATAGAAACTACCCGTACCTTCTTGCCTTCACCCTTCAGCTTCTTCGCTGCATCTACACAAAGATGTACTTCACTACCAGTACCAATAAGAATAATCTCAGGAGCATCACATTCAACCAAAGTATAGGCTCCCTTAGCCGTATTTTCAATGGAAGTACCAGCCAAGTTAGGTAAACCTTGGCGAGTAAAGGCCATTAATGTAGGACGATGACGATTTTCTACGGCAATTTTATAAGCACCAGAGGTTTCGTTACCATCAGCAGGACGAATTACCACTAAATCAGGAATTGCCCGTAAAGAAGCAATAGTTTCTACTGGTTGGTGAGTGGGGCCATCTTCTCCTAAAGCGATGGAGTCGTGGGTCATAACCCAAATAGCCCCAGTTTGGGAAAGGGCTGATAAACGAATGGCTGCTCGCATATAATCGGTGAAGATTAAGAATGTAGCACCGTAGGCAATTAAACCAGAGTCATGGAGGGCAAGGCCATTACAAATTGCCCCCATACCATGTTCTCTGACCCCAAAGCGCACATTGCGATTTTCGTACTGCCCTTTTTGGAAATCTCCCGATACGTCCATTAAGGTGAGGTTAGAGGGGGCCAAATCAGCAGATCCCCCAATGAGGTTAGTCAAAACTGGAGCTAAAGCGTTAATGCAAGCGTTGGAATGCTTACGGGTAGCTACGGCTTTATCTTCAGGAGTAAAGGTAGGTAAAGCATCAGCCCAACCATCAGGTAATTCCCCATTGAGGACAATTTTCTCAAACTCTTTAGCTTCTTCAGCATACTTTTTCTTGTATTCTGCCCAAGTTTGATTCCATTCAGCTTCAGCAGATTCACCCCGCTCTACAGCTTTGCGGAAGTGATTGAGAGCATCATCAGGGACAACAAAAGGCTCGTGATCCCAACCTAAGTGTTTCCGTGTCGCTGCTACTTCGTCTCCCCCTAAAGCAGCACCGTGTACGCCGTGGGTGTTAGCTTTGTTAGGAGAGCCAAAACCAATAGTGGTGGTTACTTTAATTAAAGAAGGCTTATCAGTAACCGCTTTAGCTGCTTCAATAGCCTCAGCAATGGCTTCTAAATCTGAATTACCATCTTCAACGTGTTGTACGTGCCAACCATAGGCTTCATAACGCTTACTGACATCTTCAGTGAAGGCTAAATCTGTAGAACCATCAATAGAAATATGGTTATCATCATAAAAAGCGATTAACTTGCCTAAGCCCCAATGCCCAGCTAAGGAACAAGCTTCTCCTGATACTCCTTCCATGTTGCAGCCATCACCCATAATTACATAGGTGTAGTGGTCTACAATCTTACTATCAGGCTTGTTGTACTTTGCAGCTAAATGAGCTTCTGCTACAGCTAAACCGACAGCATTAGCTACCCCTTGACCCAAAGGTCCAGTAGTAATTTCTACCCCTTCGGTCATAAAGTTTTCTGGATGCCCAGGAGTCTTTGATTCCCACTGACGAAATTGCTTGATGTCTTCAATGCTTACGCCATCATAACCAGTAAGATATAATAAAGCGTATTGCAACATACAACCGTGACCCGCAGAAAGAACGAAGCGATCGCGGTTGAACCAGGCATCATTTTTGGGATTAAATTTCATGAAGCGATCCCAAAGGACAAAAGCCATGGGAGCAGCGCCCATAGGTAACCCTGGATGACCAGAATTTGCCTTTTCTACAGCATCAATTGCTAGAAAGCGGATTGAATTGATGCAAAGTTCTTCGAGTGATTGGCTAGCAACGACCATATTGATTCTATTAAGGTGAACTAAGGTAAAAGAATTTGTGAGAATTTAACTTGATGGCTAAAAATTGCCCCAAGGCTGTTACTCATCATCCCATTGATAGGGATCGATGAGCAAGGGAGATATCAACGATTGATGATTAAGAGTTAAATATATTTTTTGAAGGCTAAGGTTACGTTATGGCCACCAAAACCAAAGGAGTTAGAAAGGGCAACTGCTACTTGTTGCTCTCTGTGAGTGTGAGGAACGTAATCTAAATCGCAGTCAGGATCAGGGCTATCGAGGTTAATGGTTGGTGGGATTTTGTCATTAGCCATTGCCATAGCTGTAGCTACCGCTTCTATACCTCCAGACCCCCCTAAAAGATGTCCTGTCATAGATTTTGTGGAACTGATCGCTATTTTGTAAGCGCTTTCTCCTAAAGCTTTTTTAATTGCCTTAGTTTCTGTGGGATCATTGGCGGGAGTGCTTGTGCCGTGAGCATTAATATAACTTACTTGCTCTGGACTAATGCCCCCATCTTTAAGGGCTAACTGTATGGCCCTAGTTGCCCCCTCACCCCCAGGGACTGGAGCAGTCATATGATAGGCATCACAGGTCATACCATAGCCAATAATTTCCCCATAAATTTTGGCTCCTCGGCTTAAAGCGTGTTCAAGCTCTTCTAGAAGTAATATACCTGCACCTTCTCCCATCACAAAACCATCCCTATCTTTATCAAAAGGACGACTAGCACAAGTAGGATTATCATTACGGGTAGAAAGGGCCCTTGCTGAGGCAAAACCAGCTAACCCAAGAGGGGTGACAGCAGCTTCTGTACCACCACAAATCATGGCTTGGGCATAACCCCTCTGAACTAAGCGAAAGGCATCTCCTACGGCATGGGAACCAGCAGCACAGGCAGTCACAGTACAGGAATTAGGCCCTTTTGCCCCCGTATGAATAGCTGCCAACCCTGCCGCCATGTTACTAATCATCATAGGGATCATAAAAGGACTACAACGAGAAGGCCCTCTACTGAGGTATATTTCTTGCTGGTCTTCAAGAACTTTAAGCCCCCCTACACCAGTACCAATGATGATACCTACTTGTTCAGCATTGAGGTCATTAATCTCAAATTTGGCATCTTCTAAAGTCTGTTTGCTTGCTGCGATCGCGAATTGAGCGAAGCGATCCATACGCTTAGCCTCTTTACGGCTAACATAATCGTGAGGATCAAAACCTTTAACCTCTCCAGCAATCTGACAAGCATGGCGAGAAGCATCAAAGAGGCTAATCGGAGCGATGCCGCTACGTCCACTTAATAAACCTTCCCAGTATTCATTGAGGCTATTTCCCAAGGGAGTAACTGCTCCGAGGCCAGTTATAACAACCCGTTTTAGTTGTAAATTTGTCATGAGGCTAGAGAATGATGAAAGACTTTTTGCTAAATGCTAATTGCTAAATGCTAATTGCTAATTGCTGAGATCCTCAACTTAGTGAGGCTATTTGAGCCATTACATTACTCTTGTGGTGGACGGGTATTAAGATAAATCCCGTCCTGAGAGAACATTTTCTCAAAATTGTTTTGTTCGCTCAAAACACACTAAGAGCGTCTCATTTGAGTATTTTTAAGCTGAGGTAACTACCTTATCGCTAATATAATCCACAGCGTTTTTGACTGTAGCAATTTGTTCTGCTGCTTCGTCAGGAATTTCAATGTCAAATTCTTCCTCTAAAGCCATGACTAGCTCTACAGTATCTAGGGAATCTGCTCCTAAATCGTTAGCGAAGCTAGCTTCAGGAGTCACTTTATCAGCTTCAACTTCTAATTGTTCTGTAACAATTGTTTGCACTTGAGAGAAAATTTCTTGATTCATAAGTTTTGTTCAACCTACTTGCCGGAATTGACTTGAGTGAATAGAGATTTTGTAAGTATTTTTCATCTTATCGGAAAGCGGTACTCCCTAAGCTTTTTTGTGGTCGCACAGATAATTGGCATACTTGGCTAATAGCTAGTTGCTAGTCGCTAGTTGCTAATGGATAATTGTTTTCTGCTCATCACTTATCCTCACCGATATAGAATAATAGCGAGTTAGGGATTTGAAAAGGATACAAGGGCTATGACGATCACGACAGAAAAAGCTTTGCGCTATGCTTATTTTCCGGGCTGTGTGGCTCAAGGGGCTTGTAAGGAGCTTTATTTATCTACTTCAGCCTTAGCGAAAGCTTTAGATATTGAACTCATTGAATTAAAAAAGGGCGCTTGTTGTGGATCGGGAACCTACAAAGAAGATTCCCAATTACTAGAAGATACCGTTAATGCTCGTAATATTGCCCTGGCTGAAGCAGAAAATCTTCCTCTTTTAACCCATTGCAGCACTTGTCAAGGAGTTATTGGTCATGTGGATGAACGCTTAAAAGAAGCCCAAGCAAATAATCCTGTTTACTTAGAACAGGTTAATGGCTTATTGAAAAAAGAAGGCTGTTCACCTTATCAAGGTTCTACAGAAGTAAAACATCTTCTTTGGGCAATTGTAGGCGATTATGGTCTTGATAAACTAAAAGCCAAGGTTAGGCGTTCCCTTTCTGGCTTGAAATGTGCGGCTTTTTATGGCTGCTATTTACTCCGCGCTCAAAAATCTCTACCCTACGACGATCCTCTTCAGCCAGAATCTTTAGAAAATGTCTTCCGTACAGTGGGAGCTACTCCTGTCTACTATTCAGGTCGTACTCAATGCTGTGGTTGGCCTATTTCTAGCTATGCCCCAGAACAATCTTTCCAAATGGCTGGCAAACATATCCAAGAGGCTATTGATGGTGGGGCTGACTGTTTAGTAACTCCTTGCCCTCTTTGTCATCTTAATCTCGATTCTCGCCAACCAGAGGTAGAAAAAGTCATAGGACGCTCTTTAGGCCTACCAGTCCTTCATTTACCTCAGTTGATTGGTTTAGCTTTAGGACTTGAACCCCAACAATTAGGTTTAGAGAAACACATTGTCTCGACAAAAGTAGTTCTAGATAAATTAACTATTTAAAGGTAATTAATAAGTAAAAGTAATTAATCTTTTGTCTAAAAATTCCTTTTTACAACACCTAATAATGAATATTGAGGTAATACTAGAAAGTAGCGCTTAGCCATAGCTTAGTTGCTAAAGCTTTCTGCCTGAAGCCCATAAAGAAATAAATTTGCTAATAGTTATACCTCTAGACAGATTTATTTAAGGAATATTCAGGTTTGTATCAGGCTAGTTTTTGCCAAATGTAGTTGCTTATACTGGGCATTTTATTGAGGCTAGGATAACCTGATGCGCAGTAGACAATTAATTATTTTCTTAAGCTTGATTATTTTCAAGATTGGAGTGTAACACTAGGGGAAAAAAGAAAAGCCTTAAGAAAGTATTAAAATGTCTAAACATATCTTTTGGTTGGAGGAAAAAAGTGTTTTTACGACTTGCACAACAACATCGTCTTTTTGTCAAAGACTTGGTAATGAATCTCCAAGCTATGGCTATTGTTTTGGAAAATCGCGGCTATCTCGCTTCTTGCTATACCTGCGGGAGTCAAATGAACAGCGCTTCTTTTATGGTGAGCTTAGGACAAAATCATCTCATCCGTTTTTTAGTCTCAGATTATGGCATCACCTGGACGGAAATGCGGGATGACCGAGAGCTAATGAAATTGGAAGGAGCCGAAGCCATTTGCCAGCTAGAAGACTTAGCTGACTTGGTTAAATATCATATTGCCCCTTCTGATTCTAACTGGGACAACAATCAAAAAGGAAATGATTCTCTCGCTGTTTCTCGTTAGGTAACTCTAGGGCAAAAGAGTCCCACAAATAGCTGATAGAGCATAAATTGCTAGCACTTAGCATCAGGGTGTTAGGGTAACTGAACACATGAGCAAACGAAGGGTTCACTTCCAATACTCCTCAACATATGCCGATACATAACAATCAATCAAAGCCTCTACTGCGTAGTAGAGGCTTTGAGTTAAATGCCCCTCTCCAAACTATTGATCCTCAGCGAAAATAAACCGTCTTAACTCACTAGGATTTGGCTCTGGGCTATCCTGAGCAAATTTAACAGCTTCTTCAATTCGGGTTTGAATCTTTTTATCAATCGCTTTAAGCTCCTCTGCTATCTGCTAAATTCTGCTCAACTAAGTAAGCGTTTAACTTTTTAATCGGATCTCGTGCTAACCAAGTTTGTTTTTCTTCTTGGGGCCGTAGTTCGTCAGGATCAGCCAAAGAGTGACCCCGAAAACGATAGGTCAAAGCTTCAATCAAGGTAGGGCCTTCACCTGCTCTAGCCCTGGCTACAGCTTCTTTAGCTACGGTATGAACTGCTAAAACATCCATACCATCTACTTCAACCCCGTGCATATTGAAGCTTTCAGCCTTGCGATAAATTTCGGGTTGAGAAGTCGCTCTCTCATGGGCCATACCAATAGCCCATTTATTATTCTCCACCACAAAAAGAATGGGTAACTTCCAAAGGGCTGCCATATTAAGACATTCAAAAAATTGACCATTATTAGCTGCTCCATCCCCAAAAAAGCAAGCTGTTACCTGGTCAGCATTTTCATCTCCTAAAGCCTCCCGGCGGTACTTTGATTGTAGTGCGGCCCCCGTCGCGACAGGAATACCTTCAGCTACAAAAGCAAATCCTCCTAAAAGGCGGTGTTCTTGAGAAAACATATGCATCGAGCCACCACGCCCTTTACTACAGCCTGTAGCCTTGCCAAATAATTCTGCCATAACTTCCTTGGGAGGAACTCCACAACTAAGGGCATGGACATGATCTCGATAAGTGCTACAGACATAATCTTCTCCGGGGCGCATAGCTTGAATAACCCCAGTGGATACGGCCTCTTGACCATTGTAAAGATGGACAAAACCGAACATTTTGCCTCGATAATACATCTCAGCACATTTGTCTTCAAATAAACGGCCGAGTACCATATCTTCATAGAGAAGCAATCCAACTTCTCTGTCAATTTGAGCGGAGGTGGCGTGAAATTCGGGTAAAGTGCGTTCTAAGACCATAAAGTTTGTTGTATCCTTACAGCAGTTGCGAGAGGAATTGGGCAAAAGGGTTTAGTTGAGCTATTTTGTCACTCAACTTAAATCCCAAGCAAGCTGTGATTGTCATATTAGACCTAAGTAACACAGCATTGACATTTTAAGATTAAACTGAAAACCTAAGAAAAATGCTAAATTTTTCAATTACCTTTAGGGAATTTCCAGTAAATATTTATCTTAAATAGGTTGCTCTTGAGTTAGAATCGTGCAAAAGAAACAATAATAACTAGATAACTGAAGGCAAATTGGGGTTTTATCAAGGTCAATTTCAGTAGCTAGCGTCCTGGGGAAGCAAACCGTGCGAATACCGCTCGATTATTATAGAATACTGGGCGTGCCGATTCAGGCCACAGCCGAACAACTAAGTCAGGCATATCAAGACCGGGCTTTACAACTGCCGCGTCGAGAATATAGCGATGCGGCGATCGCCGCACGTAAACAATTACTTGACGAAGCCTATGGGGTTTTGTCTGATCCAGAGCAGCGTTCTGAATATGATGCTAGCTTTTTGGCTAAGACTTATGAATCAAATTCTGAAGGGCAAATAGATTTGCCTTTAGAAGAGACAGGCAAGGCAGAGAATAGTGAACTAGACCCCCATACCCCTTGGATTGAGATTGATGCAGAGCAGTTTATTGGTTCTGTATTGATACTCCAAGAATTAGGAGAATACGAGTTAGTCTTAAAATTGGGCCACCCCTATTTAACCAAAAAAGACGGTATCAGTCTTGATAAAGGGCTGTTGGGAGATCCTAAACTAGTTAGAGCTGATCTCGTATTGACCCTAGCTTTAGCCTGTTTGGAGTTGGGTAGAGAACACTGGCAGCAGAAAGAATATGAAAACGCTTCGATTTCGGGGCAAACAGGACAAGATTTGCTCTTGCGAGAAGGGCTATTTCCTGGAATTAGGGGAGAAATTCAAGCGGATCTTTACAAGCTTAGACCCTATCGCGTTTTAGAATTGTTGGCCTTACCCCTAAAAAATACCCCAGAAAGGCAGCAAGGGTTGATACTACTACGGGAAATGTTAGCTGAGCGGGGTGGTATAGATGGCCCAGCCAACGATCAATCAGGTTTGAGTATAGATGACTTCCTGCGCTTTATTCAGCAGCTTAGAGGCTATTTAACCGTAGCAGAGCAACAAGAATTATTTGAAGCAGAAGCAAAAAGACCTTCTGCTGTGTCTACTTATTTGGCTGTCTATGCTTTATTAGCCAGGGGATTTGCTCAACGCCGTCCTGCCTTGGTAGCTAGAGCCAAAGTAATGTTAATTCGCTTAGGGAAGCGGCAAGACGTTCATTTAGAACAAGCTGTCTGCGCTCTCCTCCTGGGGCAAACAGAAGAAGCAAGCCGGGCCCTAGAATTAAGCCAGGAATATGAACCTTTAGCTTTTATTCGTGAACATTCCCAAGGAGCGCCAGACCTTTTACCAGGATTATGTCTTTATGGGGAAAACTGGTTGCATTCAGAAGTATTTCCCCACTTCCGGGATTTAGCTCAACAGAGGGTTGCTTTAAAAGACTACTTTGCCGACGAGCAAGTACAAAGTTACTTAGAAAAGCTTCCTGCCGAAACAGAAGATGCTAGTCAATGGGCAGTGGTGGATTCTCAAACTGCTCACACCTCAGTTGCCAGTAATTCTTTTGCTACTCAAGAAAATAGTGCAGTGGGAAGCCAAGGGGGAGAAGGTATCTCTAAGTCTAGGGGCAGCGCTTCAACCATTACAGTAGAACGAGGCTCTGAAGCAGCTAGAAATACTCCTGGTATTGGCATATCAACCTTGAATGGAGGAGCTAATGAATATGTAGCCCCAGAAGAGCGGCGATCGCGGCGCAAAAAAACTTCTCACGAACAACCTGCTAGTTCCTTTCTGAACCCTAGCAATGGTACGTTGAAACCAGATAGTAGCAATACTTTAGGCAGCAAATCCTCTTCTCCGAAGCTGAGTCGTTTGATTTTCCTCGCCATCGTTGGGCTTTTAGGGCTAGGAGTGGCTATATTCCTTTTGCTCGGAACTTATAAATGGCTGCGAACGACTTTAAACAGCCTTTTCGGTGTAAATCAACCAGCCGAAGAAAGTTTAGCCATTGAATTAAACAAACCCCCTGTAGAAATTCCTTCTCCTGGTACTCAGCTAGATGTATCAACGGAAGGGGCGTTATCCTCTGAAGCAGCCCGCCAGCTTATTAGTAACTGGCTAGCTACTAAGTCTCAAGCTACCGGCTCGGAATATTTGGGAGATAAACTAACTAATGTTTTGGCTGAACCCCTTTTATCTCAATGGCGTGGTACTGTCCAAAGTCTCAAAAACAATAATGCCTATTGGAAGTATAAGCACGAAAAGATAGAAGTACAATCAGCCACAGCAAGCGAGACTGATCCTAATCAAACTAGTGTTGAAGCGATAGTTACTGAAGCAGCAGATTTTTATCAGCAAGGGCAGCGCAACGAAACAAAATCCTATGAAAAAGACTTTCGGGTTCGCTACAATTTTCTGCGACAGGAAGATGGCTGGAGAATTAAGGCTATGACAGTTAATGATTCAAATTAGTTTATTGATAGCTTGAGCTTATCTTTGAACTGAGGACATAGATATAAGTTGCACTAGAGGAATTGTATTTAAAAGTACACTACTACCTTGGGATAGATAAAGCCTAAAAATAAACTTTTCTCACCAGACAGCAAAAGTATTACTAAGGGCTTGTTTTTATTAACTTATTACTTAGTTACTTATTAGTTATTACTAATTACTTGTCCCCCCTAGTCCTTAAGCAATAGTCTTTAAGGAAGAGATTATTAAACCCTTATTCTCAGAAATTTATAACCTTGAATATATTTACCGAGCTACACTAACCATCCAAGAGAAAGGGGAGTGAATTTATAATATTTAGTAATGCGATGGAGCTAAAAAGTAGAAAATCATGAATGCAATTCGCGTGGCATTGGTAGAAGATCATCATCTTACTAGAGTAGGTTTACGTGCTGCCCTAGAACAATATAAAGACATTCAAGTAGTAGGGGAAGCAGCCGATGGTAAGAAAGGTTTGGAGGTTCTTAAAGCTACATCTCCAGACGTTGCTGTTGTCGATATTGGTTTGCCGATTATGGATGGCATTGAACTAACTCAACAGCTTAGGCAATATCAAATGCAAGCCCCAGAAATAGAAACAGAAACAAAAATTTTGGTTCTGACTATGAATAATAAAGAAAACGAAGTTTTGGCTGCTTTTGCTGCTGGGGCAGATTCTTATAGCGTTAAGGATATCTACTTTGAAAATTTAGTTGAAGCGATTAGAGTTACCAATAGTGGGGACTCCTGGATTGATCCGGCGATCGCTAAAGTGGTTTTGAAACAGGCACAGCAAAAATTGCCTCGTACTTATTCTCCTTCCGGCAATAAAACTACCATTATTGCTTCAGTCGAAGCGGATCGCGAGAGAATTTTAGAGACTTATCCTTTAACGAAACGAGAACTTGATGTTTTAGAACTGATTGTAGCTGGCCACAGTAATGATGAAATTTCCAAAAAGCTCTATATTACTGTAGGTACAGTGAAAACCCATGTTCGTAACCTCCTTAATAAACTCTGTGCAGATGATCGTACTCAAGCTGCTGTGCTAGCTTTACGTTCCGGGTTAGTATTTTAAAAACTAGGAAAAACTGTTGATAACACCGTTAACGGAAACCCAGAGGACGAAAGCTTAGCCCTTAATAGGCTTATCGATAACGGTCTAAATCTACATTGGTTCTTACGAAAAATCAGATTAAATTTATCTTTTTTGAAGAATAAAGAAAATTGGTATTAGAAAAGCTAAAAGTTCTCCTAACTCAGACTACTCCACAAACCCCTGAGCCAGAATTATCCTTACAAGAACTTTCTCCCCAAACTAAGGAAAAGCTGAGTTGTAAGTTAGCTGAATTAAGACCCCCTCAAACTTATACAGAAGCATTAAAAGAAGCCTTAAATAGTGCGATCGCTCGTTGGCAAGATGAACCCAATGCTCCTAATAGTTTAGTTATTTTAGCTAGTGCGGGAGAACCTCTGGAGAGCATTTTGGAAGAGGTATTATTAAGTAAGAAAAATCCCTCTTCCTTATCCCAGAGATGGTTATTAAGTTCTCCTTCTTGCCAAGTACAAAAAAGAATACAACAACTTAAAGCCGAACTAAAAGAAGTTCCGGAACGGCAATTAGTTATTTTGCCTCGCTTATCTCAAAGTTTTTTGCGCTGCATTGGTTCTTTAGAAATTATCAACAAGCTAGGAGAAGCTGTTTTTAACCATCCAGATAGTTTTTGGCTGATTGGTTGTCATTCTTGGGCTTGGCAATATTTAATTCAGGCAAAGGGAATTCAAGGGAGGTTTTGTCAAACTTTTCCTTTACCAAAGTTAAGTGGTGAGGCGATTAAAGCTTGGTTAGAACCAGTGAGAGCTAGTATGGAAATTACTCAAGATGAGGAACAAGAATACTTTGAGAATTTGGCAGAAATTTCTTCAGGATTAAGCCAAGTTGCTGGGGAATTGTGGTTGCGTTCTTTAGGCCATGAAAAAGAGCTAGAGAAAGAAACTAGCCCTTTATCTTTGATACCTTTAATACAACAACAAGCCCTACTACCAAAATTACCAAAGTTAGCAATGAGTGATCGCTACCTTCTCTATTCTTTGGCTTTACACGAACAACTTACTATCCCTGACCTTGCTACTAGTTTAGGGGAAAATAGTTCAGATATTTTAATATCGATACAACGCTTGCAACAAGAAGGGTTGCTCCAACGCTACCAAGAATATTTTGTTATTAACCCCATTTATTATTCTCAACTACGCCGGGATTTGGAGCAAAATAACTTTTTAGTTGAGGAATAATAAGTACTTAGACAAAACTAATTGAACATTTTGCAGATATCGGGAACAGTGTAATTGACAAACCGTGGGGAATTGCTGTACCTAATTAATTCTTCTCAAACTACGCCGCAATGCTTGCAACTGCCCTTGTAAATAGGGAAAATTTTGGGATTTATCGCCATAACGCCACCCGACATAGCCTTGGCAAATCTCTTCAACAATCTCAGTCCTAGCACCTTGCCAATTTCCCTGTATATCTTGGGCATATTCCAAAGGTGTTTGAGCCGGACTTTTAGGATATCCTTGCTCCGTAGCTAACGTTAGCATCTGCTGATATAACCTTTCCATCGGTGCTAACTTCGCTAACCAACGACGCTGCGCCCAGGCTTGCAGTTGATTCCAACTTAACCAAGCCAGGAAACTAAAGCCAATAGCTGTCATAATACCTGTAAATAAGCCCACCCAACTACTAGAGAAAAATCGCCACAGCCAAGCAATTGAGCGAACTATCCTAGCAATAACTTGTTGCCAAAGTTCCCCAAAAAAGTTGCTAACCGGGGAAGGCAACCAACCAGCAAGCCAACGCCAAAACTGCTGTAATGCGCCAAAAGTTTCCACTTCTTCTACCGAAGGAGGGATGATTTCATGACCAGGAATTGGGTCAAAAGCATACCAACCATAATCACCAAAGTAAACTTCTGTTAAAGCATGGGCATCTGTATTTTTGACCACATAAAGCCCAGTAAAAGGATTAAACTCTCCGGTAGCGAAACCTACTTCCAATCGGGCAGGTATACCTACCGAGCGAAGCATCATCGTATATGCCGTAGCAAAATGATCTGGGTAGCCCCCTTGATGACGAAAGAGAAAAGCCTCCACTAAATCTTCATCTTCATCAAAAAAAGGTAAATCAGTTTTGACCTCATAATTTTGCTTAACAGCTTGGGCCAGATGGAGCGCTTTTTCGTAACTGGAAGTTAGGGGGTTAGGGGACTTAGCCAAGAGTTCCTCTGTACGCTGCTTCACCTTAGTGAGGATTTCTGGCGGAATTTGTAAATAATACTCCTCAACCTTCTCTGGATATTCTTCAGAAGCTTTCCTTAATAAAGTGCGATCGCGAATCGGTACTTCTGAAATTACCGTATAAGTCAATCCTTCTAACAACCCCAGGGGCGATCGCAAACTCCCTTCTAAATCTACAGCAACTTGTTTAGCGGGAAAATAAAGTTGCTTAGGATAACTTAAAGCCGGAATAATATTCGGTAACTCTGCAACTGTTGTATAACTTTGAATTACCTGTTTAGTGGGTGCTGTGGTACGAGGAGGAGACAGGTAAAATTGATAAGACCAACTAGGGCGTTCAATTTGAATTAACTTATCTTCGCGAGAAATCTGCCATCCTTTGCCAGTGTAGCGATCAAAGGCCATTACACGCCAAAAACCTGGTGCTTGGGAACGTATCCGCAAAACCACCTTGGGAGTCATTTCCCCTCGGAGATTTTGATTGATCTGACTATTAAAGCCATAGTAAAAAGTGTCGTCAACTTCTCCTGGCCCTTCGGTTTCCCCACTACCCCTACCTTCGGCCTCACCATTTTCTTGGTTGCCATAACCAGGATTGACAATACCCTGATTTTGCTGCTCAAAACTTTGGTTATCCAAATCTACGGGCGCACTAACAGGAAAGCTTTGGAGTTGATAGCCGGGAAACCGAGGCATCAACAGAAAGATAGTTAATCCTAAAACCAAAATAGTTCCTAAGAAAAACAGCCAACGTTGGGGAGAAAGAATAACAAAAAGGGAAGATTTAAGACGAGAAAGAGAAAGTTGATTATCCCCTTCCTCTAAATTCTCTCTGCTAGAGTTTTTTCTCCTCTTTTTTTCTGTAACCAACCCCAAACGAGAACGATAATCTAAAACTAAAACAGGTAGAGCCAAGACTAAAAAAAGTAACAACAGAGGCGCAAAAGCCAAAGTTTGCGAAACAGTACCAGCTACCCCCAACAGAATTAAACCAATCACCATGGAATAGCCTAAATCTTTACGCCGAGGTAAATCAAAGCTGTGAAGGACTTGTAGTTGAATCAATAACTCAGCTAGTACGAGGCGGGTATCATTCAAACTGGAGAATAAGTTCCCAAAAAAACTAGCCATAGCTAGTAACATACCTATGGCAAGGAAAAACTTCACCATGACATTGCGCTTACGCCGTCGATACCAACTCCAAATAGCACCGACACAGCTTAAGGGTATTGCCCACAAACTTAATTGGGTATCCGCAGCCACATCTGTAGCGATAACACCTACAGCTACCAAGCCCTGGACAAAGATCCGCAGTAGGATAGATTCCTCTGTTGGTGGTAGAGGCATATTTCCTAGGCGCTGCCAGATTTTCCCGACTACAGGTATAGATCGTCGTCGTAAAGTTTCCACAGATTGCAGTTGCACCTTTTAAAGGTCTACTAAGTTACAGGGTACAAATTATTCCTTGTACCTTTCAACCTTACCTATTCTTAACCTGTAACTGCTAAAAACTATTCACTAATCGCT
This sequence comes from uncultured cyanobacterium, assembly GCA_963793425.1. Classification (GTDB taxonomy): domain Bacteria; phylum Cyanobacteriota; class Cyanobacteriia; order Cyanobacteriales; family CAWCAG01; genus CAWCAG01. The sequence continues at coordinate 382,702 of CAWCAG010000007.1, read as the reverse complement.
AAAACAAAGTTTAAAGGTGTTTGGTCTGGGTCAAATAAACGAATCTCTAGGGAGTAAATTTGTCCTGGTTGCCAGTCGAACAATTCTACGCTGAGATGTCCAGGGTAAGTACGTTCAGCCTTAGCAGATTCTTGGGGGGTCTGCAAAGTTACGCTACCTCCTTTCGGCAGCCTAACATTAACCCTCAAAGAGGCCCTAGAGGAAATAGAGCCGTCTTCTTTTGCTGGTTGATACTCAGCATCTAAAGCAACTAAACCAACTGTGGTTTGCCACTGACGTTCCACTGAGGGCTGATGAGGAGAAAGGTTAATAGTAAGATTATTAATTATTTCCCTAGCAGCAATTAAAGACATAGCCATTTGTTGCTGAGTTGTCGCTGTCTCATAATCCCTTGAAGGTAAATCTAATTCTGCACTACGGGACGGGCCGACTAAAACAATTCCAGCCATTTGGTTAAGAGACTGAAACTGCTGAGGAAATAAACCGCTAACAGCTTGTACCATTTTTGCCCCTTCCGGTCGCCGAGATTGCATAGCGGCCGAACAAGCATCCAATAACTGAACAAGGATCTTTTTCGGTAACCCTAAGTTACTTAGCTGGGGCATCCACAATCTTTGGAAAGGAACTAAGTTGTTAATCAACGAGTCAGTAATTTCGGGTTCATAGCTAGAATTTTCTGTTTCCCAAGGAAACAAAGGCGGGTGACTCTCAATCTCGGCTAGTAGTTTGCGCTTTAAAAGCGACTGAAAACGGTTTTTCACTTGTGTTATATCTCCCATGTCGAGTTTTTGAGGGGATTGAGTCGGTTTTTCATCCTGTTCTCTATCCAGGTCATTTAACTGCTCAATTTCCCCATCTACAATTGATTCTTCGGCAGAATCAATTTGATTTGGTTCGCCATCTTGGGGTGGCGATTGGTCTGAATTAGATTCTTCAGCTAACCAGCTTAGTATTTGGTTATACAGAAAATCTGAGTTTTCATTCATGTCACTATTCATCTGGAGATGCGCCCGATCCGGATACTGAACGATTACGAATATCCCAAGCGAGTTCGAGTAGCTTGAACCACTGTTTCTCAGCTTGATTTACTGTTAAGGATAGTTCCTTAGCAATTTCTGCTGTAGGGGTTTCTAATTGTTTAAGTCGCAATAGTTCAGCTTGAGTAGGGCTTAGCTTCTCTTTGAGGGTTTCCCACTTCTGGGGAGTCAAGCCCAAATTACGTTCTAAATCCGCTTCTAACCATTGATGCACCAATTCCCAGCGGTGAGAAAGAGCAAAACGAATTAGATGATACTTAAAGCGTTGTTGTAAGTAATCCCTTTTTCTGGGGGTTAGCTCTAAAATTTGCTCAATTTCATTAGCACTAAGGTCTTGCAGGCGCAGAACAAAGTAGTTGATACACTCGTTTTGTTGCCTTTCTTCTAGGTAAGCGATTAACTCCTCAATAATTGTTTCCCGCAAATTTGCTTCTAAAGGAGTAGATTCTTGCTCTACCATGACTTCCCTTAGTTGCTGAACCGTGGGATCATTCCAACCTCGATTGGAGTCTAAGCTACCTCCATCTCCGGCAGCATCAATATCTACTGATGCGTCGCTAGGTTGTTGTTGAGAAAAAGTTTGGGCCCGGAGAATAATTAACTGTTGAGAGCGTTTCCCTGGTAAAGGAATCCGTCTTTTGCCATAGCGTTCACAAAAGGCCATATATTCCCCAAGCTCTAAAAGAGTACGAGGAGAGTATTCGGGTTGAAGTTCTGCCTCTCGCCGAAAAGCATTTAAGGCTTCTGCATAAAAACCTTGCAAAAAGTCTTCAATTAAAGTCAATCTAGCTTGATAGCTGGCGATCGCACCTGGAGGAGAGATGTAGCGGTAGACTATGGCACTCAAGGTACTCTGTAGTTCAATTCGCCCTCGATTAGAACCTAGAGAATAATAATTTAGGCACTGCTCTAAGCGATGGTTAGCTAATTTTTCGGCCCAGTGTTCTATTTCGCCAGAAGCTTGAATACGAGAACTTTGCTGACAAATCCTTGCTACTTCATTGGCAATCCGTTCGGCAACAGATCGACAGTTTTGCTCTGAGGCTTTAGTCGATTGCCGGAATTTACTAAATAGCAGTTGAAAAATGACCTCCACGCGCTGGCAGATTTCCCTCTAAGGATTAATGTTCAACAACGACACTAGCACACTAGGTTAACCTTTTAACCTAGTTTAGGCTCACAATAAATTTAGTCCCCAATAAGCTAATGGAAGAGAAAAACAATGGAGTTAGAGCAACAAATTGCCCTTTTAGTCAAAAATGCCCCGGCCGATGGTGTAACTCCCAAGGTTATGGAAGTGGCTATTTCTCCCATCCTTAAAGCTTTTGCTAATCAACTCAAACATTTAGAATATTACGTTCTCAAAACTATAGATGGAGGTTGGGTGCTAACTACTTTGAGTAATCGCGCTCAACAATCTTTGGAAAAAAACGTTATTTATGCTTTTCCCACCCTGAAAGATGCTGCTAGTTTTCAAGGAACTGGCGATCCTCAAGTTATAGCTTCCCCAGTACCGGTTACTCACATTTTGTTCCAAATGTTTGCTCTTGAAAAGGTAGATAGTACGGTTTTTGTAGAAACACCAAGTAATTTATCTACTGGAACTGAGGTTCGCCGTCTAGACTTACAAAAACTAATACAGGTACAGTTGAAGGCATTCAGGGTAAAACCTGATAATTTACCACCGGATATTGCCTAACAGGGAAAATCAATAGTTGATTTTCGCCCTTAATACATCCTACTAGTGACATAATCCGTTAATTCGATTAGAGTATCACGGGATGCTGAAGGCTTAAGGGTAGATATAGACTGCACTGCTGAATGTGCGTGCTGAACAGCTAGGTCGCGAGAGCGTTCAATACCCTGACTTTCATTAACTAGAGAAAGAGCCTGCTCTAAATCTCCTTCCTGACCAAATTCTCGCTCAATGAGAACTTCTAAGTGAGGCTTCTCTTCTAGAGCATACAATACTGGAGCGGTGATATTGCCACTAATTAAATCAGAACCGGCTGGTTTACCTAGCACTTCAGTTGAGGCCGTAAAGTCTAAGATATCATCAACTATTTGGAAGGCTAAACCAAAATGCCTTCCGTAGTTATATATATTGCCAGCCATTTCTTCAGATACCCCGCTTAAAAGTCCAGCAGCTTTAGCGCTGTTAGCAATTAAAGAAGCAGTTTTGTAATAGCTTTTTTCCAAATAAGCTTCTAAGGATAAGCTGATATCAAAGCGACTCAAACCTTGTTGAATTTCCCCTTCAGCAAAGTTTTTAATTACTTCTGAGAGTAGTTTGACTACGGCTAGGTTATCTAAGTTAGCTAAGTACCATGAAGATTGGGCAAATAAGAAATCTCCAGCCAAAACCGCAATGCGGTTATCAAATACACTGTTAACCGTAGGAACACTGCGACGAATATCTGCTCTGTCTACTACATCGTCGTGGACTAGACTGGCTGTGTGGATCATTTCGGTGATTTCAGCCAATCGTCGGTGACGTTGGGTGAGTTCGCGCTCTAATAGGGTAGCTCGCGATACCAACAAAACAATTGCTGGTCTGACTCGTTTTCCTCCCGCCCCAAATAAATGTTCTGCTGCGGCGTAAAGAATGGGGTGTCTTGCACCCACTAGTTTTTTAAGGTTCTCTGTCAGGATACACAGGTCTGCATCAACAGGGGCAAAAAGAGAGGTAACTGAGGTCATGGGTTAGCCAAATTGGGCGCAGTATTTACGAAAGTTTACATATCCTTTAATTTATTCTAAGCCATGGTTTCCTGAGATGGAAGCCTTGATCTAGAAATAGAGGACTGAACATCTCATAAGTAATTGTATGGATCTATTAATTTAATTGGCAAAAACCCTTTAATAGTAAGCAATGTTGTGTTAGTCTAATAGTAAGGGTTTTGTTGGTTTGTAGATTAAGGATTTAGCAAGAAAACGGTCAGTATTTTTACCTGGCAGAAGAAATCTAAATCAACTTGAAGTTATGTTTCCCACCTCTAAGAATTCCTAGAATGGTTTTTCTCAGATTGTAAGACCTAACCAAAGTGCATCTATAAACTCATGATGAAAATACTTCATAGATAAACTAAGAATGATATTGGTTGTGCTAAAGGAGTAGGTTGCTGCGAATCCTCTTGTTAGTGAGTAGCTGTTGTTTTTCTACACCTTAAGCTTAATTGGCAACTGCAACAAATCAAATATTGTTTCTTAGTCAGTTCTAGATTAATTAATATCAAAACTCTTAATATCTGCTAGCTCAGTAATAGCAGTAGCAGATATTAAAGCTCAAAGATTATATACCTTTTTAGTTACCTGCAAGCAGTAATACTTTCAGGACAGAGCTGTTGTACCTAAATTTGAGCTGATCTCCGGTAAATAATTACCTTATTTTGTCTTAGTTGAAATGCCCCCCTTATGAGTTATGGAGATATATTAAGTGATGATTCTAATTGTTGCATCCGGTTACTTACTAACAGTTTACTTGCTGTTAGCATTGGCACAGCGCTCCTTAAAAGGAACGCCTGCACAATCTCGCGACACGAAATTTATTTGATTGCTAAGTAGGTTTGGTATGAAAAACGAAACTATGTAACACAAGATGAAGGGTGTAGATGGGAAGGAAATTTGTAGCGCTCAGTCTGATATTCTCCAGCTTTTGCTCTGGCTTCGACCCCATCGATGATGGCATAAGCCAAGTCTAGCTCGTCGTCAAACATTTGCCCTGCAATCTCATGAGCCTTAAGCTGATGCCACTCACCTTCAATAGGATTCATCTCAGAGCAATATTTGGGCAAGAAGAAGATGTAGAGTCCCTCAGACTCCCATGTAGCCCATTTCTTCTGTACTGCTTTACTGGTACACCATACATTCGTAAGCCATCTTGCCAACCTTCATCCATCAGCAAAAAGTGGTTGTAATCGCGGCTGACAACAACGAAGGTATTTACATCTCCATAGCGGTAAGGGATATTAGCATATTCTTGCAAAATAGGTTCTATGACATCACCGTATTGATTGAAGGAATCCATTTTAAAATCTCTTTAGCAGAGGGACTAAGGAAACTTTTAATCTCAACAGCTATTTTCTGTTCTCCTCGTTCAGCAGCTAGTAATTTTCTTTCTCCTAAATCAACCATAACCGCACGACGACCAACTTTTAACCTTAGTGGATCATCGGTAATTTTCCAACCATCTTTTTCGAGGGCAGTTATTACTGTGTCGCGATATAAGTCTCTAGCTGGCATAGATTAAGATGGTGAAACCAAATAATAACTGACTATAAGTTTAAAAAAATTATACTAGAAGAATTGTTCCTCAAGTAACGATATGAAAATAGCGATCGCCCAAATAAACCCTCTCATTGGTGACCTTTCAGGTAATAGGCAAAAAATTCTTACTGCTGCCCAAGAATCTGCCAAAGTTGGTGTTGAACTACTTTTAACTCCGGAACTTTCCCTTTGTGGTTATCCTCCTAGAGACTTGCTATTAATCAGCAGCTTTGTGGTAGAAATGGCAACTCATTTAAAATCATTGGCCCAGCATTTACCACAAGGAATAGCTGTTTTGGTAGGAACTGTTGCTATTAATGTGGATGCAGAAATAAAAGGCGAAAAACCTCTTTTTAATAGCACAGCTTTGTTAACAGAAGGTCAGGTCAAACATATCTTTCATAAACGTCTTTTACCTACCTATGATGTTTTTGATGAAGAACGTTATTTTGAACCCGGAAAACAAGCAAATATTTTTACGATTAACAAGCTTAAAATTGGTGTCACAATTTGCGAAGACCTTTGGAATGATCCTGACTTTTGGGGCAAACGCAACTATGAAACTAATCCTATTGAAGACTTAGCTAAATCCGGTGTAGATTTTCTCGTTAACCTTTCTGCTTCTCCTTACACCGTTGGTAAACAGAAATTAAGGGAAGCCATGTTAAGTCACAGTGCAAAGCAATATCAACAACCTATCCTTTATGCTAACCAAGTTGGAGGTAATGACGACCTACTTTTTGACGGTAATAGTGTGGCTTTTAACCGCAGCGGCAAAGTAGTTAGTCGGGGCGCTGCTTTTGAAAGTGATTTATTGGTATTGGAGTTTGATGAAGAAAAGCAAGACTTAATCCCAGGAAAAATTACTCCTGTGCCAGAATGCGAAGAAGCAGAAATTTGGGCTGCATTGGTGCGGGGAGTAAAAGACTATGCCCATAAATGTGGCTTTTCTCAAACAGTCTTGGGTTTAAGTGGTGGCATTGACTCTGCTGTGGTTGCAGCGATCGCAGCAGCAGCTTTAGGCAAAGAGAATGTCCTCGGAGTTTTGATGCCTTCTCCTTATAGTTCCGACCATTCTATTCAAGATGCGGAACATTTAGTAACTAACTTAGGTATCAAAAGTCAACAGTTGCCCATCAAAGAAGCCATGACTGCCTACGATGAAATTCTCGCAGACCTCTTTGCTGGCACTTCTTTTGGGGTTGCCGAAGAAAATATTCAATCTCGCATTCGTGGTAACTTATTAATGGCGATCGCCAACAAATTTGGTTACCTCCTCCTCTCCACAGGCAACAAATCAGAAATGGCTGTCGGTTATTGCACCCTCTACGGTGATATGAACGGTGGTTTAGCGGTAATAGCAGATGTCCCCAAAACTAAAGTTTTCGCCCTTTGTCACTGGCTAAACCGCCATCAGGAAGTCATTCCTAACCACATCATCACTAAACCCCCTAGCGCAGAACTAAAACCTGATCAAGTAGACCAAGATTCCTTACCTCCCTACGAAATCCTTGATGATATCCTGCACCGTTTTATTAATAACCATCAATCTTCGCAAGAAATCATTGCTGCTGGCTATGAAGCACAAGTGGTGCATAAAGTAATCAAACTAGTTACCCGCGCCGAATTTAAACGCCGACAAGCCCCTCCAGGAATCAAAATTGCTGACCGTGCTTTTGGCACTGGTTGGCGAATGCCAATTGCGAGAGGGTAATTAATGTTCGGCTTGCCGTTGCCGTTAGGCATCATTGATAAGCTAGCCTTGTTTATGGGCATCAACTTGAGTAAAGGCATATTGGGCGATCGCTAAACTTAACCGGGCCTTTTCCACTGGGGAAATATCTTCCCAATTAGTTTTTTCTAGCTTGCTAAGGACAGTATCAGCTTTGTTTTTTTGGCTGCTACGCATAGCATAAACTAGAGGACGAGCGAACACTTGTAAGTCTTCTTCTGTCCAATTCGGTAATAGGGGCTTTATGGACTCAACTAATCTCTCCATTTTAGAAAGATTACTATCAACCATTTTTTTCGCTTCTTGGGCGATCGCCTCTAACCAAGAACTGGGTACAACACTGCCAAATTTAGCATCTAAGACTTCTTGAAAAGAAAAAGACGATTGGGCAGGCCAGCAACTATTGAGACTACGAAAGAGAGTTTCTGTCCGTCCCTCAATCTCAGTAGTTGACCAACCTGCAAGAGAAAAATTCTCTTCGGTTGCTTCAAAATAAGCTTCAGTCTCAACTTCTCCTGGATTCCAAGGATAAGGGTTTTCCTGCTCTAGAAAATAATCTAGCAGTTGCTTTTCCAAGTTTTCCAGACCACTGAGGGTTTCTTCTTGAAGTTGGTAATCTGTCTGTTGGTCTTTCATATTACTCCTCGGTGAGCGGTGCTTGTTACTCCAAGCATGGGTATCTACACTGGAGTTTGACTGATTTCCGATTAAATCAGAAATTTTTACTATTGAGTAACTACTGAAAGAGCAAATTAATTTGCTCTTCCCTTCACTTATCCTTAGCTAAAACATAAACATACATTTTTGTCAACCTGACAATTAAGACTTAATAGTTTATATTTTTAGGCAAGGTAACAATAAATTCAGTGTAAATATTTGCTTTTGTCTCTACTTGCAAGTTGCCTTTATGTTGATTGACGATAATATCATGGGCCATAGCTAATCCTAACCCGGTTCCCTCCCTGCTTGCTTTAGTTGTAAAAAAAGGCTCAAAAATTTTAGCAGTTATTTCTGGTGGTATGCCGATGCCATTATCGTGAATACGAATTTCTACAGTTTCCTGAAGATCAGAAGTTTGCACGGATACTTCGGGGACAAAGCTTCTATCTCGACAATCTTGATATTTAGCTAGGGTTCCATGACAAGCATTATCAAGTAAGTTGATTAAAGCGCGGCTGATATCTGAAGGAATTAGTTCAATTTGACCAATAGATTGACCTAAGTTAGTAGAGAACTTAACACGGAAACCTTTTTGAGATGCTCGATTACCCCGTTCAGTAAATTCTACCGCCTCAGCTAAAAGCCGATTGAGGTCAGTTGGTTGAAACAAATTGTTCCCCGTCTTAGTATGTTGCATCATACTATTAATAATGTCAGCGGCTCTTTGACCGTGGTGGCAAATAGAGGAAGCATTATCTTTAATGTCTTGCATGGTTTCGCTAAGGTCTTGCCACTCTTGAGGGTCTAGTTGGGTTGGCTGTTTGTGTAGTTGAAGAAGTACTTCTTGAGCCAATTCCTCTGAACCTTCAGCGTAGTTGGTAATAAAATTAAGAGGATTACGCAATTCATGGGCAATCCCAGCGCTTAGGGTAGCGATAGAAGCTAGTTTTTCTTGGGCGATAAGCTGCTTTTGGGCGGCTTGAAGCTTTTGCAAAGTTTGGTTTAAAGCTTCTTCTGCTTCTGTACGCTGTTTAATTTCTTCTTGAAGCAAGAGGTTTTGTTGTTTAATAGTTTGATTTTGTGACTGAAGAGATTGATTCAAAGAATTTAATTGCAGATGAACTTTGATTCTGGCTAAAACTTCTTCTGGCTGAATCGGTTTAATAATGTAATCTACTCCCCCAACTTCTAAACCCTTAACTTTGTCTTCTGTACCAGAAAGGGCCGTCATGAAAATTACTGGAATAGCTTTGGTTTGAGGATTTGCCTTTAAACGACAACAAGTTTCAAAACCATCAATTCCTGGGGGCATCATCACATCTAACAAAATTAAATCTGGGCAAGCATACTCAGCCCTCTCAATACAACTTTCACCACTACGAGATGTGAGAGTTTCTACACCATACTCATACAGAAAATCCACTACTACTCCCAGGTTAGTAGGATTATCATCTACTACCAAGATAGTATGGTTTTTGAAGCTAAAGTCACTGATATTGCTCATTAGTAATTAATTTGGTTATTTGCATAGATCAATGGGTAAGTAGACTAAAAAACGAGTATCCCCTGGCTGAGAGATAACGCGAATGCTCCCTTTATGCTGTCCTTCAACGATGCGACGGACGATATCTAAACCTAAACCCGTCCCCTTACCAACTTCTTTGGTGGTGAAAAATTGTTCAAAAACCCGCCCTTCAATGTCTGAAGGTATACCTGCGCCATTATCAGCAATTTCTACTAAAACGCGATCCCCTTCGAGGCTAGTACGTATCCAAATAGTTCCTTGACCATCTGTCGCATCAATAGCATTATCAATTAAGTTCGTCCACACCTGATTTAATTGGGGGGCGTAAGCGAAAATAGGCGGTAAATCACCATATTCTCGTTTAACGGTCATACCATATTTAAGTTTGTGCTTCAGAATAGTCAAAGTAGTTTCAATTCCTTGGTGAATATCTATTTTTTGTAAAGGCGCTTGATCTCGATAGGAATAATCCTTCATGGCCTTAATTAACTCAGATATTTTCTCTGTACTCTGTTGAATCTCCTCCAACAAAAACATTCCACTTAAGGTTGCTTCCAACCAAGTTAAAATCTTGCCTAAGCATTCTGGATTAACTTTAGTAGCAACTTCTTCTAGTTTTCCCGTATCTAGTCCTGCATTTACTAATGTAGGAGCTAATTGCCAACTCTTTTCTACGTTTTGTTCTTCTAACCAGTCTGTTAAAGCATCCTCTGCTTCACTTTTGGCTAAAGGGTCAAGTTGAGGTGCATTTTTTGCTGCTTCAGTCGTTTGTTGATATAAGCTAGATAAAAAAGTTAATTGTTCTTTTCCTATAGGTTGTTCGTGGAGTTTTAAAGCTAAGGTTGGTAACTGTCGCAATACTTCCTCTAAGCAACTTACACCTCTAGCAATCGCCGCAGCCGGATTATTTAATTCATGGGCCAAACCAGCAGATAATGTACCCAAGGAAATGAGTTTGGCTTGCTGCTGAGTTACTGATTCATGAATTTGCGATCGCTCGGTAGATATTTTGAGAATACCCCGTAATACCGAAGGGCAAAGAGTTAACATTTGCCAAAAAGCATCAGGATCTAGTTTATAAAGACAAACCTCCGTAACAGCTTTCCCGTTGGTAGGATAAGGTTCATCTAATAAAAGAATAAGTTCAGCAAAAACTTCCCCTGCTTGAAGAGTCACAGCATGAACCTCTTGACCTTCCACAGTTCTTGTCCACTCTGTTTTACCTGCTAAAATGATATAAAAACCATCAGGAGGATCTCCTTGCTTAGCAATATTGTCTCCTGGTTGAAGCTTAATTTCTTGACCTTCTTGAGTAAGACACTTCAACTGTTCGTTAGTAAGTGTCTTGAAGATTGGTACTTGGCGCAAACTGTCGATTAAATCCATAATATATGGCCTCAAGCTGTACCAAGGAATATAACTAAAAAGTAATCACACTGCGAATAGACTCTCCTTTGTGCATCAAATCAAAAGCCTGATTAATTTCTTCTAAAGGCATAACGTGGGTGATCAGGTCATCAATATTAATTTTCCCTTCCATATACCAATCAACAATCTTCGGTACATCTGTCCGCCCCCTAGCACCGCCAAAAGCACTTCCTTTCCAGACTCTCCCTGTTACCAATTGAAAAGGACGAGTACTAATTTCTTCTCCTGCCCCAGCCACACCAATAATAGTAGAAACCCCCCATCCCTTATGACAAGCCTCTAAAGCTTGGCGCATCACTTTCACGTTACCAATGCACTCAAAAGTATAATCTGCACCTCCTTTAGTCAAATCAACCAAATAGGGAACTAAATCTCCTTTCACTTCTTTCGGGTTAACAAAGTGAGTCATACCAAACTTCTCGGCCAAAGGTCGTTTCCCAGGATTAATATCCACCCCGATAATTACATCAGCCCCCACTAACTTGGCCCCCTGAATCACATTCAGCCCAATCCCCCCTAAACCAAAGACAATCACTTTAGCCCCCGGTTCCACCTTCGCTGTATTAATTACAGCACCAATACCAGTAGTCACACCGCAGCCAATGTAACAAACCTTCTCAAAAGGGGCATCCTCACGAATCTTTGCCAAAGAAATTTCTGGTACAACTGTATAGTTGGCAAAAGTAGAAGTTCCCATATAATGGTGAATCTTCTCTCCCCTGAAAGAAAATCTACTTGTACCATCAGGCATAACCCCCCTTCCTTGGGTAGCCCGTACCGCCTGACAGAGATTAGTTTTAAAGCTTAAACAATATTCGCATTGACGACATTCAGGGACATAAAGCGGAATAACATGATCTCCTGGTTGAAGACTAGTTACATTTGCTCCAACTTCTACGACAACCCCCGCCCCTTCATGACCTAAAATTACCGGAAATAAACCTTCTGGATCTGCTCCTGATAAGGTATAAGCATCTGTATGGCAAACTCCAGTAGCTTTAATTTCTACTAATACTTCCCCTTCTTGAGGCCCTGCCAATTGAACTTTTTCAATACTCAGTGGTTGACCTGCTTCAAAAGCTAAGGCTGCTTTAACTTCCATGCAATCACCCCTCTATCCAATTATCAGTTATTAGTTATTACCTTAAACCCGTGGCAACAAATTTCACTATAATTCTTCTTCTAGCTCAAGAACACATTAATCACTAACAGACAAATTCCTCAAGATTCTCCTTCTGTTATTTATCCACATTGTCAGACCATACCATGATCGTTTGTGTAGCATCTCCGTAAGGAGAAGACATTATCGACAACTAATCATTAAAATATGTAAAACTTTTGGTGTAAAGCGAGTGAAAAATATTCCCCCTCTTGATCTGACACGACAGTACGCAACAATTGAAAGTGAAGTTAGTGCTGTAGTTTTTGAAATACTCAAATCTGGCCGTTATATTGGCGGTGCTAATGTCACAGAATTTGAACAAAAGTTTGCTGATTATATTGGTGCAAGTGAATGCGTAAGTTGTAATTCTGGTACAGATGCTCTTTATCTTGCTTTACAGGCTTTAGGTATTGGTGAAGGGGATGAAGTTATTACAACTCCTTTTACCTTCATTGCTACCTCAGAAGTGATTGCCAACGCAGGAGCAACTCCAGTATTTGTAGATATTGACCCTGTTACCTTTAACCTGAATATTAATCAAATCGAAGCAGCCCTTACTAATAAAACTAAAGCGATTATTCCCGTCCACCTTTTTGGGCAGCCCTTAGATATGGGACAGTTAATGGCTGTAGCCGAGGCCCATAACCTCGTGGTTATTGAAGACTGCGCCCAGGCTACTGGGGCTGAATGGGAGGAACAGAAAGTTGGTAGCATCGGCCATGTCGGCTGTTTTAGCTTCTTCCCCACCAAAAATTTAGGTGGTTGTGGAGATGGAGGTGCAATCACAACCAATAACCCTCAACTGGCTGCTGATCTCAAAATGCTCAAAGAACATGGTAGCAAAATCCGCTACTATCACGAAGTTAATGGTATCAACAGTCGCCTTGATGCTTTGCAAGCAGCTATCTTAAAAATCAAACTTCGTTATCTCGATACTTGGAATCAAAAACGTCGTCAAGTTGCCCAACATTATAATGACTTACTTAAGGATGTCCCCGGAATTAAACCTCCCCAACAACTACCAGGAGGAAAAGCGGTTTGCAACCAATATACAATTCGGGTTGTCGGTGAACAACCATCTCAAGACTCTCTAATACGTGATCACCTACGTCAAAGTCTTCAAGAGCAGGGAATTATTTCTATGATTTACTACCCTATTCCCTTGCACCTCCAACCTGTTTATCAACATCTTGGCTATGAAGCAGGACAATTTCCCGAAGCTGAACAAGCAGCTAGGGAAGTTTTGTCCTTACCTATGTTCCCTGAACTTACCTTAGAAGAACAAAAACAGGTGGTTGATAGCTTGAAAATCTCTATTCATAAATAATCTAGCCACTAAAGTTCTTAATCCTCTGTAGCCTACGGCAACGCTTCCGGAACCCTATTCCCTGTTTCCTTTAGCCTACGGCAACCATAAGCGCAAACCCTGTGTTCCCTATTCCCTGTTTCCTACTCCCTGCTCCCCGCTCCCTATTCCCACAATTGAACCTTTTACTCCCAAAAGGAGTCTAAACTAAAGACAACCAACTGGTGAGGAATGCTTGTGCCTGTGTTAGCAGACGACCTAGCTACCGCTACGGATAGTGAGTTGGTGCTACGGTGTCAAAGGGGCGATCGCTATAGTTTCCAAATTTTGTACCGGCGCTATCACAAGCGAGTTAGGTCAACGCTTTATCAACTTTGTGGGGCTACTATTCTTGATGATTTGATGCAGGAAGTTTTTCTCAGAGTTTGGAAAAGTTTACCGACATTACGACAAGCATCTAACTTTTCCACCTGGCTGTATCGTATTAGTTGGAATGTAGCTTCCGATCAAAGGCGTAAGTTTGCCCGCACCAAGCAAGAGCAATTATGCTTAGAAGACCAGGAAACAATCAGTAGCAATATTTCTGCCCAGGAAAATACTCCGGATTTAATGCAACTATACTACCAAGACTTGGTACAGCAAGGACTGCAAGTTCTTAAATTTGATCAACGGGTAGTTTTAGTTTTGCATGACTTAGAAGATGTCCCCCAGAAGGAGGTGGCGAAAATTTTAGGCATACCAGTTGGTACAGTTAAATCTCGTCTTTTTCATGCCAGAGCTTCTCTACGTAAATTTCTCCAGCAACAAGGAGAACAATTATGAGCAAATTACCTCAAGATAACGACGAACCCTTAGTAGAATTTTTACGGCAAAATCGTCCTGTCCCTCCTCCAGCACCTTGTGACTTTGAAGATAAGTTAATGCACTTAGTAGAGGAAAAAGCTAATACTTCTAGTTATTGTCCTTCTTCCTATTTACCCCCTATAAATCCTCGCTATTATTGGGCTTTTCCTGGGATAATTGCAGCTAGTCTTTTATTTGTTTGGAATAGTTTACGTACATTGACTCCTCCTCAACCTGCTGTAGTTGAAGTTGTCGAATTAGAAAGCTTTTTGGTTAACAGTTGGAATGGTGTGATTGGTGAGGTTGAGCCTCAAAGGGTCGGTTATCTTGAAGAAAATAGCTGGTTGGTACTCTCTAACTTAGCTACTGATTCTCAATCTTTGCCTCCCTCTCCATCATCTTCAATTGATAATTTACCTGCTAGCAACCCTCAGCCTCAATTCCATAACGTTCAATATCAAACTAGGTAAAAGATATGTCCTGGCATCGTATTTCTTTGGTAGCCGTTTGTTTATTTGCTGTAGGAGGAACTATCGCCTTAGCAGATTCCCTGCCGAAAAACCCCTCTTCCCAAATTCTTGCTCAACACTCAGGACAACATCTTGGTCTGGATCGAGAAAAATCTAAGTTTCTAGAAGAATTGGATCTTTCAGCACAGCAAAAGCAACAGTTACAAGAAATTCGTACCAAAGAGCGAGAAGAAATGAGACAATTACGAGAGTCTTTGTATCAAGAAAGGCAAACTCTGGAAAGAATGGCTATTGATACTGCATCGGCTGATGAAGTTCGGGAACAATACCAAAAAGTGAGAAACTTACAAGTGCAACTGGGGGACTTACATTTTGAAAATATGTTGGGTATGCGAGAAGTATTAACTCCTGCACAGCGACAAAAACTTGCAGAATTGATGGAACAACGTCGCCAAAAATTCCGTGGAAACCAAGAAAATAGAGGCTTTTCTCCTGATAGACCTTAAAATCTCTCAATACGAAACAAGTGTAAGCAATTAACTGGTGAAGATAATTACTTACACTTCAAATACCTTGCTCAACAAGCTATTATCTTACTCCCGCTTCTATTTCTATATTCTCCTCTGACCATTCACCTTTGCTGATGCGCTGGCTAAGTTGCTTTAAAGCTTCTGCAAATTGAGGGTCGTCTTTCGTACCTATTCTGCCGCGATCGCCCTGTAATTCTTTGCGCTGTTCCTCGCTTAACTCAAAAATAATATCTGGCTCGATACCCATTTTGTTAATATCTCGACCACTAGGGGTTAAGTACTTAGCAATAGTTACAGCTAAACCAGAGCCATCTCCTAAGCCCCGCACCGACTGTACTAAGCCCTTACCAAAGGTTTTAGTTCCTACTAAAATCGCTCGGTCATTATCTTGCAAAGCCCCGGAAAGAATTTCGCTGGCGCTAGCTGAACCTCCGTCTACCAGTACAACCAAGGGTTTATCTGTTAGAGGGCGGTTTTTGGCTGTTTTGCGGTCTACTTCTCCTTGTCTATCTACCGTAGAAACGATAGTTCCCTCTTCTAACCACATCCGAGCAATTTCTATGCTTGAATAAAGCAACCCACCAGGATTAGAACGCAGATCAAGAACATAACCTTCTACTTTCTGATTTTCTAAATCTTTGATCGCCTCGCGCATTTCTTGGGTCGCATTGGCGCTAAATTGAGTTAGGCGAATATAACCAATTTCTCCTACAGGAGCTTGTTCAATTCTAGCTCGTACAGGATGGATTTCTATTCTCGCCCTGGTTATGGGGTAGTCTTTGTCTTCTGTCCCTCTTTGAATAGTTAAAATAACTTCGGTTCCAGGCTTGCCACGAATGAGCTTAACAGCTTCGTTGACATCCATTCCTTTGGTATCTTGACCATCAATTTTTGTAATAATATCTTTGGCAATAATCCCCACTTCAAAGGCTGGAGTGTCTTCAATGGGGGAGATAACTATCAGCCTGTCGGTATCTTCATCTTTAGCTATTTGTATGCCTACCCCGGTTAATTCCCCAGAGGTATCAATTTGCATATTCTGAAATTCTTCTGGATCCATGAAACGAGTATAGGGATCGCCGAGCTTTTCTAGCATCTCGCGGATCGCCTCGTAGGCCTTTTCTTTGCTACTGTAATCTTGGTTCAAATACTCGGTACGGACTTTACGCCAATCTTCTTGATTAAAAGTGGCATCGACGTAATCCCGATCAATAATTTGCCAAACCTCGTCTACTAAATTTTTGGGACTCTCCCGAAAAAAGGCTTGACTTTGAGATAGATGAATCCCTGCCCCTGTTACAGCCATAGTCGTCAGCACGACTGCAGTTGCACCGAGAGCTAGACCGCGTTGTGTAATTACCATAAGCCTTCGTTTGAGCTGGGAATCTTTTTATTTTTAAGTCGCTATTTAGCTCACTCTAGCACAGGAAATAGAAATTATGCACCCCAAGACTATGACAGTTTAAGGATCTGCACCCCCCTCAAAGATCATTGCCAACTTAGATAACTATTTACATAAATTTCGGTCGCTACTTCTTACTTGAGGATTATTTTGCAGATAATTTTTTAACCAATCGCAACTCAAATTAGTTAACTCTTCTGTATCTAAGTTCCAAATAATAATTGTGTGATCTGAAGAGCCTGTAGCTATGGCCTTACCATCTTTACTCCAACTTACACTGGTTACACGGTCTTGGTGACCTTCTAAACTATGTAAGAGAGTATCATCTAGTCGCCAGAGTTGAATTGTTTTATCCCAAGTTGTTGTCGCAATAATTTCCCCTGTAGGATTGAAACTCAAATGGGCTACGCTATCGGTATGTCCTTTAAGGGTTTTCAGCTTTTCTCCTCTAAGATTCCACAATCTCACCGTATTGTCATAGCCAGCGGAAGCTAGTATTTGGTTTGATTTATTAACTTCTGTCCGACTTTTGAAGAATTGCTGAGATCGAAAAGGAAAATAAGCTCGTTGGGTTTGGGTCGGAATCAGCCCAAAGCTGTTAGGGGGAGAAAAACTTGTATCCAAGACCCAACTGTTATTACCTGACAAAGTTTTTACCCTCTGACTAGAAAACGTACCATCTTGACTAGCTATCCATAGTTTCAAGGTTTTATCGTCACTGCCTGAAGCTAGTATTTGGTCGTTTTGACTAAAACTCACGCTATTAACCCTTTCTGTGTGTCCTATTAAAGTATTTTGTAGAACACCGTCTTGAACATTCCAAAGTTTAATCTTTTTGTCTCGGCTTGCAGAAGCAAGTAGTTGATTGTTGTTACTCCAGGCTACATCTAACACCCAATCTTCATGCCCTGATAATGTCTTCAGTAACTCTCCACTACGACTCCATAGCTTGATAGTTTTGTCGTGGCTAGCAGAGGCAATCAACTCCCCATCAGGAGAGAAACTGACACTAGAAATAGCTTCTGTATGATCTCCAAGAGTTGCTAATAATTGACCTTCTCTACTCCACAATTTCCCTGTACCATCTTTACCAGCAGAAACAATCAACTCTCCATCAGGAGAAAAATCGACATCTTTTACCTCATCAGTGTGTCCCCTCAAGATCCGGCGTTCAAGTTTACTTCGTCCCCAAAGTTTGATCGTTTTGTCATAGCTAGTTGAAGCTAGAGTTTGACCGTCTGGAGAGAAACCAACCCCAGTAATGCCATCGCCATGCCCTTTAAGAGTTTGCAGTAATTTACCTTCACGACTCCAAAGCTTAATTTGGTTATCATCGCTAGCAGAAGTAATTAATTGACCATCTGGAGAAAAACCAACAGAAAATACCCAACCTTCGTGACCTTGTAGAGTATTAATTAATTGACCGTCAAGATTCCAAAGTTTAACGGTTTTGTCATCACTAACCGAAGCAATAGTCTTACCATCAGGACTAAAAGCAAGATGATTAACTTTACCGCTATGGCCTTGAAGATTTTTTAGTAACTCTCCTTCCGCACTCCAAAGTTTTACCAAATTGTCTTCCCCAGCCGAAGCAATTAGCTGGCCATCAGGACTAAAAGTTGCCCAATTAACCGCACCGAAATGACCAGATATGGTTTTGAGAAGTTGACCTTGCAAATTCCAAAGCTTAACAAGCCCATCTCCCCCAGCCGTAATTAAATACTGGCCATCACTGCTAAAATTGACGCTGTAAACATTACCACTCTGGACTGGAATAGTTAATATCTCTTCGCCATCAGGCTGCCAAAGCTTAACTGTTCCATCCCAACTACTCGAAGCGAGTAAACTGCCATCGGGGTTAAATACAACGCTAGTAACGCTATCATCATGTCCTGTGAGAGTTTGCACTAAACTACCATCAGGATGCCAAATTTTGATAGTTTTATCCCGGCTAGCAGTGGCAATTGTTTGCCCATCACTACTAAAACTAATACCCCAAACTACATCATCATGTCCTTCAAGACGGTTACGCTCTATTACTCCATACACTGCCTGTTCTAAAGCTGTTGTCACCTTTAATATAGTGTCAGATTTGATTTTGGCTTTTTCTTTACTCTTAAGACGATAGGCTGCTCTTAAACCTTCTAAAAGAGCATCAAAGGGCTTATTAGAAACAAACAATGTTTCTGAAGAAGCACTTAAAGCATTTAACTCAGCATTGACCGAGAGATTATAAGCAACTTTTCTTTCTACCTCAGAACGCCAACCAAAAGCTCCCGCAGCTACAGCTAAAACCGCCATAGTAGCTCCAATAGCCATAGCTTGCAGTCGCTGTCTGCGAACAAGGGATATTTCTAGTTGATTCCTATTCAGGCGCGCTTCAATAACCTGCTGTATTCGGCGTTTATAATTGTTACGGATAGTAGGGACGAGATAGTCATGGACGATTTGGTAACGATCTTCTGGCTCTTCCCTGACCCGAAATACCAATCCAGAATCAACAAGAACATTTAAAATTAAATTGAGCTGATTGTTAGTAATTAGCTCTTTATCTTTATTACGTCGTCTTTTTTCACTTAGTCCTGATTCTGGTAAATTGACTAAATCTGCTTTGGTTTTGAGAGGTCTTGTCCCCCTTTCGTTCGTTAAAGAAAATAAAACCTGCCAGACAGCATCTTCATTTTCTTGACCACAATCGCTGATCACCTCTTGTAGAGAATGTCCTACCAAAACTGTTTTTGGGTCAGGCCCTAACTGGCGATATTCTTGCAGAGTAGCAATGTTTTCTGTTTGTAGTTGCGCTCCTACAACTTGTAGCTCTACGGGACGGACTGTTCCCCTGGCAAGGGCAAGATCCTGGGCTAAAACTTTAATTAAAGAATCCTCTAACTGAAACTGAGACTGAGCAGTGAGAGTTTTAATCATGTTCAGGGCTTCTTCATGACTTAACTCTCCTAAGTGATAACGAGTTTGCCTGGTTAGGATATTGTTGTCGATAACATCTAAATCTCCCAAACGTTCCCAATGTAAAAGATGATGTAAGTAATCTTCCCTTAAAGAAAGAACAACTTTGATATAGGGAATATTTAGGCAATCTTTAAGAAAGCGATAAAATTTAAAGCGCTCAGTTATTTCTGTGCAAAGAAAAAATAGCTCTTCAAACTGATCAAAGATGAGAACTGTTAAGAAGTTCCCTTCTGCATTGTGCTGTAACTGTTTAAGTATAGTTGCAGCAGTAGCAGGTTGGTCTTGCTGGGCTTTCAGCTCCCAATTGGGATGAAGTTCTTTTGTTGCTCTAGCTAATTCTTTGGTTAAATCTTTTTCCCAATCCCACCTGACAGTTTGAACTATAGGTAGAACTTCTCGCGCCCCAATAATCTCTCCCCACAAGGAGGGAACTAAACCTGTTTTAATTAAATAACTTTTCCCTACTCCAGAAGAACCATGAATTACGGTGAGTTTATGATGGCTGCTACTTAAGCGTTCAATTAAATTATTAATATCTCGTTGTCGTCCTGAAGTTGCAATAATACGGGAGATATCTAAGTGAGATAAAAGTCTAGAAGGTGAAGGACTAGTACCTAAAAAAGCTCGCAATCCACATTGTTGTTCGATAGATTGCTTTTCTTGTTTTAGTTTAAAAGCACCTAGATAGTCTTGTTGAGAAAAATATAGCGATCCCAACTCTGCCAAAATCTGAAGATAAAGTTGAGGGTTTTCTTGAAGATTAGGTTTTGACCTTTCTACTTCCTTAGCTCGTTCTAAATTTTTGAGTGCCGCTTTCGTTTCTCCCAGTTTGCCTTGAGCTTGGGCTAAAAGGAATAAATATAAAGCTTGCTGGTTAGTTGTTTTTGAAGATGAAATACTTTGAACTTCTAGAGCATTTTCTGCTAAGGATTTAGCATCTTGGTAGTCTGCGTTAGCTAATGCTACTTGAGCTAGAAAACCATAAGCTCTACCCAAACGCTGAGTAGAATTATAGGTGGCAGATTGCTTAAGAGAAAGTAAAGTCACAGCTTGCAATTCTTCCCAATGGCGCATTTGTTGCAGGACTTCACTAAGTTTAATGGTCAACTCTGCAACCCATTCCAAATGGTTTTCTACAGCAAAAAGTTCTATGCTGAGCTGGAAACATTGCTTTGCCTCTCCCCATTGGGGATGAGAAGGCGAATTACTCTGCCTGGCTTGATGACAATGACATAGAGCCATATGAAACAGTAGCAGCCCATACATTTCATTAGTGTAGGATTCTTGTTTACCCTTAGATATTGCTAGTTTTAAAGAATTCCAGCTTTGCTGATAAAGGTACAAAGCTTGATCTATTTGCTTATCTACATAAGCATCTCTACCTAAAAGAAAAGACAAAATTGCTTCTATAATCGGTTCTAAATCTATTTGAGCCGCTCTTAAATCTACCTTCGCATATTCAAGGGCTTGACGGCGATGACCCCCTGGAGACAAATTGAGGGCCTGGTTTGGTAAAAATTTAGTACCTCCAGCTTCTAATAATTGATTAATGGCATTACCTATGGTTTGTTGCCAAAGTTTAATTAGCTCTTGGGAAGGCAATTCAAATTTAATAGAAGTTGATGCCCAACTTTTGAAATCTGGAGCAAAGCGAGTTAGTTTTTGGAGAATGTCATCAGTTATCCAAAGCACTAAAGGTAGCGAGAAATGTTTACGAAACTCATCTCTGACTTGATTTGTCGCTACCAATAAAGTTTCTATCGCTTCAACTGATTCCAAACCAAATACGATCAATGCGGAAAAAGAACCAGAATCAATCTCTGATTCCAGATTACTAAATAAAGTGGTTACTGTCCCTGGCAAACAAACTTTCTTAAAAGGTAATGGCAATCCTTCTAAACTTTCGATTTGTTGAGTGACTTTTTCTTGCAGAGCAACATAGTTACAACGAACTAGTATTAAGGAGAATTGTCCTAAAGACATTTCTATTGCTCTTTTTAAAGTAGATAGAGAACGCTGATTAACATCAACTATTACGTTAGATGGTTTTAGTTTACTCATGAGAGTTCTTTTTAATAGCTCTCTTTTAAAGGAATTATGATCAATTTATAATTTTCGGATTTTATTGATTAGCTTTTAACTAGCTGAAGCTAATAAAGATTGAAATTTGACTGTTTCGGATAAGGCTGGATTAATACCAAACCAGCGACCTAATTCGTCACGGTATTCAAAGACAAACATACTGCGTAAAAGAGTATGGTATTCTTTCTCACCTGTGATTACTTGCTGTTGAACTACTTGAGATATTAGTTCCCATTCATTTTTCTCAATAGCTAAGAGTATGTCGTCACGGTAACCTTTAATGACGTGTTCTAAACATTCCCTCGATAAAGGGGGATCTTCTTCTTGCAAACAGTTATAGAGAAGACCAAGTAGATTACGAACATGACCTCCACTAATTAAGCAAAGTCGGTCTAAAGTTTCAGGGCTATCAAATACCTGGGACATTGAAGCTAGTCTAAATTGAGGATCGAGATGAGGAAAGGCCCTAGCTAGTACTAGTTGTCGTAGTAAAGCCATGCCTTGAGTATCTTCTTGCCCATCTCTCTGCTGGGCTGGAACCATGGGTAAAACTTTCGGGGCTACACCTCCCCCCAGTCGGTTCTTAAGAGCTTGGTATTCATTAGAAAAGATTAATGATAAGGGTATGGTATAAACCATGTGGCAGTTGAGCCTTTGTAGCTGTGGCCCCCGGTCAATAAATAAATACTCTGGTAGCAATCTTTCTTTTGTTGCAGGACGAGGGGCAACTCGGTCTAAATTATCAACAATTACCACTAATCCTCTATAGCCTCTACCTTTTAGCTCTCCAATTGAAGGCTCTAGTATTTCTTCATTAATAGCCCTTAAAATTCCCTCTACTCTAGGTTCTAAAGATTGCCGAAGTTGCTCCCTTAACTTGGGGCTTTCTTGAGTTCTCGCAGTGATCCTGGCAATACCTACAGATAATTCTGCTTCCCCAGAAAGATCAATTGGTGTTTGGAGGAAATCTTTGATATCAGCAAATAAGTTAGCAAAGTATCCTGGTTTAGGTTTAATACCTTTAGCTTCAAGACTTTCGCTGACAGAACGAGCAATAGCTAAAAGAATGTCACTAATGCTAACATCTACCATATCTAAGTCGCGACTGGACTGAAGATAGACAACATGAAACTTTTGTTGTTCTAAATTAGCTTTTAAGCGCAATAATTCTGTTGACTTACCGCAACCAATATGTCCTGTAAATAGTTGACAAGTAGGATCGTCAGGGGCAAGGCGAGTAATAGTGCGCCCTAAAGCCTCAATGATTTTGCCTCCTCGAACTCCAGAAAAGTCAATATAATAGTTGCGATCTTCTGGTTTGGCTAGGTCTAGAGTTTTGCTGGGGTTGCAAGCTTGAAAAAATCTGAGTAAGTCTAATTCCATATCAAGATTTTGAGAGATTTGTTTGTACGATTGAAGTTAATTGCCCAATTGAGAGTATTTCACCCATGCTCCATTTTTTTTGAGGGGAGAATAATAAGAAAAGAAATATTGAACTTGAGGTTTAGCTGATCTAGTGAGGGAAACTAGGGAGCTATTGGGCAAAAAAGGACGGGAACACAAAAAAAGTCAAAGCCAATTATTTTTTGAGCTATTCTCTTTTTGGTTCAGTTAAAGGAGAATAACTGAGAAAAAGGTTGTTTCTCTTCTAATTTCTACCATCCACGTTCCACCTCTTACCTTCAAGAGGTCGCTCACCCCTCACCCTCAGAAGAACTAGGGATAAATTCTAGATAGCTAAAATAAAATCTCCAATGGGGAAGTGATTAAATTAGAATAAGCACAGCTATCTAACCTAAGTAACTGGTATAGATGCAGCCTTAGACAAAAACTACATGTATTGAGTCGTATTGAGAGCCAGTAGATGACAAGCATCATATCAGTCTCTCCAGCAGAACTGAAGAACAGAAGGCAACAACTGCAACGTCGTCGGCGCATTAAATTCTGGCAAGGAATTTGGCGATCATTACTTGTTACAGGTATGGCAGGAGGCTTAGTGTGGGCTGTCGCTTTACCTAACTGGGTAATTCGCAAACCAGAACAAATAGAAATTGAGGGTAATCAGCTTCTTTCAGTACAAGCGGTTCGCAGCCTCATACCGATGTCTTATCCCCAGTCAATTCTGCAATTACAACCTTCTTCAGTTAGCCAAGGATTAGAAGATCAGGGCCCTATTGCCGAAGCGACAGTAACAAGGCAATTACTTCCTCCTAGTTTGACAGTTGAAGTGAAAGAACGCAAACCGGTAGCAATTGCTCTACCAACTCAAGAGACTGATTCAGAAATTGGCTATCTCGATGAGCAAGGAATTTGGATGGCTAAAAAAAGCTACACAGGAATAGAGCATGACATTCAACTTCCCACTCTCAAAGTTATTGGCTTGAACTCTCAATCAACTACCTACTGGTCAGAGATTTATCAAGCAGTTGCTCGTTCTAGAATCAAGATATTTGAGATTGATTTTCAAGATCCGAGCAATCTGGTTTTTAAGACGGAATTAGGAGAAGTACATTTTGGTTCCTATAATTCCCGAATTTTTCCTGAGCAGCTTAGTATATTAGCTCAGATGGGTAATCTCAATACCAAAGTTGAAGGAAGTAAAATTGATTACATTGACCTCCAAAATCCCCAAAACCCTGCTCTAAAAATGAAAGGTAATAAAGGGTAAAGTACTATTGTTCAATACTGATCAAGTCTAGGAATGAGTAATTTCCCCCTTAAGGAGGAATTGTATTGGGAGTAGTAACGTCGAAACTAAACCCAGAGTTTTGTCTATCTTGAGGGAATAATGTTTAACAAATCTAAGTATTAAGGAAAAAGATTAGACCCAATTAGACTAGATTAGATAATATTTGACATAATTGACTAGCTACATACTTTCAAATATATATAGTTGTTTATTAAAACTTTCTAACTGCAATGACGCTTAATAGTAAACTAGGGCTAACAGATGAGAACTTCAACAATTCAGCATATACTGATTTGTCGGTAACAATGGAAAACACTCATCCCTTTAATAATTCTGGGTTACCCTTCCACCCAAGCAACGATACCAAAGGAGTACCCAGCCAAGAAACTAGGAGTGATAATATCGTGCCAGGTAACGTTGCCAAAATAAAAGTTATTGGTGTTGGTGGGGGAGGGTGTAATGCTGTCAATCGTATGATTGCTAGTGATATTACAGGGGTTGAATTTTGGTCAATTAATACTGATGCTCAAGCTTTAGCTTTAGCAGATGCTCCTAACCGCTTACAATTAGGGCAAAAATTAACGAGAGGATTGGGGGCAGGGGGTAATCCTGCTATTGGTCAAAAAGCGGCTGAAGAATCTCGTGATGAAATTGCCCATGCTTTAGAAAATACTGACTTGGTATTTATTACTGCTGGCATGGGAGGTGGTACTGGGACTGGGGCAGCGCCCATTGTCGCAGAAGTGGCCAAGGAAATGGGTTGTCTCACGGTAGGGGTGGTAACCCGTCCTTTTACCTTTGAAGGTCGTCGCCGTACTACTCAAGCTGAAGAAGGTATCTCTGCTTTGCAAACGCGAGTGGATACTTTAATTGTAATTCCTAACAACAAGCTTTTATCAGTAATTTCTGAACAAACTCCTGTACAAGAAGCCTTTCGAGTAGCCGATGATATTCTGCGTCAAGGGGTGCAAGGGATCTCAGATATTATTATTATTCCCGGCTTAGTAAATGTCGATTTTGCGGATGTTAGGGCAGTCATGGCAGATGCTGGTTCTGCTTTGATGGGTATCGGCTTAGGATCTGGAAAATCTCGCGCTAGAGAAGCGGCTGTGGCAGCAATTTCTTCCCCTCTTTTAGAATCTTCCATTGAAGGGGCTAGAGGGGTTGTCTTTAACATTACTGGAGGAAGCGATCTTACCCTCCATGAAGTTAACTTCGCTGCGGAGACTATTTACGAGGTTGTTGATCCCAATGCTAATATTATTTTCGGTGCAGTAATTGATGAGAAGATGCAAGGGGAAATTAGAATTACTGTCATTGCTACTGGGTTTAGTGGTGAAGCACCACCTCCTCCCCCAAAAGGTAAAGCGATTCCTACTCCTAGCAGACCAATAACTCCTCCTCCCAGGGCGACAAAACCCTCTCCAGCGCCAGAACCCAGCGCCAATCGTTTGGATATTCCTGAGTTTCTCCAAAGACGGCGTTTCCCTCGGCGATAGTTATTAAATAACAAAATTTGCTGACATTTACTTAAAATTTCTACTATTCTTAGCTTAAGTAAGTTTTGCTATAGTTATGACCTCTAAATCTCCAAGTAATCCTCCCATGCAAAACCCGACGGTTAATGCTCCTAATCCCTCAACTGGAAAAAGCGCTTATCGCCCTTCTGTACCGATTACTGTTTACCGACAGCTAGCGGCTGAATTACAATCAACCCAGTCTCAGTTAGGCTCTCTTAAAGCTCAAAATCAGCAACTGGTTCAACAAAACCAACAACTACGCCAAGAGGTAGATAAGCTGCTTCATTCAGCACGAGATGTTCAGCATCTCCTCTCTTCCCTTGATGGTTCTAGCTACACAGGTGCTAACTTTGCTGCGCCGGTGATCTCTGCCCAAACCCCCCAACCTCAATCCTTTACAGACCAAATTCCTGCTGCCCCACCTTTACCTTCTATAGATACACCTCCACGTCCTTATCTTCCCGAAACTCCTCCTGAAGTTCCCGAACAGCTAATAGTGGAAGTTCCAGAAAGTAAGCCTCGTCGTTCTTCTCAGCCAGAAAGTTCTTCTGATGTGAGTGGTTGGTTATTGATTTTGGCAATTATCTTAATTGTTTTGACAGCTTTCAGTATGGGATTTTTGATTGTACGACCTTTACTTAATGGAGACAGTAATTCCTAATTCCTAATTCTAAGTTCACAAGAATATGATATTTTGTCCCTAGCTGCTAAGGAATGCTACGAAAGGTTTGAAGACGGGAAGCAATCTTTCTTGAGAAGATACTAAAGTCGGAAAAGGACAATTCCCGTAATCTTCTCCCACTTTGAGGGGGAAAACTGGTTCTGATTTTAAGGACAGGAAAATGCCTCCTGCGGCTTGGACAATGGCCCAAACAGCAGCAATATCCCACACTTTAGGGGTCGCTTCTACACCTCCTAAAGCTGTGCCGGAAGCTACTAGAAGGCAATTATAACTAGCAACACCAATTAATCTTATTTTACAAGGAAAAGGTTCTTTGAGAATCGCAGTACTGCGGGCGCAAAGGTTGAAGAGATGATTTTGACTAGGAGAATCTTGGCTGGTTTTGATGAGTTCACCATTTTTGTAAGCCCCCGTCGGACCAGTCAAGCCAGATTCTCCATACCAATAGCCGTGGAAAAACTGCTCAAATTCAGGAAAATAAACTGCTCCAAAAACGGGAGTTCCTTGATAAAGTAAGCCGAGGGAAATGCCCCAAATAGGAATACCCCTGGTAAAGTTAGTTGTGCCATCGATGGGATCTACAATCCAGCACCAATCATTTTCAGGGAAGATATGGAGAGTTTCTTCTGTGAGAATGCCATGTTCGGGAAAACGAGCTGTAATTGCTTTGCGAATTACTTCATCAGCCCATTGATCAGCTTTTGTGACTAAGGTTCCATCAGCTTTGCGTGTTGCCTGCACCTGCCCAAAGTCCAACTTAAGCTGGCTGCCAACTTCTTTGGTAATGGTACGAGTAAAATCTAAAATATCAATCCAAAAATCTTCCATACTCGATCCTTTTGTAACTTGTGAAGTGTACGCAATTCTCCTTTGAGCAGAGAGAGAGACTCTGCGATCGCCAATAAGAATTATACAACTAGGATTCGGCAACAAAACGATTAATCAAGGTTTGAACCACTTTTGCCTTTCCTAGAAGCCTTCATGGGAAAGCAATTAAGTAAATGCTGATAGTTCCGTAGAGCAAGCATTCTCCTGCGATAAATAATACCCGACTTATTTAGTCGGGTATGTTTGACGAGTATTGTGAGCTGTGTTACTGTTTGTGGAACATTGACGGAAATAAGAGATTAGAGTAGAGCTATGACCCAGGTTATTACCCGCGAAAAACAAAGCGATTCGGCCACTTTTACCAAGCTGGTTTCTAAGGAATCTGGCGCTGAGTATCCCCTCAAGGCACTCCATATTTGCGAAGAGTGCTTTGGTCCTTTAGAAGTTGCTTATGATTATGACAAAATTCGTTCTCAAGTAAGTCGGGAAACTATCCAAGCTGGCCCTAACTCGATTTGGCGCTATCGTCCTTTTTTGCCTGTGGCTACCGATAACTATATTGATGTTGGCACTGGCATGACTCCTTTGGTTGAATCCAACCGTTTAGCTCGTCGCTTGGGTCTGAAAAAACTCTATATCAAAAACGATGCTGTCAATATGCCCACCTTGAGTTTTAAGGATCGGGTGGTTTCTGTGGCTTTGAGTCGCGCCCGTGAATTGGGTTTCTCGACAGTTTCTTGTGCTAGTACAGGGAACTTGGCTAATTCTACTGCGGCGATCGCCGCCCATGCTGGTTTAGATTGTTGTGTTTTCATTCCCGCCGATCTCGAAGCCGGGAAAGTTTTGGGGACTTTAGTTTATAGCCCTACAGTAATGGCAGTTGAAGGGAATTACGACCAAGTGAACCGTCTCTGTAGTGAAGTGGCGAACACTCACAAGTGGGGTTTTGTTAATATTAATTTGCGTCCCTACTATTCCGAAGGTTCCAAGACTCTTGGTTTTGAAGTAGCAGAACAATTAGGTTGGCAATTACCAGATCATATTGTTGCGCCTTTAGCTTCTGGCTCTCTCTATACAAAAATCTACAAAGGTTTCCAAGAATTTATCAAAACTGGCTTGGTTGAAGACAAAGAAGTACGCTTCAGTGGGGCTCAAGCTGAAGGTTGTTCTCCCATTGCCCAAGCTTTTAAAGAAGGAAGAGACTTTGTAACTCCAGTTAAGCCTAATACCATTGCTAAATCCATTGCTATTGGCAACCCTGCTGACGGTATTTACGCTTTGGATCTCGCTAGGAAAACTAACGGTAATATTGAGTCTGTTACTGACAAAGAAATTATTGATGGCATTAAGCTTTTGGCTGAAACTGAAGGAATATTTACTGAAACGGCTGGCGGTACAACTATTGCTGTTTTGAAGAAATTAGTCGAAGCCGGTAAAATTAGCGCTGATGAGACTACCGTTGTTTATATCACTGGTAACGGCTTGAAGACGCAAGAAGCAGTACAAAATTATGTCGGACAGCCTTTGAACATCGAACCTAAGTTAGAAAGCTTTGAGAGGGCTTTAGAAAGGGCGCAAACTTTAGAGCGCTTAGAATGGCAACAGGCTTCAGTTTAAGTACAGAAACAAGCAATAACTGGCTGACGGGCGACCTAATTTGTGACTATAATTTATCTTGCTATTTCGTTTGCGTAGCTTTTAAGATAAAGAGAAAGCGGGTTGCCCTTAAAAAAGTTGATAATTGGTAATTAATAATTGAAACTATGACTATCAAAGTATTAATCCCCACTCCCTTACAAAAATTTACTAACGCTCAAGCAGTAATTGAAGGTGAAGGTAGTACGGTTAATGAATTAATTGATTCATTAGAAAGTACTTGTCCTAGCATTAAAGGACGTTTACGAGATGAAGAAGGTAAGCCTCGTCGCTTTTTGAATCTTTATGTTAATGATGAAGATATTCGCTTTTTAGAAGGTGCAGATACTCCTCTGAATGATGGAGATCAAGTTAGTATCGTCCCAGCTGTAGCAGGCGGTTGAGAAATGTAGGAATTAAAGTTTTTCCCTTACAGTCTATGCAAGCTATTAACAACTAAGAATATGCCAGAAGAAACTAAACCCCAAGAAAAAAAAGCTCAAGCTGCTAAAGCGAAAAAAAAGAAACCCCCAGCAGTTGAAGATAAACCTTTTACAGAATTCATGGCCCAAGATTTTACTCCTGCTTTGCAGAAAGCTTTATCTGAAGAAGGTATTGAGGATGCCGAGTTAGATTTAGTTAAAGAAAAGTTACCAATTGTTGGGGCGAATTCCGACGAACAATGTTGGCAATTTATTGGTAAATGGCAAGGGGGTAAACGTCAGTTTAATCTCTATTTTCTTGACGAAGATATTAAAGGGCAAAAAGGATTTTCTTGCGCTAGTAATGGAGCATCTCCAAGTACGATTGAGTCTTTCATGATTGATGAACGACGGGTGAATTTACCTCTACTGGTGATGTACACGGTGCAGCGCCTAAACGGACAGAAGTGGTTGGCAAAAAATTAAGTTTAGTAGCAATTAGTTGTTAGTTATCTTCGTTCAGGTAATAACCTTTCTGCTTTTGAGTTAATTTTTTCTCAATTGGTAAATATCGGTTTCCTCATTAGTAAAAACTTGTTTGAAAGCTTTATTTTCAGCCAGCTTTTGACTTATTTTAGGCTGTCTTGCCACCACATAAACATCTTTATCCTTACTCGTTTCTTTGAGTTGGTTAGTTGTCTCTAAACTAATTTCCGAGTTAAGAGGGGTGTAAATCTGTTTTGCTAGATTCTTCCTCCTCTTTAGTAAGCGGGGAGAGTACTTTTGAATGCTTAGTAACTCTTCTATACTCATTCTCCAACCATCTTTAAATCCTGAACTCTTCTCCTGTAGAGAATTATCTAAGCCAATATATAATTGTCTACGACCAAAAACAGGTATTGTTAATTTATTATCCAAGAAGATAGCATCTTTTTGTGTTTTGTTACTTATCCATTCATAAAGATGATTTTCTTTTTTATCTTTATGTAACAAATACATCCCTTGTTCAATATAAGGCTCAGATATTTGCCAGTTATTGAAGTTAAGCTTTCGCAACCAATCATCACTAATTGGTAGTAAGAGAATCATAACTAAAAGAAAACAAATAAATCTATTTTCTTGATACAAAGATTCCATAGCAATACTAGCTACAATTCCCCAAGTAAGACTACTAGCCATTAAGTATTTATATTCGTTATGGTGAGGAGGTGTAATAGTCAAAAAAATATACATCAAAGCTGTAGCTACTAAGATTGCGATCGCCGTATTAGCCTTTTTTTTGTTCTGTCCTAAAACTAATATCGCTTTAGGTTGGCAAAGGAAAACCACTGTTAATGGCAACAGAGTAAAAAAGTAATTAACTATTTTAGTTAATAAGCTTTTCCAACCATAGGTCAGGGCTATTGAACTACCACTTTTAGCAGCAGATATGGAGTAAATGTAAGGAGATAAAACTAAGGTGGCTGCGAAGATACTTAAAAGGGTTACTATAATTTTCTGTTTAGCTAATTGCCGTTGTTGAAGATAAATGCTACCGCAGAGAAAAAGGCAACTTACTATTTGTCCTAACCAAAGTAGAGGATAAAAGAAACCTGCCCCCAACACAGCAAAAAATAAGGAAATGTAATTACGGTTGAGATATTCTTCCTTAGAAAAGATTGATATCAAAGAATAAATGAATAACGCAAAAAATAAAATCCCTAAAGGCATTGTGTTCATATTTGTGAACTTAATACCTATAACAGCGCGAGGTTCAGAAATAGCAAGGTTGGTTAGATAACTGAAAAACTTGGCAACATCTCCCCTACTAAAAAAGGTAACTCCAAATATAGAGAGGAAGACAGCAAACATAGCAGCGAGACGGCTATAAAAAAGTAAATAAGCTGTTTTAAAAACTAAAACCATAGTCAATAATAAACTGACGATGTTGAGTAAAGCAAAGCTGCTAGAAGGAGTTATGGTCAGAAATTGGCTTATTAATGCAACCAATAAGTGGCTACCCCAAGGGTAAAGTAAATCTTCCCCGCCTATTAAAGGATTTTGCGGCGGTAAAACTCCGTTAGCTATTTGGTAAACGAAGCTTGTGTGCATGAAACCGTGGGCAGAATAGACACGATTGTAGGGATTAACCAGATAAATTGTGATTGTTGGTAGTAGCCCTAATAGTAATAGAAATAAGTTATTAACCTTGGTCTTGAGAAGCCAAAATAAAGTCAATGTGAGTGCAAAACTGAGAAGAAAGCAAGATAAGATACTCATACATAGATACCCCCCTAAAATGCACTTTATAGACTAAATATGCAGGAGGACTTATCAAGCCTAAAAAGTGCAATACTCTGTCTGCTTACCGAAAATGTTAAAGGAAAGTAGCAAAAAAAATATCACTTAACTTAGCTTTAATAGATAAAATAACACTGAGTAATTTATTAATTTCTCCAATTATCCTACCCTAAAACAGTTAATAGAATAAGTCGAGCAAATTTCTTAAATTAAATTCTATGAGCTTAAACACTAATCATAAACTCTCAGCAAAAGTTCTGGTTTAATAGTTGTAATTACATAACCAGTAAAAATTAATCCTACTGAAACAAAAATGATTGGTAAAGCTAAGGGAAAATAGAGCAAATGTAGAGGTTTGCGTATAAACATTTTTCCTACTCGTTGGTAAAAAACCTGCCATTTACCCCCAACTCCTGACATAGGATCATCTTGAGACAAGGAGATTTGACGAGGGGATAGTAAGGATTTTTGCCAATAATAATCATGGCCAATTAAGAGGAAACGCCAGAAGAAGTGAGATAATCCTTCTGGAGGGGCGTGGGTTGCTCTGGCTTGGGGTTGTTGCCAAATGGTATAACCAGCATCAAGTAAATTATAAGCGTGGATAACGCAGTTACCGCGATAGAGAGGAAGTTCTGTAGGGATAGGATGTTGGAGAAGAAATTCTCTCTTAAAAGCAACGTTGTTGAGAAAATATTGCTTAGTTGAAGTTAGGTTTTTTTGTTCGGAGTATTGAGGAAAAATATAAGTTAAAGCCATTGCTGTACCGTAAGGCCCTTTTCCCCTGGTAGTGGTTTCTCCTGCTACTATTTGAATTGCTTGTTTTGGCTTAAAAGTTGTGAGGATTATTTCTAACCAATTCTTTTCATAAATACAGTCTGAGTCACAGTAAATTAAAATCTCTCCTGTGGCTAATTCTGCTCCTAGCATTTTTGCTTTGTAGTAGCTGGTTCCCAATGGTGCTGATTTGACAGTAATCCAAGGATATTTTGCACAAAGCTGCTTTAGTAGTTGCGGTTGAACATCACCGCTTTCCAAAAGTAAAACTTCATTAGCTTGAGTGGGAGAAATACTTTGCTTAACCAAAGAAACCAAAGATTTAGATAAGTCCTCAATGTTGGCATTAGCTAAGTTTTCAGTTTCCAAAACCAGAGAGAAACTCGGTAGTTGTTGCATTAATTACTCCTGGAATCGCTCCTTTATTTATCCTTACCTCTTTTTCGGTAAAAAAACGATTACTGATGGGTCAAAATCGAAGATCCTTGAAACTCTCCTGTCATAACGTATTCCAGACGTAGCTTTAACCAAGTAATAAACTGCTTATTAGTAGAGACTACGGCTACAGAAGGTTGAGGGCATTTAGCTTTAATCTCAGCAAATTCTGGAGAATTGAGGAAATCAGGTTCTTTCATTAACCAGAAATCAATTTCTTTATTATTTTCTTGATAGTTACGAGTACGTTCCTGGAGAACTTCTTCAAAAGGTTCTTCTTCAAGCAGAAATTTTTGACTAGCTAAAGCGTAATAGTAAGTTTGCATAATCTTTATCAAATAAGGGGCAGTGTAAAGAGTTTGAGCAAAAGCTAACAACTCGAATAATTATTATAATTGACCCGTGCATCCAACAAAAAATTCTTATCAGTTCAGGAGATACCGAACTCCTCTTGAACTTATCAAGGTTTATGATTAGGAATCTATCAGCGTTCCAGATTAGATTCTGTCCTCGACTATAATCTTGAACCTATTCCTCCATTAAAACCAAAAGAACAAATTTGGATAGATAAGCTGTTATGAGAATAAGGATTGCGAGTAAAGTAAGGATTCATAAGTAAAATTATTTTAGAAACATCTAATCATTAGATTATTAAAACCTAAGCACTTTCTGACTATCGTCATGAAGATATATTAACAACGAGTTAATAAGCTGTTTAAAGCCCTCATTTTTGTAATAGAATTAGCAATAGCTTAGAAAAAATGATATGTTGCCTTTGCCTTGCTTAAAAAAATATTCAACCGAGTACAACCCCTACCATACCGAATTTTTCTTTAAATCAAACAGCTTAGAACAAAGAATTTGAAGATACTACAGTTAATAATACAAATCTTTCTTTTTTGTTAACAATTCAATCAGCTATTGACAAAATGTCATCTTACGAGTAATCCATTGTTTTCCGCCGCATTCAGACATCGAACCAATTTACCTAAGCTCTGTGTCAAACTTCCTTAAAAAATCAACCTAACAGAGTATTTGCTCTATAAAAGGTTATGTCCCACCAGCGGTAACGGCATTCAACTTGGCATTCAAATCCCGCACACGACGGGAAAGAGAACGAGTTATATTCACAGCAATCTCTGGAGTTTCTTCGATCGCATCAATGAGTTGTAATTGATTCAATGTCAAACACTCTGATGGTTTCAAAGTTGTCACCGAAGCAGAACGAGGTTCAGCATCAAACAAAGACATCTCCCCAAAAATAGCTCCTTCTTCCAACTGAGCTAAATCTCTTTCACCAATGTGAACTTTTACGCTCCCAGAAACGACAATATAAAGAGAACGTCCTTCCTCTCCTTGTTGAAAAATGTTGTGTTGAGAGGGAAAAGATAACTCATCCATTGCTGACGCTAACTTAACCAAAAACTCATCCCGAAGTTCCTGAAAAATGGAGACGCGCCTGATAAACAATAAGCGTTCAAAACTGCTTAACATTTTTGTTTAGTTATTAGTTCTGCTATGACGGGCTGTAGAGACATTAAAAACATCACTCAACTACTTCCTGAAATACAATCAACAGCCTTAAGTTTTGTAAGCTGTAGGATGCCCCATTTCCCCAATAATCTGCTGCACTTGAGCTGCAACCAGAGGATTAGGATCATTTTTTAATACCGATAGTAATTCGCTACAAGTACGAGGACTAGCTTCGCGCAGGTAAACGAGTACAGCTTCTCGGACAAAGGCACTAGGATGGCCTAGGCAAACTAAGGTTGCTTCCTTGCTTATACTCCAGTGTGCCTGACGAGCTAAATAAAAACAACAAGCTAAAGACCAATCAGAGAGAAAATGACGAAACTCCACCAAGTGACGCAAGCGATCTGGGGGTTTCATGGGTTGATAATCGAGTAAAGATTCTAAAGCAATAAGTTTGCTTTCTGTAGTGCCGCGATCCAACAGTTCCAAGAAAACCCCTTTGGTAGGTAGGTCGAGGGTATTATCCAAAATCTCTAACCCCAAAGCAATATTAGCCTGGGAATCAGAATTAAGATTAAACATCGCTGCTTGAATGGCACTGGCAGGATAAAGCAACTTCATCAACAGAAAACAGCGATCCATAATATCTGACTGTAAATCCTTAAGGGCAGACCTTAACAAATTTGCTTCTCTGCCGACAACTAATTCTGAATCGAAATCAATAGAAGCAGAGTAAACTTGTCCCAGTAGAAGTAATTCCTGCTCAATCATTGTCTCTACCCCGCTGCGCCCCAACTGTTCGAGGACTGCTTCAATACCGAGATCGCCGGGAATTTTTAGTAAGATTCGTAAAATACTGCGACGGTTGCCCCCCCAGTTACTCATTAGCTGCTGTACTAATTGAGTTAATGCTTTGGGGGTGGCAATTTGTGCTAGGGCATTCCAGCCCTGTAACCTAACCATATCCGGCTTACGAATATCTTCGGTTAAGTCTGCGAAAATTTGAATACCATCATCTCCAAGGTAAACTAAGGCATTTCTAGCTGCTTCGCGAGTGGAACGATAATAAAGTCCTTTTACCAAAGAAGGGTAATATGTCTCTAAATGCTTCACTCCAATCATTTCTAATAAAGCACAACGAACCCTAGCCGATTCATCTTGTAAAAGTTCGCTTAAGTAACGTTTCGCGAAGAGCGGCATATAATCCACTTCTTGCAAAGCTTTAATACCAATGGCTCTTTCCCGTTCCCGTTTAGAAGAAAGCATTCTTTCTAAAGTATTGGTAGCTTCTGACTTTTCATAAGGATTGCCTCGGCGCAAAATCAAACTAGCCGCAGTCCCCCTGACAATCGGGTCTACTTTTTCGTTTAAGTAGGGTATTAAGGTATTAGTATCTAAATCTGGTTGAGATAGCCACATATACCGCAAAGCTAAGGCCAAAACATCCAAATTTGGTTTCTGTTCGACAATTTTTTGAACGTAAGGGCGCAACTCTTGGTCAGGATATTTCACCATTGCCCCTAAGCTTTCTCGCTGAAGGGCAGGGGATAAATTTACTAATAAAGGAGCCAAAACCTCTCCAACTCCTGGAGGATCAATCCTTTCTAATAATTGAATACAAGAGAGTTTATCTGCTTCTGCTTCTTTCTCTTGCAGGGCTTCTAAGATCGCTTTTTTAAAGGCTTTTAAGTCTACACTCAAAAAACCTAAACGCCCTTGTTCAGCGCTCTGTACTAACAGACTGACATAACTAGAACGAAGCAGCCAAGCGCTTATAGCCCAAATAATGGAGAAAACCACAATTGCCCCAATAAATATACCTCCTTGAACCTGTCGCGCTGCAGTTTCTGAGAGTTCCCCAAATTTGTGGTTAACGAACCAGACTACCCCTAAAATGCCTAAACCAGTCACTCCGGTAGATAGAGGTTCAGCGATACCCTGTACCCGCGTTTGAATAGAACCGCGAATTCTTTCTGGTATAGGTTGAAATAAAGCAGGTTCAATGCCAGCAATGAGGGTATAACGTAGTAGTTCGTCAAAGAACTTTAAAACGATTACCCCCACAAACAGAATCTCCATGTTATTGAAAACATTCGCACCAACGTTGGCATCAAATATTAGGGTGATCAAACCTAGAATTGAGAGGGATACAGGTAGGAACATTGCTGCCACAAATACCCCCAAACGCTCCACCGCGCGACTGGAGATAAATAACTGAGTTAGTAGTTCAAAGATCCCCAACACACCGCTAAACAAGCCTAAAAACCCAGCGATTTGTTCTTCAGTGAGGACTCTTTCTATTTCCCCCAGATACTGAAATTCTACTAGTAGAAAAAGAATTTCCCCCAAGATAAAAAAAGCAAAGAGGGGAACAATATACTTCCTTAAAGAAGCGCTAATACTGCTACTAGCATATTCTTTTTGCAGTTCGTCTAAATCTCTAGTTGGAGTGTCAGGGAAAGATTGCTTGTAGCGTTTGGTAAGGAAATAAAGAGTTCCTGCTCCTACTAACATGACAATAGAAGCGAGAATAATTACATCCTTAGTTTGCATAAAGACTAACAGTAGCGGCAAAGAGAAACCAGCAACCACATCTCCAACTAAAAGCCCACTAGCCACCAAAGGATAGGTACGCTTGATTTCTCGAATATTAAAAATTTGGTTAGCTGCAACTTGAGCATTGAGGTCATTAAGAATATCCTCCGCATCCATCCATAGTCGCAAAGCAAACGCTGTTCCTAAAGCAATAATGCCATTAAAATACTGAAGCTCTAAACCAACCCGAAACAAGACTAACGGTAAAGCCATGACCAAAGAAACCGTTAGTAAGACTTTGCGTACAGGTAGAAATTTTTCCAGTAAAGAATAAGAAAAACCCAAAGCAGAACCCATCAAGGCACTAGCGATATAAATTACCGGTAATAACTCAACGCCAAATTCCGCCAAAAATATGGCAACGGTTACTTGCTCTAACCAAATTAACCCGATGGAAGTAGCAGTATAGAAAACGAACATAAAAAGAGTTCGTTCTCCCTCTTCGGGACGAAGATTTAAACCCTGAAGAACTTTTCTTTTCCAATCGCCCTTAGTACGAGAGCGAGTTTGCAGTTTCATTGAGATGCTGTCATTCGTCATTTAGTTATAGGAGGACTCATAAAATAGTCAACCTCCTGAAAAACTGCTATAAAAGCAACAATTATGCCTTGCTATTAAGGATGATAGAAGGCATAACTAGTTTTAAGGAAATTACCTTTCATTTGTCATCTGCCTAGAGCAAGGGGCAAATAGTCCTAGCAATTGTTTGAGAATATATAAGGTTAGCACAGCTCAATGTCATGCTAACCTACCCAGTTATTTCAAGTAAATGCCAGAGACTTACTTCTTAGGAGAAAGAAGCATCATCATATTGCGTCCCTCTCTTTTCGGCGCTTGCTGAACCTCCGCCAATTCAGTGAGGTCATCAGCCATACGCTTAAGTAAAGCTTCGGCTAAATCTGAATGCTGAATTTCTCTACCTCGGAAAGTAATAGTCGCTTTCACCTTATCTCCCGACTTTAAAAAGCGTTCTGCTTGATTAACACGTACGTTGTAATCGTGTTCTTCAATTTTGTAGCGCATCTTAACTTCTTTAACATCAGCAGTATGCTGTTTTTTCTTTGCGTCTTTCTTTTTTTTGTCCTGCTCAAATTTGTATTTGCCGTAATCCATAATGCGGCAAACAGGAGGATCTGCGGTTTCACTGACTAAGACAAGATCCAGCCCTCTTTCTTCAGCTATATTCAAAGCTTCTTCTGGTGAAAGAATTCCTAGCTGGTTGCGTTCGTTATCAATGACACGGATTGTTGGAAAACGAATCCTTTCGTTAATTTGGGGTAGATCGCGATTGCGTCTTCTGTCTTTCACAGGCGTATTTTTAATCTGCTTAAATTAATAGTGTTTTTTAGTAATTGACTAGGAAAGTCAGACTGAATGTATTGGCCATTTTACTGACTTTTAAGAAAATTCTGTTGAGATTGTTAACTTATGTTCTAAATTTGTCTAATTCATAGGAACCACAAGTTTAATTTTATCCTTACCAACCTTCTAACCCATAACTTAAAAAATTGCCATTGATTACAATAATGTTGTAAAACTTTTTAAAGTTAACTTGATCGTCTCACCATGTCAATCAATTGGCAACAGCGTATAGGAAACCAAAGAGACTGGGTATGGCGAGGTTGGCAAACTCGCTACAGTTTTGTACGGCCCCTCGCTTTTGCTCAGCAATCGAAAACGCCACTTATTCTACTACATGGTTTCGGCGCATCCATTGAGCATTGGCGCTCTAATCTACCAATTTTAGGCAAAGAACATAATGTTTATGCTTTAGATTTATTAGGCTTCGGTGGCTCAAAAAAAGCTCATACAGATTATAGTATTGCCCTTTGGGTTGAGCAGGTTTACGATTTCTGGCAAACTTTTATTCAGCGTCCTGTGGTTTTGGTGGGAAATTCTCTCGGCTCTTTAGTCTGTTTTGCTGCTGCTGCTGCTCACCCAGACATGGTTGCAGGTATAGCAATGATCAGTGTGCCAGATACTTCCCTGCTACAAAAAAATCTACCTAGGTGGGTTAAATCTTTAGAAGCCAAAACCAAAAGCCTTATTGCCTTTCCCCCTTTATTAAAGATGATTTTTAAGGTAGTAAGACAGCCTAAAGTCATTAGTGTTTGGGCTAAAGTAGCTTATACCCAACCAAGTGCTATTACCGAAGAATTAGTGGGGATCTTAACTGCTCCTGCTCTTGATGAAGATGCAGACAAGACTTTTGCCAGTTTGTTTCGAGGTGCTAGCGCTCTTGACTTTGCGCCTTCTGCCCAAACTATTTTACCTAATTTAACAGTACCTATACTTCTTCTCTGGGGAACAGAAGATCGTATGGTTCCTTTTGCCTTAGCGGCCCCCCTAGCTGAACTCAATCCCAAAATAGAGCTAGTGGAGTTGGATAAAGCAGGACATTGCCTCCATGACGAATGTCCGGAAAGATTTAATGGTTTATTGTTAGCTTGGTTGGAAAAACATTTTCCTGGAGATTTGGGGGCGGGTTGATTGAAATTTTGGCCAGCAACATAGCTTTACCAAAAACCGCCCCTATTCCCTTAACTTACTGTAACTTGCTCAGTAGAAACGCTGTCCGCTCCATCAACTTTTTTAGCCACAGAAACCATTTTATCTAAAATATCCTGGCTAGGAGCTGTTCCTTTCAAAACCACCTGACTACCAAGCTGAGCTACCCAGAGGGTTTCAACATCATCTAATTGTGCATCTTCATCAAAAGCTAAAGCGACCCTTTTTGCCAAACCACTTTCATCAAACTCTCCATCTAAACCGACTTTCTCTGGAGGAATACTAGAACTAGATTTGCTACTGCTAGCAGGTGCAGAAAAACTAGCGGAACTTTGACTCTTAGTTTTAGCTGGAGAAGATTTCTTTTCCTTACCAAAAATTCTTTTTAACCAACCCATAACAAATTGACTCCTAAAGTTGAAAGTTAATCATCTATATTATGAGAATATATTGACGGTTAAGTAACCTACCAAGGAAGAGATTAACCATCAAGTCATTGGTCTTAAATTTGGACAACATAGCAACTAAATTCTTACTTTGCATCTACCAAGGGAGAGATAATGAAGCATACCATTTCCGTATTAGTTGAAGATGAAGCAGGAGTTTTGACCCGCATTGCTGGATTATTTGCTCGCCGAGGCTTCAATATCGAAAGTTTAGCTGTAGGGCCAGCCGAAAAATCTGGTATTTCCCGCATCACCATGTTAGTCCCCGGAGATGACCGCAGCATTGAGCAATTAATCAAACAGCTTTATAAGCTCATTCATGTACTAAAAGTTCAAGATGTAACGGAAGTTCCTTGTGTAGAGAGAGAATTAATGCTAATCAAGGTAAATGCCACTACTTCTAACCGTTCTGAAGTTATTGAAATTGCTAACATTTTTCGGGCCAGGGTAGTAGACACTTCTGAAGATACTTTAACAGTAGAAGTAGTTGGAGATCCCGGTAAAATGGTTGCTATTGTCCAAATGTTAGGTAAATTTGGCATTCGCGAAATTGCTCGCACTGGTAAAATTTCCCTAGTTAGAGAATCTAGAGTTAATACAGAGTATCTTAAGTCTGATAAAAGTGAGAGTTTGATTCGCTTTTAGCTATTTACCGTTTAAAGTCAAACTGCCCTATGCTCGATCTCGCCAAACTTGCAGGACAACTCCCCAGCATTAGCCAACATCTGCGGGGAGAAGCAACCGCTAGTCGCCAACGCTGGGAAAGAGCGCAGGTACTATTACAACAAGCTTGTAGCCAACAACAAAAGCTAGTAGAAAGACAAAAAGATTGGAAAGATCGCCTCATTTTCAAAGCGGCTGTTCCCCTAGAACCCCTTGACACTCGTGTTGATATTCAACCAGCACCCATAAGTCATAGTATCTTCGCCACAGATGGTTCGCAAATTTCTCCTTCCCACCACGAAATTGCCTATTGTTACTTAATTAATATTGGTAGGGTGATGCTGCACTATGGTCAAAGTTTACATCCTCTACTAGATAATCTACCAGAAATATTTTATAAACGAGAAGACCTCTATGTCTCCCGTCAGTGGGGCATTCGCACTGACGAGTGGATGGGACATCGCCGTACTGTATCTGAAGCTCAAGTTTTAGCAGAAATGGCCTGTCGTTGGGTAAACCCTCCAGGTTCACATCAGCATATTCCTAACCTTGCGATGGTTGATGGTTCCCTAGTTTATTGGTTTTTAGAAGGTTTACCTACAGAAGCCCAAGAACTCCTTTTAACCCCTCTCTTAGGAGCCTGGGAAGAGCTACGTCAAGCCCAAATTCCTTTTTTAGGTTATCTCAGCGCTTCTCGTAGCGGCGAAGCAACAAATTTTCTACGCCTGCAAGCCTGTACCTATGAAACTCCTGATTGTCTGAGCAATTGCGGCGGTAAGCCAGACTCTTTACCTTGTCAAATCATTGAGCCTTTAAGGGATACAACTCTCTCGGTTAATTTAGAACCAGGACAAAGAGGCCCTTTATGGCGTAGTTCCTCCCGAATTTTGGAATTATACGAAGCTAGCCAAAAGATTTGCTTTTGTTACATTAACGTAGGAACAGAAATTGCCCGTATCGAAGTTCCTATTTGGGTAGCAGAAGATACTCAGCTATTTGACCAATCTTTGAGTCTGGTGCTGGCTCAAGTTAGTAAAGGTTATGGTTATCCGGTTGCTTTAGCTGAATCTCACAATCAAGCAGTAGTCAGGGGGGCGATCGCGCCCGTTTTTTTGCTTTACTAGAACAACAAATGATTCGTGCTGGCTTGCGTAATGTGGGAATTTCCTCTAAGGAAACTCGCAAAAGAGGTAGTATTGCTTAAACTGGTACTTTAAGAGCGGTGCATAAGCTTTAATCTAACTATTCCATCCATCCTCTCAACTTTTAGCTATCTCATCCACTAGTAGCAAATCTGCCTATAACTATGGATTCAGAGCGATAGAAATGTTATAAGTGAAAACTACTCTCTATAATCACAGCTCGGATGTTGTCAAGGTGAGTTTAGCTCAAATGCCATCATCTTCCAACATCAAGCCAAGAAGTTGAGAATCAGCATCTACAAACTAGTGAGATCGGCTTGTCAATGCCTAAATGCTCGAATTATTAGCTTAATCTCAGTAGTTATTGGTTCAAAAGCGTAGTAGCCACATACCTATTATCTGATTTGGCTTTGTTTTCAATAATATTTTTCCTGTTAGAGAAAACAATCCCATTTCATTATTTAATTACTAAAACCGTGAAGAGGTATTTGATGAAAAGTGGGAGTTTAGCCGTAGACAAAGCTACAGGCTGAACTATGTGCTTTTTTATTAAATCTTACTACTCTTCCTCTGGTCTTCAGGTCTTTCGAGGTAAGAATCTCTCCAATCAGTAAATCTGTTTAGTTCCTTTTCTTACCAAAGAGCATTTTCAGGGCGATCAGTAGCATTAAAATTATCAAATTCAAGTTTCTCGACCTATGGTCTTTATCTAAAAACCAGTGGCTATTGAAAAGAAACTATACCAGGAGCAAAATAATTAACTAGATATGCAAACTCTCGAAAAAACTCATCCAAAATTTCAAGAATTAAAAATTCGTCTCAAGGAAATAAATCATCTCGAATGCGCTGCAGCTTTACTCTATTGGGATCAAGCAACTTATATGCCTCCTGGAGGTGCTAGGGCAAGAGGAGAACAACTAGCAACCTTAGATCAAATTGCTCACGAAAAGTTTACTTCTGAAGAATTTGGTCAGCTTATAGAGCATTTACGCTCCTACGAAAACAACCTCCCCTACGAATCAGATGATGCTAGTTTAATCCGTGTCACTCGTCGCAAGTACGAAAAGGCAGTGCAGGTTCCAGGGAAGTTTATGGCTAAGTTATCGGAACACCAAACTAAGACCTATGAAGTTTGGGCTAAAGCAAGGCCTGCCAACGATTTTAAAACTGTTCAGCCCTACCTAGAAAAAACTTTAGAACTGAGTCGAGAATATGCAAATTTCTTCCCTGGCTACGAACATATTGCTGATCCTCTAATTGATCAGCTTGACTACGGCATGAAAACTTCTAGCGTACGACAGCTATTTAAGCAACTACGAAAAGAGTTAGTCCCTCTTGTCGAGACAATTTGCGGCCAAGAACCTGCTGATGATAGTTGTTTGCACCAACATTATCCTGAAGCACAGCAGTTAGACTTTACCATAAGAATTATCAAACAGCTAGGTTATGATTTCCAAAGAGGGCGACAGGATACAACCCACCATCCTTTCATGATTCCTTTTTCTATAGGAGATGTACGCATTACTACCCGCGTTTATGAAAATGATCTTGATCAAGCTCTTTTCAGCACTATTCATGAAATGGGTCATGGTTTATACGAACAAGGAATAGATCCCTGTTATGAAGGAACTCCTCTTGCTAGCGGTACTTCTTCTGGAGTTCATGAAAGTCAGTCTCGCCTTTGGGAAAATATTGTTGGTCGTAGTAGAGGATTTTGGACATTTTTCTATCCTAAATTACAAGCCTTTTTCCCAGAACAACTAAATCAAGTACCTTTAGATACTTTTTACCGAGCGATCAATAAAGTTAAGAGATCCTTAATTCGTACTGATGCTGATGAAGTAACCTATAATCTCCACGTTATGATCCGCTTTGATCTCGAAATCCGAATGCTCGAAGGTAGTTTATCTATTCAAGACCTCCCTGATGCTTGGAATGAGCTTTACTTTAAGAACCTTGGTATTACCCCTGCTAACGATAGGGAAGGGGTTTTACAAGATGTTCACTGGTATACAGGAAAAATCGGTGGTATGTTCCAAGGCTACACTTTGGGTAATTTAATCGGTTGCCAGTTTTTTGATGCGGCTACATTGGCTCACCCAGAAATTCCGGCTCAGATCGCCAGAGGCAACTTTAGCACATTACACAGTTGGCTGAAAGAAAATATTCACCAACATGGCAAAAAGTACACTCCAGAAGAGTTGATTAAGTTAGTTACAGGTACGAAGTTACGTATTGACCCCCTAATGAATTACATCAAAACTAAATATGGAGCAATTTACACCTTGTAATTTGCCTAAATTGAATTTAGTTCAAGGTAACAACCTCATGAAAAAATTATCTGTATTTTAAGATTAATTATTTCAGATTAGATGATAGATAGTTTATAGTTGAAAGCGAGATGCGTAACTGCTCGGCTCGTATTTATAAGCTGGCAATTATTGTGAGGGAGTAAGTGATTTTGCTTACTATAACCTTCAAACAAGAAGTTCCCTTTCTACATAGCTGTGCCTGTTTTTTTAAAACACCACAATATATACGTAAAAGCAGTTACGCAAAACGCATTTGAGGTCAGTTATTTGTTGTTAGTTGTTTAACTCAAAAAGCAATTGACAACAAGTTATCAATTCACAAATTTATCGAATCCTCTAATACTTAAAAATACAAGTAGGGTTCGTAACTTTTCATGTAGTTAGTCCATTATTGCTAGGCTGTTAAGGAATTTTCATGTTCAATTTAATTGATGCGGTTCTTGATTCTGAAGAAAAAGGCGATCTGCGGGAATTTTTCAGTGAGTTAAAAGGACTAGAACAGCATTATTTACTGCGTAACGAAATATTGAGTGCTTTTACTGATTTTTGTCTAAAATCGCAAAAGCCAGAGAGTTTTCATAACTATTCTCGCATGGGTAAAATGATTTACTATACCCAAGAAATTCTTCTTGAAGAAGAAAGTTTGTGTATCGTATTACGACCTAAAATAGCCAAGCAAGAAGGCTATCGTATTTTAGGAGATTTAACAGTTGAGCGACTAAGCATTGAGGAATTATTAGATGTAAGGGATCGTTTTGTTAATCATTTTCATCCTGAAGAAGGAAATGTTTTTGAGATAGATTTTAAACCTTTTTATGATTATTCTCCTACCATCCGTGACTCTAAAAATATTGGTAAA
The DNA here is from genome assembly GCA_963793425.1 of uncultured cyanobacterium. Lineage (GTDB taxonomy): Bacteria > Cyanobacteriota > Cyanobacteriia > Cyanobacteriales > CAWCAG01 > CAWCAG01. Next base: position 338,026 of record CAWCAG010000007.1, on the reverse strand, counting down.
GGAGTTACTTTTCTCAATCGCTTTCTTTCCAGTAAACTCTTTCAAGATCCTCGACAATGGCTAGAAGCACTCTTTTCTTTTCTGAACCTACATAGTTACAATGGCACAACTTTACTAATCAACGGCCGCATCAAAAACCAGCCACATCTTTCTGACCAAGTTAAAAATGCTTTAAGTTTTCTTAGTGATTTACCAGGTAATAAACCCTACGAAGAATTTCGTTTTGAACTCCAAGATATGGGTTTTGAACCTGGTTGGGGAAATACCGCCAGTCGGGTCAAAGAAACCCTAGAAATGCTTGATGAACTGCTAGACTCTCCTGACGATCAAGTACTAGAAGCATTTCTTTCTCGCATACCGATGATTTTCCGTATCGTCCTTGTTTCTATTCATGGCTGGTTTGGACAAGAAAAAGTTTTAGGAAGACCGGATACAGGGGGACAGGTTGTTTATGTTCTTGATCAGGCTGTTAATTTAGAAAAACAGCTTCAAGAAGATATTCACTTAGCTGGGTTAGATGGTTTAAACGTCAAACCAAAAGTAATTATCCTTTCTCGCTTAATTCATAACAGCGATGGTACTCGTTGTAACGAACGCCTAGAGAAAGTATACGGTGCTGACAATGCTTGGATTTTGCGTGTACCATTCCGAGAATTTAATCCTAACATGACTCAGAATTGGATTTCTCGTTTTGAAATTTGGCCTTATCTAGAAACTTATGCTATTGATGCTGAGAAAGAACTTTATGCAGAGTTTCAAGGTAAACCTGATTTTATTGTTGGTAACTATTCCGATGGTAATTTAGTTGCTTTCTTGCTAGCAAGACGACTAGGAGTAACTCAGTTTAATGTTGCCCATGCTTTGGAAAAATCAAAGTATTTGTTTAGTAATTTATATTGGCAGGATTTGGAAGATAATTATCATTTTTCTCTCCAATTTACAGCCGATTTAATTGCTATGAATGCAGCTAATTGTATTATTAGCAGTACTTATCAAGAAATTGTTGGCAAGCCAGATAGCGTAGGGCAATATGAGTCTTATGAAAGCTTTACTATGCCAGATTTGTACCATGTAGTTAGTGGTATTGAATTATTCTCTCCTAAGTTCAATGTTGTCCCTCCGGGAGTAAATGAAAGCGTCTATTTTCCTTACACCCGTAATGAAGATAGAACTCCTAACCGTGTAGAACAATTAGAGGAACTATTGTTCAACCTTGAAGATCCTAGCCAAGTTGTTGGCAAGCTAGATGATCCAAATAAGCGACCCCTCTTTTCTGTGGCACGTTTAGATCGGATCAAGAACATAACTGGTTTAGCAGAATGTTTTGGCCGTTCTCCAGAGTTACAGCAGCATTGTAACCTAATTATTATTTCTGGAAAGTTGCGGGTAGAAGATTCTGAGGATAAAGAAGAAATTGAAGAAATTGAAAAGCTTTATCGAATTATCGAAGAATACAATCTCTATGGAAAAATGCGTTGGTTAGGTGTCAGACTACCTAAAAACGATTCTGGAGAAGTTTATCGTATTATTGCTGATCACCAAGGTATGTTTGTACAACCAGCCTTGTTTGAAGCTTTTGGTCTAACAATTCTAGAAGCAATGATTTCTGGTTTGCCTACTTTTGGCACTCAATTTGGTGGACCTTTAGAAATCATTCAAGATCGGATAAACGGTTTCTACATTAACCCCACTAACTTAGAAGAAACTGCTGAGAAAATCTTAGAATTTGTGACGAAGTGTGAAAAAGAACCTAGTTACTGGCAAGAAATTTCTCAAAAAGGCATGGAGCGAGTATATAGTACTTATACTTGGAAAATCCATACCACAAAGCTTTTGTCTTTGGCGCGTATTTATGGTTTCTGGAACTTTACTTCCCAAGAAAATCGTGAAGACTTATTACGCTATCTCGAATCACTGTTTTATCTAATTTATAAGCCACGGGCTAAACAAATTCTCGAACAGCATAATCATCGGTAATTTGCCCCACAATTGCTATCAGCTTAAGCTCTACATTAAGAGAGCTTAAGCTGATTTATTACTCAAAATCAATATGTTTCCCTTTTGCCAACCTCAATTGCTACTAAAATCAAATAAAGCAAGTTTCGTTGGCAATAGAGGTTATTGCTATGGCAGCTAGGGAGGAAATAAAAATGCCTAAACTTTGTGAAAAGCCTTTACAAAAAAATCCTTTCACAACGCGCCGCGACCCAAAAACAGGTAAATGGATGGTAGTTGAGTCAGAAGAAAATAAGGGATAAGCTGTTGCGTATTCAAACTAGAATACAGCCTGTCAAGCTGACATTTATCTTCAGAGATAAAGAGAAGTTTAACTAAATCAATCAATTATCAATTATCAATTATCAATTAATAACTAGCGTTGTTCCTGTAACCAAACGGATATTCCTTCTGCGATCACCTGGGCTAGTTTTTCTTGTTGTTGAGGATTAGTTACCCACTCAAACTCTTCAGGGTTAATCATAAAACCTAGTTCCATTAGTAGACTTGGGGCATTGTGGGGACGAGTTAAAGCAAGGTTATCCCAAAATACCCCATAGGAAGGACGACTCAATTTATCAACTAAATAATTGTGTAGATGCACAGCCAAATCGTGGGCTTGAGGATGATACCAAAACATACCAATTCCTGCGGTATTGAGAGCATCACCACTATCAGGTAAAGCGTTATAGTGGACAGATAGGGCTAAAGTTGGTTGCAGTTTATTGATCGCTTCTACCCTATCTCCTAAAGAAACATCAATATCCGTTTCTCTGGTTAGGTAAACTGTTGCCCCTCGTGCTACTAATTCTTGTTGTAATAGCTTAGAAACAATTAAATTAACTTCCTTTTCTGGCAAGCCATTAGGTCCCCTGGCTCCCAATTCTTCTCCTCCATGACCAGGATCAATTAAAATGCTAATACCTTCGAGGGAATTCCTGGATATAGAGGGAGGATGGCGCAGAGACAAAATGAGATTATTCCCTTCATATCTCAAGTCATAGCCCCATTGCTGTTCGGATTTAAGATTAAAGGTATAGCGTACTTGTGATGGTGTTACTTGCTGCCAATCGAGGCGTTTGATTAAAGGATCATCGTCAAGACGGATAATATCAGTCTGGGCTGTAAGGTTATATAAATTTAGGGTAAAAGTTCTCTCACCCTGCTCTATACTTATTGGTACAGGTATTTGTAAAGGAAAAACTATTTCTGTGGCCCCAGATACTTGCCGAGATGTAATACTACGGATCAAAGATTGAGGAGGAGTAATTCCTGGCAGGGGACGAGTTTCTTCTTTTTTGAGCCAAGCACCATAATCTAGCCGTAACCATTCTCCTTCTTTACCGGTCACAGCAGCCCTAGTGCCTTGGGGCAAAGGAGTAAGGCGGGAATAGTTAGTACTAGGACCAGTTCGAGAAACTCCTGCTGTGGCTGTTACTTCCACGGTTTGTAGTTGCTGAGGAGTAAGTATCTCTATTTGTCCGGGACTTTCCTGACTAACAGTTTCTCCATTTAAACTCATTTGGTAAAGAGGCTGTCCTAAACTAGCTGGATTAGCAAAAGAAGTACAACCTTGATATTGATTAGTAATAGTTGTAGCAGCAGAAGTATTTTCAGCGGTTAAAGCTGCGGAGTTGGGGGGCAAATATATACTTGCATCTTGGGGAAATAAAGGAATATCTTCAGTCCCTATTTGTACAGAAATCGTAGCATTGGTAGGGGCGATCGCACTGAAGCAAATCAACTCTCCTGGTAATCTGGCTAAGTCAACTTGTGGAGTTAAGGAATTTTCAGCAAAGGTTACTCCTTGAGGCACTGTCGCTTGTTCAGAAGTCCTAATTATTTTTAGCTTAACCTCTTGATTTCCTTGGCGAATAGTAAATAAATTTTCTCCCATTTCTAAAGGAAAACTAGGAGCAAAATAGCCTTGAGAACTGCGTTCAATCACTTCGCCATTAATAGAAACATCAACATCTAGATTGCCACTACCGATTAAAAAGATTTGCGAAGCAGTGGTTTGGTGATTATCCGGAGGATAAGAAAGAAATAGAGTTGATTCTGCTGGGGACATAGTAGCTAATTCTAGCCAGACACTTCCTGCTATGACACCACCTAGGGCTGTTCGACACAGAATTTTATTCATAAATAAGATAGAAATGCTTAAGAAATTAATATCAAGAGCAAGATTAGCTTATTTGGTGCTTAAATCGGTAGCCAGGAAAAGCCTTCCGAGCAAAATTAAGACGTGGTCGCCATATTGAAAAATAAGTTTTAGCAGAAAATCACTAAAAACAAGTATGGAAAAGCTGACAAAACTAAGCAGAGTAGCTATAGTTGAAAACTGGCAATTTAACCCCGGTAGAAATCAGTTAGAATTTAACTTAAGATTGAGAAACAATCCTCCAATAGTTCCTTTCGAGCGATCCGCCTCGGATTATTGTAGATTTACCCATTGGTCTTACGTATTTTAAGATTCCAGGCGAAAGCATCTATAAGCATCCAGCCATCAGCCTATTCTACAGCAAACTAAAATCTAACTTTGGTGAAATCGTTTTAGATAATTTAACCAGACAAACAAAAGTATTGAATTTGGTCAATCTACCAAAGGATTTACTACCATCAACTACTCGAAGTGACTAACTTCTAGAAGCGGCTTAAATACTGTGGCTGGAAAATTTGTTTGTCGGTGTTGTAGAAGTATTTAAGTCGTAGTATCATCAGGAAATTTTTTAATGGCTACAAACCCTAGCTCACCTTGGGTAAGTGCTGTCCATCTAGACGAGAATCTATGCTAAGTCTACACATTCAGGGAAAAACCAATCAAACAGTGGATGTGGCGAAAGATGAGTTTATTATTGGTCGTTTGCCAGAATGTGATCTCTGTTTACCTTTTCCTGAAGTATCTCGTTCCCACACCTGTATCAAAAAAATAGGTGGTGGTGAATGGGCTGTTGAGGACTTAAATAGCGTCAATGGAACTATTTTAAATCGTTTCCGCCTCAACTCTGATTCTCCCCAAAATGTTACTCACGGAGATGTGATCCAAATTGGTAACGTTGTTATCATCGTCTACTTACCGCAACAAGCTGCTAAGGAAACTTTACCCTTACCCCCAGGAAGCCAAAGAAGGACAATTTTACGTAATGCAGAAGAGCTGCAACAACAATGGATCAAAGCTGATCGAGATAAAAGCATTCAGGATAATCAAAAACAAGCGATCGCCAGACTCAAAGATTTAGTTGAAATTGCTAAAGGACTAAACTCAGCAGAGTCTATTGATGCCATTTTTCAGCAAGTACAAAAGGTTGTCTTCCGAGAGCTTAAAGATATTGGACGTTTAGCACTTTTAGTCGATGTCCGCAGCACAGGAGATTTATCTATCATAGACGCAGCAACAAGAGCGCCAACCCTAGACCGAGATTTTAAAAAAGATAGTAATTGGATCAGCCGTAGCATCTGCAAGAAAGTATTTGCACAAAAAGTCGCGATCAAAACTGTTGATGCCCAAACTGATAAGCGTTTTGAAGGAGAAAATAGTATTCTTGCTAACGGTATTCGTGGTGCTTTAGCGGTTCCTTTATGGGATGAAAAGGAAGTTGTGGGAGTACTCTATGCTGACGCTCATTTGCGTTTAACTGAGTCAGACAAATTAGATGAAGATGACTTGAGTTTCTTTTCGGCTTTGGCAAACTTAGTTGCCTCCAGCGTCCAGCGTTGGCTATTAACCAGGAAACTACAAGGGGAAGCTCAAATTCGGCAGCAATTAGAACGCTATCACTCTCCTGCGGTGGTACAGCAACTACTTTCTGTGGGAGCAATAGAACATGGCCGTATTAAACCTAAAGAAGCTGACATTACCATCCTTTTCGCTGATTTAGTCGGTTTTAGCGCTTTATCTGAACGTTTGAGTCCAGCAGAAATTGCCGAATTGCTGAATCGTTTTTTTGAGGAGATGCTACAGCCCATTTTTAAATACGGAGGGACTTTAGATAAGTTTATTGGGGACTGCATCATGGCTTTTTTTGGGGCCCCTGAACCTCAAGCTGATCATGCTGATAGAGCTGTCAGCGCTACTATGGAGATGTTGAATCATCTTGACCAACTCAACAGCAAGAAAACTTGGAATCATCCCCTAGAACTGCGTGTAGCCATCAATAGCGGCAAAGCTGTAGTAGGAGATGTGGGTAGTTCCCAAAGGGTAGATTATACAGTTTTAGGAGGTGCAGTAAATTTAGCTTCTCGCATGGAAGCTGTTTGCCCTCCAGGAGAGTGTGTAGTTAGTGAGGCAACTTACAAGCGGCTGAAGGACGCAAGCATTTTTACTGAATCGAAAATGTACCGCTTTAAAGGTTTTGATCGACAAGTCAACGTCTACCGAACCCAAAGAAAGCCAGACCAAACAACTTGAGAGTTGAAATTTTAGATTTCCTGACGAGAAACTAATTTTTCTATATTAGCCTGGGTTTCTTGTAATAGCTGTTCTCTACTATCAGCCACTTGTTGAGTAAGGTTGGGAACCAAGTTACGTGCTTGCAGCGCCATGTGAAGTTGTAGCTGGGCTACATACTCGCTGATATCTTCGCGAAATAGTTCACTTTCTGTTTGAGTAGATTGCACGTTCAACATATTTTTTCTAACTCAGTGTAATTTACAAACTCCATTGAAGTTACCATGCTGTCTCCGAAATCTCTTGAGGAGACAGCTAAGTTTAAATAATTCTCAACATTATTTGTTAAGAATATTAATGTTTTCCCGAAGAAGAGCTTGATTTTTGACGAGAAGAATGGATAAATCCTACTCTTGTGTAGTAGCTTCAGCCGCATCCTCTTCAGTTGATTCAGCATCAGAAATTGCTTCAGGAGGAGCAACATCAGGAATAGGTATTTCTAAAGCCATTTGTTTAATTTGGTCTTTATATTTATGCGGTGCTAAAGAAACAGCGGTAATAAAGAGGGGCTTAGACTCAGCGTATTTACCTTGCTGTTGCAACACTAAAGCTTTAGCTAATACAGGACGAAAATCTTGCTTATCGCTATTAGTTGCTTGGTCATAAACTGCTACGGCTTCGGTATAGCGCTGTTGTTGAGCGTAGACTTGACCTAATAACAATTCAATAGAGGTCGCATCAATGGTATCTGCTTCTACAGCATTAGTTTGGTTCGCTTTCTTTAACTCCTCTTGTAACAAACCAACAGCCCCTTCCGGGCGATCTTGTTGTAGCATCAAACCCACTAGACCTTGTAGGGCATTAATATTTCCTGGTCTTAATGACAAAACCTGATTGTAAGCTTGGGCGGAGCCATTATAATCTCCGACTTGCTGTTTAGCTTGGGCTAATAATACTTTGTAATCAGTTTGTTCTGGTTTGAGGTTAGCTAAAGTTTCTAAAGGACTAATAGTTCCTTGGATATCATTCTGTTGTAGCTTAATATCAATGATACCTCTGAGGGCTGCGGTATTGTTGGGTTCCCGCTCTAAAACTAGCTCATAACCCCTCGCTTCAGTTTCTAGCTCTTCTTGCTGGTTTTCCCTGACTGTACTTCCTGTTTTATTAGAAGATACATTGTCTCTAACAACAGTATTTAATATAGGTAAAATAGAAAAACCGACGAAGACGAGGATTAATACTATAACGCTTGCATATAGCCAGCGACTGCGCTTTGGTTGGGATGCTCTCACGGTCTTAAACTCTATCTAAACAATATTTACTCTTTAGCAAAGGTTAAATCTTTAAGTTATAAAATTGAACTACCTTAAGAAAGGGTACACCAAAGATAGCCATAAGTTTACTCTGCCATTTTAGCCCTGTTCTCTAAAATGAGCTTACTTTAATTGAGAAGGTGATTATTCCTAAAACCATTATTTAGTTATTAAAATCTAGATATAAGGAGAATTGAGACAAGGGAGTTTTTCGCAAGAGCAAATGAGCAATCAAAGAAGTTAAATTTAAAAAAGTTTAGTAAATTGTACTGATCTACCTTTTAACCTGTTGCATTGAGTACAATGAGCAGGTCAACAGCAAGTTAATTTAGTCTTGAGATTAATTTCTCCTTTTCCTAATAGGAAAAATTAATCAATATTCAAGGAGCTAAAGATGCTGGTGCAACTGCTCTGTTTTGAACAGGATGTCATACTGACTCCCATAAGGGAATGTGTCTCCGCTGCAAGGATTTTCTATGAACCCCTCTGGAAACGGTTTTCAGCAAGCAAATCAACCTTCGGGCGAACCATCGCCAGTTCCATCTGACTCGTCAGAATCAACCAAAATTACAGAAACTAAAACTCAAATTACAGAAACCAAAACTCCGACTACAGAAACTAACACTTCTGGCAAGCCAGACGAATCAGCTTCTGATGATACAACTAAGCTCAATTCGGCTCCCCCATCTCGACAGCATCCAATTCCCCCACCTAGCGAGCCTAGGCAGTACCGGGCTATTGGTTTGGTTCGAGGTAAATATCAACCTTCCGAAGAGCAGCTAACAAGAGGCAACCTCTTTACCTCAGAAGAGAATCCTCTAGATTCTGTTTTGCTCGGCCGCGTTATTAGTTTGGTCAAAAACCATCTGAGTTTGGAGGAATCCCATCTTTGGGTTGTTTATCCTCGAACCAGACAAAATGAGGGTGACTTACATGTACAGATTGTTGGTGTTTGGGAGCCAGAAACTCTAAGTCAGGCAGAAACTGATGATGCAGATGATGTTGACTCAACCAAAGAAACAAAGGTAGAGGAAACAACTTCTGAGGATGATGTTAAAGATGGTTTCTTTTCTATTCGTGGGGAGGTAATTTATTACTCTCAAGAAGAAGAAAAAGTTATTGTCAAAATTCAACAAGCTCCCCGTCGAGAGTCGGAAAGCACCAAGTTTTTTAAATTAGAACTTAGTGGTGATCTCCACAGCGATCGCGCCGTAGGGCATTTTTGGGACTTTGAGGTACAACTACAAGGTAACAAGCTTGCCATTCAAGAAGCTACGGATGTTGGAGTTATGCCTATCAAAAAAAGAAAAGGCAAAAAAGGCTCTGGAAACAACCGTCGCCGCCCTCAAAAGGGACGCAAATCTTTTTCCGGCAATCGTCCTCGCCCCAAGAAAGATAAGCCCTCGTCATCCACTGGTAAACCTATTCCTAAACCGACTAAGCGTCAAGAAAAGTAACTAGAATTAGTTTAGTTTGGATTACAGCTTTGCTGCTTTAGTCCAAACTAATTTCTGATCCCCAACTCTCTTGGGGTAAAAAAGAGCTTTCTTGTGGAAGGGGAGCGACAGGTTCGCTTAAAGTAAACTGACCTGTATTAATCCATTGTTTTAATTCTTGAGCCACTTTCCGAGATAAAGAAATACTGGCCAAAGGAGCCACCCTCACTCTTTCCCCTTCTATAGTGATAACTCCTGCTTTTAATTGAGCGTAAGTCACTAAACCAAAGGTCGGGCGAACTCTCCGAGGAATAGAGAAATCCACCACCGGAGCCACAATTTCTTCGTCTTTAACCGCACAACGAACTACAACTTCTTCATCTAAAACTGGCAGAGGTACACCGACTCCTAACATCAGAGAAGAACCATATTTTTTAAAATAACAACCCCTCACCCAACGAGGATTCATTTGTTTAGCATCTCCAATGAGAGCTAAAGTTGCAGCTGGACCGATGGGGGTACGATTGGGTAAACGTTTTTGTAAAGGGAAATGTTGTGTACCTTCCCAGGTAATATAACCAATGGCTCCCCCTAAAAAAATTTTGCTGCCCAAACCAATTAATTGTAAGTCGGGGTCATTCAGTAAAGGAGAAATGGCTCCAGGACTAGAGTAGACAGCATTGCCAAGTCGGGGTTGTAAAGGACCGAGATAGGTAAATAGAGGTTGCTCTCCTCCGTTAACCCCAACAATGAAATTTTGATAGAGGTTGCGGGGGTTAAAAAGGTAAAATTGATTAATGCGATCACGAGTGATCGTCGTTTCTAAAGAAGCTTTGGGATAACAATCTGTAACTTGCCCCACGGCTTTCAAATTTACGGCTTTACCAGCAATAAGATCCTCAATAACATGGCCCCCTCCTCGCTCTTGAGATGTTCCTAAACGGTTATCTAAATCATTAGCTTCCCCTGTCATCCCATAGTCAGCCATAGCTGCGGCCCCAAGGTAGAGATCCACTGCCCCAAGCCCAGCATAAGCAGGAACACCATCTAACCAACACTGGCGAATTTTGATCGGGGGATCTGTATGGCCTAGATTGATAACGGCCCCAGAAGATTCCATTGGTTCAAAAGTTCCGGTTGTAACCACATCTACTTCTTTGGCCGTCTGAGTTATTCCCACTTCTGCAACCCTAGTTTTAAGTTCTTCAACAGTTAAAACAACTGCACAGGAACGGCTAATTTTGTCGTTGATTTCTGCTATTGTTCGCATAATGGGGAGAGTAGGATAAGTAATAAGTAATATTATTCCTCTTCCCCTATTTCTCCTATATCGTCTACCTCCCCAACTTTCTCTTCCGACAACCTATCTACAGGTATAGAAGTGGCAGGGACAGTAACAGGAACTAATTGAAATTCTTGCCCTTCTTTACGTTCCCATGTGTCCAAAATATCCTTGAGTAGCATTTCTTTGATCCAGACTTGAGCAATTACGGTTAAGGGCAGGGCCAGAAATAGCCCCAAGAAGCCGAAGAAGCTGGCAAAAAAGACTTGGGCAAATAATGTAAAGGCTGGTAGTAAAGATACCTGTTGTGCCATTACTAGGGGAGTTAATAAGTTACTTTCAATTTGCTGAATCAAGACATAAACCCCTAAAACAGCAATTGCTTTCCAAGGCTCTTCTAACAAAGAAAGGGCCACAGGAGGAATGACACTTAAAGCTGGTCCGATGTTAGGAATAAAGGTCAACAAACCTGCTAAGGTTGCCTGGGATAGAGCGAGAGGAATCTTTAAAATCAAAAGAGCAATGAAGCTCATGACAGAAATTACTGCCATATTGAATAAGATGCCTACTAACCAGCCTTGTAAATCTTCTTCACAAAGCAACAGAATTTTGTCAACTCTTCGCCGATAAAAAGAAGGAAATAAGCGAATAAATCCTTGACGATAGGGGCCAGGATTGACTAGCAGCATTAAAGTAATCACTAGCACCAGTAGAATGTTAAGCAATACACTCAAAGAGCTAGAGAAAACAGTCCAGCCACCTCCTAACAACCTATTTGCCAATGGTTGTAGTTGATCGAATAATCTATCTACTTTGGGTAAAGACTCAATTACAGCCGGATCGATTCGGTTTTCTAGTTTATTAACCCAGGTGTTAAGTTGCTCTATACCTTGAGGCACTAATTCAGCTAGTTGCTGAAATTGATTGACAAAAGGAGGAACAATTAACCAGAAAAAGCCGATGATGGTTATTAAAGAAACAATAACCGTAAGCAGCACCGCATAACCACGCTTGATACGTAATTTCTGAAACTTTTTTACTAATATATTTAAGGCATTAGCTAAAACTACTGCTGTTAATAACAGTAAGATTATTTGCTTGATTTGCCAGATAACATATAAAGAAACAACAAAGGTAAAAAAGCCAATCCATTTACCTAAAGTCATAAATTAAATATTCTCCTCACTTTTTATTGATTCAAGATAATTATTTTGCTAATCTTCTTTCGAGGTTTTCAGGTTTCGTAAAGTTAGGAACAATCCTATTAGTAGAGAAGGTAAAGATATAGCTACTAAGGCATTGCTTGTGGTGGGCGTGGTTGCCAAAAATGGAGCACCATACTTGATGAATAAAGAAAATAAAGTAGAAATGGAGAAGAGTTTAATAATAAAGCCTAATTGCATATCCATGTTGATTTTTGAATAAACAGTAAAATAATTTTTATTAATTTTATTACCAAAATTGACCGACATCTGGTTTTCAACTATGTCTTGAGAATTAGGAAAATGTACTCTGCCTCAAAAAATATTTTGTACATTAACTAATAATAAACTGGAACAGATAACTCTAACTTAGTTAAATCAAATGCCTTTAAGTAATAAGAAAATTAACACTTGGTATCGGTGGTTGTTTCATCGACGCAGAATTATTCGTAACTTAGAGATTGTTCAAGACTTTATTGTCATTTCTCTAGGAGTGTGGCTACTAGGAGCAATGTTAATTCTACTTACGGAAGTATTTCGCTCTTTGCTTTCTCCTCCTCTAGCATTTGAAGCTGTTACCTCAGATATTCTTTTTTTATTGATTTTAGTTGAGCTATTTAGGTTACTGGTAGTTTATTTACAAGAACATCGCATCTCAGTAGAAGTAGCTGTGGAGGTTGCTATTGTTTCTGCTTTGCGAGAAATTATTGTTGAGGGAGTATTAAAAATTCATTGGGAACAGATTTTAGCAGTTTGTGCTTTCCTGTTGGTTATGGGGGCATTATTGCTAGTTTGTTATCAAACTCCCCATGCTAAAGATTTGCCAGGTTTTAGTAAAGAATCTCAACGTAAAAAAAGCCGTGCTTCTGATTAAGTATCAATGGCGATCGCAGGAGATTGAGAAGAATCTTTGATTTTAGTTGATTGTGGAGTTACTGACAGTTCAATAAGGAATTCAGTTCCTTCTCCTGGAGTTGAATGGCATTCTAGTTTCCCTCCATGTTTATCTACCACAATACTGTAACTGATAGATAGTCCTAAGCCAGTTCCTTTTCCCATAGGTTTAGTGGTGAAAAAAGGATCAAATAAATGGTTTTGAGTATCAGGAGGAATACCAAAACCATTGTCAGCAATCTTGATAATTACGGTATTTGGCTCTGCTAATTCCGTATGTATCTTGAGGGTTAAACGCTCTGGGGGCGAAATCTCTCCTTTTTGCCAAGACTCTTCAACTGCATCAATAGCATTGCCCAGTAGGTTCATAAATACTTGGTTAATCTCGCTAGGATAACATCCTACTAAGGGAATATCTCCGTATTCTTTAATTATTTCGATTTGGGGACGGGAGCCTTGGGATTTGATTCTATTGCCTAAAATAACTAAAGTACTATCTAAACCATCATGGATATCTATTCTTTGAAGATGGGATTGGTTGGAGTGGGAGAAGTTACGTAAAGATAAAACTAATTTCCTAATTCTCTCTGCCCCTAACTCCATAGAACTAATGGTTTTAGGTAAGTCTTCTGTAAGAAATTCTAGTTCAATTTCTTCAGCATAATCGTGAATTTCTTGGTTCGGTTCCCTTAGATGTTTTTGGTATAGTTCAATGATTTTGAGCAAATCTGCTACATATTCTTTGGCATAATCAAGGTTGCCGCAAATGAAGCTAACAGGATTATTAATTTCGTGGGCAATACCTGCTACTAATTCCCCCAAAGTAGACATTTTTTCTGTTTGGATCAGTTGAGCTTGAGTTTCTTTAAGCTCTGTGAGGGCTTTTTCTAACTGCTGAGCTTGAGCTTGGGCATGGGCTGCGGCTTGAAGACTTTGTTCATAAAGGGTAGCTTGTTCAATGGCGATCGCTAATTGCTCAACCACCATTCGTAATAGTTCTATATCTTGATCTGCCCAAGTTTTGCTTCTGCCATATTGCTGACAAATAATAATGCCCTTTTTGGGGACAAAGTTCTTTTTACTATAAATACCTACAGCAATAGCTAATAAAGACTTTAAGCCTGATTGCTTTAACTCCAAATACTCACTTTGAGAAATATAATCAATTTTCAGTAGCTCAGTATTTGTAAGTAATTTTTTTACCACCTCAAATACTAAATCATTATCCTGCTGAGCTAAATCATTTGCCAAAGAAATTTCACAAGCTAGGTAATTTTTTTGACCCAATCTTTTATCTAAGAAAAAGAACTCACAACAGTCAATATCAAGAAGATTACGAACTTCTTCTACAGCGATGGTTAAAATTTTATCTAACTCCAAAGAGTTGCGAATTTGACTAGATAAGCGATGCTTGAGTAATTCTTCTCTCTTACGCAATTCTTGAGATTGAGCTTCTGAGGCTAAAAGCTGTTTTTGGGTAGTTCGTAACTGCTGATTGGAATCAATTAATTCCGCCATCAATGCCTCCCTAGCGCGGGAATTTTCTTCTAGTTGACAACTATACTCAATGCTCGGAGAAACTTCTGCTAATAAGTCAATAATGACTGCTTGCCGGTCATTATCGATATCCTCCACCCCTAGCCAGGGTTTAGGTTTAATCAGTTCACTATCATAAACCACTTCAAATTGACCTGTTGGTAAAATCTTACCAATACGACAGGGTTTGGTTAAATGTTGATTGCTTTCAATACTAATCCAGCCCCCTGGAGCCTTAAAACCAATACCACCGAAAGCTGATCGCACCTGCTCGGTAGCGAAAGATTGGGCTTTCTCGACGGCTAATTTCCACAAGTAAATTTGAGCGTAAGCTGCCTCAATCGGATCGCTAGTTACCCTTTCTGCGCCGTACCGCCTTTGGTAATTGTTTACAAAGGTTTGATTTGCTTTGGTATCAATACTTTGAAAATAACTCCAAGCCCCATAATGCCCTACCGCTACTTCTCCACCAATACGCCTCAATTCTTCTTCAGCAATGCTAACTGCCATAATCGGAATGTCTTGAGCCTTAATCCCTGCTTCTCGATACTGCTGATAGAAAGCTAGGTTGCTATCACCATTGAGGGTGCTAAAAACAACATCTGGTTGAGTTTGTTTAATTTCTTGAATAATATCTGGAAAATCTCTACTACCTAAAGGGAGTAATTTTTGGGCGATACATTGACCCCCCTCACGTTTAAGCTGAGCTTGGATAACCTTATGAACGGTACGAGGAAACACATAATCTGAACCAAGGAGGTAAAATCTCTTGCCTTGATTCGCTAACAACCAACTTACTGCTGGTTCTATTTGTTGATTGGGGCAACTACCGTTGTAAACAATTTGGGGAGAGCATTCTAAGCCTTCATACTGGAGAGGATACCACAACAGCTTGTTGAACTTTTCTACTACTGGCAAGACAGCTTTGCGAGAAGCAGAAGTCCAACAGCCGAAGATCGTTGCGACTTCCTCTTGCTCAATTAGCTTTTGCCCTTGAGTAGCAAACATTTTGGCATCTGAAGCTCCGTCTCTAATCACAGGTTGAATAATCTTACCGAGAACGCCGCCAGTTTGATTAATTTCCGCGATCGCCATCAGTTCCGCATCTACCAGGGAAGGTTCGCTGATTGCCATTGTGCCAGTTAAGGAATGCAAAATTCCTACTTTTACAACAGAAGCACTTTCTTGTTGACCTAGCAATTGTTTGCTACTCATCAGGAACTACCCCCATTAAACCTGTCAGTAGTGGACTCCATAATAAGAAAAAAAATCTGTAAACAATGTTACAGCGAACACAAATTTGTTTACTTCAATTTCTGTTTAATAAAAGTTAACACTTTGGTTAGTTGCTTTTTCAAGACATCAATCTCACCCTGCATTTTATTAACTTGCCCTTTGAGGGCTTTAATTTCTGCTTCTAAGGCTGAGGTATCGGCTGAAGCACTTTGAGTAGCGGCTGAAGATGCTTGAATGGATGCTGCCGGTTGCGGCTGTAACTTAGCCTTACGCATAGCATCTTGCACGGCGGCCATCAACAGTTTCTTATCAAAAGGCTTTTCTACGAAAGCGAAATACTCAAAAGGCTCAGGAAGTTTCTCCGTCACCTCTTCTTTACGCCCTGACATCAAAACTAGGGGAATTACCCGCAATTCAGGTTGTTTTTGAATTTCTTGATAGACATCCCAACCACTCATTTTTGGCAGAAGGAAATCTAACATAATTAGGTTGGGGTTTTCAGAACGAATTAAATTTAATCCTTCTAAGCCATCTTTAGCTTCGAGGACTTCTATGTTGCCCGACGGCAACATATCTTTAACACGCATCCTGATAACCCGGCTGTCATCAATAACCAGGATTTTCTGACTTGCCACAACTGACTCCTTGAGAGGCGATGGAAAAATACTACAGCTATTTGTTTTAAACACAAGTTCTATAAGAGTAAGTCTAGATCCGATTTAAGACAAACTGCATTATGGCGATCACACTTGAAGCAGCTTACTATATTTTCATGACCATATTCTTCTGATTTTATGCAGTCTGCTCATGATAATTCGGTACAAAGAGAATTTTCTTCTCTTCCACCTTGGTTAAAAAGGCCTCTTGGTAAGGCTACTGAAATTTCCACGGTACAGCAAATTATTAAAAAAAGGCAGATTCACACTATTTGCGAGGAAGGGCGCTGTCCGAACAGGGGTGAATGCTATGCCAGCAAGACAGCAACTTTTTTGTTGATGGGTTCTATTTGTACCCGTGCCTGTGGTTTTTGTCAGGTAGATAAAGGTCGTCCTCCCCAGAGTTTAGACCCCCAAGAACCCCAAAAAGTTGCTGAAGCTGTTGGTTTATTGGGTTTACGTTATGTAGTTATTACTTCTGTGGCTAGGGATGATTTAGCTGATGGGGGAGCAAGTTGTTTTACAGCAACAATGGCAGCCATTAAGCAAACTAATCCTCAAACCCAAATTGAAGTACTGACCCCTGACTTTTGGAGCGGCAAAGATGCTGCGGTGCAACAAGGAAAAAGGGTAGCCCAAGTTGTAGGTGCTAACCCTGCCTGTTATAACCACAATATTGAAACAGTACGGCGTTTGCAAGACAAGGTAAGGAGGGGGGCTAAATATGAACGCTCCCTAGCCGTATTGCGCCTCGTTAAAGAACTAGCGCCCCATATCCCCACCAAATCCGGCTTAATGTTAGGTCATGGGGAAACAGAGGCAGAAGTGTTGCAAGCAATGGCAGATTTGCGCCGGCTAAAGTGCGATCGCTTAACCATTGGACAATATCTGCGCCCTTCTCTACAGCATCTTCCCGTGCAAAAATACTGGACTCCTGATGAATTTGATCAATTAGGGGCTGTCGCACGCGCCTTGGGTTTTTCTCACGTTCGTTCCGGACCTTTGGTACGTAGTTCTTATCATGCCGGAGAAGAAAGTTAATTATACAATCAACCAAATTAATTAAAAGTATGGCAGAATTCAAAGAACTTGAAGAATGGGAAAAAGCTCATAATTTAACAGTAGCTATTTATCAGTTGACAAGAAACTTCCCTGAAGAAGAACTCCTGGGACTTACACAGCAGTTAAGGCTAGCCTGTTCTAGCATTCCCATCAAAATTGCCCAGAGCTGTCATAGAGAAGAGCGCTCAGCCCAAATCGAGTTATTGCAACTCGCCAAAGATTCCTCTCTAGAGCTAGAATATTATCTTTTACTCTGTTATGAATTGGAATTACTTTCTGAGTTGGACTATGACCACTTAGTAAGCAGTTTAGTTGAGGTTAAGGAACTAATCACAACTTCTATTGAGAAACGGCAAACTAATTCCTGAAAATCTCTTGGAGTCAAGGCAGCCTAGCCACTAAACATTGCAGGTAACAGAGGAGTTTTATTTTAGTCATGGCCAGAAATAGAAATATATCAAATAGCGTAGAAGAGCCGTCCTCTTTGACTCCAGAACCTTCTGTAAATGCTCTTTCCTCTTCTTCTCAACTTGTTAAAACCCCCAATCGTAACCCCTTTAATCTTTCCTTACCTACCAGTTGGCAATTTTGGTCAATCATAGCCATTATCTTTTCCGGGGGTATTGGCTTTATCGCTACAGCCCTGTTATTAAAGTTACCGGCTGTTCCTAACTGTCCGGCTATTTTTTGGCCTATGGCATCAGCTTCTGTACGTATTTATTGCGCCCAGTTAGCTGTTAATAAACAAACGGTGGATGATTATCTAGAAGCTATAGAATTAGTGGCAGACTTGCCGGATGACCATCCTATGAGGAAAGAGATTGATAGCAATATTGAGGAATGGGCTTTAGAAATTCTTAAAATAGGCGAGAAAAAGTTTCAAGCTGGTCAATTTAAAGGTGCGATCGCTGTTGCAAATAAAATCCCTGAAAAAGTCCGCGCTTATGAAATAGTTCAAGAAAGAATTGAGCGCTGGCGCTCAATTTGGGCTAAAGGAGAAAAAATTTACGCCCAAGCTAGGAAAGATTTAGCAAACTCTAATTGGAGTAAAGCTTTACGGGAAGGGGTTAAGTTAACTTATTTAGATAATAAATATTGGTCTAGTACCCAGTATGAAAAACTAGTCAGGGAAATTCAATTAGCTCAAGAAGAAAGTTCTAAGTTAGATAAAGCTTATGCTGCCCTGCGCCGTGGGGGATATGAAAATTATATTCAGGCTATTTCCATGGCTCAAGAAATCTCTTCTGGTAGCACTGCTTATAAAGAAGCACAAAGACTTATAGAAGAGGCGGGCAATAAGCTAGTTACCAGCGCTCAAGAGAGGTTAGACAAAAGAGATTGGCAAGGGCTGCTACGCATCGCCAATGCTATCCCCTCTAGCCTCAAACTTCAAGAACAAGTCAAAGACTGGACTAGTTTAGCTAATGCTGGTATCAGCGCTAGTGCGGGCAGTGTGGCTGGCTTAGAAAGAGGTATTGCCCAAGCCCAACAAGTGGGTGCAGGCCGCCCTCTTTATTCAAAAGCACAAAGCCTAATTACTCGCTGGCAAAGAGAAATCGAAGATGTGGCCCACTTAGAAAGAGCGAGACAATTAGCCCGGTCTGGGGGCATAGGGGAGCTGTCAGCCGCTATTGCTGAGGCGCGGTTAATTCCTCAATATAATCCCCGTTATCAAGAGGCGAGAGGAGCGATCCAAGAATGGTCGAATCAAATTAAAAATGCTGAAGATAAACCTTTTTTAGAACGGGCTAATCAATTGGCTAGTTTTGGTGATATTGGTTCTTTAGAAAGGGCTATTGATGAAGTTAATTCCATTGCCCCCGGTCGTCCCTTTTACTCAGAAGCCCAAAGAAAAGCCAGTGAGTGGAGAAATAAAATTCAAGTTTTACAAGATCAGCCTTATTTAAACCAAGCAGAAACTTTATATCAATCAGGAAACTTCCCACAAGCCATTGAAGCAGCAAGGCAGATTGGCTCTAATAGAGCCTCATCACCAGATGCCCAAAAGATAATTAATGCTTCTCAAAAGGAAATTCAACAAGCACAGAGGGAAAGCAAAGCTAGGGAAAGTTTAGAGCAAGCTGTAGGCATTGCTGAAGGAAGAACTCCAGATGCTTATGTTAGAGCTATTAGTCTGGCTAGACAAGTACCTTCAGGAACAAAACTTAGCTCTCAAAGTGTACAATATGTTGATAATTGGAGCTATCAAATTTTGAGAATTGCCCAAGATAGAGCTAGTAATAATTCTTTGAATGAAGCTATTAGTATTGCGAAAAAAGTTCCTTCCGGGACAGAAGCTTATCAAGAAGCGAGAGGAAATATTCAGCGCTGGCAAGAGATTCTCCAACCTCCTGCTCCTGTAATTGAAACTGTACCAGGTAATTAAGACTAAATGTTGACTGCTCTAAGGGCAAAACTGCTTTTTAAGCAACACTTCTAGTCTAGATGAAAAGTAAACTAATTCAGACTATCTTCAGGGATAGCTTGAAGTTGGAATGTTGTGAGTGCCAAAATCCTGTTTATTGAGGACAACGAATTCCATCGCGAAGTTGTTGCAGAATATCTTAATTCAAGGGGTTATGAAACCCTGGGTATACCTGATGGTTTAAATTTTAGAGATTATTTAGAAAGGTTCGAGCCAGATTTAATACTACTTGATATTAAGTTACCAGGTGACGTTGATGGTTTTGATTTAATGGAAATGCTGAGGCGATCGCCGTGGCATTCTCTTCCTGTAATTATCTTTTCAGCTTATTCTTTTCCCGCCGACAAACAAAGAGCAAAGGAATTAGGAGCGCGTTATTTTTTGGTTAAGCCTGCGATTTTAACTAAAATTTATCAAGTAATTGCTGAAGAGTTAAATCTTTCTAATTAGTTTTCTTTATCACGTTGCTGTTGAATAAATTCTTCGAGAATAGCACTGAGATTTTCAATGGATTGTCCCATTTGCAAAATTACTGTTTCTATTTGAGAGATTTCTAAAGTAGCATTTTGTAATTGATTGCCTAAGCGATCTATTTCTTCTCTATAACGAGCTTCTAATTCTTCTATATCCATCTTGGATTTTGTCTCCATCTAAGGTCTGATTTTTTCCTAAGTATGGAAATAAGATGTTAGAGATCGTGTTTTATTTGAGAAGAGATTAAAAGATTTTGTTTAACTTGATGTATAAGTTTTGAAGAAGGGAGTGGGGAGATGGGGAGCTAGGGAGATAGAATATTAACAATTAGCCATTAGCCATTAGCGACTAGCTATTGTATCTTTTTTCCTAATACAATACATTACCAAAGCAGTTAAAATTCCGATACCAACTAGATATTTAAAAGAGTCAGGAAAAAGAGGATTAGGCGAGAAAAATCCTTCAATGATTCCGGCAATAATTAACATTACAACTACACCAAAAACTAGTTGTGCTGCTTGGGAACCATAAATTTTAAGGGCATCAAGACGGCGATATTGCCCCGGAAATAAAAGCGCCCTGGCGATTAATAAACCCGCAGCCCCAGCAAAAAAGATGGCCGGCAATTCTAAAGCGCCGTGGGGCCAAACAAAAGCCCAGAAAGGGTATGCTAAGTTATGTTGCCCGACTAAAGTACCTACAGAACCGATTAGTAAACCGTTGTAAATTAAGATATAAACAGTCAGAATTCCGGCAGTTATACCTCCAGCAACGACGTTAAAAGAAACCTTGAGGTTATTAATCATAATGCCGCTAGAAGCTAAAGGTTCAGTTCCTAAAATTGAGCCCATCCATAATTCTTGGCGATCGCGCACTTGAGAAATAATTCCTTGGGGTACAACTAAGGCAATAAAACTAGGATCTTGCCAAGAGTACCACCAAGCAATTAAACCACTAATAACAAAAAGCCCCGTGGCGATTCCAATATAAACCCAAGTCCGCTGTACAACCGCAGGGAACCCCCATAAACAAAATTCAATGGCTTTTTGCCATTCTTGGCGGCGGGAACCCTGATAAATTTGGTTGTAGCTACGGGAGGTTAGTTTTTGTAAGCTTTGGATTAAGGTTTTGCCAACTTTATTAGTCCTTGCCCTGGCTAAGTCTGCTGAAACAGAACGATACAAACCTGCTAATTCGATAACCTCAGCAGCCTGCAAGGACTTTAACCCTTTCTTTTCTACCTGATTCAACAAATTTTCCAAACGCTGCCAGTTTTTCTCTCTACGGCCAATCCAACGTTTAATATTCATAACATCTCCCCATATCTAGCTCAACCTAGCTTAGGATTATTGTAAAAAGCAACAATGCCAGTTTAGCGATGTCTAGAAGTTCGAGTTCTATCGGCCCCCTGAGTATAGGTAATGTAGTCAATGCTAGTTTGCGGCTTTACCGAGATAATTTAAAAACTTATTTAAGTATTGCTTTAACTGCTAGTTTGTGGGCATTTTCTCCATTTTTGTTCGGTTTATTAATCGTCGCATTAATTGCTCTTAATGTTGGCACTAATACCTCATTAATTCCTGCAATAATTCTCGCTTTTCTTGTTTGGTTAGTGGCCGTATTTTATTGTGGGGCTAAGTCGCTCAAAAATTATGCTCTTATTTCTAGATTAGCCTTCGGGATGTTGGCAGATCAGCCAGAAACGAGAACTGTCGCCAGTGAAAGTATTCAACCTAAAATGTGGGATTTCCTTAAGGTGCAAGTTTTGCTTTCTCTTTTTATGGGTCTTATTAACTTTGGTCTATCTCTTGCACAAAGTTTAACTGTAGGTTTGCTCACATCTATTTTAGCGGGAATATTGGGTAGAAATAACCCCTTAGTTTTTTTGATTACTGTGGTTGGGCAGTTCCTTATTTTAGGTGTTTATTTATGGGTCTATGCCAGATTTTTCATCCCAGAAGTTCCTTTAGCTATGGAAACAAAGGTTAGTAGTGCTGATGCTTTAAATCGTAGTTGGTCTTTAAGCAAAGGAATGGCTAGACAGATTGCTTTAATTGTTTTTGTTGCTTTCTTAATTACTTTACCAATTTATTTAATAGCATCAGTTCCCCTTTTCATTGCTATCGGTTCCATATTAGCTTCTTTCGGGGGTATATTAGGGGCTGGGGTAGGATTAAGTCCGGCAGCACTCGTACCTACGCTGATCGGACCAATTTTATTAACTGTTTTGTTTTTCTTTGCTGCAAATGTAGCTACCTTAGCTTTTTGGCAAATAATCAAAGCTGTGATTTATTACGACTTACGTAATCGTAAAGAAGGAGTAGATTTACAGCTACGAGATACAGTTTAATTAATGTCAAATACAAAATTAAATTAAAGTGTTGCTTTTTCTTGTCTTATAGCTAAGCTGTGAAATATTTTAATCAAGTTAACTTAGAAACTCCAGAAAGCGTTGAACTAGAATTTTCTCTAGCCGGAATTGGTAATCGAGTTCATGCTTTTTTAATTGATTACGTTATTTGGCTGTCGGTTGTCTTTTTTTGCCAAATGACTGTAGCTTTTCTGATTTTCAATTACCTAATTCAATATGATAGCTTATCTCAGTTTCTACTTGCTATTCAATTATTTATAGTTTTTGTTATTCAAGTTGGTTACTTCGTTTTTTTTGAAACTATTTGGCAAGGGCAAACTCCCGGCAAACGTAGGGCGAAAATTAGGGTAATTCAAGATGATGGTAGACCAGTACAATTGCAACAAGCAACTATTCGTTCTCTTCTTCGCCCTGTGGATGACTTGTTGTTTGTAGGTATGTTTTTTATTATTTTTACTAAGCGAGAAAAACGGATTGGAGACTTTGTGGCAGGAACTTTGGTAGTACAAGAAGAAGCTGTTAGTGATACTAATATTTCCCTTTCAACCGAAGCTACCACTTTAGCAAAAGAACTTCCTACGGTAACTGATTTATCTTGTTTATTGCCAGAGGATTTTGCCATTATTCGTGACTATTTGCAACGCCGCAAAGGAATGATTCCTTCAGCCAGAAAAGAAGTGAGTCTGCGCTTAGCTAGCCAAATTAAAGAGATTGTTTCCTTAGAAAGAGTTCCTTCTGGAGTCACAGCAAATCAGTTTTTAGAAGCTGTTTACCTGGCTTATCAAGAAGAATCTTTGTAAACATTAAGTAATCTTATGCGACTACTTAATGTTTTTGCCAAGTTTTAAGAGAAGGAGGATTCATCAATTTTGTATTTTGTCAATAGGTGATTAAATTCAGTCTTAAAAAAAGTTATTCTCTTATACTTTTGGTATTGGGGAACTTCTTCCCTCAAGCTGCTTTATTTCAAGCAAAGCCCCACTCTCTCGTGGTTTCTCTCAGTTGAAGATTGTTTTGAGTAAAAAGCGGCCAGTCTTACATTATTTATCAATCTTCATTAATTCTATTACAAAAGAAACCCCTCTCAAAAGCTTATTCAACCGTTCTTAACATATCTTTATAAAGATGCTTAAAATGTGTTTGAGTTTAAATGATTTGAACTTTGACGACAAGAAATAAAAGTTTTGCTTATCAATGTTAATTAAAAAACCTCTTGCTGTTCGGTGCGCTTTCCTCTTCCTGAACATGGTATTCTGTACATGATGGAAAAGATGCGTTCCTAATAATTTAGCTTCCAAAACTTTTTTTGCTTTGATGTTTAACCTGAACTCATTGTCAATTGATTTCAGAGGCGAAACTAGTTTTACGATGGAACTCAAAAGGCCCCGCTACAGATCCCCAGACTAATTCATCTGTTTCAGGATCTCTACCTCGGTCGTAACTAACTAATTTTTCTTCGCTAACATCAAAACTATTATCTAGATAAGTAACCTTACCTTTGCGTTCTACTATACAGTTTTTACCCGGTACAACAACTCCATTAAAACTGTTACCAGTCCACTTAACAGTCATGTCGCACCCTGGTAGTTTTTCTAAATCTTCTGCCTTCAACTCTTGTAAACGTTCTTTCTGACGAGAAGCACCGTAATACTTTTCTTGGTCTTTAACTTTAAAGTTTTCTAGTAAAATATAGTCTTCTACAACAGTTAGTTTAAATACTCGCACCCGATAAGGTTCATTAATTGCGATATCATAAGCTTGTTCTAAAAAAAGACTTGTTCCTCCGCATATTTCCTCTGATAAAGGTCGGATGCAAACGCGAATATGAGCAAAAAAAGGTGGATTTTCAAAAGCTTGTTCTTGGTTACTAAAGTCTGCTGCCATTAAGCGGGCGAGGGTTTTAATATCGTGAGAATTAGACATTTGCGATTATCAATTTTATCAGTAGAGGCGACCCGTTTCCAGAGTGTTTTGGTTCAAAGTTAATCTCTGTCGGGTCGCCCTATTCATTCGAGATTAGCTGTTTTCTAATTATTCGTTATGTTAGTTTAATTGCCTATTAATCTTTTAAACGAAAGAGCAAAAACTGGGTTATTTGTTCTTCACTAAAATTATTATCGCTAACTAAAATAACACTTTTACTACCGTCAGGTAATAGTGGTCCTAAAACCATCCCTTCAAAATTATCGAGATAAATTTCTAGTTCTTTTAGGTCAAGAAGTAGCTTTTTTTTCAAAGGTACAACTCCTCCTATATTGCCTTGGAAACTCTCTACTAATGTGGTATCCGTAGCCGTAGCTAATGCCACTTGATAAATTTTTGCCCCTGCCCCCGTTAAGCCGTAAGTTCGCTCTAAACTAAGGAAATAACCTTCTGGTTCAATAGCTACTAATTCCGTTAGCCCATTACTAATTACACCAGCAGGGGCTGCATCTAGGTAATAAAGATGTTCTGCTACAAAAAATGGTGAACCGATGGGGTTAACGACATAGTGCATGAAACGTAAAGGTATATCTCCTGCTTCTTCTTCTGCTTCAGGTTTATAGTCTTGTTGTAAGGCAAACTCAAAAGCAGAAAACAATCGAAACGGATCTGCTTGGGGAACAGCAGCACTAAAAGGATTTAGGGTTAAGGCTTCTAGTCCTAAGTTTTCTCTAACTCCGCGAGGTAAATCTTCCTCTTCTTCTGGGGGCAAGTAGCGTTGGGGAAGGCGCAAATCTTGCAAGATTTGCCCTGTTTTGAGGTCAAATTTCCGAATAAAAGGAGCAACACCTTGGCTAGGAATTCCTTCACTAGAAATAAAGAGGTTGCCTTGGGGAGAAAAGGCTATACCTTCAGGATCAATGCTTCCCGCTGGGTAAGTTTTTCCTTCGGAGTTTTTGAGAAAAGTAACTCCTTCTATAGCTACTTCACCAAAATCAATATCTCCTACTTCGTTTTGCTCGAAGGGAATATTAAAGGTGTAAAAACGAGCCGGAGCAAATTGGCTACGGTCATCAGATAGAATATAGAAAAGCTTAAGCTTAGGATTGTAAGTTAAAGCAGATAAACCGCCTACCGGAGTATCTTGGAAAGTTTGTTTAGGAAGTTGATATTCCCCTAAAAATTCTAAGGATAGTTGCGGAAATAGTCGCTCTTGGGCAGTGATTCTTGATATACCGCAAGCGGTTAGTAGAATTGATAAAAAAGCTGCGATCGCAGCTTTAACTAAGGTTTTCAATTTCTCTACCTCTAGCAAAACCGTAAAGACGCTGCATATACAACGCCTTTACAAAGAAATAGATTTACCGAGCCATACCTTGAGTACTCGCTGCATCTAAAGGTTTCATGAAATACAACTTTAAAAGTTGCCAACCACTAGAAACATAAAGGGGCAGTTTCTGCAAAAACTTCACAGGTTTAATGCCCTCAGAATTAGCAATTGAGGATAGTTTGCGGTTATTTTCTACACAAACATCCAACCTCTGATAAAATTCTGGATCTTCCACATCTAAGGTGATAGGAAAGACTCTTCCTGCCGTTTCGTTAGTTTTCTTGATGACGTGAATATCATACTCACGGGCATCTAAACCTAAAGATTTATAGAAACCAGAACGCTGAATATCATTAAGATACATGGTGGCGAATACAGAAAGGAGGAAGAAACGACACCATAATTTAGCCCGCCAGTCATTTAAAATGTGGGGCTGGGATTTCATCATGGCATCAAAGAAGTCACCATGACGATTTTCATCTTGACACCAGTTTTCAAAGAAGCGGAAGATAGGATAAATACGGTCTTCTGGATTGGCTTCTAGGTGGCGATAGATGGTAATGTAGCGCCAGTAGCCAATTTTTTCCGATAGGTAAGTGGCGTAGAAAATAAACTTTGGCTTGAAGAAAGTATATTTGCGGCTTTTAGTTAAGAAACCTAGGTCTAAAGAAAGGTTGAAGTCCGACATGGCTTTATTGAGGAAGCCAGCATGACGTGCCTCATCCCTAGACATTAAGTTAAAGCATTCAGCTAAAAGTGGGTTGGTTTTTTTTAAACGTCTGCCTAATTCTTTGTAAAGTAGAAAGCCAGAAAATTCTGCGGTGCAAGAGCGCTCTAAAAATTCTACAAATACCCGGCGTGTTTCCCCGTCAATATGTTCCCAAGATTGATTAAATTCTTCGTCCCGCACGAAATGGGTGCGGTTATAGTCAACACGGAATTCCTCAAGAATAGCTTCTAATTCCTCTTCATTAGGAGAAAGATCCATCTTCGCCACTTCTTCAAAATCAGTGGTATAAAAGCGAGGTGTTAAAAGGGTTTCCTTGGCTGGGTTTTTGACTCCTGGACGGATTTCATCAAATTCAGGTTTTTTAAGGGTATTTACCATTGGTTTTAGCTTTTCTTATAAAGACGATGTAGTGCTTTACGGGTTAAAGACGAGAGTCCATACTATGCTGCGTTCCAGTTTATCAATCTCTTGGTAAGCTGTTGGGTAGTTCTTTGTCAATAGTTACAAAGCTTTATCTTCCTCGTATAAGATCATAAAGTACTTTTTCTAAATACCAGTGTTCTGACTTGCCAGGAGTTCTTCTTCTTGCTGAAGAGATTAATCTATCTGCGGTAGCAGGATCTACTCTTTTCAATAATTCTCGGCGCAAAGGACTTGCTTTGCTACTAATTTTTACCCGCCTGAATCTACGACTAAATCTGCTCAGGAAGGATTGTAATTTACCCAGAATCCCACCTTGAGAAGAGAGTGAGGGATTGACATAATTAACCAAAATGACAGTGGCAAGAACAAGAATAACGATTAAAAAAATAACTTTCATTAACGGCTATAGACTAGAAGCAGCTTGCTGTTCATTCCTATAGTAGCGTTTAATTTTTACCTAGCAAAGAAAGAGCGAATTGTAAAGCTTCTTCTGGGGTCTTAATCTTGCCTTCTACCCTAGCAACTTGAATTTCCGTTAAAAGCTGGCCAATTTTGCGACTGGGGGGAAGGTTTAGCGATTCCATCAGATCGTTTCCCGTTACCAAAGGGGTAGGATGTGCCGCTTGATTTTCCGGGTTAAGATAAGCTGCTATCAAAGGTGTGATCGCCTCTTTCCTTGCCCCTGCTGCTACTGCCAGCACAGCTACAGTGGGAAAAACATCTTCTACTCCCCGAAAAAAGAAATACTGTTCTTTGGGGGGCAGAGGGGAAGATTCTAGGGTAAGTAGGCGAGGTAAATACTTGATTGCTACAGAAATAGTTTTAATCTCAGTACGGGAATATTTGAGACGTTGCAACTGTGATTGTGCTTCTTCAATTTGAGGAGAAACAAGACAAGCTAACTTAGCTAAAGAGAGTTGGGCTTGGGGTAATTCTGGGCATAACTTTGCTGCTGCATCAATTTTTCCCAATCGGGCTAAGCTGTGGTAATCAATTTCTCCTAACCACAAAGAAAGCAAACCATCTTCTGCTGCCGCTTTCAACCAATAACTTGCTTGGGGACTATTCAACAGGTAATTTAACTCAGCTTGTATCCTTTCCGGCGCTACATCAGCTAACTTAGGTACAAGGGCGCGAATAGTTGAGCGAGTTTCTGGTTCAATGGTGAAATTTAACTGAGAGGCTTGACGATAGCCACGGAGTAACCGTAAAGGATCATCAGCAAGATTGCCTGGAGAAACCATCTTCAGCCAACCTTTTTCTAAATCCCTTTGCCCTTGTAGAGGATCGATTAATTCTTCTGTACGGGGGTTATAGGCGATCGCATTAATCGTAAAATCTCTTCGCCGTAAGTCTGTTTCTAAACTATCCCCTTCCTGCTGGGCAAAATCTAATGTTCCTTGAGGAAAAACGACTCTAGCAATGCCTCTTTGGGCATCCAAAATCACAAACCCAGCTTGGTAGTAGTTGGCTATCTTCTTAGCCGTTTGTACAGCATTTTCTGGTACAACAAAATCCAAATCAAAATCCTGCCGATGCCTTCCCAACAAAGCATCCCTAACCGCACCTCCAACTAAGTAGACAGGTTGAGGCAACAAGTTTAAATCGATGATTGATAGTTGATAATTTTTAATGGCTAATGGCTAATTGTTAATATTCTATCTCCCTATCTCCCTACTCCCCGCTCCCCGCTCCCCGCTCCCTTCTTCTGTTAACAAAAGTCAAAATTCGGAGTCCTACTTCATCTCATCTGAGTTACATTAACAAAAAGGCCCCTAATTTTTTGTCTGTCATGTGTATTTGTGTTAACTGCTACTTTGTTGATCGCTGTGAAACATACCATGCGGTAGAAACTCAACATCAACAACCTCACCTTACAGAAGAACCTAACTTTGAACCAAAAGAACCAACTATCAATGTTAACATCCGTCCTCACCAAGATTATGTCGAAATGGAATGGGATGTAGTTGGTTGCCAAAGTTTCCTAAGAGAAGATGGCAAATGGGCCGAATTACGCCCCGGAGAAGCAGTACCCACCTAGCTAATTGCTAGTTGCTAATGGCTAATTGACAATAACAGCAAACCTCAAACTGATAACTGAATCATCAATGCCTAGCGGTAACGGCAAGCCGTACATTGATAACTGAAGATTGAACATTGATCATTTACATTGACACTTTTCCCTAAAACGCGCCAAGATCAAGAAGAGAACTTAATTAATTATATTGAAGACGATACTGGATGTCTTTTGAGCTTATACCACTGGAGACTATCCAGGAGATCGCTAGTCAGTATGGCTACTGGGCAGTATTTATCGGTATTGCCCTAGAAAATACGGGAATTCCCTTACCTGGAGAAACCATCACCCTTGTGGGCGGCTTTTTGGCAGGTAGTGGAGATTTGGCTTATTGGCCAGTTTTGGGAAGCGCGATCGCTGGAGCAGTTCTTGGCGATAATTTTGGTTATTGGATCGGTAAAATTGGCGGCTGGAACTTTTTGGTTAAGTTAGGAAACTTCTTTAAAATTCCCCAAAGTCAATTAGAAGAATTAAGAGAACAGTTTAGTAAAAATGCCCCAAGGGCAGTTTTTTTTGGTCGCTTTGTCGCTCTATTAAGAATTTTTGCTGGACCTTTAGCAGGAATTGCTGATATGCCCTATCAACAATTTTTGTGGTGTAACTTGGGAGGCGCTACTCTTTGGGCTACGGTTACTATCAGTTTGTCGTTTTTTCTCGGTCGCTTTCTTCCTTTAGAAGAAGTTATTTATTGGATGACAAAATTCGGTTTTTTGACCTTAGTAGTAATAGTTATTATTGTTGGTGTGTCTATTTGGTTAGAGTCTCGAAAAAAGAAAGTTACAGCTAAAGTAGACAAAGCCCCTCCAGTTGAAAGTTTGGAGGTTGAAAAAAGCTAAAAATTAGAGGTACGCAAAAGAATGAGAAGCAGTATTATTATTGTTCTCACCTTAACTACTTTAGCCATAGGATTTAATCATCAAGTAGTCGCCCAAGAAGCAGAATCTTTAGCAAAATCAGAGGTCTGGAAAGTTGGTACAAATGCCTTTCCTCCCTTTGTTTTTCTAGATGAAAATGGTGAGGTAAATAAAGGCTACAGCATAGAACTTTGGCAAGAAATTAGTAACGAGTTAGATATTAATTACAAGTTTGTTGTTTTTGATGGGGTTCAAGAAAGTTTGCAAGCAATTGAAGCAGCAGAAATTGATGGGGCGATTGCTGGTATTAGTATTACCGCAGAAAGGGAAGAAGCAATTAATTTTTCCCACAGCGACTACCGTCGGCTATGGAGACAAGTCCCCTACGGGAAAATTAGGAAGGTTAATCGGAGTAGTCTGGATGTTCGTTGGCTTGTTGGTGGTAGCTTATTTCACTTCTGCTGTCACCGCTAATCGCCTCCAAGCTAGGATAACAGGACTCAATGACTTAATTAACGAAAGAGTCGCCGCAGTAGCTGGGACGACTTCAGAAGAATATCTGCAAGGAAAACCAGTCAAACTAAGCAAAATTATGCCGTCGCTTTACCAGAAGAAGATTTTGAGAAGTTGGAGAAAATCAACCGAGTTTTGTTACAGTTAAAAGAAGATGGAGTTTTAGAGAAATTGGAAGAGAAGTGGTTTCTCGTTGAACCTGACAATTAAAAGCATCGCCCCGTTTCCCCTCTCTCACTTCAACGCATCAAGAATTTGTTTCGGTAATTGTAGAGGGCGCAGAGGCTTGGTGAAAATAGCCGCAATATCTAACCCAGCTAAAGTTTCTTCCAAAGAAGAAGCTATTTTCGCCGTCATGAGAATAACAGGAATATCTTTAGTTGGAGAATTTGCTTTCAATTTCTGAATAGTCTCCTTGCCATCAAGATCCGGCATCATCATATCTAGCAAAATGATATCTGGTTGCTGGGTTGTCGCTACATTAAGGGCTTCTTGTCCAGAATTAGCTGTTAACACTTGCCAACCAGCAGCCATTTCTAAACCTAACTTAATGAGCGATCGCACGTCTTCTTCATCGTCAACTACTAAGATGGTTTTATGCAAAGTTAAATAATACTCTTTTGGTAAATTGCTTTGCTTATTTTACCAACTATCAACCTGATACTAAAGGTAAAGTAAAATAAAAAGTACTACCTTGACCTAAAATGCTTTCTGCCCAAATTTTACCGTTGTGTTGTTCAATAATATTACGGCAAATAGAAAGTCCTAAACCTGTTCCCCCCTTGCTACGAGAGTCGGAAGCATCTACTTGTTGAAAACGCTCGAAAATTAATTGTAATTTATCAGCCGGGATACCTCTACCTTCGTCTTGTACTTCTACTTGTAGATAATCTCCATAAAGGCGCGATCTCAGCCAAATTGTTTGTCCTGGTTCTGAGAATTTGATAGCATTACTCAACAGGTTAGTCAGGGTTTGCAAAATACGGTCAGGATCTCCCCAGAGAATAACTGAAGAGGTTTCTACCTCCAGCCTTAACTGAGAATTATTTGCTAAGGTTTGCATTGTTTCTGAGGCTTGGGCGAGGAGATTTGCCCCATTACATCTTACCTTTTGCATCTGAATTTTTCCTGACTTGATGCGTTCTAAGTCGAGGATATCGTTAACTAAACGCATCAGACGTTCTGTATTAGTTATAGCAATATTAAGAACTTGTTTTCCTTGGGTATTTAAGTTACCTAATTGCCCTGTACCAAGTAGGTCTAAAGCACCGATAATTGAAGACATTGGTGTACGCAATTCATGGCTAACCAGGGAAATAAATTCGTTTTCTAAGCGCTTACGTTCGGTGATATCATTAATAATATTGAGGGTGCATTGAACCCCAGCTAGTTCAATTAATTCAACCGATAGTAGCACAACTTTTGTTTCTCCAGTTCTACTACGAATTTGCACTTCTTGGTTATAAAGGGAACCATCTTGTAACAGTTTGTGTATCGCTTTGAGGTAAGTTTCGGCAGGAAACCACAAGTTAAGTTCAGCCGCAGTACGTTCAAACACCTCTTGTTGTTCATAACCAGTAATCCTCAAAAAACTATTATTAACCTCTAAAAAACGTCCCCCTGAAAGGGTAGCGATGGCAATGGGATGAGGGCTGGAACGAAATGCTTTAGTAAATTTCTCCTCTGCTGCTGTGCGATCGCTAATTTCTTTTTGCAGTTGAGTATTTTGTTGTTGTAGTTGTTGTTGTAAACGGCAAACGGTGAGATGGGTATCGATGCGGGCTAAGACTTCTTCAACTTGAAAAGGTTTAGTAATATAATCTACGCCACCAACTTGAAAGGCTTTGACTTTATCAATGGTATCTCCTAAAGCGCTGATAAAGATGACCGGAATATCTTTGGTTGGTTGTTGGGCTTTCAGTTTTTCACAAACCTCATAACCATTCATCTGGGGCATATTCACATCCAGTAAAATTAAGTCAGGAGGTGCTGCTTGCGCCCCCCGCAACCCCGTCGAACCTTTAGTAACGCTACGAACCTTATAACCTCGCTCTGTTAGCATATTAGAAAGGAGAGAAAGGTTTTCTGGTGTATCATCAATTACCAGAATATCTGCTTTAGGTTCGTTGTTGGTCATGATCAAATAATTGTTAATTGACACCTCTCCCCTTTTATATCTACATCGCATTAGTAAATTAGATTGGTTGCCGGAAATTTTTACAGAAATAATCGTTCCCTCTGCTGTAGTTGATGAATTACGCGAAGGAAAACAGGCAGCGATCGCTTTAGCCTTAGAAAATTCTGAGTCGGTTGTCTTATTGGATGATGGTTTAGCCAGAATTACGGCTCAAGCTTTAGGATTAACTGTTTGGGGAACTCTGAAGATATTGCTGAGGGCTAAAGGAACCGATGCAGCTTGAGACACTGTTGACTGCTTTTGAAAAAGCGGTTCATTACTTAGGTTACTAAGGTTGAATAGCAACACATCAGGCAAATAAGTAGATTCAAGATCAGGAGTTTTAACAAATGCAGTTTTGGGTATGATATAGGGAAGATTCAAGCGGGTAAACTCTAAAGTTAGCTTACAAGCTAGAAATCCTACAACTTTTCTATGTTCTCCAGTCGGAGGGGGCATGGCAACAATTACTCCTCTATGAAATTCGTAGCGTTTACCATTATTGGGATACTGTTCAATAAATTCATTGAAGGTTAATAATTGAGGTGACCACAGTGCGAAGACATTCGAGGCTATATAGATGGTGGCTAGGGTTTGATAGATATTTAGTTAAACTAATTCCTCTATTACCAATTATCTACAATCACACTCTAGTCTTATTATTCAAACTTAATCCAGAAGTTTCCAATAACTCTGTTTAACTCATTACCAGGATAATTAGCAGAGTACTTTTGTTGCAAAAATCTTAAAAAAGATAATATTGCTTTCTTTTGCTGGTCACTAAAACCACTCATTATTGCTATAAATCTCTCTCTCTGGTGACCTCGCATATTAGAGATATTCAGGCAGCTGACTACACTTCCAGGAATATTACCAGCTTGATAATAAGACTTAGCAGTAGCTAATAAATATGCAGGCAGGTAAAAACGGTATGCCTCTGGTTTGAAAAAGCACAGTGCTTCATGATGGAGTTTAAGAGTGTCTAGCGAAACCTCTTCCCAGTGCTTTCCCACAAAAGACTCAAAAATTTCTTGTTCCTCAAAATCATAGCTATTTTTGATAGTAACTAGATTGGAATCTCCTGGGTACGGAGAGTCTTTAAATGCTTGTCTGATGCTCTCTTCAACAAACTTGACTTTTCCAGTATTTCTCGACATACAAACTCTCCAGAAAGTTATAGCTTTACTGCGATCGCCTACACCCTACGGCCAGAACTTACAAATCTTGATAACGTATCCAGTGACGGTTGATAGCTCTATCCAACTCTCCGAAAGGATAGTTTTTATTATAAGACTCCTTGAAGGTCAACAAAAACCTCAGAATTGCTTTTCCTTCTTTAGGGGTTAGACTGTCGAAGCGCTCATGAAACTCTGCTGATGGACGACCAGAATCGAACCATTCTAATTGCTGCTTCCTGTTCAGTTCCAGCATATCATCCGGGAGACCGGGCGAACACTGAGCGAGGTAATCATAGGTTTCTACGATATCATTGCGAGATGGCTTGGTAAGTATATCTATTAATCCGTCCGCAAAAATACTGAGAGATTCGTATAATTCCAGGGAAAAGTAGAGACAAGCAGGTAGAAAATATTGAAATGCCTTGGAGGTAAGTGCAGCGAGATCACGTTCAAGCTCAGTCCGAATATCATTGGCAGTGATTTCTACGGAAGTTTTTGTGGCCAGAAGTTGACCCAATTTTTTACATTCGTGTTGCACTCGAGGTTCTGGTATTAATATCTGAGTAGCTAGGGGTCGAGGGCGTGAGGCAAACGCCTTAAAGAAATATGCTCTGAGGTCTTTGTCAGGAGGTATTTGCATATCATCGCGAGATTGTCTAGTGTGTTGAATTTGCTTAAGGCTAACTCTAGCGCCACTATCACGGCTACAATCCCTGCTGCTACCGAGCCAGCTACACCTAAAGCAAGAATAGCTTTTGCAAGTACAATAATTGCAGCAATAAGCGCCGCTACTGCTGCAATAGTTAGTCCTGCTTCAATAAGCTGTCGAGAGCGTTTAACTACTTCCTGCATGGCTCCGACTAATTCTTGTGGACATTTAGAATCATCGAAGTACCTATAGCAACGCATCATCATGTTGTTCACTTGTTGTATATGCCTTTTATGTTTATCATTGCCGCCCCTAAAGCACGTAGTTTCCCTAGCAGTACGCGCAGCAAGTTCTGCCGCGATAGCAGCTATCTTGGTTGCAAGGGTTGGGCAGTCATCGTCCTCTCTACATCCACCAAGATTAGATACAACTTTTTTGCTTGCTTCTACAGCTAACAACAAAGCTTCATATTTCAAATCGCTACAGTCTCCTGGGGGTTCCATACCATTACCCGGCGAAGACTTTACTGCTGACTCTACTTTTGTTTGTACTGATTCATTAAACCCAGGAGAATTAATCTGTTTAACTACCTTTGCTGCCGTGGCATCCGCTTCTTGTTCATATTTATCCCCTGGTTCCCCTACTGTTAATTTAGTTTGTATTTCCGGAGTTTCTTCTTTCTGTTTCCCTTCACAAGCATCGCATTTAGCCTGAATTGAATTGCTCAAATAATGCTTACCTACCCCAGAGGAAATAGGTTTTTGCCAACCAGCCCCTTCCTCTTTGCTTTGCCATCTGCCCGTTGCAGGTTGAATACCAACTGTTGGTGGTTTAAAGGAAGAAGATGGGCGAGAATGAAAGCTGTCTCATCTCTTATTCTAAACCTGTAGCAACACAGAAGGGGAGAATATTAATTTATCTTCCTACCCACAAATCATAGACTTGTGGAGCTAAACTTCCTATTGCCCAACCCAGGCAAATCGCAGCAGTGAATGGCCTTTGTTGTCTCCGTTGAGGATTAGTTAAAATTATGATTGCAATTACCAAACACAATAGAGAGCTAACTGTTCGTATAGACAAACCACCGAAAATCCTAAAACTCAATACTCTGCCCAGAAAAAATATTATTTTGATTAGGATAGATTTTACTTCTTCTGGCAGATTTCCAATTATTCCTATCAGAAAATTATTCATTAATTGAGATTTATATTTACTAGACTCTATAGGAAAGTTTAACTATCCTGATATCTCGCAACTTCTTATTGCTTCTATAGCCTCTTGTGCTTCTTGATTAATCGTACCCCAACCTGGCAAAGTTGTGCTATCTGTAGTTGCTAATTTCTCTAACTCTGGTATGGCTTGAGGAGAGCCTAGTTGTCCTAGAGCAAATGCTGACCAAAAACGTACTTCAACTGAATCATCTTTGAGAGCTTTAATCAATGGTACGACAGCCTGAGTATCTCCTAAATCAGATAAAGCTTCTGCTGCTTGTCCCCTCACTTGTGAATTTTCATGCTGATTTTCTAGGACTTTAACTAGCTGTTTAACTGCCTCTTTGTTACCTAACAAACCAACAGCATAAGCTGCTGCACTGCGAACTTTGATATCTTCATCTTCATTCAAAGTGTCTAATAAGTACGATAGACATTCCTTGTTACCTAAAGTACCTAATGCTAGTGCTGCTTCTGCACGCACTAGCGGTTTTGCTGTTTTGAGAGTTGTTAGTAATGCAGGTAAAGCAGTATCATCTCCAAGTCGCGCTAAAGTCCAGCAAATTGTTTTAAGCATCTCTGCATCTGCTTTTTGTTCTTTTAAAAGAGTTATCCAATCATGATAAGACTTTGCTCCAGTTGCTAGTATTAAGTCTATGTCAGATTGAACTTGAAGACGACATTCAGGAACTACATCTTCAATTATTATTTGCAGCTTGGTTTGAAAATCTTGACTCATTTTAGTTAAGTAGTTATCTGTCTTTATATAGTTCTGTTTACCTTAAGCTTATTTCTGTTGGCACTTATTCCTACAATTACAGTGGCGCTTGTAACAGCCTCTAGGTACTCTACGATTAGCATCCTGTTTAGCCGCATTACAAGCATCATCAAAATTTTTGTATTTGTAATCACTGTTACCGTAAACTCTATCTGGACATTGTGCATCACGATCTACTTGCTGTACATTACAAGAGACGTTTTCACAGCCCCATTTCTTTCCTAAAAGCTCATTACCCTCTTCTCTAAGCCAATCCACAGCTTCACTGCCTCTGTCTCTGAGCCACTCATAAGCCTCTCCCAAAGGATTAGATTTATCAAAGTTTGTTTGCTTGGGAAGTTTCTCCTGTTTTTGTTCATACTTATCCCCTGGTTCCCCTACTGTTAATTTAGTTTGTATTTCCGGAGTTTCTTCTTTCTGTTTCCCTTCACAAGCATCACACTTAGCTTGAACCGAATTACTCAAATAACTTTTACCTACCTCAGAAGCAATTGGCTTCTGCCAACCTGCTGTTTCCTCAGTACTCTGCCATCTCCCTGTTGCTGGTTGAATACCAACCGTAGGGGGTTTGAAGGAAGAAGAAGATTTACGGGAAACACTAGGAGGAGTCCAATGTGAAGACTTGCTGGCGTAGGTTCTACTCATAAAATGTTGAGAAAGCTATGGACAAAAGTATAACTTTTTGTTGCTTTTAAGCTTATCTAAACTCTTTTAGTTAATACTTTTAGCTAAATATATCTTAATATCATTCATAGAGAACTAAGACTTTTGGGAGAGGAAAATTAATGGCTAGGATTACAAATCCTAATGGGAATGAAACTAACCCAAATAACCTCATCACTGCCTTAACTCCTATTTACCAGGAATTAATTAACTATACTCAACGCCAACAACAGCAGGAAGTTGAAGATAAATCAACTGTTGTCACTCCAGAATTAGAAGTAATTGCCAGTTCTTTGCCTCCCTTAGAAAAACTTTGTCAAACCTTTTCCCTGTCAACTTTTGAGCGTAACATTCTCCTACTCTGCCTTTGTCGGGTAATCTTCCCCGATGCTCCTTACTGGTTTACCCAAGCTCATAGTAATCCCCGTGCTGACTATCCTACCTTGGGCTTGGCTTTACAACTATGGCAAGATAACCATTGGAGTGCCATAACTCCCACATCCCCCCTACGTCGCTGGCAAATCCTGTTAATTGACACTAAAGAAGATATTACCCTTGCTCCCCTACGAGTTGATGAAACTATTTTGCATTATTTAATGGAGGAAGATTACCACGATGGTCAACTAGCTCGTTTCCTCAAACCTTTAACTACTCAAAATTCTCAACTCCCCACATCTCATCAACAAATAGTGACTAATATCATCAAGATTTGGTCACATTCATCTACCGATAAGACAGTACCAATTGTTCAGTTATGTAGCTATCAAATTAGCGTCAGCGAAGAAATTGCGATAGCCGTAGGCTTTAACTTCGTTATCGCAGCCTGTTATGAAGATAATCATCCCCTCTACTACCTTTCTACTTCCCGACTACCCAGCAACCCTGATGAATTATCTTTCTTGCTGCAACGCTGGCATCGGCAAGTAAAATTAATTGGTGGTGTGTTGTTGTTGGATTGCCACAACCTTCATCAAGCAGACAGGGTTAGGGAAGAAGCTATCTCTCGGTTAGTAGAAGATATAGAAACCCCCCTAATAGTTTGTAGTGAAAAAAGGAAAAATTTGCCACGAAGAGAAGCGATCGCCTTTGATATTCCCCCGTTAACCCACGATGAGCAATTAGCCCTGTGGCAAGCCAACTTAGGTGAAGCGACTTCCCAACTAAATGGCACAGTAGAATCCCTGGTAACTAACTTTAGCCTCAGTGGGGCAAAGATTAAAACAGCTTGTTTAACCACAACTGAACAGCAAATCCCTTTAGCAGAACAACTCTGGAACTTTTGCCGCACCCAAGCCCGTCCCCAACTAGATGATTTGGCACAACGGGTAGAAAGTCAAGCTACCTGGGAAGATTTGATTCTGCCGGAAAAAACTAAAAGTACTTTGCAAGAATTAGCAAGCCAGGTACGCCAGAGGGCCAAGGTTTACCAAAAGTGGGGTTTAGCTAAACGTAGTAGCCGTGGATTGGGAGTTAGTGCTTTGTTTGCTGGGGAGAGTGGTACGGGAAAAACCCTGGCTGCGGAGGTGTTAGCCAATGAATTTAAACTGGATCTCTATCGTATTGATTTGAGTAGGGTAGTTAGCAAGTATATTGGCGAGACGGAGAAAAACTTGGAACGTATTTTTAGTGCAGCCGAAGGAGGGGGAGTGGTTTTACTTTTTGATGAAGCGGATGCTCTTTTCGGCAAACGCACTCAGGTTAAAGATAGCCATGACCGTCATGCTAATGTGGAAGTAAGTTTTCTGTTGCAACGGATGGAAGCTTACCAAGGTTTAGCAATTTTAACCACTAATCTTAAAGATTCCCTTGATCAAGCTTTTCTGCGCCGTCTCCGTTTTGTTGTTTCTTTTCCCTTTCCCGATGCGGAGAGTAGAAGCAAAATTTGGCAACGGATGTATCCGCAACAAACTCCCACCAAAGCCCTAGACTACTATAAGTTAGGTCAATTAGCTATGACAGGAGGAAGTATCCGCAATATTGCTCTCAATGCAGCTTTTCTTGCTGCTGAGACTGAAGGGGCAGTGATGATGGAAAATATTTTAGCAGCAACTAGGGCTGAGGCGATGAAAATAGAAAGAATTCTCTCTGATCGTGAAACTGCTGGTTGGATACTTAAAACATATCTATAGCAATGGTAGGCTAAGATATGCTAATGGCTAGTGGCTAAAATCTTAGACCTGGTGAGGCTATTTGCTTGGTTGGAGTACTCTAAGGTTATTAAGTATTTAATTTGATTGTTGGGATTGACGGGGTGAAGGGGAGAGGTTTAAATGTACATTAGCTTGTCGAGATAAGTTTGCTCAATACTTTTGATGTCGAAATTATTAGTTAATCTTTCTGTTCTTTTTTCTCAACCGACAGGCATATCTAATTATGCTACTAATTTAATTCCTTATCTCAAACCTCTTGATCCTACTCTTTTAACTGCCCATAACTATCCTGATTTTAACTGTTATCAAATCTCTAATAATCTTTCTCCAGCACAAGGAGCAAAAGGTCATCTCCGTCGCCTTTTTTGGACACAGTTTAAATTAGGTCAGCTTTATCAAAAATGCCAGAGTAAGCTATTATTTTCCCCCCTTCCTGAAGCACCTTTATATAACTATCATTGTCCCTATGTAGTTATGGTGCATGACTTCATTCCTTTACGTTTCCCCCAAGACTCTTTAGCCCAAAACCTATACTATCGCTATTATGTACCTCAAGTTCTTAAGCAAAGTAGAGAAATTATTTGTAACTCAATAGCTACAGCGACGGATATTGTTGATTTTATGAAAATTCCTGCCAGCAAAATTGTACCAATTCCCCTTGGTTATGATGAGAACAATTTCCGCCCCTTAAACTTATCTCCTAGTAACTCTTGCCCTTACTTTCTTTATATTGGTCGTCATAATCCCCACAAAAATGTGAGTAGATTAATTGCAGCTTTCGCTAATCTTACTGAAATTAGAGACTATGAACTTTGGTTAGTTGGTTCTCAAGATCAGCGTTATACTCCTCAGTTGAAAATACAAGTAAAAGAGTTGAAATTACAACACAAAGTTAAATTTCTCGATTATGTTTCCTATCAAGAATTACCGACAATTATTAACGAGGCGATCGCCCTTGTTTTTCCTTCTCTTTGGGAAGGTTTCGGACTACCAATTTTAGAAGCAATGGCTTGTGGTACTCCGGTAATTACTTCTAACCTTTCTTCCCTACCAGAGGTGGCAGGAGATGCAGTACTTTTGATTAATCCTTGCAAAACAGCAGAAATTACTAAGGCAATGGAAATAATTGTTAAAGATGAAAAGATGCGATCCCAACTTGCAACTTTGGGTTTAGAAAGGGCTAAGCAATTTAGCTGGGCTAAAACTGGACGGGCTACAGTAGAAGTATTGCAACAATGTATGTGAGTTGTTCTACTTGCCCATCCTGAGACAAAAAGTGAAAATTTTCTACATCGGACAATGCAAATCTCCTGCAACCTTAGAAAAACGCAGATTCTCTTTGTAATCTACAGGACAGTCAATTACTGAAGGAACATCTTGTTCTAAAGCGGTTTTCAAAGTGGGAATCAAGTCTTGGGCTGATTCAACGCGATAACCTTTCAAACCCATACTTTCAGCAAACTTAACAAAATCAGGGTTGCCGAAATCAACAAAGGCTGCTTGCCCAAATTGGTTGATTTGTTTCCACTCAATTAAGCCGTAACCGTTATCGTTGAAAATCAAAGTTACAAAAGGAGTACCCACCCGCAGTGCTGTTTCCAATTCTTGGCAGTTCATCATAAAACCCCCATCTCCAGTCACTGCCACTACCTTTTTGTGGGGATGCACTAATTTAGCTGCTAAAGCCCCAGGAATCGCAATGCCCATGGCAGCAAAGCCGTTGGAGATGATACAAGTGTTGGGGCGATCGCCGTGGTAATGTCTAGCCATCCACATTTTATGGGCCCCCACATCACTAATAACAATATCTTCTGGCCCCATTACTTGTCTGAGGTCATAAATGATTTTTTGGGGTTTGACAGGGAATCCGTCATCGTTGGCGTAGCGTTCGTATTCTT
The DNA here is from genome assembly GCA_963793425.1 of uncultured cyanobacterium. GTDB lineage: Bacteria > Cyanobacteriota > Cyanobacteriia > Cyanobacteriales > CAWCAG01 > CAWCAG01. The sequence continues at coordinate 297,204 of CAWCAG010000007.1, read as the reverse complement.
CCCGAATTTCTACCCTCAATTCTAAGGCTTCTGGGGTGGGTTTGCCTTGGCGATCGGCACGCTTGACAATATTATCAAGGGAATCAGCAATGTCTCCTACAACTTCTACTAAAGGAATATAGCTACTATCAATTTCTGCTGGAGTTGCGCCGATGTGGATAATGGGAATATTGCCTTCTGGGTTCCATTTTTTCGGAGAATATTCAATTAAGTCATAGCCGATGGCAATTACTAAGTCAGTTTGATCAAAAGCACAGCTAATGCGATCCCGCTGTTGCAAACCAATTGTCCACATGGCTAAGGGGTGGGTGTAAGGAATTATTCCTTTCCCCATAAAGGTATTAACTACAGGAATATTTAAGGTGGTAGCAAATTCTGTTAAGGCTTCTCCTGCATTGGCTCTAATTGTACCGTTACCTACTAAAATAAGCGGATTCTTGGCTTTAGAGACATATTCAGCAGCAAGATTGAAACTGCGAAAGGAAGCGTAAGTAGTTTCGCGGCTATCTTTATTGAGGGGAGTTGCTTTCCCCACAGGCATCGCAGCAATGTTTTCTGGTAAATCGATATGAACAGCCCCTGGCTTTTCGGCTTGGGCAATTTTGAAAGCTTTACGAATAATTTCTGAAGTGTTACTGGGGCGGACTATTTGGCTATTCCATTTAGTTACCGGAGAGAACATTGCCACCAAGTCGAGATACTGGTGAGATTCGATGTGCATCCGGTCAGTACCTACTTGCCCGGTAATGGCTACTAAAGGGGCCCCATCAAGGTTTGCATCAGCTACTCCCGTCATGAGGTTGGTTGCCCCAGGGCCAAGGGTAGAAAGACAAACTCCAGCTTTACCGGTTAACCTACCATAAACATCAGCCATAAAAGCGGCCCCCTGTTCATGACGGGTAGTAATGAATTTAATTGAAGAAGTTCTCAGGGCTTCTAAGATGTCCAGGTTTTCTTCTCCAGGCAGCCCAAAAACATATTCCACTTCTTCATTTTCTAGGCATTGAACTAATAGTTCAGCCGCATTCATTTCCCCCATGATTTTCTCCCCTAAGACTTAATGTTTAAATGGTATTTTTATCGAATCGGGCTTGGTATTGCTGCAAATTCCCCAACTTCGCAGCAAAGGAAAATTTCAACGGTAATGTTAATTTACCCTTTTTAACATAAGTTATACATTTTGAGCTTTATTATTTAACCCAAACTGTTTTGATGTTGACAAATTCGCGAATACCTTCAACACTCAATTCTCGACCATAACCAGAACGTTTAATACCTCCGAAGGGGAGGCGGGGATCTGATTTTACTAAGCCGTTGATAAAAACTGCCCCGGCTTCGAGTTCATTAATCAAGCGATCGCAATCTGCCTTATTATTAGTCCAAGCACTAGCCCCCAAACCTAAAGAAGTAGAATTTGCTAATTCAATGGCAGAGTCAATATTTTTAACCTGAAACAGTAAAGCGACAGGGCCAAAAAACTCTTCGGTATCGGCAGGAGTACCGGGGGGAATAGCAGTAATGAGGGTGGGGGGATAGAAGTTACCTGGGCGATCTTTGATGGGCTTGCCACCAATGAGAATTTTTGCTCCTTGATTAGCACAGGCTTGTACTTGCTGGTCTAATTCTGTCAAAATACTGGGAGTGGCTAAGGGGCCAATATCCGTGTTTTCTTGTATCGGATCACCCACTTGCAAATCCTTAAACTTAGCTAATAGTTTTTCTTCAAATTCCGCTGCGATCGCTTCATGAAGGATAAAGCGTTTAGCAGCGATGCAAGATTGACCATTATTTAACATCCTGGCTGTTACGGCAGTTTCTACTGCTGCTTCAAGATCAGCACTTTCAAGGACGATAAAAGGATCACTTCCTCCTAATTCTAAAACCGTTTTCTTAATATGTTTCCCCGCCGCCGCTGCTAAGCTAGCCCCAGCAGCTTCGCTTCCAGTTAAGGTGGCAGCCTTAACTCTCTCATCACTAATAATTGCTTCAACTTGCTTTGCACCGACTAAAAGAGTTTGGAAGACTCCCGGCGGAAAACCGGCTTCAGTAATGATTGCTTCGATGGCTAAGGCGCACTGAGGGACATTAGAAGCGTGTTTGAGTAAACCTACATTCCCCGCCATTAAAGCTGGGGCAGCAAAGCGAAATACCTGCCAGAAAGGAAAATTCCAAGGCATCACCGCCAGGATTGCCCCCAAGGGTTGATAGCGTACAAAACTACGGCTTGCATCGGTAGCCGCAGGTTCATCGGCAAGAAACTCCTCTGCTTTTTCACTATAGTAGCGACAAACTAAAGCACATTTTTTCGCTTCTGCGGTAGCGCTTTTCAGGGTTTTGCCCATTTCCATGGTCATAATTTGGGCAAACTCAGCACTGCGGTTTTCCAAAATATCCGCTGCCTTATTTAACCATTCCCCCCGCTGACTCATGGTGGTTTGGCGATACTTGAGGAAGGTTTCTTGGGCGAAAGCTAATTTCTGTTCAATTTCTTCTTTCGTTAAAGCTGTAAATTCCTTAAGTGTTTCTCCCGTAGCCGGATTAACCGTTGCGATGCCCATGTTCCCTCCTTTTGCTCTCAATTCCAGAGGCTTTCGATACTTGATAACTTAACTCTAACTCGTAGTTAAGTTATCAAAACAATTACTTTAATATTTGGGCGAAAATATTAAAGTAAAAATCTCCCTAACTCCCGTAGCTATTAAATAGTCATAGGTGAATCTATATAAACCACTGGTTCTGGCATAGAAAAATCTATATTATAATCTAACAACTGGCGAGAGATTTCTTGATTAGCCAACTCTAATAGGCGCTTGCGTAACCTTAGAGAGTCTTCTCCAGAGCTTGTCAGGAAAAAGTTGATTCTCCCTTGAGTTACTTCTTTTTCTTGAAGCTCAGAAAAGCGAATTCTTGTATTCGCTTTCTCAATACCCCAAAAGTTATCCGTACTTTTAATCACAACCCTTTTCACCAATGCCTGCTCACTTTTATTTAACTTTCGAGAAAAGTCGAAATAGAGCATAGCAATAACCTTTTTTCCCCTACTAATATTCTCAATATGTTTCCCTGCCATAATCGAATTGGGAACAATTATTAAAGTATTTCTAGCTGCTGTGCGAATTTTAGTAGAACGTAAACCAATTGATTCTACACGACCATAAACATCTTCGCCGTAGGGATTAAAATTAACCTGAATATATTCTCCTGGTTGATAGGGGCGATCAAGAAATAATTCTAAAGTGCCAACTAAGCGCTCTAGGGCTTGCCTAGCCGCAAAAGCAACTGCAACACCACCAATACCAACACTAGCGGATATAGCTACTAAATTTAGTTGTAATCCTTGAGCAAAGATTACTACCGCGAACATAATAATGATGACATTAGTTAAGGTTTCAAAAACTAAGATAACTTCATTGACTTCTCCGCCAGAACCCTGTACTAAATTAACAACATAAATACGAATTAATCTTTGGGTTATTCTTGAAGTAAACCAAGCAATGCTAATTGCTAAAGCCAAATAAATAAAAAAACTTAAAAATTGGTAAAGTACTTGATATTTTTCCAGTATATTCAAACAAATAGCAATAAAAACAAAAGTTCCTACAGTTATAAGAGAATTTCTTACGGGTTTAATAAATTCGCTATAAACATTAGTCACATCTAAAGGTAAAAATTTCTGAGTGAATTGGAGCGTCCACCAGAATAGGAAAGGTAACATTCTGCCGAATAGAGGAGCTAATATAGCACTAAGGACAAATAAAGCCATTCTACCAACTAACTCAAGAAGAAAATTTTGAATTTCTTCATTTAGTTGTAATGATTCCAAACTAAAACTCGGCATAATTATTCCCATCAAATATTCATTGGTTGAGCTATATCGAGGGTATTTTCTTCCAGGATAAATTCAATGTCATGATCTTGTAATTGCTCGATAATATTTTCCCTGGCAATCTCCAATAAATCTTTTCTTAAATCCATTGAATTCTCTGTGGCTCCGAGTATATAGAATATTAGTTGCGCTTGAACATAATCTTGGTCTGCTGCATCTTTAGCATCTTGAAAAGAAACTTGAGTGAGGCGATGATCAATACCTAAAATATCTGTAGTACTATCAATAATAAGTTGATGAATTAGGGCTTTCTCTTCTGGGGACATAGCCCTAAATAAAGTTAAGTTAGCGATCGAAATAATTCTCCTCGCCCTACTCATATTCTCAATACTACTTTGAGCAAGTTGACTGTTAGGAACAATAACTAAAGTATTCTTTCCAGAAAGACGAATTTTCGTAGAACGCCAACCAATAGATTCTACGCGGCCTAGGGTAGAATCAGGTAAATGAATATAATCATCAATGGTAAAAGGGCGGTCAATATAGAGAACTATACTCCATAAAATTTGCTCTAAGACTTTTTGAGAAGCAAAGGCGATCGCTACACCCCCTACACCCAAACTAGCAATTAAGCCAAATAAATTAATTTGATGTACTTGAGCAAATAAAAAGATTAAAATTAAAGCTACTACTGCGTTAGAAATAAATTTAGCTAGGACAATTAACTCACTATTAATTTTGCGCTGGTTTTCTAAGGCTGCTTCTAATAGATAATGATCAAATAATTCTCCAAGTAGCTTAAAGCCTAATAAGCTGATGTTTAAAGTCGCTACTAATCCTAAAAGAAATTCTAAAATCTTTAAAGATTCTGGTATAGGAAGAGAAAGAAGAATGACATCAACAATAGTCAAAATAATTGCCCAAGTCAACCAGTTTTGGTAAGGAAGAATAATGTTTTTATAAATATCTTGCTCTTCATTTGAAGTTAAGCTTTTCGCTACAACTTTAACAAATCTAGGAAGCTGGAGATAAGAGAGACCAATAATAAGTAGTAAAGTAAGAAATGTAATAGTAGCTAATAATAAAGCTGTACTTACCTGAAGAGTATTAGGTAGATTAAAATTACTCCCAACCCCCCTTAACCAATAATTCATATCCTAGATCCTTTCCCATTAATCATTGATCCTACCTAAAATATCCCAAATTCAGAGCCTTTCCTCCCATGTTATATTAAGTAGTAAGATAAAAGTATAGCCAACTAGAATATTACCAATAGGTATTGGCAAGCTAGAAAAACCACATAATCACGAATCTAGCTAATCATATTAAACAAGTAAGTCATGACTTGATTAATCGTTATTTAAGCTCTGAAAAGCTAACCCCTAGTTTCTTGACTTTTTGAGTGTGACATCCGTTGGAAGATTGAGGCGTTCCACAAGAGTTGCAAAGCAATTAACAAGGATTAATTTTTGTCAATGTCGCCAAGCATAGGATTCAAAGAAATCACATAAATTGTGCTGTTTTAGCTTTGCTTAGACTCAAGCAGATTGCCTATGGTAGAGGTAAAACTGTTTATCAAATTAAGCATGAATTACTTTAATGAAACAGTCCTACTTTTGGGCTGGGGAGTGTCAATAGTTATTGAACTCTATAAAGCATGGTAAGCTAATTCACACTTTAACCCCGTGATTTATTATGCTTAAAGAAATTTATTTTAGTGTACCTACATTTACCCTTGCTAGTGTAGCTCTTTCCCTTAGTAGTATTGCTATACAAACTCCCCACGCTTATGCTGCTTCCTTTGGCTCAATTTCTCAAGTTTATGCCTACGGAGACAGCTATTCAGAAGATGGTACAGCTTTTGAAATCTCAACTCAAGCTGTGAATGCAGGTGTACCTGGTTCGTTTATTTTACCCGCCGATCCAGCTTTTGGGCTTTATGATGCCGAAGGACGTTGGACAAATGGAATAACAGCGGTTGAGGTACTGTCTCAAAACCTTCAGGTTGATTTGACTAATTACGCAGTTGGGGGTGCGAAAAGCGGCAATGGAAACTACTACAACTGGCTAGATTCTTTCCAAGATACCGGAGTATTTGGTCAAATTGACCAATTCACCACAGAAATTTCTGGGCAAGCTGCTGATCCAAATGCTTTGTACTTTATTTTCGCCTCAGCAAATGACGCATTTGAGTATGCAGACTTCGGCTTACCTGGAACAATTGAAGAACTAGCAGCCCAAACCGTAGATAATATTATAGAAGGTGTGTCTGATTTAGCAGCATTGGGTGCAAAGCAGTTTCTTGTTGTCAATTCTTCCGATCTTGATATTCTTCCTGGTGTGATTGAGTTTGGGCAAGTTGATCAAGCCGCTTTGTTTACAGACTTGGTTAACAATCTTCTTCTTGGAGAATTAGAAAAAATTACTCAGCAGTTAGATGTTGAAATTGCTTTATACGATCATGTTGCTATTAGTGACGAAATCCGCGCCAATCCCCAAAATTATGGTTTAAGCAACATAGATGATCCTTGCCAGGCTGTTTTTCCTGTTGAACCAGTTTGTTCAGAACCCGATGAGTACTACTTCTGGGATGAATATCACCCAACCCGTCGTGTTCATGAGATTATTGGTGAAGACATGGCGAGATTTATTGCAACTCAGCAGACAAAATCAGTACCTGAATCATCTCATACCTTTGGTTTACTAATGTTTTTCGGTTTGTTGGGTATTCGGTCGAAATTTAATCGTCGGTAGATTTGTGCTAAATTGGTGCTGAGTTGCATGACTTATCTGTTAGGGTAGGGAGTGGGGAGTGGGGAGTAGGGAGCAGGGTTTAAGAACTTTTGTAGATTTGTTGAAGAAGCTAAATTGGTTAAGCTAAGCTGATTTCTCAATTCTGGTTAGAGAGGGAAGATGATTTAGAGATTTTACTTTTGGTAGCTGACGAATATTGATAGCAGTATATTTAATAAAAGTTGATGCTTTGTCTCCCTGACAAGAACCCTGCATAGTCAGAGTTTTACTTTCATCTTCGGTAATATCTCCTCGATAAACGAAAGTCTCTCCGTTGCTAGTTTGGTACAACAATTCTACTTGGGTTAAATTCTGTTCGGGGAACTCTTTGAGGATGCGGCAGCTAACGGCATGAGGCAACCATTGCCAACCGTGACGTAAAATTAATTCTCTTTCTAAAACTTGGACTTTTCTAGGTAAAAGCCCCCAACCTCGATAAACTCGGCTTAAGCAAGTAATATCTCCCTGATGCAAAAGGATTGCTTGTAAAGATTCTTCGTCTAAAGCGCCATAATATCTACCATCAGGAAGGCTGATTAAGGTAGGGGCAAAGCGATGCCCCCCAATATGACTTACTTGCCAAAAGCGTACATCTTTCAAACCTAACTTCTCCGCCATAGCTACACCTTGGCGGAAGAAAGGATAACCATAACGAGAACAGCATTTGTCATGGCTGCCGTGGGTGCAAACGAAAAAGTCTCTGGTTTTGCTTACTTCCCCTTCAATTTGCCTTCCTGCTGGTGTTAAGTATTTGTTTAAGAGGGGTGCAACCTCACTGATGTTCCTGACCCTGATTTCTTGTTTTCTATAACCTGGGGCTAGTCCTGGTTGTCTTTGGAAAATTAATACCTGCGTCAGATTTTCTGGATCTGGTTGAGGGGGTAAGGTTAAAAGAAAGCGAATAGGTAACTTGGCTTTCTTAACTTCTGCTACCAATGCCCTTAAATTGTCGGGAACTCCTGGAGATTCAAAGGCATTTCCTGTCCAAGGATAGGGGCATTCTACCATTATGTAAGTTTGGTAAGCAGGAGCGCTGCCGATGATGTCTTCTCCTCGTTGGCGAGATAGGTTGGCACAGAAAAAAGGAGTCATGATTATTGAGGTTTGATTTTTCGTTTGAGGTTGAACAAGGACTGTTAAGTAAATCTTAACTTCAATCTTAATGCAATTATTTGGCAATTAGCTTCAGGGAAATTATCGACCTTGTTTTTTGAGTATATTTATTGATCACTGTTCATTTCATTTAAGTGTTAGCTACGAAAATAATTCCTTCTGTAACTAAACGTCGCAAAGTAGGTGCAATATCTAATTCCCAATCAAAATCATCTGGCAACCAACTAGCGACATCTGCACCAGTAAAACTTTCTTGCTTAAATAGTTGCTCAACAAAAGATTTTGGTACACCTTTCAAGGTAATTTCTTTATGCCAAACTATGATTTGATAACCTTGCTGTTCTGGTAATTCAACAATCTGCGATCGCTGATATTTTGGTCGTATAAACTTAGTATTAATACCTTGAGCAAAAATTTGGTAACCAGCTTGATAAGGAAAAGCGTATTTAGGAATAAGATTTTCTGAGTTAGCGAGATATTCACTATATTCAATAGTCGGCTTACCTGTTTGTAAATAAGTAGTTAGATTATCTGTCAAGCCTTCTAAATGTTTATCCAGAGAAGTGGTATTTCTGTTATTAAGTATAGGTAAATTAATTCGCCACTCTTGTTCTTCTTGAAGCTGTTGTGTTAACCACTGCAAAAAGTCTATTCCGGTTAAACAATGTATCCCTAAAGTGAGATGTAAAGATGGTTTATCTACTGTTTTGGCATAATGCCAATGCCCTCTGGGAATATAAAGAACATCTCCCGGTTCTAAGATACAGCTTAAAACAGGTTCGCTGTCGGGGGGATGATGGGCAGATGATTTCTCTTCTTTTACAGGGTACTTAACTGTATCAGCGAAAATATGCCATTCTTTGCAACCATCTACTTGGAGAATAAATACTTCGTGGGTATCATAATGACATTTGAAACCTTGCACTTGTGGCCAAGAACAATACATATTAACCTGCAAAGGATGGCCTAAATCCTCCTTAATTGCTGCGGCGAAATGGGCTACTTCAGGAACTAATTTATGTAGCCGATCAATTACTAAAGTTGCTCCTTCTTGACAATGTTTCAGGAATTGAGCATTTTCTTTGGGAGGTAAAACTTCCCCGTCTTTTGCTAAACGTAGAGAAGGATAATCAAACTCATGGAAGTTGAGTATATCATTGAGTTTTTGCCAAGAAAAAATCTGCTTGAAGCGACGACCATTATTCGGAATGAAAACACTCTTCAGTGTCCAATATTCCTCAAAAAACTCTGCTAATTCATAAGGAGATAAAATTTCTGCGATCACAGATGTAACGAGAGAATTTTCCATCTAGTTTCTGATGCTGAATTGCAATCCATCTTCTATTCATACCAAGAAAGGAAGCAAAATTTTCACGATTTCGCTTCCTGATAAGAGACATTTTAATCTCAATCAATTTTAAAAAAATCTTTTAACTAATCAGAGCCATCATCTCCGTCAAAAGCACCACCTTGATAACCTTTGACAGTATTGTTTGTCTTAGCTTCCGGAGCAAGATTCTTAACTTCAATTTTAATCTTACTCTGTTTAACTGGCTGAGAATTTACAGTCATGATGCACCTCTTGATAATCAGAATAATTTGCAATAACCTTAACATAGCATATTGAGATTAGCTTGCAATAAGCTATTGATACATTTCTAAATAATTTCCTCTTCAAGTGATGAACTGTTTAATAATTAAGCAATACCTTGACAAAAAGCGCTAAATTAATTATTGATTCTTAATCGTATACTCTATGAAACTGGAAGATTACTTTGACTTTCTGTCCCCCGATGATATTCGTATCTCTGGACATCGTATTGGCATTGACAACGTGCTAGACTATTTCCTTAACGGCTATAATCCCAATGAAATTGCCGCCGTTTACCCAGATTTGAGCTTAGAGGAAATTTACGCAACTATTACTTACTATCTACACAATCAAAAAGAAATAAACGATTACTTAGTGCGCTTAAGAAGGTGGAAAGAACAGCGCTACCAAGAGTGGTTAGCTAATCCAGACCCTTTGATCCAACGTCTCAAGAAAGCTAGAGAAAAAAGAGCAAAAGCAATATTCAATCCTCAATGAAAGTCTGTTTCTTAGTTGATGAAAATCTATCACCTCGTCTCAAAACCTCTGTATTAAATCTCAATCCTACTATAGATATTATCCGTGTAGGGGAAATAAATGCTCCAGCTTTAGCAACTCTTGACCCTGATATTTTAAGTTATCTAGAGTTATCCAAAAGACTACTAGTAACAGATAATCGTAAAAGTATGCCAGGGCATTTAGAACAATATTGGGCAGAAGGAGGGACGATTTGGGGTCTTTTCTGGGTACGTCCAGGTGCATCATTAGGTGAAATAGCAGAGGCAATATACGTGGTTTGGGAGGTGAGTGAAGCAGAAGAATGGCTAGATAGATTGGATTGGATTCCTTTTTAGTACGATCTATCCTGATTTAAGGATTGAAAAGAACCTACTTAGTCACATTATTCTTTATCCATTGAAGTAAGCTATTAATACATTTCTCAATAATTTGCTCTTCAAGTTAAGAATGTAACGAAAGATAGGGGGATTTTCTTCTATAATACTTGTTCTGGATTGCCGAGATTCACTATGCCGATGAAAAGAATACCTTCAACCTTGCTAATCAGTTCTTTATTGTTTAGTGTGGTAAACGCTACGCAGCCTTTGGTTAATGCCCAAGAAGAGATTGTTGTTCCTTCTCAATCAGAAGAAAACCTGACATTATCAGCTTTAGAACAAGAAATTATTGCCCAAATGAACTTAGCGCGAACTAATCCTGCGGCCTATGCAGATTGGCTTGAGGAGATGAGACAATATTACAAGGACACTTTGTTAAGGATACCTGGCCGTACCATCGTCTTGACCAAAGAAGGAGTCAGCGCTTTAGATGAAGCAGTTACTGTATTACGTCAAACTGAACCTTTATTGCCTTTAACAACCTTTAACGGTATGTCTATGGCAGCTCAAGATTTAGTCAAAGAAGGGAGTGATACCAATGAGGAGATGGCTAGCAATCGCACTAAAGTTAGTGAGGCGATCGCCCTTTATGGCATAGCTAGTGGTAAGCAAGGAGAAAATATTAGTTACGGGGGCAGTTCTGCCCAGGATATCGTTATGCTAATGGTTATTGGTGATGGCATTACTAACCGCATTCATCGACAGAATATCCTTGAACCCCGATATAATGCGACAGGGGTTGCTTGCGACATTCATCCGGTTTTTGGTAATCTCTGTGCCGTTACTTATGCAGGGAGTTATCAGGATTCTCTACCTTTGTTAGTCAAGAAAGGGGCTTTGGAAGAAGGGGATAAAACTCTCAGTTCCGATAATAGTTTATACGATAGTTATTCATTGCCAGGAACTACCGCCCAATCTATAACTATTTTTTTGAAAAGTGAAGACTTCGATCCTTATTTAGCCATAGTTGATTCTGATAATCAGGTAATTGGTCAAAATGATGATATTAGTGATGAAAACAAAAATTCTCAGCTAACAATTACCTTACCAAAAGATGATACTTATCGCATCATCGTTAATAGCTACGAATCTCAAAGTAAGGGAAATTATACTCTGATTGTTCGAGAATAGGGACGAGGACGAGGGTTTCCTCGTCCCGACTGAATTAAACTTGTGCAGCAGGATATACTTCTAATGATTCATAATCCACTTCTGCTTCGTCACCATTACTACCATTCTTACCATTGCTATTCCCGTTACTAAGACGAGGTATAATTACACCATAACCGCCATGATTGCGTTGGTAAATGACATTAATTTGTCCTGTTTCTTGGTTGCAGAACATATAAAAATCATGGTCAACTAATTGCAAGCTTGCTAAAGCTTCCTCCACACTCATTGGTGGCATAGTAAAATACTTTGTCCGTACCACCTCACTAGGTAATTCAGGAGTGCGATCGCCGACTAAATTTTCTACTACTGGCTCCTCTTCAATCATGATGCCAGTTTTCGGCTGGGCATGGGTCTTTTTGTGTAAATGTTTTTCTTTATACTTGCGTAGCTGACGAGCTATTTTATCAGAAACCAAATCAATGCTGGCGTATAAATCTTCGCTACTCTCTTGGGCCCGTATTACAGTACCATTTGCATGGACAGTAACCTCTGCCGTTTGTCTGCCTGTTATCCGGGGATTGCGTCCTACCGATAAGTGTACATCAATGGTACTAGTGATATTTTGGAAGTGTCGAACAGATTTCTCTAATTTGGTGTGAACATACTCACGAATTGCATCGGTAACTACAATATTATTGCCCTGGATCAAAAGCTTCATATTGACTACTCCATTTCGTTCTGCTAAGTTTTCCGTTGGAAGCAAAGAAGAAAATTTCTTCCCTTTTTTTAGCTAGGGATGCTAATCTAAATCTTTGTAATTTATCTGGCATAAAGCCTTGATCTTTCTCCAACTGAGAAAATTGGTTGATTGAAACATTTATTGAAGATAAAAATTGCCTCCAAACCTTGACACTAAAGCTCAGTATTAGCTAACCTAGCTAGGCTACAAGATTATTTTGTTTGAAAAAGAACCATGAATGTATCTATGGGTTCTAACTAAAAAGATAGTCTTTTTTTTAGCTATACTCTGGCTAAGCTTTGGAGTAAGATTTGATAAGTTTCCTCCTTCGCAACTTGCTCTATAACCTTATCTTAACACTTTGTATCCTAGAAAGTATATTCAAAAGAAGTTCTCTTTATTATCCTTTGCATCCCTTGACATTTTTTAAAGTAAATTCTGAGGTAAAAGCTATAAATGCTGTTGAATTAAGAAGGCAATGTGTGTTATGCAATCGAGGCTTAACCCCCTACAAAATTGCTTGGCAAGAACAGCTTTCCTTAGTAGCACAGAGAAAAGAAAATCCCCAACTTGATGATGTACTCTTATTGTTAGAGCATCCCCCGGTTTATACCTTGGGCAAAGGAGCGAAATTAGATTTTCTCAAATTTTCCCCTCACCAGAGTAATTGGGAAGTTCATCGTATTGAACGAGGAGGAGAAGTTACTTACCACTGTCCAGGGCAACTAGTGGGTTATCCTATTCTTAATCTGCGTTACTACCAACAGGATTTACATTGGTATTTACGGCAATTGGAAGAAGTAATTATCACAGTCTTAAAAACCTACGGACTTCCTGGGGTAAGGGAACCTGGTTTAACGGGGGTTTGGTTAGAAGGGTGTAAGGTAGCAGCGATTGGTATTAAGGTTAGTCGTTGGATTACTATGCACGGTTTTGCTTTAAATATTTGTCCTGATCTGACAGGTTTTGAGCCTATTGTCCCTTGTGGTATTGCCCATAAGCCAGTTGCTAGTTTAGCTCAGTTTAAGCCAGGAATCAAGTTTGAAGTTGTACGCCAAGATATAGCGGCAGCTTTTGCTGAGGTGTTTCAGGTGGATTTCCTTAACAAGGACTCATACTAAATCCGGTTTGGTTGCACAGATTATTTTTGGGGATTTCGCGGGCGGTAAGCTTTTTGACGTTTGATACGATGCTACTCCCCACCGAATTAGTCTTAATCAGGTTCCCCGCTCAAACCATCAAGAAAAGCGACCCCAGCATTAATAAAAATATTGTCGCTCAAATCAGTGTTAGGTTGGTAATATTCAGTATGTTGCTCTTTTAAGCGTTCAAATCTTTCTTGCTCAATTTGTTTTTTATCTCCTCCTAACAAGAAGTCACTTGCTACCACAGCCGTTAAGCTGCGAACATTCACATCTTCAAAGCTTTTGTGGCAATCGATTGTATAATGCTTTTTATCAAGGGCGCGATAGAGGGTTTCTAAGTTAAAGAAATAGGGGTCAGGATCTTTCTGGCATTCCTGGCAGTTACAGGGAATCTTTTTACTAACATCTATTCTTTCAAAAGAACTATTTATTTGGTCAATTTCGTTAGCCACCACGCTGAGAAGTTCCTTATTCTGGACACCAGAAACCTGGAGGCAGATTTCTCCTTTATAGGGGCGATATGTTTCGATGACTTCGGCGCGGGCGCGACTATTGTTAAGGACGACACCGCTACGCCAAACAATTTGCTGTTGTTCAATCCAGCGATAAAGCCGGACAATAAGTTGGGTGATGATGCCCTTGGGCATAAACTCATATTCGTAGCGCAGCATCAAGTTATTTTTCTCCTCCCAATCATAATCTGGTGGTTCAAATTCCAGGAGTTGCGGGGCAATATAATGTTGCGGTAAGCCAGGGATGGGGTAGCAAAGCTTAAACCTCTCCATCAGTTGCAGCAATTCATCTCCCATATGGGTATATTGCCTCTCTTGCCAAATTTCTTTGAGGTCAGAGGAAGTAAATAAACCTTTAGCCGCAGCAACTTTGTTATTTTTTAACACCGCATAAACAGCATTAGTAGCCCATTCGGGACGGAGAATGACAATATGTTTGAGGGTAGAATCTTCTTGAAAGTGGAGACAGATACCCAATTTATGTAGGAAGTCACTAATTTGCAGCATTTCTTCTCTCTCCCTCACTCCATTTCTTTTACACAGGGCAAAGTAATCACCCTGATCAATATAGTTACGGGCATCATTTTCCAGGGCATAACGCACCCGGTCCCATTTTTTAGGTAAAGGAGTACCGACATATTCCAGGCGGCTAATGTGGTAGCGGATGGCGGTTTTAATCTCTTCTAAACCGCGACCATCTTTAAGGTTGGTGGGTAAAATTTCTTTGATGTAATGAAAGTCTCTTTTTAGTCTTCCCTCGTTAACATTGCAGGGGCGATCGTTTTTCTCATTCTTAATCAACAACACCGGACTATCCCCACCAAAGAATTCTATGGAGTTGAGCCAATAGGGAAAGTCAGTATTTTCCTTACGAGTGTCGGCGACGAGGGCATAAAGGGAGCGTTTTGTGAGGAAAAATTGGTGAGTTTGGTGGTAGATTGCCTACCCCCCAAAGTCCCAGAGGTTGGCGCGAAATTCTTGCCCATCATCAAGGGGAAAGCGCCATTGAATTACTTCTATGCTGTGGGTAGATTTTTCATTGGGATTGAGTTTGTATTCCGAATCTTGAATCTTTTTAGCCAGGGAGGTTTTTCCCGCTCCCCCTTCGCCGACGATGAGGAATTTGGCTTCGTAGAGTTTTTCTGTAGCGTTGGGGTCTTGGGTGGCGAAGTAAAAGTTAAGAATACTTTTTGCGTTATTATCAGCCAGAATTTCAGGAGAAATGGGGAGAGGATTGCCCTGTAGGTAAAGTCTTTTTAATTTGGGTAGTTGGACTATTTCTGCTGGTAGTGCCGTTAGCTGGTTAATATTCAGGTAAAGGATAGTTACAAATTATTGGCGGTAAGCCTTCTCCGGTTTAGTTAAGTGACTGGTATAAGCGATCCGCACCATAATCTTCTATCTTAGCCATTAGCCAATCGTGACAAGTTAAGCCAAAACGCAATTTTTCAAGGGCTTTGGCAGGGGTAAGAGAGAGAGGTCGAGGGGAGGTTTTTGTCGTTTCTTATCTGTAGTTCGTAGGGTGTCGTTAGCTGCAAGCGTAACGCACCATCTTGAAGTGAAAAAGCTAAGACGGTGCGTTAAGCGCTGAATCAAGATTGTGGTAGACTTGCCATAATTTTTCGCAGCACCAACACACCCTACGTTGCTGAATCTAACCACAGGGGTTTGACAGATTGGACTTTTACTTAAATTGTTAATTGGCTAAGGTAAGGAAAACAGGTCGCCCCTACAGAGAATTTTGATTTTCTATTAAATGTTTAATGTAGCCTACGGCAACGCATAGTAAATACGACAACGTTTACACGTTTGCGGAGCATTGTCGCATTTACTACGCGAAACGCCAATAATGATAAATGATTAGGGCGATCGCTTTCATAGATTAATAAGTGGCTTTGTGTTGGGGCAATGAGTCTATTGCCCCGACTCTGTTAAAGCAAATAAACTAAACCGAAAAGAATAATCCAAACTACATCAACAAAGTGCCAATAAAGTTCAGCAGCTTCCACACCAAAATGTTCTGCACCAGAATAGTGCTTTTCTTCGCGCGATCGCCACAAAACAGCCAGGATTAGTAACAAGCCTAAAGTGACGTGCAAACCGTGGAATCCGGTTAAGACATAGAAACAACTAGCAAAAATATTACTAGTTAAACCGAATTCTAAATGGCTATATTCATAAGCTTGTCCGACTAAGAAAATTGCTCCCATCACAGCAGTTATACCAAACCAAAGTTGCAACCCTTTAGTATCATCTTTCTTAATTGCACTTTGCCCTTTGTGCATGACAAAGCTGCTGGAGATGAGGATCACTGTGTTAATGGTTGGCAGTAAAAGTTCCAACTCCGGCTGACCTTCTGGGGGCCAAACGGGCATAGTGAAATGATAAATTAAATAAGCCGCAAACAAACCGAGAAAGATCATACTCTCAGCCACCAGAAACAAGACTAAGCCAAACATCCGCAAATCAGGATGTTCCTCATGGGCTGCCCCTGTTTCTAATTCACCCTGATAATTGAGAGTTGTTTTCGACGAATCTATTGAAGTTGAACCTTGCATAGTTGATTATTTTTCCTTCTTTTATCAATTAGCGACTAGCAACTAGCCATATCAAACTGCATCAGCCTTAACTTCTGCCAGTAAGTCTTCTACTGTTAACTCCGCATCTATACCTTCGCCGTCAATACCGTAGTCGTAAGGGCCACACCAAAGAATTGGCTCTTCGTCGAAGTTTTCTATGGCAGGGGGAGAGGTGGTTTGCCACTCTAGGGTTAAGGCTTTCCAAGGATTGTAGGTTGCTTGAGGCCCTTTGAACCAACTCCAAATGGCGTTGATGATAAAAGGAACTGTGGAAACAGCCAAAATATAGGAACCGATGGTACAAACTATATTTAAGTCTTGGAATTGTGGATCATAAAGGGCAATGCGACGATTCATACCCATTAAACCTAATTTGTGCATGGGTAAGAAGGTCATGTTTAAACCGATGAAGGTGAAAACAAAGTGAACCCGACCCCAAAATTCGTTATACATCCGCCCGGTCATTTTGGGATACCAATGGTAAATTCCGGCGAAGAGTCCTAAAACGCTACCACCGAAGAGGACGTAGTGGAGGTGGGCAACCACAAAGTAGGTGTCGTGGACGTGGATGTCAAAGGGAACAGAGGCTAACATTACTCCACTCAATCCCCCAATTAGGAAGGCAGAAAGGAAGCCAATGGCGAATAACATAGGGGTGTTTAAGCTGATTTTGCCTCCCCAAATGGTGGCACACCAACCAAAGACTTTGATGCCTGTGGGTACGGCGATAATCATGGTAGCAGCCATGAAAAACATCCGCATCCAGCCAGGAGTCCCACTGGTAAACATATGGTGGGCCCAGACGATTAAGCCTAAAAAGGCGATCGCTAAACTAGAATAGGCGATCGCCCGATAACCAAAAATTGGTTGGCGAGAATGGGTGGGTAAGATTTCCGAGATCATACCGAAAATCGGCAGAATCATAATATAAACTGCCGGGTGGGAGTAAAACCAGAACATATGCTGATAAACAATGGGATCTCCTCCTCCGGCAGGGTTGAAGAAATTGGTTCCGGCAATTAAATCAAAAGAAAGTAAAATTACTGCCCCCGCTAAAACTGGTGTCCCAATTAGGGTTAAACCAGAAAGGGCTAACATTGACCAACAAAATAGAGGCATATCATGGATAGTCATATCCGGGATACGCATTTTCAAGATGGTGGTGGCGAAGTTAATGGAACCTAACATCGAAGAAGTTCCCAACAACAGGACGCTAAGAATCCAAATTTCTTGTCCCCACTGCCCAGAAACTAAACTCAAGGGAGGATAAGCTGTCCAACCTGTTTGCGGCGCACCCACAAAGAAGCTACACATCAAGAAAATACCCCCAGGAGGCAGCATCCAAAACGCCACTGCATTTAACCGGGGGAAAGCCATATCCTTGGCCCGATCATTAAAGGAATTAAATAATTAGCAAAAGCAGCCCCCGCAGGTATAATCCAGAGAAAAATCATCACCGTGGCGTGCATGGTGAAAAGCTGGTTATATACTTCTGGGGTGACGAAATCCGGTGCTGGGGTTGCTAATTCAGTACGGACTCCTTCTGCTAAGGTTCCCCCCACTAAGTAAAAGAGAAAAGATGTGACTAGGTATTGAATACCAATTACCTTATGGTCGGTATTAAAAGTGAAATATTGCCACCAAGCCCACTTTTCAGGATGGGCATGGGGCGAGGGCGCAGGTTTTGGCGCAGTTTCAGGAACTTGTACTTGGGTCATTTTTGGTTATTGGTGGTGATGTAAAGCGTGTAATTCATCTAAAACTTGGGGAGTTACTCCCATATCCTCAGCAAAAGGTGCGATCACAGCAGCAGGAGAATTATTTGCTGTTTGCAAAGCTACTGCTTTATCCAATTGATTTTGAGAATAATATTGTGAGTTTTCCTCCATCCACTGGTTATATTCTTCTGGAGTCTGGACAAAAAGCTGAGCCTTCATGCCGCCATGGTAGGGGCCACAAAGTTCAGCACAAATTATGGGATATTGGCCCGGGCGAGTAGCAGTAAATCTCAATTGGGCAGTGCGTCCCGGAATTGCATCTTGTTTAATGCGGAATTCTGGTAGCCAAAAAGCGTGGAGTACATCTTGGGCAGCAATATTTAATTTCACCTCCCGCCCTAAAGGAATATGTAAATCGCCACTAATGACACCAGTTTCTGGGTAGGTAAAGATCCAGGCATACTGAAGACCATTAACATCAACTTCCAAGGGTGAATCTTCTGTGGGGGCGTAAGGGGAAGATCCTAATCCTAAAGCCACTTCACCCTGACTAGGATTAAGGGCAACAAGATTTTGTTGAGGACGGTTATCCATAGAAGCCATCGGATCTAAGCCTCCCATGGTGTTATAAACCTCAAAGCTATAAATGGCGATAATAAAAACAATTACCGTAGGAATTGCTGTCCAAAGAATCTCTAGGGGAATATTGCCTTCGATTGGTGGGCCGTCAGTTTGATCCCCTTTGCGTCGGCGGAATTTAATAACTGAAAAAATTAGCACCCCCTGGACGAGAAAAAACAGCCCAGTAGCAATGGTCATCATGAAGTCAAAAATTCCATCCACCTGGGCTGCTTCTGCTGAAGCTTGTACCGGTAACAGTCCATGATTTTGTCCGTACCAGAGGCTGACGAGAGTTAAAGCGATACCAGCGATTAGGGTTGTAATGCTACTTGGAATATTCACAGTTTTTTTTGCGCTCAATGTTTCAGGGTTTTGCTTTTCCCTCCAGTTACCAAGGTAAAACAATCTATCAAGTTAGGGGAGACAGCAATGCTTAATTTACAGTTTTCTTTGGTTTTTTTTCAGGATCTTCGCGAACAAAAAAGAGTGATTTGACTAGATTTAAGGTTTGTTTAACTTTTTTCTAGATTTGCTAGCTCAATAATAGAAGTAATGGCTCACTGCCGGAGGAACTTAAAAGATAAGCACTAAAGCATTATGGCAGAATCAGTAATTGATCGAAAAATTGCTTCTTCCCTCCCAAACTCTCAAATTAAAAATTTTATTCGCAGCTTCGTCTGGAAAATTGTGATCGCTACTTGGTTATTAATGGCAGTGGGTAGCGCTACACGGGTGATGAATGCTGGACTTGCCTGTCCTGACTGGCCTTTATGTTACGGGCAGCTAATCCCTAGTCAACAGATGAATCTTCAGGTGTTTCTAGAATGGTTTCACCGCTTAGACGCAGGTTTGATTGGTTTTAGTAGTCTAATTTTAGTGGCTATGAGTTGGTGGTATCGTCGGGATCTCCCGGCTTGGCTACCTTGGGCAACTTTACTTGCCCTTAGCTTAATTGTTTTCCAAGCTGTTTTGGGAGGGCTAACTGTAACCCAAATGTTGCGGTTTGATATTGTTACAGCCCATTTAGGAACAGCTTTATTATTCTTTAGTACTTTGATTATTATCGGTGCGAGTCTTAGCTCTTACCAAAGTACTTCTGCTGTAGGAAAGTTGCCTTGGTTAGGTTTAACTGCCACTGTTTTAGTTTACTTACAAAGTTTATTGGGAGGGTTAGTCGGTTCCCGTTGGGCTTTGCACCAATGCTTCGGTACATCTCAGTTATGTGCTGTCATGAACAGCCACATTATTGGTGTTTTCCCCCCCACTATTGCTACCGTAGCCGTAGTAATCATTTCCTGGCGTACCTCTGGCTTAAATCCTCTCCTGAGTCAACTAGCAAATTACTCTGGAGTCTTAGTCTTGTTACAAATTATCTTAGGTGTGGCAACTTTCAAGCTACATCTTCAAGTCGAACCCTTAACCGTAACTCATCAAGCCATTGGTGCGGCTTTGCTAGGAACTTTGTTAGCCTTTACCGTATTGAGTATCAGGGAGCGGCAATTGGCACAAACCTAGTGCTGCTTTGTAACAAGTCATACATTCAAAAGTCAAAAGTCAAAAGTAATACTGGAGTTGGATTTTCACCTTGAGAAACTAGTGAGTCAAATTAAGTTCCTGCATTAGCAACAACAAACAACGAAAAAACTTATTTGGTGTGAATATATGATTGGGACAAGCATTTCCCGCCGCAATGAAAACTTAGGGGAAGTTATCCACAGCTATTATCAGTTAACCAAGCCCCGCATTATTCCTCTACTACTTATCACTACCGCCGCCGCAGTTTGGCTAGCCTCAGAAGGTGAAGTAGACCCCTTATTATTGTTCGTAACTTTAGTGGGGGGAACCTTAGCTGCTGCTTCTGCCCAAACTTTAAACTGTATTTACGACCGAGATATTGACTATGAAATGAAGCGGACTCGCAATCGTCCTATCCCTTCTGGACGGGTTAGTCCTAGAGATGCAGCGATTTTCGCTTCAGTTTTGGCCTTTATTTCTTTTACCCTGTTAGCAGTTTTCGCTAATCTCCTCAGCGCCTTACTAGCCATGTCTGGCATCGTTTTCTATATGTTCATTTATACCCACCTACTCAAACGCCATAGCACCCAAAATATCGTCATTGGTGGTGCGGCAGGTTCTATTCCTCCTTTGGTAGGTTGGGCTGCGGTGACGGGTAATCTAAGTTGGGCAGCAGGATTATTATTTATGATTATTTTCCTGTGGACACCACCCCATTTCTGGGCCTTAGCTTTGATGATCCGCGACGATTATGCCCAGGTTAATGTACCGATGTTACCCGTGGTAGCTGGGGAAGAAGCCACTGTTAAGCAAATTTGGCTTTATACTCTGTTAGTTGTACCTGCTACTTTCGGTTTAATTTATCCTTTTGGAGGGTTAGGAGTAGTTTATGGCGTAGTGGCTACAGTTTTGGGCTATATTTTCCTACGTAAAGCCTGGCAGTTAAAACAAGCACCGACCGACAAGCAGTTAGCGAAATCTTTGTTTAAGTATTCCATACTTTACATGATGCTGTTATGTACCGCTATTGTGGTTGACTGTTTGCCTTTAACTCAACATTTAATTGACATTGTTATTAGCAATGTAGATAAGTTGATCGTTTAACCCGGAATTAAAAAGCAACCCAAGTAGGGTGGGCAATAGCTACCCTACTTGGGTTGCTTTGCTTCCCCTAGAACAAATATTATTTCTTTAGATAGTCAAGAGTCAGACAAAAATTGTTTCTTCTGGCATAGAAAGCAAAGCGAAGCCAAAGACATTTTTCGCTATAAATAAAGATTGCTTTCCTGCGGTTTACAGGGAAAATTAGTTTGTGAAGTCTGCAAAAATATCTAATGAATAAAATGAATAAAATAATTTCAGCTTACAAACGTCTGGGATTGGCTCGGATTTTGAGCGTTTTCTTGGCAGGAGTCTTTTTATTAATCACCACAGCTTGCGGAGACTCATCTTCTGTTAATGCTTCACAAGGAAGCACAAATAAGGCAATTCCTAACCAAACTGAACTCTATGAAACTATTCAACCTCGTGAAGGGGGCATGAATCAATATAGTGATACAGATCCTCGTCAAAACACCTCTGGCATGAAAGCTAAGGCAAAAGCTACTAAAGATCAGGCTAAAACCAATCTCAACAGATCAGAAAATCCTGAAGAATTTGCTGAAAGCTTCAAAAACGGTGAACCAATCGGAGAAAGAGTTGAAAATTTAGGTGAAGATATCGGTAGTTCGGTTAAAGAGTTCTCCAGCAATGTTTCCGAAGGTGCGAAGAAGAACTTTGAAAATCTGCAAGAAAATATTAAGTCAGCCCCAGAATCTTTAAGTGAGAAGGCAAAGGTACTTAAAGAGAATATGTAAATTATATAGCAATTCTTGGTAAGCGTGAGGTACAGCCTGGTTTTTGCGCTTTGGCTAGTAGCTAGTAGCTAGTGGAAGCCTGGAAATAGAAATGTACCTCATCAGTCCGAGAAAGGCCATAAATCTAAAAGCTAATTTCCTTAATGTAGAGGCATTGTGTAAAATGTCTCTACATTAGTTTTTTTAGCAATTAACAACTGTCCATTATTAAACTACTTTTTATAATCTTCGATCACCTCTACTAAGATATCTAAACGAAAACTATTAACCGCATTAGTAATTAGTTCCGCTAAATTCGCCTCCCTTGCAGGGATTTGCTCTACTAAAGACAAAATTTGTTTATCATCTACAGCAAGGGCTGCTTGATATAACTGCTCAATCCATTCCCTCGACATCACCCTTAGATCCTCTACCGTTAGAGTTGGGGGCAATGGAGTCAGACTTGGGGTTTGCATTACAGACGAAATCTCTTTTTCTTGGGCAGAAATCTCAAAACTAAAGATACTTTTCCGCCTTATTTCTTTAGTAACATTGATTTGTGTTCCCAGCAAGCGAGCCAGCTTTTGAGTAATTAATAAAGCCAGGTTTTTCTGAGCTTTTGACTCTTCTTTTTCTTCTCTTGCTCTTTGTTCAAAGGGTACAAATAATTGTTCTAATTCTGCTGGACTTATACCAGAACTAGCATTAGAAACTTCAAATTGAATTAACGTTTGCTCGTTATCAACCCTTGAAGAAACATTTAAGCATATCTGCCCTTCTTGGGTATGTTTAATAGCATAATCGAGCAAGCTAGTTAAAACTTGCCGCAGCTTAGCTTTATCTGTACAAATCCGTTGAGGTAAATCGGCATCTAGCTCAAAGTTTAGCTCTAAGCCCTTAGAAACCGCTTTAATTTGGGGAACTTCTTCGAGAGCATCTAGAAATTCATAAAAATCAAAACCAGTTTGATTGAGAGTTACTCGCCCAGCTTCAATGGCAGATATTTCTAGAATATCATTAATTAGGCATGATAAATAATCGCTATTATGCTCAATTATTTCTATATACTCTTGCTGTTTTGAGGTTAAAGATTGATCGCTAATTAATAACTGGCAAAAGCCAATAATCGCGTTGAGGGGAGTACGAAGTTCATGACTCATATTCACTAAAAATTGGCTTTTGCCCTGGTTAGCTAATTCTGCTGCTAACTTCCTAGCTGTAATTTCCCAACCTTCACAAAGGAGAAACTCAGTTTCTCCTGATTCATCAAGGATGGGTTGAATCGTCAAATCAATATTGGCGATCTCATCACCTTCTCCTTGAATCTCCGCATCGTAACGTACTAACTTCCCTGTCGCTGCTGTTGCGATCGCCTGGGTTAACTGCTCTTGATTTGCCGCAGAATCTGCCCACCAGCTTGTTTCCCACAAAGGGCAATTAATTATATCTTCTCGAGCAACACCACCAAAATTTAGCGCTTTTTGGTTAACTTCAAGAATCTTACCTGCTGAGGTTAGGGCAAAAATAAATTGCTGACTACAATCAAATATTTGCCGAGTTAATAGCAGATTTTTTGGCACTTTTTTGGAGCTTAGTTGATTACCCAGACGAGCGATAATCTCTTCTTTAAGCCAAGGCTTAATCAAGTAATCGCAGTTCTCTATCGCAAAAATTGCTGAACGGTCGAAATTATTATCTAAATCGACAGAGAAGATAATGGGAACTTCCCTTGTTTGAGATTGGTTTCTGAAACTTTTAGCAAGTTGGTAAACCTCTGGATTCGGTAATCTCAGGTCAATAAGAATCAGATTAATTTGGAGATTTTCTACAGCGTCTCTAGCTAATTCAATAGAAGTAAATGTTTCTATCAAATATCCTTCTTCAACCAATAAATTCGCCAAATAACTTAGTTCATTAGTTTGATCGCTGATAATCAGTATAGTGAATTGTTGGTTGTTCATTTTAAGAGATGAAAAATTTAATATTCATCTTGTACGTGCTGAAAAAATTGGCTATAACTTACTTGAAAACAAGTAAGTTATTTCAAGCCTTTAAAAAATAAAAAACATCGGAGGATTCCAAAAACTCTCTGATACTTCCGATACATATTAATATCCCACTTTCACCAACTTAAGTTGGTGATTCAACCTTGTGTCTGACGGTGAACTTTATCTACCTAAATGAGGGATCTCAACATAGCTACTGCGGTGATACCATCAGAAAGGTAAGGGTGATGAAATCTGAACAAACTGGGTGATGTGAGTCACCCATATGCCTGCGGGTTGTGGGGAAAGACAACTGGAGAATGAATAACCGCCAGACTTACCGCCATTATGACTAATCTTTCCTACTTCATTATCAAAATAGATGATTTATTTAGCTAAAAAATAGCTGATCAAATCTGTGAAAAGCTATAGATAATTTGGGTTTCTAAGTTACTGAATAACTGGGAAGGCTTACTGCTTAAGGGGAAATGTTTTCGATCTAATTTAATCTGTAAACTAGTCATGGGGTCACAACTGGGGGCGATTAAAAACTCTAAACGTTTGATACTTGGCCAAGTAACGAGATGGTCAAGTATTTGAGCGATCGCCTTTAAGTAAGGGTGATTTTGATCTTGATACCAACTGCTACCTGCTAGTTGAGGTTGATCAAAGCCGAGATGGACGGTTAAATTTGGTTGGCTAAATAGCGCTAAAGCTACTGGTCTGGCTTCTTCTTGCAATAGGAGGTTATGGCATTGGGCTAAATAACGTAGCTTCTCTAAACGTTCGTAGCCTGCTGTAAGGGGTAACATTTCATCTTGCCAGTCAAGGGCTACGGTGACTAAATAAGTTTGTAATAGTAAATGACCTAACTTACTAGCTTTGGTAGCTAAGTAGCTAGAATTATGATCAGTGGACTCGATCAACAAAGGAACCCTGTCTACAACTTCCAAACCGTAACCTTTCAACCCAGCTATCTTACGAGGATTATTGGTAATCAAACGAATTTGCTTAACCCCCAAATCATTAAGAATTTGCGCCCCCATACCATAGTCTCGTAAGTCGGCCGGAAAACCTAAACGTTCATTGGCTTCTACGGTGTCTAAACCCAAATCTTGTAAGGAGTAGGCTTTCAACTTATTAATTAAGCCAATGCCTCGCCCTTCTTGACGCAAATAAACTACCACTCCTACCCCAGCAGCTTCAATCATTTTCAAAGCAGATTGCAGTTGTCCCCGGCAATCACAACGCAGGGAGCCTAAAGCATCTCCAGTTAAACATTCTGAGTGCATTCGCACCATAATGGGACGATCTTTAAATTGAACGGGGTTTCCCTTGACAATAGCGACGTGTTCTGTATCATCAAGAGCATTATGATAGGCGTAAATTTGGAAATTCCCAAATAGGGAAGGGAGTTTAGTAACGGTTTCCCGAAAGACAAAGCGATCATGTTTTAAGCGATAGCTAATTAAATCCGCAATGCTAATTAATTTTAAATTGTGTTTTTGAGCATATTCCTTTAATTCTGGCAACCTAGCCATGGAACCATTAGGATTTTGAATTTCGCAAATGACTCCTGCGGGATACAACCCGGCTAACCTAGCTAAATCCACCCCAGCTTCGGTATGCCCTGCCCTTTTCAATACCCCACCTTTACGGGCGCGGAGGGGAAAAATATGACCAGGACGACGTAAATCTTCAGAACGAGTGGCTGGGTTGATGGCAATTTGAATAGTTTTGGCCCGATCTTCGGCAGAAATACCTGTAGTCACCCCTAAGTTGGGGGCAGCATCAATACTGACAGTAAAAGCAGTTTGATTACTATCAGTATTTTTATTCACCATCAAAGGTAAATCAAGTTCATCAAGGCGATCGCCCGTCATCGCCAGGCAAATCAATCCTCTAGCTTCCACAGCCATAAAATTGATGTTATCAGGGGTAGCAAATTGGGCTGCACAAATCAAATCTCCTTCGTTTTCGCGATTTTCATCATCCACTACCACAACAGAAAGTCCAGCTTTAATATCTGCGAGGGCAGAGTCAATAGAGTCAAATTTAAAAGAGTTGTTTTGAAGCGATTCCACTAGACAAAAAATTAAATAGGGGGAGTAGGTCAGTATATCAATAGCTCATACTTGATTTTATGGTATCTTTTTTTTATAAAGAACAGTTCTTTTTGAATTTAGCCGATTATGGAACTCATTGATACAAAAAAAGCTGCCAAAATGTTAAGGGTTACTTCTAGAAGAGTACTTTACCTACTCCAACAAAAACGCATCCAAGGAGCTTATAAAGCTGGTAAAGCCTGGATGATTCCGTTGTATCGTGGTAAACCCAAGGTTTCTCGTGGTCAAAGAGGTCCCGTTCCTCGTTGGGGTAAACCTTACTCTTCGGCAGTGAAAGTTATCTATGTTAGTCGTGAAGTAATCACCAGAAATAGGAAAAACAACGAGTTTGAGCCAGTAATCAGTCTTAATCAGGGGAACAATCAAAGTATCTACGCTCATCAAGCCGATATTAAAGGCCCTTGTCGCCTAATTTATAGCCCTGATAAGCCGAACAATGGTGGGGCAAGGTTATGGATAGAAACCTACGGGGAGGTGGAGATGATCAGCTATTAAGGCTCTGGTAATTTGGTATTACTTAATTACTTAGCTACCCCCAATCTCCCCATTCTTAAAATTAAATACTCAAAAAGGCAGTTTTGGTACTAAAATGCAGCAGAGCAAGAGATTTAAGAGTAATAGCAGATTCAAGAGTACCTAGGGGTTAAGCTTTATGGTTGATTCAGAACGCCTTTCAGTGGGAATTATTGGCGCTTCCGGTTATGGTGGTGTACAGCTTGTCCGACTCCTGATTGATCATCCTCAAGTTGAGATTGTCTATTTAGGGGGAGATAGTAGTGCGGGTAAATCTTTCGGTGATATTTATCCCCATTTAGAACATTGTTTTGATAAAACGGTGGAAGCAGTCAACATAGATGAAATAGCTTCCCGTTGTCAGGCAGTCTTCCTGGGTTTACCCAACGGTCTTGCTTGTGATATTGCCCCAATTTTATTAGCTAAAGGTTGTCGTGTTTTGGATCTTTCGGCTGATTATCGCTTTGATAACTTAGATACTTATAGCGCTTGGTACAAAAAAGAGCGCAGCGATTATGAAACTGCAGCTAAGGCTGTTTATGGCTTACCGGAATTGTACCGCGATAAGATTCGTGGGGCGCAGTTAATTGGTTGTCCTGGTTGCTATCCTACCGCCAGTTTACTGGCTCTTTCTCCTTTGTTGAAACAGGGTTTGATTTTGCCAGAAACAGCTATTATTGACGCTAAATCCGGGACTTCTGGGGGAGGAAGACAGAAGAAAATCAACTTACTCTTAGCCGAGGCAGATAATTCTTTTGGGGCCTATGGAGTAGCCGGACACCGCCATACTCCTGAAATTGAAAGAATTTGTAGTGATTTAGCAGGGCATGAGGTTAGGGTACAATTTACTCCTCACCTGATTCCGATGGTACGAGGTATTCTTTCTACGGTATATGCCAATTTACGAGATCCTGGATTGGTGCGAGATGACCTATTAACTATTTACAAGGCTTTTTATCGTAATTCTAACTGTGTCAAGGTTTTACCTAATGGAGTTTATCCCCAAACTAAATGGGCTTATGGGACAAACCTTTGTTATATCGGTGTAGAAGTAGATCCTCGCACAGATAGGGTGATTGTCATGTCAGCTATTGATAATTTAATCAAGGGTCAAGCAGGACAGGCGGTGCAATGTCTGAATTTAATGATGGGTTGGGATGAGATGTTGGGGCTACCTAAGTTGGCTTTTTACCCTTGATTTTGTTAATAGCTAGCTGCTAGCAATTAGCGACTTTCCACCACCTGTAAACGTTGAGAAACAATAGTCATACCGTCGCTGCGAATCAGGATGGCAGAAATCCAGCGGCTGCCTGTTTCTGAAGGGGCCCTACCTACTTTATAAATTCCTCCGGCGGGTAATAAATCTAACTCAAAGCTACTAGGATCAGTATAGCGTTGCGGATTTACTTTTTCATCTAAAGCAATGCCTAAAAGGATATCATCTCCTAAAGGTTCAGTAACCACAGCATCAAAGAAAAATTGTCGCCCTGCCCTGACTGTTTGAGGTAAATTAATCTCAACTTGGGGAGGATTATTTCCGGAAGTTAAAACGGTTTTCTCTTCTAAAACATCTTGACGGACAATTTGATTATTTTCCCAATATTGCCGCGATCGCAAAGTTGCTTCTAAGTTAGTGGTTTTTCCCTGAACAGCTTGAATACCGTTGATATATGTAGTTGTTTCGACCACGATTTGATTGTTCTGCTGTTCCCAGGAATTAAGTTCTGTACGATAACTTAGTTGAGGATAGCGTGTCCATAATTCCTTGATTCCCGCCATCAGATCCGCACGATTTAAACCATCAGAATTGACAAAGTTAGGACTATAAAATTGTTCTACTTGTTCTGCATCTTTGGCATTAGCCGACATTTCCATTGTGGAGAGAAATTCTTTAACTTCTTGAGGGGCGCTTTCTGGGCTATCGGCCCGGACAACCTCTGCTAAACTGACGATTAAGCTTAAACTTAAGAGTAGAGAAAAAGACCAATTTAAGGGTGCAAAACGGAATTTAGCTGTAGGTTGGCTTAATTTTTGTCGAGAATGGCTAGCAAAAGGTATTTGGGACATCAATGATAGTTGGGATAATAGAACAATGGTCATTGGTCGTTTATGTAGAGTTGAATTTTAACAGATAAAGCTTGTGTCTAAAGCACCGATTCGATTATTAATAGCTGCTAGTGGTACGGGGGGGCATTTATTTCCCGCCGTAGCTGTGGCAGAACAGTTGAGAGATTATAAAATTGAGTGGCTGGGAGTACCAGATCGTTTGGAAACAACTTTGGTTCCTAAACAATATCCTCTCCATACTATAGCTGTTACTGGTTTTCAAAAGCGTCTTGGTTTGGGTAGTTTGGCTATTTTCCAAAAACTAACTTTTTCGGTTTTGGAAGTACGGCGTTTATTAAAGACGCGCCAATTTGATGCTGTGTTTACTACCGGGGGATATATCGCCGGACCAACAATTATGGCAGCCCGTTTAGCAGGTGTACCGGTTATTCTCCACGAGTCTAATGCTATTCCTGGTAAGGTGACTCGTTTATTTGGCCCTTTGTGCGATCGCGTGGCTTTGGGTTTTGCTGATGCTGCTTCTTTTTTAGGTCGTTCTCGCACAGTTTGGGTAAGCACCCCAGTTAGGGAAAATTTTCATACCCATCAAGAATTAGATTTACCAATTCCTAAATCTATTCCTGTGATTGTGGTGGTGGGAGGTTCCCAAGGGGCCGTAGCCCTTAATCAAATGGTACGCCAATGCGCTCCTATTTGGTTCAAAACTGGGGCAATGGTAGTTCACCTCACCGGAAAACAAGATCCCGATGCCGATAGTTTACAGCATCCTCAGTATATTGCTTTACCTTTTTATAACAATATGGCAGCTTTGTTACAAAGGGCTGATTTAGCGATTAGTCGGGCTGGGGCAGGAACTTTAACTGAGTTAGCGGTGACTAAGACACCAGCTATTTTAGTTCCTTATCCCTATGCCGCCGAAGACCATCAAGCCTACAATGCTAAGGTGTTTGCTAAGGCTGAGGCGGCTTATGTTTATGATCAAGCTAGCTTAACCCCCCAGAAGTTGGCAGATCGGGTGTTGAGTTTATTAGAGTCCCCAGAAAAGTTAGCAGAGATGGGAAAAAAAGCAGAGACTTTAGCAGTGAAAGATAGTGCGGAGAAGTTGGCTGATTTGTTGCGTTCGGTGATTAAGAGGGACTAGGAGACTTGGAAACAAGTTTTACACCTTTTAATATTTGTGGCGAGTTAGCTTAATGTTTGGAACAACTCCTTTACTAAAAGTATCTACACTAAGTAGTAGCTGAGATACCGATATTGATGGGGAATACTTTTACTATGTACCAATTGCAGAAGCGATATCAAAAATTGCTTTTGTCTTTTCCTAAGCTGATTTTTCCTTTCGCTGTGTTAGCTTCTTTGGGGCTTCATGGTGCAGTTTTGATGTTGCCCTTAGAAGAGAAGCCAGAGGAAGAGGAGGTTGTTGAAGAAGAGTTGATTGAAGATGTTCCCATCGCCATTCTTGATGTTCCTTCTAATGTAGAAACCAAGCAAAATAAGAAAAAGCAACCACTACCAATATTTTCTTCCCCTTCTCCAAAAACCGTTCCTAATATTCAGCCTCAACCAGTTAAGAAAGAGGTTGTTACTAAACCAACTGAGGTAGAAACCGTTCCTGATCTTGATAAGAAGGATGATTCACCTGATAATAAGTCTAATAAAAAAGAGCCTATAAGTTCGGATTCAGAAGAAAATAATGAAGATGATCCCAACAAGCAAAATGGGGAAGGTGACGAGGATGATGAATCAGATGATAGCGGAAGTGGTGAAGAAGAAGTAGATGTAGAGGCAGAGAATAGAGCAAAACAATTTGTAGATAATTTTACTCCTAATGATTCTAGAGGAGATTCACGTTTTTTTACGTTCTACATTACAGCTCAAATCAATCCTTTAAAAGTAGAGAAGAAGAATAAGGAAAATGACGGCAAAACGCCGAGAGAGCAGATAAAAGAATTAGAAAATCAGATTCTAGAAATAGAAAAGCAGGTAAAAATTTTTTTCCCTTCCTTTGATCAAGATCAAAAAGAGGTAAATTGGTTTGAAGATAAAGCAGCGAATATTATCAATATTGGAGTCGTTCCTGAAAAAACTCTAAAAAAGGTATTTGAAGAAGATATAGTTCCTCAGCTAGAAGCTAACGGTTCTGATTATGAGAAAAAGGATGAAGGATATGCAGGAGGAGACCTTTATCAGATAAAAGGTACTAATTACTATATCAGTATTGTTCAATTAAAAGGCCCTGGTAAATTAGTTCTTTGGGCGTACTTAGATAAGTCTCCTTTAGAATAAAAGACTAAATATTATTGCAAGCCTGAAAGCAAAACCAAGATTTAGCAATTTAGTAATCAATTGCCCAAATTTTCCACCTCCTTCTCCCTCTGTTCATTGAGATTAGGGGCTTTGTCTGGAACTAAGCCCATGACAAAATCATTGATACCAACGCGAGTACTTTTACTTGCTTGACCTAAAGAACCTGGTAAGACGCGATCGCCTACAGTAATAAAAGCTAGGGTTAAAACCACAAAAATAAAAGCTAAAGTTTGTCTATTCATAGCTAAATCATTATTAACCGAAAAAGTTATACTTCTAATCTTAATCTTTCCCTAGGCAGAAATATTTATAGCTTATCTCCTCAATGTTTTAGCCTTGGGGTATTTTACTTTGCGCTCAAGTTTAAGCTAGGATTTGCCTATGCGTGACACTTAATTCAGGCATAAATTCGAGAAAAACCTTAAAAACTTAATCTCAAATAGGAGAATTTGCAAATGGCTAAAGAAAATCCTCCCGTTCCCCAATCCGGTGAACCTCCCTATCCTTTCCGTACAGGTTGGGCGTTGTTTTTGTTATTCGTCAACGTCTTAGTTGCGGCTATTTATTTCCACATCTGGAATATTTAGTTTAATAGCAACTAATTCCTAATCCTTGAATAAAGCAGGACGTTGATTTTCCCATAATTTTGCGGCTTCCAATTGTCCTGCTAGGGAAATGAGGGTTGTTTCTGCTGCGGGGCGACCGATAATTTGAATACCGATAGGCAAACCATGCCGATCAAAACCTGTAGGTAGGGCGATCGCTGGTAAGCCAGAGGCATTAACTCCAGGACAAGGAGCAATCCAGGCAATAATTTTTTGTAAAGTTTCTTCCGGTTCTAAATTTGCCCACTCACCAATTTTAAGGGCAGAATGCAAATATACAGGCAGAATTAAAACATCATAATTTTCAAAAAAGGCAACAATTTGCCTTGCTATAAGCTGCATCTGAGCAACGGCTTGCAAGTATTCCCCGGCTGAACCTGCTTGTTCCCCAATCCAGCGATCTAAAGGACTCAAAGCTTCTAAAGGAATGCCTGTTGCGGTAACTCCTGCTTGCCAAATTTTGGTGAACGGTTTAATTAAGCCACTAAAATCAGGACAGGCAGATTCAAGGGTATGACCTGAACTTTCGCAGAGTTTAGCCGTTTTTTCTACAGCTTGCTTAATTTCTGCTGTTGCTTCTCCGAAAGGGGCGATGGAAGTGGAAAAAGCAATTTTTAACTGTCCAGGGGATTGTTGGGCGGCATGAAAAAAAGAAGTTTCTGGTAGGGGTAGCCAGTAAGGATCTCCCACCACATAACCAGACATAATATCTAATAAAGCTGCTGCATCCTCAACATTACGGGCAAGGGGGCCACTGGTAGAAATGCCACTTTGATAATCTCCCACAGGGGCGTGGGAAACCCTACCCCTAGAAGGTTTTAGCCCCACCAAGCTACAAGAAGAACTTGGGCCACGTATAGAACCACCACCATCAGAACCCTGGGCGATGCCACACAAACCTGCTGCTACGGCTGCTGCGGCCCCCCCACTAGACCCTCCGGGGGTATATTCTAAGTTCCAAGGGTTTCGGGCAGGGGAAAAGCCTAGAGGTTCAGTATAGGGCAAGGAACCAATAGCGGAGGTAGCTGTTTTACCTAAAATGATGAAACCCGCCATTTTCATACGGGTGGTTACGCCATCATCATAGGGAGATATTTTTTCTTTTAAGGCAGCTACGCCGTAGCTACAAGGCATCCCTTTGACGGCGTTTAAGTCTTTAATGGCTGTGGGTACACCGAAAAAGGGTGGTAGTTGAGTGACATCAACTTGGGTAAGTTGTTCTGTTTTGGCTTTCCCATCTTCTAAAGCTAATTCTCCGGCAACAGTGAAGTAACTTCCAAGTTGGCTATTAAATTTATTAATTCGTTCTAAGTAAAGTTCGACTAATTGCAAAGGAGAAACTTCACCATTACGAATGAGTTGGGCTTGTTGCAAGGCTGGGGCAAAAGCCAAGTCCGCTTGATTCATGTAAAAATTTAGATTAATGGCAAGTAACAACATAGCTTAACTTAATTGCTAATCGCTAGTGGCTAGTGGCTAGTTGCTAAAGTCAACCATTACCTATTACCTATTACTTATTACTTATTACTTATTACCCATTACTTATTCAAGCCCCCATTCCAGAATACTGTTTTAAACCTCGTCTCCACAACCAACGGTTAATAATGAAAAAGAATAATCCCCAGCCTAAAATGGCTAAAATTCCTTGCACAATATCAACTTCTAAACCAACTATAATTGCGGCGGGGAAATACATCATGTAGGGAAATGGTGTCCAAAGAGTCAGCTTTTGCATTAAAGGAGGAAACACGTCTAAAGGGGCAATCATCCCAGAAAGGAAAAGGTAAAACAATAACCAAAATTGCTGAATTGCTACAGCCCTTTCTATCCAGAAAGCGAACATGGCAAAGGTATATTGAATTAAAAAGCGTAGGGTAAAAGCCATGACGCAGGTAAGAGAAAATAAGCAAATTTTTCCTAAATCAGGTTGCCAAATTGCTTGGGGATAGAGACAGAAAAAGAGAATTAACAGGAAAACAACAAGAGGTGCGCGTCCTAAACGTTCTCCTAAATGAGTGGCGACGTGATGCCAAACTGGGTCTAGAGGTTGGAGAAGGTAAAAGGAAAGACTCCCTTCTACTACTTCCCTTTCAAATTCCCAAATCACCCAAACAACGGTAAGTTGGCGTACTAAGAAAACAGCAATAAAATAGCGAGCAAAATCTATTGCTGAGAGGTCAAAGTTTCCCCCATTAGCTGCTTTAGTCCAAACTCCCATCAAAATGATTGGTAGGGAATTGGAAAGAGCCCATAAAAAGATTTCCGCTCGATATTCGAGCATATAAGCATATTGCACGCTGAGCAAAGTTATTGCTTTTTTCCATAACCATTTCATTAAACTTGTCCTTTATCAAAAAGCTGTCCAATCACTTCTTCTATAGGTGGATCAGTTACACTTAAATCAATAACTTCTAATTGAGCTAACATTTTTGCTACACGGCTAGTTAACTCTTCTCTCTGAATTAAAAACCGCACTTCTCGCCCTTCTATACTTTGAATTTCTCCAAACTCAACTAATTTTTCTGAAGGTAAAAGGTAACCGAGTTCTACTTTTACTTCTCGACAAGGGGCAAAGTGTTCTAATAACTTATTCAAACCACCATTATAAATAAGTTGTCCTTGGTGAATAACCATAACTCGCTCACACAAAGCAGTTATATCTGCCATATAATGACTAGTTAAAAGAATTGTTGCTTGGTAACGTTGATTATAATCTCGCAAAAAATCTCGCACAGCAACTTGGGCATTGACATCTAATCCTAAAGTTGGTTCATCTAAGAATAAGACTTGAGGATGATGAAGTAAGGCGGCGAGTAATTCCGCCTTCATTCTTTCCCCTAATGAAAGTTTGCGTACTGGCTGCTTTAGTTTATTTTCTAAAGACAGCATTTCTGTTAATTCCCCTAATCTTTGCTTAAATTGGGGCTGGGGAATTTGATAAATAGCAGCATTGATCCTTAAGGAATCCAGGGCAGGTAGATCCCAAATTAGTTGCTGTTTCTGCCCCATAACTAAGCTAATCTTATTTAAGAATTGATGTTTACGATCAAAAGGTGTGTAGCCAGAAACTTTGACTTTTCCTTGAGAAGGATAAATTAAACCGGCTAACATTTTCAGGGTAGTAGTTTTTCCTGCCCCATTAGGCCCTAAAAAGCCGACAACTTCCCCTGGTTCAATTTCAAAGGAAACATTTTGTACTGCTTTAACCTGGCGGTATTGACGCTTGAAAAAATGAGCTAAAGTCCCTTTTAATCCGGGTTCTTTGACAGCAACGGGATAGATTTTGCTCAAGTTTTCGACAGCAACTATGGACATGGGATTTAGGTAATGGGTAATTGGTAATGAGTAATGAGTAATGAGTAATAGTTATGATTATTTTGAGTGAAGTGACACAGCAAGTAGTGTTATCTGCTCGTGCTAGGGAAAATAAAACTATTTTTGCAGGAATTAACTCCAGAAAGTATCACGATAAGTAATCAATTGGGTGGGTGTGTTTGTGCAGCTACAAGCTATTAATTAGAATAGCAGACTTATGATTCAGCACTTAACGCACCATTTATATCAGTTACAAATAGATACGGTGCGTTCCTCTTAGCAAGTTTCATTTTAAGGGAAGATTAATATCAAGGAACACACCCTACAAAACACTAAATTTATTACCCATTACCTATTACCTATTAACCCTCGGTAATCGATGTTTAAAACCACAAATGATTTCCCAAGAAATAGTTCCTAAACTGGTCGCCCAATCATCAGCAGAAATCTCTTCTTTACCATCTTTACCTAAAAGAGTAACAACTTCTCCTACTTGCAAATTCTCAATCTTACTAACATCAAGCATAATTTGATCCATGGTAATTGCCCCGATTTGCGCCACTCTTTGCCCACGAATTAGTACTTGCAAACGATTGGATAAATTACGAGGTACACCATCAGCATAACCAATACCAATTACCCCAAGACGTAACTCTTTATCAGTAACAAATTTGTGTCCGTAACTAACTCCTGTATTGGGAGGGAGAATTTTAATTTGAGTAATTCTAGCTTTAACCTGCAAAGCTGGTTGTAACTTGAGGCGGGAAGTTAAATGGGGGGCAGGATATAAACCATAAAGTGCTAAACCTACCCGTACTAAATCGTAGTGTAAATCTTTACTTATTAGGGTGGCAGCAGAATTAGCTAAATGTAAACAAGGGGCAACTATACCATTAATTTTAAGCTCGGCGATCGCACGATTAAATCTTTGTTGTTGCAACCTCATAAAGGTTGGCTCAAGATCATCAGCAGTGGCAAGATGAGAATAAATACTTTTAATTTGTAACTGAGGTAATTGTTTGACTAACTGCACAAATTCTGTTGCCGATTCCCATCTTGTTCCTAAGCGAGACATTCCCGTATCTAACTTAAGATGTACTGGTAAAATTGCTCCTAACTCAGACAAAGTTTCACTAAAAATCAATGCCTGTTGAGGAGTACCAATAGTAGGTTGTAAATTCCACTGGGCAATCGCCTTTACTTCTTGGGGAGTGTTAATTGCTCCCAAGATCAGGATTGGGGCGGGAATTCCTGCTCTTCGCAACTCCACGCCCTCACCAAGGGTAGCAACCGCTAACCAACTAGCCCCAGCACTCAAAACCGTTTTAGCTACCTCTGTTGCCCCATGGCCGTAGGCATCTGCTTTTACCACTGCCATCAATGCGGTTTGAGATTTTAATATACCTTTAATTTGCCCGACATTAAAAGCTAAAGCTGATTGATTAACTTCTACCCAGGCCCTTTGCAACTTATCATTAAACATTTACCATTTACCATTAAACATTTATCATTTACCATTAAACATTTATCATTTTTTTGTTGCTAAATTGGCCAAATCTAATAGGGGTGCTAAAACAACCATTTTAACCATCTGCTCCGACAAAAAGTTAGTCTCACTAAGACTTAAATAGTTGCTTTTAACCCTATCTAAAGATTGCTTTTCCCTTTCAGTTAAATTAGGTAAATTAGCTTGCCATTCCGGGAAAAAATCAGGGGTTTTACTTTTGTAAAGGTGGAATTGCTCTTGGAGTTGTTCAAGACTTATTTGCTTGGCGGCTAAAGTTTCTACCATTGCTTCCAACTCCCCATCCTTGCTTAATTGTGCTACTATCTTTGATAACAATCTCTAAATTTCTTACCTAAATGAGTAAGGTTCTAGTACTCAACGCTTCCTACGAACCGCTCAATATTACTAGTTGGCGGCGGGCGATTGTTTTATTGCTTAAAGGGAAGGCAGAACAGGTTGAGCATAATGGGCTATATATCTACGCTCATTTTCCTCTACCTACGGTAATTAGGCTGCGTTATTATGTTCGAGTTCCCTATAAAGAAATTCCCTTAACCCGTCGTAATATTTTGGAACGAGACAGACAAACCTGTCAATACTGTAATTACAAAGGTGACACATTAACTATAGATCACGTCATTCCCCGTTCTCGCGGCGGGGGAGATACTTGGGAAAATCTTGTAGCGGCTTGTGTGCGTTGCAATGTAAAAAAAGGTAGCCGCACTCCTAAAGAAGCAGAAATGCCTTTATTAACCAAGCCCCGTCGCCCTTATAGTAGTCTCCATTTTGAAATAGTGAAACATACCAAAGAAGGACGAAATCAGGAGTGGAAAAAATACGTCATCGGCATTTAACTTTACCTGCTACTTAATTGAAGGGCAAGTTTTTTATTTTGAGCATCTAGATGAAGATGAAAGGGATAATTAATTATCAACTATCCCTTATTGAACCCTTTACCTATTAATTAAAAACTGACAAACTACTATGGATAAAGAGCTTAATTCTGATTATAGCAAGTTGC
This sequence comes from uncultured cyanobacterium, assembly GCA_963793425.1. Taxonomy (GTDB): domain Bacteria; phylum Cyanobacteriota; class Cyanobacteriia; order Cyanobacteriales; family CAWCAG01; genus CAWCAG01. The sequence continues at coordinate 259,762 of CAWCAG010000007.1, read as the reverse complement.
TACCGGAATCTTCCCCAAATTCAGTAGTAACGAAGGGACAAAATGGTAAAAAAGAAAAAACTAAAGCCAATTCTCAGAATCAACAAGATACAGATTTATCTCTTCAAGAAAGACTAGATAAACTACGGCAAGTTTTAGAAAGACATCGTGGTGAAAGACAAGTTCTGATTATTCAAGATTTCCCTGATCCTGATGCCCTTTCCAGTGCCTGGACATACCAACTAATTGCTCAAAAATATGAAATTGAATGTGATATTTTCTATGCCGGGACTCTTTCTCACCAAGAAAATATTGCTTTAGTTAAACTTACTGGCTTGCCAGCTAAACGCTTAAGCATTCAGGATGTTAATCAGCAAGATTTATCAGTTTATCAAGGTTGCGTTTTAGTAGATAATCAAGGTACAACTAGCCAGCTTATGCCTATTATCAAACAAGTCGATATTCCCCTAATAGTAGTTATTGATCATCATAGTAGCCAGGGAGAACTTGACGCGGAATTCATTGATTTACGTCCCCATGTAGGAGCCACAGCAACAATTTTATGTGAGTATCTTCAAGGGGGTTTGCTTGAATTAGATAGAAATGTCAAAAAGCACGTCAAATGTGCCACAGCTTTGATGCACGGTTTGCGTTCCGATACTAATCGCCTTCTCCAAGCCCAAGAAGATGATTTCTTAGCTGCTGCCTATTTAAGCCGCTTTTATGATAATCAAATCTTGAGCGCTGTGCTACATACCTCTCGCTCTAAAAGAGTGATGGATGTGATTGAACAATCCCTGAGAAATCGCCTGGTGCAGAACAATTTTTCCTTAGCTGGGGTAAGTTATTTACGCTATGAAGACAGAGATGCTATACCCCAAGCCGCTGACTTTTTAGTAACAGAAGAAAATGTTCATACCGCTATGGTTTATGGTATTGTTCATGACGAAGATGAAGAAATAGAATTATTAATTGGTTCTTTAAGAACTAATAAAATCACCTTAGATCCTGATGAATTTATCAAAACAGCTTTAGGAAAAGATCCCCAAGGGCGCTATTTTGGTGGGGGCAGAAATCGGGCAGGAGGGTTTGAAATTCCTATCGGTTTTTTAACAGGATATAACGATGATTCTCATTTTGCCAAAATGAAATGGGAAACTTTTGATACGCAAATTAAGCAAAAATTCTTGCGTTTGGTTAATCCGAAAAATAATTTGCTGGATATTGATTGACTGAGAATGGAGTATTAAGCTTCCCCGGTCTGTTCGCGAAGCGTTGCCGAGCGTTGCCGGAGGCTAGACACGGGGATTTCTGAAGAGTCCACAATCGAACTTTCTTAGGCTGACTTAAGCAACCTCTACTGATTCCACTAAAATAATTCTGCTCCCTTAATCTTAGCCATCTTCTGTGCATTGGCTGCTTCTCCACAACTACGGGGAGTGGGAAATAACTTACCAGGATTCGCCAACCCCTTGATATTCCAAACCTCCCGCACATACTGCATTGTTTCTAAATCTACATCACTAAACATATCTGGCATATAACAATTCTTATCTGCCCCAATGCCATGTTCTCCGGAAATACTTCCCCCGGCTTTAACACAGAGTTTAAGGATTTCTCCCCCGACTTTTTCTACCTCTTCTAATGCCCCTTCAATTGCTTCATTGTAAAGAATCAAAGGATGCAAATTACCATCCCCGGCATGAAAAACATTAGCAATGCGATAGCCAGATTCTTTACTTAAAGCTTCAATTTCTGCCAACACCTCCGCTAACTTAGTGCGGGGAATCACCCCATCTTGAACAAAATAATTAGGACTAAGCAAACCTGCTGCGGCAAAGGCAGCTTTACGCCCTTTCCACATTTTTAATCGTGTTTCAGCATCATTAGCAGAAGTTGTACTCCTCGCGCCATTTTGCTGGCAAATTTTGGCTATTTGCTTTTTATTCGCTGCCACTTCTACTTCTAAACCATCCAACTCTACTAAAAGAATTGCCCCAGCATCACGGGGATAACAGTTTGTGGCTACTACATCTTCTACAGCATTAATACTCAGATTATCCATCATTTCCATACCCGCCGGAATAATGCCACTGCTAATAATCCCCGTCACCGCATTTCCTGCTTCCTCAATGGTATTAAAATCAGCCAAGAGAACACAGATAGCTTCCGGACGTTTGAGGATGCGTAAAGTGATTTCTGTAGCAATGCCCAGAGTACCTTCAGAACCGATAAAAACCCCTGTTAGGTCATATCCAGGCATTTCCTGAATTTGCCCTCCAATATCGATGGTAGAGCCTTCAGGAGTGACTACTTTTAAACCAATAACATGGTTAGTTGTCACACCATATTTAAGGCAATGAACCCCCCCAGAATTTTCTGCTACGTTACCACCAATAGAACAAATAATCTGACTAGAAGGATCAGGGGCATAGTAAAAACCAACACCGCTTACAGCTTGAGTTACCCAATTATTAATCACTCCTGGCTCTACGGTAATGCGATGGTTTGCCAGATCAACATTAAGAATGCGCTTCATCCTAGCTGTGACAATCACAACACCATCTTCAATCGGTAAAGCCCCCCCAGATAATCCTGTTCCTGCTCCCCTGGCTACCCAAGGAATATCGTTGTCATAACAAACTTTTACGGCTGCTGCCACTTGTTCAGTAGTGCGGGGAAGTACAACTAAGGCAGGGCGCTGACGATAACTGGCTAAACCATCGCATTCGTAGGTAAGTAATTCATCTTTGCGCTTGACAACTCCATCTTTACCAACGAGACGTTGTAATTCTTTGATGATTGGTTGCCAATGGCGTTTTTGCTTCTTGGGGGGGTTAGCAAGCATTTTTTTTATAGATTTAGTTCAAGATAATCTCAATTCTTAATCTCATTGTCGCAAGAAATTGACCATTGGTGGTGTTATCCAGTCTAAATATGGAGAAGGGGGGAACTCTAAGGGGGGCAAGTGAGGTGAGAAAATCTTACCAAATTTATTCTCGCGCTACCAAAAAAAAGCAAAAGTAGTTAAGCAGAGTTAATTTGGCAATTTTCCAGGGAAATTATACACAAATGATTTAAGAATCTGCCATCCTTGATAGGGATAACATCTCTAATTTTCCTGAACTTTAGTCCATTTAACTAAATTAATAGAGTCTGCATCTAGATTAATAAAGTCTACATGATGAGCAATACTACACTTCAGCTTCCTAACTATCAAATAACAGAGCAAATTTATAACGGTAATAGAACTATGGTTTATCGGGGAATTTTTTGTTGTTCCCAAAAACCGGTAGTGATTAAAATCCTTAGAAAAGAATACCCCACATTTACTGAAATAGTAAAGTTCCGGAATCAGTATGTAATAACTAGCAATATTCAGATAGAGGGAATTGTTCAACCTATTGCTTTGGAAAACTACGGCAATGGTTTGGCTTTGGTTATGGAAGATGATGGTAGTATTTCTTTGAGTGAAGAATTGGAGAGTAGAGAAAATAAATGTCTTTCCCTTGAAGAATTCTTTCCTATTGCCATTAAGCTAACTGAGATTTTAGAGCAACTTTATAGAAACCGCGTTATCCATAAAGATATTAAACCAGCTAATATTCTCATTCACCCAGAAACCAAGCAAGTTAAATTAATTGACTTTAGCATCTCTTCGCTTCTCCCCAAAGAACAACAGGAAATTCAAAATCCCAATATTTTAGAAGGAACCCTCGCTTATATTTCTCCAGAACAAACAGGAAGGATGAACCGAGGTATTGATTATCGCAGTGACTTTTATTCACTGGGGGTAACATTTTATGAATTGCTAACAGGAAAGTTACCCTTCACCTCAAATGAGGTCATGGAATTGGTGCATTGTCATTTGGCTAAAATGCCTGCGGCATTTGGGAGTAGGGAGCAGGGAGCAGGGAGTAGTAATGTTCCTGGGATGGTTGGTGAGATAGTAATGAAGTTGATGGCGAAAAATGCTGAGGATCGCTATCAGAGTGCTTTGGGGTTGAAATATGACTTAGATAAATGCTGGCAGCAGTGGCGGGAAAACAGGAAGATTGAGGCTTTTGCATTAGGTAAAAGAGATATTTGCGATCGCTTCATCATTCCTGAAAAACTCTACGGCAGAGAAAATGAAGTAAAAGCATTGCTAGCCGCATTTGAGAGAGTTGCAGCCGGAAACACCGAAATGATGTTGGTGGCTGGCTTCTCTGGCATTGGTAAAACTGCTGTGGTTAATGAAGTTCATAAACCTATTGTACGACAACGGGGTTATTTCATTAAAGGGAAATTCGACCAATTTAATCGCAACATTCCCTTTTTTGCCTTTGTCCAAGCTTTCCGCAACTTGATGGGGCAATTACTAAGTGAAAGTGATGCCCAATTACAACAGTGGAAAAATAAGATTTTAGCTGCTTTAGGAGAAAATGCTCAAGTTGTCATCGAAGTAATTCCTGAACTCAAAAGTATTATTGGGCAACAACCTGCCGTCCCTACACTTTCTGGAGGTGCAGCACAAAATCGCTTCAATTTGCTCTTTAGCAAATTCATCCAAGTCTTCACCACCAAAAATCATCCTTTGGTTATTTTTCTTGATGACTTGCAGTGGGCAGACTCAGCATCTCTTAGTCTCATGAAACTGCTGATGGAGGTAACTCAAACAGGGTACTTGTTAATTTTAGGAGCCTATCGAGACAACGAAGTACATCCTGCTCATCCTTTTGTGGTGACATTAGATCAGATTATCAAAAATGAAGCAATTGTCAGCACAATTTCCCTAGCCCCCTTAACTCTGTTGGGATTAAACCATCTAATTGCAGACACACTCAGTTGTACTCTGCAACTAGCAGTTCCCTTAACAGAATTAGTACATCAAAAAACGAAAGGAAATCCCTTTTTCACCAGTCAATTTCTGAAGGGGCTGCATGAAGATAAGCTCATCACTTTTAATAGCGAAGCAGGATATTGGCAATGTAACATCGCTAAGATACGGCAATTAGCCATCACAGATGATGTAGTGGAATTTATGGCAACTCAATTGCGGAAGTTGCCAGAAGCTACTCAAGAAGTCTTAAAGCTAGCCGCTTGCATCGGCAACCAGTTTGACTTAGCTACATTAGCAATTGTCACGCAACTACCCCAAGAAGAAGTTGCAACAGCGTTGTGGAAAGCTTTACAAGAACGGCTGATATTAGCTGCTAGTGAAACCTACAAATTCTTCCAAGGCAATGAGAATAGGCAACAGTATCAGTTTGAAGATATATCCGTTGATTATCGGTTTTTGCATGACCGTATTCAGCAAGCGGCTTATAGTTTAATCCCTTCAGAAATACAAAAATCTGCTCATCTTACCATTGGGCGTTTGCTGTTAAAAAATACCCCTGAGCATCTCTTAGAATCACGAATTTTTGATGTTACTAATCAACTCAACTTCGGTTTATCACAGATTCAAAGTAAATCAGAACAAATAAAAATTGCCCAATTAAATTTGCAAGCCGGGCAACGAGCTAAACAATCTGCGGCTTATCAAGCAGCACTAGAATACTTTGTTATAGCTCAGAGCTTATTAAAAGAGCCAGATTGGCAAAATAACTACTCATTCTCCCTCACGCTCCATAGCCAACTTCTTGAAGCTTACTATCTTAATGGTCAGTTTGAGCAAGTAGATTTTTTGTCAAAGGAAATATTAAATAAAGCCCAGTCAATTCTTGATACTATTAAAGTCTATGAAATTGTTATTCTCACCTGGGTAGCTAAAAAACAACTAGATGCAGCAATTCAAACAGGAATCAGTTTCCTAGAGACTTTGCAGATTGAAATTCCTACTCAAGCTAGTAGAGCCGAACTTCAACAAAAAATTACGGAAATCTCAACTCTTTTACCTAAAGCTGGTATTGAAAGTCTGGTAGATTTAGACCCAATGGAGGATGCAACAGCCCTTGCTGCCATTAGAGTTTTAAACAGTATTTCTGTACCCGCTTACTTATCTTCAGCACCTTTATTTCTGTTCATTGTCTTAACCCAAGTTCAGCTATCAATTAATTATGGTAATTGTGCCATCTCTGCTAGTGCCTATGCCCGCTATGGTATTGCTTTGTGTGGAGTTTTGCAACAAATAGAATTGGGCTATAAATCTGGGCAACTCGCTTTGAAACTGATTGAAAAATTTGAAGATAGTGAGACAAAAACTCGCACTTTACTCATGGTAGGTGCATTGGTGTTGCCCTGGCAACAACATCTACGACAGGGAAGATCATTATTAAGATCAGCCTATCAAACCGGGCTAGAGTCGGGGAACTTTGAGCCTGCGGCTTTAGCTTGTCTTTACGAGTCTCAAGCTGCTTACTTGTCAGGAGATATTTTATCCGCTCTAAAAGCTACTCTCAAACACAATGGTGAAGGCATTCTTCATCTTAAACAAGAGGTTCACCTTAGCTATAATAATTTGTTGCGTCAAATTGTTGCCAACTTACAAGGGGATAGTGACAATCCTATTATTATTGCTGGAGAGTTTTGCGATGAAGAAATATTTACCTCCAATTGTCACTCTACCAATAATAGATTTGGACTATTTGGAGTTGCCTTACACAAATCGGTGTTGTGTTACCTGTTTGCAGATTTACCCCAGGCAGATCAATATATCAAAAAAGCGGCTACTTTTCTTAATGGTGTGACTAGTCAGCCGGTAGTGCCTTTGTTGTATTGGTATAATTCACTGATTCAATTTGCTCTCAAAGGAGATGAATTTTCCCGGCAAGGCTCTATTCCTACCCAAGTGTTAGAGAATTTAGACAAACTCAAACAATGGGCTGATTATGCCTCTGTTAATTTCCAACATAAATTTGACTTAGTTGAAGCCGAGAAAAATCGAGTTTTAGGACATAAAGTAGAAGCTATTGAACTATATGACAAAGCTATCGCTGGGGCAAAAGCTAATGAATATCTCCAAGAAGAAGCCCTTGCTAACGAACTCGCTGCGAAGTTTTATCTCGATTGGGATAAGGAAACCATTGCCAAAGCTTATCTCACCAAAGCTTACTACTGCTACGTGCGCTGGGGGGCAAAAGCTAAAACTGACCACCTCGAAAGTAAATACCCTCAATTACTGCAACCTATTTTAAAACAGGCCGCACAAACTCTCAATCCACTAGAAACTTTAACCCTCGTCTCTCCCCAAGTCTCGCTTCATAATTCTCAGACAAGTAGTTCATCCCCTCGCACCAATCTTAATACAGCCCTAGATTTCGCAACTGTCCTCAAAGCATCTCAAAGCCTTTCAGGAACTATTCAACTAGATGAGTTACTGCACCAACTTACTCAAATTATTTTGCAACACTCTGGGGGCGATCGCTGTGCTTTGATACTTCCTGATAGCGAGGGAAGTTGGCAGGTGCGAACCATAGCTACCCCAGAAACCACAGAACTATGTTCAGATCCCCTTGAAGGCAATATCAACCTCCCTTTGAAGTTAATTCAGTATGTCAAAAATACCCAAGAAGTTGTAGTAATTGATAATTGCCAAACTGATTTACCTGTTCTTGATGAGTATCTCAATCAACGACAACCCAAAAGTGTTCTTTGCCTGCCAATCCTTAATCAGGGACATTTAATTGGAATTCTTTACTTGAAAAACCGAGAGACTAGTGGTGTCTTCACAGAAGATCGCATCCTTATCCTCAATTTCCTTTGCACCCAAGCCGCAATTTCTTTGGAAAATGCCCGACTCTACAACCTTGAGAAATTAAAAACTCAGCAGTTGAGTCAGCTTAATCGCCGTCTCTCCTTCACTCAGTTTTCAGTAGACAATGCCGCAGATGGAATTTTCTGGATTTGTCCAGATGCAAGTTTCTTTTATGTCAACAAAGCAGCTTGTACAATGCTAGGGTATTCATCAGAGGAACTGAGTACATCTTCTGCCTTTGACATTAGCCTTGGTTTCTCTAGGGAACAATGGGTAGAACATTGGCAAGCTATCAAAGTACAAGGTAGTGTTACCTTTGAGACTCGCCATCAAGCTAAGAATGGACATCTTTATCCTGTTGAAATTACTGCTAATTACCTAGAATTTGAAGGACAAGAATATAACTTTGCGCGAGTACGGAACATTAGCGATCGCAAACAAATCGAGGATGCACTCAAACAAAACCAGACTCACCTAGAGGCACTGTTAAACAACATCCCCCAAATGGCTTGGTTGAAAGATACAGAAAGCCGTTTTATTGCTGTTAATACTCCCTTTGCCGAGGCTTGCGGTTATCCAGCATCTGAGATTATCGGTAAAACAGATTATGATTTTTGCCCGCAGAAATGGCGAAGGAATTCCGTGATGATGATTTCCAAGTCCTGGCATCAGGTAAACGCAAAGTAGTTGAAGAACAGTTCCTCCAACCTAATGGTGAAGTGGGATGGCTGGAAACAATCAAAACGCCTTTTAGAAACCCCCAAGGTGAATTCGGAGGAACCGTTGGTATTGCTGCGGATATTAGCGATCGCAAAAAGGCTGAAATAGAACGGGAACAACATTCAACTCAATTGGCTCAACTCAATAGGGAATTAGAACAAGCCAACCAACAATTAGCAGACTACTCCCAAACTCTTGAAGCTAAAGTTACAGAACGCACTGCTGCCCTCAAAGAAAGAGAAACTCGCCTACGTTTAGCCTTGAGTGCAACTAATCAAGGGTTTTTCGATGTGGATCTGCGTACAGACGAAGCTATCGTTAGCCCAGAATACGCTCTCATGCTAGGATACGATCCGGCAATGTTCCAAGAAAATATAGCTAGTTGGCGTAACCGCTTGCATCCAGATGATCAAGAACAGGCAAGTAAAGCCTATCAAGACTATGAAACTGGAAAAACTTCACAGTACAAAGTTGAATTTCGCCAGCGTACTCAGCAAGGAGAGTGGAAATGGCTTCTCGCGGTGGGAAAATTTATTGAGTGGGATGCAAAGGGAAAACCAACTAGGATGCTGGGTACTCATACAGACATTAGCAAGCGCAAACTGAGCCAACTTCAGCTAGAGGCCCAAAATGAACTGCTGGCAAAAATTGCTAAGGACGAGCCATTATCAGAAATTCTCAATACACTAATTGAGAAAGTAGAAACAAGACTAGATGGTTGCATCTGCTCCGTATTGCTATTGAAGCAGGAAAATCAACTACGCCTTGGGGCTGCCCCCAGTCTACCCTTAGCTTATAACCAGGCAATTGATGGTATATTGATCGGTGAAGGGATAGGCTCTTGTGGTACAGCAGCTTTTCGCAATCAAATGGTTATTGTTGCTGATATTGCTACTGATCCCCTCTGGCAAGACTTTAAAGACTTAGCCTTGGGTTATGGCTTACAAGCCTGTTGGTCTGGCCCCATTACTGCCAGCGATGGTCGGGTTTTAGGTACATTTGCCATCTATCACCGAGAAGTGCGATCCCCAGAAGCACAAGAAATAGAAGTTATTAGGCAGATGAGCTACTTAGCTGGCATTGCTATTGAACGGCAACAAGCCGAAGAGCAACTCCGCAGAAGTCAAGGCGCTTTGCTAGAGGCTCAGGAGGTTGCACACATTGGTAGTTGGGAAATTGATGTTCAGAGCAAAACAATCACCTGCTCTCAAGAACTGTTCCGTATGTATGGTCTAAGTTCAAACCGATTAGAACTTTCTTACCAAGACTATATCCAGATGTGCCACACCCAAGAGGAACAAAGACTTCTACAACAATGTATAGAAGGTGGTATTGAAAATGGAATTCCCTACACCACTGACTACAGAATTAAGCAGCCTGATGGTTCAATCCGCTACCACGAATGTCGTGGAGAAGTTGAGCGCAATGAACAAGGACAGGTGACGCGGTTATTTGGTACAGCCCTCGATATTAGCGATCGCAAACGAGCAGAAATAGGTTTGCAAAACTTAATTGAAGGAACTGCAGCTACTACGGGGCAAGACTTTTTCCCTGCCTTAGTTAAGCATATTGCCAAAGCTTTAAATGTTGACTACGCTATGGTAACTGAATTGACTGGTGAGAATCTTCACGTTTTGGCATTTTGGGGAAATGGCTCTTTGCAACCTTCTTTTTATTACCCTTTTGCCAAAGCCCCCTGTGAACTGGCATTGCGAGATAAAATCTTTTATTGCAACAGCTCCGTACAGGAACAATTTCCTGAAGATTTAGACTTGGTGACTCTGGAAGCAGAGAGCTATTTGGGTATTGCCCTACAAGATACCAATGGTAAATCAATTGGCAATTTGTGTATCTTTGACAAGCAAGCTATTCAAGATCCCCAAAAGGCAGAGCAAGTCCTCCGTGTCTTTGCTGCTCGTGCTGCTGCTGAGTTGGAACGCCAGCGCTCACAAACATCACTAGAGCGACTCAACCAAGCTTTAGAAACCAAAGTGTCGGAGCTGCAAGTAGCCAAGGAACAAGCAGATGCAGCCAACCGAGCTAAGAGCGCTTTTCTTGCTAGCATGAGCCATGAACTACGTACTCCCCTCAATGGTATCCTTGGTTATACTCAAATCTTCCAAAAAGAAAAAAGCCTGCAAGGTAAACAACTCAAGGGGATTCAAACAATCCATCGATGCGGCAACCATCTCCTTGACTTAATTAACGATATCCTCGACTTGAGTAAAATTGAAGCCGAGAAAATGGAGTTGCAGCCCAGAGAAGTTAATTTCTCCATTTTCTTAAATACCGTTGTGGAAATGTGCCGCATCAAAGCACAAGAAAAAGGTATTGATTTTATCTACCAAGAACTTCAACCAATTCCTAGTATTATCTATAGTGACGAAAAGCGGCTGCGTCAAATACTGATCAATCTCCTTGGTAATGCTATTAAATTCACTTCCAGGGGAGAGGTAGCATTTTCTGTGGCAGTTTTAGCCCAAGAAGGAGAAGATCCTACACAACTCTCTTCTACCACTCTAAGGTTCCAGGTGCAAGACACAGGAGTAGGAATGAGTGCAGAACAACTAGACAAAATCTTCCTCGCCTTTGAACAAGTAGGAGAAAATAGCCAAAACCAAGAAGGTACAGGGTTAGGGCTAGCGATTTCTCAAAAGTTAGTGAGCATAATGAATACGGAGATTAAGGTAAATAGTAAATTAGGGGAAGGAAGTACATTTTGGTTTGAGGTATCTCTGCCTGCTTGTTGGTTAGAGAATAGACAAGTAATCAAAACCACCCAGAGAGCAATTACCGGATATAAGGGTAGAAGTCGCAAAATTCTCATTGTTGATGATTACCAGGAAGCCCTCGACATTATCAGCAATGTCTTGAAATCACTCAACTTTGAAGTACTCACTGCTGAAAATGGGCAACAGGGATTGGAAACAGCCCTGCAAGAAACTCCGGATTTATTGATCAGCGACATCAAAATGCCAGTGATGGATGGTTGGGAAATGATTCACCAGTTAAGAAACAACCAGCAATTTCAACAGCTACCGATTATTGCTTTATCCGCTAGTGCGATGATGAGCGATCGCAGCGAAAGTGAGGAACAAGGTGCAACAGATTTTTTGCCTAAACCTTTGGTAATTGATGATTTACTAACCAAAATAGCAAGTTACTTACAATTAGAATGGGTTTATCAACAAGAAGCAACAGAGACAGCAGTAGCATCTGGAGATGTTACTACAGAAATGGCAATTCCTGAACGAGAAGTTTTAGAAAAACTGGATAATCTGGTTAGAAGCGGACTTTTATTTGATATGAAAGAAGAACTTGATTTAATTGTCGCTAGCCATGAACAATTCACTCCTTTTTGCCAGAAAATACAGGCATGGGCTGATAAATTTGACAGTAAGAAAATACAGGCATTTCTAAGTTTACATATTCCTTAAAATTATTGTTGGGCAATATTGGGGAATTATAAACGTGGAAACTGGGAGACTGGGAGACTGGGAGACTGGGAGACTGGGAGACTACTTTTCTTAAGCAGAGGATTAGACTTGCCCATTCTTAAAAAACTAAACTATAACTGTTCAAACTGATAAACCTTCTTTTTGATTTATGAAAGACTTATTTGCCCGCGAAGCGATCGTCCAAATTCCCAAAATCCTTACTTTGATGGATCGCAATTGCCACAGCCCTACCTATGGTTGCTTTGATCGCAATTTCTGGCAATATAAAATCATTGACTTTCCTAGTGGGATGTCCCAAGAGTTTGTTTGGCCCCTCGCTTTGGCTTATCATACCCATTTAGATGATAATCCTTTTTTTAATGAAGCTGCGATCGCCGCTTGGGTAGAAGCTGGCATTCTTTATGCAGCTAAAAGTAGTCATCCTGATGGCTCTTGTGATGATTATTTTCCTTTTGAAAGAGCGGGGGGTGCGGCCGCTTTTTCTTTGTTAGCTTGTCTGGAAAGTTATCAATTATTAGGGTTAAAAAATGAACAAGCTTTAGCGTTTTTTGAACTTCGGGCTGATTGGTTGGCACACCATAATGAAAGTGGTAGATTAACTAATCACCAAGCTTTAATTGTATTATGTTTAGAGTTGCTTTCTCCTCTTTTAAATACTGCCAAGTGGGATAGGGCAAAGGTAGAACGTTTAGAGAAAGTTTTATCTTGGCAAAATTCTGAAGGTTGGTTCCAAGAATATGAAGGGTGTGATCCTGGTTATCATACTTTAACTATTTCTTGTTTAGCTAGAATTTACCAGCTACGTCCCGATCCTCGCTTGAAAGAAGCTTTAATTAAAGCAGTGGATTTAGCAGCTCAATTTATTCATCCTGATGGTTCCTATGGAGGAGAATATACTAGTCGTAATACCTACAATTTCTTTCCCCATGGTTTTGAATTGGTGGGGAAATGGTATCGGTCAGCTTTAACTATTAATGATCAATTTTTGCAAGGTTTAGCTAAAGGTTTAGCTTCTTGTTATGCAGATGATCATATTATTGGTCATCATACTTGGAATTATCTCCTGGCTTGGCAAGATTTTGTTCCTGAACGTCCAGCCCTAAAACCTAGAAAAGAAGGTAGAGTTTGGTATCCTAATGCTAAAATTTTGATTGATCGCCGTCGAGGTACAGAACTTTATTTAGCTTTGAATAAAGGAGGAGTATTTAAGTTTTTTCGTAATGGTAAATTAGTTGCTTCAGATACTCAATTTTCTTTATTAGTTAATCAAGGTGGCAAGTTAAAAAATGCTGTTGCTCATTTGGTAGGTTCTTATGATACTAAAATTGAACCCGATGATATCTTTATTCAAGGGGATTTAGGTTGGGCGAAACAAAAGCAAATGACTCCCCTTAATTTAATGATTTTGCGAGTAGTTATGTTAACTGTTGGGCGTTTCTTTCCTAATTTAATCCGTAAACTCTTACAAAAAGTTCTGATTACCGGCAAAAAAAGCGCCCCTTACCATTTTTCTCGGAAACTACGCTGGCAAAATAGTTATTGGCAGGTTATAGATGAGCTTAGTGGAGAATCTTGGGACAAGGTAGAAAGTATAGCGATTGGTGGTGATCAAACTTCTATTTATGTGGTTATGAGTCGTACCTACCAGGCTGGGCAACTCCAACCTTGGCAAGACTTTACTAAGGAAGTGAAACAGCTTTCTGTTGGGCAAAAGTTAAAAGTTGAGCGAGATATTTGATTAGGTAATAGGTAATAGGTAATGGGTGATTATGAATAAGAAGAGATTTATTTCTATAGTTGTTAGCGTCGCTATTTTGTGTATTATTTATTCAAAAATAGACTTGCCGCGCTTAATTGCAGTTTTCCAAAACTGTGATCCGGTTTGGATGATTATTAGTTTAGGGATGGTTATTCCTTTAACCTTATTTACCTCTTGGCGTTTGCAACAATTAATGCCTGCGGGAAAAGGATTAGGGTTTCTAGAAGCTAACCGCTTAATTTTAGCTGCTAGCGTCCTTAATATGGTTCTCCCTTCTAAAATGGGGGATATTGCTAAAGCTTATTTCATGAAAGATAGAGGTCACTTAGAGGGGAGTTTAGCTTTGTCTTTGGTGATTTTTGAGAAAGCTTGTGATATGCTCTCTCTGTTATTATGGTGTGTATTTGGCTTACTATTTTATGCTAACAAAGATACTTTATTTTGGTTAATGACCGTTGGGGTTGCTTTTGGTTTGGTCATAGGGGTTATGCTTTTAGCTTCCCAGAAGTTTGCTCAGATTTTCTTTGTTTTAGCCCTTAAAATAGCTCCCAAAAAGATTAAACCGAAATTAGAGAAGATGCAATCATCTTGGGTAGAAATGCACGACTATTTTTGGCGCGATAAAGTGCAATTAACGAAGATAACCGTTACTTCAGTTTTTATTTGGTTCCTGCACCTATTACAAATTTATTTCTTCACTTTAGCAATCCGGGCCGAAGTTCCTTTCCTAGTTAATCTTGCCCTCTCACCTTTATCAATTTTAGCAGGATTATTACCCCTAACTTTCGCTGGTGTCGGAACTCGTGATGCAGCAATTATTTTATTTTACCAACCTTACATGAGCGAAGCAAAAGGTGCTGCATTGGGCTTACTTTGTACTTCGCGTTATTTCTTACCTGCTATTGGTGGTTTGCCTTTCTTAGGACAGTTTTTGGCTACGGTTAAGAGGGTTAAGAAACAGTCTTTGTAATTGTTGGCAGGGAGCTAGGAAAGAAACAACTAGCAACTAGCTATTAGCCAAACCTTGCAAAAATCCTTGATGTTCGACACTATTTATACCTTCTTTGGCAATTGCCAAAACTTTAGTTAAATCACCTTGGAGTAGAGAAGAGACTGTTAACCATAAACCGGGAAAAACTTGGCTTTTAATGATGCCCTTTTCATCTGGCGAAAGAGCAATGTATTCTCCTTCATGAAGCTTAAACCAGTCTAGTTTTTGATCATTAACTTGCCAAACGAGAGACTCTTTGACACCACTACGTAAATAAACTTCTTTCTTATCATGTAAATCATAAGCTGAACTACTTGCCGCTATTTCCACAACCAGTTCCGGCGCACCTTCAACATAATCATTTTTATTAATACGAGACTGTCCACCTACCTCTTCTTCAAGACGCAGTAAAACATCAGGCTGAGGTTCATTTTTTAAATCCAAAATTACTGTAGTATTATCATTCAAATCAGTTCCCGGTGTTGCCAACCAGTAATTAGATAACCAAGCCATAACAGCAGCGTGGGGTTTCCCGTGACTACGAGAACGTACCGGAGAAGCCATGTAAACAATTCCTTCAATTAATTCAGCTTTCTTAAGATTAGGCATAGCTTGGTAACGCCTTTCAAATTCTGTAATCGAGAGGCGATCGCCATTTTCCAAAGGGGGTATAGAAACAACTATTGAGTCTGCAATCAGTTTTGTCATTACTCATTAAACATTAGACATTAAACATTTATTGTATTAGTTTATCTCTTTGTTTATTCATAACTCCAAAAAACGACCGGGACTTAAAATATTTTGGGGATCAAACTTATTTTTAACCCGTTGCATCATTGTCATAGCATTACCTGTATAACCCCACGGTTCAAGTTTTTGTTTCAATTGTTGAGGAGACTCTAAAATAGTAAGAAAACCCTGATTTTGTTCACAGTGCGATCGCAACTTTTGTATTTGGTTAAAGCTTTTTTCTGAATTGAGTTGCAGTTTGCCAATGCCGCTACTATTATGAATTAAACCGAATCCTTCCCCGGAAGTAACTTCATCTAAATAGGCTAGAGTTGCTGTGGCAGAGGAAGGAAGAACACCGATTTTACTAATAACTGAGTTTGGAGAAAGGGGATTGTTAACTAGGGAATGCGATCGCTGCCAAAGTTCCCTTTCTGCATCTCCTTGGTAGGTAGTAGCTTGTAAACCCAACTCATTGCCAAGTTCCTCTATTCTTTGAGATTGTGCTTCAATGCTAGCTGTAAGACTTTGGAAACGGACTATTAAGCCAAAACCTTTCTGGGAAACCAAAGTTTTGACAACTCCAGGAGAAAGCAAATCAGCCGCTGTAGGTGTCAAGGCTGAGTTGAGGAGAGTTTGCACTGTCATAGCAATAGCCTTTTCTTCCCCGCTTAAAAACATTGTCTGAGAATCTTGGAGTAAAGGATAGGTGCGTAGGGTAACTTGAGAAATAACCCCTAAAGTACCAAAAGAGCCAGTTAACAGTTTCATTAAATCGTATCCTGCCACATTCTTAACCACTCTCCCCCCAGCTTTGGCGATTTCCCCATCTGCCCGAACAAAAGAAATTCCTAAAACCATATCCCTAATGCCGCCGTAACGCTGTCGCCAACTTCCGGTATCTGCTGTAGCGATGATGCCGCCGATGGTTGCACTTTGGGGGTAAGCAGGATCAATAGGCAGAAATTGCCTTTCTTTATGGAGGATCTCTTGCACCTGTGCCAATGGCATTCCTGCTTCTAAGGTAACAGTCAAATCTCCCACTGCATGATCAATGAGGCGAGATAGTTTTTGGGTACTTATCACTAAATCTGCTTTCTTAACCAATCCCCCCCAACTAACTTTGCTGCCGCTACCAATAACTAAAACCTGCCAGCTTTTTTTATGGACAATTTTAACAACTTCTCCTAAAGCTTCTTGGCTATGGGGAAAAACAGCACAACTTGGCAAATGAGAAGTGGCGATCGCCGAGGCAATTTTTTCTTGAAATGATACTTCAAGATCCTCCCAAGCAACTATATCTAAGTTTGGGTTAGCTGGGAGCAAAGTTGCCAATTCAGTTGGGATCGCCTTCATTTTTGCTTTTTTTAAGTTTAAGTTGAATATTGACTTAATTCTAAAGTGAATGTGAAGCAGTTGTTTTTCTCATCTCATCGACTTTTTCTTGATTCCTATTAGAATGGGTAAAGGATTTGGTATTTGAGACACTGTGAGTAATTTAAGTGATAGTTCAGGAAGGAAAGGTGATCTGTTTTGGAATATTGCTTCGGTAATCACCCGATTTTGCGCGGCAGGGTAGGTATCAGAATGGCTATTGAGTGGAAAATCCCTGAAATCCGCTCTCCCAGCAGCTTTCAGGGATTTCTATTTTTGAGGCTGCCGCGCACCATACCCAGCAAGGGTTTCAGGGTTTTGGGATTGTTTTTTATGGTCGGTTATGATAATTTTATAGGTGTGCCGCGCAAATGTACCTTGAAAACTAAATACATCAACCATTTCAAACTACCGCTGTTGCAACATACAATAATCCCTATGAGGGATTGAAACCCACGGATCACCGCTACTGGAACTATCTGTTACAAGGTTGCAACATACAATAATCCCTATGAGGGATTGAAACTTAAACGGCTGCGCCTACGATGTTTTTGTAGAATGTTGCAACATACAATAATCCCTATGAGGGATTGAAACAAGGGATATGACAATTTAGTCCATTACTACAACCCTGGTTGCAACATACAATAATCCCTATGAGGGATTGAAACCTACTTCTCAGTTTCACACAAGCGCCTGCTATCTTGTGGTTGCAACATACAATAATCCCTATGAGGGATTGAAACTACATAATGTTACTGGATTCAGCTGTATTACTCATTATGTTGCAACATACAATAATCCCTATGAGGGATTGAAACGACATCCTATTGTGGTACCCAACGATTTCTTCCCAGGTTGCAACATACAATAATCCCTATGAGGGATTGAAACAGCACAGTCAGAAAATGCACCCCGTTCTGAATCAGTTGAAGGTTGCAACATACAATAATCCCTATGAGGGATTGAAACTTCTCGGTGCATCTTTTGCTTAATTGCTATTAGTTTGTTGCAACATACAATAATCCCTATGAGGGATTGAAACTGTATTGGTTCCTCTTCTGGTGGTTCTTGGCAAAAGTTGCAACATACAATAATCCCTATGAGGGATTGAAACGGTGAGATGGGTAGCGGTAAGTCGTTCGTTGCTTTGTTGCAACATACAATAATCCCTATGAGGGATTGAAACACACCCTATCGCAGCTCAATAAAATCCTCCACAAAGTTGCAACATACAATAATCCCTATGAGGGATTGAAACGACGAAGTCTATCGCTATTGGTAATTGCTGTACCATTGTTGCAACATACAATAATCCCTATGAGGGATTGAAACAGGAGACACTGAGGCTCATAAAGAGATTCAGGAGCGTTGCAACATACAATAATCCCTATGAGGGATTGAAACGGTAGCATACGTTTCTTTTGGTATATCGTCTAAACTGTTGCAACATACAATAATCCCTATGAGGGATTGAAACAGAAGTTGCCCAAATCCCTAACAACATATCTCTAACCGTTGCAACATACAATAATCCCTATGAGGGATTGAAACAGACTCTTTATCAGATTGGATATTCACTAAAGTATGTTGCAACATACAATAATCCCTATGAGGGATTGAAACACAAGGGAATACATGATACAATAAGATTGCAGATGTTGCAACATACAATAATCCCTATGAGGGATTGAAACTCCGAAATCGCAGCCCGGTACAAAAAAAGCCAAAGTTGCAACATACAATAATCCCTATGAGGGATTGAAACTACTGCAGCAGCTTTAGCTACTAGCTGATTACGAACTTACGTTGCAACATACAATAATCCCTATGAGGGATTGAAACATCCTTAAGCCAGGAATGACGGGTTATCAAAAGCAATGTTGCAACATACAATAATCCCTATGAGGGATTGAAACATTCGCTTCTTCTTTCATGTTCGTGCTATTCTCTTTGAGTTGCAACATACAATAATCCCTATGAGGGATTGAAACGAGCTAGCGCCAAGTTTTGATTGCTAGCCATTTTGTTGCAACATACAATAATCCCTATGAGGGATTGAAACCGATTAATAGAAGCTTCCTGAGAAAAACCTTCAGGTTGCAACATACAATAATCCCTATGAGGGATTGAAACATCAATTCCTTCTTCTAAAACATCTTCTACTAAATGTTGCAACATACAATAATCCCTATGAGGGATTGAAACACAATAGGTTTTGTAACAAAAAGTTTTTGATGTCATGAGTGTTGCAACATACAATAATCCCTATGAGGGATTGAAACTGTAGCATCTAATACAGACCTAACCTAAACGATAGCGTTGCAACATACAATAATCCCTATGAGGGATTGAAACTACTTGCTAAAGCCCTATTATCATAGAATTCGTCAAGTAGTTGTTGCAACATACAATAATCCCTATGAGGGATTGAAACAAGGAAGGTGCATTAAAATCACCAGGCTCATCAGGGTTGCAACATACAATAATCCCTATGAGGGATTGAAACTTTTCTGGGCTTTATGGCTGCTGTATCCCTTATCGTTGCAACATACAATAATCCCTATGAGGGATTGAAACCTTACACCTTTTTCTATTGAGACTTGGAATAAAGGTGTTGCAACATACAATAATCCCTATGAGGGATTGAAACATCCTCAACTTGCAGAATACAGTCCGCCATGGTTCTGATTAACGTTGCAACATACAATAATCCCTATGAGGGATTGAAACGATGAATGAAGGTAGAGCGATGCATTAGGCATATCGTTGCAACATACAATAATCCCTATGAGGGATTGAAACCTGTGGCTGCATTAAAAGCCTTGGGGGAAAGAACACGTTGCAACATACAATAATCCCTATGAGGGATTGAAACGCAATTTATTCTCTTGCTTTATGCCTTCCAACTGTTGTTGCAACATACAATAATCCCTATGAGGGATTGAAACTCAGGATTGCCGATTTTATCAATTGCTCCTGTTAGTTGTTGCAACATACAATAATCCCTATGAGGGATTGAAACAAAATACTATTACTAGATTTAGATGGTACAATTCGTTGCAACATACAATAATCCCTATGAGGGATTGAAACATCATTACTCCTAAAGTATTGGTATATTTTTTAGGTGTTGCAACATACAATAATCCCTATGAGGGATTGAAACGAGTGTATCAGCGATCGCGGGATTACTCCTTGAAGTTGCAACATACAATAATCCCTATGAGGGATTGAAACTAATTACAAGTATTGCTGAAGATACTAGCAGTGCTGAAGGTTGCAACATACAATAATCCCTATGAGGGATTGAAACCGGGGAACATTTCTAGTGACGACGGTAACTTGACCTGTTGCAACATACAATAATCCCTATGAGGGATTGAAACAAATTGGTAAACTTGTAAAAGCTGACTACGAAGTAGTTGCAACATACAATAATCCCTATGAGGGATTGAAACACATTCAGCCAAAGCCGCCTGTGTAAAATCGGGTGTTGCAACATACAATAATCCCTATGAGGGATTGAAACAGATTACTTAAAGAATCTTTGGGTGACTTTATTGATGTTGCAACATACAATAATCCCTATGAGGGATTGAAACCCATTGAGGAACGACGATTCTTTCATCAATTCCGGTTGCAACATACAATAATCCCTATGAGGGATTGAAACATTTGTTTCTATTCATTTCAACGCTTTCAATAAAAGTTGCAACATATAATAATCCCTATGAGGGATTGAAACGTGGTTTGTCTCTGTGCCGGTCGCGCGGCGCTAGGTTGCAACATACAATAATCCCTATGAGGGATTGAAACGAAAAATTGAGGAGATGAAACTACTAGAAACACGTTGCAACATACAATAATCCCTATGAGGGATTGAAACATACTGGAAGGTAAGGAATTACCCATTGGTGACAACTTAAGTAAAAGTCCAATCTGTCAAACCCCTATGGTTATATTCAGCAACGTAGGGTGTGTTGGCGCTGCGAAAAATTATGGCAACTCTACCACAATCTTGATTCAGCGCTTAACGCACCGTCTTCGCTTTTTCACTTCAAGATGGTGCGTTACGCTTGCAGCTAACGACACCCTACAAACTACAGATAAGAAACAACAAAAACCTCCCCTCGACCTCTCTCCCTTACCCCTGCCAAAGCCCTTGACAGATTGCGTTTTGGCTTAACTTGTCACGAATGGGAATTACCAGAAACAGAATTGTTGCAACATACAATAATCCCTCTGAGGGATTGAAACAATGGCATTCAAGGTAAACCGATTTGGTATGAAACAACAAAATCGACTTAGGAACCCTTAGAACAAGTATGCTTCCAAATACGAAGTCTTTCTACTTTTGGGGTTTGATAATCTGGCAAAGTTTTTTCTAACATAAAATTAATCTCAAAAGTATCAAGGTGTTGAGCCGCTTTATGTCGATTATTCCAACTTCGGCAAAGATATCTTCCATAATAGAGCCGATACTTCTTCTTATCCTTACGGTGCAACATCATAATATATTTGCGCCAGCGCATATTGCCAAAAGTGCCAGAAACTAGCTTTGGTTTTTCCCAGCTTACAGACTCACCACCTTGAAAAAGATCAATTTCTGTACCATCCCTAAGCTTGCCCGGAATTACATACCAACCGTCCTTTGTGGGTGGGTGGGGGGTAAACATATTCCAGGTTTGATCTAAACCGAGAACCCGAACAAAAGCATCAGCATCTTTTGGTATTTTAAATATATCAGGGGCAATTGTACGAAAATTCCACCAAGAAACGAGTATGAAGAGGAAGGAGACAACAAGATTAATTCTTCGGGAAGTAGAGATTTTGAGAGGACGAAACTTCAGGAAGGATTTTGTTGGTAAAAGAGCAAATTTTTGACCGAGAAACTTGATGATTTTCCAGGGTATAAAAGCAGCCAGGAAATGAAATAAAGGCGAGAGGCGAAATAAATAAGCAACTGCGTCAGTCTGGAAATATAGTTTACCTTTTCCATTGCTTACTGCCAAAGATTTTCTACCTTTCATGGCTGCTAAAATTTCCGCTTCTTGTTGTGCCGGAAGCAGTTGCACCTTGGGCAGAATTAAGAAGGTACGGAGTAAGTAAGCAATCTTATGACTAAAATCCTGTTTTTGGTTATAGTAAATTCTGATTTCTTGGTTAGTTGATTTGCTGAAACGTTGAGAAATAACCTGCCAAAACCCACTGGGCAAAAATGCTAACCAAGCTACGGCACTAACATAGGGAAAAAGGCCAATTAGTAATCCTGCTCCAAAACCAAGATGAAGCCCAACAAAAAGCATAACTGCCAAGAAGCGGAAAAAATCCGTGCGGAAGGGTACGAAAAGTAAAAATGGCCCTAATAATTCAAACCAAAGAGTGGTAAAGGTAAGGAAAACCAACAGGGAAGGAAAGTTGAGGAGAAATTTCCCAATGGGAGTTACTAAATAATCTAAGTTGAGGGCATAATAAACTGCACTACCTTCTGTATGCCAAATTGGATCTGATTTAAGGCTCCAGGTAAACCAGTAAACAAAGCAGACTTGTAGGGTTAAGGCAACCGTGGCAGGAGAAAGTAGGCGTTTTGGCAAAATTCGAGAAGAGGAATTTAGGGCGCGATCTACAGAATAATGCGCCCCCAGGGGCAAAAAGATACTCCAAAACAAAATCAAGCGGAGTTCCACATCTCCAGCATTATTTATTAAAGGGTTGCGTAGTTGTAGAGATAAAAGTAAAGCCCAGGAGATGATAGTGACAAAGCGAGTACGATAGCCAAATAATAGGGCTATGGCGATCCCACCTGCCAAAATAAATAAGACTCCCTGAAATAAAGCCTGTCCGCTAAATAAATGTATCGACCAACGCCAGGGGTTAAGATTTTGCTCAATTAAAACACTTCTAGGTAGAATTCCTTCATCGCTATAGTGAGACTGAAGATCAAAAGCTCGTTTAAATAAATCAGTCAGAATTAGTAAAGCTAAACCAATACGTAATACAGCTAGCGATCGCAAATCTAAGCCAAATAATTGCTCTAATTTTGTTCTTCCTTCCTTAAGGATTGTCTATAAATGCTTGCTGCGAATCTTTGCACTCTTGGGTAATATTTTCATTGCCTTGGGAGTGGGAACCTTGCCCTACACCTGCTCCCCCTCCGTTGCTAGGAGAACAAATTTCTCCTGATGAGGGTACGCTGCATATTCCCATAAAACCTAGTACAGAAATCAGGGTCAAAAAGAAACAAACTTTCATAAAAATATTTGGTTATATTCAACAGATAAATTCAGGTCGTTTTGGAATCTCCAATACTATACATCATAGTTATCACTTAAGTATATACTCTGTTAAAAATTTTATATTTTTTTCAACTAGCTAATATCTCTTGCTTATAGGAAATTAGCCAACTTCGCTCTTAAGTATTATTTCCCTATATTGTTTGGCTTGCCGTTGTCGTAGGCATCATTAATAAAAACTTGCAAAGCAAACTCATAACGAGTATGATTTATACAAGGAGGAATAAACACCAGGAGATAAACTTCAGGATGGTTGCTATTCAAGAGATTCCTTTAAATCAGATTCGTCGTCCTCTACCTCGCCAAAACGACCAAAAGAAAGTAGCGGCACTGATGGAATCAATCGCTAAAGAAGGTTTGCGAGAACCCATAGACGTGTTAGAAGTAGATGGTCAATACTATGGCTTTTCCGGTTGTCACCGTTACGAAGCCCATCAACGTCTAGGCAAAGAAACCATTAAATGCAGAGTACGCCGCGCACCTCGTTCGGTTTTACAAAGGCATTTAGCTTAAAAATAGTCTAGTTGTTTTAATTAAATTACTTAAGGAGAAAAATTATGGCCACTGTAGGTTCAACAGCCCCAGTTAATATTGGTATCAGCGAAGAAGATCGCCAAGAAATTGTTAAAGGACTTTCTAGCCTTTTAGCTGATAGCTACACTTTATACCTCAAAACCCACAACTTCCACTGGAACGTCACCGGGCCGATGTTCCAATCTCTACACACATTGTTTGAACAAGAGTATACTGAACTTGCTCTCGCAGTGGATGACATCGCCGAGCGCATTCGTACTTTGGGCTATCCTGCCCCCGCAAGCTATAGCGAATACATTGAACTAGCTTCCATTGAAGAAACTCGCGGTGTTCCTGAAGCAGAAGAAATGGTACGCCTTTTAGTAGAAGCAAACGAAGCTGTTGTTCGTACTGCCCGTTCTGCTTTTCCTGCTGCTGAACGTGCTAACGATGAGTCTACCGCAGACTTACTCACAGAAAGAATGCGAACTCACGAGAAAAATGCTTGGATGCTGCGGAGTATTCTCAAGTAATACCAATTCTCATTCTCGTTAATAAAAAAGGAAAGAGGTTGAGTTAATTTGGTTCAACTCAACCTCTTTCATTGTCGATTATTCATCCCAAAAACAACCGACAAGAATTAATTCTTTTCCTTCTTGCCCTTAGAAACTGCCCCAAATAAACCAATACCAAGAAGTCCTAATAATGCAGTAGGTTCAGGTATATCGACACTACTCGCCTTGAAATCTACTCCATCTCCTGTACCATTGTCACGATCATGACCCAATTTGAGTGTTATGGAAGTGATATCAAAGAAAGTTTGACTAACAATGTTGCTATCTTGACCTTTTGCTACCCAATCAGGACTATCTAAGCTAATACCGTTAATAGCAATAACCCCAGTGGTATTTTTTGACTCCGTATCAAAGAAATCTATAGTCAAATCTGCCAGCATCTGGGTAAAAGTGAACTTAAAGGTTCCTACTTCCAGTTGACCGTTTTCTTCCCCATGACCTAAATTCGCATCATGTTCGGAAGGGCGAAACCAAAATTCATCAGGGTTAGTTCCAGCATCTCTTATTTGGAATTGGATTGCATTTGTACCGCTACCGTAGGTATTTGCAGTACTAAAATCATCAACAAAGAGACGACTTTTATTACCCGTGCTATCGTCTTCGATAGATTTGATGCTTTCAATAAAGGGTATAGAATTAGCTTCAATACATTTATTAGGGTCTGGATCTATACAACCGAGACCAACATTGATTTCTCCTTCTTGTTGAGGAACAAGGCTACTAGCAAAAGCGTTGGCAGAGAATGTACTAAGGGTTGCAGTTGTAGCTATTAAGCTGATTAAGAGTTGACGTTTCATAATAATTAGAGCAGATCAGGAAGTTGTTGGTCACATTATCTGCTGATTCATATGAAAACGGGATGAAGACTGAGGCTCTTTTTATAAAGATTCAGTGAATTCTTTTAGTTGTTTTTGAAAGAAAAATGAAAGAGGAGAAAAGATGTATTTTCTCTCCTTGAAAATATTTATTATATTAACTTAATTTTGAGCTAAGAGATTGTATTTTTTTGGTAATCTTCTTCTTCAGGTTAGTCATTTTTGATTTATATTTATTTTCTTGCTTATTAGTATAAGGAAAGTCAAAATCAGGTATTTCTTTATCGAGAAAAGGACACAATTTTTCCCATCTTTCTCCTTCAGTTATACTAATTTCCAAGATATCTTCAGGTCTATTTTGAAAATACTCTCTCACTTCTCGGTAGTGGCGTTCGTAACGTTCAAGATAAACATCTTCATGTCCTTCAGGATGACCAACTCCATAAATCCACTTTCTCATAGAGCTATCTTTAGAGCCAAAATATCCAACAACACTTTTAATCCATTTATCTGTAGGTCTTGTAGTAAGGATGAATTTGCTACCAGGGTACTTTTGATCTAATTCTTGATAAATAATAGGCCAAGGATTGTCTTGAAATGCGTCATATTTCTCCACCTCAGCAAAAGCCGCCTCACAAACCCTATTTCGAGTTTCAAAATCAACAACAAACGGGCCGCAAGTGCGAACACGATAGCCTAATTTAGTTAGGGCATTAGATAGGCTACTAGTTCCTGTTTTATGGAAGCCAACACAAAATACTTTAGCTTTATTCATGTCTTCTTACCTTCTTGATAAGTTTGAGGTTCAGTTGGATAATGAAGATTGCCTTTTCAATAGCGAGTCGATTATCTATCCCAATAATAATCGACAAAAGTTAATTACTTTATTTCTTTTTTCAAGGTTATTTTACAAACTTGCAAAGTTATAAATTCAATTTTTCTAGAGAGAAAAACGTTGCTTCAAAACTAACCAAAGGAAAAGAGTATTACCAAAAATATAACGCTTCCAAAGGCGGCCTGGTTCCACCAACAAGCGGAAAAACCACTCTAATCCTGTCTTTTGCATCCACTTAGGCGCTCTTTGTACTGTTCCCGCAACTAACTCAAAACTAACACCAATACCAAGAGAAACTGGTACTTTTAGTTCTTGATAATGAGCATAAATCCACTTTTCTTGTTTCGGTGCGCCTAAACCAACAAAAAGGAGTTGTGGTGCAGCGTCCTTAATCATTTGGTTGATCTTGCTTAACTCAACAGCATCGTTTTCAAAGCCGTAGGGAGGGCAGTAAGTACCTGAAATCTGTAACCCAGGGTGTCGAGCTTGTAAAAGTTTGGCAGCATCCTCTGCTGCCCCAGGACGACCTCCTAAGAGAAATACTTTTAAGTCCTTTTCCGGGGCAACAGCACACAAACTTTCAAATAGATCCGTGCCGTTAACACGGCCTTGTAAAGGGGTTTCCAAGCAATTTGCTGCCCAAAGCAAAGGGACACCATCGGGTACGACTAAGAAAGCATGGCGATATATTTCCTGGAATTCAGCGTCTTTTTGTAGTGTTACCAAATGTTGAGCATTGGGAGTAACTACATATTCTGGTTCAGTACCAGCAATAGCCTGTTGGACAATAATGTCCACAACCTCATTAAAAGAGTATTGGTCAATACTCACCCCGCATATATTGACCCGCATTGTACTACCTCTCTTTAAAGTAACTTACCAATTAAATAGTAGTTGAACGCAAAGTAAAGCGCTTTACATTTTCAGTGTTTGTTCGTTTATCCCTTGCATTAACTCTTTATTAAACTGCTCTTGTCGCTGATAAGACCAATGTCGAGACTCAGCAAAAGCCTGATCTGAAGTTGGCGAAGTAACGGCTGTTTTGAGACAATGAGCAAATTCTTCAGGGTTTTGGGCTACTTTGACTGTTGCCGGCAAGTTATCAATTCCTCTTAAACCTACTGGAGTAGCAACAATAATTGAACCCGAAGCAAGGGCATCTAAAGTTTTGATTTGAATACCACCACCACTGAGAGTAGGAATTGCAAATACCTTAGCCTGTGCCATAAATTCTTGGGCATCTGGCACTACTCCTAAATAGTGGATTTGAGGATATTTTTCTTTTAACCATTCCGCACCTTTGCCCGCAACTTGAATGGAAAAGTCCGTAGGTAGAAGAGGATAAACTTTGTCTAGAAACCATTGTAAAGCTTCTCGATTAGCTTGCCATGACCAACTGGCTAAAAGACCTATATCACATTGTTTTTTAGGGGGTTTGTTTGGTAATTTACCCTTACTAGGGGGAAGAGAAAATACTTTAACTTGATTGGTACTTTTGAATTTAGCAAAGTATTTAGCATCATAATGAGTTAATGTCCAAACTTGCTCTGCTTTCATTGCTAGTTTGTTTTCTTGTTTCGCCATCAAAGTAGCCTCTCTTTGATAAACCGACTTAGCAACTAAGTTACTAGCATTGCGAGAATTTTCTTGATAGTTTTCGTGTTCAATATTATGAGCAACAAAGATCAACTTAGTTTGAGAATTAACTACATTTTTTAGCCAACTGAGTTGAGAATGGTCGATAATTACTAAATCGTATTTATCAGTAGCTAGAAGTTGTTTGACAATCTGCTTATATTTACTTGAATAATACTTAGCAGCAGAATAGGGTAAATTGAGCAAAATACTCAAGATAAACCAAATTAGGGGATAAACTTTATTTTTGCTAGTTTCTGTGTAACGTTCCTCAACAACAATAGTATTTTGAGAATTATGTTCCAAGATATCTCCTTTACGAAGATAACCAACTACTTTAACTTCATGTCCTCCTTCTCTCAAACCATCAATAAAACATTGGGAAGCAACTTCACCGCCATTTCTATTTTTACTTAAGAGAATTGTCGTTAAGAAAAGAATTTTCATTATTTAAGTAGATGAGGAGCTATAAATTATTAAAAATAGTTTTAGCAAAGTTTTCTGCTGTATTAATTTGAGCAAAAGATTTTATACTAGATAAATTGCCAATCTTTTCTTCAGGTTGTTGGAGAAACTGAGTTATACCTTTAGCAATTTCCCCTGGAGAACTAGCATCGACTGTTGTACCTAATTCATAGCGTTTGACCATCTCCCCCATCAGACCATAATTACAACTAAGTACAAGTTTTTGAGCCGCCGCAGCACGGACTAAGATAGCACTCATACCAATGTGGCGTTGATAGGGGGCAAGAATAACATCAGCTAGTTGGAAGTAAGGCTGAATTTCTTCGTCTTGAATAAATTTCTCCCGTTTGACTACTTTTATGGGTAGGTCTTTTTGCAGTTGCGAGATACGATTATGAATAAAGGGATCTTCACTTTTTGGACCCACTAATAACAGACAAAATTTCTCAGCTAAATTACTAGGTAATAAAGCGATCGCTTCTAATAATTGGTAAATACCTTTACGGGGTTGAGGTACTCCAAACATGAGAAAAACTTTCCGCTTTTCTGGTAAAGCCAAAGTTGCTTGAAGTTCCTGCAATTTAGCATCAGAATGCTGATATATTTGTACAGGATCAGCTAAATAGAGCGGTTGAACCTGGCTGTTAAATTGGTCAATTTTTTCTACAGCAAAAGGATCAAGACAAAAAAGAGTTTTAAATTGCTTTTTTCCTAATAACTGTGAAAGAATCAGGCGATCGCGCCCTTGCAAAATGCGTTCCTTCCAAGAAGACTGGAAATCTGCAAACCCCCCATAGTGGAAGATGGGGCGAAAGTAAATTCCTGATACCGCACAAGGAAGTTGCCCTTTTATAGCTAAAGCTAACAGGATAGAGTCGAGGTACATCAGTAAACAATGAGTTGGCTGCAACTCTAGGGCATACTTTTGCAACAAGTCCCATTCTTGGAAACTACGGGTTAGGCGATCCCGGCTAGATTGTTCCGATTTAAGCTGTCCTGTTTCTTCAGGGGTGATCGTAACCAAGTTGACTTCTGAGTTTGCGGCTGCAACCACATCGGGATGGGATTGGATAAATTCAGGAGTTACCAACACCTGCAAACTGCCAGGTAAGCCTACCTCTTGCCAATGTTTAATTAGATGGAGGAGATAGCCAGCATGATGTCCTGTTGAAAACAGATCAAAAAGAAGTATGTTACGCTCCCTAAACTTGGGCATATCTTTTTTGCTCCACTGCAACCATCTCTTCAAGAATATCCGTCAAGCTACGGGTAATACCCCAGTCAGGAAAATGTTCTTTTAGTTTGCTTAAATCGGAAATGTAACAAAGATGATCTCCAATGCGGTTTTTATCTACATAAGTCCAGTTCATCTTTTTACCGACTAAATCCCCCACCCGATCAAAAGCTTCTAACACAGAGACGCTGTTGCCTCGGCCTCCTCCTAAGTTATAAACCTCTCCTGGTTTGGGATTGCGGCGAAAGGCTTCAAAGGCTTGAATAACATCGTAACTGTGGATGTTGTCCCGCACTTGCTTACCTTTATAACCAAATACTTTGTAAGTTCCCCCGGTAACTCCCACCTTGACCAAATAGGAAAGAAAGCCATGAAGCTCAACCCCAGAGTGGGAAGGGCCAGTTAAACAACCCCCTCGAAAAATACCTGTTTTGATGCCGAAGTAGCGACCATATTCTTGGGCAACTACATCCGCAGCCACTTTAGAAGCCCCAAATAGAGAGTGCAAGCAACGATCAATGCGACACTCTTCAGAAATCCCATCCTGATCTTCTGGGTTAGCATAATCGTAGCGTTTTTCTAACTCTACCCTTGGTACTTCATTGGGGGCATCACCATAAACTTTGTTGGTACTCATGTGGATAAAAACAGCTTCTGGGCAAAACTGCCTGGTTGCCTCCAACAAATTCACAGTACCCAAAGCATTAACTTCAAAATCTAACAGAGGAATTTCACAAGCTTTATCATGGGAAGGTTGTGCCGCACAGTGAATAATCAAATCAAGGGGATTGTTTTTAAATAACTCAAAAACCCCTTCGCGATCACGGATATCAAGGTTGTAATGAGTAAAGTTCTTACTAACTTCTTTAAGGCGATTAAGATTCCAAGTCGTATCTCCTTGTTTACCAAAAAACTCCGCCCTCATATTATTATCTGCACCAATTACTTCATGACCTTGTTGGTCGTAATAGGCCACAGCTTCAGAGCCAATTAAACCGCTTGATCCTGTTACTAATACTTTCATGCACATAACTCCTGGTTATAATTTAGTTTAGCTAGTTAGCATTTGTTTTTGTTTGCTTGCCATTAAGTGGCGAGTTCTGTCTAGGCGTTCTTGTTGCAAAGCTGTAGAAAAGGCATAAGCAACATATAAAAGCCAA
Organism: uncultured cyanobacterium; assembly: GCA_963793425.1. Taxonomy (GTDB): domain Bacteria; phylum Cyanobacteriota; class Cyanobacteriia; order Cyanobacteriales; family CAWCAG01; genus CAWCAG01. Next base: position 229,546 of record CAWCAG010000007.1, on the reverse strand, counting down.
ATTAAATCGCTTTGATTGAGAATAGTCTGAGTTAAAGTATAGTTGAATAAACAACTAATAACTGTAAATTGAAGAAACCAGAAATATTCTATTTTTCCTGTGTTGTTTAATAAGTTAATAATCCTCCCCAAAAAAGTTAGCAAACTCAAAACGTAAAGACCAATACCGACAAAACCGACTTGTACAAACAGATCAACAAAACCGCTATGGGCATGACCTTTACCTTCTGTACCAAACCAAGAAACCATCACACCAATCGAAAAAGCTTCTTGACGGTTGTTCCAAAAGCCAGCAAAGCCATAACCCAACCAAGGTCTTTGCATACCCCGATAAATGATTGCATCCCAAAGTTCACTTCGTCCACTCAAGGTCATATCTTTGCCCAAACCATCGACAATAATTGCTTCTAGGTTGTTGGCTAGCCACAAAGCAATTGCCCCCCCTGCAACTATGCCAAAAAGTATAAGTACAGTTCTAAACTTATATTTTTGCTTTACGGCATAGTAAAAAGGCAATAAGCACAAACCAAACACAAACATAACTAGGGAAGTTTTACCTTGGGTTTGCACAAGTAGGAAAAATCCGAGCAAAACCATCAACCAAGGTAGCCAGCGCTGCTTTTTTGCCTCTATACTTACTGAGACAAATAGCAAAGTTGCCAAAGCCATCAGCCGAGCCATAGTATTTTTGTGGTTGAAAGCTCCTTTCCAAAGACCATCGTTGCTAATAGCAGTGGAAGGCATAGCAATACACATACCCAGACTTATGATGCTAGCTATTACTAAAGCCCAAGTGGTCATACGCATTTGTTCTTTAGGACTATAGCAGGCTGCTAGATAGATACCAAAGACGGTAGTACGGGCTAAGGCCCTGCCAAAATTAAGGGTGTCTGCTGGGGCAGCAGACCAAAAATAAGATAGTAAAGCTAGCCCTGTTAAGAGCAGCAGGGGAATATCTTTAGTGGCAAGGTATAAACATTTTTTCCAGCGGATTAAAGCTAGGAGAGGCACTAGGAAGTAAGAAGACAACTTCATTAGTTTTGCCCAAGGGGAACCAAAAGGAGATGGTAAACTAACCCCAGCGTAAAATACGAGCAATGAGGTGACCAATAATGGCTCGAACTTAGCTAAATATTGGAGTAAGCTGGTTTTTATTCTCACTTGCTTTCCTCCTCGACAAGTTCCCGAAAAAGTTTCAGGTAGCGCTGTGCTTGCAATTCTAGGGTAAACTCTTGTTCGGCTTTTTCCCTGGCACGATGGCAAAGCTTTTGATGTCTCTCGCGGTTTTCTAGCAACCAAGTAATCCCTTGGGCTAAGTCTTCAATGTTGAAGGGTTGGGCTAAGTAACCATTACCGTGATGCTCAATCATGTCTGGTAAACCCCCAATATTGAATCCTAAGCAAGGAGTACCGCAGGCGATCGCTTCCATGATGGTGTTGGGTAAGTTGTCTTGCACAGATGGTAAGACGAAGACATCTGCTGCTGAGTAGATTAGGGCTAAGGAAAGATCGTCGGCGAATGTTCCTAAGTAATGGGTTTTAAAACCCAAGTCAGGGGGATTTTCTGGTTCGGAAGCTCCAAAAACCACTAATTCCAAGGTATCTTTTCTTAAGTCTTGGAGGGCAGCTTGCAACAAGTGAAAGCCCTTGCGTTTGTCGCTGGTGGCGTTGAGGGAGCCAAAGAGGAGTAATTCTTTATCTTGGGGCAAATTAAGGGCTTCTCGTGCTAACTGGCGGGGGATGGGGCGATATATATTTGTATCTATGCCATTAGGAATGATTTCAATACGCTGTTGCTTAAAGAGGGAACTTGAAGCAGCACAACTAGCTAACCAGGAAGTTAAAGCGACGATGGTTAAGTTAATATTTTGCCAAGCTTTGACCTTGCGTCGCCAAATCCAACGGGAGAGATCCCAGTCTTGGTTGCTACCTAGTTGAGGACAGCTACCGCAGGAATTTGTGTAACGATCACATTCTTGATTGTAATGACATCCGCCAGTAAATGCCCACATATCGTGCAAACTCCAAACCAGAGGTCGTTTTAATTTCCCCAAGGTTTCAATTTGCATATAGCTATTGTTGATCCAATGTAAGTTAATCACATCGGGATTAATTTGAGCAACTTGAGGTACAATGTTGTCAGGCAACCACTGGGTAGAAAAGGTGGTGCCTTGCCTTTGGGAGTAAAGTTTGAGGGGTAAAGCAGCAAAGGTTTGTTTCGTTTTCGCGATGCCTTCTGCTAGTTTGGTTGCAGGAGCAATAACTGTAGGATCTTGGCTAGATTTTTCCTTGACTAGCATCTGGGAATTTACCCCTGCTTTCTGCAAACCTTGATGCAAGCGATAAGCTGCCCTGGCTGCACCCCCTTGGATATCATCAGTACTAAGAAGTAAAGTTTTCATCTTTCCCCCTGCTCTAACCAAGATGAAAGATCCTGCCCGATTAAGTCTTGTAATTTTAAGATATCCTCACGGTATTCTGCGGTGAGTTGAGCGTGAGTTGCTGGAGATATTTGGGGTTTAGCTAAGGCTTTATTTTTTAACTTTAGTACTAAACTTTTACGTAGTTCGGCGGGAAACAGTAGTTTGAGAGGTTCTTTTAAAGGGTTTTTGGTGGTGAGAAAACGATACCAAGTTTGATTTTTAGGTACACCACCGACATTATATTGTGCAGAAGTATCAGGGCTGAAATTAGCATTTACGTCTAAAAATTGAAAAATATCTTGAAGCAATTTAACCGGTTGAGTTTTTAAATCTTCGTAAAGATAAACTTTAATTTGTTGAGGTTCAAAAAGTTGGAAATATCTTTGCAGTTGTTGATAATAGAATCCTCCTTGAAGATAATAAAATCCCCACCACCAATTTTCTTGTCTGCGTTGCTCTTCTACTTTTAAAGCCTCAGCAAATTCCGTATAAGTTTCAAAACCTTCTCGAATATGATGTAAGAAATTAGAATAAGCTCTTTCTACTGGGTTGCGAAGAATAGCAATTAGTTTTACATCAGGAAGATGGTTTTTAATGCGCTGAGGGGCTTGAGGATGGTAAAGATAAATTGGGGAAGCTTCTCCAATCGCTTTTTCTTTAACAACCCCTTGAAATTGTTCTTGATAAGCCGTCAGATCAGTTTTACACTCAGCTAAATAACCTGGGCTAATTGTGCCAGCAGGAAAATCCAGTTTTTCCCCTTCTAAAGCGAAGAAATTTGGCTCTTTGACAGGACTTAAATAGATTTGGGGATGTTGACCTAAAAAACTATGCAGGGAGGTTGTCCCAGCTTTGGCTGCACCAATGATTAGAAAGTTGGGCATATTCGTTTTCATAACTATCTTCCCCCTTCTTTTAATTACTTTAACCAGTGGGCAAGATCCCGTCGTACTAACTCTTGCAAAGCAAGAATATCTGGGCGATATACCTCAATAACTTGCTGTCGCATTACTTCTGGAAGAGGAGGTGCTTTAACTAAGTTAGCATTTCTGAAGTTTACATAAGCTTGATAAATTGGGTCGATTAAAGTTTTTGGAATAAGAGGTTTAATGGTATTGTTGAATATCTGTTTCGAGAACTCTAAGTAATTATAAATGCCTTTATTACTGGGTATTCCTCCAGAGTTATAAGCCTTACTAGATTGAGTAACAATAAAATCATTTTCCACTTGTAAGAAAGCAAAAAGTTCTTGCAACAAGCTAGTAGGTTGAGTTTTTAAGTCTTCAAAAAAACAGATTTTGAGTTGATTTGGGTCAAATACATTTAGATACCGCTTTAAGCAATTATAATATCTTCCTCCCCCTACTAAACCAGGGCGTTTTTCTGCAATACTTTGAGTAAAACCTTTGAGAATCTCCTTTTCTTCTAAAACTAAATTCTTACTACGATAGTGCATAAGATATTGAGAATAGGCTCTTTCGGCTGGATCGCGTAAAATAGCTATTAGCTTGACTTGAGGAATCATTTGATAGATTTTATTTGGAGCCTGGCGACTAGATAAATAAGTGGTAGAAGCTTCACCAATTGCTATTTCATCTCTCACTTGGGTGAATAAAGAACAATACTCTTCTTTAGTAGTTATAGGTTGCTGCTTGTTGCCTTTGTAAGAAAAGAAGTTTGGCTCTTTAAGAGAACTCATGTAGATTTGGGGGTGTTGCTCAAGGTAATTATAAAGGGAAGTTGTCCCCGCTTTCATTGCCCCAATAATTAGGAAATTTGGCAAATTCATTTTAGAGTTATGACCTGAAATTGAGATGTTGATTGAGAAGAGGAAAAGTTTAATTGAGCCAAGAAGATAAGTCTCTTTGAATTAAATCTTGCAGCTGTAAAACTTCTTCGCGAAATAAAGGTGATAGTTGCTCTTTTACTTCTGGATCTAATTTCGGTTTAGAAAGATTACTGTTTTGCAAATTAAGGCGCATACTTTTACGCAGCTTAGCAGGCAAAAAAGGTTTAAACAAATCCTTAAGAGCATTAGGTTTTCTCAAAAAACTATGAAGTAATTCGTTTTGAGGTATTCCTGATATGTTGGGTTTAAAAGACATATCAGGACTAAAGCTAGTATCTACATTTAGAAAAGCACAAATATCGGCAATAACTTTTGAAGGATTATCTCGCAGATCGTCATAAAGATAAACTTTGATTTGTTGTTGTTCAAATATATCGAAGTAACGCTTTAATTGAGTGTAATAAAAGCCTAATTCTAAGTAACGCCACCCCCACGCCCAACCTTTTTGCTGACGATTTTCTTCCTCTTTAATTGCTTGAGCAAAATCTATTAAGGGTTCGCGCTGATCCCTAATAAACATGAGATATTGAGAATAAGCTCTCTCAACAGGCTCCCGTAAAATAGCAATTAATTTAACATCCGGTAAATAACTTTTGATACGTTCCGGTGCTTTGGAGCTATAAATATAAACAGGAGAAGCTTCACCAATAGCTATCTGGTTAGTTACTCCTTGAAACTGCTCTTGGTATTGGGCAAAGTTAGTGATAGTAGCACGGGGTAAATCTCCTGGCCCTTGAAAGTTTAATTCTTCTCCTTCAAAAGCAAAAAATTCAGTTTCTTTAATAGGACTTAAATAAATTTGGGGGTGCTGTTTTAAATAATGGTAAAGAGCTGTGGTTCCAGATTTGGCAGCACCTATAATTATGAAGTTAGGTAGAGTCATGGGAGATGCTTTTCGATTTTAAGAAAATGCTAATTGGCAAATCTGCTTGAGTTGAGCAATATCTAGGGAAATATCAAGGTTGTGCATTTGCTGGCTATCTTGATTAATAGATTTTCCCTGTAAGTAAAAGTATTGCCCTCCTCCATAATCAGTCATCACATAATAACAATTATTAGTATAGCCATAGGGAAGTAATTCAATTACTTTAGTTCCCGGTTGTATAAAGAGTAAATTAGTTAAAGCAGCACCATGGGGAGCAATAATAGCTTCTGCTTGGGCAAAAATTTCAGCTTGTTCCTTGATGGTTTTGCTCTCCATAGTTACTGGCTGAAAACCATAGCTTGCTAGTAAACTAATTACTTTTTTTTCGTTAACAACTTTTCTTCGTTTCACCTTCCCTCTTTGGACATAGATGCGTTTTGGAGTCTGTTGTTTCCCTAGTTTTATTTCTTCTTTAAACAAACTGCGACTAAAAAGATAATTTTCTTGGTTAATAGGGGCTGAACCAAAATATTTAGCTCTACTACTAATAGCGGCTACAATTTTCTCTGCTGTACAAGCTTTTTGCAAAATTTGGTTTTCTCTAATACCTGCTCTGATTAAACTTTCTCGATGGAAATTAGCTAAAGGAAATTCTCCAATATAAAAAAACTCAATTTGCGAAAAATCGAAAAACTTTTTATATAATCTCAATAGAGGCAGAGTACGACACAACCAATGATAATAATTTAAAGGATCAACATTAGTTAAATAAGCTACAGTCCCAGATATTTTCTGAGGTTTAGAGAGGAACTTTTCTCGTACAGGCATTCTCTCAAATTGCATCCCCGCCTCATCTAGAACATTCATTTTCCCATCTAATAAATGGTTGTTACGCAAAGAAAAATTACAGTTTTTGATTTCTAAGATAACTGTTTCTGTTTGGGGGGTAATGGGTTGAATTGCTGCTATTTTTTGTTCTTGAAGATAAATTGCTGCTTTTGTAGGTTTATCGTTCTGTTCAAGAATTGTCTTAACCGTAATCAAATCACTTTCAGGGAGGTTTTTAGCAACATTACTAGGATTTATTTGGATATAGCTTTTACAAGCAACTAATCCGAATAAATGAAAAAAGCTATTTTCCCTAGCTAAACTAACTAAGAATTTTTTAAGCTTTCTCTTGATATATTTAGGAAGCAAACTAAATTTCTCTAACCCTACAGTATCGACTAATGAATTATAAATTCTCTGTTTCCCCTTCACTGTACTATCTTTGCCAAAAATGCTCTGTCTTTTTTTCAAAGTCATTGTTGTTGACTACCAAAATAGAAATGCTCTAGAAAAACAACTTTATTTATAATCCTGCTTAACTAAACCCAGTAATACCAAAAATTTTCCCAAGTTGGCTTCTTCCATTGGTAATATAATTCCGGATAAATCTTTTCAACTAAGCGATCCATTTCTCGATCTCTACTTAAGGCTCTAAGCAATCTTCTTTTTTTGAGGAAGTTATTAGATTCCTCCCATCGCCCCAACACATTCATTTTTTGTGCTTGCCCATCAAACTTAGTCCCGTCAAAATTACTACCGCCTCCTCTATTACTAACTGTATTTAAACCTTGATCGGAAAAACCAACTCCTAATTTATCAGTAATTTCCTTTCTATAATCTTGACTACTAAACCACTTGTTGTAATTAATGCAAACTTTGTTCGGTAAAAAATTAGTTTCCCCCACAAACTCCTGAGCATAGATTTTCCAAAGTTGAGGATCATGAAGCTTTTTCCCTGGCATATTACCGACCCACATATTAAAAGGATCTCTTAAAATAATGATATTAATTGTCTTTTCACTCTTGCCAACTATACTTTTGTCAATTAGTTGAGAGCCTTGTTGATACTTTTGAGGAGATAAAGAATTAAGCTTATGATTCTCAAAAGAAACTAAAAGCAACTCATTACTACCACTCGGAGGATTTCTCCAAACTTCTTGCCAATCAGGATCATCTTTTTGAGCATAATAAACTTTAGGGGCTTGAGAATGTTCATTACCTAAACTTGATAAAGAATGTTCTGGACTAGCTTTTAATTCTTCACCAAATTCTTGATGATTCAAAAACATTTTTGGCTCTTCATACTGTTCTCTTAACCAATTGATAACAGCATGATTACCGCTTCTTTGAATTCCCCAAAACAAAATTCTAGTTTTATTCACCATTACGCCCCTGTTTTCACTTAATAACTATGTGCTTAATTTTTCTCAATATTTTTCTGAAAATATTAGTTTTCCTACCCCAGGTTTTTTGATAGCGTATACGATCATGTTCTCTATCTACTGCCACACATAACGGCTCTTTTAAAGGAAAAGTTAGCGATTCTAGAGGCAAATTAGCCCTGGAATCACTACTAGTTTTAGTATTAGTACCTTCGGGAGTAAAGCCAATATTAGAAATTAAGTTTACTGAAGGAGTAATAGCTAAACCAGATTGAGAAAGGCGGGTAAAAAACCAAGGAATAGCCCAGGATGTACTGATTTGATTAGAATAAACTTTGGCAAAAGTTATCTCTAAAGTTGAGTACTGTTGATTATTACAAAGCACATCCTTGACTCTATCTCTAACTTGAGATTCCTGCCAAAGTTTCATATCTGCATCATAGTAATCCCAAGCTCTTTTCCAAGTAGCCCAGCCCCAACAATTACTATAATAAGAAAAATAATAACTTTGTATTTCTGTTTGCCATTTTTCTAAGATATTAGTGCCACAAATCATCATCATACGCTTATCATTTCGATATTGCTCAAGACATTCTTGACAGAATCGGAAAAAGCTCGGATTTGGCAAACAATCATCTTCTAAGATAATCGCTTCTTCTACATGATTAAAAACCCATTCTAAGCCAGTTGCAACTCTTTTTTTACAACCTAAATTAACCTCAGAATAATTTTTTAAAACTTGACAGTCCCAGTCTATTCCTTCAATAACTGCACGGGTTGCAGCACATTTTTCTGCTTCTCCTGCTCTGTTGTTTCTTGCTCCGTCAGCTATAACAAAAAGTTTAGGAGGTTTGACTTGACGAAGAACTTCAAAGACTTTTTTAGTGGTATCACTACGATTGAAAATAATAAATACTACGGGTGTTGTCAATTGATAATCACAACTCATATTAACGCTTAAGAAGTATTCTTGCTAGATTCTTGACTTTACTGATTGAGTTAAGAGATTTAAGATTAGCCAAAGTGCTTTGAATACTATCAACCGTAGAACTGTTTTTGTCAATTAAACCATCAAAATCTATCGTAAAATTATCAAGCAAATTTTGCGACGTAACACGCATACTTGTGTTCATAATATATTTAAGTTGGTGGGGTCTAGTTTGAACTATATTATTATCATGAAGAACTTGTAACCACGCTGGCTGGCCTTTAATGCAACTCATTTGATTAAGGGTATGGAGCTTATGATGAGTTAGGCGAAATGCTCCTTGCAAATTTGCTGTTTTTTCAACTAAGCTGATGAAAGGATTACCTTCTGCATATCTTCTTAGATAAACTTGACCTTGGTAAATTACATAACCATAAGCAAAATTCAAAGATAGCAAATCTTGCTGTTGAAAATTATCTTGCAATCTTTGCACAAAATCTTTAGCTATAGCATCGTCAGTATCTAACCTTGTTGTCAAGACATATTCAGTTGGTGCTACTAGATTACTAACAATAGCTTGTTTGACTTCTTTTGGAGCGGGTTCATTATCATTAAACACAGATTTAACGAAGATAGGAACAAACTTCTTCCATTGAGCATATTTTTGAATTTTAGACTTGAAAATCTCTGGCGTATCTACATCAAAACAGACTAACCAAAGAAAGTTTTGCTGCGATTGTCCTTTAACTGATGGATAACAAAACTTCTCAAAAACATTAAACCTTTTTGCTAGCCATTTTTGATCTAAATGGATATGGTGAGGTCTATCTTTCTTGGTTACTTTAACATTGAATCTTGTTAAAATAAAATGCTGACAATCGTCCACTCCCTAAGTCCTCAAACCCTGTTAATATTAGTGCTGAGCTTGTAGATTGATATTTTACAAGCTCATAATCTAAATATCTCTAACTATTTAGCAGCAGATACAGAAACAGCCTCTTGAGATTGCTCCTCTTTTTCTTCTTTACGTTTATAAGCCTCCATTAACCAGTTGGGGTTAAAGTAGCTAATAATTGTTCCTGTACTGCGTAACAGTTCAAACCAAAGAATGAAAGGTAAAGCTAAAGGCAAAAGTAAGATACGGCTAGGATTTTCTCTAACAACGGAGAGAATCATTCTTAACTTAAAAGGAGAGCGAAAAATTGTCGAGAAAATCTCCTGAAAACTTTGATTTTTAGTAAGCTCTTTGTTAAGATCAATCTGTGAAAAATCCTTAAGATTAGGATTACTTTGCCACACCGACTTAATGTATTTGCGATAAATTCTGTCTCTTCCTGCTAGCAAAGAACGCCAAAATATAAAAGATGAAGTGGGTGGTTCATGTTTAGCGCGAGCTAAAGGATGCTTCCAAATATCATAGCCTTTAAGTTTGCATAAATAATAACAGTGTAACTGACAATTACCTCGATAAAGAGGAAGGTTAGTAGGGATGGGGTTTTCTAAGAGGAAATCCCGCCGGAAAGCTACGGCATTGAGAAAATAGTTACTGGAAGGGTAAGGCTCTTGTTTCTTAGAAAAACGAGGAAAGAAATAATTACTAGCAATTGCTAATTCGTAAATGTTTCTAACGGCAGTACTTGTCTCTCCTGCGACAACTTTAATTTCTGGTCCTTTGAGAAAAGTACTTAATATATCTTTCAACCAATTGGGGGTATATTCACAATCTGAATCACAAAAAACAACTATCTCTCCAGTGACAATTTTTGCCCCCAGCATTTTCGCTTCATAATAGCCAATCTCATCAGCTTTCTCCACTGTAATCCAAGGATATTTAGCACAAAGTTCTTCAATTACATTCGGTGGTGCATTGCCCGCATCAATAATTAAAAATTCTTCAGCCTGTCCAGGAGAAACTTCTTGCTGAGAAATAGAAGCTAAACTACGATAAATATTATCTAATTCCACACTAGAAAGGTTTTCTGTTTCATAAACAATGGAAAAACTGGGAAGTGCTTTTTCTGATTGCTGATTGATAATATTATTCTGAGTTGCAGTCATGGTGATTACCCTAATATAGTGACAAAGTTTGATTGTTTAGATGTTACGTTAATTACCTATTACTCATTTTTGTAGAACAACTTACTCATTTTTGTAGAACAACCTCCTCATAGCTACCTGATTTAGTAACATGACCTTCTTCTAACATATAAACAAAATCGCAGTTTTCTACTGTAGAGAGGCGGTGGGCAATAATAATCATTGTTTTTGTACCAGCAAGAGAGTTAATAGCTTCACTAACAAGACGCTCTGTTTCATTATCTAAAGCCGAAGTTGCTTCATCAAGAACTAAAATTTCTCTCTGATGATAAAGCGCTCTGGCAATACCTATACGTTGCCGCTGCCCCCCTGATAAACGAACTCCTCTTTCGCCAACTTTTGTCTTTATGCCTTGAGGTAGCTGTTCAATTAATTCAACTAACTGAGCTGCTTCAATAGCTTGATCTATTCTTTGGGAATCAATTAATTCATCAGGAACTCCAAAAGCAATATTCCTTTCTACTGTGTCATCAGTAAGAAATATGGATTGGGGGATATAACCAATTAAATTCTGCCAAGAACGTACATCCTTATATACAGAAATACCATCTACACGAATATCCCCATTTTGAGGTTCTAAAAGACCTAAAATAACATCCACAAGAGTTGTTTTGCCAGCTCCTGACTTACCAATTAGAGCGATAGATTGGCCCTTTTTAATAGTCAAGGAAATATCTTTGATAGCCTCTTCATCAACGTTAGGATAGCGATAACTAACATTAGTCAAATCAATTTGCTCATTGAAATCCATAACTTGATTAATAGGGTCAATAACCTGAGATAAGCTACTCTTAGTAAATAGAGAACTACCAGTCAAAGTTTGCTTTTCTATTTCTTTCAAATCCAAATAGAGCATATCAAGAGCATAAGTTGAATTACGTATTTGTCCTAAAGCTTGGATAAACTGACTCGAAGCAGGAATTAAACGCACTACAGCAACAGCAAAAACCCCCATAATCGCAGTTATATTTTCAAAGTTAGATTGAGAAAAAACAAAGGAAAGGGAAAGAAAAGCAATCAAAAAAACAACTAAGGTGGTTTCAATTAAAATGCGTGGTAATAGTTGAGCGCTTTGAAATAAAGTAGCGGCTTGAGAATAATTTTCAGCTTGCTCTTTCATTTGGTTTTCAAAGTAGCGCTCACAACCAATCACTCGCATTTCCTTGATCCCCCCTAAACCATGATTAATCACCTTAATCATCTCTTGTTGAGAAATAGATTTAGTATCTCCCCACTTTTTGAACTGTTTGCCTAATCTTTGAAAGAGGAAGAACGTAGGTAAAATTATACCTAGTATCATTACAAGTAATGATAAATCTGTATAAGCAAGTACTATCAAAAGAAAAACAATAACTACTAAATTAGCAATTCCTGTCAGTATTGGCAAAAGGCATTGCAAAGTGAACTTAGTGGTTTCAGTAATAATATTTTTCATGATGCTAGCAGTATTTCTGCTTAAGTAAAAAGTGTAAGGCACTTTTATATAAGCACTTAGCAACCGAGAAATAAGAATACTTTTTTGTGTAAAGCTAAACTTAAAAATATAGGAACGAGCTAAAAAGTAAAATCCTGATTTAAGACAAAATACGATGATGATTGTTAAGCCAAGAATAGGTATGAAGTCTCTAGTTGATTCTAAGTCAAGTTGTTGATAAAGCCAGTTAAGCATAGGTATCTTTTGCACAGATTCTGGCTGAGAAGCGAGACTAAGGAAAGGCCCTATTAACCCAATGCCAACTGCTTCTAAAATTGATGTCAGACCAAAAATCAACAGCAAAAAAAGAAGCTGAATTCTCCGGCCTGTCAATACATATAGAACCTTAGAAAGATAGTTAATCATCTAGTTCAAAAAATAAAATCCAAAATATTTATCAAAGTGCGTATTGGTCCCCCCAATCGCTCAGCCGCATCTAACCCTGTCGTTAGGTTGGTTTTTGGTACAAAGATTACATCTCCTTCTTGTACTTGTAAGTTATCTGTCAGACTACTTAAATCAACATCTTGGTTTTCAATAAAGCCTTCTTCGTTAATGCGGACAAAAGTTACTGAATTTAACTCAGCATCATCTGTTGGACCACCAGCAGCCGCTACAGCGCTAGAAAGGCTGCTATCAGGACTAACTCTTACTTGTCCTGGCGCTCTTACCTCTCCTACAACTCGAACATTAACAGTATCCGGAGCGAGACTAGAGCGAGATAGTAATTTAGGGTTGATATCAGAGTCAACTCCAAGACGGGGTACAAAAATAGAGTCTCCGTCTTGGAGGATCAAATCTTCAGGAGGGGTTTCAGAAATTAGTGCATCCCAAAGATTTATATCTGTGACAACCGCATTATTTCTTCCTGTAAAGCGCCTCAAAACAACTTGGCGCAAGTCTGCTTTTCTGGTTACTCCCCCGGCAGCAATCAACGCAGCGCTAACCGTAGGCAATCTGCGATCGCGCTCACTCAAATCAAGCCTACCAATATTAGTGGTGATGCTGTTGAGTTGAACGGGGCCGGGACGTTGTACTTCTCCGGCTACATTCACGACAACAGGTCGCAAAATGCTAATGCTAACTGTGACAAAAGGCTCAACAAGATATTCATTGAGCCGAACACTTAATTCTGCTTGTAACCCCTCTGCTGTTTTACCGGCTGCTCTAACGCTACCTAGTAAAGGTAAAGTAATCGTACCATCTGGCAAAACAACCCTTTCTAAGTTAGTAAATTCTTCATAGCCAATAACATTTATATCGACCCTATCCCCTGTACCAAGAAAATAATCAGATAAATTAACGTTAGGAGTCAATGAAGGACTTGATCTAATATTTGCAGAAGGTAGTGCCTCTTGGGCTGGATAAGTTGGTATTTGAGCAAGTATTGGTGAGGGAGATGCAAAATAAAATAATATCCCTAAGCCAACTGCTCCTTGAGTTTCCCAGAGTCTGTTTAGGTTTGGCATAGATTTATGTCAACCGAGTAAGTAAGTTTTATTTCTTGCTTTTGTTACGGGGCAATTGGGAAAGACTGTGTAAACCCAATTCTTCCTGCTTTTGTTTGGCGTAAGCTTGCGCTCCGTATTGCTCTTTAGCGTAATAAAAATAGCTATCTGGCTCGTTTTTGATAATTACCCCATTCGCAACTAAACCTAAAACGTTTTGACCAGATTGGATCAAAAAGTCTTTAGCAGCTTTTGCACCAGCGACGTTGAGAACTTTGGGTCTAACAACCATAAGAATGCCATCTGCCATCTTACCTAGAATGGGGGCATCAGCAACTCCAACTAAGGGAGGAGTATCAAAAACAATTGAGTCGTAGTCTTCTAAAAAAGATTCAATCAAAAAAGCCATACGCTTAGAATCAAGAAGTGCTACCGGATTGGGAGGAATAACCCCGGCCGTGAGTATGTCTAGATTAGGCATGACATTTTCAATAGCTGCTTTAGGCTCAGCTTCACCAACGAGGACGTTGCTTAAACCCATAGCATTAGTTAGCCCCCAGATACGATGCTGAGTGGGATCTCGCATATCAGCATCTACCAGCAAGACGCGACGGCCAACTTGAGCGATCGCTACAGCCAAATTTGCTGAGACTTCAGATTTTCCTTCTTGAGGGATAGAACTAGTAACCACAATCGCTTTAAGTTGCTTATCGGAACTGAGGAACTTGAGATTAGCCTGTAGCATTTGATAAGCTGCGCTGATAGGAGAATGGGGCCTATCCTTGACATAAATAGGAGGAATTTTTTCTTCCTCTTCTTTGAGAAACTTACGAGCTTTCCTGGATTTGGCATATTGAGGAATAATCCCCAATAAGGTATAGCCAAAAATCTCTTTAGCTTCTTTAACATTTTTGACGGAACTATCGATAAGATCGAGTAAGAAGGCTGCCGCAATACCAGAGAGCAACCCAGCTACCCCCCCAGCTAAAAGAATCAATTTTTCTTTAGAAGGAATGGGGCCTTTTGGAGGTTCAGCAGGAGAGATAACACGAGCATTACCTACATTTTGATTTTCTGCCACCTGAGCTTCTTGCAACCTACCAAGAAGGCTAGTATAAGTGGATTTAGCAACTTCCAAACGGCGTTCCAACTCTCCCTGCTTTTGTTCTAGCCGAGGTAGATTACTAACTCTATCTTTGTAGGCATTTTTTGTATCAATATAGGTGTCTAGTTGGCTAACCAAACCTACGCCTTCTACTTCTGCTTGGACAAAGTCAGAAATTAAACCTTGTTCGACCTGCCCTAACTGAAGGTTTTCCAAAGGTACAGGTACGCCACTTTGATTCGAGTCAAGGGCGCTTAAGGATATATCATCTCCAGCTACTGATTGAATATTTGCTCTCAATTCTGCTTTTAAAGCTCCAGATTTACGCTCTATCTGTTCTACCTTAGGATGTCCTGCCCTGTAAAGACTGCGAGCTTCTGCTAATTCACTCTGGGCTATGTAGTAGTCTTCAAGCAAATTTCTCACCACAGGAGACTCGCTCAAAGAAGTGGCAGTTACAGCTTCAGAAGGACTCAAATCTATTTGTCCTTGAAGTTTTGCTGCTTTGCTGCTAACTTTTGACAGTTCAGCCCTAGCTTGTGATATATCTCTATCTAGTTGAGCAATGGTTTCTACAGCAGTTTTAGCTTCATCAGAGAGAGAAACTACACGATTTTCTTCTTTAAATCTCCGTAATTCGGCTTCTGCTTGGCTAACCCTCGCTTCTGCTTTTGGTTGTTGATCTTGAAGAAATTCTCTTGCTGCGACGGCTTGGGCCCTGTTGCTAGAAATATCACTTTCTATGTAGACTTCCATGATGGCGTTAACTATTCTGGCTGCCAGTTTGGGATCTTTTGATTTGTAAGTAAGTTCCATTACATCTGTTCCAGGCAAAGGCTCAACCTTTAGCCCAGAGGAAATAAAGCTGGGTTCACGCAATTCACCTTCTTCGTTTCTTAGATTCAGCTCTTTAATAGCTTTTTCAGCAATGGGGCGAGATGTAACGATTTCTGCTTCTGTTGATAAGGGTTCGGTTTTCTTACTCAAACCTTCGATTTGCGTTAAATTGTCTAATCCTTCCAAGCCTGTTAAAGAAGAAGAGCGGTCTTCTTTAAATAGAAGTTTGCCACTAGCCTTGTACATATTTTCTTTGCGAGAAGCATAAAGAAAAGCTAGGGTAACTACGGCAAAAAAGACTAAGGTAATAGGAAACCAGCGTCTTTTGAGAACTAGCCAGTATTTACGAACATTTATCTCTTCAGGAAATTCTATGGATTCCATTTTAATAAGCTCCCTCCCTGGCTAGAACAACTTGAATAGTTTTTAGTAAAATTTTACAGTCAAGAGCCAAAGACCAATGTTGAATATAGGCAAGGTCTAAGTAAAATACCTCTTCAGAATCAGCATTAGAACGACCGCTAACTTGCCAAAGACCTGTTATTCCTGGTAAGACTTCGTGGCGCAAAAAGTGTGTTTCTGAAAACTTTTCTACATCTCTTACTGGCAGAGGGCGGGGGCCAACCAGACTCATTTCTCCCCGCAGGACGTTGATTAATTGAGGTAATTCATCAAGACTATACTGTCGCAGCAGCTTACCTACTTTAGTAATGCGTGGGTCGTCTTTAATCTTAAATAAAATTCCTCCTTTAATTTCATTTCTTTCTTCAAGCTGCTTTTGCAATTGGCTAGCGTTGGCGACCATAGTACGAAATTTCCAGACTTTGAAATGGCGACCTTTCAAACCGACACGAGTTTGCTTGTAAAATATGGAGCCAGGGGAATCTAGTTGAATAGAAATAGAAATTATTAGTAATGGTATGCTCAGCAAGAGTAGCAATGTTGATGAAGCAAGCAAATCAAAACCTCTTTTAAGCCAGAAATCACCCCCAATAATAGGAGGGGGACTGAATCTAATTGTGGTAAATTGACCAATCATTTTTATTTCAGACCACTGTCCTGGTAAATCCAAACTGATGGGTAGAACTCTTAGTTGGATTCCTGCTGATTTTAGTTCCCAAAATAAAATAATCGGGTCTTGAACAGATTGCCAGGAACAGACAAATACTTCGCTAACCTTCTGTTCTGCGATATCTTGGAGCATTTGCGCCCATTTTTCAGGATCTTCACGAATTGATAAATCTGCTGTCCCAGAAATCTTAAATTCCCTAGAACGATTAAGTAGCTTTTGAGCCCCAGTAATATCTTCTGGGTTACCGAGGAGAAAAACTAGGGGACGTAAAACCGCTTTTCGGCGACGTAGGTTGACGATGACGAAGTGCAGCAGAAAACGCTCTATGCTAACAAAGACAAGGGTTAGCAACCAAGCCCAGAGAAATACTGAGCGGGATATCCAAGTTTTGGGGTTGTAGAGAAATGCAGTAATCAACAAAAGGGTATGAGCTAGAACCATAGCTTTGAGCAAAGCTATGAAGCTGCGCCGTTTATCGTCTGTGCTATAAAGTCCAGATGCGGCCAAAATGCCCAAGGTAATCATTAAAATGGGTATTAGCAGTGGCGCTTCTTGTCCAGGTTGCCAAACCAAGTTGAAGTTATTGACCGGTGTACCTAATCTCTCAGCCGCTAACCAAGCTAAAGACAAACTTATAGTGTCTAAAACGATTAAGACAATAACTCTTAACCAGTTAACAATGATTCGATAAGGGATTTTAGTAGAGACGGGAGAGCGTATGTCGTTAGCGTTTTTGAGCATAACCCTGAGAGAGTGAGAAAAACACGTGATCTAAACTGCTCGATAGACTAAATATACTCAATTCTAGCCAATGAACTTATGAAAATATCTAGATAATAATTCCTCATATTGGTAATTGTTATTAGCTTAGAGGAGGTTCAGTGGAGTCAAGACTAGAGACAGTAGCTAAAAACTTTAGTTGGTTTGACAGTAATTTTCTCTGAAAAAAGAATAGCTTTTTTGAAAAATAGCTTAGTTTTAATGTTAAGTCAAAAACAGATTTCTCACCTTGTCAATTACTCCTAAATAATTATCGATTGTATAAAAAATATTATTTTAAAGCAAACAAGTAAAATTATTGCTCTAGATTTAGTTTTAGCGGGAACAATTAGGTTAGCTAATTTGATAATTAATGTAATCGAGAATTTAACTACTTCTTGTGATAATTAATAATTAAGTTGTTAACTATTCTCCTTTAAAACACTGAAGCACTTAAAATGAAACTATGTTTTTTAGAAGTAACATTACTTAGTAGGCTGGTTTTCTATCTGAAATTTAAAGAGGTAACTTTCTGATGTCATCTAAATCTGATTAACAAAATATAACTTAAGGAAGATATTTATTGAGGGTTATAAGGCTCTATCCAGGATTGATGTAAGGCAAAATCAAGAATGAAACGAGCGATTCCAAAACAGATTAAACTTTCGATAGTTAAGATAGTTAGAAAGTACAAATTAGCAAGCAAGTTACTGGTTACTTCCACCGTAGCCAAACCCCGAACCAAACCAAAGGCTAAAACCGCACCTTCGCTGAGGTGAGAATTGTGATCGCTACGGACGATGTAGCGATAAGCAATGCCAAACAGGAAACCACTCAGACAACAGACAGCTAGCTTTAATAAAAACTCAGCAGTTGTAGTGCTTTGTAATGAAGTTAGTTGAGGAGAAATACCTGCTAGCCAAAAATGATTAATCAAAGCTACAACCATATAAGCTAACGTAAAAGCAGCACTGGAGAGTAGACCGGCTTTAATTGATTCTATTCTTTCTTCCTGTAAGCTTCTCAAAATTCTACGGAGATACTACCACTTAGAAGTATCATAGTAGGTAGAGTTATTGTTTACCAAAGATTTTTAGAAGCGCATTATGGATATTTTGACTTTAGGCTGGGTATCCCTTTTAGTCCTGTTCACTTGGTCAATTACAATGGTTGTTTGGGGTCGTAACGGGTTTTAAAAGCAAGTGGCAGAAAATTATCTTCTCAGTTTCCTCTTTTTCTCAGCTGTGGCTATGCTCATACTAGTCACTGGGGGCATAGTCTACTTAACCTCCGCAGGATGGCGCGATCGCCGTCGTCAAGACCGAGATAAGAAAGCACAGAAAAACTAGATTATTATGTGTGGCAGTTGTCACAATGTCCGCACCGCCAACTTTTTGTGGTTTGAGGGAAACCAAAAGCATCAAGAAGAAAGTGCCAGCGGCAAGTTTTTGTCTTCAGGTACTCAACCATTCGTTTTTGGCGATTTTTTTGTGTGGCTTGGAGTTGGGAAAAAGAACGAGAGGATTGATTAGCTACTAATTGATAGTGGAAGGGATCTTGCCATTGTAATTTTCCTGTACTGTGAAGAAGTGCTAAAGCAATTTCCCCGTCAGGAAATTCTTTGGTGATAGCTTCTATTGCTCCTTGGGAGGGTAATTGTTTCCCTAAATTTTGAGCTTGTTGATACTTTTTTTGCCAGCTTTCTGTGAAAAAACGGTTGCGTTGTTTGTCTTTTGGATCAAGCAATCCCGTCGGTTCGCTGACTAAAGTAAGGGCAAAAGCAGGTTTACCATCCCTTCCTGCCCTACCCACCTCCTGAATATACTCAGAAAGAAGTTGAGGGGCTTGGAAATGAACCACCCAACGTACATTAGGTTTATTGATTCCCATACCAAAAGCAGAAGTACAAACCGCAAATTGAGTTTCTCCTCTTAACCAACTCCCTTCAATTCGCCTCCTTTGCTGGGCATTTAAACCAGCGTGATAAGCTGCTGTTTTATAACCCAAAGATTTTAACCACTGTGCTAACTCTTGACTCTCACGGCGGGAACGGACATAAATTAGCCCCGTTTGTCTGCCTTGGGTGCGGATAAACTTTAAGAGTTGGGCTTTTCTACCTTTAGGTGTCCAAACTACTTTTAGCCTCAAATTTAGGTTGGAACGATAGGGGCTATGGAGGAACAGGGCAGGGTTTTGGAGTTGTAGAGTATTGGTAATGATTTGTTGGGCTTGAGGATCAGCGGTGGCAGTAAAAGCTGCGATCGCTATTTTACTGCCGGGAGGTTTTATTTTTAGTAAAGCAGGGCGTATAGCCCCCAAACGGCGATAACTTGGCCGGAAAGTGTCTCCCCACTGTACTAAACAATGTGCTTCATCAAGAATTAAACCATTAATATTCAACTGAGGGCGAGACAAGATTTCCCAGACAGATTTGCTTAAAAGTGTCTCTGGCGAAAGATAGAGTAATCGAAGTTGCTGTTTCACCAAAGCTTGCAAAACACTACGCTTTTGGGAGGTGGGTAACCCAGAGTGTAAAAGGGCAGCGGGCAGGCGGCGATCGCGCAACTCTTTAACCTGATTTTCCATCAAAGCTACTAAAGGGGAAATAACTAAGGTTAATCCTTTTTGTAGTAAAGCTGGTAGCTGAAAACAAACTGATTTCCCCCCACCTGTTGGTAAAACAATTAAAGCATCCTTACTTTGTAAAATATTACGAACAATTTCTCCTTGGGGAGGGCGAAAGTCATTGTAGCCCCAAATTCTTTGAAAATTTGCCAGAACTTGATCCCAGTCTTTTTGCAAGCAGTCTTTCCCAGTTTCTGTCACAATAGAAAACGCTCCGAATAAGCAGCAAAGATGTATCAACTTTACAGCGCCTTCACTTTATTTTTAAGTTTGTTAGTCGAGGCTATGCCTTTCTTACTGCTAGGGGTATTGTTTTCTAGCGGACTACTTTTGTTTATTGATGAGCGACAGTTAGTTTCTCGATTGCCTAAAAACCCCTTTTTAGGATCTTTAATTGGCAGCTTAATTGGCTTTCTCTTTCCTGTATGTGAATGCGGTAATGTACCCGTAGCTAGACGCTTACTAATACAAGGAACCCCTTCTGCTGTGGCTTGTAGCTTCTTACTTGCAGCTCCTACCATCAATCCTATCGTGATTTGGTCAACTTGGGTTGCTTTTCAAGACCAACCGGAACTTGTCTGGTTGAGGGTGTTATTTTCTTTAACTATTGCTACTATTATTGGTTGTGTTTTTGGCTATCAAGCTGATGCGAAGCCCCTACTGCAACCAGCTTTGGCAAGACGCATCTATAGCATAGATACCTCAACTTCTCCTGATACTCCCTCTCTATTAAAATCAGGGACTTATTTACTAGGAAATTCTGGTAAAACTCAGTCTTTAGCCTCAGAAGCTTATCAGCAATTTAGGAAGTTTAAAAAAAGTAAACCCCGCTCCGCAAAAACCTCCCCTAAGAAGTTAGACTTATTCCTTAATAATACTATTCAGGAATTGCGAGAATTAGGAGGAATGTTAATCGTTGGTAGTGCGATCGCTGCTTGTATTCAAGTATTTGTCCCTCGCGAAATTATTTTAAATTTGGGGCAAGGTTCCATTAGCTCGATTCTGGCTATGATGCTATTAGCTGCATTAGTTTCTATTTGTTCTACCGTAGATGCTTTTTTTGCCCTTTCTTTTGCAACAACTTTTACTAGTGCTTCTCTATTAGCTTTTCTGGTTTTTGGTCCGATGATTGACCTTAAATCTGTAGGCTTACTGCTATCGGTTTTTAAACCGAAAATAGTTACCTATTTATTTATTTTGGCTGCCCAGCTAACTTTCATTCTCTGTTTAGGATATGCTTACTTTTTTTGACAAGACAGCAAATAATCAGCAATGAAACAAAATTCACAAACTAATTTTCTTCAAGCTAAACTTCCTTGGTTAGATGTAATTGTTTTTATAACCTGGGGAATTTTATTACTTAAATATTGGTTTACCGGCCAACTCAAATTATTAATTCACCCCAACTATTTTATTTTAGTCTTATGTTCTGGTTTAATTCTTTTCGCCATAGGAGGATTTAAAGCCAAACAGTTAATAACCAGTCGTAAATTAGCCAGGAAACCAGGAGATAATCTTCAACATATCACCTTATTTCCTCCTGGTTGGAGTACAGGATTATTATTAGTCGTAGCCATAGTTGCTTTGATAATTCCCCCTGGAATATTGGGTAGCCAAACTGCTTTGCGTAGAGGGGTGACAGACTCTTTACCGGCTACTAAAGTTGAAGCTCAATCTTTTCGGGCTACAGTTAAACCAGAAGAGCGAACTATTATAGATTGGGTAAGAACTATTAATGCTTATCCTGAGCCAGATTATTATGTAGATCAAAAAGTTGATGTCGTCGGATTTGTCGTGCGTGACAGTCAACTTGGAGATGATTATTTATTAATTTCCCGTTTCGTACTGACTTGCTGTGCCGTTGATGCTTATCCTGTTAGCTTAACAGTAAATTTAACAGCTTCAAATAACAAATATCCTGCGGACACTTGGTTAAGAGTCAAAGGAAAAATAGTTGCTGGAGAAGTAGGAGGAAAGCGCCAGATAATTGTTGAACCTAGTTCTTTAACCAAAGTTTCCACTCCGAAAGATCCCTATGCTTATTGATGAATAATAGGGAAATGGGGAGCTAGGGAATTGGGGAGCTAGGGAGAAAACGTATTACCTCTGAGCAACTAGCAACTAGCAACTAGCCATTAGCAACTAACAAAATAACTTAATAACCAATTAGCCATAGTTGCCCGACGAGTTTGTCTTGGCCCAAATTCTCCTAACTTGTAACCTTTAAAACCCAACTTTTCTTTCAGTAATTGTTTGTTTTCTTTGGGTATAGAACGGGTAAGCTGAACTGTAGGAGGGCGATTGGCTATGAAATCTGGTGGTTCAGGATACTTTTGTCCCCATTCTGTGGCTACTCCCTCAAGATCCCATTCTTCCTTCGCTTCATCATAACGATAGCCTAAATAATGCCAAACTAAAGCATTAGCTGTATCATCAGAAATCTCTTCATTGAGAATTGCCCAAATAGTTTCTTCGTTTAAAGGAGGTAACATCATTTATCATTTACCATCAAACATTTATTATAAAATTCTATAATTAATCACTTACAAATCAATATTTTTATGGTGATTTTAGTCAGGGATGTAACTACTTGCTCTACTTCTAGAGTACGCCAATTAGACCAGCAAATTATTGCCAAAATTAATAGTGTTAGTAAAGATGCTTTGGTTAGCTTTGCTCATCTTGATGTTTCTTTAGGGGCGGCGGTTTGGCCTTATGTACAACCGCCGGGTTTGCAAGCATTAGAAAAAGCTATCCAGGCAAGAGGTACGAAGATGTTTATTAACTCTGCCTATCGTACTATCGCTCAGCAACTTATTCTTTACCAACATTATCGTTCTGGGGCCCGTTGTGGTATTCGCTTAGCAGCTACCCCAGGGCGCAGTAACCACCAAAGCGGTTTAGCTATTGATATTGAGGACGCCTACAGTTGGCGGTCTTATTTGGAAAAATATGGTTGGCAATGGTTAGGTTCGAGAGATCCTGTACACTTTGATTACCGAGGAAGCGGTACAAAAGATATTCGGAATACGGCTGTCCTCGCTTTTCAAAAGCTTTGGAACGAAAACAATAGTTCTAAACTTGATGAAGATGGTATTTATGGTGAACAAACTGCTTTAAGCCTAAGTCAAGCACCGATTATGGGTTTTGCAACTGGGGAAAAAGTAGAAGATGTTGTACCAGAGATGGGAGATCCACCACCACCGAGAATTTTATTTCTAACTCAACCTACACAAGAAGGAAAAGATGTTCAAGCGTTGCAAGAAGCTTTAAGCAA
This sequence comes from uncultured cyanobacterium, assembly GCA_963793425.1. Taxonomy (GTDB): domain Bacteria; phylum Cyanobacteriota; class Cyanobacteriia; order Cyanobacteriales; family CAWCAG01; genus CAWCAG01. The sequence goes on along the minus strand of CAWCAG010000007.1, from coordinate 206,578 downwards.
GGCAGGTATTACTCTGGAAATTGATGGCTTTTTTGGGCCGTTAACAGAAAAGGCAGTAAAAGAGTTCCAAAAGAGTAAAGGCTTAGTTATAGATGGTGTCATCGGCCCGGGTACTTTTAGAGAATTAATGCCCAACAATAATAACTTGATAACCTGAATTATTGTTCATTGTTCATTGACAACAATTCTTGCCAATCTTCAATTGCTTCAGGGGGCCAAAGCCAGTTTTGACTTAGGGCTTCAGGGGTGAAACTTTTGGGTTTTTTGGTAATAACCATTTTCCTGAGTTTAATTGCTTTATCAGCAAGAAATTCTGGGGAATCCTCCGGTGATTTTGCTTCAGCCAGTTTGTTTAACCCCAATGCTAAACCAGCGTAAGCATCAAGTAACTCCTCTGAGTCGCTATCAAGGGTTTCTGTTTGTTCAGCTAATTCTAAAGCATCATACCAAGCTTGATTAGCCTCGTTGTATTTACCTTCTGCGTAGTAAGCAAAACCTAAAGCATTGTGATAGGGGATAGCCTCTGTTAGTTTTTCTGTTACTGGGGAGTTTTCCTGTTCTTTGATTGCTGACTCCCAAAACCTTCTGGCATCGTCAACAGAGAATTTCTCGTCTCCTGATTGGGCTGCTTGCCAAGCTAGTCTGCCTTTAAGGAAAAGAATATCAGGTTCGTTGATTTGCTCAGTAGGAACGGCTTCTAGGGCTGATTTTGCATATTCTAAAGCCCCTCGGTCAAGTAATGCTGCTACGGCGGGGATGCCTTTTTGCAGATCCTTTTGACTAAATTCTTCAATCGCCAAACCCGTTAAGACATCATTATCTGCTTTAGCAAGATCACCCGGCTTATCTAAGCTAGTTACTACCTCATCACCAGGCAGAGGAGAAGATTTAAGGAAAGGCAGACGTTCAGAAAATAGCCAAAAACCTAAAGCGGCGATCGCAATGGCACTAACTGCCCCTAAAAGCAAAGGAGATAGTCCTTGAATCCAATGTTCTCTTCTTTGATGAGGTGGTTTTAATTCTTGTTCACTAACAGATGGAGAATCATCCAAAGATGTTTCCGATACAGGTTTGCCTTCTTCTTTAGCACTTCGATTAGGAGTTAGCTGATTGAACATATCTTCAATCAAAGCCCGATCTTCGTCAAGATTATCTTTTTCTTCTTCTTCTTCTTCTAACCAATCTGCTTTAGTTAATTCTCCATCATCGTTTAGCTGATTGTGGGGATAGCTATCTAATTGTTCTTCTTGAATAAAATCAAGGGTTTGGGGGGAAAAAAGCAGTGCTTTTTCTTCTTCTTCTGTTAAACCACTATCCCTTCCTTGAGTTAAATTCACTAACTTAGAAGAATATCCCTCAGTTGCTTCTGCTTGGGCAATAATGCCGGGAAACTCAGGAGCGAGGTAGAGTATGGGTAAAGCCCAATAGAGTTGATTAGAACCATAAGTTGCAATTAAGCCCTGTCTAGCGCGACTAAGGCTTAAATCAATGGGATGTCCTTGGCTAATGTTGCGATAAAGGAGTCTGGTTAAATTGAGGGCTACTGCATCGGGAATCCTTTCTGCCATGGCTAAAACAGCGGGTACACCGCGCTTAATAGCTGCATCAGCAAGGTTGCTTCTTGGGCTTTGATCCCCAATGCTTTCCCATTCAGTTTTTGCCCCACGACAGGAATTGAAGACAGCCAACTGCACTTTGTTGTTAACCAGTAATCCGGCTAAGTCTTCCCCAGAAAATACTTCTGTTAAGCCAGTTTTCCGACTAACCAAATAAAGCCCGCCACCGGAGTCTCCTAAACCACTATGACCAGCGTAGTGGAAAATTTGGTATTTTCCTTGTTCCAAAGCTTGGGTTAATTCCTCTCTTCCTGGCTGTTCGAGTAAGGTTACTTCCACAGGCGGTAAGTTGTGGGAATTTTGGGAACCATGGCGCTGAAGTTCTTCGGTTAGTTGAATAGCTTCTTCTTTTAACTCTAGACTCTCTTGGTCATTTGGCCCTGCGATCGCCATTAAAATTTTCAGGGATTGGTTTTTTGCCAAAGGAGATAAGTCGTTAAGATTTTTGGCCAAAGTATTAGGTTGATAGCGAGAAAAAGCAATATCCACCCCAGTAGCCAGGGGGCGATCTTCAGCGTGGAGTACTTCCCAAGGCAAGCTGCGAGTTTTAGCGTCTTTTAAACCTAAGCGGAGGCGCAAGCAAGCACGATGGTTATCTGCAATTCCTTGGGCAATCATCCAACTATTAAGCAAGCTACCTTGGAACAAAGCCTCGTAAAGTTGTTGTCCCAAAGAAACTAAATTACGACGAGATTGTTGAGCTTGATCTTTTTCTAGTTTATTATCTTCTGAGGTAGAAAAAAGTTCTTCAGCAAATTTGTCTCCCAAAAGATTTTGCCCTTGAAGCAAACGCAAGATCGGATCATCCATCAATTCCTGCCCTTGCTCTAACCAATTATTCACCAACCAGTGAACTTTTTCTTCCGCAGGGGGAACTCCGGGCGCAACTTTCTCCGTTCGCACTAAATATTCATCTTCTCCCAAAGGAGTTACAGAGATAACAAATTCCTGGCACATTAAGGTCAATCTTGCTTGAATGTAACCGACACTAACTACTAAAGATTAACTTCTTAGTTTAAAAGTTTCTTTTCAACTATCCATGTGATCATTGATCATTGATCAGTTATCTCGAAAGATTCAACTTCTAAGATTGGCCCGATCATTGCTGTACTCATCACATCTTCGCGTACTGTACCTTTCACCTTAACTTTAATTTCGGGTTTACGTAACTCATCCGGGGCATCTTTGAGTTCATAGGTTTGACCATCTTCTGTAACTAAAGCCCAAGTACCGAAGCCAAAGCCTTTTTGTTCAATTTTACCAACAACATTAATCATTTACCATTTACCATTTACCATTAAACATTGAGCATCAATACTAAATCAGAGTTTGGTTGCATAGAGCGTTTTTTGGGCTAGGGATTTAGGGAAAAAGTAATAAGTAATACTATTACCCATTACCCATTACCCATTACCCATCAAGCAACTTGCTTTTCTCCTTTTGTGGCAAAATAAGCTAACACCAAACATAACAAAGCGTTAATACCCAAGAAACCACTAGCCATTAATCCTGTACCTAAACCCCACACAGCAGGGTCTATAACCGCATTAACCAGTAAGCAAGAAGCTACACCAATAGTAGAACCAACGGCAAACCATTTCCAGTTAGAAGTACTTAATAATAAGGCAACTAAAAGGAAAGGAATCAACACACTAGCAAAAAGAGGATTCAAACTGGTACTTCCGGTAATCGCGTTACCTATTTCCGGGAGGGAACTACCTGCTACTCTTAAAGGCCATTGGGGTAAATCGTAAATATATAAACCCCGTAGGAAAAATAGCCCGGAACTCCCAAAAATCATTCCTCCAGTGAAGAAGAGATTGCCGAAAGGTAAATAATTACGTAGTAAGAAGGCTAAAAGATAGGAACCTAAAACCATAATTAATTTCGGTGGCAGGGCGACAACACCGCCATCAAACCAGAAGCGGAGGTTAAGATAACCATTTTTGTTTAACCAACGGAAGAAATCTTTAAAAGTAACTTGCCCCTTCAAAGCTAGTTTTACCGCTTCTGCGGCATCTAATTGTCCTGCCCCAAAGTGGTTTAAAGGATCTTCTTCTACTTTCCTGACTGATTCTAACAAGACTTCCCGTACTTCTTCCGGTTTTTCAATACCAGAAGCTTTAACTAAAGCTGCAACTCCTGCAACATGGGGTGCAGCCATGCTTGTACCCTGGAAGCCGACAAATACAGCTTGTCCATCACTAGGGTTAACTGTTTCTTGAACAATTTTACCTTTCTCACTGCCCCCAGGAGCAGAAATATCAACCCCTGCACCGTAATTAGAATAGGGGGCTTTCTCTCCTACAGCATCAACAGCAGAGACGCTAATTACTTTGGGATAGCGGGCGGGATAAGAGGAAGAATTTTGACCAGCATTACCCGCCGCAGCGATAATGACCACATCTTTGCTATAAGCATAATCAATGGCTTCTTCCAAAACATGACTTGCGCCGCCGCCACCCAAACTCATGTTAATCACATCTGCATCATTGTCAGCAGCGAAACGAATGGCTTCAGCAATATCAGCGATGGTTCCGCCCCCCTGTGCTGCTAGCACTTTTAAGGGCATAATGTTAGCTTCATGGGCAATACCCACGACACCATAATTATTATTAGTAGATTGGGCAATAGTTCCGGCTACATGGGTTCCATGGCCGTTATCATCCCCGGCTTCTACCTTATCGTTGACAAAATCGTAGCCAGGAACAAATTTAGTTTGTTCTAAATCCTGAATCTGACTTACTCCTGTATCAATAACCGCGACAGTAATTCCTGCCCCTTTCGTTTCTTCCCAAGCTTGTTCTACATTAATGCTACGCATATTCCACTGTTCCCCATATTTCGGGTCATTGGGGGCAGCGAGGGCGTTGATGCCATAAATATAGTTAGGTTCAATATATTCTGTATCTTTACTCAAGTCAGATTTTCTGAGAGCATTAAGAACCTTTTTATCACCGTTGATAATATAAAGGTTGTCTTGAAGCGAAAATTCACTATTAAGCCTGGGGGCAACTTGATATTGTTGAGAGATTTTGTTTAATTCCCCTTCAATTTCCGTTTGAGAAATATCCTCACGGAAATCTAGAACAATGGAATCATAGTTCCCTTTAGCGGCTAAACCTTTAAAGTTAAATAGAGCAAAACCTAGCCCTATAACAAATAGACTAATTAATAAAAGCTTTCTCATCACAACTTTTCCCACGGAAAGCGCCAGTTATGCTTACTACGATAACTCATGGTTAAAAGAGTTGCTGTTTTTTTAATAGTCAATAGCAATTAATTGTGTCGAAACAAACCAGATAACTACAAAGTTATTTATAGTATGATTCCTTGATGTAGAAATTTTACTTAATTTTTAGCTCTCTTCAAGATATGAAATTTAATACTGTAAAGGAGGTGAAAAGCTGGAGAAACTTTCACATATTATCCAGTCTTTCCCATAAATAACAAAGACTCCTTAAGGAGCCTTCGCCAAAATTCGCATTTTGGTATTCAGAACGTCTTTACCGGATTTTCCTCGACCGATGAAGGTAACGGGATGTCACACTCGCTTTTGCGAAGAGTGTGTCTGCTGCATCCTATGTTTTAACTATAGCTGATAATTATGAATCATTGACATGATTTATACATTATGGGACTAACTAGCAAAAGCGCGATCACACCAATTTCTAGATGGAATTAATTAGCTATTCCTACGGCTGGCTTTGCCTACACTTCACCTGTACCAAAATCCGTATACTGACTAATTTCAGGTTCGTGAAATGCTAAAACTAGATATTGTCTGGACACTTCCCATTTCTACTAAAATCAAGACTGCGCTGACACTCTAGGTAGTAATCGCTGGTGGCTTCTCAGATATACCTAAATCAGTAGGGAGAGCTACATAAATTATATGATCTACCCATTGCTCATTTTCATAATAAAAGCCGCGCCGAACGCACTCTTTTTGCAAGCCAACAGTTTGTACAAGAGCAATAGAAGGATGATTATCAAGATTGATGGCTGCTTCAATACGATGATATCCAAGCTGCTCAAACCCAGCAATGATTACGGCTCTTACAGCTTCTTTCCCAAACCCTTGTCTCCAGTATTGATTATGGATAGTGTAACCCAAGTTAGCCCACTGTTTTTCCTCCCGTTGAATGGTGGATAAGTCGATATTGCCAATATGCCGGTTTGTTTGTTTATGAAATATCCCCCAAATATATGCGTAATCATTTGATGCTTGCTCTTGATGGCTCTTACATATATTTGTAAACTCGTCAGCATCATAGCCATCTAAAGCAATCTGTCCTTCGTCATATGTGTACTGCTGTGGTAGGCGTTCTGAAAAAGCGATATACCAAGCTTTATAGTCACTATATTTTTGAGGGCGAATGATAAGGCGCTTCGTCTGAATTATCAGATCCCAAGGTATTTCATCCATTACAGAAATCACCGTCAAAACAGCTACTATTATACCGTTAGCGATCGCACCAGTTCCTCCCATAGAATTAATCAGCGATTACCTCACCTGTATCGAAATTCAGTATACCGCCGTACCTTTAGGATAATAATAATCTTCATCTTTGAGCTTGAAAAATCTGCTCAACAGTCAGCTTGAGTTTTGGGAATGTCGGTGAAGATATCATTTCGCTTCCCCTAAACTGCTTTACTTGGTATTCTCCATCAATAAGCTCATAAATAGAGATGGTAGGTTGTTTGGGTTGCCCAATAAAGCGCACTCCCCCCAAACCTAGATAATCTACAATCCAGTATTCACGAATGCCTATTGCTTCGTAGTCAATGAGTTTGTAGCCATAATCATCGCGCCAATTAGTACTGACTACCTCGATAATTAAAGGAACAGATTTTCCCTGAATCAGGGTTGATTGTTTTTCCCATAAAGGCTCTAATTCTAGTTGAGAACGGTCTACAATTAGCAAATCACGATTGTAACCTGTTTGTTTATTGCGAGGTTTGACTAGTGCTTTTGGAGGAATGCGATAGGATAGTTGCATTCTGGTATATTCCAAGGTTAATTCTTGAGTGAGAAATCCTGTAATATCTTCGTGCTTTCCTGTAGGTTGCATTTCTATGATTGTCCCATCATGTAGTTCGTAGCGCCTATTCTCTGGCAGCCATTCAATAAATTCATCGAAGGTTAATAGTTTTGGTGATAATTGAACCATGAAGAGTATAGTGTATGAAGTGTGTTCTAGTAGAATAGATTTGAGTTAACTCATCCTGTATAAAGATTTAACGAGATTTACGACAAGCTGATTGCTGAGAATTTTATCCTACAAATAGTAATACTTTCACCTTATGCAATTTTATACTTGCTATATTCAAGCTGCCTTAAACTGAGCATAAAACTCTTGCGGGGCTTTATCAAAATATTTAAACAAAGCCGGACAAAGCCAGCCTTCCATATCTAACATCGCAATATAGTACCAGTTCCCTCCATATTCCTCTCGCCGCCAATCAAACTTAACTTGATAGCCAGGAAAGGGATGGGCAGAAAACAATAAGCTAAAACCCGATTCTGCTTGTGGTATATTTGCTACCATTTGGTCAATAATTTTATCAGCGCCGGCGACAAATGGCTCTCGCACTAAACCTACTTTCTCGTCATCAAACACCCACATTTCATCATATTTGTAGGGGTGTATGACCATAATTGAATTCATACTAAATACTCTTAACTTAATAATTTAAAACTATACCTATGAAAGTTCTCCCCACTTACCTACCTCCTAACCTCAAAAAAGCTTATGTGGTCTATTGAAGATAGTCAGAAATTATATCGGATTCAAAGTTGGGGAGAACCTTACTTTAGTATTAATTCTACTGGTCATGTGATAGTTTCTCCTCAAGGGGATTCTAGTCAGGTTTTAGATTTGTGGGAATTGGTACAATCATTACAAGAGAGGGATATTGAACTTCCTTTACTGATTCGCTTTCCGGATATTCTTGCTGATCGCATTGAGCGTTTGAATACTTGTTTTGCTAAGGCGATCGCTAGATATAATTATCCAAATACCTATCGTGGTGTTTACCCAATTAAATGTAATCAACACCGCTATCTTGTTGAAGATTTGGTTCGTTTTGGTAAACCTTATCAGTTTGGTTTAGAAGCAGGTTCAAAACCAGAATTAACCATCGCCCTGGCGACTTTAGAACCTTCAGAAGCACTGTTGATTTGCAATGGTTATAAAGACCATGCTTACTTAGAAACAGCTTTATTAGCAAAGCGTTTAGGGCAGAATCCGGTGATTGTCATTGAACAACAATCAGAATTAGCTTTAGTTTTAGAAATTAGTCAAAAGTTGAATATTGCTCCCACTTTGGGGGTAAGGGCGAAACTTAATAGTCGAGGTTCCGGACATTGGGGGAATTCTACTGGGGATGGGGCGAAGTGTGGCTTAACGATTCCGCAAATTTTAGAGGTAGTTACGCAATTAGATAAGGCAGAAATGTTGTCTTGTTTGCAACTCCTTCATTTCCACATTGGTTCACAAATTTCTTCTATTAGCGTGATTAAAGATGCTATTCGCGAAGCTAGTCAGATTTACGGGGAGCTAGTTAAATTGGGAGCGAATATGCAATACCTTGATGTGGGTGGTGGTTTGGGCGTAGATTATGATGGCTCTAAAACCAACTTTCCTGGTTCCAAAAACTATAATATGCAGAACTATGCCAACGATATTGTGGCAGAAGTTTCTGAGGTTTGTGAAGAAAGAAATATAGCTGCCCCGATTTTAATTAGTGAAAGTGGTAGGGCGATCGCATCTCATCAAGCGGTACTTATTTTTGATGTTCTTGATACCAGTGATATTCCTTCTCAACCACCTCAAGTTTTAAGTTCAAAAGAACATTTAATTATTCGCAATCTCTGGGAAACTTACCACGGAATTAACCTAGATAATTATCAAGAAAGTTATCACGATGCTATTCAATTTAAGGAAGAAGCAATTAGTTTGTTTGGCTTTGGTTATTTGGGTTTAGAAGAAAGGGCTAGGGCAGAACAATTATATTGGGCTTGTTGCGAAAAGATTTTTCAAATTGTCAAAGACCAAGAATATATTCCTGAAGATTTGCAAGATTTAGCTAAATCTTTAGCTTCAATTTATCATGTTAACTTTTCCGTTTTCCGTTCTGCTCCTGACGCTTGGGCTATTAAACAACTTTTTCCCATTATGCCTCTCCATCGCCTAGAAGAAAAGCCAACTAAAAAGGGCTTTCTTGCAGATTTAACTTGTGATAGCGATGGCAAAATCGACCAATTTATTGATACACAAAAACCTAAAAATCTTTTAGAACTTCATCCCCTCAAAAATAATTCTCAATACTGCTTAGGAATGTTTTTAGTTGGGGCTTATCAAGAAATTATGGGTAATCTTCATAATCTTTTTGGTAGTACTAATTTGGTGCATATCAAGATGACATCTCAAGGCTATGAAGTAGAAAGAGTGGTTAAAGGAGATGGCATTGCAGAGGTTCTAAGTTATGTGGAATATGATGCCCAAGATTTAGTAGAAAAGATTCGCCAGCGTACAGAAAAAGCCCTACAAGAAAAGAAAATTACTTTAGCAGAGTCGCGACTTTTACTGCAAAATTACGAGAGTAGTTTGAACAGTTACACTTATTTGAATTCCTAATCTATGATTCCTTTGCAAAATTTACCAGCGATCGCACCTCCTGTAGGGTGTGTTGGCGCTGTAAAAAATCATGGCAGGTCTATAAAATCTTAATTCAGCGCTTAACGCACCGCCCTAAATTCAACTCAATTAAGGTGCGTTCGCCTACAGCTAACGACACCCGATTGTCGGGGGCATTTGCCCCACTACCTGACTTACTTACTAATAGTCCAAAGAGGGAAATTCTGACTCGGATTCATAGTTATCCCTTCAACTCCGTTTTGGGCAAAGGCATAATCTTTACTTTGCCACAAAGGAAGATAAGGAACTTGTTCGGCTAAAATTTCTTGAATTTCTGCAAAGATGGCTTCACGCTTAGTAACATCTTGTTCTTGGCGTTGTTGATCAATTAACTCATTGACGGAATCGCTATAAAAAAACGAACCTTGGTTTTGTGCTGCCCCTTCTGTACAACCTTCTGTTTCTGAACCTTTAGCACAGTCTAAAAAGGGTTGAAGATAATTATCAGCATCCAAAAAGTCTGGATACCAATCTACTAAAAAGCTGGGATAAATACCCTTGGGTAAATTACTAAAAGCTGTGGCAGATTCTACACTCTTGGGTTCAAATATTAATGCCCCATCTAACTCTCTTTCTGCTAATGCCCTCAAAGTGGCAGCTACAGCTTCACGAATATTGGAACCAGAAGGATACCAAAGTTCAACGGTGGCAGGCTTTTGAGGAGAATAACCAGCTTTTTTTAATAACTCTTTAGCCTGATCATAATTTCCCTTACCATAGGCTTCTTCAAAGGCAGGTTTGTAGGCATCAAAGGCACTAGGAACTAAACTATAAATAGCTTCTCCCTGGTCTTGTAAAACTCTTTGATTAAGTAAAGAACGGTCTAACATTGTGGCGATCGCCTGCCGTACTTCCAGCTTATCTAAGGGTTCTTGCTGCAAGTTCAACACCATATAACTAACTGCTGTACCCGATGCTTCAAAAACCTGAAAATCTCCCTTTCCTGCTTGTTCTTGCAAGCTTTTAATTTGGTTAGGATCGAGGGATTGATAAGCAACATCGACTTCCCCGGTACGGAAACTATTAAACAGGTTCGCAGAATTACTAGCATAAATCTGCATATCCGCCCCTTCATTAACAGGCTTTTCTCCCCAGTAATCCTCAAAAACATCAAAACGAATTGAATCGCTACTAAATTCAGCTAATTTATAAGGGCCAGTTCCTACAAAGGTGTTGGGTTGAAACTTACCTGCACCAATTTCATAAGCTTCTGGGGAAATAGCACAAGTACCAGGGTAAGCTAATAAAGCGGGGAAAGCAGCAAAAGGCTTGGTGAGTTTAATGGTAAGTTCGTAATCTCCTGTGGCTTCTACCGACTCTATGGTATCTGAAAGCAGGAAAGAAGGTTTACCGCCATTTTCCAAAAAGCGTTGTAAGGAAAAAGCCATTGCCTCAGCATTAAAAGGAGTACCATCATGGAAAGTCACCCCTTCTCGTACCGGAATAGTATAGGTTAAACCATCCTCGCTTATTTCTGGCATCTCCGTAGCTAGCTGAGGTTCTAATTCCGTCGTCTCCGGTTTATAAGCATAAAGAGTATCGCTTAAGTTATAAATAACATTCGTTCCTGCCAATTCATAGTTATCAGACGGATCAAGGGTGCGGGGTTTTAAAGTTGTACCTACGGTGATTCTGCCACCTTCATTGCTACCAGGAGTTGAACTAGAAGAATTTTGAGGTTGGTTATTACAAGCAACAATTAAAGAAAAGCAGAGAAAAAAGAGACTAAGATATTTACCAAAAGAAAAAAGGCGGCGAGGGGAAAAACGACAGAGGTTTTGTTTCATAGTTGATTTTGTTTAGTTAGGGGCGTAGAGATCGCCGTTGATGAATTATAAAGTAAGCAAATAATTCTCGTTTAGCTGATTTCATCAGGATCTATACCTAACTCTTTTAACTTGGCTAATAACTGTTCCTTTTCTTGCTTAGCTTTAGCTGCTTCTTGTCTAGCTTCTTGGGTTTCTTGTCTAGCTTGAATTATTCTTTCTCTAGCATCTTCAGCTTCTTCTTCCGCTTGAATTAATCTTTCTCTAATTACTTCAATTTCTGCCTTAACTTGAGCAATTTTTTCTTTATCTACAGCAATTAATTCCCCTTCTAAGGTAAACCAACGTAACCACTGTCTCTTGCTTCTTTCAAATTCTCCTGACCAAATTCCTAAACTTAAGCCTAATTCTGGTACTAACCATTTTCGGTTCACTGCGGCCATTTCTTCATAACCATTTTCACCCAAACGATATGCTTTTCCTTCGTTGGTGTAGCGACTGAAAATGAAATAATAAGGAATTTTTAAAATCTGTTCATACACTTCCCATTTGGTTGGTAACTCTCCATTTTGGCGTTGGGTTTGTCCTAAATCTTCTTTTTCTGTACCTGGAGACAATAACTCCACCACCACAAAAGGATTAGCAACTTCCGCCCAAGTTACATAGCTTAAGCGTAAGTCCTTACCATCATAAAATTCTGGCACTCCTACCGCAGCAAACCAATCAGGGCGTTTATGACGTAGAGTATGTTCCGGATCGTAGTAAACGTTCATATCTGCACCACAGAAAAATCTTTCTCTGGGGTAATTGAGGGGTGAAAAGCTCAAGTAAAGCAGTAAAGGTTGTAAGAAATGGAAATAATCTGGCAATCCTGGTTCCTCTGGAAACTCACTCGGTAAATCGTACATGGTGGGGAGAGTTTGACCAGAAGTATTTTTGGGAGTTAGAAAGCGAGTCATAATCAGTTATCTAGTGTTGTTGACCAACTTAAAGCCTAAATTTGGTAGCCCTGGGGCGATTTTTTGTGAAATGTTACAGATTGCAAAGTATAATTAATCTTACAGATCAACACAAATAGTTAATAACAGTATTTATAAATGCAAGTTGCGATCACCGGAGCAGGTTTAGCAGGGCTTTCTTGTGCCAAGTACCTTACAGATGCCGGACATACCCCTATTATCCTAGAACGTCAAGATGTTTTAGGAGGCAAAGTGGCCGCTTGGCAAGATGAAGATGGAGATTGGTACGAAACTGGTCTACATATTTTCTTCGGAGCATACCCGAATATGCTCCAATTGTTTAAAGAGTTAGATATTGAAGATCGTTTGCAATGGAAAGAGCATTCGATGATTTTCAATCAACCAGATATTCCTGGGACTTATTCTCGTTTTGATTTTCCCGCTATTCCGGCCCCCTTTAACGGTATGGCGGCGATTTTACGCAATAACGATATGTTGACTTGGGAAGAAAAGATTCGTTTCGGCATCGGTTTGATTCCTGCCATTGTTCGGGGTCAAAAGTATGTCGAAGAGATGGATCAATACTCTTGGTCAGAATGGCTAAAGAAGCAAAACATCCCTTCAAGGGTAGAGAAAGAGGTTTTTATTGCTATGGCCAAATCTCTGAACTTCATTGACCCAGATGAAATCTCGGCGACGGTAATCCTTACGGCCATGAACCGTTTCCTCCAAGAAACCAATGGTTCTAAAATGGCTTTTCTTGATGGTGCGCCTCCAGAGCGTTTGTGTCAACCCCTGGTTGATTATATTACTGAACGGGGGGGAGAAGTACGCTTGAATGCTCCCCTCAAAGAGATTTTACTTGATGAAGATGGTAGCGTGAAGGGATTCTTACTCCGAGGCTTAAATGGAGCAGAAGATGAAGTGTTTACCGCCGACCTTTATGTCTCAGCTATGCCCGTTGACCCCCTCAAAGTTATGTTGCCCCAACCTTGGAAAGAAATGGACTTCTTCGGGCAATTAGAGGGTTTAGAAGGGGTTCCTGTGATTAATCTTCATCTTTGGTTTGACCGTAAACTCACAGATATTGACCATTTACTCTTTTCGCGATCCCCCCTGCTTAGTGTTTATGCAGATATGAGCAATACCTGTAAAGAATACGCTAACCCAGACCGATCTATGTTGGAATTAGTTTTGGCCCCCGCCAAAGATTGGATTAATAAATCTGACCAAGAAATTATTGCGGCTACCCTAACTGAATTAGAGAAACTCTTCCCTGATCATTTTGGTAATGATGACCCTGCCCAACTACTAAAATCTCATGTGGTAAAAACTCCACGTTCAGTATATAAAGCCACTCCAGGGCGACAAGCTTGTCGTCCTTCTCAACGAACTCCTATTGAAAATTTCTACCTCACAGGAGACTATACTATGCAACAATACTTAGCCAGTATGGAAGGTGCTGTACTCTCTGGCAAGCTAACGGCAACGGCGATCGCCAAAGATAATGCTTTAGAAGTTGACCAAAGTAAGGTATCTTTACCAGAAGCCACCCAAACTTTATCTACAGCACCTTAGAAGCTAAAAGACTTTAAATTCTTAAATTATTTAGTTTCCAGATTTGCTAATCCAATGGGACAATTCTAATGGTTAATAACTACAGACAGTGCTTTGTAGGGGCCTAAAACCCACTACAAACTGTTCCAAACTGCCCGAATCTTGGCCTGCGATGAATGCTGCAATTGACTAAACCTCAACCAACGAGATCCCTAGTCTCCCGCTTGGAGGCTTATGAATATTGCCGTCAGATTACGGCAAAATACTCTAAGACCTTTTACTTGGGGACTCTTTTAATGCCCCCCGAAAAACGTCGAGCTATTTGGGCCATATATGTTTGGTGTCGGCGTACCGATGAATTGGTTGATGGGCCTGAATCTCGCTTTACTACTCCAGAAACTTTGGAAATTTGGGAACAACATCTCGAATCGGTTTTTGCTGGGCAACCTCTCGAAGATCCTGATGTTGCTTTAGTTGATACTTTAGAGCGTTTCCCTATCGATATTCAACCTTTTCGGGATATGATTGCCGGACAGCAGATGGATCTCTATCGTAGTCGCTACAAAAACTTTGAGGAATTAAAACTATATTGCTATCGGGTGGCTGGGACAGTAGGTTTGATGTCTAGTTCCGTTTTAGGCATAGATGAGGGACAAAATACTGCCCCTTGGAATCGTTCAACAGAACCCTATATTCCCCAAAAAGAGGCGCTTTCTCTTGGTATAGCCAACCAACTTACTAATATTCTCCGAGATGTTGGTGAAGATGCTCAACGAGGGCGTATTTATTTACCTTTAGATGAACTAGCTTTGTTCAATTACACCGAAGAAGATTTATTTAATGGTGTAATTGATAGTCGCTGGCGCAAGTTGATGGCTTTTCAAATCCAAAGGGCGAGACAATATTACGCTGATGCAGAAAGAGGAATTAGTTACCTAAATTCTGATTCTCGATGGCCTGTTTGGGCTGCTTTGATGCTCTATCAAGGTATTCTTGATGTTATTGAAGAAAATGATTACGATGTTTTTAACCAAAGAGCATTTGTACCCACACCGAAAAAGCTATTTTACTTACCTAGCGCTTGGTTAAAAGCTCAAGTTTTGTGATAGCAATAGTTGCTTTATTGGTAACAGGAAAGTTAATTGAGTTAGCAACAAAATAGAGCCAATAACACTTGGGAAAATTACAGAATCTGGTAGTCATCTTAAGATAACTTAGGCTGTTGGTTCCAGGGATTTTAATCCTTGGCTGTTCTATATTTGTCTCTGCATAGAAAGTTAACACCTAACCAAAGATAGAGCCATGTAAACTTTCTTTCAGTAAAGATAAAGGGTTGGACATATATTAGGTTATCCTACCAACCTTGTAACCGATTAGGAGTTTAGCAGAGAAAGTGGTTGCTCAATTAACTGATAAAGATTACGAAACCAAAACCAAAGAAATCGCCCAACAGCTTTTAGAAGCGACTAGAGACAGGCCTTCTCTATTTGCCAAAGTTAAAAACCAGATGCGCTGGGATGATAAACTCCTGGATTGGGCAATGGCTAACCCCAACTTACGGGTGCAGCTATTCCGCTTTATTGACTGTTTACCTGCATTACGCAGTAAAAGCGAGATTGCCCGACATTTACAAGAATACTTGGGTGATGAGTCAGTGGAGTTGCCCTCTGCATTGAAAAGTATTCTTAATTTTAGTGATCCGAATTCTCCTCCTGCCCAATTAGCTGCGGCTACGGTGACTAAAGCTGTGGAAACTTTGGCTTATAAGTATATTGCTGGGGAAAATATTAAGCAAACTGTTAAGACTATTGAACGTTTGCGGAAAGAAAAGATGGCTTTTACCATCGATTTGTTAGGGGAAGCTGTTATTACTGAAGCGGAGGCAGAGTCTTATTTACAAAGCTATTTGGAATTATTGACACAGTTAACCCAAGCTGCCCAAAATTGGTCAACAGTGGAACAGATTGATGTGGCTGAGGGGGAGGCTTTGCCCCAGGTGCAGGTGTCGGTTAAGCTGACGGCTTTTTATTCTCAATTTGATCCTCTTGATCCTCAAGGTAGTAAAGAAAGAGTCTGCGATCGCATTCGTATTCTTCTCCGCAAGGCTAAAGAGTTGGGGGCGGCTGTTCATTTTGATATGGAACAGTATAGTTATAAGGATATGACTTTAACTATCCTTAAAGAGTTATTGTTAGAAGAAGAGTTTCGTGATCGCAGTGATGTTGGGGTAACTTTACAGGGCTATTTGCAAGATTCTCAAGCAGATTTGGAAGAGTTAATTAATTGGGCGAAAAAACGGGGTTGTCCGGTGACGGTGCGTTTGGTCAAGGGAGCCTATTGGGATCAAGAAACTATTAAATCAATCCAACATGGTTGGCAACAGCCTGTATACAATGATAAAGCTGCCACTGATGCTAACTTTGAGAGCATGGTACAGCTATTGTTGGAAAACCATGAGTATTTGTATGCAGCAATTGGTAGCCATAATGTGCGCTCCCAGGCTAAAGCAATGGCGATCGCAGAGACTTTGCAGATTCCTCGCCGTCGTTTTGAGATGCAGGTGCTTTATGGCATGGGGGATCAATTAGCTAAAGCTTTGGTGAAGCGAGGGCATCGGGTGAGGGTTTATTCTCCTTACGGTAATCTTCTTCCCGGCATGGCTTATTTGATTCGTCGTTTGTTGGAGAATACTGCGAATAGTTCCTTTTTACGGCAGAATTTGGAACAGCGCCCCATTGAAGAGTTGGTTGCCCCGCCTCAACCAGAGGAAGAGACAAGCTTTCAAGCTATTGATCATCAACCTTTCCCTAACGCTGCCGATACTGATTATGCCGAAATTAACCAGCGTCAAGCAGCAAAGGAAGCATTAACAAAGGTACAACAATCTTTAGGAAAAACCTATTTACCGTTGATTGATGGAGAATATGTTCAAACCTTAGATACGATAGACTCTGTTAACCCTTCTAGCCCCCAAGAAATTGTTGGTATGGTGGGGCAAATTTCTGTTGAACAAGCCGCAGCAGCTATGGCAGCAGCTAAAGCAGCTTTTCCTGGTTGGCAACAAACCTCTGTTAAGGAGAGGGCAGCAATTCTGCAAAAAGCAGCAGAATTAATGGAACAACGGCGACATGAACTTTCGGCTTGGATTAGTTTGGAAGTAGGGAAGATTTTGCCTCAAGCTGATGCAGAAGTCTCTGAGGCAATTGATTTTTGCCGCTACTATGCCGAAGAGATGGAAAGGTTAGATCAAGGTTATGAATATGATTTAGCTGGGGAAACCAACCGCTACTTTTATCAACCGCGAGGCATTGCTGTAGTTATTTCTCCTTGGAATTTTCCCATCGCCATTGCTACAGGCATGGCTGTTGCTGCTTTAGTGACAGGAAACTGTACTTTGCTTAAGCCGGCTGCCCCTGCTTCTGTGATTGCTGCGAAGATAACAGAGATTTTAGTAGAGGCAGGCATACCACCCGGAGTATTTCAATATGTTCCTGGCAAGGGTTCCACTGTGGGAGATTATTTAGTTAAACATCCTGATACTCATCTTATTGCTTTTACTGGTTCCCAAGAAGTTGGTTGTCGCATTTATGCCGATGCAGCAATATTGCAACCGGGGCAAAGACATCTTAAGCGAGTGATTGCGGAGATGGGGGGTAAGAATGCCATTATTGTGGATGAGAGTGCTGATTTAGATCAAGCTGTTGCAGGAATTGTACAATCTGCTTTCGGTTATACAGGACAAAAATGCTCTGCTTGTTCACGGGTAATAGTTTTAGAAACTGTATACGACAGCTTCTTAAGCCGGTTAGTAGAAGCAACTCGTTCCCTGAATATTGGTAAGGCAGAAGATCCTAGTACTCAAATTGGCCCTGTGGTGGATGACAAAGCTAGGCAGGGTATTTTAGCTTATATCGCTAAAGGGAAAGAAGAAGCAGAGGTTGCTTTAGAAGTTGATGTTCCTGATCAAGGTTACTTCGTCAGCCCTACCATCTTTACCGAAGTTGACCCCAAGGCTACCATTGCCCAGGAAGAAATTTTTGGACCAGTGCTTGCAGTGATTAAAGTAGATAGCTTTGCTGCTGCTTTAGAGGTAGCTAATGGGACTAACTACGCCCTAACTGGGGGTTTATATTCTCGTACTCCTTCCCATATAGATAGGGCAAGTAAAGAGTTTGCAGTCGGCAACCTCTACATCAATCGCAATACAACTGGGGCGATTGTTTCCCGTCAACCCTTTGGGGGATTTAAGCTTTCTGGTGTCGGTTCCAAAGCCGGAGGGCCAGATTATCTTTTACAATTCCTTGAACCCCGTACAGTGACTGAAAATGTCCAACGTCAGGGATTTGCGCCCATTGAAGGAGTAGATGCTTAATACTATTTTGCAGATAAAATTGGCTCTTCTGTAGAAAGGAGAGTATAGCGATTCTAAGACTTGTGAGGTACGGCCTAGATTCTGGTTTTTTGCTAACAGCTAGTGGCTAGTAGCTAGTGGAAATATGGAAATAGACCAAATGTACGCTACTCAGCTTGAGAATTGCTATATATAGCTAGTAGGGTGGGCAAAATGAATAACTAAAATCAGCATCAAATATTCATCTATTATTGTTGATTAAACTTATCTAAAACATTTACCCACCCTACTTTCTTGTCTGCTATATAAATCCAGGAATAAAGTTCACTACTCTTTCGGGTCATCTATCAATGCCTATAGTCACTATTTTTGCCAATGTTGCTGCCCCCACTATTGTTACCAGGACAGGAAATATCTTTGCTGTCCTGAGTATTATTCCCCTTGAATGCTTAGTTTTATGGTTATTGTTTCATTATTTATTTAAAATTAAAATTGGTCTTGCCAGACTATTAATTACAGTAATTATCGCTAATATTATCACTTCAATTATTGGTGTTCCTTTCGCTTTTAATAATTCTTTTGCCAACAGTCCCCTTACTGCTGTGATGATTCTCCCTTTTCTTTTTGCCTTTACTTGGTTCATTGAAGGAATTGTCTACCTTCCCTTGTTGAAAAGCAAAAACAGCAAACCTTCTAAAGGCAAATTACGGATAGCATCTTTACTAGCTAATCTAGCCAGTTACACCCTTTTTCTCTTTGTTTTGCTACCTGTTAGTTCTAATGTTGATTCATTCACCCAGCTTAATCCTAAACGAGCTGAGAGAGAAGCGAAGGCGACTATTTTTAGCACTTTGGGATACCAAAAAGAGTTTTATGGAAAAACTAAACAATTTGCTACCAACTTTAAAGAATTTCCTCAACTTCCTCTATCTTACGCCCCTTCTAATAAAAATCTAGTCCAAACTAAAAACAGTATTGAGAATCAATTCCATCAATTCAAAATTAATACTAACTCAGAAAAAACGACAATTACAGCAGCAGGAAAAGCTGATAATCTTAACAGTTATACAGGCGTAGTCTTTGTAGTCGAAGATAAAGAAGAACCTGAATTTATGACAGGAATTTGTAAAACAGAGCGAGCTTCAACAATCCCTCCTAAATCTCCTCAATTCAAAGACAAGCAAATAAACTGCCCGTCTGGTTCATCATCCCTAGTAGCATTACCTTATTAAAGACTAAAAACATTCTGGCAAAGCTACTCTAACTCTGGTAGTAAATTAATAAAACAAAATGCCTCAATTATTCATTGCTAATGTAATTGCTCCCACTTTTCTTTTCCACGGAAGAGTGGCAGGGCTATTTATATTTATTGGCATTATCTTACTGGAATGGATTACTATTTGGTTTTTCTTGCACAAAGTAGTAAAAACCAAAATCAGCTTACCAAGAGCATTACTCGTTAGTATAATAGCCAATATTGTCAGTGCTGTATTAGGACTAGTTTTACAAGCTGCCTTGCCTATCTATTCAGCTTTTAATCTCAAAAACTTATCAGCAAACTTGGTAATTTTATTGTTTGCTTTTATTACCTCTATCTTAATTGAATGGCGAATTCATAGAGCCTATATTAAATTCAAAAATGGAAGGTGGTTTAGATTAAAATCTGCGGTCTTAGCTAACTTTTTTAGCAGAAGTGTTGAGTGATAGTAAATAAAAGGAAAAAAGAGCTTCCAAATTGGTAAAATGGAAGCAACTAAAATAATTTAAAAAGTTAAATAAATGGTATCAAACTTTCCTGAAATAGTCAAAAAGTACCTGGGAGGCTTACCCAAAGACGATTATCCAGCCCTGAATACATTCCTATTTGTATCAACCTGGCTTAGTTTCGTATTAGACCAAGGGCAAGTAAGTATGAGATCCCTGTTCAAAACTCTAAATATTCGTGGTAGAAAATCACAGATGACCCATTGAGGTTAAAAATTGGTCGTCGTGCAGTTATGATTGATTTAGGAGCAAAAAAGCTACTTGCTGCCGAACGAGGAGAACAAAAAATAGCTGTTGAGGTTAAAAGTTTTCTTGGCCCCTCTGCTATGAACGATCTTGAAAATGCCTTGGGGCAGTTTATTCTCTACGCCAAAATTCTTGCAGAACAAGAACCTGATCGCCTTCTCTACCTTGCTATAAACCTTCCTGTTTTCAAAGAAATCTTTTCAGAGGAAGTTGGTCAACTGGTTATGGAAACTACTGAACTACGTTTGATTGTCTTTGATGCTACAACTAAGGAGATTTTAAAATGGATACCTTCAATCGATACGGCGAAATTATAGAAAGTATTCTACAAGAATATGCTGCGATTCCCTATCGTTATGGAGATGTAACCACCTTTGTTATTGTCAGTCGCGTAAGCGTAAGCTATGCCAGAGGCTTATCATAAACATTTTTTGCTAATGGATGAGGGGTGGCAAAAGGGCTTGCGAATGTACGGGGTTATCGTTCATGCAGAAATTCGTGGTGAGAAAATTTGGCTTCATCGCGATGGACTTGAAGATGGAATCACTCCTGAACTTTTAGAAGCAGGTATTTCTAAAGAAAATATTGTCCTAGCTTTTCATCCCCCTGATGTTCGCCAATATACTGACTTTGCAGTGGGTTAGTAGCGGTTATAAAAGTTTTCAGTTCTATGATCCAGACTTGTTTAATGATTTTGAGCAAAATAGTCTAGATGAAGGGGGAACAGGCCAGTTTGCTGTCAACCTGATCCAATTTTCTTCTAGTGCTAGAGAAGAGATTCCCTTCACTCTTATTGATAGTGTTGTCGCTTCCCAAACTTTTGCTGCCCTAATTAAACCAATCTCTCAAATTAGGCTTGGTACTGATTTAGCAGAAGCCATTGATTTAGCGACAAACAGCCTCTCCACCAATCAATATGATGGGGTAGCTTCAGTTGCAATTGACATTTCCACAGACGGAAATCCTGATAGTGAATCAGCAGCAGGCCGAGCCGCAACTAATGCCCTCAATAATGGTGTTGACGTTATTAATGCGATCGCAGTCCAACCCAGACCAGGTTTTCCTGCACCAGATATTGATTTCTTGACAAATAACATAATCGGCGGCACAAATGCTAGTGGTAGGGATGCTTTTGTTCTTGAGGTTGGTTCTTTCGGCGATGAGTTTGAGAAAGCTGTTGGAGAGAAAATTGTTGGAGAAATATCAATTAAGCCTCCAAGTAAAGAAACTCCTGAACCAGCTTCTATGTTAGGTTTAGCCCTAGTTGGTGCTTTTGGGGCTGTTTCAGCAACAAAGCGTAATAAGAAGTAAGCAAGAAGCCTAGTACTTAATCTATTCTGTTTATCATCCAGTCTCAACATCTTCAGCAACTATTGGGTATTTCAAATCAACCCAAATCAAACAAAAGTTAGGAAAAAATGAGTCACCGTAAATTGCCTCTTTTCCCAACTTAACAACTCTCTAAAAGTTAACTTTCTCTTGTAGAATCTGCCAAACTATATTGTAATTATCTGGGGTTATGGCTGGTTTAATCCATTCTCCAATATCGATAACTAGACATTTATCTTTAAAAGGACGTTTAGGGTCTAAGTGAAACCATTCTGGACTTAAATCCATACCCCAAATACGACCTTTACCTGAAAATATTGCCATATTTCTTTCTGTTACATTGCGTATAGAATTGTAGGGAATCTTTTTCTCACCAACAGGAAAGTAGTACCATTTAATAGTGATACCAAGATCATCAAAAATAAGGTTTTCGTCTTCGTAAATTATGGTCATATAGCAACTCCAATTATTTGTAATTCATACTTGAACTTCTTATCTTATAGGTTAAGGAAGAAGTCAAATCTTTAGGCACATTGGTAAAATTGAAGAAATTCCTCACTCTAATTATGAATAAGAGGTAAATGATGAATGCAAAACTTATGATTCAGCCGTCATCGTTTATTGATGCTGGCATTCAAAAGCGAGTGTATGAGGTTTCGCTATCGCTCTACCTAACCTACGTATTCATCCATCTCATCTTACTCAGCTTTATTGACTCTTGGAATTAACAACTAGCAATTAGCAATTAGCAATCAAATAAACACTAAAGGCTTATCTTTCAAAGGTGCAAAAGCTTTAGCATCAAAGCTATATAAACTAGCAGGACGACCTGCCCCTCTAGAAACTTTGATTCCTGTATCTGATAAGAAACCTAGTTTTAATAAACGGGAACGAAAGTTAGAATAATCAGAAAAGTTTTCTCCTAAAACTGTACAATAAAGCTGATAAACATCATTTAAAGTAAACACTTCTGGTAAGACATCAAAAGCGATGGGGCTATACTCTAACTTGTTCCGTAAACGTCCATAACCGTAGGTAAGAATCTGGTTATGATCAAAGGCTAATTGAGGAATTTCTTTGAGGGAATACCAAGTTGTACTATAACTATGATCACTAATCAATTCTGCTTCACCAAAACGCACTAAAGCAAAGTAACTAACAGATAGATAGCGTACCCCAAAACTAGTTGGAAATTCCCTAGGATCTCTTTCTGGGCCACCAAAGGTATAAAGTTGTTCTAAATAAAGATTATTGACCCGAATTTTCTCAGCTAAAATGCGATGTGCTGCATCCTCTAATGACTCTCCTTGGCAAACTAATGTTCCTGGTAAACTCCACTGACTTTGAAAAGGTTGATCAGGACGTTTAATTAATAGCACTAACAAGCGATTTTTCTTGTCATCCACAGAAAAAATCACGTTATCAACTCCCACTTTAAAATCAGCAAGATTCTTTTTAGTTACGGGGCTTGTACCATTTGTCATTTATCATTTAACATTTAACATTTATCATTTATCGACAAATTTTTACTCTACTTTTGTATCACTTCCACAATAGTTGAATGTGTATGATTTATATGTCAACAATTAGCGATTAGCCATTAGCAACTAGTACAGATTATAGGGTTTTGACCAGAGATAATTTCCATGAGCATTACTATATATACAATTGCTCTCGCTGAATATAATCTTTAACAGATGGTATTACTGCGTTTGGATCTTGATATTCACGATAAGCTGTAGAAGAAACTGAGGGGGGATGAAAGTCGGCGATCGCACATTTTCCTCCCAAGTTATCTAAAGCAGCTAAATCTTGCTCTTTTATAGGATAGCCTGGGCGAGGAATAACTAAAAGTAGGACTTGTGGCAATAGTTCTTTGATACCATACCAACTGGACATTTGTGGCGGTAAGTCGGAGCCAATTACTAGGGTTAATTCAGGTAAATCACCCCAAACTTGTCTTGCTTGTTTGACCGTTTCTAAGGTTCTGCGGTTGCTAAACTTTTGATGCAGGTTAACGTTATGATACTTATCTTCTAAAGAATCAATCAGTACCTCTAACATTTTGACTCGATGTTCTAGGCTGGTTTGATGAGA
The DNA here is from genome assembly GCA_963793425.1 of uncultured cyanobacterium. Lineage (GTDB taxonomy): Bacteria > Cyanobacteriota > Cyanobacteriia > Cyanobacteriales > CAWCAG01 > CAWCAG01. Next base: position 183,190 of record CAWCAG010000007.1, on the reverse strand, counting down.
TTTGAAAGGATTATCTGAAGCCCAAACTGCCACAAGATCGTAACGTTGAGATAGCCATCTTAATATGGCATTGTGTCCTGCGGTGGGAGGATCGGCGCTAGTGCCAAAAAGAGCGATTTTTTTCATGATAGGAACGTGGCGTTAATGAATTACCAGATAATCTCTATTAAAACTTGGCAAGATAGATGTTTACTTTCCATGTCTATTTTAAGAAAGTTCCCAACCCCGCTCCGAAAAAATATTTTTTTGTTCAAATTCAATTTTATTTACTGAGATAATTATAACACAAATTATGCAATACCCTCGCCACTCCAGCAATTGAGGAATCAAATCATTTTGCTAGTCGCTAGTTGCTAAAACCTGAGACTTCAGAGGATATCTTATTTACAAGATACCCACAATCAACAAAATCAAAGAGGGAATTGGACTAGCCAATTCCCTCTTTCTCAATTAATGCAGACGCAATCTAATAACTTTAAAAGAACATAAGGGGTAACATAACTAATCCGGCACTGATTAAGTAAAAGACACCAACAATATTAGTTTCAGGCCAGCCACCCAATTCTAAATGATGATGCAAAGGAGCCATCCTCAACAAACGCTTCCCTTTGCCATCAGGGCCTTTAGTTGCTTTGTAGTAGCCTACTTGAGCAATTACTGATAAAGATTCAATAAAGAAAATACCACTGATAATAAATAAACCCCAAATACTTTGGCTAATGATGCCCACAGCAGCTAAAGCACCACCTAAAGCCAAAGATCCAGTGTCACCCATAAAAACGGTGGCGGGGTTGCGATTGTGTACCACAAAGCCCAGGCAAGCCCCGCTCAGGCAAACACAGAAAATTGCTAAGCTAGGAGAATTAGAAGCTACCATAGCTCCTAATCCTAAGCAAGCGATCGCTCCTGTCCCGGCGGCTAGTCCATCTACTCCGTCGGTTAAATTAGTGGCATTACTCTCAGCAACAATAATAAATCCTGCTAAAGGCCAAAACATCACTCCCAGGGGGATGATTATACCCAAAGGCAGTTTTAAGTTAGTAAATTCAGGGGATCTTGTTACCGATAGCCAAAGGCAAAACAAGACAGCGCAAGCAATTTGCAGTGCTAGTTTCATCTTGGGAGAAATGCCTTTATTCGACTTACGTTTTAATACCTGCCAATCATCTGCCCAACCAATAGCAGCATAAGCCAAAGTAACTACTGAAACCGCAATTACATCTGGATCAAAGCTAGATAAAACTAAAGCAAATAAGACTGCTACAGGAATAAAAAATGCTCCTCCCATGGTTGGAGTCCCTGCCTTTTTTAAATGAGCTTGAGGCCCATCTTCACGAATAATTTGCCCTGTTTTTAAGTCTTGTAAGAGAGGGACTGCCCAGTAGCCTAAAGCAGCGCTAACTAAAGCACAAATTCCTAAAGGCACAAACATGGACATCCTCGCATCTAAGTAAGGAGCAACAGCCCAATCAAAAATAATTGCAAACAGGGTTAACACAAAAGCTAGCAAAGCTAATAAACTTGCTCCGGATACCCTTAAAGGCGATCTTGTAAAAAATTTAGCGTCCACAACTTAACTCACTCAACACCAATAAATCTAAATACTTTCTTTTTTACTTACACCATGGTTATGATGCCCAGCAAAACTCTGGAACAAAACTGATTAAACTACCATCAACATAAGGATGTAGCTTAATCTTCTAAGTCTTCATCATCATCATCACTGTCATCCTCAAACTCAGCGTCATCGTTTTCCATGAGATCAGATATTTCTTCATCGCTATCTGGTAAAACTTTCCCCGCGTTATCATCCCTAGCTATTAAACGCCCGTTGGCTTCTAACCAATCTAATAAGGAAACTTCTTGCTTAAGAGGAATAACTTTCGCTGGTTCGTAACGAGTTTCTTGAGTTAGAGAAGGATTATGCATCAGGTACTATAGGTTGATCAATTTAAGAATCGTAACAGTTAAATACAGTAGAGTTTACCATTAAACTCCCTGAGAGCAACCCCGATGTACTGTATGATTCTCATTTACATAGCTGTTTTAGAGAAATCGGGGAAAAAAGTTTGTCTCTGGGATAAAACTTAAAGTATCGTTGCAAATTAGGCAGGATAGAGAGAATATGGTGAGCAGTACTATAGCTTAAATTACCCAAAATTAGGTTGCTAAAGAATGCTTGTCAGAGATTGCAGAAGGAGAAACAATAGTGAGTAAGAAAGCTGAGTTGCTAGAAGCGATCGCCGGTCAAAATCGCGGCTTACTCACTACTGAAATTGAAAAAGTAGCTATCCTTGCGGCTATATCTCAGCTAGAAGATACAAATCCGACTCCCAACCCTGTAGAAGCTGGGGAACTTTTAGAAGGAAACTGGAGACTACTTTATACCACCAGTAATGGGTTGTTGGGTTTAGACCGTTTCCCCTTGCTACAACTCGGTCAAATTTATCAATGTATCCGCACCTCTGGAGCTAGAGTTTACAATATTGCTGAGGTAATGGGAATACCCTTCTTAGAAGGATTAGTTTCTGTGGTAGCAGGGTTCAAACCAGTCTCCCAATCTCGTGTTGATGTTAAGTTCGAGCGCTCTATTCTAGGTCTACAGCGCTTGCTAAACTATGAGTCTGTGAGCGAATTTATTAAGCAAATTGAAGCCGGACAAAAGTTTTCTCCCCTTGACTTTAGTATCGAAAATCGGGAACAACAGGGTTGGCTGGATATTACCTACCTTGACGGCGATCTCCGTATAGGGAGAGGAAATGAGGGCAGTGTCTTCGTCCTAACGAAAGAGAAACAATAATAAATTACGAAGAAATAACTAATATTTATAGGAATTTCTGAATTAGCAGATCACGTCGATTTTTAGTATCAAAGACTACTTGTAATCAAGATTTTAAGTAAAAGTACTCGATAGTTTTTGTTCTTAGAAATGTCTGAGAACGATCACAATTAAAATCGCAAAAAGAAGAGAAGATAAAAGTAGTATATATATACTTGCTTCTTCATCACCAATAAGTAATTTAACAGAAGAAGTTACTTTCTCATACCAATAATTACCTATTGCTAAAATGCTCAATGTTTAACGCTCGTCTTTCTCAAGGACAATTAAACTTACTAAATACCTGTCCTCGTAAATTTCAACATACTTATTTCGACGGATTCAATTTCCCTTTAAGTCCACAGCAACAAGATAAAGTAACTTGGGGAAATCGCTTTCATACCTTGATGCAGCAAAGAGAATTAGGTTTACCCATTGAAGCTTTATTTACAGAAGACGAACAAATCCATCGTTCCATTCAAGCTTTAGTTGAAGCTGCCCCAGAAGTTTTCTCTCTTAATTCTCAAGTTTGGCGAGAGGCGGAACATTATCGTACTCTTGACTTTCGAGGGTATTTATTAGCTGTTATTTATGACTTACTAATTGCTAAGGAAGATCAAGGAAAAATTCTGGATTGGAAGACTTATTTACAACCAGAAAACCGAGAGTTATTAGCAAAAAACTGGCAAACCCGCTTGTATTTATATCTATTAGTAGAAACCTCTAGTTATTTACCAGAACAAGTTTCTCTAACTTACTGGTTTGTGAAATTACCCAAAGAACCCCAGTCTCTTACTTTTAAGTATAGTCAAGCACAGCATGAACGAACCGAACAAGACTTAATAACTTTACTTACTCAACTAGATATTTGGTCGAACAACTATCTCACCAAAGAAATTCCTTTTCCTCAAGTACCTGAATCCAAAGGAGAATGTCAGTATTGTCATTTTGCAACACGTTGTCACCGCACTCCAGAAGCTAAACCATCTTTAAGTAAAGAAGACTGGTTAACTTCTATAGAAGAGATTGAAGAAGTATCTCTTTAATACCAAATTGGTGTTGAGTCGTATAACTTATCTGTTAGGGTAGGGAGTAGGGAGCATAGTTTAAGAACTTTAAATGATGATTGATAAACTAACTCTTAAAAACAATTGCTGGGTCAATACTAGTCACTTTTTGCACTGCAAATAAAGCCGAACCAACGCACATCAAAATAGTAATTACAAACACTCCACCAGCAGTTAAAGGAGTGATTAAAATCAGAATACCTTGGGTTGTTATTGTCCATTTTGCTAGACCCAAACAGAGTAACATACCAGGAAGATAACCTAAGATTGCCATCCACAAAGCTTGTTCAATAATTACTCGATAAAGTCCCCAATTAGAAGCACCCATTGCTTTCATGGTGGCGAATTCTTTAAGATGTTCTGAAACTGAAGTATAAAGAATTTGTCCCACTACTACTACCCCCACAATTATTCCTACCACTGCCCCTAAACCAAAAACAAATCCTAATCCTGTTCTTTGTAGCCAATAAGAGCGAGTTTTATCAGCCATTTCTTGTCGAGTGTAAGCACTAGTTCCTAGTAAACTTTCTTCAAGTTTAACTTTGAGTTTGGCAATGTTTTGCTCTGGTTTAGCTTTGATAAGAATATAAGCAATGGGGTCATTAAGATTTAATTTTATAGGTTTATCTAATAAGGAAGAAGAACTTTTTTCCTCAGACTGATTATAAATAGTTTGGCATTGCACATCCCCCAATTTTAGCTGACAATCTAGTTGGGAAGTTAAGCCAGAATTGAGATAAATGTTAGCATTTTCTAAGGAAGTAAAAGCACTAGCACTAGAAACTAAAGATTGAGTATCACTAGTCAAACCAACTATTTTAGTCGGTAAAGAAGCAATAGTTGCTTTCGCGCCTGTACCCTTAATATTCAAGGCAGATAAGTTAGTTTCATCAACAATTACTGTATAAGGTTTTTGCAAAGCTGCTACATCTTTTTTAGAAATTATTCCTGGTACAAATAATTCCCCAGCAGGATCGAAACCAAATACCCTGAGAGGGGTAAGTTCACCTTTAGCAGTATCCCAACGAGTTCCCCCCATCATTACCGCTTCTGCCTTAGCAACTCCTTCAACTTTCCTCGCTTGAGTCATTTGTCTTAAAAGTAATGCTTCAGTTAATTCAAGCTGCACCATCTTTTGAGAAGTTACCCAAATGTCTGCTTGAGATTGATCTATTAATAAGGCAGTGGAACGAGTAAAACCATTGAGAATACCTGTTTGAATCGTCACCAAACTAACAGCAAACATAATTCCTGCCTGTGCTACCAAGAAACGAAGCTTATCTTCAAGTAAGTTTTTACGGGCAATGGAAACCATTAATCATTTATCATTTATCATTAAACATTAATCGTTTGTTGAATTATGATTTTATTGAACGTATTGATAAATTCACTCTTCGCAACTAGCAACTAGCAAGAAGCAATTAACTCTGTTGCTAATTTAATTGCTTCTTGCATGGAAGTAGAATCAGCAATTCCTTTTCCGGCGATATCAAACGCTGTACCATGATCGGGGGAGGTGCGAATGAATGGTAAACCGATGGTAGTATTGATTGCACGGTCGAAAGCTATTAATTTAATGGGAATTAAACCTTGATCATGATAAAGGGCTAAGTAAGCATCTCCCACCTTGATTTGAGAATCTTGGGAATTTCCATACCAAGCCTGCCCTGGTTTTACCCACATAGTATCAGGAGGTACAAGTCCTATTAAAGTAACCTGGGGACGTTTAACTCTTTGTTGGTTTAACCAAGGAATCAACCAATCCTGTTCCTCTGTACCCAACTGCCCAGCTTCCCCACTATGGGGATTTAATCCAGAAATAACAATTTTCGGTTTTTGCAAACCACAGCTAGTTTTTAAAAACTCTACCAATAAATCTAACTTCAAACTCATTAACTCTGGAGTTAGGGCAGTAGGAACTTGATGCAAAGGTATATGGGTTGTGGCAAGGAGAGTACAAAGTCGCCAGTTTGTATGGGGCGATCGCGCCACAAACATCATCCCAAATTTATCTATTCCTGCACTTTCTGCTAAAACTTCCGTTTGCCCTGGATAATTATGCCCAGCCGCTTTCCAACAAGATTTAGCAATGGGGGCTGTCACAATGCCTTGGAAATCTCCTTTAATTGTCTGGGCGATCGCCTCCTGTAAATAAGCAAAACTCGCCGCCCCGCTAGCTGCATTCCCTTTCCCAAAGCTGATTTGCTTTTCTATTCCTTCCTCAACAGGAATATCAAAAACCGTTACATCTTCCGGATTAACTAAGGATTCTCCCCTCTTCTGGCAAATAGGGCTGAGATATTGATAGGCTGCGCTTAAAAGACTGCGGCTACCAAAGAGAGTAATTTGAGCGTTTTCTCTCAGTATAGGCTTTGCTAAAGCTTTCAAGACCACTTCAGAACCAATTCCTGCGGGATCTCCCAAGGCAATCGCCAGCTTGGTTTTGTTATTTCTATCAACTATGGGCATTGGGCAGTATCAAATATTGTCCTATGTATTTCACTAGACCTATATAATAAGCAATAGACTGGTATATTTTACTAATTTTAACCAAGGAGAAAAATTCATGAACGCCCAAACTTTAATGTTTAATACAGCAATTTTGTGTATTGTTTTAGTTTTGATTGGTTTAGCCTGGGGCTTTTTGCTACTTAAAATTCAAGGCGGCGAACCAGAATAGTTCTCGTTTTTCAACAGTAGCAAGTAGTGGAGTATGAAAAAAATTATCCTTCATACTTCCCCAAAATATAACTAAATACAATAATTAGTAATAAGTAACGAATTTATGAAAATAGCTATTACCGGAGCAACTGGTTTTGTCGGGAAGCTCTTAGTAGAGAAGTTGTACCAACAAGGGCAAGAAATCTTAGTTTTCACTCGCAAAATAGAACGCGCTCAACAAGTATTTCCCCCCTCAACTTTCCCTAAATTAGAAATAGTTTCCTACACTCCCACCCAATCAGGTACTTGGCAAAATAAACTCTCTGGTTGCAGTGCGATAGTTAACTTGGCTGGGGAACCTATTGCTAATGCTCGTTGGACAAAAGAAGAAAAACAAAGAATCTTAGATAGTCGGGAATTAGGAACTAGAGAAATAGTTGAAGGCATCAAAAAAGCAGAGATTAAACCTCAAGTATTAATTAATAGTTCTGCTATTGGTTACTACGGTAGCAGTGAAACAAAAACTTTCGTAGAAAGTAGCCCTTCTGGTAACGATTTTCTGGCTCAAGTTTGCCAAGCTTGGGAAGCAGAAGCACAAAAAGTCAGGGGAGTTGGGGTAAGATTAGTTGTTATTCGTACCGGCATTGTTTTAGGAGATGGTGGCGCACTTGCGAAGATGATTCCTCCTTTTAAAATGTTTGCTGGTGGCCCTTTAGGTTCTGGTCGTCAATGGTTTTCTTGGATTCACAGAGAAGATTTAGTTAACTTGATTATTGCTGCGATTAAGCAACCAGAAATAGAAGGGATTTACAATGGAACTGCTCCTAATCCTGTGAGAATGAACGAATTTTGTCAAACTTTAGGTGAGGTTATGAACCGTCCTTCTTGGCTGCCAGTACCTGATTTTGCCTTAGAGTTATTATTAGGAGAAGGGGCGCAAGTTGTCTTAGAAGGGCAGCAAGTTTTACCAAAAAGAACTCAATCTTCTAGTTTTGAATACAAATATCCTGATTTGAAACCGGCTTTGACAGATATTGTAAATGGCTAATGGCTAGTTGCTATCTCAAAGCTACTTGCTTGGTTTTTATTAATGCTTCTTAGTTTCGTTTTGGTTTCTTTGGTTCACAAACCAAAACTGTGTCTCTTTATCTAAAACCTTTCTCTTGCAAAAACTCATCAACCCAAACCGCATCTTTTTTCTGTAAAGCTGGCATTGGTTCTTTAGTATAATTAATCACTAAATCATAGCCAGATTGGTCATATATATTATCTAGCAAACCTTGTACATCTACAATCGGTTCTTCATCTTCAGAACGTAAAGGAAGAGGGAAAGCAGGAATTGCTTCTGATAAATTAAAAGCATATAAATCTGCTTGAGGACGTTCACAACTTCTACTAACTAAAATGCAATCATTAGCTTCAACAACTTTACCTCTAGTTAGCATTTTTGGCCATTTACGCAACAAATCAATTTCCACTAAATTAGTATCGGTTTCTAAGATTCTTTGTCGCTTAAGCTGATACTTTCTCCTTCCCTTACCAGGACGTTTATTAACCGGAGAAAGAACCTCAATTACTGTCACAACTTCATTTTTAGCTATATCTCTAATTTCCAATAATAAGTGATGAACATTTGGCCAAGTACCAGGATGTTCTATGTAAGGATTCATACCTGGGAAAGGTGAAGGCATAACTAAAGAAGTTGAAAATTGCTAATCTATTCTTAGTTTAAGCCGAAGAGATAGTTACCATAAAAAAGAACAATTGCAGGTAGGGAATTTCCCCTCAGATTTCCCTACATGAAACTAATTGCTTTAACGTTAAGCTGAAAATAATAATTAGGAGGAGCAAAAATGGCTGAAGATTTAAGCAAACGGAAACTGCTTTCTGGACTATCTCACGGAGCAATTTTCTTAAGTGCAACGGTTGTTTCAGTGGGGATTCCTATTGCCATTTATTTAGTTTCAGAAGATCCTATTGTTAAAGAAAACGCTCAAGAATCTCTCAATTTTCACTTTAATGTTTGGCTCTACGGAATTATCTTTGGTATTTTAGCCTTTTTCCTCATTGGTATTCCTCTACTTTGGGTATTAGGAATTGTCAGTATTGTGGCTCCCATTTTTGCTATTGTCAAAATTGTTGCTGATGCTAATGCTGTATTTCGCTATCCCTTCATTTTCCGCTTGTTGTAACTGATGAGGGCGGGTTAATTTGATTTGAGGTTGATCTCATGATTTAAGTTCAAACCCGCCCCTACGATAGTTACTTACTAACTAACTGTTCTTCTTTGAGTAAAGAATCTCTTTGAATAGAAGCACCCAGTTGACGTAACTTACCTTCCAAGTTGTCGTAACCTCTGTCTAAATGGTGCAAACCTTTGATTACAGTTTGACCATTCGCCGCTAAACCTGCTAATACTAAAGCCGCAGATGCCCGCAAATCCGTAGCTAGTACTGGGGCCCCAGAAAGTATTGGTACTCCTCTGACAATGGCATGATTCCCTTTTAAGCGAATATCTGCCCCCATGCGATTCAACTCTGCTACGTGACGTAGGCGATTCTCAAAAACAGTTTCTGAGATGACGCAGTTACCTTCACTCACAGCCATCAAAGCCATAAATTGAGCCTGCATATCTGTAGGGAAGCCAGGATAAGGCAGAGTTTCAATATCAGTAGCTCTCAACTCCCCAGGAATAACGCGGAGGCAATCAGAACCTTCTGCAACTATGTTACATCCTGCGGACTGTAGTTTAGCAATAACCGGAACAAGATGCTCCGGAAAAACAGGAGAAATACTTATTTCTGAGTGGGTAATAGCCCCGGCAACTAAAAAGGTTCCCGCTTCAATACGATCAGGAATTACAGAATAATCCGCAGAATGCAAACTTTCTACCCCAGAAACAATAATAGTATTAGTTCCTGCACCACTAATTTTTGCACCCATGGAACGGCAAAAGTTAGCTAAATCGACGACTTCTGGTTCTTGGGCTGCATTTTCAATAATGCTTTCCCCTTCTGCTAAGGTTGCTGCCATCATCACAGTTTCGGTTGCGCCGACGCTAGGATAATCTAAATAGACTTTCCCGCCTTTAAGCCTTTTACTTGCCCCAGGAACATAGGCATTAATCATGCCGCCTTCAATATGAACCTCAGCCCCTAATGCTCGCAAACCTTTAACATGGAGATCCACAGGTCTTGCACCGATAGCACAACCCCCTGGTAAAGGAACACGGGCAGCACCTAATCTGGCTAACACAGAACCAATCACAAAAAAGCTAGCTCTTAATTGAGAGACTAACTCATAAGGTGCAGGCCCCACAGTCAAATTTTTAGCATTGATGTCTAAAACATCCCCTTGAGTAGAAACTTCCACTCCCAATGAAGCAAGAATTTGTCCCATTCTTCTGGTATCCACCAGAGAGGGAACATTTCGCAGTCGGCAATCTTCTGGACAAAGTAAGGCCCCTGCCATAATTGTCAGAGCTGAGTTTTTCGCCCCACTGATGGTAACGTGACCTTTAAGAGGCTTTCTGCCCCAGATATTTAGTACAGGTTGATCTTCTTCAGACATTGATTTGCTGGTGCTTCCGTTTAAAGAGGTATTGATGGTTCGGCCCTCCAAAATAATGCGGTGAATAGTGTGCGAACTAAAAGAAAATTCGCTTTGACTTTACCTGAAAGATACCAATTGTGTAGATTTTTATCAAATTTTTTCTTTAACTTGAGAAAATGATTATCTTTTGCTGTAGGTAAAAGGTTGACTTAGTTAGCTAAGTAAGAGACGATTAAAAACTGTGCGAAAAAGATAAATTGAAGCGGAACTGGCGGAATTGGTAGACGCGCATGATTCAGGTTCATGTGTTCGCAAGGACTTCCGGGTTCAAGTCCCGGGTTCCGCATTATGGTTTTGGCGAAGCTAGGAAACGAGGGAGTTTAAGAAAAAGCTTTTTTGTTAGGGAATTTTAAGACTAAATCCGGTTTATAAAGTTCTCAAACCCTACTGCCTACTTCCTTCTTCCTTCTCCCTTATCCCTACCCTCACCGATAACTTATGCTATTTGAACAGGATTTGGTATGACTGAGGGAATTTTAACTAGCCGACAGAATCCTTTAATTAAGCAAATGCGTAAATTACGCCACGGCAAGGAACGTCGGGAACAAAATCTTATTTTGCTGGAAGGGACTAATTTAATAGGGGCAGCTTGTCAGGAAAATTATCCCTTGGTTACTTTGTGTTATACCCAGACGTGGCAAAGTCATCACCCTCAGCTTTGGCAAAATGCAACTCAAAAGGCTGGCAGAGTAGAGTTAGTTAGCGAAGAATTGCTAGGGGCGATCGCAACTACGGTTAATCCTGATGGGGTGGTGGCAACTATTTCACGAGGAATAATTAGCAATTTGCCCACTCATGAAATTGATTTAGGGTTGATTGTAGAAAGAATCCAAGACCCTGGCAATTTAGGTACAATTATTCGCACCGCTGTAGCCACTGGTGTAGGTGGTTTGTGGTTAAGCGAGGATAGTGTCGCTCTGGATAATCCTAAGCTTCTACGGGCTTCTGCGGGGGAGTGGTTGAGGATGCAGAAGGGGGTTAGTTCTAATCTTATTGAGGTTGTCTCAGATTTACGCAGTGACAGAATGCAGGTAGTGGCAACTTTACCCCAAGCTAGCAAAACTTACTGGGAAGTTGATTTTCGCCGTCCCACCTTAATTTTATTAGGTAATGAAAAGGCTGGGCTTTCAGAAGAATTGTCAACTTTAGCTGATGAAAAAATCAGTATTCCTTTGCAAGGGGGAGTTGAATCTCTTAATGTTGCTATAGCTTCTGCCTTGTTGCTTTATGAAATGCAGAGACAGAGACTCTCAATTTGCTAGTGGTTAGTGGCTAGTGGCTAGTGGCTAGTTGAGATTTACTTCATAATTAGCAAAAAGTATTTTTGTTGATTATTCTGGCAAATCTTCTAAATCAGCGGCAACTTCGTCCCAATTTAACTTCTCTTCTTCTTTTTCAGGAATAGAGTCAGCTTCTTGTTCTGGAGGGCTTTGAGAAGACTTGCTTGCGGGGTTATCGAATTCTAACAAATTTTTGAGCTGATCTAGGGCTTGGTAAAACTCCTGATTAGCCTCGCTTCGATCCGGTAGATGATGGTCATTCATAGGAACACTATTAAGTTCATCACTTCACCAATAGTAAATGATGCTTAAAGGCAACAGCACAGCCTTAAAATAATAACTGATAATTGATAACCTTGATCTTGCTTGCCATAGTTATTAGTGAAGTTGACAATAAGGAGGGGGACATAACGCACCAGGAGATGAAAGTGAGCGAACAATTTGATTATGATTTGGTAATTATTGGGGCTGGTGTAGGAGGCCATGGGGCTGCCTTACACGCCGTTAAGTGTGGGTTAAAGACAGCGATTATTGAAGCGGCTGATATGGGGGGAACCTGCGTTAATCGTGGCTGTATTCCTTCCAAAGCCTTATTAGCTGCTTCGGGCAAGGTGAGAGAATTAGGTAACGGCCACCTCAAAGATTTAGGAGTTCAAGTAGGAGGAGTAGAGTTTGATCGAGGGGCGATCGCAGACCATGCTAATAATTTAGTTAGTAAAATTAGTAGCGATTTGACGAATAGCCTCAAGCGCCTCAAGGTAGATATTATTCGGGGCTGGGGTAAACTTGCTGGACAACAAAAGGTTACTGTAGCTACAGACAAAGGCGAAAGGACTATCACGGGGAAAGATATCATGCTTTGTCCTGGTTCAATTCCTTTTGTACCTCCTGGTATTGAAGTTGATGGTAAAACAGTCTTTACTAGCGATGATGCAGTTAGGTTGGAATTTTTACCCGATTGGATTGCCATTATTGGTAGTGGTTACATCGGCTTAGAGTTTTCCGATGTCTACTCGGCTTTGGGCTGCGAAATCACGATGATTGAAGCTTTAGATACTTTAATGCCAGGTTTCGACCCAGAAATTGCTAAAATCGCCAAGCGAGTTTTAATTGACCCCAGAGATTTAGAAACCTATGTGGGAACTTTGGCGAAAAAAGTTACTCCCGGAAGTCCTGTCGTTATTGAATTAGCTGATGGGAAAACCAAAGAAACCCTTGATGTTTTAGAAGTAGATGCTTGCTTAGTCGCTACAGGGCGTATTCCCGCTACGAAAAACTTAGATTTGGAGTCTGTGGGGGTAGAAACCACAAGGAGAGGTTTTATTGATGTTAATGAACAAATGGCTGTTTTAAGGGACGGACAACCTGTACCTCACCTCTGGGGAGTAGGAGATGCCACCGGAAAGATGATGTTAGCCCATGCTGCTTCTGCCCAAGGAGTTATTGCGGTAGAAAATATTTGCGGTCGAGAAAAAACCATCGATTATCGCAGCATTCCTGCGGCTGCTTTTACCCATCCAGAAATTAGTTATGTGGGGTTAGGAGAGCCAGCAGCGAAGGAATTAGGGGAAACCGAAGGTTTTGAGGTGAAGTCTGTTAAGACCTACTTTAAAGGCAACTCCAAAGCCCTTGCAGAAGGAGAAACCGAGGGGATGGCGAAAGTTATTTACCGCGCTGATACCGGAGAGTTGTTAGGGGTTCACATTATTGGCATCCACGCTTCCGATTTAATCCAAGAAGCCGCAAATGCGATCGCCCAACGCCAATCTGTCCACAATCTAGCTTTTAATGTTCATACCCATCCCACTCTTTCTGAGGTTTTGGATGAAGCTTATAAACGGGCAGTTTAATCAATGATCATTGATCATTGATCAGTAATTTGGGGAATGAAGATATTTTAGTGTTCCCCTTTCCTTGTTCTCTGTTCGCCGTAACAACTAGCAACTAGCCATTAGCAAAAATGCAAATAAGACGTAGACCCCCCAGTCCTGGAATTAATGTTAGTATATTGCGCTATCAGGTGGCTTTACCAGATGCTGAACCTGATAATATTCTTGAGGAAATTGTTTGGCATAAAGAACAAGAAGTTGAACGTTTGCGCGATTCCACCCCTTTATTAAAATTATGTAAATTAGTAGAGAAAGTTGAACCTCCTCGCGATTTTTTAGGGGCTTTGCAACAAAGCAAAACTCAACCGGCTTTAATTGCGGAAGTGAAAAAAGCTTCTCCTAGTAAAGGAGTAATTCGAGAAGATTTTGATCCAGTAGCGATCGCTAAAGCTTATCAACAAGCTGGGGCAACTTGTTTGTCAGTATTAACCGATCAAAAATTCTTTCAAGGCAGTTTTGAAAATCTAGCCAAGGTTAGAGAAGCAGTAGACTTACCTTTGTTATGTAAAGAATTCATCATTTATCCCTACCAAATTTATTTAGCCCGTAGCAAAGGTGCTGACGCGGTTTTGTTGATTGCGGCGGTGTTAAGCGACCAAGATTTACAATATTTTGTTAAAATTGCCCAGAAATTGGGCATGACTCCCCTCATAGAGGTACATACCCTCGCGGAATTAGATCGTGTATTACCCTTAGAAGGGGTTACGCTAGTAGGTATAAATAATCGCGATTTGAAAAAATTCTCGGTTGATCTGCAAACAACTTGTAAAATTCTGGAATTGCGGAGGGAAACTTTGCAGGAAAGAAACATTCAAGTAGTTAGCGAGTCAGGGCTGCACACATCAGTGGATCTTGATTTAGTGAAAGAAGCTGGTGCTGATGCTGTTTTGATCGGTGAATCACTCTTAAGGAATCCAGACCCTCAAAAAGCTATTAGGTCTTTGTTTCCAGGTGACTAACCCCCATATCAAGACAAACCTACTATTAGTAGGCAAAAAGAAGCATTAGATTGCGATGATGCCGATCCACTCTACTTTTGATGATAATCAACTCCCATGGAACCAATACCTCTTCCTTCTCATGTTCATTATGAATTACTGCTGCAACTTTTAGAAAGGCAAAGTTCTTTTGCCGCTAATGAAAATCCTGCGGTGAAAAAGCAAGTTCAGCAACTAATTATTCTAATTCGTAAAGCCTTGGCACAGCAAAAGCAGATCGAAAGTACTTGTCAGCATTTTGACTTGCCCTATGAATCTCGTTGGTCGCTTAATCATACAGTTTCTAGAAGGGAGGAGTTATTGGAGGTTATTCCTTTGCCAGAAAAAAGAAATAATGTTGGCTGAGGTCAATGGTCAATGGTCAATGATCAATGATCAGTGATGCTTTGTCTCCCTGTTACCCCGTTACCTTTTCTTCATTAATGAACAATAAACCAATGTTAATGATTCCGGGGCCTACTCCTGTACCGGAGAAGGTTTTGGGGGCGATCGCGCAACAACCGATTAGCCATCGTAGTTCGGAATACAATCAACTTAGCGCCGAGATAACGGCGGGGCTGAAGTGGTTACATCAAACTGAAAATGATGTTTTGCCCCTAACTGTAAGTGGTACGGGGGCAACCGAAGCTGGGATTATTAATTTTCTTAGTCCTGGCGATGGCGTTTTGGTTGGTTGTAATGGGAAGTTTGGCGATCGCTGGGTAGATTTGTGCGAGATTTTTGGCTTACAGGTGACGAAAGTTGCGGCGGAGTGGGGGCAACCTCTTGATCCAGAGGAGTTTCGTGTTTGTTTAGAGAAAGATCCAAAAATTAAGGCGGTGATTGTTACCCATTCCGAAACCTCTACAGGGGTTCTCAATGACCTAGAAACTATTGCTAAGTACGTTAAGGAAGTTGGATACAGTTTAGTGATTGTTGATGCTGTCACCAGCCTAGGAACTTGCAATCTACCTGTAGATGAGTGGGGTTTGGATGTGGTTGTTTCTGGTTCCCAAAAAGGTTATATGATTCCCCCTGGCTTGGGTTTGGTATCTGTTAGCCCTAAAGCTTGGGCAGCTTATAAATTAGCTAAGTTTCCCCGTTTTTACCTTGATTTAGGTAAGTACAGAGATTTTGCGGCACAAGATAGTAGCCCCTTTACACCTCCGGTAAACTTAATGTTTGGACTCCGGGTGGCTTTGGAGATGATGCAAGCAGAAGGGTTAGAAAATATTTTCCGGCGACATCAACGTTTAGGAAAAGCGACTCGTGAAGCAATAAAAGCTTTGGGTTTGACTCTGTTTGCCAAGGAAACTGCAGCTAGCCCTGCTGTCACAGCAATTTCGCCTCATCCTGTGGAATCTGAAGCAATTCGAGGATTGCTGAAGAAGCGGTTTAATATTGAACTAGCGGGCGGGCAAAACCATTTAAAAGGGAAAATCTTCCGGATTGGGCATCTTGGTTTTGCTGGCGATCGCGATATCCTCACAGTTATTGCTGCTTTAGAAGCAGTTTTGCCAGAGTTAGGCAAAGAGATAACCCCAGGGGCAGGTATTGCCGCAGCTAGTGATGTTTTTAATAGCTAAATTGCCTTTGATTTTACAGATGGTTTTAAGCGACCACCGTTTGCACCTAGGCTAAAATTTAAAATAATTCCTCTACGGGAAATGCTATGGTTCAATCTTTAACTAAACCTACTACCTTTGAAGAATTTATTACCTGGTATCCCAACGAAAGCGGGCGTTACGAACTTTATGAGGGGATTATTGTTGAAATGCCTAAACCAACGGGAAAGCATTCTAATGTCACCGGATTTCTGATTGAAGAATTAATCCTTACCATTATTGCTATGGGCAAGCGAGGGGTTTGGACAATTCCGAGAGAATCTATAGTTAAATCAGTTAATGGTAACGGTTACGAACCCGATATTATTATTATCGATCAAAATGAAGTTCCCCTTGAACCTCGTTGGGAAAAAGAATCAATTATTGAAAATGCTCAATCTGTGAAGCTTGTTGTTGAGGTTGTGAGTACAAACTGGCGCAATGATTACTTTAAAAAGCGGGCAGATTATGAGGAGATGGGTATTGCTGAATATTGGATTGTTGATTATGCAGCCCTGGGAGGAAGGAATTTTATTGGTAATCCTAAACAAGCAACTTTATCTGTATATCAACTAATTGAAGGAGAATATTACGTCAGTCAGTTTCGAGGTGATGAAACAATTATTTCTCCAACTTTCCCACAATTTACTTTAACAGCAGAACAGGTTTTTCAAGTTGGTTAGTTAGCTACTGAATTGTGAATTATTTAAGTTTTAAGGCTTGATTAATTGTTCTTTTTGATTTTTATAGTTGGTAATTATTCTTTTGATATGGCGTGGTTTAAAAATAATAAATTTACTGAGCAAGCTAGCATGGGCAATCATAGGAATACTGGCTAAAGTAATAATAACTAATTGCTGTTGTAAGTTGAGATTAGAAAGTATAGCTTGATTGGTGAGACAATAAATAGCCACAATTACTGCACCAATACTTGCTCCTAAACCAGCAGTTAGAAAACTAAGAGAATGGGCTTCACTGTCAGAAATGCCGAGTTGTAATATATGTTTGTCTTTAGCATTTTTTGAAATTACGTAACTGAAGCAAACACTAGCAAAAAAGACTATTATCATTCCACATCCTTGCCAAATGTAGGGCCATATTACTTCGAGTTTTTGCCAAATGTAGGAAAAAATAGAACCCTCATATACATTTTGTGAGTTTGAGGAGTAGGCAATAAATTCTATCGGATATATACTTAACCCCAAAACGGTTAATACGTATCCCCCCAAAAGAAGCAATAACAACCAGATTAATTTCTTTCTATTATTAATAGAAGCTTTCTTTGTGTTCACCTCTTCACTAGGGAAAGCGCTTACTCCCATTAAAACAAAACTAGAAAAAGTTATAGTTGCGAGCAAGAATGGGATATAGAATACTATCAATAAAGCAAAAATAGTTCCTATCAATGCCCCCATAGCAAATCTTAAATGAACATTCTTGTTCGTTATAGATAGCAATTTATCATTAATAGGAGTTCCCCATAAGATACCCCAACCAAATAGCAAAAATAGCAAATTTAAAGAAAAGTTTTCAACAAAAGCATCTGCATTCAGAAGAAATTGGCTACATAGCAATACCGCTAGAAAATAAACACCAGCGACTAGTATTAAAGAAAGATAATGAATACGAGGTGATTTAGGTAAAGGTAGTGTTTTAACTTCTAAATCAACTACTCGACTATCTTCTCCTGCATTGCTATGTAAAATTAGTTGCCGTTGATAAATTCTATTAGCTAATAACTTACTGGTATCGACTTCAATTTGACAAGTTTGTTGATTACTAGAAAACTTAAGAGGATGAATATTAATCCAACTGTGTTTATAAGGGCTATGGGGTGGATCACTCTTATGGGCAGCAACTTCCCAACGCCCAGAAAGTAAAGTGTCAGGAATGGGATTAGTAATATCTAAACTTGCTTCAATCTTTTTCCCCCATCTGTTTGCTTTAAACTCTAACTTTTCCTTACTTAACCTCAATTTCGGTAAGCGACTTAAATCGATTTCTTCTAATGCTTCCTTAGCTTCAGTTGCATTAGCGAAACGGTCTTGAGGATTCGCTTCTACCAAATTCTCTAACCAATTTAACCAAGCATTGGCCCCCGATGGTACTATGTGACGAAAATGAACATAATAGTTAGCATCAATTAAATTTCCTATGCTTGCAGAATTAGTCCCCGTTAACAAACAAATCAACGTCATTCCTAAACCATATAAATCAGCAGATTCGGTTAACTGGCGGTTAAAAAGTTGTTCCGGTGGCATAAAGCCTAATGTACCTTTCACCACACTACTAACGGCGACTTCTCCCCCTCCACTACCGGCAAAACCAAAGTCTACTAAATAAACTTTCTCTTCTACATCTATTAAGATATTCTCTGGTTTTAAATCCCGATGAATAATACCAGGTTGCTGTTGTTGCAAATAAATAAGAATATCTAAAACAGCCAAGGCGAGTTGTCTAATACTATCCGATGTCCAACTTTTCGGTGTGGTTAAAGGAACTGCTTCGATGTATTCTTGTACTAAACAGAAACCTTGGGGAGTAGAGAAAGAATCTAAGTAATGAGGAATGCTGGGATGGTTGAGATTCCGCAGCATATTTAATTCTTGTTCGTAGGTTTCATATTCTTGCCAATTAGCCCCCAGTTGGGCAAACTGAAACTGTTTGATAACAACCTTCTGGTTATTAGCTACCTGGTTAGCAAGATAAGTTACTCGCCCCCCTAAACTATTGTGTCCTAACTCTTGCAGAATCTTATAGTCTTTTAATTCAGGGAAGTCTGCCATTTTACCAAATTGGGTAGCAACTTTCCCTATTGTATAAACTTTGGTTAGAATTGAAACATTGAATGTAGTGATCCGGCAATCATTAGCTAATTGTACGGCTTGCCGTTGTTGCATACTAAATTAGGTAAATGATAAATGTTTAATGTCTAAATATAAGCAAATTAAGCAACAAAGCATAAAAGGTTTTACTTTCCCTGGCTTCTTAGTCAGAGTTTTTCTTTATAGCAGTGTGCTAACTACTTTACTGCTTCCTTTTCAAAAGTTTGATCCAAATTGTTTTTTATGTATCCAGAACAACTCTACTGATGAGGATAAACAATCAGAAGCTAAGACGAAGATCAATTCAGTTAATCTTGCCCAACAAACTTATTATGCAAGGAACAACCAGTTTTCCATTGATTTATCGGGATTAGCTTTAGAAAGGTATAAAGATACTGTGGATTACAGCTATCAAATTGTAACACCGATGGAGCCTCAAGAGCTTGCACCTCAATATGAATTTCAACAGATAGTTAATATTGGACAAGCGAAGAAAGCAAATCTCAGTAGTTATTTAGGTTCAGTTGTTGCTATTCCTAACGCTTCTGCTGAAACAGATAAGACAATAGCAGTTTTGTGTAAAATAAAACCGAATCAAGCTTTACCAACAATAATGCCAAAAATAGTTGAGGATAAGTTGGTTTGTCCTGAAGGTTATGAGACTATCAAGTAAAGCAGTTTTCCCATCTTTCAATAAGCCGAATCTAGAATGAGATAATTAGGGCAAGAATTTCTTTTTAAAAGACTTGTTTTGTTGCTCCTTGACATGATATTATGTACATGGTGGAAAAGGTGCGCTCCTAAAAAGCCTTTTCTATAACTATTTTTACTCTTCATTGATTCTTACCTTTAAAAAATTACTAATAAGCCAATTCTATTAATTAACTACGGTAATATTTTTCTTGACTACCACTTTCCCATCAACAGCAAAATTAAACTGCCATTGCCCTGGTTTAGCTGTTTCGGGAGAAAATTGATAGGCACAGAAAGTTTCTAAACTTCCTTGTTCACCAAATAATTCAGTATTTCCCATCCCTACCAATTTTCCTTCACTATCAAAAAGTTGACAAACACTCTCACTACTAGAACTAGTTACATCATCCATTTTTACTGTGAAGTAAACTTGTTCAACATTAAGAGGTACAGATTTTAATTCTTCCCCTGCACCATCTAAAGCTGATCCCATTTGAGTATACATTTTCACTGCTGAAGGATTTAATTCGGCTACACCAAGCTGTTGTTTTCTTGACAAAGGAGTATCTATAACTATAACAAGCCCGGCAATTACTAAAGCTAAAGTCGTTACAAATTTAAGCTTTCCAATCGATTCTTGGGGACGTAAAACTTGCAAAGTAATCAGAGCATTTAAAGCTACTTCTGCACTACTATAGCGCTCTTGAGGCAGAGGTGCAACCATTTTTTGCAACCAATCAATAAACTCAAAACTAAGGTGAGGAACTTGCTTGATAAAGTTAATTTTTCCGGTTTCATCCATTAAGTTACCCACTTCTGTAGAAGGAGTGCCAGTAAGCAAACAAATTAACGTTGCCCCCAAACTATAAAGATCCGAAGCGGGAGTAATTTGGCGGTTAAACATTTGTTCTGGGGGCATAAAACCTAATGTACCTTTGACCACACTACTAACAGCAACTTCTCCTCCTCCTAACCGGGCAAAACCAAAGTCTACTAAATTAACTTTCAAATCTTTATCTACTAAAATATTCTCTGGTTTCAAATCCCGGTGAATAATTGGGGGAACTTGGTTATGTAAGTATTGCAGAATATCTAAAACTGCGATCGCAATCTGTTTTACCTGTTGAGGTGATAATTGAGTTTGCTTCACTAAAGAAGGGGCATTTTTATATTCTTGCAACAAGCAAAAACCACTAACAGTAGGAAAAGAGTCAAGGTAGCGAGGAATTTGCGGATGATTAATTTTTTTCAGGACAGCAATTTCTCTTTCATAAGCATGATAATCTGACCAAGTGTTGCTAGTTTGAGCAAATTGAAACTGTTTAATAACGACAGAAATTCCGGTATTAATTTCTTTGGCTAAATAGGTGACTCTGCCCCCAGCACGATTATGTCCTAATTCTGAGAGTATTTGATAGCCGTAGTTAGTAAAGTCAGGGAAGTCTGCCATTTTGCAAAATTGATGAGAAACTTCTCCTATTCTATAAACTTTAGCTAGAATTTAAACAGTGAATATAGCGATTCTTAATTAAAATCATGTCTAATCATGAGCAAGTTAATCAAGAGAAAGCAAAAGGTTATACCTTTTTAGGTTTTTTAGTTAGGATTTTTCTTTATAGTAATGTAGCTACTCTTTTACTTATTCCTGCATATAGCTTTTGTGATGGTAGCTTTTTTGAGTCAAACTGTTGGCATGATCTAGAATATACTTTTTCTAGAAAACGGATAGTCAAACTTTTTAACAATAGAAAGCGATATCCTGATATTTATTACTCATTGAGTCCCACTGAAAAAATTGAAGAAGAGATTGTACCAAAAATTAGTAAAGACTTAGCCTTGGAATATCATACTAATTTAAAATCAGCTATAGCAAAAGCTAGAGATAGCCACAAATATAGCTATCGGATTCTAGTACCAATGCAACCAAAAGAAGTTCAACCTCAAGGCGGAGTTGAACAGATACTTACAATAGCTCAAGCTAGGAGAAACAATGTTAGTAGTTATTTACTTTCAGTTGCTATTTTTACTAATAGTAGTGAAGTAGCGAAAACTAGCTCAGTTATGTGCGAAATCTTACCTCATCAACCTTTACCAACTGAAATGCCTAGTTTAGAAAATAATAGACTAATTTGCCCAGACAGTTACCAATCGATTTATAATTGGTAATTACGAAACTTTAAGGCTTAATAAGTTGCCCTTCCTTCACTTGATATTGAGCAACTATTCTTTTAACATAACGTTGCTTAGAGATAACACTTATAAGAAGTATAATGCTATGAGTAATAAGACAAACACTGGCTATAGCAATAATGGCAATTAATGGCCCTAACGGAAATTCAGAACTTTCAATATAATCATAATAATAGATTGTATTAGATAGTGATTTTTGATTATTGTAGTAATAAATAGCTGTGATAGCAGCACCAATACTTGCTGCTAAACCAGCAGTCAACAAACTGATATGACTAGCTTGTATAGAAGAGAATCCTGAATTTATATTCTTTTCCCAAGCGTTTTTTAGAATTTTGTAGCCAAGATATAAACTTGGTAAAGAGAGAAAAATACCTAAACTAAAGATACTCAAACCATCTGTAACTCCTTTAGGATGAATTGTATAAGCATATATTAGTAAAAGTCCTATAGCTATAGCTAAATACAAGGCTATTAACTTCGTATATTTATCAACTGCTTTTTCTTGAAAACTTACCTTTCTATAGGTAAAAGCAATTACCCCCAAAAAGGTCGAAAATACCATAATTGTACTTCGTAAATAATAAGACAAAAGAAGAAGGTCTGATACAATAACTATACTAAAGCCGATAAATAAACCTGAAATTGCTCCGTATCTTGCTTGAATAGCAAAAGTTTGTATATTTTTAGGAGTAGCTATTTTGAATAATCTGTCACTAACAGGAGTCCCTGCTAATATGCCGAAGGCAGAGAAGAAAATCAACCATTTTAAAGAAAAGTCCTTGACTGAAATAAGTTGAGATAAAAAGGGATTTTCTAATTTTTCAACAAATACAATAGAAAATATTAATGCTGCTATAAAATAAACTCCAGCAACTAGCATTAAAGAGGGATAATGAAGGTGCGGCAATTTAGGTAAAGGTGGTGTTTTAACCTCTAAATCGACTACTCGACTATCTTCTGCTGCATTGCTATGTAAGACTAGCTGCCGCTTATAACTTTCTCCAGCCAACAACTTACTGGTGTCAACTTCAATTTCACAGGTTTGCTGATTACTAGAAAACTTAAGAGGATGAATATTAATCCAACTATGATCATAGGGAGTATGAGGTGGATCACTATTATGGGCTATAACTTCCCAATGTCCAGAAAGTAGAGTGTCAGGAATGGGATTACTAATTTCTAAAGTTGCTGTAACTTTCTCTCCCCATTTCTTTGCTTCAATCTCTAGATGTCTTTCACTTAACCTCAGTTTCGGTAAGCGAGTTAGATCAATTTCTTCTAATGCTTCTTTCGCTGTTTTAGCATCAGCAAAACGTTCTTGAGGATTTGGTTCTACTAATGTCTCTAACCAGTTTAACCAACCATTCGCCCCTGATGGTACAAGGTGACGGAAATGAGTATGATAATTAGCATCAATTAAGCTGCCTACCGCAGCAGAATTTGTCCCTGTTAATAAACAAATCAACGTCATTCCCAAACCGTATAAATCAGCAGATTTGGTTAACTGGCGGTTAAAAAGTTGTTCCGGTGGCATGAATCCTAAAGTACCTTTCACCACGCTACTAACGGCAACTTCTCCCCCACCACTTCGGGCAAAACCAAAGTCTACTAAATAAACTTTCTCTTCTTCATCAATTAAAATATTTTCTGGTTTTAAATCCCGATGAATAATGCAAGGTTGTTGTTGTTGCAAATAAATAAGAATATCTAAAATAGAAAGGGCAAGTTGTCTTATTCCATCCGGTGTCCAATTTCTTGATATGGTTAAAGGGACAGCTTCAATGTATTCTTGTACTAAACAAAAACCTTGAAGTGTAGAAAAGGAATCTAAGTAACGAGGAATGCTGGGATGATTAAGACTCCGCAGCATCTTTAATTCCTGTTCGTAAGTTTCGTATTCTTGCCAATTAGCACCCAATTTGGCAAATTGAAATTGCTTAATAACAACCTGAACATTAGTAGCTACTTGGTTAGCGAGATAGGTTACTCTGCCTCCTAAACTATTGTGACCTAATTCTGAAAGTATTTGATAATTACCTTCTTGCAATTTAGGGAAGTCTTGCATGGTACTAAGTTAGTGAGTAACTTTTCCCATTGTATAAACTGTGGCTAAAAATTAAACACTTTAAACAAAACTAATCATTAGTTTTTGAGCTTAAAGATAACTGAAGGGCAAAAATAGTTTGGGAAACGGCTTTTCAGGACGCACCTTTTCCACCATGTACATAATATCATGTCAAGGGAGAAAAATACAAGACCTGATGATTAATTAATTAAACCTTGGCACTATCTAAAACCCGATTTAACTTACCGCTGCTGTAACCTTCCAAGTCTAAAGTAACGTAGATAAACCCGTAGCCTTGAAAAGCTTTAGTTAAAGTTGGTAAATCTGTAGTTAAAACAAACTCCTTAATTTGTTCCGGGGGCAATTCAATCCTGGCGACATCACCAACTGAACGTACTCGCAGATTTTGCCATCCTCTACGCCGCAGGTAAACTTCAGCCCTACCAACTCTTTGTAATTTCTCCACAGTAATTTCTTCTCCATAAGGAAAACGGGAACTTAAACAAGGTTGGGCGGGTTTATTCCACCAAGGTAAACCCAATTGTTGAGAAAGCTGCCGTACTTCTGCTTTGGTAATACTAATTTCTGCTAAAGGCGATCGCGCCCCTCTTTCTTTAGCGGCTTGGATGCCGGGGCGATAATCTCTGAGATCATCACCATTCACCCCATCAATAACATAAGGATAACCCCTTTCTAGGGCAATGGGTTTAAGGGTATCGTGAAGTTCACTTTTGCAAAAATAACAGCGGTTAACGGGGTTAGCAGTGTAATCAGGATTATCCATCTCGTTGGTATCTACCAACTCGTGGCGAATACCAATTTCTGCTGCTTGTAACTTAGCATCTTCCAATTCTTCTGGTAACAAAGAAGGAGATACTGCCGTAATCGCTAAAGCGCGATTCCCTAAAACATCCTGAGCAACTTTAGCGACCAAAGTACTATCAATACCTCCAGAGTAGGCAATCAATGCCGCTTCCATTTCGATAAAAATGTTTCTTAATTGTGCTAATTTATTCATATAAAAACTTTAGAGTGAGATGAAAAGAAACAATAGCAAATAGTTAAGATTAAATCACATATTCCTTACTGATTACTTATCCTGTTGTAACGGCAAACTAACAGCAAAGCAACTACCTTGCCCTGGTTGAGAAGAGAGGGTAATATCACCGCCGTGAAGTCTAGCTAACTTTCTGGATAAAGCTAAACCTAAACCTGTACCTTTATGTTTGCGGTTGAGGTGACTTTCGATTTGAGTAAAGGGTTGGAAAAGTTTCTTTTGATTGGTTTCGCTGATGCCAATACCGGTATCAATTACTGAAAAGATCATCCCTTGCTCGTTTCTCGCCACTTTCAGGGTTATAGAGCCAGATTCAGTGAACTTAACCGCATTAGATAGTAAATTAACCAAAATCTGTTTTAATCGCCTCTGGTCGGCTTTACAGGTAGTAATTCCTGGCTCAATTTCCAATAATAATTCTAGCCCTTCTTCTTTGGCTTTTTCCTGCACTAAAGAAAGCGTTGCAAGACATAACTCTTCTACTGGTATATTTTCCCAATAAAGTTCTTCTCTATCTGCATCCACTTTAGATAAATCTAGTAAGTCGTTGATTAGAGAAAGTAAATGTTCACCACAGGAAAAAATACCTTGGAGATACTGAAGTTGTTTATCATTTAAAGGACCATAGAGTTGGTCTATTAAAACACGAGAAAAGCCTAAAATACCTGTTAAAGGGGTGCGAAGTTCATGGCTAGTATGATCAAGGAAAGCTGTTTTAGTTTGATTTTCTGCTTCTAATTCCCGAAGACGAATTTGTTGTTGGGCTTGGTTTAGGGTTATGGCTATTTGGCTAGCTACTATCGTACCTAAATTGATTTCTGCTTCTGTCCATTGATACTCTTGTTGACAATCGTGAAAAGCAATTCCCCCTAAATATTGTTGTTGATAAATAATAGGTATAACCAAAGCTGAATGGAAGTTAAGTTTGCTGGCTGCTTCTTGTACAGGGGCTGCTAAGTGTGGCTCAATTCTATTTAAGATAATCCCTTCGCCTTGCTTAAGAGAAGGATAATAATAGCTATAAAAAGCGCTAGTAAAGCCAATTAAACTTTCCTCTTCCTCTGTAGCTTCCAAAACATAACTAACTTCTGCGGGATTTTCTGGAGAGAGGGGACGAAAAATCAAACAACGACTTACTCCTAAAGCCTCTTGCAAAAGATTAACTGCCGTTTGTAAAATATCTTCAACAACAGGAGTTTCACTCATTTTGTGTAGCAACAAATTTATCACTTCTTGGTATTGCAGTTGTTGCTGAAAGTGAATTAAACTACTATTTTGTTGTTTTTCTGGGAAATTCAACAAAGAATTTTGCAGCATCATAAGGATGTCTGTGGCAGGATTTTTTTTGCTCTTAGTTTCTAGGATATCTGTTTTACCAAAGGAATTTTATCTTTGTTACTAATTAAAACTCACGACGAGAGAAAATAAAGATAGTAATTGCTAGTAATAACACTGTATAGATTATTCCATACAAAGCATTACTCCAGAGGGTAACAGGGGCAGGAAGCAAGCCGTAAACTGCTTCATCCCTTAGATTCAACCTTGATAAATCCGGGATTATTAGATAAAGAGCTTGAGTCAAAAGCTCAATGCCAGGATTTTCAGTAATCTTACTTAATTCTACTAAATCTTGACTAAAATGTCCCATCAGATAAACCCCAAAAGTAAGCAGGGTTCCTAATATAGAACTAGTCAAAACACCGAACATCAACGCCACAGCAATGATTAAGCCCAATTCTATGAGCAGATAAAGCAAAGATATTAAAATAGTTCCTGTTGGGTAATAAATCTGTGATAGACCTAGTAAGCTTAAGTAAATTGCTGTCATCACCGCAACTAGTGTAGCTAATACAGCAACCAAGCCTAAGTGCTTGCCCACAATCAATTCTGCCCTAGTTAGAGGCTTAGGAATTAAAACTAAAACTGTACGCTTTTCAATCTCTTTATTAACCAACCCCGTACCAACAAAAATAGCTACCAAGGCACTCAAAAAACCAATTGCCCCTAAACCAAAATCCAAAAAGATTTTTTTATCCGCACTTAAAGCGACTTCCGGCAATAGACGCAGGGCAATAATTAAAACTAAAGTAAAAAAGCCAATAATATAAAAGATGCGATCGCGAATAACTTCCCGAAAGCCATTAGCTGCAATTGTCCAGATCCTGACGACATTCATATCTCCGGTTGTTTCTCCTTTTCAGTGGCAGCTTCATCGCATTCAACTCTACCAACACTAAGGGCGCGTTGGGTGGAAAAAGTGGGTGTAATCAGACAACTCTTCTCACTATTATAAAATTCCCGCTGAGAACCTGGCCCTTCCCAATTAGCTTCTAGTTTTAAGTCATATCCTGCTCCTTCAGTAGAAGCAACAGAATTAAACTGCCAAAATTGATCTTCTGGTACTTCAGCTATTTCTTCTTCAGTAAAAACTTCCTCTTTAAGGACTAGTAATCTTTCTTGTCTACCTTCTTCTAATAACCATTGTTCTACTTGAGTCCAGGGAGTCCCGTCTAATTGAGTTTCTATTTTTTGACCAATTAAGTTAAGAATTTCTACAGCACGGGGATAACTTCTTCCTGGGACATCGAGCTTAACGACAAAGTCGCTGTTAGTAAAATCATCGGCGATCAGACTAGGATATTCATTCACCCATTCTTGGGTTAAGAAATAAAATTGTAGCCAACAACTCAACAGAAGTTGAGTTCCTACCAAAATGATTAAATTTTGGCGTTCTGCTTTAGAGGGAGTTTTCGGTCTAAAATCCGTATTAATACTTTTACCAAAAATAATCACCAAAGCTGAAATTAAAGGCCAACAAACTATCGCCAAACTAGGAAGACTTTCTCGCTCCTCAACATTAGCACTACCAAAAATCCAAAAACAAATTAGCGCTCCTGTAATCCAAGGCCATAAGGGTATGGAATTTTCCTTGGCAGCCCAACTAAAACCTGTGATTAAAAATAGCCAACCGAAAATAGAGATAAAACCCCGCGCCCAATCTGTAGCTATCCAAGCCATAGCTACAGAAAATACACTCAGCCAAATCAGAGTTTGCCAAGAATAGGCATTAGGAGGAGTTAGTTGAGTTCTAACTTGCCTAAAAGTTTGGTTAAAGCTTTTACCGACATTACTTGCTATGTTCTTCACTCTTCCCTCAAAAAAAGTTTTAAAAAGTGGCAATTAAGATAAGTGCGGCCCCCGCAAGGGTACTTAGAGCATTGGCAAGAAAGACAGTGTTGAGTTTACGGTTATCAAGCCGTCTTTTGGCTCTATTTTTGCGATTTGCTTCCATTAAAGAAAGGGGGGCATCTCCAGCACTGTCTTTTTGCAGACTTTCTGGCTCTAATATCGCTTGTAGTATATCAACAAGCTTGTATTCAATTAAACAAATAACGAAGAAACTTACTACCCCTATAATGAGGAGTATTTGATTAATCTCTTCATAGGCAGTTTGTTCAATGAGGGAGCGGTTGAAAAAAACGTAGTTGATGAGCTTAATTTGAGTTCTTGGTGTTAAAGCGGCTTGGGTATAGAGAAAAATCATCCAACAAAAGGCTGTGGAAAATAAGTTCAGAGAAATGGAATATTCCACACTAGTTTTGCGACTCATCAGCAGTCTGTTGTGTAGCAATAGTGCTTCAATGGCAATAGTGACCAACAGCAGCAATATTTGCAGCAAGATGGTAGGTAGAGGGAAGATTGGGGTGATATCTGGCATAAGTCTTACAGTTATCAATGATCAATGATCAGTTAGATAGATTGTCTGATAATTAATGTGTCTTGGAAAAAAAGATTGTAAGCCTGTACAAGGGGATTGCATCGCATATATACAATCTTCAGAGAAAAAGTTTCTATACCACAAAAAGAGAAATTGGTCAAAAAAACTTTTAAGATTGCCTCAAAATTTGTGCAACCAAAAATTTTAAATAGCTATAATTTCTCTTAAAATCACATCTCAATCAACGGTTTATCAAGCTTGTAGAAACCTACTTTTAATTTTGGCCGCAAGGGGAGAGAATGATTTTTTAATTTTCCCATTAAACCACGTAAATGCGACCTTTGCAAGAATTTTTTGGGCTTGACATTTTTTTAGTTGAAGTTATGTAAATTTAGAATATTTAATCACCAACTGAATGCAATTGAATTATTGCTTATGTAATCTTGCCAATTAAATTAAATGGGCTTAAAAGTAGTTTTGAGCTGTTGCAAAGCGTCCTTGACATGGTATTCTGTACATGGTGGAAAAGGTGCGCCCTGAAAAGCAGTTTTCAATCAACTTTTAACTCCTCAACGAAACTGCCTTGAAGAAAAACCATTTTAAACTTATTAATTTAGTTGTTCTATACACCTTGCTTTTCTACTCATTGAACAGAATTAGGAAACTTTTGCTTTAAAGCTGGAATAACCGGACAAGGATTCTTACTTTGAAAATTGGTTGCTTGGAAACTGCGGAAAGTATTCCAACGAAAAGGCCCTTCTTGGGCAGCAGACATCCATAACAAACGTTTTGCCCTCGTCATAGCAACATATAAAAGGCGAAACTCTTCAGCTTTCTTTAAATAGCCTGCTTCTTGCCAAGCTTGTTCTGGTTGGGGCAAATTCAGGGGTAAATCTGGTTGGAGGTGTTGGCTGTGTACCCCGGCACGAATTTGGGCGCGGGCGACTTCTGCTAAAGTAAAGTTACCCAAGAATTTAGCGGCATTGGGAACCCAGGGTTTACCAGGAATAGAGTCTTCGTGTAAGAAGGGTAGGAAAACATAATCCCAATCTAAACCCTTTGCTTTGTGCATGGTGATAATAGTTAACTGCCCTTTTTTCGTATATTGATCCTCGCTTTCTTCTCCTACGGCTTCAAACTGTTCTGAGTTAACGATTTCTCCTAACACTTCTAAAGTTGTTTGCAAAGAACTCTTACCCACAGTTTCCTTACTAATCCTTTCTGCTAACTTCTGTGCCGTAGCCAGTTCTGAACCTGTATATTGCAAACTGAGGGCAAGGAAAGAAATAAGTTGGTAGTGGGGCAGTTGCAACCGGGCTTTAAGCAGGTTGCAACAAAACTTCTTCGCTTGTTCTACTTGAGGTTTTTGGGCAGGATCTAAAGAACTAGGATAAAGGAACTGTTCCGGAAAGGTTGCCAAAGCATTTAAGTCTTGAGTAGCGACTAAACTACGTTTCTCTAATACTTCTAAAGCCCCTTTTAAATAATCTGGAGAATGGGGACGATCTAAGAATTTGAGTAATTTGAGGATTTCAATGGGAATATGGGAGTGGCGTTCTGCTTCCCCCACTTCATAAATGGGAATATTCTGTTCTTTTTGCAAATGGTGCAGTTTTTCGGCCACAAAACGCCCTTGACGATTTTCTCTAACCAAAACAGCCGCGTTGGTTTGTGGATTTTGGGTAAATAAATCCTTAATCCTCTTACCAATTAAGTCTACAGTTTCGCAGATATCAACAGGAGTATAAATTTCCAACCCTGCACCCTCTGGTTTAGGATTGGCATCCCGTTGAGGATCTCCAGGATCTACAGGACGAATGTTTTGTAAACGGAAGGATTGGGGAAGAAGCATTTCTCTTTCTTCCCCCGCAGTTTTGACCTGACAAGCCCGATTTACCCAATGAAGAACAAAATTAGCCGCATCAATAATAATCTGGCTACTGCGCCCCGCTTGATCCATGGTTGAGAGGCTATTTTGAGCTTTGCAAGTATCGCAGAACCAGTTAAAATAAAGAGGATCAGCAGGAGTGAAAGTTGAATTAATCGCTTGGTTAGGATCTCCTACCCGCACAAGATTAACAGTCGGATTTGTGCCATTGCCATCGGTAGCCAGAATTTTAAGCAGTTTTTCTTGCAAAGGGCTAGAATCTTGAGCCTCATCTTCAAAAACAGCAAAGACTTGTTGTTGCCACATTTGCCGAACAGCAGGGTTCTCTAAAACCTGCAAAGCCGCAAGAATCATATCATCATAATCAACAAAATCCCGCGATCGCATAATTTGTTGATACTGTTCATATAACCCAGCCCCTATCCCTAAAATATTGTAGCCATCTGCTTGTTGCTGACTCAACTGCCATAATTGTTGCGGTAGCAGTCCTGAACTTTTTGCTTCATGAATAATTGTATAAGCCAAGTTGGGCAACACTTCTGTCCGCAATACTGATTGACGACGCAGCCTCTCTGTTTCTTCCCCATCGAATTGCACCCCTTCTAATAAAAGCTTATATTGGGAGGGATGTCGGGCTAGCCATTTTTCCACGCAAGCCCTAATGATGCGGTGGCTAGGAGTAGGAATGACGATAGTTGCTGTTGCTAAATTCAACCCTGATAATTCAGGATGGCGAGTAGCAATATTCAGTGCCAAACCGTGTAGAGTATTAACAACAAAACCACCTTGGGGCAGATGAAACTTTTTCAGGCGATCCCGGATTTTCCCTTTAATACTAGCTGCTGCCGAACGGGTAAAAGTAACCACAATTAATTGATGGCGAGAATT
Source organism: uncultured cyanobacterium (assembly GCA_963793425.1). Taxonomy (GTDB): domain Bacteria; phylum Cyanobacteriota; class Cyanobacteriia; order Cyanobacteriales; family CAWCAG01; genus CAWCAG01. Next base: position 151,955 of record CAWCAG010000007.1, on the reverse strand, counting down.
CAGTTGATGTCTTGCCACTGCGATCGCGGCGGCTACTGCCATACCAGTAGATTTTCCTGCCCCAGGCACTGCCGACACTGCCATAGCCCCACTTTGCCAATCTGCTAAGCTAAGTTGTCCTTTACGTAAGGTATGGCGTAACTCTGTGATCGCCTTTTGTCGCAGTATCTTATATTGATTCTGGGTTAAATCTAAAGAAAGATTATCCCAATCAATAATTGAATTTGTCTCGGAGTCTAGGGACATTTTTTAAGTTATGGCTAGTTGCTAATTGCTAATCGGGGCTACCATTAAGCGCGTTCTGATTTTAGCTTATTTTAGAGTAGCAATGCCTAATAACTTCTCTCCCCATCTACCCCTTTAGTCTTCAACAAGTAAATTAAATACTTAATAGTTTAGAGCATTTGGTATGATGTGGGAATCAAGATTTTACTTCAACTTATGCGACCTGATTCGTAAAATAGACCCTTAGCGGGAACAGTTAGCAGTTTTCAAATGCACTATTTGTTACTAACATTAATTCTGGGCTTAGGAGCAGTTTTACGTTTTTTCAATTTAGACCTTAAACCATTATGGCTAGATGAAGTAATCACTGCTTTATTTAGTTTAGGGAAAAACTTTAATAATGTCCCTGTTGATGTCCTTTTCTCTCCCCATAACTTATCTCCACTCTTCAGACTCAATCCTGAAATTAGTTGTGCCACCATTGCCAATAATTTACATCAACAATCTACCCATCCACCTTTATTTTTCTGTTTAACCCATAGCTGGCTAACTTTCTTATCACCTTTAACTCAATCCTTAACTTGGAAATTACGGGCTTTTTCTGCCTTAATTGGAGTCGCAGAAATTGGGGCAGTTTATTACCTTAATCGCCTAGCCTTTTCCCGCCAAGTTGGTTTAGTAGGAGCGGGTTTAATGGCAACTTCTCCTTTTGCTGTTTATCTCTCCCAAGAAGCTAGGCATTATACATTGCCTATGTTTTTAATCACTTTAGGATTAATTTGTTTAATTAAAATACAACAAAACCTCCAAAAACAACAGCTTAATCCTTTAGTTTGGCTTAGTTGGATTGGAGTTAATAGCCTTAGTTTATATACTCATTATTTCGGCATCTTAGCCTTAATTGCCCAAATTATAACCCTATTATGCTTAATTTTATACTTACCAAAAACAAAAAAAGAAAAACTAATTAATCTTGCTTCCTTAAGCCTCTCCGTCTTAGTAATAATTGCCTTCTTTTTCCCTTGGCTACCCATCCTCTTAGAACACTTCACCAGTCCTAAAACTAGTTGGCTTCCTTCTCCCCAACATATTCTGCCTTTATTACAAATAATCGCCGCTTGGTCAACCACAATTATTGTTTTACCAGTAGAAAATCAACCCTTAAAAATACAAATTATTAGTATCATTTTCACCATCGCTTTTGGTGTTTGGATTGCTTGGCAAACTTGGAGAGGATTCAGACAACTACGACAACAGAAACACTTTAGTATTTCCACCTTTACCCTTACTTGCTTTCTAACTATAGTATTACTAGAATTTCTCGCCCTAGTTTATGGCTTAAAAAAAGATATTACCGTCGTCCCTCGCTACAGTTTCATCTATTTTCCTGCTTTTGAGTGCCTACTAGCAGCAAGTTTAACTACTAAGAAATCCCAAAACACCTTTCCTTTCTCTGTTACTTGTATCGGCATCATCAGTTCTCTTTTCGTCACCTTTAACCTTGCCTTTCAAAAACCTTTTGTTCCTGCTGCCGTAGCTAATCATTTCAACCAATTTCCAGAAGCTGTATTAATAGTCTTTCCCTACGATAACTCCCTTGATCTGGCACTAGGACTAAGTTATGCCTTAGCCTTAAAAGACGCAAGACCAGAAAATCGAGAAACTAACTTTGTTTTCCTAAACAATTCCTCCGAACAGGAAAAACTTTGGCAAAAAATATCTCAACTACCCGTTTCCCCAACCAATCTATGGTTAATTGCTCCCGGATTTCTAGATGAAAGCTTTCCTCCTAGTATCCAGATTACTAAGGGAACTCAGTGTAATATTGACAATAGCCAATTTTATCGATTAGGTAGTTATCCTTATCAGCTCTATCGCTGTAACATTGGGCTATGAAATAATAAAATTATGCAATAACGAAGCAATCGTCGATAAAGCAATCTTCAAAGTCTTGGGTTAATCTACTAAAGTGAGCCTTATCTTACATACACAGACAGTTGCGCTAATTTAATTTTATTGATATGAACCCAAATGATATTAACAAATTACTTAAAGAAATGGAAAAAGGAAAAAAACCGAAAATGCTGGTGGTAGACGACGAACCAGATAACTTAGACTTGCTTTATCGTACTTTTCGTCGTAGCTTTCAGGTTTATAAAGCCAATAGCGGTGTAGAAGCTTTAGAAGTTCTTTCCAATCAAGGGGAAGTTGCGGTCATTATCTCTGACCAAAGAATGCCGGAGATGAAAGGAACAGAGTTTTTAAGCAAAACCGTTCCCCAATTCCCTGATACCATGCGTATAATCTTAACGGGATTTAGCGATGTGGAAGACTTGGTTGATGCAATTAATTCTGGACAAGTATACAAATACATCACCAAACCTTGGGACCCGCAAACCTTAAGGTTGGTAGTTCAAGATGCTGCTGAAACCTACGATACATTGAGAGGTCGTCGCCTAGAAAGACACCGTACCAACAAACAAGTTGCTTTACTAATGAAAATTGGTGAAATCGCCCAAACTGCCACCTCCATTGAAGCAACCTTAGAACCTATCGCCACAGCTATAGGAGAAAGTTTACAAGGGGATGGTTGTATTTTGCAGCTTGTAGAAAATCAAAGCTTAGTAGCAACTCAAGGTAAATATAGCAATGGTGAATTAGCAGCAGATTTCCTTGTCCAAGATCCTTTAGTAACTAAAGTTATCAACGCAAGACAACTCCAAGTTTGGATAGAGTCTTTAGTTGACTCTAATGCCACCACCAGTCAACATTATCAAGGTACAGACCTTAAAGTTCATATTGCAGCCCCGGTGTTCTTCCGCAAGCAACTAGAAGCAATTCTTTCTGTGCAATGGAGAAAAGATTACCAGGTTAGGGAAGAAAACATCGAGTTAATTGATTCTCTCGCCCAACAAATTGGTCTTGCCTTGGGTTGCGTTGATCATTAGTAACTAATAACTTAAACTATGACTGCTAACTTAACTTTTCCCCTCACTGCTGTAGTGGGGCAAGATGCTATCAAACTGGCTTTATTACTAGCAGCAGTAGATCCCGGATTAGGGGGAGTTGCGATCGCCGGTCGTCGGGGTACGGCTAAATCAGTCATGGCCAGGGCAATTCACGCCCTTTTACCTCCCATTGAAGTGGTTAAAGGGTCTTACTGTAACCTCAAACCAGTTGCAGAATTCTCAGGAACAAACTTAATTCAACCTTCAGACCAAGAAGTAGAAATTATTCAGCCCCCCTTTGTGCAAATTCCTTTAGGAACCACAGAAGATCGTCTTTTAGGTTCAGTGGATGTAGAAAAATCTGTCCAACAGGGGGAACCCATCTTCCAGCCGGGACTATTAGCTAAAGCCCATCGGGGAGTACTCTATATTGACGAAATCAACCTCCTTGATGAGCAAATTGCCAACCAACTTTTAACAGTTTTAACCGAAGGATGCAATCGGGTAGAACGAGAAGGTATTAGTATTGAACATCCTTGCAAGCCTCTTTTACTCGCCACTTATAACCCAGAAGAAGGTACTCTACGAGAACATTTATTAGACCGCATCGCCATTACCCTTTCCGCCGATGGAGTTTTAGCCTTAGATCAGCGAGTCCAAGCCGTAGAACAAGCCATTGGTTATACCTACTCTCCCCAAGATTTTCTCAGTCAGTATCAAGAGGATATGGATAACCTCAAAACAGAGATCATCCTCGCCAGAGAATGGTTAAAAGATGTTCATATCAGCAAAGAACAAATAACCTATCTAGTGGAAGAAGCCGTTAGGGGAGAAGTAGAAGGGCATCGGGCCGAACTATTCGCCCTTAGAGTTGCGAAAGCCGCCGCCGCTTTAGAAGGGAGAAACGACGTGACAGCAGAAGATTTACGTCGGGCAGTGGAATTAGTGATTGTACCCCGTTCTACGGTCATACAAACCCCTCCAGAAGAAGAACAGCAACCCCCTCCGCCACCACAGCCCCAAAACCAAGACGAAAATCAGCAAGAACCTGATGAAGAAAAAGAAGACCAGGAGGAGCAACCAGAGGAAGAAGAACAACAAGAACCCCCAGATATACCAGAAGAATTTCTCTTTGATGCCGCAGGAGTCATCCTCGACCCTAGCGTCCTTTACTTTACTCAAATGGCTCAGCGTCAAGGAAAATCTGGTAGTCGCAGCGTCATTTTTTCCGATGATCGGGGACGCTACATTAAACCGATGTTACCGAAAGGAAAAGTACGTCGAGTCGCTGTAGATGCAACCCTCCGTGCCGCTGCCCCCTATCAAAAAGCCAGGAGGCTACGCCACCCCGATCGTACAGTTATCGTAGAACAAAGTGATTTACGGGCTAAGCGTTTAGTCAGGAAAGCTGGTTCCTTAGTTGTATTCGTAGTAGATGCTTCCGGTTCCATGGCCTTAAACCGAATGCAATCAGCAAAAGGGGCCGTCTTGCGCCTCTTAACCGAAGCCTATGAAAATCGTGATCAAGTAGCCTTGATTCCTTTCCGGGGTGAAAGGGCAGAAGTTCTACTGCCCCCCACCCGTTCCATTGCCCTAGCGAAAGGACGATTAGAACAACTACCCTGTGGCGGTGGTTCTCCTTTGGCACATGGCTTAACCCAAGCAGTTCATGTGGGAACTAATGCCCAAATGTCAGGAGATATTGGTCAAGTGGTGATTGTGGCTATCACTGATGGTAGGGGAAATATCCCCTTAGCCCGTTCTTTAGGAGATACTTTACCGGAAGATGAAAAACCAGATATAAAAGCAGAATTACTCGATATTGCTGCCAGAATCAACGCTTTGGGAATGCAAATACTAGTAATTGATACAGAAAATAAATTTGTTTCTACGGGTTTTGCTAAGGAATTAGCTAAGCAAGCAGGGGGAAAATATTACCATCTTCCTAAAGCAACTGACAGCGCGATCGCAGCGATGACCAAAAATGCACTCTCAGAAATGAAAAAATGAACTGGGGAAAGCAAGTAAGTACATTCTTCCCCTTTTCGCTCCCCAATAAAAAATAACCCCACTTACCTATTGGCAAAAATGGCATTTAACGCTATCATTTACCAGCCTCAAGCCACATAAAACCAAAATGTGGTTGCTACAATAACTGTGCTTACTCCTTAAGGGTGATGAGGCCCTCTGTTGTTTGGTACATCTTGCCAGATAATCAGCAAGTATCAATTATCCTGATAGAAAATACCAGCTATCTGGTTTTTTGAGCCTCCTTTGAAGGAAAAATCGAGCAAAATCCCCTATAAAAAATTGCGAAATTCCTTGCGATGACTGCTGTCCCTATTCCACGTCGCCAGTACTCTGGAGATAATGACCGAAAAGTTGCTGTTACTGACACGCAACCAATTTTGGCCTTAAAAGAATTAGTAGCTGACCTTTCTAGGGAGCAGCACAAAGTTCAAAACCTCTTGAGTTCCTTGGGGTTTGCCCTCCGTAGCTTCAATAACTTAAAACAATTTCTAGAAATTGTACCTCTGATGGCCGCAAGGGTTACGGATGCAGAAGGAGGGGCTTTGGTTTTATTGAAGCCTAATGGTAGAGTGCGGCTAGAATTATTGCATTGTCAGCAGAGCAATAGTTGTCAAGATATTAGCTTGGCCTTAGATAAGGCGATCGCTTACTTCAATGCCCTACAAAAACAAGCCAAAAACAGCCCAGGGGAAAACAAACTGCCCCTTCCCTTTGCTGAATATCTTGATGAAAAACTCAAAAATTATCTAGAGCCAGAAGTTAAGCTTTTTGGTACGCCCATTCTCCTAAAAAATAGAGACAGAGGGCGTTTATATGTTTTTAGTCGCAACGAAGATTATAGTTGGACTTCCACTCGCAGAAAGTTAGTTCAGCTAGTGGCAGATCAAACTGCTGTGGCTATTGCTAATAACGATTTAACCGTAGAACTGCGGCAAAAAGAACGCTTAGACCGAGAACTAGAAATCGCTTCAGAAATACAAGTCCACCTACTCCCTAGCAAATGCCCACAAATTGCTGGGGTAGAATTAGCCGCTAATTGCCAAACTGCTAGCCGAGTAGGGGGAGATTACTACGATTTTATCCCTGCTAATTACGACCAAATCAGGCAAAATCCAGATGGTTCCCAGTCTTCCCAATGTGTTCCTTGGAGTATTACCATTGGGGACGTGATGGGGAAAGGAGTACCTGCGGGATTAATAATGACCATGACCAGGGGAATGCTCAGGGCAGAAGTCCTCAACCGCAACTCCCCAGCAAAAATCCTCCAGCACTTAAACCGGGTTATGTATGAGGATTTAGAAAATTCCCATCGATTTGTCACCTTATTTTACTCTGAATACAACCCCAAAACTGGGATTCTTGCCTACAGTAATGCTGCTCATAACCCGCCGTTGCTATGGCACGCAGCTAGTAGTTCGATTATTCGCTTAGATACCTTGGGTATGTTAATTGGGCTAGACGCAGAATCAGAATATGAAGATGCTCAAATACAACTTGCTCCAGGGGATACAATAATTTATTACACAGATGGTTTTACTGATGGAGTTAACAAAAATGGTGACCGCTTTGATGAAGATAATTTAGTAACGGCCTTTAAATGGGCTTGCCAAGAGGGTCATCACCCCCAAGGTATTCTTGAGCATCTTTTTGAGAGAGTACAACAGTTCATTGGTCTGGGCAATCGCAACGGTGATGATATGACATTAGTGGTAATGCAGGTAAAATCTTCTCAGCAACAAAGTTCTCCTTGTAATTAAGGAAAAAGAAGCGTTGAGTAGGGTAGATTAATCAAGATGACTTTAATCGGGATGCAGACAAATATGGACATAGCAACAGCACATTTACCTTATTTAAGCAACATATTAGCTCAAGCAGTATCAGATCCAGATGTTCTCGGTCAGATGCGTGGGGCAGTACAAAATTTCATCGAATCTGGGCAAATCTGGGCTTTCCTAATCGGCATAACCTTGGGTTATTTTATTCGCGGTTTTACTTCTTTCGGCTAGAAATTAGTTTGCAGCTAAACGATAAATGTAAAATGCTCAATGTTAAATGAAATGAGGGGTTGAAATTTCGTGGTGAAAGAAAAGAAAACTTGGAGCGATCGCTTTGAAACATCTCTACATCCTGCGATCGCAGAATTTAATGCCAGCATTGGTTTTGATCTGGAATTAATTGAATATGACCTAACGGGTTCTATTGCCCACGGCAAAATGTTAGCCCGTACAGGCATAATTTCTCCGGAAGAAGGAGAAAAACTAGTAGCGGGTTTAGAACAAATTCGTTCAGAATACCAAGCCGGAAACTTTAACCCTGGTATTGATGCAGAAGATGTTCATTTTGCTGTGGAACGTCGCTTAACGGAAATAATTGGTGATGTTGGTAAAAAACTCCATACTGGGCGTTCCCGTAATGATCAAGTCGGGACAGATACTCGCCTCTATTTGCGGGAACAAATCAAAGAAATTCAGACTCAATTGCGGCAGTGGCAAGAAGTCTTACTCAATCATGCCGAAAATCACGTAGAAACCCTCATTCCCGGTTATACCCACCTCCAAAGGGCGCAACCTCTCAGCCTAGCCCATCATCTCCTCGCCTATTTCCAAATGGCACAGCGAGACTGGGAAAGATTAGGAGAAGTTTATCAACGGACTAATATTTCCCCTCTAGGTAGCGGTGCATTAGCTGGTACAACCTTTCCTATAGACCGTCATTATACTGCCTCAGAGCTTGGTTTTGGGGGAGTATATGCCAATAGTTTAGATGGAGTTAGCGATCGCGACTTTGCCATTGAATTTCTCAGTGCTGCCAGCTTAATTATGGTTCACCTCAGCCGCATTTCCGAGGAGATTATTCTCTGGGCTTCCCAGGAATTTAGCTTCATTACCCTCAAAGATAACTGTTCCACTGGTTCTAGTATTATGCCCCAAAAAAAGAACCCTGATGTTCCAGAATTAGTCAGGGGGAAAACTGGTCGAGTTTTTGGTCATCTCCAAGGAATGTTAGTGTTGATGAAAGGATTACCCCTTGCCTACAACAAAGACTTACAGGAAGACAAGGAAGCTTTATTTGATGCAGTTAAAACCGTCCAAGGTTGCTTAGAAGCGATGACAGTGCTTTTAAAAGAAGGATTAGAGTTTCGTACCCAGCGTTTAGGAGAAGCCGTAGCAGAAGACTTTTCTAATGCTACCGATGTGGCAGATTATTTAGCAACTAAGGGTGTACCTTTTCGAGAAGCTTATAACCTGGTGGGTAAGGTAGTGAAAACTAGTTTAGCTGCTGGTAAATTACTCAAAGATTTAACTTTAGAAGAATGGCAACAATTGCATCCTGCTTTTGAAGAAGACATTTACCAAGCTATTTCTCCTCAACAAGTTGTAGCAGCCCGTAATAGTTATGGTGGTACTGGTTTTGAGCAAGTTAAAAAAGCTTTGGCAGAGGCAAAATCTTTAGTAGCAAACTAGTACTCAATTAGCAGTTATTAGTATCAGATTGAGTAGATGTAGAGGCAAGCCCAAATGGTACAAACACCATCTAAAACACTGACATTAACAGAGTTTCTAAAATTACCAGAAACCAAGCCTGCCCAGGAATACATCAATGGTAAAATTATCTCAAAGCCAATGCCCCAGGGGAAACATAGCGCAATTCAAGGAGAATTTGTACCTGCTATCAATAGTGTAGTTAAATCAAAGCGTATTGCTCGTGCCTTTCCTGAGTTACGTTGCACATTTGGTGGCCGCTCAACTATACCTGATATTGTAGTATTTACTTGGAGTAGAATTCCCCGTGATGAGAATGGGGAAATTGCTAACGTATTTTCTCTTGCGCCAGATTGGACAATTGAAATTTTGTCTCCGGATCAAAGTCAAACAAAAGTAACCAAGAATATTCTCCACTGCCTGAAACATGGCACGCAAATGGGTTGGTTGATTGATCCAAATGAGCAAACTGTCTTTATCTATCATCCTAAACAAGAAACTGAAGTATTTGAACAGCCAGATGATCTTCTTCCTGTGCCATCATTTGCAAGTGAATTACAGCTTACGCTTAAGGAGTTGTTTGCTTGGTTGCTAGAGTAAATTATTGGGCAGTCTTCAAAAAAGTCTTTCAGGAGAAAAGCAATGAAAACTTCTCCCCAAGATATTGTCAATAAGATTTAATTGATTAATAGCGTAGTTGACCAGAATACTGTGCCTCAAAATAAACCAGATTTCCAGGTTAAATATCACCTTTACTCAGAGAATCAAGGCGGCAGAAAAGTAACCTATCAACATCTTCGCTGTGACTTCGCTTATAAAGATGATGATATTAAACAGACAGGAATTTATATGATTCACCCTGAATTTTTGGATGACATGGGTAATCCTCTTGGTAAAAATATCCCTGTGCCATTAAATGGTCGTGCCTCAATGCGAATATTATCCTGTGAGATGAGAGAGAAAATACATAAAAACAGGATAAAAATTGGTATAAGAGGTTATTTTATGGAAGGTTCACGCCCCATAGGTGAGGTTGTTGTTGATGAGATTTTAGGGCTTGATGAAAATTGCCTATAATAGAGTGAAATTTCCAAGGGAAAGCAATCAATTCATGACTGTTTCTTCATCAGTCATTGTTGTTGTTTGTTCTGCTTTATTATTTGCCATGTTGCCAATTTCGCGATCTATAAAAAAGATTCCTTGCCCTTCTGTACCAATCAAATTAATCTTATCAAGAATGCTTTTGAATAAAAATTCTTCTTGGTGTTGTTCAGCAACATACCATTGGAGAAACTGAAGAGTTGCATAATCTGGTTCGGTATTGGCTAAATGCACCAAATCATTAATCTTACTAGTAACAACTTGTTCATGTTCATAGATTTTCTCAAACATTTGCGTCAATGATTCAAACTTACTTGGTGGCGCTTGCATTCCACCAATAGTTGCTAAAGCTCCCGTTTCTTGGAGATAATTAAATAAACGGCGCATATGCATCATCTCTTCGTCGGCGTGTTGACTAAGAAAGACTGCACAGCCTTCAAGGGATTGAAAAGAACACCAAGAACTCATTTGCAAATAGAGATGAGAGGAATATATCTCTAAGTTTATTTGTTGATTAAGACGCTCAATTGTTTTGGTAGATAGCATAGCTGTCGGGCTAGATTGGTTACTGGGACAAGGGAGTAGGTAGCAGAAAAGAGTTATAGCTTATTTTAGCTAATTCAATATTATAAACTTTAAAAATCAGAAAAATGGCTAAACTTAAAGAACGTCGCTCTGAAAATGTTGATGGTGACTTTTATGTAGATAGTAGCTGTATTGACTGTGATACCTGTCGCTGGATGGCTCCACAAGTCTATTACAGAAAGGAAAGTAAGTCAGCAGTACATCATCAACCTGAAGGTGAAAAAGAACGATTACAGGCAATGCAAGCCCTGTTAGCTTGCCCTACAGCTTCTATTGGTACGGTAGAAAAACCCCAGGATATTAAACTAGCCCAACAAAGCTTTCCTCTCTTAGTTACGGAAAACGTTTACCACTGCGGTTATCATGCCGAAAATTCTTTCGGTGCAGCTAGCTATTTTATTCAGCGTCCGGAAGGTAATATCTTAGTTGATTCCCCTCGCTTTGCACCACCTTTGGTTAAACGTTTTGAGGAAATGGGGGGAGTAAGTTATATGTATTTAACCCATCGGGATGATGTGGCAGATCATCAAAAATTTCACCAACATTTTGGCTGCGATCGCCTACTTCACACTGATGAAATCAATTCAGGGACGAAGGACGTAGAGATACAGCTTAAGGGTTTAGAAGTAGTGCAGTTTGCCCCTGATCTATTAATTATTCCTGTTCCCGGCCATACTAAAGGTCACACCGTCTTACTTTATCAAAACAAGTTTCTTTTCACAGGCGATCATCTTGCTTGGTCTAAGGATCTCAATCAGCTTTTTGCTTTTCGTCGGGCTTGCTGGTACTCTTGGGCAGAGTTAACCCATTCCATGGAAAAGTTAGCTAATTACTCTTTTGAGTGGGTACTCCCAGGTCATGGTCGTCGCTACCACGCAGATCCAGAAACCATGAGTGAGCAAATGGAAAAGTGCTTAGATTGGATCAAAAAACAAGATTAATCCCCAAAAACCCACCACCACCTAAAGCGAATAACTAATCATTGATCTGATAACTGTCCGGCTCACCGTTGCCGCTAAGCATAATTGATCATTGATTAAGCGTTACCAAAGGTAGGAATAGGGCTAGAAATAACCCTATTCCTAAAATCGGGTAAATCAATGCGAGTAGCTTGGCGACGATTTTTAACTGCTAGGCGATAACTTACGCTTTGTAACTCGGTATGAAGTTGACGATTTTCTCTTTGTAAACCTTCAACTTTTTCTCTAACCGGAATCATACGCTCAGCGAATTTGCGGCGATAAACCTGAGGTAATTCTTGAACTACTTGCTCTAACATTCTACTGCGATCGCTTAATTCTTGAACAGATTGACGTAGTTGATAAATTTCTACATCCCGCTCAGCAATCTGCTCTTGATAAAATTCTACTTGTTGTTCTACCTCTTGGACTTGTTCGCGCAACAATTGCATTTCTGCTTTGTGGTGTTCAGAAATTTCTGGTTGGGGCATGAAGTTAGCATTTCCCTTTACCAGTCGGAATAGTTCTTGAGATAGCTGTTGGACTAGCTGATCTCTAAGCTGAAGTTCTTCTCGCAAACGGGAGGCTTCACTCTGCAAGGAATTTAAGGTTGGAGTTTCAGTCTGAGTCACGGTGGTTTACAGCTCCGAATATAAATGTATGGTGTTGATGTTTAATAGAGACGATAGATAGAAGCTAGCAGATTTAATTCCTGATTGCAGCTAATTTATCATTTACCAGAAGAAATGACATCATTCTACGGTAATTAGTAACATAAGCTTAATTGATTCTCGTATCATGATCAATAATGCCCCAGACAACGGCAGAATGGATAGTTGCCCCTTAAGCCTTGAACCAACTCTTAACCTAAACTGGATCGCCTTCTATTACTATTAAATTGGTTTTATAAAGGAAATAGTTTAAGTATGAGTGTATCCAGTAGTTCTAAAGAAATTAAGTTTGGTACTGATGGTTGGCGGGGTATTATTGCTGATGACTTTACTTTCCCTAATGTTTGTAAAGTGACACGGGCGATCGCTGCTTATTTAGAAACCGCCTATCCTAAAAGTCGTCCGGTTTTAGTTGCCTATGATCCTCGTTTTTTAGCAGACGAGTTTGCCCAGACGGCCGCAGAAATCCTTACAGATTTGGGTTGGACAGTCAAAGTTGTAGATCGCGATTGTCCTACTCCTGTTATTGCTTATAATGCCCGTCATCTCAACTCCGCCGGGGCTTTGATGTTCACCGCTAGCCATAATCCTGCCCAGTATTGCGGTATCAAGTATATTCCTGATTATGCCGGCCCAGCTACACCAGAAATAACGGATACAATTGTTGCCAATATTGAAGGCGCTTCTGATGCCCCAGCCAAGGGTAAAAACCTTGATAAAATATCAACTTTCGACCCCAAACCAGAATATTTAAAATTTATTTACAGTTTGCTTGATGTTGATAAAATTAGTAGTGCTGGGTTAAAAGTTAAGTTCGATGCCCTTTACTCTACCTCTCGCGGTTATCTTGATGAAGTTCTAGAACATTGTGGCTGCGACACAGAAAGTTTTCATACCCACCGTGATGTTCTTTTTGGTGGAGGAATGCCAGAACCCAAAGCCGATCAATTAGAAGGTTTAGTTGAAGCGGTTACTCAGGATAGGGCTGATTTAGGTTTAGCTACAGATGGTGATGCGGATCGTTTCGGTATTGTTGATGAGAAAGGCAATGTTCTCACCCCTAATACAGTTTTATTATTATTAGCTCGTCACCTAATCAAAAATAGGGGCAAATCCGGTGCTATCGTCCGTACTGTAGCCACAACTCACCTTTTAGACAATTTTGCCCTTAAAAATGGTTTGAAACTGTTTGAAACTGCTGTAGGCTTCAAATACATTGGCGCAAAAATGCGGGAAACTGAGGTACTAATTGGTGGAGAAGAATCTGGCGGTTTGAGTATTATTGGCCATATTCCCGAAAAAGATGGCATCCTAGCCGATATGCTAGTGGCAGAAGCGATCGCCTATGAAGGTAAGCCTTTATCTCAATTAGTTGAAGAAGTTATTGCCGAAGCCGATGGGCCATTATATAATCAGCGCCTAGATTTACACCTTGATGACTCCCATAAAGCTGCGGTTTTAGAAGAGTATAAAACCAATCCTCCCGCTGAAGTTGCTGGTATTAAGGTAAAAGAGGTCGGTCGCAAAGATGGTATTAAACTATACTTAGAAGAAGGTAGTTGGATCTTGCTGCGTCCCTCTGGTACAGAACCTTTAATGCGAGTTTATCTAGAAACTGATTCTCCTCAAAAGCAAGAAGAAATTGCTCAATATATGGAAGAAAAGGTGCAACAAATGAAACCTTTGATGTCTTAGATTGAGGGAGCAGGGAGCAGGGAGCAGCATCTGCTAACAAATTCAGCGTTAATTGAAGGGTATAGGTAGATTTGTAGATATTCTATTCCCTGTTCTCTGTTCCCTGTTCCCCTACATAAAAAACTCTGTTATGAAAACAATTAGGAATTTACTTACTGCCCTGATTTTTGCTGGTTGGATAGCAACAATTGGTGTGTTTTCTATCCAAAACATTACCCCTGTATCCTTCAAGATTTTTAACTTACAAACTGTTGAAGCACCTATTGGTATTTGGTTGGCTTTTAGCCTTGGTATTGGTATGGTTGCTGCTAGTGTTGCGCCGATCATCTTTTCCCGTCCTCATGCAAAAAAGTTACCGCGATCGCCTCGCAGAAAAAAGAGTGATCCCACAGAAGAAAATATTAATTATCAAAGAGAGATAGAAGAAGACGATCCCTTAACAGGTGATTGGGGACAAGAGGGCAGAGGGGAATGGTGATATCATTAAACATTAAACATTAAACATTAATCATTGAATAAGTTGCCAAAGAAAACTTAATAAGAGAATAAAAATAGTTGTTGTTAGTATCACCACTAAAGCGAGAACAGCTAATAAGAGAAACACAAACCAAGTGTCAGCTTTTTTTCTTTGAGGGGAAGATGCGATATGGTTGTCTAAGAGAGCCACATTTTTCAGATTAGCTTTCCAACCAGCATCAAAAATATCCCCAAAAACAGGTATAGTACCAGCAAAAGACTCAATAATAATATTAGTAACCATACGGGTTAAAGTGCTTTTAGAAGCCCCTAAACGAGCGCCTTGAATGACGATAAAAGCAGAAATTGCTGCCCCAGCATAATCTCCAACCCCAGGTAAAAGTCCTAAAAAAGGGTCTAAGCCAATGCGATAAGAAGTTCCAGGAATGGTAATTGAATTATCTAAAAAAGTGCTTAGGGAGCGCAAACGTTCCATGATCAGCACTTTCTCTTCAGCTTCTTGAGGAGATAATTGAGACATAGTTGGGAAGTAGAGAAAGTCAGTATTATAACCTTTCAGGTTAAGTAAGTAAGCTTTTTATTACAGAAGGAATAGAGGCTGGCCAGCCTTCAAGCTAGAGAAATTGCTAGAATAAGCATTAGAAAAACTAATGAAAATGTCACCTATTGAAAGTTTCTCAATGGGTTATGGACATTTATTTCCGACATTTAGCAAAATTAATATTTATACTTTTTAAGGAAAAGCCAAATTGAGTTATTAAGCGAGAACTAATTGCTTATTCAACTAAGGGGCGAAAGCGATCAAATGGTAGAAGTAAATTCTATGCTCACGAATCTTGCAGGAAAATTCTGATGAACCAGGCAGCAATTATTGAAGCATTTTCTAACCTACCTGACTCCCGTCGGAAAGCTGGTCAACGCCACAGCCAATCTCTTTGTCTAGCATTGTTCACCTTGGCGATCGCCGCAGGAAATCGAGGAGTTTTAGCTGTTGGCGACTGGATAGATATCTACAGCAGTGACTTAATTGAATTACTAGGTTTAGACAAAGAAACATTACCTTCTTACAGTACCATTCGTCGTGTCTTAATGCGCCTAGACCCCAAAACCTATTCCCAATGTTTGGCAAGATTTTTTAGCATTTGTCCCTTAGCAGAAGAAATTATCAACGATGATGGTAAACTGCAAACTGACCAAGCAGTAACCATAGTCAGGGCATATTTGCGTAAAAGGGGTTTAATTTTAGAACAAGAACCGACTGACCCTAGGCCTTACGAATTTAGGGATTTACCGGAAGTAGTCAAAACCTTAGCTTCCCAGGGTGTCGGTTTCGCCTTAGATGTGATTAGCAAGCAAAAAGAAGCAAAATTAGAATGAAATAGCCTTAATTGAAAGCAAAAGATAACATAGGGTTGTGGTCAAAAGACAGGAGACAAATAACCCATGCAAGAACTGGCAGTTAAGGCAGAATTTGATTTTAAAAGTGAAGCTTACAAAGATGCCTATAGCCGCATTAATGCCATTGTGATTGAAGGAGAAGAAGAGGCATACGGAAATTACCTCCACCTTTCCCAGGTTATGCCAGACAATCAGGATGAGTTGATTCGTCTCTCCAAAATGGAAAATCGTCACAAAAAAGGATTTCAAGCTTGCGGCAAGAATCTGAATGTGACACCAGATATGGAATTTGCTCAAGAATACTTTTCTGGGCTACATGGCAACTTCCAAACAGCACTGGCAGAAGGAAAAATAGTTACTTGCTTGCTTATTCAAGCTTTAATTATTGAAAGCTTTGCGATCGCTGCTTACAACATTTATATTCCCGTAGCTGACCCCTTTGCTCGAAAAATTACTGAAGGAGTGGTCAAAGATGAATATACCCATCTTAACTTCGGCGAAGTTTGGTTAAAAGCGCATTTTGCCGAAGCAAAAGCCGAATTACAAGCAGCAAATCGCCAAAATCTTCCTTTGGTGTGGAAAATGCTTAACCAAGTGGAGAAAGATGCTCACATCTTAGGTATGGAAAAAGAAGCTTTAGTAGAAGACTTCATGATTAGCTATGGGGAAGCCCTTAGCAACATTGGTTTCACCACCGGAGAAATCATGGGTATGTCAGCTTATGGTTTAGCTGGTGCAGTTTAGAGGCAATTTAATTATCTTGTCTAGCAAAGGCGAATTGGCGAAAATTACTGGACTCCAGACAATTATATTTCTTTGGGGAATTATTACTGTCGGAGTGATACCAAATAGCTGCTGCTCTCTAGAAAGTTCTGTAGCAGCAGCTTTGTCTTAATGCTCTACCAGACCTCGATTGTTTGCAAGTATTCAGATTGTTTCTTTAGCTGCTCTTTTAAGAGTGGCGCTTTTTTGTCAAATTATCCGTTTAACAAAACTCTATTTCAAATTCAATTCAAAATTTAAAAACGAGCAATAAATGTTTGGTCTTATCGGTCACCTTACCAGTTTAGAACACGCACAAGCAGTAGCAGAAAGATTAGGATATCCAGAATATGCTAATCAAGGGCTAGATTTTTGGTGTTCAGCACCGCCCCAAATTGTTGATGATATCAAAGTCACTAGCATTACTGGGCAGCAAATTGAAGGCAGGTATGTAGAATCCTGTTTCTTGCCAGAAATGCTTACTAATCGCCGCATCAAAGCCGCCATTCGTAAAATCCTTAATTCCATGGCCCATGCCCAGAAAAACGGTTTAGATATCACAGCTTTAGGGGGCTTTTCTTCAATTGTTTTTGAGAATTTCAACCTCAAACAAAATAAACAGGTGCGAAATGTCGAGTTAGAGTTTGAGCGCTTTACTACTGGTAATACCCACACAGCCTACATTATCTGTCGCCAAGTTGAGCAAGCTAGCGCTAAATTAGGTATTGACCTTGCCAAAGCAACCGTAGCTGTTTGCGGGGCAACAGGGGATATCGGTAGCGGTGTCTGTCGCTGGTTAAATAGCTGTACTGACGTAGAAGATTTACTACTCATTGCCCGTAAACAGGAACCCTTAAAAGCCCTGCAAAATGAATTAGGTAGGGGCAAAATTCTCGGACTAGAAGAAGCCTTACCTTTAGCAGATATAATCGTTTGGGTAGCAAGTATGCCCCAAGGGGTGGAAATTTCCGCCGAAACTTTAAAAAAGCCTTGTTTAATCATTGACGGCGGCTATCCTAAAAATCTAGGAACTAAAATTCAACATCCAGATATTCATGTGTTGAATGGAGGTATTGTCGAACATTCACTGGATATTGATTGGAAGATCATGGAAATTGTCAGTATGGATGTTCCCAGCCGTCAAATGTTCGCCTGTTTTGCAGAATCCATGCTTCTAGAATTTGAAAAGTGGCACACTAACTTCTCTTGGGGCAGAAATCAAATCAGTGCCTCAAAAATGGCACAAATTGGTCAAGTATCAGTAAAGCACGGCTTTCAACCTCTACTAGAGTTTGCCTCCCAATAAGTGCAGATAAGCCCTAAATTAATAACTGATAACTGATTATTGATAACTGATAGCTGATGTCCACTCCCGAACGCCGCCCCTTTCTCCTTGATTTTGAAAAACCTCTTTGTGAATTAGAAGGGCGTATTGAGCAAATTCGCGCCCTAGCTACAGAAAACAACGTTGATGTGGCTGAGAAAATAACTCAGTTGGAAGCTAAAGCCGTACAACTGCGTAAGGAGATTTATAGCACTTTAACTCCCACTCAGCGTCTTCAACTAGCACGCCACCCCAGAAGACCCAGCACTTTAGATTTTATTCAAGCCATGAGCGAAGAATGGTTTGAACTCCACGGCGATCGCGGTGGTAGTGATGATCCAGCAATTGTGGGCGGTATTGCTCGTTTAGATGGTAAACCGGTGGTTATGTTGGGACATCAAAAAGGCCGAGATACCAAAGATAATGTAGCCCGTAACTTTGGCATGGCTTCCCCTGGAGGCTATCGTAAGGCTATGCGCTTAATGGAACACGCCAATCGCTTCGGTATGCCCATTATCACCTTGATTGATACCCCTGCAGCTTGGGCTGGGGTAGAAGCAGAGAAATTAGGACAAGGGGAAGCGATCGCCTACAATCTGCGCCAGATGTTTAGTTTTGATGTACCAATCATTTCTACTGTTATTGGTGAAGGAGGCTCAGGAGGCGCTTTAGGTATTGGTGTCGGGGATCGCATCTTAATGTTTGAACACGCTGTTTATAGCGTCGCTCCTCCCGAAGCTTGTGCTGCAATTTTGTGGCGAGATGCGGCTAAATCCGATCAAGCAGCCGCTGCTTTAAAAATCACTTCCTGGGACTTAAAAGAGTTAGGCATTATTGACCGCCTCCTTCCCGAACCAGTCAAGGGTTCTCATGCTGATCCTTTAGGGGCTGCTGTAATTTTAGCAAAGGCTTTGAAAGAAACTCTCGAAGAATTAGAAGTTATTCCCCCTCAACAAAGAAAAGAATTGCGCTACCAGAAATTCCGCAATATTGGTGTTTTTGATGAACTATCTGCCTAAAAATCCCTCTATTTAGTTATGATCGAAGTGATATAATAACAACGTAAACTTTTATAACATTGCTCTCATAAAAGGGTGATTTGGCAATCAATCTTGCTGGTGTTCTTCCGATAGCGAATTTTTTTGCTTTCACAACTGCTGGAAAAGCATAGCCCAAGGAGCATAGTTTTCCTGATTGTCTGGCTCAACAGTAGAAAAGTTGAGTCAGCAGCATCTACTACTTCAAAACCAAAGATATAAAAAGTTGCCAGCGAATTATCTCGCTTAGCACTTTTAGATTCTTAAAGCTGTTATTCAACTACTCCTCTATTTAAACAAATGGTTATAGGGGAGGGAGTTTGGTGTGCAGTCTCAATACTGAGCTTGATTTTCAAGGACAGTATGGCTCCAAACACCAAAATCAAGAGGTAATAAATTCACTTCATTCATCAATCATGACAATAGCTTCTTCCAACGGTTCCAACGGACTTCATTCTGGCTCAAAGCTCGAAAGCAAAAATAATCTAAACTCTACTAAAGGAGGTCGCGTTGCTACTAGACCCGACCGCAGTAGCCACAGCAGTGGTGAAGCTTATATTGAGGCTGAATCTGAACCAAGCAAAGCTGCAATGATGGACGCTGTAAAAACCATGCTACAAAGTGTAGGTGAAGATCCAGAACGCGAAGGACTGCTGAAAACTCCCAAAAGAGTTGCTGAGGCTATGCAGTTCTTAACTCAAGGTTACGACCAATCCTTAGAAAAAATAGTCAATGGCGCTATTTTTGATGAAGGTCATAATGAAATGGTGTTGGTGCGGGATATAGACTTTTTTAGTCTTTGTGAACATCATATGTTGCCTTTTATGGGCAGGGCCCACGTTGCCTATATACCGAACCAAAAAGTAGTAGGCTTAAGCAAACTAGCTCGTATTGTAGAAATGTACGCTAGAAGATTACAAGTACAAGAACGCCTAACTCGTCAAATTGCCGAAGCTATTCAAGAAGTTTTAGAGCCTCAAGGAGTTGCTATAGTCATGGAAGCAACTCATATGTGTATGGCTATGCGCGGAGTGCAAAAACCTGGTTCTTGGACTGTGACAAGTGCTATGGTTGGTACTTTTCAAGAAGACCTAAAGACTCGCGAAGAATTTCTTAATTTAATTCGCCATCGACCAAACTTTTTCTAAAATTTACCCATTTAACTTGCTAAATAAAGCGGCGACTTTTGCTAAATCTTTATCTCCTGGCGATCGCTCTACGCCACTGGAAAGGTCAATACCCTTTGGTTGAACTTGTGCTAAAGCAGTCAAAATATTATGAGGATTTAATCCTCCTGCAAGAAACCAAGGTAAACTAGGGCGAAATTTGTTTAAATATTCCCAGTTGAGGGTTTTACCTGTTCCTCCCAACATTTGGGGATGGTAAGCATCCAAAAGTAAAGTATCAACACAATTAAGATAATCTAACTCCTGAGTTAAACGCTCAGGATTTTTTATTCGCAAAGCTTTGATGATTTCTTGTTGCGGTAGAAGTTGGCGTAACTGTTGGCAAAATTCAGCAGACTCGTTGCCATGAAGTTGGACACCTGTTAAACCAGCTTGCTTTACTATGGTGGCAATTTCTTCTTGATGAGTATTGGCAAAAACACCAATCTTGTCTACCTTGAGGGGGAGTTTTTCCACAATAGCTTTGATTTGATTTGGTTCTATGTACCTTGCAGAGGTAGGAACACAAATAAATCCTAAAGCTGTAGCCCCCAACTGAGCAATTTGTTGACCTTGGTAGGAATTGGTAATACCGCAAATTTTGACACGCATTGTAAAGATATTTTATTCTTTTAGCTATTTTGAGTCGTAAAAACGAGCATAAATGTTAAATCTTCAAACAAATTAAGATTCTTTCCCAAGAGATTCCTATAATTTTTCTTGTTTACAAAAATTTTCTTAAATATTTTAGGAGAGGAGACTAAAAAGTTGATTACTCAAACTTTAATCGCTGCTGTTCAATCTACAGTACCCCCAACCCCTGAGTGGAGTCCTATTATCGGCTTAGTGATGATTATTTGCAATTTATTAGCTATTACTATTGGTCGCTTTGCAATTCAAAAGCCTGGAGTGGGATCTTCTTTACCAGGTGGTTCAGGAATTTTGCAAAAGTTTGGCATTCCTGAACTATTGGCAACGGCAAGTCTTGGTCACATTATTGGGGCTGGGGTGATTTTAGGGCTTGCTAATGCCGGCGCTCTTTAAATCTATCTTAAGGATAGGTATTCCTCAGTAAAGCTTTTTCGTTTTCACATCTTAGCCAGTTACCCCCTTAGACTTAACTCTCAATTGCTTGAGGAGAAAGATGAGGGGGTAAATTAACTAGCGAGGAAGTACAAGATGTTGCATAATTTTAAGTTGGTGGAAAAATTTTTCAATAATTTATTATTAAAATGTTAAAGAAATAAAATTTATACACAACTGAACAGCTTTCCATCACAATAAGGAATGTAGGTTTAGGAACTCCTCGTTGAGTCAATAATTTTTCCAGACCCAAAAGCAACAATCGTTAACAGATAATACAAAGAGTGATTACTCTGACACTGCTGCATCCTATTCAATCCGTTCCAGTTCAAAGTTGGCCTTTCGATACAGAATCTGTTATTCGTATCGGTCGCTCAACTGACAATGATGTCGTTCTCTACAGCGCTGTAGTTTCTCGTCATCATGTTGAAATTAGACGTAATAACTCAGACTGGGAAGTCGTTAGTTTGGGGGCTAATGGAACTTACATTGATGGTAAACAAATTGATAGATCCCCTGTGGTTGACGGAATAATTATCCGTCTAGCTAGCTCTGGCCCAAAAATTCAAATTCGTATTAGTAGCGACAGTGGAGGTAAGCAGAAAGATGAAAAAGAAAAACGTCGCAAATCTCAAGAGCGAGAGCAAACAAGGGATACTTTTATTAACTCTTAGGGTTTAGGGTTCCCTTTCTCCGAAAATACTTCTGCCCAAACGTACCATTGTTGCTCCTGCTTGTACGGCTAATTGGTAATCCCCAGACATTCCCATTGAAAGTTCTTTCATGGCTAAATTAGAGTTATCTTGTTGAGCTATCTTTGCTGCTAGTTCACGAGTTTCTACAAAAGCCTCTAGGGTTTGTGGGGCAGATAATTCTAAAGGAAGAATGGTCATCAAGCCTTGAATATCTAGGTTTTCGCAGCGCTCCAATTCCGGCAAATCATCCAGTAAGGCCTCTGGTTGCCAGCCATATTTATTAGGGTCTTTTAAAACTTTAACTTGTAAGCAAATTTCAGGACGACGACCGAGTTCTTTTCCTAAGCGATTTAATCTTTTTGCTAGTTTGAGACTGTCGCAGCTATGAATCCATTGAAAACTTTCTAGGACTTTTTTAGCTTTATTACTTTGCAGGTGACCAATAAAATGCCAGCAAATATCTGGTAGGTCTTGGAGTTGTTCTTGTTTCGGTATTGCCTCAGATAAGCGGCTCTCCCCGAAATCGCGAATTCCTGTAGCATAAGCTTCTCGCATCTTTTGAGGAGAAACTTTTTTAGTGACAGCAATTAGACGAACCCGGAGAGGTAGCTGTTGCCTGATTTTAGTAATACGCTGGGTAATTAAGCCAGTCATTAGAGGGGTATCTACGAAAACTACTGTTCTATCTCATTGGAAAGTTCGTTGGTGGATGAGATGTAGTTGTTTGTATTCTTCTGGAGTACCTAAACGGCGAATTTTTCGCAAGCGGGTTTCCACAAGTAAACGAGCGTCAGAACGGCTGACTGGTTCAAAAGAGAAACGTTCAGCACCGGATTTGACACAAAAAAACAGCCGCTGGGCATAAAGGGTAGTGTACAATTCCTGCTGTTCGTCAATGGGACAGACTTTATAGAGTAAACCAAAAGTTGGGTGATTAAGATAGGTTTCAGTATTCATCAAGCTCAATAAGCAGAATGCCCACCTCTTTAGAGATGGATGATCGGAAACCGCTTTGAGAAAATGTTCTGCCTGATAAAATGGGCAGTTTGACAAAAATAAAAGCGTTCCTCGAAAAGAAACGAACTAGGTTGATAATAGCTTGATTCGGGATCATTCTCTTGCATGATTTTGTCGGGAATTAGGATCAGTCCCTAATTTTTTGCTGATTTTGCTATCTCAATACTTCCCAAAGCTGCTAATTGAGCTTCAGCTTTATGAAGAGATTCTTGCCATTCTTGTTCTGGATTGCTGTCAGCAACGATTCCAGCCCCTACCTGCCCCCAGACGGAGGAAGAAGAGACAAGGAGGGTACGAATTAAAATATTTAGATCCAGATTGCCTCGATAGTCAATATAGCCACAGGAACCATAAAATAGATTTCGTCGCAGGGGTTCAAGTTCTTCGATAATTTCCATACAGCGCACTTTAGGACAGCCTGTAATGGTTCCTCCAGGGAATATTGCTTTGAGCAAATCTACGGCATCAAGATGGCTTTGGAGAGTGCCTTTGACGTTGCTGACTAGGTGCATGACGTGACTGTACCTTTCAATGGTTAATAGTTCGTCTACTTCTACAGAACCCCATTGACAAACTTTTCCTAAGTCGTTTCTTTCTAAGTCTACCAACATGATATGTTCTGCTCTTTCTTTGGTGTTGGTGAGCAGTTCTTCTGCTAGTTGTTGATCTTTTTGGGGGGTAAGACCCCGTGATCGCGTTCCAGCAATGGGCCTAGTTTGGGCGCGATCGCCCCTGAGTTGTACTAGTCTTTCCGGAGAACAGCTAATTACTGTTCCCCAAGGGGTTTGCCAGTAACTAGCGAAGGGGGAGGGGTTAATGCCTTGTAGCTGTTGATAAATTGCCCAGCTATTAGCGTTGGTTGAGGCTTGGAAGCGTAAAGAGAGGTTGGTTTGAAAGATATCCCCTGTTTGAATATATTGCTTAGCTCGTGCCACAGCCTTTTGATATTCTGTCTGGGAGGTGAGGAAGGAGATGGGGGAAGATTTAATGAGAGAAGGTCTAGTTTCTGAGTGTTTTTTCCCGGTTTCCCACTGTCGTTGTAGTTTATCTAGTTCCTGGGGTTTGCTTGCGGCTAACCAAAGGGTTTGTTGAAGATGATCTAAAACAGCAAAGGAAGCAGGTTCGTACCAGTAAGCGACAGGAAAGGGTAAAGGATCGTTGTTTAATTCGGGTAGTTTTTCAATTTCCCAAGCTAATTCGTAGCCCAACCAACCTAACCAACCCCCTTGAAAAGGGAGAAAGTTTTGTTCCTTTTTCTGTTGGCTTTTTGCTAATAAAGTTTTTAAGAAAGGCAGGATTTTTCCTACCCTAGGAGTCCAAAGTTGAGGTCTACCTTGGTTATCTAAACGAGGAGAGCCAGCACAAATAGAGTAGCGTGATAATTGAGGTTGGGGTGCAGGATCAGGACTTTCTAAAAGTGTTGCTATTGGATTTTGGTTAAGAAAAAGTTTAGCAAAAACTTCTGAACCAGTATGACTTTCTAAAGGGAGCGATCGCCAAAACCAATTTGTCATTTTTAAGCAGATATTTTCTAGGTAGAGGAATAGAGATCGGGTGATTTGTGAAGAGTGAAAGTAACTAAAATTGGTTATTCAGGTTAAAAGTTTAGCTCACATTAGGTATATTAGCAGGAATCAAATTACTATCTTGTCGGATAATGGTAATTGGTAAATTTATTTAGTTAATTCAAATACCAATGGCAAAAGCAATTTGGAATGGGGCTGTTTTGGCAGAAAGCGATCGCTGTGAAAGGGTTGAAGGTAATTACTATTTTCCGGCTGACTCAATTAATCAAGAATATTTTCAAGATAGCAATACTCAAACCACTTGTCCTTGGAAGGGAGTTGCTAGTTATTACACTATTGTGGTGGAAGGAGAAAAAAATCAGGATGCCGCTTGGTACTATCCTCAAACTAAGGAAAAAGCTAAAAACATTGAAGGTTATGTGGCTTTTTGGCGAGGGGTCAAGGTTGAGGATGTTTAATTAACCAAGTTTAATCAAAGGTTAATTCAAGGTAAAATTTTGAAGTTACGAGGGATTAGTAACTTCCTTAATTTATTGATAACCCTTAACTTCCTGAGTCATTCCTGTCTCTGCTGATTGACGTACTGCATCAGCAACCTTGAGGGCATAGTAACTTGCTTGGGGTGTGACGTATAAAGGAGTGTGATCATACAAATGATCTAAAACCATTTTTGTATCTTTAGCAAACAAACCCCGACGGGAACCTAATTCAATGGGGGTTTTTTGTTCTCCTTTGATTAAAGTACCTTTAGCAACTTCAAAGATCAAAGTTCCCCTGTCGCCATAGATTTCAAAAGTTCTGCCGCCGTGCCAAAAAGTTTCTCCTTTACCATAAACAACTTCTCCGATGATGCCATTTTTGAATTGTAGGTGAGCATTACACAAACAAGCCTTATAATAACCTGGCTCAGAACTATCCCAATAACGGGCTTGTCCACTAACGGAGTGAACTTCACCAAACAAATCTGTGAAGCGGTGGAGACGGGAAAGTGCGGCACTCAGGGGAAAACCAAACAATTCGTGATTGTAAGACCAACGATTAAAAATGGGTCTTTGGGGATTAATGGTTTTGTAGCGGGCATAAAATACTTCCCCAATTTCCGAGAGGTATTGCCCCATGGTTTGATGCAAACTTCCTAATAGTTCGATGTGTTCGACGTGGAGGAGTTTGTTTTTGCTTTGGGCAAGAGTGATTAACTTATGTGCTTCAGCGGGATCTAGGGCAAGGGGATATTCTGTAACGACGTGCTTTCCTGCTTCTAATGCTGCCTGGATCACAGGACTATGATCTCGGTTGACGGTGCAAACAACAACTAAATCTATTTGCGGGGCTTGTACCAACTCTTGCCAAGAGTCTATACCCTCTATACCATAGTTTTGGGCAAAAGTTTGGGTTTGTTCAATGGTATGGCCAGTAGCTGCTACTAACTGTGATCGTGATTCTGCTTGAAATGCTTCGGCACGGCGATTTGCCGCATAGCCGGTTCCAACCAGTCCTATTTTTAAAGGAGGTTGAGTAGAGTAGTCGGAAGAATTACTTATGTTGGTCACTTTTGGGGCAGAACAAACTATTTTATGAAAATTGTACTCTTCAATGAGGAGCAAGAGAAAAGAGTTCACCTCAAATCAGGGGAATCGTTTTAGAATAAAATCGACAGAAAATAATTCCCTGCTCATTATTTGATCGAACTATGTTTGAGACAAATGAGTTTACTATTCCCTCTGAAGTCTCTAATCAGTCATTGTCCGGTTTAACTCTAGACTCAAACCTACAACAGCTTGCCCTAGAAGATTTTCAGATTGATATTTCTTGCTTGGGTAAAGAACTTCTACTCGCTTTAGAAACTAACCCTTTACTTTCTGGGGTAATTGTTACCGATGATGAGAGTTTTGTGGGTATGATTTCGCGACGCAAGTTTTTTGAAATTCTCAGTCGCCAATATGGTCGGGAAATCTTTTTACGACGCTCAATACAATCTTTATACTCTTCAACTAATCAGCAAGACCTCATTTTACCCGTTCAAACTCTAATTTGTGACGCAGCCCAACAATGTTTGCAAAGACCATCCCATTTGCTTTACGAACCGATAGTTGTAGAAGTTGAGCAAAATAACTACAAATTGCTAGATTGCCATAAATTATTGGTTGCCCAAGGACAAATTTATAGTTTAGCCCTAACCATGCTGGAAACGGGGAACGCTGCCCTTAACCAAGCTAACCTACAACCTGTGGATCAACAGCAACAGAGGGTTAGGTATGTGCAGCAAATGGAACGGGTACAAGCGGCAGCAGCGTTGCTAGCTGGTAGTAATAAAAACACAACTCAAAAAGAAGAGCTTTCACAACTTTTAAAAGAAATTGACGGTCTTAATCAAGAATTAGAAGAGATTAAGCAAGAAAAAGCTGACTTAGAACTTTTGTTAGAGACAACGACGGATCATTCTAGTTTCATGGAAGCTGAATTGCAAGATGAAGCAGAAGAAGTTCGGCGAGAAAGTGAAGAACAGTTCAAAGCGATCGCCGAAGCAACTCCAGTACCTGTAATTATTTCGCAACCAGGAGAGGGAAAAATTCTCTATGGTAACGGGGCCGCTAGCAACGTTCTTTGCTTAAAGATTGAAGATTTACTAAACTATTCTACCTCTGATTTTTATTGGAACTTGGCTGATCGCGAAAAGCTAGTCGAGATGTATGAGCAAACTGGGTTAGTACAGAGTCATGAACTCCGTTTACGCAGGGCTAATGGTCTAATTTTCTGGGCTTCTGTTTCCCTACGACCTTTGCGTTATCGAGGCGAAACAACTATCCTCACTGCTTTACACGATATCACTGATCGCAAACGGGCTGAGGAGTCGCTACAGGAAGCGAAAGAACAACTGGAGGCTGTTTTAGATGCTGTACCTGGTTCCATCGCTTGGATTAGCTCTGAAGGTTATTATTTGGGGGTTAATAAGTATATGGCCGAAAGCTTAAACTTGACCCCTGAAGACTTCACAAACAAAGGAATAGGATTTCTCAATATTAGTCCAGATTTTACGGAATTTATAGGTCAGTTTATTGCTGGTTCCCAGAAAGCTGGTTCCCATACTATTGAAGTAAATGTTAATGGTACTCGCAGTTATTATTTAATTATTGCTCAGAAATATCAACAAGGACGTTCTATTGTTTCTTTTGGCTTGAATATTACTGAACGTAAGTTAGCAGAAGAAGCCCTGAGAGAAAATGAAGAAAGATTCCGTAGCTTAATTTTTAATCTTCCTGGGGCTATTTATCGCTGTCGTTGCGATGCTTCATGGACGATGGAATTTATCAGCGATGCTATAGGAGAAATTTCTGGTTATCCCGCAACAGATTTTATTAATAACCAAAATTGTACCTACTCCAGCATCATCGAACCAGAGGATCGCGAATCTGTAGCACTGACTATTCGTACCGCTTTACAAAAACAGCAACCTTTTATTTTGGAGTATCGCATTCGTCATCAAGATGGCAGTATTCGCTGGGTTTATGAAAAGGGTAGAGGGAGTTTTGATGAGGAAGGTAATCTTCTTTACTTAGACGGAGCAATTTTTGATATTAGCGATCGCAAGCAAACACAAGAAGCTTTACGTATTGCCGAAGAGAATTATCGGAGCATTTTTGAGAATGCTTTAGAAGGGATTTTTCAATCAACTCCCGATGGACGTTATCTGAGTGTTAATCCTGCTATGGCAAACATTTATGGTTACAATTCTCCCCAAGAAATGATTGTTAGCATAACAGCAATTGGTCAAGAAATTTATGTAGATTCTAACTGTCGAGAAAAGTTTCAAGCATTAATGGCAGAAAATGACGAAGTTCAAGGTTTTGAATATCAAGTTTATCGACAAGATGGCAGTGTTATTTGGGTAGAAGAAAATACTCGCAGTGTTAGGGATACTAGCGGTAAGTTACTTTACTATGAAGGCATTATTCAAAATATTAGTAAGCGTAAGCAAGAAGAGGCGGTTTTGAAGCAGCAGTTAGCAGAATTAAAGATTGAAATTGATCAGCAAAAGTGAGAAAAAGAAGTAGAGACAATACAAACGCAATAAACGAAAAAAGTTATCGTCGGTGGATATCTCTTCGTGTTATCGCCTCTAAAATTAAGGACAATGGCGAAAGCTAATTGACTGACAAAAGCTTCTGAAAACTTTGTTCTACAAACGTTCTATGATTTAGAATCTTTTAGGCGATCGCAAAGTGTAATTAACTTAATAGCTAAAGTCCTCTGGTTTTTGCCAAGACTTAGTTCTAGCAAACTAAATGCAGAATTGCTAAGAGCTTTGTATGATAAAGCTCGTACAAGTTTTGTCGGTCAACCAGCCTTATAGAGAGTTAAAAAATGAAGAGTACAAGATAACCGAATTGCTAAAATTCCACTATAAAAAAGTATTGACAAGAAAATGTTTTTGTAGATAATGGAGTAAAAGCATGAAGAATATTAGAATTTCGGTTCTCGTCTCAAGTCTACAATCTCTTGGCCTCAGACTAATGTATATCCAGTATTCTGGTTTAGCATATGTTTAAGCTTGAGGTAGTTATTGAAAGTAAATACCTGCTAGCTCAGCATCATAGAGATGCCTTGTTTGAGGCTTAGAGATTGTAGGCTTTAGACTTTAACAAGAAAATAGGAAGTTATTTTCTCGCTTGTTTTAGCGAAGACTTCTTCATATATTTGATATTCCGATGCTGATTAACTTCTTTGAGAAAAAATCAGCTATGAATGATGAACCCCAAAAAACAGAAGAACCTCAACTTTCTGATAAGATACAAGTCCGAGAATATATTAGAGAAGATGGTTCAAGTCCTTATCAAAAGTGGTTTGAGCAACTAAATTCTCAAGCCGCAGCTAAGGTGGCGGCTGCTAATTTTCGTTTAGAATCAGGTAACACATCAAACGTAAAATGGTTTGAGGGAATAGGCGAATATAAAATTGATTGGGGGCCAGGGTATAGAATTTACCTTGCTCAGGATGGTAAAAAACTCATCGTTTTGTTTGGAGGCGGAACGAAAAAAAGCCAGCAATCTGATATTAATCGAGCAAAAGAAATGCACCAAGAGTATAAAAAACGCAAGAAAGCTGCAACACGAAAAATAGAAAAAAAGAAGAAAGAGTAAGAGCTAAAAATGATGAACTTAACAAGAGATTTCAAAGAAACAGTTAATGTGCGAGTCCAACGAGACTCTACATTTGCAGTAGCTTTACTTGATGAAGCTGTTTTCCTTTTTCTTAATGGTGAACCAGAAACTGCAAGACTGATTTTGAGAGAGCTTGTAAAGGCAACTGTAGGTTTTGAAAAACTCGCAATTGAAACATCTGAAACAAGTGAAAGTCTTTACCAGATGTTATCTGCAAAAGGTAATCCTACAATGAATATTCTGACGGCTACTCTTGGTCTCCTTCGTAAAAAACTTGATGTTGAGATTGAAGTTAAGACTATTTCTCGTGTCTAAAATCTAATCGTAGATATTTTTCGCGAGTGTAATAAAGATTGTGGAAAGAGGCTATTTCCACTTTTGAAAAATACATACAGAAGCAATTGTAACTATTAAGAAAAATCCACAATTTGCTTAGTTCAAATCCAAATATTCTTGATTATATTTCTAATCAAGGCAGTGAGGAGGAAATATGCATAAAATTTTGATGTTCAAAAACGACAAATTACTTCGTCAGGCGTTAACTCATCGTTCTTATATCAACGAAACTTATGAAAAGATAGGACATAACGAACGATTAGAGTTTCTGGGTGACGCAATTCTTAATTTCATTAGTGGTGAGTATTTATATCAACTCAATCCTGAAATGACAGAGGGAGAGATGACACGGCGACGATCAGCCCTTGTGGATGAAAAACAGCTTGCCAGATTTGCAACTGAAATTGGCTTAGACTTCAGAATGCGTCTAGGAAGAGGTGCAATTGAAGAAGGTGGCTATCACAATCCAAATTTGCTTAGTAGTACTTTTGAGGCAGTTGTAGGAGCTTATTATTTAGATAATAATCGGGATATAGAAGCCCTTCGTCCCTTGATAGAAGAACTATTTAATTCTGTACCTCAAGACATTGTTATAGTTCGTTCAGGGGTGGATTCAAAGAATCAGTTTCAAGAATTTGTTCAAGCTAATGGTGCAGTTGTCCCACCTAAGTATGTAACTAAAAAAGTTGGCGGATTAGATCATGCTCCGGAGTTTCTTTCTAAGGTTTATGCCAATAACAAACTCTGTGGTGAAGGGAAAGGTCGTAGTAAGAAAGAAGCAGAAAAGCAAGCTGCTAATGATGCACTAATTAAAACAAAGGTAGGCGACCTATACTAAAAACTGAACTTGTCTCATTTTAGGTAAATTAAAAGATAGAAGTTAGGTAATAAGTAACTAACAAAATAGTAGGTAAAAAACGAAATTAAATCCAGCAAGTAAAAAAGTAAACTTATTACTTATTACCTATTACTTATTACCTATTACTTAATTTAATAGTCATCTCGCTCAATGTTTTGAATATACCTTGTTCTACGAGGAGAAGCTAACTCTGGATGCCTTCCTGGTAAAGCTTGGGAAGTGGGTAAATTCATCGGATGGAAAACATGGGTGGTGCGAGGATTCCGTTTTGGTTGGGCAGCGATCGCAATTAAACCGATTAACAAAACGCTACCAACTACCACTAAAACAACTACTATACCCCCTACAGCCCAAATCATACCCGTTTGAAAGGTTTTTGCTTGTTCTAGGGCTTCTGGGGTGACTTGTTGGCTTTGTACTTGTTCGAGGACTTGTTTTGTCTCCGCGTTTTGTTGGTCAAGCTGTAATTTAAGTTGCTCTGTTGCCGTTTTTTGCTGTTCTAATTCTGTCATCAGTTGCTCTGTAGCAACTCTTTGTTTCTCTAGATAGGTTCTTAGCTGCGGATCGACATTGAGAGCCACTGTTGCCGGATCAGAAGGCGTTGGGCTTAATGCTAAAGGATCAGTGGTGACTGTTGGTGTGCCAGGTTGAGTTTGAACTGGGAAACTAAGTTGCCCAACTCCTTCCCCTCCTCTAAACAAAAGGAGAGTGGCAACTCCTGCCATAGCGCACCCGGTTAAGAATGCCGTAGTATCACTCATTTATTTTCTTTCCCTCACACTACGGCCGAATGCAGACCTTTTGGTTAGTTCTGGATTCACCTTGGGTTTCAAAAAAATTATAACTAAAATTTACTCGACTTTGATTGTACAAGAAAAGCCGTTTTAGACAAACGAATTTTCAGACCC
Source organism: uncultured cyanobacterium (assembly GCA_963793425.1). GTDB lineage: Bacteria > Cyanobacteriota > Cyanobacteriia > Cyanobacteriales > CAWCAG01 > CAWCAG01. The sequence goes on along the minus strand of CAWCAG010000007.1, from coordinate 120,511 downwards.
ATTTGTCTTGATGAATGGTAGCACCAATATTCGTTTAGGGCAATTGGGAAAACTTTCCCCCAGGGCAAAAGCATCGTTATTCTAAAGCCAATTTCCTGGTATCTTCCACCATAAGAATGAATTTTTGGCGATATCCTTCTTGATCTTCTCCTTTTCCTGCCCTGGCTAATTCTAATATTTGGTTGAAGCTAGTTGCTCCTTTATACTGGGATTCCCTTAACATCATGCCGTAGGCTGCTACAGCAGCAGAAAATTTAAAATCATTAGAAGCTTGTTCTAGTATGACATCCGCGTCGGTAAGGGGATTGGTAATGAGTTGGGATGTTTCTCCTTGGGGTTCTTTGTAACGTAATTTTACGTTGAGTAATTCGTTCCCCATAGAGTTTTCTGCATTTCCAGGAGGAGTTTGGTAGCGTAGGGGATCTATTTCTGGTAATTCTAGATCCGTTTCTACTCCTACTGGAATAATTTCATAAAGTGCTGTTACTGAATGTCCTGCCCCTAACTCCCCGGCATCTTTAGTATCATCATTAAAATCTTGGTCTTGCAAGAGGCGATTTTCGTAACCAATTAAGCGATAAGCTTGGACTTTTTCGGGGTTGAATTCTACTTGCAATTTAACATCTTTGGCGATGGTTAATAGAGTTGCTCCCATTTCGCTTACGAGTACTTTTCTGGCTTCTAAAAGGCTATCTATATAAGCATAATTGCCGTTACCTTTATTCGCTAATTGTTCCATTTTGGCATCTTGTAAGTTTCCCGTACCAAAACCTAATGTAGTCAGGAAAATACCATCGCGGCGCTTTTCTTCAATTAAACGAACTAATCCTGCTTCACTGGAAACACCAATATTAAAATCTCCATCTGTGGCCAAAATAACGCGGTTATTTCCTGATTTAATAAAGTTATCTTGAGCAAGTTTATAAGCCAGATTAATTCCTTCTCCCCCTGCGGTTGAACCTCCGGCTTCCAAACTATTTATAGCAGCAATAATTGTATCTTTTTGGTTGCCAGGAGTAGGAGGTAAAACTACTCCTGCGGCCCCCGCATAGACAACAATAGTCACGCGATCGCTCTCATCCAATTCATTAACTAATAACTGGAAAGCTGATTTTAATAAAGGCAGTTTGTCAGGGGAATTCATAGAACCAGAAACATCTAACAAAAAGACTAAGTTACTAGGAGGAAGATTCTGTTGTGCGATGCGTTTTCCTTGCAAGCCGATATGAACTAATTTATGTTCTTTATTCCAAGGTGCTTGGGCTATTTCTGTGGTTAAGGAGAATGGTTGTTCACCTTCTGGTTGAGGATAGTTATAAGTAAAATAATTAATCAGTTCTTCAATTCTGACAGCATCTTTCGGTGGTAAACTTCCTTCTTTAATGAAGCGTCTGAGGTTGCTATAGGAGGCTGTATCTACATCAATAGAAAAAGTAGATAAAGGTTTATCTGTAGCTCGGAAGAAAGGATTTTCGTCAATAGGATTGTATTCTTCACGATTAAAATCTTCGGGTAAATTGTTATTAGGAGAAGGAGGAAGAGCCGTAATACCACCACTGTTACGACTTACTCTTCTCAGTGTTCTCAACTGAATAACGGGAGAAGGCAAATCTCTACGTCCCACTACTTCTGCTTCAACAACTCCTAAGATAGGCTTAAATTCCTGTTGTAACTGTTGCAACACGGCTACATCTTCAGGAGAAATAATACTGGCATCACCTTGATTTTTGATTTCTTCTAATTTGTTTAAGCAATTCTCAACAGCAAGAGCAAAATCTTCACGGTTTATAGTTTCTTGCTTGATAATTGCTTCGCTACATTCATATTCTTTACTGATTGCTTCAAGAGATTGAAACTGCTCATCTTCTGCTGTTAATTCTGCTTCTTGTGCAACAGCAGGATTAATAGAGATTTCTGTTGCGATCGCCAAACTTAAACCTAAACAAAATGAGCTTAAAATCGCAGCTATTCTCGACACAAACTTATTCATTATTTTACCCTTATTAAACTTAAATATTTCTACAAAACCTGTATATTTAATTTCTGAAACCAAACTAATTTATCACACCCACTACCTATTACCTATTACCTCTTACTTGTCCAAACCCTGTACCTTTCCCAGCAAATCAATAAACTCTCCACGATAGCCATCTAAATCTGTACCTTGAGATGTTTTAGCTAAGTTTAAAACTTGGTTTAAATTCATATCTCCTTTGTAGAGAGAGCTTCTTAATACCATGCCAAAGCTAGCCACAGCAGCCGCAAAACGCAAATCTTCCGAAGCAGCATTCAAACTAGTATTTTTATCAACTACAGTTTCGGTAATCAGTTGAGAACTATCTTCTTTCGGCAATTTGTAACGCAATTTAACTGCCATCAACTCATTGTTATTATAGGAATTAGTATCAACTTTATTTTCCCTTTCCTGATTAGTATCCAACTCTGGTAACTCCACATTACTATTAACTCCAGCAGGAATAACTTCATAAAGTGCAGTCACAGAATGCCCCGCCCCTAACTCTCCAGCATCTTTAGTATCGTCATCAAAATCTCTATCTTGTAAAAGACGATTTTCATAACCAATTAAACGATAACCTTGCACTAAATCAGGATTAAAATCAACTTGAATCTTGACATCTTTGGCAATAGTTACCAGAGTTCCTCCCATTTCTTTAACCAGAACTTTTTTTGCTTCGGCTACATCATCTATATAAGCATAGTTACCATTGCCATAATTAGAAAGTTTTTCCATTTTGGCATCTTGAAAATTGCCAGTACCAAAACCCAACACCGTTAAAAACACCCCTGATTCTCGTTTTTCTTCAATCAGTCGTACTAAATCTTCATCCCTAGCAATGCCCACATTAAAATCACCATCAGTAGCCAAAATTACTCGATTATTTCCTTCTTTAATCAAGTTATCTTCAGCCAACTTATAAGCTTGCTGAATACCATCTCCTCCGGCAGTGGAACCTCCTGCTTGTAATTCTTCCAAAGCCTCTAATATTTTATCCTTTTCATCTCCAGGAGTTGGAGGTAAAACGACCCCAGCGGCCCCTGCATAAACAACAATAGAAACCCGATCTGTTTCATTTAATTCATTCACCAATAAACGAAAAGCTGACTTAAGCAAAGGTAATTTATTTGGTTCATCCATAGAACCAGAAACATCAAAAAGAAATACCAAATTACTAGAAGGTAATTCTTCTGTAGAAATGCCCTTTCCTTGTAAACCAACTTGAACTAATTTATGGTTAGGATGCCAAGGAGAATTAGCAATTTCTGTGGTTAGAGAAAAAGGTTGATTGCTTTGAGGTTGAGGATAGTTGTAAGTGAAATAATTAATCAACTCTTCAATCCTCACTGCATCCGGAGGTGGAAGCTGCCCATCATTAATAAAACGACGAACATTACTATAAGAAGCCCCGTCAACATCAATAGAAAAAGTAGAAAGAGGGTTGTTACGAACTAGCTTAAAAGGATTATCATTAATAATCTCATATTGTTCACGATTAGCTTCTATTTCTTGGCTGAGTTGAGCAGATTCAGGATTAACTTGTACTTGAGGAACTGATCTCACTGGAGAAATAGCCGTTTCTTCTTCCGCGTAATCATTTGCTTCTTGACTACGGGAACTATCCTGAGTGGAATCATTACCGCAAGCAGTTAGTAATATAACTAAACTTAAAAAAGTAATTGTAGTTTTAATTTTCATAACCTACCGATTATTAATGATACTAAATCCGGCTCACAAAGTGCCTTGATAAAATCTACTGGAAAAACTCTCAAATCCTGCTGCCTGCTGCCTATTCCCTACTCCCTACCCTTACAGATAAGTCATGCCGCTCACCAGGATTTTGTATGATTGCTATAAAAAAGCAAGAGATTTTTCCCTGCCACCTTTCAAGCTAACATCAACAAAACTAGATAAAACATATTGTTACCAAAATCGTAACCAATACACAGCGAGCTTCTCAGCAAACAGGGAATTAGGTGCATCTCATCTGCGTAAAAGCACCCTTGAAAGCCAAAATTATCTGTAGAGGCAAGCGCTGTTTTCAATGATCAATGTAGAGGCAACCCCATTAGTTTGGTTTGTAGGTAACTAAAATAACGGAAACGGGTTGTCTCTACATGATGATATTTCTTCTTAGTAAGCCAGCTTAATATATATGGTTTGTAGTGCCAGTTTATAAAGAGTCTACTTGTTTGACTTAAAAATATAATTTAATGTTAGGCTAACAGTATTTATCTTTTTATTTTGCAGCGAATTTCAGAAACCAAAGTCTTAACATCTCTACTGTGTATAGATTATCAGCTTAACCAAGTAATAGCAATACTTTAAAAAAATAGTTAGGGAATTTCATATAAAGCTGGAACCTTTTCTTAAGCGCAAGCGACTAAATAAACAACACCACACAAATACACTTCATAAATTGGCAAGGTTAACTATGGAACGTACAATCAAATCTAAGCTCGCACTTTCTGCATTATCTGCTTTAGTCGTTACTCCTCTTTTCTTAACTCCTGGAGCCGCTTTTGCTGAAACAGTTAATAACAAAGGAACCGATGCTAACTACATTGGTGGCGGCGCGGCTGCTGGCATCACCAACGGCGGACAAACAGGGGATGCCGCAACATTAGGTTATCAAGTACAAGGACGCTACGCAGTCCCTAATACTCCCGTCTCTTTACGGGGCGCAGTCTTAGCTAGTGATGAAACCTCAGCCATTATTCCGATGGTTTCTGTGGATGTACCTGTCATGAAAAATACTAATGTTTATTTTGGTGCAGGTTACTCTTTTGTTGAGCAAGATGGGCAACCAACTCCTCTTGGTAACGAAGATGCTGCGGTACTCGCTGTCGGTGCAGAAACCCAAATTGGTTCTCATTTAATGATTTACGGCGACACCAAGTTAGGTATTGATGCTTATCAAAACAGCCCCGCTTCTGCTGTAAGCATACAATTGGGGGCTGGTTACGCCTTCTAAAAGCATTGATTTGATTATGGGTGGGGGATGCAAAATACTTGTATCCCTTTTTTCATACTAAATTTCGTCAGGAATAACCCACTTAGTTGGTGTTGGTTCCATCAACTTTTTTCTTCTTGCTTCTTCAGCAATTTCGTGCATTTTATCTAAAGAAGTATTACTAACAAACTGGGATGCTGAATCAGCATATTCTAGGTTGGGGCATTTGTCTCCTAAAACACAACCGTCAATGCAGTCTTCCGCACAATTTACTTTTATGGCTTCCATTATATTCTCCTGTTCTCCTCTTTATTGATCCTATCAATAATTGCTATTCCATTAATTGAATTTTTCCTAGTTGTAGAGACACTACGGCAACATCTCTACAACTATTTTAGTTGCTTCAGCTAACAGTAGAAGGCTGCTTACTAAAGAAAGTTTTCAAGGTTTTTTCAGCAATTTGCTGCGGTGTCAAACCCAAATCTGCTTTGGATTGATTAGCTGTAGCATGGTCTACTAAAAGGTCAGGAACACCAAAACGCTTCAGGGAAACTTGTAGATCATGGTCTAATAAAGCTTCTCCTACCGCCGAACCAAAACCTCCCATTAAACAACCTTCTTCTAAGGTAATTACTTTACCAATTCGTTTTGCCAAGGGCAAAATTAATTCAGTATCCAAAGGTTTAGTAAAGCGAGCATTAATTACCGTAGCTTGAACACCGTGTTCATTAAGAATTTCTGCTACTTGAAGGGTGGGGTGAACCATAGCACCATAACCTAATAATAAGATATCGTCGCCGTGGCGCAGAATTTCTCCTTTACCAATTTCTATAGGTTCCCATCCATCTTCCATTAAAGGAACCCCAATACCGTTACCACGAGGATAACGCATGGTTATGGGTCCTTTGGTATGGTTGATTCCTGTCACCACCATCCTCTGCAATTCTGCTTCATCTTTAGGGGCCATCACCACCATATTAGGCAAGCAGCGCATATAAGCAATATCGTACATTCCTTGGTGGGTAGGGCCGTCAGCACCAACAATACCAGCACGATCTAAACAGAAAAACACAGGTAGTTTTTGGATACAAACGTCGTGAATAACTTGATCGTAAGCTCTTTGCAAGAAGGTAGAGTAAATAGTAGCCACAGGACGCATCCCTTCGCAAGCTAAACCCGCAGCAAGGGTAATGGCGTGTTGTTCGGCGATACCGACATCAATGTATTGCTTGGGCAGATTTTTCTGTAGTTTATCTAACCCTGTCCCCGTAGCCATAGCCGCAGTAATACCAATAATTTTACTGTTATTTTCTGCCAGCTTGGTTAAAGTGTGGGCAAAAACTTTGGAATAGCCAGGGGGGGTAGGCTTGTTAGAAGGATTGGCTTTACCTGTAGCTAAGTTAAAAGGTTTTTGGGCATGGTAACCCACTTGGTCTTTTTCGGCAATTTCATAACCTTTACCTTTAACAGTAGCAACATGAACTAATACTGGCCCCTTAACTTCATGGGCTCGCTTAAAGGTAGTAATTAACTCTTCGAGGTTATGGCCATCAATGGGACCGAAGTATTTAAAGCCTAATTCTTCAATCACAGCACCCACTTTCGGTACAGCAAGACGCTTCATTCCTTCTTTAACTCTTTCCATATCTGGGGAAAGAGACTCACCCACAAACGGTATTTGCTTAAATTGTTCTTCTAAATTACCAGAAAGGAATTGAACAGGGGGAGAAAGACGGACTTTATTAAGATAGCGAGAAATTGCTCCCACATTAGGAGAAATGGACATCTCATTATCATTCAAAACCACCATTAACCTTGTGTTAGGTAAATGTCCAGCATGATTAATCGCCTCTAAGGCCATGCCTCCGGTTAAAGCGCCATCGCCAATAACGGCTACTGCTTTAAAATCTTCTCCTTTAGCATCCCTAGCCATAGCCATACCTAAAGCAGCAGAAATACTAGTAGAAGCATGACCAGCCCCAAAGTGGTCAAACTTGCTTTCACTGCGCTTACAATAGCCCGCTACACCATCTTTTTGGCGCAGGGTATGGAAGTCGTGATATCTCCCCGTTAACATTTTATGGGGGTAGGCTTGGTGGCCAACATCCCAAATTACTTTGTCTTTATCAAGATCAAGGGTTTGATAAAGGGCAATGGTTAACTCCACTACTCCTAAACCTGGCCCCAGTGGCCGCCGCTAGCAGCAACTGTTTCTAAATGTTTTTCTCTTATCTGACGGGCAATATTTTCTAACTGACGCACCGACAGACCGTGCAATTGGTTAGGATGGGTTATTTCACTTATGTGCATACAAGTGTATTGATTGAGATTATACGGTCATTTTGTCTATTTCACACTTTATAGGATCTCAACCAGAGGTGGGGATTATCGATATAGTTCTTTTAAGAAGTGGGATAGATTAATTGAGAAATTTTAGTTGCAGCCCTAGTTAAGGGATTTAATTGTCTCAGCCGACTTAATGATCACTAAAAAATTATGCCATGATGGTGCAGAATTAGTTTATTTTGTCAATCCAAAAGGTTTTTTACTGAATAACTGTTTATGGCTACTCATATCGTTACAGGCGTTGCTGGTTTTATTGCTTCTCACCTAGCAGAAACACTTCTGCGAAAGGGAGATAGAGTTATTGGTATCGATCAATTTAACGATTATTACGATACTAAACTGAAGCGCAAGAATGTAGCCAATTTACTCAATAACTCTGATTTTGAACTAATCGAAGCCGATATTCAAATCTTGGATTGGTCAAAGCTTTTGGTAAATGTGGAAGTAGTTTATCATCAAGCGGCCCAAGCAGGGGTTCGTGCGAGTTGGGGTGATGGTTTTCGCCATTATACAGAACGTAATATCAATGCGACGCAAATAATGTTAGAAGCAGCCAAAGATGCTCCTTCATTGAAGCGATTTGTTTATGCTTCTACTTCTTCGGTGTATGGCAACGCAGAAACTATGCCTACCCCAGAAACCATTTGCCCTCAACCTGTTTCTCCCTATGGTATTACTAAGTTAGCAGCAGAACGTTTATGCTGGCTTTATCACCAAAATTTTCAAGTTCCTGTTACTGCCCTGCGCTACTTTACTGTATATGGGCCTCGTCAACGCCCAGATATGGCTTTCCATAAATTTTTAAAAGCTGTTTTAGCTGATGAAGCTATACCTATTTATGGTGACGGACAGCAAACAAGAGATTTTACTTTTATTAGTGATGCGATCGCCGCCAATTTAGCAGCAGCAGAAGCGCCAGAAGCAGTAGGAGAAGTGTTTAATGTTGGGGGAGGTAGTCGTGTTGTCTTAGCAGATGTTCTCAATACGATGGAACAGATTGTCGGCAAGCCCATCGAAAGGAATCATATTGCTAAAGCGATGGGAGATGCTCGTCATACCAGTGCTGATGTTTCTAAGGCCAAGAAGTTATTAGGTTATAATCCTCAAGTTTCTTTATCAGAAGGATTAGCAAGGGAGTGGGAATGGATCAAATCTTTGTATGTTGAAGACTAAATAATTTAGCTTTTCAGAAATATTGCTATTGTTCAGTGAAAGACTGTTTTCAAGTCACTTTTTGGTGTAGATTACTATTCGGATTAGTGTTAAAGGAGATTGATCATGGAATATATCAACACTTCTATTGCTGCCCAGATATTAGGAGTTGGCCAAAGAAGAGTTCTTTATTTGCTCCACCAAAAAAGAATCAAAGGCGCTTATAAAAAGCAAAGAAGTTGGGTCATACCTTTGTATCGTGGCAAACCAAAGATTTCTCGCGCTCATAAGGGCCCCTTACCTCGCTGGAGCAAGCTGGGCGCTGGAAAGAAAAAGATTATTTATGTCAACAAAAACCATATTAAAGACAACGAGACAAGGATCAAAGAAAAGGGGCCTAATACTCCTTTAAAGACGGTGGTTAGTGTCAAAGGGAGTAGCAATCGTACCATTCGTGGTCATGAATTAGAGATCCATGGTCGTTGCCGCATTGATTATTGTGCCGGAAGGCCGAGAGATTGCGGAGCAGTGTTATGGATAGAAACCTACTCTCACGTCGAAGTGATAGATAAGTCTAATCCTGAGCAATGGTCAATTCATCATTGTTAATATGCTAGAGCTATTTCCTTTCATCCAGCAAGACACAGTTTTGATACAGATACCGAAGCAGTTTCAGACTTGTACAGCTACGGCAGTAAAATCTGTTCAAGCATCTCAATTAGAAATATTTGCCGAGAGTGTCTTCTTCTCAACTCTCACTCTCTTTAATTTACTAGCCCTACACCAATCAATATCCTGGTCAACGGAAAAAGTTATGTAGTCTATACCGTAGGCACTCCAATAGTTAACCACTTTACCAGTTTGTCCTTCTTTATCATCTAGGCGTTGTACTATCGAATGAGGAGGAAATTTTTGAGCTAGGGGATGGTTGGCCCATTTCTTCAAAGCTTTAATGCGCTCTCTATCTTCTTCTAAGAGCATCTCCCAAGCTTCAGCCTTCCAGTCAGGATAGTTCAAAGTGAGGTTTTCCACTTCGCGCCAACTTACAGCAGACTGTAAATAGTCTACTAGTTGAGAAGCTGTATGAATTTCAAATTGGGGAAGAGGAAGAGCGCTCATGGATTCAGGTTAACACTATATATAGCGTAGTAAGCTAGTTCAGTACTCTAAATATAGTGTAAAACTGGCTTAAAGTGTTAGTCCCATAGAGGCATAAAATATTCTGTCAATGAGCTAGGATAACTATTTTAAGGGAAAACTGCCTCAAGTAAGCACTTAAATTTTGAAGAGATTACTCAGCAAATTGTCTTAGCCTTCCTCGCACTATTTGTTCAATAGCTTCAGCTTGGGTTGGCAACTCAACGGTTAAAACTTCTCTTCCTTCCTGAGTTACCAAAACATCATCTTCAATACGAATACCCCGCACATCAGCAAATTGAGCCAAACGTTCCCAATCAACGACACTATGATATCTGGCACGGTGTTTCGGGTTATTGAGAATAGCCGGAACTTGATAAAACCCTGGTTCAATCGTGATCACCATACCTGGTTTCAAAGGACGGTGAAGACGTAAATAAGATAAGCCAAAGCGATCGCTTCTTTTCCTACCTGTCTCATAGCCAGCTAAATCTCCTAAATCTTCCATATCGTGGACATCTAAACCCAACAAATGACCAATACCGTGGGGAAAAAACAAAGCATGGGCATCCATAGCAACTAAATCTTCAACCTTACCTCGCAAAATCCCTAAATCGACTAATCCTGCCGTAATAATAGAAGCTGCTAAAAGATGTATATCCCGATATTCCACATTAGGACTCACTTTCTCAAGACAAGCATCATGGGCCGCTAAAACAAGATCGTAAATCGCTCTTTGGGTAGAAGAAAACGTTCCCCTAACCGGCCAAGTTCGGGTAAGATCGCAAGCCCAACCCATTTCTGTTTCAGCCCCCACATCAGCTAATAATAAGCCTCCTGATTGAAGAGGATAACCATAATCTTCGTTGTGTAGTATTTCTCCCTGTACGGTGACGATGCTAGAGTAAGCACAGGTCATATTATTCGCCATAATCACCCCCTCCATTGCCCCCCGCACTTCAGCCTCTGTCCTCACATTAAGGGTCGTTGCCATACCAATTTTATGGGCCTGTACTGAAACAAAGGCCGCTTGACGTAACTCAGCTAAGGCATCGGCATCACAAATGAGGCGTAATTTAATAATTGCTTTAGCTAACTGTAAATCAATTCCTTGGGGAAACCCATTTACCGTCCGATTGAGGGTGTCAATTTGCTCTTGATAAGTCTTCCTATCCTGTACTGCGATAGTAGCTGCCCCTTCGGCTTGAGAGACTAACTCAGCTAAAGGATAAGCCATGTCTGCCCCGATTACTTGAGCAATTTCTTCTCTTGTCGGCATTTCTCCGTGCCACAGAATAGTGTCAGGAGAAGCATCATCTTTAAATAAACTCAACTTGCCGTTTTCTAGGCGAATAGCTGCATTTTCTATAGGTAAACCAGCAAAATAGAGAAAATGACTGCTAGCACGAAAAGGAAAACGATTACTAGGGAAGTTACGGGAAGAGGCTTGTCCTGACCACAAAATAACTGGTCTGTCAATTAATTTTGCTAGTTTTTTCCGCCTTCTATGGAGAGTTTGAGCGAGGGTAGCAGGGGAAGTAGACATGATCTGGCTATGGTGTCGAGCAGTTTAAATGCTTATTTTACTGCCACGACAGCTACTCGGTAGCCAAAGCTCTTCTAGTTTGGAGTCCAACAACTCCATCAACAACTAAACCCATAGCTTGCTGAAACTGTACTACAGATTTCTCTGTTAAGGAGCCAAAGTAACCAGTTACGGGGCCGTTGTGAAAAACCAAGCTCTCAGGGAATGTTGGAGTTGAGTAACTTCGCATCCGTCACTACCTCTTGGTAATTTATTACTGAGGAAAATAGTTGTTTTTCCATATCCAGGGAAAATACATAAAAGTTAATCTTATCTTTAATATTTAAGGGGGAAATTAATTAGGTATCAATCTTCTGTTACTAAGTTAATGAAGAGATAATCTCTCTTCTCTCCCTACTTTACTTAAGTTAGGCAAATAATTCTGAGTAAAGTCTTCTTAGCTAAGGCAACTAACGTTACCCCCACTAGCTAAGATAAAGGGGTTTAGACCTATCAGTACCTCTTTAGCTTCCTCTTTTCTCTACAATCTTGATGAATCTCGGCATAATAGCTTTTCTAATTAATTAAGCAATAAAGATAAGCAAAGCAATTTTATTGAGGCGAAAAATAGCTCTAGTAAATCAAATTTTAATCAACTTAAAAACCTAACCATATACTTTAAGCACAAAGCTTATTGACCAGGAATTATCTTAAAATAGCGAAGGTAAAATCAGGAATATTATTATCTCTAGCTATTTAAGAAAACCTTGTCTTTTCTTACATTAAATTCAGATAACATAATGATTCTAACTTGCCTAAAAATGACTTCCCGATCAAAATTATTGACCAGATTTATATAATTGATTCTTTCCGATAAACATTTGCCTTGTCAAGTTTGGCTTTTATCCAAAGCTAGCAAAAATCCATACATTTAAAGCAGCCAGGAACATACATAATTCAGGATAGCAAAACAAGAAGTAAGCTCCCATTTATCAGGCTTTTTCGGCAAACTCACTTCGTCTTTATTAATGTAGCTAGCCAAACCAATAACTATTCATGAAATCAAATCATCAAAGTTGCCAACCATTTTGGTATCTCATATAATTCCACACAAATTATTAATTACCCCACAGTATTTATAAAACAAATATAAACACCAGTGTTCTATTGATTTAACGAATGTCGAGTTATAAATCATAAAAAACAGGAAACCTAGAGTATAGCTATCTATTAGACCAGTAAGATTATTTTTATTTTTGGAGGAATAATCAAAATTGATCCCCGCTTTTAAACAACTCTCAGTTTTATTTTCAAGAAATACTGGGGATCAGCCCTAAGACTGATCTATTGACATATAGCTTCTGTATACTAAAATACTGTTTGCAGTCCAGAGTGTATCTCATCTAAAGATTTTACTTCTCATGCCTATTTTCAGACTTGCTTGGGTAACTTCTTGGGTGAGCTTTTTCCTCGCCTCTAGTCATGGCCTACTAAAATTGCCAGATAACTTTACTGGCAATTTATCAGGGAACGCCTTATCAGCGCTCAATGACTCTTGGGAAAAGCAAACTCTTGCCCTAGCCGCAGTCCCTTCTGCACCAGCTAACAGCAACTATTTATTGTCTAAAGTAGACTCTCACTCGACTTTAGTAAGTAACCTCAATGTTGCCTCAACTTCCTCTGATTCTGCTGTCACCAACAGCTCCAAGGGAATAGGTTTCTGTACTTTAATTGCAGAAAATCACAATATTTCTCCTGTAGCTGCTTCTGTCCCTCAGTATGATTATTCTTATGGGAAAGCAAAATCTGTATCTCTTAAGGAAGAATCAGTATCAGTACCTAATAACTCAAAAGAGAGAGTTGCTCAACTTGGCATCCCTCAAAAACTGAGAAAAATGGTACGCAATCTTTTTAATTCATCAGGAGATTCCTCAAACAAAAACTTAAACTTGAAAAGTTCTGATCTTATTACTGTCAAGAAAGTAACTGCAAGCAAACTCAAAGCAGAAGAATGGGTCCGTCAAAATAAAAACCAGGACAATAAGAAATTTTGGCTCTCTTTGCCACGACTTTCTCAACAAGCGGCCAAAAAACAATCTGGAGCAAAGTATGCTGTTTCTATTAAAGGTCAGGTTGTTGCTGAGATAAGCGATTCCACCATGGCTAACTCTTTAAGACAGCAAATCTATGAGGCTTTGGCCAAACCAGACTTCAACCCTAATAGTATTCAACCTGCCTTAGTCAAGAACCAACCAGGGGCTAAGCTAAACGAACAGGTCTTATTTACTGTTGATGAGAAGGTAGTAGCAGAGCATCATGCTCCAAACCCTGATTTATTAGCAATCAAATGGGTCAACAATTTGCGTATCGCTTTGGGGGCTTCTCCCCTAGACTTGGTAGAAGCGCAAAGTCAAATGTACAATTTAGGGGGTAGCTCTAAAGCAATTAAGGGATTAGCCTCTTGGTACGGCCCTTATTTCCATGGTCGTTTAACAGCTAACGGAGAAACCTATGACCAGCTAGCTATGACTGCTGCTCATCCTTCTTTGCCTTTCAATACTTACCTCAAAGTCACTAATCTAGATACTAAAAAATCGGCGATTGTGAGGATTAATGACCGAGGTCCTTATATTCCTCCTCGCACTTTAGATTTATCTCTGGGGGCAGCTCGCTGTTTGGGTGGTGAGCATTCAGGAGTAATTCCCTATGAGGCCAAGATTATGCAAATTGATCCTTTGGCTGATAGAGACAGAACTTAAATTTTCTTGATGCTCTAACCTTGCAAGCAAAGAATAGCCTCTAATAAACCTCTTGCTTTATTCAATGTTTCTTCGTATTCCTTCTCTGGTTGGGAATCGGCCACTAAACCAGCACCAGCTTGTACAGAAACAATCTGCTGATTAGGTTTGTCTGAGCGTACTACCATAGTGCGAATGGTAATAGCACTGTTGAGCTGGCCTTCAAAATCGTAATAACCGTAAGCTCCAGAGTAAGGTCCCCTTCTCTCTGGCTCTAATTCATGGATAATTTCCATGGCTCTTATTTTGGGTGCGCCGCTTACGGTTCCTGCTGGGAAGCAGGCTTTCAACAAATCCCAGGCTGTCTTACCGGGTTGTAATTTCCCGATCACGTTGCTGACGATGTGCATGACATGGGAATAGCGTTCGATAGTCATCAATTGATCTACACTTACTTCACCATGTTGGCAGACCCTCCCTAAATCGTTACGCCCCAGATCCACCAACATAATATGCTCAGCTACTTCTTTGGGATCTTCGAGTAATTCTTCAGCTAACTCTAGGTCTTCAACTACTGTTTTTCCTCGCCTCCTTGTACCCGCAATGGGGCGTAAGGTCGCTTTGATTTCTTTTTCGTACTCAACTTCTGCTTTAACCATAACTTCCGGAGAAGAGCCAATTAGCTGCCAATCTCCGAAATTATAGTAAGACATATAGGGAGAAGGATTAATGACCCGTAAAGAACGATAAAGATTAAAAGGATCACCGTGGTAACTCGACTGGAGACGCTGGGAAAGAACTACTTGAAAAATATCTCCAGCCTGGATATATTCTTTGGCTTTCTCAACATTGAGACAAAAATCAGCACGGGAAGTATTACTTTCCCAAGCTAAATCTCCAGAAAGGTTGCTGTTGCTGGTTGAGCGGGGAGTCCATTCCAAGGCTTTTGCTTCTAAAGGCAGAGGTAGTTGTAGCTTAACCATCAGCTTTGTGACGCGATCGCAGGCTTGTTGATAAGCTTGCTGGAGTTCTATTTCTGGGTTTCGTAAATCAGCATAGGAAATTGCCCAAATTTTCCGCTTCACTTGATCGAAGACAATCAAATTATCTACCTGCATCCAGACACCATCTGGTAAATCCTCAGCAGTAGCTTCATAAATTGGTACGGTGGGTTCTGTCCAAGTAATTAATTCATAGCCCCAAAAGCCAAATAAACCGCCAATTCCCGGCGGCAGTTGAGGGATGTTAACAGGCTTGATGCTGGCTAAGCACTGACTCAGAACTTCAAAAGGATTACCTTCATAGATGTCAATAGAACCATCGCGATTAAACTGAGTGTTAGTATTTCCTTTCGCTTGTAAAATCCACATAGGATCGCAGCCCAGGAAACTATAACGCCCTAATTTTTCTCCTGCTTCTACTGATTCCAACAAAAAACTGTAAGGCTGCCCGGCACAAATTTTGTACCAAGCGGATACAGGGGTTTCTAAATCTGCTACCCACTCTTGATAAACCGGAACAAAATTACCTTGTTGTGCTAGGTCTGAAAACTCAGAAAATTCAGGAAAAATCATAAGAAGAAGGGAGTAGGGAGCAGGGAGTAGGGAGTAGGTAGGTAGAAGGCTAGGAAATCAGGAAAAAAGCATTACCTATTACCCATTACCTATTACCTACTCACTATTAGCCATTAGCCATTAGCTACATTTAAACTTCGTAAGGAGCTTTACCGGAGAATTTCAGAGGTGCTGGTTCTGGGTTATTGCCAATCTTACGATCTTTTTTGCCTTCATAAGGACGACCTTCATTAACCTTCTCAGGGAAGACACCATCAGCGGGATGGAGATACTGAACTTCGCCACTAGGATAGATTCGATAAATTTTATAATCTTGAATCCTAGGCTTAAATTGAGTCCTAAATTGGGCTCCTAGAGCTAAACACTGTTCCTTACGAGCTAAATAAAGCAAGTTTTCTCCACCGTGCATAATTGCAGCGCCCCCTGTGGGCATCTCAAAAACTTGCTCTTTAGAGCTAGTCCAAGTAATAGCGTATTTCTCTTCTTGCTCAGCGGCTAAAAGTAAGCCGCCAGTGCTACCACCAAATATAGGAGTTTTTCCAGAAAGTTCTTCTGCCATGTTCCTTATTTATTTAAAGAGTATCAAGGGAATGCTATCACCGAAGAAATCTCCCTTTTTAAAACTGTCAAGAACTGTAACAGTTGTTGGCATTTGGTGACTTGTTTTTTGATTGTTGGGGTTTAGCCTTCGTTAGGGGTTTGGATAACTGGAATTGCCGTTGGCTATAGGGACTGTGAAGTGAAATTTACAACCCTTTTCTTTACCTTGAGACTCAGCCCAAATTTTTCCTCCCCAACCCCTGACAATTTGGCGACAGATTGCTAATCCTAATCCTGTTCCCCCTGTGGTGCGTCGTAAGGCTCCTTCTTCTTGATAAAAGCGGTCAAATACGGTTTCTAAGCGAGTGGCTTCAATACCTCTACCTGTATCAGCTACAGTGACATCAATCATTTGAGTACCGTTGGTTTTGGCTCCAATGATCACTTGCCCCTCTGAGGAAGTAAATTTACAAGCGTTGTCTAAAAGTTTGGCTAATACCTCTACCAACCATTCTCCGTCTGCTTGAACTAAGGGAAGGTTGGGTAAGTTGGCGATTGTTAAGTCAGGGATTTCTTGTTTCCGGTTCCTGGCTCTAACATTGCTCAGGGCCAAATCAATACATTCCCTTAAGGATAGAGGTTCTGGATTCCATTCCACTCGACCACCTTCTAAGCGGGAAAGGGTCAGAAAATCCTGTACTAACTTCCGCATCCTTTCAGCATCGCTAAGGGCTGTGCTAAGCATTGTTTGGCGTAATTCCGGTGGCATATCCGGTTCGCTGGCTAAGCTTTCTAAACAAATTTGGATGGTGGAGAGGGGAGTACGCAATTCGTGGCCGGTGATGGCTACTAGGTTGCTCCGAGTGCGGTCGAGGGCCTCTAGCTGTTGATTGAGGTCTTCCAGGTTAGCATAGGCTTCAGCTTGAATTAGGGCTACCCCAACTTGAGTTGCGATCGCCTCGACTAAAGTAACTTCTTCTTCTGCCCACTGAATCCCGTCAGGATGGCAGTGATGCAGCTCTACCATGCCCAGGAGTCGGTCTTGATAGAGAACTGGAACCATGAGCCAAGAAACAAGGCCACAACGTTGCAGCAAGCTGTGAAGAGATTCTCCGGTGATGCGGGAGTCTTGGAGAACATCTTCAAACTGAAGAGATTCTTTCTGTTTGATGACTTGTTGCAGGAGGGGATTATTTTTGAGAGGCCATTGTCTCCCTTGTAAAGACTCAATCTGAGGAGCTAAGAATTCGTGGTTTAAAGTTGCTGTCTTATCATCTTCTTGACACCTATAAATTAAGGTTCGACAACTGTCTAAGGCTTTCCCTAACTCCCGTACAGCTACTTGGAGAATTTCTTCAGGATTAAGCGATCGCCGAATAGCAACGGTCATAGAATGGAGCAAACGCTCTCTTTCTTGTTTGGCAGCAATGGAACGGTAAGCTTTAAGAAGTTTGTATTGTCCCGCTTGAAGATAAGTTACTAACCTTTGTACAAAAGGGTCAGGATGGGCCGAAGGAGAAGCTTGTTGCAAAAGTTCCGCTATTTGTGCTGTTGCTAAAGTTTCCCGCAGGTAAATTTCTCTGGCTTGCTCAATTTTTTCTACCAACTCCGGGCGATAATCACTAATACGCTGGAGTAATATCTCAGCAGCATAACAACTCACTTGACGATCAAAAGTCCAGACTCCTTCAAAGCGACGGGAAGAATCCACCCTGTTAACATCTCCTTCGGGACGAGGAGAATCAGCTTCTGGGGATAATTTTTCTCGGCAAATCAAGCAAGTAGCATATTGCTGGGAAACTGCCACTAAATGCCATTCTAAACACAAGGCATCTTCAGTACCAAAAGCAACTGTTTCATATAGTTCTGAGCTATTCTCAAAATCCGTTTCTGGCGCTGCTAGTACATAAACTTGAGTGCTTTTTTCGGCAATGCGCCTGTAGCGATTGGCTTCTTGACGATAAAAACGCTCCCGTTGGAAACTAGCAATTACCAAAGTTTCCTCAGAACTAGCCAAGACCAAATCTTCCATGGCGTGGGAAAGAGCAGTTAAGGAAGATTTAAAGTACATCTGTTGCCGCCAATTCGGTAACATTTTGAGCAAATCTGCCAACACAGAATTTGAGATGCTCTTTAATTTCGTTTGTGGTTTTTTCCTTGGCAAAATCCCCTTTCTCCCGGTTCGGTAAGAATTAATTCATTTGTTCTCTAGATTTGGTCTGGTAGCAAGCAATTGGTCGATTAATTTACGGCAATCTCATTATTTATGATGCTTATGAACTTATCGTACAAAAAAGGAGTGCTTATCAGGTGAAGAAAATGGTTTGTTGAGGGTTATTGTGTCTAGTTTTGAACTGAAAATTTAGGGGCGCAAGCCTTATGTCTGAAGTAGAATAAAGAAACTTAAAAGGTAAGCGCTAATTTTTGTAAGGTTTTATTAAGCTTGATATCTTATAAAAAGGTGGCAACTCTTAATCAGTCACCTTTCTAAGTGTATTGACGAGTAATATTACTCATCGCTATTGAACCTAATTTTTATGACCCTGATTCGCATTCCTCAATCTTGGCAAATTTCCGAAGCAGAAGTTACTAACCGGACTTCTTATCTCAACCGCCGTCGCTTTCTCAAAACTTTGGTAGGGGCAGGTATTGGTGGTACTTTGCTACCCCTTGCTAGTTGTCAGCAGTCTGCTTCGGAAAAAGCTTTAGCTGCAACCCTGGATTTAGCAAAAATAAAAGGAGTTAAAACTAATCAAGATTTTGCCAAGGTAAATCGACCAATTACTGATGAATTGTTAGCAGGTAAATATAATAATTTTTATGAGTTCGGGGGGAATAAAGGAATTTGGCTTAAAGCGCAAAATTTACCTACCGAAGATTGGCAAGTTGAGGTAGGTGGATTGGTGAATAACCCTCAAACCTATGATTTAGATACTCTTAAAAAAAAGTTTCCTTTAGAAGAGAGAATTCACCGTTTCCGCTGTGTTGAAGCTTGGTCAATGGTTTTACCTTGGTTGGGTTTTCCGATGAAGGCTTTACTCAAAGATGTTGATCCTACTTCTAAAGCTAAGTTTGTTCGTTTTACCTCTTTTTATGATCCTCAAATTACTACAGGCCCTGGCTTGCACCTCGGTTCCCTTCCTTGGCCTTATCATGAAGGCTTGCGTATTGAAGAAATGGCCAATGAGTTAGCCTTCTTTGCTGTAGGTATTTATGGCCACCTATTACCAAAACAACATGGTGCGCCAATTAGGGCCGTTTTACCCTGGAAATACGGTTTTAAAGGAGCTAAATCTATTGTCAAAATCGAGTTTGTAGATAATCAGCCCGATACCTACTGGAACACTATTGCCCCTAATGAGTATGGCTTTGAGGCTAATGTTGAACCACAAGTTCCCCATCCTCGTTGGTCACAAGCCACAGAGAAGTTTATTAGTAAAGGGCCAAATTTAAGTTGGGAGAAGAAGGAAACTCTTCTTTATAACGGTTATGGAGAGTATGTAGCTGATTTATATAGTTAAGTTTTGCTAGTCGCTAATCGCTAGTTGCTAGTTGCTAGTTGCTAATGGCTAGTTGCTAATTATTCATCCTATTTCCCCAGTTCCCTAGCTCCCTAGTAGTCTAACGACAACGCTTACGCGAACCCCATTTCCGCAGTTCCCCATCACAACTCCTCCCCTGCTTCCAAGATTCTTTGAAACAAATAACCCGTTCCCCTAGCAGTCAGAATTAATTCTGGATTGCTAGGATCATCTTCTAATTTCGCCCTCAACCTAGAAATATGAACGTCAACTACTCTGGTATCAACATGACGTTCAGGGGTATAACCCCAAACTTCTTGGAGAATTTCTGAGCGAGAAAAGGGTTCTCCTGAACGGCTAACTAATAACTCCAATAAGCTGAACTCCATTCCTGTTAAGCGAATGCGTTCGTCGCCTTTATAGACTTGTCGCTTATTCGTATCAATTTTAATTGAACCGACATGAATCACTCCAGAACTAGGAATTCCAGGAGTCCCATTTTTTTCCACTCGTCTGAGGACTGAGCGAATTCTTGCTTCTAATTCTTTTGGGGAAAAAGGCTTGACAACATAATCATCTGCCCCTAGTTCTAAACCGGTAATCCTATCTGCAACATCTCCTAGAGCAGTTAGCATAATAATAGGTATATCGGATTCTTTGCGTAATTCCTGACATACGCCATAGCCATCAAGCTTTGGCATCATAACATCCAAGACAACTAAGTCTGGGTCAGCATTACGGAAAGTATCTAGGGCTTCTTCCCCGTCGGCAGCCGTAACGACATCGTAACCAATCATAGAAAGTCTGGTTTCTAAGATACGTCTGATACTAGCCTCGTCATCGACTACTAGGATTTTTTCTTTATGGGTTTCCAAGTAACTCGACACTCCTTATCTTGCGAGAGATTACTAAACATTAAGTTAAATTTTAAGTACGACGGTGTTTTTTAGTACCTCGTTTATATAGAATATCTCTTTCTCGTAGGGTTTCAAGCTTAATTTGTTAGTTGGCTGCCTAAAGATAAAGATTTTTTAAGATTGGCTTTATTTTTTTGGTAAGCAGATTTGCTTTCAATTAGTGATATTTTTTAACAAAACGTAAAATGCCCAAAGCTAAAACTGTCTACGTTTGTAGTGAATGCGGTGCAGACTCTGCTCAATGGTTTGGTAAATGTCCAAGCTGTGGAACCTATGGCACTCTGGAAGAGCAGCTAGTTGCCCCCAGTGACTCTTTGCAAGTGAGTCGAGGAGGATGGCAATCTCGTACCCACCAAAATACCAAAACCAAAGGTGCGGCACAACCCCGTGCTTCGGTGAAGTTTTCTGATATCTCTTCTGATGTTCAACAGAGAATTGATTCTGGTTACGAAGAATTTAACCGAGTATTAGGGGGAGGAGTTGTACCAGGTTCTTTAGTTTTGATTGGTGGTGATCCTGGTATTGGTAAATCAACCTTGTTGCTACAAACCGCCCATCAATTGGCACAAAAAAAGCATCGTGTTCTTTATGTTTCAGCAGAAGAGTCAGGGCAGCAGGTTAAACTTCGGGCTTCCCGTTTGTGGACTGGTGAAGAATTGCAGCCTAATCCAGAGCAATCTAATGGTAAATCTTCTAGGGCAAAAAAGAAAAGTACTGAGCCTGACCTTTATGTGTTGCCAGAAACAGATTTAGAAGAAATTCTTCGGGAATTGGAATCCCTTAAACCCGTAGTGGCAGTTATTGATAGTATTCAAACCCTTTATTTTGCTTCCCTTACTTCTGCTCCTGGTAGTGTGGCACAGGTACGGGAATGTACTTCGGCTTTGATGCAAGTTGCTAAGCGGGAAAATATTTCTTTATTAATTGTGGGCCATGTTACCAAAGAAGGGGCGATCGCCGGGCAAGAGTTTTGGAACATTTGGTTGATACAGTACTCTATTTTGAAGGCGATCGCTATGCTTCTCATCGCCTCCTGCGTTCGGTGAAAAACCGTTTTGGCTCTACCCATGAGATTGGTATTTTTGAAATGGTAGAAAGTGGCTTAGCAGAGGTATCTAATCCTTCGGAGTTATTTTTAGGTAACAGAGAAGAAGCTTCCCCCGGTTCAGCTACAGTGGTTGCTTGTGAAGGAACCCGTTCTTTGATGGTAGAATTGCAGGCCCTTGTTAGCCCCACCAGTTACGCTTCTCCCCGTCGTTCTACCACCGGAGTTGATTATAGCCGCTTGCAACAGATCCTCGCTGTGTTGGAAAAACGAGTTGGTATTCCTCTTTCTAAGCTTGATGCTTATGTAGCTTCGGCAGGGGGCCTAGGAGTAGCAGAGCCAGCAGCCGACTTGGGGGTAGCTATTGCTGTGGTTGCTAGTTTCCGGGATCGCATTGTTGATACTCGCACGGTTTTGATTGGAGAAGTTGGTTTAGGGGGGCAGGTAAGGTTAGTGGGGCAAATGGAATTAAGGCTGAAAGAGGCGGCCAAGTTAGGTTTTCGTCGTGCAATTGTTCCCCACGGACAAACTTATCCAACCGATCTTGGTTTAGAAATTATTCCTGTATCTAAAGTTATTGATGCGATCGTGGCAGCTATTCCTCCCCAGGCTAATTTTGGTGGTAGCAGGGAAAGTTTTGCTATGGATGAGGGAGAAGAAAATTAATAGTACGGAGCAGCAGCGAGTTATAAGTGATACTTTTTCTTACTAAACGATTTGCTCAATTGAGCGTTGCAGGAGGCTTTGCGATCGCCAGTTACTTAACTACCCTTGTGACTCAGATTACAAAAATTCACTGAATTAGTCATACTTTAAGCCGATAAAATTCACCAGATTAGCCTCTAAAACTCACCTCTTTGATGTACCTATCTCACTGACTAAAAAGCTCGAAGACCCTATTGTATAAGGTATGCATAACAACCTCTTCAGGTTTTGGTACTCTTGGTGGAAGCGCTTTTGCTGGTGGCTTCCACCTTTTTTTGCCTATACAGAATTTATCTCAATCAGCTAAGAGGCGTTCAAACTGAGCTTTTTTCCACATCAAGTTAGTCTAGTGGTCTGTCAATCTCGATAATATGGGTTACTCGCTTTTTTATACCTTGTCCTAAAAGAGTTTTAGAGATTGTTAACGCACAAAAGCAAAAATGACAGACCACTAGTTTGCTTTTCCTCTATTTGGATTAGGATTAGGAGTGCCATCAGGCAAAAGATATCCTAAATCAATTAGAAAAGCTCGAAGTGCTGTGGGAAAATCAATGTAGGTTCCGATCACATCACCTTGATCGTTGTAGATGTTGAGTCCCCAATCAGAGGTACGATTATAGTTAGCCAGCATAAATTCCCAACCTTGATCAAACTCACCTAACAAAATCTTTTGAGCTACATAGCCTGCTAAGATACCATTTGCTCCATAGCCTTGGGCTTGGCTTTCTCTGAAGGTTTGAAACATCCGCCATGCTTGTCCTTTTAATTCTTGGCGGAATTGCTGGGTTACATCTACAAACTGCCCATTTTCTAGGGATAAAATCATGGAAGGGGGAAATGACCCTACATAGCTGCTAAAAGCGTAGAAGAAGGCATTGTCTAAGGCATAGAACTCTTTAGTCCCGTTACCATCAAGATCCTTAAATTCCCCCCCAATACCATCTAGATAGCCTGTGTTTTCTGCTGCAAAGCCATCCCCTTGCCAGGTATAAATTGAAAACTTGCTACAGCAATGAGCGCCACCGGAGTAGGTTTGTACAATTACTTCATTTCTTAGACTGGGGTTTCCTGATTTTGAGAGCAAGCTTTGAGAATTAATATTATCACTTTCAAGCTCAGGAAAAGTCTTGTTTTTTCTTCCTTGACATGATATTCTGTATATGGTGGAGAAGGTGCGCTCTTGAACACAATTTTACAAAGTATCCTTACTCTTCAGCGGTTCTGAAATAGAATTCCCAGCACTTCAAGTAAACATGGCCTCAAGTAAAGCCCTGCAACAAGAAATCGCTTCCCTACTTTTATATCAATCTGTATTTAGCGATCCCATCGGGCAAGCATTTCTTAACTTATTAGAAACACTACAATCACCAAAAACCAACCCCCTCTCTTGCTTGAAAGCTTATGGAAAATGGTTTCAGCTTTTAGCAGCAAGGGAGCAAAGTTGGCAAGATTACTTAATTCAGCAAATTCTTGAGGATGATAACCCTTTTTCTCAACTAGTACAAAAACGCACCCTCCCAGATTTACCCCCTGCTTTATTAGCTGCAACTAAGGAAGATTTGCAAGCCTTGCAGAGTGTTTATAATTGTTCGGGACAACAGTTGAGTTTGTGGGTAAAAGAGGTTGCGGCATCAGCAAAACAACCTGTTACTTGGCAAGGAAGAAATGAAACTAAAACTTGCTTACACCAACAAGAAAATTGGACAGATTCCTTAACAGAATTAGCCAGTTACTACCGTCAATACGGTACTGGTTTATTAGGAAAATATCGCGCCTTAAATTGGCAACAAGATAATTTAGTAGGTATTGCCAATCCTGATCCCACTAACTTAAACTCCCTTGTCGGTTACGAGTCTCAAAAGGAGGCTTTACTGAAGAATACAGAATTCCTTCTTAATGGCTATAATGCTCTCCATGTTCTCCTTTATGGTAGTAGAGGTTCAGGGAAATCATCTTTAGTCAAAGGGCTGTTACAAAAGTATGGCGATCGCGGTTTACGCTTAGTTGAGGTAAGCAAGTCACAATTACAAGATTTGTCCTTAATCGTGGAAAAGTTACGCCCCTTACCTCAAAAATTTATCATTTTTGTTGATGATCTTTCTTTTGAGGAAGATGATGATGCTTTCAAAGCTTTGAAAGTTGTTTTAGAAGGCAGTGTCACAGCCAGGGCTAACAATGTGGCGGTTTACGCTACTTCTAACCGCAGACATTTAATCAGAGAATTCTTTGCTGATCGCCCCCGCCCTAGAGATAATGATGAAGTCCATGCTTGGGATACCATGCAAGAAAAACTCTCTTTTAGCGATCGCTTTGGTTTAACCTTAACCTTTGAACCTGCTAACCAAGATACTTATCTCACCATTGTTAATCATTTAGCTAAACAAGCAGCTATAAAACTTTCCTCAGAAGAGTTAGAATATCATGCCAAACAATGGGCTACTAGGCATAACGGACGTTCTGGGCGTACAGCAAGACAGTTTATTGATTTCTTACAGGCAGATTTGGCTACTGGCTGAATGATAAATGTAGCCAGGGCGCAAGGCTAGCCTACGGCAATGCGTAGTAAATACGACAACATTTACACGTTTGCGGAGCATTGTCGCATTTACTACGCGAAGCGTCAACAATGATCAATGATAAATGAAATCAGCTCTCTATTTTTTCTTCAAGCAACTCATTAAGACGTTCTCTTCCTTGGTGATAATCATTGTTTGCATAACCCATTACATTATGAATAATCCATTTTTGTGGTTTTTCATCTTTTAGTAATAGTAAAATTGCTTTGCGTAGCACTTCCTCTTCATCAATAAACTTATCGACAAACCATTGACTAGTTCTGTTAAAGCTAGTCTTAGTATTAGCAGCGTTGTAATCTAAATAAATGGTTGTCAATAAAGCCTTAAAAGGTTTGCTAGGAACTTTCTCTGACTTTTCTTCTAATATACTCAAGTCTTCTGGTTTAAGTTGACTGTTATATTCAGCTATGGTTCGACTTGCCGTTATTTCTTTACATAATTCCTTCAGTCTTTTTACTTCCACACCAGGAAGATTATTATACAAATAGTTGCTAACAATTGCTGTTAATAGGGCATTACTAAGCAGGTTACGCTGCTTTTGTGGATCAGTACGTTCTTGATCTTCTTGAAGATGTTTTTCTAATACCGGGGCAATTAAATTCTTAACGCTCCAATTACGGGCTTGAGAGAAACCTCTGTCTAAAGAAATTGCACCTATTAATGCTTCTAAAGCATCTGCAAAAGGATTTTGAGGCTTAACTCTTAAGCGATGTCTTTCCTCTTTTAAACCCAAAAAAGGATAAGCTTCTCCTAAGTCTAAGTTGTACCATAATTTGGTCAATCGCTCTCCGGCTGTCAGCTTTTCTCGAACAGCTTTGAGTTTATTGATTTCCATATGACCAAAATTATGATAAAAATAATCAGTAATTATTAAGCTAAAGATAGCTTCTCCTAAAAATTCCAAACGCTGATTATTGCCTTCAGGATCGCCAATTAGTTGAGCATAGGAGCGGTGCATTAAGGCTAAGCGCAGAAGCTCCTTATCTTTAAAATCAATTTTAATTTTTTTCTCGATTAGTACAGGAGTCCATTCCATATTAGTTATGCTTTTTTGAGTAAATTAGTACGAAATTAGCGATCACTATAGAGCGTAAGGCTTGCACTTACAAAGCATTTCAATCCCTGACTCTATTCTAGCTTTTTTTTAGTCACCAAAGCGACTTAACTGTATATACTTTTTTGAAGCAAGAAAAATAATCTTTATGAAAATAGCAAGTTGGAACGTTAATTCAATTCGCGCTCGTCAAGAATTAGTAATTGATTGGTTAAAAGAGAATCCTATTGATATTCTCTGTTTACAAGAAACCAAGGTTATTGATAAAGATTTTCCCCAAGAAGGCTTTTTAGACTTAGGCTATCAACTATATATTTCTGGACAAAAAGCTTACAACGGAGTTGCTATTTTTAGTAAAAGCCCTTTAAAAGATGTGATTTCTGGATTCACGCCTATTATTGGTGAGAAACTGGCGGGAGAGTTTGATGAACAAAAGCGGGTAATTACTGGAACGATTAATAATATCAGGGTTGTTAATCTTTATGTTCCTAATGGTTCTGCGATCGCCAGTGATAAATATGATTATAAACTGCGTTGGTTAAAAACCTTACAGCATTATTTACAAACTCTTAAAGAGCGAAATAATGAGGAATTATGTGTTTGTGGTGATTTTAATGTTGCCCTAGAAGATAGGGATATTCATGACCCCAAAAACAAGGAAAAACATATTATGTCTTCTCCCTCTGAACGGGAAGCTTTGCAAGAAATGATTACCTCTATTGAGTTAAAAGATTCCTTTCGCAAATTCACTTCCGAAACAGGATATTATAGTTGGTGGGACTATCGTACCCGCGCTTTCTCAGGTAATAGAGGTTGGCGTATTGATCACCTTTACCTTACTCCTAATTTATATGAGCAAGCTGTTAGTTGTACTATTGATCTAGAACCGAGAAAGTTGCCAAAACCTAGCGATCATACCCCTGTTATTGTTGAGATTTGACAGGGTAACTAGGTGACCATATGGGGGGAAGTTAAAGAATAAACTATTCCCTTTTTCCTAATACTTATAGCAATTCTCTTACTTGTGAGGTACTAAATTCCTGGTTTTAGGGAGCAGGGAGCAGGGAGCAGGGAGCAGGGAGCAGGGAGCAGGGAGCATTTTGACTTGGCACTTCAACTACTAATCTTACATCCTATGTTCGGTAGAACCATTAAGACAATACTTTATGAGTTAACTTTTTATTACTCATGACCAATGTCAAACAACTAATTTTCAAGCTAGCATCTAAATATATACAAAATAGTTAGGGATGAAAATTTCATGTATTTAGTAACAGGAGCAACCGGAGACATTGGTAAGAGAGTTGTTAGGTTGTTAAGAGAACAAGGACAACTAGTACGTGGTTTCGTTCGCTTAAGTTCTCATTATCAAGAATTAGAAAATCGCGGTGCAGAAATCTTTGTCGGGGACTTACGTTATGACAAAGACATCAAAAAAGCTACAGAGGGAATTAAATATGTCATTAGCGCCCACGGTTCTGATGGAGATGCCTTTGCTTTAGACTACCGCGCCAACATCGAATTAATTGATTGTGCAAAAGAAAATAATGTCGAACATTTTGTATTAATTTCTGTTTTAGGTGCAGATAGAGAGTATGAAGATGCACCAACTTTTAAAGCTAAACGTGAAGTAGAAAAATACTTAAGAACTAGCGGTTTAAACTATACAATTCTCCGCCCTTCTGGACTTGCTTCTAACATCCTTCGTTTAGCAGAACAATTTCGGGATACAGGTATTTATTTATTAATAGGTAACACCCAAAACCGTTCTTCTATTGTTAGTACTGATGACTTAGCCGAAATTGCTATTAAATCTGTTACTTTAGAAGGAGCAAAAAACCAAACTTTTACGGTCGGGGGCCTGATGTTCTCAAAAGAGAAGATATTCCTCGCATCTTTGCCCGCGTTTTTCACCAAGAACCACTAATAATTAATGTACCTTTGATGTTAGTAGATGGGGTACGAAGCAGTTTAGGCTTCATTAATCCAAAATTACAAAAATCATTAGGAACTTTCAGAACCCTCTTAGCTAATGAATTTTACTGTACTCCTGAAGAACTTAGTCATTTGCAGTTGGTATACGGTGTAGAAATGGAATCTTTAGAGAGTTTTTTACAGCGTTATTTAGTAACTTAAAGGAGAATAAATAAATGCCTAAGAATAAAGAACCTTATGTTATTAACATTGACCCTGTAACAATGTTCGTCATTGTTTTATTAGTTATTGCTTTGCCTCTAATTTTGACAGGTTTTCTCGGTCAATAAAACGGCGGCAAATTGTTGCGATAAGAAAAAATAAATTCTCAACTAAAATAAGAGCGGTAAATAATAGAAAAACTCGCCGCTCTTTAGCAATTCCTAATCAACTTAAAAATCAAGAAGGTTCAGCCAAACTTTCTTCTAGCTCAATCTTTTCTGGTTCTAATTCAAGTTCCTCAAAATATTCTGGAACAACTTCTTCAGCCTCTTCTTGTAGCTCCTCTAAACCAACTTTCTCCTCAACTTCTTGAGTTGTAGTTTCTTCTTCAATCGGAACATCTTTAGCTTCTTGAGTCGTGGTTTTATCCTCAACGACAGTTTCTTCTTCCAGAGGAATTTCTTCTTCTACTGGTGTTTCAACTTCTGCTGGGATTTCCTCAATTTCTTCAGTTTCTTTTGTTATCGATTCTTCCTCTTCAACCCAAGGTTCAGTTTCTGCAATAGGAACTTCTGCTTCAACAATACCGCGAGCTTCTGTAAAAGAAATTTCTCCCCTCACTAACTTAGAAAGAGTATCTTGTCCCTTGGGTTGGTAATTAATCAAACGAACCGTATTATTAAACTCATTATCAATAAGATTACCTTGTTCATCAAGAAATTCTAATTCAACCCAATTGTCGCCTTGCTTAAATCCTTGCAAATAAATTGGCAACCAACTATCAACAAAGAAACTTTGCCCATTAATTGTGACTCGAACTCGCCAATCAACAACATTATCTTCAGGACTCTCTTGGGCAACTAAATGTAAAGGAGCATTAGTAAGATAAAAATCGAGCATAATTGGCTCTGCCCCATACTGTCCTTTAGGACGGCTGTAAGTTAACAGAGGTAAAGCTGTATCAGGATGATTGCGGGTGATTTTTGTAAAGATATGAAAAGTTGCTTGGGCATAAGCTCCCTCATTTTTAAAGCTTTCATGCCAGGGGCGAGAAGCAAATACCCTCAAAGTATGAGTTCCGGGTTCTAAATCTGACAGTATTACTGGTTCTTCTGGATTATAAACAGCTTGGTAGGGTTGGTTATCCAAAATAAGATGTAGATGAGGCCCCATACTTAAATCGTCATTTTTAAAAGTAGGTAAATCCTGAACCTGTAGTTCCACACTCACTGTCGTATCTTCAAGCACTTGCTCTGGTTGAGGACTAGTAATAGTCACTTGAGGTTGATATTGCTCCAAGCTTTGACGTAACTGTTGAATAACTGGGGGCGGTGCGACCTCAGTTAGCTTTCTTGTCAAGCGGGTTTGAGAAGTTTGGGAACCAGTAGCCGTTTCTGTACCTGATGCTAACTTATTGCCGAGAGAATCATCACAACTAATCAAACCGAAACTTAATATCAACACCATTAAGCAAGAAAAAATCGCTCTGATGCTTTGTACTCGCCTATTGAAACCCAACACGCCTTATCCTCCTATGGTCTGTATATTAATCTTCCCTCATCTTGTAAACAAAACATTTTACTTAACTAAAATGACTCTATTAACTGAGGGGGATTTCGAGAAAATGTTGTGTTTTGTAACGATAAAGCCCTTAACCCTTGACTTCTCGCTAGAGCAATGGAGGCTATAATCGCGATTAAACAAAAGATTGAGCTAATTTTAAATATTGTTAATCCTTGGGAAAACAAGGGTAAGTAGGTTTTATCATCTACAAGGTAAGGTGTTCCCTTTATTCATTTTTAAGCGGATATCCTACCAACGCTAGAAAAGCAGTTTTATAAACTAGTTTTTCTGGCACAACATACAAAACGCCCTATCGGGAAAACCTATTCCCTTGTCTAGAGAGGAGAGCCCTCATGACAATCAGTCCTCCAGAAAAAGAGGCGAAAGTCAGGGTCACGGTTGACAAAGATCCAGTTCCTACTTCTTTTGAGAAGTGGGGTAAACCAGGACACTTCGACCGTACCTTGGCTAAAGGTCCCCAAACCACTACATGGATTTGGAACCTTCACGCTAACGTCCACGATTTTGATACACAAACAAGTGATTTAGAAGATATTTCTCGGAAAATCTTCAGCGCCCACTTCGGTCACTTAGCCGTGATTTTTGTCTGGCTAAGTGGGATGTATTTCCATGGCGCTCGCTTTTCCAACTATGAAGCTTGGTTAACAGACCCCACCGTAATTAAACCAAGCGCTCAAGTAGTCTGGCCCATCGTCGGCCAAGGCATCCTGAACGCTGATGTGGGTGGCGGCTTCAGCGGTATCCAGATAACTTCTGGGTTATTTTACCTCTGGCGAGCTTCTGGCATCACCAATGAATTCCAACTTTACTGCACCGCCATCGGTGGACTAGTAATGGCTGGTTTGATGCTCTTCGCCGGATGGTTCCACTATCATAAAAAGGCTCCTAAACTGGAATGGTTCCAGAACGTGGAGTCGATGATGAACCACCACCTAGCCGGGTTATTAGGTCTAGGTTCCCTTGGTTGGGCAGGACACCAAATTCATGTTTCTCTGCCCATCAATAAACTTCTAGATGCAGGGGTTGCTCCAGCAGATATTCCCTTGCCTCATGAATTTATCCTCAACAAGGACTTAATGGTCGAGCTGTATCCTAGTTTTGCAGAAGGACTAAAACCCTTCTTCACTTTGAACTGGGGAACATACGCCGACTTCTTAACCTTCAAGGGGGGCTTAAATCCAGTAACTGGAGGCTTGTGGTTGTCCGATACAGCACACCATCACGTTGCGATTGCTGTATTGTTCATCATTGCTGGTCATATGTACCGCACCAACTGGGGCATTGGCCATAGCATGAAAGAAATCCTAGAGAGCCACAGAGGCCCTCTAACTGGTGAAGGACATAAAGGTCTTTATGAAATTCTGACCACTTCTTGGCACGCTCAGCTAGCTATTAACTTAGCAATGCTAGGTTCTTTGACAATCATCGTGGCACAACATATGTACGCGATGCCTCCCTATCCTTATATGGCTACAGACTACGGTACTCAAATATCGTTGTTTACTCACCATATGTGGATTGGCGGCTTCTTGATTGTTGGTGCTGGCGCTCATGGAGCCATCTTCATGGTGCGCGACTACGATCCAGCCAAGAACGTCAATAATTTGCTAGACCGGGTAATTCGTCACCGAGATGCAATTATTTCCCACTTAAACTGGGTATGTATATTCCTGGGCTTCCACAGTTTTGGACTTTATGTCCACAACGACACCATGCGTGCTTTTGGTCGCCCCCAAGATATGTTCTCGGATACGGGAATCCAATTACAACCAGTATTCGCTCAGTGGATACAAAATATCCACACTTTAGCTCCTGGTGGAACTGCACCTGGTGCTTTAGAACCAGCTAGTTACGCCTTTGGAGGAGACATTGTTGCCGTCGGCGGTAAAGTAGCAATGATGCCTATTACTCTGGGTACAGCAGACTTCATGGTTCACCATATCCATGCCTTTACAATTCACGTCACCGTACTGATTCTTTTAAAGGGCTTGCTGTATTCTCGTAATTCTCGTTTAATTCCTGATAAGAGCAACCTAGGTTTCCGCTTCCCCTGTGACGGCCCTGGTCGTGGCGGTACTTGCCAAGTATCTGGTTGGGACCATGTATTCCTTGGTCTATTCTGGATGTACAACTCCCTATCAATCGTAATTTTCCACTTTAGTTGGAAAATGCAATCAGATGTATGGGGAACAGTGGATGGTGGTACAGTATCCCACATCACCAATGGTAACTTTGCCCAAAGTGCAATTACCATCAACGGTTGGTTACGTGATTTCCTCTGGGCGCAAGCTTCTCAGGTAATCACCTCTTACGGTTCAGCTCTATCTGCCTATGGCATTATGTTCTTGGCAGGTCACTTTATCTTTGCCTTTAGCCTCATGTTCCTCTTCAGTGGTCGTGGTTACTGGCAAGAGCTAATTGAGTCTATCGTTTGGGCTCATAACAAACTGAGAGTCGCTCCTGCTATTCAGCCTCGTGCTTTAAGCATTATTCAAGGACGGGCTGTAGGAGTAACTCACTACCTCTTAGGAGGAATTGTAACAACCTGGGCATTTTTCCTAGCGCGAATGCTCGCAGTAGGATAAATGTTTAAACGATAACGGTTGAGCTAAAGTTGAAATAAACTTAAGTTAAAAGCCGATTTTTTAAACCTTCGT
This sequence comes from uncultured cyanobacterium, assembly GCA_963793425.1. Lineage (GTDB taxonomy): Bacteria > Cyanobacteriota > Cyanobacteriia > Cyanobacteriales > CAWCAG01 > CAWCAG01. Next base: position 88,334 of record CAWCAG010000007.1, on the reverse strand, counting down.
GCCGCCTGGGACTATCGGTTCCAGGAGGTAATTAAAGCAAAAGATGAGCAGCCATAGAAGCACTTGCCTCATTTTTAAGCGAGGAGAATTTCCCAAAGACTTATGGCAACTAAATTTCCCAAATTTAGCCAGGACTTAGCTCAAGATCCGACTACTCGTCGGATTTGGTACGGGATTGCTACAGCCCACGACTTTGAAAGCCATGATGGTATGACCGAGGAAAATCTTTATCAAAAGATTTTTGCCTCTCATTTTGGTCACATCGCCATCATCTTTCTGTGGACTTCCGGCACCCTGTTCCACGTAGCCTGGCAAGGTAATTTCGAGCAGTGGATCAAAGATCCTCTCAACGTCCGTCCCATCGCCCATGCGATTTGGGACCCTCAATTCGGCGCACCAGCGGTAGATGCCTTCACTCAAGGTGGAGCATCTTACCCAGTTGATATCTCCTACTCAGGGGTTTATCACTGGTTCTATACCATTGGTATGACCAACAATAATGACCTGTTTATGGGGTCAGTATTTCTATTGTTGTTGTCAGCAGTCATGCTATTTGCTGGCTGGCTCCACTTGCAGCCCAAGTTCCGTCCTAGCTTGACCTGGTTCAAGAGTGCAGAACACCGCCTCAATCACCACTTAGCTGGTTTGTTCGGTGTTAGCTCTTTAGCTTGGGCAGGACATTTAATTCACGTAGCTATTCCTGAATCTCGTGGTGTTCATGTCGGTTGGGATAACTTCCTCTCCGTCAAACCCCACCCCGCAGGATTAGGGCCTTTCTTCACAGGTAACTGGGGAGTTTACGCCCAAAACCCTGATACAGCTAGCCACGTGTTCGGAACTTCTCAGGGTGCAGGTACCGCAATTCTGACCTTCTTGGGTGGTTTTCACCCACAAACAGAATCTCTTTGGCTAACAGATATGGCTCACCACCATTTAGCCATTGCTGTTATCTTCATTGTGGCTGGTCATATGTACCGCACAAACTGGGGCTTAGGCCACAGCATCAAAGAGATGGTCAATGCCAAAAAATTCTTTGGCAAAGAAACAGAAGGTCAGTTTAACCTGCCTCACCAAGGGTTATACGACACCATGAATAACTCCCTACACTTCCAGTTGGCCTTTGCCCTGGCAGCTTTAGGAGTTATCACTTCCTTGGTAGCACAACATATGTACGCGCTACCTCCCTATGCCTTTATGGCCAGGGACTACACTACCCAGGCAGCTCTTTATACCCATCACCAGTACATTGCTGGTTTCATTATGGTAGGAGCCTTTGCCCACGGTGCGATTTTCCTAGTACGGGATTACGACCCAGAGCAAAACAAAGGTAATGTACTCGACCGCGTATTGCAACACAAGGAAGCAATCATTTCTCACCTTTCTTGGGTGTCCTTGTTCTTAGGTTTCCATACCTTGGGTTTGTATGTACACAACGATGTTGTTGTTGCTTTCGGTACTCCCGAAAAGCAAATTCTCATCGAACCTGTATTTGCTCAGTTCATCCAAGCATCTCACGGTAAGATGCTCTACGGTATGGACGTATTGCTTTCTAGCCCTGATAGTATTGCTACTACAGCTTGGCCTAACTACGGTAATGTTTGGTTACCTGGTTGGTTGGATGCAATTAATAGTGGTACAAACTCTTTATTCTTGACCATCGGTCCTGGAGACTTCTTAGTTCACCATGCCATCGCCCTTGGTTTGCATACCACAACTTTAATTTTGGTTAAAGGAGCATTAGATGCTCGTGGTTCTAAGTTAATGCCAGACAAGAAAGACTTCGGTTTTGCCTTCCCTTGTGACGGTCCTGGTCGTGGCGGTACTTGCGATATCTCAGCTTGGGATTCCTTCTACTTAGCTATGTTCTGGATGTTAAACACCTTGGGTTGGTTAACCTTCTACTGGCACTGGAAACACCTAGGGGTGTGGCAAGGTAATGTAGCTCAATTCAATGAGTCTTCTACTTACTTGATGGGTTGGTTCCGAGATTATCTCTGGCTAAACTCTGCCCAGTTGATTAACGGTTACAACCCCTACGGCATGAATAACTTGTCTGTTTGGGCTTGGATGTTCCTCTTCGGACACCTAGTTTGGGCAACAGGTTTCATGTTCCTTATCGCTTGGCGTGGTTATTGGCAAGAGTTAATCGAAACTTTAGTCTGGGCCCACGAGCGTACTCCTCTAGCTAACCTAGTTCGCTGGAAGGATAAGCCTGTGGCTATGTCTATTGTTCAAGGTCGCTTGATTGGTTTAATTCACTTCACTGTGGGTTATGTCCTCACATATGCAGCCTTCTTAATTGCCTCAACGGCAGGTAAGTTTGGTTAACGGTTACTAACCGAGCCTTGATAATTAAAAAATCCCTCGCTACCAAGCGGGGGATTTTTGTATAATTGAAACAAATTTCTAACTATTTGCTGACATCTTTAGCCAAGCGAAAACTGCCTCTACTGTTAATTCGAGATTAATATTTTCTAATCCAGAAAGAAGTCTTCCACCTTGTAAAAATTCTGGTTGTTGTTCAGGTCTAAATACTACAATAGACCTGTCATTGGGGTCTATTAACCAACCAAGTTGACAGCCATGTTGTAAACAATAAAGAATATTACCAATTACTCGATTAGAACTTTGCTCCGGGGAAAGAATCTCTATTGTCCAATCTGGAGGCAGTAAAAAATCATTGGGAACCTCACCATCTTCATCAAAGGGGATTCTTGACCATCTTAATACTGCTATATCAGGTACAACTGAACGTGTGCCAAACGTGCAACGTAATTCAGGGAAAGCATAAGCAATTCCTTGGCTTTCTGTCTTGTCGTTGATACTGTTACAAAGCTTAAGCTGTAATCGACTATGTTTTCCTTTCGGCATTGGCTTCTGGCTAATTCTGCCATCAATATATTCCCTAGCTGGCTTAGTTTCTGGAAGCTTGAGAAATTCTTCTAAGCTGAGGGAGGAAGTAATAGTGACGCTCATAGCTCCAAGTTCCTTGGCAAGGTATCTTTCCAAGCATAACTAAAATTAAGGGCGAACACCCAAGAGGAATAGTCTCAGTCGGTTTGAATAACTACTGTTGAATTTTTAGATAGGTAATATTTTAAATAAAACTTTCCAGGCTAAATGTTTACCTCCTATGTCCATATTAAGGAAGCTCCCGACCCCACTCCGACTGAAAAAAATTTGTTGAGACTTGACTTTATCTAATGAAATCATTCTAACATAAACTGTAATTTCCTACTTCCACAACTAGCAACTAGCATCCTACTTTATGGCTTTTTTGATAGCTGCTTCTAAACCTGGCTTATCCAACTCAGTAAGAATAAACACTTCTTGAACAGATTTTCCTTTGCGGGCGATCGCCTTATAACCACCGCGAATAGGTACAGAAACCTTCAACTTCATCTTAGGACAATGGCCTTTTGAACGGCTGAGAACAGCAGGGGTTACAGTGCGAATACCTTCACATTTAATCAATCTTTCTAAAATAGGAATTAAACCAGATATATGGGTAGAATGATTCCAAACTAACCTCCCGCTAGAGTTCTGAGCCATAATTTTTAAGCTTCCTCCAAAGGAGCCATGGTTAAACCGGCACGGCTTAGTTGTTGATGATATAATTCTGCGGGTTCTTGGGGTCCGATCCAGACAATCGCTTGCCCATCAAAATGAATTTGGTTGGTTAATTCCCAAGCGCGATCGCTGGTCATATTAGGAATGTATTTCATCAGACATTCAGAAACGTGCTGAAAGGTATTAAAGTCATCATCCAAGACAATCACCTTATAGTTAGGATAAGGCTTGCGGGTAGTTTGACTAGTTTTTTCCGGGGTAACAACAGGGGAAGTCGTTGCTTTGATAGTTTCTGTTTTGGTCATATTTATAAGCATAGTGAACAGAAAACAATCTTATCTCTTTGCACACTAGACTACTTTAGCATTTTCTCTTTTTGAGTTAAGGGCGGGTTATTAGTATTTTAGATTAACGAGCTAGATTAACGAGAATCTACCTCTACAAGTTCTTCTGAATCACCTTACCGTAGTCTAATTTAATAATGCGATCTGCAACCTCAAAATAGCTATCATCGTGGCTAATTACTAAGATTGTTTTACCTTGTTCTTTTAATTGAGGTAAAAACTGAGTGTAAAAAACTTGTTTAAAAGTGGGGTCTTGATCTGCTGCCCACTCATCAAAAAGATAAATTGGTCTATCTTCTAAATAAGCTGTGAGTAAAGCTAGTCGCTTTCTTTGACCTTGGGAAAGAGTAGTAGTAGATAGTTGACCTTTCTTAACTTTGACTTTTGATTCTAGTTGAAGTTTTTTGAGATAGTTTTGTGCTTGCCTATCTAAGTTTGGTTGAGAGAAACCTAAAAGTCTTTCAAATAAATAAAAGTCGGAAAAAACAACTGCAAAGTGTTGGCGATACCACTCTCGGTTATCTAGTTGGATTAATTGTTGATCTAAATAAATACTTCCTGCCTGGGGAAAATAAAGCCCTGTAATTAACTTGGCTAGGGTAGATTTGCCGCTACCGTTACCGCCGACAATAAAGACTATTTCTCCTGGTTGTAATTCTAAATCTAAAGGGCCGAGGGTGAAATTCATGTCTTCTTGTTGGTTAAAGTAAGTATGAACTACTTCCTTAAGTTGTAAGTTTTGCCACTTGAGCTTAAACTTCGGTGGCTGAGGGGCAATTTCTGCTCGATTTGTTAGGGATAAATCTAACATCGTGATTTTTTGGAGAGCAATGTTAGCTTTAGTAAGTGAAGGCAGCTTGTTAATAATATTTTCCATTGGCCCACTCAAATAGGTAAAAGTTAAGACATAACCCGATAGAGTTTGGGAGGAAATAGTTAGAAAATTGGGTAAAATAAATAACACTAAGCCAATGGCAAAAAAAAGGATTAGTTTTCCCCAACTATCGGTAGTAGCAAAGAGAGTTAGTCCCGTGATGTTATATTGTTTAAATTGATGGGCAGTGGCTTGTAAATCCTCTTTTAAAAAGTCTTGGCGACGTTGATAGTGAAGTTTGAGTTCTTTTGTTCCTTCAGTGATGGTACGAAAGTGTTTGAAGAGTAAGTCCTGTTGGTTACGGGCGAGGGTGAGTAAGTGTCTTCCTTTCGTTAAGAGTAAGCGACAACTAGCTAAAGCAATGAAAGACAAAGCCATAACCAGGAATAACACTTGCCAAGAAAGCCAGGTAATATAAATTAAACAGCCTGCAACTACTGACAGGTTGATAAACAAAAAAGGTAAAACATAAACCGCATTAGCAATGGTTTGAATATCTTCAGTTAAGGTTGCTAAAAGCCGAGGGGAACCTAACTTTTCTAAATGAGTTAATTCCGTAGCTAAAATTTGTTTACTTAAGCGCATTTGTAGTTGGAAAATCGACTCTTGAGAAAGACGAATCAATACTACTCGCGTGATAATGCTCGTTAGCAAAGCCACCATCGCTAACCCGGCAAAACCCCAAGCAATAATAGCTGGTGCGCCCTCAACTCCATCCCCAACAGTTTTACTAATTAAAGCAATTAAACCTGCACTACTGCCTCCACTAATAAACCCCATCAAAACTGCGATTCCAACTAATTGCCAGGAAGATTTAAACAGGAAATAAATTAGGTTCATTAAGTGAGTAGCTAATGGCTGATTGCTAATGACTAATGGGTAATATTACATTATCATCCCCTCTAACTTGTCCTGGAACTTTGTTGCAAAATGGGAATGTGTAGCACATTAAGTCGCCCCTATGTCTAAATCCAAGTCTGATCATTCTTTAGCTGAGTCTTCACAGGATAGTAATAAATTCTTTGTGGTTGGGGTTGGTGCTTCTGCTGGGGGGCTTCGTGCCTTAGAAGAGTTTTTTGAAAATATGCCCACAGATAGCGGGGCGGCTTTTATTACTATTCAACACCTCTCCCCAGACTTCAAGAGTTTGATGAAAGAACTTTTGGGGCGGCGTACTGAGATGAATATCCATAAGGTTAAGGATGGGATGAAACTGGAGCCTAACTCTATTTATTTAATTCCTCCGGGCAACAATCTGGTTATTGAAGAAGAGAAGTTACGTCTGCAAAAACGAGAAGATAGAATTCATCATCGCCCTAATTTTCCTATTGATCTGTTTTTTAAATCCCTAGGGAAAAATTATCAAGAAAGAGCGATTGGGGTAGTTCTTTCTGGAACTGGTAGCGATGGCACTCAAGGTTTGCGAGACATTCATGAAGCCGGGGGTATTACCCTGGTACAAGAACCAAGTACGGCCGAATTTGATGGTATGCCCCGTAGTGCGATCGCCACAGGAGTGATTAATCGCATTCTCTCGCCGCGAGATTTAGCAGAAACGATCTATCAGTTTTTGCAATCCCCTCAAGATTCCCAAGAACTATCTCAGCAGCAGGCACTTTCTTCTAATTCCCCCGAATTACAAAATATTACTAGCCTGCTAGCACGCTACAAACAAGTAGATTTCTCTCACTATAAAAGCAATACCTTAAGTCGGCGCATTCATCGCCGTTGTTTGATTACAGGTTGTACCAGTATAGAAGAGTATATCGAGCTTCTGGAAATATCCGCTGAGGAACGGGAAATTCTCCGGGGTGACTTGTTGATTGGTGTGACTAATTTTTTCCGTGATCGCCCAGCCTGGAACTTTTTAGAAAAAAATGTTATTCACAACCTATTAAAGCAAGCGGAGTCTGGGCAGGAGTTGAGATTTTGGATTACAGCTTGTTCTACAGGGGAAGAAGCTTATTCTTTGGCCATTTTGGTAGATGAGGCTATTGCTAAATTTAATAAGCGAGTTAAGGTCAAAATTTTTGCTACGGATATTAACCGTCTGGCTTTAGAGAAAGCTGCTCAAGGAGTTTATCCAGAAAACATCGCTAATGAAATTAACCAAGAGCGCTTGGCAAAATATTTTACTGCCACTGAAGTTGGCTTCCAAGTGAGTCGGAAACTACGGGAGATGTTGATTTTTGCTCCTCACGATTTAACCAAAGATGCTGGCTTTACTCGCATTCACCTTATTAGTTGTCGCAATGTCCTGATTTATATGCAGCCCCAGTTACAGCAACAGGTTTTGCGTAATCTTCACTTCGCTTTAACTGTTAAAGGAACTCTTTTTTTAGGAGAATCGGAGACGTTAGGGGATTTTAATGATGAATTTGTGACTTTGCACAAAACCTGGAAACTTTATCAAAAGAAACGGGATGTGAGGTTGAATTTGCCTTTGAGGGGAGTTGAGAAACTCGGTACTAATATGGCAAGTCCTCCTAGGGAAAAGAAGGTCAGTACCAGTAGAAGAGAGCCTATACTAGAAGCTGCTTTAAATTTAGTTTTAGGGCAACAGAAAACTACTTGTTTATTGGTTAACAGTAATAATCAGGTTTTGTATTTGTTTGAAGATTTGGCCAATATTTTAAAACTACCGACGGGGGAACTTTCTAGAGATGTTAATAAGCTAGTAGTTTCTGAATTGCAATTGCCCTTGAATACGGCACTCCACCGAGCTAAGAAAGAGAAAAAACCAATTCTTTATACAGGTATTAAGCTGGATCAAGCAGAGGATAGCCGTAGAGTTAATTTGAAAGTTAGCCGTAGTAAAACTAACAAACTAGCTGGGGATTTCTTGATGGTGACGATTACTGAAGATAATCAATCTCCTGCCCCTAAAGTTACTGGAGAAAGCTTTGAAGCTGATACGGTAACGGTTCAGCGTATTTCTGAGTTGGAAGAAGAATTACAACATACCAGAGAAAATTTACAAGCGGTTATTGAAGAATTAGAAACAACTAACGAAGAACAACAAGCTACCAATGAAGAGTTAATTGCTTCTAATGAAGAGTTGCAAAGTACTAATGAAGAATTACATTCAGTTAATGAAGAGTTATATAGCGTTAATAGTGAGTATCAATCAAAAATTCAAGAATTAACTCAACTCAATGACGATGTAGATAATTTACTTCGTTCTACAGATATTGGGGTGGTATTTTTAGATAAGAAGTTGCAAATTCGCAAGTTTACTCCCGCCGCTACAGAAATAATTAATCTAGTCGAAGCCGATATTGGTCGTCCTCTCAAACACCTTTCCCATAATATGGACTGCAATAATTTACTAGCAATGTTGCAAGAAGTTGTTGAAACTGAAGAGCCTTTGGCGAAGGAAGTTAAGTTAGTAGAAACAGATATGAATCTTTTACTACGCATCCATCCCTATCGCCAAAATGAAGGCTTTAGTGATGGGGTGGTACTAACTTTTATTGATATTGATGATATCAAAAAAGCAGAAGAAGCCCTGAAACAAGCAGAAGAAGATTTACTTCGGGCAAATGAGAGTTTAGAAAGGCGAGTAGAAGAACGGACGGCAGATTTACAAGAAAGTGAAGAGCGTTTCCGGGCAACCTTTGAACAAGCTGCTGTGGGTATAGCCCATGTTTCCCTAGAAGGAAAATGGTTGAAAGTGAATCACAGGATTTGCGACATTATTGGCTATACCCCAGAAGAACTAATCCAACTAACTTTCCAGGATATTACTCACCCCGATGATTTAGATGCTGATTTGGGTTATGTGAAACAAATGTTGGCGGGAGAAATTAACAATTACTCCATGGACAAACGCTACATCCATAAAAATAGTGCGGAGGTGTGGATTTGCTTGACTGTATCTCTAGTCAAAACTAAGACAGGAAAGGCAAAATACTTTATTTCCGTAATAGAAGATATCGATGAACGTAGGCAAATTCAAGAACAACTACGCCAAGCCAAAGAAAATCTTGAGTTGCGAGTGCAAAAACGAACTACAGCTTTGTATGAAAGTCAAGAAAAATTATCTTTATTTATCCAACACGTTCCTAGTGCGATCGCCATGTTTGATTCACAAATGCGTTACCTAGCTACTAGTCGTCGTTGGCTTACAGATTATCATCTATCTCAAAAAGACATCATTGGTCGCTCTCACTACGATGTTTTTCCCGAAATTCCTGAACGCTGGAAAGAAGATCACCGCAAAGTTCTCGCCGGAATAACGGTAAAATCAGCAGAAGATAGCTTTATTCGTGATAACGGGAATATAGATTGGCTGCGCTATGAACTTCGCCCTTGGTTCACCCAAGAAGGAGAAATTGGGGGTTTGATTATGTTTACCGAAGTTATCACGGAAATGAAACAAGCCAAAGAAGCTTTGCGCCAAGCTAATGTAGAGTTAGAGCTAAGGGTGGGCAAGCGTACAGCAGAACTTGAAATAGCCAAAGACAAAGCGGAGGCTGCTGATCGGGCGAAAAGTGCTTTTATTGCCCATATGAGCCATGAATTACGGACTCCTTTAAATGGTATTTTAGGGTTCGCTCAAATTCTTAAACGAGATTCCGCTTTAACTCCAAAGCAATTTAATGGTGTTGATATTATTCACAAATCCGGCAGCCATTTACTAACTTTAATTGAAGATATTCTTTACATTGCCAAAATCGAAGCAGGGAAATTGGAAATACAAAAGAGTGAGTTTCATTTTCCCTCTTTCCTCGATAACCTTATTGCTTTAGTTCGTGTTCGTGCAGAAGAAAAAAGTATTGCTTTTAATTATCAAGCTATTTCTGAATTACCAACTATTATAAAAACCGATGAAACTCGCCTGCGGCAAATTCTCCTTAATTTACTCGGTAATGCAGTTAAGTTCACCGTAACAGGAGGGGTGGTTTTCAAGGTTGGTTATTTAGCTAGTTTTGAATCAGATACGAAAACTACTAATTCATCTAGCATCATCAGATTTTATGTTGAAGATACAGGCCCTGGTATTCCCTCAGAGAAATTAGCAGAAATATTTTTACCTTTCCAGCAAATAATAGATAGCCATATCCCCAATAAAGGTACAGGATTAGGCTTGACTATTAGTCAAAATATTGCTGGACAAATGGGTAGTGAAATTCAAGTAAACAGCACCTTAGAAAAAGGCAGTAGCTTTTGGTTCGATTTAGAGATTCCTGAAGCTACAACTAATCATCGTAGAGGCGAAGAATCTTTGCCCCCCACAGCCCACAAAATGCAAGGATATGAGGGCAAAAGACGTAAAATCTTAATAGCAGATGACCAGGTTAATAATCGTGCAGTTTTGGTTAACTTACTAAGTCCTTTGGGTTTTGAAATTTTGGAAGCAAGTAATGGTGCAGAAGCTTTAAGCAAAGCCAAAGAATTTCAGCCAGATTTAATTTTATTAGATTTGGTAATGCCAGTTTTAGATGGCTTTGAGGTTGCCAGAAGATTGCAACAAGAACCAAACTTGAAAGATAAAATAGTCTTTGCTATTTCTGCTAGCGCCCTTCCTAAAGATGAATCTTCTAGCTATCAGGCGGGTTGCCATGCTTTTCTGCCCAAACCTGTTAATTTCGACCAACTTTTAGAGTTAATTCAAACTCATTTAGAGTTAGAATGGAGCTATAGTAAAAGTGCTATTATAAGTTCCCCTTCCGAAAAATCTCCAGACAAAGCTCCGCCGCTCATTTGCCCCAATGAAGAAGTAACAACTTTGTTATTTAGTTTAGCGAAAAGAGGCGACATTAGAGGCATCTTAGAACAAGCCACTCAGTTAGAAAAACAAGATGAGAAATTTATTCCCTTCTCTCAAGAAATTCGCCAACTAGCCCAAGGTTTTCAAATTCAGCAATTACAACAGTTTTTGCATAAGTGTAAAGCCTTATAAAAGCAAATTAGTAAAGTTTTTTAAAGAAAAATATACATCATATACATTAATGCAAACATTAGCGTACACCTGAAAGCAGCACAATTATAAACACATAGACCAGATGGAGGGGTGAAGAGCGCCCCTTGCCCTTAAGTTTACCTAAGAAGGACTTTGATTGTATGGACGCAGTTTGGGAACAATTAACTTATCAAAAGACCTTTCCAGAGATAGGTGTAGGTGTGTATAAAGTTGAAGAAGCCAATTCCGGTGTTATCTTAATTGTTGATGATACCCCTAGTAATTTACAGGTTTTATTTGCTTGCTTAGAAAGTACTGGCTTCAAAGTTTTAGTGGCACAAAATGGAGAAGATGCGCTGCAAATAGCAACTTCAGAAATTCCCGATTTAATATTATTAGATATCCTCATGCCTGATCTTGATGGCTTTGCTGTATGTAGACAGATCAAAGCTAATGCTCAGACAAAACATATACCTGTTATTTTTATGACAGCCCTCACCGAAACTATTAATAAAGTTAAAGGTTTTGAAGTAGGAGGAATTGATTATCTTACTAAACCCATTGAACAAGAAGAAGTTTTAGTCCGTATCCGCACCCACCTTAAACTGCAAAAGATGCAACGCTGCATCCAAGGACAAAACGAGCAACTCCAATCAGAAATTAGCCGTCGTCAACAAGCAGAACAAGAACTCATTGAAGCATTAGATAAAGAACGGGAACTTAATCAACTTAAATCCCACTTTATTGCCATGACTTCCCATCAGTTTCGTACTCCTCTCACCACAATTCTCGGCTCAATGGAATTGCTCCAATGTTATAGCGATCGCCTCAGCTTAGAGAAAAGAAAAAATCATTTCAGCCGCATTAGAAATAATGTCAAACATATGACCCAAATGTTGGATGATATCTTGCTGATTGGTCAAGATGAAGCAGAGGGTTTAAAGTTTAATCCTACCCCTACTAATGTAGTAGATTTTTGTCAAGATGTAGTTGCCAACTTCCAAGATGATAGTGATGATCAATCCAGTATTATTTTTACCCATCAAGGAATTTATACCGAAAATGACAGTAATTGGCCTTTACTAGATCAAAAAATACTCCACCACGTTCTCGATAATTTACTTTCTAATGCCTTGAAGTATTCACCACCAACTAGTCAAGTTGATTTAGTTTTGGAATGTCAAGAAAAACAGCTAGTTTTTCGGGTTAAAGATAGAGGAATGGGAATTCCTTTCTCAGACCAAAAACACCTTTTTGAACCTTTTTATCGGGCTAGCAACACTGATACAGTACATGGTACAGGTTTAGGATTAACTATTGTTAAAAAAGCTGTGGACTTACATGGCGGCACAATTACTTTTGAGAGTGATCCTAACCTTGGCACAACCTTTACTGTGATGATTGCTAGTTGCTAGTTGCTAGTCGCTAAAAATGTTTAATGTTTAATGATCAATGGCAAAAGCCATAGTCCTCCAAAAATAAGAACTATAGTTACTAAAGCTAGCCAGACAAATTGATTATCTTGGGTATTAACTTCACTTAAATCTAAAGGTTTAGATTCTTTCAATTTAGAACTTGACTTCTTCGAGAAACTACTACCACGACGATCCTTGGGTTCACTTTCTTCTAAATTAGTTAAGTCAGGAATTTCGCTCATCCATTCTCTTGGCCTCACCAATTGAGGGGCTTGTATTATATAAAGTAAGCGTTTGCTTTGCTGGGCTACTTCTTGGAAAGGATGCTTTGCTAATTTTTGTCCTAGGGCGATCGCCTGATCAAGTTGATTAGCTGCTTGATAGGCACTCATCAGCCAAATACCCACCTCTCCCCCTAAGCGAGTACCAAAGCGGGTTAATTCCCTAGCAGTTTCCAAGTGTTTAATACTAAGACGATATTCACCTCGTTCCAGGGCTTTTTTTCCAGCTTGTAACTCAGCTTGTAATTTTTCTTGATTTTCCACCTTGTTTAGAGAATTTTGAAATTACCATGAAACTTTTCTTAATTTACAACGTCTTTAATAGAAAATTGGGGCTGAATTTTTTCTCAGGCACCTAACTCTGTTAGGTTCTAAAATGTCAGTATCATAAGATAGAGTGAGTTATCGCATCTTAGAGAATAATTTTTTCCTCTATCGCTCATAGCAAGAATAAATTAATAACTACGTTCCCTCTTAACCTCTGCGAAGTTAACTCATGTTGAAACTAAACCTCAAAAGCACCTGCTACTAGGAACAACTTTAGAGACAGCAACACAGTTTTTTAGCTCATTTTTACTATCTCCCAATCAAATTATGTTGAAACTAAACCTCAAAAATGCCTTCGCCCCTCTGCTACTAGGCGTTACTGCTATTTTAAGTAGTGATTTGCCAGCCAATGCTAAACCTGTAGTCATACAAAGAACCACAGTTTATCCAATTCAACAACCAACAGTTATTTACACCAATCCGGTGTATAATTCTCCCACAGCACATCCTTTAAGCAGAAGGAGACGAAATTCTACTATTCATTTTCCCAGTCCTCAAATAATCGTACCAGGACAAAATCAAGTAGTTTATCCACCTGTTATTGTTAATCCCACAATAGTCTATCCTCCAGTTTATCAGCATCAGCACTCTCAAAATCAAGGTTCTTATATTTATCTAGGTTCTGACGGAGTGCAAATTCGCCTCAGCCGTTGAGGCTTATACTGATGAATGGGGAATGGGCGACTTTTTTTTGAGTGAAAGTTAAACAAAATATCCTGAAGCCACTAACATCGAACCAATACCATCATCGGTAAAAATTTCTAGCAACAGGGCATGGGGAATGCGCCCATCAATGATGTGTGCAGCATGGACACCTTGTGCTAAGGAACGAACACAACAGTTAACTTTAGGAATCATTCCTCCCGCCACAACCCCTTTATCAATAAGTTCCCTGGCTTGCTGAATATCAAGTTTGGGAAGCAAAGTTGAGGGTTCTTTGTAGTCTTCTAAAATGCCAGGGGTATCAGTCAGTAAAATTAATTTTTCTGCCCCCAAAGCAGCCGCTAATTCTCCAGCCACAGTATCAGCATTAATATTGTAAGCTTGCCCGGTAATATCGGCTGCCACACTAGAAATAACTGGCACATAGCCATTGCTAACCAATGATTCTACCAGCTTGGTATCAATACTACTAACTTCTCCGACAAAACCAATACCTTCTCTTCCTTCCGGTCTAGCTTTAATCAAGTTACCATCTTTGCCACATAGACCAACCGCTGCCCCTCCTGCGCGGTTAATTAAAGAAACAAGTTCTTTATTCACTCTACCCACTAATACCATCTCTACCACATCCATAGTGGGGGCATCGGTTACGCGCAAACCATCTTTGAATTGAGGTTCAATGCCCAATTTAGTTAACCAGCTATTAATTTCTGGCCCGCCGCCATGAACAACCACAGGGCGCAAACCAACGCAGGATAAAAAGACAATATCTCTAACTACCTTATCCTTAAGCATTTGATCCTTCATGGCGGCCCCACCATATTTTACCACCACTGTACGGCCAGCAAACTGTTGAATGTAGGGTAAAGCTTCGCTCAATACCCTAACACGAGTGGCTTCTGCTTTTCTGATGTATTCGCTTTCACTGCTCATAAAATATTTGTTTGGTCAGCTAAGTTATTATTTTTCCAAAGTTTATAGATTACCAGGCTTTGGGTTTTGAGAATAGTAGCAGGTGTAGCGTTTTTAGCCAGACAAAATTAAACCATCTATATCTGCGATCGCCGCTTCTGTGCTGACAAAACTTCAGATGATGATGGCTAATATTAGGTTTCCCGCTGATGTTAATTGGTGTTGGTAGATGCAAATTCCCTGGAATTCCTAGACGAAATCAATACTAGTTAAGAGTTTCTAGTATTTGCCCGTTACCGAGAGTCGGAGGAGTTAATTCCAAATCTGATACTGTTTCGATGGGAGTAAATTGTAAGCCCCTCGCTTCGACCGCATCTGCTAAAGCTGCTTCTCGCAATTCTTCTCTTAAGTCAGGTATAACAGCCAAAGCCCTTGTCCAATCAGGAATTTGCGCCCCCATAGGATCGGCGAAATACTCCTCCCCGGCTTCCATAATCACCTTCTCGAAGATTTCTGTGGTAACTTCTTCCTGGTGACGGTCATAAAGTATACCGTTGAAACGGGCATCAACAAAGTATTGTCGGGTATAATCCTGTGCCTCTCGGCGGAATTTAACCCGCAGGGCATGGAGATGATCCATTGTTAATACTACCCTTTCGGTTTCCGTTAGGGTACGCAAAACGGAACGGAGAATATCTCGACACATTTTCTGTAACCCTTCGCTGGTGGAGTTACCCAAGGATTGATGTTTGTGGTCGAAAATACCCAGATCAATTTGAGAAATACGTTTCTCGGCCACATTGCGATAAACCTCTGCCAAGAAACCAATTTCTAAGCCCCAGTTACCGGGAATGCGGGTGTTTAGGGCTAAATCATTGGTGAGGGCAAATTCCCCGGAAAGGGGATAGCGATAAGCACTCAGGTAACGTAGGTAATTTTGGTAGCCAAATAAATCTGTTAAGGCAGTTAACAAAGGTGCAACAAACAATCTGACAACTCGACCATTTAAGTTACGAGGAGACTGTCCTAAACGTGCGTAGTAGGCTTTGTTAAAAGCAATGCCAAATTCCTTTTCCAGTAAGGGAAAGAGCAGTTTGAGGGGATAGGAACGGTCATAGGTGACGATATCTGCATCATGAAGTGCGATCGCTTCTGCTTCTAAGGTAGCTACTCCTAGTCCTAACCATACTGCCCGCCCCTTACCTTTAAAAGCAAACAAGTCTAGCCCTTTAGCCCTCAGTTTTTCTAAAAGTTCTGTCGTTCTAGGACCGTTTTCCCAGATGACAAAACTAGGTTGAGGTAAAACATCAAAGAATTTAACTGCTTTGGCATATTGTTCGGCTGTGTCTGCATAAAGACAGACAATGACGGTTTTGACAAACCGGCAATCTTTGAGGTGTTCAACGATTTGACCTAAAGCTGGCCTTTCCAATTCTTCATACAAAGCAGGAATTAGCACTGCTGTAGGAGAAGTTTCACTTAAAAGCGTCAATCTAGCTTCAAGGCTTTCTAAGTTACACCCAAAATCATGAA
The DNA here is from genome assembly GCA_963793425.1 of uncultured cyanobacterium. Lineage (GTDB taxonomy): Bacteria > Cyanobacteriota > Cyanobacteriia > Cyanobacteriales > CAWCAG01 > CAWCAG01. Next base: position 72,510 of record CAWCAG010000007.1, on the reverse strand, counting down.
TTGTGGTGATAAGCTCTTGTTTATAGTCCATAGAACTACATAAGATCCTAATACGATCCCTTAATTATGGAATATTACCGAAATATTTGCTGTTTGCATTGATACAAATTCTCTAACTAGTAATATCTCTTAAGGTAAACTAACAAGGAAAAAAGAAAATTCTCTCGCCGATGTTAATCATCTTCACTGACTTAGATGGAACTCTTCTCGATTCCGAAGATTATAGTTATGCCCCAGCCTTACCAATGCTGGAGAAGTTAAAACAAGCAAAGATTCCTGTAATTCCTGTAACCAGTAAAACCCGCATAGAAGTAGAAGATTTGTTGCAAGAGTTGGGGATAATTGACCCTTTTGTGGTGGAAAATGGTAGCGGTATTTTTTTACCAGCAAATGACCCGCGTTTTCAGGTAAAGACAAACCAGAAGTGGGGAGATTATAATTTACTGCGGTTGGGTATGAGTTACGGTGAAGCAAGGGCAGGATTAAAAGCTGTTGCCGAAGCTTTGGGTCTGAATTTACAAGGTTTCGGGGACTTAAGTGATGACCAGTTGCATCAATTAACAGGCTTACCCCCAGAAGCAATTAAACGGGCAAAGGCTAGGGAATTTACAGAACCTTTTGTTACTCCAAAAGAAGTTAGTTCTCAAAGGATTGAAGAAGCAGTGAAGGAGCAAGGTTTTAAAGTAGTAGTGGGAGATAGATTTTCCCATTTAATTGGGGCTGAAGCGGGTAAAGGATTGGCGGTTAAAAAGCTGGAATCGCTGTATCAAAAAACAGTTCCCAATGAGAAGATTATTACTATTGGTTTAGGCAATAGTCCTAACGATATTGCCATGTTAGAAAATGTTGATCATCCCTTTATTATTCCTGGTCATAAAGGGCCTCATCCTGGTTTATTAGGTAGGGGATGGACAGTTGCTCCTGAAGCTGGGCCGAGAGGTTGGCATTCTGTTATTAGTGAACAATTATCCAGCTACAATAATTAGGTTTCTTTCAATTATTTTAGATGGCGTTAGAATTTGAATGGGATGTGGAAAAAGCAAGAACGAATATTAGAAAGCATGGTATTGCTTTTGAAGAGGCAACTACGGTTTTCAGCGACCCTTTCTTGATAACCATTGATGATCCACTACATTCTTTTAATGAAGAACGTTTTATAAATATAGGTTATTCGACAAAGTTACGAGTGTTAGTTGTAGTTCATACAGAAAGGAAAAATTTCATCCGCATTATTAGCGCCCGTAAAGCTGCTAAAAGGGAAAGAGAAATTTATGAGCAAGGAGTCTAAGCAAAATAATGACCCTGATATATTAGAAGAATATGATTTTAGTCAGGGAGTTAGAGGTAAATATTACAAGCGTCATTACGGACAAGAGATGACTAAGAAAAATCAGATAGAAGGTCAACTGCTTAGCGGTGCAATAATTACAACGGTAACAGGAATACTTAATCTTGTTCCACATTTAGTTCCTGTTTCTCTTGGTATTGGGTCAGGATTTCTAACTTGGCAAACTTTCCAATTAAACAAGTTTCAAGAGAGAGTAAGACGGAGATTAATTGCTTTAGATGAAGATAAACTAGATAAGGATTTTCTAGAATCAGATGAATTCATATCTTTAGTGGTGCAAGCAGTAGAAGCAGCTTCGAAAACTGCTTCGGAAATAAAACAAAAGACTTTAGCAAATGTTATCGCTAATTCAGTCGTCTTACCGACCAGTAAATACAAAAACAAGGAAGCTTTACTTCGTATTGTTTCTCAAATGTCAAATGAAGAGATGCAAGCTTTAAAAGTTCTCTATGATGAAGAACATCGTCTTGTTACTGCTGAGAAAAACGACCGTGAGGAAAATAAGGGAAATAATCAGCAATTATATGTTGTGAAGGGTGAAGAAATAGCTCAAAAATTAGGATGGAAAGAAGAAGATACTCGAATTACTTGCGAAGGATTATCTCAATTAGCTTTAATATACGACCGTAGTACTGGATTTAGTTCGGCGACAGGTTGGCGTATTAGTACTTTGGCGAAGAAACTAATTGAATTTTCACAAGAGTCTGTTATCTCCCAAAAAAGTGATTGAACGTGATAATTCGCTGAATATAGCTTTATAAGCCCAAAAGTGTTGAGATAAACCTTCGCCTCTACCAGAATATCTCCAACATGACTAAAGAAAAAACAGTATTACCAAACTTGTTGCAAGTTAATAACTAATCCAGGCAATATATTCTCCCCAGAAATACTTTGAGGTGAAATCAAAACTTCTACTTCTTGCCCTGGACGATAAATTTCTACTTCTTGCCTTTTTCTGTTAATCAAGCAACCCAATCGACAACCATTTGCTACATATTCCTGCATCTTCTGTTGAGTCTTCTTTAAACTATCATTGGGAGAAAGTATTTCAATAACAAAATCAGGACATAGGGGAATAAACTTCTCTTTTTGTTCTTGACTTAAAGCTTCCCAACGAGATTTTTCTACCCAAGAGACATCTGGGCTGCGATCAGCGCCGGAAGGTAAACTAAATCCAGTTGAAGAATCAAAAACTTCCCCTAGTTTATGTTGATTGTTCCAAAGCCATACTTGGGCATTAACAGCAGAATTACTTCTTCCTGTCTCTCCTCCTGTGGGGGGCATAATAATTAACTCTCCTTGGGCATTGCGTTCTAATTTTAAATTGGGGTTTTCTCGGCATAATTGGTAAAAATTTTCCCTAGTCAATTTAGTTATAGAATTGAGGTTTAATGTAAGCGTAGTCATGAGCAAAATTTCCTGTTTTTGCTAGTTGATATCAAGTTTTGATAATCGGTTTCGAGCGAAGTTATATTTCATAATTTTAGTTAATTATATTGCCTCAATGGATAGCAAACATTTTTCCTTACAAGTAAAAGATAATGGCGATCGCTTAGATCGTTGGTTAGCGGAAAACTTGCCTGATTTATCTCGTTCTCGCTTACAAAAGTTAATCGTTGATGGTTGTGTGGAGGTTAATGAAGAAATTTGTCAGGCTAAAAAAAGATTAGTTCAAAGGGGCGATCGCCTGCAAGTTAATCTTCCTCCCGTTGAGGTTTTAGAAATAAAACCGGAAGATATACCTTTAGATATTCTCTACGAAGATGAGGAGATTGTTTTTGTTAATAAGCCAGCGGGTTTAGTTGTGCATCCTGCCCCCGGTCATGAAGATGGTACTCTAGTTAATGCTTTATTGTTTCATTGTCATGATTTAGCTAGTATCGGTGGGGTTAAGCGTCCTGGTATTGTTCATCGCCTCGATAAAGATACAAGTGGAGTCTTGGTGGTTGCCAAAACTGATATTGCTCACCAAAGCCTACAAAAACAAATTCAAGATAAAGTTGCCCTCAAAGAGTATCTTGGTGTAGTTCATGGCTCTCCTAAAGGTGATAGTGGCACAATAGATTTGCCTATTGGTCGGCATTTAATCAATCGTAAACAGATGTCCGTCTTACCTTTGGAAAAAGGAGCCAGAGAAGCTGTAACTCACTGGCAAGTGACAGAAAGATTAGGTAACTATACCTTAATGAAGTTTCGCCTAGAAACAGGGCGTACTCATCAAATTAGAGTCCATGCTACCCATACAGGTTATCCTTTAGTGGGAGATCCTGTTTATGGCTCTGGGGTTTCTGTGGGAGTTAACCTTTCAGGACAAGCACTTCATGCCCAAAAGTTAGGTTTATTTCACCCCATTTCTGGAGAATGGTTAGAAGCGATCGCACCTTTACCTGATGATTTTACCAAACTACTGAGAGTGCTACGGACAAGGCAATAGGGGGCTGAAAATCAAAAAAAGAAGAAAAGATTTCCCCCAATCTTGATAATTTTAATTAATATTTCTGGTAGAATCAAACTAGATATTCCATCACTTTAAAGCTGCTCTGCTAATTGCAAAATTTCTTTTATTTCTTGTCGCCAACTTAGAACTTTATCTTCCAAATTCTGACTTGCAGCAATTTTACTTTCCAACTCGTTAATTCTTGGTTGTAGAGAATCAGTAAATTGCTCCAAACTTGCTACAAGTTCTTTTTGTAAGCCCTGTCGTAACTCTTCGGTATAATTTTTTTCTAACTCAAATATATTTTCTTCTAATTGCTGCTTCGCTTTTTCCCGCTGCTGCGGCACAGCATTGAGGCTAAACAAAGTTAACATCAAAGCTAAAATAAGAGCCGACAAATCAAACAGGGCAGCCGTTGCCACCACATGACCTCCTATACCCGTAGCCGCAGCAGCAGTTCCGAAAGTAAGAAAGTTATTAAAGCCTTTTTGTGAGGCAATTTTTAGTTTTTCAGAAATTTCACTAACATCGAGCTTTTTTGTTTCTAAACTAGGAATAGAAAAAGAATCTTCAGAAATACTAGCAGCAAGCTGTAAATCTTCTTTAGCTTCTCGAATAATGCGTTCTCGATACTTAAGCAAAGTAGCTGCTGCTTCTTTGAGGATATCATCCATAGCTTGATCTAGCTGCACATCCTTAATCGCCTTAGCAATCTTTTGTTCTAATAAATCATCTTCCCTAGTTAGTCTTTGCCTAATCAAAGTCAAAAAGGCTAAACTACTATCAATAATTTGATTCAATTGTTGAGTAAGGCGATTAAAAGTATCACCAATTTTTTCTTCAAAAACACCGAAAATCAAATCGTACTGCTCAATACGCTCTTTAATTCGTCTAATAGTTTGGTCAAAAACTTTCTTTTCTGCTAGCAGTCTCTCCCGTGTTTCTTGATTTTTCTGCTCTAATTTTTCTAAATAAACTAACAAAGAACGTTGCGGCCCTTGTAGTTTTAACTTTACCTTTTCCTTGTCAACTAAAAGTTCTAACAAATAGTCCCGTAACTTATTAACACCATCACCTGTTCGTGCTGAAACCGCGAAAATAGGTGGGACAGGAGAAAATACTACTTGCAAACCTTCTTGAACATAAGAAACAACTTGCTCTAATTCTTCAGACTCTGCCAAATCTACTTTATTAATAGCAACAATAGCTTGGCGTACCCAAGTATTATTAACCAACCCCAAAAAATCCTGCTCTGACTTTGTTAAAGGTCTTTCTATTGAAGTAACAAATAAAATAATATCTGCTCGTTGTAAATAATTTTCTGTTTGTTCTTGGTGTTCTTCAACAATTGAATTAGTTCCGGGACTATCAATAAATACTAATCCACCAAATCCTTCTGGGTAATATGCCTCTAAAGAACTTGTAGTTGGCAAAATACCAACTTGAGCCAACTTTTCTTCCCCTAGCTTATTAAGGAGACTAGATTTACCAGAGTTGAATTCTCCACAAACAAAAATAGAAAAAGGATTTTCTAACTGTTCTTGAAGAGCAGTAAAATTTGGCTCGGAATGAGAAAACAATTCTCCTGCCTCAGTAAATAGCACTCTGACTCCGGCAATAGTTTTCAGACTGCGTTCAAAAAGAGGTTTATGTTCTTCTAGAGGACTATTCATAATTGAACCCAACTTTGATAAGCTGCTCTAGAGAACAGGCAATAAGCAATAGCATTTATAAGAAAATTAGTGAAAGTAGTTTGCGTGAGTAAAAGTAATACTTCGATTAAGTTAAACTTAATTAATATTCGGTTCTAATGTCAACTTTATTAAGAATTAGTTATTAGTTGAGGCAAGTATATCTTAAGAGCGATGAATTAACTAGAAAATTACTTATCGCAAGCAAAAATCAACTATTTAACTAAGTTATCCGGATCAAAACTAATTCTTCAAGAACAAAGAAGTAGCAGATGCACTTTGATGTTTGCACTCCAGTCTTAATTGGCTGGAGTATTTTTTTTGGAGATGATCATTGTTCATTGTTCATTGACAACTGCCTCAATTGCAGCTTCTAAGGCGATCGCAATATGAGTCCAGTGAGTTCCCCCTTGACAAAAAGCGATATATGGTTCTCGTAATGGCCCATCCGCTGAAAACTCAGAAGTACTGCCATCAATAAAAGTTCCCCCAGCCATAACTAGCTGACTCTCATACCCTGGCATTTCCCCTGGTACAGGTTCCACATAGGAATCCACCGGGGAGTGCTGTTGAATCGCCTTGCAGAAAGCAATCAACTTTTGGGGTGAACCTAATTCAATAGCTTGGATAATATCTCGACGCGGTGCAAAAGGAGAAGGATTAACCCGGTAGCCCAAACTATCAAAAACATAAGCAATTAAATGACTTCCCTTAATCGCTTCTCCCACCATTTGAGGCGCAAGAAACAGACCTTGAAAAAGTAAGCGATTCTGCCCAAAAGTTGCCCCTCCATGACTACCTATTCCCGGTGCAGTCAAACGACAACAAGCCGCTTCCACCAAATCGGCCCTTCCTGCTACATACCCTCCTGCATTGACAATTGTACCGCCAGGATTTTTGATGAGAGAACCTGCTATTAAATCTGCACCAATTTGAGTTGGTTCTCGACTTTCTATAAACTCTCCGTAGCAATTATCTACAAAACAAACTGTATCAGAGTTTTGTAGTTTAATTACTTGAATAATCTTTTCAACCTCATCAAGAGATAAACTTGGTCGCCAAGAATAGCCACAAGAGCGTTGAATCAAGGCCAGACGGGTCTTTGAACTAACTGATTTTGCCAGTAATTGCCAACTAATTTCTCCTTTTTCTGTCAACGGTAATTGACGATAGTTAATGTTAAAATCCCTTAAAGACCCTTTACTTTGACCTCTTAAACCAATAACTTCTTCTAAGGTGTCATAGGGAGGGCCAGCCACAGCTAACATTTCGTCTTCTGGACGAAGAACACCAAACAAAGCACAAGCAATGGCATGGGTTCCTGAAACAAACTGTACTCGTACTGCGGCGGCTTCAGCCCCCATAATCTCGGCAAACACCCGGTCTAAAGTTTGCCTTCCTAAATCATCGTGTCCATAACCGCTAACACTAGCAAAATGTTGCACTCCCACGCGATGGTGACGAAAAGCAACTAAAACTTTCTGGAGGTTTCCCTTGACCTGAGTGTCAATCTTAGCAAAAATCGGAAATAGTGTTTCTTGCGCTTTTTCAATCAGCTTTAAGCTGTTCATCTGTTAGTTGATAGTAAAACCTCAGTGTTAATAATTAAACACAAAACGAACTTTTATGTCGGTTATTAACACTTCCCCCATCAAACAAACTGCATATTTAAAGATTACTAAATGACTGTTGCAACTTCAAATAAGCCCCCACTCAACTGGGTAATTATCACTTACATGGCTTCTATTCATCTAGTAGCTATGTTGGCATTCTTTCCTCGCTTTTTTAGCTGGAAAGCAGTTGGTATCGCTATTTTATTCCACTGGATAACAGGAGGTTTAGGCATCACTCTGGGCTATCATCGCCTTGTTACTCACCGTAGCTTCCAAACTCCTAAATGGCTAGAATATTTCCTCATTTTCTGCGGTACTTTATCTTGCCAGGGGGGTCCAATTGAATGGATTGGTATGCACCGTATTCACCATAAATATTCTGATACGGCCCAAATCCCCACAACTCTCACCGAGGTTTTTGGTGGAGTCACATGGATTGGATGCTTCACAATGCCCCAGCAAAAGAAGATATTCCTCGCTTCACCAAAGATATTTATGATGACCCGGTTTATCGTTTTTTTGAAAACTATTTTATTCCTATCCAAATTGTTCTAGGGTTAATTCTTTACGCTTTTGGGGGTTGGTCTTTTATTATTTGGGGTATTTTTGTTCGTTTAGTGGTGGTATTTCACTGCACTTGGTTTGTTAATAGCGCTACCCACAAATGGGGCTACCAAACCTATGAATCTAACGATCGATCCCGTAACTGCTGGTGGGTAGCTTTAGTTACCTACGGCGAAGGGTGGCATAACAATCACCATGCCTACCAATCTTCTGCACGTCACGGCTTGCGGTGGTGGGAAGTTGATTTAACTTGGATGACCATCAAGCTATTCCAAATTCTAGGTTTAGCCACCAAAGTTAAGTTGCCATCTCAAGGAAGTCTAAAGTTAAAGACATCTAGTGCTAACCAATAGTTCACTTTGAGTTTTTTCAGCCCTGAGCCACTTGTTTTAAAGTAGTCAAGGTTTCTAAGCCAATCAAACCACGACGATGCCCTCGTTGGTTAGACATTCCGAGAAAAACAGAATTTCCTCCCTTAGGACTGCGATAAAACCTGGGGGAGGAATTTATATATATTAAGGCGCTGTTAATTTTGTCAGCAAATTGGCGGCTTTCTGGGTAAGATTGAGTCACCAAACAATTAGCATGACCACTACTGTAACGGTTTATCCAAGAAATTCCTTCATCCAAACTGGCAATGGTCTTGAAAGCGACACAGGGGCGTAAATAAGCATTTCCCCATTCTGATGTAGCTGCAACTTTAAGCTGTTGAGGAAACTTCCTGGTTAACTCTTCATCGCCACGTAACTCAAAACCTTTCTTTTGCAAACTATCAAACAAACTCTGCAAAGTAGCAGAGTTTTGCTGAGGATGGAGCAAAACTTTCTCAATGGCATTTACTGGATCTGGTTCGCTAGCATGACTATCAATGATAATCTTACGAACTATCTCTACTTCACTATTCAAAGACCAGTAGAGATAACAATTACCCATTGCAGACTGTAAAACTGGCATGGTAGCTAGCTGGGTAACTTGCTGTACCAAACTAAAACGCCCATAAGGAATGATTAAATTAATATATTGATCTAGCTCTACCAAATCAGAAATAGAAGCCCCCCTGTCCGCAGCAAGAATCTCTAAGCTACCTGTTGGCAAGTCAGCCTCTTCTATAGCGAGAAACAAAGCTTTAGCGATCGCAGCATTAGAATAGCTAGCTTCACTGCTACCACGCAAAATCAAACTATTACCAGTTTTAACAGACATCCCTGCGGCAATAGCACCCAATTCAGGAAATGCTTCATAAACAAAAGCAATAGTTCCTAAAGGCATCGGTTGGCAATAGTTTTGAAAAGGCTCTAGTTGATAAGGAGCATTCCTTAACTTTTGCAGAGGGTCTGGCAATGCTTCTAAGCTGTGCAAAATGTCAATGGTACTATGGAGTCTTTCTGGTGTTAACCTCAACCAATCGATAATAATATCTGATACTGCCATTTCTCGGCTAGTTTCTAGATCAAGAGTATTAGCTTCAAGGATTTCCTCAAACCCTTCTTCTAGGGCCTGGGCCATACAAGCTACTCCATAGCTACGCTTCACACCTTTTGTCGTTGCTAGTTTTAAAGAGGCTTGGTAAGCACTTTTAACTCTAGCAAGAGTTCGGTCTTGGGCTGCGTCATAGTCATCAATCGCCATTCTTTTCAACGTCTATAAGCCAACCAAAATATTACTGCAAATAAGCTCAGTAATACTGCTAGAGGTAGAATAACTACTTTCAGTAATATGTCCCAAGGTAGGGTGTGTAACCACCAGACTATCATCAAAAAAACAATAGTAAACAATCCCAAGGTCAGGGGTATGTAAAATTTCTTGAACTTAGTCCGAGTATCAATCCAACGGTTGCCTGTCCAGCGCCAAGAGCGTTTAGAGGGGTAACCTGTTGATAATTGTTCTAAAACTTTACCATTCTCTTCCACAACAAAAATTTGCTGACAGCGATCACAACCAAAAGCGTCTGTTAGGGTAATTGGTAGGAGATGACCCTTGCGACGACAGGGGCAAGGGTACTCAGTACTTAAGTCTATCTTCTGAGCTTTACGAGGTTGCACAAGCGAAGCGTAAAAGAGGTATTTTTCAGATTTTCCTAAATCTATTATGGACAAACTGTTTGATAAAATGCAGGTTTAATTTTTTTTTGAGCTATTTTTTCCTGATTTTGTTAAAAAGGTTACAAAGCTTCGGGTAGCTGTGGTTCTTGCTACTTTTTGACGTTTTTTTGTTAAGCTGTCAGAAGCGGGTAACGCGATTCGAACGCGCGACATTCACCTTGGCAAGGTGACGCTCTACCACTGAGCTATACCCGCATAATGCCTTGTCATTATATAGGGAATATCTTTCTTTTGTCAAGATAATGCCATTAAACCCCAGTAACCCAGTAAGCAAGATATAATTTGTAACGAAACATAAAATAAATTATTTTCATGAGTAATCCTGTCATTCATGCTTTTTTTCTGGGTAGGGCTTTTGCTGAGGTTTTAGGGGAACAGCTAGAAGATACTCTCACCAATGCTTTGAGCGAACTAGGCAAATTCGATGCTGAACAAAGAGAAAATCTGCGGCAATTTACAGCTAAAGTTATGGTGAAGGCTGAACAAGCGCAAGGAGAAGTAAATACCACACCTAGTACTGCTACTGTTGCTACTAAATCTTCCCCTGCTGACTTGCAACAAACCATCGACGAACTCAGAGCAGAAATTGCTCGGATGCGAACAGAGCTAAAGCTTTATGTTACGACTAAATCAATTTGACAGTTGTCGTAAACTGAGCAATAAAAAGCAATTTTTTGAGCAAAATTTATTTAGATTTTAGGAAATCGAGTGTCTGCTTTTCCCCAAGACTCCAAAACTTCTATTCAATATTCCCCTGACTCTGTTGACGCAAAAGATTTATCTCCTTTAGAGAAGGGAAAAAATACTTATAAATGGAATCGGGAGAATTACTCTCGCACTCGAAGACGGCTAGACATTTGGACTTTTGTCCTGCGGCTTTTATCTCAATTTTGGCGTGATGGGAAAAAGTGGAGTTATGTGGGGGGATACACAGAAGAAAAACGCTTAGCAAGGCGTAAAAAGCAAGCTGCTTGGATTCGCGAAAGCTTGTTAGAGTTAGGGCCAACTTTCATCAAAGTAGGTCAATTATTTTCCACCCGCGCCGACTTATTTCCTGTTGAGTATGTAGAACAATTAAGCAAACTACAGGATCAAGTTCCTGCTTTTGAATATCAACAAGTAGTAACAATTGTTGAAAAAGATTTAGGTAAATCTGTCACCAAACTATTCGCTCGTTTCGATCCTCTGCCCTTAGCAGCAGCTAGTTTAGGTCAGGTTCACAAAGCAAAACTCCATAGTGGAGAAGAAGTCGTTGTTAAAATTCAACGTCCAGGATTAAAACAACTTTTTACCATCGATCTCGCCATCCTGAAAAGGATTTCTATTTATTTTCAAAATCATCCGCGTTGGGGAAAAGGCCGAGATTGGCTAGGGATTTATGAAGAGTGCTGTCGTATTCTTTGGCAAGAAACTGATTATCTCAACGAAGGAAGTAACGCTGATACTTTTCGCCGTAACTTCCGCACTCAAGATTGGATCAAAGTACCTCGCGTCTATTGGCGCTACACTTCTTTGAGGGTTTTGACTTTAGAATATCTTCCTGGCATTAAAATTAGTCACTACGAAGCCTTAGAAGCAGCAGGTTTAGACCGCAAAGTTTTAGCCAGATTAGGGGCAAAAGCTTACCTCCAACAACTACTCAACGATGGTTTTTTCCATGCCGACCCCCATCCCGGTAACCTGGCTGTGAGTCCGGAAGGATCTCTAATCTTTTATGACTTCGGTATGATGGGGCAAATCAAGACAAATATTCGGGAAAAATTAATGCAAACCCTATACGGGATTGCAGAAAAAAACTCTGATAGAGTAGTAACTTCCCTGGTAGAACTTGGTGCTTTATCTCCCACAGGAGATATGGGATCAGTACGGCGCTCGATTCAGTATATGCTAGATAACTTTATGGACCAACCTTTTGAAGAACAGTCTGTAAGCGCTATCAGCGATGACCTTTACGAAATTGCCTACGATCAACCTTTCCGCTTTCCTGCGACTTTTACCTTTGTCATGCGGGCCTTTTCTACCCTAGAAGGTGTAGGTAAGGGATTAGATCCAGACTTTAACTTTATGGAGGTTGCCCAACCCTTTGCAATGCGACTTATGAGTGATGAAAACGGTAATTTTGACAACGGCATCTTTAATGAAATCGGACGGCAAGCAGCTAAAGTGAGTACCAGTGCATTAAGTTTGCCACGACGTATCGAAGACACCCTCAACAAACTAGAAAGGGGAGACATTCGAGTAAGAGTTAGATCCACAGAATCAGACCGCGTTTTAAGGAAAATAAGTGCTATTCAGCTAGGAACCAACTATACTTTATTAGTTAGTGCCTTTACTTTGTCTGCTACTATCCTTTTGGTTAACGGCAAAGTAGGGTTTGCTGTTATTGTTGTGTTAGCAGCAATAGCCGCAGGATTAGCTTTATTCCGCCTATTAAGACGTATTGACCGCCTTGATAGATACTGATTCCCCTAGTAAATTTGTATTTTAAGCAACAAGCATATGAAACGACGCTTCGCGGGTCTAAGTGATCCGGGACTAGTACGCTCTGTAAATCAGGATGATTACTACATAGATCCAGAGGGGCGCTTTTTTATTATCGCTGACGGTATGGGAGGTCACGCTGGCGGGCAGGAAGCTAGTCATATTGCCACAGAAGTGGTAAAAGAAGATTTAGAAGAGTATTGGGAGTCCCCTAGACCCTCAACAAAGTTATTGAATGAAGCTTTGGAAAGAGCTAATTTAGCTATTGTTGCAGATCAACAAAGTAACCCAGAAAGGGGGGATATGGGAACTACAGCAGTAGTGATGATTTTTCGTCAAGGAGAATCGTGGTGCGCCCATGTAGGAGATTCCCGCCTTTATAGGCTGCGAGGCTCCCAATTAGAGCAAATTACAGAAGATCATACGTGGGTATCAAGGGCCACCAAAGCAGGAGATTTGACCCTCGAACAAGCAAGAGTCCACCCCTGGAGACACGTTTTATCCCAGTGTTTAGGTCGCAAAGATTTACAACATATTGAAATTCAAACCCTAGAAGTTAAACCAGGCGATCGCTTGTTGCTGTGTAGCGATGGTTTAACAGAAGAGTTATCAGATGAAGTTATTGGTTCTTATTTAATCACTAATTCTTCTTCTGAACAAATAGCTAAAGATTTAGTTGAAGAAGCGAAAAAAGAAGGTGGTTCTGATAATATTACTGTGGTTGTGGTAGAAGAAACAGAATAAGATTGCCCTCCTGTTGAAACTATGATTAATCATAGGCAACCTAGAAGAGTTAAAACAAAAAGTTTTGTTGGGTTGCGGCAACAAAGGTAATTGCCGGATTTCTCCCTAGGTTTATTTACGCCTAACCCAATCTACGACTACTTATTAATATGCTTTTAAATTATTTATCTTGTTTCTAATATTAAGAAATGAAGTTTGATTTTTGTAGAGTTGCGATCGCCAAGCATATTCTTAAAGAAAATCGTCTTAATCAGCAAATCAAGAATAGAAACTTTCAGTCTAAAGTTTCTCAAATTAAATTAACTAATACCTAAAGTTTGTCGGTATAATTCTTATCATCATCTTCGTCTTACCAATGCAACTCAATATTCCAGAAGTTACTTAAAGGCTAATCATGGGAAAATATCAGCACATCAAAAAGCCCACTTTCCAACCAGCCAAATCTTCATCACCTTCAAATTTACATAAAAAGCATCAACAACTTCCCGTACAGCAACAAAAAAAAGGGTCTGACTTTAGAAGAAATGGCAATTAGCCGGGCGAATGCAGAGCGCCTTGGTGACCATATGGTTGACTTCTCTAAATCTGCCCCAGAGCAACCAATTCAAACTAAGTTAAACATTGGAGAAGTTGGGGATAAATATGAACAAGAAGCAGATTCTGTAGCCGCAGAAGTAGTGCAGAAAATTAATGCTCCCTCTGCCCCAGAAACTCCTAATGAAGGGAATAACAACATACAGCGTCAAGCAGTTAGTCAGCCAGAGTTGCAACTCAAAGGAGAAGGGAAAGGGGGAGCAGCTTCATCAGAGATAGAAAGCAAGATTAATTCTGCTAAAGGTGGTGGACAGCCCTTAGCCCCAGACTTACAAGGGAAGATGGGTGAAGCGATGGGGGCAGATTTTAGTGGGGTGAAAGTACATACTAATCCTGAAGCAGATCAGTTAAATCATTCCCTACAAGCAAAAGCCTTTGCCACAGGAAAAGATGTCTTTTTCCGTCAAGGTGCTTATGCACCTAAGAGTGGGAGTGGGCAGGAGTTGATTGCCCATGAGTTAACCCATGTGGTGCAGCAAGGAGGTGCTGGGGTACAAAAGAAGAGTCAACAGAATAAGGTTAGTAGGAAGGAAGTTTCTACGCCGAAGAGTGAGGTGTTGACTCATCTACAATCTTTGAAAGGTAATGGCAATCATGATCCTGCTATTTATCGTCAGGAGATTGAGAATTTTAAGAAAGGAAATTCGATAGATAAGATTGCTGCTTCCCAACGACAAGTTTTAGAGCCAGCTAGCTCTTCAGCTATACATCAGAAAGATAATTCAAAGACTTTAAGGAGGCAAGTTCGTCCCAGATCAGAAGAAGATCCCAACCAGGAACAAACACCTTCTTTTCCTAGAGGAACAAGATTGGGTATTGATGCTTTGAGTCACAATCAGACTCAAGGATTCATCCAAGGGTTTGATACCACTGGGGGTGAGAAACAGGAAAATCGGGTATCTTTATTTCATAGCCAGAAGGTTAACTATTACAAAAAACAGTACAATCGTGATTATGTGGTGGTAGCAGAAGGAGACGAGCTAAATCAGATAGTTCGTCTGCAACTAGGAGTTGCCAAACCTATGAGTTGGGGTGGCCCAGCTCATATGGTTTTCTGGCAAGAGACAGTCAAAACCGATGCAGAGGGTAAACCTATTCTTAGTAGAGGAGTTTTACAGTATGGTGGCGGTGAAGAGAAAGCGGAGATAGAGGTTCCGAGCGGAGTGGATATGATCAAAAAGGGTACTACATATGCAGTAAATATACCAGATAATCCTCATAACGATGCTTCTGCATATGGGAAATATAGCGATGTCTGGTTTAGGATTAAGGACGGTCCACAAGGTGATGAGTACGTACATCGTGGTGACTATTCGGCAGGATGTATAAGCGTTACGGGTAATTGGCGCAAAGTCTTTAGGCACATAATTAACAAACGCCATGGTAGTGGACATATAGGAAGTGTTGCGAGAGTAGACGATTCTAACAGGGGGTAGTTATATCCTAATCTGTATGTGAAGGTTTAGATTATATTATTTCGGTAATAATGAGGGCATTCATGCACAATCTTTATCAACTCAAGTATTTTCTGAAGATTGCTATCTCATGCTTTCTGGTAGCCTCAACTCTAAGCGCTTGTAGTTCACCCCAAGCTACTTCACTATCCAGTAGTACAGTAGAGAACAAAGCAGAAACTGAACCTAGCTTAGAGCTATACCCTGTTGAGGTAGATGATCAGTGGGGTTATATTGACGCAACAGGTGAGATAGTTATTAAACCTCAGTTTTACCAAGTCAGAAGTTTTTCTGGAGGACTAGCACCATTTAATCAAGAACTTGAAGGTAAATGGGGTTACATTGATACCACAGGCAAAATAGCCATTACTCCCCAGTTTGATAGCGTACGTAATTTCTCAGAAGGAATGGCCGGGATAATCATTGATGATAAGTTAGGATACATCAATAAAGTTGGTGGGCTAGTGGTTCCTCCACAGTTCGACCCTGTTTATTCTGGCAACTTTTCTGACGGTTTAGCTGCTGTCAAACTAGAGCAGGGTGATATGGGCTACATCAATAAAGCTGGTGAGATGGTAATTCCAGCAACAATATTCATAGCTGAAGATTTTCAAGAAGGGTTAGCCCTTATAGATGGAAGGGAGGGAGCGCCGACTTGGATTGGCTTTATTGATAAGCGAGGCAAACCAGCTTTCCGTTTTTCAAGAAAAATAACATCGATTCCTTCAGGCTTTGACGAAGGATTAGCTCCAATTGTTACAGATCAAGGACGTGGCTATATGGACAAGAGAGGCAGAATAGTTATTGAACCTCAGTTTTATGTTGTTAGAAAGTTCTCCGAGGGGTTAGCTCAAGTGAAAACAGGGTCTGTGCCAGCATCAATGGCCCAGTATCTTACAGAAGGAAAGTGGGGTTACATTGATAAAATAGGAGAAATGGTTATAAAGGCAGAGTTTGCAGAAACACAACCCTTCTCAGAGGGACTAGCTGGAGTTAGTAAAGACGGAAATCTTTGGGGCTACATTGATAAAATAGGGGAGATTGCTATTCCGATGAAATTTAATTATGGAGATCCTTTTCAAGGGGAATTAGCTCGGGCCTGTCTTAGGGTTAGTAATTGTGGCTATATCAATAAAAAAGGAGAGTTTGTCTGGAGAGATCCATAACTATTTTCCCTGCTAAGCTTTTCAAGTGGTAAATATAAATGTATGGAAATAACCTCTCTCCACGATCTCTATCCGGAAATTAGAGAACTGATTAAAAACTCAATTCCCTATGAATTGCCTCAATTAGAAGTTCAGCTAAAAAAATTTACTGACCCGATGATAGCTGAAGCGATTCTACCTTTAGCGTCTTGTCAAGCTGTGGAAGGAAACCTTGCTTATGCTACTCCTGTAGCCGCAGCTTTAGTGAGTTTTATGGCATCTTGGCGCATTCTTGATGAATTAGAAGACCAGGATAGACCTCAACAACTGTGGGAAGAAGTAGGAACAGCGCGGGCGTGGAACTTTGCCTGTGCGATCCATAACTTAGCTTGTCAGATACTCAACCAAGCGCCTTTTCCTCATCAACTATTCAAAGAAATCAATCAAGCCTATATTGATACTTTTTTTACCATAGCCGCAGGTCAGGATCGAGATTTAGCAGGATTAACTAAGACGGTGGCAGATTACTGGTCAACTATCGAAAGAAAAACTACCGCTTTCTATGCCACTGCTTGTGCAACTGGAGCAATGGTAGGAACAGGAAATCCTGAATTAATCCAAGCTTGTGGTATTTTTGGTTATCATCTTGGCACTTGCTCTCCAAATCTTTAAGATATGGAATCGATTTGGTATCCCGATAGTATAACAGACTTGCAGCAGGGAAAAATAACTTTACCTTTGATCTATGGTTTAGCAGTTGGAACATTCCCGGAGCGTGACCAACTTTTGATTGGGTAGACGGCTGAAGAAATTGCTACCCATGCAGAGGAAATCAAAGCAATTCTAGACAAAATAGATACCAAAAGTTTTTTGATTTGGGCAGCATTAAAAGAAAGGGAACAAGCCTTAGAAGCAATTAAAATTTGCCCTAACTCTGAAGGAAGAGAAATCCTGGAATCATACTTAAACGGGATGTTTGGGGATATTGATGAATTGCTAGAACAACATCAGCAACAAGAAACAGCAAAAGAAGAATCAAAACTGTTGTTAGTTGAACCAACTCCCGAAGCTATCATTATGTACTATGAACAAACTAATACAGAAAACCTACCAGAAAGAGGTAACTGGATGGTGATCAATAAAGACAATCAAGAAGAAATATTTGCCCAACCCCTAGGTTACGTACTCCTTGATAGTTAACCCACAAAGGATTTGTAATTAATGACTGAATTAGAAAAATCACTCTCCTTTGTGGAAAGAAATGCCCAAGCTCATCTGCAAAATAGCAAAGATTTAATTCAGTATGCTACTAAAATGGCAGGGACAGGGCGTGCCTTGGTTTTGAGTAGTAGCGGATGTGAAGAAGTTCCCCTGGATATTTTGGGTAGGAGATTTATTCAAGTTGATCTTGTAGAAAAGGATGCAGGGATTGTAGAATTAATCTCTCGGAAGCGTTCTTTGGGCAATCATACTTACACTTTTTACCAGGAAGATTTAACTTGCATCCTGGCAACTATTACACCACAAGCTGAAGAAATAGCTGCCGTTGCCCAGAATCCTTCATCCTGTTTACAAGCTTTGGGGCAACTACTAATCTCCACACCACTGCATTTCTGTAAACCAACACCTGAACCAAAATATAACCTGATTGTTTGTTCAGGAATGCTTACCCGAATATCAGCCTTGGTGCGACAAGAAATAGAATCTATTTTCTTACACCATTTCCCTCAATCTCTATCTGCCCTCACTTCAGATCCAGAATGGCGAAAGCCTCTGTGGCAATTCGTTAGGAAACTCGAAGAACAATTTCTTAATCACCTAGCATCCCTCGTTGCTCACAATGGTATGGTCTATTTATCTGATACAGTTAAGGTTTGTTGGTTACGCTTAGATGAAACAAATCAAATGCTAACTCAAGGAGCATGGCAAACTATTGCTAAACCGCGTTTAATAGACTATTTGTACTCAGAATCTAAAGTTCTTGAAAAAGAGCAGTGGAAATACCTTATTAAGAAACCCCAAGGACAATACTGGGGAAGTTTGTCAATGATAGAGTCGCTAGTTTACCATTTTCCTCAAAAGAGGTAAGTGCTGATGAAGCCCTCAATAACCTTGAAGGCTTCACCGCAAGAAAAAACTTTCCTTTTAACTCCGCCACATTTGTTCAAGAATTTTTTGGGGTTCAATATCTGCGATCGCCTGAGTAGGAGATTGAATACCTACACAACTTTCACTATTAGGAGGGAGGCGCTTTTTAGCTTCTGTAAGACCAAAAAGAGCAATAGTATAGGTTCCCACAGCTAAGGATAAATACAAAGGGGCGCTATCGGTACACAACATCAAATTAGCCCCAGCAATAGTTGCTGCTAGCTTACCAATATCTCCTGGCACAATCACCTTGAGGTTTGGACAAGCTTGTTTCATCATTGCTAGCCATTCTTCGTCGTCATCTGGACTTTGTAAAAGAACAATAGGTAATTCAGGCTGTTTGGTATGAATATCCTCAACGACTTGCTGCCATTTTGTCACAGGATAAATTTTGTTAATTCCCTTAGATGGAGAAATTTTACTCGCCTCACTATAGAGTAGGATGTAGCCACTTTCAGCAATGCCTAAAGATTTTTGTTCTTCTTCAGCCCAAGCAATATCTTGTTTAGGGACATTGACTTGAGGTTGAGGACAAGGGGTATGAATACCCAAACCTTGAAGAAGATCGTGGTATCTATAAGCGGCGTACTGTTCTGTTTTTAAAGGTACAGCACTAGTTAAAAACCAAGAATTAGAAACCTGGTAGCCAACTCGCACAGGAATACCATTAAGCCAAAGTAGTAAACCCACAGTCCAATTATTACCAACAGAAATAGCAATATCGTATTCGCGATCGCGGACAACTCCCAAGAGGTTGAGATAGTCTGCCATGCCATTGCGGTCGGGAAAATTAAAAGTAAGTACCTCATGGACAGATTGACAAACTCTGTAAGCACTTTTTGCGCGAAGTTCCACCATGACATCAATGGTGGCATCTTCATAGTGCTGCTTGAGGTCAGCAAGAGTTGGGAAGAACAGAATTTGATCGCCAATTCCGCCGGGAACAAGAGCTAATATTCGCATCTGAATGTATATATTGCTTGCATATCATGCTCAATTTTATCCGAGATGGAGCAGATAAATAAATTAAAGAATAAATTGTCCTTGAGGGAGTTAAACTATATTTGGTACTTAAGTATCTTGGGGAAGTAAGGTAATGACAACACTAAGTATTTCCAAACAAAAAATTTCTGCTTTAACATCAGATGAGGTGGCAAATTTGGCTAAACGTTTAGAAAAAGACGAGTATTCTAGTCCTTTTGAAGCTTTGTCAGATTGGCATCTTTTGCGGGCTATTGCTTTTCAACGTACTGAATTAGCTAAGCCTTATCTTCATTTACTAGATATTGAAGCTTATGACGAAGCTTAATTTATTGATTATTTAGTCCTGACAGCCTGCTTAATAATTACGCTCACAAAGACTTTCAGGAGGGAAACAAGTGATAATGCTGTTTCTCTCCTTTCTCATGAGCATTAGCAAATAGAGTCTTGATCGCAACTAAATCAAGGCTTTGATGATTATTTTTCAACTTCATAGAATCTTCGTAAAACTAGAGGAATTTTTTACCAAAAAAAAATATTACTGAGGAACCATTTAGCTTAACTTGGAAGTTAACCAAATCCAGAATAACTCGACAAATTGCTTCCCAGGTTTAACTAATGTTCTCTATTTACATCCTCACCCATAACGAAGAATTAGATATTGCTGCTTGTATAGAATCAGCTTTATACAGCGATGATGTCATAGTAGTAGACTCTTTCAGTACGGATAATACTATCAGAATTGCTACAGAATATCCTGTCCGTATTGCTCAACATCGCTTTGAAAGTCATGGTAAACAGCGCAGTTGGATGCTAAGAAATATTCCTACTAAATATAAATGGGCTTATATTTTAGAAGCTGATGAAAGGATGACCCCAGAACTATTTCAAGAATGTCTAGCCACCATCAAAAAGCCTCAACATATTGGTTATTATGTTGCTGAAAAAGTGATGTTTATGGGACATTGGATTCGCCACAGCACTCAATATCCTCGTTACCAAATGCGCTTGTTGAGAAAAGATGCTGTTTCATTCAATGATTATGGCCATGCAGAAAGAGAAGTATGCCAAGGTTCTACAGGCTTTTTAAAAGAGACTTATCCCCATTTTACTTGTGGTAAAGGTTTAAGCCGCTGGCTAGATAAACATAACCGTTACTCTACTGATGAAGCTACAGAAACTTTGCAACAATTAAAATCAGGCAGTATTAATTGGCAAGCTTTGTTTTTTGGGAATACTGAAGTTGAAAGACGACGCGCTCTTAAAAATTTGTCTTTACGTTTGCCTTGCCGTCCTTTATTCCGTTTTATTTATATGTATTTCTTCCTGGGGGGAATGTTAGATGGTAGGGTTGGGTTTACTTGGTGTGTATTGCAAGCCTTCTACGAGTTTGTGATTACTCTCAAAGTTTGGGAGTTGAAGCAAAATTATTCTACTGCCTGTTCAACAAGCAAAAGAAACTTTCCACCCCAAGTCGCTAAACTAAATTTAATCGGTCAAAAGCAAAAAGAGGTGGCTTAGACTGTAGCCCTAAATACATAAACAGAAAGTATTTGAGTAACTGTAAACGAGTATACTTAATATATTTATGTGACTCTTAATTTCTTATTTATTATTGATCTACAATAGACTTGATACTGATAGAGAATTAGCTTAATTATTCATTGTTTTATGATATAAAAATATTTGAGCATTTTGATGATAAAGTCACTAAAATATTCAATGTCTGGTAATTTATTGATTTGATAAAGCCCAAACACTCACAATTGTATTCCGGGAATAGATATTTTTCTGTGGAAAAGATAAGAGGTTTAAACTTTTTGCAAAAGCCTGCGGTTATTTTGGTGGTGGATGACCATCGAATGACCAGACAGCTCTCCCGTAAATCTTTGGAGCAGGAGGGTTATACTGTACTTGAAGCAGATAGTGGAGAAGCCTGTTTAGAAATTTTTCCTACAGCAAAACCGGATATGGTCTTGTTAGATGGGTTGATGCCAGGAATGGACGGTTTTACCTGCTGTGCCAAGCTACATACGCTTTATGGTGAAGATTGTCCTCCTGTATTAATGGTAACCGCCCTTGATGACCGGGAATCAGTACACAGAGCTTTTGAAGTGGGAGCCATAGATTTCATTGCCAAACCTATACAATGGCAAGTCTTGCGTCGGCGAGTACAACGCTTGCTAGAAACTCACTGGGCAATGCTAGAACTAAAAACCCAAGCAGAGCGGGAAAGCTTAAGAAGAATGGTGGCTTTTTTAGATGCTATGCCTGTAGGAGTTGCAGTGCTAGAAGGAAATGGTAACACTTATTATTGCAATCAAAGAGCAAAAGATTTATTTGGTAATTGTCAAATTTTCTGTAAGTTTCAACAAACTTCTCAGATGAGAGCAGATGATGTTAATACTTCCATTTATTTAGCAGGAACTAACTTGGCTTATCCTCAATGGCAAAGCCCTAGCATACGGGCCTTAAAGGGAGAAAGCTGTAGTGTTGATAACATGGAAATTCATCGCGATGGCAAGGTTATTCCCTTAGAAGTATGGGGAACACCAATTTTAGATTTGGCAGGTAATATTAGTCATGCCATCATTGCTTTTCAAGATATAACTGAACGTAAACAAATAGAAGTAGAAAGACGCAATTTCACTAACCAACTAGAAGCTAAAAATTTCGCATTGCGAGAAATGAATCAGCTTAAAGATGAGTTCTTGAAAAATATTTCCCACGAATTACGCACTCCACTCAATGGTATTACTGGTTGTCTGCAAATACTAAAAGATGATTTGTATGATGATGAAGAGGAACAGCAAGAATTAATCCAGGAAGCTAATAATTCTGCTTTACATTTAATTAGTTTAATTGATGATGTTTTAGATTTATCTGTCCTTGAGGCCGGACAACTTTCTTTAGATTTACAGGAAATAGATTTAGGTAATTGTTTGCAAGAAGCTATTTCTTTAAAGCAGCCTCGAATACAGCAAAAAAATCTTCAGTTTAATGTTAATTTGTCTCTAGAACCAATTAAGGTGAAAGCCAACTTTAGGAAACTAAAGCAAGTCTTTTTTAATATTCTTGATAACGCTATTAAATTTACTGCAAGTGGCAGTATTACCATTAGTACTAAAATACAAATTCAGGATCATACAGATTGTGGCAAAAATCCTCTAGCTTTAGCCACTATCCAAGACACAGGTATCGGCATCGAACCGGAAAAGGTCAAAAAAATATTTGAGCCTTTTGTTATGGCAGATGGTTCAACAACCCGCAGCTATGCAGGAAATGGAGTAGGACTATCTATCGCTCACAAATTAATTACTTTGATGGGAGGTAGTATCAAGATAGCTAGTTCAGGAAAAAATCAAGGTACGACAGTTACGGTTACGTTACCAATAATTAAGTAGTACCAAATCGGTTTAGTTCCATAGGTTATTTGTTGGGGTAGGGAAAGGGGAACACTAGAGCAAGTAAGATAACTAAATAGTAAAAAAAATCTCCCCATCAACCTCAACAAGCATCATGAATCCTCACCTATCAAAAATTGGTAAGCAAATGTCCACTCTCACAGGGGTTCGGGCAATTATGAAAGATATTATCGAAACCTTGCGAGCAGGTCAAGGGAGGGATTTTATCAATCTTAGTGCTGGCAACCCGGTAATTTTGCCAGAAGTAGAACAATTGTGGCGAGATTGTAACGCACAATTGCTAGCCAGCCCTGAATATGGTGAAGTAGTGGGGCGTTATGGCTCTTCTCAAGGATATACTCCTTTAATTGAGGCGATCGCTAATGATTTTAACCAACGTTATGGGTTGAACCTCACCGACAGAAACATTCTCATCACCCCTGGTTCCCAATCTATTTACTTTTACGCAGCTAATGCCTTAGCTGGCTACACTCCCGCCGGAAAATTAAAACGAGTTGTTCTACCCCTAAGCCCTGATTACACCGGATATGGGGGAGTTAGCTTAACCCCAGACACAATTATTGCCTACAAACCCAACTTAGAAATTAACGACCAAGAACATCGCTTCAAATACCGCCCAGATTTTAGCCGACTTGTCATTGATGAAACCACAGGCTGCGTAATCTTTTCCCGTCCTTGCAACCCCACAGGCAACGTCCTCAGCGACGCAGAAGTGCAGAAAATCACTGACTTAGCTGCTCCCCATGACGTACCAGTTTTAATCGACTCTGCCTACGCAATCCCCTACCCAGCCCTAAACTTTACGGCTATGACACCCCAATTTGGCAGCAACATCATCCATTGCCTTAGCCTCTCCAAAGCCGGATTACCAGGGGAAAGGGTAGGGGTAGCCATTGGTGATCCGCAATTAATTCAAGTTTTAGAATGTTTCCAAACCAACCTCTGCCTCCATTCTTCTCGCTACGGACAGGCGATCGCTACTAAGGCGATCGCTAGTGGCGCTTTAGCAGAAATTGCTACATCAGTAATTCGTCCCCATTACCAAAACAAATTAGCCATCTTAGAAAACACCTTAGATGCGGCCCTTCCCCAAGACTTACCGTGGTTTTTGCACCGTGGCGAAGGGGCTATTTTTGCTTGGCTGTGGTTAGAGGATTTACCATTAACAGATTGGGAACTTTATCAAGAATTAAAAGAAGTAGGAGTCATTGTTGTTCCCGGCAGTCCTTTCTTCCCTGGTTTGCACGAACAATGGTCACACAAACAACAATGTATTCGCATTAGCTTAACTGCCACTCCTGAAGAAATTGCTACAGCAATGAAACGTTTAGCAGAGGTAGTAGAAAGGGTTTACGCGAAGAATTCTGAAAGGGTTAGGGCCACAAATCAAAGCAATACCTCTTTACCTAAACAGTTGGCTTAAAATTCTCTCACCATCAAGATAATTTAGGTGCTTTTCTGGGATCTTCCATCAATTAACTCCTGCAAATAACTTTCAGCTTCTTGAGGAGTCATTAACAAAACTTCCCCCTGGCGAAGAATTTCATATTTACCGCCCCGATAGCCATGACCAAAAATTAGGCGATCGCTAATAGCTTGATTACCTAATTCAGTTAACTTATTTAAACTAAGAACTTCCTCTTCCTTTTCTTGTTCATCTTGTTCTTCATTTACATCTTGATCTTCCATTTTCCTCACCTCATCATTTAACATTTATCACTTATTACTCCCCTAGTTCTCTAGCTCTCCATCATCTAGGTCGAGGGCGAAACACAGGAGTTAATCCATCATCTGCTTCTTGCCATAACTCCCAACCAATTTTAACTTTAGGAGTAAGCTTTTTGTTACCAAAATCCATTGCTCCCTTCAGACTTTTCCAAGTTTTTGCTTTAGTTTTAGTGCTACAAAATCTTGGTTCTTCATCTTGCCATTGTTTATGAATAAAACCTAAACCAGAAATTCTAATACGGTACATAAGCTTACTAATTATTCTCAAGGTTAACTAATTAAAACTTGAGGGGCAACATATAAATCAAAAGTATCACTATCAGGGTCGGTATCTTTTTTGAGAGGACTTTCTGCCCCATCAATATGAAGGCGAACTAAATATTGTCCGGCTTGAACTTGGTTAATAGGTACGGTAATAGTTTGAGTATCCTCAGAACGAGAGTGAGGACTTTTAAACATATAAGTTGCCGGATCATCAGTTGACCATTCATTCAAGGATAGAAGTATGCGCTGCTCCTTACCCACAGTGACATCAGTTTGAATAACTAAATCTCCAGAACGGAGTTCATCATGACGCCCTCGTAAATTTTCTACCTTAATTTCTTTGATGATAGGACGTACCACAAAAGGCATAACATTAGACTCGACAACAGTCATAGATTTAGTTTGAGGCGTAATAATTTGGGGAACTTCACCGGGGTTAAAGCGATGAATTATTTGCAAACTTTGTACCCCGGCTTTAAAAGCTGGACTAGGTAACAAACCAAGGTCAAATTTTACTTCAGCATCATTTACCTCTGTTGGTGTCGCTTCAAAATCCCCCACTAAAATCTGAGTAATTTGACCTTGTAAATTTTGTCCTTTAATTACTAAGGCACTACTGGCCAAAATTGGTTCAAATCTACCGCCTTCTGATTCTATACTTTCAATAATTGGCTGGTTAGGAAAAGGTGCTATACCCCCGGTGCTTCTTTCTGTAACTGGCAAAGCTTTCTGGGCCGGTTTATGTCCTTCAATAACTACGGCTGTGACACGATAGGCAATGGATAAAGTATAGGGAGTTTGAAAAAAGATTGACCAGATTTTTGATAAATCTTCTACAGATAAATCTAAGGGAATGAATTTAATTTGTTCTACTTGTTGAACCAGAGTATTATCTGCTAAGTAAGCAAAGGTCGAGTCACTAGTTGCTCCTCGAATCATCTCTGTAGTAATAATCGGTTTGTCTGTCAGAGCTTGTATTGCACTCCCCATCAGGCGTTGAGGCTTTAATTCTGCATCATTACCATAAAAACTAATCATATAGTGAAGATCAAAAGCAGTACGATTTTGCTTCGCAGACTCTGTTTGACGATTACGATTTGCTCTCATGTTGGCACTATTGCGCCACACTTCATTAAGTTCAGCTTGATAAAGATAAAGATTAACTCTGGTTTCTGGTATGCCACCACCAGGGTTATCAGGGCGGCTGGTGGTTACTCTTACGCCCTCTATATCTGCCTCTATTGCCTTAATTAAAGTTCTTTGTAGAACAGCCGTTACGGTGGCAATTGCTAGATAATTACTCATTTCAGAAGGGAGTGGGGAGTAGGGAGTAGGGAGTGGGGAATGGGGAATAGTTTTATTCTCTTCATCACTTCCTCAAAATGTAGAATAGGGCTGCTAGGGTACGATGGTTGCCCCTACTAGCCCCAGTTTTAAAGCTTTAATGATTGCTTGGGTTCGGCTTCTGACACTTAACTTATCAAAAATAGAAGTTAAATGAGCTTTAACTGTGGCTACGGTGACGTGCAAATTACGAGCAATTTGATCATTAGAAGAACCCTGCACTAACCAGTGTAAGACTTCTTGTTCTCTTTCCGTTAAATTGAGGTTAGAAGCTGTTTTAAAAGAATTGCCTGCATAGAAGTGAAACATCCTAAAAAAGCTGGTGGCCACCTCTGGGGCTAAATAGACTTCATCGCGCATGACTGTAGAAATGGCTTCGCAAAGCTGGCTAGCTAGGTGATCTTTAAACACATAGCCTTTGGCCCCTGCTTGCATGGCCTTGAAGACCCATTCGTCTTCCTGATGGGCAGAAAGAACCAATACTCTTCCTTTATAGGATAACTCCCTTAAACGGAGGAGGGCCTGAATACCGCTACCTTGAGCTAATTCTAAATCCAACAAAATTAAGGCAGGATTCTGTTGAATTGTCAGTTTAACAGCTTGCTCTACAGTTGCCGCTTCACCAATGATATTAAATTGTAAAGAACCACTTTCGCCATAAAAGTTCAATAAGGTACGCAGCCCCTGGCGAAATAGAGGCTGGTCGTCTACTAATAAAATTGAGATTGACTGGGTTGCTGTAGTTATCATAAATTACCCCTAAAACTTTTTTGCGAAGAAGTTATCAAGAAAAATTTTTCGTCTTTTTAACTTCAAACTTTCACTTAACTTTTCCTGATTTTTTTTACAAACGGGGCAGGGTAAAAGAAAATTGCGCCCCACCATTGGGTAAGTTTTCTACCCAGATGCTACCTTGATGAGCGAGAATATTTTTTTTGGCAATGGCTAATCCTAAACCTGTTCCTCCTTCTTTTTGAGAATAAAAAGGTGTGAATACGTGTTTGAGGACTTCTGGAGTAAGTCCTGGCCCTTGATCAACAATTTCTACTAATAACTCTTTGCCAAATAGCTGCCAGTTCACGGTTATCATTCCCCCTACTGGGCTAAAATCTACGGCATTGCTGAGGATGTTGGCAAAAACTTGTTTGATTTTCCAACTATCTACGGTCAAAGTTAAAGCGTTTTGAGGAATGTTAAGGGTAATTCCTTTGGCTTCTAATTGAGGTTCCAAAATCTGAATAGTCTCAGCTAGAATAACCTGAAAATTTGCATGAGATAATTGAAGTTGGTTTTGTTGAGAACAATGCAAAAGATTTTTGAGGTTGGCGCTAAGGTCTTTGACTGTTTCCCTCACTACCTTAGCTTGCTGACGCAACGCCCCCTCTGGCAATCTTAAATAAAGGTTCTCAGCATATAAACCAATCATAGCAAGGGGATTTCTTAACTGATGTTCTCCTTGTTGCAAGATTTGCTGATAGAGTTTGAGTTGTTCTTGTTGTCTATGGCACTGGCGAGATAGAGACAAATAATCAGCAATGAATGCTGCCTGTTGCTGGATTTTCTCTTGTTGATCTAATGATAGAGGTTGTTCAGCCCAGATTAATAGGTATTCATCTAACTGAGGTTGATCAGAAGCAGAAGAGTTTTGTTCATCCAGCAAAGGGAATAGATAAACAAGGTCACATATTTCCAAGCTAGGACTAATTCTCAACTGATCTTGCCAAAGAAATTCAAGTTGTTTTAACCAAGCCTCTGATTCTAAATAAATAAGATTTTGTTCGTTTAAGCTGGCTGTTTCTTTGCACCAATAAGCTAAATAATGTTTTTGAGTTGCACTTTGAGAACGCCCAATGATCCAAGCCGCCTGGGAAGGCAGTTGGTTGACCATTAGTTCTAGTTGCCCTTGGCAGAAACTATTCAAGCTTTCAGGGAAGGTTGCAACAACATTACTATCTAGCAATGGGCTTTTTTCTGGCAAAGGAAGAGCTGATAATTGCATTATGCTTTATCGCTTTTTGTTCTTTAATTTAACTCAATATAGGAATAACATCTCCCAAGAGTTAGAAAAAATTAATACTTGCCCCTACTCCCCCAGGCTCAGCTTTAGACCAAAGTCTAATGGTTATGACCAAATCCCTTGTTTAGACTGAATGCTACGTATAGCCTAATTTATCAGATGGCTTTACTTATGATTAATACTGTTACTCAAACTCTGGCAGAAATATTAGCTGAGGGTAGCCCCTCAATTACGACAGAACAAATTGATTTTGAGCGTCCAGCAGCCCTAGAACAGTATTTTAGCCCTAGGTTAAACCTTTACTGCTATGACATCAGAGAAAATACTAAGGTAAATTATGCGGGGCAAGCAAAGGAGTCAAATGCCGATCAAGATTGCTCTTTTATCTGGTTTGATTTATCTTTCCTGATCACAGCTTGGGATCGCACTACTCTAGGTGAACAACATCTCCTTAGCGAAGCCCTAAGCCTCTTAGGGAATTATCGCTCTCTGCCAGAAGAACTTCTAGCTCCTGGATTACAGGGTCGTGGCTCCTTGCCCTTAAAAGTTTCTGCCCAAGAAATAAAAGACACTGCTACTTTTTGGAGTGCTTTAGGAGTTCCCTTGCGTCCTGCTCTCTATGTAACAGTTACAGTTCCCCTAAGTTATCAGCCTAACCCTACCTCAAAACTGGTAAGTAAATCTCCTTTTTCCCAAAAGAAATTGATTAAGTTGGGTAAACATTCTTGAAAAGTTTAAGAAATTTGCCCTAATGCGGCTGTTTACTAAACTTGGGGGATTAATAAATTTAAGGTAAAGATATTCTACATCTGGAGGATTGCTGAATCATGGCATTGGATTATTTTGCTCCTGGGGTCTACGTTGAAGAAGTAGACCGGGGCAGTCGCCCGATTGAAGGGTTGAGTATGAGCGTAGCAGGATTTATCGGTTTTACCGAAGATGTCCGGGGCGACGCAGAACTTTTTAAGCCAATGATGGTGACTAACTTCGATCAGTTTAGGGAGTATTTTGCAAAACCAGGTTCTGATGGTTTTACAGATTTCGATGCTTATCTTCCTTTTGCTGTTCAAGGTTGGTTTTTGAATGGGGGAGGGCGTTGTTGGGTAACTAGTATTGGTACAAAATTACCAGGCACACCAGCACCAGCACCAGAAGAAACCGCTACTAAAATGCTTACTCCTGGGGGCAAACCTTGTTTAGCATTTAACCTGAAAATGCCAGAAGGAGAAGACAATTTACCTGCCTTACCTTCTGCTGATGGACGCATCCGGGTTTATGTTGAAGAAAGTACACCCAAACCCCTACCCGAAAATGCCCCAGAAGACGCAGAATCCCCGATCAATACTGGGGAATTCTTTAACGTAGTGATTAGAAGCGGTAATGAGGAATTAGAACGCTACGATAACCTCACCATGAACCCAGAAGTAGAGACTGCTGTAGCAGATTATGCTGTTGCGGTTATGGAAGCTTCTGAATATGTCAGCGTTGCTGATATTTCCATCACCGGACAATCTGCTATCTCCCGCAGACCTGGAAACGGAACCTATGAAGTTGCCCCACCACCTTACATTGCACCTCCTGAACGCTTAACTAGGGATGTTACAGGTAGCCGGGATGAACGCCAAGGGATGCAGGGTTTGTTTGAAGTGGACGAAGTAGCTATGATTGCTTGTCCTGACTTGATGCGTGCCTACCAAGACGAATTGCTGGACTTGGATCAGGTACATGGGGTCATGGAGATGATGGTTAGTCTCTGCGAGAACTCCTTCCCTGGACCTCCTTACCGCATGGTTGTTTTAGATCCCCCTCCTGTCAAAATGGGTAAAAATGAGAACCAAGCCGTCAAACCGGAAGAGCAAAGACCTCAACACGTAGCTGAATGGTTAAAAGCATTCAACCGCCGTTCTATGTTCGGCGCTCTTTACTACCCTTGGATTAAAGTTCCTAACCCTCGCAACGCAGGAAGACCTATTAGTATTCCTCCTTGCGGTCATATGATGGGAATCTGGTGTCGCACTGACCAAAACCGCGGTATTTTTAAAGCTCCAGCTAATGACACCCCCAGAGGCGTAATTGGTTTATCTTACGAAACCAATATGCGGGAACAGGAACTCCTCAACCCCATGGGAATTAACTGTATTCGTAACTTTGCTAATTACAACCGAGGTTACAAAGTTTGGGGCGCTCGTACTCTGGTAGAGCCAGATAATATTCAGTGGCGCTACATTAGTGTGCGTCGTTTGATTAGCTACATTGAAAAATCCATTGAAATTGGTACTCAATGGGTTGTTTTTGAACCTAATGATATGGATCTTTGGGAGCGGGTGAAGCGTACCGTTGGTACATTCCTAGAGCGTTTGTGGCGGGAAGGAGCGTTATTTGGTGCTTCCCCCAGCGAATCTTTTTATGTCAAGTGTGACGGCACTCTCAACACCCCAGAAACCATGATGATGGGTCGTCTTTATGTAGAAGTTGGTGTTTGCCCTGTACGTCCTGCGGAATTTGTCATTTTCCGGGTTAGCCAGTGGGCCCCCAACCAGTAATTATTAGGGTATAAAATAGAGAAGAGCGACCTAAAAAAAACTTATAACAGTCGCCCTTCTTCTGTTCCAACTAAGCAAAAGAAAATTGTTAATTTTGTTGCAGATTAGGAGTTAAACAATGACAGAATTAAAACCAACCCCAACTAGTCGATTTTATTGGGAAGTAGATGGTCTGACAGATAAGCTAGTTGCTAGTGTCCAAGAGGTAACTTTTACTGGACAAACGGCAGGTCATGAAAAACCTTTAGCTTCCACGAAAAATGGTAAGACCATGTGGCAAACCACCTCAGCAGGATTTGAAGAAAACCCTGATGTCACCATAGAAACTTACCTCTGTGAAGGTGACTTGGACTGGTATAGCTGGTTAAAGACGACCATGCCCAAGAGCGAAGGTGGCGACGGTAAGTGGCGTGAAAACCGTAAAAATGGTTCCATCGTTGGTTATGACAGTGAAGATAACGAAGTTTTGCGCTGGAATCTTGTCAATATCTGGATTAAAACCTATAAAGTCAATGACTTCGCCGCAGATAGTAAAGACCTTTGTAAGGAAACTTTTACTGTACTCTGCGAACAAGTTAATCGTGTGAAATAGTGGGAAAGCTATTAAATAATTATTATTGAACTAAATTTGGAGTTGAACTATGGCTGCTGGTGAAATTCTTGCTTGTTCTAAGTTTTATGCTCAGCTAGATGGCTTAGATGATCTAATCGTCAAAAAGGTTAGTGGTATAGAAGTTAAATTACAAACTGCTGGTGATAGCAAAGCTTTTGGTGTTACCAAGGGAGGCAAAA
Source organism: uncultured cyanobacterium (assembly GCA_963793425.1). Taxonomy (GTDB): domain Bacteria; phylum Cyanobacteriota; class Cyanobacteriia; order Cyanobacteriales; family CAWCAG01; genus CAWCAG01. The sequence goes on along the minus strand of CAWCAG010000007.1, from coordinate 41,095 downwards.
GCCAAATGCAGGCTACTGTTACTGGGGTAGAGAACGGCAAAATAACTATAGAGTATGTGGATACTGTTGAAGATAATAGATTGATGCAATGGTATGAGGACTCCCACTCCGAACCTATTGCTGGTGGTGGTACAAGCAGTAAAGGAGAAAGGAAAACAGGCTCAATTATTCTTTATAACCAAGCTGGAGAAGAAGCGGCTCGTTGGAATTTTACCGGAGCGATGCCTTCAAGTTACAAGTCATCTAAGTTAGAAGCAGGTGCCACGGAATTAGGTACAGAAACTGTAGAGATTGTTTACGAAAATCTGCACCGGGTGAAGTAAGCTTTGCCGGAGCATTGGCGGAAGACTTTCTGTAAGAATCGGTCTTTCGCCTCTACTATTTTATTGTCTCCCTTGAGGAGGTGAATTATGTCAGAACAATTTGAAATCCTTAGTAGCGCCCGCTTTTACCTAGAATTAAAATTAGATGGGTCGAAAAATCCTATTGATGCCTATTTTATGGAGTGTCAAGGGTTTAAGCGTAGCCAAGAGGTTATTGAAATCTGCGAGGTTACTCCCCAAAAATGGGGCAAGGGTGGAGCTAAAAACGGTAAGGTTGTCCGTACTAAACTTCCTGGTAACAGCAAAAGCGAGAATATTACTCTGAAGCGAGGTTTAACGGTTTCGACAACTATGTGGAAGTGGTTTCAAGCCGTAGAAGAAGGAGAGTGGAGTAAGCAAAGGAAAGATGGGGACTTGACAATTTATGACCAAGGTGCAATTGAAAGGGCGAGATTCCGTTTTCAAGGTGCTTGGCCTGTAGGTTACAAAATAGGAGACGTTAAAGCCGGTAACAATGAGTTTGAGGTTGAAGAAGTAGAATTAGCTGTGGATCATTTTATTCGGGTGAAGTAGCCTGGTTTTGCTAATGGCTAATGGCTAATGGCTAACAGCTAATCGTCTTATTCTTCTACTTCCTCACAATAAAAAAATTACCAAAATATCAAATCCGGTTATTGACAACTAGTATGAAATCTGAGAAAAAAGCTCACGGAATCCTGCTGCCTACTCCCTACTCCCTACTCCCTACCCTAACTAATAACCTATGTTACCCAACCGGATTTGACATAAATGCTGCAAACTGAGTTTGATTTTACTTTACCAAAAGGTTACATCGATACAGAAGGAAATCTCCACCGCAAAGGGGTAATGCGTCTTTCACGGGCGATGGATGAAATCACCCCCATGCGCGATCCTCGCGTTAAATCAAATCCTGCCTACGCTACAGTATTAATTCTCGCCAGGGTTATAACTCGCTTGGGAGCTTTGGATGATATCAGCCCAGTTATAATTGAAGGCTTTTTTGCTTGTGATCTCAACTATTTGCAAAAATTCTACCGTCAAATCAATGGTTTGGAGTTAGAAAACGAGCAACCCAAAGAAGTAAAAGCGCAAGAAAATACGGAATAAAGATTCATCTAATTAGGAAAATGATTAATGTAGCCTACGGCAAGGCTAGCGCCAATAATGGTTAATGATAAATGAAATGATATGTCCTATACTGAATTTTCCTTTACTCTACCCAAAGGTTTTGTAGATGAGCAAGGAGTTGTCCATCGCCACGGAAAAATGCGTCCTGCGACAGGAAAAGATGAAATTTTTGTCCAAAAATACCATAAAACTAATAACCAAGAAGATCGGGTTTTTGTGGCTTTATCACAGGTAATCACTTCTTTAGGTCAGCTTAGTACTGTTACCCCAGAAACCTTACAAAAGCTCTTTTTAGTAGACTTTGCTTACTTACAAGACTTTTATCAACGCCTCAACTTAATAGAGGAGGTATTGGGTGTGTCGGGGGAATTTTTGGCTACCCCTTGGATGAGTTGTACCAAGAGGTAGCCTTTATTGCCTTACACTTTCACTGGTCTTTAGATGATATCTTAATGCTGGAACATTCTGAGCGCAGACGCTGGGTAGCAGAGATTGGTAAGCTTTCCTCTGGGTAATCTGAATTCAGACCAAAGCTTATTCCTCAAGCTATTTAGCTAATTCTTCTGCTAAAACCTGTTCGTATATTTCCGGTAACAAAGGGGTAAGCTGATTATTTTCTATGCCATAGCCTAAACTCGTCCAAGTCCCAGAGAGAATTTGTAAAACTTCTTCAACTTTTCCTTCTTGAAGTAATACAGAAATATTTTCTCCCCAGGCTTGTTGATCACTCAACCAAGCATAAACTACTTGGTCTTGAGAAAAGGGTTGAAAACCATAAATTTGAGTATTTCCTTGTCCATATTTACTAACTTTTTCTTGCCAGGTTGTGGTTAAAATTTGGTATCTTCCTGCGGCAGTACTACAGTTACCTTCGTTAGGGCCTGAGACAATAGTAATACATTGGTCAGGATGACGGCTTAAATCTGTAATATGTTCACCACCATACAGAAGAGTGTAGGGGCTAGAATCTTTAGCTTCACTGACAGAAATTGTCCGCATCAAGGCACGGATATAAGGGTTTCCTCCTGTCATAGCTAAAGGAGAGATATAACCAGCTTGCTTTAATAAAAAAGCTTTGTTGTTGCTAGCAATATGGAAGCAAAGAATCAAAAATCCCAAGAAGGTTAAAAAGATTAGTTTACTTCCACTATGAGATTTCTTTTTTCTCTGAATTAAGGAAGCTTTATTTTGATAATAAAGAGATTGTTTAACTTGATTATTATTCGCTTGGCTAAGCCAGTTAGACCTTGTCATTAGCTACTTTTATTCTAGGAGAATATATTATAGTTATTGTTCACTAGTTTGAGTAGAAGTTGTTCTCCCCAGAGTTGGAATTTACCTCCTCGAAGAAAAAATCCTGATGAATGGGCTTACGTAACTCAAAAAACTTTACTTATATCCTGAATATTGAGAATGACTGTTTTCTATTGATATCAAATCTGGTTACTAATGAAGTTCTTAAACTCCTACTCCCTGCTGCAACTAAACACCAGTCTAGTATGATACCCAGCACCTAATGACTATTTTCAGGAAAAAGTTGTTGAGGAGTTAGCCAATTTAGAACATTCTAACGCTAAATTTTTATTTATCTTGTGTGTTTTAATTTAAGTTGGCAATTCCGCACAGAGAAACCCTTCCCCCTGGTAATTGGTAATGCTAGGAGTTATTTCTACATGGAGAATATTAGCAGAATTAATCATGTAAGTTCGTTCGTGTGTCCTCAGCATCCACCAATTCTCTTGGAAGAAATGGCGTAGATGTTGGCGTATATCTTGTTCAGTCTGCCCTGCACTGTCAAAACGTTGAATCTGAAAAGATTGAGTTTTGCCGTTAATATAATGAAATTTCATTTCAAAAGTAGAATTACTGGGAGATTCTTGAGCTAGCATAGTAGAACTGTTCGGAATGAGTAGTTTAGTTGATATTAGTATCAATATAGCCTTGCCTTGGTTACAGGCTATATTGATGAAGTTTGTGACTAAAGGCGATCGCCAATTTACCTATAGCTACCATCATTGATAACAAACGGGCAACCCAATTTAAACCCTTGTTTCTCAACAACACTTAGAAAGCAGGTCGCCCCTACATTATTTGGCTTGCCCTTGTGTAGACATCATTGATTCAAGGGCAAGTCAGAGCAATTAAATCTCCTTCTGGTACATGGCTTTTAAACTTGCTGTGATCAGCTAAAACCACCATTAATCTGAGGGGATAGTCTGGTTGAATATGGAGATTTGCCCAAGGTACTTCTAATTCTAAGCATTGATTGAAAGCAACAGAAGCTCGACCAGCTCTAGTCTGCCATTGATAATTCTCGTTAGCTTCTTCAAACCAGCTTGATTGAGTGATTAGGTTAATTCCCAAGTGGTGATGAAATAAATAATTTAAAGGAGCCACATCTGGCAAATCCATAATAGGTGCAGGGGCATTAAACATAGTTTTTCCTGCATAGAACCATAACAGATGTACTTCTGGGGGAATATCTTTACCTGGTTGAACTCCTGCCTGAAAATCTAGACGTAGGTAAAAATTGAGGTGATCTAAACCATAAAAAAGCCGCTGTACAGTGCTGCTGCGGTGCATAGTTCCCCTTGCACCCCCAACTTCAATCCGTCCCGCGTTGTTCCAATCTTGTTCATCCCCTAAGCCATCTATATTAGGGTGAATAAAACTCCTTGGTAGTTGATTTCCTTTCACTTGATGAGATTCTACTTGGTGGTAGACATGGGGAGGTACAGGTTCATTTAAGGCTTGGTAAATACCTGCTAAGTGTTCCCGAAATAGTTGGTCAAACATAGCATCTTGATTGGAAGAATGCCCTTCTCCGAACCACCAAAACCAATCAGATCCTTCTGCTGCATATAAGGCTTCCCAGGCTTCAGGGTTGTTTTCTTCTGTTGCTTCAGGATGATTAGCTAACATTTGCCTTGCTTCAGTTAATAAGTCCCAAGCCCGATTTTTGGCAGGATCACCAATCCAGGTAGTAAAGCTACCATCTACCCAAGAGCCACTGTGAAGTTGGGCTGCTGGGATAGTTTCTGTGGGAGGGAATTTATCGACAAACTCTCCTACGGTTACTAGTTCAATATCTGTTTCTTGGCTTAATTTTTTATAGAGGGCTTCGAGGAAGAGTAAGCCGTCTTTTTGATAATATTCCCAACAGTTTTCTCCATCTAAAGCGATGGTAACTAACCAAGGCTGTTCTAAACCATTATGCTGGTCGTTTTGGTGTTGTTTTAAGGTTCTGGCGATCGCTTCTAAATGCCCAACTAAATCTGCGGCAGCATGGTTGGGTTCCATTGAACCATAGGTAAAGCCAATTAAGTCAGAAAGGCGGTGATCACGAAAGACAATAGCTAAGTCACCTTGGGGGGTTTCTAAGCGATAAGGACGATAGAGTAATTCTGGTTCCCAAACATTACCCACTTCATCCCGATGGAAAAAGTGCTTGATACTCCATCCCAAAACTGCTTCATCAGAACAAATCCATTTAAAACCCTGTTGGGCAATATAAGGTAAACTGGCTGGACTCACAGACTGTTCCGAGGGCCATAACCCCCTTGGTTCCCTGCCAAATCTGTCTTTATACATATCCCAAGCTTTTTGCAAATGCCGAGGAATATCTTCTTCCCACTGAAATCTTTTCTGGGGTAAAGCCATGTCGGGTACAGCGACTTGCCCAGAATTCGTGTCTGCTAATAGGGGTAAAATGGGGTGAGTGTAAGGAGTTGTTGTAACTTCCAACTGCCCTGCATCCTGCATCTTTTTGTGTTGGGGAATAATGCGACTGAGGATCTGTTTTTGCTTGGTATAGATGCGTTGGCGATCGCTTAAACTAAAATCTTTACCCCGTTCCAACCAAGTGGCAATTTCAGGATCATCCCAGAAGAGAGGATCAATCCAAGCTAAGTTATGCCAAGCAAGTAAGTCTCCATATTCTCTAGCTGTCCAATTTTCCAAGCACCAATCATAACCATGATCTTGACGTTGGTAATACAACTCGGCATAGCGGGGATGAGGATCAATAAGGGTATGGTGGTTAGCATCAAAGAAATGCTGGATGATAAATTGGCGCTGATTTTGGTCTAATTTTTCTTCTTGAGTCAAAGCTAAGGCTAAATAAGGGTCCATAGCTTGGTTAGAAATATAATCTTCTAGCTGCAAAATTAACGAAGGAACTAGATTGACGGTTTGGTGTAGCTGGGGGTAGCGTTCCAAAATCAGAACTAAATCTAAATAATCCTTTGTCCCATGGAGACGAACCCAAGGCAAGCGGTACGCCCCTAAGTTATCTTTGGTAGCGTTGCGAGATTTGTATAAAGGTTGGTGTTGATGCCAGATAAAAGCAACATGAAGAGGATGGGACATAAAGATTCGTTTATTTACTTGACTTGATTAATTAGCTCCGCTGATTAGTATGCAAGATTTTTCTTTGTCTAATTGAGTTTGTTACGATTTGTTTACATTCTTCTTGATTAGTAGCTTACTTTCCTCTGTGGCTATTTTTGCCATAACGCGCCTCTTGTAAACTATTACCAACTCCTTGAATAATACCGCGACCAACTAAACCAATAGCTTTGCCAACAACTTGAGTCAGAAAATAAACAGCACCGTTACCAACTAAACCAACTAAGGCCCGAACGCGAGGTGCGATCGCATCTCTAATTTCTAAAATAATCGTAATCAACCAGGGTAAACCGGTAAGTTGGTTAAGTTCGTTTTGACGAGAGCCATAAATAAAGGTTTTCTTTAAACTAATACCGTTGCAATAAAACAACCGATACTGACTTTCAAATATTGCTTTGGGTTGATTGAGGTAGTATTCTTGACGATATTGCCAAGAAAGGTCGTTGCGAAAACGAGCAATTTCCCGCGAAGAAAAGAAGCGTTTTTGATAGAGATTGTATTTAATAGTTTCTGCTTCTGGATAATTATTTAAAAGTAGCTCCATTACTGCGTTAGCTACTTGAATAATCAAGTTGTGTAAAATAATTTCTGCCCTTGCTAAGGATTCAGGTGCAGCTACAGGATAGGGAATATCATCAATAATAAAAGGAGTTTCTATGGCTAAATAGGCAAATAAGTCAATAACAAAAGGTACTTTTTCTTTACTTGTAGCGAGAAAACTTGCACCATCTCGTAGCAAAAAATCTACAAGATGATAATCTGGTTGATTAGATTTAGGAATATAGTACTTACTGAAAAAATCTGTAGTGACAGATTGCCAGATTTGCCTTAGAATTGCTTCTCTTCTTTGAGATAATTGCTCTCTATCAATTTTAAGAAAGGTCAATTCCTCAAGAGTTTTGCCTACCTGTTGTAAAACCAAATAAAGCAACTCCTGCTTTCTATCTTCGGTGAGAACATCTATAGCAAGAACTTGTTCTGTGGTATTTTTAACTCCCGATTGAATCTTTTCTAAAGTATTAGCAAATAATAATTGAGCAGTAGTCAAATTATCTGAAGTTTCTGTGAGTAAAAATTGCTGAGCTGGGATAACAGAGTTAGGAGAAATTACCAAACTAGAAGAGGATTTGGGAATCTTCTGACTATTAGCTTGTTCAAGAATAACTTCCACCGGCAAAAGCTGATTAACCAACCACCGTGCAGTAACTAACTCCCGATGCCTACCTTGCCAATACCAAAGATCCAGAAGAGTTAACTGGGGTTTTTGTAAAGAAGCTTTGACTTGAACGAGACTATCTTCAATTTGTTGTAACCCCGATTGGCGCATATTGTACAACCATTGAGGTGGGCGTACAGGTTTGGGCAAAGACTTGTTGAGGTTAGAGTTAGAAGTAGATGATTCTGGCCAATATTCTTCTCCTACTGCGACTTGACAAATAGCCTCAACTAAATCAGCGATCGCAATTCCTTTAAGACAGTAACCCTTAACTCCTGATGCTTTAGCAGTAGCAACTAACTCTAAATTTACTTGAGTCAATAACAACAGAATTTTGCTGTGAGGATAATCCTGTTTAACGCTTTGGCACAACTGCCAAGGAAAATTATCTCCAGAGGCTAACAAAATTACCAAAGAAACATCCTGCCCCAAAGAAGCCAATATTTCTGCCAACCTAGCCGCTTCCCCTCTACCCACAATTTCTAAGTCCGTATAAGCAGGGAAAGCCGCAGATAGACCCAACTGAAAAACAGGATCATCATCAATGAGAACTAGTTTAATTTTATCGTCGCTCATTTAGGAAGGGAGTTGGGGAATTAGGGAGCTGGGGAGCTGGGGAGCTGGGGAGCTGGGGAGTGATAGTACTATTACTATTCCTTACTAGCAATTAGCCACTAGCAAAAAACCCAGATATTACAGATTAACAGATTCAAGGTTTTTCTTTCTGTAGCTGTAGCTTCCAAGCGGCGATCGCAATTTGTGCTTCTTGATAAAGAGGGCGGTTGGCTGGAATTGCTGTAGCTTGGGCAATGGCCCCTTTCAGGTCGCCTTGTTGAGCTAAGATTGCGGCTGTTTGTAAGATTTCGCGGTCTTGGGCCTCTTTAATCTCTTGTGACCATTGTACCGCGAGACTTTGGGCTTCTGGGTAAAGAGGACGGTTAGAACTAATTTTTTGTACTGTTTCAATCGCTGTTGCCAATTCACCTCTTTGGGCAAATCCTTTTGCTAAATCTAGGGTTGGTTGATCTTCAAGAATTTTAATTTCTTTGTCCCACCAAGCAATCCAGGTTTGAGCTTCAATACGCAGAGGACGACCCTTCACAATTCCTTGTGCCTTAGCAATAGCCCCTTTCAAAGCATCTGTATTACCCCCAACGGCAATTTTCTTAGCTTCTGCTAACAGAAAACGGTCTTCAATAAAAGCTAAATCTTTCCCCCATTTAGCAATCCAGGTTTGAGCTTCTATCCTTCCTGGGCTTCCTGGCTCTATTTTTTGGGCTTGGGCTACTGCTAAGTCTAAACTAGGTTGATAACCCAACTGAGCGGTAGTACGAGCAAGTCTCAGTTGCATTTTATCTTGCAATTGACCTTGCCATTGAGAGGCTTTCTGTTGAGCTTTTTCATATATGGGGCTTTGACTATCAATTTTCTCTAAACCAGACAAGGCATCTAAATAAGTAATCATATTTTGTTTCTGAGCCGCTTGGGAAGCCTGGCTTAAAACAATCCAATCTTCTGCTTCCGGGTAAAGCTTACTATCACCAGGAATATAACTGGCTACAGCAATTGCCTCAACGAACTTTTGTTGATTAACAAGTTCCCCAGCCGTAGTTAACAACTTGCGTCCCCAAATACTTTGCACTCTTTCCCCTTCAGCTTTAGCATAGGTTTGAGTCCCAATTTTGCCAATTAAGGCAATCCCTTCTCCTAAAGCTTGAGGAGTATTGGGTTTAGCAATTTCCTGAGCATCTTGCAACTGCTGCCAAGCAGACTTTTCTTTTGTCAATCTAACCATCAACTCATCTATACCAACTTCTTGCCAGTATTTCATCTTCAATTGAGAAAGTTCAGGCAGTAATTGGGTTGCTTGTTGCCAGTTCTGGTTTTTCAGGGCATTCTCAAATTGGGCAATAATTTCTTTTCCTAACTGCCATTGATGTTCCCAAGCTGCGATCGCTGCTCGTGCTTCAGGGTATAAAGGACTTGTAACGGGAATTTTTTTCGCTGTCTTCACAGCAGCTTCAAATTTACCCCGGCTAATTTTGCCCTGGGCCATTTGTAAAACTTCTCCTGACCAAGTTCCCAATAAACGTTGGGCTTCAGGATAAAGAGGATGATTTTCTTGCCAAGGTGCTACGAGATTAATTGCCTTGGCAAGAGAGGCTAATTCCCCTGATTCTGCTCTTTTTTGGACACAGAATAAGCGATCGCTATCTGCTGCTAAAGGAGATAGTTCTCGGCAATCTACCTGGGGTGGTAACTTAGTTAACCATAAAATACCTAAAGAGGCACTCCCGCCCACAATTAGGAGTACATTAAACCAAAACACCAATAAGCGCCAAAAGCCGCCTTTTTTTTGAGGTTTATGATCATAATTACGGACGAGGATTGATTTTTCTTTATCCTGTCTAGTTTGCTCAGTAGATACAGAAGTTAACTCTGTTAACCTGATAACTTTACGTCCCCGTCGTTTACGGGGCTGAAAATTTGAAGATGCACGATATCTTTTGACCACGGATAGGAGCTACTGCCACTAGAGAATAATCAATAACCGAGAACAGACTTCCGGAATGCCTATTCCGGAATCAACAGTTAAGACTTTGTTGCCCAATACTAGTAATTAACTACCAAGAAAGAGTTAATAGCAAGTATTTTCTGACTTGTCATATTGTATTAAGTTTAAAAATCAAGATGGGCCCAGTATTAGAATTATTAAATTTATATGAGCCTCAAGATTAAGCAGTGGTTAGCAGAACGCCACATTAAACTCGCACAACTAGGACACCCCGGTGCGGAGGTATCTAGTGTTGCTTTTCGTATGGTTCAAGATATGAGTGTCAAAAGCTTGACTCCTTTTGATCTCTGTTCCCTGACGGATGTTTTAGAATTACCTTTAATTTCCGCTTGGCAAATAGCTAAGCCTGTTGCCCAGCTTACTCAATCAGTATTACGCCTTCTCAATCGTAAAAAACCCTTACGGCGTTCTGAGGGTACTTGGCTAGCCTTTCAGGTAGCTTATCTCAATGCCTTACAGCAGATTTTAGAACAGGAAGCAGCGATTAGGAGACCTTGGATTAATCGTACTCATTTAATGAGGGAAGAGGATTTTGATGAACCCCTAATCGATATTCAACTCCAAGCTTTCCTCAAAACTTTACGGCCAGGGAAACTCAGTGACACTCAAGCTGAACAAGCCCTTTCTACCATTGGTAGTTCTTTGTTAGTTAAGCAAATGAATAATCTGGCTATTGCTTGGTTTATTGCTAATGGTACAGAAGAAACTGAAGCTAAACTAATTGCTCAACGCTTGATTAATGGCTTGCCAGGACATTTGCTAACTACTATCACAGAAAATACCCTAGCCCTCGCTCAACTACAAAAATTTGCTGGTTTAGGCAAGTTTAGCGAACGGCGCAGACAACAAGCAGAAAGCGAAGATTTTGATCCTCGCTTGGTTAGCGACGAGTTTGTAATTAATCAAAACAGGGAAGAATATCGCGCTCAACTGCTGAAAAATCTGAGCCAACCTTTAATGGCTGATCCCTTTGCTTTAAAGGATATTTATGTACCCTTAAAAGCGACAACTCTACGAGGGGATGAGATAGAGGTCACCGAAACCCGTCGGCAAGTTGATTTGATGGAGTGGGCTGAATCTCAACTGGAAGATCCTCAAACTATTGCTGTCGTAGAAGGAGAATCAGGATTTGGTAAAACCAGCTTTTGCCAGATTTGGGCGGCACAGGTTGCCCAAGAACTTTATCCAGAATGGATGCCTGTGATTATTCGCCTGCGGGAAGTGAAGTTAGGAGAAAATTTAGAACAAACCCTTGATTCAGCTTTCCCCCTAGCTAACTTTAGGGATACCGATGGCTGGTTAGGAAATAGCGCTATTCCTTGTCTTTTAATCCTCGATGGTTTGGATGAACTTCCTCCCCATCCCCAAAGGTTTCGTCCTACTCCTGAAGTATTACTAGAACAAATTTTCCATTTCCACCGCCAATGCCTTGCTAGTCAGCCTCCGAGAAAACACAAAATCATGCTGACAGCCAAGCAATTAACCTCAGAAATTCTTAATCGCAAATATAAGGCAGACAATGTTTTTGTCGCCCACAATCAAATACAGCGGGTGCAAATTCAGCCTATGGCCCAAGAAGAATGGCGTAAGTGGTTCGTTCATTGGAAAAATGTCCAATCTCCAGCTATTGCCCAAGCCTATTTTTCTTTTTTAAAGCAAGAGGGATTGTTTACTAAAGGCCCCCAAGAAAAACCTTTGGCTGCTTTGGTAAGACAACCTTGGATGCTTTATATTTTAGGAATTTTATATCGAGACGGCTTATTAGAAGAGAACTTGTTACAAATGAAACTTCCTCAAGCGAAGTTTGAGGTTTATGACCGGACTTGTCGTTGGTTACTCGGTCAGCCTTATCCTGGCAGTAATCAGATGCCAGAATTGGTTAGGGAAGGCTTAGCCCATGCCTATCGCACCCCAGAAGCTATTGCTCATTTATTAGGGGGTCGAGATCCAGAGCAAATTCGTGCTGATATACAGCAGTTGGCTTTTAAGATTTGGCAAACTGGAGATTGGAGTTGGACAATTAGTGAGAAGAAAGAAGATATTTCTTATCCTCTGCCAGCATTTTTCTTTCATTCTTTGCCTTCCCCCCAAGCGGAAGCAACTTTACCTGTTCCTAACCCTATTCCGCCCATTCCTCATCCCAACTTCCCTATTACCTTTACCCATCCTAGTTTAGGGGAGTTTCTTAGTGCAGAAGAAATTGCTCAAAAATTGATGCGAATTACTTGTCAAGTTCGCGATCGCTATGGAGAAAAAAGTTTTGTTCTCAATTCTGCTAGGGAAGTTGCCCAGTATCTTTATCAGTATTTGGGCTATGGCATTTTATCTGTGGAAATGCAAAATTTGTTAGTTGAACGTCTTTGGCGAGAGGAGCAAAAAAATCAGGCTAATTTCTCTTTTGCTATCTTGTTTGAGAAGCTTTACTCTTTTTATCAAGGTTATTGTTATGGTAGATGGCTAGATGAGAGGCTGGTTAGCCAAGCCCATAGCCAACTTAGGAAGTTAGGCAATCCCTTGAATCTTTTACAATTTAATGCAGCGGTAGGACTTAATATTTTTATTTTACTCTGTGTAACTTCTCGCTTAGCATCAATACCTTTCTTTCCTTGTGGCAACCCTGAACAGCCTGAATGTTTTGATGCCCGAAGGTTATTACTTTTTATGGGGCAAAGTATGGTTCTTTCTCATTCTTGTTTTGGGAACAGAATCCGAGATAATTTAACCAAAATACAGCTAGTAAGTGCTAGTTTACCTAACCTGGTTTTACCTCAAGCTAATTTCAAGAAAGCGAACCTTTCTTTGGCAGAATTAAGGAATGCTAGCTTATCTGAAGCTAACTTTAAGGATGCTGATTTAACCTGGACTAATTTAACTGGAGCTAACCTGATTAAAGCTAATTTGAACAATGCTAATTTAGAAGGAGCAGATTTATCTGGAGCTAATCTTTTAGGAGCAAATTTGGCGGGTGCAAAGCTGAAAAATGTCTGTTTGTTTGCTGCAAAGTTAGATGATGCCAATCGAATTTTTGCGACTGATAGTGGAGCATTATTTTCTGTTGAAGAGTATGAAAAATATCTCAGTTCTTTAGGTTCTGGCGCAGAGACTGAAGAAGCTTTGGAAAATGATTTTCCTGAAGTGAAAGAAGGCGTTACTTGGACAATTGAAAGTGTGGAAGGAGAGCCGCTTTTACCAAAAAGTGCTTGGGATGATACTTCCTTTGGCACTGCTACTGGAGGGGAAGACAATACTCAAGCGTTAGAAGAATTGATGCCGATTGATTCTGAAGAAGAAGAGGATGATAATAATGATGGTGCGACTGTTATGCTTTAAGAATGATTAATTGCTAATTGTTAACTTACTAACTAATTATGCTACAAGAGTTTAGTGGATTTTTTAAGAGTGCAACCTACCCTTTACAAACTTTAGCTATTTTTCGCCGTCATCCCCGTTTATGGGGTTATATACTAACTCCTATTTTAGTCAATTGTCTAATTGGCATCTTTCTTTATGCAGGTTTATTATTGGTAAGTTGGCAAGGTATCAATGAATTAATGCTTCTGCTTGCTAATCGGTTAGATAAGTGGATAGTTAATCTACCTCAATGGTTGAGTTGGTTAGATTTTTTAATTATTGGTTTAGGATGGTTGCTACGCTTTCTATTTGTCTTTATCTTATTATTAATTGTCGGTTATTTGACTTTAACCCTTGGTTCAATTTTAGGTGCGCCTTGGTATGGGAAACTTTCAGAACAGCTTGAAGAAATACGTCTTGGTAAGCTTAATACTATAGAAGTTAGCCTTTGGACAGATATTTGGCGAGCGTTAATGTTTGAATTAAAAAAGCTTTTACTATTAATAACTATAGGTGGAACTCTATTCTTAATTGGCTTTATTCCTGTGGCTGGGACAGTTATTTCTGCCATTGGCTATCCAACCTTAGCGGCGACAATTGCTTGCTTAGATTTTACCGATGCTGCAGCAGAACGCCGTCGTCTTAGTTTTCGTCGCAAACTAGGTTTAGTTTGGAAAAATTTTCCTTCTAGCGCAAGTTTTAGTTTAGTTTGTTTGGGTTTAATTAGTATTCCTTTGCTTAATTTCTTTACTATTCCTTTTTGTGTCGCATCAGGAACACTTTTTTGGTGTGATCGCATCTTTCCCAAACTCCCTTCTAGTTAAGAGTCATTTTATCTAAGGATTTATTAATTCTTACTGATAACTTATGAGGGTTGGTAGTTTTTCGGTTCAAAGGGCGATCAAGAGAATAAATAGTTAAAGTTTCTTCTTTTCCTTTAGGTTTAAAATTTCCTACTTCCACAAACCCTCTAGATAAGCGGCAGCTTTTTTTAACGTCAGCAGAAAAAGCGATAAAGTAAGGTAATTCTCTGGTTAAAGCTTCCAATCTTTGAGCAGTATTCACAGCATCACCAATGATTGTATAATCTTGTTTAACAGAAGAACCAATGTTGCCTTGAATCACAGTTCCTTTTGCTAAACCAATACCGCTATAAAGAACTTTTGCCGCACTACCAGCAGGTGCATTATCTCTGACTTTAGCCAATTCATTAATAATCTCTAAACTAGCTTGAAGAGCTTCATCTCCTTGTTCACTATTGAAGTAAGCCATGACACAATCACCAATGAATTTGCTAACTTCTCCTCCCCAACGATTAATAATTGAACTACAAATAGTAAAGTACTGGTTGAGAATTTCTACGACTTCTTGAACAGGTACTATTTCAGTAAGATGAGAGAAAGACATTAGGTCGCAAAACATAATAATTCTCTCCACCTTTTGCGGTTTTGCATCTAAAGGATTTATCCCCTTTTGTAATATTTTCAGTAAGCTAGGTTGAGTATACTTCTCTAAAATGATTCGCGACTCAGTAATGGTATTCAACATGGTTTTAATCGGTACAAGCAAAACGTCTGCATTATTCTCTAAATCGATAGTTTCCATTGCCCAATCTGGAAACATCCTAAAATTGACGTTTTCCTCTGTTTTTAAACAAACTATGTCTATATGGCGTTTATCTTGCAGAATTTTGCCATACAACCTGTCGATGCTATAGTTTTCTCCTTCAATGATTTGGAAAAATATCCCCCTAGAACAAATCAAAATTCCTGTGATATTAGAGCGAGAATTATTGCGACGAGATGTTTCACCAATCTCTCGAATTTGTTCTTCACTAAGAGATGTAGCAAATTTACTAATATAAATTAACCTTTTCATAAAAAGATTGTCCGATTCTGAATAAGGACAGAAAATACTCAAACTCTTAATTAGGAGAGAAAAGAAATCTTAAGCACTAGAAATAAATTCGACCTGTGATACTAAATCTAGATATATTTTCTCTCTTCAGATATTAAGTGTACTTTCAGGATTGTCTAAGGGAGAGACAAAAATGTAGATGGAAAGACAAATATTTCCCCCATGTACTAAAATAAACGGCTTATTTCAATTTGGCTTATATTGATTGAGCTTTATATGTAAATAGTTAAGTGATCTTGGTTTGATTGAATTAATCAAGACCTGGTAAAACTAGAGCAAAATTGAGATTAGGCAGATTTATAGTCTCAGGTATAAAAAGGCTTTTTTGCCTTTAATGAGATTATTCTATTGTAGATTTATTTTTCCCTCTTATATTTTAGAGTTTATCGGCTTAGATGTTTTTAAACAACTACTTCAACCCTGACCTACAGACCGTGTTAATATAGAGAGATTGTTTAAATAAATCTCACACATCTAGGAATTCGGGTGTTCTTTAACTTATAAGGAATGCACCTGGATGCGAGGATAAACCCGAATAGGAGAAAAAAATATGCCAGTTGTTTCTTTAGCAGATATGCTACAGTCAGGGGTTCACTTCGGCCATCAAACTCGCCGCTGGAATCCCAAAATGGACTCTTACATTTATACTTCCCGTAACGGTGTCCATATTATAGATTTAGTACAAACTGCTGTGTTAATGGAAGAGGCTTACGTTTATATGCGTAATGCTTCTGCCCAAGGTAAGAAAATTTTGTTTGTCGGTACTAAGCGTCAAGCAGCGGGAATTATTGCAGAAGAAGCTAAACGTTGTGGTTCTTACTATATTAACCAGCGTTGGCTAGGAGGAATGCTTACTAACTGGGAAACAATTAAAACCAGAGTTGAGCGCTTAAAAGAACTTGAGGCTTTAGAAGAGAGCGGTAACATAGAAAGAAGACCAAAAAAAGAAGGGTCTGTTTTACGTCGGGAATTGGGAAAGCTGGAAAAATACCTGGGTGGTATTAAAACCATGCGCGGTATTCCTGATGTTGTCGTCATTGTGGATCAACGCCGGGAATACAATGCCATCTTAGAATGCCAAAAGTTAGGAATTCCCCTGGTTTCTTTATTAGATAGTAACTGTGATCCTGATCTAGCCGATGTTCATATCCCCGCTAACGATGATGCCATTCGTTCTATTAAGCTAATTATTGGTAAACTAGCTGATGCCATCTATGAAGGTCGTCACGGCAAAGTTGATAGTGATGAGCAGTATGAAGAGTTTGAAGAGGCAATAGAAGCTGTTGATTATGACGAGGAAGAGGTTGAAGAAGCCCCTGAAGCTGTTGAAGAAGTAGCTGAAGCTGTTGAAGAAACTGAAACTCCTGAAGCTAGTAGCGAAGAGGTTGCTAACGATAGCGAAGAATAAACTTCAATCTGAAAATACGACCTTTCCTCTATAAGCGTAAGCAACATCTCAATTAGCAACTAGCAATGAGCAAGTAGCGATAAAAATTGTTTACTTCCTTGTTTAATTAAGGAAGTAAACACCTTGAAAAAGTCAAACTTCTCTTCAGAAGTTTTGGCCACTTAAGTTAGGAATTAAAAGTAAGATGGCACAAATATCGGCAAAACAAGTTAAAGAACTACGGGATAAAACCAGCGCAGGCATGATGGATTGCAAAAAAGCGCTGAAAGAAAACGATGGTGATATGGAGAAAGCGGCTAATTGGCTGCGGCAGAAAGGTATTACTTCTGCTGGAAAGAAAGCTGACCGTGTTGCCGCAGAAGGGCTTGTAGATAGCTATATCCATACAGGAGGGCGTATTGGGGTATTAGTCGAGGTTAACTGTGAAACAGACTTCGTTGCCCGTAGAGAGGAATTTCAGACCCTGGTACGCAATATTGCCATGCAAGTTGCCGCTTGTCCTAATGTGGAATATGTCAAAGTAGATGATATTCCTGAAGAAATAGTTAATCGGGAAAAGGACATTGAGAAAGGTCGGGATGATATGAAAGGCAAACCCGATGAACTTAAAGAAAAAATTGTCCAAGGTAGAATTGGTAAGCGCTTAAAAGAGATATCTTTGTTGGATCAACCCTATATCCGCGATCAAAGTATCACAGTAGAAGAACTAGTTAAGCAAGGAATTGCTTTGCTAGGAGAAAATATTCAAATACGCCGCTTTACTCGTTTTGTTTTGGGTGAGGGTATCGAAAAAGAAGAAAGTAATGTTGCTGAGTAAGTAGCCGAACAAACTGGTAACAAGTAAATTAATAGGGTAATGATGGGGTGTTAGGGTAAAGAGTATAAGGGGAAAGGCTAAATATCAAAGGGTGTAAAGGAAAGATTAAAATCAATACTTTTCTTGATTCCCTAATTCCCCAACTCCCCATCTCCCCAACTCCATAACTCCCCACGCCACTAATGGTTAAACAACTTAAACAAATTGAACAAGAGATAGCCACATTAGAAAAGAAGATAGTTGATTTAGCAAAAGAACTACAAGATATTTATAGTAAGTATATGACCCTGTTAGGAGAGTCTTTGCAAAAACAGTTGGTTTTGGCTAGCTATCAAGTTTGTACTCAAGCTTATCCAGAAGCTTTTTTGCATTTATCAGTGGATCAACGACAGCATCTGCAACAAAGTATTCAACAAATAGCGAAACAAACCCAGACTAATTTACTTTCTTTACTGGAAGTTCCTTCTCAATCTTCCTCTTCTGAAGATGGGGTAGAGGAAGAGAATAATGAGCATGATCATAATCTTGATCCTGAAGTAGAACAAATTAACTTTCAAGACAATCTTCCCGATAAGTTACTTCTTTGGTCTGCTTACGTAGAAAAGGGGATTATGAATTTACTACAGAATGCTTCTCAAGAAACCAATCGTTTGTTGCTAGAAAAAGACATCTTACAAAAACACATACCAAATAAGGTTTTAGAAGCGGCTGTAGAAGCCGAAGAAGCAAACTCCCCCGGAAGCGGGCCACCAAATATTATTAATTTGTTGGTGGAAGTAGAAACAGAAGAAAACGAAATAGAAGGAATACCAACCCCCATTACTGCTGTTAATTTACGCTTGCCAGAAATAGAATTTGCTCATCCGCCCCTTAATACAGAACGCAATCAAATTCGTGGCTTAAATATGAAACTCAAAAGGATGCGGAAGCAGTATAAGAAAAAACAACAAGTAAAGGCGATCGCTGAAGCAGAGTCGGCATGGCGTTCAAGTTGGTTTGAAGGTTCCTAAAATCAAAGAATAGAAACCTTTGAAAGCATCGAGAATTACTAATTTTGAACGGGACTGACGGGATTCGAACCCGCAACTTCCGCCGTGACAGGGCGGTGCTCTAACCAGTTGAACTACAATCCCAATTTTTGAGCCAGATTCCATCATAACGAAAATAATACAAGTTTGTCAATTATTTTTAGAAAAAGTTTAACCATCACCCCCATCACCAGAACTGAAATAATTTCCTTGGCCCATTTTGCTCTAAGGAAGATAGGATATAAGGGTGAGTCAACTGTACTATCCCTTAAACTCTCTAAGAGAAAGTAGCTGGTTCAAGCTAATTTGCGGGGCCAGTTTTCAACATTTGCCTGCCATTCGCAATCTAGCCTTGGCATATACTTTGGCGGGTGCAGATTGTCTTGATGTTGCGGCAGATCCTGCTGTGATAGCAGCGGCTCAAGAAGGTGTTGAGGCAGCTAAAGGCTTAGCTTCCCATAAAACTAAAAGTCAACCTTGGTTGATGGTTAGTCTCAATGATGGAGAAGACCCCCATTTTCGTAAAGCAGAATTTCTACCCACAGAATGTCCCCCCAACTGTTCTCGCCCTTGTGAAAGCATTTGTCCAGCCCAGGCAATAGCATTTAGAGATACCGGAGGGAAATTTTCAGGGGTCGATGACCAAAGTTGTTACGGTTGTGGTCGGTGTTTGCCCATTTGTCCTAGTGAATTAATTTATACTCGTTCCTATGTTTCTACCCCAGAAACCATAACCCCTTTAATCACCAGCAATAGTATTGATGCTGTAGAAATTCATACCCAAGTGGGACACTTCCAAGATTTTCAAAGACTTTGGAGTGGCATTGCCCCTTGGCTCAACCGACTTAAACTTGTAGCCATTAGTTGCCCAGATGCTTCTGATTTAATCCCTTATTTAAAATCTCTTTACCAACTAATCAGTCCTTTGCCCTGTACCTTAATTTGGCAAACCGATGGGCGGGCTATGAGTGGTGATATTGGTATTGGTACAACCAGTGCCTCCGTTAGACTGGCACAGAAAGTCTTGGCTGCTGGTTTACCGGGTTACATCCAGTTAGCTGGCGGTACTAATCAGCATACTGTCACGAAACTAAAAGCCCTTGGGCTACTGAAAAAAAATCAAGTAGCTGGTATTGCTTATGGTAGTTACGCCCGTTCTCTTCTTTTGCCCATTTTTAATCAGTTAGAAACAGTTAATTACTCAACCATCAAGGAAAATACTGCATCTCCTATGTCCTCACTCTCGGCTCCTAACCATCTAGAAAATCATCCTGATTTGCTCTTCGCAGCAGTCACAACAGCCCGCCAATTAGTGGAACAATTAAAATCTCCTCATGGGCAGTTGGCAACCCGACAAATGGCTCCTTAGTTATGTTTAAGGTAGGTATTGCTAGGCATTGCCACCCTATCTATAGCGCCACATAAAACCTAGATAAAGCTTATTTTTACCCGTGAACTCTAATAACTCTCTAGAAAAACCAGCTTCATCGACCCAAGAATCAACCACCAATGTGCAAAGGATGCAGATTACTGATAATCTCAACAAATTATTAGAAATTTTACCGGCTGAAATCCAGAGTAAACTAGAATCCCATCCCCATAAGGATCAGTTAGTCGAAGTTGTTATGGATTTGGGCCGATTACCAGAAGCCCGCTTCCCTGGTAGTGCAGAATATCTCAGCGAAACCCCCATCTCTAAGACTGATTTGGATTATTCCGTTAAGCGTGTTGGTATGTTTAGTGGGGACAATCGGGCCGGAATTGAACGAACCCTCCACCGCATTAGTGCCATGCGTAACCGTACCGGAGAGATTGTTGGTTTAACCTGTCGTATTGGTAGGGCGGTTTTTGGTACTATTGGCATGATTCGCGATTTAGTAGAAACTGGTCGCTCTATCCTTTTGCTAGGTCGTCCTGGAGTTGGCAAAACTACGGCTTTGCGGGAAATCGGGCGGGTTTTAGCTGACGAGCTAGAAAAGCGTGTTGTTATTATTGATACTTCCAACGAAATTGCTGGAGATGGAGATGTTCCCCACCCAGCTATTGGTAGGGCGCGGCGGATGCAAGTTGCCCGTCCGGAATTGCAGCATCAGGTGATGATTGAGGCAGTGGAAAACCATATGCCAGAGGTGATTATTATTGATGAAATTGGGACAGAATTAGAGGCGATGGCGGCTCGGACTATCGCTGAAAGGGGGGTTCAGTTAGTGGGGACAGCCCATGGTAATCAACTGGAAAACCTGATTAAAAATCCTACCCTCTCAGATTTAGTTGGGGGCATTCAAGCTGTCACCTTGGGAGATGATGAAGCTAGGCGTAGA
This sequence comes from uncultured cyanobacterium, assembly GCA_963793425.1. Taxonomy (GTDB): domain Bacteria; phylum Cyanobacteriota; class Cyanobacteriia; order Cyanobacteriales; family CAWCAG01; genus CAWCAG01. The sequence continues at coordinate 20,583 of CAWCAG010000007.1, read as the reverse complement.
GGCTCCCAGAAGACCGTTTTAGAGCGTAAAGCTCCCCCCACCTTTGAAATTGCTGTAGAAATGCTTGAGAGGCAACGTTGGGTGGTTTGGGAAGATGTTTCGGTGACGGTGGATAGTCTGTTGCGAGGTAGAGAACCAGAAGTACAGATTCGCACCGTTGATGAAGAAGGGCAGGTTTTGGTGGAAGAGATTGCCCCCCAACCTGCGAAAACACCATCTTGGGGGCCAAATACTCCTACCTTACCCACCATGCAACCTGGAGGATGGCGTGCTTCTGGACGAATGAAGGCCCTGCCCAGACAACAGGTGGCAACCCCTGCCACTCAAAATGATTTTGCCCAAATGCTTGACCAATCTTGGCAGCAACAGGATGTGGGGGGAAATCAGCTCAGAATGCCTGGTCCCAATGGGGAAGATTTACCTTTATATATTTATCCCTATGGAGTCAGCCGCAACCAATTACAACAAGTAATTGAAATCATGAATCTTCCCATAGTTTTAACTAAAGATATGGATAGCGCAGATGCCGTTTTGGCTCTGCGATCGCATATCAAAAATCATTCTAAGCTGCGACAAATTGCTAAAGCAAGGCAATTACCCATTCATGCAGTTAAGTCTAGTACCGTACCTCAAATTAGCCGTGTCCTACGTCGTCTTTTGAATATGGATGACCCCAAGGTTCCCGAAGCGATAGATATGCGCTTGTTTACCCAAAGTGGCAATGATGACGAAATTGAGGCCTTAGAGGAAGCTAGATTAGCAGTAGAGCAAATAGTGATTCCTAAAGGGCAACCTGTGGAGTTGCTACCTCGTTCTGGTAAAGTACGCAAAATGCAACACGAATTGGTAGAGCATTATCGCCTTAAGTCTAACAGTTTTGGGGATGAACCCAATCGCAGGTTGAGGATTTATCCTGCTTGAAGCTTAAGGTAATACCAAATCAATAAATCTAGTGCTTCTTAAAATTAATTTCTTTCTATCATAGAGAAAAGCTGAATTTGATTTTTGGACTGGATGTTTTTTTAAGTGGGCAATACCTGCCCCTACTATTAAATTTGGCCGGGAAAAATATTTTTATTGCTCAGGAGACAAACTACTATGGCTATGACTTTAACAGAAAAAATTATTGCTCGTGCTACGGGGCGTTCTCAAGTTGAACCGGGGGAAAATGTTTGGGTTAACGTAGATGTTTTGATGACCCATGATGTTTGTGGCCCTGGTACGATTGGAGTTTTTAAGCGGGAATTTGGTGCAGAGGCTAAGGTTTGGGACTCAGATAAAATAGTTCTTATTCCTGACCATTATATTTTTACTGCTGACCAAAGAGCTAACCGTAATGTGGATATTTTACGGGACTTTGCCCATGAGCAGAAGATTAAATATTTCTACGATATTACTGATCGAGGGGACTTTAAAGCCAACCCTGATTATAAAGGAGTTTGTCACATTGCCCTGGCCCAAGAAGGTCATACCCGTCCGGGGGAAGTACTTTTCGGGACAGATTCCCATACCTGCAACGCGGGGGCATTTGGTCAATTTGCCACAGGAATTGGTAATACCGATGCCGGATTTATTATGGGGACAGGGAAACTTTTAATTAAAGTTCCTGCTACCATGCGCTTTGTGTTTAATGGGGAAATGCCAGATTACTTGTTAGCGAAGGATTTGATTTTGCAAGTAATTGGGGATATTGGCGTGGCTGGGGCAACTTACCGCACCATGGAATTTGCCGGGGAAGTTGTGGAGAAGATGACCATGGAAGAACGTATGACTCTTTGCAATATGGTTATTGAAGCTGGGGGAAAAAATGGAGTTATTGCCCCAGATGAAACAACTTTCGCTTATTTGCGCGATCGCACTAATAAAGATTTTGAACCAGTTTATACCGACCAAGATGCCCAATTTTATAGCACTCATCGTTACAATGTAGCGGAATTAGAACCAGTAGTAGCTAAGCCCCATTCCCCAGATAACCGGGCTTTAGCGAGGGAATGCAGTGATGTGAAAGTTGACAGGGCTTATATTGGTTCCTGTACCGGAGGGAAAACCACTGATTTTTATAATGCAGCGCGGATTCTCAAAGGAAATAAAGTAAGCGTACCAACTTATATTGTCCCTGCCACCCAAAAGGTTTATGAGGACTTATTCAGCGTTAAATACGAAGGGCAAACCCTTTCAGAAATCTTTCTCGAAGCGGGTTGTATTGAACCGGCTGCCCCTTCTTGTGCCGCTTGTTTAGGGGGCCAAAGGATACTTTTGGTCGGATGAATAAGCCAGAGGTTTGCGTTTCTACTACTAATCGTAATTTTCCTGGCCGCATGGGAGATAAGAAGGCACAAATTTATCTCGCTTCTCCTTATACGGCTGCGGCTTCTGCGATTACAGGTTATGTTACTGATCCTCGTGAGTTTATGGGGAGTTAGGGAGTTGGGGAGATGGGGAGCTAGGGAGATGGGGAGCTAGGGAGCTAGGGTTTAAATGATTTTTAAGTTAAGGAAGAGAAAGGAAAGTTTTGCTTATGATTAATTTCATTTAAATTTTTAAAAATCCTTCTTAGCTAAAAAAAATATGTGCGAAGTGCAAGCTAAATAGTTCTTGTGGCAGCACAGACTACACGAAAACCGAGGTAATTGAAACGGTAATCCGGAATTTCGTAACGACGATATGCAGAACGGCAGTACCACGGCGAGCTAAGCCAGGAACCACCGCGAATTGTGCGAGAATGGTCATTGTTGCCATCTTCTACTAGCCAAGCACTACCATCGGTAGGAGCGCCTTCGTAATCTTCGTTCCATTTTGGCCATTGGTCATAGCACCATTCCCAGATATTGCCGTGCATATCACACAAACCAAAAGCATTTGGTGGGAAGTTGCCTACTTTTGTTGTTTCTTCTCTGTATATTCCTTTGGGAGCCGACGCATAGGTATAGTTGCCACGATAATTTGCTAATTTCGTGGTAATTGTTATGCCAAAGTGAAAAGGTGTCATTGTGCTAGCACGACAGGCATACTCCCATTCAGATTCACTGGGTAAGTAATATTTATGACCTAATTGCTCTGAGAGTTTCTGGCAAAATTCTACAGCCTCGAACCAGGAGACATTTTCTACGGGGAGATTTTCTCCTTTAAATCTAGCAGGATTGTTACCCATGATTGCTTGCCATTGGTTTTGATCAATAGCATACTTGCCCATATAGAATGAGGGAACATTTACTTGATGCTGTGGCCCTTCACTATCAAACCTCTTTTCTTCATTACTAGGGGAACCCATAAGAAAGCTTCCCCCAGGAATTTTCACCATCTCCAAGCTAACTCTATTTCCTAAGTTCTCTTGAAGATATTCTGCTTCTCTTCGTTGACCTTTGATGATTTTGCCGTATTGATTGACTGTAAAAGTTTGAAAGGAGAAGGTTTTATTTTTACGAGAAGTATGAGGCGCTTTCTCATTGCCTATACTGGAAATCTTGTTGTGATTACTGGCAGAAATCGGCTTTTTTAGAGAAGTAGCAGGTTTTAGTGGGAAACTATTAATAGCTTCAATCGCAGCTATTAATTCCTCAACTTTTTGATAACGCTGTTTTGGTGAATGCTCCAGCATCTTATCTAAGATTTTCCCTAACCCTTCTCGAACATTAGCACCCTTTTCTCGCCATAACCACCTCGCTTCATCAGCATCATATAATTCATCTACATCGTAGTCATATAATTCCTCCTCACTATTACCCTGCTCACAAAAACCAGGTAAACAGCCTGTCAACAGACGCACACAAGTAGCCCCCAAGCTATAAATATCACTAGCACGACGGGCTTTACCCATAATTTGCTCATAGGCAGCATAACCACGAGTAAACAAAGCTGTCTCAAAAATACTCATTGTTTGGAGGTGCTGTTTTGCTCCCCCAAAATCAATCAAAAAGATTTTGCCATCTTTGTGACGGCGCATAATATTTTCTGGTTTAATATCTCGATGTAACAATCCCTGTTGATGGATATATTGCAATACGGGTAAGAAATCCCGGAGAAACTTGAGCAATTTCTGCTCATTAAAAGCCCCTTCCTTAAGTAACTCCTTGAGCAAATTTTCCCCTTCTACATAATCCTGCACCAAATACATCGAATCATCTTCGTCAAAATAAGCTTGCAAACGGGGAATTTGCCGATGATCTAAATCGTAGAGACTTTTCCCTTCCTGTTCAAATAATTCTTTTGCTTTGCTTCCCTGTGCCTCTGCGACAAACTTCGGATTTAGTATCAGCTAACTTTATCCCTAACCTACTTGTGCAATAACTTGCCCAATCTCTTGAGGAGTTGCCCCTGTTGCTAACATTGCCTTAATTAATAATTCAATCGAAACTGAAGCATTACCATTCTCAGCATTAGCAATCCGGGGTTGACTTGAATTTAACTTGTTAGCTAACTCTGTTTGAGTCATTAATTTTTGCCGCTTTTCTTTAAGATAACGACTGAGGGCAAGCTTAATTTCAATCAGTGTTGTTTCTTCTGGAGTAAGGTCAAGAAATTCTGAAACATTTCCTACTTTCCAACCTTTTCCTTCTAGTTTTTTCTTTTTACTTTCTTCCATCTTTTTAGTCCTCTATGTCTCGCTCATATTTACTAAGTCTTTTTTGACAGATATTAATAATGCTATTGGGGGTTGTTCTAGTCGTTTTGTTAGACACCTCAAGAATTAAAATCGCATCTTCATCAATACGGTAGATAATTCTCCAATTTTTCTGGGTATCTCTAACCCGCAATTCATGATAGTGCAGCCCGATACTAGGCATTGGTCTTGAGTGAGGCAACCCCAAATTTTCCCCCTGCTGCAATCGTCTTAGTAACACTCCTGTTTCTATTCGTGCTTCTTGGCTAAAGGGAGGAGTTTTAATCTCCCCATGCAACCACACTAAAGGCTTATCCTTGTCATCCATAACCTATTTATATCATATCTGATATGTTTATATCAGTAGTTTTTTATCAATGTTGCGATCGCAGAAGTAACTGGACTGAAGATAACAGAGATTGAGAAACTTTAGTTTGTAAAGTTGTGGTATGGCAATCAAGAACAGTATATAGTGATTATTCAGAAGACTTATTAAGAAAAGAGCGTATAAGTTCAGTAATTTCAATCGCTCCATCACGGTTAGAAACAGAGCTAAATAAATTTATTTGTCGAGAGTCAGAATCTGTGTTCAAAACTACCTTCCATAAGGGTCTTTTAGGGGTTCCGTAGAAAATCTTTTTGATGCCTACGCTTACTTCATCTAGGGAATATTCTTGCATTTTTATTGGTAAGAACTTTTCAGTTTTGATAGTCAGCTTATTTGCCGTTTTGTCTATTTGTAGTGTTTTGATAGAAGGTAACAAGACACCGACAAGACCTAAAGTTAGAAAAACTAGCGTACCCCCAACAGGAAAAATTCCTTCGCTGATACTCAAAAAAACTCCTATGCAACCAATAAGTAAAAAAGGACTGGAAACCAATCTTATGAACCAAACTAATTTCACTGAATCTTTAAGAGTTAGGTGAGTAGGAGTGTGTTGTAAAATCTTGATGGGAATTTCTCCTTCTACTGCCCATTCCTGTTTAAGCTTAGTAGCTAACTGCTGAGGTGATTTGCCCGAATGTAGATTGATAAAAGAACGAATCTGCTCGGCGATTTCTAGGGCTTGATTGCGTTGCCAAACATAATTTCCGGAGGCTTTACTTGATAAATTGATTTTCTTAGACTTATAAGTAGTTTCTAAAATAACTTCATGAAATACTAATAATAATCTTCCTTATAGTCAAGGTCAAGTTCCTTTAACTCAGTCAGTCCTGCAAGAGAGCTAATATCCTCAATTTGATTCCCAGAGAGGCTAAGAGACTCTAGGTTAGTGAGTTTGAGTGGACTAATATCTGTGATAGGGTTACTTGCCAGGTCAAGTAACTTGAGATTCGTCAGTTTTCCTAGAGAGCTAATATCTTCTATATGACTGGTACGAGATTTAGGTGCGATCGCACACAAATTAGCATTCGTGTTAAAATTCAACCCACGTAACTAAGAAAACAAATGACTCTAGCTCAAGAACTCCTTACCACTTTTAATAGTTTGTCTAGGACAGAGCAGATCAAAGTTGCAGTAGAAATTTTAAAGCAGATGCTCAGTTTTGATTTTCCACCCTTGACGGATGAGGACTTGACTTTAAATGCCGAAGAACTATTCTTAGCACTAGACCAGCAAGAAGCAGATTATGGTTGAGCCTGAGCGTGGTGAAGTTTGGCTTGTTGATTTGGGTTATGTTGCCAAAGTTAGGCCATGTTTAGTAGTAAGCATTCCTGCTCTGATTCAAGATAGAGCTTTAGCTACTTTAGTTCCTCATACAACTAGTCCGAGAGATTCACGTTTTGAGGTAGAAGTTAAGGTAAGATTCCTAAAGTCGGGAGTCTTTGATGTACAAAATCTGATTACTATTCCTCATGCCAAACTACTAAGAAAACTAGGGAATTAGACTTAGACCAGTTAGCACAAGTTGAAGATACTTTGCTCTTCTGGCTAGGGTTTGAAGATAGGGATTCTAATCAAGAAATATAAATTGTGATGCCTGCGGTGGGCTTTGCCTACGCAGAAGTAACTGGACTGAAGAAAAAAAACAGAGATTGAGAAACTTTAGCTTTTCTAGATGAAGCGTAAAGCTCACAGCCAATAGTATAATTGGACATTCAACTCTCAAATATTCACAAGAAGAATAATTGTGTCAGGGGATAAATCGCCGAAAAAGAAGTTTTTTAAGAAGGCAGCCGTTAATCCAGAATGTTGTCTAGAGATGGCTAAGAAGTATGGCTGGGAATCAAGGGGCTGGGAATTAACTCAAGATCCAACACTCAAAGTAGATTGTCGATTTCTAGGAGAAGAAATTCTATTTCAGGAGTTGTGGCATGACAATCAAGAATAGTGATAACCAAAAGCCAACCCTAATTATTTACCGTACAGAGGGAATACAACCAGGTTGGGAAGAACGCCTCGATCCTACAGGTAGTGGTACTTCTTTTCTTACAGAACATCTCAGTTATGCTTCTAATCCTACTATTCCTAAAGTCGGTGAACGCTTATCTCAGTTTAAGAGACTGCAAAACAAAGAAACTCATATTAGGGAAGGAGATTGGCAAATTTCTTGCGTTGAGAAGTACTCATCAGATAATGAGTCTGGAGAATGGGGAGTAATCTATATCTGCTACTGTCAGTACTCCCCTATTGAGCAAAAATGGGAAAAAGTACCATCCCTTGAGGAAATTGTACCCCCAGATAGGTTTGTTGAAGTGGAGAAAATTGCTACTGGGGAAGATTGGACTCAAACCTCATTTGGTATAAAACAATAGCTTATCTTGAATGATTCAAGGCTAAATCTGTCACAATAGATTAGGTACACTTCTCCCAACGGATGCTTTTATGCCCCAAACACACATCAGATTTGATTGGGCTATTAAAAAGTTACTGAGAAACAAAGCTAATTACGTCGTTTTGGCAGGTTTCTTGAGTGAGTTATTGGGTAAACAAATTAAGATTCAATCCATACTTGAAAGTGAGAGTAATCGCCAAGCAGAGGAAGACAAGTTAAATCGAGTTGATATTGTTGCAGAAAATGACCAAGGAGAATTAATTCTCATTGAAGTGCAGAACAGTGCAGAGCAAGATTATTTTCATCGGATGCTCTACGGCACAGCGAGATTAATTACCGATTTTCTGGAAAAAGGGCAGCCCTATAGCAAAGTTAAAAAAGTTTATTCGGTGAACGTAGTTTACTTCTCCTTGGGACAGGGGGATGATTATATTTACAAGGGAAATTTAGATTTTCGAGGTCTGCACTTAGATGACTCTTTAGGGTTATCAATAAATCAGAAGAAACTGTTTAAGATTCAACAAGTATATGAAATCTTCCCAGAATACTATGTGATTAAAGTAAACAACTTCAGCGATGTAGCTAAAGATACCCTAGATGAATGGATCTATTTCCTGAAAAAAAGCCAAATCAAAGAAGAATTTACCGCCCAAGGATTAGCAGAAGCGAAGGAAAATTTGTTAGTAGATAGCTTGAGTGAAGAAGAAAGAGCCAACTACCTGAGATTTATGGAGAATAGGCGTTATGAGGTGAGTATTATCGAAAGTTCGCGTTCAGAGGGAAAATTGGAAGGTTTAGAAGAGGGGATAGAGAAAGGGATTAAGGAAGGTATGGAGCAAGGCAAACAGCAGGAAAAGATTAACATAGCCAGAAGCTTAAAACAAAAAGGTACTGATATTGATGCGATCGCAGAAGTCGACCGGACTGAGTAGAGAAGAGATTGAGAAACTTTAGCTTTTCTAGATGAAGCGTAAAGCTTACAGCTAATAGTATAATTGGGCATTCAACACTGAAAGTAGATTGTCGATTTCTAGCATTAGACCAACCCTGAATAAGTTTATGACCCTTGCAAGCAAACGACTAATAGAACAAAAATCCTTTAGCTTTGATGAGTTTGTCAACCATTATGGTGACGATAAACGCTATGAACTAATTGATGGAGAAGTATTTGATTTGGAACCTACAGGGCAACATGAGGAGGTTGCAGCTTTCATTACCACGAAAGCCTGTGTTGAGATTGACAAAGCAGAGTTACCTTGGTTTGTCTTGCAACGGTGTTTATTACGTCCTGCTAATGCTACTATGACAGCATTTCGACCTGATATGGCAGTAGTTGATAAAGCCGAATTAGTTAAGGAACCACTTTGGGCTGAACAGTCGATTCTCACCAGGGGAAGTTCCCTTAAGTTTGTGGCGGAAGTGGTTAGCAGTAATTGGCAAAATGATTATGCCCGTAAAGTTGAAGATTATGCAGCTTTAGGAATCCCTGAATATTGGATTGTTGATTATGCAGGATTAGGGGGCATTCGGTATATTGGTAAGCCGAAACAACCTACTCTTTCTGTGTGTAGATTGGTTAATGGCGAGTATGAGATTGAGTTGCTTAGAGGTGAGCAGGCTATTGCTTCTGCTACTTTTCCTGGTTTGAAGTTGACTGCTGAAGAAGTGCTTAATGCTGTTATTTAACAAGCCAAATTGCTACTCTCATATCTCAAATATTTTGATCCTTAGCTGAAACGAGTGTAATTCATATATTGATGTAGTAAATGAGGATGGTATTATTGTTTATCTATATAATTAGGCTAATTGTAATACTCTTACTTGCAACTCTTGGTTTTAGTTCCAGCCATTTAATTAATGAATTTGGAAATGATCAATCTAAGATTCCTAAATTACTATCTTTTTCTCTAGCATCTAGCTCGACAGCAATTATTATTATCATTACACCATTTACAACCATTGAGAAAATTGATGCACATACACTTCCTATTATAGCTATAGCTAGTCTTTTTGCATGGGTAAACTTTGGCTTAATACTTAGAAATTCTGAACTTTCCCCTTTGAATTTTCGATTAGATAGTCTACTTTCGCCATTTTCAACAGCCTGCTCTTCTGGGCTATAGGCATCTACCACAATTTCCATCTCAATTCGCTCTTCTCGCTCCTTATTCTGTGTAACTTCTGCCATAGCTCAATTTTATACCCTGGTTTTTCTCCAAAATCATACTAAATCCTAAAGTCCTAAACTATGCAGCTTAGGTAGAAATAACTGATACAAGATTTAGGTGCGATCGCATACAGATTAGCATTCGTGTTAAAATTCAACTCACGCAACTACTAGTAGCATGACACAACTAAAATGTGTCACACTACTACAGGGCTATCTTTAAGAACCAGTTATTTGCAATGCTCCTAAACGATTAAAAGTTAAACGTTCATCTTCCACATCAACAAAGATAGTATCTCCTCCTTTAAAATCTCCTTTTAGAAGTGACTTAGCGATCGCAGTCTCCAAATACCTTTGTACAGCGCGTTTTAAAGGTCTAGCACCATAAACGGGATCATAACCAACCTCAGCTAAGAAATCTAGGGCAGCATCAGCCAGTTTGAGAGATATTTTCTGTTCTTCTAAACGCTCTCTTAAACGCTCTACCTGTTGTTGCACAATTAGGCGCAACTGTTCTTTCACTAAGCTACGGAAGATGATAATTTCATCAACCCGGTTAATAAATTCCGGACGGAAACTAGCCCGCATAGTTTCCATTACCCTGCCGTGCATTTCGTTGTATCGAGAGTCATCCCCAGCAATATCTAAAATAAACTGAGAACCAATATTACTGGTCATGATGATGATGCTGTTTTTGAAATCTACCACATGACCTTGAGCATCGGTTAAGCGCCCATCATCGAGGATTTGCAACATGACGTTGAAAACATCATGGTGTGCTTTTTCAATTTCATCAAAGAGGATTACAGAATAAGGACGACGGCGAATTGCTTCCGTTAGCTGCCCTCCTTGTTCATAACCAACATATCCCGGAGGCGCACCCATCAGGCGAGAGACAGAGTGTTTTTCCATATACTCCGACATATCAATGCGTACAATCGCCTCTTCCGTATCAAACAGATTCTTCGCCAAAGCCTTAGCTAACTCAGTTTTACCAACCCCCGTAGGACCAAGGAAAATAAAACTAGCAATAGGACGATTAGGATCAGCTAAACCAGCCCTAGAGCGTTGGATTGCATCCGCAACAGCAGTTACCGCCTCATCTTGCCCCACAACTCGTTCATGAAGTTCATCTTCAAGGTTAAGCAGTTTAGCCTTTTCCGACTCGACTAACTTACTAATCGGAATGCCTGTCCACTTAGAAATAATCTCCGCAATATCCGACTCCTTCACCTCTTCCCGCAACAAAGTACTACCGCCAGTTTGCATCTCTTCGAGTTTGGCTTCCGTTTCTTGCTTCTGGCGTTCCAATTCTGCTAACTTGCCATAACGTAATTCCGCCACCCGGTTATAGTCATAATCCCTCTCAGCTTGTTGAATTTCCACATTAGCCTGCTCAATGCTTTCTTTAACGGTGCGAATATCATCAATAACCTGTTTTTCCGATTCCCATTGCGCCTTAAGCTGACTTTGTTCTTCTTTTAAATTAGCTAACTCTTTTTCCAGCTTTTCTAAGCGTTGCCGAGAAATAGCATCATCTTCTTTTCCTAAAGAAAGACGTTCCATTTCTAATTGCAAGACCTTACGATTAATCTCATCAAGTTCTTCTGGGTTAGAAGTAATTTCCATCTTCAACCGTGCTGCGGCTTCATCCATCAAATCAATAGCTTTATCTGGTAAGAAGCGATCGCTAATATAACGATTAGAAAGCATCGCTGCTGCAACTACCGCCGTATCAGCGATTTTCACCCCGTGGTGAACCTCATAACGCTCCTTAAGTCCCCGTAAAATAGAAATGGTATCAGGAACAGTCGGTTCACTAACATATACTTCCTGGAAACGCCGCTCTAAAGCTGCATCTTTTTCAATATACTTGCGATACTCATCTAAAGTTGTTGCCCCAATACAACGCAACTCTCCACGGGCTAACATGGGCTTAAGTAAGTTCCCTGCATCCATTGCCCCTTGGGTAGCGCCAGCCCCAACCACCGTATGAATCTCATCAATAAACATGATGATTTGCCCTTTGGAGTCGGTAACTTCTTTTAATACCGCTTTGAGACGCTCTTCAAATTCCCCGCGATACTTCGCCCCAGCAATCAAAGCCCCCATATCCAAAGCAATTACTTGGCGATCGCGCAAAGATTCTGGTACATCGCGACTAACAATTCGTTGAGCAAGGCCTTCAATAATAGCAGTTTTCCCAACTCCCGGTTCCCCAATTAACACCGGATTATTTTTAGTTCTACGGGAGAGAATTTGAATTGTGCGGCGAATCTCATCATCCCTACCAATCACCGGATCTAGCTTACCTTTCTCCGCCAGTTCAGTGAGATCGCGACCAAATTTTTCTAAAGATTCGTACTTATTTTCAGGATTTTGATCTGTCACCTTTTGAGAACCTCTTATTTGTTCGATAATTTCTTTTAGGGTCTTTTCTTTTAAGCCTAGTTCTTGGAAAATAGTTTTACCAAAACGCTTATCTTGGCAGTAGCCCAGGATTATATGTTCAATAGAAATATAATCATCGTCAAACTGAGTACGATATTTTTCTGCTCTGTCAAGTAAACTATCTAAACTTTGACCTAAATAAACTGATTCACTAACATTGGCAACCTTTGGCTGGCTGGCAATAAATGCGTCAGTTTTTGCTTCTAATTTGACTAAACTAACTTCAGCCCGATTAAAAATGGAGTTAGCTAGCCCTTTTTGTTCCAATAAAGCTTTGAATAAATGTTCGCTCTCAATTTTTTGATGATTGTTACTTTTAGCAATCTCTGGAGTACGGGAGATTGCGCCATAGGCTTTTTCTGTAAATTGATTGGGATTATTAGGTTGCATTCTTTTATTTACCCTCTCTCTTAACTTGAGGTTTCGTTTTTTGTTTATAAATAACTTGCATCAATAGCTACTAAGCCCATTGTAAAGATTCCAGGTAGTTCTTACCCCACGGAAAACCAAACCTTTTTGGTAGGGGTTTCCCACGAGTTGGAAAGTTGCCCAAAGAATGAGGTTCCCTAAAAAAGGATCTCAATTTTGCAACTCTCTTTTGGTTAAATGTTACGAAATACGAAGCTACTTTGAGGCGATTATACCCAATTATCCGTGGCTCCCTGCTCCCTTTGTGTTGTATAGTAGTGAATTGTGTCTTAAATCAAAATAGTCATGCCTAAACTAAAAACCCGTAGAGCTGCGGCAAAACGTTTTCGGAAAACAGGCACAGGGAAAATCATGCGCCGTAAAGCTTACAAAAACCACCTCCTTCAGCACAAAGGAGAAGATAGGAAACGTCGTCTTTCTAATGCTACTCAAGTGCATGAAAATGACGAAAAAAATGTTCGCTTGATGATGCCTTATATGTAATTAATCAAGTATTGGCAACTGTTAACATTTATAAAGAAAAAATAAACATCAATTATGACTAGGGTAAAACGGGGCAATGTTGCTCGCAAACGCCGCAAAAAAATTCTCAAACTAGCTAAAGGTTTTCGGGGTTCTCACTCCAAACTTTTCCGCACGGCTAATCAACAGGTAATGAAAGCATTGCGTAATGCTTACCGCGATCGCCGCAAGAAAAAGCGCGATTTCCGTCGTCTCTGGATTGCCCGAATTAACGCAGCAGCACGTCAACAGGGCATGAGCTACAGTCAGTTAATTAATAAGTTAAAGAAGTCGGATATTCAACTTAATCGGAAGATATTAGCGCAACTGGCTGTTCTTGATCCTCCTGCTTTTAGTAAAGTATTGGAAACAGCAAGTAAAGCTGAATAATTCGGTAACAGGTAATAGGTAATAGGTAATAGGTAATATTTGTCTACACTAAAGCCGGATAACAAATTGCTGATTCTTGTTTCTTATTACCTTTTCAGAATCAAAGTTTTAAAAAATGTGGTTAAGAACAACATCTTTGAGCTTACTATTAGCTAGTGCTTTTGTCGCTTTATCGGTTTCTTCTCTTTCTTCCTACGCCGCAGAGTTAGAAGAGATTGAACGCCGGGGTAAGTTGATTGTGGGAGTTAAAGATAACTTACCTCCCCTTAGCTTTCAGGACGAACAAGGGGAATTAGCAGGATTAGAAATAGATATTGCTAAAGGTTTAGCAGCAGAATTATTGGGTGACTCTGAAGCCATAATTTTTAAACCTATCACTAATTTAGAGCGTTTTCAAGCAGTCCTCAACGATGAAGTAGATATCGCTATTGCGAGGGTAACATTCACGGATTCCCGCGCTAGGGTAGTTGATTTTAGCCCTTATTATTACTTGGATGGCACGGGTTTAATCACTAAAAATAGCTCCAAAGGAAAATTAACTGATTTTACTCAAAGTACAATTGCCGTATTAGAAAACTCCAGTACCATTGCTGTTATCAGATACCATTTACCCCAAGCTAAATTAGTCGGGGTTGAATCTTACCAACAAGCATGGCAACTATTGGAAAATAATCAAGCAGAAGCATTTGCTGGAGATATTACTATCCTCACAGGGTGGGAACAAGAATACCCTCAATATCGCCAACTACCCCTCTATTTATCTGGTGAACCATTAGGGATAATTATGCCGAGGGGATTGCAATATAGCAAATTAAGACAACAAGTAAATAGGACGATTACAGGCTGGCATAATTCAGGTTGGCTGCGCCAAAGGGCAACTTATTGGGGTTTACCTTGAAAGATTATAAATTATCTTAAGTCTGGGATCTCCTAGCTAGGCTAATGTTAAAATGCTAAAGCTAGGAGAAAAATAGTGCTTAATTAATAAATCTCTAATTAATATCTTTAAAAAAAATGGACAATTCTCTTCCTATAATTTATCTTTCCACCTTATTAGTCATCTTAGGTTTATCTGCTATCTTCATTTTGCGTCAGGTACTCAAAATCCGTAAAAAAGAAGTCACCCTGGGTAAGCTTCAAAAGAAGCTTCAAAAGGAAAAGGGAACAGCCCAAGAATATTATGAATTAGGAAGTATTTATCTTGATAAAAAGCTTTTTGTTCAGGCAGTTGCTTTACTACAAAAAGCCCTGAAAAGCAAGGAAGAAATAGAGCCAGAGAATCAAGGTTTAATCTACAATGCTCTGGGTTATGCTTATTTCGCTCAAGAGCAATATGATTTAGCTATTCGTAACTACAAAGATGCTGTTAAGCAAAATCCCAGTTATGTTACTCCTTGGAATAATTTAGGTCACGTTTACGAAAAAAAGCAATTAGCAACTAAAGCTTTAGAAAGTTACGAAGAAGCCCTTAAGTACGAACCAGAAAATAATGTTGCTAAGAAAAGAGCAGAATCTTTACGCAAACGGATGGTTTCGGTTAAGTAATGGAGAGGTACTGGAGACAGGGTGATCTCAAATTTCCTTAAATTCTTATACTTAGTAATACTAAAATTATCATGCTTACTCAACGTCGTGCAGATAGAGTATTATTACATAACTTTAGTTGGCAACAATTTGAGAATATCTTGGTCAATTTAGGGGAAAGTCGTGCAGCCCGTCTTGCCTATGATAACGGAACGTTAGAAATAATGACTCCCTTGCCCGAACACGAATATTATAAAGAAAATATTGGTATTGCTATTCAAGATATTGCCGAAGTCTTAGAAAGAGATTATGAAAGTTTAGGCTCAACTACTTGGCGTAAACAAGCAAAAATGGCAGGTATTGAGCCAGATAATTGTTTTTACTTTCAAAATGAATCGAAGATTCGGGGTAAATTAGCTTATGATTTAGACCAAGATCCTCCTCCAGATTTAATTTTAGAAATTGATATTACTAATAAATCTTTAAATCGTTTTCCGATATATGCTCGTTTGGGAATACCGGAATTGTGGTGTTACACCCAAGGAAAACTCAAGGTTTATTTGTTAGGAGAAAATGAGGAATATCAAGAATCGCAACAGAGTTTAGTTTTTCCTAATCTTCCTGTCCAACAAATTCCTCTGATAATTAATCAATATCGTACCGAAGGCAGAAGAATGATCCGCAAGAAAATAAGAGAGTGGGCAACTTCAGTTAACAGCGATCAGTAATTTTCAACCAGTTGGTAATTCACTTAAATTACGTTGATAACCTTATCAAAGAATTGGTGTCATACCAGGATTAGGTTGATTTGATGCTGTTGCCCCAGAATAAATTACCCCTTGTTGGGCATCTAAAGTTAGAATTGCCCCTTCCCTAATTACCTCCGTCGCTTTTTTTACCCCCACAATTACCGGAATGCCTAAACGCAAACCAATGATTGCTGCATGACTAGTCAGGCTTTCTTCTTCAGTGATAATCCCCCCGGCTTTACGAATCACCTCAATAAAGTTTGCATTGGTAGAAGGGGCGACTAAAATTTCTCCAGGATTAAAATGACCAATTTCTTCAGGGTAATGAACTACCCTTGCCAAACCACTTACAGAGCCTTCCCCAATGCCAATGCCTTGCCCTAAAACAGAAGTAACCACTTCTACTTTAATCAAGTCAGTGGAACCAGAAACCCCTTGGAGAGTTCCTGCTGTCATGACGACTAAATCCCTCTCAGAGAGCAGATTAAGCTCCTGTGCCACGTTAATCGCTGCTTGGAAGGTTTGACCCGCAGAAGGAAGATCCAGGACTAACAGAGGCTTCACACCCCAAACTAGCTGTAATTGCCTTGCTACATGAACATGGGGAGTAACTGCTAAAATGCGAGTTTGAGGTCGGAACTTAGAAACATTCCGGGCAGTGGCCCCACTTTTGGTTAAAGTCATAATCGCTGCGGCATCTAACTCTGCGGCAATCTGACTTACTGCTTGGGAAATAGCATGGGTAATAGAGCGTCTGCGGGGACGCTCCCGAATAGGAGGGGTTTGTTCCTGTTCAATGCGAGCAGCAATTTTCGCCATTGTACCCACAGCTTCGACAGGATACTTACCCACCGCAGTTTCATTAGAGAGCATGACTGCATCTGTACCATCAAGGATAGCATTGGCAACATCAGAAACTTCAGCACGGGTGGGGCGGGGGTTGTTTAACATACTGTCAAGCATTTGTGTTGCGGTGATGACAGGAATCCCTAACTCATTGGCAGTACGAATGAGACGTTTTTGTAAAATTGGTACATCCTCGGCTGGTAACTCTACCCCTAAATCTCCCCTGGCTACCATTACCCCATCAGACAAAGAAAGGATAGCTTCCATCTGTTCAATAGCTTCATGTTTTTCAATTTTGACAATTACTGGAACTGATTTACCGGCACTAGCAATTAATTCTTTAATTTCTAAGACATCTTGGGGGTTGCAAACAAAACTCAAAGCAATCCAATCAACCCCTTGATCTAAACCAAAAGTTAAATCAGTACGATCTTTTTCCGTTAAAGCACGGACAGAAAGATAAACTCCGGGGAAGTTAACCCCTTTATTATCAGAAAGAATACCTTCAACAACCACACGACAATGTAATTCTTGGCGACTAGGATCAACCTTTTCCACCAGCATTTCCACTTTGCCATCATCAAGGAGAATTTTTGCTCCTTCAGGGACTTCTTCTGCTATGGGTTTATAGCTAACAAAGCCAATTTCTTGGGTACAGGGAACTTGGCGACTGGTGATAATATAAGGATCACCTTTTTCTAATTTGATGGGGCCACCTTCAAACTTACCTAAGCGAATTTTTGGCCCTTGTAAGTCTTGGAGAATACCCACAGGAGTATTCAACTCAAAAGCTGTCTGACGAATTAAGCGTATACTACGCTGGTGATCTTCATGAGTTCCGTGGGAAAAGTTGAGCCGCAAAGTAGTTGCCCCGGCTTCAATAAGCCTACGAAGCACTTCCGGTTTAGCTGTAGCAGGGCCAATGGTGGCAACAATCTTTGTCCGATGCAGCAAGTTTTGCGGTTGCATATTTAATAGCAGAAGGCTGGGGTATGAAAGCTGAAGAATAACAAACTTAGAGGAAAACCACAAAGGTATTTTTCCTATACAATTGGCTATCCTCTCATAGATAAGGATTTATCGCTATAGTTAATGACTAATCTCATTTCTTAAGGGCTGTGATGTGAAATAGAAAAGAGTCTGCTACAAGTTGGTTGTTGCTTAACTTTATTGTTATGGGGATATTGAGGGGTTGATGGGGAAAGTTATTCAGAAGGTTCAAAAATACAAATAGATTGTGGTTCAACTGGGCAAGTTTTGTTAGTAAGCTTTGGATTTCCCCACAGTTTAAGCTCAGTCAAATTAGTGAGAGAAGACAAAGGGGTAATATCCTCTATTTCATTTTCCCCCAGCTCAAGCAAATTCAAATTAGTGAGAGAAGATAAAGGGGTAATATCCTTTATTTCATTTTCCCCCAGGTCAAGCCAAATTAAATTAGTTAGAGTTGCAACAGGGGTTATATCCTTTATTTCATTTTCCCCCAGGTAAAGCCAGTATAAATTAGTTAGAGTTGCAACAGGGGTTATATCCTTTATTTCATTTTCCCCCAGGTCAAGCCTAGTTAAATTAGTTAGAGTTGCAACAGGGGTTATATCCTTTATTTCATTTGCCCCCAGGTCAAGCGAAGTCAAATTAGTTAGAGTTGCAACAGGGGTTATATCCTTTATTTCATTTGCCCCCAGGTGAAGCCTAGTTAAATTAGTTAGAGTTGCAACAGGGGTTATATCCTTTATTTCATTTTCCCCCAGGTCAAGCCAAGTCAAATTAGTTAGAGTTGCAACAGGGGTTATATCCTTTATTTCATTTTCCCCCAGGTGAAGCCAGTCTAAATTAGTTAGAGTTGCAACAGGGGTTATATCCTTTATTTCATTTTCCCCCAGGTGAAGCCAGTCTAAATTAGTTAGAGTTGCAACAGGGGTTATATCCTTTATTTCATTTCCCTCCAGGTCAAGCCGAGTCAAATTAGTGAGAGTTGCAACAGGGGTTATATCCTTTATTTGATTTTCCCCCAGGTCAAGCCCAGTCTAAATTAGTTAGAGTTGCAACAGGGGTTATATCCTTTATTTCATTTTCCCCCAGGTCAAGCTAAGTCAAATTAGTTAGAGTTGCAACAGGGGTTATATCCTTTATTTCATTTTCCCCCAGGTTAAGCCAGTCAAATTAGTTAGAGTTGCAACAGGGGTTATATCCTTTATTTCATTTCCCCCCAGGTTAAGCGAAGTCAAATTAGTTAGAGTTGCAACAGGGGTTATATCCTTTATTTCATTTTCCCCCAGGTTAAGCCCAAGTCAAATTAGTTAGAGTTGCAACAGGGGTTATATCCTTTATTTCATTTTCCCCCAGGTAAAGCCCAGTCTAAATTAGTTAGAGTGGCAACAGGGGTTATATCCTTTATTTCATTTCCCCCCAGGTTAAGCGAAGTCAAATTAGTTAGAGTTGCAACAGGAGTTATATCCTTTATTTGATTTTCCCACAGGCTAAGGGAAGTCAAATTAGTTAGAGTTGCAACAGGAGTTATATCCTTTATTTCATTTCCCTCCAGGTTAAGCGAAGTCAAATTAGTTAGAGTTGCAACAGGAGTTATATCCTTTATTTTATTTTCCCCCAGGTTAAGCCCGCCTAAATTAGTTAGAGTTGCAACAGAGGTTATATCCTTTATTTTATTTTCCCCCAGGTAAAGCCAAGTCAAATTAGTTAGAGTTGCAACAGGAGTTATATCCTTTATTTCATTTCCCCCCAGGTGAAGCCAGTCTAAATTAGTTAGAGTGGCAACAGGGGTTATATCCTTTATTTCATTTCCCCCCAGGTTAAGCGAAGTCAAATTAGTTAGAGTTGCAATAGGAGTTATATCCTTTATTTCATTTGCCCCCAGGTAAAGCGAAGTCAAATTAGTTAATTGCTCCTCAGCAAGCTGGCAATCTTCAGTATCAGCTTCCCTCAACAAAACCTCAACAGTATGTCGCGCCTCACTGGTTAAAGTTTCTCGATTTTCGCACCATTGAGCAAAGGTTTCAAACTGCTGCCCTTGAGCCGTTGCTTGATGCCAACTACCACCAACACCTAAAGCAACAACTGCATAAACATTCGCGTAGCGTCTCCATAAGGAGAAGCTCATTTTAGACATCACTACTCTCCAGCGCTGACTTTGTTTGTTAATTCTCATTTGCCAATTCCTCGATTTAAGGACATTTTACTGAAACACGGAAGTTGTCTTTTAGTAGGGGCGTACCAGAGGTAGTTGTTTAAGTTTTTGTTAGAGGAATATCAAGAAGCTGATGGGGAAAGTTATTCAGAAGGTTCAAAAATACAAATAGAGGACGGTTCAACTGGGCAAGTTTTGTTAGTAAGCTTTGGATTTCCCCACAGTTTAAGCCAAGTCAAATTAGTCAGAGAAGACAAAGGGGTTATATCCTTTATTTGATTTTCCCCCAGGTCAAGCCAGCCTAAATTAGTTAAAGAAGATAGGGATGTTATATCCTCTATTTCATTTTCCCCCAGCCAAAGCCGAGTCAAATTAGTGAGAGAAGACAAAGGGGTTATATCCTTTATTTGATTTTCCCCCAGGTCAAGCCCAGTCAGATTAGTTAAAGAAGATAGGGATGTTATATCCTCTATTTCATTTACCCCCAGGTAAAGCTCATATAAATTAGTTAGAGTTGCAACAGGAGTTATATCCTTTATTTCATTTTCCTCCAGGTGAAGCCCATATAAATTAGTTAGAGTTGCAACAGGGGTTATATCCTTTATTTCATTTTCCCCCAGGTCAAGCCAGTCTAAATTAGTTAGAGTTGCAACAGGGGTTATATCCTTTATTTCATTTTCCTCCAGGTAAAGCCTATATAAATTAGTTAGAGTGGCAACAGGGGTTATATCCTCTATTTGATTTTCTCCCAGGTAAAGCTCATATAAATTAGTTAGAGTGGCAACAGGGGTTATATCCTCTATTTGATTTTCTCCCAGGTCAAGCCCATCTAAATTAGTTAGAGTTGCAACAGGGGTTATATCCTTTATTTCATTTTCCCCCAGGTCAAGCCCATCTAAATTAGTTAGAGTTGCAACAGGGGTTATATCCTTTATTTCATTTTCCTCCAGGTAAAGCCTATATAAATTAGTTAGAGTTGCAACAGGGGTTATATCCTTTATTTCATT
>CAWCAG010000006.1:0-83198 GCA_963793425.1 uncultured cyanobacterium | reverse complement strand
ATATTCTTTCAAACCTAGCCATCCCTTAGCTTCTCTATAAAATACTTCTACCCAATTTCTTTTTGAGTATGTATCTACAAACCATTGTGGTGTTGCTAAATCTGGGGAAACATTAGTGATTAAATAATCAATATCATCGGCATCTTCAAAGGTAGAAGCATTCATAACGATAGCTATTGTTTTTCTACCTTCGAGACTAGATATTTCTACTACTTGTGTTGCTACCCACACTTTTCTTGGCTTAATTGTGTTGATGGTTATTTCCCTAAAAGCCTCTGCTGGTAGTGATTGCGCTAGATTATCTAATCTGACCTCTTCTGTGGTTTTATCGCTTTTTAGCACTCTAACTTTACGGTTTTTGGCTACTCCTCCTAAGTAGTTTAATTTCCTTTGTTCTAATGCTCCTAAAAATGATGTATTGTTGCCATATCCTCCATCTATGAGAACTATTTTGGGTCGATACCCTCTCTCAATACTTCTATCTATTAGCTCTATAGCTAACTGAGGTTTCTTTTTGAATTCTGGGTCTTTTTTTCCTTGGGGTAATGATTTGGCGTGTTGATATAATTCAATGTCTAAAGGTCAGCTTTTCTTGCCGTCATAAAGGTGAGTTGTTACTACGACATTACCATTATCTACTTTTCCTTCTTCTCCGATATACTGTCTTCCTACTCCTGCTGTAAAATTGCCGCTCTTCGGGTGTCCACTATCGTCAACAATCAGACTGAATCCACTGTTTATACTCGTCTGATTGCATTTGTTCATTATTTGCAAACGACGCTCATTTATTTGCTCTGCTGACCAGGGGGCTTCGGTTAAGAAATGGTGTAATCTGTGGTATGTTACTCCTACACTGTCTCTAGCTATCTGTGTAAGGTTTTTACGCTTACTTTCGCCTAATAATCCTCCTATATAGTTTCTAAATTCTCTCTTTTGAGCTTTTGTTCTGAATATATTATCAAACTTAGCGCACCATCTATTGAAGCATGGAGGCATTGCTGCTGGGGTTGTTTCTTTCATAAGATTCACCACCGATAACTCTAACGTTGAAGTTATGCCATATAACTATTATATCTTCTTTATTCTCTTTTTCTGTTTAAGTCCCGCTAGAAGAGTGTTTGGGAAATGGGAATCAAGGTTTCCATCGGTAAGTTGCCACTACCAGAGCCAATAGAAGTCTCTTTACTCTTGGCAGCTAGTTAAAAGTAATGATCGCCTCAGTGATGCGATCGCAGTTTCTACTCTTTTAGTTTCTATCTACTTTGAAGTGAGACTTTTCAATATCATTAATTGCTCAGGGGAGCCACAAGGAGGGTGGAAAAGCAGATGAGAATTTCTTCCCTAATCAACTTCCTACATCGCATCACTAGATTTACCCCACTTTGACGGATTTCTGCTCTCAAAGCTTCAAGCTTTGTTAAGCGTAGCTCTTCTTCGAGTCGTTTGAACTGGTCTAAAAGCTTCTGGAAGCCTTCTAATCAAATGAGGTAGAAGTGGACAAAACAGCACATTGGCACATATAAATACACAAGAATAGCGATTCTTGTAGTCATTTGTATGAGTAAGTTGAGACAATATCCAAACTGGTACTCATTTATCAAAGGATTTAAGCAGCACACATAGGATTGAAGCATTCAAGCCAGCATCTATTTATACATCATTTTCAGACAGCTTCAGGAAAATACCAGGGTTTTAGGGACTTGAATACAAAATACATAACTAATTCCTAAACCTATGAGTGAGAACATTTTATTGCCCCTTTGTAGTGATTACCGAGAAACTAAACGAACAAATGCCCAAGATTATCTAGCCTTGTTACAAGACTCTAGATATCTGCAAAGAGTAGAAAGGATTGCTCGTTGCAATACTAGAGGTACTACTATTCCCTGGGAGGATGCTGCCCAAACTGCTCATGAAAAAATAATTTTAGCTCTTAGAGATAACAAGTTTCATCCAGAAAAAGGTAGTTTTTACCATTGGAGTGCAAAGATTTCTAAGTTTGCAATTATTGATTTAGTTCGTCGGGAGCAGCGAAAGAGGCACTTGAGCCTTGACCAAAAGCTAGCAGGTACAAAGTTCTCTTGGTTAGATAATATCCCTAGCAAGGGTAATTTGTGGGCAACTTTAGAACGTGAAGATTTGCTTATTTGTTTGGTAGAAGCGATCGCTCAATTAGATGAGTATCATCCTCAGCGTCAATATTTCCAACTGTGGCAAGGAAGAATGCGAGGGGAAAACCAAACTCAACTTGCTGTTGCGTTAGGTACAAGCCAAGGTACTATTTCTAAACGCTGGCAGGAGTTAGTCTCACACATTAACTGTGAGGTGAAGGTATTACTCCAACAAACGGCCTAGTCCAATAGGCTGAAATAGCAATTTTGCTTTTTTTGGTGAAAAAGCTTATGTGACAGGGGATGTAGCTTGTAACTTATCACTAAACCCCTTAAAGAAAAGGAATATTTTTTAATTGCTGTGCGTAGTAATTAACACAAGAGCAAGAAAAGCTTTTTTCAACAAAATATTTAGGCTAAAAAATCCGATGGAAGTTTCTACATTTGAACTGCTTGCTAAGCGCATTGCGCCCCCTCCGACCAGTCCTACCTTGGCTCGCCGGGTTGTGCAAGGCTACTTTTTAACCATTTCCAACCTTGAAGACGAAGAATTTCGCTATACCTTAGAATTTCAAATCAGTCTCCCAGACCCTCCTGATTCAGACCGCACTTTGGCTGGTAATGCCACCGTCCTTCTCGATGTTGCAGGAGCAAACCAGCCTCTGACTCTCTCACCGGTTAGTGCTGCGGTAGGTACAACGCGATTTTCAACTAGTTTCCGCTTGGGAGGGAAGCAAACGGCTTCCCTACAGCTACTACCTAATCTCACTCCAGCTTTGCTAGCAGATCCCAACCCTGACTTGGAAGTACGAGGATTCGTTCGACTGCGGTTGCCAGCAGTTTTTAGGTTTCAAAGCTTCCCACCACGATTCAGGCGCGTACCTCAAAGTGATAGTCCAGTAAAAGTACTGCTCAATCCTGAAATTCGCGGTACGTTCTTGCCTAATAACTTCCCTAGCGGTGGTGGCGATTTTGACCAAATTAATTACCCGCTTGTACTAGCGAGTGGCAAAGGCCTCAACACAATTGAACCCGAATCCGGTAGACTACTTGTGATACCAGATGTGCAGATTCCACAGTTAATTGAGGAACTGCCCCTGCGGAATCGTCCAACGATTGATTTCGCGGCTCTTGATGAAAAAGATCATGCGGCGGCTTTAGTAGAGGTAATCAGCCAGATTGAACCTAGTCAAGCAAATTTACAGAACGTTAGCGATCTGCTCTCTAAGCTAAATGTCCCCATCGCTATGGAACTTGTCGAGTAATAGGCTGTGCTGAAGGTGACAGATCCTGTCGCTAAATCAGAGATTGTGGCGCAGGACAACTCGGTTGACTCTCGGTATCCCGTCGGTTTATACGAACGCGAAACGTCTGGTGGAGGAGAAAAACTCTTTTCTGGAGATGTCTATTAAAGCTAGATTCAACCGAAAAAAGCGCCCCCCATTTGCGGAGGACGCTTTTTTTATTTAGCTATTTAATTTTAGTTGTAAGCAGCAACTTAGCCGTTGATAGCTGGGGCAGTGAGAGCTACTGGTGTAGACTCGCCTGCTGCTAAATCTAAGGGGAAGTTGTGAGCATTGCGCTCGTGCATTACTTCAAAGCCTAAGTTGGCGCGGTTTAATACATCAGCCCAGGTGTTGACTACATGACCTTGTGAATCTAGTATCGACTGGTTGAAGTTGAATCCGTTGAGGTTAAACGCCATTGTCGAGATTCCTAATGCGGTGAACCAGATTCCTACTACTGGCCATGCTCCTAATAAAAAGTGAAGGCTACGACTGTTGTTGAAGGAGGCATATTGGAAGATGAGACGACCAAAATAACCGTGTGCCGCAACAATGTTGTAGGTTTCTTCTTCTTGTCCGAATTTGTAACCGTAGTTCTGTGATTCGGTTTCGGTGGTTTCTCTAACTAAGCTAGAGGTGACCAAGCTTCCGTGCATGGCACTGAATAATGCTCCACCAAATACACCCGCTACTCCCAACATATGGAAGGGGTGCATTAAGATGTTGTGTTCTGCTTGGAAGACAAACATGAAGTTGAAGGTTCCGGAGATACCTAAAGGCATTCCATCTGAGAAGCTTCCTTGTCCTAATGGGTAGATTAGGAATACTGCACTTGCTGCTGCTACTGGAGCAGAGTAAGCTACACAGATCCAAGGACGCATTCCTAAGCGGTAGGATAGTTCCCACTCTCTTCCCATGTAAGCAAATATGCCAATGAGGAAGTGGAAAATCACTAGCTGGTAGGGACCACCGTTATACAACCACTCATCAAGAGAAGCTGCTTCCCAAATTGGGTAGAAGTGTAAGCCGATGGCATTAGATGATGGAACAACTGCACCAGAGATGATGTTGTTTCCATAAAGTAATGAACCTGCTACTGGTTCGCGGATTCCGTCAATGTCTACAGGAGGTGCTGCGACGAAGGCGATTAAAAAGCAAGTGGTGGCGGCTAACAGGGTTGGGATCATTAAGACTCCAAACCAACCTACATAGAGGCGGTTTTCGGTGCTGGTGATCCAACTGCAAAACCGTTCCCAAGAGCTTGCGCTTTGGCTACGTTGTAATGTAGTTGTCATGGTTCAAATAATTGCGTGAATGATATATAAAAAAGCGAAGTTGGTTTAACTTACTTGGTATAACTCCATTGTGACAGGTTTGTAAACTAATGTAAACAATATGAGGATGAGCTTTCCTTACCTTTGTTATTAGCTTCTCTTATCTACTAAAAGTTGACATACTTCAAAAACCCCTTACTCCTAATTCTTAACCCCTGGGAAATGTAAATTCTCTGGTACTCTGTAAGTAACAAACTTTGTTAGTGATAAACCCAAGTAATGGCTAAAAGAAAGAAGCTAACTGATTTGGTTGAACACGAAACCGATAAAGACCCAGCACAACAGCAGAAATCACAAACTAATAAAGTACCTAAATCTGGCGTTTACAGAGTGCCAGAGTCGGGTACTTACAGAGTTACAAAGTTTCCAACTCCTACTAAGCTACCCAAATACCTAACCTTAGTTCGTAAGGAAGCTCGAATTAGGGAAGACCAATTAGACCAGCTAACTGTCTTAGCCAGAAAGTTAAACCGAGCAAAAAAAGGAGGGGAAAGAATTACTGAAAATACTCTGATTAGAGTTGCTGTGGATTTACTTCTTGCTCAAGACAATAAGCTTAAAGGAGCTACCGAGGCGCAACTCTTGGACTCCATCAACCTGGATCATTCTCCAGATTAGCTTGGATTGAGAAACTCTCCCTCTTGGGAGTTCACACTCGCACGAGTAAAGCAGATATTGTTCGGATGCTTTTAGATGAGGCACTCGAAGAAGTTGATTATTAGTAGGGTCAAAGGTGGAACAGGCAATTAGAGCAGAAAGAGCTACAGTTACTTTCTTTGAAGGGTTAACTGTAGCGGCTTGCAAACAATACGGCTCGGACTTACAAACAAGGAAGTTTTCGGCTCAAATTATTTGCAAATAAGACCGCGTTTGGACTCAGATTATCTGCAAATAGGCTCAAATTATTTGCAAATAAGAAAACTCGGCTTGCAAACAAGAAAACTCGGCTCAGATTATCTGCAAATTATACTCAGACTGATGACCCCGAATACCTTCTAGAGTAAAAAGACTAGCACGAGCGCCAATCTCCTCTAGGTTGGGGCGACACAAATCATTGCGGAGCCTAGGATGACCAGCCAAAACAACAGAAAGAAGACCACCATTTTGATGAACTAGCTCAATCAAACGTTTGAGACCAGACAAAGTTTTATTGTGGATTCCATGAGCATCATCAACAAATAAAGCCTTCTTTTTATTTATTACTAATGTATCTTATTTCTACATCGTTACTAGTTATTTTATCTCTGAACTAGTTACAAAATAAAGGTTATTTTGTTCTCGATTTATGAATTTAGTTTTCTCTTTTTTATCTTCACTTTTACGAGATTATTTACTCACGCTTTTACGACTTTCTGTTGCTTTATTTTACTTTCTGTAAATTGTTGATCTACTTCTCTTTCTCTGTCTGGTTTCTGGCTTTTTTGAACTTTCTTTTACTTCTTTTAAGCCCTTCTACATCTATCTTTATTACTCTAATTGTTTTTTGATTATTCTTAATTTTATTGTTGCTTTGTTTTTACTTATTTTGACTTACTTTGCTAGCTAAAAATCACCTCTCAATTACTCTCTATTACTACCTTTTTCTGATACCTTCACGTTGAGGTTTGTTCAACTAAGGCATAGCATTCTTTGAACATCAGATATCTTGAGCTTCAAAAAAGTGTAAATAGCCGAAAATGACTTCAACTCTAGCTCCTCCATCCACAGAAAAGTGAAAAAGTTCGTGGTTTCTTTTCTTAATTTCAACATTTTTTAGAAGAATGATATTCTTATTAGTTCTATCGAAAATATCTATAGAAACTTCATAAATTGAAAAACATCCTTCGTCATCTTCTGGTACTTTTGAAATAGCAAAACCTAGGATATTTGTAAATCGGAATATTTTGTCTTCTTTTGGCAATCCATAAGTAAACTCAAGATTAAGACTTGACAAGAAGGAATCTAAGTAAATCCCCACTAGTTGGTAGCGTTTTAAATTGCCTACTTTTTGTTTATATAATTCTAATTTTTCCATATTTGTTTTAATGTATAGCGTTTCTCGGACTCATGAGGTACAGTAGCAGCAGTGGGTAAACCAGTTGCGAATATTTTCGTTGGTAACTTGAAGCATAGCTTCACTAATCCCCTCAATTAAATCTTTATAAGTTCTTGCTCCAAGTTTTTTTAAGATACTTTTGACTTTCGACCAAAAGTTCTCAATCGGTGAAAATTCAGGAGAATAAGGAGGAAGATAAATCAGTTTGGCTCCTGCTTGTTCTATAGCTTCTCTCACCATTTCTCCCAGATGAATTTTGGCATTGTCCATGACTACACAAGCATTCTCCCACAGCTCTGGTATTAATAAGTTCACTACAAAACCTTCAAATGTTACCCCATTTACACCTCCATATATATTTATTGATGCTAGAACTTTTTTCAGAGATAAAGCACTAATCATTGACACATTTTTACCTCTTTTTTGGGGCTTTTTTCCTCTAGCTCTTTTTCCTCTTAAAGCTCTTGCATAAAGTCTCACCATAGCGAGATTCACTCCACTCTCATCTATGAATACCAGGTCTTCAACTTTTATATCTCTCAGTTGCTCCCAATACTCTACACGCTTTTGCAGTACTCTTTCACTTTCTTTTTCTGCTGCATATAGTGTTTTTTTTGACACTGTAATTTAACTTTTGAGTTATTTTTCCCATGGTTGATTTACTTACTCTAATTTGAGTCTTTTCTAAGAGCAAATCACACAGTTCTAATAGAGTTGCATCATTATTTGCTTCTATTATTTCTACTAAGATAACTATCTGCTCTGCATTTAGTTTTGGTTTGGGATTGCCACCAGATTGTTTGGGACTAATATCTCCTGTCTCTCTATATTGTTTGAGCAATTTCTGCACAAAGCTTTTGGCTACACAAAAACGTTCAGCTAGTTTTCTAATGGAGATATTCTCTTTCTCATGTACTTCTATTATTTTCTGTCTAAAGTCCCATGAATAAGGTTTCATCGTCGATACTTTACTAATTAGATATTTTCACTATAACTGTACCTCACAAGTCGTGGAATTGCTATAAGTCTAATAATCTAGCGACAATTGTGCAAGATAGGGATTTGGACTGAAAATGTGATCGTAATGCGAACTTAAGCCGCGATCGCAGATGCTAGAACGTGGGTATGGAAACATCTGGGCAAGTAATGCTTACCCTCGTTTGAAGCCTGCTCTAACTCGTCATGAAAGGCTTCCTCTTCATTTTATTGCTCGATTGCTCTAACTACTGATATATCTGCTCTGTAGCTATTCTCTACGTGTATACCATTAAGAAAGATATACAAAATCTTCGGCTCTGAAACCCTTATATATCAATGCTTTTGCGACAAACAGCCCTTTATAGCAGCTTCGCTAGATCTAGCCCTGGTAGGAGACACGATCGCAATAATGCTAAGATTTTAAAGGTTAGGATTCTCTAAGTAGGGGTTCATGCCAGGGAATGGAGAGGGCATAGTTAGGACAGAGTTTACATAATATAGCCATTCTAATCAATCTTCGTGATCGCTTAATATTGATTCATAGCTAAAATGTGAGGTAAGCGCTCGTGAAATCTCTACGTCCAGAAGTACATAATTGGGCAATGTTATGCCATTTAGTCTCACTTGTCGGCTTGCTCCTAGCATTTGTTGGTTTGCCGCCCTTTGCCTTCACTAATATCATTGGCCCGTTGATTGTCTGGTTAATTAAGAAAGACGAAGATGAGTTTATTGATGCCCACGGAAGAGAATCGCTAAATTTCCAAATTTCGATGACTATTTATGGGATTGTCTTGACGATAGTATTTTTCGCAGCCTTGTTTATTTTAATTTTTGCTGGTGCGATCGCTGGGGGTAGTGATGGTGGTTTAATTGCTTTATTCTTCGGCACATTTGGCATTTTTGGGCTAGTTGCCTTGGGAGTTATTATCGGATTACTACAGTTTGTTTTAGCCATTTTTGCCGCAGTAAAAGCTAGTAGCGGACAGTTTTATCGTTACCCATTAACAATTCGCTTTTTAAAGAGAAATTCGGGTTGATACTCTTCTAAATCAAGAACTCAAAACTAAAGACTAAATACTAAATACTAAAAAAGCTTATTTATCAAAATAAGCCTTTTAGTATATCATTAATCTGAGGTTCAATGAAGCCCGGAAGTTGTTGCCAGCTTCTGGGTTTTCCTCAATATGAGGATTGCTAAAACCAATATAACATCAAATCACTACTACTTTTTCAGGAAGCAACATAGAAGACAGGGCGAAAGATAGGGTATCTTAGGATATTATCTTGGTATTGTGTGTTTCAAAAGACATCAGAATTTATGTTCAAATCTCCTGTTATTCCCTCTAAAGAAATCAACTCCGGCTAAGTCCGAGATCAAAGCTCTAAGAGAAGACCACAAAAAGGATGATCCAATAATCAAGTAGGTTTACCGACGATATCGACAAACCACTTGGGCAAAGAGGAAAATCTCTGAACTTGTTTCTCCAACTCGGACATAGCCTGCTGAGTTAATTTAACTCCAGTATGATAAACTTTCTCCACGAGCCGGACGACAGGTTGCTGCCCTTGAAAAGTTAAGTTTTCAGCAAAGCGTAGCACCGTTTCAACGCTGTCAAGTAAGCTACCATTCCAATGCTGCTCTAACCAGCCAAAGGCACGCTCGACGGGATTATATTTGCTGTGATAAGGAGGATAGTAAGCCAAGCTAACCTGGAGTTGAGACTGACAAGCAAACTCCACAATTCGATGGAGAAACTGAGTCCGACGGGAATGGTTTTCTGGGCCATTGTCCTGGTTTAATACCAATTTATCGATATCTCGAAAGCGGTCTTTAACCATTGACCACCACAACCAGAGCAAATCCACAATACAATCTGCGGTCAGTTTGGAGCTGACAAAGAACAAGTACAACTCCTGGTATTGAGGCAAAAAAATACCATAGGGAGTTATTGTTGTAGTGGGGGTAAAGTCATGGTCTAGAGCTATTGTCGGGACTCTGGTTTTACCTCCTCTGTCAAATTCCCCAATCTTGATTACTGCTCTACACTCGGTAATTCTTCTTCGGTATAGCCTTTGTGTTTGATTAACTGACGACGCACCTGTACTGCACTCAGACGAGTATATAATCTTGTACTCAAGAAACTTAGGTCTGTTTGTGTTTGTGGCTCTACCAAGGCTTCTATATCTTCGAGCAATTGCGGCAGTTTCTCTTCTACTCGTTTGCGTCCACTACGTTCATAACCATCCTTAATTTCTTCGCCACTGGTTAATTCCTTCATTCCTTTACGAATTGTTCGTCGATTCCACTTCAATTCTCTTTCTGCTAAACTTTGTCCCCCTACACCTAATTCTTTCACTACTGCTGCCATAAATTGTCTTCTTGCACTACCTTTTAGTTGCGTTGCCGTTTTTATGTAAAGAGCTTTTATACTTTCGCTTAGTTTCTTCATCCACTTTTTTCACCCCTAATTCTCCTAGCTTAAACTGGATCATTCTTTTTGTGGCTCTCTCTAACCAACGGTAAGAGTACAGTTCTAAGATTTTCTCGCTTCGGGAGAAGCTGTTTACTTCTAAACTTGTTAGTAATAGCCACACTACTGGCTCTTCTCCCGGTGGCGGATTTTCTTCTTCTGCCAGTATTACTTGAGTTGTGAGCTTTTCTTTTTTTTCTTCTGCTGATGCTGACTCTGGTGGCCTTAATGGTACTGTTCCATACCTTATAGACAGTTCTGCTGTCCTGACTTTTTTCCTTTTTGGCGTTCTCTGTAGTTTGATAGTTATTTTCCCTTTTCTGGGAAGCTCTCGTACTGCGTCCCATAGTGGTTGTTTTCTTCCTTTTCTATTGATTAGTTCTATGCTTCGCCTATTCTGGCAAGCTCTAATGATGAAGTCTGCTCCTAATTGTTTATGCCTGACCAGAAGCTTATGTATGTCTGCTTCTCTATCTGCGACTGTTATTCCTTTTACTCCTTCTGGCAATGCTTCTTGGCTTTTTTCTAGGCTTTCTATCCAGCGTTGAGACTCCCGCTTCTCTATGTCCTTTATATGTCCTTCTTTTTCTAAGCTACGATGCTTTTTCTCTCTAGCCCATACTTTCTGCCCTATTAGCCCCAACTGATAACTGATAACTGATAACTGATAACTGAAATGACGCTGACGTTAGGTTGATCTGCTAGGTCTTCTACTATTTTTACTAACCGTTTGTTTCTCCTTGTGTCCCCTAAGTCTGCATACTTAAGTTCTTCTGTTACCCAATTCATCTTTCTTTTCCCCTGATGCTATTTGAAGAATATTGATGTTCTTATTGCACCCTCAAATCTTCTTTTTATTTATTACTAATGTATCTTATTTCTACATCGTTACTAGTTATTTTATCTCCGAACTAGTTACAAAATAAAGGTTGTTTTGTTCTCAATTTATGAATTTATTTTTCTATTTTACTAGCTGTCTTTGTACTTTGCTCACATTTTACTTTACCTGATGATTTGACAATTTATTCTTTTTACTATATTATGTGTCCTTGTCATTATTTCTTTTTCCTTATTTTTGCTTTTAAATCCTTTTATGTCTTATCAGGCAAGAGTTTCAAGGTTTATTTATATTTATTAATTCTTTTTTTTGTGGTCGTTAGTTTTTTCTATTTTCTCTTTTTTTCTCTTTTTTATCTTCACTTTTACGAGATTGTTTACTCACACTTTTACGACTTTCTGTTGCTTTATTTTACTTTCTGTAAATTGTTGATCTACTTCTCTTTCTCTGTCTGGTTTCTGGCTTTTTTGAACTTTCTTTTACTTCTTTTAAGCCCTTCTACATCTATCTTTATTACTCTAACTCTTTTTTGATTATTCTTAATTTTATTGTTGCTTTGTTTTTACTTATATTGACTTACTTTGCTAGCCAAAACTTACCTCTAAAATACTCCCAATTACTCCCTTTTTCTGAGACTTTCCTATTGCGGTTTGTTCAACTAAGGCATAGAATACATTAGCTTAATTGTTCGCTACTCAGCAAACTCAACTGTTTCTCCCTCTACGAAAGATATCTCTTTGGTTAGAAGTGTATCAAAAAAAGGTTCCATACGCGGCTCGAAATGAGGTGGCGATCGCAGATGCTAGAACTTGGGCATGGAAACATCTGGGCAAGTAATGCTTACCCTCGTTTGAAGCCTGCTCTAATTCGTCATGAAAGGCTTCCTCTTCATTTTATTCCTCGATTGCTCTAGCTACTGATATATCTGCTATGTAGCTATTCTCTACGTGTATACTACTAAAAAAGATATACAAAACCTTCGACTCTGAAACCCTTATATATCAATACTTTTGGGACAAAGTGTACTTCATAACAGCCTCGCTATATTTGACCCTATTAATGGTAGTTTCTTTCGCGTCTCCAACAATACCAATTTAAGGAAATTGGTGAACCGATATTTCGCCTTGGTGGCCAAAAGATATATGCGATCGCGTTTCCAACAATACCAATTTAAGGAAATTGGTGAACCATAGCTATAATCAAAATGCGATCGCGCTACTTCCAAAAGTGGTTTTCCAACAATACCAATTTAAGGAAATTGGTGAACCTAAGAGGGGAGAGTAATTTAAAAATTTCAACGATCCAATTGAATGTTTCCAACAATACCAATTTAAGGAAATTGGTGAACCGAAGGGCAGGAGTGGAAACACATCTTACATCCGCGTTTCCAACAATACCAATTTAAGCAAATTGGTGAACCGCAAAAAGCAAGATGAAGACGCACAATACAATTCTGTGTTTCCAACAATACCAATTTAAGGAAATTGGTGAACCGTGCTTTGATTCCCCCTAAGAGCCTCGACCACCATGTTTCCAACAATACCAATTTAAGGAAATTGGTGAACCCGCTTGAACTGAATCCTATGTACAAGCGTGGTTTACTTCGTTTCCAACAATGTTTCCAACAATACCAATTTAAGGAAATTGGTGAACCTTTCTTGATTGGTAATTTTAGATTTGCACCTACCGTTCGTTTCCAACAATACCAATTTAAGGAAATTGGTGAACCAGGTAGTCAGATTTATCAAGAATTGGCAACGACGTTTCCAACAATACCAATTTAAGGAAATTGGTGAACCACTTGTCCCTTTCGGCATCCCGTGGGACAACGGCGATGTTTCCAACAATACCAATTTAAGGAAATTGGTGAACCAGGCACTGTTCATTGGGGAGTTACGAGATATCAGTTTCCAACAATACCAATTTAAGGAAATTGGTGAACCTCTTTACTAGATTCTGATCAAATACGATGTTTAATATTTTTTTTCCAACAATACCAATTTAAGGAAATTGGTGAACCCAATCCGGTGCAAAATAGCGATAGAGTAAAGGCTAGCGTTTCCAACAATACCAATTTAAGGAAATTGGTGAACCTGCGGTACTCTGAAACCCTTATTATATTTAGCTTTCAAAGCCCGTTTGCGCGGAACCCCTACAAATTTACCATAATCGAACCAACAAAACAAGCTCAAAACGCTGAAACTCTTGCTGTGTAAGGTGCGCGGTACTCTTACGATAGAAAAACGCTGAAACCCTATCTCTGCCTTACTTTCAGCCATTTTTGAAAAAGAGGCAATTCTGTGACCTACCCTGCCGCGCAAAATCAAGTAATTATACATACGAAAATTAGAAATTTGCTACTCAATTTTTACCAATTAGCAACTACTTGACTCATCGTAATCTTAAATGCACAGGATATCAGGAGACATTTATTTGATTGATTGTGTGTAGGCATAATTTGAGAAGCCCACCATCGCGATCACATCCCGCCATTTTTGTTTGATTTTGAATCAAAGCGATCACAACATAGTTATTGTATAGCTAATCGCTCTGCTAACTTATTCAACCTATTTTGTAGATTAGTTTTTTTGTAAGGTAATTTCAAATCTTGAATAGCTTCTATAAAAGGTTGTTTAACTTTCTCTTGATAAACTTCGTAAATATCTTGCTTAGTGATACCTTTAGTTATTTCCTCGCATTCATCTTTACTTAATAAATGTTCTGCTTTATCTTTATCTCTACTTTGTAAGTACTCAGCAACATCTTCATTATTCTCTTTTCCTAATAAGTACTTAACAACATCTTTTTTTTCTACCCCTCGCAAATTGTGCATAATTTGATTACGTTTGTCGCTATCAAAGTCTCTTTTATACTTGCCAGTCCACTCTAGCAAATCCCAAGGTTTAAATGTGCTAGCTAAATTTTGTAACCAAGGAAGTAGTTGCCAGTTTTGACCTGTATACTTACTTAAAGTAAATCCTAATTTTGCCATAATTGCTTGCTTAGCTAATTGAACTTCATCCTTACTAAGATTGAGTTCTCTTATCAAATAGCGCTCATCGAACCATAACCCTCCTTCAAACCATTTAAAGAGTCGGCGAGGTTTAAATCTATAAACCTTGCCTTGAGTTTGGCCAGAAATAGTAGAAAGTTTCTCTAATTTATTGACGATAGCAGCTTTCACAAAAGCTTCCTGAGCAGCCGCTAAGAGAGTAATTCCTTGAATGTAATTTTCCTGTTCAAAGAACTTCTCAATCAAGTCGAGGGCATTAATAATTCTAGCTATAGTTATATCTACTTCAAAATCAGTTTTACTATCTCCTGAACTTTCAATATTGAAAAAACTAACCAAGGCATCTAACTCTTTTTTATCATCCTTTTTAATATCTTCTACATCTTGCAACAACTGCATAGCGCCACCAGGAGAGCCAGCTTTGATTAAACCAGTTGCTTGCTGAACTTTAATTCCTCGTAAATAAGTAGAACTAGCAATAATTTCCCCCGGTTGATCATTGTATTCATTACTGACTAAGAACCTAATGCGATCGCCAAAGGTAGTTAAGCTCATAAACTGCACCGCAGAAGAGATAGCAGGAGTACTAGCTTGATGACTTACATAAATTGTTTCTTCTGAATTTCGATTGAGTTCAGGTAATAGAGCAGAAAGTTCTTCCTTGACAAGATTTAAAGTGCTATTCCAGTTTTCTAGACCTTCTTGAGAAGACTTTGAGCAGAGTCTAATGAACTTTTGCCTGACATTAGGAAAAGCTTCGTTGAGATATTTGGAGATAATCGGCTCTAACTCACAAGTATCCTGCCAATAAGGACAATTGAACTTACTAAGTTGGTTGCTGGCAAAAACTTGAGATTGGTCTGTCACAAAAATGACAATTTGAGATAGTTCAATATTCTGTTTTCCATCTTCGTTTGCCTTCAAACAACTACAAAAGTTATTGAGAAGAGGAAATACCAAACTTGCGTATCTATCTACCTTTTTATCTGGTTTTTCTTTCAATTCCTGAGTGTAAACATATCCCAAAGCTCGTGAAGGAACAAGACTAGTCTTGGTTTTGTTAGCTAGTTCGTTGTCTACCGGAGTAAAATTACAGTTATTTAGCCCTTTTTTAAAATCACGTTGCCAATCCTTCCACTTCACATTTCTTTTTAGTTGAACGTCACTATTACCAATAGTCAAAAGCCAAATTGCCATATCAAAAAAGAGTAGAGTATAAGAAGTAGACGTTAGATATCACCACAATTTCTGATGTTCTTGTTGAGAAGAAGTTATCTTATCTCGCCAAACAACAGTTCAAAATCAGACACATTGTATAGATATCTCAAAAAATCTGTCGTTGTTTGAGACTCATCAGGAAAAAGAGTAAGCAACTCTATATACTCCCCTGTAGAACGTAAAACAATCTCTCCGCTACTCTTGTCTCTGTAATTCTTGTAACGGGGATACATACGATGCCAAAGACGACCAATTTGCCCTATCTTTCCTGTCAAGGCAGTGTTCTTAATCGATTTCTTACCAGAGTATGGCCCATGTAACCAGTAAATGGCTGTGCTATCTCTCTCACTCTGGGCAATACGACCCCACACTTGAACTTTACTCGGATGCCATGCTTCCCGCCACTCCCGGACTGAGTTACCAGTTGTTTTTCGGTTAGATTGCACCCATTCTGTAATCAAATTTTGGTAATAGTCCAGAAAATCTGTAACATTTTTTAGAGAGTGAACTGGCAAATACAGTTTCTCCGATTCCTCCGCAAACTGCCAATGACAACCAATCCCAGGATTGTTGCTGTTATTGACATAGCTAGGAAAAAAAAGCTCATGGTCTATCCTACGCCAAGATTTACCAAAACCCCCCAGTAATAAGGAGAATCTAATTATTTGTCTAACCAACTTTCGTAACTCTTTCTTTTCTTGAGTACTCACTTTAGCTAGACAGTGAACAGCTAACTCACCTTTTTGCAAATCATAGCGATATTTCCCTACCTGAAGATTCTCTTCATCAGCAACGAAGTTAACTCCCAACTTACCAACTATCGCCCCTGCTTCCCCATCAATGCCACCCCAGAGTTGTTTAGTTAAAGCCAAAGCTGTCTCTTTATCAGTTACCCCTGCTAACCAACGCAAAGTGTGACCCCGCAAAGCTGCCTTAAACATATTAGGACGAAACTCTGGGGTATTATTCAGTAACTGGGAAGCTAATCCTTGCCCTTGCAAATGAACTGCCAGCAAAGGCTTTTTCGGGCTAGCTAGAGATGTAACTTGTCCATAACCAGCACTTACCCGCGAACCCATTCCCTCCCCTAAAGCTTGTTCCCAAATAGCCCAAACTTCCTGCCATTCTTGGGTAGTTAATTTTTTACTACTGGAAATACCAAACCTTAAAGTTGGTTGATAAAGGGAAATCTGCACGTGTGCGCTAGTAGTTTTATTTTCCATCACCTGACGTTCTTGCTGGGGATGAATAATATCCATCAAGCGCTTTCGTTTTGCCCAAGACATATCCACAGGATAAGCGCCATGAAAACGCAAAATCCCTGGTTTCATCTTAATTTCTCCCTTTTCCCGTACCTCGCCACCACAGTACTTGAGTTTCTTTTTCTGAGGGCAATGACGCAGGAAAGCACCTTTCATACTCGAACCAGGAATAAAAGGTAAACCCTTAGCACCAATAACCGGACGGATACATCCTTCATCTTGACCAGCATCAGTTACAAAACGCCAACTGAAGGTGTAGTCTTTAGTTTCTACCTCCGGCCCAAATTCAGGCATCTTTACTTCTGGTTTGAGGCTACGGCGTTTATAAAGAGGTATCTTTTCATCCACATTACTAGGAACAGGTGGACACCCTTCTAGCCATTGTTCAATCCACTTAGCAGCAGGGCCTTCATCCCCTGCATATTGAATTTTTCCTCTTTCCGGCAATTGTGCCTGGTACATTAAAGGTACTCTGTTGTGCATTTGGCGTTGCTGATTTAAAGTATAGGATTATAAAGTAATCTGTTCGTAGCTATTAGCTGTTAGCTATTAGCTGTTAGCTTTTCAGTTAATCTGCTTGGCGCTTTTTGTAACGTTGCGTCCACCAAACCATGCTGTCACACAACTGGGTAAGGATAGCTAAAGCGACTTTGCTATGATTAGTAGGAAAAGCCCAGATTTTAGCTGCCATTGCTTCAATAGCCTCAGTATCATTGCTACTAACCTCATCATTAGGCAAATTAATCCCTGCTAAGGCTAAAATATCGTGCAAGGCTTGCCAAGTATCTTGCCAGTAATCACCTTTGCTAGAACCTTCTAAACGCAGATGTTCTCCCCAAAAGCGTTCTAAACCATAGGCTACAGTCATACGCATCTTGTGTGCTTCTTTGGCTGCATCTTTATCTTCACGGTATTTTAGTGCTAAATCATGTGCTTCTTGGTCTAAGCTGTAGGATTGCCATGCCATAGTTATTCCTCCTTTATTAGTTTTCCTTGTTAGTCTTGTCTATCTTTGACTAGCAGCTTGCAATGACCAAAACCAATAGATTCTAGCCCTCCCAAATAGATGTCTTCAGTGCGTTTATCTTTAAAAGGTTGCCAAGTTTTTTGGGCTTTTGTTTCTTCTTGCGAATCTTGGCTTTCCTTCTTTTCCTTCAAAGCAATAGGGAAAATAAGTATGGTTTGTTCTGGCAAAGCTTCTGTGTTGAAAAACTGTCCCCCTTTAACTCTTTTTTCATCATCTTCCAATCTCACCCTACTTTGCCGATAAAGAGCCATGTCGTGAATCATAGCGATTTCATCGTTGGCAACAACCACAGCAGGAAGTTCCTGACCAAAAGGAAACCAGGCAGACAAATCTTGCTCATCTTCGATAGTTAAGAAACCGAAGTTAAAAAAGAGCTTATCTTCTCCATCTACATGGAGAGGTTGCAAAGTGTTAGAAGCTGTGTAGGGATCTGGTACGTCTGCATCTATACCCACAACACGTTTATATCTTTGCAGTAACATCGGACAAGTTACCCAAACAATAGGTTGACCAGGACAAAATACAGGTAGCCAAACTATAGAAGCGTGTTCAATCTTAATCCGAGATTCTGTAGTGTTATCAGAAAGGGTAGATTCTGCTTTGTATCCATACCAGTAGCTTTCCTCTTCTTCTCCTAAGTCATTACGCATCTCAGAACGCAAACGTCCACGAATGGAACTACCAGGGACAATGCCAGTTTGAGTAAACTGGTCACGGAAGATTAAGTTCAAATTCCCACTTTCTTCTCCTGCTGTTGCTCCTACATGAAGAGGAGCAAGGGTTTCAATGATTCCGTAAGCTTTTTTATACATTGTCTAATCCTTTAATATTGACAGGTAAACAAAGACCACAACCCATTTTTTTCAGACTGATACCTTCAGTGGGAAACCAGTCTTCAGGTAAGTCCCACCAAGACTCTTCTAAAGCCTTCTCCAGAACATAGACACTACCAGGGGCGACAGCATAACGCCCCCTACCCATAAAGCCAGAGAGACGGTAGCGATAGGGAATAGGCTTATCCGTTAGCATTAAGGGCTTACCTTTTGTTGGTGCTTTTTGCGCTAAGGGTTGAGGATAACGTTCAGAAAAGCGATTAGAACCCCAGATTCCTGGCGTTATGAGGGTGAAAGCGTTACCTAAAGGTTGGTCAAACTGTTCTGTAAGCCCTTCATCAATTGGCTCACTAGTAACTTCTACAGTGTGATTTTCTCCTCCAAAGCGATACCAACCATCCGGTAACTTGTGGGTAGAAAGGTAAACTAAACAGTGGTCTTCTGGCATTTGCACTGCACTTTCTAAGAACAAACCATCTTCACTTTTACTACAACGCTCTTCTGGTTTGAGATGAGGATGCAAAATCGGAGTGAACTTCCAAGGGTCTGCACTAGCAGATTCATTGCTTAAGATGGTATCTGGTGAATCATCCCAGGAATCAATAGTTTGCCACTTATAATCTGGTTCGATTTCTTCTTGGTTACGCTGCCATTTACCTTCCTCAATGTGCCATTCATCGGTTTCTTCTTTAGCTATGACCTTATGCCAAGGGATTGGTACATAGAAGTTATAGGGGTCGTTTAGCTTCGCCCAGAATGGCCCAGCAACGTGCAGCTTTCCTTTGAGTTCTTTATGGGAAGCAAACTCTTTAGTTCCACCTTCTTCAGCAGCAAGAAAAAACAATCCAGAGAGGGTAGCTGCTTCAGGGGGAAACTTACGCCGAGAGATACCTACTAAATTTTCTGGGGAAAGGAAGCCCCCTGAACTACCGTACATTGTACCCAGAGGGTTGATAATAATTAGGTGTTTAAACATAAAATTGCTAATGGCTAAGAGCTACGGACAGTATCATTTTCTGATTCAGGCATAAATCAGCAACGCTAGGAACATAAATGCCAACCGATTTGGATTAAGCCGTCAATCCAATGGTTTACATCGGTATACTCTAGCCCCTCGTTTTTACCAATAATTCGTTCTGAATTATCAGTTAAATATTCACTTTGTTTACGGAAATAGAGGTCAAATAATTTCAAAGCGATGCGGTCATCAGCATTATCTTCGTTAGCGTTTAAATCTATAACGTGCCTAGCTTTAAGGTGTGCTAAATCTGTGTAAACATGACTCCAATTAGGAGGTTCGTCCCAGGGATTGCCTTTAGCATCTTCATACTGTAGAAAGTCTCCATTACGATAACCGATACCTTCCCTATCTTGATACTTGGTTAATATGTGCAAATAGTTCCAAGGACAACTCCATTGCACATATTGCCCACTGTTAAATAACACCCTAATCGTTACGCGATCGCGCCCTAAACTCTTAGCTAGTTTTTCTGTTTGGCGGCAATGTTGTAATAAATCCCTCTGAGGTACACGGGGCGCAGCCCAGACAAAACCAACGCTGAGAGTAATTTTTTCTTTATGCTCTTGCCACTTTTGAGACAATTCCCTCAACCAATCTACGGCTGTAGTCCCAGGAATCTGTTGGTTTATTTTTTTGCTATAAATAACTCCTAAAAAGTCATCTCCTCCTGCATAAATAACCCTTCCCAATCTGCTAGGGAAAAATTCTTGGAATCGTTTTCCCCAATCTCGGAGAGCATGGCTAAATCTCCGGAGTCCTGCTTCTCCC
The DNA here is from genome assembly GCA_963793425.1 of uncultured cyanobacterium. GTDB lineage: Bacteria > Cyanobacteriota > Cyanobacteriia > Cyanobacteriales > CAWCAG01 > CAWCAG01. Next base: position 63,003 of record CAWCAG010000006.1, on the reverse strand, counting down.
TCTTTCTCATATAAACCTTTGACGTAATCTCCTACCTTATCCCCATCTCCCATAAACCAACCTGTCCACTGCCCCTGTGACTCTTCAGGATTAGTTGTTTTCTTTTCAGGAATACGCCTAATTTCTTTAAAACCACGATGTAACTGGCTTATACCTACTTCTTCAGCAATATCTTCCCTGGTAACTAAACGTTTAACTAACTCCGGAATGCTTAATCTTTCGTTGGAGTCAATGAATTTCCCTTCTGGTTCATCATCTTCATTCTGAGAAGCATTAGACTTAGAATCATCTAAAACTTCTGCCAGTTGCCGATAAAAACTATCAATAGCTTCTTTATGCTTACGGTTTTGTTCCTTCTTTTCTTCCTTTGACTTATCTTTTTGGGGTGCAAAGTCCGGAGAACTCATATTAGGAAAGACGATACCGTCTGCACCACTAAGACTAGAACTATCCCACTGCCAATTGATAGCTGTCCAACGACGGGAAAGTTTGCGATTTTCCAAGTCTTTCATTGCTGAATCTGGTGTATCTCCCACACCCCAGAAGACTTCCCAAGCATGGTTGCCCCAATTACGCCAGTGTCTCTCCCATTGATACCCAGAGTCAACCTGTACATTTTCTTGTAGCCACTTTTTACACTCGGTCAATAAATTTTTCCAACTCAATAAGAAAACATTCTTAATCTCTTCTGAAGAATACTCCCCCTTTAGCAAAATTTTGTTGGGCATACCCTTCTCGAATTGCAGCAACCCTGGAGAAATAACTCTTTCTCCCCTCTCTTGCTTAGGAATCAGCCCTTCAATTAGTTTAGAGGTAAGGTGGGAGAGGATTAGAGATGCTCCAAACAAATCTCTCAACTTACGAGACTTTTCAATAAAACCTTGCACTGGTGCAAAGGAAATAGCTGTATACATATTTGAGTTAAAAGTCCAAATTTAAAAAGTTGGCTAACGAAGCTGCAAACCCTGAAATTCTGTATTGCTTATTTACTTATTCCATCTGCCCTATTTTGGTAACGGCAACAGCAAGGAAAACAGGGGGGGTTCCCCCGTCTCCCTACTTAGTCCGGAGTCGTCGTAGCTGTTCCTCTACCCGTCTGCTGTCTCTCTCGTTGACCGCCTCTAAGCCAATTCCCACTAGGGTTGGCAAGGCGACATCGAGCAGCAGGTTATCTCCGCAAGCAGAGATACCACTGGTGAGGGCAATTACCACCGCTTTGATGGCGAAGCCTCCATACTGCTGACGCAGCTTTTTCCAGGAAGCCTGAGTTTGAGCTTGGGGACGGGGACGTTGCTGGGTGCTGTTCACTGGTTGTACCTCGCTGTGGCGGTTGACCGAATTTATCGATGTCTTTGCCTTAACGAGTTTCCTTAGACGCACAATGCAGCTTTGCTTTGACTCCTCCTGACTATGTTTATACGATAACTTTTCTAGAGAGATGAAATAAAGGGAAAAGAGATTATTGACCTAAAAATATCTTTGCTTCAAAGCTTCATATAGTATTGCATGGAAGCTCTTTTATTTTCTTAAAGTTAATGATTTCTTTTGAGTTGTTTTTCATTCTTACTTTCGACTACCCTATAGTAACTCGGCGTTGGTAATTGAACGTATGATGTGCAAAGTTTTTCTGTTCGCAGCTATTAGCTGTTAGCTATTAGCTATTAGCTCCCAAAAAGCTAGTTTAATATGGGAGCAACCATACCTGCATCTACCAATGCCCCCTATAGTAACTCTACATTAACGACCTATTAGTCAATGGCTAAACCACCGAAGCTGCATCCCTATGCTGATGAGTTATCTTTTCAACGCATCATGTTGTTAATCGCTACTCTGGCTAACTTTCCTGGGGTAGGTACTGCCACAGAAAAGAGTACTAAAGGAGAACATGATGCTAAAGCACTGATTCGAGATAAGTTACAGTTGCTAGCTAAAACTCTGAATTTCGAGCTACCAGATGATTATCCTTCTGCTTCTACTATTTCCAGTGACTTGGCAACTTTGAGGGATTACGGTTTGTTGAGGCAAAAAATGTATCGTTGGGGTTATTATCTCGGAACAGGCGCTCTTAGCCAAGAGGAACTAAAGTTAGCTTTTAATGCTTTGGCTTCTCAGGCTGAATATCAAAGAGACTCTAAGATTGTTGCTTGTTACCGCACATTAGAGAAGCGTTTGCGGGGGCTTGATTTATCTATAGGGGAAGATTTGTTTTACCCCATAAGGGCTTACCTCAATCGGGCTATTATCTACACCGATTCAGAGGAGAAGAGAGCTAAGGGTAAATATCATCAAGGTACTCTTTATGAATGTCTTGATACGGTTGAAGAAGCGATCGCATTAGGAAATAAGATAGAACTTTATCGTTTTGCTGACCATTATCAAAGTGGTCAAGTTGGTTCAAAGCAAGTTTATCCTTTGCAGTTAATTTATTATGATGTTGCTTGGTATCTTTTGTTTGAGGAGGATAGTCCCTTCTACAATTCTGGGGAAACTAACCATCTAGCTATAGGGCGTTTAGACCGTTTCAAGAATTACTGCCCAATTGTTTCTCAAACCCAACGAGGTATCGAAAAGCAAAAAGCTAGTCTTAAGGTTGCACAAAAGTTATTGAAAACTGGTTGGGGTTTATATTTGGGTAAGCCGGAAGAGCAGTATTTAGAGCGTTGCGGTAATTTATCTTTTACAGAGGTTAAGGTCAGGTTTTTTCCTCCGGTTGTTAATTTTATCTTAGAAGGAGAATGTCGCCACCCTTCTCAAAGGATTCGTACTCCTAAAAAGAATAAGCAAAAGGAATATCCCTACATTGATTACTCACTCAATTTACCTCCTCGTTCTTTCCAGGAATTTGGTTTTTGGGTTTTTAAGCATATGGATAGCGCTCAATTTCTTGCGCCACCAGATTTGGTAAAACTTCAGTTAAGCAAGGCTCAGGCTTTGGTTGAGCGTTTTTCTACTATTGATTGAGAATAAGTAATTGGTCAACCCGGCTATCGTTGCAACTCCCATTGCGCCTGTTTTTGCTATTTCCAACAAAACTAATTTAGGTAATTGGTGAACCACCTCGAATGGCGGGGGAAAATGTGAAAAAGGAAGTTTCCAACAAGACCAATTTAGGTAATTGGTGAACCCTTAGAGCTATCCCCCCTTCAGAATTATCTCTGTTAGTGTTTCCAACAAGACCAATTTAGGTAATTGGTGAACCACGAAGCCTTCTCCGAAGGTGACAGGCTGGATGGCCTAGTTTCCAACAAGACCAATTTAGGTAATTGGTGAACCTGTTTTAGTCTGGAACAGCAACGGCTAAAAGACTGAACGTTTCCAACAAGACCAATTTAGGTAATTGGTGAACCAAGATGGAAAAGTAACATACATAGAGCTGCACCAGGTTTCCAACAAGACCAATTTAGGTAATTGGTGAACCTCAAAATTGCTGTTGGAGAAATCGGCACAGTGACAGTTTCCAACAAGACCAATTTAGGTAATTGGTGAACCAGTCTTTAGCTAATGCTAACTATTGGGATTAGAGGCTGTTCTGTTTCCAACAAGACCAATTTAGGTAATTGGTGAACCCCTTGGCTTATGAAAGCCTTGGTATGAGTAGATTATAAACCATCAAATTTAGGGGGGTCAAATTTACCCCCAAATAATTGAGAACACTTCCCAACAAATATCACCTCATAATAACTAGAACTCTTACCCAGAAGAAGATTTGTGGGGGTCAACGAAAGAATGAGGGTTCTCAGCGATTCCCTGACCCCCACAGATTTGCAAGGAATTTTTTAAGCTAAAAGCTAGATTTAGCAGGATATTGGACAATTTCAAAACCGTCATTTTTGTCTCATCTCCAGTTTAGGAGCTATTTAGGAAAAAAGTTAGGTCAAAACGAACTTGACTTTTTTCAATTCTCAAGCTCCTAACATCTCCAAAATTGCATTTTGCACTACTAGAGGACACCATTCACTTGCTAAAATTTCAGCTAGTAAAGGAGAACTCTGACTTTCTACCCTATAAATCGCTCGAACAATAGTTATCACATTATGCTGCCAATCTTGAGAGGCTAACTTGGCTACATCTTCAGTGACTAATTGAGAAAGAAAAGCTTTATCTAAACGGTCTAAAGCTACCAAAAAATCCGTCATTTCTGAGCCAGAGTTTTGCACACGAATCAAATCAATTGAGAGCAAAATCTGACGAGTCCACAAACCTAAGTGAGGCATCAAATTAGGAGCTTGGGTATTAGCGATCGCTCTGAAAGCAATAATGATTGTTCTAGTGACTCCCCCTTCAAAAGTCCCTTTAGCCCTTAAACGAGGTGGGATAGCACCAATAGTTTTTAAAAGAGTATCAGGTACAGATTTATGAGTCCAAGTCCAACAGGCTATCAATTGATAGAAAGGACGAGCTACTACTTGGTTATCTTCTTGTTTGAGGATTTGACAAACTTCGATAACCTGCTCTTCAGTTAAAGTTGCTCCACCCTCACTTAGATTAAGCAAAGCTTGAAAGATATTATTTCGTACTCCAGCTAAAGAAGAGTTAAGTAAAGGTAAAAGCTGAGCTACTTTTAGATTGTCTCCAGCTACTTGGTCTAACTCACAAGAAGCAGTAATAGCAACATTTTTGGAGTTACTTCTAACTGCTAAAAATAGCTGGTTTAGAGCAACCACAGAAGTAGATGCCCGTTGTTGATAAAATTTCACTAAAGAAAACTGAGATTTTTTATCTAAGTTGTTGAGGGGAGGGTGTTCTTGCAAAGGTAGAAACCGAATAACTGCACCTTGATATTTTTTTTGCTTTACAGCAGGCAACCTAGTAATACCTTGTTGTAAAATCTGCTGAGCGGTTTTGCACGAATCACCCCAGTCTTCTAAAAGGGGTACAAACTTTTCTAGATGCTTTTCTGCTACAGGTTGTAACCACTGAATCAATGATTCTTGGTTTGCTGGCGAGAAATAGTTAGAAGTGTGATTGAGCAAACTAACCATAGCACTCAAACGTTGGGGAAACACCTTTTCTTGGGGTTGAGTAATTAGGAAACGAGTAAAGAAATTTTCAGCCCCTTGACGTAAAGCTTCTGTCAGGGCCGCATTGTTTTGACCAGTATGATAGGGTTCACCAACCAAACTATCAGTCATTATCTCCTGTAGAATTTTCGGCTCTCTTGCCGCATTACGTCCTATAGCCAGAGCAACGACAATATTGACTTTAAGTGGATACTCACGATGAAGAACTTCTAGCCAGGAATTTCCCAAAAGTGAATCAGTAACAGTGATTTCTTGGGGTAGAACAATCGCTACAAAATTAGTTAGCTCTGCCTCCAACTTTTTATTCTGAGGTACTGCTTCTGCAAGCAATTGAGGCAGGAACTTTCTCTGTAAGTCTTTGGGAACTACAGGTAATTGATAGAGTTGTAATACTTCAATACAAGTTCTTTGACCAAAATACTGATAGTATTGTCTCAAAGTATTTAAAAGTTCCTTGCTCCGCTTTGTCTGTAATATCTGCTCTCTTCTATGAAGTGGTGCTTCTTCTTGGAGTTCTGAACTCATTAAAGGTAAGCAGGGTTGAAGTAACCAACCAGAAAGTTCTGAACGCCCATCAAAGTTTCTTTTACCTACCGTTTCAATTTTTCTGCTAGCAATAGCAGCAAGGGCTTCACCCCAGTGACTACCAAAAGATTGCCACCATTGGGCTAGCAATGCTCCTACGGTTTTAGCTGTGTTGACAGCAACGGTGTGGCTACTTTTCTCTAAAAGAGCAAGGACAACTTGCCAAACCTCTTCCGTTAACTGTCGAGGGGCAGACTCTAAGGCTTGACGCAATCTTTTCTGATGGACTGCGCCCAACTCCAAAGCAGTAGGTAGGAGTTTAGCTAAAGCTACTGAGCGCTCACGGGATGCAGCCGCAAAAGCTACTGCACCGAATGCAGCTAAGTCATTTAAGTTTAGTTGTTGCTGTAAAGATTCAAACTCTCGGTCTTCTACAAGAGTCAAGTGTTGACGAATGACAGCCCACCAATGATGATATTGATGGGAGTTTTCTTTGTCTTTAAGAGTAGCAAGTAGCTGTTGACGTTGGGATTGAGAGCTATGACGAGTTAACCAGTAAGCGATCGCATATTCTAATAGTGTCTGGTGGAAAAAGTGAATTTTTTGAGAAGGTAACTTTTCCAAAACTCCTTCACTAAGCAAATCATCATAGGCAGTAGCAGTTGTTTCAGTTAGTTCTAGCCCTAATTCATCTAAGTAAGCTGCTTCACAAAGCTTGTTTACCGACATAGCAAACAAAGCCTGTGCAATATCAAGGCAGATTTTCTCTTTTTGCAAAGCCAGTAATGATGAGTGGCTGTCGTCAAAGCGACTGTAAACTATTTTTTCTTCCCAGTAGCGTTGGTACAGTTTGCTAACAGTGAGATCCGGAGGGACGTTTCCATCTTTAGCAAAGAGGTCACACAACAAGGCCAAAAGCAAAGGATTGCAAACAATCTCTTTGAGAGAGCGACTATCAGCAGAGAGGGTGAGGATTTTTTCGGCAAAGTCAGCTTGGTGGTCGCTTAGGTTGTGAGTTTGTTTCTTTACAAAGATGCTAGCAGCTTGCTTAACTTCAGCAGGGCTAAATTCGGGGACGAAATGGCGTTCTATGGCAGAGGCTATACCTGGTAGTTTAGTTCGAGTTGGTTCTAGGAAATCATTGTATTCATGGTCACGGCAGGTAAAGACTACGGTGACATCTTGTTCTAATAACTGGCGTAGCAATCCCCCAAAGCCATTGACGAAGGAGCGACTAACTACTAAGTCAATGGTATCAATGAGTAGAACTCCTTTGCCATACTCTGCTGTTAGTTGGGTGACAATTTCTAATAACGAGTTGTTCTGACCACTTACACTTTCTCCCCAACTACGAGCTAATTTTCTGAGGAAGAGGCTATATTGAGATCGAGACTATTACATAAGCTAAGAATTAGCCAACCAGGAGAAATTGATTGCTGGGGAAGGTTGTTTTTAAGTAAGTCGTAGAGATTACCCAGGATAGTGCTTTTACCATAACCAGCAGGGCCAATAATCGGTACAATACGCTGTTGTCCCCTCAGTCCCCTTTGAATAGCTCTGAGGTATTTTTCCCGAACTACTGGGCGTTCGATTCTGGTTAAGATACGAGGGTTAAGAGCTTCTCTAGCAGCTATGCTGTAGTCATCTATTTTCTGCTTGAGATTTTTGTGGTTAGAAGAGTAAGGTTGAGGAAGTAGTTTAGTTTTTTCAATTATTTCTTCATTCGACTGTAAGGGCTTTTCTGTAGCGATTTCTTCCCAATCCTTACCCAAGGTTTCGCAAATTGTGATGAAAATTCCTCGGTCTACAGCTTTGCCATTAAAGAATTTGTTGATGGTTGACCAGGAAGCTATTTCTAACTCTTTGACTAAGGCTGTTTGAGTTAATCCCCTCTCTGTCAAGGCTCCTTTGGCTCGTTCGATTCCTTTACTCGTTGCTTTTAGCGACCGTGCCATTTGAGTTAAGACAGTTGATAGTTTGGGGGTATTATTTTTGATTTTATCTTAATTTATAGGGCGCAGGCTATACTCAAAGCTAACTTAGGGTTACAGGCTCCCTTGTATTTTCAACTCCTGTACCATAGCCGCTATATTTCCTAACTTCTGGTGGACGGAAACCCAGTATAATCCTAGTTTTAGGAACTCCTGCTCTTTCTAAGTCTTCGGCTATACCATCTTCGGTTCCATCCCTTTGAATCCAAATTTTGCCATCAATGATATCAATGTGGACAAGAGTGCTATAAATCCTCTTATTTTCCTCCCAACCCATATTTACTAGTAAGTAGCGGCCATTGGTTTTATCGAAAATGGTTTCTGTTTGAATATCACGATAGGCGTAGGGAATTTGTGCATATTCAGTGAGTATTGTTTCGATAATTTGTTGGGTTTGTTCTAAGCTCATACTACCCATTGGACAATGCTCTCTTGATTCTCATCAAATACTATAAGTTTAACACGTTGATTTTTGAGGAGTAGTTTACCAATTTTTTCTTCAAATAAGTCTCGATAAGTTCTTTGGGGAATTGCTACATATAAGATACGTTCAGGTTCTAGCTCTGCTAAAACATCATAATACAAGACATATTGACCCAAAGCTTTTTCTAATTCTTCAATATCAGATTTTCCGACAAAACTTTTAATTTCAACAGCAATTTTCCTTTCTTCTTTTTCTGCTGCTATCAGTTTCATAGCTCCCAAGTCTACATAAAAGTCTTTGTTCCCACACTCAAGTCTCAAAGGGTCGTGGGTGATTGTCCACCCATCAACAAGCAATGCGTTTTTGGCTTTGTTGTGATATGTGTCTCTGGCTGGCATGAGGCTTTTTTGTTGCTGGAAAAATAAATAAGGCAGGCAATGCCCACCTTATCAGGAAATGTGTTTCCAACAAGACCAATTTAGGTAATTGGTGAACCCCCTGTATGTGGCAGCCACAATGAAGATAGGGATTTTAGTTTCCAACAAGACCAATTTAGGTAATTGGTGAACCTTTAGTCTGGAACTCTAGCAACGGCTAAAAGACTGAAGTTTCCAACAAGACCAATTTAGGTAATTGGTGAACCCTACCATTTCTCAATTGCCTGTTCTTCAGAACCAATGTTTCCAACAAGACCAATTTAGGTAATTGGTGAACCTTCTGATGAAGAAGTAGCTCATCAAGTTACATTTGTTTCCAACAAGACCAATTTAGGTAATTGGTGAACCGATTCTAAACAATACAGTTTAGAACAGTTTGGAAATGTTTCCAACAAGACCAATTTAGGTAATTGGTGAACCAACGCCTTTAGTACCTTGTTAGGTACTGTTGAAGCTGGATCGTTTCCAACAAGACCAATTTAGGTAATTGGTGAACCCCTCGGCTTATGAAAGCTTTGGTATGAGGTCATTATAAACCATCAAATTTAGGGGGGTCAACTCACCCCTCAAATAATTGATAATAATTAGCAGTAAATGCCACCTCATAACAGCTAGAACTCTTACTCAGAAGGCTATTTGTGGGGGTCAACGAAAGAATGGACATTTCAGCCATTCCTTGACCCCCCTAAATAAAAGGACAAAAAATCAGGTTGAAACTCAGTAATAGCAAGAAATAGAGCGATTACGAAAAGTGAAAAATCTTTGCTCACTACCTTAGCAGCTATTCAGGGTCAAAACCATGTCATTATGATATTGACTTTTTGCCCCTTCTATTTTCTCCCTGAGCTAAAAGCTACAACATCTTGGATATTCTAAATATTCCACATCATTGGTCGATAAACCTCCTGCTCTCCCTTCAAACAAGCAATATACTCCCATACCTGTAACTCCAAACAACGATAATAACTTACCTTATAACCTGTATGGGGATGGGTAACTTGAGTCTGTAACTTCTCCTGCCAGTGTTTAAGATACTTCCGCAAAGAACTAGGATGAAGATAAACCCCACCCCTTGGATCTGCCGGAGTAAAATCCCCTTGCTTAAAAATCTTGGAATTAACCAAATAAGCAATAAAAGAATCCACCACTGGAGCGCGAAACTCCTCGATTAAATCAGAAACCAAAGCCGGATGATTACGGCGGGGGGTATGGAGATTACCAAAATGGGTGTGTAAACCTACTGCTTGTACCAAAGAAAAAACATTTTGGTGCAACAGAGTATAACCCAAACTGAGCATACTATTAATGGGGTCGGTAGGAGGACGACGGGTACGCTTTTCAAAAGTAAACTTGCCATTAAAAAGTACTCCCAAGGCTTGGTAGTATAAATGAGCGCTCTGCCCTTCGTAACCTAACAAACTCTCAACCGATTTGGCTGAAGGTAGCTTATCAATAATCTGGGCAATCTTATTAACGGATTTGTTCACCTTAGTAATCTTTTTGCTCCGGTTCATCCGTAGTAGAAGCTTGCGGGAATTGTGTAGTTTGGCCATAACTATGGCTTCTGCCTGACGACGTTGAAAGGCTGGCTCTTGGTGACGCTGCATTTGCAGCAGGAGGTAATCAATTTCTGCCATGCCATCGGTTTGCAAACGGCCAAAGTAACGCCCTTGATGAGAAAGATACATTACCGGAATACGTCTTTTTAAGGCCAGTTGCACTGCTCCGTGGGAAAGATTACAACAACCAAACAGAACAATATGGCTCACCCGATTCACAGGAACAGTGATGCGTAATTCCCGGTGGTAGAAAACCTGAAACTGTTGGTGTCGTACCTTGAGATAGGCTCCCTGTTCGGTCACATAAAGAGTAGTCATAGAGTCGCTCCAGTAAAAATCTCTGTCAACTTGATGGTGGTAGGAATAAGGTTTGAGAATGCTACAAGCTTTTGGTGGTCTAGATTCTGGTGCTGGCTTTTGTTTGGGTTTCCTTGAAGTACTACGGCTTTTGGAAGGAGGGGGAATAATTTCTCCAGCCTGAAATTTATAACCAAGGAAAACAAATTCCTCGTTAGGAGCAAAAATGTGGGTTTTCTCTGGTTGTAGGGTTAAGTAGATATCCTCCAACCACTGACTCACTTGGGCTAAAATCCTCGTAGCCTCTAATAAACCCCCAGTGGCAATGACAAAATCATCCCCATAACGAACAATTTGGATACCAAAATCAGCACAGTAACGGTCAAACTCACTCAGGTAAAGGTTTGCTAAAGCACCTGATAAAATGCCTCCTTGCAATACCCCTTTACCAGGGTTAAACCACTGCCCTTGCAACTTAATTCCCGCCTGTAATTGCCCAGCAATAAGCTGTCCCCAAAACTGCTCTACAGCAATATCTTCCAGACTTTCCAGCAAAATGGCCCAAATAAGGCTATCGAAGAACTGAGCTATATCTGCTTTAATTACCCAAGTTGGTCTTTCTCGGTAATATTCAGAGAAATGTTCTATGGCCATTTGTACAGAATGCCCTGGACGGTAGCCATAACTATGGGCGGGAAATTCTGTTTCTAAGGTGGGGTAAATTGATTGGAGGGTCAATCTTTGTACCACGCGATCGCGTACTGTAGGAATACCAATTAAACGTTGACCTCCACTCTTTTTCTTCAAATAGAAACCCTTGGCAGGACTGGCTTGATAGTATTCCCGTTCCAGTTCTCGTTTTAGAGTTCTTAGTTGTTCCTTTGCTACCCCTGCAAACAAATCTAGGGTAATACCATCTACCCCTGCTGCCGGACTACGATTACGCACTTGTTGCCAAGCCGTTATTAGTTCTATTGGTTCAATTTGCACTAATCAAATCTCCCCTGTAATTTACTTCTATTTCATCTTTTCAGGGGCTATATGAGTACTTATATGACTTTTCAGGAGGGGTTGTATGAGTTGCTCTCAAACGATTGAACTTTGCTATAAGCTTGGAGCGTATTTAGTCAGCGAAATTTTCTCATATAGATAGTCATACACCCCCTGTAACTATGAAAGTGTTGTTGCAGCAGGATTACCCTTTGCGGAAACCTCTTTCCGGAGTTAGGAAAATCCTTTTCCTAGCGATCGCAACTCAACCTGGGATTACTAAAGCCCAATTATGTGCTTTAAGTCGTTTACCGAAAGTTGCCGCAAAGCCCCTAAATTCTATTTATGGGGATGTAGCGGCAGCAAAGCTGATTATTTTGTCAAACTCTTGAGGTGTCAGACAATAAGTGTATACTTAATCGTTGGAGGTGAAGAGAATGCTTAACCTGACCTACGAATATAAACTAAAACCAAACAAAGAACAAACCAACATCTTTGAAAACTGGTTAGAAATCAATCGTCGCGTCTATAACTACGCCCTAGCACAACGCAAAGATTGGTACAAATCTCGTAGCTGTTCGATTAACTCTTGCAGCCTTCACAAGTGCTACATCATCCCCACAGAAACACCAAGGCCAACTTATGCCTCTCAATGTAAATCATTAACTGCTGCCAAAAAAGAATACCCTGAATTAAAAAAAGTCCACTCTCAAGTATTGCAGCAAACCTTAAAACGTATAGAAGTAGCCTTCGTCTCAATGTGGGAGAGAAATCACGGCTTTCCCAGATTCAAAAAAGCTGGGCGTATACGCTCCTTTGTCTTTCCTCAAATCAAAAACGAAAAGATAAAGGACAACAAAATTAACCTACCTAAAATAGGTTGGGTAAAATATCGCTCCTCTCGTCAAATACCTCAAGGAGGGAAAATTAAACAAGCACGTATACTCAAGCGTATCTCAGGTTGGTATGTAATGCTAACCATTCAATGGAACGTAGAGCCACCACAACATAAAGCACACGGAGAAGCAATAGGCATAGATGTAGGACTACTATCAATGGTAGCTACTAGCAATGGTCTTTTAATCAAGCGCCCGAAGTTTTTTATTAACGCCCAACGCAAGTTGAAATCACTGCAAAAGCGCGTCAGTAGAAAGCGTATTGGCTCAAATAATTGGTTAAAAGCCCAGAAGAAAGTAGCCAAACTACATGAATACATAGCTAACTGTCGTAAAGACTGGCACAGAAAACTATCACACCAACTATGTGACGGTGTAGGGATGATCTTTGTCGAGAATCTGAACTTAACTGGTTTATCAAGAGGAATGCTAGGAAAACATTGTTTAGATGCAGGTTTTGGTCAATTCTTCAATATCCTGGAACAAACCTGTTTTAGATGAAAGCTTTATTCAAGTTGTTCAACGTAGCAGCAAAAACGGTCAACTCAGCTTCCGAATTAGCAGAAGTAAGGGCAAAAAAATGCTCAAACGGCTAAAAGCCCAAAGATAATAGCGCTCCAGCTAGAGATTAATTCTCTAGCTTTTTTTAAGTCATATAAAACTCATATATCAACTCATACTTTTCTATTTTTACTCATACAAGTACTCATATAGCTACTGAAAAGATGGAAGCAAGTTAAAAGTTCAACCCCAGAAATAACTAACAAGTTATCTGGAGAAATACTGGCTTTTACTTATTACTTGTTTATCTTTTTAGAACATGACTACTCTCTATATTCCCGAACCGGGAGCCTTATTAAAGGCTGACCAAACGAACTTTCATGTTTTCCCTACACGTAGTTTTTCCTACCAAGTAGCTATTACCAAAGTCGAAGAAATCATTATCTTTGGCTACACGAATATTTCTCAAGAAGCTCTCAAGTTAGTGCGTTCGCTCAATATTTCTCTACTCTTCCTCGAACAAGAAAAGCCCTATTATAGTTCTGGGCAAACTGCTATCAAGCATCAGCAAAAGCAGTTACAATGCTGCCAGAATTCAGAGTTTACTTGGGAAACAACTGAAAGTCTTTTAAGGGCTAGTTGTCATAATCGCTCTCATTTACTCAAGGGACTGCTTGGAGAAGCAAGCAAGAGGCAACAGGCAGTAGGTAACAGTAAGAAAGAATCAAGACAAACACTATCTTCTGTAGAAAAATTTGATGCTGGAGTTAGGGGCAGTCTTAGTTGATTCTTTCGTCCTTCAATTGGTTAGCGATCGCATTATTAATTACTCTAATTTTACTTCGCCTGATGAAGAAGGAGAAATTCATCTCTACCCCCTACCTTTGCGGAAATTCATTAAAGCCTGGGAAGCAAAATTAGATAGTCCCATTAAGCATCTACGAACAGGAGAAGTGACCTATCGTCATTGTATTGAGTTACAGGTCAAAGAGTACTTAGCTTGCATTATGGGCATCAGAGAATTCTATCGTCCCATGTTATGCCACGCCAATTTTCTTGACTGTTAACAGGAATTCAGAACAAAAAAGCTAAGAGCTATTCGCGTTTCGCGTAGCGTTGCCGCAGGCTAGCCTTGTCGTAAGACTAAACAGTTGACCAATGGAATAACAGCTTAACTTGTCACCAATGCTTGTCACCTATCACTTATCTAATGTTTTACTTAGTTTGCTACGACATTGTAGATGACCGTCGCCGTACTAGGGTATCCAAATTATTGGAAGCTTACGGTTTGCGAGTGCAAAAGTCTGTGTTTGAACTGGTTTTGAATACACGTCAGTACGAAAAGTTACTACCCAGGCTCAGCAAGTTATTAAATGCCAAGGAGGATCAGTTGAGATTCTATCCCCTTTCTAAACCTTGTCGCCATAAAGTTACCGTTCTGGGGCTTAAACCAGATTATGCCATTGATGATGAAGTTTTTTTCGCTTAATAGGAGAGGATATGCTGGGACAAAATACCCCATCAGTGGTTCAGTTACTACCTTTAGCAAAATTGCAACCACTGACAAATATTGACTGGTCACAAGTCAAAAAACCCAAGTTTACCTACGGGGTTAAGGTACGCTGGTTTCCCCTTGACGATTGTTTTGATTGGGGAATGGTTGCAGGAGTTTTTTACAGTTATTCCAGACATCTCAAAAGTGGAAGTTGGTGTTATTTAATTCTTTTAGATAGCAGTTCTTTTAGCTATTCCTGGTGTAAGTTTGATGTTGCTTGGGAAGAAGATTTAGAAGTAGTTGTGGAGTAATGTTATGTCAGATTCTTTAGGTAAACGGGAGTTAGATTTAATCAGGCTTTATGCTAATTGTGAGTTGGGTTTATCTCCCCAAAAGTTTTATTTGAAGTGGTCAGTTAGTTATGAACAGATAGCTCAAATTTGTTCTCGTTCCTACTCTACTGTACAAAGATGGTTTAAAAGGAATCATCATTATCGTCGTCCCCAACCCCATGATTTAAAGAATTTAGCGTTCATGGATTTTCTGCTTGAGCATTTTGAAGAGATTCCTGATGAGCTTTTAGAGATTCTTTGTCAAGAAAAGCAAAGAGCAGGTAAATAACTAGAGAGAAAAAATCAAGGTCATTTTGACCTGTTTTGCTCAGTTTGTTTCTTTTACAGTTATACATAAGTTCTGCACTAGATTAAGGAATTACTGAAAAAGCTTTTTTTTGATTAATTCAAGTCTGGTGTAGTACTTGCTTCACCGATTAGCTTTAATCGGTCTTGTTGGAAACTAGAGTTTACTGATTTTAGTAGCTTTTTGTTTTGCCCTTGTGTTAGCAAAACTTGAAGGTTAGGGCTTAAGGCTCTAACCTTTTTTATGTCTGTAAACTGTTAAGGGTTTCCAACAAGACCAATTTAGGTAATTGGTGAACCTGCTATCCTCGGCGGAATTGCAATTGTCGGCATCTGGTTTCCAACAAGACCAATTTAGGGATTTCAAAACTGTAGATTTTGCCTTATCCCTAGCTTAGGAGCTATTCAGAAAAAAAGTTAGGTCAAAACGAACTTGACTTTTTTGCCAAGCTGAATAACAGAAAATCCAATAATTTTTTCCCCTTACCCGTCAATTGAAAATTGACAAACTACTAGATACCCTCTAAAACTTCATTTTCCGAATTGCAGAACGTTTCACTTCTTCCCCCCGACGGTCGTAAATCGCTGTAGTAGCAGGAGAAGCATGATCTGCTAGCTTCTGCACCGTTACTATATCTGCGCCCAAATCTAACAACTCAGAACAAAATGTCCTCCGAAAATCATGGGCAGAAAAAGAAGCTAACCCAGCTTTCTTGCCCAACCTTTTTAAAGTCTTACCCACCGCATCAGCACTCATGTGGCGAATGACAATTTTTCCTCCCTTGACCACTGGACACAGACCCAGGAGCCAAACTATCTAAATAAACTTCTGCTGGGTGACAAGCTAAAGGAAGAGGTGTCCTTAACCTTAGACTCCCCTGTTCTTGTTCCCCCAACAAATTCTCTACCATGAAAGTTACTTCAGGAATTCATGCTGGCTTTATTGTCTAACTTCGTGAGAATTTTCACAAATAGGGAGTAGAGTAATCATGTCCTGTTACAAGTTGCGCGATCGCCTCAGCTAGGGACTACTTCTTTTTTAGGCGTTGGTAGATACAGGTATGGTTCGCTCCCACATGATGTTTAACTAGCTATTAGCTCCCAAAAAGCTAATAGCTAATAGCTGCGAACAAAAAAACTTTGTAAATCATACGTTCAATTACCAACGCCCTTTTTTACTCTGTTTTGGATGTGCCATGCCTACGGCTAGCTTCACTTACCCATTGATTAGGCTGTGGGTTGAAGTCCCTACACCTTAACCTTAGTACTTACCAAAGCCTTACGGCGTGCTGCTGCTATGGCTTGTTCTAAGCGAGGAGGTCTGAGCTTACTTGGACGTGGAGAGTAAAGGATATTTTCACTCAAATGCCAGCCCATCTCCTCTCTGCTGAGAATATTCAGTAAACTTTCTGTCGATACAATCTGAGTACGCTGAGCCAAAATATAAGAATATTGACTAGATTCCCAGGGCTGGGAAATAATCACCACAGGAGCGTAAACCTCAAAGACAAACTCCAAAAACTTCATGAGTTTCTCTTGAGTTAAACGAGAGTCACTCATCACATTACACAGACCATCATGGGCGCAAATAGTGAAGCTATTGGTTTGGAGTGTCATCTTTAATTCCCTCCTTTGCTTGCTTATCTTTTTGGTTCTGCTCAATACATATGTTCAGTTTATCTTGAGCTTGCCTGAGAAAAAACTCAGCTAAATCATGGTTGCCAATTTCATGTTGATAGCTAGCCCCCTGTAGGGTATTACACAAGTTAGGAATCGTAAAATCCCGAAATTCAGAAAGTTCCGACTTTTTTGGCTTTTCAGACATAACAAAGGAAGCTGCTAGTAGCGAAGGGTTCGCCAGTACATCATAAACCTATCGGTAGTAATGAAAACAGGTTTTGTTCTAGTATGCCCTCTTGTTGCAACATTCCTTTACAAAAAAAGGAACTCTGGCTTAGCAGGCCTGAAAGTGAGCAAATAAAGGAAGACAAGTGTTATTTCTCAGGAGTAAGTGGAAAAATTAGTCTAAAGAAGAATGATTCTCGCGACTAATAGACGAAAGAGAATAAGTCAAACTGATCGGGTGAAAAAAGTTGGTGCTAAGGTAACTGGCAAAGATGGTTCTGTTTGGGAGTTTAGCGATCGCAACGGATGCCAAAATTTATGAACGTATCGGTTAATTTTCAGTACTCCTGCTAGACTCAAACACAGAAGCTATTGATGAAGAGGTGAAAAAAGCTATGAATAGTGGAGGAATCAGCTTCGCCAACGCCATAAGTCCAGTCCAAGAAATAGTTTCCTACGAAGCCCTATGGACGAAATACAGTACCTTTAAGCAACTAGCGGATGCTTTCAAACTCTATGATATGAATGATTTTTTCCCTGACTGTTTAGAGTCGTATAAGCTAGAGAAAAAGAAACCCAAGCAATAACAGACCAAGTACAGAAAAGCTTGGATTTGAACTGTAATGAAGCCTGGAAGTTGTTGCCAGCTTCTGGGTTTTCCTTTAAACTCTCTGCCTACATACAGGAACAGGAAAATAATTCGAGAGATAGAGATTCTGGTCTGAAACCATAATAATTTGAGGAGGTTTTACAAGTGAATAAGCAAGAAGCCAAAAGATTGAAGCGACTCAAACACTGGAAGAAGGCTACTTTAGAAGAACCTCTACCAACCCAAGAAACACAGATATACAGCTATGCAAACTACAAAGCATATGAAAAAAGAGTACGGGAACATCTAAAGGATCTAGAACCTCCTTATACATTCCCAACGACAACTTCAGAAGGGGGAACAACGTATTTTGCTGATTCAATCGAGGAATTAGCTAAGTTTAGCTGGAATGCTCTGAAGCAGGTAAAAATAGATCCAACGGAAGTAGAATTGACTCATCAGATGAAAGAATATTGCAAAGAGGAAGAGTAAACGCCTGCTTGAGAGGGTCATCTCTGTTTTGCTTTACATAATAGCGAAGTAACGATTTCGCTATTCTTTTTTTTAGCTTACATGAAAATCTGCTCTAAATAATTCATCAGGATTTTTCGTATTAACGCTTACAGTTACAGATATAGCAGAAATATCCATATGGGTTAAGAAGGCGAATTGATCCTCAGCCCAACAAGGCTTATTACTAAACCAATACTTCCTTTTTAAAACTTTTTTTAGTAAAACTCCAGCAGAGTCGTCATAACGAAGAGAAAAATGTTCTACTTCGTTAAGCTGTTCAATGATCAGCCTCTCTATTGCTCCTTTATGGCGATCGCATTAGAACTTTGAAAAGTTTGTTATCAATTATGGGCAACTCGGAAGCCTACGTCTGTACCCATAGCGTCAGCGCAGGTAAGTTACCCGCTTGCTTTAACAAGTTTTGAGCTACTTTCAGGGTAACTCTCTCAATCCAATATAAATACGTTTTAACTTATCAGTTCACGGGGTGACAGGGGATTAGAAAGCTATTCACACAAATCTTCCAGCTATTTGACCCTCCGAAAAATTGATGCTCATTGACACGCTTATTGACTATAAAATTAGGGAATCTGATATGCGATCACTACGGATAAAATTACCTGAATAGTACAAATCGTAAGCTACTCAACTGTTACCATCTTGAGTGCTATCTAGGTGTCAACAGACCTATCAATAAACTCTAATCTTTTTGAAAGTCGGTGAGCTAGAAACCTTAACTGACTTGGCTTTAAGATACTTGTCACCCCGTGAGACTTATCGGGACTTAAACAGAAATCAAGCCCAAATAAAGCCTAAACTCTCTTTGTGGCGAGTAAATACGTCATGGTTATTATTGAGCCAAGCTATAAAACGATAAGATACACCTGTACGAAAGGCTTCTAAAGCTTCAGTAAATGTATTCAAAGGTTTGTTTGCCCAACGTCTTCTCAAACCTCCGGTTAGCTTATGATAAATAATAAAAGTATAGGCACAAAAAACTAGGACAAAATGTCTCATCAGGCTTCTTTTATCCCTGACTTGATATTCTTTCAAACCTAGCCATCCCTTAGCTTCTCTATAAAATACTTCTACCCAATTTCTTTTTGAGTATGTATCTACAAACCATTGTGGTGTTGCTAAATCTGGGGAAACATTAGTGATTAAATAATCAATATCATCGGCATCTTCAAAGGTAGAAGCATTCATAACGATAGCTATTGTTTTTCTACCTTCGAGACTAGATATTTCTACTACTTGTGTTGCTACCCACACTTTTCTTGGCTTAATTGTGTTGATGGTTATTTCCCTAAAAGCCTCTGCTGGTAGTGATTGCGCTAGATTATCTAATCTGACCTCTTCTGTGGTTTTATCGCTTTTTAGCACTCTAACTTTACGGTTTTTGGCTACTCCTCCTAAGTAGTTTAATTTCCTTTGTTCTAATGCTCCTAAAAATGATGTATTGTTGCCATATCCTCCATCTATGAGAACTATTTTGGGTCGATACCCTCTCTCAATACTTCTATCTATTAGCTCTATAGCTAACTGAGGTTTCTTTTTGAATTCTGGGTCTTTTTTTCCTTGGGGTAATGATTTGGCATGTTGATATAATTCAATGTCTAAAGGTCAGCTTTTCTTGCCGTCATAAAGGTGAGTTGTTACTACGACATTACCATTATCTACTTTTCCTTCTTCTCCGATATACTGTCTTCCTACTCCTGCTGTAAAATTGCCGCTCTTCGGGTGTCCACTATCGTCAACAATCAGACTGAATCCACTGTTTATACTCGTCTGATTGCATTTGTTCATTATTTGCAAACGACGCTCATTTATTTGCTCTGCTGACCAGGGGGCTTCGGTTAAGAAATGGTGTAATCTGTGGTATGTTACTCCTACACTGTCTCTAGCTATCTGTGTAAGGTTTTTACGCTTACTTTCGCCTAATAATCCTCCTATATAGTTTCTAAATTCTCTCTTTTGAGCTTTTGTTCTGAATATATTATCAAACTTAGCGCACCATCTATTGAAGCATGGAGGCATTGCTGCTGGGGTTGTTTCTTTCATAAGATTCACCACCGATAACTCTAACGTTGAAGTTATGCCATATAACTATTATATCTTCTTTATTCTCTTTTTCTGTTTAAGTCCCGCCTCACATTTTCTTTTTAGTTATTACTAATGTATCTTATTTCTACATCGTTACTAGTTATTTTATCTCTGAACTAGTTACAAAATAAAGGTTATTTTGTTCTCGATTTATGAATTTATTTTTCTATTTTACTAGCTGCCTTTGTGCTTTGCTCACATTTTACTTTACTTGATAATTTGACAATTTATCCTTTTTACTTTATTATGTGTCTTTGTTGTTATTTCTCTCTTTGCATTTCTTTTTCTAAATCCTTCTATGCCTCGTCAGACAAGAGTTTTAGGGTTTCTTTGTATTTATTGATTCTTTTTCTTCTGGTCGTTAGTTTTTTCTATTTTCTCTTTTTTATCTTCACTTTTACAAGATTATTTACTCACACTTTTACGACTTTCTGTTGCTTTATTTTACTTTCTGTAAATTATTGATCTACTTCTCTTTCTCTGTCTGGTTTCTAGCTTTTTTGAACTTCCTTTTACTTCTTTTAAGCCCTTCTTCATCTATCTTTATTACTCTAACTCTTTTTTGATTATTCTTAATTTTATTGTTGCTTTATTTTTACTTATATTGACTTACTTTGCTAGCTAAAAATTACCTCTCAAATACTCTCAAATAATCCCTTTTTCTGATACATTTCTGTTTTCACTTGTTCAACTAAGGCATAGGTCAATCTAATGCTTCCTTAAAAAAAATTTGTTAATTTTTGTGAACGTTTAATGAAAGTTGCATAAAATCCCGCTGTTTCACCAGAGAACTAGATGAAGGTGAGTAATTCACCTGAACAACCAAGAAGTTCTTACATATTCTGGCCAGGGTGATGAATGAACTAGACGAGTCCTTAAAAGAGTTGGCGATAAAAGCACAAGGCTATCCTTTCGGTAGCAAAGATCGTAACCGAGTTTTGCATCAAATATGGAACAAAATACAGCAAAACTCCCATAGACTTTGCCGTCCCTTCCGAGGACAGTTTACCAACTATCAACAAATTCATGCGGAAGCAGTGCATAAATTGTTAGCCTATGCTTGCCAAAATATCGACCAGTATGATCCTAATCAAGGAGAGTTTTTACAATGGGCAGCTAATCATAAACGGATGAAAGGTTTTTTTGAAAAAGCTTATCGGGAGGTAAAGCCAATTGGCAAGACAAACTTGCAGAGAAAGACTCTACAGGATTTAGAGGAATTAAAAGAATCTAGTCAGAATCGGGGAAAATTCACATCTGAGCAAATTATTGCTTATGTAGCTGAAGATCCAGAAGGTATATTTAGAAGCAAATGCTTAAATGGCAATAATGATGTCAATTTTCAAATACTTTTTATTAAGTATCATCAAGGTTACTCATTTCGAGAAATTGCTCAACAAGTAGAGGAAAAATATTCTACTGTACACAGTTTTTATCACCGCAACTTAAGCCATTTTGCGGAAAAAATCAAAGCATATTTAAGAGATTAATCAGGAGATTAAACAATGTTAGAAGAATTAGATAAGTCCGGTGTAGTTATTTCTTTAGGTGCTAAAGGACACCAGCTAGCTGAAACATTTTCTCAACAGCAAGCTAAGAAACACAAAGTTAAGGAAGTTTATCTTAATACGTTGGCGGTCTATGCTGTTAATGTTTATCTAGAAGGAATGGGAATTACTACTAACTTAGAGGCTAGTTATAGTTGGAATTCAGTTAGGCAGACTATGGCTAATGCAACAGATTTGGTAATACAAGATCGGGGTAGATTGGAATGTTGTTATCTATTACCTAATCAAAAAGTTTGTCATGTCTCTCCGGAGGTTTATTCGGGGAGAATTGGTTATGTTGTTGTTAAATTAAATGAGGATTTAACTCAAGCAATTTTGCAAGGTTTCGCTGTTAAAGTCAGGAAAGAAAATTTACTACTTACTGATTTACTACCATTAGAAGAGTTATTAGAAAAACTAACACTTATCCCAAGTACAAGAAAACTACAACCTTCTATCATTAAGCTCAGGGAATGGGCAGATAATCTTTTCGCAGCAGGTTGGCAGTCTCTACAGGAATACTTTCAGGAGCAGAATCTTGAACCGGGTTTCAGCTTCAGAAGTCCTACCTTAATAGCTCCTCAACCTCAATCTGAACAGACAACGTTGGGAGCAGGAATTAAATTCATTAAACTAGAAAAAGCATCCCAAAAAGTGGCTCTGGTCGTTAGCACAGATTTAAAAGAGTCATTAGAATCTACTATTTCAATTAAGATTTTTCCTTTAGAAGGCAGCACTTATTTACCTCAAGACTTGCAGTTGATCATTTTGAGTGAGGCAGGAGATCCGGTAGTACAAACTAAAGCAAAAACTACTAAGCAAATTGAAGTTGAATTTAGTGGAGAAAAGGGAGAGAAGTTTAGCGTTAAAGTTGTCTTAGATAATTTTAGTATCACTGAAACATTTTTGATTTAGTTAAAGTTTGCAACTACCAGGGTAAGCCAGGTTATGAGTAGATTTGTAATATTAAAGTTAGATGGTGATTTGCACGAGAAGGGTTTTCGTGTAACTTTAGAAATAGATCAAGAAGGTCATCGTTTTGGGGACTTACAAGGAAATTTGCCTGCTAATCCAGAACTAGTAGGAAAGTTGCAGGAACATTGGTTAGAAAATTATCGTAAAATTGGTTCTCCTGCACGTATTAAAATCAAAAAAGTTACTTATAGTGGTTCTGTTAACGAGTCTGTTAAACAATCAGCCCAAGAGCTTAAAGAAAGTTTTAATCAATGGCTGGCTGCACCAGAATTTAGTGAAATAAATAACTATTTACGTACAGTATTAAGCCCCGAAGAAATAATCCGCTTTTTAATTCGTACTGATGATACGAACGTTTTGAAACTTCCTTGGGAAAAGTGGCAATTCTTTGCTGATTATATCAAAGCAGAAGTAGGTTACGGAGGAACTAAGTTTAGTAAACCGCAACAAGTTACTGCCAGAAAAAAGCAATCTAAGGTTCGTATTCTAGCGATTTTAGGACATAGTGAAGGTATTAACCTCGAAGCAGATAAACGGTTGTTGCAAAGTTTACCAGGGGCTGATGAGCCTCTATTTTTAGTACAACCGAAACGGAAAGATATTAATGATAGTTTGTGGGAACAACCTTGGGATATTATCTTTTTTGCCGGACATAGTATTACCGAGAATGATGAGGGAAAAATTTATCTCAATGATGAGGAGAGTTTGACCATTGATGAGTTGTGGCACGCTTTAAGAAAAGCAGTTAACAACGGGCTAAAATTAGCTATATTCAACTCCTGCGATGGTTTAGGCTTAGCAAAACGTTTAGATGACATCAACATTCCCCAAATGATTGTGATGCGGGAGTTAGTGCCAGATAAGGTTGCACAACAGTTTCTCAAATATTTTCTCAGTGCTTTTTCTAGAGGCAAACCCTTTTATTTAGCAGCAAGGGAAGCAAGGGAACAACTGCATTGGTTAGAGGAAGATTTCCCTTGTGCTACTTGGTTGCCAGTAATTTTTCAAAACATTGGTGAAAATCCTTTGACTTGGGAAGAGTTAAAAGGAGTTAACAAATCAAAAGTAGCGAAGCAGGTTTTTTCTTGGCGACGGGGTTTGCAAGCTGTTTTGTTGACAAGTTTGATTGTTACTAGCTGTATTGTTGGGTTGCGATCGCAGTCTGTTTTTAAACCTTTAGAGTTAAAAGCTTTTGATCACCTGATGCAGCAAAGGAAAGACCAGGGGCCTGATCCTCGTATTTTAGTAGTAGGAATAACGGACGCAGATCAACACCTCCCCGAACAACAAGGTAAAAAGCCAGATTCCTCAATTTCTGAATCTGCATTAGAGGAACTTTTAACCAAGTTAGAATCTTATCAACCACGGGCAATCGGTTTAATGATCTTCCTCGATCCTCCTGACTATGAACCAGAATCCCCGGAGCTTAAAGAACGTTTTAGAAAAAGCCAAGTTCTTTATGGCATCTGTAATGTAGATGAATTAGGGGATGGAGAAAGGGGATTTTTACCTCCTCCTACTTTACCAAAAAAGCGTTTGGGGTTTGCTAATGGTATAAGTGATGACGACAATGTAATCCGCCGTTCCATCTTGTTTATGGATACACCTGCAACGTCAGTTTGTTCGGCATCTTTTTCTATTACCCTTAAGTTAGTAGAAGCATATTTGGAACAGGAAAGTATTTCGCATCCAGTAATTAAGCTTCCAGAACACTCTAATGATAGTTTATATATAGGCAATACTTTAATTCCTAACTTACGCTACAATCCAGGGATTTATGGAAATAGCGATGATGATAATTGGGGATATAAGTCAATTATTAATTATCGGTCTTATCGTTCTGTTTTAGAAGTAGCAGAAACAGTTACCTTAGAAGACATCTTAAGAGACAAAGTTATCCCTTCAAAGATAAGAAACAAGCTAATTTTGATCGGTTCAAATAGGAGCTTACCTAATAACAAGTACCAGACCCCTTATAACCAGAAAATGCCTGGTGTAATTCTTCAAGCACAAATGGTTAGTCAGCTTCTCAGTAGAGTTCTCAATAACCAACCTTTAATTACTTTCTGGCCTACGTGGCTAGACTTTATCTGGATAAGTATTTGGTCTTCTTTAGGAGGTATTTTAACTTTGTGTTTACGTTCTCAGTTTAATTTGTCAGTAGCAGTAACTATATCTTTAGCTTCCTTATACGGAGCTTGTTTTTATTTATTAACTCAGGGCTTTTGGGTTCCTTTAATTCCTTCAGTTTTAGCTTTATTTGTCACTGCTGTTGTAGTGCTTCCAATTATTAATTTACAAAAATCTCGTTCAATATGATGTTCAACAATTTGTTTACTAAGTTTTCAAGCTTTCCTTTAGTAGTTATCTTTCTACTAATCAACACAAATATTGTAGAAGCCAGAGTAATTAAATCTCGATTAACTAAACTTCCCTATGAATTAAACTGGTGGGAACCTCTTTTTCTTACAGAGGATACAGGACAAGGAACATCAAAAGGACATCCCATCAGTACAGGTACTCGTACTCCTTGTGATATTCTCAAACCAAAACCACCTTTTAAATCTTTAGTATTAATAGAACCACACTCTAAAACAACTGAATGGCGTTGGGGTTTCACTCGCAAGGAACATCCTACTTTTCGGGCTTATATTCCTTATGAAGCAGACTTAATCAAGAAGATAACTTTTTCGTTGCGAGATGAACAAGATAACATCATCGTCGAAGACATAAACCTAAGTAAGCCAAATACTACAGGTATTATTAGCTTTGGTCTACCTAGTACTGAAAAGCCTCTTGTCAAAGGAGAATGGTATCGATGGTACTTATTTGTTGAAGCTAATTGTGACTCTAGCGCAACATCTAAAACGGATGAAACCAGTGCTTGGATACAAAGAAGCGATGATAGTCAAATTCCCGAAGCTGAGTTTGTTTATGATCGCCTCACGGACATAGCCAACCTTGCAGAAAGTCCTCAGAAGCAACAGCAATGGCGAACCTTCCTTGAAGAAATGGGATTAGAAGACTTTGTTAATGAACCGATTGTAAACTGCTGCCAACCAATAGAGGAATAGGAGTTACAAACAGACTAGGTTGTATTTGCACCATTCTTATTCAGTCCTAGAGAGTATCAGGGTCAATGCCTAACTCTCGAAGCTTCTCTAGGGCTTGGTTCAGTTTAGCTTTGGTTTGCTCTTCTTGTAAACGAGCCTGATCTCGCTCTACTCGCGCTTGATCTCGCTCCAGCAAACTTACTTCGGGTTCAGTAAATGGCTCACCATTGGGATAAAAGACCGACAACCCATCCTCAAATAGTTCAAAGCGAATCTGCAACAGGGGAGATGTCCAAGGCAAATACAACGCAGTAACTAAAGTATAAACCTCATTGCTCTGTTGACGTACAAAGCCCCAGAAATCCTGGCGTTGAATGTCGTAGTAATAGGCTTCTAGAACCCCATGATTTTCATAAAACTTCTGTTTTTCTGCCATCTCTCGACGAGTGTTGCTGGGGGAGAGAATTTCAAAGACAACTTGTGGGGCAATCTGTTCTTCCTGCCATTGTTTATAGCTGCCTCGATATCCCTGGGGACGACCTAAAACTACCATCGCATCTGGTGCTTGACACGGTGCAGGTGGTTCTTTCACTTCCACAGGATACCACAGCAAATCTCCTGCTACGAAAGCAAGTTCATCTTTTAGTAAATACTTGAGATTGGTAACTAGACGGACAATCCATTGATACTGTTCTGTATTATCAGCCATGGGTTTACCGTCAGAATCAGGATATAAAGTTACCGGGGAAGAAGGAGTTTGAACCATAAACTCTTGTCTACAACTATTGCTTAAGGGCAGTTTTGGTAAAGCTAGCTTATTATAACCCAGTAGTTGGTGGGGATTATACCTTTTCAGCAATGGGGGTCAACTATCAACGCCAGTTTCCCACTAAAATAAAAGGACTCCAGTAGTAAGGTTTACTATAGTCACCTCCTTTGTCTAATAAGCTTAACTGGGCGCTACGCAAGGCTTCAGCTTTAGTCAACCGTTCATCTGATGGGGTTTGCGGCCCTAACTCTTGGTAAAATTTTCCCATTAGTATAGAAGTGGATTGGTCGTTAACTAGATACAAAGAAGCAACAGCACTACGGGCCCCAGCTTGCACTGCTACACCGGCCATACCTAACGCAGCCCGTTTGTCACCATTAGCAGTTTCGCACGCACTTAATACTAACAATTCTACGGCGGTGGTGTTAATTTCTGTCTGGTTTCTAATTAGATTATCAAATTGAGTTAAATTAATTTTTTCTCCAGAAGCCATCAGGTAAGTTTCTTCAGGGCGAGAACTGAAAATACCGTGGGTAGCAATATGAACTATGGAGAAAGGTTTAGTTTCTATTTGTTGTTGCAAAGTAGCTGTCGTAAAATCCTCGTTTTCAAGAATTTTACTATTTGACATAAATTTAGCGATTTCTATTAATTCATCTCTAACGTAAGGTAAAGCAGGAGCATCAAGATTTTCTTTACTAACTCCTGCGGCTAATAGTAAGGTATCCTGATTAATAGTTTGTGTATCTTCTGGTATTTGTAAGCCTAAGCTGGAAGCTAAGCTATATTTTTCAATTAAATATTTTTCTCCATCATGGAGAGTAGATAGAGGAATACTTCGCAGGGAGCCATTTAAAACAAAAGCTAATGTTTCTACTGAATGATTTTGTAATTCTAAGTCGATATCTTTGAGAATAAGTCTATATAAATCCTGAAAAGATGAGGCATTATTAGCAGCCCTTTTTTGTTTGATATTTGTTTGTACTTTCTCAACTAAATTCTCTAGTTCTCCAGCAGTAATGTTGGTAGTATAAGTTTTTAACTCTGACTCTTGAGGTAGCTTAACGATAATTTCTAAACGATCAGCAAAGATAATCGGATAAATAACTGCTACGGGCAAGTTATCTTTGTCAACAACTTCTTGAATAGAAACGTGATCGCCATTTTGCAACTGACAACGCAAATAGTCTTCTAATTCCGCTAGTTGCAACTGTTCCATGACAGCGACAGCTTTTTTTAGATAGGTCTGTCTTGCGGTTGAATCTGGGTTATCTTCTTCTTGTTTAGCTGCTTGCAACAATAAATCAGCCAACTCTCGATAAACTGGTTCAACATCATCGCGAAAACTAAATCTGAGGTCAGTATTGTTGAGATATAACAAATCTTTTCTTACTTTATCTAAACTTTCAATAGCATTCTCATAAGCGGCGATCGCACTCTCTTGTTCCACTTGTTCAAGTAAGACTTTTCCTAGTTGCCACTGAGTTTGATAACTAAGATCCGCCCCATAAATCTCTTGTTCAGCTTGCTTGTTTTCTACTAACTGAAATGCCTGTTGCGTTAATTGCTGCGCTTCTGCTAACTGACCATTACTAGCATACAATTTACCTAAATATTGCAAAGCAAAAGCTTCAGAACGAGAATCTCCTAAATTACGGGCAATTTCAACAGCTTTGGTTAACAAGTTTAGAGCATTAGAAATATATTCTTTCCCATCTGGTAACTCCATTAAACTATTAGCTAAATTCAGTTGTACATAAAGGCTATCTCGTCCGGTTTCTAATCTCTCAATTCCAGCAATAATCTTAGGCAAATCTGTACTCATTTGCTGCAATTGTGGCTCAACTTCTTGGCTAAATTGTTGTTTTACTTTTCGAGTACGTCGATTCAAGTTATCTTCTTTTTCTATTTCTTGTAACCATTTTTGAGCATCAATTAGTAAATTAAAGTGATTTAATGTTGCTTTATAATTAAGGGTTAGATTGGAGGAATTTGTAGCTTGTTGATAGTAATCTACTGCCTTATTAAACTTTGCATTAGCTTTCTCTAAATCTTTAGGTGTAGGAACACGCTGATAATTGTCTTGCCAGTGAGAGTAAGCTGCCCTGGCTGTATTACCTAAACTGAGGAGGGATTGATTATAACTAAACGAACCCTCTGAAGATATTTTCAAACTTTCTTGCAGCAAAGCTTCTGCTTGTTTAAAATGACTCCAATTTTCCTCTTTCTCATCACTTTGTTGAGGTCGAAACTGAGCTAAAAATTCCTGTAATTGAGGATTCTTTACCTCTCCTGTCACCAACAAAAGATCAGCCATCACCCGCAAACTGGTAGCCTTCATCTCCGAATCTTCTTGCTGCTGCCAATAAACCAAAGCAGGAATAAGAGTTTTGACGGCTTCAGTGTGTAACCCCAAATCTTGAAGTGCGATCGCCTGATAAACTAGATTGCGATGTAACCCCAAATCATCCCCTGCTTGGGCATATTGTTCAACCGCCAGTTGCCAACTTCGCAAAGCTTCCTCAGTCCTACCTTTGCTAAACTGCACTTTACCCTGATTTTCCCAATTCTTCGGTTCACTAGATTCTAGCGGCTGTAAACTATCTGTTGACAATGCTTCTGCTACCAAAAACTGCCTAGGAAAAGCCGCTACGGAAGTAGAAGAAACTGTCAAAGCAAAAGGCAATAACAAATAGATCAAGGAAGAAATCCTAGTACTGATAAAAGAAAAGGAAATAGGAAAAAGTAGATGTTGTTTGACCATAATGATCTATTTAATTAGTACTCATTCTCTTCTCTGGTTATAGCGGGCAATTTTATGCCAAAGAGCGAGATTATTTACAAAAGTTGATAAAAAAGCGAATTTTGCAAGTAAAAATCTGTACAATACTCCTGGTGTATATACCAGATAAATATGAAAACTTGCTTTGCAGCTAAGTATTTTCTTTTCCGTTTATTTACTTTGCTATTAACTAGCTACTTCGCTACCCCCTTTTGCTTAGCCCAAAACCCGCCACCACCAGAAATAGAACCTCCTTCTACCCGTCCTCAACCCTTAGAATCTCCACAAAAGCTACCTCCCCTAGAAGATATATTCCCTACACTACCCACTCCTTCTCTACCTGAAACTCAACCTCTCCCAACACTAGAAACCTTTGAAGTCAAGCAAATCCAAGTGCAAGGTAGTACAGTATTCACTCAAGCCCAATTACAGGAAATTACCGCCCCATTCCTCAACAAATCTCTATCCCTACCTGAACTTCAGCAAGTACCTTTGACTATTGAAAACTATTACCTCCAGCAAGGATATCTGACTTCGGGGGCTTATGTTTCTCAAATTGATATCGGGGCAGGAATCTTAATCATTCAAGTAGTTGAGGGAGAAGTAGAAGAAATTAGAGTCATTGGCACAAAAAGACTCAATGCTAACTACATCCGCAGTCGTTTAGAAAGTGCTACCACAACTCCCCTTAACCAAGAAAAACTCTTAGAAGCTTTGCAGCTATTGCGTAGTGACCCTTTAATAGACAATGTTATTGCTGGTTTATCTGAGAGTCCTCGCCCTGGGCAAAGTATTCTCGATATTCAAATAACCGAAGCTGATAGTTTTCACACTGAGTTTAGTTACAACAATCAACGTTCCCCTAGCGTGGGAACTAATCGTTTAGGCTTAAGTTTCAACGAAGGAAACTTACTAGGTTTCGGGGACTCTCTGCGCCTGGGTTACTACCACAGCGAAGGTAGCGATAGCTTAGATTTTAGCTATGAATTACCCATAAATCCCCGCAATGGCAGCATCAGCATTGCCTATGGTATAACCTCCAGTAATGTAATTGAAGACCCTTTTGCCATCCTCGATATTGAATCAGACTCTCGCTACTACGAAATCACTCTGCAACAACCCGTTAAACGTAGTCCAACAGAAGAAATCAGCCTCGGTTTAACTGCTTCACGGCAAGAAAGTGAAAGTTCTCTTTTAGGCATTCCTACACCTCTTTCTGTAGGCGCTGACGACCAAGGGCGTGTCCGTGTCTCCGCTTTACGTTTTTTCCAGGAATGGGTAAACCGAGGAGAAAGGGAAGTTGTGGCGTTGCGATCGCAGTTTAATCTGGGAGTAGGGACTTTTGATACCACAATCAACGAAGGTGAACCTGATAGCTTGTTTTTCTCCTGGCGTTTACAAGGGCAATGGCTACGGTTGCTTGCACCAGACACCTTGTTAATAGTCAAAGGAAATTTGCAAATTGCTGACCAAGCTTTATTAAGCTTAGAACAGTTCGGAATAGGTGGACAAAACACCGTGAGAGGTTATCGTCAGGATTTATTACTCGCTGATAATGCTGCTACCCTTTCTGGGGAACTACGTTGGCCGGTTTTACGGGTATCTGACTGGGATAGCGTTTTGCAGTTAACTCCCTTTGCTGACTTTGCTACAGTTTGGAATAACTCGAAGAATCAAGGGCAACGTCGGGAATTGAATAATCATAGTTTAGCTTCGGTAGGCTTGGGTTTGCGCTGGCAACAGGGGGATAATTTAGCTTTCAGTTTAGCCTGGGGTATTCCTCTGATTAGTGTTGATAGTTCAGAAAATACTTGGCAGGAACAAGGGTGGCATTTTTCGGTTATTTATAGTCCTTTTTAATTTCCTTCTGTAGTTACTTTTCTAGCAATATATCATCAATGTAAACAAATATTAAAAAATCGGCTTCTTTGCATAAAAAGCGATCCTGATCTTTGAGAAGTAAGTAACTATGATGAGGTTTTTATTAATCAAATACTGCATACCTCAGCTTGAATTACCAGGAGAAACATTCATGAACTGTCCTAGCCTACCTACTGCCCAAAAACTAATTCCCTGTTTACTGGGATTAACCACTATTTCTGGTATCACTCTTATAGCAGATGTACCAGCAGAAGCAGCCACGCTGAAAGCTCTAAGCCAAGGGAATGTAGCTAATGTCTTTACCGAATGTATTAACGATGGTGTTGGTATCATTGTAGGTGATGGGGAAGATGACTTTTTTGACTATCCTTGGCAGTATGCTATCGATTCTCCTAACGACGGTGTTGATAATTTTGATGTTGGTGGTAATGTCTACGAAATTTACACCCTGGCATTGCGGGAAACAGAAGATGATATTTGGGTTGCCATTAATGCGAACTTACCTTTAAGCGGAACAGATAGTGATGGAGCAGAGGATGGTAATATTGGTTGGGGAGATTTATTTTTCAACTTCACTGACAAAGACTTTACCACTGCTAGCAATGAAGGCAATCTATTTGGGGTTAAGTTTGCTCCTAGTAATGATTCTTTTGTAGACCAAGTTGGCTTGTATAGCAATGTCACAGCCACAAGCACCACAGATATTAATGACGGCTTTGCTGGTATTGTCGCCTATAATGAGCGAGTTAGGCAATACGGTTGTCAAGGCCCTGGTTGCGGCCCCAGCTTAGGAGATTTGCCTGCTGACACCCTTTATTTTGACCAAAACCAAAGCTTAAATACCATTGCCTCTGGTAATTTTGTAACTGGGTTAACTTACCTCAACAATCAAGAACTGCAAGCATCAGGTTATGATTTTGGTGAAGGTGAGCATACTATTGCTTTCAGATTTAATAAATCTGGTATTTGTGACAAGGGTTACTGTGAAGAAGTCCCTGAAGAAGACAAAGAAACAGCCCCTGAACCTTCTGGCTTACTCGGTTTAGTAGCCGTTAGCTTGGCTTTGTTCAGTAAGAAAAAACTTCTAAGTCGTGGTAAAAATTAATAATTTCATGGTAGGGACGACCCGTTTGCATTATTTTTGTTTGTCACAAACTTGCAAAAATGGGTCGCCTTTTCAGGGATTATTGGTAGGGCGGGCGACCTAATTCGATGTACTTGTTGGTTGCTGAGGGAGAGTCAACGGGTCGCCCCTACAAAAGGTTGATAGTTATGGGTAGGAATGAAATTCTAAACCACAACCAAACTCATTGTTTTCTGTAACCACAACAGGATTTTTAATCTTATTTGTAGCATCCTCATCTTCAACCTCACTTTGCTCTTCCCGTTGCGGAAAATTATTTAACTCTATCTCAATGCTGCTGCCTCCTAAAGGTGCATTCGGTTGTGGTGGTAAACCTCCCCTTCCCCTGTTGATAAAGGTAGAACGTCCCCTATTCTCAGAGTTTTGGCCTGCTTGACAGGCTTGTGTCACTTCTTGTTCCTGAAAATCTTCTGGAAAAGGTTCTGTAGTTTGGTCTAACCTTTGAGCATCAACAACGCCTTCCAAACCGGGAATTTGAGAATCAGCAGTAAAATCACTTTCCGGAGTCCTGAACCCATTAAACTCTCGGAAAAATGAGGCTTTCGTATTAGGGGCAAAAATAGCACCACCTTGTCCTAATTCTGCACCTGCAACCACATCACTATTTTCTGAGAGGATGGCAATCACAAAAGGTGTATCTAGCAGAAAGATGTTGCCTCCATCACTAACTCCAAAAGCTTCAGCAGAAATCTCACTTCCAAAACGCATCAGAATATAATCTCGTACTTGGAGGCCAATATTTCCCCCTCGGACTGCTTGGGTGGTTGCTTGTAGTTGGCCCTGGTTGGCGAGAAAGATACGATTAGCAGTAATATCTAAATTACCAGACTCCCCTGCACCAGTACCACCGACGGTAATTTGTCCCCCATTTTCTACAGTTAAGTCTCCTGTATTCAGGGTAATACCCCTAGCATCACCAGCGCCATTACTTTCAAAGATAAGACGACTGTTAAATTGACCGTTTGTACCACTGATAACGGTAGAATCAGCAGCATCAACGTCCAGAGTTCCACCTAAACCAAGGCTAGAGGTAGTAGCAGAAACTTGTCCCCCGTCTTGAATGAATAGTTGGGAGGTGTTGACAGTTAATTCTCCTGCATCGCCAGTACCAGAAGAGTCAAAAAGTAACTCACTGCGGTTTTGTCCATTCCCAGAAATGCCAGCAATTTGAACGGATTCAGCCGCGTCAACGTTTAAAATGCCTGCTTGTCCTGAACCAGAAGTTTTAGCAGAAACAAGGCCCCCTGCTTGTACGAGTAATCTTCTGGTGGCAATGTCTAAAATTCCTGCATTGCCCGAACCAGAAGAGTCAAAGATCAATTGGCTACGAAATTGGCCATCAGATGAAGTGCCGATTACTTCCACTGATTCAGAAGCATCAACGTTTAAAATACCTGCTTGTCCTCTACCAGAAGTATTTGCAGAAACTTGTCCGCCACCTTGTACAAGCAATTTTCTGGTATTAATATTGAAACTTCCTGCATTACCAGTACCCTCTGAATCTAAGAACAACTCGCTAGGATTTTGACCATCAGGCGTAGTTCCTATAACTTCAACTAAATCAGCCTCTTCAACTGTTAAAGTACCTGCTTTACCAGTACTACTAGCAGTAGATTCAGCAGATACTCTACCTCCATCTTTTACTGTCAAACTCCCGGTAGTGATTCTGATGTCTCCACCATCACCTACATTTGAAGTGATTGCACGTACTCTACTTGCACCCCCATTAATAGGTGACACTCCACTGACTTCCATAAACTCAGAAGCTTTAATTATCAAATCTCCAGCATTTCCGCTAGTATCAGTACCTGTAGACACAGAAGTTCCTCCCCGTACTGTAAATCTTTTTGTCTCAATGATAAGTTCTCCACCATCTTTGTCATTACTAGTAAATGTGTAGATTCCTGTGGGTAGTCCACCAGGATAAGCTGTAGGATTATCTAGTTCAACAGACTCATCAGCTATAATAGTAAGATTCCCTGCTGCCCCTGAAGTGCCGAACTCAGTATTGCCACTTATTTGCGCTCCTCTTTCTGCCACTAAGCGCTTAGTTTGAATAAAAATATCCCCTGAATCGCCTCCAATATCTCTACTCCCAGCAAAAAGAGCGCTTTCATTACCCAGCCCCTGCGCCCCAGTAACTTCTACCAAATCTTTAGCAATGATAGTCATATCTCCCCCTCGTCCTACGGCTTCTGCCCTAGTGTAAACTTCTCCTCCATCAATAACTGAAAGACGACCAGTTTTAATCGTTAAATTCCCTGCTGAACCTGAAGCATTGGTATTACCAGGTAAGTTAGTGTTGTAAGCAACTAGAAAGCTTAAACCTAAAGGATTACCAAGTACTTCGACAAAATCAGAAGTTGTAATATTTACATCTCCGCCTTGTCCATCGCCTCCGGTAACACTACCGAGTCTTGCACCTTCATTTAAAAGAAGAGAGTTTGCTTTCACTGTTATATCACCACTTTTAGCAGCGTTAAGGGTAAAACTAGTAACTACATTGCTGCCACTCTCAAGAGTAATCGCGCTATCAGCAAGAAGTGTTATATCGCCGCTAATTTCAAGTCCTAGCACATTTAGATTATTATTAGTTGTAGGATTAATAGAACCTGAACCTATAAATTGAATATCCCCCCGCGAATCAACAACAACTTGTCCACCATCACCAGTAATGCCAGCAGTATTAATTTCTTCACTAATGACAATATCTCCAGCCAATCCATTGGGTTGATATTGATTCGTCAGCAAAACCAAACCATTACGACTGGTAACTTCACCTCCTACTGTAATATCGGCACTAGTTCCTGCACCAGGAGTAATAAAGATATTTGGTACGATACCTTGGGTTCCCTGTGGGTTAAATGCCGTAGTGCCAGCCCTTATATCTAATGTCCTTTCTGCACCACCATCAACATTGACCACTGTTGTCTGATCAGAAAGAGTAATGCTTTCTTGCAATGAATTAACTGCATCCGTTCCAATAATATCTACATCACCTGTAATATTGACACTACCGCCAGCTAAAATATGCAAAGAAGCTCCCACATAAGCACCAAGACTAACATCACCACTCGCTCTAACAATGGGGTCATCAGGACTAAACAAATCTCCTAAACTCCCGTCTAATTTCTCAACTCGAAAGTTGCCGCCACTCCAATAATGAGCATCACCACCTACAGCATTATCAGAACGCAAAGTTAAATCTCCCCCAGCAAACAAACCACTATCACTATGATTCAGGGCAAAAATATCCACCTTCTCATCACCCTGCACTAACAACTCTTCCCCCGCAGCAGCAATAAAAGGAGCAGTATTACTATCCCTAATCTTAACCTCGTTTGTAGCGACTAAATTAACATCACCACCACCTTGCACTTCACCAGTTAAATCTAAATCCTGCCCCACCAAGGTCAAATCGCCCCCCGCAATCAACTTACCTCGATTAGTTATTTTGGCACGGGGAATATTATTCCCATACTGCAAACCAGGACGTAAATTAACTGTTAACAATGGAGGCACATCAGGATTTGTAGCACTAAATTCTGCACCGTTTTCTAGCAACAAACTATCAGCAGTACTAACAAATAAAGACCCTGCAATATCTAAGTGAGCATTTTCCCCAAAGAAGACACCATTAGGATTAATAAGAAACAAATTTGCAGTACCGTCAACCCCTAAAGTCCCTAATATTTCTGAGGGATTGTTACCAGTTACGCGGGTTAAGATATTAGTGATTGCTGCCGGATTTTCAAAGTAAACCCGTTGCAATTCTCCAACATTAAACTGACTAAAACTGTGAAAAAGATTGCTACCGCGAATAGCGCCGCCAGTGATTAGTTCCCCTGGTAAGCCTTTAATTTCTGCGTTGTTGATAAGTTGTGAGTTTTCCTGTCCTAGTGTGGTATCAGGAGTGATTTGCGCTTGTAGAGGAGAAGCAGAAAGGATTGTTGTAGCGAGAAGGAATAAGGTGGTTAGCTTGGACATGGTAGATTTTTTTGTGGAGGGTTTATTGGTGGGGAGGGCGACCCAAGATGATTTGTTTTTAGGTCAGGTTATACAACGGGTTGCCCCTACGAGGTTTTGATTGATGCGAATTGTCTTACTCGC
Organism: uncultured cyanobacterium; assembly: GCA_963793425.1. Taxonomy (GTDB): domain Bacteria; phylum Cyanobacteriota; class Cyanobacteriia; order Cyanobacteriales; family CAWCAG01; genus CAWCAG01. The sequence goes on along the minus strand of CAWCAG010000006.1, from coordinate 26,918 downwards.
CAGCCTGTTGTTTGAGAAGATTGAACAGAGAGTCTGATAACCATAAACCTGCATCTCGCAAAGCTTGAAGTCTGGGAGTCACTACAGAGATTAAACCTCTTTGTTTTGCTAGAAGTAACAAACCTCCAGTACCAATGGTGACAATAGCTAAAGATTTGGCACAACGACGTGCTGCGCGGTCATCAACAATGGCAACATGATCAGGATTTTTCCAAGCCAAACTCAAAACTTCTGATTCACCTTTTCCTAAATCCCAGGCTACTATTTCTGGAGCGACATTAGCAATGTCTACCTTTCGCGCCCAAGAAACATTGGGTAGTTGTACTGTAGATAGGTCACTTTTTCCTGATGCAGTCACCTCATTCCAAACGGCGATTGGTACTAATATTTCAGAAAAAAGCTGTGGCAAAAGCTCGGCTTGTTGGCTTTTGAAAAGAACGATGAGTGGAGAAGAGTTAATAACAACTTTCTTAACTAACATTCATCATTTCCTCGGTAAGTTCTTCTGGTGTGTATTGCATAAAATCAACTTTATAACGTGCCAAGGCTTGAATAAATTCAGTACGAGTTAAACCAGCTATTTCTGAAGCTTTTGCTTGAGATATTTCTCCTAATTCATACCACTTAACAGCAGCAGCAATTTGCATTTCACGTACAAATTCTTCAGGACTTTTTCTTAGGGCAGAAAATACAGTTTCTGGAAGTTGAATAGAGATAGTCTTCATTGTCATTAGCTGTTAGTGCAAGTTGTTTGAGGGATGATTAATCTAATTTAGGGTATTTTAGATTGCTTCTACGGGATTTTTGCGATCGCATCTGATCAATTGACAGATAACCATTGGAATATAAACAGTTTGCTTACTAAGTTTGGGGAGTGCGTAGGCAAAGCCCACCGTAGGTATCACAAATGTGGTAAAAAATATTTCATCCAAATCATGGTGTAGGGGCGACCCGCCTGCGTTGTTTTTGTCCCCCACATACCGATAAAATTGGGTCGCCCTTTCGGGGTTTATTGGCGGGGGATATGCGATCGCAATTAAAAAATATTCCCATCATCAAAATCATGACGTAGGGGCGACCCGCTTCCGTTGTTTTTGTCCCCCACATACCGATAAAATTGGGTCGCCCTTTTTGGGAATTATCCGTGTAGTAAGCGATCGCAAATTAATTACCAGAATTACCTTTAGTAGATTGTTTGAGAGCAAAATCAATCACAGTCTGACTCAACCTAATTCCTTGGTTGAGCATCTGAGAAATAGCTTGGGGTATCGAAACAGGATAAGCTTCTCGTTCGGCACGTAGCAAAATACCAATTGAACCTGTAACAGAAAGTCCACTTAATCTAGCAATTCGCCTACCTGCTGCTTCATCAATACAGACAGTTTGGATATTTTCATTCATGGCTAATTGAATGACTGCCGCTTCCCCTGAATCAAGGGTATTGAGTAATAAAGGGGAAATATTTAAGGAAGTTGGCTGTTTTCGTAGCCAAGTTGCTGCGGCAAATTCTGTTACAGCAAAACCACTAGAACCACCAACGAGGATTTCTTGGCAGACTTCATAAGGAACCAATACTTGGGTGTAGAGAGATTGTAATACTTCTAAGTCCCCTAAAGCAGCTACAAGAGCAATTAGTGGTCCAGTATTAATCACAATTGTTTCAGTTTCAGGCATTGGCTAAATCGGTTAATAATTCTTCTTCACTAAGATCAATCATCGGTACACCGTAACGATGTAAATTAAGCAAAAATGAGACTCTATCAATGCCGATTAATGCTGCTGCCATGCCAGAAGAGAGACGTTTCATTTCAAAAAGCTTAACAGCCATTGCCCATTTTGCTTCTTGTTCAAATTGTTGCCTGGTTTGTTGTAAGGCATCAGGAAATGTTTCTGGGTAGTTAATAGTTAGTTGATGTGACATATTTTTGGTTTTAATAATTTAAGTATTATTGTTCACAAATGTCTATTATATTTGAAATGTAGCTAACATAATCGATAGGAATTATCTGTGGGGAAGGCGACCTAGTGTGATTAATTGATAGGTTACTAAAGATAGTCTCTACGATTGTTTTGGGTTGTGCGATCGCTCCTAAATTCCCATCATCCAAATCATATCGTAAGGGCGGCCCGCCTAGGTTATTTTTGTACCCCACAAACCGATAAAATTGGGGATTGTTGATTGGGGATATGTGATCGCATTTAAAAATATTCCCATCATCCAAATCATGGTGTAGGGGCGACCCGCCTAGGTTATTTTCGTACCCCACAAACCGATAAAATTGGGTCGCCCTTGCGGGGTTTATTGGTGGGGGAGGCGACCCAAAATGATTGAGATTATGTCAACGGGTTGTTCCTACAGATTGGACTAGTGATTACACACTAAAATTGCAGGTAGTTCCGGGGGTTACGAGTATCTGTTGGCCAACGGAATGGAGGAACGTAAATCTCAAAATGTAAATGAGGTCCCGATGAATTACCTGTACTGCCAACATTGCCAATTTTTTGTCCACCACTCACTAATTGACCTTCGCTGACATCAATTTGGGACAGATGTGCATACACTGTTTGAAAATCATTGCCATGTCGAATGCGAATAAAATTTCCCCATCCGTTTGGATGATTTCCTACTTCGACAACTTTACCTGGTTGTGCCGCTTTGACACGGACATATGGATTACTATGCCAAGTAGATAAGTCAATACCATAGTGTGAGCCACCACGTGCGCCAAACTCACCGCCTGGAAGAATTGTATATGTTCCCGGATCTAGTGGATTTTGCCATCCACTATTACCTCCACCACTATCTCCACTACCTTCACTTATATAATAAGCAGCTACATAACCAGTCTTATTGTTAGCCTCAATCCTATACCAATCGGTACGATCGCCTGGTTGATAAATACCACCAGGAACTTTTTCCAGGATTTTCACCGTAGTCCCTTGAGGCAACTTGCCAATAATGGTAGAACTATCTAAAGAAGGCCGGTCGCGGAAATTAAGAGGAATATTACCAACATTAGAGTTAACATGACCTTCTTTAGGAGAAAAAGCTTCCTCCCAAGACAAATCAAAATAAGCGTTGCCACCACCTTCATAAAGATGATAGTGAAAATCGTACCAACCACTGTTCGGTACAGTAAACTCAACTACCTTATGATCTCCATAGGCAGACTGCCACTCATTTTCAGGTGTAAAGTAGACCCATTTATTCGGGTCATTGTCAGGTAGGCTATGGTGTTTAGCAAAAAGCTGGAAGCCATCATCCCCTCGTACCACTGCTTTATACTTCTTACCCTCCTCAAAGTAAGCATGGGTGTAGCTACGGAGTGCAAAGTGGTCTTGAGGTAAGCGAGAATCCCCTTTCGGTGAACCTTGTCCCGAATCAAACTGAATACCTTTTTTACCATCGCTGCGGTTATGAGAGCCAAGGTTAAGTACAGCAAGTTTCACTAGGTTCTGCAAATCCCCTGGTGGTTCACTTTGTGCTGGGTTCCAACTATACACACTGGTATTCCATTCAGAGCCACTGGTTGCTTCTTCAAAGAAGGGACGTAATACTTGAATCCAGCCAGTGTTTCTGTGGAAAGCAATACGACCACCTTCAAAGTCTGAGATGGTATACTCTCCGTCAAAATATTCACGACGTGTTGGCATTCCTAGCCAATGGACTGCACCGCCTATATCTGTGTATGTAGCACCAATTGATCCCCAAGTAGCAACGCTGCGTCCCAAATGATGAATACGACTTTTACCATCACCAGAAGAGAAGGCTTGCCAGGTAGCATAACGGCCATCTGGGCGATTGATAAGCTGTTCATTAGAACGTGGGAAACCCAAACCAACAAATCGACTGTCTAACCAGCGCCCTTCGGGGCCACCTAACTCCATATACTCCCGGTAGTTGTCTCCATTCACCCAAAAGGCTTCGTTTTTCCCATCTTCTAACATGAGGATTCGTTTCCCATCGAAGCCATCGAACTCCTGAGTCCAACCCCAGCCATCTTGACCACCCCTACGCCGTAAAGTACCAACTAGCTGAGTTGCAGCATTACTTTGAGGTCGGTAGGCATCCATTAAGGCTCTTATTTGATCACCGCTTAAACCAGCAGCAACGGCTCGCCAAAATAGTTGCCAAGCAACGCCATTAGCCCCTTGATAGTCATCCCAACTAAAGCTAATAGCACCTAGCCCTGCATTCCACAACATAAAGCCGCCTTCAAAGTGGCCAATTTCCCAATTGCGCCCTTGCATTCTTCCAAGGGAATTAGGTTCGTATGTGGGAAAACCTAAAAATCCACCGGAGCCTCCTTGGGCTTCATATTCTGTTTGATATTCTTGCCAGAGAGCATAGCTATCATTATCTGGTTTAGTCCAATGGAGTGTTCCCTCTTCAAAAGGCTGCCACCAGCCTTCTGTACCATAAGGAGATGTTAGGGCAAGGCCAGAGTTACCAGTGGGTAAGCCCATATCTTTGATACGCCAGCGTTTGAGGGGGTTGCCAAATACACCATAAACAACATTTTCATGATCAGTGCGGTTATTATCACTTTCCCGCATGACGATAATGCCGCGATTGCCAGATTTAGTCCATTTAGTAAACTCTTGCAGCCAAACCGATTGCCCTGCAATTTGGCGACGACTTACAGGCCCTGTAGGAAAACCTAATTGACCTTGATGACGTTGGTTATACAGCCAGTTAAAGGCCTCGGTTACATTTTGAGGAGGTTGATTTGAGACTTGTCCCAATGCAGCTTTCCCCACCTGGCTAAGCAAGCTAATTTTGTCAGAGTCTCGAAAAACATAAGATTGAGGGTTTTTGGGGTTAGTTGGTCTTTCACTAATAGAAGGTGCAAAGAGTTTGCCTGGTTCAGGAAGAATAGGGGCTTGACCGAGGAAAATACCACTCTTGCTAGGATAATCTGCTACACCATTAATAAAACTTGGTGAGGTCATTTCTCCAACAATTTTGGCTGCACCTGTTTGAGGATTAATTTCTAGACGTTGCCCTTCTGAGGTAAAAGCAGTGAGAGTACCATTGAGTAATGCTAGTCCAGAAACAGAGGAAAAACCTAAATCGCCAATAACTTCAGATTGCCCTGTGATTGTGTCTACAGTCACTAACTGGTCGTTGGTAGTAGTTAAAATTTGATGATTGTTGAAAACAATGTTACCCAAATCAGCATTACCCAAAGAAGGTATTTCAGTCATTTCTGCCGTTTGAGGAGAGAGGAAATAAAGTTTACCTAAGTTGGTATCTGCACCATAAAGTGTACCTTCGGGAGAAAAAGTTAGGCTATCAATTTTGACGTTGGCAGGAAATTCACCAATTAATTTCTCTTTATTTGTTACAGGGTCAACTAAATATAAACTGTCTCCAGTTGTACCAAGAATTACATCACTAGCGGTTGTAGCAATATCAGCAAAAGTTTTGCCCTGATAGATAACTGTTTCTTCTGAGGTGCGAGTGTTAACTCGGATAATTTCTCCGTGGCTGCTGGCAAGGTAAACTACATCCTGATCAACTTGATGGGTTTCCAAGTTAGAAGTTTTTAAGTCCGGCAACTCAATCAAAGGAAGTTCTGATTGTTTTGTTTCCGGTGTTGTTCCTCGTGCTAAACTAACTGCCGCAGCAATGTTGAGTAATCCTACCCCAGTTTCTACATCTTCTCCTAACTCATTGATATCTGTTGCTGTAGATTTAAGAATTTCAATCACTTGACGATAACTTAATTCAGGATTAGCAGCCCAAACTTGTGAAGCTGCCCCTGTTACTTTCGCTGTAGCAACGGAAGTTCCTTCAATTGAACCTAAATCATCGGCAACAATATCTAATCCTTCACCATAACTTGCATATTCAGCCTTGTCAAAGCCTTGCCAAACAGAAGTTTCACCACTAATTTGTTCTGCTGAACCTACGGTAATAACATTATCAAATTGCTGAGAAGCTTGTCCCAACGCTGACATTACTTCTCCTTCATTCCCTGCGGCAACAGCAACAAGGACATTATTTTGCTGGGCATATTCTAATGCTGCTATTTCTGAGGGTGTAAACTCATAACGGGTGGTTTCTGCACCATCAATATCAATTTGAGTTAGATCAAAGCTTAAGTTTGCGATCGCATTAGGTTGCCCAGACTCTTTAGCAGCATCGACAAACTCCATTAAAGATTCTGCCCATTTTCCTGAATTAACAGCCCTTCCTAACCAAATAGGCGCATCATCATTAATACCATCAATACCAATATCATTATTATTCTCGGCTGCGACAATACCTAAAACATGAGTACCATGTTCATTACCCTCTCCTGGAGCTAGCAAAGGGTCAGCATCGTTGGCAATTTTATCTGTTCCTAAACTAATTTTTTCATAGTCTAAGTCGGGATTATCACCGCTAAATCCGGTATCAATAAAGCCAATCAGGGGTTGGTCTTCAGTGGGAAAATTATAATCAGTAACGGGAGGATCTACTTGAGGATTAGCATATTCTAAAATAGCTTCTCCCAATTCAGTATCTCGCCACTCTTGCCCATCTTCAATAACATTATCTAGTAATTCAGCTTCTCCTGTTGCCCCACGCACCTGGAAAATAATATCGTTATAATCCAGATCAGACTTACCATCAACTCGCAAGTCTTCCATGACAAAGGTGCTGCCATCCCCGGTAACATCAGCAATTTGCCCCAGATGAAAAGCATCTTCAGGATTAGCTGTAGCAACGGAGAAAAGAGGACGTAAATTACCCTTGTCGGGATTGTCGAGAAACTCTTCTACTGTTCCGTTGGGAATGAGCATAAAACCAAAGCGATCGCCCGGCTTCATGCTCACAGGATCTCCTTGTTTATAAATGCCGGAGTTGTGATCTGCTTCTCCTAATTCCCCGGAAAATCTTGCCCTGTCGGTGGCATCGGAGATGACGATGTAGCCTAATTCAGAGTTACTTAAAGCCCGGTTAGCAGCTTCACTGCCAAAGTCTTCCGATTCAGGATTCAGCCCCTCTAAACTGAAGATGGCTAATTCCCCTTCATAACCACCACCGTCAAAGAGGAAGTCAACTGTTACTTTCCCGGTGTCACCGACGGTAAAGATACCGGAGTCGAAGCTAGGAACTGAGGTACTGGCTATTTCTGTTATTTGATCTGCTTCTATTTCCTCAAAGAAGCTAATCGGTTCTAGTTCTTCATTGCTAAAATCTTGGTATATTTCTGCTAAAGGATTAACATCTTCTGGTGAATCAGGGTTAAAGAGGGCTAAGTCTACCCCGTCATCACCGCCATCTAAAAGGCCGCTTGGAGTAAGAATTGGTTCTAAAATAAAAGCTTGAATTTTGGAATTGCTAGAACGAGAAGACTTATTTTCAGGTAGTGCCATTTTGATTATCTGGTGAGAAAAAATCAGATTTACTGTCTTACCCTCTTCTCTACTTGGTAAGTCGTTATTTACGCATCGTGATACATTTCTTTACAATCAAAATCTCTCACTCTTAACCTCGACTAAAATTTAGTTTTGTAACAAAATCGGCAATTGTGCATAAAAGATCATGACTAGAACCGAGAAGACCATAGAAGAGTTTAGTCACTCTATCTAACAACTATCTGTTTTCTCTCTCTAACCAGCCATGTTTAAACGCAAATCAAGGGCGCACTTTTTCCTACTTTTCCCTAATATCTTTAACTTCAAAGGGGGCGTACAGGTTTATTCCCGTTTCCTTCTAGAAACTCTCCAGGATTTATATCCCCAGGCTGCCTATGATGTCTTTCTCAAATACGACTCTTATGTAACTCAAGATAATTTTTTTCTAGGGCAAACTAACTTTCACTGTTTAGGTAACTTACCTCGCTGGTGGCAAAGTTTCTGCTTGTTTTGGCAAACCACCATCTTAGGCATTTTACAACGCCCCACTTTAGTTATTACTACTCATATTAATTATGCGATCGCTCTTTATTGGCTCAAAAAATTAACAGGAATACCCTATTGGGTAGTAGTTCATGGTTTAGAGGGATGGAACTTAGAAAATCCGTCTTTGCAAGCAGCCTTAAAATACGCAGATAGAACCGTTGCCGTTAGCGAATATACCCGGAAACGCTTACTTAGAGAACAGCAACTTTCTCCCCAACAGATAGCTGTATTACCTAACACCTTCGATGCTGCTAAATTTCAACCTCAACCCAAACCCACTTACTTACAAAAGCGTTATGGTTTAGAACCCAATCAACCTATTATTCTCACCGTAACTCGTTTAGGTACTTCCGCCACCTACAAAGGCTATGAACAAATTCTCCAAGCTTTAGTTGAGGTACGTAAGCAAATACCTAACTTGCATTATCTTTTAGTCGGTAAAGGGGACGATCTTCCTCGTGTGCAAGCCTTAGTAAAGCAACTCAGCTTAACAGATTGTGTAACTTTAACCGGATTTGTCCCTGATAAAGAACTATGTGACCATTACAACCTCTGTGATGTCTTCGCCTTACCTAGTCGAGGGGAAGGATTTGGCATTGTCTATTTAGAAGCCCTCGCTTGTGGCAAACCTGTACTGGCTGGGAACAGAGACGGTGCTATAGATCCTTTACAGCAAGGAGAATTAGGTTGTTTAGTTAATCCAGAAGATGTTACCGAAATAGCTACCAAACTCCAAGAACTTTTAGAAAAAACTTATCCTAATGCTTTACTATTTTCTCCCCATCTACTCCGGGAAAGAACTATTAGAGATTATGGTTTAACTCAATTTACCCACAGCTTAGCTAATTTAGCTTGTGGTGAAATCCTACAACTAGACAACTCGATTAATTATAAAACCTTGGAAACAGGCTGCCCCTACAACTGAGATGAGTCATTATAGTAACTATATTTGTCCGGATATCCGCCCCTACTGGAGACTAGCCAGAGAAAAGGATTCTCAGCAATTAGTTCTCACAGCAGTTGAGGGAAATATCAAACACCATCTATCTGCTGCTGAAGCCTATGCCTTGCGCTACTTTGTTGGTAAATTTACAGTTACTCAAGTACAACAAACTTGTAACAAGAGACTTCAAACTGCTGCTTCTCCTAACTTAGTAGTCAAACTAATAGAAAAATTGCTTGCCCTGGAAGTTATTTCCCTAGATAATCAGCCGGAGTTGGAACAGACGCAAACTTCTCAATCACATCAACTCAAACCTTGCTTGCAATGGGTGCAGCCAGACTCAGAATATTGGATTTTACGCAACCCGAAAGATGTTACCTTTCTACAATTTGACAACCGTAGCAAAGAAGTAGTGGCACAAATTGGACAAACATCTCCCCAGGAAATTATTAACAAGTTTGCTATTACCCCAGGGGAGTTACAATATTTACTTCAAATACTAGCAGCCACAGGAATGCTAGTGGGTACTCATCCTGCCCAACCTAAGAAAGGTGGAAAGTTTCACCCAATACAACTACTATTTTTTAAGCTGAAACTTTTTAATCCCGATGCTTGGCTAACTAAAGCAATTAAATACTTACCTTGGATTTGGACTTCTGGCTTTGCATTCTTACTCTGCACTTTCTTAGGGCTATCTACAGCAGTAGGATTCAATCAACGTGGTGAAATACTCTACCAAGGACAACTATTGTGGGCAGCGTCGGGGACATCCTTGATTTTCTGGTTTGCCATACTTTCTCTAACAGTAGTAACCTTACACGAACTTGGCCATGCTTTCACCCTTAAACATTACGGGGGCATAGTTCCAGAAGTTGGTTTACTATTTATGTGTCTTTTTCCTGCTGCCTATACAAACACCAGTGATTCCTACTGCTTGCCTAAATTTAAACGTATTTTAGTAGTGTGTGCAGGGATAATTGTGCAAATTACTCTAGCAGCAGTGGGATTGTTGTTATGGCATATTTCCTTATCTGGTACTTGGTTACACATCGGTAGCTTCTTACTGATGGCCGGGGCTTTATTCACCGTCACCATTAACCTGAATCCCCTAGCCAAGTTTGACGGTTATTACCTTGCTGTGGCTGTGACAGGAATCAACAATCTCCGTAGCCGAGCCTTTGGTTTGTATGGTAACTTATTGCGCCTCAAACCTATACAAGAGAACTGGCGCGATCGCCTTATTTTAGCTGCCTATGCCCCTTTTAGTCTTATTTACATTTGGTTTGTGTTCGGCTTCCTTTTTTATCGCCTAGCAGACTGGATCTTGAATAACATACCTATGACTGCCCTTATTTTGCTGATTATTTGGGGCATTTATTTCTACTTTCCACGCCTCTCTAATCAGGAATTAGAGAATTAGGGAAATGGGGAAAAGAAGTAACACTAAAACCCATTACCATTACTTACTCATCTACCCATCATGAATAACCCAAACTTTCCTCAAAAAACCTCAAAGTTCCGTGTTGTTCCTCCTAAAACAGCAAAACAAACACAACCCCAAACTTCTCCTCAAGAACCTCAAGATAAGCAGATTGCAGAAGCAGCTAAGCCTAATCAGGGTAAGAAAAAACTAGTTATTGTAGGAGGTATCTGCTTAGGGCTAGGAATTATGGCTTTTATTCCCATACCCAATTATGTAACTGGCAAAGCAAAGATAACTTCCCGTGATTATGCTCGGCAACGTGTTACTATGCCCGTTGATGGTATTGTTACAGTCAAGGTAGAAAGTAACCAAGAAGTAAAAAAAGGGGATGAAATTGCCACAGTTGATAGCCCTGAATTAGACAAAGAAATTGCCCAAGCACATCGTTCTTTTAAAGAAGCAAAAGGAGAACTAACAGCAGCTCAAAATCAATTAAGCTTAAGTCAAAGCAGACTAAATCTTGCTCAACAGGAAGAAGTGATCGCAGCTTCTCAAGTAGCAAGGGAACGACAACAATATGGTAACGCCCCCAAAGTACGTCAACTTGACTATGAAAAGGCTGGTATAGAAGATGAAATTACTGGAGTGCAAAGCGAGATAGTTGGCATTGATAGTCAAATTACGGCGGCTTATGAAGATATTGCTGGTTTAGAAATAGAAATTGCTGGTTCAAACCAACAGTTAGGCGATGTAGAAAGCAGTATCCAAGCTAGGGAAGGTTTGGTAAGGAACGGGGCTTTAGCCCGCTTTGATGAGGATACTATGGAGTTGAAAAGGCAAAAAAGCCAATTAAGAAACGAAATTAGTCAAAAACGTCGACAAATTAGCAACCGTCGTCAAAGTATTTTACAAACTCAAAGTCAAATTAAACAGCGCCAAAGTTTAATTGCTAGCAAGTCCCAAGATATGAACTCCCTGTCGGAACGAAGTAAGGATATTGATAGTGAATTAGGAGACGACTTGTATAGCAGTTTTAATGGTTTAACTATTAAAACTGCTCAGAAAGAAACTGCTACAAAAGATTTTGAGGCAGCAGTAGCTCAAGTAAAAAGTAAAAGTCAGTTGGTAGAACAGTGGAAAGATGAGGTAACAAGATTAGAGGGGCAGAAGAATAACTTGACCTTAGTTGCCCAGACTTCAGGTACCGTAATTACCCAAGAATTAGACTTAACTAGTAATAATAGCCTCAAAGCAGGGGAAGATGTCTTAGAAATAGCAGACTTGCAATCCCTACAAGCCAAGGTTGCAGTACGTCAAGAAGATCACAATTTGGTTCAGGAAACCCAAGCTGTTACCTTTCAACCTAAAGATACTGGCAGTTCCCGTTATAAGGCGAAAGTACAGGAGAAAGATTCTGTCATCGTTGTGGAAAATCCTGGAGACAGTCCAAAGTTGGGAGTGAAAATTCTCATTGAAAATGATAATAAGTTGCTATTACCAGGGGGTGAAGGTTATGCCCATATCAAAACGGCTAAGATGCCTATCTACAAAAAGGTTAGCCATGAGTTGGGTAAGTTAATTGATTTGGGTATATATTTCCCTTGGTTAACTGGTGATTAATTATGTGTTCTAGCTTCTGGGCAGATCCCAATTCTAAATACTCTTGGGTGTTCATCGGTGGCTGTTTGAGTTGAGCAATCATTTTTTGATTGAGTAGGGGTAAATATAGCGGTGCGATGTAGGAAGTTGAGTATAAATGAGTAGAGTTAAATCTCCCAGTAGAGTCTGTCCCACTGTCCTCAAGTAAAAGAGTCATGAACTCCGGTCACTTTGGAAGTAAGTAATGAAACTAAAGGAATGCAGACCACTAAACGTACACGACTTGGAAGGTTGCACAGAGAGAAAGCAGTGAAGCTAGAAATCAACAAGCTGACTGGCGCAGGGGAATCCTTCGGTGTCAGGCAATTACACGCCAAGTAGGTAAAGAGTAACTAATTTTTCCTGTCGACATAGAGCCATCACCAGGCTAAGTAGGCATGATCACCTCCAAAATTTGGTGGGTAGATTTTCCTTGTTCAAGAAGGCTTTGGCACAGTTGAAGTAAGTTGTATAAAGCCTCTTGAGAGAGAGTGTAGAGCCGTTGCCCAATGGTTTGCTTGTTGTTTTGAGCAAAACTAAACCTCTCAGATTTTCTGCCACCACAGCTAGCGTGCTGGAGTACAGACTGCGCTACACAACTCAAGCAGAAGTGGCGTTTTACCGCTTCCGAGTTCCGTAGCTGAGCAGACTCAAAACCTGCTATTAGAAATCGCTGCTGTCATTACTGTTTGATAACAACTCCAACACCGATTGACGTAATCGTACCCTGGTTTGGCTCCAAATATTTTCTCGCTGTAAGGATGGTACGAAAATGTCCAATCGATTGCTATTACTTCTTTTCCTTTTCCTTTGTGAGCTGGAGCTACTACTTTTCTGTGTTGCTCCATGAGCTGTTGATGCTTCCACCCTGCTTCAAATATTCCTTCGTGCATGGCACGACGGCTCGTTCTTTCCTCTTCTTTTTCCCAGACTATTTGATTATATATTCCTTGTAGAGTTTTATTGCTACTCATCAGTAGACCGTTTATGTAACGGCTTACGTGCTTAAATCCTGCCTCTCTACAGAATGCTTCAGAGTAGGGTTTGAGATATTCTGATACTGTTGCTGGGATGCCTACTAAAGGTAGCATTTTTCAAGTTCGGTTTTTTCTCTTCTTAGTTTCCCATTTTTTCTACAACCTTCCAAGTCGTGTTTATGATGCGAATTGGTTACGACGTTGCTGTCAGCTTCGGTGGCGCGATTAAGCGATTAACACAAACTGTCTTAATCTGCTACTTCCGTAGTCAAAGTTGCTAGCATAGAGAGTGCTTCTGTATATTGGGGGTCATTTGATGTGGCTATTAAACCTTTACCTGCAAATAAACTCTGCTTTTGTTCTTGGGTTAGAGCAATGTACTTATCTGGGGTGAGGCCAGAAGAATTAACATTCTTGCCTTTCGGAGTATACCATTTTGCAGTAGTTACGAGAAGTCGTAAGCCACTTTTAAGATATCGTACTGATTGAATGGAGTTATCACCATATGTCTCCGTTCCAACCAGGAAACCACGTTGATTGTCCTGTAATGCTCCAGCCAAAATTTCACTTGCACGTGACGAAAGCCCATTAACCAAGATAACCACAGGTTTTCTTGTTTTTACTCTAGGGTTGGCTTTCTTTTCTTCAGTCATTCCCTGTCGACCGACTGTGGTAACGATAGTACCTCTTTCAATCCACATATTAGCAATTACAATGCTAGCGAAGAACAAACCTCCTTGATTATTTCGCAAATCTAGAATATAGCCCTTAACATTTTGTGATTCTAGCTCTTCAATAGCTTCCCGCATTTCCCTACTTGCATTGGCATGAAATCGCATCAAACGAATGTAACCGATAGAGCCAATATTAGAATCTTGCTTTGTATAGCTCACATTCGGAACCTCAAACGGCTCTCTTGTTACTTCAAACCTTAGTTCTTGTTGCCCTCGCTGTCCCTTGATAGTCATAGGAGTACCTTCTTCACCATGAAGAAGATAAACAACTTCACTCAGACTCAAACCTGTTAGAGCTTTTCTGTCAATATCAACTAAGATATCTCCAGGTAAAATCCCAGCTTTGTAGGCTGGAGAATTATCATAAACTTCATATACAATGTAGCTTTTGGTTTGCTCATCTAATCTGAACTGAAGACCAATAGCTAAGTCTGGTTGCGTTTTTAATACTTCAATTTGTTCAGAAGGCATTGGTATTAATCGAGTGGAAGAATCTCCTAATGAGGAAAGCATTTCTTGAATTAACTGATATGGAGATTCATCAGAGTTACGCTCCTTCTCTAAAGTTCTTTGCAGCACAGCATTCCAATCTTGTCCATTGAAAGTGGGATCAATATAATCTTTCTCAATAATTTTCCAAGCTTCGGTGATGAGTTCTTGTGAAAGGTCTGGGGAAATTTCTTGGAATTTCTCTGAGTTCATTCCCTCATAGGAAAACAACTTCTGGTTAGTCAGTAGTACACAGGTGCTAGCTACCAGAATGCCTAACATTGTTAGAGAAAGCTTTTTGTTCATTTTGTCAATTCCCCTGATAATCACCACTTAAATAGTAGACTTTATCGGTAACGTTTCCTTGTCACCCCGTGAGGTTCGTGACTCTTTTACTTGAGGACAGTAGGACAGACTCTACTGGGAGATATTTCTCCACTCATTTATACTCAACTTCCTACATCGCACCGCTATATTTACCCCATCGACCCAACCTTCTATATGTGGCTCGAAATGAGGTTAACAAGGTGGCGATCGCGGCGGTTTAAAGTCCAATAACCACAGCACAATCCACCCAAACTCACCAAAGGTATTACAGGCAAAGAGAAATCTTGGGCTATGCGATCGCCGCTTAAGATTAGTTTCCTCTCAGAGATAGTGCTTAGGTAGTTTTAGCAGATTAAGCACTTTCTTAGAGAGCAAATAATCTGAGCCGAGTTTTCTTGTTTGTAAGCCCTATTTTCTTGTTTGCAAATAATTTGAGCCTATTTGCATTTATTTTGAGTCCAGACACGATCTTATTTGCAAATAATCTGAGCCGAAAAATTCCTTGGAGAGCAAGTCCTAGCGATCTTGTTTGCAAGCCGCAACAAATAGCGTTCTCTACGATGGAACCACAGCAAGAACTCTTAGGAAACAAAATCATTCATGTCGACATTGCGGTTTAAAATTTCTTGATGAAGAAAAAGTAGAACTACATCATATAGATGGCAATCACAATAACTGGGATTCTCAAAACCTCTTAGCAATCCACAGTAGCTGCCATCATCGTATACACATGAGCAAAAGTCGGAAAGACTCAAGATAGTCGGGAGCGCAGTGCCAGGAAACTCGCACGCTGCGATCTAAATGAGAGGTGCGAGGGATTATACCCTCCATCGACTCAACCCACGCTTCGTTCTGAAGCCGAGTCGGAAGGGTGACTGTAGGGCTTAGGTTAACAGCATTACCTCAATGAAGGTATCATATCATTGAAAAAATTTTAAAAAGAGCAAAAGGGCAAGAGAGCAAAGGGCTAAAGAGTCCTCGCAGCACCGCAGACAACACGAAAACCGAAGATGTTGCTACGAGCATCGGGATTGAGGTTGAGGCGATAAGCAGAGCGACAGAACCCCGGAAGGTAGCGCCAGGAACCGCCGCGCAAAATACGAGTGCGCTCATCACCTAACAAAACTTCAATATTATCCGCTACTTTTTGATAATGATTATCATTATTTTCTTCATCCCACACCCCACTATTTGCTGGTGCATTTTTATAGATCCCGTGCCAGGGATCTAAACACCATTCCCAAATATTACCGTGCATATCACTCAGACCAAAATTATTAACTACTCGGAAATGGTCTACTTTTGTTGTTTCTCCTTGATTCTTTCCTTTTATTCCTTTTCCGTAAACATAGTTACCATCATAATTAGCAAAGTCAGTATTAATAGTCTCCCCAAAGTGAAATGGCGTTTTCGTATTAGCTCTACAAGCATATTCCCACTCCGCTTCACTAGGTAAGAGATAGTCTTTTTGAGTATGGTAAGACAGGCGGGCGCAAAATTCTATAGCATCGTACCAACTTACATTATCAACCGGCCGCTTATCTCCCTTAAAGCTGGAAGGATTTGCTTCTAAATCCCTAGCTAACTTGGACATTTGGGCTACTCTACGCCATTGTGCTTGAGTTATGGGATAACGTCCCATGAAGAAACCAGTTACTGCTACTTCATGCTGTGGCCCTTCATGATCCAAGCGTTTTAGTTCATCTCCTGGCGAACCCATGAGAAAATGACCAGCAGGTATCTGTACCATATCTAAGTTCAGTCCGCCTTTATCTTCAATGAAGTAAAGAAATTGCTGTTTTCGTCGCTGAATAACTAGTTTTGACATAGGAGGAGCCAAGTAAACTTTCAGCTTTACTTACTAGCATACTTGACTCCGGTTTATTTTCGGATGCTTATAGCATCGCCGGAACAGGTCTGGACTCTTTCTTGGCACGCCCAACAAATTCCCATTTGCCAGCTCTGGCACGAAAGAGTACTCGCAGCACCGCAGACAACACGAAAACCGTAGTTGTTGTTACGATTATCGGGATTGTTGTTGTTGCGATAAGCAGAGCGACAGTTCCTCGGATTGTTATTCCAGGAACCGCCGTCTTTTGCCTTGCCTGTCCCGAATACAGCATAAAGTAAAACTCCACATTTCTTAACTATCAACTACTGGCGAGAAAAACTGTAGTGGTTGAATATGTCTTTTCGTAGCTGGTAAGTATCCCCATATTTCAAATGAGCTTCCCAACTCTGGAGACTTTGGCAAAGCTTTTCTAAATCAACTTGTCCTTGAGCATAGCTTCGCTGTAGTTTTTTAAGTCTGCGCCTAGCTTTACGAAGGTTATCGTTGCGAACTCTGATTCGCTCAGGAAAAATACGAAATCCCAAGAAATTTGCTCCATATTCAGTAGCAAATAACTGACTTTTGACAGGATGTATTTTTAAGCGAATGGTAGTCAAATAGTCTTCTAGGGCGTAACGAGCTTGTCGCAAAAATTCTATATCATCACTGAATAAGGCAAAGTCATCTACATAGCGTAAGTATTTTTTCACTTTAAGTTCGTGTTTGATAAAATGGTCAAACTTATCAAGGTAAAAGTTAGCAAGAAACTGGCTAGTTAAATTGCCGATTGGTAAACCTTTACGTCTCATAACAGGAGTCAACAGATCATCTCCAGGAAAATAATCAATAACTGCTTCCTGAGCATTACTACTATCAATAATTAGCTCAATTAACCAGAGTGTCTCTTGGCATTTAATCTTGCCTCTGAGCATTCTTTTGAGAATTTCATGGTCAAGGCTAGGAAAGTATTTACAAATGTCACACTGCAAAACATAGCGGCTAGAACGAGCAAACTTAACGAAACGCTTCAAAGCTCTATGCGTTCCATAGCCCTGACGATTAGCATAACTGTCGGGAATGAAAGATTTTTCAATGAGAGGAGCAGCGATATTGCAAAAAGTGTGGTGAACTACTCTATCTCGATAAGGTGCTGCGGAAATTAAACGCGGTTTTGGCTCAAAAATTCTGAAGGTTTTGTATTGACCTGGTAGATAGGTTTTCTCCTGTAATTCTTTTTGTAATTGCAGCAACTCTTTTTCCAGGTTGTAGTTAAAAGCTAAGACATTATCTCGAAAGCGCTTGCCTTTTTGAGCGTGACGTGAGGCTAAAAGTAAATTTTCCCAGGCAGTGATTTGTAACCAGAGATTACCGTAGCGTTTCATAATTTTTTCAAAGACCTAATCCAGCCACCTAAATCTTTACCAATACTATCGATTTGTTGATTAACATAACCGTAGCGACGCTCAGAAATTAGGCTAAAGTCATATAACAAGCGGGTTTGATAACGTAGGATATCTATTTGAGTATTAAGATTACCAAGAGATTGTAATTTGTTTTCCTTGAGATAACGAGCGCGAAGTAAATTTTCTAATAAATCGTAAAGGTTATTAGTAATACGCTCTCCTAAAGCAAAACGATGACTACGAGGTAAGCGGTTGATAATAGGAACATACCATTTGATTAAATCATAGGTTTTTTGAATAATTGGTAACTCATTCACTCTCAAAGTAAATCAAAATCTACAGCAATTAGTCTTACCAATTTATCAACTCATTATCTATATTTTGCAAAAATCCTTAATATTTCCAAAAAATTTAAAAGAGCAAAAGGGCAAGAGAGCAAAGGGCTAAAGAGTCCTCGCAGCACCGCAGACAACACGAAAACCGTAGTCGAAGCCACGAATAACGGGATTGAGGTCGTTGCGATAAGCAGAGCGACAGAGCCTCGGAAAGTCAAACCAGGAACCGCCGCGCAAAACACGACGGCGATTATCACTTAACAAAACTTCAATATTATCTATTATCTTTTGATAATGATTATCATTATGCTTTTCATCCCACACCTTACTATCTGCTCGTGCATTTTCATAGCTCTCATGCAAAGGATCTAAACACCACTCCCAAACTAACCCGTGCATATCATATAAACCGAAGGCATTAGGTGGAAAAATCTTAACTGAGCTAGTTTGACCTCGGCTTTTCCCTTCAGGCTCATTCTTATACACTGAACCGTTATAGTTAGCTAAATCGGTTGTAAGAGTCTCACCAAAATGAAAAGGAGGATAAGAATTTTCTTCTTCAATTAGCCATTGTTCACCCTGTTCCGTGAGAAATGGTTCCCCTTGCTCAGTAAGCCATGGTGATTCACCTTCTTTTGGTAACTGATTACTAACTGCTCTACAAGCATATTCCCACTCAGCTTCACTAGGCAGGCGATAATCTTTACCTGTGTAACGTGACAACCGAGCGCAAAATTCTATAGCATCATACCAACTTACTCGCTCTACAGGGCAGTCATCACTTTCAAAGTTGGAAGGATTAGGATCTAACTCTTTTCCTACCTGTTCCATTGCAGACACAACACGCCATTGCTTTTGAGTAATGGGAGTTTGAGCCATAAAAAAAGGTTTAACTTCAACAGAATGCTGCGGCCCTTCGTCATCGTATCTATCTTTTTCTTCCAGAGGAGAACCCATCATAAACTCCCCTTCAGGTATAGCTACCATTACCAAAGGAGGTACATTCTCTGCTAAAAGCTCCTCAAAGTAGTAAGCTTGGCGCTGCTGAGTTTCAGTAATTTCTCCTCGCTCATTGACAAAAACTGTTTCAAATTCCCAACTGGCATACTCTTCCTCAGTTTGAGTCTCTTCTTCAGAAGTAATGCTAACGATTTCTGCTTCAAAAGTTTCTAAGACTACACCAATATCTAATTGAGTTTGAGTAGAAACGAGCAATGGTTCCAAACCAGCAGCAATTAGTAAATCTTCTTGAGCATCTAGAAAGCTAGCTAAGCGCTCTCTTACTTTTCCTCGTCCTCTTTGCAATTCTTGCTGAATTTTTTCTCGCAATAAATTAGCATCTTCACTATGAATATATGCCAGAGCCACCCATTCTAAACCAACACCAAAATCACGTCCTGCTAGGGAATTTGTTGGTAGCTTTGCTCGGATGTAAGCCCCCATAAATTTTCCCATACTCTCAAGGCGAGCTGCCCCGAATCGCGCATCTTTCGTTAGACGGCGTAGCAAAACATCCCGTACTACACTATCCATCTCATATAGTTCATCTCCTACTGGGTCACAAAGGGAAGACAAAATCAAGTCGGCAACAGCAAACCAAGGACACTCAGGCAGGAAATTCTCTCGCAGACAATAAGCCAACTCTGGGGTTATGGCTAAAGGAAAGGCAGCGTGACAAGCTAAATCAAGGTAATCTCTTCCCCACTTTTGGGTAAAGCGTATTACCTCATCTTTGGCTTTCTCCCTTTCCTTAGCTAAATTCATGACAAACATTCACTGATAGCAGACAATTCAAACATCTTGACTCCCATCAAACCAGCTATATCTGCTGCGGTTGTTCCTGTCCATCTTTTGTAAGGTAAGGGATTAATCCACAGTAAAGATTTTATTCTTGGTTGTACTGCACTCAAAAATTTTTCTGTCATTTCAATTCTACGGAAACTATGACCTCCTCTAGCAGCACCAGCATCACTAATAATTACTAAAATAGTTCTTTGTGTTTTTAGGGGTAAGTCCTCTAAAAGAATAGTATCCGCTCCTTTGGGTCGTAAATAGACGAAATCACCAGGACAGTTACGGAAAAAGTAACGATAAACTCCCTGAAATCGGTTCTTTTCTACAGTGGTAAATAAACCATCAATCATAGGACGAAAAGGGATCATTGAACCTTCTCTGTCTTCTAAAAAGACCAACTCGATTTGATTAATCAGTTGTGGTTTTGTTTCTGGCTCCAAACAAATACCATAACGACCAATTTTTTTTATTGTTGCTGGTATATCAATCTGAGAAGTCTCTCCTCTTTTTTGAGGATAACGCAGACGTAACCAAGCATGGCGTGTTTGGCGTAATAAAAAGGGGAAATCACTAACTTTGAGAATATAGCCTTGCTGAGATTGAGTGACTTCCATTTCTTGAGTTGTTTGATAAGCACTAGTTAAACGCAGGTTGGAGCTAGTGCTTTGAGATGATGTTGTTTGATTAGTAGCTGGTTGGTAAGTTGGATATTGATTTTGTAGGCTTGTTGGGTAACTTGCAGTTTCTTTTCTCGCTAATGAAGATTTTGTTACTGATTGAGGCGTTTGTTGATGTTTTTCGATGTAGCGATTGAAGGTAGTTTCAAATGCTTCTTCAGCTTGAGAGTCTCTTGACTTCAGCCAGAGGAGACGACAAACTTCTTTCAAATCATCTATACTTTCACAGCCAAAACCCTGTTTCAGCCCTTCCAAAAGCCAGACATACTGCTCTGGTTGCAGGGAAAGAGGTACACGCAACTCTTGGAATAATTCAAACAAGGGTAGGGTAGGTAGACTCACCATTTTCTATTTATTATTGACCTCGCCAATATCTCTTTTGATTGCTTCTAAATCTGCTTTAGATTTAACTAAAATACCGAGCTGAGCAGGATCGTTAAAAACATTTTCTACTGCTGTTAAAGCCTCTTCAGCAGGTAAGTTAGTCATAATCCTTAGCCAATCAAGTAGTTCACTGGTGCTAGCCTGCTTATTACCACTTCTTCTAGTCGCAAGTTTATTGCGAACTTTGAAAAATTGAGAGATAGCTTGGTCAAATAGTTTGGCTAGTTCATACTCAGGAAAGTGTAAAGAGACTATTTCCCGCAGCCTTGTTTCTTTAGGAAACTCCAGCCAATAAAATAAGCAGCGTCTTAAAAAGGCTTCGGGAAGTTCTCTTTCTGAGTTACTGGTGATAATAACGATGGGCCGTTGCTTGGCAATAACCGGCTTTTGAGTTTCAACAACCCTAAAGCGTGGTTCTTCTAGTTCTGAGAGTAAGTCGTTGGGGAAGTCTACATCAGCTTTATCTATTTCATCTATTAGCAGTACAGGACGATGATTTTGTTCACGAAAAGCTTGACCTAATGGCCCCCAAGATATGTAACCTTCAGGGTCTGCTAACCTTAGATTTAAAGCTTCTCTTTGTTGCGGAGTAAGTGATTCTATACCCACCATCTGAGCATCTCGCAGTTTACCTAAAGCGTCGAAAGTGTAGCACCCTTGTTGGGCTTCAGTGCGGGAGGTAACATTCCAACGGAAATAGGGCCATTCGTCTTTACCTTGAAGATACTTTTGACCAAATTCATATGCGATAGCTCTAGCAATGAGAGTTTTACCACAACCTGGTTCACCTTGTATGAGCAGGGGACGCTCTAGGGCTATGGCTAGATTGACTGCTTTAACTATATTTGGGTCTGGTAAATAGGGAAATAAACGTCTTCCCTGGTTATCTAAACCAGGTTTTTGGGGTTGATATTTGGGATGTCCAGAATAGTTTAGTTTACCTGTCATAATCCTTAAATGGTGAAAGTCCTTTCAAGATGCTCCTTCCAGTCATGGCCACAAAGTTGGCAAATTTCTCCTAGTATTTCTTCTAGACATAAATCCTCCCGACAGTTGCAAATTTCGAGTTCCTGATTAAATTCTTGCATCGATGAGCAATTTCTTAACAGAGGTTGAATTATTTGGTGGTGATTGTTAGCCCAATTAATTAAGCTTTTTCTCTTAAAAGGCTCTAAAGGGAATTCAACGGGTAGCCAAGGGCGCAAGCAGTCATATTCTTGGAGATGTTCTAAACAACAATCGCAGTTATCTTTGATGCCAGTATCAATTAAAAATAGTAGTAAAGGTAAATCAGAATTCGTTTGCTGAGCAGCTTTTTGGGTTAAGGGTCGCCAAAAGGAGACAAATAGCTCTTCTAAATCAGCCTTTGTCAAACGTTCTACTCCGTACAAGGCTAGGGCTACCGTATTGGGTTTAACCCAAAATTGATATAGTTCTTCGACAATCTCTCCTGGTTGAGTCCCTACTCCTAAAGTAGCTCCTACTTTTTCCCAAATTGTTTCGATTGTCCACCTTTTATTAATGAAAAAGGGATATTTGATGGCTTGAGGGAAGCAAGGGACTTTCTTTTGCCAGAGGCGGTTTATTAACCAGCGCTGACCACCACCCTCTTCGCTACGTATCCAAAACGCACCTACTGGCAAGGCTGGCGACTCTACCTCAAGGAAATCTGTAAATAATCTATCTTCGTTTGTATAATTTAATTCTTGTAGAGCTTGGATAAAATTATTTTGAGCTACTCCTGTTGTTTCTGAGATTGAATTCTCTGAGTAACTTACCAATTGAATTGCTGAACCATTAAAAGCTAAGTCAACCGACTCTTGACCCATATGTTGCAGATTCAGGTAGACATAATCAGCAAGGCGATTAAAGGAAATTACACCGTTCTCATCAGCATTCCCTTGTTCTAAGCCTTCAAGTACTTTGCTCGTAAATAAGCCATGTTCTCCTAATTCATAAGACTCTTGATGACCACGGCAAGATGCTAACATTCCGTAGCTAGGTTGGTTCTGAAAGGCTGTAAAACTAGATTGGAATATTTCTCTTTCGACGGCTCCCTCAGAAGCCAGACCTGCGTGACAGCAATCTAGCAAAACTACCAAACTGCTTAAATGAGCTTCACTACGAGCTTGGGCAAAAAGAGTATTGAGGTCTGTAAAAGGTATGGCATTTTCAGCATCTGTATCGTTATTAGAATCTGCAAAGTAACCTTTCTCAGAGGAAAAGCGCTCTAATCTCAAACCATGACCAGCTAAGTAGATTAAAGCGTCACTGTGTTGAGCAGTTTTGAGAAGAAATGTTTTAATTTCTTTAAATAAATCGTCCGCCTTGACTGAAGATGACTTGAGCTTGTAAGAATATTCGTCTTCAATCCACTTGCAAGGATATTTTGTTACTTCAAAACTATGCTCTTCTAGTTTCTGGACAATAGCTTCTCCATCTCTGATCACATTCTCCAGAGAGCGTAAGTGTTTATACTGTGAAATCGCGACTACTAAAGCATAGCGTTTAGCCATTTGGGAGCAATAGCTTTTATAACAATAGATTGTAAAATCTTAGCAAACAAGTCATTACTCTTGTCAGGAGAGTTTTAATTATGTCTGAATCTTCCCAAATTCAAAAGCTGACCTACACCGATGATAATGGTGAAGAGTACGAAATTTTCATTGAAACTAAGTCAGTAGATTTTCCTAAAGATGATGAGGGTGATGGTCGCCCAGGCCGAGGGGGAAACAGTAGAACTGTTGAAATGAAAAAAGCTGCCAAGATGATTCGAGGTTACACAGCTTATGTGGTTAGTGCCTTTAGAAACTTTAGTGCTGCAAATGTTGAGGAAGTTAAAATTTCTTTTAGTCTGAAAGTGGGTGGTAAAGCTGGTATTCCTTACATCACTGAAGGTTCAGCTGAAAGTAATGTTGCTATCGAGGTCAAATGTACTTTTCCCGATAATGACTAGTAGTCTATCAATTTTCAATTGGCGGGTAACTTGGGCCATCTGTCTCTCACGACAGGAACTAATGTATTGAGCCTAAGCGCGATCGCGGCGGTGGCTACACCTAATATCTCCGATAAAACTGATTGAAGAGCGATCGCTCTTTCCAACGCCTCAAGGCTTCACACAACCGTATCATCGACCCAACCACATTCTGGACAATCCCAGTGTACTGCCGGAGGATTCTTGGGGTCGAAGTGATAGCCACATTCTGGACAGTGATGAGTGAAAAAAGGGTGAGTATCCAAAAGCTCTAGCTGTTGCGTAGGTGTCAGCTTTGGCTTAGTGTGCTTGATTAATTCACCGCCATAGAAGTAGTAACCTTCTGGGGCCCACTGCTCTTGTTCTACTTGAGTATTAGGTACGATTAAGAAATTATCAACACCACAACAACTCTCTTTGCTCAAACCTAACCATCTCCCTGTAGTTTGGGATGATGCTCCGGTAGAACCATTCAAGTTTGAGGCTCAAAAGGATAAAAACTCAAAGATGAAGAGGTACTTTGTCCAAGTTAGAGCTAGTTTTCGCGATGGTGTCTATGTGGTTGAAGAAGTTTTGGAGAAGCCAACTAAGAAGATTCCCAAATTTCTTAAACCCTTCAGAAAGAAGAAGACTAAACAAAAGAAGTCAAAGACTTCTCAAACAACAGATTCAGCATCTACTGAATAAGTCTGAGAACAGCAGGGGATTCGATAAAATCGCTTATCTGGTTATCTGGTTCTTTGGCTATCTGGTTATCTGGTTTAATAGCCAAGCTTACACTAAAGTTTAAATCCTTATGGTGCAACCACTGCCTGTATTTTCCTACTCAACCACCAAACATTATTTCCATTTCTCGTTTAGATTCTTCAAAAGCTTTTTCTATTCTAGAATCATCTTCACTGCTACTGCTTAGCTGAGTATCATGATTACTTTCATCAGCTTCACCCGAAGAATCTAAACCATAGACATCTGTTTGGTGCAACAAATCACTAATCTCGATACCCAAATCTTTCTTAATGGCATCTTTAATCGCCATGATAAAGACATTCATTCCCATGATTGATTCTATAGCTGCAAACAGAATTTTCTCTTTGTTTTGTTGTAGAGCTTCATCATCTCCTTGATATTTCTCTAATAAAGCTAGGGCCATGATTCTCGCTTCAATAGTTTTAGTTACTTCTTCTTTGCGAAGTTTCTTATTGCTCCACCTTTTCTGTAGATAATTGATCAAGGTATTGTTTTTTGTGTCAACACCTGTGACAGAAGTTAAAGTATATCGAAAAACTTTTCGGGAATTTTTTTTCTGATTCATTTTCTTTATTAACCGAAAACGGGCTTTTTACCAGTGACATAATAGTCACATGGTAATTACATTTCAGGTACTCAACCGTAACACTAAAGTTACATTTTCCTCTATTTCGGTATATTACATTTATGCTACATAAGCAAAACAAGACCCATTTTGTCTAGTTGTAAGGGGAAAAGTCACATGGTAATTACATGGTACTGCTATTACAAGCACTCGTTAGTGACATAACCGTTACATTTTCTGGGTTTTTGCCACTTTCTTAGTCTAAGTAGCTTTTTTTGTAGTATAATACATTCTTAAACCAAGCTATGTTTTTGTCTCACAAGCTCTTTTTGAGGTATTTCCTCTTTTGTTAATAGTGATTGCTTCTGTTGATTGGCCGACAAACTTTTTGAAAACTAATTCAGAAGCGATTGTTTTTTTCAGTTTGTCTGCTTCTATTTCATCATATACGATTTGGAACTCTTTTTGAGGTTTACAGTTAATTTATTTTTTGTATGGCTGACACAAAGAAGCATTCCCCAGATAAGTCTCGTTCACGTTCTATCACACTTAGACTTTCTCAAGGCGAGTATGGACAGTTAGTTAATCTAGCCAGAGATACTCATCAAAGTGTGAGTAGTTTGGTTCGCCATCTTTGTTTTGATTCTATAGCTGCTTTGAAAAAACTTAAGGGTAGTTCTTCTGCTCAGATGAATCGTAATTTAAGGGCTGCTACATTAGAAGTCAATCAGGTTTACTCTCAGTTGCTCCAAAGTGGTCAGGTGTCTTTAGCTAATCAGTTAAGCGATGCTATCGAAAAACTAGAACAGGAATAACTAGTGGTCTGTCAATTTTCAATTGACGGGTAAGGGGTAAAGGGTAAAGGGTAAAAGATTGACCTTTAATCACAAAAGCTATCCTGATTCTTTTCTTTGACAGAACACTGAACCCTCTTGAGCTAATAGCTAACAGCTAACAGCTAATAGCTACGAGAATAAGCATTTTGCCCCATCATACGTTCAATTATCACCGCCGATGATTAGTCACTTAAATAAAGTTCAAACTAATAGTCTTAGCGGGAGTGTTGGTTATGTCCTCAACCGCTCTGAAGCAGAGGTAGTTCTAACCAATATTCCTAGCGGCTTCCGAGGAGATTCTAGTAAAGTTAGTTCTGCTCTACGTTCTGTGGCTCGTCTCAACGATAGGGTGAAAAAGCCTTTGTATCATATTTCTATCCGTTGCGCTCCAGAAGATGGAGAGCTTGGTGCTTTAGAGTGGTCAGAGATTAGTGAGCGCTTTCTCGAACTTATGGAGCTTAAAGAACATCCTTTCATCGCAGCTACTCATGAAGATAATCATGTTCACTTGCTAGTTAGTCGGGTTGATGATGATGGCAATTGTTGTAAGTCTTCTTGGGACTATCGTAAGTGCCAGGATGCTTTAAGGACTATTGAGCAAGAAATGGGTTACTACCAAGTGCCTAGTAGTAACGAGGTTGGTCGTTCTCAAGAATGCTCTGGGCAAGTTCATCGCATTAAGAAAGAGCAACACGAATATGAAGATGGTATTAGAGATGAGCCTCCTGAACCTAGTTTAAAAAGACAGCTACAAGATGCTGTTGATGAAGCTATCGGTTCAATCTTCTTGTGTTGAGGAGGTCAAGGAGTTTTTGGCACGGAAAGATATTCAAACCAGACAAACAAAGCTTGGTTGGAGTTTTCAAATAGGTGATGTTCCTTTTGCTGGTTATCAGCTTGGTAGTAAATACACCTTACCAGCAGTAGCAGAAACTCTCGAACCTC
>CAWCAG010000005.1:0-2166719 GCA_963793425.1 uncultured cyanobacterium | reverse complement strand
CGTCAGCTAGTAATCGTAAAGTCCAACGGCTAGAACCTGTTGGAGATTTCCCACAAGCTATGGCAATTAAATGAGCTTCAGCTTCTCCATCTATCTTTTTTAGTTTCAAGGAGTTTTTCCGACCAGGACTCAGTGCTTGTTCTAATCCTTCTTCGACAAATCTTTGTCTAACTCTCTCAATGGTTCTCGTACTGATATCCAATGCTTGGCTAATCATCTGGTCATTCCACCCCCCGTTATCTTGATTAATATCTGCTTTGAGTAAGATACGAGCATGATTAATTTTTCGGGCAGCAGCTTTCCCTTTTTGGGTTAATTCTTGCAGTGAAAAGCGTTCATCCTCACTCAGAGAGACAATATATTTTTTAGCTGGCATTAATAGCGTAGATTTGGCAAGATTTACATCTCACATTATCCGTCATTATTACTTTGACAGACTACTACCTGCCTTTTCTAACTTTTATAACCGTAGTGGTTTAAAGAATTACGATGCCGGGAAGTTGGGTTCAGCAGAGCAGGATTGGCAAAAAGCAACTTCTTTAAATGCAGATAATGCTGATGCTTATTACAACTTGGGAAATCTCTACGAAGAGTTACAGCAATTCAATAAAGCGAAGAAAAATTATCAAATTGCCCTGGGGGGAGATATTCCCGATGCTTTCAATAACTTAGGGCGTTTGTACATTAAGGAAAAAAAGTATCCTCAAGCGGTGGCTTTGTTATCAAAGGGACTTGTACTTGCAGAAAAACAAGACAGTGTTTTAGAAATAAACTATAGTATTTTTAAAAACTTGGGTTGGGCAAGATTAAAGCAAGGGAGAAACACAGAAGCTAAACAACACTTGCAAGCTGCTATTGGTATCGCCCAGCGTCAAGAAGCTGCTCAATATATTTCTAACCCTGTTGCAGCAAATTGTTTATTAGCGCAGGTTTTGGATGAGCAAAAAGAAAAAGGAGCAATCTCAGAGTGGCAAAAATGTTGTCAATTAGGTTCTCGTTTAAACGCTGACGAGGATGAATGGTTGTATATGGCACAGCAAAAGCTAGAGCAAGCAGGAAAGAAATGCAATAAATAAGCAAGTTTTTTCTTTGGTTGTGTTGAATAGTACACTTCTGGCGATCGCATGATGATTTAAAGTACTGAGAATCAAAAGTTGTGGTTGCAAGATAACCTTGTTTTCCTCATGCAAATTATTAATGGATGTAACGAAGGAATAATTCTGGAGAAACATAGGTAAGGTGCTACGGTACTCTGTTATAGATCCACTTAAAATAAAACTCTATATTGAGATAACTTAAAAATAATATGACCTCCTCAGTTTCTAGCCCACCTCGTACAGTTCGTATCGCTTCACGGAAAAGCCAGTTGGCTTTGATTCAAACCCACTGGGTACAAGCACAATTGCAAGAGAGTTTTCCTGATATTCAGTTTGAGGTTCAGACCATGAGTACTCAAGGAGATAAAATCCTTGATGTGGCTCTTTCTAAAATTGGCGATAAGGGCTTATTTACCAAAGAATTGGAAGTGGGTATCCTTAATGGCAGTGCAGATTTAGCGGTTCATTCCCTTAAAGATTTGCCTACCAACTTGCCTGAAGGTTTAATGTTGGGTTGTATTACCGAAAGAGTTGATCCTGCTGATGCTTTAGTGGTGGCGGAGCAGCATAAAGATAAGCAGCTAGAAACTTTACCAGAAGGTACTGTAATTGGCACATCTTCTTTACGGAGATTGGCTCAGTTAAAATACCATTTTCCCCATTTAGTCTTCAAAGATATTCGCGGCAACTTAAATACCAGATTAGCTAAATTAGATGCAGGGGAATACGATGCTATTATCCTCGCTGTTGCCGGCTTACAACGCTTAGATATGAGCGATCGCATTCACCAATCTATTCCCCCAGAAATCTCTCTCCATGCCGTAGGGCAAGGTGCTTTGGGTATTGAATGTCGGGAAGGAGATACAGAAATTCTTCAACTTTTGCAAGCAATTGAACATCAACCAACCAAAGAGAGAACTTTAGCCGAAAGGTCTTTTTTAAGGGAATTAGAAGGGGGTTGTCAAGTACCCATCGGTGTTAATAGTTCTATTGCCGGAGATAATTTAACTTTAATCGGTTTAGTAGCTAGTTTAGATGGCAAACGCTTAGTTAAAGATTCCGTTAGCGGTAATATTCAAGAAGCCGAAAACTTAGGCAAACAATTAGCCCAAGCTTTACGGGGACAAGGGGCCCAAGAAATTCTGGAAGAAATTTTTGCTGAAATTCAAAGGGATGCTAAGTAATCTGCCTCAAATCCTTGAGAATTGGTAGTTGATAATTGATAATTAATAACTGACGAAGCAGAAAATCTTCATAAAAAGAAAGCTGGGAGAACTCTAGAGTAAACTATGCAAATCTTATTTGTTGCGGCAGAAGCAGGGCCTTTAGCTAAAGTTGGTGGTATGGGAGATGTGGTTGGTTCCCTGCCGAAAGTGTTACGAGATATGGGGCATGATGTGCGGATATTTATGCCCTACTATGGTTTCTTGCCGGACAAAACAGAGATCCCCAACGAACCTGTTTGGTCAGGAAATGCCATGTTCCAGAGTTTTTCTGTTTACGAGACAGTCTTGCCTGGAACAGAAGTTCCCCTATATTTATTTGGTCATCCTTCCTTTTTGCCCCGTCGTGTTTATGGTGGGGAAGATGAAGATTGGCGCTTTACCCTTTTTGCTAATGGGGCAGCAGAATTTTGTTGGAATTATTGGAAGCCGCAAGTTATCCATTGCCACGACTGGCATACAGGGATGATTCCCGTTTGGATGCACCAATCTCCGGATATTAGTACGGTTTTTACTATTCACAACTTGGCTTATCAAGGGCCTTGGATGTGGCGTTTAAAACAGATGACTTGGTGTCCTTGGTATATGCAAGGTCATAATACTATGGCGGCAGCCGTACAGTTTGCTGACCGAGTTAATACAGTTTCGCCTACCTATGCCCAACAAATTCAAACTGCCGAATATGGCGAGAAGTTAGAAGGACTTCTTTCTTTTATCAGTGGCAAAACAGTCGGTATTGTTAACGGTATTGATGTAGATAGTTACAACCCCGCTACGGATAAATATATTAAACAACAATTTAGTGTTGATAGCTTGGAAAAACGCCGTGCCAATAAGGTGGCTATCCAAGAAGAAGTTGGTTTAGAAGTTAATAGTAGTAGCTTCTTGGTGGGATTGGTTAGTCGTTTGGTAGACCAAAAAGGCATCGATCTCATTATGCAAATTTTAGACCGCTTCCTTGCCTACACAGACTCACAATTCCTTTTATTGGGAACAGGCGATCGCTACTACGAAACTCAACTATGGGAGATGTCCTCTCGCTATCCTGGCCGTATGTCTGTACAGTTGCTTTACAATGATGCCCTTTCTCGGCGCATCTATGCTGGTAGCGATGCTTTCTTGATGCCTTCTCGCTTTGAACCCTGCGGTATTAGCCAGATGCTAGCCAT
This sequence comes from uncultured cyanobacterium, assembly GCA_963793425.1. GTDB lineage: Bacteria > Cyanobacteriota > Cyanobacteriia > Cyanobacteriales > CAWCAG01 > CAWCAG01. The sequence continues at coordinate 2,163,230 of CAWCAG010000005.1, read as the reverse complement.
GCGTTATGGTAGTGTACCTATTGTCCGGCGTACAGGGGGTTTAGTAGATACCGTTTCTTACCATGATCCTGTAGCCCAAACTGGTACAGGTTATTGCTTTGATCGCTATGAACCTTTGGATTTATATACCTGCATGGTCAAAGCGTCCGAAGCATTCCATTTCAAAGATGCTTGGGGGCAATTGCAAAAACGAGGTATGGAAGAAAACTTCAGTTGGGAAAAATCTGCTCGCGAATATGACAGGATGTACAGAGAAATTCTTGGTTTACCACCAGAAGAAGAAACTGTTGCAGAGTCTGATAAGGAGTTAGTAGAAACAGCTAAATAGCTTAAAATCCCGTAGGGTGGGCAAAAAACAAGATAATTTATTATTAAACTTGTTAGCAAACATTTGCCCACCATAATCCTGTTGCTCTAAAGTTAAAAACTACTCATATAACCAAGTCTTTGTTGCCGGTTCCCAGCTAACTAACTCCTCATCCTTAAACCACAAAGCAATCTCATCCCTAGCCGTTTCTACCGCATCTGAACCATGAATAAGGTTGCGACCAATACTAATACCATAATCGCCGCGAATAGTTCCAGGTTCAGCCGATAGAGGATTTGTTACCCCAATAATTTTCCTGGCAGAAGCAACAACCCCTTCTCCTTCCCACACTGTCGCTACTACAGGGCTAGAAGTAATAAAATCTACCAAACCTTTAAAAAAGGCTTTTTCCTTATGGACATCATAGTGTTTCTCCGCTAGTTCGCGATCCACCGCCATCATTTTGAGTCCTACAAGGGTAAAACCTTTCGTTTCCAATCGCTTAACCACTTCTCCAACTAAACCCCGTTGCACGCCGTCGGGTTTAATCATCACGAATGTCCTTTCCAAGGTTATCTCCTTCAAATTGATAGTACCAATACAAAATCCAGATTAACAGGAAATACACAATTTAGAAGATTAGCGATTAGGCAAGCCATGGTAGAGGGCGATCGCCTACGGGACTAAAATACTTTTTGTTTAAATCCTCCCCCGAAAAACCTCTTGATGAGTTATTCTTTTTGCGGAATAGTTATAAAAGTGTTCTTTGACTAAATTTGACTATGGAAGATAGATGTTATACCAGGATCTAAACCTGTAAGATCAAAAGTTGTTAGTGATACTTCTGTGATTACCAACCTTACAATGCCCAAAAACGAAATGAATTAAGGGATATGGTCAATAATAAAGAAATTACGCCGGAAGAAAAAGACATTGCAGAAGCGCAAATTCGCGATCGCAGAAAACCTGTTGACTACAATACCTTAGAGTATCCTATTGAGATTCTCGTTCAAAAATATTTAGATGGGAGAGAAAAAGATGAGAACGAATTATTTATCCCAGACTATCAAAGGGCAATGAAATGGGATGAAGATAGACAATCAAAATTTATTGAGTCTGTATTATTAGGCTTACCCATTCCCTATATTTTTGTTGCTGACATATTAGAATCAGAAGATTTAGCACGGTTGGAAATTATAGATGGGACACAGCGTATTCGTACTTTAGCTAAGATTCTTTTAAAAAGTATAAATAATCTTGCTTTAGATATAGTATCTTCCAGTTTTGACAAAGGAAAACTCTTTTCCGGGAATATTGATGCTAAGAAAATAAGAGAAACAGCGGAAGCTTATGGCTTTTCACACCAAACTAATGCTCGAAAAACTCAGAACGGTAATGATTTACTGAAAATAAAAACTAACAGAAATGATTTAACACATGGTCTTAAATCTTTTGAAGAAGTAGGGACAGATGCTACAGCAGAAGAGCTATTACAAATTAAGAAAAGAGTTATTTGCTATTTAAGAGAAATACTACAAAATATAGATAGCTACATATCACAACAGAAATATTTGAAGTAGTTCTTGTATTGACTTAATAGATAAGCCGTTACTTTATTTTTGAATCTTATACAGAGACAGCAAAGACACAGAATAACATCAAACCTATATCTTAGCTTCAGTAATCAAAAAGTTAGTACGAAATAAAACTCCTAAGAGAATTTAGACATTCTCTTAGGAGTTATTCAATAAAGGATGGATATCAAACTAACCCATCCTGTAGCTATTAAGAAATTCCTTTACAGAGCATTACCACGAGGTAAGACTTCTTCTGGGAACTCGAATTGTTTGTGGGGTTGGTCTTGAGGTGCTAACCACGCTCTAAGACCTTCATTTAATAAGATGTTCTTAGTGTAGAACGTTTCAAATTCTGGGTCTTCTGCTGCTCGGATTTCTTGAGATACGAAGTCATAGGCACGCAGGTTGACTGCTAAACCCACTACTCCGACTGCACTCATCCATAGTCCGGTTACTGGGACAAACAGCATGAAGAAGTGTAACCAACGCTTGTTGGAAAAGGCAATTCCGAATATCTGTGACCAGAAACGGTTTGCTGTTACCATGCTGTAGGTTTCTTCTGCTTGGGTAGGATTAAATGCTCTAAAGGTGTTAGATGCTTCTCCATCTTCAAACAGGGTGTTTTCTACTGTGGCTCCGTGAATGGCACAAAGCAAGGCTCCACCTAATATTCCGGCTACTCCCATCATATGAAATGGGTTTAGTGTCCAGTTGTGGAATCCTTGGAAGAACAAGATGAAACGGAATATTCCCGCTACTCCAAAGCTGGGGGCGAAAAACCAGCTTGATTGTCCCAAGGGATACATTAAAAAGACGCTTACAAATACGGCGATTGGTCCGCTAAATGCTAAGGCGTTGTAAGGACGAATTCCCACTAGACGGGAAATCTCAAACTGCCGTAACATGAAGCCGATTAAGCCAAATGCGCCGTGAAAAGCGACAAATGACCATAATCCACCTAGTTGACACCAACGAGTGAAGTTCCACCCTGCTTCAGGTCCCCACAAGAATAGTAAGGAGTGTCCCATGGTGTCTGCTGGGGTTGATACTGCTACGGTTAGGAAGTTACAACCTTCTAGGTAAGAACTTGCTAAACCGTGAGTGTACCAGGAGGTGACGAAGGTGGTTCCTGTTAACCATCCTCCTAATGCTAGGTAGGCACAGGGGAATAATAATATTCCTGACCAGCCTACGAATACGAATCGGTCGCGCTTTAACCAGTCATCAAGGATGTCAAACCATCCTCTCTGTTCTGTTGCGCGTCCCACTGCTATTGTCATAACGTAAATCTCTATTAAGTTATAAGGGCGAAAGTTTAGTTTTTATACCCACTCTTTTTAATTCGTTGCTTTGTGAGCAGATTATGAGAGATACCGGATATAAAATTTACTTTTCTTTATCTAATAAATACATTATAAGGAAAATCTCTCATTTTTCCAGGAGAAATCTTAACAAAAGTTAAAATTGTTTCGAGGAAACTGTTGAGGACTTCGGAGTATCTCCCAAAATACCTCCTTAATATCCCATAATCAAATATAGAAGTCCTCAACAAAGTTAAGAATTGAATGTTTACTATTGATTTGACCGTAAAGTATACTCCCGTACCCCTGTCAGTACAAAGAAAAGAGCTAGAAGGAGCAGAAACACTTTACCAAGAGGTTACAACAGCAATGAAAGCCTCTCAGCCACAGCTATTAGAACTTACCTGCGAAAAACAGCCAGATAAGAAGATTGCTATTTTTAGCGACCAAATTAGTGCTGTGATCATTTCTCAAAAATCTGGTGCAACTATGTCAGGGCGGGCCCCTGGCTTTTTTGCTGTAGCTGATTCCTAAAATGTAAAAATTTTGCTCCCTGCTTCCCTTATTGCATGACTGATGAACCCAGCAATTAAAATCCAAAACCTACAGTTTAGTTGGCAAAACGGCAGTTCCGTTTTGGACAATTGCTCTCTAGAAGTACCAAAAGGAGAATTTTGGATGCTTTTAGGTACAAATGGGAGTGGAAAATCTACTCTTTTGAGATTGATAGCTAGATTGTTAGCTTCTCAAGGAGGAGAAATAGAAGTCACTTCTCCTGTAGGTTTTGTCTTTCAAAACCCCGACCATCAGTTGGTAATGCCTACGGTGGGAGCAGATATCGCTTTTGGCTTGGTGGAAGAAAATCTTACTCCTTCGCAAGTCCGAGCTAGAGTTCAAGAAGCGCTTACGGCGGTCAATTTACAACATTTACAAAGGCGACCTATTTATGCCCTCAGTGGGGGGCAAAAACAGCGTATTGCCATTGCTGGTGCGATCGCCCGTCAGTGTGAAATTCTTCTCCTTGATGAGCCTACAGCTTTGTTAGATGCAGATACTCAGTTGGAGTTAGTAGCACAGGTACGCAAATTGGTGAAAAGTCGCTTTTTAACTGCTCTGTGGGTTACTCACCGTTTGGACGAACTTGACTATTGTGATGGGGCTTTCCTTTTGGAAGGAGGAAAAGTGGTTGATCGAGGAAGTCCCGAACGCTTGAAACAAAAACTGATGGGCAAAAAGTATTAAATACTCAGTTCATTCTATAAATCTCATTTCAATTCTACGGCGAGGAGTGTCAATTTGTATGAACATTTGCCGATACAATAGCAAGAGAAATATCTAAAAATAACTTCGTGCTAAAACAATGCCTCGTTCTTCATCCCCAGCCCGCTTACTAGTTGATGGTTACAATATCATCGGTGCTTGGTCTTCTTTACAACAGACCTGTAAAAGACACGATATGGACGCAGCTCGTCACGAACTTATTGAAACTTTGGTTAATTATAGTGCTTTCCAAGGTTTTGAAACTCAAGTAGTTTTTGATGCTCACTACCAAAACCAGAGCGCTCATTGCCAAGCATATACTTCTCATTTATCGGCTTATTATACGGATTTCGCCCAAACAGCAGATACTTATATCGAGAAAATTTGTGCTTCTTTTCAACGCCAACCAGACTGTTTGCATTCTCGCTTAATTGTAGCCACTTCTGACCGAGCGCAACAATTGACCGTATTGGGTTATGGGGCTGAATGGATGTCTGCTCAGCGTTTGAATCAAGATGTCAATTTGATAGCAAGTAGAGTAAAGGGCAAGAAACGACCTCAGAAACAATCTAGGGGTCGCTTTTTAGTTAATTCTTTAGATCCTCAAGCACAACAAAAACTGGCTCAGCTAAGGTTGGGAAGACGGTGATTATAGAAGTTGGATTTTTGCCTTAAACTTGACAAAAGAAAAAAAAGCGGCTATAGTTATAAACTGTGCGAACAAACTAAGCCCCCATCGTCTAGAGGCCTAGGACACCTCCCTTTCACGGAGGCGACAGGGATTCGAATTCCCTTGGGGGTATAAAAACTTTCTTAATAGTATTGTGCTGACTTATTCAGTTTTGAGTAAGAACTTGCTATATCTCAATAAGGCTAAGAAATCTGATTGCCCACAAAAGAAGTAGATTGAAGAGAAAGCACTTGATGATAAAGTTCCTTAATCTGGATAATATTTTGGCTCAGAGTGTAGCGTTGCAGAACTCTCTGTCGCCCCTTTTGTCCTAAAACCTGACTCAATTCTGGTTGCTCTTTGAACAAAGGTAGCAAGGTTTTTAGTTGAGTTGTCACCCCTTGGGTATTCAGAATCACCCCAGCCCCATCTGCAATTACTTCTCCATCAGCCCCGGCATCTGTAGCTAGACAAGCTACACCACAAGCCATTGCTTCTAATAGAGATAAAGATAAACCTTCTACCAAAGAAGGCAAAATAAACACATCTGCTGCCCGTAAAATCTCAATGCGTCTTTGTTCATCCTCAATGTAACCTAACCAAATAATGCCCTGCTCTTCGTGGTAAAACTGCTTTAAATAGGGGGCTAAAGGCCCATCTCCAATAATAACTAATTTACACTCTTGTCCTAAGTTACAGTGTTTCCAGGCTTTGAGCATCGCTTCGACATTTTTTTCTGTGGAGACTCTGCCTTGATAAATAAATAGCTGTTTAGCCTTTAGTTTTGCTTTAAAGTTAGAGTTGCCAGGACAGTACTTTTTCACATCTACCCCATTAGGAATGACCGCTAATTTCTCTGCGGGTACTCCTAACTTCATTAATAAATCCTTTTGAATTTGCGAGAAGATAATCACCCGCTCATAATGAGACAGAAAAGGAGCATAGAGTTGATAGGTGAGAAACTGAGTACTGGATTTGAGGTTACGCAGCTTACTATCAAAAGCCGGGTGAAAAGTAGCAATTAAAGGTACATTAAGTTCGGCACAAATTTCTGGTAAGCGAAAATCTAAAGGGGAAAGAGTTAAGGAAGCATGGACTAAATCGGGTTTGAGTTTTTCTAGAGCTTGAGCGAGAATCTTACTAGATTTAGGAGTTGGGATAGTATAAACCTGGGATTTGTAGAGACAAGGTAAAACAACTTCTTGACAAAGAGGCCAATCTTGGTAGTGAGATGGTTGTTGAGCAAAATGCAAGAAGCTAACTTGCTCTCCTGTTTCTAGTAGGGCATTAGTGATTTCTCGACTGTAGGTGACGTTGCCACAAAAGGGGGATTTTTTTCCTAGCCAAGCGATATGCATTCAGGTAATGGAGTCTGAGAAGTTTAACTTTATTGGTGAGCTTCCGTTGACTGAACAGAGCCTTTACCGGAAATATACCAGGTTAAGAGTCCTCCTGTAAGAGCTAAAATCGCTAAAGATAGAAATACTGGTTGTAAACCGAAGATAGTTTCGGCTACTCCGGCTAAAGCTAAAGGCAAACTCAAAGCAATATTAATAGCATTGTTTTGTAAGCCAAAGACTTTGCCCCGCATCTCTTCTGGGGTTTCCGCTTGAATTGTAGTTTGCATAGGTATACCTACTAAAGCAGCAAATACTCCCAATGAGGCAATCATGACTAAAGTAAGCCAAAGTGAGTTTGTGAAGATAGCTAACCCCACCAAAGAAGCAGAAACACCAAAAGAACCCAATAAACCTAACCCAGAGCGAGAAAAACGCTGTCCCCAATTACCAAGAATTCCTGCACCAAAAGCCATGCCTAAGCCACCAGCTGCTAAGAGAAAGCCAAATTGATCCGCATCCAATTCAGGAAGCATTTCTGCTAAGCGAACAGCTAAGACAGCTAAAGCAGCAAAGACAGAGAAAAGAATGACTAGTTGTATCAAGGCATTGCGAACGCGACGATTTTTTTTCAGGTAAAGAATACCATCCCAAATATCCTGAAATACATGGGGTTGTTCGGTTTCCTGCTCTGGTTTTTGCTCTCCAGTTTTTAATAGTAGTAAAATTACTCCGGCAATTACATAAGCACCACCAACCAATAATTCTGGGCCAAAATCCCAAGCTGGCCCCACATTTTTAACCAGGGTGTCTGCAAGTTCTAATAAAGGCTCTCCCACCGCAAAACCAATAATTAAGAGAACCATCATCGTGGTGGTATAAAGGGAGTTAGCGGGAAGCAAATCTTGGCGTTTGACAATTAAAGGAATGGCGGTTTGTTCAGCAGGAGCAAAAAATTGGGTTAAGGTAGACACTAAAAAAGTTACTCCCAAAAGCAGCCAAAAGCCCGCTGGTAAGTTGAAAATAGGGTTTAAGTCCTTAGATAGCCATAACAAGAGAGGTAAGGTTAAAACCAATCCTCCCCGTAGTAGGTTGGTGATGACTAAAACTCCTTTTTTAGACCAGCGATCTACATAAACCCCTGCTAAGGAGCCGAAGAGAATAGCAGGGATGGTAAAGGCGATCATAATAGCAGAAACCCAACCACTAATGGTTTGATCAGACCTTTGAAAATTGCTAGCAATGATGGCAATCATCAAAACTAAATAAACCTTATCTGCTAGTTGAGAAAATATTTGTCCGCTCCACAAAACTAAGAAACGAACATTTTTTAAGACCGGACCAAATCCTTCCGGAAGAGATTCTTCTTCAGGAACAAGTTCGCGATCGCCAGAAGATTCTGTTTCTTCAACTTCTTGGAGCTGTTCTTGTTCAAATTTCGCTTTCACAATACTCGTTCTCCCCCTTCTGTGAGCTTACTATTAGATAGAAATATAGCTAAGTTAATAAATACTTGTATTCATTGTGACAGACTCTAGGAAAATAAAGTATCTATTAAATCCGCAGAACGGATGGGTTTACCGCAATGATATTGGGTGTAATTCCGTAAAAGCGCTTCTATTTTTGACCAAATACCATTGAAAGACTCGTTAAAAGGGTAGGATTTTAACTCTGGTTCAGGAAGTTGTTGCAGAAAAAATATTTCTTCACTCCGGAGACGACTATCAATTTTGGGTTTATTTGGGCAACTTAAATCAACTACTCCACCGCCTTCAATACTAAATCCGGCTTGCCAATCTAAATTACTAAATTCTGGGGTTATGGCTTCTGCGGTGATACAACAGCTTTGTACTTGAGGACCTATACCTGCCAAAGCCAGGAAATGGAATAGGCTATGGGCTAAATGGGAAAGAATCAAAAACTGATAGTCTGGGGAATTAGGGGAAGTGACAAGTTTTTCTAAGCGGCGTAGATGTTCATTTAGTAATTCGTAGAGTTCCCGTTGGGGTTGTTCACTCAAACCTAAATAAAGAGCCAACTCTGCCATATATTGGCTAGCAGCTAATTTACCTAAGTCTTTACTCAAGCCAGGATAAGATTCTAAGGTTTCTGCTTGAGTTATTTTGTCAAGGGATCGCCCTTTAACAATCAACAATTCATTAACCACAAACAGTTCGCTTCTCCCCCGCAAGCGAGATTCATGTTTTCTTGCTCCAGGTACAACGGCCCGAACTAAGCCGTATTCTGGTGTTAAAATAGTTATAAGACGGTCACTTTCTCCAAAAGACATTCCTTTGAGATTAATTCCCGTAGCTTTATAAGTGCGACTCATAACTTTGGCTCTTCCATAGCAATTTTTACTCCTCAACTAGCTATTAGCGAAAATTCAGAGTATCAAAATGTACATAAATTCAATCAGAACTACTAGTATTATCACGTTGTTGCAAAATACTGACACCACGAGAAGTTCCTAAGCGAGTTGCCCCAGCATCAATTAATTGCAAAGCTTGTTGCACAGTACGGATGCCTCCCGAAGCTTTAATGCCGACTCGTCCTTTAGTAATTGTTTTTAGTAAACTAACATCTTCAGTCGTCGCACCCCCAAACCAACCTGTACTTGTCTTCAAGTAAGCAGCCCCCGCATCCATCGCAATTTCTGCGGCAAGCTGTTTTTCAGTCTCCGTAAGCAAATTCATTTCTAAAATAACTTTGACGATTTGCCCTGTTGCGCCACAAATATCAGCAATTTCTCGATAAATATCTTCTGTTTTCCCTTCTTTTAACCAACCAAGATTAATGACCATATCTAATTCTGTCGCACCATTTTCCACTGCTTCTTGGGCTTCATACAACTTGGTAGCAGAAGTTGTAGCCCCTGTAGGAAAACCAATCACTGTTCCCACTTTGATTGGTTTTCCATGAAGCAAATCTGCTGCTTGCCAAACAGCCCCTGGATAGACGCAGACAGAAGGAAAATTGAATTGCTCTGCTTCTGTACAATATTGTTTAATTTGTTCTGAAGTGGCTGTGGGATTAAGAAGAGAATGATCGATGTAATTAGCAATATCAATGCTCGTAGGGTCGAAAGCCATATTATTCAAGGTTTTACCATCTAAGTTACAACTGAGAGCAACTTATAATCATCTCTCAAGAGCGGGATTTTCGTTGTGATTATTTAATAATAATGGGGTTAAAGCCTCACGGGGTGACAAGGAACTGGAACAGCCTGTAAAGAGGAAGAAGCAGCAGAAAATGCTAAAAAAAGGAGGGTAAGCTAATTGAGAAACCCCCCAATAAAAAATGTTGCCAGAATTCTATCACAAATGCTTCAGTAAATTACTAACGGCAAGACAATACACAACCTTACAAATAGTCATTTTCTTATTACAGAGCTACAGAACAGTTCAAATAGAAAAACTATCAGCCTTGCTGCCAATACCAATACTCTATCAAAGTCGTCGCCGTCATCTTCAAAGATTTCTAGTCTTAGAAAAGTTAAGAGTAGAATGTCTTTGGTTTCCAGTGATGAAAAAGTGGCTAAAAATCAATCAATCTCGTTCTAAAGTAGCTTATGTAGCCATAGATAGAACTCAATGGAAAGAGCGGAATTTGTTTATGGCAAGCTTAATTAAACACAAAAGGGCAACTCCTTTGAAATGGTGTTTATTAGATAAAAAAGGAAGCAGTAATTTATCAGAACAAAAAAAATCACTAAAATCAGTGTTACGTCTTTTAGAAGGATATGAAGTGGTCGTTATCGCAGACCGTGAATTTGGCAATGTAGCATTGGCTAATTGGTTGACCCAAGCTGGCTGTGGGTATGTTCTCAGAACTAAAGACAACAAATATATCAAGAAAGATGGAGAAGATTATCAACTCTTAAAGACTTTAGGTTTAAAGCCAGGAAAATCCTTTTATGTCCCAGAAGTGCAACTCACAAAACAGAAAGGTTTTGGGACAGTGAATATTGCCGGATACTGGTCTAAAAAAACTAAACTGAGGCAAAAAGCTTAAGAGAAAAGGTATTCAAAAGTATGTTTGTCGTCTGAAATTACCAACAAGAAATAATAGAAGGCATAGCAATTTCTGGGTTGGCTTATATGGTCAGTTGTGGATTGAAACGTTTCATATTTGCCATGAATTAGTAGAGCAGCTAATGATATTCACTCCTAATAAGCTACCTTTTTACCAAAGAGGTATCAGAGCTAAACAACTTATTCTGTCTCTCTTTTAGCCCCTTTGTCACCCCGTGAGTTCACTGCCTTTTCACAAATCATTTAGAATTGCTATAGTATTTACTCAACAAATTGCTCAATCAAAGATAGTTACTCTTGAACAAAATGGTCGGTTTTCAACTAATCATTTCCCAGATTATCAATGTAGTAACACTGATGATGTCCAAGGTATAATTAGTAGTACCGGAGAAGTTGATTTATTACTAAAATCTTCTCAATCTGGAACAGAATTATCTTTCCAAAGCAACCGTTCTTTTCTAGAAAAGGGCAAGTTAGTAATTAGAGGTATTTTCAGGAATCAACTTTGTGACCTTTCGGGGGTTTTTGAATTGAGGAAAATTTAACAATTAATTGCTCTAATAGTATTGATCATTGATTTCAGTTTTTGTGATTGTCCTCAATATGAACTCTGGTATTAGCCCACATTAACTTTTCCCTAATAATTTGGTAAAAAGAATAGTTTTCTCGTAAAACAATAAAGTAGCTGCGACAATCTGCCATACGTACTGCAACCCTTTGTCCCGGCAAAATTCTGCTTGCTAACGCCCCATCTGTCCAGAGGGTGTTATTAAGTTCATAACTTCCCAATGGCCAAATATCTACCACACAACCAGGAGGAAGCACCAAAGTACGGCTAGAAAGGCTGAGAGGGCAAATGGGGGTGACAGCGATCGCTTCCATACCAGAATGGAGAATTGGACCATTGGCAGAAACAGTATACCCTGTAGAGCCTGTGGGGGTACAAACAATCAACCCATCACCGTGATATTGATCAACAATTTCTCCATCTACTTCCATCTCCAAAATTGAAGTGTGCATTCTATCAATGCTGGCGGGTTTAACACACATTTCATTAAGGGCGAGAAAGCGATCGCTAACCGGATCAAGGTTGCTGCGATTTCCTTCAAACACCTGTGCTTGTAGCATCATGCGGCGTTGCACCGCATAAAGGTCTTTTTCTAAGCGAGTCCAAACTTCTTCTGTATCTTTAAATAATTCAAAGGATTCTGAGAGAAAGCCTAGATGCCCTCCCACATTAACTCCTAAAATGGGAATGCCTTCTGGGGCTAAATGTCTCGCCGCAGAAAGGATTGTACCATCTCCCCCTAAAACCACAGCCAGGTCTATTTTGCTACTGGAAGAAGCAAGAAATACTGGGTAAGGATTATCCTGAACGCCGCTTGGCCCTAACAAAACGTGGCATTGACGCTGTTCTAACTGACGAGCGCATTTCTCAGCCCAAGAGCGACTCTCAGAGTCCCCGGCTTTGTGGGCAATAATAACTTGTTTGAGCTGCACAGTAGCTCCTGTTAAAAAAAGTTAGCAAAACTTTAAGATAACAAACGTCTTTACCATTAAGACAGTTTTTACGTCTCAAGCTTGATACTCTGAATACTTTTTTCAAAATCTGGCAACCGCTTCTCGAATTCTTCAGCGGTAGTCGAGTAAGTAACTAACCAAAAAGTTTCACCATCTTGGAGGACATAAAATAGTTGTTTAATTTGCGTACCATTTTTCTGTGCCTCAGCTAAAATTCGCCCTGCTTGACGTCCATCAATAGCAGTCACTCTTTCTTCTTCAATCTCGTATGTTGGGGAGATTTGTTCTTTGGCAATTTCTAAGTAATCTTCTACAGTAAGTTCTGCATCTAACTTTTCTAGGCGAACGTTGATACTTGTAACTCCTTGTTGAGGGGCTGATTGAGTATCAAAAGCCAAAAGTGCCACTGCCCCAGGATTTTGCTTGAGGAGTTCAATTTTATTTTCGTAATCAGGGGCAATGGTTTTGAGTTTTTCTTCTAAAACATTAATATCAGTGCTAGGATTCCCCCCGGCAAAGCTAGGAGGCAAGTTTAAAGTAATACCTTCACCTTGAACTTTTTGCCAACTTGTTTCCGTGGTTTGGCTAGGAGAGTTAACCTGGGGTTGTTTGGTTATCTCCGCTTCACCACAAGCGAAAATGCTACCACTCAGAAACAAAAAGATTAAAGCAGACTGAATTCTAAACGCCATTAGATGAAGGTTTCCTAACTTTGCTCTTAGTTTATACGAAGTTCTACTGATAGGATACCCAGTTACTGACTATTTTGCATAACTAATATCCGTATTTTGCATCAAAGATTACTTAGGCTAGTAGTCTCTCAAGGATTTAATTTACTTATTGAGGCGTGGAGATAGGGTAATAGGGTGATGGCAAGTAATAAATGTTTAATGTTTAATGATAAATGTTTAATGTTTAATGATATAAGGATGACTAAGAGTAAAAGTAAAGCAACAAATCAATCTTGGCAACCAGTAGATCGACTATCAATAATCCTCATCTCGATCCTGAGTTTGACCATTGCCATCTTACTCTTAGTTGTTAGTCCAGTCGGGCCAAAAGTTAGGGATTTTAGTTGGCAAGAACAGACAATTGGTGCAGAAGATAGGGCTTTTATTTTGACTTTTAATAGTCCTATGGAGCGCGAGAGTGTGGAGAATAATCTCAAAATAGCTCCAACCTTACCTGGCAAAATTAGCTGGTCTGGTCGTCGTCTGGCCTATACCTTAGAAAATCCTGCTACCTACGGGCTAGATTATGAAATTAGCATCAAAGGTGCTAGGGAGAAAATTGGTAGTGGGGATAGTCAAGGAAAACTTCTGCAACCATTTACGGGACAATTCGAGAGTAGGAATCGCGCTTTTGCCTATATTGGTGTGGAAGGGGAAGAGAAAGGTAAGTTGATTCTCTACAATCTTACCGGCCGCCAACAAAGTATTCTCACTCCGGCTGATTTAATCGTTACAGATTTTCAACCTTATCCCCAAGGAGATCGAATTTTATTTGCGGCTGAAGAGGAAAAAGATTGGTCTGAAGGGTTAAATAAGCAACAACTCTACTCAGTTGCCACAGGAATAACTTCTCAAGAGGGAGAAGAATTAGCCCCAGGCGAAAATTTGCAAGTAATTTTAGATAGTAAAGATTATCAAAATCTACAATTTGCCATTGCCCAAGATGGAGAAACAATTATTGTTAAAAGACTGAGTTGGCGCAATAAAAGTGATCAAGATTTATGGGTAATTAAAGGAGAAGAAGAAGCCAAACCTTTAAAGCAAGAATTGACTGGGGATTTTGTAATTACTCCTGATAGTCAAGCGGTGGTTATTCCCACAGGGAAAGATGGCAAAGGGGTTGGCGTTGTACCTTTAGAACCCAAAACTGAAACCATTGAATTTTTACCCAAATTTGGTCAAGTATTGAGTTTTGCCCCAGATGGCACAGCCGCAGCTATGGTAGATTTTAACAGCGATGATCCGGAGTTGCGTTATGCGCGATCGCTGTTTTTGGTCACGAACCAAGGAGTACAAAAAAAACTCCTTGATGTCAAAGGTTCTCTAATTGACTGTGCTTTTGATGCGAACCGTAAAAACCTTTACTGTCTCCTCAGCGAATTAAAAGAAGAGGAAGGATATCAAGAACAACCTTACTTAGCCAAGTTTGATTTAGAAGATACTAAAAATCCTACTGTTACCCCACTAGCTTTGTTACCAGAACAATTAGATGTGCAAATGAGTTTAGCCCCCGATGGTTTGGGAATTTTAGTAGATCAGGTCATTCCCGCAGAAACAGATGCTGCTGAAGCTTTGAGAAGCGATTCTGGACAACCTGTAGCTACCAGTCGTCTTTGGTTACTTTTACTTCCTCCCCCAGGTACAGATTCTCCTGAACCTCCTGCCTTAGAAGAGTTACCTTTGCCAGGTTTTAAACCTCAGTGGATGCCATAGCAGTGAACAGTTATCAATGATCAATGATCAGTTATCGATGATGCCTGCGGTAACGGCAAGCCGAACAGCAATCCAACACAAATAGCTGAACATTGGACATTACAGCTATTTGTTTTTAGGGTTTTGGGGTATTTTTCTTTTCTTGCTGCAATTTTTTCTGGTAAGCATTTTCACTATTTTCGGTAATCTTAATGAGCAATTATCAGTAATTCAACCAAACCAAGCTGAATATTAAAGTGTCGAATATTCAACTGGAGCGTCTCGTTAGTAAATTTATAGGACAATGGGTAATTCACTTATGATGAAATTAACTAGCAAGACTGCTTTGATCTTGGGTTTATTAGCACTCAGCAATTTGGGAATAGAAGCTACTCAAGCGGCTCAACCCAGTTTAGGAAGTTCTTTTAAAGAATGGTGTCTGCAAAAAGATACCTTATCAAACGAAGCAAGCGAGACTGTAGATGCACTACTGAAAGTTGCAGAAACAGATGATTGTGAAGCGGCTAACGAAGAGTTATCAAGCCGTAGCAAACTTGTCCTCAGTAATAAGGGTATTGTAGACGTTACACCTTTATCTGAGTTCACTAATCTCAAGAAACTTTCCTTAGCCTCTAACGAAATCACAGATATTGATTCTCTGAGCAAACTTACTAATCTAGAAAAGCTCAGCCTCACCTCAAACCAAATTGAGGATATTACCCCTTTAGCAAAACTGACAAATCTCACGGGGCTTTACTTTGGCAACAATCAAATTAACGATTTTAGTTCTTTAGCGAAACTCACAAACTTAGAACAACTTGACCTCATTCTTAACGAAATTGAGAATGTAAGTTTTATAGCAGGACTGACAAAATTAAAGTATCTCTACCTTGGTTTAAATCAAATTACAGATGTTACTCCCTTAGAGAAATTAACCAATCTAGAAACCCTTAACCTGTATCAAAACAAAGTTACCGATGTTACTCCTCTAACCGAAGTTGCCAGTCTAAAAGAGCTTGACCTTGGTAATAATCCCATCACCGATGTTGCTCCTCTAGGCATACTAACCAACTTAGAAGAGCTTTACCTGAGCGAAAACCAAATCACAGATGTTGCTTTTCTATCAGGACTTACCAATCTTAAGGTGCTTTACCTCAAAGACAATCAAATAAACGATATTACTCCTCTAGCTGAAGTTACTAATTTGGAGGAGCTTTACCTAGAAGAAAACCAAGTTACAGATGTTGCTTCTCTATCGGGACTTACCAATCTTAAGTTCCTTTACCTCAACGATAACCAAATAACCGATGCTACCCCTCTATCAGGATTGACCAATTTAGTTCAGCTTTTCCTTAGAGACAATCCTCTTACACAAACAGTTTGCCCAGATGATATTACAACTGTTTGTGTTTTTGAATGAGCCTGAACTCAACCAAAGTCACGGCTGTATCTACTCCTGTAAAGTTTAAACGATGAGAATCTATCAATAGTGAAATTAATTAACAAGACTGTTTTAATCCTGAGTACATTAATACTTTCGGCTTGGGGAACAGAAGCTGCTCAAGCGGCTGACCCTAGTTTGGGAAGTTCTTTTAAGGATTGGTGTTTGCAGAAAGATAGCTTATCAGACGAAGCAAGCAAGACTGTACAGGCACTGCTAGAAGAAGCTGGGACAAATGATTGTGAAGCTGCTAACAACGAGTTGTCAAGTCGTAGCGAACTTGTCCTTGTTAGCGAAGAAATTACCGATGTTGCCCCAATAGCTGGATTCACTAATTTAGAGCAGCTTTATCTGAGTGGGAACAAAATTACTGATGTTACCCCTCTAGCAATACTCACAAATCTCACAAAACTTGAGCTTGGCTTTAACGAAATTACAGATGCTACTCCTCTAGCGATACTCACGAATCTGGAGCAGCTTACTCTTAGCTTTAACGAAATTACTGATATCAGTTTTTTGAGGCCACTTACTAACCTCAAGGGTCTTGAACTCACTAGCAACCAAGTTACAGATATTACTGCTTTAAGTGGACTTACTAATTTAGAGTGGCTAGAACTCGGCTCCAACCAAATCACAGATATTACCTCTCTAAAAGAACTTGTTAATCTAGATACTCTTAATCTCTTCCAAAACCAAATTAGTAACATCAGTTCCCTGAGTGGACTTGTCAATTTAGAGAGACTCGATATTCAAGCAAACCAAGTCACAAATATCAGTTCCTTAAGTGGACTTGTCAAGTTAGAGACACTTAGTATTGCAACAAACCAAATCGTAGATATCGCTCCTTTAAGACTCCTTAGCAATCTTGTATCCCTTTCCTTATATAGAAACCAAGTGAAGGATGTCAGCCCAATAGCTGGACTAACTAGTTTGGAGTCTCTATCCCTAAGCGAGAATCAAATCGCGGATGTTACACCTCTAGTCGGACTCATCAATTTAGAGTCTCTTCACCTCAGTGAGAATCAAATTACAGGTATTGTTCCGGATCTGAGTTCTTTAACTAGACTTCCTAATCTGCGATCGCTTTCCCTAACCGACAGCGAAATTAAAGACCTTACCCTTCTAGTAGGATTTACTAATTTAGAAGAACTGAACCTCAACAACAACCAAATCACTGATGTTACTCCCCTAGCTGGGCTAACTAAGTTAGAGTCTCTTTACTTAATCAAAAATCAAATTGCCGATGTTACTCCTTTAGCTAGACTCATCAATCTAGAGTTTCTTTACCTAAGCGAGAATCAAATCACGGTTATTGTTCCGGATCTGAGTTCTCTAGCGGGACTTCCTAATCTAGAATACCTTTCTCTCGACAACAACCAAATCAGTGATCTTACTCCTTTAACTAACTTGACTAATCTCAAAAGCCTTGTCCTTTACAATAACCAAATCAGCGATGTTACTCCCATAGCTGGGCTGACTAATCTCAGAGGTCTTGCCCTTCAAGACAACCAAATCAAAGATGTTTCCCCTTTAGCGGCACTTACAGATTTAGAGTACCTCGACCTCGGCGACAACCAAATCACTGATGTTACTCCTTTAGCTGGACTAACTAATCTAGAATACCTTTCTCTACGGGAAAACCCTCTTACACAGCAAACTTGCCCTGTGGATGAATCTGTTTGCACTTTTGAGTAACCGCAAGCTCAATTGAAGGCGTTGCTGATTCAAGGTATGAAGCTGAAAGTAATACTGTTATTAGCTCTTAGCTTAGGGAACTAACTTTTACGCTGAGACTATCAATGTAATCTATTTGGCTCATACATCTATTCAGCAGCGCTCAGTTGAAAATTGCGCTTAACAGCTAGACAACCAACTAGAAATTACAATAAACACACCAATGGCGAAATTGACTAGTAAGAGTGTTTTAATACTGAGTACATTAATACTTTCTGCTTGGGGAACACGAGCAACTCAAGCTGCTGACCCCAGTTTAGGAACTTCTTTTAAAGAGTGGTGTCGGCAAAAAGATAGCTTATCGAATGCAGCAAGCAAGACTGTCGATTTACTACTGAAAGTTGCGGGAACAGATGATTGTGAAGCGGCTAACCAAGATTTATCAAGCCGTAGCGAACTTGTCCTTGTTGGCGAAGAAATTACCGATGTTGTCCCAATAGCTGGATTCACCAATTTAGAGCAACTTCACCTTAGCTATAACAAAATTACAGATGTTACCCCTCTAGCGACACTGACAAACCTTACAGCGCTTTACCTTAGCTTTAACGAAATTACAGATGCTACTCCTCTAGCGATACTCACGAATCTGGAGTGGCTTAATCTTAACTTTAACGAAATTACTGATATCAGTTTTTTGAGGCCACTTACCAACCTCAATAGTCTTGAACTCTATAGCAATCAAGTTACAGATATTACTGCTTTAAGTGGACTTACTAATCTAGAGTGGCTAGACCTCGGCTTCAACCAAATTACAGATATTACTGCTTTAAGTGGACTCACTAATCTAGGTATGCTTAACTTGCGAGGCAATCCCCTGACATCGTCAACTTGCCCGGTAGATGAATCAGTTTGCGATTTTGAGTTATAGCTCTTGAACTAACTTTTACACCTTAAATTATCAATATAATCTGTTTTGTTCATACGTCTATTCAGCAGCACTCAAATGAAGCTTGAACCCAACAACTAGACAACCAAGTAGAAATTACAATAAACATACCAATGGCGAAATTGACTAGTAAGACTGTTTTAATACTGAGTACATTAGTACTTTCTGCTTGGAAAACTCAAGCAACTCAAGCTGCTGACCCCAGTTTAGAAAGTTCTTTTCAAGAGTGGTGTCTGCAAAAAGCAAACTTGTCAACCGAAGCAAAAACAACTGTAGATATATTATTAGAGGAAGCCGGGACAACTGATTGTGAATCTGCTAACAATGAGTTGTTAAGCCGCAGCGAACTTGACCTTAGTTTCAACAAAATCAGAGATGTTGCCCCTTTAACTGGGTTCACCAATCTAGAAAAACTTGACCTGACCTTTAACAGAATTACAAATATCGATTCTCTAAGCAAACTTACGAATCTAGAGGAACTTAACCTCAGCTACAATCAAATCATTGATATTAAGCCTTTGAGGAAACTTACGAATCTAGAGAAACTCAGTCTGGGCTTTAACCCAATCGTTGATGTTAATTCTCTAACCAAACTTACAAAGCTGAAGTCTCTTCACCTCCACAGTAACCGCATCGAAAATTTCAGTGATTTGGCAGAACTTACCAATTTAGAAGAACTTGATCTCCATGGTAGCGAACTCACGGATATCAGTTTTCTAGCTGAACTTACAAGTTTAGAGTCTCTTTATCTGTTTTATAACCAAATTACTAATATTGCCCCTTTAGCCGGACTTACAAATTTAGAGAAACTTGATCTCAGCGATAATCAAGTTACTAATGTTACTCCCTTAGCTGGACTCACTAACCTGAAAAAAGTTTTCCTTGAGAGCAACAAAGTCACAGATGTTACTCCTTTAGTGGATTTAAATATAGAGCATCTTAACCTTGATAACAACCCAATTGGGGATATGAGTATGCTGGAGAAACTCACTAATCTAAAGATACTTTCCCTTGAAGAAAATCAAGTTACGGATCTTACTCCTCTAGGGAAACTTACTAACCTAGAGACACTCTACCTTGAAGAAAATCAAATTACGGATCTTACTCCGCTAGCAGGACTTACTAATCTAGAAGCACTTATTATCAGAGAAAACCAAGTTACCGATGTTACTCCTTTGGCGAGATTGACCAATCTTCAGTTGCTTTCTCTTGATAACAATCAAATCACAACTGTTAGTTCTCTGTCAGGATTAACCAATCTTCAGTTGCTTTCCCTGAGAAAAAATCCTCTTACAAACACAGTTTGCCCATTAGATGGATCTGTTTGCATTTTTGAATCACCACTCAACTAAAATTATGGCAACTATCCTGTAAAGTTTAAGGCGATGGGCATTTATTGATGGTGAAAGTGACTAGCAAGGCTGCTTTAATCCTGGGCTTATTAACACTCAGCAGTTGGGGAACAGAAGCTACTCAAGCGGCTGAACTAAGCTTAGGGAGTTCTTTTACAGAGTGGTGTTTCCAAAAAGCGAACTTGTCAACCGAGGTAAGAAAAACTAAGGTCTACCCTACTTTGACCTTACTCATCTAGTCAACAACGGTTCCTTTAGACCTTAACGAAATAACTGAAACTAAAACCCTAACCTTCTTCAACCCAGAAGGTACAAAGTTTACCTATGACTTGGTAGTACTTTCGACCTTAAACTCTGCTCCTCAAATCACCAGTGAAGCTGATTTCTAACAAATTTTTCATTCCTGCATGTCGTTTGTTGTCGGGATTCCATGATTTAATCGCATTGATGAATCAATTTTCACCCTACTACAACTCAGGATAATCACTTTTTCTCTTACTTATTTATCTCGAAGTCTGATACAAGAGAGATTAGGCAATATCCAGTTGGAAAATCACATCCTCGATGAGATTATAGAACCTTCCTTCGGCTGAGTTTAAACCCGACCCGACTACCAACAAGAAAAGGTATGGTATGCTCAGAATAATCTTTCAAGACAACTTAATCAGTGACTCGAAATAAAAAACGTCTCTTCACAGCAGTCGTTACAGCGCTTTTTGCCGGCTTCATTATCCTTAGTTCAAATCTAGTTAAAGCGCAAACCCCATTGGACTCCCAAACACAAGTACTTCGAACACCAACAGAACGGCTTGAGGAATGGCTTAGGATTAGTCCAACAGAGCCTATTCCTGCTGGCATCTTTTTTGCCCAGCGTATTCCTGATGCACGCCTCCTTCAGATCATGCGACGCTACGATGTTCAGCCTAAAGCTATCTTCATGTCAGTAACTGATTATTTCAACTTTTCCTTCCTCAGCATATCCTCCTATCAAACGTTATCCTAATAATGGAGATATTTATTACGATGGAGATGTGTATGCAGACTCATACTTCAAATGGTTTAATGTAGGCGATTGGGAGAAAAGTAATCCTGCTTTTGAGATGGATATGACAGTTGAGTGGAACTACTTCGGTAGTTGCACCACCTACAATAATCTTCCACAACCTCACTATGATGATTGCCCAACTGCTGGAGTATCCGATCCTGGTTCCAAAAGCAGCTTTGGCTTTGGTACGTGGAATGCTCAAGCTATTGTAAATAGCCTGACCTACAAAGGAATATGGTTTTTTACTCCCTACAATAACCCAACGTTCTACCCAGCTAGTTCCACTTCTGTAGCTATATCGTGGCAAGAGGTAGAAGAAAGCATTTGCCCCTTTATGAATATATGGTGCATGGCTGGAGTTGATGGTGGTGTTTTGATGTCTAAAAACTCAAGCGGTTCTCCACTTACTTTGACAAGAGGAAAATTGGATTACTATCAGTGGTGCTTGCCTACAGGCACGAATTGTACCTATCCTTACCGAACTGCATCAGCTGAGGATGATTACATAAGTCTAAGACCCTAATTGAAATAACCAGTTTTGGCATATTATCTCCTAAGTAAAACTAATACTTAGGAGTTTTTAAAATTATTCTTTTTTGTATCTAGTGAAATGTATAGTAACACTGTCCAATTAGGTAAGTTTGAATGGACATTTCGTAGGTTAGTCCTCAATTTGAACGATTTTCGCCTTACTTACGAGGCGAAGCTTTATCTTAATAAAGTTTTTATTGATTTTAGCCTCAAGAGCATTAAGCTCAGCTTGATTCTCAATTGGTTGGTATTTTTGAGAATGGCTGAACTTGCGATCACTTAGTTTCAATAGTGTCGCAAAAATCATTACATATCCAAGTTAACCTGCGAAATGTAGGCTTGAATACTTATTTAATTAAATTTCCCTAATCATGTATAGGTATGAACTGCACTTCTATAAGATCGCAACCAAATTCGATTGTATACGACGGAATTCCAAATAAGCCGTATATTACTGCGTTACCTTTGTAAGGATAAGGGCAAGATTGAGGCGGTTCGTTATTGTTAGAAATAGTTTCCATTGGCTCTAATTCGACAATTTTTACTCCAGTACAAGTTAAAGCTGATAGTTGAGAACATCTTATACTTCCAATAAGCTCCTGTACTTCTTTGGCATAATCGGCAGCTTCTTCATTTTCAGCAGTAAGGCGTTCAATGTCACTTCTAATAAGCAAACGTGGTACTATCTGGGCGGTGAGCAAGAAAATTCCTAGAGATACTACAAGAAACTTGGTGAGAATTTGAACAACCCCATTTAATAACCTATATAGCTCTACTTTTTAATGATAAGTTAATACTGAGATTTAGACAGACAAAGAAGTAAAACCTCTAACTGTAGTCGAAAAAAGTTGACATGATGGCGGAGAATCAGGGAGAAAATGGAAGGAAATGGAAATGTGCAATGAGGAGTTAAAGCAATTATAAATAAGTAGAAAAACAGCAATAAAAAGGTAAAGTAAAATGTTTAAAAGTTAGGGAACATAAAAGTCAATAGTCTTTGAGTAAAGAATCATAAAATGTTAGTTCTCTGTCAGAATTAACCAATCTAACTTGGCTTTTCCTGAGAAAAAATCCTCTTACAAACACTGTTTGCCCATTAGATGAATCGGTTTGTGTTTTTGACCCATTCTCAACCGAATAAGCTTAGTTAAAGTTGTAGAAACACTTGCACCACAAAGTAGAAATCATACAAATATACCAATGGCGAAATTAACTAGCAAGGCTGTTTTGATACTGAGTACATTAATGCTTACTGCCTGGGGAACACAAGCAACTCAAGCGGCTGATCCCCGTTTAGGAAGTTCTTTTCAACAATGGTGTCTGCAAAAAGCGAATTTGTCACCCGCAGCAAGAAAAACTGTAGATGTATTGTTAGAGAAAGCAGGAACAACTGATTGTGAATTAGCTAATAACGAGTTAGTAAGCCTTACAGAACTTGATCTCAGTAATAAGGAAATTAGAGATGTTACACCTTTAGCAACACTCACAAATCTAAGGTTGCTTGATCTCAGCACTAACACAATCAAAGATGCAAGTTCTCTGGTACAACTTATAAATCTAGAGTTCCTTAATATCGGTGATAACCAAATTACAGATATTAATTCTCTGACAAAACTTACAAATCTAGAGGAACTTTATCTCTTCGGTAATCAAATTATAGATTTTAGTCCTCTGGCAAAACTCACAAATTTAGAAAAACTTGGCCTTACTAATAACCAAATTACGAATATTACTTTTCTAGCAGGACTTACAAATTTAGAAGAACTTGGTCTGGGACTCAACGAAATTACTAATCTAACACCTTATAGCCAAACTAATAAATTTAGAATTCCTCAATCTCAATCACAATCAGATCACAGATGTCACCCCTCTAACAGGACTTATTAATCTCAAGACGGTTGCCATTTGGGGCAATCAAATTACTGATGTCACTCCTCTAACGGGACTTGCAGATGTAGAGTACCTTAACCTCAGCTTTAATCAAATTAGGGACATCAGTGTTCTAGCAGAATTCTCAAATCTGAAAGAACTTTACCTCCCAGGCAACCAAATCACAGATATTCAACCTCTGACTGAACTCACTAATCTAGAGAAGCTTGACCTTAATCGCAATCAAATTACAGATGTTACCCCTCTAGCAAAACTCATAAACCTAAAGCAACTTATCCTTGATCGCAATCAAATCATAACTGTCAGTTCTCTATCAGGATTAACTAATCTAAGTTGGCTTTCCCTTTCCGAAAATCCTATTGCACAGCCAATTTGCCCAGTTGATAAATCTGTTTGTGTTTTTGAAGCTAATTACTGATCTCTAATTCTCATTACTCCCTTTGACGAAACTCTTCTGGAGTCTCACGTAGAGGCTGTTGAGGATTCCAGATACCATACCCCATAATTCGAGCATATTCTTGCCCCCGTTGGAGACGTTCTTGATATTTATTGTTAGGCGATCGCGCTTTAACTAGAACAGATCCAGCTTTGAGTAATTGTTCATTAACCAAAAGGTTACGATGCCAAACATATGCCAAACGACGGCCAAAATCGTCTTTCTGTTGAGAATCAAATTCTAAAAGCACTTCCCCTAATACCCATTGTTCTCCTTGAAGTTCTCCCAATAACTCTGCTAAATTATCCCTCGCTTCAAGCCCCCAAGGTGTTTGTTGCAAGTCTGGAGATTCAATACCAATAAGTCTAACTTTTTCAATTAAGGCTTGCTGTTGAGATTGTTCTACAACCTCAATACTTTGTCCGGTAACTACCCTCTGTACCTTTGCTGTTACTCCCACAGGAGGTTGAGGGGAACCACAACCCCAAAGCATTAAGGTGCAACTCAGCAAAATAATAGCTTTAATCCTCATCCAAAGGCAAACCAAACCACACCTTTCCCTTCGCAAAATATTGTCCAAATTGAAGTTCGTAAACCTCATCTTCATTCTGAGTTTCTACTTCAAGATCAGAACGAGGATAACCTACACACAAAAGAGCGTAACCTTTTTCTTGGAGTTGGGGAGATAATCCCATGGCTTCTGGTTGATATATTTCCCCGCCAATCACCCTCACAGCACAGGTTGTAC
This sequence comes from uncultured cyanobacterium, assembly GCA_963793425.1. GTDB lineage: Bacteria > Cyanobacteriota > Cyanobacteriia > Cyanobacteriales > CAWCAG01 > CAWCAG01. The sequence goes on along the minus strand of CAWCAG010000005.1, from coordinate 2,138,737 downwards.
AAGCGCCATTACGACAGGAGAAAGGTAAGGATACGCCTTGTTCTTCAGCGCTAGTAAGGATATATTGATCCTCTGGTACTTCTAATGTATGTACGGCTCCAGTTTGGCGATTGTAGATGCGGATGGTGTGAAAAACTCTCATGCTTTATCGAGTGTCGCTTTGCGACAAGGATTGGGATTGGGATTGGGATTGGGGAAGTGAGGAGTTGGCTAGAGAAAACTCCGTAGATAACTTCTACAAGGATATCAAGAATCGCTGACCTTGATCAGAAATCTATGGTTATGATCAAGGGATTGTTGATAACAGATTCACAAACTATGCGATCGCATAGTGTATAAAAGCTCTAGAACAGATGTTAAAAAAAGACTTTCAACTATGCTCTTATATAGCAGACAAGTTGAAAAAAATTCTTTATATTTAATTTTCACTCTAGCTTTTGGGAATTACTATTAGTGTAGTTAGAGAAATCAAGATAATGAATCTATTCAAAAACACTTTTATCCAAGCTCTAGGTATAGCCGCGTTGGTTTATTTGAGTCTCCAAGCTTTAGGTTGGGGTATTGAATCAATTCTACGTGCTTTGGAAGGTTTTTCTCGTTGGTATAGATATTCTGGTAGTAAATGGTTAGAAGAGGTTGCCCTTGCTGCTGGTTTAGGTTATCTGCTTTTTGCTGCGGTAATTAATAGTAGAAATCGCTAGGGTAGTTACAGTTTAGGGATACTTAACAACAGAATCACACACCCGGCGATCGCTCTGACTAAGATTAGGATTGTTGTGGAGATAATCTTTTAACCAGGTACAACCTTGGTTAAATAAGTCAGTTAAATCTAGGTTCCAAGTAATTATTATATAGCCTTTCTCGGACTGATGAGGTACATTTCCACTAGCCACTAGCCAAAGCGCAAAAACCAGGCTGTACCTCACTAGCCTAAGAATCGCTATACCGTCGTCACTAGCGGAGATAAGACTTTTACCATCAGCGCTAAAACTAAGGCTATTAACTCCCCCTTCATGTCCTCTCAAAGTTTTTAATAAGCTTCCTTGAAGACTCCATAACTTAATAGTATGATCATCACTACTAGAAGCAATAAGGCGATTGTCAGAGCTAAAGACGATACTTCTAACTTGATTGGTATGACCTTTCAAAGTTCGTAACAGTTCACCTTTAACTGGCCATTACTTTGCCAAAGTTTGATGGTTCCATCTAAGCTTGCAGAAGCGAAATTTTTCCCATTGGGTAGCCAAGTAATTTGAGTAATTACATCATTATGTCCTTGAATAGTTTGTACGGAAACTGGATTGTTTAGCGATCGCAGTTTAATAATTCCGGCTTCATCAGCGGAGGCAATCATTGTTCCTTCTGGATTTAAAGCAACATCCCTGATTTTTGCTTCGTGTTCAGTGAACTTATTTAAGGGTTGCAGACGAGGATGCCAGAGTTTAATAGTTGTGTCTGCACTAGCAGAGGCGATGCTGTTGCCATCAGGACTCCAAGCTACACTGTAAATAGAAGAGTTATGATCCTTCAAGGCTTCTAGGGGTTTGATTTCTAGCTTTGCTGTATCTATTTCCCAAAGTTGGATGGTTTTGTCAGCCCCAGCAGAAGCCAGGAGATTACTATCAGGACTAAAATTAAGATCCCAAACTTTCCCTTCATGGGCAGATAGGGTTTGCCAAAGGGTAGCTTTTCCTGTAGTTGTATTCACCTGCCACAACTTAACTTGGGCATCAGTTCCCCCGGAAGCAAGTAATTTGCTATCGTCACTAAAACTTAGGCTATTTACTGAACCTGTATGCCCTGGCAAAGTTGCTAGCAATGTACCATCTAAGCGCCAAAGTTGAATGATTTTGTCATAGCTACCAGAAGCCAGCCACTTACCATCAGGACTCCAAGCTACACTCCTAATACTATCTTCGTGGCCTCTTAAAGTAGCAATTCCTCGACCATCTCGCTGCCAAATTCTCACGGTTGCATCATCACCACCAGAAGCAATTAGCTTACCGTCAGGACTAAAACTAACACTAATAGCACTGCGTTCATGACCTTCTAAAATGTTATACTCCCGAATACCATAAATAACTTGTTGTAAGGTGGCTACAATACGCATCTTTGTATCAGGTTGAGTACCCCTAGATTGCTGCAACTGCTTAGCTGCTTTCAAGCTAGCAAGTAAGGCTTCAATCTCTTTGTTAGAAGCAAATTGGGCTTCCACTGAAGCCGTAGCAGCATTAAGTTGCGCCACTACCTCATTCATTTCTGCCCGTTGCCACTGCAAAGTAGCAAACCCCGCTAATAAAAAACCGCCCACCAAACCACTAGTGAGGAAGGCTGTGGTACGGCGACGGCGGCTTTCTAAGTGATTTTGGGCTTGTTCCTGCTGATTTAAACTAGCTACAATCAACTCTTGTTCCTGGTAACTCAGGCTAGATGACCTTTGTTGCAACCAACTTTTCGCCTCTAATAATGGTGTACCCTGCAACAAAAAACCAACTTCGTGATCGCTACTTTCCCAACGCTGCAAAGCCATTCTTAATCTTTCTTGCCAAATACGGAAGTGACGATTTTCTTCTAACCACTGCCGCAATCTTTGCCATTCTTGAATTAAAGCTTCGTGGACGATTTCCACTGTTTTGCTCTTTGTGGCTTCATCTTGCCCTGTCACCACCAAACGAGTCTGGGCCAAATGGTTAACCAAAACCCATAAATCCTCACCAACTTCTGCTTCTGTTGCCACCCTGCGGGTGTCAGCAGTTCCTTCCCCTGGTCGCACTAATTGAGTAAAAAGTTCTCCTGCTTGTTGCTGGTGTTCAGGTTTCAGGTTGCTATAAATTTGCTCTGCATAGCTTGCTAAAGCCTGTTCCACCCCACCAATAGCCCCATAAGCCTGATGGGTTAAACAACGGTCTTCTTGACGCTCCCAAAGCAGAGTGAGAGCAAATTCTAATAAGGGTAGATTGCCTGGCTCTTCTCCCACTCCATCTAAAATCCTCTTAGTTAAACCGGGGGCAATAGTTACCCCCAATTCCGTAGCCGGCTTTTCCACTGCTTCCTGCAACTCCTCTCAGTTCATGAGACCGAGAAGTTCAGGGTTATATTTATACAAAGCTTCTGCTAAGGGGCGATAAGAAAGGACATATTCAAAAAAATTAGCCCAGAGAGTGAAGATCAAAGTCAACTTTCCTTGGGGTTTGCAGCTAGTAACTAAAGTATCTAAGGAAGCAACCTCCGGTTGCAGATGTTCACCTTGAGAGGCGAGGGTGTAAATTTCTTCAAACTGATCTGCAACTAAAAGTAGTTTTTCTGCTTGAGGATATTTAGAGAGAATACGTTCTACTACCGTAGTAAGTTCTATGTTTCCCTGTTGTAAAGCAGTAGCCAGCTTACCAACTTCAATCAACTGTTCTGTTTCTCTTAATTGTGTTTCTAGGAAAGGGATGAGTTGTTCTGCTAATTTAATAAAAGGGCGATCGCCGGGGCGAAAAGCGACAATTAACCAATTTCCCTCACTTCGTAAGCGAGGAATCAACCCGGCAAAAACCACCGAGGATTTACCGCTACCAGAAGGGCCAATTACTGCTACCAAAGGTTTCTGGTGTACACCTTGCCATAATCTATTGGTAAAAGTATCTCGCCCAAAAAAATAGTCTGCATCATGTTCACGAAAAGCGGCTAAACCAAGATAGGGACAGGGAATGCTTGTCTCATCAGAAAGAGGCTGCCAAGCTAAAGGTTCCACCGTCGGATTTTGGCAAATAACTGGTAACCAAGTGGCACAAGGACATTGTTCTTCCAGACTTTGTAACTTCTCTCTCCCTTCCCTGACTGCTAAATATAAAGAATTGCCCTTCGCAAAAGCAGCCAGGAAGTATTTCAAAAATTCCTGTGCCACCACATCAGGTACAGGTTCCCGCATGACAATGATTTGAGGAATATGCAAAGTCTCTAACTCTTTTGCTAAACCCAAGCCATCACAGGAATTGAAAATGGCTAGCTGTAAACCCCTGGAAATAGCTGTTTTCAAGCCATTACTTAAGCGATCTAAACTCAAATAATCCCGGCTATTAAGCTTAATTGTCCCCTTTTTTCCTGCCCCATCACTACCACTATGTCCGGCAAAAAAAAGTAGATCCCAACCCTGTTCATCCCATAACCAATGATGTAACTCTTGGGGTTGAGGTTCCAGCAAAAAAACTGTCTCGGCGATCGCAGGTAAACTAGCTAACAATTTGCGGTCTGCTGCAACATCAATGCCTTGAGAATTACCGAAAACTGCTAAAATACGTTTATGTTCTCGCTGATGTTTTCTGGTTACTGCCCGTTCATAAGCTGGGGCGCTAAGGGCTAATTCTGCTTTAGGATAACGGTTGAAAAACTCCCACAGATGCCAAGGCAAGCGGCGCAAAGGTAAAGATTCTACCTGTAAAATTAATCTAATAATTTCCCGACTTTGAAGCTTTTCTAATAACTTTTCCCAAATCGGACGAAAGGAGTCGCTTTTCAACCAATTATTGAGACTTTTAGCTAAAATTTCTCCAGCTTGGCGACATTCCTCAACACTTCCCCCATCGGAACCATTGTTTGCCCCCAAAGAACGATCTTCTAAACGAAACAGGAAAGCCAAATTACGATACAGGCTCTGCCAATGTTGATATTCCTCTGCTAAATAAGGGGCAGGGGGCAACTTTCCCTTAGCCCGGATTTGACTAAAAGCACCAATATTATCCTCACGAATTTCCATGGTGACTGCTACACCTTGAGGCAAGTCACCTTCAAAATCGAGGATTACTAGTTTGGCCATAATTTCAAGTCAAAACTCAAGAGGCGTATTACATTTATCATTCATCATTTATCATTTGCTTTCAAGTTATTGATTTGAGAATTTGCCAAACACTGTAAAGTTCTTGATTTGAGACAAATGGTGCAAATACCCTGGAAAGGCTATATTGCCGATGATCTGCTTGTACCAGTTTGAGAAACAAAATATTATCGCCATTGGTCATCATGGCAAAGCTGGGTTGTTCTGGCTGTGGATTCGCCATTAAATAGGCGAGGGTTTGTGGCAATGCAGACAAAACTGAAAGTGCAGTCTTTTTCGATTCGAGAATCACTACCCAAAGCTGATTCTCTAGTACTAACACATCAATCCGCCCTTTTAGCACTTCTTCACTATCATTAAGGGTTATTTGCACTGATTCTTCTGCTTTCACTTTATATGGCGGATCATAGAAACCGGCAATTGCCAATAAAGGGGAAACCAACAAAAGTAGGACTGTTCCTTCCAGCAAATGGTTTTCAGTACGTTGATAAAGATAACGTCGCCTCAACTCATTTAATGTTATCTTTTCTGTATCTGTAAGCTTGGGCAAATCTTCATGCCACTCTGAGAAAAATTGTTCGTCTTCGGTACGTTGAAGATTAAACAGCCTCTCTGCTTCTGCCAAAGTTATAATTGCTTCTGTAATTGCGGTAGGCATACAGCTTAATTAAATGATTCTACCAATTAGGGTCAAATTCAAGATTAATAATCAACTCTTCTTTCCCCTCCGGAACAGCGGTAATACAAGTACAAATAGGTGTACCATCTTCTAATTCAACTTCGCAAGCATGACAAGAACCCATCAAGCAACCTGTGGCAATAAATACCCCAGCCCTTTCTGCAACCTCCAGCATAGGTTCTCCGGGTTCTGCTACAACTACAATATTATCTGGTAAAAACTTAACTTGAACACTCATTTTTTTATAAGGAAAAGGATGAGTAGTGGGATAGAAAGACTGAGGAGAAAACAACTAGCAATTAGCAATTAGCAGTTAGCAATAACACTAACTTGGTAACAAGGGAGTTAAATCTAAATGCTGTTCTACTAAATCAGCTAAAGAATCTAAAACAGCTTCTCTTTCTTCGCGGTAATTAGGAATACCCGTTGCTAAAGAAACTAACCCTCGTTGATGCCGCAGTTGATTTAACCAAGTTCGCCGCCAGGGGCCATTATCAAATAAGCCATGGAGATAACAACCCCAAATTGATTGGGTTTTATCCACAATGCCCAAACTAGGATCATCAAAGAGAGGATAAAAATCAGCTTCTTGTCTAGGGGAATTCAAAGACTTACTACGCCCTTGATGAATCTCGTACCCTTCTACAGGTAAGCCAGCTTCAGGATAGTTGGAAGTTACTAAACGCTGACGGGCAATCTTGTTAGCTTGCATCATGGTTTGGAGGGGCAATAGCCCTAAACCGGGGCAACTTCCTGCTTCTCCTTCAACTCCTTCAGTATCACTCAAAGTTTTACCTAACATTTGGAAGCCGCCGCAAATGCCCAAAATTGTCCCCCCTGCCGCTGCATACTGCTTCAATTGTAAAGCCATACCACTAGCTTGGAGATATCTAAGATCGGAGATAGTGGTTTTGGTTCCGGGGATAATTACTGCATCGGGATGGCCGAGGGATTCTTGAGGATAAACGTACTTAACTGCTACGCTTGATTCTGCTTCTAGGGGATCAAAGTCTGTGAAGTTAGAAATGCGGGGTAAGCGCAAAATTGAGATTTTAATATCCCCGTCTTGTTTCTTAATATTTCTTTCTAACAAATCTAGGGAATCTTCCGCAGGAAAAATCCCTTCGATCCAAGGAATAACTCCTACCACAGGTATTCCAGTACGTTCTTCTAACCATTTAAGCCCTGGTTCTAGGATAGAGCGTTGACCACGAAATTTATTAATCACAACTCCTTTGATTAATTTTCTTTCTTCTGGTTCCAGCAACTCTAAGGTTCCGACAACTTGGGCAAAAGCCCCCCCTCTATCTATATCTACCACCAATAGAGTCGGAGCATCCAAATATTGAGCAACTCGCATATTGGTAAGATCGCGGTGCTTAAGATTCACCTCTACTGGGCTGCCTGCCCCTTCACACACTACCAGATCAAATTCCCGACTCAACCTGCCTAAAGACTCTTCAATGGCTTTCCAGCCCAAATCAAAGTACTTTTCATAATATTCAGAGGCGTTGGTTGTACCGATGGCTTTACCTTGCATAATTACTTGAGAAGTGCTATCTCCTTGGGGCTTAAGTAGAATCGGGTTCATTTCCACCCAGGGCATCACTCCAGCCGCCCACGCTTGTACCGCTTGGGCAAAACCAATTTCACCTCCATTGGCGGTTACGTAGGCGTTGAGGGCCATGTTTTGCCCCTTAAAAGGGGTAACACGCCAACCGCGTCGAGAGAGAATGCGGCACAAAGCAGCAGTAAGCAAAGATTTTCCTGCATGGGAGGTTGTTCCCACCACCATAATTGCTTTCATAAATCAGGTATTCAGTAGTTAGAGATTTCCACAAAGAATCATGCTTAAGTTTAGATACTGTGTCAGGAACAACCCGTTTTGTTAATTTCAAATTTAGGGATATTTGTTTTTTAAGGTTACCCTTAACAAGTAATTAAGCTCTTAAATTGGTAGACGCACCCAACGACTAATAGCATTAATGATACGATCTAACCAAGAAGGCTCCGGCCAAGAACCGCCGAGATTTTCCCATTTTGCTACTAGTTGTCTGCCTAGAGGTGTTAAGCGAAAGCTATCAGTAATTCCCTGCCCATCAACTTCTCGCCGTAGCAAACCCACTTGGATTAACCAAGCTAAATTGCTTTGGGCAGTGCTTTCTGAGAGGATTTTTTTTGTATAGCTTGCTTGGTAGCCCTGGTGAGAGGCGATCGCGCTTATGGGTACACTGGTTTTAGCCATAGTAGCGAATAAAGCGAGATGGAATGGAGAACAGCAGAGAGCCTTTTCTGCCCTTTTGATAGTACTAGGGGAATATTGAATTGCTGTTTTGACCTGGGTGGGAGTTGAAGTCATTAAGTTTTTTTTGTCTTTGGTTTGATGGAAGACTCAACTATCTAGTTTAGGAATAGCGACGAACTACTGTAAAATTTATTAACAAAAATACTAGTATTACATTGGGGAAAAGTTCATGGCTTTAGCAGTCGGCAATGATGCACCAAATTTCACGACTACAGATGATCAAGGTAAAACTGTTTCTTTAACTGATTTCCAGGGAAAAGTTGTCGTCATGTATTTTTATCCTAAAGATGATACTCCTGGTTGCACTAAAGAAGCTCAAGGTTTCCGAGATAAGTATAGCGACTATGAAGGGAAGGATATGGTCGTCTTAGGGGTAAGTATGGATGATGAAGCTTCCCATAAAAAGTTTAAGGAAAAGTATGGCTTGCCTTTTCAACTTTTAGTAGATACCGATGGGGCAATTACTAAAGCCTATGATGTTGAAGGCGGTGGTTATGCTAAGCGAGTTACCTATGTTATTGATCCTCAAGGCAAAATTAGCCATGTTGATACTAAGGTGAATACCAGTAGCCACGCTGAGGATATTTTAGCTCTGAATAGTTAACTATCACCGAAGGTAATGGGTAATGGGTAATGGGTAATAGTGTTTATGTCCAACTTATTACTTATTACTTATTACTTATTACTTATTACTTTGCATTGTTATCCCGTTGCCTTTTCTTTTACTCACTTACTGCCGGAGAAGATTGTTCTAGGCTTTGTTGAAGTCTCTCTTTTTGTAAGCGTCTGAATTCTTCAGCCGCATCATCAATTTCTTCATTGGCATTTTTGCGAAACTCTTCTCCGGTAGTGCCACTGCGTAGATTGGAGTTATGGATTAAATCAAAAGGATTAAAATTTTCTCCCCCAAAAATGGAATCTTGTTCATTGGAAGGGAAGGGATCTTCTTCACCAGGATTTGTGGTTTGGGCAAAAGAGGCTTGTTGGGCGATCGCTCCTAAAATGAATGCTGCACTAAGGCTAAATAATAGTTTCCCTAAGTTATTAGTAGTTTTTTTCATCCTTGTTTCCATAGTAATTTTAGTTATCAGTTTAGCCTACAGCAAAAAAAATGCTTGTACTAAATACGACTTTCTATAGACAGTTAATGTTTAAGACGGAAGATTAGGCTTTAGGGTTGCCGTAATAAAATGGGCTTGATCTTAAAACTGACTTAATTGATCGGCAATTTTCAACTAGTAAAAACGAGTTCTTTTGAATCAAGAGTTAGCCAAAATCTTAACAAAAACCCGTTCCAACTAATCAGCAACTAATTAAGCAAATGCGTGGGTTAGACTTTTGCTCTATACAGGGTGAGTTACTCCATCTGGAGTTTTCAGACAATCTGGTTTATTTTGAGTTGCCTTTTCCTTGAAGAACATTATTGCATCGTAGACAGTAGTATAGTCATTTCAATTTAGATTGAGACAAGATTTCCTCTCCTTGAAGGAGCGTTTGAACGAAAAAGTGTTTCATCCTTATTTAAAATGACTATATCATGGGGAAATCGAACAGTTCTCCACCTAATATTATCATTTTTGTCTTTGAGTTTAGTGGGAATCTGATATGCTTTTCCCCGTCCATATTGCATCACCTTTGCACAAGATGTATCTTCGGGAATGCCAAAATAATCCATTACTTCAGTTTTCATCTTAAACCCAGCTTCTCCTCCACGCTGTAGTTCAAGTTTCACTACTTTAGTTGCTTGATTAGGCATCAAATTTTCCTCCACGTAAAGTTCTTGCTTCCACAGATTAGTGAAAAATCAATCAAGCAAACCGACGCTTTAGTAAAGGTTGAATTGCTGCCAAAATCAAAGTATCAAAAGCTAGCAAAACCAGAATTGCCCCCCCAAAAGTAACGGCTAACCAAGGAGTTTCCATCACTACGCTACCTAAGTTCCAATTGCTATGTAAATAAAGATAGCGGATTGGTTCAATGGCGTAGGTAAGAGGGTTGAGAGAAGCAATAATCTTTAACCAACCTGCCATAAAGGATAAAGGTGCTAAAGCCGTACTCGCGAAAAGTAAGGGCAAGTTAGTGACAAAAATAACGGCAATGAGTTCAATATGCCCCGGTAACGCAAAAGCTAGACCTAAACTTAAAGCGGTTACCCCCAAGGTGAGAAGGAAAACAATAAAGGCGATCGCAACTAAACCAGCAAAGTTAGGTAAACCTGCTCCGATTAAGGCGCTAGCAACTAAAATAGCCGTGGTTTGAATTAAACTGAGGACAATTATATAAATTGTTGAAGCTGCCACAATGGAGTAGCGGGAAGATAACGGGGCGACAAGTAAGCGATTAAGAAAGCCAAATTCCCGATCAAACATTACGGGCAACCCTGCATTTAATGCCCCGGAAAAGGCAGTAAAAACAATTACTCCAGGGGCGAGGAAAGTACCATAATTGAGATTATCACCAAACAGTCCTTGAGGCGCTCCTTGGAATAATGCCCCGAATAAAAGTAACCACATTAAAGGTTGAATCACTCCCGCCATTAAAGTTGAAGGGCGGCGTTGCAGTTGAATGAATAGGCGTTTGGTTAAAGCTAAGGTTTCTTGAACAAATTCTCCCAAGGCACTACCACTATCATCGGTTTTTGGTTGTAGTACAGAAATTGGGTTTGAGTTGTTGATTTTTGAAGGGGTGATAGTTTGACTCATTTTTTTAATTATCTAATGATTACTTCATTTGTTGTTTTTTCTCTTTTTTGAGATCACGACTGCCCGCAGCAGCTAATTCGGCATCCATGAGAGTTTTTCCTGTTGCTGCTAAATAAACATCATCTAAACTAGGGCGAGATTGGGCGAGGCTGAAAGTAGGTAAACTTATATCTTTGAGGGTTTGTTCAATTTTACTTAAAGGATTGCTTTGAGGTTTGACAACTAAATTTAATGAGTTACCTTGTGCCTGATTAATAATTACTTCTTCGACAAAAGGTAAAACCCCTAAAACATCTTTCGCTTTGTCTGCTTCTTGACTAGAAGCGAATTCTCGGATGCGTAAAGTAACGCGATCGCCCCCTACTCTATCTTTAAGTTGAGAAGGTGTTCCTTCAGCAATAACTGAACCTTGATCAATAATAGCTAAACGATCAGCAAGGGCATCTACTTCTTCTAAATAATGACTGGTAATTAGTACCGTTGTCCCCGCTGCCTTTAACTGGCGCAAAAATTCCCAAACTACAAAACGACTTTCAATATCTAAACCAACCGTTGGTTCATCCAATACTAAGACATCCGGTTGATGTAGTAACCCCGCCGCTAAATCTAAACGCTTACGTAACCCTCCAGAATAAGTTCCCGTCTTTTGATTTGCATAATCTTGCAAGCCTAAAATTTCGATTAACTGGTTGACTCTTTCTTTTGCTGCGGCTTTTGGCAAATGGTATAAAGCTGCTTGTAGTTGCAGCAACTCTCTACCTGTGAGAACTTTATCTAAAGCCACTTCTTGAGCAACATAACCCAACCTTCTTCTCGCAATTTTAGGCTGATCTACAGCAGAAATGCCACAGACTTCTAGCTTTCCTCCATCGGGCTTTGACAGAGTACATAAGCAGCGAATAGTGGTGGTTTTACCTGCTCCATTCGGTCCAAGCAAGCCAAAAATTTCACCTGGTTCTATTTTAAAGGATACATCCTCAACTGCTTTGACGGAGCCGTAACTCTTTTGTAAATTTTCAATTAGAACAGCAGGAGTCATAGGAATTTTTGTACCTGGATATCAGTAAGGTATTTCTTCTTATTTTAAAGGTTTAGCTACAAAGTAGATAATAGTATCTTCATTCAACTTCCTTACTTCCTATCTCCCTAAATAAAATACTATCATGAGAATCATACTCATTCTCATATACCCTTAATTTATGCTGGAAGTCCTTAACTTAGTAGTTAATTATCGGGATACTTTAGCCGTTGAAGGAATTAGTTTTTGTTTGAAACAGGGACAAGTAACCGGGCTGCTAGGGCCTAATGGTGCAGGGAAAAGTACCATCGTCAAAGCTATATTAGGATTAATTCCTATAACCCGTGGGCAAGTCAGATTTTGTTCTCGCCCTTTAAAGCAGCAGTTGCGCCGGGTGGCTTATGTACCCCAACGCAATCAAATTGATTGGGATTATCCGATTAAAGTAGAAAATGTTGCGATGATGGGCCGCATTCGCGCTGCTGGTTGGTTAAGATCCCCGAACTATGAATCCAGGGAAATTGTTAAAGATGCCTTAAAACGAGTAGGAATGTGGCAGTATCACCAACATCAAATTCGTGAATTATCTGGTGGGCAACAACAACGGGTATTTTTAGCTAGGGCGATCGCACAACAAGCAGATTTGCTGTTTTTTGATGAGCCGTTTGCGGGTATTGATAAAAAGACGGAAGAAGTTATTTTTGCTGTTTTTGCTGAACTCAAAGCGCAAAACAAAACTTTGTTAGTGATTAATCACGATTTAGGTAATAGTTTAGACCATTATGACAACTTGATTTTATTAAATAAACATCTTATCGCCACAGGTTCAAAAACAGAGGTTATTGCCCCAGAGAATCTTAGAAAAGCTTACGGTAAAACTTTGTTACTCGCTAATAGCTAATGGTTAGATAATATTTGATAAATGTTAAATGAAAATTGGTTAATTGCTCCTCTTCTGGAGTTTGAATTTATGCGTCATGCCATTATTATTGGCATCTTCCTTAGTGTTATGTGTGCTGTGGTGGGGAGCTACTTAATAGTCCAACAAATGTGTATGATAGGAGGCGCAATTTCCCACGCAGTAGTTCCTGGTATTTCTATTGCTTTTTTTCTGCGAATTAATCTTGGTATCGGCGCATTTATTGCTGGAGTACTTAGTGCTTTGCTCGTAGCCGGAATAAAGACGCGATCGCGGGTTAAAGTTGATGCGGCTTTAGCTTTAACCTTAACCAGCTTTTTAGGGTTAGGGATTATTTTAATTAGTGTCTTAAAAACCAATCAAGTTGACTTAGATGATTTGCTTTTTGGTGATATCTTAGGAGTAACTAGTTTAGATGTTTGGCGAACCGTTAGTATCACTTTAGCAATCTTAATTGTTACCAAACTTTTTTATAAAGAATTGCAATTTTACACCTTTGATCCTTTGGGAGCGCAAGCTGGTGGTTTACCGGTAAACATACTTTATTTTGGCTTAATTTGCGCTATTACCTTAACTATTGTCGCTAGTATGCAAATCGTTGGTGCTTTGTTGGTAATGTCTTTATTAGTTGGCCCTGCTATTACTGCTTACTTATTAGTTAAAGAACTACATCAAATGATGATTCTAGGTTCTGTGATTGGCATAATAGCAAGCACTACAGGAATGTATCTGAGTTATTATGTACAAGATTTACCCTCTGGCCCAGCTATTGTCATGGTCATCTTTACAGGCTTTCTACTAGCCTTCTTCTTTAGCCCCAGCCAAGGTATTGCAACAGAGTTTATCAGACGCTCTCTTAAATGAAAAGTACTGATCTAATTAGCAATAAAAATAACTTAATCAATGAGACAAAAAGGCTTATTCATAGTTTTTGAAGGTATAGATGGTTCTGGTTCTTCTACCCAAGCGGAATTACTAAAAAATTATTTTCTCAGTCAAGAACAAAAAGCTGTTCTCAGTCCTGAACCTTCTGAAGGGATTATTGGTAAAATAATCAGAGAAACCTTAAAGAAAAGAATTTTATTCACAGACGATAGCCAAAAATTTAATGAGCAAATAGCTTATTTATGTGCTGCTGATCGCCACGACCATTTATATAATCAATTCGACGGCGTATTTAAACTAATTAACCAAGGTTTCCAGGTTATAACCACAAGATATTATTTCTCTTCCTTAGCTTATAATGGCGATACAACGGAAGATTTTGCCTTTATTAAACAATTAAATAACAAGTTTCCCGACCCTGATTTAGTTATTTATCTAGATATACCTATTGAAGTTTCTTTAGAAAGATTAAAAGAACGTTCTCTAAAAGATATTTATGAAAACAAAGAAAAACTAACTAAAGTAAAAGCCAACTATCAACGCATCTTTAACCAATATTCAAAAGCTATTTTACAAATAGATGGAACCAAAGAGCAAAAGCAAATTAACCAACAAATAGTTAACTTCATCAAAACCAATATTGCCTGATCATGATTCAAACTTTACCCCAAAAGGAAACTTACACTTTATTAACCGGAGTACGTTGGGAAACCTATCAAGCTTTAGCTTTAGATTTAGGAGAAAATCCTAGTAAAAAACTAACCTACAATCAAGGATTGTTAGAAATTATGACCCCTTTACCTGAACACGAGGTAAACAAGCGATTTCTGGGGCGCATCGTGGAAACAACAACGGAAATATTAGGATTAGAGATTTATAGTTTGGGTTCAACCACCTGGAGTCGGGAAGATTTGCAACGTGGTATTGAACCGCATGAATGCTATTATATTACCAATGAAGCGGCGATACGGGGAAAGTTAGATTTTGACCTGAATATTGATCCAGCGCCGGATTTAGCCATTGAAATTGATGTCACCAGCAGTTCCTTAGACCGTCTCAGCATTTATGCCATCCTTGGAGTAAGGGAAGTGTGGCGATTTAATGGCTCTCAGTTGTTAATTTATGTTTTACAGCAGGGAAGTTATCAGCAACAGAAACGTTCTCAGGTCTTACCACTTTTGTCAGAATTTAGATATCTTAAGGTTTCTGAAAAAACGAGGAGAAATAGGAGAAAATGCTTTAATCAGGGAATTTCGCCAATGGCTGCGAGGCAAAAAAGATTGAAGGAATTGACAACCTCTGTTATCTTTTTTTCTTATTCACCATCCGCTTACTGCGGAAAGTCACATTTTCTCCTTCAGGAGATTGTTCTAAAACTAACAAAGGAGTTGGCTTAGCTTTTTGATCCCAGCTCATTGTCACAATACGACCTTGAATTTTTGCTTGCCAATTATCCTCATCTTCATCAGGATTCAAAAAAGTTTCAATACACTCAATAATTTGATTAATCGTACTAGAAGTAGATTGAGTAGGAAGCTTAATCAACTTAACTTCAATACGAAAAAGAACTGCCTTAATTCGCTTACCGGCCCTGGTTTGAGTGTTGTAAACAATATCAAAAGTTTCATCAATTTGTCGCCCACTACTATTAGCAATCCCCACAGTAGTATTAGCCGCAGTATTGGGGCGCAAAGCAACACTAATTATTTGCTTAACACGAATTTTAATTTGATTAACAATAGCGTAGTGGAAAACCTCTTCATCCATCCGCATTCTTAAATAATCTAAATTAAACTCCCGCGAGTGTACCAAATCGGGGTTAGTTTCCATTTTGCGAATAGTATTCAAAGAAAGCTTCAACCTTCTTTGTAATTCCTTCGTTTTATATCTTTCAACTTTAAGTGCCTTCTCTAGTTTCTTCTTTTCTTGCCAACCATAAACAGCTAAACCTGCAATAGCGATCGCTAAAATCAAAGCTAAGTACATCCAAAGCTTGCCCCCCGAAGCAACCCCTTCTGTAGCAGGACTGGCTTGAGGATCACTAGGAGTTTGGGCTAATACTGACTGGACTAGTAATAGTTGGGAAGACATCGTTACCGAAGGCTATAAATTTGGAGTTACGTTTCTTTATAATTCCCAATCGGGAACTATTCGAGTGAAAAGACGAACTAATTGCTATTTAAGTGGCAGCAGAGAATTTATATTTATATACAAGCCACTTTACTTAAGTTCCGGTCATTGTTTTAATAATGCCATCTAGCGCGGTAATAACGACCATCAATATGACATAATTCGGAGAACTGGCGGTAGCGTCCTAAGCCTCCAGTCCACCAAGGGTCTAATAGCCAATATAGTTGATTTCCGCTCAAGTCTTCACAAACAAAATCAATAGCATCACCAACAATATGGCGGCTGTTACTAACCCCACCTACAGCACGATTAATATGGGGCGGACGATACCAACTAGTAACAATAAAAGGTCTACCAATGCGTTCCCTCGCTTTTTGGGCAACTTAGCGATACGTACCATCCCATCCACCGTAGACTGGTTAGGAGGCATTCTCGTCCCTCCTTTCGTCGCTTCTGCCCAACTAAAATTACCATCAGGAACAATAGAAGCAGCTAACTGAATATTTTTAGTTGTCCAACGCTCAGGGCGACGGGGGATAATAATTGTCGGTTTTGTAGCCTCCTGTTCCCTTTCTAAACGTTTCAGATCCTCTGTGAGGCTAGCAATAGTTTGTTGCCGGGTTCTAATGCCTCGCCACAGTTGTACCATCCGAATCAGGGATTCCCTTTGATATTCTTTCTCTTGGTAATATTTAGGTAAGCGCCGGATAAAATTCAGCAATTCCCGGTCTAACTGGGCCGCAAAAAGCATCATTTGCGTTTTATCGGCACTACTACTACTCAAAAGGGCGGGATCAATACCTAAAGCAGCTACTGCTGTTGTCCGGGAATCAAGTTTCTGCCAGAGGCGAAAACCTTCCGTCACAGCATTACGTTGCACTCCTTTACCTTCGTAGTATTTGGGAATGCGTTCCACAAAATCAATTAAAGCCGGATCAATAATCTTCAACCCAGGATCAGGAGAAGTGTCTTCCTTTAAAGAGGCGATCGCCTCTTCCCTTGATCTTTGCTGTCGCCAGAGTTGAGTTAAACGTAGCAAAGCCTCCCTTTGATGGGGATAGCCGCCATAGTAACTAGAAATACGCTGGAGAAATTGCCGCAGAAAAATATCTAACTCGAAATCGCTTAAGCTACTAGCATCGCGATCTGAGGGAATTAACGAAGCAATTACTTCCTGGCGACTATCAAGTTTGCGCCACATCCTAATCACTTCGATCAAAGCTTCTCTTTGATGAGCCAAACCTGTATAGTAATTAGGAATGCGGTCAAGTAAAGAAAGCAAAGCTCGATCTAAATAAGCCAAATTTTGGGGTAAATTTTGTAGTTGATACTCCCTTTGACTATCTTCAAGATGAGCTTGCCAGAGTTTTTGGGCATCACAGGTAGTCAAACGAGCAGATAAAGGTTCATTTTCTTTGGGAATATAACCATCAGCCACCACCTCAATAAATCTCTTGCTATAGTGACCTTCTTCAGAATCCCACAAATCCCCGGCTTGCCAATCTTGAGCAATTAAATTATCAGTTAAAGCCCGAATTGCATTAGCCCCATACTGGATTTGTTCTGGCAAAGTATCCAGTTGTCTTTGGTCAATATTCTGGGCCGGTTTCATACCTAAACCCGTTTCTCCATCGGAGAGAATCGGGTCAGAATGGGCCTCATAAAGTCCTGCTAAAATAGCCTTATAAATGCCAGTTCGTTCTGCTTCAATGAGATAATAGTAGTTGCGCTGATCTGGTGTTAATTTAGTCATTGCCGATAGTTTAGCCAGTTATTTCCCTAGTATTGCCTTGAGGGGAATAATTTATGATTATTTTGTCAGGGTTTGACCATGATATTGCCTTGATTCTACCAGCAACTGCCAATAATGAAGTGCAATGGTATCTCTCCTAATTGATAATTGCGGTGCGCGTTCGCACCAGTTGATAATTTTTCTGATAACTTTAGGAAAGTATCATAAATAAATTAGATTCTAACTGTATCAATCTTGGTGTAGTTCCGTGGTTCAACAACTTCAACCAGTCCAAAAAACTCAACCAGCTCAACCAAGCAAAAAACAACTGAGTGTCACCTGGGAAGCTCTCCCGGAAGACTTCGTATTACCAGATGAACCAGTGGAAAACATTCAACAACCCCCTTTAGCTGCGGCACTAACCGACGCTTTAGGAGCAGCAGGGCGCATTCAACCTCAAATGCTCATTGGCTCAAACTTCGGCTTAGTAGCCACAGTTAGAGGTAAAACCGTAGTCAAAGCACCAGACTGGTTTTATATTCCTCAAGTCAACCCAGTAGCACCAGAAGTCATTCGTCGTAGTTATACTCCTAACTTAGAAGGTTTGTCAGTAGCAGTGGTCATGGAGTTTCTCTCAGAAACTGATTGTGCAGAATTATCAATACGTTCGACTCCCCCCTATGGGAAACTGTACTTCTATGAGCATATTCTCCAGGTTCCAACCTATGTAACCTATGACCCCCATGACGGGAGTTTAGAAGTACGAACTTGGTCTGAAGGTCGATACACTCTCCAGGAAGTAGACGAAAACCGAAGGCAGTGGATACCCGAGTTAGAGCTATTCCTGGGGATATGGCGAGGAGAAAGACTAGGGCAAAACATCAACTGGCTTAGATGGTGGGATAGGCAAGGAAATATGTTGTTATGGAGTAGCGAACAAGCTCAACAAGAAAAAGCTAGAGCTGAACAAGAAAACGCTAGGGCTGAGCAGGAAAAAGCTAGAGCCGAACAAGAAAAAGCCAGGGCTGAACAACAAGAAGCTTTGGCTGAGAAAGAAAAAGATTGGGCCGAACTATTAGCAGCAAAATTGCGAGAGCTAGGTGTAGACCCAAATCAACTTTAGCTTCTCTAGATGTGTCTGGCGATGTTTTGAAAAGCCAAATTTGTAGGGTGGGCAAGTTGAGTTTAAAATTAGCATCAAAAGCTTATCTATCTTGTTTGCCCACCATAATTCATTGAGGAATTCCTGGGTAATGGTGGGCAAAGATCACCAAACAAATTTAATCAACAATTCTATTACTTTTTGCCCACCCTACATCTTTCCTCACGAAAGAAACCTTAATAGTCGTGCCATAATAAGTTGCCTTGTTTGTGTCTATAAATTGAGAGGTACTAGGTAAATGATCTCCTGGGAACTCTTAATCAAAAAAGATAGTTACTTTCCCAAATAAACGCTTATGCGCCTTGTTAACTCTTTACATTTTCGGAATCTGCGCGGCGATCTATTTGGTGGTCTAACTGCTGCCATTGTTGCCTTGCCCTTAGCCCTCGCTTTTGGTGTTTCCTCTGGTGCGGGGGCCATAGCTGGGCTTTACGGCGCTGTTTTTGTGGGCTTTTTCGCGGCCCTATTTGGAGGAACTCCATCACAAATTTCTGGTCCCACTGGTCCCATGACAGTGGTTATAGCTACGGTTTTTCTGGCTTTAAAAACCCCCGATGATCCCAAAGTTGGTTTAGCGATGGCCTTTACTACCATCATGCTAGGAGGGGTCTTTCAAATCATTTTTGGTTTGCTAAGGTTAGGTAAATATATTACGTTAATCCCCTATACCGTCATCTCTGGCTTCATGTCTGGTATTGGTGTAATTATTATTCTTGTGGAAATAGCCCCTTTTTTAGGGCATGAAGTTTCTGCTAATGTCATCGAATCTTTAAGTAATTTACCAAACTTCATCATCAATGCTAATCCGGCAGCAACAGCATTAGGACTCCTGACTTTGGGTATTGTTTTTATTGCACCACCAAAGCTAAATAGAGTGTTTCCTGCCCCCTTATTAGCTTTGATAGTCTGTACTTTAATCTCAGTTTATTTGTTCCCTAATCTGTTGCCGGATCTTGATGTTGCCCGGATTGGCGACATTCCCAAAGGTTTACCTAAAATCCAAAAACCTGTATTGGAAATAGCTCAACTGAGAACCATTGTGGGCTATGGTTTGATGTTAGCTGCCCTTGGCGCTATTGATTCGTTACTTACCTCTTTGGTAGCGGATAATATTACCCAAACTCAACACGACTCTGACAGAGAATTAATTGGCCAAGGTATCGGCAACTTAATTGCCGGTTTGTTTGGAGGGTTGCCCGGTGCTGGGGCGACGATGCGTACTGTTATCAATGTTCAGGCTGGCGGTAAAACGGCACTTTCAGGAATTATTCATGCTTTGATTCTGCTGGTTATTGTTTTGCAAGCAGGGGAGTTAACGGCTAATATTCCCCATGCGGTTTTAGCAGGAATTTTAATTAAGGTTGGTATTGATATTATTGATTGGAGTTTCATCAAACGCGCTCACAAAGTATCATTCAAGGCAACTGCATTAATGTATGCAGTCCTTTTAATCACAGTATTTGTGGATTTAATCACTGCTGTTGCCATCGGTATCTTTGTTTCTAACACTCTGGCAATTAAACGCCTCAGCGATTTACAAATTGACAACCTCAAAGCAGCGACAATTCCCCATGCAGAATTACGCCTAAGTGAAGAAGAAGATAACATTTTAAGGCAAGCTGACGGTAATATTCTGCTCTTTCGTTTCGGAGGGCCGATGAGTTTTGGGGCTGCTAAAGCAATTTCTCAACAAATGTCGATTGTTGAAGATTACCATGTACTCATTCTTGATTTGAGTGATGCACCCTACGTTGGTGTAACGGCTTCTCTGGCTATTGAAAACATAGTTAAAGAAGCTTGTGAAAAGCGCCGTGAGGTTTTTTTGGTAGGGGCTGTTGGTAGTGTTCGGGCAAGATTAAATCGCTTAAAAATTTGGGAACGTTTACCAGAAAACAACCGAGAAACCGATCGTCTTCAAGCCTTACGAAAAGCTATTAAATTAGTGAAAGGAGATCCATTGGTTACAAAGATAAGAACTTAGATTTTACTAGCTGCTTCATTTAGTTTCACTCTCTCACCATCGGTATGATAAACCCAGCTTTGAGACTTACTCTTCACAACTACTTGCCATCCTTCAACCAATGCCGCCGAACAAAGTTCTTCAGGCTTCCCTAAACCCAAACAACCATCAGTCCATGTTTCTTGGCTTTTGCGATATACACTTAATTGATCTGCTGGAATGTTAGTACGTTGAGATAAATCTTTGATAACCCGATTGGCTAACTCTTCTGGGAAGTTTGCGGTTGGAGCATTAACAGAAGGGGTTTCTTGAGTTAGAGAAGGAGGGGCAGGGGAACTAGGTGAAGTGGCAACTGTACTATCTAAGTTGGCACAACTGCTGCTGAGAATAACTATGGCGATCGCAACTAAAGCTAGAGTTTGATTTAACATAAATGGGAGAGGTGGGGAGAAAGTTGAGAGACAAAATTAAAATAAATTATCGTAGTTGGTTTCTTCATTTAACCAATCTTTCACCTCACTATCACTAAAAGGTCTTTCCATTTTCACGTACTCATTTTTGGCTGCTTGTAAAATATGTTTCATCTGTACCGCTTCCCCAGCATCAGCCGCTAAAAAAGCAGCATTCAAAGCCATACTGCGAATATTACCTCCTGGTACGCTAAGTTTGGCTAACTTTTGATAGTTGAGATTTTTGGTAGGAGTATCTTGAGGAAAAATACGCTGCCAAATTGCTGCTCTTTGGCTAGCATTGGGGAAAGGAAAATCCACCACAAAACGTAAGCGACGCATAAAAGCTTGGTCAAGGGAACTTTTTAAGTTAGTAGTTAAAATTGCTAAACCTCTGTAGGCTTCCATACGTTGCAAAAGGTAACTAACCTCAATGTTGGCATGACGATCATGGCTATCTTTAACTTCAGAACGCTTACCAAAAAGGGCATCTGCTTCATCAAAGAGGAGAATAACACCGCCCCCTTCGGCTGCATCAAACAAGCGGCGGAGATTTTTCTCGGTTTCACCAATATATTTGCTCACCACCGAGCTTAAATCAATGCGATAAACATCTAACTTTAAGGTATTGCCTAACACCTCTGCTGCAAGGGTTTTACCCGTACCGCTTTCCCCGGCGAACATAGCACTAATACCAAGTCCCCGCTTACTTTTGCGACCGAAACCCCACTGTTCATAAACTTTTGCCCTTTGCCTCACATGGGCTTCAATATCCCGCAGCACATCCCGCTCTTTTTCTGGCAAAATTAAATCTTCCCAACTAGCACCTAGTTCAATTCTCTCGGCTAATTCATCAAGGCGAGGGCGGGCTTGGGTGCGACAGATATTCCATAAATGGCTAGTGTATAAGGAGTGGGAATTGCCATTTGTTAAGGGGGTTTGTAATCCTTTCGCTTTTAAGCAAGCAGCTTCAATGGCTGGGGCAGAAAGATTAAAGTTAGAAACGAGAATATCTACTTGTCCATTAAGTTCGGAAACTTTTGTCCCCAAAGCATTTGCCCATAATAAACGTTGTTCATCTGTCGTGGGGGAGAAAACATCGAAAGTAATTAGCGGACGCTTCCTTTGACGACGGCGATCGCGGGCTGTCATCATTAAAGGAGCATGGAGATTATCAATGAAACGCTCTAAAGAAGCTTGTTTAGCTGGCTCTAAACTTACCAATTCATCAAATTCTAATTCCCAAGCACAACCAGTAAGAATTGATTCCCGCTCACAGAGACGTTTAATTAAGCTTAGTTGATGATGATCTGTGGGTAAGGCTTCTACAGAAATGCTGTGTAAAGTCATGCCCATTTGAGCGCAAGCAGTAGCCGCGATCGCTTGTTTAGTAAATATGTCTTCACCGCAAAGTTGTAAAACTGGGAGACAATTACTTCTAGTTGAACCTTGTGACCAAGTTTTGGTTATTTGTTCTACTAGCCTCTGATGGGAAGGTACGAGGCTATCTGTGGGGGAGAGGGGTAAGCTTATGTCCTTTAAACGTTGGTCAAGATATTGTACTCCCGTAAGGTAGTGTAAAATGCGCTCGTCAATCTTAATTAAACTAGAAGTCAGACTTTTGCCCGAAGCTATCTCGACTAAATGCCAACTACGCAAAGGAGTAGAAGGAGTTAAACCTCGCCAGGAAACATGGGCAGAGACAGCTAAAGCAAGATTAAAAGTAGGATAGTTATACTGGGGTTCTCCTTGAGCAGCAGAACATAACCAACTCCAAGTAGCATCGAGTTCCATCCCCACACACAACAAGATTACATCCCGCTCAAAAGGGGACAAGTGAAATAATTGGCAGAGTTGTTCCAGGGCTGGTGGAGGTGATAGGTTGAATTCTGGCGGCTTAGTAACTAATTTTACTGGTGCTGAATCTACTTGGTTTTGTAATTGCTTGACACGCTGTTCTACAATTTTCCGCATCTGAGCAATACTACGCATCAAATATTGATGGTTAGCTTCGTACCAAGTGTTTTGATGATTAAAAGAGTTAATAGCCATAGCTTTTAAGGGCGTTGCTGAACCAGGGCAAGATTTTAACGGTTATCTCTACCATTAAGATTTTAGAATACTCTGATTAGGAAAAAGTAATAGCTAAAAGTAGCATTACTTTTTTTATAGCCTTGAGATTTTAGTTGTAAAGTATTGGGAAATTGCCTAAGCCCAAAGTCCGAAAAACTAAGTGATTCAACTTACCCAAAATTTCCCCAGGATTGCTCATGGCTAGCTATGAACCTCCCCAAAAAAAGTCTACTTTCCAACCTTCTAAGCCCCCACCCGAATCAGACTTAAAACCGAATGGTGACTTCCCTCCACCGCAACAACAGGGAGAAGAGCAAAACTTCGAGGAAACGGATATAGGCAAAAGAAATGCAGCACATCGGCAACGCCAGCAAGCCTTGTTAGCCCAACAGTGGGAAACGTATCAGAGGTTTCAAGCTGTAGGTAACAACCTTTTTGACAGCCAATCAACAGCAGAGGAAGGAGTTGAGAATGAACAACAAAGCGATAGTGTAGAAACAGAAGCAACCCAGAAAAGTAACGCCCCCTCAATACCGGAAACTCCTGACGGTAATAGTAACTCTTCAAACACAGGAGAAAATGACCTCAGTATAATCTCTTCAGCAACTCCCAACTGGGTACAAAAGCATTACAACGCAGTAGCAGTAGACCAGGAAAACCAGCAAGCTTTTTCTGCACAGGGCTGGGAGGCATATAATAGGTTTCAAGCTGTAGACAATAACCTTTATGATCCTCAAACAGCACCTCAAGAAGTACAAGCTAAATCAGTAGTAGAAGAAGTCGGAAAACAGCAAGCTGAGCCAAAAACACTCGCAACTACCTCTGAGCAGAAATCAAACAACTTAACTCAAGACAATCAGGGAGAAAAACAGCTTCAATCTCAAGGGCAGAGAGAACAACCGCTTCAGTGTAATAACCTTAAATCATGTATCCGTATGGGTAATGAAGCCTTTGAAAACAACAGGCTTCCTGAAGCAATGAATCACTATAAGGCAGCCTTGAATATGGCTGAAAGTAGTCCTGCGTATGCTTATCTTTTATCTCAAATATCAACGATTTATTTTCATCTGGGGAATATTGCAGAATCTTCGAGATACTACGACCTGTCTGTACAAACCTATGGCTCCGATGCAATAGCTTTGTATAGCACAGCTTTGGATTTATTCCGTCGTGGTAAGTATATTGAGGCTCGTGAAACTATTGAAATAACCCTAAGAAATCATTGGGAGCAGTTGGATGAATTAACTTTAAAGAGCTTTGAAGAGTTAAAGGAACGAATAAATACTGCTCTAGATAATATAGGCCCACTAACAGAGATACAAGTGGCAGAAGCTATTGCCTACAATGAATCCCAAAAATACGAAAAAGCAATTATCCAAGAAATTCAGCGCGTAGTTCGGCTAAGACATGAAGATGGTATTTTTAATTCGAGGACTGTCCAAGGTATAGCTTATTGGCAATCTCATAAGGGATGGACACCAGTAGATGGCAAAGTAACTCAAGAAACTTTGCGTTTGATGGGTATTAATACACCTCGCTCTCAAGCTGAGGAAGAGGAAGAGCAAACTTGGCAACAAAGACTGTGGAGTATCCTTAATACAATTGGCGGTGGCTTGCTTGGAGAATTTAACAGTGACCCAAGTTTGGGAGCAATTGCTATCGACACGACCATAGGACTGATTCCAGGATTTGATCAGGTAGCAGATGGTCGGGATTTAATTGCTCACCTTTACTTTATGCTGTTTAAAGGAGAGTACAATAATACTTTTCGATGGATTGGACTAGCTTTTTCTCTTATTGGTTTAATTCCTACTTTTGGTAGTGCAGTCAAAGGAATCAGCAAAGTTTTGCTTAAGGGAACAGATGAAGCCTTAGCAGTAGTTGATGATTTGCTGGGACTGATTCGCAGAGTATTACCCGAAGGAGGTGTTGCTGAATTTCGCCGCTTTGTGCAGCAAAACTGGGGAAGTTGGGTAGAATTTGGTACACAGGAGTGGAACAAACTATTAGGGCGTATTTCTGATCTAGTCGAACGTATTCCAGGCATCGGCCCCATAGCGGCACAGAAACGGCAGTTGCAGGAAGCACTGGAGCAGGTTAGGAACAACAGTTCCATGCTGGAGGAAGCGTTCAACGAAATTAGGCGGCAGATAGACCAAGTGTTGGAGGCTTTAGGGCGGCGCTTAGGGGCAGATGGGGAGTTGGTGACACCTGATGGAGCCGTTTTTGTAAATGATCCAGTCAGCTTTACTCGTGGAAGAGGGCCTAGAGGAGATGTTAGAAATATTATTGACCGCTTCAAGAAAATACTTAGGGAGAAAAATCAAGGTAGCAACTAAGATGTATACTGATGCCGAATTATTGAATTTTATACTTTCTAACAATAAAAAACACTTGGAAAAGTCTATTGGTAAGCGTTTGTTAGAAATAAAACGTTTCTTCGGTATGGATATTTCTTCCTTTTTAAAGAATTATCATCCTCTGACAGCAGAACAATTTTTCTCTTATAATTCAGGGGCAGTCCAAGTGTGTTTTGAAGATGGCTTAAATCACTCTCTAGCTGTTTATAGTGAACAACTTTCCATAATTCTTTTGCCCGAAGAATTGTCAAGTGATGGTTTTACTAAATGTCATCCTCTTTCAGAAGAGCAATTTGTCTCAAAAGAGATCAAAAGCTGTCTTAATACTATTTGTCGAGATATTCGCATTTGGACTCTCAAAGAAGAATTTGAATCAGAAGAAGCTAAAGAAGTAGCGATTTCTTATTTACTATCTAATAATCACGAACTATTTTATTGTATTTATTTACACGAGGATTTAGATAGCGACTACTTACTTTTAGAAAAAGACGTTCCGAGAAAAAAGGTAAATAGTTGTTTTTCTGTGGCAATCGGCGATTATGTTTAGTCAAGATGAAAAACCATCTTTGTTGAGAGTTTTACTAATCGAAGACACTCAAGAGCGTCAGAAAATACTAACCTCTTTATATCGAAATCATGCCTGGATTCTAGTTAAGACTGGACATCGTGCTATCAAACTTATTAATGCTTATGATTTTGATATTATTTCAATTGATTACAATATTGGTGGTGAACTCAATGGTGCAGATGTAGCCTTAGCTCTTAAAGATTCTCGTAACAGAAATAGCCGTATGATTGTTCACTCACTCAATCCTAAAGGAGCTAAATCTATATTGACAATTCTTCCTCAAGCTATTTATTATCCTGTATCTAAAATGGTTCGCTCTAACCAAAAGTTCAAGTATCTTAGACAGAAAATCGAGGAGCTTGGAGTTGACTACAATTGGACTTAGTTAAGCATCTACATCGAAATATTTGCACAAGCTAACTTCGGTAGAACCCTAACTTCTTTTCCGCAGTAGGAGATGTTCAAGATCATTAAAGAATATGACAATCGTTGAAAATTACTTTGACGAGCTAGAGTTTTGGGATACAGCTTTTTTCTCTAACCCTCAGATTAGAGAGCAAACAATCACCATAGATGTCAAAAATTTTAAAGTTTATGAAGACCATCCCCTCAATAATTCTGAATCGCCTCTAATTCTTCCTTCTGGAAAGATAATTTTTAGAAGCGTAGTAAGCTCAAAACGCAAAATATATAAGTATTATTTAGCTTCAAACGGAGAAGAAAAATGTAAACCAAGATATGAGATTGTTGACAGTCCTTTTCTAGAGCAAAATAACTCTGTAGAAATGTATGTATTAGAAGGGGTATTAGAAAATCCTTACGCTTGGATTTGATGGGATATAGAATGCGTTTCTTTTGAGCTAGAAATAACCTAAAGCAGAGTGCGATCACAGATAAAGATGAGAGAAGTTGCTAAGTTGGGTAGAGATTGACACATAAGGGTGGAATGACTTATTAAATCGTATTTCCAAATCTAGTAGAAAGTATTCCAGGCATCGGCCCCATAGCGGCACAGAAACGGCAGTTGCAGGAAGCACTGGAGCAGGTTAGGAACAACAGTTCCATGCTGGAGGAAGCGTTTAACGAAATTAGGCGGCAGATAGACCAAGTGTTGGAGGCTTTGGGACAGCGATTAAGACCAGATGGTGAATTAGCTATCCCTGGTGGAGGTCGTATACGACCGGGGGAGGTAGATGATATTAACCAAGGGCCCAGGCGAATTGAGGGGGGAAGACAAGGAAGAGATCCTAGCAATCAAAGACCCCGTACAGAACTGGATATAGATACACCTCCTAACTACGTCAATAACCAAGCTGTTCGTGAGCAGTGGCAGAATTGGCCAGAGAGAGTTCGTCTAAAATACTTGGAAGCTCAAGAGAGGATCGCTAGTGGTAGAGAGCTAGTGCGCCGTATGTCTGAGTCTGAATATGAAGCAATTTTTGCAGAGGGTAGAGGTACTATTAGAGATGTTTTTATATCTGGTACTGAGCAAACTAGAGTGTTTTCAATAGATAGAGTCTATCAGTTCAGTGATTGTTATACGATGGTCGTTACCATTAACACCAGTCTATAATCTCATTCACGAACACATATCTCTACCTCTAAAGCTTTGCGACGGAATTGTCGTGCTAAACGGAACTGATCTAGTCAAGCTTGATTTTGAGGGAAATTTGCTCTGGTGTTGTCCTCATGACTATGGCTTTTGGGGTTCACCCGTACACCTAAAAGATAATTGGCTTGTTTGTGCCAGTAGCGATAACAAAGTCCATTTGATAGATCAAGCAGGTAAGATTATCCGTACAACTAATTTACCTACATCCGTTAGTACCGAAATACTCGTTAGCAGTTCAGGCGATTTGTGGTTTGGCATGGGGGCAGCAGAATGTGCTGTTACTCGAATTGACCCTAATGGTGATATTGCTTACACACAGTATGTAGCTAGAGACCAAGGGTTGCGGCATCCTTTGACAATGGCAGGAAAAGGAAATCTTTGGGCTGCTACTGATCAGGGTCTAGTATGTCTCAATGCCCGATCCGGCAAGATTGTACTCTGGAAAAACGCTGAAAAAGATGGCTTTCGCTGCATTTCAGGAGCTTTACTTTGCTCTAATGAACTTCTCGTTGTCACTGTTACACCAGAGCATTCTTGTTTTGTCACGAGAGTAGCAATTGATGGTACAGTTGTTGCACAATACCCGCTACCACCTCTGTTGCGGGCAAAATTGCTTTCTGCTTCAAGAGGTGGAATATGGCTTGTTGGTTCGACCGTTTCACCTTGGGAGCCACCTTTAGATTCAGATCAGACCTTTATAGCTTGTCTCACAGAGAATGAAAGTCCAGAGATTGTCACAAAAGTTGAAGGTCAAAGAGCGATTGAAGCTACCTTAGATTCAGATGGAACTCTCTGGGTAGGGACTTATACTTACAATGACGATGATGATAGTGAAAGTGGCGAACTCCTCTTGTATAAAAATCCTACTGTACCTTATGCCAAGTGGACACCAGATCCTCCTACAGGAGTAGGAGTTCCAGTTTTCAGCTCTAATGGAAATGGAGTAGTAGCTACATCTAAAGCTCTGGTGGGATTTAGTCTTGTTGAATAGCCCGCATAATTTTAAAATAGGTCGTATTTCTTTGAGATGAAACTATTGACAGAACTATATCTGAAGCAAATTAGTTGTTGGCCTACATCAGGTCGTCATATTATGGCTCAGTTTGACGAAAATACTGTTGTAGTCTACCAAGCTTTCAATGCAGCTATCGGAGGCTTTGCTGCTGAACATGGTTATTTCGGCGGAGACTTCAGTTTTAACCGCATGAGTTGGATTAAAACTAATTTCCTCTGGATGATGTATCGCTCAGGATGGGGAACAAAACCAGGACAAGAAGTAGTGCTAGCTATCTGGCTTAAACGAAAAGCTTTTGAGAAGATTTTAGCTGCTGCTGTCCCTTCCCAATATGTACCAAAACTTTATTCTAGTAAAGATGAATGGCAACAAGCCGTCAAGCGATCTCAGGTTCGGTTGCAATGGGACCCTGATTACGATCCCTGTCAAATGAAGGTAGAACGACGTGCTATTCAGTTGGGATTACAGGGTCGTTTTTTATCTCATTATGCACGAGATTGGATTGTTGATATCCAAAATATCTCCGAGTTTGTGCATCAGCAATATCCAAATCGCTTAGTTCGGAATCGGTCACATTTACTCACACCAGTAGAATCAGTTTATCGTGTGAGTGAGCCTAACCTGAGCAAAAATCTTGGATTAACTTAACTCCCTTAGCTTTAGTGCGATCGCATTTTACGAGAACTACATGAAGTGCGTAGGCGTAGTCTTACGACAATGCTGGCGCAAACGCGTAGCGTCTGGTGGAAGGAGAAGCCCACTCCCTGGTATCGCTCTAAGTCAGATGTGTATAAATAAGCAACCTAAATTATGGAGATATATGAACTATCTACTTGTAGAAAAGTAAGCTTTACATATGAAGAGCATCCTTTAAACAATCAAGATAAGCCCTTGATTATGCCAAAAGGAAAGTTAATTTTCCAAGGAGTCAGAAAATCAGAGCGTTTTATTTATGAATATTACATAGATAGTGGAGGGAAACAGAAGGGAAAACCTGGTCGCAAAGTAATAGATGGGCCATTCATAGAACCTAATGAAGATGTAGAAGCATTTGTCATTGAAGGAGTACTAAAGCAACCTTGGGCATGGATAAGCTGGGACATTGAAAGCGTTTCTTTTGAGTTAGAAGTAATATAAGTTTCTTGAAAAGCGGAAGGTGAAGCAATATAAATCGTGAATTGCTCTGCAAATAGTTTGCTAGACAAAAGTCCTTCTGAAGTTAAAATTTGGCTAGAAAATGTCCGCAAAGAAGGTGACTAAATCAAGAAAAAGCTTAATTTCAGAAAAAAATTAGAACAAACGTTCTGATAAAAAGTCAGCTATTGTTTGAAGTTCTTTGATGGGATTAAAACAGGATCAACTGCGATCGCACTTTATAAGCGGGCCAATACTAGAGAAAGAGCTTAATAAGACAAGTCAATTATCTTTTTGTCTGCTCTTAAAACTTCTAAATCACAGAGAAAGTCTCTCCTTCACCACTAATAGAGAACTGTAGTAGACTTACTACTTATAGAGAGGAGCAAGAAGAAAAATGAGAGTATATGCTCATAACTAAGACAAGTGGTAAGGTAGCAAGATGCCAAAAAGAATTCATAGACCATCATCTTCAAATAGAGCAAGCCAGCAAAAAGATTCCTATTTATCTCAGTTTCCCAACGACTCAGCAAAATCCTCTTCCCCTCAGATTCCTAAGCAAGTAGAAATTGAAAACGAAGCTTTCAATCAGAATAAGTTTGAGAAGTTAGCTTTGTCGTTTATGGGAGACAAAATTGGCAGAGAGCCAGAAGCGAGGGAATTAGCCGCAGTTATTATGTATTGGCAAACTATGGTAAGCCGCTATGAGAAAAATTTTCAAGCTACTTTACCAGACATATATCATCTTCCTGGGAAAAAGGAACTGGGTTTAAGCTGGATTGATGATGCTTCTAGCTCAGACGGAGAACCCCTGGTACGAGAATGGTTTCCTGTTTGAAGCCACCAATAAACGAGATGGAGAATAGGGGAATCGAACCCCTGACCTCTGCGGTGCGATCGCAGCACTCTACCAACTGAGCTAATTCCCCCCATAATCTCTTTTATTTTAACAGTAAGAGGCAAGGGTATAGGGGCTGGATTTGGTATTAAACCAAATCAAAGCTTGCTATCATCTTTATATATTCATAACTCAGAATAGTTTTTTCAACTCTTCCTCTCATGCAATATATCGATACCAGGAAAGCTGCCGCAATGTTGAAGATAACTCCTCGCCGAGTTGTCTATTTGTTACAACAACGCCGCTTTAAAGGGGCTTATAAGATTGGTAAGGTTTGGGCTATTCCTTTGTTTAAAGGGAAACCAAAGATTTCTCGTGGTACAAGAGGAC
The DNA here is from genome assembly GCA_963793425.1 of uncultured cyanobacterium. Lineage (GTDB taxonomy): Bacteria > Cyanobacteriota > Cyanobacteriia > Cyanobacteriales > CAWCAG01 > CAWCAG01. The sequence goes on along the minus strand of CAWCAG010000005.1, from coordinate 2,107,987 downwards.
CCGCTCCTCGTTGGTGTCAACCTCGTGTTGGTCCGGTGAAGATTATTCATGTTAACGGAGGAGCAATCTCTCGTAATAAGAAGAAGACCAAGCTCGAAGAGTTAGAGGCAGTGATTAGTGTTAAGCACAACCAAGCTAATCATTATGGACATGAAGTAGATATCTATGGCCCCTGTCGTTTAACCTATAGCTACGATAAAGCCAAGTATGGTGGAGCGAGGTTATGGATAGAAACCTATGCAGAAGTTGAGGTGTTTAATTTCAAAAGAGAGGATGATTCTACAGTTGAGATCACTAAGTTAGAGTAGCTTTTGAGTTAAAGTTTTGTCGTCAATTGCTTTCTTGCGGATCTGCTAGCTTGTGAGCGTAGCTTGGCCGAGATTAGCAAATACTTCTTGAATCCTCTCCAATTCTAGCTCTTTAAAGTAATCTACTGTCCAATTAGCTTGGCGTTGGAGCATATGAAATGGGTAAGTATTCGCAACACCAACTACTTGCATACCAGCATTTTTACCTGCTTCAATACCAACTAGGGTATCTTCAATAACCAAGCAGTTTTCTTTTTGTAGTTGCAAGTCAGGAAATTTCTGGTTGAGTTTATCCATCGCTAATAAATAACCATGGGGTGCTGGTTTGCTGTTGTAAACTTCATCAGCGCTGACAAAGACAGCAAAGTAGCTTCCCAGGTTGCCAAGCTTAAGTACCGTCTCTACTTCCTTTTGCAAAGCTTCTGTTACTAAAGCAATTTTCAGTTCAGCTTCTTGCAACTGTTGTAAAAATTCCTGCAAACCATCATAAGTAGGGATTGTTTCAAGAGTTTCTAGCTTTTGCTGATAGAGGGCAGACTTATTAACAATCAGTTTATCAAGTTCAGCTTCTGTAACAGTGCGGCCCCGCAGTTGCAGAATCTCCCTTAAGCAATTAGTATTACTCCTGCCTAAACAGACTTCTCGATAGTCTTTAATATCCGGACGTAAGTTTTCTTGCAAGAGAATTTCTCCAATTACTTCCTCCTGAATGGACTCATCGTTAATGATAACGCCATTAAAATTAAATAAAACTGCCTTTAAAGTCATAGAAATAGGGAGATGGGGAGATGGGGAGATGGGGAGATGGGGAGATGGGGAGCTGGAGAGCGGTTTGAACTACAAAATTAGATGTAATGAAAACTTCAACGAACAGCTTCTTGCTGTTCGTTGAAGTTTTCTCTCACTTGCTCCTGTTCCTGAATGGCTAAAGGCTTAACCGCAGAAGTTATTTGATGAATAAGCCAAAAATTTTCTGTTTGTACAGCCCCAAAACCCGCTGCACCACTCCAAGCATCTACACTCCCTTCGGCGTAGGCTTTAATGTAGGGTTCTTCAAAAATTTCTGTTAGCCATGTTGCACTACGTAACATAGCTTGGTTGCCATCTAAAATAACTAATTGCCCCCCTGCCTTCAAAAGATGGAAACATTCTTTGAGAATAAGTTGAGAAACCTGGGGAGGAGTTTCATGAAAAAGCAGAGAAGCGGTGACTACATCAAAAGAATCAGCAGCAAAACCTGTTGTTTCTGCTTTACCATGATGCCAGTTAATCTCTAAACCAGCTTGTTGAGCCTTATAATCAGCCATGAATAGCATATAAGGTGATAAATCCAATCCCCTCACCTCTGCTTGAGGAAAAGCCTGCTTCAGCATCAAAGTAGTAGATCCTGTACCGCAACCTAAATCCAGAATCCGTTGCGGTTGTCCTTTTATCGCTGCGATCACCTCAGTGCGTACCCAATTTTCTTGGGGAGGTAAGACGTAACGAGTGATTGGATCATAAGAAACTGCTGCTCCTGGATTTAAGTAGCCTTTGTCAATACCGTGGAAGTTTTGGGAAACATAATATTGAGGATAAACTAAATCTGCTTGTCGGAAGCGATCACCTTCATTTTCCCAGTCTATCGATTCATAAAACTGTCTTAGCTTCTCTTCATCAATTAAAGAGCGTACAATCGGTGACAAAAAGCGATCCCAAATTGTATTTTTATTCGTCATTGATTATTTTCCCACTTCACCAATTACTTTAAAAATTGTAACGAAAGTAATTCCCCTTCGCCGCACAACATAGTGTCTCCCCCCCTCCACTCTCCCCTACAACTAACCAAAATCGCACTTTATGGGTAGCAATTCTTTAGTTGTTAAACCTATGCTAGTAAAGAGAAGCCTTGAATATTCACAATTATGGAGTATAAATTGATAAGAATGAAAAAAGTGGGAACTCACCTGATCGCAGATGCCTGGAGCGCTCCAGCAGCCATTCTCAACGATCCAGAACGTATTCGTCAAGCTTTGATTGAAGCGATCGCCGCCGGAGATGCTACTTTAATTGACCTATGCGTACACCAGTTTAGTCCCCACGGAGTTACAGCAACAGCAACTTTAGCAGAATCCCATATCGCCATCCATACTTGGCCTGAATATGGTTATTTTGCTGCGGATTTATTTTTCTGCGGTTTAGGTAAACCCCAAAAAGCCATGAAACTTTTACAAACAGCTTTAGAAGCTAAAGAAGTTGAACTCAGAGAAATAGAACGCGGATTTCCAGCATCAATAATCAATAATCAGTTATCAATGATGCCTAACGGCAACGGCAAGCCGAACAATGATGTCTTCGACAAGGGCAAGCCCTACAGTTATCAATGATTATTTGTAGTTTTCTGCTCCTTACTTCCTTCTTCGCTCAAATCCCCAAATGTTTGTAAGCAGCTTCTGTTACTGTGCGACCGCGAGGAGTACGATTTAGGAAGCCAATTTGTAGTAAATAAGGTTCATAAACTTCTCCGATTGTCTTCGCATCCTCTCCTGTCGCGGCTGCCACTGCCTCTAAGCCAACCGGCCCACCGTTGAACTGTTCAATCATGGTTTGTAAAACTTTGCGATCAGTCCAATCTAAGCCGCGAGGATCAACTCCAAACATCTCCATCGCATCCCCAGCGACTTTTGCATCAATAGAATCGTGAGATTTAACTTGGGCATAATCCCTCACCCTCCTTAACAAACGATTAGCGATACGAGGAGTTCCGCGAGAACGTCGGGCGATTTCTTCTGCACCATCAACGGTGACAGAAACATTGAGTAACTTAGCGGTGCGTTGCACAATAAAACATAACTCATCGATTTCGTAATATTTTAATCTTTGAATTAAACCAAAGCGATCGCGCAAAGGAGAGGTTAAAGAACCAACTTGAGTAGTTGCTCCAACTAAGGTAAAAGGAGGTAAGGGAATGCTACGGGTTTTAGCTGTATGTCCTTTACCAATAGTGATATCTAAGCGTCTATCCTCCATTGCTGGGTAAAGCAATTCTTCTGTCATGCGGTTGAGGCGATGGATTTCATCAACAAAAAGAATGTCTCCCGGTTTCAGGCTAACCAAAATCCCGGTAATATCTCTAGGACGTTCTAAAGCTGGTGCGGCAGTTATTTTGCAATTAACCCCCATTTCTGCTGCCAAAATTAAGGACATAGTAGTTTTTCCCAATCCCGGCGGCCCATATAATAATAAGTGGTCTAAAGGATCTTTCCTCCCTTTTGCTGCTTCAATGGCAATTTGCAACACTCCCTTTAAATCCTTTTGACCAACATAATCAGTCAAACTTTGAGGACGAATCTTCTCTTCAGTACTCTCAGTTTCTCCTAAATGTGCTGTCGCAATAAGCAAATCTTCCTCTTCTGAAGATGCTTCTTGACGAGAATTGCGTCGCTTCTTGCCTTTACCCTGATTCTTTGTTTCGGGGAGATTCCCTTGGTTAAACGATTTTTTAATTGCCATCGGCCACAAATAGGAATTTCAATACCATTTCTCTCTAAATCTACTATAGATGAGGAGATGAAGAGATGATGAGGCTTAGACAAACGCTAAATATTTATGACTGACAACTATTCGCCTTGCCGTTGTCGTAGATATCAATGATGCCTAACGGCAACAGCAAGCTGTACATTGATAACTGATAACTGATAACTGATAAGTCATGTTAGCGAAAAGAATCTTACCTTGCCTGGATGTTAAAGCTGGACGAGTTGTCAAAGGGGTTAACTTTGTTGATCTAAAAGATGCTGGTGATCCTGTGGAATTAGCCAGGGTTTATAACGAGGCTGGGGCTGATGAATTGGTGTTTTTGGATATTACAGCTACCCACGAAGATAGAAATATCATTCTTGATGTCGTCTACCGAACGGCTGAACAAGTTTTTATTCCTCTAACTGTAGGAGGAGGAATCAACACCTTAGAACAAATTAAAGATTTGTTAAGAGCTGGTGCTGATAAAATCAGTATTAATTCATCGGCGGTACGGGAACCGGATTTCATTAATCGGGCTAGCGATCGCTTTGGCAATCAATGTATCGTAGTTGCCCTAGATGCTAAGCGACGAGCGGATTCTGTTGATTCTGGTTGGGATGTTTATGTACGAGGAGGAAGAGAAAATACTGGTAAGGATGCGGTGCAATGGGCAAAGGAAGTTGCTCAAAGGGGGGCAGGAGAACTTTTAGTAACCAGTATGGATGCGGATGGAACCCAGGCAGGGTATGATTTAGAACTAACTCGCACGATTGCTGAACAAGTAGAAATTCCTGTGATTGCTTCCGGGGGGGCAGGAACTACCCAGCATATTTATGAAGCTTTCAGTGAAGGTAAAGCAGAGGCTGCACTCCTCGCTTCTCTATTGCACTACGGACAGTTAACAGTGGCGGAAATTAAAGCTTATTTAAAGCAGCAGAAAATACCAATCCGTCCTATTTGATTTCACCTAGCATGGATTAACTTCACTTATATCTAATAAAAAGCTTAAATTAATACTTCTATCAGTATTTAGCTTAAGAATGTGTATTAGAATAGACAAAAAGTTACGATTCTTAAAAAATGTTAGTTCCTATTCTAATTTTAGATGTTGCTTTAGTAGCTTGGTCACTCCATCTTATGCAAGAGGCCTTTGATCAGCAAGAATTTTCCCTTATGTTGGCAGGAACCTTAGTCGCCCTAGCGGCGGCGGCGATGATGGTTGTTTATTTTCTGATGAATAATTGCATGGGTTACTTAACTCATGCCTCCTATATTTCCTACTAAAGACATAAAGAAGAACAAAAACTTTCTATCAGGAACTTGACTAAAAGCAAGTTTTCAGGGCATCATATAGTACAAATACGCGGGGTTATAGCTCAGTTGGTAGAGCACCTCAATGGCATTGAGGGGGTCAGCGGTTCGAATCCGCTTAGCTCCATAATTTAAGTAAACTGTTAGGTATTTTTGGAGATGGGGAGATGGGGAGATGGGGAGATGGGGATAAGTAATAAGTAATAAGTAATAAGTAATAAGTAATAAGTAATAAGTAATAAGTGATGGGTTGAGAACGATGAAAATTGTTAGTTGTAAACCTTTGGGGAAAGAACCAGTTTATGATCTTGGCTTAGAAAGGGATCATAATTTTCTTTTGGCTAATGGTACTGTCGCTTCTAATTGTTTTAACAAAAGTCACTCCACCGCTTATGCTTATGTCACCTACCAAACGGCATATTTAAAAGCAAATTATCCTGTTGAGTATATGACCGCTCTTTTAACCTCAAGTAGCGGTAATCAGGATAAAGTGGTTAAATATATTGCTACCTGCCAAAATATGGGGATTGAAGTAGAACCGCCCCATATTAACCGTTCTCAGGTGGATTTTACCCCTGTGGCTGAAAAGATTCTCTTTGGCTTGTCGGCGGTAAGAAACTTAGGGCAAGGGGCTATTGAAGCAATATTACAAGCGAGGAAAGAAGCGAAGGGAACATTCCGCAGTTTGGCTGATTTATGTGCCAGGGTAGACTTACGAGTAGTTAACCGCCGTGCCTTAGAAGCCTTAATTTATTGCGGGGCATTTGATAGCCTTGAACCGAACCGTAACCAACTTATCCATGACCTCGATCCTTTGATAAGCTGGGCCCAGAGTCGTGCTAAAGAGAAGGAGATGGGGCAGTTTAATCTTTTTGATACCTTGACTCCTAAAAGCAATTCAACAAAGGATAATGAGATTAGCTTAAACTCTGTTCCCCAAACCCCCAGAAAAGAAGATTTTTCCCCTGCTGAGAAACTTAAACAAGAAAAAGAACTTTTAGGTTTCTATGTTTCTGATCATCCCCTTAAGTCTGCCCAAAAAGCTACTAAAATCCTTTCTCCTATTAACCTCAATCAATTAGCAGAACAAGGAAAGAGAAAGAAAATTAGCACCATCGTTATAGTGACAGATATTAGAAATATTATTACTAAAAAAGGCGACCCTATGGCCTTTGTGCAAATAGAAGATATTTCTAGTCAAGCTGAAGGGGTGGTTTTTCCTAGTTCCTATGAACAAGTTTCTCCTTTCTTGGAAGTAGATAAACCCTTAATTATGTGGGGAAGGGCTGATCAACAAGAGGATAAGGTGCAACTAATTATCGAAGAAGTGGAACCAGTAGAAACAGTACATATGGTTATGGTAGAACTAACTCCTCAACAAGCTAATGATCCTTCAGAGCAGGTTAGGTTAAAAGGCATTTTAAACCCCAGAAATGACAAAAAGCAAGGGAAAGTTCCTGTGGTAGCCATTATTGGTTCCCGCGCCGAAGGGCAATTCGTTCGCTTGGGGCAAGAATATTGGGTGGAAAATTATCAAGCAGCAGTTGAGGCACTCAATGCTGCACATTTTTCTGCACGGGCGATGGCTTTAACGGCGAGTTAACTTCTAATTGATATTCTCGCCGTACCTAATGAATGATTTTGGTCTTTATCTTTTGCTATCAAGAAAAAGACTTTTCTTGATATTGGTGGTTTTGATATTCGCTACCTTGGTTATGTTCGGCTTTCCCTCAGCTAATTAAACCGCTTTTTCTCCATACGATAGCGCATATACTCTGCTGCAAAAGCAACCATTCCTGAACCGAGGATTAATAATACGCTGAGGGCATTGATATCCGGTTTGACCCCTGTGCGAATACGGCTGAAAATTTCCATGGGGAGGGTGGTTGCCCCGGTTCCAGCGGTGAAGCTGGAGATGAGAAAATCGTCCATACTCAGGACAAAGGAAAGTAGGCAACCAGCAATAATTGCTGGCATTAATTCCGGTAAGAGAACTTTAAGAAAAGCTTCAATAGGAGTTGCCCCCAAGTCTAAAGCTGCTTCTTCTAAATGAGGATCTAGAGTGGCAAGACGGGAAGAAACGACAATAGCAACATATGCTAAGCAAAATACCACATGGGCCGCGACAATCGTCCATAAACTGAGGGGAATACTTACCACTGCCAGAAAGACTAAAGTTGCTACAGCGATCGCAATATCAGGGACAATTAAGGGTAAGTAAGCAATACCTCTATATAAGGTTTTGCCAGGGAAACGATAACGGGCTAAACCTACGGCCATTAATGTTCCTAAAACAGCAGAAATTCCTACTGCTACGAAGGCGACAACTAAGCTATTTTGTAAGGCTCTGAGTATGCGTCCATCTTGGAAGAGTTGTTGATACCATTTTAGAGAAAAACCTTCCCAACCAGAACTGTAAGCTGATTTATTGAAACTATAAAAAGTTAGTACCAAAATAGGTAGGTACATATAGAAGAACATTAGCAGGGAAAATAGAGCCTGCCAAGAAAGGCGGAATTTGGGTTTAGATGCAGCCATCGAAGGTGGGATTTTCTCCTCCTGCTGATGTGAATTTTCTTGCTCGCTCATCAAGTTATACCTAATTTTACGCGATCGCGCTCTTCAATGACCAATGACTAATTATCAATGATGGAGTGCGGCAACAGCAAGCCGTATATCTAAGATGTTGTTTTTCCTGAAGATAAGCAGACTGAGTACTAACCTTCTTCTGTATTCAAAATCCTTGGCACTCGGAAAAATTCGTCATTGCGATCCGGGGCTTCTTCTAAGAGTGATTCTTTTTGGTCAAAGGGTTCTAATTCATCAGGGCGAGTAATATTGCTAGTATCAATTGCCCTAGTAGTAGGAGTAACCTCCTTAGTATCTAATTCACTAAGTTGTTCAAAGTATTCTAGAATATCGCTCAACTGAGTAGCAAATTCTCCTTCTTCTTCTGTGGTAATAGCTAAACGAGCTAAATTAGCCACTTTTTTCACTTCTTCGCGGTCAATCATTTATAGCAATTCTCTTACTTGTTTGGATTTAGAAAAAGACATCCATTTCTGAGCGTCCGGTAATTTTCAGCCAGTTTTGAGCTTCAATATAGTTATTAGGTGCTAAACGAATGGCTTGTTTCCAATATTCAGCCGCCCGAACATAAAAGGCTTCTGCTTCATCACTCTGCCCATTAGCCCTAGCTTGTTCCCCAAGATGATGATAAATAACCGCAATATTATTTAGTGCTTGGGGCATACGAGGATTGAGATCGATAGCTTCGTTATAGTATCCTAAAGCCTCCTCATGTTCACCGTTACTAGCTTTGATTAAACCAATGTTGTAGAGAATATAACTGCGATCGTTGGCATCTTCTTCAAGTTTAAGGGCTTCATAATAATTATCCAAAGCTTCTGCATATTCTCCATCAGCTTGGGCTGCCATGCCATCTCGATAGTAAGCAAAAGCTTCTTTAGACTGTTTGTTGGTGGGCATGACTTTGAGGATGATATCTGCCATAACCGTAAAGCTTTTATCAATGAAGTTATCGTTACGTTGAGTTCTCGGCATAGTAATTTTTAATAATTCTGATTTTATAGATCATCATATCGTTAGGGATGAAGAATAGAACCAAGAGCAACCTATTTTCTTAACTTAAGTTCAATTATTCAGAATCCCTTTTCTCTTCTGATTCCGGCTTAGGTTCCTTCTCCAGAGGGGGGGCTTCTGGAATTTCTGGTTCTTGATTTTTCGCTTCTTCTTCTTTGGCTTTACGCTGACTGGCTTTGTTGGCTAAATTTTCCAACTTTTTGTTCCAATAGGGATTATCTGAGGCGCTATTTTTAGCAGCGATCGCTTCATCCCAATCTCCCCGATCAAAAGCAGCTTGTGCCTGTTCAAATTGTGCTTTTGCATTGTCCCAATCGTTACGCCAAGTTTCAATACTTCTTTGGGCTTCTTGATAAGCGGAACTATTGACAGGTATAGAACTTAATTCTCTAATTGCCCCTGGTAAATCTCCTTGTTGATACTTTTCTCTAGCTGCTGCAAGTATGGCATTGCCATTATCAACTGGTTTAGGTTTGGGTGTTGGCTTAGGAGTAGGGGAGGGAGATGGTTTTGGTGTAGGATTTACTGTAGTTACAGGTTCTACTTCAGCCCCACAATTTAAGTAGTCGCTATACACCCAGCCGCCACGGGGCTTTTTGATTTCTACCCATTTTCCTTCTTTGTTACCAGAAAGAGAAACCTTAGTGCCATTTTTAACTTCCCCCACTTGTTCTCCGTTAACGTTGGGATTGTTACGAATGTTTAAGGCTGGTTGGGCAGTTACTGTACACTTTTCGGTAGTGTTTCCAATTAAGCTACCATCTTCTGGGAATAAAGAAACTATTTGCTCCCTAGCTGCGAAAGCGATACCAACCCCCGCTGCCACAAAGATAGCCAGTAAGCTTCCTAAGACTAGGGGGGCGCTGTCGGGGCGGTTTGGGCCGATGGATGAAGGTATGGATGTTGGGGGGGAAGTTGGTTGTCTGGCTGGTGTGGCAGCTAAGGTTTGCTTTTGCGATAAAGGTGGTTGGGTAGGAGGATTATAGGTAGGAAGCTTAGGGAGAGAGTTATTGGGAACTTCTGGCTGATAAACACGAGGAGAAGTAGGGGAGGTGATGCCAGAATTAAGTTGTTCAAGTCGTTGCAAAACTTCCGCTGCTGATTGATAGCGATCGCGGAAATGGTACATAACCATACCTTTTAAGATTGTCCCTAATTCGGGGCTAACCTGAGCTAAATGTTGCCAGAGAATTTCTCCTGTGTGGGGGTCATATTGAAATGCCATAGGTTGGATGCCAATGAGGGCTTGGACAGCAATCACCCCCAAGGCATAAATGTCACTATTGGGACGGGGTTGTCCCCTAGCTTGTTCACTAGGCATATAACCAGGAGTTCCCACAGCAACAGTTTTAGTTACGGATTTGTCGATGAGTAAGGTTTGATTGCTGATTTGCTTAACCGCACCAAAATCCACTAAAACTATCTGGTTATCTGCTTTCCTGCGTAGTAAGTTATCGGGCTTAACATCTCGGTGAATGACTCCTTGTTTATGGACAAAATCTAAAATTGGTAAGACGTTTTGCAGAAGTCCCTTAACTTTTGTTTCTGCCCAAGGTTTTCCGGGGATTAATTCATCGGAGAGATTGTGGCCGTCAATGAAATCTTGGACTAAATAAAATTCCTGATTTTCTTCAAAATAAGCTAATAATCTGGGAATTTGAGGATGGTTGCCCACCTTTTCCAGGCTTTCAGCTTCGGTATTAAACAAGCGTCTCGCTGCGAGTAAGAAGTTAGCATCTCTGGTAGCGGGTTCAAGTTGTTTGACAACACAAACAGGATTACCTGGCCGCCGGGTGTCTTGAGCAACATAGGTTTTGCCAAAACCACCTGCACCTAATACTTTAACAACTTGGTATCGCCCGTCGAGTAACTTACCTATCATTTCGAGGATTTGCTTAAGAGGTTAAAATTACATACTGACATATCTAGCGGAGGTCAGGTTTATTTTTTCCTACTTTGAAGGACTTTCTTTTCCTAGCTGTTTGATCTGTTCATAAAATCATTGACATTTTCTTCGTCACCCACCATAAAGTCATCTTTTTGAGTAAGTATAAGTGCAAGCTCTTTATCTTTATAGAGAAACATATTAGCGTAATTATGTCCTGCTTTTTCAAGACTATGAGATGAGGCAATATTAGAAAAAGAGAAGCTGCACTGGCAACATTGAGCGATGTGACAAACATCAGCATATGTAGCATAAGCATTGGAAACATCTATAAATGCCTTAACTTTGTTCTCAAAATAACTCTCTAAATCAAGCCAAGATTCTGCTTTTATCTTAAAAATTTGATGATACAGAAGAAAATTTAAAGTAATAAACTTTAATTGCTTTATTGATAATCGACCTGCTGCAGCTATTGCTTCTTTATAAATTTGTTGTTTTGCTTCTGCGTTTCCGGTCTTAATTGTTTTAATCAACAGGGAAGCAAGAACACTTCTTAAAGTTGCAGAATCTCTTCTGGCTGCCGATTCAATTGCACTATATAAAATAAACTGAAAATCAGGTTCTTTAAAGTAATCTATATCTTCAGATTTGAGATAACGCGAAGCTTCACCAAAGAATTTTTGGAGGAATGCTTGTACTCTAATTCCAGCTTCTTCTACAGCAACTTTTCGTAATTTAGGAAAGTTTGACTCAAATAAATCTAGGAATAGCTCGCGTGTCTGAGTATAGTCAAAACCAACATTGTTTACTACTTTTATGTTACTACTATTGGATATATTTGTAATATTTGATTTGGTGTACTTAGATAATAATTCATCAGTAAAGCTGTTTGTAAAACATTAAATTTATCTACTAGCGATCCTACATTTTCAGCCGTATAGAAATCCTCATCCATAGTACTATTTTCCGCAGCGATAGACTCATTATAAATAGAGGCAACTGTAGCAAAATCTTGCTTGATTCCTGGTCTAATTAAAAAATCTACCAATATTTCACCTATTGCTTCTAGGAAAACTCAATTTCTATTACCTTTAAAAATAATTTCTTCATTACCAAATTCAATATCCTGAACTTGAATTAATTCTGATTTAACAGTTAAATTGCGTAAAAGTTTATCTGGAGAAACTCCTAACCTTTGGGCAGTTTCGGTAACTGTCATACTAAGATTACCTACTTTAATCAAAGTATTCTCATCAAATTGTAACTGCCCATTAATTGCTGTCGGCTGGCCTTCAACTGCGACATAAATATCACGATTTTTGAGAAGAGGAAACTTAGCAATTGCTTGTTCAATCTTTGCTTCTTGCTGACTAAGTTCCGCCGTATTAACCACCGCCCCAATTTCTACAGAATCATCTCTAATAGTTGTTCTTACCCCTTTGGTCGTTTGCAACAAAGCACTACCTTTTTTATTCCTAGCGATATTAGCAACCAAAAGCTCATTAACATCTTCTGGATTTAATTTAACCTCAACTTCTCCATTACCAATTTGAGGTTGAATTTGACTAGCAATTTTACTTTGTACTTGTTGTTTATTTGCTTGAGTAGTAGGAGCATCAGTTGGGAGCGCACTTTCTTCTGCTTCGCTATACCATTGAGGAATTTTAGTAAACTGACTCCAATAATAGTAAAATGCGCCGCAGATTCCGAAGGTAAGGAATAAGCAAATTAAAGCAATTCTTTTTAGCATATAGCAATTGTATATAAACAAAATTCTTGGGCATTAGAACAATCTCCCCCAGAATAAATTCTGTGGCTCACAGCTAAAGTCATCTGAACATGACTAAGGGTTTTATGGTTGTGGCTAGGTGGGGGATTTACTGAAGGGGGTTAAGATTTGCCTACGTACTTGAGAAGGAATAGTATTATTTTACCCCAATGGTTATTTTCCGAGTCATCTTGGAGATGACTTAAGCTATGAGCCAAGAATTTTAATCCTTGGCGGTATCTGCGATCGCTCCCCATTCAGTACTTTTCAATAATTCCTGGACACAACTTGCCCCCTTCCCAAACATTCTTCTCCGGGTAGTTAGTCAAATATGCCTTAATCATAGGCAACCTCTATTTAACAGTTTGTCCAAGCCTTCTACTAAACTTTCGACAGACTCTACTTTAAATGAACTTTGGCTGCTTCCAAACTTTCACTTACCCGGCGAGCGATCGCCAGCAAAATATCGCTAATATCAATATCAGCAATATCTAAATCTTCAGTGGATTCAAAATAAACGACATGGAAATAAGTAAAGAAGGTTATGCAAAAACGCTCTAGTTATTGGTTACTTTTACCGCAAATACGTTCTCAAACAAGTACGATTGTTAAAGCCTTAAGTTGTACCTTAGCCTTCACAGTATTTTGGCCCATTTTAGCTTGGTTAGCCGGGAGGATGGCTGGCTACATTGGGGAAGGAAATATTCAGGCGATCGCACAATTAGCAGGAGTGGCTGCGGTTATTTTCTTAATTCGGGGTGCTGTGCAATATGGGCAAGATGCTTTAATGGCCAAAGCGGCCTTGAAAATCTCCCTTAACTTACGCAAGCAGGTTTACTCTCATTTGCAACAACTAAGCCTTGATTATTTTGAAACTGCCAAAACAGGCGACTTAGCCTATCGCCTCACTGAAGATACAGATCGGGTGGGGGAAGTGATTAACAAAATATTCCATCAGTTTGTACCTTGTGTCTTGCAACTGATCGTAGTTTTGGGTTATATGTTTTACCTCAACTGGCAATTAACCCTTGCTGCCCTGATTATTGCCCCAGCAATGGCAATTTTAATTGGGGCATTCGGAGAAAGATTACTTAAATTTTCCCGCCGTAGTCAAAATCGCATTTCCAACCTCTCTTCCCTCCTCACAGAAGTATTTAGCGGTATTCGTTTAGTCAAAGCTTTTGCAGCAGAAGATTATGAAATTCAACGCTTTGCCCAAGAAGCAGAACAAAATCGCCGTGCCAAGTATTTAGCCGAAAAAGTGAAAGCCTTTCAATTCGTTGCTGTTGGTTTCCTCGAAGCCATGAGTGTAATTTTGCTCTTTTTCTTGGGGGGATGGCAAATTTCTCAAGGTAACTTAACCGGTAGCGATTTCGTTGCTTACATCGCTGCCGTTGCTTTATTAATTGATCCTATTGCCATTACCACCAGTAACTACAATGAGTTTAAAGAAGGGGAAGCTTCAGTAGATCGGGTATTTGAACTTGTCGCTATTGAACCAACAGTAAAAGAACACCCTGAAGCAAACAACCTCCCTAATGTAACCGGGAAGGTGCAGTACCAAAACATTAACTTCGCTTACCACAGCAATCAACCAGTCTTACAAAACCTCAGCTTCCTCGCCCATCCAGGAGACACCATCGCTTTAGTCGGATCTTCCGGGGCAGGAAAAACCACCATTATCAACCTCCTACCCCGCTTCTATGATCCCCAAGGAGGTCAAATTCTCCTTGATGGTATTGATATTCAAAAAGTAACTTTAAAAAGCCTCCGTCGCCAAATTGGTATTGTTCCCCAAGAAACGATCCTCTTTTCCGGAACCATTGCCCAAAATATTGCCTTCGGACAAACAGAGTATAACCTCAAAGACATCGAATCTGCCGCTAAAATAGCCAACGCCCACCAATTCATCAGCCAATTTTCTCAAGGCTACCATACCTATGTAGGAGAAAGGGGAGTTAACCTTTCCGGGGGACAAAAACAAAGAATTGCGATCGCCCGTGCAGTTTTACTAAATCCCCGCATCTTAATTTTAGATGAAGCTACCTCTGCATTAGATTCAGAATCAGAAGCTTTGGTACAAGAGGCTTTGCAACGCATTATGGAAGATCGCACCGTCTTTGTCATCGCCCACCGCCTAGCAACTGTCCGCAGTGCAACCCGCATTTTAGTGTTAGAAAAGGGGCAAATTGTTGAATCTGGCACTCATGAAGAGTTATTAACTAAAGAAGGGCGTTATGCAACTTTCCATGCTAGACAGTTTCAATAATCGTCAAATGTTTATAGTAGTTTTTAATTACATAGTTATTCCCGGCATTCCCATAAACAATGGTAGTTTTTTAATGCGATCACACCATTGATTGATGGCTAAATATTTATCTAAAAAAATACCGCCTTCCGGTGACAAAGCAATATAGGGGAAACAAGCGATATCCGCAATAGTAGGACGATCTAAAGCTAACCATTGACGTTGCTTTAAATGTTGTTCAATTATATTGAGAATCGACTCTGCTTTCTGTTGGGCTGCTTCTAAGTCAACGGCAAAACCAAACTTCTGATTAAGCCTTGCATCATTACAGCTACGGGCAATTTCGTTTGTTGCTATTGATAACCATTGAGTTACTTGCGCCATTCCTGCTGAATCGCTAGGAAACCAAGCTTCTCCGCCATATTTTTTAGCTAGGTAAACTAGAATTGCTTGAGAGTCTCTCAAAATTAGATCGTCATCTTCTAACACAGGAATTTGTCCCAAAGGATTTAATTGCAAAAATTCTGATGATTTGTGTTGTCCAGCCATAAAATCAACACTCACAAGCTCATACTTAATATCCAGCAATGATAAAAATAAGCGTATTTTGTAACAATTTCCCGAAAGCTCTAAGTCGTGTAATTTCATGATCGAAACCTTTTGAGTATCTTGTTTGGCAATAGATGGATAGATTTGATCGAACTCTAATACGTTGCCATCAGGATCACGGATGAAACAAACTCGACGACGTTTTCCCAAATAAATTGGTCCTTCTGTGACTGGAATATTTTCTTGTTCTAATTTTTTTAGCAGTTGATCTAAATCGTCAACAATAAAGGCAGGGTGAGTAACTCCTGGGTACTTGATAGGCTCATCCATGAGAATATTACGATGACGTTTTGCTCCATTGAATATCAAATTAAGATAAACACCATCGGCTGTAACTAACTCACTTGCTTGGTCTTTTGGAAAATACCTTTCTTCGGTAAATCCTATTTTTTCATAGAATTTTAGAGCTTCAAAGCGATCACTAACACGAATACCTATATGTTCATAATCAATAATTTTCATGGTTTTCAGCCTGCGTGAGAAAATCCAGTTTTTTGTACCGTGCGTTCGGTACAAAACAAGATTGCAACAGATAATCGAAACATTAGCTCAAGTCTTGATAGATGTGGGGATTGAACCAGAAATTGCCAAAGTGCGATCGCTAGATGCCATGACCAAAATCCAAGGAGCATTAATTTTGGTGAGAATTCTAGACGATACCGAGCCTTTCAATAGAGTAATCAAAAGTTTGCCAGAAATGCTCTTAGATTAATTACTCACCATAAATATCAAACTTGAAAGCTTTGAACCAAAGCCCTAAAACTTTTCCAAATAACTCAACAAATCTGCCATTTGTTGTGGATTAGGTTGAAATTTGGGCATGGGTGGGGTGTCGCCGCTAACGACTTGATGTATTAAACCAGCTTTGGACTTACGCTTAGGTACGTCGTGCAGGCTGGGGCCAACATGACCATTACCATGGCTTCCATGACAAGCGGCACAGTTGATTTGGAAAATAGCATGACCCTTGGCTGTATCGCCTTGAATGGATAAGACTTCTTGGATATAAGGATCTGCTGTACGAACTTGGACAGCAAAGATACTGACTAATATAAACAAGGCAATTGCTACGGCGAACCAGATGATTCGCTGTACCGGTATTGTTTCTGGGGTTAATTCATTGTTCACTGACACATAACAAGGGGGCAAGTTTAAAAATGGAGGATCTTAAAATAACAGAAATAATCAATATATTAAAAAAGCAATCTGGATGACAGAACTTCTCTAAATATTTCGATTCCTAAACATAGCTTAAAATTTATGGAGGAAGGAAGCAAGGGAAATCTTTTTATGCTTATTAATTTGTAGGCGAAATCTCCCTTGTCGAGTACGATAAGAAATTAGGTGAACAAGTATGACAAAGGAGCAATAAAATGATTGAACCGATGTTACTCGGCATGGTTCTTGGTTTAGTACCCGTTACCCTAGCTGGTCTGTTTTTTGCTGCTTATATGCAGTACAAGCGTGGCAACGATTTAGGAATCGATTGATCAACAATCATTGTTTGGCTTGCCGTTATCGTAGACATCAATGATCAATGATCATTGATCATTGATTGTAGAAAGTTAGATTGGTTTTGCCGTAGGTTTTTTGGCGGGAGATGGTGAGGTTGTTTATGGGTGTAGCTGCCCAGAATTTTGGGTTGTGTTCTACAGCAATTTCTCCACCGGGAGTTAATAAGTTATGGTTAGCGATCGCTTCTAAGACTGGTTGATATAAATCGCTGGCGTAGGGAGGGTCGAAGTAAATGCAGTCAAACTGCTGTTTTGCTAAGGTTTTTAATTTTAACACCACATCTCCCCGCAAAACCCGAAATTCCTGCTGTGGTTGAGCCACCTGTTGCCAGTTTTGCTTAACAATGCTGCAAGCCCGTCCGGATTTTTCAATTCCGATTACATAAGTTGCTTCTCTACACAAAGCTTCTGCCCCCATTGCCCCACTACCGCTACACAAATCTAACCAACGGCAACCCACTATTCTACCTTGCCAAATATTAAACAAAGCTGATCTCACCCTAGCAGAAGTAGGACGAGTTTCTAGCCCTGGTAAAGTTTTTAGTTGTCTATTTCCAGCTATTCTTACCGCCATTAGTTATTATTAATTACCGTCTTGACAAAATTAGATAAAAGCTTTAGTCCCGCAGTGGAAGACTTTTCTGGGTGAAATTGTACTGCTAATAAATTATCTTTGGCGATCGCAGCCGTTATTTGTTGAGAACCGTGGGTAACAGTAGCGGCTTTAACTTGAGGATCTAGAGGATCAACATAATAGGAATGGTCAAAATAAACGTAGGGATTATGCCCTAAATTTTGCCATAAATTAAGCTCCGGTTGACTAAATTCTAATTGATTCCAACCCATGTGAGGAATAGTAATTCCTGGTTCAGAATGAAAGCGACGGACAGTTCCTGGGATAATACCTAAACCAGATTCTGTACCTTCTTCAGAACCATCAAAGAGAATGTGCAAACCTAAACAAATACCTAAAAATGGCTTGCCGGAAGCGATTACATCTTTGAGGGGACTAACTAAGTCTCGGCTTCTTAAATGTTGTACCGCCGGATCAAAAGCCCCTACTCCAGGTAAAACGATGGCATCTGCTTGTTCAATGTCTTTTGCAGAGTCAGTTATTTTAGTTGTTGCCCCTGCTTTTTCTAAACCTTTACAAGCAGAGTGCATATTTCCCATATCATAATCAATAACTGCGATCGCTGGCATGAAAATCCCCTATTTAGCTAGCAAGTTTAGGAAAGATAACCTTAACAAATAATAGATGATCAATGCTCAATAACAAAGTTCTCCTCACTTCTTTTCAAACTTGGTTGCCTCATCAAAAGTCTAATGCTTCCGATGATTTATTAGAGATGTTTCAACAGGAATTTGTAGGGAATGCTGCTTTGTTTTGGTTAAGAAAGCTTCCTGTTAATACTCCTCAAGCTAGTATTTTAACAATTAATAAAATTGAAGATATACGTCCCCAGGTAGTAATTTGTTGCGGCATGGCAGAATCTCGTTCTCAATTAACTATAGAGTCTCGCGCTAGTTGTGGCGAGAAGTTATTATCTACTGCTGTGGATTTAGAAGGATTAATAACTAAGTTAGTTCATACAGAAATTAGCCATGAAGCAGGAAAGTTTGTTTGTGAAGGACTTTATTATAATGTTTTACATCATTTAAAAAGACGTCAATTTAACTCCTCTGCTATTTTTGTTCATGTTCCTCTTTTAAATGAAGAAAATGCTTCTCAAATTAAAGAAGATTTTCGATTAATTTTACAAAGCTTCCTTTAGGGATAATAACTATAACCTACAATAGGACTAGAACCAACAGGGCAAGTAATTTCCGCCTCAATATTTTTCGGAGTTTCTGGCATAGAAGGAGGAGTTTTAGAAGGGCTATTGCTTTCACAGATGATTGTTACTGTAGTATATTCAGTATCAGGATCTTCTGGAAAGGGAACTACAAATACTGCCCCGGTGTAACTTTTTAATTCTGCTTCTTTTGCTTGGGTAACAAGTTTTACCTTTTGAGTATTGTCTCCTTGAAGTACAACTAAATAACGATAAAATTCGTCTTCTGGACCAAAACCAAGACCAAGTTCTGCCAAACTAGTTGTGAATCTTCCTTCTTCTGAGTAGTAATATTGCTGCGCTCTACCCATAGCTCTAACAGAAGAAAGGGCTTGGGATTGTTTCGGGGCTAGAAAAGCTTCTCTTTCCGTGGCGTAGGTTCCTTCTAAATTAACTCCTTCTGCACCCCGGAAACTAGCCCTCTCTACTATGGCTGAGTTTAGTTGTGCATTTTGGAGATTGGCATTGTCGAGATTAGCATTTTTAAGGGAAGCTTGAGCTAAACAAGTATTTCTTAAATTAGCATTGCTAAGGTTGGCATTACTTAAATCTGCTCCTATTAATATAGCGTTACTAAGATTTGCGCCACTAAAATTGGCATCTTTTAAATTGCCAAGAGTAAAGCCAAGTTCTTCTAATTCCTCATCTACAATATCAGAACTACCGAAACTTTCGTTACATAAAGAAGTATAAAAAAATTGAGGAATAAAAGCACCAAAACCCAAAGAAGAATTTGCCCCACTAAAATTAGCAGGAATAAAACCGCTAAAGATCGTGTTTTTGAGGTTAGCATTGCTTAAATTAACTCCTTGTAAATCAATGCCACTCAAATTAGTACGGCTGAGATTAACTCCCTGGAGACTAGCGTTGTTAATTTCGGCTTCCATCAACACAGCATCTCGCAAATAAGCGTTAGTTAAATCAGCACTGCTTAAGTTGGTATTCTCTAAAATTGCCCCTCGTAGGTAAGCTTGGTTGAGTTTCGCCCCGGTGAGGTTAGCATCAGTAAAATCTGCTTCTCCTAAATTAGCCCCCGCCAGATTTGCCCCGGTTAAGTTAGCATTAACTAAATTCGCCCCGTATAAATTCGCTTCCCCTAAATCAGCCCCAGATAAGTCACATTGAGGACATTGATTGGTTTCTAGTAACCTCTGCACATGATCGGGGTTAGCAGAGAAGGCTGGAGTTGCATAACAAACAATTGCTGCTGCGATCGCAGTACTTAAACTTAAGGTTTTCATATTTGCCATAGTTATTTCGTCTGGTCATTAGTGACAACCCCTAATGGCCAAGTTTGGTAGAGTATAGAGAGTATAGAGACAATCTGCACAAAGAAAGTATCAAAATCGCCGATGGTTAACTCAAAGTCTAACCCAAACCAGGGCAAAAAACGCCGCAGCAAAGAACCTTTAAGCCCAGAAAAATATGCTAGGTTGAGGGCAGAAGCGAAGGCTCCTTACCGAGGATTAAGGAAAACAATTTATGTTACCTTTGCTGCTTCAGGATTCATTGGTGCTTTTGTCTTTTTTGCTCAAGTTGCTGCCGGCAGAGATGTTGCCACAGCTTTACCTAATTTGGCTCTACAACTAGGTATTGTTGCTTTGATGATTTGGTTATTTCGATGGGAGCAAAAAGTTGAGGATAAGCAGTAAAACTCTTGAGAAACACAAACCAAAAACCTTCTACTCCCTACTCTCTACCAGGAATTAATTCAAACGCGGATCTAAACTATCTCTCAAGCCATCTCCGAGTAAGTTAAAAGCTAGAACAATCAAAGTAATCAATAAGCCAGGAAAAATAGTTGTCCAGGGGGCGGATAAAGAATAGCCTCCTTTAAAAGAATCAGCCAACATTGTTCCCAATTCAGGAGTGGGGGGTTGTGCGCCCAAACCAAGAAAACCTAAGCCAGCCGCTTCTAAGGTTGCCGTACCCACAGAGAGAGTTGCCTGAACAATTATGGCACTAAAGCTACCCGGTAAAATATGCAAAAAAATAATCCTGGCTGGGGTTGCCCCCAAAGATTGAACGGCTTGAACAAACTCCCTTTCTCGTAAAGAAAGTACCATACTACGGGTTAAACGTGTAAAAATGGGAATTTGCACCATCCCCACTGCTAACATAACACTGGGGAGACTTGGGCCTGTAACCGTAACAATTGCGATCGCCAGCAAAATTGAAGGAAAGGCTAAAAGAATATCTGTTAACCAACCGATGATTGTTTCTGCTAAACCGCGAAAATAACCTGAAATCAAACCTAAAAGTGTACCAATTATTAAACCTAAAGCTACAGAAATTGGTCCTACAATTAAAGAGGTTCTCACTCCATACCAAACTAAAGTTAAGACATCCCTTCCTAAAGCATCTGTACCGAATAAATGCTGACTAGAAGGAGGCTTTAACCGAGCAGCATAATCTCTGGCTGTGGCAGGATCAAAAGGATTTAAAATAGGAGCGAGTAAAGCTACTAAAACAATAGCAATTGTGAGTATTAAACCAATTTTGCCAGATTTAGAACGCCAAAGAGTTGGCAAGAATGTTTTAATTGATTTCATAACTTATTACTTACCTGCTCTCTGCTCTCTGCTCCCTTCTCCCCATTTAGTTAGTTATAAAAAGCTGACTTAGCAAAAATCGCTACTAATAAACAAATAAAGATTGCTGTAATAAATAAAGCCATGTTGAGAAAACGATTTTTGACCCCTGGAGTTTTAAAGGCTAAGGTCAAAGCGGCTGCACATTGAAGGGCATAAAAGATAGCAAAAACCCGTGAAGCAATGCTAATGATTTCTACGACATCTGTTAACCAAGTTAAAATCAGTGCCAAAGCAGCCACAATAAAATAATCAGTCCGTCCTGGTCTTTGGACAAATACTTGTTTTTCTGTGATTGCTACCATTAAACCACCAGAACCGGCTGTATCGGCCACTGCGGCACTGAATTGACTACAAAAGGCCGCAACAACCATCACAAAAGGTAGAACAAAAACTCCTAGCTGAGCATATTCTAAGACAGCAATAGTACTTTGTCCCCCAGGTAAACCAAACATACTTGTTGCTAAGGCAATAAAGAGAATATAAATAGCTCCAGCCAGCAACTGAGCATATCTCATGGTTTTTACCCGCAAAGCAGAGTCATATTTAGAGCTAAGGAAGCGGGAAATTTCAAAACCTTGGGTAATAAAAAGTAAGCCCAACAGCGATCGCATTGTTCCCCAAGTAAAGGAGGGACTTTCTGTTAAAAGTTGCCATTTTCCCTCGACAATTTCTGAGAGGTTATAGGACAATAAACCGATGAAGAAAGCGGCAATCAAAACCAAGTTCAGACTTGCTGCATTTTTAGTCACCGATTCTAAAATATCTAAGCCCCGCCACCAACCAAGCAAAGCAATTGAGACAATAAAAACTGAAGTTATGATCTTAGTAATTAGGGGAGATAGAGCAAAAAAACCTTCGAGGATAAAGGCAGAAAGTAGATTGAGATAAAAAGCAACAGCAATGACATAACCAGCAGCTAAAACATAAAAAGAGATTCTTTCAATAGTAAAAGCTAAACCCTTATCCCCTTTTTCCATCCTGGGTTCTAAATATTGAATATTAAAACGCACCGCCTCCCCCAGTAAATAGGCGATCCCAATCAATGCCACCATACCGAAAAGGGCATAATTACCTAACTGTCTGGCTAACAAAGGGGCAGAAACCAAAAAACCGCTACCGAGAATGGAAGCTAAGGGGATAACCGTCGCTTGCCAAGGAGAGTACTTATCTTTACGTCGGTCAGAAATTATTAAACCAGTTCCTATAGCAGCAAGAATAATGGCGATAATAGTTACTGTTTGCAAGGTTCTAATGCTCCCGAAATTATCAATTATCAATGATGCCTAGCGGCAACGGCAAGCCGTACAATGATCATATTGGAAATTATTTTTGACTTACTTTACCCGATGCCCAATATCATTGCGGAAGTATATTCCGGTAAAATCTATGGCGCTAATTCCTTGGTAAACTTGCTCAATTGCTTGCTCAAAAGATTCTCCTACTGCTGTAACCCCTAACACTCTTCCCCCGTTGGTAACAGGTTTTCCTCCCATCAACTTAGTGCCAGCGTGAAATACCATAGTTTCTAATTCTTCTGCCTTTTCAATACCGGAGATGGTAAAACCTTTCTCAAAGGGGCCCGGATAACCTTGGGAAGCAGCAACGACACAAACAGCACTACCTTGTTTCCATTCAATGGGAGGTAACTTTTCCAATCTCTTTTCAGCACAAGCGAGGAGAATTTCTTCTAAAGGAGTCTCCAGCAAGGGTAAAAGGACTTGGGTTTCAGGATCTCCAAAACGACAGTTAAATTCAAGAATAAAAGGATCACCTTGGGGAGAAATCATTAATCCTGCATAAAGAACACCCCGGTAATCAATGCCTTTTTGTTGTAAAGCATCTATTGTAGGTTGAAGAATTTCTTGCTCAATACGTTCCATCAGTTGAGGATTTACCAAAGGTGCTGGGGCATAAGCCCCCATGCCTCCGGTATTTTCCCCAGTATCTCCTTCACCAATCCTTTTATGATCTTGGGCCGTAATTAAGGTGCGTAAGCTAATGCCATCAGTTAAGGCAAAAACTGAAACCTCTTCCCCAACTAAAAACTCTTCTACCACCACATTAGTAAATCCCTTCGCAAAGAGTGCCTCCAAAGCGCTTTTAGCCTCTTCTACAGTAGAGGCAACAGTTACTCCCTTACCTGCTGCTAAACCATCTGCTTTAACTACTATAGGCGCTCCTTTTTCAATAACATAAGCTTGGGCTGGGGCTAATTCTGTGAAGCTTTTGCTACGGGCTGTGGGTATACCAGCCTCTGCCATTAATTCTTTAGCCCAAGACTTACTCGATTCAATTTGCGCCCCAGCTTGAGTCGGTGCAAAAACTTTCAAGTTATCTCTAAGCAGGCGATCTGTAACTCCTAAAGCGAGGGGAACTTCTGGTCCAACAACTATTAAGGATATACCATTAACTAAAGCAAATTTACTTAACCCCTCAAAGTCATCTCCACTTAAAGCTAAATTCTGACACCCTTCCAATAAAGCTGTTCCACCATTACCCGGAACACAAAATACTTTATCAACTTGCTCTGATTGCAACAGTTTCCAAGCCAGGGCGTGTTCGCGCCCTCCATTACCAACGACCAAAACCTTCACTCGCAACTCCAGAGAAACTTAACTCGTTAATTATCAGTTAAGCTCTGGGTAAAAGGCAATACCTATCCATATACTCCCCAGAGTTTGAGTTAGGACAAATCTTAGCCAATAGGTCTTTGGCTTTAGCCTTCATAAAGGGAGATACAATACAATTCCCTGCCATTCTGCTTGCTGACTACAATCTATAATACCCTTGACTGAAAAACTCATCACCTTCGGAGAAAAAGTCTTCTGCTGCGGTTGCTTCAGCAATTTCTACTTCTGAGGCTGCCAATAGAGGTTGGTTAGTTAAACTACCAGCATATAAAGATAAAACCAGGATGCCAGGAAGAGTTAACCAGTAGGAAGATTTCATGGTTGGGTTAGGGCCGATAAATATTTTAACTTGAAGTATACTTGCGTTTGAATTTTTGCGATCGCAAGATATTTATCTTCCTACCCATGAAGTCTAAGAATAAAAATCTCTAGCCATAAGCCTAAAATTTATACGGTGGGCTTGTGGCTAAAGACATTGCTACTCTGCTAAATTTCCCTTTAAGGAGCAGAATTTTCTAGTTTTTCAAGGAGAAGTCTGCGATTTTCAATAGCTATTTGATCATCAGGTTGGATTTCTAACGCTTTATCGTAGGAAAAAATTGCCTCTTGATATTTTCCTGATTTCTCTAGGGCAGCACCGCGATTATTCCAAGCTTGGTAAAGGTCAGGTTTAATCTGCTATAGCTTTGTCAAAGGATACTATAGCCTCCTCGTATTTTCCTAACTTTCTTAGAGCAATTACCACGATTATACCAAGCTAAATAGTTGTCAGGTTCAATTTTTAAAGCTTTGTCGTAGGATAAGATTGCTTCGGTCGTACTTTTCTAAATCAGCTAGAGTAATACCGCGATTACTACCAAGCTTCGTAAAGGTCAGGTTTAATCTCTAAAGCTTTGTCATAGGATACTATAGCTTCCTCGTACTTTCCTACACTTATCTTAGAGCATTGCCGCGATTAGACCAAGCTTTATAGTCATCAGATTTAATTTCCAAAGCTTTGTCGAAGGAGGCTATTGCCTCTTCATATTTTCCTAAATTATTTAGAGCATTGCCGCGATTAGTACCAGGCTGTACTAGTCTTCAGGTTCAATCTCCAAAGCCTTATCGTAGGATAAGCATTGCTTCTTCGTACTTTTCTAACTTTCCTAGAACAATTGCCGCGATTATGCCAAGCATAACTGTCGTCGGGATTAATTTCTACAGCTTTGTCATAGGATAAGATTGCCTCTTCGTACTTTTCTAACTTTCCTAGAGCAATACCGCGATTATACCAAGCATAACTGTTGTCAGGTTTGATTTCTGTGACTTTATCAAAGGATAAAATTGCCTCTTCGTACTTTTCTAACTTCCCTAGGGCAATACCACGATTCCCCCAAGCTTGAAAGTAGTCAGGTTTAATCTCTATGGCTTTATCATAAGATTCTATTGCTTTTTCATAATGCCCTTGTTCATAGAATTGATTACCTTCGGAGAAAAAGTCTTCTGCTGTGGTTGCCTCCGCAATCTCTATTGCTGGGGCTGCCAATAGAGGTTGGTTAATTAAATTACCAGCAGATAAAGATAAAGCAAGGATGCCAGGAAAAGCTAATAAGTAGCGAAGTTTCATAATTTGGTCAGCTTAAGATAAATATTACAATTGAGGTTCAGTCACATTTTTGTAACTGCCTTCTGTAAAGTATTTATCTGTTTCCCAAGCAGAAATACGCAAAGGACACAATTTTTTGGGCATCGCGATCTGATATTAGATCCAGTTTTCGTACTTCTCTAACTCTAATATCCAAGGCTTTGTCGTAAAACTCTATTGCTTTTTCATAACGCCCTTGACTTGCAAATTGATTACCTTCGGAGTAAAAGTCTTCTGCTGTGGTTGCTTGAGCAACTTCTACTTCTGAGGCTGCTAATAGAGGTTGGTTAATTAAATTACCAGCAAACAAAGATAAAACAACGATGCTAGGAAAAGTTAACCAGTAGGGAGATTTCATAACTAGCGATCGCAGGATGAATGTTACTACTGATTAACTCATTGAGGCTACCTAAAGTGGGATAACCTTCCGGCAGCTATGCTTACGCAATTAAAATCTTTCAAGAAGGAGAGCTTTCTAATATTTCTAAAATAATGTTGCGATTGTTAATAGCTGATTGGAAGTCGGGTTTAATCTGCAAAGCTTTTTCGTAAGATAATAGTGCTTCTTGATAGTTCTCTGATTCATAGAGAATATTGCCACGATTATACCAAGAGTTGTAGTCATCTGGTTTAATCTGTAAAGCTTTTTCGTAGGATAATAGTGCTTCTTGATAGTTCTCTGATTCATAGAGAATATTGCCACGATTGTACCAAGATTTGTGGTCATCTGGTTTAATTTGTAAAGCTTTTTCGTAAGATAATAGAGCTTCTTGATAGTTGTTTAATTCGTATAAAATATTGCCGCGATTGTACCAAGATTTGTGGTCATCTGGTTTGATTTGTAAAGCTTTTTCGTAGGATAATAGTGCTTCTTGATAGTTCTCTAATTCATAGAGAATATTGCCGCGATTATACCAAGAATAATAGCTGTCAGGCTTGATTTCCAGAGCTTTGTTGTAAGATAATAGTGCTTCTTGATAGTTGTCTAATTCGTAGAGAGTATTGCCGCGATTGTACCAAGACTTATAGTCGTCAGGTTTATTTTCTAAAGCTTTTTCATAGGATAATAAGGCTTCTTCGTGTTTTTCCAACCTACTTAGAGCAACGCCACGATTATGCAAAATTCTACTATCACTCGGTTTAATTTCTAAAGCCTTATCATAAGAAACTACCGCCTCTTCATATTTTCCTAAATCTCTTAGAGCAATGCCGCGATTATACCAAGCTGAGCTATGTTCAGGTTTGATTTCTAAAGCCTTATCATAGGAAGCGATCGCTTCTTCATGTTTTCCTAAATCTCCTAGTACAACACCACGATTATTCCAAGCAGCAGAGTTGTCGGGTTTGATTTTTAAAGCTTTGTCGTAGGATAACAATGCTTCTTGGTGTTGTTTCAACTTTCTTAAAGCGTTGCCGCGATTATACCAAGCTACATGATTATCAGGTTCAATTTCCAAGGTTTGATCATAAGCTGCTATTGCCTCTTGATAGCTTTTCTGCCCGTGCAATTGATAAGCTTCAGAGAAAAGCTCGTTTGCTCTATATTCATTGGTGAGACCACAGGCAGATAGAGAGAGGATGAAAATGATAGGAAGAGTTAATTTGTGGCTAAGTTTCATAAATTGAGTGATGCAGAATCAAGATAACAAATAAAGTTGAGTTGCATTTTAGTTGCGCTCAATAAAAGTTTCTTTGTTCATCAAACATAAATATTCTCAGCAACATAAATCTTAATAATGATGCTAATATTCTAAGGATTTCGACTTGCATTAAATTACTAAACCGTGGAAGTAATCAAACCGGCAACAAATAGAACCAAACTTACTTTTGAAAACTATCTCAACCACGACGATGGCACAGATAATCATTATGAACTAGTCGATGGAGAATTATTAATCATGAATCCTCCTACAGGTCTTCATGCCCTGATTATTCGCTTTCTTACTCAGGTTATAGAAGCAGAAATAACTAAGCTTAGTTTGCCCTGGCTAGCACTACAAAATATTGGTATTCGTACAGCAATTAATCGTTCTCGACTTCCTGATTTATTAGTTATTAGTCGTGAGGAAATTGAGGAGGTTTTGGAAAATTCAGCAATAGTTAATTCTGCTCATTTAGCTATAGAAATTGTTAGTTCAGAATCGAAAACCAGAGATTATCGTTTTAAGCGTTCTGAATATAGTGTAGTAGGTATTCCCGAATATTGGATTGTCGATCCCCAACAGAAAAAAGTTGCCGTTTTAGTTTTAGTTGAGGGGTTTTATGAAGTTAATGAATATCAAGAAACAGAAAAGATTGTTTCACCAATTTTCCCTAACTTAGATTTAACAGTTACACAAATTTTACAAGCTTAACATCAGGGTAATAATATCCTGATGTTAACTGTTTTGCCATAAGCCGACCGCATGGCTTCGCTTACGCTACTAATTTACCTCTGTGGTTTGTTGTTGATTATTAGGAGAACTTCCTAGTTTTTCGAGAAGCTTATTAAGGTTGTTGATTGCTGTTTGATAGTTAGGGTCAAGTTCAATAGCTTTTTGATAAGATTCTAGAGCCTCATCATAGCGCTCAAGAGATTCAAGGGCAAAACCTCGGTTGTTCCAAGCTTTACTGTAGTCAGGCTCAATCTCCAAAGCTTTGTCATATGAAGCTATTGCTTCTTCATACTTCTCTAAGTCTGCTAGAGCATTGCCGCGATTATTCCAAGCTGCAATATTGTCAGGTTTAATTTCCAAAGCTTTGTCATATGAAGCTATTGCCTCTTCATATTTTTCTAATTCTTTTAGGGAAATACCACGATTATTCCAAGCATCACTGTAATTAGGTTTAATTTTTAAAGCTTTGTCATATGAAGCTAGTGCTTCTTCATATTTTTCTAATTCTGCTAGAGTATTGCCGCGACCATTCCAAGCCTCATAGCCATCAGGTTTAATTTTTAAAGCTTTGTCATATGAAGCTAGTGCTTCTTCATATTTTTCTAATTCTCTTAGGGAAATACCACGATTGCTCCAAACCCCATAGTAGTTAGGTTTAATTTCTAAAGCTTTGTCATATGAAGCTATTGCTTCTTCATACTTCTCTAACTTCCCTAGAGCATTGGCGCGATTATACCAAGCCTCATAGCCATCAGATTTAATTTCTAAAGCTTTGTCATATGAAGTTAGTGCTTCCTCGCGCTTACCTAACTTCTCTAGGGCAAAGCCGTGATTATTCCAAGCCCCATAATAATCAGGTTTAATTTCTAAAGCTTTGTTATAGGATAAGATTGCCTCTTCGTATTTTCCCAAATTATATAGCTCATTGCCACGATTGTACCAAGCTGTACTGTTGTCAGGACTAATCTCTACAGCCTGGTCGTAGGAAGCTATTGCCTCTTCGTACTTTTCTAGCTTCCCTAGGGCAACACCACGATTCACCCAAGCCTGAAAGTAGTCAGGTTTAATCTCCAAGGCTTTATCATAAGACTCTATGGCTTTTCCATAACGCCCATTTTGATAGAATTGATTACCTTCGGAGTAAAAGTCTTCTGCTGTAGTTGCCTCTGCAATCTCTACTACTGGGGCTGCTAATAGAGGTGGTTCAATTAAACTGCAAGTTGATAAAGATAAAGCAACAATGCCAGGAAGAGTTAATAAGTAGGAAAGTTTCATAAGTTTTGTCAGATAGGATAAATATGGCAATTGAAGTTCAATTGCATTTGCATAACTGCTTTCTAAAGGTATTTATCTACTTCCCAAGCAGAAATACGCAAGGGATACAAATTTTCACAATTACGGTCTGATACTAAATTCGGCAAGGGCGGCACAGGTTATCTGTTTGGTATCATAAGAATTTTACAAAAGTTGCGATCGCTATACACTGTAGGAAATTAATACAAAACAATTAGCTGTTTGTTGATAAAGTATCATTTAGCTAAATAACTTTTTGCATCAATAAAAAATGGCTGGGACAGAAGAAGCACAGCAAAAATTTATCGAATTAATCAATGCTGCGAACTTTGAACCACAGATTATTTACCAACAAGAACGTCCTGTAGCTGCTGTTATAGAGACAAAAATGTTTGAGCAATTTCTCATCTGGCATCAGCAACAACAAAAACCGCCCTTGGCAGATATGTTTGCTGAGTTGCGTAAAAGTTGTATTGAAGAGAACTACATTCTAGAAACTCCTGTTCGTCACAATCGTGATAACCCTTTTGAGTAAGAAGCTCCATGACCGCAAGACAATTTGAAGAAGCAGCAACACGTACCTGAGACAAACGTTTTGAGTATAATATAAAGTTATTTAGTGATTTTGGATTATGGAAATTAGTTTACAGCCTGAACTAGAGCAGTTTATTCAGGAAAAAGTCACTAGTGGTCAATATAAGTCATTAAATGAAGCTGTCAATGCTGGATTAAAATTATTGATGGAAATAGAGCATATTTATGAGGGGCATTTTGCTGAGATTAGGCAAGAAGTTATGGTGGGCGTAAAGGCTTCTGAAAGAGGTGAAGTTATAGATAGTGAAACTGTTTTTGGTTCTATTCAAAGGAAATTAGAGCAGCGTCGCTATCAAGCACAATAATAATGAGTAACATTTGTCGTTTTACTGTTCCTGCCAGTCGAGACATTGAAAGTATAATTGATTATATTGCTGATAATCGTGGATTAGATGCAGCAGAAAGCTATTTAAAGAAGATCAATCAAAAATGTCAAACTTTAGCTCGTTTTCCTAACATGGGACGAAGACGAGATGAGCTTTTTCCTATGGTAAGAAGTTTCCCCGTAGAGAGTTATCTTATCTTTTATCGCCCAATAGCAGAAGGAATTGAAATCTTGAGAGTAGTTAGTGGTTATCAGGATTTAACTAAACTTTTTGAGCAAGATGAGGAATAATTAGAAATAATTCTACTTCCTATCAAAGAAGGAACAATAAATATTCAATTTAAAGAAACAAGAAGAACAATTAAGAATCTTTACCCTTAAACAACTTTCCCCTTACTTAACCATTGCTTCAAAACCCCAGAAACCAAGCTATGGCAACAATCTAGAGCAAATCCTCCCCTCATACGAAAGAAAATAGTGTTTACCTCATATCTGAGACAATGCTTTAGAGCGCAAATTAATTCAACTACTATAAGCATTTACAACCACAACTGGAGGCACAATTATATGAAACTAGCTTATTGGATGTATGCTGGCCCTGCCCACATTGGCACTTTACGTATTGCTAGTTCTTTTAAAAACGTTCATGCTATTATGCACGCTCCTTTAGGAGATGATTATTTTAATGTCATGCGCTCAATGTTAGAGCGAGAAAGAGACTTTACTCCGGTGACAGCTAGTATTGTGGATCGCAATGTCTTGGCTAGAGGTTCCCAGGAAAAGGTTGTTGATAATATTACTCGTAAAGATCAAGAAGAACATCCTGATTTAATTGTTCTTACCCCTACTTGTACTTCTAGTATTCTTCAAGAAGACTTACAAAACTTTGTAGATCGCGCCCAAATTGATTCTCAAGGAGATGTCTTACTAGCAGATGTCAATCACTATCGGGTTGATGAACTGCAAGCGGCTGACCGGACTTTAGACCAAATTGTTCAATACTATATTGCCAAAGCGCGGAAAAAAGGTGATTTAGTTACAGAGAAGACGGAGAAGCCTTCCGTTAACATTATTGGTATGTCT
Organism: uncultured cyanobacterium; assembly: GCA_963793425.1. Classification (GTDB taxonomy): domain Bacteria; phylum Cyanobacteriota; class Cyanobacteriia; order Cyanobacteriales; family CAWCAG01; genus CAWCAG01. Next base: position 2,076,887 of record CAWCAG010000005.1, on the reverse strand, counting down.
ACCCTGGGTTTCCATAACCAACATGATTGTACAGAGTTGAAGCGCTTGATGGCAGATTTGGGCATTGAAGTTAATGCTGTCATTCCGGAAGGTGCTTCGGTACAAGAATTAAAAAGTTTGCCCCGTGCATGGTTTAACCTCCTTCCCTATCGAGAATTGGGTCAGATGACTGCCCAATATTTAGAAAAAGAATTTGGTACGCCCTATGTTGATATAACTCCTATGGGTGTTGTGGAAACAGCCCGTTGCTTACGTAAGATTCAAGAGGTTATTAATGCTCAAGGGGCAGAAGTTGACTACGAAGACTATATTAATAACCAAACTCTTCACGTTTCCCAAGCTGCTTGGTTTTCTCGCTCCATTGACTGCCAAAATTTAACGGGGAAAAAAGCGGTGGTTTTTGGGGATAATACCCACGCAGCAGCGATGACGAAGATTTTAGCGAGGGAAATGGGCATTCATGTAGTCTGTGCCGGAACCTATTGTAAGTATGATCAAGAGTGGTTCAAAGAACAAGTTAGTGAATATTGCGATGAAGTCCTTATCAGCAATGATAATGGTGAAATTGGGGACATGATTGCCCGTCACGAACCGTCGGCGATTTTTGGAACCCAAATGGAACGCCATGTGGGTAAGCGTTTAAATATTCCTTGTGGGGTAATTGCTGCTCCGATTCACATTCAAGATTTCCCCATTGGTTACAAACCTTTCTTGGGCTATGAAGGAACTAACCAAATGGCTGACTTGGTTTATAACTCGTTTACCTTGGGTATGGAAGACCATCTATTAGAAATCTTTGGGGGACATGATACCAAAGAAGCGATTCATAAAGGAATCTCTGCTGACTCTGACCTTAATTGGACAAAGGATGGTAAGGCAGAATTAAATAAAATTCCTGGCTTTGTACGGGGTAAAGTGAAGCGTAATACTGAGAAATTTGCCCGCGATCGCGGTATTACTGATATTAATGTTGAAGTTCTTTATGCTGCTAAAGAATCTGTAGGGGCATAGTTACAGCCTGATTGGGGAAAGGAAGGGAAAGCCTTTTCCTTTTCTTTTCTCGTCACAAATTCATGAATAGGCAAATTAGAACTTTGCAAACAGTATCGGAAGCTTACCAGTTTCTTCAAGAATTGGGAGCCTCAACAAAGCTACTTCTTCACGTCAAATTAGTTGGGGAAGCGGCTGAGTTATTGATCTCGAAGCTACATGAATTACCGGTGCAGTTTGACGAAAACTTTTTCCGCTTGGGTATTGCCCTTCATGATGCGGGTAAGATTATTCATCCCCAGGAATTGATTGCTAAAGGCAACAATCATGAGGCTGATGGTGAAAAGTTGCTAGTCTCTCACGGAGTTGATTCAAAACTGGCCCGATGTTGTCGTTCTCACAGTCAATGGGAAACAATGGAATGTTCTTTTGAAGAAATTTGTGTTGCTTTGGCCGATACTCTTTGGAAAGGTAAACGCAACTCTCAATTAGAAGAGTTATTTATCCAAATGTTGATGACACGATGTAACCAGGATTATTGGCAGCTTTTTCTGGAAATGGATTCTTGTTTTGAAGCGATCGCCTCTGATGGTGATTCAAGACTGCTTCGTAGTAAAGCAGCATAACCACATGGTTTGTAAATGTCTACCCATATACCCAACTCTACCGAATGTGAGCCAAAGAAAAATGTTTAATGATTATGGGTCGCCCCTATATTATTGCCTTTGAATTCTTAGATTTCGATTTCCTATAAATGTAACTATATCCACCCCTGCATAGGTTTCAATCCATAAAGTTGCTCCACAAGAGCGGGGTTTGTCTGGGCGATAAACTAAACGGCAATAACCGTAGATTTCGACCTCATGTCCGTAGTCGTTGCGATCGCGATTATCTACACTCTGTTTAACGCTGATTACTGGTCTGATGCCATTATCTTTTTGGTTTTTGGAAATTGCTTGTCCGTTGACGTGAATGATTTTCGCCCCAGGCAAACGAGGTTTAGTCCAACGAGGTTTGGGACCTCTGGTTCCACGAGAAACATTCGGTTTGCCACAATATAAAGGAATTGCCCAAGCCTTGCCTATTTTATATGCCCCTCGGATACGTTTTTGTTGTAGTAAGTAAACGACTCTTCGGGGAGTAATTTTTAAAATTTGGGCCGCTTGTTTAGTGTCGATATATTGCATTGCTAAGGGGGAAGTGAAAAAAACTATTCTTTAATAAAAAAACCATTCCTTATCCAGTATATAAACTAAAGTCACAGGCAAAACCTTAAATATCAAATCTGAATCAATGTAAAATTCCCAATCGCATCTCCAAACGGTATGATTTTGTTATATATGTTTGTGTAGAACAATACTGGATAACATCTTTATGCTTTCCCTCGAAATACCACAAACCCCTTCTCAACCAAAATTGACTAAGACTAGCAAAATTTTGGTAGTTGAAGACGAGAATTTAATTCGGCAAATGGTTGTATTAGCTTTACAGGAGGAAGGCTACGAGGTTACAACTGCCACTGATGGGCGTGAGGCTTTAGGATTTCTTCAAAAGGAAGAGTCGAATTCTCAAGAATTTCCTTTTGATTTAATTGTTTTAGACTTAATGCTGCCCCAAATTAATGGTTTAGATATTTGCCGTCTGCTACGTTATCAAGGCAATATTGTACCAATTTTGATTTTAAGCGCTAAAGCCAGCGAAACAGATCGTGTACTTGGTTTAGAAGTGGGAGCAGATGATTATCTCACTAAACCCTTTAGTATGAAGGAATTAGTAGCTCGTTGTCGCGCTTTGTTACGGCGACAACGTTATAGTTCCCAAGGACAGCCTGCAACTCTCAAATTTAAGGAAGTTACTTTGATTCCCCAAGAATGTCGAGTAACAGTACGAGATGAAGAAGTTAATCTTTCTCCGAAAGAGTTTAAACTTTTAGAACTATTTATTGGCTATCCTCGCCGAGTTTGGTCAAGGGAACAATTGATTGAGCAAATTTGGGGCATAGACTTTTTAGGAGATACCAAAACAGTTGATGTTCACATTCGCTGGTTACGAGAGAAACTAGAATTAGATCCTAGTAAGCCAGAATATATTATTACCGTGCGGGGTTTTGGCTATCGCTTTGGCTAATTAGTTTAGTTATCATGCGATTATTCGTCATTAGTTCTTAATTGAAATTGGTGCGAACAACTGTTTTCAGTTGCACCCTCTAAAATCGATAACAAAGGACTAAGGATATGACCAATGATTAAGATCATCATCGCCTTCATCTTAGGTTTGAGCCTGGGAATCGGCTTTGGCTTTTGGCGACAGCGAAAGTTGAACTCTAAACTAAAACAAGTTCTAACTTCTTTGCCTGATAACAATGCTGATACAGTTTCTTTACCGATGGTTTATCAGGTGCGGCGAGAGATTAGTCGTTCTCATCAGCAAACCCTGGAACTAGAAGCAGAAATCCAGGAGTGGCAGCATCTACTTAATTCTGCCCCTGTAGGTTATCTACAGGTGGACGAAGAAAATCGCTTACTGTGGTGCAATCTACAAGCACAAAAACTACTCAAAATAGATCGTTGGCAACCAGGGCAGTTACGTTTGATTCTAGAGTTAGTACGTTCCTATGAATTGGATCGTTTAATTGAACAAACCCGTATTTCCCAAAAATCCTACACTAGAGAATGGATATTTCATACTACTAATTATCAAAAACAAAACCCTTTACAAACTTCTCTTTCGGTAAGAGGTTCTAGCTTACCTCTGCCTCAAAAACAAGTTGGCATTTTTATTGAAAATAGACAGCATCTAGCAGAATTAGAACGTTCGCGCGATCGCACCTTTACTGATTTAGCCCACGAACTGCGTACGCCCTTAACTTCCATTAGTTTGGTGGCAGAAGCCTTACAAATGCGTCTTCAAGGTATAGAACTTTCTTGGGTAGAACAAATGCTAACTGAAGGTAATCGCTTGATGCAGTTGGTACAAGATTATTTAGAAGTTAGCAATTTAGCAGAAAATCCTTACCAAAAGTTAGTAAAAACTCCCCTTGTTTTAAAAGACTTAGTATTTTACGCTTGGCAAATTTTAGAACCTATCGCCCAAAAAAAGCAAATTAAAATTGCTTATTCTGAAGTTAAAAGTATTTCTTTAGAAGCAGATAAATCTCGTTTAACTCAGATTTTCATTAATCTTTTAGATAATGGCATTAAAAATAGTCCTGCTGGTGAAGTTATTCGAGTTGAGGTAAAAACAATTACTCCAACTTCCCCTGAACCCTTACCAATTTTAGAAAAAGATACATTAGAGACAGATGTTTTCGTCCAAATCAATATAATTGATGCAGGTAGTGGCTTTTCTGAAGCCGATTTACCCTATGTATTTGAAAGGCTTTACCGAGGAGATATTTCTCGCAAACGCCAAGATTCTGACCACCAAAATTTAGCAGCGTTACCCATAAGCAGTGGTAGTGGTTTAGGGCTTTCCATTGTTCAAGAAATAGTCAAAGCCCATAACGGTTCCATTCAAGCCAAAAATCATCCTCAAACAGGTGGTGGCTGGCTGCAAATTCAGTTACCGTTGATGGGTAATACAAATAAAGAGCAGCCCTGAAATGTATACAGAAATACTAACAAGCCATTATTTTTTATTCACAAACAAGAAATTAGATTAGACTTATATCAATTTAATTAATTATCTTTTTAAATATTCCTTTTTGCCTGTGAACTTATCTTTGCAAACTAACAATTCTCAATCCTTATATCATTCCTCCAACATGGAGTTTGAGCGTGCCTTAAGACGCTTACAACAAGAGGTTCTACGCATGGGGGCATTAGTAGAGCAATCTTTTCGCTTAAGCCACCAAACTCTTTTTGAACGCAACCTCCAGGTTCTGGAAGAAATAAATTCTCTTGATGATCAAATCGATGACTACTATCGTCAAATTGAGCGAGAATGTGCTGCTTTGATGACATTACAATCTCCTGTTGCCCAAGACTTAAGAATATTGAGCGCTTTTATGCAATTGGTACGGGATTTAGAACGGATTGGAGACTATGCCGAAGATTTAGCAGAAATGGCCATCAAACTATTACCTTATCCTCCTCATCACTGCCTTGGGGAAGTTGAAACCATGTCTCGCCATGCTCAGGCAATGTTAGCAGTTAGTTTAGTTGCCCTGACTGATTTAGAGCCTAATGCTGGACAAATAGTTAAAAAGCTTGATGATACCGTAGATGAAGCTTACGACAATCTTTATAACACTTTAGCTTCGCAACGAGATATTAAAGGAGTAGTAGAACCAATTTTGATTCTCGGTTTAGTAATCCGCCACCTAGAAAGAATGGCAGATCATGCCACTAATATCGCTCAAAGAGTTTCTTATATTGTCACAGGAAAGCGAGCTTAGGTAATAGCTAATTGCTAGTTGCTAATAGTTTTAACCTTAGCTCCCCAGTTCCCCACCTCCCTAAAAAGAGCGCAGGAAGTTAAATAGCTTCTGCAAAATTCCTTGCAGCCTTTCATTTTTGGCATATTTCTGTTTAGTTAACTTTAAGGCCGCTTTAGCATTTACCTCCGTTAAAGTTGGGTAAATGTGAATACCTTTGAGGGCAGAAACTTTTAACTTATTCGCCATTGCTAAAACAACTTCATGGATTAATTCTCCTGCTGAGGCTCCTACAATATGTGCGCCGAGAATTTCTCCATTACCTTTAGTAATAATCTTACAAAACCCTGCTGTAGCTCCTTCTGCTTGGGCGCGATCTACATCAGCAAACTCTTGTTTGTTAATATAAATATCATCTCCGTAACGCTTCCTAGCTTGTTCTTCGGTTAAACCCACGCGGGCAAGTTCTGGATCTGTGAAAGTTGCCCAAGGTATAACTTCATAATTAGCTTTGCTGAAAGGCAAAAACAGGGCATTGGTAGCGGCAACTCCCCCTTCATAACCAGCTACATGGGTAAACTGATAACCCCCAATAACATCCCCGCAAGCGTAAATACGATTGTTGGAAGTTTGTAGTTTTTCATTAACCTTAATGCCTTTCTTGTCATACTTAACCCCTGCTGCTTCTAAATTCAGGGTTTCAACATTGGGGGCGCGTCCTGCGGCTACTAAAATTTCTTCAACCAAGACTTTCTCGTCTCCGGCAATCACACACTTCTTCCCTTCAATAACTTCAACTTTTTCCGCCCGACTTGCTTTAAGAATACGAATACCTTCAGATTCAAGCTGTCTTTCTACCACTTCTGCTGCTTCTGGGTCTTCCTTATGTAAGATATGTTGTCGGCTAGCAATAATAGTAACTTCTGCCCCCAAACGATGGAAAGATTGCCCCAACTCACAACCGATCGGCCCTGCGCCAATAATAGCTAAGGATTCAGGAAGCTCTTGAAGAGAAAAAACCTGTTCGTTGGTTAAATAACCCGCCTCTTCTAAACCTGTTATGGGAGGGGCAGAGGGGCGGGAACCTGTGGCAATAACGAAGGCACGGGCTTTGAGTTGGCGATTGCCGACAACGAAGGTTTTGCTATCTAAGAATTGACCGGAACCAAAAATCACTTCCACCCCCAAACCACGAAATCTTTCCGGGGAATCGTTGGGTTCAATAGCTGCAATTACTTTTTGTACATGACTATTCGCTTGGGCGAAGTCAATTTTTACTCCCTCAGTATGAACACCAAAACGGGCAGCGTGTTTAACTTCATAGGCGCTACGGGCAGCATGAATTAAGGATTTACTAGGAACGCAACCATACCAGAGACAATCCCCTCCTAAACGGTCTTTTTCTACTAAGGCAACCTTAGCTTTGAGTTGTGCCGCCACACTAGCCACCACCAAGCCTCCAGAACCACCGCCTATGACGACAACATCATATTCAACTGCCACGTTTACACCTTCTTTTTCTTCAATAGAACTGGATTAGCAAATTTATTTTTCCCTTTCTTCTGGTTAGTTTACTGCCAAGGAGTTCTGAAGAGATTAGTTTGAGGTGAGAGTGAGATAAACTTTTCCTCTCAGCTTTTCTGAACTGCTACACATTTAAAAGATATATTGCAGACTCAGCTAAAATAAGCTGCAACTCTTGGCTGCTCACTGCTCCCTGCTTTCGTGACTATTCCAGAAGTTAGAAGACTATTTCTTGTTTTTATTTCTTTATGAGTAAGTTTACTCCCTCACAAGTCTTACTTGGGAACCAAGCTTTACTAGCTTAATTTAACTTAGGATAAAAAAGAAATTGAGTATAGCAACGAAATATTTATCTTTGTTGTTTTCTCTATAAGAGGAGCTACTAAATCAGTGTTTTTTCACAAAAAAGAACTAATTAATAAAACAGTAAATGTTAAAGAAGCAGACCCACGTTTTGCTCAGCTTCTTTTAGAACAATTTGGTGGTGCAACCGGAGAACTTTCTGCGGCTCTACAATATTGGGTACAGTCTTTTCATGTTGAAGATGCTGGCATCAAAGATATGTTGCAAGACATCGCTGTAGAAGAGTTTAGCCATTTAGAAATGATTGGCAAACTAATTGAAATTCATACCAAAAATGTTGACCAAACAGATGCTTATAAAAGTACTTTATTCGCTGTACGTGGTCAAGGGCCTCATTTCTTAGATTCTCAAGGTAGTGCTTGGACAGCTACTTATCTTAATGAAGGTGGTGATGTGGTTAGAGATTTACGAGCAAACATTGCAGCAGAAGCGGGGGCGCGACAAACCTATGAATCCTTAATTAAATTAGCACCAGACGAAGGAACAAAAGATACTTTAGTACATTTATTAACTCGCGAAATTTCCCATACAAAAATGTTCATGGAAGCATTGAATTCTTTAGGGAAATTAACCGATCCTTTCTTCGGCAATGTTCAGCCTGATGAAACAGTGGATCTTTATTACAATCTCTCTACCAATGGTGACGGTAAAGATGAACGTGGCCCTTGGAATTCTGACAAGAATTTTAATTATGTAGCTGAGCCGATGAAAGAAAATTCCTAAAAATACTTGGTAAGCAAATGTGATTTAAAGACGGGTCTAAAACCCGTCTTTTTTGTTGATTACTAATTCCATGAGATTATCCCTCTATAAGTTATCCATCTCCCCAATTTTTAACCTCACTCTACCCCCTTTCTCAGGGAAATTTAAGTTCGGCTTTGTTTAATACTCCTATGTATACAAAATTTAAGTTAATAATTGATAATTGGAGTGCGACCCCGCGTCGGTTGATAGTTAATAATTGCTAGAGGAAAATTACTTGTGACTGAAGTTACGACAGAGCAACAACAGCCAAATACTTCAGAGTTATTGGGATATAACGTTGAAAATGCTGTATTAGAAAGATATGAAGCTGGAGCAAAAAAAGTACAACCTAGCTTGTGCTGCCCCACAGAATACGAAGGTAATTACCTGAGCATTTTACCAGAGGAGATCGTTGCCAAAGACTACGGCTGTGGCGATCCTACCCGTTATGTCTCTAAGGGGGAAACAGTAGTAGATTTGGGTTCCGGTGTCGGTAAAAATTGTTATATACTCGCCCAAAAAGTTGGCTCTGAAGGCAAAATTGTTGGTGTTGATTTTAACGATGAGATGCTGGGTTTGGCAAGGAAGTATCAAGAAGAAATAGCCACAAAAATTGGCTACCATAATACCAATTTTGTCAAGGGTAAAATCCAAGACTTAAAGTTGGATTGGGGCAGAATGCAAACATGGTTGCAAGCACATCCCATTACTTCTTTACCAGAAATGGAAGCTTTTGAAGCGGAGTGTGAGCGCCTGCGAGTTCAAGAACCATTGATAGAGGATAATAGTATTGATGTAGTCATTTCCAACTGTGTCCTTAATCTTGTTCGTCCTCAAGACAAGCAGCAACTATTCCAAGAAATTCACCGAGTCCTCAAACGAGGAGGTAGGGCAGTTATTTCTGATATCGTTTGTGATGAAAACCCTACAGCTAATATTCTTCAAGATCCCGAATTATGGAGTGGCTGCATTGCTGGGGCTTTTCGAGAAGATGCTTTTTTAGCTATGTTTGAAGAAGCTGGTTTCTATGGTATCGAGATTCTTAATCGTCAAACAGAGCCTTGGCAAGTTATTGATGGTATTGAGTTTCGTTCTTTGACTGTACGGGCTTATAAAGGTAAAGAAGGTACTTGTTTAGAACGTAACCAAGCGGTAATTTATAAAGGCCCTTGGAAGCAAGTTATCGATGATGATGGCCATACTTTTTATAGGGGAAAAGCTATGGCAGTTTGTGATAAAATTTTCCAGATTTTAACTAATTCAGAAGGGGCTTATGGTGAAGATGTTATTGCCATTGAACCCTACGAAGAGATTAGCTTAGAAGCAGCCAAAGAGTTTAAATGTAAAACTAATGCAATTCGCCATCCTAAAGAAAGCAAGGGGTCAAATTATCAATTAACAATGACTGACACTTGTTGTTAGTTGCCATGTAATAGGCAATCACCTTGCCTATTACATATTACATATTATTTATTACTTAACAATGGTTCAATCTCCTAGTAAAGAACAATTAGGAAAAGTTACTCCTTTTGCTCAAAAAGTAGTTACTTCTTTAAATAAGCAGAAAATCACTATCTTACAAATCAACTTAGGGCGACGCTGTAACTTAGCCTGTACCCATTGCCATGTGGAAGCTGGACCAAAAAGAACAGAAGAATTATCCCCTCAAGTTTGTCAACAATTAATTGAGGTAATTAATCGTTTTCCTCAAATTGAAACCGTTGACTTAACTGGTGGTGCGCCAGAGATGAATTACGGTTTTCGAGAGTTGGTAGCAGCAGCAAGAAGCAAAAACAAAGAAGTGATTGTCCGCTCTAATTTAACTATTTTCTTTGAGCCAGGATATACAGATTTGCCAGAATATTTTGCTAAGAATCAACTTAGAGTTGTGGCTTCTTTACCCTGTTACTTAGAAGATAATGTTGATAAGCAAAGAGGGGCAGGAGTTTATCATGATTCTATCAAAGCTATTCAAAAATTAAACGATTTGGGTTATGGTAAAACAGATAATTTGGTTCTTGATTTAGTTTATAATCCTGGCCTTCCCGTTGATAGAAACTTTTCCTTGACTCCTGAGCAACAGAAATTAGAATCTGACTACAAAACCTATTTACAAGAACACTTTAATATTCAGTTCAACAATCTCTTCACTATTACCAATATTCCCGTCGGGAGAACCAAACAATTTTTACAACGTCGCGAATTACATCAACCTTACCTCAAGTTTTTAGAAGCAAGTTATAACCCTGCAACTGTACCTGCTTTGATGTGCCGTAACGAACTTTCCGTTGATTATTTAGGGAATATTTACGATTGCGATTTTAACCAAATGGCAAATCTTTCTGCCACAACTCCTCAAGGAGAAAAATTAACCTTGGGGAAGTTATTAGAGTTAAATAATCTTGATGTTATTCAAGAGATTAAAACTGCTACATATTGTTATGGTTGTACAGCAGGAAGTGGCTCTAGTTGCGGAGGAGCGTTGGTTTAAAGTAACAAGTAATAAGTTAAGGAGGTTGAGTTTTGGAACGTGCAGATTCAGTAGAAATAGAAAATAGTAAAATCAAGAAAAAATCTAAAAAGCCTTGGTTAAAGCTTGCGATTGGGGCTGTGGTTATAGCTGCTGTCATTATTATTGTTAATCAAACCGGATTAACGGATTTCATTAAACCAGAAAAGTTACAAGAGTTAGCTGACAAAGCAGGGGTTTTTGCTCCTTTAGGATACATTCTTATTTATATCGTTGCCGCAGTCTTTGGTGTACCGGGAACAATTTTAACCCTCTCTTCCGGGGCAGTATTCGGCCCTTTTTGGGGAACTTTATGGACAGTAATTGGTGCAACATTAGGGGCAACAGCAGCCTTTTTAGTATCTAGATTCATTGCTGGGGATTGGGCGAAACAACAATTTGCTAAAGGCGATCGCTTAAGAAAAATTCAAGCAGGTTTAGAAGAAGAAGGCTTTCAATATGCCTTAACTATCCGCTTAGCACCAATTTTCCCCTTTAATGCGGTTAATTACCTTTTTGGTTTAACACCTATTCCCCTGGGGGCTTATGTACTCGCTACCGCCATTGGTATTTTGCCAGGAACCTTTGCCTATAGTTGGTTAGGAAGAGGTGGTACAGAAGCTTTAGCCGGGGGGCCACCGTGGCAATTAGTAGGTGCATTAGCTGTCTTGGCATTACTTTCTGCTGTACCTATTGCTATCAAAAAATTTCAAACTAAAAAAGATAATGGCTAGGAAATTAACCAAGCCGATTACTATCCTGAAAAGCTATCGTTTTTGGCTGGCAATAGCCCTAATAATTTGTATTTTACTTTGCATTTTTGGCCCTTTGAAAGTCATTTTCAATCAAGATTACTTAGTAGAAAAAATTCAAAGCCATGGCAAATTAGCGGCCCTAAAATTCATCTTCACTTATATCTTGCTAACCATTATTGGCATTCCGGGAACCATTTTAACCATAGCAGGAGGGATCGTTTTTGGTTTATTTTGGGGAACACTTTGGTCAGTTGTAGGAGCAACTTTGGGAGCCATAGGTGCATTTTGGACAGCAAGGTATCTTCTTCATGGTTGGATTGAGCGTAAGTTAGGTAAACATAAAGCCCTAGTTAAGTTTAAACAAGCAGTTGTCAAGAAACCTTTGACCTCTGTTCTTGTCGTGCGCTTTGCTCCCATTTCTCCTTTTAATATCGTAAATTTCCTTTTTGGTTTAACCCCAATTAATTGGTTGCCCTACTCCACAGGCACTTTTTTCGGCATAATTCCAGGAACTTTAGCCTACACTTGGTTAGGAGTAAGTGGTTTGGAAGCTTGGCAAGGAGGAGAAAAATTATCTTTTTACCTCGCTTTAGGTTTTTTAACCTTACTCTCCTTGCTACCTTTACTAGCTAAAAAAGCCAGTAGGGACGGCTTCTCTTAAATCTATATTCTTTCCCAATTTGTAACAAACCCCTTCCTTAAGATTGCTTTGAGCAAAACTATGTGCTATTAGCTAGGGATATCACTAGGTTAATAAGGTATTTGAGTATGTCAGGGGAAGAACTAGGCAAAAAACAGGCTGAAGATCAGATTATCTTGCCGCCGGAAACATCTTTAGGAAAAGTGCCAGCTAGAGAAAATTCTGATTTGGTTATGACAGTAGAGAAAATTAGTAAAATCATTTCTCCCTATTTTGTCGCCCTTTTGGGTTTATATCTTTATCGAGATAATGGTTTATTGGGAACTATTCTCATTGGCATTGGTATGATTACTTTACTCAAAATTTCTTCCCAAGATGTGGTTAATCTTGTCGTCAAAGTCAAAGAACTTTTGGGATTAAATGAGAAATCAAATTCCTAAAGTAAAACTATATTCCAGGAGTTAGCAATGCCAGTTTATCAAGTTCGCTTAGTTAATCAACAACTCAACATTGATCAGACCATTGAAGTTCCCTCAGACCAATATATATTTGATATAGCTGATGAATTTGGCATCACCTTACCTTCAGGATGCTTACAGGGAGAATGCTCTGCTTGTTTAGCTAAAATTGTCAGTGGCAAAGTAGATCAAAAGGAACAAAACTTCCTTAAACCAGAGGAAATCCAAGGGGGTTATACGGTAACTTGTGTTGCCTATCCTCAATCTAATTGTGTTTTAGAAACTCACCAAGAACAAGTATTATACAAATCATCTCTTTATTATTAAATCATTAATGACTACTCCTAAAACATCTAACCTAACTATAAAAGAAGCCAAAAAGATACTTGCTCTTTACAGTGGTACTCAAACAAAAGCTGTCAACACAACCAAAGAAAAAGAGCGATTACAACAAGCGATTCTACTGATTACGGAACAATCAGAGTCGGAAAATCTAGGTATTTGTGCCAATGATTCAAAACAAGGTATGATTGCTCTATCAGCATATCTCCGAGCATTAGGTTATGATTCTCTGACAGAATCACTTTCTATTCCTCAGATGGAACAACCGGTTTATATCAAATATAATACTCAGCGAATGTCCCATTTCCTCGATTCTTATACCGGAGAGTATCGAGGAGTACTAATTTCTTGCCAAGCAGAGGATGACGAAATTAATGGAACCTACGGTTACTTTCCTCTAAATTTGTTTAGCTAAATTACTAGAAATATCACTTTTAATCTGTTATAATTGCCGATGATTTATTAAAAGCTTGCTAATGGTTATCTAGCTAAGAGCTAATAAATATGTAGCCCGTAAATCTAAAAAATAGCTATGGCTATGCAATGACCCATAAATTGACCCTAATGAAAGAAAACCAAAACCTCATATCCGATTCTCTAATTGTTGGTTGCTGGCAATTAGATAACCGTAGTTGGCAAGCAATTACCGAAGAAGAGATTGAGCGTACCATAGATACTTATCTGGCTATGGGAATTAGTAGCTTTGATACAGCAGATATCTATGGTAGAAGCGAAAAAACATTAGGTCAAGTTTTACAAGGAAGAGATTGTACAATCTTGACTAAAGCGGTTTTCTTCGGGGAAATTCCGAATACTAATCAAATTAAAAGTAAAGTTGAAAGTTCCCTACGCAAATTAAAAAAAGAGAGCCTAGATTGCTTACAAATTTATTGGCACAATCCGCAATTAGATTGTGGTTCAACCTTCACAACTTTTAATGAACTTTTGGAAGCAGGAAAAATCCGCCAACTAGGAGTAACTAATTTTGATACTCCTATGTTAGAAAAAGCTTTGCAATACGCCCCGATTAAAACCAATCAAATACAATATAGCTTAATAGATAGGCGTGCCGAAAAGTCTTTACAACCTTTCTGTTTAGAGAAGGACGTAACTCTTTTGCCTTATGGCCCTTTAGCAGGAGGTTACCTATCAAGAAAATTTCTAGGAATTGACTTACCATCCACAGAAGGAGAACACGCCCGCAGTTTTTATTATAGTAGTATGATTCGCGCCCACGGCGGCTGGTCGCCTGTACAAGAAATGTTATTAACTATGGCTCAAATGGGCAATAAATACAAAGTTAGCATTTCTCAACTAGCCCTTAATTGGGTTAAAAACCAGCCTGGTGTAGGGGCAGTTATTTCTGGTTTCACTCAAAACCGCCAACAAATTAAGAGCAATATAGAAGCGATGGAAGTTAATATTGCACCGGAAGATTTACAATTGCTTTCCGAACGTTCCGATGCTTTATTTAAGCAAGAAGGAGATATTTATTCCTACGAAAAAGGTGATATGAAATAGGGAAAATAACGCTACAGATAAATCACTTTAGTATCGCTCTTTTTTAGTCAATCCTTCTTTTAGTTAATCTGTGGGTAGTTTTAGTTTTATTGGAGGACTAGCCCCCCAAACCCCCCAGTGAAGAAGAGAACAAATAGTTGATTTTTCGGATTTTTAAGTCAAAGTAGATCACAAAAAAATAAGCACCCATTTCTAAAAATGAGTGCCTTGGATTGAAACAAGATTAACTTACTTAATAAGCATCCTGTAACTCGTAAAAATCAGGAGAAATATAATCCTTACGTAAAGGCCAGCCTACCCAGTCTTCCGGCATGAGAATCCTCTTTAAATTAGGATGCCCTTCATAGAAAATGCCATACATATCGTAGGTTTCTCGCTCTTGCCAGTCAGCCGCTTTCCAAATCCAATAAACTGAAGGGACTTGAGGCTTATCTCTGGGCAAGAATACCTTAACCCGAACTTCCTCTGGGCGATCAGCGTTGTCGCTAACCTTAGTGAGATGGTAGAAACTAACCAACTCTTTACCCGGGCCAGATCATAACCTCCTTGACATTGAAGATAGTTGAAACCGTAAGCAAATAAAGCAGTACAAATAGGAATAAGAAACTCGGCATCAACCTTGATTGTTTCAACTCCTAAATGATCTTGCTCTAAAGCTTCGTTATCAAAGCTATTTTCACTTAACCAAGAGGAAACTTGACCCACTTGGACAATTTCAGAAGCTTCGGAGTTTTCTTCCTGTTTAGTTTTTTCTTCAGCCACGCTCTAACTCCTCCTTGGCTTTTTCTTTGAGAGGGGTTTGCATAGGCATACCTGTCGCTTCAGCTAACTCCTTGGGAGGGGCTTGACGAGTTTCTGATTCGATGTACTCTCCGGTAAGAATAGGAGCAACCGCTTTCATTTCATGGGGAATGGTGTAATAGCGGTTGGTTTGTTGCATCACCGTACTTCTCTCTTGTAGAGATTCGTTAGCAACCTTCTTACGCAGCTTAATGATGGCATCCATAATTGCTTCAGGGCGGGGAGGACAGCCAGGAATATAGACATCCACCGGAATTAATTTATCAACTCCCCTCACTGCGCTAGGAGAGTCCGTACTGAACATTCCCCCAGTAATGGTACAGGCTCCCATGGCGATCGCATATTTTGGTTCGGGCATTTCTTCATAAAGCCTGACCAAAGCAGGGGCCATTTTCATGGTAACTGTACCTGCGGTGATAATTAAATCAGCTTGTCGGGGACTAGCACGGGGGACTAAGCCAAAGCGGTCAAAATCGAACCTGGAGCCAATCATGGCCGCAAATTCAATGAAACAACAAGCAGTACCATACATCATCGGCCAAAGACTAGAAAGCCTGGCCCAGTTATAAAGGTCGTCTACTGTTGTTAAAATGACATTCTCTGACAAGTCTTGGGTAACTTGAGAACTACTAATCGGATTGAAAATTTTATTGGACTGCTGCTGAGAAAGAGCAGCATCGTTAGTTGATTGAGAATTCATGACCATTCCAGCGCTCCTTTTCTCCAAGCATATACAAGAGCAACCACGAGAATTGCGATGAAGATTAAAGCTTCGATGAAAGCTAGTAATCCCAGTTGATTAAAGGCAACTGCCCACGGATATAAGAATACAGTTTCGACATCAAACACCACAAATACTAAAGCGAACATATAGTAGCGAATGTTGAATTGTATCCAGGCTCCACCAATCGGTTCCATACCAGATTCATAGGTGGTGCGTCTCTCCGGGCCGCCAGTACGAGGTCGTAAAAGCTTGGAACCGGTTAACGCTAAGACAGGGACTGCGCTACAAATGAGCATGAATCCCAAGAGATATTCGTAGCCACTAAGGACAAACACTATGAATTTTTAAGTTACAACTTCTTTACAATTACTTATTTATTATAAGGTCGTTAGTGGGTTAGTGAGGCCAAAAATGAACTAATCATTTTGATAATTCTTCCTAAATAACTGAAATAAACCAATTTATGCCATAATTTTTAACATACATTTAAGGTTTGCCTTCCTTTTCGCAATGACTGAGCCTGGACAAGAACAGACACTTGCAGAACAAGCCCCATCTTGTTATGAATGCCGTAGCTGCGGTTATGTTTATGAACCGAGCAAGGGAGATAACAAAAGTGATATCCCTCCTGGAACTCTATTTGAAGATTTGCCATCAGGCTGGAAATGCCCTGTGTGCAACGTTAGCCGCACCCAATTTCGGGATATCGGCTCTAGTGGCGCACCCTCAGGATTTAAGGAAAATCTAGATTTTGGCTTGGGGGTAAATCGTTTAACTCCGGCTCAAAAAAACCTGCTCATTTTTGGTGCTTTGGCTTTAGGCTTTATCTTTTTCCTTAGTCTTTATGGCTTGCAGTGAAAAGATTAAAAGTCAGTAGTTTTTCAGGAAGGCAACAAAAATATATATGAACAAATTTTCTTCATCATTTTCTTTAAACGCTATGAACTCCTTAGTGAGAAAGTTAAAACAAATAGTTGTCCTGATGGCTGTTGTTTTATTCTGCGTAAGCTGTAGCAATATCCATTCCGTAAGTAATAATCCTTGGAAGTCTCTTCAGCTTCCTACTGAAGCAAGTTTCGCTGACATTGCTTTTACTGATGACTCCAGCCATGGCTGGTTAGTAGGTACGAAAGCAACTTTATTTGAAACTACAGATGGAGGAGATAGTTGGGAACAGCGCAGTTTAGACTTAGGGGAGGAAAAAGTCAGTTTTAACTCCGTAAGCTTCTCTGGACAAGAGGGCTGGATTACTGGAGAACCAGCAATCTTACTACATACCAAAGATGGTGGCAGCAATTGGTCGCGTATTCCCCTCAGCGCTAAGTTACCGGGTGCGCCCTACAATATTGTTGCTTTAGGCCCCGATTCAGCGGAGATGGTAACTAATTTAGGAGCTATCTATGAAACTACTAACGGTGGCAAAAACTGGCAAGCCTTAGTTCAAGGAGCAGTAGGTGTAGCCAGGAATATAAGTCGTGCTGAAGATGGAAGATACCTAGCTGTTTCTGCTAGAGGTAACTTTTATTCCACTTGGGAGCCAGGGGACGATGAGTGGACACCCCACCAACGTAACTCTTCTCGGCGGCTACAAAATATGGGCTTCGGCAAAGATGGTCGGCTTTGGCTTTTGGCTAGGGGTGGTCAGTTGCAATTTAGCTCTTTAGAAGAAGAAGAGACTTGGGATGAAACCAAATACCCAGAAATTGCTGCTAGCTGGGGGCTGCTTGATATGGGCTACCGTACTCCAGAAGAGATTTGGGTTGCCGGGGGAAGCGGTAACTTGCTTCGCAGTAGCGATGGGGGTCAAACTTGGGAAAAAGATCGCGAGGTGGAAGGAATTCCTTCTAATTTTTATGAAGTGATCTTCTTAAATCCTCAACAGGGATTTATTCTCGGTCAAAGAGGAACTTTACTTAAATATGAACAACCCCAAGAAGCCGTTTAAAATAGACTAATACTTGTAGTCGAGCGAACAAGTTCTTATATGATGTAAAGTAAGTTTCAAAATGTTGTAAGAGGAGAACATTATCATGTCAGGTACAACTGGAGAACGACCATTTTCAGACATTGTTACTAGTGTCCGTTATTGGATCATCCATAGTATTACCATTCCTATGCTTTTTGTAGCCGGATGGTTATTTGTCAGTACAGGCTTAGCTTACGACGCTTTTGGTACACCTCGCCCAGATGAGTATTTTAGCCAAGATCGTCTAGAACTACCGATTGTTTCTGATAGATATCAAGCCAAAGATCAAATTAAAGAGTTTAGTAATTAATTTGTTTTAAAATCAAGTAAAATATCATGACAAGCAATAACCCAAATCAACCAGTTTCTTATCCTATTTTTACGGTTAGATGGATAGCTGTTCATACACTAACAGTACCCACAGTATTTTTCTTAGGCGCGATCGCCGCCATGCAGTTTGTACAAAGGTAGAAAAAAATAATGGATCGTTCACCAAATCCCAATAAACAACCAGTTGAATTAAATCGTACATCCTTGTACTTAGGTTTATTATTAGTCTTTGTACTAGGAATCTTATTTTCCAGCTATTTCTTCAACTAACTAAAAGTTTGGACTAGCTGTTTTTTCAAAACAAAATTAGGAGGTAAAAAATATGTCTGGAGATACTAAAATTCCCCTTTGGATCGTCGCGACTGTAGCAGGAATGGGAGTCATTACTGTTGTCGGAATTTTCTTTTATGGTGCTTACGCTGGGGTTGGCTCTTCTATGTAGAAGCAATACCTTTGCTAATTAGAATTTCATTAAAAAGACTAGCTGTTTGAAAATTCAGCTAGTCTTTTTGATTGCTTCTAAAACTTGTTCTTCTGCTGGGGTGATTTGGCCATCTAAAAGAGCAATTTGCTGACATCTTGCTAATAATGGTGGGACTAAATCTGGGGAGAGTTGCCTTAATAATTTTTCTAAAGGTTGAGGCTTTTTGATATGATTGGCCATAGCTTCTACAGATTTAGGCGGTAAGTTAGCCTTTTGCAATTCTGGGACAATATCTGACCAAGATTTATCAGGATAACTAGCCAAAAGCATATGAACCAAGATGCGATCCATGATTTCTTGTTGCTCTATTGCGGTTTGGAAATAAGCTTCACTTTCCTGCTGAATCGCTTCCACAGTAGCTGGTGCTGTCGTGGGGTCTTGTTTTGCTTCGTAATAGCGATAAGCAGCTTGTCCTAAACCGTATAACATCACCGCATTAGTAGAAGCGCCGATCACTAATCCTGCCCCTGGTATTACTTCGGCAAAGCTTAAGCCTGTTTTCACGAAGCCAGAACCCCCTAAAGCGAGGCCAAAAATAGCTAAAACTTCTCCTCGACGGCTAGGATCCTCCAAATCTAAGTCATAAACAGCCGCAATTTCATAAATTAATTCTGCTTGCAGTTGGGCAGTGGCAGCCAAGTCCAAAGCAAACAGGGCCGCAGCTAAAGGAGGAATAAAGTTAGTCGCCACCCCAATGCCAGCACCGCGAATCGCTTTCTGCACCATGAGACGGTGAGCAATTTGCTTGGGGGTGGCGTTAGGATATTCTTGCTGTAAGGCTTTGACTCTTTCTAAAGCTTTTTGGGTATCAACTTTGCCCAACAAACTTTTTAACCAACTATTACCAAATTTTCCATTGATAAACTTGATGACAGGATTTTCTGCGATTCCAGCCAGAGTTTCTCCTGTACTTTGAGTCGCTTGCTCCAGAATTCCTTGGGCCCCAGCGGTAGCTGTTTCTCCTAATTCAGAAGCAAGCTCTATTGCTGCTTGGCCAGTTTTAAAAGCAATGCTACCAACAATTTCACCAACTTCAGTGGCGGTTTCTATAGCATCAGTAAGAGGCGAACGAGATTCATCATTCATGAGACTAAATCCTGCATGGGTTGCTAGTAAGGTTGGGAATCAGGGAGCTTTGTTTCTAGATTTTACGATCATACTTTTTCTAATGCCAAATCTTCTTTATTCAATGTTTTCTGG
This sequence comes from uncultured cyanobacterium, assembly GCA_963793425.1. GTDB lineage: Bacteria > Cyanobacteriota > Cyanobacteriia > Cyanobacteriales > CAWCAG01 > CAWCAG01. Next base: position 2,057,161 of record CAWCAG010000005.1, on the reverse strand, counting down.
CGCATTAATTCAGTTATGGCAGCTATTTCTTGATCTTGGTTGCATCCTGCCACTGCTAAAACTTGCTGATCTTTAATATAGTAGGCAATAAATTCTTGCTCTTCAAGATTACCCTCAATGATAACTTCGTCCCAACTAGTGGCGTGGCCAGCATAGCGGAGTTTTAAATTATACTGTCCTGTCCAAAAGAAAGGAATTCCTTTAAATTTAACTTCTTTTCCGGCCATATTGTAGGCAGCGATGCGGCCATGTTGTGCTGCTAAACGCCAATGTTCGATGCGAGTGGGTTTTTCGGTTTGCCAGTAGGGGAAGCGGGCGATATCTCCGGCAGCATATAAACCTTCTTTTACCTGGAGGTATTCGTTGGTGGGAATGCTATGATCTTTTTCGTTGAGTTCCACTCCTTTTAAGTAACTGGTGGCAGGTTCGACTCCTACCCCAACTACTACTAAATCTGCTGGTAAGGAAGTGCTGTCTTTAAGAATTACTTCCTCAACTTTGCTGTTGCCCACAAACTTGGTAGCTTTGGTTTCCTTGTGGAAAACAACACCATTTTTTTCATGGACTTGGCGGAATATCTGCCCAATTTCTTCACCCAGAATAGAGGCAAAGGGTACTGCATCAGGGGAGATTACAGTAACAGCAAGGTCTTGTTTCCTTAAACTCGCCGCCACTTCCATACCAATAAAACTAGACCCAATAACAACTGCTTGAGATGCTTTTTTAGCCGCAGCAACAATTTGTTGGGCATCTTCATGGTTGTGTAGAGTAAAGACATTGGCTAAATCAAAGCCAGGAATATCAAGTTTTCTCGCTTTGCATCCTGTAGCGAGGAGTAAGGCATCGTAATTCATGGTGGAGTTATCAGAGAAGGTAATTTGTTTTTGGGTCGCATCAACCTCCTTAACACGATGATTGGTAAGTACTTCGATATCATGCTCTTGATAAAATTGCTGTGATCGCAAGGGTAAGGAATTATCGTCGCTTTTTTCTTGTAAGTATTTCTTACTCAACATGGTACGATCATAGGGTAACTCATCCTCGGCGGTGAGCATGACCACTTTGCCTAGGAAACCAGCTTTACGCAAAGTCTCAGCAGCATTGATTCCTGCCACCCCTGCCCCTAAAATAATAAACACTCTACTATCTGCATCGGCATCATAACTTGCCATTTCCGGGACGCATTGCTGAGGGGCATTTTCCGGAACAGTAACGACAACATCATCTCCTTTAATTTCTACCTTATAAGCAGGCAAATCATCTAAACCAGGGGGTTCAAGCATTTCTCCACTTTTAACCCCAAAACAAGCATTATGCCAAGGACAAACCAGGCGATCGCCCTTAAGGACTCCATTGATTAGTTTGGCTCCATAATGAGTGCAATTAGCCCCAGTCGCAAAAAATTTCCCTTCTACTCTCGCCAGAAGCACCTTAGTTTTCTCCACAGAAACTTCCTGCATTTCTCCTTCTTGCAAATCACTAACCTGGGCGACAACAGCGCTAATGCTACTCATTTATTTTCCTTAATACCTGCATTTCTTAGCTTCTCAAAAGCAGTAAAGACAACCATCTGGCGAAAGTGATAACAACCAATACTTTGTCATTGACCCTAGGATAGAGAGGAATAGGACTTTGTGGGTAGTTAAGCTCAACTAAAGTAAGTAAAGGTCAATCTCCAGGTAATTGGCTAATCAAAAGCTTAGATGTACTATCCCTTATAATAAGAAGCGGATTTACTATTAACTATGTATGTAATTGTCGTAGGTGGAGGGTTAGTTGCCCGTTCCTTGGTATCCTTAGCGATTGAAGATGGTCATGGCGTAGCAGTTATAGAAGAAGATGAAGAACAGGCTAGGGCAATGTTGAAAGAATACGACGAGGTGGAAGTCTTTCAAGCAAATATTGCTAAGGGTAGAATTCTTGATGAAGCTGGAGGAAAAAAAGCAGATGTTTTATTTGCCACAACAGGAGATGATGCCGCTAATTTAATGGCGATGACTTTGGGCAAAGAAAAAGGTATCAAGCATCTGATTACTATGTTGAGCAATTACGAACACAAAGATATGTTTGAAAAATTAGGTTTTCAAGTATTAATAGATCCAGAAAAACTTATTGCTAAGCAATTATTCAGCTTCGTAGAGAAGTCTGAAGAAAAGCAATAAATAGCAGTATCCCGATGAAAAACGACACCAACCTCAATAGAAATGGGATACTTTCACCATGAACCCTTATGTAAAAACAATTTTCCGCGATCTTGGTTTGCTGCTACATATTCCAGGAGCTATGGCTCTCATATCGGTGCTAGTATCTTTAGCTTGGGGAGAAGTGTATGCAGTGCGTCCTTTTGTAGTTACGGCAATAGCTACTTTTGTGACGGGGCAAGTCTTTTATCAGCAGTGCAAACAGCCTAAATCATTAAAGATGCGTCATGCTATGGCGATCGCAGCTTTGGGTTGGCTGATTATACCTTTGTTTGCAGCTATTCCTTTTTTGATGATTGCTACTAAACTAGCTGCTTCTGCGGATACGGGGGCAACAGTTTTATTCTTTCAGAAGCCTTGGAATGCCGTCTTTGAGGCTTTTTCCGGGTTTACCAGTGCGGGTTTGACTATGGCTGTTCAGGCTAGTGAATTGCCTCATTGTTTACAATGGTGGCGTTCTTTGATGCAATGGGTAGGAGGGGTTGGGGTAATCGTGTTAGTAATTTCTGTCCTTGAACCCAGTACTGATCCTTATCAACTCTACAGTGCCGAAGGACGTTCTAAAACTATTGGTTTGACAGTGAGGGCAACGGTACGTAAAATCTGGTGGATTTATCTTCTTTATACCATCGCCAGCATCATGCTTTTGCGGGTGGCAGGAATGGGCTGGTGGGATGCTCTTAACCACGGCATGACAGGTATCTCTACGGGAGGTTTTAGTACTCAAGACAAAAGCCTTGGCTCTTTTAGTCCTACTGTGCAGATTGCAGCTATTCCGATTATGATTTTGGGGGCAGTAAGCTTTGCTATACACTACAAAGTCTTGCGCTACGGACGTATAAAAGCTTTATGGAAAAATAGCCAACATCGAGCTTTGGTTATTTTACTATTTTTAGGTACTCTGTTGCTTTTGCTGGCGAACTATTCTTTAGATAATAGCTGGTTGTGGCGAGATACCATCTTTCAGTGGGCTTCAGCTTTGGGAACTTGCGGTTTTGGTAGTACGGATATTAAGGGCTGGAGTGATAGTGCCAAGTTGCTATTAACTATGGCTATGTTCATTGGGGGGACTGCTGGTTCAACTGTGGGAGGATTAAAGCTGCAACGGGCTGTAGTGCTTTATAAAGCGGTGTTGTGGCGCTTCCAACGCTTAAGAATCAAGCCTCACCAAATGATGCGTTTTAAGTTGGATGGGGAAGTTTTGACAGAAGCAGAAGCAAGCCGCCAGGTGGAAGGAGCAGCCGCTTTGGCTTTATTGTGGTTAGGAATGGTGATTATGGGCACCTTTGTCTTGTTACAACTTGCTTTGCCGGCACACACTTTAATTGATGTCATTTTTGAAGTTACATCAGCCCTAGGAAGCGTTGGTTTATCTACTGGTATTACTAGCCCCGCTTTACAATGGCCTGGTAAGTTGGCTCTAATTATGTTTATGTGGATGGGAAGATTAGAAATTATTCCTGTTTTAGTATTAATTTCCGCCTGCCTAAAACCTTTGGCAATTCGCCCTCCGGCTTCGAGGAGATTGAGGAAGAAGTAATAAGTAATAAGTTGAGCAATCGGTATTTGTGATTGATAACAAAGATATGATAAATGTTGAATGTTAAATGATAAATGATAAATGATAAATGATATGGTGGATTGGCAGCAGGCGATCGCACATACTGCTCATGATGTGGAACAACATTTTGATAAGTTGAGTTTTCGTTTAAAAAAGCGTTTAGGAATTAATGATCCTCTGCAAGTTTTGCCCTATTTGGGTTATGGGACGAAAAATTTGTTGCGATTTAGGGGTCGAGTTTTAGAAGATGAAGGCATTACGAAAGCGAGCGATCGCGATACAACTTGGCACAATTTGCTGAATATGTATAAACGTTTAGAAAGTGATGAAGTTCCTGGTGCGAAGGTAAGAGTTGTTTTTAATGAGCAAGAAACTGAAGTAGTGGCCGATGAAGAAGGTTATTTTTTGGTGGAATTGCCCCTTAAGCAACCTTTAGCAAAAGAGGCTTATTGGCAGGAAGTTAATTTAGAATTAGTAGAACCAAAAAGTAAAAAGCAGTCTGATGTAACTGCCGTAGCCAAAGTATTAATTCCTCCCGAAAAAGCTGATTTTGGCATTATTAGCGACATTGACGATACCATCTTACAAACTCACGCTTTTGATTGGTTACAAATGGCTCGTTTGGTTTTTCTTGATAATGCCCGAACTCGCTTACCTTTTTTAGGAGTTGCTAGTTTTTATCAGGCTTTACAAAAGGGGGCGAAAGGAGAAAGTAATAATCCTATTTTCTATGTTTCTAGTAGTCCTTGGAATTTCTTTGATTTGTTGCAAGAATTTATCGAGTTAAACGAGATTCCTATCGGCCCTTTGCTTTTAAGAGATTACGGACTTTCTCAGGAAGATCCTTTTGCTGATGGTCATGAAAGTCATAAATTGAGTAAGATTAAACCAATTCTGGAATTATATACTGATTTATCTTTTATTTTGATTGGTGATAGTGGGCAGAAAGATCCAGAAATTTATACTCAAGTGGTAAAAGATTATCCGGGACGCATTTTAGCAATTTATATTCGCGATGTGACTACTTCTGCTAGTCGTCAGGAAGCTATTAATAAGTTAGCAACAGAAGTAAGTTCTTTGGGTAGTGAGTTAATTCTGGTTCCCGATACAGTTTCTGCGGCTAAAGATGCTATTGAAAAGGGGTTGATTCCGGCGATAAGTTTACCAGCTATTGAAGCACAAAAGGAAGAAGATGCCAAGGAGCCTGGGGAGTTAGAGCAATTGTTGTCAGTTAACAATGATCAGTAGAGTTTTAATTATTTCTGGTTAATCCTTGTTTTAATTAATCTGTGGGTAGAGTTAGTTTTATTGGGGGATTGACCCCCCAAACCCCCCAGCAGGGAAACAACTGTTTCCCTACAACCCTTCGTAACCGCTTCGCTCTTGGTTGGTTATGTTTGGCTGGCTAATTTTGGGTTGCTTTATCGTCGGAAATCAATCTGGTGGTAGAGCATAATTAAGTTCAATGTTAGGTAGGGTGGGCAAAGTGAGTTAAATTAGCTTCAAAAATTCATTTGTTTTTGCCCACCAGAATTGATTAATTCTTGAAATGCGGGGTTGAATTAAGATAAAAAGACAGCGATCGCGATTATGAAAAGCTTCCCCCAAATTTGGTGAGAAGCAATATCAATGATGTCTACGACAAGGGCAAAGCCGAACAATGTTTAATGTTTAATGTTCAATGTTCAATATTCCGCTTTTGCTGTTTTAATTTGTCTAAGGCGATACGACGGTTATTTAAGGCTGCATGATAATCAGGTTTAATGGCAATTGCTTTGTCGTAGGAAGCTATTGCTGCTTCTATTCTCCCCAAATCCTCTAAAACAACACCACGGTTATTTAAGGCTGCATGATAATCAGGTTTGATAGAAATTGCCTTGTCGTAGGAAGCTACTGCATCTTCTAATCTCCCTAAATTGAATAAAGCATTACCTTTCCCATGCCAAGCGAAACTATCATCTGGGTTAGCTGCTAACCAGGAATTTATAGAGGAAATCGCTGTTTCGTATTGCTCACATTTCATTCCAACAAGAAATTGCTTATAAGCTAATGTGGCTTGCTCATCGTGGCTCAATGGTAATTCTTTGCTTAAGGTTTGTAAGTCTAATAAGTCATGATGAGATTCTGCTATTTCTCTGTCGTCGTATGAGGATTAACCAACTCACGAATTTTCGCCCTTTCTGTCGGTACTGCTCTGAGGTTAGCAGTTATTTTACCAAAAATTGTGATCGCAGATTCAACACTCAAACCATCAAATTTCACCGTAGTTAAAGCTAAATCTTCCAACTCTCCCCGGCGACTTTTTAACCAATCTAAAATGGGTTCAGCATTACTATTTTTAATATCTTTTAATAAATGTCTAGTGCAAGCCAACAAAATATCTGTATATTGTGCATCTTCTGAGTCTATATCTTCTTCATCTGCACTAAAATCAACCACAAAACAATTATTTTCGTTTAAATACTTCTTTAAACGAGCTAATTCCGTTTACTTGCCAACCCCACGATGACCAGCATAAAGTTGACAAGTAGGATTATCGGCTCGTATGATCTTTTTACCCAAATCTTGTTGAATATTACTATCTCCTCGCACTGCCCCACAATCTACATAAGCAGGAACTCCCGGTTGGAGAGTTTTAAAAGGGTCAAAAGCTTTATAAATATCGCTGATTAATTTAAAGTCTGTATGTATCTCAGCAGCTTGAGAATTGCTGTAAACCCGCCCTGACAATCTAAAATCATGGTGGGCAAAAAGAGAATAGATTTATTGATTAAATTTATCTGCAATGTTTTGCCCACCCTACTAGCAACTAGCCATTAGCCGTTAGCAAAATTCCTATTTTCAATCATCTCTTCCTCCAATGAATCAGCAAGAATTCCTTGTAACAAAGGAGAAAGATTTGTATTCAATTTGCCAGCCCGAATAAACTCGGCATAAGTATCAGCTTCAATATCTAAAAGCTTTTCTCGCAACTGTTCCATATTTAACTGCCTTAACTGGGGGTGAAGATTTTGCAGTTTTTCAATTTCTTCTTCTACACTTGTTAATTGTCCTTTCACTAATCCTTGTTGATAACGATAGAATTCTGGGTCAATTTCTGGAGTTAATTTAACCTTAGCTAAATAGTCTAAAACTCGGTTAAGGGCAACTCGACGGGCGATCGCTTCAGAATATTGTTGACGCAAAGGTTGATCACCAATTAAATCTAATTTTTCTAAGAAGAATTGAGTGGTTAAACCTTGCACTAAAAGGGTGAACAAAACAACCCCAAAAACTGTATCAATAATCTCTTGCCTACCAGATAAAACCACTGGTACACTTAAAGCCAAGGCAATAGAAACAGAACCCCTCAAACCGCCCCACCAAAGCACAGTTTGTTCTCTTAAACCAATTTCGGTTTTAGCTAACCAATTAGTTAAACCTCCTAAGCCGAAAATAGTTATCCCCCTGGTTACTAATACTGCTGCGATCGCCACCAAAATTAAATCAATGTTGCTACCCAAGCTAGAAAAGTTGATTTGATCGCCGATGAGGAGAAAGACGATGGAGTTGACAAAGAAAGCGAGGAAGTCCCAAAACTCAGAAACCAAGAGGCGAGTACGAGGATTCATACCGATGCGGGAACCGAAGTTACCCAAAATCAATCCTACAGTTACCACACCAATTACACCAGAACCCCCTAACTTTTCTGCGATTAAATAAGTTCCATAGGCAGAAACCAGGGTTAAAGATTGTTCTACTAAAGGCAAATCAAAGCGTTGAGTTAGGTAGGAGATGCCAAAACCAACTAAACAACCAATGCCAATACCAATGCCAACAAAGGTAAAGAAGCTAGTTATCGTGTTGGCAAGGGAAAATTGTTGAGTTCCCAAGGGGATGCCTACCAATAGCAAAAAGGCAACAACCGCCACCCCATCATTAAATAAACTTTCCCCTTCCATTAAAATGGTTAACCGCTTACCTGCCCCCAATTCCCGAAATAAAGCCACCACAGAAACCGGATCTGTTGCTGATAAACTTGCCCCAACTAACAGGGAAGTGGTTAAAGAAAGGTCTGTAAAATAGCTTAAAGCAAAAGCAACCCCCAATACCGAAATCAAAACTCCCATGGTGGCAAATAGAGTCACCGGAAACAGATTCTCTCGTAACTCTCGCCAACGAATGTTCCAAGCTGCTTCAAAAAGTAAGGGAGGCAGAAATATTTCTAAAATTAGTTCCGGAGAGAGATTAACCAGACGAACATCAATAAAAGCCAGGGCTAATCCTACAATTACCAAAAGTAAGGTATAGGGAATTTTGCGAAACCAACTAAAGATACGGGATACTGTGGCTACGCTTAAGGATAAGGATAAAACAATTAAGAACTGTTCTAGGCTTTGTTCAATGCTAGCCTCGGCAACTGTAGCCTCTAAACTCATGCAACGCACTCCAACTAGTTTAAGCTTTTAGTATAATGCTCAATTTTGTTACAAGTGCGATCGCAATTTCTCAAATCCCTTTAGCAGTTAGCTTTTTATTGCTATAATCAAACTTCTTTCTGGACATTGCAGACTATTTTTGTGACTAATTTTCTAGGCAAAAACTTAATAAATGCGGCGATAAACTTATTCTGAAAACCAGTAACAATGATGGTTTTTCTATTCATTAAACCAGCATAACCAATCTCAGCTACAGTTTGGGTATCCATCATATTTGAACCCCTAAATAATTTCGATTTTTCCACATCAGCCCTAGCTTGAAAACCTGATTTTGTTGGCCCCGGACAAAGGACTGTAACCGTTACCCCTGTACCAATTAATTCATTAGCGATCGCCTCAGAAAATGATAAAACATAAGCTTTTGTTGCATAATAAACTGCCATTAAAGGACCAGGTTGAAAAGCAGCAGTAGAAGCAATGTTAAGGATTTTTCCTTGTCTGCGTTGCACCATACCAGGCAAAAATAACTTAGTTAAATGAGTTAAAGCAACCATGTTAAGTTGCATCATATCTAATTCTGTTTGCAAGTTAGTTTCGTAAGAATAATCCATAGGTGGCAAAACCAGCATTATTAACCAAGATATCAATAGTAATATTTTTTTCTTGTAGTTCTGAAAAAATGTTTGTTGGGGCAGAATTAATAGCTAAATCTTGAACAACTACTTCAACTTTAATATCAAATTTATTTTGCAATTTTGCTGCTAAATCTTGCAGCTTATTTTCACTTCTCGCTACTAAAACCAAATCATAACTATCTTTAGCAAATAAGTGACTAAGTTCGTAACCAATGCCGCTAGATGCGCCAGTGATTAAAACTGTTTTAGACATATTTAACTCCCATATCAATCAATTCATTGGCATCATCTCACAAAATGTTTAAATGTAAGTCTTGTACTTAAAGACGTTTTCAAAACATTTTAAAAATTCATAAAGAAGTGTATAAATACAAAAGTAAATGTTATAAATATTCTATGAATCTTTTTAGTTTAAAAATAATGAACAAAACAGTTTCTCTCTTGCTTAATTCCTCTATAACCGCATTCAGTATACTGATCGGTATGTCTGCTTTTTCTTCTGCCCAGGCTATATCTTTCCTTTCTACCAGGACAGGACAAGTAGGAACTATTAACACCGCAACAGGTGTTTTTACACCATTAGCTAATAACGATAGCAGATGGTTTACTGATATTGCCTTAGATAGTAAAAGTAATCTTTTTGGAGTTACCTTTTCTAACTTATACAAGATAGATGATGTAGGTCAATCTACTCTGATTGGCAGGCTAGGTAAATTCTTCAGTCAATGCTTTGGGTTTTACAAAAGCTGATGTACTTTATAGTGCTTCTTCCAATAGCAACAAATTCTTCCAAATTAATACTACACCTCCTGACCCATTAGCTACAACTATTAGCAACATTCCCGGTTTCTTGAGTAGTGGGGATATAGTTTTCAATCCTTCAAGTGGTCAATTTCTAGCTACTTCTGAAACAACTAATGATAGCACTTTATTCTCTATTGCTTTAGATGGGACTGCTACCCAAATTGGCAATATTGGCTTCAAGGATGTCTTAGGTTTGTTTTTTGAAGCTGGCACTTTGTACGGTTATACATTCAACCGACAACAGATTATTATTGATTTAAACACAGGAGTAGGTACTTTTGATAAGTTAGTGACAGGTGGCACTGGTGGTATTGCTGGTGCTGCATCACTAGCTACTACAGTCCCTTCAACAAAACCTACTGATGTACCTGAACCAAATTCTTTGCTAGGCTTATTATCCTTAAGTGCTTTTGGTATTGCAATAGTGAAACGCAAACAGAAGCAGCTATTAAAACAATAGCTGTGGAAAAACTGTGGAAAAACGCCTTTATTTTTCCACAGGGTATTTATACTTAGAGCTTAATCTAAGCAATTATTGTCCAGATAAATTGAGGCGATCGCTTAACTGTCGTAGAGTTCTATTTAAGTTAGCATCTTTCTTCTGTAGTTGAGTGATTTTTTCACAACTATACATAACCGTAGTGTGGTCTTTCCCCCCAAACTCTTCACCAATTCTAGGCAAACTTAAATCTGTATGTTGTCGCATTAAATACATAGCGATTTGTCTGGCGGTACTAATTTCTCGACGGCGGGAAACACCTTTTAAATCTTCAACCGGAATATTCATAGTATCAGCGACGGTATGTAAAATTGCTTCTGGGGAGACAACCACCTTTTCTACAGGAGGATTTAAAATGTGGGCAATATTTTCTACCTGCATCGGTAAGCCAGAAATGGAAATATAAGCCACTGCCCGAATTAAAGCCCCTTCTAACTGGCGAATATTAGAAGTAAAATTGTTGGCAATATATTCAATTACTTCCCTGGGTAAACGCATCCGTTCATATTCTGCCTTTTTTTGCAGAATTGCTACCCTAGTTTCAAAATCTGGTGCTTGAATATCCGCAATTAAGCCCATGGAAAAACGAGAACATAATCTTTCTTGTAAACTGGGAATCAGATTGGGAGGACGATCTGAAGCGATTACAACTTGTTTTCCTGACTCGTGGAGGGTATTAAAAGTGTGGAAAAATTCTTCTTGAGTATATTCTTTCCCTTCAATAAACTGAATATCATCCACCAACAATACATCCGCTGCGCGATAATGTTCGCGGAAACTTTCCATACTATCTTGGCGAATAGCAGCAATTAAATCATTAGTAAACTGTTCTGTAGAAACATAAAAAACTTTAGCCTCCTGATGGATATCCAAGCGATAATGCCCAATAGCCTGCATTAAATGGGTCTTACCTAAACCAACCCCTCCGCACAGAAACAAGGGGTTAAATTCCCTGCCAGGGGCTTCTGCCACCGCAAGGGAAGCCGCATGGGCCATACGATTATTTGCCCCCACCACAAAGCGAGAAAAGACATATTTTGGGTTTAACTCAGTCGTTTTTTGGCCGCGATTACCCTCCTTTTTACCATTGGTAACAGGCATCGACCAAGCAATATCCTTTTTAACCCCGGCATAAACATTATCTCCTTTGGCGGCAACAAGTTTAATTTCTACAGGATGGCCGAGGATATCTTCTATCACCTCAGCAATAGTATTAATGTAATGTTTTTGTAACCAATTACGAGCAAAAGGATTAGGGGTAGCAATAACGGCATGGTTATCATCTAACTCTTGAATCTGAGTCGGTTTAATCCAAGTATCAAAAGTTGGTTGACTTAGCTGTTGCTGAAGGCGTTTTAATACTTGCCTCCAAAGCTTTTCCGGGGCTATATTCACGGTTTTTGCTTAACGATGGGCGAAACTAAACAATTAAGCCACAATAAAAATAGTTCTTAATTGATAGACAAATTGTTTTCTCATGGCTGAACTTCCTAAAATTGCTCAGTTGGGCAATCCTCTTTTACGCCGAATAGCGAATCAAGTCGAAGATCCTCAAAGGGAAGAAATCCACAACCTCATTGATGATCTTATTGCTAAGGCTGCTTTGACTAATGGTGTTGGTATTGCTGCCCCTCAAATCTGCCAACCTTACCGCTTATTTATTGTTGCTTCTCACCCCAACCCTCGCTATCCCCAGGCCCCAGAAATGGAACCTACAGCCATGATTAACCCCAAAGTACTGAGCCATTCTACTGAAATGGTCAAGGATTGGGAAGGTTGTTTAAGTATACCTGGTATTCGCGGCTTGGTTCCTCGATATCAAGCTATTGAAGTAGAGTATACCAACCAAGAAGGAATTTTACAGCGTCTGGAGTTAGAAGGTTTTGTCGCCCGCATTTTTCAACACGAATTAGATCATCTCAACGGCATACTTTTTGTAGATCGCTTAGAAAGTACTCAAGATATGTTTACTGAACAGGAGTATGGGAAAATTGCTAATTGCTAGTTGCTAGTTGCTAGTTGCTAGTTGCTAGTTGATGGGCGACCCAATTTAAACTCTGGTTTGTTAATAATATTAAAGGAAACGGGTCGCCCCTACACGAATAATTGTAAGGTTTTACCGTTTCCGTTAGGCATCATTGTTCGGCTTTGCCGTTGTCGTAGACATCATTGACAAACGTTCCTTATCCAAGCCTTTTTGATTAAGTAATAGCCACGATTGCATCAAATCGGGGCCTTGGAGTTCACCTAATAGGGCTGCCCGTAAGGAACGCATGAGTAGGCCCTTTTTGATTTTCTGTTCTTTAGTTACTTGTTTAATTAGTTGTTTCGCATCAGCTTCGGTTAACTCTTCTTTGCTTGCTTCTAAAGCGGTTTTAATCGCTTTTACTGCTTCGGTTGCCCCTTCTTTTTGTAATTGAGCGATCGCCTCTTCTTTTAAAGAGAAAGCAGGATTAAAAATTTGACGACTTTCTTCGGCCGCATCGGTTAAACGAGTTAAACTAGGAGCAATTAAGGTCGCAAGTTGTACTAACCAAGAACGTTCCTTATCTGCATCAAATTCATACCCTGCTGCTTGCCAATAGGGAATTAATAAATCAACTAATTCTTCCCCAGGAATTTGGTGGAGATATTGAGAATTTAACCAATCTAACTTATCCCAATCAAACTTAGCCCCGGCTTTATTAACCCTATCTAAACTAAATGTTTCTGCGGCTTGAGAAATAGTAAAAATCTCTTCTGTGGCATCCGGAGGAGTCCAACCTAACAAAGTCATATAATTAGCTAAGGCTTCTGGTAAAAAGCCCATCTTTTTAAAATCATCAATAGATGTAACTCCATCTCTTTTAGAAAGTTTTTTCCCTTCTGGATTCAAAATCAAAGGAGTATGGGCAAATTCCGGGACTTCTGCCCCTATCGCTTCGTAGAGTAAAATTTGTTTGGCAGTGTTAGCAATATGATCTTCGCCTCGAACAACATGAGTAATGCCCATATCCACATCATCTACCACCACCGCCAGGTTATATAAAGGCTGACCAAAATCTGCTTGATCTGAGGTACGGGCAATAACCATATCCCCGCCTAAGTCGCTACCTCTCCAGGTAACTTGGTCTCTAATTTGATCTTGCCAAACAATTTTCTGATCATCATCAATTTTAAAACGGATCACCGGACGACGACCTTCTGCTTCAAAAGCGGCTTTTTCTTCGGTGGTTAAATTGCGGTGACGATTGTCGTAGCGGGGAGCTTGTTTTTTGGCTTTTTGTTCTTCCCGAAGTTGATTAAGTTCTGCTTCTGTGCAGTAACAATGATAAGCTAAATCCTGATCAATCAGGGTTTGAATTGCTGTTTGATATAGTTCCAGACGTTGAGATTGGAAAAAAGGCCCTTCATCCCAATCTAGCCCCAACCAAGTTAAGCCCTCAAGGATATTTTCTGTATATTCAGGGCGCGATCGCGATTGATCAGTATCTTCGATGCGTAAAACAAACTTACCACCTTGATGGCGGGCAAATAGCCAGTTAAATAATGCTGTCCTGGCTGTACCAATATGGAGGTTTCCAGTGGGGCTTGGGGCAATGCGAACTCGAACAGTCATTCAGTGTTTGCTATAAATTATGTGTTGATGTACCTAAGTTTAAATGCAGAGGATTTTTAGTTAACTTCTCCACCTTTCTATTTCATATTACCAGAAGCAGGACATTATTAAATTGCTCTGGTTTAAATTATTTGTTTCAAATTAATTCAACAATCTCCTCAACTTCGTTAAGTAATTCTGTCAATAAAGTGCTGTCAGGAGAGCCTTGATAACCGACAACGAAAAGCCAAGTAATCATCTTTTTAACTATCTTCTCTGACAGTGATTTTTGGTGGTAAGGAGGGGCAATCATTAAAAGCATTTCCACAGGTGAATTTTCAGCCAAAGGTGGTATAGCAAACCTGACATTTTTTAATTGCTGCGCTCCTATTCTACGATAAAAGTTAAGTCTGCGTTCTCTTAATTGGGGATCATCACCATATTGAGGATTTTCTACTTCTAGAAGGAGATATTTTTCTTGTTGCTGCAACTTTGGCAAAATATAATTGAGAAATTTGCTACCAATTCCTTGATTGCGGTAGTTTGCTTGGGTAGCAATGTAGGCAAGTAAAACAAATTGAGTATCAGTTATAGGAGAAAGTATAGCCATAAAAGCTACCAGCTTTTCTTGATAGCCAACAAATAATTTATAATCGCCGTTGTCAATTCTTTGTTTAACCCAAGAATTAGCAATCCTTTCACTAAGCGGAAAAGCCTCCTGATAAATATTAATGACTGCTGCGAAATCAGGATCTTGGCTATTTTCAAAGGCAACGAATTTTACCACAATCTTAAGAGCCTATCCTCTAGAATATTGCGTTTGATTTTTGATGATAATTATATTAAATAAGGGCAGAACAATTTGCTCTACCCTTGCGATCTACAGGAGTATATTTTCATCCTTGGAGTAATTTAAAATTCTCCAGATGTACTTATCCCTGCCCAGAAAAAACAATTAGATAACCTGTGCAACTTCAGAAATTTCAGGAATATATTCCCGAAGACGGCGCTCAATACCCATTTTTAAAGTCATAGCAGAACTAGGACAAGAGCCACAAGCCCCCTGTAACCTTAATTTAACAATGGGACCATCTATTTCTACTAAATCCACGTTGCCACCATCTGCCATTAGATAGGGACGCATTTCATCAAGTACTTGTTCAACGTTATCGGGAGTCAGTGCCATTGTAGACATAGTTCACCTTTTGATACTTTTTTTCACAACTCTATTTTGATCCTAGTCTAATTGGGCGGCTAATTGCTAACTCGCCTACTGGGAGATGGAGAGATGGGGAGATGGAGAGATGGGGAGATGGGGAGATGGGGAGCTGGGGAAGTAATAGGTAATAGGTAATAGGTGATGGCTGTTCAATGTAGCCAGGGTGCAAGGCTAGCGCCAATAATGTTTAATGTTTAATGATTTAGCGCCAAGATGATAACCACATACGAGTAGCAAATTCTGGTTGGGAAAGGGGTAAACCAAGATAAATTGGTAGCCAAAATAGATAAGCGCAAAAAATGAAGGCGATCGCAATCACTCCAAAATATTTGTATTGGCTTAGAGAACTATTGAAACATTTATCAATTAACCAAGCTAGGGCAAGAAAAGCAAAGAGAGAAGCCCCCATATAATGGTAAATATAAGTGCAACGAGTTACTTTAAGCCAAGGTAAAAAGTTGGCTGCATAATTTAAGATAAGAAAAATCGAGATACAAAAGTTTTCGGAATGAATTTTTCTCTTTCTCAGATACTTTGTTAATTGTACAAATAAACCTACGCATAATATTAATATTGCCCCAGTAGAAAGCCACCAAAGTAAGGGGTTTCCTATAGCATGAACGTCATAGATAGTTACATTCCCTACAGAATTTTCAACTTGTTGATAATAATAGCCCACAGGACGAAGCATTAAAGGCCAAGTATACCAAGCTGAGCAGTAGGGATGGGTTGTGGTTGTGTTGCCGATACTGTTGTGATAACCAAAGATTTGTTGATGTACTTGCCAAAAATCAAACTCTTGGTTTATGGCTAAATGAGGAATCCATAAGAGGCGGTAAATTAAGGCAGGAATGATGGCGAAGTTGAGAAGAAAATCTAAAAGATTTATTTTGCTTAATTGTTGCCATAAAGAATGATGTAAAGAGAATTTTAGCTTTTCTGTTCCTTTGACTAAGCCATAAAATAAATAAATTCCTAACAAAAATCCTAAACCATTCCATTTAACAGCAAGGCAAAAACTGAAAAAGATGCCCGAATAAAGGAAGTAAAATTGCTGTTTATGAGGTAAGTTGAGAGCAAGAAGAAATAATAACTGCCCCAACAAACCGAAAGCCAGCAGATAAATATTAATTAAGCCATAACGAGATTCTACTAATAATAAACCGTCTGTAGCTGCTAAGAAACTAGCAATCAAAGCATAACTAGAACGGCGAGTTAATTGATAGGCGATTCCACCAACAATTAAGGGCAGAAAAGAACCTGTGAACGCATTTAACCAACGATAAGCTACGGCTGTATCCCCTTGCTTAAAAAGGTAAGTATGCAGCCATATTCCTAGGCTAATTAAGTATTTTCCTAAAGGGGGATGGACATCAAAAAAAGAAATTTGTTGAAGATAGTTATAGCCATATTTAGCAAAATAAACTTCATCAAAAACAAGCTCATCAAAACGCCCCAAGCCCCAAAATCTCAAGCCAAGAGAAAATAAAAAGATCCCCAAAAAACCAATACATTGAACATTGAACATTTATCATTAATGCTCAATCGCAACACTAAGCCGTAAGTCAACAACTAATAACTGATCAATTAATACCCAACAGCAACGGCAAACCGTACATTGATAATTGATTACCTTCCTCGCAAGCCGCCATTTGGCCCTATCATCCTAGGCATTTCTACCGCTTCTCGGAACACTTCTACGGATTCACTGTAATCAATTGGTAAAACTGAAACTACGTTTTCGTGGGGACGAGGGATGATTACCCAAGATTCTAAAGTAGCCCCGGCAACTTTTTCCACCGCATCAATACCAGCTTCCATTGATCTTTTAACTTCTGAGACATCCCCTCGGATGTTGATATTAAAACGGGCGCTACCAACTCTGATATATCCCACTAGAGTAACTCGCCCAGCTTTAACCATGGCATCTGCTGCTGCTAAGATTCCTGGAAAACCTTTTGTTTCAATTGAGCCAACTGCTTGTTGTGTCACGAGTTCCCTCCCTTTTATAATTTAATATTAGATAGCAATAAAACCTAAACTTTAATTTTACGGGTCTTTACGCACCATTGGGCATTTATATAGAAGAATCACCAGCATTTGTCATATTCGGAACACTTCTACTTCTTCTGTATAAGCTATAGGTAAAATAGCGACAATGTTTTCTGGGGGATTAGGAACGATATAGTGAGTTGTAACTTGAGAACCAAAAGTTTCTGTAGCGGCTTCTAATCCTGATTCCATAGCCATTTTAACTTCAGAAACGCTACCACGAATAGCCACAAAGAAGTTGCCGCTTTCTGCTTTGTCGCAATGAACTACAGTAACTTGCGCCCCTTTAACCATTGCGTCTGCTGCTGCTAAAATTCCAGGAAAGCCTAATGTTTGGATGACTCCGACTGCTTCTGGCATGGGTTATTTTCCTTTGTGTTCAAATTAGCTTAGTAACCAAAGATTATATAGCAAGGAGCAGGGGTACGAGAGAGGTTTATTGATGACTATGCAATTGTGCTTTCTTACTAGCTAATCTACCCGATTTAAGCGATAAACGAAGCAGTTATCATCATCAAATTGCCGCTTTTCAACAAATTGGAAGCCAAGACGTTCATAGAAACGGTGGGCGCGAGTGTTACTGGCAAGGGGATCAACGAGTACGCTTGTCACCAGGGGATCAGCAAAACATCGGGCAAGGGCAAGGTGCATCATTTTTGTGCCATAACCTTTACCTAAATCAGTTTCTTCCCCAATCCAAATGTCAATAGCACGAAGATTAGCCTCAATTTCACCCCAATAGTGGCTATCCTCACGGGCTGGATCTATGATTTGGATACATCCGATGGGACGATAATCAATTTCAGCAATTAATTGCTCTCTCCAGTCTGGATTACGGTTAAGTTCTATTTGCCAATCCCAGTCATCATTAGGATCTGAGGAAATTACGTGAGGTTGTTTATCCCAGTGTTGCAGTAGAGTCAAATCGCTGGGAGTAGCGGGGCGTAATTTCATCTTAAATAACTAAAGATTATAAATTTGGGAGGTGGAGTTGTGGTTTTAAGAAATGATTTTTTACAATTTACGCACCCACTGTCGAAACATACTAATTAAAGCATTCTCCCTAGTGGTTTTCTTCAGAGTCAAAAACCTCTCAATCTCTTCACCTTTTAAGAAGGGAAAGGCAAGGCTACAACTACAAGGTTGATATTGCCCGTCTTTGAGAGCATACATCTTCAATAACTGCCCATCATAACGCCAGATTTCAGGGACACCTAAGTTCAAATAAATTTCCATTCTATTAATGGAACTACTGGTAATATCAATTTCAATAGCTAAATCTGGAGGTGGATCTTGCTCTAAATCAATTTGTTCTTTATCCCATACGGCTTGTTCATTTTGGATGTAGTAACACTGATCTGGTTCTAATCCTTGTATTAAATCTTCCCTAGCACAAGTCCTCGAACCCAAGCTACGAATTTCTACACCTAATTCTTCTGTTAATGCTTCTACTAAGCGCCCTAGAAGTTTCTTGTAGGTTTCGTGGGGATCTAAAGGCATTCTTATTTCTAATCGACCTTGATCATAGGTTAAACGAATTGCTGGCTGTTGTTCAAAGTCTTGGACTAAAGATTTGTACGTATTCCAGCTAATATTTTCTAATAAGACTCGATCTGGACTTTGAATTAAGGTTGCAGTCATTGCTACTAAGAAAGTAAATAAGCAATTTATCTCTTATAATAACCGTCATGTCAAAAATAACTATCAACCTACCAGAAGAAGTTTTCTCTACCCGCCGTCTTCCTCCCCAAGAATTTGTACAGGAAATGCGTTTAGCTGCTGCCATTTTCTGGTATCAAAAGAGTGAAATATCCCAAGAAAAAGCTGCTCAAATTGCCGGAATTAACCGTAGAGACTTTTTAGCTGCCCTTGCCCGTGAACAAGTTGATGTCTTCAGCGTTGATTTTGAGGATCTACAAAGGGAGTTAAATCTTGGCTAAGTCTCCTGCAATTTTCTTAAGCAAAGGGAGCTTACTACAGCTGTTGCAGATAATAAGCAAAGCACTAGCATCAATGGGAGAGTAAATAATAAAACCTTAAATTATCCCCTTTACTAACAATTAAGTTGATGAAAAATCACGAAAATCTTTACTCTAAATTATTACAACTTGATAATTGCAGCTACAAAGCTTATCGGGATATTGAAGGGAGTTACCAATTTCCTGACTTTATCTTAATTGTAGATCGCGTTCAAGGTGATCCTTTTGCCTCCCCTAGTAAGTTGCGGGTTAAAGTACCTCAAAATATCGCTAATTTCCCTGGTCAACTTTATCAATCTTTGAGTCGGAAAATTGCTTTAGAAGATTATTTAATTCGGCGGTTTGCTAAACTTGTTCAAGGATTTAGTTGTCAACGAGGTTCTGGTAAAAGTGGGTTAATTGCTATTACTCGTTTTGGACAAGAAGTCATTTCTCGTAATGCCGCGACAGTTAATGCTCAGGAAGTGGAGATACGCTTTTTAGTAGGATTACCTGCTAGGGGAAGGAGAATTTTAGGTCGCCAAGCAGCAGAAATGCTGTTAGAAAATGTCCCAGAAATTGTTAATCGCACCCTTAAATATTCTGCTTTGGATGCCCAAGCTATACAACAACAAGTAAAAACTGTTGAGGATGCAAATTGGTTGCGGCAACAGTTAGTGAAAAAGTGTTTAGTTGCTTTTATTCCCGATGGAGCAATTTTACCTCGACGCAGTGGTATTGATGAGCGTCCGTTAGAAAATAATTCTGTTCCCTGGCAAACACCTTCTTCTTTAAAGGTTGAATTTAATCTTCCTAATCAGGGTTTAATTACTGGTACAGGAATTCCTCAAGGTATAACCTTAATTGTGGGGGGTGGCTATCATGGCAAATCTACTTTACTGCGGGCTTTGGAATTGGGGGTTTATAACTCTATTCCTGGGGATGGGAGGGAGTTGGTGGTAACAGAAGCAACGGCGGTTAAAATACGGGCAGAAGATGGTAGAGGGATTGTGGGGGTGGATATTTCCCCTTTTATTAATCATTTACCCCAAGGACGTTCAACTACTAATTTTTCTACTCCTAATGCTAGCGGCAGTACCTCTCAAGCTGCCAATATTATTGAGGCTTTGGAAGTGGGGACAAAGTTGCTATTAATTGATGAAGATACTGCCGCGACGAATTTTATGATTCGCGATCGCCGGATGCAACAATTAATTGCGAAAGAAAAGGAACCTATTACTCCTTTTATTGATAAAGTGCAGCAACTAAATCAAGATTGTGGGGTGTCAACAATTTTGGTGATGGGGGGAAGCGGAGATTATTTTGATGTGGCAGATACGGTTATAGCGATGGAAAACTTTGTTCCTTTTGATGTGACAGCTAAAGCTAAGGAAATTAGCCGCAGCAATGCGACTCAGCGTCTTGCAGAAGGAGGGTCAGGTTTTGGTAAGATTACTCCTAGAATACCTTTAGGGAGTAGCATTGACCCCAGTCGTGGCAAAAAGGCAGTGAGTTTTAAGGTTAGGGACGATGAAATTGCTTTTGGTAAGGAAGATATCGATTTAGGGGCAGTAAGCCAAATTGTTGAAGCGGGACAATTAAAGGCGATCGCGGCAGCTATTGTTTATGGCAAAGAGAATTATTTGGATGAACAAAAAACTTTAGCCGAGGTTTTAGATTTAATTATGGCCGATATTGCTTCTCAAGGTTTAGATGTGATTACTAATTTCCCTCAAGGAGATTTAGCTATGTTTCGGCGTTTTGAATTGGCTGCGGCGATTAATCGTTTTCGTAGTTTGTTAATTGCTAGTTGCTAGCAATTAACCATTAGCCATTTCCACCAAACTCCAATCTGGCCGAAGATTTGTTGCTTGCCGTAAATAAGAGTGAATCATGGCCTTTTGAGGTTTTGGACTATTAACTTGAATCAAAACTCTGATACAACGTTCCAAACTATCTTCTACCTTCATTTGTTGGAAATCTAATAAAGGGACATCATCCCATTTAGGGCGTTGCCGACAAACTGCCGCCGGAAATATAGCATCTAAATCTTTAGTCGCAGTGAAAAAAGCACAGACAATTTCTTCTGGATCTAATTCGTTGCGAGTTTCAATTTCATCTAATAATTCCTTAACCGCTTCTGTCATTGCTTCAACTGTGTTTTGAGAAACAGTTGTTGCCCCACGAATACCTCGTACCTTCCATTCCACAACAAAATCCTCAATCATTTATCATTTATCATTTGTAGAAAATAGGGTTAAGAGTTTACAATTCACCCCGTCACCCTGTCACCCTGTCACCCAAAACTAAGGTCGATAAAGCCACAAAGGTTGCCCACTCGTAGCAAGTTCAAACTCTAACCAGTTTACTGCCTTGCCCACACTAGAAGAACTTTGCTTGCTACCAGATAACAAACGTGCTAAACGAGATTTCTTTTCTTCAATATCTTGGCATTTAGCTTTTTCTGGATCTAATCCGGCTAACTCTGCTGCCCAACAACGGGCATCTTCTTCTGTACCTAAACGATCGACAACTCCTAAGCCTAAAGCTTGTTCCCCGGTGAAAATACGACCATCAGCAAAAGTTCTTACGGTGTCTTCTGCTAGGTTTCTTCCTTCGGCTACTGTTTGAACAAATTGTTTATAACTAACATCAATTAACTCTTGCAGGATAACTTCTTCTGCTTCGGTTAATTCTCGATCAAAAGCTAAAATATCTTTGTAGGGACCAGATTTAATTACTTTGAAAGAAACACCGATTTTATCTAATAACCGCTCTAAATTATTACCCCGGAGAATAACTCCAATGCTACCAGTGATAGTACCAGGGTTGGCGACGATATGTTCTGCCCCCATGCCAATATAAACCCCACCAGAAGCAGAAATATTACCAAAACTAGCCACAATAACCAGCTTTTCTCGTAACTTCTTCAGGGCATAATAAATTTCTTGGGAATCTCCTACCGTACCCCCAGGAGAATCAATACGTAATAACAAAGCGGGGAATTTCTTTTCTTCTACGGTTTTTAGCGCTTTGAGAACTCGGTTACGGGTTTCTGAGGCGATCGCACCAGTGATTTCTATGCGGGCGATTTGTCGAGAAGGTTTTGGTTTAAAAGGCCAGATCATTATGTTTAAAGATTTAAGTGGTGAAAGAGGGAAAGTTAAATAGATTTTATTTACAAAACTACACAATACGTTAACATTGGGTAAAGAAAATCTGCCAATATTTACTTATTATCCATGCAGTCAGTACTTACTAAGTTTAAACTCCCCATATCCTCTTTATTATTAATCTCTCCTTTTTTCCTTTGGGGAACAGCTATGGTAGCGATGAAAGGAGTCATTCCCCAAACCACCCCTCTATTTTTAGCGGGAGTGCGTTTACTACCGGCGGGACTTTTGGTGATTGCCGTTAGTCTTATTTTAGGTCGTTCTCAACCTCGTGGCTGGAAAGCTTGGTTGTGGATTAGCTTTTTTGCTTTGGTGGATGGAACTTTATTTCAAGGTTTTCTTGCTGAAGGGCTAGTTAATACTAGCGCAGGTTTGGGTTCTGTGATGATTGATTCCCAGCCTTTAGCTGTTGCCTTGCTATCTAGTTGGTTGTTTGGGGAAGTAATTGGTCTTTGGGGCTGGTTAGGTTTAATTTTAGGTATTGTGGGTATTAGTTTAATTGGGTTGCCTGATGAATGGATTTCGGGACTTTGGCAAGGAACTGGGGTTGAGATATCATTAAATCTGGAAAATTTACTGCACAACGGGCAGTGGTTAATGCTCTTAGCGGCATTGGCTATGGCAGTAGGTACGGTGACAATTCGCTTTGTGAGTCGTTATGCTGATCCTGTGGCTGCCACAGGCTGGCATATGGTTTTGGGAGGATTACCTTTATTTATGGGTTCAGGATTGTGGGAATCCGGGCAGTGGGTGAATATTGATGCCCAAGGTTGGTTAGGCTTGAGTTATGCTACGGTTTTTGGCAGTGCGATCGCCTACGCTTTATTTTTCCATTTAGCTTCTACTGGCAATCTGACGAGTATTAGCTCCCTAACTTTTCTCACTCCTATTTTTGCTTTGCTTTTTGGCAACCTCTTTTTAGCAGAAATTCTTAGCCCCATCCAATCAGCAGGAGTTTGCCTAACACTAATTAGTATTTATTTAATTAATCAAAGGGAAGAAATCGCACTAAAATTGAATTCCTACTTTTCTGGAAAAGAAACAATCAAACCCCCCAGCACATCTACATAAATGTTTAATGTAGCCAGGGTGCAAGGCTAGCGCCAATAATGATAAATGTTTAATGTTTAATGTTTAATGTTCAATTAAGTAGGACTAAGAGTTACAGTGGTGGGTAATCTAAAATGGGTGCGCTAATAACTGTTAGTACACATCACCAAAAAAAGCTGGCTCACAACTTCAGCCGGAGAGTTTATGATTCGCTATCGTTTCCCTTTATTAATTGCTACTTGGGTTACTTGTTTCGGTTTCTTTTCTAGCAACATTTATAGTCTAAAACCAGAATTGGTTTTGGCAAGTTCACTACAAACAGAAGGGAAAGTATCTCAAAATACATTCATTCAAGCCCAAGCCACAGAAGAAGAAGAGAAAGAAGCAAAACCAGAACTTTTACAATTAGGGGATAAGGGAGAAGAGGTTAAAAACCTGCAAAATCAACTGCAAGAACTAGGTTATCTTGAAACAGAACCCGATGGAGAATATAACCTCAAAACCAAGCAAGCCGTTGCTAAGTTTCAAGATGGGCAAGGCTTGAAAGATGACGGTGTTGCTGGGGGAATTACTCAGAAGCTAATTGGGGAAGCGATCGCAGAAAAGAAGACTGGGGACAAAAAAGATGCTCAGCCAGAGAAATCCCCCCCACCAAGTAGATTTAGCAGAAAATCGTTACTCACAATTGTTGCTGCCTTAGCAATTTTAGGGGCTTTAGCAGGGGGGGTTTTGATGCTACTTCGCTTTAAGAAGGCTTCTCAAGAAGATTGGGAAGAAGAAACAGATGAAGAATCTGAAGAATTTCTCTCCCAGGAAAATCATGAATTACCTAGCAGTAATGGCAACGCTGAAAATCATTCCATACCAAATCCAGCACCTCAAAAAGCTTTACAAGTAAGAACATCATCTCCTTTAGCGAAGGTAGATCGTATTGAAGAATTAATCAAAGATTTGCAAGAATCCGACAGGATTAAGCGCCGCCAAGCAATTTGGGAGTTAGCCCAAAAAGGTGATTCTAGGGCGGTTAAACCTTTATCTAATTTAATTATTGATTCTGATTCTCAGCAGTGTAGTTTAATTTTAGAAGCCCTTTCCCAAATTAGCATCCGTACCCTCAAACCAGTTAATCGGGCTTTAGCCATGTCTTTGCAGGATGATAATCCTGAAGTACGCAAAAATGCCATCCGGGATTTAACTAAAGTTTATGACATGGTTAACCAAGTAAATCGGCTTTTACAAATGGCTTGTGATGATCCTGATCCTGAAGTACAAGAAACGGCGAAATGGGCTGCGGAGAAGTTTGGTAAGTTGCCAATGATGTCAGGAAATGTAGATTTACCTCAGTTTAGTGATTCTCTAAATGCTTTGGAGAGGCGGCTGGAGGAGTGAGTAATAAGTAATAAGTAATAAGTAATAAGTAATAAGTAATAAATCTTTCCTGAAATATATTCAGCTAGTTATAAAAAGTATATCATAACTGGATTTGGTATGATGGGGTATTGAATTATAGTGTTTTATTTTTGAGTTGATAATCTTTGGCTAATAGAGAAAATAACTTTAAATCGTGAAACTTTCCTTTCCAGAAACCTTTTTCTCTCGAAACACCTTCTAAACTAAAATCTAACTTTTCCAATAGTTTGCTAGAAGCTATATTTTCTGTCATTACAAAGGCTTCGACGCGGTTTAATTGTAAGGATTTAAAACCAAAATCAATTACTTCTGTTAAAGCTTCTGTCATAATGCCTTGTCGCCAATATTGACTAGCTAGTTCGTAAACTAATCTACTTTCACGGTTTTGGTTGTCTATAGAAACATAAGCGCAACAACCGATAACTTTTTGCTCGTCTTTTTTAATAATTACCCAAGGTATTCCCTGCCCTTGATACCAAACATCAAGTCTAGATTGAATAATAAAATCAATCTTTTCTAGTCCGGTGGTGGTTTCATAAACATGATATTTGGTTACTTGAGGATCACTGAAGATTGTTCTTATAGCTAGGAGATCATCACGTTGTAATTCTCTCAATTGCAAATTTTCAGTTTCTAGCTTAGGAAAATCGTTTGTCATTTATGATTAAACATTGTAATCAATCACCAAGAATTTTAGAATTTATGGAAACAATTATAGCTTCAATCATACTATCTCTTTCTACTAATATAGATAATTTGGCTGTTGGTACAGCTTATGGCATCAAAAAACTAAATGTTGGCCTTGTGGGTAACCTGATCATTGCTTTCCTATCTGGTATTAGCACATTTGCCTCTATGTCTTTAGGAGATGTAATTAATCATTTCTTCGCACCAAATTTAGCTCATAAACTTGGTAGTGGAATTTTAATTTTGATTGGTTTAGTTACTATTGGCAAAATTGTGAAGCAACAGTTAAACCAGGAAACTCTTTCTGATGATGTTGCTAACAAAAATATGACTTGGCAAGAAGCGACTATATTAGGATTGGCTTTAACTATTACTAACTTAGGTACAGGAATAGGGGCAGGAATTGCTCAATTAAATTTAGTCTTAACTAGTTGTTTAAGTTTTGTTTCCAGCCTTTTAATGATAGGAGGAGGAGCATTTCTCGGCAAAGCATTTGCTACTTATTATTCTGGTCATAGGTTGGAGCTTATTTCGGGAATTTTGTTAGTCTTTTTAGGAATTTATGAATATTTAATTTAAAAAATTAGGTTAATAAGGTTGATTTTATGGTATTGTTTTAATGATAAAAAAATATTTTCATAATGGGAATATTAGCGTTTAAATATTAGAGCCACCACTCCCATTATGATAGAGCTATTGTACCACAAAATTCTCTGCAACTGTGAATGTGAAGCTTAAAAAATCATCACATCCCTTTAAGAAAATAACTAATTAATCATCCACAATCAAAAAAAACAGCTTCATTAAGGAAAAAGGAAATAAGAAAGATGTTTATCCCTTATTTCGGTTATAGCTTTGGTTTAGGATTCTTGGTTTTATGTGTTTTTGGTATTTTACAATGGTTACATATTCCGGCGGGAAACTTAGCAGATTGGTTGATTGGGATTGCGAGTTTTTGGTGGCTGATTGCGATTGCTACTATACCTTGGAACATCTATTTTGAAGCGAGGGAAGTATTAGTAGAAGCCAATACTTCCCAGGAAAAAGGTTTAACCGTAGAACCTCAAAAAACCAGCTATGTAAAAAAGCTGGTTCGTTGGTCATTAATAGTTGCGATCGCCCTTCATTTTCTTTCCGCTGTGACACTTTATATTCTTGCCGCAGCAGGAATAAGTGTGGTTGGTTATGTTAGTTCAGTAGCTACTTTATTGTTAACAGCCTTGCGCCCTGCTATACGGGGATATCAATACTTAGCAGCAAGATTGGCTATGATTCGTAGAGAAATAAAATATCCTAGAGAAGATGTTTTAGAACTACGTCAACGCTTCACAATTATAGAAGAACAAATCAGAAACTTAACCAGCAAAACTGACCTCAAACAAGCTAACTCTCCTCTCTCTCAAATCAAAAGTGATACCCAAGAAAATCGCCACAACTTAAACAAATTAAGGGCAACATTAGAACAATTAGAAGCCCGTAACGAAGTCGAGCATCAACGCCTTTTAAGGGAATCTCAAAGTGCGATCGCCCAACTAACTGAAGATAGTCAAGTTCTCAATCATGTGCGAGAAATTATTCGTTTCTTCAAAGCTGCTTAATTGCTTTTAACGTTGTACCCATACTGAAACCGAACCTCCGTTGCAACGAAACTCTCCCCAACCATGTTCATTAGTTTTAATAGGTTCAGAAATATGTTCCGTTAAATCATAAAATTCTGTGTTTGGTTTGCCTACTTCCATCCACTTTGAACCCCCAGCACCATTACTCATAATTACTGCCATAGCTTGGGGATGTTCTCCATTTCCTAAACGAGTCCAACCAATAATATCCCAATGATCAAAATAGTCATATTGTTCCCCGTAAGCATAATTTTGTCTGGCGTGGAGAAACTTATCAATTAAAAAGCGATGGGAATCTAACCAAATTTCATAACCTTTATCTTTGTAATGTGCGCCATAATAATCAGCATAAAAAAGACAAGGATAGCCTTCTTTTCGTAACAAGATCAAAGCATAAGCGAGGGGCTTAAACCAGGATTCAACTACAGACTCCAAAGATTGTAGGGGTTGAGAATCATGATTTTCTACAAAAGTAACTGCTAATTCTGGCTTCGTTTGCATCAAGGTATTATCAAGAATGCGGCGTAAATCATAGGAACCACCTACCTTACTAGCAAAGTGAAAGTTGT
Source organism: uncultured cyanobacterium (assembly GCA_963793425.1). Classification (GTDB taxonomy): domain Bacteria; phylum Cyanobacteriota; class Cyanobacteriia; order Cyanobacteriales; family CAWCAG01; genus CAWCAG01. The sequence continues at coordinate 2,029,729 of CAWCAG010000005.1, read as the reverse complement.
AATGTAAAGGAACATCCACCAAAGACATTTTGCCGTCGGTAAAATCAAGATAATTAAGCAAAGAACCAAGATTATTTTCCCAATATTCCCCTACACTAAAAAGTTCTTTCTGAGCATGGTTTCGCATTTTGGTTAACCATTGCTCATAAAACCAAGCAGGAATATGTTTAACAGCATCAAGGCGAAAACCATCTACTCCGGTGGTTTCTAAAAACCATTCACCCCAATAATCTAATTCTTTCCTTACTTGGTCATTTTGCATATCCAAGTCGCAACCCAAGAGAAAGTCATAGTTACCTTTTTCTAAGTTAACAAAATCATCATGACCTTTCCCTTCAAATAAGTAAATCTTTGAGGGATATTCTCCCGGTCGCCAATTATTATAAACCACAGAATCAAAGTGCCACCAATGCCATTTCATGCTGGAATATTTATCACCGCGACCAGGAAAAGTGAACTTGGTATAAGCCTGAATTTTTTCTAATTTGCCATCAGACATTACTCTGTAGTTACGATTATTTTCGTAATAAGCTGTGGCATAAACTTCTTCTGTTTCATCAGCACTATCTTTGTGGTTTAAAACGATGTCTGCATAAATTTGCACACCTGCTTGTTGCGCCGCTTTAACCGCAGTTAAAAATTCTTCTTTAGTGCCGTATTTTGTACGAATTGTCCCTTTTTGGTCAAACTCTCCTAAGTCAAAGAGATCATACACCCCATAACCCGTATCATAGCCCCCACTACCTCCTTTATAAGCAGGAGGCAGCCAAAGGGCAGTAACTCCGGCTTGGGCGAGTTCAGTTGCTTTTTGCTTAACTTCAGTCCAGAGAGTGCCATCACTGGGGTAATACCAGTGAAAGAACTGCATCATTGTACCGTTGACATAGGACACTTGGTTTAACTCCTAAACAAAACAGTTCTGGCACATCCTAGCTTAGGGAAAAGAATTTGCCTAGAGGGATTTATCCATGACATACTCCTAATACGGTTTCCCGTTAATTAAAAAGGTAACATCTTTGATACTCTCAAAGTTGCTAGTTAAAGTTTTGGTAATTGGATTGAAGAGAATAAAACTTTCACAGGAGGCCAAAGAAACAATAGTTCTTGAATTGCTAGCCAAACGTAGATCAACAGTGGCTAGTCCTTGTTCGTTAATATTAACCTGATGAGTTTCTACCTGAAAGTTGCTAATTCTTTGAGAATCTAGCAGCTTACCTACTGCCTCGGTTGCTGGTTGCTTTGAGGAAACTTGAGCAGATGTGGGGACAAAATCTTGGCATTGGTCGTCTGCAAGGTACAGAGTAATATTAATATCTGGAACAGTTGAATTTTCTGAGTTAGATTCTGGTGTATTGGTATTAGGGATGACACTGGGAGTGGCATCTGGAGTTGGATTAGGAATTACCTCCGGAGTTATTTCTGGTTCATTGTTGACTTCTGGTTCATTCAAGATTGTTCCCATAAAATTGGGATTAGCTAAAATTGCCCCTATCCCCACAGCTAGAACACAAATAACACCACCCCCGATCATCAAAGGCCATTTGCGGGGAGAAGAAGGAGTGAGGGAGATTTGTTGAGATTGTTGAGTTTGTTGAGTTTGTTGAGTAAAGTTGGGAGTAATAACTGGGGATGGTGAGGCTGTTTGAATTGGTTGAGGAGGTTGAGGAGGTTGAGGAGGTTGAGGAGAGGCTGGTTGAGGAAGTGGCGTTGGTATATGTTCCTGTAAATACTGCTGCTGTTGAGGAATAATCTTTTTTACCATCAGTTCCTGTTGACCCAACTGCAAACGACTACCTGGAAACAAGAGTACCTCACCAGTTGTTAGAGATTGTCCATTAACCACAGGGGGGTTCGTGGGCCGTAGATTCCTTAAATAAAAGCTTTGCTGTTGTTGATTAAAATATATTTCTATATGTAAACCAGATACCGTTGGTGAAGATAAAACAAGATCACACCTGTTGCGATCGCGCCCTATACGAAAAGTGCCGGGATTTTTAGTGGCTTGACCGTCTCTAATGGTTTGAGTTCTTAATTGAGAGGCTTCGAGCCATTGTAAAGTTAATTCATGGGGGGAGCTAGCTTGTTCAGTAGGAGCAACAGCTTGATTTGCTAACTTCTCCACAGCCTGCAATGCCTCTACTGCTGAATGATAGCGTTGACGGAAATTGTAGCGTACCATCTTGTCTAAAATCGCTGCTAACCCAGGGCTGACTTGCACTTGACCACGCCAAATAATTTCCCTATTGTGGTCTTTTTGTAGTTCTTCAGGCAGACCACGTTCACTAGGGGGCCTTTTCCCGGTTAAGGCTTGAATGGCAATAATGCCCACCGCATAAACATCGCTACTAAATTTGGGAGTTCCCCTAACCTGTTCACTGGGCATATAACCAGGAGTACCAATAATTGTGCCAATTCTTGTTTGTCCTTGGGTATTGAGGACTTGAGTGGCAGAAAGTTCCTTTACCGCCCCAAAGTCAATTAAGACAATTTTGCTATCCTGCTTGCGTCGAATCAGATTGGGAGGTTTGATATCTCTGTGAACTATTTGGTTTTGATGAACAAAAGCTAAGGGAGTTAAAATATCAATCAAAAAGGAAATTACCTCTGATTCACTCCATTGCTTACCAAAGGTCAATTCTTGAGTTAGCTCATGGCCTTCGATGAATTCTTGCACCAAGTAAAATTCTTGCTCATTGCTAAAGTAGGTTAAAAGTGCTGGAATTTGCGGGTTGTCACCCAAACGACCTAATATCTTTGCTTCGGCTTCAAATAAGCGTTTTGCCACCTCTAAAATTTCTGGACTAGGTACTTGGGGCTTGAGTTGCTTGACAACACATTTGGCCTCAAATCGTTTGATGTCTTCAGCTATATAGGTTTTACCAAATCCACCAGAGCCTAAGATTTCGATGACATGATAACGGTTGTCTAACAAATGGTCTAACATAGTGCCAACTCCTTTTCCATCTTTATCCCATTAGCTTTTGATATAAAGATTTTAGCTTCTAGCTTGAGATGCGATCGCAGCTTGATAGAGAGATTGAATAGTTGTTCCTTGGCGAGGAGATTGGGCGATTGCCCAATTACAAGTAACTTGAAACCTTGTACCATCTGGGGCAGTGAAGACTTGCTGTCTGAGGGTTGTCAGAAGACTTGCTAGGCGATCACCCGCTTGTTGGCTATTCACACCAGGAATACCAACCACAAATTCTCCATAACCCCAATACCCCACCACTTCCTTACCACTAAAAGCAGTTTGCAACAACCTCCCCCAACTTTGTAGAATTTGGTTTCCGGTTTGGTGTCCGTAGCGAAGATTAATTTCTGGCAATTCAGCTATAGTTAAAACAGCTAAACAACTGGGTTGCTGTTGCAGCAAAGTTGCCAAATCAATACGAGAACAGGGATAATTAGCCAATCGGGTCAAGGCATCTTTACCAGAAAAGTTCTTCAAAATGCGGTTTCTTTCTAAGCGGTTAGTAATTCTGGTGAGTAATTCTGGCCCAATAATCGGTTTGGTTATATAATCATCTGCCCCCGCACTATAAACCTGTTGCACTGTTTCTCTGTCTTGATGTGCTGTCAGGAATAAAATAGGTAAATTTTGCCATTGGGGATCTGTGCGTACTGCTTGGCAAAGTTCAATACCATTAATTTCCGGCATTTCTACATCCAAAATTAAGAGATCCGGCTTTACTGAATTGAGTATTTCCCAAAAGGATTCCGGCTCTTGCAATCCTGTTATCCTTAATCCCCAAGGGGTCAAAATTGTCTGCAAAGCAGCTAAGAAAGCAGGATCATCATCAACTACTAATATCTTCGTTTCTTGATCTTGATAACTTTGCAACAGTTGCTGTACAACTTGCCAAATTTGAGTCGCGGTAGTTGGTTTAACTAAAACGCGGCTGCCACCGCAACGGGCTATACTAACTCTATCTACCAAGTCAGGATTTGAGGCTATAACCAAGGCAGGTATTGGGGGTGTGCGGGCAGCTAAATCTTTTAAGATTGTGAAACTTCCCTGCCATTCCCCAGATTCTGCTACACTCAACACCACTACATCCGGTGCTTGAGTTTTCAACCAATCCCTTGCTGAGGTTAAGTTGGGAACCTGATGCCAACTGCTTTGTACCAACTGTGCTAATTCTTGTAGTTGAGAACCTAATTCTTCATCGCCCTCAATCAACAATAACCTAGCTGTGGAAGTAGCAGAAGAAGCTGGTAATTCTAGCATTTCCCTTAACTGCTGCACTAAAGCTAACAACTGCTCTCCTCGCTGAGGCACTTTCTCTGATTTATCCTGCAACAAGTCTTCAATTTGCCGTGCAACCTTCGTCCCTGCTTCTTTATTGAACATACCCAGCACTCCGGCTAATTTATGAGCCGCTTTTTGTGCCGAATAGTTTAATTCCGAAGAAGCTTGACCTTGCTGTATCGCAGCAGCAGCTTCTTGCAATGCCTCCAACCGTTCAGTCATCAAGCCTCGATATTGCTGCCACATCTGAGCCATTGCCTCATCAAACCTCTGTTGTACAGAAGCATTTTCAGCTTTTTCTCCTTCCTGGGCCAGTTTAGGACTGAGGCGATAACCAATACCATAAACATTCTCGATCCAATCTGCAACACCCACTTTTTTCAACTTACGTCGCAACCCCTTAACGTGGGCCTTAACGCTTTCTTCGAGGGGCGGATCATCATAATTCCAAAGGCGTTCAATAATTTGCCCCCGACTAAATACCCGTGCCGGATTTCTTAATAAAAGTTCCAGTAAACTATATTCCTTGGGGGTTAATTTTAAGGGTTGTTCTCTATAATGTACTTGATAGCTGTTGGGGTCAAGAACTAATTCTCCCATCTCTAAAACTGGAGTAAAAGCAACCTCTCCCCGCCGTAACAAAGCCCTAACCCTAGCTTGCAACTCTCCTAAATCGAGGGGTTTTGTTAAATAATCATCAGCGCCTGCATCAAGCCCCTTAATGCGATCAGCGCTAGCATCTTGAGCAGTAATAAGTAAAATAGGGATAGCACAGCCTTCACTACGCAAACGCTGACACAAAGTAACACCATCTAACCTTGGTAAACCAACATCAATCAAAATCAGTTCATAATGACCATCTTGGGCATACTCCCAACCTAACTGTCCATCTTCAGCTATATCCACTGTATAATGCTGACTTTCAAGAGATTTAACCAGCACTTGAATAAGAATTTCATCGTCTTCAATCAGTAAAATTCGCATCGGTCATTAAACATTGATCATTTATCATTAAACATTACTTCTTTAACCTGAACCCCAGTTTGAATATCTTCAAGAAGTTTAGCACTTCGCCCTTGCCATAGCTTAGGTGAAAATGATTTATCAAAAGGGGAAAAGGAATTAGTTGCTTTAAAAGAGATTGCAGCCGATGCTGCTTTAGATGTCAATGCACGAGAATTTTGGCTTTGCAGGAAGGCTTTTTACTTTCAAAAACAAACATTAAAATAGGGACACAATGTGTCCCTATAAAAGTATTGTGGTTTTGGTAAATTAGGAATACTTTGTTGATAGTCACTCTTAGTTCAAAATTTGAACCATATTTGTAGAGGCAACTATAACCTGAGAAATAATAAAGATTTTGATTATCTGCATAACAACCATATCTAACTATTAACTATGGATATCTTCAAAAATAGCTCCTAGTTGCAGCAACTTTCGCTTCATGGGTTCAGAAATGCCGTGATTCATTTTGAACCTAGCATTTCTAAATTGAGATGCTGTAAGGTTAACTCCCAATAAATTGGCCCCTCGCAAATCTGCCCCCATGAAATCTGCACCAATAAGGCTTGCCTGGCTAAGGTTTGCACCAATTAAGTTTGCTTCCCGTAAATGAGCGCCTAATAAGTTTGCTTCAATGAGATTAGCTGCTTTTAAATCCGCTCTTTTTAAACGAGTGCCTTTGAGAGTTGCTAAAGATAAATTAGCTCCTGTTAAATCGGCCTCTCTTAAGTCTGCACCAATTAGGTTTGCTTCTGTGAGGTTAGCACCAGCAAATTTTGCTCTTTGGAGGTTTGCTTCTCTTAAGTCAGCTTTGATTAAATTGGCTCCGATAAAGTTAAGGTTTCGTTGAGAATCAAGCTTTTTTGCCTCATTCCATGCTTTCACTCCTGGCCTCGCTAAGGCGATTGTTTGGCTCATAATCGGTTCCGGTGGTACAGTCATAGCTCGACTCAGCTATTCTCCTATTGTCTTCATCAAAGATTTGTTATTACATCCGTGATTTTGGTTAATTTTGAAACTATTTTTGAAACTATCATCCTGGTGCTTTTCAAGCATTTTGGCTAAATTCACAAACTGGCATTTATATCAAAGGAGTTGAAATCGCGAAATGGAGGTTATTGATGAGCCTCTAGTTGTTAATTTATTTGGTTATGCACAATGTCATCAATTGCTTTTCCTGTCTAAGTTAATTAGTACAAAGCTAATTAACTAAAAGGAGAGATTTCACTGCGATCGCTCAAAGTATTTGGTCTAAATTCAAGCATTAATCATGGCTGGTAATATTACCAGCTTGCTGTAGCCCCTCTTGATCAACCCAGTATATATACTACTGGTGTTCACTCAATCTAATGTGAACTGAAAGACTTTTTTTGCCTCTTCAAGCTTAACAAAAAAATATAGCAATTTTAGTAAGCGTGAGGTACAATCTAGATGCGGGTTTTTGCGCTTTTGCTAGTAGAAGCGTAGAAGAGTGGAAATATAGAAATAGACTAAATGTACCTCAGCAGTATGGGAATTTCTATACTATATATTTTCCTCAAGAAAAACCAACAATTGTTAATAATAAGTAATTAGTAATAAGACTTTCAAATTAGTATTGCGAAACTGAATTCAGGTAGACTCTTAAGGAAGATTCTCTGCTAACAATAGAAGAAATAGCAAAATTCAAAACTGTTAGATATTTTATCACCAACTCTCTTAAGTTTGTTGTTGAAGACAGTTGCTATTTTACGATTCAGAATGAGGCAATTCCTATGAAAGTTTATCAGTTATTGGATAGCGTTGGTCAATTCCTCTCAGAAGCAATAGCGAGAATATTTTCTCCTAGTGATGATTATTATCCTGTTATTGGAGTACAACCTTTTTCCGGTGAACCTTTCCATGGTTCAACAGATAGGAGGGATTGGTAAGGAGATGGGGAGTTGGGGAGCTGGGGGGCTAGGGAGGTAGAGTAATAATACTATTCCCTGCCAACAACAATTAGCAACTAGCAACTAGCCATTATTAAAAATTCCCCCATCTCCCTATATTTCAAGTTGTATATTCTGCATTAATCTTCACGTAGTCGTAGCTTAAATCACAGCCCCAAGCTACTCCTTCACCCGAACCATTACCCAATGATACAGAAATGAAGACTGTATCTTCCTGCAAGTATTTTCCCTCGGCAGTTTGTCGTAGATAATTACTTGCAGCTTCTCTGTCAAAGGGTAAAGGCTGTCCATATTCCATTAACAAAATATCTCCTAATTGTATTTTGAGATTTTCTTGCTTAAAGGTAACTCCTGCCCTGCCAGCCGCTGCTGCAATTCTCCCCCAGTTAGGATCGCGGCCAAAAATGGCTGATTTAACCAAAGATGAACCAACAATAGTTCTAGCAACTTGACGGGCGGCATGATCATCCTCTGCTCCAGAAACCCGCGCCTCAATTAAACAAGTTGCCCCTTCTCCATCTCGTGCGATCGCCTTGGCTAAGTGTTGACAAACTGCTGTTAACATTGCTTCCAATTTCTGGGCATTTGCTCCCATTTCCGTAATGGCCGCAGTGCGAGACTGTCCATTAGCTAAGGCAATGAGGGTATCATTGGTGCTAGTATCGCCGTCTACTGTGATTTGATTAAAACTTTTATCTGCTGCCCTGGCTAACATTTCCTGCCAAAGAGAAGTAGAAACAGTGGCATCACAGGTAACAAAAGCTAGCATGGTTGCCATGTTAGGATGAATCATCCCTGAGCCTTTAGAAATACCTCCTATCCTCACCGGGCGATCGCCGATGGTAGTTTCTAAGGCAATGGACTTGGTAACTAAATCTGTGGTAACAATAGCTTTAGCTGCCGCCTCTCCCCCATCAGAAGAAGCCGCCGCAACTAATTTCGGTATACCCGCCCGAAAAGCATCCATAGCCATGCGCTGCCCAATTACTCCGGTGGAAGCGAGGAGGATAGCGTCGGGGGAGATTTTCAACTCCTTGGCTAAAAGTTCCGCCGTTTCGGCTGCATCCTGCCAACCTTGTTCTCCCGTAGCAGCATTAGCTTGCCCTGCGTTACACAAAATTGCTTTGGCACTAGCTTTTTTTTGCAAACGTCGGCGACAATAATCTACACAAGCAGCCCTAACTTCTGTGGTAGTGAAAACTCCAGCGGCGATCGCCTCGGTTTCTGAAACTATCAAAGCTAAGTCTTCTGCTCCTGATGGTTTAAGCCCTGCTGCAATTCCTGCTGCTTGATAACCCCTAGGGGCTGTGACACCCCCACTAATTTGCTGCCACTCTAGATCATTTATCATTTATCGTTTACTATTTATCAATTTTAGCCTGTAGGCATTGCCCACCCAATCTGGGGATTATAGCAGTGGTTTATTTGTTATGGGGGAAATTTTAATAATTGATCATGGCTAGTGGCTAGTTGCTAATGGTTAGTTGCTAATAGTTTTCTCCCCAGCTCCCTAGCTCCCTAGCTCGTCACAAATTGATACAAAGTTGTTCTTTCACAATGGGGGCGATTTATTGAAGTGATGGCTGCTTGCAATTGATCAACTTCCATGCAGGTTCCTCCTTTTGCTCCAGCCATCGTTGTGATATGCTCTTCCATTAAAGTCCCGCCGATGTCATTGCAACCCCATTGCAAGGCTTCTGTTGCACCTTGCAAACCTAATTTCACCCAACTTGGCTGGTGGTTGGGTATCCAGTTGCCCAAAAAGATACGAGCTACGGCTGTTAAATGTAGGTTATCTTGAAGAATAGGTTGATCCCTACCTACACGGTGTTGTAGTGGTTTAGGGGCTTCTTGTCCGACAAAGGGTAAGATGATAAACTCGCTTATACGAGCAGGATAACCTTGGTTAACCGCAGTTTGTTGTAGCGATCGCAGTTTAGTTAAATGAGTAATTTGCTGTTGGGGTGTTTCAATATGCCCTGCAAGCATGGTGCTGGTGGTAGGCATTCCTAAGCGGTGGGCAGTGGTGACAATTTCTAACCAAGTAGCCGTATCAATTTTTTCTGGACAAAGAATACGCCGCACTTCATCATCTAATACTTCTGCTGCAGTCCCTGGCATTGAACCAAGTCCCGCTTTTTGCAATGCGGTAATTACTTCTTCGTAACTTAAGTGATCTTCCCTGGCGATGAATTGTACTTCTTGGGGAGAAAAGCCATGAAGATGTAGTTGAGGAAAGTTATTTTTAATCGTTTCTACCAATTGAAGATAGTAAGGTAAAGAAGCACCGTTAAGTTTCGCCCCTAAGTGTAAGCCCCCTTGCATACATATCTCTGTTGCCTTCCTCCCTACTGCCTCAGCAGTTTTGGTGAGGATTTGTTCTTGATCTAACCAAAAAGCCCCTTCTTCTCCTTCATCTCTGCGAAAGGCACAGAAGCTACAATGTTGTTCACAGATATTAGTAAAGTTGATGTTGCGATTGATAATGTATGTGACTATTTCTCCTGCTTGCTGTTGCCGAAGAATATCTGCTGTGGTGCGAATTTTTGCCCATATTGCTGGTTCTTGTTGTTGCAGTAAAAATAATCCAGCTTCAGGAGATATATCCTCACCTCCTAAAGCTTTTTCGAGGATAGTATCAACGGATGGGGCTAGGCTTGGGCTTAAAGAAGATTTAAGATGATTCATCAGGTTTTTAGTTTTGAGCAATAAATATTTTTAATATTCTTAGATGATTATTTTACCAACAAATTCAAACTGAAGTGTTTCGTTCTGTGCTTGCCTTTCAACATAGCAACAAAACCATGAAGTCTGAGAAAGATTGGTTACTAATCCTACAGAAGAGTTAACCAAAATCAATCAACAATTAAAAAGTTCTTTCTATTTCTCTTTACCATCAATAACTAACCAGCAATAACCAAAACTATATGCTTCTGCTTAATTTCTATGTTCCCCACGGACACTGCTACCTTTGGCAAACTAATCTTGTTAGCTTGCATGTTATCTCTGATCTCCTAATTGCCCTAGCTTATTATTCCATTCCCTTGCTTTTAGTTTATTTTATTCGCCAACGAAAAGAGACTCCTTTTCAGGGAATACTTCTTTTATTTAGTACTTTTATTCTGGCTTGCGGTACTACTCATTTAATGGAAGTTTGGACAGTTTGGCATCCTGACTATTGGTTGTCTGGTCTGGTGAAAGCCTTCACTGCTTTAGTTTCTGTTTACACAGCTATTGTTTTAATCAAATTAATTCCCTCAGCTTTATCTTTACCAAGCTGGAGTGAACTTGAGCAAGAAATTCGTGAGCGAGAAGAAGTAGAAGCCAAACTCAAAGAAAGTCAGTATTTAATCAAGCAAATCACTGATACCACCCCCACTATTCTCTACATATATGACTTAGAAGAAAAGCGTAATATTTATAGTAATTCTGCTATCGGAGATGTACTAGGTTATTCTCCTCAAGAAATTAAAGAAATGGGAGACAAATTATTAGCTAAGGTAATTCATCCAGATGATCTGAGTAAACTTAATCAACATCACCAAAACTTAGCCAGTACTAAAAAAGATGACAGCTTAGAAGTTGAATATCGGACAATTCATCGTAGTGGAGAATGGCGCTGGCTTTATAGCCGAGATACAACTTTTGCTTTTAATGATCATGGTGAAGTTAAACAAATTTTAGGAAGTTGTATAGATATAACCGAACGTAAACAAGTGGAAATTCGCTTACAACAATACCAAGAACATTTAGAAGAATTAGTCTCTACCCGCACTGCTGAACTTCAAGCAGAAATCACCGAACGTAGACAAGCAGAAGAAAACCTCAGACAAAGTAACAATAATTTAGCCCGTTCTAACCAAGAATTAGAACAGTTTGCTTATATAGCTTCCCACGATTTACAAGAACCTTTAAGGGCTGTTGCTAGCTATGCTCAACTATTAGACAAAAGATACAAAGATAAATTAGATGAAAGGGCAGAAAAATACATTGTTAATATTGTTGATGGTGGCACAAGAATGCAACAGCTAGTCAACGATTTGCTTAACTACTCCAGGGTAGGGACAAAAGGAGCAAGTTTCCAACCTGTTGCCACTGAAAATATAGTTCAAGAAGTCCTCTCTAATCTCAAAGTCGCCATCGCTGAAACAAAAGCTAAAATAACCTATGACACCTTACCAACAATTACCGGAGATAAAACTCAACTAGTTCAACTATTCCAAAACCTAATTAGTAATGCCCTTAAATTTCGTGGCAACAAACCCCCTGACATTCACGTCTTTGCTACCAAAGAGTCTCAAGCTTGGCATTTTTGTATCCGAGATCATGGTATTGGTATCGAATCACAATACGCCGAACGCATCTTTTTAATATTTCAGCGCCTCCATAGTCGTAGTAAATATCCCGGTACAGGCATTGGTTTAGCTATCTGTAAAAAAATTGTGGAGAGACATAAAGGTAAAATTTGGTTAGATTCAAAATTAGGAGAAGGTAGCGCTTTTTACTTTTCTTTTCCTTTTCTTAAGCAAGATATGTAATTATAATTAACCAAAACACTTTTATGCCAATACCCAAAGAATCTTGGGAAATTCTTCTGGTAGAAGACTCCCCTACTGATGCTGATTTAACCAAGGAAGCTTTTAGTGAGAGCGATCTGGTTAATAGTCTTCATATAGTAGAGGATGGAGTCGAAGCTTTAGAATTTCTACGTCGTCAGGGAAAATACAGTAATCAGGTGCATCCTGATGTTATCCTACTAGACCTAAACCTGCCTAAAAAAAATGGGCATGAAGTACTCGCAGAAATCAAAAATGATCCTGAATTAAGGACGATTCCTGTGGTAATCCTGACAACTTCTGCTGATGAAGAAGATGTTCTCAAAAGCTATAGGCTTCATGGCAACTGCTATATTACCAAACCAGTTGACTTAGAGCGTTTCATTGAGGTAGTGAATTCAATTGAAGATTTTTGGTTATCTGTAGTGAAATTACCTTCCCAGTAAAAATGATATGATTGCAGAACCCTTAAAAATCCTGCTTGTAGAAGATAACTTTGTTGATGCGGATCTCCTTCAAGAACACTTGGAAGAGGTAAGCAATGTCAACTGGGAATTGGTTCATGTCGAAACCCTTGCAGAAGCCCTACAAAAGCTAACCAAAGAAGAGTTTAGTATTATTTTATTAGACTTATCTCTCCCCGATGAACAGGGACTAGCAACAGTGCGGCGTACCCATGAAGCTGTACCAGAAACCCCTATTGTTGTCTTAACCGGTCTTAATGATGAAGAAGCCGCCCTAGAAGCAGTAAGAGAAGGGGCCCAGGATTATTTAATTAAAGGGGAAATTCAGGGCAGTTTCTTAATGAGGGCTTTGCGTTACGCTGTTGAACGGGGACAAATGCTTCAGTGCTTACGACGCAGCGAAGAAAGATATGCCCTAGCAGTAAGCGGTGCTAAGGATGGACTTTGGGATTGGGACCTTAAAACTAACCAAATCTACTTTTCTCCCCGTTGGAAGAGGATGCTGGGGTGTAGTGAGCAAGAATTGTGGCAGGAACCAGAAGAATGGTTTAATCGTGTCCACCCCCAAGACTCAGGTGAATTACAAGCCGCCATTGTTAATCATTTAAGGGGAGATACTTCTCACCTAGAAAACGAGCATCGCATTCTACATCACGATCAAAGTTATCGTTGGATGCTTTGTCGAGGACAAGCAATTTGGGATAGCCACGGCAAAGCTTATCGCCTCGCTGGTTCCCAAACTGATATTACCGAACGCAAGGCCTTAGAACAAGCTATTTTCCAAGAAAAAGAACTTGCTCAAGTCACCTTAACATCCATTGGGGATGCTGTCATTGCCACAGATGTAGCAGGGAGAATTGAATCTTTTAATCCAGCAGCACAAAAGCTTACAGGCTGGTCTTTCCAGGAAGCTAAAGGCAAATTGATGAGGGAAGTATGTCACATTTTTGAGGAAACCACGCGCCAACCTGCTGCTAACCCCGCTGAAATTGCCATTAAAGAAGGAAGAGTAGTTAACTCTGACCATCACCTAGTTTTAGTTTCTCGCCAAGGGCAGGAATTTGCCATAGATGATTCTAGCGCCCCTATTCGAGCCAGGGATGGTGAAATTGTGGGGGCTGTGGTGGTATTTATTGATATCACAGAAGAGCGCAATATGGCAAAACAAATGTCTTGGCAAGCTAACCACGATGCCTTAACTGGTTTAGTTAATCGCCGGGAATTTAGTCGCCGGGTTGAAGTTGCTTTACAAGATGCCAACATAAAAAATTATCAACACGCTCTTTGTTATTTAGACTTAGATCGCTTCAAAATTGTTAATGATACTTGTGGTCATGCGGCTGGGGATGAGCTGTTGCGACAAGTTACTGTTTTGTTGCAAAGTAAGGTACGTAAAAGTGATACTCTGGCACGCCTGGGAGGGGATGAATTCGGAGTTTTATTACATCAATGCCCCCTTGAAAAAGCTTTAGAATTAGCGAATACTTTATGTTCAGCTATTTATGAATTTCGCTTCGCTTGGCAAGACAAAGTATTTGCTGTAGGGGTTAGTGTTGGTTTGGTGGCCATCAATTCAGAAACAAAAAGTTTAGATCAGGTTTTACAAGCAGCCGATACAGCTTGTTATACCGCCAAAAATCAAGGACGCAATCGCGTTAGTTTGGCCCCGGTAAATGAAGAAGTAGGGGAACAGCAAGTTGCCGAGATACATTGGTTATCTCGCCTCACAGAAGCCCTAGCAAAAAATCATTTTTGTTTATATTGTCAGCCTATTACCCCTTTAATTACTAAGGATAAACAAGAGAAACATTATGAATTGTTTCTGCGTTTAGTTGAAGGAGAAAAGCTGGTTCCCCCGATGGCTTTTATCCCCGCCGCAGAACGTTACAATTTGATGTCTGCTATCGATTGTTGGGTCATTCATCGCATTTTTAGCTATTTAGCCGTAGACCCTCCTTTAAACCCGGCTCAAGCTTTTGTAGACCCAATAAAGGTTTTTTGTAACAGTGGTTTGCCCCCTAAAACCCAAGAAGAAATTGTCTACACAATTAATATCTCTAATGCCAGCATCAACGACGAACAATTTAGAGATTTTCTCCACGAGCAATTTACTCTGTATAAAATCCCCCCTCGTTCCATTTGTTTTGAAATCACTGAAACCGTTGCTATTAGTAACTTCAGTAAAACAGCAGAATTAATGCGAGATTTCAAATCATTAGGCTGTCGCTTCTCTTTAGATAACTTTGGCAGCGGCTTTTCTTCTTTAGCTTACTTAAAAAATCTACCCTTAGATTACCTCAAAATTGACGGTAATTTTATTAAAAATGCTAACAACCCTATAGATTTATCAATTATCAATGCAATTAGCAATATTGGTCAAGCAATGGGAGTAGAAATCATCGCTGAATTTGTGGAAAATGAAGAAATTTTAACTTATATAAAATCTTTAGGTCTAAATTATGCTCAAGGATTTGCGATCGCAGAACCTTGTTTATTTTTGAGTTAAATTTAGGTAACAAGTAAAGAATTATAGTCTTAGACCACTAGCAACTAGCAACTAGCAACTAACCATTAAAAATTTCCACAGATTCAATTTCTTCTGCTGGTTTGAAACCAAAAACTTGGGAATAGAAATAAAATTCTCCATCCAAGGCACGTTTAATATTTTCAGCCCGACGGAAGCCATGTTGTTCCCCAGCAAAGGTAACATAAGCAACAGGTAAACCCTTATTTTTAATCGCTGTCACCATCTTTTCTGCTTGGTTAGGAGGGGTTACTTCATCCTCTAAACCTTGAAAAAATATCACAGGACAAGAAAGCCTTTCGGTGAAATGAATCGGCGATCGCGCCACATACAAATCCTTTTCTTGGGGATATTTCCCCACTAATCTATCTAAATATCGCGATTCAAACTTATGAGTTTCTTTAGCTAAAACTTCTAAATCACTAACCCCATAATAACTAGCCCCAGCTTTAAAAATATCCAAAAAAGTTAAAGCGCACAAAGTCGTATAACCTCCGGCACTACCCCCAGAAATCACTAATCTTTCTCTATCAACTTTACCCTCTTCTACCAAATATTGAGCAGCATTGGCACAGTCATGAACATCCACCACACCCCACTGTTTATCTAACCTTTGCCGATACTCTTTACCATAACCACTGCTGCCGCCATAATTAACATCCACCACCCCAAAACCCCGACTCGTCCAGTATTGAGTCTTCAAACTTAAAGTGGGGGAAGCTGCTGCTGTGGGGCCACCATGACTTTTCACTAATAAGGGGGGAAGTTCTCCTGGTGGCGGGGTATAATCCTTGTTTTGCGGGGGATAGTACCAAGCATAGGCAGTTAGGTTATGATCTGTCGGAAAAGTAATCTCTTGGGGAAGGGAGAGATAACCGGAATCTATGGCTAAATCACTACTTGTTTTAATGACTGCAACCTCCCCTTCTTGCCATTGCAGTACCGCAGCAGACTCTGTTGGTGATCCTCCTAAAAAGAAGAGTTGGTGAGGAGTTACTTGGAGATAATCAATACTAGTATAAGGAGTAGTAATCATTTGCCCTTCTTTAGTATTGAGATCCAAGCTAGCTAAATAACTTCTCCCCCCTTGGAAATAAGTGCAAACCAACTTATCTGAGGATTGGAAGCCGTACATAGATAAACCAAATACCCAATGAGGATAACCAAACTCTGCCTCCATCTCCCACAAAGCCTCAATTTCTCCTTCCCCATTGCAACGATACAAATTCCACCAGCCTGTGCGATCGCTGGCAAAATACAACTTACCATCAGGACTCCATCGAGGTTCAAAGATAGCTTCTTCCTCCCCTCCAGCAAGACATCGCACCTCAGATAAAGAACCATCTCCTTGCATATTCGCAATCCACAACTGGGTGGCATCCCAAGGTAAATTAGGATGTTGCCAATCTAACCAAGCTAATTGGCAACCATCGGGGCTAAGGCGAGGAGAAGCATAGAAGTTGCTACCAGATACCAAGGTTTGCACTTCCCCAGAATCAAGATCAACAGTAACTAAAGTATTTGTGGGTTCAGCTTGCCTTTCCAGCTTTTCTTCGCAAACGCAAATCAAGCGATTCCTTTGTTGATCTAAAACTGCATCAGCATAGCGTCGCGGGGACTCTGGGGTTAGGGGTTGGGGTTCAGTGCCAATTTTTTGTTGATAAATTCGCTGATCTACAAAGTTACTAAAATAGACTGTTCCAGCAACTACTAAAAATGCACCACCACCATATTCATGAACTTTGGTACGAATATTGTAAGGGGCAGAAGTAATATCAGTAATGTTTCCCTGGGCATCTTGTTGCACTAAGACGTTGCGCCCCCCTTCACTAGGTCGCCCTTCCAACCAATAAAGGTTTTTTCCATCAACAGCAACGCCGCCTAATCTAATGCTTCCTGCAACGATTAGAGCTGAGGTGATAGGTGATTTCCAGGAACCAAAGGGAACAGTTTTTTTATTGCTCATTGATGATTAAATATTAATTTATCGTAGTCAGGTTTCAGTATACTCATAATGATTGCATTGTGATACTTGCTGTCCCAAAATAGGAGATCACCCTTGACACCTTCACGAATAAAGCCTATTTTCTCATAAACATGAATAGCAGGTAAGTCATGCAACAAGGGCAGGATTTTTCTCAAATATGCTTAGGCAACCTTGGATGAGCAGAATTAATAGGATCAAGGATACTGTTAAGAGTTCTTAGTTGTTCAGCAGTTCCCATACAAATGAGTAAATCTCCTGATAGCAAGTAAGTATCCCCTGTGGGACCAACAATTAAAACGCCATCATTTCTGCGAATTGCTAACACTAAAGCACCGGATTTTTTCCTTAATTTTGCTTGACTTAAAGTCTGATCTATATAAGGGCAAGTCTCAGAATCTAGGCGTAACTCTTCCATATAAAAAGACTTATCGGAACCCGCTAAAATACCATCAACAAAATCCATCACTTGAGGGCGTAAAGCAGCAGCAGCTAAACGTCTTCCTCCGGTAATATGAGGAGAAACAACTCCATCTGCCCCTGCCCTTTGCAACTTTTGTTCCGCTTCTTCTGTACTAGCGCGGGCGATCGCCCGAATATGAGGATTAAAAGTTTTGGCAGAAAGTACAGTGTAGAGGTTTTCTGCATCGGAAGGAAGTACTGTAACAAGACAAAGGGCTTTGTCGATACTAGCTTTCTGTAATGATTCATCTAGGGTTGCATCACCATAGACCGCTATGCAACCTAATTCTTGAGCTTGTTCTATCTTCTCAAGACTAGAATCAATCACAATAAAAGGTATGCCTTCAGCTTGAAATTCTAAAGCAACCTGTCGCCCTGTCCTACCAAAACCACAGACTATATAGTGCTTTTTTAAAGAGTCTATCAAGAGCTTTTGTTGTCTCATTTTGATTCCTTCTTGAAAGTAGCCTTGAATAAGCGCCTCTGTAAAGCGATTAGCAATGTAACCGAAGCTAAACAAACCCATGAAAATCAAGCAAATAGTAAAAATACGAGCTTTATTTTCTAAAGGATGTACTTCTGAAAAACCAACAGTCGAAAGAGTAATTGCTGTCATGTAAACAGCTTCAATAAATTCCCACCCCTCAACTAACCAATACCAGAGAGTGCCAACTAAGAAAACACCAGCTAGGGCGGCAATACCGAAAATCATCTCCTGTTGTAGGCGTTTATATTTTTGTCTAAAGGAAAATACAGGAGGTTGGTTCATTAAGAGAATTACAGAGGGTTTTTGCTCAATATAGCTTGGACAGAGAAAAATTTGCACCAAAATAATACTTTTTAGCTACCCAAACAGTGTTAGTTTAGGTAGCTAAAATTTTGCCCAAGATTGGCTACAATAATAATATTGAACAGAGGGATAATTCTTTACCCCTTACCCTTAAATTAAAGATTGACAGAGTGCTAAATTATGCCATCTTGCTTCGCCATAGTTAGCATCAAATCAATGACTCGGTTAGAATAACCCCACTCGTTATCGTACCAAGAAACAACCTTAAAAAAATTACTATTTAACTCCATTCCTGCCCCTGCATCAAAGATACTAGAGCGAGGATCACCTTGGAAGTCGCTAGAAACCAGGGGTTCATCGGTATAACCGAGGATACCTTGCAACTCACCATGGGCTGCTTTTTTCATTGCAGCACAAATATCTTGATAACTAGTCGCTTTTTGGGTTCTAAAAGTAAGATCAACTACAGAAACATCAGGGGTAGGAACCCGCAAAGCCATGCCTGTCAACTTACCTTTTAATTCCGGTAATACTAAAGTGACAGCTTTAGCTGCCCCAGTAGAAGCCGGAATGATATTTTGAGGTGCGCCTCTGCCCCCCCGCCAGTCTTTCTTGCTGGGGCTGTCAACAGTGGGTTGAGTGGCAGTCATAGCGTGAACTGTGGTCATCAAACCTTCTGCCAGGCCAAAATTGTCCTCAATTACTTTAGCAATGGGTGCAAGGCAATTGGTGGTACAACTTGCATTAGAAACAATGGTATGTTTTTGGGGAGCAAAATCTTGGTGGTTAACCCCCACCACCATAGTTTTTACTTTGTCTGGGTCTTTGGTGGGTGCAGAAAGCACAACTCGCTTAGCGGCGGCTTGAAGGTGATTTGAGGCTGCATCATGGGTCGTAAACAGTCCCGTTGCCTCAACGACATAATCTACCCCATACTCTCCCCAAGGTAGTTCTGCGGGGTTTCTGATTCCTGTACAAGGGACAAAATGTCCATCGACAGTGATACCTTTTTCATTTCCTTCTACCTGACCAGAGTAGATACCATGAGTTGAATCGTACTTGAACATATAAGCTAGTTGTTCTGCCCCGACAAGATCGTTAATACCAACAAACTCAATGTCAGAATTTTTTAGTCCTGCCCGAAAAACCAGTCTACCGATGCGACCAAAACCATTGATAGCTACTTTCAAAGTCATAAACAATAATAGGGTAGTTTGGGTGTTTAATTTCTTCCAATTAGATTAGAGCCATCTAAGGAGAAATACCCTGTATCTCTAGAGTTTCTTTAACTTCTCTAGACTGTTGATTTTTTCTTGATGAGTAGAAAAGTTGCCATTTCCCCTTTGCCTTTAATATTAATAGTTCCCCTTGCTTCAAATTCATACTTATGCTGCAAATGTTCATAAGTAGTACTAGAAACGTGGATGCGTCCAGGTATACCGTGGGATTCCATCCGACTGGCAGTGTTTACGGTATCTCCCCAGAGGTCATAAACAAACTTCTTCAAGCCAATAACTCCAGCTACGACAGAGCCGGTATTAATCCCCATACGCATGGCAAATTCTTGACCCTGTTCCAGGTTGAATTTTTCAATTTCTATTAACATCTCTAAGGCCATTTCTGCGATCGCTTCTGCATGGTTAGGAATTTCTATGGGTAAGCCACCAACCACCATATAACAGTCACCAATGGTTTTAATTTTTTCTAAACCATGCTTTTCTAATAACCCATCGAAGCGAGAAAAAACATTATTGAGGAGACGAACTAATTTAGCTGGAGGCATTTGTTCAGAAAAAGTGGTGAAACCGACTATATCGGCAAACATCACTGTTACTTCCGCAAAATTATCAGCAATAGTACCTTCTTGAGCTTTTAACCTTCCGGCTATGGGTTCAGGAAGAATATTGAGGAGTAAATTTTCGGTTTTATCTTTTTCTAAAGCTAGTTCTTTACTACTAATTTCTAATCGCTGCACCATACTATTAATGGTAGTAGCAAGGCTGGTTAATTCATCTTTGCCAAGGGTCTGTACTCGCAAAGAAAGATCGCCAGTAGTACCAATTTCCTGAACATCTTGACTCAAGTTAGCTAGGCGAGATAGCACAACTTTTTCTAATAAAAATAAAGTTCCGGCTCCAAAAATTATACCCACTAAAAGAAGAGAAATAATCAAATAGCTCAAGCTGTTAAGACCTTGCTGATAAATTTCTCTCGGCATCTCCACCCGCAAAAGTATTGCGGGTTTTCCTGTTATATCTGGCAGTAAAGCATAACCGAAAATAACTTTTTTGTTAAAAGGTTCAACTGATATGGGTGCTTCTAATAGATTGTCGGGAAAATTTTCTTCTGTTTGTCTTAATTCTGATACTACCTCTTTTAATCCACTAGCTAATTGAGGGTTGGCTAAGGAATATAAATTCAGAGATAATTGAGTTTGCTTCTCTAAAGATTTGATCTTGCTTGGGTTTAAATATTGCCCCATAATCAAGCTACCCCGAATAGGCCCTTCATGATCACTAGTAACAATGGGGTGAGAAGCAATTAAGAGTAAACTGTCTTCAAGAACAATAATACCTTCATTAACATCTTGAGTATTAGTATGTTTTAGTAATACACTATCAGGATTAAGGTATTTACTTAAGCTAGCAGTGATTGGTATTTCTGTTCCTTTGGCAAGCTCAAAACCTTGACCATAAACTTGTTGTCCTGTCTTATTTAATAAAATTAAATAATTAAGTTGTAAATTGGCAAAGGTGCTTGCCCTTAAATTGCCCTGAAAAAACCGCTCGTTTTTATCTTCAATAAACTCATAGGTATCGTCCCAAGCTCCCCAATCTTTGGTTGAATTAGCTAATTCTTGAGTCTTGTCATATAGTGCTTCTTTAACTCTTTGGACATTTTTGCGGGCGTTCTTTTCTTCTAACCTTGTGAAGCTGTTTAGTAATATAGCCGAAAGACTAGCAGATAAAACAGCAATTAAGCCAAGCAAAACAAGGCTAATAAGCAGTAGGGTTTTCTGACGAAGACTCATTTAGGGAATGGCTAATGGCTAATGGCTAATAGCTAATTGCTGATAGACAATCTCACTTTATCATTTCTGTTCGCGATTCCCTTACTTTTCTATAGCTAAAACCCATTCCTTAATTAAACTATTAACCTTTTCTGGGGCTTCATCATGGGGACAATGACCTGCTTGTAAATAATATTCTGTTAAATTAGGATAATATTGCCGAAACTTAACGCTTCTTTCTTGACAGTTCATCCAAGGATCACCTTCTCCCCACAACATTAATAAAGGACATTGTAACTGTTGCAATAAAACATCATTCTTCTCTCCTTGAGGAGTTTTAAACACAGAAGCAAAAACATCCACAGCACCTTTATCTAAAGAAGGACGATAGATTTCTGCCACTAAACGGTCTGTAACCGCACTTTTATCTAAATAAACCTTTTCTAAAGTTTTGCGAATAGTTGCAGGGCGTTGTACGTATTTAAAGAGAAGATAATTAGCCCAAGGTTGCAACAAAATAGAGCGGCTAACCTTACCAATCAATTCACGAGCAAAACTTGTTTTAGCCTGGGGTTCGCTATCAGTGAAGGGGCCAGCACTATTAAGTAAAATTAACCCTTGAGCAGATTGAGGACGTTGGGAGGCTACGCACAAAGCGGTATAGCCGCCAAGGGAATTTCCTACTAAAATAACTGGTTCACCAACAACTTCTTGAATAAAATCATTGACTTGATCTCGCCATAAATCTCCGGTGTAAGCAATATTTGCTTTCGTAGAACGTCCAAAACCTAAAAGATCAATCGCCCAAACTGCAAAATTACTTTTGAGTTCGGCAATATTCTTACGCCAGTGATCAGTAGAAGCACCGAAACCATGGATTAATAATAAGGGGGGATGGTTGCTTTTTTCTGCCCCGGCTTTAAGATAATAAATAGTATGTCCTCGCCATTGCCAGTATTGACCAGGAATTGCTGGGCTAGAAATAGCTTGCTCTGTTTGCATAATCACAGTTTTCATTAATTAAAGTTAATGTTAAGTATTTTATCGCTATTTCTTGGTGAACTTTCCTCAAGATTTTTCTAATCTAAGGTATAAGGAAACAACAGTATTATTTGCACCCTCTCCTCCCTATGCGAACTACTAGACAAATTAAGGCGGAGATTGAAGCTCAACTAGGGCTTTTTCCTCCTTTCTTTGCTCCAGCCCTAGACAATCCAGAAATTTTGGCTAGTTTAAGGCAGCAAACCTTATCTGCTTATGTTGAGAACCCTTTACCGGATTTGTTGAAAGAGAAATTTTGTACTTATTTGTCTCGTTATTGTTCTGTTGCTTCTTGTTTAATTTTTCATTGTAGTATTCTTAATGATTTGGGTATCTCCCCTAGCCAAATTCTCCAGTTTCTTCAAGAACCTGCTACCCATGATTTTGTTACCTTACAAACAGATTTGCATTTACTTAAACAGTCTTCTTTCTCCCAATTACCTGAAACTGATTCTGAGCATGAAAGTAGTTTGTTAAGGGTAGGAGTATTTATTTTTCTTTACCCTCATCAAAGTTCACAATGTGCTAGTGCTTTGCGTCGATTTTTAGGAGAAGAAAAGTATCTTCATTTAGTTAACCTTTTTGCTTTTATTAAAGTCTGCCATCAATGGGCTGGCAATTATCCAGAACTAGCTTCAGAGATGAAAAACTATCCTAAAATTAGTTCTGATCGTAGAAAATTAATTGAGAAAGAGCCTCGATTAGAAGAGTTTTGGAATCGCTATCAACCGCTAGTTCCTCAAGAAGTAGATTCTCTTTTAGATAATACTGAATTAGAACAGATAGTACAACAAAGAACTGCCAATCTTTCTGCTTCCAACCAACTATTAAGGGAAGAAGTAAAAAGTTTAATTACTGATATTACTGAACGCAAGCGAGCAGAGGAAGAGTTAAGGACGAGTGAGAAAAAATATCGCACTTTAATAGAAATGATGAATGAAGGGCTATCTTTGACAGATCAACAAGGAAGGCTCTATTTCGTTAACAGACGCTATTGTGAAATTCTTGGTTATTCTTCAGCAGAATTAGTTGGTAAACCGGAAAAAAATTTATTAGTTAACCGAATAGATAACCGCTTACTTAACCGGAAAAGACAACAATGTCAGCTAGGTATTTCCCAACAGTATGAAATTCAAGTTCAGCAAAAATCTGGCAATAAGTTGTGGTGGCTAGTTAGTCGAACTCCCTTAACCAACGACAGCTCTATGGAGATTGTTACCGATATTACCCAGCGCAAACAAGCAGAAGAAGCCCTGCAAGAAAGCCAACAACGCTTGCATAGCATTCTTGCTTCCTTAGAAGATGTTATTTGGTCAGCGTCGGCACAAACTTTCCAACTTCTCTATCTTAACCCTGCTGCGGAGGAAGTCTATGGTAGGCCCATTGCTGATTTGGTTAACAACTCCAATTTAGGCATAGAAATAGTTTACCCAGAAGACAGACAAGCTGTGAGGAGGGCATTGCAATCTTTGCACCAGGAAGGCAGCATGAATGTAGAATACAGAATTGTACGCCCCAATGGAGAAATACGTTGGCTGCGCGATCGCACTCGTCTGATTTACAGCAATGATGGTACTCCAGTGCGGATCGATGGTATTGCCACAGATATTACCGAACACAAACAAACAGAAGAAGCTTTAAGGGAAGCAGAGGAAAAGTATCGCAGTATTTTTGAAAATGCTATTGAGGGTATTTTCCGCACCACTCCTGATGGTTACTATCTTGATGTTAATCCTGCTTTCGCTAGGATGTTGGGCTATAATTCCCCCCAAGAATTAATGGCAAAAATCCAGGATATTGGCAGTCAACTTTATATTAATCCTCAAAAAAGAGAGGAATTTATTGCTTTGATGGCGCAAAATGAGTCCATTACTAATTTTGAGTTTGAAGCCTATTGTCAAGATGGTAGTAAAATTTGGATCTCAGAAAATGTTCGCAATGTCAAAGATAGTGAGGGGCATCTTCTTTACTATGAAGGCACTTTTGAAGATATTACCAAAAGGAAAGAAGTAGAAGAACAACTACTACGCAATGCCTTTTACGATCCTCTCACAGGCATTGCCAATCGCTCTTTATTTATGGACAGGCTGCAAAGTCAGCTTATTCATTCTCAACGTAAGGGAGGGATTGTGTTTGCTGTCCTATTTATTGATTTAGACCGTTTCAAGGCTGTTAATGATAGTTTAGGGCATTTAGTAGG
Organism: uncultured cyanobacterium; assembly: GCA_963793425.1. GTDB lineage: Bacteria > Cyanobacteriota > Cyanobacteriia > Cyanobacteriales > CAWCAG01 > CAWCAG01. Next base: position 2,005,513 of record CAWCAG010000005.1, on the reverse strand, counting down.
GGATCAACTCTTGATTGGTATTAGTCAACGCCTTGAAGACTGCATCAGTAGTAGGGATACCGTTGCCCGCTTAAGTGGAGATGAGTTTGCTATTCTCTTGAACAAAATCTCTCAAGTAGAAGATGCTACGAGGGTTGCTGATCACATCCAACAACAGTTGAGTTTACCTTTTCATTTACAAGGACATGAAGTTTTTGCTAGTGCTAGCATTGGTATTGCCCTTAGCTATAATGGTGCTACGGGTAAGCCTTACAAAGAACCCAAAGATTTACTCAAAGATGCTGATAGGGCGATGTACCAAGCTAAACACTTAGGTAAAGCCCGTTACGAAATTTTTGATAATTCCATGCAAACTGATCTCCCTAGTGGGCTGGAGTTAGAAACAGATTTGCGAAAAGCTCTTGAAAGGCAGGAGATAAAACTACATTACCAGCCGATTATTTCCTTGAGATCAGGTAAAGTTACTAGTTTAGAAGTTTTAGTACGCTGGCAACATAGTCAGCGGGGTTTGATTTATCCCCAGGATTTTCTTCCCCTCGCCGAAGAGACTGGCTTAATTGTCAAGATTGATAATTTGGTATTGCGCCAAGCTTGTCAACAAATGTTTCTTTGGCAAAGCCAGGGACTATTAGATAAACAGGTAACTATTAGCGTTAATGTGACAGGTAAACAATTTGCTCAAAAAAACTTTGTTGAAGAAATTGAAGAAGCTTTAGATTATTCTGGATTGAAAGCCCAGAATTTGTGCTTAGAAATTACGGAAAGCTTGATTATGGAAAACATAGAATCTGTCACTGCCAAGCTTTTTTTACTCCAAAAATTAGGGGTGGAATTGTCCATTGATGATTTTGGTACTGGCTATTCTAGCTTAAGTAGATTGAAGATTTTCCCGATTAATACCCTTAAAATTGACCGTTCTTTTATCTCTCAATTAGAGATAAGTCTAGAAAATAAGGAAATAGTTAAAACGATTATTAATTTAGGTTTAAATTTAGGTATAAAAGTGGTAGCTGAGGGTATAGAAACCCAAGCACAACAGAAGGAACTGAAAGCTTTAGGTTGCCATTTTGGACAAGGTTACTTATACTCTCGTCCTGTGGATAGTGAAGGGATCTCTAGTTGGTTACAAAAATCAGAAGTTTAGGTTAAATTTGTCTTTTTTTGGCATACTAGAATATTAAAGAATGTCAAATAGTTACCAGATTACCTGGTAACAAAAAGCACTGCAATAAGGAGCTAAAAGTGTCCACAGAAACTATTGAAAAGCCTTCTACAACGACAGTAGAAAAAACTTCCACAGTCCGTAAGCCAGCACCACGCTATAAAGTATTACTTCATAATGACGATTTTAATAGTATGGAGCATGTGGTGCAAACTCTCATGACAACCATAGGTGGGATGACTCAACCCCAAGCAGTAGATATTATGATGGAGGCTCATACTAATGGTTTAGCTTTAGTTATTACTTGTGCTTTAGAGCCTGCTGAGTTTTATTGTGAAACCCTAAAAAATAATGGCTTAACGAGTACTATTGAACCTGATGAATAAGCACTTGGTTTGAAAGGTTGAAAGGCTGATTTTTTTTACTTCTTTAAAGAGAGCAACTTTCAACCTTAAATTAAATCAGGAACTTAGGTAAGCCTCAACAGTAATGAGCAAGGAATATCATCTATAAGTACAAGCAAATTGCCTTTTAAAATAAATACTATTGCCACTTATCCAGTATTAGTTAGGTTAGTTGTTTTCCTCTCAACTTTGGTGCTGATTTGGCTTCCTTTCGCTATACCTATCTATTTTACTTTAAAAAGTGACTCCAATTTACTCACCATAGTAGCAATGGGAATCTTATTTATAGAGTTTCTCTTTTTGCTGCCTTGGTGGGGAAAAAAAGTTTATCAGCAACCACAAATAATTAAAAGCTATGGCTTAGAATTCACTCGAAGCAACGGTATTCGTTTCTTGAATGGCTTAAGCCTGGGGCTACTTTTAACCCTCAGTTTATTTATATTAGAAGGAATATTGGGCTGGCTTACCTTCACCAATCCTCCTGTATTTTTATTGCGGATAATTGCTGAAGGATTTTTAAGTGCTGTTTTGGTAGCGACGGCAGAAGAATTAGTTTTCCGAGGTTGGCTGTTAGCAGAATTGCAGCGAGATTATAATCTGAAAATCTCTCTTTGGCTTAATAGTTTCAGCTTCGCAGTTTTGCATTTTATTAAACCAATTCCAGAAATTATTCGCACTTTTCCCCAATTTCCTGCCTTAGTTTTGCTTGGTTTAACCTTAGTTTGGGCAAAGAGATCACAACAAGGGAAATTAGGTCTATCTATAGGCATACATGGCGGTTTGATTTGGGGTTACTACATCATTAATGTTGGTGGCTTAATTACCTACACTAATCAAGTTTCTCCTTGGGTTACAGGAGTTGATAAAAATCCCCTTGCGGGGGCAATGGGATTACTGTTTTTAAGTATTCTGGCTTGGTATATTAGGAACAAAAAAATTAGAGAATAGCATTCTCTAATTTAGTTTCTTAAGTTAAGTGAGCAATGCCCACCTTACAAAATATTTGGTTTTTGTAATTCCTTATGCTTAAGATTGAGGAGGTAAAGAATCTGTAGTAGTTTGACTTGTACCACCAAGATTTAACTGAGGATTTTTCTCAGCAAAATAGGTAAGAATGAAAGTATTAACAAAAGAAAGAACAACTGGTCCAATAATAATTCCTAAGATACCAGTAACACTAAATCCTGGTACAAATAAGGAAGCTAGCCAAAAACAAATACCATTAACTATTAATGTAAACGCCCCAAAACTAACGAAATTAAGAGGCAGGGATAGAGTTGACAATACTGGTTTAATAACGCTATTAACGGCCCCTAAAGAAGCACCAGCGATTAAGGCTGCTGCAAAGGTAGCTATATTAACCCCTGGGACTGCTAAGTCAACTACTAGTAAACTTAAGGCTGTAGCTAATAAAGTTAGAAAAGCTGCTAACATAAATTTTTCCTCGATGAAGATTTTTATAGGTGACAAACGTAAGTAGATAGATTTAAGCTTAAATCAAACTGAGCTTGGCTATCATGTTTCGTTCTTTTTTCTATTTATCTTCAATTGTAATAGGCGGAAAAACAACCTACCTCTCCAGGAAGAAAGATTTTCTCAATCCTTAATCTACTTCTTTTGTAAAATATATCTTTAAGTCTTAACCTCATAAAATGTTTCTCTAGAAAGAAGTCAATATAGAGAAATTTAGAGGATAATTAGAGATAAATAAAAGTAGGGATGAAAAAAATAATCTTATGCCACTAATACTACGAATTGTTTTAGGTATTCTTTTACCTCCTCTAGGTGTTTTCTTAACCAGCGGAGTTAGCACAGCTTTATTAATTAATGTCTTATTAACTGTACTTGGTTGGCTTCCTGGTTCTATTCATGCTGTTTGGGTTATCGTCAAGCAGGGAGAAAAAATGGCTCAAGATCCGAAGCCATATAGCTGATTAAATAGATAAATAAAATTAAATAAAGGACAACCTACAGTAGGTTGTCCTTTATTTGTGATTAGCTTTTTAAAAACTACTTTTTAAGGGAATCTGTTTCTGTTTCAGTAATTGAGCGCCAGAGTTCTTTTAAAATAATTTTAAGGCGTTGCTCTTTCTGCGCTAAAGCTGTACCGGCTTCTGCTAATTTATTTTCAAAGTCGGTACTTTTATCCTTCACTTTGCCAGTAACTTCTTCGGCTTTAGGTTTAGCTTGCTCGTACCAACTTTTAGCCTCATCCAAATATTTTTTTACATCTTCATAACGATCTCCATACCTCGCTGATAAGTTAGCTTGTACAATAGCCAACTGAGCTTTAAGTTGAGCATAACGCTTTTGCATTAAAGCTACTTCTTCAGTATCTTTAACGCTATCTACCGCAGACTCCACAGCCGATTTAACACCAGAAAGGTTATCTTTTCCGGTTTCTTCTACCTCCGCTAAAGCACCATCAATTTCTGAGCGTAACTCTTCTTCCTCAGCATCAACTTTCGCTTGTAGTTGTTCGATTTCTGCTTGAGTTTTAGTAATAATTTCTCTTCTTTTACTACTAACTCCTTCAATAGCACCTTCTAAAGAAGCAGTCACATCTTCTTTAAGATTTTCTCCTTTATCCTGGACATTTTCAATTACTGTAGCTACGGCATCTTTAACTAAAGTTCGGATTTCGCTAGCGCCTTCTTTAAGTTCAGAAGCGGCCTGAGAAACAGCAGCTTTGACAATTTCTCGAATACGTTCTGTCCTTACATTTCCTTCTTCTTTAGCTTTTTTAAGATCATTAGTGATTTGCTCTTTAACAGAATTTGACATGGCTATTTCCTCTATATTAATTTTAGATTTCTATGGCAAACGAAAAACATCAGCAAAAATTTCTCTCTTGCTCGGTTTTCGGCTCTTATCTGGCGAATCATAAACTACCAAAAGGGAATCTTTTTCCCCTAAACAAGAATAAAGAGCTAACCCTTCTGCATGGTCAGAACCGATGGTAAAAGGAAGATTAAATAACATTTCCAATTGGTCTGATTCTGGATGATGAATACTATCTTCAGTGAGACTTAAAACCTCTTTTAAACGAAAGACTTCCATGACTCCTTCTAAGTCCATTGTCGGCCCCGCCAAAATAATTAAGTCTTCATCTTTAAAACATAATTCTCTAATCCCCAAACTATTAAGATAAACAAAATGTTTTTTATATTTCTTCCCCTCATTACTAATCTCTTTGAGAACTAAAGTATCGGCTTGAGTTTCTTCAACTTCTATCTCTAGAATAATCGCCCAACCTCGTAACACTGGCCCCCGCAAACCCAAAAAGATTTTATCTCCTTGCACTGCCAAACCTTCTATATCTAAACCGTTATCTTTAGAAGGTATAGAGTTAGTAAGAAAAGGAGCAAGGTGGATATCTTCTTTAAGGGCTTCTATGAGTAAGTTGCTATTACCAACCTTTTGTAAAGAAGCTGCTGAAACTTTATTTTCTGAGTCATCTGAGGGGCAATAAGACTTAACTAATTCTCCTCCAATCACAGGAACACGCCCTAATAAAAAGCGGTTAATATCAGTTTTAACTTGGCTTAACCTGTGAATATCTTTCTCAGGACTTTTATCTTTAGGTTTTTTACGTTTATAACTATGGGAACCTGTGAACCAAAGATAGTTATTGGCATAGTCCATTCCTTCTATGTCAATTTCATCTTCTGTATTAAAAAGGTTAATAAAATCTCCTAAATGAAAATGTTGACCGTTACCGTAAATATGAGAACCAAGGGTGGAAAGGCGTTCAACTCCAAGTAGTTCATCTGAACCCACCCATAGACTACCGTCAGGAGTTAAAGCTGCTGCTGATAGTTCATTGATTAAGTCTTCGTCTTCTTTGTTGAAACGAAGTAAAATACGACTGAGCAAAAATCCTTCCGACATGATTGTGTTAAGTCTGATGGCAATGGTTCTAATTTCAATTGTGAAGAATATTACTCAATTTTGCCTCTACCCTCAAGCGATGATTTCTTCAGTCTTGAGAGTGAGATCCCTCAGTAAAATTTATCTATCTTGCGAGGCAGTTGAAACTGGCTTCTATTTCAGCCAAATGGTGCAAATATTTCTTAAACATAAGTTATTTGGCTGAGAAAACCCATTTTTTCAGCAAATACACAGTGTTTTTCTGAGAAAAACAATTATACTAAGTAGAGATTATACTGAGTCAGAGCATTCAGTGTTAAACCAACTTAACTCTTTAGTAGCAAAACTATGAGTACTCAAACAAGTTATGCCGTGTTTCCGGAACAGACAACTATTCGCGGTATTGTACAAAAAGCACTAGACACAGGGTATCTAAGCGTGGAAGCAGAAAATAGCTTACGGGAGCTTTTGAAGCAAAGTTATGACCAAGGAGATTTCAATGCTTTCTTGAAATTGCAGCAAGCAGCTATGGAAGGTGGTGTTAAACAAGAATCTCGTGAATTAGTTAAGGCCCCTACTTCCATTTATTGTAATGCCTTAGAACCCTTGGTTCGGCAAGAAGTAGAGGAGCAAATTCAGAAACTACCTGCTAAACTAGCTTTCTACATTAATCCTCATCAAGCCATTGCTTATGCTCTCAACCGCTTGCCTGCTCTTTATGCTACCAGTGAAGAGGGTTGGCAGCGGCAACAACAGAAAGCCAAGGAAGAACTTGGTGACAAAATTTCTATAGCAGTACGCTGGGGTATAAATGCTGTGATTCAAGATCCCCTGAGAGTCTTTACACCTCTAAAAGTTTCTTCGTAATTAGAAATTTCCCACAATTACCTAATAACTATTGATTGATTTTATGAAGCAACTGGCATAGGCTGACGACGAAGCTGTCCCATGGGGTTGAGGTTACCATAGACTACCTCGCGAGATTCCTGCTTGACTTTACCTTCCATAGCTGCTTGCTGGAGAGTCATAAAAGCCAGAAAATCTTGGTAATCATACTTTTGAGCTAAAAATTGTCTCAGTCTATTCTCGTCTTCTATGGTCAAATAGCCACTATTCAGGGCTTGTTGGATTATTTCTCTCATTACACCCATTACAATAAGTTCTCCTCAATTTAAGGTTAAATAGTTTTCCCACAGCACAAAGAAAGAAAAAACAAAACAGTCTTTAAGAATTATAAAGATTTAAAGCATTTTTATCCTCTATCAAAGGAAATAAGTGCTGTAGGATTATAAATTATTAAAGATGACAGCTTTCACAGACTAGCTTAAAGCCTTCTTTGTTCCAAGAGGGTTTTTTCTGATTAAAGGTAGATTTGTTGCTACAATGATGAATCGCGATTTTCCAGAAAATTTGTTGCTAAGTCGCATTTAACCTTGATTTCCATTGTTGAAAATCTTTGTAAGCTGTCTGTAGCGCTTGGGCATCTAGAAAAAAATGAAATCTTATTTAGCCGCCGCCATTCAAATGACAAGTAAACCAGATTTAGAAAAAAATCTGGTTCAGGCAGAAGAATTGATCGAACTTGCTGTACGCCGTGGGGCTGAGTTGGTGGGTTTGCCAGAAAACTTCTCTTTCCTCGGTACAGAAGCAAGTAAAATTGCTCAAGGAGAGGCGATCGCCCAAGCAACTGAGAAATTTCTCAAAACCATGGCTCAGCGTTTCCAAATTACTCTTCTGGGTGGTGGTTTCCCAGTTCCAGTCAAGGATAACAAGGTATACAATACCGCTCTGTTAATCGATTCTAGCGGTACAGAATTAGCCCGTTACGAAAAAGTTCATCTCTTTGATGTTGATTTACCAGACGGTAACACTTATCAAGAATCTAGTACCGTTATGGCGGGTAGCAAGTTGCCTCCGGTATATCCTTCCCCAGAGTTAGGTAACATCGGGCTTTCTGTTTGCTACGATGTGCGCTTTCCGATGTTATATAGCCATTTAGCTAGCAAGGGGGCGGATTTGATGTTTGTACCTGCGGCCTTTACTGCCTACACTGGTAAGGATCACTGGCAAGTACTTCTCCAAGCAAGAGCCATTGAAAACACCTGTTACATAATCGCCCCAGCCCAAACTGGCATCCACTACAAAATGCGCCAAAGCCACGGTCATGCTTTGATTGTTGATCCTTGGGGTACTATTTTAGCCGATGCGGGGGAAGAGCCAGGAGTGGCGATCGCAGAAATTAATCCTGAACGACTTCAACAAGTGAGGCGGCAAATGCCTTGTTTAAATCATCGAGTATTTGCTTGAATTTAAAGTTTATATTGCGATGTGTGAACTTATATCTAGAGATGATCCAAGTTTTGTAACTATCTCTAGATTAAGTTGTTGCTATTTTTATATATCTAAACTTCTTTTAAGCACGAGGTCATAGTCCCTAGAAAATCGTTTTTAATGCCTATAAAGATATTAATTTACTCGTTCAGTATTTTTATACCTTAAGGTAGACGGGAATAATCTAGATGGATAACGACCCAGAAACAGGCGCTTTAACAACAGCGTTTCGTCAAGAGCGTTCCGTACGCCGTACTATGTCGCTTCTAGAAACCAAACGGCAGCGAATGCGAGACGATTTACGACAAATGCTTTTACACATAGGTTTACTAGTTCCTTCAACAGCAGGGACAGAGATTGATTGGGAAGTATTGCAAGAAGCTTTAGGAAGGTTGGGAGATGATCCTTTTGCTCAGTTAGCTTTACAGATTTTACAAGAAATTCATTAATATTTTTTAGCTATTAGCTTGACTCTGTTCATTTATCTACAGAATGTGAAGTCGAGCTTTTTAAAGAAATAATTACTTTCTGTATCTAAAAATACATTTTGACTAGATTAAGTTAAGCTTTCTTGATAAATTGGTATCAAGGGAATAAAAGCAGGATACTCTAATCCCTCGCTAGGAAGTGGATTGAGCATTTGTGTCCTTGTTTTTATTCAGCTTTTCTGATTAGTTGCAGTTTTTTTGCAGAAATGTCACAATAGATACAGAAATAAATTGAGATAGGCGGTATGCCCATCAAAACAATATTTTTGGAGATTACCAATGAAACTTACTTACCGTGGCATTAATTATAATTCCCATCCCCATGACTTAGAAGTTGCAGAAGGGGAAGTTGGTGGGAAATACCGTGGACATGAATGGAGAGTACATCGTGTTAAAGGTGCTACTCGTAGCAAACCATCAGGTAAATTTACTTATCGCGGCATTACCTATACTCATTAAATAAGCTTAATATCTATAGCACTTAGAGGTGAAGAAATGAAATATTGCTATCGCGGTGTTAGTTACGAACGCGAACCTTTATCTTTAGAAGTGAGCGAAGGGGAAATTGCGGGCAAGTATCGCGGCAAGGAATGGAAGCATCACTATCCCAAACACGTTCCTCAACTCGCCCCCAAATTAAATTTGCAGTATCGTGGCGTTCGCTACAATCGTTATCCGGCAATCCAAACAGAAGCCAGGAAAGCCTTTGAATTGGTAAAACTTAGTCGTCAACAGATTAGAAGAAGAAAGAAGCCAGTTCAAAAAACTGCCCAGGAATTAACCAAAGCCCATTTAAACAATATTCGCCATAACTTAGAACACCGCATGGAAGTTGCTAAAGCTAATGGTGATAAAAATTTGGTTTGTATATTAGAAGAAGAAGGAAAAGAGTTAACCTTATCAATGTAAGATTTAAGGTCAAGAAAAAAATTTCTCTAAAAGAGCGACTCCTTAAGTTGAGTTTCGCTCTTTTTTAGTGTCTAATGAACAACAAAATAGTTTCTTATTCCGTAAATTAAAAGACTTAGACCGATAATAAATTGAAGTTAGCTTAACCAGGTTTTAGAGGAGATAGAATTTAATGCTCAAAGAATATCGTCAACAGGTTGCAGAAAGGGCTGCATTAGGAATTCCCCCTCTCCCTTTGGATACTGAACAAACTGCCCAGTTATGCGATTTACTTAAAGATCCTCCATCAGGAGAAGAAGAAGCACTTTTAGGGATGTTACGGGATCGTGTTCCTCCTGGGGTAGATCAGGCAGCTTATGTTAAGGCTAGTTTCTTAACTTCTGTGGCGAAAGGGGAGGTGAAATGTCCGCTTATTTCTCCTCTTGAAGCGGCGGAGCTTTTAGGAACTATGGTGGGGGGTTATAACGTACAATCTTTGGTAGATTTGCTTTCTGCTAAGGCTGAATTAGCTACGGCTGGAGTTAAAGCTTTGAGTAAGACCCTTTTAGTTTATGATTCTTTTCATGACGTTCTTGAACTTGCAGAAACTAACTCTTACGCTAAACAAGTAGTGGATGCTTGGGCTGATGCTGAGTGGTTTACGACTCGCCCGGAATTACCAGCAGCAATTACGGTGACGGTGTTTAAAGTACCTGGGGAAACCAACACCGATGATTTATCCCCTGCCCCCCATGCTACTACTCGCCCAGATATTCCCCTCCACGCTTTAGTGATGCTGGAATCGAGTATGCCAGAGGGTCTGGCAACTATTGCTAAGTTGAAAGAAAAAGGACATCCGGTGGCTTATGTTGGGGATGTAGTGGGTACGGGTTCTTCTCGTAAATCTGCTATTAACTCGGTACTTTGGCATTTGGGAGAAGATATTCCTTTTGTTCCAAATAAAAGGGCTGGGGGTTATATTTTAGGTGGTGGAATTGCACCCATCTTTTTCAACACCGCAGAAGATTCTGGGGCTTTGCCTATTGAGTGTGATGTTACCAAAATGAATACCGGGGATGTAATTACTATTCATCCTTACAAAGGGGAAATCACCAACGCAGCCGGGGAAGTAATTTCTACTTTCAAACTAAAACCCGAAACCATCACCGATGAAGTTAGGGCTGGGGGGCGTATTCCTCTGTTAATTGGCCGTAGTTTGACAGATAAAACCCGCGCTGCATTAGGTTTGGAACCTAGTCCCCTGTTCATTCGCCCCACTCCTCCTCAAGATACAGGCAAGGGCTTTACCTTAGCGCAAAAAATGGTCGGCAAAGCTTGTGGTGTTGTCGGAGTGCGTCCAGGACAAAGTTGTGAACCTTTGATGACAACCGTTGGTTCCCAGGATACTACAGGGCCGATGACTCGCGATGAATTAAAAGAGTTGGCTTGTTTGGGTTTTAGTGCTGATTTAGTCTTGCAAACCTTTTGCCACACGGCTGCTTATCCTAAACCCGTTGATGTCACCACCCACAAAAACTTACCAGACTTTTTTGCGGTGCGGGGTGGGGTTGCTTTGCGTCCGGGAGATGGTATCATTCACTCTTGGTTAAACCGGATGCTTTTACCAGATACTGTGGGGACTGGGGGCGATTCTCATACCCGCTTTCCTTTGGGAATTTCCTTTCCGGCTGGGTCTGGTTTAGTCGCTTTTGCTGCTGCTTTAGGGGCGATGCCTTTGGATATGCCAGAGTCGGTTTTGGTAAGGTTTACGGGTGATTTGCAACCGGGAGTGACTTTGCGGGATGTTGTTAATGCTATTCCCTATGTAGCCATGCAAGAAGGTAAGTTAACCGTTGCTAAGGAGAATAAGAAAAATGTTTTCTCCGGCAGAGTTATGGAAATGGAAGGTTTGCCGGATCTTAAAGTAGAACAAGCCTTTGAACTTACGGATGCTACGGCGGAACGTTCTTGTTCTGGTTCTACGATAAAATTGGGAGAAGAGACAGTTAAGGAGTATTTGCAGTCTAACATTGCCCTGTTGAAAAACATGGCAGCAAGGGGTTATTCTGATGCCCGTACTTTAATGCGTCGGGTTGCCAAAATGGAAGCATGGTTGGCTAATCCTGAATTAATGTCTGCTGATGCTGATGCCGAGTATGCTGATGTGGTTGAGGTGAACTTGAATGAAATCACTGAACCCATTGTTGCAGCCCCCAATGATCCTGATAATGTTAAATTGATGTCGGAATGCACCGGAGACAAGATTGATGAGGTTTTCATTGGTTCTTGTATGACCAACATTGGTCATTACCGCGCTGCTGCTAAGGTATTAGAAGCAGGTAAGGTTAAAGTGCGTTTGTGGGTTTGTCCTCCTACCCGTATGGATGAGAAGCATTTGCGAGAAGAAGGGGTTTACGGTGTCTTTGCTGCTGCTGGGGCCAGGACTGAAATGCCGGGATGTTCTTTATGTATGGGCAACCAAGCTAGGGTTGAAGATGGGGCAACAGTCTTTTCTACTTCCACCCGCAACTTCAACAACCGCATGGGTAAAGGTGCAAGGGTATACTTGGGTTCAGCAGAGTTAGCAGCAGTCTGTGCTTTGTTGGGGCGCATCCCTTCTGTTGAGGAGTATTTAGAGATTGTCAAAGAGAAAATTGACCCCTTTGCCGGAGAGTTATATCGTTATCTTAACTTTAACCAAATCGCTAACTTTGAAGATGAAGGTAGAGTGATTCCTATAGAAGATATGCCTAAGATTGAAGATATTTTAGGTATGCCGGTGGGGAGTGGGAAGTAAGTTATTTAACTTCTCTCCCTGACGTTGCTGAATTAATCTGCGGCGATTGCTTTTCAATTACCGCAGATTAGTCAACCCTCTTTTCCGAAGATGTCTATAAGGCAAAGTAGGAGAAAAGTATGCCCAGACTAAGATGTGGAAGCAAGGTTTACTCCTTCGAGTAGATGATAGAAGGTAGAAAGTCCTCGCCAGAGAGTTTTCAAACCAGCTTCCCCATCTCTATGTTGCGATCGCCATAAAAACAACTTTGGAAATTAACTTTGCCTTACCTGGCCTCTAAATCTGATACTCTCCTTGACAAACCCAAGCCCCCCAGTAAAAAGGATGATTTAAGGGCAGATCATCTTCTTGGTACTTAACCTCATCTTTTTTGTGTTGCAACAACTCTTCTAAAACCTCTTTCCCTAACTCCGACTGATGCAACTCCTTAACAGTGATGTTGCGGATGTAGTTTTGGGCGGTTTGTAACGCCTCCCCTTTCCCTAAACCTGCTTGTAGATTGCTGAAAAACTGTTCCATTAACAGGGCAGTTGCTTTGTCGGGAACGGGCCACAAACTCATAATTAAAGTCTTCGCCCCCGCAACCGCGAAGGCACGACGCAAGCCGAAAACTCCTTCCCCAACTTGAATATCTCCCATAGCCGTATTGCAAGCAGAAAGTACCGTGATTTCATTCCCCCAAAGATCCAACCCCGCAACCTCTTGGGCGAAGAGGAAACCTTTACCTACTTGTGGGGGAAGTTGTTGCCCCTTTAACCAAGCGTTCGCCCCCGCTAAAGCTAATCCAGAACGTAACATCGGGTTTTCTGCTGGGGCGTTGGAGAGTCTGTCTTCAGGTAATTTTTGCAGTAGTTCGGTAATTGCGACAGTTATACTTCTTAGGTATTGAGCAGCATTTTCTTGTTCTCTTTCTTGAAGCAAAGTTACTGCTTCTGCCATTTGCGTAAGTAACTCTTGATCTAACAAGTTTTGGTTACTTTTTAAAATCCTATCTGCCTTGTCGGGAGAAGTTAACAAAGCCATAATTAACTGCCAATAATGCCCAACCTGTTTAAGCCCTGAAAAATAGCCATGAGTCGCAATCAGTAAAATGCGAGGGGCTTTATGATTAGTCAGCAGAGTTGCTACAGCATCCTTACCTAAACAAGGTTTAACTCCCAACATCGTCGCTACCTTTTCCCCTAAATAGCGAGTGCCGGGGGCAGGGGCAAAAACTCCATCTAAGCTATCTAGCAAGCTGGTGGCAGGAGTTTTGTCAGGGTTGGAGTTATCGAGGTCAAAGTCAGGATCGGCGAGGATTAGAGGTTGGGCTACGGGACGTTCTGTTTTAAGTTGCGATCGCAACAAATCTCGCCCACAACTAAGATAGCTAATTTGGTAATTGTCTAACAACAGGGTTTCTGGGTTAGTAGGATGGGGCATAATTTGCCAGGGCAGCAAGTTTAAAGCACCGTCGGGGGCAAAAATTAATTGAGTTTGTCCTTTTAATTCTAAAACCAAGGGGGCAAAGATTTTTTGGCTGAGTTCCTTTGCTGTAGAGGGATTGTAGATTCGGAAGGGAAATGTTGCCGTTGCTTCTTCATCCCACATCTCTAAAACCCTGCCCCCCACAGCAACAGATTGACGACAGGTTTGAATTAAATTATCGATCTCTGTAGCAACTCCTAAATCTACTAAGCCTATTGTTTTGCTACCACCAGAAACAATAAAAGCAACGTAGCGGGCAGGTTGCCATTCTTCCTTAGCAGGGGCTTTAAAGTCAAAGATTTTAAAACAAACAAACTCAATTAAACTAGTTCCCCTGGGCAAAATAGTCCGAACAGTTTCATGGTTAACGGTTTGTTCCTGCAAAGCAATTTCTGGTACTTGGGTTGCTAGTTGCCTTTCTAATTCATTGTATTGCTGTTGCAACTCTACTAAGTTAGTTTGGTTATGGCTTTGTTCTGCTGGAGTCGCGAAAGTCAACTGGACAATTTCATCACTTAAACGACGCAATTCGCTAAATTCCTTTTGTAAATGGGGATAGCGTCCACTATAAAGGGCTTGGTTTTGGGCAGTTAAGGCAGCAGCAGTGAGAGATTTGCGTTGCAAGACTAAGTTAAAGGCGGCGGTTACTGCTTCGTTGTTGTCTGCTAAGTGGTTGAGGATCAGGGAGAGAAAAGCTTCAAAATTACCTCTAACTGTTTTTAAGTAAGCAAAACGGGTTTGTTGGGAACTAGCAGCGAAGAGGTTACTAATAAGCTTATTTTCTATGGTGGTTGCTTGTTGCATTAAAGAGAAAGCTTTTTTAGTCTGATCGCTGGCTGCATACAAAATTGCTAAATTATTGAGGCTAGTAGCTACATCAGGATGGTTCTCTCCTAATAGTTTTTTCCTTAGTTGTAAAGCATTCAGGTAAAGAGGTTCTGCTTCACTCCATCTTCCTTGGGATTTGTACAACCAGCTAGATTATTGAGGCTAGTAGCTACATCAGGATGGTTCTCTCCTAATAGTTTTTTCCTTAGTTGTAAAGCATTCAGGTAAAGAGGTTCTGCTTCACTCCATCTTCCTTGGGATTTGTACAAGCCAGCTAAGTTATTGAGGCTAGTAGCTACATCAGGATGGTTCTCTCCTAATAGTTTTTTCCTTAGTTGTAAAGCATTCAGGTAAAGAGGTTCTGCTTCACTCCATCTTCCTTGGGATTTGTACAAGCCAGCTAAATTATTCAGGCTAGTAGCTACATCAGGATGGTTCTCTCCTAATAGTTTTTTCCTTAGTTGTAAAGCATTCAGGTAAAGAGGTTCTGCTTCACTCCATCTTCCTTGGGATTTGTACAAGCCAGCTAAGTTATTCAGGCTAGTAGCTACATCAGGATGGTTCTCTCCTAATAGTTTTTTCCTTAGTTGTAAAGCATTCAGGTAAAGAGGTTCTGCTTCACTCCATCTTCCTTGGGATTCGTACAACAAGGCTAGATTATTGAGGCTAGTAGCTACATCAGGATGGTTTTCTCCTAATAGTTTTTTCCTTAGTTGTAAAGCATTCAGGTAAAGAGGTTCTGCTTCACTCCATCTTCCTTGAGATTTGTATAACCAGGCTAAATTATTGAGGCTAGTAGCTACATCAGGATGGTTTTCTCCCCAAGTTTGTTTAGCTAAGTCGAGTGCTTGTTCTGCTAAAGGTATAGCGGCGTTGTATTGTCCTTGTTGATAGAGTCGTAATACCTGTTGATTTAACTCTTCCCAAGGATTAGTTTCTGTCTCTCCTCTCAATTTTGCAGCAAAGTTACGCAACCAGTTAGCATTATTTTCCTTTCCTTCTTTCGTTAAATAATTGGCAACCTGTTCTACTACAGTTAAAAAATCTGCATCCAATAAATCTTGATTCGCTTCCAAGATTTCACTTTCTTTACCATCATCACATTGCAACAATTCACCAATCAATTGCAGATATTCTTGGTAGCGTTGCTCATTTATTTCCCGTTCACTCATAACTTTAATCTCTGATTTAAAATAATTAGTACTTCAACACAAACAAAATTAGTTACCTGCCCTAGAAAAACTAAGCTGTAACTGTATATTCCGTATAAAAAATCTTTGCTGCTTTTTCTTTTTGCAAACAAAACAACAAATCTTGTAGATGACTTTCCCTAATTATTAAAGGTTTCCTTTCCCCTTCCAACAACCAACTCAAAGCTGGCTTTCCTGGCATAATCGCCGCCACAACTTTCTCTGTACCAGGGTTGCCAGTAATTCTAAATGCCTTTCGCGATACCCCTGATTGCGGCAAAGAAACTTTCCCTGCCGGAAACTTTGGTCGCGGCGCAAAAAACGAAGGAGATAAACAATAAATATCTCCGGAAGTAGCTTGTTCTAATAAGATTAAATAACCTGGATTAGGTAAGTTTACCACAAACTTAATAGAACTCCCCAAGGGTACACAGTCTTCGTATTCTCCCCACATATTCAAAATATCTGTCGCTAAAACTGGTCCCATATTTAAACCTGGCTTAGCCAAATCTACTAAGCGATGCCAAAGTTGTTTAATTGTCACAGGAAGAGATGGTTGTTTTGCTTGCCATTGAGGAAAAACTTCTCCTTGTAACCAATGTTGGGCAATCTTCCACTTCCCCTTTGTCGCCTCACCAAAATCACAACCCTCTTTAGCTAATTGCGGACAAATAGTTTTATTCAAATAATCTTTAAAAATACGTGCCGCATCACCGCTTTTTGTCCCCACAATTAAATCAGTAGCAACAATTTCCGCTAAGTTTTGATTGTTCAAATCGTTATTAGCCATAAGAAAGCGTTGCAAAAAAACAATTCTCGCCTTACCTTGAAATCCGAAGCGAGTCGCCATTGCTTCTAAGAAAGCTTCTTCCTGTTCGAGATAAATTGATAGTGTCATGGTTTTATAAGCAAAAATAACTTTGGTTTCAATAAGCATATTATTTGCTACTTAACCAAGCTTTGCAAGGTCATTTCACCTTGTTTCTCTTTCCTTCTACTTGCTTCTGCTTAGAGGTATTTTCTGTGAGGATAGGATAAAAAAAGTTCGCTTTTTGCTTTGAGGTTTTGTTGGGTTACGGCAAGACAAAGTTATCATGTTTTTCTCTAGATATTTTGTAGCCTAACCCAACCTACAATAGTTCTGTAAATCAAACAAATAACCAGTCCGTTTAAACGGACTTAATATTTCAGCCAGAGAATTGATTCTCTGGCTGACTGGCTGACTCTGGCTAACTCTGGCTATCTGGCTAGATTACGTCTGCTTAACTCTCTTTATTTCACTAGTCAAACTAACAATTTATTTCTAAGCTAGTTAGCAAATAAAGGAGAAAAAGATGTTACAAACTCAAACAGAAATCATTCACTATAACCAAACCAGAGAAATCACTTTCATCTCTGAAGAAACTGCCAACACTTTAACTAATCAAGACCCCAACTTACTAACAGAAACTCCTGCTGATTTGCCAAATTTCAACAGCGATTCTACCATAATAACTATTCTCGCCTTAGCTTACTTTTGCCGAGTATTGCTTAAAGGAATTAGCGAAATTATCACTAACTTTCAAAAATAGCGAGAAACTCAGCAACAAAAAAAGTAGGGTGGGCAAAATACTTTCGTTATTAGTCATGCCCAAGATGATTGTTTATTTGCCCACCATAGTTATTAGGTGGGCAAAGCAATTTTGTAATTGAGTTACCCAAAGATCACGGTTTATTTGCCCACCCTACGAGATTATGCTTGTTTGTTAATGATTGCTGGTGTACGCAAATCTTCTACTAAGTCTTGAATTTCTTGGGGAGGCGGTGGAGTTAGGCGAGAAACAATTAAGGTGACAATTAAATTAATCATCATTCCTAAAGTGCCAATTCCTTCTGCTGAAACACCAAAAAACCAGGGTTCCATGTTGAAGAATTTGACACCGACAATATAAAAAGTAGTAAAAGCTAAACCGATAATCATACCGGCGATCGCACCCTCAGAATTAGTACGTTTATCAAAGATGCCCAGGAAAATAGCAGGAAAGAAACTTGCTGCGGCTAAACCAAAAGCAAAGGCGACTACCTGCCCGACAAAACCGGGGGGATTGATGCCAAAATACCCGGCAATAACTAAAGCAAAACCCACCATAATTCTGCCGACAAAAACTCGTTTTGTTTCCGATGCTTCGGGGTTAATAATACGATAATAAATATCGTGGGCGATGGAACTAGAAATCACCAGTAATAAGCCCGAAGCCGTAGAAAGGGCAGCCGCTAAACCTCCGGCAGCAACTAAGGCAATTACCCAAGGGGCGAGTTTAGCTATTTCTGGGGTAGAAAGGACAATAATATCCCGATCAATAATAATTTCATTGCTGGTTTCATCCGGGGTTAATTGATAACGTCCATCACCATTTTTATCCTCAAATTGTAATAATTCCGTCGCCTGCCATTTAGTTGCCCAATCTAATTGTTGTACCTCTTCTACAGGCTTGTCGTGGAGAGATTGAATTAAGTTATAGCGGGCGAACATTGACAAAGCTGGGGCAGTGGTGTATAGAATGGCGATAAATAGTAAAGCCCAACCCGCCGAAAACCTGGCGGCACGTACATCAGGGACGGTGTAAAAACGGACAATCACATGGGGCAAACCCGCTGTCCCTACCATTAAAGCAATGGTGATAAACAACACATCCAACATCGATTTGTTGGCAAAGGGGGCTGTATATTCAGCAAAACCTAAATCTGTTTGAACGGCATTGAGTTTGTCGGCGATGTCGCTGAAAGTAAAGGCTAATTGAGGGACAGGATTGCCTGTAAGCATCCAAGCTAAAGCAATTGCTGGGATTAAGTAAGCCACAATTAAGACGCAGTATTGAGCCACCTGAGTCCAAGTGATGCCCTTCATACCTCCTAACACAGCAAAGAAACCAACAATGATCATGCCGATGACAACCCCAGTTTCCACAGGGACTTGCAGAAAGCGGCTAAAGACGATGCCCACCCCTCGCATCTGTCCTGCGACATAGGTTAGGGAAACAAAAATCGCCGCCACCACCGCCACTAAACGAGCACCATTAGAATAGTAGCGATCGCCGACAAAATCCGGAACCGTATACTTACCAAACTTACGTAAATAGGGAGCTAGCAACAAAGCTAAGAGGACATAACCCCCAGTCCAACCCATTAAATAAATTGAGCCATCGTAACCCAAAAACGAGATTAACCCCGCCATCGAAATAAATGAAGCCGCAGACATCCAATCGGCTGCGGTTGCTGCTCCATTAGCTAAGGCAGGGACATTTTGCCCAGCCACAAAAAAGCCTTTACTATCCTTAACCCGCGATCGCCAACCAATATAGGCATAAAGTATTAAAGAAAGACCAACAAATAAAGTTGTCCAAATTTCTACTGCTGACATAATAATTTTCAATAAAATGTTTAATGTTTAATGTTGTCATGTTTGCGGTCTAATTTATCCATTTTTACAGCGTAGATAAATATCAACCCGACAAAAACAATAATTGAACCTTGTTGGGCGATCCAAAAACCGAAAGGTACACCAAAAAAGCGAATATTATTTAAGGGTTGGACGAGGAGAATACCGAACACTAAAGAAACTAAAGCCCAAACTATTAACAAGTTTCTAATTAAAGCGATATTGGCCCGCCAGTAGGTACGATGACGATCAGAATTCATAAAATCAACCTATATTCTTACTGAAAAGCTGCCTTTAACTTGAATTTAGGCAACATAGCTGCTTATTGTACGTCCTTTTGTTTGCACGTCATAATGTTATTAGAACAGTATGGCTATGCTGTTGCTTTGGGATATCCACTAAAATAATTGATCATCTTAATCTGAGTAAAAATGAGCAAAATCCGAAACCTCCCTCGTCTGGGCTTATGGGCGCTATTGGGATTATTAATAAGCTGGTTAATAAGCTGTAACCCTGGCCCAAATTCAGCAACAGGGCAGGAACTTGAGTTTTGGACAATGCAACTACAGCCAGAGTTTACCGAATACTTTGACGGTTTAATCGCTGATTTTGAAGCAGAAAATCCTCAAACCAAGGTCAAATGGATAGATGTACCTTGGTCGGCTATGGAGAGTAAAATTCTCACTGCTGTATCAGCTAAAAATGCCCCTGATGTAGTCAACCTCAATCCTAATTTTGCTTCTCAATTAGCCACACGGGATGCCTGGTTAAACTTAGATGAAGCCATTTCTCCAGAGGTGAAACAAAGTTACTTAGAAAATATTTGGCAAGCTAGCACTATTGAAGATATTAGTTTTGGTTTTCCTTGGTATTTAACTACCAGAGTTACTATTTATAACCAAGAATTGTTAGAAAAAGCCGAGGTTAGTAAACCCCCAGCTACCTACGAAGAATTAGCTGAGTTTGCTAAGCAAATTAAAGACAAAACAGGTAAATATGCTTTCTTTGCTACTTTTGCACCCGATGATTCTGGTGAAGTCTTAGAATCTTTAGTACAAATGGGGGTTAAGCTAGTAGACGAAGAAGGGAATGCTGCTTTTGATACCCCAGAAGGTTTAGCTGCTTTTCAATATTGGGTAGACCTTTATCAACAAGAACTTTTACCTAAAGAAGTCCTCACCCAAGGACATCGCTACGCCATTGAACTTTATCAAGCAGGAGAAACCGCCTTGCTTTCTTCCGGTGCAGAATTTTTAAAGGCGATCGCTAATAATGCCCCAGCAATTTCTGCTGTTTCAGCTTCTGCACCCCAAATCACTGGAGAAACTGGCTTAAAGAATGTGGCAGTGATGAATCTAGTCATTCCCCGCGATACTAGCAAACCAAAAAAAGCTATAGATTTTGCAACTTTTGTCACCAATACAGAAAACCAATTAGCCTTCGCTAAAGCAGCCAACGTTTTACCTTCCACCCAAGAAGGAATTGAAGAATATATTTCTCAAACTGGAAAAGAAGCTAATCTTTCTTCTGTGGAATATGCCCGCAAAGTAAGTGCTAAACAAATTGATGATGCCAAGGTTTTAGTACCAGCAATGAAGAATCTCAACAGCCTCCAAAAGTTGATTTACGAAAACTTACAAGCAGCAATGTTAGAAAAGAAAACTGTCAAGGATGCAGTTAAAGATGCGGCAGAAGAATGGAATGAAATTAATAATGGCTAATGGCTAATGGCTAGTTGCTAGTGGTAACAAGTAATAGTAAGTTCTTAACTTGTTACTTAATTACTTCCCCTCTCATCTCCCCAACTTATTAGGAATTCCCTCACAACCTCCAGGAATAGTTGCCCTGGTTTTTTCTCCTCCCCAAGCGCAACAATAATAGCGTTGGTCGGCACTCATTCTTTTTACCCCAGCGAGGTTAGCTTTTTCTATTACTGTACCTGTGCAAGCTCCGGTTTTATAATTGGGCCAGAGGTACGACTACGAGGAGTAGCGCTTTTAATAGAGCCGTAAAAAAAGCGTGTCCCCTTAACATCAGCCCCTGCTAAATTGGCCTCGTATAATACCGTGCGACAGAGATTAGCTTTAACTAGATCGCAACCTGCCAAGTTGGCACGCACCATATTTGCTTCGCTTAAATCTGTCCAACGTAAATCTGTTTTAGACAGATCAGCCCCGGCTAAAACAACTCCTAAACTAATTACCCGAATACCATAACTACGATCTTCTGCGTAACCACCTTGACCATCCAAAATTGGTCTTCCTAAATGGCGATCGCGCATTAAAGGAGTAAGTAACCTAGATTGGGAAAGAAAACGTAAAATCTTCGCTTTCCCCATAGAATCTACACCACTTAAAATTGCTGCAGTCCTTCCTTCTGCGATCGCCCTTTCTTGGGGCCAATCTTCCAATAATCCTTCGTCATTCAGGGCCAAATCCGAGACACCTTGGAAATAAGCATCAATGGTTTGTTGTTGGGTAATGGTATTTTGGCGAATGGTTAAATCTTTAGAAATCACATACTGCTGCCAAGCTACATAAACGGCCAAAACAGCAATTAAAATTTGCCCTAAAGCACCAACCCATTCTGCCCATGAACCAAACTCATCCCACTTGATTTGCAGCAATAAGTTACTAATGGCACTGTAAACCCCAATAAACTTAAACAAACAAGCTGAAGCCAGTATAAAACCCACAAAGGCAATTAATTGGACTCCTTCAGTGCTTCTCAGGTTCTCAGACAGCCATGTTTTGATTGGAGGTAGAATTACTCCCAAAGAAGTTAACAGAGCAACTAAGCTGCCAGAAAGCCCAATCCAAGTATTATTCAAAAACAATCCTACCAACATCACCGTAACGGCAGTGAGAATAATCCAAGACTTAGAAGAATTAGCCTTTTCTTTACTAAGAGGATCACCTTGATAGATAAGTTGATTGTTGGGCAATACTGCTAAAGGCCCTTCAGGCATTTGCCGAGCTAAAATTGTGGCTGAGGCTTGGGCTTCATCACCTTGATTATTTGCACCATGAGAATTGTTGTTACCAACTACCTCCGAATCTGGAGAAACTGAATCAGGCCTTTCTGTCATTGTTAATTTAGGAATTGGTAATTAGGGGCCGTACATTAATAACTGATGCCTAACGGCAACGGCAAGCCGTACATTGATAACTGATAACTGATAACTGACCATTGATACAGAATATCCTGAAATAAAAGGATAAATTTTTAAAAAACTAACTTTTATTTAAACTACCTTGACATTATCTTCTGCATACCTACTTATATTTCATGGTAGCCGTGATCCTCGACCACAAATAGCTGGGCAAAGGCTAGCTTATCTTATTCAACAGCGTTTAGGGCTAGTTGTTCAGGATACTCCTCCACTATCGTTACAGAAGCAGCAACCCAACTCCTTAGCTTTACTCAACAAAACTGCCTCTCCTTTAATAGCCACAGCAGTTTTAGAATTAGGAGAAACTTCTTTACATCAAAGTATTACCCAATTTGCTCTCCAAGCACAACAAGTAGGAATAAAACAAGTAAAAATCTTACCAATGTTCCTTTTAGCTGGAGTTCATGTTAAAGAGGATATTCCGAATGAAATTGCTGTGGCACAGAAAAATATCCCTGAAGAAATCAACCTCGAACTATTACCCTATCTCGGTAGTAATAATGATTTAAAAGAGATATTAGCTCATAAGTTCGCTCAATTTCCTACCTCAGCCAGAATTCTTCTTTCCCATGGAAGTCGCCGCTTAGGAGGCAATCAACCTGTCAAAGCTATGGCTTCAAGTTTAAACGCCGCAGTTGCTTATTGGTCTGTAGAACCTAATTTACAAGCCCAAGTAACAGCCTTAGAAGCCATCGGACATCAAAAAATTGCTATCCTACCTTACTTCCTTTTTAACGGCGGCATAACAGAAGCGATCGCCACCCAATTCCAACAGCTACAAAGCAATTATACCCATCTCCAACTCCTTTTAGGAGAACCTTTAGGAACAACTACTGAACTAGCTGATTTAGTTGCTGAAAAACTTAATGTTTGCTAATCGCTAATCGCTAATTAGAGATAGATATATTTAACTAGTATGAAAATTGTTCTATGAATCAAGCAAATATTCCTATTAAGCAATCTCCCTGCCAAGGTAAAGTTTATTTAGTTGGTGCTGGGCCAGGAGATCCAGGACTTTTTACTTTAAAAGGGAAAACTTTACTCGAACACGCTGATGTGGTTATTTATGATGCTTTAGTCAGTGAACCGATTTTAGGGATGATTGGTTCCCGTGCCGAACGTATTGATGCAGGGAAAAGGAGAGGTCGTCATTCAAAATTGCAAGACGAAACCACTAAATTATTAATAGAAAAAGCCCAAACCAACGCTGTGGTAGTACGCCTCAAAGGTGGTGATCCTTTTGTTTTCGGTCGTGGTGGAGAAGAAATGCAAGACTTGTTAGCAGCAGGAGTTTCTGTGGAAGTTGTACCAGGAATAACCTCCGGAATTGCGGCCCCTGCTTATGCTGGAATCCCTGTTACCCATCGCAATTATAGTTCCTCTGTCACCTTCGTTACCGGTCATGAGTCAGTAGGTAAATATCGCCCTCAAGTAGATTGGAGTGGAATCGCTAAAGGTTCAGAAACTATTGTTATTTATATGGGCGTTCACAACCTACCCCACATAGTTTCTGAATTACAAACAGCAGGTTTAGCGGCCACAACCCCTATTGCCCTAGTACGTTGGGGAACAAGGCCAGAACAACAGCAACTAATTGGTCGTTTAGAAACCATCGTCAAGCAAGTAGAAGAAAATAAATTCACAGCACCAGCCATTGCCGTTATTGGTAATGTAGTCAATCTTCATGATTCCTTATCTATTTGTCGCCCCTACTTAACATAAATTAATAGTTATCAATGAAGCCTAACGGCAACGGCAAGCCGTACAATGAACAGTTATCATTGAGCATCGCTCATGGCATGATATTTATGAGAACAAGTCTATAGTTTCTTTACAGCTAGGCCGAAGCTCGTTAAGAATTTTGCGACAATCATCGCAGAAACTAACTTCATTAGTTTATGAAGATTATTCTAAAACGCTCTTTTAAAGTGCTTATTTCAGCTAATCCTAGCTGGGATGAAATAAATAGATTGAGTTATTGCTGTATAAAACCAACAATCATGAAAAAGCCAATTTTTTTGAGGAGAACCAACCTCAAGCGACTTTTATGGGTAACTGTAGCCACTTTGTTGTTTACCTTTCAATTAGGTATCGCCAATGCTTCTGCTTATGAACTAGAAGAAAGTGTCCGCACAGTACCTTTAAATGAAGGAGGGGAAGAAGTTGTTTTCAGTACCAAACAGCTTGATCAAGGACAGCGATTATTTCGCAACACCTGTTCTAAATGCCATGCCGCCGGCAGAACAAAAACCAATCCTAATGTTACCTTAAATCAAGAGGCCCTTGAGGGGGCTGAACCTCGCCGAGACAATGTGTTGGCATTGGTTGATTACATGGAAAACCCCACTAGTTATGATGGGGAAATTGACCTGAAAGAGATACACCCCAACACCAGTAGATCTGATATTTGGCTCTCCATGAGAAACCTTACTGAAGAGGATTTAGAAGATATTGCTGGCCACATTCTTGTACAACAGAAGATACTTGGTAAAGTGTGGGGAGGTGGTAAGGTTTACAACTAAGTTTCAAAAGAATTAAGGAACTACCTATGTAACAGAAACGGTGCAGACAGATGATTTTTTTATTAACTGTTTGTTACCGTTTTTTATTGATTGATTTTATTCAAAAAAGGAAACAATTAAGTTGATTAAGAAAATACTCAAACAATTAACGATCTTAATGCTTGTTGTGGCAAGTTTTATTCTATCAGCTCAGCCAGCTCAAGCTCAAACCTACACAGTTAAAATGGGAACCGATAGCGGGGAGTTGGAATTTGTCCCAGAAATCTTGACTATTGAGCCAGGAGATACAATTAAATTTGTGATGAACAAACTGGCTCCTCACAATGTTGTCTTTTGGAGAGTACCTAGTGGAGATAGTGCTTTATCAAGACAGCTTTCTAATCCGAAACTAATGTTTAGCGCGGGTCAATCCTATTCTACCCAGTTTCCAGAAGATGCTCCGGCGGGGGAATATGACTATTACTGCCAACCTCATCGTGGTGCAGGTATGATAGCTAAAATTATTGTTGAAGGTTAGTACAAAGTTAACATTAATTCTTGTTGATAAACTTGAGTTAAACGGTGCTTTTTACCTAACAAATTGAAGATCGCTAACATCGCTTTTCTTGCCCCATCTTGCTTATATTGACGACTCCTACCCACAATATCTAAAAAGATTTTCAAAGCCCTTTCATATTCTTCTGCTACGGCAAGCCCTGCTGCTTTTGTGTAGAGTTTATCTAATTCATTTTCTCCAGGATTGTCAGCTTCTAACTTAAGCTGAATCAAAGCTTTGACGGCTTGGGCTTTAGGAGCGTATTCTTGATCTTCTATACTGACTCGGTTTAAAAAGTTATTAGCAGCATCCAATTGATTGCAGCGTATCAAAAATTTGGCAGCTTCAATAACTAATCTACTATGGTCAGGATACATCTCAAATAAACTATCATAGATCCTTTTCGCTGCCTGCATATCTCCCATGGCTACGGAGACTTTTGCTTCGGTTAATCCTTGTTCTAAACTTGAAGTAAGATTTAACTTCTCTAGCAAATCTCTAATTTGAGATTCTTGAAAAACCCCAACAAATCCTGGCAGCATTTCTCCTTTGTTAAAAATCCTGACATCAGGAACTCCTTCTACTTTAAACTTGTCTGCTAAGTCTTGGTTTTGGTCAATATCCACCTTCGCAAAGACAAAATCATATTCTTTAACCAGTTTCTCTAAAATTGGCTTAAGCAGTTTGCAAGGGCCACACCAAGTAGCAAAAAAGTCTACTATAACTAATTTTTCAAAAGACTTTTCGATAACCTCGCTGCGAAAACTATCCCCATTTACCTCAACAGAGTAACCCACTTAAATCTCCTGATTTATAACTTTTTTATAAAAACTCATATATCTTTTAACATATCTTAACCAAAATTGCGAATATTTTCCAATAAAAAAATAGCTTATTCTGAGATGATAAAATTCTCTAATAAGCTATTTATTAAAAGAGTACTGCAAAAGTAAAGAAAGATATTCTTAAGCTTTTTTTAACTTTTGCTATCTAATTGCATTAAAGCTGCTTAACTTCTTCTGCTAGTTGCCCAACAACATCCTTGGCACTGCCAAAAAGCATCATTGTTTTATCTTTGAAAAACAATTCGTTTTGGACACCAGAAAAACCAGCACTCATGCCACGTTTGATGACAATGGTATTTTTAGCTCGGTCTACTTCTAAAATGGGCATACCATAAATAGGGCTACCTTGATCAGAACGGGCAGCAGGGTTAACCACATCATTTGCGCCGATAACTAAAGCGACATCGGTTTGGTCAAACTGAGGATTAATATCCTCCATATCATAAAGTTGAGGATAAGGAACATTCGCTTCTGCCAACAAGACGTTCATATGCCCTGGCATCCTTCCTGCCACGGGATGGATGGCATACTTAACTTCTACTCCCAACTTTTCTAATTGATCTGATAATTCCTTAACAGCGTGTTGTGCTTGGGCAACCGCCATGCCGTAACCGGGTACAATTACCACAGAACGAGCATAACCGATCATCATAGCTCCTTCTTCAGCACCAATGGAACGGACGACTTGATCTCCCATGTCGCCGCTAGCACCGCCAGTACTAGAGGTGTTACCACCACCAAAAGCACCAAAAAGGACACTGCTTAAGGTACGGTTCATACCTTTACACATAATTTGGGTGAGAATTAAGCCGGAAGTTCCCACTAAAGCCCCAGCAACGATGAGCATATTGTTCATCACTACAAAACCAGCAGCACTTGCTGCTAAACCCGATAAGGAGTTAAGTAAGGAGATAACCACAGGCATATCTCCTCCGCCGATGGGTAGGACGAATAAAATTCCTAAAACCGAAGAAATGGCGATAGAAGCGAGGAAAATGGGCTGGCTTTCTGGGGTGACGAGTAAAAAGCCACTACAAACCAAGAAGCTGATTAGTAGTAAGGCGTTAATTGGTTGTTGGAGAGGGAATTGTACTGGTTTACCAGAAATAAGCCCTTGCAACTTACCTACGGCTATTAAGCTGCCTGTGAGGGTAACACCGCCAATTAAGATACCAAGGATGACGGTGATGGTAGCATCTAGGGGGACAGCTTGGGGAGAATGTAATAAGCGCCAAAACTCGCCCACAGCAACTAAAGCAGAAGCTGCACCACCTAAACCGTTAAGTAAGCCCACCATTTGCGGCATGGCTGTCATAGATACAGCACGGGCAATAACTGCACCAAGGACTGAACCAATGGCGATCGCAATAAGTACCATTCGGTAGTTTAATACCTGGCTGTCTAATAAGGTAACGACCACAGCTAAAAGCATTCCCACTGCTGCTAGTAAGTTACCATTACGGGCAGTAGCTGGGGAACCGAGCTTTTTTAAGCCAATAATAAACAAAGAAGCAGCAACTAAATAACTAAGCTGTATTCCTGTGGGCAAAAATTCAACTATATTCATGCTTTAACTTCCTTTTTTTTGAACATTTGCAGCATTCTGTCGGTTACCAAGAAACCGCCTACGACATTGATTGTGGCTAGTACGACGGCGATTAAACCTAAAATAACGGTGAGGGGAGAATCACTAGCACTGGAGATGAGTAAAGCACCAATGACAGCAATACCAGAAATGGCATTAGCCCCAGACATTAAAGGAGTATGGAGAGTTGGCGGTACTTTGTTGATGACTTCAAAGCCAACAAAACCGGCCAATACGAAGATGAATAAACTGGCTATTAATGTTGATGTCATTTTGTACTTGATTTATAGATTGGAGATTTTGAGAGGAGATGGGGAGATTATCAGTAAACAGTAATAGATGCGTCAATGGCTAAGCCCTACAGTAAATAGTAATCTTTTGTCTTACTTATTACTTATTACCTATTACTTATTACCTATTACTTATTACCTATTACTTATTACTTTACCCCTACCCTACGGCGACTCCTAAAGCATCCTTGACTCTTTGGTTACGAATTTCGCCGTTGTAGGTGAGGCAAGTGCTGTTAGTGATGTCGTCTGCGAAATCTAGTTCTAATTCGCTTTCTTTAATTAAAAACTGTAGTAGGGTGGAGATATTCTTGGCGTACATCTGGCTAGCATGGACGGATACAGAAGAAGGTAGGTTAATGGGGCCAATTATAGTTACGCCATGATGCTGAACATCTTTGCCAGCTTCGGTTAATTCACAATTTCCTCCTTGTTCCCCCGCCAGATCCACTATTACTGCCCCTGGTTTCATAGCCGCTACCATCGCTTCTGTAACTAAAACAGGGGCTTTTCTACCAGGTACTTGGGCAGTGGTAATAACTACATCAGCATTTTTAACACTCTCGGCGATTAATTCTTGAGAGCGTTTTTTGGAGTCATCAGAAACTTCTTTGGCGTAACCACCTTCGGCTACGGTATTTTCTTCTAACTTAACTTCGACAAACTTCGCCCCTAAGCTTTGTACTTCTTCTTTAACCGCAGGACGAATATCAAAAGCTTCTACCATTGCCCCTAATCTTCTGGCTGTGGCGATCGCTTGTAAACCAGCTACCCCAGCACCAATAATAAATACTTTCGCCGGACGAATAGTTCCGGCGGCGGTGGTTAACATGGGGAAGAATTTCG
The DNA here is from genome assembly GCA_963793425.1 of uncultured cyanobacterium. Lineage (GTDB taxonomy): Bacteria > Cyanobacteriota > Cyanobacteriia > Cyanobacteriales > CAWCAG01 > CAWCAG01. Next base: position 1,976,875 of record CAWCAG010000005.1, on the reverse strand, counting down.
GTAGGGCCGCAGCAGCAATTAAGACAGCTTTATAACCCGCTACCCCAGCTTGGGAAGAAAGGACATCCATACTTTGGGCTCGACTAGTGCGGGGAATCAACTCCATAGCGAAGGTGGTTACTTTTTTATCCGCTAGTTTTTGGACTTGTTCTGGTTTCCCTAAAGGATTAAGCAAACTAATTAAAGTTTTACCTGCTGATAAGCGCTCTATTTCTTCATCCTTTGGTGCTGCCACTTTGAGGATGATATCAGCTTCGCTCCAAAGGGCTATAGTATCGTCAATTAGCTTGGCCCCAGCCTCTTGATAAGCTTCATCTGGGCATAAAGAAGCTGATCCTGCACCTTTTTCTACCCAGATTTCCCAACCTTTTTTAGTTAGTTTAGCTACGGTATCTGGAATTAGGGCTACTCGACGTTCGCCAACTTCAATTTCTTTGGCAACCGCTATTTTCATGAACTCTCCTTATTAACTGGTTAAGATCAAATATAGGACAAAGCCAAACACATTCAGGTTTTAATGTCAACTCGAATCTTCGATTTCTTACCTTTCCTACTTATTTATATGGCATCTTAGGCTGATCCTCAATTTTCTCTGACGTTCTTTAACTTGTCTTATAGTTTTGCAGAGAATTTTTGTTGGCACTTTCGGTTTTCGTTAACGTCAATTAATACAACTAAGGCTTTAGCTCTCTCGGCGGGAAGCCTTCCGCCTACACGTAGTGAGGCGGTGACACCGAAGCCGAGACGAGGTTTATGCTATCATCAGTTAAGTAGGTGTAACCCAATTAAATGCGTAAATGCAGCCTACATTCAACTTTTGAAAATTTCCTCAAACCCGGTGCGGAGGGGCATCCCGTATCGTCAATAAAGCTCACCTTAGATCCTAAGCAATAGCCGGAGTTGGTGAGAAGCCCACACTTCAGATTGCTGTAAGTGTGGGAGTATGTCACAGATGCTACAGTCTACGAAGAGTAAAGATTAGTTACTTTGTTGCAAATATTAACCTATCTAGCGCTAGAAGATGTTCACTAAAAAACTTACTAAACGAATTATCCTTTCTGTTTTGGCTGCAACGAGTTGTTTGGTTGGTGTAGGTGTTCCTACTCTAGTCAAGGCTGATGGTGGCGTAACTCTTTTCAGTGGTATTGAAAGACCCGATATCCTCAGCTATCACTTAGATTTTGGGGGACAACCCAACAACTTTGATAGATACAAGTTAAGGATTGCCTCCAAGAAAGTCAAAAAGCCTATCAAAACTTTAATCATTAAATATCCTGATTACTATAACGGTAAGTTTGATGACCGGGAAGGCAAAATGGAAATCCGTGCCAATGGTGAGTCCTTACCTTTAAAGAGTATGCAATGGGATAAAGAAAATTATCAAATTCGCTTTGAGTTAGAAGAAGCTGTACCGGCTGATACTGGTTTAGAAGCTGTACTTCACAATGTTAGGAATCCTTTCTTTGGTGGAACTTACTACTTCCATGCTGGGGCTTTAGCACCTGATGATGTTCCTTTACCTCTTTATCTTGGTAGCTGGATTATTAGTATTGATCGTTAAGGTATGTTTGTGGTGATAACTGTCAAAGCTTAGCAGCGAAATAGCACCAAAATACTATCGGGCTGGGTTGTGGCACAGATTCTTGTACCACAACCCAGCTTTGTATTTAAAAAGATTAAACAAAAAAAATTTCTCTTGATTTGCGGAAACTAGAGTTAAAAAATAGTAGTCTTTAAGAACTAGAGCCAGAATTTAGTAACTTCGCAATTTATATTAAGGAACTGGGCAATGAAGTCTTTTTTGCACCTACGCAAACTACCTTTACTCTTAGCTGTTATTTTAACTATGGGTAGCAGCTTACCCGCATTAGCTTACTCACCAGCTAGTGAATCCACCACAGAATTGAATCAATCCGATTTGTTACTAGCAAGGCTAAGATTTCGCCGTAGAGGTAGATACAGAGTTAGGGGTAGAAGAAGACCGGGGGCCAGACGTGGTGGTTGCCTTGCAGAAGATACAAAAGTCACCTCTTTACTACCGCCAGATCCAGAAGCACAAGGTCAAATTGCTGAAGATGAAGAAATTCCTCTCACCGCAGAACCAATAACAACAGTTTTTTTCCATGTACCGAGTAAGTCTCAGGATGTCAATAATCCTGTTATGAAAGCAAGTTTATTGTTAAAAGAAATTGTGGCTGTTGATGAGAAAGGTAAAAGACAAAGCAAAGAAATATTTTTCGGCTATTTTGAATTACCAGAAGAACCAGGCATAGTTGGTCTTAAAGTTCCTGAGACTGAAGCAAGGGCTAAACTAGAACCGGGTAAAAATTATGTCTGGCAAGTAATGGTTTTTTGCAATCCAGCAGATACCGATTTAGCCAGAAATCCTCACTTTTCTGGATTAATTAAGTTAGATAATAGCCCTGAAGTGGCTGATATTAAACAACAGCCCCTATCTCAACAAGCTGCTTCTTTTGCAGAGGAAGGTGTTTGGTATTCAGTTTTGAATAGCTTAGCAAAATTATTAGATGCTAACCCCAATTCCTTAGCTAAAGCAGATTGGCAAAGTATTTTACAAGAAGTAGAAGATGGTGCGTTGGCAAAGCCGGCCGTAGGCATCGCCAATCAACCATTTGTCGGTTTTGGTAAGATGATCTCCGAAGAGGATTTGTAAATTCTTCTTATTGTCTATTTCACGAAAATGTCATTTCGTCAATAGGCGATTAAATTTGAGGCATCAAAGAAGTATTTGTCTGATATTTGTATTGCTATTAAATCTCTTCTTATAAGCTATGCAATTCGGGGTAAAGCTTGATATACAAGAGTTTTACTTTGTTAAGGATATTTTTAGATACAAAACAGCAAGTGTATCATTTTTAATAATCTTTAACTAATCCTATTACAAAAGCAAGAGCTTCAAAGAGCTTGTCGCCTCGTTCTTAATTTAACTTCATAAAGAACCACAAAAATCACTTTGGTTTAAATAATTAAATGATTTGCTTTTGCAAGAAAAAGCTGTGCTTATACCAAATCGGTGTTGAAAAGTTCACTAACAAATGTTCAATGAAATCCTCTCTATTTAGAATCAGAAAACAACCCCAACATCGGCCCCAAAATTGCACCAAAAACAAAGCCTCCAGCATGAGCCCAATAAGCGACACCGCCGCTTTCCATACCAATATCAGCCCTAACTCCTAAAGAGGCTATACCATTAAAAGCCTGCTGGACAAACCAGAAACCAAGGAAGTAAATTGCTGGTACTCTTACTGTGGGGAAGAAGAAGCCCAGGGGAATTAAGGTTAAAATTCGGGCGGCAGGAAACTTAAGGATATATGCTCCCATAACTCCGGCGATCGCACCACTAGCCCCCAAGGTAGGAGTTAAGGACAAAGGAGAGAAAAACCACTGACAAAGGGCGGCTAAGCTACCGCAGGCTAAGTAGAAGATTAAAAATTTGCTATGTCCTAATTCTTCTTCAATGTTGTTACCAAAAATCCACAGGAACAACATATTAAAGCCTACATGGGCAAAACCACCGTGTAAAAACTGAGATGTGATTAAGGTAACAGGTTCGGGTACTGGTTGATTAATCACTAAGCCATTAAAGCTACCTGTCAACTCTTTTGGTACGATAGCATAAAGCTCAAAAAAAGCATTTAACTGAGGTTCTGTTAAAGTTATCTCATAGAGGAAAACTAGTATATTAATGGCAATTAGGGCATAGGTAACAAAAGGTGTAATCTGAATCGGGTTTTCATCCTTTAAAGGAACCATAAATTGCTTTCCTCAGTGAAATTGTTAGTGACAAATTATAAATTATAAATGAGAAAAAAGAATTTAACTGCTTATTTGTTTTTATTACCTGCTTTAGTTCTTTTAGGTTTGACGGTATTTTGGCCGGCGATACAAGCCTTTTATTTAAGTTTCACTAACTACGAACTATATTTAACTGAACAGCCGCAATTTGAAGGTTGGGAAAACTTAAGCAAATTATGGGCAGATGAAGTGTTTTGGCAAACCATGAAAAACACTTTAATTTATATTATTGGTGTCGTTCCTTTTTTAGTGATTGCCCCCCTTGGTTTAGCTATTTTGGTTAATCAAAAACTGAGAGGAATCAGTTGGTTTCGCGCTTCCTTTTATACCCCGGTGGTTATTTCTATGGTGGTGGCGGGAATTGCTTGGCGGGCCCTTTATGATTCTAATGGTATTTTTAATCAGTTATTACAACAATTGGGTTTTACAAATGGTATTCCTTGGTTAACCAATCCTGCTTTAGCTATGTGGAGTGTGATGGTAGTAACTATCTGGAAAGGTTTAGGTTATTACATGGTTATTTACTTAGCTGGGTTGCAATCTATTGATGGAGAATTATATGAAGCAGCAGCTATTGATGGTTCTGATGGGTTACAGAAACATTGGGATATTACCTTACCTTTAATGCGTCCCTATTTAATTTTGGTGGCGGTTATTTCGGCAATTTCGGCCACAAAAGTGTTTGAAGAAATTTATGTGATGACGAAAGGTGGTCCTTTAAATAGTTCTAAAACCGTTGTTTATTATATCTACGAAGCTTCCTTCCGCGATTTCGATATTAGTTATGCTTGTACCATAGGTTTAGTGCTTTTCGTAATTATTTTTTCTCTTTCAATTATTAGTTTGCGCTTGAGTAAGGATAAGGATGTTTATGGACAAATTCGTTAAGATTTTTTGATTATGTCAGATTATTGAGGGAGTTATTGATGCCTAACAAAACATCTTTACAGCTAACCTTCAAAGACAAACTAATTATTTCTGCTTATGCTCTACTCCTAGCTATCTTCGCAATATTACCACTGTTATTTATCTTTTATGAGCTTGGAGTAACAACTCTTTCTTGTCAACGCATAGAGTCTAGCCAAGTTAGCTGTAACAATCGTAAGTTAAGGTTTTTTAGTTTGATCAAACTACCTTCTACTTCATTAGAAAGAGTTTCTGAAGCTAAATTCAAGTCTTTGACAAGTCACACTCCTAATGGAAATAAAGTAGTACGTAACTTTGTGACTTTAGTAACCTCAGAAGGAGAAGTAAATATTTTCAAAGGAAACGCCGCAAAAATGCAAGAGTTTGTTGCTCAAATCAACTCCTTTCTTGACTCTAATGAAGCTTCGTTGATAATTAAACATGAGATTAATTGGTTTTGGAGTTGGAAATTGCTACCTTTAGGAATTTATCTTATCTTTTGGGAAGGTGCAATAATTTGGAGCATTTTTATTTTGTTTTCAGAGCTTACCAGCAGGCCCAATGAAACGAAGTCTTATTGAGAGTTGAATATGAAACTCTTTATATTTATTGTTGGTAAAAGTTGGCATATTTATTATAAATTCTATGAGTACTCGAAACGTCAGTCAAATATTCAATACATTTTCTAACTTAACTCAAGAACTTGAACCGTTTGTGAAAGTAGATGATTTAAAAGTTGCATTTGATAATAAAGGTAACGCTTATCTTCAAGGAAATGATTTTCAAGAACAGCTTCAGGCTAATTCTGACTTGTGGCGAGAAGTCCGGAATGAGATGCGAGTCTTGATTGCAAAACATCGCTCTAATAAAGAAGACTAAAGTCGGATTTACTACAAGATGAAATTATGGCAAATAATCTATTTGATAAAATTCCCACAAACTTAGAACATGAGGTATTTGAAAAACTAGTTGAAAGTGATAATGTGAGAATAGAACGCATTGTCTCGAAAGGACATACATCACCAGAATCTGGTTGGTATGAACAAAAACAAAATGAATGGGTTATAGTCTTGAAAGGTCAAGCAATTCTATCATTTGCAAATGAATCATCAGTTAATCTGCAAGAAGGTGATTATATTAATATAGAAGCATATAAAAAACATAAAGTAGAGTGGACTGACCCTAATATTGAGACAATATGGTTAGCAGTTCATTATTAAATATCTGATTTATTAATCGTGAACTTATACTAATTGTCTAATACTTGCAGAACAATTGAGACGTTACACTACGGTACATTGTAAGCCAATGAAAACACCAGATCAATGCGAAAATATGGCAGACATTCGGTCTGAAATAGATGCCTTAGATAGCCAAGTTATTTCACTACTTGGACAACGTTTCGCTTACGTTAAAGCGGCTTCTAAGTTTAAGACAAGTGAAACAAATGTTAGAGCGCCTGAACGCTTTCAAAAGATGTTGAAACAACGTCGAATTTGGGCAGAGAAAGAAGGGTTAAATGCTGATGTGATTGAAAAAGTTTATCAGGATTTAGTTAATTACTTTATTAATGAAGAAATGCAGCATTGGCAGGAGTCGCAAATTCACAAATTGACATAGGTAGATTATAACAGCACTAATCAATCCAAACCTTCCCGTACTAAAATTACCGTTGCCCCTACACCTTTAGCAATCCTTTCTGGTATGCTGCCACGAACATTTTGTTGTAATATTCCCTTTTGAGTTGCCCCCAAGACAATCACATCACACTGATTATCTTGTACCCAATCAATCACTCCTTCCACAATAGAAGAAGCACAAATACAAATAGCCATAACTTGAGCATCAAGATGATTATTAAGAGAATGAGCAGCGCGTTGCAAACTTGACAAATCTGGTTCGGTTTCGTGGGGATGATAAACTTGGCAAAGCCAGATTTGAGCGGCTGGAATGCCCGCTGTGAGATTCTCTAAGAAGCGAATTGCCTTTCGTGAATTGCGACCACCAGCCACCAAAACTAACCAGCGAGAGGAATAGATATGGCTTAATCCTGGGGAACCAGAATCACTAAGTAAAGCTGGGGTATTGCGAATAGGAGTTCTTTTCAAACGAGGAGGAAATTGTCGATTACGGACTTTTAAATCTTGACCCAATTTGATCAAAAGCAAATCGCAGGGAGCCAACTGCACAAGACGATCTGCTATAGTACTAAGAATACTTCCAGGAGTGGAATTGTAACCTTTCCAACCCATTATAACTAAATCAATTTGTCGCTCATTAATAGTTTCGGCAATGGCTAAAGGAATATTATGAGCCACCCTAATTTGCTTGTGTATGGGGATTTGCCACTCCGCAGCAATCTCTTCTGCCTCTGCAAGTAATTGATGAGAAGCCTTGGTATCAACTTTAGTTTGAGCCGGAAAATTGTGCTGAGGAACGCAAATAACCGCCAAGCATTGTAACTCATACTTGCGTTTAGAGGCGATCGCGGCTGCCATTTCTATTAGTGCCGAAGCAGTATGAGGATTGGACAAAGGCAAAAGAATACGCCCTCTACCCACCGCAGGAGAGCGAGTTTGGTAAATTAAATAGGAAGGATCTGGTTTAGTATCTACTGTCTTATTACCAGCAAAACTCTTGCTTCCTTGCAAACTTTCTGCTTCAACGCGGATAATATCGCCACGGGTGATGATACCAATTAGCTTGCTCCCTTCGGTAACAGGTAAATGGGAGAGTTTGTAGCGATCTAACAAGTAAAGAACATCGCAGAGGGGAGTATTCGCGCTTACAGTAATTGGTTTGGGAGTCATAAATTCCCTCAAAGACAGATATTCTTTGCGTTTTGAGAGTTTAGATAAATCGGTTTGGGTAACGATCCCTACCAACTTGTTATCTTCAAGGACAGGAAAACCTTGATAGGAGGAGCGAGAAAAAGCTTGAATTGTTTCTTCCAGGGAAGTATCAACGGCTAAAGTTTCTACCCGTCGCTGCATCACCTCAGAAGCGATTAACCTCTTGAATAAGGAATTACTAATGGTTTCATCTTGAAGTTCAATGCCGTTATGTTCCAAAAGATGTTGATAGAGAGAACCTTTAAATACAGTTTCCCCCACTAAATAAGCCACAATAGAACAAACCATTAAAGGCAATACGAGACGGAAATCAGCAGTAATTTCAAAAACAATCACAATAGCTGTAACAGGAACCCTGGCGACAGCAGCGAAAAAAGCGCCCATTCCCACCAGGGCGTAGGTTTGAGGATAACCAATGCCTAAAACAGCCATCTCAACGTTACCGCATAGATAGCCTAAAGCGGCTCCTAAAACTAAAGCAGGTGCAAATATTCCCCCTGGCGCACCGGAGCCATAAGCAATGAGGGTAAGGAAAAATTGAGCAACAAAAACTTCAGCAGTGGTTTGCCAATCTCCTGTCTCGCTAGTAACTAAAAATTCCCTTAATCCAGCGTTGTTTTGGAAAAAAGGAGGTAGCAAGGCAATAATAATACCAGAAATAAGCCCAGCTAAGCCAATTCTCAGGGGCATCGACAAACTGAGGCGGCGGTTGCAATTTAAGCTAAAGAGAATACCACGATTAAACAATGCTCCCAAAACCCCAGCTAAAATCCCTAACACCAAATAAAAGGGAATTTCCGAAGGAGTCATGGTATTTGGTATTGATTCATCAAGAATAGTTTTCGGTATATTAAGTTCTCCTGAACCCAACCACCGAGAAACTACCGCCCCAGTAAAAGAAGCAAGGATGGCTGTTTCCAAAGTTAAGCTAGAAATATCTCGCATCAACTCTTCTATCACAAAAAGAATGCCAGCCAAAGGAGTATTAAAACCTGCTGCCAAACCTGCCGCTGCCCCCGCCGCAATAAGTTGGCGGCGATGTTCTGGGGAATTGGGAACCCAACTGCTTAATTGTGCTGCTAAAGCTGCGCCAATATGTACTGTGGGGCCACGTCTACCCAAGGTTAACCCCGCCCCCAAAATGAGGATAGTGCCAACTAATTTAACTAAGGCTACCCGCAGAGATAAAGGGATAGAAAACTGTGCCAACACAGCCTTAACTTGAGGAATGCCCCCTCCTGCGGCGGCTGGGGATAATTTTTCGATAACTAAACCTGCTAAGCATCCAAATACTAAACCGACGGTAGGTAAAACCCAAATAGCCCCAAACCTTTCTGCTGCTTGGAGTCGATACAATCCTAACCAACCGATACCCTGTTTAAGTAATAAAGCCGAAAGAGCAGAGACTAAACCGATGAGGCAAGCTTCGGCTAGGGCGTAACGACTATCTAAGGAACGATTTAGAAGTCGTGATTGAAACCAATTAAAAATTGTTTTAATCTTGGTCATTGATCAATGATTACTAATCATTGCTTGTTGGTGGTTAGTAAACTTGTGATTCAATATTATCCTTAAATTAAAGATGTCTTGTTGATTTTTTATTAGTTCGGGTTCATTTACTAGGCTCAAATATTATGAATAGACAAGCTTTCTTACGTCAATGGTTTCCCCTTAGTTTAATACTATTACTGGCAGGAGGACTCTATCTCTACCAGCTTGGGGCTGAAAGCCTTTGGAGTGATGAAATTATTAGTATCCTTGATGCAGAAGCTTTACCGAGAATTGTTAAAAAGGAACGCCCTCTCTATTACCCTATTCTGCGCTTGTGGATGTTTTTTGGTGAGAGCGAAGTTTGGTTAAGGGGATTATCGGTTTTATTCGGCTTGGCTAGCGTTTCCACAATTTATCTTTTGGGAAACAAGCTTTTTAGTAAATTAACCGGTTCAGTAGCTGCCTTGTTGCTAGCTTTGTCTCCTTTATTTATTTTCCACTTCCAAGAAGTACGGATGTATGGCTTAAGTGCTTTACTCAGCCTGGGGGGTACTTTCGCCCTAGCTTCAGCCCTAGAAACCCCCACTACTTTATCTACAAATCTCTGGACTTTGGGGCGGGTTTTAATGCTCTACAATACTCCCCTCACTGCCCCTTTACTGCTTCCTGATACCTTACTAATTGGCTGGCGCTTTCGACAGCAACCCAAGGTTATCTTTAAGTTTGGCATCCGTTTAACTTTTATTGTGGTTTCCTTATTGCCTTTGCTTTACGTGCTAAGTCGCAAGCCAGGGGAAAGGGGGCCAGAGCAAGGATTGGGTAACTTTCCTAACTTTAATGAGTTTTTAGGAAGTTTGGTTGGTTATACCGTTTATCTTGATAAAATTCCTTTTCCCTCTAACACTATTGAGTTATTTTACAAAGGCTTTGCTCTGCTTCTGCTGGTTTTAATAGCATTTGCACTGCTAAAAATCAGGGATTTACCTAAGCTGTATTGGGTTGCGATGTGGGGCATCTTACCGATCATAATTTTCTTCCTAGCAACTCCTCTATCTAGCAAACTTTGGCAACCTCGCCATTTAATGTTTGCCCTTCCCTATCTGCTTTTATTGCTGGCAGTGGGCTTGGTACAACTCTGGAATAGCCAGAAGGCGATCGCCGTTTTCGCCTCCTTGATTTACAGCATTGCAGTCATAGGAGGGCTGACTACCTACTACACCGTGCAGGATCGCATTGATTGGCGTGGTGTAGCAGAGAAGATTGAAACAGAAGAACAACCTGGTGATGAAATTGCTATCTCCGCAGATGTTTTTGGCAGGCTTTTTGGTTACTATTATGATGGCTCTGCCCCTATTAATTCTGTTTGGAAACCCGGCCCTCCTCAACCTCGCCCCCTACCTAAATCAGTTATTAGGGAGGCTATAGAAAAGTTACCACCTGTTTCTTCTCGTCTTTGGATTATTTATAAACATATTACTGACACAGGAGAAAAACAACATCAGCTCGTTCAAGAAGTTATTGAAGAAGAGTTTCAGGTAGAACAAAAACAAAATTTCGAGGAGATAGATTTGTATTTAGTGACTCCCAAAAGAGATTTAGAAAGATAGCTACAGCAACGCTTTGACTATTTTAGGAGATGTCTAGTATTGCCAAATCCGGTTATTAAAAACCAAATACAAAATTCACTAAAAAAAGTTTTCAAACCCTACTGCCTGCTCCCTTCTCCCTACTCCCTACCCTCACCGATAACTTATGCTATTTAAACAGGATTTGGTATATATTGCTGATATTTCCCTAAAGCTGTTAAGGGAAAGTTTTGGCAATAAAAGTGATACTTAATGTAGAAATGGCTAGGAAAGCCTGTACCTGTAAATTCGGCTTCTTGCCAACTCCCATCTACTTGTTGACTGGTAATTAAATAATCAATGCCTGCTGTAATGCCTTCTTCGTGCCAGTTATCCGTTGCTTCCCCAGCAGCCATTAAACCAATCAATGCCCAAGCTGTTTGAGAGGGAGTGCTGACACCTTGCCCCTTGAGATGGGGATGATCATAACTACGACAGGTTTCTCCCCAGCCCCCATCAGGGTTTTGACAACTGGCTAACCAAGTAACACCTCGTTCAATCACATTACCATGGCTTTGGGGGGCAAGAAGCGCCAGGGCAGACAACACACCGCTAGTACCGTAGATGTAATTTACTCCCCACCGCCCAAACCAACTACCATCAGCTTCTTGTTCCTTAATTAAATAGGCGATCGCCCTGTCAATTTTTTCTGGGGTTAAGTCACTATTTTGGGTTTCCCCACTCTTAGCTAATCTACCCACCATTTCTAATACCCGCCCTGTAACATCGGCAGTGTTGGGGTCGATCATGGCCTTAAGATCAGCATAGGGTAAGTAATTGAGCCAATTTTGATTGTTGTTGAGATCAAAAGCTGCCCAGCCTCCAGCTTGACATTGCATTGAGGCTATCCAATTAAGGGTACGGGCGATCGCAGCCTGTTTTAACTCTTCGTTTGGTAATTTAATACTTTCTAGTGCCATCACCACAACCGCCGAATCATCAACATCAGGATAAAAGCGGTTAGTAAATTCAAAAGCCCAAGCCCCCGGTTTACCTCGCTTATTCTTAACTGCCCAGTCACCATAATCAAGAATTTGTTGCTGCAAAAGCCATTCTCCTCCCTTAATTAAGGCGGGATGATCTAAAGCGAGTCCTGAATCTGTTAAGGCACGCAGGGTTAATGCCGTATCCCAAACCGGAGAAACACAGGCTTGTACCCGATAGCTAGTTTCTGTTTCAATAGCAAAGTTATCAATAGCTTGCAAACCCCTCTGTACAAAGGGGTCTGTCACCTGATAATTTAGGGAACACAGTGCTAACAAAGAATTCAACATGGCGGGGATAATCCCTCCCCAATCCCCTGTAGCTTCTTGCCTTTCCAATACCCACTTCTCTGCTGCATCTAACCCTTCCTGCCGCCAAGGAACCAGATTGAGATGTTCTCCTAATTTAAACAAGTTATCCAATTGAACAAAAATATCTGTCCAATCGCCACTGCTAAGTAACTCATAGCGAACATTGTTAATCCCTTCGGAGTATAATTCATCTAAATTAATTCCTGGATTAACTTTAAATACAGGCTTGCGATCAAAAACAAGCAACAAAGGAACCGTACTTTCCCTTGCCCAACTCGACATTTCATAAATGCTAAAAGGAAAAGGCTCACCCAAAAACATAATCCAAGGAGGAATAGAAGGGATGCCCCGCCAGTCATAGCAACCAATTAAAGCCAAATGGAATTTAGTAAAGATACGAGTTTTACTAATTCCCCCTTGTTGAACAATAAATTTTCGCCCCCTAATTAAATCAGGCTCATTTGCTGCCACCCCCAACAACCGCAAAGCCATATAAGCTTCTACGGAGGTACTCAAATCTCCCCCATCGCCGTAAAATAGTTCCCAGCCGCCATGTTCCCTTTGTTGAGAAAGAAGATATTGCTTTGCTTTATGTAAAGGTCTAGTGGTATCTGTTCCCCAAATTTTATGAAGTAAAACCACCTCAGCAGTTATAGTCACATTAGACTCTAACTCCGCCCACCAATAACCTTGGGAATCTTGGAGAGAAAGCAAATAATTATGACTAGCGGTGATCGCACCCTGAATTTGAAGTTGCATAATTGCTAGTTGCTAATTGCTGATTGCTAATAGACCTGTCCTTTAATTAAAATTTAGTCCTGGTTTTCTGTGGGCTTCAGCTTGATATCTGGACAGGTCTAATAAAAATTAACGGCAAACGCAAGCCTTACAATGTTTAATGTTCAATGTTTAAACTTGAATGATTTAGATGTCTAAATCATTCAAGTTTAACCTTGGTCCATAGGTTTCAATAAACTCTCGCCTGGGGGCAACGCGATCCCCCATCAAAACTGTAAAAATGCGATCTGCTTCTGCGGCATCTTCAATTTCTACTCGCTTGAGGGTACGGCTTTCTGGATTCATGGTAGTTTCCCATAACTGTTTAGGCATCATCTCACCTAACCCCTTAAACCTTTGAATTGTGTAGTTAGCATTAGCAGGGAACTCACCAATTTGTCTATTCAACTCGCGATCGCTATAACAATAGTAATGGTTGCGTCCTCGTTCCAATTTATATAAAGGAGGGCAAGCGATATAAATATAACCCTGATCTACCAAATCCCTTTGATAGCGATAGAACAAAGTAAGCAGTAGAGTTCTGATGTGAGAGCCATCCACATCTGCATCAGTCATAATAATAATGCGGTGGTAACGCAATTGGCTAGCATCAAACTCTTCTCCTTTAATCCCCAATCCCAAGGCAGTAATTAATGATTGAATTTCATTATTCTTGTAAATCTTGGCATCATCGGTTTTTTCGATGTTAAGGATTTTACCCCGCAAAGGCAAGATTGCTTGGAAACGTCTATCCCTACCTTGCTTTGCACTTCCTCCAGCAGAATCTCCCTCAACCAAATAAATCTCCGATTCAGCAGGATCTCTGGTACTGCAATCTGCTAACTTACCAGGTAAAGGAGAAGATTCTAATACTGATTTGCGTCGTACTAACTCTCTTGCCCTCCTCGCTGCCTCTGCTGCTTTAAAAGCTTGAACAGCTTTTTCAATAATCGAATCAGCTACGTGAAGATTAAATTCTAAATACTCAATCAACACCTCACCAACAGAAGAATCAACAATTCCCCTAACTTCTGTATTACCTAACTTAGTTTTTGTTTGTCCTTCAAATTCTGGTTCAGGAACTTTAACAGAAATCACTGCCGTCAAACCTTCCCGGATGTTCTCCCCCCCTAAATTAGAATCATTATCCTTGAGCTTATTACGCTTACGGGCAACACTATTCATCGTCCTTGTCAACACCGTCTTCAAACCCTCTAGGTGAGTTCCACCATCGATGGTACGGATATTATTAGCAAAGCCTAATAAGTTGTCGCTATAAGCATCTATACACCATTGCAGGGCAACTTCTACTTGAACACCATTTTTTTCTTGGTTAACGTAAATAATATCTTCGTGTAGAGGTTGCTTTTCACGGGTCATATAACCAACATATTCTTTAATGCCCCCTTCATAACAGTAGCTTTCAATACGGGGTTGTGCCAGACGATGATCTGTGAAGGTCATCTTCACTCCAGCATTGAGATAGGCTAACTCTTTGATCCTTCCCGCTAGAGTAGTAAAATCAAATTCGATACCGTCCGAAAAAATTTGTTCGTCAGGCATAAAACTAACGGATGTGCCTGTCTCTTCACTATTAGAGGGTTTCGCTTCTAGATCCCCTTTAGGAACTCCTCGTTCAAAACGCTGAAGGTAAATTTTTTCATCTCGCCGAACAGTAACTTCTACCCATTCAGACAGGGCATTAACCACAGAGATACCAACTCCGTGGAGTCCCCCAGAAACCTTATAACTGCTTCCAGTTCCGCCAAACTTCCCCCCAGCGTGAAGTATGGTCATAACAGTTTCTAAAGCTGATTTTCCTGTGGTAGGGTGGATATCTGTGGGGATGCCACGACCATCATCAGTAACGCTGACAGAACCATCGGCGTTTAATTCAATTTCTATGTGGGTACAGTATCCGGCTAAAGCTTCATCTACGGAGTTGTCCACCACCTCGTAAACTAAATGATGGAGTCCCCTTGGACCAGTTGAGCCAATATACATACCCGGCCTTTTCCGGACTGGCTCTAAACCTTCTAGAACTTGAATCTGATCGGCGCTATAACTGCTGGCCATTGAATTTCTCCTATACGGGGTTAGAGCCGAATATTCGACTTCCTTATACCAAAATCTTCAAAAATTCTAACACAAAAGGGTTGAAGACTGCTCTAGACCCATCTCAAGATAGATTATTGAAGGGAGTCTATCCCTTTTTTAGGGAGCAGGGAGCAGATAGTAGGGTTGGCGCATTTCCTTGCCACATTTGCTATAGTCGCTCTTTCAATAGGAGAGGATTGATGCTGATTGTTATTTGTGGTGCTACGGCGACAGGAAAGTCGAGGTTAGGCGTTGAATTGGCTCAGAGACTTGACTCAGTTATTATTAGTGCTGACTCTCGCCAAGTTTATCGAGAGTTGGATATCGGTACGGCTAAGCCTTCTCAACCTGATAGAACTAATGTACCACATTATTTACTTGATATTTGTGAGCCTACAGAAACCTTAACCCTAGCTGAATACCAGCAAAAAGCTCAAGCTTTAATTGCTGATTTTTCTTCTCCTCTCCTGGTAGGAGGAACAGGATTATATATTAAAGCCATAGTACGGGGACTAATTGTACCAAGAGTTGCACCTCAACCTCAACTGCGATTACAACTCGAAGCTTTAGGACAAACTCAACTCTATAGTTTTCTGTGGCAAGTAGATCCCCTTGCAGCAAACAAAATCCATGGCAATGATTTAGTTAGAACCCTAAGAGCCTTAGAAGTTTTTTATGTGACCGGAGTTCCTATCTCTAAGCAACAGGGAGAAAATCCTCCTACCTATCCTGTTTTACAAATTGGCTTGGATTGTGACAAAGAAGTGTTGCACCAACGCATTCGCGATCGCACAAGCCAAATGCTTGAAGCAGGTTTAGTAACTGAAGTAGAAAATTTAATAGAGAAATATGGTTGGGATTTACCTTCGTTAAACACCTTGGGATATAGCGAAATTAAACAATTTCTCGCGGGGAAATTATCTCTCCCAGAAGCAGAGGATTTAATTGTCTTACACACTCGCCAATTCGCCAAGCGGCAAAAAACTTGGTTTCGGAAGTATCCCGAAATTAACTGGTTTGAGGCTGGTTGTCAGGATTTATTAGAGAAGGTGTGGTTACTAATTGCCAGTTACATATAAACAAAACTTTTCTTTTTTCTGTCTGGCTTAAAGATATTTGAACAAAGGAAGTTTTTGGAGGTATTGTCAACTTATGTTAAGGATGATTTGAGAACGTATTTTAGAGGCTTCTCTCTGTAGTATAGTTAAGAGCAAGTTATTAAAAGCTGTTATTTTGGCTTTTTGCTAGCTAATTAAAGATTGTTAGAGTAAAAAGAACGTAATCTCAAACTAAGAGAAAAACTATTGTCATAATACAATAGGCCTTACAAATACTTCTTTTTTCTTCATAATTTAACTACCACTTGACATAATCACTTTTTTGTGAAAAAGACTATTTTCTCGATAACGCCTCCCCGTACCTAAACATTCAACTTTCAATGCCAAACAAATTACTTCAAATTGCCGAACAGTATTTGCAGGAATTTGTTGCCCCTCAAGCAGACAAAATAGACAAAGATAGCCAAGCCTTAGCAATCGCTTTACAAGGAATGGGCGATCGCAACTTACTAGCTTTACGGGTATCTCAAAATTGGGGCGGCGGAGGCTTTAGTACCAAAGAATTTCGCCTCTTTCAAGAAATCATTTCTCGCTACTCCGGTGCATTAGCTTTTCTGCAAACTCAACATCAAAGTGCTGCTTATCGTTTAATGAAAAGTAGCAACGAGTTATTAAAACAGAAGTATTTACCTTTCACCAGTCAAGGGGAAATATTATTAGGTATCGGTTTTTCCCATGTTCGTCGCCCTGGAGAACCTATTGCTAAAGCATTTCCCGTATCTGGGGGCTATCGCTTAGAAGGGAAGATTCCCTGGTTAACGGGTTTTAGTTTTTTTCATCACTTTATTGTCGGGGCAACTTTACCTGATGGAGAAGTTGTTTATGGCATGATGCCCTTTCAAAATAGCCAGGAAAAAGAAGGAGAAATCAGCTTTTCTTTACCTCAAAAACTAGCAGCAGTGAACTCTACAAATACAGTTAGTGCTAGCTTACAAAACTGGTTTTTACCCCAAGAACAAGTAGTCTCTTTACAGCCAGCAGGAAAGATTCATCAACAGGATAAAAATAATGTTTTACAACAAGCTTTTTATAGTTTAGGTTGTGCTAGGGCAGGGCTTGATATTATGGCAGCAAGTTATGATAAAAAACAACTCTCTTTTATCAAAGATGCTTTCCTGATTCTAGAACAAGAATTAAGCAAACTTCGTGAAAACTTGTTAGAAGCTGAAGAAAATGTAGAAGCATCTTTTCGGGAAAAACTAACCTTAAGAGCGAAAGCCATTAACTTAGCTGGATGTTGCGCCCAAGGTGCAGTAGCAGTATCTAGCGGTGCTGCTAATTATGCAAATCATCCTGCTCAAAGAGTTTATCAAGAAGCTTTGTTGTTTTCTGTTTCTGGGCAAACCACTGATGTTATGGCAGCAACATTAACTCAATTAACACAGAAAGAATAAGGGATAAAGGATATTCTTTTAACGAGAAGTTTTCCTTCCCACATTTATCAATTCAAGCAACGATAGTTTCTGGGGTTGGACTATTAGTAATTGCTGTGTTTAATTCTCTTTCAATCTGCTCATCTGCAAAGGCTAGCCCTAACTCAGAACGAATATCAGCAATCGAACGTTCCCAATTTTCTTCAAATCGATAAGCAAGAAGACATTGGGCTTGTTCACCTATAGCTTTACCTCGGCGAAGATTAGTACGGATCTGTTCAGCTTGGGAGAGAAATATTAGAGGGTAAAGGCGTTTTGCTACGGGTTCGTATGTGTTTAAAAACTTGCTGTAGTTTTGACCAATCATAAACCCGATTACTCCTATTTCACCTGCATAGGTAGTATCAAAGCCAAGTAAGATATGAAAAATATCGTGGGTAGCAGTAAACCTTAAAGCAAAAGGATTAGCTTTAGCAGCTTCAATTAAATCAGGACTGATTTCTAACGGGTATAGATTGTGCTTTTGCATATGACGAGCATATTCATAACCTAATGTTCCTTCTGGTAACTGACTAAGTTTTTCTAAATCGACAGTGGGATAGTAACCTGCGATTTCCTGTAGTTGAGTTGTTAAATCAGGATTTGCACCAATACGAAGTAAGTCAATTTTCAGAAACGCTATGTCTCCTACTTGATTTGATTGGTAGTAGTCTTTAATTGCTTTGATGAAGCGTTTAATGGTCGCCATGAGTATAAACTCCTGTGGTGAAAATCTTGCCAGTCTTTAAGTGGTTATTTTTATGGCCACTTGGTCATGTGACTGTATAGTCGTATTGTAGCTTATGAAATTGACTTTCGCCACAGTAAGGAAAACTTTCCTTGAGCAATAGACATGCTTGGAAGCAAAAAGGAATAGATTTTCATGTCGAAATCATCAATTATAATGACTTTATCCCTATTCCCTTTTTTCTGAAATTATTGATTCAGGCTGCTCAGTTTGACGACTCAATCCATATTCAAGGACACGAAATAAGTCATCAAAAATCTCCTTTACTGCTTTTATATCAACACCTTGTTCAGTTATTTGTTTAGCGTCAATACCAAGCTTTTTAGGAATAAACTTTCCTAATCCTTCTCCTAAAGCTGTAATTACAAAAGCGGCAAACTCTGGCTCAATATCTGTAGCAATATCTCCTTGCTCAACTCCTTGTCTAACTAATGTTTCTATGTATTGTAGTGATGAACCTTGAGTTATCTCTAAGACCTCATCCCGAAAAGGTAGATCACCATAAATAGCTCGATAAAAAATTTGTTTAAGGGCTGGATGAGTTAAATCGAATTGAGTTCCTACCTCAAATATCCAACGTAGATAGGGAAAAAAGCCCATCTTAGGTTGAGGTGGATTTGCTTTTTGTAAAAAGTTTAGTTTCTGTTGAGTAGCTAAATCAATAAGATATAAATAAAGTTCTTTTTTATTTTCAAAATATTGATAAAAACTACCCTTAGCTATTTTGGATTGTTTAACAATTTGCGTAATTGAAGCATTGGCATAATCATGAGTAGCAAATTCAGCGATCGCATTATCGGTGATGGTTTGCCGTTTGTTCTCTGGCAAATTGAAAAATGTTTGAGTTGGCATAACAGAAACAGCAAGGATAAGACTTCAACTTTAATTTTCAATTCTGTGCATAATCTGAAGCAAGTGGTAGTAGCTTCGCGATCACGTTACTATTTTGAGGTGTAGTCCCCCATACATTTTGCTAAAAAAAATGGAGCCAGATTCTCTACCAACGGAGCTTATTCTGACGCACCCTCGTCAGAGCCTTGGGAAAATTAGTCTTGACTGGATACCGCAACCAGGCAATTATCTTGATTTTGCGGGCAAAACCTACGCTGTTTTAGAACGCCACCATCACTATCAATACAAAATTAGCGGTTATCGCTTACAAAAGATTTCTCTTTACGTTCAATCAGCTAAACAGCCTACAGAAAAAAGTTATATAGAAGGGCGTTGGGTAATCGGTGATGCGACGTGCAATTTTAATGCTAAATCAGAACTTATCCGTTGTGCGGTTAATCCGGAAGGCCCTTGTGAAGGGTGTCGGTTTTATGAAGAAGGGAGTAGGGAGTAGGATAAGATATTATACTTAACTTATTGCTAGTTGCCTATAGAACTTAAGAAATTTCCTACTAGGTAAAGGGAACCACAAAGGACAATTAATCTTTTGGGGTTATTGCTTGTTAGTAAAGCCTGTTCTAAGGCTGCTGGAAGATTGCTGAAGGTCTGACAATCCGTCAACTCAGGGCAGACCTCCTTAGCCAAGGAAGCTAGGGCTTGAGGGTTAGCTGAACTGTGTTCTGGTACTGGCACTAAGTATAATTGCTCCCCAGGTCGTAATAGGACTTGGAAAATATCTTGATGATCTTTGGTACTTAGCATACCCATAACCCAAGTAATCTCCACTTCTAAACCATCAACGTATTGCCGTAGAGACTTGGCCGCAGCAGTATTATGTGCGCCATCAACTAAAATATTTCTCTCACCCCAATTTAGCCATTGCAATCTTCCTGCCCAGGTGGTTTTGGCCATACCAGCTTGAATAGCTGTTAGAGGAATTTGCCAACCCTTGCTTTGGAGAATTTTGAGAGTGGCGATCGCGATCGCCGAATTAGTTAATTGAATCTCACCTTCTAAAGGCAAAGGGTAGTTAATTCCCTCATAACTTGCCCCTCTGATGCCATTTTCTAAAGTGACTTCTTGGGCAGGTTGAATCCAAACAGCAGGGCAATTTAACTCCTTAATGCGCCTTGCCACCACTTCTGTTGCTTCAGTAGGCAAAACTCCTATTACCCCTGGGCAACCTGGCTTAAGGATACCAGCCTTTTCTCTGGCAATATCTGCCAACTCAGGGCCAAGACGTTGCCAATGTTCTCGACTTAACGAAGTTATCACACTAACTAAGGGAGTGTCGCAGACATTAGTCGCATCTAACCTACCACCCAAACCCACCTCTATCACCGCAATATCAACCTGAGACTGGGCAAAGCAGAGCCATGCTGCTGCTGTGATAACCTCAAACTGAGTTGGACTTTCTTGATTTGGTTCAATAGCTCCTTGAATTTTTAGTAGTAATTCTTGTAAAGTTTCTGAGGTGATGGGCTGTTCGTTGAGGCAGATTCTTTCTGTCCAGTCTACCAAATGAGGAGAAGTATAGCGCCCGACACAATAACCAGCAGCGGTTAATACAGAGGAAAGATAGGCACAAACCGAGCCCTTCCCGTTAGTCCCTGCTACATGGATAATTGGTACATTTCGATGGGGATTGCCTAATTTTGCTAACAGTTGCTCAATGCGTTCTAATCCTAAGTGAACACCGAAGCGCTGAAAAGATTGAAGTAAGGAGTCTATTGTCACTCTTTGCTTAGTGGTTGGGATTATTTATGATGACAGGTCAATAGATTAATTACTATTGTTATATGAGTGATCAAAAGTTACGTAACTGGCTGCGAAATCATTTGGGCATTATCCCTGAAGATTTACATAAGTATAAAATGGCCGTTACGATGCAACAATATGAGATTTTAGAGTTTTTTGGTGATTCTGTTCTCGGTTTTATCGTTGCAGAATATTTGGTTACTCAATATGAATTTATTGACCAGCCTGGTCTATTTACTCATATTAAAGCTAAGCTCGTTAAAAATCAAAATTTGGCTCAGATTGCCAAGAAAATTAATTTAGCTTCTTTGGCTGTAATACCTAGTACAAGCAGTAGAGAGCAAATTGGTGAGCAAATGCTAGCTGATATGTTAGAAGCCTTACTTGGTGCTATTTATTTAGATTATGGTTTAGAAACTTGTCAAGAAATCATTAAAAAACTATTTAATTTAGAACAGGCTACCTTAAGAGAATTAATGGTAGATAATCAAGCTAAGGTTTATAATCCTCGTGAATTAAGAAAACAAGTAGAAGCTAAAGTTAAAGAAGAGAATATCTCCTCAGTTCAGCATAAAAATCCTGTTTCTGCTTTGCAAGAATTCCTCGCTAAAAAAGGGGAATCTCCACCAGAATATTTGGAGGTTAAAAGGATAGGCGAACCCCATTTACCTACTTTCACCATTAAAGCAAGTTGTCGATTCGGAGGTCGGAATTTATCGTCACAGGGGCAAGGAAAGAAGTTAAAGGAAGCGAAAAAAACTGCTGCCCAAAAGTTATTAAATAGGGTTTTGAAGTTATATTCAGATTCTTGATATTGAGTTTTTAAGAGAAAATCTACTAATCTGTCTTTACTACGACATAATGTCTCTTGACATCTTTGGGTACTAGAGATTGGATCATTATTAGTACTTTTGAGGTCATCTATGGTTTTTCTTGAAGCTTCTAGAAGCACAACAATTGCTGGTGAAAAAGCAACTCCTATTTCTCAATTACCCCAGGTTTGGCAAGATATCGCTGCGGGAAAAGTAGAGGTTGGTTTTCCTAATCCTCAAAGCTACGTAGAGTTAGCACAATTGTTCTTATATAAGTTAGAAACTGGAGATGTTGATTTATTTAATGAACGTCCTGAACTTGCTAAATTACAGCCCTATTTTGGTCAACTATTTGGCCAACTAGGAAAAGAAACCCTAGAATTTTATGGTCAAGACTTTCAGGTACAAAGTTATCCTGATTTTGCTGATCTTCTCAAAGTTTTTACATCTCAAGGTGAAAATTGCCTCAACCAAGTTAAGGTAATCCGCATTTGTCAGGAACTATTTACCGAATTCGGTTATGAACTTCCGGCTAGTTTTTACCATGTTTATCTTTCCCCCATTTACCAAGATGATCTTTTTGAAGAACGTGCTTTACGCTATGATCCTCGCGATCGCGACTATAAACGCCCTTGGGATGCAGCCCTTCATGGTGGGAAAGTATTCGCCATACAAATGAAGCTACAAAGTATTGCTTCTCGTTACGGTTTTACCTATCAACATGGTTGCGATTGCAATAAACATTTATCAACGATTGATGAAGCCAAAGGAAGCTTTGATTACGAGCTATCTGGGGCGAAACGTCAGCGTTGGGTTCGCAGTTTCATCTGGACAACTTGGTACGAGTATGCTTTCTTTCCCATCACTCCTAATACTAAAGCCTTAGTGTAATAAGGTGAGAGGTTGATGGGGTAAGTAACAAAAATAGATGGCTTCCCCATCTCTCCATAACTTTATTGACAAATAAGTGATAAATTAAATCAGGGTGCTGTAATTATCCGGATTTGAGGCTTTGGGCTTTGAATCTGAGTAAATAAAAAGGTTACCCTTATGGAGCGAAACGAAATTGACGCTTTGGGTTCTTCCTTACGAAGGATTAACCAAAAGTTACTCAAAACCAAAGTCAATGAAAAAGAAGTTGTCAAAGTTTGGTATCAAGGTGGGGAACCTTATTTTGATCTCTTTGTAGAATTGCAAGAGCAGCAGGTAAAATGGCTTCAGTTTACCTTGCGAGGTTATTCCTTGTGGTGGAATGAACAACGGCAAAGGTGGGAAACTGGTAAAACCAACGAGATGCAGACGGAAGAAAATCATTTATATCCTACCAGCGCGATCATTACTCCTGATGTCAAGCTTAATGTTCCTTTTCTGGAGTTAACTCAAGAAATTCTCAAAACTCGTACTGGGGAAGAGATTTTTGATAAGATGTTGCTTTTGTTTGGAGATTGCTAATGATTTGAAGTTAATTTGTTAGTTATTTAATAAAGAAAACTCTTTCTTGATCTCCCAGTTTTTACCATTATAAATCAACAAAGTTAACTGAGCTATTGTACATTTTAAATACAACTCTTTATTTTTATATTCTTGCCAAGCCAAGGAAAAGTTCTCTTTACTCAAACCTCTAGAAACTACAGTTAAATGAGGGGTAAATTGTCGATTTTTAGGTTCTTTATGAACAATACCTAAGTTGTTTTGTAAGTGAATTTCTAACTCTTGCTTAATTTGGAGTAATTCTGGAGTTTTGCTAACATTAAGATAAATAACGCGGGGAGAGAAAGCACCGAAACCAGAGAAAGTAATTGGTATGGGAAACTGGTTTTGAGCAAATTCTTGTAAACTTTTTTCTAAAGGTGGTAAATTTTCTTTTTGCCATAGGAAAGGCGGTTGTAAAGTAATATGGGGAGGAGAGTTTTGAGCAGCACGGGAGTTATAAACTTCCACAAATTGCTGTTTAACCTGGTTAGCATAGTCCTGAACTTCCACAGAAGGTAGTAAGGCAATAAAGAAGCGATGTTGAGATTCTGACATAATTAATAATTAATTATTTAGTTAAAAATAGCCCTAATAAAAATGTCTTGGTTTGTTAAAATAGAAAAAGGAATTGTCAATAAATCCACCTTTGACCAATATATTCCTGCCCACAAAGTCTATGTACAAAACTTGATTGCCAAAGGGCATCAAGCACGGAGCGGTTATTGGGGAGAATTAGGTGGAGGAATGTTACTTTTTGCAGCTAATTCATTAGCACAAGCGCAAGAAATTGTCGCAGAAGATCCTTTAATTAAGCATGGTTGTGTTGAATATGAACTTCATGAATGGTGTATTGTAGTTGAATAAGCTGTCAGGTATTTAGATTGTATGGCTAGGCAGTTTTTCAGCCAACTCTTCTGCTTGATACAATTGCAAGGAATGCACCTCATTATCTCGCCTATATAATTCTCCTTCTTGACAAAAACTACTAATATGACGAGTTAAGATATTTTGCTGAGGATCTTCTTCCTTTCTCCAAAGCCGACATCATGAATGTAAGCGAGGTCTTTTTTGTATCCTTCTTCCATTTTCAAACAGCCCCAATAACTAGCCAATAAATTAATCTACAAGCAGAAAACAAAAATTTCCTCTCATTAAAAATATTATGGTGTCAACTACAAAAGCTAACTCTTTTCTCCAAGCTATTCCCGTAGATAAAATTCGCTACAACGAGCAAGGTTTAGTCCCAGCTATTGTACAAGACTATTTAGATGGTGTGGTCTTAATGATGGCTTGGATGAACAAAGAATCTTTGCAAAAGACTTTAAATACTGGCGAAACTTGGTTTTGGAGTCGTTCTCGTCAGGAATTATGGCACAAAGGAGCAACTTCTGGCCACCGACAAAAAGTGGAATCGCTTCGGTATGATTGTGATAGCGATACTTTATTGATCACAGTAGAACAAGTTGGGGATATTGCCTGTCATAAAGGAGAACGTAGCTGCTTTCATCAAATTGCCAATACCAAAGCAGCACCCCCAGCAGATACCTTATCTCAAGTATACGAAGTAATTTGCGATCGCAGAGATAATCCTGTAGAAGGTTCCTATACCCGCAAGTTATTTCAAGGGGGGGATAACAAGATTCTCAAAAAAATAGGTGAAGAAGCCGCCGAAGTAGTGATGGCTTGCAAGGATGATCAAGCAGAAGAAATTGCCTCAGAAGTAGCGGATCTTTTCTATCACACCCTTGTTGCCTTAGCCCATCACAATGTCGATATTAAGGATGTTTATCGTAAGTTACAACAAAGACGTAGGTGACGGGGAGAAAACTATATTCCTATTCCCTTTTGGCTTTTGACTTGGCTATAGCCCCAGTAAAAGGAAGAGGAAATTTCCACCTCCGGAAAGGATAAAGCAACTGCACAACAAAATTCTCCGTCATCGTCTCGCCATAAATACCGAAATTTCCCGGTTGCTTGCCTTGGGGCAGATAAAAAGTTCCGAAGATCAAATCGTAAACAGGAAAGAGTCCGGCGAAATTTTTTCCCCTCCCTTCCTTCTCATTAGTATGATGCCAGCGGTGAAAAGCAGGGCTAGCGAGAACATAGCCAAAAGGGCCATAAGTCCAAGAAACGTTAGCATGAATCAAGGCTACATAAGCTGAGAGGAAAGGAACATAAAGTTCCACAGCTAAAGGAGACATTCCTAACAGCAGCAGGGGAGAAGCTTGCATCACTCGCGAAATTACATCATTAATGGGATGCAAACGCACCGCAGAAAGCCAATCTAGGGTTTTGGAACTATGATGAACAGCATGGTAGTCCCAAAGTTGCCTAGTATGATGCCAACGGTGAGTCCAGTAACCAATAAAATCTCCTGCAACAATAGCGATTAAACCTTGACCCCAAAGGGGCATTTCTGCAAAGCGGCCATAGCCAACGAGAATATCTTCCCAAGCTAGGGATCGCCCTAATAATAGGTAAAGTGGGACTAAAATTAAAGCAATAGTAGCCATACTCAAAATTTGGCTAACCATGGGGGTAACGAACCAATATAAGGTATCTATACCAACACCACGTCTCCATTTACGCTGATTAGGAATACTAGGCCAGAAGCGCTCTAGAATGGCGAATAGAATAGTGAGAACAATAAATAAAACAATTGTTCTAAGAAGTCGTTCCTTCATGACTTAAGGGTTTTGGGTTTTTATTACTTTAACCCTATTAATATCCTTTTGGGTCACTCAGACTATTTACGACGACGGCGGGTAGAAGCAAAAGCACCACCTAATAAAGTCAAAGAGATTAAAGAAACAGAGGCAGGTTCCGGTACAGAATGTGAGGGTGGCATCCCCATCGTACCAACCTTAAACTGATAAGCTAACTCCGAACGGGTAGGACGGCTGCCATCAACCCAAGCGAAATTTGATGTACCTGTCACCACAAAATTGTTGCCAATGTCGGTGATTTTTAAGTAGTCAATGATATCACTATCATCAGAACGGACTATGCCATTATAAGCCATATCATCAACAACTAAGTTACTAATCTCGGCGATGCTACCATCTCCATTAGAACGGGTACGGAGGAAAATGCTATTAATATTGGCTAAATCTTGAACATCTTCTTTCATTAATTCTATACCTCCAACGGTATAGATAACCTTCGAGCCATCATATTCTAAACGAAAATCAACTGGTTGGTTATTACCCCATTCAAATTCAGCAGTCGGCTGAGGTATCCCTCCTGGGCCGGGTGGTTCAACTTCTTGGATATCAATTTCAAAGTCTCCGCTACCAGAAATACCAATACGGCTTTCGGCAATAAAATCTTCTGTAAATTTGCCTTCTCCAAGAAGTTGATTAAATCCTCCGTCTGTTAAGTCAGTTAAAGGAGTAAAAGTAGCAGCGTTGGCTGCCATTGCACTGTTTAATATCCCTAAAGTGGCTAAGGATAATGTTGTAGAAACAACCTTAGTATTATTCATGGTTGTCGGCTCCTGAAATCTATACATACCTGTCTTGAGCTTAAGCCGACTTTTTTATTTTTTCAACAAAAAACAAACAACTTTATATAAAGAACCTACCAACAATGCTACATAAACTAACTTTCCCAAAAGGTCAAAAAGTTCCCAAAGGCAGCCAGGGTTCGATATTTTTTACCTGATAGTTCTGTAGTATAAAGACTCAAGAAAATTAAGTTTTGACGTTTTGTTACTTGAAAAATAAAGTCCTGTAGAAATTCATCTTTCGTCTTTTTGATTTTGGTGACATTTTTCAATTTTTGGCATTGATTATCAATATTTAAGGTCGCGGTAGTATAGTGGCAATTGTTGGTATTAATTCCCGCTGCTAACTTAGTTGAAGCATATTCAAGGTAAGCTGGGCGATTAGGATTTGTAACTACCATAGCAGCCGCAAAAATAGTTATGGCGATCGCGCTTTGACTAATTTTTCTTTTTGGCAAATCGCAACTCAAACCATAGGGTAAATAAGATTTCATTTCGTTTAACTAGTTCTAATTAAATAGTCCTTAAGTAAAAATGTCCGGCTGAAGGAAAACTATTCCGGAAATAATTACTGACCACAGCTCATCAAAGACTTAGACGAGATAGCCGCATTTTCATTTGTCAGTAGTTATGACCTTTAGTATTCCCTTATTTCTGGTTTTTAGTAGTGCATCCTAATCAAGGTCATCATCAGGCGACCTTATCATCTTTATAGTTTGTTTTTTGGTCTTTAACTGTAGTATTGATGACAGCTATGGCAATAATAAATTTTGCAAGAGGGGCAAGAAACTATCATTTCTTGATAGAAAAATGACAGTCTAGGTTTACAACTTTGAAAACTCACTTAGACTTGTATTCATAGCAATCCCACAACCAAGTTTTTTTGGCGAGAGAACTAAGTGAAGGAAACACAAAAGTTATAATCAGAACCCTTTATTTTATTGTATCACTTGATACCAAAATTCAAACTTTTAATTCCTCACCCATAAAGCCATTGCTGAATCTTTTCGGGTAAAGGGGTTCTCCTTCTACTAGAAGGATTGATACAAACGTGTCTGGTTATTGCTTTAACCGCTGGTTTTTCCGCTTCAGTGGGGAAGATTTGGTAAGCAACTTCAAACTCACTTTCCTTTAATAGTTGAGGAGTTAGTTGGATTAACAGTCTATCACCGCAAAACATAGGCAGAAAAAAGTCTACAGAACTATGTACAATCGGCAGTACTGTAGTAGAACTCTTAACTAATTCTTGGAAATTAATCCCGGCATTAAGTAAAGACTCTTCATAAGCTTCATGACACATCACTAAGGCATTGGCGAAATAGACGACACCTGCTGCATCTGTGTCTGATAGACGCACTGTGCGAGGAATTTTCTTCACTTCTTAGGCTGAATTTTCTCTTTTAAAATGATAGCAGCTTTTGGCTTATTTTTAGCTCTCAACAGGTTGGTAAATCTTACCAAGGGTGCGATCTTGGTTAATTTCAATAACTATATCTACTAGCTGAGGATTTTTCGTTAAAGGAGTGATAAATAGTTCAGGATGAAGGGATTTCCAGAAATATTCGACAAATTGGTTAACTTCTTCGTCTCCCATGCCCGTTTTTCCTGTGGCAATCATTTTATGTTCTGCTTCTAAGCGCCATTTTTGGCTAAGACGATAATCTACAGGATAAAGAACAATTAAGCGGTCTAGTTTTTCCCATAGAGGTAAATATTCCTGCAAGCGAGTATTGCTAGCGATCGCAAAATCTCGGTCTGCGGTGGTTAAAATAGGATGAGGTGCATGGTCAAATGTTTCCTGATTGACGGGTCTAGCCCCCACAAACCAGCCTTCAAATAAGATAATATTTGCTTCCTCAATTTGCTCCGGTTTTGTCCTGTCTCCTGCTCCCTGCCACTGAGATTTATCAAAGCGAGGTACGAAAAGTGGTGCAGTGATATTTTCTTGTCGCAATTTATCTAACAACTCAATACCCAAAGCAACATCATGAGTTCCCGGAGGGCCACGCCAAATTAAGCGGGGATCTTCTTGTTGTAAGCGTTTCCTATCTGCATAGGTTTTGTAAATATCATCAATAGATACCCCTAAAGTGGAGTAACCTAACCGCCCTAGGATTAAATGAAGGATGGTAGTTAGGGTGGTTTTACCTGTTCCTTGTCCTCCTAAAATGCCCTGTATCAAAGGACGACCCAGCTTTTCTTTTTCTGAAGCTAACCACAGGGCCAAAGGCAACCATAAATGCCAAAGAGTGGCGATCGCAATTTCTTGATCTTGAAAACCTAAGTTTTGGCAAAGTTGCCAAACTTCAGCAGATACTTCCGGGAAAAGTTCTAGTCTTGCAGTCAGCTTTTTTTGAACATTGTTAGCATTAATACCAAAAGCTTGAGCTTTTTGTACAAGGTTTAATTCTGCTTGCAAAAGTTCTTGATATGCTGACTTATCTAGCTTTTGCCCCGCAACCAACTGCTGTAATAACGCCCCTATTCTCAAAACCATACACCCAATCCCTAAGAATTTAGTTTAAATGCTTCCACGAATAAACCATAGGTAACACCAATCTTCAAATTATTAACCAGCTCTACCAATAGCGAGGATTTAACTACTTCTTCAGCAGTACGATTTCGTTTACGACCATAAACAAAGCGGCTAATTATTTCTGTAAACAAAACCACAAAAGCAGCAGCGATGACATCCCAATCAGAAGTTTGTCCGGCGGTACTAGTAATGGCTGTACCAAGAAAGAAACCTAACAATAAGCTAAGCAGGACAAGTGCTATACGTCGCCAAGGATTGCTGAAGAATTGATTAAGTTGAGTGCTGGTTAAAGCGAAGAGATTGTTTAAACGAGTATTTTGCATAAGTTCTATGGGTAACCAAGCTCAATTGTAGATCCTTACCCTTATTTGCCTTAACTAATTTTCCCCGATGTCTTTATTGCTCCCCACTCCCTGCTCCCTTACCCTAGCAAGACAATCTAAATACCTGACAGCTTAACATCTTGATACCAATTGCAAATAAATCCTTGAATTTACCAACTTTTTTTTGCTCACAAGCTACTTTAAAAGAAGCGTGTTAGGAGATTAAAGCTGATGAGTGCTACTGAACTATCAATGTTAGGATTACTTCTTTTCCCTGGTTTGTTGCTATCGATACTAGTTATGTTCACCTTTTCTAAGGGAGGATGAGGTTTTAAGGTGAATATGTCAGGGTTGCATCTTTAGGGTTATGGTCAAGAAAAAATTTAGGCGCTTTCTCTTACCGACTTTAGGTACGGCTATTTTACTCGGTAGTGGCACAGCAATTTATTGGTTGTTGGTACGGCCCTATTTTTTTGCGGCGCAAAAGCTAACGGGGGCAGAATTAGTTCCCCAAGAAGTGATTTTTGCTGCCTCAATTTCTACGGATGAAGAACAATGGCAGCAATTGCAACAGTTAGGGACAAAGGGAAGTCAACAGAGGATTAAAAAGTATTTTTCTGAGCTTAGCAATACTTTTTTGCAAGCCAATGGTTATAGTTATGAAACCCATATCCAACCTTGGGTAGGAGAGGAGATCACCGTTGCTTATTTGCCCCCAACTCAATCTGCCTTAATTGTACCGAATGCTTCTCCTTCAGAGGATTTGGTTAAGCCAATGGTATTTATTTTACCGATGGAGAATTCCGTCCAAGCAGGGCAGCTTTTGGATTCTCCTAACTCTGACCTGGAAAGTAAGAAACTGCGACGCACCTATAAAGGAGTGGAGATTGAAGAGATTCAAAATAGTCAATCTCAAAGATATTCCCTAACAATTATTAAAAGTTTTTTGGTTATTGCTAACAACTCCCAAGCCATGGAAAAAGTGATTGATAGCTACCAAGAAAAGACATCTTTAGAAGCTGATTCTAGTTATCAAAAAGCTTTGAGACAATTAGGCAAAAAAGTTGATTTTGCTCGTTTTTATGGGCATTTTCCGACAATAGTTGCCACCGCCAAAACTAATTCTCTTGCTCCTGCCCCAGAATCTACTACTCAATATCGGCAAGGAGTGACAGGCAGCTTAAGCTTAACCCCAGAATCTCTGCATTGGGAAGGGATAATTTGGGGAAAACCGGGAGAATTTATGCAGCCAGTTAATTCTTTTGGGAATTATTTAACCCAGTTTAAGGAAAAGAGTTTAGCTTCCCACTTACCCCAACAGACTTTATTTTTCTTTGCTGGGCAAAATCTTCCTACTCAATGGCAAGGTTGGGACAGTGAAGCGGAGTTGTTGCCCCTTTTACCTTTTGGGGAAGAGACTATTGCTAATGTTATTCAGGAAAACACGGGCATGAGTTGGCAAGAAGATTTTCTCCCTTGGTTAGGAGAAGATTTCGCCTTTGCCTTGACTCCTATTACTGAAGATAACTTAATTAATTTTACTGATAGAGGTGGGGTAAAATTGGGGGCTGCTTTAATTACCGTTGCCCAAACTCAAAATCGTGCTAGCGGAGAGAAAGCCCTACAACAATTAGATGAAGCCATGGGTACAAGATATCAATTTCAGGTGAAATCTGCTCAACAAGGGGGGCAACCTGTGGTTAATTGGACATCTCCCCTGGGTGGTATAGAAGCTGTACGAGGTTGGCTATCAAAAGATGTATTTTTCTTTTCTTTAGGCGCTCCAATAAGTAACAAAATCTTACCAAAACCGAAACGTAATTTGTCATCGAATCAGTTGTTTAAGCAAGTAGTTAAAAAAGGCTTTGCCCCGGTTAATAGTGAGTTGTTTTTTGATGTCGAGAATTTTATGGCCAAAAAAGGAACTTTAGCTTTTCCGGAAGGGCAAAAGGATTTACTTAATGGGGTTCGTGCTTTTGGTATTACGACAACAGTTATAGATTCTCAAAGTACTCGCTTTGAAGCAACTTTTTTGTTGCAAAATAATTCTCCTAATCCTAATCCTTCTAATTCATCCCCAGAAGATTCTGAACCAAAAAGTTCCCCTTTTCTTGATACTTCTCCTGGAGATGGGGAGTTGGGGAAATAGGGAGATGGGGAGCTAGGGTGAGAACAACTAGCCGTTAGCCACTAGCCACTAGCCAAAACTTTTTTGGCTACCATGGTTACTAATATGGTTGACTCCTCAATTTACTTAATTTTGCTATGAACAATTCTTCAAGGTGGATCGTTCCAACCTTGGTAGTTTTACTACTTGCTGCTTTAGCGTTATCGGCTGAACAATGGATGCCAGTTTTGTTACAGTTTGTCGAAGCGAATAGTAATGTTATTCAAGGGCTAACAGACTTGATTCAGCTAGTATTGTGGGGGCTTACTGGTTTGGCAGTCTTGTTGGGAATACGCCACGTTCAGAAAATCAGATCCAGCTCCGGAAAAGCAGCCCATTAATCCTGCTAATCAAAGCCAAGATACTATTTCTAATAGCGGACTTCTTTCTAACAGTCCGACGATTACAGGCGATCGCAATAATGTTCAGTTTGGCAATAACAATAACAACGTCAATATTCAGCATAACGAAGATTCTACTGATCATTCCTCGAATAAGCCGTAAAGGTTAGCTATGGCTAAATCCTCTAAATGGAGCGAAATTTTACAACGTATTGTTGCGGGTAAACATAGTAAGAATGATTTAGCTCAATTAAAAGCTGAGTTGAATATTACCGGGGATTTCAATAATGTGCAGTTGGGTGAAGGGAATTTTAACTTGACTGCGGAAAAAATCACCTTTGACAATCGTACTTATCAAGGTTTTGAAGCAGAAAGACTGAAGCAAGTTATTCGAGAGGTTTTGCAAGAACAAGTTTCTAACTTACCTAGTGATTCTGAACCTGCTAACAAAAAATCAGAGCCGCCGACGACAGAAGAAGTTTGTCAGTTTCTTGAGGAGGTTGCAAAGGAATACAAATATCTAAAACTATTCCACACGCGGAATAGTTTTATTTTTAAAGAGCAGTACATTCCCATTCAAGTCACTTTAGAAAGAAGATATCGCCACGAAGTTGAGACTACTTGGGGTTATAGCGAGTCGGAAGCGGAATTAAAAAAAGCTTATGCCCTGAAAGGAATAGTTGAAGAAACAAGGAAAACTCAAGTTGATTGGGTAGAAGCGAAGCGAAACCATAACAGAATCATGGTTTTAGCAGATCCGGGCATGGGAAAGTCAACTTTGTTGCGGCGAGAAGCTTTGAGGGTAGCCCAAGAAGAAAGGGAAAAGCTTTTAAATCAGGAAAAAACTATTCCGGAACAGTTTTTTCCCTTGCTATTCAGGCTTTCAGAGTTAGCTGAAAGGGAAGGAGAAATTTTTGAGATTATTCCCCAACTTCTACAACGGGATTATCGGTATAGTTATCCTAACCTTGCCCATCTCTTGGAAGATAAGTTAGCTAAGGGTGAATGTTTGCTGTTGTTGGATGCTTTAGATGAAGTGCCGAAGGATCAGCGCCAGGAACTAAAAGACAAGTTAAACCGCTTCGCCAAATATTATCCTTGTCCGATAATCTGCACCTCCCGCATTGTTGGTTATGGGGGCAGTTTTATTGCTGGGGGGAAGGATGTGGAGATTGTGCCTTTTAATCAAGGGCAAACGGAAAAGTATATTGAGACTTGGTTTAAGAATGCGGAGGAATCTCTCTCAGTTTCTCTGGGGAAGGGAGAAGAGAAAGATATTTCTGCTTCTGGGTTAATTGAGGAGTTACGCCAGAAACCGCAAATCAGTGGTTTGGCACAGAATCCTTTACTGTTATCTTTACTTTGCAGCCTTTATCAAGAAAAGGGTATTACTCTCCCGGCTAAACGTGGTCAGGTTTATGAAAAAGCGGTTGAGTATATGCTCAGTCAATGGCGCAAGGATAATCGGCGTTTGGGGGCTGAATCTGGTTGGGTGGTGGCGAAGACGGAATTGTTGGAGTTTTTGGCTTATGAGTTTAGTTGCCAGAGTCAAGAGGTTTTTGAGTTGCGGGAGTTGAGAGAGAAGATTGAAGAGTTTTTGCGGGGGGATTGTGGTAGTGATTTTCGCAATGTTACCGCTACGGAGTTGATTGGGGAGTTGACGGAAGAGGATGGCATTATTCAGAAGTTAGACAGGGATGGAAATAAGTATCTGTTTTTGCATCGCACTTTTCAGGAGTATTTGACCGCAGCTTATTTAAACTATGCAAGTAATGGTGTGGCTTTGGCGAAGGAACATTTTTGGGATTTTGATTGGCATGAGACTTTAACTTTGTTCGCAGGATTGATGGATGATCCTTTGCCCTTGTTGCAGGCGATTATGGGGGAGAAGGATGATATTTTTCGGACTTTATTGTTGTTGGCGGGGCGATGTGTTGCTGAGGGGAAAGAGGTTGAGGATGCTTCAGTTGGGAGGATTGTTGAGGAAGTTTATCAGTTTTGGCTTGCTTATCCTGATGCTGAATTTGTAACTTCTGTTGTAGTGATTTTTGCTGAAATAAGTAATGCCCAAGCAGTAGAAGCCTTAATTACTGCTCTTAATCACTCTGATAGTAATGTTAAATGGATTGCAGCAAAGGCTTTGGGTAAAATTGGTAATGCCCAAGGAGTAGAAGCTTTAATTGCTATTTTAAATGACTCCGAGAGTTATTTTAGATCGAGTGCGGCAGATGCTTTGGGTAAAATTGGTAATGCCCAAGCAGTAAAAGCTTTAATTGCTGCTCTTGATCACTCTGATATCTTTGTTATAAGGAGTGCGGCAGATGTTTTGGGTCAAACAACTAACCCCCAGGGAGTAGAAGCTTTAATTGCTGCTCTTGATGACTCTGATAGTAATGTTAGAAAGATTGCAGCATCTGCTTTGGGTCAAATCGGTAATGCCCAAGGAGTAGAAGAAGCTTTGATTGCTGCTTTAGATGACTCTGATATCTTTGTTAAATTGAGTGCTGCATTAGCTTTGGATCAAATTGGTAACCCCCAGGGAGTAAAAGCTTTAATTACTGCTCTTGATGACTCTGATAGTAATGTTAAATGGATTGCAGCAAAGGCTTTGGGTAAAATTGGTAATACCCAAGGAGTAAAAGCTTTAATTACCGCTCTCTATGACTCTAATAGTGATGTTAGAAGGATTGCAGCAAATGCTTTAGGTAAAATTGATAATGCCCAAGTAGTAGAAGCTTTAATTACCGCTCTCTATGACTCTAATAGTGATGTTAGAAGGATTGCAGCAAATGCTTTAGGTGAAATTGATAATGCCCAAGTAGTAGAAGCTTTAATTACTGCTCTTAATCACTCTGATAGTGATGTTGGATGGATTGCAGCATCTGCTTTAGGTAAAATCGGTAATGCCCAAGGAGTAGAAGCTTTAATTGCTGCTTTAGATAACTCTAATGGTGATGTTAAATTGAGTGTGGCATTTGCATTGGGTAAAATTGGTAATGCCCAAGGAGTAGGAGCTTTAATTACTGCTCTTAATCACTCTTATAGTGATGTTAGAAGTGGTGCGGCAGAGGCTTTAGGTAAGATAGGAAATACTCAAGCAGTAGGAGCTTTAATTACTGCTCTTAATCACTTTGATATTTATGTTAGAAGGAGTGCGGCAGAGGCTTTGGGTAAAGTTGGCAACGCCCAAGCAGTAGAAGCTTTAATTACTGCTCTTGATCACTCTTATAGTGATGTTAGATTGAGTGCGACATCTGCTTTAGGTAAGATAGGAAATACTCAAGCAGTAAATGCTTTAATCACTGCTCTTAATCACTCTGATAGTGATGTTGGATGGAGTGCGGCAGAGGCTTTAGGTAAGATAGGAAATACTCAAGCAGTAAATGCTTTAATTGCCGCTCTTAATCACTTTGATAGTGATGTTAGATTGAGTGCGGCATTGGCTTTGAGTAAAATCGGCAATGCCCAAGGAGTAGAAGCTTTAATTGCTGTTCTTAATCACTCTAATAGTTATTTTAGATCAAGGGCGGTAGAGGCTTTGGGTAAAATCGGTAATTTAAAAGCTTTAGAAAAGCTAATTAAACTACTCCAAGTAAACATTTATAATGATGAAATATTTCCTCTCGCCAGAAGTCTAGCAGTCCGCTACAGCAAAGAGAACTTAGATTTTATTCCCGTTTATCCTGAAAAAGTCCGCTACTTTCCCCTCATCGCCCGTATCAAACGCTTCCAAAGAAAATTAGCCATTGTCCTACGGCAACAGTGGAGAAAAATCAAACAAGCAATCACCAGTAAGCATTAATTTGTTGTCTAAAAATAACTAAAAATTAGTTTTACGGATGCGAACAGCAGTTTGACTAACAACAGTCAAAGCTTCTGGTAATTCATCTCTTAATTTATCAATAATCCCTATTCTTCTTCTTGATTCACCGGACCAAAATCGTCTGGTATATCCTCAAAAGATTGAATATCTAACAACTTGATCATTGCTTTCCACTGGGTTGGTGTTAGCTTTGCTTCAGTTTCCCCATAAATCCAGCGTTGGTAGGTACGCAAAGGAATGCCACATTTTACAGCAAATTCAGTCTGAGAAAGATTAGTCTGCTTGATTCTCAGGGCTTCTATTAAAGAATTACTCTCTTGAGGTCTTCGATCCTTTTTCATATAACAAATATGACGTGCCATATTGACATAAGCAAAAAAGCACGTCATAATGGCACATGAATAGACAAGTTTCAAAACATTAATAGAGCAAATCTTTGATTTGCTCTTCTTTCCAGTGTCTCATTTTGTTTTCAATTTAGCTCAAATCAAAAGCGTCACCAACTAAAAAAATGACACCGAATACTGATGAAGTAGCAGATTTTCAAAACTGGCTGTGGGGCAGCATTGAACCTAGACAATTTGCCATTCGCTACCCCATTACTTACTATAAAATTGGTTTACTTGCCGGAGTAAGTGAAGATACGGTAAGGCATTGGATGCAAAATCCTCAAGGTGATTCCTATCGCCCACCAAGTTTGACAGCAAAGCGGTTGTTAGCTTTAACTACTTGGTGGCTTGAAAGTTTTGAATTTACCCCTCAAGAATTGATAGAACTATTTGAACAACAAGTTTAAATTATTCGGGCGCTTATTTTTAGGAACAACCTTTTCTTGGTTAGACTTCCCTCATTATCTTCTCGGTTGCCTCATAGGTTGGTTATGGTTAAAACTAATCAATAATCATTGATCATTGCTGCCTGCTGCCTACTCCCTACTCCCTGTTTTTTGGTATATGTTATGTTCAACTTTTATTAGTAGTAAACGAACACGAAAGCAAACCCTAACGCAAACATAGCTATTCATATAATGTATTAGGGGTTCTCAATTTGCTAAAAAAGAAATTTTATTAGGCGAGAGCAAAAAACTAATAATACTGCCCTCTATTTACAAACGTATATAAAGGCAAACCAGGATGACAATCAGCCAAGAAATTACTTCTTTGAGCCTTAAGCGAGGATGGAAAGAAATGCTCAATTTGCTACCTGAAGAAGCAAGAAAATGGTCAGAAAGTCTGCCTTGGGAGCAAAGACGTTGTTTACTGTCTTTGTGCCATCTTTTATGCGCTGCAAACCCGAAGTCTCAAGCGGAATTTCTTGATAATTATACTGCTGATGGGCTTATTTATAAAATTATTCATAATAAAAATACCAAAACTAAAGTACAAAAATATTTAGAAAACTTCGGTGTTGATTCAACATTAAATGAAGATGCCATAAAAAAATATATTAAGTTGTTTTATTTTCATTCTGCTCAAGATATTCGCCGTAACCCTGACCAATATTTAGAATCTGCCCTACGCTTTGTCTTAAGTCCCAGTAAACAAAATCGTGTTCTACACTATATTTTAGGCTTTGAATTAGTTAAAATGCTTTTTCAAATGAGTTGGTTACAACATGAAAGACTTTATCGTTTGCAACGCAACCAAGAATTTTTCTTCAAAACCTATATTAAACCTGTTCAACATACCCATCGTCTTAATGGCTTAATTAGCCCTAGAGATGAAAATATTTTCTTTTCTAAACGGAGTTATTTTATTCGCAAACCGGCTTTAAGTAAGAAAAAAGCTATTGAGTTAATTATGGCTACTTTCACGACCCAAACATTAGTTGATTTAGGTTTTGAAATCATTAGAAATATTGATTACTTATTTTTTGACTACGACTACATTTTTCAGCCAGAACAAGAAACAATTTTTGGTTAAAAAATCATCGCTCATTGTTCGGATTTGCCGTTGTCGTAGACATCATTAAACATTTTACTAAACTAGGAAATAGGCATTCAATTCCTCTCCCCATCACCGAGTCACCCCGTCACCCCGTCCTTGATAATTTAGCTGGTTGGCTCAATTCTTAACCAAGAAAAAACATTCTCAACTTTTAACTCCAACTCTACCCCACTCAACACAGGTAAAACTGCATTTCTCTCAAATAATTCTATCCTTTGTTCAGGGTGTACCACAAAAATACTCTCTTCTTCGGGGTTAACCAACCAACCCAACTCAGTACCATGGAAAGAACAGTGCAGCAAATTACTCAAAACCTTGGTTAAGCTCTGCCCTGGTGATAGAATTTCAATTGACCAGTCGGGATGAATCTCAAAACGATTAGCAACTCTCCCGGAAGCAGTAAGGGGAATCCTTGACCAGCGAAAAACGGCTATATCGGGGACAATAGACTTGTTACCGAATGTACAACGCAACTCAGGGAAAGCTAAAGCAGTTTTCTGATTCCTGACAACTCGATTAACTTTCTCGCAAAGTTTCCCTTGCAATAAACTATGTTCTCCTTGGGGCATCGGCTTTTGAAAAATTTTACCATTAATAAATTCCGAAGCTGGTTTCGTTTCTTCTCGTTGTAAAAATTCCTCTATGGTTAAGGTTTTAGTGATAGCCTGGGTCATGATGAGACTCCAAAATTAGATAAACATTTAGCTAATTTGCTAGCATCAGTGCAGAAAATTATGTACATTATACGGTTGAATCTCACCAGCCGGAGCAATGAATGGGTAAAGCAGGTTCGCAAAAAAAAATTGTCAAACGTTCCCTCGCCACTGGAGATGATGTCCCAGAAGCATTGAGGGAGAACAACCGTTCTCAAACACAATTTTCACGTCGAAAAATATTACTAATTAGTGGAGGATTAATATTAGGTATTATCTCTCTTCTTGCTGGTGCTTTGTTCTCTAATCCAGTTACCCCGCCTAAAGCTCAACAAGCTTCTCCTTCTCCTGAAAGGGAAGTTATTCCTAGTCCAGAAAAAGAAGATTTGCTGGGGCATTTACCCTACGAAGAAATAGATAAAGAAAAGTTAGCACCAGTTACTGCTAATGGCAGCATTAAAATGCACAAAAATGCTGCGGTAAAATTTAAAGAAATGGTCAATGCAGCTAGTGCTGAGGGCATTAATTTAGTTGCTCTTTCTGGTTTCCGTTCTGTAGAAGACCAGAAACAACTATTTTTTCAGGTTAAAGAACAACGGGGAGAAATAGCAAGCCAAAGAGCCGAAGTAAGCGCCCCTCCAGGTTATAGTGAACATCATACCGGTTATGCCATTGATATTGGTGATGGTAAATTACCAGCCGCAAACTTGAAAACGAGTTTTGAGGAAACTCCAGCTTTTAAATGGCTAGAAAAAAATGCTCCTCGTTATAGTTTTGAGCTATCTTTTCCTGAAGATAACCCACAAGGTATTGCTTATGAACCTTGGCACTGGCGTTTTGTGGGAGATATTGAAAGTTTGGAGACTTTTTACAAAAATAAGGAGGAAAAAATTAAGACAGGAAAAGAGAAGCTGGAAAAACTAAAAGAGCAAGAACAACCAAAAAATGATCAAAAGCAATGACTAATTATCAAATTTCTAGTCGGGAATGGTGGGTACAA
This sequence comes from uncultured cyanobacterium, assembly GCA_963793425.1. GTDB lineage: Bacteria > Cyanobacteriota > Cyanobacteriia > Cyanobacteriales > CAWCAG01 > CAWCAG01. Next base: position 1,937,510 of record CAWCAG010000005.1, on the reverse strand, counting down.
AGATGGCTAGAGTTACTTGATTCCTATCGTTTTAAAAAGCGTTTAGAAAGGGCCAGGAAGTATGCGAAAGAAGGTAATGTCCTCAGTATAGAATTTGAGGGAGGAAAGGTTTTAGCACAAGTACAAGGCAGTGAACCCGAACCTTATCATGTTTCTCTTTCTCTTGATGCTTTTAGCAACGAAGATTGGGATTATGCCATTGAAACCATGTCTCAAAAAGCAGTTTTTTCTGCTCAATTACTAGCCGGAGAAATGCCTGCTAACATTGAAGAAGAAGTTTTTACCGCCAGTGGTTTAAGCTTGTTTCCCTTCACCTTATCTGATATTCACTCTCGCTGTAGCTGCCCTGACAAAGCCAACCCCTGTAAACACATTGGTGCTGTTTACTATCAATTAGGGGATCGCTTCAGCGAAGATCCTTTTGTTTTATTCCAGTTAAGGGGACGTACTAAAGGAGAAATTCTTGATACCTTAAGGCAATTACGTTCTGATGGTTATAAAGGGGAATATGAAGAGGATTTAATTGAGGTAGTTTCAGAACAAAAGGTTAAAGTAGAAAACTCTTCAGAAGATACTAGCTTAGATTTAGAAAAGTTCTGGCGATATGAAGAACCTTTAGAATCATCTTTAGTAGTTATTGCACCCCCTCCAGAAAGCAAAACTCCTATAGAAATCCTGGGGGATATTCCTTTACCTTCTGCTGATGCTACCTTAGTAAGACAATATTTAGATCAGGTTTATCAAACCGTTAGCCAACAGGCGATTACGTCTGCTTTGAGTTAGCCAGCAATTGTTCGTTGCCTTTACTTTAAACGCAAGCTTGAGAGATAAAGAATTAAAGCTAAGCTAACAAAGCCATAGGGTAAATAAGCTGGACTTTCTAATAAGCCCAAAGAAGCAGGTATTAAAGTTCTACCGACGTAAGCAGCGTAAAATAAGTAACCTAAAGCTACATGACCACAACGTTCTTGTAAAAGACCTAATACTGTTCCGAATAGGGGGCCGTATAAAAAAGCGGCTAAGGGGAGAAGAATTACTAGGGAAGGGATGCAGATAAATCCGAGAAGAACTAACGCACCGAGCAAAAGCAACTTTAAAGCCCTAACTGGTTGTTTTCCTACCCAAGTTCCTAAAACGGCTTTTCCCAGGGTTAACCCGCCCCAATAAAAAGAGAGTAGGGTTCCGCTAGCAACTTCATTCCAACCGAGATTAAGGAGATAGCTATTATTCCAAGTACCGATGGAACTTTCTAAACCGACATAGAGGAAAAATAATAATAATAAAAGACGTGCCTTACTCCAAGGCATCTTACTATCTGTTGGGGAGAAATCAAGGACACAAGGGGCAAGCCAAGCTAAAGTTATACCTAGCAAAGCCACAGTTGCAATCAAAAGTAAAGCGATTCGCCAAGGCAGGAAAGAAGCTAACAGAGGAGTACTCAAAGCCCCTAGCCCAAAAATAGCACTACCCCAATTAAGCATGGCAATTCTGCGTTGGGGGTGCAATTCTCCAATCATGCTATTAGATTGCAGGTTGATGATGCCGCTGCCAAAGCCAATGAACATAGCAGCTATGATAATGCTGAGGAAATTAGCAGACACCGCAGCGAAACTAAAACCAAAAGCAGCCGCAGCAAAACCACAAGAGACAAGAGGATGACGCTTTTGTACAGTGGAAGCTAAACGTAATCCAACCAAACCACCTAACAAAAATAGGTTGTAGTACCAACCAAGACTTACTTGTTCACCAAAGACATTTTGCCATTGGGGTAGAAATGCCCCAGGAGTGGCGATGATCATACCCTGACAGAAAAGCCCAACAAAACTAGCAATAGTGAACTTTAGCTGCGAACTCCTAAGCCCTAAGCCCATCTTTTCTGGCCAACCTAATCCTTTTCACTGCTTAAAGCAGCAACATCGTTATTCTCAATCTCTTCAATGGGTTGCTCGCTATTGGATAATTCTAAACAATAACCAGCGCCATAGACAGTTTTGATATAGCGTGGATGACGGGGATCAGGTTCAAGTTTGGTTCTCAAGTGGCGAATATGAACTCGAATAGTTTCGATATCATCATTAGGGTCATATCCCCAAACTTCTTTGAGGATTTCGCTAGGAGAAACTGTTTGCCCATGACGCTGAAGTAAGCAATGGAGTAACTCAAATTCTAAATGAGTTAGTTTAACTGTTTTATCAAACCAAATTGCTTCAAATCTTTCAGGAATAAGGGTTAAAGGGCCATAGTTGAGAATTTCTGAGTGTTTCGCTGCTTGGGGAATACGATCAGTACGACGTAATAAAGCCCTCACCCTAGCTAACATTTCCTCTAACTCAAAAGGCTTAGTCATATAGTCGTCAGCACCAGCATTAAAGCCTCCCACCTTATCTTGGGTTTGTCCTAATGCTGTCAACATTAATACGGGAATGTCAGAAGTGCGTTCATCTCTACGCAATCGCTGGCAAACTGTAAAACCATCAACTCTAGGAAGCATAAGATCCAGCATGATTAAGTCTGGCTGAATCTGGACGGCGAGGGCTTGGCCTTTAAGGCCATCTTCGGCCATATTGACATCATATCCAGCCATCTCTAGGTTAATAGAGACTAATTCTGAAATTGCAGGGTCATCATCGATTACAAGTATTCTTGGCATTACAAGAAAGCTTTGGCTATACTTTTGTTTACAGTTTGTGAAGAAGTGTTGCAAGAATATAAAATTCCTGTCCTATTATAAGCCGTAATCCTAAATTTTTTCTAAAGGTTTCAAAGATTTACCAGGAAAAAACTGTTGAGATTAAAAATTTATTTAAGATTTGCTGGCTTATTTTTGTGTGAGGAGTTGAATTAAGATTATTGATAAATCCTTAATGAAAGAAAATAAAAGTTACCAAACACCTTGGTATTTAAGGGATGGCTTAGTACAAACTATTGCCACCAGCCTTTGGTATGGCAATAGCTGGAATTGGTTAGGAGAAAAAGTACCTTGGTTAGCCCACCTTCCCCCTATCCCTTGGCAAGAAAAAGTTTTCACTGGGGCAGAGGATGTCCCTTTATGGGGAATGTGGAGTTGCCCTCCCCAAGCTAAAGGTACGATGATCCTCAATTATGGTATTACCGGTACTGTTGCTACAGCCTGGTATGCCCATGTGGTTGCCCGCAAAGCTTATCAAAGAGGTTGGGCGGTGGTGCTTTATGATTGGCGTAGTCATGGCAAAACAGCCGAACTTTCTCCTGCACCTTCTTCTGATGGTTGGCGAGAAGGGGTAGATCAAGTCAAAATTGCTGAAGCTGCGATCGCGATGGGTTGTCCTGCCCCAGTAGCTTTGATAGGTTTTTCGTTGGGGGGGCAGTTAGCCCTGTGGGGTTTACAAGCAGCAGTAGAAGAAGGTTGTGAGTTAATCTTTACTGGGGCGGTGATTGCCCCTAATTTAGAGTCTAATCGTTCTTTGCAATATTTAGTTAGCACTCCAGCCGGAAGGTTTATTGAACAAACTTTAACCAAAGAATTACAAATTGAGGCTCAAAAACGCCAGGATCGTTTCCCGCAGGCAGTTAAACCAGGGGCAGTAGCGGGTATTACTTCCATTGATTCTTTTGATCGAGAAATGGTGATTAACTACTATGGTTTTGCTAGTGTTGAGGAATATTATCAAAAAACGAGCGGGCTTGAGCTTCTTGATCAGCTAAAGTTGCCCTTCCTGGTTGTTTATGCCGCCGATGATCCCATGTTCGATCCCACTTTAGTAAAAGAAATCGAACAACGCATGAGCAATAATCCCCATGGTTATTTATTAATGACTCCCCAAGGAGGACACGTTGCCCACATCGGCGTTGCCAAGGGAGGAGAGGATGAGTTTTGGGGTTTCAATCGATTGTTAGATTTTTGTGACAATCAAATATTGCTAATGGCTAATGGCTAATGGCTAGTTGCTAGTCGCTAGTTGCTAGTTGCTAGTTGCTCTAAAACAACTTGTTCAATGATAAATGTTTAATGATAAATGATAAATGTTTACCACCAACGTAACTGCCAATAATTTAGTTCTTGCAGGGCTTCTTCTTCTTCCGTTAGCCATTCTACGGCTTTATAAGTACCGAAGAGATGATCCCACCAGTCTACAGCTAAACCAAAGTTGTAATGCCACATACTGTATTTGTGGTGGACGTAATGAACAGGCATTTTCATCCAGAAACATTTGGTGGGATTTTCGTGTTGTAGTTGGTGGGCATAGGCGGAAAAAGCCGCGTAAACTAATCCTCCTAAAAACCAACCAATACCGGCTTGTAAAGAGATCAAGAACATTAAACACATGACCAGAATACCACCCCGAATATAGTCTCTAAATTCCCAGAGAACCCCCTGTCCTTCATTACGACGGTGATGATCTCTATGGCGGCTACCGATACGCGGAGAAACGTGCATGAGGCGGTGCAGCCAATATTCGAGGAAGCTACCAAAGATGAAGGCAAGAATAAAAAAGATGATCCCGATCACGAAATTTTGTTCCTCCACAATTTTTGACTCAGCAGTTACTGTAGCTGACTTCCAGCAATTTATGCAACTCTGGTAGCTATTTTGTGGCAAGACTGAAATTAGTAATTAATCTTGCTTTTCGATAGTAGAAAAAGGTTCCGAACCGAGGGGACTAGGTTGCCAACCTTGAATGTTTTTTCTTTTTGCTAATAAAGGTTGGGAATGAACAATAGGAATGCGTACCTTTTCTTCGGCAACAAGTTTATCTATCTTTGCATAGATTTTACCCCTTGCTTCCTTTTGTTGTTCCTGTCGCCCTTTTTCTAATAACTCTAGGAGGGTTTCGTTTTGCCAGCCCCCTAAATCTGCTGTGGCCGCAGGGCTAAAATGAGCGTAGTAAAAATTGTCAGGATCACCATAATCTCCTGTCCAACCTAACATAAAAGCTTGAAACCCTGGAGCTTTGCGCCGATCTTCAAGATAAGCAGCCCAATCTTTTGTTTGCAAGTTAACCTTAATACCCACTGCACTTAAATCTGCTGCAAATGCTTCGGCGATCGCTTTAGGAGAAGGATAATAGGGGCGAGAAACAGGCATATACCATAAATCCAAATCAAAGCCTTCTTCGTAGCCTGCTTCTGCTAGGAGTTTCTGCGCTTTTTCAGGATCGTATTGATAGTCTGCTAACTCCTGGTTTTGTGACCAATCTAAGGCAGGAGGAGTAAAATGGGGATCACTGGTGGCTAATTCTCCCCAAAATGCTTCGACAATGGCAGGGCGGTTGATAGCTGCGGCAATAGCTTGGCGTACTTCTAGCTTGGCAAGGGGTTCGTAACTAGGGTTGAGTGCCAAATAACCGACATTAAAGGAAGGACGTACTATGGCTTCTAAGTTAGCATCCTCTTCAATTTCCTCCCGTTGATCAGGGCTTAAATCAACGGTAAAATCTACTCCACCTGCCCTTAATTCTGCTAACCTGGCGGCAGGATCGGTGATGAAGCGAAAAACTAGCTGTTCTGTTTTGGGTAAATCGGGCTGCCAATAATCAGAATTGTTAGTCAGGATGATGCGATCGCCTGTACGCCATTCTGCAAATTTAAAAGCTCCCGTACCCACAGCTTGGGAATTTGGTGTACCATACTTTTCTGCGGCCTTTTGAATGGCTGTAGGGCTAGCAATGCCGAAATAACCCGAACCAATAGCAGCAGGAAAGGCTGCAAAGGGTTGTTGCAAGATAAATTGAATTGTATAATCATCTACAACTTTGATTTCCTGAAGCAAAGATTCTGCATCTCCTCGAAAGCCTCCGAAGAGATTACCCCAAATTTCATAATTCTTCCCGGCATCACGAAAGCCATAGGGATGATCTGCATCCCACCACCGTTCTACATTAAATTTAACCGCATCAGCATTAAAATCCGTCTCATCGTGGAATTTCACCCCTTCTCGCAACTTAAAAGTCCAAGTTTTGCCATCTTCAGAATTTTCCCAAGAGGTTGCTAATGCTGGTATTGATTCAGCGGTTCCCGGTTTAGTTTCCAAAAGGCGATTGTAAATCTGTTGCTGGACAATAAGTGAGTTGCCATCAGTGACATTGCCCGGTTCAAGGTTAACTGGTTGTCCCCCAGAGGCATAAATTAAAACTCCTGACTGATTTTGTGAGGGGGATGTAGAAACTTCTGTTCCTTCATCTTGACTACAGTTGGTAAGGATAATAGCTAAGGCACACCCTAAAGCTACTAATACTAATCGCCATCTTTTCAACATTGATATTTTTGCCATGTTTGACTTTTTTTATACAGCTTGTCTCAATGCGCCAATTATGGCAGTTTTGCCGTAAAATTTGGTACGATTTCCATAAATTTCTACATTAATAAGAGAAGCATCTTTACAGCGTCCTTGAAAAGTAAGGTCTATAACTTTTTTTCTATCTTGAAAGCTACGGTTAATTTCTTGAGTGACTTGCTCTAAATTACTAGTGGCGACCAAAGTAAACAGAGACTCCAAAGCAACAAGTTCAGCAAAACTGTAGCCAAAAATTTTTGCTAATTGCTGATTCGCATAGAGAAATTTGCCTTTATTTAAAATAATAAATATACCAAGTTTAGTTAAATTATCAGTAGCTGGAGGGGAGGGATAATCCTGTTTGTTATCACTGACTTTAGCTTGTAAAGAAGATGATTTAGATGAATATTGTTCTGCTTCTAAATGAAGTCGCACATTATCTAACACTAAAACCATTTGTCCAACGAACATTTGCATTAACTCCACAGATGTTCTGGTAAAATGCTCTGGTTTAGAGTGCATTAAAGTAATTATTCCCAGTAAAGTCCTTCTTTTAAAAATTGGAACACACAAAACCGAGCGTACTTTGTAAGGTTGATTCGGTAAAGTTAGCCAACGCTCATCAATAGTTGTATCTTTAATTAATCCGATTCTCCGGTTTTTAATTACCCAACCGGCTAACCCTTGGCCTAAAACTTTACCAATAATATTTTGTTTTTGCTCTTTGATTATAGCACCACGAGCAAGAATACTTTCAATAACTATTCCCTCACCATTAATGAGAAAAAGGCTACTCTCTTGTGCTTCGACAACCTGACTACAAATAGATAATGCCTGCTGCAAAACAGTCTTCAGCATCAAGGAACCTGTTACTGTTTGTGTGGCAGCCACTGATGCTTTTAACAGGCTATTTTGAGTATCAAAAGCTATTTTAATTTTCCTTAATTCAGCAACTTCTCGCCGTAGGGAATCTAACTCTGATATTTCTTGATCGCTCATGACGCATTTAGGTAATAAGTAATAAGTAAAGACCTGGAATTTGGACATGGTAAGTATTTCTCTTCTCCTTTACTCCCTGCTATAAATTAAAGGCAACTTAACCGTTACTATAGTACCTACTTCAACTTCACTTTCCACTTCAATAGTACCGCCGTGCAAATCTACACACTTTTTCACCACTGTTAAACCTAATCCTGAACCGGGCAGAATACCAACATTTTTTCCTCGTCTAAATGGCTCAAATAACTTAGGAATATCTTCGGCATGAATACCAATACCTCTGTCTCTGATGCGGAAAATAGCTAACTTATCTTGACAAAAAACTTCTAAGCGTGATGTGTAGTCTCCCGGAGAATATTTGAGGGCATTAGAAATTAAATTAGCAAGAATAAATCGCAATAATTTACAATCTAAATAAGTAAGATAATCTCGACAAGAATTGTTTACCTCAAATTGGAACTTATGATTATTGGCAAGCTGTATATCTTCTATGAGTTGAAAAACAAAATCTTCTAAGACAATTTTTTCGGAGTTAAACTCTAACTTGCCACTTTCTGCCCTATTAATAGTTAGCAAATCTTCTAATAAATGAAGCAGATGCTTAACGGAAGTTTGAATGCGGTGTAAATTTCTTAAAGTCTTGGTCGTTAATTTCTCAGCAGTATTATGTTCAAGAATTTGAGCAGACATTAAAATTGTACTTAAAGGAGTACGAAATTCATGAGAAACCATGGAAAAGAAACGAAGTTGTAGCTTGCTTAATTCTTTTTCTTTTTCTAAAGCAAGGCTCATTTCTTGGGCTATTTTATGGTCAGTAATATCTTGAGCGACTCCGACAATTTGTTTCAGTTTACCATCAATATTTCTGGTAAAAACGGTATTACGGCTATTGAACCAACGCCACTCTCCATCAGCAGCAAGCATCCGATATTCAATTTCAGCAATGGTTTGATCAGGACTTGAATCGAGGTATTTAAAGTGTTGATGAATCTTGCTAAAATCTTCTGGATGAAATAGTTTTTTACTAAGGCGCTTTTGCTGTTCATTTAAAGTAGGATAACCAAGAAAATCATCGACAGAGCGATTCACATAAACATTCTTTTGTTTTTTAAGATCATAAATATATAAAATGCCAGGAGTTGTATCAGCAATACGCTGAATAAATTGATGGTTTTCCCGTAATTTCTCCTCAACTTGTTTCCGTTCGGTAATATCCCTTACCATAGCCACAACTTCATCTAAACCACTTTCTGCTAGCCTTGCTTCATAATGATGAAGTTTATCTGGCAAAGGTAGAGAGTAATCTATACTTTGAACCTCTCCTGTAGCTAAGGCTTGGTAGATGGCTGTTTTAACTACGCTAACAACTGGCGGGGGCATGGATGAGTCGGCAATATTAGTACCAATAATCTCTTCCGGTTTCATCAACAAGTCTTTCGCTTTAGCACGGAAATCTAAAAATGTTCCCTGGCGATCTAGGCGAAACATCAAGTCTGGTATAGCATTTAAGAGTGCTTGGTTACGGGCTTCACTATCTCGTAAAGCTGTTTCTGCTTTCTTGCGATCGCTTATATCTCTTTGTATAGAAAGCAAATGAGTATAGCAACCCTTTTCATCAGCAATAGGTACAATACTTAGTTCAACCCAAAATTCTTTGCCATTTTTGTGGTAATTAATCAACTCAATTTGAATTGACTGCAATTGAGCAATAGCTGTACGAATCTTATTCAGTTGACGGCGGTTAGTTTTCTCACCTTGTAGTATTCTAGGAGTCTTACCCAAAACTTCTTGAGTGGTATAACCCGTCATTCGTGTAAAGGCTTCATTAACATAAACTATTTTTGGTCCTGGTTCACTAATGGGGCGGGCTTCAGTTATCAACACCGCGTCATTGGCACAAACCACCACAGATTCCAATAAGCGTAACTGTTCATTAACCTGAGAAAGTTCTGTAGTACGTTTTGCAACTCGCTCTTCTAAGTCTTCTTGGGCTTGTTGTAAGGCTTGGATTAACTGTTTATTATAATCTTTGGTTTTTCCTACTACTGTGGCAGCGAGTAAGGTTACGACGATACTCATAGCAAGGTGGGTAATTTCTTCTATTTGAATTAAAGATACTCCCACTTCTAAAAGGTAAAAAATTTGGTAAATAGTTACTAATACAGTACCTATCCAAGCTACTATTTGTCCTCCTAAGTTAGCTAATAAAATCACCACGGTGAAAAGTAGCCAAAATTGACTATTACTCTCGAAATATTGACCAAATTCAAAGCTAGCAACCAAAAAAAGGAGGATAACTCCGCTAGTGCAGAGCAGCAAATCGAAGGAGAAATATTTCCTTTCCCTAATGAACTTTTCTTCTAAAGCTTGCTTCATTTCTCTTCTCCTGAATAGCCATGTTGAAATTAATTGTTAAATAAATGTTTTGAGCTAGTAATTCTATTTTTTTCTTAGGTGAGCAGAAAGCTTAAACCCTTGTACAGCAGAACCTTAAAGCTTGGTAGTATGACAATAACTTTATGATTACCATTACAGAGAAATTGGTTATTTTCCTTACTTTTAATTAAGAAGTATAAATTGATTTTGAGGAAAAGATATAATTATTTGTATAAGAAGACTGACAAAAGCGACTTTTTACTCAAAACTAGGAGAAAAAATTCCCTTTACTTATTCGTCTTTAAGGCTACTAGCTATTATAGGAATTCTATTACTAATATCATGAGGATTCTATTAGTAGAAGATGATATTCCTCTTGCTGAGACTTTGGCAGAAGCACTAAGCGATCTTGGCTACATAGTCGATCTTGTTAGTGATGGAGAAATAGCTTGGCAGTACATTACAACTTTGGAATATGACATAGTTTTATTAGATGTTATGTTGCCGAAGTTAAGCGGATTAGCGGTTTGTCAAAAAATGCGCTCCCAAAACTATACAATGCCAATTTTGATGTTAACTGCCCGCGATACTAGCAATGATAAAGTAGCTGGTTTAGATGCTGGGGCTGATGATTATGTCATTAAACCTATCGATTTACCAGAATTATTTGCCAGAATCAGAGCTTTATTACGACGAGGAAATAATCAATCTTCACCAATTTTACGCTGGGAAAGCTTAACTTTCAATCCTAGTACTTTTGAGGCTTTTTATGACGACAAGCCTCTCAACTTAACCCAAAAAGAATATAGTTTTTTAGAGCTTTTTTTACGTAATGGTCGCCGAGTCCTCAGCCGCAGTATTATTATTGAACATATTTGGTCACTCGAAGATCCTCCCGGAGATGAAACTGTCAAAACTTACATCAAAAGTTTGCGGCGCAAACTAAGGGCAGCGGGCGCTCCCCGTGATCTTATTGAAACAGTTCATAGTATTGGTTATCGCTTAAAACAAATTTAGATTAAGGGATTTTTCTTAAATGACTCATGGTTAACAACTACCCTTTTCTGGTTAACTTCCCCTAACCGATTTTTACCCCATTTTTACCCTATTTATCTCTTGTTGCTAAGGTATGCTTAAAAGCATAGTAAATTCATTGCATTTCTGTTTGAACTCCATAAAGTATATATTCTCAGTTCAACCTTGTCCGGCTATTAATAGTTCCAGAAGAAGATGAGTAAAAATCTAGTCAACATAACACTGTTTTCTGTGGGCGAAGAAATTAAAAATATCCTAGCGGAACAGCCCAATGCTATTCAAGCTGCTTACGCCCAGAATGACTTGTATCAAGACTTACTTGCTTATGTTTTAAGTAGAATTCCCAACTCATACATTGCCATAGAGCAAGGGCAAGAACTAACTCGACTAGAATATTTATATCGAGAACCAGTAGCTAAAAGATTGCAGAAAGAGTCAATAATTAGTAGAGGAATCAAAGATATTTTAGCGACAAAAATTACCCTACAAAAAACAGCCTCAATTACTTAGGTCAAACCAAGGTTTAATTTAGGATTCTGTTCAGCAAACAGAATTTTTCCTTGTTAATCCTTAATATTTAAAAATCACCTTTTTGACAAACTTTATTTAGGATAAAATCATGACTGACTGCCCTTGTTGCTCTCGCTTAATGCTACGTCATATCGCCCACAACAGTTTTTATTGGTTTTGCCCTCACTGCCGAGAAAAAATGCCTGATTTATCAGCAATAATAGTAGAGAGCGAAAGCAAAACAATTTCCCACGAGTTTACAGATTTAGTTCCCTTATCTGCTTGCTTTTCTGAAGCAGTGCTAGCTGCAAAAAGGTAAACAGATAATATTAATCTCCTACTTTATTGAAAACCAATGTGCGATCGCATGACGATAAACGTTTAATGATTAGAAAGTAGTAGGGTGGACAAGATAGGCAAGTGAAATTAAGTATTAAAAATTTGTCTGTTCTTGCCCACCACAATTAATTTATTGATCATTGATTAAATTGCTTTCATCGATAAACTAACTCGTTTCAACTTCTCATTAACTTCCAAAACTTTCACCTTCACCACATCTCCCACCTTAACTATCTCATTAGGATCGCTGACAAAACGATTAGCTAATTGGGAAATGTGGACTAAACCATCTTGATGTACCCCAACATCAACAAAAGCACCAAAATTAACCACATTAGTCACAACTCCTTCTAACTCCATCCCCTCTTGTAAATCCTTAATTTCATTAATCCCAGTTTTAAAGGTGGCGTACTTAAATTGTGATCTGGGATCTCTGCCTGGTTTTTCTAACTCTTTGATAATATCTTTTAAGGTGGGTAAGCCAATATTTGTAGTCACGTATTTTTGCAAATCTAAGTCTTGCATCTTACTACCTAACTTGCTAACCTCTGTTAAAGGAATAGCTACATCAGTTGCGATCGCCTTCACCACAGGATAGCTCTCTGGATGTACTGCTGTATTATCCAAAAGATTATCTCCTCCGCGAATGCGTAAAAATCCTGCCCCCTGTTCAAAAGCTTTTGGCCCCAACTTTGCTACTTTGAGGAGTTGACGACGGTTGCGGAATGCCCCTTTTTCATTGCGGAAGGCGACAATATTTTGTGCCACACCAGGATTTAAGCCCGAAACATAGCTAAGTAATTCCTGAGAAGCGGTGTTTAAATCTACCCCTACATAATTAACACAACTTTCCACCGTCTCCTCTAACTTTTTCTGCAACAACTTACCATCCACATCATGTTGATACTGCCCCACACCAATGGATTGGGGGGCAATTTTCACCAATTCTGCTAAGGGATCTTGTAAACGACGACCAATACTAATTGCCCCCCTTACGGTAACATCAAGATCAGGAAACTCAGCACGGGCGACATCGCTAGCAGAATAAATAGAAGCCCCGGATTCATTTACCATCACCTTAATCGGTTGTTGAGGCAAAGTTGTAATCGCCTCAGCAATGAAAGCATCGGTTTCACGGGAAGCAGTACCATTGCCGATAGCGATGAGTTCAATTTGATACTTGCTAATCAGATTCCGAATAATTTTTGTGGCTTCTGTACGCTTCTTCTCTCCCGTATGGGGAAAAACAGCTTGATACTCCTTAAATTGCCCTGTATCAGAAAGTACAGCCACCTTGCAACCGGTACGAAAGCCAGGATCTATCGCTAAGGTTGACTTTCTTCCTCCTGGTGGGGCCAACAAAAGTTCTCTTAAATTAGTAGCAAAGGTTTCAATCGACTCCAAATCCGCATAACTTTTAGCTTCACTACGCACCTCCCGAATTAAAGCAGGTTTCAGCAGACGGTTAAAGGCATCCTTCAACATTACTCGGTAAAAGTTGCGTACCTCACTACTTTTACTCTGACTTTCTTGTTGTTCTAAATAAGCAATAGCAGTTTCTATGGGGAAATCTAAATCTACACTTAAAATCTTCTCTGCTTCCCCGCGAAACAAAGCTAACAAATTGTGGGGAGCAATTTTTTTCACCTTAATCCGATAGTTGCGATACATCTCAAACTTGGTTGTACCTTCGGGATAATCCTTTTTAACCTGGGCAACAAACTCCCCTGTTTGCCACAAAAAGTCCCGTAAATAAGCCCGCAGTTCAGCTTTTTGTGCGACTAACTCCCCTAAAATATCCCTAGCCCCTTGGAGGGCATCTTCCACGGTATTAACTTTATGTTCGGCGGATAAATACTTACTTGCTTCTTGATCTAAAGACAGAGATTTTGCATCGGGATGGTTAAGCTGTTGAATAAACTCTGCTAAAGGTGACAAACCCTTCTCCCGCGCCGCCGTTGCCTTAGTACGACGCTTAGTTTTATAGGGAAGATAAAGGTCTTCTAACTCATTTTTCTGTAAGCAAGACTCAATTTGCTGCTGCAAATCCGCCGTTAACTTTCCTTGAGAAGCGATCGCCCCTAAAATACTTTCTTTGCGCTTCTCTAGTTCACTAAGATAAGTATAGCGGTCAGCCAACTCCCTTAACTGAACCTCATCTAACCCGCCAGTACGCTCTTTACGGTAACGAGAAATGAAAGGAATGGTTGCTCCTTCCCCTAACAATTCCAAAGTATTTTCTACTTGGGAAGGGCGCAAGGAAAGCTCTTGAGCAATAATTTGAGGAAAGTTAAGCATCGGTTATTCAATGATCAATGATCAATGTTCAATGATCAGTTATTCAGTTACTGGTTATTTAATGATAAATGAGCATTTGATCTTTTACCTATTTAAAAAGCAAGAGTTATGATGACTGATATTAACTACTAATTTAGTGCGATCGCCATTCATCTACATGAAACAAATGAATTCTCCTGCATCTGTAGGAACTAGTGTAACAAAGCAGTATTCTTTACTGACAATGATTGCTTATGTAATCGGTCCGATACTCATTCTGGTTAGCCATGTTGGTGTACTGCTTGTCTTCATGACTGGTTTATCATGGGGGGCAGTTGTTTGGCTCGTATTTTTGTATGTTATCCGTATGTTAGCAACTACAGGGATTTACCATCGGCTACTCACCCACAAAAGTTATCAAACTTCCCCTCTCTTTCTCTGGCTGGGGTGCATTGTCGGGGCATCAGCAGGACAGATGGGACCAAGTTGGTGGAAAGCGCACCATTTAGCTCATCATAGATATGCAGACAAAGAACTTGATACCCATTCTCCCTACACTCCATCTCAAGGTATCAAAGGATTCTATTGGTCGCAAGGGGGCTGGCTGTTATCTCCTAGTTTCCTTCCTGACAAACTGCCAGGGGATGTTGAAAAAGATGTAGTGTTAAGAGTGATTGATCGTTTACATTTCATCCCTGTAGTAGCCCTTGGGGTCATTTCCTATCTCATCGGTGGGCTTGAATACCTCGGTGCTTTTTTCCTCAGCACAACTCTACTATTCCATGGAGTGCAAACCGTCAATTCCCTAAGCCATATTTTCGGTAAGCAACCCTTTGTTACCGACGATGACAGCCGCAACAATGGCTTTGTTGCCTTTCTAACTTTAGGTGAAGGCTGGCACAATCTTCATCATGCTTTTCAGTCATCCAGTCGTCATGGCATCACGATTAAAGATAAGCAGGTGGCCTATTTACCAGATCCTACCTTTAGCTTTATTAAAATCCTTGAGTTTTTTAAGTTAGCCTCAAAAGTTAGAGTACCGACTGAAAGTGTTTTGCTGATGCGGGCTAAAAGCATTTAATTACACCAAATCCTGCCCTTGTTGCATAACTTACTTATTAGGGTAGGGAGTGGGGAGTAGGGAGAAGGGTTTGAGAACTTTATTTGGTCGATTTTATCAAGGTATTTTAGTAACCGAATTTGGTATTACTCTATCTTCCCATCTCAATCAAGCAAATCTGGCTGGAGGCTAATAATTTTGTTGTATAAAGATTGAAAACTAAACCAACCTAAATAATGAGTTCCAATTTGGCTATAGGTTAAGCTAGCTACTTCAGGAGCAATTAAAACTGGTTTACTTACTGCTTCTGCCATTAATTGTGCTTGACAGGAACGATCCATCGTAATAAACCACCAAGCTGCTTCATCAACGGAATGTCCAACAGTTAATAAGCCGTGGTTACGGAGAATAATCGCTTTTCTTTCCCCTAAAGTAGCTGCAATGCGCTTGCCTTCTTCTGTATCGAGAACTACTCCGGTATAGTCGTCAAATAAACTGTGATCTTCATAGAAAGCACAGGCATCTTGGGTTAAGGGGTCTAGGGTACGCCCTAAAGTTGACCAAGCCTTACCATAAAGGGAGTGAGCATGGGCTGCTGCGATCGCATCTGGCCTAGCTTGATGAATTTGAGAATGAATAGCAAAAGCCGCAGCATTAACTGGTTTGTTGCCTTCTACCACCTCACCTTTATGGTTAACCAAAATTAAGTCAGACACCTTGATGTGACCGAAGTACATACCAAAAGGATTAACCCAAAAGCAGTCAGTTAATTCAGGATCACGGGCTGTAATATGTCCTGCAACCCCTTCATCATAGCCATACAAAGCAAAGAGGCGCAGTGCCGCAGCTAAGCGTTGTTGTCGATGAAGACGTTCTGCTGCTGGGGTTGCAAATGTGGGGGGCTGATATACTTCTAGTTTGGACATAAGAGGGAATTACTGAATTAAAGATGTCTATATACTTATTCATAGCTTCTCTCATAAGGCAAAATAGCTCCAGAGAAATTAGCCCCATTCATCTGCGAACCTTCCAAATAAGCCCCTTTTAAGTTGGCCCCCTCTAAGTTAGCATTGGTGAGACTAGCTGCCCGTAAATCTGCATTTCTCAAATCTGCACCTTCTAGATCCGCTGCTTCTAAATGGCTTTCTTCTAAGTTAGCGTTTTGCAAATTTGCCCCTGCCAAATTTGCTTCTAATAAATCAGCCTTTTCTAAATTTGCCCGCCATAAATAGGCATCTTGTAAATTAGCAGAAATCAAACGAGCTTGCTCTAAACTAGCATCTTCCAAGTTAGCATCTTCGAGGTTAACTTGATTGAGTTGCGCTCTATTTAAAGTCGCCCCTTTGAGGTTTGCTTCTTCTAAGGATGCTTTAATTAAGTTAGCATCATCAAGGTTAGCCTCTTTTAAATTAGCCTCTTCTAAATCGCTTCCTTCCAAGACAGAATTGCTGAGATTTGCTTTTCTCAGGTGAGCATTTTTTAAGTTAGCACTGTGCAAAACAGTACCTCTAAGGTTGGCTTTTTCTAGGTTTGCACCTTCAAGATCAACTCCTGCTAAATCAAATCCTTCGAGGTTAGCTTTAGCCAGTTCGCAATTACGACATTCCCCTGTAGTTAACAAACGGTCAAGATCACTAATGGGTCTTGTACTAGGAGGATTCACCCTTTCTACTGGTTTAATCGCTGTTTTTTCAACTTCTCCTTGTAAAGCACTGATAAAAGCAACTAGAAAGCATAGCAAACCAAAGACAACGGTTTCAGCAGACATTTTGGCAGAAGAATTTTTCTGACTTAAGCATCTACTCACAACTTTGCGTTCCTTAACTGCTTCAATGGATTGCAGGGCGTTTAAAGCAGCTTGAGCATGAGGATAACGCTCTTTGGGGCTAGGGGCAACCATTTTTTCTAGCCACTTGTAAAAAGGGCGATGTAGCTTTGGTGCAGAGGAACGAAAATTAATGCGGTTAGTCTCGTCAATTAAGTTACCAATTTCCGAAGATTTTGTTTGTGTTAATAAACAAATTAGAGTAGCACCCAAGCTGTAAAGATCCGAAGCTTTGGTTAATTGGCGGTTAAACATCTGTTCTGGGGGCATAAAACCCAAAGTACCTTTGACCACACTACTAACCGCCATATCGTCTCCTCCTGGGCGGGCAAAACCAAAATCCACTAAGTAAACTTTAATTTTTGCTCCCCTTTCAACAAGAATATTCTCTGGTTTGATGTCGCGATGAATAATCGGAGGATATTGCTGTTGCAAATAAACCAAAACCTCCAACACTGCCAAGGCAATTTCCCTAACTTGTTGAGGAGTGAATTGTAAAGGAGAAGCTAGGGAAATCGCTTGTTTGTATTCCTGAACTAAGCAAAAACCAGTGGGGGTTTCAAAAGAATCTAGATAACGGGGAATACTAGGATGAGCGAGTTGCTGCAACATAGCAATTTCTGATTCATAGGCTTTATATTCTGTCCAGCTAGAATCAGATTGAGCAAATTGAAAATGCTTAAGCACTACAGGTTGTTCATCTTTTTGAGCTTTATAGGTAACTCTACCCCCCAAGGAGTTCTTTCCTAAGACTTTTTCAATTTGATAACCTTGGTGAGAAAGTTCTGGATAGTTGCTCATGGGATCTATTTAAGGTGAGGAAGGGCCTAACTCTATACTATCCAGGTTGCCACAAAATTTTCAGAAGTGAACAAGAAGGGTCTTTTTTTACTGATGCTCAATAAATTGTTACATTGGGGTAAATTAAAAACAGTAGAATCGACCTAGCTTTTTAACCATGAATCAACCTTCTGACCAAGAGCAAACCACCTTAGAGCCTTCTGAACTTGAAACCAGCACCCCAAAAGAGCCACCCCCTAGTTATACCAAACTAGCCATGCGAAATATGGTACGCAAAGGCGGCAAATCTCTCCGGCACTTTTTCCTGAGTGCGGTTGGCTTAATCGCCTTTTTCATCGGTCTTTCTTATCTAACAAAACCTTAAGCTTAGACTATCTTTTGTTAACAACAAATGTTTAATGTTTAATGATCAATGTTCAATGTTTGAAGTATGTCTTCAGGATGTTTTCTTTTCTACTTCTTCCCTGAATAATCCTGGTATCAATCAAGAAACTGTCCAAAGCTGGTTTCAGTCGTGGTTTGGGAAATTATCTGAGCAGATTCCTGAAGCCATTGCTTATGAATTGTGCTTGCGTCTGACTGGCGACCACGAAATGCAAACTCTTAACTGTAAATACCGTAACAAAAATGTACCGACGGATGTATTAGCCTTTGCAACATCAGAAGTAAATATGCCTCAACTAGATAAGTCAGAACCTCTCTATCTTGGAGACATTATTATTTCTGTTGATACAGCCTGGAAACAAGCTCAGGAACAAAGGCATTCTTTACAAGTTGAATTAGCTTGGTTAACCAGTCATGGCTTCCTACATCTTTTGGGTTGGGATCACCCTGATCAAGACAGCTTGGAAGAAATGCTCTCAGTGCAGGAAACATTATTAAAGCTAGTGGGTCTTGTTCCTCAGAACCAAAATTTTTTGCCTAAGTATACTAAAGTGTAGTCTCAAATAAGCTTTGATTATGAGATTAAACCAAAGGTCAGTGCCATCCAGAACGAGTAATTCTCCGGTCAACAAATTTTTACCCGCAAATTCTATGGTGAGTGCTAACCACGCTAAACCTCTTTCTCCTTTACCTCAAACCAAGAAAACCGAACGTTTCTTCGCTTGGCAGGTTGCCCCCAATCTTTTTCTGAGTTTTAAATATGCTTGGGCTGGGGTACGTTATGCCTTTGTTACCCAAAGGAATTTTCGTATTCATACCGTAATTGGTAGTGTGGCAGTTAGCTTAGGCTTCTTTTTAAGAGTTTCGACAGTAGAAATGGCGGTAATCGGCTTAACTTGCGCTTTAGTATTGGTCTTAGAGTTATTAAATACAGCTATCGAGTCGGTAGTGGATCTTACAGTCAAGCAAACTTATCATGAATTAGCAAAAATTGCTAAAGATTGTGCGGCGGGGGCCGTATTGATCTCAGCTTTGGCAGCGATGTCGGTTGCTGGGCTAATTTTGTTACCACGCTTATTTACTTTAATATATTCTCTGTAGTAAAACCTCTAGCGGGATAATATTATTGATCTTGAAGTTATCATTCATCAAGTCCCTTGATAAATGATAAATGATAAATGGAGATACCCGCTTGATTATTGTTATTGACAACTACGACAGTTTTACTTACAACTTGGTGCAGTATTTAGGAGAGTTTAAGGCAACTTTACCTGTAGCCTCCCAAATACGGGTATACCGCAATGATAAAATAACTATTGAAGAAATTCGTAACCTCAAACCCCATGGAGTCGTTATTTCTCCCGGCCCTGGTCGTCCTGATGATGCAGGCATATCCTTAGATTTAATCAAACAACTAGGGGCAGAATTACCGATTTTAGGAGTTTGTTTAGGGCATCAAAGTATTGGTCAAGTATTTGGTGGCAAAATTATTTCTGCACCCACTTTAATGCACGGCAAAACCTCCCAAATCCACCATAAAGGAGTAGGAGTTTTCCAGAATATTACGAGTCCTTTTCGGGCTACTCGATATCATAGTTTAGTGATAGAAAAAACAACCTTACCGAAAACTTTGGAAGTAACAGCTTGGATAGATGATGGTACGGTAATGGGCGTGAGGCATAGGAACTATCCTCACATTCAAGGAGTCCAATTTCATCCAGAGAGTATTCTAACCACTACTGGAAAACAAATTTTGCAAAATTTCTTAGCATCTTTGCCGGGGCAAGCTGTTAACAGTGAAGAAGAAGTGGTCAGGGTATAACAAAGTTAAAAAAGCACTCTTTTAAAGGAAAAACATAAATGAAACGACGACAGTTAATACGTTACGGTGGAGCGAGTTTACTAGCAGCATCAGGTACAATATTAACCTCTAGGCTAAATCCATCTCAGGCCCAAACAGGTGGCTCTTTGTCCATTAAATGGTTAGGCCATACCTGCTTTTTGTTTAGTGGTGGTGGTATGCAAGTTTTGGTCAATCCTTTCAAGGCATTGGGTTGTACTGCTGGCTATCAACCTCCCAAGGTGGGGGCAGATTTAGTTTTAATCAGTAGCTTTCTTCTCGATGAAGGGTCTGCAGAAGGCTTACCAGGCAACCCTAAAGTACTTTATGAAGCTGGTGCTTTTGAATTCCAAGGTAAAGAGTTTCAAGGCATCGGTATCGACCATGACCGCAAAGGGGGTAGGCAGTTTGGTACTAATGTAGCTTGGCGTTGGACTCAAGCAGGGGTAAGAATCCTCCATTTAGGGGGGGCAGCAGCACCGATAGATATAGAACAAAAGATTCTGATTGGTAGGCCGGATGTCGCTTTGATACCTGTTGGAGGGGGCGAGAAAGCTTACAATGCCCAGGAAGCGAAAAAGGCTATGGATGTACTCAATCCTAAGTTAGTTATTCCTACCCACTACCGCACTTCTAAAGCGGATGCTAATAATTGCGATATTGCCCCGGTAGATGAGTTTTTAACCACTACAGAAGGAACTTCGGTAAGTAGAGTTGGAAGTAGTACAATAACAGTCTCCCCTGGAAATTTGCCACAAAACGGGCCAGTTATTCGCGTTATGAGTTATTGAAATTAAATCGTTAAATCAAAAATCATGGGTATAGAACAAAAAGAATATCATCAGCGTCGAGAAGAATTTATGGAGAAGATGGGCAATAGTACAGCCATCTTTTGTAGTGCGCCTCTGGCGGTGATGCACCATGATGTAGAGTATCCTTTTCGTCAAGATAGTGATTTTTATTACTTAACAGGTTTCAATGAAACAGAAGCCGTAGCAGTGTTGGCCCCTCATCATGAAGAACATCGCTTTGTGCTTTTTGTGCAGAAAAAAGACCCGGAAAAAGAAACTTGGACGGGTTATCGTGTTGGGGTGGAAGCAGCTAAAGAACAATTCGGGGCAGATGAAGCTTATCCTCTGGAAGAGTTGAATGAAAAACTGCCCCAATATTTGCAAAAAGCTGACCGCATTTATTACCATTTAGGACGCGATCGCCCCTTTAATAATACTGTTCTTCGCCATTATCAAAGAATGGTGAGAGGGTATCAAAAAAGTGGCACGGGGCCAACTGCGATCGCTGATCCAGGGCCGATTTTACACGGGATGCGTAAGGTAAAAAGTCCTGGGGAATTAGCTTTGTTGCGTAAAGCTACAGATATTTCCGCTGAGGCCCATAATTTAGCCAGAGAGGTTGCGAAACCAGGGGTATTTGAATATGAGGTTCAAGCAGAATTAGAGCATTTTTTCCGTCGCCAAGGAGCATTAGGCCCCGCTTATCCTTCGATTGTGGCTTCCGGGGTGAATTCTTGCATCCTTCATTACATTGAAAACAACTGTCAAATGCAAGCCGGGGATTTGTTGTTAATTGATGCTGGTTGTTCCTATGGTTACTACAATGGCGATATTACTCGCACTTTTCCTGTGGAAGGGAAGTTTAGTAAGGAACAGCAGATACTTTATGAGATTGTTTTAGAGGCGCAATTAAAGGCGATCGCAGAGGTTAAACCCGGCAATCCTTATAACGAGTTTCATGACATTGCCGTTTGTGTAATTGTCCAAGGTTTGTTGGATTTAGGTTTGTTGCAAGGGGACTTAGAAGAAATTATTGAAGAAGAGAAGTACAAACCCTTTTATATGCACCGCACGGGACATTGGTTAGGTTTAGATGTTCATGATGCGGGAGTTTATAAACATGGAGAAGAAGTTTGGCAAGCTTTTCAACCAGGTCATGTTGTGACAGTGGAACCCGGTATTTATATCTCCCCCAATTTTAAACCAGCAGAAGATCAACCGGAAGTGGATGAACGTTGGCGCGGTATTGGCATTCGCATTGAAGATGATATTTTGGTGACAGCAGAGGGGCATGATGTGTTGACGGCGGCTGTTCCTAAGTTAGTGGCAGAGGTTGTCAATTAATAATTGATAAACTTACTAAACTAGATGGCACTGTAGGGTGGGCAAGCCAAGCAAGTAAAATGGGCATCAAAAATTTGTTTATTCTTGCCCACCAAAATTAAAAGTAAATCTGCGATCGCCTACAGAATAATGGTGGGCAAATTTACTTTTAGTTTAATCAACAAATATATTATTTTTTGCCCACCCTACTTGCTTTAAACCTTTTTGTTTTTGGTAAATTGTAATAGCGACTCCTAATTAAGGCAAAATAAGCTTTAATAACTAAAAATTTAGATGACATAAACCTATGACTACAAGCGCTATTCCTGGTTTAGCTTCTCGTTTTGTGAATGGAGTACTAGCAGTCAAACCTCTAGCTAATTTAGCTAAATATCAAGCCCGTAAAATGATGATGGATCGGGCTGAGGCTATGGGTGTCCCTTGGCGGACTGGGGTAGAAAAGTTGCGGAGTTATGATTGGGACTCAGAATTAGCAGCAGTTGAAGATTCTCAATTAACCTATCCTGAATATTATTTACGCTCCTTCCATGCTTATGAAAAGGGTAACTTAAGTTGGGATGCTGCTTTAGAAGTTGAGTTTGCTGCTTATGCTGTTCATGCCAAAATTTGGCCCGATGCTGGGGTGAAAGGGGATGCAATGTTGCGGCAGAGTTATCACAACTTGGTGAAAGAACAAGTTTCGGGTTCGCCGGAAGCTATTTTAGATGTGGGTTGTAGTGTGGGGATGAGTAGTTTTGCTTTGCAAGAGGTTTATCCTCAAGGAAAAATAACAGGATTGGATTTGTCTCCCTATTTCCTCACAGTAGCTCAAAACCGTGCTAGGGATAAAAACCTGGCAATTGACTGGAAACACGCCGCAGCAGAAGATACAGGCTTGCCTGATGTAGCTTTTGACTTGGTATCGGTATTTTTGGTATTTCACGAATTACCTCAACAAGCAACCCAGGAAATTTTGTCAGAAATTAAGCGTGTTTTAAAGCCAGGAGGTTATTTTGCTTTTATGGATATGAATCCGCGATCGCAAGTTTATGCCAAAATGCCTCCTTACATTTTAACCTTGCTCAAAAGTACAGAACCTTATTTAGATCAATATTTTAATTTAGATATAGCCAAAGCTATCACCGAAGCGGGTTTCGCTGAACCAACTATCACTGCTAATAGCCCCAGGCATCGTACAGTTGTTGCTCAGAAAGTATAAATTGCTAGTTGCTAATCGCTAGTTGCTAATCGCTACCTGATAACTGTACGGCATTAGCTGTTGTTGTAGACATCATTAATAACTAATAACTGAAAATATGCACCATCAAAAAGTTCTCAAAATTAGAACTACTGGTAAATCCTTACATAAAATAACCCGTGATATAGATTCTGTTGTTGCTAACTCAGGGGTGGATACAGGTTTATGTACAGTTTTTGTCCGTCATACTTCTGCTAGCTTGGTAATTCAAGAAAACGCAGATCCTGATGTCCTCACAGATTTAGCAAACTTCTTCGCTAAACTTGTACCTGAAGATGGCAGAAGCTATATTCATAGTGCCGAAGGTTCCGATGATATGCCCGCCCACATTCGTTCAGCCCTTACCCAAACCTCAGAACAAATTCCTATCTCTCGTGGTAGGTTAGTGTTAGGTACTTGGCAAGGTATTTACCTTTGGGAACATCGCCAACGTAACCATAATAGAGAAATTGTGGTTCATGTCAACGGAGAATAAAATAACCCTCATTCTTGTACCCACATTCAAGCCGAAATACTTCAAAGGTTGCTCGGCTACCCAAATATTGTTATCTATTTTCCTCAACATATAGCAATCCTATTTGAGGTAGCAAAATCCGCAAATCTGTTTAAGTTGAGAGCCGGAAGCAAGAATCATTAGAAAGTAAAAATGCTTTTGGAAACGGCTTTTCAAGACGCACCTTTTCCACCATGTACATAATATCATGTCAAGTCAGAAAAAAGCAAGATTACAGCTTCTTGTTAGCAATAAAAAAATCTTTTAACTGTCCTAAGCTGAGATGATGAGGATTGTATTTAAGATCGCCTTGGGTTCTTGATATTGTGTGGATAGGTATAACTTCTACAACACTATTTGTATAGGCGATTGCTTCTAATTCTTGAACAAAACTTTTATCCCAAATAGTCGTAGTTTGTTTGGGTTGCTGGGAAAATTCTAACCAATTGAGAAGTTGTTGGCGCATAGTTCCTGATAAAATACCAGCTTTGAGGGGAGGGGTATACCAACAACCATTTTTCCAACCCCAAAGGTTGCCCGTAGAACTTTCTAACCAATTGCCTTTAACATCAACCAGAATTGCTTCTTTTGCCCCTAACTTTTGAGCTTCTTTTAAAGCTAGCCAAGGCGCTAAATAGTTACCTGTTTTCAGGTTAGGTAAAGAACGAGTATAATCTCCCTTTGCGGCTAACCAAGCACTAACTCCTTGTGTTTGGCTTTTGGCTAAATCCTCCGGCAAATTGCGTCCAGTAATCAATTCTTTACCATCAGGAAAAAGAGTGATGCGTAGAACGGGAAAATGGCTTATTAAAGTTTTTGTACCTTGTTTGATGTTATCCCAGTTAGGGCTTTCCCAAGCTACAGTTTTTATGGCGTGATGGAGGCGTTGCCAATGGGCAGCCCAATTAGTGAGGGGATGTTCTAAAGATTGCTGATAAATTCTTAGGGTAGTGAAAACTGTTGCGCCATAAAGCAAGCCAGGATTATCTAAAGAAAGTTCAATAGAGTTACTTGAAATTAATTCACCGTCATACCAATACATTTTTCGATTATCAATTATTTTTCTTGATTTGCTCAGTCATAGCGGTAAAGAGAGACAAATTAGGAAATCCTGAAGCTGGGAACTTCGCCCATATTCCTTCTTCCTTTTGCAGAATAAATACCATTCCTTCCTGCAAATCAATTTGTTTTAACTCGAACCAGGGTAGATTTTTATTCTTGAGAGATAAGCCTTCTTTACTTAAACTGATTTTACCAAAATCAACTTCTTCTCCTTCCTTGAATTTGTTCATGGCGATGGGAAATTGATAACGCCAGACTTGATTTTGAAACAAGAAAGCAAGTTGTTCAATACTAGATAAGCTATTATTAAATTTGTGCTTCTTGCTATCTTCAGTTTGTAGAGTATAAAGATATAAAGCTAAACCTCTACCATAAATCTGGTTTATAGATAACCACAAATTTTTGACATTTTCAAAGCGTATTACTTTAGGTTTACCTTTGCGCTGATCTACCAACCCTTGTTCATAAACCGACAAGACTTTTTTCTTTTTTAGTCTGCTTGCTTGCCTGTAAATAAAGTAAAAGCAGATCAGCAAAGCGATCCCACCGATGCCATAACCTAACTCTACAGGTTCTAAGGGGATGAAGAAAACAGCTAAAGCAATAATAGGTAGCAAAAATAACCAAACATAGAATAGTAATTTGGCCCGAGATTTATTCCATCTAAATTCACCAACTAAGTTTCCTAATTCGTGTTCTTCTGCAATACGATCAATATTGACCACGGCGACAATCCCTACTTGTAAGATAGAACTCACTATGAAAGAAAATTTTAAATGATAATTCCCCCACAACCAATAAATAAGTAATACCATTTTTCTTTGGTTGCGTCGGAGATACCCTAATGGGGGTAAAGGTTAAAGATTAATATTGTGGGCTTTGACACTTATGAAATCTGGTTACAAGGTTTGAGACGGTTTTCTGGAAAAATTAAAACCAGTAATCCGCTGTGCCGTATAGTTATTGAGCAGGTGGAGGCAAAAACAAAAACAAAAAGTGCTTTTGCTTCTTAACCTTGGTATAAGGCGATGTAATATCCAATACCAGACCCCCAAAGTTTCACTCCCCTTGCTGCCTACTCCCTACCCCCACAAATAATCTGTGCAACCAAACCCTGATTTACGATAAAACTTGATTAATTTAATTATTGTGATATTTATTATTGAGAAACTTAACAGCTATTACTCTCTTCAAAATAGAGAGTAGCTTCAGAATCTCTCCCTAATATCTGGTGCGTCATTAAGGACAGTAAAACCATTATTCCCAACTCCCAAACCCTAAGATGACTAATACCCCCAACCCAGACAACGAACCAGAGTCCAATCAACAACCGGAATTAACTCCCCCTACTCCGCCCCCTCGTCGCCGTAGGAGACGTTTGTGGTTTAGTCTGACGGGAATTTTATTAGTTGGTATTGGTGGAGGCTTAACTTGGGGTTGGATTTTTCTTCACCAAAAGTTATCCCCCTTGGTGGAAAAACAACTTATTCAGGTTTTGGGTAGACCGATTGATTTAGGAGAGTTAGAGAGTGTTGGTTTGGGAGGGTTAGAGTTTGGCCCTACTTCTGTTCCAGCTACGGCTGATGATCCTGATAGTGCTTCTGTGGAGGCGGTTCAGGTTAGGTTTAATAATCTTTTCAAGTTATTAACAAACCGCGAGTTATTACTAGATGTGGTTTTGGTTGAACCGGAACTTTATGCGGAACAAGATGAAAAGGGGATTTGGATTAATTTACCTCCTAATTCCGATGAAGAGGCGGGGCCGATTAAAACTGAAATTGAAAGAGTTAGTTTTAGGGATGCTGATGTTACTTTAGTGCCTCGGTCTAAGCAAGGGAAGTTGTACAAACCGATAGAATTATTAGTCGATTCTGGGGGAGTTGAACTTCTTGATGAAGGGAGACATTTAGTTTTTCAGTTAGCTGGGGATTTCCTGAGTAGTGGTGATTTTCGCTTGCGAGGAGAGTTTTTTACTAAGACGAAACGGGCGAAATTAAGGACTAGGGCTAAGAAGTTAAATGCTTTAGAAATTGGTCGCTTGTTGCCTTTACCTTTTGAGTTAAGGAAAGGTAAATTAGATGCCAATTTAAGGGCAGAGATTAATGGGAAAAAGCCTTTACTTTTAAATGGTATTGTTGATGTTGAGAATGTTACTGTTGCCTTAGAACAGTTGCCCCAAACTTTAGCAAAAACCAATGGTCGCTTAATCGCTAAAGGGACAGAAATCAAACTAAAAAATATCTCTACGGTTTTTGGTCAAGTTGCGGCTAAGGCTGGAGGATTGATAGATTTAGATGAAGGTTTAAATATCAAAGCAGCGACTTTACCTGTAGAGATCACCAAAGTTTTCACTACTTTTGGACTAAAGAAAACTCCCGTTCCTTTTAAAGGGCAAATTCGCGCCGATTTAGCTATTACTGGCCCTTTTGATAAACCGAAAGTAAATGTTAAAGCGAGGGGGATAAAAACTATCCAAGTTGATAAACTTCGCTTTCGCAACTTTAGCGCCTTGTTGGAATTGGTGGGTAGTAATTTAAAGATTCAAAACTTTGAAGTCTTGCCCTTAGTAGGAGGAAAAATTCAAGCTACTGGTAATGTGAACCTGAAAGAAGGGGGAAACCTAGCTATTGATGCTGATGCTACAGGTGTATCAGCAGAGGCGATCTCCCAGATTTATGGTTTAGACTTACCCGTAACTTTGGGTTTGGTAGCCGGGAATGCGAAGTTATTTGGCCCTTGGAAGAATTTAGCAAACCTGCAAGCAGATATTAACGGTAACTTGAACTTAGCTGGGGGCATAGTTGCTGCGAGAGATATTAAGGTTAGGGATGGGCGTTGGGCTGGCTTAGTAAGGACTTCCGGGCTGAAGCTTAATCAAATTGTTACCGAAATAACCGGAAAATCTCTTCCTCTCTTCCGCCAAAGTAATTTGAATGGTTTATTTAATGTTTCCGGCAGCGTTAACAAAATTAACCTCCAAACTATTACCGCGAGGGGATCGGCCCAAACTAACTTAGCAGGGCAAAATGTAGCCATCAACAATATCCTCCTCAATAAGGGACGTTGGCAAGGAAGAATTCAAGCTAGTGATGTCCAAATTTCTCGCTTAATTGAACTACCACCCCAAATTCCTGGGGGACAGTTAGAGTCGGTTTTGCTGAACGTTTCTGGTAGTTTAAGCGATTTCAGCCCAGAATCAATTTTAGCCACCGGAACAGCTAATTTAAGGGCCGTGGGGGGCAGAATTAGTGTTAGTGATATTGCCTTACAAAGGGGAAATTGGAGTAGTACCGCCAGAGTTTCTGATCTTGACTTAGCGAGAATTGTTCCCCTACCTGCCCAATTCCGACTAGGGGAATTAGATGGCATCTTTAACCTCGCAGGCAACATCAATTCTTTGAACCTTAATAGCGTTCGGGCTAGAGGAACAGCTAATTTCGGTCTAGCTGGGGGTAGAGTGGTTGCCAATGATGTTCGAGTAGCGAGGGGACGTTGGCAAAGTAATGTGGCAGCTAGGGGCATTAGGGTGAGGAATCTGGCTTCTGTTCCCAGGCAATTTCAGGGGATTGTTAATAGCGACTTAAATCTATTTGGTTCCCTCAATAACCTCTCTTTAGCAGGAGTTAATGGTGGCGGTTCAGGAAATGTCGTTTTGCCCAACGGGGCCGGGGTAATTAACGCTTCTCAAATTAATTTAGCTGATAACCGCTGGCAAGCTAGGGGGTTAACCCAAAACTTACAAATAGCAAAACTTGTTCCTCAAATCTCTCAGTTACAAGGTTCTGCTTTCACAGGTAACTTTAATCTTAATGGTACTTTAGCTTCCTTCACTCCCGACACAATTCAAGGCAAAGTTAAAGGTAACTTAAACAATTTTCGGGGCGGCAGGGTTGTTGCTGATGCGGATCTGAAAAATGGTAATTGGTTTGCAGATTTAGATGTTGCTGGGGTTAATTTAGCCCTGTTAAACCAAGACTTAGCAGGCAATGTTGGGGGAGATATTCAAGCGAGGGGAAATTTAGCCAATCTCACCCCGGCGGGTATTAGGGCGAAAGGAGATTTGAATTTTAATCAAGGTTTAGCTTTAATTGACAGACCCCTGGCTGCTTCCTTTAACTGGACTGGTAAAAGATTACAAATTCCCAATGCCACAGCAGAAGATTTCGTCGCTAGTGGCTATGCCGACCTGGATTTAGCAAATTCTGGGCTGAATATTATCGAACGGTACGACTTTAAAGTTGATACTGAAAATTTGAACCTCGCCAAACTACCAATTCCTTTACCAGAAGCAGCCGCAAACTTAGCTTTAGGAGGGCTTGCAGACTTTGATGGTAGGATTGCTGGCACAATTAAATCCCCCAACATTAATGGCGGTATTGCTTTAAGGAACTTTATTTTTGATGGTTTAGATTTTGACCCCTTACTCGCAGGAAGCGTAACCTCCCAAGATTCCGGTATCAACTTACAACTAAATGGGGAAGACGATATCATCCGTGTTGCCCTTGCCCCTAATTACCAACCAAACTCCTTTTACATCCGCTTCGACCAAAATGTTGCCGTCAGATTCGAAGAAGATGACTTTGTTGAAGTTACAGCCACTGGTACAAGACGAGGAGATATCCTCGATATAGACACAGAAAACTTCCCCATCAGCATCGCCAAAGAATTCATTCCTCTGCCTCCGCAACTAGCAACTCAAACCTTAGCAGGACAACTTAGCGGCAACATAGCCGTTAACCTCAAAACCTTCGCCATCTCTGGAGATATTGCGATCGCGCGTCCCATTGTCGGTAACTTTGAAGGAGACTTATTCACAGGCAGATTTAATTATGCCAATGGTTTCGGGGTTTTTAATGAAGGAGAATTGCGTAAAGGGGAAAGTATTTATGCCCTCGATGCTAGGTTATCCCCTGGCATTTCTGGCCCAGAAATTGTTGCCAAAGCCGATGTAGAAAAAGGCCGCATTGAAGATGTCCTTTATGCCCTGCAAATTTTTGACCTCGAAGACTTAACCAGGGGAAGCGGCGATCGCAACTATGGCAACCAAGAAGATATTGGTATCCTTAGCTTAGGTTTGCCGGGTACTACTGTTGAAACTCAGTTACAGCGACTCGCAGAAGTTCAAACCCTCCTGCAACAGCAACGCCTCGCCAGGGAAGATGCTTCTCCTTTACCGGAATTAGAGAAGCTTGAAGGGGAATTTAGCGGTAGTGTTGATGTTGCCGCTTCTATTCGCAACAGTTCCCTGGCTTCATTGCAAGCTGAGTTTGACTTTTTGGGAGACGACTGGCAATGGGAAGAATATTTAGCGGAAAGGGTAGTTGCTAAAGGCAGCATTAATAGCCAAGGAAGTATTAGCAACACCAGAGTCACCCTGCAACCAGTATTAATTGAACTTGCTAACAACGGGGCTTTAGCCTTCACCGGTAACTTAGGAGAAGAAAATCTTTCAGGCCAACTACGGGCTAAACAAGTTCCTGTCTCCTTAATTCAAGAATTCGTCGAACTACCTCCTGCCATTGGTTTTGGTGGCTTAGTAGATGCCCAAGCGAGTATCTCCGGTAGCAGGGAAAATCCTCAAAGTATCGGTACGATTGAAATAGTTGATGCCAAAATTAATCAACAATCTGTTCAAAAAGCTGAAGGTAGTTTTCAATACAACGATGCCATCCTCAACTTTGCAGCCAACGCAATTTTAGCAGGTTCCCCTGACAACCCCTTAACCGTCAACGGCAAAATCCCTTATCAACTCCCAGGAACAACTGTAGAACCAGCCAGTAATGAATTAGCTCTAGCTGTTAAAGTAAAAGATGATGGTTTAGCTATTTTAGATATTCTTACTCGCCAACAACTTGGTTGGGTTGCCGGAAAGGGTGATGTGGATATCAACATCAAAGGAATTTTTGACCAAAAGTTAGGTCGTCCTGAGAATTTAGTTGTTGATGGTAGTGCCATCATTAGCGATGCCACCATTAGTTCCGAATTGCTAACAGAAACTCTTACGGATGTAGATGGTGAAATTATCTTCGACTTTGACACCATTGAAGTGGTTAACACCTTAACGGGTAAATATGGCGGCGGCGAAGTGGTTGTCAGTGGAAGTTTACCCATTAGTGAACCATCTCCCCAAGAAAGTCCTTTGACCATTGCCCTCAAAGAACTCGATTTTAATCTTAAAGGTATTTATCAAGGGGGTGTAGGGGGAGAGGTTTTGATCACTCGTACGGCCCTCAGCCCCTTAGTTAGTGGTGAAATCAATCTCAAAGACGGTAAAGTTTTTATTGCTGAATCAAGCAATTTGGATGGTGGTAGCGGTGAGGATGCGGGTGCGGGAGAGGGGGTTGCCGGAGACAATAATAACCAAGAAGCTGGTATTACCCCGGAGTTTGCCAACCTAAAAATTAATCTTGTTGATGACATTCAAATCACCCAACCTCCAATCCTCAACTTCTCAGCTAAAGGAGATTTTACCCTCAACGGCCCTCTTGATGACCCTAGACCTGATGGCTTAATTACCCTAGAAAGGGGTCAGGTTAACCTCTTTACTACTCAATTTCGCCTTCGGGGAGGCTACCCTCAAACAGCAGAATTTCGCCCTGAATTAGGTCTAGACCCAATTCTTAATGTTCAGTTAATCGCCAATGTTTCCGAAGGAACCCCCGTTTTTATTCCCACAGATACTAACCCCAACGAAATTCCTGATGCCCCCATCAGTACCTTCGGTTCCCTCCAATCAGTTAGGGTGATTGCTAGTGTAGAAGGGGCAGCGAGTAGATTAGATGAAAACTTAGAGTTAAGCAGTAATCCTCGCCGCAGTGAAACTGAAATCGTCGCCCTCTTAGGGGGCAGCGTACTCAATAGTTTTAGTCAAGATGCGGCGGTAGGGTTAGCTAACCTGGCCGGGACAGCACTTTTGGGTAACTTCCAAAGGGCAGTAGGAGATACTTTAGGCTTAAGTGAGTTTCGTCTTTTCCCCACCTCTTCCGCTAGTAATTCCCAGGGGGGAGGTAGTGAAATTGGTGTCGGGGCAGAGGCGGCTTTTGACATTAGTCGAGATTTATCTGTTTCTGTGATTAAAGTTTTAACCGACGAACGTCCGGCCCAATACGGCTTACGGTATCGCATTGATGATAACACTCTGTTTCGTGGTTCAACTGATTTTCAAGGAGATAGTCGGGCTGTGGTTGAGTACGAATTTCGTTTTTAAAAACCTACACTTGCAACTTAAAACAACTGATAATTAATACTAAAATAAATTCCATTTTCCTGTAAGCTATCTCCACTAGAGTTTAAGTCAACTAAAGGGATTCCCCAATCTAATTGGGCGCTGAAATCATCTCCTACTCCTAAACGCAAACCTAAACCTACAGAAGTTAAAGTGCTGGTTGCTAAATTACTAGCAGAATTACGATTATTCCAAACTGTACCAAAGTCCATAAAAGGTGCTAATTGTAAGTTTGTTTCCCAGTTAGGAATACGGAGAATAGGAAAGCGCACTTCCGCAGAGGCAAATAGGCCATTATCTGCTAATAAACTATCTTGACGATAGCCCCTAACTGTCG
The DNA here is from genome assembly GCA_963793425.1 of uncultured cyanobacterium. Classification (GTDB taxonomy): domain Bacteria; phylum Cyanobacteriota; class Cyanobacteriia; order Cyanobacteriales; family CAWCAG01; genus CAWCAG01. Next base: position 1,905,322 of record CAWCAG010000005.1, on the reverse strand, counting down.
CTGCCCCGCCAATACTAAATTGTTCTAAGGAGACTAAAGATTGGTCAGCTAATTGCAAATCTCCCCGTAAAAGTAAGATGGTATCTGGTGTTAATAAACGCAAATATTGTGCTTGTCCTCGCCAAGAGAAAAAATTACTATCAGGGGCATCTTCGTTAATAGTAGAATTCAACAAGCCTACCCCAAAGCTAAACTGCGATCGCAAGGCAAATACTTCTTGACTACTTCTGGCTGTATATTCTTGAAAGAAACGCATTGCTGAGATTTTCAATTCGCCATTATTATCTGCCCCTTCGGTGAGGGGAAAAGGAATTTCGAGAAGAGTGGTTGCAGATTCTTGGCGAGAAACGGTGACACCGACAGCGAATTCTTCTGTGGGAGTTTGTTTAAGGGGTTGGCGGTAAGTTAATTCGTAACTTAAGGATTTGGATTGAATATCAAGGATATTAAAAGGTTCTTCAATAATATTAGTGCGGGTGCGACTATGGCGGAAACCCACAGTACCGTTGCGGGGGTTGATAGGAAAAATATAATTAAAATCGTCTAAGGCATTGCTGCCATCGGTGTTTGTATAACCGACACTTAAAGTATCTCCATAACCCAAAAGGTTATTATGACTAGCTTGTAGGCGACGACGGAATGTTCCTACACTAGGCGATCGCTGATTATCTAAAGTTAGTTGACCAGAAAAACCATCATTCTCTTCAATACTAACAATTAAAACACTTACCCCAGGACGAGAACCCGCTGCTAATTCTACGGCTAAGGTAGCTATTCTCGGATCAAGCTGTAGTAGTTGCAAAGCTTCAAACAAGCGGTTTTGGTTTAAAGGCGTTTGACTACCAAGTTCGATGCGACTACGGATATAACTAGGTTTTAGCCTTTGCAACCCTTCAATGACAACTTCATCAACTCTCCCTTCAATAACTTGAATTTGCACAACTCCATCAGCTAATTCTTGAGGAGGTACAAAAGCCCCGGAGGTTATGTATCCTTGTTCAAAGTAGTATTGAGTAATTTTATCTTGGGTGCGGAGAAGTTCGGCAAAGGAAATTGGTTCTTCTGTGAATTCTTTTAACAATTCATTGAATTCTTCTTGACTAAAAACGCTACTACCAATCACCTCAAAACGTTGAACTTGAATTTCTCCTGGTATATCTTCCGGGGTCGGTAAATTAGGGGTTTGAGGATTTTGATTCGGTTGCAATAGTTGCTCTGGTGGTGGCAGCAACTCCGAGTTAGGAGACTGAGGAGAGTCCGGTAAAACAGGTTCAGGACTGTTGGGAGGAATCGGAGGAATTTGGGCTACTACAGGGGCTGCTAAAAGCAGTGGAGACATACAAAAAATTAACGATGATATAGTCTGGGTGGGGAACATCAGCAAATAAATCTCAATATAATTAGGAACAAATACTGCAAAGCTGCTCTACTTTCCTTCTTGATCATGCTCAGGAATAAATACCGATTTTTGAGCATGATCAAGAATATTTCTGCATTAACTTAATTAACTTCTCTAACCCTTACTCCCTACTCCCTACCCTCACAAATAACCTGTGCTAGTAAACACCGAATCTAGTATAATACTTGCCAACTCATATTCATTATGAGTAAGATAGTGTGGTTTAAACTCATAATGACTACGTTTTTAGTTAAGGAAAAAATCCCAGATGCTATCCAACTCAGAAGGCAAAAAAGTTCCCAGCGTTACTTTCCGAACTCGCCAAGATAATGAGTGGGTTGATGTCACCAGTGACGAACTATTCAAAGGAAAAACCGTAATCGTTTTCTCCTTACCTGGTGCCTTTACTCCTACCTGTTCTTCTGCTCACTTACCGGGTTACAACAGTTTAGCACCAGTATTTAAAGAGAATGGTGTTGATAGCATTGTTTGTCTGTCTGTTAACGATACCTTCGTCATGAACGAGTGGGCAAAAGATCAAGAAGCGAATAACATCACCCTGATTCCTGATGGTAACGGCGAGTTTACCGAAGGCATGGGAATGTTGGTAGATAAAGCAGACTTAGGTTTTGGTAAACGTTCTTGGCGCTACTCTATGTTAGTTAAAGATGGGGTAGTAGAAAAGATGTTTATTGAACCAGAAGTTCCTGGTGATCCTTTTGAGGTTTCTGATGCGGAAACTATGCTTAATTACATTAACCCAGAAGCCGCTAAACCCGAACTAATATCTTTGTTTACGAAGGTAGGTTGTCCTTTCTGCGCTAAAGCTAAGGCAATGTTAAAAGAGCATGGTCTGACTTATGAAGAAATTGTAGTCGGGCAAGATGCTTCTATGCAATCTCTTCAAGCTGTAAGCGGTGCGACAACAGTTCCTCAAGTCTTTATTGAAGGCAAGTTGATTGGTGGTTCTGAAGCATTAGAAGAATATTTCGCTTAAAATTAGGGGAAGGGGAAGAATTGCTAGTCAATGATATCTACGATAACGGCAAGCCGAACAATGCTCAGTCTAGTTCCCATCTCCCTAGCTCCCTAGTAGTCTAACGACAACGCTTACGCGAACCCTAGCTCCCTAGCTCCCTAGCTCCCCATCAATTCAACCTTCTAGAAATTCCTCTAAACTTGGCACATCTACCCAACATTCTTCCTCATTTGCTTTGTGGGTTAAGTCCATTAATAATTGAGAATAGACTCCTTCACGCAAAGTAGGATCTTTAAGTTCACCGGCATCTATTCCTTGTACCCAATTGTTCACCACGCGAATGAAGGGTGCTAAACGCCCATCGGGAAACACTTGGGTAAAAGCGAGGTGTTTGGGAATTTCTACTATAGTGAGAGGTTTGCCGGGAGTTGCGGCTTTGAGGCGAAAACCATGAACATAATCTTTGAGGTTATCGCTGCCTAAAACTAATGTACCGCGATCGCCATAGATTTCTAGCCAATGCCCTCTGCCGTGATGGGTGACAGAACTAATATTAAGTTGACAGGGTGTACCATCAGCTAGTTCCATCATTACCATGCAAGTATCATCAGCATCTACTGGTTTTAACTTCCCTCCCTCAGCAGGATCAGGGCGTTGAGGAATGGCACAGCTTAATTTACTACTTAGTTTTTTGACAGGACTGAATAACCAGTTAATATAGTCAAATGCGTGGGAACCGACTGCCCCCAATGCACCCCCTCCTTTATCTTTCAGGGAATACCAATTCCAAGGACGTTCAGGGTTAGCACGACTAGTTACTAACCAATCAATTTTAATTAGGCGTTTCTTGCCTACATAATCATCGGCGAGATATTTTGCCAAGAGTTGCCAAGCGGGGACAAAACGAAATTCAAAGTCTGCTGCGGCAAGAACTCCTTTTTGGGCTGCTAAATGATAAAGTTCCCTTGTCTGAGAAGCATTCATGGTCATGGGTTTTTCCAAGAGTAAATGCTTCCCTGCTGATAAAACCGTCTTAGCCATGTCGTAGTGTAAAAATGGTGGAGTAGCGATGCTCACCGCCTCCACTTCTGGCAAGGAGACAATTTCTGATATGCTAGTGCAACCATGGGGGATGTTGTACTGATCAGCAATTTTTTGCGCTTTTTCCCGATCCCGATGATATACTGCCACTACATCTGTACGGGGATGATTTTGGAAACCTGGTATATGAATTTTCTGCCCAAACCCAGTACCAACAATAGCAATACCAATTTTAGGTTTGTTTTGGGGATAGAAAGAATTCATAAATAAATAAAGGTGTGTGGGAAGAGTAACTAATTATTAATTATCGGATAGTTTTGTTATTTTGATGATTTTTCTCTGTTTAGATTCTGTCACTCATCGCCCCCACGTGATTATATTTCTTCAGTTCAGGGTTTGACTAAGGTTTGTTTTTCGACTTCGTAATATTTATTTATTTGCTTTTTTTGTTGCCAGTTGGGATACCATAACAATCCAGCTAGTGGCAGGCTTGTTGCGGCTAAAGACCCTAAAATAAATGGGTTAAATACACCGAAAATCAATCCTGTTCCACAAGTAAGTCCGCAAGTTATTGTTAGTAACAAACTGCTGAAAGTTAAGCTTTTACTAAAGCCTCGACTTAAGAAGTCTTGTCTTAAAGATTTTATTTCATCCCTGGCGACAAACCAAAGTATCGGACCAATGCTTGTACCAAAGATCGTACCAACAATAGCCCCTAAAGCTGTCCAAATATCTCCAGCTAATCCATTAGCAAACATAACACCAAATCCAGCACCAAAAACTGCCCCCAAAGCTGCACCAATTATTGCACCTATAGTTGTTCCTCCCCAAGACATTTCTTTGGAGAAATAGAGGAACATAAAGACGTTGCCAAAAAGGGGTAAAGATAAAGGTAAAGCGAGGGATAAGACAGCATATCTGATGATTTGTAAATTAACTGTCCAATTAATTGCCAAGCTGATTAGTAAACCGGCGATGACTGCGATCAAGTAAGTTAAAAGAAGCTTCTGGCTAGGAGCTTTTTTGGTTTCAGTTGTTAAGGAAGCTGTGACAACTTTGAGGGGGAAAATATAGAGGTCTGAACTTGCGTTAGTATCAAGCCATAATTCCCGTCGATAAGTTTGGTTAGCCAGCAACTTACTTGTATCGACTTTGATTTGGCATTTGACCCAATTTTGCTCAAATTTTTGTGGTGTGATGCTAATCCAAGTCGAAATATCGTGAGGAGGGGCAGCAATTGACCAATTACCTTGTAGGTTCGTTGCTTTAACTGAGTTTTGAATAATTATATTTTGCCTTAAACTTTGATTCAAATTCCGAGCTTGAAAATTAAATTTATCCACACTAAATTCTATTTTCGGTATAGCAATTATTTCCAGACCTCGCAAGTGCTTCAAAGCTTCCTGGGCATCGGCAAACCTATTTTTAAGGCTAGGCTCTACCATCTTTTCTAACCAAATGACAAACCGCCTGTTTAATTGTGGGAGTGAATGCTCAAACTCGAAACGGTAGGGATTATCTTCAGTGGTTAAATCATAAATTTCTGTAGATTTCCTGCCCGTTAATAAACAAATTAAAGTTGCCCCCAAACTATATAAGTCTGAGGCTTTTGTTGATTGCCTAATTTGTTCAGGAGCAATAAAACCAGGAGTTCCTTTGAAAATACTGCTGCTAGAAACTTCTCTACTTTCTAAACTCGCTAAGCCAAAGTCAATTAAATAAACGTTTAACCTGCCATCAACTAAAATATTTTCTAGTTTAATATCCCGGTGCAGAATAGGAGGTAAGCGGTTTTGTAAGTAAACTAATATTTCTAGGATGCTAATAGCAATAATTTTAATTTCTTCCGGAGAAAAAGAGCGAGTTAAAGATAGGGGGGAAGCATTTTTATACTCTTGAATTAAACAAAAACCCTCTTTAGTAGGAAAACTATCTAAATAGTGAGGAATGCCAGGGTGATTAAGTCCTTGAAGTAAAGAAATTTCTCGTTCATAAAGCTCAAAACCAGACCAACTCGAACCCGCTGTAGCAAAACAAAATTGCTTCAGAACTATTTTTTGATTAGTATTTATCTCTCTCACTAACCAAGTAATACGTCCTCCTTCCAAGTTACGTCCTAACTCTCGAATTATTTCATAACCTTGGCTGGAAAAATCGGGTAAGTTAGTCACGATTTCAGGAAGACGGTTATTAGTTAACAGTTATTAGTATAACCTTTCTCTCAGAAGAATGAAAAAATGCGGTTTGTCACAAGTCACAACTAGCCATTAGCAACTAGCAAATCCCTAAAGATTCTCTTCTTCAATAATTGCATCCCGATCTAATAAAAGTAAGTTTCTTAGCTGGTCAGTATCCATTTTAGTTAACCATTGTTCTCCGGCATCTACAGTTTGTTCTGCTAACTGTTTTTTGCTTTCAATAATCTCATTGATTCTTTCTTCTAAAGTACCATTACAAACAAATTTATGTACCTGAACATTACGTTTTTGACCAATACGAAAAGCGCGGTCAGTGGCTTGATTTTCCACGGCAGGATTCCACCATCTATCAACATGAAAAACATGATTAGCTCTGGTTAAATTAAGTCCTGTTCCCCCTGCTTTCAAAGAAAGAATCAGTAACTTTGGTCCTTCAGGATCATTTTGGAAACGGTCAAGCATTGCTTCTCTTTGTACACGACGAGTTGAACCATATAAAAAGAGAACTTCTCCTCCTAACTTCCTCTCTAGGTAAGGTTGGAGGAGTTTACCCCATTCAGAAAACTGAGTAAAAATTAAAGCGCGATCTCCTTCTGCAACTACTTCTTCTAACATCTCTTCTAAGCGTAGCAATTTGCCAGAACGTTCGGCAGATTTGATCTTTTTCTCTTTTAAGAAATGGGCCGGATGGTTACAAACTTGTTTGAGTCGGAGTAACAGAGTTAGAATTAAACCATGGCGCTGAATTCCTGCGGCTGCTTCTATTTCTTCTAAAGATTTGTCTACTAATTGTTGATATAAGACAGCTTGTTCTTCTGATAAACCACAAAAGACATTCATCTCTTGTTTCTCTGGTAAATCCTGAATGATTTTTTTATCAGTTTTAAGACGACGAAGCAGGAAAGGTTGAACTAAAGAACGTAGGGTCTGTAAAGAGTCGCGGTCACCATATTTTTCAATGGGAATGGCAAAGCGACGTTGAAAAAATTGCTTAGTACCTAAATAGCCGGGATTAAGAAAATCTAAAATTGACCACAACTCAGAAAGGCGATTTTCTACAGGAGTTCCTGTTAAGGCAATACGAAATTCTGCGGGTAATTCTCTAGCGGCTTTAGATTGTTTGGCTTGGGGATTTTTAATGTTTTGAGCTTCATCTAAAACAATACCTTCCCACTCAACTTTTTCTAAGGTTTTAATATCCCGATAAATGAGAGCATAACTAGTAACAACTAAATCTTTCCTCTCGACTTGGTTAAGAAAATTGCTGCCTTTTTTCCTTTTATCACCGTGATGAACTACCACCGATAAACTAGGGGCAAACTTGTAAATTTCTCTCTCCCAATTACCTAAAACAGAAGTAGGACAAACTATTAAAGTGGGGGCAGATAAAGTTCCTTTTTCTTTGAGATGTAAAATTAAACCAATTAACTGTGCCGTTTTACCTAAACCCATGTCATCTGCCAAACAAGCACCCAAGCCCCAACGTTCCAGAAAAGCCAGCCAACTAACCCCTCGTAGTTGATAAGGACGTAGGGTTCCTTGGAATTTTTGGGGAACTTCAATAGTTTTAATCGACTGATTGTTATTCAGGTTATCAATTAACTCTTTTAGTACTCCAGAAGCTTGGAAATCAACGACAGGTAATTTAGCTAAAGTTTGAGTATCTCCTTGACTTAAACGCAGGGCATCTTCTACTGATAAATCCAGATTTTCATTTTGAGAAGATAAGACTGCTTGAGCTGCTTTTACATCGGCTGGTTGCAAGGCCATCCATTCCCCTTCCACCTCAACTAAAGGAGATTTTTGGGCTAGTAACCGTTCAAAATCTTGCTTAGAAAGAGTCTTGTCTCCAATAGCAATATTCAATTTAAAATTAAGTAAACTTTGCAACCCTAAGCGCTTTTTTCCCTCAGCTACTTGAGCTTTAATACTAACCCCTAAACGCTTCTCGTCCGCCCCAGGAGTTAAGCCAGGAGGGAAAAGTACTCCTAAACCATTATCTTGAAATTGCCAAGCGATCGCGCGAATAAATTCATAAACTTGAATCGGATTCAAATCACAAACTACAGGTCTACTTTCTTGCAAAGTTGCTTTAATTGGTTCGTAAATTCGTGCAGCTAAACCTAAACCTTTGAGTAAAGTTTCTTGAGGTTGTTCAATTACTCTATTTTCGATGGTGATTTGTTCGGCGGGATATTGCCAAATAGTTATGGCAGAAACTAAAAAATCTTCATCATCAATAGAACGAAGATAATAATCCAGAAACCAATCTCCCCCAGGCTCTTCCGGTGGTTCCAGGGCAAAACAAGTACGGAAAGGATTTTTTCCTAACTGATAAGAAAGAGGATCAACTAAATAATCTTGTAAGGGTAATTTCCAGCGAGAAATAATTTTCTCCCATCCCTTAGTTAAACTAGGAGCAATTTCTAAAGAGTTCTCTGGTTGTGAAAGGGCTTGTAACCAAACTTTAATCTCATTTTCTTTACCAGGTTTAGTATTCGTTGTTAGCCATTTTCTTACCCGGAAATCAATAATATAATTCAAAAAAGATAATAATAATTCTTGTACCTCAACCTCTTCTTGATAAGCAAGACAAGCAGCAGGCATTGAGCGCATAAATTTAGTCAAAAGTTCTTGATCCGCCGCGCTATCCAGCAAAGGTTGCCAAAAAGCAACTTCTTCTCCTGGTTGGGGTGAAAACAATCCTGGCAAGAATTTTCCCCTCGCCAACAAATCTAAACTCCAGCGATAAACCTGACACCAAAAACGTAACTCTGCACCCACATAATTATCCTCACTTTGAAAAGAAGTAAGAGGTAAACTATGCAAAAACTCTGCCGCTTTTTCTGGTTTAAGGGCATACCCTCCCACTTGCCAAGGTTGTAAACTTAGGGAGGCAAAATCAGCAACCTTCGCGTTAGATAAAACAGGAACTAATTCTTTTTCTTTGAGCTTAGTTTTACCTCTGCCTTTACCTTTCTTTTTACCCTGATCTGCTTTTGTATAGCTAGGTAAAGTAACAATTTGCGATCGCCAGGTTTTCTCCCCTCCAGGAAGCTGATGGGATTGCAACAAAGCCTCTAATTCTTCTTCATTGGTACTGTAAGGATGCAAAGGAACTGTTGTTAGGCTAGTTTCTTCAGTATTGAGGTTACGCCAAGTTTCTCCCCAAACCAAGAAATAGCCCTGATGGGATTGAAGAATCCAACTGCCATGTAGAGTTGCCATGTTTGTTTTAAGTGTTGCTGTAAAGAGGAGAAAGGAACCTCGCAATTAAAACCTAGTTTAACGGCAAAGCTGGTGCGTATCACCTGGGTTCAAAGCAATTTTACGAGAAGAATAGTTTCCTTGCTCAAAACTACCACTCTATTAAATTAATAATTCACAAATTCAGAAAGTGCTAGGATCGCTGCTAGAAAGTAAAAGCGACGAAAATAAGGAAAAGTTTTGAATGCAAGAGATGGAAAAGTCAATATCCTTTGATGGACGGGATATTCGACTCAAGATTGGTCTACTAGCTCCCCAGGCGGGAGGTTCAGTTTTAATAGAGTCAGGGGAAACTTCGGTTTTGGTGACAGCAACCCGGTCTAAGGGTAGAGAAGGAATTGATTTTTTACCTTTATTAGTTGACTATGAAGAAAGACTCTATGCCGGAGGAAAAATTCCTGGTAGTTTCTTGCGTAGAGAAGGAAGACCCTCAGAAAAAGCAACTCTCACTTGCCGTTTAATTGATCGTCCCCTACGCCCTCTTTTTCCTCAGTGGTTGCGAGATGATATTCAAGTTATCGCCACTACCATGTCCATGGACCCCCAAGTCCCACCAGATGTTTTAGCGGTGACGGGAGCCTCTATTGCTGTACTGTTGGCTCAAATACCCTTTAATGGCCCGATGGCAGCGGTACGAGTAGGATTGGTTGGAGATGATTTTATTATCAACCCCACCTACAAAGAAGTACGGGAAGGAGATTTAGATTTAATCGTTGCTGGTTCCCCTGATGGGGTAGTGATGGTGGAAGCGGGGGCCAATGAACTACCGGAACAGGATATTATTGAAGCCATTGATTTTGGTTACGAAGCTGTTCAGGATTTGATTGAAGCCCAAAATGCCATTCTAAAAGAGTTGGGGCTAGAATTAGTTACTGAGAAAGAACCAGAAGTTGATTCTACCTTAGAAGAATTTATCAGCGATCGCGCCAAAAAAGGCATCAAAGAAGTTCTCGCTAACTATGACTTTGACAAAGAAGCTAGGGATGAAGCTTTAGACAAGATCAAAGAAACAGAAGTCACTGAAGCGATCGCCCAATTACCAGAAGAAGATCCCATCCAAGTTGCAGCGGCAGAAAATAGCAAAGCTGTCGGTAAGGTCTTTAAACAGATCACCAAAAAACTAATGCGGGCGCAAATCGTCGAAGAAGGTATTCGCGTTGACGGCCGTAAATTAGACCAAGTGCGTCCTATTTCCTGTCGCGTCGGGCTTTTACCCACCAGGGTTCACGGTTCAGGATTATTTGTTAGGGGATTAACCCAAGTCCTCTCTATTGCCACATTAGGGACTCCCGGTAATGCTCAAGATTTAGGGGACGATCTTCACCCCCAAGATGAAAAACGTTACTTACACCACTACAACTTCCCCCCCTATTCTGTAGGAGAAACCAAGCCAATGCGTTCCCCAGGAAGAAGGGAAATTGGTCACGGTGCGTTAGCAGAAAGGGCATTGTTACCCATACTTCCTGCTAAAGAAGAGTTCCCTTATGTAATCCGTGTTGTCTCGGAGGTACTGTCCTCCAACGGTTCCACTTCTATGGGGTCTGTGTGCGGCTCTACCTTGGCTTTAATGGATGCAGGAGTACCAATCACCAAACCCGTCAGCGGGGCGGCTATGGGCTTGATTAAGGAAGGAGAAGAAGTACGCATCCTCACTGATATTCAAGGCATAGAAGACTTCTTGGGGGATATGGACTTCAAAGTAGCTGGGACTGAAACAGGTATCACTGCTTTGCAAATGGATATGAAAATCAGCGGTTTGCCCATGGAGGTTATTGCCAACGCCATCTCCCAAGCAAAACCAGCCCGACTGCATATCTTAGAAAAGATGCTGGCTACCATTGAAGAGCCTCGCACTAATCTTTCTAATTATGCACCGCGCCTACTAACCTTGAAAATCAACCCTGACTTGATTGGCTTAGTTATTGGCCCTGGGGGTAAAACCGTTAAAGGTATTACTGAAGAAACCGGCGCTAAGGTAGACATCGAAGATGATGGTACTGTCACCGTCTCAGCGGTGGAAGGAGATAAAGCCGAAAAAGCGGCGAAGATTATTCGGGATATGACCCGTAAGCTCAATGAAGGAGATGTTTGCGTGGGTAAAGTTACCCGCATTATCCCCATCGGTGCTTTTGTGGAGATTATGCCCAAAAAAGAAGGTATGATTCATATTTCTCAACTAGCTGAACATCGAGTAGGTAAAGTGGAAGATGAAGTTGCCGTAGGAGATGAGGTAGTAGTTAAGGTGCGAGAATTAGACAGCAAAGGTCGCATCAACCTAACCCGTCTCGGCATTCACCCCGACGAAGCCGCAGCCGCCCGTGCAGCCGCAGATTAAGACCAGCTTTCTTTAAGCTGATGGGAGAAAAGGGGAGAGGTTCCCGTAGCGGGGGGTAATGGGTAATGGGTAATAGGTAATAGGTAAGATTATTATTTTTTATCTCCCCAGCTCCCCATCTCCCCATCTCCCCATCTCCCCATCTCCCTAGCTCCCCATCTCCAACACAACCTATGGAACACAACAACAACTTGACTGCTGAACAATATCAGAGCAAAATGCAGCGACGCAAAGAAGTGCAAGACAAAATCTTGGCGGAGCGATCGCAAGAAAAAGGTTTAATTATTGTTAATACCGGCCACGGTAAAGGCAAAACCACTGCGGCTTTAGGCATGGCCCTACGTTCCCTTGGTCATGGTTATAAAGTAGCAATTATTCAGTTTATCAAAGGAGCCTGGGAACCGGCCGAAAAAGCTGCTTTTGCTCATTGGGGAGAACAATTGGTTTTTCAGGCATTGGGAGAAGGTTTTACTTGGGAAACTCAAGATCGGGAACGAGATCAACAAAAAGCGGCTCTTGCTTGGGAAACGGCCTTGCAATATATCCGTAACCCAGAATACAAATTTGTTCTGTTAGATGAAGTTAATATTGCCCTGAAACACGGTTACTTGGATGTTGAAGAGGTGTTGAAAGGTTTAGCCGAGAAACCAGAAGATTGTCATGTAGTGCTTACAGGAAGAGGCGCTCCGGCTAGCTTAATAGATAAAGCAGACTTGGTAACAGAAATGACTCTGGTTAAGCATCCTTTTCGGGAACAAGGAGTTAAAGCACAACCAGGCATAGAATTCTAGAATTCCCTATCTCCCCATCTCAACAAGATTTACCATCAGACTCCTTACGGTGGAAGCGAATGCCGAGAAAAATGTCGTAGACAAAGCTCAAAAAGTCTTTCCCTTTCAGCAAACCAAGGGATTGATGACAACCTTTAGAATCTAGCAGAGGCTTGGTTGCTCGGTAAGCAGCTTGATATTTATACCAGGGAATAGAGGGCCAAAGATGGTGAATGAGATGGTAGTTCTGCCCCAAAATTAATAAGTTAAGAATAGAACTAGGATAAACTCTAGCATTCTTCCAGCGATCACGTTCAACAAAAGGACGATGGGGTAGATAATCAAAAAATAGCCCCAAAGCTATTCCGACCACTAAAGCTGGAGAAAACCAATAATTAAGAATGTAGCCCAAGCAATCATGTTGACAAGCGATAAAAACTATGGTTGCGACAAATAAGCGGCTCAGAAACCATTCTAATAATTCATATTTGCGCCAAAGACGGCGTTTGAAAAAAAATATTTCGTGATAAAAGAAGCGGGCAGCAATTAACCATAAAGGTCCTCCCGTAGAGACAAAATGATCCGGGTCATTTTGAGGATCATTAACATTAGCGTGATGCTGGATGTGAACCCTGGTAAAGACCGGAAAAGCAAACCCCAACATCAAAGCGCTACCATGTCCCAAAATAGAGTTAAGCAGCGGGTTTTTATGGGCTGACTTGTGGGAAGCGTCATGAATAACTGTTCCTGACATATGTAAAGCAAGAACATTAGTAAAAAAACAGCACCAACTAGGCCAACCCCACAGCCAATAGCCACAGCTTGAGAGAATTATCAAGACAATGGCGATTAAAAATATGGTTAGGGTTAAATTTAAGCCACCAGGAGCCTGAAGAAACTCCTTCGGTACTTTCACTGCTATCTGAGCCGACCCCATCTTTGCTTATTGCTCCTTTCTAGACTTTCTCCGCGTAGTATACGCTAGAAGGGCTAACTTATAAAGATTTGTAACTAAATCTCTAAACATTTATCATTTTTCATTGGTGGAAAAGAGGGAGTAGGGAGTAGGAAGCGGGGAGCAGGGAAAAGAGAACAGGAAACAGGGAAAGAATTGATAATTTAGGTATGAGAATCGATTTTGCTTTTTATTTTCGTCACCCAGTCACCCAGTCTCCCCAAAATCCCTCTCTGAAGAAATAGACGTTTTCCCTGAAATACATAGCCGAAGAGCGATTTACTTGCTTAAATGCTTCTGTTAAATTAATGAGAATAACTAAATTTTAACCCATAATCTAAATCAACCAGCAATTAGTAAATGGTGCGTTTAATGATAAATGTAGCCTACGGCAAGGCTTACGCCAACAATGATAAATGATTAAAATGCTTTCTATAAAAGATTTTACAATTGGTGTTGAAGAAGAGTATCAGGTAGTTGATCTTGAAACACGAGAATTGATTGAAAGGGGTAAAAAACTGATTCCGACTGCAAGAGAAGAATTAGGAGAAGATGTTGTGCAACCGGAAATGCACCGCTCTCAAATTGAAATTGCTACCCCTGTTTGTCATAATTTAGCAGAAGTGCGGGAATTAGTTAGCAATTCTCGACGCACCTTAATTGAAACTACTGCCCAAGAAGGGAAAACCATCGCCGCCGCAGGAACCCACCCTTTTTCCCATTGGCAAAAGCAACAAACCACTCCCAAAGAGCGTTACAGGGGCTTGATGCAAGAATATCAACAAATCATCAAAGATTTAGTGATTTTTGGCTGTCATGTTCATGTTTGTTTAGAAGATCATGAACTAGCAATCCAAACCATCAACCGCGCCCGCATTTGGTTGGCGACACTGTTAGCCCTGACAGCCAACTCCCCTTTCTGGTTAGGCAAAGATACTGGCTATGATAGCTATCGTACCGAACTTTGGCATCGATTGCCTTTAACAGGGCCGCCTTTAGTCTTTGCCAATTATAGCGAATATGAACAATTGCTTAAAGCCCTGCTCACCACAGAAGCCATCGATGATCCTACCAAAATTTATTGGGATGTTCGCATCTCGGAAAAGTTTCCTACCGTTGAGTTTCGGGTGACAGATATTTGCTTAACCGTAGATGAAGCAGTGATGATGGCTGGCTTAACTAGGGCTTTAGTTTGGACTTGCTATCAACAAGCTGTAGAAAAAAAAGAGTTTGTCCCTGTGCGCCATGAATTGCTACGATCTGCTCATTGGCAAGCTGCCCGTTATGGATTGACAGGAAACTTAATTGATGTGGTTAATCAGCATTCTGTTCCCGCTAAGGAGTTAGTTGCAGCTTTGTTAGAAGAAATTCGCCCTGCATTGGAAGCAGCAGGAGATTGGCAAGAGATTTCTGCTTTGGTTAAGCAAACCCTCAAAGGAGGCAACGCTGCCCAAAGACAACGACAAGCTTATGAAAAACGAGGCAATTATCAAGATGTTGTGGATTTAATTGTTAGTGAAACAGCAAGAGGATTGTAGTAATAAGTAGGGGCGACTCGTTTCCTAGATATTATTGAAAAAGCGAAGACGGTGCGTTAAGCGCTGAATCAAGATTGTGGTAGACTTGCCATAATTTTTCGCAGCGCCAACACACCCTACGTTGCTGAATCTAACGACAGGGGTTTGAAAGATTGGACTTTTATTTAACTTGTTACCAATGCCTATTACCTATTACTTATTACTTCGCCATCTCCTTTTCTTATTTCCAAATAACGGTGTAAGTATTCACTAACTACTCCGTGTACCATCAAATTTCTAGCTGCTTGAAAATGGCTATTAGGTACTAAAGGATTGCGATTAGAGATAATATGATTCCAGTTATAATCTCCTGTTAATTGGCTTACATAAACAGCAAAGTTTTCATCAAGTTGTAGTGATAAAACAGCCCTAGCAAATTCCTCACTAGTTAGGCAAAGAGAATAAAAGACTTTGAATAATTCTAAAGCAGATTCTAAATCTAAAACTCTTAACCAGCGATTCTTGTTAAAATCAACTTCTACTTTCACTGGCTGAATAGCATCATAGTTAATTCCTCTTGCTTGCACTTCTTTTAGCCAGTGAGGATTTTTAATTACTGCTTGATTATAATCCCAAACAAAGTTATAGAGAATCAGATCATGTTCTAAGAAAGCATTAGCTGCTAAATCATCTATTTCGCGAGGATAAAGTTGTGATTTTTCGATTTCAGGATTAGGACTGTTATCAATGAGAAAATTAACAATATTGGAACCAAGGCAAATATGTCTGATAATTAAATAACAAGCTGCCGGGGAAACAAAGTTTTTTAAGAAAAATGCGGCGACACGGTGCATTAAAGTGTAAGCTTTGAACTGGAAAGGTAGCAATCGTTTCAAAGTCATGATTAGAGCTAACATAATGTTAGCAAAAACTTTGATCGGGATAAGTAAGTAATTGCGTGTCCAACTCTGCAAATCTGCAATCATATATTCCTTAGCTACGGAGTCTACAGGAATAGCTTGGTCAAAATACAATACTTGCCAAGCATCGGGATTTTGGCGATTGTACATTATTTAACTTCTTCTAATTGTAGTTGATATAAACGAGCAGTAACTTGAGCAGTCTTAATAATGCGTTGAGCAATTTCTGGGGTTAACCAAGGGGCATTAATAATCGCTGCTAATTTACCAATATGGGATTCATCATTGTCACTGTGATAGCTTAAAAAAGAAACTTGCTCTTCAGTTAAATTAAGAGTTCGTTTAATCAAAGAAGCCCATTTTCCTGCTAATTGATTACCTAAACCTTCAATAATAAACATACTGCCAATTAAATCGAGAGGATTTTCTTGGGATGCTTGATGGAAAATGAAAGCAGAAAGTGCCTCCGAACCAAGATTTTTTTCTGCATTAACAATTTCTGCCAATTCTCCCCCTACAGAGACATAATTCCGCTCCAACATTTGATAGTCTCTGTGTTCATCTTGGGCATGACAAATAAAAGTAGAACGAAGCTGAAAATCCTTCATATTAGAAGCGGCACGGGCTATCCATCTCGCCCCTTCTACAACTTGAGGATGTAGGTTACTTAATAAAGCCTGATAATCTTTAATGGTAAACTCATTGCGATAGAGTTTCCGAATTAAAGAGACTGAATTTAAGTTGCGCTCAAACTCTAACCAAACTAGAGCTAATTGCCTTAGTAAACTAGCTGCCACAGTATTAGCATCACTCGCTGTAATACTATTAAGGGGAAAACTTAAGGCCGGAGGTTCTAAAGTTACGCTTTCCTGTTGAGAAGATACCACCGTTAACATTAAGTAAGCAGTAGTAAAACGACCACTTTCCGGAACAAAACAAAAGATTTTTTCTCCCGCTTTCAACTTATCAGAATTAAATAGCTCTTCCAACATCAGGTAAATAGAAGCACAACCAGTATTCCCCTTCGTATAAAGGTTGGTAAACCATTTAGATTCAGGAATTAAACAATCACCTTGCTCCAATAAATCAACAATCTGGCTACGGAAAAAATGGGAAGAATAGTGACATAAAAGCCAATCGATTTCTTCTGGCTTAACCTTTCCCCTTTCAATCAATTTTAACCAACCTTCCACCCCTAACTTAACCACCTGATCCAGCAAGCGAATGTTCTGCCGTAAATTAATCGCCCCAGCAGCAGCAGCATCTTGATAAGAAGGGAAATCTAGCCAACTTTTCCTCCCCGTTTCATCAGCAGTCCCCGCATACATACACAAAGGATAAGTATTAGCATAGGAAATTGATTCAATCCACTCTATCTTTAAACTAATACCTTCCTTAGCAGGAGAATTTTGAATTAAAAAAGCACCCGCACCATCGGAAAGCATCCAACGAAGAAATTCTGTATCAAAAGGGAGCTTGCCACCATTTTTAACTTTATCTTCTGCTTCAAAGTTACTATGTTTAAATAAACGAGAAGCCGATTCAGAGGCGATCGCCAGAGCATTGTTTCTCTTACCTAATTGCACTTGAGAAACAGCGTAATTTAAAGCAGCAACCCCTGCACAACAAACACCTTGAGTAGAAATAGCTTCTAAGGGAGATAATTCTGGCAACTCTCCATGTACCAAACTAGCAAACCCTGGTACTAATAAATCTGGCCAACTTGTGGCACAAGCAAGTAAATCAATTCCTTTTGCTTCTGAATTCCTCTTTAAAAGAGCATCTTGAGCAGCATAAGCTGCCATTTGACTATTACTATAAGTAGTATTTTGTTGCTTATCTAATGCGTAGTAACGTTGCTGAATGCCATTACTATTAAGGATTCTTTTCCTTACCCGCGAAGCTTTACCATTAATCTTCCCTAAATAATCTTCCATTTCCCCATTACTAATAGGGTTTCCTGGTAAAAACTTACCTATGCTATTAATATAAGCATTATTCATAATTAAAATCCTGAAATGGTATTAGCGACCTGGTACAATGTTTACCATCAAGCTAATTAAATTCAATCTATTAACTATCACTTCTATATTTTTATTTGCTGTGACAGTTTTGGTAATCGTCAAGGTATTAAATAGCGATTCCAGCTTAAATAACTAATAATCACTGTGCCAAATAAGCGAACTGTCACTATTTTCTTTACAAATAAATAATTAATTGCTAGGACAAATTAATCGCCATTTACAGCTTATAAATACGAAAAGCACCATATTTTATTTAATAAAAAGAAATAAACTGACCACTTTGACTTGCAAAAAAGCCAATTTTGTAATTTTATCTAAAGAGTTAGTTCTTGAAAATCAACAAGCAAAAGGTTAACCAATGGTTCAACTCAAAAAACTTCGTAACGTCTTAGCTGGTGCAGGTGTCGCTGCGGCTGGGGCAGTGGGTACAAAAATGGCAATAGATTATTTTCGTAATCGTGGCAAAGAAGATGAACCAGCCGAACCAGTAGATGAAAGCAAAGACGAAGCTGAGGTAAAATCAGCTCAGGAAGTAGCTTACGTCAACGTAGAAACTGATTCTGTACAAAACTTCCTTGATGCCAGCTTCGGCGATCCTGGGCGCTATGTCCCCACCCGTGCGCCTAAAGTATTTGATTACCAAGGAAAACAGTATATGGTGGTTTGGGCTTACGATAATAAGCAAGAAAAAAACCAAATGTTAGCTTTTCTTTACACCGATGAAGGTAGAAAAATGATTGCCAGTGTCGGTTATACTTCAGAAAAAACTGACTACAATCTCAATTTAGCTGGCACTCCTTTTGCCATTGAGGTTAATGGTAAAGAAATTACTTCTGGTAAATCCGAAACTGAAGGAACAGATGAAGTGGATTTAGTTCCTGTTGCTTAGAAAACTGTTCTAGATTTGATTGAGCGATCGCAAAGCTAAGATTTTTGCGATCGCCTGTTAAATATTTGCGATCAAAAGATCCTCACCAAGTCTAAGATTCTAGCAACTAGCCACTAGCTATTAGCACCTTAATCAAAAAGCATACTGCCCCCCAAAAGTCAACTGCCAATTAGTTTCCAATTGTGGCCCTTCTAAGGATTGGTAAATAGGCAACTCGAACTCCACCGCCAAACGCCCACCCTTAAGCCCACCTTGGGGTGCATAAAGATTCAAACCAAAACCCAAATCAAGACGTGTACCGCCTCTCCTATCTGGGTCTGCGGTAGGAATCATTCGAGGGTTCAAGCGGGAATCTGCCCCATCTATATTTCCCCAAGTTTTACCATTCAACCGAATAGAAGTACTCAACCAATCTGTCCAATTCTTGGCAAACCAGCCAGTCAACGCATATTGGTTGCCTAAAGTATAGTTGTTACTATTTTCTCCTAAACGCAACACCGTATTGAACTGACTACCCCAAGACAAATCATCGGTTTGCCCTAAATAAGTAATACCCGGTAGCAGGTCAAAAGTACCAGAACCAATTTGCATCGGATAGGGTAAAATCGTCTCATTAGGGGCAGAAGCTGGGGTAACATCTTCTTCTTCAATGGAACCTGTAGGAATACTTATCCCTAAATTAAGGTGAATACGCTGGCGATCTTGGCGCATAATATTATACAAGCCGCTTAATTTGATATCGCCAATACCTCCAGAATTAGTAGTAAAAGTCCTTCCGGATCGGGTAGCATGATCCATTTCCAAAGAAACAAAAGGAACCATTGCCATTAAGGTTAGGTCATCTGTGGGTGCATACATCGCCCCGATCATGTGCATTTCCATAGTCATCCTTTTAGGAGTAACCATGAAATTCTGCAAGACTTCGCTGTCGGTTAAATCATTAGTACCATCTCTGTTACCGTCCATTTCCATAAACATATAGCGATAGGAAAGCATAAACTCTCCTTGTTTATGAACATGATCGCCCATCACACCAATGGGTGCATGACCATCAGGTCTAGCAGAAGACCAGTCTCCCGGTTGAGTTTCTCCAGCGCTGTCAGCAACCAACTCTTTACTACTATCATTTATTGGTGAAGCAGGCAAATCATTGTTGATAGTAATCGGTCCAATTAATTCTTCTGGAAGTTTAGCGAGGGATTCGTTAGGGATAATTTCTTCAGAAACCAAACAATCCAAATCCGCAGGTTGTTCAGTTACTTGGCAGACATTAGGATCGTTTTCTTCAATCTCAGCTTTCGCTGCTAAAGGCAGGCAAACGAGGGTGATTAAAAGCAAGTTCGCTTGGCAAAACTTCCAGTTCAACATCAAATAGCTTATCCTGTGTCAAGTTTAAAAAGGTAGAAATATTCTCCTCGACTTCCTCAATAAAGGCAAAAGACAAGCCGTCAAACATTTATCATTTATCATTTATCATTGAATTTTCCTCAAGTACTACCTGCATCATGAATAAACACAACGTGACTTATGATAAAGCTTACCAATTTGCAATTAGGATTATTAAAGCATATAAATATTGAAAAGAGGAAAAACAAGAATTTACGTTGTCTAAGCAATTATTAAGAAGCGGTACATCAATTGGGGCAAATATTGCTGAAGCTAATGGCGCAATTTCCCAAGCAGATTTTTCAGCTAAAATCTCTTTAGCTTACAAAGAATGTCTGGAAACCAAATACTGGCTATCTTTACTTAAAGATACTGAATACATCAATTTGAAATCTTTCCGTAGCATCTATCAAGATGCAGACGAAATAGGGAAAATACTATTTTCCATTTTGAAAACCACCAGAATCTCAGAAAAGTGATAAATGATAAAGGTAGCCTACGGCAAGGCTTACGCCAATAATGATAAATAATTTAAAGGTCTTCAGGGCGGTCTATATCTTTTAAGATAGGAAGACAAGCTGTTGCTAAATTGAGTTTAGTTGCGATCGCAGTTGTTTGAGCAAAAACTTGGGAAGTTCCCCAACTAATATGTTGTAATAATTCTGGAATTAAACAACGCAAACCAATTAAATAATAACCCCCATCTTCAGCGGGACCCAAAACTAAATCGTTGCTGCTTAAAAGTTGAAAAGCTTCTGTTAGTAATTGGGCATTTAGATCAGGACAATCAATACCAATAATTACGACTTTTTCGTTACCTTCACTAAAAGATATTTGGAAAGCTGAGTGCATCCTTGCCCCTAAATCTCCTTCAGCTTGGGGCTGATAAAGCCAGCTTGTACCCAACCATTCTTGCATTATTTGTTGATTCCCTCCCGCAAAAAAAACGGTTACTTTAGTAGCATTGTTACTCAACAATTTTGCTGCTTCAGCTAAAGTAGCTTCCGTCATCTTCCGCTGTAATTCTGCCGCCCCCTTTGCCCCTAAAACAGGAATCATACGAGTTTTAGTTTTTCCTGGTTCAGGATAGCGACTAAAAATAATTAAACGTTTATCATTTATCATTTGGCTATTGATCATATTGAACTGTTATAGTTCTAAACTGGTCGGTAACAGAAGAAAATAATCAAGGTAAATGTTCAATGTTTAATGTTTAATGTTCAATGTTCAATGATTTAAGAATTTAGCGTATTGTTAAAAAGTAACGCCCGCGACCGTTACTATCATAGGAATTAACAATTACCTGATAACTACCATTGGTAGGCAAAGTAATCTTCAAACCAGAATCAGTATCACCTTCATTAAGATCATCATTTTCAGCTAACTTATTACCTTGAGGATCGAGAAGAATTAAATAGGTATCAAAATCACTACTTTCTAGTTTAAATTCTACAAACTGACCTGCACGACCGATAAAAGTATGGGTTTGATATAAACTACCATCAGAAGGCAAAATTAACGCATTAGGGCCTAAGATACCTCCTTCTTGTAAGAGGTAGCCACTATTTCTCGAAGGGCCAACGCTACTATTATTATCAGTCCTTGCTGTTAAATTATAGCTTCCTGACTCCCCAGGTTCATAGGAGTTAGCCATTAATAAATAAGTCCCGTTAACAGGCAAACTCGTTTGAATACGGGCGTTATTTCCCCCTGCCCCATCGTCATCTTCAGAAACTTTTACTCCTCCAGGCCCAATTAAAATCAAATAAGGATCTATTTCCCGACTTGCCATATCAATTTTAATCTGCGCCCCTGCTTGCCCTTCAAAAACATAGGCATCAAAAAAGCTATTATCAGGTAAGACATTATCTCCTCGATCTAATCTACCGGGGATTGCTGCACCGTTAAGAGGTAAGCTTTGGGGAACAGGGGAATTACTATTCCTTGCTGTCCTAGATTGGGGGCTTGTACGGGGGGCATTACCTGAACGTACAGCAGTTAAAAATGGTTTTACCCTTTGTGTAGAAATGGCGAAACCAATACCAATATTACCTGAACCGTTGCTACCTGTAAAAATAGCTGTATTAACCCCAATTAATTCCCCTTGAGAGTTAAGAAGAGGGCCACCAGAATTACCAGGATTAATGGCTGCATCAGTTTGAATTAAACCGCGATCGCTATCAATACGACTAACAATGCCGGTAGTGAAAGTGCCTTGAAATTGTCCGAAAGGATTACCAATAGCAAAAGCCCTTTGACCAACTTTAATGGAGTTTTCTCCAGCTAACCTAATCGTCGGCAGATTAGTCGCCCCTCGAATTTTCAAAACAGCAAGATCAAGCCCATTTTCTCCAAAACCAACCACATCTGCATTCAAACGCCGCTGATCAGCCAAAATAACCGTTGCAGTGGTATAACCTTCGACAACATGGGCATTTGTAAGTACCAAACCGTCAGAAGTAATGATACTACCACTACCGTTACCATCTCCTGTTTCCACAGAAACCACCGCCGGACTAGCTATTTCATAGACACGAATATTAGTTTGCTCATCTCTATTTTGGGCTAATGCTGGCTGTTGGTTATGAAGAAAGCTAAGGGGAATAATGCCACTGCTAAGGCTAAAACCTATGGTAGTGGCAAAGATAAACAAACTTTTAGTCTTGCTCTTCATGGCCAAAAAAATTTACTCCCTACCGCTTAAATGAAATCTTGGTTGGTAGTATATACTCCCGGTTTTTAATCTCGATGCTGAAAAAAAATCTTAGTTAAATATCAAAGCACGATACCCACTAATCTCCAATTTAACCGATAAGTTGTGAAACTAGAATATCAATAATAGTTTCCATCTTCTCCAAGTCACCCAATCTCCAAGTCTCCGTTATTCTGGCGAAATATTTCTTTCCACAATAGCAATATTCCACTGACCCAATTGACTAGTTTGAAAAGCGATAGAACTACCATCACCAGTAATAGTAGGATAGCGTACAGAACCACGAATATTGGCGCTTAAAAGCTGGCTTCTTTGGCTGTTGCGGTCATAAACGAAAATATCTGTTTTGCCCCTTTCTGTGGAAATGTAGGCGATATAGCGACCTTTATTACTCAGGGCAGGTTGATCTTGACTAGAGTTACGATGATTGAGATTAGGTAAAGCGACTAAGGTACGTCTCTGATTATCGTAGAGGAAAATATCTCTATGACCTCGGCGATCAGAAGCAAAAGCAAGATAGCGCCCATCACCACTATAACTAGGATACTCATCCGGAGAGCGACTATTAATTCCCCCAGTAGGAATTTGCGGCGAAACCAACAATCCATTAGTACAGCCACTAATAGCTAAAACAAGTAATAACCAGATTAAAACGCAGCTTTTAGTCATTAGCCCCTACACTGATCATTGATGCCTAACGGTAACGGTAAGCCGTACATTGATAACTGATTCTCACTCTAAACGCTTGCCAGAACTTTCATAAACTAAAATATCCCATTGACCGTCAGTATTCGCTTCAAAGGCAATAGTGGAACCATCAGCACTAATAGAAGGGTTGCGTACTTCTGCTGCTAATTTAGTAGTAAGGTTGCGGCTTTGGGTAGTTTCCCTGTCATAAAGATAAACTCCCCTCCTACCTTGGCGACTGGCAGTAAAAACAATGTAGCGGCCATCTTCAGAGACAGAAGGATGAGAGGCGATCGCGTCTAAAGAATTAAGTCCCGGCAAATCAACTAATTTTTTTTGAGTAGTATTATAAAGATAGATATCCTGAGAACCACCTCGATCAGAAACAAAAACAATATAATTAGCAGCAATGATTGGTTCTAATTCCGCCGCCGGACTATTTAAGCTACGTCCCCCAGAATCAAAAGCAGAATTAAGCAGACGAGGATAACCTCCACAACTGGTTAGTAAGCTGCTAAGAAGGGCTAGAAGTAGATATTTCGGAGTCATTGGCTTTAGGGTCAGCTATCAAAGCTAACTATGCAAAATCTTAATCGACTTATTACTTATTACTTATTACTTATTACTTATTTATTCCGGTCCAGTAATAGAAGTTCCATCAACAATATCTAACTCAATACCAGGACCTCGATCAAGAATTTCAACATCCCATTGACCTCGACGTGCTGATTCAAATACTACGTAACGCCCATCAGGACTTATGTTGGGGCTGCGTACCCAACTGCGGTAGTTGCGGCTAAGTACTTCTGCTTTTTCGGTGATGCGATCATAAAGATAGATGGTGGGGCGGCCGCCGTCGCTAGAAATATAGACAATATAGCGACCCGTGAGACTTAAACTCGGATTTTGGGTGATGGTATTATCCTCATTTAAACCCGGTAGGTTGATGAGTTGCTTTCTTTTTAGGTCGTAAAGGGCAATCTGGCTGTGGCCTTTACGATTAGAAACAAAGGCTAAGAGGCGACCATCTCCGCTTAAAGCTGGTTGTTCATCATTGTAACGACTATTGAGGGTAGCAGGTTTTTGA
Organism: uncultured cyanobacterium; assembly: GCA_963793425.1. GTDB lineage: Bacteria > Cyanobacteriota > Cyanobacteriia > Cyanobacteriales > CAWCAG01 > CAWCAG01. Next base: position 1,881,155 of record CAWCAG010000005.1, on the reverse strand, counting down.
GGACTATCAGCAGAATTACAAGCTGTTAGAGCAACAATTAAACTTAAGTTGATTCCCCAGGGAATCAAACGAAAGATTCTGTAATTGGTAGCCGATAGCATTCCCACTTGTACTTAATTTTTTACCATTAGCAACTAGCCACTAGCAACTAGCCGTTAGCAATTCAATAATCGAAATTACCGAGATTATCTTTAACTTCTGAATCTTGGCGATCGCTAGATTCATCTCGATCTTTAGGTTTATCCTTGGGGATGTCGTCTAACTCATCTATGGGTTGATAATCCACATACTCCGTTGGCATTGCTTCCTCTTCCAGGGTAGGGCTGTAACCTACATCTGAAGGGCGAGGACGGCGCTTTCTTGGTTGCCTAGGTAAGTCGTTGCTACGAATGTCAGCGCGATCATCACTTCTGGTTTCTTGAGGAGGACGCTGAGGACGAGGGCGACGAGGAGGACGTTGGGGAGGAGTGGTTGGCTTTTCTTGCCAACTTTCAGCTTCATCACCCCAATCATCATAAGGATTCTCAACAGGAGTTGTGCGAGGACGACGTTTTGGAGGGCGTTCTCTATAATCATCTCTAGAAGGAGAATTATAACGATCACGTTCTGAGGTGTCTCGACTGTCTCTACTGCTAGAACGAGGGTAATCAGAAGTAGTTGCCGTTGCTGGGGGGCGACGATTGCTACGAGGATCTTGATAACCCCGTAAGCGGCGATTTTCCTGTTCTTCTTCGTAGGGTTCTAACTCGTCTAACTCAGCACGATAAACTCTACTTACAGGGCGTTCGTCATCTACAATAGGCGTGTTGCGCCTCGCTTGTTCTGTTGCCACTCCCCGTAAACGAATTGTTTCTAGGGCGAAGAAAATTGTTGAGCCAGTAAGAAGAAACTGACCAAATTGTAGAATCGGATCGAGTCGCCATCCTTGAAATATTAAAATAAAGCCGCACAATAAACCAACTGCGGCAAAAAAGATATCATGATCCCTAGATAATTCCGGGCGGATGGAACGCAGGAAATAAAGTAATGCTCCTGACACGGCAATCACAATACCCAGAATAACGGCTGAACTTCCACCGATATTTACTTGTGCCAGAACGCTGGTTGAGTATAGCCCAAAATTCACCATTGCTGCTCTCCTAAGTCAGTCCTATGGTAGCAGCTTAAACAGGTTATGGGGACTAGAAAAAGCAGAAATTCAATTCTATCTGGGAGAATATTTTCCTGTCCCCAACTTGCTACCTAAAATTATCAGGTTGTTTAACCTAGTCCTTAAATTTTTAAGAACGCTTCACTTTATCTGCTTGGCTAATAAATACTAAACCTACTACAACAGGAATAACCACGATTAAACCGCCAGCTATTAAGCTGTAGAAGAAGTTTGTTAAAGAAGGTGTCATAGAACTGTCCTAGATTTTAAGATTTACTATTGTGATTATTAATTGTAATAGTTTGTCATATAAAAAGAAAATATTCTCACCAAATTGAGATAAATACTGACACCATCTTATTTTGAGCCTCTGTCTTTGGTGATTTGTCGTTTTCTTAGCAAAATCAAAGATAAAATAAACTCAGGTTTGTTTACCAAGTTTAATACTGTTTTGCTGAATAACTTATGAGTCCTCTCAACTTAACTATCTGGATTTTGAGTCTTTTGTCGGGGATATTGACTTTATTTTTCATCTTTCGCATTATCCTCACTTGGTATCCCCAAATCAACCTCAACAGCTTTCCTTTTAAGCTGATTGCCTTACCCACAGAAATTTTCCTCATCCCTACCCGTAAAATAGTCCCTCCCATCGGAGGAGTAGATATCAGCCCGATTATCTGGGTAGGAATTTTAAGCCTCTTAAGAGAAATCCTCATTGGACAGCAAGGGCTGTTAAGGATGGCCTTAGTATCTTGATAAATGTTTAATGTTTAATGATAAATGTAGCCTACGGCAAGGCTTACGCCAACAATGATTTCACCTTCTTTGCCACCAAACGACTCCAGCAGTAGCAAAACTCAAAACTGGCAGAATTAAAATAGCACTCCAGGCGAGAATTCCTGCTTGAGTTTTGGTGAGGTTGAGGCGACGTTCGGTTTGTTCTTTGGCACTAATAGAAAGGGTTTCTTGCTTTTCTTGCCCTAACCATTTTACTGAGTTGAGGAAAATATCTCCATCAAGATGCTGTTCAAACCAACCGTTGCTAGCGAAGGTAGAGTCTCCGATCACTACTAACTTTGATACAGGGCCTTTCTGATCTTCTTCTCCATCTCTGCGACTAAAAGCATAGCCTAAGTTCAAGGGGCCACTGAGGTCATTTTCTTCATTAAATTCTACATCTCCAGCTTCAATATCACTTTCTGCCCAAGTGTCTTCATTGGTGATTAATAAAGCTGTGGCTTGAATTTCTGGCTTTTCTGTACTATCTATAGTCCTAGCTAGGCGGTAAAGGGAAATACCGTTACCAAAGTCTTCTGTAATAGGATGGTTACCGTAGTTATTCACTAGGGCGGTATCTGGCCCCAAACCAATTAAACGCCCGCTTCCTGAAGCATCGATAACTAAACGATTATCCAAAACCACCCCCCATTCTTTCAGTAAGGGGTCTAAACCTGTTTTGGCATCAGGTTCCAATAAAAGTAGTAAGCTGCCGCCATTATTAAGATACTTTCTTAAAGCCGCTACTTCTTCAGTAAATAAGGGTCGTTGCGCCCCAGCAACAATTACCGTAGTTGTATCTTCAGGAATATCAGGACTATCAGCTAAAGTTAAAGGGTCAGCAGGATAGCCCGTTTCATCTAAGCTAGTTACAGCTTGAGAAAGTCCTCCTGCCCCTGACTCCAAGGAAAGTTCACCGTGGCCTTGGAGGAAGTAAATTTTTGGGGTAGTATCTTTTTGGATTCTCTCTATGGCATTGCTTAAGGACGCTTCAGAAAGTGCCGTGTTTTCGTTGACAGTTTGAACTAATTGTTTTTTGGTTCCATAGCTTAAATGCACTTCTCCTGGGGACTGATATTCAAACTGTTTGGCTAGTCCTAAATTAATTTGCGGATCGACTAGTTCGTAGCTAAAGTTAGAAGTTTGGCGTTGATAATCTTGGAGGAGACTGCGATCGCTAGGATGAAGTTGACGATCAAAAATAACGACTTGAACAGGTTGGTCTAATTTTTGCAGAATTTCTTCGGTTTGGGGAGCAAGGGTAAGAATTTTATTTTCGGTTAAATCTATCTTTGGGCCGTAGCGTACCGTGATGAAGTTAATTAGCCCTAAAATAATCAAGATTGCCAAGGTAGAAATCAAGGCATTTGTACCAGCTTTTATGGAATTACGACCCCAAAAATCAGAGGATTTTGGTGAGAAGAAAAATAGTCCGGCGATGCTAATAATTAGACCTAAACTTAATAAGATGATCGGTAGAGAAGACCACATCCCAGAAATCAATCCAGCCACTAAACCCGCAGTAAAGAAAAACGGACCAAATAAGAATAAATATTTAAAAGGTTGTTGTTGAGACTTAAACATCTTGGTCATTTAAGATTTAACATTAATCATTTTTTAAGAACGTTGGAAACGGAAAGCTTCTATAGATTGGGCTGTGAGAAAGACTCCTAAAAAGATATAGCTAATTAACAAAACCACGCTGCCTGTATCAAAAATGCCTTGAACCAGATTATTATAATGCTTGAGCAAAGAAAGATGTTCGAGGATGTCACCCACTGGTCCCGGAATACTTTCTCCAATTAAATCAATAATCCACAGGAGAAAAATTAAAGCAAAGGTAACAACCGCCGCAATAATTGAACTATCAGTAAGGGAAGAAACAAACATTCCTAAAGATAGTATGGCCGCTGCTAATAAAATCAAACCTAAATGACTAACCAGAGTGACTCCCGGTTGTACGGGAGGTTCGGCCGCACTTAAAGTGATAGTTTCATAGATTAGTAAAGGAATAGTCATGGTGATGAAAAAGGTGACTACTCCTAAAAGTTTCCCCACAGCAATAGCCCAATTAGTGAGAGGAGAAGTGGCCAATAATTCTAAAGTACCTTGCTTACGTTCTTCAGCATAAAGACCCATGGAAAGTAAAGGAAGTAAGAATACAATTAAAGAGCCTAAAACAGTTAAAAAAGCCCTCAAAAATTCATAGGCAACATCCAAAGCCCCAGGAGGAAAACCTGTTTGATCTTTTGCCGCTGCTGCTTGAATTAATCCGGCTTCTGGGGCGAAGAGTATATAAACATAAAAGAAGCCGGATAACAGCCAAAATATCCCAGCAACAATATAAGCAAACGGGGAAGCAAAGTAACTTTGTAATTCTCTGCGGTAAATAGCAATAACGTTAGCAAAAATTGTTTTCATTTATTTTTTATATATTCATTTATTTATAGGCATCATTGATAACTGTACGGCTTGCCGTTGCCGTTAGGCATCATTGACTCCTCCTGAGTTGTCAGTTCCAAAAATACATCTTCTAAGGTTGGTTGAGTACGTCGCATTTCGTATAAGCCTAAACCTGCACCGACAATCACTGCAGCAATATCTCTTCCTGGTTCAGAATTAGGGGCGGAGATGATATTAATTAAAGAGCGATCGCTTCTTTGCTTGGTTTGTTCAACCTCAACGATAATTACACCAGGAATGACTTGTAATAAAGGTTGTACTTCTTTGGCGTTACCATCTACTTCAATTTCATAGCCGGAATTCCCTGTTAGCTTTGCCAGCAAACTTTCTGGTGTATCGGTAGCAGCAACCTTACCTCGGTTAATAATAGCCACTCGGTTACAGGTCATACTTACTTCTGGCAAAATGTGGGTAGAAAGGATGATGGTATGTTCTCCCCCTAAACTTTTAATCAGATTACGTACCTCAATAATTTGCCTGGGATCTAAACCTACCGTCGGCTCGTCTAAAATAATTACTGGAGGATTGTGAACAATAGCTTGGGCAATTCCGACCCTTTGGCGATAACCTTTAGATAGTTTACGAATGAGAACTTTGCCTTTATCTTTAAGGCCACAGCGATTAATAGCAGAATTTACTTTAAGGGCGCGATCGCCGGGGACTACCCCTTTAATGCGGGTAACAAAATGTAAAAATCCTTCCACAGTCATATCTTGGTAAAGAGGGGGAGTCTCTGGTAAATAACCAATCCGCCTCCTCACGTCCATAGACTGTTGGCGAACATCATACCCAGCAATTCTGGCGGTTCCACTAGTAGCCGGTAAATAACCTGCTAAAATCCGCATAGTAGTAGTTTTGCCTGCGCCATTTGGTCCGAGGAAGCCAAGAATTTCTCCCTCCTCAACGCGAAAGCTGACATCTTTAATTGCCGGGGTTGAACCGTAGATTTTCCCTAAATCTTCAACTTCAATCATAGGTTGAAAGTTTACACATGAGATAAGTTAGCTGATCAAACTGGTGAATCCGGAAGTTTACTATATTTTAAAGTTTCATCTTTTATGGCTCATATTTCCTACTTCTCTAGGATAATAAACGGCCAAAAAGAAAAGAAAAAACCCTAAAGATAGAGAATAGACAAGAGTGACTATTTACGTTAACCCCGCTACAGGTAAAGATAATGCCGTTGGTAGTGCTGTTTCTCCTTTGAAAACCTTAACTAAAGCCTTGAGTCGGAGTATTGGAGAAACAGCGATTCAGTTGGCTGCGGGAACCTATGACATAGCCAATGGGGAAGTGTTTCCCCTCAAGATTCCTAAAGGTATTGCTGTTTTAGGTAATGAGTCTGTTGAAGGGAGAGGGGTAATTATTTCCGGCAGTGGTCAGTATAATAGTCCCACTTTTCAGAGGCAAAATGTCTTGCTGTTATTGGAAGACGAAGCCCAGTTGAGGGGGATAACAGTTACCAATCAAGCTAATAAAGGGACAGGAGTTTGGCTTGAATCAGCTTCTCCTTTTATTGCCCGCAACACCTTTACAAATTGTGGTCGTGAGGGGATTTTTGTTACAGGTAAAAGTAAGCCAGTTATTCAAGATAATCTTTTTATTGGCAATGCCTCTGCGGGCATATTTTTAGTCCGTAATGCCAAAGGAGAAGTGCGGCGTAATGCTTTCCAAGAAACGGGTTACGGTATTACTTTAAGTGATCATAGCGCTCCTTTAATTGCGGAAAATAAATTAATTAATAATCGTATTGGTATTTATCTTTCTCGCCACAGCCGTCCTGTACTACGTCGCAATTTGATAGAGAAAAATAGTAGCGGAGGTTTGGTAGTTACCGGGGATGCCCAACCTGATTTTGGCAATTCTCAAGATCCTGCCGGAAATATTCTTCGGGATAATACTCCTGATTTGCGTCAAGAGACTAAACTTAATCTTATTTCAGTAGGGAATCAACTTAATCCCGCGAAGGTAAAAGGAGAAGTATCTTTTGTCGCCACCAAGGTAGGATCGAGGTTAGGCCCTAGCAACTTCAGGGATATTTCTGGACATTGGGCAGAAACTTTTATTTCCAAGTTAGTAGATCGAGGGAGCATTAGTGGTTTTCCTGATGGGACATTTCGCCCCCAAGCAAGCTTAACTAGGGCAGAATATGCGGCTTTAATTGCCAAAAGCTTTGATTTGCCCCGGAAAGTTGCTGCGGGAACTTGGTTAAAGGATGTCCAGAGTGATTTTTGGGCTATTAATGCCATTCAAAAAGCGGCAGCAATGGGCTTTATTTCTGGCTTTCCTGATGGGACATTTCGCCCCCAAAATAATTTAACCAGGATTCAGGCCATTGTCTCCTTAGTCAGCGGTTTGGGGTTAGTGGGGGGCAATCCTAACCTCCTTTTGTCCTATGGCGATCGCGCCGCAATTCCCAGTTATGCTACCAATGCTTTAGCCACTGCTACCCAAAGGGGTTTGGTGGTTAACTATCCCCAAACTTCACGTTTGGAACCCCTGCGAGATATTACCAGGGCGGAAGTAGCAGCTTTGATTTATCAAGCTTTAGTGACAACCGGGACAGCAGAAGTAACTAATTCTCCTTATATTGTTACTTCAGACCTGGATCTTCCTTCCTTCAGTGATATTCAACAACATTGGGCTAAGGAATTTATTACTCGCCTTGGGGAAATGAATCTGGTTAGGGGCTTGGCTGATGGTAGTTATAAACCCGATACCTTCATAAACCGCGCCCAATATGCTGCTTTATTGGTTAGTGTTTTCAATCCTCAACCTATTCGCCCTGCTACTCAATTTATTGATGTTCCCTACGATTTTTGGGGCAGTAATGCCATTCAACAAGCTTACCGGGCAGGGTTTATTTCTGGCTTCCCTGACCAGACTTTTCATCCTAATCAAAATCTGCGTCGCATCCATTTAATTGTTTCTTTGGCTAGTGGTTTAGCTTTGCCCCAGGCTGATGAAGAAATTCTTGACTACTACGAAGATGGTTATAATATAGCTCCCTATGCCTTAGCTGCGGCCGCAGCAGCCACGAAAGCTAAAATTGTCGTTAACTACCCTGATCCTAAACAAATAGACGATCTTAGGGAAGTAACTAGGGGGGAAGCTACGGCTATGGTTTATCAAGGATTGGTATATCGAGGTCAAGTTAAAAGTTTCGACTCTCCCTATATTAGTGCTACTACCTAACTTAGTGAAGAGGGAAAGGGGCAGAGATTAGGATAAGATGTTAGCTCTCCACTGAGAGAATCTCGGAAACTATCTTCCTCGTTATCGTATTTAATTTAAAGTTACTCATCTTAAAGCGTATTCACTTAATAACTTTAGACATTGCTAGCACTTTTCCTCAATATTGACAATAGTAAGGACGCGGGATATAAAAAAACTATCTTCTTCACACCTCACTAATTCCCAACTTGGTATCCTAAGTGAAATTTCATGACAGAGCCACAAATAGACTCAAAACTTACCCAAGCAGAGGCTTTACTTAGCCACTACGGGTTTGAGATGAGAGGATATCCAGCACAGGATTTAGTCAAACAATGGCGAGAAAAATATCAAGGGAGTTGGATACGTTTAGCTGTTATAGAATCTTTATACCAAGGACGCTACAAATCTATTTCTGTTGAGCAAATTTTACAACTGTGGCAACGTAAAGGCCAAGCTACCTACCATTTCAACCATGAATTTGAAGCCTTAATTTGTCGTAAGTTGCCCAGAGATTTAGTTGCTACTCCGGGATCTAACCAAGGGAAGTTGGGGGCTATTACTTGTTTGGTTAGTGAAAAAAGCCAGCCCAGGACTTATTCTCCTGCCTCCAAACCAAAATCAACTACCAAAGCAGTAATTAAATCTAACGGAAATAGACAGAAAGCGGTTATATCTCCTAATGTTGAGATTAAACAACTAACTGAAGAAGAACAAATCAAAGTGCCTTCTTCTCTAACCATAGAAACATCTCCCCAAGAAGAAACCTCTCCAAGTCCTATCGATCAATTTAACCCATCTCCCGATGCTTCAGAGTTTTATCTGAAATTGAAAGAAGTAGCGGAAAATCGTTGAACATTAGCCTCGCAGGGAATTTAACAAGCAAAACCTAAAGCTTCCTTGACTCGAATAAGAGTTGCTTGTGCTACTGTTTCTGCTTTTTGTTGTCCTTCTTGTAAAATAGATTGCAAATAACCTTTCTCTTGCTTAATCTCTCCATACTTTGTTTGGATTGGTTGTAAAGTTGCGATCGCAGCCTCTGTTAATAGAGGTTTAAATTGCCCCCAACCCATACCTTCAGCTTCTGCGGCTACCGCTTCTTTAGTTTGCCCCGAAAGTAGGGTATAAAGAGTTAAAAGATTGTGGCATTCTGGTCTTTCAGAATTATCAAAAGTTAAACCTTTAATGGGGTCAGTTTTTGAGCGTTTAATTTTTTTAGTAATTACTTCCGGGGGATCAAGAAGGTTGATGCGACTCAAATCTGAAGGATCAGATTTAGACATCTTCTTCGTACCATCGCTTAAACTCATGATCCTCGCCCCTTCTTTACGAATTAAAGATTCAGGAAGTTTTAAAATCGGTTTCTTCTTCTTACCAAAACGATCATTAATTCTAATGGCAATGTCACGAGTTAATTCTAAATGCTGTTTTTGATCTTCGCCTACAGGTACTTTATCTGTATCGTAAAGTAAAATATCTGCCGCCATCAGCACCGGATAATCTAACAAACCGACGCTAACATTTTCTCCTTGCTTAAGGGCTTTTTCCTTAAACTGAATCATTCTTTCTAACCAGTTAAGGGGAGTAATGCAATTAAGTAACCAAGTTAACTCACTATGGGCAGAAACTTGAGATTGAATAAAAAAGGTTGAACAAGAAAGATCAATGCCACAAGCAAGACAAATAGCAGCAATATCTAATGTATCTTCTGCCAGACGTTTAGGATCATGGGGGACAGTAATCGCGTGTAAATCCACCACACTAAAAAAGTTTTCATAATCACTCTGTAATTCAACCCAATTACGAATTGCTCCAAAATAGTTACCTAAATGGGGGTTTCCGGTAGGTTGAATGCCAGAAAATACTCGCTTTTTAGCCATGTTAATTTTGAAGTTTACTACTTAATAACTGCCCAAGAATTTTGATTATATCCCTTTTCTTAGGAGTAAACTTATGTACAGTATGAGCGATGGTGCAAAAGTTGCCAGACAAGCAACCAGAGACATTGAAACCTGGCTGCGGAGTATCTCTCAAACTCTTAGTGTCGTTAATGTAGAAGATGATCCTCTGTATCAAAAAGTAGATGTGGATTTAATCCTAAATACAAAAAAAGGTTCCTACAAAATTGAGATAAAAGGCGATCGCTACCATAAAACAGGCAACTTTTTCTTTGAAACCCACAGTAACCAGGAAAAAGAAACTCCCGGCTGCTTTCTTTATACTGAAGCCGACTGGATTTTTTACTACTTCGTTATTCCTGGCACTCTTTACCTGCTACCTATGCCGACAACAAGAGATTGGTTTGTTGCTAACATTACCCGCTTCCCGGAAAGAGCAACCACTACCAAAACTGGTAACAGTTTTTATACTACCCTAGGAAGACTGGTTCCTATTGCTGATGTCCGCACAGAAGTAGAAAAAGTACAGCAGTTTAGTCTCCCAAACTAAATAATTAGTCGGGTAAATTAGACTTGAACTGCTCTAAAGCCATCGGCGTGAGGGTAACTTTAATATCCAGTTGCTGTTTTTTATCTCGCATCAAAAAAACAAAATTCTCTCCCACTTTATCCCCCACAAATTGGGGATCTTTTAGTTCAATTTTTTGATAAATAAGCTGAGGATTAGCGATGCGGATCACAATTTGAGGTTGAGATTGTGGATAGACATAAAGTTTCTGATTTTTGGGGTCAAAAGTCAGCTGGCGGGGAGTCATATTGCGCTCATCTTCAGCACCAGATTTGCGCCAATACAAAGTAATACCACGAACTTGAGGATTTTCAATAGTTAACTTTTCATCAAACTTCTGTTTTTCCCAATTGATATCACTCAGACTGCCACTTTCCGGGATTAATCTTTGGGCCCAGGCAATCTCTCCTAAGCTTTCCCACCATTGGCTAATAGTAGCAAAATTTTCTGCCCCTTGAGGGTCATTGCTGTTAGCTTCCCAAGTAAATTGCTCTTCCATAATTTTCTACTCATATAAAGATTTTTTCAACCTAGAATAATTGCTAGTTTAATCTCTCGTGCTACAATAACAAAGGACTAGAAAAACGGGGCGTAGCGCAGCTTGGTAGCGCACCACTTTGGGGTAGTGGGGGTCGTGGGTTCAAATCCCGCCGCTCCGACTTATAACAAATCGGGAAAAAATACCCTAAAAAAGCTTTCTCATTTTTACTAGATGGGAAAGCTTTTATTTTCAAGGGTTAAGTCGTTTTCCTCTCAGAGGGCAGACAATAACTAACCCTTGACCTAATATCATGAATATTTAGCCGGATTTTAGATATTCTTTTAAAAGGAACAAGCAAGGAATAAGCATGGCATCCATTCGCGAGTTGCACAAACAACTGGTTCGTAAAGAACGCTCAGCAGTTGAAGTTACCACAGAAACATTGGAGTATATACAGGAAATAGAACCAAAACTCCAAAGCTTTTTGTGCATAACAGCAGATTTAGCCCTGGAAACGGCCAAACAAGTGGATGCAAAAATTGCTGCTGGGGAAGAAATCAGCTTACTAGCAGGAATTCCTATTGGGATCAAGGACAATATGTGTACCCAAGGTATTCCGACTACCTGCGCTTCCCAAATCTTAAAAAACTTTGTCCCTGCTTACGAATCAACAGTTACCCGAAAATTAAAGAATGCGGGGGCTGTTATGGTGGGCAAAACCAACTTAGATGAATTTGCCATGGGTAGTTCCACAGAAAACTCTGGCTACCAAACTACTAGCAATCCTTGGGATTTATCACGAGTACCAGGAGGCTCTTCAGGAGGCTCAGCAGCAGCGGTAGCGGCACAAGAATGTGTGGTAGCCCTTGGCTCTGATACAGGAGGCTCCATTCGCCAGCCAGCCTCCTTGTGTGGGGTAATTGGTATGAAGCCTACCTATGGTTTAGTTTCCCGTTACGGTTTAGTTGCCTATGCTTCTTCTTTGGATCAGATTGGCCCTTTAGCCACCTGCGTTGATGATGCTGCTATTTTGTTGAGGGCGATCGCCGGTTACGATCCTATGGACTCCACTAGTTTGAAGGTGGAAATTCCCGACTATAGCAATTTACTCAAACCTAACTTTCAGCCCAAAGGAAGATTGAGAATTGGCGTAATTAAAGAAACCTTTGGTAGCGCCGTAGATTCAGACGTAGAAGAAGCTGTCAAAACTGCCATTGAAAAGTTGCAAGAATTAGGAGCAGAAATTCAAGTAATTTCCTGTCCTCGTTTTCGTTACGGCTTGCCAGCTTACTATATTATTGCCCCTAGTGAAGCTTCTGCTAACTTAGCCCGCTACGACGCTGTTAAATATGGCATACGCAGCGATGCTGATAATCTCCTTGATATGTATACCAAAACTAGGGCGGAAGGATTTGGGACAGAAGTTAAACGGCGAATAATGCTCGGAACCTATGCCCTTTCCGCTGGTTATTACGATGCTTATTATCTTAAGGCGCAAAAAGTTCGTACTTTAATCAAGCAAGATTTTGAAGCAGCTTTTGAAAAAGTTGATGTTTTAGTTTGCCCTACTTCCCCCACCACCGCCTTTAAAGCTGGGGAAAAAACCACCGATCCTTTAAGTATGTATGCTTCGGATTTAATGACCATTCCTGTCAATTTAGCTGGCTTACCAGCCCTCAGCATACCTTGTGGCTTTGATCAACGGGGATTACCCATAGGGATGCAATTTATTGGTAAAGTGCTGCGAGAAGATTTATTACTGCAAGTTGCTTATGCCTATGAGCAATGTACTGATTGGCATTTTAGCAAGCCAGCTATTTCAATGAACAATGATCAATGATCAGTTTTTTTGCGAGTACAGTTGGGGGCAGCATCGTAAACTTGATTTGTATGGTACTGGTTGGGATTGATACAAGAAATGGAAGATTGGACTCAGGGTTACGTTTCTGATATCAGCTATGATTATAGTTTTTTTCCCGAACTCGCACCCATTAACATCGCTTTCAACCTTCTAGATAGTCGGTTTTGGAATCCATCCCTAGAAAAAATTACTTACTGTGAGTTAGGCTGTGGCCAAGGGTTCACAACAAATGTTCTGGCGGCTGCTAACCCCCAGAGTGAATTCTGGGGCATCGACTTCAACCCCACCCATACAGCAGAGGCACAGCGTCTCGCTGAAGCTGCTAACCTCAAGAATATCCACTTCTGTGATCATAGTTTTGCCGAGTTTCTCCAAGCAAATACACCTCAATTTGACTTCATCACCTTACATGGCGTGTATTCCTGGATTAATGATGATAATCGACGTACTCTGGTTGACTTACTCCGACAAAAATTAAAATTTGGAGGTGCTGTTTATCTCAGCCACAACACCTTGCCGGGTTGGTCAGCGATCATGCCTTTAAGGGAGCTTATGGTTCAATATGCAGGTAGCACCAGTGATTCAAGTATTGAGAAGGTAGAAAAAGGACTAGAATTTGCTAAGCAACTTCAAGCCCTCAAAGCCAGATACTTCCTGGAAAATCCTGTGGTTAAGCAAGATTTAAAAGAGATGCAGGGAGATTCCCGAAATTACCTGGCCCATGAATACTTCAACAATAATTGGCGACCTTTATACCATTTTGAAGTGGCCCAGCAACTGGCTGAGGCTAAACTTACCTTTGCTACCTCAGCAGATATTGATGATCAATTTCATGATCTCAAACTTAATGAAGGTCAGTTAAATCTCTTGGCAGAGACAACAGATATAACCCTGCGTCAAACTATCCGTGACTTTTTGTTTAATACTCGCTTTCGTAGAGACCTTTATATTAAAGGGCCAATTAAACTACCAGCTTTAGAACAAGTTGAACTGCTGAGTAATTTTCGCTTTGCTCTAGTTGTAGAGCCAGAGGATATTGAATATGAAATCGACCTAGTTGGTCGCCAGATTAAGCTAGATGAAAAAATCTATCAACCTCTAATTGCTGCATTAGCAGAGCGCCCCCAAACCCTCAGAGAGCTGATGAGGCAACCTGCTTTAACAAAGCTAGATTTTGCTTCTATTGTGCAAGCACTGAAAATACTAATAACTAATTATAGTGCTGCTCCTGCTTTGCCAGAGGAAGGGGAGGATGAGCGCAAAGAGTCTGTTGCTAAGTTTAATGCTGCTGTCCTGAAGCGGGCTAGGTTTGGGGCAGATACACAAATTCTCGCCTCACCAACAACAGGAAGTGGTATCGATATTAGTCGCTCCGAGCAACTGCTGTTGCTGGCACATTTGCGTAAGGGAGAGCCGGTACAGTTTATCTGGAATATTTTGCAGGTTCAAGGAGAAAGGTTGATTAAAGAGGGTAAACCTCTCGATTCTCCAGAGGCAAATCAGGCGGAGTTAAAAGAGCAGATTGAAGAATTTGGCAAGACTCGTTTACCGTTGCTGAAGCGTTTGGGATTAGTGTGATTTAGTTTTTCTTCCTCAAATTGGGGAATTAATTGTCTTAAAAATCGCTTCTAATTGATCCATGGGTAATATGACGATTTGATGGTTGCCATCAGTGCTAATTTTGGCTGTATTCATGATTTGACTCCTTTAGTTTAAATAGTTTTGCTGACTTCCGCCTCAATTTGTTAAAGCACATATTACAAATATCTCTGTTTAAATCAGTCTTGAAAAGATCATATTTGTATCCAAGACCACCAGTACTCCACATTTTGCACAATGTATCAAGTCCATCCCAAATATGCGCTTTACAATTTCGATCTTTTTTACCATAATCACGAATTAAAAATTGATTCCACAAATCGTATTTATCAGCTATTTCCCAATACCGCAAATCTACTTTTCCCACTTCCAATATCTTGAAAGCAAAATCCACTGCATCTAGCAGCGTCTTAAATGAGAAATTATGAATGTAGCGTCTACTTTCTAGTTCTAATCCAGCGCGATATTCATTATTGAGTCTTACAGCAAAGACAGGCGTTTTAGATGATAAAACTACTTTCATGCCGAATATTTTTGCGATTCCAGAAAACTCACACTTGATGTACCTTATAATTGTGCTACATCTGCTGCAAATATCTCAGCCATCACGGTATGCACTTGAATTCATGTAGTGTCCCATCTGTCCGTCACACATTAGGCAACCTGACAAATACGTATCTTCCAAGTCTCCTGCAATGAACTCATGGCAGTATCCGCAAGGCCCTGCTTCATCATGAATTGTATTGCAGGAAAGACAAATCCATTTGTCGTCTAGCTTTACTACAGAGTCTGTACTTTTACAACTATTGCAGGATGCCAAACTCCCTTCAGTTTCGGAGTCATCATATGACAGCGTTTCTTCTTCTATTGCATCCTTAATTTCAAGAGGCTTATCACATGAGCAACAAATCAACGAATTAAAAGCGTCATATTCATCTTCAGCCTTAATCAAATGTGAACCACAAAACGAACACTCCATTTTTTCTAGAATCTGCTCTAATACCTGGGGATCAAAACCACATTTCTCAAATGTTTGTCTGCAAGTTTTCTCTTCTGTCTGATATACATTTGGTGTGTTTAACGATGCCTGCCAGCAGTCCTTTCCAAGAACGTTAATAGGATTTTCAATTTCAAGAGGCCCATTACATGAGCAACAAATCAACGAGTGAAAAGTGTTATGTTTATTTTGAGCCTTAATCAAACGTGAATGACAGAACGGACACCTCGCTTTTTCTAGAATCTGCTCTAATACCTGGGGATCAAAACCACATTTCTCAAATGTTTGTCTGCAAGCTTTTTCTTCTGTCTGATATACATTCGTTGTGTCTAACAATGCCTGCCAGCATTCCTTTCCAAGAACGTTAATAGGTTCTTCTTTTAAGGATTCACTAATGAAATCTCGAATCAGAAGAAATGATGTAACAATGACCTCTCGAATAGCTTCAGGGGATTTATCTGTATAGTAATGCTCTATATTGTTGCGAAGTTTATTTAGCTCCTCAAACTTTTTCCAATCAACTTCAATGTCTAAGCTTTTAAATCTTTCTTTTATTTCGTAAACATCTACTGTTTTTTTCCCCTTACCTATGAAAGTGATATTCTTTGTATCATCATCATAAACTGGTCTTATATCTTTTTTTATCAAAACTTCCTTGTCATGTGAGGGAGACAGCCGATACAACTTCTCTTTGTACAAAAGGAGAATCCCCGCACAAATATTTCTTACAGCAGATAGATATCTCTTTTTGTCGCCATTAAGATAATCTTCTACGCCTACCTGTATTGACTCGATAGCGTTGTTTAGAAGAGACATAGCTCTTATTCGTATAAAAATTAAATTTTAGCTGATCGCATTAACCAGTTGCTTTCCCACCTCTTCAAGAAAGGAAATAACTTGTGCTTTTGTCACGCTGGGAAATCCATCCAAAAAATCGTTAATCGATTCCCCTGCTTTGAGATAGTCTAGAAACGTCTGCACAGGAACTCTAGTTCCAGCGAAAACTGGAGTCCCACCCATAACTTCAGGAGATATGCTAATAATCTGGGAGTCTTTGAGCATAGAGCTTTGCCTTAACGTGAATGTCATGTTTGTCTAGTTTAACAACTCTGGTGAGATCAAAATTTGATGAAGACTTGTGTAGCCTCCAAATTGGGTTATGGTCGTTAGGATAAAAGTAGAGGCTCTAAATGAACCACAATATCCTCTTGCTTAACACCACCAGCAATCAGTGCCTGAGTTAAGCTCTCTTCAAAGTTATCTTCTTCGATAATAATTTGCTGCTCAACCAAACGAGCATGAAACAGAATAGTATCCATCCAGCGTTGCTTATTCCAACCTGTCGCTAAAACGAGAAAGTGGCCTGACTCTAGATCGCAAACAGGATAAAGTTTGATTGCTTGTAAGCGAGGTTGATCAATAACCGCCTCTTGCACCGTCTTTTTCAGAATGTCGGCATAACTCAATTTTTGATCCATTGCAAAATAACCTCCTGACTCGGTTCATAGACTAATAAATTCATTTTATTGCGCCCGACTGTCATTGGTAATAAGCTAATGTCATCTCCAGGCGCTTAAATAAATATCAATCTGAATTTATGAGAGTTACACTTACTCAATCTAGGGGTCAAAAAATTCTACGGGGTTGGATTTTGATTCGTATAGAATCTAATGATGTCTGTACTCAAATCTCGACATCGGCTACATTTGACCCCTACAAAGAAATTTATATCTGGCTTGGACAGATTCAAGATTCTCAACTACCTGCAAGGATGATTATTGATGAAGAGGGTAGAGGGGTTGAGCTTTTGGCAGAAAGAATAAATAATGAGGTTTTGTACTTTCATATAGAGCCTTGGTTTTGTGGCGAAGATAATCTAACGCGCCTTGGTGTTTCAATTAAAAGTAATGAATTAATCAAGGCTTTTTGTGAAGGCATTCTTGAATTTATTAAGAATCGGTATTATCCCACAGAATGGTCTTATATTAATAGTCTAAGCAACCTGAATTGGAACTCATTACTCCAGCCTGTAAATCTTCCTGACAGGAAATGGAAAACACGACTGGCTATCTATGGAGGAGGACATGGAAGAGTTCCTGAAACTGGGCGTAAATGTTTGGAGCAATCTCTGACTACAGAGCAACAATGGTTAGTTGTTTTATACGATGCTCTCTCTAAAATTGCTCTGTTTGCACATCGTGGGCAAATATATGAATCTTGTGCCTTCGTTAGTCTATACCAAAATCTCCTCGCCGATCTTATTTTGAATGAATTGGATTCAGATTGGTATAAGAAACGAATATCTGAAATTGAGCCAGGGTTTGAAAATATTAGAATATCTAGCCGTGAACGAGATCCTAAGCGTGTACGTCTTGAGACTCAGGCCAGGTTCTCGACTTTAAAACTGGGTCAACTAGTGGATGGTAAAGTGCATAGGGTCAAGTCATACGGTGTATTTGTTGACATTGTAGGATGCTGTGCATTGTTAAGTATCTCTACAATTTCTCAAGTATCTGCAACACATCTCTATGAAAAAGCAGAAGAAATGGCAGATAGATATCGCCAAAACGTATTATCAAAGCTACAAGATGAGTAAGGCTAAATTAAAATTAGAAATTGCTATTATGCTCTACAAGCAAGAGAAAATTAGTAGTGGCAAAGTTCGTGCTTGGACTGGATTAACAGTAATTGAATTCCAACATGAACTCGCTAAGCGTGGGCTTTGCATCAACTATGATGTAGAGGATTTTGAGGCGGATGTTAAAACTTTGCAATCCATGAGGCTATTGTGATTGTTGTTAGTAGATATATCGCCTATTACGAATCTAGCAGCTATCGGGCAACTAGACTTATTACAAAAACTTTATACCCGCATCATCATTCCAGTAGCCGTCTACAACCATTTTACAAATCGCAGGGGAGTAACTTTAAGTTTATTGGCTTTTTGATTTCAGAATTGTCAATGATATTTTCATCAACCCACTGCCATAAGCTGCTCAATCCACATAGCCGTATCTGCCAACTCTTCCTCTAACGTAGCTCGGAAAGAAGGATGATCTTGGGCGCGATTCACCTGCCACAAACCATAGGCTGCATATTGAGCCGCAATAAACGTATTGAGATGGGGTAACTGCTCCTCTGGAAAGGGTCTAATTTGGTTATAACCGTGTAAAAGCTTATCTAAATACAAAGGGAAGTCTGGCTCTGCTATAAAGTCATTTAAAAACCGAGCTAAATCGTAGATCCAATAACCAAAGCCACAATCAGCAAAATCAATAACGCCTATTTCCTGCTCATTAATCAGGAGATTGCCTGCCCAAAAATCCCCATGAATTAAACCAAACTGACTGGGATCTTCTTCTAACAAGGCAACGGTTTTTTGGAATTGTTGGCTAACCCTTGCAAACAAGTTTTTGTAGGGTTGCGGAGTCAACTCCCAAACTCTCTCTCCATCATTGCTGTAGCCTGCCATGTTTCCAAATAAACCATTCCAATCCCAATGTGGTCGAGTAAAATCTTCTGGTTTCGACCAATGTTCAGCATAGTAATGCAATTGCCCTAAAAGGCGACCAACAGACTCAAATTGCAGGAGTTGTGACTCTTCTTGCTCTAAAGGTGAATTACCCTTTAACCATCGTGTTAAGGAACAGACACGAGGCTGGCTTACTCCCTGAACTTTGATTAAAGTACAGAGTTTGCCTGCTAAGGTTGGTATTGGCTGAGGTACAGGTAGTTTTGCTTCTTGGCTTGAGAATTGTAGCCAGCGTAATTCTGAGTCGATAGCCTCAAGGGGTAGATAGTTGGGGCGATGAATCCTTAAAGCAAAGCGAGAAGGTGAATAGCAATTTTGTTGAGGGATAGGTGCATTAGGGGCATCAACAGCAAAAACCGTATTTTCGCCGTTAGAAATTAGTTGTAGTGAAGCCTGCTCAAATCCATAATTAGTGAGAGCTTGCTTAGCAATTTCGCTTAAACGCTCGGCTTGTTCAGAGGCTGTTAATTGACTTTGCTCTTGGGAAGGAAGCTGAGCATTTTCCTGGAGATTGTCAAGTTGACTGAATTGAAAAAACTCCTGAAGTCTAGCAAAGAGAAACTTATGGGTTTCCGGTATTTTTTGATACTCACTTTGGGTAATAGAGACGCGGGCTTGGTTGTCGTAATTAACAGTTTCTTGAAACCAAGAGCGATAGTAGACTATATAGAGAATGGGACGTACCTGGTGGGAAATATTCGGTGTTCCTCCATGCCACAGTTGATAGTCCATTAAGTAACAAGACCCGGTTGACACAAAGGGAACCGATGATTTTTTATCCTCCAATTCTTCTGAGGGGGAGAGGCGATGACTACCTTTCCACACTTGGGTAGATCCCGTAGCTGGTGTCAAATCAATTAGGGGAACAACAACGGTGATAGCAAAACTAGGCAGTTGCAGAGCCAAAGCTTCATCTTCAAAGAGGGCTGGGTGATCTTGGTGAATGTGTTGTTGTTCAGCTCCCGGAAGAGCAATAACAGCGCCAAAACTACCGAGAATAAAATCCTTCCCCAGCAAGGCTTTCATTAAGTGCATTAAGAAGGGATTGCCATACAAGTCCCGGTTGTTGAAGGGAGCCTGAAAATTGATGGTGATCATTTTCCGCTTAACGCCGACTTCTAAGGCATCTGCGTGATTTTTATCTTCAAAGTAAGGGTTGTATTGCTCAGAAAATGATTGACTTAGTTCAGCAATCAAGTCTTTGGCAAAGAGATCCTTAATGACAAGAACACCATTTTCAGTAAACAAGTCTTGAGCAGTTTTGATTAAGACAGGATTGCTTAAGTCTGATGGGGAAAGGTTTGTGGGTAAACGTATTTCTGGAGAGTGACTCGAATTGAGATTTTTATAAACCTGAATTGAGAGGTTAGACATGGGTGTTTTAGATGGAAAAACAGGACGTATCAAGTTTTTTTTTGAACGTCCTAACGATGAAAGTTGGGCTTTATTAGGTAGCGACTGTTTTGGATGTCAAGTAATTTTGAGATAACAAGGCGATCGCTTAAAAATGCTCTGGGAATTGTCTTTAATTTCATCTATGCCGTTACTTTAAAAGATTAGTTTTGTTGTACCTTGTTGTAACTACTTATTAGAAAAACAAATTTTGCAAAAGTTAATAATCCGCTTTTGTCAAGACCCTTCTTTACACAATTACGCCTTTTGAGCTATTATTACTTCATGTTATTTTAGTATTTTTATATCTAAAATTGGGTTTCTTCTCCTCAAATCCTGATTTATGGTCATTCTAAAATTCATTTTCTTCTCTGAAAAGCTTGAAAGGGCCACAGATTCAGATTAACTTATGTAACAAGAGAAAACTTTATTTGACAAAACACGGTTTTTGTAGATAAAGACTTGCCAGTCAAACTTTGCTTGTACAACAGCTTTTTCCAGTTAGCTCATCAGGGTTATCAAGTTCGGCATAGGTGGGTTACGGTAGCATGAAGATTAGTTAGTTATGGTTCAGGTTTAATTGCCACCTAACCCACCCTACTTTTCTATTGGGAGATGATATAGTCGGAACCGATGGCTTCAAATTGTCCCATGCTTACTAGGGCTTGATGCACGATGGCACAGGTTTCGGCCCGGGAAATGACTTGGTTGACATTCAGGGTGTTGAGGTTGGGGTAGTTCACTAAAATACCTCTTTCAACCAACGCTGCAATGTAAGTGCGATCGCTAACCGGGATACTATTGGCATCGCTAAAGATACTCAAGATATCTTCAACGCTTCTGCCGGAAGTTATTTGCGTATATCCCAACCCTTTAGCAATGGAAGTCAATACATTTAGCTTAGTGAGGCGTTGCCCGACATTAAAATTATTGCTAGTGATGTCGATGAAGCCCATCGAATAAGCATTCTGAAGATATCCGTGGCCCCAGTAGTCTCTGGAAATGCTTTCCACTACAGTCGCCTGCCTGATCCGAGAGACATTAAAGGCGTTGCTAACAATTGCCGCAAACTGCGCTTGGGTTATGGCAGCTTCAGGTAAGAAGTCTCGATCCGGAAAACCTTGCACAATTTGTAGGGCAGATAGCCGATAGATAAAACGACTTGCCCAGTAGCTTTTACGAACATCAGGAAAGATGAACTCCGGTGAGTCATCAAAAATTTGTACGAGTGTGTCAGCACTACAATCAACCGCTTCGATATATTCACCTCCAGCAGCAATGTTTCCTTGGCTAGTGAGTTTAGCGCCTTTTTTGCACTTTCTAACCCGCTTGAATTTCTTACACTTCTTGCCTTTTCTGCCGTCAGAGACAACAACGTAAGCTTCGTCATCGGCATCAACAATGCCAGATACAGCCCCATATCCCTTGTCTGTCTGAGCTATAACTACATCTGTATAATCAGTATCCGTTGCAGAGAGGTATTGAAAGGTAAGTTGCTCTGTTTGAGATGTCTTAACAGTTAAGCTACCAATTTGATCCCCCACGGAAATAGCTTCGCTAGAGGCTGTGGAGTATTCGATAGTTTGTATTGCCGAAGCCCCTGATAAGTATGCCGCTTCGTCGTCAAAAACTTGGATTAATGTCGCAGAGCTAAAATTGCCTGTAGCGTTGAACTCTGCACCCTTAGTAACCTTGCCTTCAAAGAAGAGGCTACAATATTTTTTAAACTTCTTACCCTTTTTAAATTTCTTACTCTTTTTCTTCGACTTTTTTTGGGCTATCTGCTGAGCAGTATTGTCTTGATCAATAACAATCCCATCTTCGCTTTCAGTTTTGGTGTCTATAGCTGTGTCTGTATCAGTTGAGTCAGTACTCTGGGGGGTAATAAATTCAAAGGTAAGTTCTCCCGATTCAGAAAGTGGGCGATCGCTAGGACTATTCTCCTCAATTTCAACGGAGTCTACTTCATAATCGTTGTCTGGTATATCGGTTAGTTCATTGGCTTGTAATGCCGCGATTTGAGCCATTACACTGCTAGGGCTAGCGATAAACCCAATACACAAAACTAGGCAGCGAAGGAATTTAAACTGTGAAGATGTCTTGGACATAAATTTTGAATTAGCTCCTGTAGGGTGCAGGAACGCACCGTTTAGCATTTATATAATTAATCTATACCACCTATTCGGTAGAAAGACAGGAAGGCATGATAGAAAAAACGATCTCTCAAAGAGTTCGCGAACAGCTAAATGTATTAGTTCTCCTTAATCATAGTATTAAGAAAGCTTATTACCTGCGAATATTGCTTTTTCCTGTTATTAATGTAAAATCAAAATATAGATTTAAATCAATTAAAACTTTTTAAATGATAGACTTAAGTAAATATATTTCTTGAGATAGGTTATGCTTTTAGGCTATTTAATCTTATTAAACACTGCTAGTTAACTTTTTTTACAAAGTTACAATTAGTCTGAGTTCTTTTTTGATTTCATTTTTAAGAAAAAATAATTAATAGCAATGTTAGAAGCTTGTATATTCTTTACCGTATTATGTGGATTTTTCGGTATTATTTTTAAAAAAAATTTGGTAATGAAAATTGTCTCAATGGACATTATGAGTACGGGGGTAATTGCCTATTATGTCCTAGTAGCATCGCGAAATGGTTTGTATACACCAATTGTTGCTAATGCTAAAGAAGTGAATTATGCAGATCCTGTTCCCCAGGCAGTTATTTTGACAGCGATTGTGATTGGCTTTTCAATTCAAGCTTTGATGCTGGTAGGGGTAATGAAGTTAGCTAGAGATAATCCTACATTAGAAGCTAGGGCGATAGAAAAGAATAATCAGCCATGACCAATATTACGATCGCCTGGATTGCTTTACCATTTTTTGTTGGGTTTGTTATTTATCTACTACCCAAACTAGATCGCTTTTTTGCCCTAGGCATAGCATTAGTTTCTGCTGTCTATAGCTTACAAATATTTTTAGAACCCTCACCTTTAGATATACAGTTATTAGATAATTTTGGTGTTACTTTAGCCATCGATCAACTAAGTGGCTTTTTTATTTTAACTAACGCCTTAGTAACAGCAGCGGTTGTTTTTTACTGTTGGCAAAGCGCCAAAACAGCTTTTTTTTATATGCAGATAGTGATTTTGCATGGCAGTGTTAACGCTACTTTTGTTTGTGCAGATTTCATTAGTTTGTATGTAGCCCTAGAAGTAATTAGTATTGCCGCATTCCTACTAATTGCTTATCCTCGTAGTGATCGGGCTATTTGGGTAGCATTGCGTTATCTCTTTGTTAGCAATACAGCAATGCTGTTTTATCTGGTGGGTGCAGCATTGGTATATCAAAGCAATCATTCCTTTAACTTTGCTGGTTTGCAAAATTCTCCCCCAGAAGCGATCGCCCTAATTTTTTTAGGATTGTTAGTTAAAGGTGGTATTTTTGTCTCAGGGTTATGGTTGCCCTTAACCCACTCTGAATCAGAAACCCCCGTATCGGCAATGCTATCGGGAGTAGTGGTTAAAGCCGGGGTATTTCCCTTAGTGCGTTTGGCGCTGATATTAGAAGAAATTGATCCCATCGTGAGGCTTTTCGGTGTTAGTACAGCACTATTAGGAGTAGGCTATGCCGTATTTGAAAAAGATACCAAGCGGATGTTGGCATTTCATACCATTTCTCAATTAGGTTTCGTCCTTGCTGCCCCTACCGTAGCTGGTTTTTATGCCCTGACTCACGGTTTAGTAAAGTCTGCACTGTTTTTAATTGCGGGTGTTTTACCCAGCCGTAACTTCAAAGAATTACAACATCAGCCTATTGATACCAAGATTTGGCTTGCTTTAGTTATAGCTAGTTTTTCTATCTCTGGCTTTCCTTTACTATCTGGTTTTGGAGCAAAGATATTAACAACCCAAAATCTCTTACCCTGGCAAGTTATTGCTATGAATATTGCCGCATTAGGAACAACTATTTCCTTTGCTAAATTCATCTTTTTACCCCACGGTGCAATGGAGATTTCCCATGATGAAACAATTAACGAAGAGGGCAAAAAGAAAGAGGCAAAGCTGGGTTTTTGGTTAGCGATGGCTGTCTTACTCGGCGCATTGATTGCTGCCAATGGCGTTTATTACGAAGCTTACACCCTCAAAAATATTGTCAAACCACTGGTAACTATTGCTATTGGCTGGCTAGCATATCTTTTTATTTTCAAGAAATTAACAATTAAGCTACCCCGTGGCAGCGAAAACTTTGATCATCTGATTGGAGTTATGAGCCTAATATTAATCTTACTCTTCTGGATAATATGGACGCAATTACCTATCTCAATATAATACTGCGACTGACAATCTGGTTTTTGCTTACTGGTAATTTTAATTTGCCCAACATTATTATTGGTGTCAGTATTGCTTTGTTGTTGCCCCATAGCCACAAATCCCCAGGAGTGTTGACAGATTGGTTGCAGGTGTTTTGGGAGATTGTTGTCGCCATTCCCCAAGCTTATATAGAAGCCGTAGAGATTATAATTCGTCCCCATAATGATGAAGATTTTGTTTGCGAAAAAGTTAAACCCAGACGAACACCAGGGCTTGTGTTTCTCGATATCTTTTTAATTACCTTCACCCCAAAGACTATTGTTTTGAAATATCACGAACAAGGTTGGTATGAGGTACATAGGGTTAGGAGGAGGAAGAAGAAAAGTAATAAGTAATAAGTAATAGGTAATAAGTGAAAGCTTAATAGGTTTTGAACATGGATTCTATTTTAATTGCGATGATTTTGGCTTTACTTATACCCATTTATGAAGCCTGGCAGGATAATGATATTTGGCAAAAAATGCTTGCCTTTGCCAGCATTGCCACTAAAACCTCAATCATGATGCTAGTTGTCTCCGTTTTGCGTGATGATTGGTCAATTGCAGTAGTTGCTGTCATCATTCTTAGTGTGGGTAATGCAGGGTTAATGCTGTTAGCACATTTAATCAAACGGGTGAACGAAGTATGATTGATATTTTAAGTTATGGTTGCATAATTATCGGCCTGATCTTTTGGTTTTGGGGAACCCTGCCCCTGATTGGTAAAAGATCAGTTTTATTTAAACTCCACAGTCTTTCGGTAGCCGATACCCTTGGTTCAATGAGTATTGTTATTGGTTTACTTCTGAAGATACCTAGTGAATGGCCACTATTACTCCTAGCAATTATTTCTTTAGCAATTTGGAATACTGTGTTGGGGTATGTCTTGGCATACTGTTCTAGTAGTGGAGTAAACAATGAGTGATATTTCTATTTATGTCATCATTGCCCTACTACCTTTAGCCGCATTGATGTTGGTATTTCAAGTTAATCCCTACCAAGCTTTGGTGATTCGAGCTATTTTAGGGGCCGTAGCTGCATTGGTATATGTGGTTTTAGGGGCTGCGGATGTGGCTTTAACTGAGGCTTTGGTTGGTACGATGTTGGCGATTACCCTTTATGTCGTTGCAGTGCGTTCCTCTTTGGTAATGCGTTTAGGGATACTCGAAGGAGTAGAGGCAGAAACAGAGGTTAGTTTTGTCGAACTAATAACTACTCTCAGGAAAGTTATTGATGAGCATTATTTACGCCTTGAGTTAGTGCCGTATCCTAATTCCCAAGCTTTAGAACAGGCATTAATAACTAAAGAAGTTCATGCTACTTGCACTAAGCAAAAGCAATTGAACTCAGATAGCCAGCAAATTTATCAAACGACGATTAGAGTTCACCGCCTTTTTGAGATTATTCAAACTGAGTTACATATCCCACAAATGAGTTTGAAATACACACCTGTAGCTAACCTGGAGGACAAGCATTAATGAAGGGGGTTTATATTGCAGCAGGAATATTACTATTGATCAAAGTATTGGTTATGCCCAATGTGACACCAGAATGGGAAGAATTTTCGATTGTTGAGTCTATAGTCAAAGATACTGGTGTGTCTAATGCGGTTTCTGGCATTATTTTTAGAAATCGCCTCTATGACACAATTTTTGAGGTTATCGTATTTTCTATCTCAATTTTGGGGGTGGGCTTTCTCTTAGCCAATGAAACACCCACCGAAACAGTTTATCAATTTAGCGATCGCCCCTCAATTATCCTGGCACGTTTGGGGGCAACTATTGCTACTCTGGTGAGTATTGAACTTGCAATTCGAGGTCATCTCAGCCCTGGCGGTGGTTTTGCGGCTGGGGTAGCTGGGGGAACAGCTATTGGTTTGATTGCTATCACTTCTTCATCTGAAGAGATGGAAAAAATATATAAAAAATGGCAAGCAGCCACTTGGGAGAAGGTTTCAGTTTTAATTTTCATCCTGTTGGCAGTCTTCACCCTAATGGGCTGGGAATTGCCTCAAGGAGAATTTGGTACGCTTTTTAGCGGTGGCATTATTCCCCTACTTAATATCCTTGTAGCAATTAAAGTCGCATTGGGTTCATGGGCTGTTATTTTGCTGTTTATTCGTTATCGAGGATTACTTTAAACTGACATTTTGCACTTAGAGAACTCAAAAGCTGAAAAGAGAGTGAGTGACAAACCTTTTAAGTTAGGTGAAAACTTCCCTCGATAATTACGGCTTTTACCACTGCCGAATCATAACAAGCAAGATACAGTGAGAAATAAGTAAAGAAAAGTTAACTAAAAGAAATCCTCCTCTCACTAAATTATATGTTTGAACATTTTACGGATAAAGCTATCAAAGCTGTTATGCTAGCCCAAGAAGAAGCCCGTCGTTCTGGGCATAATCTTGTGGGTAGTGAACAAATACTCTTAGGCTTAATCGCCGAAGGTACGGGCATTGCTGCCCAGGTACTAAAGGAGTTAGGCGTTGAACTTTCTCAAGCCAGAGAAGCTGTTAAAAATCTCATTGGCCGTAGACCCGGTTATACTCCGGTGAACATTCCTTTCACTCCTAAAGCTCAAAAGTTTTTTGAACAATCTTTGCAAGAAGCCCGTCAGTTAGGTAATAATTTCATTGGACCAGAACACTTACTTTTAGCTTTAACTACTCAACAAGATAGTGTTGCTGCCAAGGTTTTAGAGCAGTTGGGAGTAGACTTAGCAAAAGTAAGAACAGAAGTTATTCGCAAAGTAGGAGAAGCACCTACAGTTGCTACTGTTGGGGCTGAAGGACAGAATAATTCTCCTTTTGGTGGTAGGCAAGGCGGTAAACCGACTTTAGCTGAATTTAGCATCAATCTTTCCCAACAAGCTAAAGAAGGTAAACTCGATCCTGTAGTGGGGCGTAGCCAAGAAGTAGAAAGAACTATCCAAATTTTAGGCCGTCGCACCAAAAACAACCCTGTTTTAGTCGGGGAACCCGGTGTTGGTAAAACGGCGATCGCCGAAGGATTGGCCCAGCGTATCGTTGCTGGAGAAGTACCGGAATTAATTAAAGAAAAAGAAGTAATTAGCCTTGATATGGGTTTGTTGGTGGCAGGAACAAAGTTTCGGGGTGAGTTTGAAGAACGCCTCAAAGCTGTTGTTGAGGAAGTACGCAAGTCCGGTGATATTATCTTGGTAATTGATGAAATTCATACCTTAATTGGGGCAGGAGGCTTTGAAGGAGGCATGGATGCGGCTAATCTCCTTAAACCTGCTTTAGCAAGGGGAGAATTACAATGCTTAGGAACAACTACCCTAGATGAGTTCCGCAAGCATATTGAAAAGGATGCTGCTTTAGAAAGGCGTTTCCAAAAAGTAATTGTCGGGGAACCTTCCGTTGCAGAAACCATTGAGATTTTACAAGGTTTAAAAGAGAGTTACGAAGAACATCATAAAGTTAAAATTGCTGATGAAGCCATAGAAGCCGCAGCCACCCTTGCAGATCGTTACATTTCTGACCGTTTCCTCCCTGATAAAGCTATTGATCTCATTGATGAAGCAGGTTCTCACCTTCATTTACGTCATTCCATTCAACTGAAAGTTGCCCCAGGAGAAACCCCAGAAGCGACTATTCCCGTAGTTGGGGAAGAGGAAGTCGCCCAAATTGTTGCTGCTTGGACAGGGGTTCCTGTAACCAAGTTAAACAAGCCAGAAACGGAGTTACTACTTCACTTAGAAGCCTCACTCCATGAACGGTTAATTGGTCAAGAAGAGGCTGTTGTCGCTGTTTCTCGGTCTATCCGGCGGGCAAGGGTTGGTATGAAAGACCCCAACAGACCCATTGCTAGCTTCATTTTCTCCGGCCCCACAGGAGTTGGTAAAACTGAATTAGCGAAGGCTTTAGCCGCTTGTATGTTTGGTTCTGAGGACAATATGATCCGCGTGGATATGTCGGAGTATATGGAGTCTCATACAGTTTCTAAGTTAATTGGTTCTCCTCCGGGATATATTGGTTATGATGAGGGGGGACAATTAACAGAAGCAGTAAGGCGCAAGCCCTACTCAGTCTTACTTTTTGATGAAATAGAAAAGGCTCATCCTGATGTTTTCAACACCATGTTGCAGCTTTTGGATGATGGTCACCTTACGGATGCAAAAGGTCGTAAAGTAGACTTTAAAAATACCCTAATTATTATGACCTCGAACATCGGTTCTAGAGTTATAGAAAAAGGTGGTACAGGTTTAGGCTTTGAATTCTCAGATGACCAAGCCGAGGCACAATATAAACGCATCCGTAGTTTGGTTAACGAAGAACTTAAACAGTACTTCCGTCCCGAATTTCTTAACCGTCTCGATGACATCATCGTCTTCCGTCAATTGCAGCGACAAGAGGTAACAGAGATTGCTGATCTTATGTTAGCTAATGTTTCTCAGCAGTTGGTAGAACAGCGAGACATTGCCTTAGAAGTTACCGACAGCTTCAAAGCCAAAGTAGTCGATGAAGGTTACGACCCTAATTATGGCGCAAGACCTTTACGCCGTGCCATTATGCGTTTATTGGAAGATAGTTTAGCTGAAGCCATTCTTTCTGGAGAAGTAGAGGATGGAGATGTCGCCAAAGTAGACCTAGATGAAGAAGGTGAAGTACAGGTCTTATCTGCCCAAAAGCAGAAGCTAGAGTTACAAACTGTAAGCTAGTATACCTGCATTAACTCGTTCTTCAATCGTTTGTAAAGCAGGTTGTTGATTTCTATCTATTCAACCCCAATCTTCAATTAGATTGGGGTTTATTTCTATATTTTCTACTAGCCAGTAGCCAGTAGCCAGTAGCTATTCCCTTACTCCACTTCGTCAAACTCTATTTCTTCGTCAAGATCCACATAGTCTTCTTCTTCATCAATGTCTAAATCCTCTGCTTCGCTTTCTACTACTACATAGGGAGTCGTTACTTTCTCTTGTATTACTACTTCTTCTAGTTTTATTTCCTCTACATCCAACTCAGCAACAGTTTCTACTTGCTTCTGTTCTGATTCTACTTCCTCTGTCTCTAACTCAGTTTCTTTTTCTGCCGCTAATTTTAGCTGTGCCTCTCTTTCTTTTTCTCTTTCTCTTTCCCTCTCCCTCTCCCTTTCTTCCTCTTCTTCCCAAGGAGAATCGTAGCGATTCCAAGGTAAAATCGGTTTGTTGGGCAACTTACCAGTCAAAACTGTAATGTTGTCTGGATCTGGTTCCGGTAGTTGGATACCATCTTGCAAAGTTTTTGCAGGTAACTCTTCTTCTGCCTGACTCACAGGAGTTGTCTCCGGAGTGGGAAGATCCTCTTCTAAGGGAGTGATAACTTGCTTTTCTGACTCCTCTTGTAAGTTAGAGGATGAATTGCTCATTGATTCAGTTTTGTTAGCTAATTTAGTACTCATGAGTGTTCGTACTTCAGTACTGCTTTCCTGTTATACCATTTTGCCTGTTATCTATCTTAGTAGAAGAATCTCCGGTAGAAAGTTCGCTGCTACGATATGAAGCATAATTACTAAGGCAAGAACCCAAGTTACATAGGCAGAATAGGTTAGAGATTGAGAAACATCATCTAAGCGCTGCTTATTAGCATTATAGGCTTGAACTTGGTTAACCATCATTCTTAACTGATATTGTTCTGGTGTCAAAGGGAGATAGCGTTCTAAAAATTTTTGATCTCCTAAGTTGGGGCTGATTGCTACTTGACGGGGAAGAAAGGCGTTGAGTAATAAAGTGATGTTGGCAAAAAAGCCGATTACTTCTGCCATGCTGAAGATGCTAGGAATAAGCAACAAACGCGAAAGATTGAGGGAAGTTAATAAAGCCCCGTTAATTACAAAAAGAATGTTGAGTTTGGTTGTTAAGTTTTGTACTTGCTGTCTTTGTTGCTCAACTACAGAACGAACATCTTTGGCAGCTAGTTCAATGGTTGCATAGCTAGGGCGTTTAGGTCGAGGATTTTCTTCAGGTTTGCTTGATTTAGGCGGTTTTTCTTCTTTGGCTTTGATTTTGTTTTTGTCTTGGGATTGAACAGTTTTTTCTGGTAGAGTAGCTTCCTTAACTTCAGTTTTCACTACCGAATCACTTACAACCCCGGAGTGAGATTTTTCTTCAGCGATCGCAGTCATAATTATTACTATAGGAGGAGTTTTTTTACTAAATAAGTAAGATAATTTCCAAGTTGTGAAAATAAAATTAACTTGCTCTGAAACCTGATATTTCTAGTATGGTAAAGCTTTCCTCTACTTTAACGGCTTTATTTGTTAGTTAAAGAAGAATAGTTGTTTTCTAGACAAATAAGATTATTTCAGTAGCTGTTCAATTACCGCTTTAGCAATAGTTTCTGTACCATTTTTAGGTAAAGATACGTTTTTGTTAGGGGAATTTAATGATTCCTTGATAAAACTCCAATCACTTAATAAAAAGCTTTCTGGAGAGATAATTTGATGATGGGAATAATTTTTTAACCCTTCTAACAATAAAGCTGATTCGGCAAAGCCTTCCCTAGTTAAAGAAACCACAGGAACATCTAAACGCATTGCTTCAGCGAAAGTACTGTAACCAGGTTTAGAAATGACTTTGCCACAAAGGGGCATAAAATCCACCGGGCGGTACTGATTATCTTTTACTATAACTAAGTTATTTAATTGGGGGGCTTGGGTATCAAAGGTGATAAATTGCCATTCTGGGAAATTTTTGAGGTTGTGATAAGGAATGGCTGCTAATCCTAAACCCCCAAAGGTAAGTAAGATGGTGCGATCACGAGGATGTTTTAAAGCAAATTCTTCTCGTAAATAAGCCTCACTATAACGAGGTGTTCCCCCAGTTAAACCCGTTTCTGTTATTTGAGAAAAAGCTGACATTGGTTCAGCTAAAGGCAAACGAAACAGGCGATCGCACTTTCGGTAACATTCTCCAATCCAATCAGCGAGGGGAAAAAATTCTTCTCCCCAATCTCGATAAATAAAATCCCAACCAAAGTTACTCATCATCCAACACTGAATCCCGGCTGCTTTGGCAATGGGGGCAGCTAAAGGAGGGATGTCTGCTAAAACCAAACCTACCCGGTTAGTACGAATAAAATCCACTTCCCCAGCAATGATGGCGTTTTGCCTCGCTTTGATTTCCAGCATTTTAGCTAAAGTAGCAGCTTTATCCATCTGCAAGCTATCAGATTGAATAACCCCCACATCAAAACCACGGGGGCGATGAATAAAATCAGCACCAATATAGGATTCTAGCAACCAACGAGGTGCAGTAGTAACCAGAATTAAAAGCACATCAGGGCAAAGCTGTTTAACTTTCGCTGCCACCGAAGAAGCACGCACCGCATGACCAAAACCGTGGCTAGTGATAGCAATGTATAGTGTAGGGGGAGACATTTTTTAAGTAATAAGTAATGATTGCGATCATGACCTTGATGGCTATTTATAACTTTAAGTTTCTCTTTCCTCCTCCAGTTCCTCTTCTAACATCTTCAATATCTAATGGTGTAGCTTCTCCACTCTCAACTCCTTTACGAACTTCTGCCTTCAAAGCTTCGAGTTTTACGAAACGAAGTTCCTCTTCTAATTGGTTGAGGCGATCTAGTAAATTTTGGAAATTAAGGGCATCCTGGACAATTACAGCAGCTTCTCCGTTGATAGTTAGTACAAGGGGGGCTTTTGTCTGTCTGATTTGTTCAACATAGCTACTAGCATTGCGTTTAAAATCAGTTAGAGAATGAATATTTTGGAGGTTAATCATCGACTCAAGCTCATAATTAAGTTCATCATTAAGACCTTAATTAGATGTTAAAGGCTTTATGGTCGGTCGTCAACCACTTCACAAAAGCCATTTATTATTGACTTATCGACGAATGAAAAAGCTTGTATTCATTTTAAATCCCTGGCCCCCTCTCCCTATTACAAAAGTGACTTCGTGAATTTCTCTAACCTTTCTAAGCCCTTTTCTAAGGATTGCATATCCGTAGCATAGGAAAGGCGAATGCAACTATCTACCCCAAAAGCAATACCAGGAATCGCTGCAACTTGATATTCATCTAATAACTTTTGACAAAATTCTAAGGAGGGAATGTCAAACTTCTTGATATCAACAAAGACATAAAATGCCCCTTGGGGTTTCGGGCAACTCAAGCCAGGAATATCTGCAATACGCTGTAAGATAAATTCCCTACGTTTAGCAAAAGCTTTAACCATTTCCTTCACGCAATCTTGGGAACTTTCTAAAGCGGCAATACCGCCATATTGAGCAAAGGTACAAACATTTGAGGTACTATGGCCTTGAATTTTTGTCAAGGCTTGGATTATTTCCACTGGTGCAGCTAAATAGCCTAATCGCCAACCCGTCATGGAAAAGCCTTTAGCAAAACCACCACTCACGGCTGAATGCTGCCAAACTTCTTTACCTATGGCCGCAATACTTAAATGCTCTGCCCCATCGTAAAGGATTTTTTCATAAATTTCATCAGAAACTACAAACAAATCATGTTCAATGATCACCTCCGCTAAAGCACGAATTTCTGCGGGGCTATAAACCATTCCTGTAGGGTTAGCCGGGGAGTTAAGGATAAATAGCTTACTTTTCGGGGTGATGGCAGCTTTGAGTTGCTCTGGGGTGATTTGATAACCAGCCTCCACATTTGTTGGCACAATTACTGGTTTTCCCCCAGCCAAGTGAACCATATCTGGATAACTTACCCAATAAGGGGACGGGATAATTACCTCATCTCCAGCCCCAATCATAGCCATGACGAGGTTATAAAGAGACTGTTTGCCACCATTGGTGACAATTATGTTTTCAGCTTGATAATCGAGGTTATTTTCTGTTCTTAACTTTTTGGCGATCGCTTCTCTAAATTTCGGTTCCCCTGCCGCAGGGCCATATCTAGTTTTCCCATCATCTAAAGCTTTCTGGGCTGCTTCTTTGATATGATTGGGCGTAGGAAAATCCGGTTCCCCAGCACTAAAACTAACGACATCAACACCCTCTGCTTTCATCGCTTTCGCTTTGGCTGCGATCGCAATAGTTAAGGAAGGCGTAACCTGTTCTAAACGTTTAGCTAATTTCATATATCATTTATCATTATTGGCGTTAGCCTTGCCGTAGGCTACATTGATCATTAAACATTTATAGTACATTTTTTGCTATTCATTGCTGTAGGGCTTTTGATATGCTTCTCAATCATTTGCGTTTGTGGACTGTCAAGGAATATTATCAGATGGTTGAAACGGGCTTACTGCACCCAGAAGAGCAGGTAGAATTGCTTGAAGGACAAATTATCAGGATGACCCCCCAAGGCCCTTTCCACGCAGCAACCACTGACTATACCACAGAACATCTCCGCCATGCCTTAGCTGGTAAAGCTTTACTCCGCTCAGAAAAACCGATTATTCTTAACCAATATTCTGAACCCGAACCAGATATTGCCGTTGTCCATCTCCACCCTTACCGCTATGCAGATCGCCATCCTCAAGTATCTCAGGTTTATTTACTAGTTGAGGTAGCAGATACAACTTTAGATTACGACTGTAATACTAAAGCTAAAATTTATGCTGGGGCCGGTATTGAAGATTATTGGGTTCTCAATATTAAAAAGCGACAATTACATACATTCAGAGAACCAATGGTTGATAGCTATGGCAAAAAAGAGGTTTGGGCTGAAACCACTTCTCTTTCTCCTCTAGCTTTTCCTGAAATTACTATAGAGATTTCCCGTTTGCTACCACCTAAGTTATCAAGAAAAAGCATCTAATCTGCATAACCTCTATTCAAGAAAAACCAATGCTCCTTTAATTTAACAATTCTTGCTCCTGGATTTGCTGATAGTTCTCCCTGAGTTTGATAAACGAAAAATGCAGCACCGAAAGCTCCTTTGTAGTGAGTAAAATATATCGCAGTATAGCCCAAAAGCTTGTTAAAAAGATACTTAGAAATATTAATAAGCTGAGAATTAATTTTATAAAAAGAGCATTTTTTTTACGAATAAAAATAGTCAACCAACAAACTATTAAAAAACAAATTGTCAATAAAAACGCTTGCAAAAATAAGTAAGAAAGTAAAGATAACCAGAACAAGAATGATAAAAACAACATCAGAAAAGTGGCTTTGAATATAACACGAATCATAGGAGTTAAAAATCCTTTGTTTTTCTCTCACTGTGTAATCCTAATTCCCACAATAGCTTGATATTTTGTGCTATAATCATCTCATCAGATAAAAACATCTCAATTCTTACAAAAAAATACTTCGTCGGAGGTGGGTTGGAAGCTTTCTTGAAATAGGCATAGAAGGTAAACATCTAAGCTGGGAAGATAGAAGCTTTGTTTTTTGCACCAAAATAAAAACCGACTTCTCGTTGTTGAAGATATGTTTGAGTCAAGAAGTAAAGTATGGCAACAATAACTTGCTATTCCCCAACTAGCCACTAGCCACTAGCCACTAGCCATTAGCCACTAGCCATTAGCCATTAGCCATTAAAACAAAAAGTAACGCTGGGCCATCGGTAACTCTGTAGCAGGTTCACAGGTTAATAATTCCCCATCTGCCCTAACTTCATAAGTTTGGGAATCTACTTCTATAGCTGGAGTAGCATCATTAAGCTTCATATCTGCTTTAGATAATTTCCTTGTATTAGCCACCGCTACAACTGGAGTGCGTAAACCAATTTCCTCTGCAATCCCCGCTTCTACCGCAGCTTGGGAAACGAAAGTTAAAGATGTCGCGGCGATCGCACCTCCAAAACTACCAAACATCGGACGCATATGTACAGGTTCGGGAGTAGGTATACTAGCATTAGGATCACCCATTTGCGACCAAGCGATTCCGCCTCCTTTAATTACCATTTCTGGTTTGACACCAAAAAAGGCCGGTTTCCATAAACACAGATCCGCTAGTTTCCCTTCTTCAATGGAACCAACACAATGGGCGATACCGTGGGCAATGGCAGGATTGATGGTGTACTTAGCAATATAACGTTTAGCGCGAAAGTTATCATGGCTAACATCGCTATTCTCTCCCTCCTTTAATAGTCCCCTTTGTACCTTCATTTTATGGGCAGTTTGCCAGGTACGAATAATCACTTCCCCTACTCTCCCCATGGCTTGGGAATCAGAAGCAATCATACTAAAGGCCCCTAAATCATGGAGAATATCTTCTGCTGCAATCGTTTCTCGCCTAATTCTCGATTCAGCAAAAGCGACATCTTCGGGGATACTTTTATCAAGGTGATGGCAAACCATCAACATATCCAAATGTTCTTCTAAAGTATTGGCGGTATAAGGGCGGGTAGGATTGGTAGAAGAAGGTAAAACATTAGCTTGAGCGCAAACTTTGATAATATCGGGGGCATGACCTCCCCCTGCCCCTTCGGTATGGTAGGTATGGATGACACGATCTTTAAAAGCAGCAATGGTATTTTCCACAAATCCGGCTTCGTTGAGGGTATCAGTATGAATCGCTACTTGGACATCATACTCATCAGCAACATTCAAACAAGTATCAATGGTGGCGGGAGTTGTCCCCCAATCTTCGTGTAACTTTAAGCCCATTGCCCCCGCTTTAACTTGTTCTACCAAGCCTTCTGGTTTAGCACTGTTACCCTTACCCATAAAGCCCAAATTCATCGGGAAAGCCTCTGCTGCTTGTAACATCCGGTGCAGATGCCAAGCCCCAGGAGTACAAGTTGTAGCGTTTGTACCTGTAGCGGGGCCTGTCCCTCCCCCTAACATGGTGGTAATACCAGAGGCGATCGCCGTTTCAATTTGTTGGGGGCAAATAAAATGGATATGACTATCAATACCCCCAGCCGTAAGGATTTTGCCTTCCCCAGCAATCACTTCTGTGGCAGGACCAATGATAATATCAACATGATCTTGAATATAAGGGTTGCCTGCTTTACCAATTTTATGAATCTTGCCATCTTTAATGCCAATATCTGCCTTAACAATCCCCCACCAATCCAAAATCAAAGCATTAGTAATCACCGTATCCACCGCACCGCCGGCGCGAGAAATGGGGGATTGTCCCATACCATCACGAATTACCTTACCCCCACCAAATTTAACCTCATCCCCATAGGTGGTGTAATCTCGTTCAACTTCAATAAATAATTCTGTATCTGCTAAACGAACGCGATCGCCTGTAGTGGGGCCAAAGGTTTCTGCATAGGCACGACGATCCATTCTATAGCTCATTTCATTTATCATTTATCATTTAACATTGATTAATGATAGCTTTTTTTAGCCCCAGAGTAATTACCAAAGTAAGCTTTATAATTAATGAATCAAGCAATGTTCCCTAACTTCTCGTACTACAAACGAGATGACAGCAACACAACTGTCATCTTCATAGCAGACATAAAGCTATAAGACCTTTAATCTTTAATTGATAGACATTTTTATTAAATCTACTAAGTAAATGAATCAACTCCTTCGCCCCTTTCAAAATAATCAGGAAAAGAGCAAAGCAAAGGATTCGAGTGCTGTTAATTCCTATATCTCCCCTTGGTTGACTCGATTTGCTTACCCCCTGGGCAGAAGACTAGTTTTACCCTTCTATTTCAGTGATATAGAAGTACGGGGGCAAGAAAATGTTCCCCACACTGGACCAGTAATTCTTGCACCAACCCATCGCTCTCGTTGGGATGCCTTGCTTATTCCCTATGCTACAGGTCGTTGTGTCACTGGGCGAGACTTAAGGTTTATGGTAACTAGCGACGAAGTTAAAGGTGTTCAAGGCTGGTTTATTCGCCGTTTAGGGGGTTTTTCTGTAGATACCAAACGCCCTACGGTGAGTAGCTTACGCCATGGAGTAGACTTGTTACGACAAGGAGAAATGGTGGTTATTTTTCCTGAAGGTAATATTTATCGGGGCAAGCAAGTTAGTAAACTTAAATGTGGTTTAGCCCGTCTTGCTTTACAAGCACAAGCTTCTCAACCAGAGATTAGTGTTAAGGTTCTGCCTATTAGTTTAGACTATGAGGAAGCTGTTCCCCGTCGAGGCTGTGGGGTGAAAATTGATATTGGTACTCCTTTAGATGTCGCGAAGTATCAAAGCACCTCAAGCAAAAAAGCTGCTAAATCTCTGATGCAAGACTTAGAAACTACTTTAATTGCTCTCACTGAACCCGTATCTCAATCTTTTTCCCAGTCTTTAGCTTTGCTTTAACAGGGTAGGTACTAATTGAGTAAGGATTAGTGATTTACTTGCTCCTTACTTCCTCTACCTTGCTAACTGCTGGCTTCTCACTTCCTATTCCCTCAATAAAGGAAGGTAAAGTCACGACAAATTTAGTCCCGGCTCCAACTTCACTCTCAATTTTCAGACTGCCTTGATGTAATTCTATGCAGCTTTTAACAATAGCTAGACCTAATCCAGTTCCTTTGATTTTACCAACATTAGTGCCACGATAAAAGGATTCAAATATTGCTTTTTGTTCTTGGTAAGGAATACCAATTCCCTGATCCTGGATGCAAAAAACAGCCTGATTTTCCCCACAAAAAAGCTCGAATTTCACAATTGAAACTTCAGGAGAATATTTAAGAGCATTGGTCAGTAAATTAGTTAAAATATGCTTTAATAAATGCTTATCCATATAAGTATCATGGCATTCTCCTTTAGATGTGAAGACTATAGTTGATTGCAAAGAGGAATTCATTTTCACATCTTCTACTATTTCTTGACATAATTCTAATAGATCCAAAGGATGGGGTCGAAACTCCAATCTCCCAGCTTCAGCATCTCCTACTACTAAAACATCATCAAGGAGGTGACGCATATGTTCAATAGAACTATGAATTCTACGAAAGTTTTTCCGCTTTTTTTCATTTATCTCCCCTTGAGAGTAAAATTCCAGCATTTCCGTGGCGGAAAGAATCGTTGTTAAAGGAGTACGAAATTCGTGGGAAGTTAGGGACAAGAAATTTGTTTTTAGTTGATTTAATTCTTTTTCTTTTGCTAAAGCTTGGCGGATTTTCACTTCTGCTTGATGACGGGCAAGAGCTATTTCAATCGTTGTATGTAACTCTCTTTCTTCAAATGGTTTAAGTAAATAACCGAATGGCTCACTTAATTTAGCTCTTTGTAGGGTTGCCAAATCATTATGGGCAGTTAAATAAGCAACAGGAATATCAAAGTATTTTTTAATTTTTTCAGCAGCTTCTACCCCATCCATTTTACCAGCTAAAATAATATCCATCAAAACTAAATCTGGTTTAATGGTTCCTACTTGAGCAAGGGCATCTTCCCCTGAAGAAAATACAGCAGGAACTTTATAACCTAAGCTTGTAAGGGTAGTTTCGATATCGAAGGCGACTATTTGTTCATCTTCGACTACTAGTATTTTGGTAGCTGACATAGTTTAATCATAAGGCAATAGCCTAGAGAAAAATTATTACTAACTAAATCTATATTTACATCAATAATTTGTAGCCGCTACTGTAGGAAGGCTAGGGTAGTTGAGCAATAATTTTAAACTCTGTACCTTGGTCACAATTAAGTTCCACTATACCTCCTAGCTGCTTGGTTAATCGATGTACTAACTGCAATCCCAAAGTATCAGTGCTATGTAAGTCTAAATTTTCTGGTAAACCGATGCCATCGTCCCTAATCGTGAGAATAAAAGATTTTTTGCCCTTACGATGAAGACTAACCCGAATTTCTCCTTTCCTATGCTCCGGGAAAGCATATTTCAAGCAATTGGAAATTAGTTCGTTGATAATTAAACCACAGGGAATAGCTAAATCTACTCCTAAAGCAATGGGTTCAACATCAATGGTGAGATGTACTCGGCAAGAATTAATACTGTAGGAGCGTAACAGATTGCTAGTTAGGGTTTGGATATATTTTTGTAAATCGACTTCAGCCAAATTAGAGGATTGATAAAGTTGTTCATGAACCAAGGCCATACTTCTGACTCGGTTTTGACTTTCTGAGACTAGCTCTATAGCTTGCTGATCTTCAATATGCCGGGATTGCAGGCGTAATAAACTAGAAATGATTTGCAGATTATTTTTGACGCGGTGATGAATCTCTTTAAGTAAAGTTTCTTTTTCTTGTAAAGAAGCTTTGATCTTATCTTCTGCTAACTTGCGCTCAGTAATATCCCTATCCATACCCCGATAACCTCGGAATCGATTGGCGCTGTCAAAGATTGGTACACCACTAGTTTCCATAACCACAGAGTGGCCTTTTTGATGTACGCAGGTATTTTCTATAGATTGAAAGGACTTCCTGCCGTTAAAATACTCCTCAAATATACCTTTTACCCGCTCTGCTTCTTGATGGGTCATTAAATCAAAGGGGCTTTTTCCTAATAACTCTTCTGGCTGATAACCCCAAATGCTAAAAACTTGAGGACTGGCATAAGTAAAGATGCGATTTTCGTCTAATTCCCAAACAAAATCACTACTAGTTTCCACTAAACTACGGAAGCGCTCTTCGCTGCGACTCAAGGCTTCTGCTGCTTGTTTTCTTTCGGTAATATCTTCAGCAATACCAGCAAGACGATATACTTCACCTTGTTCATTATAAATAGGAAAGGCGCGATCGCGAACCCAACGTACTTCTCCATTAGGACGAACAATACGATACTGTTCATCACTCCCTGAGTACATTTGTTGGGGATTTAGAGTAACTATACGTTCTCGATCTTCCGGGTGAATAGCCGCTTGCCAAGTTTGAATAGAATTATATATAAAACTACGTTCGCGCCCCCAGATTTTCTCAAAGGCAGGACTAACATAAATGACTTTTCTTGTTGATGGCTCTGTAATCCAAAAAGCACTTTCTGTATTTTCTGCTAACTGACGGAATTTTTCTTCGCTTTGTTTTAAGGCAACTTCTGCTTGTTTACGATCAGTTATTTCCCTTTGTATGCAGAAGTTTCCGGTAATTCTCCCCTCTTGATCGTACATACAAATTATTTTTGATTCTGTCCAGATGGGAGTACCATCTAACTTACGCTCCTGGGCTTCTACTTGCAATTTTCCTGCCTCAAAACAGCATCTGACAATTTCTCTACTTTTGGCAAGATCATGTCCTAGTAACTCTTTTAAAGTTAAACCAATCAGTTGCTCTGGTTTAGCGCCATATTGAGCGAGCATAGCATCATTGATTTTTGTAAAGCGCATATGCTCGAAGATATAATCTAAAGCTGCTTCTTGATCAATGGTATGATCCCAACGTACTGGCTCATCAAGCATCATAAAAGAAAAGCCATCTAGAGATTGAGAAAAGAATAGTTCTAATTTCTGTTCGCTTTCCCGTAGGGCTATTTCTGCCCGTTTGCGTTCTGCCAATTCTTTTTCTAACTCAGTAGTACGTTCTTGTACTTGGGCTTCTAGGTTTTGATTTTGTTGTTCGATTTGAGCAAAGAGGCGATCACGCTCTTCTTCTGCTTTTTTACGGGCTGTGATGTTTATGCCTACAGATACAGCCGCTTTCCCTTGCTGATATTTTTGAGCGGCAATTAAGTAATGGCGGTTTGTGCCATCAATTTTAGCTTGGATTGTTTGGGAAGCACTCATCTTACTACTACCCATAAATTCTGCCATCAAGCAAGAAAACTGAGAGCTACTTTTACGAAACCCAATCTCTTTACCAATAAATTCTTCTGGAGAGAGGTTGAAAGCAGCAGCAAGATAGCGATTGACCCCCAAGTAATTTCCTTCTGCACTTACCCAAGAAACGAACCCTGGAACCGCATCTAAGACAGCTTGTAGCTGATCATTTGTAATTTGTAAAGTTTCTTT
This sequence comes from uncultured cyanobacterium, assembly GCA_963793425.1. Lineage (GTDB taxonomy): Bacteria > Cyanobacteriota > Cyanobacteriia > Cyanobacteriales > CAWCAG01 > CAWCAG01. The sequence goes on along the minus strand of CAWCAG010000005.1, from coordinate 1,840,125 downwards.
GGCTAGCTTACTGTCTGTAATGTCTCGACAATGGAAGACTATACCTTGAACATGGGGATCGTCGAGGAGATTTTTACCACAAGCTTGTAATACTCGCCAGGAACCATTTTGGTGGCGATAGCGGTATTCAAGCCAACCACTACTAGTACCAAGAGGTTGAGAAGCAAGTTTATGCCAAGCTTCGGTAGCGGCAGTTAAGTCATCTGGATGAATGAATTGCAATGGTGAGCGGGAGATAAAAAATTCTGGTGAGTAACCAAGAACTTTTTCAACCGCAGGATTGATGTAGACAATGTTGGTTTGAGGATTGTCAATACAAATAATATCAGAGCTATTCTCCACTAGCGATCGCCATTCGACTTCACTCTCTGCTAAAGTTGGCAATTGTTGTTGTAGTTCTTTGGTTTTGTTGATAGCTGTCTTAACAATATTTTGCCAGTTGTTACTATCAGGAGTAATCTTAGCAAGTTCTATGAGATGAGTAAGAATTTGGCTAGCAAGGTCGATAGTACTATTGTCATTGATCATTTTACTTCTTATCAAACTTAAACTTATAGTATTTTGCTTTTGCTATGGATAATTATTTAATTGGTATAGATATTGGTACAACTAGCGTTAAATCTGTTCTTTTTACAAGTCAAGGTAAAATTGTTAGTAAGTATGCCCTTGATTATCCTCTCTATTCTCCTGTTTCCTCTGCTGCGGAGCAAGACCCGGAGGAGATATTTACTGCTACGATTAATATAGTGCGCCAAGTAGTTGCCCAAAGTAAAGTTAATCCGAAAAAAATTATAGCTCTTTCTTTTAGTAGTGCGATGCACAGTTTAATTGCTGTGGATGGGGAAGGAAAACCCCTCACCCAAAGTATTACTTGGGCTGACAATCGTAGTGCTGAGGTGGTAGAAACTATTAGGCAATGGCACTCAGAAGAAAGCCTTTACCAAAGAACAGGGCTTCCTCTTCATCCGATGTCTCCTTTGGTGAAAATTTTTTGGTTAAAGCAAAAGTATCCTGAGATTTTTAAGCAGGCTACGAAGTTTATTTCTATTAAAGAATATGTTTTATTTAAACTATTTCATCAATATGTAGTTGATTACTCTATGGCCGCTGCTACAGGTTTATTCAATTTAAAAGAATTCGCTTGGGATGAAGAGATTTTGGCTTTTTTAGGCATTAGTAAAAAACAATTATCTCAAGTAGTACCTACCACTCATATACTTGACTTGATGGAACCAAAATATAGTAGCTACATGGGGCTTTCCACCCAAATCTCTACCATAGTAGGTTCTAGTGATGGCGTTTTATCTAACTTAGGATTAGGGGCGCTCAAACCAGGAGTGACTGTGGTTACGGTGGGAACAAGTGGAGCAGTGCGTACTAGCATTAATAAAGTTAGTTTATCTTTTCCCTCTCGACTATTTTGTTATCCTTTAACAGCAAAACATTGGGTGATTGGTGGGGCAAGCAATAGTGGCGGAAATACTTTGCAGTGGTTAAAGAAACAGCTTTTGGAAACTGAAGAAAATTATGAAACTCTAACAGCTTTAGCTCAGAAAATAGCTCCTGGGGCTGAAGGATTAATTTTTCATCCCTATTTAACTGGAGAAAGAGCGCCCCTTTGGAATCCTAACGCTAAGGGAAGCTTTTTTGGTTTAAGTTTGCGCCATGGTAAAGCTCATTTAGTTAGGGCTGTTTTGGAAGGGGTAGTTTATAATTTGTACTCGATTTTCCAATCCTTAGCACCATTAAATTCCGAAACCAAGGTGATTAAAGCAACAGGAGGATTTGCTAATTCTGAGTTATGGAGACAAATTCTCGCTGATGTTTTTGAACAAGAAGTTATCGTACCGACACAGCTAGAAAGTTCTTGTTTAGGAGCAATAATTTTAGCTTTGTATGCTCTTCAACATATCCCCTCTTTAGATAGTTTTACTCCGCTAATCCAAGAAAGTTATACTCACCAAGTGATTCGGGAAAATAGCCAAATATATAGAAAAGTTATGCCTGTTTATCAGCACTTAGGGACAAAGTTTAGAGAAGAGTATAGCTATTTACAGCAAGCTCTTTCTTCTCAAGAAACTATCAATGGAAAATGATTTTCCCTTATCTAGGTTGCAAGATTCTCCCTTCTTTGTCCCCATAAGCTGTGTTTCTTACTCCTTTTTCAGATAGGATAGTGTCTGTCCAACGCTGCTCCCTAATTCCTTGGTAAATGTTCAAACTTTTAGACGTACTCTTTGCTTTTGTCATAGTGGCATTGCTGATTCTTGTTGGTAGGTGGATTAAGCAACGCATTGGTTTATTACAAAGGCTTTATTTACCCGAATCAATTATTGCTGGGGTTTTGGCCCTGTTGTTTGGACCCCAGGTTTTGGGGGCAATCGTGACAGCATTAGGGGGGGAGAATTCTTTTTTTGCTGAAAATGGCATTTTCTCAGAGCCAATGCGGATTATTTGGTCAGAATCTCCTGGGGTTTTTATTAACATCGTTTTTGCCGCCCTCTTCTTAGGAGAAACCATCCCTCAACCGAGGGAGATTTGGCGCAAAGCTGCACCTCAAGTTGCTTTTGGTCAAACCCTGGCTTGGGGACAATATGTGGTCGGACTCCTGACTACCCTTTTAGTACTGGTTCCCATTTTCAAAGTTAGTCCTATGGCTGGGGCCTTAATTGAAATTGGTTTTGAAGGGGGCCATGGTACAGCAGGAGGTATGCAAGAAACTTTTCAGGAGTTGGGCTTTCCTGATGGTGGAGAATTAGCTGTAGGTTTGGCTACTGTGGGCATTGTTTCAGGAGTTGTCGTCGGAACTCTTTTGGCTAACTGGGGCCGCCGTAAAGGATATGTAGCAGCAGACTTAGAAAGTGAAACCCCCCAGGATTTGGAACATATGGCACAAAGCGAATCCCGTCAAGTTCGCGAAGCCAGACAAAGATTAACCCAGGGACTTCTGATTGATCCCCTTTCCCTTAACTTTGGTTTTGTGGGAATTGCGATCGCAATTGGTTGGTTGATTTTAGAAGGATTAAGATTAATTGAAACTTTAACTTGGGGAAACACTGGTTTTCAGGTTTTGAAGTTTGTCCCTTTGTTTCCTATTGCTTTAGTGGGGGGAGTGATTGTGCAGTTGGTTATGGAGCGTCTAGAATTAGCCCCTTTAATTATCCGCCCCTTACAAGAACGTATTTCTGGGGTAGCACTTGATATAGTTGTGGTCACAGCGATCGCTAATATTTCTCTACAAGTATTAGGAGCAAATTTGGGAGTATTTGTCATACTCTCAGTTGTGGGTATTGCTTGGAACGTTTTCGCCTTCCTTTACCTTGCCCCCCGCATCCTCACAGATTATTGGTTTGAACGAGGTATTGGAGACTTAGGACAATCCATGGGAGTGACAGCCACAGGAATTTTATTACTACGCATGGTAGATCCCGATAATCGTACTGGGGCTTTTGAAAGTTTTGCCTACAAGCAACTCTTTTTTGAACCAATTGTCGGCGGAGGATTATTCACTGCCGCTGCCCCAGCTTTGATTGTTCAACTAGGTGCAGTCAGTGTCTTGGGCATAACCACAGTTTTACTAATTTTCTTTATGGGATTTGGTTTCTACAACTACAAAAAGTTCGCTAATGGCTAATGGCTAGCAGCTTTCCATAAACTCTGAAATAGCTGGTATCATCCCTTGATTGAGTTTAGCCACCGCCTCTTGAGCCACTGGCTCAATGCCCCTAAGCCAACGGTCTTGCGTTATGTACTCTGGTGTGAAAGCTTCTTTGTCTACTAGCAAGAAATCTACCGCATCCAAAATACGTGCGATCGCACATCATCATGAATAATATATAGATAGAGGGCCTCAACCATCGCTTCACTTGAGCAAAACTTGCCAACAAAAAAATACCCCCAGCCTGGAGGTATTTCTTTTTTGTACTGTTAATCAACCAGAGGTTGGATTTAACTTAAAATAGGAAGTCAAATTGAGATTATTTGACTTAGGAGCAGATGATAAAGTTGAAAAGTGAAATCTTAGCTCAAAGCTTAGTAGCTAACGCCACGATAGGTTCTTTTGCCCTTGCGTTGCTGAACCTGGTTACTGTGGACATCACGGAACTTGCAATCTTGGCCGCGATATTTGCCAGTGTATTCAGAAACAGTACCTTCAACAGCGTTTTGATAAGCTTCGTAGCTGTGGCCGCGATAGAAAAGTTTCATAGTATTCGCCTCCGATGATTCTTGTAGTGATAGTTGAGGCGCGTTCCTTCAGAATTAACTTCTTACTTCCGTCTCTCTGGGTTAGAGAACTTTGAGAGATGAACGTTTTTTGCTTCTGTATTTATTGTTACAGTTTTTCTCAAAAATGTCAAGTATTATGTTGGGTTAATCTCAAATATTTTAAATTCAGTGATCGCTACAAATCGTAGATAGTCTACGCTACTGGAGTTTTGGGGCTTGCAGTTTACAGTTAAAAATGAAAAAAACTTTTCTTCAAGATACAGGGTTTGAAAGCTCTGATAACTCTGGTGAATTGGCAAGGTGTGACTGCCTCTTGGGAAATAAATGCCAAGTAATCTTTAATAAAAATTTGGCAGGTTAGATGTTTACCTTCCATGCCTATTTTAAGAAAGCTCCCAGCCCCGCTCCAACAAAAGTTTTTTTCTAATTGAGATTGAATTTTATCTAATGAGATAATTATAGCATGAATTTGCCTTTTCTCCCTTAATTGCTGCAATACCATTATTCTTTAGCAGGATGCGATTATAGCGAGGGTGAATATAGTTTGCGATCGCATCCTTAAATATAAGGAAAAGATTTCTACTTTCAAAAAGTTATACGTGATCATAGACGCGATCGCAACCACTGTCTTGCCCATAATGTAAAAAAGCCCTCAATGTGTTCAGAAACTGTTGGGCGATGGTAGATAAGGGAAACAATTATGATGTGGGAAATAATTAGAGAATTATTTTCGCCAGAGAGATTTATGCCTCATGGCAATTGCTATCTCTGGCAAACTCAATTGGTCTGGCTGCACGTCATTTCCGATAGCTTAATCGCTCTAGCTTATTATTCCATTCCCGCTATGCTAATTTACTTCGTCCGCAAGCGGGAAGATGTGCCTTTTCGAGGCATATTTTTCTTATTTGGTGCTTTTATTATCGCCTGCGGTACAACCCATATCTTGGAAGTATGGACTCTTTGGCATCCGGCTTACTGGCTATCGGGTTTTCTTAAAGCCCTTACTGCTTTCATTTCTTGTTATACAGCTTTAGAGTTATTTCCTTTAATTCCCCAAGCCCTTGCTTTAACTAGTCCGGCTCAACTAGAAGCTATCAACCTCAAATTAGAAGAGCGAGTGCAACAGCGTACCACAGAATTATACAATTCTCACCAAGAACTAGAGCGAGAAATTACCGAACGTAAGCAAAAAGAAGAACGCTTGCGGGTTTTAGAAAGAGCTATTACTGCTAGCAATAATGGTATTGTCATCAGCGATGCTACTCAAAAAGAGCTACCGATTGTTTATCTTAATCCTGCCTTTGAACGCATAACAGGATATTCTGCCCAGGAAGTTATCGGTAAAAACTGCCGCTTTTTACAAGGAAAGGAAACAGATCAAGAAGCTTTAGAAGAATTACGAGGGGCTTTGAGAGAAGGCAAAGAATGTAACGTTGTTCTGCGTAACTATCGCAAAGATGGTAGCTTATTTTGGAATGATCTTTACATTTCTCCGGTGAAAGACGAATTAGGAAACCTAACTCACTACATCGGGGTTCAAGCAGATATTACTGAACGTAAACTAGCCCAAGAAGCTTTGCAAGAAAGTGAAGAGAAGTTCCGTCAACTAGCAGAAAACTTAGAAGAAGTTTTCTGGATGGTTGATGCTCAAACTAAAGAGACTATTTATGTTAGTCCCAAATGCGATAAAATTTGGGGTTGTGGTTGCAACACTAAACTAACTACATCCCAATCTTTTCAAGAATTTATTCACCCTGAAGACAAACAAAGAGTTCAGAGTGCTATTAAATTACACAGTGTAAACGGAGATTATGACCAAGAGTTTCGCATTCTCCGCCCAGACGGAACAACTTGCTGGATTCATGATCGCGCTTTTCCGGTCAAAAATCAGGCTGGGGAAATTTATCGCATCGCCGGAATTGCCGAAGATATTACCACACGGAAGCAATATGAATCTGTCTTAGAACAAGAACGCCAGCAGCTTAGAGAGATTATTACTCAAGCACCAGTAGCAATGGCAATGTTAGATACTCAAATGCGCTACATAGCTTACAGTAACAAGTTGCTGCAAGATTATAACTTAGGAGATGCAGATCTGCGAGGTCGTAGTCACTATGAAGTTTTTCCTGATCTTCTTGAAAGTTGGAAAGAAGACTTGCAAAAAGTACTCAAAGGAGAGTCCATCTCTTACCCTGAAGATATTTGGCAGCGTGCTGATGGTAGTGTACTATATCTGCGTTCGGCTCTACATCCTTGGTACACTCCTGACGGTAGCATTGGTGGTGTTGTGATAGTTTCCCACCAAATCAACGAATTGGTAGAAGCTAGAGAAACTGCTTTAGAAGCCTCGCGAATGAAATCTCAGTTTCTAGCCAATATGAGTCATGAAATCCGTACTCCCATGAATGGGGTTTTGGGAATGACAGATTTGTTATTAGAAACTCCCCTGAATGCTCAACAACTTAATTTTGTCCAAACTATTAGCGAAAGTGCTAAAAATCTCCTCTTAATTATTAACGATATTCTTGACCTTTCCAAGCTAGAAGCTGGAGAAATGAACATTGAAACCCTAGACTTCAACCTAAGCAACTGTGTAGAAGAAGTAGTAGATTTATTGTCAGCAGAGGCTCAAACCAAAGGTTTAGGAGTATTTACTTTAATTGAAAGTGATGTCTCTTTAGAATTAAAAGGAGATGGCCGGCGCTTGCGTCAAATTCTCACTAACTTGGTAAGCAACGGTATTAAGTTTACTGAAAAAGGAGAAGTGATCATTCGTGTTTCTCCTGTGATAGAAAGTCGTCAACATATTAAATTGCGCTTTGAGGTTAAGGATACAGGTATTGGTATTTCTAAATCTGAGCAAAAGAAACTTTTTCAAGCGTTTTCTCAAATTGATACTTCCACAACCCGTACCCATGGCGGTACAGGTTTAGGATTAGTAATTTGTCAACAATTAGTTGAATTGATGGGAGGGGAAATTGGTGTTCAAAGTGCATCAGGCCAAGGTACAACTTTTTGGTTTACTGTTCAGTTCACTAAACAGACACCACAAGTTAATTTAAAGGCTTTGCGAGAACAACATCTAGATGGTTTAAAACTATTGGTGGTGGATAACAATACCACTAGCTATCAAGTAATTCAGAGTTGTTTAGAGTCTTATAATATTCAAGTTGAAGAAGTCCAAAGTACCCAAGCTGCCATTTCTATACTCCGTAAAGCAGCTTTAGATAGTAAGCCCTATGATGTGGCCCTTGTAGATTTGCAAAGTCCCCAGATTAATGGCGAAACTCTCGGTCAACTTATTAGGTATGACCCTGTTTTGAAGAATGTTAAATGGATTGTGATGGTTTCTATCCGCCAGCACAAAGAAGTGAAAAATCTACTTTGGCAAGGTGCTTCTGATTATTTACTCAAACCAATCAGAGCTTCTCAATTATTAGATTGTCTCACCAATACTTTCTACCTCAAGAATAAACCTACTTCTCCCTCTCCTTTTACCTATCGTCACAAACCGCCTATTCATCCTCCCCAAAATCCTCATCTCAAAATTCTCTTAGTTGAAGATACTCCCACTAACCGAAAAGTTTTACTATCTCAATTTGAGATGTTAGGTTATCAAGCTGACTGTGCCGAAGATGGTCAAGCTGCCCTAGAAAGATTATCTGAGCAAAACTATGATCTTGTGTTTATGGACTGTTTAATGCCTATTCTTGATGGCTATAAAACAACCCAAGCAATACGGGAAAAAGAGGGCATATCTCGTCATACTACGGTAATTGCGATTACGGCTAATGCCATGAAAGGAGAAAAAGAAAAGTGTTTGGAGTGGGGGATGGATGATTACATCAGTAAGCCCATCACCCTAGAAATGCTTGCCAGCGTGATTGATCGCTGGTGTCCTCAAATCAGTAAGAAAAAAACTTCACCCAAGTTGGTTTTAGGAGAAGCTCATTGTTCATCTCCTCAACTAGTTTCTGCTTACCATAATTCAGGGCAAAAAGCGCTCCAAACAGCAACAATTACTCAGGTAAGGGTAGCTCATGAAACTCCTTTTAATCTGGTTCGTCTTGAAGAAATATCGCGGGGTAGTAAAGAGTTCCAGCAAGAAATGATGCAAATTTTCTTGGAGGATGCTCCGATTTATTTGTACCAAATCAAGCAATCTTTAGAAGAAAGGGATTTTGAGAATTTGGCTATCAATGCTCATCAACTCAAAGGCGCAGCAGCGATGGTAGCCATAATATCAATGCCAGAATTAGCTCTTCAATTAGAAACAGAAGCCCGCAATCAAAAATTACAAAAAGCGCCAGAACTTATTATGGGGCTAGAGCAAGTTTTTGAGCAGGTACAGATTTTCGTGAAAACATTTTGATCTATTTGCTTAAGCCATAATAGTAATGTAATGATATCTAGTGGGTGCATCTTCAGCTTATTTAGATATTGTGGTCAGTTTCGGCTTGAATTAAAAGGTTTGATTGTCTAATAACATCTATTTCAATTAATAGCTATGACAAGTAGATGTAGACTCACAAAATTTAATTTAATCCGGATAAAGACTACAAAGAAAGAAAAATATAAGACTTAGATTTTGCAGTAGAGACAAACCGCAATCTAATTCCCCACCCACCAACTGGTAACTATGTCAAAAATTCTCGTAGTCGAAGACGATCGAGTGACGCGGCTATTTCTCAAAAGAGATTTGGAAAGAGAAGGATATGATGTCGCTGTAGCTGAAAACGGTGCGGAAGGACTCCAATTGGCAGAAAAGTTGCAGCCAGGGGTAATTATTTGTGATTGGATTATGCCAGTTGTGGATGGTATGGAAGTCTGTCGTCAGGTGAAAGCTAGCGATAGTTTAAGCAGTGCTTTTTTTATTCTACTTACTTCCCAGGAGTCGGTAAACCATCGCGTACAGGGGTTAGATGCTGGGGCTGATGAGTTTTTGGCTAAGCCTATTGATCCTAGTGAACTATTGGCTAGGGTTAGGGTAGGGTTGCGGCAGTACCAATTAATTCAACAACTGAAGCGAACTAATGAACAATTAAGCTGTGAAAGAGAAAAATCTGAGCGTTTATTGCTACATATTCTACCAAAAGCGATCGCTGAACAGTTAAAAGAGTATCAAGGTTCTTTGGCTGAACGTTTCCAGAATGCTACAGTTCTTTTTGCTGATATTGTTGGTTTTACACCTTTTTCTGCTCAAATTTCTCCTTTAGAATTGGTTAGTGTCCTCAATACCATTTTTTCTCAGTTCGACCAACTTGCCGAAAAACACGGCTTAGAAAAAATTAAAACTATTGGCGATGCTTATATGGTAGCAGGAGGATTACCTGTGGCTAGGCCAGATCATGCCCAAGCGATCGCGGCTATGGCTTTAGATATGCAAAAGGCGATCGCTAAAATTCCTAACCATAAGCAAGAAAATTTTACCATTCGTATCGGCATTCACAGCGGGCCGGTGGTAGCGGGAGTAATTGGGGTGACTAAGTTTATTTACGATCTTTGGGGGGATACGGTTAATGTGGCTTCCCGTATGGAATCTTCAGGGGTTTCTAGCAAAATTCAAGTTACTGAAAGTACTTACAAACTCTGTCGCGACCGCTATGTGTTTGAGAAACGCGGTGAAGTGGAGATTAAAGGTAAAGGGAAGATGACGACTTATTGGCTTATTAAGGAAAAAGAAGATGCTAAGGAGACATACTGAGCAATTAGACTATCACCTGTCACCTGTTTTTCACCTGTTCCCTACTCCCTACTCCCTTCTTAAAAAAAGAGAGGGCAACTAGCTCTCTCTTTTGATTTTTAAAGGTATTTCAAGAGGATTTGCTATTAATAAGCTAAGCCCATACTGCGACTAGTTTCAGCACCGAGGTAAACTCTAATGCTGAGGAAATCCGTGGGACAGGCTGTTTCGCAACGCTTGCAACCAACACAATCTTCTGTACGGGGAGAAGATGCAATTTGGCCAGCTTTACAACCATCCCAAGGAACCATCTCTAGTACATCTGTAGGACAAGCTCGAACGCACTGGGTACAACCAATGCAAGTGTCGTAAATTTTAACGCTATGAGACATTATAATATCGGCTCCTTACCGAGTGTTCTCCATTTTTTTGGCATACCTACACTCCTCTTTCCTTCGGAATGTTCCGCGAATAAGTAAGCATTGGTTTTTCAGATACTCTTCTATTGAAGACATTATCTGTTCGCAAAGCGTCTCCTTGAGGAGAAACTTTTAAGCCCTATGCCCTAGGGACTTCGGAGTTCAAGTGCTAGTTTACCTCAGTGCTATTGGCTCAATCTGGAAAAGGTTATATAACTTTAAATTCTGTTGCTAGTTGGGGAAGGGAGTAGGGAGTGGGAAGTAGGGATTAAGACATAAGAAAAGGTGTAGGTAAAACCGTATTTTTTTTCGGCGGTTTCCCCAATGTTGGATTTAGTTATCTAGTTCATTATAGGAATATAACAACTAAGAATTAAGCAATAAAAAGAGGAATTACTATGACATTACTTCGTTAGCAACCTTTCTCAGAAATGGCTACTTTACCGCAGCAACTAGATAGAATGTTTGATGATTTTGTTAATGCAGTACCCAAAAATAGCGTTTTTAAAGTGAATCTAACTACATCTTCTGAGAAATTAGCAGCAGAGCAAAAGCAATTAGTTGAGGAAGAGGAAGCTGAAGTACAACAAGCAGATTCTTTGCAAGAAGATGTTTGGGATGCAGAAGAAGAGTTAGTAGCTTAGGTTGAACGACGTAAGTTCTATATGATTGCTGAAAAAAAGGCTACTGCTGAATTATCCTCAGCAATAGCTTTTAATTGATTATTTAGCCCAATTCTCAATCCCTACAGCCCTAGCGAAACCTAGTCTCTAAGCTATTCGCCAATCATCACTCGCTGTATTTAAGATATTATTTAATATTCCGTAAGCATGTTCTAAAGGAAAATGCCTTGGTTTACCATTGATAACAAGCTGATATTCATTACTATACTGCCCGTCGCCATAACCAGAAACTAAGTGCTTCTCAAAGGCTTGCTCTGCTAGTTGTCTAACTTGATCTCTTAGGTTGGTTTTTGTAATATTCATGGTTTAATTCACCCTTACTAATGGGATGTTTCTAAACTTGTCATGACAGATGTTTGCGGCGGGACTAGCAACCCAAACAGGACACTTTTCCCAGATGATGCAGACACTTCCTTTCTATTTTTCCAAAAGTTTAGATTGTTTGCTATCTATCAGAAGTTGTATCTTATGATACAAAAAAATAAATTGGTTGGCTATAAGTAATCATACTTAACTTAAGGTAATTCTAGCCAGGCTTGAGTTACGACATTACTCAACCAACGACGTTGCACTTGATCAAGGAGGGCATCTTCTTCGAGAACCTCTGCTGTTAGTTGATCTAAAGATTTTCCTTGGGAACGAGCAATATTAACTACTCCTGCGATCGCAGTAGCTATTAATTCTTCATCAATCGGGTTCTGCCGCAGAGCAATAATTTCTTCTGGACTAGCTGGAATGGGATAATTCATTGTTGAGTCACCTTTACGCCCAAAATGTTTACAAATATGAGTTTAATGTTAATTTTCTTAAAGCGATTTTAATTATTCAGTACTTGGGAAGTGTAGCGTACTTTGGCTTAAAGTCAACTAGCCATTGCGAGTATTTAACCTTTAATTTGTGTACCTAAAATGAAAGAAATTCTTTATAGAGAAGTTCCTACTCCAGACACAGCGGCTGTACGGTATTGGTTACAGGAGACATGGCAGCCTTCTCAGGGGAAAAAAATCTTAACATCTGATGGTATTCGCTTATGCTTTTCTCCCGAATCAGAATTATCAATTTTTGTTTGGTCTGTCCAACGAACTACCTATTTGAAAATGTTTCGTTGGGGAGAAACTTCAATTCCTCAAGAACATACAATTTGTCGATGCTTGATTACGGATCTAGGAACTAATTTCCCTTGTCAATATCCTGCTCCTCCGGAAATTAATTTATCAGAACAATCTATTTTTGAAGCCTTAGCACCTTACTATCCTCTAACTGTTAAATTTTTCCAAAAGATTCCCCATGGAGAATACGATTTGCAACGGGCTTATTGGTGGGAAAAAAGTTGGCGAGAGAATGTCGGAAAACCCCAAAAACCGAAACAAGTCATCTTTCGTGCTTCTCCTGTTGAGCAAGCCCTTCCTCATAACTACGACCTCATTTACATCGGCGGAGCTTTAGGGGTTATTCATGCCGCAGTGATGGCGCAATTAGGCTATAAAGTACTATTAGTAGAACGGTTGCCCTTTGGGAAAATGAATCGGGAATGGAATATTTCCCGGAGCGAGTTTCAAAGCTTGATTAATTTGGGTTTATTTACTCAAGAAGAATTTGAAAGTCTAATTGCCAAGGAATATAAAGACGGTTTTAATAAATTTTTTGATGAGAGTCTTCCCACTCATCTTCAAGCTAAAGTTTTACACACTCCTACGGTTTTAAATATTGCCCTCAACTCAGAGCGACTGCTGCATTTATGCGGGGAAAAATTGCGTCAAAGGGGGGGAGAAATCTGGGATGAAACGGAATTTGTTCGGGCTGAGGTGGGGGAGAATCAGGTGAATATTCAACTCACTCACTTACCCACACAAACAGCAAAACAAGCCCAAGGACGCTTATTGATAGATGCCATGGGCAGCGCTTCTCCGATTGCTTGGCAACTTAATGGCACTCGTGCTTTTGATAGTGTTTGTCCTACGGTAGGAGCAGTAGTAGAGAGCGGTTTTGCGCCGGAAGTTTGGGATAGTGACTATGGTGATGTTTTGAATTCCCACGGGGATATTTCTAGGGGAAGACAATTAATTTGGGAGTTATTTCCCGGAGCAAACAACGAACTTACTATCTATTTATTTCATTATCATCAAGTCCATCCTGATAACCCCGGCTCTTTATTAGAAATGTATGAAGATTTCTTTACAATTTTACCGGAGTACCGCCGTTGCGACCTGGAAAAGTTGGTTTGGAAGAAGGCAACTTTCGGTTACATTCCCGGACATTTTAGTTTAGGGAGTCGCGATCGCACGGTTGCTTTTGATCGTTTGTTAGCTATTGGTGATGCGGCTTCTCTTCAGTCTCCTTTGGTATTTACGGGCTTTGGTTCCTTAGTACGCAACTTAGGGCGCTTAACCAATTTACTTGATACAGCCCTAAAATATGACTTACTCAGTACCAAGGATTTGAATCAGATCCGCGCTTATCAGAGTAATGTCGCTGTTACCTGGCTTTTTTCTAAAGGTATGATGGTTCCCACCGGAAAGAGTTTACCTCCCCAACGCATTAACGGAATGCTCAATACTTTCTTCGGACTTTTAGCTCATGAACCTCCAGAAGTAGCAGATACTTTCATTAAAGATAAAATCAACTGGCTAACCTTCAATCGCTTAGCTCTCAAAGCCGCAAAAATGAATCCTAGTTTGTTGTGGTGGATTTGGGTACAAGCGGGTACAAAAGATTTACTGCGTTGGTTAGGAACTTATTTCTCTTTTACCATCGATTCTCTAATTAGCTGGCTATTCCTAGGTTGGTTTCCTAGCTTGCTGAAGCGCTTACAGCCCTATCTAGAAAAGAATTATCCTTCCCTCTGGTTGCGCTTACTAAGTTTTAACTACGGTTTAACAGTAGTATTGAAAACCAATATCTAAAAACAAAGCTAGCTTTACCCAGGATATTTAACCAGGCATCCTGGCCAAAGCTCTGATTCAAGCTAAAATAAAAAAGAAGAATAAAGTCTGAACTTCACGTTGTGGGTAGCAAATATCGGCTGAAATAGCCTCTCTTGGTGCGCTACAGCTACCCTAATGTAGTCAAAGATTTTGGGTTGATTTCTAATGTTGCCAATACATTTAAGCTAATGCAGATTCAAGTTATGTTGCTGTTTTGCAAAGGTTATTTGTATTTAGTGAGAAAAAAGTCTAGACCTTACTTGGTCTGAGAAATAACGCTGAGTATAGTTATCTCATTTCACAATAATTAAAAAGAAAAAGAGCAATGGTTGATCCTATATCGGTAATTGCTGGAGCCATTACTTCTCTAATTCTGCCCAAGGCAGTAGAGAAGGTAGGTGAAAAACTTGGTGAAGCGACTCTGGAGAAAAGTGGAGCAATAATCAAAGCTGCACGCAAATCTATTCAAAATAAGCTGGAACAAGTAAATAGCTCAGGATTATTAAAAAGAGCTGAAAAAAATCCAACAAAGCATAATATTAAAGTCTTAGAAGCGGAAATTATTGGACAAATGGAAGATGACTCAGAATTTGCAGAACAGCTACAAGCTTTAGTGAATCAAGTACAGGCTCAGTCTTCATCTTTCCAAATGTTTATAAATGGATTACGGGCTAAAAATTTTGAATTAGAAAAACTAAAGCAGGTAAGTGAGAGCAAAGGAAAGTCTGAACAGATTGTAGGGAAAAACTGGCAAGTCCAGAATCTCAAGATCAGTGATGTATCAATGGAGTCTAGGGATGACAGTTAATCGCTCCGAAGAATTATAGAAAGCGATTGAATATGCTGAACAACAGCTATCAATTGCAAGAGAACTTAAAAACAAACAGTCTGAAAATCAGGCACTTAACATGATTGGAAGCTGTTTAAACTCTTTAGGGAAATATCAACAGGCAATTGGATATTTTGAGCAACAATTAAACATTACAAAAGAACTTTTAGACCGTGAGTCAGAAGGAGGAGTACTAGGAAATATTGGATTTTCCTATAAGGGGCTTGGAGAATATCAACGTGCTATTGACTATTTTGAACAATGGCTAGTAATTAGTCGTGAGGTTAATAATCGTATTTGGGAATCTAATTCTCTATGCGCTTTGGGGGATAGCTATACTACTCTTGGTCAATATCGGAATGCTACTGAGTTTTATGAACAAAGACTCCCAGTAGTAAGAGAATTAAATGACAAGGCTGGTGAAGCCTATACTTTAGGATGCTTAGGTTTTAATAAGCATTCTTTAGGAGAATATCAAAGCTCTATTGAAGTTTACTTACTATGGTTAGCTATAACTAGAGAGTTTGGCAATCAAGTAGATGAAGGTCAGGCTTTGCAAAGTATAGCTGGTGGATACTTTGGCTTAAAGCAGTATTTAAAAGCTGCTGAATTTTACCAACAGGCATTAGAAATTAAACGAGAAACACAAGAAACCTCTGGAGAAAAAAGTATCTTAGAATGGCTAGGCCGTAGTTATCAAGCTTCACAACAATATCAACGGTCGATAGAAACTTTTGAAGCTTGGTTAAATTTTTGTAAACAAACTGGAGATTCTGTTCAGGAAATCAATGCTCTTGGTTACTTAGGTGAAAGTTACAGATTAATAGAGCAATATAAGCAATCTATAAATTGTCATCAGCAACGTTTGTCAATAGCTCAAAATATTGATGATTTTCCGGCTCAATGTTTTGCTCTAATGAGTATTGGAATAGCTCAATTTTATTCTCAGAAGTACAAAAAAGCCATAACATATTTTGAATATCAATTAAATCTTGCTAGGAAGATTAGCAATAGAGAAAGAGAATGCAATGCTTTAGGATGGCTAGGAGCCTGTTTGTATAGGCAGAAGAATTATGTCAAAGCATTAGAATATCGGCAACTACAACTTAACATCGCTAAAGAGATAAACAATTTATCTGAGGAAGTTTATGCACTGAAAAGTCTAGGAGAGTCTTATCAGTGTACTTACCAATACAAACAATCTGTTCACTATTATGAACTATGTTTACCAATTTTTGAAGAGCTGAAAGATGAGTCTCAAGAAGTAGAGGTTTTGTTCAATCTAGCTCATGGACTATGATAAAATTAGTCATTTTCATGAGGCTATTGAATTTTACACCAAAGCTCTAAACATCTATCGAAAACTTGGTAATCGCAGTGCAGAAAGTAGAATATTAAGAGGGCTAGGAAGTGTATATCTTTCCTTAAGTCAATTTAGAAAATCTATTGAAGCATATGAACAGGCACTAGATATTTGTGAAGATTTAGATGATATATCTTCAAAAGCTTATTGTTTGCAGTCTATTGGAAATGGACATAAACAACTAGAAAATTATGCTCAAGCGATAGAATTCTACGAACAAGCATTAGCTATTTTCAGAAAACTTAAAGATCGTTCTGGAGAAGCATATACTTTATCTGATTTTGGTGAAGCTAATGCAAAACTAGGTCAATACAAGAAAGCAGGTCAATCACTTCGTCAAGCTTATTCAAAAATGAGAGAGCTTGAAGATCCACATGGTACAGCAATTTGTTTAGGTTTCTTAGGTTCTATTTTGCTGACTCAAGGACGATACGCAAGGGCTTTGGATGTGAGTGAGCAGTGCCTAAAGCTATATGGCAAAATGAATAATCCATTTCTAGCTGCTTACTATGGTTATTTCTTGAAAGGTAAAGCTTTACTTAGGATAGGAACGGGTCAAAAAAAGGAAGCACAAGAATATTTACAGAGAGCTTATCAACTTCTTTGGTCTATAGGCGATAAGAATTATATTAATCAAGTAAAAGATGAATTAAGAGAACAGAATATTCAAGTATTACAAGTTGTTTTAGATGATAGTAAGGTTGAGAATTTATATATTACTAACCTCTCCCAAACAATTAAACAGAAGTCAGTTCAAGAGAACTATATTCAATCAGGAGAAAATATTCAAGGGAGCGAAGAGGAAATAATAACTGCTGAACAAGTTGTTCTCAAAAATGTGACTGCTGATAGTGTTTTTATTGAGAAAATAAATCAAATTATTGAACAGATATTTATTGAATGTAATTACTCAATAAGTAGTAAAGAAGTTGAATCTCTACTAGAAAAAGTTATTAATCAAATTGCACCTAAAGCAAATCCAGAAGTAAGAAAAAGTCTTGCTATTCAGGTAGTTAAGTTATCTTTAGAAGATGAAAAACTATCAATTTCATCAGAGCAAAGTTCTCTGATATTGACCAAGCTTAGTGAGATCAGTATACAAGACTTTCAATCTTTGCTCTCTTCTGACGAAGAATACAGAAAGCTTAGGAAGCGTCTTGGTTGGTTAATTGTTGACGGTCATTTGAATGGTCGTATAGTTGGTGTTGGTATTTTTGTAGTTGGAAGTGTTGGTTTTGGTGCTGGAGTTGGTATTACGTCAGCTTATTACAGAAGAATTATTGATGAACTAACATCTGAAGATGAAGACAAGCCTAATGGGGCTAAAAATCAAGAGCCGAAATCTCCAGATCATAACGAACCTGATCGGGAAGATAGTGAGCGCTCTTCTAAAAAACGTGAGGAAGACCTTATTACTCTTATTAGGGAGTTGATAAAACTGAAATATATAACTGCTTCTCCTGTAGATGAATCGTATCAACCCGTACCTTTAGAAAACTCATCTGATTCAGAGGAAATTCAAGGAAATACAGTAGCCAGAAGATCCAGTAACTCCACTGAAGGTGTACCTTCATCTGGGGGTGGTGGCGGAAGCAATGGCTTGCTATTACAAAATTCATTGCAATGGTTTGAAGATATTTTCAGTGGCGAACAAGGTGGAGGGTTTATAGATATTGATTTTGGAGATATTGACTTAATACCAACTGCTACATTTGACGCTATTACAGAAGAATTAGTTGGTGGAGTAATAGGAGGAATAGCTGAGGGAGTTGCAGAAGGGATAGTTGGAGGTGTTGCAGAAGGAATAGTTGGAGGTTTTTTTGAATTTTAAGCTCTCATGATACTTGAACGACTGAATTATTAACTTCGTGAAATGATCCGTACAATCTTTTGGTGTTACCTACTCTCCCTACTCACGTATAGCGGGGGAAATCAGGCAATTCTATAGCAGCGAGAGACTTACGCTTTTTGTGGGGACGCAGAGGATAAAGGATGGGGGAGGGCCAGCTTGAGGAATTAAATAAAGCCTCTTCCTCTTCCTCTTCTTCCTCATTCTCCCTACCTTTCCCCTCTTCTTGAACAACTGGTTCGGAGACAACTTCAATCTCTATATTTCCTCCCCCTTCTTCCTCTAAACTGAGGACTAATTCTGGCTGCCAGGTCATGGTTTCTATCTCAGTTTCTGGCATTTCTACTTCCTCTTCTTCTTCTTGGGTAGTAACAAGGTTTAAAGGTACTATCTTGGGGTTGTTATCGTTTTTCTGATCTGGTTTTTCAGTCTGCTCCAAATCTTTCAACCATTCTGAAGTGGGAGGGCTGTCTTGTTCTAGTTGAGCAGACCAAGGTTGAATAGGAGAAGCTTTAGGAAAGAAGGTTTCTTCTTTATTTTGGCTTAGGGTTGGTGTTGGTATTTGTGTTGGCGTTGGTTCAATTTCTCCACTGTCTGGTGAAGAACTATTGGGAACATCCAAACATTTATCTAACGCAGTTTTGAATTGAATAGCACGGCGCTGCTGTCGTTGAAGGCGAGAACGCAGTTCTTGATTTTGTTGCTCTTGTTGCAGGAGTTGTTTGGCTTTTGTCTGATTACGTTTCTGAAGGGAAGTATATTCTTGTTCTAGTTGATTGATGCGTTCTTGAGCGCTTTCTAGTTGTTGGGAAAGGGTTTCTATTAAGATTTGTTGGCGTTGAGCAGTTTGGTGGGAAGATTCTAACTCACGAAATAAACGAGTTAGTTGCTCTTGGGTAGCGCTAAATTCCTCAGCTTGTTGAGCTAGGAGGTTGTCGTTTCCCCTCGTCCGCATTTCCTGGGCTTGTAGAGCTTCCTGGGCTTCTGCTAAGGTTCTTTCCAATGTGGCTACTTTCTTGAGCAAGACGCGGTTACGCTGGCGCAGTTTGCTACTTAAAGCAAAGTTTTCTTCTTCACTAATAGCATTGCTTTCACTGAAGTCTACCGTTAGGTCAGTTTCTTCTGAATAAACAGATTCGTTTTCCTCCTGAATAGCTTCAGTGGATGACTGGAGAGTTTCATCCTCTGGGAGAGGATGAAGGGGTTCTTGGGGAGAATTGTTAGGGAGATCGGCTTCACTCATAGCTATTTTAGGGCTGGAGGTGAGAAACCCTCACCATTAGATATCTTTTATTTGTACCATTAGCCATTGCCCAATGATAAGATCCTTAGATATATAATTCCAGGTTAGGGGTGGATTTTTTTCAATGATCAATTAAGCATTGATGCCTAAAGTGAAGGCAAGTCATGCTAATTAGTTATTTCCGTTCTTAAAATTTCTTGGTGCATTAAAGCGCGGTCTACTAGAGATTGAATTTGAGCTTTGTTAAGAGCTTCACCGTTGGCATATTGCTCAATCCACGCCTGGCTGATTAAATTAGGCTCTTCTGGCATGGCTGCTAATTCCCAGCCTGGTAAATTTAATTGTGCCATCAAAAGGCTGACCTTGGGATCATAGCTGAGGGCAAAGCAACGGCATTCTTCCCCTGCTCCCATAATGAGGCTATGGTAGCGCATACCGATGACCATTTCCACTCCCCGAAAAACGCTTTTTAGTTGTCTGGGATCTTCTAGGGAAATAATTTTATGGGGCCCTTGTAGTTGGTTGGCGATGGATAGGGCGATCGCTCCATCTTGAGAAGCTTGAAAAGGAATAAGTAAAATACAGGTGTTAGTAGCTGCTTGGAATTGTTGTAGTGCTTTGGTTAAGTTAGCAAGAACTTGAGAAGTTAATTGTTGATGGGGACGTAGGGTTACTGCGACTCTAGGGGCTGGTAAATCCCATAGCCCTGGAACAGGTTGCCCTTGTAAAGCCCAGACAGGATCAGGAGCCATGATACTCCGAATTTGCCAATCTTTCATTAGCTGAGCAGAAGCACCATCCCGGACACTAACAGCGACGCAATTTTCTAGGACTCGTCGAGTTACAGAACGGCTTAATTTATGGTTTAAAGGCCCTATTCCTTGGGCCCAGGCAATAGTCTTTAAGCCTAGTTGCTGGGCTAAAGCCATTAAGCCACCGTAATAGAGAGGACTGATACGGCTAGTTGCATCTTGCATCAAACTACCGCCCCCCCAGATGAAGTAGTCTGAACTTTGTAAAGCTTTTAAAACCGAGAAAGCCGATTTGCGATCACAACTTTCTACTCCATAACGCTTTTGCGTTTGTCCAGGGTTTCCCGAAAGTACCAGAGGTTTTACTTGTTTCGGTAACATTTGTAGCAATGATACAAGTAAGGCTTCGTCACCACCATTGCCTTTGCCATAATATCCACAAATAACTGCTCTAGTTTGGGCCATTACGCTTAAATAAGTATATGTATAGCATTTTTTCAGCCCTTTTGTTCAGCAATTAGGGATTAGCTATTTAGCTATTAGCAACTATATGAGTTATTGTCTCAATCCTAAATGTAAACTTCCTCACGATTCTCTGAATAGAAATAATAAATTCTGCCGTCATTGTGGTTCTTTATTATTGCTTCAAGAAAAATATAAAGTTATTCAACCTCTCAACAAAGGAGGTTTTGGGAGAACTTTTGAAATTACTAACGGTACGGAAAATAAGGTTCTTAAGGTTTTACTGAAAAACAAAACTAAGTTAGTGACTCTTTTTAGGAGAGAAGCTGAGGTTTTGGGTACTTTACGTCATGCAGGTATCCCTAAAGTAGAAAAAGACAGCTACTTTGTTTTGTTTCCTAACAATAGCGATAAACCTTTGCATTGCTTAATCATGGAAAAAATTGAGGGAGTAAATTTACAACAATGGCTAAGGCAAAGAAATAATCAACCTATTACCCAAGAACTAGCGATTAATTGGTTAAATCAGTTATTAGAAATTCTTGAACAAATACATCAACAAAGGTATTTCCACCGTGATATTAAACCTTCTAATATTATGTTACGCCCTAATGGACAACTAGTTTTGATTGACTTTGGTGGAGTGAGAAAAATAACAGATACCTACGTTCATAAATTGGCAACAGATAAAATTACTGGCTTTGTTTCCCACGGTTATACTCCAGCAGAACAAATTGGAGGAAGGGCTGTTCTTCAGTCTGATTTTTTTGCTTTAGGACGCAGCTTTGTTTATTTGTTAACCGGGCAGTATCCCCTGGATTTTCCTGTTGATCCGCAATCAGGAAAATTAATTTGGCGCGATCATGCGCCCCAAATCACTCCTTTGATGGGAGGGTTGATTAATTATCTTATGTCTCCTTTCCCAGAAAGAAGACCACAAAATATTCAAGAAATTTGGCAGTGTTTAGCGGAAATTGAACCAGCAGTTAAAGCAAGAATCTTGAAGCGTTCTCCTGATTATTATGCTGATATACCAACAATGCCAGCAATAAATGTTGGTGAATAAGCTAGCAAAAGTTCACTTTGTTGATTGGGGTTATCTGGGTGATATAGAGATTTAAAAGCTTGTTTTATATTTGATCTAATAAAATGACTCAAAAAGTAATTATATTTGATTTCGATGGCACAATTGCTGATACTCAAGAAGCGTTCATTAATATTTTAAATCGTTTATCCCCAGAATTTGGTTATCAACCTACCACTCCGGTGGAAGTATCTCAATTGAGACATTTAAGTTCTAGGGAAATAATTAAGCGATCGCAAATTCCCTTAGTGAAAATACCTTTTCTTTTAAGGAAAGCTAAAGTTGAGTTAGGTAAAGAAATAGCGACTATCTCTCCAATTACAGGAATGCCGGAAACTTTGTTAGAACTGCAAAATCAAGGGCATTATTTAGGTATTGTCACTTCTAATGTTCAAGAAAATGTAGTTGGCTTTTTAGGAAAAAACTCTTGTCAGGAGATGTTTGAGTTTATATATCACGGTACAAGTTTGTTCGGCAAACATAAAATAATTAATCGAGTTATCCGCGATCGCCATCTTTCCCCCAATAATGTTTTTTATGTGGGTGATGAAACTAGGGATGTTCAAGCAGCGCAGAAAAGCGGTATTAAGATGATTGCTGTGAGTTGGGGTTTTAACTCTCAAGAAATACTCGCAACCTACTCTCCAGATTTTTTAATTAATACTCCGCAAGAGTTGATACCAATACTGGGGAGACTTTAATCTGAAAGATAAGAAGATGGGGTAACTAATTGAATATTGTTTTCTTTCACAAAATTGTTACTTTGTCAAGAGGCGCTTTAATTGTTACGAAAAAAGAAGTATTTGTAGTGGTAGTTGTAATATAGGAAATTTGTTGCTTTCTTGCTGTTTAGTTTTTCTGAAAGCTTTGTTTTACTGAGGTTTTACTTTGTTCAAAGTTTTTTGTCTTAACAAGAACCCAATTCTATCATTTTTGTAAATTCACTCTCAATCCTATTACAAAAGGGAAGCCCTTGAATACCTTGTCAAACCATTGTTAACATAGCTTCATGAAACCTCAAAAAAGCTGCTTCTGTTTAAAATAATTGTTATGCAAGCAAAAGAAATAACAGTTTTACTTATGAATTTTCGGGTTTGCTCAAAGACTTTGCTTTTTTCTTCCTTGAGATGATATTATGTATATGGTGGAAAAGGTGCGCCCTTGAAAAGTGCTTTTTAACAGTATATTTAGCTTGAAAATTAAGCATTTTCTCTTTTCTGCTCCTTACTTCCTATTCCCTACTCCCTGCCCTAACAGATAAGTCATGCAACAAGAGCAGGATTGGTATAATAACTCAACTTTCAATCTGCTTTTGAATTACTTGATAACATTCATCAAGGGAAGCTCTTCTCGCCATCGCTTCTACTAAAGCTTCGTAGGAAGAATTATATTTTTGCAGCAAATTTCGCGCTTGTAAACTAGCCCATTGTTGTTTTTTCGGGGACTCGCTTTCTGAATAACCTAATGCCATTAAAGCTGCTTTGATTTTTTGTTTATCTTCTCCCCCTCCTTCAGCACTACCATAAACTAATTTTTCTGCGGCAATTCCTGCCATCCAAACAGTACAAAAGCGCTCTAAGAGTAAGGGAATATTTTGGGTGGGAATTTTTTGGGCAAATATTTCTTCGGTATTAAACTCAACTCCTCCTAAACCAGGCTGCTCTGCCTGCAAAGCTTCCCAAGGGGTGAGTGTGTAACCAAGGATGGGAATACCTAAAAAATAGGCAGTGAGAAAATGCCCTGCTTCGTGGCGAATAATTCTCTCGCGGTGGCGAGGAGAAAAAGAGGCTAGCCAGTCGAGAAGTAAGGTAGAACCTTTGCCCTGTAAACTAAGAGTGTCAATGGTTCCTAGACCCAAAATAACGGCTGTAATTAAAGCTGGTACAGCAGGAGAAATTTTAAATAATGGCCCCAACAGAGAAAACATCGTGATCACAAAGATGCTGATCGCAATGGTATTTAAAGCTGTTTGCTGCATATTATTTATTTCTCTAACTCCCTAACTATTTGTCTCAAGACTTCTTCAGGAGAGCGGGGTTGCCAAGCTAATTCTTGTTGGGCTTTGCTACTATCTACCCTGACGCAACGATCATAAACGTAATGAAGACGTTCTTTGCTTAAGGGAGGGTTGAACTTGAACCATCTTCCCAAGGGATCGAGTAATTTTCCTACTAATCTGGCAAGGGATTGGGGAACTTCTTTCGGAGTAGGAATGCCTGTTGCTTGGCTAAGGATAGCGAACATTTCTTTGGTTGCTAATTCTCCAGCGGAAATGATGTAATGTTCTCCTGGTGGGGCTTTCTCTGCGGCTAGTAACATCGCTTCTACTAAGTCATCTACGTGGACGATACCTGTGAGGCGATCGCCCCCTACCCATAATTTTAGTTTGTTAGCGACAAAAAGCTTTAAAACCGGACCGAAGTGAGGATCATCGGAACCGAAGATACCCGAAGGCATTAAACTAACTACAGGCAAGCCTTTCTGGGCAGATTGATCTACTAATTTTTGTCCTTGATATTTACTGCGATCATAGGCGGAAGAGAAGTCTTTTTGTTGACGTTGGTAGGTTTCGTTAACAACTTTTCCCTTGCTATCGCCGTAAATACCAATAGTGCTGCAATAAACTAGCTTTTTAATACCTACTGCGCGGGCTACCTCTAAAACTGTACGAGTCCCTTCGACATTTACCCTAAACATTTCTTCAGCGTCAACTATACCCAAGTCTACATAGGCAGCAACATGAAAAACTATGTCAACCCCAGCCATGGCCGTTTGTAAGACATCTCCATTAGTGATATCGCCATAAACCAGTTTAAGATTGTTTTCTGCCAAAGGTTCTAAGTTACTAGATTGCCGCACTAAACCAACAACTTGATCTCCTCTTTGTTCCAAAGCTCGAACTAAGTGAGAACCTGTGAAACCGCTTGCCCCTGTAACTAATGCTTTCATGATTTTTTTGTGTACCAATATGCCCAAGCGATGAGGACAAATTGTAGAGGTAATCTAATAGCATGAAACCAAGATGAATCTGATACGCCACCAAGACTAATATCATTAATTGCCATATTGATGTTAGCAGGATATACAGCAACTAGTAAGATGACTAAACTCCAAGCCGCGCTGCGACTTACTGAAGGTATTAATAAGCCAATACCAGCGAGGATCTCCCAGATTCCAGTAACATAAACTAGTGCCAAAGGGAAGGGTAAGATTTCTGGCACAATCTTGACAAAAGGTTCGGGGAGCAAGAAGTGAAGTATTCCTGGAACTATAATACCAACAGCAAGAATAACCTGCAGTATTGCTTTAGTTTTTTGCCCAGGAAAGATTGATTTTTCTTTAATCATTTTTTAGTTTTACCCAGTTTCCCCAATCAGAAATATTTTTTACTATAGTAATTTCAAATGCTCCGTAAAACTTTAGCATCGTTTCTAGCAATTGATTGAGATAATTTCGTCATCAGAAGTTAATCTTGTTAGAGAGCTTGACAGACTCAAATTAACAACTTCCAATTAGATATAATAATCTAATCTACTGAATCAGGGTAAAAGCCATCGTAATAAGGAAATATTAAAATACCCCCAAGTAATGGTAAAAGCTGAATGACCAAGACCAACCTGGCAAGCCCAAAAGAAAGTATCTTAATTGTGGACGATAAACCTGATAATCTCAGACTTTTATCAACAATGTTAGAAGCACAGGGGTACAAAGTCAAAAAATCTCTTGATGGTAAATTTGCTATCAAAGGGGCGCAGGTTGCTCCTCCTGATTTGATTTTGCTGGATATCAATATGCCGATTATGAATGGTTATCAGGTATGTGAAGAATTAAAAAAACAAACCAAAACTAGTCGAATACCAATTATTTTTATTAGCGCTCTTGATCGCACCCTAGATAAGGTCAAAGCTTTCAAAATTGGTGGCGCAGATTATATTACTAAACCTTTTCATTTAGAAGAAGTATTAGCTAGGGTTGAAAATCAGTTAAATCAACAAAGACTAGCTAGAAAATTACAGGAGAAAAACCTACTTTTAGAACAAGAAATAGAGGGACGCTTACGAACAGAAGAAGCTTTAGTTGCTGCAAATAGAGAACTAGAACGCCTTGCTAATTTAGATGGATTAACAGAAATTCTTAATCGCCGTAGTTTTGATATTCATCTTAATCTAGAATGGCAAAGGCATTTGTGCAAAAGTTCACCTCTTTCTTTGATTTTATGTGACGTAGACTATTTTAAAGCCTATAACGATACCTACGGACATC
The DNA here is from genome assembly GCA_963793425.1 of uncultured cyanobacterium. GTDB lineage: Bacteria > Cyanobacteriota > Cyanobacteriia > Cyanobacteriales > CAWCAG01 > CAWCAG01. The sequence goes on along the minus strand of CAWCAG010000005.1, from coordinate 1,814,344 downwards.
TAAAAGGAGATGATTGTTTACGCCGAATAGCTAGTTGCCTCAGTTCAATGATAGAAAAGGCTGATGTTTCTTGGGGAAGAGTGGCTCGTTATGGAGGGGAAGAATTTGCAGCTATTCTTCCTGATACAAATATTGAACAAGCTATGAAGATGGCAACACAAATACAAAAGGAAATATTCAGCTTAAAAATTCTCCATGCTCAATCTCAAGTAAGCCAGTTTGTTACCATCAGTCTCGGTGTAACAACTATAACACCTCAAGCTGGTTTAACAGTTAAGAACTTAATAAGTACGGCAGACAAAGCACTTTATAAAGCAAAAGAACAAGGCAGAAATTGCCTTTTTTCTGAACAATTAATGCCAATTTACTAATAGCTGAGTGTTGATTAAAATACATATTAGTCCCCCCATCTTCTTATCACTGACGTAAGCTCTCTGCATAAGCTGTGTAAACTCCCTGTACGTTATACCAATTAAGGAAAATGCGCGCTACTTCTAAAGCTAACTGAGGCTTGCCACGATTAATTAACCATTGTAAAAAAGGAGCCATTGTTCTTTCATTTAAAGCTCCCCGTAAAGATAAAATCCCCCACAAAAGACGATGTAACCAAGTCATTTGGATCATCATCTTCACTTCCCAAGTAGGATGCTTTTCATAAAACAAAACCCCCATTCTTCCCCGCTGAATCTCCCTATCAATTAAACCAGGAAGTTGCTTAAGATTAAAAGCAGGATGCCAATGATAACCTACAGCTTCAGGACATTTAATTAATTTTAAACCTAACTTCTTCAACCTAACTCCTAACTCCAAATCTTCCCAACCATAAAGTTGAAAGCGAGTATCAAAAAGTCCCGCTTCTTCTAACCAATGACGGGGGATTGCAACATTACCTGTAGCAAAATAAGCAGCAGAAAAATCCGTTATTTTATAGGGTTCGGAAGTGGGATTAGTAAAATTAGCAGTATTAATCACCGCTCCATAAGTAAAGAGGCGATCGCAACCTAACTCTTTCTCTCCTGCTTTCAAAGCATCTCCATGTGCCTGCAAAAACTGTTCTGTAACAACTAAATCACTATCAATAAAAACAATTATCTCGCCTTTAGCTTCCTTAACTCCCAAATTTCTAGCTGCGGCTGGTCCTTGATGATCTTGAGCTACAATTTTTACATGGGGAATAATCTCTGCATTATCTTCTAACCATTCCCAACTACCATCAGTAGAACCATCATCTACCACCACAACTTCATAACCTCCCACCACACTATCAAGGTTTAAATTCTGCCTTTCCAGTGCCAATAAACATTTTTGGAGAATGGGCAAACGATTGTAAGTCGGAATAACAATACTAAAAAACACAATTTTATTATTAATTATCAATTATCAATGAGTCGGTAGCCGTCAGGATGAATAGTATAGTTATCCAAATAAGCGTGTTTAAGAGCGACATCTTTGCTCCAAAAAAGGTTGCAACCCTTCAACTGAGCTTTAAATAGATTCGCTTTTTCCATTCTTGCCCCCCTTAAGATTAAGTCACGACTGTAGGAAGTGTATTTCCATCTAAGTTTTTCTTAATATTTGTAACAAAATAGATAATTAGAACAAAATTAATCTATGAAACAAACTTAATCTCTTTTCAACTTAAGAGTCGCAAGTCACTTCACTTGTGGATCGTGGGAAGTTCGGGAATTTTTGGATAACCATGTTCAGTTGCATAAAAAGGAAGCAAATAGCATAAACTAAAATTTATCAAAAACCAGTAAAATCGAGGTGTTTTTGTAGTGAACTCTGCTGAGAAAATGTTCCAACAATCGATAAGTAAGGTCAAAAACCAAGCAATTGTTCGTTCTTCACTGTCTTATATAGGCAACTTCTTCAAAAGTAAAACTACTTATCAGCAAATACAGAATACTTTAGACAGTAGCTCAGAAATTGTCTTAGTTTACCAGATGGGAAAAGTAGGTTCGTCAACTATTGTGAGAACCTTAGAAGCCTCGAATATTTCACAGCCTATTTACAAAATTCATTTTCTCAATCCTGATACGAATTTACAAAGATGGCAAAATCAAAAAAGCTATAAAAGCTTGCTAGCTCCCAATTATTTAATTATTGATCAGTATTTCTGCGAAAATATTGCTCATCTTGTCGCTCAGAAAGACAAAATTAAAATGATAACTTCCGTTCGAGATCCTATTGGGCGCGGTATTTCTAGCTTCTTTCAGAATATAAGTAACTTCTTACCTAATGTCTATCAAATGATAGAGACGAAAGAGATTAATGTAGACAATCTCATCAAATTATATTGGGAACATCCTGAAGCTCAAGAAAGAAGATATAGAGCCTTAAACTGGTTTGATCAGGAATTTAATTCTGTCCTTGGTATTGATATCTTCTCCATAGATTTTCCTAAATCTCAAGGTTATCTGATTCAAAAAAATATCAATAAGAATATAGACTTGTTAATTATCAAACTAGAAGCATTTTCTCCCTACCTCCAACCTTGCCTAAAAGATTTTCTCCAAATAGATGAAGTGACCATAGTGAATGCTAATATGTCAAATTCAAAAAGATACTATGAACTTTATCAAACCTTTAGAAATAAAATAAATTTTCCTGTAGAATATCTAGATAATATATATGATTCTAGATTTGTAAAATTTTTCTACACTGATAAAGAAATAAACAACTTTAAAAAAAAGTGGTCAAAGTCAATATAATACTAGACCCTGTTTAATAGCACAGGTTATTTGTGAGGGGAGGGAGTAGGGAGTAGGGAGCAGGGAGCAGGGTTAGGCTAAAGTTGACTAAATCCATGAGTACATTTTTATTTTTGTAGAGCAGCTAAATAATCAATAGCTGCCGCTAAATTAGAAGGATAAGCGTAAGCAAATTCTTCAAACCAAAGTCCTTCTTCTGAATTAACATCTAATTGTTCCAGCCAGACCTTAGCTTCATTTTCTCTTTCTTGTAATTGTTGCTGTCGTAAATCTTCTTGACGAACTTTCTCTTCTTGTTCTTGTTCTTTAATTTCCTCTTTTATCTCTGCCAAAACATCATTTTTTGCCCTAAATCTCATTTGCTTAGGGACAGAATAAGAAGGAGTACGCGGTGAAAAACTGCCCTGATCTACCTGAGATAATAAGTTATCGAATTTAGAACCATGATTCTTTGTAAAACTCTCTTTTTCGCCTTCAAATTCAGACTTAACCTCAGCTAGAAGCCCATCTAAATAAGAAGACCTCTCTTTGTTTTTCTCCTTCTCGTTAACTTTAGCCAAAGACTGATCAGAACTTGATTTATGCTTATCTTCAACAGATTCTGAAGACAACTTCTTCTGTTTATCTTTTTCCTCATACTCCTTCTTGATCTCAGAGAAAAGCTCTTCCATTGCATATCACCTATTAACAACTAGCAATTAGCAATTAGCAATTAGCAAATTTAATCAGTAATTGCATTCAACAAAACCTCTGTCAAAGTAATATCTTCCATATCATCTATAGTAATAGTATCGACAATATCGAACTTAGCCCCAGCACTTTGTAACTCATCATCTAAAATCTTTAAAAATCTTGTTGCTTCTGTATCATTGCCAACCTGGACAAAAGAAATAGCCAACTCTTCATCTCGATCAATACGTCGCGATGCTTCTACAATCGTCCGCATCACTGCCTTACGGTCATCTGGCTCACCATCTGTCACCACTAAAATCGTCTCTCCGTTGGACTTTGATTGACCAGATGCTTTATTTTGAAAATAACTTCCTAAAGCATCTTGCAAAACCCCGGTCAAGTTAGTCCGGCCAGAAGGCTCATTTTCAGTAAATATCTGTGACACCTTAGCGGCGGTAACATTATCGTAGCGCTTAAACCGCCCAGAAAAAGTATAAACTGTAATCCCATCAGGATCTAAGTCTTCACACTTACTAGCTAAAGCTAAGGTAGACTCCTGCATCACCTGCCAACGGCTCTTGCCTCCCCACTGGTCTTTAATCGACATACTGCCACTTTTGTCAATAATTAGGGTATAGTCACGGTCTTCTAGCATGGAGTCCCCTTAACCTAGCTGGATTTTTTTCTCTAACTTCAATTTAACAACTACTAAACCGAAACCAAAGTTTGGTCTAACGAAACCCAACTAAACTTGCGATCGCCTCCCAATTCTAAAATCACTTTCACCTTTGGTTCAAGCTTAGGCAAATTAACTAAGTATTCTCTTTCTTGGCGAGAAAGAACTTGTCCTTCCAAAATCCAAATCACCAAACCCTTAGCTTTAGGAGGCAAGTTTTCCAATTGATAATTAACTATTGGTGGTATGTAATAAACTGGTCCAACAGCCGCACCTTGACCAATATCCTTTTTACCTAAATGAGGGGGGCGTACTCCATGTATTCGGGTCAAATAAGCAGCCAAATCTCCCAAACCCCTGGCTGTAATATGCAAGCTTGAGTAGCCATTTGCCCGCAAACGCCTTTGATAGCGTCCTTCAAACCCCCCTTCCAGGGGCATATAAACTCCTAAAGCTCCAGACTTATCTAAGTCCCGGATAAAGGATTTACCGCTTGTAATCAGTGCCATTGCGTTTTAGTTTTTGTTAAAATTCCCTAAGTTGTAATTATAGTTTGACCGTCAAGCCAGAATCAAACAGAAAATTTTGATTCATAATTTGTAAGATACCAGGGCATAATATTTTGGGGGTCATTTGTCACTGATAAATCGGAGATTTCCCCTTTTCAGTTAATTGAAGCCAAATTATTTTTTTTATTGACTAAATTAACCAAACTCGATACAATAGACGATTGTGACTAAAGTTCAAACCTTTACTTGCAAACGTGCCTCGTTAAGATACTGAAGTTCTTTGAATTTTTAAGTCTTAACGGTAACAGGCGAAAGTTAAAGCCAAGTATTTTTGACTGAAGCTTAAACTAGCGTACTTGGACTTAAAAGGACATTGCAGTAACAAACTAAAGGTTCGCGCTCTCCTTTTCGGAGAAGTTGCCTGTTGGCAGAAGATTAAAATCACTTTAATCTTCTCGCTAGCTAAAGTGTTGTCTAAAAAGGAGAGGGATTGCCGCTATGTTTTCAGGCATTCTTGGCACCAAACTAGGTATGACCCAAATCTTTGATCGGGAAACAGGGGTAGCTATTCCTGTAACCGTCATCGAAGCTGGTTCTTGCACAGTAACTCAAATCAAAACGAAAGAAACAGATGGCTACAACGCCATTCAAGTTGGTTACAAAGAAGCCAAACCCAAGGCAATTAACAAGCCAGAGCAAGGCCATCTCAAAAAGGCTAATGCTCCTTTGTTACGCCATCTAAAAGAATATCGCTTAGATGATCCCAACCAGTACGAACTCGGTCAAACCATCAAAGCCGATATCTTCAATCCTGGACAAATGGTTGATATCAGCGGTACTAGTACAGGAAAAGGTTTCGCTGGATATCAAAAACGGCATAACTTCAAACGTGGTCCTATGTCTCACGGTTCTAAAAACCATCGCCTTCCTGGTTCAACAGGACCGGGAACAACTCCAGGTAGAATCTTTCCTGGCAAAAAGATGGCAGGGCGTATGGGAGCAGAAAAAGTAACCGTACGCAAACTCACAGTAGTGAGCGTAGATCCAGAAAGGAACCTCCTCTTAGTCAAAGGAGCAGTCCCAGGCAAACCAGGTGGTTTATTAAGCATTACCCCAGCTAAATGGGTCAAGCAAAGTAACTAAATCATCTCTGGCAAATGACAATCAAAGAAACAAATGGTTAAATGTGTAGTCAAAAACTGGGAAGGAGAAGAAATCTCCGAAGCAACTTTAGAGCTAAAAGTTGCTAAAGAAGAAAATGCCGCTCATATTGTTCACCGAGCTTTAGTACGACAAATGACTAACGCTCGTCAAGGCACTGCTTCTACTAAAACCAGAGCAGAAGTTAGAGGTGGTGGCCGCAAACCCTGGCGGCAGAAAGGTACGGGTCGCGCCCGTGCTGGTTCTATTCGCTCTCCTTTATGGAAAGGTGGTGGGGTAATCTTTGGTCCTAAACCAAGAACCTTCAACCTCAAAATGAACCGCAAAGAGCGGCGTTTAGCCCTAAGAACAGCCTTTGCTAGTCGTGCTGAAGACTTATTAGTAGTAGCCGACTTTGCTGAACAACTTCCCAAACCCAAAACTCAAGAAATGGTCAGAGCCTTATCTCGTTGGGGTATAGAACCTCGTCAGAAAGCCTTGCTCATTTTGCCAGAAGTAGCGGAAAACGTAAACCTCTCAGCGCGAAATATAGCTAACCTGAAGCTAATTCGCACCAACAACCTCAACGTCTACGACTTATTAGTAGCTGATAAAATCGTCACCACGGCTGAAGGTTTGGCAAAAATTCAGGAGATTTATAATGACTAATTACAATCCCCGTGACTTGCCGGATCTGATTATCAGGCCCATTGTCACAGAAAAGGCAACCTTACTCTTAGAAAATAATCAATACGTCTTTGATGTCGCTCTTAAAGCTGACAAACCGAAAATTAAAGCTGCCATTGAAAGCCTATTTGAGGTCAAAGTAACTAAAGTCAACACCAGTCGTCCTCCCCGAAGGAAACGCCGCGTTGGTAAATATATCGGTTACAAACCTCAATATAAAAGAGCGATTGTCACTTTAGCAGAAAGCGACTCCATAACCTTATTCCCAGAAGTGTAAACTTGTATCTTTTATTCCTTTAAGTTATGGCTATCCGTTCTTATCGGCCCTATACTCCTGGTACTCGTCAAGCGACGGTTTCAGACTTTGCTGAAATTACCAAAAGTAAGCCGGAAAAATCCCTAACAAAATTCAAACACTGCGCCAAAGGTCGTAACAATCGTGGTGTCATTACTAGTCGCCGTCGTGGTGGTGGTCATAAGCGCCTCTATCGCCAAATCGACTTTCGCCGCGACAAGCGCAATATGCCCGCAGAAGTGCTGGCAATAGAATACGATCCTAACCGCAACGCCAGAATAGCCTTGTTGCACTATGAAGATGGTGAAAAGCGTTACATATTATGCCCAGCCGGATTAACCGTCGGTACTACCGTAATTTCTAGTAGCGATGCTCCCTATGAAATTGGTAATGCCTTACCCCTAGCCAAAATACCTTTAGGTACAACGGTTCACAATATTGAAATGAAACCAGGCAAAGGGGGACAGATCGTCCGCTCTGCTGGTGCTGCGGCCCAGGTTGTCGCCAAAGAAGGTAACTATGTCACCATCAAACTACCTTCCAAAGAAGTACGCATGGTACGCAAAGAATGCTACGCTACCATCGGTCAAGTCGGTAACGCAGAAGCCCGTAACCTCAGCTTAGGCAAAGCTGGTCGTTCTCGCCGTCTAGGTCGTAGACCAAAAGTACGAGGTAGCGCCATGAACCCTGTAGACCATCCCCACGGCGGTGGTGAGGGTCGCGCTCCTATCGGTAGAAGCGGCCCAGTAACCCCTTGGGGTAAACCAACCTTGGGAGCTAAAACTCGTAAAAAGAAAAAGCGCAGCGACTCCCTGATTGTACGCCGTCGTCGTTCTGGTAAAGGTAAAAAAGACTAAACGAAATTTTGACTAAAACAACTTTACATCTGAAATAAACTATGGGTCGTTCTTTAAAAAAAGGGCCATTTGTTGCTGATAGCTTACTAAGCAAAATTGAAAAACTCAATGCCAAGGACGAGAAAAAGGTGATCAAAACCTGGTCGAGGGCTTCAACAATCTTGCCTCAAATGGTGGGTCATACTATTGCTGTCCATAATGGCCGCCAACACGTTCCGATTTTTATCAATGAACAAATGGTTGGTCATAAACTAGGGGAATTCGCCCCGACAAGAACCTTTCGGGGTCATTCCAAAGGTGACAAAAAAGCTGGTCGTCGATAAAAAGCTCACCTAGCCGTCAACTAGTAAATAAATTAAGTATTAATGATGGCTTTAAGAGGAGAAAACTATGGTGGTAGATAATACAGAAGAAGTAAAAGCGATCGCTCGTTATATCCGGATGTCTCCCCGTAAAGTTAGACGGGTCTTAGACCAAATTCGCGGTCGTACTTATAGAGAAGCATTAATTTTATTGGAGTTTATGCCCTATCGCGCTTGTGGCCCAGTGCTTAAAGCACTGCGTTCTGCTGGTGCTAACGCCGAGCATAATGCAGGATTAGACAGAGCTTCTCTAATTATTAGCCAAGCCTATGCCGACAAAGGACCGACTTTGAAGCGCTTTAGTGCAAAGGCCCAAGGTAGAGCTTATCAAATCCGCAAACCAACTTGTCACATCACCATTGCTGTGGCTCCGGAGATGGAGAAATAGCTCCGAGATTTGACTAATAGTAGTAAAGGAAAAGTTTGTGGGACAAAAAATTCATCCAATTGGTTTTCGTTTAGGCGTAACCAAAGAACACTCTTCTCGCTGGTATGCTGACACAAAGCGCTATCCAGAATTACTGCAAGAAGACCATAAAATTCGCCAGTATATTGATAAAAACCTCAACAATGCTGGGATTTCCGACATCCGTATTGAACGTAAAGCTGATCAAATTGACTTAGAAGTTCATACAGCTAGACCTGGTGTTGTCGTTGGCCGCGGTGGTAGTGGCATCGAATCCTTGAGGATGGGTCTTCAGGATGCCTTGGGTAGTAATCGTCAGATTCGTATCAATGTTGTCGAAGTAACTAGAGTTGATGCTGATGCTACTCTAATTGCCGAAAATATTGCTCAGCAACTAGAAAGGCGAGTTTCCTTTCGCAGAGTAGTACGCCAAGCCATTCAAAGAGCGCAAAGAGCAGATGTCCAAGGTATCAAAATTCAGGTGAGTGGCCGACTTAATGGAGCAGAAATTGCTCGTACTGAGTGGACTCGTGAAGGTCGAGTACCCTTACATACCCTTCGGGCTGACATTGATTATTCCTACCGCACTGCCAAAACTATCTACGGCATTTTAGGGGTCAAAGTTTGGGTCTTTAAAGGAGAGATTATTCCTGGACAAGAAGAACAATCAACTCCTACCCCCTCCCAAACTCCGCGCCGTCAGCTTCGCCGCCAGCAGTTTGAAGACCGATCTGAATAAAGGGGCCAAAAACTAACTATGCTAAGTCCAAAAAGAACCAAATTTCGTAAACAACATCGTGGCCGCATGAGAGGGCTAGCCCATCGGGGCAATAGAGTTGACTTTGGAGATTTTGCTCTCCAAGCAATTGAACCTAGCTGGGTCACATCACGGCAAATTGAAGCTGCTCGTCGAGCTATGACCCGCTATGTCCGTCGTGGCGGTAAAATCTGGATTCGTATTTTTCCTGATAAACCTGTCACCATGCGTCCGGCTGAAACAAGAATGGGTTCTGGTAAAGGCTCCCCTGAATACTGGGTAGCTGTAGTCAAACCAGGACGCATCATGTTTGAAATGGCGGGGGTATCCGAAGAAATTGCTAGGGAAGCAATGCGCCTTGCGGCTCAAAAACTACCCTTGAAGACCAAATTTGTCACCCGCTCTGAGGATCAACTCTAAATCATGGCTTTTCCGAAAATAGCAGAAGTGAGAAGTTTGAGCGACGAAGAAATCGCTGCTGAAATCATCACTGTCAAAAAGAAATTGTTTGAACTAAGGCTACAAAAAGTCACCCGCCAGACTGAAACAACTCACGAGCCTAAGCACGCTCGACATCGTTTAGCCCAATTATTAACTGTAGAAAGGGAGCGCCAACTGCAAGCTTCTACTAATGATTCCCCCGTTGCTGAAGAACAAGAGGAGTAAAACTTAATGGCAGTTAAAGAAAGAGTCGGATTAGTCGTTAGCGACAAAATGGATAAAACCATTGTTGTGGCTATAGAAAACCGTTCTCCTCATCCTAAGTACGGAAAAATCGTTGTTCGTACTAAGCGATACAAAGTTCACGACGAAGAAAACAAATGCAAATCAGGAGACAGAGTTCGTATAAGAGAAACTCGTCCCCTTAGTCGGACTAAGCGCTGGAGAGTGACTGACGTTCTCAACGAAAGCAGCAAGTAAATACTTAAATCAGTAACTACTAACAACCGTGATTCAACAGCAATCTTACCTTAATGTTGCCGACAACAGTGGCGCTCGTCAACTAATGTGCCTGCGGGTTCTGGGGTCTGGAAACCGTCGCTACGGCGGCATTGGCGATGTTATTATCGCTGTGGTTAAAGACGCTATTCCCAACATGGCAGTCAAGAAATCCGATGTAGTACGAGCCGTCATTGTTCGTACCCGTCACAGCATCCGTAGAGAAAGCGGTATGAGTATCCGTTTTGATGATAATGCTGCTGTGATTATCAATCCTGATAATAATCCTAGGGGAACAAGAGTTTTTGGTCCTGTCGCTAGGGAATTAAGGGAAAAAAACTTTACTAAAATTGTTTCTCTTGCTCCGGAGGTCATCTGATGGCTCAAACAAAAGGTAGCCCAATGCGCTACAAAATGCACGTAAAAAAAGGAGATACAGTACAAGTCATCTCTGGTAGAGACAAAGGAAAAGTTGGAGACATAACCAAAGTTTTTCCTAAGTTAAGCAAAGTTGTAATTGAAGGGGTTAACATCAGAACCAAGCACGTTAAGCCGCAACAGGAAGGCGAATCAGGTCAAATCGTCACTGAAGAAACGCCGATTCATAGCTCTAACGTCATGTTGTATTCCAACAAAGAAAAAGTAGCTAGTCGAACTTCCTACACCTTTACAGAAGATGGTCGTAAAGTCAGGATGCTGAAAAAAACAGGGGAGATTATTGATTAATTCAGTCTCTATCGCTGTTAAAAACATTCCCTGACCAAGCCCAGGGAAATTTACAATTCAAAAACCATGACACAAAGACTAAAGACTATTTATCAAGAAAAAATTGTTCCTAAACTAAAAGAACAGTTTGGGTATACTAATATCCATCAAGTACCTAAAGTCCAAAAAATAACTATTAATCGGGGTTTAGGAGAAGCATCTCAAAACACTAAAGCCATGGAGTCATCTCTTCGGGAGTTAGCAACAATTACAGGGCAGAAACCTGTAGTTACTAGAGCGAAAAAAGCGATCGCTGGTTTTAAAATTCGTGAAGGGATGCCTGTTGGGGTCATGGTCACTTTACGCCAAGAACGAATGTACGCTTTCCTTGACCGCTTAATTAGTTTGTCATTACCCAGAATTAGAGATTTTCGTGGTGTTAGCCCAAAAAGCTTTGATGGTAAAGGCAACTATAGTCTTGGCATTAGAGAGCAACTGATTTTTCCAGAAATTGACTACGATAGCATCGACCAAATTCGTGGCATGGATATTTCCATCGTGACCACAGCCAATACTGATGAGGAAGGTAGAGCTTTACTCAAAGAAATGGGTATGCCTTTCCGGAACAATTAATTAGGCAGGAGGGTTAAGTAGAATTAATTTTCCAGATTAACGTTGCTACTAACTTGCCCCTATAACCTATTAAAAGGAGACAAAAAAGCAAAGAATGGCTTCTAATGACACAATTTCAGATATGCTGACCCGCATCCGGAATGCTTGTTTGGTTAGGCATTCCACCACCAATGTTCCTGCAACAAAAATGACTCGCAGTATTGCTCAAGTTCTTAAAGATGAAGGCTTTATTGCTGATTTTGAAGAGGTAGGCGAAGTTATTAAAAGAAATTTAGTAATCTCCCTTAAATACAAAGGAAGGAACCGTCAGCCCATTATTACCAATTTAAAAAGAGTTAGTAAACCAGGCTTAAGAGTCTATAAAAATCGCAAAGAATTACCAAGGGTCTTAGGTGGTATTGGTATTGCCGTCATTTCTACCTCAAGTGGCATCATGACTGATAGAGAAGCTAGGCAAAAAGGAATTGGCGGAGAAATCCTCTGTTATGTATGGTAGCTATTGGCTAGTTGTCACCTAAGTTCATCGATATTTTGTACCGTCAAAAACTTAAGAACAAAGTCAAACAATGGAGTAGCTCAATCATGTCTCGTATCGGTAAGCGTCCGATTCCCATTCCTAGCAAAGTAACAGTAGATATAAAAGGGCAACATATTACAGTCAAAGGGCCTAAAGGTACTCTAGATAGAGTATTGCCCGACAAAGTAATAGTGGAGCAGCAAGGAGATACCCTTGAAGTTCAGCGCCAAGATGAATCCCGCACCTCCCGACAACTCCATGGTTTATCTAGAACCCTAGTCGCTAACATGGTAGAAGGAGTATCTCAAGGTTATACCAAACAGTTAGATATCCAAGGTATAGGTTATCGCGCTCAAGTCCAAGGCAAAAAGCTGATTCTCAATGTTGGTTACAGTAACCCTGTGGAGATTGATCCTCCAGAAGGAATTCAGCTAGCTGTGGAAAAAAATACCCAAGTAACAGTTAGCGGAATCAACAAAGAAATTGTTGGTAATGTAGCTGCCAAAATTAGAGCAGTTAGACCCCCTGAACCTTACAAAGGTAAAGGTATTCGCTATCAAGGTGAATTCGTCAGACGTAAAGCTGGTAAAGCAGGTAAGAAGTAATAAAAATGAAGCCTTCTCGCAAACAATTAGTCAAACGCCGCCATCAAAGGATACGTCGCCAAGTTCGTGGCACATCTACTCGCCCTCGGTTAGCTGTTTTTCGTTCCAACCAACATATCTATGCTCAAATAATTGATGATCAAGCCCAACATACTATAGCTGCGGCTTCTACACTAGATCCAGATTTGAAAAGTAAAATACCCTCTGGGGCAACTTGCGAAGCTTCTTCTGAAGTTGGCAAATTAGTAGCAGCAAGAGCTAAAGAACAAGGGATCGAAAAGGTGGTTTTTGATCGTGGTGGCAATCTTTATCATGGCAGAGTCAAAGCCCTTGCTGATGCAGCTCGTGAAGGAGGACTAGATTTTTAATTAAGTAAGACCTTTATTTTTCAATTAAAACTCTAAAAAACAAAAAAGCGTCATGGCTAAAGGTAAAAAAAACAAGCGTGCTAAAGAAAAAGAATCAACCTGGCAAGAAAGGGTAATTCAAATTCGTCGGGTCAGCAAAGTTGTCAAAGGTGGTAAAAAATTGAGTTTTCGTGCCATCGTTGTAGTCGGCAATGAGAAAGGTCAAGTTGGTGTTGGTGTTGGCAAAGCAAGTGATGTTATTGGTGCTGTCCGTAAAGGAGTTGCTGATGGCAAAAAGCAGTTGATTGAAGTTTCTCTGACCAAATCTAACTCTATTACCCACCCAGCCAATGGCATTTCTGGAGGAGCGAAAGTTATGGTGCGTCCTGCGGCCCCAGGTACTGGTGTAATTGCTGGGGGTGCTGTACGTACAGTACTAGAACTAGCTGGAGTGAAAAATATCCTCGCTAAACAATTAGGCTCTAATAACCCCTTAAATAATGCTAGGGCGGCCATTAATGCCCTAGATGGTTTACGAACTTTTTCTGCTGTAGCTAAAGAAAGAGGAATCCCCATCGAAAAGCTCTACATATAGCGAGATTGCCACAATTAAAAGCTTACAAAAACAAATTATGAGAATTAATGACGCTGTACCTAAAAAAGGTTCTAAAAAACGGCCCCGTCGCTTAGGCAGGGGAATTTCCGCAGGGCAAGGGGCTAGCTGTGGAAAAGGAATGCGCGGTCAAAAAGCCCGTTCCGGAACAGGAACAAAACCAGGCTTTGAAGGGGGACAAATGCCCCTTTATCGCCGCATACCCAAATTGAAGCACTTTACAGTAATTAATCCTCGGCATTACACTACAATCAACGTTAAGAATCTTTCTTCTGTAGCTGCCAATAGTGAAGTAACTCTTGCTTCTTTACTAGAAAACGGTATCGTAACTCAAAATGATGGCCCTCTCAAAATTCTTGGTGATGGCGAACTAAATGTTCCTCTGCAAGTAAAAGCCGCTGCTTTTACAGCTAGCGCGCGCCAAAAAATTGAAGCGGCTGGTGGTAGCTGGGAAGTTATTTAAAATAGGTCAAACATTGCTTAGGTAATTTTGAGCAGCAATTGAGTTAAAAAATAATTCTAAAAAAAGAATTAAAATTGTTTACAAGCCTATCCCTAGTAACCTTAAAAAGTCAAAATTCATGGTTGTAAGTCGAGATAAAACACCAACAGCCCAAGAGACTTTTATGCAAATGGCTCAAGCGGCTGGCCTTCGGGGGCGGCTGCTAGTCACAGTTGGTCTTTTGATCCTAGTCCGCTTTGGGGTAAGAGTTCCTGTACCGGGAATCAACCGAGCTGCTTTTGAAGAAGGAGTTCGCAATAACGCTGTCCTGGGCTTTTTAGATATCTTTTCTGGAGGCGGTTTTACCGCAGTAGGTATTTTTAGTTTAGGGATTCTACCCTTTATTAATGCCTCCATTATTATGCAGTTGCTAACAGCAGCTATTCCCTCCCTAGAGAATTTGCAAAAAAATGAAGGAGAAGCTGGAAGACGCAAAATTTCTCAAATAACCCGCTATGTAGCTTTGGGCTGGGCTATTATTCAAAGCGCAGGATTCACTTTTGGCTTGTTGCGAAACTATATAGAAAATGACTCGCTGTTATTTAAGCTAGCTATAGTACTGGCTCTCACTGCTGGCTCTATGTTCGTCATGTGGGTTTCAGAAGTAATTACAGAAAGAGGTATTGGTAACGGAGCTTCTTTATTGATTTTTGTCAATATTGTCGCTAGTTTACCCAAAACTTTAGGAGATACGATCCAGTTTGCTCAAAGTGGAGGGCGAGAAGCTGTAGCTCAAGTAGTTATTTTACTACTTGTTTTCTTGGTAATGATTTTGCTGATTGTTTTTGTCCAAGAAGGTACACGCCGTATCCCAATTATTTCTGCCCGCCGACAAGTAGGCAAACGCTTATACAGGGAAAGGAAAAGTTACTTACCTCTGCGTCTTAACCAAGGCGGAGTAATGCCAATTATTTTTGCCACTGCCATACTATTTTTGCCCAACTCTTTGGCGCAATTTACCAATATTGAAGCTTTTGATACTATTGCCAGATACTTAAGCCCAAGAAGCACTGGGGGAATTCCTTGGTTATATGTAGCTGTACTGGGTCTTTCTATTGTCTTTTTTAGCTATTTTTATGCTTCTTTAATTGTCAACCCTGTAGATATGTCCCAAAACTTAAAAAAGATGGGTTCTAGTATACCTGGTATTCGTCCTGGTAAAGCTACAAGCGATTATCTGGAAAAGGTGTTGAATCGTTTGACCTTTTTGGGAGCAATTTTCTTGGGTTTAGTAGCTACTGTACCTATTTTCGTAGAAACAGCTACAGGAGTAACAACCTTTCAGGGTTTAGGGGCAACTTCGTTGTTGATCCTTGTTGGTGTTGCTATAGACACAGCTAAGCAAATCCAAACCTATGTAATCTCTCAAAGATATGAAGGCATGGTTAAGCAATAAGCTTACAACCTAACCAGGATAAAAAATGACAAGTTCAAGAATTATTTTTTTAGGTCCCCCAGGTGCAGGAAAAGGCACTCAAGCTCAAAAATTAGCACAATTGCTGGGTATTCCTCATATTTCTACAGGTGAAATTTTACGAGGTGTTATTAAGGAAAACACTCCTTTAGGAAAAAAAGCTCAAGGTTATGTAGATAGGGGAGAGCTTGTTCCTGATGAACTAATTCTTGATTTAATCAAAGAAAGATTGAATCAAGGAGATACTGTCAAAGGGTGGATTTTAGATGGTTTCCCTCGGAATGTTGAACAAGCAGAGTTCTTAGATAATTTGCTTGATGACTTACAACAGTCTGCTGGATATGTAGTTAATCTAGAAGTCCCGAAAGAGCAACTCATCACTCGTCTTCTTCAAAGAGGCCGTAGAGATGATACAGAAGAAACAATCCGCCGTCGTCTAGAAGTTTACCAAGAAGAAACAGCTCCAGTGCTTGATTATTATCGAACTCGTAATAGTCTTAAGTCTGTGGATGGCAATCTTTTACCTGAAGAAGTGACCAACTCTTTAGAAAAAATAGTAGCTTTGTAGAGAATATTAAGTTAATCAAACTTTATTCCTGATCATTAAAAATAGTTTTGTAGAAACTAAGCTAAGCGGCCCCTAGCAAAACCAGGATTGAGTAGGGAAAAATCCCTTTAATAAATAGGTATTATATCGCCTTTTATCGTTTTAAGTTACACCAAACAGATTACCTGTTGACAAGAATTGAGGTATTTATAAATTGGCTAAGCAAGATTTAATTGAAATGGAAGGCACAGTAACAGAGTCTTTGCCTAATGCCATGTTTCGAGTTGATCTAGACAATGGTTTTAACATCCTAGCCCATATTTCTGGCAAAATTCGCCGCAACTACATCAAAATTTTACCTGGAGACAGGGTCAAAGTAGAGTTAACTCCCTACGATCTTACTAAAGGTAGGATTACCTATCGTTTGCGTAAGAAATAAACATTGAGTGATCAAGATAATTAAAAAGCATAAATCCAACTATAGACTTACAAAAAAAAGTCAATTATTGGTATAATAGTAAGCTTGCAGTATGGCCAAAAAGACGCATGAAAGTTAGAGCATCCGTTAAAAAAATGTGTGAAAAATGCCGCGTTATCCGTCGTCGCGGCAGAGTAATGGTGATTTGTACGAATCCCAAACATAAACAACGCCAAGGTTAACTAGCTTAAAATTGGCTCTGTCAAGATCAAGATAAAGACCAAGCAATTTAAGTTATTCATTTTTAAGTTTAAAGACTAACAAGATTAGTAGTAAAAGTGACAAATTAGGGAGAAGAAAGTGTGGCTAGGATTAGTGGTGTAGACCTTCCGCGTGATAAGCGAATAGAGATAGGTTTAACCTATATTTTTGGAGTTGGATTATCCCGTTCTCAAGAAATTTTAGCAAATACGGGAATTAATCCAGATACAAGAGTAAAAGATTTAACTGACGAAGAAGCAGCAAAATTACGCTCCTACGTAGAAAGCAACTACCAAGTCGAAGGTGACTTGAGACGTTGGGAATCTATGAATATCAAGCGTCTTGTTGATATTGGTGCTTACAGAGGAAGGCGGCATCGCCAAGGACTACCAGTCAGGGGGCAGCGCACTCGTACCAACAGCCGAACCAGGCGTGGTGGAAGGCGGTTAACTGTTGCTGGAAAGAAAAAGGCTCCTGGCAAAAAATAGGTAGTCTATATCTATTCTTTCTTAACCCCGTTTTTTCATTCAAACTCGATATCAAGTTAGCAAGTTAAGTAATATGGCTCGACCAACAAAGAAAAGTGGCGCTAAAAAGCAAAAGCGTAACATCCCCAGTGGTATTGCCCACATTCATTCTACTTTCAACAATACCATCGTCACCATTTCCGATACTCGTGGAGATGCCGTTTCTTGGGCTTCTGCTGGTTCTAGCGGTTTCAAAGGAGCTAAAAAAGGTACTCCCTTTGCTGCTCAAACCGCAGCAGATAGCGCTGCCCGCCGAGCAATGGAACAAGGAATGCGCCAACTGGAAGTAATGGTTAGTGGGCCGGGTGCAGGAAGAGAAACAGCAATACGTGCTTTGCAAGGAGCCGGATTGGAAATTACTCTAATCCGGGATGTAACGCCGATTCCTCACAACGGCTGTCGTCCACCCAAGCGGCGTAGAGTTTAGTCTCAATCCATCCCCTAGTAAAAAAGACAAAACAACACCGCGAAACATGACAAAGGACAAAAAAGGGAGGTTACTCTATGGTGCAGTTTAGTATTGATCCAGTAGAGTCTAAAACCCATAAAAATCAGAGCCAGTATAGCCAGTTTGTCATAGAACCTCTCGAACGCGGTCAAGGGACAACTGTTGGTAACGCCCTGCGTCGGGTTTTACTCTCTAACTTAGAAGGGACAGCAGTAACGGCTGTTCGAATTGCTGGAGTAAGCCACGAATTTGCCACCCTTGAAGGTATAAGGGAAGACGTTCTAGAAATTCTTTTGAATATGAAAGAAATTGTCTTCAGAAGCCATACTTCAGCACCGCAAATAGCACGTCTTGTGGCTACAGGGCCAGCAACGGTGATTGCTGCTCAGTTCGATCTGCCCTCAGAAATAGAGATTGTTGATCCTAATCAGTATGTGGCTACTCTTGCAGAAGGGGCCAAACTGGAAATGGAATTCCGTTTAGAAAGAGGAAAAGGCTATCGGGCAGTACAAAGGGGAAAAGATGAAGCGACTTCTTTGGACTTCCTCCAAATTGACGCTGTATTTATGCCTGTGAGCAAAGTTAATTACAGTGTAGAGGATATTCATACTGATGGTACTGTTGCCAAAGATAGGCTAATCATGGATATCTGGACAAATGGTAGCTTAAAGCCAGAAGAAGCACTCTCTCAGGCTGCGGGAATTGTTGTAGACCTCTTTAGCCCCATTCAGGATCTTAACATTCAAGAGAAACCTGAAGATTACCAGGAGGACGAAGATCCTACTAGCCAAATCCCCATTGAAGAATTGCAACTCTCTGTACGAGCGTATAATTGCCTCAAACGCGCTCAAATTAATTCAGTAGCAGATTTACTTGATTACTCTCAAGAAGACCTGTTAGAAATTAAAAACTTCGGTCAAAAATCTGCTGAAGAAGTAATTGAGGCTTTACAGCAACGTTTAGGAATTACTTTACCCCAAGAGAAATCAAAAGTTTAGTTATGAGTAGGTTGGCCAATTATTATCAGTCAACCTCCTCAGCAGATAATTCACACTTACTTTATGGAGGAAAAAAATGCGTCACCGCTGTCGAGTACCAGAACTAGGCTTACCGGCCGATCAGCGTAAAGCTTTATTAAGAGCTTTAGCAACACAATTAATTCGCCATGGGCAAATTAAAACGACTAAAACTCGCGCCCGGGCAGTGCGTCCTAAAGTAGAAAAAATGATTACCTTAGCTAAGGATGGTTCTTTAGCTTCTCGCCGTCAGGCTATGGCTTTTCTTTATGATAAAAAATTAGTTCATGCCTTATTTGAACAAGCTCAAGAACGCTATGGCAATCGCAGTGGCGGTTATACTCGTATTTCTCGCACCATAAGAAGGCGCGGAGATAATGCAGAAATGGCTATTATCGAGTTAGTTTGAGGTATTGACTCATTTGAGGGGCGAAAAGCAACGTATTGCTCTAGTTATTCAGTATGTAGGAACTCATTTCCATGGTTGGCAAAGGCAGCCGAACCAAAGGACAGTGCAAGCAGAAATAGAGCAGGCGATCACTAAAGTTCAGGGTAAGCCGGTAACCTTACATGGGGCAGGACGTACAGATGCAGGAGTTCATGCAGCGGCTCAAGTAGCTCATTTTGAGATTACTAGTCCTATCCCCGCTTTGCGGTGGGCTAAGGTTCTTAATAGCCTTTTACCTGATGATTTACTGATTCGAGCTTCTGCTTTGGTTGCTCCTAGCTGGCACGCTCGTTTTTCAGCAATCTGGCGGCGTTATCGCTATACTTTTTACACAGATAAAGAACCTAACCTTTTTGTCCAACCCTTCTGCTGGCACTATTACCATCATCAACTAGAGGAATCTTTACTAAATAAGGCACTCAAGCCGTTAATTGGCCGCCATCACCTTGCTGCTTTTAGGAGGGCAGGTTCTCACAGAACCCATTCTTGGGTAGAGGTTCAAGCAGCAGAATGTTATCGTCGAGGACCTTTCATCCAACTAGAAATTCAGGCTGATGGTTTTCTCTATGGCATGGTGAGATTGTTAGTTGGGATGTTAGTTGAAGTGGGGCCGCGAAGCGATCGCCAGAAAGTTTTACAGAAATTTGGGTAAACCAAAAAAGAGAAGAAGTAAAATATTCAGCCCCAGCCAAAGGACTATGTTTGTTAAGAGTTGGTTATCCAGATTTTCCTTTTCCTCCTGATATTTGGTTTGATACTCAACCTCAATTCTTATTATCGAACTACTAATAAAACTTTGTTTATAGTTCGAGATTATTAGATAATAGTTAATTGCTGATTATTTCTTAAACCGAACCACTTAAATATTACAGATAAATGATTAAGACACCGTTACCCAATAAAGAAACTCTAGAGCAGAAATGGTATGTAGTTGATGCTGCTGACCAACGCTTAGGCAGATTAGCAACAGAAATTGCTAGTATTTTACGTGGTAAAAACAAGCCTACTTTTACTCCCCATATGGATACTGGGGACTTTGTAATTGTAATCAATGCTGAGCAAGTTGTTGTTACTGGTAAAAAAAGTACTCAAAAACTCTACCACCGCCACTCAGGAAGGCCAGGGGGAATGAAAGTAGAAACCTTTGAAAACCTGCAAAATCGTATTCCTGAAAGGATTATTGAAAAGGCTGTGAAGGGAATGCTACCTAAAAACTCTTTGGGGCGTAAACTTTTTACCAAATTAAAAGTTTATGCGGGTCCTAACCACCCCCACCAGTCACAAACACCGGAAAATTTGTTAATTAATACTATTCCAAGGAGATAAGCAATGCCTGAAGAACAAAATGATCGAGCTGTATACTGGGGAACTGGTCGTCGTAAACGCTCTATAGCTAGAGTACGTTTAGTTCCTGGTAGTGGCGAAATTAAGGTTAATGGTAAGGAAGGGAATATTTACTTTAACCAAAACCCTAGTTATATCGCCGCAGCTAAAGCCCCTTTAGAAACTTTAGGTTTGGAAAACGAGTACGATATTCTGGTTAATGCCCACGGAGGTGGACTAACTGGTCAGTCTGATGCTGTTAAACTAGGAGTAGCTAGAGCGCTTTGTGAACTTAGATCCAGATAATCGCCAACCTCTGAAAACTGAAGGGTATTTGACTCGTGATCCGAGAGCCAAAGAGCGTAAGAAATATGGTTTACATAAAGCCAGAAAAGCCCCTCAGTACTCTAAGCGATAATTAATATAAGGGAAGGAAAAAGAAAATGCCTAAACCAGATATCCATCCTGAATGGTATCCAGATGCCAAGGTTTATTGTAATGGCGAGTTGGTTATGACTGTCGGTTCCACAAAGCCAGAGATTAGTGTTGAGGTTTGGTCGGGGAATCACCCATTTTATACCGGAACTCAAAAGATCATCGACACAGAAGGACGTGTCGAGCGTTTTATGCGTAAATACGGAATGCTTTCAGCAGAAGAGTCTCAGTCTGACGAAAAATAGCTCCCTAGGCAAATTTTATTAACCCAGTAGATTATCTGCTGGGTTAATTGTATTTAAGGGCCGAAAAAGAGTATATCCAATGAGTTTGGATTAAATACACTCAACAAAAATGCTATTTTTCTAAGGAGTAATTATCATGGCTGAGTCTTATTTATTAGATAAACTGAAATCTGTAGAACAAACCTTTGCTGAATTAACTCGACGTTTAGCAGATCCAGATGTTGCTACTAATCCAAATGAACTGCAAAAGGTAGCTAAAGCTCGTTCTTCTTTGGAAGAAACGGTTAATACCTATGAAGCTTGGAAGGCTACTCAAGAAGAATTGGTAGGAGCAAAGGAAGTACAAAAAGAAGCTAGCAGCGAACCAGAATTGCAAGAAATGGCAGCTTTAGAAGTGGCCGAGTTGCAGGAAAAATCTCTTGAGTTAGAAAATTATCTCAAGGTTTTGCTTTTACCCAGAGATCCTAACGATGATAAAAACATTATGTTAGAAATCAGGGCTGGGACTGGGGGTGATGAAGCAAGTATTTGGGCGGGGGATTTGGTGCGTCTATACTCTCGCTATGGAGAGAGTCAGGGCTGGAAGGTTAAGTTACTTAGCGAATCTACTGCTGATATGGGTGGTTTTAAAGAAGCTATCCTAGAAATTCAAGGGCAGCAAGTCTACAGTCAGTTGAAATTTGAAGCTGGAGTTCATCGAGTACAGAGGGTTCCAACTACAGAAGCAGGAGGAAGGGTACATACTTCCACAGCTACTGTGGCAGTGATGCCGGAGGTGGATGATGTGGAGGTGAAAATTGATCCTAAAGATATTGAGATGTCTACTGCTCGTTCTGGGGGTGCAGGGGGACAAAATGTTAACAAGGTAGAAACGGCTGTAGATTTAATTCATAAACCTACAGGTATTCGCATCTTTTGTACGGAGGAGCGATCGCAACTACAAAACCGTGAACGGGCAATGCAGATTCTCAGAGCTAAACTTTATGAGATCAAGTTACAGGAACAAAAAGCTGCGGTTACTTCTATGAGGCGTTCTCAAGTAGGTACAGGAGCGCGTTCGGAAAAAATTCGTACCTATAATTACAAAGATAACCGTATTACAGATCATCGCTTGGGGCAGAATTTTAGTTTAGCCCCCGCCTTGGAAGGAGATGTGGAACATATCATCCAAGCTTGTATTTCTCAAGATCAGCAAGAACGTTTAGAAGAACTCGCTCGTTCTTCTAGTATGGCGGAAGTTGTTTAATAATTTTCTGGCGCTTCTCGGACAAAAGCTAAATGAGGTCTTGCTTTGCCGCTAGTTAAGCTTAACCAGGCTAGCCCTTCTGTTGTACCGATCCAAAGTTTGTTACCTGAGTCTGGGGCTAAGGACATAATTTGGTCGGAAGGGAGGTTAGTGACGACTCCTAAAGAAGCACCACTATCAGCTTTGATCTTTAAAAGACCAGTGGTTGTACCTACCCAAACCGTACCGTCTTTAGCAAAACTTACTTTAGTAACGTTTAGGCCTCTCAAAGGAGTTACTGAACGTTCAATGCGCTGAGTTTCTGGGTCAATTACTAATAAACTATTAGGGGTTCCTACCCAAAGTTTGCCGTCTTTAGGATTGGTAGTGATGGTTTGGACTACACCACCTGGTAGATCAGCAATGCGTCCGACAGGGAAAGCACTGCCTGTATTTACTTTGACTAATCCTTGAAGGGTTCCTACCCAAAGTTGACCTTTTTTATCTAAGGTTAAAGCATTGGCACTTACCCCTGGTAATTCCTGTAGGGTTGTCATTTGCAATCCCTTATCAGGACTAACTAAAGTTAAACCGCGATCGCCTCCTACCCACAAAAATCCTCTTTTGTCAATCAAAAGAGACAGTATTTTTTGAGAAGGTAAAGCAACGCTATCTACGGTAACAGAGTTTAAGTTAGAATCTACTCTTAGTAGGCCCTGATGAGTTCCCACCCAAATTCTTCCTACCTTATCCTGTGCTAAAGCACCAATTTTGTAGTTAGGTAAACTAATTCTGCTAATTATTGCCCCGGTGTTAGGATCTATGCGAGCTAAACCTAGCCATGAACCTACCCAAAGATCCCCAGTATAATGGCTTTGTAGGGCAGTAACTCGAAAGTCTTTTACTGGGGGTTTGACATCTTGCCTAATGCGTTGGGGAGGCAAAGGTTTTATTCTGGCTGGAGGAGGTTCTTGTTCATACTCCGGCTGATAGTCTCCCGGTGGTACATTATTTTCGTCAGGAATTTGTCCCTGAACAGGTATTGGTAAGCCTAAAGCTATTCCATTGAGGACAAAACCAATACAGGCTGATTTCCAGTACATTTGTTGACAATTTTTGCTTTACTGCGCCTATTTTAGGCCATTTGCCCAAAATCAAGGCAGATACCTACGAGATACCTGCCAGAAACTTTACCGAATTTTAGTTGGGGGGAATTTAAATATAACTACTGATAATTGCTCAGGAGTTAAGCATAAACTGCCCCAGATTAAATTCAGTTTTTTAATATAGCTCTTCTTCTTGATGGGTTATGATTGTGCAATCAGAAGTAGGATAAGCAACGCAAGTGAGAACGTAACCTGCTTCGATTTGATCATCATCTAAGAAAGACTGGTCAGACTGATCGATAGTACCAGATTTTACTTTACCAGCACAGGTAGAACAAGCACCCGCACGGCAGGAGTAAGGTAAGTCAATACCTTGTTCTTCCGCCGCATCAAGAATATATTCATCATCAGGAACTTCGATAGTTTCGTTAATTCCTTCTTCTTCACTTATTAAAGTAACTTTGAAAGTGGCCATAGGTTTCTCCTCTTGTTAAACAGAACGGCAGTAGTTGCTTTTTGTTTAAGCATTACTTTTGATACTACGAGAAAACTCTCCAGAGTTTAGCCTGCATTAGCAATGAAATTACTAATCCGACAAATTATAATATTTACTTATACTGGTTTTTAGGTATGGACTATCTCTCTTGCAGTAGAATGTTTTTTGTCAACCCCTCTGAACCATTAGCCAATAGGAATATTAGCTGAGTTTAAGTTCTTGCCTTCATCTCGATTAATCAGTATTAGTTATAATTATAGTTAAGAAATATGAATTGTACTTAGCTATGGTAATTTTCTTCAGAAAAGAGGTGATAATATACAGTCCTAAATTAGCAAATGATGTAATAGGCAATGCCGGAGCAATTAGAGTGAAGATGAAATTGCTTCTCATCCGCTAGCAGTTAGAGAGATTGCCAAAGAAGCAGAAGTTTTAGATAAAAATTTATTAGAATGGCTGCATACTTCATTTAACAATGATGGTAAGAGTTTAATTGATCTGAGTTATTGCGATCGCACTTTGTAGGGTGGGCAAGATAAGCAAGTTAAATGAGCATCAAAAATTTATTTGCTGTTGCCCACAAATGATTAACTAGGTAATGGTGGGCAAACATTACAAAACAAGCTTGATAGACAACCTAATTATCTTTTTGCCCACCCTACTCTAAGTAAAAAAACTTTTATTGTTTATCACAAGCTAACTGGGGGTTTAAGAAGGTGCTGGGCTAACAAACCTTTGGAGACATTTGCACAAGCGGTTGTTGACTTTTAGGACAGGTATGTCTTATCGTTTCGTGGCTTGGCTCAACAACAATAGCGACGTATTTGCTCGCCATAAAGAAAGTTTGGGCTTTGTTTGGGCTTGATTTTTGTCTAAGTACCGCTATTCGGTATGAGTTACAAAAAAGTAACGAAAGCAAATTGCAGCTTAATTCTCTCTTAAACTGAATAGTAACCAAATCTATGTGCCTTCCTTAAGATGAAAAGCCCAGTCTTCTCTCGAATTCTGTTAGCGGGGTATTTTTTACTATCAACCAGCGCTTCAGAAATCATCTTGACTTCTCCTACTAAAGCTCAAATAGTTACTGAAGATGAGCTATATTATAACTTTTTTGACCAAAAAATTAGTTTGAATCTACGTTCTGACGCACTTGCTGTTGCTTTTAAACCGCAAAGAAGTTTGGTAGGGGCAACAAGGGGGGCAAGCCGGGGAGAAATAAGTGGGCAAAGGAAGCAAGAAAATTCTAATCTGCCTCTACATCTGCAATTGCAACAGGATTTGCAAGAAGGAGTTTTAGCACCAAATTCACCAGAAGATGTTTTAGAAGATGCAGATGTAGAAGCAGAAGATTTAGGAGGAGTTACTCGTAGTGGGGTTGGTGCTGCTCAAAACAATTCTCCTTTGAATTTAGAAGTTAAGTCATTAGGAGAAAATTATGCTTTGGTAAGTTTTTCTGCTGCCGCAACCGAAACTTCTAAAGCAGTTAGGCGCAATATTGAAGAAAAAGATTACGTAGAAACTACTTTACCAGTATTGACTCGCTCTGAAAAAACTTCTTTGGAAAAGGAAGTTATTATTTTACCAAACGAAATCACAATTAACTTTGCTTCTGGGCTATCTGAAAGTGAGAAACAAACTATTCTTAAAGAAAATAATCTACAAATAATTCGTCCTCTACGTTTTAGCTCTAATCGTTATTTGGTGAGTTCTACTATAGCTTCGGGTACTGAAGTTTTACAAGTTGCTAACCAACTTAATCAAGTCCCTAATATAGAATCTGCTAACCCTAATTTTATTCAAACTCTTACTAGCCAGTATGTAAAAGAAGAGCCTGATTTTAGCAAAGCTAATAGAGATAAAAAAAACAAGTTATTAGCTATGCACTGGCATCTTAATAGTACTTCCCTCACTAGTTGTTTAAAGAAGCGTCCTAATAATCTTGAAGGTTTAGAAGGTTATTTAGATAAATGTTTACAGAGTATGGGGGTTCAAGAAAATGTTAATTCCCCTCGCATTGATATTAGGGCGACAGAAGCTTGGCAGCAAAGTAATCGTGGTGAAGGGGTAACCGTTGCTGTAATTGATAGCTTAATTCAATGGGAACATCCCGACTTGATTAATAACATCCACAAAGTTAGCAATGTTAGCGATCGCTTACCTGGTGAAGTGCAAGGTTGGGATTTTGTCGAAAATGATCCTGATACAGGAGTTAGCCCAGCAGAATTGCAAATCATTAGTACTCAATTTCGTCAAGCGTTTACCCTCTCTGATGGGGAGTTGCGCCAACAACATTCTCAACTATTTACCGAAATTGCCGGACAATACCCAAAATACAAAGAAGCGCAAATTGCTAACACTGCTCGTTTTCGCATCCGTAATCAAGTAGCCGCAGAGTTCCACGGTACTATGGTTTCCGGGGTTGTCGCTGCCAAACCCCAAGAAGAAGCTGGAGTAACTGGAGTCGCCCCCCAAGCTCAAATTTTACCTATACGAGTTATTGGGATGAACGGCAGTTTTTCTAATGCTGCTTACTTAGAAGCTTTAGCTTATGCAGGGGCGAGGAAAGTTGATATTATCAACCTCAGTCTTGGCTCTCAAATGCCTTCCCAAGGGGAGGTTGAACTGATATCGGAACTTCTAGAAGCTGATCCTCAATTAGTTATTGTTGCTGCTGCGGGAAATCAAAACCAAGGCAATATCATTTTTCCGGCTGGAGTGCCAGGAGTGGTTGCCGTTGGTGCAACGAATCTCAATGGCTATCGTGCTTCCTATAGCAATTATGGTGAAAACGAGAATTTAGCCCAAACCATAACTGTTGTTGCCCCCGGAGGAGATAACACAGCCCCCCGTAACTTAGGCCGCATTCTTACCACTGGGGGAACCTGGTTAAATGCTTTTTGGACTGGTATTGATAATCCAGGGAATTGGGGACCGAATTTTGATACGAGAGGAAAATATCGTTGGAGTTTAGGAACTTCTTTCGCAACTCCTGCTGTAGCTGGAGTTATAGCTTTAATGAAGGGGGAAGATGTTTCGCAAAGTCTCAACCGAGAACAAATAGTAGAAATTCTTCAACAAACCTCTAGTTACCAAGGATTGAGTTTAAGGGAAGAGGAAATTGCTCTTTATAAAGCTGATCTAATGGCTAATCAAGAATCAGCTAAACAGTATTTCTTCGGTAGCGGATTGGTAAATGCAGAAGCTGCGGTACAAAGAGTTAAAGATTAATACAGCAAAACAACAGTCTAGTAAGGTACAGCCTAGATTCTGGTTTTTGCGCTTTTGCTAACGGCTAGTGGCTAGTTGAAGTGTGGAAATACAGGAATACAAAATTGTGCATATGAGTCGAAGAAAGGCTATGTTTAATGATAAATGATAAATGTTTAATGTTCAATGTTTTAATGACAAATGTTGAATAACTTGATCCGCTAACTTTTCCATTGTCTCTTTACTAACTGAAGGTTGAGAAACTAGAAAATTAAGAATCATCTTACCTTTAAAGGTTGTTACTGCCACAGTTAAAGTTCTGCCAAAAACAACATTAGAGGGAAGAAAACTAATTTCTTTTAACTCTAAATCTCCATATTCTGTTGGTATATTCAACTTGCCTAAGTTAGTCACAGAAGTTGTTAGAGAAAGCTGATCAGGATTAGCTAAATAATAAGCAGCAACTTGTCTCATTAACCTTAGAGGCTTGAAATGATCTTGCTTACTTAAACCTAGCTGGATTTCTCTACTTACTTCTTGGGCTAATTCCCAAAAGGATTTTTGTGGCGTTAGGGTATGGAAAGTATTGATAAAAGATACAAAAATTCCCATTGCTTTTAAGGTGATTGTGGGTTCTGCCCTTCGGCGCAAATCCACATAGGAACTGCAAGAAACATTAATATTTCTCATTTTTCCATCTCTAATTTGATTAGCTACAGCAATGGAGATTGCTGCACACAACACTCCCTGTATTGTCGTCTTGTTTTGTTTACTTAAGCTAATTAATTTCTCAGTTACTTCTGCTGCTAAAAATCTCTGAGTCATGGTACAACTGCGAGATTCTAGAGGTACTTTTATTTCGCTTTTAAGGCATTCTGGCTTAAACCGCAACATCTTTAGTTTTGTTTTCAGTAAAAAGAAAGTGCTTCTTACAATTCCTCTATAACCTTGCATTACTTTGGGTAATAAATCAGTTATTGCAGGAAGATGGGGTAAATTATGATGAGGAGTAGGAGATTTTCCAGCAGCAATTTTTTGATAATAGGTTAATAGTTCTACCTGTAGTTGTACCGCAGATAAACCATCGGCTATGCCGTGATGAATTGTAGCAATTAAACAAGTTTGTTGAGGATTTTGCCAAAGTACATAACGTAGTAAACATTCATTACTAAGAGTTTTTTGATTCAACTCTTCTGTTACTACTTCTTGCCAACAATTATAAGAGTCTGTATTTACGACACGCAAAGAAATTTTCTTAGTGCCTTCATCAGTAAATTTCCAATTGTGAAAAGAACCCGTAATATGCCAATTAAGGCGGGGATAAGTAGCTTGAAGTAAATCTAAACTTTCCCTCAGAATTGCTTCGTCAATTTCTCCGTTTAAGTGACTAATTACTACTATATTTAAAGTGCCGCTATAGCGATTAAACAACTCCATAGCTTGTTCACTAGGAACCAGGCTTCTGTCTTTAACCATTGAGTTTTACAAACAAGATAAATTTGTTGATGCGATCGCACTTTTTGAGGTAGTTTGAGAAAAAGTTGGGGCTATTCGCTAATAGTAAATCCAGGTACTTTAGTATCCTGATAAAATCGACCGAATAGAGTTCTCAAACCCTACTCCCTACTCCCCACTCCCTACCTTAACAAACAAGTCATGCAACTCAACAAGATTAAGTATGAGAACCAAACCCTCCTCCACCAGGGGTTTCAATCACAAAGGTATTTCCCACAGACATCTCTACTGTAGCTGTACTGTTTAATTCCTCTACAGTCCCATCTTGCCGTTGTAACCAATTTTTACCTAAAGCGCCAGGTTGCCCTCCAGCTATACCAAAAGGGGGTACTATTCTATGTCCAGAGAGAATGCCTGCTGTCATAGGTTCTAAGAAACAGATGCGTCTGATTATACCATTGCCGCCGGGATATTTTCCTGGACCGCCACTTCCTTGGCGAATGGCGAAACTTTCTAACTGGATAGGAAAACGCCATTCTAGCACTTCTGGATCAGTTAAGCGAGAGTTGGTCATGTGGGTATGTACCGCATCTGTGCCAGGAAAGTCTCTTCCTGCACCGGAACCGCCACAAATAGTTTCGTAATATTGATATTTAGCGTTGCCGAAGGTGAAGTTGTTCATTGTCCCCTGGGAGGCTGCCATGATTCCTAATGCACCGTATAAAGTATCAACAATACATTGGGATGTTTCTACGTTACCTGCCACTACAGCAGCCGGATAGCGAGGATTGAGAAGGCATCCTTCAGGGATAACTATTTCTAGGGGGTTGAGGCAACCTGCGTTGAGAGGAATATCATCTTTAACTAAGGTACGGAAGACGTAAAGTACAGCCGCTTTGCAAACTGCTTGGGGGGCGTTGAAATTGCTATGGAGTTGTGGTGATGTACCAGTGAAATCTATTTTGGCACTCCGGTTAACTTTGTTGATGGTGATGGTGACTTTGATTTCACTGCCATTATCCATTGGGTAAGCAAACTCCCCATGATTAAGTACTTCAATGGCACAACGTACTGATTCTTCTGCATTATCTTGAACATAACCCATATAAGCTTGAACTACTTCTAAACCGAAGTTGGCTACCATTTTTTGCAGTTCCTGCACTCCTTTTTCATTAGCGGCAATTTGGGCTTGTAGATCAGCGATGTTTTGGTGGGGGTTGCGGCTAGGATATTTACCAGAGGTGAGGAGTTGCAGTACTTCTTGTTCCCTGAATTTTCCGGCAGTAACTAAGGGGAAGTTATTGATGAGGATACCTTCTTCGGTGACAGTTGTGCTGTGGGGAGGCATGGAACCGGGGGTTATACCACCAATGTCGGCTTGATGTCCACGGGAAGCAACGTAGAAGATGATTTCCTGGTTGTTTTGAGCAAATACAGGGGTGATGACGGTGATGTCAGGTAAATGAGTGCCACCGTTGTAGGGATTGTTCAGCATATAAACATCCCCTGGTTGCAAATCTATCTGGGCATCGCTAATTAAGGCGGTTACACTTTCCCCCATAGAACCCAAATGTACAGGTATATGGGGGGCATTGGCTATTAATTGTCCTTGTTGATTGAAGATGGCACAGGAAAAGTCGAGGCGTTCTTTGATGTTAACTGAAGAGGCTGTGTTTTGCAACGTGACCCCCATTTGTTCTGCGATCGCCCGGAAGAGATTGTTGAATATTTCTAACTTAACCGGGTCATATTCTTTGGATTGAACAGTAGGAGATAAATTTTGCTCTAAAGATTTTAAAATAAAGTGGTTGCACTCATTTAATTCTGCTTGCCAACCTAGTTCAATGATGTTGGTTCCTGTTCCTTCAATGATCATGGCTGGGCCAGCAATACAATCTCCTCGTTGCAAGTCATCTCGCTTAAACACAGGGGTAGAATGCCATTGCCCAGTTGTGTACATTTGCACTGTGGCAATTGGCTGAGGAGAATTACGGGAATTTTGAGGAATGGTGGCTTCTTCCAGTGTTTCCATTTGTTGTATTGCTTCCACTGCCACAGATTCCACAATCAAAGCTTTTTCCGTTTGTACAAAACCGTAACGTTGTTGATGTTGTGAGGCGAATTCTTCTGCCATTGCTTTGACGGTGGGGGCATAAGGGATTTGCAAGGTGGAGTCTGTACCTTGATATTTTAGCTTTACTCGGCGCAGAATAGTTCCAGGGGTGTTGATTTCTGCTCTTGCTACGGCGGTTAATTCTGTAAATATCTCTTCTAAATTTAACTCTATTTGCAACTGTTCCTCTACTGCTTTTTCCTTGATCACCCTCACATCTGCCAAACCCATACCATAGGCAGATAAGACCCCAGCATAGGGATGAATAAATACTTGCTTGATGCCCAAGGTATCAGCGATTAGACAAGCGTGTTGTCCCCCTGCACCACCGAAACAACAAAGGGTGTAGCTAGAAACGTCGTAACCCCGTTGTAAGGAGATTTTTTTGATGGCATTGGCCATATTTTCTACGGCAATGGTAATGAAACCGGAGGCTATTTCTTCTGGGGTTGGTTTATTTCCTGTAGCATCTTTAATCTTGGTAGCTAATGCTATAAACTGCTGTTGGACAATCTCTTGATCTAAGGGTAAATTACCTTCAATACCAAATACTTGGGGGAAAAACTGGGGTTGAATTTTCCCCAATAAAACATTACAATCAGTAATTGCTAAAGCACCGCCGCGACGATAGCAAGCGGGGCCAGGATTTGCACCAGCAGACTCTGGCCCGACTCGATAGCGGAAACCGTCAAACTTAACTAAGGAACTCCCCCCCGCCGCCACAGTATGAATTGCCAGCATGGGAGTCCGCAATTTTACCCCTGCAATCTCTGTTTCTCCTTGCCTTTCATATTCTCCCTGATAATGAGCAACATCGGTAGAGGTTCCTCCCATATCAAAGGTGATAATCTTGTTGAAGCCAGCTAGTTTACTAGTTTGTACCGCTCCCACAATGCCCCCTGCGGGACCAGATAAAATGCTATCTTTACCTTGAAACTGGTTAGCTGCTATTAAGCCGCCGTTGGATTGCATGAACATTAATTGAGGTGAATCTGTGGCTGCTTGCCCTAAGCTACTGCTAACTTGGTTGACATAGCGGCGTAAAATTGGGGAGAGGTAAGCATCGACAACCGTTGTGTCTCCACGACTGACTAATTTCATTAAAGGACTTACTTGGTGAGAAACAGAAATTTGCGTAAAGCCGATTTCTTGCACCAAGGCTGCTAGTTGCTGTTCATGGAGAGGATAGCGATAGCTATGTAAAAGAACAATAGCACAACTGCGGATGCCATTATTATAGGCAGCTTCTAATGCAGGAAGTAACTCTGTTGTGTCGAGAGGTTGCAACTCTTCTCCCTTGGCGCTATAACGTTCTTTAACTTCAATTACCTGTTGGTAAAGCATTTCTGGTAGGATGATTTGCTGGGCGAAAATATCAGGGCGATTTTGATAAGCAATCCGCAACGCATCTTTAAACCCTTCAGTTATAAGTAATAAAGTGGGATCACCTTTTCTTTCTAATAAGGCATTGGTAGCAACGGTTGTTCCCATTTTCACCACTTCAATTTTTTCTGAGGGGATAGGTACATCTCCAGGAAGGTTAAGGAGATCCCGAATGCCTTGAATAACTGCATCGTCATAGCGTTCAGGATTTTCTGAAAGTAGTTTGTGAATGATTACCTGAGAGTCGGGGGTGATCGCAACTAAGTCAGTAAATGTACCACCGCGATCAGCGAAAAATTTCCATTTCATCGAATTGTTTTGAATGAATTAATTAGTATTGAGCATGAAGCAAAGTCTTCCTTGACATGATATTATGTATATGGTGGAAAAGGTGCGCCCATGGAAGCAGTTTTTAAAAACCATCTCTTTAGCAACTGTTTAGTTAATTGATTTGTTTACAGCAGCCTCAAAATTAAAGCAAAATCATTTAGAAATAATTTCTTGTTGGTTGAAAACCATAATCTGAGAAGCAAAACGAGGTTTACTCGCTTTTTGATATTTAACTAATAGCTGACTTGCTGAAGGAACAAGACTTGTGACATTGACTCTAAGGCTTTTGTTCACCCTAGAGGTTGAAGCGTTGAACAGAGAATCAGGATTAACATTAATAGGTACAATGCCAGATAAAAGCCAACCAGTTGCGATCGCCGTAGCTATAGACTTAGAAAAACAGTTAGCTTTCATAATTTATAATTTCTCCGGGAAGATTGAGTAGATGCTTAAGCAGCCTTGCCTAAGAACATTTTGGAGAATGTCTGTTTTTCTTTAGGTTTAAAATATGTTCTAGCTACGTATAATGTGGTGTTTGATTTAAAAAATTAGTAATAAAAAAATATGCCGGATTCAACGCCTAAAAAACTACTATTAATTGATGGCCATTCCTTAGCTTTTCGTGCCTATTATGCCTTTGCAAAAAGTCGTAGCGGAGGCTTATATACCTCAAGCGGTATTCCTACTAGTGTTTGTTTCGGTTTCCTTAACTCTCTTCTTCATGTTATGGATACTCAACAACCTCAGTTAGTAGCGGTAGCTTTTGATTTGGGAGGAAAGACTTTTCGCCATGAAAAAGATGCCACTTATAAAGCAGATCGTAAGGAAACTCCGGAGGATTTTAGCATCGATTTAGGAAATCTCCAGGAGTTAATTTCGGCTTTGAATTTACCCATTGTTTTTACTCCTGGTTATGAAGCAGATGATGTAATTGCTGCTTTAGCTAAACAAGGAAGTGATTTAGGTTATCAGGTGAAAATTGTTAGTGGCGATCGCGATTTATTTCAGTTAGTTGATAATCAAAAAGATGTTTCTGTTCTTTATTTAGATCCTCGTGCCATGAAAAGTGCTTCTGGCATCATTGAGTTTGGGGAAGAGGAAGTAGAAGAGAAGATGGGCATTAAACCTTCTCAGGTGGTTGATTATAAAGCTTTGTCGGGAGATAAATCTGATAACATTCCTGGTATTAGGGGCATAGGAGATAAAACGGCTGTTAAGTTATTGCGAGAGTATGAAACTTTGGCAGGGGTTTATGAGAATTTGGACAAGCTTAAAGGGGTACAGAAGAAAAGGTTGGCTGAGGGGAAAGAAATTGCTTACCATTCTCAGTATATGGCTCAGTTAGTTTATGAGGTTCCTGGAGTAGAGTTGCAAGCAAAGGAGTTTCAGTTGACAGGTTTTGATACTCCTAGGTTACAAGCTTTATTAGAAGAGTTGGAGTTGAAGAAGTTTGTTAAAGATATTAGCAAGTTACAGGATAAGTTCGGTGGTGATTCTTTATTAGAAAATGCAGAAGAAACTGTAGAAGTTATTGAAGATGAAGAACTATGGTTTTTTAGTGCTGAAGATACAGAGAAAAAACAGCAAGTCAATCAACTACAAATACAACCGCAAGTTATTGATACCACCGAGAAATTAACTGCTTTAGTTGAACAACTTAAAACCTATCAAAAAATATCCGTTGCTTGGGATACCGAAACCACAGCCTTAGAACCAAGGGATGCTGAATTGGTAGGAATTGGTTGTTGTTGGGGCCAGGAATTAACAGAAGTTGCTTATATCCCTACAGCTCATAATTCCGGTACTAATTTACCCAAAAAAGAAGTTTTAGATGCTTTGCAACCCGTACTAGAAAGTACAGACTATCCTAAAGTTTTGCAAAATGCTAAATTTGACCGCTTAGTATTCAAAGCCCAAGGAATTGAGCTAAAAGGGGTTATCTTTGATACTATGTTGGCAAGTTATATTTTAGACCCTAACGCTTCCCATAAACTAGGAGATTTAGCCCTCAAATACTTATCAGGGATTGAAGCCAAAAGTTATGAAGACTTAGACCTTCCTAAAGGAAAAACCATCGCTGATTTAGATATTCCTCTTGTTGCAGAATACTGTGGTTTAGATGCTTATAGTACCTTTTGTTTGAAACCAGAATTAGAAGCAAAATTAGCCAATAAACCAGTTTTAGCAGAATTATTGACAACCATAGAACAACCCCTCGAACCCGTATTAGCAGAGATGGAATATGTGGGGATAAGAATTGACAAAGAGTATTTAGAAAAGTTCTCTCAACAATTAGAGCAAGATTTACAAAGAATTGAACAACAAGCTTATCGAGCAGCAGGAGAAGAGTTTAATTTAGCTTCTCCTAAACAGTTGAGTGAAGTTCTTTTTGAAAAGTTGAATTTAGATACCAGGAAAACTCGCAAAACCAAAACCGGCTATTCTACTAACCATGCCGTATTAGAAAAATTACAAGGAGATCATGAATTAATTGATCTCATTTTAGAACAGCGTAGTTTAGCTAAATTAAAATCCACCTATGTAGATGCTTTACCTGCTTTAATTCGCCCCGATACAAATAGAGTGCATACCAACTTTAATCAAACCGTTACCACCACTGGAAGACTTTCTTCTTCTCATCCTAACTTACAAAATATTCCCATTCGCACCGCTTTTTCTCGACAAATTCGTCAAGCTTTCATTCCCAAAGAAGGTTGGTTACTTGTAGCGGCAGATTATTCACAAATTGAGTTAAGAATTCTGGCCCATCTTAGTCAGGAACCAACTTTAGTTGCCGCTTATCAAGAACAAAAAGATGTCCATACAGTCACGGCACAAATTATCTTTGAAAAAGAAGCAATAACCCCAGAAGAAAGACGCTTAGGAAAAATCATTAACTTTGGGGTTATTTATGGCATGGGGGCGCAACGTTTTGCAAGAGAATCAGGATTAACTTCTCAGGTAGGTAAAGATTTCATTGAACGCTATAAAGAGCGTTATGCCCTGATTTTCGACTATTTAGAAAACAAGAAAAAAGAAGCCATCGCCCAGGGTTTTGTTACCACCATTTTTAACCGCCGCCGCTACTTTAATTTTACAAGCGATCGCCTCCGGAAACTAAAAGGTAGTGATCCTCAAGATATTGATCTCAACAAAGTTAAAAATGTTGGTCAATATGATGCACAATTATTAAGGGCAGCAGCTAATTCTCCTATACAAGGTTCCAGTGCCGA
Organism: uncultured cyanobacterium; assembly: GCA_963793425.1. Lineage (GTDB taxonomy): Bacteria > Cyanobacteriota > Cyanobacteriia > Cyanobacteriales > CAWCAG01 > CAWCAG01. The sequence goes on along the minus strand of CAWCAG010000005.1, from coordinate 1,778,778 downwards.
CATCATTAAAATCGCTATGATAAAATTGCAGAAAATCCTCGCAAATTATCAAGCTAAGTTATTACTTCAAGTTCATGATGAACTTATCTTAGAAATTCCTCCAGAAGAGTGGCCAGATTTACAGAATCAAATTAAAACAACCATGGAAAATGCTGTAGAGTTGAGTGTTCCTTTATTAGTGGAAATTAATTCAGGAAAAAATTGGATGGAAGCTAAGTAATAAGTAATAAGTAATAAGTAATAAGTAATAAGTAATAAGTAATAGGTAATAGGTAATAGGTAATAGGTAATAAGTAATAGGTAATAAGTAATAAGTAATAGGTAATAGGTAATAGGTAATAGGTAATAGGTAATAAGTAATAGGTAATAGGTAATGTAACAATTCTAAGTTACATGAGGTAAATAGCTTTTCCTTATACTCCCTGTAGCCTACGGCAACGCTACGCGAACCCTCAAACAAATAATTTAGTACCTTACAATTAAGAGAATTGCTATAAGTAATGCAGCAAATTTTGGTTATTGTTCACCAAACAATATCTAATCCAGGATTAGTAGGAAAGTTATTGCAACAGGCAGGATATGAACTTGATGTTCGCATTCCTAGTGTGGGGCAGGAACTTCCTGTCAGTTTAGATTATCACGAAGCTGTGATCATTTTTGGTAGTCCGATGAGTGCTAACGATGACCAAACCTTGCCCCATATTCAGACAGAATCAAACTGGATTCCGACTGCGATCGCATCAGGAAAACCCTTTTTAGGTATCTGTTTGGGAGCACAATTATTAGCTAGGGTTTTGGGGGCAAAAGTTGTCCAACATCCTCAAAAAGTCAGGGAAATTGGTTATTTCCCTATTACAGCTACCCCAGCAGGAAAAGCAAGTTTCTCTCAACTCAAACAGGTTTATCAATGGCATCAAGAATGATTCAATGCTTTTTTGAGAAACTTACTAAATGAAGTTTTTAAAAACTACTTTTCAGGGCGCACCTTTTCCACCATGTACATAATACCATGTCAAGAAAGGAAAAATCAAGTTTGTCAAACAACTTTCAGGAATTTGCTCTAACTACTTTGTAGAGTGTCGATACACAGGACTTAACTAATAGAGAGTGAACCTTGACAATGAACTACAAAAAATATTTTGCTTTTCTGTTAATAGCTTCATTTCTAATACTTAACAGTTGTACCAAGTCCGAAACCCTAAGCAGGAATGAATCAGTAGAACAAGAAGAAAATACTTCTGTGGTTACTGAAGCTTCTCCTGACGAAACAACAGAAACAAGTTCTACAGCCAATGCTGCAAGTACTGAAGAGCAAATTGCCGCAATTATAGGAACGACACAAGAGAGCTGGCTTCCTAAAGTAATTGCCGACAAGGATTTAAAAAGAGGTATGAACCCAGAAGAAGTGAGTAAAGTTTTACCAGGAGCAGAGGAAGTTTCTCAATTTGGATTTAGTGAAATCAGGGTTGAGGACGTGCCAGGATTACAAAAATATGAGCTTTATTTTTCCAAAAACAATGCTGGGGAACCTCAAAATCTTCGGTCAATTCAACTAGTTTTTGACCCTAGTTTAAAAAACGAACTTTCTTTTGCAGAAATGGCTAAGGAAGTAGCTAAGAAATATGGGGAATATAGAGAAACAATTACTGAGGGAGAAGTAAGCAGCTATTATTGGATTGGCCCTGAATTAAGTCCCGTAACTTTAGATAATTTTGGTGGAGATTTTGCAGGCTATAAATTGAATGTCACTTTGGTGAGATAATTGCTCTGTGTCTACTTAAACATCTGCATTTCTCCTCTCTTGCAATTGCAGCATAATATCAGCATGAACTTCCTTACTAAGAGGATAAAAGTAGGCAAGAATCAAGCCACCGATCAGGAAAATTGTCGGCAAAGGGCCAACAAAAAGGCGAATAACCAATAAAGCAGATTCTGGTTGTTCTAATACTTGTTTTCCTCCCTGGGGTTCAATATAGCCAGCAAAGGATAAACCTTGCCCAACAAGCCAAATACCTAAAGCTAAACCAATCTTTTGTAACAAAATCATAAAAGCATAAAAGATACCTTCTCTTCTTTTGCCACTACGATATTCATCTAAGTCAGTTACATCCGGTAACATTGACCAAGGAACTAAATAAACAGTAGCAATACCAAATCCTGCTAAAACAAACAGGAAATACATCAAAGCAATTTGATCTCTAGGTAAGAAGAAAAGCGCCCCTTGGGCCACAATCCAAAGGCTCATACCCATAAAATAAACTGCCCGACGACCAACTTTTTTACTAACCTCAGTCCAAACCAACAACATAACTAAAGCAACAGCTTGTACTACCAAAGCAGCAATAAAGAAAGAATCTTGCCTCATCCAATAAATTAGATAATAAGCAATAGTTGCGGCGGTTAATTGGAAAGCTAACCAAGAACAGAGATAAATACCAATTACAAACAGAAAAGGACGGTTACTAAAAACGATTTTTAATTGTTCTGGTAAAGAGATAGATTCGGTAGGCGTTTCTTGTCTGTTTTGATTACGTTCTACGGAAGGATCAGTAGTTCCCCAAACACATAAATAAGTAGGAATAATCGCCAAACAAGCGCAGATAGAAGCTATAAGTAGAAACCTTGGTTGAGGGTCAGGAATAATTTGAAAAATCAACTCTCCAAAGGCTAAAGTAAAAAGACTACCACTAATAGAAAAGACAAAGCGAAAACTATTCAAACTTGTCCGTTCGTCATAATCATCTGTTAACTCTGGAGTGAGGGCAGAATAGGGGATATTAACACAGGTGAAAGCCGTGTTAAAGATGAGGCCAATCACAACGTAGTAACTAAACAAAAGCCACTGATTAGTATCAGGATCACTACTAAAATTAGGGACAATCCAATAAAGGAAAAAAGAAACACCAAAAGGTATAGCAGCAAATAGCATCCAAGAGTGGCGACGACCCCAACGCAGACGAGTGCGATCGCTTAACATCCCGACTATCGGGTCCATTATAGCGTCCCAAACTTTACCAATCAAAAGAACCGTTGCCGCTAATTCTGGTCTTAAGCCAGCAACATCAGTAAGAAAAATTAGTAAAGAAAAGACAATTAAAGTTGAAGTAACCCCAGCCCCAAGATCCCCAACCCCGTAGGCAACTTTATTAATAAAACTTAGTTTATTTTTCGTAGTCATTATATTGTTGATTGTTAATAACTATGTACCATAACTTAATTGAAACCCTAGCTGTTAAAATTCACCGCGATCGCTGGCATTTTGAGCAAATTGTTTGTCTTGCCAGGGGAGGGTTACGGGTTGGGGATCTTCTTTCTCGTATTTATGACAAACCCTTAGCTATTCTCTTTGCTTCCTCCTACGGTGGTTGTAATAACAAAGTTCGTGGTCAATTAGCTTTCTCTAAGCATTTAGCAATGACCACCCCTTCAGTGGGTAGCAAAGTGCTGTTGGTAGATGATTTAGTTGACTCTGGTTATAGTCTTGCTGAAGGCGTTAATTGGTTAAAGGAACATTATTCTGACGATATAGAAGAAATTCGGACAGCCGTTATTTGGCATAAAGCTTGCTCTATTTTTGTTCCCGATTATTGCGTTAATTATTTATCTGATAATCCTTGGATTCGTCAACCTTTTGAGTATTACGAGCAAATTACCCTCAATGGCTTAGAGCAGAAATATGAGTTTTTGTGAGAATTTTTGAGAAAATTTGGGAATTCCTCTTAAATAGGATTTATACTGTTAAGAATTTGGTGGTGCAGCTTAACATTAGTCCAGAATTTCTATCTCTTCATTTCCTCAGATCAGGAGCTTAAACTCATGGCACTTCATAGGCCTATAACTGCACCAAAAACAGTAGTGAAAGATACAGTTTCCTCAACTCAAAGTTCTACCCCAAACATCCCTATATCTTCAGAGGGAGAAAGAGCTGAATCGGAGCTGGGGTGGCAGCTTAAAAGTCGGACTTGGAGGCTTCCTGAAAAGTCTAGTTATGGTTATTTTTGGTCTATAGGAATTGGTTTTTTCGGTCCTTTAATTGGTTTACTTATTGCTGATTATCAGCAAGATCAGGGAGTAAAAAGCTTAGCTAATGCTAGGGAACAAAGCGAACTATTAGAAGATTTTAAATCTAGTGTTGAAGAAGCTCAGTTTAATAGCTATCGCTTAATTTCTTTGGTAGATAATCCCGAGAAATTTAACAACAAAAAGATTTATCTAGCCGGAAATGTCAGACAAGTTAATAATGCTCGTAGTAAGATAGAAAAGTTTGCTCTTAGTAGACCTTTAGTTTTAGTAGAAAGGGCAGACAGATTACAGGATTTGCTGCGTAACTATACCACTCAAATAAATTTATACTCTCAAGAAATAAACTCTGCTCTTCAAAAACCAGAAGACCTCGATAAAGTCGAAAAAAGACTTGCAAATCTTGACAAACTTAACCAAGAATTAGCAATCGTACTCGAAAAGGCCAAAGAAAAAGTTAAACAAGAAGAATTAAATAGGCAGGCATCTCAAGTAGTAGAAAAACAAATTATTATCATCAGTATTTTGCTCTCAGCCGTTATTGCTGGCATGGTTGCCTCCCGCACTTCCCTCAACCATTTTATTCAGCTTTCCCGTCGGAGTAGAGAATCACAAAAGTTCGCGGCTAAAGCAGAATCCCAAGCTTTAAACCTCCAAAAAACTCTAGATAAACTACAAAATACTCAATCGCAACTAATTCAAACAGAAAAGATGTCTGGTTTAGGACAAATGGTTGCTGGAGTTGCCCATGAAATTAATAACCCCATTAGCTTTATTCACGGCAACTTAAGCCATGCGAGGGAATACACAGGAGACCTCCTTAGATTGGTGCAAATGTATCAAGAAAAAGTAACCGAACCAATTCCGGAAATAGAAGAGGAAGCAGAAAATATTGATTTAGAATTTCTCCAAGAAGACTTACCAAAATTGCTTGCTTCGATGCAAGTAGGTACAGAAAGAATTTGTGAAATTGTGCGATCGCTTAAGAATTTCTCCCGTTTAGATGAGAAGGGAAAAAAGTATGCAGACTTACACGAAGGCATTAATAACACCTTGATGATTCTTGGTAACAAACTCAAAGCAAAATCGAGTTTTCCTGGCATTCAAATCATTAAAGACTATACGGATTTGCCCCGGATTAAATGTCATCCTGGGCAAATAAACCAAGTATTTATGAACATCATCGCTAATGCCGTTGATGCTTTAAAAGATTTCCATCACCAACAACAAAACGCTGCATTCTGTTTTCTACCTCAAGTTGTAATCCGTACAGAATTGAAAGAAAATGACCGAGTGGTAATCAGAATTGCTGACAATGGTCCAGGTATGACAGAAAAAGTTCATTCTCGCCTTTTTGATCCTTTCTTTACCACTAAATCTGTGGGCAAAGGTACAGGTTTAGGGTTATCAATTTCTCATCAAATTATTGTTGAAAAACACGGGGGACAACTATGGTGTATTTCAACTCCTGGCAAAGGTTCCGAGTTTATTATCGAAATTCCTATACCTCCTGATCATTGATCATTGTACGGCTTGCCGTTGCCGTTAGGCATCATTGACCATTGGGAATTAGTTTAACATTTTGCTGTTAGCAAAGCTGCCATACCAAAGTGATCAGAAGGATAAAGAGTTCGACTGTAGGGTGAAGATTGATTGAGGATGAGGTGGCAATCTTTTACTTTGAGATGCTGGTTAATAAAAATATAATCCAGTGTCCCGCGCCAAGGTTTAAGAGTGCGATTTTTGAGCAGATTGAGCTTAAATGAACGCCATTTGCGTTGCCAACCATGCCAAGCCAAAGGGGTAGGGCAAGTGTATTCTGGCTCTTGGCCATGATAAGCTGCGTAGGCAGAAGTAAACTGTTCTCTCATAAGTGCGATCGCCGGAGTATCAGGAGTACCGTTGAAGTCTCCCACAGCGATGAGCGGAGTTTCTTGAGGTAAGCTCCCTAACCAATCAAGGAGTAACTCTATTTGTTTAACTCTACCGGGGGAAGGGCCAGGATGCCAATAATAATGCCCATTGCAAAATATTAAAGGTTTTCCTTGCCATTCTATTTGTACATATTGAGCTTTTCTACCTTGAGATGCTAAATCAAGAATAGCTTTTTTACTGAAAGGATAGCGACTGAGAATAGCTGCCCCGTAGAGAGGAATATGTTTAATTTCTGATTGTTCATAGGGAACTAAATGGATATAAGGTAAACTAAGTTTTTCAGCCAACCAAACACTATTATCCTCCGGCAGTTTAACCTCTTGCAAAGCAATCAAATCAGCATTTTCTGCGGCTAAACCTTTTACCAAAAGTTCCCGACGCTGTTGCCATTCTTTCATTTCAAAAAGGATATTAATGGTAACAACTTTGAGGTTACTAGTTTTATTCATCGGGTAACTCATACTGCCCCACAATACGTTTAGCAAACTCCGGTACATGATTAGCTAATTTTTCCGGATAGTTGCGTTTCACATACAAATAATTGCGAGTAAAATGAGAATCAATGGAAAAACGCCCGTATTCTAAACCTTTAGGGCCAATTTTTTCAATCACCACTCCCATCAATTTAGCTGCCCACATTGGTAAAGTAACCCCTTTGTCGTAAGCAGGTATGCTTTGTTGCACAGCATTGTGGCGATCGCCTTGAGACATCACAGCTTGAGTATGCAACTGATCCATCACCAAATCAAGCATTTCTTGCCCTAATGAGTTACGCACCGTCAACCACTGCCAACCAAAAGGCGCTCCCATATAACCTACAACCAAGTCTGCCAAACTGTTGGTGTAGTCAAAGCAACTCAAACAAGAAGGTGCAAAGACATCCTTAAGTTGGTTGGTTTTTAAGCCAAAGAAAGGTACTTTTTCTGTGGAACCATCTTCGTGTTTAAAATGGACGCGAAAGTCTTGCATAAACTCATAATGCACCACAGTATCTGGAGATTTACTAGTGGTTTCGAGGAACTTCTGCAACCCAGTCCTGGTAACATTATCTACACAGGGTGTTCCCAAAACATAGAGTTTTTCTAAACCTAAATCCTTTTGCACCGCCCGCAAAGCTTGGATTTGACAACCGACACCAATCACCAATAAACGTTTGAAACCAGATTTTTCTACCTGTTCCAAAACAGAAAGGTTAGGGGAAAGGGTTGGTTTATTAACCTTCGCTGCAAGTACTTCCTCTGGGGTTGTGGCTACCACAGGCAGAGGTTGAAAGCGATCTTCTTCGCTATTCTGGACACAAACAACCCCTTCCACAATGCCTTGATTAAGCATCTCACAAGCAATGGTACTGACAATTCCCGTCCATTGCGCCCCAGGAATAGGTTCTTTCTTCCGTGCTGCCATCATCTGCTCTTGCACACCAAAGTATAACTCATTTTCATCATCCAAGTCGCGGCTGCGTCCGTGTGCTTGGGTTTCTAACTCGGAAATTTGTTGATTAAGAAACGCACAAGCTTCTTTGACGTAATGCACGTAATAGGTATCGCACAAACCGCACTCGCTACATAATTCTTTAGCAGGTTTGCGGCTACCAGGTTTAAGAGCTTTAGATTTAAGATGGGGAGGTGCTACTGTCATTTTCAAAGAAGTTTACTAAGGCTTATATAGCAATTCTAAGCCACATGAGGTACATAGCTTTTCCTCATGCTCCCTGCTCCCTGCTCCCTGCTCCCTCAAACCAAGAATTTAGTACCTCACAACTAAGAGAATTGCTATAGATATTAATTATTTCAGCTTAAAGCAATCTTCTGGGTCAAGATCGTAAATTTCCTCTTGTTGTAAAGAATTTGTAACGATAAAGGTCTTCTTTTACTCAACAGGAAAAGAGTTGGTATTCTAGCTTAGTTATTAGTAACAAACCCTTGAAGGAGAGCAAAAACGTTCAGTATGAGCGAATCTACTTTAGACTTTTGTCTGCAATCTTCAGCAAAACCCGACCCTAATTATTTTAACTACTTTGCCTACGGCTCTTGTATGTGTCCAGTAGATTTGAAGCGATCGCTGCAAGAAAATACTCATCACTATATTATTGGCACTGCCACCCTGAAAGGCTATCGTTTAGGATTTTATCGCCGTTCCCTTCGTCGTAATTGTGGTGTCTTGGACGTAGTTAGCGATCCTAACTCTTCAGTGCAAGGTGTATTATATCGTTTGCCTTGGCGTTTAAGCAACCTCCTTGATAAGCGGGAAGAAGTTCCTAATAATGGCTATCGTCAAGAAATGGTGACAGTGGAAACTAAACAAGCTGTTTACCAGAATGTACGAACCTATGTCGTTGTTGATAAGCTAACAGCAGAAATTGCTCCTAATGATTGGTATTCTAACGTAGTTTTGCGAGGAGCCGTAACTTGTGGTTTATCCGAACAATATTGTTGGCAATTGTTTGATCATATGTACAAGTTACAATCGCTAATGGCTAATTGCTAGTTGATAACTGATAATTGATAATTGATAATGGAACCACAAATTACTACCATTGATGTCATTCAACTTGCTTCGGGGGACAATCTATCTATCCAAGTTTATAAATTTATTGGCTCTCAACCGGGTAAGAAATCCTATATTCAAGCCAATCTTCATGGTTGTGAAATTGTTGGTAATCAAGTTATTTACGAACTGATAAATTTTCTTTTTGATTTAGATAAAAAGCAACTTGTAGGCGAAATTTGGTTAGTTCCTCTTTGCAATCCCCTGGCTACTAACGAACGGACTCACTTCTTTTCTACAGGTAGATTTAACCCTTATAATGGTCAAGATTGGAACCGCATATTTTGGGATTATGAAAAAGAATGTAATGATTTAGGTAACTTTGTTGCTAGTCAACTAACCTTAGAAACCGAGTTGGTTCAAAAGAACTTTCTGGAGAAAATATTAACAGCATTTCAGCAGCAACTAGAGAGAATAAAAGCTCCTAGTAGTGTTCCTTATAGTGAACGTTATCGCTATCATTTACAGTCTTTATGTTTAGATGCTAATTACGTAATCGATATTCATAGTTCCAGTAACCAAGCTATTGATTACTTATATTGTTTCCACGGTAGAGAAGAAAGTGCTAAATACTTTCTTTTAGAACTTGGCATCTTAATGAACGAATATGATGGCGATGCTTTCGATGAAGCTTTCCTCAAGCCTTGGTTAGCGGTAGAAAAACAATTTGCTCAAGTTGGTCAAACTGTTGCTTTCGATGTAGAGTCTTGGACTTTAGAACTAGGTTCTGGTTTAGTAATTGAACCTGATTCTGTTACCAAAGGAGTTCGCGGTATCATCAATTATCTTACTTACAAAAAAGTTTTATCTTTAAATGAAGTAGAACAAACCGCTATTAAATTAGTTCAAAAAAGTGCTATCAAAAAGTATTATGCTTCAGTTGGTGGCATGATCCAAAACAGGGTGGAATTAGGTACTAAAGTTCAAAAAGGAGATTTGCTCTACCAAGTTTTATCCTTTCCTGCATCTAATGAACTTCCCCACAAAATTAGCGTTCACGCCGAGAATAACGGCTTAGTTTTTGATTTAGCTACTAACCAAGCTGTTAATCAAGGAGAATATGTTTTATCAATAATGAGTGATTGATTGGCTTTTCCAAACTTCCAGCTATTTCTGTTCAAGAGTGTTGTTAATCTGATTATTTAGGTTGAGCGAAGCACTATAAATTTCTCCGTCAGGCATCCTTGCGCCAGTTAAATTGGCTCCTTCAAAGTTGGCTGCGTAAATGTTTGCACCAATCAAATTAGCTCTTTTCAAACTAGCTTTCTTGAAATTAGCTTGTATAACATTAGCTATTGATTTCTAATTAGTTTACAAAAGCGGATCGCTAAACTATAGTACTCTTGCAACAGTATACTGCTTCTACATTCAGGGTATTCTAAAATATCTTAACCTTTTTGAGTAAGGCTATATCTTGTTCTATAAATTACTCAGTAATGAGTGATTGATTGGAGGTTGTTTCGAGGTTCACACTTTCGTATAGTTCGCTCAAAGATATAGTCAAGTTCAGACTTTGTAGAGTCAAAGATGTTTGAGTAGGTGTATAGGTTTGAAATAGCCAGGAGTTTTGTTTTTGACGTTGAAAACTTTCTACTCTTTGTTGTTTAGTATTAACTAAAACATATTCTTCTAAGCTTTCTAAGGTTTGGTAGTGGTTAAACTTATCACCTCTGTCAAAAGATTCTGTACTATCAGAAAGCACCTCAACAATTAGTTTAGGAAAGCGTTTATAGATTGACGTTTCTCTGTCTTGGGGTTTGCAGGTAACAAGGAGATCAGGATAGTAAAAGCAGTTTACTTGTTCGAGACGAACTTTAATATCGGCGAAGTAAACGCGACAGTTTGTTCCTCTTAGGTGGTTACTAATGAGGATAAAGAAGTTTCCAGCAATGGTATTATGGGTATCGGTAGTTCCTGCCATGGCATAAACTTCACCATCAATGTATTCGTGTTTGACTTTGCTTTCCGCTTCGAGTTGGAGGTATTTTTCTGGGGGTAGGGATTGATTATCTTTGAGGGCAATCATGTTGGAAGTTCTCCTTTGAGCCAGTCCGCCAGTCCGCCAGTCCGCCAGTCAGCCAGGCCAGAGCCAGCCAGCAGTCCGCCAGTCCGCCAGAGCCAGCCAGAGCCAGCCAGAGCCAGCCAGAGCCAGCCAGAGAATAAATTCTCTGTCTAATATGTTAAGTCGGTTTAAACCGACTTGGGGTTTGAGAGATGAAATTGATTTCGTGTCGGACTTGGGGTTTGAGAGATGAGATTGGTTGGTGATTTCATTATTCTGGTTCCCCACTTAAACCATCAAGAAAAGCTACCCCAGCATTGAGAAAAACATTATCCGTTAAATCTGTAGTCACTTGCACTAGGGCAGACTTGCTAGCTTGCATTATACGTTCAGGACTTCTTATATCCTGGGGCAAGCTGCGAAGCTGTTGTACAAACTTCTGCCAACCTTGGGGTTGAGTTTGCTTCATCTCCACAATTTCAGCCTTGAGAATCTCTCCTGCTTCTTCTGGTTTAGCGTCGGGGTGCTTCCCTTGTAAATCTTTGAGGAAGATTAACAACTCATCGAGGGCTGTCTTTACTTCGGGGTTGTCAGCGTATTTGTGAATAACCGCATCCCCTTGAGCAACACTTTCAACAATTTGCACATTCTCGGCGCTGATGTGGAATTTAGAACTCATGGTCTTAGAATTAGGTTGATAATATTCAGTATGCCGCTCTTTTAAGCGTTCAAACTCTTCTTGCTCAATTCGTTTTTTATCTTCCCCTGAAAAGAAATTGTTTTCTACCACAGCCGTCAAATTACGAACATTGACATCTTCAAAACTTTTGTGGCAATCAATTTCATAACGCCTTTTATTAAGGGCGCGATAGAGAGTTTCCAAATCAAAATAATAGGGTTCAGGATCATTTTGACATTCTTTACAGTTGCAGGGAATCTTTTTCTTAACATCTATTCTTTCAAAAGAACTATTAATTTGGTCAATCTCATTAGTAACCACGCTGAGAAGCTCTTTACTGTGGATGCCGGAAACCTGAACACAGATTTCTCCTTTATAGGGACGATAGGTTTCGATAACTTCAGCACGGGCGCGACCATTATTAAAAACCACACCACTACGCCAGACCAGTTGCTGTTGTTCAATCCAACGATAAAGCCGCACAATAAGCTGGGTAATAATTCCCTTGGGCATAAATTCATATTCGTAGCGCAGCATTAAATTATCATTCTCTGCAAACTCATAATCCGGTGGCTCAAACTCTAGCAATTGAGGAGCAATGTAATGCTCTTTTAAACCGGGAATGGGGTAGCAGAGTTTGAAATTCTTCATTAGCCGCAGTAGCTCATCTTCCATGTAGGCATATTGCCTTTCCTGCCAAATATTCCTTGACGTCAGAGCGAGTAAACAAACCTTTAGCCGCCGCAACTTTCTGGTTTTTTAATACTGCATAAACTGCGTTAGTAGCCCATTCGGGGCGGAGGATAACAATATGTTTGAGGGTGGAGTCTTCTTGAAAGTGAAGACAGATACCTAATTTATGGAGGAAGTCGCTAATCCGCAGCATTTCTGAGCGTTCATTGACTCCGTTTCCTTTACAGAGGGCGAAGTAGTCCCGTTGGTCGATGTAGTTGCGGCTATCGTTTTCTAAGGCATAGCGCACTCGCACCCATTTTTTCAGTATGGGATAGCCCACATATTCTAAGCGGCTAATGTGGTAGCGGATGGCATTTTTAATTTCTTCTAAGCCCCGACCATCTTTGAGATTGGTGGGTAAGATTTCTTTGATGTAATGAAAGTCCCTTTTCAGTCTTGCTTCATTAACGTTGCAGGGGCGGTCATTCTTCTCATTTTTAATTAACAACACGGGGCTATCTCCTCCGAACAGTTCGATGGAGTTAAGCCAGTAGGGAAAGTCGGTGTTTTCTTGGCGAGTATCGGCCACCAGGGCGTAGAGGGAGCGTTCGGTGAGGAAGAATTGGTGGGTTTGGTGGTAAATTTCCTGTCCTCCGAAGTCCCAGAGATTGGCGCGAAATTCTTGCCCATTATCCAAAGGGAAGCGCCATTGAATAACTTCTATTCCGTGGGTGGATTCTTCTTCGGGGTCGAGTTCGTAGTTGGGGTTTTGGATCTTTTTGGCGAGGGAAGTTTTTCCTGCACCCCCTTCACCGACGATGAGGAATTTAGCTTCGTAGAGTTTTTCTGTGGCGTTGGGGTCTTGGGTGGCGAAGTAGAAGTTAAGGATGGTGTTGATATCCCCAGGTTTCTCGAAAAGGCTTTTAGGGCCAAGTATTTCTGGGGAAATGGGGAGGGGATTGCCTCGGAGGTCAAGGGAGGTGAGGTTGGTGAGTTGGGCTATCTCTGCTGGTAGTGACGATAGCTGGTTATCACTCAGGTTAAGGGAAGTGAGGTTAGTGAGTTGGACTATTTCTGCTGGTAGTGCCGTTAGCTGGTTACGACTCAGGTAAAGGGAAGTGAGGTTGGTGAGTTGGACTATTTCTGCTGGTAGTGCCGTTAGCTGGTTACCACTCAGGTCAAGGGAGGTGAGGTTGGTGAGTTGGACTATTTCTGCTGGTAGTGCCGTTAGCTGGTTACCCCTCAGGTCAAGGGAGGTGAGGTTGGTGAGTTGGACTATTTCTGCTGGTAGTGCCGTTAGCTGGTTACGACCCAGGTCAAGGGAGGTGAGGTTGGTGAGTTGGACTATTTCTGCTGGTAGTGCCGTTAGCTGGTTACCACCCAGGTGAAGGGAGGTGAGGTTGGTGAGTTGGACTATTTCTGCTGGTAGTGCCGTTAGCTGGTTACGAATCAGGTAAAGGGAGGTGAGGTTGGTGAGTTGGACTATTTCTGCTGGTAGTGCCGTTAGCTGGTTACTACTCAGGTTAAGGGAGGTGAGGTTGGTGAGTTGGACTATTTCTGCTGGTAGTGCCGTTAGCTGGTTACGAATCAGGTAAAGGGAGGTGAGGTTGGTGAGTTGGATTATTTCTGCTGGTAGTGCCGTTAGCTGGTTACCACCCAGGTAAAGCTCGGTGAGGTTGGTGAGTTGGATTATTTCTGCTGGTAGTGCCGTTAGCTGGTTACCACTCAGGTTAAAGCGCGGTGAGGTTGGTGAGTTGGACTATTTCTGCTGGTAGTGCCGTTAACTGGTTATCGACTCAGGTTAAGGGAGGTGAGATTGGTGAGTTGGACTATTTCAGGAGGGAAGCTCTTAATCTTGTTGCCAAGAATTTTTCTCCTTTCATGATCAACTTTACCCAGTACCAAACTTTCCAACTGGGTCAACTGCCCAATCTCCGGTGGCAACTCCGTCAGGTCATGCCCCGCCAGATCCAACTCCTTAGCTCCCGTCCTAGCCGCCTCTTCAATTACCCGTAGCAACTCCTCTCTTTCCATGCAGCTTATACCTAGTTTTTGCTCTTATGGTATCAGAGTTATTTCGGTGCTAGTAAGCATAAACCGCTCGTGAATAAATTCTGATGCTCACAGCACAAGTCATCTAAACATGACTAGAAGATTAGTTTTTGGAAATCTGGTAACAATTTTTCTTTGAACAATCCCAGCAGTTGGTAGTCATCTTCAAGATGACTTAAGCTATTAGCCAGGGATTTTAATCCTTGGCGGGCTTGGCGGGCTTGGCGGGCTTGGCGGGCTTGGCGGGCTTGGCGGGCTTGGCGGGCTTGGCGGGCTTGGCGGGCTTGGCGGGCTTGGCGGGCTTGGCGGGCTGAGTGAATAGGCTTGGTATCAAAGGTAGGTTGGGTTAAACAAAGTGCAACCCAACGAAAAGCTTAATGGTGTTGGGTTTCATGACTTCAACCCAACCTACGGGAGTATGTTTTGTTACCTCTATTCCCTGTTTCCAGTTCCCTCTTTTTGAGAAACAAGTGTTTTACTCCGTGCTGCTACAATTGCTGCTTCCAAGGAATCTAGACTAAGTTTGCTAGGGCGTGGGGAATGAAGAATTCCCATTAGAAACAGTCCAACCAAATTCTTGCCGCGAAAGTATTTGCAATAGACTGTCAAGGGTAACTATTTTCTGTTTTTGGGCAAAGGTATAAGCATAGCCATTTTCTAGAGGCTGACAAATTACCACAACTTTCCCATAGTGTTTATAAACAAGAGTGAGAAAATCTTCTAACAATTCTCCTTGGATTTTTGATTGGGTGATGACACCATAAATCCAGTCTGTCCAAGGGCTAATCGTAAAGCTATCAATTCTTTTCATTTTCTTGGTCTTCCTCAGCAACAGCTTCATCAAAAGCATTTTGTTCGTAGCATTTTTTCAATCCTTCAGTAGCAGCATCAAGAAAACGCTTTGTTTGTTGATAGTTACCTATCTTGTGCTGAAAACTCGCAGATTGCAATGTGTTTTGCAAGTTGGGAACTAAGAAATCCCTAAACTTAGATGCTGGTTTATCCTCTGGTTTTTCCACTATTTCACCCTAGACTTATATTTAAAATTTAGCATCTGTCAAGAACTTTTAATCTGAAGTTACTCTACACAATCTCATTGGCTAGATTTGCTATATAAGAACTAAGATTTTAAATAAGCGAACTTATCCGCTTTCTTTCCTACAACTAATATTGAAAAGACCATGCTCGACAACCGTATTAGTGCAACCCTGACCCCAGAAGACAAACAAGCTGTCATGGATGCCATCAAGACCATTCGGGAAAAGCTCCCTTTCTTGGTTAATCTTGAGCCGGAGGAGCGCCGCAGCCTGCCCAAGATGGGAGATAAAAGCCGCGCCTTTGTTAAAAAAGCGGCAGAAGTTGCTCAACAAAATGAAGGAATTTTACCTAGAGCATTTGACATTGAGGAGATGGCGAAGGATGTGCAGCTTTCCGAAGAGCTTTTTCCTATTCTTTTGGCCCTGACTCAATTACACGAACTGGTAGATGATACCTATATGGCGGTGGGTAGCGAAGCTTACACGGCAGCCCTGTTAGTTTATAACTTCGCCAAGATGAATAACTCTGTAGGGGGTCTGGATCAGGCTTTGGATGAGTTGGGTAAGCGCTTCGCCCGTAAGGCCCGTGGGAAGGAGATTGAGTAAGGAGTTATGAGGTGGGATGATTTGGTTGATGATGTTGGTGGTGGAGTGTTGAGGGGGAAGTTTCGAGTGATTTTCTGGAAATATCGAGTTAGGTTTCTGGAAATGTGGAGCAATTTTCTGGAAAGTTTGGGTAGGTAGAGTGAGCGATTGCGATCGCACCTCGGAGTTTGGAGCTTGGAGCAGCAGTGATTGAGCAAAAAGCTAGAAGATTTTCGTTGTTGAGCATGATCTTTGAAGCTCTGAGGTGGAATTGTGGAGAGCTAGAGAGAGGCAGAGAGCCGATAGAGGCAGTCAGTCCGCCAGTCCGCCAGTCAGTCCGTTAGCCCGTCAGCCCGTCAGAGCCGGAGAATAAATTCTCCGTCTAATATATTAAGTCGGTTTAAACCGACTTGGAGTTTGAGACATGAAATTGATTTCATGTCGGGCTTGGGGTTTGAGCCAGAGAGCCAGAGAATAAATTCTCCGTCTAATATATTAAGTCGGTTTAAACCGACTTGGAGTTTGAGACATGAAATTGATTTCATGTCGGACTTGGAGTTTGAGACACAAAATTGGTTTCATGGCGGGCTTGAGGTTCGAGACACAAAATTGGTTTCATGGCGGGCTTGGGGTTTGAAACACAAAATTGGTTTCATGGCGGACTTGGAGTTTGAAACACAAAATTGGTTTCATGGCGGACTTGGAGTTTGAGACGTGAAATTGATTTCATGTCGAGCTTGGAGTTCGAGACGCAACATTGATTTGATGGTAATGTTGTGATCGCTTTCTTATAGTGATTAGTCTGATCTTTTATGTTTTTGAGGCGGATCATTGTTGTGGTCGCTTATTTCTAACATAGAAATAGTTGTACTTTGTTGGTGATGTATTTTTTGATTTCCAACATAGGCGATTCCAGTATCTAATTGTTTGCTACCTAATGAAAATACTCCGTAACCCTCTTGCCAAGCAAATTGAGGAGGAGCGGGGAAAGTTTGATTTAAGTAGTGGGAGCTACTACCCTTGATGCGTTTGACAAATTCTGCGACTGCTATTTTAGGAGGGATAGAAACAATGAGATGAATATGATCTGGTGTACCGTTAAGGGCATGAATAATACAATTCACAGAATCAGCTTTACTCACAATATAAGGATAAAGTCTGGCTTCGCGTTGATTGTCAATTAGCGGTTGTCGGTTTTTCGTCGCCCAAACCAAATGATAATACAAACGCCAAAAAGCCATATCAATTTTGCCTAGAGAGTTAACCAGAGCCAGAGAGCCAGAGAATAAATTCTCTGTCTAATATATTAAGTCGGTTTAAACCGACTTGGCGTTTGAGACATGAAATTGATTTCATGGCGGGCTTGGGGTTCGAGACGCAAAATTAATTTCATATCGGGCTTGGGGTTCGAGACGCAAAATTAATTTCATATCGGACTTGGAGTTTGAGACATAAAATTGATTTCATATCGGACTTAACTTATTACTTAATAAAATGCCTAACGAACCACCACCACAACTCAATCTAATTCCCCAAGCACCGGAAGGATTCAAATCAGGATTTGTCGCTATCATCGGTAGACCAAATGTAGGCAAATCTACTTTAATGAATTATTTGGTAGGACAAAAAATAGCCATTACTTCCCCGGTATCCCAAACAACTCGTAATCGCTTACGAGGTATTTTAACCACCTCAGAAGCGCAAATAATTTTTGTTGATACCCCCGGCATTCATAAACCGCATCACCAATTAGGTAAAGTATTAGTTAAGAATGCTCAAGTAGCTATAAATTCAGTAGATTTAATTCTCTTTTTAGTTGATAGTTCTGTAGAAGCTGGGGGAGGCGATCGCTTCATTTTTGAACTATTAGAAAAAACGAAAACTCCAGTTGTTTTAGGTTTAAATAAAACAGACCTTCAGTCTGATAATATCCAACTCCTTGATGATAGTTACAGCCAGTTAATTACAGAAAAAGACATTCCTTTAGTTAAGTTTTCTGCTTTAACAGGAACAGGATTAAAAGAATTACAAAAGCTCTTAGTTGATTATTTAGAACCTGGGCCTTATTATTATCCTCCTGATTTGGTTACAGACCAACCAGAAAGATTTATCATGGGAGAATTAATCCGTGAACAAATTCTGTTGCTAACCCGCCAAGAAGTTCCTCATTCTGTGGCAATAGTGATCGAGAAAGTGGAAGAACAGCCGCAACTAACCCGTGTTTTTGCTATTATTAATGTTGAACGCAGTTCCCAGAAAGGAATTTTAATAGGTAAGCAGGGAACTATGCTTAAACAAATTGGTTCAGCCGCCAGACAACAAATCCAAAAGCTAATTACTGGCAAAGTTTATTTAGAGTTGTTTGTTAAGGTACAACCAAAATGGCGACAATCGAGAATGCGTTTAACTGAGTTTGGTTATCGGGTGGAAGAATAAAAAGTATCACTTAAATCAAATTCAGGAAACTTATTTTGAGAGAAGTCTCTTCAATTGCTTCTGTGCCGAGAAGATTTAAGCTATAGGTGGATTACAGGCAATTTATCTTAAGGTTAAATAATCCTATTAATATTACCATGATTACCTCCGGGTAAAGTAATAACTTAAAATGGCTAGTTATAAAGAAACTTGTCCAAGAGCAATTGAATCTAAGCTGATAAATAGCTAGGCTTAAGGTCGGGGAAAGAACCGTAATTTATCTTTAAAATCACTACGGTCACAAAAAAACTCAATATTCAGCAAACTACTTGCTATGTAGGGAAGAAGGGGCGGTTATGCAACCTGAACAACACCGAAAAATAACACATTACTTCATCTTGGAGTCCCAAGAGCATCTTCAAACCATAGAGCATGGTTTGCTGAATTTAGCTGACACTTTGCAAAACCAAGAGATAGTAGACGAGCTATTTCGGGCTGCTCATTCAATTAAGGGTGGAGCAGCAATGTTAGGCTTAACGAGTATTCAGGCAATCTCTCATCGCTTAGAAAACTACTTCAACATTTTCCAAGATTCTTCCTTCGAGCCAGACCAAAAACTAGCAGCCTATTTTCTGAGTTTATTCATCACTCTACAAGAACTAATCGAGAAACTATCGGCTCAAGGGGGTTTAACTCCAGAATTTGCTCAGAACTCTCTTGCCAAAGTTGAGCCAGTATTCAAGCAGCTAGAAACTCACCTCAATAATTTAATTACTGTTCCAGAAGCTACAGTAGAGGAAGACGGAGAAACATCGCCTATGACCTCTAGCCAGCAGAAAAAACCACCAACCGTAGATCAAAGTTTCCATAAGCAAGTTCTCCTCCGCTTAAAAGAAATGTTGAGTCTCTACAAACAGCCAGACTCTTCAGAAAATCGTTGCAAATGGCAAGAATATTGTCATGGCTTAGCCGATTTGGGCAGGGAAAGAAATCTTGCCCCTTGGGTTCTCCTACTCGAAGCAACAGAAGCTGCGATCGCTAATCCAGAAAATGCCTATCGTAGTTGTGCTGGTGTAGTTATTAAAGAAATTAAAGGGGCGAGGGAAAAAATTGTTGCCGGTAAGACTCAAGAAATTGCCATCAGCCAGCAATTACAAGCATTGTTACCTGAACCCAAAACTCATAATCGCGCCCCAGAAGTAGGCATGGCTGCCATCAATAGCCTCGCCGACTTATTTGAAGAAGAGGAAGCCCCTGACTTAGAAAATACTTGGCAAGTGGAAGAAGTGATTGAAAAAGAAACTTCCGAAGCCGAATTTAGTTCTCAAGATACTTTCTTTGAGGAAGAAGAAAACGAGCAAGAAAGAGATTTTGATGAGCTTTTCCTCGATATGGATGAAGAAGATGAAATTTCCAGCGCTGAAAATTTGGTTAATCTTTTTGAAGAGGATTTTGAACAAGAAGAAGAAACAACTTCTAGTTCTTCAACCCTTGCTAATGGTAAAGTAGATCCTTCAGAAAGATTAGATGAAGTGGCTGATCTCCTGTCTAGTAGTGGTTTTGCTTCAGATTCAGATACTGAAGATTTTTCTTGGGAAACTGAATCATTAACTGAAAATGAAGAAGCCGTAGCACCCAGTTTTGCTGAGAGGGAGGAAGAAGAAGACTCTGGGGATGATTTGAATGCTTTGTTTGCAGATACTGAAGAAGAAAGTATTTTAGGAGAAAAAGATTTACCAACCGTCGGTACAGTTGAAGAGGAGTCGGATTTAGCAACAGCTTTCGGTGACTTAGAGGAAGAGTTGGATTTAGATTTTGCCTTCACCGACGAAAACGAAAATCAAGACGAAGAAGAGGAAACACAAGCTTTCAATGATTTAGATACTCTATTTGAACCCGATGAAAGTGAAACGCAAACCAGCAACTCTAATGAAGAAACATCAAATCAAGAAGAGAGTGAAGAGAGTGATGCTTTAGGTTTTGAGGGAACAGCAGCTTTTGATGACCTTTTAGTCATCGGTTCCGACTCTTCAGAAGAAACGGCCGAAGCATTAGAAAGCTTCGACGATCTCCTCGCGATTGGGGCAGATGATCCTCAAGAATTAGCAGATGACCAAAGTGATGATATACCCACTGGGGAATTGGGTTTTGGTGAACTATTAGACTCAGAAAGTACCCAAGCAATAAAAGCAGACGCAGACGCAGAAATTGACTTACCTAAATCAGCAATAGAATCTCTTGATCTAGACGCTTTTGCTGATTCCCAAGAAGGTTCTGACTTTACTGAGCTAAATGATTTATTTGAAGAAGAAATAGCTCGCGAATCTTCTGAACTAGATAATACTTTCTCAGAACCCACAGAAAATAATCATTTCTCCTTTGATCTTGATACTCCAGAACAAGATTTAGCAGTCGAGGAATTGGCTGATTTGCCTAGTACCTTTCCAGAAGCTGTTGAAGAAGATTTCACAGCAGATACCTTAGATTTGAGCAACCAATCTTCTCCATTCAATGGTGCTTCAGAAGATAATTTTGATTTTGATTTTGACACCAATAGTTCCTTAGAAGATGTGAGCCTTGAGCTTGCTGATTCAGAAGAAAATGGGCAAGAAGATTTAAGCCTAGACTTAGATACATCTTTAGAAAACGTTGAAGACGATGATTTAAGTCTTGATTTTAGTTTCCTTGAAGGAGATAGTCCCCATAGCAATTTAGAAGTTGCTGAAGAAGAAGTATCCTTAGATGACTTGGATGCCCTCTTAGATGATTCTCAAAGCCTAGAAATAGATACAGAAGCAGAAGAAGCTCAATCTTTAGAATCTCTCTTTGATTGGGATGCAGAGGATTCTGTTACTGAACCAGCAGAAACTTCTTCTCAACCAGCAAAGGAAGAAACCTTAGAATACTACACATCCTTTCAAGAATTAGAAGCCTTAATCAAAGAAGACTCCACAGCCAAAGTTTTAGCTGAATTAAATGGCATTGGGGCTTTTGAGCAGTTAGAAAACTTACTCCAAAACTCAGTTGGTGCAGATTCACCTCAAGAACAAAATATTCAACTCTCCAGTTCAGCAAACCCCTCTCAAGTAGATAGTAATAGCTTAGAAGACGAATTTAGCGACTTAGAGGACTTGCTTAAAGATATTGAAAGCCAGGTTGGGGGAACACCAAGTGTTGTACCCCGTTCAGGACAACAGCGTCCTACCTCTGGAAATTCCCAAAAGAAAGTCAGTATTTTTGAGCAGACTCTCAAAGTTCCTGTCAAACAACTCGACAACCTCATTAACCTGATGGGGGAATTAGTTGTTAACCGCAACGGCTTAGAAAAAGACCAAGAAATGCTGCGTCAGTCCTTAGATAGCCTCTTGCAACAAGCAGGTAATTTAAGCGATGTGGGGTCGAGAATGCAAGACTTATATGAGCGATCGCTCCTAGAAAGTTCCCTCTTAGCCAGCCGTCAAAGACATAATCGAGCCACAGTGGGTATAGACATAGGCCCTAGTCGGAATGGTGGCTCTGGCGACCAAAGTTACGATCCCCTCGAAATGGATCGCTTCTCTGGCTTCCACCTCCTCTCCCAAGAAATGATCGAACTAGTGGTGAGGGTGAGGGAATCAGCTTCGGATATTGGCTTAATTGTTGAAGAAGTTGACCAAGTGGCCAGAAACCTGCGCCATGTCACAGGTCAAATGCAAGAAGGTTTAACCAAAGCCCGCATGGTTCCCTTTGACAGAACCGCCAGTCGCTTACCCATTGCTGTCAAGCGAGTTTCTCAAGAATTAAACAAACAAGCCCAAATCCAACTTGAAGGGCGAGAAACTCTCATTGATAAGATGATTTTAGAACATCTTTCTGACCCCCTCACTCACTTAGTTAACAATGCCCTCTACCATGGCATTGAGCCTGCGGAAGTTCGCCTAAAAGCCGGGAAGACCCCAGCAGGCAAAATAACCGTTTCCGCCTTCCACCAAGGCAACCAAACCATCATTACCGTTGCTGATGATGGGGGCGGAATTCCAGTAGATGTGGTCAAGCGCAAAGCCGTAGACAAAGGTTTAATTTCTTCAGTAGAAGCCCAACAAATCTCCGACCAAGAAGTTTATGGTTTACTATTCCAACCGGGTTTTAGTACCAACGACCAAGCTGACAACTTTGCGGGGCGAGGTGTCGGTATGGATGTGGTACGCAACAGTATCATGGAAATTCGCGGTACTGTTGCCATAGACTCAGATTTAGGCAAAGGAACAACCTTTACCATTCGGCTACCTTTGAACCTCAGCATTTCCCCTGCCCTTTGTTGCCGGGTGGAAAATACCAGTATTGCCTTCCCCATGGATGGAGTGGAAGATGTCATTGATGTTTCAGCCAGCCAAATACAAACTAACGCCCAAGGAGAAACCTGCATCCATTGGCGAGATAATCTACTCCCCTTTAAACCCATCACCGAATTGCTAAGCTATAATCGCCGCTTGGGAAGAAGAAAAATGTATCGCGGTAAGAGACAAGATGAATTAAATTCTATTCTTGTCCTGCGTAGTGCCGGTAACTTTATTGCTGTAGAAGTAGATCAAGTTCTAGAAGAACAAGAAATTGTCATCAAACAACTAACTGGCCCTGTACCCAAACCATTGGGTATTGCTGGGGCTACAGTATTGGGAGATGGTAGAGTAATGCCCATCGCCGATGTTTTGGAACTAATGGATCTGTTTCATGGTCGTAGCAACTCTGGTGGTACTTGGCAAGAGAACAATGTTCCAGCTAAATCAACCCCAGAAATTAGCCAAAGTGAACCTATGGTGCTAATAGTAGACGACTCTATCACTGTTAGGGAACTACTTTCCATCACCTTTAATAAAGCCGGCTATCGCGTTGAACAAGCTAGAGATGGTCAAGAAGCTTGGGAAAAACTGCGTTCTGGGCTGCCTTGCAATATTGTTTTCTGCGACATTGAAATGCCCCGGATGAATGGCTTAGAGCTATTGGGTCGCTTACAAAAAGACGAACAACTCAAAAACCTACCTATTGCTATGCTTACCTCCCGTGGTGCAGCAAGACATAAAGAGGCTGCTGCTGAATTGGGGGCGAATGGTTACTTCACTAAACCCTATTTGGAAGAAAATCTCCTTGATGGGGCCCAGAGAATGATGCAAGGAGAAGTCTTACTCGAAGGTAGTACCCGCGTTAGCCGTGTTCATGAACCCCAAGCCCTGGCAAAAGCCCTCAAAACCCCAACTCAACCTATAATTCAACCAGAAACACCAGCACCAGTAGAAACAATTAGCCAACAAGAACCTTTAGTATTAATTATTGACGACTCTATTGTGGTACGGGAACTACTTTCAGAAACCTTTATCAAAGCTGGTTATAGCGTTGAACAAGCTAGGGATGGGCAAGAAGCTTGGGAAAAACTTCAAGATGGGTTAATGTGCGATCTGGCTTTCTGTGATATTGAAATGCCGAGGATGAATGGTTTAGACTTACTCACCAAGCTCCAGCAAGACGAAGAACTAAGCAAACTGCCAGTGGCTATGTTAACTTCTCGTGGAGCGCAAAAACATCGTCAAATAGCCGCAGAACGAGGAGCAAAGGCCTATTTTACGAAGCCCTATGTAGAAGCAACTTTACTCAATGCAGCGAAAAAGTTACTGGCGGGAGAGATATTAACTGAAAGTAGTACTGAGGCTTGAAAATTAAAAATTAAAACTATCTAAATCAAGAAAATTGTTCTAACAGTCATATTTAATACTAACCTTAACCCTGGATGCTGATTACTGGTTCTAGGCTAAGAAGACTGTTATTGTGGCACAGTTAAACTCAAATGGGGGAGATGATGGTTGAACGAAAATCTCAGGGTAGCAAAAAGAAGCTCATTTTTCGTGGATTAGGGGCAATGATTTCCTTTATCTGTATTGCCGGACTAGCAGTTGCTTTTGCCCCTAAAGAAGAAGAGACAAAACAGAAGGAAAACACAGATGTAATCTTGGAAGTTGGGGTTGTTCAGCGTTTTGGTGAAGAATCCACAGATGAACTGACTATTTCTGCTACCGGAGGAGGGAAACTAACTCTGCAATTCCTCGCTGGAGATATGAGTTCAACGACTGTAGAAGTGCAGGAAGTTAAGGTACAACTCAGCAGTACTCCCTTAGCTGAACCAAAAGTAGTCGAAAAAGTTATTCTTAGTGATCGCTCTACCTTTGAAACGGCCGAAGATAGTTCCCTTGGCTGGGAAGAGTTGGGGGTAGCAACAGAAGTTACCCAACCAGGGCGCTGGCAAGTTTGGGCGAAAAGAGATGTTTACCAAACCCCTTTATTGCGACGTTTGCTTTTAGAGACTTTACAGGCTCAAGGTTATCAGGATACCTATTTAGAAACAGAGGTTTTAGAAACAGAAAAGAAAATTGCTTTTACCGTAGGAGGTTATCGCTATAATCGCCAAAAATTAACTATCACCGCAGATAATGAGTTGATTCAAGTTCTTGATCAAGAAGACAAACGTAGCCCCTATTTATACTCTGGGTATTTAGAATTTCAACCCAATGCTTACGACGACTTCAGTTTGGTTAACCATGTTCCCCTGGAAACCTATTTACGGGGGGTAGTTCCCCACGAAATTGGTCCCAATGCCCCCTACAATGCTGTGGAAGCTCAAACTATTATCGCCCGTACCTACGCCCTGAGAAACCTACGACGCTTCAAGGCTGATGATTACCAACTTTGTGCCACAGTTCATTGTCAAGTTTATCGCGGTTTAAGCGGAACTAGCGCTTCTGCGGATAAGGCGATCGCGGCTACAACAGGACTAGTTTTAACCTATGAAAATGAACTGGTAGATGCCCTCTATTCTGCTGCTACAGGAGGAGTTACAGCCTCTTTTGGGGATATTTGGGATGGTGAAAAACGTCCCTATCTCCAGCCTGTCATTGACTCTCCTAACCCCATGTGGGATTTATCCCAAAAACCTCTGGAAAATGAGGCCAATTTTCGTCAATTTATTGCTTCTAAGGCTGGTTTTAATGAAAGTGATGTTGATGCTTTTCGCTGGAATAAACAAAGTAGTATTGAGCAGTTAACCAAAGACTTACAACGCTACCTTACCAACACAAAAAGCCCCTTAGCAGGCTTCACCACCATCAATAAGATGGAGATTACCGAGCGATCGCCTTCGGGAAGGGTACTTACTTTAACGGCGGAAACCGACAAAGGTTTGGTGGAACTGCATAAAAACGAAGCCCGTAGCGCTTTTGGTCCCCCTCGTAGTACCCTATTTTATCTTGAACCCGTTTACGGGGCAAACCAAAACTTAACAGCCTACAAATTTATCGGCGGTGGTTTTGGTCACGGAGTTGGTATGAGTCAATATGGTTCTTATAATCTAGCTAATCTTGGTTGGTCTTCCCAGAAAATTCTAGATTTCTACTACCCTAATACAGAAATTAAACCCCTGGATGATTCGATTGTTTTCTTTCCAGAATAATAGCAAATCAGGGTACTGAAGTACCCTAGATAAAATCTACCGAATGAACTTCTCAAACCCTACTCCCTACTCCCTACTCCCTACCCTTACAGATAAGTCATGCCACAAGGGTAGGATATCCTATTACCAGAAATAGCCTTCTTCTATGGTAGTTTGTTGATTTTTGTGGTTGTATTTTAATAAATATTCAAGTGCGATCGCTTCGGATTTTCTTAACTGTTCTATTTCGGTTTTACCTATTTCTGTATCCGTAGAAAGGAGAATAACTTGGTGAGAAGCCGCAGGAAAATATCGCTCAACTAAATTGTGGCGGTGTTCTGAATCTAATCTTCCTAAAGGAGTGTCAATGGCTACGGGTAAATTGCGTCCTGAAACTCTCGCTAGCCCCCAGAGAAAAGCAATGGCTAAAAGTTGTTTTTCTCCGGCAGAAAGTCGGTGTTTAGGTAAAGATTCTCCTTGAAAATCGTAAAGAGAAAGGCGAAAACTTTCACTATCAATAGTAATACGATGAACAAAATCCTCTTTATGAATGAGATAGCGAAAACATTCTGTTACTTCCACTTCCAAACGATTGAGTTTTTTTAGGGTTAGCTTGTCTCGAAATAGTTGGAGAGTTTGTTGTACCTTAGCTGCTGATTTAATAATATGTTCGTCGTTACTACGATCAATATGTTCTTCCCCATACTTTTGTAACTCTTTTTTCGTTTCAATAATTCTCCGTTCTATTTCCCCACAGTTTTTCCTGCTTACTTCATATTCAGCCTGTACTTTACCTAATTCTTGTTGTGCTTTCTCTAAGGCTTTTTCTAATTTTTCATAGGCTTCTGGGGGGGCCGCCATTGCTAATTGGCGTTCTTGAGAATTTATTTCTACTTCTATTTGCTGCAATTTCTCTAACTTTTCTTGAGTGATAGTAATTTGCCTGGGCAGTTCCGTTTCTAGAAGTTGATTTAATTGCTTAATAGCCTCGCTACCACACTTTAAATAAGCGTCCTCTTCTGCTTCAATTTCTGTGGCTAAGGATTGATTCTCTGCTGCCAAGAAAGCTTCGATTTGCTTTAATTTAATTTTAGCTAAAGAAATAGATTGTATATATTCTAGCAAATGTTCATCTCTTTCTATTAATACCTCCCTAGCAATTTGTGCCTGTTCTCTTTTAACTTCCACCTCTCCTTGTTGGTGAGTTGCTGTTAACAAAGGTATAATTAATCCTAAAGGCAGAACATCCCCGGCAACGTCTTTTAAACTTTGATACTGTTCCTCTTTTTCTATTGTTAATTGGGTAATTCCTGCTTCTAATTGAGAACGCTTTGCGGCAATCTTTCCTCCTTCCACAATAAAATTACTTGTGGCTATTTGCTGTCTTTCCTGCGCTCCAGCTAATTTAGTTTGTAATTCAGTTAATTCTCGCTTCGCAATTGCCAAACTATCTTTTTGTTGCTTAATTTTTTTCTCAATCCCTTCAATATTAAGACGCTGCTTTGCCGTCGCTAAAGTTTTCCTTTTACGATTAACTAAAATATCTAAATCCACGCTCAATTTTTCTGCTAATTCTAATCCTAAAAGAGATTGAATTGCTTCAATAACTATAGCTGGCGGAGTCTCTAACTCTGCTAACTCTTTTACCTGTTCTCCATCAAAAAGGAAAAGATTAGAAATACCTAAAGGGAAAATATCTTCTATTCTCTCATCCCAAGTTTTAGTTAAAGCATCATCAAACCATTTATCAACAGCAATACTTAAAGTATCCTTACCATTTCTCGGATTCCTTAACCAACTCCTTCTAATCCGAAAAACTGCCTGTTGGCTATTATAAATATGTTCAAAAGCCAACTCAATACAAGCCTCTTCTGTTGCCTTAGCTAACTTGTGTACCGATTGGGTAAGAAAATCTCCATAGCTTAAGTTACCACGGGTAGAACATTGGGCGCGACTACCATAAAAAGCCAGCCGTATGGCATCCATAAGAGTAGTTTTGCCGCCACCATTCATTCCTCCTAACAAGATAATCGGGCTTGTATCCTCTTCCTCAACCGGAAGTTGGAAATTCAGAACATTACGCCCCTTATAAGGGCCAAAATTTTGTAAAACTAGTTCGCAGAATCTCACTCATTTACCTGGGAAGTGCCAACAAGTGCAAAATACTATCACTATTAGGTTAACAACAGCAAGATTACTCTCAAAGTATTTTTTTTCAAGAGTTAGGAAATTTCACATTTCCCCAACTTAATTGTTGAGATTCTAATTCACTTTTTAAAGTATTAACATCTCCTGCTGTCGCAGCATTCTTAACATTCCTTTTGAAGTGGGCATTTTTCATTGCTTCATCTTGAGAACGGGAACTAGTTACAAAACATTCTTCCAAGGCTTGATAAATACCACTTCGCGTTGCTTTAGTATAATATTGTCGTTCAGTATCTATTAGTTTCGCCATCAACTCTAGGTGCATAGCATCATCACAAATTTCTGTTAAAGTATGCCATTCTTCTGCACCCAATAAGCTACTATCAGATCCAGGGCGAGTATCAATAAACTTTTCTCCTGTCACTTCTTCATAAATACGAGGCAAGCTATCATCAAACTCATGCTTCTCTTCTAACCAAATGCGGCGTATTTCACTCAACTCTTCCGGAGTAATTAAGGTTATATCTCCCATGTCTGTTGGTGCAGTTTTGCGAACTGTAGTTTGTGCCTCCAGCACTTTTGTTAACCAATATTCTCGCCAATATCTCGTATAAGGACCGGGGATATTCTCTACAGAAGTTTTGCCATCTTTCTCTTTTTCAAAGAGTTGAACCTTGCCAAAGATACGACGAAAATCTCTGCGATCGCGATCATTTTCTACATCTAACTCATTCCTAATATCCAAAAGAGGTTGCATCCATTCTTTTTCCTGATCATTTTGGATCATTGCCTCCATAGATTTATCTTTATTAACTAATGTACAAACCCAACAACCAAAACGGGAACTACCACAACTAGGGGTAGAAGTATCTACTACTAAAGGACATTCATTATCTGCTGTTGCCCCCCGATACATAGCGAACAAGTCTTTATTATCAACTCCCCAAGGATTCTGCCACTGATTAAGATAAAGCCAAACTTCATCAGTACGCCAATCTTCAATGGGAGAATAAATCAAGGAGTTAGGTAAACTGCCATGAGGGCTAAGATGATCCCGCAATCTTTTTGCTTCGTGTTTCTCCATTGTTGCTGCTCGTTTAGCACTTTCTGCTTTGCGTGTACCCAAAGCTAAAATCGTTTCTCCATGCTCCCTAACTACTTCTCGGATAAAACGATTAGCCGGTTTTATTTTGAGTCTTTCTGTACACCAACGAAAGTGATTTCTAGGGGCAGGATAACCTTTACCAATTAAGCAAGCCCAAAACGTATTCCTAACTTCAGGATAAGTTAGATGAGTTTCTATAGGCATTCCTTGTTGTTGGGCCGCCGTTTCCATCTTTTCTAGAGACTTGCGTACCCAAGCAGAAACTACCGGATTTTCTACTAATGTATCGTTAGTAATAACATGAATAGTCTTAGTTCGCTTTTCGGGTGGCAACTCGGCGATCGCATTCCAAATTAATTGCAATACTGTAGTGCTATCTTTGCCTCCAGATACACCGACAATCCAAGGTATTGAGTCTAGGGAATATAACTCCTGTATTTCAGTAGTTAGCGCCTTGATATCTTCTACAAACTCTGGAACAGTTCGCTTACTCGGCTTTTGGTTGGCTTTTGTTGAGTTAACCATTGTCTCCCTTCAAAACTATTACCATATATTTGAGCATAAGAGATTATTGAACTTTTTTAGCTCTATTTGGAACATTCAAAAGTAGTGTTGTATTTTTCTTCCTTGACATGATATTATGTATATGGTGGAAAAGGTGCGCTCTTAAAAATCAATTTCCCAAAGCTTTATTAACGTAGGTTGGGTTAGGCTTAAAATCATTGAGAGAAACTATCATAATCTTTGAGTTGCCGTAACCCAACAAAAACCCAAGATGGAATCAAAATCTCTTACGCAGAAGTATTTGTAGCAAACATTGAACTATTTCAAATTAGCTTCAGGAAAACTTGGTTTTTATGCTACTATCGTTTTATCGCTTGTTGCACTCTTTCTATTTGTTTAGGTGCTGGTATATTCTTGAATAATTGAATAGCTTGCTCAAAGTTTTCTCTGCTTTTGGCTATTTCTTCCATATCTTGATAGGTTAAAGCTAATTGAAAGTAAGCTTCTGCAAGGTCACATTTAGCACCGATTTTATCGAGCATTTCTATGGATTCTGTATGATGAGAGAGGGCTGTTGTAAATTCTTTTTGAAGGCGATAAAGTTCTGCAAGTCCTGTTAGAGATTTAGCTTTGACTTGAGTATAGTTACTTTCTTCTGCATATTTAATCGCTCTATGATATATTTCAAATGCTTCTGTGAGCTGTCCTAAGTTTTTATAGGTTTGACCTATAAACAATAAACTATAACCTTGATTCCAAGAACTTGCTTTTACTTTCCCTACAAGATGCCAATATTGAGATAGTAACGCTCTTGCTTCTTCTTGAAGACCTAAACTAGATTTCAAAAAACTTAAGCAAAACGAACACTCAAACATATAAAATTTTTCAATATCTTTATCACCTTGAGTAAGTAAGATGGTTTGTTTAAAACAATCTACTGCTATATTTAATTCAAAGTAATCTATGTAGCATAAACCTTGATTATATGTTGAAAAGGCCTCGTATCGTTTCTTGTTAACTTTGTGAGCAACTTCTCCAGATAATTGATGGTACTTTATACCTTGCTTTAAATCTCCTATTAGCCAGTATATATCTCCTAGTATATTAGTTATTTTCATTAGAGTATCTTGACAACTTATTTTAGTAACTAATGAATTGATTGCTAAAATCATTTTTTGCAATAAACCTAACCTATAGAAAGATGTACCAAGTGTTTCGTCTTCATCCCAAGAATTTTCTCTATTATTTGTAATCACCAAACTAGCTGCATCAATATCATTAACTTCTAAATAATGGTGATAAGCTTCAAAAGCTTGGAAAGCATCTTCTTCATTTTTAATTGTTTCAACACTTTCTGTCCAAAACTGTGCTGCTTGACGATTAGCTTTCTCCCAGTCATCACTCTTCTTTAATTTACTAACTGCCTCCGCACGAATAACTGGATGTAGCCAATATTCACCCTTGGAAAATTCAATCAAAGAGCGATCGCGCAAAATATTAACTGTTTTCATCTGTTCCCTTTCTGGCACATCCCAAAGCAAAGAAAAAATGCCTTCTAAAGGAACAGTAGCAACATCTTGATAGCGATAACATCCCAAACGACACAGGAGATTATAAGCAGCTAAGTTTTGCTTTGCTAAACGCTGAAACTGACAGTTAACTAAATCTTCTAACTCTCCTTCGCTAGGTAAATATTTTTGATTAGCTTGCCAATAAGCCTTAATGTCGCTGTCATAATCCTGTTGAATAGCACTGCTAAGAATTTCCATAGCTTTAGCGTTGCCACCATAGTATTTGTGTATGGCTTGCAAAGTGTTTACATCAATTTTTTCAACAGCAGAGATAACATTAAGACGACGAATAAAAAACTCTTGCCATGCTGCACTTCTAAACCTGACAAGTGATAGCAAAAAGAATTAAGGCAGATTCTCTTATGCGATCGCGGCTGGTAATTAGAGTAATAGATTGCAACTGAGGGGCAGTTAGAATCCTCAACAACTCTACATAACAGCGATGAGGTGTAACAAACTTGCCTTTTTCATCTAAAGCAGGTTCGAGGTTGTCAATCAATAAGCCAATTTTTTCTCGTTTAAGCTTCTGTTTCAACCTCTCTAAAGATACACCAAACTCTCTACCCGGTTCTTCCCCTAATTGCTTTAACTTCTCCTCCAACAAGCTTTCTACTGAGGTGATATTTTGAGTCTCTTTGGCAATAGCAAACTCAATAAAATGGCTAAACCTTTGCTGAAGATATCTTCTGGCTAAAGTAGTTTTGCCAACACCACCCCCAGCATAAATTAAAATAACCTTCGCACCTTGTTTAACTAACCTATCTAAATCTGCGATCGCCCCTTCTCTACCGACAAAACTGAGATCCGATGTTTTGCGGATAATCTCCTTTTCCTTTTCAGAGACAACTAATTCTGGTTTATACTTAGCAAACAACGCTAGCAGATTCGGTCTTTGGGAACGGCGCTCATCTGGGAAGTCAAGGATGAAATAATCATTTTAAAACCCGGCATTGGTTTTTAAAAACTTTTATTGAGTTTTTGTTTTTGGGGGTATAGTTTGTCCTTTGATGGAGAAGCCAACTCTTAAACCTAGTCTTCATGGATTTTCGCGAAAAACTCCTCAACCTCTCCTCACAAGAAGAAATTTTCGTCCAAAAAACTCAGATGGGTACAACAGAAGCTTATCTGGGTACAGTCACCTTAGAATGGGTGGCTAGTCGCCTTCGCTTCGCTGCACAACTGCCCTTATTCCAAAGCAAATTTGACCCAAAAACCAACAATATAATTCGGGATGCTACCACCATCGAACAATTGCAACAGCGTCCTTTGGATTGGTCGCGACAAGCTTTATTGGCACAGTATTTAGCAGTACGCAAACATCACAAATTTCCTGCCCTCCTGGTTGTTCTCAGCCCACCTTGGGTAGATGATCCTGAAGCGGAAACTTGGCAGCAACAAAGGGCTTTGCATTCAGCCGCTAACTTCACAGCTTTAGATGAAAAAGGTCAGCTAGGATTTCTGGATATTTCTGCAAACATCGCCATCTTTGCCCTTGATGGGCAACACAGACTCATGGGCATTCAAGGGTTGATGGAGTTGCTGAAAACCGGACAGTTGACCAAATATAATAAGTACAAAAAACCTACAGGAACAGTTCTTACCATCGCTAACTTAAGTAAAGAATATAACCTTGATCCTGCTTACTTACAAAACCTGGCACAGGAAAACATTGGTATTGAATTTATCCCGGCTGTAGTTAAAGGGGAAACGAGGGAAGAAGCAAGACGAAGAGTGCGTTCCATTTTCGTCCATGTCAATCTCATGTCTATTAACCTCAGCAAAGGGCAACTTGCTTTATTAAATGAAGATGATGGCTTTTCCATTGTTGCGAGGAACATTGCTGTCACCCATCCCCTATTTAGGGAAGAAGAAGGGCGCAATCCCCGTGTTAATTGGGATAGTGCCACCGTTGCAGCCAAAGCCACAGTGTTAACCACCCTCCAAGCCCTGAAAGATATGGCGGAGGCTTACTTAAAACCAAAATTTCCCCACTGGCAACCGCTAGAAAAAGGTTTAATTCCCCTACGTCCTGAAGATGAAGAGTTAGAGTTAGGATCTCAAGAGTTAGCTAAGCTTTTCGATAACCTCGCCACCCTACCCAGCTATAAAAAATTAGAAAAAGGCGCAGACACGCCTCAACTACGCCGTTTTAGTCATGAACAGGGAAAAGGAGAAGCGAACATCCTCTTTCGCCCGGTAGGGCAAATTGCTTTAGTACAGGCGTTAGGAATTTTAGTTACCAAAAAGAAGTTAAAACTGAAAACTATTTTCAGCAAACTGCGTCAATACGACAAACAAGGCAGATTTAGCGGTATGGAATTTCCCTCCTCTCCTTGGTATGGGGTTTTGTATGATCCTCAAAAGAAGCGAATTCAAATTTCTGGTAAGGATTTAGCTAGTAAATTAATTATTTATCTGGTAGCAGGAATAGAAGATGAATTAGATTATGCCAAACTCCGGACAGCCGTAGCTAAAGCAAGAACAGTAGGAGAAAATCAAGCAATGGGTTTTAATGGGGAAATTGTTAAGCCCAAAGAAGTTGGTTTACCGGAACAGTTTGCTGGCATTATTCGTGATTAAATTTAGTTGCACATCGCGTTAATTCCTAAGTTAGAACCTAACTTATTCTTCTTAGCCATTAGTAGTTTCTACTCGCTGAGTTAACAAAGCTGCAATAAAGAGAAACCCTCCCCCAATAACCACTGCAATAAGGCGATTATCATGGAGGACATTTTCCATTACCCAACCGAAACCTAAAGAAACTAAGATTTCTGGCAAAACAATAAAAAAGTTGAAAATCCCCATATAAATGCCGCTACGTTCTGGGGGCAAACAACCAACTAACATAGCATAGGGCATCGCTAAAATACTTGACCAAGCAATACCAACCCCAACCATTGGTAATAATAACCAATATTGATTATCAATAAAAGCTAAGGAGATTAAACCCACCGAACCACACATTAAACAAATGCCGTGAGTTACCTTACGATCTGTTACCTTTGCTAACCGAGGTAACAGAAAAGAACAGCCCATACAAACAAAGTTATAAGCAGCAATACAAATTCCTGCCCATTCAATTCCCTCAGCATAAAGGGCATCAGCTTGGCTAGCTGCTGCGAAGATATTACGGGCTACAGCAGGGGGGAAATAGAGGAAAAAGCAATACATCCCCAACCAAGTAAAGCACTGTACCCAAGCGAGTTGAGCCATCTTGGGGGGCATATCTTGCCAAGCGGAAATTATATCTTGGAAAGTATCTAAAAAGCCGTTGCGTTTGTTTTGTTCTTTTTGGAAGGCACGTATATTTTCAGGGGGATTTTCTTTAGTAGTTAATACTGTCCAGAGAACACTTCCTAAAAAAACTGCCGCCCCAGCATAAAAGGATAACTCTACGGTTAAAGGAATCGCTTTTTCAGGACTACTAAGACTAGAAATCTTAAAAATATGATTCAAAATCCAGGGTAAAGAGGAGGCGGAAACAGTTCCTAAACCGATAAAAAGACTTTGCATAGCAAAGCCTTTGGTACGCTGTTTTTCTGGTAATAAGTCCCCCACAAAAGCCCGGAATGGTTCCATACTGACATTAGCGGAGGTATCTAATAACCAAAGTAGTCCGGCAGCCATCCATAATGTAGAGGAGTGGGGCATTAAAACTAAAGCCAGGGAACTAAAAATTGCTCCGAATAAAAAATAAGGTCTACGCCTACCCAAAGGCCCCCAAGTATTATCACTCATACTCCCGACAATAGGTTGGACAACTAAACCGGTGATGGGGCCAGCAATCCAAAGAATCGGGATTTGGTGTGCTTCTGCACCAAGTTGTTCAAAGATGGCACTCATATTTGCCATTTGCAAGCCCCAACCAAACTGAATGCCCAGGAAGCCGAAACTCATATTCCAAAGCTGCCAGAAGTTTAGTTTGGTGTCTTCAGTTACTGTTCCAGAGGCTTTTTCTGGTTCTTCGATAAGATTGAGATTTGTTTTAATCTCAGTGGTAATAGTGTTTACCTGGTTTAAAATTGGCTCAACGGTTTGATTAACGGAGTTCTCGTGCAGTTGTTCTTCGTTAGGCATATGCTAAGGTGATGAGCGGTTGGATATCTGAATGTTGCCTTGTAGAGAAAAGTTGACAAGGTTCGTTATAGTTCTTCTGCTGGAAAGCGTTGAGGTTGATTACTAAACAATAACTGTCCTCTGGTGAGATGTAGATTTCTTGGCAGGACTCATAAGTTGTTAGTAAATTAGTAAATATGTTACCTATTATTACATTCAATTCTAAGAACTCACCCATTCAGAGTTTGTAACTGCTCCCTACTCCCTACTCCCTACTCCCTTCCTAACTGATAAATATGCCAGAATCGACTTCCTTACGCGATCGCTACTTACAACTAATCGATGATATTGTTGATACCACCTTACAAGGAAAAATCCGCTCCAAAGAGCAGGTATATAGAATGCTGGTGAAAGGAGTTAGTAGCGGTACGGGGGAAATCTTTGAACGTTGTTTACAAGAACGTTTAGAAGCCACAGAAGCCCAGTTGGAAGTGAAGCTAAAGGCTACCCGCGTTATGAGGGCTTTACAGACGATTCAAGGGCAATGGGAACGCTGGCAAAGAGAAAATCAAGACCAAGAAGGGGTAAACACCGCAGTTAAGCAAATTGCCTCAGCAGAAAGCCAGACAAGGTTACAGGAATTGTTAGTAGTAGTTGATCCTAACCGTAATCAAGTTTTATCTCCAGAACAACTGAAGCAATTAGCTAATAGTTTGCGACAGGAAGGAGAATCTAGCGGTGAAGCTGATACCGCGAGAGAATTACAGCAAATAGCCACAGGTATTGAAAGAGGTTTAAAGAGTTTTTCTAGTTTAGAAGGGCATTTAATTGGTTGGATTTATGAACAAAATCGTAGCCAGTTGGGGTTAGGAGATTTTCCTCAACAGCGCGGCCCTTGGGCTTTTTGGAGTCAGAAAGTGGCTAGCCCCTTACCCCAAAAGTTGTTTGCCACCCTTGCCCACCAAAAGTCCTTGGAAGAATTAACTCCTCAATTAAGGGAAGCGGATCTCGCTGCTTGGGTAGAATTAGCTTTAATGTTGCAATATGTGCAACGGGGTTTAGTTACTTGGTTTGATAAACAACCCTATGATGGGAAAGCTGGTAAGAAAATATCTATTTCTACATTTCTTACCTTTGCTTGGGTTTGGGCGCAATTATCTCAATGTTTCGATTATGCCGGAGATTTTACCTTCGCCCGTGCTTCTTTTCAAATGATGTTACAAATTTTGCGTACCTTTTCTCAACGAGAAGATTTTCCTTTATATGGGGGGATGTTTGCTTCTTTTCAGGGTAGTTATCTCCAAGAAACTATTAACTATTTAGATCAGCCCTTGAAACAAGTAGAAAAAACCCAAGAAAAGGCGCGCATTTTAACTTTATTAGGCTATTCTAGTGCAACCATGGGACGCTATGACAAAGCAGTTGAATTTTATGAAGAAGCTTTAGAAATTTCTCGTCAAGCCAAAGATAGTCCTTGTGAAGTTGCTAACCTCAACCACCTTAGTCGCACCTATGTAATTAAGCAAAGTTATAGCGAAGCAATTAATTATAGCCAACGGGCTTTAATCATGGCTCGTCAAACAGGGGATCGCTTAGGAGAAGCTAATGCTTTAGCGAATTTAGGTTACAGCGAAGTATTTTCTGCTAGGGAAACTGAACGTCTTGAACCAGAAGTTTATGAAAGTGCAATTAATTATTTGGAACAGGGTTTAGCACAATCAGAAAAATTAGGCGATCGCCAAAGTCAGGCCCTTTGTTTTAATAGTTTGGGTATTGCTTACGTGGTTTTAGAAAAACCAGCCACAGCAATTAGTTATTTAGAAAAAGGTATCCAATCTGCCCAAGTTTCTGGAGATTTATATTTACAAGGACTCAATTTTACTTATTTAGCAGAAGCCTATCATAGTTTGCAAGATGCAGGAAACGCTATTTTTACAGGCTGTCTTGCTATGTACCTTTTAGAACAAATCTCCTCACGAGAATGGCGACAAGCAGCAGGGTTGATGACTATTTTACAAGGGCATTTAGGGGAAGAAGTTTTTACTGAAAAGTTAGCACAACAACGTTCTAAAATCATTCCCATAATTGGGGTTGATGGTTATGATTATTTACCAGATTTGCTAACCAAATATAAGGAAGACATTTCCTAAAATTAAATTTAGAAGAAGGATTGACGAGAAATGAGCGATACGAAAGTGATTTATCTGTAGCGTTGTTTTTTCTATTTAATATTACAAGTAAGAGAATTGCTATATATCTGCTTTACAAAGGTTTATTGTCTAGTAAATACTTGAGAAATAGTTG
Organism: uncultured cyanobacterium; assembly: GCA_963793425.1. Lineage (GTDB taxonomy): Bacteria > Cyanobacteriota > Cyanobacteriia > Cyanobacteriales > CAWCAG01 > CAWCAG01. The sequence continues at coordinate 1,741,693 of CAWCAG010000005.1, read as the reverse complement.
TACCAGCCAAAGTAAGCCTAATCTTCCTTGGGCTAAGGGAAGGTTCGTTTCTTTCACTTCTCCCCAGATACGACAGTAGCGATGAAAATCAAGCATAGACTCACTTAAATGAGTTGCTGACTTAACCCAATTAGAGTCAGCATGGGCAGTTGTAATCAATTGTTCAATCAACTTTTGCTCCGCTAAATCTCGCAACCTCAAATTACCATTAGTATCTAACCAGGGAATCGGCAAAGGTTCCAACCATTCTTGATGAGAATTAATTTTAATCAAACCCTGACTATTTCCTAAGTTTAGTAAAGAATGACAGCGACCATGGGCATACTCAAGAGCGAACAGACTAACTTGCTTTTGATCCTTGTTTAATTTTAAGGTAGGTAAAAGTTGAGGTAACTTATCCAACCACAGAGCTAATCCTCTCTCCTCTAAATAAAAATCAAGCCATCCTGGGTTAATTACTCGAACAGTAAACTCTAAACTAGGCTGCTTTGGAGATATCTCCATTTCTTGAGATAAAATTTGAGCCAACTGGCAAGCCACTTCTATAACTGGTAAATTGCTATTGTTAGCCAACCCAAAAGCGATTCCGCAACGATAAACAATACCCCAAGCATTTAATCTCTGCCCAGAAATTTTTGTCAGTGTGAGTCTAGATAAGGGATAATTAAGGGTCACAGTAGGGTCGTGCCATTGTAACCATTGTTCTAAAGTTAATAACAATTTTTCCTGTAACAAGTGCTTCATAAGGCAACTTTTTAATACAACCCTTAACGGAAAACACCGCAAAGCAGTATTTTTTGTTACTTTATATTCCATAGAAAATATCTGATAAGCTGTTATTCCAACTAAATTTCTACTTATGCATTCTTCGACTAAGCCACCAGAGGCATCTCATAACTTTTCAACCTGGCAACACATTTTTACCTGGGCGCAGGCCCATTACCGAGACAGGAGTTTCAACAAAGACGAGCAGATTCCCGCCCGTCCAGGACTACTATACTTAGTAGAAAAGGGGGCTATTCGTCTAGTGGGAACTGCTAACGACAGTGATAGTAAAAATCCACAAAACCAAAAGCTTGAAGAAGCCTTTTTGGGTTTTGTGGGTATTAGCCAACCCTTTGAAATTGTTACCCATTCTCCTTTCACCTTGCAAGCTTACGCCCATGTTGAGCAAACTAAAGTAGTTTGGATGTATTGGCATGATTTAGACAACTGGCCAGAATTCCGCCGGGAAGTTTTAGATGCCTTTCGTTATCAACATCAGCGTAAACTTTTGTGGTTAAGCACTTTAGGACAAAGGAGAACTATTGACCGACTATTAGGCTTTATCACCCTTTTGGTAGAAGAGTATGGCGAATCAACACCACATGGTCACTGCTTGCCCTATCCTTTAACCCATGCTCAAATAGGTAGTGCTATTGGTTCTACCCGTGTCACCGTAACCCGCTTAATGGGTAAACTCCGACAACAAGGTTTAATTGCTATAGAAGAAGATAATCTCATTTGTTTACCTTCAGTCTATATTCCTTCAGGAAATTAATCTTTGCTCATTAAAGCCCCTATCTTACTAACTCAATACTTCCTATGTCTTCTGTAGATACTCAAACTAGCTCTTCTGGAATCTTAGCTCAGCCAGAACGTAGTTTACCTGTCACCATCGTCACTGGTTTTTTGGGTAGCGGTAAAACCACTTTACTCAATCACATCCTAACTAACCAGCAAGGTGTAAAAACAGCGGTTTTGGTTAATGAATTTGGTGAAATTGGTATTGATAACGAGCTAATTATCAGTACCGATGATGATATGGTGGAACTCAATAACGGCTGTGTTTGCTGTACCATCAACAATGATTTGGTTGATGCTGTCTATAAACTTCTAGAACGTAAAGAAGAAATAGATTATATCGTGGTCGAAACTACTGGATTAGCAGATCCTTTACCTGTTGCCCTTAGTTTCTTGGGAACAGAATTGCGAGATATGACTCGCCTTGATTCTATAGTTACCATGGTAGATGCGGAAAACTTTAGTCTAGACCAATTTGAAAGCGAAGCCGCTTATAACCAAATTGCTTATGGAGATGTAATTCTCCTCAACAAAACGGATTTAGTTGATGAAGGGGATGTTGATTCTTTAGAGTTAAAAATTAGAGATATTAAAAGCGATGCGAGAATTATCCGCACTCAAAAATCTCAAGTTTCTTTACCATTAATTCTTAGTGTTGGTCTTTTTGAATCTGACCACTATCTCCAAGAAACTGAAGCTAAACATGACCATAATCATCACGATCATGATCATGACCACGATCACCACTCTCATCACTTAGAAAATGATGGTTTCACCTCTCTTTCTTTTGAAAGTGAGCAACCTTTTTCTTTGAGAAAATTCCAGCATTTTCTTGATAACAAAATACCTGTGAATGTTTTTCGTGCTAAAGGTATTCTTTGGTTCCAAGAAAGTCCCCATCGTCATATTTTTCATTTGAGCGGTAAGCGTTTCACCATCGAAGATGAAGAACAAATCGAAAACCCCATCAACCAAATTGTCTTAATTGGGCAAAATTTAGATATTGATCGCTTGCGAAAACAGTTGGAAGATTGTTTGACTGTACCTTCTAACAGTCGTGGCAAAGGTTTTGGTTAAATTGCGATCGCCAGCTAGGGAGTTAGAGAATAATAACCTTATTCTCCACCAACTTTATTGCAATTAGCAATTAGCTAGTTGCTAATTGCTAATTGCTAGTCGCTAAAATTTTAGAATTCAGAATTACTTTTTCATAGCCAATGCTTGTAGGATCAGTGAGAAAATAGGCAATTTTCTTGGTTTAAAAAGGGATTTAAAGCCTAGCTATTTCTCATCTCTGTCTTTCGGAATATCATTCTTGTGAAGATAATTTCCCAAGGTACTATTGTAGGAGAAGATATGCCCTCGCTCTAGGAGCAGGAATATGACCAATAAAGTCTTAAAAGAACGTTACGCTATCCAAAAGCAACTTGGTAGAAATGCGGGGCGGCGCACTTTGTTGGCGAAGGATTTACAAACCCAAGAATTAGTTGCTATCAAAATCCTCACTTTTAATGCCGATTTGCAATGGCAGGATCTTAAGCTATTTGAGAGGGAAGCAGAAGCGTTACAATCTCTTTCTCATCCTGCTATTCCCCGTTACTTAGATTACTTTGAGTTTCAAACCCGTAAAACTAAAGGCTTCGCTTTAGTACAAAGTTATATACCAGCGAAATCTTTAGCTGAATGGGTAGAGGAGAGACGTATTTTTAATGAAGAAAAGATACAGCAATTAGCAACATCTTTGCTAGAAATCTTGATTTATTTGCATCAACAAAGTCCCCCAGTAATTCATCGGGATATTAAGCCCAGTAATATTTTATTGGGAGATAGCATTGAAGAAGTTTACTTAGTCGATTTTGGTTCTGTGCAAACCTTGGCAGCCACAGAAGGTAGCACAATTACTGTGGTAGGAACCTATGGCTATATGCCCCCGGAACAATTTGGTGGGCGGGCGGTTCCGGCTTCAGATTTGTATAGTTTAGGTGCAACATTAGTTTATTTAGTAACAAGAACCCATCCAGCAGAGTTACCCCAGGAAGATTTACGTATTAAGTTTAGACCTAAAATTTATCTTAGTACAGCTTTTGTTAATTGGTTGAACTTGTTAATTGAACCGGATTTAAACAAGCGTTTAAGTTCTGCTAAAGAAGCGTTAGATATTTTGAAAAGTTCTTACCATGAAGATAGTCAAGAAACACTTTTATTGCCAAGCAAGCCATATAACAACAAAATTCAAGTAAAGAAAAGTCGAAATTGTTTGGAAATCATTGTTTCTCCTTATAATAATAACAGTAATATTTTTAAACTAATTGAATATATTATTTTTTGTATTCTATGTTTCCCTCATTTTGCAATTTTTCTGATAATCAGTGCCTCCATTATCTTCGCTTTTTTTACTATTGAAGAATTTTTTGCTAGTTTATTTATGGGAATATTTGGTGTCTTGTTATTAAGTTGCTTTTTACTGATAGGAAAAACAGTAATTGATTGTTTTCCAAAATACACCCGATTACGAATTGATAGACAAAAAATCCAGCTTAATAACAAGTTTCCTATCCCAAGGAAAGCTATTGATAAATTAGAAATTTCTAAATATTGGATGCAATCTAAACGTAGATCATATAACCGTTGCAATATTAAGATTTGGGCAGGGCTACATTTATTAAAAATTCCTACTTTACACCTTCGTGAGAGGGAAGTTAATTGGATTGCTAATGAACTTAGTGAATGCTTAGATTTACCAATTACACAATAATAATTGTGATTAAGAGGAGCATCGAAAATGACGCGGCGGGTTCTAAAGGAACGTTATGTTATTAAAAAACAAATAGCTAAAAATTCTGGAAGGCGTACATTTTTAACACATGATTTAGAAACTAAAGAATTAGTAGTGATTAAATTACTAACTTTTGGCGAAGATTGTCAATGGGAAGATTGGAAGCTTTTTGAAAGAGAAGCCAAAACTTTACAACGCCTTTCCCATCCAGCTATTCCTCAATACTTAGATTACTTTGACATCGATACATCAATAGGTAAAGGCTTTGCTTTGGTGCAAAGTTATATACCAGCTAAATCTTTACAAGAATGCTTGAAAAGTGGCAGAACTTTTAGTGAGGAAGAAGTGCAGCAACTGGCTAAGGCATTGCTGGAAATTTTAGTTTATTTACACGGGCAACAACCTCCAGTTATTCAGGTTTAAGAAGTATAATGAGGCATTAGCTTCTTATGACAAAGCTTTAGAGATTAAACCTGATTTTTATGCTGCTTGGTATAATCGTGGCTTGACGTTATTCAGGTCAGGGAAATACTCAGAGGCGTTAGCTTCCTTGAACAAAGCTGTAGAGATTAAAACTGATTTTTATGAAGCTTGGAATAGTCGAGGTTGGACACTAGAAAAACTAGAACGATTTGATGAAGCATTAAAATCCTATGAAAAAGCATTAGAGATTGAGCCTGACTTTGAACTAGCTATCAACAACCGTAGAAAATTACTGGCTAAATTAGCACGTGACTCTTCTAAAAATGGTTTATAAACCCATGCTTGGTGTAAACATTAAGAAGAGTGCGATACCCACAATGGGCTTTGCCTACGCAACCTTAAAAGCACAAAAATACTTTGCTCCTATCAGCCCTGTGATGAAACCTGGTAAATGCTTGACTATTTCTAGCATTCTTGTTGTGTTTTTATCTAGTTGCAGCCAGTTAACCTGGATTATTCATGAAGAGAAAAAACAAGGAGTAAAAAAGCACAAACAGAGAAACGATGAGGTTAAAGGTGGAAAAGAATAAGTAAAGGTAGTAGCAAGAGGCAGTCAAGTATGCCCAAAGGAGTAGAAAAAGGAGAACAAAATCCTAACCTTGTTTATTCTCAAAGCACCTTACAATTGATTACTATTATCTTTACGTATAACTGGTGAGCAATGGTAAAGGGTATTAGCTCTAGGGGTGAGGTAATTATTGTCGGTGGCGGCGTTATTGGGCTTTCTATCGCCATTGAACTAAAATTGCGGGGTGTTGGTGTCACAGTCCTTAGTCGCAGCTTCCAAGAAGCCACAGGTCATGTTGCGGCGGGAATGCTAGCCCCCCAAGCGGAACAAATCCCCCCTAGCCCGATGTTAGAGTTGTGCGATTCCAGTCTTTCTATGTACAAAGATTGGACAAGAAAGTTAGAAAGTATTACCGGATTGGATACAGGTTACTGGAATTGCGGTATTCTCGCTCCTATTTATCAAGAAGACTCGCCTGTTAATACCCTCCAAACAGATTCTTCCTCTCGCCAATGGCTCAATCAAGAAGCAATTAGTCAACACCAACCCAACTTAGGGGCAGATGTAGTCGGGGGTTGGTGGTATCCCCAAAATGGACAGGTTGATAATCGTCGTGCCTTAATGAAAGTACTAAGAGTTGCGGCTCAAGAATTAGGGATTAACTGGCACGAAGGAGTCGAAGTTAAAGAAATTCTCAACTCTCCCCGCAAAGAAGTTGTGGCCCTAAAAACCAACCAAGGTTTGATTCAAGGTTCACATTATATCCTCGCTACAGGGGCTTGGAGTCAACAACTTTTACCCATGCCCATTTATCCTAAAAAAGGGCAAATGCTTTCGGTTAAAGTTCCCCCAGGAAAAGAAAAACTCCCCCTCAAACAAGTACTATTTGGGCAGCAAATTTATATCGTCCCTCGGCGAGATGGTTTAATTGTCATTGGAGCCACCTCAGAAAATGTCGGTTTTACTCCTCACAACACCCCATCAGGAATCCAACAATTACTTACCCAAGCCATTCGCCTTTATCCCCCCCTAGAAAATTTCCCTATCCAAGAATTTTGGTGGGGATATCGCCCTGCCACCCCTGACGAATTGCCTATTTTAGGTACTAGCCCCTGGCCGAATCTTACCCTAGCTACAGGACATTACCGCAATGGTATTCTCCTTGCCCCTATTACAGCAAGTTTAATAGCTGACTTGGTTTGGGAGCAAAAAATTGACCCTTTACTAACTAACTTCCGTTGGGATCGTTTTGAAATTGGGGATTGCGTGGATTTTCCCTAATTCCTATGATGGAGAGAAAAGTCATCCTCCAGAGGAATTTTTTTCAACATCCACCGAATACACGAGATTATGCCTACGCCATTAGAGTCAAAAGAACAACAAATCAAGGTCATCGAAGCCCATGCAGATTATTTCGGTGCGATCGCCTATCAAGGTTACACCGAAGCAAAAGAAAAAGGCACTCTGATTATTCTGAGGCAATTGGAGCAAAATCTTGAAACCTTAGAAAACTGGCAACTCAAATTTAAGACGATGACTACCATCCCCTTAACCATTAGCGACTGGAAAGAAGCTGGTTTACAAGAATTGCTAATTAAATACAATCCTGAAGTTTCAGTAATTTGTACTTTCCTCTACCCCAACGGGGCCCACGCCAGTTACCACTTCACTACCCAATCTCCCCCTCCCATACTATTACAAGGACTATTAAAAAGAAGAACCAGTTAGTATAAGCTTGGATTCTAGGAAAAATTAGTTAGATTCGGTTTGTTCTGCAAGCCAATTTAAGTAAGGTTGGGAACCTGCCACAATTGGTATAGCAATTATTTCTGGAACTTCGTAGGAATGGATAGTACGAACCTGTTCTTCTATTTCCTTAAACTTCCGTAAATGGGTTTTAATCGTTAATTGCCATTCCTGCTCATTATGAACTTCCCCTTGCCAGATATAGAGGGAGCGAATCGGAGCTATACTTACGCAGGCAGCTAACTTATTAGCAACCAGAGAGGTAGCAATGGCATCAGCTTCTTCCTGGCTAGAAGCTGTTACCAACACAAGACCATAACCTTCAGCATTTAGCATTTGACATTCAACATTTGTCAATGTCTGTGCTTTTTCCCTCTCGCTCAAACTTTATAAACCTGACCATCAATAAGCAATAAATTAATACCTTTAGCTTGTAAATAGGAACTGGTTTTTTGCAACATAGCACCATCGGGAACTTTAATTACCCGTTGAGAGCGATTGGAAAAACGCCTTGCCACTCGGTGATTATCAAAAACAGGTAAAGTCCTTTGTTGTACTTCCTCTTTAGGAATTTGACCAAGATCCCTAAATTCTTTGAGAGGACGAGTAATTAATTCCGCCGCCCTATCTATAACCACATAACAGGTTTTTGGTAAAGCAGCTTCGGAAATAGGAAATATGCTAACCTCCGTTGAACGAGGGCGAAGTTGATAAACAGCCTTATCATCTGCGCTATCTTCATCGTCTTCATCGTCCTCATCCCAATCATCATCATCATCGTCAGAGATGTCTTCACCCAACATTTCTTCGAGAACAGCTAAATCATCATTATTGTCCTCATCTTCATCTTCATCTTCCTCATCTTCATCCTCAGTAAAGACAGGTAATTTAAGCTGGGTTTGGGGAGTTGGTTGTTCTTCTTCTACAGAAGAGCGTCGTCGCCGACGGCGAGGAGAACTAGTCGTTTTTTCTTCAGAGGTTTTTTCTTCTGCTAATATAGGCTCCTGCTTAGGTTTCAGCTTCAGCTTTTCGACTTGAAGTGGTTTTTCTTCCTCATCATTTGTTTCAGGAACATCATTATCTAGTTGGGACGGTTTTTCTTCCTCGTTAGTTTTGGGAGAATCAGTATCTCGGCCAGGAGTTCGACTCAGGCGTTTTTGCTGAATCAACTCTTCATATTCAGACTCTGATAGCCTACTTTTAAGAAAACGGCTAATGGTTGAACTACTTACACCATAGCGCTCCGCTAAGGTTGAAGTCGTCTCTCCTGTATCTCGATATAAGTCGAGAATTTCGTTTCTGTTAGTGTCAGTAAGTTTTCTTGGACTCATGCTATCTCCACTTAGCCCCGTTTGCGCCTACCTCGACCACCCCGACGAGAACGGCTCGATATATCATATTCTAGGGCCGCTCCGATAGCAAATAATACAGCACTAAAGACATAAAACACCTCTAGTAGACTGCCACTTTCATAATCGGGTAGGGTGGCAGTATATTTAAACCACATATCAGCTATGTATAAAGCTAAAGTTGCTGCTGCAATGGTGCGCCAAGACTGGGAGAAACGACCACCCCAAAAAGCTAGTAGTAAAGTCGTAGCAACAATCAACAAAAATACATCTGCCACTACATAAAATAAATTTACTGGCTTGGATAATTTTTCTAAGGAGTCATTAAGGGATTGAACCCAAACAGGGGCGCTGGTTGCCGACTCGGCTTCCTCCTCGATAACTGGTGTAGGAGAAGCCGTAGGTGTAGCTGGAGTTGCCGGAGAAGGGGGAGAAACACTAGGAGAGGGGGCCGGTTGTTGAGCTTGTGCAACTAATTGTGTGGTTGCCTTACCACTCCAGCCATGTACCTCAGTGGCTTCTGCTGGGGCATCCCAACTAACCAAAGCAGCAAAAGCGATACCTACCACCGCAATTCCTCCTACAGTTAGCCACTGCCACTTTTCTAAGTTTAAGCGCCGAGGTAGTACAGCTAAAATCATACCCCAACTAATGAAGAGGTAAAAAGCTATATAGAACAAATCGGCAGGAGAAACGTCGGGATCAAGATTCCAGTGTAATTCCCACCAGCCAAAGAGCAAGTTCCCTACTAAATAACAAGCCATAGCTAAGCCTATGCCTAACCAGACATTTCTACCACTGGCAATTTGCGGACTGCGCCAATTACGAAAACATAGTAAGGCCGCAGCTAAAAAAGGTACACATTCTAAAATGTATGTACCAAACAAATACCAAAAAGGATTATCTTGCTCAGGAATGGGAGTGCTAAACAATAAAAAGAACAATAAAGAAAAAATGGCCCAGGCAATACCCGCATAAACTATATTCTGGCCGCTCGCGAGTTCTTGTAACCCCGATGTTTTTTTGGCAGAGCGTCTCATAAGACTTCACAAAGATGCACATTAAGGAAAAAGCTAGGTTTGATTATTGCCACAGTTTGCCTAGGGGGGATTGATTGAGCCAATTAATAAACTGGGTTTGTTCATTATCTGGCATATCTTCTAGGATTTCTGCCACTCCTTCAGCAAAATTATCGTTACCGAAATATTCTTTACCTAAACGATGAAGTTCTTGTAAAAGAGTGATTAAGTGATGTTCTTCCCAAGGAGGTATGGGGAGATTGGTTAAAGGATCAATCGTTAAGAGGTCGTTTACCGCTTTAGGAGAATCAGCTTGAGGAAATTTCCACTGTTGAAAGACACTGGCAAGATCCTGCTGAAACAGTTTTGCTTGTCTCCCTCCTAACAAATCTTCAACATCAATATAAACAGTTTGCAGTAAAAGCAGACAAGCTTGAGTGAAGGGAATAACTACTTTCCCTGCACCACCAGCATCATCTCCCAACTGCTCTAAGTTAACTTTACCCCAGATGCTATGGCGTTCTGGTTCTTCAAGCAAAACACAGAATTTGCCTTGATTATCTGTGAGGTCACGCCAGAAGTTTTTCGCTTCTTCAGCTTGACTAGCGGGGAAAGCTTTAATCAAACGAAATGTTTGTCCCTGATAATTAAGAATGGGAATTTGCTGATCTCGCTTGGGGTGCTGAATGCTAGAGATTTCAACATCCTGCCTTTTAAGAATAAACATGATACTAGCAAATGACTCCTGACAGGATCGACAGGGTTAAGGGGATAACCTAGTTTAAGTTAACCAACCTACCCTCTGTTTTTAAATGTCATAGCGTGACTGCTGGGATTGTTAATCTAGCAGTTTCAAGCCCTATGTTATAACCTATACTATCTAAGCAACTGTTATGGTTTGGTTTTTAGTTTAACTTGACATTAGGCAAGCTGAAGAGAATAAAGGAGAAAACTAAAACTATAATTGTGAAACTATTGCTTTATCCTGCTCTACACAGATACAATGCCTGATGGGGATAAGCAAAGCTTTGGGTGCGTAACTCAGGTGGATAGAGTAGCGGATTTCTAATCCGTTTGCCGTAGGTTCGAGTCCTACCGTACCCGTTGATAGTAAATTCATTATTCTTCCTTAAATCTTTAAATTAAGGGCTAATTCCTCAATTAATCAGTACATCTAGGCAACTTTTCTGTAATAATCTAATACAGAAGATGTAAACCTTTTTAAAGACAAAGATTATCATAATCCTGCTAGATCCTTGCTAGTTGTACATTTGTCGTTAAAGGAAAATTAAGAATATTTGAGGCTCAACTCAGAATTCTTTACATAAGTATATAGTTTATAGTTTAGTTATGGCTCAACTTTCTGGTTCCTCCGATGTCCCTGGCATGGGACGTAGGCAATTTATGAATCTTCTGACTTTCGGGTCAGCCACAGGCGTAGCTTTAGGTGCGCTTTATCCTGTAGTGAAATATTTTACTCCCCCAGCAAGCGGTAGTGCTGGGGGCGGTGTTACAGCGAAGGACGCTGTAGGTGATGATGTTTCTGCTAGTGAATTCCTTGCTACCCACAATCCTGGTGAAAGGGAATTAGCCCAAGGATTAAAGGGTGATCCTACTTACATTGTGATTAGCGAAGACAACACAATCACTAACTATGGCATTAGTGCTGTTTGTACTCACCTTGGTTGTGTTGTGCCTTGGAATGGTAATGAAGGCAAGTTTATTTGTCCTTGTCACGGTTCTCAATACAATGCTGAAGGTAAAGTGGTTAGAGGCCCTGCCCCCTTATCCTTAGCTTTAGCCCATGCTGATGTTACTGAAGACGACAAAGTTGTCTTTAGCCCTTGGAAAGAAGAGGATTTCCGTACTGGTAAGAAACCTTGGTGGTCCTAAAATCATCCTCATAAAATTGCGATCGCTAGTCATAAGATCGCTGAAATTAATTTTTAAAATTGACTAATTTTTCTAACTCTTGATTTTTTTTGCTTGCAGATGAGAACACCTTCATTATCAGTAATTTGGCGAACTGGTAAGCAGTCCATAATCAGAACAATTTTAGCTGTTGCAGCTTTTGCTTTATTGTTCACTGGTATTTTTGCTTACCCCGACTCAGCAGCAGCTTATCCTTTTTGGGCGCAGCAAACCGCCCCAGAAACTCCCCGTGAAGCCACCGGGAGAATTGTTTGTGCCAACTGTCATTTGGCAGAAAAAGAGGCAGAGGTTGAACTTCCCCTTGCAGTGGCCCCAAACACTGTATTTGAAGCAGTAGTCAAAATTCCTTATGACCTCAGTTCCCAACAAGTTTTGGGAGATGGGTCTAAAGGTGGTTTGAATGTGGGTGCGGTTTTGATGTTGCCTGACGGCTTCAAAATTGCTCCTCCAGAAAGACTATCTGAAGAACTCCAAGAAAAAACTAGTGGAGTTTATTATCAAACCTATAACTCAGAACAAGAAAATTGGGTTTTAGTGGGGCCTTTACCTGGTGAAGAACATCAAGAAGTTGTCTTCCCTGTTCTTTCTCCTGATCCTGCCCAGGATAAGAATATTCATTTTGGCAAATATTCTGTCCACTTAGGAGCAAATCGTGGTAGAGGTCAAATTTACCCCACTGGCGATGCTAGCAACAATAGCGTCTATAAGTCTTCTCAAGCAGGTACAATTTCTCAAATCGCTAAAGAGGAAGGGACTGGCTATCAAGTTAGTGTTGAAACTCCTGATGGCGAAACTGTGGTAGAAACTATTCCTGTTGGGCCAGAATTAATTGTGGCTGAAGGTCAGGAAGTAGCAGCAGGAGAAGCTTTAACTACTAATCCTAATGTGGGTGGTTTTGGTCAAGAAGATAGCGAAATTGTCTTACAAGATCCTACTCGTATTAAATGGTTAATGCTTTTCTTCGGTGGTATTATGTTAACCCAAATCTTCTTGGTTATTAAGAAGAAACAAATCGAAAGAGTTCAAGCAGCGGAAATGAATTTCTAGTTCATTCTTTTTCAAAAAGCTTATTGAGGGCAGGTTAATTACCTGTCCTTTTTTTTAGGGGAAAACGTAGAAGCGTAAATAGGCGATTGCCGCTAACACATCTAAGATAATTAGGATGACTTTAGCGGGTAAGGAGTGGAGAATTGTTAAGACGAAAGGGGTGACTAAGAGTACTAAGGTTAATTCTGCGAAAGCGGCAATTTTACCATAATGTTGGGGGTCCCAATAGGAAACCGGGCTGATGAAGCGATAATTACTGAAAGGGAAAAAATGACGGTGTGCGTCGTCGTTGTGCAAAGGAATATCAGCAAGGCAATGTAAAAAGATACTAGCAAAGAAAATTGCTCCGGTTTTCCAGCCGCAAGTTAAGCAAATTAGCAAGCCGATTAAGGCGATAGGAAAAGAGTGAAAGAGTGAAATTATATTTTGCCAAAAAGGTTGATAATAAGCTTCTGACCAAATTTGGCTATCTGGCAATTTTTGGATGAATTTAGCAACAAAATAAAAAAGGAAAATCGGTGCATCAGGAATAATTGCACCAATCGTAATGGCGATATTTTCTTGAGGAGAAATAGTTTTGCCTAAAAGGGCAAGATTGATTATGTAGTGGCTAGGAGTATTCACAGTTTTCTATGGGCGACAGCTACTTTTCCCCGTCCTCTTTGAATTAGTAGCCAAGATACGGCTATTACCCAAGCAATGGTAATCATAGCGATGAAACGCTCATAAGCGCCATCTATTGAGGTAGGAACAAAGAAGAAAATCGGAGATAAGACTGTCCAAACTAAGGAAGTACCCAAACTATAGCGATACCACTTTTCACCGAGTTTTCGCAATCCAAAGGCTAGAAGTAAGGTTAAAAGTGCAAACAGCACAGCAAGGGCATAGACAAAATAGATATGTAAAGCAGCCCCTACTCCCGGTCTACCTGCATACTGATTATGTTCAGCAATTAGGACAATATCAATACCAAGTAAGCCTAGTAGAATGTTGCCGATTTTCCATTTTATTCCTCCTAAATTCCACCTGTAAAGCCCAATTGCACAAGCTATCATAGCAATAGCATAGAGGTCTAAGCCAGTGTCTTGAACCCAAGCATATTTTTCAATGGCTAGGGCGCTAATTGTTTCCCTGATTGGATTGTGTTTGTCTACCAAGATGATGCCAATTATGTCAGCAACAACTACACTCAAACAACCGAAGATACCAATAATGCCGCAAATAAGGGATAGCTTAGACTCTGATGATGTGGTTTTATTGTGCTTCATTTGTAATTAAAACTTTAGACATAGGAATTACAGTACAACTTTTGCACTCTTTATTTATTATTTATTTTTTAACCTCATCTTTGCAAAAAACCTACACTTAGTTAGATTCTCTCTCCCTAAAATTAGAAAAGATAGTATATCATCACAAAAGTAGGGAGAGGAGTATAAAGTGATGAAGCAGCAACCACACAAAGAATCTAACAGCAATTTAATCTCTTTTTTAGTTAAGAATTCTTTATTAGTTTCTGTAGGCGGCGTTGTCTTACTTTTTATTATATTTTTGCTTGTACTTAAGCAATTGGGTTCTGATGTTTGGGGTAATATTGCTGCTTTTTTGAATTTATCCTCATCTGAACCAGAAGTAGATGTACCAACTTTAGTGGTTAAACAGATTCGTGGCGCTAGTGAGTTGACAACAGCTATTTTTACTATGGAAGCGGTAGTCCCTACCCGCCAAGATAGCAAGTTAGGAGAAGTGGTCATAGGTACGACGACCTTACTTTATGTCGCCCACGGTGAGGTTAGGGCCGGGGTGGATTTAAGCAAAATTGAGGCTGAAGATGTTACCTATACTGATGAGACAGAAACAGTAACTATTCAACTACCTCCCCCAGAAATTTTAGATAGTAAGATTGATGTAGACCGCTCCAAAGTTTATCATTATGACCGAGGTTTCTTGAATTTAGGGCCTGATGTTGCCCCTGAATTACAAACTTTGGCACAGCGAGAAACTCTTCAGAAGATTAGGGAAACCGCTTGTGATAAAGGGCTATTAACTGATGCCAATGAAAGAGCAGAATTGACTATAGAAAAGTTGGTTAATACAGCGGGATATCAACAAGTTGAGGTTGTTGCTGCACCAGTTTCCACAGAAGCTTGTCAAGCACAGGTGGAGGGAGTGGGGAGCTAGGGAGATGGGGTTCGCGTAAGCGTTGTCGTTAGACTACTAGGGAGCTAGGGAGCTGGGGTGAGAACAACTAGCAACTAGCCATTAGCCATTAGCCATTAGCCATTAACAATTAACGCATTTGCTGAGCTTTCATCGCTAATCTTATTTTTACCAACTTGCCCATTTGAGATGCTTGTTCTCTTTTTATGCCTTCTATGGGCTGACGGTAAACTTCGCTTAAGCTGAAGCTGACTCCAGCAACTAAAATAGTTAAGACGGTTAAATTACGAATACAGATTGAGTTAAACATAGCTGTAGCAGGGCTTTCAAACTTTTATGTCTTAACCATATAAAGTGCTGCGCCTTCATTGGTGGGAGAATAGGTAAGTAACTCAATTGACGTGAAATAGCCCCTTGACAAGAACCAAAACAAAGGGTTTATTCACTCTGTTGGGTAGACAGTTGGGTGATTGGGTTAGTAACACTACTCCAAAATGAGGTGCAAATCAGGTAATCTATAGCTCAAAGTCCAATAAAATGAGAGCAACAACGTGGCGAAAGTTGTTTTGGAGAATGTCTATAAAAGTTTTCCTGGCAGTAGAGAAAAAACTACTGCTAAATCTGCATCGAAGCAACTAAATATTGAGGAAGCTAGTTCAAGATCAAATGCCGTTAGCGTTTTACGACGCATCAACCTGACGGTAGAAGATGGAGAATTTATGGTTTTGGTGGGACCTTCCGGTTGTGGAAAAAGTACTTTGTTGCGGGTTATTGCAGGGTTAGAAGAGTTGACAGGGGGGAATATCTCCGTTGGGTCTTCTTTGGTTAATGATCTTCCTCCTAAGCAGCGGGATATAGCTATGGTGTTTCAAAATTATGCCCTTTATCCCCATTTAACGGTTTATGATAATATCGCTTTTGGGCTACGGCGAATGTCTCCGGAGGCTAACCAAGGCTTTCAAGATTGGGGTAAAAAACTGATCCAAGGAATGGCGCGATCGCTACCGAAAAGACTAGGTTACAGATTAGCCCAAGAGAAAGTTATTGAAGAAAGGGTACAAAATGTAGCGGAATTATTACAAATAGATTCTTTGCTAAATCGCTTGCCAAAACAGCTTTCCGGAGGGCAAAAGCAAAGGGTTGCGTTAGGCAGGGCGATCGCCCGCAATCCTCAAGTATTTTTGATGGATGAGCCTTTATCTAACCTTGATGCTAAATTACGCTCAGAAACCCGTAGCCAAATAGTTAAGTTACAAAAACAGTTGGGAACCACTACAATTTATGTTACTCATGATCAAACCGAAGCTATGACTATGGGAGATCGTATTGCGGTGATGAATAAAGGAGAAATTCAACAGATAGCCAAACCTTTAGAGATTTACGATCACCCAGTTAATCGTTTTGTCGCTGAGTTTATTGGTTCTCCTCCCATGAACTTTCTGTTAGTGGATGTGAAAGCACCTTTACTAATAACCCATCCCCAGTTTCGCCTTACTTTACCAGAAGTTTGGCAAGAATCTCTTCAACCATACAATGGTCGTTCTTTATTGCTTGGTGTTCGCCCAGAAGATTTTGTGGTTAGTGTCCCAGCTACCAAAAATTTACTTGTGCAAATAGATTTGGTAGAGGCTTTAGGAAATGATACTTATCTGATTGTACATTTAGTTAATGGGGTCAAAGCTCCTTTACAGGTAAGAATTTCTCCAGACCATACTGTCAGGAATGGGGAGTCTTTATGGCTTTCTATTAATTTAGAAAAGGTTCATCTTTTTGATCCTCAAACTAGTCAAGCGATCCAATGATTCTAATTGTAAAATCTCACCCCTGATTAAAGCATTGTTAATTCTCCAATCACCTCTAAACGCTTATAATCATTCAAGTTAATAAACTTCTCTGCCAAGGTTTCTGCTACCGAAGGGCTAATCCAACCTAATTGCCGTAACAAATGGATTGCTGTGGCATATTTAGCACGCTTAGCCCCATCTATAACTTTAATAGCTAAGCCCATACCTTCACCAATACGGCCAATACATTGAATTCCTTCAGCCCCCGACTTACTAACAATTTCAGCTTCTGTGAGGCGCATTAGTTCTGTATCAAATGCCCCAGCCCCAGCAATCATCGTCGGATAATAAGTCATTGCCCGGACAATACGTTCTAAAGAAAGATCATCTCCGGAAGCCAACTTGCCATACAAACCGGCCATTTGTCCTAACTGCATCCCATAGGTAGGTGCGCCACAATCATCACGGGCGCTAATAAATTCATCCCCTGGCATCGCCAATAATTCTGCAACCTTGCGGAGAATCAATTTCTGTACAGGATGGGAAGGTTTTAAATAGTTGTTGAAAGTCCAATTTTGTTGCTTACAAACCGCTAACATAGCAGCGTGTTTCCCCGAACAGTTATGTTCTAAAGGACTCTGCTTACCTTCAGGAATAGGACATTGTAAAACGGAAGGATCAATATCACAACGCCAGAGAATATTGAAAACTTGTCTGGTTTGTTCTACCGTACCCTGATGGGAACTACAAACAATTGCTAAATCCTTATCAGTTAAACCATGGCGTTGCAAAATACCGCTACTCGTAATAGCTAGGGCTTGGAAAGGCTTAAGGGCAGAACGAATAAAAGCTGAGGTTTCGTAGCTACCTGATACTGATAAGATTCTGCCTCGATCATCGCAAACTGCGGCTTGAACTTGATGAATTGATTCAGTAATGCCTTCTCGAAGTAAATGAACTTCTATGGCATTAGTTTTGGTTCTTTTTGCCCTAGTCATTATTGTTTGTTCGTCATGGGTTATTGATTATCGGTCATTAGTCAAACAATAACTGATAACCGGATTTTAGGTAAATAAGAAACAAATAAAGCTACACAAACCCGCTAAGGCAGCTAGGATCGCTAAAGTAAGTTGGATGCGGTGTAGAATAGGCTCAACTTGATAGGAAGCTACTAGGCGATCGCGGGCGAGAACTTCTGGGGGCTTTCGCCAGTTTTGCCCGTCGTACCAACCAGATTCTTCATAAAAAACTGTTTCTTTTGTTAGGCGATCGCAGATGTAAGACCAACCTAAATAAAGGCGTATGGCCATTAAAGTCACTAAAAATAGCGCCCCACCAGTAGCCCAAAGTGCGAATTGCCAAGGATATTGCCGAGGAGAAAAACTGGCAGCAACTAAAGGTGCAGCCAATAACCAACCCCAAAACCATACCCAAGCCAATTTCTTACCATACTGAAAAGGACTTAGGGTTACCCAATGAAAAAACCAAGCTTCTTTTAGTTGTTCGTATTCATTCAGAGGTTGTTGTTCTGTTGGTACAGGAGATGCAGAAACGGGAGATTCCCTCATAATTTTAACTTTGCAAAACGAGAATATTACTAATTTTCTTGCCCACTTTCAGAATAATCAATGCGTTCAGCATGACCCCAAAATGCTTCTAGGTTATAAAATTCTCTTTCTTGGGGCAAGAAAATATGGACAATAACATCGCCGTAATCGTGGAGAATCCAACTTCCTTCAGTCTTTCCTTCAGTACGTATCGGCTGCCTTTGCCATTCTTGTTCTACCCTTGCTTGGATCGCCTCAGAAATAGCTCTTAACTGGGCTTGAGAAAAACCGGTAACAATGACAAAATAATCACTCAGATAAGAAACATCAGCTACTGCCAAAAGAACAATATCGGCTGCTTTGCGATCATCTGCGGCTTCAGCAATACTTAGGGCGAAGCGCTGACTATCATCTGTTGCTGTTGCTGTTGCTTTTGCTTCTGATGTGGTTACAGTAGATGCACTATGGAGCTTATATTGGTTATCTGACATTAAGTTTTTTAGTTCCTTTGGTGAATGATGTTAAGTGGGCAGGGAGTAGGGGAGGAATGAGGGCTTTAAGACAATTGTAGTATAAAAGAAATATGCCAGCTCATAAAGCTTTTCAACTTTTTTCCCAGAATGAAGTAGAGGCATTGTAAAGCAACGTCTCTATATAAGAGATTTCTTTTATTTTAGCTCTTAAATTAAAGTAGCAAAAAGTTCTTCGTAACGGTCTAAAGCGCTGGTAAACGAGTAATTATCTATAGCGTGTTGGCGGCTGTTTTGACCTAAGACCTTAATTTTATCTGGTTCGGAGTGTAAAGCCTTGATCGCCTCGGCTAAGGCTTGAGGATCTTCCGGGGGAACAAGTATACCGCCGCCACTAGCTTCAATGGCTTTAGCCGCAGTCCCCGTAGCAGGTACAGAAGCAATGATCGCCCTGCCGCTAGCTAAAAGGACTTGAATCTTAGAGGGCATATTAAAAGAAATCACATTACTCTTTTGCACCACTAAGCCAATATCTGCTGCTGATAGCATTTCTGGTAACTTCTCCCTAGGTTGAAAAGGCAGAAGTAAGACATTATCCGCCCCCAGTTTTTGACAATACTGGCGCAATCTTTCTAAAGCTTTTTCTTCCCCAACAATCACAATCATAATATCAGGAAGTTCTTTGAGGTGAGTAGCAGTTTCAATGACGGTTTCTAAACCTTGAGTCAGGGCAATATTGCCAGAATAGAGGACGACGAACTTACCTTCTAGATTATTATCCCGGCGGAAATAATTATCTTCTTTGGGCAAAGGTTTAATAAAATCAACATTAACCCAGTTAGGAATTAGTTTGATTTTTTCCCTATTAACCTTTTTTGTGGTTAAGTTATCAATAAAGCCGTTGGAAATGACGGTTATTTTTGTTGCTGTACGGTAAGCAAATTTTTCTAAGCTTTCAAAAATGCCAATCAGTTTTTGATTGGTAAGTAAACCTACATGAACCGCAGCATCAGGTAAAATATCTTGCAAGTTCAACACCACCGGACAGCGATATAACCAACCCAAAGCTGCCGCAGGAACACCTACAGGCAAACCAGGTATAGTTAATAGAAGCACATCGGGTCGCCAACCTTGAAGGGCTTTAAAGAAGCTGAGTAAGACAAAGCTAGCTTCAAATAAAGCACGATTAACAAAACTACGCTTAGGACTAGAACGAACATAACAGCGTTGAATTTTTACTCCATTGCGCTCTTCAGTAAGATATAATTTTCCTTTATACTCCTGGTAAATTTCGCTTTTGGGATACCAAGGCATAGCGGTGACTACCCTAACTTCATGACCCCTTGCTGCTAAACCTTCGGCTAATTCTGTCATCAAAGGAGCAATACCAATGGGTTCGGGGAAGTAATTGTAAGAGTAAATTAAGATTCGCATAGTTAATCTAAGCAGACACAAAAGAGTGATTGACAAAATTTAACTTCATTTTCATAACCAGGAAAAAAATAGAGTATTGGTTATGGGCAAAAAGGGAATATTTCTGCAACTATCTTGGTATAGATTAACTTCTTTAGTTGACAATCTTGCTGAAGGAATAACAGAAGTGCCTCTATAGTAGGTAAGACTTATAAACATAGGCTCAATAAAGAGGATAAGTTTGATGATGATCTCACGCTGGAAAAAAATCCTAGCTTCTTGTCTATTGGTAACTTTATTACTAGTAACAACAGCTTGCGCCCCCGAATCGACTTCGCGTTTTGATCAAGCGCAACAAGAAAGTACCGAAAAAGGGGCAACGGCAGTAGCTAAAGATGCTCAGACTGGGGGCGATTTTAATAAGTTTTTCCCCAAAGCTGGTGGAAACTATAACTTGGTTTATACCCAAGAGAAAAAAGGTTTTGCTCAAGCTAAATTGAAACAAAATGGTCAAGAAGTTGCCTTGCTGAGTGTGTCAGATACTTCTAGTAATCCCACTGCGGCAGTTAAATTTCAAAAGAGCAAAGATAAGATTTCTGGTTATCCGATGGTGAACCAAGGTAGCACAGCAACTGCACTTTTGGTAGATGACCGTTTTCAAGTTAAAGTTCTCTCCAAAAATTCTGCCTTTACTGCTAGCGATCGCGCAGATTGGTTGAGTAAGTTTGACCTCAAGGGCTTAGCACGGTTGCAATAAGCAGTAAGTAATTAAGTAATTAGTAAACTAAGTGGAGAGAAAATTGTGAGTAAACCTATTTTTGAGTTGGTTGATGAACTTCCTAAAGGAGGGTTAACCGTTAAAGCTT
This sequence comes from uncultured cyanobacterium, assembly GCA_963793425.1. Taxonomy (GTDB): domain Bacteria; phylum Cyanobacteriota; class Cyanobacteriia; order Cyanobacteriales; family CAWCAG01; genus CAWCAG01. Next base: position 1,721,033 of record CAWCAG010000005.1, on the reverse strand, counting down.
TAAAATCTCTAGATGTCTTTGTTCCTGGTAAGTGGGAAAATATTGTCGGTTTTGAGAATACTATCCATGAGATTACTGGAGAAACTGATGAAGACATGGTTCAACAAATCGGCGATCGCGCGGTTTGGTTATATAACGATAAGTCCCAAGGTTATCAGAGGGCGCTATGGTTATATCAAACAGTAGATCGTACTGATAAAGCTTTGGCTACCGCCGCTTTAGCGAATAAAGTGGGGGAAAAGATTAAGCTTTTGGGTTTGTTAAGCAAGATTACTCCCAAAGCTGATAAGGCACAGACTATTGATTTAAGTCTTAAGTTAGTGGTGGAATTGGTTGCTTTTTGCCAAATAAACGGTATTCCTGGAGATAGTATTGGGGATTTTGTTGCTTCTTTGGGGGAATATAGCGGCGAGTCTTTGATGCGTATGGCGGCCCTGGTTTGTTTAGATGGGTTAATTCCTTTAGGACCAGATTTCATCATGCAAACCCAAGCTGCTTTAAACCGACTCAGCCCTAAAGAGTTGGAGAAAAATGATACTTTCAGCAGTATTAAAGATTCAATTCCGGGTCAAAGCAATGATAGCAAGCTTGATTTTATTGGCAGAAGTTTCGACTCTGTTAAGGGTTGGATGAGTGGTTTTGTTACTTCTAGCGGTGCAACCCAAAGTAAAGTTATGGATAAAATTAGTGGCTTTGCTGAGGTATCCGATAGTAAGTTAGATTATGTAGCTGCTTTTATCGATATGGCAACTAACTACTATGAACATACAGGGACTCAAACTTTGGCTAGGCGTTTGATAGAAAGGGCTTGGGCAGAGATTTAAAAAACTTCAAATCCCCCACTTTTGGGGGAAGTTTTAATTCTTTAAAGGTGAGGAATCTTTTGCTCTTACTTCCAGCCTACTTTATCCATCAACTTGACAGCTTCAGGATTCTCTTTTCCGTATGCCGCAACGTTTAATTCTGATTCTTCAAAATCTCCAAAACTAGCAACTGTTGGGTTAGCTTCAACACTCTCAACCATAGGAATTTCGTTGTTACCATTAGCAAAGATTTCTTGGGCTTCTGGGGTAGTGAGAAATTCGATGAACTTAATGGCATTTTCTTTGTGGGGTGCATTCGCGACTACCCCTGCCCCACTAATATTAACGTGAGTACCTCCTTCTTCTTGGTTAGGGAAAAATACACCAATATTCGCAACAACCTCTTGATCCTCCGGCTTTTCTGACTGCATCATACGGGCAACATAATAATGATTAACAATCGCAACATCGCATTCCCCCGCTGCGATCGCTTGAACTTGAGAAATATCTCCTCCTTCTGGTTCGCGGGCAAAATTATTGACTAAACCTTTAAGCCATGCTTCGGTTTCCTTTTCCCCTTTTTCGGCAATCTTGGCAGCAACGAGGGATTGATTATAAATATTACCAGAACTACGAACACAAACACGCCCTTGCCATTCTTCTTCTGCTAAATCTTCATAACTAGAAAGTTCTTCCGGCTTGACCCGATCTTGGTCATAAGCAATAACTCTCGCCCGCTTAGATAAACCGAACCAATAGCCTTCTGGGTTACGGAGATTTTCTGGTATGGCTGCATCTAAAACTTCAGAGGAAACTGGTTGGAAAATGCCTTCTTGTTCAGCTTGCCAAAGATTACCCACATCTACAGTAATTAGGACATCGGCGGGGGTGTTTTCACCTTCGTTTTTGATTTTTTCAATTAATTCAGTTGCTTTACCCTCAATTAAGTTAACTTCAATACCAGTCTCGTCGGTAAACGCTTCATATAAAGCCTCGTCGGTGTCATAGTGGCGAGAAGAATAAAGGTTTACTTCTCCAGCTTCGGGTACTTCTTCGGTACTCCCCTCAGTTGTTTGTTCTAAGGTGGTTGGGGAACAACTAGTTGTTCCTAATATAGCTAACCCGGCTAAGATACTTATTAAATTACGTCGGGAGGTTTTCATGGCTGATAATATCTGAATTTTATACTGCCGTCGTATTCTACACTTAATGCTATTAATTCTCAATACTATATAAAAATTGAACTGAAAGTTTATAACCCGATGGAGCGACATAAGCTGATGTGGATAAAAAGCTGTATATTGTTTAACGAGGAAATAAGCTCTGTTTCCCCGTCTCAATAAGTAAATTAGATCCTTGAGAGTTTATGATTGAAGGAGAACTATCTTGACAGAAGAACGTGCCTATTGGCTGGCATGGTCTAAAATAAAAAATGTAGGGCCTATCTTGGTTAAGCGCTTACAAGAACGCTTCGGAAGTCTTGGGAAAGCTTGGGTTGCACCGGAAGAATATTTAAGGCAAATTAATGGTATTGGCGACAAGTTAATTGGGGAGATTCACCAAAAGCGTTCTCAAATCAACCCTGAACAACTCTTAGAACAACATCACCAAGAAAACATCAATTTCTGGACACCATTGGATGAAAATTATCCACGCTTATTAAAAGAAATTCCTAGTCCGCCCACGGTTTTATATTATCGTGGCGAAGTTAATTTGCAAGAAAACCAAGGGCTTGTTCCCTTAGTCGGCATTGTTGGTACTCGCAACCTCACAGAATATGGCCGTCGCTGGACTCATAAAATTAGCCAAGCCCTCACCAAGCATGGCTTTACCATAGTTTCCGGTATGGCAGCAGGTATTGATAAAGAAGCCCACAGTGCCTGTTTAGCTGCCGGAGGACGCACCATTGCAGTTTTAGGGACGGGGGTGGATGTAATTTATCCTGCTAGCAATAGCCAACTTTACCGACGCATCCAAGAACAGGGTTTGGTTTTGAGTGAATACGAATTAGGTACTAAACCTGACAAGCAAAACTTTCCCCCTCGTAATCGTATTATTGCAGGTTTATGTCGAGCAGTGTTAGTGATAGAAGCCCCTATCCGATCTGGGGCATTGATTACAGCCCGTTATGGTAATGAGTTTTGCAGAGATGTTTACGCTTTACCAGGATCTTTAGACAATCCTCAATCTTTGGGTTGCCTGGAGTTAATTCATAAAGGAGGGCAAGTCATCCTTAGCGAAAGCCATTTGTTGGAGATGTTAGGAACTATACCTCAACTAGATCAAATTCCCGCTTTTGCTGTGGAAATACCTCCAGATTTAGCCCCAGATTTAGCGCAAGTTTTAAGTGCAATTACCTCTGACGCAATTCCTTTTGATTTGCTTGTGGAGAAGACAGGCTTAGCTTCTGGCGATATTTTAAGCGCTTTGTCGCATTTGGAATTGCTAGATTTAGTTACTAAACTACCAGGGATGCGCTACAGGAGAATATCTTAAAATCAAGTACTATTTTGCTGAAGTAGGGAACGAGTTGCAACTATTTTCTCGTCAAGTTTAGTAACGGAATTCGGTGTGACAAACTACTTTTAATTTTATGCGATTTAGAGAACAAAAAGAACTAGGAAAAATTCCAGAAGTCGATTTAACCCCATTACTAGATGTATTGATGTCTGTGCTAACTTTTTTCATTATTAGTTCTATGACTCTGACTGGTCAAAATATTGCTAATCTTGAACTACCTGGAAGTAGTAATAGTTCAGAAATTAATCAAGCAGAAGAAAAACTTATAATTGCTTTAGATAAAGACAGAAAAATTACTATTGAAGGTAAAGAAGTTAATCAAGCTGAATTAGCTGAAAAGATTAAAACTTATCTCAAAGAAAAGCCTGAAAGTACTATCATCTTCAAAGCAGATCGCTCCCTTCCCTATTTTGAAATCAAGCAACTTGTAAATGAAATGGCTAAGGTGGCAAAGAAAAAAGTTTCTTTTGCTATTCAAATAATTTAACACAAAGATAACTAAATTAAATTGACTATAAATTATGCGCTTCAAAACTCGTCGGCGGCAGCAACAATCTTCTCAATTACCAGCAATTAATCTGATTCCTATGCTTAATGTCATGATTGCTGTGCTGGGCTTTTTTGTGTTGGTTTCGACAAGTCTTTCTAATGAAGAGGGGGTGAATGTAGATTTGCCCAGTGTGGGAGAAGGTGAAGGTAAGCAAGCTTCAGAGGAATCTTCTGATGTTTTATTTGTCACAATTGAGCAGGGGCAAGTTTTAGTTGAGAATCAACCCGTAACTGAACAACAAGCTTTAGCTTCTACCAAAGCTTATTTAGCCGAAAACAAAGAAGGAAAGGTTTGGCTGAAAGCTAGTGATGAAATACCCTACGAACAGGTTATGGCTCTGTTAGGGAAGTTGCGGGAGCTAGATTCAGAAAGAGTTGGATTAGGTTTAGATTCTGATAGTGAACTACCTGCAAGTATTCAAGAAGAGGAAGAAGATTTTGATAATTAAGTAAGTTTTTAAGTATTTTTGCAGATATAATCAAATCAGGAAATTATTTTCTGGTCACTCTGTTTTGGCTATTAGTACTGAGGTCAAATAAGTAGTTGCGCCCTTAAAATTTTGGTAGTAGAAAAATTTATCTTCCTAACTCATTTGTAGGTGAGTGAAGGCTTAACCTCAAAATCAAAAGAAATCATTAAGATTTACTATAGTAACAAAGATTGAAATAGAGAATTATGAATTTATATCAGGGTGAATTTGATTGGTTATACACTTGGTTTAACAAAGCTTTAGTAGAAGAAGCTCATGCAGAGAAAACCAAGCTATGTCAGTGGATGTGGAAACATCCCAAAGAAATTGCGATCGCCTTTCAAAAACTTAAAGAAGTGAGAGCAGAACCAGAAAAAGCGACAGAGTATGTTAATAATTTAGAACCAAATTTAAAGAAATCTTTAGTGTTGGCAATTATTGCAAGTTAGTTAAAAAGTTTAAGCTCTCAAACAGGAAAAATTACTTTTTAGGCTTAGCTACTTCTTCCTGCCTAACAGCTTACACTTCTTCATAAACTTGATAGCCATTCCTGGGTAACTTGAGCTGAGGGCAAGCTTAATCTTTTTTACTGTTCATGATATTTTGAGCATGGTGATTGCTGACTTGTTCATTTTCTTGAATATTGTAAGCTAAATATTCCCTTACCAGTTGCCAGAAAATGGAGCTAATCTAAATTAATGCTTACTGCAAGTTCTTTCAATAAATCTGTTTTTGACTCACTGCAATTAAATCCTTTACCCTATCAAAGACCTTTACTGGCTATCGGTCATGGTACAAGAAACGAACAAGGAAGACAAACCTTTCTTGATTTTGTCGAAACCTACCAAAAGCTAGATACATCTCGTCCGGTTATTTCTTGTTTTTTGGAACTAACTCAACCAACCATTCAACAGGGAGTAGATGCTTGTATTCAACAAGGCTATACCGAAATTACGGCACTGCCAATTTTGTTATTTGCGGCTAGACATAACAAATTTGATGTCACCAACGAATTAGACAGGGCGCGATCGCCTTATCCTCAGTTAAACTTTAACTATGGTCGTCATTTGGTATCACCCCCAAAATTATCGAACTGTGGCGGGATCGCCTCGCAGAATTAGACACACCTCAAAACAATCCTCATAATATCTCCCGTAGCGACACAGTATTATTGTTCGTAGGTAGAGGTTCGAGTGATCCTGATGCCAACGGAGATGTTTGCAAACTCGCGAGGATTATTTGGGAAGGAAGTGGTTACAAAGCCGTCGAAACCTGTTTTATTGGCATCACTCATCCTCGCTTAGAAGAAGGCTTCCGTCGCGCTTATCTCTATCAAGCAAAACGCATTATTGTTCTACCTTATTTCTTATTTACAGGAACTTTAATGGAGAAAATCTTTAACATTACTGCCCAACAAGAAGAACAATATCCTCATATCGATTTTGCTTGTTTGCCAGAAATGGGTATTGCCCCACAACTGTTACAAGTGATTAGGGAAAGAGAAATTGAAGCCCAGTTAGGCAAAGTTGCTATGAACTGTGAAATGTGCAAGTTTCGTCTTGCAGCAGTAGATGGGCAGGCACATCAACATCATGAACACGGGCATCACCATCATCATCATGACAGCGATCCCTATGCTAAGCCAGAAGATTATCACCAACGTATTTGGCAAACCCCTTAGAAGATGAATTAAGAGACAAAGAGACAAAGACAGAGAATTAATTCTCTGTCTAGTATGTGAAGTCCGTTTAAACGGACTTTTTGTTTAAGCCAGGAAATGAATTTCGGTGGTAATGATTTGTTACCCTTTATCATCCCTAGCCGTGATCAGACTAACTAAACCTTTAACCATGCGATCGCGTTCTAAGGGCAAAATATCCTTACCGTGCAAAATATTTTGCACAATTAGATAATGTACTATAGAACCGGCAAAAATTCTGGCTGCAACCATAGGATCGCTCAGTTTGAGTTGGGGTTGAGATGCTAAGTAAAAAGAAAGTTGTTCTAAGAGGGGTTTTTCTATTTCCAGCATAAAGGTTCGAGCTAATTCAGGAAACCTCTCCGACTCGCCAATAATTAATCGCATCAAAGTTAAAAGCTGTTGGTTATGAGAAAATTCTTCTAGTACTGAAGTTGCAATTTGATTTAGCACCTCTTCCGGAGGAGTTTGCACATCGATGTTGGTTTGCAGACTAAATACTATCTGATTGCTCTTTTGAGTAAGCTGCCGCATCAAAGTAACAAACAAGCCCTCCTTATCCTGAAAGTAGCTATATAGGGTAGGTTTAGATACTCCTGCGGCTGAGGCAATGCGATCCATACTAGCAGCCGCATAGCCATGTTTGGTAAACACTTGCAACGCACCAGCTAAGATTGCTTGCCCTTTATCTGATTTATTTTTACTAGGTTGTTTGGATGAAGTTTTTTTGCTTGAACGATTCACGGATATGAGTCCACAAGTGAAAGAATAGATGGAGATTAGCCCCAAGCCCATTTATATTTTCTCATCTTACTAAAAACGGTTTAATAGCCAGGAGGATACTGAAAATCACCAGCCACTTGATTAATCTCTTGAGCAATTGCCAGTAATTCCATTTCTTGCCATTTCTGCTGGGTTTGTCTTACCAATAATAATTGCCCCAGCTTGACGTAGACGAGCTACAACCGTGGCATCTTGAGATGGTATGTAATTTCTGAGAGGCTTATAACCTGCGGTAGTAAGTAATCCTGATGTTTCAAAGGTATCTTTAATCGTAATGGGTACGCCATGAAGCTGTCCCCAAATCTCACTTTTTGCTATGGCTTCATCGGCTTCAGATGCTCTTTTCCTGGCTGCTTCTTCATCTAAAGTAGCAATGGCGTTAATTCTAGGATTATGCTTTTCGATTTGTTCTAAATAAGCTTCAAGAACCTCTTTTGTAGAGACAGTCTTGTCACGAATCATTTGAGCAAGCTGGTAAGCAGGAGTAAAAACTAGACTACTCATGTTTGTTGCCGTAAAAAATAACAGTTGTCAACAATGACATTATCTCGCGACTATCTTACTGCTTCGCTAGTGTGACCCCAAAAAAACATAGTTGACATTACTAAACCGTTTAGTAAAATGGAAGAAATGATAATACTTTTTATCTTGGGGATAAACTTCATGAATTCCGAAGCTTTGGGTAACCAGTCCGCATCTTCAAAATTACCTCGTCGCTGGCTACTACTTTTAGTCGTTTTAGGGCTATTTGGAACTACAGCATGGGGAGTTTGGCAGTTTCGCTCTGCCCAAGTAGAGGAAGCCCAAACCAATGTTGCTCCTGTACCTCAAATCCCAACAGTGACAGCATTGGGGCGGTTGGAGCCAGAAGGGGAGATAATTAACCTTACGGCATCAAGTTCTAGCCAAACAAGCCGCATCAAGGAACTGTTAATTGAAGAAGGGGATCGCGTGCAGCCAGGACAATTAATCGCCGTTTTGGATAATCGTGAGCGTTTACAGGCTACTTGGCAAAAAGCAAAGGAACAAGTTGAGATTGCCGAAACAAAACTGGCTCAGGTAGAAGCTGGAGCAAAATCAGGTGAAATTCAGGCACAACGCGCTGAAATTGCCCGAATAGAAGCGGAGCAGGTTGGTAACTTGAATACCCAAAGTGCAACTATTAGTCGTCTAGAGGCAGAAGTGCAAAATGCCCGTATTGAATATCAAAGGTACGAATCTCTGTATCAGCAGGGGGCAATCTCTGCCTCTGATCGCGATGGAAGGCGACTTACCTACACCACCAAACAACAACAACTCCAGGAAGCTCAAGCAGCCTTAAAGCGGATTCAAACCACCAGTGACAAGCAAATTACTCAAGCTAGTGCAACCCTTGATCAGATTGTGGAAGTTCGTCCGGTGGATGTAGCGGCGGCGAAAGCAGAAGTACAATCGGCACTCGCAGCAGTGGCGGAAGCGAAAGCAGATTTAGATCAAGCTGAGGTGCGATCGCCTCGCGGTGGCCAAGTTATTAAGATTCATACCCGCCCTGGTGAAAAAATTGCAGAGGAAGGAATTGCTACTTTAGGACAAACCCAGCAGATGATGGTGGTTGCTGAAGTTTATCAAAGTGACATCAATAAGGTTAAGGTTGGTCAAATTGCCGAGATTAAATCACCTGTGATTCCTGAAATACTCCAGGGAGAAGTAAAACAAATTGGCTTACAAGTAGAAAGGCAACAGGTTGTGAATGAAGATCCTGCGGCTAACATTGATGCCAAAGTTATTGAAGTTCACATCGGGCTTGATCGGGCTGCAAGTGAAAAAGTAGCAGGATTAACTAACCTACAAGTTACTGCCACCATTAAAGCCCAATAATGAGGAGTTGCTATCATGCTTGGTATCATTAAAACCCTGCAACAGCGCACACCCTTGGGGTTGCTCCAGCTTAAACATGACCCCATTAGGTTATTAACTGCGATCGCCGGAATCACCTTTGCTGACATTCTTATTTTTATGCAGCTTGGGTTTGCAGATGCCCTATTTAAAAGTAACACCCAATATCCTCGTATTTTACAAACAGACTTAGTTATAATTAGTACTCAGGCAAAGAATTTTGGGCAACTACGCACCTTCACTAGGCGACGGCTTTATCAGGCTCAAGATGTACCAGGTGTTGCTTCCGCTGATGCCTTATACATTGGCTCAGTGCAATGGCGCAATCCCCAAACTCGCAAAAAAACATCCATGCTGCTTGTGGGGCAAAACCCCAATCGACCAGCTTTTAATCTGCCTGAAGTTAATCAGCAGCTAGATATCATCAAAATGCCAGACACGGTTTTATTTGATAAGGCATCGCGAGGGGAATACCAAGAGATGATTGAGCAGGTTAAACAGGGGAAGACAGTAACCACAGAAATTGGACTGCGAACTGTTACCATAAAAGGGTTGTTTGAAGTTGGTGCATCCTTTGCTGATGATGGCGCACTGATTACTAGCGATCAAAACTTTTTACGGTTGTTTCCCAAACAAGAGTCTGGGACAGCAAGCCTGGGCTTGATTCACTTAGAACCAGATCGTGATCCAGAGCAAGTCAAAGAAGCATTAGCAGCCCATTTACCTGAAGATGTGCAAGTCTTAACTAATGAAGGCTATGTTGATTTTGAACTCGCCTCGATTCAATCTGACTCACCCATTAGCTTTGTCTTTAATTTAGGCTCAGCAATGGGGTTTATTGTCGGCTTGGTGATTGTCTATCAAGTGCTTTCCACAGATGTCAATAGTCACTTGGCAGAGTATGCGACCTTTAGGGCCATGGGCTACCGCAATAGTTATTTACTGGGCATTGTTTTTGAAGAGGCAGTTATTTTATCAGTGCTAGGATTTTTGCCTGGTTTAGGAGTTGCATTAGGCGCTTATCAACTTACAGCAGCAGCAACAGCACTACCTATAGCCATGACTGTTGGTCGGGCAGTTATTGTTCTGTTGCTAACTTTTGTGATGTGTGGTGTCTCAGGAGGAATCGCTACTCGCCGACTCCAATCTGCTGATCCGGCGGATATTTTTTGATGTTTCTGTTTGTTGCAGAGGTTATTGGTTAGGGTAGGGAGTGGGGAGTAGGAAATTCTTATTAATACAGGATTTATAGCTATGAGTGAAAAATATTCAATTATCGTTGATCAACTTGATCATTATTTTGGGTCAGGAAAACTCCGCAAACAGGCGTTATTTGATATTAATTTAAAGATTTCTGTCGGGGAAATTGTTATTATGACGGGGCCTTCTGGCTCTGGTAAAACAACCTTACTAACCCTGATAGGTGGTTTGCGCTCTGCTCAATCTGGTAGTCTGAAAGTGGTTGGGCATGAGATTTGTGGGGCTAGTGAGAACGATTTGGTCAAAGCTAGACGAAATAATGGTTATATTTTCCAGGCCCATAATTTACACGGTAGCTTAACCGCCCTTGAGAATGTGCAAATGGGGTTAGAAGTACATGGTATTTTCTCAAAACAGCAACGTCATAGTCGGGCTGCGGAAATGTTGACAGAAGTTGGTTTAGAAGAAAGGCTTAATTATTATCCGGCGGATTTATCCGGGGGGCAGAAACAACGGGTTGCCATCGCCCGCGCCCTAGCTAGTAATCCTAAAATTGTCCTTGCTGATGAGCCTACCGCAGCCCTAGATAAAAAATCAGGACGAGATGTGGTTGATATTATGCACAAACTAGCAAAGGAGCAGGGCTGTACAATCTTGTTAGTGACCCATGACAACCGTATTTTAGACCTTGCTGATCGTATTGTTTACATGGAGGATGGACGCTTGTCTAAGCAACCGGAATCAGCAGAGATCGGTGCGGCTGTATCTTAGAAAATATAGCTACTGAACCAATGTTGTTTAATTAGTGTGACTATTTCCTAACTTTTTATTTTAAATAAATCAATAAATTCAAACCAGGAATAGTACGGGAAAGAGTCCAAAGAATAAGGGCAATATAGAGGATACCTAAACCCCATTGATACCAAACTAAGGTAGTTACAATACCGGGTAAATGTTCATCCCTAACTCTAATATCATTGAAGCCCAGTTTAAGTAAATTATTCAAACTAAAATCATAATAATTAAGCCAGTTCCAACGCCGATCCCAAAGTATGGGCATATAGCGATCGCGGAAGAAAGGGAAACGGGGGATAATTGGGAGGCGAACAATGAGAAGGCGTAGTTGTCTCAGACTGCCCTCTTCAACGAAGTAAGTTACTGCTAATAAGTCATGGTAACGTCCTTGAAGATAGAGTTTAGCTAGTAAAAACAGAGGAATTGGTAATAAAATTAATCCTAGACAACTAAGGGTTAACCAAGGTTGTCTGGCAGTTTGGAAAATGGCGATTAAACTAGTTATTGTTAAGAAACTAAAGCTACTTACCATCCAAATTGTTTCGTAAATATTGGGATGTATGGCTTTGGGAAAACGGCGGCGATAGCGGTCGATAAACCAGAAGAAAAGACCAAAGTAAGCTAGGGTGAAAATGCCGACACTGAGGACTAAACCGAAGTTAGTTCCGTAGTCGCTTAATAAAAGAATTAAACTTAAACAGAACCATTTTAAACTATAGCCTAATGTATTGAAGCGTAACCATTTTTGCCAAGGTAAACCAATTAATAAATTTTCTAATTGTTCTCGGCGCAACTTTTTGGTTTGGTACTCAATTTGGTTAGCGTCGGTGATTTGTTCTAAATTTCGAAAGTTCCTGACTAGGTTGAAAAGGATAGTTTCATTACCTTCTAAAGTAGAAACAGAAATAGCTTTACCAATCACTCCTTTTTCCCCCAAGATTTTCGCTTCTTTGGCATCAAAGGCTAACTTGGATAAGTTGATTTTGGCATTAGGGGTAAAAACAGCATTACTAAAGTCAATTTGTTCCCTTAAACTAGCATCACTGAAGTTGACAATGCTGTTGAAACGACTACCCCGGAAGGCAACGGTTTGTTCAAAACTGGCATTATTAAAATAGAGGGATTGTAGGAAACGACTTTTAGAGAAAAAGGTGCGATCGCGCCAAGTTGTCTTACTAAAGTTACCTTCTCCTTGCCATCGGGAACTAGTCCAATTAGCTACATCATTAAAAGTTGCTTCGCTGAAGCTAGTTGCATCGGTAAATGTGCTATAACTGAAGTCAAGATTACTTGTGAATTTTGCTTTGACAAATTTAGCTTTAGCGAAAAAATTGCTGTCTTTGAAGTTAGTTTCTCCTTGAAATTTAGCTTCACTAAAATCTGCCATATGGCTAAAACTAGCCTGATTCCAATTGCTTTTTGTAGTAAAGTCAACTCCTACTGCTTCTACTCTTTGTAAAAAGAAAGTATTGCTAAAGTCTACTGGGGCAGTAAATTGGGTTTGATTGAGTTTTAGAGAACCTCGTAAAATGGTTGTATAGGGAATAAATTTATCTTGGGTATCTTCAAGGGAGTATGATTTGAAACGGGGTTCTTTAGCTAACTGTTTCTTTTCTAAAACAGATAAGCTTCCTGATAAAGCTTCTTCTATTAAAGGCGTTTGGATACCTAGTTTACGGGTAGTAAATTCTCCTTGAATTAAGGAGTTGCTTAAATTTATGCTTAAGGGCGTTTGAGAACGAGTAATAGCACTTTGGATTTGTTGATAAAATTGATTACGAAATTCATCATTATCTTCAGCTAAATTAATGGTGAGATGTGTAAGATTTACAGTAGGAACTCCCTCTTCAACTATTACTTCTTTAAGTCTTTCTTGGAGGAAATCTGAAGTTAAGGGAGTTAATTCTGCTTCTAAGTTAGCGGCATAGGAATGGGGGGAGATAAATAAAATAAATATGATTAAAAATAGAGTTAGTAAGCATTTAACATTTAACATTTAACATTTAGCACTGATTACTGTTACTGTAATTCAAGCCCATACCTTTCTTGAAGATATAGTAGTTTTCCCCTCGCTTCACTGGCATTTTCTGCTAAAACTGCAAACTCCAGAAAACGTTTTAATTCTTTTTGTAAGAGATTCTTTTCTACTTCCCAAGCCTCTCTAGCTAAATCTGGAGGCATAACAATAGTATCAAAAAGAGTTGCCCTTTCCTTACCCGGATGGGGGCGTAAAATACGGCCTCGCCGTTGAATAAATTGACGAGGATTGGCTGTACTAGCTAAAATAATTGCGTGTTTGATGGCAGGAATATCCACTCCTTCATCAAGACAGTGAATTGCTACTAAACCTTGTAATTCTCCTCTTTCAAATTGTTGGCGTAATTCTTCCCTTACTTTTAAAGGTGTGTCGGCAGTATAGCTATTAACTCGATAACCTAATTCTGCACCCAAAATCTTAGTTACGGCGGCTAATTGCCTTTTCGTTTCTTCATTACTTGCATTCCCTTCTACCCAACCATCACCACAATAAAAAAGAGTATGGGAAGTATCAAGCCGAGTTGCCATTAATTGTCGTAAAGCAATTAACTTATTAGCCGCAGCCCCGATCAAGCGCGATCGCTGCATTAATAAGGAGGTTAAAAGGGCGTTATTTTGCCAGTCTTCACTTTTTTGTAATGCCCAACCAATCCGCTTAGTTAGTTTGGCATAACTTAAGCTTTCTGATGCTGTTAAAGTTACGAAAATAGGGTAATAAAGATAAGGAACTAATGCCCCTTGATTAATAGCATCAGCGAGGGTGAATTCTGGTTGTAAAACTGCTCCGAAATAATTGAATAATTCATCTGTTCCTTCTTCATCAAAATATCTTTCTGGTGTGGCAGAAAGGGCAAGGCGTAAGCCAATGTTGCGAGGTAAACTAGCTTCTAAACGTTGGGAACCAAGGTTGTGTGCCTCATCTCCCACAATTAAAGTTTTGGCAGGAAAAAACTTAAGTTGGGATTGGAAACCTTGAGTAATTAAAGTTCCATTACTGGCAATAATACTAACAAAACTTTGGCTTCCGGCCCGAACATTATAAAGTTGGGTAGAGAGTTGATTTTGCCAATTAGTAACTCTCTCAAAAGCTAAGATTGGTTGTAAGTTGAATTTTTGGCATTCCCTTTGCCACTGGGTCACTAAATGACGGTAGGGACAAATTACTAATAAAACCTCTAAGCCTATTTTGTGATAAAGCTCTGTGGCAATAGCTAACGCAGCAATAGTTTTACCACTACCCGTTGCCATTTTTAAAGTACCTCTACCCTGATTGCGAAACCAGTTAGTAACTGCTTGGATTTGATAGGGGCGTAGTTGAAGGGAAGTAGGTAGTTGAGGACTATTATCGCGAGAAACTTGGTACTTACCGCCAATTTCACAAACTCGCTCTGAACCTCTTTTCTGGCTATATTCAGTAGCTAAACTTTCCCAATCAATGGGAGGGAGTTGGTTGTTGGTTGAGGGTAGCAATTTTAGGTAATAAGCTGGGGAGATTTAAAACAACTAGCTGAAATACAAAATCTATTCAAGGTTTCTTGAGAATTTGAAAATGGCTTTCAAGAGCGCACCTTTTCCACCATATACATAATATCACCTCAAGGAAAAATAATCTAGCCAATTATCTTCCGGATTTGAGCCTTAAGGGGAAGTAATAAAGAAGTGGTAGATGCACCCTGGTTAAGCTCTGGAAGTGAAAACTCCAGAGCTTTTTTTGGTTCTTCGTCTCAAACCTGGCGATCCCTAGGATTCATATCTGAGATTGTTGCCGAGTAGAAATGACATCAGGAAGAGGACGCTTGAATCCATAAAGCCAAATTAAACCAGCTACACCAAGGCTAATGGCAATTAAACTAACAACTTGGGCAATTCGCAAAGGCCCCAACATCAAACTATCTAATCGTAGTGCCTCAATCCAAACGCGACCGCTACTATAAGCTATTAAATAAACCAACGCGAGGGTTCCCAGCTTTAAAATTTGAGGATGCCTCAAGCCCCAGAAGAAAAGATACATCAGCAAAGCGAAAACAGCGAGATTCCAAACCGACTCATAAAGGAAAGTGGGATGGAAATAACCATCTGCCTGGGGAATATAAAGTTTCCAGGGTAAGTTTGTCGGGCTACCATAGGCTTCTGAGTTAAAGAAGTTACCCCAACGCCCAATTGCTTGCCCTAAAGCCAGAGAAGGTACAACCAAATCTGCTAGTTGCCAAATGGAAACTTTATTAATGCGGGCAAAAATTAGTGCGGCGAGAGTTCCTCCCAAAATCGCCCCATGAATGGCAATGCCGCCATGCCAAATAGCGAAAATTTCTCTAGGATTCTGGGCATATTGTGGCCATTGAAATAAAACATAATAAAGTCTGGCACAGGGTATTGCCCCAATCACAAGCCAAATTGCTAAATCAGCTAGTAAATCAGGATTAACCTGGCGACGTTTAGCGAGATATTGAGAAAGGGCTACCCCAATCAAGACAGCACTGGCTATGAGTACGCCGTACCAGCGAATAACAATAGGCCCGATTGTGAAAATTTCTGGACCAGGAGAAGTAAGTTGCATGGTGTAATACTGCTTTAGCTGCAAGTTATTGGCGTTTGCAAGTGAAAAGGCACTCTTACACAAAAGTATATGACAAGAGCTTTTAATATTAACTTGAAGAGTCTTGGCTGTTAGGCGTAAGCTTTCTTAGGAAAATGAAATCGCGTCAGCTTCAGGATTGCTGAGTCCTTGGACTAGTAATTCTTCAGTCCTAGGTACACGCTTCCAGTTTTTCTCAACAGGAGAGTGTTGACAGTAGCAAAAATAAACCTCTTCAGCATCACCAGTAAACTTACAAACATTGACAACAAGCCAATCTCCTTCACTAACTTCAATACAGCTTGATTTTTCTGATGAAGCGTTTTGTTGTATCGTTACTGGGCGATAACCAGGTTGGGGAATGTCTGGTTTGGTATCATAATCTATGTTAGAGCCTAAAAGCCTAATAGCATTGCCCAAAGGTAGCCTTGTTTGCGGTGCTTCCTCGTTTTCTGGTTGTGCGATGTAAAGGTAGCTACGCTTAATTTTCTTGGTTGTCATACCATTCTTCTTGAAAGTTAAAAGGAGAGCCATAAAACAAACAGTCTTGGCTTAAGATAGGATCGCCATTATCGACAGCATCAACTAACCTCTGGTTATACTTTTTAGCCATCTCTTCACAGGCTTTCTTATTTACTGCTGTTTTAACATGATAGGTTTTCTTGGGTTCGTCATCTTCTATCATAAGTCCTCATAATTTATTCCTTTTATTTTTCTAGAATTTGCTGTCGACAACGCTTACGCGAACCCCAGCTCCCTAGCCCCCAAACTCCCCATCTTCGGGCTTAAAAAACTTGTAGCATTTTAGTTGCTGGTAACAACTCCTGAACTACGGTTTCTGGCCAACTTCCTTCACAACGCCGACCTGTATTAAGGATGAAACGCAGGCTGTAAGCATGGGGGTATCCTTCGATTTCCATCCATAATAATTCGCTTTCTGCTTCGCAAGCGATTCTTTCTTCTGCCATCAATTCTGCTGCTATTTTAAGGATGGTTCGGGATAGTTGTTCTAATAAACGACTGAAATCTTTTAATTCCGCCTCTGTTAACTCAATAGCCCAATCTTCCCCCGCCACCAAACCCTGATAGTCTCGTGCTTCTGGATTCCAACCGATGCGCCAACCAGAACCACTTTTAATCACGGGATTGCTCATTATTTAAGTAAGTCAGCATTCCCTCGTTGAGGTAGAGATGGATTTTGAGAAGGTGTCGAAGTTGGTGTTGGTTGTGAGGTAGGAGTTGGAGTTTCTGTCTCTTGTTTGGGGGTAAAAGTAGCAATGAGTGCGCTAATTAGTTGCTCTCTTTGCTGCCTATCTAAATTGTCAATGATTGCTAAATCTTGAGCAAAAGGATTAATACTTAAACTATTGTGGCCAGGATAGCGAGACTCATCAATTTTATCGTGAACCCCTAAATAGTCAGCTATGGTTAGCTTCCAATCTAAACGGGAATCGGGCAAGCGGTTTTTTATGTAGAGGTGATAACTAAGCAGGCGACGAATCAGGGTATGATTAGCCGCAATCTCTCCTGTTTCCAGGCTAATATATTGATTTTCTAAAGGAAACTCAGTTAACTGTTCGTAGACAAAAGGAGCAACTTCTTGGGGAGAGATAAATTGAGCGATCGCAGGTTCTATTGTACCTATTTCACCAATTTTTACTCCTCCCAAAAAGAAGATAAGACCAGTTGCTACCGCAATATTTCTCAAAAATCGAGGCTTTCTAACCATAGTTTTTGCTAAAGAAAATAGTTAATAAGGATAAAAAATCTCCCCATCTCCCCGTCTCCGGTGTCACCTAGTCGCCAATAATTTCCGGTTGAGTCAATTCATCAGACATTTCAATGATGGCTCTAATCACTGGTTTCATCATCGGATCATCAAGATTCTCAAAATCTTCATAACGGCGACGTTTAGCACGATTAGCTACTTGAACAGTAATTTTGTAACGGTTAGAAGCTGCATTCATCAATTCCTCTGCTCGGTGCATAATTTGAGGTGAATTGAAAGAGTTGCGTTTGAGCATTCTCATAGGTTGATTAATCTAGTTAGGTTGCAAAGCTATAGTTTAGCAAAGTCCTTCCCTATTAATTTCTTGAGCTGCGATCGCGCCTCTTTTAAATTGTATCAGGATCGATATCTAATTCCCTTAGCTTAGCAGCGAATCGTTCTGCTGTTTCTTCTGGTGTTGAAACTAGCTCTCCTTGGAAAGTGAAAAAACGTAACTGATTTTGGTGAACTCCTAAATACAAACCTAATTGCTGACTCCACAAATGTCCTTGAGGGTTTGCTTCTAAGGGTTGATATTTTCCATCTAGTAAATGAAACCCTGCAAATTCCAGGTTATAGGGGTCAAACCAGAAGTAGTCATGGGTACGAAAAGTATCTTGGTAAAGTTGTTTTTTGAACCCTTTATCTGTATTGGCTGTGGTTGAAGAAAGAATTTCAATGATTACATGGGGATATTGACCATTTTCTTCCCAGACTACCCAGCTTTTTCTTGTTTTCCTTTCTGTGTCTAAGACAACAAAAAAGTCAGGCCCTCGAAAATCTTCTGACTTAAGCTGGTTGGGACTATAGTAAATGGTGAGATTACCTGCGCTATAGAAATCATTTCTATCTCGCCACAACCATTCTAAACTTTGTAACAAGAGAATTATTTGTCGTAGATGCAGTTCTGTTTCCAAGGGGGGTTCGTTGCTGTATAAGTCACCAGGGGGAAAGATAACATCTGGTTGGTGTGCGTTACAACTGCCCCCTTGGGAACTATTTTGGCTAGGTGTTAATTCTTTCGCAAGAGACATGATTGGTGAAGTGAGAGAGGAAAACAGTTATGTCTATTTTAACGGCAAGATGCCAGGGCTTATGTTACCTCTGGAAATCTGGACATTCTGAAATATTTAAGATTTTTTTCCAGGAGATAAATTGTCACAGTAAAAGTTTTTAGTTAACCCTATCTACTTTATCTTGAACTTGAGGATCATACCGATGATCAATAACTAATGACCAGCAACCAATGAACAATAACTCCCGTTCCTTAAGAATCTCCGTAACTGTGGGTGCATCTCAACCAGAGTTATTGCAAGGTTTGGATGTTTGGTTGAATTTAGGTTTGATTAGTGAGTTGCAGGTAAATAAAATTGCCAGAGAGTATCTCAGTTGTCGCCTTCCTACTCCTAGTAATGTAACGGTTTCTCAACCTGAACCTGTTGCAGTCGCAGAATTTGCTTCGCCCCCAGAACCCAGGAGAGTGAGAGAACCACAATTATCAAGAGTGCCTGGGATACCTTTTTTTTCAAGATTAGGACAGTCTTTTAAAGATGAGTTGAGCGTTCGTTGGTTGCTCTTTTTAGGGGTATTTTTAGTAGTCATGTCCTCCGGAGTGCTGGCTGCAACTCAGTGGTCAAGATTCCCTTCTGTGGGTCAATACGGGGTTTTATTTACCTACACTCTCGTTTTCTGGATAGTGGGTTTTTGGGCTAAGCAGCAAGATAATTTACAACTAACTGCCCAAACTTTAGCAAGTATTGCCTTACTGTTGATTCCCCTCAACTTTTGGGCTATGGATAGTTTTGGTTTGTGGCAAAATACCATCGGATTAATCACAGTGGGAATCGCCGTTGTTGGTTTAGTTGGTATTGCTTGGCAACATGACACTTCAAGCAAGTTGCAAAGTGTCGCTTTTCTTAGCTTAAGTTTGTTGCATTGGGGTTGGCAAGTTCCGACATTTTCCCTGGCAGCGGTGTATTTGGCAACCATTGGTACAACAATTATTTTCCGCTGGCAACGTTCTTCAATCACTCCCCCCTTACTAGTTTACGCTTTAGGGGTTATCCTCGCTAGAGCAATTTTCATTGAACAGTTACCCCTAGAAACTTTAGGTTTGGCGGTGGGAATTTGCGGTTGGTTGTTAGCAACGGAAGGCTTACAGGCTGACACCACCCAAAAGCAGATTTGGCAAGTTATAGGGGTGATTCTTCTCTTCTTCAGTTGGTCTGTTGCTGTTGAACAAACTTCATATTGGCAAGCATTGTTGGTAAGTGGTTTAAGTATCTGGTTTTTCAGTCGTCGCTTACAGCTTTATTGGCAACGTAGAGACTTAGGAGTCTTATTTATTCTTGGTTTGCAGTCATTATTGCTTATTTGGGAATTAGTTCCCCCTTTGTGGCAAGCAACCATAGTGACTCCTTTGCTACAACTTACTGCCTTGCAAACCTCACCGGAAGCCTTACTTAGTATCAGCTTGTTTCCTTACCTAATACTCTTCACTACTTTCAGCGATTGGTTGTATCACCGAGACAAACTCAATGTAGCCAGGTTTGGCAATTTTTTAAGCTTACTTTTAGGTATTGCCTTAACCCTAATTAGTTGCTTAAATCCCTATTTGCGATCGCTAAACTTACTTCTTTCTACTTTCACCCTGGCTTTTGTTACCCAACGTCGCCAAACTCTTAATGCTTATCTAGTTTGTTTTACCCACCTCATCGGCTTGCTAGCTTTAGCTTCTAGCCTTGATAGCTTCTTCCCCAACCTTCCCGAACAACATTGGGCATTAATTCTCTTGTTATTAATGGTAGGAGAATGGATTTTCTCAACCCGCAATGCCTCTATTTATCAGCAAAGTGCTTGGTATTTTGGTTTCTTACTCGCCAGCATCAGCTATATCCTCTTAACCTCAACCTTACCCCTAGAAATTAATCAACGCTGGCAACTCATCTGGTTGCTCACTCCCCTCACCTTAACCTTCATCGCTGATACCACTCAACCACCTCGACAAACCCAAGCAGCTTCGTTTAGTGTTGCTAGTTTGATTTTGGTACAATTGCTCACCTTCTGGCAACCGGAAACGAGAATTATTAGCTTAGGCTTTGCTGTGGGGTTAATGTACTTAAATGCTCGCTACTTAAGTTCTTTCCTCGCTGTCATAATTCATCTCGGCTTCATCCTCACCTTCATTGCTACTATACTCTGGCAATTCACTACATCTCCCCCTACTTGGTTGCTTGCTAGTGGGATCGCCACCATTATTTTCTGGTTAGGGCAGGGTTTTCTCCAGCAGCGTCAAGGAAACCTAGCGGCTATCTATGCCAAAGCTGCTGATAGTTGGGGAATTTTCCTTTGGGGTTTAAATTTGAGCCTCTTAACTGTGCATAGCTTAACTATTTATGCCCCCATCTCCACACCCCGTTGGCAATATCCCACTGTAGCAGCCTTAATGTTGATCGCCATCACCGGGCGTTACTGGCAACAAGCCAAAGATATTAACATTTATAGTCTCATCTGGGCAGTAGAAATATTGATGGCAGAAATCATCCTCCTCAATAATGGTTCGGCATTACACCTAGCCATTGCCAACATCATCCTCGCCCCACTCACCCTAGCTGCCACAGCCCCCCTCTCAAAATCTTCTCCCAGTCTCCCAGTCGCTGCTTCCCCCTTAATCTATGCCCTCATTGGTACTTGCTTACGCTTACCCTACTTCAACGCCTATACTGGCTTCCTCACCCTTGGGGCAGCCTTAACGGGTATAGGAGTATCCCATCGTCGCCAGGGTTGGAAATATATTGCTTACCTTTCCTTAGCTGGTATTTCCCTGGCTTGGTACGAATTAGTTATTTATCAACTCTCCCAAGCACCAGCAGGAAACCCCGCAGACGGTTATACAATCTTAGCCATAGTAGCAGTGGTAATTGCCTTTTGTTATCGTTTCTTGGCTTGGTGGGGACAAAATAAACCCCATATTTTCAACTTAGAAGTCAAAGAAATTCAAACCACCGCCAACATTCATTGGTTTATTGGCACTTTTTTAATGGTTATCGGCGCAAGCTACAGCGTAAATTCCCCACCAAATCTCAAAATAGCTGCGGTTGGTGTTAGTTTAAGTCTGGTTGGTTATGCTTTAGAACAAGGTAGAAATGCTAGCAACATAGCCAAAACATGGGTTTATGGCGGTTTAATAGAACTTGGGGCTACGGCATTATCTATTCGCGTCTTGTGGCCGCAACTTCATATCTTCGATAACTGGATGGTCTTCATCGCTTGCCTTGTGGCGGCCTTACTTTATGAGCTACCTTGGGGAAGCTGGGGATGGCCTACTCAACCTTGGTTACATTCTGCCTTCGCTCTACCATTATTAACCATCATTCCCAACCTTCTCCAGGTATCCTATGGTAGCTTACTTTGTGCTGCCGCTTTTTATGGTTGGATCGCGAAGCGCCAACAGAATTTGAGCTGGACTTACCTTAGCCTAATTTTAGTTGATTGGGGAATTGCCCGTTGGTTAACCACCCAGCAACTTAATGACCCTCTTTGGTATGCAACAGTTATTGGTTTATCAATTTTATATATTGCTCAATTCAATCGCCAAAAAACCCAACGCCATCACCTACGTCTCATTGGTACAAGTCTCATTGCCGTAGTCGCAGTCGTTTTTCATCAAGAAACCGGACTCATACCGGGAATCATGGGTTTAACAGTAACTTTATTAGGTTTAGGTTTAAAAATCAGGGCTTTCCTCTGGGTTGGTACAATCACCTTCCTCATCACCGTTTCCTACCAACTAATCATCTTAGCTCTTACCTACTCCTTCTTAAAATGGATCTTCGGCATCATCGTAGGAATAATTTTAATTGCTGTTGCTGCTAACTTTGAGCAACGCAGAGAACAAGCCTTTTCCCTTTGGCAAAACTGGTCAACTCGCTTTGAAGAATGGCAATAATTACTAGAACCATGAAAAATAATTTGCTATTTGACAACGAGAAACTAGAATAATTAAAGACTGTCTCAAAATAACCCTCTGCTTTGTGAGTTAATACTCATCTACTCGATTTAGTACGAAGTAGCTTGAACAAAACAAAGAAAGCAGCGCATCTGTTATCTTTAGTCTAGACAAAAGACCAGCTAACCCATCACTTCAGAAAGTAAAGTGTTAAGTTAGCCTCAATTGTTTCTAGTGAGACAATCTCCCTAACTGATGTCAACGAGAGCAAAAAATTCACTCTGCAATCTTTCCAATGGGTTTGACCAATCTTGCATCTACATTTCTCTACATACAGAGAGTTCAGCAACACAATCGTCGCAGAGACAAGCAAAAATCCCGGTTTGGGGTTAAGAAGAGGAAGTATCAAGAAATGATGACTTTTGAACTTGATAATTCATCAATGTTCTTGAATTCTTTATCCCCTAAACTCAGATTTTCTGTCTTCTTCGTAACTAAAAACATTCGTTCTTGCTATTTGCCCTGCAAAGTTATAGCAAGAACAAACTGACACAACGCTCCATAAGATTTAAGGACTGTTCTAAATGGAATTTTCAATCGCTACACTACTATCTCAATTCAGCGACGATAAATTAGTAGCCCGCAAAGCAATCGAGAAAAAGCTAGATTGCGAAGATGCTGAAAGTACAGAAAAACTTGATATTGTTTTAGATGCCCTAGAAAGAATTGGTGTTCTTGTTAAAGAGCGTGGTAAATATCGCCGTCTCGAAGAAGACGATATTGTAGAAGCCAAACTACGCTGTTCGAGTAAAGGATTTTGCTTTGCTATTCAAGATCAAGAAACATCTGAAGATGTATACATCAGAGAAAGTCATCTTTCCAACGCTTGGAACAGCGATCGCGTTTTAGTTAAAATCATCAAAGAAGGTAGTCGCCGCCGTTCTCCAGAAGGAGAAGTCAAGCTGATTTTAGACCGTTCCAACCCCTCTTTATTAGCAACGGTGAAAAAAACCGAACGGGGTTATCGAGCCGTACCTTTAGATGATCGCTTGTTATTTGAACTTAACCTCAAAGGAGAAGAAGAATTTTTAGATCAAGCGGTGGAACATTTAGTTCATGTCGAAGTTCAGCGTTACCCTTTAGGTTCTAACTTACCCGTCGGTCAAGTCACCAAAATTCTCGGTAGCGATGCAGAAGAAGCTGCGGATACAGATATAGTTTGTTGCAAACACGACTTGCCCCAAAGCTTCCCAGACAAAGTACTCGAAGCCGCAGAAGAATTACCCAAACAACTACGGCAACAACATCGCAAAGATAGAGAAGATTTAAGAAAGTTACTAACTCTCTCCATTGAAGCCGAGTCAGACACCTCCAGCAGTCGTCAGAAAAAGCCTTTGGTAGAAAACACCTTTACCCTAGAAAAAACTGAAGCAGGGCATTGGTATTTAGGCATTCATATCACCGATATGGCTTACTTCATTGAAGAAGGCTCTCCTTTAGATTTAGAGGCGAAAAAACGAGGTACAGATATCTATTTAGCAGATTTGGTACTGCCCTTATTTCCTGATACAGCTATTCGTCGTTGTTCCCTATCCCCAGGTTCAGAGCGCCTTGCCATATCTATATTTTTAACCATTGATGAAACAGGGAAAGTAGTTGAGTTTGATATTCAACAGACAGTAGTAAAAGTAGACTATCAACTCAGCTACCAAGAAGTGCAGTCTCTTTTAGGAGGGCAAGAAGAAGTTGATGAAGAAATGAAACCTGTAGAAGATTTGCTTAAACAACTCTTCTACAGCTTGAGTCCTGTGGTTAAAGCCAGAAGACAACAAAGAGGCGCTTTTGAAATTGAAGCTCAAGACAATACTTTACCTTACAAAGATGAAGGTAGAATGGGAGCCGTGGCGGTTTCCTCTTCTTTGCCCATTCGCTCCTTACTCACGGAATTAGTAGTATTGGCTAACCGAGCGATCGCACAACATTTGCAAGCTTTAGAACTGCCTTCAATTTACTGCTATCAAACCGAACCAGACTTAGAGCAACTGGAAGACTTAATTAAATTAGGTAGCAACTTAGGCTTGGATTTATATGTCGAAGATGAAGAAGAAATTCATCCCCAAGATTATCAACGTTTTACCCAGCAGTTTGCTACTTCTTCTGCTCGGAAAATCCTCAATTACCTATTGCAGTCAACCTTAAAACCTCTAGCTTATAGCACCAAACCAGCTTTTCACTTCGGCTTAACCTATGAAGGGGGTTATACTCGCTGCATTTCTCCTGGCAAACGTTATGCAGACTTGTTAATACAACGTTTATTAAATACCCTGTTTGAGGAAGGGCGCGATCGCCGTTCTACTCGCTCTAAAGAAGGTGTTAATTTAGGTAGCAGCAATAGCCATGACCAAATTAACTGGAATGTTCTTCCGGCACAAACTCAAACCACTTGGGAAGAAACCCTAAGTTCCATCATACCTCACCTCAATGAGCGGGAGAAGCTCGCTCAAGACGCAGAAAAGGACTTGGAAGGGTTGAAGAAAGCTGAACAAATGAAAGAGCGTACAGGTCAAGTTTTCCAAGGTTTAATCACTGGAGTTCAATCCTATGGTTTCTTTGTGGAGATTGAAGACTTACTTGTGGAAGGATTAGTTCACGTCAGTTCCCTCAAAGATGATTGGTACGAGTATCGTTCTCGTCATTCTTGTTTAGTAGGGCGCAAAAACCGCACTGCCTATCGCTTAGGAGATAGGGTTGAGGTACAAGTGAAAAGCGTCGATTACTACCGCCAGCAAATTGATTTAGTTACTGTTAGTGGTGGTAGTGAAGCAAGTAATGAAGATTTGGAAGATTAGCTAGTTGCTAATGGCAAGGCAAGAGGGGTAAAGGGGAACAGGGAACAGCGCCGGGTCAAAAGTAATAAGTAATAAGTAATAAGTAATAAGTTTGACTTGTATGTTATTACTTTTGCCAAGTAAGAAAGAAACACTTCTTGAGACTACCTACGATTTTATACGAGTTTCATATCAGTGTTTCTTGAAAGGGAAGAGTCTATTATTGATTACTTCCCTAGCTCCCTGGCTAATAAAATCCCTTCAGTTAGTTTCATTTCGCTTCTTCAGCAAGTCGAGATTCTAAGCATCCCCTTTTTTTTTCTTTGGAGGGTTGAACCTACACCCATCGCGCCAATAGCAAGCAAACCTAGCATAGAAGCTGGTTCGGGAACTGTAGTAGTAGTAACTTCTACGCTATAAGAACCAAACTGGGAGCTAAAACGATCTGAAACTTTTAAGAAGTATTCCCCTGCTGCTAGGAAACCACCAAAAATTTCCGTCCCATCATCGCCATCGCTAAAAAAGCAGTCTAGACAAGAAAATACTTCGGTGCCGCTATCATTCAAAAGAAAAATGTCTGCAAATTGAATGCTAAAAGGCTCTAAGTTAAATGCAGAAAAGATGATGTCTGTACTGTAAGTTAGTTTAAATACGTCCATGTCAGGAATTCCGCTTACCGTATCTAGGGAGCCTTCAATCTTATCAATGCCATCTCCTACATCCTGAGCCGTTGAAATTGTAGAACCTGCATCTCCTACTTCAGTAAAGGTAGCAGCTTTTGCTGAATTAACTTCCATTACTCCTAAACTCAAAGCAAGACTAGCAGTTACTGTAGCAAATTGAGCGAATAAATTCTTGACCATTTTCCTTTAAGTTCTCCGAAAAACAAAAATTGATAGCAGAGGAGGTGATACGATCGCGCTAACTGTAAGGTGATTTTTCTCAATGCAGAAATCGCAATCTCAGTTGTCGTATTTCTAGTTAAACAGAGAAATCTAACTAAAAGTAGTTGTTTTTCCCATCTTCATAGAAGTTTCATTAAAAAAGGGAGTTTTTTAAAGATAAGATGAAGAAAAGTGCTTTGTAGTCGTGCTTTTTCCCTCCTGATAAAACAAAACTTTATCTCCCTATCTCCTCAAAACATGAAACCTTTAATTTTAGGAATTTCCGGTGCTTCTGGTTTAATTTATGCTGTACGTGCTTTGAAATTTCTTTTAGAGGCAGAGTATCATATTGAACTAGTTGCTTCTAAAGCTAGCTATATGGTTTGGCAAGCGGAACAAAATATCCGTATGCCCCCGGAACCAGAACAACAAGAACAGTTTTGGAGACAGCAAGCTGGAGTACAATCCAAAGGTAAGCTAAATTGCCACCGTTGGGCAGATGTCGGGGCAAATATTGCTAGTGGTTCTTTTCGTACTTTAGGGATGATAATTGTCCCCTGTAGTATGAGTACAGTGGCGAAAATTGCTGCTGGTTTGAGTTCAGATTTGTTAGAGAGGGCTGCTGATGTTCAACTTAAGGAAGGGGGTAAACTAATTGTTGTACCGAGGGAAACTCCTTTAAGCTTAATTCATCTGCGTAACTTAACTCAGTTGGCAGAAACTGGGGTGAGAGTTGTTCCTGCTATTCCTGCTTGGTATCACAATCCCCAAACTATTGAAGATTTGGTAGATTTTGTTGTAGCAAGAGCTTTAGATCAGTTAGATATTGATTGTGTACCTATTAATCGGTGGAAGGAAGATTGATAATTGCTAGTGGCTAATTGCTAATTGCTAATTGCTAGTTGCACATCGCGTTGTTACTTAATTACTTGTTGAACAAGATGGCTCTAATTCGTATGTTGGTACTGCTGGTTGTGTTTGGGGGAGGGACAATTTTTTTGTTGCAAAACTTCTCTCCGGCTTTGCCTTTAGTATTTTTTGGCAGTAAGACTTTAACTTTGCCCGTGGGATTATGGCTATTGCTTTTTTTACTAGCAGGTGCTTTAACAGGAATTGTTTTGCAACTGATTAACTATAATCCTAGGCGAACACCAAAAGATACTCGGAAAACGGAAACTTTTGTTCCCCCTCCTCCACGAAATAACAATTATAGAAGAGAACCAACCCCAACCCCAACTTCAACTTCTTATCCCCCCGTTGAACCACCTCCAATCACTACACATCCCCCTACCAATAGCCAACCTGAACCGAAGAAAGAACAAGAGGAAAAGGTTGAACCAAACTCCTCTCCGGATAGTTCCTTCAACTCTGTTTACTTTCCCCCTCAAGACAAAGTAAACTCGCCTAAAGTCGATAAAATTCATGACGCTAACTATCGCGTTATTGAACCGCCGAATATCAAAAATGGAGAAGTAGGAAGAGATGAAGAGGATGAGGAAGACTGGATTTAGTCCTTACATACTGAAAAAATCAACTCCCGTGATTGTTGCCTCACTCTGCCCAACATTGCTGCTTGTTGCAAAGTCATAAAGGCTTCAAAATCCTCCTGACCATATTTTTTCCTCAATAATTGTCTTAAGATTTCTTCCGCTTCCACCGTTAAATAACCAGTTTCCAAAGCCTGTCTAACCACATCGCGAATAAATTCCATTTTCTTAAACTCTACTTTTAGTAAAAATGCACCTTGAAAATACTGAAGCCGTCTTGCCTTTAATTATGTTATTCCCGGTAATTGAACTAGGGATAAAATTTCCCAACAAAACGTAATAAGAAAAAGACCTTGAGTAATAGCACTAGTAATTAATCAAATTACTGTAAAGCTACTGCAAAATGTAAAAGAAATACTAGCTCAATGTCAATAGCCTTTGGTATAAATTAGTTACTGGTCTTAAGTTTCCTTGATAAAGATACTTTTGCTGCCCGATAATCTAGAAAAGAAAACCAGAGATAATAAATAGTAGCGATGAATAACCCTTTAAAAGGTATTGATGTTTTCCTCATTGGTATGATGGGTGTAGGGAAAACTAGTGTGGGCAAAAGCTTAAGTCAAAAGCTAAGTTACCGTTTTTTTGATACAGATATTTTGTTAGAAAAAGTTGCGGGGCAAAGTATCACAGAAATATTTGCAACCCAAGGAGAAGAGGTTTTCCGGGAGTTAGAAAGTCAAGTTTTAGGACAACTCTGTGCTTATACTAAAAGCGTCATTTCTACAGGGGGAGGTATGATTTTAAAACAAGAAAACTGGGGCTATCTGCACCACGGTTTAATTGTTTGGTTAGATGCTCCTGTGGAACTTTTGGTTAAGCGCCTGGCGACAGATACCACCAGACCTTTATTAAAAGAAACAGATCCAACCGCAAAGTTAAGCTCTTTACTCGCAACGCGACAAGCCCTTTATTCCCAAGCAGATTTACAGATCAAGATTGAACCAGAGCAATCTCCAGAGCAAATTGCTGACCAAATTTTAGAAAAAATTCCCACTGTCTTGAAAAACAAAGTCTATTCTTAGAGATAAACCGCTATAATAAGAAATTTGGGTTGAATTTTATTACCTAAAAGTAAATGTAGGAGAAAGAAAGTTATATGTCTCGTTATAGAGGCCCGCGTTTGCGGGTTATTCGTCGTCTAGGAGAACTACCAGGCTTAACTCGCAAAAATGCCCGTAGAGCTTATCCTCCAGGAGAACACGGCCAAGCACGCCGTAAGCGCTCAGAATATGCTATCCGTTTAGAGGAAAAGCAAAAACTACGCTACAACTATGGTGTGACGGAAAAGCAATTGATTAGCTATGTTCGTAAAGCCAGACGTGCTACAGGTTCTACGGGACAATCTTTACTACAATTACTAGAAATGCGCCTGGATAATACCGTTTTCCGTTTAGGAATGGCTGGTACAATTCCCGGAGCGCGACAATTAGTAAGTCATGGCCATGTTACGGTTAATGGCAGAGTACTAAACATTCCTAGTTATCAATGTCGTCCCGGAGATGTCATTAGCGTTAAGGATAAAGCAGCTTCTCGTAAGCTTGTGGAAGCCAATATGGAATATCCGGGTTTAGCTAACATTGCTAGTCATTTGGAGTTTGACAAGAATACTTTGACTGGTAAGGTTAACGGTGTTGTTGATCGCGAATGGATAGCTTTGCAAATCAATGAGCTACTTGTGGTTGAGTATTACTCTCGTAAGGCCTAATTTTTATTAAGTAATAAGTAATAAGTAATAAGTAATAAGTTCTGAAATATACTATTACCTATTACCTATTACCTATTATTTTATGGTATTACGCCTTCTCCAACTTGCTAGTTCTGCCCTACCTGTGGGTACTTATAATTATTCTGAAGGATTAGAGTATTTAGTAGGAAAAGGCGCGATTTCAACTCCAGAAAGTCTAGAATCTTGGTTACGACAAGAGTTGGCTTTTGGAGTTATTCGTTTAGAAACTGCGGTGATGCTACGCTCTTATAACTGTTTGGTGGCAAGAGATTTATGCCAATTAAACTATTGGCATAAATGGCTTAGTGCCAGTAAAGAAAGTGTAGAATTGCGCGAACAAAGTTGGCAAATGGGAAGTACTTTAATGCGATTGTTAGGGGATATTCCTATTGCGAATCAAGATGAAAATCTTCCTACTTGGCAACAAGTTATCTCTGGTTTAAATAAGCCCCATAATTACGGGATTGCCTTTGGAATTGGGGTGGCTTACTGGCAAATAAGCATTGAAGAAGCAATACTTGGTTATTTACAAAGTTGGGCAACTAATCTTATTGGTGTTGGGGTTAAGTTAATCCCTTTGGGTCAAACCACAGGTCAGCAATTGTTATTTAAACTTGATTCTCAAATAAGCGCTACAGCACAAGAAATAATTGCTTTGAAAGATGAGGATTTGTGTAGTTGCGGTTGGGGCTTGAGTTTAGCAAGTATGGCTCATGAAACTCAGTATACGAGGTTGTTTCGGAGTTGATGGCGCTGCTGAGATTGGGCAATGGGTTATTAAGTGAGGCTAGTAAGAAAAAGTCCTCATGGTAGATGTTTGCTTTTCTTCCCAAGCAAAATACTCTTCTGGGGTGAGTTGTGGGAAATTGTCTTTTGCTGCGATCATAATTTGGTTGCCTCCTAGCAATGCTTTTGTTGGGTTTTACTTCGGTGCAACCCAACCTACGTTAAAATAGGCTTTTCTTCGTTCAACTCCTCTAGTCTAAGAAATACCTTTAGGATTGGTTTGTTGTTTTTGCTATTCTTGATTGTCATGCCACAACTTCACAAATAGAATCTCTTCTGCTAACTCAATTATGACTGCATTTCGTATTGGTATTGCTGGGCCAGTGGGTTCAGGTAAAACAGCTTTATTGGATGCCCTTTGTAAAGCCATGCGGGGGGCTTATCAAATTGCTGTGGTAACTAATGATATTTATACCCAAGAAGATGCTCAATTTTTAGTACGTTCCCAAGCTTTAGAGAGCGATCGCATACTAGGAGTGGAAACGGGAGGCTGTCCCCATACCGCTATTCGTGAAGATGCTTCTCTGAATTTGAACGCTATTGAACAGTTAGAAACAGACTTTCAAAACTTAGACCTGGTTTTTCTTGAAAGTGGTGGTGATAACCTCGCTGCTACTTTTAGTCCTGAATTGGTAGATTTGACTATTTATGTTATTGATGTGGCCGCAGGAGATAAAATTCCCCGTAAAGGTGGGCCAGGAATTACCAAATCGGATCTTTTGGTGATTAATAAAATTGATCTCGCCCCTTTAGTGGGAGCAGATTTAACTGTTATGGACAGGGATGCTAAGAAGATGCGCGGTGAGAAACCTTTTGTGTTTACTAATTTAAAGATCCGACAAGGTTTAACGGAAATTGAGGATTTTATCAAGCTTCATTTGATTAGTGACTAATTGCTTTTGCAAATTGGCTTGAAGTTATATTGAGGGGGAAAAATAGGATTATCTTTCTCTTGATTCTATTTTTCTTTAATGATAATATGTTTTAAGGGAGAGTGTAGGCTCCGTTCAAAAAAATCGCATCTATTCCCATTATCTAAGAATATTTTATCCTGTCAAGAGAAATAACCGTTGAATTTTAATATTACTTAATTCTTCTTTTTATTTTTAAGCTATTTTGTTTCAAGCAAATAGCCATAGCCAGCAGCAGTTTTAGCGCCAACTCCCATTGTTTCTAACCCTTGTTTTAACCAGTTAGCAGCTTTTTTAACTAACTCTTGCTTGGTGTTTTTATCTCTTCTGGCTACTGCAAAGGCAAATTCGCTTTGGTTTCCCAAGGTGAGGAAATAAACAGGATTTGGACTTTGGGAAGGAGTTGGTGCTTCTTCTCCTTGATAATATTGGGGATAATGATTGTTCATGATGTCTAGTTCTAAGATGGGAGATTTTGTAGGAACAGCATCAAAGAAAACGATCTTGCCGGTGTTATTTTCTGTACCGAAGATTGCTAAGAAATCTTTTTGCTGATCTGTCGGGTTTTTAGTAGTTTCGATGTTCTTTCTTTCTGTTTCTTCTAACTCTTCAAGCATTGCATAAGTAGCAGCAAGTCCTTTTAGCACACTTCCTGGAATGAGGGGAATCCCGGTAATTCGGTCTAGGGTTAAACTGGTTTCGAGAATGCTAGTTTGCCCTAAACCGACTGCCATACGCCATTCTGGGGAGGCTTGAAAGTGTTGGGCGTGGGAAAAGCTTTGAGTGGTTATTTGCCAACGTTGATGGTAAGCGGAGATTAGTTGACTAGGAAAGTTAAATTTATCAACAACTTTCTTGAGAAATTTACTTTTGTTTTCTTCGTCAAGCTTCCATTTCTTTTCGTAGCCGACATAACGATCTAGCCACAGACTTAAGTTACTACATTGGTGATTTCTTGCTACAAATTTGTCTTCGGTTTGTGTAGGTAAGGGATAGTTGAAATTCGTCATTAAGCAGTAGTCTTCGTAAAAAAAATGGTCAGGTTAGATGTTTACCGTCCTCATATCAAAATTCGGAAAGCTCCCAGCCCCACTCCAACAAAATATTTTTTTCTAAAGTTGAGATTCATTTTTATCTGATGAAATAATTATAACACAAAATTGGTCTTTTTTAACTATCTTCTCTTTCTAATTCTGCTTCTGCGAAGCGTTTCAACCATTGCAGGAAGGCTAATGCTTCGGCTGTTGCTAGGCGATATTGTTGGGTGTCTGTATTTTGTAACAAAAGCTTTCCCAATAAGTCAGTATCGTTTAAGTCTGTATCGTTGTGCCATTGAAAACGCTTACAAACCCAGTCAGATAGGTGTTTTAAAGCTTTTTTATGATGTGTTTCTCCTTTGGCTTTGAGAAAGGCTAGGGTTTGGGCTAAGCCATTAACCTGAATTAAAGTTGGTAATTTATAAGCAATTGTGCCGTACTTTTTTTGTTGTTCTGGACTTTGTTGTTTAATTTCTTTGATGTTTTCCCAAGCGATTTTAGCACGCTTTCTATCTAAATCTCTGGGATTGCAATTAGTTGATTGAGATTTGGTATTTTCAGTAGTTTTTTGGGGTTGAGATTCTGGTTTTTTGGTAGTTACTTCTGCTTGAGAGTTTACCATTTCAGTATTTCTTTGCGGTGGTGGTATTAATTTCTTAGGTACATTAGCCATTTGTTTTATCCTCCTTTTTTCCCATCATTGTCGTAGCAACGATTCCCCTGCCAACAGTTTCATTGCCTCCCAATTGTAGGCGTTTGCCACTAAAATTATTTTCCATCAGTTCGAGAATTAGTTCTGCATTTAATTCTTCCTCTTTAATCTCAATAACTTCATTTTGGCGAGGATCGCAGGCGAATAAAGGTGTATAGAGTAAGGCATCGGCAGGTAAGTTTTCTTCTGTCCATAATGACCCATTTTCAGCGATTTTAGTCTCTGTGTTTAACTTGATGCGAGAGACAACATCAGTACTGAATTTACAGAAATCTTTGAAGGTATCATCGCTAACAACTACTAAATCTTTTTTGAGTTTGTTACGCCAAAATTCATATTCATTACTTTGTGGTAAAGCATTTTCAGCTAACCATTCCGCTAATGCTTTAATCATTCTGGTCGCTTTTTGTTTCAAAGCAAAATTCTTCTAAAACAATTTCTTTACTGCCTGCTGGTACATAAGCCTGGTTACTTTCTGGTTGAGGAATCTCCCAAGTTTGGCTATGATTAGCAATAGCTAAATCTCTTTGTAAACGACTAATTACAAAAGGGCAAGTTATCCAAGCAAAAACTCCTGCTAAGGAACGTACAGGAAATAATAGCAAACGTCCATCTCCGGGAGATAAAGCCCCTGCGTTACTACTTTCTGAGCCAAAAATTGCGTTAACAACTTTAACAACATCAACGTCATTACCTAATCCATTATTCTCAAAAACATTGCGTAACTTGCCTTTAATTCCGGTAGATTGAATCATCGGAAAATTGGTATGACTTTCTCTTTGAATAGGTAAATCAACAGTACCTAAACTGCTACCACTACCGACGTGGAGGGGTGTTTCTGTATAGAGAAAAAGTAATCTTGCTTGCTTAAACATATTTGCTTAGGAATAGACATTTACTTATCAAGTAGAGGGCGAATGTGGCGATCACAAAACCTCAAAGTTTGGGCAGATCCTCTAGCTGTGGTACGAATGGTTAGGTTAGTTGCTTTTTCGTTGTCAGCCCACAAGAGACGAATTGTACCATCTTCAGAAACTCCCTTAATACGCTTCGAGGTTGTATTCTCAAAATGACCACCAATAATTTCTTCGACTGCTGACAATTGAGCAATTTTTTGAGCAAATTCTTTAGTACCTCTAGGATAGTGATGCTTTACCCCTTCTAAGGAATTACTGATTTTATCCTGGTTGGGGATCTCTGAAGCAGGAGGATCTGCTATCATTTCCCCCAATTGTCGCTGTTGTGCTAGTTTCTGCCAAAGAATTTCTCCTGCTGCGGAAAGAAATACTTCATTATCTGCATCGGGGGGTAAAAGCAGTTGTGAGATGCGATTCCGTTCGGTTTCCTAGCGTTGCTTAATAATGATGTGCCAGTGGTTGTGATGATAGTTTTCATAATTTTATACCCTCAAGAAAGTTTACTATAATGCCAAGTTCCGACTAAACTGAGTCCGTAACCAATTTGCCTATCTTGAGCTTCATCGGCTAAGTTTTGCCAGTGAAAAGCGTTGATGATCTCTTCTGGAGAAGCATTAGTTGTAAAGTAATAAACTGAACCCGCAGGTACAGCCCGATAGGTAGGTTTGGGGCGATTGTGGGCAACATCCCAACCGCCAATAGTTTGATATTTATCGATTGCCGCAGCTTTAAGTTTCACTTCAACTCCTTTGTATTCCCCTTTTAAAGTGGTGATATCAATCCAACCAGGCAACCAACCCTTTTTAAAAACCGTTGGTGTGGCGAGATAAAGCTTGAAAGCTTGATTAAGTCTCTTTTTTAATGCCTCTTTTAGTTGCAACAAATCAACTCTTTTAGACAGTTGTTGATAGCTAGCAACGCGATTTTCTCCCCCGACGGCAACTAATCCTTCTGTTGTGTGCGGATTGGCACTAAGCTGTTTAATGCCTTCGATTTCTACATACAATCCTACTTGGGGTTTGCAGCGAATAAATTCGGTTTGATAGAGTTTACCTTCTTCAGTTATTTTCTTGGCGTTGTTAATCTCGATACCTAAACGAGATTCTCTTTGATAAAGTTCATCTCCTTCGGTAATTGCTTCTGGACATTTTCCCCATAAGTATTGCTGTAATTGCTGCCCAGTAAGATAACCATCCAGATTTTCTACTGTATTTGCTGTCCACAGGGGCAAAAGTTGAGAAGGGGCATTGTTGCTTCCTGGTAAAGATTTATCGAGGGGTTGCAGCAGTTTTAGTTTTGCAGTAGCTTTAACCTGTACAATATCTCTAGGAAGGAAAAAATAGGTTTCAAGTTGGTTATGTTGATATTTAGCAACTAAAGGCCCTTTTAATTGCATTTCACCCAAGTCCCCTGGTTGATTGGTTTTAAGGTTTGCAGGCTGCCCAATTTCATCAGAAATGCTGCATTCTCCTTCCTCTGGACAATTTAAACAGCGATCGCGATATTGTTGGTAACGGCCGCAACGTTGGGCTAAGACTTGGGAACGAATAATTCCTTGTATGGTGTTGGGAGTAGGGGGGAAAACACTTCTAGCCCGGTGGCTTTCCCCAGCAGAAAAGGGACGGCCATCTCGAAATAGTAAAACATCTATGGGTTCAATAAAAAGCTGCACTACTCCTCTCCTTCTCCGGTTGCTAGGAAATGGGTAAAAATTAATAAGTCAGCAAAGGTTTGCAGTTTACCTGGGGATGATGCTTGTTTTTCTGCATCTGCACAGGTAACTAGGTTTGCGAAATCTTGTGCTAATTCTTGTCCCAACTTTTCGTCTTTATTCCCCTGTTGTCGTCGCAGTAAACGTTTAATTTCTGCTTGATAAAGTGCAGGAATCTTGATGCTAGCTAAAACTTCTGCTTCTTGCCGCAAGATGTAAGCAAATTTCCCAGAAATTGAACCATCAGCAAAATGTTGTTGAAATTTATGCAAAGTGGCTATGGTATCGGTATTGTCATATATCCATTTTGCCCCAGCTTCGGTCACTTCACCAGAGCGTTTAAGGAAAGTCATCCTAAAAGCATTTCTACCTTCCTCGTTTTTGGCGGTTTTCTCTGCTTTCCTGGCTTCTTGTAAAGTTAAGTCTAGGGGGGCAAGACGATGGGCGATCGCAATTCCTGTACTTGCTGTTGCTTTGCACCCCATTGTGGTTAATAATTGAACTTGGTGATCTTCCTCAGCTTTAAACATCAAATAACCAGAACGAGTAGAGGCATCACCGAATTTAACGGTAAATTTCTCCCCTGCATCTTCTGTACCAATGCCTGTATCTATTTCTCCTGAAAAAGCGGCACGAAGTTCCCTCGCAATTTCTAAAACAAAGTCTAAAGGTACTAAAGCCAAGACATCATCTCCCCCAGCATAAACTAGTTTACCAGGATAACGATTTTCGACAATGCGGCGTACCAATTTGAGGGAAAAGTCTCCCAATGCTTTGCTAATAAAACCATGAATTGCTGGAGTGATAAGACGCTGCCTTTCCAGTATCTTCTGCCAACCTCCTTGTGCCTCCAACTGTTTTTTAACGTCAGGATGCAATACTTTTTCATACTCAGGCATTTTATCCCCGGCAAGCCATTTACCCATTTCATCCCCATCCATCATAAGGACAGCAAAGTATTTCTGCGGTTTGGCAATGTCTTTTTGGGTGCAAGCCTTGAGAAAGTCTTGTAATGGTTTCTTTGCTTCTTTAATTTTCTCTTCATCTGCATCATGCCACTCATCAAAATGTTGTGGTTCATAAGTTTCTGTAAATAGCAGTCTGCCATCAAGACTTAAAAACTTGTTGATGATGTCTGGGAAGGCAGTAATTTTAGCAACAAGGTTAGCTAAATGAGGGAAGGAGTTTTTATCCGAACGATTACCTTTACTTAAAGGATAAACAACTTCAACCCATTCCTTTAATTCTTGCCACAAAGAGTCACATTCTGCTTTTGCTAAACACTCTAAGACTGCTTTTTTAAAGCTGGCACTGGCAATGCTGTTAGTGGAGGGAAAACGAAATGATTTATCTGAATTAGTGGAAGCGAAACCAGGTTGCTTATCAAAGTAGGAACGCCAAGCACAACGCTTCGTTAATTCTACTGCATCAAGTCTTTCTTTACCTGTTTTTTCGAGTTCGTATCGCCCTTGCTTTTGTAGATTTTGCCCCAACTCTCGCCAAAACTTACGAATTTGCTTGCGGGAAACATTATCAAAATTACCTGCAAGATCCCCTTGATTATCAATGCCATCATAAAGTGCGGCGCGATCGCCTCCCAAGGTAGATTTTTCTCCCGTTTCTTCTACTTGAGGAAAATCTCTCACTCCTTTGCGACTACCTAAAGCCTTTTCGGTGATGAAGTAGAGATCACCGTAAATTGCTCCTAAATTGGGTACAAATTTCCCTGTTTCTACATAAGTATCTAAAATTCTTTTGGTTTTTTCATAGCGATTGCTAAGATAAACTTTATGAGGATTGAGAAAGTTATGATAATCTTTTCCCTTAATTGGTTTGTTATTAAGCTGCCAGGGATAAATTTGCCAATAAGTTGTTAAAGCGTTTTCTATTTGTCTTTCCCAAGTTTTTGTCCAATTGGGTTTATTTTTTCCATTCAAAACTTGTTTAAGTTCCAAATCTTCCCGTACTTTTGTCGCAATTTCTCGCCACTGGAATCGCATTTTTTCTGCTGCTTCTTGTGCTAATTCTTTTCCTCGTTTAGCGGGAACAATAGCCAAGAAACGATTAGGTATACTTGGTAAGGTAAGTTTGGCTAAATTGAGTGAACTATTTACCGGAGTAATTTTGTGAGTATTTTTTAACCAGCGATCGCATAAAGGTTGTCCCAACAAGTTAGGAAAAATCACTGCATCCGGGCCAATTTCTTCAGCAATAACTTCAATCGCTGCCCAATTAAGATAAGAGAGTAAATAACTCCCCGCCCATAAATCCTGAGTTTTTCTCGCTGCACTAATAAAGGCTTGTACTGGGCCAATAGAAAAGAGGAGAAAAGCCGGATTTGGAAGTTCTTTGGCAGTAGGTTTAGTTCCTGCGATCGCACTTGTTAAAGCTTGATGTACCCAAATAGAATGATCAGGTATGCGAGTATCAGCAGGTAATAAATCCCACAATACACCTAACTGATTCCCTGAAGTTTCTTGAATCTCTCCTGACCAATTGCGCCATAACCAGAGGAAAAGTTTTTGAGGATCTTGTTTGATTTGAGGAGCTAAATTTTCTAAAGACTGATTAATGGCATTTTTAAAGAAGTTTTTGTTTATAGATTTAGGAAATAGTTTACCTTTTTCCAGGTTAAGAGTTACTCCAGCTAAAGGGTGGGTTAAACGAGTAAAGTTTGCTTTTATATTTTCTGGGAAAGTTAAGACGATCAGCAGCAGAGGCAAGATGATCAGCAGTTTTATAGTCTTATTTTACTAAAGAGATTTGTGAGATTTTAGCTAATTGTTGAACACGTTGTTCATGTCTAGGAATATCAAAGGCTTTATCTGGTGGATCATGAAGTAAAGCATTTATTTTGCGTGACCAAAAATCTTTATCACTCATGGTAATATTCACCTCCACAAATTCCCAAATGTTTCAATAAATTCGTCAATAATGTCTGATTGGGTACTTCGCAGCAAGTTCTATCATTTTTCAATTACTAAACGGGAATTATTTGGTAACAGTTGTGTTTTGAAGCAATAATAACAACAACTAAATTTTTACTACCTGAGAGGTATGATTTGATATGCAAAGGAGAAGGACTAGCGATTTATATTCTGTATCTTTTCCGAAGCTTTGTGATGAGGTTTATTTAATGAAGTAAAATAAAATTAATCGGTTTTCCAAAAGCAGTCTTGTTCACGTTCGATTTGAGGTTCTGGAGTATTTATATTTTCAGGATTATGCTTTAACCAGTTTTTTACTAGCTAGTCATAAGACTTGCTCAACCAAGAATTTTTACAAAAATTACGGTTAAATATTTCATACTCGGTCAAAGTATTAAAATCTATAGTCCCTTCATCTTGACATTTAAGCAATATCAACAGTTATTTTGGAATTGTGTTAATTGAGAACTGGAGTTTGGGATTTCTATGTCTTTTGCTTATGAACCTCGATATAGTCAAATTGATTTAATACCTTTTAAGTTCTTTCTTCTCATCTAACCTTTCAGAGTTATGCTTTAACTCTAGAAGACTACCCATCTCTACATTATTCTGAGAACCCATTTACCCCTAAATTCTCCACCTCGATTACCTAGAGCAATTCTCCAAACTAATTAACACAATTGCCCCTACTGCTATTAATTTCGATACTGTTGGAGTTTGTGACGAGTTTGTAAAATCACTGTGAACTGTTCTCTGCATCAATAGCTTTCCTCTTTCATTTTGTAAGAGAAAACAATAGGTAATTTAAACCGGGTTTTTCTGAAGATTCATGTTCTAGGACAAAAGACTTGCTGGACTATTTAGAAGACGCATGATAATTTTAGACGCTTCCTTTGTTTCATTGTACTCCCAAAAATAGATGCTTTTCCCACTTTTCAACTTTCTCTAAATCATTGCTGTAATACTAGCAGCGATCGCACGAAACCAATATCTCAACGCACCCCGAAAAGCAGGAGGGCGTAACTCAGCTTTTTGCTGATCTGCACCAGCCAAAAACAAAGGCGTAACCGTTTCTAAATCAAAGGTAATAGACGGCATTACCTCTTACCCCTCCAAATGACCAGTTACCTAGTGAAATTCCTTAAGCCTTTTGTATTGTACAAGTAATTTATTTCAAAAAGTTAGAAGCAGTTTTTAAAAACCTACTTTATAGACGGGGAGAGGACTGATAGAGGATAAACGTTTTTTTGTATCCTAAACTACAAAACATCTATAGGGACAGACCGTACCATACAAAGCTCAACCACTTATTAACTCTGTATTTTCCTCCTCACACAAAAAGTAGTCGGTTACAAGTACAATTAC
Organism: uncultured cyanobacterium; assembly: GCA_963793425.1. Taxonomy (GTDB): domain Bacteria; phylum Cyanobacteriota; class Cyanobacteriia; order Cyanobacteriales; family CAWCAG01; genus CAWCAG01. The sequence continues at coordinate 1,681,660 of CAWCAG010000005.1, read as the reverse complement.
ACAAGAGATAGATTATGGTAGGACGATTAGGAAGACGGAAATTCTTATTTTATGGCTCCGCAGCTTTAGGTACTAGCTTATTACTCAAGGCTTGTGGCGACACAGAAGAAGCAATAGAAGGGACTGAGGAAAACGAAGGTTCAGAAGCCTCAACTCCTGCCGGGGATGGTGAGACAATTAAAGTTGGTATTCTCCACTCTCTTAGCGGCACAATGGCTATCAGCGAAACTACCGTAGTAGATGCGGAAATGCTAGCTATTAAAGAAATTAACGAAGCTGGGGGAGTTTTAGGTAAGCAGATTGAAGCAATCCAAGAAGATGGGGCTTCTGATTGGCCAACCTTTGCTGAGAAAGCTACTAAGTTAATTGATCAAGATGAAGTTGTGACTGTGTTTGGCTGTTGGACTTCTGCTAGCCGTAAAGCGGTATTAGATGTTTTTGAGTCCAAAGACCATATGCTTTGGTATCCAGTACAGTATGAAGGGCAAGAATGCTCTAAAAATATCTTTTACACTGGGGCAGCACCTAACCAACAAATTGAACCTGCTGTAGATTGGTTATTAGAAAATAAGGGTAAGGAATTTTTCTTAGTTGGTTCAGATTATGTTTTCCCCCGTACTGCTAATACAATTATTAAAGAGCAGCTTAAGGCCAAAGATGGTGAAACAGTCGGGGAAGATTATTTACCTTTGGGTAATACCGAAGTTACTCCAATCATCACTAAAATTAAACAAGCTTTGCCCGATGGTGGGGTAATCTTTAATAGCCTTAATGGGGATAGTAACGTCGCCTTCTTTAAGCAAATGAAGAGTGCCGGCCTTACAGCAGATAAGTATCCTGTTATGTCAGTAAGTATTGCTGAAGAAGAAGTACGTACCATCGGCGCAGATTTCCTTGAAGGTCACTACGCATCTTGGAACTACTACCAGACCGTTGAAACTCCTGAAAATGACAAATTTGTCGAAGCTTTCAAAGCAGAGTATGGGGAAGACCGTGTAACTAACGATCCGATGGAATCTGCTTACATCATGGTATACCTTTGGAAGCAGGCAGTAGAAGAAGCTGGTACAACGGATCTTGAAGCAGTAAGAGAAGCGGCCATTGGTCAAACCTTTGATGCCCCTCAAGGGCCAGTAGAAATGAAAGCTAATCATCACATTTCTCAAACAGTGAGAATTGGTGAAGTGCGCGACGACGGTTTATTTGAGATTGTGTCATCTAGTGAAGGGGCAGTTGATCCTATACCCTGGAATCAATATGTTCCCGATACTAAGGGTTTCGGTTGCGACTGGAGTGATCCAGAAAAGGGTGGCAAGTATGAATTAGAAGAGTCTTAAGAAGGTAACAGGTAATGGGTGATAGGTAATGGGTAATTAGACTAGATTACATTCAAAACTTATTACTTATTACTTTTGCCAAAGTGCTTGCAATGAACAATTTCAGGGGAAGCCGCATTATACTCTACATCTAAACCAAAATTGAAACTAAAATCCCTTAACTGAAGTGTTACCACTAATACAAGGACTTTTTGATGGCATTAGTATTGGTTCGGTACTTTTGCTTGCAGCATTAGGACTAGCGATTGTTTTTGGACTCATGGGGGTAATTAATCTTGCCCACGGCGAGTTAATGATGTTGGGGGCTTACACAACTTTTGTAGTCCAAAACACCTTCAAAGCTTACTTACCTGAGTCTTTATATAACTCCTACTTTTTCTTCGCTATTCCCTGTGCTTTTATCGTAGCAGCAATAGTAGGATTGCTTTTAGAAAAAACGGTGATTCGCTTCCTTTATGGCAGACCATTAGAAACATTACTTGCGACTTGGGGCGTTAGCCTGATATTACGGCAATTTGTTCGTAGTGTTAGCGGGATGTTAGCTATTTGTTTAGGAGTTTTTGGTTTGCTTTTTTTAGGCGGACTTACTATTCTCAAACGCCGTAGCAATTGGCAAAGTATAAAAGATAAAGCGATCGCCTTACTATTAACTATCTCCGGGGGAATTGCGATCGCATTGGGAATATTAATCAACAAAAGCGATAGCCAAACCTGGACAAAGCCTTGGTTTGATACCAGAAACGTTGATGTTAGCGCCCCAGGATGGCTGCAAGAGGGTTTATCTTTAGGTAGTTTACAATTTGCTTATACAAGAGTATTTATTATCGTTCTCACAATTATTTGTGTCGCTGCTATTTACTGGTTTTTAAATGGTACTAATTGGGGATTAAAAATTAGGTCTGTTACCCAAAATCGTACCATGAGTGCCTGTTTAGGAATCCCCACAGATCAAGTAGATGCGATTACTTTTGCCTTGGGGTCAGGTTTAGCTGGGATAGCTGGTTGTGCCATCACTCTTTTAGGTTCAGTAGGGCCTAATATTGGTCAACTTTATATTGTTGATACTTTTATGGTAGTGGTAGTTGGTGGCGTAGGCAATTTATTAGGAACAATCTTAGCTGCTTTAGCAATTGGCATCATTACTTATTTAATTGGTACAGGAACAATTGCCCTGTTGCTTCCTCCTGCAACTGAATCATTAAAACCTATCATTGACTTTTTTACTTTCTTTGCAACTACAAGTATGGCAAAGGTAATGATTTTTGCTTTAATTATTGCCTTTTTACAAATCAAACCTTCTGGCATTTTCCCTCAAAAAGGACGTGCGGTAGAGAATTAGGTAATAGGTAATAGGTAATAGGTAATAGGTAACTTGAAAAGTGGAAACATCTCTTGTCAATCGTAACATTAAGCATAAAAAACGGCGTAGGCTCGCTATTGAAGTTGCTGCTCTAGTCGCGACTCTTCTTTTGCTTGCTGTAGTAATGCCCTTAGTTTTAGGAGATTTTCGCCTGAGACTGTTCGGAAGGTTTCTCTCCTTAGCTATAGTTGCTTTAGGAATCGACTTAATTTGGGGCTATACTGGCTTACTTAGCTTAGGTCATGGCATCTTTTTTGCCCTTGGGGGCTACGCTTTGGCGATGCACCTCAAACTACAAATTCCCCCTGGAGAGTTACCTGACTTTTTTAGTTTATACGGCGTTGATAAGCTGCCTTTTTTCTGGCAACCTTTTTACTCTTTTCCTTTCACCTTAATTGCTATTTTTCTGATCCCCGCAATTGTGGCAGGTTTGTTGGGTTATTTGGTATTTCGTAACAGAATTAAAGGGGTTTACTTTTCAATTTTAACCCAAGCAGCACTACTGGTCTTTTTCAACTTTTTCAACGGTCAACAAAAACTAATTAACGGTACTAACGGACTAAAAACGGATACAGCAACTTTCTTTGGTGCTGTCATTAGTTCCCAATCAGCCCAAATAGCTTTTTATGAAATTACTATTTTCGTACTTCTGCTTACTTACTTGTTTTGCCGGTGGTTAACTAGTGGTCGTTTTGGTAGGATGTTGATTGCTATCCGTGATGATGAAAATCGGGTACGTTTTTCTGGTTATAACCCCACTGGATTCAAGGTGTTAGTCTTTGCTATTTCTGGTGCGATCGCCGGAATTTCCGGGGCTTTATACACAGTACAATCAGGAATTATTACACCCAGTTTCATGGAAGTTGCTTTCTCCATTGAAATGGTAATTTGGGTGGCAGTAGGAGGGCGAGGAACATTAGTCGGGGCAATAATTGGTACTTTAATAGTTAACTGGGCAAGAACCTTTTTAAGCGAAGAATATCCTGAAATTTGGCTATTTTTCCAAGGGGCATTATTTTTAATAGTTGTTACCGTACTCCCTGAAGGGATAGTTGGCTTATTCAAGCAACTGCGATCGCTATTTTCCCCGCGTAAACAAGCTTTTACATATCCTAGTTTAGAAGAAGATCCAGAGGTAGCGAAAGAACGGGAATCAATAATCAATGATAAATGATCAATGTACAGTTTGCCGTTACCGTTAGGCATCAATGAATAATTGTCAGTTGTTACTCATTACTTATTATTTCCAATGACTAATGAAAAAATATTAGAAATACAGAATCTCACAGTCAATTTTGATGGTTTTAAAGCCCTTAATAACTTGAATCTTGCTTTAAATACTGGAGAATTGCGAGTGGTTATTGGTCCTAATGGGGCGGGAAAAACTACTTTTTTAGATGTCATTACTGGCAAAGTTCAACCTACAGAAGGACAAGTTTTATTTAAAGGGCGCAACTTAAAACGGCTTTCAGAAGATAAGATTTCTCGCTTAGGTATTGGTCGTAAATTTCAAACTCCGCGAGTGCTTTTAAACTTAACAGTCAGGGAAAATTTGGATTTAGTTTGTAACCGCAAAAAAAACGTTTTTGGCACTCTTTTTGGTCGTCCTTCAGCTAGCGAACAACGTAATGTTACTGGCTTAATGGAAACTATTGGTTTAACATCCAAAGCTGATTTACTCGCAGACTTACTTTCCCATGGTGAAAAACAGCGCTTAGAAATAGGAATGTTAGTTGCTCAATCCCCCGACTTATTATTAGTAGATGAACCTGTTGCTGGTTTGACTGATGAAGAAACAGAAAATGTGGGGGAACTACTATTAGCATTAGCGGAAAGTCATTCTATTATTGTTATTGAACATGATATGGAATTTGTCCGACAAATTGCTCGTCAAGTAACCGTTTTACATCAAGGTTCAGTACTTTGTGAAGGCAACATGGATGAGGTACAAAATGATCCTCGTGTAATTGAGGTTTATTTAGGGGAAGAAACATAGCTATTAGCTGTTAGCTATTAGCTATTAGCTTTAAGAGTATATTTCTTGCTACTTCAGGGAAAAAATAATTAGCAACTAGCAAATAGCAAATAAAATGACTCAAACTAATATTGATGTTCCAGTAAGTGATGAAGTTTCGCAGCCGCCGATGCTGCAAGTTTCGGGATTGAACGTTTATTATGGGGAAAGTCATATTCTCCGTAATGTTGATTTAAGTGTTCCTAAAGGACAAATGGTTTGTTTAATTGGCCGTAATGGAGTGGGAAAAACAACTTTATTAAAAACAATTATTGGCTTACTTAAACAGCGTATAGGAACTATTAGTTTTTCCGGCATACCTATTGACAAACTTGCCACTGATAAAAGAGCAAGATTGGGTATTGGTTACGTACCTCAAGGTAGAGAAATAATTCCCCGCGTCACAGTAGAAGAAAACTTGTTATTAGGTTTAGAAGCCCGCCCCCAAGGCAGGAAAGGTAAGCAAGAAATACCGGAAGAAATCTTTGCCCTCTTCCCAGTACTTAAAACCATGCTTTCTCGACGAGGAGGAGACTTAAGCGGTGGACAACAACAACAACTTGCGATCGCCCGTGCCTTAATGGGAAAACCTCAGTTATTAGTTTTGGATGAACCCACAGAAGGGATTCAACCCTCAATTATCCTAGAAATTGAAGCGGCAGTACGTCGCATTATTGAAAGTACAGGAATTTCCGTTTTACTAGTAGAACAGCATTTGCATTTTGTTCGCCAAGCTGACTATTATTATGCAATGCAAAAAGGGGGAATTGTCGCTTCTGGTTCTACCAGTGAGTTGAGTCAAGAAGTAGTTGATCGCTTCTTAGCTGTGTAGTAATATTTTAGATTAATTCTCATTAAGAAAGAAAAAATGTTGTTTACCTTGAAACAAAGCTTGATTTCCAAATAGATAAAGAAGTCCAAGGATGAGTTTATGATTCTTCCCCTTCCCAAATTCAATTAAACAGGGGGATTAGTTAAAGCAGATTTTATACAAAATCCTATTTAAATAGCATAAGTTATCGATTATCACTGGGTTTCATAAACATCATTTGGTACTGGTACTATGTGGCTAGGATCAAGCTCATTTTGCCTCAAAGTTTGGTGCAAACTGTTGATTTCTCCAGTCGTAACATCCAAAACCTGAGTTCGTCCATAGTCAGACAAAGCGTAGAGGCGACGATCACCTATAAACATCTCTAAATCTTCTGCTGGACAAGTATCGCCGCTTATAGCTTTATCAGGGGCTACTTGGAGTGTCAATTCTCTCACTAATTCTTCATTTGGTATGCCTTGTACTTGAAGAATTTTTGTAGTCTTCTCACCCACGCGCAATTCAACTAAATCTCCTAATGAACTGACAAGAGTAATCACTTCTTGAAATAGCTGATTCTCCAATTCTGTTGGTTCGGAAACAGGTATAGTTTTCACTTTTCCTAATGCACAAAGTCGTTTTTCATCTTCTGGGTGATTGTAGATACCAGACTGCAATGTCATTATGAAGTATCTACTATGATCTGCTGCCCAGGCAACAACACAGCGATAGAGTGCCAGAGAAGTATCTGGTTCTATGTCTTTCTCATTAATCCAATATTGCATCTATTTTTTTGCTTAACCAGGATATGCTGAATTATCAAAGCTGTTTTCTATTTTTTCTAAAATTAAAGCTTATCTTTCATAATTTCATCACGGTAACTTAATCCCTTTATTAGCTATCCTTTGCAAAGATATCTCAAATATCTCAACTTCATCGCTAACATTTTCGGAAGGGTCAGATTTCATTTCTACAAGCTGCTTATAGGCTTGTTTTTCTAGTTTCCTATTGTGGGAATCTGTAACAATATGCTCAAATCCATGTAGAGATTGCACTAGCACACTCTTCCATTTGCATTTCTTCCCTAGATTCAATTGCTTGCTCAATAAGCTGTCATGCTTTTAAATAGGGTATAATCTAAAATCAAAATCAGCGTAAAATGCCAGCCAAAAATCATCTCACATCAGAACAAAAAGAAAAGCTACAAAAAGCTCTAAAGAGAGAAGAAAATGGGAATATTAGAGAAAGAATTCTCATCTTACTATTACTAAATGATGGTAAAACCCAGCAAGATATTGCTGAATTTGTCGGTTGCGCTGCCGCGACTTCTTGTGGAGTATCTATTTCAGCATTAAGCTCAGTAGGTTTTTCTCTGGCTTCTAAAGCTTTTTGGCTATCTTTATCCTCTGATTCCCCTACAGTTGGCTTTGCTCGTACTACTGAAGATTCCTATTTCTCTTGCCCTTCACAAGCATCACACTGACGCATGACATTCGGCTCAGTTTCTCTTTGCCCTATTTCCTGAGAAGCAAAAGAATTAATTTGTTCTCTTCTTGGCTGCACCATAGGGGTAAAATCCTGTGCATAAGCCCCTTGGTAAATAAAGCCATCTTGTCCTACCCTCTCACTGCGATGTAATAATCCTTCAGAAACTGCACCTTCGGCGACCTCTCTTTTGCGCTGCAAAGAAGTTGAAGATTCCTCTTTTTCTCCCTCACAAGCCTCACACTGACGCATAACACTTGGCCCGACTTCTCCTTGAGGAGAGTTAATCTCTTCTACTACTTGACCAGCGACAGAATCCGCTTCTTGTTCATACTTATCCCCAAATTCCCCGATATTTAACTTTGCTTGAACTCCTGGAGGAGGGGTTGAAGAAAAATCAACCATATGATCCCCCAGGCGCTCTGCATTCTTCCTGGCAATTTCCATTTCTTCTAAGGTTTGCCCCTTTGGTTTTTGTAGTGGCAGCCCTAAGTTACCCTTTCGTTGCAAACTTAAATTCTGTGAAGCCTGAGATGGTTGAAAAGTAGGCTTTTTGATGTTCTTATAACTTCCTATGATTACCCTTTGGATAGCTAGTAAAATATCGAACAGATATTAATGTGGCTTTTAACTTTGAGAGATTTTTGATACTCTACCACTAAAACTAATAAATGTTTAGTTAAATCACTCCATACTTAAAGGATCAACATTAATTGTTAAACTAACTCCTTGCGGACACAAATTCCGTAACTGAATTAACTTAGAAACATCAACTTCTGCTTCAGGAGGAAACTTAAGGAGAATTTGCCAATGGTGACGACGGGCAACGCGCATTATTCTGGCTGGGGCGGGGCCAAGAATTTCGTAGTTTGAAGTCGAAAGTTGTTCACAGGAATTGGCGATCGCCTCAGCAGTTTTAGCCACATCTAAAGGGGATAAACCTTTCAGTTTCAGGAGGATTAAACGTCCATAGGGAGGATAATTACAATCTTGGCGCTGGGCTAAGGCATCGGCAATAAAACTATGGTAATCATGGTTTTTAACTGCTTCTATAACCGGATGATGAGGAGAGTAGGTTTGGATAATCACTTTACCCGGTTCGCTTCCCCTTCCTGCCCTCCCTGCCACTTGGGTCAAATTCTGGAAAGCTCTTTCACTGGCGCAGTAATCTTCTTGGTGTAATAGCCCATCGGCTGCAACCACCCCCACTAAGGTAACTTGGGCTAAATCTAAACCCTTAGTAAGCATTTGCGTGCCGATTAATAAATCTGCCTCCCCTTTGGCAAAACGGGTTAAGAGAATGCGATGTGCGCCTTTGGTACGGGTTGTATCGCTGTCAAAGCGGATGAAACGCAACTCCGGAAAGCTTTTACTCAATTCCTGGGCAACTTTTTGTGTCCCAGTACCAAAATGTTTGAAATAAGGGGAATTGCATTCAGGACAACTACGGGGCTGAACTTGGGTATGGTTGCAGTAATGACACCGTAGTAATTCTGTGGCTTGTTGGTGGGTATGGTGATAGGAAAGGGAAACATCACAATGGGGACATTCGATAACATAACCGCAGCTACGGCAGGAAACGAAGGTGCTATAACCACGACGAGGAATAAAGAGTATGCCCTGTTCTTTTCGTTGTTGCAACCTTTCTAAAGCATTTTGGAGGGAACTACTAAAAATAGAGCGGTTGCCTTGCTGAAGTTCTCGCCGCAAATCAACAATTTCTACTGGGGGTAAGGGACGAGATTGAACTCTATTGGGTAAGGAAAGGTACAAGTTATTTTCCTTTTCGGTGGAGTGAACTTCCACCCAAGTTGTAATAGAAGGGGTTGCAGAACCCAAAATTAAGGGACAATCTGCTAATTCTGCCCGCCATTTCGCTACAGTACGGGCATGGTAAGTTGGCGTAACGTCATCTTGTTTGTAACTAGAATCATGTTCTTCATCAAGAATAATTAAACCCAAATTGCTTAAGGGTGCAAAAATCGCTGAACGAGTACCAATAACAATACTAGCTTCTTGGTTAATTAAACTACGCCAGGTGTCATAGCGTTCCCCTGAATTAAGGCCACTATGATAAACCCAAACTTTGTTACCAAAACGAGCGCGGAAACGGTCTGTTAATTGGGGAGTTAAGCCGATTTCTGGCACTAAGACTAAAACAGATTTACCTGCTGTTAATAATGGTGCGATCGCCTGCAAATATACTTCTGTTTTCCCTGAACCTGTGACTCCGTGGAGCAGTATTTGAGTATAGCTTTCTAAGCTGGAAATAGCGGTTGAAGCGAGGAACTGTTCTGGGGTTAAGTTTTTCTCTTTGTCCCTTTCCGGCATTAATTCTTGTAGGGTACGCAACCTTTCCCTAGCTTCGATAACAACACAACCTTTACTTTCCAAATTCTCAACCACAGAAGAACTAGTGTGGCAAATTTGTAATAGTTCTTGTAACCAAAGTTCCCCTCCCCTACGCCGCAGTATCTCCCAAACTTCTCTTTGTTTAGGTGTTAGTTTGGTGGGGAGGGAATTAGCGATTAAGGTAACTGCTTTTTGTTGTTTTGGGCGAGGAGGTTTTGGGGGTTCGAGGTAACTTTCTACCCAACCTCGTTTAATTAATTCTTTTATTCCTTTCTCTCCTCCCCTAACTTGGCGATAAAGATGTTTGGCGCTGTAATCTCTGTTAGCTTGAGATAAAAGGAGTTGCACAATTTTCTGTGCTGCGCTGCTGCAAAAAGCTTCCCATCCTGGGGGCAATGAATCTGTTTGTAAGCGAATGCGCCTTTGATAACCCTTTAGCAAACCAGGAGGCAAAGCGGCGCGAATCACCTCAATCAAAGGAACACAGTAATATTGTGCGATGCGGTGGAGTAGTTGGCAATAAAAAGGAGGAAAGAATCCTGAGCTAGTTACATCCTCTATTTCTCGAATATCTTGGGGAGCCAAACCTGGTGGAGGAGAATCAACACAGCGAATGGCGATACCTGCTAAGATTTGCGCTCCGAAGGGAACTATGACAATATACCCTGGCTCAACGGTTAAATCATCTGGTAGTTCATAGGTATACAACTCTTGGACTCCAGGGCAATATACCAATACTTCAATAAACTTTTGTGATTTGAAGCGATCGCGCCCTTGGTAAGAAGCTCCAGGCTCTGCTACGGAAATGGACATAAGAGAAATTAAGCAGCAAGACTAAGTTTTATTTTAACTTGATTAACCCAGCTTAGAACTTCTTGCTCTTAGATTAAATAGAAAAAAATCCGCACTTTTCTCACTCTTGATAGAGAGGAAATTCAATTATTTGTGAGATGCTGTTTTTAAGCCCGAACTTTAATGTTGGCCACTCAATCAATATGAGAGCAAAAATATTTCTCGTCTCTTTCTTCAAAAAAGCTGACTGAATTTATGTAGTTAATTTAACCTTGAAAGAAATCGGCTTTCAGGTAGTTCAATAATCAACCAAATTTAGTCAGTTAAGCTGAACGGCAATTTTCTTCCTTGGTCTAAAAATTGGGTTTTTCTATTTTCTTAGGCAAATTACTATCAAGGACTCTGGTAGTCAACGTAACAAAATCTCCACCTCTTCCATGAGTACCATAGAAAATACGGCCGGATTAAGTACTAATAAACCTAATTTTTTTTAGCAAAACATTAATCTCCCCTATTCTTTAATTAAAGTCAAAGTTATGAGTATTGCTGAACTCGACCCTAATAAAAATTCCCCTTCTCAAGTTAGTACAAATACATCCTATGAAGCCGACAGTGGAAATATCGAACTAGACTTAAAAACCGTTGAGATAGAATTTTCTGAGCCAGGATCGGAATTAGGAAATAAACGTTTTTCAGGATACAGTAAAACAGATTCTGACGATACTGTAGGAGCATTTTTTAAAGAAATGTCTCGCTACCCCCTACTAAAACCAGAAGAAGAAGTTCAGCTTTCTAACCGTGTCAAGTTCGTTGTCACCGTAGAAGAAGAAAAATTTGAGCTAGAAGGAAAGTTACAAAGAACTCCTACCAAAGCAGAAATAGCTGAAGCTTTAGATTTAACTCCGCGTCAGTTGGAATATCAGTTATATCAAGGGCGAGTTGCGAAACGCAAAATGATTCGCTCCAACTTAAGGTTAGTAGTTTCCATCGCCAAACGTTACTTAAATCGGGGTGTACCTTTCCTGGATTTAATTCAAGAAGGAGCTATTGGTTTAAATCGCGCCGCAGAAAAGTTTGATGCTAATAAAGGGTACAAATTTTCTACCTATGCTTATTGGTGGATTCGCCAAGCTATTACCCGCACTATCGCCAATGATGCTCGGACAATACGTCTACCGATTCATATTGTCGAAAAACTCAACAAACTTAAAAAAGCTCAACGTAATCTCAAGCAAAATTTGCAGCGCAACCCCACAGAAGACGAATTAGCCGCAGAGTTAGAAGTCTCTCCGCCGCAGCTACGTCAATTAATGCAATTGCGTCGCCAATCTCTTTCTCTTAACCATCGTGTGGGCAAAGGAGAAGATACCGAATTAGTGGATTTGCTTGAAGATAATGATATGGCTCTGCCAGAAGAGCAAATGAGCGAGACAATGATGCGCCAAGAAATTTCTGATGTCTTGAGCGATGTCTTAACAGAAAGGGAGAAAGATGTTATTGCTTTACGCTACGGTTTAGCTACCAGCCAGCCCCATACTTTAGAGGAAGTAGGCTGTATGTTTAACCTTTCAAGGGAAAGGGTACGCCAAATCCAAAGCAAAGCTATGCGTAAGTTACGTCGTCCTCAAGTTGCTCGTCGGTTGAGGGGTTGGTTGAGTTAAAAATTGACAATGAGCCATTCCTCATTATTGGACTTATCAGTAAGTTCCACGTCTGCATAGGTTTCTATCCATAACCTTGCTCCTTGAGAGTTCTTTTGATCTCGATGGTAAATCATGTGACAAGGGCCTTGAATCTTTAATTCGTGGCCTTGCCTAGTCTTGTGACCATTTTGCTTAACACTTATCACCGCCTCAAACTCATTGTTGATGGAATTGCTCTTAATTTGCTGCCTCTTAACCTGAATCATCTTCACAGCGCGGGAACGAGGTTTAGCCCAACGAGGAGCAGGGCCTCTCGTGCCACGAGAAACTTTGGGTTTGCCGCAATACAAAGGAATTGCCCAAGCAAAATCTTTTTTATAAGCTCCTTTGATGCGTTGTTGTTGAAGTAAGCAAAGTACTCTTCTTTGAGTAACTCTCAACATTTTGGCTGCTTGGGAGGTAGTGATGTATTCCATAACAATACAGAAATAAACTATGCTGGCATAGTATTTTAGAGTAAAAGTCACTAAAAAGCAATCCTGAGACTATTGTAGGAGCTTCGTTTAGCACTCCAGCAATTTTAGAATTGTCAATCTTACCCTCACTCAAATCACCAATACCGAAATTTTTATCCTCCATTATTGCTTAAACTCCTCAAGGATAGCGATAACAAAACTAGCAGCAGGATGGTTAAGAAAATGAAATGCGCTCACCACCCAACTAAATTTCTTCTTCAGGGTATCCTAATTATCTCATTACTATACGAACATTGAAATAACACGAAGAAAGTATTTCCAAAGTACCTAAATATTTTACTGGCAGCAAAAATGGTGACTTCCTAACTTGCACAGAGATTGCTAGAAAATATTCCCAAACTACTTAAAGTGGATAAAGAAAGCCAAATGGAACCACACGAATTCTGTGCTAAGTGGATCAAAGAAATAAGGCCTGGTGAATGGGGTTATTTTAAAGCCTGCGTTGAAGAATTGGCAAGGGTTACAAAACTTGCACCAAGTACAATTTCTAAATGGGGCCCTGATTTTTCTAAACGTCCTGACAGTGTTTTAGTCACCCTCAAGAAGGAAGATACCCTTAGAGAAGTGAATGTAAGACTTCATGAAATTCAAGAATTACTGGAGCAAGAAAAATATAAATAAAAAATCTTTGTTACCAATCTACCTATAATCTGATATTCTAAGAAACTAGAGATGTAATGAGTAAATGACTCTAACGACAGCTAGTTTGATACATACGAAAAAAGACAAGAAAATGATACCTGATACTCCGGAGGCAACCGAGTTTCAAAATTGGTTATGGGGTAGCTTAGAACCGAGACAGTTTTCTGTTCGTTATGCCCCAGTCAACTATCCGACTATAGCTTTGCTAGCAGGAGTAAGCGAAGAAACAGTGAGACATTGGATGCAAAACCCTCAACTAAAATCCTATCGCCAGCCTAGCCCAACAGCTATGAATTTACTGGCTTTAGCTGCTTGGTGGTTAGATACTTTTGATTTGACACCAGATGAATTGATGGAAATTTTTGAGCAAGAAAGATAAATTTTCAATTTGGCAAAATGTGCGATCGCAACTCTGTTTACTGATAACTGTTTACTGTTTACTGACAATCGTTCTCTTATTGCTTAAACTCTTCAAACGCAGCAATAACAAAACTAGCAGCAGGATGGTTAAGAAACTGCTCAAACGCGGCAATACTACCAGCTTTTAAACTGCTAATAATTTTAGCTTTGAGACTAGGATTATTTTCAATCCTAGCGATCGCCTCAGTAGCCAATTGCATCTTGCCTGTTGTAGTTTCTGTGGGGTAAGACTTCTCCAATTGCTCCAATAATTGCTGTATTTCCGCTTTTCGGTGTTCATATTTCAAGTAAATACACTTGCAAATCACCTGAGCAAATTGGGTTCCACTGTTAATATTCCAGTCTTGAATACAAGCCCCGGTTAAATTGGCATTTTGGAAATTTGTGCCGAGGGCTTGAACGCTACTCAGGTCGGCTCCAATCAGGTCAGCCCCTCTTAAGTCAGCCCCTCTCAAGTCAGCTTCGATGAGGTTGGCTTCTTGTAGCTCTGCTCCTCTCAAGTCAGTTTCTATGAGGTCGGCTCCTCTCAGGCTAGAATTTCTTAGGTTAGAACTTCTCAAATTAGCGTAACTAAGGTTGGCATAACCGAGGTTAGCATAACTAAGGTCGGAACTTCTCAGGTTGCTTTTACCGAGGTTAGCACTTCTGAGATTAGCTTCAATGAGGTCAGCATGATCGAGGTCTACCCCTCTCAGGTTGGCGTAACTAAGGTTGGCATAACTGAGGTCAGAGTTTCTTAGGTTGAGGTAATTAAGGTTGGCATAACTAAGTTCCAACTCAAGTCTAGGATTGTTGAACCTCCACTTATTCCACTCCTTGACACTTCTTTTAAGCAAACCTAGCTGGCTTTGGTCTACCATCAAAAATTAACTAGCTAAATTATTTGTATTTTAACGATCGCCTAAACGATCTAATCTTTCAGTGAGATTCAACTTAATTAAAGAACGTAGCAAAATAACAAACCACAATCCGGAAAAGATTAAAGAGGCGATCCCAGCAATTTTATAGGAAGCAAGTAACAAAACTGTCCCGGCTACCAAAGTAAAACCAGAAATACAAGTATAAATTAGGCATTTAATACCAAAATAGTTGCGTTGTAAGAGGCGATCGCTTTCTTGGGAGCGAACACGAAGTTCAATTTCTCCCCTTTCCAAGCGAGATTGTAAGCTTTCTAAAATCCTCGCTGTTTTGCTAGGCTGCTTAAGCTTGTAAGTAATAAAATCCTTAGCTTGTCGAGCCAATTCTCCCACCAGATTCCCCTTAACACCCCCAGAAATGGTTAGGCTGCGAATAAAAGGCTGACTAGCAGCAACGAGATTATATTCAGGATCGAGGCGACGAGCAATACCATCTAAAGTAGTTAGGGATTTAACAATTAAAGTCATTTGCCCTGGCAAGCGAAAAGGTTGCTGCTCAAACATAGAGTATATTTCGTTACGTAGAGCATCAAATTCTCGGATATCCACCGGTTTTTCGGTAAACTTCTCCAAAATAAAAGCAATTAAACGCTTAACAGGAGTCATATCCGGCACTGGTTCAATTAAGCCCATGTAGGTGAGAGTATCAACCACCTCTTCTGTATCCTTTTTCAACACCGCAAAAAAAGTTTTCACCATTTGTTCTTTAGCAATGGGCTTAACCTCTGCCATAGTACCAAAATCATAAAAGATTAACTTTCCTTCTTGGTTAACCGCCATATTACCAGGGTGAGGATCAGACTGAAAAAAGCCATCTTGGAGTAGTTGTTTGAGATAACAACAAATACCTAATTGAATAATCTCTTTAGTGTTAATCTGGCAAGATTCTAAAGTTTGACGATCATCAATTTTAATCCCTGGCAAATATTCTAAAGTAAGAACTTTTTTAGTAGTGTAGCGCCAATAAACTTCTGGAACTAAAATGTGAGGATAATCAAGAAAGTTCTCTCGAAAACGAGTAGCATTTTTCCCTTCGTGAACATAATCAATTTCTTGGTAAAGAATCTGGAAAAACTCTTGGTAAATAGCTTCAAAATCGTACTTTCTTGTTCCCGGTAAATAACGATTAGCAAAACGTACTAAATTACGAAGGACTTCAAAATCGAGGTTAAATAATTCTTTTAAACCAGGACGTTGTACCTTAACAACAACATCTTCCCCTGTATGTAATTTAGCTTTATGTACCTGTCCTAAACTAGCTGAAGCGATGGGGAAACGGTCAAAATCCTGATACAAAGTGTGGACAGAGTTACCTAATTCAGTTTCAATCACATTAATAGCATCTACTGAATCAAACTGAGGAACGCGGTCTTGCAACTTACTTAATACCTGAATATATTCCAAAGGTAAAAGGTCAGCGCGGGTAGAAAGAGATTGACCAATTTTAATAAAAGTTGGCCCTAAACTCAGCAGTTTATTAACCAACCAATGGGCGCGTTTATTCCTTTGTTGAGGGGAGTTACGTCCGAAAAGCCGATCCCAAAACAAAAAAAAGGAAAACTTACTTGCTGCACCAAAAACTTCAACCTGGCGTTGCCAAGTCGAATAACGAGTACGTTGCCAATGTAATGGCTTTGATGCAGTGGTGGTGAGCATAAAAGTGATGGGCTATCCATCAAGATTAGTTAGCTGCTTATTCAGTTGAGGTAGAGTGACAATGAAAGAACTTTTTCCTGGAAAATTATCTTGAGCAACAGAACTAGACACATCTATTGTGCCATTGAGATGCTGTACTAAACACTTAACTAAAGCTAAACCTAAACCTGTACCGGGTACGGCCCCTCTGTAGCCCCTTTACCCCGACGAAAAGGATCAAATATATAGCTTTGTTCTTCAGGAGAAATACCAGAGCCTGCATTAGTAAGAGAAAAAGTGGTCTTTTGCTTTTCCCCTTGAAGTTTTTGTTGAATACCGAAGCTAATCGTACTATTTTTCGGGGCAAATTTCCCGGCATTGGTAAGGAGTTCTTGGAAAATACGTTTGAAGCTAGATAAATCTGTATACATCACCCAAGAAGTATCAGGGGATATTTGGGAAATATAGTTAAGCTCCAAATTCAGATTTCTAACCTGCTGCCATTTCTGAGCAAAACCTTGAACTAATTCCTCAATTACCGGTTGAAGTTCAAACTGTTGGGGATAAATAACAAATTGATTAGATTCTACATCCTGAAGAGTAAGAAAATCTTGAATGAGATTGTATTCTCGGTTCCACTCCTGTTCTAAGATACCCAAATATCTTCCTTGTTGCTCAGAAGATAATTGGGGTTGGTTGAGCATTCTGATGGCAATTTTCATACTTGCTAAAGGAGTCTTCAACTCATGACTCATATTCGTCACAAATTCATCTTTTAGCTGATTTAAACGCCGAAGTTGCTCTACTTGCTGCCTGGTTTTATCGTATAACATTGCCTGTACCTCCAAACTTCTTCTGAGTTGGAGGGTACGCTCTTCTACTAAAGATTGTACCTGACGCAAAGTTTGGTCGTGAACTACTGCGGTACTAGCTTGAGTGCTTACCCATTTAACTAACTCAATTTCTTCTGGCTGCCAAACTTTGGGTTGGTGATGTTGGAGAACAAAAAAGCCTAAAACTACTCTTTGAGTAGAATTGTTGCTAGCACGCCCCATTAAAGGTGCTAGCAATAAGGCTGGCAACGCTTTTAAATCAAAAAAGCAAGCTGGTTGCTCTTCTTGTTGAAGCTGAGGCAAATCCTTAGAGTTGGCAACAGTCACTAACTGCGGTGCTTTCTCTAAAGCCTCTTGACATAAAAAACAATCTGTAACCCAAAAAGAGTAATTAGTAATGCTTGTCGGACCACTGGGAGACTCAATAGTGTTAGTATCTGCTGACCAATGATAAATAACTTTAGCTTTAGCTTCGGTTTTGGAAAGGGGATTAGCATATTTAAGCATCAAAAGCCAGCCACGATCCACTTGCAAGGTATGAGCAGCTTCAGCTAGGGTATGACTGAGCATCGCTTCTGGCTCAGAAGCCTTACTGATAGTTTTGCTCATTTCCTTGACCAAAGTTTGGTACTTGGTACTTAGGTGCGCTTGCTGCTTAAGCTGAGACTGAGAAATAGCAACAGTGATAAATTTAGCAATTTTCTTGAGCAAATTTTGATGTTGCTCGGCAAACTTTTGGGGTTGAAAACTACCCAGAACAATTATGCCATTAGCACTATTCTGGAAATAGGTAGTAATAGCCAAAACAGCTTTGAGCCTGAGAGATGTCCAAGGAAACTGAAGAGCCGAGAAATGCTCGTCAGTAGTTAAATCAGCAACGGTAAAAGGTTCCTTTTGAGCCAAAATTTTCTGAAAAAATGGCTGGGAAAGTAGCTCCTTTTGAGCAAGTATCGGAATACTAGAAACCCCGTCCTCCCACAAAGCTACCTGGATGTTGGCATCAGCATTAGTACCAGCGATCGCTAAACAACTATTGGCTTGAAAACTTTTGCCTAAAGTCTTAGCAAGATTGAGCAGAATACTTTGAGAGTCTTGACTATTTTCGATAGTATCAAGAATCTCAATGCCGATCTCGCTAGCTTCCTGATTTTGCTTCATCTTACTGGCAACTTTCTCCTGTGAAGGCATTAAATTAGGGGAGCCATGCTGATTTTGAATAAATCATCAAAGAACTTTCTCAATCTTAATTCCTGCCAACACAATTAGCGAAATCCCTAATTATGTTGGTTTTAGGATACCCCCTCGTAGATTCTGGCTATCAAAAGCATTCAAGCTATTCAACTTTATTAGCCACTGTTTTTGCTTGCTGTTGAGCAATTTCACTATTTTGACGATAGCGAATCATCCGATCTTGAGCAGTAACATAGCGATTGTGACCTACAGGTACTGCTGCCATGAGGTTGGATGCTTGCTGCCATTTAAGAGATATATCTGACCATTCTGCCGTAGTTTGAGCATCTTTTCCGGCTGCCGAAGCCGTTTCAGCCAATCTCACTGCCTCAGCAAAAGGATCTTCGGTTTTGACCTGGGGGGAACTAACAGTCTGGGGAGATGGCTGGGAGGGAGATTTGAGTAAAGCACTCCAATTAGGATTAGTTATTTTCTCTAGCTGGCGACTAGCTACAATTGTACCAACAGCAAACACCAAAGCAGTTATGGCTACACCTCCTAATAAACCACGCCGGAAAGAGCGTTTAGCTGGCTTATTAGAACGATCTGGTTGAGGTGAATGGCGGTTTTTGGGACTAGGAAGTTGAAATTCTTGAGCTTGCTGGAAGAGACTTTGGAAAAAATTGGGTCGAGATAAAGCAATTTCTTCTGACCAAAGTAATTGCTTTTCTCGATCACGGTTAATTTCTTCAAGCCAAAGTAATTGTTGTTCCCTAACGATACGACTATTGATGTTAACCCGATGAATATTGCGAGGGGCAATATCTTCTAAAATTTGCTTAACCTCTTGAGTTAGTAAAGCTTGTTCGAGTTGTTCTGGTTGTGCTGCTTCGCAAAGCAATTGCAAAACTCCTTCTACCAAAACAGCTCTACTCCTTACTCCTCGATTAGCAAGACGCTCATTCAAGATTTGGATAATTGCGGCAACACTCCCCTGATGAGCTTGTCGTTTGATGTTATCTATGTTTTCTAGTGTATGTGCCATTTTCCGTCTAGCAATTTAAATCTAACATTAGCCCTGAAGCATGACAACAATTTTAATCTCAGCTTGGCGGATTTGAAGATTTATCGTTAAGACTTTAATATTAAAAGCTGCTATGTAAAAAAAAATCAATCAGGAGAATTGGCTATGGGAAAGGTAATTAGGGGCAAAATTTTTGTGGTAGGAGATAATATCGATACGGATCAAATCATCCCAGCGGAGTACTTAACTTTAGTTCCCTCCAAACCTGATGAATATGCCAAATTAGGTAGCTATGCTTTAGTTGGTTTACCAGATCATTACCCTCGTTTTATTGAGCCAGGAGCAATGAAAACAGAGTATCCCATTATCATTGCTGGAGATAATTTTGGCTGTGGCTCTTCCCGTGAACACGCCCCCATTGCTTTAGGGGCAGCAGGAGTTCAAGCAGTAGTAGCTGGTTCCTATGCCCGTATTTTCTTCCGTAACTGTTCAGCAACAGGAGAACTGTATCCCTGGGAATCTACTCAGTTATTATCCTCAGAATTCGTAACTGGTCAGGAAATTACCATTGATTTTGAGCAGAATCAGCTTATTAATCACTCTTTAGGTAAGAAAGTTTATCCTCTCAAATCCTTGGGCGAAGTGGGGCCAGTAATTGATGCGGGGGGTATATTTGCCTATGCCCGCCAAACAGGGATGATTTCGCGCTGAATTAACCATCAATAATCCCTTACAATTTTAATAAGTATAAAGAAGCAGGAAGTTACTATGCTGTTGAAATCCACTACCCGCCACATCAGAATTTTTGCTGCTGAGGTTAAGGATAATGAGCTTCATGAGAGTGACGGAGTATTAACTTTGGATGTCGATCCAGATAATGAGTTCGATTGGAGTGAAGAAATCCTACAGGGGATTTATCGTAAATTTGATGAGTTGGTTGAGTCCTGCGGGGATCAAGATTTAACAGAATATAATTTGCGCCGCATTGGTTCTGATTTAGAACATTTTATCCGTTCTCTTTTACAGAGCGGCCAACTTAGTTATAACCTCAATAGTCGTGTTCTTAACTACAGTATGGGGCTGCCAAGAATAGAAAGTCCAGAAGATGCAGGAAAATACTAACCAAGTGTTCAATCAAGACTCCCTAAACCCTTGGAACTATAAACCTTGGTGGTGTCAGCCTTGGTCAATTTTATTAACTGGTACAGTAGTAATAGCTGGAAGTTGGTTATTGACAAAAACCATTTGGCTGACTTTGTTAATTTCTTTACCCATTTTGCTTTGGTGGACTTACTTTTTGTTAATTTGGCCTCAATTAATTAAAAGCAGTATATTAAAGAATCAAAATTATTCCCAAGAAATTCTTCAAGAGCGAGAATAAAAGAGCAAAATTCTCAATGAAACTATAAAACACCATTCCAGTTCCACCCCCAGCACCCCTCAAGGTGATGGTTGAATATAGCAAGTAATCTCATGTTCAATTCTCCCAACAATCCAAATAGTAGGTTCGGTGCGAAGCAAGATAACTCCTCTGGGAAACTCCATCTTTATGCTTTGGGGGAAGGGATAAAAAGCTATCAACCAGGAACACTGATTGCCAACCGCTATTTGATTGAAGAAGAAGGGGTAGTAGTAGATACGAA
Organism: uncultured cyanobacterium; assembly: GCA_963793425.1. GTDB lineage: Bacteria > Cyanobacteriota > Cyanobacteriia > Cyanobacteriales > CAWCAG01 > CAWCAG01. The sequence continues at coordinate 1,661,046 of CAWCAG010000005.1, read as the reverse complement.
ACCGAAATTACCTCCTGTAACCATCGAAGAAATTCCTAGTCAGGTTACTCCTTATCTCAAGCTATTTCCTTTTCGCTTCAATATTCCCCAAATTTATGGCTTGCTCCCAGAACAAACTCGTAAAGGGAAAGAACCAATTTGGTTATTGGAGTACGGTTTCTTGGCAACACAAACTTTTCCTAACCAATCTTTATGGGATTTTTTCCTTCCTATTGAACAAGTATGGCAAGGTGCAACAGCCCTAAGACAGATTAATTGGCTCTGGCAGATGGCCAGGTTGTGGCAACCTCTCAAGAATCAGGGTCTTGCTTCTAGCTTGCTTAGTCCTGAATTACTGAGGGTGAATGGGGCCGTATTCAAACTACGTCAGTTAAATTTAGAGCCGAAAAGTAGCGAGCCATCCTTAGCTGAGTTGGGAAATTTATGGCAATCTTGGCTACCGGGGGCATCCCCCATCTTAGAGAATTTCTTACAGCAACTTTGCTCTAAACTAACTGAAGAAATCTTAGTAGATCCAGCGCAACTAGTAGGTGTTTTAGATCGGGCAGGATTAAAATGCGGACGCTCTCAAAAAAGAAATTATCAAATTTTTACTAGTACTGATGCTGGCCCTAGTCGCGATCGCAATGAAGATGCTTGTTATCCCCCTGCTGAGCAGTTAGTAACACCTCAACAAAACCATGATGCTTTAGCGATTGTTTGTGATGGTATTGGTGGCCATGAGGGGGGAGAAGTAGCTTCTGCTTTAGCAATCGCCAAAATGCGAGAAGGGGTCGAAAACTTGACTTTTGACCCAGAACATTGGAATCCTTATAAAATTGTCCATTCCTTAGAAAATGCTATTGCTGTCGCTAACGATACTGTCAGCGAGGTTAATGATAGCGAACAGCGCCATGAAAGGCAAAGAATGGGGACAACCTTAGTATCTGCCTTTGCCCACTACCACGAAATGTACATCTCCCATGTGGGAGACTCACGAATCTATTTAATTACTCCTGGAGGTTGTTATCAGCTCACCATAGATGATGATGTTGCTTCTAGAGAAGTACGCCTGGGTTACTCTCTTTATCGAGATGCCACCCAAAATCCTTCCTCTGGCTCTTTGGTTCAAGCTTTAGGTATGGGTTCTTCTCAAACTCTTCATCCGACGGTACAGCGAGTTATTTTAGATGAAAATAGTGTTTTTCTTCTTTGTTCTGATGGGTTAAGCGATTCAGATCGAGTAGAGGAGTATTGGGAAAGAGAAATCCTACCTGTACTCAAAAATGGTGATGTCGCAGCATCGACAAAGCGTTTGATTAAAATTGCCAATGAAAAAAATGGTCACGACAATGCTACTGTTGCATTGCTTTACTGCCAAGTAAACTCAACAAGTAGCGAGTCTAATCAAACAGCTTTAGCTTTCCCCAACAACCTAAAATATACTGCCTCTCCTAGCCCAAAACCAGCTCCAACACAAGGGGCAACGACTCAAGTACAGTCTTCTAGCCCTACTACCTTACAAACTTCTCCCACCGTCCCCTCTACTTCTCAAGAAAGAAAAATCAGACCGCGTCGTTCTCATTTAATCGGTTTATTAGTGCTGTTGTTAGTTATAGCATCTGGTTTAGGAGCAATGGCTTTGTATTTTTTCAACTCCAATTTTAAGAATAGAGTAGATCAGCTTTTAACCAGAGAAGTAGAAGTAAGCCCTACTCCAGCAATTACTCCATCTCCTACGCCAGAGGCTACTACCCCTCCTGCCCTCAACCCATCCACTTGGCAGCCAGGAACACGCCTCCAACTCTCTGAAGCAGTCATCCTTCAAGCAAGAGAAGAAGGAAGTCCAGAGCAAACTAAAGCGATTAAAGAAATTCCTTCAGGAAGTATCATACAAATCAATTCAGTTTCGTCATCATCTCCTCAATGGCTAGGAGTACAAGTTTGCCAAGTTCCCCAAGTAGCTTCCCCCAATCCTTCACCATCTCCTAATACTCCAACTCCATTAACCCAAGATTCCGGATGGATTGAAACAGCACAACTAGTCAAAGTTACCGCCTCAAGTAACTTATCTACTCAAGAAGTAATTGGTCAGTGCCAACCTGCTACTATAACTCCTAAAGAAATACCATAAAAATGCAGATATCTGGGTGTAGTAGCTTAAAAACTTATACTTCATACTCCATAATTAATATGGGCTTGCTTTTTTACTCAATATAGGCGAGGAATGTCTTCAGGCTTTACTCCCAGCCTCAGTCTTGCGATCGCTCGTCTGACTCAGGCAGGATCAGAAAACTTTGCTATTTGGATTCTCAAAGCTCCTTTTCCAGGGGGTTATGTTCACCATGACTGTATTTGGTCAGAAGAGTTGACCCAAAAATGGCTAGCCTGGCAAGAAATGTTCTCTATTGAAGGAGATCCCCACTTACCTTTCCCACTAGAGCCAAATTCTACCCTGCCATCCTCCTCAGAGCTAGATATTTCTAATGGAGATTCTTCCCAAGGTTATGGCAGCAGATTGATGCAAGATTTTGGTATTAATTTGTGGCAGTGGCTGTTTAAAGGTTTAATACGTAATAGCTTGGCCCAAAGTCAAGGTATTGCCATTGGTCAAAATAAGCCTCTCCGTCTACGTCTAGAAATGCGCGACCCCAACTTAATTTCTCTGCCTTGGGAAATTATGCAACCAGAAGCAGGCAAGCAAGCAATTTCTTTGAACCAACAGCTTTTGTTTAGTCGTACCACTAACGATGTTGACCCTTTGAAGCGATATCCAGCTCAAGAAGAATTGAATATCCTTTTGGTATTAGGTCATGACGAACAAAAACATGAGCAATTCAACTCCCTTAAACTAGAGCAAGAAGCCGCAACTTTGGCTAAAGTAGTTGAACAACAAAATCAACTTCAGCCGGATTTAAACAAATTTGTTTATCCTGTACCTGCTTGTGTTGATTCTTTGATTCAGCCCACCCCAGCGACTTTAATTGAGGCTTTAGAAACAGAAAAATATAATGTTTTGATCTATGCAGGGCATTGTGTCCCTGCCCCAGATGGAGGATTACTTTTTCTGCGCCCTGATGCTACCATCAACGGTACAGAATTAGCCCAAGTCTTGGTAAGAAATAAAGTTACCTTAGCAGTTTTCAATGCTTGCTGGGGCGCTCAACCAGATCGTATTGGTAAACTAGCTATCAAGCGTAGTAGCCTAGCAGAGGTGTTGATTCACCATGGTGTTCCGGCTGTCTTAGGCATGAGAGATCCTATTGCCGATGATGAAGCCCTTAGTTTTATCCAGGCTCTTGCAGAATCCCTCTGTGAAAGAATGGCTATTGATCAAGCAGTAGCAGTGGCGAGGCAGCAGCTATTAACTCTTTATAAGTTTAATCAACCTGCCTGGACTCTACCCATTCTTTATATGCACCCAGAGTTTGATGGCAAACTAATCAAAGCTGTGGACGAAGGGATTACTGAACTTCCTGTGATGCCGACATCGAGTAAGTCACCTTCTCAACCGAAACTAGTAGCTTCTATTCATTCTGTAGATAATGTTAGTCAAGTTTGGTATATTCGTGGTGGATTGATGCGAGTAGGTCGTCGCCGGGAAAACGATTTAGTAATTCAAGAAAAATGGGTTTCACAAAACCATGCTCAAATTATTTGTCGAGAAATTTTTGCTGGGCAAGATTTAGAAAAGAATTATTTTCTCAGGGATTTTTCTCGCTATGGAACCTTTTTATCAACACCCCAAGGTTGGCAAAGAATCCATCATCAAGAAGTAGCTTTGAATTCTGGGGTGCAAATCAAGTTTGGTAGTACTTATGGGCAAGCTTTAGAATTTGTAGTTAAAAGTTCTTAGTCATTTTATAAAAAAATGTTATTGTCACCAGGATAAGGTGAGTTACCAAAGCTTTTTTCTATTCTTTTAATTCTTGAGGCCAACCTAATAGAGGGATGAAGGGTTGCGTCCATTCTAGGGTTGGTAAAGATAGGATTCGTAACCAATCACTACTTTCTGAATCGTCCCAGGGAGATATGAGTTCCATAGCAGTCTAATTTCTAAGTCTCTGCTCTAGCATTGCCTCTTTGTATATCAATCAATTTATTCCTGAGCTTCTGAGCATGAGGAGACAACAATAAAAAACGATTTTGAACTAAACTCAAAATATCATCAATATGTTCTGCATCCCTAGTAATTGTTGGAGGTAAATTGCGAGATAATAAATCATCTAAAACATTCAACATATTTGTTGCTAAATCCTCGTCAGTATCCCTTAAAGCTTGCAAAAATTCTTCCAAGGCTTTTTCTCGCCCTAACCTATATTGAGCGCCCCATAATTCTGCCTTTACTTCTAAATAATCTTCTGAGTCTAAGTAAGCTTGAAGTTGTGGTATTAACTCGGACGTACCTAATAAACCGAGAGAATTTGCTGCGTAGGAACGCACTGAAGAATCAGGATCTTCCATAGCTAGTTTTAAAGAATCTATAGCTTGGGCATCTCCTAAGTCTCCAAGAGTCTCAGCAGCATCAGCACGAATAAATGGCTCCGTATCATTTTGCAACAGAAACTCAACAGCCTCTCGTGCGGGTTGATAGGCAAGTAAACCAAGAGACTCTGCTGCATCTGATCTCACCAGGGTTTCTGGATCTTCTAGCAAGCTTATCAGAGCTGGTCCAACAGATTCAACTTCTCTTTCTCCCAAACGTCCAAGAGCGTATGCTGCATTGGAGCGAATAGACTCATCTGTTGATTGCAGCAATTCTAGTAAAATTGTCACAGCAGAGTATGCTTTTATTTTTACTAACTCTATAATTGCGGGTGCTTGCTGTTGAGGTTCACCAGAACTACACTGTTTTAATAAACTGGATATATTTGAGCTTTTCATTAACTAATAAATATTTTAGTTTAATCACTCCATACTCAAAGGATCAACATTAATCATTTTATTTTGTTTCTAATATTTGATATAAATTAGATATTTGCTAAAAACTAGTTGGTTGGTTCCCAGATATATTCACCCTTTCTGTTAATATATCCTTCCTGAGAATCAATCCATACTGATGCTATTCCAGAACAAAAGCTTGCTGCTATATCAAATTGTGCAGGTATAACTACCTCCCCTGTTTTATCAATGTAGCCACTACATTTACGTCTATACTTACCTGTACTTATGCTAGCTAATCCTTCTGAAAAGTAATGAACTTGGTCAAATTGTGGCTCTATAACTATTTTTCCTGTCTTATCTATAAATCCATATTTATCTCTAACTAAGACTCCTAAGTGCTGGTTTTCTCTAGCCCAACGGTAGCCCTGAGTTAGTTCTGTATCAATTTGCTGATTAACGGATGTAAGTAAAGGCAGATGTGTAACGATATTTGGGGGCAAATTGAATAGGGGTAATAACGGTTTTGCCCAATCTAAGATTGGTGTTTTGAAAGCATCGCGCCAATTATAGGTTTTCCCTAGTTCCCAAGTTATTTCTGACATTAGTTACTCAGTTTCTAGAAGACAAACCAATAACGCTCAATAGCTACTTGTATTTTGTTCGAAGGATAATCTTCTCCATGATGAGCTTGCATATATTCTAAATACTCTTTGATCGTTTTACCTTGTTCACGACTAAAACCTGACATTCTCTCCATAAATCTATGTACACTTCGATGACAACTTTCTAACCGGTTTTGCAAAATTTCAGCTAACTCCACCTCTAGCTCTTTGTAATTCCTGAGATCATAAGCCGCTTTAAAAGCATCTACTTCTATTGGTAATGTCAATTTACTAACTATATAATCAGGTATAACATCAGAGGGATAATAATGCTCTACGGCCACACAAAGATAAGCGGGTAAATAGAATCTGAATGCCTCTACAGAAAAAAAGGTTAGAGCAGAATTTTGGTGAATTATGGTTTCACTGGGGATATCTCTCCAGTGTTTGCCCTGGAAAGCTTGCTCAATATCCAAACATTCCAAAGATTTGCCACTATTGTCATAAACAATATTATTGTCACCAGGATAAAGTGAATTACCAAAGCTGTTTTCTATTTTTTCTAAAATTTCCAAAGCACTACTATAACCACATCAACGACTCTTGGGAAATTTCTGTTGGGCTTCCAATATTCTCTGGGCAAGGGAAGGTAAATTTTCTAGGGCAGGTGTGTTGATGAATCCCTGCTTCCTAGCTAGAGAATACCATTCCTTGGCTTCTGATTGATCTACTTCAATTCCATCGTCACCCGTTAAGAAAATCCCTCCCAAATTATTAGAAGCTACTCCATAACCATTTTCAGAAGCTTTTTTATACCAATTGACTGCTTGGAAAATATCTCTATTCCTACCCATTCCTAACTGGTACATATTAGCAATGATACATTGAGCTTCTGCATTTCCAGTTTCTGCAATTGGTTCTAGTAGCCGAAATGCTTTCTGATAGTCTTTGCTCTCAAAAGCTCTCAAACCCTCTTGAAAATTATCCATAACTTTCAATATTTCTCTAAAATTAATTACTCTTCAATATAAGCACAGAACTAAGACTACGGCCCAGGAAAATCGCCCTCAAAAGATGGTGGACATGGTTGATTTGCAGGCCAACCAAAATTTGCCAATGCACCATATCCACGACAATTGTAACTACATGTCTTAACACCACTCGCACCTCCGAATTCTCCAACATATTCGCATCTTTTTCTCCTCGGCTTGTTTTGTTCTAACAAACTTTGTATAGCATTTTTTATAGCTCCTCTATATCTTCTGAGGGCGCTATGACCTACTACTCCTATATCACCAACTGCCTCAATAAGACGATCAGTTATTTCACTAGCTGTATCCGTTGTCCAATCAACAGCGATTTCCATCATTTCTACAACTGTACCATTAATATATTCCCATTGGACGATAATGCCCGTTGCACCTCCAGCAACAAGAAGTGTTCCCAGTAATGCGAAGGGAATAGCCAATTGTGCTGCCGCTACTTCTTGTGGAGTGCCTATTTTTGTATCAAGCTCAGTAGGTTTTTCTCTAGCTTCTAAAGCTTTTTGGCTATCTTTATCCTCTGATTCCTCTACAGTTGTCTTTGCTCGCACTACTGAAGATTCTTCCTTTTCTGCCTCACAAGCATCACACTTAAGCATTACATTCGGCTCAGTTTCCCTTTGCCCTGTTTCTGGAACAGCAAAAGAATTAATCTGTTCTCTTCTTGGCTGCACCATAGGAGTCAACTCCTGTGCATAATCCCCTTGGTAAATAAAGCCGTCTTGCCCTACTCTCTCGTTATCATGTAAGAATCCATCTAAAGCTTTACCTTCGGCGACCTCTCCTTGACGCTGCAAAGAAGTTGAAGGTTTTTCCTTTTCTGCCTCACAAACCTCACACTGACGCATCACACTTGGCCCGACTTCTCCTTGAGAAGAATTAATCTCTTCTACTACTTGGCTAGCGACAGAATCTGCTTCTTGTTCATACTTATCTCCCGCCTCCCCGACATTTAACTTTGCTTGGACTCCTGGAGGAGAGGTTGAAGAAAAATCAAACATATGGTCGCCCAGACGTTCAGCATTCTTCCTAGCAATTTCCATCTCTTCTAAGGTTTGCCCCTTTGGTTGTTGCTGTGGCATCCCTGGCTCACGTTTTTGTTGTAGATTGGGATTTTGTGAAGCTTTAGATGGTTGAAAACTAGGCTTTTTGATCCGCTTATAACTTCCCATGATTACCCTTCAGATATAGCAATTCTATTTGAGATGTAAAAATAGATTGCGTAAAAAAAGATAAAATAAAACCAATACTTTAGAGAAGCATCTAGAAATGGAAGAGCCTAAAAGTGTAGTGGAAAAACAGATAGAAAAATTGCAGAGATTTCTAGACATTCATCCTGATGCTAGAGAAATGAAGAGAGCATTAGCAGTAAAACTAGCCTTACAAGGCTACGCTTATCGTGCAATCAAAGAGATTATCAACGTATCACCTGGGTTTGTAAGTAAGTGGAAGAAAAGATTTAAAGCAAAGGGAATAGAAGGATTGAGATTGGGGTATAAAGGTGCAAAAAAAAGCTAAGTGAGCAAGAAATAGAAGAAGTAGTTAAGTGGATACTTTGTCAAGATTATTGGGACATAGGAGATTTAGAGATTCATCTAATAGAAGAGTATGATGTGGTATTTGAAGCAGCACAAGAGATTGCTGTATATGCAATTGACGAATGCCACTTACTCGGAGATGACCTTTGTGGGCAGGTTTGGGGGCAGTCAATTGAACGAGTAAAAATACAGATTGAAAACAGCCGAAACCGACAAACATATTATGGAGCATTAAATATACTTGAAAAAGAAACAGAAATGGAAAATAGATTGTCATCTTTTTGCACCTTATGCCCCAGAAGAAAATCCGGTAGAAGCAGTCTGGCTACAATTGAAATCATTATTACGAAAGTTTTATCGTTTTGGCAAAAACTTTAAGATAGTTAATCAAATATTTCAACTTCTTGTTGAATTCAAGCTTTTCAGCTTTCCCAATATAAATAAGTTCACTGCCTTTTCACAAATCATTTAGAATTGCTATAGTACTAATTTCTGGTAGATTAATCTGCCATTCCAGGAAAAACTGCTCATCTTCAACCAACTATGAAAATAGTAATCAGTTTAGCTCGATTTATTCTGTGATAAAGTCACACAGAAAAGTCTATAACTTAGAAAATTCATCCTAGGGCGATATTTGCAATTTTTGAACAGTTTTTGAGTTCAATTTTCCCCCGTGACAAAGATAATAATTCTTGTTTTTCAAAAGTTTTGAGAATACGACTAACTACTTCTCTAGAAGTACCCAATTCTTGGGCGATTGCTTCATGGGTTATTTGTACAGTCGCCTTTACCTAGATGATAAAGAGTGATTTCTCTGCCACTTTCTCCTATTTTATAAATACGTACACTGCCAGAAATTACTAGTGGTAAAAGATTACAAAAGTCCCCCTCTAAACAAACAAATTGATTTGGGGACAAGGTTAGAAGCTGACTTTGGGTAAGAAAATCTGTCTTGGTTTCAGTATCCAGTTTTTCCCAAAAAGGAAATGTAGAAGCAATGATTTTTGCACTCGCTTTATTCATCAGTTTTTAAGTTCCATTTTTAAGAAATAGAATTGCTATATAGTGAGGAACAAGCTGTCTTGTGGAGGTTAAATAATGACTTAGGCTTTGTCCCAATTATTCACCTTCGATGGATTTATTGAACTATATCTCAATGATGGCAAACGCTACGAATTACATAGGTGCGAAATTATCAAAAAGCCAAATAAACTCACCCTAGGAAGCAGTTATTCTAGAATAGCTCTAACTTCTGCCAGGGGAAGATTACAAGCCTCAGCGATTTGTCCTGCATTTAATCCCATAGAGTCGAGTTGAGTTACAATCTGTCTTTGTTGCTTTTCTCTAAGTTGTCTTTCTTCTTCAGCCTTAACTTGCGCTTCTTTAGCTCTTTTTTCCGCTCTCTCGGCACGCTGACGCTCCTTTCCAAGCTGCTGTTGCATTTGCTCTATTGCTTCTTCGGCAAGGGAATAAGCTTCACCCTCTTGGTTATACCAAAGCAGCCATTCTCTTTCCCATCCTAAATGAGTTACCCTGTTTCTACCTATTCCTAAGCCTATTTCTGGCAACCAATAAGGCTCTTCTGTTTGTAAGATATATTCTCCCTCTTCTAAACGATACAACTCCAAAGGTTGATGCTCGTCTCTTTGCCAATAACTGGGGTTGTAGATTAGGTAGTAAAGTATTCCTAAATCACGATACTTTTCCAGTTTCTCTTCATACTCATCGTTGTAGGTTTTAGAGACTACTTCAATAGCCAGGATTGGGGAAACCTTTTCTTCCCACAACACATAACTAAGTCTGCCATTTTTACCAGAACGTCTCGGTACACCAATACTCAAGAAACCATCTGGTATGATCAGCTTGTAACCTTCCGATTCGTTTTCATCTTGGTAGTAGATACCCATATCTACCCCAAAAAACCAATCTTGCCGTTCTTGCCATAAAAAAGCAAGAATGTTTAAGAGTAAGTTGGGAACAAGATTTTGGAGTTCGTTATCCACAGGGGTATCATCAGAGCAAGGTAGCTCTTCGCTGGTTGGTAGATGCAAAAGCGGTTTAAATTGTACCATCTGCGTTAGCTTCGCTTGCCTTCGGCATCGCTCCCTCAACAATTAGAATGAATGCTATTTTCAGGATAAACAATCAAGTTAGGATTTATCCGTAGGTCTTTGTTGGATGACCCTTTCTTCAAAGGTTACTGGAGATTCTGAAGTATCAGCAACTTTTTTCCTTTCTGGTTTTGGTTTAAGGTTAGATTCAGTTTCATTAGCAGTTTCTTCTGTTTCTTCCGGAAGATCATTGCTAATCTCAATACCGTCTACTACAGGATTTTCGATGACAATCTCTGCATCAGGAGTTTCTGAAGGGATTTCTGCTTCAACTTCTGGCACTTCCGGAACTTCTAAAGCTGTTTCTGCGGTTGCTTCTACTTCAGGAGTTTCTGGAGGCATTTCTGCTTCAACTTCTGGCACTTCCGGAACTTCTGAAGCTATTTCTGTTGTTGCTTCAAGAACTTCCGGAGGTAACTCTAATTCAACTTCTGTAGTTGCAGAGAATGTATCTTTAACTTCTACTTCCGGCGTTGCTTTAGGAGGACGACTGGCAAGAGAAGTAAAGAACTTGGTGGGTAAAAAGCCTTTGATTTTTTCTAATAAATCCTGGTCAGCTTCCGTTCTTTCTTCCGGGGCTTCTAAAACATAACGCAAAGAAACAGTTTGCCAAGCGAACCAGCCCAAAAGTGCTACTACGGCTAATTGCCCCAATAATACAGCACCAGTAATTTGTCCCGCACATACCCACAATATTAGAGCATAAAATAAGCCTGGTATACTCCAATAAAAATCGCTTTTGCGATGTAGTTTCGGGAAAAAGAAAGCTGCCATATAAAGGGCCAAGCTACCAAGACTTACGGCCACAGCTAGAATGTATGCCAGCATTTTGTCACTACTCCAAAGGTTGTGTATGATTCTTTATTTTGGGGGAATTTGTCTCTTTATGGACAAATTAGTCTAGAAAGTTTAAGTTTTTTAGTCTTTGCTTAATCTTTTCCCCTCGAAACCGATGACTCAAAATAATTACTTCACTAAAATTTTAGTCCCAAGGCTATTATAGAAGCGAGCAAGGGGAACTATAAAGGTTTATTCAGCATCTACATTGAATAAATTCAGGTATCGATTAGTGTGTTCCTAATCTAATGCTTTTTAAAGCTCGATACTTATAGATTAATCCCCATGGTTGGCTAGAGTTCCAGATTTTTCCAGGTGTCACCCAGCTTATAGCTAGGAGAGGACACAAATGATTAATGTTAAACGATAAATAATAAATGGCATTATCACCCCCTGCAACACTTTCCCTATTTCGATTTGCCCAAGCATTACCCCAAACCCCACCTTCAATAGCGTTAAGTTTGACAACTTTTCAGAATTTACTCAAAGTATTGATGGATTTGTTAATTGAGGAGAGGGTAGTTGCTGATTTCTGGGTTAAACCGCCGGAAGATCAGAGTTGGTTGAGAGAAATTGAACGCTATCAGCAACAAGGAAAAGTTGCTAGTAGCAAAGTTTACTATTGTCTTCCTGATGCCCTCAAGAATAAAAGTCTGCTTACTTCTGTTATTCCCATAGAGTTACCAAAAGATAACCAACTCCAAAGAGATTTTTTTTTCTTAGTCAGATCATCACAATTTTTAGCTTTTATTCTAGGAAGAAAAAATGACATTCCTGACCAAATGCAGGTGCTATTTAGTTGTGAAAGCTCATTAACTTACACTGTACTTAATGCTATTAAACAAGCGGTTTCTTTTCCTGAAAAGCCAGTTGATAGAGTAAGGAAATCTGTTAATCAGCCTCTAGCTAATAACCAATCTAATTTTGTTACTAATCTTTTGCTTAAACAGGCCCAGTGTCAAGAAAAAATTGACCAAGCTGAAACTGTGATGAGGCGATCCCAAGAAGATCAAGCAGCTTTAGACAATTCTTTGCATTTCAAAGATGAACTTCTTTCTCAGATGGTGACGGAACTTTGTACTCCCCTTAGCACCATGAAAACTGCTCTAAGTTTGTTAGAGTTCAAACAACTGAGATTAGCCCAAAGAAAGCATTATACTTCTATGCTAAAAGGAGAATGTGAGCGCCAGGGGGCTTTGATTGGTGGTTTAGGGGAATTGGTGGCATTAGAAAAGCTTTCTCAAAAAAATAAGCAATGTATTGCTTCAGTTACAGATTTAGTCCCTGGTATTGTTAGCATCTATCAACCTTTGGCCACAGAAAAAGGCATTCGTCTTGGTTATACCGTTACGGCGGATTTACCTTTAATTGCTTGTCCGAGTAATTGGTTGAAACAAATTATTATTAATCTTCTTGATAATTGTCTCAAATTTACCCCCTCCGGAGGTCAAGTTTCTGTCTTTGTTTCTCTAGCCACAGAAAAAGTGCAGCTAACATTTACTGATACAGGTTTTGGCATTGCTGCTACTGATCTCAAAAACATTTTTAATAGTTTTTATCGAGGTAGAATAACTGGCATGGAAAATAGAAAAGGAGCTGGGTTAGGCTTAACTATTGTCCATCATCTATTATTACGCTGCGGTGGTTCTATTTCTGTAACAAGTAAGTTAGAACAAGGTTCCACATTTAAGGTTTTATTGCCTACTTTAGGGGATAATTAGGCTTTGTATAAACTAAAGCAAATTAGATTTATACTACTACTTTAGTAACCAGATTTGGTAATATTACATCTTAGCTAAAATCATCATCATCAAGTCCTGGCCTCGGCATCGGTAAGATTTTGCGCTTACTGAGTTGACGCAACCAGAAACCACTTAATACGGCAACTATCAAAGAAATCCAACCAGTTTTGGGCTGTAGCAATAAAAAGCCACCGGTGGCGAACATTGTCCCGAAAAGCAGGAATACTGCCGCAATAACTTTAAGGATATCCTGGGCTAAATTCTGCTCTGATTTTATCCCTGTACGTTCCCTCTGACGTTGCCAACCGGGACCACCGGGACGTACTTTCGTGTAGAAGGCATCAAGGGTTGCATCGGATTCTGGAGGAGTTATTAGCATTACCGCAATCCAAAGAAAGGCAGTTGTTACCGAAATGATCAATAATCGTGTACCAAAATCAGCAAAAACCTCCATCTCATTAACTTCAGGGAAAGTAGTGGTAACTAAACCGATGCTAAATCCTCCTAACATAGCTGTTAATTCTGCGGCAGCGTTGATACGCCACCAAAACCAGCGTAAAATTAAGACTAACCCTGGCCCAGTGCCGATGGCAATAATTAGTTGGAATACTGTGGCGACATTCTCCGAAAAGAAGGCTGCTAATGCCCCCAAAAAGGTAACGAAAACAGAAGCGAAACGCCCAAAAGTCACTAACTGAGTTTGGCTAGCGTTGGGTTTAAGGAAACGCAGGTAGATGTCGTTGGTTAAATAGGATGCACCCCAATTAATGGAGGTGGAAACTGTACTCATGAAAGCGGCAACTAAGGAAGCAACCACTAGTCCTAATATGCCTGTGGGTAAGAAATCCAGCATTAATTTGGGATAACCAAATTCAGGATCTTCTAAGTCTGGATATACCACAATGGCAACTAAGGCAACAACTATCCAAGGCCAGGTACGGATGATGTAATGTAAGAGGTTGAAAAACCAGGAAGCTTTTTCTGCTTCTGCTTCATCTTTTGCTGCGGCCAGACGTTGTACAAACTCTCCTCCGCCATCGCTACGACGAAATGACCACCAGTTTACAAATACATAAGCTGAGAAAGTGGTTGCGGTAATCCCTGCTGCATCACTCCAAACAATACCTTTACTACCTATGGTGAAGGGGAAAAAGGCTAAAACATCAATGTCTGTGTTAGCTTGAACCTGGGGAATTAATTCATGGATGCCCCCAACATGATTAACAGCAACCACTGCAACAACTATAGCCCCGAATAAACCCAGGAAAAACTGGAAAAAGTCTGTGGCAACAACTCCCCACAAACCAGCAAAACCAGCATAAACCAAGACAAAAACACTAACTCCAATGACACTCCAAATTTTGAGGTTGTTCCCTGGTTCAAAACCTAAACTTTGCCACAATTCCAAGGCATCAACTACCTTAACCGTTGCTAGCATGGCTAAACCAATACCGATACAATTAATGGGTACAGCGAAAAGAAAGGCTTTTGTTCCCCGCAACAAAGCAGCCATGTTGCCCCCATAACGCATCTCTGTTAACTGGGCATCGGTGACAACTTCTGAACGCCTCCACAGACGGGAGAAGATATAAATAAGGATAATATGGGCAATGCCAAAACCCCACCATTCCCAGTTTCCGGCAATACCTCGCCCTGCTACTACTGCGGCTATATATAAAGGAGTATCAATGGAAAAGGTGGTGGCTGCCATACTTGTACCCGCTAACCACCAAGGTAGCGATCGCCCGGATACGAAAAAATCTACTAAGCTTTTCGAGGCTTTACGAGATAAATAGATTCCCACCCCCATAGTGGTTACCATGTAAAGTAAGACAATGAGCCAATCAATTGTTTGCATAAATAGTCATTTAAAGATATATTTTTGGTCTTGCTGAATAGAGTATAGATGGAATGTGAAAAAAGTCATCATAGATAAAATGATTTTGAATCGTTGAATTTATGAGGTGATCGCAGATTGAACAAGATTTAGTTATTGACTAGAAACCGCCCCTACTCCCTCAATTTCCTCATCCGCTAACTCATATATCTCTCTTAATTTCTCTAACCTCTCTCCATCCGCATCCCAAAACCCTCTTCCATTTGCTTCCAACATCCTCTCCACAATGTTACGAAATGCTTCCGGATTTGCTGACCTTAACTTTGTTGCCATCTCCTCATCTAAAGCGTAGGTATCTGCCGCTTGTTCGTATACCCAATTATCACAAAAATCCACAGTACCACCCCAACCAATCAAGGCTGTCAGACGTTGAGAGATTTCATAAGCACCCCTTGTAAGTATTCATAAACCTGAAGGAAATAATCGTTAATTACCTTTTTGCTAAACAACTTAGCCTTTTCAACATTAAAAGCAATACCTGACTTTCTCCCTTCTGCAAAGGGGCAATCCTTATTTATACCTGCATCAACAATTTTTTGGCAAATGGCCTCTTTTAAGAGATAGTTTTTCTGAGGATCTTCGCGATATTCCCCAATTAATTCCCGCAGTGCCATCAACTCTTTGTATAACCCAGCCCTGCCATAGGGAGGGACGTTGTGGGAAATCAAAACTCCATAACCTCGACGCTTGGCGAGGATAGATTCTGAAGGATTATTAGCTGCGTAGATGTATAAATTGGGTAAATTTCCTAACAATAAATCTGGCCAAGAATAACCTGTATTACCTAAAGGAGAACCAGGTAACCATTCTACCGTACCGTGCATCCCAAAATGAATTAGGGCATCAGCTTGCCACTGCTTTTGCAACCACTGATAGAAGGCGGTGTATTGGGGATGGGGGGTTAAATCTTTCTCAAACATTAACCGCATAGGATCTCCTTCTATACCCAAAGGAGGTTGCACCCCCAGCCAAATATTTCCTAGTTGCACCCCACCCAGGTGAAACTGCTCTTTTTGGGTTTTAATTCCTGTTTCGGTAAGGGATTGCCAATGTTTAGTAATACGATTCCAGTGGAGATGTCCTAACCATGTTTCTAAGGTTTGGACATTAACGGTATTTTCTCCTTGGTAATCTTCATCCGCTGCTTTAATCTGGCGGATTAATTCTTCTCCAGATTCCGGCAATTCCCCAACTTGATAACCTGCTTCTTTAAGGCTTTGCAATAATTTAAGTAGCGATCGCGGCACATTTAATAAGGCGGCTGTCCCCGTTGCCCCGTAACCTGGGGGGAAGTTGTATAAAATAATGGCAATTTTCTTTTCCTGAACAGGGGTGTTATGTAACTTAATCCAGCTTTTCAGCCGCCCTGTTAACCGCTTAACCCGTTCGGGAATCAGATAAATATCATCCCCCACCAATCCTCCCAAAGGTACGGTATCAATTGCCCCATCCAACTCCGGCAAGGAATATAACACCACACTTTGCAACCCTCCAATACCTTGACGAGTCCAGGAATGAATATCTTGAATTAATAAAGGTGCAGCTATAAGATAAGGAATATTCTTGGCTTGTAAGATAGTTTTAGCAACCTCCACCTGTCTCCCTGCTTCCATGGAACCTGCGGGACCACCAACTAAGGGAAAACCAATGGTAGAGACGATTACTTCAACTTCTACGGCTTCAGGGATTAAGGAAAGGATGGCTTTGTTGCCCTGTTGTCGTTGTTGAGTTTCATAGGCAGTGGTTAACCAATCCCTAACTGCTACATGACCTTCCACACCATTAATAAAAATAGGTAAAGGGGTTAATCCTTCCTCTTCAAAATAGCGAATTAATTGAGAAATATAGGGTTGTTTGGTGATAACGTGTTTGCGATATAAAAGAATAGCAATAACTGGATTCTCCCCCCCATCTCTCCTCCTCCCCAGCTTCCCAGGAATCGGTTTTTAGAAATTGCCTATACCAATCCAAATAATCCTGGGGAGAAGTGAAATAACCAGCATATTCTGGATGTAACAAACCCATGTTAGGAGTTTCTAAAGGAGTAGGAATTGCTCCCACCTCCAGCCTTAAATACTTCTGGGCAAGTACCCAAAACATTGCTGCCACATTATCACTTCCTCCAGCATTCCAGTAACCATAAATGATTAACCAGTTCCGTAAATCCTGCACTTTTTTAGCAGGAATATATTTTAATAATTTTGGGCCAACTTTAAGAAAACTTAGATAACCAGCTAACTTATCTTCTTCCCTGGAATTACTAAATTTACTAAGGATAAACTTAATCGGTTTCGGCATTCCCTTGGGCTGATCACCAATCACAAATTTACCTAAGCGAGTCAGACTCATTAATTCCAAAGCCGACTCAAACACTAAACGAATGGGAATATTGTCTACCCTTTGCCGCAACCACAATACCTGATCATAATCAAATATCAAACTAGCAAAAAATATATCTGCATCTGCCAATGCTGTAGCGATGTTTTCCGGTTGAGAAATTAGATCGCGATCGCTAAATATTTGAATATCCAATTCAGCACAACGAGAAGTAGCCAATTTTGCCGCTTGGCGATATAAGTTAGCATTAAAAGATTCAAATCCAGCAATTAAAACGATGCGTTGCATGGCTCAAAATTATCTCACTTTGGAGCAGTTAGGGAAGTCTCGTTGCTTATAGTTATAAGTGTACCGCTTGTTGTTACATAGTTTTCATTGTGTAAGCTTCTCAGATACAACAGTTGAAGCTAATTGAGAGTAAACAAGGTTAATTCTGGTAGGCAAAACAAACGTATGGGGGCCATACTCATACCAATGCCAACGTTAACATAAAGTTGGTTGCCCGGTTTGCCATAACCCTTTGCCCAACCATCTGCATACACTTTATCAGGTTCGGTGAACCTCAACCATGACCATTGGGGTGTATAGGGAACACGAACTTGTCCTCCATGGGTATGCCCTGCAACCGCTAAAGGGGCTGAATTAGCAGGGAACTTTTCAAATGAGTCGGGGTTGTGCATCATGACGATTTGGGGACTGTTGTTTGGTACATTGCTTAAAGCTTGTTTTACATTATCTCTATTTGCCCACAGGGAACCAACTCCCACCAAATAAAGAGGCTGATTGCTATCGGGTAATTGCAATTCCACCGCTTCATTTTCCAGCACTTCTATTCCTGCTGCTTCTAATGCTGTTTCTAAACGGTTTGCTAATTCTGTTTTAGGGGGTGCAGACTTTTCACTCATGCCGTAATCATGGTTGCCCAACACTGCATAGGTGGGAATCCCGGCTTCAACCAGAGGACGAACTAAACCGACTGCTGTTTCAATTTCTGGTTCCGGGTTGGGTGTAGAGTGATAAAGAAAGTCACCACTAATTAACACCGCAGCAGGTTTGGCTGCAATTAATTTATCAACACTACGACGCACAGTGCCGCGATTATCTCCCCACAGTCCAATTTGGAAGTCTGAGATTTGACCAATTTGTTTGCCCTGCCACGATTGAGGAAGGTTAGGAATTTCGGCAACTTCAGTTATCGTATTTAGAAAACGAGGTTCAATGAAACTCCAAGTTGCTAGTAAAGCAACGGTGCTAAATAAGCCTGCAGTTGTGTAGGTTAGTTTTTTAGCGATATTTTTCATGGTTTCTGATAATAATCTTTCTCTTGATTCTATCTTCGTGACATGGTATATTTCATAATGGTGAATAGATACTATTAAACAAAAAAAAATGTCACTATCCCCATTATCTAAAATAATTATACTACGTCAAGAGCAAAAAGCCGCAAAGCTCAAAAAAAAGATTTTTTTCTTAATATTTTGCAAAGTTTAAAAAATGTGATCGCCAGCCCTTTATACCTCTGGAACTAAGGGAATTGTAGTCTAACTTACCATTAACAGTCAAACCCCAAGCTTAAAACTTATATTTGCGATCACCAACCCACAAACTATCTACCACAGCGTTACCTCGACTATCAACCTTAACTTCTACCACAAAAGGACGTTCTTCGGGTGAATTACCAAAGGTTTGCCCAATCTCGCTGTTGATTTCTTCCCGGCGATCTTCAGGAAAATAATAGGTTTCTAAGCCATATTCAATGGAAGTATAATAATATTCACCCCGCAAAGCAACTTGATTAGGCGATAAATTATTAGGTAGGTTGCCACTAATAGCTACAGGTTGCCAAGGTGTAGGGCTTCCTGGAGTAGATTCTGCATTAGCTGGGGCTTGCAACGTGATGTATACATCAATCTGTTGTCGTCCTGGTTTGTTGTCTGAGGGAATGATTTCTCCTCCAGGTAGATTTTTAAAGGTATCTGGTTGAGAAACCTGGTATCTTAAGGTTTGAGAGTAACCCCGCAGCAAGTCATAGGGATCTACGGGGACAGTTTGCAGGATGACGGTTTGCCCGGAAAGATGGGTATAGACTGCTTGGGCAGGGACAGTTAAAATAAGTACAATTTGTAAACACAAAGGCAGCCAGAAACGCCAAGCTGCGGTTAAAGGAGAGGAATTACGAGGAGAGTTCATGGTTTTTAATTTTTTTTGCTTCTTTTTCACTGCAATAATTTTGAACTTAGCTACCTTCTGGCAGGTTGCGTAGGGTTCTAACATAGCGTTCAAACCAAAGCCCAGCAGCAATTACACCAATGCCGCAAAGGAATAAAACAAAGGCTTTGAGGACTAAGCTGGTGTCGTATTCCAACATCCGAGAAAGAATTTGCACTACCACTAAGATAATTCCCCACCAAAAGCCTAATCTTCTGCCATCCCCTAAAGCTTCTCGAATTAAGCCAATACCTAACAAACCTAGCAAGATGTTAAAGATTAAAGTAGCGAAGATTTCTAAGGAATTGATGCTAATATGCCACCAACAAACTGCACCCATAGTTAAAATCATCAGGGCAATTACCCCAGAGGTAGAATCTAAACGCCAGCGACGACGATTGACTGAATAGCTTAAACGCAACCAGAAAAATATGGTCAGGGCTGTGAGGAGGAAAGGATCTAATAAAACCGGCCAGTCTTGAGATGATAAGGTTGGGGCTGATCCATATACAGATTGAGGCACTTCCCAGAGGTAGTGAAAGGAAAAGGCATAAAACAGTACACTAAGATTGAAAATTGCTAAGCCACGGGCGATGGGTGCAAACAAACTTACTCTGTCACCGTCATCATTTAACCAAAAGTAATCTTGATAGCCCCATAATAAGCCAGGAGGCAAACTTAGGGCGATCGCAGCTATAAATCCTATTTGCCAATACACACCTAGGTTAGTTTGCACAGAAAAGGCGATTAAGACTGCACTTATAGCAAAAATCCAACGAGAACGACACCAGTATGCTAAAGGAATTAAAGCTACACTAGCTACCAGAGGTAAATGTTGCCAGACAAGCTGGTAAGAAAGCCCATCAGGAAATGCGGCATAAATCCATGTATTTTGCCATCCCGTAAAATGGCTAATAGTAATGAGGATTGTAGCCAGGATTCCTAACAAAGTCGATCTTAAAAGATAAGCCATCACTAATACCCCTGCACCCCAAATAAGGTACAGTTGATAAACTGGCCCAGTTTGGTGGAACATTTGGGACATTAGTGCTATGTTTGCCCCCATAACCAAAGATCCTAGCAACAGTAATCCTTGCCCCGAACGGAATTGCCAAGATTGTTCAGGTTGTCGCCAGAGATAAAATCCTGCTGTGTTGATGATGATGAATAAACTTAGTAGCAAAACTACTTTTAATTCCCTTGACCAAACCTGCCAATTAGCGGCTATAAACGTAATTACAGCTAAGCTAAGCAAAATACTCCCCAGCCCCAGCATAATCATCACAAAGCGATTTCTCGCTGAGGTTTCTAACTCGCCGAATTGATAGCGAGTAGCCAAGTTTTCGTACAAACTAGAATTAATTAATCCTTCTTGTTGCCACTGTTTTGCTTCTTGCTGCAATTGGTGGCGAAACTTCTCTGTCACCATGATCTTATTCAAGTAATGCTTATGTAGTTGTAAGCTTACCTCTAGTTGTTGTTGGCTTTTATACTTCTGTGACAGTTAAAAAACCTCGAAGATAAAATTCTTAACTAAACTATGTTTAGATTGATTAGATCACTAATAAAGCTTGTTTGGTATCATAGATATGCAAAGGAAAGTAGAAGCTAAAGTAGATGGCTAAAGATATTTTCCATTTCCTTTTGTTCAACGTAGCATCAAACGTTATCAAATTAACTTATTAACTTATGATCCGGTAAAAGAGGAGATTAAGCAGTGGATAAGATAGAACAATACAGAAAATTTATCAAGCAGATTTTAACTGAACACGCTCCTCTTAATACTAGCAACGAATTGGTTGATTCACAACTAATTTTTGATACAGAACATGATCATTATCAACTTTCTTATGTCGGTTGGCGAGGATACAAGCGAGTATTTGGCCCGGTGATGCACTTTGATATTATTGATGGTAAAATTTGGCTGCAATATAATGGCACAGAAGATTCTGTTGCGGAACAATTAGTAGAGATGGGTGTACCACGTTCAGATATCATTATTGGTTTCCATTCCCCTTTCAAAAGACAATTTAATTCTTGGGGAAAGGAGGAAATGAGTAATAAGTAATGAGTAATGAGTAATGAGTAATGAGTAATAAGTAATAAGTAATGAGTAATAAGTAATAAGTAATAAGTAATAAGTGAAACAGAACTTTTAAGCGAACTCTTTGCCATCTCCAGAAACTAAAATGATAAATGTTTAACGTTCAATGTTCTGAGTCATTTGACGTAAAGCTCTTGTTTGTTCTAAAATTTCTTCAACATCTTCTTGAGAAAGACGCTCAACATAATTGATTTTGATTTCTTCAATGAGAGTATCTAATAAAGATTGAATAGTTTCTATCGTTTGTTTTGCTTGAATTTCTTCAGCTAAAACTTTACTAAGTTTTTCTATTAAATTCTCCATCAACTCCTCATTAACTTTATCCTTTTTTAAAGCACCTTGGAGACTTTTATCAATTGTTTGAAAAATTCTTGCTGATAGTTGTTTAATTAAATTTCTTTCTATAGTTTCTACTCCCGGAAGCATTTGCATACCTTCATGAGCCGGTAACTCAGTAAAAACTTTGCTAATATTATGTTGTAATAATGCTTCGACATCCGGTTTAATTTTTGGCAATACTTGATAGACAAACATTTCGATTACTAACTTGGTAATTTCTGCTGTCTCGTTAGTATTGTTAATATCAATATAAGGATTAGCCTCTTGCCGAGATATCATTTTGGCAATTTCCCCTCGACGAACAGAACCTTGAACTTGGTTGAGGGTACTAACAATTACCACCTCCGTTAAATCTTCTGCAATTCCTGCCACAAAACCTTGACTTGCTTGCTTTTTAATAGCATTAAGATCAATTAATCTTGCTTGGCTCAAACGAATGGTGACAGGAATAAAACGTAACCACCGAAAAACAGGAATTAACAGAAAAATATCGTACCACCGCCACAATATTGCATCTAACCAACTAACCCCAGTCCGACTACGACTAATAAACCAACTACGAGCAATTAATTCTATGGCAAAAACGACTACAAAAGGAAAGTCAAGGAAACCAAATCTATCAAAAGGTTCCCCATTTTCACCAATGGGGCGATAATAGTTGATTTCCATTAAGGGGCGAATTTCTGTGTTGAAAAACTCTAGTTCTTCCTTAGCATTATTTTGAGTTAAATATTCTTGACTCCAAAATTGCTGAAATGCTTCCTTAGAAGAAGCATCTTCTGTATCGAAAATATGCTCCCGCATCCGATTTTTAATTCTTTCCAAAGTCCCTGTTTTATTAGCAATTTCAAAAGGATTAGTATCAATCATTTCCATACTTCTAAAACGTAGTTCTTCAAGAACTTTGGCGACATCTGGAGAAGTTAAAGTTTCACCAATTAGTTGATTTTCTAATTCCTCTACTTGCTTTAAGTATGTAGTTGTATCTCTTTCTGGTTCAATACCTTTGATGGGATCATACCAATCAGTTACTGGGGGAAGAGGTACTTCAAGCAAAACCCCAAAAACATTGATTCTGCCTTGTAGCCAAAAATTTCTTAAGGGAATGTAGCTTAAGTCAAATAGTACTAAAATCAGGTTGATAGCAGCCAGAATTGCCATCAACCTTTCAAACCAAAGACTAGCAGTACGAACTCTTTTATTTTTCGCTTTAATGTTGGCAAGGAATCTAGTTTTTTTCGAGATAGTCATTTCATTTATCATTTATCATTTATCATTTATCATTTTTTGCTGATAAATAACTAAGATGTTTCCAGAATGATTAGCGATTGGCAATTAGCAATTAGCAATTAGCCATTAGCAACTTACTTCTTTGCTACCCCATCTTGTCTTGCTGCCCTTTGTACAGCAGATGCTACGGCGGTGGCTACTCTTTCGTCGAAGACAGAGGGGATTATATGTTCTCTGTCTAAATCTGTGGGACAAACTAAGGAGGCGATCGCATTAGCGGCTTCTAGATACATATTGGTGGTTAAAGCCCCAGCCCGACAGTCTAATGCACCCCGAAAAACCCCAGGAAAGGCGAGAACATTGTTAATTTGGTTGGCATAATCGCTGCGGCCGGTGGCAATAACCGCAACCTTATTATCTACTAATTCTGGCTGAATTTCGGGAATTGGGTTGGCCATCGCCATAACAATGGCATCTTTCGCCATAGACTCTACCATTTCTAAGCTTAAGACTCCAGGGGCGCTTACTCCTAGGAAAATATCTGCTTCTTTTAATGCCCCGGCTAAAGTGCCGCTAGCTTCGACGGCGAAGGCTTGTTTTTGAGGATTGAGATCATTACGACTGGTGGAAATCAAACCTTTGGAGTCGCATAGCCAGATGGTTTTGGCCCCCGCTTTGCGTAATAAAGAAGCGATCGCCACCCCCGCAGCCCCCGCCCCATTGATGACAATTTTTACCTCTTCTAAGGACTTTTTGACCAGTTTCAGGGCATTGTAGAGTGCGGCTAAAACGACAATTGCTGTGCCGTGTTGATCATCATGAAAAACCGGAATATCTAATTCTCGCCGCAAACGTTTTTCAATTTCAAAACACCGAGGGGCGCTAATATCTTCTAAGTTAACTCCACCAAATACCGGGGCTAAGTTTTTGACAGTTTCGACGATGGCATCGGTGTCTTGGGTAGCTAAACAGATGGGGAAAGCATCAATACCCGCAAATTCCTTGAAAAGCATGGCTTTACCTTCCATCACTGGTAAAGCACCTTCTGCCCCCAGGTTTCCTAACCCTAATACAGCACTACCATCAGTAACAATTGCTACGGTATTGCTTTTAATCGTTAAAGAATAAACCTCTTCAGGATTGTTCGCGATCGCCTTACAAATGCGCCCTACCCCAGGAGTATAAGCCATAGCCAAGTCAGACTGGGCTTTGAGGGGTAAACTACTTTGAATGTGGATTTTGCCCCCCCGATGGAGATCAAAAGTACGATCAGAAATCTTCAATACTTTGGTGTCTGGTAAAGCTTGCACCGCCTCCACAATTTTCTCTGCGTGTTCACTACTTGAGGCATCTACTGTAATTTCTCGCACTGAAACTTTGCGAGTTTGTTCTATCAAAGAAATTTGACCTAAATTTCCCCCACAAGAGGCGATCGCCTGGGTAACTCGCGCCAAACTACCAGCCTGATTAGGAATGCTGACGCGAATACTTAAACTGAAGCTGGGGTTAGGAGTAAGATCCACCATATGTATTTCACCGATAAATGACCAAATCAACGATTAGCATAAAATATGACCACTTTTTATGTTGGAATGAACATATTTGCTAATTGTTAATTGATATGGAGAGGGAAAATAAGCCTATTGCGATTATGACTGTAGGAAAGGCGGAAAGAGAACAGGAAATTCAGCAGCTAGAGTTGTTTAATTTAGCTAAGCCCCTGAATCTAGAAATTAGAAATAGCTATTCTTTTACCTTTGTCGATCTTTTTGCTGGTATTGGTGGTTTTAGAATTCCTTTAGAAGAGTTAGGTGGTAAATGTTTAGGTTATTCAGAAATTAACGCCAAATCTGTTGCTGTTTACCAAAACAATTTTAGTAGTTATTTTAATACTGATGAGATTAACTTGGGAGATATTACTAAGCTAGGAAAATTGCCCTTTACTAACATCGATTTATTAGTAGGTGGAGTGCCTTGTCAACCTTGGTCTATTGCCGGAAAAATCAAAGGTTTTCAAGACCCAAGAGGTAAACTCTGGCATGACGTAGTTAGAATAGTTAAAGCAAATCAGCCCAAGGGTTTTATCTGGGAAAATGTTAAAGGTTTAACCGAACCAAGGCATCAAGAAAGTTTTGCTTTTATTTTAACGAGTCTTCGAGAGTTAGGATATCAAATACAGTGGAGTGTGATTAATTCCTACGATTTTGGCTTATCTCAAGATAGAGAAAGAGTCTTTGTAGTTGGCGTTAGAAAAGACATCAACAAAAGTAATTATTTTCAATTCCCTCTACCTTCAGGTAAAAAGCCTAAACTTTACCAATTTGTTGAAGGTATCAAAGCTAGCCAGATTAATAAAAAGAAGTTTTCTCCTCAAGAACTATTCGGCGAAAACAAACCTGTTTCTCGCGGCAGATTTCAAAAAGATGACGAGTTAAATGACTTTTTTACTTTTGCTGATATACGAGATGGACATACAACTATCCATTCCTGGGATTTAACTACAACTACTCCCCAAGAAAAGTGTATTTGTCAGACAATTCTTAAAAATAGACGGAAGAAAAAATATGGAGAGAAAGATGGCAATCCTTTAAATTTATCGGTATTAAAAGAATTAATTCCTGACCTTACTTTAAATGAACTTGATAGTTTGGTAACTAAAAATATTTTGCGTTATATTCCTGCCAAGGGTTATGAATTTGTCAACTCTAAAATTTCTACAGGTATTAATGGTATCGCTAAAATTTATTTACCTCACTCAGAAGTAATTGGAACTCTGACAGCTACCGGAACTAGAGATTTTGTAGCTACGGTTTCTCTTAAATGTCAAAAGCCAGAAATATATAAGAGAAACTTTATCGAAAAAATCTATAAGAGACAAAAATTTAAACCTTTATCTGCGAGAGATTATGCGAGATTACAAGGTTTCCCTAATTGGTTTATTTTAGCTAAAGAATAAAGTTTAGCTAAAAAGCAACTTGGCAATGCTGTTTCTGTCCCAGTGGTTTATTATCTGGCTAAATCTCTTTTAAACATAATCACCTAAATATTTAAAACAATTATGGCTGCTATTAGTGCGCGAACTCGCGAACGAATTAAAGGATATTTAGAACCGAATAAAGGACAATGCTTAGAAGTCTTACAACGTTTACTTAGATTTCATTTATTACGTGGTCTTAATCGTCCTCAACTTCAGAGCTACTATGCTATGACTTACAATCCTTATGGTTTTTTTAGAGCAGATTATAAATGGTCGTATATACGTAATTATTTTCCCTTTGATGAGGCTGCCGTGATTGGCGACGAATTTTGGAATGTTATAGGTGGAGAAACAGCTTATGAAGAACTCTTAGAAATATACCAACAGGTAGGCAGAGAAAAAAGTAAGTATATAATTGATACCTTAGCTTGTGGATTCTAAAATAAACAACAACATTCTTTCTCAATCTATTATTCCCCTCGTCAAACTCAACAATTTAATTAAAATTTTGATAACTTACCGGAGATTATTTTGTACGGTGCAGATCCTCGAAAAAAACATCCTCTGGCGGGATTTCCGCAAATTTGCTTTATTAAAAACACAGTGACTAATCCTAAAATTATTATTGGCGATTATACATATTATGATGATCCAGAAGATTCAGAAAACTTTGAACGCAACGTACTTTACCACTATTCTTTTAGCAAAGATAAACTAATCATCGGTAAATTTTGTGCCTTAGCTAGAGGCATTAAATTTATTATGAACGGCGCTAATCACAAAATATCAGGATTTTCTACCTATCCTTTTCAAATCTTTGGTAATGGCTGGGAAAAAGTAACCCCAAAAGATGATGAATTTCCTTTTAAAGGTGATACTGTAATTGGGAATGATGTCTGGATTGGTTATGAATCTGTTATTATGCCTGGAGTACAAATTGGTCACGGAGCAATAATTGCTGCTAAATCTGTTGTAGTTAATAACGTAGCGCCCTACACTATAGTAGGAGGAAATCCTGCCAAAATAATCAAACCAAGATTTACAGAAGAGATTATCAATAAATTACTAGAAATTGCTTGGTGGAATTGGGATATCAAAAAAATCACAGCTAATCTAGAAAAAATTGTTGCTGCTGATATTGATGCTCTTTTATTAGTTCAAGATCAAGAGGTGTAGATGCAGAAAAAATATGAAGTTGTCATAGAAACCCTTCCTAATAAACATTTGCCACTGCTTCGTATTTTTCGAGAATTAGGTGGCTGGGGCTTAAAAGAAGCCAAGGGTTTATTGGCTTATACAAAAAAGATTTGGCAGAGAAGTTTGCCAGTCGTTTAAATAACATCGGGGCAAAAGTGGTAATTAAGGAATCATCAATAAATCAACCAATGCTAGTTGACCCAAGGCTAGATGAACGATACGAATCTAATTGGTTTTTCGGTCTGCAAAAAATTGAGGACTAAAACATATTTAAACTATGCATATACCTGTTTTACCTCAAGAATTAATTGCCGGATTAAATATTATTCCCGGAGGACATTACTTAGATGCCACCCTGGGTAGAGGAGGTCATAGCAAGTTAATCTTACAAGCTGCACCGGAAGTTAAATTAACTGCTATTGATCGTGATGAAGAAGCAATTAAAGCCAGTTCAAATAACTTAGCTGCTTACGAAAAACAGCTTAATTATTGGCAAGGAAACTTTGCTAAATATAATCCTGGTTCCTTACTTTTTGATGGTATTATTGCTGACTTAGGAGTTAGTTCAGCACAATTTGATATCCCAGAAAGAGGTTTTAGTTTCCGTCACGAAGCTGCATTAGATATGCGTATGGATCGCAACCAATCTTTAACCGCAGCAGAAATTATTAACCATTGGCAAGAAAAAGCTTTAGCAGATACTTTTTACCAGTATGGCGAAGAAAGAAAATCTCGGCGCATCGCCAGACGTATTGTGGAACAACGCCCTTTCCAAACTACAACCGAACTCGCTAAGGCGATCGCCTCTACTGTCCCGAAAAAATACCGCTATGGTAGAATTCACCCAGCAACTCGCGTTTTCCAAGCCCTACGCATCGCCGTTAACCAAGAATTACAATCGTTGGAAACTTTTCTCGACAACGCTCCTAGCTGGTTAAAACCCAATGGTAGAATCGGTGTGATCAGCTTCCATAGCTTAGAAGATCGCCTTGTTAAACACCGTTTCCGCGACTCTCCTCAATTGCAGGTAATCACCAAAAAGCCAATCATCCCTCAACCGGAAGAAATAGAACAAAATCCCCGTTCTCGTTCTGCAAAACTAAGATTCGCCCAAAAGTCTGTATTGGAAGATACACCCTGAGAAGATAGGGAGCTGGGGAGCTGGGGAGCTGGGAAGATAGACTGTTCGGCTTGCCGTTGTCGTAGACATCATTGTACGGCTTGCCGTTGCCATTAGGCATCATTGATTACTTATTGATCATTGATAACTGATGACTGATTTGCCGTTAAAATCACCTCTTCCACAGCCCCTGGTTGCCCTAAAACCTTTGCTGGTTGTTCACCTTGGGTAACTTTCACTACCCCAGCATTTCCGGAACGAATGATTAACTCTTTTTCAGCTTTCCAGACTTTTTCATCTCCTTCATTTAAAGTTCCCTCAAATTCGGTTTTGCCGTCGATTTTAACCTGCATCCAAGAAGATCCTTCTAGACTTACCTTAACAGCTAAAGCATCTGTTGCTGAGGCAGTTAGGGGGGCAGGAGTGGCTTCTGTTTCTGGGGTAGGAATAGCACTAGGTTTAACTTTTGGTGGCGCAGTTTCTTGTTTAACTGTACCTTCCACCACGCCGGGCTTAGCTTCTCCTTCTGGTTTGTTTGGTTCAGAATCTGTATTTACCAAATTCTGGGACGATTGACGCTGCCAAAAGAACAGCCCGCCTCCAATTGCCCCCACAGTTAACAGTAATAGGGGTAAGATAGCTAAAGCTGGTTTGAGGTTCGCACTTCGATTCCCCAGAGCAATTTTACTGGCAGGAGCAACAGGAACTGATAGTTCTGAGGTAAGATTTTCTGAAGCTTCAGGGGTAGAAGGGACTTGGGAAAAAGCATCGGCTAATTCCTGCCCATTTAGCTTAATTGCGTTGCCATAATGACGAATGAAACCTGGTAAATAAACAGCTTGAGGCAAATCCTCTAGGTTGGCATCCTCAATTGCTTCTAGAATATATTTGCGGATCTTCGTGTGATTGGCTATATCTTCTAAGGGAACATCTAGCTCAAGTCTTCTTTGTCGAAGATGAGCGCCGATTTGGGTAAGTTTTTCTTCTTGTTCGGTACTGAGCATC
The DNA here is from genome assembly GCA_963793425.1 of uncultured cyanobacterium. GTDB lineage: Bacteria > Cyanobacteriota > Cyanobacteriia > Cyanobacteriales > CAWCAG01 > CAWCAG01. Next base: position 1,631,896 of record CAWCAG010000005.1, on the reverse strand, counting down.
TTCACTGAACAATCATAGGTTGGTTGAAATTATACTTCAATATTTCCATTTTGCAAGTAGTATTAATTTCCTCCAGTAATTTTTAATGGGAGAAATGTTTAGTTCTTATTGACATATATAAAAACCATAAAGTTGCCTTAAGTATTTTATTAGCAATCAAGGGTATTATTTAACTCCCACTGAGTAATTTGATTACTGTAATCGTGCCATTGTTGTTGTTTTAACTTCAAATAGGAAGCGATGAAAGGTTTACCAAAAGCTTTGGCAAAGACTGGGTTGGTTTCTAAACAGCGCAAAGCATCTAATAAATTAGCAGGAAGGCGGCGAAGTTTGTCTGGGGGTAAAGGATTTGTGTAGCTGTTGTTATCACAGCGATCGCCGGGATCTATTTGGTGATCTATACCATCAATCTCTAATTCTTGAAAATGCCGTTTAAAATCAATTTGCTGGGCAATGTTTACCTTTTCTGGAGGTTGAAACTCTAACATCGGTATTGTTGAAGCTGACTTCCCTGGCAGAAACGAGAGAGACATGATACAGCCCCAGGCAATTAGAAAAATAATGATCTGGTGGGATATTCGCTTCATAAACTTTTATGGAAAACAATAAGGTATGAAAAATTGTATTTGACAAAACAACTATTGTTGTACCCATAATATATGGCAACTTCTTTTATTTGGTAAAAAATAGATATTAAATGGTAATGAAAAAAGCTTTTATCATCAGTGCGTTGCTGCTAATTTTGCCCTTAAGTGCTTGTTCCTCTAACAATTCAACGGAAGGAGAAATTCAACCTTTAGTAGTAGGAGGAATACCAGATCAAGATCCAGATAAATTGCAGCGTCAGTATAATAAACTAGCTGAATATTTAGAAGCAAAACTAGATGTACCAGTAGAATATAAACCTGTCACTGACTATACAGCAGCGGTAACTGCTTTTAAAGTAGGAGATTTAGATTTAGTCTGGTTTGGGGGGTTGACAGGGGTTCAATCCAGATTGCAAGTACCTGGGGCAAAGGCGATCGCACAACGGGATGTTGATGAAGAATTTCATAGTCTTTTTATTGCTAACACTGAAGCAAACGTAGAGAAGTTTGAAGATATTTCTGAACTATCAAAGTTGAAGAATAAAACTTTTACTTTTGGTAGTGAGTCTTCCACTTCTGGGCGTTTAATGCCACAATATTTTCTTAAGCAAGCAAGTGTAAAGTTAGAAGATTTTAAGGGAGAAGTTGGTTTTTCCGGAGATCACGACAAAACTATTAAATTGGTAGAAGCTGGCACTTATCAAGTTGGTGCAGTTAATGAACAAGTATGGGAAGATCGAGTTGAAGCTGGGGAAGTAGATACCAGTAAAGTTAAGGTTATTTGGCGTACCCCCGCTTATTATGATTATCATTGGGTAATTAATCCTGAAGTTGAAGAAGAATACGGGGAAGATTTTAGCCAAAAAGTACAAGCAGCTTTCCTGGATTTAGATCCTAATGTGCCAGAAGAAAAAGAAATTCTCGACCTTTTCAGTGCAGGGAAGTTTATTACAACAAACAACGCTAACTACAAAAATATTGAACAAGTAGGAAGAGAAATTGGCAAAATAAAATAGCAGCCAATGGAGGGACGGACGGGGAGCTAGGGAGCTGGGGAGCTGGGGAGATGGGGAGATATAATAATTAGCAACTAGCAACTAGCCATTAGCCATTACCAATTGTCCCCTATTTTTGAACTAAAAAATGTTACTCAGAAATTCAATCGTTTCCCTTGTTTAACAGAGATTAATCTCCAAATTCAAGCAGGGGAAAGAGTTGCTTTGGTGGGGGCTTCTGGGGCTGGCAAAAGTACTTTAATTGCTTTATTAAATGGAACCTTGCAACCAACTCAAGGAGAAATTTGGGCTTTTGGAAGTAATTTTAACCGCTTAAAGATTAGACAAAGACGGCGCATTCAAAGACAAATTGGTACTATTTACCAACAGTTTCATTTAGTAGATAATCTGCGGGTTATTCATAACGTTAATGCAGGGCATTTAGGGCATTGGTCTTTCTTCAAAGCTGCTTTATCCTTAATTTATCCTCTGGAACTAAAAACAGCTACCCAAGCTTTAACAAAAGTGGGCATACCAGAGAAAATTCACCAACGTACTGATAGCCTTTCGGGGGGGCAGCAACAAAGAGTGGCGATCGCGCGTATTTTAGTGCAGAATCCCGCCGTTATTTTAGCTGACGAACCAATTTCTAGTTTAGATCAACAGCGATCGCAAGAAATTATGGACTTGTTACGCCATCTCAGTGCCGAAATGAACAAAACCCTAATTACGAGTCTCCACAATATTGAGTTCGCCCGCAGCCACTATCAACGTATTATTGGTTTAAAAGCTGGAGGTATTTTATTTGATACTCCAGCGCAAAAGCTTACTGACAGGCAAGTTGAGGATTTGTATGATCATGGCTGAAAAATAAAAGTTGTCAAGTAGAACACTTTGCGTCTATACTAGTTAAGGCGACGCGGGATAGAGCAGTCTGGTAGCTCGTCGGGCTCATAACCCGAAGGTCGGTGGTTCAAATCCGCCTCCCGCTACCAAATAAAAAAAGCAAAAACCCTGCACTTGATAATTAGTGTAGGGTTTTTTGCTATTTCTGATTGATTGGTTTTGAGTAATGTGAAGATAAAATAGTATTGATAATTCAGAAAAAAAAGATTTACGGCCCGGAACTAAATCTATGACCAGCGCTACAGCAACCAAAACTAAGTACGAAGCGATAATTGGTTTAGAAACCCACTGTCAGCTTAATACTAAAACTAAAATTTTCAGTCGCGAATCCACAGAATTTGGCAAGCCCCCCAACTCGAATATTTCTCCTATTTGCCTTGGTTATCCTGGGGTCTTACCTGTTTTAAACGAAAAGGTGCTAGAGTACGCGGTTAAAGCCGGCTTAGCCCTCAATTGTCAAATTGCCCCTTATAGCAAATTTGACCGTAAGCAATATTTTTATCCCGACTTACCGAAAAACTATCAAATTTCTCAGTACGACTTGCCTATTGCTGAACATGGTTGGCTAGACATTGAATTAGTAGATCAACAAGGAGAGGAACCAATCAAGAAAAAGATTGGCATTACTCGTCTGCATATGGAAGAAGATGCAGGTAAACTAGTCCATGTTGGTAGCGATCGCCTATCTGGTTCTACCTGTTCTTTAGTTGATTTTAACCGGGCTGGGATTCCCTTATTAGAAATTGTTTCTGAACCGGATATTCGTTCGGGACAAGAAGCCGCAGAGTATGGACAGGAATTGCGTCGTATTGTTCGCTATTTGGGCATTGGCGATGGTAATATGCAGGAAGGCTCTTTGCGTTGTGATGTCAATGTTTCTGTTCGTCCTGTAGGGCAGAAAGAGTTTGGTACTAAAGTAGAAATCAAGAATATGAATTCCTTTAGTGCTATTCAAAAAGCCATTGATTACGAAATTGAACGACAAATCAAAGCATTGGAAACAGGAGAAATCATCCTCCAAGAAACTCGCCTTTGGCAAGAAGGTAACCAGTGTACTGTAAGTATGCGAATTAAGGAAGGTTCTAGTGATTATCGCTATTTCCCCGAACCGGATTTACCTCCTATTGAAGTTTCTCAAACCCAATTAGCCCAGTGGGAAGCTGAATTACCAGAACTCCCAGCCAAAAAACGCCATGATTATGAAAATAGTTTGGGGCTTTCTGCTTATGATGCTAGGGTTTTAACCGACGACCGCACTATAGCTGAGTATTTTGAGACTGTAGTGCAAAATGGTGCTAATCCTAAACAAGCTGCTAACTGGGTGATGGGAGATGTTGCTGCTTATTTGAATAATAATAAGTTAAATATCACTGAAATTGCTCTCACTTCTGAGAGCTTAGCTGAGTTGATTGGTTTGATTGAAAAAGGTACTATTAGCGGTAAAATCGCTAAGGAAATTCTACCTGAACTATTAGTTAAAGGTGGTTCAGCCCAAGAGTTAGTTGAGAAGAAGGGACTGGTACAAATCTCCGATACAGCGGAAATCGAAAAAATTATTGATGAAATCTTAGGAGCCAATGCTGACAAAGTAGAGCAGTTTCGCAGCGGTAAAACAAAAATCCGTGGCTTTTTTGTAGGTCAAGTGATGAAGAAAACTAGCGGTAGAGCCGATCCGAAGTTGACTAATCAGTTACTAGGCAAAAAACTGCAAGGGTAACTTCCAAAAAAAAGGGGTTACGCCCCCCTTTTTGAAATAGTTATAATGTGATAAGTAGATGCACCCTGATGATTTGGGAGAGCCACTAATTTACGGCTCTCTTTTTCTTTATGAGATAAAATGAAGGACTATTTGACCCATTTTCTTGTAGCTAATGCCCTAAACCCAAGGTAGGAAAGAGCTAAAGACCCTGATTTCAAATTGTCTTATTGCAATTTAGTTAGTAGATTCACCTTAACAACTGAGAGATTTACTTTTACAGCTTTCCTTTTTTTGCCTTGAGGCTAGGTTAAGTTTAGTAAAGTAATCCATGTCAATTTTAGAAAATAGATTTTACGGGGGTAGACCCTTTTTGTTTAAGATGCTATATTTCTCTGGGTAGATGCAATCTGAATTAAGCTGATTAAGAGGTTGTTTAATAACCCTCTTTTCTTGCCCTGAAATTGCTAGATATGGAATGGAACATATTTTAAAAAGCAAAAGTCTACTATTTTTAGCAAGAGCTGACTTCTTAAGATAATGTCCTTAACCAGAGTTGACTAGTAATGTCTAGCGTATTAGACATACTATCTTCTTAATTCTTTTTTATCCAGGGGGTATCACCCCTCACCCCAGATATGGTGCTGTTTCGTTATTGATTGAGGCAGATAGGCAGTGGCAAGCAGGGTAACTTGCAGTTTTACTAATCAATGATTACAGCTTTCCAGTAACAGACTGCTCCTCACTATTTATTGGGGTTTCATCCCAATAAAAACGGTAAAAATAATCATCATCAGCAAAATTTTGCTCATCTAATACGTGATGAATCCAATCTTCATCCATTAATCTTTGCCCCAACTTAATTGCTTGTTCTGAGGAAAGTTTTAACTTTCTCCTAAACCAAGCTATCGCTTCACTACCAATGAAACAGCGGTCATAAACCTTAAGCTTGTGACGGCGATCTTGAATAGATATGCCGTCAATATCCCGCATCTTAGTCACTAATTTTCTTAGATCAATCTTGGAAACCACATCAGTGGTTTTGGACTTTTTAACTACTTTGGCATAATCATTTTGATACCAAAGAGTAAAACCTTTTTTCCCTTCTACTACCAAACACTCTACTTTGCCTTTGTTTTGTAAATAAATCTCTCGGCTGCGTTGAAGAGCATCTTTACCACGATCCAGAGGGTACGATTCTCCCTTAACGTATAGCTTTTTTTGATAAGCTATACCCTTAACTATCTTTCTCTCGCCCGCTGTCTTATGACTTAATAAACAACGTTTAACATTTTTAATATTTAACACTAGCATAGACTTAACCCTGACAAACTGAAGTAATTATCTTTACATCAAAACTTATTACTTATGACTTATCACTTATTACTTAGCTTCACTTCCTTTTTTACTAATAACGAATACGTGGATCAATATAGGCATTAACAATATCGATTAAAATACTAGCAACTACAACAATGCCACCGAAAAAGACCATAATTCCTTGTACAGTCGGATAATCCCGCAAGGAGATCGCTTCGTAAAGACGATTACCTAAACCAGGCCAAGAAAAAGTAACTTCTGTCAAAACAGCCCCTCCTAACAAAGCAGCAAAAGTTAAGCCCAATACCGTAATTACAGGAATAAGAGCATTCTTCAGGGCGTGGTTAAAGAGTATTGCCTTTTCAGAAATACCCCTTGCCCTCGCTGCTTCAACATAATCGGCTTGTAGGGTTTGTTTAAGATTAACCCTAACAATGCGCTCAAATATGCCACTAAGAAGAACACCTAAAGATATACAAGGTAAGGCGAGGTAGTGGAGGGCTATTAATAATTGGCTGATATTTCCCCTTAAAATGCTATCAACGGTGTATAACCCCGTAATAGTTTCCGGCGGCAGACTACTCACAGGAAAGCGGGTTCCTAAAGGAAACCAACCTAACTGCACAGAGAAAATTAACTGTACAATCATCCCTACCCAAAATAAAGGTAAAGAATAGGTGATGATGCCAAATAAACGACCTCCAACATCAAAAATAGTACCTGGTCGAGAAGCAGAAAGCATCCCTACACTTACACCGACAAGCACGGCGATCGCCATACCAAAAAAGGATAATTCTACAGTAGCAGGAAAATACTGTAGAATAGTTTCCCAGACTGACTGACCTCTACTGGTTAAAGAAGAGCCTAAATCTAAGCTGAGCAATTGCTTAAGGTAGTTAAGATATTGCAACCAAAGAGGATTATTCAGTCCTAAATCTTCCCTCAAAGCCACCTTAGCCGATTCCGGAGCGCGTGCGCCTAAAATAGCATCAGCAGGATCTCCTGGAGTTGCCCTCAATAGCAGAAAAACCAAGGTGGTAATGGTTAATAACATCAAAGGGGCAAGGAAAAGGCGGGTTAGGACGTAGTATTGTAGAGCTTTGGAACGGGACATATTTCAGAATAGGGAGCTAGGGAACTAGGGAGCTAGGGAACTAGGGAGCTAGGGAACTAGGGAGCTGGGGAGCTAGGGAACTAGGGAGAAAACTATTAGCAACTAGCCACTAGCCACTAGCCATTAGCCATTAGCCATCATTCAACTAGCCATCATTCAACTTTTGATTAATCTTCTCTAATATTTCGCTTTCTTGGGGAGTTATTTCTGCTTCTAGTTGAGCAATTTTGTAACATTGAGCTAAAAGAGGTGCAGCAAAATCGCTGTTAACTTGCTCTAACAAGGCTTCTAGTGGCTCTGGCGAATCAATATTATCAGCGATCGCCTCTAAGGATTTACGACTTAAGTTTAAGGTTTCTAGTTGCGGTAGAATCTCTTCCCAACTTTTGTCTGGGTGGGCTGCAGCAACGACATGAGCTAATACTTGATCCATAATCACTTCTTGAGCGATCGCCGCTTCTAAATATTTTTGCCCCTCAGCTTGGGAGGCGGCTAAAGCTGCTTCAGAATTCAAAGGATTGACTTTGGCTTCATAAAAACTACAAGCCGCATAGCCTAAAGAATAGAGCATAACTGCATTACTACTGCCCCCAATAACTGGCCCGGCGATGGGTATATTGCGTAAAAAACCTTGACTAGCTTTCGCAGCATATGTAGCCCCCACTTTTAAAGCTTGCCCTCCTCCTAAACCGATACCAAAAATAGCTAGTACTTCTGCTTTCCTGGCATCTTCTTCTAAATCTAAGCCATAGGCACAGGCAATTTGATAAACCAACTCAGCTTGTAAGAGTAAGGTTGTGGCTAAATCTAGGGCAAACATAGCTGTAGCCGCTCCAGGGACTAAACTACTAGCAACTCCTGTCCCGGCGACCAAAATACTCTTTTCCACCATCAAACGATGGGCAATTTCTCTCGGCGAATCTTGGGGATACTTTTTGAGGAGTTTCTTTACTTCAGCTTCAGCTTTATTAACATCAACTCGATCAATAATAATTAACCAATCTACAGGTAAAGTTTTGGTTAATTTAGCAAACAGAGCATTACTAGAGACTAAATCAATCACATAGCCCATGCCCTTAGTTGCTTGGACTGCTGCCCCACCCAGCACATTCCTCATTCCTGTGGCTGTACCCGCCACTACTTCTGCTGCTCCCGTTACACCTCCTTTCACTGCCATTTTCGCTCGCTCAGCAGTTTCCCCTACAGTTCCCAATACGGAGTTAAACAAGGAAAATTGTTGTTCTGGTTCAGTTTGTATCACAAGATTAGAGGGACTTTGGAGAGATAACTCTTGATACCAGCTAGGAATTTTATCTCCTTTTTTTAGTCCGTATAGCTCAATCTTTTGTAAAGAATCGGTATTGAGTTCTAACAACTTTGTTTGGATTGAAGAAATGACTATCTCTTGATCAGGAACTCGTTTGGCTTCAACAACAATTTGTAGGCAACCATCTTGCATTCTCATTGTTGAAGTTATTTTGTGGGGAGCTAAACACTGACTAATCTTGGCAGCAATATTGTTGAACTTGTCGGGCTGAGTCATGGGGAATCACTGTCAAATTCGTAGGAATATTTCTATTTTAATTCCCTTAAAGACTGGCTTCTCACCCTATAAAAGGTATGAACTTTAATTACTGGTTAGAGTTTCTTTGCTGGTCTAGGATATTTCCTTTACTCCTTAAGAAAGAGAGGTAAATACGTAAAAACCTTTCGACTGCTATTGTATGTTACGGGTTTACACGTAATGAGGTTAAGATTATCCCTGATTTTTAATAAAGATTCGACAAAGAATAATTCAGACCTTGATAAATTAGATATCTTTAAAGAGAGTATAAAAAAAGGCTCATTGGTTACCTGAATATTGAGGCATTTGTTAAACCAATTGTTTTGGTAAACAGGTCAAAATCTACAAGTATGGATTTAAAGGGGAAAAATTTGGTGTTTCGTCAGAGTGCATTAACCATATTTGGTACAGCAGTTACCACAACAGCGATGTTAGCAGCACCAGTTGGGGCTGTTAGTTTACAAAGTCTGATCGATAGCAATGGAACCTTAACAGCCGCAGGTCATGAATTTAGTGGCTTCTTCTGTGATATTGTTTTTGCTGGAGATGAGACATCTCCTGAAAGTTGTGATGACATAGAAGTTATTACTTTAGGTGAAGGCATCAAATTCCAAGCAGATTTCTTTGCAGGACAAAATGCTTTTATTGATGTACTACTTGGTTATACCGTCGAATCCCTCGATCCTAACGGCATGATTGATAGCATTGGAATCGCTTTTGATGGGGGCTTCACTGGAGACGGTTTAGCTGCTGTCGTAGAAACGATTAGTGATCCAGATAGTGATGACGAGATTGTGGCGCAATTTAGCGTCTCAAATTCCGATGAACTAACAGACCTTAGCGACCCGGATTTTGAACCAGATTTGCAAGGAGACTTTGATTTTCTCAGACCAGTCAAGAGAGCAGAAGTAAGTAAAGATATTTTCCTCACTGCTTTTGATGGTACGGCTTCAATCAGCATGATTACTCAAACCTACGACGAAGAAGTAGTTCCTGAACCTGGTACAGTTTCAGGATTAATTGCTTTAGGTTTAGTCGGTACAGCTTCTTTTTGGCGCAAGCAACGGCAACAAAATAAACCCTAATGGCTTCATAGTTAATCATTAGGCTTCAACTCAAAAACTCCAGTAACAAGAACGACTTAAGGAAAGGACTAACCAATAATGTTAAAAAGCGCATTTACCATTGCTTTTACCACAGCTTCAGTAATCGGGTTAACAACCATTCCTGCTCACTCAGCTACTTTTAGCTTAGGAGATTTGTTAGCTAACTTCGGTACAGAAGAAGGTAGCATTACTGTTGGCGATAAGAAGTTTAGTGATTTCTCTTGCCAAATTTCCGCTTCAGGTATGGCTAGACCAGGCAGTTGCGATAGCATTAATGTTATAACTTATGAAGATGATCCTTTTGGATTGCGTTTTCAGAGTGGCTTTGCTGCAATGCGCGACTCCAGCTTAGAAGTTCTCTTAGATTACAATGTCGAAGTATTAGACCCCGATTTCGTCATTAGTGGGGCGAGATTAGCTTTCAACGGTGCTTTTGTCGGACAAAATGCTCAAACCAGCGTCACGGAAACCATTGAGAACATGAATGGTGACACTATTGGCAAGCTTAATGTTAGCAATCCCACATCAGAAAGTGCAATACCTGACCTGCAAGATCCTGCCTTAGAAGCTAATGATCAAGGCATTAGTTCAGAATTGCAGAAAGTTAGGATTAAGAATCAAATTGATATTATCGCCGAAGGTAATTCTAGAGGATTTATTTCCTTCATCGACCAGCGTTTTGAACAAAGACGAGTAGAAGTCCCTGAGTCTAATGCAGCGGCAGGTTTATTGTTGTTTGGTTGTTTTGGTTTAGGAGCAATTTTGAGACAACAGCGACAAGGCAAAGCTTAAGGAGTTGACTGCAAATTGTTAGTATCAATCACCACAGATACAGGTTTGTGGTCACTAGTTTTTTGTTTAGTGGCAAAAGCTAATCTATTGTTGAAATAATTAATTCTTTAACTAGTAAGAAACTTGTAAAGAGCATCTAATCTTTCTGATACCGCAGGAGGCATGGCTGTGAACTTAATGCAAAAAGTTCTTTCTGAGGTGCTTTCTTCCAATACTTTGGCATAAATATCTTCGCTGATTTCTGCATGGTCGCCTTTTTTTAATAAATTCAGTTTAATATTACTCAAAGATTCAGGAACAGAATTTATTGCTCCTTTTTCAGCGCGAATCTCTGCCCCCTTAGCAGAAATCCTCACTAAACTGCCTTTTAAAATTTCCTCATTAAGCTGTTTACCAGAAACCACTTGATAAAGTAAAGGAATTTCCACCGGAATAGGAACAAATAACTCTTCTTCTTTATTAAGAAATAGGTTGTATTTTCCTTCTATTCCTCCTACTTCATAAACAGTAATAGGTTTTTTTACACCTTTAGATTGTACCCATTTTTCTCCACTAATTTTTACAGAAGTTACTCCAGCTTCTTCTAAGGTAGATTCAGAAATAAGAATTTGGCTTCCTGTAGTATAGGTTTCAATACGAAAGGTAAGATTTACTTGGTTGCCAATAACTGTATATTCAGTATGCTTTTCTGAACCAATATTTCCTGCTACACACTCTCCTGTATTGATGCCAATGCCCATTTCCAAAATAGGACCAGCTATTTGCTTCATTTTGCTATTTACTTTAGCCATCGCTAATTGCATAGCGATTCCACAAGCAATGGCCCTTTGGGCATCGTCTTCTCTGAGGGTGGGAACACCAAAAAGTACTAGTATGCCATCCCCCATAAATTTATCCACAGTCCCCCGATAATTGGCTATTTCTGTCAACATTTCTTCGAGGTAAATGTTGAGAATTTTGACAACTTCTTTAGGAGAAAGACGTTCAGAAAGTGCTGTAAAACCTCGTAAATCTGAGGTTAATATCGTTATCTTTTGTCGCTTTCCTCCTAACTCTAAACCTTGAGGGTTTTCTAATAAATTAGCTACCACTTCGTCTGTGAGATAGCGTCCAAATGTTTTGCGAAGTTTACCTGCATTTTGAGATACATAAGCAGTAATAGTGACACCAGAACCAACTAAGGCTAATAAAGGTGGTACAACTGGCAACCACCAACTATTAAGAAAGGCTAAATAAGTGCTACCTACTAACACAATTACAGCAATAATAACTCCGACAACTTTCAAAAACAAGAAATATTTACGCTGAATTGTATAACGTCCTTGCCAAAAAGTAACGCTACCAACTCCAGACCAAAACAAAATCCATAATAACTCTAAAGGTTCAGACCAAGTACTAATTAAAGGACGATTATTTAAAGCTGCGCTAAGAATTTGACTAGTAAGTGGGGCGTGTATTTCTACTCCTGGCATTGGTTCAGGACTAGTAAATAGTCCTCCTGAAAAGGGAGTAAAGAAGTTATCATTAAAACTTTCACCTACCGCACCAATCATCACAATGCGATCTCGTCCCCAATTTTTTGGTACTTGATCATTAAGAACTTCCGTTAAAGAATAGGTAGAGAACTTGTTTTTTGCCCCCCGATAGTTAAGTAAAATTTGATAGCCTCCAGCATCAGTATTTACATAACCACCGTCGTAGCTTTCCAAAGGAGAAAAAACCGAATCTCCAAGTCGCCAAATATCTCCGCTTTTAGCCAAATTCTCTGGACTAATACCTTCAGCATCTAAATAAAGTAAAGCTAGATAGAAAGCAAAACCAAAAACAACCTCTCCATTCTCTCGGTGCAAAGACAACAAACCTCTTCTTACGGTTTGCCCTGCATTAGTAACCACATTATTTGCTCCCACCTGACCCTTTTTAGCTAAAACTGGGGGTGGTGCAACCCTTTCTCTTTTGTTGTCACCAATAACTTTTTCAATACCGACTAAATTATCTGTAGACTCAAATACTTTAACTAAGTCCTCTTCACCTGGAGGTACAGGTAAATCACGATAAATATCTAAGCCAATCGCCCTTGGTTTCTGGTCTTTAATTTTTTTGAGGAGTCGGGCATAAACCTCATCAGCAATAATTCCTTGACCGATTTCTTGTAAATCTGCCTCATCAATACCGACAATAACAATGCGCTCATCCTTCGGTAATTGAGGACGAGATCGCATATATTGGTCATAGGTTCCTAACTCACTCAACTCAATGCTCTTAATTCCGGATTGTTCAATCCAACTCAATTTCTACAATTGGCTGATCAACAAAATCATCTAAGCCGACGGAGGTTAATAATTCTAACCAAGGAGTAGAATTATTACGCTGAGAACTTTAAGGGAATGAAGGTGTTTACTCATAGTATTTTTACTTTACTTAACTTGGTTGAGGTGGATATTCTTCAGTAAAACCATAATTATGCACCTTGTATTAATACTTAAATAATATCACTCACTTTTGAGTTGAAATAGTTTGTTAACAACTCAAAACACTCTTTCTTAGATTGTTGTCTACTTCCGATTACTCATAAGTACCCAAACAAATTAATTTGAGAGTTATTTTTGCTCAAAAAAAACATCCAGATATGGAATCAATCTCTGAATGCTTTTTTCCTGAAAATAAATTAACTTGCTTTAATCAATATCAATAGAAGTTGGTGCAGAACCAGCAGAGGTATTTACCGTAGGAATAATCAGGCGGCGATATTCTGAGTACAAGCGATCGCGCCAAGTGAAAAAGGGTTCGTACATTGTATTATCAGCTAATCCAGGGATGCCTTTTCCTTGTAATTCGCTAGGAATATCAAGATAATTTCCGACCGGGAACTTAAGGATGATACTCAATCCCGCTACAGCAAAATCTGCTAAGGTAGGGCGATCTGTGACTAAATAAGGAGAGTTTTCTAGTAACAAACACAAAGCGCCTAAATCTTGTTTCAAAGCATTTTGAGCATCTTTAACTGCACTGCCACCAAAACCCACTCCAGAGCCTAAAGCATCAAGAACTTCTCCTGGTAAAGATCCTACCAATGTTTTGAGAAAATCGGGGGTATCTCTGGGTAAGATTGAAGTCCGGAAATTGGCATTTTTATTTAATGCACCGACAAAAGCTTTACGTCCCTTAGCGCCAATGGAGACATCAGCCCATTCTTCGATTAATAAGCATAGTCCTCTTTCTTTAGGGTCAATAGGTAGTAAGGGAGGATCGGGGTATTTGCGGTCTAAATAAAGGGCAATTTCTGTGGAGTCAGCCACATAAATATCCCCATCTTTTAAAACAGGAACTTGTCGCTGTCCTGACTTCTGGTAAAGTTCTATTTGTCCTACTCCGGGGGCTACCTCGATTTTTCGGTAGTCGAGTCCTTTATAGTCTAGAATTAGCCTGACTTTCTCTGAGTATTGGGACATCTCAAATTGGTACAGTTCCAGCATTGAATTTCTCCCAACAGTTTGTAAAAGTTAACATTGTCAATTTAACGCTTTTGCACCATTGTTGCTCAACATCCCTGAAGAGGAAGAGACTTTTTGTCTTTTGTGCAGTCAAGACTCCAGTTACAATGAGCGATCGCTTCTTAATCGTAAAACAACCAATGTTAACTATTCCCATCTTCTCTCAGCAAAGAAATCAACTTAAATGGCTGCTTGTTCCCATAAGTTTAGTTATATTAGCTGCAACCTCCCCTGCTAATGCCCAAGAAATTGCCCTAGAAGAAGACCTCGATTTACCTCCAGAAGTAATTGAAAGCAGCGCCGTATTGCAACGTTGGTTAGAAGATGTACCTAATGTGCTTGAAGATATTCATCATGATCCTAGTTTTCGTACCCGCCTGCGGCTAGGATACTCTCAGTTTCCCTCTACTAACTCTGAAGGGGGCATAATTGTTGGAGTAGAAGATGTTTTTATTGGCGATACGGGCTTAACGGTAAGCGCTGATTATCACGGTAGTTTTGCCGGGGGAAGAAGTTCTTGGGGGGCAGATTTGCATTACTACATATTCCCTTTAGGAAACTATGTTAACGTTGCCCCTGTAGTTGGCTATCGTAATCTAACCACAGGTGATTATGCTACCGATGGTGTCAATTTAGGAGCTAAATTACAGTTAAGTTTATCCCGTACAGGAGCAGCAGACATCGCCGTAACCCAAAGTTTTGTCTCTCCGGGTAGTAGTGAAGAAGTAGGCATAACAACTCTTTCTGTCGGTTATGCTGTTAGTCCTCATCTGCGTTTATCTACAGATATAGAAAGACAAAATTCTCTTCAAGGACAAGATAGTCGTGTTGGTGTTGTTTTAGAGTGGATGCCTTAATTAGTTAAATCTGTCTTACTTAGAAAGAAATAGTCGGAGGTGAAGAATTAAATTATCATGGGTAGTAACTGTAGTAAGCCTCCTAATTTATGGTTAGTCAACTAACAAAACCTCAATCAGAGAATAGCCTTCAAATAGCAGATGCTCAAAAACTTGAACGCATTCGTCACACCTGCGCTCATGTCCTAGCTATGGCTGTACAAAACCTCTTCCCAGATACTAAAGTTACTATAGGCCCTACTACAGCTACAGGTTTCTACTACGATTTTGACCGTCAAGAAGCTTTTACTCCCCAGGATTTGCAGCGTATTTCTGCTCGGATGCGTAAGTTGATTAAAGCGAATTTGCCAGTGATTCGGCAAGAAGTTAGTCGCGAAGAGATGAAAGCAGAGATTGATAAGTTAGCGGAACCCTATAAGCAAGAAATTCTTGAAGGTATTCCCATAGGGGATATTATCACTCGTTATTTCATTGGTGATCCTGATGCTGATGAGAAAACTAAAAAATATTACAAAAAGCTGAAGTTGCCTCCAGAAGGTTATTGGTGGGATCTCTGTGCTGGGCCTCATTTAACCTTCACAGGGGAGGTTCATCCTGATGCTTTTGCTTTAGAAAGTGTAGCTGGGGCCTATTGGCGGGGTGATGAGAAAAAGGCGCAATTACAACGTATCTACGGTACAGCTTGGGAAACTCCTGAACAGCTACAGGCATATTTAAAACAGAAAGAAGAAGCTTTACGCCGAGATCATCGTAAGTTAGGGCAACAGCTCAAACTGTTTAGTATTCAAGAAGATGCTGGTGGTGGTTTAGTTTTTTGGCATCCTCGCGGTGCAACCATACGACGGTTGATAGAAGATTATTGGCGTAATGCCCATGTTCAAGGGGGTTATGAATTACTTTATACTCCCCATATCGCTAACTTGAATCTTTGGAAAACTTCAGGACACGTAGATTTTTATCGAGAAAGTATGTTTGACTCGATGGAAGTTGAAGAACAGGCTTATCAAATTAAGCCCATGAATTGTCCTTTCCACATCCTTACCTATAAAAATGAGTTACATTCCTATCGGGAATTGCCTCTACGCTGGGCAGAGTTAGGTACTGTATACCGTTATGAACGTTCTGGCACTCTCCATGGTTTGATGCGAGTGCGGGGCTTTACTCAAGATGATGCTCATATATTCTGTTTGCCAGAACAAATTTCCGCAGAAATTCTGGGGGTACTGAATTTAACGGAGAAGATTCTTTCTGATTTTGGCTTTGATAAGTACGAAGTTAACCTTTCTACCCGCCCGGAGAAATATGTGGGTGAGGATGAAGTTTGGGATCTTGCTACTGCTGCTTTAAAAGATGCCCTCAATACTAAAGGTTGGGAATATTTGATTGATGAAGGCGGCGGGGCATTTTATGGACCAAAAATTGATATCAAAATAGAAGATGCTATTGGTAGGATGTGGCAATGTTCCACCATTCAAGTAGACTTTACTTTGCCAGAACGCTTTCAAATGGAATATGTGGCTGCTGATGGTACACGGAAGCAACCAATTATGATCCACCGGGCTATTTTTGGTTCTTTAGAACGCTTTTTCGGTATTTTGATTGAAAACTATACTGGAGATTTTCCTTTATGGTTAGCTCCAGTTCAGTTGCGTTTGTTACCTGTAAGCGATTTACACAGAGATTATGCTAAATCTGTTGCCGCGAAATTAGCTGAAGCTGGCTATCGGGTTGAAATAGATTCTAGTGGAGAACGTTTAGGTAAACAGATTCGTAATGGTGAATTAGAAAAAGTTCCCCTGGTTGCGGTAGTGGGCGATCGCGAGGTGGAAAATAACAACCTCAGCATCCGTACCAGACAAGCTGGAGATATTGGCTCTTTGACTTTAGAAGAGTTACAAGAACGTATGGTAGAGGCGATCACAAAAAAGGAGCAAATCTAACTTTCTAGGAACCCCCTTTTAAAGGGGATTCCTACACAAATCAAGGATTTTGTTTGAAAAATTATTGATAATAATATTCAACAAAAGCAGCAATATGGCTTACACTAACAAGAAGCTTATTGCTAAATATTCTTAATTGAGTTTTGCAGATGATGGCAGTGAAAACCCCTTTAATATCCCGAAAGTTGATTATGGAACAAATATCAACACACCTCCGAGATATGGAAATAGGTTCTGTGGTTACGATAGTTGGTTATGACAAAGCCTACGGAGGTTATCAAGGGAAACTGACTTCTATTGGTTTAACTCCTAATACAGAATTAACCCTACTTCACCTTGGTTGTCCCGATGCTCCTATTGAGATTAAGGTTGGTACTACTCGGTTAAGTCTTTCTCAACAAGAGGCGGATGCACTTTTAGTAGAAGAAGCAGAATAAAGTTCGATATTTTAATCAGTCATCCCCTAGATAGATTAGTATCAAAGCGAAGCATCTCTTCACTATCCTCACCATAAATATCTTCTATATGCTCATGGCAGCAGTCGATGGCGAATTCGTTAAACTCATTTAACTCAATACCGAACATTTGCTGAAAGTTCTCTGGCTGGACACGGCAGAAACGAGGGCGTTGCTCATAAATTTGACATTTCTTTGTGCTGTGATCGAAGTTAATACACCAGCCTCTTTCTCCCACCATACTTAAGTATAGTTGTAGTTCTTCTGAGGATAAGTAATCTTCTAAATCAGGTCTTTCTTGAGGGTTAAGATAACAGCAAGCCCCACAATTTTCTACACAACGCCAAGCTTTTTTCATTTATCATTTATCATTGTTCATTAAATGTTTATTTTGTCAATAGCCAGTCAAGGCGGCAGAAAAAATAAGTTTTTGTAACTCGATTGTAGTTTTGTGGGATCGCTTTGTTGAAAAGGTTCAACTTCAGGCAAAACCTGATTATGCTGTGGTTTTGTTGAATTTTGATTTTTATTTACACAGAAAAAGCAATCATATCATTTTTTAAAATTTCTCTTTAATCCTACTACAAAAGCAAAGCCTTGAAAACACGTTGTCAAACCATCCTTAACATCACTTCACAAAAGCTCAGAAAAGTTGCTTGAGTTTAAATGATTAAAAGATTTGCTAGAAGAAAGAAAAGCTTTGTTTATGAATAAGCCACCCTTGCTTTTTGCTCCCTTGAGATGATATTCTTTGCATGGTGGAAAAGGTGTGCCTTGACGAACCGTTTTCCCAGATATTTTTAATCTTTCTCAGAGCAACTACACAGATTCGTAATCAGCCAAAGGCATAGTATAACCTTTAGACATTTTCTCTTCTTCAACAGTAACTTCTTGGTCAAAAAGGTGAGCTTGGCTTGCTTCTTGCCTTTGTAATTCCCAAACTTTAAGCAAGATTAAAGATTCATAAAAGGTTTGTAAAATACACCAAGTAAAACCGGCTTTACCATCCCAGCAACCCCCCAAAACGAAGTACATATAAAAGAAACGAATGAGAGGGCGAAGGGGTAAGCGTAAAGAAAGATTTTTTAAAGCCCGCCTTCTTTTTACTTCCGTATTCCCAAAGAATAATTCTTGCCAGTTAACTTTACCGTAGCGAAGTTGATTAAGGGTTTCCTTAGCTTCATCAGTAGAATAGCGGTTGTGTTTATCTAACCAACGGCTAAAGCCTTTGCTACAGGTATAGTGGGGATAATTCTCTTTTAAAAAGCCTGTAGCACCTTGGCAAACTTCCCTTTCTGCATGACCATAATCTTCAAACCAAACTTTCCCTTTTTGCAACAAACGTAGCTGGTAGCGGGGATACTGGGTACTGTTGCGTATCCAATGGTTCATGAAGATAACCCGTTCTGCTACATAATAACCTATGCGGTCTGGGTTTTTGATTGCGCTTAAGCACTCTTGAAATAACTCCGGAGTCATACGTTCATCAGCTTCTAGGATGTAAGCCCATTCATATTTAGTGGGAATATGGTTTAACATCCAACTACGCTGCTTGCCGTGGGAATCGAAGAAGCGTTGAAACACTCGTACTGGATAACTGCTGGCAATATCCAAGGTGCGATCGCTGCTATAGGAATCGACCACAATTACATCGTCTGATAAAAGTGCTGATTCAATACAAGCAGCAATATCTAGCTCTTCATTGTGGGTCAAAATGTAGATAGAAAACATAGAAAATTGTTAAACTCTTAGAAGCAAATGTTTTGTTTTAAGGAAAAGAAAAGCTGGTATCTTTCTAATTAGAGTTTTCTTCTCTAATCGAGAATTTCCAGGGAGAAACAGAATTATCTTAATAAAGTTTTATTAAAGATAGCAGAGAAATTACTAATAACCATCATCCAAAATTCTGAATTGAGGAGCTAATCGTCTCAGTAATTATTTTTAATCAAGGTAACCTAGCTAAAACTTTTAAGGCTTTTCTTTGACTCGCCCCACCTCCTCTCTCCCCGAAGATGTAAGCTGCTTGATTAAGATCCTGCTTTGCTTTAGGGATATCTCCCATTCCTAAATAAGCCAAACCTCGACAGTAATAAGTTTGGGGTGCATTGGGTTGAAGGTGTAAAGCCTGAGTATAGTCAGCAACTGCATCTTGATAGTTGCCTAGTTGCTGTTGCAAAGTTCCCCTAGAGTTATAAGCAGATAAATAATTGGGATTGTAGTACAAAGCATGATTGAAATCAGCTAATGCTCCTTGGAGATTTGCCCTTTGCAAGTGAGCATTACCTCGATTGTAGTAAGCTTCCGGAAAGCCAGGATTAAGTGCTAAAGCTTGGTTATAATCGGCGATCGCTTCAGGATATTTTCCTGATTTAGCATAAACATAGCCTCGATTATTGTATATTTCTGGCTGATTAGGCTGTTCACCCAAAGATTCAGTATAGTTAGCGATCGCCCCACGATAATTCCCTTCTACAGATTCTTCCAAAGCAAGCAAAAGAAAAATTCCTCTTGCTTCTATTAACTTTTCAGGAATAAAAGAGGAATTTTATGCAACATACCACCAATCTTTTACAAAACTTGATTTTTACTCTAGGCAAACTTACTTATACAAACCAACTACAACTTTGTTACAGAAAAAGTGCTTAGTTGCCTCTTCTTACCCTGTTTCAACAGGATTATAAGATCGGACTCATGATGCTGATAAATAGACAAACTAATATGAACTTTTGTAACTAAAACATCTCCCTCGCATAAAATCCTCATTTTTAAGCAGAGAAGTAAATAGAGGCTAGGCAAACAACCTATCTCAAAGAGAATAAAAGTTCTCGGTGTATTGTCAGGATGATGAATGAACTAGAAGATCCCTTAAATCATTTAGCTTTAGAAGCTCAAAAATATCCTCCAGGAAATGTACAGCGGCGTAAGGTTGTGTCTCAACTATTAATGCAACTACAAAAATCAGGTCAACTTATCCGTCTTCGTCCTCCTTACCATCATCTTTCTCCGGATTTGCGTGAAGAAGTAAAGGCGATTGCCATCTTTCGCTGTATAGCTTTGCAAAGATTTAATGGCTATTCTTGGTCAGAAATAGAAAGAGATTTAGGAATTTCCATACCTACTTTGAGTGGTTTTTATCAGCACAGTTTGCAGAAATTTGCTCCGAAATTGAGGGAATACTTAGATGAATTATTAGAAATACTTAGTGTTGAAGAAGTTCAAGAAACTGAAGCAATTGAGCAACCAATAATTCAACTTAGTCAATGGTTAGAAAAGCAATTTAACCATGGTTGGCAAGCAGTAGAAGACATTTTACAACGACCAAGCAACGATTTATTATTCAGCTTTCGTGGCAAACATAAGTTTAGACAGCAGCCTACTAATATGGTTGAAGGAGCGAAAATTTTAGGATTAGAAAAACAAGGGGAAGAAGTTGCTTTAATTATAGGTTTGACACCAACTCAAGAGTCGGAAATGGATGTTTCTGTACAAGTCTATCCAGCAGGGAAACAAACCTATTTACCCAAAGACTTGCAACTAATGGTACTAGATGAACGGGGGGAAGCAGTGATGCAAGCCCAAGCCAGAAGTACTAAAAATATTCAACTAGAGTTTAGTGGTGAACCAGGAGAAAAATTTAGTGTTAAAGTTGCTTTAGGAAACGTTAGTGTTACTGAAGCTTTTCTGATTTGATTATCTGTATAGTAGTGTTTTCTTTTAACGCTCAACCACAACCGTAGGTTCTTCTGAAGGTACAGCGTTTTCCCATAGCTTAATCAGGTTATCAAAGCCCCCTGTAGCTAAAATAGTGCCGTCGCGGTTAAAAGCGAGAGATTGTACCCAGTCTTCATGGGCATAAAAATGTTTTAATAATTGACCAGTTTCAATATTCCAAATTCTCACACCATCCTGAGAGCCACTAGCCAAAACTTTCCCTTCTGGATGAAGTACAATATCTCTAACTTTTGAGGTATGGCCAGTTAAGGTGAATCTTAGTCTTAACCTTTTGCTAGAATTATCAACGTCCCAAACCTTAATTGTACGGTCATCGCTTGCAGTAATCAAAGTTTGACCATCTTGGGTAAAGGTCAAATCACTAATGCGATTCCGATGTGCCTGGTTAATAGAATTACGTCCTCCCGTGCGGAGATTCCAAAAAGTAATATCCCCTTTTTCATTCCCAGAAGCGAGGGTATAGCCATCAGCAGGATTAACTTGCAAAGCATAGGCAAAATGATCGAAACGCACCAAAGTATAAATAGGGCGTTGAGTTCGTAAATTCCAAAGCCTAATACCTGGTAAACCTCCAGTAACCAATACTTGACTATCTGGAGTAATAGCCATAGAAAGCAGGTTTTGAGTATGATTCAAAAAATGTCTAGTGTATTCTTTACTCGGCCAATCCCATAAGTTAACCCCAGAATCATCTCCTATAGTAGCCAAGGTTTGACCATCAGGACTAAAAGCCAAGGCGGTTACGGCAGTACGTTGCGCCCTAATACTTTCAATTTGTGTCCCAGTTCTAACCCACCACAACCTCAAATGGGCATCATTATAACTACCACCACTAAGTAGAACTTTGTCGTCTGGTGCAAAAGTTAAAGCATCTACTGCGGTATTATGACCTTCAAGGGTTCGTAACAACCTTACTTCTGACCAAGGTTCAGTAGGAAAAACCTGTTCATATTCAAATTCCTGTTGAGGAGAAGGCAATTCTTGGGCTTCAACTGAGTTAGCAACATTAACCACAGGCAAAGTCATTGCTATGAATAACCAAACTATTCTTGTGTAAACATTCATAACATCATTGATCATTAAACATTAAATATTTGCTAATAACAACAGTCAGCAACTAGCAACTAGCAACTAGCAATTAGCAATTACGTTTGAATATTAGGACAAATAGTATTCTCCGCTTGTTTCTCCATAGGGGGATCTTGCCAAACAGAAAGTAGACTTTGTAATTCTAGCTTGAGCATTTCCAAAGCTTCAATTTGTTGAGAGATCGCCGCTAATTTACTGCTTAAAATCTGTTTAGCAACATCACAAGGTAACTCCCCACTATCACGTATCGTCAGAATTTCTTGAATCTCTTGGAGACTTAATCCTAAAGATTGCGCCCTTTTAATAAAAGCTAACCGTTCAACTATTTGTGGTTGGAAGAGGCGATATCTTGAGGAAGAGCGTTGTACCAATGGTTTAAGCAAACCTAATTCTTCATAATAACGAATTGTTTTTACGGGTAAACCACTTTCTACAGCAACTTGACCAATTTTTAATAACTCATCAACCAGTAAAGTTGTCATATTACCTCCTGAATTTCTCTCAATTAGCTATCGAAGAGAAAAAATATTACCAATCCCTTTCCTTGGTTTTCAGCATAGGCAAAGGGGCGTTACTAGGACTAGGGGGAAGAAAGCGCCTTGGTGCTTCTTCAGTTAAGCTTTCTTGAGATTGCTGAATTTGCCACCAACGAATAGCCATAGCCAGGAAAATCGTCATGATACCAAAACCCAGTAATGTCCAGCGTTCACCCACACCACCAATAACGGCATCAACTGCTCCTATAGTAAAAATAAAGCTAGAAACAGGGTCTTTACGGTAAGCTGACTTTAAAAAACGGGGCCACAAAGCGTTCATTACATTATCACCTATACTTATCACCTATCACTATCCATAAAGTAATATCACGTCAAGCCTAACCACGATAGCAGCCCCTTACCTGTAAAATACTCAATGGCAATGGCAATCACAAAACCAATCATGGCGGCCCTGCCATTTAAGCGCTCTGCATAATCGTGAAAGCCAAACTTAGATTCTGTTAGCTTGGGAGTTACTGTTGGTTTTATATCTTCGCTATTACTCATGAGTTTGCTTGCTTCGTCTACTAATGGTTACAAATCTTTAATTTCTATTGTAAATGGAGTTAGAGATAATTATTTAATTTAGATTTGTTCAAAAAAACTTCTCAACTTGGCTACAAAGATAATTCTCCAGGTTGTCGTAATCTCCCATCTTCTAAATAAAGAATACTATCAGCAACATCCATAATGCGGCTGTCGTGGGTAACAATGATAACTGTACTTCCTCCTTCTTTAGCTAAACTACGTAACAATTCCACAACCGTATGCCCGCTATGAGAATCAAGGGAAGCTGTTGGTTCATCTGCCATAATTAAAGGAGGATTTCCTACCAAAGCACGGGCGATCGCGACTCTTTGTTTTTGCCCCCCAGATAAGTCTTTAGGCCGCAAATTAGCTTTATCAGCTAAACCTACTTGAGTTAATAATATTTGGCTTTGTTCTTTCGCTTCTTTTTTCCCTAAGCCCTTCATTTCATAAGCTAATTCCACATTTTCTGCGGCACTCAAAGCCGGAAATAAATTAAAACCTTGAAAAATAAAACCAATGTTGTCCCGTCTAAATCTAGCTAACTCCTTTTGGGACATTTTCGTAATTTCTGAATTCAGTAAATGTACTTGCCCTGATGTCGGAGTTAGCAAACCGGCCAAAATAGATAGTAAGGTTGTTTTACCTGAACCAGAAGGCCCCATCAAGAGTTGAAGATCGCCCTTTTCAACCTCAAAATTAACCCTTCTTAAGGCCTGAAAATGTTCTATGCCAGAATAGAACACCATATCAAGCTTTTTTGCAGCAACAGCAATCTCAGTTTTAGTCTTGATTTTGCTGAGGGTTGTAAAAGCATCTGGGTTGTAAGTTTTATTCAGTCTCAAAGTTTCTGTAGGGGATTCAGTCATTAGTCACTAACATTGTTCTAATGGTTAGGGATGGCAAGAAATTAATAGGGGCTTTCTTTTAAGTTTAAGATACAATCTGCTAGGTTTTTGAATGACTCACCTCGTTAGGTTGTCTTGATTGACTTCGGTTAATAACCCTGAAGCTTGATAAAGCAAGTATTTCAGAATCAAATGAAATGAAGCTGAGTTTTTGCAGATGAGTGTTTCTATATCTTGATATCTTGACGCTATTGCCGATTGTCAAGTTTTTCAAGCTGATTCCTATTAAGGGTGTTTCTGGCGTAGACAGCAAGGATAGTTAAAAAAACTTAGAAGCTACACAGTAATAATAGCTGTAACTAACACTGCACTTGGGAAAATACCCTTAGAGAACCATCATCATTTTGCTTGTTTCTACTAGCTGCCATCTTAAGCAAATTGTAGCGAACATTCTCTGCATAGATAGTTAAAGTAATAGTTAAAACTTCCAAAAAAGCAACTAGTTCTTCACAGTTACTACCTTCAGTTTTTTGGTGATACTGAATCAAATAAGCTAAACGAGATTCTAAATGAACATAGCTTTGTTTACAAATCAAAACTATCCTCAACAGGATTATTGCTAAGGGAATAAACTTTTGACCATCCCTCAACTGAGTAAATTTTACCGAAGGTTCTCCCTGACTCTGGGTGGTAAAATAATCTACTAAGCGATTACAAGTTCTTAGTAACAAAGAATCATCCAAAACTTCTTGATCATATTCTGGATACAGGGTTCTTACATATTTATTGAGATCCCGCTTTAAATCTCTCGTCCAATCTTTACCACCAAAAGCAAAACTTAAATACTTAACTAAACTCTTCTTAAACTCGTAGTAGCGTGTCCCTTGAGTTTGTTTGAGGAAAATATTAGCTAAATTTTCATGGCTAAAAGAGTTCCGTTTCACCAGAAGTCTTTGCAGTAACTCTAGTACTTTATCTCCTAAAGCAGTAGGGTTTTCTCGATTTCTTTCCCTAGCTGTCTTGGAATTAGCATGAGCAGTATACATCGCTAATTCCAGCTTAAACTGCTCTTTAAGCTGATGAGAAACAAGCATAGCTGCTTCCTTTTGTTCAGGAGACTTTTTGTCATCAGTATACTGAGAAGCTAACAAGTAACTTGCGTAGCGATCACTCCAAGTTTTCTTCTCTTTTTTATTGAATTTTGCTGTAAAAACTTTGAGGTCTTGATAATCTTGTAGTTGGCAAAAATTATCTAACCACTGCTGCAATCTTTTTTTGTGGAGAGAAACACACTTTTTATTTTCTGGCTGAGACTCAAAAAGCTCAACTAATTGTTGAATATATTGGTATTGCCTTTGGGTACTCCAGTTATTAATCAGGATGTAGCAGCAACGTTTTAAAGTTTCCCGAAAAGTTTCTTCCTCTTGTAAAGCAACAATTTTATATAAAGCTTTATGTACTTCCGATTGAGAAGAGCTAGCACGATCAACGAACAGAGTCTTAAACTCCTCTAACATCTCTTCTGGGGAATATTTTCTCACCTTGCTGAGGAAATATTGACAAACAAACTGTTGAGGATTAACAAGATAGTCTTTTTCCTCTGAGCTATTTAACCGAGATTGTTCGACTTGGTACACCTGGCTGTGGCTATCCATAATTAAGGGATATTGGTTAGCTATGGTATGGGTAAGACCCTGTAATTGCATCATGCCTGAGAGATAAAACCGGGATGATCACAATTATGCCGTCTGGAGTTCATAATCTCAGTGACTGTACATGATATGTCAAGATGACCTTTATCTTACTTTTTGCGTGAAACCCGTTATATATGAGGGGTGACACCCATCACAATAGGCGGGAAGTGGGGAGCAAATAAAAATCTCTAATAGAATTGCTATAGATAGATAATTTATGGATATTGCAGTTGTTATTGAAGAATTCTTACAAATTGATCAGACAACAAAAGATTTTTTGATTCGCCTTGGTGTCAAACTAGGTATCTTTTTTGTTTTTATTCTTCTATCTTTGGTTGTTGGAAGATACACTCCTTCTTTGATTAGGGTCACGATTCACCGTTTTTTCCCAGAACAATTTTCGACTATTTATGCAAACCTCATAGAACCTTTAGAAAAATTATTAAGAATCACTGGCACATTTATTCTGATTGCTTTTTCTCTCAACTTCATTCGAGAGTATGAAGGTTTTTATTGGTTTCTACGCTTTTTCAGCGATTTGGCTTTGATTTTCACTATAGCAATGCTGACATCTCGCCTTTTTCGGCAAATAGTGCGGTTATACGGCATCAGTTTGATTCGGAAAATGGGGCGGGAGGTTGATGAACTATTATTAATTGCTGAAACTTTAGCTAATGTGGTTATTGGTTTTGTGGCAGTAGTTGCCTTTGCGAAAAATCAAGGCATAGATTTAGTAGGTTTACTTGCTGGTTTGGGTATTGGCGGTTTAGCGATCGCCTTTGCAGCCCAAAAAACCCTAGAACAGTTAATTGCCACAGTCGTCTTATACTTGGATCGCCCCTTTGTGGTTGGGGAATATATCCGTGTCCCCACTGGTTTATTTGGTCGAGTTGAATCTATTGGTCTGCGTTCCACTAAAATTCGTACAGCAGCCAAAAGTACCTTAATGATCGTCCCTAACTCAACTATGGTAAGTTGGGAAATTGAAAATGTTACCAGGGGGAAGAAGGTAATGGTCTTACTTTATCTCGATTTTCCTCAAGCTTTACCGGAACAAGAACAGGCTCTAGTAGAGCAAATAATTAAAGAAAGTACTGATGCCTTATTCGGCATCGATCCTGGCAGTACCAACATCCACTTGTTTGAAGCTGAAGAGGGAGAAGGTACAAGGGCAAGAATCACCTTTTTCATCTTAGGTTCTAATGAAAATTCTCTTCAGTTACGCAAACGTTTACTAGAACTGGCTAATAATACCATTGCCAAAAAACTTGCTGCTCGTAGCATTGAGTTTGTGCTGCAAACCCCTACTATTTATGTAGATTCTCCTATTACCATTTAATTTAAAAATATGTCGAAACAAGAAATCATTGTTGGCCACAAAGTTCGGGTAGTTACCTTGCCGCCATACATTAAAACCGCCGAACCAATGCCGATGTTACGACCACCCCATGTTATCGCCGTAGGGGAAGAAGGAGTGATTATTGATCGCCGCCCTGGAGGATATTGGGGAGTCCGCTTTCAGGTAGGGAACTTCCTTTTAGAGGAGCAGTATTTAGAGGTAGTTGGTGAAACTGAAGAGATGAAACACCAAGAACAAAGCTAGTTAAATTAACTATTGCCAACGGAGAGGGAGGGATTCGAACCCTCGGTACGGAGTTACCAACCGTACAGCAGATTAGCAATCTGCCGCTTTCAACCGCTCAGCCACCTCTCCAGGGTGACAAGTTAAGAATGTAACATACTTTTGCCTAATTTGTCTGTAAATCTATTCAAAAAGTTTTCTACTTCCTAGATAATAAAAACATATGACTTTTGTCATAGTGTTGTAAATAAAAGTTGTGATAGCTTATGAATTGAGATATAATCTTAGCGATTTTTGCTTTTATGGCATTAATTGACTAAAATTGTTAGGTAATTAGTCTTACGTTTATTTAGTTGAGGCTTACATAAGGAGAAAAACCTCAGTAAACCTTAACAAATCTTGCAATCATCTTCATTTAGAGTCTGAATTGCCCTGAATCAATTAAGTTTAGGGACTAAAAAAATATGAATACCAAAAATAAAAAGCACATTGCCCTGATTTCTGTCCACGGCGACCCCGCTGTGGAAATAGGTAAAGAAGAAGCAGGTGGGCAGAACGTCTACGTTCGTCAAGTAGGAGAGGCATTGGCTCAGCAAGGATGGAGTGTGGATATGTTCACTCGCCAATCTCACGCTGACCAACCTAAGATTATTAATCATGCTCCTAACTGTCGAACAATCCGCTTAACGGCGGGGCCAGAAGACTTTGTGCCGCGACAAGAAATATTTGGTTATCGTGAGGAATTTGTAGCGCAATTCCTGCAATTCATGGAGCAAGAAAATATTGACTATGAGCTAATCCACAGTAATTACTGGATTTCTGGGTGGGTAGGATTAGAACTAAGCCAAAAACTAGCCATCCCTTTAGCTCACACCTATCATTCTCTCGGTGCAGTTAAATACGAGTCTGTATCTGCGATCCCGATGATTGCTACCACTCGTTTAGCAGTAGAAAAGCGCTGTTTAGAAAATGCGGATCGTATAGTTGCCACAAGTCCCCAAGAAAAGGAACATATGCGATCGCTAGTTTCCAAGCAAGGGAACATTGCAATTATTCCTTGTGGCACTGATATCGAGCATTTCGGCGGCATCAGCAAAGCTGAAGCGAGGGAAAAGCTGGGTATTGATCCCCAAGCCAAGGTGGTTTTTTATGTCGGGCGCTTTGATCCTCGTAAAGGAATTGAAACATTAGTGCGAGCAGTTGGTCAGTCTGAGTGGCAAGATAAAAACGATCTCAAGTTGATTATTGGTGGTGGTTCTCGTCCTGGACAAAGCGACGGTATAGAGAGGGAAAGAATTGAGGAAATTGTTGCTGAACTCGGAATTGAGCAAAAAACAGAATTCCCTGGTCGCATTGGTGATGAAGAATTGCCCCTATACTACGCAGCTACGGATGTTTCTGTCGTGCCAAGTCACTATGAACCTTTCGGCTTAGTAGCTATTGAAGCGATGGCAAGTGGTACTCCTGTGATTGCTAGCGATGTAGGAGGGTTACAATATACCGTAGTTTCCGAAGAAACAGGTTTACTTGCTCCTCCTCAAGATGCAGAAGCTTTTGCTAAAGCAATTAATCGCATCCTAGATGATTCCCAATGGCGGGATCAATTGGGTGGAAATGCGAGAAAGAGGGTGGAAGAGAAGTTTAGTTGGCAAGGAGTAGCTTCTCAGTTGAACGAGTTGTATGTGCAGTTAATTGCAGAAAACAACGCTGCTTTGAAGCCAGCTAAAGCCACCGCTTAGAATAAATAGCGATTAAAAAGGGACACCGTTTAACAGTGTCCCTTTTTTTTAAGAAAAGTAGCATTAGCTCATGACAACATTTTCTCTCGGCTGCCTACTCCCCGCTTCCTATTCCCTATTCTCTACATATAGTTAACAATGCGGGCAAAACCGACAGGATCTAAACTTGCTCCTCCCACCAACACCCCATCAATTTCTGGTTGAGCCATTATTTCGTCAATATTATTTGGTTTCACAGAGCCGCCATATTGAATAGTGGTGTTTTTGTAATCTAGTTGAGAGCGAATTAAACCAGTAACACGGTTTGCTTCTTTGCTAGCGCAGGTTTCTCCTGTACCTATCGCCCAAATTGGTTCGTAGGCAATTACAAGCTGACTTTGATCAATATCTACTAAGTCTTTCTTTAGCTGCCCTTCTATTACTGCTTCAGTTTCTCCTGTGTCCCTTTGTTCTTTCGTTTCCCCCACACAGAGAATGGGAATAAAGCCATTGCGTTGGGCTGCTTTTAAACGCAAGTTGACAGTTTCGTCAGTTTCTCCGAAGTATTGACGGCGTTCGCTATGGCCGACGATCACATACATAATGCCTGTATCTTTGAGCATGGGGCCGGAAATTTCCCCTGTATAAGCTCCAGATTCTTCCCAGTGAATGTTTTGGGCAGCTAAACGTACTCTACTACCATGAAGATTTTTGGACATTATACCCAAGGCAGTGAAGGGCGTACCAAGAACAATTTCTCTATCTGTAGGTGCTTCGTTGATTTCTTTGAGGAATGATTGTAAAAAATTCAAAGACTCTTCCTGAGTCTTGTTCATTTTCCAATTTCCCGCAATAATTACTTTTCTCACAGCTTAATATCTTCTTTTGTCTAAACAGATTGCAAAGTTTAGTTTATAACTTTGAGGGAATTCAGTGAAATTGGTTGTTAGGAAAGGGAGTAGGGAGTAGTAGTCTGTCAATTAGAAATTGACGGGTAAAGGGTAAGGGGCAAAGGGTAAGGGGTAAGGGGTAAAGAATCAACCTTTACTCATAAAAGCTACCCTAAAATATTGCTTTGACAAACCAGTAGGGGAGAAACCTTCGCTATTGGGTGGGTTGAAGATGTTGGTTAACTCCATATCTAAATTCGTAATGCCATAGGTGAAATTCTGAGTTGTTGAGTAAAGTTAGGGACACTCAAGAAAATTGCTATTAAGTGAGCATTTGCCCACTTTTTATAGTGTATCTTAAGTATCCTTGTTACCTAATTTCTCAACCGGGGTTCTTTCTAACAACCAGTCAAGATAGATAACCAAGATTTGCAGTTTACAGCTAAGTATAAGTTGTTTGATGTTCGTTTCACTGAGTACCCATTGCCAAAACTTAGTTAGCAACTGTTCGAGTATGATTTCTCCAGATTTAGTTAACAGGAAAAGAACAATAAAACCTAGCCAATCAATTTGCATAATTTTTACCTTTTGTGAGGTGAACTATATTCACTGTCGCAACTAGACTTGAGAGTTTTCGCTCAAACTTAGGCTTACTTAGACTGACTTAGGCTGACTTAAGTAATAACGCTATATTCAATATGTAGTTGAGGTTATTCACAAAACCAGAATGCAACCCCTTCCCCTTGATTTTTTAAAAGAGATGGCGCGGCTATATCAGCTTTCTGAGGAGCAGGAAGAAGCTTTCATTGCTGTTCTTAGTGATAACAAAAATCTCAAGCAAATTGCCGACGAACTTCATATTAGTGATAATGCTTTGCGGACTCGCTTAACTGGAGTTTATCGAAAGTTTAGCTTTAATCAAAGAAGACCTAACAAACGGCGTTTATTACATGATCTATTACAGAAGAAATGTCAGAAAGATCAGCCTGGAGTTATTGAAAAGAAAGAAGAAGACATAAACGCAACGGTTAAAAAAGTTCGTGAACAGATTCGCCCCTTAATCAAACAACTTTGCGGCACAATAAAAGTGTTGGATATGACTCAGGATATGGATTTAGATGACATCTACACTGATGTTAATATTCTGGAGAAGATTACGACTAAGCAAAGATTTGGTCTAGTAGAGTTACAACAAGCTTGTCAGTTAGAAGCAGAAAATTTTGAGCGTTTAGGATTTGGCAAAGTCAAAGAAGAAAGGGTTGCAGGTTTAGAAGCAGTTAAAAGGCATTCCAAGTTAATGGTTTGGGGAAAACCAGGGGCGGGAAAGACTACTTTCTTAAAATACTTGGCTATGCAGTGCTTAATTGGCGAATTGCAAGCTGAATTAGTGCCGTTGTTTATTACTCTCAAAGAGTTTGCCGAGAAGGAAAGGCAACCGAATTTATTAACCTATATCATTCAACAATTTGATAATTCTCCTGAAACATCTTTACAGGAGGTAATTAACAGCAGTCACAATCAAACATCGCAATATTGGTCATGATTGGCAGTTTAACAGAGAACAACTACAATTACTCAGACAATATCAAGAAGCCAAAAAATTACTAGCGAAATGTTTAAATAAAGGTGTTGTTAGCCCAGAAGTACGCCAAGAAATTGAAGCAGGAATGTTTTTACCTGCTGCTGAATAATTTTATTAAAACCAACAAAGTCTTAAAAATTAAAGCTTTAAGTAAATAGCAAAGATATACTTCCGTAAAAATAGTTATCCAGAAGAAAAATAAACTATTCATTTTCATATTCTCTTAGCTGCGGCAACATCTGGTTTGTTAGTTGGGATAATTTTAGGTAAACGAAGAGCGATCGCAGAAAAAGCCGCTTTAATTTTTGCCAATGGTTATGTAGGCAGAGTACGCAATCTCTAAATTAGACTCAGAACGAGCTTTATCTATTCATAAAGATCCTTTCTCTAACTGCTGCTTATGTTAGAGGCATCAGAGGTTAAAAATAAGCAATTTTGTAGATAACTAAGGAGAGAAACTGCCTTACAAAGGACAGAGGACTAAATTGCAAATTGAATGCTACACTTAGAAACTGCTTAGAGAAAAAAACTTCAGAGTTCAAAACTCAAAGCTACTACAATAGCATTTAAGTATAGGTACAGCATATAGAGGAAACTGCTATAAGCAAAAAGTCAGGGTTGTGCATCTAAATCTTATATTTTCAAAACCAAGATGCTAGTACCGCCGTAAACATAAATAGTACGGGGTCAAAAGAATGAGTACCAGTATGACAAAAGCACTGTTAATATTAGGCGAACTTAATAACGATGATTTAGACTGGATAATTCAAAAAAGTAGACAAGAAACTATTTTAGAGGGAGATACTCTAATCTATGAAGGGCAGAAAATAAATGCTCTCTACATAGTTTTGAGTGGTACTTTCAGCGTTATTATTCAATCTTTAGGTGACCGGGAACTAGCTAAAATATCTAGTGGAGAAGTGGTAGGAGAAATTTCTTTCGTGGATATTCGTCCTCCTGTTGCTACTGTTAAAGCATTAGAAGATTCTAAAATACTTGCTATTCCCAGGTTGCAACTAACAACCAAACTTGAACAAGATACAGGTTTTGCTTCACGATTTTTTCATGGTATTTCCCTTTGTTTAGCAAATCGGATGCGTGGAACCGTCAGGCGTTTGGGTTATGGCATTGAACTAGAAAGAACTCAAGAAGAGCAAAAATCTTTTGCCGGAAAAGATGAACTTAATCCTAGAGCATTAGAACATTCTGAATTAGCTCAAACTCGCTTTAATTGGCTCAAGCATATGTCCCATGAATCAAAGGTTTAAACTTGTGAATTAGGAAGAGAAAGAAATTTGCTCATTATGAGTAATTGCTTCCTCTATAAAATCTTGCCAAACCCGATTAGGCTGCCAAATTTTATCTAAGTCTTTTTTAGCATCTACTTCGTTAATATCTTGCTCAATCAAGCGATAAAGATACATAAAGGCGGAGACTCTCATATTGGCAGCACAATGAACAAGAACATTCTCATGGCTACGGCTACTCATAATCTCGAAGAAACGGCGCAAATCCTCTAAAGTAGGATTTTCCCAGATTACAGGAATATGGCCATATTCCATACCCATAGCTTCAACAATTTCTTGTTCGTTAGTGAGGGCATTTGTAGAAGTTGCTAAAGCAAGATTAACTACGACTTGGTATTTTGCTTCTCCAATGGCCTGAATTTGTTCTGGTGTCGGTTGCCCGCTAGTAGCGACTGAATCTGATATTTGTAGGAAGTTATCAATATTGCTAATTTCTTGTTTAGCCATAAAACTTTTTCTGAGTAAAAGAATCTTTAGATATACCTAATAAAGCAGTTAATATAATCCAGACAAAAGTATTAGCTCTAAAATCAAACAAACTGACATCAAATAGGTTAAATAAAACACAGCTACTAAAAGTTACTAAATAAGTAAAAATAATCAACCTATCTTGAGTTCGTAGACTATTTTTATGATATTTTGTTAATAAAGAAGCTGCTCTAGCCATAATATAGCCAACTATAATACAAAACAAAATAGTCACCGGAAAACCAGTCTCTGCTGCTAACATCAAAAAGAAGTTGTGGGGATGTCCTAACCAATGTTGAGTTTGGGCTTCATAAAGAGGGGTAAAGTTACGTAGCCCCCAACCACTCCAAGGACATTTTAGGGCTAAATCCCAAGCAAATTGCCATTGAGTTGCCCTCAAGGTGGGTAAGGGACGATTGGTAATAACTTGATCTGATAGTCTTCCCCAGACATAAACAGGGACAATTTGGCGTAAAAAACTTTGTCCCCAAACAGGCAACCAAGAAGCCCAAGCTACTATAACTGCGGCGGTTGTTGTGGCCAAAACCAACCAACACCAACCAAGATAGATAGCAAAAGCCAAAAAACTAATTCCCGCAATACCCCAAGCGTTACGAGAATGGGTCAGAATAATGGCGATTCCATTCAAAATTAATACAACAGTTAAAAACCACAACTGCCTCCCTTGCCTTCTTTTGTACCAAACCTGAAAGGCTTCTATCCACAAACCCAAACTAAGATTAAAAACAATCAAAAGATAAATAGCTAGGATATTGGCGTACATAAATACAGAAGCCATTCTCCCGGTTGGATTGCCTTTAGTGGCTAATGTCCAACCTACTATAGCTGAGAATTGTTCTGGGGTAGACCAACCTAAGAATAACTGTCCTAAACCTAAAATCCCGACGGGCAAAGAGGGAATCACCATCAACCAAGCCAAACGACGCAACCGGCCTGGGGTTTTAATCAAAGTACTACAGGCAGCTAACAATAGGAAATAGGGAATTATATTAGCTAAACCGAGGAAAGCTTCTAGGGGTTGGTTAGCTAAGCAACAGCTAACTATTAATCCTAAAGTTAGGACAATGAGTCCCCAATTGAGACGACTGTATTTAATTTGGGGAAAATTATGCCATAAGCTACCTAGCAAACTAATCCCAATGGCCACAACTCCTACAACAGGAATTAAAGGGAAGATTAGTACCCCTAGTTGCAGCGATCGCCAAAGCCACTCATACCATTTTTTTTTAGTCATGGTTAACAAAGAAAGCGGAGTAATTAGCAGTTAGCCACTAGCAGTTAGCCATTCCCTACCTTTTCAACCAATCTTTCCCTAACTGAATTGTCACATCAGAACGTAAAGATCCTGTACTTTCCACCCGGATCTCCCCTATATCCAAATCAGCCTTAACCACTGCGGCCCCAGCATTATCACCGTTTTGAGCAATAATACGAGTCACTTTTAAAGGTTCTGGCCAATCTTTATCAATATAAACATCGTTGTAACCTAATTCTTGTAGTTCTTCTACTAGTCTTCTTACTGCTCTTGGGCTATCAGTAGAATCTTGAATTGCTACAGTAATATTAGCAGGATCTGTCGTATTTTCTTTTTCGTTTTCTTCCTCATCTCTGTCTCGATCACGATCAAAATATTGAGTCGCTAAATCTCTAATCTCATTTTCATGGGGAATCCAGTAACTAACTCCCTCTCTTCCTGTACCATTAAACTCTCCAGGTAACATCATCATTTGTACCTTGGAACGGTCTGTTTGCGAAGCGAAACCGGTTAAAGCCACTAATTCTTCTACACTCAAATTAGTATCAATGTGAGACTTAATTACCTCAATAATCTTTGGGACTCTAACTATTACCCCAGGATTAAGACTTTGTTCTACAATTGCCCGCATTAAGGTTTGTTGCCTTTGTACCCTACCGATATCTCCATATTCATCGTAGCGGAAGCGGAGAAACTGCATCGCCTCTTCCCCATCTAAATGCTGTTTCCCTTTTTTAAGGTTGATGTAGAGGTGTTGGCTATCATCTTGATACTTCATATCCTTGGGGACATAAACTGTCACCCCTCCCAAGGCATCAATTAGCTTTTCTACCCCTTGAACGTTGACCCTGATATAGCGGTCAATCTCTACTCCCCCCACCAGTTCACTAATAGATTTTGCTGCTAAAGCTGGACCACCATAATAATTCGCTTCATTAATTTTTGTTGTACCGTGATCTTCAATATAAGCGCGGGTGTCGCGGGGAATTGATAATAAAGTGAGGTTTTCTTCCTTGGGGTCAAACCTCAACAAAAGCATGGTATCTGATAGCCCATCAAAAGAATTAACTAAAGCGTGGTAGCCTTCTTCTTCTGGAGGTTCATCTAAATCTGAGGTTAGTACCTTAGTACCCAGCAGCAGGATATTAACTGGCCGCGTCAACTCCGGCAAACGCAAACTCTTACGAGAAATAGAGCCGCCTTTACCAAAAATCGCTTCCTCCTCTGGAGTTAATTCAGCTTGTAACAAAGGAGTAGCATTAATCGAAACTGCCAAAATCGCCCCAGCAGTTGCTGACAGCATCGCCACCCCTGTTAAACCAAGCCAAATCCACAACCAACGGGCTTTAGGAGGTTGCTTTTTTTTAACATAGTGAGTTGTTTTCTTGGCACGGGTACTTCTCGGTGCTTTACCCGAAATCTTGTTTGCTGGCACTGGCTTCCTCACACACAAAAAATAAAGTTTGAAGGCGGTTGAGTTGTTAGGGGCAAAAGCATCCCTATGATGATAAATATTTACGGACAAAACCCTCAGCAATCCTACTAAAAAGAGGAAGGCGAGGAGATTTACGCTTCCACAGACGCACCATCAAACCCAGACATACCAAAAAGTAACCAGAGGTTAACATACTATTGATAAATAATAAACGCATTGTGGCAAATTCTGTCGTTTGGGCTGACCCCATCCATAATAAAGAGTAAGCAAGAAGCCAAGTTGAGGCTAAGGTTACAGATAAACGACTGACTTTTTTTTGCTCCTTGCTCCCCTTGCTACTGTACAGTGTCCATAAAGAAGGTAGAAGACCTAGCACAGGGACTAGATAAATAAAGAGTTGTAATTGCTTGAGGTTTTCTTCTTGAAAAGGGTCTTTATCTGCCATAGTTGATCAAAGGTCAAAGGCTGGCTAACCAAAGTCTAGCAACTAAGGGGCAAAATCGTCTCTATTCAGTTAAAAATTTCCCTGATCTGCCATTATGGAATTCCCATCTGCCCCCTCTCTTACTGCTCTGATTTTAGCTGGAGGAAAGAGTTCTCGTTTGGGTCAAGATAAGGCTCTTCTCCCTGTTAATACTGAACCAATGTTGCACCGCACTTGTCAGATTGCTAAGGGATGTAGTGAGCAAGTTTATGTGGTTACCTCTTGTCCAGAAAAATATCAAGAAATTGTCCCGGAAGGTTGTGATTTTATCAAAGAAAAATCTCCTGATGGCCCTTTGGTTGCCCTTTCCCAAGCTTTGCCCCAGGTAAAGACTGATTGGGTGCTTGTGCTTGCTTGTGATCTGCCTAAATTAGAGCCAGGGATATTAAATCAAGGGGTAATAAGTTTAACTAGTATCTCCCCAGAAACAATTGCCCTTCTGCCAAGAGATAAGCAGGGTTGGCAACCTTTATGCGGTTTTTATCGCTCTAGCTGCTTACCCCAGCTACAAGCTTATTTAGAAGCCGGAGGGAGGTCTTTTCAAGGCTGGTTAGATCAGCATCCTGTTCAAGAATTACCGCTCAAAGACAAAGAAATTTTATTTAACTGCAATACTCCTGAAGATTTAGCCGAATTAAGGAAGGGGCAATGTCTCGAACCCTAGTTATTAAAATTGGTACATCCAGCCTGACTCATCCAAACACAGGACAATTAGCCCTAGCTACTATCGGTTCGTTAGTAGAAACCCTCACTCATTTGCACTCATCGGGGGAGCGCATTATCTTAGTTTCTTCTGGGGCAGTAGGGGTTGGTTGCACTCGTTTAGGGCTAAAAGAAAGACCCAAGACTATGGCTACAAAACAAGCTGTAGCTGCCGTAGGACAGGGAAGATTAATGCGAGTATATGATGATTTATTCACCACCTTGCAACAACCTATCGCCCAAGTTTTGCTCACTCGTCGCGATTTAATGTCTAGAAGTTGCTATGTTAATGCTCGTAATACTTTTCAGGAATTGCTGCAATTAGGGGTGATTCCCATTGTTAATGAAAACGATACAGTCGCTGTAGAAGAGCTTAAATTTGGTGATAATGACACCCTTTCAGCCCTAGTTGCTAGTTTAGTAGAAGCAGATTGGCTCTTTCTATTAACTGACGTTGACGGACTTTACTCCGCCGATCCCCGTCAATTTCCTCAAGCCCTCCCCATTAGCTTAGTTAGCGCAGAAGAATTAGCTCAATTAAAGGTAGAAGTGGGTTCTAGTGGTTCTCAATGGGGGACTGGAGGTATGGTAACTAAATTAGCTGCAGCCCGCATTGCCACTGGTGCAGGGGTAAGAACAGTAATTACGAAAGGTTCTCGCCCTCAGCAAATGGCTCAAATTTTGCAAGGCAACCTCATCGGTACTCAATTTGAGCCTCAACCCCGTAGTGAAAAAGCTCGTAAGCGTTGGATTGCCCACGGTTTAGTACCTATAGGCAAGCTTTACCTCGATTCAGGAGCAGTAAAAGCGATTTGTCAAGGGGGTAAGTCTTTATTAGCCCCAGGAATTACTCAAGTGGAAGGGGACTTCCAAGCTTCCGAGGCAGTACAGTTAATTAACGGGCAAAATCAAGAAATTGCCAGAGGCATTGTTAATTATAGCAGTGCAGAAATTCAACTTATTAAAGGACATCGTTCCGAAGAAATACCAGAAATTCTGGGCTACGTGGGCGCAGAAACTGTAATTCACCGCGATAATCTGGTATTAGGTTAAAAGATTTGGTTAGGGAGATTGAGAAATTCAGGAGCAAATGTTAAGAGGAACAATAACTATCAAGGTGATTAACAACAGAGAGAAAGTCATCAAATAATAAAAAACAATCTTTTCTCTTTTTTTTACCCTAACCTCACTTTCAACTAATCAAAATCCCCCCAAAGTTTCCGGTGGTGCAACATTGGTTTTTGGTTCAGGGGTAGCATTGCTATACCTTGAGGAAGAAGATATAGATTCTTCTGAAGTAGCCGGAACTTCTGGTTCCACAGAGACGCTGGGCGCTCCTTGGTTACCCATCCAAGCTAAACCTCCCAAAGAACCTGCCACCATAGCGGTATAGCCGACATAGAGGTGAGCTAATTTAATATCCATTCCGGAACCAGACTTAGAGCAGTTCCAAGAAGGAAGAACGGAATCTTCCTTGGGTTTTGGTAAGAAGGAAACCAGCTTAACTCCATTTAAGCCTAAAGCATTACCAAGACGGCGCACAAAACCCCGAACATAAATATCTTCTGCTGGATTATGAGCTATTCCTGCTTCGATTGCTTCAATTTGATGAAGAGGAACTAAGGTTTGGTTATTTAGTTGCCTAATAGAGATAGACTGGGCTTGGCGAGCTTCTTTTAAGAGATGACCAACTTTGCGAAATTGCTGCTCTCTATATTGCATTTCTTCTTGTCTTGCCAATTTCTTTACTTTGGTATGTTTTTTTGGTAAAGGTATGGTTGCACCAATAGGTCTTTCTAAGCGTTTGCTTGACCCATCAGGAAGTCTCAATTCTTCTGAGCAAGATTCCTCAGAAGGAAATAAAGACATCTGTGCTTCAGGAATTTGGCTAGGTGAAGTTGCTTGAGCTAAGGTTTGGCTCTGTGCCGCTACTTGCTTGATAGTAAGCTTAATTGCCTCTCGCCCTACCGTTTGAACCACGGTTTCAGCTAGTTGGCTATTTTTACCAAATAGAGGTTTTAACTTTGCTATTGCTTGGCGACAAACTTCACTTTCTAACAGTTGGGATTCTATTTTGTTCAGGATTGAGAGTAATCCTGTCTCAGGGATGGCTATTTTTGGTGTTTGGTTCATTTTGACAAAAGAATATGAGTACAATCCCATAGCTTTCTGTTGTTAACACCAGCTTAGGTGTGTCCGATACTCTTTCCTAGGATAGGGGAAACATTCCGGATCGATAGAGTAGAGATTAGCTTTTTTTACTGACATTCCCTAGTTATTACTTAATTTAGGTCAGCAAAAATGCGCCTTGCATCAGTAGAAGCAAAGCGCATTTAGTATTTATACAGAATGGAGCCGAGCAGAGTCGAACTGCTGTCCAAATTAGTTATTGACTTTCTATTCGTTCACAGGCTTAGCCCTTTTAACCCTCAAGGCGGGGATCGGCCTTTATCCCGGACGATAGGATGCTCTAGTAAGTTCTTAGTTTTTTACCTGACCAGAGGCAAAGTAAAAAAAGCATCCGTTGGGGTTATATCTACAGCCCTTAACGGAGTCAGACTACAGATGCTCGGACCTATAAGAGGTTTTTTTTAGGCAACAGCAACAGCGGTTGTCTTACGAGCAAAAGGAACGATGTTGTTCGCATTTACATTGTTTTTGAATCTTGTATTTACGAGAGGAGATTCACTCTCGACCTGAATCACAGATAAGTTTTCACTAACTTGTCGAAACCGTGACGGCCCCTTGTGATACTTAATTATTATAACAGGCTTATAGGGACTTAGGGGTTAAGGGCAGGGAAAAACCATTAGCAATTAGCAATTAACAATTATCAAGTAGTAGAATAGAACCCAGAACTTAAAAAATCCGGTGTTGTGGAGGGAAAAACGTTGGACGAACTCAGGCCCGCGCTGGAATTAGGCACAGAAGAAGAATTACAACAGCTTACCCATATTCTTTTTTGTCGTAAATTTAATCCCCTCGATTATTTCCAGAGCGTAGATCCAATAGATGTGCAAAGCAAGGATAGAGAAATTTGGTTAGACAGCCTAGAACAGCGATTTCGCTACTTAGCTGCTGACGGCTTGACTGTTTTGCGAGGGCAAGCCCAAGAAGTCAGTTATAGACAAATACTTATTCAAGTTTGTCGTTACCTAAAAATTCCCTATTCTGAAAAGTTATCTACTACAGATATTGAAGCAGAAATATTTTTACATTTAGTGGGTAAAGCTTGGCAAAAATTACCACCACAGGAGAAGCGTTGTTTAACAGCTAAGGTACAGAAATCCTTAGCTCAGTCTAAGTTCCCTGAACCTCTACCTATACAATTGCAACATAACCCCATTAATATTTTCCTCAAAGGTAGTAGTGTTGTCGCTGTTAGTTCAGTGCTTAAACCTTTGATACTACAGCAAATCGCCCGCCAGTTTGCTATTCATTTTGCTAGTTATCAAGTGGCTAGGAACGCTATGATTAAAGGCGGTGCGGCTGCTACAGCTCAGTTTCAGAGCCATCTAGCGATGCAAGCAGCAAGGAGAGGTATGGCTATAACCACAGCCCGCCACGCAGCAATGAGAGGAGTTTTTGCCATGGTAGGGCCTTTGTTATGGGGCTGTTTTATGGCTGATTTAGGCTGGCGGGCGATCGCCACTAATTATGGCCGTATTATTCCCACTATTTTTGCTTTAGCACAAATACGTTTAACTCGCGGCGCTGCTTGGGAAACAGTAGATGTGCTTTGCTGATCAATGATGCTTAAAGGCAACGGTAAAGCCGTACAGTTATCAGTTATTATCTGTTTCTACGGCGACTGGCAATAGTTATCGGCTTTTTAATAATGACTTCTTCAGCTTCGTTTCCTAACTTAAACCAACAGATTCTCACTTCTCAAAATGGTCTACCGACGATGTACGATCTTCCGAGTGAGAATCCAGAGGAACCCGGTTTGCCTGACGAATTTCATTTTTTTCAACCTCTATTACTTTATTTAACCTTTATCCCCACCACTTGGGCTAAAGATTTAATCTACAGTGCCACAGATATGAATCTTTACTACGATCTTCAGCATACTCGGTGGTATAAACGCCCTGACTGGTTTGGGGTTGTGGGTGTACCGAGATTGTATAAAGGGGAAGATATGCGCTTAAGTTATGTAACTTGGCAAGAGGAAGCTAACCCCTTGGTGGTAGTAGAATTGTTATCTCCTGGTACAGAAGCTGAAGATTTAGGAGAGACTACTAGTAAACGAGGGGAACCACCCACAAAATGGGAAGTATACGAACAGATATTACAAGTTCCTTACTACATCGTCTTTAGTCGTTATACAAACCAACTCAAAGTATTTCAACTTAGGGAAGGAAAATACCAAGAATTTGAGTTAAACCAGGGGCGCTTGGTTGTGCCGGAGTTGGGTTTAAGTTTGGGTACTTGGCGAGGGGAATTTAAGGATATAGAAAAGTTATGGCTGCGCTGGTTAACTTTAGAAGGAGAATTAATTCCTATACCTGAAGAAAAGGTGATTGCCGCACAAGAAGAGGCGATTGAGGCAAGACTTGAGGCTTTTGAGGCGCAACAGGAAATCTTGGAGGCGCAGCAAGAAGCAATTGAAGCTAAATTAAGAGCTAGTGAAGCAGAATTAAAAGCAGAACAGTTAGCCGCTAAATTAAGGGAGTTAGGAATAGATCCTGATACGCTAAATTAATAAGTACAAAAGTATTCCTGGCAGGTTAGTATTATTTTGATGACCAACTCTGATAAACCCCTTGGTTCAGTAATTCAAGGTTCCCTTAGCCAGGGCTTAGAAATACGCTTGCACCCAGACGTATTGGTAGAAGATATGCGGGTGGGTAAATTCCTGGTTGTACAGGGGATGCGATCGCGCTTTTTTTGCCTCCTCACCGATGTGACTTTAGGAACCGCCAGTCAAAGGATCATGGCCAATCCCCCCAGTCCCCAGGATGACTTTTTGCGGGAAGTATTAGCCGGGAGTGGAACCTATGGGATGGTGAATCTTTCACCGATGTTGATGTTTACCCCCACCACAGGAACATCCCAAGAATTCCCAAAGGATACTTCCTTGGCTTCCTTCCAAGCCCAAACCAGTAGCGAAATAGAATTACTACCAGTTAAAACTATCCCCAGTCATTTTAGCCAAGTTTATGAAGCCAGTGAAGGGGATTTCCGGGCTGTCTTTGGTTGGGAAGATGACCCTCTGCGGAAAAACTTTTCCATTGGTAAACCCCTAGATATGGATGTGCCAGTTTGTTTGGATTTAGACCGTTTTATTGAACGCAGCAACGGAGTTTTTGGTAAATCTGGTACGGGTAAATCATTTCTCACTCGCCTGTTAATTTCCGGCATTATCCGTAAGCAAGCAGCCGTTAATTTGATGTTTGATATGCACTCAGAGTATGGTTGGGAGGCAGTTAGTGAAGGGAAGCAATTTAGTACTGTTAAGGGGCTACGGCAGCTTTTTCCAGGACAGGTAGAAATTTACACTTTAGACCCGGAAGCTACTAAAAGGCGAGGGGTGAGAGATGCTCAAGAACTTTATCTCGGTTACGATCAAATTGAGCTTGAAGACCTAAGATTAGTTAGTCGTGAATTAAGTTTATCCGATGCTAGTATTGATAATGCGAATATTCTCCTTGCAGAATATGGTAAACATTGGATCATTAGCCTCTTGACTATGACTAATGAGGATATTGAGATGTTTTGCGAGGAAAGGCAGGGTCATAAAGGTTCGATCATGGCACTGCAACGTAAGCTGATGCGCCTCGATAGTTTGAAGTATATGCGTTCGAGTTGTCCCCGCAATTATATTGACCAAATTCTGCAATCCCTTGATGCTGGGAAGCACGTTGTGGTTGAGTTTGGTTCTCAATCTAATCTGCTTTCTTATATGCTGGTTACTAATATGATGACTAGGCGCATTCATCACAATTACGTTAGGAAAGCAGATAAATTTCTCCAAAGCAAGAATCCTCAAGATCGTCCTCGCCCTTTAGTAATTACCATTGAAGAAGCCCATCGCTTCCTCGATTCAGCGATTGTTAACCAAACTATTTTTGGTACTATTGCCAGGGAAATGCGTAAATATTTTGTTACTCTATTAATCGTCGATCAGCGTCCTTCTGGTATTGATAACGAGGTGATGTCCCAAGTAGGTACTCGCATCACCTGTTTGCTTAACGATGATAAGGACATTGATGCCATCTTTACAGGAGTTTCCGGGGCTAGTGGTTTGCGTTCTGTTTTGGCTAAACTTGATTCTAAACAGCAAGCCCTTGTGCTGGGCCATGCCGTGCCGATGCCTGTGGTAGTGCGTACCCGTCCCTATGACCAAACTTTCTACGCTGAAATTGGCGATACGGCTTGGGAAGAGATGTCGGATGAGGAAGTTTTTGCGGCGGCGGAGATAGGTAAGGCAAATTTGGGGTTTTAACTGATATCACTTACGAACAATAACTATCGTACCTTCACTAACTTGTTCGTACATCTTTTCAATGTCATCATTACGCATTCGTAAACAGCCGTGAGATGCAGCTTCTCCAATTGAACCTTCTTGATTACTACCGTGGAAGCCAATTTGGTGAACATCTCCCCCATCAGACCAAAAACCAATCCACCTTGATCCTAAAGGATTATCAGGACCAGGGGGAATCACTTCTCCAGTGATGGGTTGATACCAAGCCGGATGAGAATTCATGTCTTTGACTGAAAAAGTACCTGTAGGGGTTTCCCAACCATCCTTACCAATAGCTACAGGATAGCTGGTAACTAATTTATCAAACTCATAGAAAGATACAGTGCGATCGCTTAAATCAACTACTAAACTACTACTTAGAGAGGCTGATAATTGTAATAAAGATGAAGAAGTTAGTTTGGCTGGGATAAATTCTTGTTCAGAAGAGGCTGCGATCGCTGGTTCTATTTTCGGTCGCTTTCCTTCCCAAAATAAGGCCCCAGCAGTCAAAAAACAGAGAAACATGATACTGAATTGCAAAGAATTAGTCATTTAGTCACAACTAAGCATCGATACGTAATTTTGAATCTGGAGGTCAATACCCGTAATGGCAGTTCCTACAACTACAGCATAGGCTCCCCATTCTAGCGCTTTTTTAGCCATAGTTGGAGAAGCAATACCCCCTTCGCAAATGGCGGGGATAGCTAATTTTGTGACCATTTCTTGAAGTAATTGCCAACCAGGAGGAGATAAATCCTTGGTTTGAGATGTATACCCATATAGGGTTGTACCGACAATATCTGCCCCTGCTTTTGT
The DNA here is from genome assembly GCA_963793425.1 of uncultured cyanobacterium. Classification (GTDB taxonomy): domain Bacteria; phylum Cyanobacteriota; class Cyanobacteriia; order Cyanobacteriales; family CAWCAG01; genus CAWCAG01. Next base: position 1,587,917 of record CAWCAG010000005.1, on the reverse strand, counting down.
TGCTAAAATCGCATTTTCTATGGTATCAACATCAGCCATGACTAATTTGTCTAATTCTTTGTGAATTCGAGGAATTAATTCTTCTAAAGTTTCCCCGTTAGGACGTTCTCTTGCTGTCCCATCAATGGCAATAATATCAGCACCCGCTTGAGCGATCGCAGCGGCATCTTTAAAGCGGGGAGTAATATAAACTTCGCAACCAGGAATTTGCTGTTTCCACAAGCCAATAATTGGTACATCGCCAATGTTTTCTCGGACTGCTTGAACATGATCAGGAGTATCTAGCCGTACCCCCATTGCACCACAGTTGATTGCTACTTTTGCTATAGCTGCAATTATTAAGGGATTATGTAAAGGGGAATTTTTTGGCGCTTGACAGGAAACGATGAGGTTATTTTTTAAGGAAGATAGAATCATTGAACATCAAACATTGAACTATTAGCAAAGATTAAGTCTTAGATTGTTTACCTACATTTCTTCTGTCAAGTTGCTTTTTTGTTGTAAGGTTTGCTCTAAGTATTTTATTCTCTTTTCTTGCTCAAATATTTTCTCTTGCTTAGCATTCATTTCGTCTTCTAATTCATTAATTCTTTTATTTTTACCTAAAGTTTTTAGCTTCCTTTTCACTACCGCAGGTACAGAAAAGAGGAAACCCACAACAACACCTGCCCCTAAAGTCAAGAGTAGGAATAATGCTAAAGGGCCTTGAAACTGCCAAATAATAAAATTAATAGTGACAGTCACAGGGTTTTGTAAAGCGAAAAATACTGAGACTATGGCAATAATCACAGCTAATATCAGTAAACTTTGCATTCTATTTTTCCTTTTTAATATTCAATTTTCAAGATCGCTATCCTTGATTTTCTCATCCTCTTTTTGATCAGGTTCTGGTTGAGCTTTGAACCTATCTTTTACTTTGTCTGTAGCTGATTCAGCGGCATCTTGTAATTGCTCTACTACTCTTTTGGGTAAGCCAATGGCAGTTCGTAAATCCTGTTTGGTTTGGGCTAAATCTTCTTGAAAATAATCTTTGATATCTTCAATTCTGTGGTTTACTCCCTCTTGGTATAGGCGAGGATTTTCTAAGGCAGTTGCTAAGACAATTACTCTTCTATCTCCTACACTAGAAATAGCAACAGGAGTAAGCATATATACTCCTTCTACAACACCACGCCAACCACTAGAAGCAAACAAATAGCCAATAACTTCTCCAGTTTCGGGGATAAATAAATAATCTACTAAATTACCTACCTTAGTTCCTTCATCTGTCCAAATTTCATGACCGATTAAGATTTCATCTTTTTCAGGCTTTTCATTACTTTTTTCTTCAGTTGGCAGATTGACTATGATGCCATCTTCGCCAATTTTTTCTACTTGCTGCCAAGCAACTAAGTCTTTATGAATACCAAGCAAACCAGATTTACAAACTAAGCCAAGTACACGATGGGCTTGAGGATCTAGCCAAATCTTTTCTACGTTACCAATTTTATCTGTGGTGCGACGGTTCAAGACTAAGCGATTGAGTAGTTCGCTATGTTTTGTGATTTCAGGTTGCTTGTTCATTATAAATATTTTGTGCTGGGGAAAATAAATTGTCGTTTTTTAAGGTTAAAAGTTGATCAATTTACTTTGCTTTTTCTCTATAATTTAGATGATACCAATTCCTGTAAATACCGGGTGATTTTAGAACAATTAGGGAATAATTGGGCTAGTGCATTCTGCGATCAAGTAGAGCTAAACTATATATTCTTTAGGGAAGGCTCTAAATTTGAATAATAAGCTCCCAGTAACTTAATAAGTTAAGTTATGAATCGGGGCAATTTTCTGTTGTAAGACAGTAAAATTCAGCCAACTATTTGAACCTTCTTCCTCACCAAACTATCAGCTTCGACACTTTCCAATTCTCCTTCCTCAATTAACCAACAACGATCGGCAATCTTAGCTAATTCTCCCGGATCGTGGGTAACAACTAATAAAGTCCAGTGATTTTTCAGCTTAGCCAATAAATTAGCCAGTTGTTGTCGCATTGACCAATCTAAACCTGCTGTGGGTTCGTCTAACATCAAAAGATTAGGTTGACGTACTAATTGTACTGCTAAAGCGAGACGGCGCTGCTGCCCTCCGCTCAAAGCATTGGGAGAATTTGCGTAAGGAAGATGTTGTAAACCCACCTCCTGCAAAGCTTCCCTAACCTGTTGAAAACGCAATTCAGGATGGCCGATCCGCAATTCTTCTAAAATAGTGCTGCCGCAAAAATGTCTTTCGGGAAACTGGAAAACCAAACCCCCTAAGTATTGTAAATCTAAAGATGTTAACTCTTGGTCTTGCCAGAAAATTCCGCCTCTGGTTTTCTCTGCTAATCCTGCCAAAATTTCTAATAAAGTGGTTTTCCCAGAGCCACTTTTACCGACAATCAAACCTAATTCCTGGGGGGCTAATTCTAGATTAATGCCTTTGAGAATAGGAAGGGCAGTCGCCGGGGGATGATATACCAGATTTTTAAGATAAAGCATTTCTTCAGTTATCAGTGATCAGCTAAGCCTAGGGCGACGGCAATTCGTACAAATTAACACAATTGAATATGCTTTTGGTAAGGTAAATGCCTTTGGAACTAGCAGATTGAGGGTTGCGTCAAATCCTGTAGGAAATTAACTAAAATAGGGAGGTAATCTGTTTTCTTAGCTAAAGAGCAGAAAAAATGCTGATAATTTACCTTTTTAACTAATTTCTTCAACTAATTAACTTACGAAACAAATCAATTATGTCCACACGAAAATCTTTTACATTTGCTAGTTCTTTAATTGTCGCTCTCACCCTTTTTAGTAATCCAGTCTCAGCAGGAGATCCTTTCCGCCCTGGTAACCCTTATAATATGGGAGATGAGACAGAGGAAGCTTTTGATACTTTGTTTCGAGAAGGGAAATATCAAGAAGCAATTCAAGATTTACAAGAAGCTGAAAAAAGTGATCCTGATGAGCCTTTAGTTTATGCTTTAAGAGCTGCTTTAGCTTTTATGAACGAAGACTTATCTACTATGAATAGTTATGCTAGTAAAACTATCCAAGCAGCAGATAATTTAGTAGATACAGATGAAGATTCTCTACGAGGCAATCTTTATTTAGCTGTGGGGCATTTTTTAGAAGGAGCCTATCAATATAAAAATGATGGTCCGATTGGCGCTGTAACTAAGTTACAAAAAGTCTTTGAATACCTCGATAAAGCAGAAGCAATTGACCCCAACGATCCAGAAATGAATATGTTGAAGGGTTATATGGAACTTTTGCTGGCAGTTAATTTACCATTTTCTAATGCCGAACAAGCTATAGATAAGTTTAAAAATAAAGCCGCACCAGAATTTTTAGTTAATCATGGTATTGCTGTTGCTTATCGTGATTTAGGTAATAAAAAGGAAGATGACAATCCTGCCAAAGCAATTGAATATTATGAGAAAGGCTTAGGTTATGTTGAGCAATCTTTAAAAGCGATACCTGATAATCGAGAGGTTGTTTATTTGCGCGGACAAATCTTTTATAAATTAGGGAAAAATAAGCAAGATATCTCTTTGTTAGAAAAAGCTCTTGAAGATTTTGAAACTGCTTTAGCTAATGAACAACAATTACCTCCTTCTCGTATTAAAGCAATTAAGTATGAGCAAGAGGTAGCTGATAGGAAATTAAAGGAGTTAAGAGGCTCTTAGAACATTCCAAAAAACAAAATATCCTTTGAAGTCTGAGATTTTAGCAACTAGCAACTAGCAACTAGCAACTAGCAACTAGCTTTTGGATAAATCTTTATCTTGGGATTTTCTTAATTAAACGGCGATCGCTACAGAATAACTTTCTTCTTCTCCCCCAGGTAAATCTAAGAAAGTAAAGGAAATATGCCCTTGCCAATCTGCTGCGATCGCAATATCAACATAATAAATCTCCAAAGATGTGGCTGTTGCTTAGGTTTCTTGTTTTATTTTCCCCTCCATCCTTTGACCAATGTAAGCCAAGCATTACTAAAAATGGAATAAGCTGTACCGATTCCTTGCTTGCTACCATGAGTCCAACGAGATTCAATACCTGGATGTCCAAAAGCTTGTTTTTTGCTACGAAACTTACTCATTATCAACTAGAGAGTTAGTATGTAGCTTATTCAGAAGCAACTTTTAGCATGAATGATAAGTCAAACCTCCAAAAAACCCAACGCCTCACCTCAATTGATGTTTTTCGAGGTATGGCGATCGCGGGGATGATTTTGGTTAATAATCCCGGCAGTTGGGAACACGTTTATGCCCCTTTGCTTCATGCAGAATGGCATGGTTTTACCCCTACAGATTTTGTCTTTCCTGCCTTTCTTTTCATCGCTGGAACATCAATAGCATTTTCCTTAGCTAAATACATTAAAGAGGAAAAACCGCCTCAAGAAGTCTACTTGCGCCTCTTGAAACGTTGTTTAATTCTTTTTGCTTTAGGTTTGTTTCTTAATGCTTCTTCTTTAGTCATGAATGCTCTTTTTAAAGGAGAATCCCTTAGCGAGTTAGCCAACCTGCGTATTATGGGGGTTTTACAGCGTATTAGTTTAGCTTACTTCTTCGCTGGAATCGCTGTACTAAATTTAAACAAAAAGGCTCTGTGGATTTTATCAGGGGTAATTCTTTTAGGCTATTGGGGGGCAATGATGCTAATTCCTGTACCCAATTATGGTGCAGGAAATTTGAGTTTGGAAGGGAACTTAGCTACTTATATTGATCGCCTGGTTCTAGGTACAAAACATCTCTATATCAATGGTTTTGATCCTGAAGGACTATTTAGTACTCTCCCTGCTATCGTAACAGTTTGGTTAGGCTACTTTGCTGGAGATTGGATACGTCATCAACCCATTAAATCTCGCACTACTATTGGTTTAGTGCTATTTGGTATTGCTGCCTTATTTATAGGCTGGTTTTGGGGATTAGTTTTTCCTCTCAATAAACAATTATGGACTAGTTCTTATGTTTTATATAGCGCAGGTTGGGCTTCACTTCTACTCGCAGCTTGCTATGAATTAATTGAAGTGAGAAATATTCGTTCCTGGAGTTTTCCTTTTAAAGTTATGGGAATGAATGCAATTTTTATTTTTGTTCTCTCTGGTTTTATCGTTCGCATTCTCTACCGTACTAATGTTGGTTCTGGAGAAGATGCACCAACTACCTATGCTTGGATTTATGAAACTTTCTTTGCTTCTTGGGCAGGAGAAATTAATGGCTCTTTGTTATTTGCCTTGGTTAGCGTAGCATTTTGGTGGTTAATTCTCTATTTTATGTATCGTCAACGTTGGTTTATTAAAGTTTGATTTCCTTACTTAGGCTTATTAAATAAAAGCAAGTAATTGTTAATACTAACAAGAGGAAAATTATTGAGGCATCAAAGGAAACAGCGATCTAAATCACAGATATTCAAGAAAATTGTCACCTAGAATACGTAGTTGCGATCGCGGATATGTAACGGCAAAAAGTAGATAGTAGTAAATGACAAACAAACAAGCTAAACAAAATGAGAATTGATATCCAAGAATTAGTTGCCAGAGTTTTATCTTCTCGCCGTATTTCCCTCCCCGAAAAGCAGTTAATGTCTTCTTTGTTGCATGAAGATAATCTGCCGGATGAAGACAAAACTTTAATTGAAAGAGTTTTCTACGGTGTACGTCATGGAATTTTACAAGTAGTTGATTAGATGAGTTGAGAATCGATAGAGATTATTGTTGCTTCTTCTGAAACTTTCAAACTACTATAAGAAAAAGGTACTTCATACATTAAGTTGCCATTTTTGTCAAAAAAACTTTTAAAATCCTCTCAAAATTTGTGCATTCATACACTTCAAAAAGATAAAATTTTGAGAGTAAATATTGACTTTACCAACGATTTAGCGAGCTTGTAGCGTTTTACTTTTATTTTTGACCACAAAAATACTAGTATGATTTTTTCAATTATCCCATAAAACCACACAAATGCGTCATTTAAAGCAAATTTTTGGGCTTGACATTTGTAAAGTTGAAGTTATGTAAATTCAAGATATTTAATAGCTAAGCTAGCTTAACCCAACTAAAACTTATCATATATAGCAATACCAGGAACACCTCTACCTTAAAAAATAGGGACGAAGAATAAACTTCGTCCCTATTTCTAATTCAAAGCTTAAAGATTACAAATTAATTCCCAATAGATTTGCCCGCTCTCACCGGCTCAAAACTAGGAACAACTACGTTTTTATTCTGCTTTGTCAAACGGTTGTATAACTTCTCGGTATTGGGGAAGTTAGCCGCAGGTAAAGTTGGGAAACGGCGATAAGGTACTGTATCTTCACCAAAGATATCAATATACTCCATACAGTTGACCATCGCTCTAATAAAGGCGCGAATACCTTTAGAAGCAAGAATTTGGTTGTACTTCTGAATCTCCTTCTGATTTAAAGGAGCGCGTCCCAAGAAGTGCTTTGTACCAAATTCGATTACTTGAGTGTTGGGATAAGGAGTATAAAACTCTTTGATATAAAGCTCAGAGCAACCTAAACCTTCGATAAACTCCTTAACATTAATTTCCCCGTTGCTCAACTTACTTTCTAAGGCCGTAAACTGAGTTTGAACGACATAAGGTTCAACATCCCGCTCAAAGATTTGTCGATAAGCTGCTGCGGTGACACGCTTGAAGTTGGCTTTATCGTACAGTTGTGTAAGCTTGAATATCTTAGTTTGCTGCCTTTGAACACTAACTCCTTGGTTAACCCGGAATTCAATATCCGGTTCGCTTCCTGTTGCTGGGGCTTTACCCAACTCAATAAAGCGAGGAGCCGTTTCTTTATCAACCCGCTTACCTGTATCTTCTTTCAAAGCACCAGGACGAGAGGAGCGTAATTGCAAGCCACCAGGGGTTAAATAGCGCTCATAAGGTACTGTATCTTCCCCAAAAGCTTCTGAATACTCCAAAGTATCAATAATTGCATCTACCAAGGCGTAGAAACCTTTCTTGGCACAAATATCAAAGTATTTATTCATCTCCTGGCGACCGTAGGTAGGACGACCCAAAAGACGACGATGGATATATTCAATAGCTTTGACTACATAAAAAGGAGTCCAATACATATTGCGGAAGACATCAGACTTAGCTAAAGTCCGGACAAAGTCCCGCAGAGAAATATCACCATTTTCTAGCTTAATTTCTGCTACCTTCTGGCGTTGACCATCATAAACTTCCCGCCCAAAAACCTGACGATAACAAGCCTTAATTACTTTCTGAGTTGAGCTTTCAGAGAACTTAACACTTGCGCCATTGCTGCCGCCACTACCAGGTAATTGATCTAAGCGGAAAACCTTAGCACCAAGAGAACCAGGAAACTCCCCTCTAGCTTTGGGGTTGCTATTCTGATTTTTGGTTGCCGGACCACGATTAATTAGTAAGCGCTTGGTATCTTTACCAAAAGGTGCAGGGCTACTACTGGGGCTACGAGTTTCTTTCGGAAAAATTGCCCCAAACTGAATTTCTAAAGGATCATTACCAGAACCATAAACATGTTGGTCTGGTAAAGGCCGGTCGTATTTAGCAAAAGTAGTAATAAACTGAGGAATCTTGCGGAAAGGTGCGCTGTAATTAAACAGGTCTTGCTGCATTCCCCAATTACGACATTCTTGGGCTTCTTGACCTAAACCCCGCAAATAAGGAACTGTTTCTTCCCCAAAGTAATCCCCATACTCTCGGCAATCGACTAAAGCATCTACTAAAGCAGAAAGTCCTCCATCGGAAACAATAGAGAAGTATTTTTGTACTTCTTCCCTGGAACTGGGACCACGACCAAGAATGTGGCGGAAAGCTAGTTCTAAAGCCCGACTATTAATAAAAGGCTCAAAAAACTGTTTTCGATAAAGGGGAGATTTACACAAGCGTCGGACAAACTCTTTCATAGAGATGTCGTTATTTTTTACCTGGGATTCCAGATAAGAAATAGACTGACTATAGGCTTTGGTAATATCTCGCTCAAAAAGCTGCCGATAAGCAGCCTTGATTACCGACTGCTTTTCCACAGCAGATAATCCTGGCTTCATGACAAACTTCTGGCGCTTTTGAGCGCCGTTAAAGTAACTTTGGGGTAGCTGCAAACCCTGCTGATCCGTAGAAGGACGCTGGCGCAATTTATCAGAAGGGGTGGAAGCGGCAAATTCGTTGACCAGGATCTCAAAATACTGAGCTAAAATGCCTTGAGCTTCTTCATCCTGCTTAAAATAGCCTAAAGCTGCCCCGCGCATTACTTTGATCGCGACGACAGTTGCCGCACTAGAGCAAGCATTTTCAATAACTTCTCGCAAACCCCTAACATTAACCACCAAAATATTAGGGTCGCCAGCTACAATGGCGTAGGATACATAGCGCAGCATCCAAGCCAAATCTCGCAAGGACTTCTGCATATTGCGAGGCCCGTAGCGAGAAATATTAATGGGGCGGAAACCAGCAGGTAATGCTCCAACACCAGTTGAGGTGTTGAAAAAAGAGAGGATATTACCTAAAATTCCGCTTCCTGCATTACCGCCACTTTCAACAAAAGTGGTAGTTCCGAGATTAATTCCTGGGTTAGCATTACCTGATGTGGTAGCTAACTCTTTCAAGGTTTCTTCGGCTGGCTTTTCTAAAAAAGCCATAGGAGAACCACCAGTAAAAACACGGTTCGCCGCTTTAGAAACAATTAGATCAGCGTTGGAACTAAGAGTTTGAGCTATTCCTAAACGTTTGCTACCAGAACTAAAAAAGGTTTTTAATTCACTTAACTCGGCATTTTCTAAAAAGCGGTCTTGCTGTTCAGCTTGGGAAATCGCCGATACAGGTACGGTTTGGTAGCGTTGTGGGTTCGCTAAAGAACTTCCTCCACTTGCCTTAACACTCATTTGTTTTAAATTATCTCCTAATTGATACTGCCTTGAAGTCTGGAGTTGCAAGCTATTGGTATTTCTGTTCTTGCTGCCAATTTCCTTCTTAACTTATGAAGGAAGAGAAATTCTCCGGACAATTTGCTAAAAACGATATGTTTAATGTTTAAGTCAGCACTGTAGTCAGCTTTTAGATTAAAACTTTTCGTGCTTACTGAGGGGCTTTGTTAAGAAGTATGTTGTTTATTGGGTAGAAAAATTACTTATCGCTAAAAATATATGGTTCAGACTTAATAAACTTTTACTACTAGCTCCCTACTTTCTACTGCCCACTCTTCACTATCTAATTTAACCAATGAATGAAACTACTCAGCGCGAGGCGGTTAAGAAACTTTACGACACTTATCCTTTTCCCCCTGACCCTTTAATCGATGAACCACCTCCTGGTTATAACTGGCGCTGGAAGTGGTTAACTGCCTATAACTTTTGTGCAGGACGTAAGCCTGATCATTCTAAAATTCGCATTTTAGATGCAGGTTGCGGTACGGGTGTTGGTACGGAGTACCTGGTTCACCTCAATCCAGAAGCGGAGGTAGTTGCCATAGACTTAAGTGAAGGAGCTTTAGCTGTGGCGAAAGAGCGCTGTCGTCGTTCCGGAACTAAAGGAGTAGAATTTCAGCAGCTTAATCTTGAAGATGCGACTCAACTACCAGGGGAATTTGAGTTGATTAATTGCGTGGGGGTTTTACACCATCTGCCAGACCCTCATAAAGGTATTGCGGCGATCGCTCGAAAATTAGCCCCCGGCGGCTTGTTACATATCTTTGTTTACGCTGAGTTAGGACGTTGGGAAATCACCTTAATGCAAGAAGCGATCACCTTGCTTCAAGGGAATAAAAAAGGAGATTATCAGGATGGAGTTCAGGTTGGGCGAGAAGTTTTTGCCAACCTGCCGGAAAATAATCGTTTAGTGCAGCGAGAAAAAGAACGCTGGGCCATGGAAAACTTCAAAGATGAATGTTTTGCTGATATGTACCTTCATCCCCAAGAAACAGATTATCGCTTAGAAAACCTTTTTGAATTGATCGAAGCTTCTGATTTAGAGTTTGTTGGCTTTTCTAACCCTGAATATTGGGACTTAGAGAGATTGTTAGGGAAATCCCCTGATTTGATGGCTAGGGCAGAAAAATTAAGTGCTATGGAGCGCTATCAATTGATTGAGAGGTTAGACCCCGAAATTACTCACTACGAATTTTTCTTAGCTAAATCCCCCTTAGAAAAAGTAGATTGGTCTAATGACTCTTTACTCAAATCAGTCATCCCCCAAAGAAACCCCTGTATGAATGGTTGGCCTAGCCAAAACATCCTTAACCACAACTACCAAATGGCACAATTATCAGCCGAGGAATTTGAATTTCTTCAAGGCTGTGATGAAAATAAAAGTGTCGAAGACATCTTAAGCCAAGTCTCCCTAAGCTTAGAAGGAGTGCGATCGCTTCAAAAAAGACAACTCGTTCTTCTTGGTATTTAACTAGCAACCCCCCTAAACTCGTAACTTTTATTTCACAAATATTTAAGAATTGTCACTATATCGTGATATTATTGCTGCTGGTTCGTGTTCTAATCGAGCCGTAAAATCTGGACTAGCCTAAGCGCAAATAGAGCGTGAATCCGTCTAATCAAACTCTCGAAACAAACTCAGCCCCAGAAGATGATATCTCAGCAAATTCCATGCGAGAGTATTATCGACTGCTACAGACATTACTGCTAATAACTCTAGGTTTTACCGGAATTATTTGCTTATTTGTCTGGTACTTTTACTCCTTAAACATCGCTCTAAATTACTTAATTGGAGCTTGTGTCGGGGTAGTTTATTTAAGGCTATTGGGCAAAAAAGTTGAGAGAATAGGATCAGGAGGCTCACAGCGTCTTGGTTCTAGCCGAATAGCGCTTTTCATTGGGCTAATCGTCGTTGCTACCCAGTGGCAACAACTACAGGTTCTACCCATCTTTCTTGGATTTATGACCTATAAAGCCGCAATTATCGCCTATGTACTGCAAACAACACTTTTGCCAGAGCAGAAGTAAAAAGCAGTTGCTTATAAAGCTTAATCATGCGGTTACTAAAGAAATCCTTGATACAAACGTTTTGATATCTGGGGAAACAAGTTCACAAGAATGCAAATTTTAGATAGTTGGAGTATTCTCAATTCTTTCCCCCTCGCTGAATTAGAAGTCGGCAAGCATTTTTATTGGGAAATCGGCAATTTAAAAGTCCACGGTCAGGTATTTCTCACCTCCTGGATTGTAATTGGCCTCCTATTAATTGCTTCATTGGCTGCCACAAGGAATATCCAAAGAATCCCTCAAGGTTTCCAAAACTTTATGGAATATGCTTTGGAATTTCTGCGGGATCTGGCTAAAAACCAGATTGGCGAAAAAGAGTATCGCCCTTGGGTTCCGTTCGTAGGAACTTTATTCTTATTTATTTTTGTAGCCAACTGGTTAGGGGCCTTAGTACCTTGGAAACTAATTGAGCTACCAGGAGGGGAATTAGCTGCTCCTACCAACGACATCAACACCACTGTAGCCTTAGCTCTACTTACTTCTTTAGCTTATTTCTACGCTGGTTTTAAAAAGCGAGGTTTGGGTTATCTCGCCAAATATATTGAGCCAACGCCAATACTGTTGCCAATTAATATTTTGGAAGATTTTACTAAGCCTTTATCTTTAAGTTTCCGTCTGTTTGGTAACATCCTCGCAGACGAGCTAGTAGTAGCAGTTTTAGTACTCTTAGTACCTTTATTTATTCCTTTACCAGTAATGGCTTTAGGACTATTTACTAGTGCCATTCAAGCACTGATTTTCGCCACCCTCGCTGCTGCTTACATTGGAGAAGCAATGGAAGGCCATGGGGGAGAGGAACACGATTAGGTAGTTTCTCCGTTAAATCTTTATTCTCATAATCTTGGTGATTTTACTCATTGAAGTAAAAATTTCCAGAGATTTACTCATTGTTTTAGTTCATTAATTAAGGAAAAAAATCATGGATCCATTAGTTGCTGCTGCTTCTGTTATCGCTGCTGCTCTTGCAGTTGGTTTAGCGGCTATCGGCCCTGGTATTGGTCAAGGTAATGCGGCTGGACAAGCAGTAGAAGGTATTGCCCGTCAACCAGAAGCTGAAGGTAAAATTCGCGGTACTTTGCTATTAAGTTTGGCTTTCATGGAAGCCCTAACAATTTACGGTTTGGTTGTTGCTTTAGTACTTTTATTTGCTAACCCCTTTTCGTAAATCGTTACTCAGCGGTCATTTGATTTCAGAGATATATCAACTCACTAGCAAATCAAGTGACCGCTTATTATACAGCTTGAAGCAAAAACTAAGGGATAATGATATATTGGACAACTTTACTGGCTGCTGAAGCCGTTGAAACAACGGCGGAAGGGGGGCTTTTTGATTTTGATGCCACTTTACCTCTCATGGCAGTACAGTTCCTAATTTTAGTAGCCTTGCTCAATGTCGTTTTTTATAAACCTTTAGGGCAAGCAATTGATAGCCGGGCTGATTATATACGCAAAAAATTATCAGAGGCAGGAGAGCGACAAGGAAAAATCAAAACTCTCACTCAACAGTATGAGCAAGAGTTAAGAGACGTGCGTCGCAAATCTCAAGAAAATATTGCCTCTACTCAAGAAGAGGCTCAAAAAGTAGCGGCAAAACAAATTCAAGAGGCACAGCAGGCAGTGCAAGCTGAAAGGGAACAAGCTGCTCAAGAGATTCAAGCTCAAAAAGCAGAGGCATTGCAAACCCTAGAACAAGATGTAGACGCTTTAAGTCGCCAAATCTTAGAAAAGCTGTTAACACCTGAATTAGTTAGTTAGTCAATTGGCTTAGCTAACACAGACCTAAATTTATTAAAGTAATCACAAGTGCAGGGGTAGATGGGTATTATGGGGAATTTTTCATACCTAGCTACTGCGGCGGCAGAAGTCGCCTCAGAAGAAAGCTTTGGTCTGAATTTCGATATTTTAGAGACTAACTTGCTCAACCTCGCAATTATTATCGGGGTATTATATTTCTTTGGTCGTAAATTCTTAGGCAACATTCTCAGTGAAAGACGCTCAGAAATAGAGTCGGAAATCACTGAAGCAGAAACCAAAGCCAAGGAAGCAGCCGCAGCTTTAGCTGATGCTCAGCAGAAATTAGCTCAGGCTCAAGCAGAAGTAGAGCGCATTAAAGCAGCAGCAGAGGAAAGTGCAAAAAAAGCCAAGGAAAGTATCTTAGCTCAGGCTAAAGTTGATGTAGAGCGCATTAAAGAAGGTGCGATTCAAGATGTCAACACAGAAAGAGATAAGGCAATTGATCAGTTAAAACAGCAAGTTGCTGCTTTAGCCGTTGAGCGAGTTGAGTCACAGTTAAGAGAACGTCTCGATGACGATTCTCTCCAGCATAAACTAATTGACCGTAGCATTGCTCAACTAGGAGGTAGTTAATGAAAAACAGCTTACTAAGCTCTAAAATTGTTGAGCCTTATGCAGAAGCTTTGATGGCCCTAGCCAAAGATAATGATCTTGTCGATAGCTTAGGGGAAGATATTAAAGCTTTAGAAAACTTACTTAAAGAATCATCAGAATTAAATGGGTTTTTAAGCAATCCGGTTGTTAAAGAAGATAATAAAAAAGCGGTCTTAAATCAAGTTTTGGGGGAAGATACTAACAACTACCTCAAAAGCTTTTTGATGCTGCTTATAGACCGTAAACGCATCGTCTTTTTAGAAGAGATTTGTCAGCAATACTTAGAAAAATTACGCCAGCTTAAAGGAACTGTCTTAGCTACAGTAACCTCGGCGGCGGAATTAAACGAAGAGCAAAAAAATGCTGTCACTGACAAAGTTAAAAATATGACTAGTGCTGATTCTGTAGAACTACAAACGGAAATTGACCCTAGCTTAATTGGTGGGGTAATTATTAAAGTGGGTTCCCAAGTTCTTGATGCCAGTCTTCGAGGGCAGTTGCGTCGTATTAGTATGCGCTTAACTAGTCCTAACTAAATCGTTATTGTCTCCTCAAGAGCAATGACAAATAAATTAACCACAAACAAGTAAGTTATTAACTAAAAAAATGGTTGCCAGCATTAGACCAGACGAAATTAGTAATATTATTCGCCAACAAATTGAAGGCTATGACCAAGAAGTTCAAGTTGCCAATGTAGGAACAGTTCTACAAATTGGTGATGGTATTGCCCGTATCTATGGCTTAGAAAAAGCGATGGCAGGGGAATTACTTGAATTTGAAGATGGTACTATCGGCATTGCTCTTAACTTAGAAGAAGATAATGTCGGCGCAGTATTAATGGGTAATGGTCGCGACATTCAAGAAGGTAGCTCTGTTAAAGCGACCGGGAAAATTGCCCAAATTCCTGTAGGAGAAGCCATAATTGGTCGGGTAGTTGATTCTTTAGCTCGCCCCCTTGATGGCAAAGGAGATATCAATGCTACCGATAGTCGCCTGATTGAATCCTCTGCTCCTGGTATTATTGAACGTCGTTCTGTCTACGAACCAATGCAAACAGGCATTACCGCCATCGACGCGATGATTCCTGTTGGTAGAGGACAGCGAGAATTAATTATTGGTGACAGACAAACAGGTAAAACAGCAGTAGCAGTAGACACAATTCTCAACCAAAAAGGAGAAGATGTTATTTGTGTTTATGTAGCTATTGGTCAAAAAGCTTCTACCGTAGCTCAAGTAGCTGGGGTGCTGGAAGAAAGAGGGGCTTTAGATTATACCGTGGTTGTGGCAGCAAATGCCAACGATCCGGCAACTCTACAATACCTAGCCCCCTACACCGGAGCCGCTATTGCTGAGTACTTTATGTACAACGGTAAGGCAACTTTGGTTGTTTATGATGACCTTTCTAAACAAGCCCAAGCTTACCGCCAGATGTCTTTGTTACTACGTCGCCCACCAGGAAGGGAAGCTTACCCAGGGGATGTATTTTACCTCCACTCTCGCTTACTAGAAAGAGCAGCGAAGCTCAGTAACGAGTTAGGAGAAGGTAGCATGACAGCACTGCCTATCATTGAAACCCAAGCTGGGGACGTTTCCGCTTACATTCCCACCAACGTAATTTCTATTACCGACGGGCAAATCTTCCTCTCTTCGGATTTATTTAACGCTGGTTTCCGTCCGGCTATTAACGCGGGTATTTCTGTATCTAGGGTTGGTTCAGCCGCTCAAACCAAAGCGATGAAGCAAGTAGCTGGTAAATTAAAGTTAGAATTAGCTCAATTTGCTGAATTAGAAGCCTTCTCCCAATTTGCCTCTGACCTTGACGAAGCTACCCAACAACAATTAGCTAGGGGAGAGCGTCTGCGCCAAGTCCTCAAACAACCCCAATATGATCCGCTTTCTGTCGCAGAACAGGTGGCTGTAGTTTACGCTGGTTTAAATGGCTATCTTGATGATATTGAACCGGAGAAAGTCCCTAACTTTGCTCAGGGTATGCGAGATTATTTGAATAATAGCAAGGGCAAATATACTGAGATTATTGCTTCAGAGAAGAAATTGACTGATGAAGCAGAAAGTCTTCTTAAAGAAGCAATCTTAGAGTATAAGCAAACCTTCTTGGCTGCTGCTTAACTTTTTCCCTCAGAAAAAATGACCAATGACAAGTGACCAATGACCAATGCCTAATCTGAAAACTATTCGCGATCGCATTCAGACGGTCAAAAATACCAAAAAAATCACCGAAGCGATGCGTCTTGTCGCAGCAGCTAAAGTGCGCCGCGCTCAAGAGCAGGTTAACTCCACTCGTCCTTTTGCTGACCGTTTGGCTCAAGTGCTTTACGGTTTGCAAAATCGGCTTAAATTTGAAGATGTTGACTTGCCTTTATTAAAGCAAAGGGAAGTTGACTCCGTAGGACTGTTGGTCGTATCTGGCGATCGCGGTTTATGCGGTGGCTATAACAGTAACGTCATCAAAAAAGCTGAAACCAGAGCCAAGGAACTAGAAGCAGAAGGGGTTGCTTATAAATACGTCCTAGTCGGGCGTAAAGCCACCCAATACTTTGAGCGACGTAAAGCACCCATTGATGGTACTTACACTGGCTTAGAGCAAATTCCTTCTGCTTCTGAAGCATCCCAAATTGCCGACCAACTACTTTCTTTATTTCTTTCTGAGGAAGTAGATCGGGTAGAGTTGATTTACACTAAGTTTGTTTCTCTGATCAGTTCTCGACCCGTGGTACAAACCCTTCTACCTTTAACTCCCCAAGGATTGGAGCCTAAAGACGATGAAATCTTTCGCCTAACTACCAGTGGTGGAGATTTTGAGGTTGAACGGGAAAAAGTTACGTCTCAAATGCGTAGCTTTCCTAGGGATATGATTTTTGAGCAAGATCCAGCGCAAATCCTTAATGCTCTTCTGCCGCTATATTTGAACAATCAGTTGCTTCGTGCTTTACAAGAGTCTGCAGCCAGCGAGTTAGCAGCACGAATGACAGCGATGAATAGTGCTAGCGAGAATGCCACTGAATTAGTGAGTACTCTTACTTTGTCCTACAACAAGGCAAGGCAAGCAGCGATTACTCAAGAAATTCTGGAAGTTGTTGCCGGTGCAGAGTCGGCTGGTTAACTAACATAACGTTTGTATAAGTAGAGCGTCTGAATTGTTTCAGGCGCTTTTTCTTAAACAGATAAAGAGACGGGGTGACTAAGTGACAACTATTAGCAACTAGCAACTAGCAACTAGCAACTAGCAACTAGCTATTTATTACTTAAATAAGCTACTTCTCCCGCTTCCAAACTCCAACCTAAAGCACCTGCATTTTGAGTAGCTTGTTGAGCATTCTTCGCTCCAGGAATAGGAATAACATCACCTTGATTTATTAACCAATTTAGGGCTACTTGAGCGCAAGTTTTATTATACTTTGCTCCCAACTCTTTTAAAGCATTTAAAACTGGAGCAATCTTTGCTAAACCGCCTTTGCTAAAACGAGAATCAAAACGTCTTGCACCTTCAGGAGTTTGAGGGTTAGCTGGATCATATTTGCCTGTGAGTAAACCTTGTGCCAAAGGACTGTAAGCAAGAATTGTTATGCCTAAATCTTTTGCTGTTTGCAGAACACCATTGCTTTCAATGTTACGATGTAACAAAGAATATTGCATCTGATTAACTGCTAAAGGAACACCTCTTTTAGCCAAAATATCAGAGGCTTGGCACATTTCTTCTGCTGAATAATTACTCACTCCTACTGTTAAAATACGACCTTTTTTCACCTCATCAGCTAAAGCATTCATTAAGGTTTCTTGGGTCATAAAAAAGCTGAAAGGCCAGTGAACCTGGTAAAGAGTGACTTGTTTTAATTGTAAACGTTCTAAACTATTACTTAGGGCCTCAGCTACAGAATCCCCTGTCAAACGCCAGGGCAAAGGGCCATATTTTGTGGCAATATCAATGGAACCTTGTTGTTGCCCCGTAAACTCTCCTAACAAGGATTCTGACTTACCGATACCATAAACCTCAGCCGTATCAAAAAAAGTAATTCCCGCTGCGATCGCTGCCTCAAAAGCTTCTTTAACCTGGGAAGGGCCATAATCGCTACCATAGTTCCAAAATAACTTGTCTCCCCAAGACCAAGTACCAATCCCTAAAGCAGTGACGGCAGGACCATGTTTTCCTAAGTTAACTGTTTGCATTTTGTGCGCCTAAAAAAGAATAAATCATCAAATATTTGTCGGATCAACGATATTAGCTAGCTAATAAATTCTGATAAAATTGTAATTGTTGCTTAGCTAAAGCTTGGTTAGTATATTGTTTCATTGCCTTTTCATAACCTTTGTTAGCTAGCTTGTGCGTCAAATTTGAGTCTTCTATTAAAGATAACAAAGCCTTGCTTAAAGCCTCGGCATTTCCTTCTGGAAACACCAAACCCACCTCACCAATTACATGAGGAATTTCTCCTGAATCAGAACCAACTACAGGTACTCGACAAGCCATTGCTTCAATGAGAACATGACCGAATTGTTCTTTCCAACCTGCCGCAGTTAAGGTTTTAAATTCATAGGTGGTTTCTGAGGGTAAAACTAAAGTATTCATAAGATTAATATAGTAAGGAACTGCATCATGAGGGACACTTTCTACCATAATTAATCGTTCTTTAATTCCGGCGATCGCCGCTTTTTCTTGTAAAGTTTCTTTTAATTCCCCTCTACCTAATAGTAACAGTTTCCAGCTTTTTTCTTTCAATTTAGATAAAGCTTTAATTAAGGTTAAAATGCCTTTTTCCTGAACAAACCTACCCACGAAACCAATAACAAACTCTTCTGATTCAATGCCTAATTTAGCTGCTAATTCTGGTTGAGCTTGAGGTTTAAATAAACTCTCATCTACTCCCAATTGAGGCATTACTTTAACAGCGCCTTGATAGCCATGTTCTCGTAAAATATCTACACCATCTTGATTGCCAGAAATCAACCCATCGGTGTTGTTGAGATTGTAAGATTCGAGAACAGAAATAGGAAACTTAGCTTGATAAGGTAAATTCCACCAAGTGAAAAAGCAATTTTTCGCTTTTAAACCTAATAACTTATTTAAAGTAATTAATTGAGCATAACCTAAAGCCTTTGCTCCCTGTTCTACTTGAATAATATCAGGCTTGAATTCCCGCAACAATTTAACTATATCGATACCAAAAGTTAGTAATGCCTGATTATTTTCACTAAAGTTAGCAACTGGTACAACCCGAAAATTACCATCTTGCCAATATTTAGTTTCAATGATTTTATTCTGTACTCCCCCCGGTTTCCAGCGTTTGGGTACTACTGCTGTAACTTCAACATTTGGTTGTAAATGAGCTAATTTTCTCAACTTTTCACAGTTAAGGTCAACAATATAACTATGGCTAGCAACGAGTATTTTCATTGATAATTGTTATTTGCTAATGGCTAATGGCTAATCGCTAACAAGTAAGACCGAAGAATAAACAGTCTCTTCAAAACTTATTACTTATTACTTATTACTTATTACTTGTATTCTTATCCTGGCGACTATAAATCTGCCCATCATCCCAAGCAGATTTAATGCGAGTATTCAAAGCATCAAAAAAGCCTAAAGTATAGAATAAACCCCGACTAGCAACCTTTAAAGGGGAACCACTTTTGTTGCAAGGAGGATTACCTAAAACGTGACAATCAAACAACTTGCTGTACAAACGTAATTGTTGCCCCGGTGTTAAATTCTTTTGGGCCATTAAAAAATGGTTGTGGTAAAACGTAAACTGATATTTAAGCGATCGCGTACTAATATCATGGCAGCCCCCCGTTTCTTCCCCTAAATGGACTAAATCAGCTTCAGGATCGTACCAAATTTGGTAGCCAGTTTTCCTAATCCTCAAACAAAAATCAGACTCTTCCCGTACTGCTGAACCCCGGAAGCGTTCATCAAACCAAACACCATGTTTAGTAAAAATTTCCCGACGAAAAGACATATTGCAGCCCCTGGTGGAAATTACCCGTTGAGGCTTAGTTGTATGTACCAAGTCGATGTGATACCAAGCGATACCAGCATCCATTGCTTCTGGGGGCAAGTCTTCAATTTCATAAGCATCCCCTTCGTTAGCAAACTTCTGATAATCAGCTAGCTTCATACGATCAAAAACCCGCCCTGCTACAGCACCAATTTCAGGGTTACTATAGTTTTTAGCATGGGCTTTGATATAACCTTCTGGCATCTGCACATCATCATCAATGAAGATAATAATTTCTCCTTTTGCCCGACGCACAGCGTAATTTCTGGCCCCCGGTAAACTCGCCCAGTCAACTTTAAATAAATTAATTTTACCCCCAGTAGATAACTCAGCCAAAACCTGCTGGGTTTCTGGCTCATGGCTAGGAGTTTGATCTACAACTAAAATTTCAAAATTAGGATAATCTTGCTTCAATACATCTTTTAAAGTATCCCTTAAAGGCTCTTCTCTGCCATAGGTGGGTATAACAATAGAAACGAGGGGCCAATTCATAGCAATATTTTTAGTTATCAACTTTGGTTTAAAAAGTATCCCTTTTTAGGTTGCCCTTAGTTGTTAGCTACGGCAACAAAAATCAAGCTGTTTGTTTCTTTTTTAGCTTCCTTCTGAGTTTCTTTTGCAAAATAGGATCATTTTCTTCTGCTTCTATACGCTTCTCTTCTTCTTGCCGATTAATTTCCCCTAAACGTAGAATTACCCCAGCAAAAAACCAGTAATAAACATTAACAGGTTCTGTATCTAAAGGATACCAGTAAGTGTTGTAGCTGATAATTAAAACAAATACCCACAAACTTGAACCTAAAGAACGTAAATTCTTATCACGAACAGCACGATAATTCTTGAAGCCGACGTAAACTATATTGGTTAAAAAAAACAAAAAGGCTAAAGTTGCCAGTAAGCCCATTTCATAAATAAGTTTCGGGTAATAGGTTTCTACCAAAGAAACTTTACCAAACACCCTAGTAGAATTAGTAGCCCGCCCTAAACCCATCCCCAAAAACCCTTCAGAAGACTCAAAAGCCCAGCGAAACTGCTCTTCAATAAAAGCTTGGGGAGGAGAAGCTTCTGCCCGACTTTGGAAACTATCAATCCTTTCTTGAACTATATCAGGATTTTTGCTGATAGCAAAAACTAAGGCTAAGGCTAGCAACCCACCAATAGGGATAAATCTTTTTAGGTTAGCTAATTGTCCAGTTAAAACCAGTAATATAATCGTAACCACAGGTACTAATGCCAAGGCAATTCGTTGTCCAGAAACAACGGCATTAGCAAATACCAACACCATACCTGCTATACCTCCCATGCGCCAGAAAAAGGAAGGATCACCAAAAGCAACAGTATAGGTTAAGACACTATTAGCAATTAAAAACCAAGCCCAGTGCCAAGGAGAAGGGAAAGTTCCCGGCAAACGAATCATATCTTGGGAAGGGGCAAAAGCAACAGAACCTCCTACCAAACATTTTGCTTCTACAGTTGCTTTGAATAACTCTTCCCCCACAGCATTACGAGTTCCCACACAAGTACCGCTATCTAACATTAAATACTGCATCACCCCCAGGACACAGCAAATAATTGCCAAGATTAAATGGAGGCGGGTACAAATAAGTAATTCTTTTTTTGTTTTGATTAAATAAATGGCACAAACAATTAGAGGAACATAGCCTAAAAGAACTTTTAAGCCTAAAACTCCTTGTAAGAAAGGAACGCCTTCTCCTGAACCAGCAAGCTGTAAGCTACCATTAACTAAAAGCAGGGTCATTACAGCTAAAACTAGGGATAAGCTAAAGGTTAAGGTTAAGTTTTTCGGGATCGGCAGACGTTCTCTTTTTCGTTTGTATTCCCGCAACATACCAAATAAAGCGGGAATATAAAAAGCATCTTTAGCTAAACTGAAAAGAGCATTTCCTCCCCCAATCCAGTAAGTTACTGTACCGCTGAAAGGTAAATAAATGAGGAATAGCCACAGCCCCAAACTAGGATAGGCATAGCAAAATAGAAGGGTGGGGATGGCTAGCATCACTCCTAAGCCGATGATAGGGCTAACTGCTGCCATAGCTGGCATACCAAAAAGGATGCCAATACCTAAACCGGTAAAGATGGTTTTAATTAGTTTTTGCTTAGCTTGCTTAGCTTTCCGTTGCTGGGCAATTGATTCTTCTCTACTCAGGATAGGCTGATTGTTTTTGCCTCCTGGAGATTTTTTCTTTGATTTGGTTTTAACCATTTT
Source organism: uncultured cyanobacterium (assembly GCA_963793425.1). Taxonomy (GTDB): domain Bacteria; phylum Cyanobacteriota; class Cyanobacteriia; order Cyanobacteriales; family CAWCAG01; genus CAWCAG01. Next base: position 1,566,284 of record CAWCAG010000005.1, on the reverse strand, counting down.
GCTCAACGCTAATCAGCTTTTGAATTTAGCTCAACCCTCTCAAGGCACAATTTGAGCTAAATATTTAGTAAATTCAATTATCTCTTGATTAAATTGCCCCGATTATTAGCTAGGGTAACAAACTTAGCAATGGATAATTAGCCATTATCCGTTCTTGAATAACAATTGTATTGAAAAAGTATTGACAGTAATTGAGGTGGAACACTCTATCTTTAAATGCCTGAGTCCCTAGAATAAAATCTGTGTTAATTGATTTTTTCACCCTCTTTTGTTTAACTTCTGTCAATCATGTCTCTCAACCTAGATACCCTAGTTGCTGGTTTGCGATGTCACTTTTCTACCCCTCGCCAAGTTGCCATTATTGGTAGCACCTCTTTTTGGCAAAAGTCTACCGAAGCCATTTGCTATGCCACAGGGCGCAAGTTAGCTGCACTAACAGAGATAGCAATTTTAACTGGTGGGGTTTCTGGTATTCCCGAAGCAGTATCCCGTAGCTTTTACCAACATCGTCAGGGAGGAGGAGATGATAATCCTCCTGTATTTCATGTTCAGCCCCAGGGCTTTCTTCCTTGGGATTATGGTCATAATCTAACGGCGGGGCAAACCTTAAAACAAAGACGCTTCGTTTTGGCTCATGCTGCTCCGATTTATTTGCTCTTAGAAGGAGGCCCAGGGACGGAACAAGAAGCACGTTGGGCATTGGGGTCAGGGGGGATGGTTTTGCCAGTGGGTTGTACTGGAGGCTTTGCGAAGACTTTGTATGAGGAGTTTGCAGGAATTGAATGGCAGGCAGAAGAAGCAAAGGAGGCTTGGCAGGAAATTGGCAGAAAGCAGGCTAAACCTGAAGTTGTTGCAACTGGAATCGCACTTTTAATTGCAAAGCTATTGGATCAAAGAGCAAAATATTTAGATTCTAGAGCCGTTGAAGCTCAACTTACAGAGGGAAACCGCAATTTCCAACGGGCTTGGCTAGAAAATACTAGTTTGGATGAGCTAGACTTGCAGGGGGTCAATTTGCACTGGGCAACCTTAAAACAGGTAAGCTTACAAGGAACTGATTTAACAGGGGCGAATCTACAGGGGAGTATCATTGTAGATTGTCAGTTTATAGAAGCGATCGCCCATCATACTAAGCTGAATAACTCCCAATTGATCCGTACCACTTTCCAAGATACCAATCTTAAAACCGCAGATATGACAGGAGTAGTAATCACAGAAGGAGTAGGTGCAGCTAAAGCCAATTCCTCTACCCTTTTGGTTATTGACGATTCTATTACTGTGCGGGAACTCTTAGACATGACTTTCACTAAGGCAGGTTACAACATCATCAAAGCGCGAGATGGAAAAGAAGCATGGGAGTTATTGCAAGAAGGCTTACATTGTGATGCCATTTTTGCTGATATTGAAATGCCCCGTATGGATGGCTATGAATTTCTCAAAAGGCTTAAAAAAAGTGAGCATTTACAAGGGATTCCCGTAGCAATACTAACTAGCCGAGGAATAAATAAGATGATTCAGCCTCCTCTGTGGCAACAGTTGGGGGCTTGGGGACACTTTACCAAACCCTATGCAGAAGAAACTATCATTGAAGCGGCTAATTGTATGGTGCGAGGGAAGTCTTTAGAGTATTTTAATTTAATTACTTCGAGAAGCTGAGGCGATGGTCGAAAGAAGCAGAAGTAAAAGAGGAATAGCTCTAAAAAATACTAATTTCCTTTTGTTTTTTAGTTGTTCAACCTCGATTAATTTTCAAGAAAAGCAACTCACTTATTACCTATTATTTATTAGTAATTTGTGCAAACTGCCAACTTTCTGTTTCAGGATTCCAAATCAAGAAATAACGCAAATTCTGACTAGAAACTTTGCCGTTATTCATATTATATTTGAAGCGTACATCAACCTTCGCCGTTTCTCCTTTTTCTTCTGCCACCTTGACTTGTTGTACATCTACAAAATCTACTGTACCGAACCAATTGGCATAGGAAGAATAACCTTGTGGATGTACTCTAGGATTATTTTGTAACTCTTCTGGTAATTGTTGCCAAGCAGCTTGTAAATTACCATCATTCAAGTTGTTGTAATAATCTAATACAGCTTGTTTTGGTGTAGGACGAGAAAGAGAAGTTTCCTTTTCTTCTGGTTGGGGTTTTTCAGTTACTGGAGAATTGTTCGTTTCAAAATCAGGCGTATTCTCTGGTTGTGGCTTTTCGGTTACGGGAGAATTGTTACTGGCAATAGGCGGGGAGGAATTATCTGGTTGATTAGTAGTTTCTTCCCTGGCTGGGGGAATATTTTGAGTTTGAGTTTGTTGTGTCGAATCAGCTTCAGAAGAGTTTGTCGTAGAAGAAACTGTTTCTTGGTTAGTGGTATCCGAAGCATTGTTTAACCTCAAACCTAGCATCACTGCACCGCCAATTATACCAGCCATGATGATGCTACCGAGAAGAATGCTACCAGCAAGACCAGATTTTCTCTTCGGAACAGTTACTGTTTGGCTAGAAGGGGCAGAAACAGCCACAGTAGGAGAAAATTCTGCTTGGGAAACAGGATTTCTATTTCCTGGGGCAACGGCTATGGTTGGGGCATTATCAAGATTGCTTTGCAACGCTGCTAACATTTCTTGGGCATCACTAAAGCGATCGCGAGGATGACTCATGATTGCTTTGTTGAGTACTCTAGCTAATTGAGGGCTAATTTGAGGGGCGTATTCTTGCCAAAGTAGTTCCCCGGTTTGAGGATCGTTAACTAATTCTTGGGGCATTTTCCCGGTCAAGCAATAAACCGCCACTAACCCTAAACCATAGAGATCACTAGCATAAACTGGTCTTCCGGCAGCTTGTTCACTGGGCATGAAACCAGGAGTACCAATCACAATAGAATTGGTGGCATTACCTTGAGAATTAACCACCGTACCCATGGCTTCTTTAACTGCACCAAAATCAATTAGTACCGGTTGATTATCTAAAGTACGAATAATAATATTATCTGGTTTAATATCCCGGTGAACAATGCGCTGAGAGTGAATATAAGCTAATACAGGTAAAAGACTAGTTAGAAGTTCTTTGACTTGGCTTTCTCCTAACTTGCCTTGTTTTTCAACCAGCTTAGTTAGAGTCTCTCCTTCTATCCATTCTTGCACTAAATAAAACTGGTCAGCCTCAGAAAAATAGGCATATAAGTTAGGTATTTGGTTGTTACCTTGACCTAATTTTTCTAGGGTAGCAGCTTCTCTGCCGAAGCGATCTTTAACCAATTGATAGTATTGAGGATCGTTGGTGACGGGTTTAAGTTGCTTAATTACGCAACGCCTTCCGGAGGGCATATGGGTATCTTCAGCCAAAAAAGTATTGCCAAAACCACCCTCACCAAGAGGTTTGAGGAGACGATAGCGATTGTTTAAAAGGGTTGATGTCATCGGTTTATTGCCAAAGGGAATAGTAATAACTGTTTTAAAAAGATTATTTTGTATCTTAACGGTAACGAATCGTTCAAATGGTAACGTTTAGCCTGACAATAGAAATAAATAAGCAAATTTTTTTACATACAGGCAATGGCACACCAGATTGAAGATATTGATGGTATAACTCCTTTTTATGTTAGTCAACTAGAAAAGGCAAATATCAATACTGTAGAGGAACTGCTAGAGAAAGGTAAGTCTGTGGCAGGAAGAAGAGAATTATCTCAAGCCGCAGGAATTGAAGAAGGAATGATCTTTCGCTGGCTACATTTAGCTGACTTGATCCAAATTAAGGGGGTAGGAGGGGAGTACTCGAAGTTATTAGAGGCATCAGGAGTAGATAGTGTCGAAAAACTTGGGCAGGTTTCGCCTAATGACCTTTATGAAGAGATTTTACGGGTCAATGAACAACTGACGATTGTTAAATTGCTTCCTTCTTTTGAACAAATAATCAACTGGATCTCCCAAGCTAAAGAACGTCCTGTCATTATTGAAGAAGAATCGCGCTATAACTGGGATAATAATTCTGAATGGTCTATTGAATGGGCTGATTAATTAGCTTAGGGGTTAAAGGTTGAAACTTAAAAGACGAATTGGTTTGTTTAGTTTCGGGCTAATGCTAATGCTTAGCTTTGCCTTTGTTGGCTGTAGCCGCATCACCACAAATGAATATCAAGCTACAGCCTTAACCCAGCTTACCTGGCGAGTTAAGTATACTCCTGAATTTCAGGGGCAAAGTGAACGAGAAAGGCGTTTTGAAGAGTTTGCTTCTGCCTCTTTACTTAACATTAATGGTAACAAACCTGATGGGGTTCTTACTCCCCCGGATGATCAAGGTTTATGGTGGCCCAAAGTACCACCTAAACCTAGTTTAAATGAAATTGAACAACGAGCAAAATCTCAAGAAAAGCACCATCGACCAGAATTGTTGCGGCAAGTTAGTTATGAAATGACTTACCAAAATGGGGAAAATAATGTTACCTTGCCCACTAACTATAGTGTGTACAGACAGGTGGTTAAGTCTTTACCTCAAAAAGAGACTTTGCGCTTAACTTTAGGGGTTCGTAATCGTTCTGTAGAACAAGCAGAAGCTAAGTAATAAGTAATAAGTAATAAGTAATAAGTAATAAGTAATAAGTAATAAGTAAGCTGTCAGGCTTGTTGAGATTGACTGGGAGACTGTGAGAGGGAAAGAAAACTTTTCTGTCTCTTACTTTGATCATTGATGCCTAACGGCAACGGCAAGCCGTACATTGATCATTGAAAAAGCTATTTTGCATTGGCGTAAAAACCAATTTCAAACAAGTCTCTTACTCCAGTAAAACCTTGACCAACAAAAAATAGTAGGGCAATGCTATTAAGGATAATGTGAACCCTACGCCAAGTTAAGGATTTATCTTGATAAATATCTTGGATAATTGCTAAAGAGAAAATCATTAACAAAGTGGCAGCGATGCCTAAATAAAAATGTGACCAATACCACTCCTCGCTGCGGCGAAAGACTCCATCTTGGCAACCTAGGATCACGATGCCCATACCTGTTAAAGTAGCAAAGACACCGCGCCACAGTTTCTGTCTGGCCCGATAAAGAAAGACTAAGGAAGCAACGGTGAGGGCGAAGAGGAGGAAAAGGAAGACTGTTTGGAAAGGATCACTGTTCCATAAATTATTCGCCACAATGTTTTTAAGAACAATAGCGTAGGCAAACCCTACTAAACTCAAAATTACCACCGCACTAGCTAACCACCGTCCTAATTGAACGTGTTCTTTTCCTACTACTGGGGGAATTTTGCTTTTGATGCCCTCTGCTAATTGCAGGCGACGCTGGCGAGTAGCCCAGGCAAAGTTAACCACAATACCAATGAGGGGGAAAACTAAAATTACAGCTAGGGCAGGATGAATTAAAGCAAGGAAGTCTGAAGCAGTCATAGTTTTATTTTTGGCAACATTAACAACTAAAGTGCTATTCCGCTGGTTCGGAAGCTAGGGTTGCGTAACCGAATGTGGCATCAAATTTGCGACACCAAATTACTGTAGATTGATAGTCTGCAAGGTTGACACTATCAGGAATTTCGTAGCGTTGGCTCCCATTCGTGCTTTGCAACTCACCGAGGCTAACATAGTCTTCTTCTTTGTAGGTTTCGGGGACTTCTGATTTATGTAGCAAAACAAACAAATCTGGTCCGTCATCGCTTTTAAAATTCTCATCAAACTGCAAATAATTCTTACCATCTTCATTAACAATGGTTGCTATACCAGCGGTGGGATGTTCTGCTTCAACAAAGTTACCCGAAGCAGTTGCTTGTAATTCACTGGGGGAGGCTGGGGTAGTTGTTTCTTCTGTTGTCGGACTAGCAGAAGTTTCTTCCGGGGGGGCTTCTGGGGCTTCTGTAGCACAACTTGCTAAGAAAATCCCTAGACAAGCTGCGATCGCCAATTTATTGATTTTACTGATGTTCATAAAAAATACCTAATCACAACGTTATTGCTATTAATAATTATTCAACTAAAACCCTAAGTTTAAATTAGGAGCAAATGAGAACTTAAAGAGAAAATGATGAGATATAGTTTATCTTAGCAATTTTGCCCTTTACTCTTCTGTTTTACTCAGTAAAAATTCATTTTTCTTCGTCATAGTAACGGAATCAGGGAAATATTTCAGGGCTGATACCATAGTTCGATGTTTCCAACCATTAACTATTGGTAGATAAAGAAGCTAGGTAAGTTTCTTCCCTACTTCTTCATTATTCCTAGAGATAATCTCATTTAGCTAAGTCACGGTAAAAGCGACATTAATAAAAGGGAAGTATGACAGTATCTAAATGGGGTAAAGAAATAATTTTTGGACATAGTAAGTTGAGATGGCTAATTTTTGTAGTTATATTAGCTGGGTGTGCCATTACTATAGTTTGTTTACCTCAAACCTGTAGTATCACTAACTTTTTTACACAATTAAGTCAAGGGCAACAAAATCCCCCTTTTTGGTTAGAAGTTCCTAATTTTAAGCAGCAATATTCTTTATTTCTACCCACCATTATTTTGTTTGGAATTGCCCAAGGAGTGATGAAAGTTTCACCCCAACCACAAAAATGGTCGCGGGTGATTATTGTGGCTATTATTCTGGCGGTTACAGTACGTTATTTGCTGTGGCGTAGTTTGTCTACTCTTAACTTAGATACTCTTTTAAATGGTATTTTCAGCTTCAGCTTATTAGCTTTAGAAGCAATCATTATTGCTATGGTTGCTATTCAACTCTTTTTCTTACTGCATCGCAAAGTAAGGAACAAAGAAGCAGATAGAATGGCGGTGGCAGTAGCAGATAGTCTTTATACTCCTTTGGTAGATATTTTTATTCCTACCTATAGTGAACCAACTGAAGTTTTACGCCGGACAATTATTGGTTGCCAAATTTTAGATTACCCCAACAAAACTGTTTATCTCCTTGATGATAGTCGTCGCCCAGAAATGGCGCAATTGGCTTTGGAATTAGGTTGCAAATATATCACCCGACCCAATAACATTCATGCTAAAGCAGGTAACTTAAACTACGCTTTAGGCAAAACCAAAGGAGAATTGATTGCTGTTTTTGATGCAGATTTTATCCCCACCCAAAACTTTCTTACCCGTACTGTCGGCTTCTTTCAAAAAGTTAACATTGCTTTAGTACAAACTCACCAAGAATTTTATAACTTTGAACCTTTAGGACGCAACTTAGGTTTAGGAACAATTATTCCCCACGATCAAGAACTTTTTTCTCGCCATAACCAACCTATTCGCGATGGGGCTGATATTGCTATGTGTTATGGTAGTTCCTTTCTGGTGAGAAGAACTCATTTAGAAACAATCGGCGGCTTCGTAACTGCATCTTTAAGTGAAGATTATGCCACCAGTATTAAACTCTCTGCTTCTGGTTATCAAGTCATTTATTTAGCAGAAAAACTAAGTTCAGGCTTAGCCGCAGAAGATATCGAAGGGTTAATGACTCAAAGATTGCGTTGGGCAAGGGGGACTTTGCAAACATTTTTTATTGATGCCAACCCTTTAACCATTCCCGGACTAAACTTTCGCCAAAGATTAGCTAACTTTGAAAGCTTGCTTTATTGGTTTACAAATATCTCCCGTGCCGCTTTTTTAATCCTCCCCATACTCTACTCTTTTCTCAATATTATCCCCGTTCAAGCAACCATCAACGAATTGCTTTATTTTTTCTTACCTTATTACCTCTTAAACATAGCTGCTTTCTCCTGGTTAAATAACCATTCCCGTTCTGCCCTTACCCTAGATTTTGCTAACGTAGTTTATTGCCTTCCTGTAGCCATAACTGTCATCCAAACCCTAATCAAACCCTTCTCTAAAGGATTCAAAGTAACACCAAAAGGAATACGCCGCGATCGCTCTCATTTAAACTGGTTATTAGCTACTCCTTTAATTTTACTTTTCCTCGGTACTTTGCTCGCTTTAGGACGCAGTTTTGGTTTGTGGCTATCACCAACTGAAGCAAGAAACAGTTTGGGTTTAATTTGGTTTTGGAGTACCTACAATCTTTTCTTGTTAGGGATAGCCATTTTTTCCTTAATCGATATTCCTCAACCTAACTCCTATCCTTGGTTTGACTTACAGCGAGTAGTTAAAATTGAAGCAGGAGGTCAAGTTTTTGCGGGAGTAACTACGACAATTTCAGAAATTGGTGCAAAAATAAAGTTAACTCAAAATAGTAATTTTCTCAAGGATATTGATTCTGCAAATTTAACTATAACCAAAGAAAACTTGATTTTACAAGGTAAAGTAAAAACTATTCAATCAAAGAACAATATTTCTGACTTACAAATCAGCTTTACTAATCTTTCCTTAGAACAAGAAAGGCAATTAATTGCTCTGTTATTTTGCCGTCCAGGACAATGGTTATTTGAAAAAGCACCAGGAGAGTTAGCTTCTTTATTTTTCTTGATTAAAAGCTTATTACTGCCCAGAATATTCTTTGTAAATCGAGGTAACAATCAAGGTAGAAAAGTGGCTCAAAATTGACACCCTGATGGGGTAAATTTCATATTAGACATTTCTGGAAAAGAGGGGACAGGGTTAGGGTAGCGTTGTCGTAGACTACAGGGAACAATTAATGATTTCAGTATGAGAATCGATTTTGTTTTTAATTCTAGGAGATGTTAGCTTAAGAATCAGCGTAAGTACTAACTATTATTAGAAGGGGAAGGATTAGGTACAGGCCTATTATTGTTAGGGGCTGGTTGATTGTTATTGGGGGCAGGACGATTAGGCTTTGGTCTATTATTAGGAGTAGGACGATTAGGGGCTGATTGATTGTTATTAGGTGCAGGACGATTAGGCTTTGGTCTATTATTAGGTACAGGCGACCCTTCAATATTGACATCAATTTCCAAAGCTACTTCATTTAATTGCCAGGTAGTATCGTTAGTATCTATAGTCGGCAATGTTACTGCAAAAGCTGGGGCCGCAACTATAGTAACAACAAAAGCAGCAGTAATAGGCAGAGAACTAAAGAGAGTGCGGAAAATTGAGGGCTTTTTCATTTTGTTGTACTCTTTTGATGGCTTACTGTTCCATCTTAGGCAACCGCAAAAGCAAATGACATGGTGCAATGTTCCTAAATTCAATAGTTCCTAAGTCCTATTTGCTGTTAGTACTTTAGGACTATTAGCAAAAATCCTTCAAATATTGAACATTGAACATTAAACATTATTCGCGTAAGCGTTGCCGTTAGGCTACATTTATCAGTGAACAGCCGTTACTTATTCTCCTCGTCACCCCATCAATCTCAACAACTAATCTATTGATCCGGTAAACCCTGCAATTGTCCCTAAAAATCAGAAAATGTTGTCTCCGTAAACATTAACTTTAAGTAAAACATAAACGCAAACATCGCGCACACCTAACGGCAAACATAGGCATTTCATACTGAGGTATAGCTAAAAAACAAAGTATCAATCAAAACAAAGGAGCAAGTCATGAACAAGTTATTTTTCGTCGCCGCAATCGCCACTACCGCTTTAAATACAGGGTTTGCACCTTCAGTATCTGCATTTCCTTCATTAGGCGGAACACTAACTAACACAGTTGATGCTACTTTAGGAGCTACTACTGAAGACGGACTTGATGCTTTTTTAGGGGAAAACAGCGACACTGAAATAGACAACCTGGCAGGATTAGGTACAGATTCCTATACTGAGGTTGGAGTGAACGATCTTAAGGACTTAGAAATCCCTGATTTGCACAACTTGGGAGAAGCAATCCAGAAAGAAGGTTCCTTAGAAGGGGAAATTACTATTGGTGGTGACAATCTAGTTGAAGCGGACGTGCAAGCTGATTTAGGAGTTGAGGTAGAAGGTATAGGTGGTGCAAAGACTTGTTTAGATGCTGATGGTTTAGTCGGCAACTCTGGTGTCAATAGTGCTGCGGATTGCACTCAAAATCAAGCAGAATTTCCCCAAGATAATGATGCTCAATCTGTTCCTGAACCCACAGCAATGGGAGGTTTACTCTTGCTAGGAGGTTACTTTGTTAAACGTCGCTTTCAGAAAGCTGCAAAGTGAATAGAACATTGGGCTTGCGTAGTAATAGGATATATTCTCTCAAACAAGCTTTTTCCCTCCCCATTATTGAGTAATTTGCCCCATATAATTAGCCCAAATTCTCGCTGCTTGGGCGCTACTGCCCCTAGTAGCAATGATCTCGTCATTACCTAACCATACTCCTGTTACTAGCTGAGCGCCAGGTACATAACCAATAAACCACATATCTACATTGCGGTTAGTAGTTCCGGTTTTACCCGCTTCTCCTTTACCAATGGCTGCAGCGCTGCCTGTACCACTAATAACCCCTCGCAACAGGCTATTCATGGTGTTAGCTACCCCCGTAGAAATAGCTTGAACACCCCGGCTGCTATCCTGATCATAGGAGTAAATTACTCGACAGGTGTCTGGGTTCTTATAATCCTCACAATCACTGCTATCAAGGACGCGACGGATGCCGTGGGGACGATTCCAAACTCCATTGTTGGCGAAGGTTGCATAAGCCCCCGTAATTTCTAAAACATTGACTTCACTTTGCCCCAAAACTAAGCCAGGGGTTGCTACTAGCTTGGATTTAATCCCTAACTTCTTAGCCATAGCAATGGTTTTATCTAAGCCTACATCTTGGGCAACACGCAAGGCGATCGCATTTTCTGATTGTGCCAAACCTGTATACATATTTGCTGAACCACCTCCAACCCGTTCGCAGCCTTTGTAGGCTTGTCCTTGCCAGTTTAAAGGGGCGCAGGAGTAGGCTTTGCCGGGGGGAATGCCCTGTTCAATTGCTGCCGCGTAAGCAAAGACTTTGAAGGTGGAACCTGGTTGACGTTGAGCTTGGAAAGCACGGTTGAACTGACTTTGACCATAATCTACTCCCCCAGTCATGGCGACAATTTCCGCATTGCGAGTGTTGAGGGTGACGATGGCCCCCTGGGAAAAACCCAAGCGAGAACCGGTATTATTAACTCCGTTACGCAAAGCCCCGTCAGCTTGGGCTTGCACATCTAAATCTAAAGAAGTTTGGACAATGAAGTTACCTTCTTCCGCTAAATCTTCTCCTAATAGTTCTCTTAATTCAGTAAAAATATAGGCATAAAAATAAGGTGCTTTGGTGCTGCCTAAAATTCTCCTGGCTTCGGGACTGACTTCAATGCGCGATCGCCTAGCCCTGGAAGCTTCTTCACCACTAATTTTACCTTGGTCAGCCATGCGGGTGATGATGCGGTTACGCAACTTAATAGCAGTTTCGTAATCCTGGACGGGATTAAAACTATTCGGAGCTGGTAAAATAGCTACTAAGGTTGCCGATTCGGAAATATCCAAATCCCTAGCTGATTTATCAAAGTAAAACTGTGCCGCATCTTCAAAACCATAACTATCAACCCCTAAATAAACTCGGTTTAAATAGGTTCTAATAATTTTGTCTTTACTATAAAAAGTTTCTAGTTTAAAAGCGACAATCATTTCCCGAATCTTACGCCCGATGGTATTCTCTCTCCCCACTTCCGGGAAAAGACTACGGGCTACCTGTTGGGTGAGGGTACTACCTCCGCCAAAACCTCTCCGCAAAGCCCCCGCAATCCCCAAAGGATCTACCCCAAAGTGCCAGTGATAACGGCTATCTTCTGAAGCGAGTAAGGCTTTGGGTAAATAAGGGGAAAAATCTTTTAAAAGTTTTAATTCTTGGTGAGTATTATTACGCAATTCCCTTAAAGGTTCATTCTCCCTGGAATAAACGATTACTGGTCCTTGTACCCCAGGGGGCATCCTACCTACGGGATATTTTGCCCAAACTATGGCAATCCACAACACGAATAAACCAGAAACTCCCCCAATACCATAGAGAAGGTAGCGTACAATGAGAATAATTAACGGTGGTGGGTTGTGGAATTGAACCCGAACAGCATCTTTAAGTTCCGGCGGTCCCAAGGTAAGAATATCACCGTGACGTAGCAGTAAGGATTTTAGCCTCTTTCTGCCTAAATAAATGCCGTTGGTAGAATGTTCATCTCGAATTATAAACTTACGGGGACGTTTACTATCCCTAGTTAAGGATAAATGTTTCTTACTAACCACCGGGTTAGGAACCACAATATCTGCATCTTGAGAACTGCGCCCTAAAAAGTAGCGATCGCCTAGTAATTTATGTACTTTGGCTTTTGGGGAATTAGCTTCTTGTACCCATAATTCTGCCACCTTAGCCCCCGGTTTAATAGCAAGGGCATTTTGGAAAACTTGAGTTGCTTGGCTAAAGATTTGGCCGATCTGAGTTTGGGGTTTATTGGGAGGCTGGGAAGAACTCATATCATTAATTATTTAACATTTGATCATTTATTATTTGCCCTGGCTACATCTCTAGCTGCTTTCAACAACTGCTAGCTTATTTTTTCCGCATCCGTAGATTTAGAGTTGGATAATGTAGTTAGTTAAAATAACCTGTAACCCATCTTTTTGCTTTTAATTTTATTTTTCTAGAGATATAGGTCAATTTATGTATACTTCCTCTGCGCTTAGTCCTGGCTCAATTATAGAGAATCGTTACTGTATTGTACGGGAATTAGGACAGGGAGGGTTCGGCAGAACTTATTTGGCAGAGAATACGAATCGTTTTCATGAGTCTTGTGTCCTCAAAGAGTTTGTACCTCAAGTCCAGAATAGTCAGGAATGGCATAAAGCTAAGGAATTGTTTGAGAGGGAAGCAGGAATGCTTTACCAACTTAATCATTCTCAAATACCTTGTTTCCGCGAAATGCTCAAGGTAAACATTGGTAAGCAAGAATCTTTGTTTTTGGTGCAAGATTATATTGAAGGACAAACCTACTCTCAACTTTTAAAAGCCGGTAAGCGCTTTAGTGAAGCTGATCTGATTCAATTGCTGTTTAAGCTGCTTCCGGTGTTGCAATATATCCACCGTCAAAATGTCATTCATCGCGATATTTCTCCTGATAACATTATTTTACGCAGCAAAGATAAGTTACCAATTTTGATTGATTTTGGTTCTGTTAAGCAGGTAGCCATGAGTGCTGGTTCAGCTAATCATCAACAGCCATTGGGAACAATTATTGGTAAAGATGGTTATGCCCCAGAAGAACAAATGCAGTTTGGTGAGATTTCTCCTAGTAGTGATCTCTATGCTTTGGGGGCAACCATATTAGTACTTTTAACTAACCGAGAACCTGAGGATCTTTACGAAAGTGCCAATGCTACTTGGAACTTACAAACTATTAATGTTAGCGCTGGTTTCCGAGAATTTCTAACTAAAATGTTAGCCTATCGCCCTCGCGATCGCTATTCCTCAGCAGAAGAAGCTTTAGAAGCTTTAAGAAATAACAATACCCCTGGTTCTTTACCCCAGCAAAAAACTTACCAGGCTCCAACAACTGCTGCACCAACTACTATTTCTCCTGCTGCTTCTAGCAATCATAATCATGGCGTTTTCAATCAAGCTGTTTCCAAGCTTCGTACTGTGGTTGTTGCCCCAGCCCGCCCTTTAAAGACGATGCTAACTTCTTTAACTTCTTTTCGCCAAATTAATCAAGGAGGAAGCAATGCTTTAAACAAAAATCTGGGTAGTGAGGGAGTATTAAAAATTATCTCTTTCGGCATTGGCATTGCCTTACTAATTAGTCTTGGTACTTGGGGCATTAAACAAGTATTCGCCCTCATTCCCTGGCCTTTTGCTTCTACTACTCAAGAAGAATCTTTGCCCACCCAGCCAGATGAAAATGTCAGTTCAACAGAACAAGAAAGGCAAGCAAAAATTATTAGTCGTCTTAACAAGATTGATATTGAAGAGAAAGCTTTCTACGACCAAGTTAACGAAACTTTTTACTCTCAAAACCCGCAATTAAAAGATTATACTTTAACTGGAGAAGAGAAAGATAGACAGTACCGTGAACAATGGTATCAAATTGCTGAAGATTTGCTACAAGAATTGGAAAATGGTTAATCGCTAGTTGCTAATTGCTAATTGCTAATTGCTAATAGTTTTCTCCCCAGCTCCCTACTCCCCACTCCTTAAATGTTAAATGAAAAGAAAAAGATTGTTCGTTTAGAGAATATTTCTAAAATTTACGGTAGCGGTAACGCTGAAGTGCGCGCTCTTTCTGAAGTTAATTTAACAGTAGAAAGGGGGGAATATTGCTCAATAATGGGGGCTTCTGGTTCCGGAAAATCTACGGCCATGAACACCATTGGTTGTTTAGATCGCCCCACTTCAGGAAGTTACCATCTTGATAATCTTGATGTTTCCATTTTGCCAGAATCAGAGTTAGCTAAAATCCGTAACCTCAAAATTGGCTTTGTCTTCCAACAATTTCATCTCTTACCTCAAATGACAGCTTTAGATAATGTCATCTTACCGATGTTATATGCTGGAGTTTCTAGCCAAGAAAGGCGTGATCGCGCCATAGTTGCCTTAACTAGGGTGGGTTTATCAAGTCGCCTCAATAATAAACCCAACCAACTCTCCGGCGGGCAACAACAAAGAGTTGCGATCGCCCGTGCCATCGTTAACCAACCTGTTATCCTTCTCGCCGATGAACCCACAGGGGCTTTAGATTCCCACACCACCCGCGAAGTAATGGATATCTTCGCTGAGTTAAACAATAGCGGCATGACTGTTATCATGGTCACACACGAGCCGGAAGTAGCCCGTTTAACCCAACGTATCGTCTGGTTTCTTGATGGTAAGGTGGTTCACCACAACCTCACTCCAGAGGAAATGCTTAAGGTGGCAGTAGCAAACTGATTTAATGCTAATGGCTAATAGTTTTCTCCCTAGCTCCCCAGCTTCCCATCCTCCCACAAATCAGGACGGCGTTCTTTTGTTCTTTTGATTTGCTCTTCTTTGCGCCAACGAGCGATTTTTTGATGGTTTCCTGAACGTAGTACCTCTGGCACTTCCCAGCCTCGAAAAACAGCAGGTCTAGTATATTGAGGATAATCTAGCAAACCCTCCTCAAAACTTTCTGCTTTCAGGGATTCTTCCTTACCAACAGTCCCTGGTAATAGCCGCACAACTCCATTAATCAAAGCTAAAGCAGGGATCTCCCCGCAAGTAAGCACAAAATCCCCTAAAGATACCTCCCGCCTCACCAAATTACGAACCCGTTCATCCACTCCCTCATAGTGACCACAGAGCAATACCAATTGTGCATAATCTGTTGCTAATTCTTGCAACAACTTTTGCTTTAGGGGTTGACCTTGGGGTGTCAGCAAGATAATGTCGCGTTTAGGTAATACAGGCAAAGATTCCACAGCCGCAAAAATAGGCTCTGGCTTAAGCAACATACCAACGCCACCACCGTAGGGTTCATCATCTACCCTTCTATGTTTATCTGTAGTAAAATCCCTCGGATTGTGTAAATAAACAGTAGCAATCTGCTTTGCCAAAGCTTTACCTAGCAAACTCGAACTCAAAGGTGAAGAGAAAAAGTCAGGAAACAAAGTGATAACATCAATTCGCACAGTAGTTATGGAAATATTACGGTTAAAAGCTTTAACACTTAAGGATACCTATTGTCCCAAGTATTGTCATCATCATATAATCTTTATTTCTACTACCTAGCTTGGTTATCAGTTATTGCTTTTCTTTTAATTTATCTAGTGTTTGCTTGCAAAAACACCGGGTAAGCCAGCAAAAATGAATATTAATTTTCCCTATGTTAAAAAGCCAGCTTATGTTGCAACTGGAGTCTCAAATGTCAGAAACCAAGATGCCTCTATCAACAAAAACTGCCATCTTGGTGATTGGTGGGGCAGAAGATAAAGTCCATGGGCGAGAAATTCTTCACCACTTTTTTAAGCGGGCAGGTGGTTCGGAGTCCATAATCGCTATTATTCCCTCAGCTTCTAGGGAACCAGCCCTCACAGGTGGTCGCTACGAACGTATCTTTGAAGATATGGGAGCCAAACAAATAAAAGTCTTGGATATCCGCGATCGCCAACAAGGAGATGACCGCAGCTACAAAGAATATATTGAAGAGTGTACCGGGGTTTTTATGACCGGAGGAGATCAGCTTAGACTCTGCGGTTTGTTGGCTGATACTCCCATCGCCGAACGAGTACGTCAAAGAGTTCAGCTAGGGGAAGTAACCTTGGCTGGAACCAGTGCGGGAGCTGCGGTTATGGGGCATCGTATGATTGCTGGAGGGGGCAGTGGCGAGTCTCCTAATCGCTCTTTAGTAGATATGGCAACAGGGTTGAGCATGATCCCCGATGTGATTGTTGATCAACATTTTCACAATCGCAATCGCATGGCCCGCTTGCTTAGCGCTGTTGCTATGTACCCTAATCTTTTAGGAATCGGTATTGATGAAGATACTTGTGCTGTTTTTGAAAAAGATGGAATATTACGGGTTATTGGTAAGGGAACAGTAACCATCGTAGATCCCTTGTGCTTATCTTATACCAACCAAAGTAAGGTGGGGACTGCTGATCCCCTTAATATTCATAACTTACGTCTGCACATTCTCTGTCATGGCGATCGCTATCAAGTTGAATCTCGCCAAATCATGTCTTCTGATTAAAACTACTATCCTCAGCAGGTTTACATTTTCATTCCCCCGACTGATAATCTAGGGTGGCCTAATGACTAATAATCTCCCTTAACATCTTAAAAATAGGCTGCCCTCACACTGATAACTGAAAAACCGTTCATCAGTAACAGTTTAATTGCTTTTTGAAGCGAGAAACTTATGATATAACATATGGCTTCTTGGTGCTTCCGAAGTCCGACTTTACAATCATTATGAGAATTCTGAAAACCCAGACCTTACGCGGCCCCAATTATTGGAGCATTCGACGGCATAAATTAATCATCCTCCGCTTAGACTTAGAAGAGCTTGCGGAGAAGCCTTCTAATCAAATTCAGGGCTTCTACGAAGGACTTATTGAAGTATTACCTAGTTTGGTAGAACATCACTGTTCTCCAGGCTGTCGAGGAGGATTCCTCAGTAGAGTTCAAGAAGGAACGATGATGGGTCACATCATCGAACACGTAGCCCTCGAACTGCAAGAACTAGCAGGTATGCCTGTGGGTTTTGGTCGTACCAGGGAAACGGGTACATCAGGAGTTTATCAAGTCGTTTTTGAATATCTTGATGAACAAGCAGGGCGCTACGCAGGTAGAGCCGCCGTGAGATTGTGTCAAAGTATCATTAATGCAGGGACTTATCCCGCTAGAGAGCTAGATCAAGATTTAGACGATCTGGAAAATCTCGCTAAAAGTTCTGCCCTCGGCCCTAGTACAGAAACTATTGTTAGGGAAGCCGAAGCCCGCAAAATTCCCTGGCTTCGCCTTAACGCCCGTGCCATGCTGCAATTAGGTTACGGAGTCCACCAAAAACGTATTCAAGCGACCTTAAGTGACTATTCCAGTATCTTAGGGGTAGAACTAGCTTGTGATAAGGAAGGAACTAAAACTATCTTGAGGGATGCCGGCATTCCTGTACCCAACGGCACGGTTATTTCTTACTTCAATGAACTCGAAGAAGCCGTTGAAGATTTAGGGGGTTATCCCATTGTGATTAAGCCTCTTGATGGCAATCACGGTAGAGGTATCACCATTGATATTAAAGATTGGTCAGAAGCAGAACAAGCTTACGATTTTGCTAGCCAAGAAGCTAAGACTCGTGGGGTAATTGTCGAGCGTTTTTACCGGGGTAGCGACCATCGTATTTTGCTCATTGATGGTAAGCTTGTGGCGGTAGCAGAGCGAGTCCCTGCCCATGTAATTGGTGATGGTGAGTTAACTATTCAACAACTGATTGACCAAACCAACCGTGATCCCGATAGAGGGGATGGTCATGATAATGTTCTGACTAGGATAACTTTAGATAAAACCGCTACGGATGTTTTACAGCGCCAAGGCTATAACCTTGATACGATCTTAGAGCCAGGAAAGATTGTTTATCTTAGAGCCACCGCTAATTTAAGCACTGGTGGTATTGCTGTAGATCGTACCGATGATATTCATCCTGAGAATATTTGGCTAGCAGAAAGGGTTGCGAAGGTAATTGGCTTAGATATTGCCGGGATAGATGTGGTTACCCCAGATATCACCAAACCTTTAAGAGAAGTATCTGGGGTTGTGGTTGAGGTTAACGCGGCCCCTGGGTTTAGGATGCACGTTTCTCCTAGTAAGGGTTTGCCTCGCAATGTGGCGGCCCCGGTTTTGGAGATGCTTTTTCCTAAAGGAACTCCTAGCCGTATTCCCATCATTTCTATCACTGGTACTAACGGTAAAACCACTACAACCCGTCTCATTGCCCATATCTATGGCCAAACGGGGCAGGTAGTTGGTTACACCACCACCGATGGTATTTATATTGATGGGCATTTAGTGGAAAAAGGGGATACCACAGGGCCTCAAAGCGCTCTGGTGATTCTTAAAGACCCTACTGTTGAGGTGGCGGTGTTAGAAACGGCCCGTGGGGGGATCTTGCGTTCCGGCTTAGCTTTTGAATTTTGTGATATTGGTTTAGTTTTAAATGTCGCCGCAGATCATTTGGGTATTGGAGATATTGATACCATAGAACAATTAGCCCGCCTTAAAAGCGTGGTGGTAGAAGCGGTACGACCGGAAGGTTATGCTATTCTCAACGCCGATGACCCTTTAGTAGCAGATATGGCGGGACAGGTGGAAGCGAAGGTAGCTTATTTTTCCATGAACCCCAACAACCCTTTGGTACAGGAGCATACAAAAGAAGGGGGCTTGGCTGCTATTTATGAAAATGGCTACCTCTCTCTCCTTTCTGGAGACTGGACTGTACATATTGAACGGGCAGCTAATATTCCCATTACTATGGGGGGAATGGCTCCTTTTATGATTGCTAACGCCTTAGCTGCTTGTTTAGCCGCTTATACCCAAGGAGTGGAAATAGAATCTATTCGCCAAGGAGTAAGAACTTTTGCCCCTTCTGTGGGTCAAACTCCCGGTCGAATGAATCTCTTTACCCTAGAGAAAGGTCATGCTTTGATAGATTATGCCCATAACCCCGCGAGTTATGCTGCTTTAGGAAGTTTTGTCTGTAACTGGGAAGGAGAATGTATAGGGGTAGTGGGTGGCCCTGGAGATCGCCGAGATGAAGACTTAATCGCCTTGGGGGAACTCTCAGCAGAGTTTTTTGATCAGATTATTGTTAAAGAAGATGAAGATACTAGGGGCAGGGGGCGGGGTGAAGTAGCTGATTTGATTGTGAAAGGAATTCGCGCCAAGAAACCTGATTCTGATTGTTTGACAATTCTCAATGAAGCTGAAGCCATTAAAGTGGGCTTAGATAAGGTGACAGAAGGGGGTTTAGTGGTGATTTTGCCAGAAAGCGTTGGTGGGGCGATCGCTTTAATTAAAGAAAGGGAATCTGTAGAAAGTAATGCTTCTCAACCTGTAGAAGTTTAGTCAAATCAAAAAGCGGGGACGCAATATTAATATCGTATCCCCGCTTTTGATTAATTATTTATGGCAGGTTACTCTTCTACCGCAGAAGGATAAACTTTCTTAGCAATCAACACTGGTTTAGTTTCATACTCGGCTTCAATTTTTTCTTTAACATCTAAATCCCAGGTTAGATCATAGTCTTTTTCTATATCAGCAACGACAAACTCCTTAAGTTCCCCTGTCATTGCTACCTCTTCTCCTTCTGTCAAGACTCCTTCCGTCTCTAAAACAACCACAAGTAAGCCATCATCAGTTACAAAAGTATTGTCACTAAGAACCTCTTCAACATCCCCTTGTACTGCTACAACTTCTCCATAATATTCTTCAGGGTTATCAGTTAATTCATCTGTATCTGGCGCTTCGGCGAGAGATTCAGCGATGATAACCGCTTTTTTTTCATAATCTTCGTAAACTTCTGGGTTCCACTCAAAGTCAGCAAATTCTTCTTCTATATCTGCTAAAATAAACTCCCTAACTTCCCCAGTCACCTGAACTTCTGTACCATCGGTGGGAACTGTAAAAATTTCCCCTGTGGCATTAATAACTAAAATCGTTTCGCCGCTAAATAGTTTTTCATCACTCATGAGGAAACTCTGTTCCCCAACAGCTTCAACGTCGCTTCTAACGGTTACAGTTTGACCAATAAGATCCCCTGTATTCTCGGTAACGTCTTCTGCGGTAACGTTTTCTTCTTCTTGTTCTTCTATTTCTGCTTCCTCTACTGTTTCAGTGTCGGTACAAGCAGCAGGAAGAAGTAAACCTACTAAAGCGAAAGCTAGCGCACCTTTACGTAAATTGCGCCAGAGTAAAGTATTTTTAATTAATTGGGACATTCTTTTATGACTCCTCAGACTTACTTGAAAAGCATTTGAAAAATAGATATTTTATTAGCTATGTAATAGAATATCTATTTTTCTCAACTCAGCCTATCTAAAAACATTTATAGAGAATCTTCAATTTTCTAAAAAATGTAGACGGGCTTTAACAATTCATTATAAGTTAAGGTTTGATTAACTATCTTCCGTCTAGAGAAATATTATTATGACTTTTTAAGTAGTAAGTTTTTATTCTTGAGTATTTTTTATCTATCTCAAGTCAGACTAAGCATTCTCTATATTCACAAAAGCTATTTATGGTTTTGGTGACTTTAATGAGATAAAGTTTTAATAGTCAAAACTTGAGGCGGGGTAACATCAGGAGGATAAATAAAATCTACTTGCACCTCCTTGGTTTCATTAGGAAGTAGATTTAAAGTTAATAAAGGTTCTCCTTGCTGTCCTCTTCTTTGTACTAAATGAACATAACTAGCTTCATTTTGATGAGTTACTTTAACTGTACCCCGGAAAAATATTCTTTCATCTTGAGGATTAGTGAATAATAATCTTTCTGTATCTCCTTCGTCTTTAACAGGAGTTTGCAAAGATATATTTATTATTTGTTGTTGATTAGTATTATTTTTTAAAGGTAGAACTAAGTTGTATTCTACTCCATAATTACTATGAGCAAAATAAGCTGTATCGGCATAACGTTCAAGCATTGGTGCGCTTTGAATTTGTCCCGTTCCTAAAGTAATTAAATGGAGAGTTCCTAGTACAAAAGAAATTCTGTTTCCTGGAGTAGGAATAGCAAGATTACTAGCATTTTCATCTGTGATTCTTCCTTTCCACTGAGAACCTTGAGATACACCGGCTACCCGACCAAAAACTGTAGGATGTTTAGGAGGATTGAGGGGAGTAGGTATACTATCTCTTGGCCCAGCCAAATCTGCTGTTGTGACCATTTGTTCCCATTCACTTAAGGTAGGAGGGCGGTAAGTTCCGTTGTTATTACGAGGAGCTTTTTTCGCTAAATTAGCAACATGAATTATACCATTACTACGCAGCCTAATCATAGTTGAACGTCCGTTAGAAGCCGGAGCGCGGTTAACAGGAATTGCTTGGTTTAATAAGATTCTGCTTTCTGTTGGGGGGATAGTAATTTGCTCAGGAAATTCTCTTTGACGAACCCCTCGTAAAATATCTCCCATAACTCTACCTCCTGGGCCAGAAAAAACATCTCCTTGGGAATTATCTGCTAAATCAGGTAAGGAAACAAAAGGTGCATCGGGATTACTTAAATAACTTGCTGCTTGCAAAATTTCCACAGTAATAGCTTGGTTGCTTGGGTTATGAAGCAGAATACCTTGATATAAAGGATGGGTTTGAGAAGCAGTTTCTGCCCTAGCAATGTGGTGAGAAAAGATATCAAAACGTCCTTGAAAGGCATAGTTAAGATGGGCATTAGGATAGCTTTTATTTGTAGGAGGAAAGGTAGAAAGGAGGATACCTTCTGTACGTACTAATTCAGGACTATTACTATTAAAAACCGGAACATTATTTAGTTTTCCTGGCAAAGGGCGTACTTGCTGAGGTTTGGCAACAATACCAGCAATATATTGAGGCGGAATAGTATCTATATGCAAGCCGCGACATAATAAAGCAGCCACCTCTCCCCTTGTAGTCCTAAGATTAGGATTTAGTCGATGAACCTGGGGATAATTAACTACAAGATTGTTTAGGGATGCAGCAGCTATGACAGAATGGGCATAGCTAGGAATTTGTGCCGCATCTTGATAGTACTGGTTCAAAATACTATTAGCATTGCTAGGTTTGGGGTAATCTATAGCATCAGCTAAAACAGCAATTGCTTGAACTCTAGGAATAGGTTGGTTAGGCTGAAAAATACCTCCAGGATAGCCAGTGAAAAATGCTCTTTGGTAGGCATTTTGAATAGCTTGAAAACCCCAGTAATTACTCGGTACATCCCGGAAAGTAGTTTTATTTCTTTTGATGGGGGCATTAGGAAAAGCATTCAACATTAACACCGCAAACTCGGTTCTAGTGATAGTTCCTTGGGGGCGGAAACTGCCATCTGGGTAGCCTGTAACTAAGTTCCTCTCTGACATCACTTTGATACATTCGGCCGCCCAATGGTTTTGGCTATCAGGAAAAGCAGTTACCTTTGAAGAGAGAAAAATACTTGTCAAAGTTAAAGAGAGAAAACTAGATTGTAAAAGTATTGAACTTTTCACCATAGATATTATTCTTAAGCAAATTTAATGATTAATCTAGTTAATTTGAGTTAAATAGATAGCCTTTTACTTACTACATTTGTCGTAAAAATTAAGCATAATGGCCGAACTTTTTTCTAAGTAGTTTCCTTGATTTTTTATTTGTGTTAATTTACAAGAAGATTAGGTAATTACAAGTATTGGTAATTTTGTTAATACTTCGACTCCTAACTGAGAAATAATCTTTGTCCCTTTCGCTCGATTGCTTGTAAAGAATTCATGTCAATTTATATCGGTAACTTACCCTACAGCGTAACAGAAGACGATGTTAAATATATCTTTTCTGATTACGGCAGTGTCAAGCGAGTTGCAATTCCAACTGACCGAGAAACTGGTCGTATGCGCGGTTTTGGTTTTGTAGATTTTGCCTCAGAAGAAGAAGAATCAAAAGCTATAGAAGCATTGGATGGTGCAGAATGGATGAACAGAGAATTAAGGGTTAATAAGGCTAAGGAACGTCCTGGTAAAAGAAGTAATAATTATGACCGCAGGGAAGTAACTAATTCCTTTGCACAGGAATAATTTCTGTATATTCAAAGCCATTATTACTACGTTGTATCAGAGGATAAGTTTGTCCAGCAATTTCTATTTGATCTGCTTGGCAATCTGATTTAGGAGAGTTATAAACTAAGACATATTCTTGTCCAATATAGTTCTCCATTTCCTCTGCTACTTCTCCTCGCCATTGAGTTTTGGTTACTAAAACTATGAGTTGATTAGCTAGTTTAGGAATAGAGGTTGCTACTTGGCGACGGTAAATTTCATCTAAGCTACCAAAAGGTGAGTCCATGACAATGGGGAAAGTACTACTATCAGGTCCCATGAGAGTATTTTGATAACTCCATTCCCTAACTCTATCAATAACTCCGCTTATAAAAGAAAGACTCAGAATCTGATTTTCTCCTGTAGAAGCGGCCACTTGAATTGCTTTACCGGAAGTGTTTTCTATTAAGGATAATTCATAGTCATGGCTTAATCTGGGTATGTAAGGAGTGAAGGAAATAGAATTGAATATTTCTTGAACTCTTTGTTCTAAAGAACGACGAAATTGCTTTTCTAAGCGTCTTTTTACTTCCATAATTCTGTCTATGGCTTCTTGGGTAGCAGTGATTCGGCGTTGAGCAATAAATTGCTTTTCTTCTTTAAGCTTTTGTTTAGCTATTTGCTTTTGTTTAGCTGCGTTTTCTTGGTTGAAGCTAACTAATAGCTGTTGATTACCTCCTTTTTCTAAAGTTAATTGTTCAATCAGCTTTTCTGTTGCTTCTAAATCCTTTTGCAACTTTTGGATATTATGATCAGGATAATTTCTTAGCTTTTTACTAATAGTAAATAACTGCTCATCAATCTGCCCTAATTCTGTCCTGGCTTGCTCAATATTAGCTTGCCGGAGATCAACTTCTTGCCAAAATTGAGGAATTCTCTGTTCCATTTCTCCTGCTTGGGTTTCTAAGCGAATGGCCGCTTCTTCGACATCAGCAACTCCTGCTTTATCGAGCCAAGTTTCTACTTCTTTACGAGTTTCACTTCCTTTTAAAAGTTCTCCACCACAAATACAACGATGTTGCTCTAATAATTCCTGAACAAATTGTTTTTTAATTCCTGTCGGTAACTCTCCCTTACCTCGCATTGTGCCAATAATAGAACTTGATTGCCTTAATAGCTGCTCTAAGAAAACCGTATAACCATTAGTAGAGATAATTTTTTTCAGACTTTCTTGTTTCTCCACTAAAGTATGGCGTAGAGACTTTTCTCTTTCCTCTAATTGCTCTCGCTGATTTTGCAACTCTACTGCACCGCTTAACTCTAAAAGCTGCTTATTAATAGCTTGTTTAAACTCTTCTTGCTGAGCTAATTTAGTCTCTATTTCTCCTTGTCTAGTTTCGAGGCGATCGCTTTGGTTTTCTAACTTGCTTTGTGCTTGTAAAAGTTGCTTTATTTCTAAATCACCAACAGATTGCAGTTCTTGTTGCAGTTTGCGTTTAGCTTTTTTTAAATGCTCAATAGCCCGATCTAAGACCTTAACCCCAATCAACTCCTTAGTATCTTCAGCAACACTACTTTTACCATCCTGACGAAAAAAGCGATCAATGCGTTCACCATCAAAGAAGAAATAGTGATGTAAACTAACGGGCAAAATTCTGCCAATAACATCTTCCGGTTGTTCTAAAGGCGGATACCAACGCCCATCATCCCCAGCAATTTGCATAAAACATTTTGTATCGCTGTAGTTGATTTTTTCCCCTGTATTGTGGGCATAACATTGGCGTTTTACTTGATAGCGTTTATGTTCATGCTCAAACATTACTTCTACCCAACAATCTACAGAACGACCAAAATCAGCTTCAGTAATTGCTCTTTTATTAATTAACTGTTGTGGAGAGGCAAAAGCAGCGGTAAATTGTTCATATAAAGCCCAGGTGAAAGCATTGAGCAAGGTGGTCTTACCGGAACCATTATTGCCGTGAAATATAGTAGTGTTATGTTCCCCGGCTGAAAGTTGCATTTCCGGAGTTTTGCCATAAAATTGGCGAAAATTACACAACCTAATTGATGTTAAGATCATTGCACAACGTCTTTAATTATTTTGAGAATATCTTCATTAATATTGCGCGGTACTTTTTGGTGGAGTCGCTCTTTTTCTAAAGCTAAAACTCCCTCGATTAACTTCTTAATATCAGGTGGGGCTTGAATAATCGGCTCTTGAACTCTATCAATATTGAAGTGGTGCTTTTTCATCAATTGAGTTTAATGCTGAACACTTATAGTAATTCTAAGCCACATGAGGTACATAGCTTTTCCTCTTCTCTCTTTCCTGTTTTTCTGAGTAAGCTCTAAAATAAGCAAAGTAGGTCAAAATTAGGGCAGCCGTGTCTAAACGTAAGAAAAAAAGTCGGTGGATCAAAGAAACTCTGGAGCTAGAAGAAAACCATCGCTGGCAATCGCAACCAGGAAATCGGATTTTTGTCGCAGGAAGAGGGGCGTTACGCTTTGATGTTCCCCATGATTGGCATTTTGAACCAGATGAAAAATCATTTCGCTTCTTAGATGGTAAACCCCCTGATGATAATTGTCGCTTAGAAGCTTCTTTCAACCTTTTGCCCCCCGGTAACTGGAAGGAATTTCCTCTAGTTCCCCTTTTGAAAAAGGTGATTAAGGATGAAAGCCGCGATGTTATTGAACGAGGAGACATTGTTCAGCTAAAGCGTCAAACCGCCCGCGTTGTCTGGACTCAAATTAAGTTTATTGATCCTCAAGAAGATCGAGAAGCCTACTCTCGTATCTGCATTGGTTTGGGTTCAGGAGTTCAATGCTTGATTACTTTTGATTATTGGGCTGATGAAGCAGAAAAGTTAATCCCTGTTTGGGATACAGTGATGAACTCTTTGGTACTAGGTTTATATATCCGCGATCCTCGTACAGGATTTGCTCTTCCTGATTAAGAACGGTTTGCCACTAATTGTAGGCATCATTTGCTTATCTATAACTGAATAAATGCTGCCTGTTATACATCATCCCCATTATGTTGCCCCTTTACCAGAAGGACATCGCTTTCCGATGCCGAAGTTTGGGGGCTTATATCAATACCTACTGGCGAAAAAGATTGTTAAGCGATCGCAAATAGAAACTCCCGAACCGGCATCTCAGGAATGGCTAAAATTAGTACATACTCCTGATTACGTTGCAGCTTACTGTTCAGGAAATTTAGAACCCAAAGCCCAGAGGCGCATCGGGCTACCTTGGAGTCTGGAATTAGCAAATCGTACTTGTACAGCAGTTGGGGGGACAATATTAACCGCACAGCTAGCTTTAAAAAGAGGTTTAGCTTGTAATACAGTTGGTGGGACACACCATGCTTTTCCTAGCTATGGTTCAGGGTTTTGTATTTTTAATGATTTAGCGATCGCCGCGCGAGTTTTACAGAAATTGGGATTAGTAAATAAAGTTTTAATTGTCGATTTAGATGTACACCAAGGAGACGGTACTGCTTATATTTTTCAGGACGACCCCAGGGTATTTACTTTTTCGATGCACTGCGAAGCTAACTTTCCTCATCATAAACAAAGCAGCGATTTAGATATACCTTTGCCTATGGGTTTAGATGATGAGAGTTACTTACAAATTTTGGCTCAACATTTACCTGAGTTATTGGCAAAAGTGCAACCAGATTTAATTATTTATGATGCCGGGGTAGATACTCATGTAGAAGATAGATTGGGGAAGTTAGCCCTCACAGATATGGGAATTTATCGGCGAGAAATGCAAGTTTTAACTACTTGTATCAGTGCAGGATATCCTGTTGCTTGTGTGATAGGTGGTGGTTATTCCCAGAATATGTCCGGATTGATTTATCGCCATTCTTTGTTACATAAGGCAGCGACTGAAGTATTCCAGCAGTATAAACTTTAGTGGCTAGCAGACAAAAAAAGCCCTGCATACACAGGGCTTTTGCGAGCAAAATCTAATTATCTAAACCAACTCTTTTAGAAAGTAAAGGTGGTTCTAAGAGTACCGATGAAGAGATCGGAATTAGCTTCACTTTGGTTGGGGTTTGTCACCCAAACTACACCAGGAGTAATGGAAATGTTGTCATTTACCTGGTACTTGTAGAAACCTTCCACATGGAGAGGAATATCATTACTGGTTACAGTAGCATTAAGGCTTCCGGCATAAGGTTGCGCCCCAGCAAAGATGCCTAAAAGATTTCCTTCTTTACCAAGATCAGCAAAGGCAATACCGCCACCATAACTCCAAACTTCGTTGTCTCCAGCAGCGTTGAGGACATCAATGACATCAGCGTACATACCATAACCACTGATAGAAATTGTGTCAGCGAGTTGGAAAGCAGCTTCTACACCATAGGCGTTAACAACCGCAGGAGATGAAGAGAAAGTAGTGCCTACCAGTGAACCAGCAGGGTTATTAGCACCGAAGGAACCTGTTACACCAGAAAATATTCCACCCGAAGCATTGTAGCTGTTGACGTAGGTGACACCAATACCTAGTTTGTCGCCCAGGTTAAAATCTAGCTGTGCCAAGCCTGCATAGTCACCATTAAACAAACCTTGACCTAAACCAGGGCTTTCTCCCTCCGCAGCTAAGTAACCCAAGGTTAGGGTGGCGGGGCCAACTCCAAAGTTAACACCTGCACCGGAGCCAAAACCGATGCGATAAATGGGGCTTTCTGAAGCGAAGGCTGTCAAAGCGCCATTACCACCGTCATAGTCTTCAAAGTAGGGGTTAATGGTATTAACATAATCGCTATGAATACCATTAAAACCAGCGATGTACACTTGAGACTGTCCGAAGGGGAAGTAATAAGCTAACCAGTCCATTTGGACATTGTTACCACCGCCACCAGGAACAAAAGTAGCAACGCTTAAAGTTCCTTCACTGCTGCCATCAACACCATAAGCAGAACCGTTTCCAGCCGCTAAACGGGTAACTAGGGTATCTTGCCCAGTGAAGCTAGTATTGAGGGTTAAACGAACCCTATCTTGAAAAACAGTGTTGTTATCCGCAGTGCCGCCAAATTCATCGGATACTTGCATAATAACTTCACCAGACAACTTGGTTGTGGTGGAGAATTGATTATCCTCAACAAAAGCAACACGCCCTTCTAAGTCATCAACCCTGGCTCCTAATACAGCAAGTTCAGTTTCAAACTCTTCTACTAAGCGGCGTAGAGTAGCTAAATCAGTACCATCTACACTACCAA
The DNA here is from genome assembly GCA_963793425.1 of uncultured cyanobacterium. Classification (GTDB taxonomy): domain Bacteria; phylum Cyanobacteriota; class Cyanobacteriia; order Cyanobacteriales; family CAWCAG01; genus CAWCAG01. The sequence continues at coordinate 1,538,018 of CAWCAG010000005.1, read as the reverse complement.
TGTTTTCTTCAACCCACTCCATACAACGGCTAACTGCTGCTGCAAATTCGTAGCGGGTAATATTTCTTTGTCCTTTGAAAGTTCCGTCGGGATAGCCAACAATACAGCCGTATTTGTCAACCATTTTTTGTACAGCGCTGAACCAAAATGGATCGATATCAGAAAGCTGATTAACGCTGGTTACTTGATCAAGGGCATTGCGATCGCCACTGTATTCATTGATTTGCTCAATCATTTCACTGGTATCAGACTGAGCAATGGAAGTTTCTTCGGATGCTGCAAAATTTAGTTCCGGAGATACTTCAGTATCCGTAATTTCTTGTTGGTTATATTCACTGCTGACAGAGTTTTCCGCAGCGTTAGCTGCCAATGCTAATCCAAACAGGGCCGGACTAACTAAAAGCGATTGCCATAGTAGTTTGTACACGGTTGACTTTCCTCACACTTAAACACACTTGATAGATGATAACTCAGTTTTTTTACTTTTTTTGTAATATAAAAATGCTCTGACAATCAACGTTTATATGTAGAGAATGGTAGCAAATTGTACAAAGTCTAGTTTTCTCAGTGTTAATGTTGGTTCATCCGAGTAATTTGACCAAGTATTTACCTCACTACTTGGCTAAATTAGTGATTACATCCTCACTCTCTTGTCTTGTTAAGTAAAATCAGGTCTGAATTAGCAATAATTCAAAATACTGCTGCGGCAATCACACAAGTTTTTCCTAGAACATCCACTAGCGAAATTAACTAGTACTAGATTGCTAAGCATGATTCACTTTATGAAAAAGAGAAATTTGAGCGGATAAGATTAAATCTTGTCCGCTTATTTTTTTTGCAACAAGGGAACGAAAAGACTTTACAAATTATTACTTATGACTTCCTTAACCCCTTTACCGTTGTGGGGAGTAAAATTCACATCGCGGATGGGAAAAGGAATGTTTATTCCTTCTTCGTTATAGCGACGGTGCAATCTTTTAATAAATTCATGCCTAACTGTGCGTTTTTCTAAAAATTCATTAACTCGCAAAAATACCGTGAAATCAATACTAAAATCATTAAATGTTTCGTATAAAATAAACGGCTCAAAATCAGTTTTGATTTGACAAACTTCTGTCATCACTTCATTTGCCACTTCAATTGTTACTCTTTCCACTTTCTCTAAGTCGCTTTCGTAACTAACTCCCAAAGAAAAAGTTAGGGTGATATTTTTGGCAGGTAAATGGTAGTTAGTAAAAATAGCTGAAGCCAACTTAGAGTTGGGGATAATTACTAGATTATCGGGTAACTCTTTAACTGTAGTGTTACGCCAACTAATATCAATTACATAGCCTTCTTGACTAGTTTCCAGCTTAATATAATCTCCTGTCCTTACTTGTCCAGATAAAGTGATATAAAAGCCAGCAAATAAATTTGATAGAGTATCTTGTAGTGCCAAAGCTACTGCTAAACCACCAATCCCTAGAGTAGTAATTATTGTGGTAATATCAATACCTAAATTTTGTAAAACAACTAAGGTTGTGAAACCAAAAATGATAATTCTCACTAAATTAGAAGTTAGAGAAGTAGGTATACTAGGAAACTTCTTCAACAACAAACTAATGACAACAACAATCACTCTAGAAGCAAATAAAGCGAAAGAATAAGTAATAACGACTAAAAGTATTTTTTCAAGAAAAGCCGCACTATCCGCGTTCAGCTTACTAAACAAAACTGCACCATAAAGACCAGCCAAAAAGAACCAAATTAAACCGATACCTCGTAAAGAAAGGAACAATCGGTCATCGATTTTTGAAGTAGTCCTGCGAGTAATTGCCACCATCTTCTTGAGAATTATTTTCTCAAAAATAATGCCAGCTAATGCCCCAACAACAATCAAAGCAATCGGTACTGCCCATGTCATGATAGATAGATAGCTAATATTAATGCTCATATCCTGGAAAATTCTTAAACTAACTCCCATAACCTTACCTAGTTCTATCTAACTTCAGATGTAAAAAATCAATCTGTTCCCGACAAGCTTTCTCACTTTAGGCAAAGGACAAACGGGAATGATCTTTAGTAGTCTAGACTTAGAGAGTGGACTAGCTGCCCTTTGAAAATTTCTTTGTAGACTGCTGGCCGTCTTTAGTTCATCAGGTGAAAATATCGTGCTACTATCCAAAGGCTTTGAAGTTGAAATGTATACCGGCACTCCTCAAGGAGAAATTGTCGGTCTATCAGACCGTATTGTTGCCGACTTACAAGGCTTTGTACGGGAACCAGACAGTCGTAATGTGGAATATACTACCGCACCTTTATATTGTTATGATCGCTTGCTTTGCGCCTTGGTACGTCCGCGACAAAATCTGAGAAATTATTTAAAAAAGTTAGGTAACTATACTTTAATTCCCGGTAGTACTTTATCTTTAGGAGATACTAGCCGCTTTTATCGTTCTGATCCAAAAAATCCTTATCATAGCTACATCGAAAAAACCTACGGCACAACGGTTGTTACGGCCAGCATCCATATTAATGTCGGTATTGACGACCCAGAATTATTAATGAAGGCCTGTCGGTTAATTAGAGTTGAAGCACCTCTTTACCTGGCTTTGAGCGCTTCTTCTCCTTTTTTGGGAGGTAAAGCGACAGGTTACCATTCCACACGCTGGCATACCTTCCCTCAAACTCCTGCCCACGTACCTTTGTTTGAAAGTCACTCTCACTTCATCCGGTGGACTGAAGAACAATTATCAGCAGGAACAATGCGAAATGTTCGCCATCTTTGGTCATCTGTAAGACCAAATGGTGATCGCCGTCCTTATAACCTTAATCGTTTAGAATTGAGGATTTGCGACTTAATGGTAGATCCTCTCGCTTTACTAGCAGTTATGGCTTTGTTGGAAGCGCGTTTAAAACAAATGTTCTCTGACCCTAGTCTTGATCCTTTAGTGAGTAGTAAGTTTTCTCCAGAAGAGTTAATCGTTTTAACTAATGCTAATGAACAAGCCGTAGCCGTTAATAGTCTTGAAGCCCAGCTACACCACTGGCAAGATGGTCAACCGATTTTGGCCCAAGAGTGGCTGGAACAAATTTATCAACAAGTCTGGCCTGTTGCGAAGAAAAATGGTTATAGCTGTTTTCTCTCTCCCTTAAAGAAAATTTTCCGAGAAGGTAACACTGCCCAGCAATGGTTGAAACAATACAACCAAGGAAAAACTATTTCACAAATACTAGCTAAAGGTAGCCAAGAAATGGCTCAACAAGAACATGAATTGGAAGATAAACTCTGTCAGCTTCTGGTGGCTTGATTTTGAGCTAAGTCTCTGACAGTAAAGCTTATAGACTCCATGTTCAATACTAATCAGTAATCGTTTAACACCTTTTTCAAAGTCATGAAATTCTAATCAATCCACTTACAAACATACCTATAAAAAAAAACTATATGTTTCCTTAAGAAATAAGGAATGTTTTAGATAAAATCAATCTTAAGAGAGAATAAAGTACTATCTAAAGAGTGATGCTATGGCTAAGAAAAACGAATAGGTGCGTCTTAAGAAGATTATGCCAAAACTTGTGCTTGTCAACCCCCAAATCCCCCCCAATACTGGCAATATTGCTCGCACTTGTGCTGCTACAGGGACAGAACTTCATTTAGTTGCACCTTTGGGCTTTGAAATTAGCGATCGCTATCTCAAGCGAGCTGGTTTAGATTACTGGCCTCATGTCAAATTACACCAACATCAAGACTGGGAAGCATTTCTGGCATTCCAACAAAAAGTGGGAGGAAGATTAATTGGCTTTAGTGTACGCGGAGTCCAAAGCTATACAGATTTTAGCTTTCAAGCCAGTGACTGGTTGTTGTTTGGCAGCGAAACTCAGGGTTTACCTCAAACCGTCATGGAAATTTGCCAAACAATGGTTTTCATACCGATGAGTCAACCGAAAGTACGTAGTTTAAATCTTTCCGTTAGTGCTGCTGTGGGGTTGTTTGAAGCACGCCGACAATTGGGCTGTAGTTAACAATCTTTATCTATATAACTTCTTAGTATTCTTATCTCTCTATATCCAAATGCACCTAGCAAAGAGGGCATATACCGTTTTTAGAACTGTATTAAGTAGGGCTTCATCTATATCTATTCATATATAGCTAATGCCCCTAAGTTAAGAGGAAAGTGAAACTAGGATTAGTTTCTCTGCTGCTGACAAATTATCCCCTTAAGATTTGTTATCCAAGAGTTTAGAAACTCTAATCATCTGACTTATCAGTTATATAGAATACTAAATACAGCTTTTCCGATAAGAAATATCTATGAAACCTAGCTTAAGTTGAGGAACTTAGGAGATAAATTTTTGTCATCATTACAGGAAGGTTAAGTAGATATTTAAGCAGCTTATTTGCTTAACACTGACTCCAAGCCAGACAAGGATTTGAACTGTCTCTAGCTACAGAAAGTAAGTCATTTAATACAACCATCAGTAGGGTATTTCGTAGCTAACTGTATCTAAATCTTTCCCTTGTTACTGAACTAGCCAATTTGTTGTCTTTTAACTAGTAACTGCTATTATTGACCTTTGAGTTTAAGTTTTGTTCCGGAGCTATATTGTTTAAAGGGGTATGTAGTCTCATACACTAATTTCTAGAACTATTAGCTAGTGAATACTTAAAATCAACCAGGAAACACCGTAAACATCAAATTAATTAAAGCGTTTAAAACTGTCACCTTTCATAGGGTCTACTAACAAAAGCACTAGGCGAAAGAAATTAATTTCCTAACCAACACTTGTCGAAATTCAAAAACCAGGGTAATCTTTCCCTTGTGCCTTACTCAATGTATATTTACAGTCAGTGATTAACATCACTTCCGGATGCAATTTATCTCTATCGAATTAGATAAAAGCATCATCCCACACCGGACAGTTAAGCGCTCGTCACACAACTTAGGAGGTCGTTTTTGAAACGCTTGTTTACCCAGAAGGCTAAACCTACTAATCCCTGTCCAGTAGACTCTTTAGGAGATTTGGCCAATCTCTCTCAAAAAGTTCTTACTGAAGACACCCTTGTTTCTAATGAAGGTAACCGCCGAGCTTTCACCTCTGCTGCCATGATTGGTTTAGCCATTTCCATGGGCGCAACAGGTGTATTGCTACCTGGTCAAAGTGATGAAGCAGTAGCTGCTGAATCCTCTTTGGCTGACACACTATCTACACCAGAAGAAGTAGATAGCGGCTCAACCACACCAGATTGGGAAACTGCGGCTGTTTCTACCCAAGAAGAGGTAGAAAACCTCTCTGTTGTGGAAGAAACAGAAGAAGCTTTAGTAGAAAGCCAAGATTTTGTTGTCCAACCTACTCTTGAAATAGAGTCGGAGCAAGAAATCGCGAAGGTTCCCCAAAGCTATCATCACCATGAAGTTAAATCCGGGGAAACTCTCTGGCAAATATCTAAAGCATATCAAGTAACTCCTGAAGCAATAGCTGCTTCTAATCAAATTGCTCCTACTTCTAACCTTTCTGTAGGGCAGAGCTTAGATATTCCTGAAACCAACGGTATTGTTCATCAGGTAGAAGCTAGCGAAACAGTAGCCTCTTTATCTCAAGACTATGGAATAGAGTCTGAAGAAATTGAATCCTCTGTTGCTGAAGGTGAATTAGTAACTATCCCTGGTGAAGTAGATACTTTACTGAAAAACAAACAAGAAACAGCCCTAGAAAACCTTAAGCAGGAGCAGGGCAAGCTAAAAGATAGTTTAGCTAAGCTACAGACAGACCAAGAGCCAACTGAGCAAATTAAGGCTCCTCAAATAGCCGCTTCACCATCTACTCTCCAAGAGCCACAATCAGTAATTATTCCCGTACCCCAGCCAGAAAATTCAGTTACGGTACAACCAGAAGCCGCTAGCCAAGTTCCTGTTGCAATTCCAGTTCCTACACCTCAAGCACAGCCAGAAGCTGAGTCGGAAGTAGCTACAGAAACTCCGGTAGTTGTTCCCCCGGTAACCGTAGCAACAGAAGCAACAAAAGTGCATCGTGTTAGGCCAGGAGAAACCGTTGACGAAATTGCTCGCCAGTATGGTTTAAGTTTAACAGAGTTAGTTGAGGCTAATCAACTTGATAACCCGAACCGAATAGTTATTAACCAAGCAATAACTATTCCCAATCCTCAAATTGCTCGGAGCGCTCGCCAGAGCCTTGATAATAGTACAGTCGCTGTTAATACTCTTCCTGGAGTGACTAGCAACAAACCAGAAGATACTGTAGAAGAGGTGGAGGTAAACCAGTCTCCCCTACAGCAAGATATTGTCAGGCTACAAGCTCAATACCAACCTCAGCAGCAAGTTAATACTCTTGTCGCTTCTGCTGAGACTTCTTCTAGAACTGAAGTTGCTGCACAGATTAATACTGAGTGGCAAACAGACCGTAGCAATGGTCAAGTTTTAGTGGTAGAGGTACAGGATCTGCGGGAAAATGTTATTAGTAGGCAGCCTGTTCAAAAGCCGATTCTGAGTGATATTAGCTCCATACCAGTACCAACTTCTACTGAGAAAACAGAAAAAGTTGAAGTAACAGCACCTACAGCTAATTCCCTCAGCCCAATATCTGTTCAAAAGCCTAATGCTAATGCAGCTATTTCTATACCAGTAACACTTCCTGTTCAAGAAGAAGAGGAAACAGTCGTTGCCGAAGAACCAAAAACTGTGGCAGTAGCCCCTGCTCCGGCTGATACTTACAATTCCTTGCTTAAGCCTCCAGTGGGAGAGGTGGTCAGCCCTGACTTACCTCCTCTAGCCGCACCAGATGAGTATCTTCCTGATAGTCCTGATCTTTGGAATGGTCGCCATAGCTGGCCGGCTAAGGGTGTTCTCACTTCCGGTTACGGTATGCGCTGGGGAAGAATGCACAAAGGTATTGATATTGCTGCTCCAACTGGAACTCCTATTGTTGCTTCCGGTCCTGGAGAAGTTATTACAGCCGGCTGGAACTCTGGTGGTTATGGTAACTTAGTAGAAATTCGTCACCCCGATGGGACGATGACTCGCTATGGTCACAATAGCCGCGTTGTGGTCAGAAGCGGACAAAAAGTGGAACAAGGTCAGCATATTTCTGATATGGGTAGTACTGGATATAGTACAGGACCTCACTTACACTTTGAAGTTCATCCTGGTGGTAAGAGTGCTGTTAACCCAATGGCTTACTTACAGAAACGCTAATTTAACTTAATAGCTAAAATAGCTAAAAAAGAAAGGGGGAGTCTTAGGACTCCCCCTTTTTTTTTGCAAAAAATTGGAAAGATTGGAAAGAAAAGCCCTTCTTATGTTAGAATCAAAAACTGTTGTTAATATTACGGCTCAGTAGCTCAGTTGGTTAGAGCAGGGGACTCATAAGCCCAAGGTCGGCAGTTCAAATCTGCCTTGAGCCATTACTTATACCAAATCCGGTTATTAAAAACCAAATACAAAATTCACCGAAAAAGTTTTCAAACCCTACTGCCTGTAGCCTACGGCAAGGAAGTGCGCCAACCCTACTCCCTACCCTCACCGATAACTTATGCTATTTAAACAGGATTTGGGATATAACAAGCATCAAAAATTCACCTATGTTTGCCCACCTTATCTTACTAAGGTTAATAAGCTGGATTTCTGGCAATCGCTCTGCCATGAAGTAGCTTATTAACTAATGGTGGGCAAAGATAATTGGGTTACCAACTAATTTTTACTGTGACCTTCTTTTGCCCACCCTACTTTTGTTAGTGGTCTTAATCATCCCTATTATTGGTCGCCCTTCATTCTCATCGGTAACGGACTTTAATTTCCCCCCATCTCCCTTACTATATCCTGTCCAAACTTATTACTTGTTACTTTTGACCAGACTCATCCATAACCCGCAGCCGTACTATATTATCCCCAGCATCATCTAAATGCACCTCAATCACTTCATTAGTCAAAGTTTCTAGACAAGTAAGGAGCGATCGCAGGTGAGGGTTACTTGCCCCAGTATCTACATATAAACGGTCTGCAAGGTTGCCTAAACGCTTCCAGGTAGTAAATAATTTGGCTACGGTTTGTTCTAAGTTGGTGGCTTGTTTAACTAAGTCTGCGGCTGTGTTTAAGCAATCTAAACGCAACGCTTCCTCCAAAGCTAACTCCAAATCTAAAGAAGCTCTATTTAAGGTTTGTACCTGTGCTGCGGCATCAAGATATTTAGCTAAGTTACGGGCATCGGTAGTTAAGGTTTTTACTGTATCCACCTCTGGATTAGCAGCAATTTCTCTTTGAATCTCCTTAAGATGCAAATCCGGTAACTTTTCCATCTCCTTAACCAAGGGAGCGAGATGACGGGGAGGAAGAGAACCTTCGGCGGCTTTCTCCTTCACTTCCTCCGGTAGCAAATCGGAACTCATAGCTGTCCATTGATCAGAAAGTTGCTTAACCTCTCGCCGGGTAATATGTTCCCCTTGTTGGGCGGCTTCGCTAACTAACTTCTGCACTTCCGGAGCAGATTTCGCTGTCTCTACAAAAGCCCGCTTACTGAAATTATTAATTGCTTCAGGATCAAGTTGTCCTTCTTCCAAAAGGGTATCGGCACTATTAGCTAATTGAATTAAAGAGTAGGCCTGGCTTTTGGTAAATTCCCGTTGCTTCAACCAATTAATGAAACCTTCCCCTCTCCCTTCGCCGCCTTTCTTCTCGCGATCGCGTATAGAACGTAAAATTCTCCCTCGCCAAATATCAGTTTGCAAATCAAAGCGTTCGCAAACCTTCCAAGCAATATCTAATTGCTGTTGAAAATCAAATTCTTCAATTTCTTCGTCTTCTGGGTCAGGAAGGTCAAAGCTAAAGTCTACAGGGGTTTCTAAGGCTTCGGCAATTTCATTAGGGGAAGGAGAAGTTTGAACCATGAAAAGCTATCAATGATCAGTTATCAATAATGCCTGCGGCAAAGGCAAGCCTTACAATGATCAGTGATAACTGATGTCTATGGAAATAGCAAGGTGTACAGTTGTTGGTTGAAAGTGGCAGATTAGCTATCATTTTTATGACCTATTGCATTTTTCTCCCTCGACATGATATTATGTATGAGGTGGAAAAGGTGCGTCCTTAAAAGCGATTTTTCAAGGGTGTTATTGCTCTTTTTTACCGTTTTAACAAAATTTTCCAGTACAAACGTTCTAAATTAATTGTAGTTTCTTCAGAATGGATATTATTTTTTGCTGAATATGCAAAGAGGTATAGGTTTCGTAGGGGCGGGTTTCAATTCAAATTTCGAGATCAACCTCAAACTAAATAAACCCGCCCTCAAACAACTAGCCACTAGCCACTAGCCACTAGCAATTAATAATTACTCCTCAGAATCTGTCTCAGACTTCTTAGACTTCCTGGATCTTTTGCCAGCAGAAGCAGAACCATTTGTCTCCGAACTAGATTCGGTTTCTAAAGGTTTAACAGAATTAGCAGAAACCACTGCCCCCATGTCTAATTTCTCCCGTACCTGTTGCTCCACTTCCAAAGCAATTTCAGGATTATCTTCTAGGTGTTTAACAGCATTATCGCGCCCTTGAGCAATATTCTCGCCTTTGTAGCTATACCAAGCACCTTTGCGTACCACCACATCAGTTTGTTCTGCTAAATCCAAAAGACAGCCAACACTAGAAATACCTTGACCAAAAATGATATCAAACTCAGCAATGCGGAAAGGAGGGGCAACCTTGTTTTTGGCTACCTTAACTTTTGCCCGAATGCCATAATCCCCTTCAGTGCCTCTTTTCAGGGTCTGTATGCGACGAATATCTAAACGCACAGAAGCATAAAACTTGAGGGCATTACCTCCTGTGGTCACATCAGGACTGCCATAGGTGATACCAATTTTTTGTCGTAGTTGGTTGAGGAAAATAACGCTACAACCAGACTTACTAATATTACCAGCAATTTTCCGTAGTGCCTTACTCATTAAACGAGCTTGCAAACCGACTTGAGTATCTCCCATTTCCCCTTCAATTTCTGCACGGGGAACCAAAGCGGCAACCGAATCGATAACAACAATATCTACTGCCGAAGAACGTACTAGTTGATCAACAATTTCTAAAGCAGATTCTCCTGTATCCGGTTGAGAAACCAACAAGTTTTCAATATCTACTCCCAAAGCCGCAGAGTAGACAGGATCAAGGGCGTGTTCTGCATCAACAAAAGCAGCTACCCCACCAGATTTTTGTACCTCTGCTAAGGCATGGAGGGCTAAGGTTGTTTTACCCGCACTTTCCGGTCCATAAATTTCAATAACTCTTCCTTTGGGTAAACCGCCACCAAGGGCTAGATCCAAAGTTAATGCGCCGCTAGAAGTTGTTTCTACCCTCATACGGGTAGCATCTCCTAAGCGCATAATTGAACCTTTGCCAAAGTTACGCTCAATTTGCTGTAATACTAAGCTGAGTGCTTTTTCCTTGTCGGAGTTGTTGGTGATTGTTGTCGCAGCCATTAGCGCCTCAAGAAGTGTTAGTTAATTTTTACTTTTTTTAAAAAACTGAAACTAGTTACTTTGTATTTAATCTTACTGAAGCTATTTATCTAGGAAAACCTTTTTTTATTGTAAACATTCCTCGGATATTGGTAGCAGTCTCGCAGTTTAGAAACAAGAATATATTAGTACAAAGGTATTTACCTATTGTAGCGTCTATATTCACAAATGAGAAAGCCGACTGGGAAGTGAGTAAAAGCTCAGTAACGTATGCAGTTATAGCATCATGCTATTGGGATTATTTCACTCTGATAGCAGAATTGTGTAATTTTGTATACTAAATCTTGTATACTAAAAGTAAAATTTCATTAAATATTGTTTAAAAGAGAGGCTCCAGAAGATTCGTGAGTCAATATCAAACAGTTTCTTCTCAACAACAACAGCGCCAACGCTATAATGCTCAAGAAATAGCCCAGAAATATCGTTATCGACCTTGGTTAGTGATCTGGCGAACTTTAACTGTTATCTGGCTTTTCGGTCGATTTGTTTTTGGTCTTCAATGGGATAAATGGTTTGGCAAAGAAGAGAAGCATAAATATAAAAGAGCAATTCAACTACGACACATCCTCACAGATTTAGGGCCGACTTTTATTAAGGTAGGTCAAGCCCTTTCTACCAGACCAGACTTAATTCGTAAAGATTTTTTAGAAGAGTTAATTAAACTGCAAGATCAGTTACCTCCTTTTCCTAACGAGATTGCCTTTGCCCAAATCGAATCAGAATTAGGACGTAGCGTCGCCGAAGCTTATCGGGAAATATCTCCTCATCCTGTGGCGGCAGCGAGTTTAGCACAGGTTTATCGCGGCGTTTTGCATACAGGAGAAAAAGTTGCTATTAAGGTACAAAGACCAAATCTTTTACCTACTTTAACCCTTGACCTCTACATTATGCGTTGGGCAGCGAGTTGGTTCGCGCCTTTATTACCCCTCAACTTAGGTCATGATCTCAACTTAGTTGTGGATGAGTTTGGTAAGAAACTGTTTGAAGAAATTGACTACATCAACGAAGCCCGTAATGGCGAGAAGTTTGCTACTAATTTTGCTGATGATCCAGATGTTAAAGTTCCTGCCATTTATTGGCGTTATACCAATACCCGCGTCTTGACTTTAGAGTGGATTGACGGCTTTAAGTTGACGGACATTGCCAAAATTGAAGCGGCGGGTTTAGATCCCCAAAGTTTTATTAAAATTGGTGTTACTTCTGGCTTACGCCAATTATTGGAACATGGTTTCTTCCATGCTGATCCTCATCCCGGAAACCTCTTCGCCACCTACGATGGGCGCATGGCTTTCATTGACTTCGGCATGATGGATCAATTAGATGAAGTCACCAAAGAAACCTTAGCTATTTCAGTAGTTCACCTTATTAATAAAGACTACTACGCTTTAGCTCAAGATTATGTCCAACTAGGCTTCTTAACTCCTGATATTGATATTCTACCTATTGTCCCTGCTTTAGAGAGGGTGTTGGGCAATGCCATAGGAGAAAGTGTAGGAGACTTCAACTTCAAAACGATCACTGATGATTTTTCTCAGTTGATGTATGAGTATCCCTTCCGGGTTCCAGCTAAATTCGCTCTAATTATTCGTTCCCTGGTTACTCAAGAGGGCCTAGCCCTCAGTTTAGACCCTAACTTTAAAATTGTCGAGGTTGCCTATCCCTATGTCTCTCGCCAGCTACTAACCGGAAATTCTCCAGGCTTGAGACGTAGGTTAGTAGAAGTTTTATTGAAAGATGGGAAATTTCAATGGGAACGTTTAGAAAATATGATTGCGATCGCCCGTTCTGATCATCAATTCGATCTTCTACCCACAGCACAACTAGGGTTACAATACCTCATGTCTGAAGAAGGGCGTTACTTGAGAGATCAACTTATACTAGCCTTAGTAGAAGATGATCAACTCCACACCAAAGAAGTGCAGAGGTTGTGGAATTTAGTCAAAGATGACCTAAAACCGGGTAAATTATTTAATGTTGCTCTAAGTGCTTTGAGAGAGATCTCAGCCGAGAGAGTGACAGCTTTAATTCCTACAGCAGTGAAGTAAAGCCAGAAAAACTAATTTAAAGATCATAATCTATGTACTTTTTTCCTGAACCGCCTTATTTTTTACTTGTTTTCGGTTTATTTGCTGGCATGACTAGCGGTGTCGCTTTTGAAAGCACTCTCAAAGAAAAAGTACAACAATGGTCAAAGGATCGTAAGAGTAATACTTTAGCTGATTTACAAGGTTTTCAGTTATTTTTGCCCTATTTGGGTATATGTGCAGGAATTTGTATCTTTCTTGCTGCGGGAGTAGAAATTTTTGGCTTTGAACCCTGGTTATCCTACGGACTTTCTCTGTTTTTAACTATATTAATTGGCTGGCTAATTTGGACTCAGTTGGGCAAGGTTTTACAACAGTTAGAAAGGGGAGGTTCAAAGGCTCTTGATTTGGATTCTTGGGAATGATGGGGAGCTGGGGAGCTGGGGAGCTGGGGAGCATTTTTCAGTTACTTGGTTGTTGTCGCTTTGTTTCCACTTTTCCACGCTTCTATTAGCAAAAAACTTAGCAACGCTGTCAACAAAGAACTCAAGATTCTCCAAATGAATGTTATGACCGCAGTTAGGAACTATTTTTAGTTGGGCTGTAGGACAAAGGTTAGCCATTTTTTGATTAATATTTCTGAACTTGTGATTGCCCTCTCCTACTAATAAGAGTAAAGGGTTATTATGCTTAGAAAGTTGTGACCATAAAGAAGGTTGAGTTCCTGTACCTAAATATTGTAGAGATTTAGCTAGTTCGAGGGGATTATTCTCTAATCTCATGGCCCTTAATTGCGGAAATTTGGGCTGTCTGATTAAAGAATTAAATAAAGGATTTTGATACCAACGAGTTATAAACTCCGCGAAATCTCCTTCAACCAACTCCTCTGCTAACTGGCGATCGCGTTTAATTCTCTCCTTCCTTGCCGAGGAAGATTGTAAACCCGGAGAAGCTGATTCTAAAACTACTTTAGGAAAATATTGAGGAAAGTTGAGCGCCAGATATAAAGCTAATCTTCCTCCCATAGAATAACCAACTACATAAGCCTGTTTGAGATTTAATTCACTTAACAAGCTTTTTAAACCTAAAGCCGTATTAGCCATGGAATAGCTTTCATCTTCTCCTAAAACTTGAGTTTTTCCATGGCCGGGTAAATCAACTGCTAAACAAAAAAACTGGTCTTTAAGCAGAGAAATAGCAGCTTGAAAAACTTGACTATTCCCCATAAAGCCATGGAGGAAAAGAACAGGAGTTGCGTCGCAAGGCCCTTGAAAATAATAGTTAAATTGATAATCACTATTCATGTTCATAGGTTAAGAAAAGTTTTACCAAGGAATCATTAAAAGCTTTTCTTCACTGATAAATGATGAATGTTCAATGATAAATGTTCATCCCTCCCCAAATAAACCTAGCACTCCAGAAAAAGAACAAACCAGCTAAAGTTAACCAATCTCTCCAGCTTAAGCGTAATTGATGCCAAATAACACGGTGGGTATTGGGGGTGGTAAAGCCGCGTATATTCATGGCGATTGCAATTTGTTCTGCTCGTAAAAGCAGGTTTTCTAAAAGTTTTTCGGTCACCATTAACCAAACTTGTAAACTTTTGCGGATACCTAACTTTTTCCAGTTAATAGCTCTAGTACGAATAGAACGGACTAAATTTTGTACTTCTTCTAATACTAAAGGAATGAAGCGTAAAGAAAGAGTTAAAGTTAGAGCAATTTCAGTTACAGGTATTTTAAAGCGTCGCAAAGGAAGCATCAAATCTTCTAAACCCGCCGTAATTTCTTCCGGGGCAGTAGTTAAAAGATAAAGGTTAGTACTATAAATTAAAGTGAAGAAGATTGTACTAACCCTAATGCCTAAATCCAGAGAGCGTCGGGTTATTTTTACCCTACCTTTTTCAAAAATAACATAGCGATAACTATCAGGTTTGTTAGAGATTTGCGGCGCTTTTTCCTGAACTTTGTTTTGTCCCCAGCCCCAAGGATTATACCAAGGATTATCAGCTCCTTTTTCTGGGGTAGTTGAGGCAGGAAAAGTTAATTCCTGGGTAGGAAGGCGGTTAGTATGTTCAACAGCCAAACCATCAGGAGTAATACAAGTAATGACAAAAATAAATAAACAAAGGGTCAATAACCAACCCATTTGCTGTCGCCAAACTCTTAGGGGAATGGCAGCAGAAATAGTTAGTAAAATTAGTAGTGCCGTTAAACCTAAACGCCAAAAAGGATTAGCTAAAATAGGGGTAATTAAAAAACTCATTAACCAAGCTAGCTTAACCCTAGGATCTAGATTATGTAACCAAGTTACAGGTTGTTCTAAATAAAGACCAATAGGCAGCGATCGCAATAAATCCATGGTTGAGAATTCCTAAACTTTAACAGCGCGATTTGCTCCTCTGTTTTCCACATCACGAACCTTTTTGCCTCGCCATAATAAACGCATAGGAGTGCCAGTGAAGCCTAAAGAAATTCTGAATTGACGTTCCATATAACGGCGATAATTTTCGGTAAAACGTTTAGGATCATTCACAAATAGGGTAATAGTCGGTGGCTGAGTTCTAACTTGTGTACCATAATAAACTTTGCCTTGTTTTCCTTGGCGGGTAGTGGGGGCAGAGTGCCAAGTAATTGCTTCTTGAATTACTTCATTAATTACCGAAGTACTAACTCGACGAGAATGCTCTTCTGCGGCAGTATCCACTAAATCAAGTATTTTTTCCACCCGCTGTCCTGTCAAGGCGCTAACAAAAATCTTGTCTGCCCAAGTTAAGAAATAAAAACGGTCGTCAACGTGTTTTTTATAGTCATAAATGGTATAAGAATCTTTATCTACCGCATCCCATTTATTAACAACAATAACCGCTGCCCTTCCTTCTTCTATAACACGATTCGCTAGTTTTTGATCTTGTTCTGTAATCCCATCCACCGCATCAATAACAATCAAAACTACATCCGCACGGCGAATAGCTTTAAAAGCCCGATTAATACCAAAAAACTCCGCCCCATAATCAACGTTTTTCTTCTTACGAATACCCGCCGTATCAATTAAACGATAAATTTTTCCTTCTCTTTCCACAACCATATCAATGGCATCGCGGGTTGTACCAGAAATAGGACTAACAATAGAACGAGATTCCCCGGTGAAAGCATTAAGTAAGCTAGACTTGCCCACATTAGGGCGACCAACTATAGCAACTTTAATTTCTTGGTTATCAGGCAGAATATCGTGCTGAGGAAGATAAGTGATCAATTTATCAAGGAACTCTCCTGTACCACTACCATGAATCCCTGATACGGGGTAGGGTTCCCCTAAACCCAGTTCCCAAAACTGGGCCGCTTGAACAATTCCTTGGTCAATAGATTCACACTTATTAACAGCCAACATAATCGGTACACTTTGCTGTCGTAACCAATCAGCAATTTCCATGTCTCCAGCAGTTGGTCCCATTTGTCCATCAACTACAAAAATTCCTACACTGGCTTCTGTTAGGGCTGCGAAGGCTTGTTCCCTAATTAAAGGGAGGAATTCTGTATCATCATCAAAAACCAACCCTCCTGTGTCTACCACCAGAAATTCCCGGTCTTGCCAAAAAGCTGGTTGATAGATGCGATCGCGGGTTATGCCTGGTTCGTCGTGTACGATTGCGTTGCTGGTGCTAGCAATGCGGTTAACCAAGGTTGATTTACCGACATTGGGTCGGCCAATGACAGCAACTATTGGTAAGTTCATGCTCTTTTGCCTTAATTGTAAGCTTTATTTTAGTCTGCTTTTGGAGAGATGGGGAGTTGGGGAGATAGGATGAATGATTAGCAATTTAGCAACGAAAGTTAAGTTATTTTAAGCTTTGACTTTTATTTTCCTTGACAAGGTAAAATTATTTTAGATAATGGGAATAGACTCGATTTTTTTGATGGCAGCATCTATTTCCCCTTAAAACATATTATCACAAAAGATAAAAGAAATAATCTTAAAGTTTAATATTTTTGCTGCGAAGTATAAATTAGTGGTGAGTTAAAGTTGCAACTCGCTTTCTTGTTAAGTTTTTATTGGAATCGCCTTTCAATTCCTTATAGGTATTAACAGAAATTGCAAGTTGCGATCGCGATTCTGCAACGCTTTGCCCAACGGCATTTCAATCCCTAATAGGGATTAAGAGAAGTTGCAACTGCTAGCAGGATATCTAAGCAGAGCTCATCAGAAATGTTTCAATCCCTAATAGGGATTAAGAGAAGTTGCAACGGGGACTTTCCTAGCTTTATTCGCTTTTTTGAGAGTTTCAATCCCTAATAGGGATTAAGAGAAATTGCAACCTTTCTCTAGATAGGCAAGAATTTCCTTTTCAGTTTCAATCCCTAATAGGGATTAAGAGAAATTGCAACAAAAAAACTACGGAAAAAGAAGTAAAGGAGTTCCAAGGCAAAGTTTCAATCCCTAATAGGGATTAAGAGAAATTGCAACAGGTGGGACAACTATCTTTAATTGACTGGAAAACGTTTCAATCCCTAATAGGGATTAAGAGAAATTGCAACGGCGGCAATCAATATCTTGATCGCATACAAGCCATGTTTCAATCCCTAATAGGGATTAAGAGAAATTGCAACAGCAGCAGAAAAAACAGCCAGCTCGTCACAAACAACGTTTCAATCCCTAATAGGGATTAAGAGAAATTGCAACACATCCCTAACAACCTTAGCAACCGGAGAGGCTGGGTTTCAATCCCTAATAGGGATTAAGAGAAGTTGCAACTTACAAGAGGAATGAGAATCAATAAAAGGATGCAGTTTCAATCCCTAATAGGGATTAAGAGAAATTGCAACTTGACTACCATCTGTTGGGTCAGCACTCATATCTTGGTTTCAATCCCTAATAGGGATTAAGAGAAATTGCAACGACCCCTTAGGGTATCTTAAACACTTGCAAGGATGGAGAGGTTTCAATCCCTAATAGGGATTAAGAGAAATTGCAACGAGCGAGGGAGAGATTAGCATCTAGGTAGGCATCGGTGTTTCAATCCCTAATAGGGATTAAGAGAAATTGCAACCCCCCAGAGCGGGAGATTGTACCGTATCGCGTTGTTTCAATCCCTAATAGGGATTAAGAGAAATTGCAACATTTTGAAGAAATGTGTCTTTACATTATGGGGCTTGTTTCAATCCCTAATAGGGATTAAGAGAAATTGCAACCAATAAACAATCAAACAAAGGTTACAAAAATGATGTAACGGTTTCAATCCCTAATAGGGATTAAGAGAAATTGCAACCAAGCAGTTTTTCTTATACAGAAACAAATTATTCGTTTCAATCCCTAATAGGGATTAAGAGAAATTGCAACATTATTTGAAATCATTAGAACGTCCTTTAATGTGTTTCAATCCCTAATAGGGATTAAGAGAAATTGCAACCCGGAGAGTCCGGCCCTCTGGTAGTCTGTAACTGTTTCAATCCCTAATAGGGATTAAGAGAAATTGCAACTATCAAAATCAGTAATGAATTCAGAGGAAGTTTTGCCAAATGTTTCAATCCCTAATAGGGATTAAGAGAAATTGCAACTTCAGATTGAATATTAGAAGCAGAAAAAAAGCAAGTTTCAATCCCTAATAGGGATTAAGAGAAATTGCAACTCGATGCTCCCAAACCTACCGTTGATTGCTCCGCCGTTTCAATCCCTAATAGGGATTAAGAGAAATTGCAACGCGGCTGACAACCGCTCCTAGCCCACAAAGAAGTGTTTCAATCCCTAATAGGGATTAAGAGAAATTGCAACAACAAACTTTCCCCTGATAGGTTCCCAAATCTTCTATGTTTCAATCCCTAATAGGGATTAAGAGAAATTGCAACATTGTATCATTTACTCCCATAGTCAGCAAGCTAGTTTCAATCCCTAATAGGGATTAAGAGAAATTGCAACCTGAAGCTGCGTCTTCCACTTAGCCTGTTTTCTGCCATAGTTTCAATCCCTAATAGGGATTAAGAGAAATTGCAACACCCCTACTTAACCGTAAATCAATCAATGTATTTGTTTCAATCCCTAATAGGGATTAAGAGAAATTGCAACAAGAGATGGTTGCTTGCCAGGGAGGACGGAAACAAGTTTCAATCCCTAATAGGGATTAAGAGAAATTGCAACATCAATGCCCCCAAACCTAGTGTTGACTGTTCGGCTGTTTCAATCCCTAATAGGGATTAAGAGAAATTGCAACAAGGAATTTATAAAAGTCTTGGTTTGCAGGAATATTGGCGTTTCAATCCCTAATAGGGATTAAGAGAAATTGCAACGAGAGGAAATAAGGGCATAATCTTGGCCCAAAATATAAAGTTTCAATCCCTAATAGGGATTAAGAGAAATTGCAACGAAAGATGTACTAATATTTTCCTTTTCTTTCTCAGGCGTTTCAATCCCTAATAGGGATTAAGAGAAATTGCAACACGACAAAATCAAAACTTTAAAAGATGAGTGGAGTTTCAATCCCTAATAGGGATTAAGAGAAATTGCAACTAAATGTATTTTATGTATAGATTTACACTTATTTTGTTTCAATCCCTAATAGGGATTAAGAGAAATTGCAACGCTGAGACTTACTCTAGTAACCTCCAGTATATTATTTAGTTGTTTCAATCCCTAATAGGGATTAAGAGAAATTGCAACATAAATTACTGCCATTATTAAAAAATAATATAAATTTGTTTCAATCCCTAATAGGGATTAAGAGAAATTGCAACTCTCAATTAAGTTGTGGGTGATTGTTTGTCTGTTTAGTTTCAATCCCTAATAGGGATTAAGAGAAGTTGCAACTAATATACTCTCTCGCTTGTGGCAGTTTATGCCGCAGTTTCAATCCCTAATAGGGATTAAGAGAAGTTGCAACTCTCGCCTTTGAGTTGGCTGAGGAATTGCATTATGTTTCAATCCCTAATAGGGATTAAGAGAAATTGCAACTGCGGTAGTTTGAAACCCTTAATGTATTTAGTTTTCAAAGTACATTTGCGCGGCACACCTATAAAGTTATCATAACCGACCCTAAAAAACAAGGTCAAAACGCTGAAACCCTTGCTGTATAAGGTGCGCGGCACTCCCAAAAACAAAACCTCCTGAAACTCTCTCTCCAAGCTGCTTTCAGCCATTTTTAACTTAAATGCCATTCTGTGACCTACCCTGCCGCGCAAAATCCCGTAAAAACACCAGCAACTTTTCAAAATTTATCACCCGTAAGTGCAGAAAAGGTGACGCAGTAAATGATCAATGTTTAATGATAAGTAATAAATGTAAATTAGCAAAATGCCAAACCAAACCACCGCCTCCGAAATCCAAACCATCTTTAACCGTATTGCCCCAGTATACGACCAGATGAACGATTGGTTAAGCCTTGGGCAACACAGAATTTGGAAACTGATGACAGTAAAATGGGTAGAACCTCAACCAGGGGATAGGGGTTTAGATATTTGTTGTGGCAGCGGGGATTTAACTCGCTTATTAGCTAAAAAAATAGGTTCTCCAGGGGAAACAATCGGTCTTGACTTTTCTGCTGACTTATTAGCTGTGGCCAAAGAAAACTCCCCCAACCTTCCCATCACCTGGATTGAAGGAGATGCCCTCAATTTACCCTTTGAGGATAACTATTTCAACTGCGCCACCATCGGTTACGGCTTGCGTAACGTCACCAACATTCCCCTTTGCTTAAAAGAACTATTCCGTATCCTAAAACCTAGTAGCAAAGCGGCTATCCTCGACTTTCACCAACCTAGCCAACCCTTCATGCAGCTATTCCAAAGCTGGTACTTAGAAAATATTGTCGTCCCCACAGCCCAACACTTTGGTGTAACTGAAGAATACGCTTACATCGCCCCTAGTGTAGAACGGTTCCCCAAAGGAGAAAAGCAAGTTAGCTTAGCCCTAGAAGCAGGATTTGTCAAAGCTATCCATTTTCCCCTTGCTGGAGGAACAATGGGAATCTTAGTTCTAGAGAAAGCGTAAAATAAATGATAAGTGAGTTAGGAATAGCCTAGCTAAGATAGCTGGTTCTCCTCATCATTATTTTTCTTGAATGTTGTTTAATATTTAACGTTGGCTCTATCTAATTTTTGGTTTATCTTCTTACCTCCCATCGCGGGAGGTCTTATTGGCTATTTCACTAATGATTTAGCCATCAAAATGCTCTTTCGTCCTTACAAGGCTATTTACTTAGGGAAAAAGCGCCTCCCTTTCACACCAGGTTTAATCCCTCGCAATCAAAGCCGCTTAGCCAAAAGGGTTTCTGATACTATCATGGGTTCTTTACTCACCCCCAATGAACTGCAAAACCTCGCTAAGCGGCTACTCAAAACCGAAAGAGTTAAAGGTGTCATTCTCTGGCTACTACAACTGTCCCTGGAACAAGTCCAAGCAGACAAAGAACAGAAAACTGCTAAAGTTCTTGCTAACGTACTTCAAGACTTAGTAGGACAATCCTTACCCCGCCTGCTCAAAGTTTGGGCGCGAAGCGAAGACTTCCTAGAAGTACAGATCAATCAAATATTCGATAAAGTTCTTTTGGATTTTCAGCTTCGTCCTCTGCAAGCGAGAAAACTTTCTAACTGGTTACTCAAAACCGTCCTACCCCCAGACTTACTACGACAAGCAATTATTGATTTCTTAACCGACCGCAATATTGCCATCATCGATGAAGGTTTCCGGGAAAAATCTAGTGGCACTTATTGGGTATTTGCCAATCTCTTTGGTTTACGCAATAGTTTGACTCGCCTGCGCTTATTTTGTATTGAAGAAAAGGAAGCCGCTAATGCTCGCCTCGAAGAACTCATTTTATCTTTGGAAGTGCGCGATCGCCTTCAGTTTTGGCTACAAAGCTTCTCTTTACAAAATCTTCCTGTTTCCACCGTCAGACAACTAAGGAAAACCATCCGGGAAACTGTACGTAGTTATGTTCAAGAAAAGGGTACTGAGTTTTTACAAGATTTAGGGGAATCAGTAGATTGGCAAAAGATATCCGTCTTAATTATTAATCGGTTACGTAGTTCTGAGGCTGTCAATACTTCTTTAGAAGTAGTTAGTCAAGAATTGGCTCTAATTCTAGAACGCTATTTAGAAGAAGACTTAGAAAAAATTATTGCCCAAATTATTCCCATCCTCTCCATAGATCAACTAATCACTGACAAAGTAGAATCAACCTCTGCTCAAGAATTAGAAGTAGCTGTTCAAGGTATTGTGAAAAACGAATTACAAGCCATCGTTAATTTAGGGGGCATCCTCGGCTTTGTAATTGGCTTACTGCAATCAGCTTTGCTATTTTTGAGGGGCTGATCAATTTGACATCCTCCCCGACCTAGAAGGTACGGGTATTCCAATTTAGAACAATTCTAACTGGAAGGCGATCGCTGCTGCTCGTAGGAAAGCTTTAGCTAATAAAAATTAAAAACTTAAATAAGTTTTACCGTCTTACCGAGAAGATATTCTTTCTCTACATTTCTCCTGAATTCAGTCACAAAACATAGTAATTCCAACTCTGCCAGTTAAGTAATTAGTAATCAAAATAACTCTTTCCCCCCCAGAAACTTTCCCAAAACTACACCAATAAAAGTTGCTGTCCCGTAACCCAATGTCCCGCACAAAATAGCTGGAGTCACTAGCTTCGGCCATCTCTTTGCCGCAGCCATAGCCGCAGCTGTTGTGGGGCCACCTGTATTGGCGTTTGAAGCTATAGCCAATTCAGATAGCTTGAGTTTGAGTAGCCAACCTCCTAATAACAAAACTATTAAATGAACAGCAAGGATTATGGCAGCAAAAACAAAAAGGAGTGGTCCGACACGCAGAACTATTTCAATATTAGCGCTAGCTCCTATAGTGGCGAAAAAAACTTGCATCAAAAGGACACCGATTTTTTCTGCTCCTTTAATTGAGCCAATGTAGGTGGGAAACAAGGTAGCTAAAATCAAAATTAAAACAGTTATGAAGAGAATTTTACTGCTAGGTATGCCCAATTTGTTAGCTAAGCCATAACCTAAAGCACAGATAATCGCGCTGATAGCCAAAGACTCACTAATATCTAATAGTCGCAACCTTTCTCTATCTATAGATAGTGCCGGATCTAAGGGTATAGAAGAGGAGGTTTTATAATTAACTTGGCTAGGAAAGAAGCGTTGTAACCACCCAACAGATGGTAAAGCAAACAGAATTATAAAATAGATACTCATTAATAAGTTATTAACAGCTACCCCAGCACTTAGTAAGTCCTCAGAGCGTAAACCGACTGTTTCCGCTGTGGCAGCAAAGTTAACGAAACCACCAATATAAGTAGCACAGAAAACAGCCGCTAATTGCCAACCAGATTCCCCTAAAGGTAACAAATAATAGGCAATTACTGTACCTAAGATAGTTCCTAATGCACCAATAATGTAAGCAACTAGGATAGGCCCTACTTGGCGCATAATAAAAATTAAGTTAGCTTGAAATAGTAGTAAAGGAATTGCTAAAGGAACGAAGTAAGACCAGACTACTTGATAAGAAGGCGCTTCAGCAGGGATAATTCTAAAATTAGATAATAAAAAAGTAATAGTGATGGTGATAATCGGACTAGAGATTTTACTTCCCCAAGGAGTTCTTTCTGCCCACAGACCGATGGTTGCAGCTAATAATAATACTCCCCAAAGGGCAAAGTCTTGGCGAGGATCTAATAAAGAAATGGAATTATTCCCCCGAATTTAAGTAACAAGGAATGAGTTAGAATTAAAATTTATTTGGTTGATTTTTAGTTAGTCTTTGATTGCTTATTTTCAACATTGATTTTTCTAGTTCCCCTACTTTTTGAGCTTTTAATAAACCTAATATAGCCGGATAAAATAAATCTTGATCAAAAGAAATTAAAATTAAATCCACTCCCCCATTAATCGCTTTAAGCGTTGCACCTTCTACCCCATCCGGACTAAGAGAAACAGGATTCATACTAAAATCATCTGTGATTAAGATACCCTGATTTTGCCACTTTTCCCTAATTATACCTTTAACAACTTTCTCGGAAAAAGAAACAGGATTTTCAGAATCTACTGCGGTTAATTTGACATGACCTAACATCGTGAAAGCAGAAGATTTGCTGGCAACTTCCTGAAAAGGAAGCCAATCTTGCTGAGTTAATTTTTCTACCGTGGTTGTTAATTCTGCGTTGTTTAAATGAGTATCTACGGCAATACTTCCTAAGCCAGGAAAATGCTTGAGAGTGCAACTAACTTGAAATTCTTCTAAGGTTTGACAGTACCACAAAGCTACTTGACTAACTGTTTTTTCATCAAGAGCGATCGCACGTTGATAAATGCGGGAATATTTATCTTGAGGATTAATTATGCCATAGTTGAGATCCACTACCGGAGCAAAGTTAAGATTAACTCCTAAAGCAGCTAATTCCTGACCATGAATGGTGGCATATTTAATTACTTCAGTTTCTCGCTCAGCAATATTTTTAGTATTTTCGACAACTTCAGCTAAAGGTGGTAAAAGAGTTAAAGGAGGAGATAAACGAGAAACAATTCCTCCTTCTTGATCTACTGCTACCCATAAAGGAGATAAACCTTGCTTTTGACGTATAGTTTGTAAGGTTTTTATTTCTTGGGCAATAGCTTCTTTAGTTCTGCCTTTGATATTTCTGCTAGTCAGGAAAATACCACTAACGGCTTTTTTCTCAACTAATTGCTTAACTTCTCCTAAGTCTCTATAGCCAACTACAAAATGTTTTCCTAAAGATTCTAAGCGTGATGTTGGTGTATTTAATACTGCTTGCTTGACAAAATAAAATTTAGTTTCTATCCCCAAAGTGAGGCACAAGCTCAAACTTGTTACTAGTAAAATGGCAGAACTGAGAATAGTTCTTGTGATAGTATAGTTGCGCCGATAAGCAAAAGTTTCTGAAACAAGCAACGCCAAACCAACTATAACTATTCCCAAAAAAGAATCACTACGCCAATTTGCCCAAAAAGGCATTCTATAAAGTAAGGCAAGGGCAACAATAGCAATAGCTAAAAGTAATCTTAATAATTTAAGAACAATAAACACTTATCTCATTGATCATTAAACATTAAACATTAAACATTTGGTATCAATAAAGGCGTTTTAGCTTATAATTCCTTTTCATACATACGATACTTCTTATATAAATAACTGCCACTGGCTTCAATTATCTTGCGAGAAGGAAGATTATCTTCCCAAACCCAAGATGAATCTGTTTGTTTGTAAGGCTTCCCTTTTTTTATGCCCCCCTGCAAAGACAAATACATCAAAGCTAGAGGAATTAGCTTACGACGATGTTCTGGTAAAGAACAAATAACAATTACCCTCGCTTGATCAATTTGACGACGATACCAAAGAAATTTGAGAATACCAAGCCAATTGAGCTTGCCATTAACTTGTTTGAGGGGAATATTATAATCTGGTATAGCCATGAGAAAACCTACCATTTCCCCTTCATATTCAGCGATTGGAAAAATATCTGGGTCTATTAACGGTTGTAACTCCTTTGCTTCTTCAAAAAATTCTTCCTCGCTACGGGGGGTAGAACTCCAGTTATCAGCAAAAGTTTTAGTGAATAATTGATAGATACTACGGCAATCCTGTTCAAATTCTGCCCCTTTGGTATGAACAGGGCGGAAGTTTACACCTGACTTACAAGCAATGCGATAGGACTTGACGTACTTTTCCGGTACGAACTGTTCTAAAGGCATATTGTAGGCATAGGCATCCTTGGCTTTATGTAAACCTGCTTGTTCAAAAAACTGGGGGTAATAGGCGGGGTTATAAGCTGTCATGATTAAAGGAGGAGAATCAAACCCTTCAATTAAGCACAAACAGTTATTGTGAGTAGATAAATCAATTGGCCCCCTGAGTAGGTTTATATTGCGATCGCCCAACCACTGTGCCGCAACATCTAATAATCCTTGGGCAATAGGAAATTCTTCAATACATTCAAAGTAACCAAATAAACCAATTGATTCCCCTGTCTTTTCTATTAACCGGTTGTTAATAGCCGCAACAATTCTGCCGACAGGTTTCCCCTCCCTCAAAGCAATAAATTGTTGAAATTTGCCATACTCCAAAAAAGGATTACTAACCGACAAAGCTAACTGCTTGGCAATACGGCTACGAATAGGAGGAACCCAGTTAGGGTCATTTGCATACACCCTAGCTGGTACATCTAAGAACATTTCTCTGTCTGCTGGGTTAACAACAGCTTTAATTTTGAAATTTGTTTCGCTCATCCTGGATTTTTATTAGGCACTGATTGTTCTAGCTGTCGGTTTATACAACGCTTCTCTAGTAGCAATTAAAGCTTCTACTAAACGATCCATTTCTTCTTGGGTATGGAGGGCATTAGCGGTGATCCGGAGGCGAGGCTTGGCAATAAACCAAATGGGAGATACCCAAATACCATGTTTTTCCATGAGATGGGTGGCAAATTCTTTGGGATTTAATTCTTCTGGCAGGAGGACAGGAATCACATTAGTTTCTCCGATGGCCGCAAAATCATTTTCCAACAGATGAGATCGCAAGTAACGGGTATTTTCCTGGAGGGTAGCCACAAGTTGGGGTTGGGAACGGACTTGACGAATACTTGCTAAAGCTGCTGCTGTTGTGGGTGGTGGCAAGGAAATAGTACCAATGGAAGTAGGGCAAACATCTAACAAATCAATCAATTCACTAACATGACTACTAATAGCGGCCCCAGCCGAAGCCGCAAACTTAGAAAAAGTCGTCATGATTAAAGGTACTACCCCTTTTTCGATAACCTGTTGGGGTAAGATACCAAAATGCTCATAAATGCCCCTTCCCGTAGCTCCAATTGCCCCGCTAGCGTGTGCCTCATCCATGACAATCACACTACCAGGATAATCAGCTAAAACCTCAATCATCTCCGGTAAGGGGGCGATATCTCCATCCATAGAAAATACCGCATCAGAAACTACCAAAATACGATCATCAGGACGGGCATAGCGACGTAGTTTCCGGGCTAAATCTTGTACATCACAATGACGATAGGGCTTAACCCTAACCCTGGGGCTATGACCATATACCTTACCAGAACGAGTTCCGGCATTAATTACAGCAGAAACGATGCAACCGTGGTTAAGTACATCGGTAAGAATCAGAGTTTCGCGGGTATGTTTAAAACCAGGAACCCTAGCAGCCAGATGACAAAATCCATCCATCAACGCTTGCATTGCCATCCAAGCATTGAGAAACAGGTGGGTATGGGGTAGATGTTTAAAATCAGAAATTTCCTGTTCTAGCTGTCTGTGGAGGTCAATACGACCACTCAATACAGAACAAGAACTATTGGAAGTGCCGTATTGATAAATGGCATCAACGGCCGCTTGCCTAACAGCTTCTGATTGTACTAAACCCAGAACATCATTAGTACAGAAGGTCAAAACCGTCCTTAATTTACCGCTCTTTTCTTCTTCAATTTCAACTAAGTTACCTTTTTTGTGATGGCAGATAAATTTATCGGGATAAAGCCCACTTTCATGGAGGCCTTGCATATAATCTTTGACAACTTGCACTTCTTCTACTCCTGGTGACCTTTTCCTAAATAGCCTCTTGGCTCTGCTTGCAATGATGCTGCGGGTTCTAGCACCTAATTTCTCCTCTACATCCAAGAACTAACAAATGACTATCTCTAAGACTGATTTGCCCAAGAGCAAGTTTCTGAGCATTATACTCAGTTTAAAGATACCGAGTCATTACTATTCCCATTGAGATTAGGAGACGATTGACTAGATTGTTGCACAAATTTTTCATATTGCCGGATAATTAGCCGTTGAAGAGCAATAATAGCAGGATTTATTTCTACATATTTTCTTTGGGGATTAGCAAGATAGTTTTTTTGTTCGCTTTCAATCATGGCAATATCTTGAAGCAGGAATTTTTTAAGTAAAAAGCGCCAAATAAATTTACTGAGTAAGGGTTTGAATTTAGCAATTAGCCATTGAGGTAAGGGCAACTTTAAAAATAATAGGGAAAAGGAACGGGTTTCTTGTGGCCCCACAGGTAAACGCATTAGATACATAGAAGAAACCCCTTCTAAGGAACTGTAGTAGTGGGGATAACGATAACGAATAGAGATATTTTTGGTGGTAACTTGATTAGCTTGGTTACTCAGTCCGAGAATTTTGGAGAGAAAGCCGCGATAAGAAATTTGATAATCGGCCTCTACTTCCCCTGAACTTTGTTGCAAATTAAGTAAGACAGGATCAAACCAACCTTGTATATCCTGGTGCAAGAAACCATGGAACACATCCATAGTATTCTCATTACAGATGGAAAAATGGGCTTGGAAATGAGCTGGTATAGGAATTGCAATTAATTGAGGATCACTATACTCTGGCACTTCTGGGGGCTGAGATTGGGCAGCTAAACTAGCTTCCCCAGGAAAAACCCAAATAATGCCATATTTGTCTAAAGTTGGATAGCTACGGGCTTGGGCGCAGGGCAATTTTTGTTCTGGGGGCAAGTAAGGAATTTTTACACATTTCCCGTCTTCAGCAAATTCCCAACCATGATAGGGGCAAACAAGGTTATTACCATGGACAGCCCCATTATGAAGGGCTACACCTTTATGGGGACAAGCATCTTCTAAGGCATGGACTTTTCCTTGGTCATCACGATAAACCGCGATTCCCTGTTGCCAAATCACAGCACGAAAAATTTCTGTGGCTTTAAGTTCGTGACTCCAAGCCACAGGATACCAGTAGTTGGGGTTAATCCCAATTTCACGGACTCTATTCTGAACATTCTGGCTTTGTAAGGTGGGAGCCAGTTTCATGCGTAACTCCTAATCTTAAAGAATAGTTGGTGACAATTTATTTAGAGTCGCATAATACCAGACCAAGCAACTATCGTAGCCAATAAGTTTAGGCCCGCATCAATGTAATAACTGTCACAAATATAGCGAAAAGCGATAATCTAGGGCTTTTACTAGAAAATAAGTTTGATCATTGTTTTTATATTTAGCTGTTTATTTTTTCGAGAATCTTAGATGTTAAGCGATCGCAAAATCATGGGGCAGGAAAATTTAAGACTGCCTTTAGTCTTGCTGGCTGGTTCGTTGATTACTATGGCAGGAGGAGTATTAGCACCAATCTTGCCAGAATTAGCACAACAGTTAAATCTCAACCCCATTTTAGTGGGGAATTTAGTAAGTATTCATTGCCTAACCCTGGCTTTATTCTGTTTGCCCTTGGGGATATTAACCGATCAACTCACTCCTTCTAAAGTGTTAATCCCTTCTTTAGCTCTCTACAGCATTTTCGGCTGTGCAGGTGCTTTCATGACAGACTTTTGGCCTTTACTAGCGACAAGAGCCTTGTTAGGTGCTGCCAGCGGCGGTATTGCTGCTGGTAGTTTGGGTTGGTTGGGGCAAGAATATGAAGGGGAAGCACGTTCCCAAGCGATTGGTTATGCCACAGCCACTTTAACCATTGCTGGCATTATTTGCCCTTTACTGGGGGGTTGGTTAGGCTCATGGAACTGGCGCTGGGCTTTTTGTTTATATGGAGTCGGTTTGCCTTTAGCTTTTCTAATAGCTTGGATTATTGCCCCAACTGAATCCCGTAGCCATAGCAAAACTCATGCTGTACCTGATGTTGGTAGCACTCTCAAGAAGCTATTGCGCCACCCAGCTTTTTGGCGACTTTTAGTAGGTTTATGTCTGGCTTCAATAGTTATGTATGCTGTGTTTATTTATTTGCCCCTTTACCTCAAACAAACCATTAATACTACCCCCACTTTAAATGGCTTGTTGCTAGCTTGTGAATCACTTGGTGCGGCTTTAATCTCCGCTTTTGGTGTTCAACCCCTTGCTCAAAAAATTGGTCGCGATCGCTCTACTGCGATAGGTTTTACCCTCATGGCAGCAATGTTAGCAATTATTCCTCTGTTTCAAGATTATCTTGCTCTACTTCTTGTAGCGATCTTTTTTGGTGTGGGGCTAGGATTAGTTATTCCCAATATCTACAACTCCTTAGCCAATTTAGCACCCCAAAAACTACAAGGAAGCGTCCTCGCCACAGGAACCGGAGCCAGTTTTTTTGGTCAATTTCTTAGTCCCATCCTCTTGGGACCAATTCTTGGTATTGGAGACATAACCTGGGTTTTTTATACGGCTGCGGCTATCGCTCTGACGGGAGGATGTATTTTATTCTCTAAGTCTTGACTTTTCTATTTCCCCTTGTCCCACTCTTCCCCAAATGGGAAGATAAAAACTGGTAGTCAATCTGCATTAAATTAATAACTTAGAGATTTATGAAACTTAGAGAAACTTTTTTAAGTAAGCAATGGCAAGGTTTGCTTAAAACCAGTATAGTTGCACTCCTTATGATTAGTCTGTCAGTGGGATTAAGTGGTGCTTGGTGGGATTTTGGTGAGGAGGAAACTTCTTACCGCCAGAGTAGATTGCCCCAAGGCAATGCCATTACTGACCCTACAGCCATTTTGCGCTATGCCTTACCGATTGAAAACAACACCATTAGGAAATTACAACAGAGTTTAGAAGATATTGCCAATGAGTTACGAGGCAAGCGTTGGAGTCCTATTAGTCGAGATGTGAAAGAAGCTTCCCGATATTTAGGGAGTAGCGACAAAATTTTAGCGAGTATTCCTAATCAGTATCAACCCCAAGCAGAATCCTTACTAGCTCAAATGAAAGATGAAGTTAGTCAACTTCGTGAAGCTGTGGATGCACAGGATAAGGAAGAAGTTTGGACATTGCGGCGAGAAATATTAGCGCAAATAACTGATTTAGAACGGTTTATGGTTGAGGAATTTCCTTTTGAAGTTCCTACTGAATATGCCAACTTGCCTCAACTAAAAGGTCGTGCCACCGTAGAAATGGAGACGAATAAAGGGAACTTAGTTTTAGTGGTAGATGGTTATAACTCTCCAGTCACCGCCGGAAATTTTGTTGATCTAGTCGAAAAAGGTTTTTACAACGGCTTACCATTTATCCGTGCTGAAGATAATTATATTCTGCAAACAGGAGATCCAGAAGGAGTAGAAGAAGGTTACATAGATCCTCAAACAGGAGAATATCGAGCTATTCCTTTAGAAATTAAAATTAGAAGTGAATTAGAGCCTATCTATGGTAATACTTTAGAAGAACTTGGTTTATATCGCGAAGAAACTGTGTTGCCTATTTCTGCTTATGGGGCATTAGGCATGGCACGCCCTGGTAATGAACCCAATGGCGGCTCTTCTCAATTTTTCTTTTTCTTATTTGAACCCGCCCTTGCCCCGGCTGGCTTAAATCTTTTAGACGGTCGTTATGCAGTTTTTGGCTATACAGTAGAAGGGAAAGAAGTATTGGAACAACTTAGGGCAGGAGATGAAATTATCTCGGCTAAAGTAGTAGAAGGTTTAGATAATCTAGTTAAAAGCTAAAGTGGAGACTGTTCAAGAAATTGGTGAACACCGATTGCTGAAACTTCTACAACAATTCTGTCCCCAAGAGATTATTGGCGATGATGGGGCTGTTGTAGCAGTAAAAGATAATCAATCGGTAGTCATCACCACTGATGTCTTGGTTGAGGGGGTTCATTTTAGCGATTCTACTACCAGCGCCGAAGATGTTGGTTGGCGCTCAACCGCAGCTAACTTATCGGATTTAGCTGCGATGGGGGCAACTCCTCTAGGTATTACTGTTGGTTTGAGTTTACCTGGAGAAGTCCCTGTTAGTTGGGTGAAAAAGCTTTATGAAGGAATTAGCAGTTGTTTAAGGGAATATGAAACAGTAATTCTCGGTGGTGATATTTGTCGCTCTTCAGTAACTACTATTTCCATCACTGCTTTAGGTCAGGTTTCACCCCAGCAAGTTATCCGTCGCCATACCGCTAAACCAGGAGATGTCATCATGGTGACAGGTTTTCATGGTGGCTCAAAAGCAGGGTTAGAACTATTGCTTAATCCAGAGTTAGGTCAACAACTTACCGAAGAGGAAAAGAAGGAATTAATCGCTTTTCACCAAAGACCTCAGCCTCGCTTAGATATCCTACCATGGCTACAATTTCCTGTTACTGGGATGGATAGTAGCGATGGTTTAGCCGATGCAGTGATACAAATTTGTAATTGTAGCCAGGTGGGAGCAAAACTTGACCGTAATCTGATTACTTATCCCCAAACTTTATTAAAGTTGGTTTCGCCTCAACAGGCTTTAAATTGCGCTTTGTATGGGGGTGAAGATTTTGAGTTAGTACTTTGTTTACCAAAGCAAAAGGCTGAAGAGTTGCTCAGTAAGTTGGATGCTGGGGCAGCGATTATTGGGGAAATAACTGATAGGAAAGAGGTTGAGTTAAGAGATAGCAATGAAGTTTATCCCTCAGAAATTTTAAGCATCTCCCAAGGCTTTCAACATTTCTCTAATATGAGGTAGAAAAAATAAGGCTATAAATATAGCGCTACGTGTTGGGGAACACCGGAACAGTATTAGTTCTAGGTGGTAAAGTATTAACAATCTCTCCAAATCAAGATCCAAGTTCAACATCTAGAGCAATATTTCACTAACCATCTAAAGGGTAATCATGGGAAGTTATAAACGGACCAAAAAGCCTAGTTTTCAACCATCTAAAGCTTCACAAAATCCCAATCTACAACAAAAACGTGAGCCAGGGATGCCACAGCAACAACCAAAGGGGCAAACCTTAGAAGAGATGGAAATTGCTAGGAAGAATGCTGAACGTCTGGGCGACCATATGTTTGATTTTTCTTCAACCTCTCCTCCAGGAGTCCAAGCAAAGTTAAATGTCGGGGAGGCGGGAGATAAGTATGAACAAGAAGCAGATTCTGTCGCTAGCCAAGTAGTAGAAGAGATTAATTCTTCTCAAGGAGAAGTCGGGCCAAGTGTGATGCGTCAGTGTGAGGTTTGTGAGGCAGAAAAGGAAAAACCTTCAACTTCTTTGCAGCGTCAAGGAGAGGTCACCGAAGGTAAAGCTTTAGATGGATTCTTACATGATAATGAGAGGGTAGGGCAAGATGGCTTTATTTACCAAGGTGATTATGCACAGGAGTTGACTCCTATGGTGCAGCTAAGAAGAGAACAGACTAATTCTTTTGCTGTTCAGGAAACAGGGCAAAGGGGAGAGCAAAGTTTAATAAACGCTAAAGAGGTTTCTCAATCCCAAAAATTGACTAATGAAACAGATATAGATTCTGTAGTCAAGTCAAGTAACGACAAAGAAAGAGGCACGGAAAAAGAATGTGCAGATCTTTTAAAAAAAATGCGTAATCATATAAGAGAAATAAAAGAACGTATACAGGCTTTAGCAGATGATCAACACAATTTGCCTGAAACTACGCCAAATGACCACAAAAAACCCAGAGAGAGTAGAAGAGGTCACCGAAGTAAGATAGAAGAGCATAGGAGAGCTTTAGAAAAGCATAAAGGCAATTATCTTAAAAAGTGCGGCCAGTTACCTGAAGATATTCGACAGGCATTTAAGTCAGAAGATGTTCGTCTTTGGTTTAGACTACCTCCATGGGCCGTTCAAGCTGGAGTAGTTATAACTGCTGCGGCTATCATTATAGGAGTTGGTGTCACACTTCCTGCTTGGGGCTGGGCCGCACTGTCCGCAATTGCCGCCTATCTAGGAATAAGTTTGATTGACAATAGGCGACAAGCTCATTAAATCCAACTAAGTAGAGAGCTTCAAGAAAAATTTCAATTGTTTTAAAGGAACTGATGATCAAACAAATCAAAATAACAGTTCAGCAAGCTATTACTGAAGGTAACTCTAAAAAACTTAGGAAATGTTTTTATACTCTCAGAAACTTAATGTCAGAAGGAACTGACTTTAGTTCAGAAGACCTTGATTTTTTAGCCAGTCTTGTCAAGCAACAAAAGTTCCTTGACTTAGGAGGAGGATGGTATTTTGTCATGCTTTCCCAGGTTAGTCGAGAAGATTTATCTTTTCATAAATCAGAGAAAGTTGACTCTGTAATTCTCACTGCCTATGATGCCCTGGAAAAAATTTCTCCCGAATTACTCGGTGAAGCTATTGAGCAAGCAATTGAATCTGGGGAAGAAATGCAAATGGAAGAGTGTGCTAGTGCAATCTCTACAGCAATTGCCGGACTAAGTTATTTTCCCAATAAGTACTTTAATCTAGTTATTCAATTCCTGCAAGAAAAGCGTTTTTTAACCTCAAACGGCTCATGGCATCTCCTTTCTCTTTTATATTCAGGAAACTGGGAATTTATTTCTGGAGAGCAGAAAACTCGACTCCTACCATTACTAGAAACATCCTACCATTCCTTCACAGATTGGATGGCTAGGTTCGTAACTACAGAAATGCTAGGAGAATACTACGCTAACGAAGAAGCTTTTAATATTCTCTGCCGACTGAAGAAGATTGAAGCAGAAGAAAAACGTAACCTTATACCTCATGGATTTGAACATATTGTGACTGATTCCCATAATAGAGAACTGGAAAAACAAGCTTACGAACAACTTTTAGATATGAAATCTGACTCTTCAGAAAATGTGAGGGATGAGGTTGAAATATCTTTGCAAAGAATAGCCAATCAAGGGATTAAGTTACCGCCCAGCTAAATGTTAAGTGAAGCAGCAATATTAGAAAAAATAGAAAACAACTTTGGTGATTCACTTTATCCTGGTGACGATAACATTGTTTATGACAATAGTGGTAGATGTTTAGAATGTTTAGATATTGAGCAAGCTTTTCAGGGTAAACATTGGAAAGATGTACCGAGTGAAACCATAATTTACCAAAATTCTGCTTTAACCTTTTTTTCTGTAGAGGCGTTTAGATTTTATTTGCCAGCTTATCTTTGTGTGGCAATAGAGCATTATTATCCCTCTGATGTTATACCTGATTATATAGTTAGCAACCTAACATTACCAATAGAAGTAGATGCTTTTAAAGCGGCTTATGATCTTAGGAATTACAAAGAGCTAGAGGTGGAGTTAGCTGAAATTTTGCAAAACAGGTTAGAAAGTTGTCATCGAAGTGTACATAATTTTATTGAGAGAATGTCGGGTTTTAGTCGTGAACAGGGTAAAACAATCAAAGAGTATTTAGAATATATGCAAGCTCATCATGGAGAAGATTATCCTTCAAACAAAATACAAGTAG
This sequence comes from uncultured cyanobacterium, assembly GCA_963793425.1. Classification (GTDB taxonomy): domain Bacteria; phylum Cyanobacteriota; class Cyanobacteriia; order Cyanobacteriales; family CAWCAG01; genus CAWCAG01. The sequence goes on along the minus strand of CAWCAG010000005.1, from coordinate 1,503,382 downwards.
CTATTGAGCGTTATTGGTTTATTTTTTAAGAAAGCGTATTGAATTGAGCTAACCAATCAATTTAAAAAAATTCTATGGCACTCATATCTCCTTGGGACGATTCAGCAAGTAGGCATTGGTTGCCGGCCCTATCTTTACCAACCCTAGAATGGACACAACCCTTCATCCCTCTATTAGGTTGGCCTCAAGAATTATTAGAACAACCGGAGACTTGGCTGTCGATCTATGGTTGGGCAAAACAGGAACATCAAACTCGCTTGGAAGCAGGATATTGGGCAGTGGGAAAGCCTGGTGGCCGAGGAGGATTAGTCAGAGAAGTAGTAATCCAAGCACTAGAGAAATTAGCAGAAGAGATGGGGGAAAATGTAGCTATTAATTTGGGAGGATGGGTACTATTTCACTTTTTCTGTTCAGAAGCTCGTGTAGCTATGCACCAGTGGCAAGTAGTTTTACGTTACATATATGAGAAAGAATATTTTCGCTACAGCCGTCGATGGAAAGTGCCTGCTCCTCAGCCGCTGGAGTCTTTAGGACTAGAGATTTATCACGATATCAATTTTGCCCACAGACAAAAGATTGAAACACACATCAAGGAAGTTGCCCCTCCCCCTCCCGAAGAATTAATTCCTTACGAAAGAATGGACAACTGCTACGAAGCAACCGTGCTTCGTAAAGCAGTTGACCAAGCTATGACTCTCAAGGCGTTACGCTATATCGCCAGTAAATTGGAAGTTTCCCAGAGACAAGGGGTTGTTGACTGGGCAGAAAAACAGTTTGTCAAGAGCAGCCTGAGGTATGGATATACCTATATTGAAGACCTTTGTGAAGATAAATATTTAACTCCAGATTTACCTTGGGCTAATCTCCCTTCTGTGTTTGAACTTCCTACCCAAGGTGAGATTGATTGGCATTCAAAGCGGTAATCTGAATGTAAGAGGATAAACAAGAAACACATTGTAATTAGCTGCTCGCTTTGAGATAAGTTTTTTCTCGGCTCTTCGTAATTAGCTTTTGATGGTAAAGTATTAACAATCTCTCCAAGTCAAGAGCCAAGTTCAACATCTATAGCAATTCTAAATGATTTGTGAAAAGGCAGTGAACTTATTTATATTGGGAAAGCTGAAAAGCTTGAATTCAACAAGAAGTTGAAATATTTGATTAACTATCTTAAAGTTTTTGCCAAAACGATAAAACTTTCGTAATAATGATTTCAATTGTAGCCAGACTGCTTCTACCGGATTTTCTTCTGGGGCATAAGGTGCAAAAAGATGACAATCTATTTTCCATTTCTGTTTCTTTTTCAAGTATATTTAATGCTCCATAATATGTTTGTCGGTTTCGGCTGTTTTCAATCTGTATTTTTACTCGTTCAATTGACTGCCCCCAAACCTGCCCACAAAGGTCATCTCCGAGTAAGTGGCATTCGTCAATTGCATATACAGCAATCTCTTGTGCTGCTTCAAATACCACATCATACTCTTCTATTAGATGAATCTCTAAATCTCCTATGTCCCAATAATCTTGACAAAGTATCCACTTAACTACTTCTTCTATTTCTTTCTCATTTAGCTTTTTTTTGCACCTTTATATCCCAATTTTAATCCTTCTATTCCCTCTGCTTTAAATCTCTTCTTCCACTTACTTACAAACCCAGGAGATACGTTGATAATCTCTTTGATTGTACGATAAGCATAGCCTTGTAAGGCTAGTTTTACTGCTAATGCTCTCTTCATTTCTCTAGCATCAGGATGAATGTCTAGAAATCTCTGCAATTTTTCTATCTGTTTTTTCACTACACTTTTAGGCTCTTCCATTTCTAGATGCTTCTCTAAAGTATTGGTTTTATTTTAGCTTTTTTTACGCAATCTATTTTTACATCTCAAATAGAATTGCTATATAGAGCAACAACTTTTAGATAAAGTTAAAGCTGGTTACATAAATCTGCTTAACTATCCGCCTCTTTTAGAAGATGTGGTTAAGATGACAGTTTTAGACCCGTTATTATTTATTGCTGATTTTTATCTCAAACCTTTTTACGTTAAAGCAGAAAAATCTATTGAGATTAGTTCAGAAGATGATGGGATAATTGTTAAAGGTAGAATCGATACCCTGGTGCTAAAAGAGCAATTTTGGGTGATGGCGATTGAATCGAAGAAAGCTTCTTTTTCTATTGAAGAAGGGTTAGCCCAAATTTTGGCTTATATGCTGAGAAATCCTCACTCTCATCAACCTAGTTATGGCATGATTACCACTGGCGGTAGTTTTGTTTTTACTAAATTAGTGAAAACTGATAAACCCCGTTATGCCTTGTCCAAAGTTTTCATTACTCGCGATCCAGGAGAAAATGCTTTGTATCAAGTTTTGCGTATTCTTAAGAGTTTGAGTGGATAAATTACAGGCTGGTTACAGGAAGATAGGCTTGGTAAATGGCTTCAACATGGCGAATATCTGTGCCACAGCAACCCCCTAGTACATTTAAGTTTGGCAATTTGTTTCTTAATTTGCGGTACTGGGTAGCAAGTTCTACTGGGTTACCGTCGTCTAGTTCTTCTGCTTCGTCTAATTCAGCATGGCTTTTAGTGGAAGCATTAGCCCTGATGCCGCGAACTCTCTTCAACCAAGGTTCATGCTCAACTAAGACATCTGCAAAGTGAGTAGGATGAGCGCAGTTAATCATATAATATGCAGGGGCTTTATTTGTGCTTTCGTCAACTTGTGTGATAGCCTCCTTAAGGGTTTGACCCGTTGGTAATTTACCATCTGTTTCAAGGGTAAAGGAAATTACCACTGGTATTCCTAATGATTTAGCGGCGTGAGCAATGCCTATCGCTTCTTCAGTGTAAGTTATTGTCATGGCACTAACCAGATCAGCATTAGTATTGCTGAAGGTGGTTATTTGTTGAAGATGATACTGTTGTGCTTCTTCTTCTGTCATTAGTTTAGTCGGGTTGTAGCCATCTCCACGAGGGCCGATGCAACCACTAATTACCATTGGTGTTTTGACCGTTTCGTATTCAGCGCGGATCTCTTCTAACAAGGTGATCGCTTTATGGTTCATTTCGGCTAATGCTTCTTTTGAATAACCCAGCAGCAAACCCCAATCTGCATTAGCCCGCCAAGTAACACTTTCTAAAATAAATCCTACTTGATGCTTTTTAGCGAGGTTAGCATAGCTACGGAAGTATTTTTGCAAAACTTGATAACCTTGTTGATCTTTGAGTAAATCAAAGGCAGCAAAGTAAGGCAAATCTAATCCTTCATGGAAAACCAGAGTTGTTTCTGTACCTCCGTCGGTAAGGAATAAATTATTAGCAAGTTGGGGCAAATTGTTTCTATATTTTGCCATTATGATTATCCTTTTTTTATTGAACATTGTTGACGCTTCGCGTAGTAAATGCGACAATGCTCCGCAAACGTGTAAACGTTGTCGTATTTACTATGCGTTGCCGTAGGCTACATTAAACATTTGGCTTATTTAGTTGTGGGGACAACGCAACATTGGAAAAATTGTTGGAGATGTCCCTATTTGAATTTGGGCAAGCACTTCAAAGCCGTAGTGTTGGTAAAAAGGAACACTGGCTGAGTTGGAAGATTCAAGATAAGCAGGGAGGCGATCCCTGTCACATTTTGGTAGAATTTGCTGCATTAAGGCTGAACCATTGCCTTTGCCCTGTTGCATCGGTTCCACCCCCAGTAACGATAAGTACCAATGAGGTTGCTGGGGATGGTAGTTGCCCATTTGCTCGAATATAGCAAAAACTTCCTCTAACTGCGAGTCCAAGACGCTTTCTTGCAGTAATGCAACCAGGGGTTCCTCATCAGCTTCGCTTTCTGGGGGCAACCAAAGTGCTGCACCTGCATAACCAGCGGTATGGTAAGCAGTGTCTTTGTCAAAGGCTTTACCAGCGAATTTTCTCGCAAAGTGAGGGAAGTAAGTTAGGTATTGCTGGGATTGGGGATACATCCAACGCAGGGCAGGATCAGCACTGAAGGCTAAAGTTAAGGCAGCAATCACTTTTTCTTCATCGGTTGCTGTTGCAGTTGAAACTTGAGCAGATTCTTTTGTGAACATGGTTTTTACCTTTCATTGATCATTTAATTCTTAACCCATTGCTAAAAACTAAACTGTAACTTTTCCAAGAGATTTGACATGAATTATGCTCTCCTAAGCCTACTTTTAATAGCTTAAAAGAGCATCGAGAAGATATCGGGAAGAAGTTAATATTTAAGAGCTAATTACTTTAATTATTTTAATTTTATGGTGCGAGTTTCGCCGTCAGGTTGATCGATTAAACCAATACCCATGGCTTGAAGTTGATCTCGAATCTGATCAGCTTCGGCAAAGTTGCGATCGCGCCTTGCTTGTTGTCTTTGTTTTACTAAAGTTTGAATTTGAGTTTCATTACTTTGGGGAGTTTCTTTTTGTTCATTAACAACTTCTAAACCTAAAACTGCGGCTAATTCAACTAAAGTGTGCCATTGCTTAACTAAAACTTTAGTTGAAGCATCAGCCTCTCCTTCGTGAATAATCAAATTAGTTTGGCGGCGTAACTCCTTGGCTAGTTCAAACAAAACTGCCATTGCTTTAGGAGTATTAAAGTCATTGTTCATCGCCTCAGTAAAGCGGGATTTATAGGAATCTTCCACCTGTAAATCTTTTTCTTGAAACCCTAACTTTTCTCCGTATTGTTGCCCAAATAACAAACCTGCTTGCCAAGTTTCCCAACTATTTTTAGCAGAGGCGATCGCCTCATCAGTAAAATCTAAAGGCTTACGGTACTGTGCTTGTAAAACAAATAGTCTCACTACCATGGGTTCAACGGGGCGGTTTAATAATTCCCTAATGGTAGTGAAGTTACCTAAAGATTTAGACATTTTCTGCCCCTCTACCATCACCATGCCATTATGCAACCAATAATTAGCTAAAGGTTGCTTAGTTGCCCCCTCTGATTGGGCAATTTCATTTTCATGGTGAGGAAAAACCAAGTCTCCACCACCACTATGAATATCAATGGTTTCTCCTAAAAGGGCTTTAACCATTGCTGAACACTCAATATGCCAACCTGGGCGACCTTTCCCCCAAGGAGAATCCCAGCTAGGTTCACTCCTCTTAGAAGCTTTCCAGAGAGCAAAATCAAAGGGGTGTTGCTTCTTAACCTCTCCGACCTCCGGGACATCAACTCGCCCACTGGCCCCCGCTTGCATTTGGTCTAATTTCCGTCCTGAGAGTTTACCATAGCTAGGAAATTTTTCGACTCGATAATAAACATCTCCCCCAGCCCCATAAGCTAAATCCTGGGCAATTAAATTTTCAATTAGCTGCTGCATTCCGGCAATATGTTCTGTTGCTTGGGGATACTCATCGGCATCCCTAACATTTAAACGCCTAAGATCAGCAAAATATTCTTTAATGTAGCGTTGGGAAACTTCTTCTGGTGCTAAGTTGTCCCGTTTAGCCCGATTGATAATTTTATCGTCAATATCCGTAAAATTCTGTACATACTCAACTTCATACCCCTGCCATTTTAAGTAGCGGCGTACCACATCCCAAACAATATAGGAACGAGCATGACCCAAATGACAATAGTCATAAACCGTAACACCACAGCAGTACATTTTTACCTTTCCGGGTTCAATGGTTTTGAAAGCCTCTTGGCAGCGGTTTTGGGTGTTATATACAGTCAGGGGCATATCACTCTATTGCTAGTTGCTAGTTGCTAATTGTTAGTTGTTTAGTTACTAACTGTCAATTGATTTTACTTTTTTGGTCGAAATACTTTAATAACTTCTGTATCACATTCTAAATAAGGAGCGTTGATTAAGTCTAGACAGTAGGGAATAGCGGGGAAAATTGCCTCAAGACATTCTTTGATTGATTTAGGTTTGCCGGGGAGATTAACAATTAAACAACTACCACGAATTCCGGCAGTTTGGCGCGAAAGGATTGCTGTGGGTACATATTGAAGAGAAACAGAACGCATCAACTCCCCAAAACCTGGTAACATCTTCTCACATACAGCCTCCGTTGCTTCTGGGGTAACATCTCTTGGGGCTGGGCCTGTACCTCCTGTAGTTACAACTAAGCAACAACCTTCTTCATCAGCCATTTTTTTTAAAGTATTTTCAATACCCTCTTGGCTATCAGGAATGACATTGTATACAGCCTCCCATTTGCTAGTTAAATAAGAATTAAGCAAGTCAATTATGGCTTGACCAGAAATGTCTTCGTAAACTCCGGCACTAGCCCGATCTGAAGCTGTTAAAATACCAATACGGATATTTTTTTCCATGTATCAAGTTTAATATTTCTCTAGAATAATTATCATAGGACATTTAACAACTAAATTATCGTGGAAAGAGGTTTATTGTGGTTGCCTTTATTAGCTATCTTTTTTTGGCTAGCTTGGAAAGGTTGGTACGAATATCAAAAAGTGGAAGCCTATGGTCGCTGGGCAGAACAATTTGACCAGGCGAAGTATGATATTTACGCTGTGATCGGGAAGAAAGGTAAGGAGATTACTTGGGGCAAGCCAACTCGCGGCGAACCTGTTGATGTGGAAACTTTTTCTCTTGAGGATGTGAAGTCTATTGAGTTGTTGGTTAATGGCAAATCTGTTGACTTAGAAGCACTTCCCAACAAAGGTAAGCCTGATCTTGCTTTTAAGTTGGTTAATGAAGACCAGAGCATTAAGATTCCTTTTACAGAAGTTGGCTTAGCAGCAAAGTGGGGTGATTTTTTGCAAAAGGAACTATTGAGGTAATGGGGAGACACCGGAGATTAGAGAATAATTGACTTACTTTTTTAAAACTCTTTATCGCCTCCTGATTCTTCTAAATTTCTTTCTCATAAACAAACAATTTTGTTGATCTGGAGTACGAGTATAACTTAATTCGTCAGTTAACTGATTCATCCAAATTAAGCCTCGTCCTCCTTCAGGAACATCATCTTTTTTAGGGTCAAAATTACTTTGTAATTTGGTTTGATATTGAAGCCTAGCAAGAAGATCAAAAGGTTGACCTCTGTCCCATACTTTCATTTCTAAATATTGAGTAAAGAATTTAACTTCTAACTTAATTGGCGTTGTTTTAGGTAGACCCTGGTGTGCATGACGAACAGCATTAGTAAAGCCTTCTGCCAAGGCTAGTTTACATTGCCAGTAAGCTTTGTCTGGTAGTAAAGAGGTAGCAGTTTCTTCAAACCACTCCAACACTTGGGACAAAGCGTTTAAGTCTGTGGCGACTTCTAGGTGTGATTCTTTGAGTGTTTTTTTATTCTGCATTAACAGAAAAGGATTTTTCGGTTTTCTAAACAGCTCCACTATTTTTATGAAACAAAATTAGAATGGTTTTCAGGATTAGTTTGATATCATAAGCTAAACTCCAGTTTTTTTGATACCGCAAGTCCATTTTGATCACATCTTCAAATTCGCGAATTTGCGATCGCCCGTTAACTTGCCACTCTCCTGTCATTCCTGGTTTAACGTCGAATCTTTGCCATTCTGGAATATCATAATGCTCAACTTCATCACTGGTAGGAGGGCGGGTTCCCACCAAACTCATTTCTCCTCTAACGACATTCCAGAATTGAGGCAGTTCATCAAGGCTGGTTTTTCTTAGAAAGCTACCTACTTTTGTGATACGAGGATCATTTTCATTTTTGAAAAAAGCACCACTAGCTTGATTTTGGATCTCAGATTTCCGTTTTTCTGCATCAATACACATAGAACGGAATTTCCAAATCTTGAATTTTTTGCCTAACCAACCGTGGCGAGTTTGAGCGAAGAAAATAGGACCCGGGCTTTCTAGTTTGATGGCCATGACAATGGGGATAAACAAAATTCCTGTAATCATCAAACCAACTAAGCCCCCGATGATATCTATCAATCGCTTGATCAAAGAATGGGTTGAAGGATGGGTAGCCGGGGGTTGAGATTCTTGATTATTACTAAGAGATTGAGTTTGTTTTTTCGTTTGAGGTTGAATATTAAGAACTTGATCAAGACCATTCATGACAAAAACCGCCATCACTTGAGGATGGACGTTTTTCAGTAATAAATCTAAGCCTTTTTTCTTTGCCGCTTTGAAATTGGTTACTAAAGCACCAATACCACTGCTGTCGATGAAAGTGTTCTTTGTGAAATTAAGAACAATTTTTTGTGGGCTAGGAGTAACAACAAGAATTTCTTGGAACGTTGCTTTAAAAGCGACAGCCTCTAAAATAGTTATCCTTTCCGGCATCTCAATACTGGCTACCTGGTCAGAGAAATTGGTCTTAAAATCAGCTTCTGGAATTTCTGGGGTTTGGCTAGTCATTGCAACTGGCTGTTTCCTTATAGTCATAAAAGATCGATCGCTTGACCAATATTCTGTCCTACAATCTCTATCTTCATCAAAAATTAAAAATTCAGTGTTTATGCAAATTTATGATTAAGCAATCTACTTCTAAGGCTAACTTGGTCGAGGTTTTTTCGGCTATTCAAGGGGAAGGGATTAATGTTGGTACTCGCCAAATTTTTATTCGTTTTGCTTTTTGTGACCTACGTTGCCATTTTTGTGACAGTTCTCATACTTGGGGACTTTCTCCTCAATGCCGAGTTGAACAAACACCAGGGAAGCGAGATTTTCTTGATTATCCTAATCTTGTGGAATTGCCTATGTTGCTACAATGGGTTAAGCAACAAGATGTACCAGGATTACACGATAGTATTAGCTTAACTGGAGGAGAGCCTTTACTCCACGCTCCTTTTCTCCAAAAGTTTTTACCCCAACTTAAGGAAGTTAGCCCTCTACCAATTTACCTAGAAACTGGTGGTCATCGCCCCCAACTTTTGAGTAAAGTTTTACCCTATCTCGATTTGGTAGGTATGGATATTAAGTTACCTAGTACTAGCGGAGAAGAGCATTGGCAGGCACATGGTGAATTTCTCCAGCTATGCAGAAATGCTTCAGTTGATGTTTTTGTGAAAATAATTGTTTCTCAAACAACTAACCCAGACGAGTTAAAGCAAGCGGCTGAGTTAGTTGCTAAAGTAAATCCAGAGATAGTTATTTTCTTGCAACCTGTAACCCCCCTAGAAAAGCCTCTAACAGATAAGCAACTACTTTCCCCTACACCAGACCAAATTCTGGATTGGCAAGTCTTAATGAAGCATCTAGGGCAATCTCAGAAGCTCAACCGAGTTAAGGTACTGCCCCAAACCCATAAAATGATTGGGCAACTTTAAGACATTAAACATTAAATATTGGGTCATCTGTTAGGGATGTATCAATGAAATTTAGGGTTGTCTTTCTCGTTTTGCTTTCATCTTTGCTTTTGCCTTGGAAGCGTTACGTCTTAGGGCTTGTAGGCGGGTTTCATACTTTTTGCGCTGACGGCGGCTGGGGCTTTGTTCAATAATGGTTTTGAGGGCGCTACCTAAACTCTTATAGGCATTGGGGAGAGTATAGTTGAAGCGAGTAGCAATGATGATGGCTTTTTCATCAGCTTCAACGGATTCTTGTAAGGTACGATCTCCGTTATTTTTTTGCCAAAGCCTATAACCAGATATACCGCAAAGGGCCATAGCGAGAAGCAATAATAAACCATCTTGAACCCAAAGTTCTCCTACTGCCCCCCCTAAACCAATAGCCAAAGCAGCCATTTCCCATCCCTCTCTGGGGATAGTATCATTTTGAACGCGGGCGACTTCATGCCAGAATAGTAAATTGCGCTGGTCAATAGCAAAGTTTTCCCACTTAGCTAAGTCGATTTGAATTTCTACTTCGTCTCGGCCGATTTCTTCGCACCGAATTAAAGGGGGGTTAACTTCTGCTGTACCTTCTACCATGACCCAACTTTGTAACTCTGGCGGCAACAAAGTTTTTAAGCGTCGGAGTTCTGTCATTTCTGCTCTAGCAGAGGAGGTTGCATAGCTTGCTGTCATAAGGTTTGCCTCAGTTAATTCAATAACTACCTAAATAATTGATAGTACTTTAGTTTTTTCGTCCTGCCAATCTCTTCAAGACTACAAGACAAAAATTGCTATAGGACTGTTACCACATTATTTTTAGCTTAGCAAATTAGACAAGGCAACAGGTCAATAGTAGCTAAAATAAACCTTACTAATAAATTAATGAGTAAAGAACTACAAAAAATTCAAAAGCAAATAGGAGCAACTTTTAGTTCAAAATTTTCTGTTCCTGATAGCTTCGGTAACGATAGCCAAGCTTTAAAGGCAGCACAAGAAAAGGTTGCTTTGTGGGATCGCTCTCATTGGGGATTGATTAAGGTTTGTGACCAAGAACGCTTGCGGTTTATTCATAACCAAAGTACTAATGAAATTAATCAACTAAAACCAGGACAGGGTTGCGAAACAGTTTTTGTTACTTCTACTGGACGTAATCTTGATTTAGTTACAGTTTATGTGGCAGAAGATAGCTTGTTGTTGTTAATTTCTCCTCAACAACGGGAAGAAATGATGAAGTGGTTAGACCGTTTTCTCTTTCCTATGGATCAAGTAGAATTAATAGATATTTCAGAACAATATGCAATTTTTACTTTGATTGGGCCTCAAAGTAATACTCTGGTTCAAAACTTAGGAATAGAAAATATTGGTGAAGGGAAAGAATATACTCATCAGTTAACAACTATTGAAAATATTAAACTACGTTTGTGTGTGGGTACAGGTTTGAAAATTCCCGGTTACACCTTAATTGTACCAATTCAAGAAGCAGCAAATCTTTGGCAACAACTAATTAATCAAGGTACAATCCCTCTAGGGAATGACGCTTGGGAACAACTTCGTATTTTCCAAGGTAGACCAATTTCTGGACAAGAATTAACTGAAGATTATAACCCCCTAGAAACAGGGCTTTGGCAACATATTTCCTTTAATAAAGGTTGTTACATTGGTCAAGAAACTATTGCTAGGTTAAATACTTATCAAGGAGTGAAACAAAGGCTGTGGGGAGTAATATCAACTGCACCGGTAGAACTAGGTAGCGAGGTAATAGTAGCAGGTAAAAGAGTCGGGAAAATCACTAGTTCAACTACAACAGACCAAGGTGCTTTTAGTCTCGCTTATATTCGTAGCAAAGCTGGTGGTGCTGGTTTGAAAGTGCAAATTGGTGAGGTGGAAGGAGAGTTGATTGATGTACCTTTTTTGACCCATGAATACCATCAAAGTCCGCAAGAAAAAGCATAAGTTGTTAGGCTAAAAAACTATCGATTTTTATTGGTAGCAAGTAATCATAATTGCCTTATTTTATTTACTTATTTTGGCTAACCAAAAAGGTTTACGACAACATCTTCATGCTCAATACCCGCAAAATTCAAAGCTGTTTGATTAACTTCTAAAACCGTACCATCGGGTAACAATAAACCAGTGAACTGAAAAACATTATCAAATATAGCTCGGAAATGCTTTTCACTTTCCCCCAAAGCTATTTTAGTTACTTCGCGGAAGCCAATTTCTTGTTTGAGAGCTTTATTAATTGCCTGTAATTCTCAGACTCAGCAATAGCTAAAAGTGACTTAGCTTGAATATTATTTATCGACATAATAATATTCAGACATAACTCCTTAAATTTTATAACAATACTTAATTAAGCAATACTATTTTCCTTAAGTTTTTTGGGAGATATTCGGAACTACAATAACTTCTCCCCTTCGTTTTAAAGACTCCCTTAAACAACAGAGAACTTGTACCAACTCTGCACCAACCCAACCAGAAGAAACAGAACAACTTGTTCCTAAACGAATATTTTCTAAGAAGCGATCGCAGACTTCTTTTAAGGGTTCAGAAGTAGGAACAGGAATAACCTCGCGATGTTGGGCTGTGGGCAGATAATAGCTATCTTGTTGCTCAAAATAACCCTGCTGCAAAGTTAAGGGTGTATCGGTGAGCATTTCATCAAAAATCAAACTTCCTTTTTCCCCTACTACCCCTAAACGTCTTTGTTTGTCAGCATTGAGCCAACAAAGGTGAATATAAGCCCGGAAACCGCTAGGGTAGATTAAGGTTAACCAAACCAAGTCTGCCACACCCTGTTGCAACCAGACAGAGCCATTACCCTGCACTTGCATCGGTTGCTCTCCTAACCAATAGTTAAAAATGGCAATGTCATGAATCGCCAAATCCCAAAGCGCATCGATATCCTGTCGTACTGGCCCTAAATGGGTACGGCTAGCATAACCGTAACGCAATGCCCCCAACCTTTCTGTAATAATAACTTCCTTCCCTTTCCTAACCGCCGGGTTAAATAAATAAGTATGATCCACCAACAACTGTTTGTGCTGTTCTTCAGCCAAACGACAAAGTGCTACACACTCAGTCACTTCTAATGTTAAAGGCTTTTCCGCCAGAACGTGATAGCCAAGTTCTAAAGCATCCAAAATCAAAGGATAATGAGTAGAAGCAGGAGTAGCAACAACCACAGCCTCAAGCCCTTCTAGCTGTCGCACAGCAGACCATTGTTCACTGAGCATTACACTTTGCTCATCCAAACCTAACTTCTCTCGACAAGCTACCAACCTCTCAGGGTGAGGATCAACAACTGCAATCACTTCTGCTTGAGGATGTTGATGAAAATTCCTCAACAAATGAGTACCCCAACGCCCCACTCCTAATATTGCAACTTTTGTTTTCATAGTAGTTCCTAAAATTACTGCTTTAATAGGTAATGGGTAATGGGTAATAGTATTCCAGCTCCCCAGCTCCCCAGCTCCCTAACTCCCAGAATTTAACACAAAAGAGACAAAAGCCTCTTTAGCAGCAGCCTTTTCAGCCGCTTTTTTAGAGCTTCCTGTCCCTTTTCCCAAAAGCTCCTCTCGTAACCAAACTTCAGCAACAAAACGCTCCCCATCGACCCTGTGATGCTCATTTTCTGTAACTCGATATTCAGGCAAAATTTTGTATTGTGCTTGAGTCCATTCTTGCAACGCATCCTTATAATTTTGTCTGGCTGGATCTTTACGAATTTCTGTAGCTAAATCTTGCAGTAGGGGATCTAACCAAGGTCTTACTAATTCCATACTCTGGCTACTTAAATAGAGTGCTGCTAAAATAGCTTCAAAAGCATCTGCTAAACGAGACATCCTGCCCGTTTCGTTATTAACAGCACTCCCCCCTACCAACAAATAAGGCTCAACACCCAAACTCTGGGCAAAAGCTGCCAAGGTGCGATCGCTGACTAATACTTTACGAATAGCAGAAAATTCTCCTACAGAAGCATCAGGATAGACTTCCCACAATAACTCAGAAGCTGCTAAGCGTACTACGGCATCGCCAATAAATTCCAATTGTTGGTAATTAGCTTCCCCTGATAAACTGGGATGGGTCAAAGCTAAATTCAACAAAAACCAGTCAATAGGAGCATCTTTCGGCAATCCTAACTTCTGTACCAACCTTTGCAACTGATTCTTGCGGCGAGGATCTTGTAGTATTTGTTTCTGGTTTGGAGTGATTTTCATATCATGGGAGAGCAGGGAGTAAAATCTTGTATCATCGTTTCAAATCAAGTATAGATTTCACTAGGGCTAAAAGCATCAGATTTTAAGATTAAAAACGTTAAAAGTTCTTAAACTCCTGAATCTCTAACCTAATTGATAACCTGGGCAGCTTAACAGTTTGATATTATTGTTTGAACAGTTACCTTGAGCTTCATCTATCCCATGAAAATTCGCGACTCTTATTTCCTATGGGGTAAGCGCACTTACTTAATGGGCATCTTAAATATCACCCCCGACAGCTTTAGCGATGGTGGTCAATTTAATGGTTTAGAAACAGCCTCAAAGCAAGCTAGGAAGCTTGTCGAAGCGGGTGCTGACATCCTTGATGTAGGGGGGCAATCAACCCGTCCTGGAGCCGCGCAAATCTCTTTAGAAGAGGAACTGAAGCGCGTTTTGCCTGTTGTAGAAAAGCTCCGCCAGGAAATGTCCGTTCCTATCTCTATCGATACTACCAGAGCAGCCGTTGCCAGAGCAGCCATTCAGTTGGGGGCAGATTTAATTAATGATATTTCTGGGGGAACTTTCGACCCAGAAATGCTACCTATTGTGGCCCAGTTGCAAGTACCCATCATCTTGATGCACATCAAAGGTACACCAGAAACAATGCAACAACAAACCAATTATCAAGATTTAATTGGAGAAATAACCAACTTTCTAACTCAACAAATCAGCCTTGCCATAGCAGCAGGAATTGAGCGATCGCAAATTATCATTGATCCTGGTATTGGTTTTGGCAAAACCTCTGAACAAAACCTAGAAATTTTAAATAGATTAAAAGAGCTTACTTGTTTGAATTCACCTATATTAATCGGCACTTCCAGAAAAAGCTTTATTGGTCATATCCTCAAGCGAAAAGATCCTCAAAAAAGAGTCTGGGGAACTGCTGCCACTTGTTGCGCTGCGATCGCTAATCAAGCAGATATCCTCCGCATCCACGATGTTGAACAAATGCACGATGTTTGTAGAGTTGCAGATGCTATTTGGAGAGAATAGATCATTAAGCATTAGACATCTGGTGGAAAAGAGGGAGTAGGGTTTTGTGAATCTTTAAAGCGGATGGTTAGATTTAGTTCCAATTCAGTTAGTGACATTTGAGGTTTTCTATTTCTGAGCAAGCCTTTAACTAGCATTTTTACTGTTGACACTCTCAGAATAGATAGGATGCGATCGCACTCAATATTTTAATAACTATTATCCCACTTCGTTGGTCTAAACTACAGTAATAGCTAATGAATAATAGGTATTATGAGCAAGATTGCGTGGGTGTTTCCGGGACAGGGTTCGCAAAGTGTTGGTATGGAAGCAAGTTTAAAAGACTTGCCAGCAGCTAAGGAGAAATTTGCTTTAGCAGAAGAGATTTTAGGTTGGTCTGTATTACAAATGTGCCAAGGAGACGAAGAAAAGCTTTCCCGCACTCTTTATACTCAACCTTGTCTTTATACCATTGAATCCATTTTAGTAGATTGGATGAGGGAATCTGGAGAAACACCTCAATTAGTGGCAGGACATAGCTTAGGAGAATATGTTGCCCTCTATGCTGCTGGAGTCTTTGATTTTGCTTCAGGGTTAAATTTAGTTAAACGTCGTGCTGAATTAATGGATACCGCTTCTGGGGGTAAGATGGTGGCTTTAATTGGCTTTGATCGCGAAGAATTAGCAGCTAAGGTAGCAGAAAATGCTGATGTAGTTATTGCTAATGATAATAGCGCTGCCCAAGTAGTAATTTCCGGCGTGCCAGAAGCAGTTGATGAGATAGTTTCCCAAGTTAAAAGTAAGCGTGCAGTACCTTTAAAAGTATCCGGTGCTTTTCACTCTCCTCTGATGTCAACAGCAGCAAAAGAGTTTCAGGAAGTATTAGAAAATGTGGATTTTGCTGAGGCGAAAGTTCCTGTCCTTTCTAATGTTGAACCGACTCCTACTGTTAAAAGTGGGGAATTAAAAGAGCGTTTAGTTAAGCAAATGACTGGTTCAGTACGTTGGCGAGAAATTATGCTTAAATTGCCAGAACAAGGCATCACAAAAACCATTGAAGTAGGGCCAGGAAAAGTGTTAACTGGTTTATTGAAAAGAACCTGTCGCGGTATGGAATTGGTTAATGTTAGTGATGCTAATGGCTAATCAGATAATTGGAGGTGAAGGAAAAATGCAAAAATCATACCTCAAGCTTCTTCATGAAAACTTATTAAAAAACACCTAAAACTTCATCAAAACTTTACCCAATTCTCTCAAATCCAGTGTATGTTTGCAGGTATAAGAAAAATTTAAAAATAATCAACTGATTAAGCGCGTAAGGGATATGTTTCAAAAATTATCAATAGCCACCGTTGGGGCAGCAGCTATCGCACTAGGAACCTGTATTTTAGGTGCGAAAACTGCGACAGCGGCTGATATCAAATTTAATGTAGAGGCAGAGATTTTAGGAAACGCTTTTATTAGCCCACTCCTTGCTAATTTTTCAGATACTATTCCCACTGGTAACATCCCAATTGCTAATAGTTTCAGCCATAGCTTGACCATTAATGATGATCCTAATCAGTATCTTGATGGCGATATAAGTTTAGGATTAAATTTACTTTTTAGTACTTTTGATATAAGTATTGACGATACAACAATATCGAATCTTGATAGTTTATTTGATTTTAGTGTCTCCGGAAGCGGGGTACTAAGCAATGGCAGCGAAGATTTAGATTTTGACTTAAGTTACGACAGCAATAATAACGAAATTCTCGCTACCTTTGTTAACTTTGACCCTAACAATAATTTCATTGATTCTTGCTTGGTAGCTTCTTGTACAACGACAGGAAATTTTGCTTTCTCTATCCTTTCTAACTTCTTACCCACACCACTTTCAGTCGTTTCTGCTGCTGGCAGTTTCTCTTTGGTCAGTACGCCGATTTTAGACGATACGGGTGTACCTGATGATTCTACTCAATCTGTGCCGGAACCAACAACAATCTTAGCTTTGTTAGGAGTAGGTAGTTTTCTCGCTTATCGACGCAAACAGGGTTTGGCATGATATAAATAAATCAATCGTCATAGCTAAAGTCTAAGGGAACAAAGTCTTGTGAACTACCAGAACGATTGCAAAATACTTCTTTCTTGCGAGAACTTTCATTTCTAAAGCAACTTACTTGACTTTTAAATCCTTCTAAACTTTGCTTATATTTCCCTGGGTCAATATTTAACTTTTGGCGAAATTGACCCCAAGTCACATCAATTAGCTTATCACCACAAACCATTTCCACTTCTCCCCGTTCAATATCAATATCTCCTCGATCTACTTCAAATTCTGCATCTTCAATTTCTACAAGAGTGCAGGCTTCCATTTGGGCGCGATCGCCACAAGCAACTAAACTGCCCGAAGATAAACAGGTGATACTACTAAGCAATAAAGAAACAAACTTTTTCATAATCAATATTTAATGATCAATGTTTAATACTAAATGAAAAATTAGGGGTGCAAGAATAATAGCGGGAAGAAAGGAAGCTACTCGTATTTTTAATATATCTAATAAACTTAAGCCAATAGCCATAATCATCAATCCTCCTACCCCCGTAACCAAAAGAATAGCAGGATCACTACTAGGATCGCTTAAAAAACCCCCTAGTAAACCTGCGGCTAAGGAAAGTCCCCCTTGATAAATAAGAATTACCAAAACAGAAAAACCCACACCAATACCATAACTACTGCTAAAAGCAATGGAGACAATACCATCCATTGTTGCTTTCACGGTTAACAAAGTATTATCCCCGGTTAAGCCGTTATTTAAGCTACCAATTAAAGTCATTGGCCCCACACAAAACAAAATACTAGCAGCAACGAATCCTTCGGTAAAACGTCCTTGCCCCCGAAACCGCACTTTCAACCATTCTCCTATCACAGTCAATTTTGCTTCAATTTGCCACCATTCTCCTAAAATTCCCCCGATGACAAGAGCAAGCAGCCCCAAAATCGCCCCATCAATTTCTCCAGCCTGGACTTTTTGCAAGCTATCAGCCATATTGAAGCCGATCCACAAAGTTAATAAGCCAATACCTTGGGTGATAATTTGCTGCATATGACTAGAGAGGCGATTTTTGAGCAGCAAACCCAGTACAGTACCCAGCAAAACTGTGCAAGCATTAATCCAAGTCCCGCTAGTCTTAGCCCAAAAATCTAGTGCCATAACTTAATAATCTCTCCGTCTCACCCAGGCAAAATTGGTTAATCTTAATAAATATACGAAAAAAATTTCGCTAAAATCATGGATAGCAAGCAAATAGCTGATTACATCAAAGCTACGGATGGCATTTCTAAACCTTGGTTATTAGTGCAACTACGTCTCAAGAAACTCCAAGAAAGGCGAGGAGAAATTTCTCAAGAAGAGTATTTACATCAGCTAGAAGATATTCACAAAGATTTGATGAAGCTAGGTGAATGGTGGCAAGGGCAAGAACAAGAAGTTTTTGGTGGTTAATGTTGCTTCGGCTATAAAACTTGCAGTTGCCATAGGCTTCAATGATAAATGATCAATGTTTAATGATAAATGAGAAATTATGGGGCAATCTAAACCAAAAACTCCTAAGAAAGAAATTGACCTGAGTGATAGCAAATATTACTTTAACCGAGAATTGAGTTGGTTAGAGTTTAATCGGCGAGTTTTACATGAAGCTATCGATTCTCGCACCCCTTTATTAGAACGACTCAAGTTTATCGCTATCTTTAGTTCTAATTTAGATGAATTTTTTATGGTGCGGGTAGCTGGTTTAAAACAGCAAGAAAAAGTCGGAGTTAGCAAAATTACTGCTGATGGCCGTACTCCCACAGACCAACTGCGGGATATTAGTCAGAAATTAGCACCTTTGGTAGAAAAACAAGACCAACATTTTGAGTTAGAGTTGCGTTCTTTATTAGCCTCAGAAGGTATTAATCTATTTAATTACACAGACCTTAATCAAAAACAAAGGGGTTACATACAAAGTTATTTTGAAGAACATATCTTCCCGGTTGTCACTCCTTTAGCTGTTGACCCTAGCCATCCTTTCCCTTATATTTCTAACCTTAGCTTAAACCTAGCAGTGGTAGTCAAAAATCCTGAAACGGAGGAGGAACTATTTGCCCGTATTAAAGTTCCTAAAGTTCTACCACGCTTTGTCACTTTGCCAGAAGATTTACGTCAACGCCATAAGGACAAAAAAGCAATTTGGGCAGGTATTCCTTTAGAACAAGTAATCTCTCATAACCTAGAATCATTGTTTCCGGGCATGAGTATCCAAGAATGCCATCCTTTTCGGGTTACTCGCAATGCAGATATAGCCGTTGAAGAAGATGAAGCTGATGATTTGTTACTGGCTATTGAAGAAGAGTTGCAAAAAAGGCGTTTTGGTGGTTCAGCAGTTCGTTTAGAATTAACTGCTTCTACCCCAGATAGTTTGCGAGAAATGCTGGCAGAAGAACTTTTTCTAGGGGAGGAAGATGTTTACATCTGTTCTAGCTTTTTGGGTATGTCCGACTTGATGAATCTTATGGAAATACCCCGCCCTGATCTTAAGTACCCAATTTGGAATCGGGCTATTCCTCCTCGACTGCAAAGAGTCGTAGAAAGTCAAGATAGTGATAACGCAGAAGAAGAGAATAGTTTCTTTGATGTTATCTCTAAAGGGGACTTGTTAGTTCATCACCCCTATCATTCCTTTCGGGCAACTGTCCAAAGCTTTATTACCCACGCAGCAGATGATCCTCATGTCCTAGCCATTAAAATGACTCTCTACCGCACCTCTGGAGACTCTCCTATTGTCAAAGCCCTGATTTCCGCAGCCAGAAATGGTAAGCAAGTAGTTGCTTTGGTGGAACTCAAGGCACGGTTTGATGAGCAAAATAATATCCTTTGGGCCAGAAAGTTAGAACGGGCTGGAGTTCATGTCGTTTATGGTTTAGTGGGCCTAAAAACCCATACCAAAATCACTTTAGTGGTGCGTCAGGAAAAGAACAAAATTCGCCGCTACTTCCATGTGGGAACAGGTAACTATAACCCTAAGACAGCTAAATTATATACTGACTTGGGGCTATTAAGCTGTCGAGAAGAGTTAGGGGCTGATCTAACGGATTTATTCAACTACCTCACTGGTTACTCGCGCCAAAAATCTTACCGTAAACTATTAGTAGCCCCGGTTAATTTGCGTGATCGCATGACAGCTTTGATTAAACGGGAAACTGAACAAGCTAGCCAAGGAAATAATAGCCGCATCATTGCCAAAATGAATTCTTTGGTAGATCCGCAAATTATTACTGCCCTCTACGAAGCTTCTCAAGTAGGAGTTAAAATTGATTTAATTATCAGGGGAATTTGTTGCTTGCGTCCTGGGGTGAAAGGAGTGAGTGAAAATATCCGCGTTATTAGTATCATCAGTCGCTTACTGGAACATTCCCGCATCTTTTATTTTCATAATGGAGGAGAAGATGAAATGTATATCGGTAGTGCCGACTGGATGCGTCGCAACCTAGACAGGCGAGTAGAAGCAGTCACACCTATTGAAGACCCAGAAATTTTCCAAGACCTCCAAGAAATCTTAGGAATTATGCTAGCAGACAATCGCCATGCCTGGGAGTTGCAAACGGACGGAAACTATAAACAAAGAAAACCAGAAGAGGGAACTTCTGTCCCAGGTTCCCAAGAAACTTTAATGACTATGGCTTGGGAAGCTGCCCATGTTAATTATTGAGTGCCAAATAGGAAAGATAGTTTGTAAGTAATAGGTAATAGGTAATAGGTAATAAGTTGAGAAAATTCTTGTGTTTTTACAGATTGAATTTCAGTAATAACTGTTCCCTACTCCCTACTCCCCACTCCCTGTTCCCAACTAATGACGAAACTGATCGGTGGTAATTATCAATTTATTAAAGTCCTTGGTATGGCGGAATTAGTCCACACTTACTTAGTGGCTGATCTGCATATACCAGGACATCCTCAGTGCGTCGTTAAGCGGCTGCGGCTTCCTGGTAAGTATCCAAAGACCCTAGAATTGATTTTCAACCTCCTAGAGAAAAAAGCTGCCCTTCTAGAAAAAGTTGGTTGCCATGATGGTATACCAGAAACTATTGCTTTTTTTACGGAAAATCAGGAATTTTATTTGGTACGAGAGTATATTTCTGGTCGTTCTTTAGGGGAAGAAATTGTTCCGGGTAATCCCCTTTCAGAACAAGAAGTTATTTATATCCTACAAGAAGTTTTAGAAATTTTAATTTTTGCTCGTCAAAACAGAGTTACACATCACTCTATTAAACCTACTAATATTATTCGTCACCATCCGGACGGAAAATTAGTTTTAACGGATTTTGGCACTATTGAAGAGACTATTGAGCAAATTATTCATTCCCAAGGAGGGAACGGTCAAGTTGCGAAAGAAGTTAGTTTGTATACTCCTCCTCAAGATGCTACAGGGAAAATTTCTGATAACAGGGATATTTATGCTTTAGGCATAACCGCTATACAAGCTTTGGTAGGATTACCAACAGAAGAGTTGCCAGAATTGAAAAATGATTCTTGGTGTGATGGTATTAATGTCAGAGATGAGTTAGCTGCCATTTTAAATAAGGCTATTCACCCCGAAAGGAAAGAAAGTTACCAAACACCAAAAGAGATGTGGGAAGATTTACAAGCTTTACCCGATTCTGAATCTGTTTTAGCTTTAGAAACTGAACTCCCTCCTGAAAAAAACACCTCTTCTCAAAACTCTTTACGATTACCAACTTCCCTGATTATGGGAGTAATAGCGATGATTGCTATTTTGGGTACAGCTTATAGTAGCGGACTGCCCCAAAAATTGCTTGCTCGTTACTATTTTAATCAGGGTATTAGATACGAAAAAGAAAATCAGGAATTACCAGCACTGAAGAACTATAATACGGTGATTCAGATGCAACCCAACCACTCTAGAGCTTACTATAAAAGAGGTTTAATTCGGAGCGGTCAAGGGGAATTTAAAACAGCTTTAGCAGATTTGACCAAAGCCCTTGAAATTAACCCAGAAGATGCAGAAGCCTATTATCAACGGGGCAATTTACGCTTTCAATTAGGAGATATTCAAGGGGCAGAAGCAGATTATAGCCAAGGAATTAAACTTGACCCGAAATTAGTGGCAGCCTATGTCAACCGTGGTAGCGTTTACGCAGAGATGGGAAATGAAGAAAAAGCTGTGGCAGATTATAGCCAAGCTATTAAAATTGACCCTCAATTAGCTGAACCTTACCTCAACCGTTGCTTTTCTCGTTCTAACTTGGGGGATCAAAAAGGTGCGATCGCCGATTGTACTGAAGCGATTAGCCGCAGCCCCGATGATGTTTTGGCTTACCAAAATCGTGGTTTAGCCTATCGTCGCTTGGGGGATATTCAAGGTGCGATCGCCGATTATAATATTGCTATTCAGCTTGATGATAGCGACGGCGACCCTTACTATAACAGGGGTTTATCCCGTAGTGATTTAGAAGATTTCCCAGGTGCGATCGCCGATTATACAGAAGCAATCAAACGCAACGAAGATCATGCTTTAGCTTATTATGAAAGAGGTTTAACTTATCAAGCCTTGGGAAATGTTGAGGCAGCAAAGAAAGATTTTCAAACTACTTCTCAAAAATGTCTTGATTTGAGTCAGTTAGGTTGTTATAAAGATGCTCAGTATAAGTTAGAGTCTTTAGACCAGTAATAATAGCTCAAGCTATCAGACTTTTTGTATGTCTACTCCGAAGAAAAAAAATCAATCTAGGGATTTTCAATTGCGGGCGATCGCCTATAGTTTAGATACCCTCATACCAGGTTTATATTTTTGGTCAGGCCCCTTGCGAGTGCGTCTTGGTGGCAGTCTAGCAGAAGAAAATTATCCCGGTACAATACATTCGATAGTCGGAATTGCTTTAGTTTTACCAGGCTACCGTATATACAGCACTTATAATGGTAGCTATGACTCTTGATCAACATGAACTTGGAAGAGTTGAGGCAATTTATAAGTCCAGATGGTGGAGTTGCGATTACGGCTTACCAGTTGAGTAAGCTAAAAACATTAGGGTGTCGTTATTTTAATTCTGTTTTTATAATCTTGACATTAAATGAACATATCAAAAGAGATTCATCTTGGTAGTAACCCTTCGGAAATAGCAGATCCCACGGACGGCGCAGGTACAGAATTACCTGCATTTAGGCTCTATCAAACTTATCAAGTTGGAAAAGACAAAGCTAATCGCATTTCCCAGAAGCTGTACGAGAGAGTTTTTCAGCAAGTTAATGCTGGCAGCTTAGCATCAGCTAAACCACGCTTTGTTAAGTATGTTGATAACTTTTCCAATAATATAAAAGCTTACGGTGAGGAGCGCAAATATATTGTTATTACTCTTGATACTTTCCGTAATACAAGAGCGACAATATTTATGCGCTTTCTAAGTTATGGTGACTACTTATATTTGGGTGTTGATGCTTATGTGCTAGGTAAAGTTAAGTGGAGATTGGTAATACGAAAATTTCTTATAAGTGCTATTTTATTTATTTTATTAGGATTAATTAAATCTATTACTTACAATCAATATATTCGTGACCACGACAATTTGCCAGATTTTACAGGTGTATTTTGGTGGTTTTATATTATTTTTATCTTGTTTTTTTGGTGGGAACTAATCAAGAGAATATCGCAAAATCTCAAAATCCAGATAAATCAAGGTAGTTTAATGTTTGCCCTTAGACAAGCATTTCAAGGCTCTTTAAATCTTGGCTCTTTCAATGTTGATGATGTAATGGCATTCCTGAAAAGTACTTTACACACTGGAGTTATGGCTGTGCGCGATGTCTTGAAAGAAGAAGGTTTGCCTGTAGAAACATTGGATGCCTTTATTCAAAATATTAATGTTAATAATAACTTTGATGGTTCAGTGGGTACAGTTGTCGGCAATGTTCAGGGAAATATGAATGTTAATCCAGGGCAAAATCAGTAACAGTTGTAATTGTTTCATGTCTTTCAAACAGAGGTAAGAAATATGTCTGACAAACCTACAGTGAATATGAACTTTGGCGCACCATTAAATCGGCCTAACATCACAGGAAATGTTGAAGGTGATTTGAATATAAATGAAAACAATAACAATCAAACTGTTGATCAAACTTTAGTAGTAACTGAACAAATTCTTGAGGAACTTAAGCGAAAATATCCACAAGTTACTAGTGAAAAGGAAGCGACTAAGATTATCGAAGCAGAGTTTGAAGAACACAAATCTGTTCAATCTTGGAAGTGGAAAAATTTGCTGGATTTGAAACACTTATGGAACGGTGGCAAGACAGCAGCTATAAAAATTGGAGAACACTTTGTAGAAGAGAATCCTTGGGGAAAAGGACTGATTGGTTTTCTAGAAGGTGTTAGTGAAGATGCACAATAACCCTCTTATGTTAAACTCCGAAATTAACAAGTCCAGTAGGGTGTGTTGTTGCTGGCAATAATCTTGGAAAATGAGTAGAATTTAATTCAGCGCGTAATGCACCACAGGTTTATTAGAGTAGGGATTGGTATGTTACAGCGGAGCAAGCATTGTTGATTTAAGCCCATTTTTAATGGCCGCCTAATAGACCCTACTGGTGTGACATCGCTCAATTAATTGGTGTTTAGTATTCAATATTTACTAAAGTTTGAACCTAGAAATAATCGCTTTAGCAATTTGTTGAGGTGAGTGAATACTTGAATCAATAAACAGACTTTTTTGGGGGACAAAAGTTTCCAAGGCTGACTTAGTTATTTCAGCATTATAATTGAGTTTTTCTGTAGTAACAATTTTAAGTTTCTGTTGTAACTCATTAACCGTAACCTGCCCTGTTT
The DNA here is from genome assembly GCA_963793425.1 of uncultured cyanobacterium. GTDB lineage: Bacteria > Cyanobacteriota > Cyanobacteriia > Cyanobacteriales > CAWCAG01 > CAWCAG01. Next base: position 1,479,063 of record CAWCAG010000005.1, on the reverse strand, counting down.
CAACTAAATTAACTAGTTGCTCTTTTTCAGAAAAAGTAAATGGTTGCAAAAGTTCTTTTAAGCTATCTAAATCTTTTGCTTCTGAAACTAAATCAAAAGCATCTTGACGATTAAGGAGACGTTGTAATCTAATTGTATCTGGAGCAGTCAAACAAACAAACTTAGCTAAAGGTAACTTCTGTGCTGCATAAGTAACCTCTTGTTCTCCCCGTAAACCATCAAAAATGAGTAAAGGTTTAACTTGTTGAGAATCTAAATAAAGTTGCGTCAAAACATAAGCTATTCCTGAAGGAACTTCTTCTCGATAGCGGCGAGTATAATTAAAACGTTCAACCCGATCTAAATCTTTCACTTCGCGCCCTTCTTTTGCTAACATTGGGGCGAGAATAAATTGGTCAGTAAGGATGCGTCGATTAGGTAAAAGAGTGAAATCTAATCCCTCTTCAATCAAAAAATTAACAGTAGTGCTTTTACCAACTCCAGTATTACCAACAATAATTAAACAAGGAAAATCAACAACTGTCTCCCAAGCAAAAGGAATCGCTCTTCCCGCCACCAAATATTGATAATTTATCATTTATCTATAGTAAAGTTAATGCTTGAAAGCTTGTTCATTCGTTCAGAAAAGTTAGAAGACCTAAAATTAATTTACGAGCTAAATAAAACAGCTTTTGGTCAAGATAATGAAGCAAATTTAGTTAATGGGTTAAGAGATGTAGGTGCGTTAACTTATTCGCTAGTTGCCTTTGATAACAACGAACTTATCGGTCATCTTGCTTTCAGTCCGGTAACCATCCATCAAAATAACCATGTTATTGAAGCAATTGGACTTGGGCCTATGGCAGTGAAACCAACTTATCAGAGAAAGGGTGTAGGTACGAAGCTATTTAACTACTGGCAGAATAACTTTGATACTAAACAACATAACGTTGTCGTTGTATTAGGGCATCCGGAATACTACCATCAGCTTGGTTTTAAGCAAGCTGATACCTATGGTATTGAATGGGAAATAAATGTACCAAAAGAAGCTTTTATGGTACAAGAATTGCGAGTGAATGCTTTGAATAACATAAAAGGTATTGTTAAGTATCATCCCAAATTCAACGAGTTATAAAACTAAGACTGTTTCAAAGCATAAATATCTTTCTCTTTTCCTGTGGCAAACCGAAGAGAATGAGCAAAACTTTTGCTTGATTGAGTTAAGAAAACAATTAAGGCCAGACTTGCTAAAATAGCGGCGATCGCAAAGATGCCTCGATAACCCAAAAATTCAGCAAAAGAACCCAAAACAGGGCCACCAATAGCAATACCTAAATCAAATCCTCCCAAACAAATAGCATAAACTCTACCGCGTTCATCATCTAAGGAACGATCAGACATTAAAGCAATCATCATGGGGATCAGAATTCCTGCCCCTGCCCCTTCTAACACCGCAGCAATAATAAAATCTACAGGACTATTCGCCGAAGCCAAAAGCGCCATAGAAACAGCGTAGCAAACTAAACTACCTGTAATAAATATACCCCTACCGTAGCGGTCGGAGGCTCTACCCGTATAGATGCGTACACTAAAACTGGCGATCGCCGCAGCAGTATAAAACCAACCAGAGTTGAGGTTTAAATGAATATGGCGGATAAACAAAGGCAAGAAAGTTATTAAAGTACCGAAGACTAAACCAATTAGTAATAGAATTGTGGTCGGAACCCTTAAACGAGGACTGGAAAGAGTTTGCCAAAAAGAGCTAGGAGGAGAAGTTTGGCCATTTTGCGCGTCGGTTGAATTTTTAGCTTTAGCTGGTTCATTAATCAGACAAGACAAAAGCAAACCCAACCAACCTATACCAGAAGATAACAGGAATAAGGGTGCATAACCAAACTGTTCTTGCAGCAGTCCCCCAAAAGCTGGTCCCAACGCCAAACCAATGGGAATTACCAAACTCATATAGCCAATGGTTTGTCCTCGCTGTTTAGCAGGAGATAGGGCCACAACTAAGGTGTTGTAACCAATGGTGAAAGAAGCTACGCTGATGCCATGAAATGCCCGTAGAAAAATCAAAACCGAAATTGATTTAGCAAACAGATAGCCTAAAGGTGCAGTTGCTACCACCAGAGTACCAATGGAGATTACCAACCTACGACTACGTTGATCAGCGACATTCCCCATCAAGTTACGGCTAAGCAGTAATCCAATAGCAAAACTACCCATGACAAAGCCCACCTGTTGAGGTGTTCCCCCCACATCTTGAATGTAAGCAGGTAAAACTGGCAACAAGGAAGTTATGCTTAACCAAAAGCATAGCCCTGTACTAAATAGAAGAATTAGATTTTTGGAGTGAATGTTTCTTAAATGTCTCAATTTATTCTGTGCGGTAGCCTGGTAAATTTCATTCTCTTTACCATTCTTAACATTCTTGATTCCTTACCGCACTCGTTCTGAAGATGTAATAATACGGAGATGGGGAGATGAGGAGCTGGGGAGCTGGGGTAACTGGGGTAACTGGGAGAAAACTATTAGCAACTAGCAACTAGCCATTAGCCATTACCGGATAAATAACTACCAATAACTCTACCTGCCCCAGTTATTCGCCTACGGTAGAAAGCGCCGATTTCATCTTTTTGAACCATTAAAGAATCAATACCAATACCATTGCGACCATCTTCAGCCCCGGAACTATGAATATAAGTTTCATCCCCCAGATAAAGGGCAACATGATTAACTCTTTCACCTTGACTAAAAAAGATTAAATCTCCGGGTAGCAAATCGTCAAGGGTAATAGTTTGGGTAAAGGCTTCTTGTTGATAAGAATCTCTGGGCAACCAAATACCCTGAGAAGAAAAAGCCGCTTGCATTAATCCTGAACAATCATAATTCGGGGCCACAGTCCCTCCCCAAAGATAATAGTTTGGTTGAGCCATTGCTGCTTTAGTAAAAGCAATAATTTCGGGAAGACGTTGCTCAATTTCACTACGAGAGAAAGCGATTCCTTGGTATGCTTTACTAGCGCTTTGAAGTTGTTCTATATCCTTAAGGGTTAACCAACCAGGATAATTATCTTCACAGGAACTTACTTCCACCGACCCATCTACAACAGAAGATAGCACTTTTAAATGTCTGCCTGCTGCTATTTGACTTGCCAAATTCTTACATCGAGGAGAATCATAGAGATTAAGATTAACGCTAGAGTAGTATTCGCCACTAGGGGAGAGAAGAGATTTTTCAAGAACATTCATAGAAGCAATAAGTAGGCGAAGATCAGTAGCATTTTACACAGACTTTAATAATTAGTCCGGAACTGTAATGGATTTTTTTCATAAAGACGAACAACTAGAAAAATTAGGTGCAAATCTCTTAGATACTATTTGGGAAAACTTTCCTAATTTGGCCAGAGATAGACTAGCTTTAACTTGGATTGTTTATGATGAGCCGATAATTGTCAATACGGGTGGCGCTCTTTCCCCAGAAGAATTTTGGCAACATCAAGTACGCAGCTTTAACTATCGTGGGGTAGAGAGAATTTATCCGGCTAGTGTGGTTAAGCTGTTTTATTTAGTGGCGATTCAGCAATGGTTAGAAACAGCGATGGTTGCTGACTCTCCAGAGTTGGCAAGGGCTATTAAGGATATGATTGTTGATTCTAGCAATGATGCCACTAGCTTGGTTGTAGATGTTTTAAGCGGTACTACCAGTGGGACTGAATTATCTTCAGCCCCTTTTGAAACTTGGCAATTTCAACGCAACATTGTTAATCGTTACTATCAATCTTTAGGTTGGGCAGAATTAAATAATATTAATGTTAATCAAAAAACTTGGTGCGATGGCCCCTATGGTCGGGAAAGGGCTTTTGTGGGTGAGTTGATGGAAAATCGCAATATGCTTTCTACCAATGCTGTCGCTAAATTATTCCATAGCATTATTGGAGGAGTGGCTGTTTCTGGTGGGCGATCGCAGATGATGATGTCTTTACTAAAACGAGATTTAGCTAATTCTCGTCCCTTAGCTGGGGGGGATGATGAAAATCAAGTTACTGGTTTTTTGGGAGAAGCTTTACCACCAGGGACCAGCAATGGTCTAAGGCTGGTTGGACGAGTAGAGTGAGGCATGATGCAGTTTATGTTGAGATGCCCAACAAGCAACCTTATATTTTAGTTGTGTTCACTGAAGGTAAAGAACATAGTCAAAATCGAGAACTTTTACCTTTTATTTCTGAGAGGATTGCTTTGTTATTGTTGATTGGTAAAATTCACACCACCAAAATCCTCGTTCCCCCTATTTATTTGCGGTGGGCAAAATAAACAATAAAATCAAAACCGAGAATTAATCGTAACTTGCCTACCCTACAATATTGAGAGATTTTCTTCCTACATCTTTTTATCGTTTAATCAGAAGAAAGTAATGGCTCGAATGAACTATACGCTTCATAGTTTCGGAATTACGAGCATATAAATCCGTTCCATCTTCAAACTCATCGTACAAGGCTGGATTCACATCAACAACCTGCTTCAAAGACCAAGTGATAGTTTCCCCATATTCATTCTGAGATTTACTTTCCTCTTTCTTAGCGTAAACTAAGGTTTTCTCCTGAGCTTCCTTTAGAGAGCTAGCTTTGATTGAGGTAAAACATTATTCGTACAACGGCTTGTAATCTAGTTTGTCAGAGTGAGATTATAAAGAATTAAGGCAATTTAAAAAGACTGAGCTGAACCTTCCATTAACTGTGCCTCCGAAACTATTTTAGAAGCCTACCATTGTTTAACAATATGCCTGTTCAAAATCAAGTAAACCAGTATTAACGGTAGGGTGGGCAAAACATAATTACCAATAACTTTACACCAAAACCTTTTATCCTTTGCTCACTAAAATATCTACAGCCCTCAGTGCAAATAAGTCTGAGATAGAAGAAATTGCGGGTACAGCAACAGCCTATAAAACGGCGTGCAGTTATTGCTTTTTTGTTCTCCTTTCCCTTAATTTTTGCCTTGCTATTTTTAGGGGATTTTGGTTCTGCCCAAAAGAGCCAAGCTATATTACTAAATGCTGATGAAGATTTAGTTGAAAACAATCAGACCATGCTGCTAAGTTTTCAGATTATCGTTTTGTTGAGACTTATCTTCAAGAGGTGAGTGAATCATTGCAACTACTGAGTCGGATAGATGAGAACTTTCCTGATATTAGTCTTATTGTTGAAGATAAGATTGAGAGAAGCAAGTAGTATTTCTGAAATTTAACCAGTCTTGGATCTGTGCAAAGATAGTTCTAAATTCATTTTTTAATCTCATCTTCCCCAGAAGAGCTGAGACTTTATTTACGGTTCAACTTAATCTTTTGCTCTGCGCCCAAGTCTAATTCATTAAATTTCGTGCCCATTGCGAGGTTTTCATTGGCGACATTATATTGAGATACAGTGGTTAGGTGCCCAAGGTAAATCTCTAATCGTTAGCTATTATCTGATGGAGTTTTTCAGTTATTGCACCGCAGTTAGTGCAGGTAGCTTTTTTCTCTATTTTTTCTATGTGTAAGACTATGCCTATACTCCAATACATGATATGGTAAACGGTAACTCTTCTAATTGGAGTAAGTTTGCATGAGGTTTAGTTGAGGATTCTTTGACATTATGGACAAGTTAACCTCAATAGTAGTTTTATTTTTACTCATTTAATCTTTGAAAGAGCTAACTGCAAGCTGGATACACTTTATAGAGAAAAACTATAAAATTTTAGCTTGAGTGTGCTATTTTCTTGTTGTTTGCTTTCACATTGCAAGTTCGGTAGTATCAAAATAAAGATAAAGTCTGATGTGCTTAATTGCTCAATAATAAATTAAGGTTGGTAAAATAGTTTTGACAGTACAAACGCATCCTAATGCTGGGCAGTTAAATTTTAATGGAACAGTTTAATCAATAAATTCTTTGGGTGTGGTTTTTAAAAAGATGTTCTAAAAATTCTAGACCTATACTTTTTTAAAAAGCTGGTACTATCAGTTCTACAATTAAATAGAATCAATGGAAATTCTGCTAGGAATTGGGACTGATGAAGTTTGCTTCGGAATATCTGAAAAAGAAGCGTGTAAGCATCTTGGTAAACCAGACAAAATATATGTGCACAGATTTTGACTGTAAACGACTTCAATTTTATACTCGTCGAATTGAGCTATCTTTTGAAGCAGACGACGGAAATTTGTTAGGATGGATGGAAATCTATCATCCAGATGCTGTGCTTTTTGGTGTCAAGGTTATAGGTATGATGCAGAAGCAAGTATTAGATTTGGTTAGTAAGCACCTTCGTGAAAAACCTGAATTAGAAGATCATGGTTCGTTTATTTCAGTCTTCTATGAGGATAGTTGGCTTGAGCTACAGTTTGAATTTGGATCTCTTCACAGTATCCATCTAGGTGTTTTGTATGATGAATCCGACGAACCAATATGGCCTAGTAAAAAATAAAGAATTTTTCTTTATATTGTTAAGAAAAAAACGCTATAAAACTTTGTAGGGTAGGCAAATCAAGTTTGAAATTTAGTATCAAAAAAATCTCTATCTTACTTACCCACCATAATCAATTAAGAAAGTTTTAGATAATGGTGGGCAAACATTAAAAAATAGGTTTAATCAATAAATCTATTGCTTTTTGCCCACCCTACTTTCTGATAATTGGTCTGCATATTTTGTAGGGTGTGTTCCTTAAAATAAGTCTTCACTTCCAACCAAAATATATGATAGGAACGCACCATCTCCATTACTAACATTCTTCACAATAAGTTTTTATTCTAATTATCAAAAACATTGGCTATGTTGTTTTTTTAGATAAAGTTTGATGGTGCGTTAAGTGCTGAATAATAAATTAAGGCTGGTAGGAGAGTTTATGGCAGCACAAACACACCCTACTGACTGGTAACTGACCACTGAATTAACAGGTATCGGATTCTTGAAAAGGCGAGTTCGTGTTCAAAAATTATGCGGAAAATAGACTTGACAGAAGAATTTTTTCCTTATTATGTTACAGATTACAAGCCTTTGTGCGAGAGAAGAGAACAATGTTACTATCAGACGTGAGTGTTATTAACTTGCTGGACAACACCGCTGGGAGATGTCCTCTTGGTGCTAAAAGGTCATACTCCATCTCCCCAAACCATTTCTTATTACTATACCATCTCACTTTCTCTGCAAACTTTTCGTCAGGTTCCCATTTATATTCTCCTATTTTACCACCACAGGAGAACCATATATCTCTTTGTACAGTAAAGCCCAACTTTCCTTGACTATATTTCACCCATAAATCATTTATTGTCCGTAAATCTTCACAGGGAAACTTGTTAATATCTTCTTCCCAAAGTAATCCTTCTTCTTCTTTTCCTGCAACTTGAAGCATTACCCGATAAGTTTCTTCATCTGCTTCCTTCCACTGGCCATTTTTGAGGTAAGTTTCTAAAGGTTGATAAAGTAAATTTCCTACCTTTATTTCTAATTCTTTTAACTCCTTTTTTGCCTCTAACTCAATCCTATTTTTTACTTCAAGCTCAACTTTACGAGGAGTTTCTTTAAGACAATCATAAGCTAAAGCAACCGCTTTTTCTGTACCAACATCTATCAACTGCCTCAGCAAATTATTAGGATTAACCTGTGCCGCATAAAGCAAAATAGTTTCTCGCCACCAAGAATTTTGCCAATTAGCAATTAATAAATCTTCCCTATTACTACGAATTATCTCCTTCGCTGCCAAATAACCTTGAAAACTAAGATGAGCAAACTCATAATCTTCATCCCGTTTAACCAACAACTCACTCACATCACTCATCTGCTTAATAAACTTATCAACATCCACAGATTCATCTAACTTTTCAACTTCTTCTTGCAGTCTTTCCTGTAACTCCCCATACTCAATAGCTGGCTTATTTTCCTGCACCATAAATAAAGCCAAACCCTGTAAAATCCTTTGAGATTCCTCCGCCTCCAAACACATGGCAATTTGCTTAACCAAGGGTCTATCCCCTAACTGCAAACGGAAGATTTCCCGATACAAAGCGCTTCTTCTTTGGGGTAATTGAATTTGTCGAGATAAATCACTAAGATCCGTTGGTGCAACACTGTGTAAGTTAACAATCATATTTAGCAATAAGGGATTTTTGGCTAAATCATTTAACTCTTCCCTAGCTTGTAATTGCTCAACTAAATTAGCAGATTTTTGTAGGGCAACTTCCTTAACCACAGGGTTATTAGGTTCAGCACTAATTTGCCGTTCTCGACTCAAATACCACTTTTGAATAAACCTTTCCCTTTGGTCTTCATTAAAAGCTTTTAACCGTAAAGTATTGGGTTTGTTTTCCGCCTTATAACTTTTATATCCTGCTGGTCTGGAAGTTAAAATAAAGTAAGCAGAGGAGTAATCGTGCATCATCTGGGCAATCCATTGCCCCACAGACTCCCGTGAATCTTCCTTAACCTCATCAAAGCCATCAAACATGATTAACATTTTGTTTTGAGCTAACAAATTTCTCGCCCAATTCTTCGGTCGTTTGAGGTTTTTTCCTTGGGGTAGGGAGGGGATGTGATGCTCTTCAATTAAAGTAATTAAATCCGGCTTTTCCTTAACAATTAAAGTTTGCCATTTTCGTAATAAAAGCAGCACAGGTAAAAGTTTTGGTACACCCCTTTGTAACTTCTTTTGAGCGTAGGTGTAGGTGATGTGACGCAGTAAAGTTGTTTTACCATAACCACCCCAAGCCAAAATTGCTAAGGTGCGATAAGAAGGATTTTTCTTAGTTCTTTTTAAGACATCCCAAATGGTTAAACCATCATTTTGATTCATTAATTGAATCAGTTGTTTATCCCACTTATAACCACGGGGATTAGGTATATTTTCCCCTATGGTATCCCGGAGAAAGTTACCGCTTAATTCCAAAGGAACAAAAACATCTTTAAGCAAAGGTTTAAAAGTACTGTGGGTTCCTTCTGTGGAGTAAAACAAACAATCATCACCCTGGCACTTTAAATACTTGTCTTCAACTCCAGATAATTGCCATTTAATTGTCTCTTTGATAGCCTGATCTATTTTCTCTACCCAAGCCATCAAGGAATCAACATCTTTTGTCCCTTTTTCTTTGTAAATCTTATAAAACCGAGTTAAAACACTTTCGGAATAAGCAGCCCAAATCACAGCTAACACCGTCGCCGGGAAAGTAATTAAAACTAAAACCCACTGCTGTTGCAGGAGGAAAGAGAAAAAAGCAAAACCACTCCCACCAATAGGTACAAATTTTATCAAAGCATTAACTGCTGTTTGCACAAAACCTTGGGCGCTTTTAGTTGCGGTGGCGATCGCAACCTTCGATTCAGGGGGAGTTTTAGTTTCCTTAGTTTTAGATTTCTCTTCAGCCATAGCAGAAAGAAGCGGGTAAAGCTTGAGCTAAACTGATTCTAGCGCCATTTTAAGCAAACTAATATTAATTAGAATAGCTTGTTACCAATAGGTAATGACAATTCCTCAACTGTCTCACCCCCTTGTCAAAAACCCTACCCGTAAATAACCATTAAATTAAAGGGTAGCTAGCCGGAATTGCTCTTCTAAGCCCCGTAGAATTCAACAAGAGCAAGAGAAAGTTTACAAGGGAATATCTAAAGCAACGGAAGCGATACAGTCTTATGGAGTTAAACTTACAAAGATTTTTTGATGCCTGCGATCCTAGTAGAACACTGGTGATAGAAAATGCTGAGGATAGGCAGTATTATATAGACTTTGCTTCTGTGCGAGGAGGCAAAGTTATTGAAGCATTGAAAAGAACTATAACACGACTTTCCCCCCGCAAGCCCACTTGTCAGTTATTCACAGGGCATATCGGTTGCGGTAAGTCTACAGAATTATTGCGCCTGAAAGCAGAATTGGAAGATCAGGGCTTTCATGTAGTTTATTTTGAGTCTACGGAAGATTTGGATGAAACTGATGTTGATATAACTGATATTTTACTCGCCATTGCCCGTCAGGTAAGCAAGAGTTTGGAAGAGAGTAATATTCACCTTGAACCTAAAGGTTTCAAAGCTTTTTTACGAGGGGTAGCAGACTTTTTAAAAACTCCTATTGTGGTTAATGCAGAAGCTGAATTTCCCGGTGTAGGAACTTTGGAAGCTAGTAGCGAAGGGGAGTTAGCTTTTTCTTTACCTATGGGTATTGCTAGAATTACTACTACTACCAAAAACTCTCAGCAACTGCGTTCTAAATTAAGGCAGTATTTAGAACCCCAAACCTCAAGGATTTTACAGTTCATCAACAAAGAAATCCTCGAAGTTGCCATCGAAGAACTTCGTAGTCGTGGCAAATATGGTTTAGTAGTAATCATTGATAACTTAGATCGCATTGATAACCGTCCCCTTTCTTCTGGGAGGTTGCAACCAGAATATCTGTTTGTAGATCGTGGTGATCAACTACGCAAACTCAATTGTCATTTGGTTTATACTATTCCCTTAGCTTTAATATTTTCTAACGAAAGAGAAGCGATGAAAAATCGCTTGGGGGGAGGAATTGACCCCAAAATGTTACCGATGGTTGCGGTGCAGTCTCGTACCGGAGAAATATACCAAGAGGGTTTAGAATTACTACGGCAATTGATCTTAGCTAAAGCCTTCCCAGATTTAGCCCCCAAGAACGTCTCAACTACGTTACAGAGGTGTTTGATGACCTCCAAACCTTAGATCGGGTCTGCCGTATTAGCGGGGGTCATATCCGCAATTTATTAGGGATGGTTTATCGTTGCATTCAAGAACAAGATCCACCTATTTCTATTAATACTCTAGAAAGAATTATCAGGGAATCTCGCGATCGCCTTTTATTGGCTATCGATGATCGGGAATGGGAGTTATTATTTAAGGTAGTGGAAGAACAAAAGGTGAAAGGAGAAGAAGAATATCAACTCCTTTTACGTAGTATGTTCGTCTTTGAATATCGCGACGAAGAAGGTAATTGGTTCGGTATTAATCCTCTGCTTTTAGAAACTAAAAAGTACAAACTTTGGGTCAATGATGTCTACGACAATGGCAAGCCGAACAATGATGCCTAGCGGTAACGGCAAGCCGAACAATAATCAGTCAAACCATCTCCCTAGTTCCCTAATTCCCCTTCTGTGAAACACTACTACCAAACTCTTATAAAATCGTAGGTATTATCAAGAAGTGTTTCTTTAATCTTTGTCAAAAGTAATGGTATATAGGTCAAACTTATTACTTATTACTTATTACTTATTACTTATTACTTATTACTTTTACCAGACTCTGTTCCCCGTTCTCTGCTATGAAAGATATTGCTCAAGAAGAAAACGAACGTTCTTTGAAAACCTTAGCTAGGACGATGAAACTAGCACAAGGACGGTTTTCTTTGCATTTTGTTTGGTGTAATTATACCCATGTGCGGACGCATTTTCTGAAGAAACTGGAAAAAGAGTATGAAGTTGGTTTTGATAAATTATTTCTGCCTCAATTAACTCAAACTATTCGAGAAATGGTTGCTTATGATTATCAAGATAAGGAACCAGAAAGCTTGATGATTTTGGGTTTAGAAGAGGTTAAAGACCTTGATAAACTCTTAGTAACAGTAAATCGGGCGCGGGATAAAGTTAAGGCTAACTTTCCTTTTCCTTTAGTGGTTTGGGTTACAGATAAAGTCTTAAAAAAACTATGTCGTTTAGCCCCCGATTTAAGTAGTTGGGGAGGCGCACCAATTCATTTTTTAATGCCCGATGAAGAGTTAAGAGCTTTTGTGGAAAAACAAGTAGAAAGAGCTTTTTCTGCTGATTCTAGCTTTGGTTTAGATGATTATGAGTTGCAAGCAGTTCAACAAGATTTAGCGCAACGTCCTGGGGTTTTAAGCCCTAAGCAAGAGGCAGGATGGGAATTTATTCTGGCTTCTTTGGCTATCAATAATAATCAAATTGAGCAGGCGATCGCTCACTACAAAAAGAGTTTAACTTTTTGGCAAGAAAGTAATAATTTAGAACGCCAAGGTACGGTTTTATTAAATATAGCTTTTGTGTTTTACTCAGAAGGGGAAAAACAACAGGAAAAAAGGCGGCATTATTGGCAACAAGCTAGCGATTGTTTACAACAATGTTTAGCTATTTTTGAACAAGCCCAATTACCTAGTTTAGTAGCAGAACATATTAGTCAATTAGGGGAAGTTCTCAGGCGTTTGAAAGCTTGGGAACAACTGCAAAATTTAGCTCAAAAAGCCTTGACTTTACACCAAGATTATGGTGAGCCAGAACAAATTGCCCAAGACTACGGATTTTTAGCAGAAGTAGCTTTGGAACAGTTTCATTGGCAAGAAGCAAATCAATTAGCGAAACAAGCTTTAGAAATTTTTGACCAAATTCCCCAATCTCAACCCCAAGCCGAAGGTTTGTATCATTTTCTGCTTGCCCGAAGTTTAGGACAAACGGTTCCTCAATTACAACGGTTGGAGAAAATGACGACGGCGATCGCACATTTGGAAATCGCTGGGGATCAATGTTCTCCTAGTTATGACCCTCAACTTTATATTTCAATTTTAGATGAGTTAGGAACTTTGTATTTTGAGCAGGGGAAATATCTTCGGGCTTTTAAAATTAAGCAGGCGAGGAGAGAAATTCAGACTCAATACGGTTTGCGGGCTTTTATTGGAGCTGGTAAGCTTCAGCCTCACCGTCAGATGGTTGCTAGTAAAGTTTTGAGCGGACAGCAAGACCAGGATAATACTTTTGAAGATATTGTCGCGGTTTCTGGGCGACAGCAAGATGTAAACCGTTTGTTAGAAAGAATTACTTTACCTGCCCGTAAGTTGACAGTAATTTATGGGCAATCTGGGGTGGGTAAAAGCTCTATTGTTGAAGCCGGGTTATTACCTGCTTTGAAACTGTCAAATCCTGAAGGTAGAGAAGCTGTACCTATTTTGTTACGAGTTTATAGTGATTGGTTAGGAATAATTGATAATGCTTTAAAAGACATTGCTTTTAAGCCGGGATCACCCCAACATTTAATCTTAGGTCAAAGCAAACCCAGCATTCAGCAAATTATTGACCGACTGCAAGAAAATGCCCAAAGTAACCTTTTAACTGTTTTAATTTTAGACCAATTTGAAGAATTTTTCTTTGTTCATAAAGAACGGCAAAGTAGAAAATTATTTTATGAGTTTTTCCGCCAATGTTTAGCGATACCTTATGTTAAGGTTATTATTTCCATTCGCGAAGATTATTTACATTACCTTTTAGAATGTAGCCGTACTACAAAACTAAATATCATTGACAACAATATTCTTGATAAAGACATCCTTTATTATTTAGGTAACTTTACTGCTCAAGACGCTAAATCAGTAATTCAAAGTTTAACAGACCGCGCTCAATTTCATCTCGAATCAGAATTAATTGAGCAGTTAGTTAGGGATTTGGCCGGGGATTTAGGAGAAGTTTTGCCGATTGAATTACAAATTGTAGGAGCGCAATTACAAAGAGAAGATATTACTTCTTTAACGGAGTATAAAGTGTGTGGACCAAAAGAAAAGCTTGTGGAGCATTATTTAGCAACAGTAGTTGAAGATTGTGGTCAAGAAAATGAACAAGCAGCCCAAAGAGTTTTGTATTATCTTACCGATGAAAACAACACTCGTCCTTTCCAAACCAAAGAAGAACTTGCTTCAGATACAGAATCACCTAATGAACAGCTAAATTTAGTTTTAACCATTTTAGTTGGTTCTGGTTTGATTGCCCGTTACCCAGGCTCTCAACTAGAATATTATCAGCTTGTTCATGACTATTTAGTTAATTTAATTAGACAAAAATACCAACCAAGATCCTTAGAGTTAGAACTAACCAAACAACAACTTAAACAATCTCTGGCACAGGAGAAAAAACAGCGTCAAAGAGCGGAAGTTGCTGAAATAAAAGCCCTTAATTCTTTAGCAAAAACTCTCCTACTATCCCATGATCAATTAGGGGCATTAGTAGCTAGTGTCAAAGCAGGAAAAAAGCTACTCCACGCCCAAGTTACCCAAAAGCTTAAAATCGAAACCATGGATAGATTACGCCAGACTATTCAAGGCGTTAAAGAACGCAACCGTTTACAAGGTCACGATGCCGCAGTTTTTAGCGTTACTATTAGTTCTGATGGGGAAAAAATAGCTACCGCGAGTTGGGATAAAACCGTAATAATTTGGAGTCGTCAAGGTGAAAAACTAAACACAATTAGAGGTCATGAAGCTGTTATTTATCGGGTAACTTTTGCCCCAGATAGCCAAACTATTGCTACTTCTAGTGGCGATAAAACCATTCGTTTGTGGAACCTGGAAGGAGAGCAATTAAAAGTCTTTTCTGGTCATGAAGATGAAGTTTATCGAGTTAGTTTTAGCCCTGATGGTAAATTATTAGCTAGCGCTAGTCGGGATAAAACTATTAAGCTTTGGTCGATTAATGGAGAGCAAGAAATTAAAACTCTCCAAGGTCATGAAGGGGCAGTTTATCGAGTTAGTTTTAGTCCTGACGGTAAACTATTAGTTAGTGCGAGTGAAGATGGCACAGTAAAAATATGGAATTTAGCCGGGGAACTGCTAAGAACAATTTGGCCCATGACAGCCCCATCTACAAAGTTGCTTTTAGCCCTGTGGGTGGCTTGCTAGCAACTGCTAGCGATGATAAAACCGCTAAACTTTGGAGTTTGGAAGGGGAAGAAATTGTTACCCTAAGCCATCATACCGAAGCAGTTTATAGCATCACTTTTAGTCCAGATGGCAGTACTATCGCCACAGGAAGCGGTGATAAAACAGTGAAACTTTGGAACTTGAAAGGAGAAGAACAACAAACCCTTTCTGGTCATGAAAATGCCGTTTATAGCCTTAGTTTTAGCTTAGATGGTAAAACTTTAGCGACAGGAAGTGGAGATAAAACCGTGAAACTTTGGAGTTTGGAAGAAGAGGCCAAACAAACTCTCCGGGGTCATAATAACTATGTTACTTGCGTTCGTTTTAGTCCTGATGGTCAAACTTTAGCCACAGGATGTGGCGACAAAATTGCTAAACTTTGGAATCTTGAAGGGGAAGTGTTACAAAACCTCCAAGGACACGAGGATGCAGTTAATGGCTTAAGCTTTAGTCCTGATGGGCAGAAAATTGTCACAGCAAGTCTTGATCATACCGCTCGAATTTGGAACTTACAAGGGCAAGAAATTCTCACTTTACAAGGACATCAAGACAAAGTTTACTGTGCTAACTTCAGCATTGATGGTCAAAAAATTGCTACAGCAAGTTTTGATCGTACTGCCCGAATTTGGAACTTACAAGGGCAAGAAGTTCTCACTTTACAAGGACACCAAGGAGCAGTTTTTGATGTTAATTTCAGCCCTTTAAATAATTTAATTGTCACTGCTAGCGATGACAGCACTGTCAAATTGTGGAACCTAAAAGGGGAAGAATTAAAGACTCTAATTAGACACGATCACGGCATCTTAAGAGTTGTTTTTAGTCCTGATGGTAAAATGATCGCCACAGCTAGTTTAGATGGGACAGCAAAACTTTGGAACTTGCAAGGAGAAGAAATTAAAACCTTAGCTAGTCACAACAATTCTGTCTTAGCAGTCCGTTTTAGTCCTGATGGTAAAACTATTGCTACCGCTAGTGCCGACGGAACCCTGAAATTATGGAACTTAGCAGGGGAAGAGTTACAAACCTTCCGAGGACATAAAGATGCTGTAACCAGTATCAGCTTTAGCCCTGACGGTAAAACTATTGCCACTGCTAGCGGCGATCGCACGGTGATGTTATGGAATTTTGAGTTAGATTATTTAGAGGACTTACTAATGCGTGGTGGCCATTGGTTGCGAGATTATTTACTTAACAATCCTTACGTTGATCAGAGTGATCGTTATCTTTGTGAAAAAAGACATGATTTTTAAATAAAATCTTTTTTATCACTCTACTGAAGAAACCTTGCTACCTAAAGTTTGAGGATAAATATAAATAACTCCAGAAACCAAAGTTAAAGCTACAGACAACCAAAAAACAACTAAAGAAGCTGTTTGCCAAGTTGAAGGCAAAGGCGCAATTAAAAGTGCGATCGCAGCTATTTGACTGACTGTTTTCAACTTGCCCCAAATGTTAGCTCCTTGAATAGAACTAGTCAAATTAGGATTAACTCGCCACCCAGAAATAGCAAGTTCCCTAGCTAAAATTAAACAAACTCCCCAAGCCGGAACTAAGCCCATTTCTATCAGTGCTAAAAACGAACCTATCACCAACAGTTTATCAACTAAAGGGTCAAGAAACTTACCTAAATCTGTAACTTGATTTAATTTCCTGGCTAAGTAACCATCTACCCAATCTGTCCCTGCTGCGATCAAGAAAATAGCCAAGCAAATCCATCTACCTTGAGTTGTAGGATTGTGGAGGAGATACAAAATAAAAGGTAAACCAAGTAAGCGAGAAAAAGTAATCCAAGTAGGTAAGTTCATTGATCATTTATCATTAATTGGCGTAAGCCTTGCCGTAGGCTACATTAAACATTTATTAGTTACATATTAACCGATAACAACTAGCAACTAGCCATTAGCCATTAGCCATTAGCAAATTATCATAAATCAAAGCTCAAAGGATCTTCCAACTTCTGCTCTGTTGCTAACAAAATTGCTTGTAGATGTTGCTTTAACTTTAAATATTGTTCTTGATTAGGAGCATAAAGACCATCTTCTTGAACCATAAACAGAGGTTCCAGGTTAAATTCAGAATTTGGGGGTAAGGATAGCCAACTATATTCAGAAGTTAAAGGTATCAAACCCCTGGGTAACTCTCCTTTCATCAAAGCAAGCAAGCGCTGATAACAAGCATCGGTGTTAATACCGCGACGCTCTAAAGAGTTGAAAATTGTTGTTAAAGATTGAGGCTCTTGTGGGAAAATTCCCAACAATTCCCGTAGGAGAAAATAATCACTATACTGATGTTGTAAGCGTTTTACTAACTGAGGAAACCTGACTAAATGAGTTAAACCAGAAGCAACTCTAGTTAAGCTATTTTCTCCTGTATCTTGAATGATTTGAGCATTAGGTAACTTTTGTTTTAACCATTGTGCTAAAACAGGCCAGATAGTTACGGTTGTGCCACCGCTACAAATTACTCTTTCTACTAATTGGTCAGAAATTCCTGTAGTGCTAAGTAATTGATTTAGATATTGATTAATTTGCTGAACATAAGGTTGAATTACCTTCGTTTCTAAATCTTCTTTCTTAAGATGCCAACGTAAATCCCCAATAGGTGAAGTTAATTCGGGACGATATTGAAGGATAAACTTAGCCAACTTAGCTGCTTCTAAAAGAGATTGACCAACTGGAGAACTTTTTAAAGTCAAATCCAATTGAGAGCGCCTTTCTGCTTCTACCTGGGCCACAACTGGAAAAGAGTCTGTTTCTAGTTTAAAAGTGGGTTGTTGCTGTGACCAATAAGGATAAAGCAACTGACAAAAAATATCTTGGTCTAAGGAATCACCACCAAAATTAAAACTATAAAGAGCTAAATCTTGTCGCGTTAAATTTGCTAAATCTTCGGGTATATTACCTAAAAGCAATTCTGTTGTAGTTGCCCCGGCTTGAATAACTAAAGTTGCACCTTGGGGGGCTTCCTCCTCTTCTTGTCCCTGAAGATTAGCCAGTAAAACTGCGATCGCCTCTTCCAAAAAGAAAATTTGCTCTGGTCTTGCCACCAAATTTGCCTTTAAAATAGATTCTCGCAGGTTAAAACCGTAGGTATCTCCCCATCCACCTGGACGACTAACAATCACACCCTCTAAGTCCTGCAAAGTGCCTTTGAGAGTATCTTGCTCACAACCTACTGCCCCCAAAATAGAGGAAGACTGGGCCAGTTCCTCCTTTTCTTCTGAAGCAGGAACTAAAGTTTGTAATAAAGTCTGTAAAGCTATTTGCACCAAATGCAAAGAAACCAACCTGGAACCAAACCCTCGCAACTTCGGTTCCCATTGACCGCCTTCAGTTCGATAATAAGGAACGGCTAGATGGAAAAAAGCCTTAAAATTCTCTAAAAAAATACCTGAGTGTTGTTGAAAGTTATAAGCAGCAGTACCAACCACAAAAGGAGAAAAAGCCTCATCATCTTTCTTCTTTGTCTCCTTTACCTCCGGCCCATAATAGGCTACTGCTGGCAAGCGAAAACTAGATTCCCAAGCTCCTTGCTTATTTAAAAAAGACCAATAAAGCGGATACTGCTTACCAGAGGCAGAGTTAAACAACATTGCCGTCAGCCTAGTAGTACCAAAATCTATGCCTAGATACCAAAGATTTTTATCAGTTTTTGATTGTTTCATGAGGAAAGAGATGGAAAATTAGGGAGCTGGAGAGCAAGGAATTGGGGGGAAACTATTGGCCATTAGCAACTAGTCATTATTTTCTTTTTCCTCTTCTTCCTCCGACTCATCCCAGAAAAATTCTTGAGAAAATCCAGTGATTTTGTCCATCTGCAATTGGGATGATAATTCTTGTTCGTTGGCAAAACTCTCAATTAACAAGTTCTCTAAATTTTCTCCCAATAATTCTTCTGGCGGTGTCAAAACTTCTGCATCTGAACTGGAACTACTATCGACCATTTCTTCATTGTTTTCTAGGTCTTCAGAGGCAAATTCTGGCAATTCTATATCATTAGGAGAATTTACCAACTGAATTTCTGTATCCGGTTCAGATTCTTCTGCTGCTAAAATGGTTTCGCCATCAGCCAACTGTATTTCTGTATCAGGCCCTTCATCCTCCTCTTTGCCCCCTTCTTCAAAAAGTTCTAAATCTTCATTTAGCTTTTCGAGGGTGTTAGTGTCAATGATATCTGGCAGCGCCGCTTCCCGACTCCGATCTTCTGTGGGCAATAAATTCTCATGAGGAGAAGCAGGGACAAAATCCTCTAAATCAGAATTTAATCGTGTTGCCACCTCTCCTTCTTCTGAATCAGTAATTTGCTCTAGATCAACAGCAGCCTGTTCCAAAACATCTGTCAAAGCAGTAATGGTTTCAACTTGTTCTACCTCATCACTTTCTTCAGTAACTTTTTCGCCAAACAAAACTTCTTGAGGAGAATTAGACTCAGCCTTAGAATCGTTCTCAGCAAACTGATTAGCCTCAACATTCTCTGAAGAATCAAATAAAACATCTTCCATCACATCAATGTCGCTATTTTCCTCTTCATTCTGTGTATCCACTTCTTCGGTAAATTCTGAAGCATCATCAGAACGACCATAAACCCCCGGCAGAGCCACTTTTTCGCGACTCAAATCGAGGTATAGCAAATTATCTACTTCTGAAGATTTCTGAGGTTGCCCAAGATCCTCTTCTTCTTGCCAAATCTCCCCTGGTGAAGTGATTTCCGTTCCCGCAAAGGGAAACAATTGCGTTTGTTCAGGCAAAAGAGGGGAAATTTCTTCTACAACAACTGGTTCTTCTGCCTCCTCTTCTGGTGGCTGTAAATCAGACTCTTTTTGAGCATCAGCAACAGAATCTGGTTCCCCCAACTGCTGGAGCAGACGATTAATCAAAAAGGTAAACATCGTCTCCCCTTGTTGCCCCAAACTATGAATATTTTCTGCACTTTGGGACAAAGATTCTTGGTAAGAATATAAATTTCTTTCTAGGGTTTGAAAAACCGTTTGGAGGGTCGTATCTAAATTCACCAACAAGCGATCCGAACGCCTTTGGAACTGTTGTAGTTGTTCCAAGCGTAATCTGTGCTGAAAAGCAGCGGGAGTATCTGGAGAATTGTTGCTCAAAAATTGCATCTCCAACTTCTCCAAAGTATTAGTTACTTCTCGCGTCAAAGTTTCTACACAGCTACTCCCTAACTTCTGTAAAAACTCAGCCATCATCTGTTGCTGCTGTACTTCCAGCCTCTTGATATCTTTTTCCATCGCTTCTCGTTGCTGGCGTAGTACAGCTAACTCCTTCTCTACAGAACCAGTCATCTCAGCCCGTAAACTCTCCATCTCCCCCAAAACAGCTTTTGCGATCGCCTCAGCAGTTATTTGTTCTGTGGCAGTGAGATCCCCCTCCCCACTTTGCTGGGGCGAGGATAAGGGCAAGGTTACTAAATAGCTGCGAACCTCTTCTAGAACTTCCTGTTGATCAGTATCAGCATTAAGAAGAAGGTTATCTAAATCGGCAATCAGAGATTGAATATCTTGGTGAGAAGTCACAGTTGGGAACCCTTGGCGTTGAAAGTTACAAATGAGAAGTTTTGTGAGAGGGACTCGTATTGGCTAGCACATACATTACTTTAAGGTTAGGGAGTAAAGTTAGGAAATAATTCCCAGGCTATTGCTTCCCCGATGCCCTGAGCTGTTAAACCAATGATAGACTTATTCAAGACTAGTTAAAATGCTCCCCAAATTTAAACAAGTGCTACTACTCTTGACAAGGAACTTAAACCTCAGTCAGGATAAGTGTCGCTATAGAAAAATTCACCTATAGAGTTATATTTAGTCTGTACAAAAAACCATAATAGAGAAGAAAATAGTTATCTACCAAAAACTACCGTGGGTTAAACTATCTATGCTTTGGACAGAGCAAAGAAATTATCTCTGTAAGAAAAATTCTTGCGGTAAATCTGCCGTGGGATTGTTAACATTTGCTTTGGGCTAATGGAAGACCGATACAGCTCCCGCGAATCTGACTCAGATATTAGTAAGCTAGTAGGCTCAGCGCCTGTCTTTTCTGGCTTACCTGAAGCGAGTGTCGAAAAAGCCACTTGTCATGTGGTCACTCGCAGCCACCCTTCTAACCAAGTTATTTTATTAGAAAACGACTGGGGGGGTTCTGTTTACTTCATCCTCGAAGGCTGGGTCAAGATTCGCACCTACAATTTAGATGGCAAAGAAGTTACCTTAAACATTCTTGGTAACGGAGAAGTTTTTGGGGAAATGGCTGCTATGGACGAAGTACCTCGTTCTACTGATGTCATTACCTTAACCCCTACCAAAATTAGCAGCGTACCTGCCCAAGACTTTACTGAATTAATCCGCAGCGAACCCTTAGCTGGTTTGCGCCTAGCACAACTTATGGCGAAACGGCTACGCCAAGTTAACCGGAGGTTGAGACTGCGAGAGGCGGATAGTTTATCTCGCGTGGCGGATACAATTTTATTTTTAGCGGAGGGGCAAGGAAAACAAGCAGAACTTGGTACAGAGATTCCTAATTTACCTCACCGAGAACTTAGTAGTCTCAGTGGCTTAGCGAGGGAAACAGTTACTCGTGTCTTAACTAAATTAGAGAAAAGAAATTTAATTGCTCGCGATAGTAATGTTCTGCGTATTCCTGATATACAAGCTTTAGAACGGATAATTGCTTAGATTGGGAATATTGGGAATAGAAAAACTTTATTGATCAAGAAAATTATGGCCATGGGAGGTAGACGAATTTGATATATTTTCCTAGGAGCGAAGCTATCAAACGAACTTAATATGACTTCTCAGGACAAGGAATATAGCTCTCAGCAGCAACAAGAAGAAATTTGGGACGATGAGACTAATTGGGTTGATGCTGAAGAATCCTCCTCCCTAGCTACCAAAGAAGAAAAACAATCAGTTATTTCTTCCTCGGTGGTTAGTCTTGGCGCTCCCATTACGATGGTAGAGACAGCTTTTTTAGCCAGTACTGCTAGTCTAATTTGGCTAATCAACTATTATTTCCCTTTGGGGCCAGTTTTACGCATTTTCTTTCCCATTCCCGTTGCCTTAGTTTGCCTGCGTCGAGGCAATCGTGCTGCTTGGATGGCAGCTTTAGTCTCTGGGCTATTATTATCTGTTTTGATGGGTCCAACTCGTAGCATCCTGTTTGTGATGCCCTATGGCTTAATGGGGGTGCAGTTAGGCTATATGTGGCGCAGAGGTGCAAGCTGGATTTCCTCTATTTTATTGGGAACCATACTGGGCAGCTTTGGTTTCTTTTTCCGCTTCTGGCTACTGTCTATCTTTCTTGGAGAAGACCTTTGGGTATATGTAATTACCCAAATTACAGAAATAGCTGATTGGTTGTTCCTGCAATTAGGAATTCTGGCCCAGCCTAATATGTTATTAATTCAAGTGATCGCTTTAGTGGTAATTACTTTTAGTAATCTTGTTTATTTATTTGTCGTCCACTTAATAGCTTTATTAGTTTTAGATAAATTAGGTAATCCCATCCCTCGCCCTCCTCATTGGGTACAGGTAATTCTGGACTATGAGCAGTAAATTTAAAACTTGATTTTAAATTTATGGGAACTGTTGTAAAAAGCGCAAATCGCTACTATATAAACGGCGAATATCATCAATTTGGTGTAGAACCAAAGCAAACCTTTCCGCCCCAAAACCGGCTGCGAAACCTGTATAAACTTCTGGGTCATAACCAACTGCCTTAAGGACATTGGGGTCAACCATACCGCAGCCCATCACCTCTAACCACTTACCTCGCCATTTAATATCAACCTCTGCTGAAGGTTCAGTGAAAGGGAAATAGCTGGCACGGAAAATAACTTCTAGGTTGGAACCAAACATCTGAGCCAAAAATTCCTTGATTGTCCCTTTCAAATCAGTGAAAGTTAGCCCCTGATCAATAGCTAACAATTCTATTTGGTGGAACACGGCTGAATGGGTAGAGTCCACCGTATCCCGGCGATAAACCCTCCCAGGGGCAATAATGCGGATGGGGGGTTCATGGGTTTCCATGTAGCGAATTTGTACTGAGGAAGTATGGGTACGGAGGAGATTACCATTAGGGAGATAGAAAGTATCTTGCATATCCCTTGCTGGGTGATCTGGGGGAGTGTTGAGGGCTTCAAAGTTATAGTAATCTGTTTCCATTTCTGGCCCTTCAGAAACGGTGTAACCTAAACCGACGAAAGTATCTACCGCTTTTTCAATAGTGGCGGTAAGGGGGTGAGTTTTACCCAAGGGACGACTAACCCCAGGCATGGTTACATCAATGGTTTCTGCTTCTAATTGGGTAGCGATTTGGGCTGATTCTAAACCCTCACGACAACTTATCAAACTTCCTTGTAAAGCTTCTTTAACCTGATTAGCTAAAGCCCCGATTTGAGGTCTTTCTTGAGGGGATAATTTACCCATACCCCGTAAGATTTGCGATAACTGCCCTTTCTTGCCTAAATAGTTGACTCGCAACTGTTCTAATTCTTCTAAGGTTTCTGATACTGCGATCGCAGTTGTTGCTTCTTGTTGTAGTGCGCTTAGTTTCGTGGAAATTTCTTCAGGGGTGGTCATTTTCAGTTATTAGTTATCAGTTATCAATTAACCAGAATTTCAATTGGGTCACTCTATTGGAACCAAAAATAATCGGCGATCGCCTCTTCATTTTCTGGGGTTATCTCTTCTTCAGTAATTCCTAATAATACAGAAATTTGGGTAAATGAATCTTGCTTAATTCTTCTGGCAACTCGTTGGGGTATACCATAACCGTAAACAATATGACCTTGGCCTGCTAAAACGATAATTTGTTGGCTGGGGTTAGTTTG
The DNA here is from genome assembly GCA_963793425.1 of uncultured cyanobacterium. Classification (GTDB taxonomy): domain Bacteria; phylum Cyanobacteriota; class Cyanobacteriia; order Cyanobacteriales; family CAWCAG01; genus CAWCAG01. The sequence goes on along the minus strand of CAWCAG010000005.1, from coordinate 1,455,582 downwards.
ATAAAACTCAGCAATAGTTTTAGCCATAGTTTCATCCCAAACCACCTGTGCTGCAAAAAAATTCTCGAAGCCAGCACTATTACCATGACCTTGATGGGAGTGCATTTGAAAGATTTCTTGCAACATCTGCCGATATTCTGCATCATCGGTACGAATCTCAGCAAGGGGGGGAAGATAAGTTTTTTCTTCTTCCGTGAGACTTTCTAAACCCTGACGGGCAACTTTCCTGGTTACTTCTGTGGGGGCATTGAGAGCTAAAACTGATAAATTATGTTCCTTAGCAAAACGAAGAATGGGTGCATAATATTCCCAAGGAAACCCCCAACGTTGTTCGTACTCACTACGTTCAATTAACTCCTCTTCGGTAATTTCTCCAGCTAAATATGCGTCAATGGCCCCCTGAAAAGGACGCTGGAACATTTCTAAGGCGATGGTAAGGTGAGGATTTTTTTGATACAGGGCTTGAATAATTTCTAACTGGGCTTGATGATCTTCAAGACTGTCATGATTTTCTCCTAGATAAATGATATTAGCTTGTTCTAGTTCTGTTAATATCTTCTCTTGGTGGGGCTGTTGTTCTTCTGAAGCAACGGGAATAGAAACTTCAGAAGCATAAGCAGGGCTAACACAAAGGAGTAACAACCCCAACGATAAGCTACAAATTCTACTAAATTTTTGTTTATTCATTATCTCTAAAAAAGTTTAATCCTACTTCCTACTCCCTTCTTTGAACTACCTACCAATTAACTTAACTAAACCGATACCACCAAAATAAAGGCTCAAAACCGCACCTCCCAAGAGAGATTGGGTAACAGGATCTGTTGAAGGTGTTAGTACTGCCCCCAGAATTAAAGCCCCCAAGATTACATAACGCCAACCAGAAATCATGCTTTTGGAGGAGACGATCCTTAACAAACCTAAGAGTAGTTGCACAATGGGAATTTGGAAAGCTAAGCCAGTACTGAACAACAAAAGTAAGACAAATTCAAAGTAGCGATCAATTGACCATTGTTGTTCTACCACATCTGCACCATAACTAATAAAAAAGTTCAGTGCCGCCGGAATTAAAGCTACATAAGCAAAAATCAAACCCAGGAAAAACAGGACGCTGGAACCCAAAACAACCGGCCCAATTAAACGTCTTTCCCGCCTTGTTAAGCCCGGTAAAATGAATTGAATCAGTTGGTAGAGAATCCAAGGACTAGAAATAACTATGCCGCTATAACCAGCTACTTTTATGGATACAAAAAAGAATTCTCCTGGGGCTAATTGGAGAAACTTGACTCCATCAGCAGGCAATTCTAGTAACTGAACAATGGGTCGTACAGCCAAAAAACAACCAACTATTCCCACGACAGTACCGATTAAAGCATAGAAAATGCGTTGCCGTAATTCTTCGAGGTGGTCGAATAACGACATTTCTATCTCATCTGGTAATTCACTGAGATAGTTATCTTCGTTGTTTGATGCAGGCTTTTCTAATTCTGGAGTTGAGGTCATTGCTTAAGTTTAGATTCGGCATTCTCTCAACTATTCTATCGAGAATCGCGGTTGCGGTAGCTAAAAGGCAAGTTGCTTTAACAATAACAGCAGAAGTACCATCTAGACAGAATACGCTCTAGGAGGCTTTGCATTTCTGCTGTGATCGCAATCCTAAAGCGCTAGGGAGTAGGGAGTAGGGAAGATGAAGATGAGGATGTATTGTAGTTTAGAGATTTCAAGATGTCCTCACCTTATTGCGTAGTGCTATAAAAACGATCTGTTGCGGTAATTAAAGCACTGCGGATACCTGGTTCAGTCATAGAATGCCCAGCATCGGGGATAATAACAAGTTCTGCTTCTGGCCAAGCTTGATGTAATTCCCAGGCACTAATCATCGGACAGACGACATCGTAACGCCCTTGCACAATTACCCCTCGAAGATGGCGAATAGAGTCAATATTTTGTAGGAGTTGGTTTTCATCTTCAAGGAAGCCGCCGTTCATAAAATAATGACATTCAATTCTGGCAAAGGCTTCAGCAAACCGATCGGCACCAAAATTTTTGATTAATTGGGGAGATGGTAATAGTTTACTGGTACTCGCTTCCCAAATTGACCAAGCCCGTGCTGCTTCTTTGCGTATTTGAGGATCTGCACTGGTTAATCTTTGATAATAAGCGGAGATTAAATCTTGGCGCTCTGCCATGGGAATAGGCTTAAGATATTCTTGCCAAGCTTCAGGGAAAATTCTGCTTGCACCTTCTTGATAAAACCATAGCAATTCTTGGCGACGTAACATAAAGATACCCCGCAGGATTAAACCCAAACAATTTTCTGGGTGAGTTTGACTGTAAGCCAGGGAAAGAGTGCTACCCCAACTACCCCCAAAAACTAGCCATTGACTCACTCCTAAATGTTGGCGAATTTTCTCAATATCTTCAACCAAATCCCAAGTAGTATTTTCTCGTAACTCTGCATGGGGAGTACTTTGCCCACAACCCCGTTGATCAAAAATAATCACTCGCCATTTTTCCGGGTTAAAATATTGGCGATAAACCGGGACAATTCCCCCACCAGGGCCACCATGAAGAAAAATAACTGGCTTGCCTTGAGGGTTCCCTGATTCTTCCCAATGAATTTTATGTAACTCAGAAACCTGTAAGTTTCCTTGGCGGTGAGGCTGGATGGGTGGATAAAGTTCTTTCATTACCTTGTGTTTAAAATCGAATAGAGGCATTCCCCAGGGGATGCCTCTATGGTAAAGAAATATGAGTTTAAGTTAGCCTTTTACACAAACTACTTGTCTTAAAGTAGCAACAACCTCTACTAAATCCTTTTGCTGTTTCATTACCGTTTCGATAGGTTTGTAAGCCCCAGGAATTTCGTCTAAAACCCCTTCATCTTTACGGCATTCGATCCCTTCGGTTTGTTTAACCAAATCGTCAATAGTAAAGTTCTTTTTCGCTTTGGTACGAGACATCAAACGCCCTGCACCGTGGGAACAGCTACAGTAGCTGTCATGGTTGCCTTTACCCTTAACGATATAGGATTTAGCCCCCATAGACCCAGGAATAATACCATAGTCTTCTTCCCTCGCACGGACAGCACCTTTACGGGTAACGTAGACTTCTTCGCCAAAGTGAACTTCTTTTTCGGCGTAGTTGTGGTGACAGTTAACAGAAAGCAAAGGCTTAGTCGGCTTGCCCCCGGCTAAGTATTGTTCCACAATCGCCTTAAAACGCTTCATCATTACATCGCGATTATAACGGGCATAATTTTGCGCCCATTGTAAGTCTCGCCAGTAAGCCGCAAATTCAGGAGTCCCCGCTACAAAGTAAGCAAGATCGCGATCTGGTAAAGAATTTTCAGCTAACTTCGCTAACTCCTTTGCTGTACCAATATGACATTGTGCCAACTTATTGCCGATGTGTCGAGAACCAGAGTGTAACATCAACCATACTTGGTCTTCTGTGTCAAGACATAGTTCAATAAAGTGGTTGCCACCGCCGAGGGAACCCATTTGTTTCAGGGCTTTCCCATCCAAGTGTTTGACCCCAGGATGCAATTCTTTAAAGTCTTGCCATCCTTGCCAATTAGTTACGGTTTTGTCAGTTTCTTTATTCTGGTTGAAACCAACAGGAATAGCGGCTTCAATATCGGTACGAATTTTCTTGAGTTTACCTTCCAGTTGTTCAGCAACAAAAGGCGTTTTAATCGCTGCCATACCACAACCAATATCAACTCCCACAGCCGCAGGAATGACTGCATCTTTGGTTGCAACGACAGAGCCAACCAAAGCCCCTTTACCAAGATGAACATCTGGCATTAAGGCAACGTGCTTAAAAACAAAGGGCAGAGAAGCAACATTCTTAGCCATTTTGGTTTCCTGGGAACCAAGGCTATGATCTGCCCAAGAAAGCACTGGTTTTTGTGTAGATAAGTCTAGTTTTTCGTAGGGCATGGCTAAATCGCCTCTCTATTTGATAACTAATTACATATTACAGTTGTAATACAAAAGCGTCAAGGATGTGAAAGATGATTTTCTTAAATGGGATATACTGGGCGATCGCTAAATCAAACTCAGGCATTGTCTAAAACGGCTCAAGATTCTGGTGTGAGGCTGAGGTTGCGATAGACTTGCTCTATGGAGAAACTGAGGTTAATACTTTCAAGTTCTATGGTGTCTCCTTTTTGGTAATTAATAATTATCCATTCACCTGCATCATTTTTGTGATACAAATCTATTTCAACACGGCTAGAGCTAACTAATAAATAGTCCCTTAAAGCTGGGTTTTTGCGATACATTCTAAACTTGCCGCCTCTGTCGTAGGCTTCAGTGCTATCTGATAAAACCTCAACAATTAAACAGGGATGGGTAATGTATTGAGTCGTAGTTTTATCCTGGTCACTACAGGTTATACTGACATCTGGATAAGTATAATCATTAGTTCCAAAAATGTTAACTCTGAGGTCTGAGTTACCAGTTTCGCAGCCACTCCCTTTTAGATGATTAGCAAACAAAGTAATGAATCTAACGGAGATTAAACTATGGTTTTTGCTGCCACCGCTCATGGCATATACTTGCCCGTCGATATACTCGTGCTTTTCTAATTGCTTTTCTTCCCAAGCAAAATACTCTTGAGGGGTCAACTGTGGGGAATTGTCTTTTACTGCGATCATAATGTGGTTGGCTCCTATTTTGCTTGGTTGTCTGTGATGTTATCTATCATTGAGGTCTTGACATATTCCTCAAACAAACGGAGGGTAATTTTGATAATTTGCTGGGTAGATTGGTATTTGCCTGTTGAAATTTTGGCTTGGATGAAGTTTTGTTGGGCTGGGGTTAAGGTTATTTTCATAGTTTAGGAGTTTATTTTATTTATATTTCGTAAACGACAAAACTCAGCAGATATTGTCCGTCCACTTTCGAGAAGTGTTAGCTTGCGTTTGAATCTGAAGTACCTGCTTCTTCAGAATTTTTTAAAATTATACTCATGACATTGTCTCCACCTTTTGCTTTAGATAGACGCATCGCTAACGCAACTTCAGGCAAAGTTTCACCATATCCTATACTGCCCGTTAAACCGGTTTTAACCTTATAAATTCTTTTTAGCTCGTTAAGCAAACTTACCCGATAACGTGCTTTAAAGAGAATATTATCACCTTCAGCAAAAAGTACGCTGTGATGGTCTTTTGTCTCTTTATAAATCAACTTCTTTAATTCATTAATTGCGTGATGTACTATCTGACTTCGCTGTCTTACTTTATCCTCGTTCGACTCACCAAATGCCATATCTAAATAGTCACCAGTAGAATCACCGTCGAAGCCAAAGTAAAAAACTGTATGATCTTCTTCAAGTGGTGTTTCAAGAACTTGAACATCTACAAGTTGGCCATTCTGATCTAGAAAGGCACTCAACGTTTTTGTCGTAAATTGCAGAAATGCAAATGCCAACTGAGAGGATAACCGAGACTGAATAGCTGTTATTTCTTTTGAATAGCCATTTTCTGAAGAAGGATGGGCAATATCATTTCTTATCGAAGTTATCAATCTAGTAAGGTGTTCTAATGTTTCAGTATTAACAAAATATTTAGGATTTTTAGAGAAAACATCTCTCACTTCAGTCAGATTCTGACCAAGTGTTTTATTTTCCAAGTCGGCATTTTTGACGATAGTCAGGATGATATTTGAAATCTCTTCAATACCAGCAGATGAGGCAAAAATAGAGTGACGATAACTATAAGATTCTTTAGTAACTTCACCGATCAAACGAGAATTAATTCCCGATAGTAGTGACTCTCGCAAATGTTCCAGATCAAGTCCAGTAGGTAATAAGCTTGTCAAACTACCTACAAGCTCATTAATAATCGAGCGATGACGTAAAACTTCGGTATAGTTCAATTTTCCAAAAGTATCAAACTCTCTGATAGGGGGGAACTTGCGGTACTCTATACCTATACCTTCTTGCACTAGCTCATGGTAGAAAAGACCAGCTTGTTTTTTTCTGATGGCTGGATCATCAGAGAAGTCTATTTCCAAAGAATAAATATTTTCTATATCAAGTACATAAGCAAAAACAGCAAGAATAGACTTAAGAGATGAAATACCGCTTGTCAGATCGATATAGTTTTTTGCATTATCAAGTGGATTCACAATCGTTCGTAATTGCTCTACAAGATCCCTAAATCTATCAACGTTAGAGTCTTCTATTTTTGTTACATGATGTACTAAGCTAGTTGAGGAGATTTCATGATATTCTAAAGCTTCTTGCCAAGTTGCTGAAGTTGTAAGAGCCTGTAATGACTGCTCGGTATGAAAAATATGTACTTGACGGAAGGTTGAGGTACTATCTTGTGTATCATTTCGAGCTTGCAAAGTAGCCCTAACTATAGCGTTTATCATAGCAGGAACGTTTCTATTGCCTGCTAAAATCAGCTTGAATGATTTTTGATAAACGTTCATAATTTACCTTGTTGACTATCTCAATTACATCTCACTTACTTCAAAAACTGCAACCTAAGCCACCTTATAAAAAGACTTGGAAATGCTTTCCTAAATAAGATTGCAAGCAGGCTAACTAGTAATTCAAGGTAAGATTTGCTATGTAAGCGCCACCTTTCCAGATTTTATCAGTTACTTTGGTGTTTTTTCAGACAAATTTCGAGCTTACAAACCAAATTTAATCATAGATGTCACCCACTCTCTAAACTCCCGCATCGTTTTATTTCTTCCCTGTTGCTTAACTTTGTTTAAATACTCTGGAATAACTTCAGTTAAGGGAAAATCAGGGAAATGAGGACTAAAAACTGTTTCAACATAGCCACCTTTTTGTAGCTGATAAATCTTTAACTTTCCTTGTTCAAAACGCCACAATTCCCCAACTCCTAAAGCTTCATAAATCTGGGGATGGGTACGAGAGGTAATATCAATTTCTAAGGCTAAATCTGGTGGGGGGTCAATGGTTAAATCGAGGCGATTTTTCCCTCTAATAGCGGCTTCATTTTCAATATAAAAACAATCATCTGGTTCTATTCCTTGTTGCATTAGTTCATTTTTAAATGTTGTTGAACCTAGAGGATAAAATTCTATATCTAATTCTTCTAATAATACTTTGATAAAATCCCCCACAAAAACTTTATTAACTTCATGTTCTGGTAAAGGGGTCATAATTTCTAATTTTCCCTGATCATAAGCAATTCTGCTATTACGATGTTCACCTAATTCTTGCAAGATACCTTCAAATTCTGGCCAAGTGACATCTTTTAACAGCAATTTTTGACCAACAGGTGCAGAAAATCTTTTTAATTCTAATAGCATCGCTTTAATTCTTCCCTTTTTTAGGTATTAGTGTAGGACTCACGCACTCAGCCTCTAAAATCCCTATTTTTTTCAATCTTTGTCCAAAGTAATGGTATATAGATTAAACTTATTACTTATTACTTATTACTTATTACTTATTACTTTTCCCAACTAATAATTAGCCACCCCCAACAATAGTGACAACTTCTAAGCGATCGCCTTCCTTTATTTGCGTATCTGCCCAATATTGGCGGTGTAAAATCTCGCCATTATATTCAACAGCTACTAAACGGGGATTCAAGCCCATTTTTTCAAGTAACTGAGGTAACTTCGTTCCTGAATCACAGGTCTGTACTTCACCATTAACTTGTAAATTAATTTCAGGGATAGGATTAGTCATGGTTTAGAAGATGGACGAGATTATGATGATTATTGGCGAGTTGAGAGATAAAATACTGAGTTATGGGAGTAGGTTGTTCCGCTTCCATAATTGCCCTCACTACAGCTACTCTTTTTGCTCCAGATTGCAAAACATCCTGAAGATTATTGGTATCAATTCCCCCAATAGCAAACCAAGGAACTGTAGCATTTTCAGCCGCATAACGTAGATAATCATGTCCTGCTGCTGCTTTACCTGCTTTGGTAGGAGTTTCATAAACTGGCCCCACACCAATATAATCTGCTCCTTGTGCGATCGCCCGTTGCATTTCTTCTGGGTTAGTGGTGGAACGACCAATGAGGCGTTGTTGTCCTAATAATTTTCTTGCTAAGGTGATTGGTACATCTTGTTGTCCTAAATGTACCCCATCAGCATTAACAGCTAAAGCTAAATCTACTCTGTCATTCATAATAAACAAAGCGCCATAATTGTGGCACAACTGGCACATTTTTTGAGCATTAGCAAGACGGATTGTATCATCGGCATTTTTATCTCGATACTGTACCAATGCTAAGCCTCCTTGCAGTGCTGCTTCCACAGTCGGGAGAAGCTTTTCACTAGGAGATGTTACCAAATATAAAAAAGCATTTTTGAGTTGTTGGTGGCGTTTATAAGCGATTAAATTACTTTCTAAGGTATAAACTCGATAGCGCATTTGCTTAAAGGTAGCGCCCATTTTGGGTTTATATAATTTGCCATATTCTTCCAAAACCCGCAAAGCTTCTTGTACCCGACATAAATTCGCTTGAAGTAGCTGTTCAATACTAGTCCGTTGTTCTTCTTGGGGGTGAGAAAGTTCTGTTCCTAAGTCCCCAGGAGTATCCCTTGCTGCACGCAATTCCGCATTGTGCCAACGAGCCAATTCTTGGCGCATTTGTTTACATTCTGCCGCCATTTCGCTACTATTAAGTCCAAATCGACACCATTCTTCAATAATCCGTAGTCCTTCTCTGGCTCGGTCTAAGTTAGCATCTAAAATACGGTAGATTGCGTAATTACTGTTCCTGTCTTGGTTAAATTGTTCGCCCATGGTTTTGATTACCTTAATCCCTTTTCTAGCCTGTAGGATTGAATTAAGCTAGATAAAGGAAGATTCTGCCTCTAAAAGGAGGGGCTAAGCCCCCCATTGATTTCTCAAGATTACCTCAAAATTGGTTCTAACTCGCATCCTTAAATAGCTATTAACTTAATTCATTGTGTCTGAACAACTACTTCCTGGATATGAGTTGAAAATTGGAACTGGCACTGAGCGTGCTTTACTTATTAAGTTTATGCACCAAACCTATCAAGAGCTTTTTCCTGAACAAAAAGATTTTTCTCATTTAAACGAAACGGTAGAAAAGTATTTCTCTGCCCAAACACCTCTGTGGTTTGTGCAGCCCATCACAACAGAAATAATCACTCCCATCGCCTGTCTTTGGTTGGGTAATACCATTGATCAGATTAACGGCGATCGCCACGGCCATATTTTCCTTGTTTATGTATCTCCACCCTATCGTCAACAAGGTATCGCTTCTAATTTATTAGAATATGCTCAAGAATGGTCAGCTTCGAGGGGGGATCATCAAATTAGCTTACAAGTTTTCCCGAATAACCAAGTGGCAATTAAATTGTATCAACGCTTAGGCTATCAAACCAACTCCCTCCAAATGGTCAAAGCCTTTTAGTGACAATAAGCGCAAAACTGAGGCAACATTAAGATAAAATAGTAGTCATGCATGATGATGACGAGCTACTTGTAATCGATCCGGATGCCCAGCTAGAAAGTCCCTTAGACCAGATGGAACCTGTGGATGAGGCGGAAACCAAGCCTTTGCCAAATCCTGAAAAAATGCTGGCGTTGCTTTCTGCACCAAATTCTTCCCAGCGAATGTTGGCAGCCCGTGCTTTTTGTGAAATCAAAGATAGTCGGGCTATTCCCCAATTGATTGCCTTGCTTCAGGATGTTTGTCCTCTCGTTAGGGTTAGTGCAGCTTACGCTTTAGGTCGGAATCCTAGTTCTAAGGCAGTAGAAGCCCTCATCAAGCAATTAAATAAGGATTGGAATGGTTATGTCCGTAAAGGAGTGGTCTGGGCTTTAGGAAACTGCCGCGATCGCCGTTCTCTTCAACCTTTAATCGAAGCACTGAAAACTGATATTTCTGCGGTACGTTTATGGGCAGCAAGTTCTTTAGGTCAAGTTGCTAATTTAGAATATGAAGATGTCATTGAAGCGATACCCCCTTTAATTCAAGGTTTAAGACGAGATTCTGTAGCAGCGATTAGAAGTAACTGTGCTTGGTCTTTAGGTAAGTTATGTCGAGAATTACCTTCTAATGTTGTTTATGCTACAGCAGTGGATGCCTTAATTGAAGCTTTAGTTGAAGATGAAGATGTCGGGGTTAAAGAAGATGCTAGAGCAGCGATTCTTAAAGTAGGAGATCCACGGGGCTTACAGATGATTGAAGAGTTAGAATTAGAAGGTTTAATTTAATTAAGTAATAAGTAAGAAGTAATAAGTAGAAATCTGAATATTACTGACCAATTCCAGAACTATTGTAAACAAATTGAACTGTGAAATCAGGAGAACTTTCCACAAATTTAACCCTCAAATCGGCAAAAGCATCCACAATTTGCCATTCTCCGCATCTACTAGGAAAAATTTGAACTTGCTTAACCATTAAATCAGCATCAGCCGCCACAACTTTAACTTTAACATCAGGAAAATTCTCAACAATTTGCACCTTGCCATACAGTCTTTTGCCTCCATAACTACAGTTGAAGCGATCAATAGGATTAAAATCAGCTAAACTTGCTTCCACAAAAGCAAAGTTAACCAAAATAGAAATCAAACCCAACTTAATTATTTTCATTTATTTATCCCCTCTCCAATATTAACCCATTACCCATTACACATTACCCATTACTTATTACTTATTACTTATTACTTATTACTTATTACTTATTACTTATTACTTAATAACCCCTGCCCGACAATCCCTCAACCACAAACTAACCGCTTGACCAATAACACTATCACTAGTTTCTCTTGGTGGAGTTGGGGGGCGTTTTTCTAGGTTAGAACCAAAGCGAGAAAAAACCATTGACATTCTCCAACCTTCCTCGGTTTGAGATAAAAACAACCAATGATAATTTTGTCTTTTCTCAACTTTATTATTAATGTATTGCCTTTCTAAGGTTGTGAAAAATATTTGTTCCGGCGGTTCAAGTTGTTCTTCGATAGGAGGAACAGAACTATATTGATTAGGAGTAAGTTCAAGAGGTTCAAACTCCGGCTTTCCTGCCAGAAGAACATAGCTATATAAATCCACTTCCCGCTCTAACCTTCGCGCTCTTTGAATAACTCGGTTAGCATAATGAGGTAAATCTATTAGCATTTTTTCTGTTAAAATTTCTACATCCTCCGGGCAAGAATAAGAAGAGTTTTGAGCATTGGCTGGCAAAAAAGTTAAGAAGTTAAAAGTTTGGATGATACCAATAATTAATAAGCTGTTTTTCATTGATCATTTAACATTCGTTATTGATAATAGGCTCTGGTATCAATATACCGCCTACGAATAAATTCGCTGGCTTACAGCATAAGTCATCTGAACATGACTAGAGAATAGTTTTGGGGAATTTCATTGAAAAATCGTTAATACGAGTTTGAGCTATTCGTAGAGAACTTCAAGTTGTAGAATTGAAATGACAAATTTTCCGACGTAAGGCTCGTAAGGCAGGACTTTAATCCAAACTACCATCAAAGATAATGTACTTACTGGTTCAGAGAGTTTAAAGAGATTAAGAATAGTAGGTATCAGTTTATTATCTATGACAATGGTAATAGGCACAGCTAAACGAATTGATGCTTTTGCCTTTGTAGGAGCGGGAGAAGCCAACGGTTTTGATGTAGTAACCCATCAAATTGGCTACGATGGTACTGGAGGAAATTTAATAATAGATGTTGGTATAGATCCAACTAGTCTATTTGCGAATAACTCAGTAACCTCTGTCATAAATGCAATAAATACGTGGAATATTCTGAATCCCACAACGGGCAATCTAGCTTTTGGTAATAACAACAATATACCAAATAATTTGTATGACTTCGAGTCGGCTGTTTTACATGAAATAGGCCACACTCTAGGCTTAGATCATCCTAATTTAGGTTTTCAATCTGGGGTTGATGACAATGAGCGAAACTACACACAAGCTAGCTCTGGGAATAATGGTGTATTTGATGTTAATCCAGGAACAGATGGCATAATTGGCTCTGCTGATGATATCCGGGGCGATGATGTCAATCTTAATTACTTCCGAATTGCTGACAACAATCCTTTTGATACTAGTTTAGGGATTGTAGACTCAACCACTTATAGTCGAGATATAGCCAACTTACCCAACGGTAGTAACTACTCTACTAATGCAGATCGCGATGTAGGAGAAAACCTTGATTTTAACAGCACTGAAGCTGTTTTGCAACAGGAACAACGCTCTGATGAAGCTCAAAGGAGTTTAACTGCTGATGATGTAGCTGGCATCTTATATTCTTTAACTGGACTTGATGAAATAGCAGGGACAGAAGATGACTATACGTTCTTGCTTAATTATGCTGGATTGACCGCTGATGCAGATATAGTCATTGATTTTGATGAGACTGCATTTGCAGTTGCCCGATCACGAGGGGCCGTTTCCTTTCAGGTACGGATCATATAGTTTATGAAAATGCCAATATTTTGTTTAATCCTGATATTAATTGGTTTTTTAATGAAGATACCACTCTAGAAGGAATCAGTAGCTCAACATTTATAAATCCAGACTTAGAGTCTTCCCCTAATGCAACTGTTACAGGTATAGGAACTAATAGCATCGAATGGGGAGTTGCTGTAGATCCTCCTGTTTCTTTCGATCCCCCTGCCCTCGCCAGTAGTTTATCCGTTATCGAAAACAATTTTGCTTCTAATTTAGGTGAAGCTTTTGTAGCTGGGACAATCACTTTTACTAATGGAGAGATACAAGGAGGTACTGGTATAGGTTCAGTAGATTTGCTATTGAATACTACATTTGATGTACCACAGCTTAATATATTTGGTGAAACAATTGAAACTTTGCGCGAGGTGAGTATTGTCAATACTACCAATACTAGTGACCCTATAGCCAGTGCAGATGCTGTAATGATCCAACCACCAATAGGATTAGATTTTAACTTTGGAAATAGCTTCAACGTCCTAGAAGGAAAAACCGCAACTGCCAGTTTGATTGGCAGAATTATTGAGGATGAGTTAGGAGAAATTCCGGTGCTACCAGATGATGACGATGAAACTATCCTGGACGACTTGGGTAATCCGGAGACTATAGCTTTGCAACCTAACCAACCTATAAATCGAAAATTTTCTTTTCAGTTGTTAGGTTTCGGTCAAGTTCTTAATGGACAAGGGTTTATTACATCAGCTACTGTTCCTGAACCTTCTTCAGGATTGAGTTTGTTAGCTCTTGGTGTTATGGGTGCTGGTTCTATTGCACGTCGTAAAATTAGTAACTCTAAGGACAACAAATAAGGGTAGATGAATGTGAACTTGTGATCCAGCTGACAGCAGTTTACAGCAAGTTCACTAACTCCTATGTTTTATTCGGTTGTAAATCTAGCAATAACCAACTTCAACATAGCAATTAGCAATTACCTAATTCTGTACAAATCTTTTCTAAAGCAATTGTCGGTTCCTCCGCTTTGGTAATTGGTCTACCAATCACCAAAAAGTCAGCACCAGCCTTAATTGTTTGTGCTGGGGTCATAAACCGCTTCTGATCACCTTTTTCTGACCAACTTGGCCGCACTCCAGGACAGACTAATAAAAAATCATGACCGCAAACTTGCCTTAGTTGAGATACTTCTTGAGGAGAACAAACTGCCCCATCAATACCAGATTCCTTAGCTAATAAGGCCATTTGCAAAGCATACTCCGACAATTCTAGGGGAATTTTCAAATCAAAAGCGAGGTCGCGAGAATTTAAACTGGTTAACAAAGTAATTGCTAGTAATTTAGGGCGAGAATCACCTGTTCCTAAAGCTTCTACCGCCGCTTCTAAAGCCCGACGGCCAGCAGTAGCATGGATAGTGATTAAGTCTACACCATAGTTTGTGGCAGCGCGACAAGCCCCCGCTACAGTGTTAGAAATGTCATGAAACTTTAAATCTAAAAAGATGCGTTTGTCTCGTTTTTTAAGTAGATACAGAATTTCCGGACCACTACTAACAAATAACTCTAAACCAACTTTCCAAAAACCAACTTCCGGCAATTTCTCCACAAGGGCGATCGCCTCTTCAAGATTAGATACATCCAAAGGGACAATAATACGTTCAATTGATTTCATAACAGCGTCTGTTAGGTTTTGGGTCGGTTCTATCTTGAAGTATTACCACTGGGAATTATTGTTCAATCAATGGCATATCATCTCCACCTCCCCATAAGTTTCTATCCATAGCCTCGCTCCACCATCATTGGGTTTATCACGACTATAAATTATGCGACAAGGGCCTTTGATATCTGCTTGATGAGCGTAAATGTTGGTTTGATTACTCTGATTGAGGCTAATTACTGGTTCAAACTCATTTTTCTTCCAGTTTGTTTTAATTACTTCCCGATTAACATAAATAACCTTAACTGCTGGGGAATAGGGTTTACCCCAACGGGGCATCGGCCCTCTCTTACCACGAGAAACCTTGGGTTGACCACGATACAAAGGAATCGCCCAAGCTTTGCCCAATTTATAAGCTCCTTGGATACGTTTTTGCTGGAGCAAATAGAGTACACGCCTGGGAGTAACCCTTAACATCTGGGCCGCTTTTTTTGTATCGATGGTTTCCATAATCGGGATAACAATTAAAAGAACAGTTCTTTATCAAGAATTAAAAATAGCATGATTAGATAGACTTAACTGATCATTGCTCATCGAACAAGCCTTACAGATTTGTTCTTTCCTACCTGAAGAACCTTATTTACCAACTCTTCAGGAGTATCAAAACTCAAATTAACATCTGTAACTTTTTCTCCTTCTAAACGTACTCCTCCCCCTTGCACTTTTTTACGCCCTTCGCTGCTGCTTTTACACAAACCGCTTGCCCCTAAAAGGTAAAATAACTTAGCAGGAAACTTTACTTCCGATAAAGAATATTCTGGTATTGCTTTCGCGGCAGCAGTATTTCCTTGAGCTATTTTTTCAGCATCTTTTTGAGCTAGTTTTGCTGCCCCTTCCCCATGAAACTGTTTAGTAACTTCTAAAGCTAAAAGCTTTTGACATTCTCGCGGATTTTCTGGTAACTCATTTAAGGAAAAATTAGTAAGCAGCTCAAAATACTGACTTAATAAAGCATCCGACACTTTTTGCAGTTCAGAGTACATCCGGAAAGCGCCATCTTTTAAACCAACGTAATTGTCAAGAGATTTAGACATTTTTTGTACCCCATCCGTACCAATCAAAATTGGTAACAACAAACCAAATTGAGGTTTTTGTTTAAAATGCCTTTGTAAGTCTCGCCCCACAGCAATATTAAATTTTTGGTCAGTCCCTCCCAATTCCACATCTGCCTTCACTGCCACAGAATCGTAGCCCTGCATCAGAGGATAAAGAAACTCATGGAGGTAAATTGGATTTTCTTTTTCGTAGCGTTCAGCGAATCCTTCTTTTGCTAACATCTGTCCCACAGTCATCCTAGACAACAGCTCTAGGATTTTGACCATATCCAACTTACTTAGCCATTCAGAATTGTAACGAATTTCTAAACGTTCCTGATGATCAAAATCAAGTACAGAATGAAGTTGATCTAAATAGGTTTGAGCATTTTGCTTAACTTGCTCAGGAGTTAACTGTTCCCGAACCTTTGATTTTCCGGTTGGATCACCAATCTGGGCCGTAAAATCACCAATGATAACTACGGCTGTATGGCCCGCATCTTGGAAAGCTCGTAACTTGCGAAAAGGTATACTATGACCCAAGTGTAAATCTGTACCAGTAGGATCAATTCCTAGCTTAACTCGCAAAGGGCGATCGCTTGCAATCAGACGTTGAACTAAATTTTCGCTCTGATCTTGACTATCTGGTTGATGAGGAAAAATTTCACTAGTTCCCCGATAAAGCCAAGCAAAATCTTGATTTTGAGATAAAGAAGACATTTAGATTAGAAATAATTAAACTAAAATAGCTGGATAGTTGAGCAGGGTTTCTCATTTGCTATTACATTTGTACCAACAAATTCAACAGCAACTAGTTTCCTAACTTTTGACCAAACAAATTTTAAGAAGTTGAACTTCTGTAGTCTACTACTAGTTTAATTCCCTTTATCTTACTGGATATGGACTGTATACTTAATACTCAAACCATACTATGCACTACAAAATGCCAAGGTTCAAGCAGCATTTGCAGCGAACAATTAAATCAGGTAATCTACACGCTCAAAACAGCAAATTAACTCAGGAGTAATTTTATATCCTGAAGCTTCGTCCCTTGTCTACTGTAGCGCTGTTAGTCTTTGTTCTGATGTGAGGAAGTGAAATCACCGTGTCGTCCAGTACTATTCGACAAAAACAAAAACCGGAAAAGAGAAAGGAGAAAAAGCCTTCTACTTCCCCTGTCACAAGTTTTACCAAGGGGATAGTTAAGGCAACGGGAGGAACTTTACTCGGCATTACCATGTTGGGGAGTTCTGTTATTGCCGGAGGGTTAGTTGGTTTAGCAGTTAGCTTTCGTAACCTCCCTGATGTGCGGTTATTACGTAACTATGCCCCCACGGAAACTACTTATATTTATGATATTAAGGGTAAATCTTTAGCTAGTATTCATGGAGAAGCCAACCGTGAAGTCGTTAAGCTAGAGAAGATTTCCCCAAATTTGAAAAGGGCAGTATTGGCAATTGAAGATAGCCACTTTTACCTCCACCAAGGGATTAACCCCAATAGTGTCGGACGGGCTTTAGTTGCTAACTACCGTCAAGGGGGTATTGTCGAAGGTGGTTCGACAATTACCATGCAGTTGGTCAAAAACCTCTTTTTATCCCGCGAAAGAAGCTTCAACCGCAAACTAGCAGAAGCTGTACTGGCGATTCGCTTAGAACAAATTTTCACCAAAGATCAAATTCTTGAAATGTACCTCAATGGCATTTATTGGGGACATAATAGTTACGGTGTAGAAACTGCAGCTCAAAGTTACTTTGGTAAATCTGCTTCCGAGTTGGACTTAGCAGAATCAGCAGTTATGGCAGGGTTGATCCAAGCCCCAGAAGAATACAGTCCTTTTATCAAATACGAAAACACCAAGAGTAGACAGGCAGCAGTTCTTGAGCGAATGGAAAAGTTGGGGTGGATTAGCACCCAAGAAGCCGAAGCCGCCCAAAAAGAACCCTTATTAATTGGGAAACCCACTGCTTGGCAAGGTATTGAACTACCTTATATCACAGAAGCAGTCATTTCTGAATTGACAGAACGTTTTGGTAAGGATGCTGTGGTGAAAGGAGGGATGCGGGTTCAAACCACTATCGATTATAACTTCCAGAAAAAAGCTGAGGAAGTTGTCCAAGGCTCTCATCGTGGCGTTAGCGGCTTTTCTGACCAAATTGCCCTAGCTGCAGTTGATCCCCGTACCCATTTTGTTAAAGCCCTGGTGGGTGGCTCTAGTTACGAAAAAAGCCAGTATAACCGAGCAATTCAAGCCCGCCGTCAGCCTGGTTCTTCCTTTAAACCTTTTGTTTACTATACTGCCTTCGCTTCCGGGAAATACACCCCCTACTCTACTGTTATGGATACTCCAGTAAGATATAGAGATGGAGGGGCCTATTATTCTCCCAAAAACTACGGTGGTGGTTATTCCGGAGCAATGAGTATCCGTAATGCCTTAATTCAGTCTGCCAATGTTCCGGCGGTGAAAATGGGTAAAGCGGTAGGGTTAGATAAAGTAATTGAAGTCTGTCGTGCCTTGGGAATTAAAAGCCCCTTAGAACCAGTAGTGTCTTTGCCTTTAGGTGCTATCGGCGTTACTCCGTTAGAAATGGCAGGAGCCTATGCTACTTTTGCTAGCAACGGTTGGCACTCTGACCCCACAATTATTTTCCGAGTTACTGATAGTAGTGGCACTGTGTTGTTAGATAATACCCCAGAACCGAAATTGATCCTCGACCCTTGGGCAACAGCTTCTCTTACCAGTATCTTAACAGGGGTAATTAGTGGGGGAACCGGAACCAAAGCCCAAATAGGCAGGCCAGCAGCCGGAAAAACTGGGACAACCTCCTCAGAAAGAGATGTTTGGTTTGTGGGTTATGTCCCTCAACTTTCTGTAGCAGTGTGGATTGGTAATGACAATAACAGCCCCATGGGAGGGGGAGTTACAGGAGGTGGACAAGCAGCACCAATTTGGCGACGCTTTATGAGTGAAGCCCTCAAAAACGAGCCTGTGATGAACTTTCCCTCTCCTTCTAAGTTCCCCAGACCCTAAGTTAGAGGTTACTTTTGCTTTTCTAACTCAGATTTCATGCGCTCTAGGGTCACGTTCATTTGCTCAAACATTTGCTGGGGCGTGATCCCAAACTGATTAAGCTGGGTATTAAGTTGTTGCATGGTCATTTGGGCCATGAAATCATCAGAAAGTTCAAAGCGCTTCATGAAAATACGATAGCGCTCCATCATGTTTTCCATCTTTTCGATATAAAGCTTTTTTCCTTCACGGTCGAATTTACCGTAATCTCCCCCCAGGGCCATCAAAGACTGATAATCCTGAAATAGTTGTTTGGCTTCTTGTTGGACGACTTCTGAATCAAAAAATCCCATTGTTTTTGAGTTTTTATTTTATAGATAGATATTTAACCAACCATGATGTTGGAGCGCTTATCTATCATTTTAAAGTAGTAGAAATTAACCGTAAAATAGAGATTCCCGTATAGGGGAATTTTCTTTTCTCCATGAATTATGAATAAATCAATATCATGGAGGGAAAGCAAAGTTATACTAGCTTGGTGTTTGCTAGCAGAATTTGTGAGGGTAGGGAGCAGGGAGTAGGGAGTAGGGAGCAGGGTTGGAAAACTTTAGTAACCGGATTTGGTGTTAGTTGAGATGGCATAATGGACAACTTGCTTGGCAAACCAAAAAGTCGTAAGGTAGCTGGGTTCTTAGCTTTACTAGGAACTATCACTCCCTTAGCCGGGTTGCATAAGTTTTACTTGGGACAACCTTTATGGGGAATTGCTTATTTCCTGCTTTTGTCAACTCCCATCCCCCACATTGCCTGCGCTATTGAGATAGTTTGGTATTTTATTCAAGATCAAGAAGATTTTGAACGTCGTTTCAATCAAAAAGAACCAGTACAATATAGTCAATCACCCCCAAGAGAAACGAATCAAGTTAAGGCGATCGCCGATTCTCTCAGACAATTAGATCAGTTGCGTCAAGAAGGTTTAATGTCAGAATACGAATTTGAGCAAAAACGCCGTCAACTGCTCAATCGAATTGCCTGAAAGCAATCTCTTTAACTGGAAAATTTGCATAGTTTTTGCCCTGCGACTCAAGAAAACCCGTAAATTTATGCCCGCCGGATTAATGCTTGGTGCAGGGGTAGTTACTCTAGTATGCTTAATTGGGCAAATAATGTGAACTTAAATTTATGGCTACTCGACCCCGAAAACGCTATGCTCAACATTGGCTGCGTAGCGAGAAAGCCCTAAACAAAATTGTGGTCGCTGCCCAGTTAAATAAAGGGGATCGCCTCCTAGAAATCGGTCCAGGTACGGGGATTCTGACTCGCCGCCTTTTACCAGAAGTTGAAGCTGTGGTAGGGGTGGAAATTGACCGGGATTTGTGTCAAAAATTGGTTAAAAATTTTGGAGAAAAGGAGAATTTTCTACTTCTACAAGGAGATATACTTTCCTTTGATCTAGCGGCTAACTTAGCCCCTTTTCCCCAATTTCAAAACCCCAACAAAGTTGTTGCCAATATTCCTTACAATATTACCGGGCCAATTTTGACAAAGTTATTGGGAACGATATCAGAACCAGCACCGGAACAGTTTGAAGCGATTGTTTTGCTAGTACAAAGGGAAATTGCCCTACGCCTCTGTGCTAATCGCGGTTCCCGTAATTTTGGCTTACTTTCAGTACGAGTACAATATCTGGCTACCTGTGAATTAATTTGTACCGTTCCTGCCAAAGCTTTTTACCCCCCTCCTAAAGTAGAGTCTGCGGTGGTGAGACTTTGCCCCCAACCTAGAGAAAAAGCCGTTAATAATCCC
Organism: uncultured cyanobacterium; assembly: GCA_963793425.1. Taxonomy (GTDB): domain Bacteria; phylum Cyanobacteriota; class Cyanobacteriia; order Cyanobacteriales; family CAWCAG01; genus CAWCAG01. The sequence goes on along the minus strand of CAWCAG010000005.1, from coordinate 1,435,617 downwards.
CGTTATATGGGAACATTGTTGAAAATGGGCTTTTCTAGTAAGCGCAAAATGTTACGAAATAATTTAAAAGCTGTGATTGAAAGCGATCGCCTCAGCCAAGTATTAGCAGAATTAGCCGTGAATCCCCAAGCCCGCGCTGAAGATTTGAGTGTAGAAGACTGGATTAATTTAACTGACAAATTAGAAGTAGAAGTAGAAGAGAAGAGGAATTTGGAATAATAAATGTTTAATGATAAATGATCAATGATAAATGAACTAAGATGCGTTCCTATTCCTTAATTGCCCCTGCTAAAATCAATCTCTACTTAGAAATCATCGGTGATCGCAGTGATGGTTATCATGAATTAGCTATGGTTTTACAAACCATTGAACTGGCTGATAAAGTGGAGTTGAGGTCTAGTAGTACCCAAGCAATTCATATTCACTGCGATAATCCCCACGTTCCTGTGGATGAAACCAATTTAGCTTACAAAGCAGCCAGGTTGATGAGCGAAGAATTTCCCAATGCCTTTGCTCAATATGGTGGTTTAGAAATTACCATCGAAAAACGTATCCCCATTGCAGCCGGGCTAGCAGGAGGCTCTAGCAATGCCGCAGCAGTTTTGGTGGGAATAGACCTCATGTGGCATTTAGGCTTAACCCAACCAGAATTACAAGTCTTAGGGGCGAAAATTGGTTCTGATATTCCTTTCTGCATCTCTGGAGGAACTGCGATCGCGACAGGTAGAGGGGAACAGTTAGATTATCTGAAAAGTTTTGATTCTGTTTGGGCTATTTTAGCAAAACACCGTAACCTAAGCATTGCTACTCCTTGGGCTTATAATAATTATCGCCAGCAATTTGGCAGTACCTACCTCAATGATTCTGAAGCGATTAGATCCCGGACAAGTGATATTCATTCTGGTTCTTTAGTCCAAGCAATTGTTAATGGTGACCAGAAACAAATTGGCCAATTGTTGCACAATGATTTAGAAAAAGTTGCTTTACCAGAGTATCCTCAAATTCAAAAACTCAAGCAAGGTTTTCAAAAAGCAGGAGTTTTGGGAACAATGATGTCTGGCTCTGGCCCTACAGTGTTTGCTTTATGCGAAACTGAAAAGGAAGCTTGGCGAGTCCGAGAAGAAGTGCAAAAAGAGATTCCCGATCCTAACCTCAATTTTTGGTTAACTAAGTTATCTGGCTTTGGTATACAAGTTGGGTCTTAAATCAAGTCAACATCACTTCTACTTCTTCCCCAACTTCAACGGTTTTTCTGCCTACAGGTACAACAGCAAGGGCTGTCGTACCAGCCAGGTTAACTAAATTCGCAGAATTATGAGTTCCTGGGGCTAAGGAAAATTCCCAAGCACCATTAACCACTTTCATTGTTCCCCAAAGATAAGTTTCTCTTTGACCACCGGCACGTAATTTATTTTGGGTACGGGCTTTAATAAAAGTCGGTTGCCAATCTTTCAACCCAGACATTTTTCGCAAAGCTGGTTGTACAAAACGCCAACAACTTACTAAAGCGGAAACCGGGTTGCCCGGAATACCGAAATACAAAGCTGATTTCCCCGGCTTTTCTGCATTAAATGTGGCCACTGTCAAGGGTTTCCCTGGTTTAATTCTGACCTTACGCAGATGGATTTTGCCCCCCAACTCCTGCAAAATTTGGTCAACTAAATCATAATCCCCGACAGAAACACCCCCTGTAGAAAGCACCACATCAGCACTAGCAATGGCAAAAGCGATGGCCTCTTTTAATAATTCTGGTTTGTCCTTAACAATACCCATGGGTACAGGAGTGCAGCCATTTTTAGCAACAAATGCAGTTAAAGCATATTGGTTAGAATCAACAATTTGTCCTGGTTGCAAGTTTTCTACGGGACTAATCAATTCATCCCCTGTGGCGAAGATAGCAACCCGCAAACGTCGATAAACTTTAAACTGGTTGCATTGTGCTGCTGCTAAGACAGCAATTTCTGGGGCATTGAGGAGAGTTCCTCTATTTAATAAGGGTTTTTCTGCTTGATAAAAATCTCCGCGACGGCGAACAAATTCTCCTGATTGGGGAGGTGTTAAAATTTGGACTACATTACCCTCACTCTGAGTATTTTCCTGCATAACAACGGTATCTGCCCCTTCTGGCATCACCGCACCAGTAAAGATCCGCGCTGCCTGTCCTGGTTGTACTTGTACTTGGGGTTGATAACCTGCGGGAATCTCTTCTACAATTTCTAAGCTGACTGGCTTCTCTGGGCCACAATTCTGCACATCAGCAAACCTTACCCCATAACCATCCATCGCTGAGTTATCCCAATGAGGAAAATCCAGCTTACTGGTAACAGGCTCCGCCAAAATACGCCCCCTGGCTTCTTCTAAACCAACAATCTCAAAATCCTGTTGAGGATCAAGGGGTTGAGATAATTCTAAAACAATGGCTTCGGCTTCTTTAACTGGCAACATAGAAATAAAAATAGCAATTAGCAACTAGCTTATCGCTTTTGGACTAATCTTTTCTTACAGTTTACCAACTAGTTTTTCAGTAAATTAGTACTACTTTTTTGCATTTCGTTATAAAATGATATAGCCTTTCTCGGACTCATGAGCTACATTTGGTCTATTTCCATGTTTCCACGCTTCAACTAGCAATTAGCCACTAGCTATTAGCAAAAACCAGTATGAACGAATTCAAAATTCAAGCACCTTTTCAAGCCACTGGAGATCAGCCTCAAGCTATTACCCAGCTTACAGAATCTATTTTAGGGGGAAACCGCCTACAAACCCTCTTGGGAGCGACGGGGACAGGGAAAACTTTTACTATTGCCAAGGTGATTGCTAATACTGGCAAACCAACTTTAGTATTGGCTCATAATAAAACTTTGGCAGCGCAATTATGTAATGAGTTGCGGCAATTCTTCCCGGAAAATGCTGTCGAATATTTTATTAGTTATTACGATTACTATCAACCAGAAGCTTATATTCCTGTCAGCGATACCTATATTGAAAAGACAGCTTCTATCAATGAAGAAATTGATATGTTGCGTCACTCTGCCACGCGATCGCTGTTTGAGAGGAAGGATGTGATTGTGGTAGCTTCGATTAGTTGCATTTATGGTTTGGGTATACCTTCGGAATATTTAAAGGCCGCTATTCCTTTGCGTATGGGGGAAGAAGTAGACCCGCGTAAGTTATTGCGGGATTTAGCTTCGGTACAGTACAGCCGTAATGATGTTGAAATTGGTCGGGGACGGTTTCGCATTAAAGGGGATGTGTTGGAAATCGGCCCCGCTTATGAAGATCGGATTATTCGGGTAGAATTTTTTGGGGATGAAATTGAGGCGATTCGTTATATTAATCCTGTAACCGGGGAAATTATTCAGAGTTTGGAGGGAGTGAATATTTACCCTGCCCGTCACTTTGTTACCCCAGAAGAAAGGTTAGAACAAGCTTGTTCAGAGATTGAAGCGGAATTAAACCAACAATTAACTCACCTCGAAACAGCAGGCAAGCTTTTAGAGGCACAGCGTTTAGAACAGCGTACCCGCTATGATTTAGAGATGTTGCGCGAAGTTGGTTATTCCAATGGGGTAGAAAATTATTCTCGCCATTTAGCCGGGAGACAAGCGGGGGAACCCCCAGAATGTTTAATTGATTATTTCCCTGAAGATTGGTTATTGGTGGTGGATGAATCCCATGTTACTGTGCCGCAAATTCGTGGGATGTATAATGGCGACCAAGCGAGGAAAAAAGTTTTAATTGATCATGGTTTTCGTTTGCCTAGTGCGGCGGATAATCGCCCTTTAAAAGCAGAAGAGTTTTGGCAGAAAGCTAACCAATGTATTTTTGTTTCTGCTACTCCGGGAAATTGGGAAATCGAACAATCTGAAGACAATGTTGTTGAACAAATTATTCGCCCCACAGGGGTTATTGATCCTGAAATTTTTGTTCGACCGACAGAAGGACAAATTGATGATTTGTTAGGAGAAATTAAAGAACGGGTAGCCTTAAATGAAAGAGTTTTAATTACGACTTTGACGAAAAGAATGGCGGAGGATTTAACAGAGTATTTGCAAGAAAGAGAGATAAAAGTGCAGTATCTCCACTCCGAAATTCAATCTATTCAAAGGATTGAAATTATTCAAGCTTTGCGAGAAGGTGCGTTTGATGTGTTAATTGGGGTTAACTTATTGCGGGAAGGTTTGGATTTGCCAGAAGTTTCTCTGGTGGCTATTTTAGATGCAGATAAAGAAGGCTTTTTACGGGCAGCCCGTTCATTAATTCAAACTATTGGTAGGGCAGCCCGTCATGTTCGGGGACAAGCAATTTTATATGCTGATAATCTCACTGATAGTATGGCTAAAGCGATTGAGGAAACGGAACGACGTAGGAATATTCAAACAGCTTACAATCGTACCCATAATATTACCCCTCAACCAATTATTAAACAGTATAGTAATTCTATTTTGGCTTATTTAGATATTTCCCGGAAACTTAATGCCCAGGAGTTAGAAGTTATTACGCAAAAGACTGAAGATATACCTTTAGAAAAAGTGCCGGAATTGATTGAACAATTGGAAGACCAAATGAAAGCAGCCGCCAAGAATTTAGAGTTTGAAAAAGCGGCTGAGTTTCGCGATCGCATTAAGAATTTGCGAGATAAGTTAGTTGGACATAGGTAATAGGTAAGCTGTCTAGGTATTAAAATTGTCTTGCTAGGGTAGGGGAGCAGGGAACAGTAAAGACATCGGGAAGAAATTTGGTTAATGCCAAAAATCCCAGTGCGATCGCCCTAATTATTTATCTTTCGGCTATACCACTAGAGTCAAAGGTGCGTTACGCTTTGCTAACACACCCTACGGAATTTTGCAATAGTAGGGGCGGGTTTTGAGTCAAATTGTGAGATTAACATTTTTTTTAAATAAACCCGCCCTTACACACAATTTTAGCTGAGTCACTTATTAATTCTTTCCTACAAAACTAGTAAAACTCTGCTCATTAATCCCATCCCAAGCCATAATTTCTTCCCTAAACTTGCTCCATTGTTCATACACTTCTTTAAAAGTATTATCCTGGCTAGCATTCTCTTCATAAATTTCAAAAGCCGCCTTTTGCGCTGCCTGAAGCACAGCTTTAGGATAAGCCTTAAACTTAGTCCCATTTGCTTTCAAAGTTGCTAAAGATTCCCGGTTCAAAGCTTCATATTGAGAAAGCATATTTAAGTTAGCTTCGGTCGCCGCAGATTTTAGTACTTCTTGATATTCTTCCGGTAACTTCTCCCATTCACTAAGGCTAACTTGCAAATCTAGGGTTGCACCAGGTTCCCACCAACCGGGATAATAATAAAATGGTGCAGCTTCGTTGAGTCCTAATTTCAAATCATCATAAGGGCCAACCCATTCTGCTGCATCTATAGCCCCCCTTTCCAAAGCGAGGAAAATTTCTCCTCCTGGTAAAACTTGGGGATTAACCCCCAAACGTTCCATTACTTTACCCCCCAAGCCAGGAATACGCATTTTTAAGCCCTTGAGGTCTTTGAGAGACTTAATTTCTTTTTTGAACCAGCCTCCCATTTGCGTACCCGTATTACCTGCCGGGAAATTAATAATATTAAACTCGGCATAAATTTTGTGCATGGCTTCTAAACCCCCGCCGTAGTAAAGCCAAGCATTTTGTTGTTGTGCCGTTAAGCCAAAGGGCATGGAAGTAGCGAAGCCCAGGGCTGGGTTTTTACCCACATAATAATAACTGGCTGTATGACCACATTGGGCTGTGCCAGATTGTACTGCATCCAAAACTTCCAACCCTGGTACAATTTCCCCGGCAGCATAGGGAGTGATTTTGAAGCGTCCCCCTGTCATTGCCTCAACGCGATCGCAGACTGTTTTTGCCCCGCCATAGATAGTATCCAAAGATTCTGGCCAACTAGTGACCATATTCCATTCTATAGTGGGTAAATCTCCCGTTTGGGCAGTGCTGTTATTAGTGTCTCCTTGTTTGCAAGCTTCTAAGATAGCGGCACTAGTAACACCAACGGTTACATGACTAAAAAGTTGTCTGCGTTTCATCTGTTCTTCTCTTAATTAGTAATTATGGTAATTGCTAATTGCTCAGTTTAGGTAACATTAAGTAAAGTGAAGATATTAATAAATTAAGTTACTACTTACAACCATGGTATTATTCGGATTCGGTAAAAAGCTCAACCTACCTAAACCTGAGCAAGCTTTACCAGGAAGAGATAAGCCTCTACAAGTGCCTGCTTCTCATTATGTTAATGGTAATCCCCTTAAGCCACCTTACCCAGAAGGAATGGCAAAGGCGGTGTTTGGTTTAGGCTGTTTTTGGGGGGCTGAACGCAAGTTTTGGCAATTAGAGGGGGTTTTCACCACTGCTGTAGGTTACGCGGGAGGATATACTCCTAACCCCACCTATGAAGAGGTTTGTAGCGGGATGACAGGACACAATGAAGTAGTCCTGGTGGTTTATGATCCGAAACAAATTAGCTATGAAGAATTACTAAAGGTATTTTGGGAAAGTCATAACCCTACCCAAGGTATGCAACAAGGTAATGATGTTGGTACTCAGTATCGTTCCGGAATTTATGCTTATTCTGATGCTCAAAAAGAGTTAGCTAAAGCATCTGAAGAGACTTATCAGCAAGCTTTAACTAAGGCAGGTTTCGGGGAAATTAGTACAGAAATTATTACTGCCCCGGAGTTTTATTTTGCTGAAGGATACCATCAGCAGTATTTAGCTAAAAATCCCAATGGTTACTGTGGGTTAGGGGGGACAAAAGTTAGTTGTCCGGCTTTAGTTTAAAAGAAAAATATATAGCAATTCTATGACTTGTGATGTTTTGATTACTCCAATTCCGAAAGAACTTGATAATCTACCTAATTCTGTTTTGAAATCAGGATTTTGAGATATTTCTGTAGCAGCTAAATAGCTTTCATTTGCCCAAGATGAATTGGAGACAGTTTGAAAAAACTTCTCTCTTAATGTAGATAAGTTTAATTCTTTTTTGACTTCAAATGAAATGAATTTTACAGAATTATTACCAATTGCTGAGCTTAACTCAAGAACTTCATTATCCCATTCATTGATAGGAAAAACACATCCAATCATATCAGGGTGAACCCATTGTCCAAAACTTTTCTGAGCAGATTTTGTATGATTGATTGTTTGGCAATAGCAGTTTAGGGAATAAAAACTAAAGTAAGCTAGAAATGGGTGTAAATCTTTCTCAAAATATGATTTTATAGCAATTGTCGTTTCTTCCTCTGTTTTTCCTTTTTCATATTCTTGAAAATCTAGATCATATTTTTTGTTTTTTAAATAAAATCGTTTCGGTCTTTCTCCAATAGTTTTAAAGATAGAGTCTGGATTATCTCTTGAAACCACATAAAGTTTAGCTCCTAACGTTGCCCAAGGCGTTTTTCCAGAACTATTTAACTGTTTGTCAAGTCCTTCTTCAACAGCTAATTCCCAAATTTCATTTGGTGTTAGGGGTCTATCTATCTTTATTAAAACTTTTTTAGCTAGTTCGTGAAATGTTATTTTATTCATTTGTGATACTAAATCGGTGCTTAGGAGATTTATGATCTTAGCTTCTTTTTTCGTTATTGAAAGCCATGTTAACATTAAAAATATCCCAACAAAAACGAGAAGAGTTAGTTGAATTATTAATTCAACAACTTAAGGAGAACTCTGATTTAAAAACCAAACAATGGTTCGATAATTACCTTAAGGGTGCTATTGAATACCGAGGTATAAAAACACCACAGGTAACTTCTTTAGTGAAGCAGTGGCATTCAGAAAATAAACTCTACAACTACGATCCTAAAGAACAACTAACACTTTGTTCTGACTTAATCTCTAGCTCCTTTGCAGAAGATAAATTTGCCGGGACAATTTATCTTCAAAAGTTTCTGTTAAATAAAATCGACTATAAATTTTTATTAGCTGAGTTTGATTTACTCTTCAAACAAAGTTATTTCTTTGATTGGTCAACAACAGACTGGTTTTGTCATCGGGTTTTAGACCCAATCATTATTAAAAATGGTATCAATGCTGCTAAAACTATAAGGAGGTAATTGATTGCCACAGCAAACATCTTTACTGTCATCAAGAATTAAAACGACTGAAGAGGAAATCAAGCCATTAAAGCAAGATAATGTTATCTTCGCAACTGCAACTGCCCAATAAATAAGTTATTTTACTTTCAGCGGTGCATTGAATTAGTGGAGCTATAATATGGCTGAAAATAGCTACGATGTTGTTATTTGTGGTGGCGGTTTGGCGGGATTAACCTTAGCCAGACAACTTAAATTAGAAATTCCCAATCTTTCTATTCTGATTCTCGACCGATTAACTAGACCTTTATCAGAAGTAACTAATAAAGTAGGAGAATCTACGGTTTATCCTGGGGCTTGTTATCTTAGCAAAGTTCTCCAGTTAGAAAATTACTTTGAGAGTGACCAATACATCTCTAAATTAGGTCTACGTTTCTTTTTTGGTAATGGTCAAGATGAATTTCAAAATAGACCTGAAATTGGCTTAGGGGAATTTCAACCGACACCCCATTCTTACCAAATTAATCGCGGTAGGTTAGAAAACTATTTAAGGGAGTTAAATAGTTCCACAGGTATAACAATATTAGAAGGTTGCACTGTTAAAGATGTTCACCTGGGGGATGGTTCAGAATCTCTTCATCAAATTACTTATACTCAAGGTTCCAATCATAGCACCCATACTTGTCAAACACCCTGGCTAATTGATGGCATGGGTCGTCGTCGGTTTTTACAAACTAAGTTAGGTTTGAGAAAAGCAAATGATCCGAGATTCAACGCTGTGTGGTTTCGGGTTGAGGGAAAAATTAACGTAGATGACTTTGTTCCTGTTACTAAACAAAGTTGGCATAACCGCGTTCCCGGAGAAAAAAGATATCTTTCCACCAATCATTTATGTGGGCAAGGATATTGGATTTGGTTAATTCCGTTGGCTTCTGGACATACTAGCATTGGCATTGTTGCCCAAGAAAAGTTTCATCCCCTCAAACTGCTTTGTAACTACGAACAAGCCTATCAGTGGTTAGGAAACCACGAACCTGTCTTAGCATCTCGTCTTCAAGATAAAACTCCAGAAGATTTTATGAAGATGCCCAAATATAGCTACTCAGCGACACAAATATTTTCTGAACAACGTTGGGGTTGTATCGGGGAAGCGGCAACTTTCCCTGATCCTTTTTACTCCCCTGGTATTGATTTAATTGCCTATGGCAACTCTTTACTAACCAAGCTGATTAAGCTAGAGAGGGAAAACAACCTCAACCCTAAAGTAATTGAGGAAGCAAATCTCTTTTACTTAGCTTTTAGTGATAGTACAGCTTCCTTTATTCAAGAAGTTAATTATACCTGTTTAGATCAAGGAGGAATAATGGCAATGAAGTTTATTTGGGATATTGCTGCCTTTTTAAGTTCCTTTGCCCCTATTATTATGAATACTCCCTATCTTACTTGGGAAGAACATCGTCAAGTTTGGTACAGTGCTGCTATGAAGTTTCCTAGCTTAGGAATGGCGATAGGCAGATTATGTTTAGATTGGACTAATAAATCTCAAGGTAAGTTGGCTTATGAATTTATCGATTATGGTCAGCTATCTTTCTTAAAAGAGTTGAGAGGCCGTAATCTGCAAGCGAATAAAACTGTTGATGAGTTGATAGCTGATTTAGAAAGAAATTACCAACGTTTAGAAGAGTTAGCACAGGTGATTTTTCTCTTAGCCATAGAAGACACTATGCCAGAATTACGAAGTCAGTTTTCTGAACCAATTTGGCTTAATGTTCAAGCTATGAGTTTAGATCCTCATTGTTGGGAAGCGGAGGGTTTATTTAAGCCAACATCACAACCTCGTGATTTGCGCCCTCTACAAAGGGATTTTGAGCAGTTTGAGATGATCAAGAGAATTCCTGTCTCAATATAACCTCGATCTTGACATCCTCCCCGCTCTGTTCGCGCTTATGGTTGCCGGAGGCTAGAGACGGGGATTCCCTTTAATCAATTAAAGTTTACCCCCTCACCCCTTCACTCAAAGACACGGCAACCTTAGCAGAATCAAGCAACAAACCATACTCAATACCTTCCACCACAGCTTGGTAAGAAGCGTCTAAAATATTGCTAGATACACCAACAGTTGTCCAACGCTTTTCTCCATTACTCGATTCAACTAAAACGCGGGTTTTTGCTGAAGTACCTGCTTCACCATCAAGAATCCTCACCTTATAATCTGTAAGCTGGAAAGCGGCAATTTCTGGGTAAAATTTAACCAAAGCTTTTCTTAAAGCTGCATCTAAAGCAGAAACAGGGCCATTGCCTTCTGCCACTTCTAGGATATCTTTACCATCAACAGCCACTTTGATAGTTGCCAAAGCCTTGCTGTCACCTTTATTGACAGATTCTTGCATATCGCAATGAACCTGGAAACCCTTAAGCTGAAACATCTCTTGACGTTGTGCTAAAGCCGAACGCATCAACAATTCAAAACTAGCTTCAGCCGCCTCAAATTGATAGCCTTGGTGTTCTAAATCCTTAAGCCGTTCTAAAATTTGTCTACAGGCAGGATCTTTTTTCTGCAACTCCAAGCCAAAATCACGAGCTTTTTCTAAAACATTACTCAGCCCTGATTGCTCAGAAATCACAATTCTGCGTTCATTGCCAATAGCTTCTGGTTGAATATGTTCGTAGGTTAAGGGGTTGCGTTGCACCGCAGAGACGTGAATCCCTCCTTTGTGGGCAAAAGCAGAACGTCCGACAAAAGGTGCGCCATCATCGGGGGCTAGGTTAACAATTTCGCTAATGATGCGGCTGGTGGGGGTTAGTTGCGTTAATTGTTCACTCTCAAGACATTGATACCCTAGTTTGAGTTGCAAATTAGGGATGAGGGTACAAAGGTTAGCATTGCCGCAACGTTCCCCGTAACCATTAATTGTACCTTGCACCATGGTTACTCCTTCTCCTACCGCAGCTAAGGCATTAGCAACGGCTGTACCAGAGTCATTGTGGGTGTGGATGCCGAGTTGGGGTTGGGGAGTTGGAGAGAGATTGATTAAATTCAGTTTAATAACAACTTCCTGAACAATGGCACTAATTTCTTGGGGCAAAGTCCCCCCATTGGTATCACAAAAAACTAACCATTCTGCCCCGGCGGTAATTGCTGTTTGTAGAGTTTTCAGGGCATATTCAGGATTATTTTTATAGCCATCAAACCAATGTTCCCCGTCGTAGATTACCCTACGTCCTTGACTTCGCAAAAACTCAATGGTGTCGCCAATCATCGCTAAATTCTCTGCTAAGCTTGTCTTCAAGCCCTCTGTGACATGAAGATCCCAAGATTTGCCGAAAATAGTTACCCAACGGGTTCCCGCTGCTAAAATCCCTTGTAACATCCGATCCTCAGCGGCTTTAACCTGGGGACGACGGGTAGAACAAAAAGCGACGACTTCAGCTTGTTTAAGAGGTTGTTCCTTTAACTGCCAGAAAAATTGTACATCCTTTGGGTTAGCTCCAGGCCAGCCTCCTTCAATAAAAGGAATGCCCATTTCATCTAATCTGCGAGCAATTTTCAACTTATCTTCTAAAGATAAAGATAATCCCTCACCTTGGGAACCATCTCTTAAAGTTGTATCATAAAGCCAAATTTGCTTAGAGTCTTTTTTATTCATAGCAAGTCAAAAGATAACAAACGGGCAGCCCAAAATTTGAACCCTGAATTTATTGATCATACCTGGAAAACGGCTAGCCAAGTTATTAGGAATTGTCATATTGATGCCTAACAGCAAAAGCAAGCCGTACATTGATCACTGATCACTGACAACCGTTTCTTCTGGGGGCAGGAATAAGAAATTAATAATAATTTGCGGATTGCGGAGGAGGAAAACGATTAGACTAACTATTATAGTTAAAGCTGTGCAGTAAAGAACCTGGAGGCGAATTAATTGCCAAGTTAAGGCGATCGCGCGGGAACGAATTTCTCCATTACCATGGAAAATTATCGATATAACCGCAGGAGTAGCGGAACTACCGATTTCTTGCAAAGCTAAGCTAGCACTTTGTTGTACTTGAGGATTCCCCTGCTGAAAAGCTGTCACCAACCCTGGGATAACAGCAGAATTTCTTGATTCTATTTTGCCTAAAGTAAGGGCTGCGGCTCTGCGTACCTCCTCATTTTCATCCCCTAAAGCTTCTAACAAAGCAGGAATAACTAAAGAAGGTTCAGCTTTAACTCTTTTCAAGGCTGTAGCAACCCCTTCCCGTACCTCAGCATCCTCATCTTTGAGTTCTGCTAATAAAACCAGAATTACGGAGGAGTCTTGCTGACTAATTTTTTGCAGAGAAGAAATAGCTATGCTGCGTACTTGAGAATCTTCATCAGTTAAAGCGACAATTAAAGCTGGAACAGTTAATACTGGCTCTTTACTAATTCTTCCCAAAGCTGTAGTGGCAGCCCTGCGTACTCTGGGATGAGGATCTACTATAGCCGTAATAAGTTCAGGAATAGTACTAGAAGCTTCTGCCCCCATATATCCTAAACCGTAGGCAGCAATGGAGCGAACATGAGCTTCATTCGCTTGTAAAGTAGCCACAAAACCAGGAATAACCAAAGGGTCTTTTTTCCCAATTCTCGCTAAAGCTTCTGCCCCGGTACTACGTACACCAACATTTTTATCTTGCAAGGATGCAATTAAAGCTGGTACAACTAAAGGGTCTTTTCTGCCAATTCTCGCCAGGGAAATCGTAGCGGAGTCTCGTACTTGAGAATTGCGATCTTCTGTAGCCGTGATTAAGGCTTCGACAATAGTCGTAGGATCAGCAGAGGTTGCCCCAATTCTTCCTAAAGCTAGGGCAGCAGAGTAACGCACCACAGCTTCAGTATCCTGTAAAGCTAATTTCAAAGGAGGAACTAAAGTTGAGGCCTCTGAAGGTTCCTTTGCACCCATAATACCCAAAGCGACAGCCGCAGCGGAACGAACTTCTTTATCTTCTGCTTGCAAATCTGCAATAAAATTAGGGATAGCTTCTAAACCTTGATAGGTTTTGGTTTGGCTAGCATATTTACGATTTTGTCTAGCTTCGTATTTCAAGACTTCAACAAGACTCTTAGACTCCGTTTCCCCTATCTTCCCTTGACAACTGCCTATCCCTGACAGTAATAACAAAGAAAAACAGAAAATGGTTAATTTGAGAAAGGGAGAACTTTGAGAAGAGAAATTTTGAATCATAATAACGAAAAGTACCTCAGCAGATAAATACCTAGACGTTCATCTACCCCAAGTACTGTTCCCGTTTTTGCCTAAATATTTAACCGGAGCAATAATTGTTACTGAGGCAAGGGAGTAACTTAACTCTACAATAAGACGTTTCGCCCCTAATTTCTGCGAAGCGGTTTGATGCAATTTAAGCAATTGGGATTACTAAAAACACTTGCTAGAGGTACAGGAAGTGCCTTAGTTGTACAACTTTTAAGTCTTGGCATTGCTTATACTTCAAGACTGTTTCTTGCTCGTTGGTTAGGAGTAAAAGAGTATGGCATTTATGAATATGTAACTGCTTTGAGTCTCTTGCTGGGCTTTCTGGCTGGATTAGGATTTCCTAATGCCGTTTCTCAAAACCGCAGCTTGGGTCAACTTTATTTTAATTGCAGTTAATGCGATCGCCGCTCCTCTTTTTGCTTCTCTCTACGCAGAAAAAGATTTTCAGGGCTTGCAACAATTAGTTTCTTCTATCGCTAGAAGGTAATGGGTTGGTGTACTGGGGTCAACATCATGCTTAATCTGATTGGTATTCCTTGGTTAGGTATTTTGGGGGCTGGAATCGCCACAGCAGTTTCAATGGCTTTGTGGAATATTTGGTTACATCGTTTGGTGGTGCGTTACCTAAACATTAATCCTTCTATTGTGTCGGCTTTGGGGAGATAGGGAGATGGGGAGATGAGGAGAAGATCACAACATTTGTTAGACTCAAATGTAAGCTACTAGTTTAAGCAACTTAATTACTCAACTTTATATTAAATATCCTGTTCCCCGTTCCCTATGCTTAATAAAGAATCAGTTTTAGAAATATTGCGACCAGTACAAGACCCTGAACTACAGAAAAGTTTGGTGGAATTGAATATGATTCGCAATGTTAATATTGAAGGAAATAAAGTTAGTTTCACCTTAGTATTAACTACTCCGGCTTGTCCTTTAAGAGAATTTATTGTCGAAGATTGTCAAAAAGCAGTCAAGAAACTACCTGGTGTCGAAGAAGTAGAAGTAGAAGTAACCGCAGAAACTCCTCAACAAAAATCTGTAGCAGATCGCCAATCCATTCCTGGCATTAAAAATATTGTCGCCATTTCTAGCGGTAAAGGGGGAGTTGGTAAAAGTAGCGTTGCGGTAAACGTCGCCGTCGCCCTAGCACAAACTGGAGCAAAAGTTGGCTTATTAGATGCAGATATTTATGGTCCCAATGCCCCCACTATGTTAGGACTAGCCAAGGCAAAAATCAAGGTACAAAAAGGGGCGCAAGGAGATATTTTAGAACCGGCCTTTAACTACGGTGTTAAATTAGTTTCTATGGGCTTTCTCATAGATCCAGACCAACCAGTAATTTGGCGTGGTCCCATGCTTAATGGTATTATTCGCCAATTTCTTTATCAGGTAGAGTGGGGAGAGTTGGATTATCTGATTGTGGATATGCCCCCTGGGACAGGAGATGCCCAACTAACCTTAGCCCAAGCTGTACCGATGGCAGGTACAGTTATTGTTACTACTCCCCAAAACGTCTCCTTAATTGATGCCCGTCGCGGCCTAAAAATGTTCCAGCAACTGGGGGTAAATGTCCTCGGAATTGTCGAAAATATGAGTTATTTTATACCGCCAGATCGACCGGATTGTAGCTATGATTTATTTGGCTCTGGAGGAGGGGAAAAAACCTCCCAAGAATTAGAAGTTCCTTTATTGGGTTGCATCCCCTTAGAAATCTCTTTACGGGAAGGAGGCGATCGCGGCATACCAATTGTTGTCGAAAATCCTGATTCTCCCTCCGCGAGAGCGTTAGTTGAAATTGCGAAGGTAATTGCCGGAAAAGTTTCCCTAGCTGCTTTTGCTTAAGAAGGAACAAACAGAGAAAAAAACCTTTCTGGCAAAATAAATCTCTCTTACCTTGCCCATTTACTTAACCATCAATTGTTAGATGATACAGAGAACCCTAACTAGTTTCAAATGGAAGTCCTTCCTTAGCCCCTGGCAAAATATAGACTGGATGCTATTCGGTTTAATCGTGGGGGTAACAGCCTTTGGTGGACTAGTAATCTACAGCACTAACGATGGAGCAGACTATTATTTAAAACATCTAACCGCTGGCATAGTGGGCATTGGTTGTGGTGCGATCATTGCCCGGTTGCGTTATGAAGTCTTAATTCATTGGCACTGGTTTATTTATGGTGCAACCAACTTTCTCCTTCTCGCGGTAAAATTCTTTGGTACAAGAACCAATGGGGCGCAAAGTTGGCTTGATTTAGGCGGGATAGAAGTACAACCTTCAGAATTCGCCAAATTAGGGGTAATCATCACCCTAGCAGCTTTGCTTCACCAACGCCCAGCTTCTACCTTGGGGGCAGTTTTTCGGACTCTAGCTATTACCGCTGTACCTTGGCTGTTAATCTTCATCCAGCCTGATTTAGGAACCTCTTTAGTATTTGGGGCGATCACTTTAGGTATGCTATTTTGGGGTGGGGCAAATCCTGGTTGGCTAGTTTTAATGATTTCTCCCATCGCCTCTGCCATTTTATTTAACGTCTACTTCCCCGCTTGGTGTGCTTGGTTGGCTTTAATGGCTTTAACAGCTTGGCTAACCCTACCTTGGAAATGGATAAGTAGCGGGATCGCCTTGGGGATTAATGGTGCTGTCGGAGGATTCAGCTTCTATCTTTGGCAAGAAGTTCTCCAAGACTATCAAAAAGCCCGTATCACCTCCTTCCTAGACCCTTCTAAAGACGCTTTAGGTACAGGTTACCACTTAATTCAATCTCGTATTGCTATTGGTTCTGGGGAACTATGGGGAAGAGGGCTTACCGGAGGAACTCAAACCCAACTTGACTTTATTCCAGAACAACATACAGACTTTATCTTTTCTGCGGTAGGGGAAGAATGGGGTTTTATTGGTTGTATCGTGCTTTTATTTGCCTTCTCTTTAATTTGTCTACGTTTAGTGATTATCGCTGTTAATGCCCAAGAAGATTTTGGTTCTTTACTAGCAATTGGGGTACTTTCGATGATTGCCTTCCAAACCATCCTCAACATTAGTATGACAATTGGTTTAGCACCTATTACAGGTATTCCCCTACCCTTCCTAAGCTATGGACGTTCAGCTTTGTTAACTAACTTTCTTTCTATCGGCTTAGTAGAAGCAGTGGCTAACTCCCGACTGAGATCAAGTTTTTAAAAACCATTTCTCTTTTAGCAAAAAAGTCTTGCTTTTTTGCCCCTAATTCAGTGTAAACTACTGTTCCGATGCACATTAAATTCAATGATCTAGATATTAAAAAAAGTGGTGGAGATGAAATTCCTTTAAGGACAGTAGTCAGTATCAAACCAGGCAGTAATCGGAATATTTTTGGTCACGAATTAGAGATATTTGGCTATTGCCGCATTGTTTATCAGCCCTACAAAACTAGAGATTGTGGAGCGAGTTTATGGATAGAAACTCATTCTGCTGTGGAGGTTGTCAACAAGCCCACCTCGGATGCTGAGCAATGGTCGATTTTTCGTTGTTGAGTAGTCCCACAGAGTTATTTATGCCTATTGGCTATTCAGTAAGTTTGAAGAAGGCGAAAAGCCTTTGTGAATAGGTATTTGACCAATTACACAAAACCTTAAATTGTCAACAATGGCCATTAACCATTAGCAACTAGCAAACTGAGTATACTTTCTGATTTCTGGCTCAAATACGATCAGCTTTAACGTCTGATCTTCTAACAATATCTGACCAATTTCTTGAATGAACAAGCGTTTAAACACTGAATCACGAATAGCTAAATAAAGTACACGCTCTGATAGTTGACGTTCTAGAATCTTTTTATATAGGATATATTGACCAAGGGCATTTTATAAGATCCTCTATTTCAGATAAGCTAATAAAACTTTTAACTTCTACCGCTATTTTTTGTTCTTGCTTTTCTGCTATCAATAGTTTCTTGGCTGCTAAATCAACGAATAGAGCTTTTTTTGCTAACTTTTAGGCTCAAGGGATCGTCTGTAATTGTCCAACCATCGTTTATTAACGCTCGTTTAACGCAATCATGGTAAATATCTTTGCTAGGCATACCTATTAAAACTCAATTTATGCTCCTCAACTATATGCTCATACCTAATATTATAAAGCTGCCTTGCCTGAATAAATTTAATTTTGCAAATGCTAATTTACCTATGTCTGAGCCACTCCCTGACTTCTCTAACTGGAAACCAGAAGAATTAGATAACGCTATTCTTGGTTTTACAGAAATTCAAGAAGAATTAAACTATAAACAAGCTCAAAAATCTCTCCATAACTTAGTTAACAAACTCGATTTAACTTCCACCGAACAAGCAGGCTTAGAAGCAGAAATTGACCATTTAAAAGCTATGCTCGATAAGTTAGATCAAGCTGTCGTGCAAATTGCCGCTTTTGGTATGGTGGGGAGGGGCAAATCTTCTGTACTTAATGCACTCTTGGGGGAGAATATCTTTGAAACCGGTCCTTTACATGGTGTAACTCAAACTATCAACAGCGCTAACTGGCAAGTGGATACAGAAAGTATTGGTGATAGTGAAAAGAATGTTTTACGGGTGGCTTTACCGGGGGTAGGAGACTCACAAATTCAACTTATTGATACTCCAGGCATTGATGAGGTTGATGGGGAAACTCGCGAAGCTTTAGCCCATCAAATTGCTAAACAAGCAGATTTAATTTTGTTTGTTGTTGCTGGAGATATTACCAAAGTAGAATATAGCGCCCTTTCCCAATTAAGGGAAGTTGGTAAACCAATGGTTTTGGTGTTTAACAAAATTGATCAATATCCTGATGCTGACCGGGAGTTAATTTATCGTACCATTCGCGACCAAAGAGTACGAGAATTACTTTCTCCTGATGAGATTGTCATGGTTGCGGCTTCTCCTTTAGTTGCTAAAGCAGAACGTCTTGCTGATGGCAGTGTGAAACTGCAAAGGGTTCAGGGAGAGGGGCAAATGGCAGAATTGAAGTTAAAAATATTAGAGATTTTGCACCAAGAAGGTAAATCCTTAGTTGCCCTCAATACCATGCTTTACGCTGACGAAGTTAATGAACAATTGGTACAGCGTAAAATGGAAATCCGGGAAGAAGCCGCTAACCAAATTATCCTCAAAGCAGTGATGGCAAAAGCCGTTGCGATCGCCTGCAATCCCGTTACCGCCGTAGACTTGTTTACCGGGGCGGTAATTGATGTAGCAGCGATTTTAACCCTTTCTAAGCTTTACGGCATCTCCATGACTCAGCAGGGGGCAATAGGGTTGTTACAAAAAATTGCCATCAGCATGGGAGGAATTAGTGCTAGCGAACTGTTCGCCAATTTAGGCTTAAGTTCCCTGAAAGGTATTTTAGGTCTTTCTGCTCCTGCGACAGGAGGAGTATCCCTAGCCCCCTATATTTCTGTGGCGATTACCCAAGCAGGAGTTGCAGGAGTTTCCACCTACGGTATTTGTCAAGTAACCAAAGAATATTTAGCTAACGGTGCTTCTTGGGGGGCTGATGGCCCCAAAGCTGTGGTGACGCGCATTTTAGAGTCTTTGGATGAGACTTCTATTCTGAATCGGATTAAACATGAGTTGAGTGCAAAGTTGAGGGGAGTTTGAGGAGAAATTGTGATCATTGGGGAAGGTATAACCTCGAAATCAGCTTTCATTGATAATCCAAGCCTTTAAAGCCTGACGTATTTGAGAGTAGCACTCATAATCGCTAAACTACTCAAACGAATATCAACATCACTTGAAGAAAAGCCATAACTACGAACAGGTACACATAAAGATATTAAAGCGATCACAGAAAACAAACTCAAAACCCTTTTCCAAGATAGTTGCATTGGTAACTGCATAATTTCCCTACAAAATAAGCTGATTTAGTTCATTTTCTAGGAAAGCTGTAGACTTTCACGTCTATTTTTCGTATAACTTTTGTCTGCGTAGGGTGGGCAAGATTCAGTAGTTGAATTAGCTTCAGAAACTCATCTGTCTTTGCCCACCAGAATTAATCGAAATAAAATAGGCGATCGCACTAAAGATAGAGGTGGCAACTAATATGTATACTAATACTGAGCTATTAAATTTTTTACTTTCCAAAAATATAAAAAAGCTAAAGCAGTCTATCAAGTTATAAACGCCCTTATACAGGCTATGGGGTAGCTTAGTTGTGGTTTGAAGAAGGGATGAAGCACTCATACTTTTTTTCTAGCAAGCTTTGATAAATGCGATCGCAACTTCACCATCTTACAAGCAACTATGATAAAAGATGTAGTAATAGACTCAACAGAATACTACCGCTACTGGCTCTTGCGGGAATGGGACACAAATGCTCCTAAACTCACCTTTATTATGCTTAACCCCAGTCGCGCAGATGCAACGAAGGATGATCCTACCCTGCGTCGCTGCATCGGTTTCGCTCAGTCTTGGGGTTATGGTTCCCTTGAAGTGGTTAACCTATTTGGTTATCGGGCCTCAAAACCAGTAACTCTGCAAAATGTCAAAGATCCAGTAGGACCTGAAAATGATTGCTACCTCGAAAAGTCTGTTAAATCAGCAGATAAAATCATTGTAGCTTGGGGAAATCGGGGCATTTTAAGGAACCGTTGTACGGATGTTCTTGAGAGGATAACTGGCTTTAAACCCTTATACTGTTTGGGAATCACTCAAGGAGGCTGTCCATTTCATCCACTGTATCTTAAAAGCAGTACAAAGCCTATGCTTTATCGAGCTTAAGTTAATAACTTTAAACTTTTATCGTCTTAAGGTACGTTGATCAAGATTTACAGTCACTTCCCCACCTCCATTTTCTACTATTTCTCGCCAGACTTCGTATCCACTCAGGATAGCTTTTTCCCAATCACCAAGGGAACATTGAGAGACTTCTAAGTAATAAGTCATAGTTTTAATAGTTTTGAGCAACTGGTAGTCAAGAGTATCAACTCCTTCTAAAAACTGATGGTCTTTGGCATAGCTGAATACAAGGGCTGATATACCCTCTTCAATTGCGATCGCACGACCGCCATCTTCTACTTCATCAATACTAGGGTCACTTTTTCGCTTACATTTAAGATTGCGACGCATGACTGGTGACCACCCTAATACTGCGGCATAGGAAAGATGGAAAATATCATGAAAGCGATAACCATCGTTTGAGTAAGAATTATCAGTGAGGTCGTCACCAATTTGTTTTCCGTTGACAAATGCTCTCATTTTTACGGAGTTGTTTCCGTTTACCTCTGTGAGATCAACATCAAACTGACGTGGTAAACGCTCATTTCCAGGAAAATTACTGTCAAATATGTGTATCTGTGTTTGTAGTGAATTTTTCCATCCCCAACGATCAAATATTTTCTCAATATTGTCTTCAGCAATTTTTTCCAGACTAAGATCAAACTTGCTAGATAAATTGGCAATATACCAAAGCATATCCCCCAACTCTTCGGCAGCACGTTCTGGAAAAAGCCTATGGGCTTCTCCGTCCCGTAAGTACTTTTTGTATTCACTGAGCAATTCCCCTGCTTCTCCAACTAAGCCCAACAGAGGTACAGTTATTCCTTTTCCTTCTTTACCGGGAACTTGATCCGTCTTTTGGGCTTGTTCCTGATATTCACGAAAATCCATGCTTGACACCTTGAGATTCTATTTAGACTTCAACGGAGTATGAACTTTAGCAACTGTTTTGTATTTTTCAATAGCCTGATTAATTCCCCATTTAGGTGGATACCAGAAATCTAGAAATTGTCCTTTACCTGAGTATTTTTGTTTGATACGAGAGCGACCTGATATTCCAGCAATACCGGGATGTTTCATGCGAGCATATTTATCGACCTCGCAAAATAGATTTTGGCAATCAATCAATTGTAGCCTTCTTCCCCAGAGAGACTGAAAATTCAGTCCTAGTCGCTCAAACTCAGACTCTTGATTCTCTCCCATGCGCTCTATAATTTCTGGTTCGCTCAGTCCGCCCAAATCACTAAAGCATTTACGAATACCATCTAGCGCCCCAGGGCCAGGAATCACAAAATCCATTTCGCTAAAGTTCGTAATTTCACTATAGTTAACATCAGTAATAAACTGATAAGCCAAAAAGTCGCCAATAGTTGGATATCCTCGCAGCAAATCGAATCCTTGCTGCATATTCTGGGCATCAGCAAGCTTTTTTGGTAGCTCCTCAGCCATCATTTTCTCGATTAGCTTGAGGTAGTTACGATGTTTCGCTATATGTCCAAAGCTTGTTCCTCCTGATGGCATTATGTATGCAGCAGAATAGATAGCTTGGCCTGACTGAATGGCCTCTGTGAGAACTTGATCATAGCGTTCAAAGGAATATTCAGCGTAAACAAGGGAACCAAGCTTTTTTTCTAAAAGCTGCCAAGTCTCGATCTTATTGAATATTTTGAAAAGGATAATCCTAAAGAATACCTCGTTAGATGATGATGGCAGATCATTCTGGTAAATGACATTACGGATCAAATACTGGCTTACACGATCTGAAGCGCGGTAAGCATTGGTAAACTTGTAGGTTGAAACAATTGGGTCGTCAGTCCAAGGTATTGGGGCATTTTCTAACTTTTTGAAAAATACTTTTTGCCGTTCAGCAGCAAATCGCCAGTAAGTGTTGAATACAATTGTAGGCTTAGCACCAGGAAGATATGAAATAATCTTTGGTGTTGAGCTTTGTTCAGAATCATATTGGCCAAAGTCAAGACTTAGTTGTTTGTGTTGCTGAGCATTTTTAGTTGTGTGTTTCTGAGGTTTAGTTTTCATGTTGTATTCCCTCTACTGTTTATTCGTTAGTAGTTGAGGGCAGCGCATTTCGAGCTACCTTTTTGAGAGTAGTTAAACTATCATCTGATTTAGTGATGGTATCTAGCTTTGCTACACCAACGAAACAGTTCATACGCCCAAATGTCAAGCCCGTTAAAGTTACTATAAGTGGCGAAATCTCTTTTCCAGAATTATCAATAATATGCAGAAATACAGTAGCCCACATACGCGAGAGGTTTGTTTCTTCAACTAACAGAGGCGCACTATTCTTCATCTTTAAGTTCTTCCATGTGACTATATTTACTCAAGCCAACGAACTAATCTGACTTTATCTCTGGCAAGCTTTAATGAATGCGATCGCATTCAGATGGTATATCTCAAGCTTTTAGGTAGGGTGGGCAAAATACCTTCGTTAGGATGGACAATCAAATTTATTATTTATTTGCCCATCATAATATGTCTAATAGCAAATCAATTACTAATAGGTTGGCAAGATTCAGTCGTTGAATTAGCTTCAGAAACTCATCTATCTTTGCCCACCAGAATTAATCGAAATAAAATAGGCGATCGCATTGAACAATCTGTAACTACACGAAGAAAGACAATTTAATGGCAGAATATAAAGGATGCAAATACTGCAAGCACTTTCAATTTGATGGCTCCTGCGCTGCATTTGCATCTGAGCCAATCCCCCTTCCCATAGTTTCAGGTGAAGTCAAGCATATTAAGCCTGTCCTTGGACAAAAAAATTCTATTGTCTACGAAGCAACTGATAAGTCTATTCTCCAGAGATTTAGGGAGGAATATCCTGATGGTAGAGACAAAAGTAATTAAAGAGCAAATAGAGATACAACAGGGAGATATCACACATCAAAAAGTGGACGTAATTGTTGACGCTGCAAATGAGTCATTACTTCCAGGTGATGGTGTTTCCGGTGCTATTTATGTGAACAACTATTTCCGCTTCAAACTCCAAACCCCATCCCAATTTTTAGGTACACCTTCTTTTTTAAGTTCCTCTACTCGCTCCAAATAAAGCTGAGAAACACTGTCATTGGGGTTGCTGGTTAAAACTTGCTTAAAGTAGCCTTCTGCTTCTGCTACTGCCCCTAAACGATAGCACTCCAAACCTTTTTCAAAATCTCCTTGAGTTGCTAACTTAGCTGCAATATCCTCTGGGTTGTTGCCATCTAATACTTCAAAAATGGCGATAGGATTTTTCTTACCTTTAAGAATAACTTTATCAAGGAAACGTATTTTATATTGCTGAGGATTGCTCAACCTTTCTTTCGTAGTCTCGCTAATCACTAAAGAAACACCATAGAACTTAGTCAAACTTTCTAAACGGGCTGTGAGATTGACATTATCAGAAAAAGCATCTCCTTGCATACGGGCAGTTTCTCCCACCATTCCTACCATCATATGACCAACGTGTATGCCAACTCCTACTTTAATCGGAGGTTGGTTATTTTCTTGACGCTGACGATTATATATTTCCACCTGTTGCAGTTTAGCAATTCCGGCCGCTAAAGCATTGTCAGCCCCATTCGGAAAAACAGCCATCATCCCATCCCCTAAATATTTAACAATGAAACCATCATTGCCACGGATTTTGGGACTTACTTCCCTAAGATAATTGTTGACAAAATCAAAGTTTTCTTGGGGAGTCATATTTTCAGAAATGGCAGTGAAGGAGCGAATATCAGAAAACATCACTGCCATCTCTTTACTAACATGATCCCCTAACTTTACTTGGGTAATACTTTTCTTTTGCAAAAACTCTAAATACTCAGCGGGAACAAAACGACTATAGGAATCTGTCAGTTCCACTTGACGGCTGTAGGAGCGGGCATTCTCTAGAGAAATAGCAGCTTGAGAAGAAAGTAAATGGAGAAGCTCTGAGCGATCTGGGGTAAAAGCTTCTGCAATCAAACTATTCTCTAAATAAACAATACCTACTAATGTTCCTTGGTTGAGTAAAGGTGTACAGAGAATTGATTTAGGTTTATGACTTATAATATAGGGATCTTGGGTGAAAGCACCCACCTGAACAGCATCTCCTAAGACAAGATTTTTGTGAGTATGACTTACATAATTAATAATAGTTTTAGGTAAGCGAGATTGCTGTTGAGCATCTTCTAATGGTAATTGTTCTATGGTAATTTTTTCTTCACCAATAGTTCCCATGGCTTCAATTACCCAGCCATCAGATTTATTTAATAAAAGAAAGCCCCTATCTGCCCCCGCATTTTCTATCACAATTTTCATCATTCGCGTCAGCAATTTGTCTAAAACAATCTCGCTACCTAATGCTTGAGAAGCTTTAAGAACACTGGTTATATCTAAAAGGTTAGAAGGATCTGTTGTCGCGATTGTAGAGTTATTTTTAAGCTTATTAGGAACTATAGGAGTTGAAGAAAACAACTGAGGATGCCTCTTTTCCAAATCTTTTACTTTAGCGGTAGCTTGCCAATGTTGATAGCTGTAATGAGCTTTTGTCATATAAAGCTGCCCAACTTCTGCCATGCCACGACTTAAATAAAATTCTGCGGCCAACTCATAAGCTAAGGCTTCATCTTGAGTATAGCCAGATTCCCTAGCGTTTTTGATAGCATTTTCATAAAGTTCTGCGGCTTGCCAATATTGATTTGAAACTCGTGCTTTTTCTGCTTCTACTAATTCATATTTATGTAAAAAATTCATCGGAGCATGGTTAGACCAAATGCTCATTTTCTGTTGATTAGCAACAACTTTCTTTAAAAACTGCTCTTTCCTACTTTCATTATTTTTAGTACAGTTAGCCAGTAAAGCTAAAGAATAGTAGAAGTTATGCTGAGCAACATTAAATAAACCCACTACAGAAGGCTCATAATTGGCTCCTAAAGAAGCATGGGTCATGGCTGCTGAATAGTCTTTAAATAAGTAACTTAAAATAGTTTTAGCTAAATAAACCTGGAAAACTAAGTTTAAGTTATTAGTTTGAAGTAACCTTGGCAACATCGTTACTTCATCAAATTCTTCTCCAACTAATTGTTGTTGATTTTCTGAATTACCTCTTAAACTTTCAACCAACTGGCTCCAGATTTTTACGTAAGCTAAAGAATATCCTTGCTTATTTTTCCTAATCAAATCAATATATTGTTGATGCTGCTGGCTAATATAATCTAAAGGCTGTCCTAATAACAAAAGATTGGAACAATATTCCACAGCACCATAACAAGCAAATTCAATATCTCCAGTTTCTAAACCTACTTGAATAGTTTCTCGTAATGGTTCTATGGCAGAATTAGCAGATTCTTTCCAATGAAAAATAAAAGAATTAAATAAATAGTCTACTTTGCATTTTATTTCCCTCGTCGCAAACTTTTCTAATACTTCTAAAGCTAAATGCCCAAATTGATAACCTGTCTCTATATCTGAGAACATGGTACAAAGCAAGGAACCATAAAAAGCATAGGCTACAGGTGCTGAAGGCGAGTTACCATAATTGACGCATAAATCAATCATCGTAAACAAAATTTGCGGTAACATTGTCGGATTAGCAATGTAAGCAGGAACCGCAATAGTCATCAAGATTCGCATAGCTGCCAACTTATCTGGATCAGCCATTTCTGGCAAGCTAGCTAACTTGTTAATATCCAAGTTTGGGGGAGGAGAATCGTAAAGAGAAACCTCCAACATCTCCAGTACTCGTAAGCCAATATGAATAGCAGTTTGCTGTTCATTTTGAGTAATATAAAAGAGGATTTGATTTTCGTAAACTTTGACTTTATCTAATACAGTATTAGCATTACTTAAAACAATATCAGTAAGAAATTTGGCTTGCTCAAAGTTGGTATTTAAGTATTCAGCTTCTATTGCTTCTATATGCAAAGCAAAAGTTAAATCGTATTCAGTTTGCCAACTCTGCTCACTTAATAAATCTAGACCAATATTTAGATATTTAACCGCCGGTTCATAAGCTGTAGCCACCTTAGCCTTTTTACCAGCCTTTAAATTCAGTCTGGCTAGCTCCATGGCTTTTTCTACTTCGATTAAGCTCAATCCTTCATTGTATTGATTAACAATATCAAAAATGCTCTCCTCTAGCTCTTCTGGCTGAGTATTTTCTAACAGTAAATCAGCAATCTGGACATGGATTTTCTGTTGTCTTTTCTGAGGAGAAATTAAGGCATAAGCTGCTTGTTGAACACGGTCGTGTTGGAACTTAAAGATTGCTCTTTTAAATTGATTAAAATTGATTTTCTCTTCTTTGCTTGCTCCAGACAATTCGGTATTAATTAACTTATACTGCTCATTTAAAGGAACAACTAAACCTTCTTGCAAAGCCTGCCAGAGATCAGATAGTATTGACTGAGAAGTAGCTGTTTTAACTTGATACTGCTTTTGATAAAGCTGGGTTAATAAAGAGAGATTAAAGCTATTACCAATACAGGCAGCTAACTGTAATACAGTTTGAGTTTCCGTATCTAAATGGCAAATTTTGTCCGCCATTAACTCCACGACATTATCAGTAATATTCTCAGCTTGAATTTGACTGACATTCCATTGCCAGCCACCTTTACTTTGTCCTGTCACCAGTAAAGAAATACTAGGAAATTCAAATGTTAATAAGCCAGACTCGTAAAGAGACTTTAAAAATTCCTTAGTAAAAAAAGCATTACCTTGAGTTTTCTTATAAACTAAATCAGCTAAAGACTGGCTATAATCCGGCTCACAATTCAAAGCTTCTGTTAACAAAGTATTAACATCAGTTTTAGTCAGGTTTTTTAAGTGAATCGAGGAAATAACGCCACTTTCAGCTTCAATTGAATCTAAAGCAATTTTAAGAGGGTGAGTAGCATCTACTTCATTAACTCGGTAGGCTCCCACAATTAAAAGATAGCGATAGCTCTTATCACTCATTAAGAGCTTCAACAATTTTAAAGAAGCTGTATCTACCCATTGCAAATCATCTAAGAACAAAACAAGGGGATTTTCTGCTTGGCTAATCGCTTTAACAAAGTTTTGGAAGACAAGATGGAAACGGTTTTGTGCTTCTTGAGGGCTAACTTGAGCTAAGGGAGGCTGCTGTCCAATCACCAAAGCTAATTCAGGAATTACTTCAATTAAAACCTGACCGTTGTTTCCTACTGCTGTCAGAATTTTTTCTCGCCAAATTTTTAAAGTTTCTGGACTTTCACTTAATAGTTGATTACAAAATTCATTAAAAGCTTGGGAAATAGCAAAATAAGGGATATTTCCTTGATATTGTTCATACTTTCCCGCAATAAAAATACCTCTTTTGGCGGTAATAGGTTTGTGAATCTCATTAACTAAAACCGATTTACCAACTCCAGAATAACCAGCAACCAGAATCATTTCTACTCCTCCGGTAGAAAGATGATTCGGGGGAATACCTTTGCTTGTACGCTCAAAAGCTGCCAATAAGGCATCTATTTCTGCCTCTCTGCCATATAACTTTTGAGGAATTTGAAATTTATCAGAAATATCTCGTTGAGCAAGGGGAAAAACTTCAATCTCGCCCTTTTTTTTCAATTGCTGTAAACATTTGTCCAAATCTGCTTTCAAACCATAGGCAGATTGATACCGCTCCTCAGCATTTTTAGCCATCAACTTCATGACAATATCTACAATTACCTGGGGAATTTCTTCTTGCCCAGTCTCGCTATCCTGCTGCAAAGGGGGAGGCTGCTTAGCTATGTGGGCATGAACTAATTCAATAGCTTCATCAGTAACGAAAGGTACTCTCCCTGTCAATAATTTGTAGAAAGTTACCCCTAAAGAATAAAAATCGCTACGATAATCCATAGAGCGATTCATACGCCCTGTTTGCTCTGGGGAAATGTAAGCAACAGTACCTTCTAAGACATTAGGATTGCGGAAAGTAGGATTCTCTCGCGATAGTAAAGTCGCAATGCCAAAGTCAATGATTTTAACCTCTCCGCTTTGAGGGTTAAGTACAATATTAGAAGGGTTAATATCTTTATGGATAACAGAACAACCGTGAATTTGCCCCAAAATTCCGGTAATTTTAATAGCTAAGGGCAAAAATTCAGGGATACTTAATGCTCCAGCCAATTCTAATTTTTCTAGGGATTCACCTCCAAAATCCTCTAAAATCATGGCCCATGTAGATTGGTAGGTGACTAACTCGTAAGCCTCCGCTACCCCAATAAGATTGAGGGATTGGAGGAGTTCGTATTCCCTTTGAAACCAAGCGATTCGCTCCGGGGAAGGATAAGCATCTTTAAGCATTTTTACTACTACAGATTGCTGATCAATTTCCCGATAGCCACGATAAATTTTAGAATGGGCGCTTTCAAACAGTTGCTCTTTGATTAGGTAACCGCCAATAGTCAACATTCTTACTCTGACTTTGCTTGTATGGTTGTCTTTGCATTCTTGACACGTCGAACTTTCGGCCGTGATGCACCCAATACAAATACAGCCTTACTATCTAGATTTCAGGATTTCTTGCTCACAATATTATGTGAATTTCTCTGTAAGACCTGGTAATGACCATCCGAATTTTCACCCTGCTATGATTAATAGAATATCATCAAAACTAAAACTATCCAGTATTAATACTTGTTAAAGTGTTAAGTATCTTCATAGAGCAGTGAATTTACGATATTCCAAATTAATTGAGCAGACTTACTAACTCCAGTACTTATTGGTAGATGTTTGCGATTTTGCCAGTAGGTTAGTCAGTCTGGCTTTTTTGAGTAGCAGCAGTCAAACACCCCTTTAATTTTTGAGTTGATACATTTAACTAACAGCTATATTTTGAAGTTCTCTCAATCTCAATTATAGTCTGAAGCTTTATCTTTAACCAAAATGCAAGTATTGACTATTTGTATCTAGTTATTGTAAACGTTTCAACAATAATTCTTGACGAACATCTGTAAGCTGCACGATACCTTGAGTAATAGCTTCTGTCACGTTAGTATTACAGCTAGTCAAGAAATCTTCAGAAGCTATTTTTCTCTGAAAAAACTTATTCATCAACTCAACATTTCCTTTGATACTATCAAAACCGATAGATTTAACAATAAAAGTAGTTAAAGGAGAATCTTTTATGTCGTAAAAAGAATTCCTAATCCTACCTTCTTGCAATAAGTTTAAGACCTCAAGTTCAATATCATTATTGCAAATATAGTTATTTTTAAGGATAGGAATAAAGTTAGCTAAACGGCTAATATCTGCCCCGCCCCAGGTAATTCTCCGACCATCACAGCTAAGCTTATACCTTTGCCAATACGTGTAGAAAGGGCTTCTATAATAGCAATTGTAAACAGCTTGCTGGTTAAGTAAAGACGGGCAACTCTGAGATTTTTTCTCGCTGTTTCTAGCAAAATTTGATAATCTTGCGGCTCTGGTTGTCCTTGAAATTGTCTAAATATACAGCTTGGTTCAATCTTATACATAGCCTTAGCTGTTTTTTGCAAAGCAACTCGATACTCTTTTACTGTGTAAGAATTGATATTTTTGAAACTAGGATGGGTTTCTGCTAATAAATTCCAAGTCTCATCTAAAAAAGTAGCAGCACGGGGACTAGCAAAACTAAGAATATCTCGGTTAGCTAATTTAACTGAACTTTTTATTGTTAAAATAATTTCTTGTTCTGTTAAGCCAATTTCAAACTTACTATTTGTGTATTTAAGAACCTCATAAAGTTTCTCGCTAGGGGTTAAACCTTGAGAGGATTTACAACGAAAAGGAATAGTTGCTTCAATACAAACAACAACTTGGAGTATTTGAGCTAGAGTTAGGAAAGATTCAAGAACTTTCCCTGCTACCAAAGCGCTGAGAAATTCGTTTTGCCCTTTGCGAGGAGAAAGAATTTCTCCAGGATTGTAGCCAAATATAGCTATTACCATCTCGAAGATAATATCTTGGGGTAATTCTTCGTGATCACGGATAATTAGCTGTGTTCGACCTTGCTTGATAAAAGGAGCAAGATAGTAGGTAAAATTAAAGTGAAAGCTGCGGTCTATTTGGACATAAACAATATCGTGGAAAAGAGCAGCTAATACTTCAATAGGATTATCTGTCCCCCCTACCTTGAGAATATGTTCAGTATTATGATAATATCTCCAAGAGCCTGTCATTGTTTGGACTATTAGCTCAGTAACCTTTATAAGTTGTGTCAACTCAACTTGAACCTGAAGCTGTCTCAGTAGCCCAGGTTAGCTTTTCTAAGCATTTT
Source organism: uncultured cyanobacterium (assembly GCA_963793425.1). Classification (GTDB taxonomy): domain Bacteria; phylum Cyanobacteriota; class Cyanobacteriia; order Cyanobacteriales; family CAWCAG01; genus CAWCAG01. Next base: position 1,405,366 of record CAWCAG010000005.1, on the reverse strand, counting down.
TGGTGATTTAACTCAAAGCTCATCAAGTCTACCCTTTGAATTGCTTAAAAATGATTGTACTAATCAAAGTTAGATCCTAACTATATATAATCAAGTTGCCTTTGAAAGAGGTAGACGGAAAATGAGCTAACAATTGTTGACTACTGGGATAAAATTCTAGATTGACTAGCTTCAGATACAGAAGAGTTAATATTAGTATTTTTGGGCATACAAAGTAGAGCCTTACGTGTATCAAGAAGTTGAAGAATCCCTTCTATAATAGTTTCCGTAACATTAGGGTTGCACCGGGAAAGAAAATCTTCCGAATTAACATTTCCTTGAAAAAATTCTTGCACAATATCCATCATCTGACGAATGCCATCAAAGCCAATAGATTTGACAGCAAAGGTTGCTAGGGGAGAGTTTTTGATATCATAGGAAGAACTTTTGATTCTTCCTACTTCTAGTAGATGCAGAACTTCTAGTTCTATGTCTGTTTTGGGGGGATAGGCATTAGGGACATTAGGAATAAAGTTAACTAAGCGACATCCTGAGAACCCGAAAGTTGGTAACTCCCCCACCATGATTGATAAAGCAATGCCCTGACCGATCCGCAAAGAGAGTGCTTCAATAATCGCAATAGTGAAGAGTTTACTACCAAGATAGAGTTTTGCTATTTCAATATTGCGCTTGGCCATATCAACCATGCGATTATAGGTTTGTTCATCAGGTTGTCCTTTAAACCTTTTAAACACCACTTCCGGTTTCAGAAAATTCATGAAACCTGCCATTTTTTGTAAGGCGACTCTATATTGGTTCGCCGTGTAAGAGTTGGCATTTTCTAAACTATGGTTGGTTTCAGGCAATAAACTCCAAGTACAGTCTAGAAATTTGGCTGAGCTAGGATAAGCAAAACTGCCTACATCTCGGTTGGATAATGTTACAGAGCTTTTTACTGTTTCCCTTAACTCTGCTTCCCCCATGCCAATATCTAACTTTTTGTTGGTATTTTGCAAGCGAAGATAAAGGCGATCGCTAGAGGTTAAACCTGCTTCATCTCTAGATTGGAAGGGAATAGTCGCTTCAACACAAGCGATCATTTGCAGGATTTGGCTAGGTTTTAAAAAAGGTTCTAAAACTTTGGCCCCTACTAAAGCGCTCAGGAATTCATTTTCCCCTTGATAAGGAGAAAGGATTTGCCCAGAAGAGAAACCAAATGTTGATAATACCAGCTCAAAAATGAAGTCTTCGGGCAGCTCACTTTGGGGTCTAATTACCAGGCTATCCCTTGATTGTTTAACAAAAGGGGTAATGTAATAAGAAAGGTTGAAATTGACACTTTGGTCTACTTGAACGTAGACGACATCATGAAACAATGCCGCTAGTACTTCAATGGGTTTCTCTCCACCACCAACTTCAAAAATATGTTCAGTACTATGGAAATAGCGCCAAGGGCCAGTCATTGTTTGAACTATTAGCTCAGCTATTCTAGAAAGTTGGGTTGGCTCGATTTCCACCCTGAGTTCTTTGGTAGCCCAGATCAGCTTATTTATACACTGTTTGTAATTTTGTTCAAAATTCATCAAGCCTACCCACCTTCATTACCTTCAATAGAAATATTTCACTTTACTTAAATAGATATTTTAATGACCTGCAACTAAAATATTTCGTTCTTTGTAAATATGCCAGGGCCTCAGAGTAGAGAATTTCTGGAAATTATTAATCGTATCTTTGTTTATATTCGTGAGATTGTCAACTTATATATTTAGTATGAGGGAATCTTTTTTTTGTATGTTTAGCAACATTTTCTGAGTTTATTGGGCTTATTACTTACAAACTAAGGATAATTTTTTATGTTCGTAGTTAGTAGTATTACCAAAGAATCCACACTCTTAATATTATAGGGTCTTTCACCATTACTTTTCAGCCTTGGCCTCTTTGTACAGGCAAATTGTTCAATTCAATATTTCTCCAGCTAATTTAGCAATTTTTTGTGCTGCCCCACTTTGACCTCTTATTTGGGTTAATTGTTCTCGCACTTTTTGAAGTTGCTCAGGATTTTTTAACCAATTTAAGCAGTACTTAGCTATATATTCAGGTTTGAGCTTCCCTACTAATTCTGGAACAATTTCTTGTCTTGCCCAAATATTCGGCCAGGCATATAGGGTTTTATGCTTCTGGAACCATTGCCAAACCAGCCAATTAATAGTTTTTGCAAATGGAGTCCCTACTATCGGTAAGTTAGCTAAAATTCCTGGTAAGCCATCCCAGGCACGCATTGCTTCTAATTGGTTAGTAGGAATAAGCACAATCATTGGTATAGCTAAAGAAGCTAATTCGGCTGTGTTTGCCCCCACAGTGGTTAAGCAGAAGCGACAGTTGGATAACTGTTCGTGGGCAGGAAATTGAGTGATTAAGTCTATTTTTACGCCACCAGTGGTCATTAAATAGGGCGTTTGCCCAACTTTTTCTGGTATGACTAATTCTGCGGTTACGTTACCTAATTTTTTTATGACAGGGTTGTCATCGAGGTTGGCGTATTTCCCTAAACTTTTTAAATCAAGGGTAGGGGCCACAGGAATCATGAAGCGAGTTTGAGGGCGTTGAGATTTTACGTATTCAGCAATGGAGAGTGCCAAGGGAACTCCTTGAGCAAGTTTAGCGGACTTTGAGCCTGGTAATAAGCCGATTAGTTCTGTTTCTCTTCCAGAACTATTTTGCCTTTCCACATCGGCCATTAAATCCCCGACAATCTGACATTTGTGACGGTATGGTTTAGGTATCTCAGCCATGACTTGCGGCTTCATCGCTACAAAGTAGTCAACCCAACGATACCAACGAGCTTCCCATTCGGCATAAACAATGGTTTTATAACCAAGACGCTTGCCAATAACTACAGGGAAAAACTTGATCCCCCCCTAAAAACAAAACTACACCGCGATTCCACCATTGCCAGTTTTCTTTTGTCTTGCCCCACAATAAAAAAGCCCAAAAATCTTCTGCTCCTTGTACCCTATCTACTTCTGGGTAACTACGGGCAATTGCTGCTTCTTTGCCCGTGCCATTGGGACAAGGAGATAAAATTACTGAAATTCTAGCTTGCTGAGTTGGGAATCTTTTTCTGAGGGCTTTGACTACAGCCCTTACCCAAGTTGATATTTCCCCTGGACCGTTAGAGAGGATAAGAATATCTTTAGTTACTGAAGTTGAATTCTCCATACATATAAATATATCTTTTGTCAATAACTTTTATATGTATTTTTGCAAATAATTACTATAGTAATCACATCACTATTTGTAAATAAATATAAACTTTTTGTTATCGAATTGTATCGAATGAAGAGCAAACCCAACATAGAGTAAGCTTTTTCTGATAAAAACTTGCTATGACCATAAGTGTTTGATAGAGAAATATTTAAGTTAGAGATGCCAAACTATTGAATATATTTGGCAATAAAACTCTAAAAAACGTGTTAATCGAAATAGTGTAGAAGAATTTTACATTATTCTTTTCCCAAGGCTGTTGCCTGATCTTTTTTGAAAACCTGCCAATTATTTTAAGGAGCCTAAGCTGAATGTTCACTAACGTCAAGTCCACCATTCGACACATAGCCCCGGAAACGATTAATGGGCGTGAAAGAGTAAAAGTGGTCTATGTCGTCCTAGAGCCTCAGTATCAAAGTACTATCTCTCAAGCTGTTCGCTCCATTAACAAAAATAACCCGAAAGTTGCTATAGAAATTAGCGGTTATTTGATTGAAGAATTACGTAGCCAGGAAAACTATGAAGAATTCCAAAGAGATATTGCCGAAGCGAATATTTTTATTGGCTCATTAATTTTTATCGAAGATTTAGCCGAGAAAGTAATTACGGCAGTACAACCCCATCGAGATCGCTTAGATGCAGCAATTGTTTTTCCTTCTATGCCCCAAGTAATGCGCCTGAATAAATTGGGCAGCTTTTCTATGGCTCAATTAGGACAAAGTAAAAGTGCGATCGCTCAGTTTATGCGTAAGCGCAAAGAGAAGTCGGGGGCTTCTTTCCAAGATGGGATGTTGAAGATGCTGCGGACTTTACCAAAAGTTCTCAAGTATATGCCTATGGATAAGGCTCAGGATGCCCGTAACTTCATGTTGAGCTTCCAATATTGGTTAGGAGGTTCAGCAGATAATTTAGAGAACTTCCTGCTTATGTTGACGGATAAATATGTTTTAAATGAAGATGAGCAGAATCAGTTAGTTACCTACAACGAACCTGTTGTTTATCCCGATATGGGTATCTGGCATCCCCTTAGTAGCAAGATGTTTGAGGATGTACAAGAATATTTGCAATGGTATGATAGCCGTACAGAAATACCCCAAAACTTAAAAGATCCTCTTGCTCCTTGTATTGGTTTAGTTTTGCAAAGAACTCACCTCGTTACTGGAGATGATGCCCACTATGTAGCCATGGTACAGGAATTTGAAGCTATGGGAGCGAGGGTAATTCCGGTATTTGCGGGGGGATTAGACTTTTCTAAACCGGTAGAAGCTTATTTTTGGAGTGGTAGGAAAGCTAATAACCGTCCTTTGATAGATGTGGTAGTTTCCTTAACAGGGTTCGCTTTAGTGGGGGGACCAGCCAGACAGGATCATCCCAAAGCTATTGATGCCCTGAAAAAGTTGAACCGTCCTTACATGGTGGCTTTGCCTTTAGTTTTCCAAACCACCGAAGAATGGGAAAAAAGCGAATTAGGTTTGCATCCGGTGCAGGTTGCGCTGCAAATAGCTATTCCCGAACTTGATGGCGCTATTGAACCAATTATTCTTTCTGGTCGAGATGCCGTAACCGGAAAAGCAATTACCCTACAAGATCGCATCGAAGCGATCGCCCAAAGAGCTTTGAAATGGGCAAACTTACGTTGTAAGCCGAAGTTAGACAAAAAAGTTGCCATTACCGTCTTTAGTTTCCCACCAGATAAAGGCAATGTAGGAACCGCCGCTTATTTGGATGTTTTTGGTTCCATTTACGAAGTCATGAAAGCTTTACAGCAAAATGGCTATGACTTGAAGGATGTACCAGAATCTGCTGAAGAGTTGATGCAAGAGGTAATTCATGATGCCCAGGCGCAATATAATAGCCCGGAATTAAATATTGCTTACCGGATGTCTGTTCCTCAATACGAACGCTTAACCCCCTATTACCAAAGGTTAGAGGAGAATTGGGGTCCTGCACCAGGAAATCTTAATAGTGATGGACAGAATTTATTGATTTACGGCAAACAATTTGGTAACGTTTTCATTGGGGTACAACCAACCTTTGGTTATGAAGGTGATCCCATGCGTCTGTTGTTTTCTCGTTCTGCTTCTCCTCACCACGGTTTTGCGGCTTACTACACCTACTTAGAACAGATATGGCAAGCAGATGCAGTGTTGCATTTTGGTACTCATGGTTCTTTGGAATTCATGCCTGGAAAGCAAATGGGGATGTCTGGGGAATGTTATCCTGATAACTTAATTGGTTCAATTCCCAACATTTATTACTACGCAGCCAACAACCCTTCTGAAGCAACAATTGCTAAGCGACGTAGTTATGCTGAAACAATTTCTTACCTTACACCTCCGGCGGAGAATGCCGGGTTGTATAAAGGGTTAAAGGAACTTGGTGATTTAATTGGTTCCTACCAAACCCTTAAAGATACTGGCCGTGGTGTTCCTATTGTTAATACCATTGTCGATAAGTGTCGGTTGGTGAATCTAGATAAAGACATTGATTTACCCGAAGTCGATGCAAAGGATTTAAGTAGTGAAGAGAGGGATACCATTATTGGCAACGTTTACCGCCGCTTAATGGAAATTGAATCTCGGTTGCTACCTTGTGGTTTACACGTGGTTGGTAAACCTCCTAGTGCCGAAGAAGCGATCGCCACTTTGGTTAACATTGCTAGCTTAGATCGTGAGGAAGAAAAAATTGTTGGTTTACCTCGGATTATTGCCCAGAGTATTAATCGCGATTTAGATGAAATTTATCGCCGCAATGACCAAGGGATTTTAGAAGATGTAGAGTTATTGCAAGAAATCACCTTAGCTACTCGCGCGGCGGTGACAGCTTTGGTACAAACCCAAATAGATGCTGAAGGAAGGGTTTCCCAAGTAGCAAAACTCAACTTCTTTAACATGGGTAAAAAAGAACCTTGGTTAGAAGCATTGCAAGAAAAAGGTTTCAGCAAAATTAAAGCAGAAGAACTAAAATCTTTATTTGAATATTTGGAGTTTTGCTTAGAACAGGTTTGTGCTGATAATGAATTGGGTGGCTTACTAAAAGCCTTAGCTGGGGAATATGTCCTACCTGGACCGGGAGGCGATCCTATCCGTAACCCTGATGTTTTACCCACAGGTAAAAATATTCATGCCCTCGACCCCCAATCTATCCCCACTAGTGCCGCTGTACAATCAGCCAAGGTAGTGGTAGACCGCTTGTTAGCACGGCAAAAAGCAGATAATAATGGTCAGTGGCCTGAAACCATTGCCTGCGTCCTCTGGGGTACAGATAACATCAAAACCTACGGCGAATCCTTGGCACAGATTATGTGGATGATTGGGGTGACACCCGTTGCCGATGCTTTGGGAAGGGTGAATAAGTTGGAACTAATTCCTTTAGAAGAATTAGGTCGTCCCCGTATTGATGTGGTAATTAATTGTTCAGGAGTATTCCGGGATCTGTTTATTAACCAAATGAACCTTTTAGATCAAGGGGTAAAAATGGCCGCCGAAGCCGATGAACCCCTGGAAATGAACTTTGTCCGCAAACACGCCACCGAACAAGCTAAGGAAATGGGCATTAACCTCCGCCAAGCTGCTACCCGTGTCTTCTCCAATGCTTCCGGTTCCTATTCTTCCAATATTAACCTGGCGGTGGAAAACAGTACTTGGGAAGAGGAGAAGGAGTTACAGGAGATGTACGTGAAGCGCAAATCCTTCTCCTTTAATTCTGATAATCCTGGGGTTATGGATGATAACCGCACCATTTTTGAAACGGCTTTAAAAACGGCTGATGTAACTTTCCAAAACCTGGATTCTTCGGAGATTAGTTTAACGGATGTTTCCCATTATTTTGATTCTGACCCTACCAAAGTGGTAGCAAGTTTACGTAAAGATGGTAAAGCCCCCAAAGCCTACATCGCCGACACTACCACAGCCAATGCCCAAGTCCGCACTTTATCAGAAACAGTCCGTTTAGATGCCCGCACCAAACTCCTCAATCCGAAATGGTATGAAGGGATGTTAAACCACGGTTATGAAGGTGTCCGGGAGTTATCGAAGCGTTTGGTCAATACTATGGGTTGGTCAGCCACAGCCGATGCGGTGGATAATTGGGTTTATGAAGATGTGAATACTACCTTTATTGAAGATGAGGAGATGTGTAAGCGTTTGATGAACCTCAATCCTAATTCTTTCCGTAAGGTGGTTTCTACTTTATTAGAAGTTAATGGGCGAGGTTATTGGGAAACCAGTGAAACTAATTTAGACCGTTTGCGGGAGTTGTACCAAGAAGTAGAAGATAGGATTGAAGGGATTGATTAATTTAAGTAAATATTACTTTTGTAGGGACGTTTTAGTAAACGTCCCTATTTTTCATTCCCATATTTCACGCTGTTCCTTAAAACTTCTTTCGGTACTAGGCAAATTAAAATCCCCAGCCAAAAGATCAATACCATCAACAATTTTTGGAACTTGTGAATCCTCAATTTGCAAACTAGCAAAGCAACCTTCTCGAAAATCTGGTTTTTCTTGAAAACTTTGTAGAGCATTTTTTAAAGGACGTATTACTTCGTAGGCATTCTCGGCTTTGTTGATTGCTGAGTCAGGAATGGGTGATTGAAGTCTGAGAATAGCTAAGTCAATTAAGTCTCTTGCCTTAACACTTTTATCTATATAGCGATCACTATTTGCTAGTAGTTTAGCGGTAAAACAATCATTATTTTATTATGATGATCTAATCTAAACTTCACAGGTCAGCTTGCAGCCAAGAATCATACTTTTTCGCCAATTGCTTTAAAAAATCTAGTTCTTGCCCTTCTAGATTTTTGAATAAACTGTGATATCTCCAGCCTCGTTCGTAACGCCTTAACATTTCTTCTGGCTGAAAACGATATACATCTTTAGTTTGCCAACAAATAGCCTCTAAAAAAGGTAGTTCTTCTGGTATTATTGGAGAAGTAGTAGCTAGCCCAGAAGATTTGCTTAGTAAAGCTTTTAAGCGGTGATACCACTTTCTCAAGATTAAAGTTATTTTCATAGGTAACACGATAGTCAGATGTTGACATACTTCATGGGTGACTAACACTTGAGTGTAGAGATATTGTAATACTTTTAAGTCCTCTAAAGCAGCCACAAGAGTAATAAGACTTTCCTCAAAATGTCCCTTACTTTACCTATCTCGTCACACTCAGTTTAGGCAAAGGTCAGTAGACTTTGCAAAAAAGTCTCAACTGAACATCGGGTTATGGTAATATCCTCCTTATAATTAAGTAGCAATACAAAAACCATTGTTCCCAGAGAGGGCGATGTTTTTTATAATAATAACGTTGGCTACGACGGTATTCTCTGGCCATATAGTCAGCATTTTTAGCTACAGAATAACCACCAAGATGAATTAAAGATACTTCCGGTATATAGAGGATGCTGTAACCAAGGTTTCCTACCCGCTTGCAAAGGTCAGATTCCTCAAAGTACATGAAAAAGCTTTGATCAAAGCCGCCTACTTCTTTAAATAATGAGCGACGCATTAACATAGCTGCCCCGACAACTATATCTACATTTTGTTCTTGGTTATAGATTTTGGCTACATTAGGGCGAGTAGCAAGATTACGATATTGCTTAACCTGTTGCAAGGTTTGAAACTCTCCCAAAATACTAATCTCTTTGGAGACAGAAAACTGAAAGCTGCCATCAGGGTTGAGGAGTTGGGGCAACTATGCCAATCTGGGGAGATTGGTTAAGTTTAGCAATTAGTTTAGGTAAGATATCAGCAGTAATGATTGTATCTGAATTGAGGAGGAAAAGAAATTTTCCTTGGGCTTGTTGTACACCAATATTGTTAGCGCTACCGAAGCCTAAATTTCGCTTTTGTGGTAACAAAGTTACTTGGGGAAACTGTTGGACAATACTCTCAGGGCTACCATCTTGGGAGGCGTTGTCAACAACAATTACTTCATAAGCTACTTGTTTTAAATTGCTGTAGAGAGATTCTAAACAGTTGAGAATAACTTCTGCACCATTGTAGTTAATTATAATAATAGATACAAAAGGTAGCTGGTTTAGATTCATGGTTGCATGACTTTCCTCTAATTACTAAAAGAATTGGTATTATCTCCACACCAAGTAAAAATAATCCGTTCTTCTGCTTGCCTAAATTCTATATTAAACTTATCGAAAACAACTTCTCTACCTAAAAGTAATTGCTCTCCTCCTGTTATTTGTTGCAACCAAGCTACGGGAGCAATAAAACTATGATTGTCTATAACCATTTCTACATCTCGCATCACATACTCAACAGTTCCACCAATAGTTTCTGCTAGCAATTTAGATTCTGAATCTGCTAGAGCATAACCTAATTGTTGACCCATCTTATAAGAAATTAAGCTCACTTCTGCACCAGAATCTACTAGCATGAGGGTATCAATTTCTTTCTTTTTATGCTTCAGTTTTGCTGGATAATCTGGTAGCCAGTTGTGGCGAGTAACACTACGAAAGCGAATGGAGTGAATAACAATTGAAGCTGTTTTTAAGGGTACTAAGTAAATAACGAATGTCTTTTGTGATGCTTTAGCTAAGTCTAAAATTTCCTCTAAGTTCTCACTATGAGCAATTAAGCCTTCAGGGTTAAAGGCGATATATTGATTAGGATAATTATATAGCAACATCTGATGATTGCTATTCAACCATTTCAACAGTTCATAGTTTTGCTGATGAGAGAATTCAGTGTTCATATCGAGTTTTTAGATATGTGCTAATTAAGAGTATATAGCGCTAAAGTCAAAGAACAATTTTTAAAATGGAAGAGGTAGCATAAGGATATGACTCGAACCATCCAAGCGAATAGAGTTAGCTTAGAGGAACTAGAAAAAAATTTTCATATTCAGTTAGTAGAAGATGAGCATTTTTTTCCAGAGTGGCAGGACAACTTGCCAGTAATTTCTACTGAAGAGCAAAAACGTCTTGACAGAGTAAAAGCTAGTTATTTGAACTTAATTAAGCATCCTCCTTTACTAGAAAATTCAGTCAAGATGGTTGTACTATCTCCTCTATTAGATTTAGCAGGTTTTTATCTGCCCCCCTTTCATATTCAATCAGAAAAATCAGTAGAAATTGTTTCTGAAGATGAAGGAGTTGTTGTTAAAGGGCAGATAGATGTGTTGGCAATTTCTGCTCAACTTTGGGTACTAGTCATTGAATCTAAGCAAGCAGCATTTTCTTTAGAAGTGGGCATACCTCAACTACTAGCTTATATGTTCAGCAATCCTAACCCTACTCAACCAACTTTTGGCTTACTTATTAATGGTAGCAGTTGTCGATTTGTCAAGCTGACGAGAGGAGAAGCTTCACAATATGGAGTTTCTAGGGGTTTTGATTTACTTAATCCTGGTAATGATTTGTATCAAGTATTAAGAATTTTACGCTCTCTGAATCAGTTAATAGTTGAAGAAGGAAACACAATAAATTAAGACAACAATTCAGCTTCTTTAATTCTTTTTCCCTCCTTGTCTTTACTGGATAAAATAGGTGCTTCAGAAATAGGCCAATCAATAGCTAAATCTGGATCATTCCAAAGTAAAGTCCGTTCGTGTTGAGGTGCATAATAATCAGTAGTTTTGTAGAGTACTTCTGCGGTTTCAGAAAGCACTAAGAAGCCGTGGGCAAAACCTGGTGGTATCCAGAGTTGGTGTTTGTTTTCGGCACTGAGGATATAACCTACCCATTTAGCGAAAGTAGGAGAAGAAGAGCGCAAATCTACAGCAACGTCAAAAATTGTACCAACTACAGCACGGACTAGTTTGCCTTGAGGTTGTTGAATTTGGTAATGTAATCCCCGAAGTACGTTTTGTTGAGAACAAGAATGGTTATCTTGGACAAAAACAGGTGAGATACCGTACTTTTCTTGAAGAGTTTTGTAGTTGTAAGATTCGTAGAAAAAGCCTCTTTGATCTTCAAAAACTTTCGGTTTAATCAGCTTGACATCTGGTACTCTTGTAGCCATAGTTATCATCATAAAAATCCCGTGATTATATTTTTTTAGCTTTCAACTTGAGCAGAGCGAAAAACTTCTTTGGCGGTCAGTTTTAATTCTGGAAATGATTTTAGTTGAATAACTTCGTCGCCTCTAAACAAAATGCTTTTATATTCGCCATTTTCTAATTGACAAACTGTAATAGTAGGTTGCTTAGGATTGCCGATAAACTTTTTCCCCCCCAAGCCCAGGTAATCAATAATCAAATATTCTGGGATACCTATATTTTCGTACTCTTCCCATTTCAAAGCATAATCATCACTCCAGTTAGTACTCACAACTTCTACCACTAATGGTATTGATTCACCTTGAGAAACTGTCGATTCTTTTTCGTACAAAGGTTCATTTTTAAAATTACCCTTGTTTAGTATCAATACATCAGGAAAATAAGCCGAGTCTTGAGTATCAGGTTTAACTAATACTTTTGAGGCAATGAAGTAAGGTAAATTTAAGCGGTCAAACTCTACAGTTATTTTTCTGGCTAAAAACCCAACCACATTTTCATGCTTACCAAGAGGTTGGGCCACTTCAACAATTACTCCATTGTGTAATTCGTAATGCTTGTTTTCTAGTTTCCATCTGACAAATTCTGCAAAGGTTAATGTTTTGTTTATTGTTTGAGTCATAGGTATCTATGCCCTTAAGACACTTCTCAATCATGATCATTTTTCTGGTCAGGTAGATTGCCTCAACAACCAACCCTTAATTCTAAGACAGTCGAAGATAAATTTGTTAACAACTAAGCGTAGAGTATTACCTTGAGATCCATAACCAACTAGGGCGCTGTGGATGCCGAGTTTAAGAATGCTGAAGCCAAAATCTAAGGGTTGTTCAGAGAAGGGATTGATTTTATTCTGATTTGCATAGGGGTAAAAGCGTTGGTAGAAAGCTTTACTAAGGTTACAGTGGATTTTGTAGCTTTTGAGAGTGAGACGACCTCTCTTGCCTAACCAAAGGACAAATTCCTGGTGAATAGTACCAGTATTTTTTTGTGTGCCAACGGTATTGTTGTCATGCTGGCGGTACTTAACTAAAGATTCTCGAATATGGACAATTTTGCCATGATGGGCAGCAACCAAGGCAACCCAATGATCGTGATACCAGCCATCAGGTTTGTTTTGTTTAGGAAAAGGCAGGATTTGGCGAAGGAGGTTGCGGCTAAACATCATAGTACAACCTGTAACAGTATTACGGAGCAGGAGAAGTTTAGGGGTTAGTTTTTCTGGTTGACGGTTTTCGTATTGCCAAACAGAAGAGTAAATACTTTTACCTTGGGCATCAATGATTTCTAGGTCTGAATGAGCTAAAATAGCCCTCTCCCTCGCCAAAGCTTCTCTTAACTTAATCAGCTTTGTCTGTTGCCAAATATCATCTTGATCGCAAAAGGCAATGTAAGCTATTTCGGGATCATTTTGCAGATACCTTAAACCACGTTCAAAATTACTATTAACACCGACATTTTCTTGATGGAAATGACAAATAAAACGCTGATCTTGCTGGGTATATTGAGATAGGAAATTTCTCAAATTGAATGAAGAAGCATCATCACAAATATGGCAAACCCATTGAGTCCAAGTTTGCCTTTGAATCGATTTCAATTGCTTTTCTAAATGCTCAAGATTAGGATTGTACGTTGCCAGTATAATACCTATTTTCTCAGTAGACATGAAGTAAGGTACTATAGCTTAAATAAGTTGCAATTGAGAATCGTCGCCAATCATAAAGCTCAAAGCTTTAGGTCTTTTCTGGGCAGGAGTTAGACTAGCGCGACGACCAATGAGACTATCTACTATCCTTTGATGGATATTAGTGATTTTTGCCCCTTCCAGAATAACGCTGTGGTCAATATCTGTATCTATTAAAGTGACACTGTTACCGATGCTGGTATAGGGGCCAATGTAGCAATTTTCTAAATGGCAATTTTGACCAATAATAACTGGGCCGCGTACAGTACAGTTAACCAGTTGGCAACCAGCGCCTATAGTAACACGACCAATCACTTTGGAGTGTTCATCTATTTCTCCTTCTACAGTCTTACCGAGATAACTATCAAGAATAACTCGATTAGCTTCCAGGAGGTCATCTTTTTTACCTGTATCTAACCACCAACCAGAGAGTTGAGTTGCCTGGATATTATGTTGCTGAGTAATTAATTTCTGGATAGCATCAGTTATTTCTAATTCTCCTCTGGCTGAGGGTTTAATTTGTGCGATCGCATTATGAATAAGAGAAGAAAAGAAATAAACTCCCACTAAAGCTAAATCAGAAGTAGGGTGTTGAGGTTTTTCTACCAGTTGCAATATACGCCCATCTTCGGCTACTTCAGCTACACCAAAGGCGCTAGGATTTTCTACCTTGCGTAGTAAAATTAGTGCATCTAGACTTTGTTGGCTAAACTTATCAAGAAATTCTTGGAGGCTATCTTGGATTAAATTGTCACCCAAGTACATAATAAAAGGGGAATTTCCCAAGAAAGGTTGAGCAATTTTAACAGCATGGGCTAATCCTGCTGGTTCTAATTGAAGCATATAAGTAATGTTAGCCCCAAACTGGGAACCATCACCAGTAATGCTCTTCACTTCCTCTCCTGTTTCCGGGCTAATAATAATACCAATATCGGTAATACCCGCAGCCACAATACTTTCAATGCCATACCAAAGAATCGGTTTATTAGCCACAGGTACAAGTTGTTTGGCCCCCGTATAGGTTAAAGGGCGTAGCCGCGTACCTTTTCCACCGGAGAGAATTAGTGCTTTCATATCCTGTAAGATTGGGGACTATATGATTAATGCCAAGTTTTGCCTAATTTCCCTATCAAACCATCATAAGTTCCGATTAAACAAGCCCAAACTTTTGTTAGTGTTTGTTCTGGATCGTAAATTAATATAGCAGCAATTTGCTTAAGCATAAATTTAAGTCTTTCTAGAGTACTAATAATACGATGCCAACCTTGGGCATAACGAGTTTCTAAATAAGTATGATTGCGACAAATGTAGTAACGTCGTAAGGCAGAATATTGATGAATAGTTTTCTTTTTTTTCAAAAGATTGACTACAATTGGATTGCCAAATTTATGATACATAATAGCTTGAGAAACAATAAAATTATGGAAACCTTTCTTCTTTAAGCGCATACCATATTCAAGATCAATACCATCTATAAACAATTCTGTTTTTGGAGGGGCAATAGTTTGAGCAGCAAGAAGAGAAATTAAAGAACCAGAAGTTATTAGAGCATCACATTCACAGGCTTCTGTTTTACTATCTGGTTTTTCCTCAACAAACTTTTTGCCATTAAAGATTGCTCCGCCAATAGTTTGCTTACTTTTGGTATCAATTGGGGTGGCAGCAATAATACCGATTGAATAGTTTGCCAAAACAAGTTCTTGATAAGAACTTAATAATATTTCTAAACAATTTTGAGTAGGATAACTATCTTGGTCAAAACTCCAAAGAAAATCATATTCTGCTTCAATTGCCCAAGCTAAAGCCATTGCTAAACCTGCACCAATTCCTAAGTTTTCAGGACAGTGTTCAATAATTAAATAGTTATTTTCTGGTGAAACTATTGGTACTGGAGAGTTATCTAAGATAAAAACTTTTTCTACTAGATAGGATTGCTGTTTAATGCCTTGAAGACATTTTTTTACACTTTCTTCGTCCTTATACGCTGTAATATAAGCTGCAACTCGATAATTCATTATTAGTTAATTACTGACAAATCTTGCAGCATTTCCCTCAAACTTTCTCGCCAATGGGGAGGATAATTGCCTAAAACTTTGGTTACTTTCTGGCAGGAGAGAACAGAATAGTTTGGACGTTTAGCAGGAGTAGGATATTCAGCAGTGGTAATGGGAATTACTCTTTCTACTTGTAAAGGAAATCCTAATTGTTTAGCTTCAGCAAAAATAGCTACGGCAAAATCATACCAGCTTGCCACACCGCTATTAGTATAGTGATAAATTCCCGGTTGGATAGTTTCTTTTTGGGAGAGGATTTGTACTGTAGTTTCTGCTAAATCCTTTGTCCAAGTGGGGCTACCAATTTGATCTGTAACGACGCGGATTTCTTTTCTTTCTTTACCTAATCGCAGCATGGTTTTGACAAAGTTACTTTTACCACAGCTTCCGTAAACCCAAGCAGTGCGAATAATTATATAATTATCACAATTTGCTTGGATAGCAACTTCGCCTTTTAGTTTGGATTCGCCGTAAACACTTTGGGGACTAGTTTGGTCTGTTTCTTGATAGGGATAACCTTGCTTACCATCAAAAACATAATCTGTGGAGTAGTGGATTAGAAAAGCACCTAATTTATCTGCTTCTTGAGCCATGATACTGGGTGCAATTCCATTTATTTGGTAAGCTAATTCTGATTCTGATTCTGCTTTATCTACAGCAGTATAAGCAGCCGCGTTAATAATTAGGCTGGGTTTAGTTTCTTGAAGTTTCTTAGCAATGTCATTGGGTTGAGAAATGTCAAAGGTTGCTCTGTCAAAACTAATTAATTCTCGTTTTCCCAGAGTTTCTAAAATAGGTTGTAACTCTTGTCCTAGTTGTCCTTTGCTGCCAATTAGTACAATATGTTTCATTTTAAGTACACTGGATAATGTTAATCCAGTTATTAATCATATCACCATGACACTGTGCAGAAACAAGCCTGGTAAATATCAGGAAAGCAATTCAGCATTTTTCACTAGTTTAACCTTATAAGAACATCAAAAATATTAGTTTATATAATATTCATTAACTATAATTACTACAAAATTAATTAAAATTAAGTTTAGAGATTAAGCGAATATCTGAAATATTAACCCAATTATCTTTATGAGAAATTGATGCTATATTACTACGTCCATCTACAATTACGGGCGTAATACTTAAACTAGTTAAATGGGCTGTTTGATCGAGTTCTAAAAGTTTTAAATCATAAGTATATTCATGTAAATTTCCATCGGCTAAAAGAGTGATTGGTATCGACTGTTCTACTCCGTCATCTAATTTATAACGAAGTGTAAGTGCGCGAGGGGCTATTGCTGGAGATACAGCTAAACTTATGTAGAAATGAGTATAATTATTGAGCTGAACATTCAAAGGTCTTATGAAAGTTAAATTTGGAACATCTGTTATTTTCCAAATCATAGAGGAATTCTGATTTTTATTTATCATTTCCAAACCAGACTGCTCCCACTGGTTTATGTCGGTGACATCAAAGCGAAAATCATTGGAAGTTGTTTTAGTAAATAGAGATGAAATATCTGTATTAGAAGGTCTAACTTTTAACTCTTCGGAACTATTTTCATCCAAAGAATTAAGCAAAACATCTATATAAGGGTAGCGATACATTCCCCAGTCACCAATAGAGTTTTTGCCAGAAGAAGATGTTAAGTGCAAAGTGACAGTCTCTCCAACATAATCGTTTAGAGAGATAGAAAAAGGTTGCCAATAACTTTGATTAGGTTTAGTTGTATAGGAATAAGCTAGCTTTCTTTTTTCCTGACTCTTCTCTATATAAACCTCAAAAGTAAGTCCATCAGCAGCATTATCTTTGGGAGCTGATTTACTTACTGCGACAGCAGAATTGAAGTTAGCACTCTTGAGATTATTTGGTAATGATATAGTCCAGGATGCCGTATTTGGAGAGGGTAAAAATAAGTTGAGGTGTTTGTAGTGATGCCAAGGCAATCGGTTTTCAATAGTTCTATTCTCTGACCAGAATATATCACCAGCTTCTGGAGTTTCCTCAATACTGACTTTATCGAGTACAAAATCTCCTTGTAAAGTCCAACGTTGGCGAGGTGAAAAAACTGAGAGTTTATGGCGATCAAGTGGTGTAGCTAATTTTTCTACTAGACCTGTATTTCCTAGTCCCCATTGAAATAAACGCTCTTCACAATAGGTTGGAGCATTGAGGTACTCCCTCAAGCAAGCAGCAGAAGAAGGACTGCGAGAAGGAAGGTGAAATACTTTATCTTCATAGGTAAGGTTGGAAGTAACATAGAAAAATGCTACTAAAGTCAAAACAGAAAAACTCCAACTAGTTGGATTGAGAGGTTTAAATTTACCAATTCCTATTTTATAAAAGCTGTATTGGCGATTAATCAAAAATACAGAAGCAGAACCTACTAATCCAATCCAAAAATTCATAGATGGGGTTGTATACCAAGGAGCATGATTAGCACGAAATATAGTAACTTGCAAAATACTGAGTAGTGCAAAACTAACTAGCATTAGAGCTGGTGCTGCTTGTTTTAATAAGTTAGAAGAATGCTTTTGCCAAAGATAATAAAGCTGAATAAAAAGTAATATTATTCCCACAAAACCAATCCATTGAGCAGAACCAAGAGCAAAACCTTGAGCAAGTGGTAAGCCAATACTTCTAGGAATAAATATTAAATTTAGAGTAGGAACTATTGAAGTTCCAGGATTAGACTGAAGCTTGAAGAAAAAAAAGTAAGGCGATGAAGCTATTGTAAAAGTAATCAAATAAGCAATGTAGTGTCCGGCTTTTCGGAACTTAAGTAGAATTAATCCTAATAGGAAGGCCAACCATGCCATAAGACCAAAACCAAATGACCAGGATGCTAAAATACCACCTAATAACATGATGACAACTCCTAGCCAACTTCCTGAAAATTTGACTAACCCCCACATTCCTAGAGTAAAACCTAACATACATAAACTAATTTCTAAGGCTGCGTAGCCAAAAGTAAATACGCTTATTTGTGATGTTGAAAAAACTAGACATGAGAGTATTGGCAACAGCAACCATTTACGGGAAGGTTTAATTGATTGAGCAAAAATATCATGTAGTAAAATTAATTTTATAAAAAAAAATATTACACTGATATAAAACTCTACATAAACATTGGAATGTGCAAAGTAAGCTATAGCTAGCCGGATAAGTACAGGGAAAAATACGATATGACCGTTAAAAAATGTGTCCTGGAAATAATTATTCCAATCATAAGTACCGCTTAAAAACTGATCAATAATTCCTAGAGATTGAATATAGTCGTTTGAGAAGTTATTAGCTCCTGTTGTTGCTATTATGACTACAATATTTAGAATGGGAATAAGCGTAGCTAGGATAGCTATGGCTGTGATGATTTCATTTTTTAATCTAGGAGGTTTGATTCTAAAATTAGCAATACTCATTTATTTAAAGTTAATTCTTTCTCTTTCTATAACTATTGGTCTTTTCAGGATTTGGGTATGCATAAAGCCAATATACTCTCCTAAAATACCAATAAAAAATAGCTGCACAGAGCCAATGAAGAATATTCCTACAAGCAGAGAAGCTGTTCCAACAGGAAACAAATCCCAATATAAAAGTTTATAGATAAGATATCCTAATGATATAAGCAAGCTTAGTAAAGCCATAAAAAAACCTGTGATAGTTGCTAGCCTTAGAGGAAGCTTGCTATGACTTGTGATGCCAAGCATGGCAAAATCATAAAGCATTAAAAAATTAGCGCTACTAACTCCTCTTTTACGAGCCGCACTTACATACTGTATTTTCTTACTGTCAAATCCTAATTCTGAAATCAATCCCTTAAAGTAAGGATAAGGATCATCTATTTGGCGGAGCATATCCATTACTTGCTTATCATAAAGGCCAAACCCAGTTGTATTTCTTGTTAGCTGTATATCTGATAACTGGTTCAGAACATAATAGTAAAGCCTTTTAACTGTGAATAAGAGAAAGGACTCCTTGCTTGAAGTTCTTACCCCTTGCACCACTTTATGTCCTTGTTCCCATTCCTGAATAAATGTAGCGATCATCGAAGGTGGGTCTTGCAAGTCGGCTAAGAGAAATATAACAGCATCTCCATAGGCTTGAAGAAGGCCGTAGTAAGAAGAGCGTACAAAACCAAAGTTTCTCGCATTGACTATGATCTTTACCTTCTTATCTTTTTGAGCAATATCCCTCAGAATACTTACAGTTCTATCTTGAGAAGAATTATCAATAAATATATGCTCATACTGATAATTTTGTAATTGCTCAAATTCGTGCTTAACTTTGGTATAAACATCTTCTATATTTTCTTCTTCGTTAAAACAAGGGGTTACTACACTAATCAACTTCATTCTGTTGTCAGTCATTGTTTGGTTTACTAAAAGTATCATTAATCCAAGATAAAGCTTTCTTGATACCTTCGCGAAAAGAAATTTGTGGCTGCCATTGAAGGATTTGATGGGCTTGCTCGATGTTAGCAATAAATACTTTTTGATCGCTAGCACGCCAAGGAAGTTGTTCCCACCGTAAGTTTGTCCCAGTTAGTTCTTCTAGTAAACTAAATAACTCAAGTAGGGAAAGACTATTTGTTACTCCACCTCCAATGTTAAAAACTAGCCCTTTGACTTGGCTAATTTTCTTAGCAGCTTGAAAATAACAGGCTATAGCATCACTGGCATATAAAACATCACGTACTTGTTTACCATTGCCGGATATTGTAAAAGGCTTGACATCGGGATTATGTTTGATTTCCAAAGCTTTTTGACAAAACCAGCCAATCCAGCCTTGATCATAAGTTGAAAACTGCCGTCCACCATAGATAGAAGAGTGTCTAAATACTACAGTCTGTAAACCAAACATTCGACTATAATCCTGTATGTACTGGTCAGCCGAGCCTTTTGAGCAACCATAAGGAGAATGAAAATTAAGGGGAAAAGACTCATCAAACCCCTTCGGATATTCAGGACAAATATATCGCTTCTCCAACTCCTGATATTGAATTTTTTCTAAATCCCCGTAGACTTTATTTGTAGAAGAATAGATAATAGCGCTTTCCGAAGAAAACTTTCGTACTGCCTCAAGCAAGTTTAGTGTACCTAGTGCATTCACTTCAAAATCTAGACGAGGATTAGCTAGAGAGGTTGTCATTGCGACTTGACCAGCCAAGTGAAAAATAACTTCTGGCTTAACTTCTTTAATAATTTGCTCAACATCATGGGAATTGCGAATATCAGCATGAGTAAACTGGAAGTCACCTTGACTTTTTAACCAGTCTAGATTCTGACGACTTCCTAAACGATAAAGATTATCCAATGCTATTAGTTCATCACCTTGGCTAAGTACTTGTGCCGCAATGTTACTACCTAAAAACCCACATCCCCCTGTCACTAAATATTTCATAGCTAACTATCCTCCATTTGCTTATTTTTCACATACCAAGCAATAGTTTTATGTAAACCTTCTTCTATGGTTTGTTCTGGCATCCAACCTAAATCTAGAAGTGATTTTACTTTCGCTTCAGAATACATGATTTCATCTGGGCGATAATCTATAGCTCCAAATTTAAGAATTGTCTGTGAGAAGGTTAATTTATGTATCATCTCCACAAATTGGCGAATAAAAATTGCCTTACCACTTCCTAATTCAAACTCTTGGTAAAACTTGTTTAGATTATCCTTATTGCAAAGTAGTATATTGTATGCAGATACAACGTCATCAATATGAATAAAATCTCGCTTCTGCTCTCCATACGTTAATTTAAGTTCTGGTGTATTAGCAAGACAGTTTTTAATTACATAGGTCGTAAATTTTGAGTCATCATCATTAGCTCCAAACATATGTTCAAGCTTGATATTAATAAACTTAATCTTTTCTTGTTTAGAAAAATGTTCTCCCCATTCACGAAAATGTGCTTTAGAAAGGGAGTAGTTATTTAAGTGTTTAGGCAAAACTGTATCAGTATTAAAGAAAGTTATGTTTTCTTGTTGACTAGCATATTCAAGCAGTTGTAAAGGCCAAAAAGTATTTGTAGAAAAAATACTAGCAGTACTTTCATTTTTACGGCCATAACAAGTAGCTGTATGAATAATGGCATCTACTCTAGTAAAATCCCGAAAGGGTTTAGCTAATTTACATTTATCTATGTCATAGCAAATGAGATAAGGTAAAACATCATTGATTCTCCTAGGATTAGAAAAGCTTCGCTTGAGAATAACAACTCTATGGTTATCTTCAAGTAGTTTCTTGACTAAATGACTACCTAAAAAACCTGTTGCTCCTGTAACTATGATAGTTTGTGTTGCTTCACTCAAGGCTGATATAAATAGATATTTGTTTCCTTAAAATTTCTGGCAAAACTGGCGAATAGTTGAAGTTATGTAAGTTAACATCTCTTCTGTTAAACCAGGAAATACCCCAATCCAAAAAACACTGTGCATTACTCTATCTGAGTTACTGAGTGTTCCCACTGTCCGATAATTTAATCCCTGATATGCTGGCTGTCTTAACAAATTACCACCAAATAATAGACGAGTACCAATACGTTTATTTTCCAAATGCTGAACCAATTCATTGCGACTAAAAGGAGCATTATCTCGGATAAATATGGGAAAGCCAAACCAGCTAGGTTCAGAATTATTAGTTGCTTTAGGCAAGACTAATAATTCCTGTAAATCTGCCAATTGCTCAGACAAAAATTGGAAGTTTTCTCGACGCTTAGTGATGAAATTTGGTAACTTTTCGAGTTGAGCGCAACCGACTGCTGCTTGCATATCAGTCATTTTTAGGTTGTAGCCTATGTGAGAGTAAGTATACTTATGATCATAGCCGGAAGGTAAATTGCCAAGTTGCCAGCTAAAACGTTTTCCGCAGGTATTATCTATTCCTGGAGGACACCAACAATCACGACCCCAATCACGAAAAGATTCTACTATTTTTTTCAGTCGAGTATCACTGGTTAATATTGCTCCTCCTTCTCCCATTGTCATATGGTGAGCAGGATAAAAACTGACAGTGGCTAAATGTCCGAAAGTACCAGTTTTGCAGTTTTCATAAAGACTACCCACTGCGTCACAGTTATCTTCAATTACCCAAAGATTGTGCTTCTGAGCAAACGCCATTATCGTTTTTATATCAAAGGGATTCCCCAAAGTATGAGCAATCATGATAGCTCTTGTCCGGGAGGATAAAGCCGCTTCTAGTTGAGAAACATCAATATCATAGCTAGGTATTTCTACATCTAGAAAAACTGGAACTAGCTGATTTTGAAAAATCGGATTAACTGTAGTGGGAAATCCCGCAGCAACTGTAATCACCTCATCACCAGGTTGTAGTCGCTGATCTCCTAGTTTGGGTGAGGTGAGAGCTGTTAACGCTAATAAATTGGCACTAGAACCAGAGTTAACTAAAAGACAATGTTTGATACCCATCCAGGTTGCAAATTTCTGCTCAAATTCCCTGGCGTAGCGTCCTGTTGTCAGCCAAAAGTCCAGGGAGGAGTCTACTAGCTTAAGGAGTTCATCTTCATCAAAAACTTTACCTGAAACGGGTATATAAGTTTGACCAGGAATGAATTTCCGAGCTGAAAATTTAAAATTATAATAGGCAAGAACTGTCTCAAGAACTTTAGAGCGCATTTCTTGCTCTAATTCAGACTGACTTACTAGATGAGAAAGAGATTGATTCATACAACTACTTAGTTGGTTCAGAGGTTAATTTTTGAGAATCTAGAAAAATTTTATACCAATCAATTGTTTCTTTTAGACCTTCATCAAGGGAATATTTGGGATGCCAATTTAGTAGCTCGCGTGCTTTTTTCGCTGATAGGTATTGATGCTTGATTTCATTTTTAACTTGATTAAGAATAACAGGTTCCAAATGACTTTGATTCATTAAGTCGAGAATCTTTTTTACTATATCCAAAACAGTAATCTGTAACTCATTACTGAAATTAAAAGCTTCTCCTAAAATCTCTGCTCTATCCATTTGTTCAGCTAGATGTAAATAGGCTAAAGCACCATCTTTAACGTAAAAGTAATCCCGAATATAGCTCCCATCACTACGGATAATAACTGGATTATTGCGTAATGTGGAGCGAATTGTATCTGGTACAATTCGATTGAAGTTTAAGTCTCCTCCTCCATAAAAATTGCCACATCGAGTTATACACACTGGTAGCTGGTAACTCACATAGTAAGTCCGACAAAGCAAATCAGCACAACTTTTAGAAACATCGTAAGGATGCTCCCCTTGTAGAGGTGTAGTTTCATCATAGGGAAGTACTAGTTGGTCTCCATAAGCTTTATCACTTGAAGCTACCACAATACGACTAACTTCCCTTACCTGACGGCAGGCTTCGAGGAGATTCCAAGTACCTTTAATATTTGCTTCAAAGGTTCCCAATGGGTCTCGGTTAGCGACACCAACAATAGTTTGAGCTGCTAGATGAAACACCGTATCTACTTCGTATTCAGCCAAAGCGCGTTTTAAAGTAGATAGATCCTCAACTCCACCATGTACTATATTAATTTGCTGATGCCATTTTTCTGTATATAAGCGAGAGTTTGGCACTAAATCTCTGACTAATCCTGTAACTTTAGCTCCTTTTTGGACTAGTTCAGTAACTAACCAACTCCCTAATAGTCCTGTACCGCCAGTGACAAAGACAGAGCGATCGCGCCAAAAATTAGACATCACCATACCTTCCAAGGAGCATTCCCCCTATTCCAAAGGTCGTTTAGTAATTCCATTTCCCGGTAAGTATCCATACTCTGCCAGAAATTTTGATGCTGGTAAACTGCTAGTTCTCCAGTTTCAGCGAGCTTTTGTAAAGGTTCTTGTTCCCAAATAGTTTCCTCATCTTTGATGAAGTCTATAACTTTGCGATTAAGTACGAAGAACCCCCCATTAATCCATCCTTCGTGAGTTTGTGGTTTCTCAGCAAAAGCTTCGGCGATACCATTATTGATAACCAATTCTCCATAGCGAGATGATGGTCTTACGGCAGTAACTGTTGCCCATTTTCCCTTTTCCGAGTGAAACTGAACTAACGAATCAATATCTATATTGGCTACCCCATCACCATAAGTAAAACAGAAAGTATCGCTATTAATATATTTGCTGGCAATCTTCAAACGTCCGCCAGTCATGGATTTTTGTCCCGTATCCACTAGAGTAACTGACCAGTTATTTGCCTCGTGTCCGTCTGATAGCTTAGTAACTCGCTTACTCCCTAAATCGACTTTGATGTCCGAGTTTTTTAGATCATAATTGAGGAAATAATCTCGAATGATATCTCCTTTGTATCCCAGGCAAAGAATGAAGTTTGTGAAACCATGGCTAGCATAGATTTTCATGATATGCCACAGTATTGGTCTTTCACCAATAGAAACCATTGGTTTTGGTCGCCATTCAGTTTCTTCTTTTAATCGAGTGCCGCGACCTCCGCAGAGGATAACAACAGGTAGTTTGGTCTGGTTAGATTCCCACATTGACATTTTTTTTAAAAGGAATATTGATTTTGTCTAAGGAAATGTTTGAGATTATATAGCATTTTTAACTTGGAATATGAATACAGGATAAATTCTCTAGCAACAGGGATCATCACAGTTTAAGAGTAGTAAAAGGCAAAAAGCCGAACATACTAGTAAAATAGGGTAATATTGACTGAAATAAACTGAATGTGTAGAGTTCCTCTTTACTAGGTTTGAATTTTACTCAGAGATAATATGTAGCTGTTTTATTGTCAGATGTTAATGATTTCTCGCTACTTTGCTGCACATATAGCAAAAGAGGGGCCATTAGGGTGATTTTTATTTTCAAACCCTATATTCAGATCGGAAAATCCTAGACCTTCCAACAAGTTTAGAATAGACAGTCGAGTTAGCCATTTGCTTGTTGGCTTACTACCACCGCAAAAACCCTGCCAACCAAGAGCTTCATTATAGGATTGTTCTGCTAACTCAACAGATATCCTATCTAAAGAGAACTTATGTGGCTTCGAAAAGTTTTTGGCAAGAATCTTGTTACTGGAAATAATAGAACTGTCATAGTAATGAGTCCAAATCATAACTTTATCAGTTGTTTTTGCTATTAACCTCAGAAGTTGTATTGGATCTATCATGTGGTATAGAACACCACTTGCAACTATCAGGTCGTACTTTTTATCTTCCTCTTCAAGAAATGCGTTAAAGTCACCAAGCATGAATTTAACGTTTTGCAAGTCAAATATTTCTTTAATACATAAGCACTTTAGAAACGCTCTGGTATTAGATTCGACTGCATCTACCCTAGCTACTCCCATCTTGTTGAGCATATAAGAGTGTCCACCTTCTAAAGGGCCAAGCTCAAGAACTTTCTTGCCCTCAAGGCTTCCAAAAACTTCTGAGATCCAGCTTATTCTTGGATCTTCAAACAAGCCAGCAAATCCAGGTTCAGTAACCAAATGAGCTTCACTGGGTATTTTCGAGGCCCATTCACCACTGAATATATCCAAAATGTTTTGATAGCTAGGGCAACTATGAATATAAGAGTCTAATATATTTGGCTTTTTCATCTACCTCTGTAAATTTTTTCTATTGCAATATTCTTTTTAATAAGAGGGGATAATTAATCGTTTTTTCTAGCTTATTAAGAGCTTTTTATGAAACTTGCCTTCTCCCTCTTTAAAGTGAGTTTCAATTTTGATTGAGATTAAAAATCAAAATCCCCCCTATTCTCAAAAATTGGATGGTAATAAGGATCTCCTCCTATAGAATTAAGATAATTTTGCCACTTTTGCTTAAATTCTTTCTTCTCCTCAGCTTCTGCACCTTTACCTCTACTAACAGATTCATAATGAATTAGTTGAGCAAATGGCGTAACCACATTTCTATATCCTGCTTGATATATTTTCATACAGAAATCTACATCTCCGTAGTTAATAGGAAATTCTTCATCTAGTCCTCCTAGTTGCTCAAATAGTTCTTTCCTGACCATTAAACAAGCAGCCGTAACAGCTAAATAATTTTTATTGACACAGTTGAAATTGAAATAGCCCAAGTGATCTCCTGGCCAATGATAAAAAATATGTTCGGGTATATTTTCAAATAAAATAACTCCAATATGTTGAATTTCCCTATCAGCACTAAATAGCTTAGCTCCTACTGCGCCAATTTCATCCTGTTGAGCAAATTCCAACATGGATTCAATCCAATCAGGGGTAATAATTTCTATGTCATCGTTCAAGAGTAACAAGAATTTTCCTGCCGCTTTTGCTACTCCCGTATTTATTCTCATGGAGAAGTTGAAAGGTTCGTCACAACGAACTATAGTTAAATCAGAATCTGAGATTTCCTTGAGAGTTGATTCAGCGATATCATAACCATCAACTAAGATAATTTCAAAATTACGATAAGTGCTTAATTGCCTAATACTTTGAATACACTTTTGAAGGATGCACACGGAACCTTGATGTGTATCTACCCATTTACCAGCACTGGGAATAATAATACTCACCAAAGGTTGATCGATAATTTTTCGTCTTGTTCGGTACGATCCAGGGCTGATCTGCTCAGAGACAAACCCTGAATATAAGCTACGCTCTAACATAGATTCTAGAGCTTTCCAACCGGCTTTATAAGCCCAAGGTTTAGCTTCGGGTGTAGAGGCGGCGGAGGTAGGTATCATGCGCCAATGGTAAAGAATTTTAGGAATATGATAAATGTTTTTTGTTTTTTCAACGAATCTTAAAACGAGATCATAATCTTGCGAACCATCATACTCGCTACGAAAACCCTTAATTTCTCTAATTAGCTTAGTTCGATAGACACCTAAATGGCAGGTATACATACAAGCATAGAAGTATTCTGGAGACCAATCTGGCTTAAAAAATGGTTCTGAAAAATTCCCTTTTGTGTCTATCTTGTCTTCATCGCTATAGATGAAATCTGCTTTCGGATGACTATTGATTAACTTCGCATTTTCCAATAAAGCATTAATAGTCAATTCATCATCATGATCTAAAAGAGCAATATAGTCCCCTGTTGCTAGTTCTAAAGCAGAGTTACTAGCAGTAGAAATGTGACCATTTTCTTTTCTGAAGAGAACTTTAATGCGAGAATCAAGCTTACTGTATTTCTCAAGAAGCGGCCGAATATGAGGTTCAGTTGAAGCATCATCAGCTATGCAAAGTTCCCAGTCAGGATAAATTTGTTCACGTACAGATTCAATTGCTTTCTCTAGCCATTTTTTTTCAACATTATACACTGGCATAATGACTGAAAATTTGGGGCGTAATTTCATCTGGCTTATTTGCCAGCGAGCTTTGATGATATCACCATTTTTTAACTGGTTCTTTTCAAACCACTTTTGATAGCTAACCTTACTCTTATTTTTTTTCGTAATCTTTTGATAAATAAATTTGAAAACACCTAAAGTTCCTTCTTTCTTCCATACTTGCTTAAGTTTATTGAGTTTTTTCCTGATGAATATTATTTTTGAATTTGCTAAATCTTCTGAATTCATATATCCAACTAGTTTTTATTAGAGTAAAAGTTAATAATTTATACATTTTTTAATAACATCTATCAAATTTTGAGGAATTTTTTAGCAGAATATAGATTGTCTTCTTTCATTACCCAAACGAAGTAAGCTGTTAGCCAAACTTTATAATACATCAGCAAACCCCGGACGCAAGCGTTGATATACCCATAATCCTGCTGTAAAGATAGCCAAAGCCATTGCAGAGGCAACACCCCATTCCCCCCAATGGCTAACTTCCCCTGTTAAAACCAAATCTCTGTACACTTGTGCGATCGCAGCTAAAGGATTTAACCAAAAAACCCAATCCCTAAACTGTTCAGGAATGACATTAGCTGGATAAACAATGGGAGTTAGGTAAAAGCCCAAGTTTAAAAGCACTCCCAAAGTCTGAGGAATATCTCGTAAGAATACCGTTAACCCTGCACATAAATAACCTAAACCCGCAGTTAATAATAGTTGAGGCAACCAAACTAAGGGTAGGAGGGCAAGAGTTGTGTGTAGAGTACCAGAGGAAATAGCAACTAGAACAATTAATGCGGCTAAACCAAAAGAACTTTCCACAAATGCTGAAAAAATCGGTACTAAAGGTAGTAAAGCGAGAGGAAATACCACCTTCTTAACTAAATTAGGCTGTCCAACCACAGAATTTGCTGACTGAGTTAATCCTCCTGTGAAGGCAAGCCAAGGGAGTAAACCAGCAAATAGCCAGAGTCCAAAGCCAATGCTACTATCCTCTGGTAAACCTTTCATACTCAGCTTGACTTTGAGAACAATTGAGAAGACGTAGGTATAAATGAGTAATTGAGAAAGCTGGTTTAGTAGAGGCCAAAAGTTGCCTAGTACAGAACCTTTATATCGCCCTTCTAAGTCCCGCCGCACTAGCATCCGCAACAAGTCTAATTTTTCTCTCCAACTTTTAGCCAGAGGTAGTCTCAACTTTTTACTAATCATTATTATGTAAACCGATTACCCCCTTGAGACGAAACCAAGAAGTTCTTAGTTTCCAGAATTTGCTGCTTTTCATTGCCATCAGATTAGTTTGGGTTTGTTGTAGTTGGGTTTGAGTTTGTTGTAGTTGGGTTTGAGTTTGTTGTAGTTGGGTTTGAGTTTGTTGTAGTTGGGTTTGGGTTTGTTGTAGTTGAGTTTGAGTTTGTTGTAGTTGAGTTTGAGTTTGTTGTAGTTGTTGTAGTTGAGCCTCTTGTCTCCTTACATTCAACCAGTCTTGAAGAACCCATTCTGAATAAGATGGTAATGAGTCTGCTTCGTTAACTGGGTAACTGTCAAATTTTTGTACTTGTACAGCCCTCTTGTCAAGTTCCTGGTAAAGGGCGATCGCTTCAGGAAAATAAGTTTTGATTAGGACAGGGCGATGGGAATTTGCAACCTGATGGTTTAATAAATTTTCTTCGTATAAATTATCTACTGCTTTGAGGGGGATACCAAATTTATCTTTAATGGAAGTAACTAGTATATTGGGGTCTTTAATAATATTTTCAAGTTTAAATAACAAGCACCTTTTGGAGAAGCGATCGCAAAAATTCCTAATAATTTCGTTGTAGTTCAACCAAACTTGTAAAGCAAAATTGGGATTATCCACAAAAGTAGCATCTCCACGACGATATAGCGAATCAATCACTTCCCAAGGAGAACGATAAACAAAGATAAACTTAGCTTCTGGAAGTAAATTAGCCCAAAAATCCAGAAATAGTGTTGTTCGGGGTTCTTTCCAGCCCCAAACAGGCTGAGACATATTCTTCTGTACAATCGACTTCGCTTTCGCCAAAAACTGTTCTGGAACAGTAACAGTTTCTTCTGTCCAACCATCTGGACTAACTCCTTGAGAAAAGAGGACTTTGCTATGGAAATCCAAGAAATCTAGGTTTTCAAAGTGACCCTTTTTATTTGACTCATGAGATTGTAAAAGTCTTCTGCCAACATCTACTCCTGCACTTTCTAGTAAAGAAGCGGTCAAAGATGTGCCGGAACGATGCATTCCAGTGATAATCAAAGTCTGAGGGTGGCTATTTGACTGTTGTCTCATCTAAACTTCAAAAATCCTAATTCTTACCAATAATTTGGGGCTGCACCTGTAACACACTTGGTTCTACCTGAAAATTAATTATCCCAGTTTCCAAGATATCCTCTTCTAATTGCACCCTAAACATAGCTATATCAAGATAGCGGGCGAGGAAAGTTTCTGCACCATCGATAATTCCTGTTACTCCAGCATTGAGAAAGTACATATTTGGTTGTAAGTAGCAGTTGAATTTAAACCGAACTTGCAAAATACTATCTTTTTCTACCACAGTCAAGGCATTTCCTAGAGTATGGGAAACTCCACCACCAAGTTCCAAACCGCTAACTGTTTTAATCATCATGCCAAACCTAACTTGGTAAGCAGTTTGGCTAAATTGAACTGTATAAGTATAAATATATTCATCACCCCTAGTTAAAACGTTAACAGTTTCCTCTGCTTGATTAACTAGATGAGGATTTTCTATCTCAGCACCATGATTAACGTAGGAAGAAGTACTCTGGGGTATTAAACCTGGATCGTAGAGATCATTACTTCGACTAGGGATTTGCTGCTGTTTCTTTCTAGTCTCTTGCTCTATCAAATCTGACGAACTAGGGTCTAGGGTGTTAGCAATCTGATCGTCAAGGTCGCTAATTTCTTGATATATTGCTTCTATGCGATTGTTAGGTGCATAGATTAGTTTTTGATACTTTGAGACTACTTGTTTCGGCGCTCCGGCAAGAAGTAACTTTCCTCTATCTAGCAAGATAGCTTGTTTACATAGTTCCACAACTAAAGCCGCAGAATGGGAGACAAAAAGAATCGTTCCTCCCCGTTCTTTAATTAATTGAATTTGGGCAAAGCATTTACGTTGAAAAGCTTCATCTCCAACCGCTAAGGCTTCATCTACTACCAAAATATCTGGCTCAACATTGATAGCTACAGCAAATGCTAGCCTGACAAACATACCACTAGAATAGGTTTTAACTGGTTGCTCAATAAAATCTCCTATATCAGCAAAACGAGCAATATTATCAAACTTATTTTCAATCTCACCCTGACTTAAACCCAATAAACGTCCGTTGAAGAAAACATTTTGCCGTCCGGTAAATTCTGGATTAAAGCCACTACCAAGTTCTAATAAAGCTGAAACCCTGCCATTAACTTCTACTTTTCCGGTAGTTGGTGTGAGAGTTCCAGCTATTATTTGCAATAGGGTACTTTTTCCCGAACCATTCTTACCAACAATTCCTAATGTTTCTCCTCTTGGGAGTGTGAGGTTAATATCTTGCAATGCCCAAAAAAACTCTGCTCTACTTTTTCCTGGCAAGAGTAGTTCCTTAAGGCGATCTATTGGGCGGCCATAACGTTTGAAGCATTTAGAAACATTTTTTAGAGAAATAGCAATTTCACTCATTAAGATCAATCAACTGCAAATTTAATAGTTAATTCTAGCTTTCAAGTATTATCCAAAACTCATACTTTTATATTCTTATCTGAACTAATTCCAGAATAAGATATTGACAGACAAATCCAAAATAAGAATATGAGTCTATAAGATTGAATCATCGCAATTGACGCAATAGATAAAATAACCGCCAGCCAATATGCCAAGGCAAAACCGAATAGGATATCTCTTTGTGCAAGGTTAGTATGTGTCCTCAATTTGTGTATGGTTATAACAGTTAAATAAGTCATTACTCCACATAATATTAATGTGAATGGTATGCCAATATCGCAAGCTAGTTGTAGGAATATATTGTGAGCATGATTCACGAACCGACCCATACGTTCTTCGCATTCAACAGCAAAAGTGCCAATTTTCCATCCCAGTATGGGTTTTTCACCAATTAGGTCTATTGCACATTGGAAAATTTGTACTCGAACACTCTGGTTTAAAATATTAGACAGACGATTCCAGATATTAATTGTAAAAAATGTGGTTACAACTTGACTCAACCAAAAATTGGGAGTGCTGTAAATAAATAAGTACGCTATGTAAATCAAAGCAGATAACCCAGATGTAACGAATAGGGTAGCTTTGATAGCTGGTCGTAGATATATAAACACAATTACAATACCAATTCCACAGGTCAGCAAAGTGTTTCTCGATTGTGACCAAATAATCATGAGCATAATTGCTAATATACTGAGAGCAACTACAGTTAATCTCAAAGCAATTTCAATTCGTTGTCTAGTTTGAACTGATTTTGAATTATCTCTCAATAAATATCTCAATTCTTTAATAAATAAACCAATAGCAACACTGAGGACAAAAAGGCAGTAACATCCTAATATATTGGGATTAAGGAAGCCAGAAGAAATACGAGCATAATCGAGTTGTTTTAAATCTGTAATAGGGATATGAATTAATGGTAAATTTTGTCCAGGAAATGTAAAATAATTACCTATTATATTCGTGTTGTCACGTAGAAAGTTCTCTCCTTGTAGTTTTGCATATTTTCCAAGGGCTGCTAATACAAACTCAGGTAATACTGTAAACAATAAACACCAAGCTAGTTTTTCTAGTTCTAAATATGAAGGGGGACGTAAAGTTATTACACAGAAAAATAAAAAAAAAGGAACATAATCTATTACAGTAGCTGGATAAAGCATTGGCTCTTGGATAGATTGTAATCCCCATCCCCAAGGGGAGTAAATTCTTAAGAGCATCCAGACAGACACTAAACCAAAAAGCAAGCTAATGATGATTTTTTCTTCACTGAAAAGAGCTTTCTGCCAATAGGGAATCGCACCTAATGCCGCAATTGTATAAAGAGTTAAACAAATATATGGGCTTACAGGAAGTAAAAGAGTTCCAAATGCTATCAAACTCCAAGGATTTATCCTATTTGAAATTAGTCGCATCATATTTTGTCAGGGAGGAAATTAGTTTTAGACACCATAATTGTGTAATGTTTTTTCCAGTTTCTGTAAGATATAGTCATTTCAATTTAGATTGAGACAAGATTTTCTCTCTTTGAAAGAGCGTTTGAACGAAAAAGTGTTTCATCCTTATTTAAAATGACTATAAGTGATAGAAAAGTTTAACCTAGAACTATCTACGCTCAATAATTGGAACTATCCGCCTCAGATTTAGCTTCGTCTACTTGAATTGAATCGTCAAATACCAGTCAACTGGATACTACGAGGAGTGAGTTTCTGAGAAAATAACATCTTCATACAAAGCGGCCATAGAACAAGAAAAGTCTATACTATCTAGCCGCAATTTTTGGTTTTCCCTGTAAGTATGCAGTACCCAAAGTCCTTTAGAATTGAGACGAAAACATTCTACCGAAGGGCGAGTTTGGTTAACAAGAACATACTCTTGTAAAGACTCTAATTCCCGATAGTTGGCAAATTTATCTCCTCGGTCAAAGGCTTCTGTAGAGGGAGAAAGTATCTCAATAATTAGGGAGGGATGGCGTTTGAAATAGTCAAAGCTTGTATCTTTTGGCTCACAAGTTACCATCAAATCAGGGTAGTAAAAGACATTGAGGGATTCGATGTTGACTTTCATATCTGTGGGGTAAACTTTGTAGCCACTGCCACGGAGATGGTTTCTTAAAAGGGTAACTAAATTCGCAGTGATAGTAACATGAGCATCACTTGCCCCACTTATAGCGTAGATTTGCCCCTGAATATATTCATGTTTAATTGGGCTTGATTTTTCTGATTCTAAGTAATCTTCTGGGGAAAGGGGATTTTGAGATTGGCTAGCTATCATAATATTTTTAATTAAACCTTGACTACTAAAGATGATGCTAACCTTTCAATACATTGCTGAGATACTTGCCACAATTGCTTAGGAGGTGAATCACAAAAAGTAGCTTCAGTAAGAGAAGCGATCGCACTAGGTAAAGCTTCCCTAGATGGTAAACAACCAGAAACAGCCATGATTTTGGGATGGGGTGTAGATACAACCTTTTCCTTAGCCCCCACCAAAGACTCATGAAGTTTTTCTCCTGGACGTAAACCAGTAACTTTAATCGGAATGTCAGTTTCTGGGGTAAAACCTGCTAAGTAAATCATTTGTTCAGCTAAATCAAAGATATTGACTGGTTTACCCATATCCAAAATCAAGGTTTGACCAGATTTCCCTACAGCAAGACTTTGAATCACTAGTTGAGAAGCTTCAGGAGTAGTCATAAAATAACGGGTCATGGAGCGGTCTGTGACTGTTACAGGGCCACCTCTAGCAATTTGCCCCCTGAAAATAGGTACAACGCTACCACGACTACCTAAAACATTACCAAAACGAACAGCCAAAAAGCGAGTATTGCTCTGATGGGCAGTTGCTTTAACCATGAGTTCTGCTAAACGTTTGCTTAAACCCATAAAGTTAGCAGGGTCTACTGCCTTATCTGTGGAGATGAGGACAAAAGTTTTGACCCCTTGCTGATTAGCTAGTTGGGCCAAATTAGCAGAAGCTAGAGCATTGTTTTCGAGGGCCTCGGTAGGGTTGTGTTCCATAAGGGGAACGTGTTTATGGGCTGCTGCATGAAAAACAATGTCGGGTTGCCAAGTTTGGAATATTTTCCCAATGCGACTTTGGTGACGAATATCAGCGATGAGAGCAATAATCGATATATCGGGAAAGTCTCGACGTAATTCTTGCTCAATGCTGAAAATACTATTTTCCCCTCTACCCAAAAGAAGTAAGGTTTTGGGTTGTAAACGAGCTAACTGCCGACATATTTCTGAACCAATTGTTCCCCCTGCCCCTGTTACTAAGACATTACGTTGATAGACTTGCTGGCTAGCTGAGAGAAATTGACAATCAAAGTCCTCAGAAAAATCTAAATGAACCTCTGGTCTACCGAGAATATCTTGAATCTGAATTTCTCTCGCTTGAGGAGTTAAGTAGCGATCGCTGATTATTTCTGTTGGACTGGGAAGGACTTTTAAATCTAGCTCAGTTTCTCGAACAAGCTCAAAAATTTGGCGAATCTTCTCTGCTTTGGCAGAAGGCATAGAAATAATAATTTCTTTAGCTCTAACTTTGTTAGCAATAGCTACTAATTGAGAAGTATTACCTAAGACAGGGATTCCTTCTACCTTTCTACCAATCTTAGTCTGATCATCATCAATAAAACCGACAATTTCCCAGTTAAGCTGGCAATTATGACGTACTTCCTGAACAATTTGAGAGCCACTTCTTCCTGCTCCTACGAGAACAATTCTTTGCTTTTTCTGCTTTGATAAATTCTTGACTCCCTGACTTGATTGGCAAAGACGACGGCGAGTGTAACGTAGAGCCATCATACCCATCAGGCAGAAACACCAGTCCATTACTGCTACTCCTAAAGGCATTGATTCGGCCAAAGGGTTCGGCAAGAAAACTAAGCGAGGAGCAACTAAGCGGTTGAGAACAAGGATAAGTAAAGAGTAAAAGGAAATTGCTTGACATAGAGTCGTCGCATCCTTGAAACCAAATAGTCGCCAAACCTGTTTATACAAACCAAAGGTAATTTGAATAATCAATCGCCCCGGAATGGCTAAGAGCGGTAATAGCCAAAAGAGGTTTTCAACATTGGGGGGGATATTGCCTTCAAAGCGAATCAGAAAAGCAATACTGGCAGCACTCCAAGCTACAAATCCATCCAAAGCGAGTTGCCCCAGTCGATACCAGGAAGGAAAGGGAATGCCCTTCTTATGCATATCTAGTCCTCACACACCACAAGCAACAATAGCACAGTCGCAATATTTAAGTACTGGGTCAGGGATATGTTACCCGTGGCCCATCATTTTACAATCTTTATAGTCCGAAAGATAGATTTTTTTTACTAACTCAGCTAAGGCTACAGAGTACTGATGCTACTTTTATGTTCCTGAAGTAGGTTATTTTTCTGCCAATGGGTAAGTTGTTGGCGAATTAAAGCGATGAGCAAACTAGTAATCGAACTCAAGATTAGCGGTGCTGTTGTTCAATTTTTAGTCTTTATTTCTTGTTGAGCTAATTCTGCTCTGATGTAAGGGATTTGGTTACGAATAATAGCAGCAAGTATAGCTACCATAAAGCTAGCAATTACTGCTAGAATAGCAACTTGCAAAAGAGAACTAGTTTGCTCAGCTTCAGACTGAGATATTATCTGTATAGAAAGGACTTTTTTAGTGAACTCAGTTAGATTATCTTCTATTTCTTTTAGGTATTGCTGATCAAACTCCAGAGCAGTATTGGAGACGATTATACTAGCCCTTTGTGTTTCCAATGCTTCTAGTTTTGCTGTATCCTCTGGCGAAGATTGAGTAATTTGTCTTTCTATTTGTTCTAGTATCTGCTGATTTTTATTTAGTTGTAGTTCTACAGAATCTAAGCTTTGTTCAATGTCGTTTTGAATTTCTGGTTGAAAGCTAGTTTCTAATTCACTAGTGAGCTTTTCACTAATATTGTCGAGAGCTTGGGAGTTGGCTGATTCTAAGGTAACGTTAATCTGTTGGGTTACAGTATCATACTGTGGCTTTAAACTTACCTGATCTAGCTTCTGGTTTTGTAACAGGGTGGTAGCGAGTTGACCTGCTTGATTAATATCTAGTTGGGTAAGTGAGGCAATAGCGACAGGATTGGGTTGGATTTGTAGAGTTAACTTTTTCTGATATTCTTTGGGTTGCAATAGAGATATGGTTGTAGCTAGAGTAGACAGCCCTAATGTAGTTACTGCTAAGAAAAGCCAGTTGTCTTTGAAAAAGCGAAGAATATCTATGAGGGAAATCTCATCTTCCTCGAAAGTATGACCTTGCTGTACTTCTGGCATTAGTTAATCTGCTCCATTGTAATTACCTCAAGAGCTAGAATACTACAGCCGATGTCTTTACTGCTCCGGTGTCCCCTACCCTCGCAATACAATCTAAATACCTGACAGCTTATCGCTTATTTTAAATCCAACAAACCTTGTTCTTTAAGTTTAGGGTTAAAACGTAATTCCATCTTTACTCCCCTAGCTGCAATTTCTTGGAGAATATCTGCCTCAAAACGCCGGGCGATTTTTTTGAGCAACTTGGTTTGAGCAAATTCTTCTAGTTTGCCGTACTGTTGTTTTTCTTCTTCACTCATCAGAGGTTTAATATCAAGGGGTTTCTGCCACTTATCCTCTTCTGAACTATTACCAACAGGAATAGCCTGATTACTTTGTAGCCAAGCTTGTTTTATCTCTTCTAAAATAGTGCGGCTAGGACGATTAATTGTTTCTACTTTTAACCAATGACATTGTTGAGGACAGCGAACTAAATGTTGTTTTAAGCTTAAATAAATATCACGAGAATAGCCGACAAATTGAAGAATTTTCTCACTATCAAATATTGCATATACGCCGATTTTCCCCTGGAACTCTTCAGGGATATAACCCTTATCATTAAGATAAGGATAATATTTTAAGGTGTCCAGGGAAGGTATATCTGTTTGAGAAGGCATGGTATTGAGCTAAAGAACAGAGAATGCAGAACTTGATTTTAATTAAAGCTTTTATTTAAGTTAGTTTGGCGATAAACAGCGCAGAGACGACTAGGCTTATAAACTTTCGCTTTAAACATGAAGTTAGGGGGGACATTGATGATGGCGTAGTCAGGAGAATCATGGTACTTTTCAAATTCTGGGGGCATTCCTTTGGGGGTTTGTTTACTGTAGGGAACTGGCTGGAAAAGTAATTCTGTGAATTCCACAGCCTGCCCATCAATTTCTTGGCTAATCTGTTGTAAGAAATCTTTGTTTTTTAAAAGTTGGAAAAGTTCTTTTTGTGATTGTGGTTCAATGGTAAAACTGCTATCAAAGCATTCAATAATCCGAAGTTTCATTTTAAAAGTACCAATATAGGGAAAATATTTTAAAGGATCGTCAGCCGGGTTAGGAAGATTAAGATATGTTACTTATCTAGTATTTTCTATTTGTAAGCCAAGGTTTAAAAGTTTGTCCTAATGAGTCAAAACCAAGGAGCAAAGGGTTTTTTACTAAGACTGCTGCACTCCAATAATGAATTTTGCTCAGAGACTAGTTAAATCAAGATAACTAAGGACTTTCATTAGGATTTATTATTTTACCGCACCAGAGGGCAGATAATTAAGGCCATAGTTGTGCAGGATATCAAACAAATTCCAGCAATTTTGCCCGCTTTTCCTGTTTAATTTGAGCGTTATGGCTGATTAACAGCAAATTAGGCAACTATAATTTCACACGAAATCCAGTTACAATAAACCCAGTTTAAAATTGACAGATATGAATGATTGGGAGTCAGCTTAAGTTATCTTAAGCTGTGAGCTAAGGATTAAAATCCTTAGCAGGTCGAGTGAACAAGCATACCCTATTTATTTTATGTAATCTTCGAGCGTTGTGTCTTAAAATCTTTTTTTAAAGGTTACTTTTGCTCTTTTTTTTCATGGAATCGCTTTTTTGTTGTTTATTATTAATTTGTATAGGAAGTTCCCCCTTAGTTGCTCAAACTTTTCCTGAGCAAGACATTCAAGGCTTCGTCTTCAGAGGCAATGCTTTACTGACAAATGAAGAGTTACAGAAACGAATTAAAGTATTTAACAGCGGAGAGGATTTAGAAGCCGTTCAAGCTGCTTTACTAGAAGCCTACAGAGAAGCAGGTTATCACTCTGTACAAATTAGCTTACCTGAAGATGCTGATGGTGATGGTATTTTTCAAGTTGAGATTCAAGAAACGCCTGTAGCCCCCAGAGAAATTCCCATCACAGAAATTTCTGTAACAGGCAACCAACACTTCAATAAAGCTAATATTCGTGCCGCTTTGCCAGAGTTACGAGAGGATAGCCTTGTTGATTTTGAGGTTCTAGCCCAACAGCTTTTCCTCGCTAATGATAACCCCTCGCGGCAGCTAACTTTAAATATCTTCCCTGCTGAGTTAGAGCAGAAAGCAGCGAAAGTAGAGATTCAGGTTACAGATCGCAACCCCCAATATTGGCAAGCTACTTTAGATAATAGCGGCACGGCAGCAACTGGTAATACCCGCCTCAGCTTAGTTAGCCAGAATCATAACTTATTTAACCAAGGTCATCTCGCGGCTTTGAGTTTAAGCCTATCCCCAGAAAAAATTGAGCAAGTTACTCAAATAGGTTTATTCTACCAAGCACCTATTCCTACTTGGGGAGATACCATCAGTTTTACAGCCAGCTACTCTGATGTAGATAGTGGGAGAATTGCTAATCTTTTTGATGTTTCTGGACAGGGTTTTGCTACAGGAATTAATTGGCTACATAATCTTTACCGCAGTAGCCAAGAACAACATAGCTTGGAATTGGGTTTAAATTATCGCTTCTTTAACAACGAGATTAATTTTATTGGTACTAACTTTGGGGTTGATGTCGCCGCTTTTCCTGCCCAGGTTGGCTACAAATATAGTTTTCAGGGTGAAAAAGAGAATTTAAGGGTGGGAGTTAGTTATTTACATAACCTTCCTGGGGTATTCGACTTAAACGACAACTCAACCTATAACCTGAGTCGAGTTGGGGCAGATTCAGACTGGGATATTTGGTTGGTTAATGGCGTTTATCAGTATAGCTGGGAGAGTGGCTGGCAACTAAAGCTACAAGGAGAAGGTCAATATGCCGGGGAACCTTTAATATCAGGGGAACAGTTGGGATTAGGGGGCAGGTACTCTATTCGTGGTTTGCAAGAGCGAGAAGTTAGCGGAGATAATGGTTTACGGGGGACAATCGAACTTTATAGCCCTAATTTCTGGGAGAATCACCGTTTTCTGGTTTTCACCGATTTTGGTGCGTACAGTCGGGAAAACTCTCAACCAGGTGAAGTGAAAGGAGATACTATTTGGTCAACCGGATTAGGCTGGCGTTGGCATTATGAACGTCGTTTATTTAGTGCTGTGGATCTCGGTTATGTTTTAAACGGCAGTTCCTTTAGCCAAGCAGGAGAAGTGAAAGTTCATTTTCTCCTCCATTATTCCTTTTAATTTGCTTCTTTAGTAACTATTACCGAAAATAGCTGATTCAAGTTAGAATTATTAAGAAATCTTTAGATCGATAACGTAAATCAACGTCCTTGACTTCTCAATATGTCTCTTCCCATTCGCAATCTTGCTATTATTGCTCACGTTGATCATGGTAAAACAACCTTGGTTGATGCTTTATTAAAACAATCCGGTATCTTTCGCGAAGGGGAAGAGATTCCTGATTGCGTCATGGACTCCAATGCCCTGGAACGAGAAAGGGGTATTACCATTCTTTCCAAAAATACTGCTGTTCGCTATAAAGATACTCTAATCAACATCGTTGATACCCCAGGACACGCTGATTTTGGGGGCGAAGTTGAGCGAGTATTAGGTATGGTAGATGGTTGTATCTTAATCGTCGATGCTAACGAAGGGCCAATGCCCCAAACCAGGTTTGTCTTGAAAAAAGCCTTAGAAAAGGGCTCTACGTCCTATCGTCGTCGTTAATAAAATTGATCGTCCCCATGCAGATCCCTTAGCTGCAGTAGATAAAGTTTTAGATTTATTTATTGAATTAGGGGCCGATGATGATCAGTGCGACTTCACCTATCTATTTGCCTCTGGCTTAGAAGGTTACGCCAAAGAAGATTTAGAAACTGAAGGGGTAGATATGCAGCCCCTGTTTGAAGCGATTCTCCAACACGTTCCCCCTCCGGTAGGAGATGTCACTAAGCCATTGCAGCTACAAGTTACAACTTTGGACTACTCAGATTATGTGGGGCGGATTGTTATTGGTAGAATCCATAACGGCGTTATTAAAGCAGGGCAGCAGGTAGCTTTAGTTCAAGAAGAAGGCAAAACCATTAAAGCGAAAGTGACTAAATTAATGGGTTTTGACGGATTAAAGCGGGTGGATCTCGAAGAAGCCTCGGCGGGAAATATTGTTGCTGTAGCTGGATTTGCTGATGCTAATATTGGCGAAACCCTCACCTCCCCAGAAGATCCCCAAGCTTTACCCTTAATTAAGGTAGACGAACCTACCTTACAAATGACATTCTCCGTTAATGATTCTCCTTTTGCTGGACAGGAAGGCAATTATGTCACCTCTCGCCAAATTCGGGAACGCTTATTCCGAGAATTGGAAACCAACGTGGCTTTGAGGGTTGAAGAATCTGATTCCACAGAAAAATTCTCTGTTTCTGGACGAGGAGAACTACATTTAGGTATTTTAATTGAAACCATGCGCCGAGAAGGTTATGAGTTTCAAGTTTCTCAACCCCAGGTTATTTACCGAGAAATTAATGGGCAACCTTGCGAACCCTACGAGTATTTGGTAGTAGATGTTCCTGAAGCAGCCGTAGGTAGTTGCATTGAACGTTTGGGGCAGCGTAAAGGGACAATGCAGGATATGCAGGTGGGTGGCAACGGACGTACTCAATTGGAGTTTGTTATACCTGCCAGGGGTTTAATTGGCTTCCGAGGGGAATTCCTCCGTTTAACCCGTGGTGAAGGAATTATGAACCACAGTTTCTTAGAATATCGTCCTTTAATGGGAGATTTAGAGACTCGCCGCAATGGGGTAATTGTTGCTTTTGAAGAAGGAGTAGCAACTTTCTATGCCTTAAAGAATGCTGAGGATAGGGGTGTTTTCTTCATCACTCCCGGAATTAAAGTTTACAAAGGTATGATTGTTGGGGAACACAACCGTCCCCAAGATTTGGATCTTAATGTAGCCAAAACTAAGCAATTAACCAACCACCGTGCGGCTAGTGGAGATGAATTAGTACAACTACAATCTCCCATTGAAATGAGTTTAGAAAGGGCTTTGGAATATATCACCACCGATGAGTTAGTGGAAGTTACTCCTGAGTCTATTCGTTTACGGAAAGTGAAGACGAAAAAGTTAGCTAAACGTTAAAAGCTCAGTAAGACAAACCCTAACTCAATTACAGACTGGGGGCAAAATTAAAATCATTTTCCCCAGTCACCCCATCTCCCAGTCCTTAATTCTTATTCTTTCTCCGCCAAAAAACCAAAGGTCTAATTAGTTTATTTCCACCCTTATTTTTATTCTTATCTTGGTTTTGTTCGTTTCTGCTATCTTGTATTCTCGTACTTTTTATCTGTTCTCTAGCCCTTCTTTGTGCTTCAGATAAATTAACTTTGCCGGAGGTGGTTTTAACAACCCGATTTAATCTATTAGACCAAGCTTCACCAGGCTCCTCTTTCGTTAGTCGCCAGTTAATTATAAATCCCCAACAGAGTCCAGCAATAGCACCTAACACAATACTTAAAGGTATTGATATCCTCACAGAAACAAAGGCTAGAAGCAAAATGAGGAAGACTATTAAGCCTGAAGATACGGCTTCATCTTTAAACATAGGTTGTACCAATCCTAACTAATTCAATAATAATATTATTAATTAAGCTCTCAGGCATTTATATTGCTTGCTGGGGCAAGGGAGTAGGGAGTAGGCAGCAAGTAGTAGCCAAGAGTTACAGCCTATTTTAGCTATTAAATAATAAGTAATAAATGATTTTACTCGGTTTGCCAAATTATTTGTAAATCGAGAATAAACCCAGGTAAAATATCTTCTCCTGATAATATAGTTGGTTGTGCTAAAACTTCTTTATCTTGCCCTAAACGATAAATCTCTACTTGACGTTTTTTGGGATTAATTAACCAACCTAGCTTAACACCAGCATCCAAGTATTCTTGCATCTTTTTTTGAGTATCTTTCAAATTATCGCTTGGAGACATTAATTCTAAGACAAAATCAGGGGCAAGGGGAGGAAAAGTTGCTTTTTGCTGAGGAGTCAATTTATCCCATCTTGCTTGTTTAATCCAAGAAACATCAGGGGAAAGGTTAGCACCATTAGGAAGGCGAAAACAAGTTGAAGAATCAAATACTTTACCTAATTTGTTTTGGCGATTCCAAAGCCAAAATTGCCCAGTTAAATCAGTATTTCGTATGCCGCTTTCTCCTCCGGTTGGAGCCATAATAATCAATTCTCCTTGATGGTTTCTTTCAAATTTGATACCTGGGTTATGACGACAAAGCAAAGCAAACTTTTCGTCATCAATGGTAAACAACGGCGCGAAATTAATAGTGTAATTCCCTATCATATAAACCTATTAAACTAAGACGCATTTAAACAGGGATTTTTGCATTAACCAAATTTTCCCCATTTCCTTACTGCTCCCTACTTCCTACTCCCCTCCCCTTGCAAACTAATTTAAAAGCATAACAGCTTACCCATTACCTAATAACAGTAACAGGGGTTCCCACTTCTACTTGTTCAAACAAAGCGATCGCATCTTCATTACGCATTCTTACGCAACCATGGGAAACAGCTTGCCCGATTAGTTTTTCGTTGGGAGTGCCGTGGAAACCAATAACATCTTTGCCATCACTCCAAAAACCAATCCACCTTTTCCCTAAAGGATTATTTCCTCCTGGTGGAATTAACTCTCCGGTAAAAGGATTCTCCCAAGTTGGTTCGACAATCATTTGTTGCACCTGAAAATCACCTAAAGGGGTTTCCCAGCCCTGTTTACCAATGGCCACAGGATAGCTGACTTGAAGTTGACCATTACGATATAAATAAACTAGGCGATCGCTCAAACTCAAAATTATCTGAGTGCCGTAAGCATTTACTCCCCCAGGAATTGGTTGATCTGGTAAAAATTGGTCAGCTTCCCCCAATGGTGGCAATTCCAGCTTATCTAAAATCCTGGGAGGAGAAACCACAACAGCTATGGTATCAGAGGCTTGTAGCGATGAAGAAGTAGTAGATGCCCCCACAGGTAAACTCTGGCCCAAACAAAAAACCGTTGTATTAGAACTTAGTAAAAAGAAAGACCAAAATGTGTAGCTGTTTCTAAAACCAAGCCAACAACTGATAAATGATAAATGTTCAATGATAAATGAAATCACCATCGGCCTCGGACGGGAGTATTAGCAGGACTAGTTTGCTGGACTCCAGGATTATTACACATCACTAAAGCACCTTTTTCGACAGGGGGACCACCAAATCTACGGGCTACGTTAGCCGGAAACCAAACTTCAGCAGTTTGACCTTCAATGGCTAAAATCATTACATATTCAAAATCCGGGCGGTCTGTATCAAAAACCCGCCTTTCTTGGCGAGGAACGACTAATTTAACTTCTCTACCAATAGGATAGCG
Organism: uncultured cyanobacterium; assembly: GCA_963793425.1. Classification (GTDB taxonomy): domain Bacteria; phylum Cyanobacteriota; class Cyanobacteriia; order Cyanobacteriales; family CAWCAG01; genus CAWCAG01. Next base: position 1,361,755 of record CAWCAG010000005.1, on the reverse strand, counting down.
CCCGATAGGATCTCCGCTTTGTACTGCTGTGGGTTGACGATAATAGGGAACTCCTGGTCCGGTAATGCCGGAGGGAGTAGCAGCAATTTTACGGCAGATGGTTTGTCTGGGGGGAATAGGCTGGACTTGGGCAATTTCTAAAGGATTCTCCTTCGCTGCTACAGAGTTACTTAGGGCTGAAGAGAAAGGGATAATTGCCAGGGAAAGCAAACCTAGATAGGTTAGAGGTTTGCTGTAGCTACGCAATATTTTCATGGATGCCACTCCTTATTTAATTAACCGTTATGGTATCAGTTCCTCTTACCAAAAATCTCTACCTTTTGCCTATTCTATAGGAATCAAACAATTGATTATAATTTAAGTAAGTGTTCACTTATTAATTGCTCTAAAATTCTTGATAATAGGGTATATTAAGTAATATTGAAATATATTAAATTTATCTTAAGATCATCCTCCTTTAACAAACACTTTAATAGCTCAACTGCCAACAAAGGAAGAAACCAGTCGTGACTCAAATAGCCCCAGAAGACGAGCAAAACCGAACCCCAGGAACCTCTATCTCAGCAACAGAGCAAAAGATTGACGAACAAGAAATTGAAATTGTCTTAACACCCACTGAAGAAACAGAAGCAGTTAAGAAAACCAATTGGCTTTCTGGCAAACGGGGTCTGTTTTTGGGTATGTTCATGGGCATTTTACTTGCTCTTGTAGGAAGTCGCTTTTTGGGGGCAAGCCAGGAAGAGACTCCTAACCAGGAAGAAGCACCTCCTGCTTCTACATCGAGTCAAAGTGCCACGGTGATGGAGGTAGAATTAGGTACAGTGAGTAGTTCTATTGAAGCGACTGGTACTATTGCTCCTTTCAAAGATATTGAAGTTTATTCTCCTGCTTCCAACTTGCGAGTGGAAAGAGTTTCAGTACAAGAAGGAGACTATGTTAGAGAAGGGGCAGAAATGGCTGTCTTGGATAACTCCCAGCTACAGGCACAGCTTACCCAGGCTAAGGGTTCTGTGTTGCAAGCCGAAGCTCGTTTAGCGGAAGTTAGAAATGGTTCTCGTTCTGAAGAATTAGCTAGGGCGAAACAAGGTGTAATCAGCGCTCAAGCAAGGGTGAATACAGCAGATTCAGATAAAAGTTTAGCTCAAAAGCGAGTTGATCGTAATCGTTATCTTACTAAAGAAGGGGCTATTTCTAAAGATGCTTTAGATGAAAGTATTAACGAATATAATAGCAAGGTTAGTAATCTTGAAGAAGCTAAAGCTAGTTTAGCCCAAGCGAAAGAGCAACTTAAGGAATTAGAAGCTGGGGAACGCCCAGAGGTAATAACTCAAGCCCAAGGTCAATTAGAACAGGCCCAGGGGCAAGTAGCCGCCATTGAAGCCCAACTCCAGGATACCCGTGTACTTGCTCCGGTGAGCGGTAAGGTTACAGAAGTTCCTGTTAATGTTGGTAAAGTGGCCTCTGGAGTTTTGTTTAAAATGACGGCCAACGGTAACTTGGAATTACAACTCAAAGTTCCTGAAACTCAGTTATCTCAGATTGAAGTTGGACAAAGGGTTGAGGTTACTTCTGACCGAGATAGTCGAGTAGATATGGCCGCTAGGGTTCGGGAAATAGACCCCGTAGTCAATGAAGAATCTCGTCAGGCGATTGTTAAAGTGCCTTTACCAGATACAGGAACCCTGCGTCCAGGAATGTTTTTGCGAGGTAACATTATTACGTCTTCAGCAATGGGGGTGAAAGTGCCTTCAGAAGCTGTTTTACCTCAAGCTGATGGTAGTGGCAAAGTATTTGTCCTCAATGAAAAAAATATTGCCCAAGCGAAGGAGGTTGTACTCGGTGATCCTTTACCTAACAACCAAATTCACATTAAAAGTGGTTTAAATAAAGGCGATTCCATCGCAGTTAAAGGCGTATCCTATCTCAAAGATGGCGACAAAGTAGATGTAGTTGAAGGGTTTTTAGACGATTAAGGATCTACCTATTACCCATTACTCCTTACCTGTTCCCCGTTCCCTAAATCCCTAAAAAAATGTCTTTCCACGTCTCTTCTTGGTCAATTAAAAATCCGGTTCCCACCATTGTTATGTTTCTGGTTTTGGGAATCTTTGGTATCTTTTCTTTTCTGCAACTGGGGATAGATAGTGAACCAAATATTGATGTTCCGGCGGTAATTATTAGTGTGGGGCAACCTGGGGCGGGGCCGGCGGAATTGGAGAATCAAGTTACCAAAGAAATTGAAGATGCGGTAGCGGGATTGGGGAATATAGATAAAATCACTTCTACAGTGGTAGAAGGAAGTTCAACTACAGTTGTTGAATTTACTTTAGATACAGATACAGACAGGGCTACTAATGATGTCCGTAACGCGGTATCTCAAGTTCGTAGCAAATTACCCCAAGATGTCAACGACCCCATTGTCAGTCGTTTAGAGTTTGCTGGTGGTTCGGTTATGACCTATGCTGTCTCTTCCCCTCAGCGTTCAGTAGAAGAGTTAAGCGATCTGGTAGACCGCAAAATTAGTCGCGCTTTATTAACGGTGAGAGGAGTTGCTGAGGTTAATCGTAAAGGCGGGGTAGATAGAGAAATTCGTGTTGATCTTGATCCTTCTCGCCTACAAGCCTATGGTATTACAGCAACCCAAGTTAACGACCAGATCCGTAGCTTAAATATTAACTTACCTAGTGGGCGCTCAGAAATTGGCGGGGGAGAACAAAATGTTCGTACTTTAGGTAGTGCCGAAACTGTTGAAGATTTGCAAGATTATGGTATCGTTCTGCCTAACGGTGATAGTGTCCGTTTGAGTGATTTAGGGGAAGTAACTGATAGTTTTGCTGACCCCAGGCAATCAGCTTATTTAAACGGTGAACCTGTAGTCAGTTACTCTGTTCTTCGCAGTACAGGTAGCAACCTCGTCACCGTAGAAGAAGGGGTTAAAAAGAAAGTTGAGGAACTGAAAACAACTTTACCAGAAGATATTAAGCAAGAACTGATTTTTACCCGTGCTGATGAAGTGCGGGCTTCTTATCAAGCGACCATTGGGGCTTTGATTGCAGGTTGTTTGTTGACCATCGTCACAGTGTGGTTATTTTTGCGAGATTGGCGAGTTACTTTAATTACTGCCTTAGCTTTGCCTCTTTCGATGATTCCTACTTTCATGGTCATGAAGACTTTAGATTATACCCTTAATGGTATGACTCTTTTGGCTTTAGCCCTCGCGGTAGGAAACTTGGTGGACGATGCCATTTGTATGATTGAAAACATCGACCAGCATTTACAAATGGGAAAAAGGCCCTTCAAAGCAGCTTTAGATGGGGCGCGGGAAATTGGTTTAGCAGTAGTTGCTACCACTGCTACTATTGTGGCGGTTTTTGTTCCTGTAGCTTTTATGGGAGGTATACCTGGTCAATTCTTCCAACCTTTTGGGATTACCGTTGCGGTTTCGACAATGTTTTCTACCTTAGTGGCGGTAACGATGACTCCGATGCTAAGTGCCTATTTGTTGCAACCTAAATATACTAATACCGAAACTAATGGTCATAACCCCAATTTTAATGGTAATGGCCACCACAAACCTCCTCAAAAACGCTTCCATCCCTACCGCAACCTCCTTACTTGGTCTTTAAAACATCGCATTACCACCTTAATTGTTGCCGTAGTCTTTTTTATCGGTAGTTTGCAACTTATCCAGTTTATCCCCAAAGGTTTGTTTGATAGTGGGGATATTGGCATCAGCATTGTTAGTATTGATCTTCCTGCGGGTTCGCAACTCCAAGAAACCGAAGCGGTATTGGCACAATTGAATGAAATACTCTTACCTAATCCTAATATTAAAAGTGTTTTAGGAACATTAGGGGGTGACAGTGTTGATCAAGGTACTGCGGTTGTTAGCCTTGTACCCAAAAGCGAACGAGACTTGCATCAAAGAGAAATTGAGCAACAAATGCGTCAAGAATTTGCTCGTATTCCTGGGGCAAGGGTAAGCTTCCAGAGTCAAGGGCCTGGAGGAGGTAGCAAAGAACTATCTATTGTCTTGCAAAGTGAAAATGCTGAAACTTTAAACGAAACTGCTGAAGCTTTGGAAAGTCAAATGAAAGAGATTCCTGGTTTAGTGGAGGTGGTTTCTAGTACGAGTTTGGTGAAACCAGAAATTATCATTGAACCAGATGCGGCTAGGGCAGCAGATTTAGGTGTTTCGGTACAAGCAATTTCCCGTACCGCTTCTTTGGCTTTGATTGGTGACAGTGAGTCTAATTTAGCTAAATTTAACCTTGCTGATCGTCAAATTCCTATCCGGGTTAAAATTGCCTCTGATGCTACCGACGACCTAGAAACTCTTAAAAATCTCATGGTTCCCCGTGGCGATGGCGGTGGCTTAGTTCCCCTCACTGCTGTAGCTAATATTCGTTTAGGCAGTGGTCCCGCAGAAATTGAACGTTTAGATCGTAGCCGTCAGGTTTTGGTGGAAGCGAATTTAGAAGGTGTTTCTTTGGGGGATGCTTTGGATCAGGTGAAGGCTTTACCTGCTATAAATCCCCTTCCACCTGATGTTTCAGAAGAACCCTTCGGTGAAGCAGAAATCATGAGAGATATCTTTACTCGCTTTGGTAGTGCCTTGGGTTTAGCAGTTCTCTGTATTTATGTAATTCTGGTACTGTTGTACAACAACTTTCTCTATCCCTTCGCAATTTTAGTTGCCTTACCCCTCTCTATTGGTGGTGCGTTGTTGGGTTTATTGGTGACGCAAAAAGAGTTAGGTTTATTTGCTTTAATTGGTATTGTTTTGTTGATGGGATTAGTAACGAAAAATGCGATTCTCCTAGTAGATTTTGCCCTTTCCGGTCAAAGAGAAGGTAAAAAGCAGTTTCAAGCTGTTGTGGGGGCAGGAGTATCTCGCTTAAGACCAATTTTGATGACCTCTATATCTACTGTGGCTGGCATGATACCCATTGCTTTAGAATTGGGGGCAGATGGGGAGGTACGCAGTCCCATGGCGATCGCAGTTATTGGCGGCTTCACCACTTCTACTCTTTTGACTTTAGTGGTTGTACCAGTACTGTTTACCTATGTAGATAACCTTGTACATTGGTTAGGTAAATTATTGGGTGACAAAGAAGATCGTCAGGAGATTGGCGAAGGCGATCCCGATCCCTTAAGTCCAGAAGCTGTTCCTACAGGTAACGGTAAGTTGAATTAAGGGAATTGCAGTTGAGCGCTAACTTTCCAAGCTAAGGCGTAGCGTTGACATTTTTGTAACTACAGCTAAGAAATAATTTCCATAACAAAACCTGGCAACACATCCTCCCCTGAAACTATGGCAGGAATTTCGACAATCTCTACCTCCTGATCCAGTCGGTAAATCTCAACTAATTGATCCTGGGGATTAATTAGCCATCCCAGCCGCAGCCCACTAGCAAGATATTCACGCATTTTCTCCTGAAGGGGTTTGAGGCGATCACTCTCAGAACGTAGTTCAATCACAAAATCCGGACACAGTGGCGGAAATTTTTTCTTTTCTTCTCCGGTTAAACCGTTCCAGCGCTCTAGTTCTACCCATGCTGCATCAGGAGAGCGATCGCCTCCATTGGGTAATTTGAAAACAGTTGAAGAACTAAAAACCTTACCAAGTTTTGCCTGACGATTCCAAATACCTAAATTAATAATGTAGTCTGCTTCTTTTTCTCCACTCTCACCACCAACTGGGGGCATAATGATTAACTCTCCTGTTGGACTACGTTCCATAGCAATTTCTTTGTTTACCAGGCATAGCTCATAAAACTGTTCACGTGTCAGTTCCTCAACTAAAGGCCTTAAACTGAGGCTAATGTTAGTCATTGTAGGTAATGTTATTAAATTACTACTATTCCAAGCTTCTAAATTATAGTATTTCCCTATTTTTCAGAGCAAAAATTCCCCCCTTTCTCTCGAAAAAGGAGGGAGATTATAAGCCCTATGATTTTCTGTCAACTCAAGAGAGTAAAAATTTAAACATTTGTTGCTTCTTTAACCAATTTATCCCAACCTAAATCCTTAAGGTTGTTATTGCGACGTAAAGGACGAGTTACTAATTCAAGGATGTCCCTAGCGTTAGTAAAGCCGTGGATTTGGGCGAAGGTAAATTCTACAGACCATTTAGTATTAATACCCCTTGCTTCTAAGGGGTTAGCATGGGCCATGCCTGTAATTACTAAATCTGGCTGTATTTCTTTAATCCGTTGCAATTGATTGTAGTTGTCAGGCTTTTCCACAATTGTTGGTGTGGGAACACCCATTTCCTGACAGGTTTTACTGAGGAAATCTAGTTCGGCTTTTTGGTAACGCTTATCCATATAAGGAATACCAATTTCTGAGACTGTCATGCCGCAACGGACAAGGAAACGTGCTAGAGAAATTTCTAAGAGGTTGTCCCCCATGAAGAAAACAGACTTACCACGGATGATTTGGAGATAGTCTTCTAAAGTTGACCAAATCTTTGCTTCCCTCTCTTCTAAGCCTTGGGGTTCAATACCTAAAACGGAACAGATTTTCTCAATCCAAGCCCTTGTACCATCAGGGCCGATGGGGAAGGGTGCGCCAATTAACTTACACTTACGACGACGCATTAAGGTAGTGGCAGTGCGAGAAAGGAAAGGATTGACACCACTAACATAGTAACCTTCTTCAATTACTGGCAACTCTGTATACCGTTTCGCAGGTAGCCAACCCGATACTCTAACTCCTTGTTTTTTCAATTCTAAGCTTAATTGAGTAACTACAGGATCAGGAAGAGAACCGAATAGGACGAGGGGATGGTGATCTACATATTCTGATTCTTCGACAGCAACATCTTCTTTCTTTTTACCAAAGTTGAGAAGTTTTTGGATAGCGTTGCGATCGCCAGATTCAGTTTCACTTGCTGAGATTTGGTTGGGGCAACGTTGCGCCATAGCTGCAAGTACGGTATCTTCCCCTTGGGTGAAGGCATAATCCAAACCATTGGCACGGGCCACGACGATGGGAATGCCTAATTCTCCTTCTAACTTGGGTGCTAAGCCCTCCAAGTCCATTTTAATAATTTCGGTGGTACAAGTACCAATCCAAACAATCACGCTGGGGTTGCGATCACGCTTAATTTGTTGGCACAATCTCTTTAATTCTTCGTAATCATTTAACTTGGCTGAAATATCTGCTTCTTCCAATTCCGCCATAGCATAACGGGGTTCAGCAAAAATCATTACCCCCATTGCATTTTGCAAGAAGTAACCGCAGGTTTTTGTACCAATTACCAAAAAGAAGCTATCTTCAATTTTCTGGTACAACCAGGCGACGCAGCTAATGGGGCAAAAAGTATGGTAATTCCCAGTTTCGCACTCAAAGTTTAAGGCGGTTGATTCTTGGGCAACGGTCATTTTAAATAAATCCTCAAAGTAAAATTTTTTATTCTTCTGAATCTGGTAATAAAGGAATTACTCCTGTTTCTTGGGCTTGAATAGTTTTTTCAGAGCGTTTTACTAATTCTTTTTCTGGGTCAAAGTGCAATCCTAAAACTTCAACTATTTTGTCAGGATCTGTGTTTAGCTGACAAAAGGGAACCATTAAATCCCTAGTTCTTGGTTCCATTGCATTAATTGCCCCCAAAATTAGGTAAGCACAAGGGCGACGGCCTCCATCAGGAGTATCCACATCTTCCCTAGAATGAAGAACTATCCAAGAACGGTTAGCTTGAAAGTATTCCAACCATTTTTGTTGTAAAGCAGATTTGAATTTTTCAAAGAAACTCATTTTACAGTTTTAGGAGAAAGGTTAAGGGTCAAAGGGAATGAGAACAGTATATTCAAAACTTATTACTTATTACTTATTACTTTTCCCCTACTCCCTACTCCCTGTTAAATTAAACCATCATCAAGTCTAGTTCTTCTTCTGCTGATTTTTGAGGTAGGGTGTCGTTGAGATAGAAGTCTGATAAGAGAGTGAATAGGTCGCGATCTTGAGATTCGTTGGGTACTACACCTTCTGGCAAAGCTAAAACCTGATCAGCGATGTTGAGATAGTAGTCACAGACGTAACTTAAGGAAGGATCAGTTTCGGCCATTTCAAATAGAGTCTTACCCTTAACGCGAGAAACGCGAATATCTTCAATTAAAGGCAGAATTTCTAACACTGGCATTGGTACTGATTCTATGTATTTATCGATTAAGTCTCGCTTGGAGGTACGGTTACCAATTAAACCTGCTAAGCGGAGGGGGTGAGTGCGGGCTTTTTCTCTTACCGAAGCAGCGATACGATTGGCCGCGAATAAAGCATCAAAACCATTGTCTGTAATAATCATGCAATAGTCAGAGTAGTTTAAAGGGGCCGCAAAACCGCCGCAAACTACGTCACCTAAGACATCAAAGAGAATAACATCGTACTCATCAAAAGCGTTGAGTTCTTTGAGGAGTTTAACAGTTTCCCCAACTACATAACCACCGCAACCTGCACCAGCCGGGGGGCCTCCTGCTTCTACACAATCAACGCCGCCATAGCCTTTATAAATGACATCTTCTGGCCAAATATCTTCGTAATGGAAATCTTTTTCTTGTAAGGTGTCGATGATGGTAGGAATAAGGAAACCTGTCAGAGTGAAGGTGCTGTCATGCTTGGGGTCACAGCCAATTTGCAAGACTTTTTTACCTCTTTTAGCTAAAGCTACAGAGATATTGCAGCTTGTTGTAGATTTACCGATTCCACCCTTTCCATAAACTGACAGTTTCATATTGGTTGTCTCCTAGTTTTAATTGAATATATGGTGAATGTTTATTTAAGCTACGGACGTTAGAAACAGAAGATATAAGCTTTTTTGTCTTCATTAGGCATTATTGTCGAACTTCTCCATAAAAGAAAGGGGGTTTCTAAATGGAGATGGCTATTATAGCGAGTGATCAAGCTCAAATGGGAACATGAATGTTTTATCTAACTCCTAAAGCATTATTAATATTCCAATACTTAGTTAAGACTTCTTTGGTCTTTATTTTTATTAAATAGTAACAAAAAACAAAAAACACATTTTCACACCAACAACCTTCTGTACCCCTATATTTCCTAGAGATACGGAGAAAAGTGTATAAAATAGAACCAGTTTATCTCTGGCCAACCCGTAGATTCATCCTTTTAACTGGGCCGAAGAGAATTTGCCTGAATCCTAGAAAACAAAATTGCACAACTTTATAAACAATCGTTAATTTTTTCCGAAGCACCCACTAAATTAATCCAATGATCATTGTTCAGCTTGCCGTTGCCGTTAGGTATCATTAGTAAGGCTTGCCCTTGTCATAGACATCATTGAAATAACTAATTTTATGAGTTCATCTCCTCGCCCAGATAAATCTATTTTTGCTTATCCTTTTGCGGTTATCTCCGCGATCGCCTTAGCTTTGTATATTTTGAGAGGTTTTGGACTTTTGGGCTTTATTCCCGGTGGAATTTTGATGTTACTTTTCCTACTAAGCTTAGGATTAGGCATAGCCTACGGTATTGACCAAACTTTTCGTTATTAAATGGAGTGACTTAGAGTGTCCTTTAATGATTAGCTATTAGCCACTAGCCACTAGCAATTAGCCATTAATAAAAAAACTGTGTTATCTTAATCAGGGGGAAGGAAAAACCCCAAAACAATTTTGAGACTCAAACCGTTCAGGTAGAAAGGAGGTGATGCCCATGATTGAAAGTAGTATGACCATGGGTCATTTAGTTGGAGTTTATCGGCTGCGCGCCGGGGCTGTTCTTTAAAGAATCAAGCTTGACTCGTTTTATCTAAAAGCGCTGGGAAGCTAAATATTTATAGTTCCTTCCGGCAGCCAGATACTAACTAGAAGACCCGCTAGACCGCTCCCATATGTAAGTACTTAAATGTGCTTTACTATGGGGGCGGATAGTTTTTTGGGGGTAATGTAAAAATTGATAACTCATAACTAATCATTGAAAAAATGGCGCAACTACTTAGCAAAACAGAAATCCCAAAACATCTTAGTCAATTATCTGGTTGGGAGTTAGAAGGCAAAAAAATCAAGCATCTTTTCAAGTTTGAAGATTTTGTCGCAGCCATTGATTTTGTGAACAAACTAGTCGAACCAGCGGAATCTGCGGGGCATCATCCTGATTTAGAAATTTCTTACAATACAGTTACGGTGAGCTTAACTAGCCACGATGCAGGTGGTTTAACAGAAGAAGATTTCAAAATGGCTAAAACAATTTCTCAATTAGTTAAGGCTTAATGGTCATTATTGCTTCAACCTGATCTCCCCAGTTTAATTCTAAAACTTTCTTGGCGCTACCACCATTAACGGCAACTTCTATCCAACCATGACTGCCAACCAAACTGACAACTTCTCCTAAAGCTTTATCGCTATAGGTTTGGGTTGCAGGAATTTTTTGATTGCCGATGACGATAAACCAAGATTTCCCTTCGACTTCCCTAGCAGGAATGTTGGTGATTAGGTTACCGAAATGGTCAATATATTGAATAGAAGCAATAATTCTTTCTGGTTTAACCTTATAAGCAGAAAGGGGTAGCTGCACTAAAGTATTAACCTCAACTTCCTTACCCAAGTCTTTTAACGCAATACCCCCAGCTAGATGCGCTCCCACAGGAGCAAAAATATCTCTACCATGAAAAGTATGGCTAGGAAAGGGCGATCGCCAATATAGAGAGTTAGTTAATTCTACAGCAGCAATGCCAGAAGATTGAGCAAGAATACCACTAAATAAACCATTATCTGGCCCCACCAGGAAACCTTCTGCAATTTCAACTGCTATACCCCGTCGCTGACTTCCTACCCCTGGATCGATAACAGCAACATGGACTGTACCAGGAGGAAAATAAGCATAAGCATTAAGCAAGGCAAACCTCGCCGCAGCAATATTTTGAGGGGGGATGGCATGGGTTAAATCTACTACTTTTAGTTGAGGGTTTATGGTGGCGATCACACCTTTCATCACCCCAACATAAACATCTCGATAACCAAAATCACTTAGAAGAGTTAGCACTTTTTTGGTTTATTAATTAATTTCGCAAAGTTGCTGGCATAGACAGTCTATTTCTTCAGTTTTTTCGGCAATTGTTTGCTCTGCTAGGGCTTCTAGTTTTTGGATGTTATCATTGCTAATATCATCTAAATCATCGTTACTAGAACCAAGAAATTGTTGGAAACGATAGTATTGTTGGGGCTGCTCGTAAACTGGCGGCAAGAGTTGAGCCATTTGCACTGCAACGGATTCACTGGAGCCATCTAAGGTGATATTAAGCAAAGGCCTCACCCAACCTAGTAAACCCCAATTTTCTGCTTGTTCATAGGCATATTCGCCAGTCAGAGAGCCAGTGCCAAGGGAGACAACTAAAATAGAATTAATATTAAGATGGTGAGAATTTTGTTTTAGGTCGGTAATAGCTTCAATGGTGGCTAAAGCAGTAGGATTATTCGCAAATACTCCCCCATCAACTAGGGTATAAAAACCGCTGCGAGTTTGGGTGGTGGGAACTCGATAAGGTTTAAAATAAGTAGGAGCAGCAGAAGTTGCCATCGCTGCTTGTTTCATGGTGAAACCATCACGAATCTTCCGGAAAAGAGGGGAACGAGTTTCTTGTTTTCCTGGATCACTAGTGAAGAAGACTGGCAATCTTTGTTCAATATCGTAGCTAGGAACTAAAACTTCTGTAAGAGCTTCTTTGATAGGAGTCTTGCCGAAATATTGGTTTAAGACTTCATCTCTCCCCGCAGAAGAATATTTAGGCCTAACTAAATCATCAGCGCTAGTCATTCTTTCTAAGAAAGGTTCGTAGAAAATATTTTTACTTTCTTGATGATAAAGATTGAGTAAATCTTCGGCAGTGTATCTGGGCTTTCCGTTTTCTTTTTGATCTGGCGCAGTTAGTCCTAAAGCCAGAATACCTCCTGTAGAAGTTCCTGCGATTAAGTCAAAGAGTTCAAAGATGCTTTTTTGAGTACGTTTTTCAATTTCCACCAGAATTTTGGCCGGAATTATGCCTCGAATACCTCCTCCATCAATTGATAGTAACTTCCGTTTAAAAGACACTCTGCCCTCCAAGTTTTGTTTGTTAAAAATGATTACATTAAGTCGCTAAATAACTCCAATTCTGATTGTTTCCAATGATTTAAATAGCGTTATAAAGTGTTATGAATAACTGTAGTCTTAATTAAGAGCTTCAGTACTAGGGGCTTCACCTCAAAAAGGTAGATAGCATAAAGACTAAGTAAAATTAGGTATCTTAACAAACATTTAATTAATTATCAGTATAAACTCTGTTGCATTAAAACAGAAAGGAAAAATATTAATTTCTGTCAAATTGGTTACATTTATTGAAGAAAATGCTAATATAAATATAAAGGTTGTCAAATTAAAATCAATTGTTGAAAACTGCTCAATATGAAAAATATAAGTCGGGAACATGTTAAACAGGCTGCTAATAACTATCGCGAATCTCTCCGTAAAAATATACAACGTCGCTTAGAAGTAGCTCGTGCTAATGGTGATGAAACTTTGATTAGTCAAATAAAAGCTGAACTCGATTACTTGAAACTCAATTAACTTAAACCAAAATAAAAAAATCTTTTCGTAGAGACGTTTTCTTGAGCGTCTCTACATTTTTTTGAGCTATTACTCAAGCTGAAATTAAACTTCTAATTGTAAAGAATTTAGCTCTTGGGAATCATAATCTAAATCATTTGGTTCAAAATCAACTTCTTGCTTCATAGTTGAGCTAGATTGATTGTTTCGTATTTCCCAAACTTTGAGAGTAATTAAATATTCATAAAAAGCTTGTAAAAGACACCAAACAAAACCGGCTTGACCATCTAAAAAGCCTTTTAAAAACACATACATATAAATAAAACGTACCACAGGACGACCAGGTATTCTCAAAGATAAATCTTTCAAGGCCCGTCGCCTTTTTACTTCCGTAGCCCCAAAAAACAGAGCCGCTAAATCAACCTTACCTTGGGACAACTGTTTAACGGTTTCTTGGGCCTCATCGCTAGAATAACGATTATGTTTTTCTAGCCAACGACTAAAGCCTTTACCGGCAGTGTAGTGGGGATAAGTCTGTTGTAAAAAACCTGTAGAACCCTTGCAGACTTCCCTTTCTGTATGGCCATAATCATCAAACCAAACATAATCTTTATGTAACAAGCGCAGTTGATAGCGAGGATATTGGGTGCTATGGCGTATCCAAGCATTCATGAACATAACCCGCTCGGCTACATAATAACCAACGTGCTGAGCATCTTGTACTGCTTGTAAGCATTCTTGGAATAATTCTGGAGTCATCCGTTCATCTGCTTCTAAGATATAAGCCCATTGGTACTTACTCGGTACAGACTTTAGCATCCAACTACGCTGTTGCCCATGACTTTCAAAATGATGCTGTACAACCTGTACAGAATATTTCTGGGCAATTTCTATGGTGGAATCGCTGCTAAAAGAGTCTACAACAATAACATCATCACATAACAGTGCTGATTCAATGCAAGCAGCAATCTCTTGTTCTTCGTTATAGGTCAAAATATAAATGGAAAACATGGTAGCAACCCCCTAAAAAATTATTTGGCAACGAGAAAATAATGGAATAACTACATCTCTATCAAGCAAAATTCCTCAATTTTAATTTTTCATATTTTTATAGTTTAAAAAACTTGGTTGATGTTTAGGTATGAATTAGGGTTTACGTTGGTTTTCCGGGATAATTAGGAAATCACTAAATCTTTGTTACTGTAACTTCCGGAAGTGGTATAACTTATTACTGATTACTTAAAAATAAATGCAGTTCATAGATCGAGCAGAAATAGAAGTAGAAGCAGGTAAAGGCGGTGATGGAATAGTCGCCTTTCGCCGGGAGAAATACGTCCCGGCAGGAGGCCCCGCAGGAGGCAATGGGGGGCGGGGTGGTTCAATTTTTTTCAAAGCCGTAGAAAACTTGCAAACTCTTTTGGACTTTAAATATGCTCGTCATTTTAAAGCAGATGACGGTAAGCGAGGCGGGCCAAATAATCGTACTGGGGCTTCAGGAGATGATCTTATTGTAGAAGTCCCTTGTGGTACAGTCATTTACGAGCTTGAGAGTGGAAAAATCTTAGGAGATTTGGTGACACCCCAACAAACTTTTTGCGCCGTCAAAGGAGGCAAAGGAGGCTTGGGGAATCAACATTTTTTAAGTAATAGTAATAGAGCGCCGGAATATGCTTTACCCGGTTTGCCAGGGGAAATTAACAGTCTGCGCTTGGAGTTAAAACTCTTAGCAGAGGTGGGCATTATCGGTTTACCTAATACTGGTAAATCTACCTTAATTGCTGCCCTTTCCGCTGCCCGTCCTAAGATAGCTGATTATCCTTTTACCACTTTAGTACCCAACTTGGGGGTAGTTCGTAAGCCGACGGGGGATGGAACAGTATTTGCAGACATTCCCGGTTTAATTGCCGGCGCTCATACCGGAGTAGGATTGGGTCATGACTTTCTACGTCACATCGAACGTACTCGCCTGTTGTTACACTTAATTGATCTGACAGCAAATGACCCCATTGCCGATTATCAAACTATTCAAGCAGAATTGCAAGCTTACGGACACAGTTTAGCAGAGCGACAGCAAATTATTGGTTTGAATAAGTTAGATGCGGTGGATGAAGAAACCTATGAACTAATTGTAGAAGAACTTTCTCAATTAACTGCTGCACCTATCTTTGGTATTTCTGCGGTGGCGAGAATGGGTCTTGATGCCTTGTTACAAAAAGTTTGGCAGACTTTGGATGATTTGCCTGATGCTCAATTTACTTGAATAGTGACGGAGAGACGAGGGGGAATGAAGATAGAGAAAGCGCCCACCAAGCTAAATGGCTAAACTGGGCGCATTCAAACCAAGTTAGAGTGAAAATAAAGTAGGCGATCGCAACAGTTTCTATACCGCAATAAGAAGAATGCTTAACTTGCCAGTAACAGTAGCCAATAAGAAAAAGATAAGTTATTGTTCCGAAGATTCCCACTGATAAGGTAGTGTCTAAAACTAGGTTATGGGCTTTGTAGGTAGGGAGAGTTTCTCTTTAACTAACACAATAGCAGCATGACCACGATGGGAATAAAAACCAATGGGTTGCTGGTTACGAAAAATGGTACTAACAAGGATATTATCTTTAAGCAACTGACCTGTTGTAGCGGTGTAGTCAATTTGCCAATTAATAGCTTGAGGGAAAATTGCGATCGCCAAGATAACTCCCCCACCAATTAAACGCCAATATTGACAGCGTAGCAATTCTGGCCGCAACGTTAGCAGCAAGCCATTGCTAAGGGCAAAACCAGCCACCAAACACCAATACAACCAACCATCTCCCATTTGTGCTTGTCCCCATAAGGAGGTATTGGGGAAAGGACTTTGCAGGGTAGCAATGAAGCCAATGGTAAGGAAAATAGACCAAAGAAGGGCTGTTATTTTCCAATTGCGGGGGATGATTAAGTTTAACCTTTCTTCCCAAAGCAGAGAAAGGTTAAGGAGAGTTATTAACAACAGGACTAAGATTTTCGGTTCCGTCCAAATATCGCCGCGACTGTTACCCCAAGGTTCAATGAGGATGATGCTAAGGCAATAAAGTATGGTGTAAGTAAGTTTCACTTCTTACCTTTTTTACCTCGCCAGACAACTCCTAAGCCCGGAAAATTTGGTTCGATATTCCATATTTGTAACCAATTAATACCTATTGCTCCATTAAGAGTGTTTTGTAAAAAATCAGCATAAGACTCGTTAGTACTTGACTTAAATTCTCCCTTAATTCCAAAATCTCCTGTCAATACACCATTCTGGTCAGCATAAGGAGCAACTTTAAGCGTTAGATCGCCAACTTTATCATTCTCAACTATGGGATCGAAACTGATTTTGTCTACTGGAGTGAGAGCGGCCCCTAGAACCTGCGAATTAACTTGTAATATTGGAGAAAGTATACTTAAAATTATGAGAATTTTTGCTTTTTTCATTTTTCCAAACATTTATGACTAGAGTTATTGTTTAGCAGTGGCTAATCCCAAATCTCTTCAGGAAATTTCTCTACTCTTACCTTTCTTATCCCGCCAAACAACTCCTAAACCAAAAGCCGTGATCGCAAGTATGAAAGTGGGTTCAAAGACTCTTTCAGAAGAGGAAGTTAAACTCCTTGCTGGATAGCACTCTTTCCTAATCATATTCTACGGCGTTTTGATTGGACTCTACAGGTTCAACAAGTTGCAGGTTTACCCAAGAGGTGAAGAGCAGATTTGTCACCGAAGTTTGTACTTTGCTAGCCTCCTCCCTCGTCCTAGCATCAAAGAATAAGAATTCTTCTTTAGGACTTGAGTATGTAAACTTTAATTGGTATGCTCCTAGTTGTAGAGCCTCAAAAGAACAACAATAGTAAGGAGCTATCCGGAACAATGAGTTGGGATTTGAGATATAGCCTTGAAGTTTAAGTAAGTTGTTGTCCCAAGAAACCTCGGCAATTAAATAGCACCTTAAAGTCGCTTGATGAGGAATTCCCATACCGTAATATTGATGGGGAATGGTTTGTCGATTGATTAGCTTTTGGGGATGTAGTATTTGTCCTTGCGGTGTGAGTAATTCTGGAGTTAACAGATCATAAACAAAGGGGAAAAGCTTTGGTAGATTGTTGCTAATAGTTACATGAATTTGTAAGCAAGTCTTAACTTCCTTTCTGTTCTCACGAATAGGTCGGACTATTAAGTTTGGTTCGATAATTTTTATCTTGATGCCATCTGCTTCAGAAGATGTCATTTGTTTACCCTCCTAACCTTGTATAAACTAAAAAGTGGCTAGTAATAAATGCTCTCTATTTTAGTGTCTTTAGTTTGAAGAAACCCCATTAATTTAATTCCTCTATCAGACTATAAAAACCGTATTTAATTTTCTTGAGAGGATTTACTTGAATTACAATCTATTTGATTAAGAAATATCAATGTTTTTGATTTACTATACCTGGGGATGATTGAAAGATTACCCTCTGTTTAGCAGGTTACTAATCCCAGATTCTCTCAGGAATTTTCTCTACAATCTCGCCAGTTTGCAGATTAAATTTGATTGCACCGAAAGCAGTATGGTTGCCAACACGAAAAGAAGCATTCTGCATAAGGTAGTATCTTGAATCAGCAGAAAACTCTCCTACATTAGTCAGTCTAAGGGCTAGGTGTTCTGCAATATTAACCTCGCTACAGCTTTGAAGATCATACAATTCAGAAGATGACAAAACTCTCCCAGAAGAAGCAAATTCACCCTGTGGCTTGGGGTTGCTACCAGGAATAGCTAAGTAGCGACCATCTGGAGATGAACGAAAATAATCACTTTCTGGTACAAAAAAAATAGGCATTTTACACTTTGAGTCTAACTCTGGATATCTATATACCAAAGTGGTAGGAATACTCCAAAATGCTTGGGAATTTGGTTGGTTTGAATTTTGCTCTGTTTCTTCACTTTGTGGAATAGGTATTAATTCCTTCGTATAGGTGATGATTCTGTTGTCTACCTCAAAAAAGTTATACATTTTTCCTTCAACACGACCAATTTCTTCACCTGTTGCCAAGTTCCAAAAAACCGTCTGTTCTTCTTGTGCAGCAGTAATAGTTTTGCCCTCATCCAAAACAAAAGTTTCTTCAATGACTCCACCTTCATCAATTTGGAAAGTTTGGTTCTACCGAACTTGCAATGTGAAAGCAAAAAACAAGAAAATAGATACTCAAGCTTTAAATATATAGTTTTATGTCTATAAAGTTTATCCAGCTTGCATTATAGCTCTTTCAAAGATTAAATGATAGTAAAAATAAAACTACTATTTAGACTTAACTTATACAAATGCCATCGAATCCTCAACTAAACCTCATGACAAACTTACTTCAATTAGAAGGAGTTACCGTTAAACATTATCAGTGTATAGAGAGTATAGGCATAGTCTTACACATAGAAAAAATAGAGAAAAAAGCTACCTGCACTAACTGCGGTGCAATAACTGAAAAACTCCATCAGAATAATCAGCTAACGATTAGAGATTTACCTTGGGCAACTCAACCAGTGTATCTCAAAATTAATCGTCGCCAAATGAGATGCTCGCAATGTGGCAAGAAATTTAATGAATTAGACTTGAGCGAAGAGCAAAAGATTAAATTGAACCAAGTCAATAAAGTCTCACCTCTTCTGGGTAAAATGCACAGATTAAAAGAGGAATTTAGAAATATATTTTAACAGAGCCAAGACTGGAGTGAAGGATTATTAGAAATAGCTAATTGGTGCGCTCAAGCTTACTCGTATTTCCCAAAAAGTTGTGGGACAATAAGGCGTTGGATGGGAGAGATTATAGCCTACTTTGACTCCCGTACAACTCAAGGAGTAGTGGAAGGAATTAATAACAAGTTGAAGTTGATTAAAAGGAGAGGTTACGGATTCAGGAACTTTGAAAACTTCTCTCTGAGGAGCATTTTGACTTGGCACTTCAACTACTAATCTTACATCCTATGTTCGGTAGAACCCAATTAGCTTACCCTCCTTTTTTTAGCATTTTCTGCTGCTTCTTCCTCTTTACAGGCTGTTCCAGTTCCTTGTCACCCCGTGAGCTATTACTTTCAAAACTAAAACTTTGTAACTTATCCAAAAACAACCTGTAAATCAAGTACAAAACCCTGTAAAACCTCTTCTCCTGATAAACTTACAGGAGACTCTAATACCTCAACTTCCTGATTTGGGCGATAAATTTCCACTCGTTTGTTTTTAGCATCAATCAACCATCCTAAACGCAAACCATTCTCTAAAAATTCCTGCATCTTTTTGCGTAAAGGTTCCATGTTGTCACTCTTAGAACGCAACTCAATGACAAAATCAGGGCAAAGGGGAGGAAAAGTTTCTTGCTGTGCTGTTGTTAAGGCATCCCATCTTTGTTGACTCACCCAAGCCGCATCAGGAGAACGATTTGCACCGTTAGGAAGCTTAAAAGCAGTGGAAGAATCAAAAGCAACTCCTAACTTGGTTTGACGAGTCCATCCCTGAAGCTGAAAGGTAAGATCAATATTTCGTTTTCCTGTATTTCCCCCGGTGGGTGGCATAGTAATTAATTCTCCTGTAGCACTACGTTCGAGTCGTACCTCTCCATTCGCGATCGCCAGTTGTTCAAACTGTTGTTGGGTTACTTTAAGAGTCTGGGGAATAATAACTGGAATTGTATTCATACATCAAATTCCTTTGCACAGTTAGGCGTTAGCCATTATTAATTCCTCGCTACCGAACCCGATGTCCTCCTAGGACTTGTGGTAACATCTGGTTGAGCTGTTGGTTGATTAAAATGCTCGTAAGCAACGCGGGAAATTTCTTGAATTAGTTGTTGGGCGCTAGAATCGTTGCGGGGACGTTTCACCATCACTGAAGCAATGTAACGCTTTCCGCTGGGCATATCCACTTGACCTACATCTGCCACTAAAGAGCCTATATTACCTGTTTTATGGGCAATAGTTGCTCCAGGCTCTAAACCTTGGGGCAAGAGGCTATCATTAGCTGTCATTTCCATAATATCTAAGATGCGATCGCCCGATTTCATCGAAACTAGTTGCCCTCGATTAATCACAGCCATCAAATTAGCTAACTCTTGAGGATTGGTGGTATTGGTTCCTTCGATATCTGGTAAGGGATTATTAATTACGGTTGCAGTTAAGCCCCAGCTACGGAAACGGGAGTTTAAAGCTTCTTTCCCTCCCAAGTGCCGGATAATCATATTAGTGGCTGTGTTGTCACTAATTTCAATCATCTTGGTTGCCACTTCCAAAGCTGTATAGGTAGTTCCTAATTGTTGATATTGTAAATCTCCTGAACCATCACCAAGATCCCCTGCTTCTAAAGTTAAAGTATCGTTTAAATTAATTTTTCCTGCGTCCACATCCTGGAAAAAAGCAACTAAAACCGGAACTTTAATTGTACTAGCAGCAGCAAAGGTTTTATTACCTTGTAAATCTAGATAATTCCCTGTATCCAAATCTATAAAAAACACCCCTGTATCTAACTGAGAATTAGCTTTAGTTAGGGCTTCTATTTCCGTTTTTAAAGCAACAATTTCTTGACCTAAAGAAACCGTAACTTTACTACTCGCATTCTCTGCGCTTTGTTCCGTTTGTCTCGCTGCACTTTCTGCGGTAACTTGCCTAGCCGGATTTACCGTAGAAATGATTGTACCAACAATAGCAGCAAGACCAATGCCCAAAATCAGTAAGCGAAGAATATAAATTAAAGGAGAAGGGGGACGTTTAACTTTGCGGCGAGTCTTTTTTGGTGTCGCTTTTCTGGGCTGAGAATTCCTTAAAGCCGCTGTCTCAAGGAGTGCTTCTCTTCTCTGCCGCCTTCGGGCCACTCTTTTAGTAATATCTGGACTAGATTGCACCCTAGAACGCTGAGGAAGGCTCTCAAAACTAGTAGTAGGAGATTTTCGACCCAGAGAATAAGCAGAAGCCCGCTTCCTTCTCTGACGAGGTTTCCGAGACGATAAATTAGTCACTCTTTCCGTGGGCTGTTTACTTCCCTTCTGAGATAACGATCTCTTAGTCCGACGTTGGGAAGGCAAAGATGTCGAATTATTTGATTTCCTTGACTCAAACGGCCGCAGATTAAACTGTTTGGTCACATCTACTACTCCTAAAATTGCTAATGGCTAGTTGCTAGTTGTGTAAAGGAATAAGAAATAGTACATTCTCAACTTACCTATTACCTATTACTTGTTACTTATTACTTCCGAGTCCCCCCGTCTACGATGTCTCCCTACTTGCCCAATTCATTTGTCGCAAAATCCCCCTCAACATAGCAACCTCCTCTTGAGTTAAATTTCCTCGATTATATAGGCGGCGAAGCTTTTCCATACGGGCTTTAGCAGTATGGGGATAAAGATAACCTATTTTTAACAATAGGTCTTCTAGCTGTTGATAGTATCCTTCTAAAACATCTAAAGTCGCAGTTTCGGGAGCATCTGTTGATACCCTTTGGTCTTGGCAGGCTAAGTATAACTCGTAGGTACAAACTGCTACAGCTTGAGCTAAATTCAAAGAAGGATACTCTGGATTAGCAGGAATGGAGATGAACTTTTGGGCATAATTCAACTCTTCATTGCTTAAGCCCCGGTCTTCTCTACCAAATATTAATGCCGAAGAAAGATTTTCTCCTAATAACCAAGAAATCCCCTCTCTTGGAGTATAAAATTGGTTAGATACAGCGCGGGAACGGGCTGTTGTAGCCATAGCCCTCTGGCATCCTTGTAATGCTAATGGTAAAGTCTCCACTTGTTGTGCTTGTTCAAGAACATCTCTACCGTGCATAGCCATCTTCCGTGCTGCCAAACTTTGGACATCACACTGAGGATTTACCAGGATTAGTTGCTGCAAACCCATGTTTTTCATTACCCGTGCCACCGAACCGACATTAAGCGCCCCCGCAGGTTCTACTAAAATAATTCGCACCCCAGCTAATACCATTGATCATTTATGATTAAACATTGATCAACATCTTTCCATACTTTTTGGTCGCTAGCTTTAAATTGAATTAATATTTTTCCCTATTAAGTTGCGTGATTTTAAGCAAATAATTTTGTTTTTCTCGGGGAATTTCCTGAAATATCTCATTATCCCTACCGAGAAACAAATATTTTTGAGACAATGAATAAAGGCAGAACATATCAAGACAAAATACGTCTGCAGAAATAAAGACCTAGCAATTAGAATTGCTAATTGCTATAAGGGAGCGAGCATCTTACAGACGACAGGGAGCAGTTACCAAACCGCCAACTAAAAATCATCTCTTTCTAAATTGCTTATGAGCAGCAATCGAGCGGATATAACAAGGGCCAATCTCCTTTTTGTTGACAATTCGCTACCTGATTTACAGAATCTGTCCGCAAGATTAATAGAGCAAGGCTATAAAGTCAAAGAATTTTTCCCGACAAGTGAGGTTCTCACGGCTATCCATTCTGTAGCCCCTACTTTAATTTTACTTAGGGCAGGAAATCTGGGTTATAAACTGTGCCAAGAACTCAAAGCCGAGCCAACAATCAATAAAATTCCAGTTATATTTATTCTTGAAGCTGAGCAATTACAAGAGCGAGAAAAAATTTATAGTAGCGGGGGGGCAGACTATATTATTAGCCCTTTTTTACCAGCAGAACTTTTAGGTTGCATTGAGAAACAATTACCTTATCAACAAAAAACCTTACAATATCGCGCTGCCAGGGATAGTTTACTGAGCAATATTTCTCAGCAGTTTATTGACCAAGATTTAGATATCGCTATTGATTTTGCTTTGCAAGCTTTGGGGGAATTTTTGGCTGGCGATCGCGCTTATGTTTATCGCTATAAAGATGATGCTGATTATATAGATTTGACCCATGAATGGTGCAACGAAGGCATTAATTCCCTCAAGTCTCAATATCAAAGCCTTTCGGTTAACCACAATTCTTGGTTCCATAGCAATCTTTTAAAGTTTAAAACCCTCCAAGTCCATAATGTTGCCGCTTTACCCCCCGAAGCAGCCTCAGAAAAAGCAGAATTTGAGAAAAACCTAGTTAAGTCTTTTGTGCAGGTCCCTATGAGCCATAGAGGGATAGTGGTGGGTTTTATTGGGCTTGAAGTGATCGCTACTTCCCGGAGGTGGAGTAGCGAAGATATTGATTTATTTGAGCGTGTAGGAACTTTGATGGCGATCGCTCAAGCTAGATTTGAAGTCGAAAAAGCTTTACAAAAGAGTAACAAAAGATACGGCAACCTTGCTGCCAATGTCCCAGGTATGATTTATCGTGCCAAACTTCTTAATAATGGTTCTTGGAAATTTATTTATGTTAGTTCTGCTTGTCGAGATATTTATGAAGTGGAGCCAGAAGAAGCGATTAAAGATGCTAATCTAATTCTTAAAACTGTTTATCCTGAAGATTTAGAACAATCCAAGGAACTTACCGCCTTATCTGCCCAAACCTTAGAACCAATGCATTGGGTAGGCAGGATTCTTGTAGGTGGGAGAACAAAATGGGTACAATCAGACTCGCGACCAGAAAAACAAAAAAGCGGTAGCATCATTTGGGATGGCATCTTAACCGAAATCACTCAACGCAAGCGAGTAGAAATTGCCCTGCGGGAAAGTCAGAAAAGATTAGCGGGTATTTTAGATAATGCTGAAGAAGGGATTATTTCTGTAGATGAAAAGAATAAGATCCTGTTGTTCAATCAAGGTGCAGAAAAGATTTTTGGTTATACAACGGAAGAAATTTTAGGTCAGTCTTTAGATATTCTTCTTCCTGAAGCTGTTCGCAGCATCCACTCTGAACATATTAGCAGCTTTGGTATTTCTCCTCAGCAAGCCCGGAGAATGGCTGAGCGTTCCGGGAAAGTTTTTGCTCTACGTAAAAATGGTTCTCAATTTCCTGCTGAAGCATCCATTTCTAAGTTGCAATTACAAGACGGCAAAATTTTTACCGTCATGCTCAAAGATATTAGCGATCGCCTGCGAACCGAAAAAGCTTTGCGCCAAAGTGAGTTGAAGTTTCGCAGCATAGTAGAAAATGCTAAGGATATTATTTATTTACTTAGCTTAGAAGGAGTATTTTCTTACGTTGCCCCCAATTGGACTGATCTTTTAGGTCATGATGTTGATGAGGTATTGGGTAAACATTTTGCTGATTTTGTCCATCCTAATGATTTAGAAAAATGTGCAACTTTTTACTCTCAACTCCTAGAAGCAACAGAAAAGCTGGATGGCATTGAATATCGAGTTAAGCATAAAAATGGTAGCTGGCGTTGGCATATATCTAACCTCTCAGCAGTAAGGGATGAAACAGGGCAAGCGCTTTACGCCATCGGTATTGCCCGTGACATTAGCGATCGCAAACAAGCTGAAGCAGAATTGCAACAAGCCAAAGAAGCCGCGGATGCCGCCAACCGCGCCAAAAGCGAGTTTTTGGCTAACATGAGTCATGAGTTACGGACACCCCTCAATGCGATTTTGGGCTTTACCCAAGTAATGAACCGCGATCGCAACCTTACCAAAGAGCAGAAGAACAATTTAGAAATTATTAATCGTAGTGGGGAACATTTACTCTCCTTAATTAATGACGTGCTGGAGATGTCTAAAATTGAGGCAGGAAGAACAACTTTTAATCCTGTCAGTTTCGATCTTTATCGCTTGTTAGAAGACATAGAAGATATGTTAGAAAACAGGGCTACTAGCAAAGATTTACAGCTTCTTTTTGAATTTGCTCCCAATTTACCTCAATATATCAAAACTGACGAGAGTAAATTGCGTCAAGTCCTGATTAATCTTTTAGGTAACGGCATTAAGTTTACTGAAGAAGGAGGAGTTTCTTTGCGGGTTGGGACAATTTCTGGGGGTAATAACAATGGTGACAGCACAATTAAGCTGCGTTTTGAAGTTGAAGATACCGGCCCTGGTATATCCCCCAAAGAAAAAGAACAACTTTTCCAAGCCTTCGGTCAAACAGAAACTGGTTGGAAAGCTCAAGAGGGTACAGGTTTAGGTTTACCGATTAGCCGCAAGTTTATCCAAATGATGGGAGGAGACATTAAAGTTAAAAGTCAATTAGATTATGGTTCAGTCTTCAGCTTCGAGATCCAAGCTAAACCAGCCACAGCTAAAGAAGTTGAACCCGCCGTCCCCAAGCGTCAAATTGCTGGTTTAGCACCAAATCAACCTACTTATCGTATCTTAGTTGTAGAAGACCGCTGGGCCAATCGCCAACTTCTGTTGAAATTATTGCTCTCGATTGGTTTTGAAGTCAAGGAAGCCAAGAATGGACAAGAAGCTATTGAAGTTTGGGAAAGTTGGGAACCTCACCTAATTTGGATGGATATGCGAATGCCAGTTATGAATGGCTATGAAGCATCGAAACGAATCAAAAGTACCACCAAAGGTCAAGCTACAGTTATTATTGCCCTAACAGCAAGTGCTTTTGAACAAGATCGCAAGGCGGTTTTATCTATTGGTTGCGATGACTTTTTACGGAAGCCATTTCGCGAAGAAGTATTATTAGAAAAAATTGCTCAACATTTGGGCGTAAGCTATACCTATTCCGAAGGAGAAGAAGAAGAAGAAGAATTTGTGGGTATTGAAAAGGATAATTCACAAATAGAACAGCCTATTAGTAATTATCTATCACAAATGCCCCCAGAATGGACAATGCAACTCCAAGAAGCAGCAATTCAAGGTTTTGACGAACAGATTCTGGAATTGATTGCAGCTATACCCCCAAACTATAATCCCTTGTCTCAAGCTTTAGAAGATTATGCCCACAACTTCCGCTTTGATAAAGTAAGAGACTTAATTCAACAGATTAATGAAGAACAACCAAGCTGATGCTTCGCGAGGAGATATCCTTCTTGTTGATGATACCCCCAACAACCTTCGCCTTCTCTCAGTGATGCTGAAAAAGCAAGGGTATAAAGTCCGGAAAGCTTTGAATGGTCAGATGGCTCTAGATTCAGTAGCCGCTAATTTGCCCGACTTGATTTTACTGGATATTAGTATGCCAGAAATGGACGGTTATGAAGTTTGTGAGCGCCTGAAAGCCGAAGAGAAAACGACTCAGGTTCCAGTTATTTTTATTAGTGCTTTGGATAATGTTTTTGATAAGGTTAAAGCTTTTGAAGTGGGTGGCATAGATTATATTACCAAGCCTTTTCAGGATGCTGAGGTATTTGCTAGGGTGAAAAATCAGTTGCAAATTCAACAACTACAACTTAGTCTTAAACTAAAAACTAAACAATTAGAAAAGCAAAATATCTTACTGCAACAAGAAATTAAGGATCGCGAAAAAGTAGAAAATGCCCTACGCATAGAACAAAGAAAATCAGAAACTTTACTCCTCAATATTTTTCCGGCAGCGATTGCTGAAAAGTTAAAACAGGCACACCAATCTATTGCTGAACAATATGAAGAAGTGACAATTCTTTTTGCTGATATTGTTGGTTTTACTCCTTTGGCAGCCAGTATTTCTCCTAAAGAAATAGTTGATATTCTCAATCAGATTTTCTCTGCTTTTGATCAACTAACCCAAAGACATGGTTTGGAGAAAATTAAAACCATTGGCGATGCTTATATGGTGGTAGGAGGGCTACCCACCCCAAAACCTGATCATGCTGAGGCGATCGCGCAAATGGCTTTAGATATGCAAGCTTGTATTGGCAACTTTTCTAGGGAGGAAGGGGAACCCTTTCAAATACGCATTGGCATTAATACAGGGCCTGTTGTGGCGGGGGTGATTGGTAAAAATAAGTTTATCTACGATTTATGGGGAGATGCGGTTAATGTTGCTTCTCGCATGGAGTCTTCCGGCGACCCAGGTAAAATTCAAGTTTCTGCCCACAGCTATGAGTTATTAAAAGGAAAATATAATTTTGAAGAAAGAGGAAAAATTGCAGTTAAAGGCAAGGGGGAAATGACTAGTTATTGGCTTGTTTGAATAGGCAATGGGCATTGGTAACAAGTTAAGCAAAAGCACAATCTGTCAAGCCCTTGTGGGGTGGCAAAGGAGAAAAGTCGAGGGGATGTTCACTGGTTTAAAAAGCTAGTATTCACATGAGGTTATTTTCTTGCTCATAGGTGAAGTGTTTCTATTTTTAGCCCCCACACCTCCCTCGTTCAACACTTCTGTCATTAACCAACAACACCACAGCATAAGCGGAAATACCTTCTTCCCTACCCACAGGGCCTAATTTTTCGTTTGTTGTCGCTTTAATCCCAACCTGAGAAGAGTCCAAATTCAAAATTTGGGCAAGGCGATCGCCCATTATTTTAATATGAGGTTTGAGTTTAGGACGTTCTGCCACAATCACAGAATCAATATTACCTATTTGCCAGCCTTGGGCAGTAATAAGTTGATTAACTTGTTCGAGTAACATTAAACTATTAGCCCCAGCCCATTTAGGATCACTGGGGGGAAATAATGACCAATATCTCCCAAACTCAAAGCCCCTAACATAGCATCCATGATGGCTAGCGTAAGTTCCCGTATGCCCTACGGTACTCAATCCGATAAGTATCCGAATTGCTGAAGCTATATCTCTTGTATGACCGAAGCTATCAGCATAGAAATACTTTAACCCCATGTCTAACCCGATAGCTTTGCCAGTCGGTTGCATCTGTTCTCTAACTTCAATAGAAATACAGAATTGAACGTAGTAGCCATCTGCACATTGTTAAAGCTGATGGGGAAAAGTGCGATCGCTGTTGGAATTATTCAAGCCAGGTAGGAACTATTGAAGAACACCCGACTATTTGTGAACGTTGTGATGCTGCATTAAAAAAGGAGTTTTAGAAACTAGAATTGCAGAGTGGGTTTATTGAGATTTGGGAGAACAATTCTTCAGTTAAGGGAGTTTGAGCAGTAGTTGGTAAGCTAAATAAAACTTGTGTTGTCGTGATAGTAAGCAAGGGAATTATAACTTGTTTTTGATGATTAAACATAAGTTAAATTCTAGAAAATATTGTGTTAATAATTGATCTTACTGAGCATAAAATCGATCTGGAGAAGCATTAGGATCATTACTACCAAAAACGCAATAAGATTCGGAATTCTGTTGAGCGTAATTTTGGAGAAAGTTTCTACAACTGCTGCGATCGCTAAACTGAGCAGCATAAACTTGATAAAGGGGTTTGTTAGATAGGTTAGGATAGTCTTTAATCCAAAACATACCTGCACCATTATATCCCTCTGCTTGTAAGCGGCTTACTTGTGATGATGCACTGCCAGAGTCAGAAAAAGCAGAGTCGGTAACGAAATAGTAACCCTTCTGTTCGGATTGTACTTCTGGTGATTGAATAGCTAGCTGTTGCTGTGGTGGAGTTGTTGATACAGGTGGCGGTGACGGTGGAAGTTTGGGGACTGGAGAGTTTTCTATTACAGGTGAAGGACTTGCTTCCGGTTGAGATTCTGTCGATTCTTCCTTGACTTCTGGAGTTGATGTTTCCGTTGCTACTTCCTCTTGAGGCTGTTGCTTGGAATTGCTACTTATCATAAAACCACCGAAAATAGAAGCACCAATTAATATTCCCGCAACAGTCACGGCAATAATCAAACCTTTCTGAGAAGTACCTGATGTAGTGGTAGTTACAGGTGTTAGGGTTGGTGGAGGGGAAGGAATAGTAGGAAGAGGAGAAGAAGTAATAGTAGGAGGAATTTGTTCGGAGTTATTTTGCAGTGCAGCAAGCATCTCTTTCGCCGTAGCAAAGCGATCGCGAGAATGAGCCATAATCGCCTTATCTAAAACTTCTGCCAAAGATGGGCTAACCTGGGGCGCTACCTGTCGCCAAATAATTTCTCCTGTCAGGGGGTCACTAGCTAAATTTTGGGGGATTTTCCCTGTGAGGAGATAGATAGCTGTCAACCCCACAGCATAGATATCACTAGCATAAACCGCCCTTCCTGCGGCTTGTTCACTAGGCATAAAACCAGGAGTACCAATAACTATAGAACTGGTAGAATTACCTTGGGAATTAACTTATGAGTATCTTCCGCTAAAAAAGTTTCCCCAAAGCCACCTTTCCCCAAGGTACTAATGGCTCGATAGCGGTTGTTCAGTAATTTCACCATTGATTTGGAACCAGGATTGTGAGTTGCCGTTATTGTTTTTTCGCCTGGATGCTGAAAATAGAGATGCCTTAAGCTTTTGCTAGAGCAAGCTTTTTTTGTGGCTGTAAGTAATTACAATGAGATTAAGACTTAGTTTAACAGGAATAATTTGAATGTCAATTGATTAGCTGGGGTTACTCTCTTTTACCAACAACACCACTGCATAAGCGGAAATACCTTCTTCCCTACCCACAGGGCCTAATTTTTCGTTTGTTGTCGCTTTAATGCCAACTTGGGAAGGTTCTAAATTTAAAGTTTGGGCTAGGCGATCGCCCATAGTTTTAAGATGAGGTTTGAGTTTAGGACGTTCCGCCACAATCACAGAATCAAGGTTACCAATTTGCCAACCTTGGGCAGTAATAAGTTGATTAACTTGTTCAAGCAACATTAAGCTATTAGCCCCAGCCCATTTAGGGTCACTAGGGGGAAAATAATGACCAATATCTCCCAAACTTAAAGCCCCTAACATTGCGTCCATAATGGCATGGGTTAGGGCATCAGCGTCACTATGACCTAATAATCCTAAATGATGGGGAATCTCTACACCACCCAAAATTAAAGGTCTTCCTTCTATCAAACGGTGAATATCATAACCATTTCCAATGCGAATATTTAGGTTCATGTTGAATTAGTAGCTTAAATAAATCAATAATCGTTATCTTCCCTTTAATTTATACATTGCGTATACATTACGCAAACTGGTACGCATATATGGACTTGTCATAATCAGTTTGGGTTAGAAAAATAAAAATAATTTACCCAGGGGACAAAAAAGAGAGTATTTTTTATGCTGAACCAATTAATTGATTTCCTTCGCCATGACTTAGCACTTCCTGAACCTTCTATTGATGTTGCTTTACGCCACAGCAATCATAGTACCGACTCTTTACCCATGGTGCTTTGGCAGTATGGATTAGTTAGTTTAAATCAATTAGATATGATTTTTGAGTGGTTAGAAACCGTAGGAGTTTAATTACTCTTATTTTTGATTGCTCTTTTCTTTAAAGTTTCTTGTTGTTGACTGGTTAAAAAACGAGAAATCCTCGAAGTGTAGAGAGGAGAGGTTTGAGTATCGGTTTGAGGAATAGCCGATAAATCCACCAAAGTTGCTTCGGAATTATCAATGGCAACATTAACTGAATCTAGGACTTTAGCTGTTTCAATTTGTTGCTCTAATATTTCTGTAGAAGAGACTAAATTACTTAAGCCATTGACTAACTTTAATAAGTTATTACGAAATTCAGGATCACCAGTAAGTTCATCTACATCTGAAGTAATTTTCTGGACATTTTCAAAAGTTACCCTGGCTGAGTCGAGGGTTTGTTGCAACAAAAGTAGATTTTCTTCTTCACTAAAAGTACCAGTAATGTTTTCTAAATTAGCTGTTAAATTGTTGGCATTTGCTGTTAAAGCTTCTAAATTATTTGATGCTTGAGCCGCATTAGCAGTGAGGGTTTCTAAGTTATTAATTAACCTTCTACTACTATTAGCATCCAATGAAGAATTTAAGTTAGCAACAAAGCCTTGCATTTCATTACTAACAGCACCAAGACTATTAAGGGTTGTTACCAAGCTACCACGATTATCAACCACTAAACTATTGACATTAGTTGCTAATTCATTGAGACGTACAGCCGTTGAACCGTATTGACGAGCAGTATTACCAAGTTCAGCACTAGTAACATCAGCATTTAAAGATAGTTTATCTATGGCAACCCCTAAACGTGCAGAGGTTTGATCTGTCGCCCTGGTAATAGAATTGGCGGTTCCTGTGAAAGCACCTAATTCTTGACGTACTTGGCGAGAAAGCAGGGCTAATTCTTTGCTTAAAACAGCAGCTTGAGAAGCAGCAGCATTAGCGTTTTTGGTCAGGTTATTAATATTAGTAACAAACTCTTCGCTACTATAAATTTCTGCAAAACGTAAACTAGCTAAAAGCAATTCATCAAAACTAGAACCGATTCTGCCAGGGATGCGATCGCCTTCACAAATAATTAAAGTAGAATCACATTGTTTGCTAGTCGGCTGAGTAGACTTATTTAAAGGTAACGATAGATCATCCTTAAGGGGTTTAATATCCACAGAAGTTTCACCAATAAACCCCGATTGATTAGCAAGAATAATTACATCTGTAGGAATTCTCAGATCAGCATCCGTAACCTCCACCGTGGCATTAACCCCATCACTAACGGGTACTATGCTGGTGATTGTACCAATATCTACTCCTAAATAACGTACTGGGGCCCCTACTTTTAAACGATTAGCATCATTAAATTTGATGGTTACATCATAGCTACTTTTACCAAAGTCCACACCACGTAACCAAACAATCAGACCACCAAATAAAGCTAGTGCTACCAAGATTAATAAACCAACAGAACCTTCCCGCATAGTTCGAGAGCGCATTTTTTCTCCTCAACTTTAGGATTATTGTAATTAATCTATTACCTTGATCGGGCCATCAAGACTACCACTAAAAAACTGTTTAATGGCAGGATGTTCTGTCGTCTCAATATCTGCCACTTTTCCTCGCCACTGGATACCTCCCTGAAATAACAGAATAATCCGGTCGGCAGTACGGCGAATCGTACTTTGTTGATGGCTGACCATTACATAGGTTCCGCACCCTTGCGAGACAGCTTGAATCTGTCGGACTAAATTTTCAATTACCGTAGAAGCAATGGGGTCTAGACCTGCTGTAGGTTCATCGTAGAGGATAATTTCCGGATTACTGTGAATATCTTCTGGATTGGCCATAATTGCCCTAGCAAAGCTGACTCGCTTACGCATTCCTCCAGAAAGTTGGGCTGGGAAAGTCTCACTAATACCAGTTAAACCGACCATTTCTAGTGTTTCATCTACCAAATCCTGAATTTTAGCTTTAGGAAGGTGGGAATGTTGGTACAGTAAAAAACCAACATTTTCCCCTACAGTTAAGGAATCAAATAAAGCTGCTTGTTGAAAAACCATACTAATACCCAGGGGATTTTGGTGGTCTTCAATTAACCCTTTTCTCAGCTTTCCCTTAATATAAATTTCACCAGAATCAGGAGCCATCAAACCAGCAATTATTCTGAGAATTGTTGATTTACCTGTACCAGAAGGACCAATGATAACTAGTGCTTCTCCTGTATTGATAGTTAAGTCAATGTTGTCAAGAATGACATTGCTGCCAAAGGATTTACTAATTCCCTTTAACTCTATTAGTGGTTCAGTCATTGGTTGGTGGTTGATAACTGATAACTGTACGACTAATTGCCGTTAGACATCATTGTAGGGCTGTGGTGTTGATTATTAGGCATTATTGATAACCTCTTCTTGGGCTAAACCAAAAACTCTACTCAAAGCCTTTTGTACTTTATAACCCGAATTAATGGATTCTAGGGGATCTTTACGCAAGCGATGGCGCAAACAAAGGGTCATAACTCGGCGAATATCGTCAACGGTTACTTGCTTACGTCCCTCATAGGCGGTTAAGGCTTTTGCTGCCCGGTTGGTGACAATATCTCCTCGCAGTCCATCTACGTCTAATTCAGCACAAATTTCAGAAATATTCACTCGCATTTCGTAGTCCATTTCTACTTGCGGTAAGCGTTCTCTAGCTTGGACTAATTTAATTTGTAATTCTTCTTGCTCTTTTTGATATTTTTCTAGAAACTCTTGGGGTTCTTGATCAAACTCGGCTCGTTGTTCAACAATTTGTACCCGCAAAGCTGGTTCTTTCACTGTACGAATTTCTGCGTGCATCCCAAAGCGATCAAGTAATTGAGGACGTAGTTCCCCTTCTTCTGGGTTGCCTGAACCGACGAGAACAAAACGTGCAGGGTGACGAATTGAAATACCTTCCCTTTCTACGGTATTCCAACCACTAGCGGCGGAGTCTAACAGTACATCAACTAAGTGGTCATCAAGGAGGTTAACTTCATCTACATAAAGTATACCTCGATTTGCTTTGGCCAAAAGTCCTGGTTCAAAAGCTTTGACCCCTTCTGAAAGAGCTTTTTCAATATCAATAGTGCCGCAAACCCGATCCTCGGTAGCACCTAAAGGAAGGTCAATCATTTGCACTTTCTTCTTTTCGGTGGTTAAGGGAAGTTGTTTTTCTACCTGTTCCCTAACTTGGTCACTCATTAATTCGGGATCTTGAGGATCACTACCAAAAGGATCGCCTGCTACTACCTCAATTTCTGGTAAAAGATCCGCTAAGGCTCGAATGGTAGTAGATTTGCCTGTACCGCGATCGCCCATGATCATCACCCCACCAATTTTAGGGTCGATCACATTTAAGAGTAAAGCCAATTTCATTTCTTCTTGCCCAACAATAGCTGTGAAGGGAAAGACGACACGACGAGTTTTTAGCAGTGCTGGAGCAGTTACAGTCATATTAGTTATAGTGTTATTTGTCAAGAAACAAAATTTAAGCTAGGCTTTCCCCGGTTGTGAGTGATTAGAAAGCTCGTTATTTAATGAAATTTCGTTACAAATGATATTTAATTAACGTATCTTATTGTGCCATACTCATAGCAATTTATAATCTGCAAACTTCTCTAGCTAAGGGAGCTAAGGTATTTCGACAAAGTTGGTAGCTTTAAGTAAGCGGCAGCTTTGCTTACTCTTTTAGGGAATATAGTTGAGACTGCTAGATTATATAACCTTAAGAGTTATTATTGTTGAGTTATTCAGTAGAAACTTGAATTTAGCGTACATAATGTACACTTTTAGCTTTTGCTTTTTCTTAAAAGGATGAAAAAACAACTCTCTCAAATCACTATCGCCGCGATCGCAATTATTAGCACTCTCTTCAACAATAATTTATCTGCCCAAGGGCGATCGCCACAACTAAACTTTAACCAAAATTCTCCCACATCAAAGCCCATGTTACTTGCCCAACAACCTCCCTATCCCCTGGATGGCAAAGCTGTTTATGTCTTACAAAATGGTAGTTGGCAAGAAGCCCGGTTAATAGGTTATGGGTACAATACCAGAGGAGGTTGGAAGTATACCGTTGCCTATGTGGATAGCGGCAATACTGAACAAGGAGTAACGGTAGATCGCATTAAATCCTTAGAAGAAGCTCAAGCTGAGGGAATTGCTACCAATGTTTATGATCTTTCTTCTTCAGCAGGTATTGAACAAATGCTGGATGCCCACAACCAATGGCGGCAAAACCATGGCGTTGCCTCCTTAACTTGGTCTAATGAACTAGCTAATTTTGCCCAAGCTTGGGCCAATAAATTAATTAAACAAGATAAACTAGAACATCGCTTCAACTCTCCCTACGGAGAAAACTTGGCTTCAGCTTGGGGACAGCAACTATCTCCGGAAAGAGTAGTACAAATGTGGGCAGGAGAAATTAAAGATTACGACTATGAAACTAATAGTTGTGCCTCTGGCAAAGTCTGTGGTCACTATACCCAGGTAGTTTGGTCAAAAACAACGGAAGTTGGTTGTGCTATGGCCAGGAGTAATGGTCGAGAAGTTTGGGTTTGCAATTACAATCCTCCTGGTAATATCCTGGGTCAGAAGCCCTATTAACTTTGGGGTTGATAGAGTCCTTTCCCAACTTGATTTATGGAATTTCTCACTATTTTCCTCTCCAGTTTACTAGCTGCCATTTCCCCTACAGGCTTAGTTTTAGATACAGTCATTGAGAATCGGATTAGTTCTCGACTTGCTAAAGTAGAACAGTTGGAAGTTCGCATTGATAATGCCCCTAGCTACCAAATCATTCAAGGTAAAGTAGAGAAGGTGCGTCTTGCTGGTAGAGGGCTATATTTAACCCCTGAGTTACGTATCAATGCCCTAGAGTTAGAAACTGACCCCATCAGCCTTGATATTCAGGGTATAAGACAGGGTAATTTATCTCAACTGCGCCAATCTCTGCGCCAACCTTTGCAAGGAGGAGTACGCTTGGAATTGTCCCAAGAAGATTTGAACCAAGCTTTACAATCTCCTGCTATCAAAGCCAGAATGCAAGCTGTGGTTACTCGTTTGGTAAGTGGTTTCACTAATTCCCCTGCTGAAGATTACGAATTAATTAACCCTCGCGTTAGCTTCCTAGGTAACAACAAATTCCGTTTGCAAATGGAATTACGTCGTAACAATCCTGATGAGTCTGCAAATAGCCAGCTTAACTTAAGTGTAGAATCTCAACTCGCTGTTTCTCAAGGCCATAAAATTGAGTTAGTTGAGCCAACTATAACCGTTAATAATACACCTGTACCTGGTTTTTTAATTCAGGGATTTACTGCCGGACTAAATAACCGCTTAAACTTACAAGAATTAGAACAGGCTGGGATTTTAGCAAGGGTATTACAATTAGAAATAGATGAAGAGGTAATGAATTTAGCAGCTTTTGTCCGCCTTGAACCTTTGCCTGCTAATTCTCTACCATAAAATGAATAATGGGTGAACTTTCACTTTAAAAAACTATAATTCACTTAACAATTGGTTTATAGTTATTTTTAAGCAAATACACTTATAAACTCAGGAGTAAATCGTGGAAGAGCAAGAAAAAAGCCGTCAGTTTTCTTTCAGTACTATTGCGGGAATCTCTGCTGCAAGTCTCATCGCTGTGGGGTCAATCACAGGTTTATTGGCTTGGCATATACTGACTTCTTCTACGGATTTATCTTCATCTAAAAGTGAATACTCCCCCAATTCTTCCCAAACAAGCAAACTCTCAAGCAGCAAAATTCAACAAAAAGAAGCTCAGGTATTCTGGATTGATGCTTCTGGTAGTGATATAGAACTTGTCCCTAGCCCCATAGCTATCGAAAAAGAGAAGTCTAATCAACCTGAAGCAGTCCTTGATAGCGCCTTTAAGCGTTTGTTAGCTGGTTCCCCGACAGAAGAATTAGCAACCAGCATACCAGAAGGAACCAAGCTTAATAGTATTAAGATCAAAGAAGATGGTATTCATATTGATTTATCAAAAGAATTTACAACCGGGGGTGGCAGCGCTTCCATGATGGGGCGTGTAGCCCAAATATTGCATACTGCAACTAGTTTAGAACCGAAAGCTCCTGTTTGGCTAGAAGTAGAAGGAGAGCGTTTAGAAACCTTGGGAGGAGAAGGACTTTTAATAGAACAACCCCTTACTCGCGCTGATTTCAGGGAAGATTTTGAGCTTTAAGTTTCTATCTCTAATCCTGACACAATAAGGAAATGATGCCTAACGGCAACGGCAAGCTGTACAGTTAGCAATTAGCCACTAGCAATTAGCAATTAACAACAAATAATCGACCAATATTTCGGCAGCAATAGAGCTAGTGACGTATTCCATGGCAAAATCGGGGATAAAACTATTCTCGAATAGTATTTCAGCGAAAAAGGGAGGCAAAAGCAATCTTTTTTTCTCAAACTTAAAAAAAGGAAAACTAGTTTACCCTAAACTCAAATGGGCGATACCTACGGTAGGCTTCTCCATCGGAGACGCTACGCAACAAGGTGAGGACATCTTGAAATTTCGAACCTAATAAACATTCTAATCTTCCCTGCTCCCTACTCCCCACCCTAATAAATAACCTGTGCCACTAAACAGGATCTGGCATAACCTGACATCAACGACCAAATTAGGGAAAATAGAAATAGTTTTTGATTGTCAGGAGTGAATGTGAAAATATGTTCTGTTAAAAATCTTGCTTTTTTCTTCTTTGTAACAGGAGCAACTTTGGTGTGTCTACCTGTTTTTGCTCAAAGTGAAGAAACTGGCTTAGATGAAAGTGTTGAGCTTGGGTTGCAGCAGTTTGATGAAACCCAAAAACTAGAAGAGGCGATTTCTCCTTTGCCTGAAACCTTAGCAGAAGATTCTATTGAAGAACAAGGAAATACTCTTTCGCAAAAGGATTTAGATTTACTATCTCAGGGAAAAATAGATGAGTCTTTAGAAAAGCAAGCCAATACTATCCTAGAAGAAGATTTGCCTGAAGTTGTTGCCAGCCAACCCGTAGAAGCCAAAGAATGGCAACAACCCACAACCAACTCAGCAGCCCTGCAACCTTTACCAAAGAAAACCGATAACTTCGATCTTGAATCTAGCTTTGAGTCAGATGTTCCCCTCTTGGCGCAAACAGACATTGAATTAGGACGCTTAACCCGCTCTAGCTTTAGCTATATTGGTGTTGGGGGCAACATTGGTTTAACTGGGGATACTGGGGTTGGTGAAGGGGCTTTTGTGGTTAATGCCAAAATTGCCTTCTCCCGTAATTTATCTCTTCGTCCTGCGGCACATTTTAGTGATAACACAGCCTTCTTAGCTTCTTTAACCTACGACTTTAACCTTCCTGGGCGAGATCCTTTTGAACCAGCCCAGTTTTTCCCCTTTGTTGGTGGAGGAATTATCTTCAATAGTGAAGATGATAGCGCCAATAGTGACAATAGCGACGTGGGCTTTCTCTTGACTGGAGGAGTGGATTACCCCCTTTCCAGAGATTTTACTGCTAATGCAACTTTGAATATTGGTTTTCTTGATGAAACAGAGGTAGGTATTGTTTTGGGGGTTGGTTATACTTTTGGTAGTTTTTAGGTGATGGCTAATTGCTATTTGAAGTTATCAGACCAATGAACTAAATTCCCTTGCCTTTTCGTAGCTTAAAACTGTATTTTGTAATAACATTGCTACCGTCATCGGCCCTACTCCGCCGGGGACGGGGGTTATGTAACCAGCAACCTCTGCTACGGAGTCAAAATCTACATCTCCTACCAAACGGGATTTTCCGGTTTTTTCATCGACAATCCGGTTAATCCCCACATCAATAACTGTAGCTCCTGGTTTAACCATCTCCGCAGTTATCATTCGGGGGGAACCAACTGCGGCAACTAAAATATCTGCACGACGAGTTAAATTAATTAAATCTTGGGATCGCGAGTGAGCAATAGTCACAGTAGCATTTTCTGCTAACATCATTAGGGACAAGGGTTTGCCCACTAAAATGCTCCGCCCCACAACCACAGCTTGTTTGCCGCTTAAATCAATTTTATACTCTTTGCACAACTCCATGACTCCAGCAGGAGTGCAACTGCGTAAACCGGGTTCTCCTCGTAACAAATGTCCTAAATTAACTGGATGCAAGCCATCAGCATCTTTATCAGGATGAATATGTTGCAGAAGACTAACTGCATCTAAGCCTTCGGGTAAGGGAAGTTGAACGAGGATACCATCTACTCGCTTATTTTCATTCAGTTCTTCGATAACTTCCTGGAGTTGTTGTTGAGTTGTATTTTTGGGAAAGTGCTTACCCATTGAAGCGATGCCAACCTTTTGACAAGCTTTCTCTTTGTTGCGAATATAAGCCGCACTAGCAAGATTGTCTCCTACCATAACTACTGCTAATCCTGGAGGACGACCAACTTTTGCTTGTAAGGTAGCAACTTTTTCCTTGAGTTGTATCTGAATTTTCTGCGCCAATGCTTTACCATCTAAAAGCTGAGTCATAGTCAATCGCTCCTCCATATTTAACAAATCTGATACCGTTGGTTAGCAATAAGCTACCGTGAAAAATAATAAATCAGGTAGATTGCTTAATGATACAGAAATATAAAAGTGGTTTAATGACACTGCAACTACTCAGTTTACTTGGCTGTAGTCAGTGGAATCGCTCTCAGGTAACTTTTCCAGTTGAAAAGGAACTTACCTTAACTCCTATCCAAAAGCTAGAACAACAAAAGCTAGATTCTACAGTTTATATTAAGGGGCAAGTAGAAGAAAAAGTCCCTTTGCTAGATCAAGGAGCCTATGCCCTTAGTGATTCCACCGGAACAATTTGGGTGAAAAGCCCTCACCATCTTCCTCAACCAGGAGATTTAGTTTTGCTTAAAGGGCAGATCCAATACAAATCTATCCCGGTAGGTGAGCAAGAATTAGGAGAAAGATATGTAGGGGAAATAGAACAGCTAGGGAAGCAAACAAATAAATAAGACAAAATGAGTGAACCAAGAGTTTCTGTTGCTGTCGCAGTCCTTTATTGTGAAGGAAAATTTTTAATGCAACTACGAGATGATCTTCCTGGCATTTTATATCCTGGATGTTGGGGGTTTTTTGGTGGACACTTGGAAGTTGGAGAAACCCCCTTAGAAGGAGTTAAAAGAGAATTACTCGAAGAAATAAGTTATACTCCTCCTTCCCTAAGCTTATTTGACCGTTGTATTGAGGCTGAGGTGATTAGATATATTTACCATGCTCCTTTAACAGTGAGTAAAGAACAACTAGTCCTTGGTGAAGGTTGGGATCTTGATTTGGTCACAATTGAGGATATTCACCGGGGAAATTGCTATTCTAAAAAAGCAGAGCAAGTACGTCCCATCGGTCTTCCTCATCAGAGAATCCTGCTCAATTTCATTGAGACTTCTAATTTGTTCAGGGAAAGTTAATCTACTCAGGTTAGAAAATCAATAGCTTCATCAAACTCGAAGCGCCGTTGATTACCAATGTTGATAAAAAACTTAACTTTAAAGCAATGCCGCCAGAACTAACAGACAATGAGAAAATTGGCACAAAAATGTGTCTATATTTCTCACTTATTTAGTATTTTATTGATTAGACTAAAGATGGCTACCACTGCGATACCGAAGATTGTAGCTCCCTCCTTTAAGTCTAGGAAGATCGAAGATTATTCTCTTGTCTAACCCGAAAATCACTTTTTTTTTGAGCCAGCTAATGAACCAAGCCAACAAAAATTTCTCTGTGCTTCATCGTCTCTTGTTTGGAGGAGCGATCGCAACCTCTTTAGTTACTAGTTCTCTGATGATTCCCGGCTTAATTCCTTCTGTGAGGGCAGCATTGGATGATAGCCCTAAAACCGTAGTTGATGAAGTCTGGCAGATTGTTAATCGAGAGTATGTAGATAGAAGTTTTAATCAACTTGATTGGCAAGTGGTTAGGCAAGAGCTTCTGAGCAAAGAATATGATTCTACTGAAGAAGCCTACGAGGCGATTCGCGAAGCTTTAAAGCAGCTTAATGACCCCTACACCCGCTTTCTTAATCCCCAAGATTTCCAGAACCTTACAGACCAAACTTCCGGAGAACTTTCTGGCTTAGGTATTCATTTAGAAATTAATGAGCAAACCCAAGTTCTCACCGTAGTAGATTCTCTTCCTAATTCTCCTGCTAGTGAAGCAGGGATTCAAGGCGGGGATCAAATCTTAGCGATTGATGGCAAACCCACTTCTCTGCTCAGTTTAGAACAGTCTTCAGCATTAATACGTGGTGAAATTGGCTCAGAAATCACCTTAGAAATAAATCGCTCTGGGCAAGGTGAATTTATGCTAACTTTAGCTCGCGCTCAAATTGAACTACCTGCTGTTTCCTACAGCCTTAACCAAGAAAATAGTATTCGAGTTGGTTATATTAACCTCACAGAATTTAGTTCCCATGCTGCCGAACAAATGAAAGTGGCGATTCAAGATTTA
This sequence comes from uncultured cyanobacterium, assembly GCA_963793425.1. Lineage (GTDB taxonomy): Bacteria > Cyanobacteriota > Cyanobacteriia > Cyanobacteriales > CAWCAG01 > CAWCAG01. The sequence continues at coordinate 1,321,696 of CAWCAG010000005.1, read as the reverse complement.
AGCCAAGGACAGGTAGACGGCTTTGTTTTGGATCTACGAGGAAATCCTGGGGGATTATTATTCGCTAGTGTAGATATTGCTCGGATGTGGGTAGATGCAGGTAAAATTGTTCGTACTGTAGATCGTCGCGGTGGAGATCGGGAATTTGCCGCTAATCATACAGCTTTAACCAACCTACCTTTAGTGGTTTTAGTAGATGAAAATTCTGCTAGCGCCAGCGAGATTTTAGCCGGAGCATTGAAAGATAACAAGCGAGCTACGGTGGTAGGCAACCGTACTTATGGTAAGGGAACTGTACAATCAGTACATTCTCTCTCTGATGGTTCTGGTTTAGCTGTGACTATCTCTCAATATTATCCTCCTAGCGGTGTAGATATTAATAAAAAAGGCATTGCTCCAGATATTCAGCAAAGTTTAACGAAGATGCAACAGCGACGTTTAACTGGCAATCCTTCCTTGCTAGGTACTAATGACGATCCCCAATATGTAAGGGCAATTGGTGTCTTAAATCGCCTAAGCAAGACTCAATTACCGGCTGAACCCATCAGCGTTGTTCAGTAGTAATTTGATTTTCATAAGCGATCGCCTTAATGAGCTTCAAGTTGAAGAGGAAATCTCATTTAAGGCGATTTAATCTATTAAGGGGGCTAAAAAGCCTTTAGTTCAGAGCCAGCAATAGTTTTATACTTCAAGCAACGAAGAAAATCAAGTAGGTTTACCAAGAAAATTTAACTTCTAACCATTCCTAATATTAGAATAAGGTGAATAAGTGTAAAGAAAAGTTTCCATAACTTCTCAATTGTCCACCTTAAAGATGTTTTTAACCGCAAAATGCAACATCGTCTTATTCAAAAAGTTTTAATATCCTTAGTTGCCTGTATCTTGAGTTTATCCACTTGGGCGATCGCTCCTGTAGCTTGGGCTTTTGATAATCCTGATTTATTACCTGAAGTTGAAACACCGATCATTGATTTGGCCAACTTTCTCCCTTCTCTGCAAGAAGAATCCCTAATTACAAATTTAGAAAGCTTTGAAGAAAATACAGGCTGGAAACTCAGAGTACTAACCCAGTATGATCGTACCCCTGGCAGGGCAGTTAAAAAGTTTTGGGGACTAGATGATCGCAGTATTCTCCTGGTTGCGGATGCTAGGGGGGGAAACCTTTTAGCTTTTAATGTTGGCGATGATATTTATCCTTTGCTTCCTCGTACTTTTTGGGTAGAGTTACAAACTCGCTACGGCAACCTTTATTATGTACGGGATGAAGGGGAAAATAACTCGATTGTCCAAGCCCTTTACACTGTAGAAGAATGCCTCAAAAACGGCGGTTGTAATGTCGTACCAGGATTACCGAAAGAACAGTGGATTCTGACTTTAATTAGTTCTGTGGTTGGGGGATTTATCTTTGGGCTTGCAGGAGTACCTCGTAAAGAAGGTCAAATTTTTGCTTGGCAGTGGGCCTTAATATTTTCACCTTTGTGGGGAATACTATTTATCGCTTTTGGTATGGGGCCAGTTGTCACCAGAACTCCTGAGTGGTTACCCTTATTCAGAAATATCATCGGTTTTGTATTGGGTGCTTTAGTCGCTTACTTGTCTCCTATGATCGCTCAATCCAATGCTTCTGAGACTTAAAAAGCAGAGAGGGCAAATAATTTGAGGGTGTTCTATGATACATTTGAGCTTTCTAAGCAAAAGACACTTTAAGCTGATGGGAAACTAAGCGTCATGGAATGGCATACAACCGATGCCCAAAGTCTATCTATTATTGACCAAGAAATTGGTGAACATATTTTTTCTCCTGCGGAGTATGAAATTGTTCGTCGCGTCATTTATGAAACAGCAGACTTTGAGTATAAAAGTTTAGTACGCTTTTCGGAACGTGCGCTTCAAGCTGGGGCAGCAGCTTTGGCTGCTCGTACTACCATTGTGGTAGATGTACCTATGGTACAAGTTGGTATTACCTATCATATTCAAAACACCTTCGCCAACCCTGTTTATTGTGCCATGGAAACCTTAACCAGGCCGCAAAAAGAAAAGACTCAAGCGGCTTGGGGTATTCAAACTTTAGCCAGACGCTATCCCGAAGGTATTTTTGTGGTTGGACAAGCTCAAACTTCCCTCACGGCTCTAGTAGAATTGATTGAAGCAGAAGAAATACGCCCAGCTTTGGTTATTGGTACTCCTTCTGGGTTTGTGGGGGTAGATCGGGCTAAATCCAAGTTAAAAGATACCTTAACTCCTCATATTCGTATTAAAGGACGCAAGGGAAGTTCTGTGGTAGCAGCCGCGATTGTTAATGGTATCGTAGATTTAGCTTGGGAAGCTTATGGTAAGGAGGAAGGCTAAGGAGCGAGGAGTTAGTTAGGGTTAAAGCAGGACTTGTAAGAGAAAAGAAAGAACTCCTCCTAAAAATCTGCCTACCCCACCTCCAGAGCCTCCAGAGTTACGATTCTCGGCAGCTTGGCGGGCTTCTTCTATACTAACTAGGAATTGATCAGAGGTTTCTTTACCCTTAACATTACCTTGTTCTTCAAATAAGGTACTAGCTATGGTGGCATTTTTAATAGCTTCTTCTTCGTCACGGAGGCGATATAAAGTCCAAGCACTTCCTAAATAAGCTGCGGCTAATTCTGGATCTAAAGCCAGAGCTTTATTGTAATGTTCTAGGGCAGCAGCATAGTTTTGCCGATTAGCTTCCATAACCCCCCAAACATTAAATTGTTCGGCGCTAGCAGCATCTAAGGGAATACCAATCGTACCTTGAATATAGGCTGAGGCTAAACTCGTATCTTCGAGTTTGGCATCAAACAAGTAAGCATCTCTTAAGTCTGTACCATTGAGAATCGCCCCCCGAAGATCGGCCCCAGTTAAGTTAGCGCCGTTAAGGGAAGTACCCGTTAAGTTAGCACCCCTTAAATCTGCGCCGCTTAAATCTGCCCTACTGAGGTTAGCGCGAGTTAAATTTGTTTGGGTTAGTTGAGCATTAGATAGTCTAGCTAATACCAAACCCGCCCCACTCAAATCACACTGAACACATTGCTTAGTATTTAATAACTGACTTATTTGAGCTAGATCCTCAGCTTTAGCAGGAGTTGTTAAACTAATTGTGGTCAAAAGTGCAGCAGCAGTCAAAATTTGAGGTTTCATAGATCAAGTTACCTTAGCGAAGATCAAGCTGGCGATCGCGGATATATTAAGTTCTAGGATAACTTTGCTTTTGTTGTGTTAGCTTACAAAATTGTTTATTTGTTATTTTATATGCACGCTCTTTCTATTCCCACTTGGATTATCCATGTTTCTAGCGTTTTTGAGTGGATAGCGGCGATTTGGTTTATTTGGCGGTATGGTGAGGTAACGAATAATAAAGCTTGGTATGGGCTTTCTTTTGCGATGTTACCTGCTTTGGTTAGCGCCATGTGTGCCTGTACTTGGCACTTCTTTGATAATCCAGTTTCTTTAGAGTGGTTAGTTACTGTCCAAGCTTCTATGACTGTGTTCGGGAATTGCACTCTCTGCGTTGCAGGTTGGTGGATTTATAGAGAACAGGCAATAGAATAGTATTTTACTTGCCACCTCCGTTACTGCTCCCCGCTCCCTACTCCCTTCTTCCTCAATGATTTCTAAAGATACTTTATTCGCTCTTTCCCTATTTCCTTACTTAGGATTTTTGTGGTTTATTACTCGTTCTGGAAAAGCACCGCGCTTGGCTTTGATTGGGTTTTATGTACTGCTGGTTTTTGTGGCTGTTACTATTCCAGCAGGAATTTATGCTCAGGTGAACTACCACAAATCTTTAGCCAATATAGACTGGCTTCATGGCAGTGCAGAAGCTTTTTTAACCCTTTCCAACATTTTGGTCGTACTTGGTTTTCGCAAAGCTGTTAGTAATAGAGAACAGGGAATAGGGAATAGGGAATAGTATCTCTTTACTTATTACTTATTACTTATTACTTATTACTTATTACTTATTACTTATTACTTATTACTTATCTACTTATTCCTTATCTCCTTATCTCCTTATTCCTTATCTACTTCTCCTTGAGTCCCACTAATTTCTCACTCAATTCCCACAGGCGTTCAGCTTTGCTATCATCTAAGGCTTCGTTAGACATTTCTTGAGTAAAGGCTGCCCGCCCCTCTTTTTGACGATTTCCCCAACTCCAATAGACACCAGATTTATTGTATTCAGGATCGGCAACTACTTCTGCTAAGCGATCGCCTGCTAATTCTTCAGAGACATAACCCCCGGTAACATTTTTTTGGAACCAAGGGAAAATGGTTTGGAAGAGGGGAAAATGATTTCTAAATAAGGCTGTTGTGGCTACGCAACCGGGATATAGAGAACTGAAGGTTATACCTGTTGAGTCGTGATAGCGTTTATGTAGTTCTCGCATGGTGAGAAGGTTGCACAGTTTACTATCTTTATATGCTTTGCCAGACTTGAATTTTTCACCATTAATCATAGTAACAGGTTCTTTAAATCCTGCTTCCATGCCCTGGAAGTTTCCTAAGTCTGGAGGTGCAGGAATAGGAATTTTGCCCCCTAATTCCTTGGGATTTGCGGTTACAGTTCCTAAAATGATTAATCTTGGTTCAGAAGCTGAGGATTTTTTTAAGTCCTCTAACATCAGCTTACACAAGAGGAAATGCCCCAGGTGGTTGGTAGCGACACTTAGTTCATATCCTTCTTGACTACGCAACGGTTCTTTAGCTAAAGGTAAATAAACAGCAGCGTTGCAAACTAAAGCATCTAGGGTTCTACCTGTAGCGCGGAAGTCTTTGACAAACTGTCGGACACTATCTAAAGAAGCTAAATCAAGATGAATAACGCTATAGCTATCTTTTGGCATTCCCACTTCTTGGGCCATTTTCTCAGACTTGGGGAGATTGCGACAGGCCATTATTACATACCATTTTCCGGTTTGAGCCAGCGCTCTCGCTCCTTGCAAACCAACTCCTGATGAAGCACCTGTAATAATAACAGTTGACTTGCTATTTTGTTCCATTGTTCGTTTCAGTTCTTATTTTTCAGCTATCATACCAAGCTAAGTTTGATTGAGTTTCTTTTTGTTACTTAATTCTATATGTCAATTTGTTACATTTATTGTTTTGTTGCTTAGCTGAGTAAATACATCACAATATTTACTCGTTATAAAAAAGTTTGGAGTTGATTTTTGTCTGATAGTTTCTCTGAGTAATCCTACGGCCATATTTGTTCATTTGAAAAGAGATGCAGATATATAATGAGTATCACTATCAAAGAAGTCAACTAAAAAATGACCCTACTGTTATCTGAAGTAACTATACTTGTAGGGGTTGGAATGTGAAAAATGAGCAAAGTTAACAAATCAAAAAAACAAGGCTCTCTAGCATCGGACATACTTACTTGTGATTCACCTTTAGTTCATTTAGAGCAAGTACGTCAAGTGCAGTCGGAAATCATAACTACAGAGAAAGCACAGCAGATGGCTCAGTTTTTTGGTGCTATGGCTGCCCCCCATCGGCTTAAACTCCTTTCTGCCCTGGCTAAAGCCGAACTTTGTGTCTGTGACTTGGCTGCCGTAGTTAGAATGAGTGAATCAGCCGTTTCACATCAGTTACGTTTGCTCAGAAACCTCCGCTTAGTGAAACATCGCCGTGAGGGGCGTAACGTTTATTACAGCTTGGCAGACGCGCATATTGCCAACCTTTATCGTGAAGTAGCCGAACACTTAGACGAAGTTTAATTCTTCCTGTTATCTATTGCTAAATAACTTTTTTGGAGATATTATCTGAATAACTATTCAATTGTTCATTTATAAAAATTGTTTAAATGTTTTGGATTATGTCAGGTAAACATTCCACTAGTTGCTGTTCTACCGATGAAAATCATCATCAGGATCATAATCATAGCCATGAGCATGGTGAGTTTAATTTAAGTCGAGAACTAATACCTCTTAGTATTGCGATCGCTCTATTTCTGATTGGATTAATCTTTAACCAGCCTTTGCATAATACTCCTGGTGCGATCGCAGAATACGCAGTTTTAATTCCCGCCTACTTCATAAGCGGTTGGAGTGTATTAACCAGTGCGGGGTCTAATATTTTGCGGGGTCTAATATTTAATGAGAACTTTTTGATGACTATTGCAACCTTAGGGGCGATCGCAATTCATGAATTACCCGAAGGGGTAGCAGTAATGCTGTTTTTTCAGATTGGAGAACTGTTTCAGGGTTTTGCGGTGGGGCGCTCACGTCGTTCGATTAAGTCACTATTAGAAATACGTCCTGACAAGGCAAGTCTAGTTATTGATGGAGTGATAAGAGAAGTTAACCCTGAAAAAGTAGAAGTTGGAGATAGGATTGTGATCAAACCAGGGGAGAAAGTTCCTTTAGATGGTGAGATACTATCAGGTACTTCCCAGATTGATACTTCGGCACTTACGGGTGAATCCGTACCTCAAACTGTAAGAGAAGGAGAAACAATCTTAGCAGGTGCGATTAACCAAACAGGTAGTTTAAAAGTTCGAGTCACCAAAATATTTGCCGAATCTTCCATTGCTAAAATTTTGGACTTGGTAGAAAATGCCAGCAGTAAAAAAGCTCCAACAGAGAAATTTATTACTCGTTTTGCCCGTTACTACACTCCCGTTGTAGTTTTTCTCTCTCTAGCAGTTGCTATCTTACCCCCCTTATTCATTCCTGGTGCAACTAGCGAACAATGGTTTTATCGAGGGTTGGTATTATTAGTTATATCCTGTCCCTGCGGATTAGTAATTAGTATTCCTTTGGGTTACTTTGGTGGAGTTGGTGGTGCAGCCAAAAGAGGTATTTTAGTTAAGGGTTCGACTTTTCTCGATGCCTTGACCAATGTTAAAACGGTAATTTTTGATAAAACTGGAACGTTAACTGAAGGTGTATTCCAAGTTACTCAAGTAACTGCTTATAACGGCTATAGGAAAAAAGAAATACTTACTATTGCTGCGATCGCCGAATCTCAATCCAATCATCCTGTGGCGCGATCCATTGTTGAAGCTTACGGCAATCAAATTGCTGCGGCTGACATTACTATTACCGATTCTGATGTCGCTGATCATAAAGAAATTCCCGGACACGGTATTAGTGCTAAAGTCAGAGGGATGTCAGTATTGGCAGGGAACGATCGCCTCTTACACAGAGAAAAGATAGAACATGATACTTGTAATGTTGAAGGTACGGTAGTTCATCTAGCAATAGATAGAAAATATGCTGGCTATATCTTAATCTCCGACAGGATTAAGGAAGATGCTCAAGATGCGATCGCCCGATTGAAAAAAGCAGGAGTCACCGAAACTGTAATGCTGACGGGAGATAACCAAGTTGTGGCTCGAAGGGTTGCCAGTAAGCTTGGTCTAGACACCTACAAAGCGCAATTGCTTCCAGAAGACAAGGTAGAAGCAATCGAGCAGTATCTTCATCAGTCTGACAAAAAAAGCAAAGTAGCTTTCGTGGGTGATGGTATCAACGATGCACCGGTAATTGCGAGAGCAGATGTCGGGATAGCAATGGGAGCGTTAGGTTCTGATGCAGCTATAGAAACTGCCGATGTGGTGCTAATGAATGATGCTCCTTCTAAGGTAGCAGAGGCAATAGGTATAGCTCGTAAAACTCATTCTATTGTTTGGCAAAACATCATCCTGGCAATGGCAGTTAAGGCACTATTTATTTTGCTAGGAGCAATTGGGGTAGCAACTCTGTGGGAAGCAGTATTTGCTGATGTAGGGGTAGCGCTTTTAGCAATCCTCAATGCTACTAGAGTGTTGAAAGTTAACTGAAGCCTGAAATAAAAAAGCGATCGCAGCAAAAAAATTGAATTAGGCAATCACGACAGTGAAATAAACCTAATTCAAAAACTCATACAACCGAAGTACTAGTTAATTAATCAATAGCATCTTTAGCATTCTCAACAGTTTCTTCTACTTGTTCGGTGCTGTCATTACCAACTAATGATAAAGCTTGTGCTGGTTGGCTAAATGCAGACACCATGAAAAAAGCTAATGTTGCCAGAGAAAAGGCAACCAACCATTGCTTATACCAAATTAAACTCAAGTGGCTAAATTGATCATCAACAAAACGGCAAGCCATACACTGAAAAAACGGGACTGGCCGGATTTGAACCGGCGACCTAGCGCTTCAGATTTGTGTAAGTTTCCTTACTCTCTGGACTATCCCTTCACCATCAGAGCAAAAGCTCTTTTAGGTGGCGGCCGTTATGTTGACAAGAGGTTTCTATTTTGTAGAGCATAGCGGGATGGATATAGGGACGAAGAAAATCAAAAAATCTTTTACCTTCTTTCGTTCCCATCCTTAAACGGTAAGCCTTTCCACTTTTGCTTAATCCCCACTTAAAACCCCAAACTTCAGCAAAATAAGCTACTATCAATTCATTTTCTGCTTGGCAGATATTGGTATTGAAGTTAACTTCTAGGCTATGGATCTTGCCGTTCTTCTTCTTAAAAGATTTAGAACCTTTATCCATAAACCAAATTGCTATACCTGGGGGGGTTAAAAAACGCAGGAACTTACTTGTAATTATAGGTGTTGTTCCTTGATAAAGCCTCTTAACCAAAACCCTAGTTAAAGGAATCAACTTTGGTTCTAAACGTATCAAGGGTTCGCCTTTACTACTTTTCTCTTCCCGAAGACTAACTGGCTTGCGAATGATTTGTTCAAGGAGTTGCTTTTTAAACAAAACATATTCCTCTGGCAAATTCAGGTGTTGGAGGTAGAAATTTTGTTTATTCCTCCTACTTGCACCTAATAACATCCCGGTCAGAATGCCTCTTTGCTCTACTTTTGATGAGACATTATAGTCCATCATTTTTAGCTCTCATTCAACCAGTCTCTGCACCTTCTTAATAACTTGCCGAATCGACAAATTATAAGCTTGGCTCAAGATTACCCTCTCTGTTTGACCAGACTTAGGCTTCCTTGAATTTGACCGCATTCACTACTTAGGGTTTCCCCCAAGAGGCCCGATTGTTCAGGAGGCGCTTGCTCTATCCAACTGAGCCACAGCCCCTAGCTGTACTATTAATAATAGCTGATTTAATTGGTAAATAGAACTTTATGATTTTTTCGCGGTTGCGCTACTGGCTAAATAACTTCCATTCAAGAAAAATTTCCTTGCGCTTTTGCTCAATAACGCTCCTGGTTGGGCTAATTAGTTTCTTAGTGTTAGGAACCCCCTCAGCAACGGCAGGGCTTGAAGATGATAGGTTTGATGGGAATATTTTTGCTCTTTATGCTGGAAATGGTTCTTTAGTTCCGCCCCGCATGACCTTGATGGAATCTTTCCAAAGAGACAAAGTTGCTCTGTTAGTTTTTTATGTAGAAGATAGCAGCGATTGCAAAAGATTTTCTGAGGTTATCTCCCAGCTACAGCGATTTTATGGCAAAGTAGCCAGTTTTATACCCATTAATGTTGATTCTATTCCTATCAAGGATGAATACAATCCTGAAGAAGTAGGTTATTACTACCAAGGGGCTATTCCTCAGACTGTCTTACTAAATCAAAATCGTGAGATTGTCTTTAACCAAACTGGACAAGCTAAGTTTGAAGACATTGATAGTGTTTTCCGGGAGGTCTTTGATCTCCTGCCTCGTTCTGAGTCAATACAATTAAAAAGACGTTCCTTCAACGAGTTTAACTCCGAGTTAATTGACCAGTAAAGTTTTAAAATAACTATTAACTGCTCCCTGCTCCCCACTCCCCACTCCCTACCACAACACTTAAATTAATCGTTTACAACAAATACATTCATTATGTTTGATGCCCTAGCCGACCGTTTAGAAGATGCTTGGAAAAAGCTACGCGGTCAAGACAAAATTTCCCAAGCTAATATTCAAGAAGCCTTAAAAGAAGTGCGTCGCGCCCTTATAGCTGCGGATGTTAACCTCCAGGTGGTTAAAAACTTTATCGCCGAGGTAGAAAGCAAAGCCCAAGGGTCAGAAGTGGTTTCTGGGGTACGTCCTGATCAGCAATTTATTAAAGTTGTCCACGATGAATTAGTTAAGGTTATGGGGGAAACCAACGTCCCTCTCGCCCAAGCAGAGACTAAACCAACGGTGGTTTTGATGGCAGGTTTGCAAGGTACAGGTAAAACCACTGCCACAGCTAAATTAGCCCTACATTTGCGGAAGCAAGATCGCGACTGCTTAATGGTGGCTACAGATATTTACCGCCCGGCAGCTATTGACCAATTACTCACTTTAGGGCAGCAAATTAATGTACCTGTGTTTGAAATGGGTAAAGATGCTGATCCGGTGGAAATTGCCCGTCAAGGGGTAGAAAAAGCCCAAGAAATGGGGGTTGATACCGTTATCATTGATACCGCCGGACGGTTGCAAATTGACCCAGAAATGATGGGAGAGTTGGGACGTATTAAAGAAACAGTTCAACCTGACGATACTCTCCTGGTGGTAGATGCCATGACAGGGCAAGAAGCTGCCAACCTCACTTACACCTTCCACGAACAAATCGGCATCACTGGGGCCATTCTCACTAAATTGGATGGAGATAGTCGTGGCGGGGCAGCCCTTTCTGTACGTCGCATTTCTGGTCAACCTATCAAATTTGTGGGGGTAGGGGAGAAAGTAGAAGCCCTACAACCCTTTTATCCTGACCGTATGGCCTCTCGTATTTTGGGCATGGGGGATGTCTTAACCCTGGTAGAAAAAGCCCAGGAAGAAGTAGATATCGCTGATGCAGCGGAAATGCAAGCCAAAATCATGGAAGCGAGATTTGGCTTCGATGACTTCCTTAAACAAATGCGCCTCTTGAAAAATATGGGTTCTTTGGGGGGATTGATGAAGATGATTCCCGGCATGGGCAAGTTGAGTAGTTCAGACTTGGAAAAAGGGGAAGTACAACTCAAACGTACTGAAGCCATGATTAATTCCATGACCCCAGAAGAGAGGACTGAACCAAACTTACTCGCCAAATCTCCTAGCCGTCGCCGCCGCATCGCTAAAGGTTCCGGCTTTAAAGAAAGCGATGTCGGCAAATTAGTTAAAGATTTTACCCGAATGCGAGGCATGATGCAGCAAATGGGGCAAGGTGGAGGAATGCCCGGAATGGAAATGCCCGGAATGGGTGGTATGGGAGGCGGCTTAGGAGGAATGTTTGGGGGTATGGGAGGAAATGCACCTCGCCCTGGTTTTCGCGGCTATTCAGGAGGTTCTAAGAAGAAGAAGAAGAAAGGTAAGAAAAAGAAAGGCTTCGGAGAACTTTTCTAGCGAAGAAGTAGAGTATAATCAAATACCTAAATAGTTAAGGTCTAAGGCCCCATCGCCAAGGTGGCCTAAAGGCTTTAAAATCAGATCAGGAGGATTTTAAGAAGATGATCAAAATAAGATTGAAAAGATACGGCAAAAAGCGTGAAGCTAGCTATCGCATAGTCGCAATGGACAGTAGAGTGCGTCGTGACGGACGACCCTTAGAAGAGTTAGGTTTTTATAACCCCAGAACTAACGAAACCCGCTTAGACGTACCTGCTATTGTTAAGCGCCTCCAACAAGGGGCCCAGCCTACAGATACAGTACGTGCCATTTTGAAAAAAGCGCAAGTTTTTGAACAAGTCAATGCCTCTTAAGCCTCAAGTTTCCTCTGATCAAGCTAGCCCAACCAAGCCAAACTATGTAGAAATGGTCAAGTTTCTAGTTCAGCCCCTACTAGAATCAGCAAACTCTTTAAAAGTAGACTGCGAAAATGCTAGGGGAAATCAAAGAGTATGGATTAGGTTAGCTTTTGATGACTCAGATAAAGGAAGAGTATTTGGTCGCGGTGGACGTAACATTGAAGCAGTTAGGTCGGTTTTACAAGCCACCGGAAAGTTAGTGGGGCAGTCTATTTACCTAGATGTATATGGCAGCGCTAACAATAGTTCTGAGCGCAATTCTCGCTCTGGTAGCCAGTATAATGGTAGAAGACCGTCTCCCTCTCCTTCCCGTGTAGCACCCCCTAAATTCAAACCTCGTCCTCAAAAGCTAATCAATTGATTTTTTAAAGCATCAGCGATTAGGGCTAAACAACCATGAAGCAAAGGCCTATTCTCATTGCAGAATATCCCAAACAGGAAATTCTGCCTTCTCTTTTTATTTCAATACTTTCAACCTCAATTAACAGTTGCTTTGATATCAAAGACCATTCAGCTACCAAGTACTGAAAGCGCGATCGCCCTAGCAGGTAATCGAGAAGATAACTTACAACTTTTATCCCGCCATACAGGGGCGCAATTAGTCCTCCGGGGTCAGGATTTGTTGGTGTCTGGCAAAGAAAAGGCGGTGGAACGCTCTATACAAATAGTGCGTTCCCTTAAACCTTATTGGCTAGAAGGCAAGACTATTTCCCAAGCAGATTTACAAACAGCTTTCCAAGCAGTAGATAATGACCGTACAGATGAATTAAAGGATTTACAACAAAATGTTTTAGCCACCACCCTACGGGGAGAAAAAGTTAGAGCTAAAACATTTAAGCAAAAACAGTACGTTAAAGCAATTCAAACCCACGATGTTACTTTTTGTATCGGCCCAGCCGGGACAGGAAAGACTTTTTTAGCGGCAATTTTAGCAGTACAAGCTTTATTAAATGATGATTACGAAAGGTTGATTCTCACCCGTCCTGCGGTAGAAGCAGGGGAAAAGTTAGGTTTCCTGCCAGGGGATTTACAACAAAAAGTTAATCCTTTTTTACGTCCCCTTTATGACGCTTTATACGAACTAATTAAAGCAGATCGCATTCCTGAATTGATGGCTGACGGCAAAATCGAAGTTGCCCCCTTAGCATATATGCGAGGCCGCACCTTAAGTAATGCTTTTGTAATTGTTGATGAGGCCCAAAACACTACCCCAGCGCAGATGAAGATGGTTTTAACCCGTTTAGGTTTTAATTCTCGCATGGTGGTGACGGGGGATGTTACCCAAACTGATTTACCTAAGTATCAAGAATCCGGTTTGTCAATGGCTACAAAAATCCTCAAGTCCGTCAATGGCATCGCTTTTTGTCAATTAACCCAAAAGGACGTTGTCCGCCATCCCTTGGTACAAAAGATTGTGGCAGCTTATGAGGAATATGAAAACTGAATAGTAATCCTTGTCAAGGGCGACCCAATAGTTTAGTTTGTCAGTGATTAAAATAACGGAAACGTGTCGCCCCTACGTGATTATATTTCTATTGTATTAGCCAGAGAATTAATTCTCTGGCTCGCTTGCCTAATTTTCCCTTGACATGATATTATGTAAGCGGTGGAAAAGGTGCGCTCTTAAAATTGGTTTTCAAAAACACTTTTAATCTTCGGTAACTTTCACCTTAAAAAAGCTTGAAACAATCTGTTAATAAGTCAGAAACGGTATTTCTGGATGCTTTGTCATGAAACTTGCCTGGAACTCATTGCTGCTTAGTTTAACTTTCCTACTACCTACTTCTGTTGTTTTGGCAGAACCATATCAGGAGGTAGAAGAAAATCTTGAGGTAGCTGAGGAGTTATTTGTACCTCAAGACTTGTCTGAGTTGGAGTTACCAGAAAACCTGAATTCAGAGTTGATTTTAGTTCAAGAAAGTGAGCCAAATTCTACTCCTGAGACAATTGTTATTCCTGATACTATTCCTACTGAAGATAGGGAGGAAGTAACAGCAAAGGAAGAAGCTGTTGAAGAAGAAGAAACTGAAGTTGAAGACGTTGAAGAAGGGGAACAAGAAAAGGAAGAATTAACTCCAGAGGAACTTGCCTGCCTAGAATTATTAAAAGAAGGAGACGAATTTTATTTATCCGGGGAGTTTGCAGCAGCAGCAGAAAAATATCGCCAAGCAAAAGAACCCTTTGCCGCCGAAGTTGCAGCGGAATTAGTCACCAAACCAGAAGCGATTTATGAACCCAATCAATTACCTCCTGGGGGTGCGGTTTATTGGCAAAATGCCCAAGAAGGTATAGAACAAGAATTAGATAGCAAAGCCTTAATCTCTTTAGATTTTTTAGTTGAGAAATATCCAGAATTTATCCCCGGTTATTTACTTTATGCCCAGGAGTTGAAAAAAGCTAACAGGGAAGAAGAAATCTTACCTTTGTTGGAGAGGGCAACAACTTTATATCCTCAGCAACCAGACTTAATTGCTGCTAAAGTCACAGCCTATGGGGAAGAAAAACAATGGTTAGAAGCATCTCTTGCTGCCCGTCAGTTTGCCTTGATTAATCCTGAACATGAACGCTCAGGAGAGTTTCTGCTTTTAGCAGAAGAAAATTTAGACCGCTACACAAGTAATCTCCGGGCTACCATTAGGGGCAATGGTATCGCTAATATTATCACCGGAATAGTTGGTTTTGTAGTAACAGGGGGATTATTCGGCCCCTTTTCTGCGGCGGAAACCACCTTACTTTTAATTGAAGGAGAATCCGCAGTAGGAGAAAAAATTTCTAACCGAATGCAAAGATATGCACCCATGGTAGAAGATGAAGAGGTTTTGGCTTACGTTAACGATATTGGCTACAAGTTGGCACAATATGCTGGCCGTGATGAATTCGATTATCGCTTTTATGTGATCATGGATGATAGCCTCAACGCCTTCGCTTTACCAGGAGGAAAAATCTTTCTTCATGCAGGGGTGATCGCCGATAGTAATTCGGAAGCAGAATTGGCTGGTTTAATCGCCCATGAACTTTCCCATGCTGTCCTTTCCCACGGTTTCCAGTTAGTTACCCAAGGCAACTTAACAGCTAACTTAGCTCAGTTTATCCCTTTTGGTGGCACGGCGGCACAACTCCTCGTTCTTAATTACAGTCGCGACATGGAAAGGCAAGCCGATGTTTTGGGTACAAGAATTTTGGCTGGTAGCAACTATGCTGCCGACGGTTTACGCAACCTGATGCTAATCCTAGATGAAAAAGATTTACCTCGCCCCCCAGCTTGGTTATCTAGTCACCCAGGTACAGGAGAAAGAGTTGATTATTTAGAGAGTTTGATTATTGAAAACGGTTATGATCGCTACAGCTACGAAGGCGCTTTACGTCATAGCGAAATTAAGGAGAAAATCAAGAAGTTGATTGAAGAGTATAAGCAAACTGAAGAGTATAAAAATAGGCGTTAATCATTTATCATTTATCAGTTTATTCTTCTCCCTAGCTCCCTAATTCCCTCGTTCCCTATCTCCCTACTCCCTTAAAATACCACTTATCATTGATCGTTAGACATTTTAATGATTATTGAAGGGGATGCTCAAAAAATACTTTACTTTGGCAATGGCGATCGCCGCAACAATCATTTTGATGGGGGGAATATTTTCTCCTGTTCAATCTCAACTACCCAGGTTGGATAATCTTAATCTGATTCCTTACCAATTATTTAAACCTAGTACGGAAGATCCCATTGTTCCCGCTTGTATTCGCCTTGATGGCCGCTGTTTATTTAAGGTTGCAGCCCCAGAATCAGAAATATCAGACCGGGTTGCTGATATTGAACAGAGGTTGCGAGATGTTCGTCAAATTTATTTAACAACGGAAGAAAGTAATTTAGAAATTCGCCCTGTGGAAGCGGGAAAGTTAGAGGATATCTATGCTGTAGGGAATGAAAATGAAGATATTCGTTTGCTGACAATTACTGTTCCTGATGCAGAATTACAGGGAGTTGATGTGGCAACTAGGGCTAAGCAGATAGTTGAAGATGTTGAGGTTGGTTTAAAAAAAGCCCAACAAGAAAGAGAAACAAGTTATTTAACCCGTCAAGGAGGAATTGCTGGGAGCATTTTTTTTGTCATGATAGCCCTTAGCTGGTTAATCTCCCGTTGGCAAAGCTATTTGAAACGCTCTAAAGATAAACTTAAATCCTCTGCCCAAAACCAAGGGCAACCAATCTCAACTCAACTTACCAATAAACAAGATTGGAATTTTAAAGAAATTCAAGTACGCCTTTTGGAGTTAGGAGAATTTTTCTTATTGGGGGGAGGTGGTTTATATATTTTAGGTTTATTCCCTTATACTCGAACCCTACAAATAGCTATCCTAGCTGCCTTAAAAATCCCTTTCCGGGTTGGTTTAGTGATTTTGGGTACTTACTTAACTATTCGCCTTGTTTACGTCTTGATTAGCAAATTCGCAGCGGCGATCGCCGAAAATTCTTTATTAATACCCGAATCTACTTCTCGTTTACAGTTAAGAATCTCAACTATTTCTCGTGTAACCAAAGGCATTGCCACGATTACTTGTCTTGCTGCGGGCATCGTTGTTGCCTTGGCTTGGTTAGGGGTTGATATTGCACCTTTGTTAGCAGGGGCCGGGATTATTGGTGTTGCCCTCTCTTTTGCTTCCCAAAACATCATTAAGGATGCCCTCAATGGCTTTTTTATTATCCTAGAGGATCAATTCGCTGTCGGAGATGTAATCACCGTGGGGGATGTGGGGGGATTGGTTGAAAACATGAACCTGCGTATTACTCAGTTACGAGATGCAGAAGGGCGGTTAATTACTGTTCCGAATAGCGAGATTAAAATTGTTGCCAATCATTCCAACGGTTGGTCTAGGGCTGATGTCAGCCTGCCCATTTCTTATCGTACTGATGTTGACAAAGCCATTGCCATAGTTAATCAAGTTGCCCAAGACATGGATGCAGACGAGGTTTGGCAAGAACAAATTTTAGAACCGCCTCAAGTTTTAGGAGTTGATGGTTTTGGCGATCGCGGGGTTATTCTTCGCATTTGGCTTAAAACTCAAACCCTAAAACAATGGGACGTAGCTAGGGAATACCGCCGTCGCCTGAAAATAGCCCTTGATGAGGCTGGCATTTCTATTCCTGTACTTCAGCAGGAGATTCTTTTGAGGAGATAGAATAAGGTACTTCAGTAACCGGATTTGGTATCAATTATCAATGTTATCTACCAAATCCTGCTCTTGTTGCATGGCTTTTCTGCTAGGGTAGGGAGCAGGGAGTAGGGAGTAGGGAGTAGGGAGTAGGGAGTAGGGTTTGAGAACTTTATTTCTCGATTTTATCAAGGTACTTCAGTAACTGGATTTGGTATCAATTATCAATGTTATCTCCAACACGGATCTTGTGGCTTCGGGTTTTGGGCTTGGCTGCTATGCAAGGGGCAATCACTTTAACTTGGGTGATCTACGGTACTTATTTGCCGAAGATGCTTGTACAGTTTGGCTTTGCAGCAGGCTTTGCAGCAGTGATAATTATTGTTGAACAAGCTTTAGCCATAATCTTTGAACCTTTATTTGGGGCATTTTCAGATCGTACTCAGCAATTTATTGGTAATCGTTTTCCTTTTATTGCTTTGGGGGTAATTCTCTCTTCAGCTTTATTTATTACTCTCCCCACTATAGCTATTTTGGGCAATCCTCAACAGGTTTGGCGTTGGCTGCTGCCAGGATTTGCTGTTGCTTGGGCGATCGCCATGACCATGTTTCGATCTCCGGCTATGGCTTTGTTGTGGCAAGCTGTCCCCAGGCAAAAGTTTCCCCAAGCTACGGGTATTTTAATCTTTGTTTCTGGGTTAATAGGAGCATTTAAGCCGATTATTCAAGATAATATCCTCAAGTTAGGTTCGGCTTTTACTTTCACTATTGGTTCTTTTACCCTGTTGGGGGCTGCTTTTTTTCTCCGTCGTCTCTATCCTCCCCAACCACCACAGCAAGATGAAGTTACTCCCCAACAACTACAGCATCTTTCTTTTGCTAAGCTTGGTTTCGTCTGTCTGGCGGGCATCGGCATTGCTTGGGGGTTACGTTCTTTGTTACCCACAGTTGCTGCTGCTTTAACCAGGAATTTAGGGGAGAGTCAGACCAATTCTGGGATGTTTATTTTCAGTATTATTCTCGCCTTTGCTTCCATTCCTGGAGGAATTTTTGCTAGCCGTGTTGGTAATTCTTCAGCAATGTTAATTGGCTTGGGGGTTACGACAATTTTGTTACCAATTCTAGCTTTTGCCCCCAACTTTTTCTTAGTGGCGATCGCTCTATTAATTTTAACGTTTGTATTCAGCCTCGTACTCAACGGCACAATCCCCCTTGCTTTATCTTCTGTACCTCCTAGCCGAGGAGGATTAGGAATAGGTACTTATTTCGGTGGTTTTGGCGCAGGTATGAGTTTGTTTAGTATCATGGCAGGACAAGTTGAACTAACTACAATCGGGCAAGTGGTTATTGGTGCAATCTCTTTTTTGCTGGCAGGGGTTTCTATTTCAATGATGCCTAACGGCAACGGCAAGCCGTACAATGATTAATGAGCAATGGTCAGTGTTTAATATGCAACCTGCCGTTGCTGCGAGGTATTAATGATTTTTTGGGAATTTGGCAGATTGTTGTGGTAGTTTTTCAATGATAAATGTTTAATGGAAAATGATAAATGATAAATAATAAACTGAGACTGAGAATTTTATTTTCAACAACTTTCTTCTTTACAGCTAGTTTGGGCTGGAATAGCGCAGTTAAAGCCCAAAATCCTGTTCGGGAAACTGTTGGTGTTGCGGTATCTTCAGATTCTCTTATTTCTGACCAAAAGATTAGTAAATTACGGGAGAAAGGACAGGCGGGTATTGAAGAGTTTATGCAAACTTATGGAGAAGAATTAGCTAACTTTTCATCTCCAGCTTTGCACAAAGTTTTAGATAAAATCTGTCAACAAAGAGATTGTTATTCTTCGCAATTATACTGGTACACTGACTTAGAATCAGCCCAAGCTGCGGCCCAAAGTTCTGGTAAACCAATTCTTTCTTTGCGTTTATTAGGGAACTTAGATGAGGATTTAAGTTGTGCTAATAGTCGCTTTTTCCGCCTAGCTTTATATGCCAATAAAGATATAGCTCAATTTCTGCGCGATCGCTATATTTTACATTGGGAATCTGTACGCCCTGTTCCTACAGTAACAGTTCATTTTGGTGATGGTCGTCAGCTTAAAAGTACTTTAACCGGAAACAGTATTCACTACATTTTAAATGCCCAAGGACAACCTCTTGATGCTTTGCCAGGATTATATGGGCCTCAAGCCTTCTTGAAACAATTGCAACAAGCAGAACAAATTAGTCAAGAATATAACCATCAAGCTAGTTCTCAACAACAAATCTTTTTGCGACAATATTGGCGCGATCGCTTGGTTACTTTACAAAACCAATGGTCAAATGATTTAACTTCTTTAGGGATAGAAACGCCCCCTTTAAGAGAGATTTCTGAGTATACAGAAGATCCTAATGCGATAGATGCTGCCCCCATAGCAATGTCAAAAATGATCATAGAAACTCCTACTTTGAATATTTTATTTAATAACCAGAATTTAGCTGAGATTACCGATGAGTCAACCTGGCAAAAAATTGCTCAATTGTATAGCCAGGAAGCAAAGTTAGATGAAAATAGTATTAAGTTAATTAAAAGAAAAAGCGCCACTGTTGATGTGGCAACTGCTACACAAAAGTTTGAAGAATTGATGGCTTTAGATACTGTCCGTAATGAGTATATGTTGCGAACTCAAGTTTATGACTGGTTGCTTAATGACCTCTCTATCAATAATTTAACCAGTTTAAATGAAAGGGTTTACAGTCAACTTTTCCTAACTCCAAGTTCAGATCCTTGGTTAGGTTTGTTTCCTGATGATCGCGTGACAGGGATTGATAACAATGGAGTAGTTAATTTTAAGTAATAAGTTAGGATTTTGTAGCTATTTTTTCTGGGTTTACGTCTTCGTAAATTTCTGCCATTGTTAAAGTCAACCCGACTGAATTTAGTTGCAATTTATCATCTTTGCCTAACGTTTCTACTGACCAATTATTTTGATCATTACGACGATAAACTTCTACTCTAATCTCGTCTTGAGAGATTAAAACATATTCTTGTAAACTTTCTATAGTTTGATAATTGAGGCGTTTTTCTCTTTTATCTGTAGTTTCAGTAGAGTTAGATAGGACTTCTACAATTAAGTTAGGACTGGTTTTATAGTATCTTTCATTATCATCAGGGTCACAGGTAACTAAAAGGTCGGGGTAATAAAATATATCGGCTTTTTGTATCGAGACTTTAACTTTCATATCTGAAACAAAGGTGCGGCAAGATGTTCCGCGTAGATTGGAACGCAATGCCGTATACAAATTACCAGCTATTAAGTTATGTTCTTCGCTAGCACCTGCCATAGCAAAAATTCGCCCATCTACATATTCGTGGCGAGTTTTACTATGTTTTTCTGTGTCTAGGTAGTCTTCAACGGTAAGGAAAGTTAAGGGAGATTGCATGACATTTATCATTTATCATTAAACATTTATTATTTATCATTAAACATTGAACATCTGGGATTACTCTGTCTCTATTTTATTCTAACTCTTCTCTGTTGCCTACTTTCTTTCAAGAAAATTGCGGCCATTGCCAAAAGGTATTTACTTATTACTTACAACGATAAACTTCATATCCATAACCATCTATATGAGGAAATTTGCTCTCATCTTTAACGCAATTGTCTATATTTTTAGGAGCATAAAAATTAACAGCCCAGAGGTCGAAAGGACGAGGTATTTTTTGCATTTCTTGTTGTAAGGTTTTGGTGGCTAAAAGAGATTCTCTTTCTTCTTGATGAGCAAGTAAAAAGTTTACAGGCTGAGAAAAGGGTTCTTGTTGTAATTCCCAAGCAATACCCATCATTTCTCCGGTTTGCACTAAGGAAGCGTGGGTGGTGGCAATTAAGACTGGTAGGTTAGAAGTTTCTTTTAAAAGAGAGACGAATAAGTCGGGGCGATAGTATTTTTGATAACCTAAATTGATAATAACAGTTACGGCGCTTAATAAGCTGGCTATGAAGATAATTTTAATAGCATTTTTACCTCTCGTTTGCAGATTTTTAATACCGAACTTCTTTAGTAAAAAGCTACCATAAGGTTGAGGAATCAGTTCTTTTGCTTTCCACCACTGGGATAAACTAGCAGCAAACAAAACAATCACCGCCGGGAAATAAACAAAGCTATAACGCGTTCCTCTAGTAATATCGATTCCTAAAAAGTAAGAGATGAATAAAAAGATGGCGATTCCCGCGATAATGAAGCTGGTTAAAATCTTTTTGCCGATATGAGCATTAGGATTTTTCTGCTTGATTTTTAAACCACGAATGAGTAAAGGTAAGGCGAATAGAAATAGGAATAACATTATTAAGCCAGAAGCAATTACTACAATCAAAGAACTAGCTTCTACTGGCAATAAATAAACCATGGTTAACCAGGTGGCAAATAGTTGGAAAGGCGGATTGATTAAGCTTAAGAAAGAAAACCCGTCGTTTTGAATCCAAGCTACCATATTGTTACCATAATCTTGAGGAATAAAAACTAAAACCCAAGTTAAGCTGGTTATTATTGTACCTGCTACGACTATTCCTAAACGCCATAAGGAAACTGGGAGGGTTATTTGCTTTATTTTTGGCCAAAATAAAGTTAGGAGAGAAATTGCTTGGGCGCATAAAGTTAAGCTAAAAAAGTAATGAGTTGTGAAACCTAAGCTATTAATAATCAGCCAAACAATTACCAACCACCAAGGTAACTTTTGACCTCGAATTAGCTTTTGTAGCGCCGCAATTAAACAAGTTAAACTAGCAATAACGAAAAGAATTGCTAAAGTATAATGTCTTGCTTCTTGGGACAAAAAAATACTATAAGGAGACAGAGCCATCATTGCGGCGGCGAAATGAGCAACTAGGCGGGAACGAAAACTAATTATACTTAAAAAATAAATAGCCGGAATAGATAGAACTCCTAAAAAAGCAGGGAGCGATCGCGCTACCCAAAGAGATACATATTCTCCTGTTTGAGGTAATAGTTTTTGCCACAGGTGAGCCAGCAGAAAGTAAATTGGCGGATGATTGTCTTCGTTGATTAAGTTAGTAAAAACGTCGTTAAGTCCGGCATTAGGAACTATTTTCAACGGCTCCAAAAGAGTGGCAGGAGAAATTATTTGATCCAGGGGAACATTTTTATAACTATTACCTAAACTAAATACTAAAGTAGCAAACTCATCAGTCCAAGGTGGCTTCCCTGTTAATTGTATAAATCTCAGTACCGTACCAATAGCAATCCATATTAAAAGTAGTGGCAAAGTACGCTGCAAGCTAGTAGAAGAGAGCCAAGGAAGAGAAAAGGTTTTTTTGGGCATAGGTAAACTAGAGCAAGGCGAATTATTCTATTGTTTCATAGGGTTCGCATAGCGTTACCGTAAAGCTGTAGTTATTTGATAATTGCTGAAATCGCCTTGATTATTTTTTTCTTTACTGATAGTATGTCATAAGGGGAAATAGATGCTTTTGAATTTGGAATTGCCAATATTCCCATTATCTAAAATAATTTTATCTTGTCAAGGTAAAATTCCATTGAAGTTTAAAATAACTTAACAACTCTTCTTTACTAGTGATGCCAGAGGCGGGATTATCTGGGATGCTAAGGTAAAAATCAAAGAATTAGCGATGTGTAGGGGCGACCCGCTTCCCTTGTTTTAGTCACCTATCCATCAATGTAATGGATTGCCCTGACTGGGAATTATCGGTGGGGCAGGCGACCCTATGTAATTTATTGGTAATAGCTGAGTTAATTTCAACAGGTTGCCCCTACGGTATTGATGGGTAAAGGGTAAGGGTAAAAGAATCAACTAGCTGGAATCCCTTCATTTCCTGGTTATGGTTAATCTGTGAGAAGCGTTGCTCTTTATTAGTCATCTTCAGATGACTTTAGCTATTAGTCTGGGAATTTATTCCCAGGCTTGCAACGTTTCCGGGTTAGCAATGCCCTGTAAAATAGCACGGATGATAACAGTTGAGTCATCTAAATCCAAATCCTCAAGAAAAACATCTTCATCCCTTTCCCCTGCAAGAATTTGTCGAATTGCTGCCGCAAGGTTTTCCCAAACACCTTCAAAGCCAGAAATAAATTCCTCCAACTGCTGCCTAACCTCACCATCACTCACCGCAGCCACAACCTCAGCAATAAACTCACCATGCTTCCGTAATTCATACCTCGTACCAGCAAAATTCCACTTCGCTTCCCTGGCTAAACGGCGATAATCCCTAGCTTGGGAACTTTCCCCTTGCTTCTGGGTAATCTCTGCCAAAATGTTGTAAGTTTTCCAAATCTCTGCTGCACCTGGGTCTAAGGTTTTGTCAATTGCTAAAGCTTCCTCTACTAGTTGTTGTGCTTCTGGGAGGCGTTGGGGTTGGTTTTGCAGTAAATTAGCAAGGTTGTTAAGTGCTTTAGATTGATTAATTTTATCACCTGTAACTTTAAAACCCTCAATCCCCTTCCGATACCAAGCCTCCGCCTCCTCCAACTTCCCTGTATATTTACAAACCAAAGCCAACTGATTCCAAGTCGTTGCTGCCCCAGCTAAATTCCCCTGACTTTCCTTAATCTGTGCCGACTGCCGATAAGCAGACTCCGCCTGCCCCCAAACCTTTGCTTTCTGATACACCATAGCCAGTTGATGCCAAGCAGTTGCTTCTTCTTTTGGTTCCCCTAACTGCTGAAAATCCTGCAAAGCAACCTGGTAGGATTTCTCCGCCTCCACTAAATCACCTTGCACCAAAGCCAGAGTTCCCATTTGTAATTGAGTAACAGCTTCTCCCCGCTTATCTCCTATTTCTTTATCAATAGCTAAGGATTTTTCATAATTCTCCTTAGCTTCCCCAAACTGCCCCATATCTGTAAGCACATCAGCTAAATCTGTATGCAAAATTCCTATCTGTCGCTGCACACCGGGAGTAACTTCCAACTCTGCTGCCACAGCCAAAGCCTGACGATACATTGCCGCACTTTGGGCTGCTTGCCCTTGATGCCTTAAACAGCGCCCCAAGCGATTCAGAGTGATACAAAGATTGTAACTGGGAGCATCACCCAAGCATTGTAAAATAGCAGCAAATACCTGTGCTGCTTCTTGGTAACGCCCTCCATCGTATAGCTGTTCCCCCTGATTAGTTTGAGCAAGATACCAACTTGGGGAACCTACATCCTGACTTAACTTTTGGACTCTTTCTGTTAATTCCGCCCGTTCCCGATTCAGCCCAAAATGGTTAAGGAACTTGTTTACATTGTCAATAAAATTAACAGCATAATCTACCTCTGTATCTAAAGCTTGTTTCACAGCATTAAGGAGGTTTGGTAATTCCCGTTTAGCAATGGCACGGACTTGATGGGGGTTTTTATCATCTTCAGTGTAAAGGTAAAGAGATAGTTGATAATAAGCCTGGCAGTAACTCTCCTGTAAAGAAGTAATATTAGCACTCCCCTCCTGGCGCAAGGCAGGGGTTAAGGTGGGATGAAATTTGAGGTAGGGAGCATTCCATCCTGGTAGAATTTCTGGCTGAATTAAGCCGGCATTTTCCAAAGCTGGGCGTAATTGTTGCCATTGCTCCTCTGTAAATAATTTCATCACATCAGTAATCATCGGTTCCCAAACACCACCATGAAAAACCCCCAACTTCGGCAGCAAACCCTGCACCTCTTCCGGCAACATCTGTAAAGACAACCGCAAAGAAGCTAACAAACTTACATTTTTATCCTCACTGTTTGCTGTCGCTGCGATCGCTTCTTCAATTAATTTCTCTAAACTTCCTTTTACTTCTCCAACTCGTTGCACTTTTAACTGATTCGCCAATAAACCAATAGATAAAAGATGAAAATCTACTATTCCGAACAGCCTCAATAACTTTCTCCGTGGCGGTGGAGGGAATAAAGGTTTTGGGGGTAACTTCATTAATTCCTGGAAATAACTTAGGGCATCTTCTCTGCCTAATCCCTTCAAAGCCAAAGAAATATGTTTGCGGCTGCCGGAGATGGGATAATCAGGATGGTTTAAGTTTCCTTGCCTGGTAGTGATGAGGAGGCGATTGTTGCCAATTTCTGACCATTTCTTAGCTACGGTGAGGAGTTCTTGTGATGCTTCTGGGGTAAGGGTTTCTAAGTTGTCGAGGATTAACAGTAGGGAAAGTTTTTGATCAGGCGATCGCAGGTAATTCTCTACCGCTTCAGCATCTACAAAACTTTTTTCTAAAACTACTCCTAAACTACTAACCGCCAATCCCACGGCATCAATACCCTGAAAAGCAGCATAATCGACAAAACAAACATGACTAAACATGACTGTACGTTGTAACCAGCGCCCTACTTCCTGTACTAAATAGGTTTTTCCCTGTCCTCCGAAACCATGAACCGTAATGCGCCTTGTACCCCGCACAAAGGCTGTTTCAATCTCCCATAGTTCCCTACTCCTACCCCAAAATCCCGCTTCTTGTACCTCCGGTAAGTTATTCGGAATAGTTTTCTTTTCTTCTGTGATAACTTCCCCTGGTGGCAATAAAGGTGTATCGTTTCCTGATTGATAAAGGGCTGGCAAAAACCAATCTTGCACTTGCAAAGTAATTCTTGCTTGGCCCCGTTGCCTTTCGCCGCGCTCCGAATTGATATACAAGTTACGACGGGCATTATCCAAGGCTTCTCCCATGCCTTCTCCCTGTAACAAATGGCGGTAAAATTCCTGAAAAAGCTGCTTAGCTGTTCTTACCAACACCGAATAAGTCATAGCTAAAACTGTGGGAATGCCAGCATGGGTTAACCGGGCTGCAACACTGCCCATCGGTTCATTCCCCATTTGTGCCGACTGGCAAGCGGAGAGGATAATAGCGCTAATCTTTTGGCGATGCAGCATATTCCCCAACTTTTCGGCACTAATTAAGTCTCCTTCTCCGGAAGGCTTTTCAAAGAGGAGATAACCCATATTCCCCTTGGCTTTTTTGGTAGCAGCATCAGGATTGTTACTTTTCGCTGCAAAACTACCATCAGCATCAAAAACCCCATGTCCATCAAAATGAATCAGATCAATCGTTGGTAAGTGCCGATTTTCTAAGCGTTCAACTAATTGGCTAAGGGTGGGAGGGCGCAGAAACTCAACTTCTACTATTCCGGGTGCTGCTTGGGCGATCGCTTCTAAAACTCCTTGAGATTCTCCTCTGGGGTCAATGAAATTACAATCATTGGGACGACTAATAATATAAAGTAAGCGCAGTTTCTTCTTTGCTTTAACCTTAAAAGGTTTGCGCCCTCCCCCTGCTTTGGCAAAGCGACGACGAATAGAAATACGGGGATTTTCGTGACATAGATAAGTACCTTGGGGATCTCGTAGCAATTCCCAAGGTAAAGCGAGGATTTCTGGATTTTGGGCGCTGATGGTGATTAAACGCCCAACTTCTTCTTCTTCTTGAAAAGCATTAAAAATTCTTTGTGCCGCACGATTATTGAATACCGAAGTAAACAAATCTTCTCCCCATTGAGAGAGTTTCTCTTCAATGCGTTTAGCCCTCTCATCATCCACCTCCGTAGTATATTGAGTGGCGTAGGTTTCTAAATACCAACCTATTTCTTCGTGATCCTCCGGCTTTAAAGGTGAGACAAATTCTAAGGTTTCAGTTTCTTGTTCAAATTCAACACTAACTTGCTGGGGCGAAGGAAAACGGAGGTTAAGTTTCATAGCCAGGGCATCAGAGTTTTTTTGTATCTCTATTTCTCATCTTGCCACAAGTGATTTTCTAATTCAGAAGAAAAAAGGTACAGTATTTAATCATTATTGGCGTTAGCCTTGCCGCAGGCTACATTAAACAACTAGCTTATGAACATAAGTAAAAGATTATTTTCTCAACCAAAACTCTTCCCTTATATTTTACTTCCTACTTACATTTGTTTAGGCTTAATCGGAATTTTGCGACATTCAATGTGGCGTGATGAACTGAATGCTTGGTTAGTAGCTAGGGATAGTAGTTCTCTAGTAGAAATGTTTCAAACTATTCAATATGAAGGGCATCCTGGTTTGTGGTATCTTTGCTTGTTTGGGTTGAAGCAAGTTACCTATAACCCTTTCATAATGCAACTTTTTCATCTCCTCTTGGCAATTGCTTTTGTTACTCTTTTTCTCAGGTTTTCTCCTTTCACTATTAGGCAAAAGTTTTTATTCACACTCGGTTACTTTCCCCTTTATGAATACTTAGTTATTAGTCGCAACTATGCCATAGGAGTATTATGTATTTTTGCGTTTTGTACAGTATACGAAACCAGAAAGAAAAATTACTTACCTTTAGCTTGCTTGCTACTATTAATGGCTAACTCTAATGCCTATTGTTTATTTATTGCGATCGCGTTAGGAGTAAGTTTAATAGCTGAATATTTATGGCAAAGAAAAATTACTTATTACACCCGCGCCACCACTATTAACAAACTAACTAGCTTAAGCATCTTTCTCAGCGGAATCATCATTTCTTTCTTACAACTTATTCCTCCTCCAGATAGTAGCTTGCAAGGAGGAGTGCAGTTAAATTTCCAGTTTAACTTTCACCATCTAGTTGCTTCCTTAAGCCGTTTATGGAGTAGTTATATACTCATCTTAGTTCCCGGAGATTCACAATTTTATTCCTTATCTTTATTCGCTCTCATTTCTATTTTTCTCGCTACTTTCATTTTTATTAGTTTAAGCAACAAACCAGTTGTCGCTTTGTTCTATTTATTAGCTACCTCAGAAATTATCTTTTTCACCTACGTTAAATTCTTAGGTTCTCCCAGACACTACGGACATTTATATATAATTTTGATTACTGCTTTATGGCTAGCTAGTTATTATCCCTCTTCTAACTTTCTCTCCCGAAATATTTTTCTTTCAGGGCTAAAATTTACAAATAAGTATAAAAAAACTCTACTGCTCATCATCTTACTGAGCCAATTAATTGCTGGCTTAGTTGCCTATAGCCGTGACTTATTTGTCCCCTATTCTGCGAGTAAAGCAACCGCCAACTTTATCCGCCAAGACAACTTAGCAGAGATGTTTATTGTCGGTAGCCAAGACTTCGCCATGTCTCCTTTAGCAGGTTACTTAGAAAGGAAAATTTACTACCCTGAAAGCCAAAAGATGGGCAGCTTTGTTTTATTTAATAATCAAAGGCAAGAAGTTGATATAGTTACGGTTTTAAACCAAGTCGAGAAGCTGCTTACAGAAAAGAAGACAGATATACTCCTCATCCTCAACTATCCTCTAGAAGAATCAACAACTAATCTCTCCACCCAACCTCTAGGAGTTTTTAAAAACAGCCTGATTTATAATGAAAACTATTATTTATATAAGATTGAATATTTAGAATAATTGACAATTAAATTGTGTGTTAGGGCAGGTTTATTTAGTTGAAGGTTAATCTCATAATTTAACTCAAAACCCGCCCCTACAAGAAATCTTGAAACAATTGATAATTGATAAATGTTTAATGTTAAATGATTAATGATCAATGATTAAGCGCTTGATACTGAATACTTCCCCAATCTCCTTCTCCAGAGGGGCTACTTAGGGGTAAGAAAACAGTAAACACTTCCCCTTGTTGAGGGCGTTGACGCACAATCAACTTGCCTCCTAGGGCGTGGAAAAGATTTTTGGTAACATTTAAATTGAGACTCAAACTGCCTGTTTCGGGTTGAAACATCAGCAGTTGCCCCAAAGATTTGAGACTATCATTTTGATAGTGACATTGAGAAAGAAACTGTAACTTAAGCTGATTTCCAGCGGTAGTTACTTGAACTTGAATTTCTCCTCCTGTGGGCAAACTGCGGGTAAAATTCTCCATTAAACCTGTCAAAACCCGATCCAACATTCCCGGATCACTAACAACTTTGGGTAACTTTTTTGGTAAAGTAAACTCCAGATTAACTTTGCGCCTTTGAGCTTGCTTTTGCCAACGAGGTATACTTTGTTGAAAGACTTGATCTAAATAAATAGTAGTTAGTTGAACTTCTGGGGAATTAACAGTAGTAGTTTCCATCTCTGCTGCCCGAAAAATTAACTCCATGCGATCAATTTGTTCAGTACATTCTTGATCAATAACTTCCAAACGCTTAATCACATCTGCTGAGAATTGCTTACGCTTTTTCAACAGCAGCTTTGTCATCGTACGAATGGTGGTTAGGGGAGTACGAATTTCATGGGTAAGGGCTTGTAACAACTCTAATTCTGGAGTACTGTTGTCTCTTTTATCTTTAACCTCTGTTTTGTATTTATTAAGGTTGATTAATTCAGCAGCTTCTGTTTCTTGGTTGGTTTGAATCCTTATTTCCTTCTGAGGTTCAGTTTCTCCAAGAGTGATATCTGGCAAATTTTTAAGAATCTCACGGCTGAATTGCATCACCGTACGATAATCTGGTGGTATAGGTGCAAATTTCTCAAACAAGCTATCAAGATAAGCCAACTTTCCGAAGTTAGCAAAAAGCAACCTTGCCCTCAATATTTGCCAAGCTTTCCTAACTACTTCTGGTTCAAAGGAAAATTGAAATCTGGTTGTACCAAAACTATCTTCCCCCAAAACTATAACCAGAGCAAAATCACTAGTACAAACTAAACAAAATTGTTCGGCTGCAATGGGATCAACAGATAATAAGGGAAACTCTGCCACAGAATGAGTCGCTTTTGCTTCAGTTTTTTGACTCGATCCTGGCAGACAAAAAGGCATCAAGTTAAAAGATTTAATTCCCTCTGGTGTAAAAATGCCTCGATAAATTTGGGAAATAATGGCTTTTTTAGTTAAAACAGGTGCTGGCCCTGATAAAATTATTCCTTGAGGCTCTTCAGACTGTGATTGCCCCCCAGCAAAGCATTGTAGAAGTATGGTTTCCAATGCTGCGATCGCACCACTCCACTCTCCCTCAGCCCTCTGTAGCCCCGTAACTAACTCATCAGAAGGACTTTGCCGGCTACCTTTCTCCTTTGCTTTCGGGCAAGCAACAGTTGGTTCACTTTGTTCTAAAACTTCACTTAGGGTTTGTAGTAGCCATTTCTTCACAGTGGATCGCCCCTCTTTATAGCTAGCAATATTAAAACTTTTTGTTATTACATATATGATGGTAGCGGGAAGAAGCTATTTAAAAAATAGTAAAACCGAACTTGATTGTTCGCAATTTCAGTAATTGGCTACATCACCTTACCACTTCTTAGGTATTCCTTAAATTAAATCAAACTCCTGTAATGCTGGATAAAAATTATTGTTTTCGTGGCTAGGGCGACTTAATTTTATCAGGGCAAAACGCTGTAAAGGAGTGAGATTTTGCCATTGTTGTTGGTTAATACTTACATCCCATTCTTGGGCTTTTTCTTGGATATCCCCAGGAATTATTTGCTTATTTAGCCAAGGAGGATGGGGATTTATAGTTAACTCTTTAGCAGGATTACCGTTTTTCTCCCTAACTTTATTTTGCAGATACTCCCGATAAGCTTGAATCTCCTGGGGAGTGGTACAAGGCAAATTCACTAGAATTTGATGTTCTTCTTCACTAAATTGATGCCAGTGGGCTAACTTAAGTTTGACACCGCAAGTATCCAATTTCATCCTAACTATCATTGGGATGCAACGCATAGAGTCAACGAAGTCTGCTTCAAACTGAAAGAAATCAGAGTTACTCATGGAAGTAATAAGTAATAAGTAACAAGTAATAAGTTAAGAATATACCATTCCCTATGCCCTATTCTCTCTTTTCTACCCAATGTCTATTAATCTGATGCTGCTTTGAATAATCTTACATATTCTTTGGCTACTTCTTTCCAAGTCCAATGTTTGAAGCGTTGCTTAACTTCTACGGCGGATAACTTTGGTTTAGGATTAATAATAAACTGTTCTAAACAAATTGCTAAAGCATCAGCATCTCCTAAGGGGAAAAACTCAATGCGATCGCTACATTTATATAACTCTACTTGTTCATGAAAAACATCTAAATCAGAACAAATAACTGGCATTCCCTGGACAATTGCTTCTGATACTGCCAAGCCAAAACCTTCATACTTAGAAGGGACTACGACACAAGAACTATTTTGGTAACATTCTTCAACAACTTCTTCATCGCAATATCCCAAACCAACAAAATAATCTGCCATAAATTGTTGATTTTCGCGATAAATTTGCTGACATTTTTGTAGATAATCAATATACTCTTGGGTTTGAGATTGTTGAGATAAACTTAAGTTCCCTTGCACTAAATTATCGGTTTCTTTGCCAGTGAGAACTATTTTAAAATTAAGACCTTGTTTCGCTAACTTTATACCTGCTTGCAAAAGAGTAAGTTGGTCTTTATAAATGCCAAAAGAGGAAGGAAAGTAAAAAGAAGTTATTCCTTGATGTTCAACTTTATTAAGTGAAGAATCTTGCTCTTTGGCTCCGACAATAAATCCTGAATTAGGAACTGTGTTAATTTTATCAGCAAAGTTTGGTAAAAAAGAGATAATATCGTTTCTTGTTTTTTCAGAAACAGCAAAAACTACATCTACTTTTTCTAACCAAGCCACTAAACTTTGATCATACTCTTTAATATAATCATCGGGATAGGTTAGAGGAGCAAAATGCCAAAAAACATCATGGGAAATCATTCCCAAGGTAATCTTTAAGTTGGGGGTAGGTAAGCGATTAGTTAAACAGTATAGGCAATGAGTAGCTTGATATTGCTCAACTAAGTGTTCAATTCTCCCCAAAGAACGAATATGCTTAATTTGCTTAGTTATTATTGTTTCTAAAGGCTTTAATTTTAGCTTTCTAACTAAAGATAAAACTTTCTGTAAAAAAGAAAGTAGACGATTTGTAAAAGAGTGACTTGGCCAACTAAATGATTCATAAACAATTGTCTTTGATTCTGGTAACAGCCCTTGAAAATAAGCAATCTTACTAGGAGGAAGAATTACTATTGTTTGTTCAATTTGTTGACTAATTTCCTCAATCAAAGAAACAATAACCCTTTCTACACCACCATGCCGATAATATTCTATGGGAATTATTAGTTTCATTTCAATTTAGAAAGCTAGTTAATGGTGGTAATGGGTAATGGGTAATAGATGATAATTTAATCAAAATCGAAACTTTTCAACCAAACTTGAGCAATATTATCCCAGGTTTCGTTTTGGACATTTTCAGCAAATTCTTGGCGAATTGCTGCTAACTTTTCAGGATCTTTAAGCAGTTCAATAATTTTATAAGCTATTGCTTCTTGAGTTTCTTTTGCTTTCGGTTCTCCTGGCACTCGCAAACAGTAACTCTTTTCTCTGAAAACAGCGAAATCTGTAGTCACAGGAACACAACCAACCATAGCAGACTCTCTAACAGAAATACAATCGATTTCTTCGTAGGTACAGCCATAGTAATGAATACTTGCGGTAGACTTTTCGGCAATTAAAGTTTTTTGCGGAACTTTGCCATGATCAATTACACCATCTTGCTGCATTAATTCAATTACTTTCTGTTTCCACTCTGCTTCACTAGGATGATTTTCTCTTCTTGTCCAACCGTGGTAAATATGTAACTCGGCTTCAGGAATAGCTTGTTTAATAATCGGCCAGCCGTAGGCTAACATCGAATCTATGCCCCGATAATAACGAGAAGCATAAACTAATTTATAAGGATCTTTTTTATTACTACTAAGTTGGGCAATACTTTTATCAACACCATTAGTAACGATGGTAAATTTCTCGTCAGGAATATAGGGTAACAACTTACGTTGAAACTGTGACTTAGCAAAAATGTGGTCAAATCTTTCAATTTTTTCACGGGGATAAATGCGGGGTTCCCCCATAACATCTTGCCACTCCCAACAAACTTTCCTTGCCTTAACACGAAGAGGTAATAAATAAGGATGACTTAAAATAATTAAAACATCAAAAGTGTCATACCAATTAAACTTATAATAGTTAATATATTCAACCCCGTCATGAATCCCCTCTTCATCTCCGCAGGTACTATAAACAACAACTTTATGTCCTTGTTTAGCCCATTCTTTAGTTAAATAAATAACCGCAGTATTTGTACCGCTTGTTCCTTCTTTAAGACTACGAGGACTCAAGCCAGTTTTGCGATCGCCTGTATAATAAACAATCGAACCTTTGGGCCATTTCTTAGCACTTAATCCCTTGGCAAAATCTGTAAAACCAGGTAACTTCGCCCTCAACTGTTGTTTGATTTCTTTAATTACCATCTAGTTCAATTGTCGATGTGATAACTGCTCATTGATCAATGGTATAGCCTATAACAGTACTAAATGTCCAAAGTTTCCTTCTCTTTCTCTTTGGGCTTATCCCTCAGCCGATTGTCCCTTTCTTGCTTCTCCAACAAACGTCGTGATCGCCGTTTTCCTTCCTCTGCTTCTTGATAGTTGGGTTTGTAGCTTAAAGCTTGTTCATAGGAGGCGATCGCATCTTGATATTGCTTTAAATTTAACAAAGCATTGCCGCGACTAAACCAAGCTTGATAGCGACTTTTCTCTAAAACTAATGCTTGATCATAAGAAGCGATCGCCTCAGCATACTTTTCCAGCTTATAAAGGGCATTACCGCGATTGTACCAAGCTGAGTAAGAATTATTGCCATACTTCGTAGCTTGTTCATAAGCTGCTACCGCATCGGTGTAGCGTTGTAATTGGTGGAGACTCCAGCCCAAATTATACCAAGCTTGAGAGTTATCTGATTTAGCCTTGAGTGCCTGTTCAAAAGCTTTCACAGCCTCTTCATATTCTTTTTCGTGGTTAAGGGCAATTCCTAAGCTGTAGGCGGCTTGATGAAAGTTCGGTTGGAAGTTTAAGGCTTTTTGATAAGAATCTGCGGCTGCTTCATATGCTTGTAAATTAATTAAAGCATTAC
The DNA here is from genome assembly GCA_963793425.1 of uncultured cyanobacterium. GTDB lineage: Bacteria > Cyanobacteriota > Cyanobacteriia > Cyanobacteriales > CAWCAG01 > CAWCAG01. Next base: position 1,288,050 of record CAWCAG010000005.1, on the reverse strand, counting down.
CCCTTTGATACCAAGCTTGAGGATAATCTGGTTGAATATCTACTGCTTGATCATAAGCATCAACTGCCTTTTCGTAGCGTTTTAAATTATGAAAAGCCCAACCTTGACTATACCAAGCAGATGTTCTTTCCCCATTCAAATCCAGTACCCGATTATAGGAAGCAATAGCCTGAGAATATTGCTTTAACTTAAGTTCCCCGTCACCTTTCCCTTCCCAAGCTTGCCAATTATCCGGTTGATGTTCAATAACCTTAGCAAAAGCCTGAACAGCTTGAGAATATCTCGTTAATTTAGCTAAAAGTTCACCCCTAGCAATCCAAGCTTCCCAGTAATCAGGCTGAAGTTGAATCGCTTGTTCATAGGCTTCTAGGGCTTCTTCTTCCCTTTGTAAACCCTGTAAACTATCTCCTTGCCCTTTCCAAGCTTCTACATAATCAGGATTAAGTTCTAAAGCCTGATCATAAGCCCGAAAAGCTTCTTGGTAGCGATTTAACTCATAAAGAGTATTCCCTTGATTGTAAAGGTTCGTAGCATTGTTACCCCGAATTAACTTACCAACCCCAAAAAATACTGTTATTCCCAAACCAACCAACCCCAGAGTAATAACAACCTTAGCTACCAAAGAACGAGTTAGCTTAAACTTTGGTAAAGGTTGGGGAGGTAAAGGTAAGACAATAGTATTGTTGCCAGAACTATTCAAACTTTTTAAAGCAACTAAAGCTTCGGAAGCTGAAGCATAACGTTGATGGTAATCTTGACGTATCATCTTACTTAAAACCTGGGTTAATTCTGGGGAAACAGCCGCCCCATCTTGCCAAGCAATTTCTCTAGTTTGGGAATCTGGTGCAAAACCGTAGGATTGCCACCCGTCAAGGCAACAATACCCATCATTCCCACGGCATAAACATCACTACTAAGCTGAGGATTACCGCGACTTTGTTCAATAGGTAAATAACCCGGAGTACCAATCACAATAGTTTTATTGCTTTCTGTGGCGGTACTAATTTGTTTCACTGCCCCAAAATCAATCAAAACCAACTGACCATTATCTTGGCGACGAATCAGATTACGAGGATTAAGATCGCGGTGAATAACCTTTTGTCCATGGACAAATTCTAAGACAGTTAGGATCTCAATCAACAAAACAATAACTTGCTTTTCTGCTAATTTCTGGCCCGGAGAAACTTCTTCTACCAAACTGCTACCAGCAATGTATTCTTGAACTAAATAAAATTCCTTTTCCTCCTCAAAATAAGCAAAAAGTTGAGGGATTTGGGCATGGTGGCCGAGTTTTTGTAAAATACGTGCCTCATTTTCAAATAAGCGTTGGGCTATTTTTAAAGTAGCTAGTTCTGCAAAAGGAGTTTTCAGTTGCTTAACCACACATTGAGGACGATCCACCAAGTCTCCATCTTCAGCCAAAAAGGTTCGGCCAAAACCTCCTTGCCCCAATTGAGACAAAATGCCATAACGCCCTCTTAATACTTTTCCTATCCCCAAAGCCATATCAGTTATCAATGTTCAATGTTCAATGATCAGCAGTTTTTATTTTTATTTTGTTTTAAGGTAACAATTGACAATCAATCAAATTTACGGCTCTATTGACCACAATTTACCACTTCGACCAAATTCAACCTTCAGAGTGCTTCCTGGTGGGGGAAAAAGCTTTTGCCCTTAGCCAATTATACCAACATGGCTTTCCCGTCATCCCTGGTTTTGTCGTCAGTGTTACCTGCTTAGAAGAATTTCTAACTATTATCAGCCAAACTGAACCTTTACTGCTAGATTGGCCTGTTTCCTCCCTACATATAAACATTGACAATCCCAAAACATTGCAAGAAGTAGCCCAAAGAATTCGTCACCAGATTGTTAATACTTCTTTTCCTGATAGTTGGGGAACAAATTTTAGTTCTGCTGTTGAAGAATTCCCTTCCTCTTATGCTATTTTGCGCCCTTCAGTTACCCTACCACCTAACTTCAATGTAGACTTTGCAGGCATTCTTAAATCTCAAATTTGTCGTTGTGATTCCTATAGTTGGGAAATAGCTTTAAAAAAGGCCTGGGCAGAGTTATTTCGGGCCAGGAGTTTGTTTTATTGGCAACGTCTGGGCATCAACTTACATCAAGTTGGTTTAGCTATTTTAGTCCAACCTATTCAAAATGCGATCGCTTCGGGAACAGTAGAAGTTAGCCCCCAATCTTTACAAATTAAAGCTAATTATGGTTTGGGTCATAGTTTGGTAGAAGGAAGTGTTATCCCTGATTATTATGAAGTACAAAGATTTACTAATCAAGTCATCAAGCAAAACTTAGGTAATAAAGCCCTCGCTTACAAACTTGGTGAAGATTGTTTAGAAACCTATTTATTATCTCCAGAAGAACAAGAAAGCTATAGTCTCAATCAAACTTTTTTAAATATCATTACCAAGCTAGTCCAAAAAAGGTTTCCTCATAAATCAACCTTAGCCACCTTAGAATGGACAATCATAGCATCTGCTCAGTCTCAAGTTTATTTAACTCAAATTAATACCCATAAATTTATTTACCAAGCAAGATATACTCAAAAAGAAGCAGCATTAAAACCGAAAAACTCTTCCTCTATGCTCTTACAAGGAATACCTGCTGCCCCAGGGCAGACAGTTGCCAAAGCACACCTGATTTCAGGAAAACCTCAACATTTCCAATCAGTTCCTTCACAAAGAATCTTGGTCGCTAAAAAATTCACCCCAGACTGGCTACCGATACTGCAACAAGCAGCGGGAATGGTGACAGAAGAAGGGGGAAAAACCAGTCATGAAGCAATTATAGCTAGGGAATTAAATATACCAGCAGTAGTAGGAGTTAAAGATGCTACTAAGAAGATTAACAATGGCTTAACTTTACTTATAGATGGGGACAAGGGAGAAGTTCACAATTGCCCTGAATATGATTCAGAAACAACTCCTCAAAAACCTCCGCCCTCAAAGCCAAAGGAAATAAGTTATCACCCTATTGCTACCAAACTTTTAGTTAATCTTTCTCAAACAAGTTCCATTCCTGAAGTAGTTGATTTACCTGTTGATGGTTTAGGGCTATTGCGTTCAGAATTAATGATTATGGAGTTGTTGAATTCTCATCCTTTAAGTTGGTGGCTTCACCCTAGCAGAGAAGCATTATTATTAGAACAACTCAGCCAACTTATTACTCAATTTGCCCAAGCTTTTAACCCAAAACCTGTTTTTTACCGTTCTTTAGATTGGCGTGCTTTAAAAGTAGCCTGCCTCTCAGAAACAACTTCTCCTTCCCTTTTAGGAGCAAGAGGAGCTTATAATTATCGCCTTGATGGTAGTTTGTTTGACTTAGAACTCCAAGCTTTAGTTAAGCTTTATAACTGCGGTTATAACAATATTAAGCTCATTTTACCTTTCATCCGCAGCGTCCCAGAATTCACTTTCTGCCGCGATCGCATCATAGCAGCAGGGTTAAATAATTATCCTGGTTTCCAATTATGGATTATGGCAGAAGTTCCTTCGGTAATTTTTCTCTTACCTGAATACGTTAAAGCCGGAGTTCAAGGTATTGCCATCGGTAGCAATGACTTAACTCAATTAATCTTAGGAATTGACAGAGAAGATGCTAGTTTAGAACAACTATGTTCCGAAGCTTATCCTGCTGTCATTAAAGCGATTGAACAACTTGTTAAACAAGCCGTTAAATTAAATATTCCTTCTTCTATTTGCGGTCAATTAGCAATCCAATATCCTGAGATAATTGAGCAATTAATACGCTGGGGAATAACTTCTATTTCTGTAGATTATCATGGGGTAGAAACTACTTATCAAGCTATTGCCCGTGGGGAGAAAAGTTTGCTTTTAGAATCCGCAAGAAAACAGTTTAATCAATGATCAATGTGCGGTTTGCTGTTGTCGTTAGACATCAGTGTCATAAGTAGCAATTTAGTTAGACAAACTTAAGTACAATAGTAGTTGTCTGTTATGAAAAGTCTGTTTTATATAGAAATAAATGCTGCCTACTATAACTCCAGACAGAATCAACCTTCCCCCTGGGACACTGTTACATTTCCCAGGAACATTAGTAGATTACGAACAGCTTTTAAGGCAATTAAATGAGCGTAGTGCAATTCGTATGCGCTGTCGAGATAACCATATTTTATTAATGAGTCCCTTAGCTGAACACGGAAAAGAAATTGATGTCATTGTCGATTTAGTTAAAGCGCTGCTGCGTCACCAAAATCGCAACTGGGATAGTTTTCATCCCATCACTTTAAGGTACGGAAAAAAGCCAGGATTAGAACCAGACGCTTGTTTTTATATTGAAAACTATCAAGCAATATTGGGAAAACGCAAACTCGATTTGAGTATAGATCCACCACCAGATTTAGCCATCGAAATTGATGTCACCTCTTTTACTGCCATTGAAGATTACATCCCTTTAGCTATTCCTGAAGTTTGGATTTATCAAGCCCAGGAATTGAAAATATATCAACTTAAAGGCGATTGCTATTTAACAAGCCAAACAAGCAAAATTTTCCCTAACTTTCCCATTAAACAAACTATTCCTAATTATGTTAATTTAGCTTGGGAAGTTGGTTCTAGTGTTGCTTTGCAAGCATTTAGCCAGAATTTGTTAATGGAACAATAGAATTAACCCCTCATAACGCAATTATCCCGAATACCGCCTAAAATATTTGAAGTCTGAATCGAAACCAGAGTTAGGAGTGAAGGGTATCATGTGTGGAATTGTGGGGTATATTGGCACTCAAGTAGCTACCGACATCTTAATTGCAGGTTTAGAAAAACTGGAATATCGCGGTTATGACTCAGCAGGAGTAGCTACGGTATGGGAAGGAGAAATTAATTGTGTTCGGGCGAAGGGTAAGCTTTTTAACCTGCGAGAAAAAGTAGAAAGGGAAGTCAACCCAGCTAGAATAGGTATTGGACATACTCGTTGGGCAACCCACGGTAAACCAGAAGAACATAATGCCCATCCTCATTTAGATACCAAAAAACGGGTGGCAGTGGTACAAAATGGTATCGTCGAAAACTATCGAGAATTGCGGGAAAACCTCAAAAAGCAAGGTTGTCAATTCCTCTCCGAAACCGATACAGAAGTCATTCCCCACCTCATTTCCCAATTTTTACCCGAAACCCCTCCTACTGATTTTCGCGATCCTAGCCCCTTTTTAGAAGCCGTAAGAACAGCCGTTAGTAAACTTAAAGGAGCCTTTGCTCTCGCAGTGGTTTGCGCTGACTATCCCGATGAATTAATTGTTGTGCGGCAACAAGCGCCTTTATCTATTGGTTTTGGGCAAGGAGAGTTCTTTTGCGCTTCCGATACCCCCGCTATTGTTCCCCATACCCATGCTGTCCTCACCTTAGAAAATGGAGAAATTGCAAAATTAACCCCTATGGGAGTAGAAGTCTACGATTTAGAGGGAAACCGTCTTCGCAAAACTCCTCGCACCTTAGATTTAAACCCCATTCTGGTGGAAAAGCAAGGCTTCCGCCACTATATGCTCAAAGAAATTTATGAGCAACCAGGAGTTGTCCGCGCCTGTATTGAAGCCTATCTTAATCCCCTTTGGCATCCCCAAGAAAATCCTGATGTCGCGCCGATCAATTTGGGTTTAAGTGCTGAATTAGTAGAAAATATTCAACAAATTCAAATCCTCGCTTGCGGCACAAGTTGGCACGCCAGTTTGGTTGGTAAATATCTCCTCGAACAGTTAGCCAATATTCCTACCATAGTTCAATACTCCTCAGAATTCCGCTATGCCCCTTCCCCCATCGCCGCAAATACCCTCACCATCGGCGTAACCCAGTCAGGAGAAACAGCCGACACCATCGCCGCCTTGGAAACAGAAAAGGAGCGTCGTAAAGCCTTAGAGCCTCATTTCCAAGCCCGTTTATTAGGCATCACTAATCGCCCAGAAAGTACTATTGCCCAAATGGTAGGGCAAATTATTAACACCCATGCAGGTATTGAAATTGGTGTCGCAGCAACCAAAACCTTCAATGCCCAACTAATGGCTTTCTACTTCCTCGCTTTAGATTTAGCCTACCGACGTAAAACCATTACTCCGGAACGTTTAGGGATAATTGTTGCTGGCTTACGGCAACTACCAGGGCAAATGGAAGAAATCCTCACCACTCAAGAATCACAAATTGAAGAATTGGCCCATGAATTTAGTGATACCCGTGACTTCATCTTTTTAGGTAGAGGTATCAATTACCCCATCGCCCTCGAAGGTGCTTTAAAACTCAAGGAAATCAGCTACATCCACGCCGAAGGCTACCCCGCCGGAGAAATGAAACATGGCCCCATTGCCCTGTTGGATGATAAAGTCCCGGTAGTTGCGATCGCCATGCCAGGAATGGTTTACGGGAAAGTAATTTCTAACGCCCAAGAAGCCAAAGCCAGGGATTCTCGCTTAATTGGTGTTGCCCCAGGAGAAGACTCTGAAGCAATGGAAACTTTTGATGATATTTTATCTGTTCCGGTGGTAGAAGAGTTACTTTCCCCCATTCTGGCGGTGATTCCTTTGCAATTACTTTCCTATCACATTGCCGCCAGACGTGGTTTAGATGTGGATCAACCTCGTAATTTAGCTAAGTCAGTGACGGTGGAGTAAGTTATTTTTTATTGAGTAACTTGTTTTAAATAATGAGTTAAGCTTTCAGGTGTTTCGGCACAGCTAGAAAATACATTGATAGCTTGCTCATTAGTCAATTTTTGATTAAAGCGAAACTTAATTTTGTCTTTGATATATTCTTTTGCTTGCGATGAATCCTTGAGTATTTGTTCGATGAACATAATCAAGAATTGCATTTCATACTTACCTCTAAAGACTTTGCGATGTTCACAGTTAGTAAACTCATCAATCTTTTCCTCTAAATCTTCTTGTGATACTTCTAAAGCATCGGGGAAATTTGCTTTTATTGTGTTGATGTCATAGTTTGCAGAAACTGATTTTAAAGAGAGGCTTATAAACTTTTTGGGTAACTTCTCTTCTAAACTTGCTTTAGTTTTTTCTCCGGTTTTATTCCTTATTTCTATTAAACAAGCATACCAAGCGTTAAATAGAGTTGTAGCGTTGTGAAATTCTGCTTGTCTATCTTTGAAAAGTTGGAGGCAAACAGGAAATGTTGAGTCGCTTACTTTTGATAAATGAAATACGTTAGTAATAATCTCTTTGAAAACATCTACTGAAACGTAAAAATTCTCAATAGAATAACAAGGTGTTTCAAATATTGGTGGATTATGGGGTGGTAAAGGCGGATTGAAATCTCTGTCGATGAAAAATGCTTTTTTATACTTATCATATTCTGGATGAATAACAATAAGTTCATGAACGCTTAATACTTTATCTCTACCACCGCAACTAATTGGACAATAATCGTCTATAAAATGTTTGATCCGGGGTACATAATAAGCGTTATCTTTCCCTTCAAAGAAACAGAACAAACTATCTTTTCTCGCCCTGGTATGAAGTGTAAACTCGTGATAAGCAACCTGGGGTTTATCTCGGCTTGCTCTCAATTTGTCTAAGTATGACATTGATTAAGCTATGATTTCTGCTTGAGGTTTTATATATTCGTTTAAGCCCACAGCGTATTTATCTAACTCATTACCAAAGATGAAAGGCGAATGAGTCACGGCTAGAAGAAAGTCACATTTGTTTGAATCTAAAATATCTGGAAGTAATTTTTTCTGCCAAATCATTGATAGTGATAATTCTGGCTCGTCAAAAAGGACAATAAATCTTTCTTCAACATCAGAAAGATAAATTTTAGAAAAGATAGAGATGATTTGCTTTTCTCCAGAAGAAAGCTTATTTAATGGCAATGGTTCAGTGCTATTATCTGACTTGAGATAAATTTTGATATTACTCTCATCATAAAATACTCTTTTGCCAATCAGGTAATTGTTGCAAACTGCTTTAAATTTGTTAATTGAGTTATCAATTTCTTTTTGCTTTTCGTAGATATCTTTTTGTTAATTCTGCACAATCCTCAAGATGAGGAGTAGATTTTTTTCCTTGCTTTTTTCCTACCGAAACATTTGTCCCGAAAAGACCATAAATAGAAAAAGACTTGAGAAGATTCTTTGTCATGAGATTAGCTGTGTGAACTTGCAAATCAAAGTAAGCAAAAGGCAACAGGAAATATAGAGTTACAGAGACTAAGTAAGTAAGTTCCATGAAATGAAAAGAACTTATCTAATAAATTAAAAACAGCATACTCTTGGAAAATACTCACTTTGCCATTATAATAAACAACTAAGAAAAGCAAGTAGTCTGAGTAAATAGCTAAAAAGTTATACTCTGGTTGCGTCTAAATAAAGCTTGCTTAGGGTAATTTACTACTTTGTAATAGTCTACAAGAAAGGAGAAACAACACTCCTGATTATTTCCTTGTAGAATTCAGTTCTTAAGATCAGGGTTAAAAGTAACGCGCAATACACTAAACCATGAACAGGAATTGAAGGAGAAAAAGCACTTATGTATCCTAACCAAACTTCTTTATTAACAGAAAAACAATCTAGTCTGGAAACCTCAGACAATTCTACTCAAAAAAAGGCCACGGAACCAAGAAAGGAAAGGGATAGTAATTCATCTAAACCAGAAGGGCAAAAAAACTCGACCAATTCAAACCAATCTTCACCTTTAAAGAATTTATTGAATTTAAAGTAGTAGGAGATGTGGTGGCAATTCTGAATAACTATAAACTTTCTCAGATAAGCACAATAGCTTAATTATCTTTAGAGATTAATTAAGTTGCTTCTACCTTACGACTCTTTAACAAATAAGTAGGCATCTTCCCTTTGCCTTTTATATCAACTAAACCTCGTCGTTGAAATTGATAGCCATCTTTAAGACGCTGAAAAGTTTCTTCTGTAACTTGTATTTCATCAGCAATGCCTTGAGATTCCATACGACTAGCGATATTAACAGTATCTCCCCATAAATCGTAAGTAAATTTTTTCGTACCAATCACCCCTGCCACCACAGATCCTGTATTAACCCCAATGCGGATGCTAAATGGCTTCTCTTGGGTGATATTAAATCTTGCCATCACTGCTTGTATATCCAAAGCCATTTCTGCGATCGCTTCAGCATGATTTTCGCGCTGGGTGGGCAAACCTCCTACCACCATATAGGCATCCCCGACGGTTTTGATTTTTTCTAAGCCATATTTTTCTGTTAAGTGATCAAACTCAGAAAAGATAGCATTAAGAATTTCAACTAGTTCAATAGGAGATAAAGAAGAAGCTAGATGAGTAAAACCAACTAAATCAGCAAATAAAACTGTCACCTCATCAAAACTGTCAGCAATAGTACTAGGTTGGTGCTTTAAACGTTCAGCAATAGGTAAAGGTAAAATATTTAGTAGTAGAGTTTCTGTTTGTTTTTGCTCTTCTCGTAGGGCCAACTCTACTTTTTTACGTTGAATAAATTGACCTAATTGATTGCCGATTGCTGTCATTATTTTCAGAACTTCTTGGTCAATTTGCTGTATTTCTCGACTAAAGAAAGTCATCACTCCCAATACTTCCCCGCGATTTTGAATAGGGAAACCAAAGGCAGAACTTAAACCAGCTTTAACAGCAAAAGAACTTTGACCAAAATCTGCATCTTCATTAACATTCGTAATCCATTGAGGACATTGGCTAGCCCAAACTCTTCCTGCCAAACCCATACCAGAAGGAAGAGAAATTTGCTCAGTTACTGCAATAAACTTTCCGGCAGCATCAGCATTTTTAGACCATATTTCCATACGTCTTAAGGAAATATCCTCACTAACTTCAAGGTGATGATGATTATTTTTATTAACAGCAATAGGAGTCCAAAGTTCCCCGATATTCCAGCTTAAACTTTCACAAACAGATTGCAAAATCTCAGGAGTAGCTTGTTTTAATGAAGAAGCCTCTGAAAGAACTCTAGCTACAGAATACTGCACTGCTTGGCGTTGTTGAGCGCGTTTACGCTGGGTAATGTCTCTACCTATATAAATAAAGTCGTAACTCCCCTTAACTTCTGCTTCTACTAAGGAACAAGAAAAGGAAATTGTGAGATGTTCTCTATTTTTATTTTGACAAGTGATTTCAATATTTTTGCAAATACCTTTTTCTTTATTAGTTAATAAGCTTTGATGTATTTCCTCTAAAGATATACTTTTGTCATTAATTAAAGACAAAAAACTATTGCTAACAAGTTCCTTTTCCTCATAACCTAAAACATCTTGAGCTGCTTGATTAATAGCTTTGATAGTCCCTTCAAAGTTAAGAATAATCATGGCATCAGCCATAGAAGTAATTAGTTTACTAAAATACTGTTGTGAAGAACTAAATGCCTCAAAAAAAAGATTTGCTTCCTTATTAACTTGTACTAAATTACGCTCTAACAAAATTTGCTCTGTTACATTTTCCAGAAAAACTATTAAGCAATTTTGCTGGTTCTCTGGATGTTGGTAGAGATTGACAAACAAGTTAATAAAGACAGTGCCTTTTCCCTCTCCACAACGACTAACGCTTCGCAATTGTAAATTATCTTTTTCTTCTAGTAAAATGTTTTGTAAATCTTCTTCATAGCCCCGTAATTCTGCAAATGCTATACGAATATCTTGCCCTCTATTAATCGAACTCGCTTCAGTTACAAACTGGCTAGCTTTCCAGGAGCGATCAATTATAGTCAAATTACTATCTAAAACAATATATTCCAAATGATTAGGAACTATAATTCTCCTGGTTAAAGAATTCATGGGTGGTATATATTTAACAGAACCGTGCATAGGTTTGACCAATGTTTACTAAAAAAAAACTAATTTACTAATAAATAAAGCTAAGAGTACTCTATTTAAGAGTGCCTCTCTATAAAACTTTTCTATCTATTTGGTCAAGGTAGCTCCCAGTATTTCATATTTTGCAATCCGCTAAAGTGATTTTACTTGTATCCAGGCTGTGAATTTTATAGTTTTTAAGTGTGATTACTTATTGGGGGTGTTCGTGATCGCTCTTCTTACAAAACTGTGATGTAGTTGAGTATGGGTTTGTGATCATGATCACAAACCCATTATTTTATTAATTGTTCAACATCCATCTCTCCAGTTGTTGAGTAAGAGAAACTTTAGGGTTAGCCTGGTGCTATGGCTACCCTAGAAAGAATTATCAGGAATTATTTAGTTGAATAACACAAAAACGTAAATAGGGGCATCACCCCTCAGACATTTTTAGACCAAAATGTTAGATGATAGTGTGTTGAACATCTTGTCTACATCTTTACCCGTTTTAGCTGAAGTTGTATAAGTAGCAATCACTTGAGGAAAATCTTGTAGATTATTCTCCTCCAATAACTTTTCTCGTTTCTCCTCTTCTAACAAGTCGGTTTTGTTAAAAGCAACAAGACTAACTCCTTTAGGATTAACCGACTCAAATAGTTTAATATGCCCCTGGACATTCTCGATGGTTTCTGGGCGAGTTACATCACAGACAATAATCACTCCTGCCGCACCTTGTAAATAAGTAGGGGCGATCGCTTTGAATTTAGTCTGTCCTTCTATATCCCAAATTAGCAGTTGTACTTGGATTGGTTCGCTGCTGCCCTTGTCTGTTAACTGCACAGCCTTGCGGGAAATTTTCACTCCCACAGTGGATAAGTATTGATCGCTAAATTGGCGGTCTACGAAGCGTCGGATCAGGCTTGTTTTGCCTACACTAAAGTCACCAATGAGACAGATTTTCTTGGAAATAGTGGTCATTTCTGATTCGATTTTCCTGGCGGGCTGAACAAATTAAAGCGCACACATCTACTTAACCACATTGGCTGTTCAGGAGTCACATTTGGAGGAGTTTTTATTTCTCCAGAGCTTTTGATGCGTTCCGGCTTAATTCCTTGCTCCTCTAAAGCTTGTTTTACCACCTCGGCCTGGCCATAGCAAGTTCTTTCCTTTCTTTCTCTCCTCCTACACGGTCAACATAGCCAGTTATCTCTAGTTGGGCTTGGGGGTTGATTTCCAAAAACTCTTTAATAGGAACAATAAACTCATCTTGATATTCTGGCTTAATTGACTTTGAACCAAATTCAAAATAAACACGTCCTTCTAAAGCTTTTAAATTTAAGCTATCGATATTAACGGAATTAACCCCAGCAATTTCTTCTAACTCTTTAACAATCTTAGGAATATCTTTCGCTCTCTCTACAGTACCCGTAACCGCAACGGTTCTATCTTCATAGCTACTAGTAATCTCAATACCTGGTTGCTGAGTTAGTAGGGCTGTCTTGAGTTCTACTGCTGTATCAGCAAATTCTGGGGGTACATCTACGGCGACAATTTGATTATCTATTGCTAAATCAGGGTTATTAGCTTGGATAATCTCCTCTGCCCTCTCTTTTAAGTCTGGGTTAGGTACTCTTCCTGTTAAAACTAATTTGTTGCCCTTCAATTTAGGGGTTATGCTAGCAAAATATAACTCTGGCGTTTGGTCTATAATAGTGGTAGTTTCTGTTTCAATACCCTCAGCAAGATTAGCCCGATAAAGATAAAAGCCCCAAGGTACACCTAACAGAAATAAGATTAGCAACGCCAACTTCAAGATACCTTGGGGAGAGCGTTTTTTGCTTTCTTCTTCCTTAACAAACTTCTCTACCGGAGCAACTTCCATTAGCCTTTCGAGCCAAGAGTGAATTTCTTCAGGAACAGTGGTAGGATCGCCGGCGAAGTTTTTTATTTCATTGCCATATTTTTGATTAATCTTCCCCATAGTGAAGCGCATTTTTTTAATGAAGCCCTCGGAAGGCTGCCCTTTCACCACCACCGCCAAATAACAATAACCTGCTGGTTCAATAATTACCCTGGAGTTGCCATATTCAATTTCACTAAGTTCAGAAATATTTTCTGATTGAACAATACAATCATTAACAAAACCACGAATAGCGGTAAGCATTCCGGCTAACATATCTGCTTCGAGTCTTTCGTTTCCTGAAGGTTGGGCTTTTTCAATCACTAATCCAGAAGTCGTCTGAATTAAAAACACCGCCTTAATGGTAAAGCCTACTGATTCAAGAAGAATAAGTTCTGCATCAGAGACTCCTTGTACCTTGGCACGGACTTTACGCATTACCCCTTGGGGACTTAAGGTATGTTCAACTTTTTCGTTAATAGAACTAACCACCTCTCCCATATATTTGGAGACTGTGCTACCAATTACTGGGTAAAGGGCATCTACCATTGCCTCCCTTTCACATTCAATTTGCGCCCTAATCGCTTTGCCCATTTCTGGCCCCAAAGCTTCGGAAATGGCGTTTTGTTGTAGCTTACTTTGTTCCCTTATTGCAGCCGCGATTTCTGGGGCCAGGGCTTTGGCTATTTCTTCCGGTGAGTCTTCAATTTGCTTTCTAATCGCCCCAGGAATTAAATCCGCGATCGCAGAACTCATCGCGCCACGATTTTGCGAAGATCGTTCTTGAATAACACGATCAATAATGGGAACCATGCGCCCTAAAACTTGGTCTTGAGATTCAGATAGCTGGCTTTTCAGCAGTTCCACCATCAAAGGCACAATATCATTAAGCATCTGTGTGGTTTTGTCAGCTTGATGCTCAACTTGGGTGAATTTATCCTCTAACTCCTCCACTGACTGGCGAAGGCGTTCTTGTTCAATAGACTCCCGAATAGATAAAGAACGATGGGTTTTAGCTTTACGAGGTAACTTCGCTTTTCCTGATTTAGCTAACAGTTCTTGCAAGTCATCCCAAACAGAAGATAAAGTTCTATTAGGGTTTGGCTTCGGAACAGATTCAAGCCACTCCGGGACAGGTAAAGAACCTGAGTTGGTTTCTGGTTTTGCCTCAGCAGCATTAAGTTCTTCTGAAGTACTTTCTTGAACATCAGGCTGTTCTTTTAACGGGCTTTCTACCTTAGCTTTATCTTCCTTGCTTAGCTCTTCAGGCTGAATCTCAGGGATATTATCTTCTTCTAAAGTGCTTTCTGTGAACCCAGGCTGCTCTTGTGAGGAACTTTCTCTTGGAGCCTCTGTTTCCTCTATTTTAGCTTTATCTTCTTTTGGTTGCTCTCTAAGTCCAGAAGAAGAATCTTGTTTCTGCTGGTTAACCACATTTTCTAGCATTCCCCACAAATCAGCTTGATGCTGATTCTCAATTTCTTTTGTAGAGGGAGAAACTGAAGCAGAAGAGCGCTCTTTTTTTCCTTCTTGCAGTTCCAGTAACAAATCAACCAATTCTTCCATAGGTTGTTCTTGGGGCGACAATTTTGCTTGGGAACTTAAAAGCGAGTTTTCTTGATTGGGTTGTTCTTTTGATAACGCCATAAGCTGCCATCCAATATGCTCAATTATTCATTTTCTCTCTTCAGGCTGCGAAAGACTAGTCTGTCACCTTTAGCATGAGACTTATAAACAATTAAGATACCCCAAGCTCTTAAGTCCAGTCTGCTCGGTTTAAAGGAGTTTGTGATCGCCAACCAGCTATTTTTGGTAGTTAAGTATAGTTTTGCTCAATTATACTTAACTACCATAGTAAATGTATTCACTAATCTCGTTTAAAGTCTTTACCCTGGTGCATCATTAGAGACTACGGCGGCATTTAAAACATTTACTGATTTTGAGTAACATTCCTTAACCTTAAAAGAACTTTATTGTTGTTCTGGCAAAAGAAAATCTGCTTGGACGTTATTATCTGAAGCCTCCTTTAAATCGGGAACGAAATCTGCTCCTTTAATTTTGATACAAAGCTCAAACAACACCTCGGCTAAGTCATCCCGCGAAACTTTAACATCTTTCAAAGCATCTAGTTCTGCTTCAAGCTTACCAATAATCTGGTTCTTAAAGCTGTAAATATCTTCTTGCAGCTTTTCTTTATTTTGAGAAATTTCCTCCCTAATAGTATCGGTTTTAACTTTAAAATCTTGACTAAGGTTGTCTATATCTCTGGTTGTTGTTCTTTCTCTTCTTGCGCTATCTTGAATTATTTTATTAATTTCTTCGTGGGTAGTTAATCCTAAGTACTTAA
Organism: uncultured cyanobacterium; assembly: GCA_963793425.1. Taxonomy (GTDB): domain Bacteria; phylum Cyanobacteriota; class Cyanobacteriia; order Cyanobacteriales; family CAWCAG01; genus CAWCAG01. The sequence continues at coordinate 1,273,025 of CAWCAG010000005.1, read as the reverse complement.
TTTTCTTCTCTAGGGAATTAACGGAATCTTGTAGCTTTTCGGATAAAGATGATTGTATCTCTGATAACTGTTCGCGCATTTCTTGCTTGAAGCTAGCCAACTCTGAATCTAACTGGTTAAATCTTCCAGAAAATTCTTCTTCTTTGCTACCAAACAACAAGTCGCGAATTTGATCGATGTTACCGAGTCTTTCTCGCATCTCATTTTTACTAATCTCATTCATTTTCTACCTCCATTAATTTAGTTATTAATTTTATGTGCTGATCTATCCTGATAATTCCTAACCTACTGCCGCTTTTACTTGCTGTCTAAATACAAGGGGTGGAAAGAGACAATTATTATCCCAAATCCTGATGGGTTACATGACTTATCTGTGAGGATAGGGAGCAGGGAGCAGGGAGCGGGGAGCAGGCAGTAGGGTTTGAGACATTTATCCGGTGATTTTATAAAGGCACTCTCTGAGCCGGATTTGGTATTATTTGTCATTTGGAATGAAAAAGCGCTCAGTCGTTTCGTCTGCTGGCAACTTTGATTATGCACCCGGATACAACTATATATCATGGTTAAGCTAATTGGTCAGGAATTCCTCTGCTTCTTATTACCGAGTTGGTCATGTCTTAATGTTTTCAGGAAGTGGGAGAATTATTAGCTGTCCATTTTAACCATTGGAAAAATGAACTAAGAGGGTTCAAAGGAGTTAACCCTGGGGCGCGATTGGAGGCTAAATGGTCTACAACCCGCAAAGCTGTGTATTGTAAACCCAAAAAGCTATCAACGGCCGCGTATGGCCCTCCCAAAGTAGCTGCACCTGCTGCATACATTCTTCCCTTGGTAGTTCGCATTTCTACCAACTCAAAATCATTGCTTACGCAAAGGCGTTTGAGGTAGTTGAGGGGAAGTTGATAGCGGTTGATCAGATCATCAAGGAGAGGACTAGCACTAACATCAGCATCAAGCCCTGTGGCATCAATGATAAAATCAGCTTGTAAGCGGACTTCTCCTTTCATATTCTTCTCTTGAATATAAGTGATAATTCCTTCAGCTTCCTTTTCTACCCTTTTTACCTCACCAAATTCGATTCTGTACCAACCCTGATTTAAACCTTCTCTAACAATTTTCTGCCAATCACGACGATCTGCGGTGGTAGTCCCTCCCCAGTCGGCAATTAATCTTTTGCGTTGTTCTGGACTTGCTTTTTCTAACTCAAAGCGTAAATCTCCTCCCCAACAAGCTTTGGGCCAGTTAAAGGGTTGAAATTCGAGATGATTTTCTACAAGTCTGCGGGTTTTACGAAATTTCTGCCCTACGGGTTTGGGGGAACGCATTAAGTTGATGAGGCGAATGTGGGGATTTTTTTTTCTTGCTTCATAAACTCGCTGAATAATCCGCGAAGCAACGATTCCCCGCCCCCGAATCACTACCGTACCGCCAACTTTTTCTAGATGTTCATAAACATAATCATGGGCCTCGTAGGCATTAACCACTGATTGAAAATCTTTGGTTCTTTCCCTGTATGCTTGTAAGTCAGGGAGAAATGTAATGGCAGGATAACCGATAGCTAAATGGAGATAACGGGCCACTAAAAAAGCTCTTTCCCGCCCTGCACTGGTTGTTCGAGAATAGGCAACTACATATCTACCATCACTAGTTTGGCGAATGCTACGGGCGCTACCATAACGGAATATTTGTTGCCAACCGATGCGTTGTTGTTCCCTGTCTACAGAATCAAAGACATTTTCCGCTTTAGGGGTGTAGGTTTCAATGAAAGTTGGTTCACTAAAAACCTGCCACAAATATCTTAAAGAATTAGTTAATTTTCCTTTCTGGAACTCATGCCATGCTTCTCGGAAGGCATAACTAGGCCAACCCCAAATATTATCAGGACAAGAATCAGAATTAGACCGTAATCTTTCTCGGAGGGGAATTTGGGAGTTGAGGCAAAGTTGTTTGTAGCGCCCGTAGGGAATGGGATCAACTCCTAAAGCAATAATTTGCTGGGGTTTAACTCCGTAGATGCGTAAGAAATCTACCCAAACAAAACTCCCCATTCCTGCACCAATAGTTAAGTAATCTATCTCATCTACTGGTAAGCCTGTAGCATGGAGGTCTTGGAGTTCAACGATTTCACTTTGAAAAGCGAATGGAGGAAAGCTTCTGGGGGCTGGAGTTGGCGGTGCTAATGACTGCTGTTGAGGGTCGAGTACATTAGTGGTGGGATTGAAAACAATTTGAGAATCTCGCCCTGGGGAAGGAGGAGGTGCAGTTGCCCCCACTGAGAGAATAATTGTGATTTCATAGGGACCAACTTGGATGGTGTCCCCATTGGCTAAAGTAGCCTGTTTTTGAGGTTGGCCATTGACAAAGATACCATTACGACTCTTTTGGTCTTTTACTACCAAACCACCGTTTTCCCAGGCAAGAAGGATGTGGTAGCGAGAAACTTCAAAACTATTTAGTACTAAGCGAGAAACCCTCTGGTTACCAAAATTAGCAGGCATTCGCGGGAATTCCCGCCCCAAGGCAATGGGAAGTTGCAACACTGGTTCTCGCAATTCTCCAGTTGCCGGATCTGCCCAGCTTAATTTTATTTGTAAAGGGGAAGAAATCATTTATCATTAAACATTAAACATTTGTCATTTAGAGAATTTCCTATATTTTAAGTGTAGCCATTAGTAACTAGCAACTAGCGATTAGCCATTAGCCATTAGCCATTAGCCATTAGCCATTAGCCATTAGCCATTAGCAACCCCTAATGAAATAGTAATTTCGTAGGGATCAATAAATAAGACATCTCCGTTGGCCAAAACACTACGATTTTTCGCTTGCCCATTAATTAAAACGCCGTTGCGACTAGTTTGATCAGTAACGACAAAACTACTATTCTCCCAAGTGATTAAGGCATGAAATCGAGATACTTGGGAATCTTTTAATACCATACGAGAAACTTGCTTTCCCGCAATTTCTTTTGGCATATCACCAAATTCTCGCCCCAAAGCAATAGGTACGCTTAAAATTGGCGATCGCTTCTTTCCCGTAGAGGGTTCTTGCCAACTTAATTGAATTTGCATAAGAATTTTTAAGTAAGGAAATAGGGTTAGCTTTTAGGAACTAAAACACTTGCTGCCCCAGCTAAAGAAGTGCCGCACCACTGACAGCCAAAATCTATTCTTTCGTAGGAGGAAATGCGACGGCAATGAGGACATTCTAATCCATAGTTATCGGTATTCAAAGCAGGATTATGAACAGGTTGAGAAGCTGGCTGGACTTGAGGAGGAACAATCACTGTTTGGGGAATATTGTTACTAGGTAAATCTATAATCATTTGTACAACATTGAGGGAGAGTTGCCCTAAAATAATCACGCTACCTTGACTAAGTTTTGCTTCTCCTTGAATGATTCTTTTTCCATCGACAAAAGGAGGATTAGATTGTCTTAGGTTTCTTAATAAAAATTGCTTTTGGTTAGCGTCAAAAAATATCTCTACGTGCAATCCAGATACAGTAGGATTGGTCAAAACAAGGTCACAACGGCCAGGATTACGCCCAATGCGAACAGTTCCTGGATTTTTGCTGGGCTGATTTTCTTGAATATTTATAGTTCGAGTTTGGTTTCCTTCTTGCCAGCTTAAAGTAAGTTCAGACATAGTTATTAACTGAAAGTGCTTGATCTCATTTACTATTTACCATTAAACAATTATCATTAGTCCGTATAGTTTTTAACTTCATCAATTGTGGGTTAAAAATTCTATTTTTGGCAGTAAAGGATCTTTTACTAAACCAATACCCTTAAATCCCCAACGTTGCAACAAATTTTTAAGTTGAGTTCCCGAAACAGATTCCACCGCAAAACGATTAGCAACTTCCTGGGCATGGGTATTAAGATAACTAAGAGCTTCAAAACGTTCACGAAAGATTAGTAAATAACCTGTTTGCTCTTGATTTTGTTCAACTTGAGGACGAGCAACTAAATATTTACCATCTGCTTGAGAACGAATTAAATAACTATGATCGTTTATCATTTTTGGGGAATAGGGAATAGGGAATAGGGAGTAGTCAATAGTCAATAGTCAATAGGCAGAAAGATTTTTGTATTTCTTTGCTACATCTGAATTAGCGATTAGCGATTAGCAACTAGCGATTAGCGATTAGCGATTAGCCATTAGCGATTAGCCATTAGCCATTAGCCATTAGCAAATACCTATTTAAGATTTTCTAGCTTAATGCGAGGATCTACGGCTTTGAGAAGCAAATCTGCTAATAAGTTACCAGCAATGAGCATAAAAGCTCCCATCATCAAACTTGCCATTACTAAATAAATATCTTGAGCAGTTACAGCTTGTAAAATTAGTCTACCTAAACCAGGCCAATTAAAAAAGAATTCAGTAATAAAAGCACCACTAAGTAAGGTGGCAAATTCAAATCCTAATAGAGTAATCAAGGGATTAATAGCATTACGCAGGGCATGAATATAAACAACTTTATTTTCTGGCAATCCTTTAGCGCGGGCCGTTTGAATATAATCTTGGCGCAAGACATCTAATAATTCTCCCCTCATTAACCTTTGTAGAGAGGCAAAACTAGTAATACTTAAAGCGATGGTTGGTAAAATTAAATGCCAGCCAATATCCAACATTTTACCCAAAGGTGATAAATCTGCATAATTGATGCTAGTCATGCCTCCGACTGGAAACAAAGGAGAGAGATATTGAGCCATAACCAGAAGAATTAAAGCTGTAATGAAACTAGGAAACCCGTTGCCTAAATAGCTCAAGAAACGCAAAACTCTGTCACTAAAACGATTTTGGTTGACTGCACTAAAAATTCCTAAAGGAATGGCAATTGTCCAAGTAACTAAAATAGAAGAAAATGCTAATAGAAGAGTGGCAGGTATGCGCTCTAAAAGTAGAGAAGATACAGAACGAAAAGAGACGAAACTAGTACCAAAATCTCCTTGTGTCACCACTCTAACTAACCATTTCCAATACTGGACAATTGCTGATTGATCCAAACCAAATTGCTTCCTTAATTCTTCAATGCGTTCCGGGGAAATTTGGGGATTTTGTTGTAATGTACTTACATAGTCACCAGGGGCAAATTGAATAATTGTGAAACAAAGCATCGAAGCTAACAGCAAAGTAAGAATTGCTTGACCCAAGCGTTTAATTACATAAAGAAATGTTTCATTACCCAAAAAAGTTTGGAAAAAATTTGGCTGGTAACTGGTTATTTTATTAGTAGTCATATAGCAAGATCAAGCCAAAAGTAGAGAACTTATTACTTATTACTTATTACTTATTACTTAATTTTAATATTCCACCAAATTAACAACCGGTACATCTGGCAAAAGCTTACGACCTTCTAAAGCAACTAACTCAATGATAAAAGCGAAAGCAAGCAATTGGCCATCGCTATTTTCTATTAACTCTGCTGTCGCTTTAGCAGTCCCTCCTGTAGCGATGAGGTCATCTACTACCAAAATTTTAGCTCCAGCCTCAAAAGCGTCTTGGTGCATTTCCAGGGTATCGCTACCATACTCTAATTCGTATTCCACCCGATGAACAGCAGCCGGTAATTTACCTGGTTTACGTACCGGAATAAAACCAATCCCTAGCTGATAGGCTAGAGGAGGACCAAAAATAAACCCCCTAGATTCCATACCAATAATATAATCCGGCTTTAAACCTGCTTCATTAATCTTATGTACCAAAGCATCAATACAATAACGCAATCCTTCTGGATTATTCAAAACAGTAGTAATATCCCGAAAGACGATTCCTGGTTTAGGAAAATCTGGTATGTTGCGAATTAAAGATTTAAGATCCATATTTTGAAGCAAGCTAATTTTCGTTAAGGATTACTAACTGATATATCTATAGCAATTCTAGGGTGAAATATAAACATAAGGGCGACAACCATTTATCCGAATATAAAGGTAAGCTCTGTTACCCCAGGCTAAACTGATAACTGTATGACTTCCCCTTGCCCAGTTTCACATAATAACTGATAACCAATAACTGATAACTGTACGGCTTTGCCGTTGTCGTTAGACATCATTGATAACTGATAAAAGAATGACCCATTCCGTAAGCGTAATGCCCGATTATAGTCCTCAAGAACAGCAGCCACTGATTCTGGACAATTTACCAGATATTTTTATTTCCGAACAGAGATGTTCTCCTAAAGTTAAACGGCACATAGATTTGCTCCTCCTTGCTCTTGAAGCCTTAGAATTAGGAGGATCGGAAAAAATGTTAGCTACAGCTAAAGAACTTGAACTTCAGGGGATTATTAAAAGCCGAGTTGTCTTCTGGCGTTTACGCTGTACTAATCCCTGGCGACGTTCCCATATACGACAACCTTTAAGCTTAGAAGAAGCCAAAGCTTTGGTAGTAATCGCCAGCTATCGGGCCAAAAACTTGACTGTATTGGTTCGCCAGTTAGTTATGGCGCAACAACAAATGCAAGAAAAGGGTCTACCCTTAGAACAGCACTTTCGGTTATCAGAATATTTAGAACGTTTTCGAGCCCACTTCCGTAGCCGTATGAATCCCCGACGTGCTAAAGTAGCAGCCTACACTTCCTCAGAAGAGAATTTAAACGAATTGGCTCTTTCTTTGTTGAATCAATTGCTGTTCTGTACGGGAACTTCTGGGATGCAGCGATTCTGGACTAGTTTGTTTGATGGAGAGGTGGCATGACAATTAAGCGGCAGTACAGTTTGCCTAACTGTACTTTGGTTTTAGAAGGATTAAGTAACGAGATTAACCCCACAGGGCAGTTTAATAGCAGACCGTTAATTTCGATTGCGACCAATGCTGAGTGTCGTTTTTCTCACTCTCCCTATACCTTAACCGGAGGTCGAGATTTTCTCGAAAATTTGGTTAAATCAGTTAGTGCCTATGCCCAAGAATTGCTTAGCGGCATCAGACATCCTCAAACGCCTGATACTTCCCAAGATTCTGTCCATTTAGAAAAAGCTCAAGATAGTACTCTTCATCGCTTAACTTGGCAAGAACATCCTGAAGCGCAACCAATCCAAATTGACCTTAATAATGTTCAGTTTTTTGATTTGGTCGAAGCTGTAGACCAGTTTTTAAATGATAGTAGCACTTTACCAGACTTATCTTTACAACTACAGCCTATCAGCAGGCGCTATCGCAAAGCTGACGAACCTTTAACCCAAAGGACAGCCCCCCTAGCAGTTGGTGTGGGTAGTTTCGCTTTAGCCGCAGCAGCTTTATTCTTTACTCCCATACCGAAAGTAACAGAACCAGAACCGGTTAAACAATCCCAGACTGAAGAAGAAACTGCTGAGACTACGGAGACTGCTGAAGTTGCCACAGAAGAATCTCCTCCGGAAACAAAAAGCAGCGAGGAATTAGATTCAGAAGAAATTGAAGCATTACTTTCTGAAGCGAAACCCATAACCGATGCTACGGAAATAGGCTATATCCAAGATAAATTATATAAAGATATATACGAAGATTGGGAAGACCGTGACGAGGTTGATAGAAATTTAGAATATCGTGTTTCTGCGACTCAAGATGGTTCCATTGTTGCTTTTGAACCTGTGGAAGGCACTTCTAAGCAGGCAGCGAAGCAAACACCTCTACCGGATTTAATTTATACTCCTACCTCTGACACTATTGCTAACAAAGAAGAAATTGCTGAATTTCGGGTTGTCTTCACTGATAATGGCATCTTGCAAATTAGTTCTTGGGATGGTGTAGAAGAAGAACTTAGTTTTGGGCCAGAAATTACTGACAAAGATACTTTAAGAAGCTTAGTTCCTGAAGTGAAAGAAACAATTACTGATGCTTGGTCAGAAGCTGAACCTTCTTTTTCTAGGGATTTAGTTTACCGTGTTGGTGTCACAGAAGATGGGGTTATTGCCCATTATGAAGCAGAGAATCAATCGGCTTGGGATTTTGCTGATGAAACTCCTTTACCCAAACTCACCAAACCAAAAGCGGCGGGTATTGGTACAAAAAGAGGAGAAAGTTTAGTTCCTAAAGAGGAATTAGGTCAATTTAAGGTTGTCTTCACTACCAATGGTGTCGTACAGATTAGTCCTTGGCGTGGTTATTAAATTAATTGGCTAGTAGCTAGTGGCTAGTTACGCAAAGTTGCACAAAGCATTAGTTGGCTAATCTGATAAGTCATGCCACTCACCCAAAGCTAGTGTGAGGTTCGTGACAGATTCTGAGTGCGAATTAGAAATTATGGGGTGGAGCCTCTCACCGAAATGGCGAAAAGAATTGCTTTAAAGCCCCTTTTTCTCGTAAACTACTGTTCGGATGCTTTAAAAACTCGATTTATCATGGAATATGTCGATACTGCTGTTGCGGCACAAATATTAGGAGTCGGACAAAGAAGAGTTCTTTATCTCCTTCACGAAAAACGGCTCAAAGGCGCTTATAAAAAAGATAGAACTTGGGTTATACCTTTGTATCGTGGTAAACCTAAAGTTTCTCGTCGTCATCGCGGCCCTGAACCAAGGTGGAGTAAGCTGGGGGCTGGGGGGAGAAAAATTATTTATGTGGATAAGAACCGCATCAAAACTAACGAGAAAAAGGTGAAAAAGATTAAAAAAAGCGGTGGTGTAGAGATTCCTTTAAAGACAGCAGTTAGTGTTCATAAAACTGGGCATCGGGTGATTAGTTGTCACGAATTAGAAATATTTGGTTATTGCCGCATTGTTTATCAGCCCTATAAAGCTAGAGATTGTGGAGCGAGTTTATGGATTGAAACCTATAGTGGTGTGAAGACAGTCGATAAGTCGAATCAAGATCCTCAGCAATGGTCAGTTCTTTACTGTTAGTTGTTTTTAAAAAGCAAATCCTAAGTTCGCTGATGGAAAGAACAATCCCTTGCTGAAGAGCGACGGGAGTGTCAATCTTGCTGCGATCGCACTATTTTTTTCTTGTCTAACCTTGGGCAATTTTCCACCGCGATGATGTTTATTTGTGTCAAAAGCAGTGAAGTCTTGGCAAACCGATTTTCCTAATCTTCAAGCAACCCTTAACTTTGGTAAAAAGTTAGGTGAGTTTCTTTCTGCCGGGAGTACGATTTTATTACAAGGGAATTTAGGGGCTGGAAAAACCACCCTTAGCCAAGGAATTGGGCAAGGTTTGGGTATAACTGAACCTCTAGTTAGTCCTACTTTTACTTTAATTAACGAATACACCGAAGGACGTTTACCTCTATATCACCTAGATTTATACCGCCTACAACCTCAAGAAGTCGAAGGCATTTATCCAGAAATATATTGGGAAGGTTTAGAAGTCCCCCCAGGAATAACCATCATAGAATGGTCACAACGTCTACCCTACAAACCAGATAGTTACCTAGAAATCAAGCTAACAAACCCACCCAAAGGAGGAAGACAAGCTAATCTAAAAATAGTCGGAAATCTACAACTCCCCACCATAATCCCCTCAACAACTGATCATTAATACCTAACAGCAACAACTAAGTCGTACACTGATCATTGATCATTGATTAGCCCATCTACGCAACAAGTTAGAGTGACTTTTAGAAATTAAATCAAACTCTATGGTTTTTCCTTCTCTAGCAAAAATCGACCGTCTTGCCACATCTAAATCGAACAAAATTTCTCGCTGATAAGGATCTCGAACTAAACTCTGTACCCATCCCACTGTTACTAGCCTTACTCCTTTTGTAACCTCTTCTACCCGATGCAAAGTTGAAGAAGGATAAACAACTGCTGAACCTGCTTCTAGCTTAAATTTTCTCTCATCATCAGCCCCTTCAATAACCAACTCACCCCCAACGTAGTCAGAAGGAGAGTTAAGGAATAGGGTTAGGGAAACATCGGATCTTAAAAAATTTTGCCCCCCCATAAAAGCATTGTCAATGTGTCTACCATAGGACATACCTGTTTCGTAGCGACTGAAAAGGATAGAGTGAATAGTCCTCGGTTTGATTGCTGAATTGAAAATTAAGTTGCGTTTCAGGGCTTTTTTAATCAATTCTTTTAAATCCTCACCATAGGAAATTTTCTTTTTTAATTGAACATTATTCTTAACTAGTTTAGCGTGCCAACCTGCGGTTGTTTTGCCATTTATGAAGTCAGCCTCATTTAAACTAGACACTATATCATCTAGCTCTTGGGGATTAAGTACATCAGGGATAACAAATATCATAATGACAAAGTTTAGCAAAAAAGAAGAGATTTATATAGTCATAATGATAAAGAAATTTTACGGGTAGAAATTATAGACGCAAATTACTCAGAATGCACCAATGAATAAAAAAATTAAACTTTCCTTGCCAATTAAGCTAAAAAATGTAATGAGTTTGTAGACGATTATGGCAATTGTGCTTTATCATTTTTAAGCAGGTTAAGAAAATATTATTTCTACCTACTTACTAGCGATGGTTAGTGTAATTATTGTGTGTGGAATATCTAGAGGAGTGAACAAATGAAATTAAAGTCCCTTGAATTGTTACTAATACTTGGTTTAGCAAGCACAACCATGGTGGCTTGTGATGCCGGAACTGAAGGCGATGAGGTTGAAGAACCAATTGAAGAGGAAGCTATTGAAGAGGAAATTGAAGAACCAGTAGAAGAAGAAATTGAAGAAGAAGCGACTGAAGGAGAAGTCGAAGAGGAAATTGAAGAGGAAGTTGAAGAAGAAGTTGAAGAGGAAGGAGGCGAAGGCGGCGAAGGGTAATTAACTCTTTCACCCTGAGTGAGCAAATCTGCTCCCTATACAAGCCAAAATACTTTCTCTGGTAAATAAGAGAGGAAAGTTTGATTTCCTAAAGGTTAGGCATAATGTCTATACTTTAAGTCAGACTTCCTCTCTTTGTTAATTTAAAAATGACTGCGAAATCCGAACAAGTCGGCTTGATTATTAAGGCTCTTGATTTTGCCGCTCACAAGCACCGAGATCAGCGTCGCAAAGGTAAAGAGGCTGCTCCCTATATCAATCATCCTATTGCCTTAACCAACTTGTTATGGAATGTAGCTAGCGTCCAAGATCCTGTGGTTGTAACTGCGGCCTTACTCCACGACACCGTAGAAGATACCGATACAACCTTTCAAGAATTAGCAGAAGAATTTGGTCAAGAAGTAGAAAACTTGGTGAGAGAAGTAACTGACGATAAGTCTCTTCCTAAGCAAAAACGTAGGCAGATGCAGGTAGAACACGCTGCTCATCTTAGCCGAAAAGCTAAACTGATTAAATTAGCTGATAAAATTTCCAATCTCAGAGATATGATTGCCCATCCTCCTGCTGATTGGTCAAAAGAGCGCAAAATGGAATACTTTCACTGGGGAAAACAAGTAATTGACCGCTTGCGAGGAACTCATATAGAATTAGAGAAAATTTTTGATGAGGTGTATCAGCAAGGTATAAAAGAGCTAGCAGATTAAAAAATGTTTTAGCAACAGTTCAGCCCTACATTCAATAACTGAACTGAAACCTGAGTGTAAACTAGAGTTAGACAACCAACCCAACGAGTAGGCTAAGTTATGATCTAGGCCTGCACTCGCTACTAACTTAAAACTTGTACACTCCAATAGGATAAATACGTCATGGGATTATTTGATCGCCTTAGTCGAGTTGTTAGAGCCAATCTTAATGATGTGGTCAGTAAAGCAGAAGACCCAGAAAAGATTCTCGAACAAAGCATTATTGATATGCAAGAAGACCTGATCCAACTGCGTCAGGCAGTTGCGAGGGCCATTGCAACTCAAAAACGTACCGAACAGCAGCATAATAAAAACCAAGAAGAAGCTAATCGGTGGCAACAAAGGGCCCAGTTAGCGCTGACTAAGGGTGATGAAAACTTGGCTAGGGAAGCCTTAAGCCGGAAAAAAAGCTATGCAGAAACTGCTGGCACTCTAAAAGCTCAGTTGGAGCAGCAAAATGGTCAAGTAGCTACTTTAAAGCGTAACCTCATTGCCCTAGAAAGTAAGATTTCTGAAGCTAAGACCAAAAAGGATATGCTGAAAGCTAGGGTAAGCGCAGCAAAAGCTAATGAGCAGTTACAAGGGGCTATTAGCAACATGAATACTAGCGGTTCGATGGCTGCTTTTGAGCGTATGGAAGAAAAAGTCCTGGAAATGGAAGCACGCTCTGCTGCGGTTGGTGAGTTAGCGGGTAAGTGAGTTGGAAGGGCAGTTTGCTCAGCTTGAGTCTGGTAGCGATGTTGATGACGAACTAGCAGCTATGAAAGCTCAATTGACTGGCGGCACCTGCCCCCCAAGCTTTACCTCCTGGTTCAGCGCAATCTTCCCCCTCAGCAGATTCGGAAGTTGATGCAGAGTTGGAATCTTTACGTAAGCAACTCGATCAGTGACAAGATGATAGCGAGGAGTCATTTGCCATTTAGCTAATAGCTGTTAGCCAATTTCCTATTAGCTATTAGCTACATATAGCCCCAAACTTAGTAGAAATTGCCCCTTGACTCCCTTGCCGAAAAAGCTGAGACTTATTTACAGCAAAAAAAGTTTAATAATTAACTATATTGCCCAGCCAATTACAAAATTGGCTATAAATTAGGGGCAATTTGTTGTCAAAGGCCATTTTAAATCAGGTTGAATATTGTGAGTAGCGTAATTGAAATTGATGATTCTCGGTTTGATAAAGAGGTTTTTACTGCTGATAAACCTGTTTTAGTCTATTTTTGGGCTGATTGGTGTGGCCCTTGTCGCTTGGTTTCTCCTTCGGTGCAATGGGCTGCCGATAATTATCATGAGGCTTTAAAGGTCATCAAAATGGAGGTAGATAGTAGCCCTGAATCCGTAGCTAAGTGCGGTGTAGAAGGGGTTCCTGCCCTAAGACTTTATAAAGATAATCAAATAGTGAAATCCCACGAAGGCGCTATCGGTAAGCAAGCATTACAACAATTATTAGAAAGCGGACTTGAGTAACAAAACTTGTTTTTATACTCCTTAGCTCCCCAGCCAACAAAATCCCCAAAGTCAAAAAACATACACTTAAAGGATTCTCCGCTCCCTACTCCCTACTCCCTGCTCCCTTTTATAAATGATACGACTTGCTAAGCGTTTAGAAGCTTTGCAGAGCAATGTTTTTGCTGATATGGATTTGGCAAAGGCTAAAGCCAAAGCTTCTGGAAAAGAAATTATTGACCTCTCGCTAGGCTCTTCTGATTTGCCAGCACCGGAAATTGCGATCGCAGCGATGGAAAAATCCTTGCGAGAAACAAGTACCCACGGTTATGCTCTTTTCCAGAGTACTCAAGCCTTTCGCCAAGCAGCAGCAAGTTGGTATACAAAAAGATATGGGGTGGAAATCAACCCTGAAACCGAAGTATTGAGCTTAATTGGTTGTCAGGAGGGGACGGCACATTTACCCTTAGCTTTGCTTAACCCAGGAGATTATGCTCTTTTGCAAGATCCTGGTTATCCTTCTCATGCCGGAGGGGTTGCTTTGGCTGGGGGGCAAATTTATCCCATGGCTTTAAGGGAAGAAAATCAGTTTTTACCAGTATTTGAGGAGATTCCCGCCGACATTTTAGCTAAGTCGCGGCTGATGGTATTGAGTTATCCCCATAACCCCACTACGGCAATTGCTTCAAGAGATTTTTTCGATTCAGCAGTAGCTTTTTGTCGTCAACATAATCTTGTTTTAGTTCACGATTTTCCCTACGCTGATATCGTTTTCCCTGGTACTGCGATTCCCCCTTCTATTTTGCAAGCAGACCCCCACAAAGAAGTGTCTCTAGAGTTTTTCACCTTTTCTAAATCCTATAATATGGGTGGCTTTCGCGTTGGTTACGCTGTGGGCAATCAACAGTTAATCAAGGCTTTACGTCAGGTTAAATCTGTCATTGATTTTAATCAATATAGAGGCATTTTAAATGGCGCGATCGCTGCTTTAGAAAGTCCAGAAGAAATTGTCCAAGCTACAGTAGAAACTTTTAGGCAGCGACGAGATGTCTTTGTTCAGGCTTTAAGTGAAATTGGTTGGTCAGTACATTCTCCTCCTGCAACAATGTATGTCTGGGCAAAATTACCTGAGAAATACTCTCACGGCTCCGTAAAATTTTGTACTGAATTAGTTAAGCAAACTGGAGTAGCAGTTTCTCCTGGTGCTGGTTTCGGCAAATCTGGTGAGGGATACGTGCGTTTTGCTTTAGTAAGAGAATCAAGCATTTTACAAACAGCAGCTAAAAGAATTTCAGCGTTTTTAGCTAAAGAAAAGGTGTCAAATCAAACTTAGAAATATGTGGCCTATCTTTAATTGTTAAGAAAGAAAAATTTTCATATCTCTTCCTTTGGTAGTATACAAAACTAATATCATCTGCTTAAATCGTAGAAGTTGCTGTCTAAGCTATTTGGCTTAAACAACAGCAAAACTTTGCGGCTCAGACAGTCGCTACTCAGCCCAAAATAAGGGAAACAAACAACTAGTATTTAACCAAAGTTTGTCTAAGCTAAATGGTGCAGACAACATAAAGGGCAACTCAATTATTAACTCTAGATACCAAACGGCTGAAGTAACAGGGGAAACTAAATAAATGAAAGATAAAATAAAAATACTATTAGGAGCCTCAGTAGTTGCTGGTATAACCGCAACTATTTTTCCAGCATCCGCAGCAAGCATAAAAATCATTGGAACAGATTACCTTGTCTACGAAGCTATAGACACTGATTTAGATGGTATTCCTGACAAAACCAGACTCAACAACGATGCAGATATAGAAGAAGTTGTGAAGGGAACTTGCACCATTGAAGGAGGGGCAATCAAATTCTGCGCGAATGGCAGTCCGGGAGGTAATATTGAGTTATTTGCTGATAGCGAAAAGGCTGAATTTAAAGATCCAGAGACCTTCAAAAATGTTGAGCCTACCAGCATAGTTAAAACCTTTGACGATGGTACAAAGGTCAAACTAAGTAGTCTGACAGGAAAAGATTGGTTTGAAACTCCAGACGGCGTAATCGAAATGAGCTGTCAAAAAGATAACTTGATCGGCAGGTGGTTCAACGACGCTTTAAACTCCAATGGCGGAGTTTTGCAAGGACGAATCGTAGCTTTGGGTGTAAGCACTCAAGAAGCTTGTCAACAGTTTATTACTTTAGGTGGCCCTCAGCGTTTGAGCGACCCAAATGTTTCCTATGTTAATAAGGTAGGGAATAACATAATCGTTGGCTTAGCTGGTCATTTTGATGCCGGGAATGCTTTTGAAGCAGGGACTCTACCTAGCCAGTTATTTGCAGGAATTCAGCTTAGTGAGTTGATTAAAGCAGAATTTGGCAAAACTGAAGTTCTCTACAGCTTTAATGCTTTTGAATCGGGTTTGGTAGAAGAAGGAGATAACAAATCCCAAACCGGGGAATATGAAGTAGACCCAACAATCGCAACCACAACAGTAGAAAAGGTTCCTGAACCCTCAAGTATGTTAGGTTTATTCGCCCTGGGCGGTTTGCTTTTCGCTACAGGCAAACAGAAGAAGAAATAAAAGTTTTTCAAGTTTGACAACATATCAGGGTTAAAGGGTGTTTTACGACTCCCTTTTTTTTGTATGACTATAGAGACTATACTTGTACCGCAAGGGACAGAATATCAAGCTGTTTGCCGAGGTTTAAAGGGGATTTCTCCTCAACCATTGGTTTTATCTATTCCGATTGGTATTATTCCTGTCACTACTTGTTTACAACAATGGCAACAAAATCACGTTTTGCCAGAAGAGGTTTTATTGGTAGGACTTTGTGGCAGCTTGTTACCTGATTATCAAGTAGGGGATTTGGTTTTTTATCAAGAATGTCTTTATTGCAGCGAAGAGTCTCACTGGCAGACAAAAAGTTGCGATCGCCCCTTAACTACTCAGCTAAGGCAAAGATTAGGTAAGCAAGTTCCTTTAGTAAAGAGTGTAACTAGCGATCGCGCCATTTCTTCAGCTAAGGAGAAACAGCAACTGGGTATATCATCTCAAGCTGCGGTAGTGGATATGGAGGGTTTTGCGGTTTTGAAAAGTTTGCCAACTAAGGTAGCTATGTTGCGAGTGGTGAGTGATGATTGTCGCCAGAATTTACCCAACTTAACAGGGGCAATTAGCCCTAAAGGAAAATTGCTTCCCTTACCTCTAACTCTAGCTATGTTACACCAACCTTTAGCTGCTATGAGGTTAATTCGCGGTTCTCTAAAGGGGTTACAAGTTTTACAAAAGGCGATCCCCTCTTTATTTCTTTAGCTGCTGTACTGCTGTACTTTTGCCACAGATAGGTTTAAAGCTTCTGCTACTTGCTCTAAACTCAATCCTGTTGCTAACATCTGGTTAATGGCTTTTCCTAAAGCTGATTCTGCTTGTTCAGCCCTTTGGTATTCTTGTTCAGCCCGTTGGTGTTCTTGTTGTGACCTTTCTGCTGGAGTAGCTATCCAACCCCTCTGAGGATCATACCACCGTAACCACAACCCTGTAGTTCCAGCAAAGCTACCTTGCCATAACCCTAAGCCTAAACCCAACTCTTCCAACCATAGTTTCCTCTCAGGCAGAAGTAAGGGTTGATAACTAGTTCCCTCCAAGCGAAAAGCCTGTAACCGATTTTCATAGCGATCATAAACCACATAGTAAGGAATTCTCAAAATACGTTCATAAACTTCCCATTTAGTGGGAGGTTGATCTACTTGCTGCGAAGTTTGCCCTAAATCTTCTGCTTCAGTGCCAGGAGAAAGCAATTCTACCACGAATAAAGGGTTTCTTCCTTCTTGCCAAGTAACGTAACTCAGACGCAGTTCACCCTGCTGTTCATAGCGTGGTACTCCTGTTACCACAAACCAGTCAGGACGTTTATACCAGAGAGTGTGCTGAGAATCATAATAAAGATTGAGGTCGCTGGCAACAAAGACTTCCTCTAGCGGTTGGTTAACAGGAAAACAGGTTTGGCTAAGTAAATCCCCTTGAAGGCGATGAAATTCGTCTGGCAAACCTGATTCTCCTATCTCTTCGCTAGGGAGATCATACATGGTTGGCAGCACTTCTTGAGGCGGGCGGGGAGGTTTAGGTTGATACATTTTCTCAACAAATGATCTTTGGAGATAATATTTGGTACTTTTATACTATTATTTTCTCCAGCAATAATTTATTTAAGCTGTACCAAACTGTTCTTTAAGAATGTCATCATTATCATCAGCAATTGTTGCTACTACAGTAATTGCGCGGGAGATTTCTCCTGGTGAAAGTTCTGCTACTGTTCGCTGAAAAAGCACTACAACTTGATTATCAACCAGACCAAAACAGGATTCAAATGTTTCTGACCAGTTCATTTCTAAAAGTTTACGCATCAAGCCGCTTTCGTCTTTAACTGGCAAGTTTAGTACCGATGACCAAACCGTAAGTAAATCTTCTTCAGTCTCTCCGGTCAGCCTTACAAACACCTCTACAGAGCCATACTTAAATTTCCAGAGGTGACCATTTTCATTTTTGCTCACCATGGCACTATCATCTTGCTCTAGACTAGAAATAACAGTTTCAATTACTTCAGCATGGGTAGCAGCTATACCCTCTTCTAGTAGTACTTCATTAGCTAGGGCTTCTTCTGCGGATATAGTACCGTCGGTAAGGCTTTCTGTACTTAGGTTAGGTTTGTTCATGGGGAACTTTTCTCCATTAGCGTATATTAAGTGGTTGCTGCAAGATTCTTTCATTATTTAACTTAGCTGTTTTGGTACTAAGTTAGGTGAAATTTTTGGAGCAAACATATATTTGTAAACAAGCCAAAGATAACTCAAATCTAGACAACAGAGCAAACCCCTTTGGTACAGCTATATACAAGGTTATACCAATTTTGCTTCTAAGAATAAATAGTTTTAGAAGCAGATTCAGATTTTATGGGTCGCCTGGGATTTGAACCCAGAACAAATCGGTTAAAAGCCGAGTACTCTACCGTTGAGCTAGCGACCCGTTAAGTTTCAAAAGCGTAACCGCACAGTTAATTATAGTAACACAAAATGTTAAATATGGGTAATGATTGGTGTAAATTTTGGAGCATTAAAGTGATTAAAGGCGGGCATAGCCCACCCGCATTAACTTCTAAGGTATCGGAAAATATTAGTTTATATTTGTTCTAACGATCTACCGAACCCATAATCACGTCTATGCTACCCAAAATAGCCATAATATCTGCTACCTTGACCCCTTTTAAAAGTTTAGGTAAGATTTGCAGATTATTGAAATCTGGCGCACGAATTTTCCAACGCCAAGGAAAGACGTTATCCTGGCCAACAATAAAGATTCCTAGTTCACCCTTGCCGCTTTCTAAGCGTACATAATGTTCGCCTTCAGGAATTTTGAAAGTAGGGGCAACTTTTTTGGCAATATATTGGTACTCAAAGTCGTTCCATTTTGACTTCTTTCCTTCTGCCATACGCTTTGCTTCTAAGTTTTCGTAGGGGCCTCCTGGTAATCCTTTGAGGGCCTGACGAATAATTTTCACTGACTCGCGCATTTCTCGAATTCTAACGATGTAACGGGCAAAGCAGTCTCCACCAGTGTCCCAATGAACTTCCCAATCAAAGTCATCGTAGCATTCGTAGTGGTCAACTTTACGCAAATCCCACTTAACCCCAGAAGCCCGCAACATAGGGCCAGAAAGTCCCCAGTTGATAGCTTCATCACGAGTTATAGTTCCTACACCTTCAAGACGGCGACGGAATATGGGGTTATTTGTGATTAACTTCTCATACTCATCAACTTTTTCATCGAAGTAGTCGCAGAAGTCTTCGCACTTATCGATCCAACCATAGGGTAAATCTACAGCAACTCCACCAATACGGAAATAGTTGTTGTTGATTAGTCGCTGTCCGGTGGCAGCTTCCCATAAATCATAAATCATCTCCCGTTCCCGGAAAATGTAGAAAAAGGGAGTTTGCGCCCCAACATCAGCCATAAAAGGGCCAAGCCATAATAAATGGTTGGCAATACGGTTGAGTTCCAACATAATCACGCGAATATATTGGGCGCGTTTAGGAACTTCAATATCTGCTAACTGTTCTGGAGCATTAACAGTAATTGCTTCGTTGAACATTCCTGCTGCGTAGTCCCAACGACTAACATAAGGAACGTACATAACATTCGTGCGATTTTCGGCAATTTTCTCCATCCCTCTATGCAGATAGCCGATGACAGGTTCACAATCAATGACATCTTCCCCATCTAGGGTGACGATTAATCGTAAAACACCGTGCATCGAGGGGTGATGAGGACCCATGTTAAGTATCATGGGTTCGGTTCTAGTTTCAATTTGTGCCATAGATAGGCAATCTCTCCCTCTTTTAAAACTCTTGCAGGTGGACTCGCTAACCTTAGTCTTACTTTATTAATTATAGAGAAGAGGGTGACAGAATGGGATGTTAGAGGGGTATCAAAAGTGGCCGTTCAAGTATTTTGTTTCTTGACCACAAAAGCTAAACATTAAAAATAAGAAGCTTGTTATATAATAAACAAGATTTTTCATTGATCTAGAGAAAAAAATTGAGGAATGAATTAAATTCTTAATTTAGTGGTTACTTTCAGCATTTAAAAGTGATTTGGGGGAACAATAAACAAGTTGCTTTGCTTTTAGTATTCATCTAGTTTACCAATGGCTAATTTATCTTAAGAAGGTAGCATTACTATGTTGTTGCAAAAAATTAAACAAAAAGTCAAACGTAAGTTAAACTTTCAGGAAAAGAAACAAAAATCTTCTTTCATAATTAAACCAGATGATGTTTTTATTGTTTCTTATCCGAAGTCTGGCAATACCTGGGCCCGCTTTTTGTTTGCTAATCTAATTAAGCCTGATTCTGTACCTTTAATTAATTTTCATAATGTTCATGATTATTGTCCGGATGATAGTAATCTTAGTGAAGAAGTAAAGGCACTTGCCTCTCCTCGCTTGATAAAAAGCCATCAAAGTTTCAACCCTAGTTTTCCCAAGGTTATTTATATAGTTAGGGATGGGCGGGATGTTTATATTTCTTACTTCCACTACTTAAAACAATCTTTACCGCCAAACTGCTCTTTGCAAGATTTCTTAGCAGACAATACTAGTCCTTTTGGTAGTTGGTCTGATCATATTAAGTCTTGGCTTAATGCTAGAAATAGAAAGGAAGATAATTTTTTACTGGTTCGCTATGAAGATTTACTAGAAGACCCTTTTTCTACTTTCAAAAAGATGGCTGAGTTTGCTGGTTTTGAAGTTGGTTCGCAGCAAATAGCCAGTGCGGTAGGAAATTCTAGTTTTGTCCATATGCAAAACATTGAGAGGAAATATGGCAGAAAGTACAGCAATGACAGTGCAGATTCTTTTGTCAGAAAAGGTCAGTCAGGAGAATGGAGAGAATGTTTTGGTCAAGCAGAGTGGGAAGTTTTTCTAGAGAAAGAAGATAAAAAGTTATTGGAAAAGTTAGGGTATACAGTTCCTGAATCGATTATTTAAAAAAAAGCAAACTGTGTTTGTGATTAAGTTTTTTGGGGTTGGTAGTTGAGTGGAATTGTTAGCTATCAATCACAATTTTTAAGTATATTACAGCAATTCTCACGACTTGTGAGGTACTAAATTCCTGGCTTTAGGGAGAAGGGAGCAGGGAGCAGGGAGCATGAGGAAAAGCTATGTACCTCATGTGGCTTAGAATTGCTATAGTTAAGTAATGAACAGCTTATTACGGCAAAAAATCAAAAGGAAAGTTAAAACGCAAATAGAAAATATTGCTCCTTATAATAGTTTTCAGAAGCCAATTTTTATTATTTCGCCACCACGTTCTGGATCGACATTACTTTTTCATTGTTTACAACAGTTTGAAGAGCTTTATTTTTTACAAAGTGAAGCGGATTACATTTGGTGGCCTATTTTTCCCTATGAAGAAATGGATGATCCTGCTGATTATCTAGGAAAAAAACAGTTATCTTATCAAAATATTCGTAATTTAAGAAAACGGATTTATGAAGACTCTGTAAAAAACTATTTAAGAAACCATCATCAAGAATCTCCCCGTGACTATCTTTTTGGTTTAAAATCAATTCGCTATTTAGATAAAACGATTGCTAATTGCTTTCACCTAGAATTTTTGGCAAAAGCTTTTCCTACTGCTCAATACATTTTTTTAGTTAGAGATCCTAGAGCTACTATTGCTAGTATGCTTGAAGGATGGTCATATGCAGAACGTTTTGGTAAGCCTCAGTTAACCCCTATTATTCAACAAGATAGTACAGCAAAAATAGAGCATTGGTCTTATCCTGCTCCTCCTGATTGGCAAACAGTTATTGATCAACCTTTAGCACAAATTTGTGCTTGGAGTTGGCAACAACATATTGAATATCCTTTAAACTTTTTTCAAGGGCGATCGCAAGATGTGAAATGGGTTCGTTATGAAGATTTGCTAGAAAACTTTGAGGGAGTGATTGAAGATTTAGCTAAGTATTTTAATTTAAAGCTCAATAGTAGAGTTAAAAACTATACAAAAGCTCCACCGATAAGTCCTACTGCTATATCTAAACCTGATCCAATTAAGTGGAAGAGCAATAACTATAAGCAGATTGAAGCAATATTTCCTCGGATAGAGAAAATCTCTCAAAAAATAGGCTACGATCTTAATCCATAAGAAACGTTGGTTGCATCTACAACTATTAAATAAATAACCTTTCCTGAATTAACAAAGCTTGGGAAGAAGTATTATTTAATTGCTACAAACAGACTGGATTAAATTCAGCCATTTTATTCTGTTTTTTTGAAAGACATTCTGCTTTAAGGAAAGCATCTTTGAATTAGCTGAATAATCTAGTAAATGCTTTTTAGCTATTAGTATGGTAGTAAAATGATCAACTTAAAAACCAACCTCAAAAAGAACATTAAAAAGGCTTTAATCAGATTTGATGTTAGACACAAAGCTGTCCCAGATAACATTTATCATTGTTGTGTTCAGAAAACAGCTAGTCAATGGGTCAAATCAATATTATCTGACCCCAGGGTATATAAATATTCTGGCTTAGTAAGCTATAACTACGAGCATAATCTACCCCAGGGTTTTGATCCGAGAAACTTACACGAAAAAAGTATTCAGTTTTCTTTACCTACAAGGACTATAGTTAGCCCTTTATATTTAGATTTTGTGAGCTTTCAATCTATCCCTAAGCCAAAACAATATAAAGCCTTTTTTATAAGCCGTGATCCGAGGGATATTGTGGTTTCTTGGTATTTTTCTATGAAATATTCTCATGCAGAGATGGCATTGGTAAAGGTTCATAGAGATAAGCTTAACTCTTTATCTTTAGAAGAAGGATTAATTTATTGCATCAAATATCTAAACCGTTATGGAATTTTCCAGACTCTAAAATCTTGGCAGGAAGCCCAGAATCAGGATGCTAATTTGCAATTGATTAAATATGAAGATATCACCGGAACAAATAATCTTGTAACTTGGCAAAAATTGTTTGCTCATTTAGACATTCCTCTGCCAGAAGATACTTTATTGAATTTACTCCAGGATTACTCTTTTAAAAAACTTAGTGGTGGCAGAAAACCAGGAGAAGAAAATCAACTATCTCACTATCGTAAAGGGACTCCTGGAGATTGGCGCAAGTATTTTAAGCAAGAAACATCATCTTTCTTTCGCAGTATAACAGGTGATTTAACCAAGCAATTAAATTACACAATCTAGATAATTCAACATCCAACATCCAAGGCAACATCAGGGTGCAAAAAACTAAATATGAATGTTTTACACATTAATCAATCTGACATTAATGGCGGTGCTGCTATTGCTGGCTATAGATTACATCAGGGATTATTAGAAACGGGTATTAATTCCCGTCTTCTTGTTGCCTCGCCTCAAACAAAAAGCAGCAACATAGCACCTATTCCCCGTAAAATGCGTTGGGAAGCAAGAATTGCCCCTTTTACTGAATCTTTAGGTTTAAATTACTTACAATTTGTTGGTTCATTTGTTATTCCTAAACACAACTTTTACAAACAAGCGAGATCTTCTCAACTTTCATAACCTCCATAGTGGCAAATTCTCTTATTTAGCCCTGCCCTTACTCAACTTAAACAAACCTGCTGTATTTACTCTCCATGATATGTGGAGTTTCACAGGACATTGTGCTTATAGTTATGGCTGCGATCGCTGGAAAACTGGTTGTGGTAAATGTCCCCATTTAGATAGCTATCCTGCTGTTAAAAAAGATAATACTAATTGGGAATGGCAACTCAAAAAATTAGTTTACCGTCTTTCTAAATTAACCATAGTTACCCCAAGTAAGTGGTTAGCAAGTCAAGCCAAACAAAGTATGCTCAATCGCTTTCCTATTCAGCATATTCCTAATGGAATTAATACCGAAATTTACTCTCCTTTAAGTAAAGAAGAATGTCGGTTTAAACTTGACATACCCCAAGATAAAAAAGTATTGATGTTTGGGGTGCAAGATTTAAAGAATCCTATTAAAGGGGGAGAACTATTATTAAAAGCACTACAAAATTTGCCAGAAGCTTTAAAGGCTGAAACTATTGTTTTGACAATGGGGAATCAAGGTGATTTTTCCTCAGAAGAATTTGGTTTAAAAAGTTTTAATCTCGGTTATTTAACCAGTGAACTAGAAAAAGCGATCGCCTATTCCGCAGCCGATGTATTTGTTTTGCCTACTCGCCATGATAATTTACCTTTAGTATTACAAGAGAGTATGGCTTGCGGTACACCTTTAGTTTCTTTTGATGTTGGTGGTGTTTCTGAATTAGTAAGAACTGGGGTTACAGGCTATCTAGCAAATCCAGAAGATGCTCAGGACTTGTGCCGAAATATAACCACAGTTTTAGAAAATAGTGATTTGCAAACTAATTTAAGTGGGAATTGTCGCCATATTGCTGTTGCAGAATATTCTTTAAGGTTACAAACAAAGCGTTATATTCAGTTATATGAGGATGTTTTGAGTAAAAAGGTTACTGACAAAAAGAGTTCTGCGGTAGTGGCAAATTGAATTAAGAAAGTAATAAATATCTGTTTAGCCGCGAACTAGAGATTTTGTTTTTGCCTTTAGATCAAAATACATTTTATGACTTCTGTTAAGTAACTTGAAAGTTGATAGCTCCAGAGCAAAAGAGGGTTGTTCTTTAGCAATTTGTTGCTTTAAAATGCCTTTGGCATAATTGTAAAGCTCTCGATCTAACTGACTGTATTCTTCTATAACTTTCAGAGTAGATTGAGGTATTTCTTGTTGAGAAAGACGACTTCTAGTGATATTCTTCTTTGTGTAAAAAATATCTTGCCAGCCCAAATTTTTTTTTATTAAGACCAAAGTTTCGTCAAAATTCTCTAAAATTCCTACTACTGCCATCTTTTGAAGATTATCTTTAGCCATTGCTAACATTTCTTGGGAAGCACAACCAAATTCAACTTCCATTTGCCCAGATATTAATCTAGTTTGACAATTATCAGTTGTTTCTAGTATGCCACTACTAACAAATTCTTCTAAGGTCATTTGCTTAGATACTATTTGCTGGTGTAAGCGATGTTCAACAGAACTACGAATATAGTAATAGAGAGAAATTAGACGTTCTGTGGGTTCCCGTAGCATAGTTATATAGCTACACTTTTGAAGCAAGTCTTCATGCAAGCCAAAAGGAAAATGTCCAGTAATTACTTTAAACTGGTTTTTACTCTTCTTATCAGCATTGTTAAGAATATCTAGGTCTTTAAGTTCACGAATTTTATATACTTCTTGTTTCTGATATTGCTTATCAAGAATTGTTGTTAGAGTCGAACCACCTGCTTTAGGAATATGTAAAAACAGTAAAGATTCTTCTTGCTTACTGTTGTTTTCTAAATCAACCATAATTATCTCTTCGGCTGCAACTTATTTTAATTAACCTTAACTCGAAAACTTACTGAACCAACATTGCGAGGATTGCTGTTAGAAAGAGTTGAACCCAAATCTACAACTAAGGAACCATTAATATTTTTGCTATCAAGACAAGGAGGAGAACCAAAAGGAGAACTTAAGTCTAAGGATTTGACAAAAGTTGCTGCATCGTCTCCTTTAGCATCGGTTTGGGCAATACTTTGAGAACCTGCCGGAGGAAGAGTCAAGGAAATACTGCTCGGAACATAGGTAGTACCTTGAGGTACAGCATCGCAAATCTTGACATTTTCGACAGCTTGGGAACCACTAGCGAGAAAGTAAATGGTATATTCTACAAAATCGCCGCTTTGTAGAGTGTTATCTGGTTCAACAGTAAGCAAACCGAAAGGAAGACTAGCAGACCAACCAGGAACAGTATCGTTAGGATCGCTCTTATTGTCAACAAATCTTTGGAAATCTACTCCTGGTAGCGATATACCATCTCTAACCACATTGGTAATGCGTTTAACTAGGAATAAACTGGTGGTGTTAGGCTCTTGCACAACTACTATTGTGGGTTCATCATCCCCTGTTCCTGTACCAGGTAAGTTGCCCCCATCTTCTCCATCATCAAGTTCTTGAGGGATTTCCCCTGACCCCCCCACAGCATCTGTAACAGAAGGGGTTTGTACTCCAGGCCCCGCATCAGCAATAGCAACAGCTTGGTTTTTCACGGCAACTCCAGGCCCTGCAACAATCTTTGCTTGAAACTTGATGGTAACTTGACCCCCATTAGCAGCAAGTATACCAGATTTATTAAGTTGAGGGATAGTTGTACCATTAAAACTAGGGTTTGCAGCCACTGTAGTTCCCAGAGGACCAGAAACATTAAAATCATAGCCCCCAGACAACTGCAAACTACTGGCATCTAGAGTATCTGTAGCTACAAAGTTGGTAACATTAGTGCTGCTATTATTAATGTAAGTTACCACATACTCCAAAATATCTCCTCTCGTAACTGAACCGTCTTCATCCACATCTTCAAACAGACGTACAGATTTAGTTCCTACCGGAGAAGCTGGGGCTAAAACCACCAAAGGAGTAGGGTCTGGTACGGCCCCCGCCCCAGGAAAGTCTGACCCAATGCTATCAGGAAAACTCCCCCCAGGAAGGTTACGGACAATAGCTTGGTTAAAAACAGTGCCAGGAGGAGTTGTAACCGGAACATTAACTTGGGCGGTGATTTGAACTTGTCCTGGGGTTACAGTTTTGGCATTGGCAGCAGGAAGGGTTAAGCCTGTGATGGTAAAAGTACGATTGTCGTTGCTTAAAATTACATTACCTGTACTACCTCCTTGCCCCCTAACAATTTTTACATGAGGAGGTTCAAGAAATTTACGACCATTTGCCATAGTATCGGTTATGGTCAAACCTGTTATAGGTCTTTCGGGAGGGTTAGGGTTAGTAATTAAGTAAGTGTAGGTAACGTTGTTCCCTGCTATTACAGAAGGAGGATCAACGGTTTTAATGATGCGTGGTACAAAAGGACAAGCTGCACCGTCATTAAAATCAACACTGGGGGCATTACTAAGGAAGGTATATTTAACTGGGGTATCTAAAACGTTGACGCTGTACAGTAGCCCTGGTTCATTTTGATAAGCGTAAAGAGTACCCGCACCGTCAAAAAAAGTTGCCCCCACAGAGCGATTACCAATAGGATTAGTAACTCCATTTAAGTATTCTACGGTAACAGTGCTACCTTGTTCTGGGTCAAACCTCAGTAACCGACCTTCAAATTGGTCATAGGCATAAAATTTACCGTCTACTGGACTGTAAGCCATATCTGAAAATTTAGGAAAGCCTCCTCCTGGTCTTTGCAAGTCTCTCACCTGGAGAATTTGCGGCGGCCTCTTGGTAACATCAATTTGCACCAATTTTCCGGTATTGTTGTTGTAAATGTAGTAAGTTCCATCTCCTGAAAAATCCCCAGCTATGTATCTATTATTGGTATTGGGAATTGGAGCTTGCAAGGGTAAACCTAGAGGCTTACCAATAGGGGTAACAGTTCCTTTGCGGTCGATGCGAAAGATTTCATAGGAATCAGCAGGGTTATCAATTCCTCTGACAGGATCACCAGGTTCAATGGCATAGATAAAGCCATCTTGCACCCGAAAGCCCATTGCATTATATTCTCTGGGAGTTGTTGATGGGGCAGGAAAACTGATGACAGGTAGGCGAAAAGGAGTTGTGCTGGTGTTGACTGTGGTTAGTTGAGTGTTTTCTTTTTGAGAAAGGAAGAAGTCTCCGTCGCAAGCAAAAGGCGTTTGGGCAGAAGTGGAAGGGGCATAATTTAGGGCGGCGATCGCAATGCTTAAACTGTTTGTTAACCAGGAAGTTATTTTCTTAAGTGTACGATTATTAGAAAGTTGTTTCATAGCTGAATTTGTTTAGCTACAGCAATTGGGCAATACTGCTCATTAGGCTGTATTGAGAAGACTGTATTTGATATTTTTTAGTCGAGTAATTGGAGTTTAGAAAGTGTGAATAACTTTGGTAGAACTTTATTCTTTATTTAGTTGATTTGGATGATACTTTCTGCTACAGTATGTATGGTATTTTGGGGCTTTTAGTTAATGAATATGCAACTTTCCATTAACTGAAGTAGACGTAAAATTCAATTAAGCTCTTTTTCAAGCTAAAGCGGTAAAGCAACTAAATAGAGTTGCGAGGAATGTATACAATGGCATTTCCTCACCTTCTTCAGCTTAATTATTTATTAAGTGAACTTGTAGTAATAAATGTTAGCTAGAAACTCTAGTTATTGATTCCCTCTCAAGAGAGATTAAGTTAAACAAAATCACATCTAACTTAATCCCTTCAATATCATTATGATCGCTAAATATTTTGAGTTGAAAAACACTACAAATACCTAACTTAAGGAGTAAAGACTAATCTTACTAGCCTTTACTCCTTAGCTATAAATTTTAAGTTAATAGACTATTTAGTAAACACCAATATCAATCAGTTTATTTCCACTCGAAAGCGTACAAAACCGACATTATCAGGACTAGTATTAGAGAAGCTAGGACTTAAATCCAACGATACAGCCCCATCAGGGTTGTTACTATTAGGGCAAGGTGGTACAGGTAGGCTTGAATCTAACTCGTTGAAGAAGCTTGGGTTGCCTAAATTTTGGAAAGAGATAAGACTGTTGGCAACATAATCTGTTCTTTCCGGTATAGCATCGCAGATTTTTAAATCCTCAACTGGTTTCCTACCATTAGATAAGAAATAAACTGTGTACTCAACTGTATCTCCGCTACTTAAGGCATTGTCTGTTCCCAAACTAAGAACCCCAACAGGAGAAAGGGCAGACCAACCGGGGAAGTTATCGTTAATATCAGCTTCATCATCAATAAAGTTACTGAAGTTAATTCCAGCTAAAGGTACACCGTTTCTGATCACGTTAGTAATACGCTTGACCAACACTAAATTACCGTCAGCAGTAGGATCAGCTACGACCAACCTTGTGGGTTCATCGTCTCCTGTGTTTCCTGGGGAGTTGCCTCCTTCTTGCCCATCATCAAGGACTTGGGGAATCTGGCTCGAATCTCCTACTGCATCTGTGACAGAGGGGGTGATAATAGTATCAGGGCTTCCTGGAGGGGAGGCGGTGGAAGTTGCTGAAGCTTGGTTATCTATTACTGTTCCTGGTGTCACATTTGCATTAATTGTGGCGCGGTAGCTAACAGTTATTTGGGAACCAGGGGTCAAAATTCCTCCGGGAAGAGTGAGCCTGTTGTCACTAGTACCATCAAAAGCAGTATTCTCGCTAACTGCTGGACTACCTGAAGCAACTTGGAAGTTGTAACTACCCGGAACAAAAGTTAAGTTGGAGTCGATAGTATCTGTGACAGCAAAATCGGTTACGTCGGTGCTGGAACTGGTATTAAAATAGCTGACAGCGTATTCGATAGTGTCCCCTGGAGTAACGCTACTGGTGTTATCAGCATCAATGGCTAACTCAACAGATTTTGTCCCCGCCGGAACAGGGGGAGGTAAAATAACCAGGGGTGAGGGGTCAGGTAAGGCTCCTGCACCAGGGAAGTCAGAAGGAATGGAGGGCGGGAATGGCCCTGGTAAACCATTTAAAGTTGCTTGGTTAAAAACTGTTCCCGCAGAAGCATTGAGGGCTACTCGAACCGTAGCTTTGATAACTATCTTCCCTACTTGAGGAGGGCTGGCTATTGCATTTGTGGAAGGAAGTCCTAAGTTGCTAATTGTTAGACTTTGACCGTCGGATATACTAAGATTACCGCCAGAAAAAGTACTAAGATCCCCTGTGACAGGCTGTACAATCTCCGCACTCACAAAAGTTCGACCATTGGTTAAATTATCACTAAAAGTTAGGGGAGGGAACTGTTGTGTTATTGCTACAGCATTAGGATTTGTAATGGTATAGAAATAGTCAATAGTACCCCCAGCTACAACTTGATTGGTGCTGACGCTTTTTTCTAGCTTTGGTGCAAAAGGACAGGCTGAACCATCGTTGTTGCTAACAGCCTCTGCCTCACTGAGGCGTACAGATGTAATGGCGCTAGGACGATTACCTTCAACCCCAACATTTATTCTGTAGAGTTCACCAGGGGGCTGAATATTGCCATTTTTGTAGATAAATAAATTACCAGCACCATCAAAGAAAGCTGCACCAACGTTATCACGAGCAGTACCTGGAGGGGCAGGAAAGATAGTTGGTAAACCGCTAACTCCTGGTAAGTCTTGAATGCTAATGGGACTGGGATCATTAGGATTAAAAAAAACAAGCCTATTCCCATTCCTAGTGAAAGCATAAAAGTTGCCATCAAGAGGGTTTAGAGCAAAGTCTGCTATGTCAGGGGGGCTATTACCATTTGCAGGGTCTTGTAGTCTCTTCTCAGGCAGAACTAACATTGCTTCTGGTCCAGAGACATCAATTTCTAGAAGTACTCCGTTTCCTCCATAAACATAGTAGTTACCATTAATTCCAATGTCTCCAGCTATAAAGCGAGCTTCTTGAGCTAATGTAGAAGCACCTTGAGCAATAGATCCATTGCTAATAGGGAAAAGTTTACCGTTTCGATCTATTTTATAGACAACTTGAGCCTTGTTCGTTACGCTTTGTCCTATTCTATCTGGATTAATACCATAGATAAATGAACCGTTAACATCAAAGCGGAAACCTGTAGCATTGTTCCTATCTTCATCTCCTCCTCTAGCAGTCAAATTAAAAGGTACACTTCCTGTGTTAACAACGTTTAAAGTTGTTGGAACTGTATTAGGTGGGTTTATACCCTGACTCAGGAAAAAAAGACCATCGCAGCTAAAAGGCTCTTGCGCTTTTGCAACAGGAGAATAATAAGCAATAGATGTTGTCCATAAGGTTAAACCTCCAACTAACCAAGCAGCAGAGTTACGGAAATTAGGTTTTTGAGGAATGGGTAATACTTTTAAAATTTGCTTCATAATTCAAGACAATACAATTTCTGACTCTGGTGTTAATTGTTTTTGATAATTCCCCAACAGTCCCCCTCTCTCAGGGGGACTGGTGAGATTAAGGAAGAGGTACAATTGCTGCATTAAATGCAGGTTCTGATGTACCATAATCAGCGTGAGTGGCTGTTGCTGTCACGCGATCGCCTGGTTGCAATCCTGATATTTCTATCTCAAAATTGCCCCCTTTGTCCACTTCCACCGTAGCGATTTCTTGGTTAAGAGGCCCTTGTTGACCATCTTCTTCAATCACTCGGTAAATTTCTACTGTAGAATCAGCTAAGGCTTTACCCATCAATTTGGTTTTGTTGTTCAAGGCGAAGAATTCCCGACTAACAAAATTGGGGGCATTGATACCATTATTGGCTGCTTGACGGCGACGTTGATAAAATTCAATTTCTGGGTTGGGGCCGTCACCTTTTTGGTAATTTTTTACTTCTGTACCATTTTGGGCAACTAAATCAATGCTTAGTCCTTGCAAACCAGTAAACAAATTATTGAGAATTACCACGCGATCGCTCTCTGGGAAAGCTGCAACGGTAACTCCTGTACCGGGTTGATTGGCAATGCGGTTTCTGGTAATTAAATGGTCACTACCAGAAAGATAAATGGCCGCCCGTTCATAGCGTTTGCCGTTGTCGGTGATGTTGTTGTCCCGAATTTCTACTGCACCCGTTGGTTTAAAAGCAAAGATACCACTACCAGCATTGTTACGAATTAAATTACCTTGAATCATGGCATCAGTAATATCTCCTTCTAAACGGATGCCGTCGGGCATTCCCGCAAAGCCATTCCTTTCAATCAGGTTGTCCCTAACTAATAAGTTTTTCGCCCTGACGCTAGTGATGATGCCGCTACCATCGTGGTTAGCGATGATGTTGCGGTGAATAGTTGTTCCTTTGCTATTAAAAACATAGACTCCGAAACCGGATAACTTCTTTGCAGCAGGGGAGTCTGGTTGAGGAGATTGCGGCTTGGCTGCAGTGGGAACCACAAACAAAGAGTCAGTAACACCAAACTCTTGTGGTTTCGCATTTCTGGCTACTTCATTTTTGCTCCTATCAATTTGACTAATAAAGCGAGAATCTGTACCTAACCCCGAAGGCACTCCTAACCAATTATGTTCAATCACCACATCCTGGGGAGGAACATCCTGTTCACTGAAAGAAAACTCGTCGTAGGGTATTTCTCGACCAAAGGTATCGGGAGGCGGCAAGCGATGGGAGATGAAAATATCGGCGGTGGGAGTGTTGGCTGTAGGGCCTTGGGGATAACTGAAACCATAAATGCTTAGCCCCCTTACCGTGACACCATCAGCAACAATAGTTAAACCTCGCAGTACCTGACTTTCTGTTGCTGGAGTAATAGCAACCACAGGAATAGGTGTTGCCCCCCCTTGTTTTTCTAATTCCTCTCGGTCGTAACCTGGTTGACTTGTACCATCAATAACCAGTCCTGGAGTAGATAGAGGAGGCAGCAGTCCTACTAAATTGATGGTTGTCTTTTGGGGGGATAAATTAAATTCAATGCGAGAATTACCTTCCCCTGGAGTCAATTGCTGCCTTTCCGCTTCACTTAACTCCTCCATGGGCAAGCTACCATTAATAGCTGCGATCGCCTCTCGCAAACTAAGGAAGTTATCGGCTTGAATAGTATCAGCATTGGTATTAACCACCGCCTGCCAATTCATTGTTTCGGCATTAGCTAGGTTGGGGATAGCTAATAAAGCCAAAGGTAATGCCAAAATAGATGCTTTAACCTGAACAGAATTCACTCTTTTTACTCCTTGTAAACGTGATAGAAACAGCTAATGGTTGAGATGGGCGACCAAATATAAATTTGGGCTTGTCGAATATGTTTGGGAAACGGGTCGCCCCTACGGCTAATTGCTAATCAGCGAAACCATGTTCTTAACTTATTACTTATTACTTATTACTTATTACTTACCTCAGACTCTTGTTGCTGTGCCGGCACAGGCCTTTGCCTACCAAAACCGCCAAACAATTCATTAACTTTAAGAGTTAAGTTTAAGTAAGGGCCACCATCGGAACGATAACCGTCAAAGTCCCCATCATCAACACTACCAAAGCTATAACCCAAACCGATGCGTAGGTCAGGAGTGAGGTAGTAGCCAGCTTCTGCTGCAAAGCCAAATTCATCAAAATTGGTCGAAGGTTGCCCAATCCAACGTCCTTCTAAAGCAACATCGGTGTTATACCCTGTACGGTAGGTGGCCCTTAGCTGACTCAGAAAGACGCTGCTGCTGTTGCTAAAGTTACTAGCTAGATTCGTTGTACTACTACGCATAGCGAACTTGCCGTAAAATTCCCAACGCCAATCGGGGGCATAAATCATATCAGTGGAAACTACATGGTCAGTAGACCCTGTACCACTGCCAAAAAGTAGGGTTTCGGGGATAATCGAAGGGTTACGGCGATATTCGTATTTAAGTAAGGCGTTAAAACGGTCATCATGGGGGTCACGGTAAGCTAGTCCCATCTTGACTTTCACTGTATCTCCCAACCCGCTTAAAATCTGGTTGGAGGTATTAGCTTGGTCAAAACGGAATAAAGCTGTTAACCCAGGAGTCACTTTACCTGCGGCGGCTGCATTCCAAACAGTATTTTCTCGACCGGAACCATTCCTCTGTTCAAAACGACCGGAAACTTGAAAATCGGGGTTAGCTGTATATTCAAAACCAACGCTATAGGCTTCCCCACCAAATACGCCCAAAGATGAGGAACTTTGACCCACAGCATAGGGTTGAGCAAAACGAGGCCCTGCTGCTGTAACACTAGAAATGTCACTGGTGACGAGTTCATAACCTAAGTTAATGCGGAAACCAGGAGCAACGGTTAGGCGGTGACCTAAACCAATGGAACCCTGACCAGTTACACCGTTGTATCCTCCCACGAGGGCATAACGGTTATACAAATAGGTATCCTCCCCTAACCTTTTTTCGGTGATGGTTTCTAAGCTAGTGATGGAATTATCCCCCAACAAGCCCCCATCATAAAATTGGTGTGCTAGTCTCATAGTCACTTCTGGTTGCACTTTCCAATCAATACCAAAGGTTGTGCGGTTAGGATAAAGTGGGTCTTCCCCATCTCCTAAATTAATTTCATTTTTAGCTCTTAAGGCAATGGTTTCTGTGACCGGAACATTAAGATAAGAGACAACTTGGTCACTATCGCTATCAAAAATATTACCTGCATCGTCGTTGCGAGAGCGATGCACATAGTCAACATTTAATTCTGCATCCCCAAGTTTTTGCCTCACCCCAGCAGAAATAGCGGTGAGATCGTTATTAATAGCTGTTCCGGGGAGGGCTTCTGAACCAGGGTTAAACAAACTAGTGTTAGGATTAAAAAGATCAAAAGGAACTGTTCGTACCGCCGGGGCAACACCAAAATTTTCTTCGCGATCAAAGCTAGCTTGCAAGGTTGTAGTAGGAGCAACTTGAGCTAAAATGGCTGCTCCGTAGCGGGTTTGTCCTGGGGTAAAACTAGTGGTGGCATTGTTGGCAAAACCAGTTTCGACAGAACGATAAAAAGCCCGTGCATTAACTCCTTTAACAACTTCCCCTTGCAATTCCAAACGATAAGCATTAGCAGCAACGTTTCCGGTTAAGGGAGAATTATTGTGGGAACGAGCAAATTCCCCGATGAAGCGCCCTTTTTCCCCCACATTAAATAAGAAATCCGCTCCATATAACTCAAAATCCTGGCTCCCTTGATCTTCATAAAGATAGGTAGCTGCTAACCAGTTTTCTTGGTTCAAATCTTGGGAGAAGTTGTATTGCACTCTCCCTGCATAAATATCCGTTTCTCCGTCAGTATCCCCTTCAAACTGATAAGTAGCAACAATTTTCCTCACTAAGGTGTTACCAAAAGGATCAAACTCTAGTTGCTGCATCGGACGGCGAAACAACAAAGTTCCCCTATCGTAGTCAATTTCATAATCCGGACCACGACTTAGGGCCTCGCGAGAAATAACTGTACCGGGGCGATTAATTTCTTCAGTTTCAATAAAAATATTCTCACTACCGGGAACCAACTGCCGTCGGGCCAGGAAGTAATAGCCGCTAGTACCGTCAGGGACTAAAGTATCCCTTTGAAAGCCATCTACATCAGGACTATATAAAGCCGTGAGTTGCAAATTTCCTAAGCTTAAGTTGCCTTTAAAACCGTTTAAGGCGCGGGTTGTAGCCGTAAAGAGTTGGGAAGGACGACTAAATTCTGTGGTGTAATAATCTCCCCACATAAAGTAGTCTGGTTCAGCCCCAGTTACAGGAGATTGACGCTCAAAACGTAAGTAAACACTAGTGGTAGAGGGGGTTAAATATTCAACGCTGGAACTATCGCCATAAACAGAATATTGCTTCTCACATTCTTGCGGCCCCCGGAATAATCTGGTAATGCCATCACAGGTTTCATTAAGGGGCCGTTCGCTATTATAAGCCCCGGTAAATAACCATTCACCAATAGCCCCGGTGGCAAATACTGCCGCATCTACATCCGCTTCAAAATCATCATCCATGGTGGTAGGATTAAGGAATTCCCGGCGACTACCAAAGAAATCTGTCCCTGCTTCACCAATACGGAGGTTAAGGACTCCAGATACCAAGGAAGGACGGAGATAGGTAATAAATTCTACTTGACTATAGGTTTCTAGGTCGGCTGTTACTCTATCTTGGGGGTTGAGTCTAGCAGCAGTTATGGCATCTTCTTCTAACAAAGAATTGTCGAGGTCAAAACTTTCAACAGCAGCACGAATCTTTACCTTCTGCGCTTCTAAGTTTGATTGCAACTCTGCTTTAAATGTTCCTTCCCTAGCTAGTACCTGAAACCCTGGCCGATCTTCATCTTGGTCTGTCCCAATGAATTTACCAGCACTGGAGGTGAGGGTGACAAAAGTTTCTTCGGTAATCAGTTCCCCTGCTGCATCGGTAATGCTTCCTTCTAGGGTTATGGTAGAACGTCCATCGGCTGGTACTCGCGGATCTCCGGCTGGGAAGAGTTGAATTTGACCAATAACAGCTTCTTCTACGGTTAATTTGGTTGTTACAGGAGTACCATTATTAGCCACAACGGTAATAACATTTTCCCCTTCCTGCAACGGCACGTTATACCAAACTTGGGTAATCAGATTTTGCTCTTCATCTTGCTCAATTTGCGTCGGTAAGTTAGGATTAAGAGGTTTTTGATTAATTTCAACCCTAACCTCGCTGCTAGCGTTATATTGAACAATAAGATTGGTGGAACGGCTATTTTTTTGCCCCGCTTCAGGAGCTAAAATCCTCACCTCGTCTGGGGCGAGTGGTTGCTCAATTACAGTTTCACCCAAGGTTTCTTCTTCTTGAGATATCTCTGTTGTCTCAGTTACTTCTTTTTCAGTCACCTCTAAGCGACTGTCAATTTCTAAACTTTCTACATTCGTTTCTTCTAAAGAAAAAGAGGCTGGTTCAAGCAATTCCAGATTCTCTTCTTCCGAAGCGTTAGCTACACCAGTTATGCCTATGCACCCAGATAGTATAATTGCTAAGTTTAAGAGCGGATAATGCCCGATGCTCAAAGGCTTGGGTCTACTAAGACCCTTTCTGCTTACAATCACGATCCCTTCCCCTGATTTGACGGCTACTTATTAAATTTCTTAGTTAATTTCAATTTTTGAGGTGTTACTGTTCTTCTCCAGAAGCTGGAGTTACAGCAAAGTTCATTCTTACTAGTCCACCTGGTTCTAAACGTACTAAGCGAGACTGACTGTTGCGCTCGATAAAGTAAAGGTTGGGAGCTAGGGTATATCCAGGTAAACTATTTAGGTCGAGAGTACCCGTCCTATTGCCGGAAATTACGTTGGCCATAGAAAATAACCCGTTGGCATCAGCAGTAATGCGGTTGCCATCATCCATAATTACTACGGCGTTAGGTACTCCAGATTCTCCTGGTTGTTGTTCACCATCGAAGTTTTTATCAACAAAAACCCGACCGACAACTGTACCGCAGTCAGAGAGAATTCCGGGGCGAATCCGCAGCCGATAGCTAGCTAAATTACTACGGGGTTCCTGTGCCGTATTTCTACCGTCACCCCTGACTGCATCTGGGGTAACTACAGCGGCATAAATAACATTAAGAATTTGACCCGGATTTAGGGTATCTGAAGATGTAAAGGTAACTGTTCGCCCTGAACTAGTTGCTGTTGGCAAAGTTGTTGGTGTAGTACTTGTACCATCAGTAATTGAGCCTTGAAGAGATTCGCTGAGAAAGTTTAACCCCAAGGGCATGGTGTCTGTGATGGTAAATCCAGTAACTGCTGTTGTACCAGAGTTTTTCAGAGATAAGCGATAAACTACCGTATCTCCTGGCTCTGCTGCTGCTCTGTCTGCGGTTTTAATCAGCTCTAATTGGGCTGGTTCAGCCACATTAACAGGAGTGGTGATGGTGTTGGAGATAACAATGCGATTAAGGTTAGAATCAACCCCCCCCGTTGGCAGGTTGTCTCCAGATGCTGAAGCTGTATTCTCGATTGGTGGTGGTTGGGCAATGGCCGGGGAACTCCCAGCAACTAGGGAAATTATTGCCGTCAAGGCAATAATGTAGAAGCTCCCTGACCCTAGTTTGATCAGTTTCATGAGTATGGTCTACTGTTAGCGAGTATTCCGATTATTTTTACTAGTCTTTCGGGCTTCAGAGTCATGTTTTTAAAGTATTTACTTTGAAGCCTAAGTCATGCTATAGAGAAATTTCCCTGATTTTTAGTAGTCTATGTCAGTTTGTGAGGGCTACAGGTGAATATCAAGGATATCAGCCACAAAATTAAGGACATTGCCCAAATTTGTTTATCTAGAAAAAAAGTTACTCTTTCCTAGTTACCTCAACCTTTCAAGAGAACACAATAAATTACGACAAAGGCTAATAATTATTAAGTTTAAAAGTAGTAGATGCTGATGAAATAAGTCTGAGTAATGGAGTTTAGATGAATTTGTAAGCATCTAATCCCTATTGCTGACAAGATTAGGTGATGCTATCACCAAAATCTGCATTGTTCAATATGAACTTGAATAATATCTCTCTTATGGCATAATATTCACTCATATTTTAATTATGATGTTATTAGCTAGCAAAAGAATTCAAAAGCTAACGTCTGAAGTGGCTGTAAATCAAAACAGATTTAATTGTTAGGAGATTTTGTAATACAAAAAGAAAATTATTTAAGATTAATTTTTATAACAATTAATAAGCTTTTGACTGATAAACATTCGCCCTCTTATCACAATCATCTTCTGCCTCAAACAATTAAAAAATATTCTCAATTACTCATTCGCCTTAAATATCTGTGAACTCTGTAAACGTTTCATCCAACCTGCTAAATATTGGCGATTAGCAGTTTGTTCTTGAGGATCTGAGGTATCTAAAGGATGGGGGGCTAAACCTTGGATCGTGGCAGTAGTTACACAAAACATTGACTTTTGAAAAGTTTGACAAATTTGTACCCTAATATCATCCTCTCCCCTAAGACTCTTACTATATAACTCATGAAGATAATCCGGCAGGAAGTGGCGCATATCTTGCATTAGTAAAGTAGGAGGAATTCCCGCCCCCCCAATAGGTAAAGGATCTGCATACAAA
Organism: uncultured cyanobacterium; assembly: GCA_963793425.1. Classification (GTDB taxonomy): domain Bacteria; phylum Cyanobacteriota; class Cyanobacteriia; order Cyanobacteriales; family CAWCAG01; genus CAWCAG01. The sequence goes on along the minus strand of CAWCAG010000005.1, from coordinate 1,235,065 downwards.
GCGCCGTAGGTAAAGGAACCAGGATCGTAAGGAATTTGATAAGCTTGAGCGTTATAAGAAATAGTTCCTAAAAAAGGTGTACCTCGGAAAAAGATAGCTTCGACATAAGGTACGGCAGTATCCATCAAAAAAGTCAATCCTGCCGATTGAGGAAGAATATTGTATTCCTTGCCGCGAATAGTTACTTGATAAGTAATCGGTTGATTAGCTGCTGCGACTAAGCCATCAAGAATATGCTGCACTACTTGAGGAATAGATTTGATCTTTCCTGCGTCATACTCATCAGATAAAGAAAGAAACATATCACTCATTACCCGCCAAAATTGCCCTAAACCACTGTAATAGGACATTTGGCGCACTTGTTCTGGTAAAAAATCTGGGAATCCTAGATGTATGGTCTGGAAAAAAGGATTACTCTTAAATTTAGCTTGAATTACTTCTTGGGCTATTTGCTCAAATTCAGGAGAATCCAAATAAGTATCTAAACAACCACCACCATGCCAAAACATACTTTTCATACAGTATTCAGCATATTCATAGTTTAGGCGGTCATGCTGCCAGTGAGCAAGTAGCTTTTTTAAGGATACTTTGCCGTTGAAATATTTAAAAAAGGGAAAAAAGACGAAAAGTTGATTTTCGGCAATATAAATTAAATTCCGGGAATAAGCATCTAAAACAACACCATAACTTTTGAGAATACCAACAACTTCCATAACATTTTCAGGAGTATCTTCAAGTAAAGCTTGTCCTGATTCTAAACGCCGAATATATTCAGGAAGAGGAGGTTGGGCAATCTTTTTTGGGGTACTTACCATGACAAATACGGGGGAAGTAATAAGTAATAAGTAATAAGTAATAAGTAATAAGTAATAAGTAATAAGTAATAAGTTAAGAATGTACTGTCTCTTATTTCCTATTGCCTTGCACAATTAGTAACTAGCAATTAGCAATTAGCAAATTACTTAGTTTGTTCTAAAACAATCAAATCACGAGGTTGAGAAATCAAAGCTAAACCTTGAGGCTCACTCCAACGCAACATCCAGTTGGGTTGAAGCCCCAAAATAATGATTAATGCTGTTAAAACTAAAGCAGGGATATGTTCGCGCCACTGTACCTTTGGTAAATTAGATAGTTTTTCTGTGAGGCGACCAAAAAAGACGCGGTTGATGACTAATAAAAAATATACAGCAGTTAAGCCTGTCCCGACCATACAGAACAAAGTTTGTACAGGAAAAATAGGAAAACTACCCCGAAAAACCACAAATTCCGCGATGAACCCCACCATACCTGGAATACCTGAACTGGCCATTACCCCTACTATCATTAGGCTACCAGTAATAGGTAAACCTCGCTCTGGATTGAGCAAACCACTTAAAGCTTTAACTTCGCGGGTTCCTGTTTTTTCATAAACTAGTCCGACTAAGATAAATAACAAAGCCGAAATCAAGCCATGACTCACCATTTGGAAGATTGCAGCTACTAAACTCAAAGGAGTGGTTGCCGAAGCAGCCAGAAGAATGTAAGCCATGTGAGCAATAGAAGAATAAGCTACCACCTTCTTCATATCAGTTTGGGCGATCGCACAGGAAGCTCCATATAAAGCACTTATTGCTGCTATGGTGGCTAACCAAGGAGCAAAAATAGTCCAAGCTTCTAAAAACAAACCAACTCCAAACCTTAACAAACCATAGGTTCCCAATTTTAAAAGCACTCCAGCTAAGAGTACAGAAACGGGGGTAGAAGCTTCAACGTGAGCGTCTGGTAGCCAGGTATGGAAGGGGAAAATGGGGATCTTAATACCTAAACCAATTAAGAGGCTACCTAAAAGCCAAAATTGCGTTCCCACAGGTAGGGTTTGGGAACGTAATACCTGGTAATCAAAACTAGTTGCCCCGGTAAACCAAACTAAACCTAAAAATGAAGCTAATACTAAAATGCCGGAAAAAGTGGTATATAGTAAAAACTTCATGGCTGCATAGCCTCGCCGCTTTCCTCCCCAAATAGCAATCAAAAAATATAAAGGAATAATTTCTACTTCATAAAAAAGGAAAAAGAGCAATAAATCCTGAGCTAAAAATGCTCCCGATGCCCCAGCACTCAAGATTAATAAGAGGGCAAAGTAAAAACGAGGCCGGGGAATAGAGCGACTACTGAAAACAATGGCAATTAAGGTTAATAAACTGTTGAGAAACAGCAAAGGTAAAGATAACCCATCTAAACCAAGATGGTAGTTTAAACCAATCCATTCAATCCAATTAATGTTCTCAGAAAACTGCATTTCAGCTTGAGTTGGATCAAATTGGAAAAGCAGGAAAATATTCCAAACCAAGATGGCACTAGCAAAAAATAAAGCTACCGAACGATAACGGCTAGGCTCCCACTTTTGAGGCAAAAGACTAATCGTCAGCGCACCTAAAAGTGGCAACAAAATAAAGACACTGAGCATAAAATTTGACTAACTCCTCATCTGGCATAAGTAATAAGTAATAAGTAATAAGTTTGACCTATATACTATTACTTTTGAAAAACTATCTCCGAGTCTCCAAGTCTCCCCACTACCTATCAATTAGAAATGACCATTGTTCAACTAAAACAGACCATTGACCATCAGACATTGACCAACTAAGTAGCAAACCTACTCCTATCAAAATAGTGAGTAAATAAAACTGGGATTGACCAGAAATGCTGTATTTTAAAGCATTGCCACTAAATACTGTGAATAAACCGACTAAATTAACCACCCCATCAACTACATAGCGGTCAAACCAGGTAGTAATTTTGGACAGGGAAGAAACGGCAAAAACAACTGTTAAATCGTAAAGTTTTTCAATATAAAAGTCATAAGCAAGCAAGTCTTGAATAAAGCGCAAATAAAATTGGTTTGGCCTCGCCCAAGCACGACGCAGTTCGATGAAAGCCCCAATTAAGCAACCTATAGCACCAGAGAAAACTAGTAACGGTACGGCAAACTGACTAAAAATTAGACCGTTTTGAGAAATAAGTTCTCTACTATTAGAAAGTAACTGTCTTTGTTGGAAAATGACAGGAATCAAAAGAGTAACAACGGTTAAAGACACCATTGCTAATGCCATGGGCCAAGGTGCTTCTAAGGCACGGCGGGTTTTAATTTGAGGCTGACCTAAAAAGACTAAACGGAAGACACGAGTTAGGTTAATGGCGCTTAGACAGTTAATTAAGAGCAACATGGCGAGTAACCACCAAGGAACAGCGAAGAAACCCGCTATCCATTGTTGCATTGCCCAAAACATCCCCATTGGTAATAGGGCTACCAACCCAGCTAAACCGACAACAAAAGCGATGGTGGTAGCTGGCATTTTTGACCCCAAGCCGCCCATTTCCGTAACATTCTGCCCGCTGGTAGCTAAAATGACTGAACCTGCACTCATGAACAGTAGAGATTTAGCTAAAGCATGGGTAAACAGAAGTAATAAAGCGACATTGATCGGTTGTCCAATACCAACGGTGATAAAGACCAATCCTAAGTAAGCGCTGGTGGAATGGGATAAAGCGCGTTTAAAGTCGATTTGAGCAATGGCTATTAAAGAAGCCCCAATCGCTGTAACCATACCGATAAGTATTAAGGCGTTAGAAGCAATGGGGGAGAGGGTGAAAACTGGTTGGAGTTTAATTAGTACAAAAGCACCCGCCGAAACAACTACAGAGTTTCTCATAATTCCAGCAGGGTTTGGCCCCTCCATGGCTTCATCTAACCAAAGGTTCAAAGGAAACTGAGCGCATTTTCCCGTTGGTCCAGCGATTAAAGCTAAACCTAATAAGTTAGCTGTAAGGGGGGAAACCGGAGATGTTTGTACCCATTCTCCTAGTTCGCTAAAATTAAGCCCTTCTCCATAAGCAGAAAGGGCCACTACACCCATAAAAAGGATAATATCCCCTACCCTTTTGGTTAAAAACGCATCCCTAGCTGCAGTTACTACTAAAGGCTGAGCGTACCAAAATCCCACCAGTAAATAGCTAGAAAGGGTGAGCATTTCTAGCAAACCATAGGTTAAAAATAAAGAGTCGCTAATGGCAATACCGCTTAATGCTGCTTCAAAAAAGCCCATAAGTCCGTAGAATCTTGCCAAAGACCAGTCTTTTTCCAGATAGCCCAAGGCATATATCTGGACAAGAAAGCTAATACCTGTGACGACTTCCATAGCTCCCATACTAATGGGAGAGATTTCAATAGCCAAAGATAAGTCTAAATCAGCTACTTTTAACCAAGAGAAAACCAATTGTTGAGGTTCTTGATGCCAAATCAAAGCTAAAACAATTGACCCATGAACAAGAGCCAATAAAGTCATGAATAAATTGATATAAGCTGCTGGCCTCGGCCCTTTGGTGCGAATAATTCCTACTGACCAAGGTAAGCTAAGAATCGCCCCTATTAGTCCGTATAAAGGAAGGAACCAATAGTTATTAATTAAAAAATCAGTCATTAAATTTGCTTGAAAAAATCATTATACTGACCATAAATTTTCTCCTTTTAAAATCAGCTATTTAAATCTTGAAAAACAAAAGATTTAAATAGTGTAGAGACATTGTTTTTAAACTTGGTCTGAGATATCTAAGCTTTTTCCGTTAAAGCCTGACTCTTCTTCTCTAGGAAGTATTCTTACCTACCACTGCCGATAGAGCAAGTTCTGTGAGAAATCAAAGGCTAGTATCTGCAACCCTCAAGATTATCTTGAATTTATAAAGAAATTATAAAACACGAAGAAGCCTTCTAGTCAAAGGTCGAATTTTCAATGATCACAGGGGATACATTAATTTTTATTAACTTTGCGATTTTAAAATATTATAAAGACTTATATTGTCAAAGGTACAAAGCTTTCCTATGCTTTATTTATAGAGTTAAAAAAATTAGCCATTTCAATATTTCGCCAAGAGTCAATTTTTATTTACTTGCTTAGATGGGATGTGTTAATTGTGACTTTAATATATTTATTGAGTTGTGGAAACCTGTTTCATACCTAGATTTTGTATCTAGCTGTTGTCTTGGCTGGATGAGTTTAGTTGCACAAAAAATTGGCTTAAATAAAATGGCAATTATATGAAAATGAGCTTGGCTTATTGTAGAGGAAATTTGAGATATGCCAATTGCGGTAGGAATGATTGAAACCTTGGGTTTCCCAGCAGTGGTAGAAGCTGCTGATGCCATGGTCAAAGCCGCTCGCGTTACCTTGGTAGGTTATGAAAAAATCGGTACAGGTCGCGTCACAGTAATTGTTCGCGGCGATGTATCAGAGGTTCAAGCCTCAGTATCTGCCGGCACTGATGCAGCTAATCGTGTCAACGGCGGTGAGGTCTTATCTACCCATATTATTGCCCGTCCCCATGAAAACTTGGAATATGTCCTACCCATTCGCTATACCGAAGAAGTAGAGCAGTTCCGAATGTAGCTTAAGATAACTTGCCAACTTCCCACCTTAGTTATTTTCAATCCCAATTAATTTTTTAGGAGTTTAAGAATCCATGTCTATTGCAGTAGGAATGATTGAAACCTTGGGTTTCCCAGCAGTGGTAGAAGCTGCTGATGCCATGGTCAAAGCCGCTCGTGTCACCTTAGTAGGCTATGAAAAAATTGGTACAGGTCGCGTCACAGTAATTGTTCGCGGCGACGTATCAGAAGTTCAAGCTTCGGTAGCGGCTGGAGTAGAAAATGTCAAAAGAGTTAACGGAGGTCAAGTACTTTCCACTCACATTATTGCTCGTCCTCACGAAAACCTAGAATACGTATTACCTATTCGTTACAGCGAAGCAGTAGAGCAATTCCGTGAGAGCGTTTATGCTCCAAGATCCTTACCTAGATAAGTGTTTAGTTAATTATTTCTAGTCTCTTCCTACCATCTAAATCTCCATTCCTTAATTAATGCAAATTGCTCAGGTTCGTGGCACAGTTGTTAGCACACAAAAGCTCCCTAGTATGACAGGAGTTAAGCTACTCTTGGTACAATTTGTAGATGAAGAGGGACTGCTTGTGCCGAAGTATGAAGTGGCAGCAGACCGAGTAGGAGCTGGTATTAGCGAATGGGTATTAATCAGCCGCGGTAGTGCAGCTCGTCAAGAAGTTGGTAGTGAGGAGCGTCCCCTAGATGCCACGGTAATAGGAATTATAGATACAGTTACTGTAGAAAATAGCTTGATTTATAGCAAAAGAGAGCAATATCGCTAACTTTAACTTTGTGTTGCACTACCCTCATTAATTTAATCAGGGATTGCTTGTTGTATTAGGAGGATTCAATCAATGGTAGCCCGCAGACAAGCGGCTCCCCCAACTCCTTGGTCGGAAGACTTAGCAGAGCCGCAAGTTGATAAAACAGCTTATGTCCATTCTTTCTCCAGGGTAATTGGAGATGTTCACATTGGCTCAAAGGTGATGATAGCCCCAGGAACATCTATCCGCGCTGATGAAGGGACTCCGTTTCACATTGGTGATAGTACTAACATCCAAGATGGAGTAGTAATTCACGGTTTAGAAAAGGGTCGAGTCACTGGAGATGATGGTAGGGAATATTCGGTTTGGGTCGGTGATGATACTTGCATAACCCACATGGTTTTGATTCACGGACCAGCCTATGTGGGAAACGAGTGCTTCATCGGTTTTCGCTCTACTGTCTTTAACGCCAAGGTGGGTAATGGCTGTATCATTATGATGCACGTCCTGATTCAAGATGTAGAAATTCCCCCTGGCAAGTATATTCCCTCCGGGACTGTAATTACTAACCAGCAACAAGCAGACCGCCTTCCTGATGTGACAGAAGCAGACAAAGAATTTGCTCATCATGTGGTGGAAGTTAATGAGGCTTTGGGTGCTGGCTATCTTTGTGCAGAAAATGAACGTTGTCTACTTTCCCTAGATAAGAAAATGGGTACATATAATACATATAAAAGTAAAAGCGCTGGAGTTTCCAGCCAAACAGATTTAGATACAGAAACTTTAGAGCAAGTACGTTCTCTGTTAGCTCAGGGATATAAAATTGGCATAGAACACGCTAACAAGCGTCGCTTTAAAACTGGCTCTTGGCTTAGCGCACCTTCACTTGAAGGACGACATACAGACCAGGTAATAGCAGAATTAGAAGCAGCTTTAAATGAGTATTCAGGGGAATATGTACGCTTAATTGGCATTGACCCCGAACATAAGCGGCGGATTACAGAAACAGTCGTACAACGCCCTGATGGCAAGTCAAATCATAATGGCTCACAGAGCAAAAAATCATCTACTAGTTATCGTAATTACACTACTTCAAGAAGTAGCCACAATAACGGCTCTAACAATGGCTACCAGGCAAACAATGGTAACGGTGGCTTAAACCCGGATATTACTGAACAAATCAACTCTTTTTTAAGCCAAGGCTACAAAATAAGTTTAGAACACGCTAATAAGCGGCGTTTTAAAACCAGCTCCTGGCTTACTGGCTCTTCAATTAAAGGTACAAGGGCCAAAGAAGTCATTGCTGAGTTGGAAGCAGCTTTAGTAAACTACCCCCAAAAATATGTTCGTATTATTGTAGTTGATGCTAACGCTAAGCGCAGAATAGCTGAAATAGTCATTCAGCGTCCTGATGGCAAAGCAACTTCCACCCAAAGTTCTCACTCAAACTCAAGTTCTTCTAATTACCAAAGTTCAAGAAGGCAATCTTCTTCTTCTATTAGTAGTAGCTTAGATTCAGAGATTGTTGAACAAGTTGAATCTCTACTGCAACAAGGCTACAAAATTAGTTTAGAACATGCTAATAAACGGCGTTTTAAGACTAGTTCCTGGTTGGGGGCGACTTCAGTTCGGGGGACAAGAGCCAAAGAAGTTATTGCCGAGTTAGAAGCAGCTTTGGTGAACTATCCTCAAGAATATGTTCGTATCATTGCTGTGGATGCTAATGCCAAGCGCAGGATTGCCGAAATAGTTATTCAGCGTCCTGATGGCAAAGCAATTTCTAGCCAAAGTTCTAGCTCAAATCCAAGCTCTTCTAATTACCAAAGTTCGAGAAGGCAATCTTCTTTTCCTTCTTCCTCTTCTGCTTCTATTAGGACTAGCTTAGAGCCAGATGTGGTTGAACAAGTTGCCTCCCTATTGCAACAAGGTTATAAAATCAGCTCAGAACACGCTAACAAACGGCGTTTCAAGACTAGTTCTTGGTTGAGTTGTGGTTTTCTCGAAGGTAACAGTGAACAAGAAGTTCTCTCAGAACTAGAATCGTGCTTAGTAGAGCATGAAGGGGAATATGTACGTATCATTGGCGTAGACTCCCAAGCTAAGCGCCGGGTAGCGGAAATAGTTGTGCAGCGTCCTGATGGTAGAGCAACTTCTAACGGCAGTAGTAATCATGCTTCTAGCCAGACTACAACCCATGTAGGCTCGCCTCCTCGGTATAACACCGTTAATTCTAAAACTAGTTTCTCTAGCAGAAGCTTGGGCCCAGAAGTGGTTGAACAAGTACGCTCTCTCCTTGCTCAAAATTACACAATTGGCACAGAACACGCAGACAAGCGCCGCTTCAAAATTAATTCTTGGCGCAGTTGCTCCCCCATTGAGTCTCAGCGAGAAGCAGAGGTGCTTACGGCTTTGGAAGCTTGTTTAGCAGAACATCAAGGGGAATACGTTCGTTTACTGGGTATTAACCCTAAAGAGAAACGGAGGGTGCTGGAAGAGGTTATTCAACGGCCAAATGGGAAAAAGTAGGTAGACCCGTTAAAGGGTAAGGGGCAAAGGATAAAGGGAAAGGGGAAAGGTAATACTCTTTTAGCTCTCTATTACCCTAGCTCCCTAGCTCCTCAATCCCCCTACAGCCTGACTTGAGAGAATTAGTATCATGTATTTGCGCCCTCTGCAACCAGTTGGTGATCTTCAAGTTCATCTGAGCGGTGACGTGACAGTTGATCCGAGTGCAATCCTGGCTCCAGGAGTCATTTTAAGAGCAGCAGCCAATAGCAAAATTGTTGTTAAGGCGGGAGTTTGTATTGGTTCGGGAACAGTTATTCATGCCTGTAAAGGGGTTATTGAAATAGGCTGTTCCGCTAGCTTGGGTGTAGGAGTTTTAATTGTCGGTGTAGGAAAGATTGGTGCTAATGCTTGTATAGGGGCAGCAACGACCATCTTTAATGCTTCTGTTAAAGAAATGCAAGTTATCCAAGCCGGTTCATTGTTGGGAGATCCTTCTCGCCAAGCTCCAATTGATTCTGGACTTCAAGATACAGAAGAAGATGATTCTCATGGCGATGACCTAGAAGATGAGAACAAATCTGAGACTGCCACTGAAGAAGAGCCTAAATTAGCGGAGCAAAATGGTAAATCTGAGGTTAAGCCGAAATCCCAGGCTTATATCTACGGCCAAATGCAAGTCCAGCAAATTTTAGGGACTATTTTGCCTCATCGTCAATCATTAAATAATAACTCTGAAGATAATTCTTGATAGTTAATGGTTTTTTATAGCAATTTACTTACTATAAACTAAATTAACATAATGCCCAAAATAAGGGTAATATAAAAGCGTCAAAACAAATAATTGTTGCTTAACAAAAAGTTTAAAATTCATGTTAAGATAACTTCTTAAATATGAGAAAATTAGTCAAGAATAACTGGCTATCAATTTCCCACTTTCTGGAAGCAAACTATTTTTCTAGATACTAGAAATTAAATTAGTAAGCATTCCGAGAATCTCTCAATCTCTTAGTAAAAAAATCTGCCTCCGAAACGATAGAGGATATTAGCAAATGGCACGAACAAAATCATCCGCCGGATTTGAAGCTGGTGTAAAGGACTATCGTCTAACTTATTACACCCCAGACTACACACCTAAAGACACTGATCTCTTAGCTGCTTTCCGCATGACTCCCCAACCAGGAGTCCCCCCAGAAGAAGCTGCTGCTGCTGTTGCTGCTGAGTCTTCGACAGGTACATGGACAACAGTATGGACTGATGGACTAACAGACCTAGACCGCTACAAAGGTCGTTGTTACGATATTGAAGCAGTTCCCGGAGAAGACAATCAATATTTCTGTTTTGTAGCTTATCCTTTGGATCTGTTTGAAGAAGGTTCTGTTACCAATATGTTGACCTCAATTGTAGGTAACGTATTTGGTTTCAAAGCATTACGAGGATTACGTTTAGAAGACTTAAGAATCCCCGTTGCTTACATGAAAACCTTCCAAGGGCCTCCCCACGGTATCGTGGTTGAGCGGGATAAGTTAAATAAATATGGTCGCCCCTTACTAGGTTGTACTATTAAGCCTAAATTAGGTCTATCAGCGAAAAACTATGGTAGAGCTGTATATGAATGTCTGCGGGGTGGCTTAGACTTCACCAAAGACGACGAAAATATTAACTCCCAGCCTTTCATGCGCTGGCGCGATCGCTTCTTATTTGTTCAAGAAGCGATTGAAAAATCTCAAGCAGAAACTAACGAAGTTAAAGGTCACTACCTTAACGTTACTGCTCCTACTGTAGAGCAAATGATGCAACGGGCTGAGTTTGCCAAAGAAATTGGTAGTCCGATCATCATGCACGACTACCTCACCGGTGGTTTCACAGCGAATACAACCTTAGCCCGTTGGTGTCGCGATAATGGCATACTGCTGCATATTCACCGCGCTATGCACGCCGTAATCGATCGTCAACGTAACCACGGTATTCACTTCCGCGTTTTAGCGAAGTGCTTGCGGATGTCTGGTGGTGATCACCTCCACTCTGGAACCGTTGTGGGTAAGCTAGAAGGTGAGCGAGGCATCACCATGGGCTTCGTTGACCTCATGCGGGAAGACTATGTAGAAGAAGATCGTGAGCGCGGTATCTTCTTCACCCAAGACTACGCTTCTATGCCTGGAGTTATGCCTGTAGCTTCTGGTGGTATCCACGTTTGGCATATGCCAGCCTTGGTAGAAATCTTTGGCGACGACTCTTGCTTACAGTTTGGTGGTGGTACATTAGGACACCCTTGGGGTAATGCTCCTGGTGCAACCGCTAACCGTGTTGCCTTAGAAGCTTGTATCCAAGCCCGTAACGAAGGTCGTAGCTTAGCCAGGGAAGGCAATGATGTCATCCGCGAAGCTACTCGTTGGAGTCCTGAGTTGAAAGTTGCTTGTGAACTCTGGAAAGAAATCAAGTTCGAGTTCGAGGCAATGGATACCCTGTAACAGTTTGTTAGTGGTTAGTTGTTATAAATTGGTGAACATCAATAAACTAACTACTACAAAAACCCTCATTGGCATGGGTAAGCGTAATGTATCCAAAAAAAGTTGCCCAAGAGACAACTAAAGCAATTCAGAACTACTTGACCTTTCAAGCGGTGAAGACAATTGTGGAACAGTTGTCAGAAACCAATCCACCTCAAGGGATCTGGCTAAGGCAATATTCCTCTGGCAAACTCCAAGACGGAGAAGCTTATTTAGAAGGTTTGATGTTGGAAAGAAAAGATTTGGTGCTGCGGATTATGACAGTTCGTCAAGAACTAGCAGAAGCAGTGGTAGATTTTTTGCCAGGAATGCTGCGTCAGAGCATTCAAGAATCTAACTTGGAAAGGCGCAAGCAACTTTTGGAACGTTTAACCCAAACCTCTGAACAGGATACAGAACCGGAGTTGGATACCAATGACTCCCCAGATTAACAATTTTACTAATTTAAGCTAAAGGCAAAAAACATGAAAACATTACCAAAAGAGCGTCGTTACGAAACTCTCTCTTATTTACCCCCTTTAACCGACCAGCAAATTGCTCGACAAATTGAGTATATGTTGGATCAAGGTTTTATTCCTGCTATTGAATTTGAAGAAGATCCAGCACCTACAGATTACCACTGGACTTTGTGGAAGTTACCTTTGTTCCAAGTTAATAGCCCTCAAGATGTTCTCAATGAAATCAGAGAGTGCCGTCAGGAGTATCCTAATGTTTATATTCGGGTAGCTGGTTTTGACAATATTAAGCAATGTCAAACTATTAGCTTTATTGTTCACAAACCTGGTACTAGCCGTTACTAAGGTAAGTAGAATTTGAGTTTAATTAAGATGGTGCTGAGTTGTAAAATTCTCAGTACCATTTTTTGTGGCGATCGCAACTAGTGGTCTGTCAATCTCGATAATATGGGTTACTCGCTTTTTTATACCTTGTCCTAAAAGAGTTTTAGAGATTGTTAACGCACAAAAGCAAAAATGACAGACCACTAGAAAAATCTTGAATCTTCATTCTCATCACCAGGATACATAGAGGAATTTAGACTATAAGATAGTTATAAGCAGTATCTATATAGAATTCATTTCTCAAAAAATGCTTAATAGCTTAGTAGATATCCGTCGTTTAACTGTTTCAGAGTATCACCAGCTTGGAAAAATTGGCATCCTAGAGCCTGATGAGGAGGTAGAGTTAGTTGGTGGACAAATTCTTAACAAACCAGTGAAAAATCCACCTCATAGTGCAGCTAACAAACGAGTGGAGAAGTTGTTAGAAAGGTGTCTTGGAGAACAGGTTTTAATCCGCACCCAGGAACCAGTAAGGTTAGACAACTATTCTGAACCAGAACCGGATTTAGCTATAGTTAAACCAGATCCGTTTTATTACGAAGAACACCACCCTGTCCCCGAAGAGGTTTTTCTGCTGGTAGAAATCTCCGACACAACCTTGAAGCGTGATCGCGAGTACAAAGGATTGGCTTATGCAAGAAGTGGTATTAGGGATTACTGGATTCTAGATATTAATGAGCGTAAATTGTTGGTGTTGCGGCAACCCACTCTGGAGGGATACCAAGAGGAGTTATGTTTAACCGCAGCAGAGAGTATTTCTCCCCTAACTTTTCCGGAAGTGAGTATCGAGATACGACAAATGTTTAGTTGACTTTTCTCTATACTCCCTACTCCCTACCCCAGCAATAAATCTAAATGTCTGACAGCTTGCTGCCATAACCGCATCACATCTTGGGAAAGATGGTAGCAAAGGACAACCATTGTTATTCTGGGGGAAAGTTTGATGGGGGTGTTGAGTCATGGCATCTGTTAGTAATCCTGATTATGAAGCAGGAAAATTAGCTTTAAATGAAAAGGATTATGCTACTGCGATCGCACATTTTCAGGGTATATGCGAAGTAGAGTTGGATGAAAATCTGATTGCTTTGGCGCAACAAGGACTTATATTAGCTTATTGCGAAAGTGGTGAACCCCAAAAAGCGATTAACCTATGTCATGGCTTAACAGAAATTCGTGATCCGAAAATTAGTAGTTGGGCATCGCGAACTTTGGTAGATTTGAATAATCGCTTTTCCCAAGCTAAAGCTGCTAATTCCTCCGTTAAGCTGAAACCTCCCGAAGAAGTTGCTAATCCTCAACTTCCTATTAATGTCGCTTCTTCTTCTCAATATCGCCCCTCAATTTTCACCCCAGGCAGACAGTGGCGTAATGCTGAAGGGGCGCAAACTTGGAAGCCAATGAAGCGGTTGAAAAGATATCGTTTGTGGGCGGTGGAAGTTGTTTGTGGAATCGCTTTTTTTGTCGTGTTGCGTTGGTTGGTTGAGTTGGGGATGGGGGCTATTAATAACTTCCTTAATTGGTTGCCGTTGCTTCGTCCTCTACAAATTTTCTATCGCGACCCCACTAATTTTTTATTGGTAGCTTTGGGTATCCTGGCTATAGCTGCCCCTTGGTTATTAGATTTTCTGCTGAAAAAGTTTCATGGTTGGCAACCTCTCCCCATCACTAAATTTGCCACGCAGTATCCAGAAGTAGCCAAGACTTTACAAAGGTATTGTCGAAATAAGAAAATTCCCATTCCTAAATTAGGCATTTTACCTACGGATATTCCTTTGGCTGTAAGTTACGGTAACTTACCTCGCACAGCCAGAATTGTAGTTAGTCAAGGATTGTTAGATAAGTTAGAAATTAAAGAAATTGAAGCTATTTATGCCCATGAATTAGGACATATCATTTATTGGGATTTCTTACCTATGTCTGTAGCGATGTTAGTTATACAACTTCCCTACATTCTTTATTGGCAAATCTCACAATGGGGGGGGAAATTTCAGAATAAATCAAAGTCTCCTCCCTACATCCCCATTATTAGGGGCATTGCTGCTATCTTCGCCACTCTATTTTATGGCATTTATTGGCTATTAAAATTGACCATTCTCTGGTTTTCCCGTCGGCGAGTTTATTATAGCGATCGCGCCGCAACAGAAATTACTGGCAACCCCAATGCCCTTAGCCGTGGTTTGCTGAAAATTGCCATGGGTATGGCAGAAAGTATAGCCAAAAAGGGCTATACAACTTGGCTTTTAGAAGGGTTTGATGTGATGATGCCCCTCGGTCATAAACAAGCTATGGGTGTGGGCAGCTTCCCCGATCATACTCCCTTGGAATTAGTCTTAGCTTGGGAATGTACCAACCCCTATCGCCATTGGTTAGCCTTAACCAACTCCCATGCCCTCACAGGAGATCGCCTTTATCTTTTAGGACGTTATGCTTATTTCTGGAAGCTACAACCAGAATTAGATTTACCAACCCTCACACCACCACCGAAAAATAATGTAGCCCTGTTACAAAAAATTAAAAACAGCTATCGTGCCTTACCAATCTTGCAAAGTGCTATTATCGCCGGTACACTCTTCGGGCTTCTGTTTCGGGGTGTCCTCTGGATAATTGGTAAAATCGGCGATTGGCTGAATATTTCTCAATTAATTTGGTTATACAATGCTCAATTTTTCCTTGATGCTTGTATTCTCTTTGCCTTTAGTCTCGTTACCATTCTTTTAGTTAACAATTACTTCCCTGATATTAATATTTCTCCCACTCGTACCGAACCTCGTTTACAAGATTTAGTCACGGATTCTCAAGCTTTACCCCCAGATAGTCAAGGAATACAAATGAGTGGCAAACTCTTAGGGCGAGAAGGAATAAGTAATTGGTTAGTACAGGATTTAGTTTTAGCAACTTCCACTGGTTTAATTAAACTGCACTTCTTTTCTAAACTTGGCCCCTTGGGTAATTTGTTACCTTTAGATATTGCCCAACATCGTTCTGGAAAAGTGATTTTGCCGATGTTACGTTTCAACTCTTGGCGATTTCTTTTCGTTAAACGCCCTTGCCAGTTAATTGAGCAAAATGTCACGGTTACAGGCTGGTTTCGTCGGGGTAGTACTGCTTGGATTGATGTAGATACCATCGAAACTAAAGACGGGAAAATAATTCGTAGCGGTTACCCAGTTTGGGTAACGATTCTTTTAATTATTGCTGCTCTTTGGGGGGCTTATTCAATTTGGCAAGTAGGAAGTTAATTTTTTTGCTAACTGCTAATGGCTAGTTGCTAGTTGCTAATTGTTAGAATCTTGACTTGGTGAGGATATTTTATTTATTGGACTACTTGTGCAACTAAACAGGATTTGGTGTTATTAATTTATAGTTTGCTGGCATTTTGCTCTCTTGACATGGTATTATGTACATGGTGGGAAAGGTGCGCCCTAAAAAGGCATTTTCAAAAGTAATTTTGCTCTTCAATAATTTTCTCCTTCTTGTCTTGCTGTGATTGATGGGTTACGGCAACTTGTGAGCTAAAGGTTAATGGCGTAATTAGATCAACGCCTAACCAATCCTACTGGCGTGACACGCCTAAAATGATGCTTTAGAAAAAGAGTCATACTGTTTTTATTCATGTTTCTAAGTGATAATCTATTGCACTACTTTAGCTGTGTCATGCCACTACGGGCTTTGGTATGAATTGATGGCGATATAGAAAATGCAGATTGAACCTTACAAGGCTCATCAACTTGATGCAGTCATTCGTCTTTCACTTCGAGCATGGGCTTCCGTCTTCGATTCAATTGAGAAAGTGATGGACTTGGATTTATACCAGGAATTCTATCCTGATAATTGGCGTGTGAGCCAACAAAAGGCGGTTGAGGATGTCTGTGCTGCAAAAGATATGAATGTCTGGGTTGCCATAGATGCTGGTTCAACTGTGGGTTTTATTGCCCTGAAATTGGACTCTTACCAATCGCCAGATATTTCAAGAAACTCTAGTGTGATCGCAAAAAAAATGAATTAGGCAACCACCACAGTGAAATAAGCCTAATTCAAAAACTCATACAACCGAAGTACTGGTTAATTAATCAATCAATAGCGTCTTTAGCATCCTCAACAGTATTAACTAAGTCTCAAGCTGTTTTATCAAAACAAAAAATGGTTTTAGTTCAGCTTTCACAATCTGTATCAATTTCAATATCAAGAGTGTCTTCATCAACACGTATATAAAGTATGTTGGGGCGACAACAAACTTGACAATCTTCTGTGTATGATTGTTGCAAACCAGCACTAATATCGATAAAAGTTATACTCGGTTCGCCACAAAAAGCACAATAATATTGAGCAGTATTTTGCATATTTTAGCAATAAAATTCTAGGAAATTATAAATGTTTAATGTTTAATGTCCAAATGCTTCTTGCCGATGCTTAAGGAGAGTTTCTTGAGGGAGAGGTCCTTGGAGGTGATTCCAGGGCAGAATTTGGTCAGTTGACCAGTTTTGATGAACATAGAAATTGAGATTAGGTAACTTACCTTGTAATTGTTTAAAAGCACGTTTGTAACTCCCTAAAGAGTCCCCGTAGTCGCGAGTAAGTTCTAATAATGGGGTTAAACGCCTATCTCCTCTGGATATTAAAGCTTGAATCACTGACCAATTGTAACTTTCTGGACGAAAATCAATGCCTTGGGAACGTAATTGTTTTTGTAGGAATTTGAGGCGTTTTTGAGATTGGGAGTTAACACCAAACCATTGAAAAGGAGTGTGGGATTTAGGAACGAAGGTGCTACAACCTAAGCTTAAACGCAAACCAGGGGCAGCTTTTTTAATTGCTTGCATCATGGCTACTGTTGCTTCAACATCTTCAGTTTCTTCTCCAGGAAGCCCCACCATACCATATAACTTTAATGCCTTTAATCCGCCAGCTTTAGCATTAATGGCTGCTTGAATTATTTCTTCATTTGTCAACTTTTTATTAATAATCTGGCGTAATTTCTCCGAACCACTTTCTACAGCGATGGTAAGGGAATTAGTGCCTCTGTTAGCTAAGGTTTTTGCTAGGTTTTCTGTTACGGTATTAGTACGAACTGAAGCAATACTTAACCTTACTTGTTCATATTCAGGTTGAGAAAGATAAGCTAATAAATCACTAAATTCTGGATGTTGGGTTACTGATGCCCCTAATAAACCGATACGATTAGTAACTTTTAGGCCCCTTTCAATGGCTGGAATTAAGGAAGTTTCTAAACTGGCGCTACGAAAAGGCAGGGTAAGATAGCTTGCTAGGCAAAAGCGACACATTTCTGGGCAACTGCGTACAACCTCCACCATATAGATATTTTCCCAAGCAGCTTTTTCGGTTACGACAGTAGAAGCAGAAAGGAGATTACCTCGGTAGGTTTGTTTTTGAATTTGGGCAGGAATATCCTCAAAAATAGGTTCAATAGTTGCGATCGCCCCTTCAGGATCAGCGTAGGTTACTTCATATAAACTAGGAATATAAATTCCTGGAACCTTTGCTAAATGCTTTAATTGAGTTAAGCGGTCTGCATTTCTAACTTGTTGATAAGCATTAATAAACTCATCAAGGAGATTTTCTCCATCTCCTAGAAGGATAATATCAAAAAAAGCGGCAAAGGGTTCTGGATTAGCGGTTAAAACTGGCCCGCCGCCAAAAATGAAGGGATGGGAATTATTTCTAGCTTGAGAATGAAAAGGAATAGCTAATTTTTCTAAGAGGTTGAGAATATTGATGTAATCTAATTCCCAAGAAAGAGAAAAACCTAATAATTCTGGATTTCTGGGCAAGGCTTCTTGAATATCTGTAAACAGACGACTAACATCAAGATCAGCACGTCTAGCCAAAGTAGCCCAAACAACTTGATAACCTAAACTAGTAATACCGACACTGTATTGATTAGGGAAAGCGAAAATAACCGGAATAGCATCGTGATCCGGAGAAGCTGGGGTGAAAAGCAGGCTTTCTTGGTTAAATACGCTCACAAATTAATTAAGAAAGGAATAGAGTAAGTAAGAAAATTCAGTTACCTTTAACTTGGGTGATGGCCCCTTTTAGCTTGAATATATGGATTACCAAACCGCTCGTAAATTTCTAATTAAACAAGGAACCATAACTGATTCTAACACCGAGACTTTACTCAAACGTCTCCAGGAAAGCCAAGCCCCCATACCAGGGCAAGTGACTAACATTTTGCTGGCTTTAAAAATCTTGTGGGAAAACTTGCAGAAAGCCCCAGAATTAGAGAAAGAATTAATTTACCCTCTTTATTCATTAGCTTACAGAAGTAGGCAATTTTACGAAAAAGGGCGCAGATCAAGAGTTAATTGGCCTCCATTATTAGATGAAGACTTAGAACGCATTGCTGAAGCGGTAGGTAAAGTTTTTTCTAATCATTAAATTACCATTCTCCTGCTGCAAAAATTTGTTTTGCACTTAGATTTAATTGAGGGAAAGTTGGGGAGACGATTATCTCATCTCCTCGAAACTGTTGCATCTGATACTCACCGTCCACTAAAGTACAAACAGAGAATGTAGGTCGCTTGGGGGAACCAAGATACTTTTTCCCACCAATCCCCAAATAATCAGCAATCCAATATTCAGCAATACCCATTACTTCGTAGTCTTCATACTTCCGGGCGTAGTCTGTTTCCCAATTAGTACTGACCACTTCATGTTTTCCAGTTGGTTGCATCTCAAAAACATTGCCATCAATTAATTCATATCGCCCGTCTTGAGGTAACCAGGCGACAAACTCTTCAAAGGACATTGGTTTGTTTGGGTCTGGCTTGAATCATACCCTTCTCCAGTTGGCTAACTCACTGTTCTACAGTTATACCACTTCTGCTTAAAGGGCTGAGTCTTGAGTTTCTGAAAATTCAGGGAATTTTGTTATTCCTAACTCTCCCTCTTCCGTTACCCTCCAAACCTCGTAACCGCCTACTACCACATCACCATTATTATCCAAATCAACATTGCCGCTAACCCCTTGATAATTAATAGCTTTGCCTTCCCGCAATAACTCCATTCCTCGACAAACATCCTTAACTTCTTCTTTCTCCTCCAGCTTTTCTCCTGGATTTGCCACAGCCATAAGGTTACTTTTAATGCCTTGTCCTGTATTTTCTTGGGCTGCTTCTGCTGCTAACATTAAAAGCATCGTTGCATCCCAAGTTTGGGCTACAAAAGGAGTAATATCTTCCCCTGTTTCCTGATGCCAAAAAGACGCGAATTCCGACAACCCCATACCATTTGCCCCAGGTATTAACCCCAAAACCCCAGTAACAATTGATCTATTATTGCTGTCTTTAGGCATTTGTTGAGGGAAAGCTTGAGAGTAAATACTATCGGTAGGAATAAACATTGCTTGCTTATCAAAACCATGGTTATAAGCAGACTCTAACAACAAACTTCCGGTTTCTAAGTCGCCGACAATTAATACAGCTTCGGAATTACCAACAAAAGCAGCCATGGCTTCTGTATCTAAATTTACGGCTGTAGAGTCATAATGTATAGGTTCATCTTTATTGGTAACAACACCTCCTTGGTTAAGGAAAGCATTAATAAATTCTTCCTCAAAGCCAATACCGTAATCATTATTCATAGCCACTGTAGCAACTTGGGTAAAGCCCTTTTCTAAGGCAAGTTTAGCTGCTTGTTGTGCTTTAAGAATATCCGTCGATACTGTCCTCGCCCAGTAACCACCATAAGACCTTTCTGTAAATACAGGACTTGTGCTAGCCGGAGAAATTAGCATTACTTGATTACGGGCTGCTACCTTGACAGCGCGATCGCTAACACTACTAGTAAAGCCCCCAACCACTCCTACAACAGGATCTATTTCTACTAATCTATTCATGGCTGCTTCCCCCACCAAAGGATCAGCCTTGGTATCAGCAACAATTAATTGAACGGGTTGGTTATTAACACCACCACATTGATTAACTTTCTCCACTGCTAAGCTTACGGCTTGAGAAAGATTGTATCCTAGCAAAGTGGGGTCTTTTATTTCTGGTAATAAAGCGCCTATTTTTAAAGGTTTTTCTCTTACTCCGCCAAATCTATTGCCCAGAAAAGAATTCTCGCAACCACTGCCAAGTAAACAGATTATTAGGGCGATCACGAGGAATAATTGGCGATTTGCTTTACCCATAATTTTGTGAATGATAAAGTTTTTTATTTAATTATCAAAAAAGTAGTGGCGTGACACAGTTAAAATGTGGCGATAGTAGGGGGGTTTACCAGTCAAATTATGAGATTAACCTTAATACAATTTTAGCTGGGTCACACTAGTAGGGTGTGTTAATGAAATGTAACGCACCATTATCAAGCTATCAAATACTAATACTCAAGCCACTTCTTCTTTGCTTCTGCAATAACGACCTTAAGAAAATTTTCTAGGGTTGGCTCATATTCAAATCCTCCTAGATTAATATGATTAGAGTCATCCCATTCACACAGAGTCCAATAAGCAGATGTAGAAAGTCCTAATTCAAGTGTAAAGTAACCTCGCAGCCATTCAGATGGCGCATCATCGTCCATAAAAAAAATTGCTGCTGCATACAACACTTCTGGACTTACTCTAGGTGAAGGCATAACAAAGTAAATCAACCCAACATTGTCAGATGGTTGTATGAAGTTACAGGTTGGGTAAACTGCTTTTGTGTATTCAGGAATTGAAATTTCAGCATATTCATTCCAAAGCTGTAAAATCCAACTTTGAACAGATTGATCAAGAATTTTGCTTACTAACTCAGGGAAGTGATTTTCTACAATATAAGGTATGATTTTGTGAGCAAAAGAATAATGTTGCTTATGCAACACTTCACTAAACTTTTGATCGCTAATCATCCCTTTTAAGTATTCCTGAAAATCCATTGGATTAGACTAATTCCTACAAAAAGTGCGATCACACTATAGCTTTCCTTAGTCTTGAGCAAGGTGCGTTACGCTACCGCTAACACACCCTACGGTTTTCTAATTATCCTTCATCCAACTAAACATTGCCCGTAAATCTTTACCTACTTCTTCTACCGGATGTTCTGCTTCTTGACGACGCATCGCTGTAAAACCAGCTTTCCCCGATTGGTTTTCTAAAACAAACTCACGGGCAAATTGCCCCTGTTGAATTTCTTTTAAAATTTGGCGCATTTCAGCACGGGTTTCATCAGTAACGATGCGAGGGCCTCTAGTATAGTCGCCGTATTCAGCAGTGTTGGAAATGCTATCTCGCATTTTAGCAAGTCCCCCTTCCACAACCAAGTCAACGATAAGTTTAACTTCGTGGAGGCATTCAAAGTAAGCTAATTCCGGTTGATACCCAGCATTAACCAAAGTTTCAAACCCCGCTTTAATCAAGGCACTCAAACCGCCACAGAGTACAGCTTGTTCCCCAAAAAGGTCAGTTTCTGTTTCTTCCCGGAAGCTAGTTTCGAGGATTCCGGCACGACTACCACCAATACCTTTAGCGTAAGCCATGGCGCGATCGCGGGCTTGACCAGAAGCATCTTGATAAACCGCAAAGAGGCAAGGTACACCTTCTCCTTGTTCGTAGGTACGCCTAACCAAATGTCCTGGCCCTTTGGGGGCAATCATAACAACATCTATTTCTGGAGGAGGGACAACTTGACCAAAATGAATATTGAAGCCGTGGGCAAAGGCGAGGACGTTTCCTTCTGAGAGATTGGGGGCAATTTCTTCGGTGTAAACTGTTTTCTGCACTTCATCCGGCAGCAAAATCATAATTACATCAGCAGCTTTAGCCGCATCAGCAACACTATGCACTTTTAACCCTGCTTTTTCAGCTTTTTGGGTTGATTTGCTACCAGGGTACAAACCAACAATAGTATTAACCCCACTATCTTTCAGGTTAAGGGCATGGGCATGACCTTGGGAACCGTAACCAATGATAGCAACGGTTTTATTAGCTAATAAGTCTAAGTTTGCGTCTTCGTCATAATACATCCGCGCCATAGTTATTTCTCCTTAATGCCAGCTTTTTATAGTTATCGCAAACTTTTAATTTTATCTCAAAAGAGATAGAACTTCGCAATTAAAAACTGTACGGCTTGTTTTACTGTTTGGGTTAACTGTTTTTTTACAGTTATTGCCATAAGCCTTCTCGTTAGAGGGATTTAGTTTTAAAAGTTGCTTTCAATGAGTTTTTGCGAGAAGTATAAGTAAAAATTCAATTGAAGCTATTTTGTTATTAAACATTTTGAATTCACATAACTTCAACTTAAAAAATGTCAAGCCCCAAAAAGTTGTTCAAAGGACGCATTTATATTGCTATATTTACTCTGTCTGACCAAAGTACATCATACGCATACCTTTCATTTCCTTAAAGCCAGTCTTTTGATAAAAATCAAAAGGAAATGCCTCCTTGGAAGTAAATAAAATAATCGTCTCAATGCCGATTGTTTCTAGATATCCTTTTAAGGATGCCATTAATTTAGAACCAACTCCCATTCTCTGGGATTGAACAGAAACGAACATTTCTTTCAAATAAAAATAGTCACCAATATAATACGGCTCTATATTTCCCACACAACAACCTAAGAGTTTATCTTCTTGCATTGCCATCCAGCCAAGAAATTTAGGTGAATTGTAAAAACAAGTCAGTTTTTCTAAGGCCTTTTCTTTCGTCCAATTATCATGCCATGGCTCACCGTTATAGGCTGACACTAATGATTCAGAACATTTTTCAAGAGTTTGAATTGATTCAATTTTGGAAATTTTGATGTCTCCAATTGCTTTTTCCATATCTTGAAATAGAATGAAACGACAAAATGCTGTTGTAAGAATCCCTATATTTGTCAATAAAGAAATAAGCAAAATCCTACAACCAATAAACAGAAAATTCCAGCAATACCCGCTAAAGGTTTATCACCTACACCTGTTAACCATTGCCCTCTTTTGCCTGTGTAGGAAATTAACTCCGCCGAATCGAGACAAGATAGTCCCCAAATCCAACTAGCATGAAGTCCCCAGGCTATACCTAAACTACCTCCATCTACCCAACGTGCCAAAACTAAAATTATCCCCATAAGCCATAATCCTGGAACTTGAGGGAGGGTATCTTTTTGTTCCCAAACTAAATGTAATAAAGCAAAAATTAAACTAGAAATTACCGCCGCAAAAATTAGGTTATAGTCTTGTTGTAATTCATTGATAATAAAGCCCCGAAAGATTAATTCCTCAGTGATACCAATCCACAAACCTACTAATAATAGGGGGAATAAAAGGGATGGTAAACGCTTGAGATTTTCCCAACGCCATTGCAGCAAACCTAATAACCACTCCCCGCCAAAAGTGACTACTAAGCTAAAAATACCTAAAATAAAGCCGAATCCTAAAGAAGTAAAAATACTTTTGTGCCAACTTAAGCCATAATCCTGAAAAGAAGCACCTTCAGTCCAAGCTGAAGCAGCAATAATTAAGGGGGCAATTAAGTAAAGAGAAGCTACTAAAGAGAGTTTTTGTTTCTCCTTTAAGGGTTGAGGTGGTCGCCACTTAACTAAAATTGCTACAGGAACTAACAAAGGGAACCACAAAATTCCCCAAGCAAGAAAAAAAGCTGTTACTTTTACTAAGGCTGTGGTTGTTGTTAGAGCATTTAGACACTCATCGAAGGTCAATGACAATACTACCATAGGTAGAAATCAAGCCAAGTAAATTAGAGGAATTTGTTGGTTAAAATGCTTCGCTTTGGCTCGATTAATGGCATGGGAAGAGCCTTTGAATGTAGATTAGTAAGAAAAAAGGAACAGAGAGACAGATTGAGAATCTCGCTAGTAGAGAGTAATATTTATTTGCTGGTAATTCAACCAGGATATGACCCTCAAATAGCAAGCAATTTTTTCATTCCTGAAAAAGATTGCCTGGTACTTAGAGGGAAAAATATTACTTTGTCTCTCAATCCCTCCTCTCTATTTTTCTTTGATTTTCGGCACTAGAGATTACACGGCTACAGCCTCAGCATCTTCTGCTAAGTCTTCACCTTCAACATCTAGCTGTTTGAGGTGAATGTGTTTATAACCTAGTTTGATTTCAAACTCATCCCCCGGTTTTAAACCCATGGCCTGAGTGTAGGTTGAACCAATCACAATTTGACCATTTTTATGAACGCTTACCCGATAGGTAGGTTCCCTTCCTCGACCATCTTTTGTTCCTTCTGGATCTAAAGGAACTCCTTTTGCAGCAAGGACTGCATCATAAAAGTCAGTTAAATTTACACGGGTTTGATTATTTTTAGTCACCGTGTAATAACCGCAGCGTTTTGCTGTTTCTCTGCGAGGTAAGTGGGAAAGCTCTTTAACTTTTTGTAGTAAAGATTTTCCTGTTAATGCTGTAGTTGGCATCTCAGTCATGACTCGACAAAATATCCTTCAACTTTCTTAATTAGACAATATATCTTACTACCAAATTATTGGCTATATAAAAAATATATCGTTAAAAACCAACGATGGACAATTTTTTTGAGTAGCTGTTGGTGATTTTGACAAAAACTGTTGCACTTAAAGTTACTTGTCTGATTTAAGAAAGTCCAGTTTTAAAAATAAAATTCCCAACACAATCAGCGATTTTTCTGGAAGGGGAGATTTTTTGGTTTCCTTGTTTTAAACTAGAAATATCAAGGTAGTTTATCTCTAACCATAAAAAAGCTATTGACAAATAGGAATTAAAACGCTATCTGATAATTGCTTGAGTTAAATAAAAATTTCCACTAAGGTAGGAAGGTTTTTTAAGATTAATTCTATGGAAGTAATTTTTAAAGTAGTTCGCCAAAAACAAAATGCACCTTTTCCGAAGCTTCAGAGTTATAGTTTGGATATCGAGCCAGGAAAGACGATTCTTGAGTGTTTAAATATTATCAAGTGGGAGTTGGATGGTAGCTTAGCTTTTCGTAAGAACTGTCGCAATACAATTTGTGGTAGCTGCGGGATGAAAATTAACGGACGTTCAGCTTTAGCTTGTAAGGAAAACGTAGGGCAAGAAATAGAACGCTTCTGGGCAACATCTCCCCAATCAACTCCAGAAATTACTATAGCTCCTTTGGGAAATATGCCTGTAATTAAAGATTTGGTTGTAGATATGCAAGGGTTCTGGCAAGGCTTAGAAGCCGTGGAGCCTTATGTAAGCACCAATGCTAGGTCAATCCCGGAAAGGGAGTTTCTCCAGACTCCCAAGGAGCGATCGCAGCTTGATCAAACAGGTAATTGCATCATGTGCGGTGCTTGTTACTCAGAATGTAATGCTAGGGATGTCAATGCTGATTTTGTGGGGCCTCATGCCTTAGCAAAAGCGGAAAGAATGGTGACAGACTCTCGCGATGAGCAAAAAGAAGAACGTTTGGAGTCTTATAACCAAGGGACAGCAGGGGTATGGGGTTGTACCCGTTGTTATATGTGCAACGCCGTTTGTCCTATGGAAGTGGCCCCTATGGAACAAATCAGTAAAATTAAGCAGGAAATTTTAGAGCGCCAAGATGCTCAAAGCAGCCGTTCAGTTCGCCATCGTAAAGTTTTAGTAGATTTAGTTAAACAAGGGGGCTGGATTGATGAGCGTAAGTTTAGTTTGATGGTTGTGGGCAACTATTTACGGGACTTAAAGGGCTTAGCCAGTCTTGCCCCTTTAGGTTTAAGAATGTTAGCACGGGGAAAATTCCCCCTTGAATTCACCCCTTCTGAGGGAACTCAGGAAGTGCGATCGCTGATTGAGTCTGTCCAGAATTTAGATTGCTAATCGCTAATCGCTAATTGCTAATTGCTAATTGTTAATTGTCATTTTTCTTATTTATGAGTACTGAGACAGAAGAAAATTCCAGCCTGGAAACAGAACCCAGTTTTGGTTGGAATATTTACGCCGAAAAAATTAACGGGCGCTTTGCTATGATTGGCTTTGTTGCTCTATTACTGCTTGAGCTTTTTACTCGCCAAGATTTCTTTACTTGGCTAGGGTTAAGATAGGCCAAGAAATATTCAACTGAAATGACTTCTCCCTAGCTGCCCAGCCCAAAAAAGTAGCTAAGAGAACTATCCAGCGCTGACCTATTCTGGCTGTTTTTTGTCTTGATAGAGAGGATCTTCATCAAGGGAACCCACGCGCCCCACAGGCCAGAATCTTACTGCTGCACGACCAATAATATTTTCGCGAGGTACAAAACCCCAAGCATGAGAATCGTAGCTGTTGTTGCGATTGTCCCCTAAAACTAGGTATTGGTTTTCCGGAACTTTTACTGGACCATAATCATAAGCAGGTTCTTGTTCAATATATTTTTCTTCTATTGCCTTACCATTAACAACAACTCTGCCGTTTTTCACTTGAATAGTTTCTCCGGGCAAGCCAATTACCCTCTTAATAAAAGCATCGTGGAAATTTTGTTCTTTAAGGGTATCTGTAGGGTTAAAAACCACAATATCCCCTCGTTCGGGTTTTCTAAAGTTGTAACTTACCTTTTCTATAAGTAGTCTGTCGTTAATTTCCAAGGTAGGAAGCATGGAACCGGAAGGGATATAACGGGCTTCAGCGACAAAACTGCGTATACCAACAGCTAATACAGCGCTTAAGGCAATAGTTTTCAGCCCCTCTATCCATGGGTTTTCAGGGCTTCTTTCCGGTTTGGGTTTGGGGGTTTGATTAGAAGTTTCGGTCATAGCTTATGCAATTTCAAAACAATTACCACTTCAATAACAACAAAAAATAAATTTAGGAATTGATGTATAGTTTCTTTTCTACTTGTAACTGCACAACCTCAAAAGTTGCAACTATTTAAGAATCGTTTAATTCTAACTTGATATGGCATATACTACTCAATTACTAATTCGTCAAGCCCGTATTCTCTTACCTAATGGCAACTTTCAGGTGGGAGATGTGGAGGTTACGAAAGGGAAAATCACTCAAATTGCCACCAACCTAGAGACAAATAACTTTGATAGAGAAATAGACGCTACTAATTTAACTTTGTTGCCTGGGGTAATTGACCCCCAAGTACATTTTCGCGAACCAGGGTTAGAACATAAAGAAGACTTGTTTACAGCGAGTTGTGCTTGTGCTAAAGGTGGTGTTACCTCCTTTTTGGAAATGCCTAATACTCGTCCTTTAACCACAACTCAAGAAGCCTTGGACGATAAATTAAGGCGTTGTGAACAGAAGTGTTTAGTTAATTATGGCTTTTTTATGGGGGCAACGGCAGAAAATTTAGCTGCCCTTCGTGAGGCTTCTCCTAGTTGTGGCATTAAAATTTTTATGGGTTCTTCCCATGGTGCTTTGTTAGTTAGTACAGAAGCAGAAATAGAACCAATTTTTGCTCAAGGGGAGCGCTTAATTGCTGTTCATGCTGAAGATCAAGCTAGGATTATAGAACGGCGTAAATTATTTGCCGGAGAAACTAACCCCGCTATCCATTCTCGGATTCAAGATAGTCAAGCTGCCCTAAATGCCACTAAATTAGCTCTGAAACTCTCTAAAAAGTATCAAAGACGTTTACATATTCTCCACCTTTCCACAGGAGAAGAAGCGGAATTATTGCGTCAAGATAAACCGAATTGGGTAACAGCAGAAGTAACCCCTCAACATCTTCTTTTAAATACCCAAGCTTACGAGAAAATTGGCACTCTCGCCCAGATGAATCCTCCCTTGCGATCGCCCCAAGATAACGCGATTCTGTGGCAAGCTTTGCTAGATGGGGTAATTGATTTCATTGCTACAGATCATGCCCCCCATACCTTAGAAGAAA
Source organism: uncultured cyanobacterium (assembly GCA_963793425.1). GTDB lineage: Bacteria > Cyanobacteriota > Cyanobacteriia > Cyanobacteriales > CAWCAG01 > CAWCAG01. The sequence goes on along the minus strand of CAWCAG010000005.1, from coordinate 1,207,297 downwards.
AAGGTAAAGGCTATCCCCATAGTCCTTCTGGAATGCCAGGGGTAGAAACCTCCTTACCTTTAATGCTTACCCAAGCAATGCAAGGACGTTGTACCATAGCCCAAGTAGCTAATTGGATGTCTACTGCTCCTGCTAAGGCTTACCAAATTCCCAATAAAGGCGCGATCGCTGTTGGTTATGATGCAGATTTAGTTTTGGTAGATGTAGATAATTATCGCCCGGTATTAAGGGAAGAAATACTAAGCAAATGCGGCTGGAGTCCCTTTGAAGGTTGGGATTTAACCGGATGGCCACAATTAACCATTGTTGGTGGTCAAGTTGTCTACGAGGCTGGCAAGGTTAATACAGAAGTACGAGGAAAAGCCTTAAGCTTTGGTAAAGACGATTAGCTATTAGCCATTAGCAAATAGCCATGATCAATTACCTTCCTAATCTTCGTAAAGTCAAATCAAGATTTTCTTGGGTAACTTGATCATTAAAATCTATTTCTAAAGCTATTTCAAAAGCTTCCAAAGCTTCTAAATAGCGCCCCAACTTATACAAAGCAACACCTTTATTATTCCAGGTAGTTTGGTCATCTGGCTTCAGGGTGATCGCTTGTTCATAAGCTTCAATCGCTTGGGTATAACGTCCTAACCGACGCAAACTCACCCCTTTTGCTGTCCAAGCTAAATATATTTCTCCATCTCCCCAATTACCATCTCCGGCTAATGCTTGTTCACAACTAGTAACAGCCTCTTCGTACCTACGTAAATTATTCAAAGCGGTACAACGATTGTACCAAGCTAAAGAATTATCCCGATCAAGTTCAAGGGCGCGATTGTGGTAAGTTAAAGCTTCGCTAGACTTCTGGAAATCTCGATGGAGTATGGCCCCTCTCGTCGTCCAGAGAATAGCCTGATCCTGTTGTAATTCTATAGCGCGATCGCAAGCTTCTAAACCCGATTCTCCCCTAAGTTCATAGCATTGCTGAGTCCAATAGTTGAAGTCATCATAATTTTGGGCAACAGCAGCCGTACCGATTAAACCTGTTAAACCTGTTCCCCCAAAAAACATCAGGGTAACTAAAATTTTTGTAGATATTTTGGTCATTTTGAGCAAGTCAATCTAAATTAGCCTATCTATAGCAATTCCTAATCTAGTGATACCAAATCCTGCCCTTGTTGCATGACTTAAAATCTCGAAACTTATCAACATTCTAATATTCCCTACTCCCTACCCCTAGCTATTTAAACAGCTTGCTTTGAGATTGATAAACAGAAAAAATCCCCCCCAATGGGTGTTGGGCGGGGTAGTTACTCGTTTGTCAGTGAGAACATAGATTTAGCTATGTTACGAGGAACCTTATTGATGGAAGAAGCAAGGCAATAACTTTGTTACCTTGTTCAGACTATTTTGCTTTCTTTGCTTATTATCAAGCAACACTGTTTGCGCTCATGTTTGTTTAATGTATATTTTGTGTATGAATTTGGTATACGTTCTTATTAAAGTATTGTGATCGCCTTTCCCCTTCCCTTAAAAACGAAAAGCAGTATATTATGATTCAACGAGGGAACAAACCATCGCCCCATCGCCCCATCGCCCCCTCAACTTTGTCACACAATCTTCACAACATTGTCACAAGAAAGTCATTTCCTTTATCTAAATTGAAAAGTGTCAGCTAATCAACACCTTGAACACTCACTCACACCGACTAGCTGACTTTTCCTCCTCTGTGAAGTTATTAATAAAGTTAAGTAACTATGCAAATTAATAATCTAGACTCTTCCTCCCCTCAAAAAAGCAATCCTCTTAAAAAAACTGTTACTTACTTATCTTTAGTACTTTTAGGTGCAGGTATTGCCTTTGGTAGCAATGCTTTAGTTGAGCAAAAAGAACTATCTGCCCTCGTTCCCGACTCTTCAACTCAGCTTCAAGAAAAGAAAGTTGCCGCGCCTCCTATAAATAGTTCCTTAATTCCTAATAACTTCGTCACTGAGGTTGTTGACACGGTTGGGGATAGCGTTGTACGTATTGATGCTTCTCGCCAAACAGGAAGATTCAGAATGAGTGAAGGTACAGGTTCAGGTTTTATCATTAGCAAAGATGGTCAAATCCTCACCAATGCCCATGTTGTTGATGGTATTGACACTGTAACTGTTACCCTCAAAGATGGTCGGACTATAGAAGGAACAGTTATGGGAAGTGATCCTGTAACTGATGTGGCAGTCATCAAAGTTGAGGAAAAGAATCTTCCTGCTGCTGCTTTAGGAGATTCCGATCAACTCAAACCAGGAGAATGGGCCATTGCTATTGGCAATCCTTTAGGCTTAAATAATACCGTCACCACAGGAATCATCAGCGCGACAGGTAGGTCTAGTTCTCAAGTAGGTGTTGCTGACAAAAGAGTGGATTTCGTCCAAACCGACGCAGCAATTAACCCCGGAAATTCCGGAGGCCCTTTACTGAATCAAAACGGTGAAGTTATTGGCATCAACACTGCCATATTTCGCGATGCCCAAGGTATTGGCTTCGCTATCCCCATTAATACTGCTAAGGATATTGCTGATCAGCTAGTTGCTAAAGGGAAAGTTGAACATCCTTACTTAGGCATTCAAATGGTAGACCTCAATCCAGAAATTAAGGAAAATATCAATAGCAATCCTCAAAACGGTTTTCGGGTTGAAGCCCAAGAAGGGGTAATTATTGCCGGAATTGTGCCTAACTCTCCGGCTGCTCAAGCTGGATTACAAACAGGGGATGTCTTGCAAAGTATTAATGAAGATCAGGTAATTGATTCTCAAACAGTACAAAACATAGTTAATAAAGTCCCTGTGGGAGAAAAAGTCTCTTTAAAATTAGATCGCCAAGGTAAAGCAGTGGAGTTGAATCTTAAAGTAGGGGTCTTACCTCCCAACCTGAAATAGATTTTCCTTGTTATCATTATCACTAGGTAAGGAAGCAAAACTAATTCTCAACAAAAAAAAGCTGAGCCTCCCAAACTTTGGCCCAGCTAATATCCATTCTGAGAACTAACCTTTGTCAAAAAATAGCCATCTTACATCAAAGACCTAATTGCTTTTTCCTTACACCTCCTTGAATTAATTACTAAGGGATTTTGTTGAGGCAAAATCCACAAAGTAGTAAGCATTAAAGCAAGTTGATTCGAGGTTCGTGGCTCAACACTAAGGGCATATAAAAACAATTTTTTGTTTGACTACCTTTAGCTGTACAGAGTGCGTTCCTCTTTTCGTTGCTTTGCTATATATCTATTATCAAAGCCTGGGATATGCGTTTGTGTATACGCTGGTGTTTGATTTAGACTTTATTTGTATACTTTTGAAAATTTCTTGCTTGTATCAGTCAACTTAGGGTGGGCAAAAAGATAATTAGGTTGTCTATTCCTGCCAAACGAATGTAACCAGGGATATGTTGAGGTTGCAAAATCCAGATTTTTAGCTTGGTCAAAAGAGTTTTTTCTAATTGAGTCTGTCTTGATGATTTGTATGTTCAAGAGATTATCTTGCTCTTTTTTCGTATAGAAACTCACTAGCTTTGTTAGCAGCTTTAAAATAAAAGTCTCTAAAGAAAGATTTTCTCGCTTAGCCACCGCTAATAATTGCTTCTCTAATTTTTCAGGTAATTCGATGGTTAGTTTTGTCATGATTGAAGTTAGACAAGCTGCTGATTATTTCATTATTGCATTACTGGTGAGAATTAGTATTAGTAAACTTGTGGTAACTTTTAGCAGCGATCGCACCGGATAAAAGCTAAGTTGTCTTTACAAATGGCTGTGATACTTAGGTGTTAAACTCCTCAATTTAGCGGGGGCGACGCATTCGGTACGCCTAATTCTCTTAATTCGTCTGCAATAGCCCGATCTGTTAAGTCTCTATAGATCCAAATTTTACTATTTTTGATTTGCAAGTATAAATAGCAGTCAAATACTTGTTTTTCTTACTGCCAACCTATATCCGAAAGTTGATAATAGTCCCTTTCTGTGTCTAGGATAAGATGTGTTTCAATTCCATCTTCATTTTGCTAAAAGCTGGCTCTTTGAGTAAGAAGTTTTTGGATATATTGGCGGTAGGTTTGCGATTTTCCCATGTCTATTCCTGAACAAAAAATTAAATCTAGTGATCCACAATTGCAGGCGATCGCTTATAGTTTAGATACTCTGATTCCAGGGTTGTATATTTGGTTGGGTGGGTTACGAATTCGCCTTGGTGGTAGTTTAGCCGAGGAAGGTTATCCAGGTACGATACATACAAACGCCGGTATTGCTATAGTTTTACCGGGCTACCGTATTTATAGCACTTACAAAGGTAGCTATGACCCTTGACCAGCACCAACTTGATGGTATTCCTAAGTTTACAGTCAAAATTCTACCTACTTCGGAATTTGAAGAGATTTTGTTGGAAGCTGGATACGGTAAAATTGGCACAGCCCCAGCTAGAGGTAATCGCGTTAAGGTTTGGTGGAGTCATCCTCAGTTTAGGCGAGTTGAAGCGATTTACAGTCCAGACGGTAGGATAGCAATTACGGCTTATCATGTTAGTTGAATTTAGATTATTGCGATCGCACTATATTATTCCTACTTCCGCTTATGGCAGTATAGTGTAGGGAATCAAGACAAAATTGTAGCGTTCAGGTGGAAAATCTCGGAAGTTGCGAGTTACGAGGATAAGTTGGTAAGTTTGTGCAAAAGCTGCTTGAATAGCATCAGGTAATTTCCAACCTTCTTGACGGCGCAAAGTAGCAGCCAAATCTGCAATAGCGATATTCATTTCTAAGGTAGTAAAATAATCGAGGAACTGGCTCGCTATGTCTCTTTGAGGGGAATCAAATCCAGTTAAAACTTCTGCTCTCGTTATTACAGAAATGGCACTTTCTGAATGCACACTGTTTATGTATTTTGTGGCTTTATTGATATTATTGAAGTGGTCAATCAAAATAACTGAATCCAACAAAAATTTCACGACCACTCCTGTCTAACCTTTTCTTGATAAACTAAGCCATCTTCTTGTTTCCAAGTATCTTGAGTGATTTCTAAAAGAGTTGCAAAATCCAAATCTTTAGCTTGGTCAAGAGAGTTTTTTCTAATTGAGTCTGTCTTGATAATTTGTATATTCAAGAGATTATCTTGCTCTTTTTTTGTGTAGAAACTCACTAGCTTGGTTAGCAGCTTCAAAACAAAAGTCTCTAAAGAAAGGTTTTCTTGTTTAGCTACCGCTAATAGTTGCTTCTCTAATTTTTTAGGTAATTCGATGGTTAGTTTTGTCATGATTGAAGTTAGACACGCTGCTGATTATTTTATTATTGCACTACTTATTGACCAGCACGACTCCTCAATTTGGCGAGGGTGACGCATTATCGCTGAATAAAGTACAGCTAAGTCTTTTACTATAGAAGTAGTTTAGGTTTTAAAGGCTGAGTTTTATGCAAGTTGCCATTGAAATTCCTGATGAAATTGCTCAAAGGTTAGACAAGCTGTGGGGAAATCTTTCTGAGCGATTATTGGAAAGGCTAGTTGCTGATGCTTATGGTTGTGGCGAAATTAGTACCGCAGAGGTAAGACAAATACTTAAGTTGCCTTCTCGTTTAGCAACCCACAGTTTTTTACAAAAGATGGGAGTTTATCTTAATTACGATGAGGTTGAATTGGAAAAGGATTTGCAAACTCTTGAAAAGTTGAGAAATTAGGTGATTGTAGTTTCCAATACCTCTCCAATTTGTTATTTGTTGTTACTTGACATTTTCAGCAAACAGCAAAGTTAGTAAATTGTCTTCTTTGGGGAGTGTAAAAAGCGAGGACAATATCTTCAGTCGGTACGCCTAATTCTCTTAACTCATCTGCAATAGCTCTATCCGTTAAGTCTCTATAGATCCAAATTTTGCCATTTTTAATTTGCAAGTATAAATAGCAGTCAAATACTTGTTTTTCTTGCTGCCAACCTATATCTAAGAGTTGATAATAGTCCCTTTCTGTATCTAAGATAAGATGGGTTTCAATTCCATCTTCATTTTGCTCAAAGCTGGCTCTTTGAGTGAGAATTTTTTGGACATATTGACGGTAGGTTTCTAGTTTTCCCATGTCTACTCCTGAACAAAAAACTGAATCTAGTGATTCACAATTGCAGGCGATTGCTTATAGTTTAGATACTCTGATTCCAGGGTTGTATATTTGGTTGGGTAGATTGCGGATTCGCCTTGGTGGTAGTTTAGCCGAGGAAGATTATCCAGGTACGATACATTCTAATGCAGGTATCGCTCTGGTTTTACCGGGCTACCGTATTTATAGCACTTACAAAGGTAGCTATGACCCTTGACCAACACAAACTTGATGGTATTCCCAAGTTTACAGTCAAGATTCTACCTACCTCAGAGTTTGAAGAGATTTTATTGGAATCTACTATAATAATTTCCTAGTCTTAATCTCTCTGTTTTATGTATATTCTCAAAATAAGAAAAATTGGTGATGACTTGGGTATAACTTTACCCGTCGAAGTTTTAAAAAAGCTAGATATTGCTGAAGGAGAGGAAGTCTTATTAGTAGAAACTGAAAATGGAGTGCAAATTTCTACCCAAGAGCGAAACTTGGCTCAAGCAATGGCGGCTTATGAAAAGGTAAGTAAGAAATATGAAGATGCTTTGCGTGAATTAGCTCAATGAGCGAACCTTATTGGATAAATGAGAAGATTGCTATGGCTATTCATGGCGATCAAATTACTCAACATGGAGGAAGTCCAGGCATAAGAGATGACAATCTTCTCTTAGCTAGTTTGGCTAGACCTCAACATCTTTTGAGTTATGGTGAACCGAGTTTGTTTGAATTAGCTGCTGCCTATGGATATGCTTTAACAAAAAATCATCCTTTCATTGATGGGAATAAAAGGACAGCTTTTGCAGTGATGGCAACTTTCTTAGAGTTAAATGGTTATTCCCTTGAGGTTGCAAATCAAGAAGTTGTGATGATGATGGAAGGAGTCGCCATAAATCGAGAAAATCAAGATTCATTGGCTCTGTGGTTAGAAGAAAATTCTGTTTCTCACTGAAAGCAAAATATGCAAAATATAAATAATAGGTATGTGCCAGGAAATACAAAGGGTTTTGTACCAGATATAAACCGAAACCGAAACCAGAAAGAAAATATCACTGGGGTAGTAAATTGTTGGGGGGCGTGAAACTAAAAAGGAAGGGGCGAAGAAAAAAAGTTTCTCCTGGGCAAATGAGTTTACCTTGGGAGCGGTGGGAAGTGCTGCAAGAAGAGGTGGCAGAGGTGGCGAAACAGTTCGTTTTGGTTAATTGTTACGACCCAAAAACTACAAGCAAGCTATTTGAAAATCCCTATTTTTGGACAGGAAACTAAAACCCCAATTCCCCACTTCCCCATTTCCCCAACTTCCCACTTCCCCATTTCCACAACTTCCTCACCAGAGTGCCAGGTATCGGAATTGCCCAAATACTAGTAGTTTCGTGGAAACTCCCTCTGTTAAAAGATTGTTACAAACGACTCTTCCCTTTATATGCTACAGTCTACAAGTCTGAGCGCGAGAGAAGAATACCCGCTTTGATTTAATACCAGCTTGCCACTTTGGATTCCATTCTCCCGGAAGATGACCCATAGGAGCATCTAACCCGAAGGTCGTATCAGAATAATATATCCATGTCTCCTTCACTCTCCACCCCACGCGATCGCCAAACTTTCCGTAATCTTCCTGGACTTCTTGATAAATCTGTTTTTGCACAGAAAAACCAAAATGTCCTTGGCTATATTTTACCCAAAGTTGGTCAATGGTACGCAGGTCTTCACAGGGGAATATTTTTATTGAATCGGAATCTAACCAACCTTCCTCTTCCCTGTCAGCAACTTTAAGCATAACTCTAGCTGTTTCCTCATCTGCTTCACGCCACTCTCCTCCTGCTAGCAAGTCCCGGAGTTTAGTGTAGTCAATTCCCTTAGCTGATTTTAGTTCTACTTCTGCTTCTTTTTCTGAAACGGAAGATTTAGGCTGAGGCTTCGCGGGAGAGTGAGCTTGGGGTTCAGGTTTAGGTTTAAATTTGACGAGATATTGCGCCATAATCGGTTCCACATCCTCATTAACCAAACTCAAAAGCTTTTGATAATCCTGCAACTCCTCAAGGGTTTCTGGGGAAATCCCTCCTTCATCCTCTATCACCTCCTCCACCGCTTCTGTAAACTCCTTCAGTTTCTGCTCATATTGCCTGTAGGGTTGCAAAACATCTGCTTCAATCTTTTCTGCCTCTTCTGTAGACAAGCCCAAATCTGTTCTTAATTGCCGGAGGATACGCAAACCAACACGGGAAAAATTTCCCTTACGAATGCGTTTTTGTGCCTCTTGACGATACTTCAGTTGAGGATCATCTTGAGGCGATCGCGCCAGATAAATTTTGTACCCTTCCTCCACAGGATAAAATTGCGGTGTCATCGCAGGAGAAGCTTGTTGTACTTTCTCCTTAGCATAATTATGTAACTCTTCTACAGAAATCCTGCCATCATTATCCCGATCTGCGGCCCCCGTTTTTATCCCTTCGATTAAATAGCGACTGTAAATAGAAAGTTGGGAATCATCTTGTTCAAAGGAATATTGCGTTGAACTAGAAGAAGTTAAAATTGCCCTACCTTTCCCTCCTAATTCCCCGAAAATATCCACTTCCCCATCATCTTTTGCTGTCATCCCCTTAGCAAAAGCCCCACTAAAACAGCAATCAAGAATTATGACTATCCGTTCCGAACGACTGGCACTAATTTGACTTTGCAGATAATTAGCTGCGATCGCAGTGGGAGTAACAACTGAGCCTCTTTGATTCTTTTCTGTCTCTGGAGTAGTGAGATAGAGGTTGCGATGTTGATCTTTCACCCCATGACCAGAAAAATAAAACAGAAGTAAGTCATCTTGATTCCGTTCCGCAAACAGGTCATAAATAGCTCTCCGCAAGTCTTGAACGGGAGGATTAACCAAGGGAATAACTTCCCGAAATCCTCCCATCTCTTCATTCTCCAAAACCTGCTGCATAGCCAGCACATCCTGTTCAGCGCTGGGTAAGGGTTCCAATGCTGATTTATATTCGCTGATGCCGACTAGGAGGGCTAGTTTGTTCATTGCTTAACTTTTTTTCTGAGAATGCAAAGTTTATCGCCCCCTAAATCCCACAATCCTGGGGGACTTTGAGCTTTTGATTACTCTTGTTCACCCAATATTGGGGGCTAAGGGGCAGTTTTCAACCATTTATAAACTCATCAATCTCCGGCATAATCTTCTGTAAATCTTCAGGGCGATTAATTTCCACATCCAACTTCTTGCCGTTTCCTTCCGCTTTGATTTTAATTTTTTTACCGTAGAGGTTATTACCTAAAAAGTTAGCCAAGGTTTTCAAACCTTTAACGGTTATGGAAGCTTCCAGTTGCCCCATTAAGAAATCACCAATACCTTTAGAACCTACTGGGGCTTGGGTTATGGGAACGAGATTTGCTTCTTGAACTCCTTCCACTTCCATGATTTCTTCACGAAGATTACTTGTATCTTCCTGGAGTTGTTCATCGCTTAGTTGGGAATCGAAGAGAGTAATATTAACGGCAAGGTTATTTTCTGGCATAGGACAGGTAGAAAAATTATAGTTAATCTTACTTAAGCAAAAGCTTGGTTTCAGTGTCGATAATTATAATAACTGATGTGCAAACTGGATTTTGAGGAGGCGATCGCAACTATTCCGAACAGAAAAACTATTCTTTCAAAAGAACAGTATTAGTCAAAGTGTGTAAAAAAATAATTAGGTTGTCTATCAAGCTCATTTTGTGATGTTTGCCCACCATTACCTAGTTAATTATTTGTGGGCAACAGTAAATAAATTTTTGATGCTGATGTAATTTGCTTATCTTGCCTACCCTACTAAAGTGTAATCACACTGCGGATTTAGCATCAAACAGTTTTTAAAAATCAAAATAAATATACGGTAGCCCTCCTTCCGGGGCTAAAAGCCAAACTCCCAAAAGGCAAATAGGAGCAAAGAGCAATTTAATAGGCCAATTTAGCCTTAACTGCAAACCTTGTTGAATAGAATAGGCGATCGCCATAGCGACAAATATTAAAGTAATCAACACAGAAACTTGATATTGTCCCAAACCAATTGCTTCTCCATAAACCTTCTGGGCAAACTGGACATCTCCTGAATAGTTCCATAAATGTCCAATCACTAAACCAGCTTGCCGGAGATCCGGAAGACGAAAAAAGATCCAAGAAGTAAAGACCATTAATTGAGTAAGCAACCAAGCCATAACCATTCCTGGCCAGCTTTTCCACCAAACTGTTAACCCTTCAACCTCTTTACTAATGTATCTGTGAGGCGGTGTATAGCTAAAGCAAAACCGTGTAAGCCTCCCCAAACCACATAACCCCAAGCTGCACCATGCCAAATTCCGGCAATAAGCATCACCAATAATAAATTAAGGCAAGTCCTCCCTAAACCCTGACGAGAGCCTCCTAAAGGGAAGTATAAGTAATTGCGTAACCAATCTCCCAAGGTCATATGCCAACGTCGCCAAAAGTCAGCAATACTAGTACTAAAGTAAGGATAGTTAAAATTTTCTGGCAGATTAAAGCCCAATAACATAGCGCTACCACGAGCTAAGTCCACGTAACCGCTAAAATCAAAATAGAGTTGTAAACCATAGGCAATAATCGCTAACCAAAGATCGCCACTACCTGCCCTTTCCAGATTGCCAAAACATAAATCCACAAAAATCCCCAAGCGATCTGCTACCAAAGCTTTTTTGACTGCCCCCAAAGCAATAAGCCAAAATCCTTCAATATAGTCATTGATAACTGGGGTTTGATCACTATTAAATTGTTTAGCTAATTCGTGATAACGAGTAATTGGGCCAGAAATTAATTTAGGAAAAAAGAGTTTATAACTAGTAAATTGCAACAAACTTCGACTAGCTTTGCTACCCCTGGAAATATCAACTAGATAAGCAATACATTCAAAAGTAAAAAAAGAGATTCCTAAAGGGGCAAGCAAGTTTTTGCTCAACCAACTAGCATTTTCACTTGCTGAAGCTGAGTTGAAGCTAGCAGCAAAGCTATTGAGAAGAAAAGGAAGATATTTAAAAGCCACCAAAACTAGGATGTTGGCAACAATACCCAGAATCAGAATATTAGTAGCCTTACGATTCCAAGATTGTTGTAAGTTTTCCCATTCTTGGTTAGAAAGATTTTGATCCTGCGCCTGTTGAACTCCTATACTGACTTTTTCCTCCATGGCTTTACCAAGATAAAAGTTAAGCAAAGCCATGATTAGGAGTAAAGGAATATACCACCACTGTAAGGAGGCATAGAAAGCAATACTAGCTATTAAAAACAACCACAGTTGTATTTGGTTGCGGGTTTTACCTTGAGGAATTAATTGCCTTAGCAACCAAGCAACTTCTATGATGACGAGGAGGAAAAGAGCGTAAAGAGGATCAAGAAAAGACATTGGGAAGAAGTAATAAGTAATAAGTAACAAGTAATAAGTAAAGAACCTAACTATTGCTAGAATTCCTATTACCTATTCCTGTCACCACTAGCCACTAGCTATTAGCAGCTACTGCCATCGCCTTTATTTCAAATATTTTTTTAATAGCATCTTCTACCACCTTATCGGGGGTAGAAGCCCCAGAAGTTAGACCAACATTAATTGGCCCTTCCGGAAGCCAATTTTCCTTAACTTCCAAATCTTTACCTAAAGGTTTATGTTCAACTCTGTTTCCTTCTCCGATACGCTCTGCACTATCAATATGATAAGAAGGAATTTGTTCTTCAATAGCAATCTCTTGTAAATGAGTAGTATTGGAAGAATTGTAACCGCCAATCACTAACATCAAATCGAGCTTTTCTTCTACCAACCCAAACATGGCATCTTGCCTTTCTTGGGTCGCATCGCAAATGGTATTAAAACTCATAAAATGCTCAGTGAACTCAGCAGGGCCATATTTTTTGAGCATAGTACGTTCAAACAGTTTGCCGATTTGCTCGGTTTCGCTTTTGAGCATGGTAGTTTGGTTAGCAATGCCAATTTTGTCTAAATCTCTATCAGGATCAAAATCAGCGGAATGAGCATTTTTGAATTTAGCGAAAAATTCTTCGGAATCGCCCCCAGACAAAATATAATCAGCTATATAATTTGCTTGCTCTAAATTAAGAACAACTAAATACTTATCAGCAAAAGAACTTGTAGCCACGGTTTCTTCATGGGCATATTTACCATGAATAATCGAAGTAAAATCTTTTTTCTTATGCTTTTCTACAGAGTTCCAAACTTTAGATACCCAAGGACAAGTGGTATCGACAATAGTACAACCCTTGTCATTGAGAAGCTGCATTTCTGTAACACTAGCTCCAAAAGCAGGTAAAATCACCACATCTTTTGTACCAACCACAGAAAAATCTTTATCGCCATCAGTAACAGCAATAAAACCCACATTCATCTCTCGCAAACGCTGATTAACAGAAGGATTATGAATGATTTCATTAGTAATCCAAATGCGTTCTGTGGGAAAATGCTGACGAGTCTCATAAGCCATCGCCACAGCACGTTCAACTCCCCAACAAAAACCGAAAGCTTCAGCGAGGTGAATGGTAACATCTCCTTTGCTTAAGCGGTAATTGTTATCACGAATTTCTTGAATCAGATTGCTTTGATATTCTGAATTTAAAACCGTGTTAACTTCCTGACTATGACCAAATCCTTTACGGTGGTAGTTTTTCGAGTGAGCCAGAGAACGTTTAAAAGCTTTTGTATCTAGTTTATTTTGGTGATTGCTCATTTTCCATATCCTTTTGCTATGTTGGCGGGGATAGATACTGCAGCTCTCCTAATTTGTTGAACCATACCGTACAACTCGTCTTGAGGAAATAGTTTAGTCAAAAAATAACACTTCTCTGCTATATCCATGCCTTTTTGCCAAATTCTTAAGTCTTTAAAATTATTGATGCCTGACATTATTCTCTGCTCCCTACTCCCTGCTCCCTGCTCCCTGTTTCCCCAATTTCCAACTGGCTAGAAACTTGCAGGGCAATACGCCAAAGTTCATAACCTTTGGGATTAAGGTGCAACCCATCAGTAGTAAGCTCTGTGTTCAGATTACCTTGATCATCAGCAAAAAGGGAGTAGAGATCGAGATAAATAATTTCTTCTTGTTCAGCAATTTTCTCCAGACGACGATTAATATCACGAATATCTCGGTTCGGAAGTTCTAATAAACGCTCTCGCCCTTCCCAAGTTGATTGAGAACCACTATGGGGCAAAATAGATTGCAAAATGATCGTACTTTCGGGATGATTTCGCCTTAAATATTCAACAATTAACTCCACATTCGCGACAACAGTTTCTCCTTCCACCCCCCGAATCAGATCGTTGATACCGATCATAATAAAAATACCTTGGGGATTAGTTTTGTCTATCAGCTTTAAACGTCTAAGCAATCCGGCTGAGCCTTCCCCAGAAATACCTTGATTGAGCCAATATCTTTTCTCAGGTAATAATTCAGGAGGAAACCAGAGACTAATGGAATCTCCTAAAAGAACAGTAAGATTTTCCGGTTGTTTTTCCGCCGCAACTTTGGCTTCTTGTTTTAGTAAATCAACCCATTGCTGATAAGTAAGTTTTTGTTTTTCCCCCAATTCACCACCAGAAGAGGTTTCGGGAAAAGAATCTTTTTCGATTGAAAGGTCTGATCTCGCCACAGAAAGCAACTTGCTTTCTTCGTCCCCCCACCAGATATAGCTGAGGAGAAGAATGAATAGTCCGTTAATAACTAGGGAGAAAAAAGCCCAACGAGGAGAGCGCTTCAAGAGAATAATGCCGCTTTGCGGAAGTCAAAAGTCACATATTCAAAAGTTACACATTGATGAGGAGCCGCTTTTTAATCAAAAGCGCCTCAAACAGTAACTTTATCAGAATGGCAGAAACACGAATTGTTCTTAACAATTTTGTACCAAAAAATGCCCGCCTTCAACCGAGAATTTATTTTTCTCGCTTAAAGACGGGTTTTTCTTAACTAAATGGGTAAGTTAAGACTAGTGAAGTTTAGATTTCTGATGGTGGAGCAACATCGGTTGCGCTGCTAATGGTACTGGGGCTGACACCAAAAGCGTCAGCTTCAGTAACAAATCCAGCGTAGGCTTCCATACCATGTTCAGCTTTGTCTAAGCCCTCGAACTCCTCTTCTGGAGTCACGCGGATACCAATAGTCACTTTGAGTAAAGACCAAACAACGGCACTGAAAGCTACGGTAAAGGCTCCGACAGAGAGAATACCGATGATTTGGTTGATAATATTAGCGTCGGGAGAAAAGATGCCGACAGCTAAAGTTCCCCAAATACCACAGACAAGGTGGACAGAAGTAGCACCCACAGGATCATCAATTCTGATCTTGTCGAAGAAAGCTACAGAGAAAACTACAATAACCCCAGCAACAGCACCGATAATAATCGCGGAGATATAGTTGACATTTGCACAACCAGCCGTAATACCAACTAAGCCCGCTAAGATACCGTTGATAACCATAGAGAGGTCAGGTTTGCCGGAGGTAATCCAACTAGTGGCAGTGGCAGTACAACCCCCTGCTGCGGCAGCTAGGTTGGTGGTAACGGCAATATAAGGAACATTGGCAGTAGCAGCTAATTCTGAACCAGGGTTGAAACCAAACCAGCCAATCCAGAGAATTAAGCAACCAAGGGTGGCAATACTCATGTTGTGGCCAGGAATGGCTCGGATGGAACCATCTGCGGCATATTTACCTTGACGAGGCCCTAACAATGCAGCACCTACTAAAGCAGCCCAACCCCCCACAGAGTGAACGATGGTTGAACCAGCAAAGTCAACAAAACCTAGTTCTCCTAACCAGCCACCATCCCATAACCAATGTCCAGTAATGGGATAGGAAACAGCTACGAGTAAGAAACTGAAGATTAAGAAAGCATCAAACTTGATCCTTTCAGCAACAGCCCCGGAAACAATGGTTGCTGCGGTGGCAGCAAAGGCTACTTGGAAAAGAAAGGAAATAGCTACAGGTACAGCTTCTGGGTAGGGATCATCTCCATAAGCAGCAGCCTTGCCGTTGAAGAAAAAGCCATCTAAACCAATGAAACCGTTACCTTCGCCATACATCAAACCGAAACCAATGGCCCAGTAAGCAATAGTGGCAATGGCGAAAACGATTAGGTTTTTGGTCAGAATATTAACGGCGTTTTTCTGACGACAGAATCCTGTTTCTAGCATCCCGAATCCTGCGTTCATGAAGATAACGAGGACTGAGCAAAATAGCAAGAAAATAGAGTCGAGAACGACCTGCATTTCTTCAGGAGTTGAAGGAGCATCAAGACCCTGAGCGGAGGCAGAAGTGTTCCAGACAACAACAATGATTGCTGCTAAAGGAATACAAGCTAGCCAATAAGGGGAAAACAGACGAGCCACAGTTTTAATTGGCTCAAAATAGGGCGCATCCCAAAGACTTGGGGGACGCTGTTTTTTCTTTTTAAGACTTGGATTAGACATCATGAACTGGACTTTCCTGAGTTAGTGAAGCATAACTGCAAATTTTTTGATTGAAATGGGTAGACTACCTCCTGAAAGGTTAGGAACATTTTCTCTTGAAGTTAGCTGAGCTAGATTAAACCTTTTACAGCTCAGTTACTATTTAGAGCTTCTGAGCAGAGGCAAGCACCAAATTTTTTTCTACCCTAAAAGCAGCAAGTTGTCCTACGTAAAGAAAACTACAGATATTTTGTGAAAGAGTCAAGAGAGTAATAGCTGAATACCTAAGTATTCTTTTCAGTTGAAGCAAGTAATAGAGCTAGGTTATTCTAGTAAGTTTAGAAATGTTCGGCTTCTTCGACATAGTTTTCTGTATCAGAAGGTACAGTTTTACCTAAATCCTGATAAATTTTCCCAACAAACACTTGGTTAATCCTTAAGGTGAGAATTTTTGAACATTCATATATTTATATCTATTTTCAGGACAGATATGAAACTACTTTTACATAGGGGTTCTTAGCCAAAACATCATTACTCAGAGCAATAAGAATGCTAAATTAAGCTATGTTTTTCATTTTGCAACAGTAACTAATGTAAGTTAAGTAACAATAATCACTTTTGTAAATATTAATCAATTTAATTAATTAATGATAGAAAGTATAAATTCAATGAATTTTAAATGAGAAAATTTAGCTGGCTTCGTGATATTTGTTACTGAGTTACTAGTCATCTAGCTAAGGAGATTATTATCTTTTGTCAGAACAATATTGCTGAATGTCTTCCTGAGATTATTCTTGACTAGCAAGATATTCTTGATAACCCATTGCTTCGAGCTTTTCTTGTTTGTGCAATACCGAATCTCGTAAATTTTGGCGGTATTGCTGCACTTTTTCCAATAACTTTGGCTGCTGAGCAGCAATGATTTGTATGGCTAACAACCCGGCATTTTGAGCATTACCAATAGCCACTGTTGCCACAGGAATGCCTCTCGGCATTTGTACAATCGAGTATAAAGAATCAACCCCATTGAGATGACGAGTTGCCACAGGTACACCAATCACAGGAAGAGGTGTCAAAGAAGCTACCATGCCAGGAAGATGGGCTGCTCCTCCTGCTCCGGCAATAATGACTTTAATTCCTCTGGTATGGGCATTTTGGCTATAGCTGACCATCTTTTCAGGAGTACGATGGGCTGAAACAATAGCTACTTCATAGGCAATGGCAAATTCTTCACAAACTGCGATCGCCGCTTTCATGGTAGGTAAATCTGAATCGCTACCCATAATAATAGCGATTGATGCTTTAGTTTTATCCATTAAACAAATTTTCTCGTTATGATACCGAATAGTTTTGCGATCATTAATGCCCGATTGTCAGGATATCAAAATTTACAACAAATTCAGGTAGAAGAAGGCGTAATCACAGCCATAGTGCCAGCAAAAGAGGGACAAAAGCCGGAAAACACTTTAGATTTTCAAGGAGACTGGCTTTCTTTAGGAGGAATAGATTTACAAATCAATGGATGTTTGGGTTTAGCTTTTCCTGACCTGGAAAAAAAGCATCTTCCTTTATTAGCCAAAATAAGTAAATATTTATGGAATCAGGGAGTAGATGGATATTTACCAACTATTGTCACAACTTCCCCAGAAAAAATTAAGCGATCGCTAGCTACAATTTCTGCTTATATTTCTTCTCAACCAAGCCAAACAGCCCAAATTCTCGGTGTTCATTTAGAAGGGCCTTTTTTAAACCCAGAAAAGCGAGGCGCTCATCCCCAAGAATATCTTTTACCTTTAACCTTAGATAAAGTTAAAAGCATTTTGGGAGACTACAAGCAGATAGTAAAAATTATCACCTTAGCACCAGAATTAGATTCCACAGGTCAAATAATTCCTTACTTAAACTCATTAAAAATTACCATTAGCCTTGGTCATTCCCTAGCCACAGCTTCCCAGGCAAAAGAAGCTTTTAACCAAGGAGCTTCCATGGTAACTCACGCTTTTAATGCCATGCCCAGCTTACACCACCGTCAACCAGGTTTATTGGGGGAAGCGTTAGTTAATCCCCAGGTTAAGTGTGGTTTCATCGCTGATGGACAGCACATTTGTCCGACGATGATGAAGTTATTACTCAAAGCAGGAAACTATCACCAAGGCATTTTCTTAGTTAGTGATGCCCTCGCCCCCATAGGTTTACCCGACGGTATTTATCCTTGGGATAGCCGTCAGATAGAAGTTAAACAAGGAACAGCCAGACTCGCTGATGGTACTTTATCAGGAACTACTTTATCTCTTCTCAAAGGAGTCAAAAACTTAGTAGAGTGGGAAATATGTGATTTAGGAGTTGGGATCGCCTTAGCCACAGAATCTCCGCGACAAGCTATGGGCTGGAAAGGTTTAGGAATAGGAACTTCGGCTACTCAATTATTACGTTGGCATTGGCAAAAAGACTCTTCTTCTCTAACTTGGAAACGATTAACTAACCCTGCCCTCTAATCAACTCAACAGCATCTCGACCATCAATTTTTTCAAGATAAACTTTAATGTTTTCATCCTTTGCTGTAGGTAATTTTTTACCGGTAAAATCAGGATGAATAGGTAATTGACGATGGCCTCTGTCAACCAATACAGCGAATAAAATTGTTTCTGGTCGCCCGTACTCTGCAATAGCGTTTAAAGCGGCACGAGCAGTACGACCTTTATAAATTACATCATCTACCAATACTATAGTTTTACCTGTCAGATCAAAAGGAATCTCACTTTGAGTAGGGGTTCGTATGCCAATTTCATCTAGATCGTCTCGATAAAAAGTAATATCCAGAGAGCCGACAGGGACTTGAACTTGTTCTAATACTTCGATTTGCTGCCTGAGCAACTTGGCTAGCATTGCTCCTCTTGTATAAATACCCAAAAAAGCTAGTTGGGAAATGTCGCCAGATTTTTCAACAATTTGGCAAGCAAGGCGAGTCAAAGTACGGCGCATTTCTTGGGCTGAAAGAATTTCGACAACCTCACCAGGCATAAGCTCAAATCAGCAATTTAATGTTTACTTGTTCAAATTAAAAGAAAATTGGCTGCTCGTAAAGAAGAAATAGACCTAAATGAATACCTAAACCTATGCTCAACCAAAGCAAAAAACAATTACGAGTCAGAGCAAGAGCTTGGTTGACCTTGTCTATGGTAATCTTCTCAACAGGTTCTCCTAAAAGTGGTTTATTTTTAACAATTCCACCGTAGGAATTTGTCCCTCCTAATTGAACTCCCAAAGCTGCAGCAAAAGCAGTTTCACTCCAACCAGAGTTAGGACTAGGATCTTGAATAGCATCGCGCTGACAAAGATACCAAACTTGTTGATATTTATTCGTTAAAACTGCCACACTCAAAACCGTAAGACGACAGGGAAACCAAGTTAGATAATCTTCTAATTGGGCGCTAAACCAACCTAGCTCAGTAAAAGGCTCTTGACGGTAGCCAATCATAGAATCTAGTGTACTAGCCGCTTTATAACTAAGGGCGAGGGGGACAGCACCGATCCCCGGTATAAAAGTTCCCAAAATACTATAAAAAAGAGGGGCCGTGACTCCATCTGTAGTGTTTTCTGCTACTGTTTCTAAAACAGCTCGCAAGATTTCTGAATGGGAAAGCTCGGCGGTATCTCTACCAACATATTGGCTTAGTTTTGTGCGGGCCGCTGCTAAATCTCTTTTTACTAAAGATGGCAAAACCTCTTCTGCTGCTTGGCGTAAACTGCGGCCAGCAAAACAGCTTGCCAAAATAATAATTTCTAAGACAATAGCTAAAAAAGAATTAATTTTCGTGGCGCTAAATACTATCAACCAGCCCAACAAACCACTACCAACAATTAAACCCAATCCTAAACCAATTCCGGCTATGCGCCGTTGCCAAGGTTTTCGCCAGTATTTAATCATAAATTGCTGAAAATTTGCAATTACCCAGCCCATCATTTGTACAGGGTGAAGTAAATAGCCTGGATCTCCAATCAAGTAATCGATAGTCGCAGCTAGTAGTAAAACGAGAATCTGTCTATATTCGTCGTCAATTAGCTCAGACAAGATCGGTAAAAAAATAACACTTAATTTTAATTATCTAATCGCTTTTCCAGCTTTAATTATCATCTAGACAACAAAGCTGGTTTCTTCTCCAAGAGCAGCTTGCCAACTCCTAGCATCATAGTAAAGTTCAGCTAGAGTAATGCTATAGAGGGCCTGTTTTAATCTTTGATGTAATTGTCGCCAGATGCTGAAAGTTACCCAATCTTCTACTCGATCTGCCTCAAGATTATGGTGAGGTAATGGTTCAATAGTTTCTCCTACTGCTGTTAAAATTTGTCCTAGAGAAATCTGTCCTGGACTATCTGCAAGTTGATAGCCACCCTGAGAGCCTCGTGTTGATTTAACCAAGCCAGCACGACGCATTTCAATCAATAATTTTTCTAAATAGGGAGCAGGTAAATTTTGGCGAGAGGCAATTTCTTTTACTGAAGTAGGGCCATAATTAGGTTGCAAACTTAGATCCAGCAAAGCTTTAACGCTATAGTGTCCACGAGTAGTTAGCTTCATCTTTTTTTTGACATCAATAATTAAAGGAAATAGAGTGCTTATTCATGATGGTTGTCTTGAAACTTCAAAACACTAGAAGTGTTAGTTCATAAAAATAGCAAATTTTTGCTATCAGACAGATAGTTTATAATCAGATTGACTTACTGCGTGTAATATAGTTTTATATCTTAATAACAGACTAGGATTTTGTTGATTTTGCTTTTCAAAGAGCTAGACAATAAACCTATCTAGTAGTTAAGTCTTTAGTTATATATATAAGTTGATGGCTAAAAAGAAAAAAGTCGAACCTTTAACAGGTGAAGCCCTAATTAAGAAAGTTAAAGAACTAGGCAATCTTAGTAAGGAAGAAAAAGCAAGAGAGTGTGGTTACTATACAGTAACTAAAAACGATGTAGAGCGTGTCAACATGATGAAATTTCTCAATGCTCTAATTGATGCAGAGGGAATTGAATTAGACAGTACCGCCAATGGCCATGGCCGTGGAGGACGTTCTGCTAGCTATCGTATTAGTGTACAGTCTAATCATAATTTACTAATTGGCTCTGCTTACACAAAGAAAATGGGCTTGAAACCTGGAGATGAGTTTGAAATTACTTTAGGTAGAAAACACATTCATCTCAAACAAGTAGATGAATCTGAAGAAATGGATGAAGAATCTTAAAGGTTATTGATATTTCTCCAGAGAAGCTTGCTTAGTTTTCTAACTTAAATCTATCTTTAGAGAGCAATTTCCACTCAGGAGAAATATCTGCTAGTTCTTTGACATTTAATAAAGCCAAATCTTTAAAAGTTTTGTAATCAAGCAATAAGTAAGGCTTAGGCTCTAAATTCCAATGCTGTTTTAACCAGTAGTGTTTAATTTCTTGGGGTGAAGACTCTGGTGCCTTTTTCCAGTGTCTTTCTAACCAAGAGATTCTTAATTCATCCTGCTTAGATGGAGACAGAGCAATAATTTGGTGATCGCTATAAAAATTCAGAGCCGAACTAAACTCAGAAGAAGTATAAATGAGTTGATTTGTTGGTACAGAACTCTTAATAACCCTAGCAAGCTTCTCCACAGGATAAATATTATTTAACTGACCAATCCAGTGAGGAGAAAGGACTAGCAATAAAAGTGATATATACATTCCCCAAAATAGCATTGTCATAAATTGCCGATCCTGCCGCTCAATTAGTATGGCGACAACACCAAAAGTAAGAGCTAACGAAGCAAAAATAATTACTAAAGAGCTGTCAGCAGAATAGGTAATACCAAAATAAATAGAAGCTGATCCACTCAACAAAGCTAATAAGCCAAAGATAACTGTCCAAGAACGTGGATATACAGAAAAACTAGGTAATGTATAAATCTGGGCTAACTGAGCGCCTCCAGCTAAAGCGAGGGAAGGGTATATAGGTAAAATATTCCCAGGAGTTGCGCTGAGGAAAAAAGAAGCTGCTACAAAATAAAATATAGTCCAAACTAAAACTAACTTAGCCCAGCCCCAAGTACGATCTATCCAAGCTTGCTTCAATCCATAAAGCGAAAAAAACAACCATGGCCAAGAGTACTTGAGTATTTCTCCTAAGTGATATAAAGGGTAGGTGTTATGAGTAGCTAAATTCTGCCAAGTAGCTTGAAAATATTGACCAATTGCTATTTTACTAATCAAAGGTAGCCCGTAGTGTAAAGATTGAGCGACATACCAAAAAATCAGAGGCATACTTCCTAGAAGCAAACCAAGCCAGAGGTATAGAGAACTTAATAGTCTAGGTGTATCCCAAGCTAAAAAAACCAGAATAATTGCTCCAATTAATAGCCCTTCTGTTTTTTGGACTAAAAACATTAAACCAAAACCAACTCCTGCTAATAAAGTCCATCTCAGATCACGCCGCGATCGCAAAATACATAGAATTGTCAGAGTTTCAAAACATAGTAAAGGCCCTTCCAAAATAGCTAAACGACCATAGCAGATTACAGGCAAAAAAGTTAAGTAAATTAAAGCAGCAAAAATTCCTGGAATGCGATTAGAGAAAATTTCCCTACCGATGCTATAAACAAAAGGTACAGAAATAGCTGTTAGTAAGGCTGTAGGCAAGCGTGTCGTCCATTCATCAACACCAAACCAAGAGTATAAAATAGCTATTAAACTCTGAATCAGAGGAGGATTATGCAAATAAGGTATCTTCCACAGAGTAGGAAATAACCATTGCCGACTTCCCTGGGGAGCCAAATGAATTTCTTTAGCTACCTGGGCGATCATCCCTTCGTCCCCATCTTGTAAAGGCAAATTATTAAGGTTAGTTCCAAACAAAACCAAAGCAGCTAAAAACAGACCCAAAATCCATAGCCATTCGACCCAATATTCACGGCTGCGTAGATTTTTTTCTGGACGATCTCCGACAAAAATTTGGCGTTCCATACTACCACAAAACTTATAGATTGCTTTTGTTGCTGTTACTTCATTACTAAAGTAAATATTGACTGCTCTTTACCTAGATAAAATTGTTGAGCCTAAAAGTGAGAATTAATAAATAATATTTATGGCATTTATCAACTATTAATATACATATTCAAAGGTATAAGAGCTATGTAGTGGGTAAATCAATATATTTAGTTGTGAACCTTGTAGAAAAAGGCTTTTTTAATAATGCTACCTACTATTAGTGTAAACTATTGCCCCTTTTGACAGGAGTGAGATGTTAGAATACGCGGGGTGAATACAAATTCCCAAATTTAATCCATATTTTAAAAAAAAATTTAAGGTCTTATCGGTATTTGTTTTCTGCTTCTAAGCCCATTAGAGCTACGAGATTGAGAGCAATAAACCAAAGAGATACTCTGCGATAATTAAGCCTATGGAAGGATCCTTTGAACTGACCCTACAAATAGTAATTACTGTTGTTGCAGGAATTAGCGCTCAGGTTTTAGCTGAATATCTCAGAGTTCCTAGCATAGTCTTCCTGCTGATTTTCGGTATTTTGCTGGGGACAGATGGTTTAGGAGTGTTACACCCCCATGAATTA
Organism: uncultured cyanobacterium; assembly: GCA_963793425.1. GTDB lineage: Bacteria > Cyanobacteriota > Cyanobacteriia > Cyanobacteriales > CAWCAG01 > CAWCAG01. The sequence continues at coordinate 1,184,196 of CAWCAG010000005.1, read as the reverse complement.
GGAGTTGGTTTAGAGGTAATTGTGGCTCTCTCTGTTGCTGTCATCCTCTTTGAAGGGGGACTCAACCTGGAATTACGAGCTTTAAATAAAGTATCTAGTAGCCTTCGTAATCTAGTTACTTTGGGAACTCTCATTACTCTTTTAGGGGGAGGAATGGCAGCCCACTGGCTAGGAGAATTTCCTTGGTCAATCGCCTTTCTCTACGCTTCCTTAATTGTTGTCACCGGTCCGACGGTGATTAGCCCTTTACTAAAACACGTTGAAGTTGATCGGCAAGTAGCGACTCTATTAGAGGGTGAAGGTGTCCTCATAGACCCAGTGGGGGCAATTCTAGCCGTTGTCGTTCTCGATACCATTTTAAACAGCGACTCTGGAGCAATTCAAGTGGCTAGTGGTCTAGCACTACGCTTAGGTATTGGTGTAGCCATTGGTGCTGTAGGGGGGTGGTGGCTGGGCTTTATCCTCAAACGCACTAGTTTTTTATCAGAAGAATTAAAAAATTTAGTTGTTCTGGCCGTAGTTTGGGGTCTTTTTGGTATCTCCCAAACTATTCGTAGTGAATCAGGATTGATGTCTACTGTAGTAGCTGGAATCGTTTTAAGAGCTTCTTCTGTACCGGAAGAACGTTTGTTAAGAAGATTCAAGGGTCAGTTGACCGTTTTAGGAGTATCAGTTCTATTTATCCTCTTAGCAGCGGATCTCTCCATTGCTAGTATTTTTGCCCTCGGTTGGGGAAGCATCTTTACTGTTCTTTCTCTGATGTTAATAGTCAGACCCATTAGCGTCCACCTGTGTACCTGGAACGGTGGCTTGAATTGGCGACAAAAGTTATTTGTATCTTGGGTTGCCCCTAGGGGAATAGTTTCTGCTTCTGTAGCCTCTTTATTCGCCATTTTGCTTACCCAAAGGGGAGTCAATGGAGGAGATTCCATTAAGGCTCTGGTTTTTTTAACTATTACTATGACAGTATTTGTTCAAGGACTATCAGCACGCTGGGTAGCGAATTGGTTACAAATAAATTCTTCTGAAGCAACTGGGGCAGTCATCGTTGGTTGTAACGCTTTAGGGCGTATGATCGGTCGTTTGTTTCAAGAGCAAGGTGAATCTGTAGTTTTGATTGATACAGATCCAGAAGCTTGCCAAAAAGCTGAAGCAGAAAACTTAACGGTATTTCAAAGTAGTGGTTTAGATCCTGATGCCCTAGAAGAAGCGGGTATTGAATCTATGGGAACTTTTTTAGCTGTCACTAGTAATGGTGAAGTTAATATGGTGTTAGCCCAAAGAGCTTCTGAAGAATTTCAACCTCCCCGGGTTTTAGCTGTATTTCCTCATAATCCAGAAGCCAATAACCCAGGAAACAAAACGAAAAAGACCAAGATCAATCAAGCTTTTATTGCTCAGTTACCAATTAAAACCTGGAATCAGTATCTTAATAACGGACAGGTTAAGCTGGGGAAAACAGTCTTTAAAGAGCAAGGGTTTGCTTTTCAACAAGCTCATTTTAAAGCTCTAATTCGCTCTGGGGAGCTTTTGCCTTTGCTATTAAAGCGAGAGCGAAAACTTCAAGTAGTAACAGCATCTGAAGAATGGCAAGCAGGTGATGAAATTATTTATTTGCTACACGACCCTCGGCCAAAACTTTTAAAGCGCTTGTCCGGTGGTACTCAGTCCTCTCGGTTGGCTTTAGAGAAGTTGTCTGAAGTAGAAGAAGTGCCGATTGCTTCAATATCTACTGAACCAGCCCTAGGCAAATAAAATTTGGGTAAATCTAAACTTTATGAAATACTTAAGGTTGTGAGCTTTTGTAAAAATTGCCTAAGCAGTATTTGCCTTATCATGAATGTATATAGTCAGTAGAGGTCAATGAAAGTTATGGATGTCAAATTAGTCTTGATAGTTTTAACGGCTATTTTTACCCTATCTAGCCTCTTTTTTGCTACTAAGAATGGGTTTTATGATTCAGACAACTACCATGGCAATGGTTCTGCTCATTGAAAGATTATGAATGATACTTAAACAAAAATAAGGTTATGGATGTTATGGCTGGAGGATTTTAAGGAAATAGTAATTTTGGGAGGGGAGCATGAGTAGAAACTACCAGGCATCCTCTGATGCTGAGAATCAGCTAAGTTGTTTTATCTATGGTTCAGGAGATAGTTCTGAAGGAGTATGTCTTTTAATTAGAATGGGTCCTCATCGCATTCTTCTTGATTGCGGTTTAGAGGACATTTCTGCCCTCCGTAGTATTAATCCTCCAGCAGAGATGGTTTTGTGTACCCATGCCCATAAAGACCATGCTCAAGGTATCTGGCTCTTACACCAAGCTTTTCCTCAAATACCAATTTACGCGAGTGGAGTAACAGTAGAACTTCTGCCCCTTAATTGGCCTGACTTACCTTCCCAGGAGATCAAAAAGTTCTGCAAAAGTTTACCTTGGTATTCTCCCATTGAATTTGGTGATAATTTAGTAGCTCAACTTTTTCCGGCAGGGCATTTACCAGGAGCGGCAGCTATTGCCCTCACCTATACTAGCTATCAGCGTTCCTATACTTTGCTCTATACAGGAGACTTTTTCCTGTCTAACTCTCAGTTAGTAGAGGGATTATCGGTGGACGCTTTGCGTAGCTTATCTCCAGATGTGCTGATCGTAGAAGGTACTTACGGTACAGCAAGACACCCCCGTCGAAGGCAGCAGGAAAAGCAATTGATGGAACGAATTAATCAAGCGATCGCTCAGAATAAGAGTGTCTTGATGCCTGTTCCTCCCTTAGGTTTGGGGCAAGAAATTCTCAAACTTTTGCGCTCTCATCACCAATTTACAGGGCGAGATTTGGATATATGGGTAGATGAAAAAGTTGCTAGAGGTTGCGATCGCTACTTAAATCTTTTACCTGAATTTCCAGCCTCAGTTCAGAACTTTGCTAAACATCAACCTCTATTTTGGGATGAACGAGTTCGCCCCAGAATGCGTCGTCTTGATAATTGGCAACAAATTCTTCAATTTGAGCAAAAACCATGTCTTTTCCTGACCGATATTGGTGGTGATTGGCAAAATAACCCCTACTTTGACAGGGAGTCCTGGTTAATCTTGCTACCGGAGTATCTCGAATATTTACTTAAGGAGGAACCTGATCAAAATTTGAGGACAGAAACCTATCTCCTTGCCCAACACAGCGATCGCCAAGGAACTACACAGTTAATTCATAACTTACGCCCTCAACATGTTGTTTTTGTCCACGGTTCCCCGGCTTATTTAGCAGATTTGACTAGTTTGGAAGAATTACAAAACCGTTACCATTTACATTCTCCCCTAGCAGGTACTTTAGTCGAACTGCCGATTGGGGAAACATTCATTCAACCAGCCCCTCCCCCAGAGATTTATTATGAAGGACAATTGAGTGAACTAGAAACTGGAGTAAGCATAACCTTACCTAGTTCAATTGCCACAGATTCTCGCTGGAATAACTTTGGGGATACTGGGCTAATAGAAGCTCGTTGGCAAGGGGAGGAACTAGTTCTACGGGGTTTATCTCAACGAGAATTGTTAAGCCAGAGCGACGATGCAAGAATTTTAGCAGAGGTAGACTGCTGCGGTAACTGTCTTCATCAAAGGGGGCAACGCTGCTGGAATAAAGCTTCCCCCCTTTATGGGTTCAAGGTAACCCCAGAGGGGTACTGTCCTGTTTTTGAATCTGAGGAGCTATAACCTTGATAATCGATTGGGATGCAGCTACTCTTGATTAGAATCTGGAGAATGGGGATGGATTTGCTCAGCTTCTGGACATTCATCAGAAATGAGAACATCTGCATTTCCTCTTGGTACAGAGGCTAGCTTGCGAGTGATAGCACCGATGCTCTCTAATCGCACCATTTCTTCCCAAGAACTAATTTCATCATCTTCGTCGATTTCGTAGCGGATAGTGACTAAATCACCTTCAAGATGGAGGATGCGAGCGCCTTCTATCCAGCGTTGCTGGTCCCGCAAAAAAATACAAACTTCATGACCATCTGCACAGAGTTGATAAATCTTGCGGTGTAGCATAGATGAATTCTCCTAAGCAAAAATCTTCTGGCAATTTTCGTAACAACCGGGTTAACCTAATTTTTATTTGAGTAGAAATTCTCAAAAGTTGCAATTGTGATTTTATCTAAAAGTTAGGGAGGAAATTTTCCTTTTATCTTAATATGGAGCTTTAAAGCTAAGATCATACTGTTATTGTTACACAATATTGACGATAAATAACAAATATTTGTTATTCAGAGCGTAGGTAGAGAAAGTTCATGATTTTGCAAAATTATACTAATTTCTGAAGCAACGGCATCTGTTCTTTCTACCATAGACATATGGCCGCAACCAGATATTTCTATAACATTATCACCACAGTTACCGAATGACCGATGAAAGCTAGCTAGGTGACGAACATATTGTGGTTCCATAACTTTGTCTTTAGCGCCAGCTAAAAAGTAAACTGGCTGCTTCAAACGAGAGACAATTTGAGGCAAAAGATGAACTTCTTTTTCTGTTGTTGAATCTAGTAAAGATCCTAACGCCGCCTTAGTATCCGCTGCTACAAAATCAATCAGTCTTTGTCGTCCCCAATAGCGATTCAAAGGGCGCTCTACCATGATTCTTGAAAATATAAAATCCATCAAGGGAACCTGTTTCAGCCAGGAAGGACGACGTTTAACGAGTTGTTTCCCCGCAGAGCGAAAGCGCTCAAACTCTTCTTCAAGATAAATGCCGCCTCCAGAATTTAAGCAAATAACTCCTTGAACTTGTTCAGGAAGAAGCTCGGCTCCCCACACAGCTATACTTCCTCCTAGAGAATGACCTATAAGCCAAGCTTTTTCTATGTGAAGCTTTTGCAGTAGAAAACGTAAGTCTTGCGCGTAGGCCGCTAAAGTGTAATTTCCTCTACTAGAATCCTGAGTATTTTGAGGAGTTAAGCGAGAGAAATCAGGCTCCCTAGAACTGTTTGTGGGATTGTCAGTGGGATTTTCTTGAGAATCTCCAAATCCTCTCAAGTCATAGGTTAAGCATTGATGACTTGTTGACAACTGCTCAATAAGGGGGTTCCAATACCGGCGGCTCAAAAGCCAGCCATGAATAAAAACTAATACAGCTTTTGATGGTTGAGGAACGGGAGGTGTAAGCTCATAAGTATGAGGAACTCCCAAAATATCTATCGTTACCATATGTTAATCGTATCAGTTATAGCCTCTAAAATTGCTGACCAAGTAATCTTTGTCGTACGCTTTCAGCGATTTTTTGGCCAAGATATTCAGGGATTAAGCTTTCGTTAGGCCCTAGTAAATAAAGGATTAAGCGAGTACGACCACGCCAGACTAGTAAATTAGCATTGACAACTAGCAAATCTTCTTGCCAAATGGTGTACATTACTTTGTAGAAAAGGCCGGGCTGGTTATCTGCCTCTATTAACAGTGCAGGAAGATGGAAAACCGGATCTATATAGAACTCTGTTTCTACCTGCTCTAAACCGGCATTAAGGTTAAATTCTACTGCGAGCATTTCTTCTACTTCAAATCTTCCTGCTAGGGCTTCCCTAATGGCTCGGCAGACATTATCTGCTGTTTGTTCTGTTAGAGCTTTGCTACCGCGAGAAACCACCAATTTGAGGAATACTAGCATTGGTGGTTTTATTTGACCATAAAGGCTCAGACTACTGTGGATGGTTAAGCCATAGGCATGAAGTACGCCAAAAATATCGCTCAGCAAAAAAGACTGATTACGGTAAGCAAAATGCAAAGCACTTTTAGAGCCTTCTGGTTTAAGTTCAATCACTGCCCGTTTAGTTCGGTAGAGCCGATATGCTAACCGCAGGTTCTGTAGTTGTATTTCACTACTAACAAACTGTTCATAGAACTTGGGAAACGCTCTATTAAAGCGCTTTAAGAGTTCCAAGGTAGATGATTTTAAACCCGCAGCCATAAGGGTTATTTAGGTCTTGCCTGATAGGATGAACAAGGAGCAAGAGAGATGTTCAACTAGCTCCAGAAAGTTTTTAATAAACCCAGTCTAATTCAAATCATGCGATGGCTGAGCTTACTTAGAAATGAGTATATGTGAAGAATAAGAGTTCGTTGTTGTGCTAATATCTAAATCGTGGATTTTAAGTTTAGATCAAGAAAAGGTAAACGAACCTTCACTATTGCTCACTTATGGTATGTTTGTAAAGTTTGACTGTATTAAAGTAGTTTGTGTAGTCTACGTAAGTTGATTATAGCGATTACCTTGAGACGGTATCTTAACGCTTGGGAGGCTTTGCTACTTAAGCTAGGACTTCTACCCCTATACCTTGGGTAGGTTAAGTCCTTAGATTCGTCTACAATCAGGAAATATTGCGTTGAGTTACCTTAGCGCAGCAAAGAAATCACCTAACTTAGCCAAATAGGCATGGGGTTTTGGAAAAATTTATTTAGTAATTCTGATGCTGTCTCTGCATCGGCAACAATAGCACCGGAAAGCGAGGCGTTTCAAGAACTTAACGATAGCGTCCGCCAACCCAAAATACTATTTAGTACGGATAGAGAGCTTGATTTATATGAACTAGAGGAGTTATGCGATGCCGTTGGTTGGTCTCGTCGTCCCCTAAGAAAAGTAAAAAAAGCTCTCCAACATAGTTTTTTGGTTGTATCTATGTGGGAAGTTAGAGGCAGCAGGCGGCGCTTGATTGGCTTTGCTAGAGCTACGTCTGACTATGCCTTTAATGCGACAATTTGGGATGTTGTAGTTCACCCTGATTATCAGGGTAAAGGATTTGGCAAAGGATTGATGAAGTATATAATCAAAAAACTTAAAGGAGAAGATATTAGTAATATTACTCTTTTTGCTGATCCTCAAGTAGTGGACTTTTATCGTCAACTTGGTTTCCTTTTAGATCCAGAAGGCATTAAAGGTATGTTCTGGTATCCCGACTAAACTTGATGATCTTTACTAGTAAAAAACGGGAAAGTAAGTTATACTAGATGAGCTATATACACGGGATGTAGCGCAGCTTGGTAGCGCGCCTGCTTTGGGAGCAGGATGTCGCAGGTTCGAATCCTGTCATCCCGATGGAAGATTTTTAAGAAATAATGAAGTGTTATTTTAATAGCAAAGCGCTATTAGAACACATGGACTTTGGTTAATTGAGTTAAGTCAGAATCTACCTCAAGGGTTAATAAAAGTTAAGCTATGGAATTTTTAACTAATAAGAGTACAGCCCTGAGTTTGATTAGTGGTGTTTTCCTCAGCTCTATTTTTGCTTTTAACCAACAAGCTTTAGCTATATCAGAAGAAGAGATTGTTGAAAAATTAAGAGTAGTGGTGGTATTCGCTATAGTTAATGAGCAAGGCTCTCCTTTAGTAACTTTGGTAGATAATACAAGTCGTGAAAAACCTGTATTCGTTAGCCAAAATGATGCTCAAAGTTTTATTAACCAGAGACAAGCTTTGGGCAAAAGTGAACTTGTAGAAAGGCTACAAGTTAGGGCAGTTTCTTTAGCAGATATTTATCAACTTACCAAAGAAGATACTCAAAAGAGTAATAGCTCTGTATTTAGCGTAACTCCTAGCTTGGCGGCAGCTTCTGCGGCTGAAAGAACTGCCGCAGAAGCTGTGACAAAGTCAGGAAAATTCCAGGGAGTACCTCTATTTTTCGTGAGCATTAAACGATGGGATGACCTGCAAATTACTTATTTAGAAAGAAAGGAGCAAGACACGTCAGTAATTCCTTTGTTTTTTGAAAAAAAGGCGGCTGAGGAAATGGTAGCTGAATTTAGACGAGAACATCCAGATTTAACTCTTCAGCTAGAGATTGGTGTTACTTCTTTAGACTTAATATTGAATCGTTTTGAAACAGAAGATAGCGAGACAGTGCGTAAGATGATTTTAGAGCCAACGGAAGAATCCTTAGAATTTTTGAGATCCTTGTGAAGGAAACTAGTAGATAGGTTTAGAAGTCTATTGTTTATGTCCTCGCCATATTACTTAAAGCGATACTTTTCTAATTACAAATAGTTTTTGAGGTAATTGAACATGAAAGCATTAATTCGTTTTGCGGCCACACTAGGTTTAGTCAGCAGCACTATGGTTGGAGTCGTTTTTGGCGTTAGCCCGAACTCCATGGCTTTACCGGAAACGGAAGTTATTGATAATTTGCAAGGGGTTCCTATTTATAGCATTACTGATAGTGAAGGCTTACCTCTACTAACGGTTAGACAAGGACAAGAAAAGGGTATTGCTAATTTATTCTTGAGCTTGAAGGATGCAGAAGCAGCTATTGAGCAGTTAAAACAAACTAACCCAGATATCGCCCAAGAAGCACAGTTAGTTATTGTTTCTCTACCAGATATTTACCAAAAAGTTAAGGAAGCATCTCAACAAACTGATAGCCCTGATTTTCGGTTTGTACCGATACAGCAAGAGGTGAATTCGGCGGTGAGTCTTCTTAAGCAGCAAGGGCAAGAAGTGAGTCAGTTTAGGGGAGTGCCATTATTTTTTGCGACGGTAGAAGTTCAAAGGGAAGGACAGTCAGAAAAGCAAGAAATCTACTTGCCTGCACCAGGAAGTGATCAAATCCCCCTCTTTTTTGAAAAGGAACAAGCCCAAAAATTAGCAGAACTTTTTAAGCAACAAGAACCAGGAATGGCTTCTGATGTGCAAATTAGGGTTTTGCCTTTAGAGTATGTAATTGAGCTATTTGAGAATGAAAGCGGCGATGCGATTAAAAATATGTTTTTGGTTAGATCCCAAGAAGCGGAGTCTTTAGTGCAAGAGTTGCTCAAACAGCAAGAAGGGGGGCAACCCAGTAATAACCCTGGAAATTAAGCTATAAAGTGGATGGGATGAAGTTAGTATCAGGGCAACAACTCGCTGTTTGGAGGTATGAAGCTAAGCAAGGGGCGATCGCTGCTTCTGTACCTCCCCAGGAGGTAGACTGGTTGTTGCAAGAAGTAACAGAACTTGATAGCTTGGCATTGCGTTTGTCAAGTTTTGAAGAGTGTTCTCAGCTTCAGAGTGATTATTCTTTACCCCAACTAGCTCAACTTTGGCAGCAACGTCTTTCTGCCAGAGTACCAGTACAATATCTGGTAGGGAAAAGTTCTTGGAGAAATTTTCGGCTAGAAGTTTCCTCAGATGTATTGATTCCTCGCCCAGAAACAGAATGTTTAATTGATCTAGCTGTGAATGCTGCGGGCAATTCTCCAGAATTGAGAAGGGGAGATTGGGTAGACTTGGGTACAGGTAGCGGCGCGATCGCATTAGGATTAGCGGAGGTTTTCCCTGATGCTACTATTCATGCTGTAGATTTTAGTGCCGCAGCTTTAAGAGTAGCTGCAGCTAATGCTAATCGATTAGGTTTTGGGCAAATCAAATTTTATCAAGGTTTTTGGTGGGAACCTCTAACTCATCTTCAAGGCAAAGTGAAGGGGATGATTTCTAACCCGCCTTATATTCCCACTACTTCGGTGGCTAAATTACAACCAGAAGTGGCAAAACATGAACCTCATCTCGCTTTAGATGGTGGGGAAGATGGTTTAGATTGTATCAGATATTTGGTTACTACTGCTCCTGATTATCTCCATTCAGGGGGGATTTTTATGATTGAGATGATGATAGGGCAATCAGAAGAAGTTCGTGATCTTTTACAACAGCAAGGCAGTTATCAAGATATAAAAATTATTCCTGATTTGTCAGGAGTAGAACGTTTTGCTTTAGCTTATTGTGTTTAATTACGAAATAGAGAATAGCTAGAAATTTTTTTAACTTATCACTTAAAAAATGAATCCCCACCTCATTATTCCCGAAGGTACACAAGTTGTTGCTCGTCGGGAAGTCAAAAATTCTGCCCAGGAAATAATCTGTTTACGGGGGGCAGTGGGAGTTATTATTAAAGCACCTACAGATAATTCTCACGCTTATAGAGTTCGTCTTCCTAACCATGCAGAAGTTACTTTACATCGCCAAGAATTTAGTATCCGTAAGCATTTTCAAAAAGAAGGTTTTCTTGCTGCTGAAGATATGTTGGCAGAGTTAAACTTATTTGATTATACAATTTATCGTTGCATCGTTGGTTCTAAAGCTTTTGGCTTAGATAATGCTAACTCTGATACCGATATTCGGGGTATTTATCTTCCTCCTGCTACCATTCATTGGTCACTTTATGGTATTCCAGAACAAATCGAAAATGATGCTACTCAAGAATGTTATTGGGAATTACAAAAGTTTCTTATTCTCGCTTTAAAAGCTAATCCTAATGTTTTGGAATGTCTTTATACACCTTTAATAGAAAAAGCTACTCCTTTGGGAGAAGAATTATTGTCTCAAAGAGAAATGTTTCTTTCTCAATTGGTATATCAAACTTACAACGGTTACGTGATGTCCCAGTTTAAGAAGATGGAACAGGATTTACGTACTAAGGGGCAAGTTAAATTGAAACACGCTATGCACTTAATTCGTTTGTTACTGTCAGGTATAACTGTGCTTAAAGAAGGTTTTGTTCCCGTTGAAGTTGAAGAATATCGACAACATTTATTAGGGATTCGCAATGGAGAAATGCCTTGGGAAGAAGTAAATGCTTGGAGACTTAAACTACATAAAGAGTTTGACTTAGCATTTTCTCAGACTTCTTTACCAGAACGTCCTGATTATGAAAAAGCTAATGCTTTTTTAATTAAAGCAAGACATTTACAGGTAAAGAAGAGGTGATAGCTAGAAAAATTATGATTAAGCAATTATCAGAAACCATCAAAAATCAGCCTTATCCTTTGTTATTTGTTACTATTAGCGGCGCACACTTATATGGTTTTCCTTCAGCAGATTCAGATTACGACTTACGGGGAGTCCATATTTTACCAGCAGTAGAAGTTGTTGGTTTGTATAAGTCTCATGAAACTATTGAATTATCTGAGACTAAAGAGGGCATAGAAGTTGATTTAGTCACCCATGATATCAAGAAGTTTTTTACTTTATTACTAACCAGAAATGGCTACGTTTTAGAGCAGCTTTACTCTCCTTTAATTCTACAGACTACCGCAGCTCATGCAGAACTAAAAGTAATTGCTCATGATTGCCTTACTAGCTATCATTCTTACCATTATCTTGGGTTTGCTAAAACCCAATGGCGACTGTTTGAGAAAAAGCAACCCCGACAAGTTAAACCTTTACTTTATGTTTACCGTGTGTTGTTGACAGGTATTCATCTCATGCAAACAGGGAAAGTGGAAGCAAATTTACTGACTTTAAACGAAGTATTTCAGTTATCTTATCTGCAAGAACTTATTGAGCAAAAAGTAGAAGGGCAAGAAAAAGCTTTTTTAAAAGAAACTGACTTAACTTTTTATCGAAAAGAGTACGAACGCTTAGAAAGTGCCTTAAAAGAAGCTACTGAAAAGAGTCATTTACCAGAAAAGGCGACTGCCAAGGAAGCATTAAACGATTTACTTCTTCGCTTAAGGCTATCTTAATCAGAATAAGCTAAGATACTTTTAAAGCAGTGAGACTACTATTAAGATTATCTGTTTGGTCAGGAATCGCAGACATAATCCTTCTTCTACCAGTACCGCCACGACAGCCACTGAGCTTCACTCTGCAACTACGGTAAGCAAAGTTATTATTTTCTTTTAAAATACTAAAATTTCCTTCACTATTATGTGGGTTTAGAGTTACTATAGCCAACAATAGACTATTTATTAGTAATGAATATTTAATCTGCATAAGCTAACTATTAATTAAACACTTAGTTACTTATACAGAAACTTTTTTGGGGAACAGGAAATCAACTAATTGCTACTTTTAAAAGCTTTTTGGGAATAATAAAAGCCAAGAAAATAGCCAGAAAATCGGTAGCGCTAGTTTTCAGAACTGGTATTATGTTCTCATTAGGAATAATAGGGTGCTACTTCCTTGATAGGGTAATAACTGAAATATGCTTTCCAATCTTGATCCCAAGGGTGAAATTTGGCAACTATGTCAGCAAAGTAAAGTTGGTAAACTTCTTCCTACTGCTTTATACGTGCATACTTCTGCTCTGAGTTGCCTTGCTCCTCAACTCCGAAGTTATGAAAGCCGAGTTAGGGAAACTAGCAAACAATTAGCTGAAGCTACCTTGGTTAAATTTAACCTTAACAAACCAAAGATTTCCTATCTTTTTTATCCAGATTTTGATGAAGATCCCCATCCAGCCCTACAAAGTAGTATTCAGGTAGATGTGCTGAGTTTGGCAACTAGTTATCGAGATTATAGTAAGTCAGAAAATCCTCCCATACTGCATCGCAAAGAAGCTTTTGTCACTCCTGACTATCCTCTTTACCAGAAATTTGCCCAACTTACTTCCACTGAAGAAGTTTTGGGTTTATTAGATAAATCTCGCTTCATCGGTACTCAAAAGGAATGGCAACAACGCCTTGCTAACTACGGTGTAGAGTTACAAGGACATTATCTCGCTTGTCCGCTGCACAAAGCCTTCAAAACTCGTACCATCAAGATTGAACGCCACAAAGCAGCAATGGTACGTAAGTCTCTTTCCCGTCCTGTCCGTTTAGCCTTAGAAGCCGACTTATTCTCCCCTGATACAACTTTCTTTGACTATGGTTGTGGTTGGGGAGGAGATGTCGAACGCATGGCTAAAAAAGGTTATCAGAGTTCTGGTTGGGACCCCTATTATCGCCCAGAAACAGCCCCAACATCTTCTGCTGTGGTCAACTTGGGTTATATTATCAACGTTATAGAAGACTTGGCAGAACGGCGGGAAGCCCTTGTAAGAGCCTGGGAACTAACTCAACAGGTTTTGATTGTAGCAGCGCAAGTCTTAATTAGTAGCAGCAGCAGAGGACAAATTGCCTATGGAGATGGGGTAATCACCAACCGCAGCACGTTTCAAAAGTATTATGAACAAGAAGAGTTAAAAAGTTATATTGACCAGGTTCTTAACGCCGATGCTATCCCGGTGGGGTTGGGAATTTACTTCGTTTTTCGTAACGAAACCCAAGCCCAAACTTTCCGTGCTTCCCGCTTCCGTTCTAGGGCTATCACTCCAAAGGTACGCAAACCCATTAGAAGTTTTGAAGATTATCAAGAATTACTTAACCCCTTGATGGCCTTTTTCACTGAACGAGGACGCTTACCAGTCAAAGGAGAGTTAGCCCAAGAAGTTGCCCTTAAAGAAGAATTTGGTACTTTGCGCCGAGCCTTCAAAGTAATTTTACAAGTAACAGAACCTCAAGAGTGGGAGGCGATCGCCGCAAAACGTCGCCAAGATTTACAACTTTATTTAGCCTTGGCTGAATTGAATCGCCGTCCCAAGTTAAGAGAATTTGCCCCTACGGTGAAAGAAGATTTTAAAGGCCTATTTGGTAGCTATCGCCAAGCAACTTTTGAGGCAGAAGATATGTTATTTAGCCTTGGTGATCCAGAAGTGATTGCCGAGTGTTGTTTACATAGTAAGATCGGGCAGAAGCAGCGTAACTCTCTCCTCGTACACATTAGTTCTTTGGAAAACCTTAACCCTTTGCTACGACTTTATGAAGGTTGTGCCAGCCGCACCATCGGCAGAATGGAAGAAGTAACCTTAATTAAGTTTCATAGCCGCAAGCCAAAGATTTCTTACCTCTTTTACCCAGATTTTGATACAGAATCTCATCCCCTTCTTCACACTAGTATGCAAATAGACTTACGAGACTTACACGTCAGTTATTGGGAATATGAGCCTGATAATCCCCCTATTCTGCACCAAAAAGAAACCTTAGTTACGACAGATTATCCTTTGTATGAAAAGTTTGCCCGTCTCAGCCGCCAGGAACAAGACTGGGGCCTATTAGATGACTTGAGTAGTATTTCACATCTCCAGGGCTGGTTAAGATGTCTTGAAGACCATTGTGCCACTATCAAAGGACATCGTCTGATCAGACGCAAGGATACTGATCCTTATAAAGTTAAGGTACTCAAAGCCGCAGTCCAAGCCCGTAAGAGGGGAAGTGGCGACAATGACTTCTCCTAGTTTACCTGAACTACAATTTGATGTTCTGCATCTGTCTTGGTGTGCAGACAAGACTAACAGCTCTCCTTTGGAAGTAGCAGCAGGAAAATTAGTAGGGAAAACAGGAAATACAGGCAGAAGCACTGGCCCCATCTCCATTTTCAGGTACGTCACCTCAATACAGGTAAGAAGTTTTCACCTCAAAAAGCTTATTTGGTTTGGGCTTTAACAGGAAAAGAACCAAAGGAATGATGGTCATGAAATGAATAGTTATGGACAATCAATTGACGTATTTGTACTCAGTTTGGTTATAATAGAGCTAGAAATAGAATATTTAGCTTGAACAGCAAGAAGCCTCACACTTCCGCTTCGCGGTAAGTGTTGAGATGAATTGCGCGTGAGTTGACGACAGTTTTGTGACTAAATTCTTCCGCAGGAAGAACAGGGAGCAAAACATGGAGGAAACGAACAAATAGAAATGTTATACTCTTTTATAGCAAACTTTGTTTACTCTAATATGTTAAAAGTCGTCAAAGTCAGGTTATATCCAGATGCCCAACAACAGCAGTCTCTAGCGCAGTCTTTTGGCTGTTGTCGTTGGCTTTGGAATTACTGCCTGAATTTGATGAATCAAACATACAAAGAAACTGGTAAGGGTTTATCTGGCTACGCAGTAAAAAAGATAATTCCCCAGTTAAAAAAAGAGTATAAATGGTTAACTTCGACTTATTCACAATGCTTGCAACAAGTCTGCTTAAATTTGGGTGTAGCTTTCAATAATTTCTTTGAAAAACGAGCTAAATACCCTAGATTCAAATCAAAACATGGTAAGCAGTCAATACAATATCCTCAAAACGTCAAGGTTGCTGATAATTATTTAATTCTGCCTAAAATAGGGAGTGTATCAGCAACAATTCATAGACCGATTGATGGAAAAGTTAAAACTGTAACCATATCCAAAAATTGTTCCAATCAATATTTTGCGGCTATTGTGTTTAACGATGGCAAGGATAAACCTTCTGCAAGCATTGATGGTAAAGCAATAGGTATTGATTTGGGGTTGACCCACTTTGCCGTTACTAGTGATGGGTCAAAGTTTGATAATCCTAGATTTTTAACCAAACATGAAAAGAATTTAAAGCTAAAACAGCAGCAACTATCTAGAAAACAGAAAGGTTCTAATAACCGTATTAAAGCCAGAAGGAAAGTTGCTAGAGTTCATAGAAAAATAACTAACTGTCGTGAAGATTTTCTACACAAGCTATCTCGTAGGATGGTCAACGAAAACCAAGTTATTGTGGTTGAAAATCTCAATGTTAAAGGCATGATGCAAAATCATTGTTTGGCTAAATCCATCCATCAAGTAGGGTGGGCAATGTTTTGCACAATGCTGAAATACAAAGCAGAAATGTCAGGAAAAATATATCAGGAAGTTGATAGATTTTTCCCTAGTTCAAAAACCTGTTGTATGTGCTTGAATCAAGTTGGCAGTTTACCGCTAAATATAAGATTCTGGACTTGCGAAAACTGTCATACAAAACATGATAGGGATGTGAATGCATCTATTAACCTCAGAGATGAGGGACTACGAATTTTAACCTCTGGAACGGGGGATAAAGCCTGTCGCCCAGATGTAAGTCGGAGTAAGGGAGGACGCAAGAAATCCACTACTACGCTTTCTGTTGGGCAGGAAGCCTACACTGTACCGTCAGGTCAGTGTAGGTAGTTCACCTTCTTTTGTTATCAAAGCTAGAGGTTTATGATGTGATTGCTATATCAATGCTTCCAAGTAGACAAGAATGGTCTAAAATGAGCTTTGCCTCTACCCTCTATCTTTGTCCAATTCTAGATTTACTTCTGGCTAAAATACCTGGTGAGTTGCAAGCCGAGTTGAGGTTAGGACTGCAAGAGGCACTGGTTAATGCTGCTAAGCATGGTAACAAGCTCGACCCTAGCAAAACTGTCGCAGTAGAATTTTCCATCTTAGAGGATAGTTATTTTTGGATTATTTCTGATGAAGGTTCTGGTTTTGCTCCTACTTGCGAGTGCAGCATTCATCCAGAAGAACACTTGCCTCCAGAAGAGTCTGAAAGCGGTAGAGGACTTTGTATCTTAAACCAAGTTTTTGATGAAGTTAATTGGAACTCTCAAGGAACTCAGTTGATGCTTTACAAGCAGATGAGGAAAACTAAGCTAAGACCTACTTTAGTAACCTGAACCCTAAGCTTGGTCTTTCTTGGCCCCATGAGTCGGGCAGGGAGGAGCAGAAATAGAACGATCTAACCACCCTACAGCTTGCTTAAATCTCACTAATGCCTCTTGGGAGTTGTCTCTTAATAAGAAGACTAAAGCTGCGGCAGCTTGCTGGCTAGCTTGGGCAGGGCGGTTAGCTTTAAGACGATGCCAATCATTAGGCTTGATGCTTAAGCGCTCTGCCAGGGCTTGTGCCAACTCTAGGGTACTCACTTCATCTAGAGTTGCTTGGGAGTGCGATCGCTGGGTTAGTTGAGACATAGATTTTTGTGATAGAAATGTTGAAGTTAAGATTTTAAGTTTATCGCCGCAATCTAAATACTACTCTATGGCAACAGATGAATCCACCTAAAGAGCCAAAATTCTTAGAAAATGGCGATCCAGAAATAGAGAAAGCTTTATTAGAGGTTGAAGAATTATTGATAGCTGTTAAGGAACGCTATAAGCAGGTGACTCATTCGCAAAATAGGCAAACACAGCTTCAGCAAGAACAAAAGCAACTCCACAAACAAAAACGTAGTTCTAGTAATTACCAGCAAATTAAAGCAGAATTACGACAAGTTCAACAGGAACTAGAAACTATTGAACTCAACTTAGAAAGTCGTTTGTTTAGCTGGGGTAGCTTCAAGGAACCTTTCTGGCAAGCGGTTAGGTTTGGAGGCTTGGGTATCCTTTGTGGCTGGATTTTGAAGTCCTGGACTTGAATTTACTAACTACGACGAAGCTATTAAAGGCATAGTTAGAGTTAAAGTAGTTCCTTGACCAATTTGACTCTCAACTTTAATTGTACCTTTGTGAAGATCAACAAATTGCTTAACAATTGCTAGTCCTAAGCCGCTACCTTTAACTTTTCCGACATTCTTTGCACGACAAAATGGCTCGAAAAGACGTTCTAAGTCCTCTTGAGGAATACCAATACCTTGATCTTTGATTACAAAGATAGCTGTTTTATTTTCAGAAGTAAGAGTGAATTCAATGGTGTCTTCATCAGGGGAATATTTGATGGCATTGGAAAGCAAATTCATTAAGATGTGGCGCAAACCCTGAATATCCATTTGCCCTTGAATGTTTTTTCTGTCCTCAATAAAGATAATTTGAGCTTGAGAAATAGTTTGAAATTCGTTGACTAAATCTTGACAAAATGCTACAATATCGACTGAAACTGGGTTAAAAGGTAATTGTGCTAATTGAGATTCACCTAAAATAGAGAGATCCTCCAGCATCTGATTCATGCAATCTACACTTGTTTGAATACGATGGAAACATTTTTCACCTTTTTGCTTAAAATCACCCTTTTGGCTATACAAATTGAGCAATTCCGCAGAACCCGCGATCGCAGTGAGAGGAGTCCGGAGATCATGGGCAGCCATAGAAAGAAAGCGAGTTTTAAGAGTGTTGAGTTCTTTTTCTTCTAAAAGGATTGTTTCCCTTTGTTGATCGGCACTATGTTTAGCTAAAGCCATTTCTATGGTAGTTTTGGTATCTTGAGGTTTAAAAGGCTTGACTAAATAACCATAGGGTCCTGTTCTTTTGGCTCTATCTAAAGTAGAATCATCAGCGTGGGCTGTCATATAGATAATGGGAATATGAAGTTGAGAGCTAATGATCTCGGCAGTTTCGATACCATCTAAATCCCCTTGAAGAGTGATATCCATTAAAACTAGATTAGGCTGGGTTTCTCTTGCTTTTTCAATAGCTAGCTTCCCGGAACTAGCTACTCCCGTTACATGATAGCCTTGTTTTTCTAGGCTACGAGTCAGGTTTTTGGCAACAATCAACTCATCTTCTACAACCAAGATTTTGGCTGGGGAAGTATGTTGTCTTTCCTGATTCACCTGCTTGTTTACTGTCAGCATAAAAATAGTTTTAGCGATTTTGCTGAGACTTTCTTGCTCTGGTTATTTCTAGCATCAGGGAAAGGTGTTTGTGATCGCGCATATCTTAATGTATAAGTTAAAATCTGGCTTTGTAGTTGAGTTGAAAAAATCTGAAAGTAAAAGAAGTACCATTTTTACGATCAAGAGTTATTTCAGCGTGCAACTGCTCAGCTAATGTATGCACTAATTCTAAGCCTAAAGAGTTAGAATTTTGCCAATCAACGCTGGGGGGAATGCCAACACCATTATCCCAAACCGCTAAACAGATTCTTTTTTCAGTATTTTGTTGAAGTTTAATGTGAATTTTGCCGCTACGTCCATAGGGAAAGGCATATTTGAAACAATTAGTAACTAATTCATTAATTAATAAACCACAGGGAATTGCTGTTTCTAAGTTGAGAATGACAGGTTCAACTTCTACAAACAGTGAGATAATACTCAAATCGCAGTTGTAGGAAATAGCTAAGTTGTCCATTAATCGATGTATATAATCTTCTAGATTAATTTGCCTCAAATCTTTAGATTGATAAAGCTGTTCGTGAACTAAGGCCATAGTTTCAATGCGACTTTGACTATCGGCAAAAATACTAGAAAAACGTTCGTCTTCAAGATAGTCAGATTGTAAGTCTAGTAAGCTAGAAATTATGTGTAAGTTGTTTTTAACTCTGTGATGAATTTCTTTAAGGAGAATTTCCTTTTCTCGTAAAGAAGCTTTGATTTTCTCTTTTATCTCTTTGCGCTCACTAATATCTTCAATAATACCGATAGTATAGTGGGGTTTGCCATTAGGAAGATAGACTAAAGAAGCAGTTGAATTAGCCCAAATAAGGCTGCCATTTTTACAGACATAACGCTCTTCTAGAACAAATGTAGAAGTCTCTCCTGCTAATAATTGGCTAAATAACTGCCAAGAATTTTCCCGATCATCAGGATGAGTAATCTCCTCGATATTCTTGGTAAGAAGTTCACTCCGAGAATAACCAATGATTTGGCAAAACTTAGGATTCATGTTAAGGAAGTTTCCTTTTAAATCAGTCTGAATGATTCCTATAGCAGCTTGATTAAAAGTTACTCTAAATCTATCTTCGCTATGGCGTAAAGCTTCTTCAACTTGTAAGCGATCGCTAATTTCTTTTTTGAGTTTCTGGTTTGTTTTTACTAGAGACTGAGTGCGTTCTTGAACTAGCTGCTGAAGATGATTACGATATTCTTGCAATTGTGTTTCGGTTTGATAATTTTTAAGGGCAATGGACAGATATTTAGCAGATTCTTTTAAAGTAGAAATTTCATAATAACTCCAGTTTCTTGGTTCTGAGGTATAGAAGTAGATTAAACCAAAAAACTTTTTACTATTATGGAGGGAAGCAACTAGCCAACTGCCAATTTGATGGTTAGAAAGTTGAGGTAAAAGAGGAAGCAGTTGTGGTTCTTTGCTTATATCATTGGCTATAATCATGGCTCCTTTGGAGAGATTTTCTAGGCAATTAGGAACCACATTAAGCTCTATTTTTTTGCCGATTAAACTATCATTACTTCCAGGATGACTATAATGGTATCTGACTTCTAACTCTCCTCTACCATGCCTTACTGCGTAAGCTATACTAATATCTAAATAATATTTACCTAGTCTTTGAAAAGTTTCTGCTATAATTTTTTCAATCGATAAATCATCAATAATACCAGTGGATATTCTATTGATAGTAGTTAAAGATAATTGGCTTTCAATAAGGTTTTCTTGAATTTGCTTTCTTTGTGTAAGCTCTTTTAAAAGCTTTTCGTTAGTCTGAATTAGCTTTGCACTACGTTCAGTTGCTCTTTCTTCTAGTTGAAAATTGACTTTTTCTAACTCTTCTTTACTAATTTGATTTGCTTGAGCTAAAGCAATAGCATTAGCGGATGAATGTAACCAAGTTATTTCTATAGATTCCCACAACTTAGCTTCTAGACAGTTCTCAAAACCAATAATTCCCCAACATTCTTTGTTAACCATTAAAGGAAAGATTAAAACCGACAAAACATCTCTAGCTATAAAAAAATTCTTTTCCAATCCTGGTAAATCCTCAACTACTTCGTGGAGATATTGACCTTGAGAAAAAAAAGAGATTCTATTAGCAAGTATTTCTTGGTAAAAAGTTTGAGAAAGACGATCTTTTTTAGGAGAAGCAATTTCTGAAGCGCACCATTCTACTTGATAATGAGTTAGTGAACTTTCTTTATTTAGGTCACTTTCCCAAATATAGACTCGACTAGCTCTGGCTGCTTTTCCTAAAGTCAAGATAATTTTTTCATAACTGTGGGAATTGCCTAAATAAGCTAGTAACTCAAATTGAACCTCAATCAAGGCACTTATGTAGCGATCTCGTAAAATAACCTCATTGTTTCTTTCCTTGACTTTTCTTAATCTGGCAAAAAGCAAAACCAAAGCAAGGATAAGTAAAAACCACAAAAAGGAGTTTAGAGATATGGAAGTACTGGTTAATACATAATTAACAGCAAGATTGGGGCGGTTTTCAAAGTATTGAAGCAGCATTAAAAATTAAGTTCGCAAAATATTCAAGGTTTTCTTTTTTACTTGGGCAGATGAATATATCAGTTCCTATGTATATTTGTATAGTAAAACTTAACGTCTCTAAAGAAATAGAGACGTTAAGTTTAACGTCTCTACATCAATTATTTTACTTGGTATTAAGCTTTAAGCAGGATTAGTTTGTCCCTGCTTTTGTAATAAGCTCATAATTGATGCTTTTTCTAATAACCCTACCACAGTACCATTTTCACTAATAACTGGTAGCTGTTGAACTTCTTTTTGTTCAAGTAATTGTACAACTTCTAAAAGAGATTGGCGGGCATTCACCGTAATTGTTTCAGCCGTTGATTTCATCACTTCTTGGATAGAAGTTTCTGGCCATAAAGAGGTAGAAACTAATTTCATATCATCAACAACAACAGTACCAATTAGTTGTTCGGCTTCATTCGTTACTAAAAACTTACGCCATTTACCATTACCAATTACATAGTTATTAGCAAATTCCCGTAAATTCAAATCAGCAGAAATAACTGGACTGTTAGGAATTACTGCATCTGCGGCAGTTAAATTGTTGAGTTTATCCTGAAGGTTAGCTGACTGGGCAGAAAATCCTGCATTTTGTAGTAAAAAGAAACCAATTAATAGAGTCCAGAAACTACCCACAGGGCTAATTCCTAAGATAGCTAAGCCGCCGACCATTACTGCTAGCCAACCAAAAAACTGACCAACTCTACTAGCAAAAACTACACCTTTATAGGGATTTCCGGTAACCTTCCAAACCAAAGCTTTGAGAATATTACCACCGTCTAAAGGTAAACCTGGCAGCAAGTTAAATAAAGCTAAAACTAAATTAATAGAAGCTAGCAGATTAATGATTACTGCTAAAGGTCCAGAAACGCCTGTGGTGAGGGCCAAGATAGTAAATAAGCCAAATAATAGTAAACTAACTAACGGCCCTGCGATCGCAACGAGAAAGGCTTCTCCAGGAGTTTTTGATTCCCTTTCTAAAGAAGCTAAACCACCAAAGATAAAAAGAGTTATGGATTTGACGCTAATTCCTTGTTGAATAGCTGCAGCACTATGTCCCAATTCATGGGCCAATACTGAAGCAAACAATAACAAAGCTGTGATTAATCCTAAAATCCAAGGTACTAATCCTGATAACTGAGGAAACCCAGCTAGCTGCCCCCCGAAAGATAAAGTAACTAATCCTAGTACTAAAAACCAGGAGGGATTAATAAAGAAAGGAATACCAAATAAATTACCAACACGAATATTATTGTTCATAAATAATGACCTTTTTTCTTAAGTTAGGAAAAACTTTATTTCTCCATAAAAACATTGTAACGAAGTGTAAAAATAACCACCGCAAACAGATTGCCGTAAATGCCGTCCTTTAAAGTTCGGTTATGAAGACAAATTCAGGATCTGCCATTACCTCAATAAGTTAGGCATAATATAACTAGGATTCCTAGACCATTTTCTTTGTAAATGCTGCTTCACCCCAGCGACGCTTACCTGTAACCCAAACCCAGTAATCGCATGATGTCAGCTTCAGAACTTTCAACCCCCTCATCCTATAATCAAGAACAACTGCAACAAATTCTGCAACTGGCAATCACTCGCCAAGCTGATCGAGAAGAGTTTTCTAGAGAAGAACTTTGGGAGATTGCCACAGAATTAGAAATTCCCCTTGAATGTATGCAGAAAGCGGAACAAGATTGGCTATCTCAGCAACTTATAGACCAAAGACGGCAAACTTTTAATTTATACCGAAAAGAAAAGCTACAACAGAAAGTTGCCAAGTATGCAATTATCAATGTCTTTTTAGTAAGTCTCAACTCAATCAGTTCTAGTCATCTTTCTTGGTCAGTATATACTCTTTTGATTTCTGGTATGTTTCTCTCTCTGAGTGCTTGGAGAACTTATCAAAGCAAAGGAGAAGCTTATGAACAAGATTTTTTGAAGTGGGAACGCAAGCGTCAACTTAAGCAATCTGTACAAACTCTTTGGCAAATGTTACAAAGAGCTTGGCAAAGTTGAGGAGGTAATTTATTTTATCCCAAAAGATATAAATTTAGATTAGCTATTTTTCTTGCTAAAGCCTAACTTATCCAAATGAAAACACTCAAATGCTTCTAAGATAATTCTAAAAAAGCTCTGAGTGCATCTTTGTGATCATTGCTCAAACGCCTAGAAACCAAACCACCTTGCTGAATTCTTGCCAGAATAGTAGCTGAACATGAGCCTTTCGGGATAGGACTACTAGGAGTAATCACTAGCTATCCAAATTATCAAACTAGTTAGATATAATAACGCAAACTAATGAAACATTAACTAATTGTTAATTTTCTTGAAATTCCTTTACAATTAAACTTAACAAAAGTTAATTTTCATCCGAAACCCTACTTTTACATGGCTGATCCCAACCATATTGCTCTGTTAGATCAAGGCATCATCACCTGGAATAACTGGAGAATTGAAAATCTCCAGTTAGTACCTGACTTAATTGGAGTTGTTTTAGCCGAGAGGGATTTAACTAAAGTAAACTTCTCTTTAGCCGAACTCCTCGAAGCTAACCTTACTAGAGTAAATTTTACCGAGGCTAATTTAGTTAAAGCAGATTTAACTAGAGCCAACTTAACAGAAGCAATTTGTATTCAAGCAGACTTAGAAGAAGCGAATCTCAGTCGAGTTTGTCTGAAAAAAATTTACTTAATGCGAGCTAATCTTACCAAAGCTAATCTTACCAAAGCTAACTTAGTTAGAGCTAACCTCACTGGGGCTGATCTTAGCCAAGCTAACCTTGTGGGAGCTAATCTTGCTCAAGCCATCGGTTTGCGAAGTAATTTCAGTCAAGCAGACTTAACCGGAGCGGATCTGAGCCAAGCAGACTTAACCGGAGCTAATTTAGATAGGGCAAACTTTTTAGGAGCAGATTTGGTTGATACTAATCTTACCGGAGCTAACTTAGGAAGAGCCAACTTCCGTAAGGCAGATTTAAGCGGCGCTAATTTAGAGGAAGCAAATTTAAGTCAAACAGATTTAACAGGTGTAGACCTAAGTGGAGCTAATTTAGATGGAGCTAATTTATTGGGAGCGAACTTAGATGGAGTAGTTTTGCGAACCTTTTAAAACAGTGAATAAAACAGATATTTTTATTTAGTTGCTAAGAAAAGATTACTTTTAAAAAGAGAAAATTAGGGTGCGATCGCGGTCACTACAAAAACAAACTTTTATCACTTCAATATAATTACTGAGTCACGGAAATAGTAGCTCACAAAGTCGATACTTATATACATAAGGGAAACAAAGTTTTCAGTCAACACGCAATTTTTGAGAAGCCATGAAGACCGATATCCAAGAGCTGTTCTGCCAAATCATGTCTGCCCGCATTATTTCTCTTGTTGAGCAAAAATTAATCACATCTCTTTTACAAGAAGACGGTATTGAAGAAACTGAGCGCACCTTAATTAAAAGGTTGTTTTATGGTGTAGAACGCGGCTTAGTAAAAGTAGCAAACTAAATTAGCTAATATAAAATCTACTGGAAAATTTCTCAAACCCTACTCCCTGCTCCCTATTCCCTGTAACCTAACGGCAACGCTTCGGTACCCTCACAGATAAGTCATGCCGCTCACTAGGATTTGGTATCACCATCACCTCAACATCAAACAAGCATTTTTTTCTGTGTGACAGCTTATCCCTAAAACTTATTGCTAATTTTACTTTTTGCAGATTCTATTTATCCCAATAGGAACTAATATTGAGGCTAAGGGCAAAATAAGGGAAGTAGTACTAACTTTTGGACAACACAACCTCACTTGAGGGGCGATCTAAGAGAAACCAAAATTTTGGTTACTTTGGGTTTGTATCCATTGATAGTTAGTCATCTCTAGGCTAGTTAAGCAAAAAGCAGGGAGCTTCCCAGTACTAGCACTTAAGTTCAGTTTGAGAGTGTAAACAGCAGCAATGACAAAGCGCCAGATTTTGATTGGTGATGTTCATGGTCACTACGATGCTTTGAAAATATTATTGGAAGCGGTTGCTCCTGGACAGCAAGATCGAGTATATTTCCTTGGGGATCTTATTGATAGAGGACCAAAAAGTTCTCAAGTAATTGAGTTAGTAATGCAGAATAACTATTCTTGTATTTTAGGCAACCACGAAGATATGTTACTTGCTGTTTTGGATCAAGAATTTACTTCTGAAGCAGCGCTACAAGCTTGGCTGTATAGTGGTGGTTATGCCACCATAGCTAGTTATGGGGAAGAAGGTATTCCTAAAGAGCATATTGAATGGCTACGCACTTTACCCAATTATCTCGATTTAGGGAATATTTGGCTGGTTCATGCAGGAGTTAATCCTAATTTACCTTTAGATCAACAAACTTCTGAACAGTTTTGTTGGATTAGGGAAGAGTTTCACCGCACCACTAAACCTTATTTTCCTGATAAATTAATTATTACAGGACATACCATTACCTTTACCCTACCAGGAGTACCTCCAGGAAAAATCGCTTCAGGGCCGGGCTGGTTAGATATTGATACCGGAGCTTATCACCGTAAAAGTGGCTGGCTGACTGCTTTGGACTTTACCCATAGTTTAGCTTATCAAGTAAGGGTAGAACAGCAAGAAGTACGGTTGGTTCCTCTAGCAGAAGCTGTTGCTCAAGTTAATTCTACACAAGCTTCTTCCCAAAAATTTGCCTTTCCCTTTTGAGATGATCGAACCTTTAAATCTTTTGGTTCCCTTGGCTCTTTTATGTTTAATTGTGATAGCAGCAGTCTTTTTTAGTCTGAGCAAAAGTTAAACGGATTTTCAACACCACTTTTCCTTAATACGCTTAACTTGTGCTTGAAACTGGCTTCCTTTAACTGAATTAACCATGTCCACAAAATTACTGAAACCTTGGATTGCTGCCAGGAGATCGTTGGAATTTCCCCAGGTTTTTCCCGTTAAGCCATCTTTTTCAATTTGGTACAAAGTCGCACGGAAGCGCTTGAGAGTTTTACGGTCTAAGTTAAGAAATTCGTTAACCACAACTCCAGTTACTTCTAATTGGCTAGATTTGCGACGTAAGATCCTGGTTTTTTCTGGGTTAATGGTAAAACCTTCATGACTAACAATTGATTCAGTACGGCGAAGGAGATTACAAACATAGCGGAGATGATCGCCAGAAGCTGAAAAGGTGAGATCATCGGCATAGCGGGTATAGGTAAAGCCTAATTCTGCGGCTGCAGTGGTTAAGCGTTTATCTAAACGGCGACAGAGAAGGTTAGAAATAGCGGGGGAAGCCGGGGAGCCTTGGGGTAAATGACGCTCTCCTAAAGCGACATAATAGGTTTGATTATCTAGTTGTACTGTTTCTAATGCTGCTTCGGTAGATAACAAAGCGAAAATAGTGGCGGCAGCTTCTGAGTAACCGAAGGAGCGAAACAATCCTTTAACCCTTTTGTAGGAGATAGAAGGGAAAAAATCCTTAAGGTCAAAATTAATCACAATATCAGCACCAACATGGGGTTGAGCATTGGTTACTATAGAGCGATCGCGGCGAAAACCATGAGCGGCATCATTAATGGCTATTTTTGCTAAAATATTGCTTAAAAGCCAGTGTTGGGCTTGTTTTAACTTCGGCAAAGGAGCCGATATTAGTCGCTCTCCCCCCGTCTTTTTCGGAATTTTGAAGCGTATGTAATGGGAGATAGTAGCTGTTTTGCGGTTAAAAGCGAGGAAACGCAACTGCCCGATGCTAATTTCCATTGCTTGGGCAATTTCCTGGGCTGTTCCCAGGAGTGGTAAATCTCGCGATTGCAACCTTTCTTCGTCGCAGTTGGTATGATTAAGTCCCCCTGAAACTCCTTCCCCTAAATAAACAATATCTTGCTCTTGTCGTTGCTGCCAAGCTTCTGCGCGTTCCTGTCGCTCTCTTTCCCGCCTTGCTTTGGTTTCCGCCTGTTTGCGCCGAGATTCTGCTAACCTCTGCTTCAAAGCTTCTTTACGAAGGGCTTTTTCGTTGTGAAGTCGGGAACTTTCTTGCCGTAACAGCTCTAACTCTCTGCGAATCTCTCCTGTGCGACGGATTTCATCAGCCGGATCTTGGGGAATTTCTCCTTCCTCTGGCCAAAAACCCAAGCGAGTCATTTCTTCTAAAATAAATTCTTGTTTCCCTCTTGCGCGAACAAGATCATAGAGTTCCTGACGGTTACGGGGTTGCTCGGTCATTATTTCGGAAAAATAGATGTCTGAAGAGATTATAGTACAGGGGGAGGTGGGGAGCTAGGGAGATGATTCTACTTGTGCTTTTGCTTGACTTGTCACCAATGCTTAATCGCTTTTTTGTGTTCCGTTGAATGTTTAGAGACAAAGGTCACAATTTGAAATTACACACTTTAAGCCAAAGAGTCATATTTGTCAAAAAAACTTTTGTAATCGCCCTCAATATTTGATTAACAAAGTAGTTCTAATCACTACAATTTTGAGGAAAATGGTAGCTTAATCAACGGTTTAGCTTGCTTGTAAGGATTAGATATAAATTTTGCATACAAGAGGAGCAGTATGATTTTTTAATTATTCCATTAAACCACACAAATGCGTCTTTTGCAGCAACTTTCTGGCCTTGACAAATTTTAAGTTGAAGTTATGTAAATTCAAAAGATTTAATCTAAAAATTAATTTAGACATATTATTGCTTATACTATTTGCTCAATTGCCTCTCATCGGTGCTTTCTTTTCTGGAGTTCCCTGAAAGCCGCATTTAAACTCATTGCACAAACTGCTCAATCCCTTCAACAATAAGAAAACAAGGAAAAGTAGGACTCAAAGAAGACTCAATGTACTCGCCCTTTCCTAAAACATCAATCTTTTTAAGTAAAACTAACCCTTTTGTATAACTCTAGAAAAGAAATTTCAAATTCTAGATTAGCCAAAGCTAAAATCGACTCTTCTCCTTGATAGTCACGCAGTAGCCATTGTTCGTTTTTTTGTTTTACATATTGCTCTGCATAATAACTGTATTGATTGACTAAAATATATTCTTGGAAGCTAGGAAGAGAACGATAGTAACGAAATTTAGAAGTTTTATCAGTTTGTTGGGTAGATTTTGATAAAACCTCCATAACAATTAAGGGATTAGTAATTGTAGTTGTACCTTTCCCTTCATAAACAGTCTCTCCTTCAACTATCATGATATCTGGATAAGTATAATGGCGATATTCAGGAATCCATAGGCGCACATCGCCTATATAAATATCATAATCTTGGCCAGCAATAGTTAAAGGAAACTGACGATAAAAGTTACCAGCGATTTTATTATGATTGGTAGTGCCTCCTGTCATAGGAATAATTTTCCCATCTAAATATTCACTTTTATATTCAGCTTTAGCTTCTAACTCTAGATATTCTTCTGGAGTGTAATTATGTTTTTGGATTGCAACAAACTGTTTAACCATACAAACCTCTTCATAAAACAGAATACTTTACTGCCCTTGCAAACTCATATTCATCACCATATTCATCCCCATAGGAATTTCCTCTTGACTATCGGGTTGTTTAACCGCCATTTGTGTATCGGAAGTTATGGCCATAGTTGCGCTGGTAGGCAAGATTTGGTCTAACTTAATGGTGAATGTACCTTCGCCTTGGGAATTTAGAGATTGCAAGTTAATAGAAGCATTGGGAGGCAAACCAGGAGGACTAACTTTTTGGGGGTCTGCTTGTTGTTGTACAGTGGTTTTTAGGGTAACAGTATCTCCTTGTAAGCTTTCTACTTCGTAGGTAGAAACTTGGTCTAAAGTAATGCCATTAGCCGTTAAAGTATTATCAACCTGCCACTTTGCCCCTTCTCCCACAGCTTGAGCCGGAACAGGGGACGATAATTGTTTTAAGGAGTTTAACATCTGTTCCAACATCTGCTTGCTGTTGGGGTCAACGCTTTCAGGTAAGTCAAAATTCACATCTTTGGTGTTACCCATAGAATCTACAACCATAGAACCTTTGAAGCCGACGATTTGTTTAATTTGGTTACGCATCGCCTCAGCCATCTCAGGGGAAGTATTGCTGTCAGCAACAACATCAGCATCGGTATAGGAAAAATCAACATGGATATCGCCATTTTCATCTACATCTGTTACCTTCGCTTCCACCGTCATCTGCATCTGCGGACTCTTAAAAGCAGGTTGGGTTTGCCCCGCTAAAGACATACTCATCTCCATTTGCATATTCATCTGGACAGTTTGTTCCTGATTTACCTTGGGGGCAAAACGTAACTCTTGTCTGGGTTCAGCACCTGGGTTAATTAATTCTACTTTTGTGTTCACAACTGCTTGAGAATCTTGAGACTCAACCGCCGCTTCAGACTTCTGAGTACCAACACTGCTAACAGACTTATTAGAAGCAGAATCCTTGTTACCACATCCTACCAAAAGAAGCATTAGGGAACCGACTAAAAAGACTTTCTTCATTAATTTTCTCCGAAAACTTGTATATATTGCTAGAGGATGCGGCCTTAATCAATCTCTCCTTTCCAAGAAATGGTTTGTTCAGCCGAACGTCCTCCTAAAGAACGAACAGCCGTAATTTCAAGATCAACATTAACTCCTGGTCTAAGATATTCGCTATCAATAGGAAGTTTACCCAAATCTAGGGTAAAGCGTTGTCCCTCCAGTTTAACTAGTTCCCCAGGAATCGTCCCTTCATATCTAGTGGTGTAATTAAACACAGAATCAGGTCTTGGTCCACTTCTGTCTTTGCCTGTACGATACTTAATGCGGAATTGAGTAGCAAGGACATCAGACTGTCTGGCTTTGTCAATAAGGCTAAAAGTTAAGCCAGAACGATTACCAGCAAAATCAGCCCTAGTTAATTGAGTTGCTTCTTGACGTAAAACAGCTTTGGTGATATTAAGTTGAGTGATGCCATTATTTTGGGAAGTTTCACTTTCTAACCAAACATCTTCAGGGGAAACAATATTAACATCGTTGCGACCCTCAAGAGTTAAGCTAAGATTTTGATTATAAAAGTCTGTAATTGGGCGCGAAGCATTCCAAACTACCTGAAACTCCCCTTCAACACGTTCAACAAACTCATCATATTCATCGCTAATAATAGAACCAGATGCTAAAAGAGAATTTGCCCCCCGCCGAGTTTGCCAAATATTTTTAGATAAAGAGATAGTCCTATCTGCGGCTGAAGAGAGAGAAACATTAGCTGTTGGTTGATCTGCTGCTAATCTTTGATTGTCTTTAACTAGTGCTAACCTGCCCAATTCACCTTTATTACCTCTTCTACCTCGTCTACCATCTCTGCCATTTTCCCCATCTTCACAGTCAAATTCTTCAGTTTTGCAACTATAATTAGGATCTCCTGGATTGCCAGTACAAGTTCGTTTCTCCCAACGTCGCCACCGACAACTGCAACCTGCTGTACCATAACCAGAATCTCCTGATTCTCCTCCTCTTCCTCCTTCTGCACGGACATTAATTTGGCGTAAGTCGGCAATATTGTTGTAATAAACAGTAAGAATACCGCCATCACCCCCATCGCCACCATCACCCCCATCGCCACCATCACCCCCATCAGCAGCTTCTAAGTCATGACGTACATCTCTAGGTTGGTTGTGACAATTAGCACGATCACCATCTTCACCATCATATCCTTCCTCTCCATCCGAACCGGAGATGTCGAGATTCAAAGGGGAACCATCCACAAAAATCTCGCGATTTTCTCCATATTGACCTTTTCTGCCAGTCTCGCCATCCCTGCCATCACGACCATCTTGACCGAAATGCCTATTACTAGCCCAAGCAGCAGGAGGGCAAAAAGGTGAGTTGGGGCCAGCAGGAAGCAAACCTGGAGTTGCTGTGAAAATAAATACGAATAGAGATAGTTTTCCGAAAAATTGTTTGTGCATTTTCAATATTTTTATGAAATAGTATTAGATGAAGAAAGTAGTAAAGTTTTTAACCATAGGAAATAAAGAGCAGCCAAATCACTAAACTACTCAATACTTTTCCCTGTATTTCTACATCTGGTTTAAACTAAATTCCAGACTATAAATCAACTAAATTTGCCTTAATTTTCTAAACTTAAATCTTCAAGCAAAGTCACCTTTAAATCTTCGTTAGGGTTGATGGAAATAACCTCAGTTTCCTTGCCACCAAGGAGAATCCCTCCTAACGCCCCTAAACCTGCTCCTCCTAAAACCTCCAAAAGATCAATAGAATTATCTCCGGTAATCAGAGCAATTATTGCTGCTGCTGCACCACCAATAGCTGCCCCTTGCAGAATATCTCCTGTATCAGTTCCTTCATTAATTTTTTCTGTGCGAGTAATAACTTGAGAAGTGGCTTGTAAAGGTTGTCGTTTTTCTGTACTAATAACTAATTCTTGGGCCACAAACTGAGAGCCACCATCTTTAGGCTGTAATTCCCCAATAATTTCACTGCCATAGGGAATTAAAACTTCTCCTTGTTTGTTTTTAATATTTGCTGCTACCGTCAGGGTTAAAGGAACGGTTTCTTCTTTGGTGAGAATGATTTTCTCCGCTTCTTTGTATTCAACGGGTAAAGTTGTTGCAGCAGGCATAACTATTGGTTGCGGAGTAACATTGTTATTTTCCTGGGCAGGAAACAGTTGGGCAGAAGCAGGAATGGCTGTAAGTAAAGGAGTTGTTGCAGTGGCAATCGCACCGCAAACAACTAGTAAAGAAATGCCAAAGCGACCATATTTAAAGTTAGACATGATAGAAATAATTTTATAGTTCGACCCTATTTCTAGATAAATTTCCCAGGTATTTTGTTCCAGGATTTAAGAAAAATTAACGGTTTTAAACAGGAGTAGAATCCAGTAGATACAGGAACGTATTTAGTCTGCGATCGCACTATTCCCAAAACGTAGGGGCGACCCATTTACCTTGTTTTTGTACCCCATAAATCAACACAATTGGGTCGCCCCTACATCAAGAATGGGATGTTTACACGTTTCCTTAACAACAAAAAAAAGGAGAAAGCGATTCTCCTCGCCTTCTCCCATAACCTAATTGTTGAAGCAGAAAGGGCTGCTGCCTACTCCCTACTCCCCACTCCCTTCTTCCTACAACTGAGGCACATACTGTTCTTTTTCCGGTACATCAGTATACTCAGCAACAATTTGCCGAAACTCTTCGCCGTCAATGGTTTCTTTTTCAATTAATAAATCTACTAAGCGATCCATCACTTCGCGATTTTCCCTAACTATTTCCCTAGCTAAGTTATGACCATGTTCAGCAATGATGCGAACTTGGTCATCAATTTTAGCAGCAACAACTTCTGAATATTCGGCGCGGTTCATAGCATTGCCCCCAAGGAAGACTTCTCCCTGTTGTCCTTCTAAGGAAAGAGGGCCCAAATCACTCATACCAAAACGAGTTACCATTTGCCTAGCCATGCCAGTAACTTGTTGTAAGTCACCTCCAGCACCAGTAGTCACTTCTGCATCGCCAAATATCTCTTCTTCTGCTGCCCTGCCCCCCATAGCACCAGCGATTCGGGCCATTAACTGCGCCCTGGTGGTTAAACCTTGTTCTTCATTAGGGGTAAACCAAGTTAAACCCTGTGCCTGCCCCCTAGGAATCAGGGTGACTTTTTGTACAGGGTCATGGTCTTTAAGTAAAGTTCCTACCACAGCGTGACCAACTTCGTGGTAAGCAATTAAACGCTTGCTCTTACTATCTACTAAAGGAGTGCCTTCCATCCCCGCAACTACCCGATCTACCGCATCATCAATTTCTTGCATGGTGATGGCTTCTTTGCGACGACGGGCGGTTAAAATAGCAGCCTCGTTAAGTAAGTTGGCTAAATCAGCCCCTGTGAAGCCAGGAGTGCGCCTGGCAACGGTTTCTAAGGAAATCTCCTCTGCAAGCTTCTTGTTGCGTGCGTGAACGTCTAGGACTCCTATACGTCCTTTTAAGTCAGGGGCATCAACAATTACCTGGCGGTCAAAACGTCCTGGACGTAATAATGCAGAATCTAAGACATCGGGACGGTTGGTGGCGGCGATGATGATGATTCCGGTGTTGCCTTCAAAACCATCCATTTCTGTCAATAACTGGTTGAGGGTCTGTTCCCGTTCATCATTTCCTCCACCAATACCTGCACCCCTTTGGCGACCCACAGCATCAATTTCATCAATGAAAATGAGACAAGGGGCATTTTCCTTGGCTTTCTTAAATAAATCTCGAACGCGAGAGGCCCCAACCCCAACAAACATCTCCACAAATTCTGAACCAGAAATACTAAAGAAAGGTACTCCTGCTTCTCCGGCGATCGCTTTGGCGAGTAGAGTTTTACCTGTTCCTGGAGGCCCCACTAATAATACACCTTTGGGGATGCGAGCGCCTACTGCTGTGAAACGTTCCGGCTGTTTAAGGAAGGTAACTACTTCCTGTAATTCTTCTTTGGCTTCATCAATACCAGCTACATCATCAAACAAAACCCCAGTTTTAGCTTCCATTTGGAAACGAGCGCGGGATTTACCAAAATTCATGGCTTGTCCAGGGCCTCCTGGTATATTGCTGGAGCGGCGGAAGAGGAAAAATAGAGCCACAATTAATAAGATGGGGAAGATTAAATTACCCAAAAAGCCCCACAAAGCTCCTTCGTTACCCGCAGGATGGGCATCTAAAGCCACATTAGCATCCCTAAGTTTAGTAATTAATTCTGGAGCAGTGGCGGGTAAATCTACTCGTAATCTTTGGACTCGATCATCTAATTCTGGGTCTGCCGCTTGCACAATGGCTGTGCGGCCTCCTTCAAATAAGTCAACACGACTAACTCTGCCTGCATCTAAATACTCTAAAAACCGACTATAGGTCATGCGAGTACTGGCTGTGTTGTTAGTCATGTTGGTTGTAGCTGAAGCAAAGGTTCCTTGCCAAAAGAAAAAGCCGATGACTAAAGCTGGTAACGTCCAAAGCAGTACGATTCTCCAGGAAAATTTCATATTTTTTATTTAGTTTCTAAGATACTTAGTTTGACAATTATTGGATATTGAAAGCTAAAAAGTTGGTTTTTAAGATTGAATAATTAAACCTCTTTAGTATAAAATTGCTTTTTTGTCAAAAACACTTAAGGTTGTTTGAGAATAAATGCCTCCTAAAAGCACATCTATCTTAATTAAATTTAACTTAATTCTTATTTTTTGTACAACCAAAAACGAACTTAGCGCGTTAGTACCTTTCAGCCTTCACCGAAAATACTAACGCGCTTGTTCATCGGAAATATTAGTTGCTACAAATCCAGTTAGGGAAAACTAGTAGGTTTCAACGTGCCAACGGTGGGCTTTTTTCATTTGCTTTTGATAAGCGGCCCAGTCTACGTCATGCTTGGCGGAGGCAGCGCTTAAAGCTTCATCAATACCACCTTCCATACCTTTAAGACCACAAATGTAAGTGTGGGTATTTTCTTTTTGGACAAGTTCCCAAAGTTCTTCAGCGTGTTCGGCTACCCGATGTTGAATGTACATCTTACCGCCTTCAGAGTTTTTCTGTTCACGGCTGATGGCATAGGTCAAGCGGAAGTTGTCGGGGAACTCAGCTTGCAATTTCTCCAATTCTTCTTTGTAAAGAATATTGGGGCTAGTAGCGATACCAAAGATTAACCAAGCTAAACCCTTGAATTTATAATCTTCATGTTGCTCTTTGAACATACGCCACAAATAAGCACGGAAAGGAGCAATACCAGTACCGGTTGCCATCATGATGACATTAGCTTCAGGATCATCAGGTAAGAGCATTTCTTTACCTACTGGCCCGGTAATAGAAACATCTGCCCCTTGTTCTAAGTCGCACAGGAAGCTAGAACAAACCCCTTTGACTAATTCCCCAGTTTCAGGATGTTTATATTCAAGCTTTCTAACGCACAAAGAAACTGTTTTATCATCTAATTTATCGCCGTGGCGAGTAGAAGCGATGGAATAAAGTCTTAGCTTATGGGGTTTGCCCTTGTCATCTTCTCCAGGAGGAATAATACCAATACTTTGACCTTCAAGATAATGTAAGTCGCCCCCGGAAAGATCGAAAGTTAAATGGCGACAAGTACCAATTCCACCTTCTTGAACTAGTTCTGTATTGTCGATACATTTACCAACAAAAGGATTTTTCGGGCGGTAAATATTAACAGGAATATCAGACTTTGCTTTCTTTGCTTTCGCTTGAGTCATAGTTTTTGTGTTTTTGCTCTCTTTTTTTTCTGTTGAGCTTACTTGAACAGGACCACTAGCCGTTGCCGGCTGAATGCTGACAATTTTGCCCCCTAATCGAGTGATACGCCGCATTTCTTGGTTCATGCGGTTATAAGGCACTGTGATAAACACACTGCTACTATTACGAATTTGGTAGTCTAAGTTATCTGTGTTGCCGTTCTGACTCAGACCGACTACCTCGTATATATATTTACGCTTACTATAATCTGTGTTATTACCAGTTGTAGTAGGGTTGTACATGAGCTTCAATATCTCCAACTCAAATTATTAAATGTGCTGCATCTCACAGCCTACTTCTTCTGCTCAAATCATCAATATTTCATTGATGATTAGCTGAGGCTTAAGAAGAAGTTACGCTTTATAAAGCGTATCATTGCTAGCGTAGCTAGCCGTAGAGTTGGGGTTATATTAAATAGCCCTTTTCAGAACTTCTTTTACAGAAGATACTTGTTTTGCAACCCATAAACTGTCAATATTGAGTCAATTTAATGTTTTCTTTAGCCAAAATGCACTGGCTACTTTAGCATAAGTACTGGGCGAGATATTCCAATCCCACTCAGCCTTGTAAGGAAAATTCCCTAGAGGAAGTGACTTCCAGGGGCAGGATTTTAACTTGCTTAATACTTTTTAGTATATTCAGTTTTGTATAGAGGGAAGCTATGACCACTAAGTTTGATCGTGTGGTTTTGATTGGTGTTGCGGGGGACTCTGGATGCGGTAAATCGACATTTTTACGCCGCCTCAACGATTTGTTTGGTGAAGAGTTTATGACGGTTATCTGTTTGGATGATTATCATAGTCTTGATCGCAAAGGCAGGAAAAAAGCCGGAGTCACTGCACTCAATCCGAAAGCCAATAATTTTGACCTGATGTATGAGCAAATTAAAGCTCTCAAAAATGGTCAGGCAATAGACAAACCTATTTATAACCACGAAACAGGGGAACTCGATCCTCCCGAAAGAGTTGAACCGAATAAAGTTGTTGTTATTGAGGGTTTGCACCCTTTATATGACGAAAGAGTTAGAGAATTAGTTGATTTTGGTGTTTATCTAGATATCAGCGATGAGGTCAAGATTAACTGGAAAATTCAGCGAGATATGGCCGAGCGAGGACATACTTATGAGGATATCTTAGCTTCGATTAATGCGAGAAGACCCGATTTCACGGCTTATATTGAACCACAAAAGCAACACGCTGATGTGGTTATTCAAGTGTTACCAACCAAGTTAACTGATGATAAGGAAAGTAAGCTTTTACGGGTACGTCTAGTTCAAAAAGAAGAAATACCAGATTTTGATACAGTATACTTATTCGACGAAGGTTCTACTATTGACTGGCGACCTTGTGGGCGGAAGCTAACTTGTGCTTATCCTGGTATTAAGATGTACTATGGCCCTGATAATTTTGAAGGCAACGAAGTTTCTATTTTAGAAGTTGATGGTCAATTCGATAACCTCGAAGAAATGATCTACATCGAAAGCCATTTGAGTAATACAGCAACTCGCTACTATGGTGAAATGACTGAACTATTACTTAAGCGTCGGGATTATCCAGGCTCTAAAAATGGTTCGGGACTATTCCAAATTCTGGTTGGCTTGAAGATACGTGAGGTTTACGAGCGTTTAACTTCTGCTGAGAGTAAAGTGGCAGCTAAGGTTTAGTTGGCTGGTTATGGTTAAAATCAACTATTAATTGTGCTAGTCGCGAGATACTTTCAAAGGGGAATCTCGCGATCGCCTTTTTTGAATAATCTACTTGATATGAGGTTTTTGAACGTGAGATTTTGGGCTGCTAGCTTTTTAGTATTATTAGGAGTTGCTGAATTTTATCAATGGGTGAAAGATTTTACTTTACCTTTACCTATTTATGTTTTTGGAGGAGCATTTCTAGCTCTGGCTTCTAATTACGAAAAAGGTATTGCTTTTTTAAATCCACCCCAATCTATGTCTGTTGATCCTCAATTAGGTTCTCAAGAAGTTCAGCCTCTCCCCCCTTCCCCTTCTCAAGCTATTTCTCAATCTCCTAAGCCTATTTCTTTCAAGATTAAGCAAGACTAGTTTTGGTTAATGGTTAATGGCTAATGGCTAATAGTTTTATCTCCTCATCTCCCAAGCTCCCTAGCTCCCCATCACCCTAGCTCCCATCTATTGGTAACAAAACACTAAATATTGTTAGTCCTGGCTGACTTGCTACTTCTATTTTTCCTTGGTGTTTATTAACAATATTTCTGACAATATCTAATCCTAAACCACTACCTTCTCCTTGAGGTTTAGTTGTGAAAAAAGGTTGGAAAATTTTCTCTTTAAGTTCTTCGGGAAGACCACTGCCAGAATCAGTTATTTTTACAACTAGATAATCATTTTCTTGAGCAACTACAATATCTAACTTGCCTTGGTTGTTCATTGCTTGGATAGCATTATGAATTAAATTTGTCCACACTTGATTTAATTCTTAAAGCAAAAAAATCAACTTGTTGTTGCCCAGAAAGTTTAGTTAGTAATGAAGGTAAGATTTCCAGGGATTTATTTAAAGCGGAAGAAATATTATTACTAGAAGCTTTAATTGCTCCTAAAGGAGTATTGATTTCATGGGCAATGTTGGCAATCAATTGTCCTAAAGCTGCCATTTTTTCTGATTGAATTAGTTCCTCTTGAGTTGCTTTGAGGGTATCAAGGGTATTTTTTAATTCTTGAGTGCGATCGCTAACTTTTTGTTCAAGGTTGTTATACAGTCTGGCATTATCTATGGCGATGGCTGCCTGTCCTGATAATAGTTGAATTAGTTCTAATCTATTGGAAGTGAAAGCATTAGTGGCTAGGTTGTTTTCGAGATAAATAATACCGTTAAGTGTACCTTGATTAATTAGAGGGGCGCATAATAAAGATTTATTTTGATTGTTTATAATATAGGATTCATGAGGATTATGAAACTTTCCTTGGGGATTTTGAATTTCTTCCCTGGCATCATGAAAGACTAGAGTTTCTTGGGTGCGGGTAACATAGTTAATGACTGAAATAGGAAGTTGGTTTTCTGGAGGCAAAGATTGTAATACTATCACCTCATCTTGATTAATCTTTCCTGAAGCTTCAATAACCCAACTCCCTGACTTTTCTAAAAGTAGAAAACCTGTTTGCGCCCCAGCATTTTGGATTAAAGTTTGCATCAATTTAGTCAGCAGTTTGTCTAGGGAAACTTCACTAGAAATAGTTTGAGAAGCTTTCATTACTGTAGCTAAATCTAAGACAGTTCCGATCTGAGTACCAGTTGAAGTTGTAGTAGTTATTGTGCTAGTGGTTGGGGCCGGTTGTCTGATGAATTGGGGATACTTTGCCTCTAACTCTTGGACTTTAGTAATAGCACCCCAGCATTTGTAACCATAGTGGGCTTCTTGCAGATAAGTTTGGGCAAACTTTTCTCTGTTTCGCTGGAAATAAAACTTCGCTGCCAACTCATAAGCTAAGGCTTCTTCTTGAATGAATTCGTTTTCTCTTGCCCTCGCGATCGCCTGTTCATTTGGCTTGTGCCATGCTGGTTTGCATTTTCACTTCATAAACTTTCACTTTATCCAGCACAGTTTTGGCATTATTGAGGACAATTTCTGCTAATTGTTCCATCTGCTCAAAATCACCACTTAAGTAGGCGGCTTCTGTTGCTTGAGAATAAAGAGTTAAAGTTAAGTCATATTTTTGTTGCCAACTATCGGCAGTAAGTAGCCTTAATCCCTTACTTAAATAATCTAAAGCAGCCCCATAAGCAGCTTGTTGTACCCGATCATGCTCGAACTGATATTTTTGAATTAAGAGTTGCTCATCCAAATCTGAAATAGGACGAATCAAATCTGATAATAGGGCTTCTAATAAATCTTGAAAAATACTAGGGGTAGACTTTTGAAGAATAATTGCTAGAGTTTTTAAATCAAAATCAGCCCCAACACAAGCTGCTAAACGTAAAACCTGTTGAGTTGCTTCTGGCAGTTTCTTAACTTTATCAATTATCAACTCCACCACGTTATCTGTAATGTTTTGGGCTTCAATTTGAGCCAAATTCCACTGCCATTGACAACTCTTAGTCAAGCTAAAACTAATCAAATCTTCTGAATACAAAGTTTTGAGAAATTGATTAACAAAAAAAGGATTACCGTTAGTTTTGCGCTGTACTAATTCCGTCAAGGGTTTAGCTGTTTCAAGATCACTATGTACAGTATCAGCAACTAATTGGTTAATATCTTCGCTTTGTAAAGGTGCTAAGGTAATTTGATTAACCGTTGCTCCTTGTTTTTTGCTCTCATCTAATACCATCATCAAAGGATGGCTAGAACTAACTTCGTTATCTCGATAAGCGCCAATCACAAATAAATATTGACTTTGCTGATCTGTAATAATCAATTCAAGCAATTTGAGAGTAGCACCATCAGTCCATTGCAAATCATCAAGGAAAATTACTAAAGGATGTTCAACGCTACAAAACGCCCGAATAAAGTTCTGCAAAACTAAATTGAAGCGGTTTTGTGATTCCGTTGCCCCTAACTCGGTTACAGGAGGCTGCTTGCCAATAATTAGCTCTACTTCCGGAATTACATCAATAACAACTTGTCCATTACTCCCTAACGCCTCTAACAGCTTTTCTCGCCACTGTTGAAGCTGCGCCTTGCTTTCTGTAAAAAGTTGCTGCATCAAGGCTTTAAAAGCGCTGACAATGGCGGAATAAGGGATATTACGCTGAAACTGGTCAAACTTCCCCTCAATAAAGTAGCCTCGTTTCTTGGTAATGGGTTTGTAAACTTCTGCCACTAAAGCTGATTTACCAATGCCAGAATAACCAGCAACCAGCATTAATTCGCTCCTCGCCTTGGATAGATCCTCTTTTCCAAGGGGGGCAAGGGGAAATGCTACTCTCTCAAAACCTTCCAACAACTGGGCAACTTCTTTTTCTCTACCGTAGAGTTTTTGGGGAATTTGAAAGCGATCACTGTGATCGTTAGAACCCAAAGGAAAATTATTAATCGTTCCGTTTGTTCTTTGATATGGTTGTAGCTCCCATGCTTTAATTACCCCAGGCAAATTCAGATTGCGGGTAATTTCATACTCTTGTTTGTAGCGAGTTAATTCTTGGGGCGAAGGATAATTTTGCTTCAGTACTTTGATGATGACAGGTTGGCTTCCCTTTTCTCGAATACCCCGATAAACCAAAGAGTTACTACTTTCATAAATCTGGTTGAGAATTTGGTAGCCTGAAATAGTTAGGGTTTTAGGATTAGTCATCTTTGCTCAAAGCTGATTAGATTGTTTTAAAGCAAAAGCCAAGTGGAGTAATTGCTCTTGCTTTATCTAGCAATATAAGTTGGAAAATCTTATACGTAGCAAAACCACGCGATCGCCCCTTTGTTGAAAACCTAAACTTGTATTGAAAATTGGCAGAGTAGTAAGTTTCCTTGGCACTTAATCACGCTGGCTATTTACCCAAATTTCGTTTCATCTCTTCAAGTTCTTTATCCAATTCCCAACGCTGAAACTGACCATCTAAAGGATCTGCGGCGCGACTATAATTATCTGTATTGGAATTTGTATAACCTTGATTCCAACCGTAACTTTCTGAAGAAGGGGTATTTTGGGCTTTTGCCTGTTCGGTTTTGACTCTAGCTGCTTCTGCTTGTACTTCTTCTCTTTTCTGTTGGGTTTGTTGCAAAAGTTCTTTGGCATTGACGATACGCTGTTTAACCCCTTGCATTTGTCCCCAGCGCTGATTTCCTAAGCGTAGTAAAGATTCCTCCCTTTCTTGGGCTGCTTTGGCTAAGTCCTCTCTCCCTGCACTTTTAGCTTTACTAATCCGGGAGTGCCAAGTTTGGATATCTTTGGCAAGGGAAAGAATCTCCTCTTGAAGTTTCGTTTCTTGGTGTTGCAAATCAATAAGTAGGCGCAGAGTATCCTTTTCTTGCTCCCGGAGTTGTTCATCTAGGGCTTGTAGCTCTAGATGGGGATGATCGCGCAGAAACTCGTCTAATCGGCTTTCAAAAAACCGACTGAAATCGTCAAATAAGCCCATTTGCTGAAGTTAAAAGTTATTGGCGTAAGCCTTCTCTGATCAGATTTAGTTAAGTCAGAAGTTAATTTTAACCTAATTATACTAAAAGCTTTGTCCTGCATAAATAGAACGTACTTCTCCATTACGACGAATGGTTGCCTTTTCGTTAATGACAGATACCAATTTCCAACCACTTGAACCAATATCTTCCCCAAGCATGATGCGTTGGGTAACGCCATCAATTTTAAACAAACCTGCTGAGCGATCGCCTAACTCTAGTATTCCTACTAAAGTATGGTTAGCAAGGGGAGCAGTTGCCGTCGCAGCATTAGCTGGGGCTTCTGTAGAATCAGGAGTAGTAGGAGAGGGTTGAGGAGGAGTACTAGCAGAAGGTGATGGTTTGGGAACAGGTTTAGCTGCTGGTTGGGTAGTAGTTGCGGGCTTGGAAGCAGGTTTAGCTGCTGGTTGAGATGACTGAGAACTCGATTGAGGGCTAGGACTAACTTGAGGATTTGCTCGCAACGCTGCCCCCGCAGAGGGATTCTGATTAGGGGGAAAAACAGGAATATAAACTCGCTCTAAAGTTTTTTGTCCTTGAGGAGCAACAGGAAAACTGCTGGGGAGAGGGTAAGGAGGTACACTAGGAGGCACTCCAGGGGGAACAGCCCCATTAGCTCCTTGAGCAGCCTTGGCTTGACTCTCAATGGCATCTAAGGACTGCTTCATATACCTAGCAAAGGGATCTTCATCTTGAACTGAACTAACTTGGGTTATTTCCTTGCTGCCGTTAGCGAAAAAAGGTATGCGGAGCTTATTTTGAATGAATAACCAAGCAACTACAGCAACTAGAGAAGCACAAGCTGTACCGAACAGAGCTTTTTCTACAACTGTAACCTGACGACGAGGAGAACGAGCTTTTTCCTCTTCCGGGGTCAAAACTTCCGTCTTCCCAGTATCTTCAGATAACTGTTCTAGTAATTCTGAGGATTCTCTTAAAGCTGGAGGCAAACTTGCAGCAGGAACGACAATGTTTTGCAGAGAAACATAGTCTGGTTGTGCTGTTTGCGTCGGCAACTTACTACCGCCTTCTAAAATCCG
This sequence comes from uncultured cyanobacterium, assembly GCA_963793425.1. Taxonomy (GTDB): domain Bacteria; phylum Cyanobacteriota; class Cyanobacteriia; order Cyanobacteriales; family CAWCAG01; genus CAWCAG01. Next base: position 1,142,204 of record CAWCAG010000005.1, on the reverse strand, counting down.
ATCAATATCTGAAAACAGATCGTTCATCAATTTATCGGCATCAGTTTCTGCTGACCAAGTTTGGTTAGTAGCAGATAGTTGGTTTTTACTGGCATCCTGAGACATGGATTCTATTTATTTAACCTATACAAATCGAGGATACGCTGATTCACTCTTTTACTGACAAACTATTTTGTTTCCATATTAAATTCTTCTTGCCAGACTTTTTTGACGATTCTAAACTTTTTTCGTCATTTGACCAATTTTTGTGTCAAAATTCCCAAGGTATTTAATATAGAAAAATTTTATGATTCCTTCAAGGGCTAGTGGTATTTTGTTACATCCTACCTCTTTACCTAGTCGTTTTGGTATTGGGGATTTGGGTAAAGAAGCTTATAACTTTGTAGATTTTTTAGCTGAGAGTGGACAACAGCTTTGGCAAATTTTACCTCTAGGACCGACAGGGTTTGGTAACTCTCCTTACTTAGCTTATTCTGCCTTAGCGGGAAATCCCTTGCTTATTAACCTAGAGTGGTTGGTTTCAGAAGGATTGCTAGATGAAGCAGATTTAGCTAATTTACCAGAATTTCCTGTAGATTCGGTAGATTTCGATTTAGTTATTGAAACTAAGATGCCTTTGCTGGAAAAGGCTAGCGATAATTTTCAGAGCAGGGCTTCTGAGTCGAGAAAGGCAGAATTTGAAAAATTTTGTACTCTCCATAGTTATTGGCTAGATGATTATGCTCTGTTTATGGCCATAAAAGCTGATCAAAAAGGTGCTAGTTGGAATAATTGGGAAGAAGAGATTTCCCAACGTCAACCCGTCGCTATTTCTAAGTGGCAACAAAAGCTTGAGCAAGAGATTTTTCATCATAAGTACCTCCAGTCAGAATTTTTTCGTCAATGGTCGCATCTCAAACTTTATGCAAATGAAAAAAGAGTCAGAATTTTTGGGGATATTCCCATTTATGTTGCCCATGATAGCGCTGATGTCTGGGCCCATCAAGAAATTTTTTGCTTAGATGAAGAAACAAAAGAACCAGCTTTGATGGCGGGGGTTCCTCCCGATTATTTTAGTGCCACAGGGCAACTTTGGGGCAATCCTGTTTATGACTGGGAACAACTAGAGAAAAATGATTTTCAGTGGTGGATACAACGTATTGAAGGAATGCTCGATTATGTAGATGTTATGCGTATTGATCATTTCCGGGGCTTTGAAGCGTTTTGGGCAGTGGAAAAGGGAGAAACCATTGCTACTGAAGGAAAATGGATTGAAGCCCCTGGAGAGGCTTTCTTTACCCTACTCAGGGAGAAATTAGGGCAGCCTCCTATTGTTGCCGAAGATTTGGGAGTGATTACCCCAGAAGTAGAAGCTTTGCGGGATAAGTTTGGCTTTCCGGGGATGAAGATTTTACAGTTTGCTTTTGATTCTGACCGTGCTAACGCTTTTTTACCCTTTAACTACGCTTCCCGTAACTGTGTCGCTTATACAGGAACTCATGACAATAATACAACTGTGGGCTGGTATGAAGAGCGTAGTGAAAAAGAAAAACAACGAGTGATTGATTATTTGGGTTGTATTTGTCCAGAAGGCATACATTGGAGCCTAATTCGCCTGGCTTTAAGTACCATAGCTAATAATGCGATTATTCCTTTACAAGATGTTTTGGGCTTAGGTACAGAAGGGAAAATGAATGCTCCGGGTAAGGCTGAAGGTAATTGGGCTTGGCGTTACAAAAGTGGGGATTTAAACCAACAGTTGTGCGATCGCCTCAAAGAGTTAACTTATCTTTATGGTCGTGGGCCTCAATAATCAATAAAAAGCCGTCCTAAAAGGACGGGGCTTCAAACCCATTATTTTCGGTGAACCTCCAGAATCCTGCCCTGACAAGGGGCTGGTGGGAAGATATATCCTTGAACCTGGTCAGTATGAGGTTGCTGTAAACTTTACAGCAGAGGATAACAATCCAGTAAATCCTTGGGTTGGTAGTTGGAATTTAGAGCCAGGGGCGAAGTATAGTCGTTGCTTTTTCATTGTTCAGAACTCTTCGGATGATTTAGAAGAGGAAGATTCTTTTTAAAATAAGCGTGTTTTTACAAATATTGAGATGCCCCCCTTGTATTTACTAATGAGAAGACTGATTCTTTTTACGTTTCATCAAAAAGCCTCCCGCCCCTAACGCCAAAATACCAAGAATAGAAGAGGGTTCCGGTACTTGATTGACCGTAACATTAAAAGAAGAAAAAGCTTCGCCACCATCGCCATCAGTTACTTTTAAACCAACAGTTTGAATCCCCACATCAGTAAAAGACCAATTGCCGCTATTACCAAGGAAATCATTATATTCACCATCCCCATCCAAGTCCCACATATAGGTCAAAATATCATTAACTCCTGGGTCAGTAGCCACAGCATCAAACATGAAGAATTCTTCTTGGTAAATTTCTAAATCTGATGTCAAACTAACTATAGTTGGGGCAACATTTAAAACCTTTAAGTTTCTGATTATTTCTTCACTAAAATCGCCATCTTTATCTTGAGATTTTGCTGTATAAGTAAAAATTCCTTCATCAGCAAAGGTTCCTAAATCATGATTAAAACTACGAGTACCAGATGTGTTTAAATCAGTACCAATATAACCACTATTTAGAAAAAAGTTAATGGAATCTGCCCCAGGATCTGTACTACTCAAGAAAGCTGATACAGATTCACCTTCATTGATTGTATAGGCAGAAAGGTCAAATTGAGTGAGAACAGGGGCAACATTATCGACAATGAGGTTCGCAGCAACTACAGCACTCCAAGCCCCCTGAGAGTCTTGAACTTGATTAGTGTAGCCAACAGTGCCATTATCAGCAAAAAAGCCTAAATTAGTATTTAAAGTGCGAGTGCCAGAGGTAGTTGCGTCTGTCCCTACATAATTACCATTGAGGTAAAAATTAATACTATCTGTATTAGGATCAGTGGCGGAAAGGTAAGCAGTGGCATTTTGTCCTTCATTGATTCTAGGGATAGATATACCTGCGGTGGGTGCAACATTAGGTGGAGGAGGCAAAGCAGGTATAGGATCTCTTGCTGTTACAGGATCATCAGCCTTACCACTGTCTGTATCGGCAAGAAAGCCCATACTACCGGAAAAACCACTATCCCAAAATAGAGATAATCTGCCAAATAAGTCTCCTTTGGAAATATCAATAGGAACTGAGTAACCATAACGGCTAGGGGCAGTGCCATAGGAGGTTTGAAATGGCCAACCTTCAGCAGAATTTGGTGTATTCTGGCTTGAGGTGTTACTGGAAACAATATCAAAAACTGTGTTGCCGTCAACAGCGTCGATGAATAAAGCAGCTACGCTACTACCACCTGTATAGCTAAAGTTCCAAGGATTATTGAAAGAACCATAAGTATTTCCACTTTGATTGAGTGACCAACCAGAACCAGAAGCCCCTCCTAATTCTCCCCCTAAAGGTTGCCAAGTGGAAGTTTGAGAAGTACCATTGAAGAAATTTACTGTTACTTTCATGCCGCCCATTTGATTGCCACTGGTGGAAAAGCCAGTAAGAGTAGTTGCTTGGGCTGAGGGAATAAAGGTTGTACCAACAAATAATGTTGCGGCACTAACTAAATAGGTTGAGAAATGTTTATAAAAAGAGATGTTCATACAATAGAGACTCGTTACCTGGTAGATTAATAAATTGATTAACTAACTTAAGAATAAGTAGCTATAAAACTCTTAAGAGTTAATTAGAGATATGAAGCAGAAAAAAAAGAAAAATAAGCCTTTAAAAAAGTCTTCTTAATAAAGCTTTTTAAGGACATAATTTTTTGCTAAGCTGGCTAATTGCTTTAGCTTTTTAGTTGTAAACTTTTGCCTATTTAGTCGGTTTTGACTTAGGTGAATTTAATAAAGTTCCCAATAGCATTTATCATTTGCCTCAGTTTTTGTTCTTATAGCTAAGATAATTTCCAACGATAGAATATATTTTAGCGAGTTTTATCTAAAAAGAACTGAATCTTAGATAAGAAAATCAATTAGTTGATTGCTCTTTAATGCGTCTAATTGGTAAACTAGCAATCAGTGCTGTAGCTCTTTGGTCGCTTTCTAAAGAAAATTCAGAATGATCCATGTCTATTTCTGCATAGCGGGCTACTACTTCCAAGATTTCTTGGCGCATAGAATTAAGTACTTCTGGGCTTAAACCGGCGCGATCATGAGCAATAATGAGCTTAAGGCGATTTTTCGCTTGGCTGCGACTACTGGTTGATTTAAAATTAAAAAGTCGTTCGAGAAGTTCGCTGATCATGAAGATGACCCCTTTGATAGCATTTGTTGTAAATTAAGTCTAAAAAAATTCCTATTCACTTTTCTTCATCCCCTCTTACCTATTACTTACTGAAACCAACGCTTAACACGGTTAAGAATATTATCGTGGGCTGCCATTAAATCTAAAAACGGAACTTTCTCCCCTTCTAGACGACGAGCAATATTATCAAAAGCCATGCCTGGTAAGGTGATTTGTTCTGATAAAACTAAGGGTTCGCCTTTATTGCTAGCAACAATAACCCTCTCATCATCGGGAACAACTCCAATTAAAGGTACAGCGAGAATTTCTAAGACATCTTCTACACTCATCATTTGATTTACCTGTACCATAGCTGGCTTGAGGCGATTGACAATTAAGCGAATTTTTTTGATATTATTGGCTTCAATCAAACCAATCACCCGATCTGCATCTCGCACCGCCGATACTTCTGGGGTAGTAACAATGATAGCTTCATTAGCTGCTGCGATCGCATTGCGAAAACCTAATTCAATGCCGGCGGGACTATCAACGAGAATATAATCAAATTTTTTACTCAATTGGGCAATAGTTGCCTTCATTTGATCTGGGGTGACAGCTTCTTTGTTACGGGTTTGTGCTGCTGGTAACAAAACGAGTCCCGGTTGCCGTTTATCCTTAACTAAAGCTTGTTCTATACGACACTCCCCAGAAATAACTTCCACGGCAGTATAAACAACCCGATTTTCTAAACCGAGGAGTAAATCTAAGTTTCTCAGTCCAAAATCTGCATCAACCAAGGCTACTTTATGACCCCTTTTCGCGATCGCCGCCCCTAAATTAGCAGTAACAGTAGTTTTACCCACCCCTCCTTTACCGGAAGTGATGACAATAGTTCTAACCATATTAATTTTTAGTTTTTGATTTTCAATATTTTAGTCAAGAATTCGTCCAACCAACCTTTTGATCAGCAAAAGAGTGAGTTCTCATAAAATCAAGAGCTTTGGTAAGATGAATACCCGATTTAGTTACATAGGCTAATTCCGGTTCAAGTTGCTGAGGATTTTGGGCGGGGCCTCTAGCTACATCATCGGCAATTCTCAACTGGGTAGGCTTCATTTGTAAAGCCATAATCCGACATTGGCGATTCCCTTGAGAACCAGCATGGGCAATACCCCGTAAATGGCCCCAAACAAAAATATCTCCTGCGGCAATAATCGCCCCTCCTGGGTTAACATCTCCTAAAACAATTACCGTACCGGGGTGACGTATTTCTACTCCCGAACGGATGGTAGTTTGTAAATATAACGGTTCGGCCCAAGGTGGGCTATCATTTGCTTCTGGGGCAGAAGTAAATGAAGAAGCAGGAACATTTTGTTCTACGCAATAACCTACCGTCGCCGCAGCCACTGCCGTTTGTCGTCTTGAGGTATAAACCTTCTCCAGCTTTAATTCCACTGCTTGCAGGGCATCAGAAATAGCTTGGAGTTGTCTACCATCAAGTAACTGGTTTTCCGCTTCTAAATGGACTTTTGTACCCGGTTGCCAAAACTTTTCGCTACCATTTAAGCGATGCTTTAATTGCAACCAAACTTCAGACCAATTATTTTCTCCAGGTTCTACAGGTTGGCTAGGTAAAATTAACTGTAGCTGTTCTCCTTGACTTTTTAAACTTACCTGGGAACGTTTTACATTTAACATTTAACATTTAACATTTAACATTTAACATTTATCTGATTCGATGGTGCGTTACGCCTACGGCTAACAGCACCCTACTTGGATTGGTCATTAAACATTAGACATCTGCTAGATAAAGAGAGAATCGGGAATGGTATATTCTTAACTTATTACTTATTACTTATTACTTATTACTTTCCAGTCACCTTGTCACTCCTTAGTCGTTTATAAGCGGTTGCTAACCCTTGCTCATCACCGACGTTACCGGGGAATAATACTACGGGGAGATTGGGGAATTGGGGGTGATTAGAATCTGTTTTAACTAAAGAACATCCGGGTAGAATTTGACCTAATAGTCTAGCGGATCTTAAGTTTAAACCAGTACTAAGAACATCGTTGGAAGTGATTCCTCCTTTACTAATTAAAAAGCTAATGTCTTTCGGTAATCCCTTAACAATATCCATTAATAGCTGAGAAACATCTGCACCAAAATCTAAGCGTTTCTGGATATTCTCAAAAGTTAATTCTTCTCGACTAGTATAAATAACGGGAGTTTTGCCTTGAGAATGAACTTTTTTTACTTCTGTGAGGACTTTTTGTAACAATTCATCTTTGATTTGAGAATCATCCCTTAACTTAGCTACTTCTACCTCTATACCAACCGTTTCTGATTCTTTCAGTAATTGCGTTAATTGTTGAGTAGTTTTCTCAACATGGGAACCTACCAAAACTACACCGGGTTGATCTGTCGGTGTATACTGGGCCATATCTTTGGCTGCAACAGGCTGTTGACCTAAATTGGCTAAGGAAGTTAATAAACTAGCGGCACTGCGGAATAAAAAGCGTTTTCCTTCTGTGGCTACAGCTAAGACATCTGTGGCAAAACGGTCTAAATCTGCTTGGCTTTCTGCGTCCACCACACCACAATGATTATCCGTTAATTTCTTTAATTTCTCCTGACAACCTTGGCGAATATCTGGTAATAAAAAGCGTTCTACTTCCTCACTCTTAATTCTACCTTGGGTTTTCTCTGCTACATAATCTGGTAAATAGCTATGGTGGTAGCCAAAAACAGAATCCTGGGCAAACTCTGTTTCATGGACGGGGACTTCCTTTCCCGCAACCATCAGGTAATGTACACTATCACGAGTGATTCTGCCCCCTTCAAAGAAAGCTGGGGTGAGAAAATGACCATCAAAAGGCCCTAATTCTTCAGCAATCACATCGGTTTCTACCGGATAATGTCCCCGCAAGGTAGAATCAGAACGACTAACCACCAGAAAATCTTTTACCTCTTCTGCTTTCAAAGCTTGGTTAAGATTTCGGCAAACTTCCCGCGTCATAGCCTCTGCTTTTTGGGGAGTTAAGGCACGGGTATTAGTAAGGATGAAAAAGATAGGAGATTGATCCTGAATGCCTAACCTCAAGGTTTCTACATCCCAGTGCATCAATAACAAACAACTATGAACGGTTTGAGAACCTGTGGGGTCGTCATCTAATACAATAATTTTAGTAGGTTGAGTTGGCATTAGTAGAGCAGATTGTTGAGACTCACTATTTTACCTTTATATTTGGCTAATGGCTAATGGCTAATTGTTAATGGCTAGTTGCTAGTTGCTAATTGTTAAACTGAATTTTATGGGTTACAACAAGAAAAATTATTGGCGATTGGCATTTTTGGGAATCTGCTTAACTTTTTTATTGATTAGCTGTCGTCAAAATAATCTTTCGCAAAACACAGAATTAACAATCTCCGCAGCAGCTAGTCTTAAGGATGCTTTAGAAACCATCAAGCCTTTATACGAACAGAAGCACCCTCAAACCACTATCACCTATAACTTTGCTTCTTCTGGTTCTCTACAACGACAAATTGAACAGGGTGCGGCGGTAGATGTTTTTCTTGCTGCTGCAAGCCAACAGATGGATACTTTGCAAAATAAAGGTTTGTTGCTGAAGGGGACTCGCCAGAATTTACTTGAAAATCAAATGGTATTAATTGTTCCCCAGGATAACCAAACCATTAATAGCTTTGCCGATTTAACCACCGAAGCAGTAAAGAAGATTGCTTTAGGGGAACCGGAAAGTGTCCCTGCTGGTAAGTATGCCCAGGAAATTCTCAAGAGTTTGCAGATTAGTACTGCTATTCAAGCTAAAGTGGTCTATGGTAAAGATGTGCGTCAGGTTCTCTATTATGTGGCCACAGGTAATGTTGATGCCGGAATTGTTTATTTAACTGATGCTACGGTTGCCCCTGATGTAAAAATAGTTGCGATCGCCCCAGAAAGCAGTCACTCTGCCATTGTTTATCCTGTCGCCGTGGTTAAGGATAGTGCCAACCCTGAAGTAGCTAAGGAATTGGTTGAATTTCTTTTCTCTGCTGAAGCTAAAGCCGTGTTTGAGGAGTATGGCTTTGAAGCAAACTGAAAGAGGAAAGCATTAGGGTTCAAACTTCCACACCTTCGCTGCCCCATCCCGTGATCAAGTAATAACAAACTTACCATTATGGCTAAATTTAGCACTGACTAAACAGCGCTAAAGATTGTTTTAATGCAGTAAACGAATGTGTCCTGCATTTTGTGCTATTAAAGACAAATTACCTTGCCCTACACTTTTTGTTTTTCCTACTTTTATTGGTTGTTTTCCCCTCATTAAATAAATTTCTGAAGCTTCAAATACTGCACGTTTTTGACTGGTTAAAGTTGCGTAGGCCAAGCCTGCGGTGGACATGGCAATTGTCAATCATTAAATTATGCTTGAATATCCTGCCGTTTTTCCTAACAAATTTAAACCCTTTTTACTCTTCTTTATTTCTGTCATTGAGAGTAAAACACTAGCTGATAATCTTACTTTACAACTCTTTTAACCAAGAAACTTATAATTAGTTATTATTGTCAGAACATTCAAGCCAACACTCTCTAACCTAAGTTACATGATAGTAAAATTAATCCCCAAACTAACCCATAGATTATATAGCTTGCGAGAACACTCAGTTGAACTTTATAAAGGTTTAACTCTTAATCCTCAATGGTTATTTATGCGCTATTTATGTAGCTTCACATTCATACGCACTTTATTCAATTCTTGGCGACAATTCTCTTATTCTCCCTCAAAAAGTATTACTCAAACTCAGACTTTATTTAGTGAATCAAGCATAGAGCAAGTTGTCACTTCTTTAACAACACAGGGTATTTCTCTGGGAATTAATTTACCAGCAAACTTGCGTCAAGAAATTCTTGATTTCGCTTTAAACAGTCCTTGCTATGGGAATAGAAAAGCTCAACAAGGTTTTTATTATGGGCAAAAAGAATATCTCCCTGATCATATATACAACAAAACCTTTCTACCGGAAACTATTTTAATACAGGTTTAAATTGTCCTGGAATTGCCAAATTAGCCCGTGATCCTAAATTATTAGCGATCGCAGAGCAATATTTAGGAACACAACCTTACCACATTGGCAACCAGTTGTGGTGGAGTTTTGCTAGAAACACAGACTTTTTTAGCCAACGTAAAGCTGCCCAAGTTTTTCATTATGATTTAGATGATTCTCGTTTCTTGAAATTTTTCTTCTACATCACTAAAGTAGATGACGAGAGCGGGCCTCATGTTTTTGTTACGTACAGTCTGCCGAGAAAAAAGTTAACTCACGAACTAATTCGTAGAGGGTATTCAGATGTAGAAATAGCTCAATATTATGGGCAGGAAAATATCCTGACTATTTGTGGTGAAGCAGGTTTTGGTTTTGTTGAAGATCCCCTTTATTTCCACAAAGGAATTACCCCCAAAAAACAAGATCGCCTCATTCTCCAAATAGAGTATGCAATGTACGACTATGGTATGCAAAGCGATTACATAAATCCTACTTTATTAAATCTCTCTCCTTCTTTTACTTTTCCTACTTCTCTACCTGTCTAAATCTAATGGGAAGTTCAAAAGAAAAAGAACTCCATTGCAAAAAGATCCCCAGGCTGGAGAATTGATTTTTACTTCATGGCTTCATAGTCACTTCTGCTTGTGGCTTAACCAATTCTACCAATTGCACGGCTTAATACATAAACCTCATGGGTTTTGGCTTTGTATTGTCGCGGGGGTGTTTTGCGAATCACCTCGAACCCCATTTTCTGCCAAAACTGCAACCCTAGCTTGTTTTCTTCAAGGGCTACCAAAGATATTTGGGATATTCCCTGGGCTGCAATCCAATGCTCAAATGCCCTGTAAAAATCTGCTCCTAAGCCTTGACATCTGTATTCAGGAGCAAGTATCATTAGCCCAATCCACCAAGTTTGGGTATCAGGATAGTGCTGCACTGCTGCGATCGCGCCTAATAAGTTGTTCTCTGCATCAAACAAGCCAAAGATGTAAACGTCCTCTGGGGTTTTGCTTTCTGGTACATCATCAAATTCTTCACGAGCCGCCGTCGGTGAAGATGGCAGCCCATCAGTTAAGATGAAAAACTCTCTGCATTGCTCATATAGTCTCTGAAGAATATCTGCATCTTCTGGTATGAGGCGCTTGACGGCATAGCCAGGACGTTTCAATAGAAAGTCTGTTAAATTATTCATATCTCATTCTCAGCACTTGTTCAGCCGTCAACTTCAAATTACGACTGTAAGCGATCGCACCTGAATCTCATGCCAGTAGTTTCTCAAATGATGGACATTCAATCTAGTTTATGGAAACAAACTGTCAACCCATCAATGGCTTCTTTAATTCCCAATATTCAGAACTGCAAAAGATTCCTTTTAGGGAATTTAGAATTATAGAACGTTTCCTTTGAGGGTTGTTAAACAGCAACCCTCGGTAGACTTAACAGATGAAGAACTTCGTCAAAAATTAAATAAATTGGAGTCAACTCGTTCTCGTCTTATAGAAGTAGGACTTTTAGATAAAGAAGAAGAAGCAGAATTTCAAATTCAAGCTCAAGACATAGATGAAAGTACTAAAAATGCTTTATCTGTCTATGTTGAAAATGTAGAGAAAAAACTAAATGTATTTGCGGAAACTGCCAGAAAAATTGACTTACTAAGGAGAATTATCAATAAGAAATTTGCTTACTCTTATAAAGAGATAAAGTTTAGCAAAGACAAAGGATTTATTTTCGCAACACTCTATGATGATTCATCTACTGAGGCAAAAAAACTTTCACCAACTGATCTCTCATCAGGCGAACAACATGAACTAGTCCTTTTATATGAATTACTGTTTAAAGTTCAACCTAACTCATTAGTAATGATTGATGAACCTGAACTTTCTCTTCATGTAGGATGGCAGATTCAGTTTTTAGAGGATTTAAAAGAAATAACTAAACTTGCAGACTTAGATATTTTAATGGCTACTCATTCACCAGATATTATTCAAGATCGTTGGGACTTAACGGTTGAACTGAAGAGGCCAGAATAGTGAGGAATCTACTTACAGTTGACCGTGTTGCTAACCAAATCCGTTTAAGACGAAGTATTTATCAGGGAACATTTCTATTAGTAGAAGGGCGTTCAGATAAAATATTTTATGAGCGTTTTGTTAATAACTCAAGCTGTGAGTTAGTAACTACTTCAGGAAAACCTTCTAGTAAATTGCGGGCAATTTCTATTTTGGAAATATTGGAGAAGGAATCGAATTTTAAGGGAATTTTAGCAATTGTTGATGCGGACTTTGATCGCCTTGCTACTCCGCAAGATCGAAACTCCAATTTACTTTAAACTATTGGCTCTAACAATACTGCTGATGTTAACCCTATTAATCTTGAACGTAGCTTGCGACTTGCCTATGAAGAAGTTTATTTCCAACAAACACAACTTTACTCGCTTATTCATACATGGGAGAGTCGCAATCAGCCGTTTAGAGTTTTACGAACAGAACAGAATTAACAAGAAATCATCTCAATAAATCCTTGATAACTAATCTATGCCTCCAATTTACTAAGGTACACATCCAAGGGTTATTTTCACCCTCAAAGAGGATAAAAAAGAATGAGTCCCTAATTTATTTACTCCTATGTTCCTACTTAATATTATTGTCTTCTTTATTCTTGCCCTCCTGATAGCTTTTGCAAATTTTACAAAGTTCAGCTATGCGATCGCCGATTGGAAATTACTATTGGTACTACCTTCACTAACACTTATAGGTTTTACCGTACTAGAGCTAATTCAAACAAGCCAGCCTCTTTTAGTCTTAATCTTGGGTAGCTTTTGGCTAATTATTGGCCTCATTCTGCAATTTAAAGGGTTACGGGAAGTTTGGAAAAATTCCAATTTCGCCCCTTATAGTATCAAATCTAGATTAGAGCTTAGAGCAATATTATCTGACTGCTATAAATCTCTAGTTAATCCCATGAGTTGGGGATGGTTACCTTTGGGAATAGTTTTTGTGCCTCTGACTTGCTTTGCCAGCATTGCCAAAACCATTGCAGCCCCTAAAGCTGTACTCCTCTCTCAAAGTGGCCTGATATTCCTCTTCGTTTGTATTGGGATTGCTCTGTTTAGGTTGCTTAGTAAAGGTGCTTCGACAGCCCCAGGGTCAGGAATGCTCTTATTCTGGCTTCCTCCGATCTACTTGCCCATTGCTATATTTCTTAATCTCGTCTTTGGTGCGATGAGTATATTTGACTTTGTATCTCCAGAGTTGGAGCAATTTTTAAACTGGTTTTTGGTTTCTATAGGTTGGCCGATGGGAGTTCATTTTGCTATTGCTTTGGGTTCAACTATCGTGGTTCGTTTTCGGTATGTCCTCTTTTGATAATTTGCCTTACTTTCGCTCCAAAGCCAACTGAATTAACTTATCAACTAACTCTGAAAAAGGAATACCTGTAGCTTCCCAAAGTTGAGGATACATACTCGTGGCAGTAAAACCAGGAAGAGTATTCACTTCATTGATGAAAATTTCCCTAGTCTTTTCTACATAGAAGAAATCAACTCTACTTAATCCCGCGCAATCAACAGCCAGAAAAGCTTCAATAGCCATTTCTTGCATTTTAGTGGTAATTTCTTGAGAAACTGGGGCAGGAATTTTTAACTCTGCTTTGCCTTCGGTATACTTGGTTTCATAATCATAAAACTCACTGTTAAAGGTGATTTCTCCGGGTACAGAGGCTTTGGGATTATCGTTACCCAAAACAGCACATTCTACTTCCCTCGCTTCTACTCCTGCTTCTACTATTATGCGTCGGTCATAACTAGCGGCACTATCTAAAGCCGCTTCTAACTCACTACGGGTTTTCGCTTTAGTAATACCGACAGAAGAACCTAAGTTAGCTGGTTTAATAAAACAGGGATAACCTAACTTTTCTTCGATATCATCGCAAAGTTTCGTGAATACGCAGGGGTTTGACCATACTTCCTCACGGGAAACCGCCATGTATTTAACTTGGGGAAGTCCTAAAGTAGAGAAAGCAGACTTCATCGCCAGCTTATCCATTCCTACAGCAGATCCTAAAACATTACTACCGACAAAAGGAACCTGCATAAGAGTAAGTAAGCCCTGAATTGTCCCATCTTCGCCATTGGGGCCATGGAGTATAGGAAACCAAACTTCAATCTCTGCTGCTTGGGGAGGAAAACTCCAGAGATTACCCCCTGTTTCCTGGCGAGGTTTTCCTGAGTCTAATACTTTTTGAGCAATTTCCCCAGCTTGCCATATACCATCTTTTTGAATATAAAAAGGCAATACCTCATATTTAGCAGCATTTTCTCCTTTACTTAAAGCTGTTGCGATCGCCCCTGCCGAACTAAGAGAAACTTCATGTTCACCAGAACAACCACCAAACAACAAACCCACCTTTAATTTAGCCATAATCTCACTCCCCACAAGCACTATTAATCGGAGCTAGCCTAGCATATATAGGGAAACAGTAACTGACAACTAATAACTAATCATTAATAACTGCTCATTGATAACTGTTAAGTATTATTACCATTGTTGTTAAGCTCTATTGCAACGTTAGGCTGAAGCTGGCCAAGACGAAATCCTCGTGATAGGATGCTTTTCGTAGCTAAAGGAGCGAAAAGGAGAAAGACCTTGGTATTAAGGGTTGCTGTTGTTGGTTCAGGGCCGGCTGGTTCTTCGGCTGCTGAAGTCTTAGCAAAAGCGGGTATTGAAACTTATTTATTTGAGCGTAAGCTAGATAATGCGAAGCCTTGCGGAGGGGCAATTCCTCTTTGTATGGTGAGCGAATTTGATTTACCAGAAAAAATTATTGACCGTAAGGTCAGAAATATGAAAATGATCTCGCCATCTAATGTCGAGGTTGATATCAATATTAAAAACGAAGGTGAATATATTGGTATGTGTCGCCGGGAAGTCTTAGATGGCTTCATGCGTGATCGCGCCGCTAAATTAGGGGCAAATTTAATTAACGGTACTGTTTATAAATTAGATATTCCTTCTTCAGATAAACAGCCTTACACTCTCCATTATGCAGACCACTCCAACGGTAGCAAAATGGGGGTTATGAAAACCTTAAAGGCTGATGTGGTTATTGGGGCAGATGGGGCTAATTCTCGCATCGCCAAAGCCATTGATGCTGGGGATTATAACTATGCGATCGCCTTCCAAGAAAGGATTCGTTTGCCAGAAGATAAGATGGCTTATTACCATAACTTGGCAGAAATGTATGTCGGCGATGATGTTTCCACCGACTTCTACGCTTGGGTTTTCCCCAAATATGACCATGTTGCTGTCGGTACTGGCACAATGAAGGTTAATAAAGCAGATATCAGAAAGCTACAAGCTGGTATCCGCGCCCGTGCCTCTAAAAGGTTAGCTGGGGGCGAAATAATCAAAGTAGAAGCTCATCCTATTCCTGAGCATCCTAGACCCCGCAGAGTGCAGGGTAGAGTTGCTTTGGTGGGAGATGCTGCCGGTACAGTTACTAAATCTTCTGGTGAAGGTATTTACTTTGCTGCTAAATCCGCCCGGATGTGTGCCGAAACTATTGTGGAAACCTCCAATAACGGTGCTACCATTCCTACAGAAGCGGATCTGAAACTCTACCTCAAGCATTGGGATAAGAAGTATGGTATGACTTACAAGGTATTAGATATCTTACAAAGAGTCTTTTATCGCACCAATGCTACTAGGGAAGCTTTTGTAGAGATGTGTGCTGATGAAGATGTACAGAAGCTGACTTTTGATAGTTACCTTTACAAAACTGTAGTTCCCGCTAATCCTTTAATTCAAATGAAGATTACGGCTAAAACTATCGGTAGCTTGTTGCGGGGTAGCGCTTTAGCTCCATAAATATACAACAATCAATTGATTTTTTAAGTAGGGATGCAGCAAGATTGTATCCCTGTTTTTTGCCTTTTTAAAAGTATACAATTATTAAATCCCTAGCCATAGAGGTTTTATAAGAGCGTCTAAGTCTTCAAGTTAGGGGCAATTCATTTGTGTTTGGAGTACCTCTATTTGTTACCATTAGCAATTAGCAATTAGCAACCAACAATTAAATGCTCATTCAATGGTATCCGGGGCATATTGCCAAAGCAGAAAGACAACTCAAAGAACAACTCAAGCGTGTTGATGTTGTCTTAGAAGTTTTGGATGCGAGAATTCCTTTTACTTCCCATCATCCTCAAGTAGAAGATTGGATTAATGATAAGCCCAAAATACTTGTAGTTAATCGAGTGGATATGATTCCTGCTGATCTTAAACAAGCTTGGCAAGAATGGTTCCAATTAGAAGAAGAAGAAGTTTATTTTACCAACGCCCAAAAAGGTAAAGGGATTAAACAAATCATCAAAGCAGCCCAGAATGCAGGGAAGCAGATGAACCAACGTAGGCGCGATCGCGGGATGCGCCCTCGTCCAGTTCGTGCTGTTGTGATTGGTTTTCCTAATGTGGGTAAATCTGCTCTGATTAACCGTTTGGTAGGTCGTAAAGCTGTGGCTAGCGCCCGTCGTGCGGGGGTAACGAAGCAACTCCATTGGGTACGTATTTCAGACCAAATCGAGATGTTGGATGCACCGGGAGTTATTCCTTGGCGCTTGGAGGATCAAGAAGATGCTATTAAGTTGGCTATTTGTGATGATATAGGAGAAGCATCCTATGATAACCAAAGGGTTGCAGTTGCTTTTGTGGAATTGTTACAAGAACTTGATTTTGCTGATGCTTTGCAATCTCGCTATCAATTAGAAGCTGATGAGTTTAGTGGGGAAGAGTATTTAGATAAACTAGCTCAACTTAATTACAAAGGTGACCAAGAAAGGGCAGCTTGTCAACTGTTAAATGATTTTCGTAAAGGTTTGTTGGGGGCTATCCCTTTAGATTTACCGCCAACTAGCAAGCTGTCAGAGATGAGATTTTAAGTTATAGCAGCTACAAAGGAGAAAAAATGTACGGAAATGGATTCCCAAATAGAACAACTTATTGCTGTCCTCGATCAAATAGCATCCTTACTTGATAGTGATGGAGAAACTGGTTGGCACAGCCAGATAGTAGAATCGAAGAGAAGATTATTGAACTCAGATTATTCAGGGATCGAATATCTTCTTGGTGCTTATGGAGGAATGGGTTCATTCAATGATTTGGTTATTTGTCAAGGCTTGAAGGATGGTAAATTTGCCTGGAAACCTGGCTACATAGAGAAGAACAATCTTCTAAATGAGCTAAGAACAAAAGCTTGGGAGATTGCTACCTTCATCAAAAGAAACAATGACATTTCGTCATAAAGTTAAGGGAATTTAGGAATTCATCCTTAATGAACTTGATTTGTAGTATTCTATCTAAATAAATCACGAATGCGAGTAATTAAGTTAAAAAGTTTAGTTAATTTCCGGGAAAAACAAGAAATCAAACTTATTACTTATTACTTATTACTTATTACTTACTCTTAAGTTCATGGCTCTAATCGTCCAAAAATACGGTGGTACTTCCGTTGGTTCCGTAGAAAGGATTCAAGCAGTTGCTCAACGGATCTGCAAAACAATTCAAGGTGGTAATTCAGTAGTAGTAGTGGTTTCTGCTATGGGAAAAACCACTAATACTCTAGTTGGTTTAGCCCAACAAATTTCTAGTCATCCTAGTCGTCGGGAAATGGATATGCTCCTTTCTACGGGGGAACAGGTTTCCATTGCCCTATTAAGTATGGCTTTGCAAGAATTGGGACAACCTGCTATTTCTCTTACTGGGGCTCAAGTTGGTATCGTTACAGAAGCTGCCTATAGTCGCGCTCGGATTTTGGAGATCAATACCCAAAGGATGCAGCGCCATTTAGGAGAAGGCAAAGTCTTGGTGGTGGCTGGTTTCCAGGGTATAACGAGTAAAGAAGAATTGGAAATAACCACCTTGGGAAGAGGAGGTTCTGATACTACTGCTGTTGCCTTAGCAGCCTCCTTAAAAGCTGATTGTTGCCAAATTTATACCGATGTCCCTGGCATCCTCACCACTGACCCTCGCATTGTACCGTCAGCAAGGTTGTTGGAGCAAATTACTAGTGATGAGATGTTGGAGTTAGCTAGTTTAGGGGCTAAGGTGTTGCATCCCCGTGCGGTGGAAATTGCCCGTAATTATGGTGTTCCCCTCCTAGTACTTTCAAGCTGGAGTGATGAACCAGGAACAAAGGTGGTTTCCCCTAGCCCCAAACCTCGTTCTTTGGTAGGTTTGGAAATCACCAAAGCGGTGGATGGTGTGGAATTGGATACGGATCAAGCCAAAGTTGCTCTGTTGCGAGTTCCAGATCGCCCCGGTATTGCTGCTCAATTATTCGGAGAAATTTCCCAACAAAATGTTGATGTGGATTTAATTATTCAATCGATCCATGAAGGGAATAGCAATGATATTGCCTTCACTGTGGTAAACGCTGTTCTCAATCAAGCAGAGGCTGTCTCCGAAGCGATCGCCCCTGCTTTGCGCTCTCAAATGGGTACTAGCCACAATGAAGCAGAGGTGATGGTAGAGCGAGGTATTGCTAAGATTACTATTTCTGGGGCAGGAATGATTGGCCGCCCTGGGATTGCAGCTAAGATGTTTACGGCACTGGCAGAAGCTGGAGTTAATATCGAAATGATCTCCACTTCTGAGGTTAAGGTTAGCTGTATTATCCACCAGGAAGATAGCGATCGCGCTGCAACAGCTTTGTGTCGTGCTTTTGAAATTAATAGTTCAGCAATTCGGCAAACTCAACCGAGGAAGGCAAAGGGGCAACTAGTACCAGTGAGGGGAGTTGCCCTTGATGTTAACCAAGCCCGTCTTGCTATTCGACATATCCCTGATCAACCTGGTATGGCAGCAAAGGTGTTTAGCTTGTTAGCGAAGGAAAATATTAGTGTGGATATGATTATTCAATCCCAACGCTGCCGAATCATTAATGGGGTTGCTTGTCGCGATATTGCTTGTACTGTAGCCCAAGGAGATGCTCAAACTGCTCAGAAAACCCTACAAGCAGTAGCAAAGGAGCTTCAGTGCGGAGAAATTTTGGTAGATACTAAGATTGCGAAAGTGAGTATTGTTGGCTCTGGTATGGTGGGGCAACCAGGGGTGGCAGCAAAGATGTTTGCAGCTTTGGCTAAGGATAAAATTAATATTCAAATGATTACTACCTCAGAAATTAAAATTAGCTGTGTTGTCGATGAAGAACAAGGTGCGATCGCTTTAAAAGCGGTTCATGGGGCTTTTACTTTGGCGGGGGAAGAGAAAATAACTATTCCGGCTTAATCTTCTTGGGGTTTTGGCATCAGATAATAGAAATAGTAACTCAATGAGAAAACTGACTCCATGCCCTCTATCTCCTTTACTGCTTACCTCAAGTCGATTCAAAAGAACCTCAAAAAAGGGAGTGAACGCAGTCATTATCCCGCTTTGAAAGATTTGCTTGATAATCCCTCTCAAGGAATTGATGGGGTGATTGAGGAGAAGGGCAATAAGGCGGGGATTCCTGACTTTACTGTTACGCAACGGGATTTGTTGATTGGCTATGTCGAGGCGAAAGATGTCGGTTTAGATTTGAATCAGGTGGAAAAAACTGAGCAACTAAAACGTTATCGAGAAGCGTTTCCTAATCTGATTTTGACTAATTATTTAGAGTTTCGTTGGTATGTTAACGGTAAACGTAGACTTAAGGAGATTGTAGCGGAACGTGAGGGCAACAAACTAGAAGTAAAAGATACAGAAAAAACTGCTGCCCTGTTGGAACAGTTTCTTAACTATAAGGGCGAAATTATCCATAGCCCTGAAGATTTGGCCGAACAGATGGCGAGGTTAACAAAGGTAATTCGCTTAGCTACTGCAACTGTTCTTAGTTTAGAAGGAAAAGAGGGAGAGTTGCAGCAGCTTAAGCAGGGTTTTAGTGAAGTGTTGCTACCAAATCTTAATGATGCTGACTTTGCGGATATGTATGCCCAGACTATTTCTTATGGGCTGTTTGCTGCAAGGGTAGGCCATGCTCAAAATCCCGGCGGTGAAGCTTTTACTCGTCGCACGGCAGCTACTTATATTCCGGCTACGAATCCTTTTTTGAAGCGATTGTTTAATACGATCGTCGAAACCGATGCAGTGAGTCAGATTGATTGGGCAATTGATGATTTGGTGCAATTGCTGTCTCAGGTTGATATGGGCAGTATTTTGGCGAACTTTGGGCAACGTACTCGTCAAGAAGATCCGGTGGTACATTTCTACGAAACTTTCCTAGCTGCGTACAATGCTAAGCTACGAAAGAGTCGAGGGGTTTATTATACACCAGAACCTGTGGTGTCTTTTATGGTTCGTTCTGTAGATAGGATTCTTAAGGAATATTTCGATTTGCCCCTAGGGTTGGCTGATAATGCCAAAGATCCCCTAACGCAAAAGCCGAGGGTACAAATTCTTGATCCGGCAACGGGTACAGGTACTTTTTTGTATGAAGTGGTTAAACAGATTTACCGCAATTTAGAAGCGATTGGTATGACGAATCAGTGGGATAATTATGTTCAGGAACATTTGCTTAATCGCTTGTTTGGTTTTGAATTGTTGATGGCTCCCTATGCGATCGCCCACCTCAAATTAGGTTTACAATTACAAGAATTGGGCTACCAGTTTACGAACAAACAAAGGTTAGGTATTTATCTAACCAATACCCTAGATGAAGCGATGAAGAAGTCTGAGGTTTTGTTTGGGCAGTTTGTGGCGCAAGAAGCCAATGAAGCCTCGGAAATTAAGCGAGATGCCCCGGTGATGGTGGTGTTGGGCAATCCTCCTTATTCCTATGAGTCGGGGAATACTGGGGAATGGATTAGGGGTTTGGTGAATGATTACTATCAAGTTGACGGTCAACCACTGAAGGAAAGAAATCCGAAAGGCTTGCAAGATGATTATGTAAAATTTATCAGGTTTGGGCAATGGCGCATTGAGCGCACAGGTTGCGGTATTTTGGCTTTTATTACTAATCATGGCTATTTAGATAACCCTACATTTCGGGGAATGCGTCAGAGTTTAGAGAAAACTTTTGATGAGATTTATTTAACAGATTTGCATGGCAACAGTAAGAAAAAAGAAGTTTCTCCCGATGGCTCTTCTGATCAGAATGTTTTTGATATTCAACAAGGAGTTGCGATCGCTATCATGGTTAAATACCCTAAGTCTGTTAATTGAGGCAGGAATATTATGGAAACTCAAAATTTAGAAACAAAACTTACATCTACAGAAATACCAATTCGAGAACAGTTACGCCAAGAAATTGCCCAAGCCCCGGAAGAGATTTTAGCGATCACTTTAGATTTCCTTGTTTTTCTTAAGTCTCGTTATCCTCAGCCTACAAAAACTAAACAGCCTCCTTCTAACGCAAGTAGCTTATTAGAGGTGTTAGAGAACATGGATGGATGGGCAGGGGATGACTTTGAAGAATGTTTGGAGAAAGTGAAAGGTTGATTTCTTTAAGCGTAAACTTTTTAGAAATGCCCTAACTATGGAAAAGTTACAGAAGTAAGAAGAATGAAAAAACTTGCACGTATTACATTTAATCCAGAAGTGATGGGAGGTAAACCTTGTATTCGAGGGATGAGAGTTACTGTCGGTATGATTTTGGGTTTGATGGCTGTTGGGCGAACCCATGAGGAAATTTTACAAGCTTATCCTTATTTAGAACTTCAAGACTTAAAAGAGTCTTTAGCCTATGCTGCATGGCGTGTTGAGGAAATAGAGATCCCTTTAAGTGCATCGTGAAGATTTTAATTGATATGAACCTTTCACCTGATTGGATAAATGTATTTGCTAAACATGAAATTGATGCTATTCATTGGTCATCTGTAGGCGATCCAGGTGCAGTAGATCGAGAGATTATGCAATGGGCAAGTACACACGAATATATTGTTTTCACCCACGATTTGGACTTTGGGGCATTACTAGCAGCAACCCAGGCGATTAGACCTAGTGTAATTCAAGTTCGCACTCAAAATGTTTTACCCGATTATTTAGAAACTATTGTTATTGATGCAATTAATCAAACTCGCAATTTCCTCGAATTAGGTGCTTTGATTACAATTAATGAAACACAATCAAGAGTTCGTATCCTTCCTTTTTGAGCAACTATGGCAAAGATTTATCACACTCATGTTTGGGGTTCAAGGCAAGATAAATATCGCTATCTTCAAGAACATGATGTGACTACAGTTGAGTGGGCAGAATTAAGCCCTGAAGCACCTTTTTATCTGTTTATTCCACAGAATAAAGAATGCAAATCAGAGTATGAGGCAGGTTGGAAAATTACTGATATTATGCCTGTTAATTCTAGCTGCATGAATACTGCTAGAAACTTTTTAGTAATAGATTTTGATAAATTCGTTTTAATAAATAAGTTTAAAACAATAATCGAGTATGAGTTGGAACAAATAGATCATATAGCAAGAACTCTAAACATAAAAGATACTAAGAATTGGTGTTTCAATGATGCTGCAAAAATCCTGAGACTTAACAAGAAGTGGAAACAATTAGTTATTAGATGTTTATACAGTCCTTTCGATACACGCTGGCTATTCTATGACTTCAATTTTGTAGATAGACCTCGATCTGAAGTTAATCAACATATGACTCAAGAGAACATTTCTTTGGTTACAACTCGGCAAACAAAGGAACCTTTTGCTATCTTAGCTACTGATTTAATCTGTAGTTAACATAAAATAGCTGCTGTTTACGATAGAAGCTATTTTTTTCCTCTTTACCTTTATCCCAACACCCAAAATCAACAAGGCAACCTTTTCGTAGAAAAAACTCCCAACTTCTCCTCAAACTTCCTCACCGCCATCAAAAACAAACTTGGCTATATTCCCACACCAGAAGCCATCTTTTACTACATCTACGCTATCTTCCATAGCCCCACTTATCGCCAACGTTATGCGGAATTCCTTAAAATTGACTTTCCCCGCCTCCCTTTAACGAGCAATGATCAACTATTCAAAGACTTAGGTAAAAAAGGTCAAGAATTAGTAGAATTACACTTGATGAAATCGAAAAAGCTCAACAAATTAATCACCAAAGTAGGCGGCGATGGTGATGATGAGGTTACTAAAGTTACCTATAACCCTGAAAAGCAACAGGTTTACATTAACAAAACTCGTTACTTTGCAGACATTCCCCCTGAAATTTGGGAATTTAAGATTGGTGGTTATCAAGTTTTGAATAAATGGCTTAAAGATCGTCAAAAAGCCAAACGTTC
The DNA here is from genome assembly GCA_963793425.1 of uncultured cyanobacterium. Classification (GTDB taxonomy): domain Bacteria; phylum Cyanobacteriota; class Cyanobacteriia; order Cyanobacteriales; family CAWCAG01; genus CAWCAG01. The sequence goes on along the minus strand of CAWCAG010000005.1, from coordinate 1,119,649 downwards.
ATTATCTTTTGATGATGTACTACACTATCAAAAAATTGTCATTGCCCTCACTGAAACCAAAAAGATAATGGCAGAAATTGATGAATTAATTCCTATTTTTCCCTTGACATGATATTATGTATATGGTGGAAAAGGTGCGTTCATAAAAGCGGTCTTCAAACAGGTTTTTACTCTTCACTAGCTTCTTAGCTAAAGAAATAGTGATAATCTTCCTCACCAATCAGTAATTGCTTTAATTTTAGCGATCGCACTCTCCACATCTTCAACAAGGTAAAGATTATCTTGACTTAAACTTTGGAAAAACTGGTAACTTTCTGGTTGATTAGGCAACAAAATAACGGGTTTATTTGCTTTCAATGCTAAAGCAATTTCTGAAGCAGTCCCTGCACCCATGCCGCAAGCAACTACTACCTGGCTAGAAAGGACATTGATATTATTTCTCCCGTTACCCATATCAGTAATAATGGCAATATCCACAGCCTCAGAAACACCTTGATAATCATTGCCAGGAAGAATACCAATAGTCAATCCGTCGGCAGCTTTTGCACCCTGATTAGCCGCTTCCATTACCCCAGCTTTCCTGCCGCCCGTCAGCAAAACCCAGCCTTGTTTAGCTATTAATTTACCTAGTTGATAAGCATTTTCTAAGTCAATGGGTAAGGCATTTTTTCCTGCCCCATAATGCCAATAATCGTCTTCATGAATTAGTTGCGATCGCACTTTATTTTTTGGTGTTACAGCAATTGATACCAGATTTGGTATGAGTAATGAGTTGTTAGGCATCTTGTAAAAACTTTTCAGGGTAGATGTTTACCTTCTTTGCCTATTTAAAGAAAGCTCCCAGCCCCACTCCAACAAAATATTTTTTTCTGGTTGAGATTGAATTTTATCTGACAGAATAATTATAACATATTTTTGCTTTCCTCAGCTATTTTTTTATTCTGGATCATCATCTTGAGGAAAAACTACATTTTCATAGATTAAGGATGGTGAATGATTTTTCTCGCTTTTCTATCCTGTGAATCGCAACTCACCATAACATCAGGATAATGAAAAGGGCCACTAGTTGAAATACCAACTTTAGCATCTGCTATTTGTACTTTACAACCTTTACCTTGTAAGTGATTTTTCAAAGCGGAAGCTAAATTAAGAGCAATATCATTATGAGGGATAGTCCCTCCTGTCATGGCATAAATTTCCCCGTTAATATATTCATATTTAAGGGGTTGTTGTTCCTCCCATTTAAGATATTCTTGGGGACTCATTGGTTGAGTTTGAAGCTGGGCAATCATTAGGTAATAAGTAATGGGTGACAAGTTAAGCAAAAATCATTCCGGCTAATAAAATAAAGCCTAACCAAACATTTTGTTGAAAAATTTTGCCGTATAAAGGGCTAGGAGTTTCTGCTTTGCTTAATTGTAAATATTGCCAAGTCCAACCTATAGTTGCGGCGATTAAAGCTAGCCAAAAGCTTAATTGTAAGCTCATAACTATACCCAGATACGCTAATAAACTGGCGGTAATAGCGAAGAAAATACCGACAGATTCAGGGGCATATTTACCAAAAAAGAGGGCGCTAGAATTGATGCCTAATTTAGCATCATCTTCTTTATCTGCCATGGCGTAAACAGTATCAAATCCTAATGTCCAAAAAACAGTTGCCCCCCAAAGTAACCAAGTTGCTGTGGTTAATTGAGGAGTTACGGCACTCCAGCTAATTAAAACAGCAAAACCCCAGGCGAGGGATAAAACCAATTGAGGTATGGGGAAAAAACGTTTCGCCAGGGGATAACAAATAATTATGGGAGTTGCGATCACACAGAGCAAAAAACTGAGAGGATTAAGATAGGTTGCTAAGATAGCCGCACAACCAAAAGCGACTAAAGCAATCACAATACCCACTTTGACAGATAAAGCCTTAGAAGCGAGAGGACGAGTTTTTGTTCTTTCTACTTGAGGATCAATATCACGATCCCAAAGATCGTTAACAGTACAACCGGCTGCACTTGTAGCTAAACTACCTAAAATAACCACTCCTACTAAAGTTAAAGGAGGTTTGCCCCCAGCCGCTAAGAAAACAGCCCACAAAGCAGGCAACATCAAAATTAGTCTTCCTGCGGGTTTATCCCAGCGCAATAAACGGACGATGGTTAACCAAATTGATTCTTGTTGATATTGAGTTTCCATAATTTTTAGACAGTAAATTACAATCAGTAAATCTGGGTTCGTATTTGTCGTTTTGTATATATTAAAAAAAGCTGATGGTTAATTCTATTCTCTCAGTGAAAGCTAATAATTCTAATATTCCTGTGTCTATTTCCCAAGAAAACTGTGTTATCGCCGCCATTGATATTGGTACAAATTCTATCCATATGGTAGCGGTTAAAGTAGATTTGACCTTGCCAGCTTTTACAATTATTGCTAAAGAAAAGGATACAGTTAGATTAGGGAACCGTGACCCGAAAACTGGTAATTTAACCCCAGATGGCATTAAAAGAGCCTTAGCAACCCTGAAACGCTGTCAAGATTTAGCTGAAAGCCTCCAAGCCATAAAAGTTATTGCCGTGGCTACTAGTGCCGTTAGAGAAGCCCCTAATGGGCAAGATTTTATTAATGAGGTGAAGGAGAAATTGGGTTTAGCTATTAACCTTATTTCTGGACAAGAAGAAGCAAGGCGTATTTATTTAGGGGTTTTATCGGGGATGGAGTTTGATAACCGTCCCCATGCTATTATTGACATTGGCGGTGGTTCCACAGAATTAATTCTTGGGGATGGTCATGCAGCTAATTTTCTCACTAGTGTTAAAATTGGTGCGGTACGCTTAAGCCAAAAATTAGTTAAAAATGATCCCCTCACAGACCAAGATTTTCTTTACTTACAAGCTTATATCCAAGGTAGGTTAGAACGCCCCATCACTGAATTACTTGATGTTGATCTGGCGGGGGAGGAGCTGAAGTTAGTGGGAACTTCCGGAACCATTGAAGCCTTAGCAACCATCCATGCTAAAGATAAACTTGGTTACACTCCCGATCCTCTTAATGGTTACACTTTCAGCCGCAAAGATTTAGAAGAGTTAGTAGAAGATTTAGCTAAAAAAGACTATAAAAAACGTCTAGAAGTATCAGGAATGCAGGAAAAGCGGGCAGAAATTATTGTTCCGGGGGCAATGATTCTTTTAGAAGCAATGAAGATGCTGCAAGTTAAATCTATTCGTATTTGCGAAAGGGCTTTGCGGGAAGGGGTGATTGTTGATTGGATGTTAACCCACAAATTAATTGAGAATCGTCTACGTTACCAAAGTGAAATACGCGAACGTAGTGTGATTAAAATTGCCCGTAAATATCAAGTGGATCTTTCCTATGCAGAAAGGGTAGCAAACTTAGCTTTAAGTATTTTTGATCAAACCCAAAATGTACTTCACGAATGGACAGAAGAAGAAAGGGAATTACTTTGGGCAGCGGCAATGTTACACAATTGTGGCTTATATGTTAGCCATAGTTCCCATCATAAACATTCTTACTACCTAATTCGTAACGGAGAACTTTTAGGTTATACCGAAATGGAATTGGAGGCGATCGCTAATTTAGCCCGTTATTATCGTAAAAGCAAGCCGAAAAAGAAGCATCAACCCTACAACGATTTTCTCAATGATAAATATCGCTTGATAGTAAGTCAAATAAGCCCTATGTTGCGTCTTGCCACAGCTTTAGATCGGCGTAAAATTGGTGCTGTTTCTCAAGTAAAGTGTGAATATAACTCGAAGAAAAAAGAACTACTTTTAAGCATTACCCCAACTTATGCTGAAGATGATTGTAGTTCAGAGTTATGGAGTGTGGAGGATAAAAAAGTGGTTTTTGAAGAGGAATACGGGATCAAAATTGCATCAACAATCAATGATGCCTAACGGCAACGGCAAGCCGTACAATTATCAATTATCAATGATCACTGATTCTGTTTCTTGGGTTTTTGTTTCTTTTTTGAGGGGAATTTCCTCTTCCTTCACCTTAACTTTTGCCTTTGCTGTGGCATTTTCCCAACTTGCTTGGTAAACACCAATTTCCCTTTGGGCAGCCTCGTAATTAGGACTAGAATTGGGTACAGACTTCAGCAAATTTATAGCTTCTTGCCATTGATTAGCTGCTGTTTGCCACTCTTGGGGGGTTTTAGCTGTTTGAGAAATTGAGGCAGCGCTTTGGGCTTGGCTTTTAGCTAAAGTATAAGGGGAAGGAGAAGGAGTTAGGGGTAGAGATTCTTCTGGAATAGAAGTAGGAGAAGGTTTTGCTTCTGGAGTAGGGGAAGGTTCAACCGCCGGAATGGGCTTTGCTTGGGGAGTAGGGGCAGGTACAGAAGTATTGGTATTGGTTTGGGAAGGGGCAACAGAGGCTGGTGGAGAAGAAAATAAAGGGGATTCACATTCTAATTCTAAGCCCATAATACACCTGACTTCATCTGTTGCTACCACAGCAGCAAGTCCGGCGATGGCGACAATTAAACCGAATAAAGAGATAGTTCTATCCAAGCTAGATTGACTCATAATACAAGTTGAAAATCAAAAATTAGATGGCTTGTTGATGTCCTAGTTTGAGAAAAATACTTTCTAAATCCTCTTCAGTACAATGGAAGCCTGTCAGGGGAATATCTAATTTTACTAGCGATCGCAACAAATTTACACTATCTTGAGTTCCTCCAGAAAAGTTAACTCGCAAACTATTTTTCCCAAAAACTTGCCACTCTTGTACTAAAGGATTGTTGCTTAACTGGGCTTGTAATAAGTCTAATTTATCTAAGGTGGAAATAGTAATTTGCTTTTGGCTTAAACGTTGATAAAGTTCTGGCAATGAAGCATTTTCTACTAAGTAACCTAACTCCATAATCCCCACTGAGGTACATAATTCGGCTAAATCACTAAGGACATGGGAAGAAATTAAGATTGTCATCCCGGCTTCTTGCAATACTTTAATGATGTCACGAAACTGCATTCTCGCGATAGGATCTAAGCCGGAAACAGGTTCATCTAAAAGCAGTAAAATCGGTTCGTGGATAATAGTTCGAGCCAAACTGAGACGCTGTTTCATCCCCCGTGATAAAGTAGAAATAACGCTACGGCGCTTATTCCCTAACTGTACTAGTTCCAACACTTCGTACAACCTACGATGGCGTTGAGGTTGCTTGAGGCGATACAACCGGGCAAAATAGTCAAGATAATCCCAAACTGTTAAATCTTCATATAAAGGGAAGTCGTCAGGAAGATAACCTAAACGTTGTTTAAGAGTTAGGTTGCTATCATCTCTGGTGAGGCGATCGCCATTGAGATAAATTTCCCCATTTGTTGGTTCTTCTGCTGCAGCTAACATCCGAATTAAAGTGGTTTTTCCTGCCCCATTAGGGCCAATTAAACCATAAACTTCACCGCAAGCTATTTGCAGATCCATTTCCCGAACAGCAACATGGCGATCAAATTGCTTAGTAAGTCCACGAGTTTCTATGGCTAATTCTTGTGTCATTGCTTATTGAACATTAAGCATTAAAACATTTTTACTCACAACAGTCATTATAGCAATTTCTATACACCACATATAGAGTCAAAGGTGCGTTACGCTGCGCTAACACACCCTAAGATTACAGCATTTTAGGCGTTTCATGTTATATATAGTCTTCCTTTTAACTCCTCTGTCACCCCGTCAGCTTGCCCACCCTACCGAATTACACAAAACCTTAACTTGTCACGATTAGCCATTAGCCATTAGCAGAATCCTATTAAAACTTCTCTTTTAATGCAGCATCGCAACGTTCACAAATAGTAGGATGTTCTGTGATTTGTCCCACCTGGCTTGAATAATTCCAACAGCGATCGCACTTTTCCCCATCAGCGTTAACAATCCCGATCGTCATTCCTTCTGCCTGGGCATTGTACTTAGCTGCTTCTGCCTTTTTAGGGTTATCTAATAACTCTACTTGGGAAGCAAGGAGGAGATAACGTAAGGCATCAATGCGATTTTCTCCTAAACTGTCATTGGGATTGAATGTAGCAAGGCGATTCCGTAATTCTTCATCAGCAATGTACAATAAAACCTTAGCTTCCAATGAAGATCCAATCTTTTTTTCTATCCTAGCTTGTTCCATCACTTTGTTAACCTCGTTGCGAATTTCTCTTAAGGTTGTCCAAGTTTGTGCTAATTCCGGTTTGTGCCATTCTTCTTTTAACTCTATCCAACCAGCAGCAAACACTGATTTGGTAGGAGTTTGGTAAGGGAAAGCTTGCCAAATATCTTCTGCCATATGACACATCACTGGTGCGATCGCAGAGGCTAAATTTTCTAAAGCAACAGCTAAAACTGTTTGGCAACTGCGGCGACGGGGAGAGTCGGGGTAGGAGATGTATAAACGATCTTTAGCAATATCAAGGTAGAAGTTGGAAAGATCAACAACACAAAAGTTTTGTACGGTTTGGAAGAAGCGGAAGAATTGGAACGTTTCAAAAGCTTCGGTGACATCGGTAAATACTTCTGTGATGCGATGCAACATATATTGATCTAATTCTGGCAAGTCTGCATAAGCAACTGAATTGCTTGCCGGATCAAAATCATGTAAGTTACCTAAAAGAAATCTGGCTGTGTTGCGAATCTTACGATAGACATCCGCTAATTGCTTAACAATGTTGGGGCCGAAGGTGACATCAGAAGAGTAATCTGTAGAAGAAACCCACAGCCGCATCACATCTGCACCGTAAGCAGGTTCTTTTTTCTGGTTTTTGCCCCCGTTGATAATCACTAAAGGATCAATACCATTACCTTGAGATTTACTCATTTTCACACCCTTTTCATCCAAGGTAAAACCGTGGGTTAAAACAGTTTTGTAGGGAGCGCAATCATTCACGGCAACGCTGGTTAGTAAGCTAGATTGAAACCAACCCCGATGCTGATCAGTACCTTCTAAATAAATATCTGCGGGGTAGGTTAAATTGTCCCTTTGTTTAACCACTGAAGCCCAAGATGAACCAGAATCAAACCAAACATCCATGGTATCTGTGCCTTTGCGGTAACTGCGTCCATTGTTACGATATTTTTCTGGCAAAAGTTCCTCTACAGAGAGTTGCCACCAAGCATCAGAACCTTTCTCTGCCACAATTTCTTGAATGTGGGAGATTGTCTCTTGGTTTAATAAAGCTTCGTTGCTTTCCTCGTCATAAAAAACGGGAATGGGAACACCCCAACTACGTTGCCGAGAAATACACCAATCAGAACGATCTGCAACCATTGGTGTAATGCGTTTCTCTCCCTTCGCCGGAATCCAATTAATTTTCGCAATCTCCTCTAAAGCCGTATCCCTAAACTCAGCCACCGATGCAAACCACTGTTCTGTTGCCCGGAAAATGGTAGGTTTTTTAGTACGCCAATCATAGGGATATTTATGACTGTAGGCTTCTTCTTTCAATAAAGCCCCTGCTTCGGTTAAAGCAGCGATAATTGCACCGTTAGCATCCTTAAGCACATTCAACCCAGCAAACTGCCCTGCTTCATCAGTAAAGTTCCCGGCATCATCTACAGGAGAAAGTACAGGCAAACCATAACGTTGCCCCACAAGATAGTCATCGCTACCATGGCCGGGGGCTGTATGTACCAAACCTGTACCGGAGGCTGTGGTAACATAATCACCACCGATGAGAACTTCGCTTTCCCGATCAAACAAAGGATGGCGATATTTCGTATGTTCTAAGGCTTCTCCGGAGAGGGTTGCTTTCACCGTTAAACTAGTTTCTAAGGTTGCAGCCAACTGTTCAACTAAATCTGCGGCCACAATAAAATGCTTTCGGTTTCCATTCTCAACCACTGCGTAGGTAAGCTTAGGGTTAGCTGCAACCCCTAAGTTAGCGGGGATTGTCCAAGGAGTGGTTGTCCAAATGGCAACATTGAGGTTAGGTAAAAATTCACCTAAAACTTTTTTTGCACCCTCTCCCAACTTCGTTACTGGGAAGGCAACGTAAATACTCCGGGAGGTATGCCCTTCAGGATATTCTAACTCTGCTTCGGCTAGGGCAGTGCGGGAACTAGGACTCCAATGTACTGGTTTTAAACCCCGATAAATATAACCTTTCAAAGCCATCTGTCCAAAGACACCAATTTGGGCGGCTTCGTATTCTGGAGACAAGGTTAAGTAAGGGGTTTCCCATTCTCCCCAAATACCAAAGCGTTTAAAACCAACCTTTTGTTTCTCAATGGTCTTTAAGGCAAAATCCCTAGCCTTGTAGCGCAATTTCAAGGGAGTAAGATTCTTCCTCACCTCAGATTTCATTTTTTGCAGGACTTTCAATTCAATGGGCAAACCGTGACAGTCCCAACCAGGAACGTAACGAGCTTTGTAACCCCGCAACAATTTATATTTGTTGATAATATCTTTAAGTACTTTATTTAAGGCATGACCCATATGCAAGTCACCGTTAGCATAGGGAGGTCCGTCATGCAAAACAAAAATATCTCCGGGATTATCCTGGGACAGTTTTTCGTAAATTTGATTGTCTGACCAAAACTTTTGCAGTTCAGGCTCCCGCTTAACAGCGTTAGCCCGCATATTAAATTTGGTTTGGGGCAAATTGACGGTTTCTTTGTAACTTTTAGCTTCTGTCACTGTTTTCAGGATAGTTGAGATATTGGCAATAGTACTATTTCTTACCATCCTAACTATATAAAAAAAAGCCTACAGCAGCAAAAGAAAATCTTTCCACAAAAGATGGCGGGGGAAGTCCCTTTGAGTAAAGAAGAATTTAAACGAACTAAAGGCGCAATTTTATGATAAAGTTAATTTTGAGTATCATAATGGGAATGGTGGCTTAAAAATACAGATGCTTATATTCCCATTATAAAAGTTTTTCTTTAAAAAAAAGAATACCATAAAATCAGCGCCAATAAATAAAAAAATTCTTAACTGAAAAGAATTAAAAAATACCTTTGAAAAAGCGTTTCTAAGAGCGCACCTTTTTCACAATATACATAATATCATTTCAAGGGAGAAAACAGCAAGACAAATTAGGCAACTAAGCTGAATTGCGATCGCAAACTTCCCTAAAAGTAAAAATCCTCTCAATCAGTGAGAAAATCAGCTTAAAATGATTTTATGGGATATGTAGTTTCTATCGTTAATATGAAAGGCGGCGTAGGCAAAACTACCGTTACGGTTAACTTAGCCACCTGTTTAGCTAAAGATTTTAATAAAAAAGTCTTGGTAGTAGATTTAGATATGCAAATCAACGCCACCCTAAGTCTGTTACCGCCTGTATATTTCACCAAATTAAAGAAAGAGAAATTCACCTTAAGAACCTTAATTAACCAAATTATTCAACCGATTAATCAAAATCATCTCTCTACCCAAGAAGTCATCAAGCGCGAGATTTGTCAGATTCCTGGTTTTGATTTGTTACCAGGAGATATTGAACTTTATAATGACTTTTACATAGCAGCAGTTATTTATTCCCAATCTCAAGGCAATCTGCAAGAATTTGAACGTAATTGGCAAAAATTTGAAGATGAGTTAATCAAGAAAATTCTCAAACCAGTAATAGATGAATATGATTTCATCTTGCTAGACTTTCCCCCAGGAGATCATTTACTCACCCGTAGCGGCATCCTCGCCAGCGACTTCTATCTTGTCCCTGCTAAACCCGAACCCTTATCTGTTATTGGTGTTGGTATATTAGAAGGTAGAATACAACAATTGAAAAAGAGCGATCGCACTCAAATTGATTTAATTGGTATTCTGTTTAATTCCAGAGGTCATGCCACAAAAATGGCTCCAAAGCTTAATATCAATCAACAGCAAATCCAGTATATGGGCGTTTATAAGGAGCATAATAGGCTAAAACGATGTCTTCTTTTGGTACACCCCATTCTACTAATTCGTTACTGAATTAACTTATCCACTACGAAATCACCGGGTGCATCTCATATTTGTAAAAACATCCTTAGCCTGAAAACCAACATTCTCTGTAGAGGCGACCCGTTTTCATTAACTTGGAGAGTTGAAAACTGATTACATCGGGTCGCCTGCCCTACCTTTAATTCCCGTCAAGGGCGACCCCAAAGGTTATAATAATTATAGGATATGACTTCGACCCCTGAATTTTAGCAGAACTGAGTATACTGTAGCCCTTGCGTTTATGAAGGATAGTTTCAAATCTTGTTCTTCCCCTAAAGAAGGGTGAGTTCCTCAACAACGAAAGACTAAAATGGGATTTTGGCTAATCTATAATGTTGGCTAACGCTTTTATTTAAAGGGATTGGATTCTGCCCATGGGATTTGTCATTAGTACGGTTAATATGAAAGGTGGTGTCGGGAAGACGACTTTAACGGTTAATTTAGCCACTTGTTTAGCCAGAAATCATAACAAGCGAGTCTTAGTAGTTGACCTAGATTCGCAAATCAGCGCTACCTTAAGCTTAATGTCGCCCCATGATTTTGCCAAAGTGAGGAAAGAAAGGCGCACTTTAAATAATTTAATTGCTCAATATATTAAACCGAATACTAAAAAAAAGTTTTCTACCCAGGATCTGATTTGTCCCTATATTTGTAGTGTCAAAGGAATGGATTTGTTGCCGGGGGACATTGAACTTTATGATGAATATTTAGTCTCGGAAATGCTCCATGAAAAAGCTAGTTCTCAAAATGGGCTTAATTTCAATCAAGTTTGGAATAGTTTAGAAAGTAATTTAATTAGAAAAATCCTCGAACCAGTAATTAAGCAGTATGATTTTATTATTATGGACTGCGCCCCTGGCTATAATCTTTTAACCCGAAGTGGTATTGCTGCTAGCGACTTTTATTTACTTCCTGCCCGTCCTGAGCCTTTATCTTTGGTGGGCATTCAACTATTAGAAAGACGTGTTGCCAAACTAAAAGAAAATCACAGTCAAGATAATCCTTTTGATTTAAAACTATTGGGTATTGTTTTTATTCTTTCCGGAGGTCGTTTAGTTGGGCGCTACTATCGCCAGGTGATGCGGAGAGTTTCTGAAGACTTCAGCCCCAGCCAAATTTTTGATGTTCGCATTCCTATGGATGTCAACGTAGCCAAAGCGGTGGATGCCTTTAGACCTGTTGTTTTAACTAGCCCTAACTCTGTAGGTTCTAAAGCTTTTGCGAAATTAACTGAGGAATTATTATCTAAATTAAAAGGCAGTAAAACTATCCACAACGGCGAAAAATCAGAAATAAATTTAGCTAATTTAGAATAGTATTTGTTTAAAACGTTTATGGAACAAAAATTCTTCAATGTTTAATGATAAATGTTCAATGTTCAATGAAAAGATGCCCCTGTCCTTTTTCTCCTTTTAGTTTCAACTTTTTGAGTTTTAACCTTTAGGAGAAAGTGAGGATAGAATGAGTGGGTTTACTCTTACTTGATGAATAGCATTTCTTGGTAAGTTGGCAATGGCCAGAAGCTATCAGCAACTTCACCTTCTAGGGCATCAGCATAGCCACGAACTTCATCCATTAAAGAGCGAATTGTCTGGGCGCAATAGTTCATATGCTCTTCAGTTGAGGGGAAGTCATGTTTTTCCATGGCTGCACTCAGCTTGCCAGTTGCTTCAACCAGAGAATTGGTTAGGCTTGCCACTTTTTTGGCACTATCCTTTTCCAGGTCAATTCCCAAACCAGTCAAACTAGCAATGGTAGAAGAAAGCTCTGATAAATATGCCACTGCTGTGGGATAAATAACTGTCTTCGCCATGTTAACTACCAGCTTGGCTTCAACTTCAATAGAAAGAATATACTGCTCTGCATAAACTTCAAAGCGGCTGTCAAGCTCAACAGGTGTCAAAACTCCTGTTTTCTTAAACAAGTCTTCAATATATTCTGCTTTGAGGGCTGGCAAAGCATCTGCTGTGGTAGGTAAGTTGGGTAAACCACGCTCTTCAACGGCCATTTTGTGCCATTCTTCAGAATAACCATCGCCGCCAAAAATAACTGCACCATGGTCTTCCATCACTTCTTTAAGGACTGTGACGATAGCAGTATTGAGATCCTCTTCCTTAGATAATTCACTTTCTAAGCGATTACCAACCCAATCAAGAGACTCTGCCAAGATGGTGTTGAGAGCAACTAAGGGTCCTGATACTGATTGATTTGAACCTACAGCACGGAATTCAAAGCGATTACCGGTGAAGGCAAAGGGAGAGGTGCGGTTTCTGTCCCCAGCATCTTTGGTGAGGGGAGGCAAAACATCAATCCCCAGATCAATTACACCTTTTTTCTTGGAGCCGCTAACCGAGCCATTTTTAATCTGCTCGAAGACTTCTTCTAATTGTGTCCCCAAATATACAGACATAATTGCAGGAGGTGCTTCATTTGCTCCTAACCGGTGGTCGTTGCTACTGCTAGCAATGACAGCACGCATGAGAGGTGCATATTTGTGAACACCTCGAATGACTGCACCACAGAAAACCAAGAACTGAGCATTTTCATGGGGAGAATCTCCTGGATCAAGTAAGTTTCCTTGGGTTGCATTGCCCACAGACCAGTTAACGTGCTTACCAGAGCCATTGATACCAGCAAAGGGTTTTTCATGGAGTAAGCAAACAAAGCCGTGCTTTTTGGCAGTGCGCTTGAGAATGGTCATGGTGAGTTGTTGATGATCACTCGCCACGTTTGCTGCTTCAAAGAAGGGTGCGATTTCAAATTGACCGGGGGCAACTTCGTTATGTCGGGTTTTTGCCGGGATACCGAGTTTGTACATGGTTTCTTCAACATCTTGCATGAAAACCAAAACTCGATCGGGAATTGCCCCAAAGTAATGGTCGTCAAACTCTTGACCTTTGGCAGGAGCTTTACCAAAAAGGGTTCTTCCTGCGACAAGAAGGTCAGGACGTTTCCTAGCAAAATTAGCATCAACTAAGAAATATTCTTGCTCAGCGCCACAGCTAGAGTTGACACGGGCAACATCTTCGTGTCCCAATAGCTTGAGAACTTTCTTGGCGGCTTTATCCATAGCGGCGATGGAGCGCAAAAGTGGCACTTTTTTATCTAGTGCTTCCCCTGTCCAAGAGACAAAAACCGTAGGAATGCAGAATGTGGAACCGTGGTCGGTTTCCATGATGTAAGCAGGACTGGTAACATCCCAAGCTGTATAGCCCCGTGCTTCAGAAGTCCCTCGGATACCACCATTGGGGAATGAAGAGCCATCTGGCTCTCCTTGCACCAACAATTTACCGGAAAATTCCGAAATAGCCTTGCCGTCTCCTTGTACCGAGATAAAGCCGTCGTGCTTTTCTGCGGTTAAGTTTGTCATGGGGTAAAAGACGTGGGCGTAATAAAGGGCCCCTTTGGATGTTGCCCAGTCTTTCATGGCATTGGCAACGGCATCGGCAATGGAATGGTCGAGCTTTTCACCGGTAGCGATGGTTTTTTTAATCGATTTGAAGACAGCTTTGGGGAGACTCATCTGCATTTTACTCAAATCAAAGACGTTCTCTGCCCAAATCTTTTCTAAGGGTTCAGGAGGGTTAGGCGGCATCATCTCTTGATTAGTGATCTGATGAACTGCCTGGAGACGGGCTTCATTTCCACTCATATATTTTTATTAAGGTTTTACCGAACCATGATAATCAAAGAAGATTATTAAAATAGATACAAAATATACCAAAATGGGGTTTTCATCAAATCAATTACAGACTAAGCAAATATTCTGAAAGGTTGAGTTTTGCTGCAAACCAACAGTAAACTATTGGACAACGACTCTATACTCTCACCAGTGGAGCTTTACACAATTTACTTACTCTGTGCCGAAGCCTCTTTAGTCAAGGCAAATCTACATATGGGGAATTGAGGTCTAATACCTGTTCTCTTTCACTGCCATTGGCTGAGCAGATTGCTCAACTTAGTGTTGAGGAACAGACACGTATGTTCCACGTATTGCTAGAGCGTTTCAAAGTGGATGCACGAATCAAAGATATGCCAGCAGTAGGCATAGAAAAAGGCTGAAGAGATTTGGAGTAGGGCATTATTTACTAAATGCCCTCCCTGTTACCCGAACAGCTAAGCTATCTCTGCAATGTATTCCTTAAAATACGCCAAGATCGCAGTAAATAGTAGTAAACAGGAGGTAAGTCAGATTGAGGCAATAAAGCCCAGTCAGAAAGAGTTGGGGTTGTGGCAATACTGAGAGCATAGCTAAGTTTATCCCGTAGGTGTTCCTTGGTTTTCAAAATAAACAAAAACTGTTGTAATGGTTTAGGTCGTTTAGCAGAGGAACAGAAAAGCCATTCTTGAGCTTGATTTGCGATCGCACTAATTGTCTGATCCTGATTAATTTCATGCCAAATAGCTTCAGGTAAACTTATCCCTAAAAGATTGTGAGTTAATAACAAACTGTGGAGTAGTAAGCGATCTCCTCCTCTTTTTTTCGCCTCTGTTCTGACTTTTTTCCAGTTTAATTGGGGATGGTTGTGCAGTAGTTCCGCAATATCGCAAACTCGGTTCAATTTATCCCAACAATCTTTCGTACCATGGCCGCAGAGTAATAATAAAGTGTCTTCTACACAAAGGTGAGATACTTTTTGACCAAGTAGAGAAACAGACTGAGCATTAGCCCATAAATAATCAGCTTGGAGAGAGAAAGAAAAATAATTAGGAATTACTTCCCAGTGTATCTCTAATACTACTTTTCCCCCTTGATATTCCATTTCATAAGCACCTTCTCGCACAAACTTATGAATGTTTTGGGACTCCATAAAAGCACTTTCTTCTTGTTCAGTTAATTCAATAACATGAAAGCGCATTTTAAATCCTTGGGAGAGTATTAAATCTTTACTTTTAATAATGTCTTTTTCATAAATTAAAATATCTAAATCGCTAAATTGCCTTAAAGAAAGATCCCCATAGGCTAAAGTTGCTAATGCAGGACCTTTTATACAAAGAACAGGTATATCATGACTAGTAAATAATTTGAGCAATTTAAGCAACTCTCTAGTTAAATAAAGGTTGCGTACTGCGTTAGTACGAAAATCTTTTTTGAGTTGATTTAAAATATTTGGCGGAATAGCATTTGCACAAACTTGATTAAGGCTTTGATATAAAAGAGGTTTAACTCCATGTTGTTCAGCTATAGTAATTAATCTAGACCAGTCAATATCTTGTTTGACTAAAGCTTTTATTTGTTCTTTAACTGGTGCTTCTAAACAGGTTCTGCTACAACAGAGAAGTAAATCAATTTCCCGACAATCTCCTGCTATTATTGAGGGATTTCGAGCTTCTTTTGAGGCTATTGTTTGAATCATAGATATTTGTGAGGTCTTAACATGAGTGCAGATTATCCCCAGGATAACCTACCGACTAAAGAGCAACAATTGCTTTTGCAATCATCCCTTGAAGAGAGAAAAATAGCTCTTAATGCTTGGCAAACTTGGAGAGGAAAGGTTGATATCGAAGACCTTAATTCAGAATCATATCATTTATTACCATTGCTCTATAACAACTTATCTCGCTATCAAGTAGAAGATGCTGAGATGGTTAGACTTAAAGGTGTTTATCGCCGCAACTGGTATAATAACCAAATTTTTATTAAAGAAATTACTACTATCTTAAATAGCCTTGCTGCTGCTGTTAATCTCGAAACTGTTTTATTAAAAGATGGAGCTTTAGTTAATTATTATCAAAATATTGGTTTGCGTCCCATTAATCATCTTGATATTTTTGTTGCCCCTCAAAATGCTTTTGCTGCTATAGATGTACTAAAAAAGTTAGGTTGGCAAGCAAAAGCCGATTTAACAAAAGAATTTATTGCTTTGTATCCTAAAATTGGTTTG
Source organism: uncultured cyanobacterium (assembly GCA_963793425.1). Taxonomy (GTDB): domain Bacteria; phylum Cyanobacteriota; class Cyanobacteriia; order Cyanobacteriales; family CAWCAG01; genus CAWCAG01. Next base: position 1,103,854 of record CAWCAG010000005.1, on the reverse strand, counting down.
TGGAATCAGGAAGGACAATTACTGCATCTCAACTGGCAAATTTGGAGTAATTCCTTGGTAGAGAATCCTTCACTACCAACAGTCACTATAAATATTAATGACTTATCAACTCGGATTTTAACTCCTACCCAGCAACTACTGTATATTTGTCAACAAATTGCCTTAGCCTACCCGAATTTGCAACCTTGTTGGTTAGCTGATGGTAAGTTGATTATTGAGCAACATCGAGAAGCGATTAACTGGAATCTATTATTAGAAGATGCACAAAAATATAAATTGACTATCCCTTTAAAAAATCTGCTAACTTTCATAGAAACGGTCTTTCCTAAGACAATACCTCCCACACAGCTAAAAGAAATACAATCTCTTCCCGTCTCTTGGTTTGATAGCACAGAGTATCGTCTCGTCAATAGCAACCCTCTTCCGCTTATAGGAAGCTTAACCAAGAGATATTTACAATATTTAAGGTTAGCTAAACGTAATCAATCTGAATCAGGTATTCTCGGTTTCCCTAAATATTTACAAAGAGTTTGGGGCTTAAATAGCTTATGGCAACTTCCCTATCATACTGTGGTTCGGGGAGCGAAAAAAATCATCTCCTAGATTGGAGTAATAGAAGGGAACCCTATTGTTAGGGAAAGAATACAAGTAATTTTTTTGTTAAGGCAGAAATAAAGTTTTTGTGAAGAGTTGATTAAAAGTTTGCTAATTAAACTTATGTCTCTTGTCTTCTCTCTTAAGGTAGACTATTCTGGACTCCAGTGGTTTTAGGCAAGAATTAATTAAACCTTAAACTAAAATTAACTTATAAGGAGCTAATCCATGACAGCAGTGCGTTTTAGACTGAATACTCCTGGTGTAGTCCAAGAAACTATTGATGGTGAAGTAGTAATTGTCAACCTTCAAAAGGGAGATTACTACAGTTTGGTGAATGCGGGTGCTGATGTTTGGGCAGGCATTGAACAAGGTATGTCCCAAAGTGAATTGATTAGTAATCTTAGCCAGCGCTATGAGGCTAATTCCGAAACTATTGCCAATTCTGTCAACACTTTACTCCAACAGTTACAGCAAGAAGGAATTATTGTTCCTAATACCAATAGTGAAGCTAGCAGTATTAATCAAAATGAAGAAACTCCAGGAGAAAAACTTCCTTTTGAAGAACCCAAGTTAGGCAAGTACACTGACATGGAAGAATTGTTAGGTTTAGATCCTATTCACGAGGTTGACGAAATGGGTTGGCCTAATGCCAAACTAGAGGAGAAAGTTTGAGCTTCTTGACTAACTTTTGTTCGGTTGGGAAGTGGAGTCACTTTGCCCATTTGATTCAACCGACAAACTTGATTTTGCTACCTTTAAAATAACTACTAGCGTGAATATTGAGCAAGTCCCTGCTTCTGAATTAATTGCTAAAGCCAATCCCTTAGAATTTTTCAATGAAGTTTATGCTGCTTATCAACAAGCAGAAACTGCTACGGGCAGTCTGATAGAAAGATTTTATAACTTAGGTGACTTTACTATCAAACTGTGTTTTGCAGGAGAAGCCTTAGTTGGGTATCTGACTCCTGCTTTTGCCCATCTAGCTACTCAATCAACCCCAAAGCCAAACCTCACCATCTGTTTATGGGATAGTGCTTCTACTAAGACTAAAATGCCTCCTCCACCTTGGCAAGGCGCACAATTACAGCAACGGGGGGAGATTTTAGGATTTAATAATGAACGCATCCATACAACCTTCCAGTGGGGTGCTAACACCTTAAGTATGTTGGATAGCGATACCTACGGTGGGCTTCGCCTACGCAACTTGGGTTTATATTGGGTGAACGATGCAAAGTTGCTCCCTTATTGGGAAAGTGGCTCTCCCTTGCGAACAATTCTGCATATATGGTTAGGTAAACGCGGTGTACAAATGGTTCATGCTGGGGCTGTAGGTTTGCCTTCTGGTGGAGTTTTGTTAGCTGGTAAAGGTGGTTCGGGAAAATCGACAACGGCTTTATGTTGCTTAAACTCAGATTTATTTTATGCCAGTGATGATTATGTTTTGCTTGCCTCCCAACCGACACCACAAGTTCATAGCATCTATAACACTGGCAAGAAAAGGCCCGATGATATTGACAGGTTGCCCTTCCTCAAATCCATCATCAGTAACCGCGATCGCTTAGATAGTGAAAAGGCGCTTTATTTTTTACACCAACACTTTCCAGAAAAAATTATCTCCGGCTTCCCTTTAAAAGCAATTTTCGTTCCTCGTGTTACCGGGAAAGTTGAGACAAGTTTAAGTAAAACTTCCTCCGTAGCAGGGTTATCAGCCTTAGTTCCTAGTACTATCAAACAACTACCCAATGCAGGGAAAGAAGCTTGTCAAATCATGACCGAATCTGCCCAAAAAGTTCCTTGTTATTATCTTAATTTAGGAACTGAGATTAAACAAATACCTGAAGTTATTTTCGATTTTCTTAGCCAGTAAAATTAATGAGCCAACTAAATAAGTTTTTTGTCAGCGTAATTATCCCTGTTTACAACGGGGAAGCATTTTTAGCAGAAGCTATTGCCAATATTCAACAACAAGGACATCAACCTTTAGAAATTATTATTGTTGATGATGGCTCAACGGATCAAACTGCTAAAATTGCCGCTCAGTATCAAGAAGTTGTTCACTACATTTATCAAGCTAATAGCGGCCCTTCAGCAGCCCGTAATCGAGGTATAGAAATTGCTCAAGGGAATGTAATTACTTTTCTGGATGTTGATGATTTATGGCCAGAGAATAAGCTTAAAAGTCAATTAGAATGTTTGGCTAAAAATTCTCATGTAGAAATTGTTCAAGGGAAAATTCAACATCTACAAATAGATGCTGAAAGCCAACAATCTAGTATTTATCGAACTTTATATGATATTGGTGTTTCTTTTAATTTAGGTGGTGCTATTTTTAGAAAATCAGTATTTGAGAGAATCGGTCTATTTGATGAATCTCTTCGTTATAGTGAAGATGTTGATTGGTTTATGCGAGCCTGGGAAGATAAAGTCTCAATGATTGTTTTAGAAGAGGTGATGTTACTCTATCGCAAACATAACAGTAATATGACCAATGGAAGAAATATACACACCCTTGATTTTATTAAAGTTTTGAAGAAATCTTTAGACCCAAGGCGCAAGAATGGTAACACCACAGCACCTCAGTTGTCAGAATTATTTAAAATATATCAATCTCAATCAAATCTTTAACTGAAAATAGTATTTTTAATGAATAATCCTTTAGTAAGTGTTATTATTCCTGCCTATAACAGTGATCTCTATTTAGCAGAAGCCGTTGAAAGCATACTAAGTCAGAACTATACATCTTTTGAAATTATTATTATTGATGATGGTTCAACGGATAAAACAGCAGAAGTAGCTAAAAGCTTTGGTTCAAAAGTAACATACTGCTATCAAAATAATGGCGGTAGCGCTACTGCTCGTAATCATGGTATAGAATTAGCCCAAGGTAGCTTTTTGGCTTTTCTGGATGCCGACGATCTTTGGGTTGAAGATAAATTAGAAGTTCAACTAGAAGCATTTAAAAATGATCCTGAACTTCATTTAGTTTTTGGACAAGTGCAACAGTTTCACAGTCCAGATTTGGCAGAAGAATTAAAAGCAAAAATTTACTGTAATTCTGAATTGATGCCGGGATATATTCCTTCGGCAATGCTAGTTAAAAAAGATTCTTTTTTCCAAATCGGTGAGTTTGAGTCTAAATGGAAATCTGGAGAATTTGCTGCTTGGTATGTTCGGGCAGTAGAGTCAGGTTTAAAAACTCTAACCTTACCAAAATTAGTGGCAAAACGACGCTTGCATTCAGCTAATAAAGGTATTAAGCAAAAAGACGAAGCAAGGCTTGATTATGTGCGTATCCTTAAAGCTTCTTTAGATCGACGACGGGCTGAAGGACTTGTCTGATATCATTCTTCTTTAATTGGGATGAGCAACTATGTAGTCAACCATTCATAAGTAATAAGTAATAAGTAATAAGTAATAAGTAATAAGTAATAAGTAATAAGTAATAAGTAATAAGTCAAGAATCTACTGTTGCCTACCCCCTCTTCTCTTGCACGATTAGCCATTAGCCACTAGCAATTAGCAATTAACTAAACCGCTCTATATCAATTAAACACAGCTTGTTCTTGAATTTGAGCTTTAAGTTCAACTAAAAGGTAGTCAAGTTCAATTTGAGGTAAATTAAAATCTCCATTTAGAATAGCATTGTAGGCAGCTATTTTTTCCCGTATCGAATAACCTTGACCCAAAATAATATTGACAAGTTCACTAGTCAAATCGGGCATTTTTGTAACTAAGTCATCAATGGAAGCTAAAATAAGACACTTTTGTTGCTTTATCTGTTCTTGTTGAAAAGCCTCATCTTGGAACCATTGTTGGAGGGTAGAAACACCAATATTAAGTTCTACAGCAACTTGTTGTTGGGTTTGTCCGGCATTGAGTAATGCCAGAGCTTGATAAAACTTTGTTTCCATTGGGTTTGTACCAAAATGCTAGACTTCTATAACTATAAATTTAAGGGACAATTGAATAGTTAACAAGCGCCAAATTGCTTAAGGTAAATGGCTTAAAGGGATAGTTGGTTTGATGGCGATCGCAGATGCAACTATCACAATACTTTTTTGCAGAATATAAATTATTAAATACAGATTCTTCTATAATAAAAAATAGTTACTATCTATACTCGTTCTTCATTAAATAGCTCTTAAAATCAGACTATTCAATAAAATAGGGCTGATTGTTTCTACTCCGTAAGCTCGAAAAATATTACTCCTTAATAGAAAAATATCGTGTGGGACTATCTTAAAGAAATTTTCTCCCCTAGTCAGTATATGCCCCATGGCAACTGCTATTTGTGGCAGCCTCCTTTGGTTTTGCTCCACCTTGTTAGCGATTTACTTATCGCCTATGCCTACTTCTCTATTCCCATATTGCTAATTTATTTTGTTTCCAAACGGCAAGATGTTCCTTTTATGAGGATCTTTTACTTGTTTGGCGCTTTTATTATTCTCTGTGGCATTGGGCATTTGTTGGAGGTTTGGACTCTTTGGCATCCGGCTTATTGGTTATCAGGTATAGAACAAGGAATGACTGCGTTAGTTTCTTGTTATACCGCTTTTAGGATGACAACTTTGTTGCCTCAATTTCTGTCTTTAAAAACTCCTCAAGAATTAGAAGAGATTAATCGAGAATTAGCAAAGCAGATTGAGATTGGCGAGGCAGCCAGAAAAGAACAACAGAAAGCTGAACAGATTTTGAAAAACGTTGTGGAAGGGACTGCTTCGGCCACAGGAGAAGAATTCTTTTTGGCGTTAGTAGAAAATTTGGCTAAAGCCTTGGATATTCGTTATGCTTTTGTTGCCCAAGTGGTTGACACAAAAGCAGAAAAGTTAGCAAGTCTGGCTTTTTGGGCAGAAAAGGAAATGGGAGAAAATTTTGAATATGGCCTTGCTGGTACTCCCTGCGAACCAATTTTTCGCTCAGGTAAACCTTGTTACTATCCTCAAGGTGTACAAAAACTTTTTCCCGAAGCGACAGGGTTAAAAGCGATGGGGGCCCAAAGTTATTTGGGAGTACCTTTGTTGGATGGTAATCAAGAGATTATTGGTACTTTGTGTATTAATAACAATGCTCCCTTGGCAGATCCCGAAACTGCCGAAGCAATTATGTTGATCTTCGCAGCTAGGGCAGCAGCAGAATTGCAACGCCAAGCTGCTGAATTGGCTTTACGTCAAGCTTATGATGAGTTGGACATAAGGGTGCAAGAGCGTACTGCGGATTTAGTTAAGGCGAATCATACCCTGGAAACGGAAATAGAAGAAAGAATTGCGGCTGAATCTGCTTTAAAAGAAGTAGAAAGCCGCTTGCGGAGACAGCAAGCAGGATTGGTGGAATTAGCTACCAGCGAGAATTTATATACAGGAGAGATTAATGCTGCGATCGCCCAAATTACTCAATTAGCTAGTCGTGTTCTTGATGTGGAAAGGACTAGTGTTTGGTTTTTTAATGATGATCAATCAGCTATTGATTGTGTTGATCTCTACGAAAAATCCCTCCATCATCACAGTGAAGGTCAAAAAATTACCTTAGCTGATTGCCCAAATTATTTTCAAGCTTTGGAACGAGCAAGGGTGATTGCTGCTGATGACGTTTATCAAGACTTTCGATTAACAGATTTTCATGATTTTTACTTTAAACCCCTAAATATTGTCTCTATGCTTGATGTCGCTATTTTCCTGAAAGGTGAAAAAATAGGGGTTGTCTGCTTAGAACATACCGGGGCAGAAGGAAGGAATTGGACAATTGGGGAACAGAACTTTGTTAGTTACTTAGCTTATATGGCTGCTTTAGCCGTAGAATCTCATTACCGCAAGCTAGCAGAAGAAGCACTGCAACATAAAAATGAGGAACTAACCTTTACCTTGCAACAGCTTAAAACGACTCAAGATGAACTTGTACAGTCGGAGAAGATGGCTGCTTTAGGACAATTGATTGCAGGAGTGGCCCATGAGATTAACACTCCGTTAGGGGCAATTAGAGCTTCTTCTAGCAATACGGCCAATGCCCTAGAAGCCGCTTTGGAAAAAATACCTCAACTCAATGAGAAGCTCTCTAGCCAACAGCAAACTAACTTCTTTGCCTTAGTTGATCATGCTTGGCACAGCCATCTACAAATGAGTTCCAAAGAAAAACGTCAGTTAAAGCGAACCTTAACCACACAACTCCAAGCAACGGAGATCAACGAACCTAGACGTATGGCCGATACCTTGATAGATATGGGAGTTGGGGAAGATATTGACCGCTTTTTACCTTTGTTACAAGAATCTGAGGCGGATTGGACTCTCGATCTTGCCTATAATTTAGTTCGTTTAAAGAGTAACTCCCGCAACATTATTACCGCAGTAGAAAGGGCTTCTAAGATAGTTTTTGCCCTCAAAAGTTATGCCCGTTACGATCAAAGCGGCCAGAAAAAGCAAATCAAGATTACTGATAACATTGAGATGGTTTTAGAATTGTACTACAACCAACTTAAAAGAGGTGTTGAAGTTATTCAAGAATACGATGCTCAATCTCTACCATTAATCTGGTGCTATCCTGATGAGTTGGTGCAAGTGTGGACTAATTTAATTCACAATGCGATCCAAGCGATGGAAGGTCAGGGAAAGTTAACAATTGGGGTGGTTGAACAAGCAGGGGAGCTTGTTGTCAAAGTGAGTGATTCTGGTAGTGGGATTTCCCCAGAAATACAACAGCGAATTTTTGAACCATTTTTCACGACTAAACCCATTGGGGAAGGAAGTGGTTTAGGATTAGATATTGTACGTAAAATTATAGACAAGCATCAAGGGCGCATCGAAGTCAACAGTCAGCCAGGAGAAACTACTTTCAGTGTTTTCCTACCCAGCTAAACAACTACTCCCTACTCCCTACTCCCTACTCCCTGCTTAATATGACTGACACCGTAATCCTATGTGTTGATGATGATGAGGTTGTTCTTGAAAGCATCAAAGAGCAACTGAAAAGGAAATTTGGCAACAAATATCTCTACGAGGTTGCTGATAGTGCAGAGGAAGGATGGGAAATTATTGAAGAATTAAGCTTAGAAAATTTACAGATTGTGATTGTGGTTTCGGACTGGTTAATGCCAGAAATGAAAGGTGATGAATTTCTGATTAAAGTACATCAGAAGTTTCCTGGTGTTACTAATATAATGTTGACGGGTCAAGCTGATGAGTCGGCTGTTGAGAGAGCTAAAAAAGATGCTAATCTGTTTTATTGTTTGCAAAAACCTTGGAGTGAAGCAGAATTAACTGACGTACTGACCTCAGCATTGGAGATGTATGAGCCACCTAGCGATCCTCTGCGTTGATGACCAAAAAGTCATTTTAGATAGTCTCAAAGAACAGCTAAAGCGTAATTTGAGAGAAGTTGATGAATTGGAAACCGCAGAAAGTGCAGAAGAAGCTTTAGAAATTCTTGAGGAATTAAAGGAAGAGGGTATTGAAGTTGCTCTGATTATTTCTGACCAAATTATGCCAGGAATGAAAGGGGATGAATTTTTGATTAAGGCAGAGCAACTCTATCCGCAAATTATCAAAATTATGTTGACGGGGCAGGCTGATGCTAAAGCAGTGGGTAATGTAGTTAATAAAGCGAATTTATATCGTTATTTAGATAAGCCTTGGGAAGAAACTGATCTGATTTTAACAGTTAAAGAAGCCCTACGCAGTTATCGCCAAAATCAACAGTTACTAGAACAAAATGCAGAATTACAAAGGCTTAATAGTCAGCTTCAACAGCTTAATAGTTCCTTAGAAGAAAAAATTGCTGAGCGTACCCAAGAATTAAGAAGAGCTAACGTTAAGTTAGAACAAAGAATTGCTGAACGACAAATGGCAGAAACCGCCTTACGTTTGGCACGGCAAAGGTCTGATAATTTAATTCTTAATATCTTACCTGCTAAGATAGCGGAGAAATTAAAGCAGGGTCAGAGTATTGTTGCTGAACAATTTGATGAAGCAACGATCCTTTTTGCCGATTTGGTGGATTTTACTCGCATGGCAGCTTTTGTTAAACCCATTGAATTGGTTGATTTACTCAATAACATTTTCTCTGAGTTTGACGAATTAGCAGATAAGCATGGTTTGGAAAAAATCAAAACTATCGGCGATGAATATATGGTAGTGGGAGGAGTACCAGTCCCTCAAGAAAATGCTGTAGAAGCGATCGCAGAAATGGCCTTAGCTATGGGTAAGGTGGTTAGTAACTATCCGGGCTTAGACAATTCACCTTTACAAATTCGCATAGGCATAAATACAGGTAAGGTTGTGGCAGGAGTAATTGGATTAAGAAGATTTAGCTACGATCTTTGGGGAGATGCGGTTAATATTGCTTCTCGCATGGAGTCATCAGGAATTCCTGGTAAAATTCAAGTAACTACATCTACGTACCAGAAATTGAAAGATAAATACCTTTTGGAGCCGAGGGGGAAAATTGCTATTAAGGGTAAAGGGAATATGATGACCTATTGGCTAGTGAGAAAGAAATGAGCTTTAGCTAATAGCTAATAGCTAAGTTATGGTGCAATTCCACGTCAGCTTTAGCCCAGACAAAAGAAAAATTGTTTATTCCTAACTAAAAAATTATGCCCAAGAAAACCATTCTTTGTGTTGATGATGAAAGGATTATTCTCACGAGTTTGCGTGATCAACTCACCAATCATTTTGGCAAGCGTTATCAATATGAGTTTGCTGAAAGTGTGGAAGAGGCTTTGGAAGTAATTGAGGAGTTGAATGAAGATGGTAGCGAAATTTTGATGATTGTTTCTGATTGGCTGATGCCGGAAATGAAAGGAGATGAATTTCTGATTAAAGTCCATCAACGCTTTCCTGAAATTGTTAAAGTGCTGCTTACGGGGCAAGCTGATGATGAAGCAATTAAACGAACTGAACAATTAGCTAACCTTCATCGTTATTTACCCAAACCTTGGGATGAAAATACTTTAATAGATGTTTTAGAGTCCGGTTTGGGGCAGAAAGATGAGTAAACCAGCTATTATTTGTGTTGATGATGAAAGAATTGTTCTAGTCAGTTTGCGAGATCAGCTTACTCAACATTTAGGCAATGAATATGATATAGAATTGGCAGAAAGTGGTGAAGAAGCTTTAGAAGTTTTTGCAGAATTAACTGAAGAGAAAGTTGAAGTTCCTTTAATTATTTCTGACCAAATTATGCCGGGGATGAAAGGAGATGATTTGTTGGTAGTAATTCAGAATCAACATCCCCAAACTTTGAAGATTATGCTGACAGGACAAGCTAGTGCTGAAGCTGTGGGAAAGGCAGTTAATCAGGCTAATCTCTATCGCTATATTACTAAACCCTGGCAAGCAGAAGATTTGAAATTAACGGTTAAAGAAGCTCTGAATAGTTATGAACAAAAGAAAAAGTTAGCTGAATATAGTCGTACTTTAGAAAAAAAAGTAGAAGAACGTACTACAGAACTTCAACAAAAAAATCAAGAGTTAGCTCAAACTTTACAAGAACTACAAGCGACTCAACAAGAATTGATTCAATCAGAAAAAATGGCTGCTCTTGGTCAACTTATTGCCGGGGTTGCCCACGAAATCAATACTCCTTTGGGAGCGATTAAGGCTTCTATTAGCAATATTGCTAATGCTTTAGCTAAATCATTACAACAACTACCTCAATTATTAACTCAGCTTTCTCAACAAGAACAGGAAGATTTTTTTGCTTTAATTGCTGCTAGTCAAAATAATATTGAACCTCTTTCTTTTCGAGCAGAGCGTAAGATTAAGCGTGCTTATAGACAAGAACTGCAAGAGCAAAATATTCAAGATGCTGATACCGTAGCAGCCAATTTAGTGAAAATTGGTTTTAGGCAAGAACTTGCTCCTTTTTTGTCTTTATTAAAGTCTCCTTATCAATCAGAGATTTTGCACAATGCCTATAATTTGTCTATGCAGCAAAGCAATAGTGAAAATATTAAGTTGGCAGTAGATAGAGCTTCTAAAATTGTTTTCGCTTTGAAAAGTTATGCTCGCCAAGGACAAACTGGAGAAAAAATTAGATCTCAGGTGATAGAAGGAATAGATTTAGTGCTGACAATTTATCACAATCAACTCAAAAGGGGTATAGATGTTACTGAAAACTATCAAGATATCCCCCCAATACTTTGTTATCCTGAAGAATTGAATCAGGTTTGGACTAATTTAATTCATAATGCGATTCAAGCTATGAATAATAAAGGGAGACTAGGAATTACGGCTCTAGAAAATAATGGTTATATTGTTGTGCAAATAACTGATTCTGGCTGTGGCATCCCTCCCCAAATTAAGGAAAATATCTTTAAGCCCTTTTTTACTACTAAATCTGCTGGGGAAGGCAGTGGTTTAGGATTGGATATTGTTAGTAAGATTATTGATAAGCATCAAGGTAAAATTGAAGTAGAAAGCAAGACAGGATGTACTACGTTTAAGGTTTGGTTGCCGATTAGCTAAAGACAACTTAACTTCTAGAGGGATAAAACCATGAGTAAACCTGTGATTATCTGCGTAGATGATGAGAAAGTTGTCTTAGTAAGTCTGCGAGATCAACTAGCTCACAATCTAGGGGATAACTATGAAATAGAACTAGCCGAAAGTGGTGAAGAAGCTTTAGAAATTTTCGCAGAATTAACTGAAGAAGGGATTGAAGTCCCGGTAATTATTTCTGACCAAATTATGCCAGAAATGAAAGGAGACGAACTTTTACAGGAAATTCAGCAACAACATCCTCAAACTTTGAAAATCATGCTCACAGGACAAGCCAATGCTGATGAGGTTGGTAATGCTGTCAATAATGCTAAGCTATATCGCTACATTTCTAAGCCTTGGCAAATTGACGATTTAACTATGACGGTTAACGAGGCACTTAATAGCTATTTCCAGAAAAAACAATTAGAAAGGTTAAGTCGGCAGCAAAAAGCTTTAATTGCTCGACTGCGGGAAAATGAAAGTCGTTTAAATCAATTTTTAGAAGGAATGCCGGTGGGAGTTGCTATTTTGGATAGTAAAGGGCAACCTTATTATGCTAACCAAAAAGCGCAGGAGTTACTGGGGAAAGGAGCTTTACCCACCACTAAAACTGAACAAATACCAGCAGTTTATCAACTTTATAAAGCTAATACTAATTTTCCTTGTTCGCCAACAGAATTACCAATTATTAGAGCTTTACGAGGGGAGAGTGTTGTTGATAGTGATATAGAAGTTCATCAAGGCAGTAAAGTTATTCCCCTGGAAACCTGTAGTACTCCTATTTATGATAAACGCAGAAAAGTTGTTTATGCTATGGCTGTTTTTCAAGATATTAGTCAAAGGAAAAAAGCTGAGAAAGTATTAGCAGAATATAATCAAACTTTAGAAACTCAGGTTAAAGAAAGGACTTTAGAGCTAGAACAAAAAAATGAGCAGTTAGCTACAACCTTAAAAGAGCTACGCACTACCCAAGAAGAATTAATTCAAACTGAAAAAATGGCTGCTCTTGGACAATTAGTAGCTGGGGTAGCCCATGAAGTTAATACTCCTTTAGCCGCTATACGTTCTTCAGGAGAGTATATTGAAAAGTTTTTGATTGAAAATTTAGAGAAGATACCGAGTTTTTGTCAACAAATTCCTCCAGAATATTATGAAGTCTTTATTTCTTTGTTAAAGAAGTCGAAGCAAAATAAAATTCCTCTTTCTTCTCGTGAAAAACGTCGATTGAAAAAACAAATAGCCCATCAGTTAGAAGAGTATCAAGTTGCCAATTATGCTAATGTTGCGAATACATTAGTTAATATTGGTGTAGAAGACAATGTATCAGCTTACTTACCTTTGTTACAAGATAGTAGAGGTGAAATGATTTTAGATACTGCTTATGATTTAGCTAATTTGAAAAAGAGTTCAACTATCATTACTACTGCCACTGAAAGAGCAGCAAAAGTTGTTTTCGCTTTAAAGAGTTATGCTCGTTATGATCACTCAGGAACAAAAATACAAGCTGATTTGATTCAAGGTATTGAAACAGTTTTAACTCTTTATCATAATCAATTAAAGCAAGGGGTCAAAGTCCAACGCAACTATACAGAAATTCCGTCAATTTTATGTTATCCTGACGAACTTAATCAAGTCTGGACTAATTTGATTCATAATGCTCTTCAAGCCATGGAAAATCAGGGAGACTTAATCATTGATGTTGTTAAGGAAGAAAATCAAGCTAAAGTTAGTTTTACTGATACTGGCAAAGGGATATCAGAAGAAATAAAGAGCAGAATATTTAAACCTTTTTTCACTACCAAACCTCCCGGAGAAGGTAGTGGTTTAGGGTTAGATATTGTTAGTAAAATTGTTGATAAGCACCAAGGAGAAATTACTTTTGAGAGTCAACCAGGATGTACTACTTTTACTGTTTGTTTACCAGTTGTTTGAGTAGACAAATTCAGAGCAACTTAGCTAAATCAGACTATAGATATAGGTTTTCTCAGAAATAATTTACTAGCCGTATAACTTAATCAGTACTTATTGCCAGAGTTTATCTAACCTTAGATGAAGCTAACTAGGTTAAAATTATTTGGCTTGATACATCGCCAGATAGAAGAATTATGAGAGTGAAAATTACTAAAATTTAAGGTAGTAACTTAAACAACTAACAGATTTAAGGAGCGAATATCATGAGTATTGAAGATAGGGCCAAAGCAACAGCCAAAAATATTGAAGGTAAAGTGCAAGAAGCGATAGGAGAAGTCACAGGAGATCCTGAAGATAAAGCAGAAGGGCAAGCCAAACAAGCTGAAGCAGAAATTGAGCATTCCGTAGAAAATGTTAAAGATAAGCTCAAAAAAGCTATTGATTAATTGCTTTTAAAGAGAAAAGTCAAGTAAGGAGTCTTTAAGCTCCTTACTTTGTTTTGTAGGTTGTAAAATTGATAATCAGTTAAGGGGAAACAACTTTGAATAATGAAGATAATCTGCCTGGAGAAGAAACAATTAGAGAAACCACAGGAATAAGCGATCGCAACACGGGTATAGGGGAAGTATTAGAAGAGATAGAAGAAAATCCCACTATCGGTAAATCTACTACGGGAGGGGATTTAGATACGAATCAATACCAAGCTTCTGTGGTTGGGGAAGAAGCTATCGGCGGTACAACTCCAACTCCAGCACAGAATAATATAGATGAAATGGCAGTTTCAGCGGGGGTAGAAATGAGTGATGTAGAAGCTGTACAAATGAAATCTAAGTTAGAACAACGGGATGAAGAGCGTTGGGAATTAAATCGTAATTCCGCAGAACAATAAATTATCGGTAGCGACACTGTTTTCACAGCATCGCTATTTTATTTTAGTTTTAACCTTCACTTGAGATTTACGACGACGACAACGTTCCGAACAGTATTTAACTTCTTGCCAACATTTTTCCCATTTTTTGCGCCAAGTGAAAGGGCGATTACAAACAGGACAAATTTTTTGAGGTAAATGAGACTGGGAATGTTGATGTGCCATTAGTTAACCAAATGCAGTTTTTTAATAGAGGCTGGATTATGTCAAATTCTTGCTTTATGGGAAGATGGATAATAGTTGATTTTTAAGAAAAAGCAAAGATTAAATTATGGCAGAGATCCAGTTTTCTAAAGGAATTGCTGAAGATGTTGTACCTGATGTACGCCTCACCCGCGCCCGTGATGGCGAAAGCGGTACAGCCACTTTTTATTTTACTAACCCTAAAGCTTTTAGTGCTGAGAGTACTGAAGAAATTACTGGTATGTATTTGATTGATGAAGAAGGAGAAATTGTTACTAGAGAAGTTAAAGGTAAATTTGTCAACGGGCAACCCCAAGGACTAGAAGCTATTCATTTGATGAAATCTCAACAGGAATGGGATCGTTTTATGCGCTTTATGGAACGCTATGCTGAAGAACACGACTTGGGATTCAGCAAATCATAAATTTGGGTTTGTTAGTTCTCGATTAGAAACCGGTGGCTTATATTGTAAAGATGCAAGTCTGTCCGGTTTCTTCATTAACTAGTACCTAAATGAACAACGAATCCCTGAAAAAAGAGCGACAATTTCACGATGCTTGGGCTGCGGCTATTGATGTTGAAGGTATTCAAGTAAGAGACTATTTTGAAGCTTGTACAGCCCCAGAAAACCGCTTCATACTTAAACATTTAGGGGATGTTAAAGGGAAATACCTTTTGGATTTAGGTTGCGGTGCAGGAGAAAATAGCGTCTATTTTGCCCGTCAAGGGGCTAAATGTTTAGCCGCAGATTGGTCTGAGGGTATGGTGGAAGTTGCCCTTAAATTAGCTGCAACTAATGGAGTAGAAATTGCAGGTTGTACTGCTAATGCTATGGCTTTGGAGTTTCCTGATGAAACTTTTGATATTGTTTACGCCGCTAACTTATTACATCATATCAGTGATCCTCAACTAGCTCTGCGAGAGATGCACCGTGTCCTTAAACCAGGGGGAAAAGCTTGTTTTTGGGACCCATTGAAGCATAATCCCATCATCAATATCTATCGTCGGCTGGCTACAGAAGTGCGTACAGAAAATGAACATCCTTTGGATATTGGTATTGTTGAAGACTTGGAATCCCTTTTTTCTCAACTTCAATACGATACCTTTTGGTTAGCGACTCTGTGGATCTTTTTGCGTTTCTACTTAATTGAAAGGATTAATCCTAATCAAGAAAGGTATTGGAAGAAGATCATTATTGAACAAGCAAGATTAAAACCCGTCTATCAAAAATTAGAAAAACTAGACCAAGTTTTTAAAAAGCTTCCTTATCTGCGTCGTATGTGTTGGAATTTAGCAGTAGTCGCCACTAAGTGATATTACTGTAATAAACTTTTATATGAGAAGTTTGCCTATGGAGAAAGAAGTATTTATACTGTAATGAACGTATAAACACTTGATTTATAAAATGATGCTTCACACAGGCTTAGTAGGATACTTTCAAGTTATTAAGAAAATTGGTAAAGATTATATTGTTAGTAAAGTTGGGGTAGAACTAGAACAGCTAACTGTAGAAGGTTTGGAAGTTAATTCTGACAGAATTTTAGTTTATTCTCCCGTAGCGCTTGAAATAGGAGAAACTTATCACGGTGAAATTGAAAAGGTTAAAAGCCCCATAATAAGCCCCTTATTCATTCCTTGTGATACTATTTATTCGCGCAGTTACACTGTTATTACATATCGAGCATACAACGATACTTGTATTCTACGTATAGCAAATAAAAACCACTATGATCCGGCTTCTCATTACTTTTCTGATAACTTTAGTGAATTTGGACAAGCAATAGACTGTGAATGCCGTAAAAAGCTTTATGAAGGCAAGGTTATTCAGGGTGAAATAGTTATAAGGTTTCCAAGTAAAGCAGCTTTCAAGTTTACCACTAAAAAGGAGGATGATTTTGAAGCATTTATCTCTTTTTCAACTCCAGAAGAGGAGGAAGTTAATGGGCTTGTCTCTTTTTCAACTCCAGAAGAAGTTGAAGTTGATGAGCTTGTCTCCTTGACAACTCCAGAAGAAGATAGCTTATTTGAATATGAATTAAATTTGCTTCGCGAAAAACTTAAAACCTATAGCAACGAAAATGAGGAAAGCGGTGACCAACAAGACTATTGGGCTGAATCCTAAAGACTCATATGAACATATTGATGCTATTTCTTTTTTCAGGAAACTTCAGCTTCTATTTTTCCTGATTTCTTTATTTTGGCAAAACTGAGATGCTTCCGATTTTAGATTTGCTCTAAGTACTCATAAGCAAAACTTTTATTTATTCTGGTTATCCAAACAATTATTTAAACCAAGCAACTTTTCTGAGCTTTTGTTAACTGATATGAAGCTTAGCTCAACAACCTATTCGTAGGCTTTTCCTCTATAGTATGCTTGAGAACAAGTTATTAAATACTGCTATACTGGCCATTCTTATGAAAAAAAAGTCTGAAGCTAAGGCATATCGTCTCAAACCCTTATCCGTTCGTAAATATAACAGCATCAAAAAGCTTGTATTGCTTTAATACAATTGCCTTGCTAACACTTCTTTTTTGTTAAGCATTGTATCGCTCTTTGACAAAATCGCCATTTCGTGAGAGAAAGTAAGTCTTATATGGCAATTCTCTTACTTGTGAGGTACTAAATTCCTGGTTTGAGGGAGCAGGGAGTAGGGAGAATGAGGAAAAGCTATGTACCTCATGTGGCTAAGAATTGCTATATCTTCATTCTAATTCTGAAGAAGCTGCCTTTAATTTAGTTGAAGAAACACCAAAAAAGTTAATTGATTTAATCACAGAGTAAGAGCATTTTAAGCAACATCAAAGAGCATTGTTGTCATATAACGCTCAGTCCAAGCTTCCCCTAAAGACTTCTCTAATACTCGCCGTGTCTTATCATTCTGTTGCTGCTTTTGGCAATAATAACGCTGTCCTTGTAATATCTCTGCTTCCTGAAGCCCAGAAGAGACAGGAGGTGTAGCAATAGCAATTTGACAGTGTAGACTAAGAAATTGCTGAACTCGGTTCAGAAAAAGCCTTTCCTCAGAAGCATCTGTAGGACGTACAAACAAACAAAATTGAGAAAAAATATCTCCCCAAGCTGGTAAATCACGAGGTTGGGAAAACTCCACTGCATCTAGATTTGCTAACTCCTGGCCGTAATTTTCCCCTAAAACGCGATCCTGATTAGCAGGGGATAAATCAACAATAGCTGCCCCAATTCCACCTTGAGTTCCCACCAAATCAGCACCAAAGATGGGTAGAGGATAATTCGGACGCGGAAACATCACACAGTGGAGAATATCTAAGCGATCGCCAACCCTTGCTAATTCTAAATGTAGTTTGCGAAACTGAGGGGTTTGATAACAGCGATTTTCAATAACTAGCTTTTCCCCTTCTAAATTTCCTTCCACATAACCAAGATCCTCTGGTATTTCGTAGGGAGATAATTCTAAGTAACGTTCCCAACTCTCCTCAATACAATTAGCTAAATCACGAATGAGAATATGTTGACTTTCTCTAAGAGAGGACTGATCTGTAGTAACCATTAACTCTCTTCCTAGTAATTTTAATATTTTGATTTTAATAAACTTTTAGGGGTAGGAGGAAGTGACTTTTCCTCCTTACCATTCAAGAAAGTAACTAATTATTTAGAACTATCTTTTTTGCTTGAACTGTCGGACATATCGGACGGACGAATATTAACAATTTTTCCTCCCATACGAGTAATGCGCTGCATCTCTTCATTCATGCGATTATAGGGAACCTGAATAAAGACGCTGCTACTACTACGAAAAGAATAACTATTGCTATCGTTTTGATTGTTTTGTCTTAATCCAGTTACTTCATACACAAAGGTACGATTACTTAACGAAGAACCACCTCTACCACCAATAACTGATTTTCCTAACATTTTTCCTATCTCCTACTACAAATAAATTTCCCTTTAAAAAAAGGAAATAGGGAACAGGCAACAGAGAACAAAGAACACTTAATCAAAGTAACAATATTCTTTTCCCATTACCCATTACCTATTACCTAGCTTTTAAGCCACAGTTATACTAGCAACCTTACCACCCATTTTATTAACTTTCTGGAGGGTTTCTGAGAGCTTGTCATAGGGAACTAAAAGGGCTTTATTAATACGACGCACTTTGGGATATCGTGGTAAATTCATCCCCGCTATTTCCACCCGATAGATACGTTCAGCATTAGGGGTTTTAAAGGTTTTGTTAGGGGTTGTACCTTGCTTGGAAGCTTGATAAGCCCAACCTTCATTACCTCCAGAAGGCCCTACTACCGCAGAAGAACTATTCATCGCTAATTCTTTAGCCAGACGGGATTCTGTCCCGCCAATTTGGCTGCGATCGCTATTGGCATAACCCCGGTAGAGTTGAAACATCCGGGTAAAACCAACAGTTTTTTGTCGAGGTTGGGTAGTAAAACGATAGTAAGGAACAATGTTGTCACCAAAGTTTTCGTCATATTCTACAGAATCAATGTAGGAATCGATATCTGCTTCAAAACCCTGTTCTTGATAAAGATCGAGGTGATAAACTACCTCTGATTCATCATAAGGAGCGCGACCAAGTAGATGTTTGAGATTTAACTCAATAACTCTAGTTTGGAAACTATTATAAAGGAACTTTGACTTATATAGTTCTGATTTAGCTACAGCCCTAACGAAGTCTCGCACTGTAATTGAGCCATTGGAAAGTAATGATTCCGTCGCTGTAAGACGCTCAGAAGCCATAACATAGTCGTTACCAAGCACCTGGCGATAAACAGCTCTAATTACAGCTTTAACATCGTCTTGATTCGGGTTAGGACGTAATTCCACCGGCTGGCTATCATTGAAAGCCGAAACCCCAAGACGGGAAGCTGCGTTTGTAATTGCCACTTAAATATTTCTCCTCATTGATGTTAATTTGAAGCATTGGTAATGCTTAAAACCTGACAGCCAAGCTGATTAAGTTTTTTTAAGGTTGGGGAAAGTCTTTCGTAAGGAACGACATATTCTTTGATGCTACGCCGTAATTGAGGCGCACGTCCTCGCGCACCTTGGGAAACCCGCAGGCGGTAAGTTTGTCCTCGCTCTGTTGTGGTTGCACCAGTAAGATTTTGTCCTACAGCCGAATTACGAATTGGGCTGGTGATATTACGAGCTAGATCGTAGGTTAAGCGAGGGCTGCCTGTGTTGCTTTGGGCGCGATCGCTGTTAGCATAACCTTGATAAAGTTGGAAGATACGAGTGAACCCAGTGGTTTTTTGACCATTTTGGGTCGAAAAACCTCTGTAGTAGGGTACGATATTATCGCCAAAGTTAGAGGTATACTCCTCAGAATCGATGTAGGAATCAATATCTGCATCAAATCCTTCATTTTGATAAATATCGAGATGCTCAATAATCTCAGCTTCATCGTAAGGGGCGCGACCAAGTAAATGCTTAAAGTTCAGTTCAATGGTGCGAGGATGATAGTTGTTATAGAAAAATTTGTTTCTATATAATTCTGATTTAGCTACCGCTCTGACAAATTCCCGTACAGAAATTGAGCCATTGCAAAGTAAAGATTCTGCACTAGTAAGACGCTCTGACTCCATGATGTAGTCATTGCCTAGTACTTGTCTATAAACTGTACTAATGGCAACTTGGGCATCTTCCTGAGTCCAATGAGGACGTAACTCTACAGAATTTGTCTCGCTAAAAGCAGAGACTCCTAAACGAGATGCGGCTGTTGTGATGGCCATTGGCTATACTCCATTTTGCTTAATACTGTTATTAAAAAAACTGCTCGGAATTATGGGAAACCATCAAACAGTAACTGTCTGCTTAATAGTCACCTACAATTCCGAGCTACTAGAATTTATCTAGCTAAGAGCATTAATAGCGTAGTCGATGTAGGAGTTAGCTTCGACAGCAGGGTCACCACTTAAACCGTGATTAGCTTTGATGCTTTTGAGAGCTTCTACATACCAGCTAGGAGATAGGTCGAAGGTGCTGTTGATTTCAGCAATACCAGCGATTAAATACTCATCCATGGGGCCTGTACCACCAGCAACCAAGCAGTAAGTTACCATGCGGAGGTAGTAACCGATGTCACGAGCGCACTTATCTTTACCACGTTGGTCAGCAGCGTAGTTAGCACCATCCATTTGGGTGGTGTAAGGAAACTTCTTGTAAACAGCTTGTGCTGCACTGCTAACGAGGCTATCAGCTTTGCTGGTTAGACCTTTAGCAGCTTCTAAGCTAGCGCTAGCTTGGCGGAAACGACCAAAAGCAACTTGAATTTCGCTGCTGCTTAAGAAGCGACCTTGAGCGTCTGCTGTGGATACTGCTTCAGTAAGGGGAGTTTTCATGGGTTATATACCTTGTATTACAAAAAAGTTGATAATTTTAATGAGCTGTATCTAGATAAGAAGTTAGCTAACAGCAGAAGCTGCACGGTCAAAGTAGCTGCCTACTTCAGACATTAAAGAACTACAATCACCAGATGTCACGCCGTTTTTGTCGTTAGCGATCGCAACAGCAGCATCCTTCATTTTGTTAACGCCTACTGCTACAGAACTTCCAGGAGTTCCTAAAGCTTGGTAGGTTTCACGTAAACCATTTAAGCAACGGTCTTCTAAAACACTAGCGTCACCAGAGAAGATGGCGTAGGTTACATAACGAAGGATAATTTCCATGTCACGTAAGCAAGCTGCCATACGACGACTGGTGTAAGCATTTCCACCAGGAGCAATTAGCTGAGGCTGCTCAGCAAATAAAGCACGAGCTGCATCGGTAACGATAGCCGAAGAGTTACTGGTGATGCGGTTAACAGTATCCATGCGCTTGTTGCTCTCGCTAACCATTTGGCTAAGAGCATCTAACTGATCGCCGGATAAGTATTCGCCTCTGGCATCTGCCTGAGAAACAACTTTTGTAAATGCGTCTAACATTAAATCTTCTCCTAAATTTTTCTGAGAAACACTGAAAAACCTAACTTTATAAAATTGGTTTCTAATAAACTCAACAATCAGAAACAATTAATTTGTGGTCAGTAATTCAGTAGCTTTCGGACTAGAACCATTCAACCAAGGTCTTTGTGCAATTCTTATGCAGTAATCGAGAAATTGATTAAAGTTTTGTTGCTTTTTGTATCTGAAAATTAAAAATCTTAAAAGAAGGGAGTAGGGAGGAGAGGGTTACAGGCGCTGAGTGTGTAAGTCCTGAACAAAAAAGCCTATGGAGATGTTTATATAACTGTTAGTGGGATAGGTTCATCGTTGATAGTCAAATTTATTACTTATTACTTTTGACCCGACGCTGTTCACTGATAACTGTTCGGCTTTGCCGTTGCCGTTAGGCATCATTGTTCATTGTCTCCACTATTCCTGATTGTCCATCAATCAACACCTGCTGGCCATCTTGGAATATTTGGGTAGCATCATGAATATCCATCACCGCAGGAATGCCATACTCACGGGCGACAATAGCCCCGTGGGAAAGACGACCTCCTACTTCTGCAATTAAACCTCCTGCTTGAGAAAGCAAAAGTGACCAACCAGAGTCTGTGTAAGGAACTACTAAAACAGTTTCTTTATCAACCTCACCTATATTTTGCAAATTTCGCGCCACTCTGACTCTTCCTACAAATCTACCTGGACTTGCGCCGATGCCTTGCAATCTTTGACCAGGAGAGGTGGAGGTAGGAGGAATAAATGAAGATGCTGGAGTGTTGCCGTAGACGAGGTAAGGAACAGTTGCTAGCTTCTTGTCTGCTTTAAATTGGGATCGCCTCTGGGCAATTAACTGAGGAATTCGCCCCCTCAATTCAGAGTTTTCTTCCGTAATTAAACGACGAATTTCGCCAATTTTGAGAAAAAAGATATCTCCTTTAACTGCCAGCAATTCTGTTGTTAACCACTGTTTTTCTATAGCCACAAAACAAAAACGTAAATGGGCTAATAATTGGCTATAAATCTCTGTGACTAAACTTTTAAGATCAAGTCTTCTTTGTACTAATTTAACTCGCCAGTTCTTTGACCCGGAAGGCTGAGATTCTCTTCCCTCATCACCACTCAATAAAAATCTAGCAAATAACTCTCTAACAGGTCGAGGATCTTCTTGCCAACGGGGAATCGCAATATCCGTTGCTGCTTCACTCAGATAACCGTAGCGTTCCAACCATTGATCGAACTGTTCTAAAATGCTAGTTCCATCAGTCATTTCAGCAATCTGGGCAAATAGGGCAGGGCAACTATCAGAAGCTAAGCGTTTCATGGGCAGCAAATTACGAGTGTTAGCAGCTAAAGTTGCCAAACTATTAACCGCCTCTACTTCTGGGGTACTGCTATTATCCAATTGCCCTGGATCGACCTTGAACAATCCTTGTCTGATGGCTAAACTTAAAGGAGCTAAAATGCTGTAATAAGTTGCTTGTTTCAGGGCTAAAAGGATTGTATCTACTCTTTCTAGAAGTTGGGTAGGAGACAACTGATCAGGATCTTGAGCGTTAACTTTAACCAGAATTCGGGCAAACTCAAGTTGATAATCTCGGTCAAAGTCTTTTTCTAAACTTAACTCTCGCTTCAGTAACCGCAGCAAACCAGGTAAGTTGCGTAAAGTTGAACTCAAAGGCGGTTTACTAAACTTTTCTCCTCTAGTTAAGAATGCCAAACTTTCTGGAGGCAAACCCATGCGGCGGAAAATTTCTCCTAAGAGAGTGGCATTGAAATAAGCCCTTTGGTAATGGAGAGTTGCTGTACGTTTAAAATCTAAACCTTTAGCCCCATCCCCCAAAACCAGAGTAAAAATATCTCCCCAAACTCCACAGGTAAGGGGGCGATTAATTGACCAAGTAAGGGGACGAATAACCCCTGGTATCACTTCAGCCGCAATTTTGCGTGTCCAAATCGGATAAAGAGTAGTTATCGGTCGTGTTTGCAGTAACCAAAGTTTTTTGCCATCATAAGTCCACTCAATATCTTGGGGAATACCGTGATAACGCTTTTCTAATTCCCTAGCTACCTTGGCAACCTTTTGGAGTATGTTGGGGGGAACATCTCCTGTACCTTCAATCACCGAATCCCTTAGTTGATTAGTTTTATCCTGGGAATTCAATTTCTGAGGATAAACTCGATATTGCTGCGGAGTTACCTGCCCGGAAACCACTTGGACTGCATCTCCTGGTAAAGCTTCAATCACCACAGCTTGACTAAGCTGATCTACTGGATCACGACTAAAAGCAACCCCAGAAAAGACACCTTGGATCTGTTTTTGTACCAACACTGCCATAGAAGTATCTTCTTGACTGCGATCATCACGATACTTAATAGCAGCAGGAATATTATAAGAAGCAAGACAGTTAAGAATAGCTGTTGACAAAGCCCTTTTATCAGTCACATTTAAAACCGATAAATATTGCCCGGCGGCTGAAGCAGCTACAGAATCTTCACCAAGGGCAGAAGAACGAACTACCAAAGGATTACCCTCTGAAGGTTGCAAAAAACTCACTAAGGGTTGAGAATCATCTCCTGGAAGTAAAACCCAACCTGGGGGAACGTTATAACCCCAACTTTTCAATTGAGACAAATTAGCAGCTTTTTCCCCCACCTTAGCGGGGTCAAGTTTTTGATTGAGAGAGATAATAGCGCGATCGCCCCTAAAAAAACGAAACATCTTCTGTGACTCCACCTTTCCTTCAGTAGCCGGCAAATCTAAATCATCAGGAATTTGTTGATATATCCAGAAGATTAAACCAGAAAGGGCGATCGCCCCCCAAATTCTTTCTGGTTCATGACTATGACGTAAACCTAAAACTAAAGGTAGTAAAATTAAAACACTGATGCGGCCAGATTCCCGTTGCCGCAGAATGGTAAAACTAATACCCCCTAAAAAGAAAACTAGGGCTGCGGTAATCGGATCATGAACTACCATACCCCAAACAACATTGGTAGTTCCGGCCCCTTTCCCCATCCAGAAACGTCCCATGATTAAGGCAATTAAGGCCACTAATTCCCAAACAGTTTCAGTAGGGAAAAAGTAACGGGCTAACAAGACAGCAGCAATACCTTTAAAAGCTTCTGATAAAACGCCTAAAATACCAACAACTTTGCCACCATGATAAAAAGCAGCAGAAACAGAAACATTCCCTGTACCCAGTTGCCGGAGATTTTTCCCTGTTAAAGCAAAAGTTAGCCAAGCAATCAGGGGTAATCCTCCCAAAAGGGGACAAACTATGAGGATAAGTAATAAACCCCAAACCTGTGTAAGTGTCATAATTTATACTAGATCCTTTTTAGCAGCACAGGTTATTCGTGAAGGTGGGGAGTAGGTAGAAGGGAGAAGGGAGTAGAGGAAAGTAATTTTACTTTAATAAATCTTGCCGGGGTTTAAATGTTTCTACCTCTCGCAACTTTTCGTATAGTTCTTTTTCAGCGGGGCTAATTTCTTTGGGGATAATCACCTCTATCTCCACCAATTGATCACCTCGTTTCCCTTTTCCATCGGGATATCCTTTATTAGCCAGCCGCAATCTTTGACCTGATTTCACTCCTTGAGGAACATTCATCTTCACCAAACCATCAAGGGTAGGAACTTCCACCGCCCCCCCTAAAACTGCTTCTGTGGGAGTTAAGGGAACTTGGCAAAAAATATTTTTCCCTTGTAAAACAAAAAAGGCATGAGGTTTAACAGTGATTTTCAAATAAAGATCCCCACCATTAATCCCCTGTCCCCGCAAGCGAATTTTTTGTTCATCAACCATCCCTTTAGGCATTTCCACTTCCAAAGAACGCCCATCTTCTAAACGAATGCGTTCTTTCCCGCCCTGGTAAGCTTTTTCTAAGGGTAGAGTTAACCTAGCTTCGACATTACGGCGGCTTTTCTTAGCAACAGGAGGACGATCATTATCGCTTCCCCCCACTGTATAAGCACTTTTAGTCGTTCCGGGACGGTAGGCATCTTTGGTAGTAATTCTAGTACTAGGCGGTCTATTTTTAACTCCTACCCCTGTTTCTCTTCGCCTACCCATCAACTGGTCAACAAAGCTATTAAAATCGCCATACTGACTGTAATCTACACCACGACTGCTATTACGAACCCCACCAGCCACCTTCCCTTTACGAAAGCCTTTCTGTTGCCAATAACGAGTAAACTGGTCGTACTCTGACCGCTTAGCCTCATCAGAGAGAACTTCGTAAGCTTCCCCAAGATTCTTAAACTTCTCCTCAGCAACCTTGTCCCCCGGATTTAAATCAGGGTGGTACTTCCGGGCTAGTTTTCGATAAGCCCGTTTAATCTCTTCTGCTGAGACATCTTTACTAATACCCAGAATTTCGTAGTAGTTGCGGAAGTTTTGCATAAGGAACAGGGAACAGGGAACAGAGAATAGTAGGCTAAACCAACGGGCAAAGGCTCAATTCAAACTCTAGCTTGCCAATAATAAGAAAAAGGGTCGCCTCTGCATTGAGCAATGATTAATGATTAATGATCAATGATTAGAACCAATCATCATCTTCTTCATCCCAATCATTTTCATACTCATAACGTCGGGGGCGATTTTTACTGTTGCGTTCAGGTTGGTATTCTTCGTCCTTGGGGCGGCGGTATCGGCGATCACCTCTGGTGGTAGGCGGAGCGTAATCGCTACGGTTATCGTATCCATCGTCGTAGGAATCTTTGTAACGAGGTTGAGGACGTTCCTTATAAGGATCTTTGTAACGGGGTTGAGGACGTTCTTCGTAGTCATCGTAACTACTTCCGCCGCCATATCCCGGTGAAGTTCTAGGATTGTAGGGGGCTTCGTAATCAGGATCTTTTTCCCCGGTGAAGGTGCGTTTAATCGAACCGAAGAAGTCATCTTCTTCGTCTTCATATTGCATCCTGATTTCTCTGTTTAATTCATATAATGTATCTTGTAAATCAGATTGAGAGCGATCTATACCCCTTTCGTCATTTTTTTCTAAGCTATTACGCATTTCTGCGATTAAAACTTCGATGCGACGACGATAATAACTAGCAAATTGGCTACCAAAATCTAGGGTTACTTCCCGGAGTCGTCTTTGGGATTGATCGATCAAAGCTTGGGCGCGATTGCGTTTTTCGATTCTTTCTCGGCGTTCCCTATCTAATTGAGAAAACTCTTCTGCTTCCTGGATCATTTTGTTGATTTCTGTTTCGCTGAGGGTAGAAGACCCTTGAACGGTGACAGTTTGCTCTCTGCCGGTGGTTTTATCCATAGTAGAGACTTGGAGAATACCGTTAGCATCAATATCAAAAGCGACTTGAACTTGGGGGATTCCCCTAGGGGCAGGAGGAATACCTGTAAGTTTGAAACGTCCCAAAGATTTGTTATCAGCAGCCATTTCCCTTTCTCCTTGGAGGACATGAACTTCTACCATTGTTTGGTTATTTTCTCCGGTAGAAAAGATGTCGGAACGGCGAACGGGAATAGTAGTGTTGCGAGGGATCAGTTTTTTGGTCACTCCACCAATGGTTTCTAAACCCAAGGAGAGGGGGGTAACATCCAAAAGGAGAACATCCTTAATTTCTCCCCCTACAATCCCCGCTTGAATCGCTGCCCCCACCGCCACAACTTCATCGGGGTTAACATTTTGGTTGGGTTCGCGGTTAATCAAACTCTCCACCAACTCCTGTACCATCGGAATACGAGTAGAACCCCCCACCAGTACCACGTCATCAATTTGCCTGGGGGTCAAACCAGCATCCACCACAGCCCGTTTTAAGGGACGGCGTAAGCGACTTACCAAATCCCCACATAATTCCTCAAACTGATTACGAGTTAACTGAGTTTCAATATGTTTTGGCCCTTCTTCTGTAGCAGTGATAAAGGGTAAATTAATTTCTGTAACCGATACTCCAGAAAGTTCGATTTTCGCTTTTTCCGCCGCTTCCATTAATCTTTGCAAGGATTGGCGATCGCGCCTTAAATCCACTTTTTCTGTTTCTAAGAACTGTTCGGCTAACCAATCAACAATTTTACGATCAAAATCATTGCCCCCCAACTGAGTATCCCCGCTAGTAGAACGAACTTCAAATACTCCATCTCCCACTTCAAGGACAGAAACATCAAAAGTTCCTCCTCCCACATCAAATACGAGGATGGTACGATTACTTTTCTGTTCTAAACCGTAGGCCAAAGAAGCAGCAGTAGGTTCATTAAAAATCCTTAAAACCTCCAACCCAGCAATCTTGCCTGCATCCCTAGTTGCTTGCCTTTGGGAATCATTAAAATAAGCAGGAACCGTAATCACTGCCCCGGTAACTTCTTCCCCCAAATAACGACTAGCTTCTTCGGCTAGCTTCCGCAAAATCTTCGCTGCAATTTCTTCTGGGGAAAATTCTTGGCGCAAGCGAGGACACCTAATTTTCGGATTACCATTTTCATCCCGACGAATGGTATAAGGAACCTGCTTCGATTCCGGGGTCAATTCTGAATACTTGCGCCCGATGAGACGTTTGCCCCCATAAAAAGTATTCTGAGGATTAAGAACAGCCTGCCTACGGGCCATTTGACCTACTACCAACTCGCCATCTTTATTAAAACCAACCACAGAAGGAGTGGTGCGTGTTCCTTCTGAATTTGGAATCACGATTGGCTTGCCACCTTCCATAACTGCTACTACGGAGTTGGTTGTTCCCAAATCTATGCCGACTACTCTGCCCATGGGCGCTTTCTTCTCCTGCTGTTGCTTCCCAATTGTTAGCTAAGTTTGCACTCTAGCCTAACCAATTTACACAAATATATATTCAGTATTCTGAATTTATTCTATCTTGTGCTTATTGCTCCTTGCGTAAATCTTGAATTGCTTCAATACTTAATCCTGTTGTTTGTGCGATTACTTCATCATTCAATTGATTAAGTAATTTCCGGGCGATGGCAAGTTTTTCTTGTTCCTTACCCCGTTCAATGCCCTGTTCAATGCCCTGTTCAATGCCTTCTTCCCTACCAAGGTTAACGGCCCCTTGTTGATCATAAATAAACATTTCTCGGCGTTCAAAATCATCAAGTTCATCAGGGGTTAAGTTGGCTTGGTTGGCGATTTCAAAGGCTTGGTGGAGTTCAGGAGTATCATCCATATTTTCTGGTATACCAGTTAGTGATCGCGCAGACTTAATGAAGTAAATCCATTTATCCGTAATAGTTTCGAGTTGTGCTTCCTCTTTGGTGAATTTTGGCAATTCCACAAACAACAGTTCGATATCGTTTTCACGATAAAGAGAACCATCGGACACTTCTCGATAAACAAAGCGAGAGGTAAAATGATCACGTTGGGGGAACATTTCAAAATCTGTCAGGGTTAAGGCAATAACTGGTTTCAGCATTCGGTAGCCTTCTCCCCTTTGCAGTTGAAAGGCGTAAGTCTTTGCCGCATTGAACAAGACTCTTTTACCAAAAGACTGCACATTTAAAACTTGCATTTCAATAATAATTATTGTGCCATCATTCAGTTTCGCTTTGACATCGAGGTAAGTATCTTTTAAGCCTTCTAGTCTTGGGGGTAAGTTAGGATTGATGATTTCTAAGTCTTCAATGGTAGAATTGCCTTCATAAATCAAGGCATTGAGAAAACTAATAAGAATATTTTTGCTTTGTTCTGAACCAAAGATTTTCTTAAAGGCGTAGTCAGTTTTAGGGTTTATAAATCTCATCACTCTAGCCAAACCTAAGTCTTGCAATATTCTAATCAATTAAACTATGCGAACTACTAAAATCGAAAGAGTCCGGGGTGTCAATGACATCTTGCCTGATATTTGTACTGTAGAACAGCAAATTGCGGCACAACTCAGTAGCTGTTTCCAATCTTTTGGCTATCGTCCCATTGATGTTCCCATTCTCGAATATACAGAACTTTATTTGCGTAAATCTGGAGAAGAATTAATCTCTCGGATGTACGATTTTACCTTTTATAACCGTCGCCTTTGCTTGCGTCCGGAGTTTACTGCTTCTATTGTCAGGGCGTATATAGATAATTTACAAGGGCAGCCTTTGCCCCTACGCCTTTATTATCAAGGGCCAGTATTTCGTTATGAAAAACCTCAAAGGGGTAAATACCGCCAGTTTACCCAAATGGGAGTAGAGATGCTTGGGGCGGGGGGGGCTATGGCTGATGCTGAGGCGATCGCAACTGCTTGTAAGGCTTTAGGGAAGTTAGGTTTAAGTAATTATCGCCTGGTTATTGGTCACATTAACGTTTTAAGTAAGTTTCTGGGAAGTTTAAATTTAGAAAATCGCCTCAGCAGCTTTTTGCTGGCGAATATGGAGGTGTTACGCAGAGAAGGTCGGGAGTACATAGAAAAGAGTTTACAAGAGATTTATCCTTACTTTGGCGCTGCTGTAGAAGATATTCCTAGTACCAATAAATTAACTCAACTTTTCCAACATAGCTCCAACTCAGAAGCGCGGTTAGCGATTTTAGAATTGGTGGAGAGTATGAATATTAATTTAGATGATACTCGCCCCTCAGAAGAAATTGCTGAACGCTTATTAGATAAAATTAAGCACCAAGATCAAAACCCAGCTATAAACAAAGCCTTGGGTTTTATGGCAGAATTGGGGCAAATTAAAGGGAAGCCAGAAGCTGCTTTACCCCAAGCAGAAAAAGTTTTGAAGGCATATGAAGTTGATAGTTCGGCTTTGGGTGAATTGCGTGATATTCTTAAAAACCTAGAATCCTACGATATTAACCAAGAAAGTATTAGCTTGGATTTTGGTATGAGTCGCGGTTTGCAATACTACACTGGGACAATTTTCGAGATTCATCACGGTGATTCAGGAAAAGGACAGCAATTGTGTGGTGGTGGTAGATATGATGAATTAGTTGCTACCCTAAGTGGTAAAAAGAATATCCCCGCTACAGGATTTTCTTTCGGTATGGAAAGATTAAGACTAGCTTTAGAAGAGGAAAATTTGTTACCAACTAAGGTCACAGAAACTGTAGATGTTTTAGTTATTCCTGTGACTCCCCAAGAATATAGTTACGGTATCCAAGTAGCAGAAAAGTTGCGCCACGGCGGGTTAAAAGTAGAACTAGATGTACGAAGTAAGAATGTTTCTAGTAACTTGCAATATGCTGTTAAACAAGGTATTCCTTTTGCTGTAATTTTAGGCTCACAAGAAGAGAAGGCAGCTAAAGTGATGTTGAGGGATTTGGCTGCTAACAAGCAAGAACAAGTTGCTATTGGTGAAGTTTTGAAGTTGGTTGAAGGGTAAATTAAGGTTAGTTGCTAATTGCTAGTTGCTAGTTACTATTTATGGTCTTAGCTATCAACTACATTTACTGATAACTGATAACTGATAACTGATAACTGTTCACTGATAACTGATTTATGTCACTAAACACAAAGAATGACTGTTGTTTTTCTGCCCTGGCTTTAAGTCCACCTTATTGGAATTGTGCAGGGAAATTAGCAAAAAATTTAACTGAATTTGCACCAGGTATAAAGTTAGTTGTTGCCACTGACAATGTAAGTTATTTCAAAGAGTTTGATAATGTAATTGCTATTCCCCACCGTCATTACTTTGGCTACCGTCCCTATAATGACAAACTATTCGCTATTGATGCAGCACTACAAAGATTTTCTGTAGTTGTTCAAGTGGATGTTGATATCACTTTCT
The DNA here is from genome assembly GCA_963793425.1 of uncultured cyanobacterium. Classification (GTDB taxonomy): domain Bacteria; phylum Cyanobacteriota; class Cyanobacteriia; order Cyanobacteriales; family CAWCAG01; genus CAWCAG01. Next base: position 1,073,165 of record CAWCAG010000005.1, on the reverse strand, counting down.
TACAACCTGTTGAAACTCTAGTTAATGAGAATTGGCAACTCGGTATTACTGGTAGGAGTGAATCTCTTGTAGAACATACAAGAAAATATAATCCTAAGACTCTTATTCATCTAGAAAAAATCTGCGATCGCCTAGATTTAGAACTAGATAGTATTAGATGGATTGGAGAAAGTTTATTTGTGATCAGACGAGATTCTGGCAAAGAACAAAAGTTTTTGGCTTGCTGGAGAAAGCTAGCCCATTACTGGGATATTCATAAGTTAGGTGCAGGGGAAGGGGCGATACTCGGCTTAGCAGCAGCTTATGTAGGCTGGGAAGTAGAAAAAAATGAACATTGGACAAGGCTAAATTCAGCTTTGGTACATCAAGATATACATAAAGAGATAGTTGAGCCTCAATCCGCTCAGTTAAAACGCAAGTGGTATTATAGACTTCGTATACTACGTTCCAAGCTTTTAGCTATTCAAGACAGGGATTTTTATCAATAATATCTAGTGGTTTGTTAATTAAAAATTGACGGATCAAGGGTTTTAAGAGAATTAGCTATTAGCTACTAGCAATTATTTACGTTTGCACCATCTTTGTTGATAAAACCGCCCAATCTCCTGAAGGAAGTTTCCCTAAAATATAAACATCAATTTCAGTTTCACCGATAAGATAAACTTGGAGATTTTCAAGATTCTCTTGGAGAGTAGAAACTAAATTTTGATACTGTTTCACAGTTTCTTTTTCTGAAGCATTATGCCACTCTTTCTCTGTAGTTGCTAGCTGAAAAAACTGTTCAAATTCCACGGTTTTAATAGGAGTATTGGTCTGTTTAGCCATCTTTTCCAAAACAACTATCTCATTCATTTCTGGTACATCTTTTTGAGAGTAAGTAAATACTTCAAAAGGATAATCAGATTCACTCATCCAAAGAAGATCAGCACTCGCTACACGTAATTGTTGAAGAATGTCTAAATTATTTCTTGACATAAATGATAAATTTTAAATGTTTAATGAAATCACCGTTCAATAGGTAAAGTAATAGTAAACTCTGTTCCTTTACCCATTTGGGAATCAACTTCAATTTTTCCCTTATGCTTTTCCACAATTTGATAACAGATTGATAAACCTAAACCAGTTCCTTTCCCCACATGCTTGGTGGTAAAGAAAGGATCAAATAATTTATCCTTAATATGATTAGCAATTCCTGGGCCATTGTCACCAATTCTTATTTTAATTAAATTAACATCAATTTGGCAGCTACAAATAGTGATCACCGGATTTATTTTACATCCATTAGCATTTTCATTATGCTCTTCTAGAGCATCAATAGCATTAGCAATAATGTTCATAAAAACCTGATTAAGTTGCGCGGGATAACATTCAATCAAAGGAAAGTCACCATAGTCTTGTACTACTTGAATATTTTTCTTCAAGCGACTGTTTAAAATTAATAGGGTATTATCAATACCTTCGTGGATATCAACCTTTTTCATCTCTGCTTCATCAAGACGAGAAAAGTTCTTGAGAGAAAGAACAATTTTCCTAATTCTTTCTGCTCCCATAGTCATCGAAGCAATCAGTTTTGGTAAATCTTCAGCTAAGAAGTCTAAATCAATTTCTTCAACATAATCACCAATTTCAGAATCGGGTTTAGGATACTTTTGATGATAAAGCTGAACTAATTTTAATAAACTTTCAGTATATTCTTCAGTATACTGAATGTTACCATAAATAAAATTAACAGGATTATTTATTTCGTGAGCAATTCCTCCTACCATTTGTCCTAAACTAGACATCTTTTCAGTTTGAATTAATTGAGACTGAGTTTCTCTTAATTCTCCCAGAGCTTTTGTTAATTCTTGGGTACGTTCCTGAACCCTTTCTTCCAAACTTTGGCGATTTATTTCTAATTCTTGAGTATATTGACCGACTCTTTTAATTAACTGATTAAGAGAAATAGCCAAAGAACCTACTTCATCTTCTGTGACTACAGACGCTCTTAAATTAAAATTAGATTCCTTAGTGACTCTTTGAGCTAAATGAGTTACAGCTTTTAAAGGTTTGGCAATATGGCGACTGGTATGAACTGCTAATAAAAGTGCGATCGCTGCACTAACTAACATACTAAAAGTAATAATCTGTATCCGCAAATCCAAAGCAGCTCTTAACTTTTTCTCAGCTTCCTCTGCTTGAGTTTTTGCTGCTTCCTTAATGGCGACTAACTGTTCTGATAAACTCGTAAATTCGCTATCTGCTGGGCTGACAACATCTTCACTTAAAAAAGTTAGTAAATCTTGTCTTGCCCCTTGTATTTCTTCTGGTTTGAGGTCTGGAGGAGCAATTTGTTCATATAAACTATTAATTGATTGTGTATAAGAAGTAACGGCGGTTTCATAATTAATTAAAAACTGCTCAAATTCTCTGGAGTCAATAGCTGAATGCTGGGGATATTCATTAACAAATATAACTAAATCAGATATATTCTTTTTAACTCTTTCAACGTGGCCAACAAATGTAGAACGTTCAAAATCGAAACTAATTGCTTTACCCAAAGTTGGCAATAATTTTTGGGGGTGGTTACGCATTTGCAAGAGGCTATTTTCTAACTCTAATAACAAACTTTGTTGTTTGTCTGCCACAGTTAGGGTGTTCAAAGCTTGTCTTTCATAATATTCTCCTAAAATAAGTCCTACTGTTGTGCCGAAAACCCCGATGCCAATCGCGAGGGTATAGCCATAGCTAATTTTTTCAGCTATGCTCAGACGGCGAAGCAATTTTCTGATCCAAACAGAGAGATTTTGCTTGAACAGTTGATTCATTGGTTACAGAAACACTCCTGACACAAACTCTAGACCTAATACTATTTATTATTAAACATTGATAATTTATCAACTGATAACTGCTTGACTAAATCTCAAACTATTGGGAGAAAATGGGATAACTTTATTCATAGAAGAAATTCTAAAGAAATTTGTCTTCTCCGATTGCTTTATAAACTTTGCGAATGGAGTCGTAATCACTATCTCTAACTGTGGTAAGTTCTGAACTTATGTATTCTTGATTATTTTTGGTTTTGGCGATCGCCGCAATTAACTCTTGCTGATTTTCAAGCATACGTTGCCGCAAAACCTTGACTAATTTGGGGTCTAGCTGACTACTAGCAATGAAAACATCATCAGGTAAAAGTTCTCCTTGGGCCAATAGTTTGAACTTCTGTGGTAGTTTTTCATAATCTAAGGTTGAACCAGCCCAAGCATCAACTGTTCCTTCCTGTATTGCCTCCCTGCTACCTTCACTGCCTAACCAAAGTATTTCTAAATCTTTCGTTGGGTCAATTCCTGCTTCTAAGAGTAATTCTAAAGGTCCGAGATGACCACTGGTGGAACCGACAGAAGACATAGCAATTTTTTTGCTCTTCAACTGTGCTATGGATGTAATTTGACTATTAACATCTACCGCTATAACTGAACGATTATTAGACCCAGTAATGGCGACAACAGGAATAGCATTGGTATGGGAAGCAATAATCACATACTCAGAAGCCCCCGCTAAAACCAAGTCCAATTCAGCTAATTGCAATGCTGATGCTGCTTCTGTATGATTTCCTACTAAAACAAGTTCTACAGGCAGATCAATTATTTTGGTTAAAGTGTTAGCAAATTCTCCATATTTTTCTTCCAACTCTTCTGGTTGATGAATATAAGTAACCGTAAATCGTAACGTATCCTCCTTACTTCCTTGATTAGTTACTTCCTCAGAGATTTTAGGACTCTCAACTGTTGCCGAACAACTAGTAAGAAATAATAGGGAGTACCAGAAAAATTTTCGCCTTTTCATGATATTTTTTAAGGGATTAAGTAATAAGTAATAGCGCCGATACCCCGCGTCGACGTAAGGCGCAAGGGTTGGGCGAAGCCGTTGCCGAAGGCTACGCTCGGCAAGACAAGTAATTAGCCATTAGCCATTAGCAACTAGCAACTAGCAAAGAACCTGTGCCAGATTTGTAGCCGCCACATTGATAGGAACTAGAGTTATTTATCTCGGTCAACTCAAATATAAAGAAACTGATCTTGCCCCCAGGCTATTACTATGCGTTTTTCAACTATTACAATTTATACTTTAGCTGCTTTAGGAACTGGAGAGTTGGCTTATGAAGCCGTTGCCCAGGCTAATACAGCCCCAGAAGAACAGCAAGATAATATCATTATCTCCGCCCAAGTTACTCCTTTAGAGGAAGAACAACAAGATGATTATCTTGTCTCCACTCAAGTTACTTCTCCAGAAACTTTAGCCGCACCTGAGTTTGCCAAAACTCTTTCTGAAAGAACCTCTCTTACTCCAGATTTGGCAGTTACTGTCACAGGTATTGAGGTAAAAGGAGTTAGTGAGGAATTGCAACAAATTGTTCTCAACACTGTTACCACCAAAACTGGAGGTGACACCAGCGAGAATCAACTACAGAAAGATTTAGCTGAGATTGTTAACACAGGGTTATTTGCAAATGCTAGGGTTGACACCAATACTAGCCCCGATGGAATAAATGTAGTATATCAAGTTGAGCCAACTATTGTAGAATCGCTTCAGCTTTCTGGGGCTGAGGTTTTAACCCCAGAAGTTGCGAGGGGAATTTTTCAACCTCAGTTAGGTAAACCCGTTAGTCTAGTTGGTTTGCAGCAAGGTGTGGCAGAACTTAATCAATGGTATAAAGATAACGGTTATGTATTGGCACAGGTTTTGGCGGTACAACCGAATTCTGATGGGGTTTTGAATTTAACTGTTGCTGAGGGGAAAGTTAGTAATATTGAGGTTCGCTTCTTGGATGAAACAGGAGAAGTTACTGAAGGGCGAACCAAACAATCCTTAGTAGAGTCGGAGTTGGGCTTGCAAACGGGGGAAATATTCCAGATTGAACAAGTCCAAGCAGATGTCGGTAAGCTTTATCAATTGGGATTGTTCCAAAAAGTGGACGTAGCCCTCAATGGTGATGCGAATAACTTAGATGTGATTTATGAACTAACAGAATTACAATCTCGCCGTATTAATGTGGGGGGAGGTTATAGCAATAGAACCGGAGTTTATGGCACAGTTAATTATAATGATCAGAATGTCGGGGGAATAGGTAATAAGTTGGGTTTAGATTTGCAACTTGGCAGCCGCACTTTCCAATTTGATACTAAATATGGTAGCCCTTACCGGGCTGATAATCCCGATAAATTAGGCTATCAAGTCAATGCTTCTCGCCGTCGTAGCGTCTCTAATACCTTCGATGATGATATTACCCTTGCTAATGGAGATGAGGTTAGGGAAGGTCGTTTTGGCGGTGGGGTAAGTTTTAACCGTGATGTTGAAGATTGGAATACTTCTGTTGGTGTTAATTACACTCGTACTAGTATCCGAGACGAGGAAGGTAATGTTACGCCTTTTGATAGTCAGGGCAATTCCCTTTCCTTTAGCGATACAGGCATTGACGATCTCGTAAGCATTTCAGCTAATCTTAGTAAAGATCAAAGAGATAACCCCATCAATCCTACTTCTGGCTCCTATCTTAGCTTAGGGACAGAACAATCTATTCCAGTGGGTTTGGGTAATATTCTTATGAACCGCTTACAAGCTAACTACAGTCATTACACCCCCGTAAGTTTGTTAGGGAAAGAAACCCCAGAGGTACTTGCTTTTAATCTTAAGGGGGGAACTGTGGTGGGAGATTTACCTCCTTACGAAGCTTTCAACTTAGGGGGCTTGAATTCTGTACGGGGTTATGGTTATGGTGAAGTGGCTAGCAGCCGTAGTTATGTCCTGGCTTCAGCGGAATATCGCTTCCCTCTCCTTTCCGCTTTCAATCTTCCTATTGGCGGGGTTTTATTTGCTGATTTTGCTTCTGATCTTGGTTCTAGTGATACAGTACCAGGAGAACCAGGGGTTGCACGCAATAAACCTGGTAGCGGTTTTGGTTATGGTACAGGAGTGAGGGTAAATTCTCCTTTAGGTATTTTACGGGCTGATTTGGGCTTCAATGATCAAGGAGAAACTGAAGTTGGTTTTGGTATTGGGCATCGGTTTTAGATAATCCATCACCACATTTTTGCCATCAGTAGCAGTTCGTTAGATACGCAGTTCTCGGTTTTTGTAATATTTATTTAGCTGGTTGATGTTGGCTGACGTATTGCTGGAAAAACTCTTTCATTTCGGGAGACTGACTGCAATCGAATCCCATCTGTTTACCTTTGTCCATCGCTTCGTCTGGCGATATTCCCTCTTTGGTTGCAATATACATTAGAGAAAATGCTGCCGAACGTAATCCGCTTTTACAGTGTGCCAATAGAGGTTTGGGAAGTTGATCGATTTGCTGAAGGACTAGATCTGCCAGTTCTTCGCTTATACTATCGGGTTTGACGGGAATATTAACGTAATCTAGTCCCGCAGCTTTTGCTTGTTCTTCTTCGTCTTCTAAAAATCCCTCTTCTTGGGGCGATCGCAAATTTAGTACCGATTTATAACCTTCTCGTGCTGCTTGCTGCAATTGTTGGGCTGATAATTGTTCTGTAGCTATGGCTAAGTTTTTGTTAATCTTGTTGACATTTTCCATAATTATTCGATCTAGATTGAAGTTGAAGTTGATTAATACTTATGTTGACAAAAAATCACTAGCGTGGTTTCTCGTTGCGCCTGCTTAGAAGATCGCGATGGCAAACTCTTTGTTTTTACTTGTAAGCTAACTTATTAAAATTGTCCACCGCCGCTCTAAACCCACCAGGGTTTTTTTCCTGTACGGGGATCGTTTTTTGTCCAAGGTGAGATCCAGATATTATCTTCTTCTACTTTGACTTGTACTAGCTTTAAGGGAAGAGGCGCAGGGCCTTTGACTACAGAGCCATCAGCAGCATAACGAGAACCATGACAGGGACATTGAAATTGATTTTCGTTGGGATTCCAAGGAAAAGTACAACCGAGATGGGTACAATTATCAACAATTCCAACTGTATCTAGCTTACCTTTTTCTAAGACTGTCAAATAAGTTGGTTCTCCAGCTAATCCTGCTACTAAAGCGCGAGTTCCCGTGGGTTCTGCTAAAATCTGACTGGCAGGAATGGGATGTCCCAGACGATCTTTAGCAATAATTGAACCGTCACCATTATCTTCTACTGTGGGAACAAAGAATTTTGCAGCAGGATAAACTGCGGCACTGGCTGTCGTCGCCACAACTGCTCCAGTGAGAAAGTTAAGTAATTGTCGGCGAGACATTGAAGGATATTCTAAAGGGAGACTCTCTTCCATAGCGATTTTTACCTTTTTTAATTCAGATCAGGATTATTTAGAGTGGATTTGAGGATTAGCTTCACAAGTACTAATTCCTAGCAAGCTATACACAGGGCAACTAGCCAACAATGAAGTCATTAAAGGGATAATTGAGACAAGGGCTATTCCAATTCCTAGTGACGAACCTCCGTAAACTCCTAAACCGAGAAAAAGTAAACCACCTACAATTGCGACGCGAGTAACCCGATCTAACCTACCTAAGTTCTTTTTCATAACAACCTCTTAAAAAAGTAATCATCTATGAAAATAGTAATCAATTTACTTCCAGCTATTCTGTGATAAAGTCACACAACAAAGTCTATAACCAAAAATTTCATTCCTGGGCAATTTTTGCGATGTTTGACCAGCTTTTGAGTTCTATTTTTCCCCGTGACAAAGATAATAATCCTTGTTTCTCAAAACTTTTGAGAATACGACTAACCACCTCTCTAGAACTACCCAATTCTTGGGCGATCGCTTCATGGGTTATCCGTAAAGTTCTGATATTACTATCGCCATTATTCAAAAGATATGAGGCAATTCGACTATCCATGCGCCGAAAAGCAACCTCTTCAACTATTTCAATTACATTAGCTAACCGTTGAGCAAGTAGTCCAAAGATATATTCTTGCCAAATTGGTTCGTGTATTACCCATTCTCTTAAGCTATTTGCAGGAATAACAAAAGCCTCAACTTCAGTTTCAGTAACGGCAAATGCAGGAAATACTTTTTGACTGATAATACTTGAAGCCGTCAGAATACAGCTATCACCTTGCTCTAAATGATAAAGGGTAACTTCTCTGCCACTTTCTCCTGTTTTGTAAATCCGCACACTTCCAGAAATTACTAATGGCAAATGATTACACATCTCACCTTCTAAACAGACGAAGTTACCTGCTGACAAGCTTATATATTGACCTTTAGCAAGTACGTCTATTTGGATTTCATTATCTAGTTTATCCCAAAAGGAAAATAGTGAACTAAGGGTTATGGCAACTGGTTGGTTCATCAATAAAATCAAATGGTACGCCTAAAATCAATACAAAACTAACTGTAAATATAAATGAATTTTAGACTTGTTTTCTTTCGTTCGTCGGCGCGTGTTCCTACAGATGCTGTGTGTGTTTGTCAAAATTATTAGGTCTGGTAAAGAAACTGTCAAGGGAGTTGTTTACGTTTGGATAAGTAAGGGTATTGATTAGGAATGTAGGTTGGTTTTTAATCCCCTGAATAACTTGAAGGCTTCCTCCGGCATGGAGAGTCTTTTTGGTTTCTATGAAACCAACTTTTTCTAACTCAGCAATTAAGTCTGTTTCGATTAATTTCCAAGCAGTATGAGTTTCAAATAGCCACATAAATATAGCTAAACCGGGCCAAAATAACGGGTTAGTTGGTTTGTGTAAATCGATGAAGGCAAATATGCCCCCTGGCTTAATAACTCGATAAACTTCAGTAATAATTTCTTGCAGTTCTCCCCAAGTCATCTCATGGAGTGCTACACTCGTATGCACCAAATCGAAATGATTGTCTGGAAAGGGCATATCTTCGGCATTGGCTTCTACATACTTGGCTTGAGGTACGTTTTGTGCGGCCCTTTTTAAGGATAAAGGGGAAATATCTAAACCTGTTACTTGTTGAGAATCTTTTACCAAAAACTGAGTTGTTTGTCCAGAACCGCAACACATATCTAGTACCACAGTATCTTGATTTATGTTTAGCCCTTGTAAAGCTAAGTTACGAAAGCGTCTTTCTCCGCCGACACTTAAAGCCCCTAAACGAGATATCGTATCGTAAAGACCCTGGTATTTATAGCTCAACGGCCGTAAAAAAGTTGCCAAATTTGCCCCCCCAGTTAAGTTGTGTATCTTCGATCGCTGATTTCAGCTTAAAGAAAGATATATTGTTAAACTTAGTAAAGAATTTGAAGTTTTTAGAAGATTGTTATTATTATGAGTCGTTTAGGAGTATTATTACTTAATTTGGGCGGCCCCGACGAATTAAACGATGTTCGTCCCTTTTTATATAATTTATTTTCCGACCCTGAAATTATTCGTATACCTTTTCCTTGGTTACAAAAGCCTTTAGCTTGGTTTATTTCCACTAGACGCACACCCACATCTGAGGAAAATTATAAGCAAATTGGCGGAGGCTCTCCTTTAAGAAGGATTACAGAAGAGCAAGCAGAAGCTCTTGAAGAAAGGTTACAAAATCAAGGGCATAATGCTACAGTTTTCATTGGTATGCGTTATTGGCATCCTTTCACAGAAGAAGCGATCGCCCGGATTAAAAAAGAGCGTATTCAAAAGTTAGTAATCTTACCTCTTTATCCTCAATTTTCTATTAGTACCAGTGGCTCTTCTTTCCGGCTATTAGAGCAGATGTGGGAAAATGACCATGAACTAAGGAAAATGGAATATACAGTTATTCCTTCATGGTATCAGCATCCTGACTATTTAAGAGCCATGGCTGATTTAATTACTCAGGAGTTAGACAAAGTTAGCAATCCGGCTCAGGGACATATCTTTTTCAGCGCCCATGGTGTCCCGGTAAGTTATGTTGAAGAAGCTGGTGATCCTTATCAAAAGGAAATTGAAGATTGCACTCGCTTAATCATGAAAACCCTCGACCGACCCAATGATCATACCTTAGCTTATCAAAGTAGGGTTGGTCCGGTGGAGTGGCTGCAACCTTATACAGAAGAAGCTTTAAAAGAGTTAGGGGCAAAGGGCATCAAAAATTTATTAGTTGTTCCCATCAGCTTTGTTTCTGAACATATTGAAACTCTCCAAGAAATTGATATTGAGTATCGGGAAATCGCCCAAGAAGCGGGGGTAGAGAATTTTTATCGTGTACCTGCCCTAGATACCCATCCTGTGTTTATTGAATCTTTGGCTGCTTTAGTAGAAGATGCCGTTAATTCTCCTCCTCGCACCTTCGGCGAAATTAGCCGCATGAAGAAGAAGGTGAAGATGTATCCCCCCGAAAAGTGGGAATGGGGTATGACAACAGCAGCAGAGGTTTGGAATGGGCGTTTAGCAATGGTTGGTTTCATTGCTTTAGTTTTGGAAATACTAAGTGGGCAAGGGCCTTTGCATTTTGTGGGGCTGTTATAAAGTTTGAGGGCGATTCCCTAGAGATTCGATACCATCAAGCAATTGCTTCAACGGTATACGCTTTCTGAGTTTACCGATAGGATAATCTGTTTCTCCCATTGCCTCTAAACCTAATAATTCTTGATAGTCCAAAATGATTTCTGGATGTTCTATCAACGGAACTTTTTCCACTGGTACGATACCAGGAATAGTTTCATGAATATAGTCAAACTGGGAACGAATTGCTGTTAAAAGATTGCGTCTTGTATTGGTTTTGCCACTAACACGAATTTTAATAATTTTATCTTCCTTGTCTGCTTTAACCAAAGCCAAATTACCTTCATTTGCCAAAACCACCCCACTACGCCAATAGGTTTTTTTTTGATTTATTGTAATTACCTGCGATTCATCTGAAGTAATCTCTAAGGGATACCAATCACTAACAATTTCTTCTGGCTTTAAATTCAATACATTGCAGATAGCTTGAACAGCTTCTTCCCCAACTTTATATTTACCATTGCCCCATTGAGGATTAAACAAACGTTTAACTTTATCCTCTGTTTCCTTGGCTTCTTCTGCAATTTGCTCATAAGTGTACTTTTTGATTCGCTTTGCTTCTTTGAGTTTCTTTACCCCTTCCGCCGTCGCCAGATAACCGCCTCGTCTTTTGTTTCCACTCATAGCTAGCCAGTAAAACTTCCTCTAATTTAACGAAACAATGCGTATAAGTGCGCGAGTATTTGTAGTGGCGTGACAGTCCTAAAATGTTGCAACAGTAGGGGCGGGTTTGAAGTCCAATCGTGAGATCAACATTAAACCAAATAAACCCGCCCTAACAAACTACTCGCATTTACTCGCTCTTTCGCCTCAATTTTAAAGCTTGTAGCGTTGTAATTGTTGAAACACAAATCCAACAAACTCATGAAACCTACAAAACAACCCGAAACCAAAATTATAATCGTTATTCCTGCTGTCAAACAACCTCAACCAGCCAAGAAACCTAAAATTCATCCCTCGATTTTAAAAGCGATCGCCATCACGACAATTACCCTGATAAGCTGGCTAAATCCAGAAGCTGCAATTGCGATCGCACTAATTCGCTTATTCTTTATTTTGTTCCAATGGCTTAATCAAAACAAAGTGAAGAATATTTTACTGAAACATCAGAAACTGTCACACCCCTCATCGCTGGGGTTATGAGTGAAAACCTGCAAGCCGTGCAAACCCTGCTTAAGTTGGGGGCAAAGGTTAATCCTTCCATTTGGTATGAGAAACCAGCTTTAGTTGTTGCAGCCAGACAAGGGTTAGTAGAAATAGTGCAGGAATTAATTGCTGCTGGGGCTAAGGTGAACAATGGTTTTAACTGTCTGCCTCTACACGAAGCGGCTAACGGAGGACATCAAGAAATTGTTCGCTTGTTGCTGGAAACTGGGGCAGAAGTTGATGCTTATGAAGAAGATTGTTGGACAGCTTTGATGTCGGCTTCTAACCAGGGTTATGAGGAAGTTGTACAAATCTTACTAGAATTTGGTGCTAATGCTAATGCTTGGAGCGCCGGAGAAACACCTTTGTTGCTTGCAGCCAGGAATACTCACCACAAAGTATACGATTTGCTTTATCCTTTGGTTAATGATGAAATACGCCAGTTAGTAGCTAACGCTTAAAAGATTAACTATGTCTGAAATTGAAAATAAAGTTGTGATTATTACAGGAGCAAGTAGCGGACTTGGTGAAGCTACTGCCCGTAGATTAGCTAAAAACGGCGCTAAGTTAATGCTTGCGGCTAGACGGGAAGATCGCCTCAAAGAATTAGTTTCTACCATCGAAAAAGACGGGGGTACAGCTAAATATCAGTTAACAGATGTTACTGATCGCTCTGCTGTAGAAGCCTTAGCTAAAGCAACCCAGGAAGCTTATAGCCGTATAGATGTTTTAGTGAATAATGCTGGTTTAATGCCCTTATCACCTTTAGATGAAATTAAGGTGGATGAATGGGAGAAAATGGTCGATGTCAACATCAAAGGGGTGTTGTACGGGATTGCCGCAGTATTGCCAGTGATGCGACAGCAAAAATCTGGTCATATCGTTAACATCTCCTCAGTGGCAGGACATAAAGTCTTTCCGGGGGGGACGGTTTATTGTGCGACCAAATTCGCTGTTAAAGCAATTTCTGAAGGAATCAGATTGGAATCTAATGGGGAAATTCGCTCCACCAATATCTCTCCTGGGGCAGTAGACACGGAATTAACCAACACAATTTCTGATCAAGAAACAGCTAAAAATGTTAATGAACTTTATTCCGTAGCTATAGATGCTGATGGAATTGCACGGGCAATTACTTATGCCCTCGAACAACCTGGGGATGTTGATGTTAACGAGATAATTATTCGTCCTACCCAGCAAGAACTTTAAATCATAGAGGATGGTAGATTATTGTTGCCGATTAACTCACACCGTCAGATGCTGCTTTAATTTCTTCTACCAATTCAAAAACTTTCTCCGGAGTTAACACAGGGCCTTCTGGGGCATCTACAGAAGGCCAAGCCTTGGTTAACTCGCTGAGGGATACTTGGATTGTTTGGAGTGCTTCTGGGGCTTGCCCTGAAAGTTCCTCATCTACTGTTGCTAAGAGTTGTTGGCTATAAAGTACAAATCCCCTAGAATCTTGATACTCGATCAGTTCAACAAACTTACCATCAGCTAGGGAAGCTTCATATTCTTCTGCGGCTACTGCTAGCATACCGTTGATAGATTCTAAGACAAATTGAGGAGAACTCAATTGTTCTTCTGGAATTGCGGAGATCGCAGCATCAACTTTCTCCATGGCAGCTTGGTATTTTTCACCCACTTCAGGGGCTTGGGGTGTTGTCTTAACTAAGTCATGGAGTTCATTGAGAGTTCCTTTAAATTCCTCAACGTTGCGTTCTGCCAATTCTCCTGCAATATCGCCATAAATTTCCTCAACTGGATGCCCAATATGGGGGTCAGCCTCTTCAGGTTTGTCTGCATCTAGTAACTCTTTCGCCACCATCATGTGACCCTTCATTAACCCTAAAGAAACCATGTAATTAACGTCGGGGTTACTACTGGCAGCAGAGTGTTCAGAGTGTCCTTCTTCCCCACCTTCCCCACCTTCCCCGCCTTCTCCACCTTCTCCACCTTCATCAACGGTTTCTTCTATTTCCTCCGTCACTCCCCCATCTTCACCTCCTGGAGTATCAGCCCCACCGCAAGCCGTTAAACTCACAGCTAAGCTTGCAGTTAAGAACAGTTCTAAGGGTTTAAGTTTTTTCATGAGTTCGAGATTTAAAAATAATTTCAACAGGACTTTTAATTAAAGTAAAATTAATAAGAGATATTGTCAATAAGTTAGAAAAATTTTTATTGGTTATTGCTCTTAATCACTTCAAACATCCCCATGCAACCATGTTCGGCAATAATATCTTGATGGGGATGAAACATATATTTTCCTGGATAAGGGTAGCTAAACTCTAGTATGTGCCGTTCTGCGGTTCCCATAGTGATCACATCAGTTTCTTCATTGGGAGTGAGGGAGCGCCCTGTACGATAAACCTGAAAGAAATTAGCATGAATATGAAAAGTTACCGCCGGGTCAAACTCAATCATATTCAGCACATAAAGGCGAACAAGCTGGTTTTGGTAAATAGGAATAGGATGGTCACGAAAATAGTTGGGAATGCCGTTGAAGGCATAAAGTTCATTCTTTTCGTCATTGTCAATATCATATCCTCCCATCACCATCACCATTTCATCAGCAGGGGGACGACCTTCTGGGGGATCAATAATGAACATACCATAAAGCCCCTTAGCAATATGGCGTGTAACGGGGGCTATGTGGCAGTGGTAAAGCTGAACACCATAGGGTTCAGCCTCAAACTCATAAATCGCTATTTTGCCATGACGAACAGGTTCAACCCCATCAGATTTTGCTGGGTGGATGCCATGAAAGTGCATGGTATGGGAATGGCCATCTTGGTTATTGAAAATGACTCGTATCCTTTCTCCTGCCTTAGCCCGAAAGGTTGGTCCCGGCACTCTACCATTAATGTTCCAACTTTTAAAAGGTAAAGCACTGTTCAAATAAATGGTGCTATTGTTAGCAACAGCTTGGAATTCCCTAACTGTACGGCCATTTTCTCGCTTCAAAGTCCCCCAGTCAAACTCTCTGAGGATTTGGAGGGGGCTGATTCCATTACCAGCATCAGATAACTCTTCGGAAATAAGAGGAATTCTGACAGAAGATGAACTGGAACTGCGAAGATAGCTAACAGTGGCCATTGTTCCTAACCCACCAGCCCCCAACAAACTCCATTGCAAAACTTGTCGGCGACTGAAAGGCTGTGATGACCAGTTCTTATCTACGGTCATAATTGTTAGAGAAAATTCTCAATAAGCTAGTGCCAAATGAGTTTATAATTATTGAATATTAATGTCAAGAAAACTTACATCCTCGACAAAACTAACCCTGCTTTTCTTGCAAACTTCCCTTCTCAAAGCGAAAGTTTCCTAAAGCCTGCATCAAAACTCGCATAGCTAAAGCGGGTTCCAACAAACTGTCGGGAGACTTAATCATGTGGATCACATCAAACAATTTCAGGCAAATATCAGGATTAGTGGTAGCCAATTCATCCACCCTATCCATATAACCTTGCAGCAAATGCTCTTTGAAAGTTAGGGACTTGCCTTCTACTCCGTCATAACGGGCATCTTGAGTGGTTGCAGCTAGCCAAGGGCCGGTAACCACCTTACCGAGTTCCTTTTGAAAGCGCCGCTCTACACCCGCTAAACCATTTTGTAAGCATTGCCCTAAAGTTATAGCTTCAAGAGCAGAGACTGTCACACCTTGGCCATAAACTGGGCTGAAGGTACAAACAGAATCTCCGGTAACAATAAATCCTTCTGGTTGTTTAGGAAGTTGTTCATAATAACGCCGACGGTTTCCAGAGGGGCGGTAAGTAACAACAGGAGAAAGGGGCTGGGCATTTTTCAATGTGTCGTAGAGGATGGGGCTTTCTAGTTTACTAAGAAATTCTAGAAAGCCAGCTTCATCTCCAGGGGGATAGTCAGGAGCAATACTCATGGTGCTAACTATCCAGCGATCGCCTTCAATAGGGTAAAGTATGGCTGCACGGGGTTGTTTTGGGGGAGAGCCTTGTAAATAGACAGCTTTCCAATCGGCTTTGAATCCAGAGGGAATTTGGTAAGTACAGCTAGCATAACCGGGATGGGCATTTACAAGAGCTTCTTTAGGGGCTTGATAGCCTAAAGACTCTAGCCATTGGGGGGTTTTAGAATTTCTACCGCTAGCGTCAACGACTAAATCTGCCCGGATTTCCTCTTGGCGACTATTTTCTGGTGAGGAGCGATCGCGAATGCGAACTGATACACCTGTTACTATGCCATCATTTTGGGATAGTAAGCCGGTAACAGAACCTCCTTCTAGGAAGTTAACAAGCTTCAAAGCTAACAGACGTTTATGGATATACCAATCTAATAAAGACCGACTGAGGCTGAGAATATTGAAATCTGAGGGAAAGCGCACTGCCCAGCCAAAAGGTTTCAACCAAGCAACATCTGCTGTCATATCCAAAAGTTGGGCCCCAGCAGCCATTAAATCTTCGGTAAAGCCAGGAAAAAGCTTGTCAAGGATGATACGACCCTGCATGAGGAGAAAGTGGAGATGGGGAGATTGGGGTACTCCTGGGCGGAAACTTGGTTTTTCCGGAAAGTAACCTTTCTCTATAATTGTTACTCTATCAAAGTGGTCAGCCAATACTCGACCAGATAATAACCCAGCCATACTACCGCCTATGACTACAGCATGGGTGTTGGTTGGAGTTGATTTTGAAAGTTGCATTGTCAAAAAAATCCCTGTTTGATGACCTACTATCGTAATCAACTAATTGCTTAGTTGAAGACGATTATTATTAAAATTCTCTAAAAAATATTAATCTTCTGTAATAGCGGCCTTGGCATTTTGGTTTTTCCGCCGTTAATATAAAATATATGGATATATATTCTTTTCAAAGATAAATTTAAGTTATACATAAGATGGACATTAAGCAGACGCGATCGCAAATGTCCCCATTCGATAATGGATTTCTAGACAAATAACTAAAGTCTGAGAAATGCCCTATGATGGCCATCGAAAAAAATTGTAATAATCAATCTCTCCAAGTTATTTCTAAACTACTTATCAAAAGATATGTAGCGGGAGAAAGGGATTTTCGGCAAGTTAACCTCAGCGGAGAAACTATGAGTTGGGTTTACCTAAAAAATGCTGATTTACAGGAAGCTAATTTACAAGGGACAATTTTAGAAGGAGCTAATTTAACGAACACTAACTTGAGAAGTACTAATTTAAGCAGCATCAACTTAATGGCAGCAGATTTAGCTGGGGCAGATTTAACTCAGGCTAATTTATGTGCAGCTAATTTGCGGGAAGCGGATCTTCAAGGTGCAGATTTGACGGGGGCTAATCTCACTGATGCTGATTTAACCGATGCTAATTTGAGGGGTACAAAAATGCCTGATGGTACTGTTATGTCTACTGAACAATTAGTTAGTTTAGCTGGAGAAAGAAACAGGCGGTATGCTAAATTTATGGTTTTGCTATTGAAACCCCAAAGAAAGAGTTCGAGGAAAAAGAATCAAAACTGAGAATTAGCTATTAGCTATTTTTTAGCCACAAGCCAATAAGTAAGCATTTCCCCTTTACCTTTAACTTTAATAAATCCTCGTTTTTTTAAAAGATATTGCTCTTGCAAAGATTCATAAATAGTAGCAGTAACTTGAATACAGTCGGGAAGTCCTTGAGATTCCATACGACTGGCTATGTTGACAGCATCGCCCCAAAGATCGTAAATAAATTTGTTTTTACCAATTACTCCTGCTACCACAGCCCCTGTGTGAATGCCAATACGGATTCTTAATTCCTGTCCTAGTTGACTAGCTAAATGCTTTATAGTTGTTTGCATTTCTAAAGCTAAATCAGCTACGGCTTCAACGTGATCGCTACGGGGCATGGGAAGCCCTCCTACAACCATATAAGCATCACCAATAGTTTTTATTTTTTCTAAGCCGTGGCGATCGCAGAGAGTATCGAATTCTGAGAAAATTACATTAAGCAATTCAACAAGTTTTCTGGGAGATATAGTGGTAGATAATTCTGTGAAGCCCACCAAATCAGCAAAGAGAATTGTGGCATCAGCGAAGCCATCAGCAATATTAGTTTTACCCTCTTTTAATTGTTCAGCGATAGGTTTGGGTAAAATATTTAATAACAAAGCTTCTGATTTTTCTTGTTCAATACGCAAAACAGCTTCAGTTTTTTTACGTTCAGCAATTTCTTGGGAGATGCGCTCATACATTTGCTTAAATGCGCTGATAACTTCCCCCAATTCATCGTTGCGTTGGCAAGAAAGGGAAGAAAAGTTTTGCTGAGAGTTTTCTTGGCTGACTATTTCTCCTAACGTTACCAGGTCATTGCGAAGTTGCACAACCGGAGCGATTACTCTATCTCCTAAAACTATCATCGTGACAAGGGTGACAAAGCCAGAAATAAGCAAAACCAAAGCTGCTATGCGTAGAGTGAAAGCAGACAGATTCCTTTGAATAAAAGAAGTATCGTAGCGAATAATAACAATATATTCTTGTTCTTGGTAGGGGGCATACCAGACCATATCATAGCGATTACCATCATTACTACGGCGCTTTTTGACCATAGCCTCCTGTAATTCCCTGTAGGTTAATTGAGGTGATTCACCAAATACCTCAACTAACTGCCCTTGATTATCGTAAACAGCTACTCCTAAAAACAGAGAGTCTTGGGTGAAGTTTTGGAGTAAGTTAAAAAAAGTCTTTTTATTCCCATCTACTTGGTAGGAATCGGTAATAGAGGTCATTACCGCTTCTGAAATCTCTGATTGTTGCGCCAGTAAATCCTGTTCACGCTTATGATAAGAAGGAACAAGAATGATGGCTTCAATCACCACAATACTAGCAAAAACCCAAAGGGAAACGCGCCTTGATAACCTTGCTTTAAAAGAATTGAGTAACACTAGCAGCCTGGTTGACATTACCATTAATCCTTGATGTTCTGTGGGCAAGTTTCCAAGCAGTCAGGCAGAGGGTCAGACCCCTCACAAGAGTCGGACTAATAGTATGGCTTGCCAAGACAGATTTAGCAATATATGCTTAGATTTCCCTAGGAGGGGCGATTCTATCCGGATATTTAGCTTCATTCCAGCCTCTAATCACAATGTTCCTGACAGCGTTCAAGATAAATTTGGGTAACTTTATCCCCAGGATTTTTGGTTAAGCAGTCTTGAAATATGGCTGCTGCTTCATCAAACTTGCTGGCATTGTAAAACAAAATTCCACTTTCAAAAGCAGATTTGGTAGCTAATTTTGCTGCTTTAATTTCTAGAGGTTCAGCATCAAATACTTCATAAACAGTAACAGCTTCTGTTTTACCTTTAACTGTTACTTTGTCTATAATGCGAATACTATATTGATGATGATTATTTAAGGCCTCAAAAGTATGCTGAGTAATTAATAAAGTGACTTGATAATCTTTAGTTAAAGCCTCGACGCGAGATGCCAAATTGACTGCATCGCTAATCACAGTTCCTTCCATACGGTTAGTTCCACCAACAGTACCTAACATTAAAGAACCTGTATTAATACCAATACCAATTTTAATAGGAGGACGCTTACCACCGCCACGGGTTTTATTGTATTCAGCTATAGTTTTTAGCATAGCAATACCAGCTTTCACAGCATCATCAGCCTGACCATCAAATAGAGCCATAATAGCATCACCAATAAACTTATCAATAAAACCGTTATTATCAGCAATAACAGGTTCCATACGGCTGAGAAAAGCATTAATGAATCTAAAGTTATCTTGAGGATTCATGATCTCAGAAAGGGAAGTAAAGGAACGAAGATCAGAAAATAAAACCGACATCTCTCTTTGTACTGCGTCCCCTAACTTAACATCAGCAATACTTTTTTTATTCAATAATTGAAGAAATTGGCGAGGGACAAAACGTTCGTTAGCTTTATTTAATTGAGAAAGTTCTTCGGTAAATCTTTCTCTTTCTGTTTCAGCTTTCTTGCGCTCCGTAATATCTTGGAAAGCGGAAATACCATAAGCAATTTGCCCTGTCTCATCAAAAATAGGCGTACCCCAGGCTTCTAAGGGTATGGCTTGATTACCACGACGAACTTCAATGTTATCAACGGTTATGCTTTCACCTTTTAAAGCTCGCCTACTAGGTAAGTTGTCTTGAGGATATACCTTGTTAGTACCAGTGGTATAAATTTGATAAGTATTGCTTTGCTGAAGATTACTATCATTAGGAACTACCCCTTGACCTAATAACTCTTTAGCTCGATGATTACTATAATAAGGATTTCCTTTAATATCAAATACTGCCACCCCTACAGGCATAGCTTCTAAGAATTGAGTTAAACGGCTTTCGCTTTCTCTTACTTCTGAATAAAGCTTGGCATTGGTAATAGAAATTGCCGCTTGGGAAGATAATAGTTTAATAAGTTCTAAGCGATCAGCTGTAAAAGCTCCTGTGGTTAGATTATTTTCTAAATAAATAATACTAACTAATCTGCTCTGATTAATTAAAGGGACACAAAGAATTGATTGAGGTTGATAATCCCGAATATAAGCATCATGGATGAATTTTCCTTCATAGGCAGCATCATTTAAAACTAAACTTTCATGGGTACGAGCAACATAATTAATAATCGAGACAGGAACTTCCTGAGTTGTATTTCTAATCAGAACTGATTGCCATCTTTGCACTTTCGGAGAATCTATTGTTCCTACAGCTTCAATAAAAAGTTGACCTTTGTTTTGTAAGATAAGAACCCCAACTTCCGCCCCGGCATTTTCTATTAATATAGCCATGAGGTTAGCAAGCAGCTTATCTAAAATTATTTCTCCAGCAATAGCTTGAGAGGATTTAATTACCGTAGCTAAATCCAAAAACCGACCATATTTGTTGCTAGTACTTGAATTGGTAAATTGAGTTGATTCTACCGAGAAACCAAGGTGGTTGTGATTGCTAGCAAAAAGCTGAGGATATTGATTTTCTAACTGATCTGCTTTCGCTTTTGCTCCCCAATTAAGATAACAAGAATAAGCATCTAATAAATAAGCGCGAGCTATTTTTTTCTTACCTCTACTTAAATAAAATTTCGCTGCCAACTCATTAGCGAGGGCTTCTTCGTTAAGATACTGAGTTTCTTTAGCTAAGGCGATCGCATTATCATAACTATCCATCGCTTCAATAAAGTTGCCCAGAAAACGATGTTTTTCTGCTTCAACAAGATAAAATTTATGTAAAAAGTTAACCGGAGCGCAGTCCGACAGAAACTTGATTATTTGCTGATGTTCTGCTATTTGAGCAATGATTTTCTCTTTTTCTTTTACGTCATTAGCATTAGCCACAGCTAATTTAATTAAAGCTGCGTAAAAGTGAAATATTGGTGTGAGCAAAGAGCCGACAGCTACATCTAAGTCCTGTGCCGCAGCTTCTATGTTATCAAATGCTTTCGGTAGCTCTCCAAAAAGATAACAAAGTATACTAGTTTGTAAATTAACTAAATAAACTGAACTTCTACTATTAGCTTTGATGTACCAGGGAAACCAAACTTCTACATCATAAGCTTCTCCTACTAAATAGCAAGGATTTTCAGCATTTCCTGTTAAGTTAAGTGCGACTTGGTAAAAAATAGAAATAGTTTGCCAATCTGATTGTTGTTTAAGCTGGCTAATTGTGTTGCGATAAGTAACTATTTCTGCTTGGAATTGGACTAAATTTTCTCCTAAAAAATAGTAATGTAAAGTATAACTACTTGCACCGTGAGCAGCATACTCTATATCTCCGGTTTCTAAACCTATTTGATAGGCATCTAAAGAAAAATGTAAAGTGTCTCGTATAGAAGCACGAAAATGCTTAACTAAACTATTAACAATGTGAAAAGTTTTCGCCTTAACTTCTTTAGTGTCTAAAAAGTCTAATAAATCTAAAGCAAGTTCTCCAAAGCGGTAACCATTATCTACGTCTTGGAATATGCCACAAAGTATGCTGCCATAATAGGCATAAGCAGGGACAGAAAGCGAAGTATTACCATACTCTAAAGAAAGCTTAACTTGCTCAAAAATGAACAAAGGCATCATGGCAGGGAAAGCAGAATAGCTAGCCGTTATAGCACTAGAAACAATGCCCATAGCTGCTAACTTATCATTAGCTTCCATTAGGGGTAAATCAACTAATTCTTCAATAGCTTTTGTCCCTAATGCTATTTGAACTTCCCTTTGCCCTCTCTCAATATCTTCTTTGGTAGGGTGTTCAGGAAAATGAATACCTAACTGTTCAAGGATAGATATAGCAATATGTAAAGCTTCTAAAGGTCTGTTCTGAGCTATATAAGCTTGAATGTCGCTTTCATAAATTTTAATCTTATCAAGTACATTTTTGGCTTCTTGAATAACTATTTTTCCTAATCGCAATCTTTCTTCAAAATCACCATTAAGATAAGCAACCTCCGCTGCTGTTTCATAAAGCGCTAAGCTCAGGTTATATTCTTGTTGCCAACTGTCTTGACTTAGAAGATCAATACCAACTTGAAGATAATCAAGAGCAAATTTATAATTAGCAGAAGCTTTAGCTTTACGTCCAGCTAACAAATTAAGTTTAGCCAGCTCGTTTTTTTGCTTACTATTTTCAATAATAGCAACGCTAAAATTGAGCTGATTAACAATATCAAAAATCTTGCCTTCTTGTTGCTGCCAGGATTTATTTTGTAATAATAGTTGCCCAATTTGCTGGTGCAATTCCTGCTTTTCTGATTTGGAAATTAGAGAATAGGCAGCTTGTTGAATTCTATCATGAACAAATCTATAATAAACTTTTTGTTTTAATTCTTCAATAATATCCAGTTCAATAGATTTATAGTGATTATCTAAGGGGACAATTAAGTTTTCTACTGAGGCTGTGTGAAGCAAAGAAACTACTTTCTTGATAGATTGCCCTGATACTGTAACTAAAGTTTCTACATCAAATTGATTACCAATGCAAGCAGCTAGCTTCAACAGATACTGAGTTTCACTAGGCAGATTTTGAATTCTATCTGCCATCAATTCAACAACATTATCTGTAAAATCACATCTTTGAATTTCTTTTAAATCCCAGCACCATTTACTTTGTTCATAGTCAAAGTAGATCAGATTTTTACTGTAGAGAGATTGCAAAAATTCGTTTAAGAAAAAAGGGTTTCCACCAGTCTTTTGGTAAATTAATTGAGCTAGAGGTTCTGCTACAAACAAGTCACATCGTAGAGTGTCCGCTACTAGATGTTGGACATCATTTAAAGCTAAAGGTGCTAAGGAAATATGATTGGTTTTAGCTCCATCTTGAACAATTTCTTCTACAGTTGCAATTAAAGGATGACTCAAGTAAGTTTCGTTATCACGGTAAGCCCCAATCAGTAAAAAACCTCCTTCATTTTCCTTGGTAATAAGTGACTTAAGAAGTTTTAGTGAAGCTATATCTGCCCACTGTAAATTGTCTAAGAATAAAACTAAAGGATGTCTAGGAGAAATAAAAACTCTGATAAATTTTTGAAAAGTGATGTCGAAGCGTTGTTTTGTGACTTCAGTGCTTAAGTCAATCTCAGGCTGATTTTGTCCCAAAATTAAGTTTATTTCAGGAATAAATTTAGCAATGGCGGTACTACTACTTCCTAAAACATTGTGTAGCTTATTGCGCCATCTACTTAAACTTTTTTCACTTTCCGTTAATATCTGTTCAATTAAACCTCGAAAAGCCTGGATTATTGCTGAATAGGGAACATTACTCTTGAATTTTTTGAACTTACCTCTCAGAAAATAACCCCGTTGACGAGTAATTGGTTTATATATTTCTTGAACTAAAACTGATTTACCCACCCCAGAAAATCCTGAAACCAAAACCATCTCTGAAGAAGGAAAAGCACTGATTTCATCTCCTATTTTCCCGGAAACTCGGTCAAATACAGCTAATAAAGTCCCGACTTCTTGTTCTCGACCATAAAGTTTTTGAGGAATTTGAAATTTGTCAACAACATCTTGGCTTGCTAACTTAAAATCTTCTACATTGCCTCTGGATTTGAATTGCTGCAAACATCGTTCTAAATCTGCTTTAATTCCCGTAGCACTCTGATAGCGATCTTCAGCATTTTTTTCCAGAAGTTTCATGACAATTTGAGAAACTACTTGGGGAACTTTATTATTAACTTGATGAGGAGTTAAAGGTTTTTTAGCAATATGAGCATGAACTAATTCTAGAGGGTCTTGACTCTCAAAAGGTAGCTGATTAGTCAGTAACTTATAAAAGGTAATCCCCAAAGAATAGAAATCAGTTCTATAATCTAAAGAACGATTCATACGACCAGTTTGCTCTGGGGACATATAGGGTAATGTACCCTCAAGAATTTGAGCATTTTTAACTAAAGTATTTTCTTTGAAGAGAATAGTAGAAATGCCAAAATCTATCAACTTAACTTCACCAGTTTGAGAATTAAAAACTATATTGGCTAAATTAATATCTTTATGAATAATATGGGCGCTATGAACTAAACTTAAAGCATTGGCGATCGCAATCCCTAGCTCAAAAAACTCTTCTAGTCCAACCCTGTGTTGCTCTAAATATTTTTTTAAAGAAATACCACCAAAATCTTCAAATACAATAATAAGATGTTGGTCGCTACTCTCTAAGCTCAGAGCTTTAATTATTGCTGCTGAATTAAAAGAACTACTAATCTTATATTCTTGCTTATACCTAGCAATCTCTTCAATACTAGGATTGCTTTTGTTGAGTACTTTAAGAATTACTTTCTGTCCATCTTCATCACGTTGCCCACGATAAACAAAAGACCTTTCAGATGAATATATTTCTTCAGTTATGTTATATCCTGGAATAGTAATCATTTGTTTATATATCTACATTTTGCTCAGTTAATCTGACGGGAAAAATGGAATTGTGAAGCGGTGTAGACGGCAAAGCTTGAAGTGGAATGACTATGAAGTTAAACTATTATCTAGCTGCTAAAATTAGCATCATAACGCAAATGAGTGAAGAATTTCCAAGAGCAAGATTACTCTTGTCTAGAGAAATTTATCAAGTTTTCAGCCTGCATTTTTAACTCTAAGTTGGTCTATTAGTATAGCTTTACCCCCCAAAGACTAGTTTTAAAGTAAGAAACGAATAAGCTGTCCTGAAAATCGATTTTCAAGACAGCTTCCAACTGGAAATTAATTATGATAGGGAGGTGAACCTAATTTACTTCAACCAAGCGCTCATATCCACTTCTAACCTTTGCCCTAAATTGAACACCCAAGGCAGTTGGCGAGGATGCCAACGACAGGTAACTTGGTCATCTGCTTCTAAGCAGCTAGGAACAATTTCTTCATGCAAACAATGAAAATATAGCTCTTGAACACGACTAAGATCCAAACCAAGATCAAGCTTCTTGCCTACATCAATACTAAGTTCTAGTATTTGGACATCATTTTTTAAGCTAGTGGGCTGGCGGTCATACAAAAGCTGCCGAAGTAAGCGAAGAATTAACCGCTCCAAAGTCTTTTTCCCTTCAGGAATCTGTAATTTACAACGTAGGCGCTTAGCTTCTGTGGCAATCACCTCCAACTTAGCTAAATGTTTCTGCCACTGTTGAGGCTCATCGACAGCCTGCTCTAAGTTTCTCACTTCTAGTAAACAACGGTGAGAAAGAGCAATTTCTGCTGCCACTTGCAACTCTTGGGGAACAGGTAAATCATCTCTTTGAAAGGCCATCAATATACCATAGTTATTGCGATAAACTTGGGTATAAAGCTGATCGAGACGATTTTTCGTATCCTCCGTTAGCTTTTGCATAATTCGCTGTCTTTCTTCAGCAAACAACTCATCTAAGCCAAAACATTTTTCTCCAAAAGCCTGGTTTAAAGTCAAAATTGTTTTAGCAGCACTTCCTTGCTCCAAGGTTTCCCATAGTCCCTCTTTTAAGTTACTGTAGCTTCTTCTACCACCAAAAGGTTGAATGCAGCAATGGAAATCCCAGCCCCCTAAATGAAGGACAGCAAAAACTAAATGAACGCTTTCCCAGGTAATTTGAGAAGTTAGGCGTATTTGTCCCAAAGCTAAAGTAAGAGAGCCAATTTGCTGACGCTGATAATCGAATTGCTGGGCATCGTAACAGTAAATTCTGTGTTGCTGAGGATAGTCAGTGAATAGGGAACTAATAGCATAATGGGCTGCAACCTGCTCAAATCCTACTTGGGCTGACACGACTAACTGGCGGTAAACCTCAGCACCATTACCAAACCCTTCGACATTACTCGGTGCTTCGGCTAAACGAGAGAGGAATGGCTTCTCTAACTGTACCCCCGTCACATCTCCTGCTAGCTCTATAGCGCGGGAGGCATAGCGCAGAATTTGCACCCCTTCTGGTCGGGATATCTCTTCAAAAAACCAACCACAACTAGTAAACATCAACAAAGAATGGCGCTGCATCTCCAACAACCGCAGAGCATCTATTTGTTCTGTGGCAGTAAGTTGGCGAAGTTGATGGCGAGTAAAGAAATGATTAACTTTATCTGGGGAACGATCCAAAATAACTTGAATATATTCATCCCTTGCTTGCCAGGGAGCAAGGAAAATTTCCCGTCCCGCATCACCATAAATCTTAACCAAGCGATCCCGTAACCAATTAAGGGCTTCTCTGAGGGGTCTACGCCACTGCTGATGCCAAACACCACCGCCACCACAACCGCAGTCATTTTGCCAACGTTCAACGCCGTGGGAGCAACTCCAGGCAGTCACAGGCTTAAGTTCCACCTCCCAAGTAGGAGGAGCAATATTGAGGTAATGGGCAAAATTAGTTACCTGCCAATCTCGGTTAGGAAATTCTTGGGTAAAGGCGTAAGCCAGACATTTTTCTGTACCTCCTTTATGATGACCAAAAGTTTCACCATCGGTCGCTACACTAATTAACTGCGAGGAGCGATGATCCCCACGCACTGCTTGTCCTAACCTGCCGGCCAAATGCTGGGAACTACTCAGAACTTCACTAAAACCCATATCTCCTGAAATGGGGCCATCGTAGAAGAAAAGATCAATGTGTCTACCATCTTCAATAAAGCAGCGGTAAGGGCGAGTGGGATCAATTTGTCCTCCTCCTACTTCATGCCATTCTGTTTCAGGTTGTTCTGGGGTGGGAATCACTCGACAGCGTTCAGCCTGGGTAGGGGCCAAAACAATAAACTCAATCCCCTCATCAATAAGTACTTCCAAGCTGGGATAATCAACAGCGGTTTCTGCTAACCACATACCTTGGGGATCACGCTGGAAACGAGCGCGAAAATCCTCTTTGCCCCAGCGAATTTGGGTATATTTATCCCTTTCATTAGCCAAAGGAAGAATAATGTGATTATATGCTTGAGCGATCGCATTCCCATAACCTAAACGCTCACAACTTTTCCTGTCTGCATCCAAGATACGTTGATAAACCTCTAGGTCATAACGTTCCAACCACGACATCAAAGTCGGGCCAACATTGAAGCTTAAATACTCAAAGTTGTTAACGATCTCAATAACTTCTCCCTGGCTATTTAAAACCCTGGCAAAAGCATTGGGACGATAGCATTCATGATAGATGCGTTCATTCCAGTCATGGCAAGGATGGGCGCTGGCTTGCCTTTCAATGGTATTTAGATAAGGATTTTCGCGGGGAGGTTGATAAAAATGTCCGTGAACTGCGACATAAACCCCAGTGGCAGTTTTTTGGGGATCGCTAACGGCTTGGTTAGGCTCGCAAGGTTGCTCTGAATTGCTTCTAACAGCAAAAGAAGTCATGAATTTACCAAATTAGGATAAATCGCTCATCTAAATACGCAGCCACTCCCAGGGCTGAAACTATTTAAGAAACGTAAAATAAATTCTGGGAGCGACAAGGCCGCTTTAAGATGTCGCGAAGAGGGAATGTGCTGGAATTAACTTTTAAGCACAGGACGTACAGGAAAATTCTTTGAGATCAAAAAAACTTTAGCAAAATACACAGTTTTTTCATTAAAACTCAATTTCAACTGAATGGCAGATTACCTTATGTTAATTTAATAATCTTTTTGCTTTTATTCTAGTTTTATTAAAGATTACAAAGAACAATCTAAAATAGGGTGACTCAATTTAGTTGTGCCAATGTTCAACAAAAATACAATTTTTTTCCTTTTATTAGTTTTTATTCCTATCTCTATTGCTGCTCACTTTCAAGATTGGGGGGCAGCCGTTGTTTTTATTACCGCAGGTATTGCCATCATTCCCCTAGCGGCTTTTATGGGGACAGCCACAGAAGAAATTGCTGTAGTTGTCGGTCCCAATTTAGGAGGATTGCTAAATGCCACCTTTGGTAATGCCACAGAACTGATTTTGGCTTTTATTGCCCTCAATGCAGGACTAATTGAGGTAGTCAAAGCGACCATCACCGGATCAATCATCAGTAACCTATTATTAGTGATGGGTTTTTCTATGCTTTTAGGGGGTTTACGTTACAAAGAGCAGAAGTTTGAACCTACCACAGCGCGGTTGAATGCTTCAACTATGAACCTAGCTGTTATTGCCCTCCTTTTACCTACCGCAGTGCAGTACACCTCCACCGGGATTGGGGAAGTCACCCTACAAAATCTGTCTATAGCAGTAGCAGTAGTATTAATTGTAGTCTATGGCTTAACCCTATTATTTTCTATGAAAACCCATTCCTACCTCTACGATGTTGGTGTAGCAGATTTAGAAGAAGAAGAGGGGCAAGAAGAACATGAAGTTAATATTGGATTGTGGATCGGGGTACTTTTAGGAGTAACTCTTTTGGTCGCCGCCGAGTCTGAATTATTAGTAGAATCCTTAGAAGAAGCAACCTCAACATTAGGGTTAAGCTCGCTATTTACCGGAGTAATTGTGTTACCCATTATTGGTAATGCCGCAGAACACGCCACTGCTGTTACCGTCGCTATCAAGAACAAAATGGATCTATCTGTTTCTGTAGCCGTAGGCTCTAGTATGCAAATTGCCCTGTTTGTAGCCCCGGTACTCGTAATTGCTGGTTGGTTTATCGGACAACCAATGGATCTCGATTTTAATCCCTTTGAATTAGTCGCTGTAGCTGTATCAGTACTAATTGCTAATTCCATTAGTTCTGACGGTGAATCTAATTGGTTAGAAGGCAGCCTACTACTGGCAACCTACACCGTAGTTGCCCTAGCCTTTTTCTTCCACCCAGTAGTCAAAGGACTAGGTTAATCAACCTCCCCAGCTCCCCAACTCCCTAGCTCCCCAACTCCCTAGCTCCCCAACTCCCTAGCTCCCCAACTCCCTAGCTCCCCAACTCCCCTTCTACTGATGCGTCATACCATCAGGCATAATTGCCCCAGTCAAAACAGCACCAGTAAAGTTAGTCTCATTTAAGTTGGCATCTATGAGTACTGCTCTAGTGAGAATAGCTCCTTGACAATTAGCCCAACAGAGTTTGGCCCTAGTCAGTTTTGCTCCTGTCAAATCTACCCTTGGTAAAGAAGCCCAACTGAGACTAACTTCTCTGAGGGTAGCTTCACGGAAAATAGCTTTAGCTAAATTAGCGCAGCTCATTTGCGCTCGACTCAGGTTAGCCCCCGTTGCATCTATCCCAGAAGCATTAATACTATGAAAAATACCATCTTCTAAATTAGCCCCTTGTAAATTGGCTCCCATTAAAAAGGAGTTAGTTAAGTTGACTCCCTGTAAATTAGCCTCGGCTAAATTGGCATTCATCAACTTGGCTCTAGCCACAGAAGCTCCTGTCAGCTTCACTCTTTTCAGGGTGGCATCGATTAGAACAACTTCATTTAAAACAGCATTACTCAAATCTGCTGAAGTTAGATTTGCTCCCCTAAGATTGGAAGCCCTTAAGCTAGCATCCACTAATTTCGCTGCAGTAAGATTGGCATCCTGCAAGTTGGTGCTAATTAAATTAGCTTCAGTCAAATTCGCTTGCAAGCTTGCACTACTGAGATTAGCTTCTCTAAAATTAGTTCCTACTAAAGAAGCACCGATCAAATTAGCCCGACTTAAATTACTCTCCTTTAAATTAGCGCCACTCAAATCTGCTCCACCGAGGAAGGCTCCTTCGAGATCAGCTTTCTGGAAATCTCGCTCTCCGGCAGCATAGCGATTTAGGAGTTCCTCAGCATCCATACTATTTTATCCTTGATTCTACTTATCTGGTGCAACATAATAATCTGCATAGAAAATAGGTTGAAAGTACATTATGTCTAATCTAAAAATGGCCTTTGAGCAAGAGGTTGAAAAATTAACTTGCTAAGTTTTAGGCGTTTTTCTAGGTAATTGCCCTTTTGTGAAGAAAAATTTCGCCAAGGAATCAACTATGGTAACTTACTGTCTGCTTGAGACAATAAAGAAATAGCGGTAGTGATCTTAAGAAAGAGGACAAAATTAATGCCAGAAAATATCAGAAGCCAAGTTATAACTAAAGGGGTTCAACGCGCTCCTAACCGTGCCATGCTGAGGGCTGTGGGCTTTGGGGACAAAGATTTTATTAAGCCCATTGTGGGAGTTGCTAATGGTTATAGCACCTTAACCCCTTGTAACATTGGTTTAAATGATTTAGCTCTTAGGGCAGAGGCAGGGCTAAAAAAGGTCGATGCTATGCCTTTGATGTTTGGCACTATTACGATCAGTGATGGTATTTCTATGGGAACTGAGGGCATGAAATATTCCCTAGTCTCCCGTGAGGTGATTGCTGACTCCATTGAAACTGTGTGTCAAGGTCAAAGTATGGATGGAGTTTTGGCTATTGGGGGCTGTGATAAAAATATGCCTGGGGCTACTATTGCGATCGCCCGTATGAACATTCCTGCTATTTTCGTTTATGGCGGCACAATTAAACCAGGGCATTATAACGGCCAGGATCTAACCGTTGTCAGCGCTTTTGAAGCCGTAGGACAGTATAGTGCCGGGAAAATTGATGAAAATGAGCTAACAGAGATTGAACGCCACGCTTGTCCTGGTGCAGGCTCCTGTGGTGGGATGTTTACAGCCAATACCATGTCCTCAGCCCTAGAAGCTATGGGTTTGAGCTTGCCTTACTCTTCTACTATGGCGGCCGAAGATGCTGAAAAGGCTGAAAGTGCAGAAAAATCAGCTTTGGTGTTAGTAGAAGCTATTCGTAAGCAAATCTTACCAAGTCAAATCATGACTCGTAAAAGCTTTGAAAACGCCATCTCAGTAATTATGGCAGTCGGAGGTTCCACCAACGCTGTACTTCATTTACTAGCGATCGCCCATAGTATTGGTGTCGAACTTTCCCTTGATGATTTTGAAGCTATTCGGGCCCGTGTCCCAGTCCTTTGTGATCTCAAACCTTCCGGTCAGTATGTCACCACTAACTTACACACTTCAGGGGGCATTCCCCAAGTGATGAAAATGCTGTTAGTCCACGATTTATTACACCCAGATGCTTTAACTATCACAGGAGAAACTATTGCTGAAGTTTTAGCTGATGTACCGGATCATCCTTCTCAAGATCAAGATGTCATTCGTCAGTGGGACAACCCCCTTTATAGCCAAGGACATTTAGCAATTTTGAAAGGTAATTTAGCTACGGAAGGGGCTGTCGCTAAAATCAGTGGTGTCAAGAAACCCCAAATTTCTGGACCAGCGAGGGTTTTTGAATCGGAAGAAGAGTGTTTAGCAGCGATCTTGGCAGGAAAAATCCAACCGGGGGATATTATTGTGGTGCGTTACGAAGGGCCTAAAGGTGGGCCGGGAATGCGAGAAATGCTAGCCCCCACCTCAGCAATTATTGGTGCTGGCTTAGGAGATTCTGTGGGTTTAATTACCGATGGTAGATTTTCTGGAGGGACTTATGGGCTAGTTGTCGGTCATGTTGCCCCAGAAGCGGCTGTGGGTGGTAATATCGCTTTAGTTAGGGAAGGGGAAGAAATTACTATTGATGCCCCTTCTCGGTCACTACAACTCAATATTCCAGAAGAAGAACTTGCTCGTCGCCGTGCTGAATGGCAACCCCCCCAACCTAAATACAAAACTGGGGTTTTGGCTAAATATGCAAAATTAGTCTCTTCTAGCAGTGTGGGGGCTGTCACAGATTAGAAATTGTTAGTGGCTAGTTGTTAGTGGCTAGTTGCTAGTTGCTAATAGCCTGATGAGCAAACAAATCCGTAACCTAATATTGTGAACGAAATATCTACAGAGCCGTCTGAGTCTGAAAAACTCTCACCTCTTGCTTCTGAACATAGTTCTTTAGAGCAAGAAATAGAAGAGTTAGGACTCAATAAAATTGAGCGGCATATCTTCCTCTGTGCTGACCAAACTAAGCCTAAATGCTGTCCGAAAAAAACTAGCTTAGAAGCTTGGAATTATCTCAAAAAAAGACTGAGAGAGTTAGGACTTGAGCAACCTACTGAAATAAGTGACCGTTGTATTTTTCGCACTAAAGCTAATTGCTTGCGAGTATGTACAGCAGGGCCAATTCTCTTAGTTTATCCCGATGGAGTTTGGTATCGTAATGCGACCCCAAAAACTATCGAGAGAATCCTCCAAGAGCATATCTTGGGTAATGCCATTGTTGAAGAATATGCCTTCTGTTCCCATCCTCTTGAAAATATCGCTAAAAAACGTAACATTTAGCTAATAGTGATCACTAGCTCAAGGTGGATTTAGGGAATAGTCTGTTCCTCATTAGCCTGATTACAGTCCTTGCCCTTACTGCAAAATAATGAAAACCAACAAACTACTGTTGCTCAGTTTGCATCACCCCCTAGCGAATGTAGCTATTTACTTTAAACTCTATAGTTAGATAGGAAAAATCCTATCCGCAATCCATCACCCATAAAGCATGACAGCTATAATGGGTGTTTGCTTGTGATTATGCAAAAATAAACAACTGCCAAACCTGGCATACAGAGTGTCACGAAATGAGAGAAAACGGTTCAAAAGACAGCAAAAAACTCTTACTAATCGACGATGACCCCAACTTAATCTTGCTAGTCAAAGATTATTTGGAGTTTCGAGGCTATCAAGTCATAACTGCTGAAAATGGCAGAGAAGCACTTGATATTTTAGAACAGAAAATTCCTGACATGATTATTTGTGATGTCATGATGCCAGAAATGGATGGCTATGCCCTAGTAGATCACGTTAGAAAAGATGCTCGTACCAATTGGATTCCAGTACTATTTCTTTCTGCTAAAGGTCAAAGTCAAGATCGGGTGAAAGGTCTAAATACTGGCGCTGATGTCTATATGGTGAAACCCTTTGAACCAGAAGAATTAGTTGCTCAAGTAGAGTCTTCCCTCCGTTCAGCCAATCGTCTCATTCGCCGTACTCCTGGCGGTGTAGAAAATATTCAAAGAATTCAAGTTCCTGATAATGTGGAGTTGACTCCTACTGAGCTTAAAGTAGTTCAATTAGTAGCCCAGGGAATGGCTAATCGAGAAATTGCTGAACATCTTAATGTTAGTCAGCGAACCATTGAAAGTCACGTTTCCAATATGCTCAACAAAACCAGCCTTCACAATCGTACTGAATTAGCACGATGGGCGATTGAAAGTAATATGGCTTAAGCCAAAAAGTTAAGTCCCTAATAGGGAACTGGTATCAGAGAAAAATTTGATAATTACCTAGGGCATAAAAAAATAATTAAAGTGCATTTGAGTAGAGTTGTTTTGCCAGTTCCCAACCCATAAATCATGATGAAGAATACCAGTAAGTTGGGGGAATTAGGAGAAGAAATTGTTGCTCAATGGTTAACTTCCCAAAAATGGGCCGTTTTGCACCAACGCTGGCGCTGTCGCTGGGGAGAGATTGATATTATTGCCCAAACGCCAAAACTAGATTACCTTGTCTTCATTGAAGTGAAAACCCGCAGTGTTGGTAACTGGGATCGAGATGGTGTTTTAGCCATAACAACTAAAAAACAAGCTAAGCTTTGGCAAACAGCGGAATTATTTATCTCCCAAAATCCTCATTTAACTCAGCTTCGGTGTCGGTTCGATTTGGCTTTGGTAAGAAGTAAAAAACTTACTAACTCGGCAGTTGAGAGTTTTAGCAAACAAGAAGTGGAATTAGGCCAACCAATATCCCTAGAGGGATACCAATTGACCTTAATTCAATATATTCATGATGCTTTTGGCGATTTAAGTTAATTCACGCTAAAGTCTCTGGACAATAGCCTAAACCTTTGGTAAACTGCTGGCGAAAAGCTTCAATATCAGTTCTATCTGGTCTGCCGTGGGAAACCACAGCTACCTGATAGCGACGCATAACTTCTACCGGAGATTGTCCAGTCTCTAGGCTCCAAAGTACCATTTGTAGGCGAATCTCTGGGTGATAGGGAATGCCTAATTCATTAAGATAAGCTTGGAAGTTTTTGTCTTGGTAAGGTGAAAGAGGTTCATTGAGTTTAATTTTGATGACCCAGCCATCAATTTGGTGAACCACGGTGATGAAACCGACGGAAATATGAGTTGCTTGACGTAAGTACTCGGCTATTCTGACGGTCAGGCTGGCATTTGCTAAGAAGTAGAGGTAATCCATAAATTGCCCCTTTGCTTGAAGTGTTTGTAGATTCTATCTTTAGTGTCGCGAAGTTTGGTTACATTTGGCTAGGGGAAAAGCACCCGATGTATGATAGGGGAGTTTACCCAAATTAATTAGGGAGTAGGGAACAGGAGTACCGTAAACTTTATTCGGTCGATTTGATAACGGTACTTGAGTAACCGGATTTGGTATGAAAGAATTTTTTAATGGTCAACCAATTCAAGTAATTGGGGGCGGATTAGCTGGGACTGAAGCAGCTTGGCAAATTGCCAAAGCAGGAGTGCCAGTGATTCTTCACGAAATGCGTCCTGTGCAAACTAGCCCCGCTCATCATAGCAAAGAACTTGCTGAGTTAGTTTGTAGTAACTCCTTTGGTGCAAAAAGCAGCGATCGCGCCGCCGGTTTATTACATGAAGAGTTACGGCGTTTGGGTTCAATTATTATTGCTAAAGCCGATGAACATTATGTACCAGCCGGGGGAGCTTTAGCGGTGGATCGGGGGGTTTTTAGTAGTGAATTAACCCAAACTCTTAGTTCCCATCCTTTAATTGAGTTACGCCGGGGAGAGGTTAAAAATATACCCACTCAAGGAGTTACTGTTTTGACCACAGGACCTCTAACTAGTGAAGCTTTAACCGAAGACTTACTTCAATTTACGGGCATGGAGTATTTTAGCTTTTTTGATGCTGCTAGCCCTATCGTGGTGGGGGATTCTATTAACAGAGAAATTACTTTTCTGGCTTCGCGATACGACAAAGGAGAAGCAGCTTATCTCAATTGTCCTTTTAATCCGGAACAGTATCTCCAGTTTCGCCAAGCCCTTTGCGAGGCACAACAAGCAGAGGTTAAGGATTTTGAGCGGGAAAGTGCTACCTTTTTTGAAGGGTGTCTACCTATCGAAGAATTGGCTAAGCGAGGGGAAGATACCATGCGCTACGGCCCCCTCAAACCCGTAGGCTTATTTGATGCCCGTTTAGGAGATTTTCGCGAACATAAAGATAAACGTCCTTATGCGGTGGTACAGTTGCGTCAGGAAGACAAACAAGGACAGTTATGGAACTTAGTTGGTTTCCAAACTAACTTACGTTGGGGGGAACAGAAACGTGTTTTCCGAACTATTCCTGGTTTAGAAGAGGCAGAATTTGTTCGTATGGGTGTAATGCACCGTAATACCTTTATCAACGCCCCCCAATTACTGCATCCTAGCCTCCAATTCAAAACTCGCCCCACCCTACTAGCCGCCGGACAATTGGTCGGAACAGAAGGCTATACCGCAGCAGCAGCAGGGGGTTGGCTGGCGGGAACAAATGCAGCAAGGTTAGTTTTAGGATTAGAGCCTGTAGTTGTACCAAAAACGACGATGATGGGTTCCCTTTTTGAATTTATTAGTTCTGCATCTCCTAAACATTTCCAACCTATGCCCCCCAATTTTGGGATTATTCCTACTTTAGAAAAGCGTATTCGTAATAAAAAAGAGCGTTATGGGGCATATCGCGATCGCGCTTTAGCAGCTATTGATCAGCGAGAAAGTTGGTTAACAAACAAGTCTTTTGTTAGTGCTTAGTTTCTTGAGATTAAAGAACTTAAGTGAGTGGCAGGTGAATAATTCTATACTTGAATCGTTTTCGTCGAATTTGTTCTGAATAGGCAGGATCAACTGCGATGACCTTTGATGCGAATATCATCAGGAGCAAGAAAGTTGAAATAGTCTTCTAATCGCATTAGTTTGTCCTCCTCAATGTTAAAGATACTTTGGTTCTACCGAACTTGCAATGTGAAAGCACAAAACAAGAAAATAGATACTCAGGCTTTAAATATATAGTTTTATGTCTATAAAGTTTATCCAGCTTGCATTATAGCTCTTTCAAAGATTAAACAGTAGTGAGAACAAAACTACTATTTAGACCTAATTTATACCAATGCCATCAAATCCTCAATTAAACCTCATGACAAACTTACTTCAATTAGAAGGAGTTACTGTTAAACATTATCAGTGCATAGAGAAGCTTACTCGTATTTCCCAAAAAGCTGTGGAACAATAAGGCGTTGGATGGGAGAGATTATAGCCTACTTTGACTCCCGTACAACTCAAGGAGTAGTGGAAGGAATTAACAACAAGTTGAAGTTGATTAAAAGGAGAGGTTACGGATTCAGGAACTTTGAAAACTTCTCTCTGAGGAGCATTTTGACTTGGCACTTCAACTACTAATCTTACATCCTATGTTCGGTAGAACCGATACTTTTTAATTTTATTGTAAACAATGACTACTAAAGTTAGGGCTTACTTTAATAAGCTAGGGAAGATAATATTTTTGAATATAGGGGGAAATTTAAGTTATGAAAGTTAAGTCCCTTAAAATTAATTCTTTTCGCGGCATTAGTGATTTAACTTTAGAGTTTAATACTGATAAACCAACTGTAATTATTGGTATTAATGGAGTTGGTAAATCCAGCATACTTGATTGTCTGGCTATACTTTTATCTTGGTTTGTAAAGCAGATCCAATTCGATCCAGAGAGCAGAACTACGATTATACGAAACGGAGACTTTGTAAGAGAAAGTAAACTTGCTAACGGCAAGCCCATAAAACTAGAAGATATCGAAAGGAAAAAAAATAAAGCTCAAATAAACATAACAACCTTATTAAATTCCCAGGAGGTAGATTGGATAGTTAGTATAGATAAGAAAAAGAGTCCTCCAGTTGTTAGTGTTTATCTTGACGAGTTAGAAAAAATTACTAAGGAGATACGAAATCAGTTAGAAACTCATCCAGAATTAAATCTACCTTTGACTATCTACTATCCTGTTAATCGTGCAGTTTTCAATACTCCTCTAGAAATTCCTGACAATTCATTTCAACAAATAGATGCTTATGAAAAAGCACTTGATGGTGTACAAATTGGTTTTGATAGTTTCTTTAGATGGTTTAGGGCAATAGAAGACTTAGAAAATGAAGAAAGAAGAGATAACCCTGATTATCGAGATAAACAGCTAGAAGCAGTTAGAAAAGCTATTTCTGGTCTTATTCCTGAATTTAGTAACTTGCGAGTAAGGCGTTCTCCTTTGCGTATGACTGTTAATAAAGCAGGACAAGAAATAACGATCAATCAACTATCTGACGGTGAAAAATGCTTGTTAGCAATGATTGGAGACTTGGCGAGAAGATTAGCGATCGCCAACCCTAGTTTGCCTGATCCACTGCAAGGTATTGGTGTTGTTCTGATTGATGAAATTGAGTTACATCTTCACCCTTTATGGCAACGCAAAATAGTTTCTACTTTGACTCAAACTTTTCCTAATTGTCAGTTTATTTTCACTACCCATTCGCCACAGGTAGTTAGTAATATTCAACCTGAGAATATTTATATACTTGAATCCACATCTGAAGGAATTGTAGCTAAACGTCCAGAAAGTTCTTTTGGTAGAGATAGTAATCGCATTCTTGAAGACTTAATGAAAGTTCCTGCACGTCCTCAAGAGATTAAGGATAGTTTATCGGAATTATTTAAAGTTATTGCTCAAGGAAATCTTGATGAAGCCAGGCAATTAAGTCAAGAACTTGCAATTAAAATTGGTTCATCCGAACCCGAATTAGTTAAAGCAAAAGCTTCTATTAAACGGAAAGAAATTCTTGGTAAATGAAATTTATTAATAAAGGCAATGAACCTGAAGAATTTGCTCAGTGGAAAGAGTTAGCAGATGAGAATTGGCAACCTAGTTGGAATAACTTGCAAAAGAAAGAAAAGCCTCTTGTTCACGAATTTTTGCTAAAGGAACAGGGTTATATCTGTTGCTATTGTGGTAGACAGATAGGGAAGAATACGAGTCATATTGAACACCTCAAACCTAGAAAGTTATATCCTAATCTAGCTCTGAATTATAATAATATGCTGGCTTCATGTAAGAAAGAAACAGCACCTAAAGAACCTCAGCATTGTGGAGTCAAAAAAGGAGATTGGTATGATGAAAATCTCATGATTTCTCCTTTAAGTAAAAACTGTGGTGACTTTTTTATCTACACAGATGACGGGCAAATGCTTCCCAGCAAAGAATTAAATAAACAAGTTGCTGCCGCCACAACTATTGATAAGCTTGGACTCAACATTGATTTATTGCAAAGTATGCGCTCTCAAGCAATTGAGAGTATCTTGGATGTAATTGATGACCTGACTGAGGAAGAAAAACAAAAGTTAATTGAGGGTTATGAAAAATCGGATGATAATGAGCAATATGAGGAATTTTGTACAGTGTTGGTTTACATTTTGAAAAGCACTTTATAGTCTAATAAATTTAATGGAAATCAGTTATAATACCAAATCCGGTTATGATAAGCCCACTATAAAATCGACCGGATAAAGTTCTCCAAACCTTGCTCCCTGCTCCCTACCCTCACCAATAACCTGTGCTAGTAAACACCTATCTAGTATGACAACAAGCCAAAATCTTTATAACCAAGACTTTTACCTCTGGACTGAAGTAACTGCCCAACAGTTACAGGAGAGGAAACTTGCAGAGGTAGATTT
The DNA here is from genome assembly GCA_963793425.1 of uncultured cyanobacterium. Taxonomy (GTDB): domain Bacteria; phylum Cyanobacteriota; class Cyanobacteriia; order Cyanobacteriales; family CAWCAG01; genus CAWCAG01. Next base: position 1,034,576 of record CAWCAG010000005.1, on the reverse strand, counting down.
AGTTAACTTGATTGAAGAAGTAGAAAGTATGGGTAGGAGTGAAAAGCGGGAATTGAAAAGCCGCTTGATTATACTATTGATGCACTTACTAAAGTGGATGTATCAACCTGGTAAAAGGAGTAATAGCTGGCGCAACACTATAAGCGAACAGCGCATCTGTTTAGAGGAACTGTTGGAAGATAGCCCTAGTTTGAAGAAATTTCTACCAGAGGCTTTTGAGCAATGTTATCAGAAAGCTCGTGATAGGGCAGCAAAGGAAACAGGAATTAATTTAAACATTTTTCCCTTAGAATGTCCTTTTAGTCCAGAAGAGGTTTGGAAAGCTGACTTTTTGCCTGAAAATGAAGATTAATTTTTAAATAATTTCTACGAAATTTAATTTCTACTCTTTGGTAAAAGACGACCTGTCACTCTATAAACATCAACCATTTGTTCCTTACCCTTCAAAGCTATAAGCCCCCATGCTTCCACTTCCACCTTTTCTTTAAGATGAACTAAAGTTTCCTTCGCGATTAAAATACGACAATTACTAGGCTGACGATCTTTTTCACAACCTTCTAAACGTGCCGCAATATTGACACTATCGCCAATTACACCATATTCTAAACGGTCTTTCCCCCCCAAACTACCCACCACTACAGCCCCAGTAAAAATACCAATGCGAATTTGAATTACTGGTAAACCTCGCCTCAACCAATTAGCATTCATTTCTTCTAAGCGATCGCTAATAGCCAAGGCACAATTAACACAGTGTTGGGCATCTGTTTGGATTTCTTCAGTGTGGAAATGAGACAAAGGAACACCAAACACTGCCATCAACCCATCTCCAGTAAACTTATTGATAGCCCCTTCCCGTTTAATAACTTCACGGGTCATAACATCAAGCAATTCATTCAGCCAGTTTAGTAAATTCTCCGGAGGCATTTTCTCAGAAATGGTACTAAAACCTTTAATATCAACAAACATCGTCGTTGCAGTTAGCTTTTTCCCTGGTAGTTTGCCGGATTTCAACAGATAATCTCTACCTTGCCACAAAGCATTAGCAATTTCAGGAGAAGTATTTTGTCCCAAAAGTTTCATGACCATCTGGTGTTGTTGATGGTCTTGATAAGATTGATAAGTAACTGCTACCCCGATAGTTAAGAAAAAGCCTATGGCGGGGGAAGCTAAAGGTATCCAGCCAGCCTGAAAAAAAACAACAGTAGCCGTAGATAGCAAAATTCCTAAGCCAACCCCAGCACTAATAGTCAAAGAAAGAGGATGACGCAATAGCCAACCGACAACGCCTCCTAATGCCACCCAAGCAACAATCCAGAGTCCTTCTACCCATTCTGACCAAAACCAGCGTAAAGGGCGCTCTCCGGTGGCTGCATCGAGAATTTGGCTTACTGATTGAGCATGAATTATCACCCCAGGCATTTGGGCAGAAGCAAGCAAACCTCTACTATAAGGAGTAAGCATAGCATCTTTAAGGCTAGGGGCAGTGCTGCCGATAATCACGATTTTATCTTTAACTAAATCTGGGTCAATATTTCCTAAGACAACATCATCAAAAGAGACTTCTGTGGCAACTTGATGGCGATTACGGTAATCAAACAAAACTTGATAGCCTCCCGCATCAACATTTTGATAACCACCAGAATTAGGGGTAAGGGGAATGAAGGTTGCTTCCCCCAATTGCAGATATTCAGGATTCTCTTCACTTTCTTCTTGTTTAATATCTTGGTCTTCTAAATAGGCTGAGGCAAGAAGTAAAGCGAAAGAAGTCAAAAACTCTTCTCCTTGAGGAATCGCAAAAATGATGTTACGTCTGATCACTCCATCAGGATCTACGGGAATATCATTGAAACCAACTTTTTCTGGGGGTAACTCTGGAGGGGCAGGAGTTCCTTTGAAAATATCAATACTGCGAATAGCAAAAACATTAGGCTCTTGAAGTTGCTTAATAAGTTCGGTGCGACCTTTTTCTACAGGCAAATCGCGATAAATATCTAAGCCAATTACTTTGGCATCCCAAGCTTGTAAATTCTCTAAAACTTGAGCATAGGTTAAATCAGGAATCGGCCAGTCTTTTTGCTGCCGTAAATCTTCCTCAGCAATTGTTACTAATAAAATACGCTGGTCGGGGGGCAAATCTTTTTGCCAACGGACTAACTGATCAAAAGCCAGTAGTTCGAGGGCTTGAGAGTAACCAAGATAGCGCAAACCCAATAAGGAACCGGAGATTAACAGTATACCAAGGGTAACTATTTTCAGCTCGGCTAAATTGTCCCAAGAATTTTTGACTTTATCAGTTAGCCAAGTAGATAAAGAGTTCTTCGAGTTGAAAAATCTGACCACAGTAGCACAAAGTTACAATTTTTGAGAAGGAATTAAATTAGGTAGTTTAATTGTTTCGTTGCCCAAGATCGAATGAATTAAAAGTCCCTATTCAAAGTACTTCCAGTATGTAGGGTCACACCCTATATTAGCCTCACCCCAAGATTGATTATCTACTTGTATCTTTCTTCCCAAACTACATATAAGTTTCCCTAAAAAACCAAGACTCTCATCCTGTAGGTAGAGATTTGCCGCCCAAGCTCTTTCTCAACAGTTAGATTTCTGATTTTCTAGCTATACCGAAATCTCTATTAGCTGTATAAGATATAAAAGGATATAAAACTTAAAAAATATTCATGACAGCTTCTTCTCCTAGGCTCAGTCAGTTCAAAGAATTAATTAAAGAAAAGATTTTGTTCGGCAACGAACCAAATCCTGAGTTACTTGCCATCATGACGGTTTATTTCGTTCAAGGCATACTCGGTTTAGCACGTTTAGCTGTTAGCTTTTTCCTTAAAGATGACCTCGCCCTCAGCCCTGCCCAAGTTGCTGCGTTGATGGGTATTGCCTCTTTGCCTTGGGTAACAAAACCCTTGTTTGGCTTTATTTCTGATGGCTTACCCTTATTTGGCTATCGCCGCCGCCCTTACTTAATTATCTCCGGTATCTTGGGGGCAGTTTCTTGGTTAGCTTTGGGGACAGTGGTTAATAGTCCTTGGGCAGCTACCACGGCAATTTTGTTTACATCTCTTTCTATGGCTATTAGTGATGTAATTGTAGACTCTTTGGTGGTAGAAAGGGCGAGGGAAGAATCTTTAGAAAAGTCCGGGTCTTTGCAATCTCTAAGCTGGAGTTGTACAGCATTAGGAGGGTTAACCACTGCTTACTTAAGCGGCTTGCTACTGCAACATTTCAGTAACCAAACAGTTTTTTCTATCACTGCCACTTTCCCCCTCATAGTTTCCGGTGTTGCTTGGTTAATTGTTGAAGAAAAAACTAGTCATAAAATTAATGTAGCTGGGGCTAAACAACAAGTTAGACAGTTATGGGCGGCCATAACTCAAAAGTATATTTGGTTGCCCACCCTGTTTATTTTTATTTGGCAAGCAACTCCTGGGGGAGAATCAGCAATATTTTTCTTCGTCACTAATGAATTAGGATTTGAACCAGAATTTTTAGGTAGAGTTCGCCTAGTAACAAGTTTTGCTTCTCTACTCGGTATTTGGTTATATCAACGCTTCCTCAAAACTGTCTCCTTCCGAACCATCTTTGGCTGGAGTACCGTTATCTCAGCAGTTTTAGGCATGACAACTTTACTCTTAGTCACCCATGCTAACCGTACTTTGGGCATAGACGATCATTGGTTTAGTTTAGGAGATAGTCTCATCCTCACCGTCATGGGACAAATAGCTTTTATGCCAGTATTAGTTCTTTCTGCCCGCCTTTGTCCTGCGGGAGTGGAAGCAACTTTATTTGCCCTCCTCATGTCGGTTTTTAACCTCGCAGGGCTACTTTCCCATGAGTTGGGGGCTTTGTTAACAAAGTTTTTGGGGGTGACGCAAACGGATTTTAGTAATCTTTGGCTTTTGGTTGTCATCGTTAACCTATCTAGCTTATTACCTTTGCCATTTCTAGGCTGGTTACCATCAGGTGATCCCAAAATTGAAGAGGAGAAAGAAAACCTGGTTAGGCAAGGGTTAGAGGAACATGAGACTAAAGGAGATCTGGAAAAGCCTTTAGTGCCAACGATTTAATTTAAAACTTACTACCACTTTTTAAAAACTATTAATAGCCAATGAAACTAGCTGCAAATACCACATCCTATAACCCTGAACAATGGAAACAAGGTTATCAATCTCAACTCCAAGAATCTGATTATTGGGTTGATGACATTGAAGGAGAAATTCCCACCGAACTTGAGGGTACTTTATTTCGTAATGGTCCAGGATTATTAGACATCCACGGTACTCCCATACGCCATCCCTTTGACGGTGATGGCATGGTTTGTGCTATTTCATTTCAGGAAGGAAGCGCACACTTCCGCAACCGTTTTGTCCGTACAGAAGCTTTTGTCGAAGAACAAGAAGCTGGTAAAATTCTTTATCGTGGTGTTTTCGGTACTCAAAAGCCCGGTGGGTGGTGGAACAATGCCTTTGATTTTCGCCTCAAAAATATTGCCAATACCAACGTTATTTACTGGGGAGGGAAACTCCTCGCCCTTTGGGAAGCAGCCCAACCCTATCGCTTAGATCCTCGTAATTTAGATACTTTGGGCTTAGATGATCTTGATGGCATTCTACAACCAGGAGATGCTTTTGCAGCTCATCCTTGGATTGATCCTAGTTGTCAGTTTAACAATGGAGAGCCTTGTTTAGTTAATTTTGCTATCAAACCTGGGCTTTCTACAACTATTACCGTTTATGAATTAGATTCTGCGGGGAAATTGCTACGTCGCCACGACCATAGCGTACCAGGATTTGCCTTCATTCATGACTTTGCGATCACCCCTAATTATTGTCTCTTTTTCCAAAATCCTGTTACTTTCAATCCCCTACCTTTTTTATTAGGGTTTAAAGGGGCAGGAGAATGTGTTAACTTTCAAGCCAACAGCCCTACTCGCATCATAGTTATTCCTCGTGATACTAAAGCAGGGGAAAAGATAAAAGTCCTGGAAACCCAAGCAGGATTTGTTTTTCATCATGCCAATGCTTTTGAGGAAAACGGCAAAATTTATCTCGACTCCATTTGCTATGACTCTATTCCCCAGGTACAAAATGATGCGGATTATCGCGATGTAGATTTTGCTACCTTAGCACCAGGACAACTGTGGCGCTTTACTTTAGATTTAGAACAGAAAATAACTGATAGTCAGTTATTGTTGAGTCGTTGTTGCGAATTTCCTGAAGTTCATCCTGATTATGTCGGACATTCCTACCGTTATTTATTTATAGGTGTTGCTGAACAAAAAGAGGGCAACGCACCTTTACAAGGTATCCTCAAACTAGATTTAACCACCGGAACAGAAAAGTTTTGGAGTGCGGCCCCCAGCGGCTTTGTTAGCGAACCTGTTTTTGTACCTCACCCCCAAAGTTATCAAGAAGATGAGGGTTGGATTCTGACTCTAGTTTATAACGGCGATCGCCATCGTTCTGAGTTAATTATTCTTGATGCTAGTAACCTTGATCTTGTTGCCAAGCTTAATCTTAAACAGCATATTCCTTACGGTTTGCATGGTAATTGGGTTCCTAATGTTTTTTAAGCTGTTAGCTGTTAGCTTTTAGCTATTAGCTTTAAGAATACATTCAATATTTTCTTAGTTGAGGGGTTGGAGGCTATGAATAATCAAGTAAATGCCTACGACTATTAGTGCGATCGCAAATGTAAAAGGTGATTCGGCGAAGGTGAGGAAGATGACTAGTAATTCTAGAAGGGTTTTTAATTCTTCGATATTTTTCATTTTTGCTTTTTGAAATCTACAATTCCCATCTAAATTCCTGCTGTGTTGAGTTCTGTGCTTAAAGGGATGTTGATTTTGTGTTGAGGTGTGTTGAGTTTGTATTGAGTTCGTGTTGAGAAAGGCTGTAACCCTTATTTGACAGTTATCATAGTAGGGTGGGCAATAAACCATAATCTTTGGTTGTTACCAGTAACATCAAGTTTTGCCCACCTGTTAACTGATAGGAATAACGATGCTACAGATAAGTTTTTTCAGGTTAATCTGTTGGAAGTATAGTTCTATTGGTGGGCTAGCCCCCCAAACCCCCCAGCAGGGAAACAAGTGTTTCCCCACACCCCTTCCTAACCGCTTCGCTCTACCTTGTTTATACTTGGCTGATTTATTCAAGGGTTGCCCTATCGTCGGAAATAAACTTGGTGGTAGGGCGCATCTAGATATGGGATCGTTTAAGCAAAGGTTATTTCCTCATGGCTAAGAGCAAATAGCTTAATTTCATTTATTGGTAGCAGATTCTTTTGTATTTCATATTAGAAGCTAAATAATGGGACGTTCTCTCAAGGTTTCCCCTGATAATATTCAACAAGTTAAAGATGCTGTTAAACGTAATGGTTATCCCAGTCAGAAACAATTTGCTATTGAAATAGATGTTTCACAATCTACGGTACAAAGCTTTCTTAACGGTAGGGCTGTAGATTTTGGCTATTTTGTAGACATTTCTAAAAAGCTGGGTTTAGATTGGCAGGAAATATCTGCTCAAGAAACGACTAATAACCAAACTGAACTACCTAAACCTCTTGATACTTGGGTGGGCAGGGAAGAAACTTTAAAGGAATTAAAACTCAAGCTGCAAGATGAAATTCGTTTATTGGTCATCACTGGATTAACGGGGCAGGGAAAAACAGCTTTAGGGGAAAAGTTAACGCGGGATTTGCTGAAAGAGGGAAAGTGGCATTATTTAAACCCAGTTAATTTTGACGATGCAACCACAACAAGGGATTTTGTGGGTTTTGCGGGGAAATTTTTAAGTTCGTTAGGAGAGGAACTTAGGAATTAGGCATACCCTTAGTTAAAGAATGTCAAGAATTGCAATAAAAGCTTGACCTTTCGAGAAAATAAAATGTCTCAAACCCTTTTGCCTCTTGCCTTTTGCCTGTTGCCTGCCCTCACAGATAACCTGTGCTACCAAACCGGGATAGTATTACTAACAATAATCATCGCCAGTCGTTAGCTTCTAATGTTTTCAAATCTTGGCGAAATTCTTCGACACCATAATGATTGGAAATTTTCTTACTCCCCAAAATGCGCTGAAATTCTAATTGATTCATTTGGGCAAATTGGCTAGCAGTACCTAAAGTTATTTTCTCTTGCTGAAACAGTAGAATAGCAATTTCTAACTTAAGGTCAGCCTCAGAAATACGGGCCGTTTGTAGAAATTCATCTGGAATAACTAAACTCATAGTTCTTAAATAATTGCAGTATTGATGCTGTACAACTTAATCTTAATTAAATCGTGCTGTACATATTTCCTTAAGAAAATGCAATGCAAAAATTTGTTTTCTGGACAGGTATTTACAACATACTCCTTGGAGTAGGTTTTCTGATTCCTAGCATTCCCAGTCTTTCAGGTATACAAGGGACTAATTCTCTTTTCTGGCTCTGGCTTCCCGCAGTTCTGGTTATTTATTTGGGAGTCCTCCTGATTCTTTGTTCGAGAAACCTTAATGTTCGGGGGACTTTAGTTTATTGGGAAGGTATTTTACGAGTTTTTGCCTTTCTCTTATTGGCTTACTTTGGATTCTGGGGTGGTCTTGGCATTATGCTAGGGGTTATCGGGATTGTTGATTTACTGATAGGACTGGGCTATCTTATCGGACTTCCGAGGGCTTTGAATACATCCCATGTAAATCTATTGCTGGACAAAGCAACTAAGAATTATTAGGATTGCGATCGCCACTGACTTTAGATTGACTTCAACAGCTAAGGTAATAGCTTCAGCTTCCCCATTACTCTCGCCTTACCCCTTGAACCACAGGGTTAATTGTATCTGCATCAAAGGGGTCAGGGGAACCAGTCCAGTTAAAGTCACTTATCCTAAAGCTAAGGGAACCAAACTCTTGAACGGGGTTATATTGCAACAAAATATTGTAAGTACGACGGCTATATTCCAAAGAATAAGTGGTATTAATTTCTTGGCTGGTATCAAGGTTATAGGAAGTCTGGAAACCAAAACGGAAAGGGCCATAAAGTTGCTGAGTAATGCCGAAAGAAACAGTTTGGCGGTCAACAAAACGGTCAAACCGGAAAGGAGACTGATCTCCCACAATTGCGCCGCTGAAGGTAAGATTAAAGGCGGTATAATCGAGGAATTTTTTGGAGAAATGGCCGAATTGTCCTCGTAGACCAATACTACCGCCAAGAGATTGCTGAGTGTCCCCGCTACTATAAAGGCTGCTAACCCCAGTGATACCAGTGTATAAAGCTAGGTAAGGTTGAATAGGGACGGGACTATAACGCAAACCTTCGGTGGGAGTAGGAGGTAAAGCCTCTCCTCGCCATAAAGAGAAGCCTTTGCCTAAAGAAGCGGCCGCTTGATAGCGAGTAAGATTAACACGATTATTATCCCTGATGGGGGCAAGTAAATCTAGGCGGTCAGTATCCGCATTGATATTTTGAATTGCTCCTTGATAGGTGAGGTTAACTCCTGTATTGCCGATGGGAATAACAGGAGAGGTGATCACAGCCCCCAAGGTACTACGAACATCCTGAAAGCCTAAAGAACCGTTAAAGAGGCGATCACGATAACTATATTCTAAACCTAAAGTATGGTGAGGAAGATTAGTACGACCAATAATTTGCTGTCCCCTAACACTAGCGCGAGTTTCTTCGCCAATCTCATCAAGATCAAAGCTAGTAACGGCTACGGAAGCTCTTAAAGTAGTACGAGGACTAAAGATAACATCAAGGTTAGATTTAACACCGAAAGCGGAAGGAGCGCCAGGATTTTCGTCAAAAATTGCTCTTTGGAGGAAGTACTGGGGTGTAACACTCCAAAATACCTGGGGGCTGTTGATGATATCAAAGCTACGTTCAATAAATACACCTCCCCTTTCGTTACCATCTAAACCAACATTAAATAAGGTTGGTTGGCGGGGGCGGCGATCTAACAGAAAGCGGTTACGAAATAGGGGGAGAGAGAAACCTTGATCGAAAACAACGCGGGAGTTGCTAGTTACAACTTCATCTAGTAATGGCCCTAGCTTTCTTGATCTAGCGGTGTCGGCTTGAATTTCTAATTCCGGAGGGGAAAAAGGATCGTTGGTGATGCGAATATTAGTAGCATCCCAACCTTCAGGATAAAAATCAACTCTATCTGCTTGGAAACGCAAACGGTTGATAGTTCCTCCCGTCCCTGAAGTAGCCCTAGATGTACCAATTTCAGGACTCCCTCCCACCACAAAACGATAACCTTCATCAGTAGAAATTCGTTGCAATGGTTGCCCTGCGGTGACGCGATCGCTTAAGGGGCGGTCTGGTATAGTTGCGGCGAGAGGGTCGTTAGCTAAAGTCGGGTTAAAGTCTCTGCCTGTAGTAGGTTGGTAGATTTCTCCACTAGCATTCAAAACAATACCGCTATCTTGCACAAAGTAATATTCAAACCTTGACCCTCTGATGGTTTGATCTCCTCTTCTCAGGGCGACATTACCTTCTGCAACAGTTATTTGATTATCTAAATTTACTTGTACTCGGTCAGCAGTTAATACAGCCCTAGAAAAGCGTATTTCTACATTACCTTCGGCGGTAACAATATTTCTTGCTTCGTCGTATTCTTGGCGGTCTGAGGTGATTTCAACTACATCTGCTGGTTCAATGGGGATGGCAGTAGGTGTGGCAGGTGTTGTGGTTTCCTCTTCATTCCCAGGTATGGTTGGTTCATCTTCTTCTTGTTCATCTTCATCTACAGGAATAGTTAATTCAAATTCCCGGCTTTCACCATTTCGTTCTTGGGTCAATAAAATAGTCCGTTCAGCATCTTCTGTTAACCCAGAAATTACCGTAGAAGTTGGTGTAAATTCGTTTTTGGTCGTAACTTGGTGAGAACTTTTGTTGCTTTGGGAAATATTAGGCTGAGCTGAAGCTAAATAGCCGATGGTGATTGGTTTGCCCAAATCAGCAGCGGTTCTTTTGATGAGGGGAGAAAAATCTTGAGAGTATAACTCGCGGCTGGGAAAGGGTGCATTAGCTTTAGCAGAGTAAAATTCTGGGGCAAACCTTTCTGGTATGGCTAAGGGTGACTTTTGAGAATTAGTGGCCCCGATGGCGATCGCCTCAGCAGTTTGATTAACAATTTCTGCTGATCTAGCTTGAGTAAGAACAGGCGTTTCTGGTGGCGGAACGGGTATGGACATATATAGTTAAACAAGACTTGAATAGCTTGCTCCGGATTAAAACAGCACAGGGAAAAGCCATTGGCGTAGCCTTCTCTTTAGAGTAAGTAAGAGTTGTTTCTTACAATCAAATTTAAGAAATAGGCAAAAGGAGCCGAAAAACTATTATTCATCATTCGCTGGTCTTTTGCTATCCTGTGCTATGACTAGCCCAAGTCGCCACCAAGTTCCCTTTTCTCCTATTCTAAGTCGCGCCGACCTGGGTTCCGGGCCGGATCACTAGACAAGAATCCAAAGATAAAGAGGCCAACGAAGAAGGCGACAACGACATAAACAACAATTTTTAGGGTTATCATAAAAGTTTTTCCTTTTAGTTGAGAAGCAAGGTTACAACTTTCTCATCATACCTAAAAAGTAGCCCATTTTTGCACGATGGATAACTGAACTGAGGGAGCCATCTAATCAAGACTGCCATCAAATTGTCAGAAGAATATTGCAGCAATGATATAATATAGGTTTGTAAATTTTCATTTATTTTATTTAGGAGAGTTATAGTTAGTGAGTAAGCGCACCTTTGGCGGTAGCAACCGTAAGCAAAAGAGAAAATCCGGCTTCCGTAAACGAATGCGTACCAAAACAGGCCGTAGAGTAATCAATGCTCGTCGTAGCAAAGGAAGAGAACGCCTTGCTGTGTAAATTAAAGCCTCAAGCTATCATAATCAAACTTTCATAACCTCTGCCCCGTGGGATTGCCCAAAGCAAACCGACTTAGACATAGAAAAGACTTCCAGCAAGTTTACCGCCAAGGAATTCGTTGTTCAGGGCATTATTTAACTCTGAGAGCTTGGCAAGAGGACTCTCAAACAGAGATAACACCTAGTCGCTTTGGTATTTCTATTAGCAAGAAAGTGAGCAAAAAAGCCGTGATTCGTAATCGTATCAAAAGGCAAATCAAAGGTGCTATACGCGAATTACTCAAACAAATCTCCCCAGGCTGGCAAGTAGTCTTAGTGGTTAAACCAGAGGCACGAGGATGCGAATATGAACATTTTTTGCGAGAATTAGAAAAGTTATTGACAAAAGCTGAGGTATTACATGGGCATTAAAGAAGAAACTTTTTATGAAGGAGGTCCTCACGTTGGCGATCTGATTATAGGAATTTTGTTAGGCTTTACTGTTATCTGCTTACCCTTAACTGTAGGAGCTATAGTTCGCGCACTCTGGTTACGATACCGAATTACTAACCGTCGCATCTCCATAACCGGAGGATTTAAGAGTCGCGATCGCACAGATATAATCTATTCAGAAATTATTAAAATCGTCAAAGTGGCTAGAGGTGTCGGACTATGGGGAGATATAGTTGTCACCCTAAGAGATAAAAGCCGTTTAGAAATGCGGGCAGTTCCTAATCATCGGGCAGTTTATGATTACATAGCCGAAAAAGCAGCAGCGAAGACAGGTAGGCCAGTCGATGCTATTAAAAGTTAACGGCTCAAGCAAGCAATAATAATCATCAGATAATTAATCAATAATCACTAAAATAACAGACGAATGGACTTTGGTATTGGGTTTCTTTCCACTAACATCATGTTGCCAATCCTGGACTTTTTCTACGGGATTGTGCCATCTTACGGCTTTGCAATTGTTGCTCTGACCCTAGTAATTCGCTTTGCTGTCTATCCCCTCAGTGCAAAATCCATTCGCAGTATGAGGCAAATGCGAATCTCCCAACCGGCAATGCAGAAAAGGGTTAAGGAGATTCAGGAACGTTACAAAAACGATCCTACCAAGCAACAGCAAGCCATGAGCGAAGTATACAAAGAATTTGGTAATCCCTTGGGGGGCTGTTTACCAATTCTCTTACAAATGCCGATTCTGTTTGCTTTATTTGCCACTTTAAGGGGATCACCTTTTAGCAACATCAACTACACAGTGGATTTGCAAATTTTCCCTCGGGAACAGATGGAGTTTATCCAACCTGATCCCTTTAGCACTAAACCTCAAACAATTTACGTAGATAATGGTGTTCGTTACCCAGTGGTAGCAAAAGCCCCAGCCGGTAAAAAATTGGTTGTAGGGGAAAAGACAGAGCTTCAATTCCAAACCCCCAGCGGTAAAAATCTACAAACCTTAATTGCTGAAAACTCAGATGAAAAGATTCAACCCCAATGGCAAATTACCAAGGGGGAAGATAAAGTCCAACTGCAAGCTGATGGAACTATAGAAGCTTTAGCCCCCGGAGAAGTTACTGTCCAAGGTACAGTTCCTGGTTTAGCCGCTAACGAAGGATTCTTATTCATTAAAGCCCTTGGCCGCGTTGGTGCTACAGGGGAAAATGGTGCTATCCACTGGGATATTTTTGGTATGGTGCTGTTTTTCGGACTTAGTTTGTATGCCAACCAGCTTTTATCAGGGCAACAGAATAATGCTGCGAATCCTCAACAGCAAACTATTAGTAAAATCACTCCAGTACTTTTTTCCGGGATGTTCTTATTCTTCCCTCTGCCTGCTGGTGTGTTGATGTACATGGTTATTGCTAATATCTTCCAAACCCTTCAAACTTTCATTTTAATGCGAGAGCCTCTACCAGAAAATTTACAAAAAATTGTTGAAGCTCAAGAAAAGCAAGAGAAAAAAGAAGAAGGGCAAGATATTTTACCCTTTGAAAAACGCTCTAAGAAAAAAGAAAAACCATCAGGGTAGATATTAAGTAATAAGTAGCAAGTAACCAGTAACAAGTAATAAGTCAAATATTTATTCCTATTGCTAGCTTGCTTATTAACTGACTCAAAGGGATATTAATTGATGATAGATCAAGCACAATATGGCCAGGAATGGCTAGAGAAACTGTTGAATTTAATGGGGCTTGCCTCCCAAGTAGAAATATCTGAGCCTAGTTACGAGGATGACTCAAAAGCTTGTTGGCTAAATATTAAGCAAGCTGAACTCAACGAAGAACAAATTGAAACATTAATTGGCCCTAAAGGCAAAACCCTAGATGCAATTCAATATCTAGCTAATGCTTTGGTTAATTTAGGTCAAGAATCCGATGTTCAAAGGGCTTTTACCATCGAACTTGGGGATTATCGTATCCGTCGCCAAGAAGAGTTGCACACCATAGCAACGGAAGTTGCCGAACAAGTACGAGAAACTGGTCAAGAACAAGAAATTCAATCTTTATCATCCGCAGAACGCCGCCAAATTCATAACTTTTTAGAAAAGTCAGGAGATTTAATTACAGAAAGTAGAGGGCAAGAACCCGATAGAAATTTGGTGGTAAGATTGCGAGATTCAACCCTCGAATGAGAAAATAGGGAGATATAGAACCCATTCTTTTTTTACCTATTATCTCTTGCTAAGGCCAAGTGATATAAAATAAATTCTCTTTTTCAAGAACTATGGAAGCTATCCATATTCCTCAATTACTTAAAGCACCGGAAAAGACAGAAGAAATTCAACTTCAAGAGTCTTTTGCTGAACTAAAAACCCTGATGCCAGTGCGGGGACTCTTACGAGTTACTCACCAAGGTACTTATTTAGAAGTAACAGCTAAAGCAGAAACTATTGTTACTTTAAGTTGTGATCGCTGTTTACAACAGTACAATCATCGCCTATCTCTAGATACAAAGGAGCTAATTTGGTTAGAAGAAATCCCCTTAAATTCCTTGCCTTTAGAAAGGGAAGTAGCTTTGGAAGAGTTAACAGAAACCCTAGATCCTCAAGGTTATTTTGAAGTTGATACTTGGTTATATGAACAGCTTTGTTTAGCTTTACCTTGGAAAAAAGTTTGCTCTTCTGATTGTCAAACTACCCCACTAAATTCTACCAAAGATGCTCTTATAGATAGTCGTTGGTCAAGTTTAGAGATTCTTAAAAAGCAATTGATAACTGATAACTGATCATTGATCATTGAACAAAATGAGCTTTGGTGACGAATTTGAATTACTCCTGCGGGCTTGTTATCCATTAATTTATATTCCTACCCTAGAAGAAGAAAGATTAGAAAAAGCGATCGCAACTTCCGCGCTTAGGCTAGGAAAACGAGTTGTTTATACTTGGGATTTTGTTGATGGCTATCAAGATAACCCTAACAATGCTGGGGTGGGTAAGCGTAACCCTTTACAGGCATTAGAATATATTGAAAAATTACCTCAACAAGCGAAAAGTATTTTTATTCTGCGGGATTTCCAGAGGTTTTTAGAAGATGTTGCTGTCTCTCGCAAGCTACGTAATTTAGCGAGGGTTTTAAAGTCACAACAGAAAAATGTTGTGATTATTTCGGCGGAGGTTAATATTCCGGCTGATTTAACGGAAGTATTGACGGTGGTAGATTTTCCCTTACCGACAGCTAAGGAAATTAGGGAGGAAGTAACGCGGCTACTATCAGGTACTAACCAGTCTTTAGCTGATAATTTGTTAGATGAGTTGGTACGTTCAGCCAGAGGTTTATCCTTAGAAAGAATACGCCGAGTTCTCACCTTAGCCATTGCTACCCATGGGCAGTTACAGCCAGAGGATGTGGAATTAGTCTTAGAGGAAAAGCGCCAATCAATTCGACAAACTCAAATTCTCGATTTTTACCCTGCCACAGAAAGAATTGCCGATATTGGGGGTTTAGATAATTTAAAAGATTGGTTATTGCGCCGGGGCGGTGCTTTTGGGGAAAAAGCCAGGGCTTATGGCTTGCCTCACCCCCGTGGTTTGTTGCTGGTAGGGATTCAAGGTACAGGAAAATCTCTTACAGCTAAGGCTATTGCCCACCATTGGCATCTTCCCTTGTTACGTTTAGATGTGGGACGTTTATTTGCTGGCTTAGTGGGAGAATCAGAATCTCGCACCCGGCAGACTATTAATTTAGCAGAAGCCCTTTCCCCCTGTATTCTCTGGATTGATGAAATTGATAAAGCTTTTTCTGGGTTGGAAGGGACAGGGGACTCTGGGACAACCAGTCGAGTTTTTGGCACTTTTATTAACTGGTTGGCAGAAAAACAGTCTCCGGTATTTGTGGTAGCCACAGCGAATAATATTCGTTCTTTACCTGCGGAAATGTTGCGTAAAGGTAGATTTGATGAAATCTTTTTTGTCGGTTTGCCTTCTCAAGAAGAACGTCGGGCTATTTATGGGGTACATTTATCTCGATTACGTCCCCACAACTTGCCCAATTACGATTTAGAAAGACTTGCTTATGAAACACCAGACTTTTCTGGGGCAGAAATTGCCCAAACCATCATAGAAGCGATGCACATCGGTTTTAGTCAAAATCGTGACTTCACCACTGATGATATCCTGGAAGCAGCTAGTCAAACTATTCCTTTAGCAAGGACGGCCCAAGAACAAATCCAATTCTTGCAAAACTGGGCAGGGGCGGGGAAAGCCCGTCTTGCTTCTAGAGATAATCCCTTAAGCGATCGCATCCAACGCCATCTTCAATAAAGAGATACTTTTTCTCGGAATTATCCCAGAAAACGAGAAAAGAGAAGATAGTTTAAAAATTAACTACCAAATAAGAGTTCTAATTAAAACTAAAGGAAATAATGAAAACAATTTCCCGACTTTTACAATTGATTATTGGCTTTATTGTCGGTATAGCTATTTTAGGAGGAGTAGGTTTTACTGCTGGGTATTATTTCTTTACGAAAATGTCAGCGAGTCCTCCCAGACCAGTTTTTGCTGAGGAACAAGATCAAGATACTGATTCAGCTTCCCAACAAAAAGAACAGCCTCAAGCTAAAGTAAGTCCTCCTGAAGGGGAGGAGGAAGAAGAAGAAGAAAAAGAAGAAGAGGAAGAAAAATTAGAACCAGGGGCTTATAAAGCAACAGTAAATTGGCCTGATGGTTTGATTTTACGGGATCAACCTGATGAAGATGCAGGACAACTTGGGGGCATTGCTTTTGATGAAGAAGTTATTGTTCTTAAAGAGAGTGAGAATGGTAGATGGCAACAGGTACGCATTCCTGATAGCGATCGCCAAGGTTGGGTTAAGGGAGGAAATGTGGATAAGGTGGAGGAGTAGATTTAACTCACTAAAAAAAACAGCCTGTTTAAGCTAAAACCTGTTGCAAATACTTCCCAGTGTAGGATTTTTGCTCCTTAGCAACGGTTTCTGGAGTTCCTATGGCAATTATTTCTCCCCCGCGATCGCCTCCTTCTGGACCTAAATCAATAATCCAATCGGCGCAGCGAATGACATCTAAGTTATGTTCAATAACTAAAATAGAGTTACCCTTATCTACCAAGCGTTGTAAGACATTTAAAAGGTGATGGACATCATAAAAAGATAAACCTGTGGTGGGTTCGTCGATTAAATAAAGGGTTTTGCCTGTGGCACGACGAGATAATTCTGAAGCTAATTTAACTCTTTGGGCTTCTCCCCCGGATAAAGTAGGGGCAGGTTGTCCTAATTTAATGTAGCCTAAACCTACGTCTAACAAGGTTTGTAAACGATTGGCAGCCCTAGGAATATTCTTGAAAACCTCCAAAGCTTCCTCCACCGTCATCCCTAAAACATCAGCAATGGATTTGTCTTTGAATTTAACTTGCAAAGTCTCCCTGTTGTATCGCGCACCTTTGCAAATTTCGCATTGCACATAAACATTAGGCAGGAAGTTCATTTCAATTACATTAACTCCCTGTCCCCCACAAGCTTCACACCGCCCCCCTTTAACATTAAAAGAAAAGCGCCCTGGTTTGTAACCCCTTGCTTTTGCTTCAATGGTTTCTGCAAAGATACTGCGGATGACATCAAAAACTCCTGTGTAGGTGGCAGGGTTGGAACGGGGAGTTCTGCCAATGGGGGATTGATCAATTACAATGGCTTTATCAATTGCTTTTAATCCTTTGATTTGGCCCAAATTGTTGGGGAAAGGGATATTTTTAGTTAAGTGATGTTTGAGGGCAGGATAAAGGAGTTCATTAACTAAGGTAGATTTTCCTGAACCAGAAACTCCGGTGACGCAGACTAGTTTTCCTAAAGGTATTTCGACATCAATATGTTGGAGGTTGTTACGATAGCAGTCTTTGAGGATTAAGGAACGTCCCTTACCTTCGCGGCGTTCTTTTGGAGTTGTGATCGCTTTTCTGCCAGATAAATAGGCCCCGGTGAGGGACTTTTTATTTTTCAATAAAGCCTTCAAATCACCTTGTACCACAATCTCACCACCATGAATACCTGCATGGGGGCCAATATCCACAATTTGGTCGGCATTGCGGATTGTTTCTTCATCGTGTTCTACCACAATTAAGGTGTTGCCCAAGTCTCGCAGTTTTTTGAGGGTGTTTAACAAGCGGCTATTGTCTCTTTGATGTAAACCGATACTAGGTTCATCTAAAACATAAAGTACCCCCGTTAAACCTGCCCCAATTTGCGTTGCTAAGCGGATGCGTTGTGCTTCTCCCCCAGAAAGGGTCATGGCGGCCCTATCGAGGGTAAGATAGTCTAAGCCTACATCCAAGAGAAATTGTAACCGGGCTTGAATTTCTTTCAGGGCCAAATCACCAATTTGGGCTTGGCGGGGGGAAAGTTGCAAATTACTAATTTTATCTATGCACTGATTGATATTAACTGCGGTTAAATCAGTGATTCGACATTGCCCTAAACGTACAGCTAAAGATTCCGGTTTTAAGCGTTTGCCCCCACAGGCTTCGCAAGTTTGGTTAACTAAATACTGTTCTAACTTTTCTTTGTACTTGTCTGAAGAAGATTCATATTGGCGTTCCAACATGGGGAGGATACCAGCATAACGCTTATGATAACCTCGGTGTTCTCCCCGATAGGTTTCTCCTTCAATATAAATCTCTTCCTCACTGCCATAAAGAAGGATTTCTTGTTGTTGAGGGGTAAGATTTTTCCATTGGGTAGCAATTTCAAAATCGTAGGCTTTCGCTACTCCAAATAATAGGGAAAGGTAATAGGTATTGTCTTTTTCTGACCAAGGGGCGATGGCTGCGTAAACTGGTTTATCGGGGTCGGGTATGATTAATTCTGGGGCAAACTTTCTTAAGTTACCTAAACCATGACAGCTAGGGCAAGCACCGTAGGGAGAATTGAAAGAAAATAAACGGGGGGAGAGTTCCTGCATTACTGCCCCGTGTTCAGGACAGGCAAAGTTTTCTGAGAAGACTATTTCCTGTGCCTGTTCTTCTGTTCCTTCTTTTGGTACTGTCAAAACCACAGCAATACCTTCAGCCCTTTTTAAACAGGTAGCCAAAGAATCAGCTAAACGTTCCTGTACATCAGGCTTTTTAATTAAACGATCCACCACAATTTCAATATTGTGTTGGTGATTTTTATTTAATTCAATAGCATCACTAAGTTCCCGAATTTCCCCATCTACCCTAATTCGGACAAAACCTTCTGCTGCTAGGGCAGAAATTAGTTTTTTGTGGGTTCCTTTTTTCCCTCTCACCACCGGGGCCAAAATTTGGAAGCGAGTTCCATCAGCAAGTTCGGTGATGCGATCGCACATTTCATCAATGGTTTGGGGGGCAATGTTGCGATCACAAACCGGACAATGGGGTTCTCCTGCCCGACCAAATAATAACCTCAAATAGTCATAAATTTCTGTAACCGTCCCTACACTAGAACGAGGATTGTGGGAAGTGGATTTTTGGTCAATGGAGATGGCTGGGCTTAACCCTTCAATGGCATCTACATCGGGCTTATCTAACTGCCCTAAAAATTGCCTAGCGTAGGCACTGAGGGACTCTACGTAGCGGCGTTGCCCTTCAGCAAAAATGGTATCAAAGGCTAAAGAAGATTTTCCTGAACCAGAAACCCCTGTAAACACAATCAGGCGATCGCGGGGAATTTCTAAGTCAATATTTTTGAGGTTATGCTGTCTCGCACCACGAATACGAATAGTATTGCGACTTTCGCGGCGAGAACCATTTTGGTTAGTATTAGGTAAGGAGTCTGAGAGGTTGAGAGATTGAGACATAAAGACAGCATTTAACAGTCCTTAACATTTTAGCGCCGTCCGAGAATTTATCCCCTGTATCTTGGGGATAAATTTTGAGTGTACCAGCTTTAGAATAAAGAATTAATGATCTAATGTTTAATGTTTAATGCTCAATGGTATAACTTGTGTTCAATCCCTGGGACTCTCTAGAAACTTGGTTGCATGACGCTTATAAAGGGCTTAAATCTTGGTTTTCTGGAGATGAAGCAGAGACAGCACCAGAAGAAAACCTGACCAAATTACCCTCAGAGCTTCTTCAACATCTTACTAAGCTAGTGAATAACTTGCCCATTCCTCCTACTCAACAGGAGGCTTTTCAAGTAGCTTTAGAAGCCGCTTTAAGTGATTGGCGCGAACATCCGGCTACTTCTTCTAATAGTTTCGTGTTTTTAACTACTCCTGTAGAGTCAGTATCTTGTTTACTTAGGGAAAGTTTGAAGCAATTACCAGAAAAACAACAAATTCCCTACAAATTCTTGCCCTGGAATGAGCGACCCCATGATTTTAGAAATATACCAGAAAAACTGCGTTCCCAGTTAGGAAGAGCAACTTTAGCTGCGGAGGAAGGATTTGAAGAAATTGTGGTGATCCCTAACTTAAGTTGGTGCTTTTTGCGTGGTGTGGAAGGTCTTGACGGCGTTGATTATTTAAGGGATATAGTACTTAAAGATCGTTCGCGCTTTTGGTTAATTGGCGCTCAGCAAATTAGTTGGCAATATCTTAATTACGTAGATAAAATAGAAGCCTATTTTGACCAAACTTTTTCTTTACCACCCTTAGAAGAAGAAGATTTGCAAGCTTGGTTAGACCCAATTATTACTGAAGCAAAAATAGGTTTTAGTAGCAATTTGGAAAAAGAAGAACAGGAAACCGCACAACAAAAATATTTTAAAAGATTAACCGCCAGGTCTGGGGGTATTAGTAGTGTAGCAAGACAATTATTTTTACATTCCCTAAGTTGTGAGATTACTAATTCCTCTGAAGAAGAACAAAAAAAGATCCAAGTAGAAAATCCCTATTTACCAGATTTACCAAATTTATCCCATAACCAACATTATTTACTTTATTCGTTGCTACTCCACGGAAAAATAACTTTGCCTCATTTAGCCTATAGTTTGGGAGATGATGAGGATATTGTGCAACATCTGGTGCAAGTTTTGTCTCGTTCTGGTGTGATTAATACTGAGGGTGAATTATTGCAAGTTGACCCATTGCACTATCCTGAATTAAGGGATGATTTAGATGGGAATAACTTTTTACTTTAAAGCCTCTTATGTTGCATTTTAGATGACTGTAATTGAGAAGCGATCGCCTATTTAAGAAATTAGTTGAACTTATATCAGGATTTAATAATTTCAAGTCTGTAAATATGGGTATGCAAATTTAGCCAGTTGCTGTAAAATCATCAACTGACCTCCATAAGAATTTCCTCGGCTTTAGACTTCTTAGTTAACTTAACGGTTTACCTAGTCCCTAAAACCAAAAGAGCAAAAAGCCACAGAGCTTTTTCTATCATAAAGGAATTCTAACTCACACTACTAGTAAATTGAGCCGTGTCACAAAAAATCTTTACGAAAAAGAGTCTTTCTCTGGTTGCCAGTCTTTGCTTAGCTGGTTGGGGTATTTTTACTCCGGCGATCGCCCAAGCAAACGAACCTGTTTTGTTGGCACAAAACAATCCTAACGCTGAGAGGCTTAATGAGCTACTCCGACAGGCGAGGGAATATGCAGACAAAGGTAATTACTCCAACGCTGTAGCAGCTTATCAACAAGCAGCTAGCTTAGATAGAGAAAATGCCAAAATCTTCTCTGGCATTGGCTATCTAGAAGCTCGTCAAGGTAACTATTCTCAAGCAGCACAAGCCTATCAACAAGCTGTTCGCCTTGATCCCCAAAATGCCGAGTTTTATTATGCTCTAGGTTATAGCTTTGCCAATGCTGGGGACAACAGCAACGCAGCAAATGCTTATCGTCAAGCGATCACGCTTAACCCCACCGAACCTAAGAATCATATGGGTTTAGGGGTTGTATTGCTTCGTGCCGGGGAATATAGCGCCGCAGTAGAAGCCTATAAAAAAGCCATTGCTATTGATCCCGGTTATAGCGAAGGTTACACAATTATTGGAGCGGCGCTTTTAGAAGAAGGACGTAACAAAGAGGCTATTGAAATCCTTCAACCTGCTGTTACTCGTTCTCCTCGTAATGGTAACCTACGCCTCCAGTTAGCGATCGCTTTGTTACAAGAAGGCAAAGTGGATGCAGGATTGAAAGAATTACAAGAAGCTGCTAAACTTAGCCCCAACAACTCTAAGATTTACCTACAAATTGGTAACATTCTTCAAGCCCAAGGAGATAGCGCAGGGGCTTTAGCATCCTATCAAAAAGCTGTCAGCCTAGAAGATGATTCTCCCTCAGCCCAGGCTGCGATCGGTAAAATCATGCTGGATCAAGAAAACTATCTGATGGCGATAATTGCTTTCCGCCGCTATGCAGAATTAGCCCCAGATAATCCCGATGCTCATTATAATTTAGGAGTTGCTTTACACAATAGATCCAGAGATCGCGAAGCTAAAGAAAGTTTAGAAACTGCTCTTAGGTTATATCGTTCTCAAAATAACGAAGAAGGGATTAAGGAAACAAAGAAAATGCTTGAGGAATTGAAATAATATACTAAAGACTGATTGAGTAGTATTTTGGCGCAAGAAATTTCTTCTTTAGCTTTAATTTTCCGTATCATCCTTTGGGTATAATTGTAAGTTTTTTGGGAACATCATTTAGCAGTCTAAAGGAATACAAAGTAAAGGATGAACAGAAGTTAAGTTATAGTGGATAGTCTTAATCGTAGCTTTAATTAAATTCAAGTTATTAAGGCTACTTTAATGTGCCAGTTTTTCCTTAATTAATTTTTCTTTAGAGCTTATGAAACTCCTAAAAAAAGTGGGTGCTTTTTTCGGTACTACTGTTTTATCTATTGCTTTCAGTTTATCAGCAGCCTTAGCAGAATCTGCACCTCTCAGTAACAAAGCGATCGCTTTATCCCAACAGCAAGATATTTCTACTACTGCTGCCGATTTAGAAGTAACTAATACTGAAGATTCTTTATCCCAACAGCAAGATATTTCTACTACTGCTGCTGATTTAGAAGCAACTAATACTGAAGATTCTTTATCCCAACAGCAAGATATTTCTACTACTGCTGCTGATTTAGAAGCAACTAATACTGAAGATTCTTTGTTAGCTGTTACTACCTCCCCCTCCCAAACATCTCAATCCGCAGAAAATGAGACTATTGTAGGACAAAGTGATGTTAACTTCGGTCGGTCTACTCGTTCAGGACCTAGCTACGTTGGTGTTGGTGCTAATATTGGCATAGGAGATGGAGATACGGCTCTAGGAGATACGAGTTTTACTATTTTTAGTAAAATTGGTGTAACTCGCAATATCTCTGCCAGACCTGCCGTTTTATTCTCAGACGACGCGACTATTTTATTACCTGTGACCTTTGATTTTGTTCCTGGAGTTACTGAAATAACAGAAAATGTATCCGGAGATTTAGGGTTGAGAATTTCTCCTTATATTGGTGCAGGTGCTGCTATTTCTACAGGAGATGATTCTGGCGTAGACTTCTTAGCAACAGGAGGAGTTGATGTACCTTTGTCTCGTAATATTTCCGCTACTGCGGCAATTAATGCCACATTGTTTGATAATCCGGCGGTAGGATTATTATTAGGAGTTGGCTATAACTTTTAACACGGATAATTTCACCAGAGTCTTAGGTTTTTCTCCTACGACTCTGTAATTTTCCTACCTCTTTATGTACTGTCATACCAATTTGTAAGGTGTCATTAAGTAGTTGTTGATATTCTTGAGCAGCGCTACTAGGATCAAAAGTGATTAAAGTCGTTAAGTTATTTTCCAAACTTGTAACTAAGTCTTGACGATTGGCGAGGAAACCTTGGTGTTTCCTCATCACTTTTTCAATATTAACAGCACTAATTAAACTCCTCTTTGTCGCTTGTAATATCTCAAAAACTTCTCCACGATTTTGAATACTATTTGCGCCACTAACTGAGTCTAGTCTTTCCATAACTTCAAGAGTGTGAACAACACTATTATACTTATCAGTTTCCTCCATTAATCTAGCTAAAGATTTCAAACTTTTAGCCCCTCGCCAAATATAAGCATTTATTCCTGCTAAACAAACCAAAGAAAAAAACAAAAGTACCAGTAAAAGTTGATTTGTTCCAGCAGTAGTTGTTGGTAGGTTGTTTGAATTTCTGAGAATGATTAGAGTGATAGGATAAATAGAAATGAGCATTGCCACGAACAAGGCTAACTCAGTAATTAGTACAGAAAAGATTTGCTGAGGTTTTTTGAAGACAAAGGCTCGGTAAAAATCCACAGCAATAGTAGTGCTAGTATCTAATTCTACCAAGTCTTCCAGTTGTTCTGGAGTTAATTTTAAGCTTTCTAAATCAATTTCCATTGGTATTTAGCTACTCTTTTCATTTTAGGCAAACTGCTCATAGTGCAATCATTTTTCAGTTGAAAGTATTGACAATAAGTTTCCAAAAATGCAAATAAAAGTTGCTTTCTATTTCGCGAAAAAGCTGGAAAGGACGATCTGGAGAGCCGAAAAAAGGTCTTAATACCCATCCCAATTGACTACCTACTAAACCATATAGAAATAACCAAGGTTTGATAATTTGCTTACTTCTTTCGGGCGATCTTTCTTCAGAACGTCCTAAATAAATAGTGCTACGATAAAAGAAAGTAACGCCAACCAAACCTGTGAATATAAATATGGCTACATTCCAGAGTTTAAAGAAGGTATAATCATTAATTGAAATGCGAAAAAACAGGGTTACAGGCGCTAAACCAAGTAGGGTCACACTAATAATAGCCATGCCAGCTAAGAGTAGGGCAAGATACTGATTAAAGGTGCGTTTAGAGCCAGAAATTACATCTAAAAAGTATAAAGTTGGCAAGCAAATTATTAAGGTAAGCAAGTACAAAGCTGGCAACTTAACTGCTGAAGCTAGCATTTGCAGCCAGCCACTAAAAGAACCAATGATTGCCCCATAAATTGCAAAAAATAAAGAGCTACAAATAAGTAGGGCAACAGTATACTTTTCTAGCTTTGCCTCTTTGTCAAGATTATCTAGAAACTGAGAACGATTTCGCAAAAAATCCATTAAGATCCCAAAGTAATTCATCCACTATGCTCCCTTTTGCTATCAGTTCATTTTTCTCTCAGTCAATAACAGAGAATTTGAGAAGGAATTCGGTTTTTTGTTACATTTATTTATAATTAAACAAAAAAATATAGTTCAAACTTATGAACACAAGGGAGGAACTCTTAAGCAATCTCATTTCTACTGTTTGTCAACAGCCGAAAAGCAGCTTGCCTTGGCGTAAAGCAATGAACCAACTATTACAAGAAGTTCAGCAATTGCCAGGATTAGCGAGATCCTCTCACCCTGATTATCAGGAGGCTTTGGACGATACTTTAATGAGGTTAGCTACAGAAATCCAGGAATTCAAGCCAGCCGCTAATGCTGTAGAAAAAAGCTTAGTTGCTTGGATTAATTACAAATTGCGCTTGAAATATGAGGTGAAAAATCTCAATTCTTCTTATCGCAGTCGTAGCAAGAAGAGTACAAAAACCGCTAAAGTAGAGTATAAAGAGCAGGTACGTAAACCTCCCCTTTCCCTTGATGTACCTATAGGTGAACAAGGAAATGAAACTTTTAGGGATTTGATTCCGACTCATGAACCTTCAACAATTTGGGAACAACAAGCCCTGATTGCTGAGGAGCAAAAAAAGCGACAAAATAGTCGTACCGGTATTAAACTAAAAACTTATATTGAGCAAGATCCAGATAGCAGCCTACGTAATTGTCATCCTCGTAATTATCCCCACTGCAACTGTTTAGTTCTTTCCCAACGTCTCCTTTTGAAATATCCTCCTGATAAATTGGTAGCAATTGCTAAGGATTTAAAAATCAATTATCACACCCTTAACTGGCATTGGAAAAACAAAGGACTTCCTTTGCTTCAAGCTATTGCTTTGGATTTGGGATACCGGAAATAAGTAATAAGTAGTAAGTAATAAGTTATGAATAGTACAATAACTCCTGGTTTAAAAGTTCCAATTACGGTTGCAGTTCGTGATTTAGCTCAAGAATTTGCGGCTGAACAAAGTACTCCAGAAAAAGGATTGAGAGTTTATCTTAATACTTTGGCTGTTTGGGCAGTACATCGTTATTTAAAATGGCTGCAAATTGAGACAGATGTTAATCAAGGAGATAGTTGGAACCTTAGTTTAATATCGTTGTTTGATGTTGCAGATTTGGTTATACCTAACTTAGGAAAAATTGAATGTCGTCCTTTTTTAAGGGGAGAAGAAAACATTCATTTGCCCACAGAAGTTAGATACAATCGCCTCGGCTATATGGGAGTAGGATTTAGGGATTCTTTAGATGAAGTAGAACTATTAGGATTCTCTTCTGTTGTCGAGCGAGAACAATTATCAAGAAAAGATTTACAACCCTTAGACAGTTTTTTAGAATATCTTGATAGCTTAGAAACTAAACCAATCAATTTACAGCAATGGTTGCAAGACGCTTTTACTCAAGGTTGGCAAGCAGTAGAAGAATTACTAACACCTCGCACTCCTAGTTTTGCTTTTCGTTCTCAGGCTGTCAAAAGAGCAAAATTAATAGAATTAGCAACTCCAGTCATTTTAGTAGTTACTTTAATTCCTGGAGTAAATAATAATTTAGTCATTAACTTGCAGGTATATCCTCAAGGTAATCAAGAGAAATTACCCACTAATCTTAAATTAATGGTCTTAACAGAGACAGGGGAAATTTTCCGAGAAATAACAACTAATTCAGGAGATAATTTCTTACGTTATGAATTTAGCGGTTCTCCTCAAGAAAAATTTGGTATCAAAGTAGCTTTGGGAGAAACCAGCTACAGCCAAAACTTTGCTATTAGCATCTAGTAAGCTACCAGGGAAACAACTTCCTCGTCTTTTTACCAGAATCCCTTACACTTTCTACAATTTGCTGATTTCGTTCCTGCTGTGTGCCAAAAATATTTTTCTTCTTTAAGCCATGGGTAGCGACAATTTCTCCTGTCATTAAAGCTTCTTGACCTCTCTCTGGTAAGGTAGAGCGATCGCCTGGTTTTGCTCCCGTCTCCTCGTAGAGTTTCCTTGTTTCACACCCTAAAACTTCTTCGGTCAATACTTCTGTGGAGTCTTGATAACATCTCCTACTCCCACCCTTTTCTTTGATGGTTTGAGTAAAGTTTTTACGCACCGTAACCCCATCAACTCTACAACGCTGAAGAGAGGACTGCGACTCTCCCCATAAGCTGAGTTGTTTCTCTGTTGTTGCTTCCTCTTGTGGATTGTTCGCCAGCCAACTTAAAAAACCCATCAGCCTCTTTTCTCTCCTCTTTGGTAAGCTCTGTAGAAAATAATTGCTCTAAGGCAGTTTTTAATAACTCTGGCCCTCTAGAAAGGGCTAGGAATTCAGAAAATATTTTGTGTCTCAGTTCATAATCCCAATCAGAGGGTTGGTAATTAAACTGAATCAAGATTAAGTTGCACGCATCTAGGCAAGAGTCATCAATGTTCCTTGCCATAAAAGAACAGTAGGCTCTCTTCCAGGTATTCTTGCGCCGCAAATCACCAAAGGTACGAACTTCCGCCCTAAAATTTTCTGGCTGCACCACCGCACTATTGAAAATACTAAGGCGTTGCCAACATTCGTAAGTCTCTTGTTTTAGTTGGATTAGCTTCATGTTTTTTCTCAGCATATCCCTTAGTTTATTTTAGGCCAGAAGTGATGAGCGTATTCAAACGCTTCACTCTTCGGTAATGGTGCAAGGCGAAGTGATAGCTTACTGATATTTTAATTTATTGAAGGGAAAAAAGATTTTTAATATATTTATTAAAAGTAAATTATCATCTTGAATATTAGTAAAATTAAATGTATACTTAAGTGTATTCACTTTATACGCAAAAAAGTGTTATTTAATCTGAGCAAAAATATTTTTCACAGGTAAAGCCAGATTGTGGAAATTTTAAAAGAAAGAATAAGGAAAGAATTAAATACGTATCAATTTGGAGTTGCTAGACAGTTGGAAGAACTTCAAAAACAAGGTTTAATTTCTCCGAAAGAATTAAAAAGAATTTCAATAGAAGCTCAAATCACAGGAAAAGCTATTTTAGAGGGCTTGTCATCTCAAGGGCAATACACGGAGGAAACTATCGAAATCCATATTTACCAATTATTTGATAGATACAAAAGTAAAATAGAGAGTAAAATTAAATCTATTGAATTACAACAAGTACTCATGTAATATCTCTATCAAAGGAAAACCTGTTGTTCTTTCTTTTGAAAATGAAAAAGGTCAGTTAATTAATCCAATTCAAATGGAAAAAGAAATTATTGAAAATTTTCTTTCAGATTCTCTGGTATCACCCGTAAAAAAAGTAGAAGTTGTGGCAAATGGAATAACAAGAGATATTCGTTTAGAATTATATAAACAGACAAAAAAAAATGATTTAGCAAGAGAAAAATTCATCAAAGAAGTGTATAAGAATTTTGGAGCAGTAATTAATCAAGTAGTTAGTGGTAAATACTCAGAAGAAGCAAAAGAAAAATCAAAGTATCAGCTAATAAAAGATATGAAAGATAAACTGGCTCAAAAAATACCAGAAAAAAAATCTTTTTGGAGACAAATTATAAAATGAGATTTTAAGAAGTCATTAAAATCAACCAAATGCTTAGATTTTTTGCTGCTTTTCTATTAATTATAATTTTCATATATCCAGCTCAAATATCAATAATTTGGATAGCACGTATGATTAATAAAAAACTCCCACAAAATTTACCTTTACTACCAAACTTCCCTAGTAAATTAGCAACATCAACTTTAAAACTGAAACATGGTCATGCTAATGCTAAAGAGACTAAACTTGCTGTTAGAGGTGCTACTATTATTTCCGGCTTGATGGCAGCAATCCTAACAAAATTTACTTTGTGGATTCCTCTTTTTATTTGGGTTACTGTCATTTCAATTTTAGTAAGCTTCGTTGATGAAGATTAATAAAATTTTAGCTAACAGGTGAAACCAATGAATCAAAACGGACATGATGAAATTATTGTAGCTGGAAGACGAGTTCCTGTTTACTATGAAAATTCAAGTGGTGCTAAAGTAATCCCTAGTAGTATAGAAAGGGAATTAGTTCTAAATTTTATAGGGCGAACTCTAGCTACTCCTGTAACTGGATTAACCATTATTTGTGGTGGAGCTGCTCGCGATGTTGTCGTGACTTACCAGTCTGTAATAGAAAATATTAATACTGCAATATGTGGCATAAAAGCACAGGGTGAAATCGATAGACTTAATGCAATTTTTCACCAATTTGGTTATGCAATCAAACAACTAGAAAGTTCAGATTATCCAGATGATCTTAAACGAATCCATAAAGAACAATTAAAGAAGAGAATGGACAAAAGATACCAAGAATTAGAAGGTTAATGTTCAATAAATAAAACATAGCTTGAGTAAATTATAATGTCTTCAAACAATTTATCCAATTCCCATAGTCTGATAAAAAGCAGTACTGGGCAACTCATAAAGTATAGTAACCCTGTGGTAAGAGTAGCTAGTGAAATTGCTAGATTTGAAGAATCTGTTAAAACAGTTTATAGCGAAGAGGTTAACAAAAGCATCATAGCCAGAACAGAATTTGAAGCTTGGGACGAGTACGATCAGCTATATAGTTAAGTCAATTATTAAGAAATACGTAGTTGTTTACCACATTCTTGCTGAAATTGATTACTTTACTTAAACAATTAGCATTAACTTAACCATTGATAAATAATGAATAATCATTGATCATAAGTAAGGTAATAATTAGTTGTTGATAACTGCATGAGAGACTTACGGGGATTCATTAAACTCCTGGAAGAAAAGGACAACTGCGACGTATCAAAACCTTAGTAGATCCAGATTTGGAAATTGCCGAAATTTCTAACCGAATGTTGCAAGCCGGGGGACCAGGATTATTATTTGAAAACGTTAAAGGGGCCGCTTTTCCCGTCGCCATTAACCTCATGGGAACAGTAGAAAGAATCTGCTGGGCTATGAATATTGAAAAGCCAGAGGAGTTGGAAACTCTGGGGAAAAAATTGGGGATGTTGCAACAACCCAAACCACCCAAAAAGCTTTCCCAAGCTGTTGATTTTGGCAAAGTTTTGTTTGATGTAGTCAAAGCTAAACCGGGTAAAAGTTGGTTGCCTCCTTGTCAGCAAGTGGTTGTTAAAGAAGCACAACTAGACTTAAATAAACTGCCTCTCATTCGCCCCTACCCCAAGGATGCCGGGAAAATAATCACCTTGGGATTAGTGATTACCAAAGATGTAGAAACAGGAACTCCCAATGTAGGGGTATATCGCCTGCAACTACAATCAAAAAATACCATGACTGTTCACTGGTTATCGGTACGAGGCGGGGCAAGACATTTACGCAAAGCAGCAGAAGCGGGGAAAAAATTAGAAATTGCGATCGCCCTTGGAGTTGACCCCCTCATCATTATGGCGGCGGCTACCCCCATTCCTATAGATTTATCAGAATGGCTGTTTGCAGGGCTTTACGCCGGATCTGGAGTGCAATTAGCCAAATGTAAAACCCTAGATTTAGAAGTACCTGCGGCTGCTGAATTTGTCTTAGAAGG
This sequence comes from uncultured cyanobacterium, assembly GCA_963793425.1. Taxonomy (GTDB): domain Bacteria; phylum Cyanobacteriota; class Cyanobacteriia; order Cyanobacteriales; family CAWCAG01; genus CAWCAG01. The sequence goes on along the minus strand of CAWCAG010000005.1, from coordinate 1,004,698 downwards.
GACAATTACCCCAGGAGAAATGCTTCCCGACGGACCTTTCGGAGATCATATGGGTTACTACGGCGGCGTAGAAGACTCTCCACTAGTCCGTTTTCATACCATGACCCATCGCCAAGATCCGGTGTATTTAACCACCTTTAGCGGTCGTCCTCCCAAAGAAGAAGCGATGATGGCCATTGCCCTCAACCGTATCTATACTCCCATCTTGCGGCAACAGGTATCAGAAATTGTCGATTTCTTTTTACCTATGGAAGCTTTAAGTTATAAAGCTGCCATCATCTCCATTGATAAAGCTTATCCTGGTCAAGCGAGAAGGGCTGCTTTGGCTTTTTGGAGTGCTTTGCCTCAATTCACCTATACTAAATTTGTCATCGTTGTCGATAAAGAAATCAACATCCGCGATCCTCGTCAGGTAGTTTGGGCGATTAGTTCCAAAGTTGACCCAGTTAGGGATGTATTCATCTTAGGAGAAACTCCCTTTGATACTTTGGATTTCGCTAGCCAGAAGATTGGTTTAGGGGGCAGAATGGGCATTGATGCTACCACGAAAATTCCCCCTGAAACTGACCACGAATGGGGAGAAGTTTTAGAATCAGATACTGATGTGGCCCAGATGGTAGAAAGACGTTGGGCAGAATATGGCTTAGGGGATTTAGATTTAGGTGAAGTTAACCCGAACTTATTTGGCTATGATGTAAAACGGTGATCAGCTAAAAGTTTAGATCAGACAGACGAGCTAATTAAATTAATAACTGAAGAGGTTAAACAATGGCAGCGAATAAACCCCTCAAAGGGACAGATTTAGTTGATTGTGCCAAAGCTAATGCCAAACAAGGCTTGGAAGTGGCAGCTAAGCTATGTGGTTATGGTGAAGACTTAAAAACATTTCAGCAAGAACTTAAAAAAGCTTGCCAAGATATGGGTGTTGATATACAACAGATTAGCGACTTAATTACTGATCAACAAACCGTTAAACGAACCGGCGGCATTGAAATAGCACCAGAAACACCTTCAGATTTGTAAACTCTGCTAAGTAATCGTAGGTGTCTCAAAAAAAAGTGAGCTAGTATAGGAGCAGTAGATTGACTTCAAATATTCCTAGCTAGTTACACTTTGGATTTAAGTTAGGAATATTGTCAAGATGCAACATGGGATAACCAATTTTATTTTACTGGTTAAAGATAAGTTAGTACGGTGTTGCAAATCTACTCGGTATTAGTCATCAAGAGCAAGTCTGGTTACGCTTATGTCATCTGAGCAGAAAAACGTTTCTAATTCTCTTCGCTATCTCAAAGCGCGGTTACAGCCTTTTAAAAGACCAGAATTTTTAGTTACCGCTACCATCCTTTCTGCGGTTTCTGTCTTTGCCTGGCAATATTTACAAGACCCGCAATGGATAGAAAAGCTTAGCCAAGTACCTGAATCCGCAGTTGATAGTAGCAATCCTGACAGTGTAGCTAATGATTCTGAGTTGTCTGAGGAACTTCCTGAAGGAGATTTGCAATTAATAGATACAGGAACTTTATCGGCAATAGATCCTAACAATCCTACCCAGACAGAGGATTCAGAAAATGAGAGTGAGGGTAAAAGTTCTCAAGACAAAGCTGGAAATAAAGGGCAAGAAAACTCTAATAAAAACTCTTTCAAAGAAGCCCTTGAAGCCTTAAGCGATCCTAACGCTTTTGGTAGCTTGCTACCTACGGTTAGAGGGCAAAATGATTCTAACCCCGTTGCTGGCAATTCTAGCAGTGGCAGTAGCTCTTTGTTTAACGTTCCTCAATTTGGTGGCTTAGGTAATGATAATAAAAACCAAGCTAATCAAGGTAGCGCTTTACAACAAGCAATTCAACAATTAGAGCTTACTAAAAATAGTATCCAACAATCAGAAAATAACACCAATTCACCTGTTCAAGGCAGCCAGGTTAATAGTTATCCAGGGCAATCTCAATCTCAACAACCTGTTTTCAGTAACCAAGGACGAAGTTACAGTAACTACCAAGCCCCTACTAACAATTACAATAATTACAGCAATTACAACTATTCTAATCCACCAACTTATAATTATTCAGGTCAATCTCAGCCAGTTAATCTTGCCCCTGTACCAACGAATTTAACTCCAGTGGTTCCTGTTCCCAATAATACCAGCACTTATAACTACGGTACTCGCCAAGCCGCACCACCAGTTTACTCTCAGCCTCAAACCATACCAAACTCTACATTCAACAACAACAATCAGTTTAATCAAGGCTTGCAAACTAATCCTCGTAGTGTAACTCCTCGCCCAATTCCTGGGCGTTATATAGGAGGCGGGCAAATCAACAATTTCAGTAACCCTTAAATACAGGAAATTTTGTTCAGTACAGCATCTTTATGGCATGGTTTAAAGAGGAATACTTCCCTAACTTTATACTCAAAGTAGAACTCCGACTGACTACAGATGTCAAAAAGCTACCATGATGGATACGCAGACTACTTTAGAAATTGGTCAAGCCTACCATTAATTCTTGCTGGACCAATATTACGCAAAACTGTTCCGGAAGCAGTTACTATTTGTGTGGTATTGAAAGAACCACGCCAGGTTATCCTGAAAGTCTATGCCACAGAAAATGGTCAGGGAAAAAAGATTCAAGAATTAGTGCAGAGGGGCGATCGCACCACAATACAATTAGGTCAAAATCTCCATCTAGTCTGCGTCACAGCCAAACCCATCAATAACTCTCAGCTTCAACCTAGCTACATCTATAGCTACGATCTTGAATTTGCCGGTGTTCAAACAAACCTTTCTCCTCCTCAGTCACTCTCCCAAGCTTTAAACGCGCCAAACTTTGATCCCTACATCAGCCTTAGCTACTTCGATCACAATCTACCCACCTTTACCTTACCTCCAGAAGACTTAAATCACCTCAAAATCGTTCATGGTTCCTGTCGCAAACCTCATGGTGGAGAAAGGGATATGTTGCCCATTCTCGATAAGTTGCTGGAAAAATCTGCCCATTCACCTAATGATCGGATTCATCAACTATTCCTCACCGGAGATCAAATTTATGGCGATGATGTTGCCGATCCTTTATTATGGGCATCATCTTATTTAGGAGATAGTCTCCTCGGTTGGGAAGAAGACTTACCAATGAAATTGCTACCAACTGGAGATTATGAATTTCAAAAACCCCAGCAAATCAAACCAGGACAACGTACCGAAGTCGCTAGAATTAACGCTGGGTTTACCGGAATGCTACATGGCTACGCTGCCAAAGCGAAAAGTCACCTTTTTAGCTTAGGGGAATATTATGGGATGTATCTGCTATGTTGGTCGCCAGTAATTTGGCCTAGTGATTTTCCCAAGGGAAACGTAGTTACAAAAGATACGCAACAGGCCCAAACCTGGGATAGTGAAGTTAAAGCTATTCAAGAATTTGCTAGGGATCTTTGGCAAGTGAGACGGGCTTTAGCTAACGTGCCGACTTACATGATTTTTGATGACCATGATGTTAGTGATGATTGGTGTCTTAACTTAGAGTGGTGTAATCGTGTTTTAAGCAGTCCCCTCGGTAGGCAAACGGTACAAAATGCCATGTTGTCCTATGGTTTGTTTCAAGGCTGGGGCAATACTCCGGAACAGTTTGAGTTAGGAGAAAGGGGAGAGAAGTTTTTACAGGCTGCCCAAAAATGGTCAGCTTCTCAGGGCAAAGATCAAGAAATTAAGCAGCAAGTTGCTGCTTATTTAGGCATCCCCCCATTAGATCCAGAATCGGGTTTAGCTGAATTCCAAAGGGATGGAGATGTTTTAATTTTAAGGCGCAAAACTGAAGGGGAAAATAGCGTCCTAACCTGGCATTACACCATTAGAAGCACTAGCCATGAAGTCATTGTTTTAGATACCCGTACTTGGCGGGGCTATCCTTTAGGAGAACAGGGTTCTTTAACTCCGCCAATGTTACTCTCTCCTACGGCTTTTACTCAACAGCTACAAGACCCTTTAACCCACACAGAACAACTTAAAGCCCAGGAAGAATGCCAAGTTAAACTAACTTTTATTGTTGCCCCAACTAACTTAGTTAGCTTAAACGTTATTGACCAAGTACAGGAATTTTATTTACAACAGGAACGGGTATTTGATAACGACGTGGGGGATAGTTGGAACTTTAACCAAGTTGCTTTTAGTAAGCTATTAACTACTTTATTTCAAAATCGCGATCGCCTGATAGTTCTTTCTGGAGATATTCATTATAGCTGTGCTGTACGCCTTAATTATTGGTCACGTCGTCCTTTTCAAGCGTCCTTACCAACAACTCCTACACCAGAAAACCCAGGGATTCTAGTACAATTAACCTCCAGTGCTTTTAAAAATGCTGAGGTAGCCACCTATCTCATCCACACTAAAGCTAAATCCCTGTTTCCAGAACAATCAGAATTTTGGGCAGGATGGAATGAACGCCCTCAATTAGTTGATGTGGTGATCACTCCAGAAAAGATAAGCATGATCAACATAATTAACCATGACCGCGACAGCCCATTTTTACGCAAAATAAATTCTACTCAAGGTAACTGGCAACTAGCCTGGGAACTAGCGGTTAAAGATCCTCAATACTTACCAGACTGGCGTTATGAAATTGCCTGGATTCCTCGACTTAAAGCCGAGAAAGTAACGGGTATTAAAAGGTGGTTAGAAAAACGTCCTTTACCAAATCCTCTCCTCAATTTGGGTAATAAACTATTAGGTAACTTACTAGCAGTATTTTGGCGAAATCGTTGGTTACAAGAAGGACGTGAAGTCGTGGGGCGTAACAATTTTAGTGTCGTTAAGGTTCAATGGTCAGAGGATGATGATGATGCCAAAGCGGTTATGCAAGACACCTACTGGCATCCTCCTTGGCGACCTAGTAGTTTAGTTAGTAGTCGCTATTTCGTTTCTCTCAAATTCACAAAACCACCTAATTTACCCAAGGTTTTAAAAGGGAACAGGCAATAGGCGATAGTATTTTCTTTACCTATTACCTATTACCTATTACCTATTACCTAACTCCGAGTCTTCTCTGCCCAAACTTTAGTAGACATTCCCCAAATATAAATAAACCCTTCTGCGGCTTTGTGGTCGAACTGATCATCTGCCCCATAGGTAGCTAAATCGGGGGAATAGATAGAATAATCTGATTTACGACCCACTACCCTAGCAGAACCCTTAAATAACTTAACCCTAACTGTACCAGAAACCCGTTCTTGAGTTTCTTGGATAAAAGCATCTAGGGCCGCTTTTAAAGGAGAGTACCATAAGCCTTTGTAAATAAGTTGGCTATAGGTTTCTTCAATACCACGCTTATATTGAGTAACATCTGCGGTTAAAGTTAAACTTTCTAAATCACGATGGGCATCTATTAAGACAGAAAGTGCTGGTACTTCATAAATCTCTCGTGATTTAATCCCTACCACCCGATTTTCAATCATGTCAATACGCCCAACGCCATGATTGCCAACAATTTCGTTAAGTTGAGAAATCAAAGCTACTGGATCAAGTCCCTTACCATTGATGGCTACAGGAAGTCCCCTTTCAAAACCAATTTCTACATATTCTGGCTGATCAGGAGTATCGGCGATCGCCTTAGTCATCACAAAAACTTCTTCAGCAGCTTCTGTCATCGGATCTTCTAAAGGACCAGCTTCAATGCTGCGGCCAAGTAAGTTACGATCAATACTATAAGGGGAAGATTTCTTGACTGGTGCAGGAATTCCAAACTTCTCTCCATAAGCAATAGTTTCCTCACGACTCATGCCCCATTCCCTAGCGGGGCCAAGACCTTAAGTTCGGGGTTGAGGGCCATGATGGCTACATCAAAGCGAACTTGATCATTACCTTTTCCGGTACAACCATGAACTACCGCATCCGCCCCATGTTCTTTAGCCGCATCAACTAAAAGTTTAGCAATTAAAGGACGAGCTAAAGCAGTAGAAAGGGGATAGCGATTTTCGTAGAGGGCATTGGCTTGGAGGGCGGGAAAAGCATAATCTTTAATAAAAACAGTAGTTGCATCGGCCACTAATGATTTTGAAGCCCCTGAAGTGAGGGCTTTTTCTTTAATTGGCCCTAATTCTTCTCCTTGCCCTAAATCTGCGGCTAAGGTAATGACCTCTTTAACTCCCCATTCTTTCTTGAGATAAGGAATACAAACAGAAGTATCTACGCCACCAGAATAAGCAAGTATGACTTTGTTAGCACGACTCATATATCTTTAACCCTGAAAAACAACTAATCGGTTATTGTAACTATTTGCGGTACTTTAAATGACTATACAGGGGATGAAGATACACTACTGTTTTAGTTGGTTACAATAACTAAAGAAGTTGCTTAATAGTCTGTCAGGGTTAAGATTATCAGCTTCCTTCATGACATTAATTTTGTTGGTTAGCTGCCTAGAAATTTGTTGATTTAGATGATGCTATCTTGACAAAAGACGAATCGTTCATAGATTGTCTACTTTCTAGTAAGTCAAAGGGACAAATTTTTGTTTCTGCAAAATGGTTTAAGATTAAGGGTTAATTCTCAAGCCTATGACCTACACTACAGAACAACTGATTCAGATTTTAGAGCAAGAACTCCGAGCTAATTGGAAAGGAGAAAGAGTTTTATTATCTTGGCAAAAGAGGATTGATGATCCTGTGGTTTCTAAAGCCCTAGATCCCAAAAAAGTTAGCAAAGTTTTTGCTTATCGAGATTTTCGCGCCCAGATTCATGAATATCAAACAGAGAATCACGTTTCTGGCATCATCTGGCGGGTTTCTCAATTTAAAGGTAAGTCTGTGAAATTTCCTGAACTACATAATGAATTAATTGCTATACCAGGAGATAAACAAATCCTTACCGCAGCGAAAGAGGCCATTTTAGATTTTTGGGGACAAGTTACTGAAGGTTTGAATTTTTGGTTAGCAACGAAAGAGCGCCGACGTATTACTCCTGAGTTTTTAAGAGAACTAATTCAACAGGCAGAATGGGCCGAAATTAATGCGGCGAGGACAGAAATTTACCTCGGTTTGTGTTGGGGAAACCCAGAAAAACACCGTTACGACTGGGCCCGTCCCTATTCTGGTTGCAACCAAATTATTGCTACGGTGAGTGAACCTAGCTCCATTAAGATCTAAGAAGCAGCACAGTAGTAGAGTTAGTGATAAGTTTGACTAAACTACCATTTAAGAGGCTTCTGAGTGTCTTTTTGCTTCTTCGGCAACTTGTTCTACTTCATCCTCTGTTAGCTTTTCTATAGTTGCTTGGGCTTCATCTCCGCCAATGTTTGCTAAAGCTTGAACTAAACGGTAGCGTATTTGCCAGTCAGGATTGTCGCCATAGGGGGTTAATAGAGTTACAGCACGAGGATCTTTCAATTCGCCAAAAGAACCGATAGCTGCTGTTTGCAGAAGGTTGTTGCCAGAAGCTAAGGCTTCTTTTAACAGTTCAAAACCCCTTGAATCTCCCATTTCTCCTAAAGTAGCAATGATACTAAATTGAATCAGCCATTCAGAAGTGCTGTGGTAGAGTTTTGCTAAATCTTCAAAAGCCTCTGGGATTTTCAAAGCCCCCAAAGCATCTGCTGCTGCTGCTTGTACATCTGCTTCGCTATCATGAAGCAGGCGATCGCGCAATAATTCTAAGGAAGTTTGTAAGTCTTGAGTTCCTAATGTATCAAACTGACTAACAGCAGAGTAGCGAACCCTAGCATTTTGGTCTTCTAGTAGAGGCTGCACCATCTTAAAAGCGGTATCTTTTTGTAGTTGGCGCAATTGATTTACTCCTCTGAGGCGATCCCCATAATCATCGGAATCAAGTAGTTTTTGTACGGACTCAGGAGTAATACTCATAAGCTTAGATCATTTATGATTAAACATTGTTCATTTGTCAACAATAATACCGTTCTGGCTGCCTATTTCCTATTACCTTGCTGCAAAGCTGCAATTATTTGCTGATTAGCTTCTGGAAACTCAAAGTTGGTAATTTCAGTTAGAGAAACCCAACGTACTTCTTGAGAAGCTAAGGGTTGGAGATCTCCTCCTTGGTGACGGCAATAATGGACGATTAAGGAAATGTGGACTTGGGGATAGGTGTAGTTAACGCTAATTAAGTGCTGCCCCACTTCAATATCAAGGGCTAATTCTTCTTTTATTTCTCTTTTAATACATTCTTCAACGGTTTCAGAAGGTTCTACTTTGCCCCCTGGAAATTCCCACAATCCCCCCATCTCAGCATCTCTAGGTCTGCGGTCAATTAAAATTTCTCCTTGATTATTGGTGATAACTGCGACACCAATACGTTTTTGGAGCAAATTTCTTTCCATGAATAATTCCTTGATGGCTGATATTTTAAGATTCAACCTCTTAATTATTCAGGAAAATGAACCAACACCGAATAAACGACGAACCGTTTTCTAGCTACAGCTACTGAAGATTATTCCTCATCTGGAGTAACTGTTTCTACAGCTTGTAAAGACTTTTCAAATCCTAGACGCTGTTCTGCATTCCGTAGAAAATAACCACTCATCATTGCTGAAGCTAACAAGCGTCCTAGATGTTCTCGGCTACTGACAATGTTGACATTGAATTCTTCTGAAGGTAGCGAACCTAACAAACCGACGATGTTTTTCTCCATTACACCAAATACTTCAGATGATTGGGGCTTAGAAAGTTGTGCGATCGCTTCTGGACTCAAGGCTTGAACATATTTCCAAAGCCCTTCGCCATTAATATCTTCGCTGCTAAAAAATTCGTGTTTGGATTGATATTCGTTGCTCATACTTTATCTCCTAGAGCTTGAGTTTTAGATAAACTCCGAAGAGCTTATTTAACTCGCTCGATTAATTTCCTATGAGAAAGTCTTGCTAAACAATGTAACAACTTTTTTACTTATTGAGGATCTGATTAACCGAACCATTAATATCGGATTACGCTACTGGGCATTTTTGAGGTTGGAGGTAGCGGGGTGATCAGCCTAAAGTGTTGCAATAGTAGGGGCGGGTTTTGAGTCTAATTGTGAGATTAACATTAAACTAAATAAACCCGCCCTCCTAATTTTTAGTTTCTGTAACGACAGCAGTTTAACTAGCCAAATACTCCCGCATTGTCCCTTTATGCTTACGCAGCTTAGAAAGTGCCTCCCTTTCAATTTGGCGTACTCTTTCACGACTGATATTAAGCAGAGTACCAATTTTCGCTAAGGTTAAAGGCTTTTCGTCCGTGAGGCCAAAGCGTAGGGTGAGTACTTCCCGTTGCTGGGGAGTTAAATCTGCCATTAAGCGCTCCAAATCCTGTTTTAAAGAAGATTGGTTAGCATAGTCTTCCGGAGAAGGGCCGCTATCTTCTAAAAGTTCTAGTAATTCTGTATCCTGGTTGTCACCAACTCGCAAATCTAAGGAGAGGGGCTGGCGACCTTTGGCTAGGTAGTCCCGCACTTGTTTAGCGGTTAATTCTAATTCTTCAGCCAACTCCACTGCTGTAGCCGCACGGCCTAAGTTTTGCGAAAGCTTTCTTTGGGCTTTTTTGATTTTGTTGAGTTTTTCGGTTATGTGAATAGGTAGGCGGATAGTCCGGCTTTTTTCGGCGATCGCCCTGGTAATTGCTTGGCGAATCCACCAGTAAGCATAGGTAGAGAAGCGATACCCTTTGCTGGGGTCAAATTTCTCCACCCCTCGCTGCATACCGATAGTTCCTTCTTGAATTAAATCTAATAGATCAAGATTGCGCTTGATATATTTTTTGGCCACAGATACGACTAAGCGTAGATTTGCTTCCACCATTTTGCGCTTGGCTGTTTCTCCAGCCTGAATTTCTGAGCGCAATTTGGCTTCGCTCAAACCTGCCGCTTCTGCCCATTGGCGAAAAGTAGGTTCTTCCTCTTGAGTTTGTTCTAGGTCATTCTTGGCTTTCTCTAGGGCGATCAGTTTTTGTACTTGCTTCGCGTAAAGAATTTCTTCTTCGTGAGTTAGCAAAGGTACGCGACCGATTTCTCTTAAGTAAGTCCGCACTAAGTCCGTAGAAGTCTGAGATTTTTTCATGGTTGCTGGTTTTGGTGGGCTGATGACTAGGGATAGACAAAGGAAACCAGATGCTGAACTCTGTTTTCCAAAACAGTGGCAGAAAATAATTTGTATTATTGATGAGAAATTGGTGTATTTATATTGCAGCCAGTTGATAATAGCGGTCTAGCTGAAGGAAATTAGCCATGGGTAGAAAAATAACATAAATCTAGCTAGGGATACTGGTTGTCTTTTCTCGGTTGCGGAACTAGCCCTGAAGTGCTATGAAACAATAGCTACAGTCTACTTGAAGAATATTTCTGATTTAGTATTAAATATTGTAACATTTATGAGGCTTTAAAAAAGTTTCTTAGGTGGGATCTTAATCTTTTAAGTATCTTCCAAAAGGAAGATTTACCTTCGAGAGCAAAACCTTTGCCAATTTTAGGTGCAGATGAGTTGCCTTGCATAGGTTTTGAAACATAGGACTGAGGGTTGATGAGAGGAAAATTAGTTAGCTAACCTCCAAAGTTCAAAGTTAGATTACCCAACTTGAGCCAGAACAACTGCATTCTGGGCAACAAAATAAGCAAAAAATACTCATCTTTTGAATAGGGAATTAATATGAACCAAACTATTTGGATTGCTAGACACGGAAATCGTCTTGACTTTGTTAACCCTGATTGGTTTAATACCGCAGAGCGCCCTTATGATCCTCCTCTTTCTGAGGATGGCTTAGTCCAGGCTCAAGAATTGGGACAAAGACTCAAATCGGAAAAGATTAGCCACGTATTTTGTTCTCCTTTTTTGAGAACATTACAAACAGCGGCTCCTGTCGCAGAAATTTTGGATTTGCCCCTGAAACTGGAAGCGGGACTTAGTGAGTGGCTAAATCCAGAATGGATGAGAGCTAAACCAGAAACTCTAGCTCTGCAAGTCTTGAAAAAACATTTTCCTCGTCTTGACTTGAGTTATACTTCTCGCGTGATTCCTAAATATCCGGAAACTATCGAGGAGCTAGGGGAACGCACTGGAGCAACAGCCAGAATCCTAGTAGAGGAGTTTACTCAGGATCTTCTTTTTGTTGGTCACGGTGCTTCTGTTTGCGGAACCACCGCAGGTTTAGTTGGTGGTAGTCCTTTCATTAATGCTAGCTTATGTTGCTTAGTTAAGCTAGTACGTCAAAATGAAAATTGGCATTTGGAACTCAATGGAGATACTTCTCATCTCAGTTCGACGGAATCTAAGGTTCGGTTTAATTAATTTTTAGTTGTTTTGATCACATGACCTTAATCATAGCTGGAGATATTGGCGGGACTAAGACTATTCTGCGATTGGTGGAAGTAAAGGAGGAAAAGAAGTCTTTTCAAACCCTTGCTGAGGCTAATTATGTGAGCGCAGATTATCCTGATCTTGTACCCATAGTTAAGGAGTTTTGGCAGACTACCCAAAAGCAGAAGTTACCCCAAAAAGCTTGTTTTGCCATTGCTGGTCCGGTTTTGAACAATACTTCTAACTTAACTAATCTTAATTGGTATCTTGATAGCTACAGGTTAGCTGAAGATTTAGGCATTGAATCTGTAACCTTGATTAATGATTTTGCAGCAGTTAGTTATGGCATTTTGGGTTTAGATTTAGGGCAGATCAAGACCTTACAACCAGGAAAGCCCCAAGAAAATGCTCCCATTGGTATTATTGGTGCAGGTACGGGGTTAGGAGAAGCTTTTTTAATCCCGAACAGTTCGGGGGCGCAAATTTTTCCTACCGAAGGAGGGCATACAGATTTTGCCCCTCGTTCTCAGTTAGAGTTTCAATTGTTAAGCTACCTACAAGAGAAATATCATCTTGACCGGGTATCTGTGGAGCGAGTAGTATCAGGTCAAGGGATTGTCGCTATCTATCAGTTTCTCCGCGATCAAAAATTTGTTTCTGAAACCCCGGAAATAGCCAGGGTGATTCAGGCTTGGGAACAGGGTAAACAGCTACCGAAGAATATAGATCCGGCAGCAACTATTGCTATTGCTGCGATGAAAAAGAGCGATTCCCTCTGTGAAAAGACCATGACTTTGTTCATTTCTGCCTATGGTGCAGAAGCGGGCAATCTTGCCCTCAAACTTCTTCCCTATGGAGGGATTTATATTGCCGGGGGCATTGCTGCTAAAATTATGCCGTTGATGGAGTCAAGTCTTTTCCTAGAAGCTTTTAAACATAAAGGAAGAGTTAGTGCTGCTATTGAACAAATTCCTGTACATATAGTTTTAAACCCTCAAGTAGGGTTGTTGGGGTCAGTTTCTTACGCCCTCGCTCATTAAAAAGAAACAAAGAAACTTCAAGACGTGATCATTGATAACTGATAACTGAAAAAATGGCTGGTCATAGTAAGTGGGCGAATATTAAGCGTCAAAAAGCGAGGGTTGATGCGAAAAAGGGTAAAACTTTTACTCAGTTATCCAGGGCGATTATTGTTGCAGCACGTAATGGAGTAGCAGATCCAGAAGGTAATTTTCAACTGCGTACTGCCATTGAGAAGGCGAAGGCGGCAGGAATACCTAATGATAATATTAATCGCGCGATCGCTAAAGGTGCAGGAACCTGGGGTAGTGATGAAGATAAGTTAGAGGAAATTCGCTATGAAGGTTATGGATCAGGGGGAGTAGCGATACTTATTGAAGCTTTGACAGATAATCGCAACCGCACTGCTGCTGATTTGAGGACTGCTTTTAGCAAGAATGGAGGTAACTTGGGGGAGACAGGTTGTGTTAGCTGGATGTTTGAACAGAAAGGGGTTGTTTGTTTAGTAGGGGAGTTTACCGAAGAGGAGTTGTTAGAAGCATCCCTAGAAGGTGGTGGAGAAAGTTATGAGTTATTTGAAGAGGAAGGGATTCAAGAGGCAGAGGTTGTTAGTTCAGTGGCAGATTTAGAGAATTTACATCAAGCCCTTAAAGCAGAAAACTTACCAGTGACGGAAGTAGAGTTACGCTGGATACCTAATAGTACGATTGAAGTTACTGACCCTGACCAAGCTCAATCTTTGCTGAAGATGATTGAAGCTTTAGAGGCTTTAGATGATGTGCAGAATGTAACAGCTAATTTTAGTATGGCAGAGGATTTACTGTGAGGGAGTGTTTAATCTGGTTAGTTACTAAAATGCCAACATAGCAAGCCTATATCTGATAAGATTTTGAGGTTAATCCTCCCAAATTCTCTTTGAGGGAGTTTTTGAAGCTAATCCAGTAACTTCAGAGGAAATATGGATACGAAAGAATTTCAACAGTTTTTCCATTGCTGTGTTGGAAAATGGCAGGCGGAACGCACTTACCATTATTTAACTTACCAGGAAGTAGAAAGATCCCGAACAGAGTTTGTGGTTAAACCTTTGAAGATTGAGGGTAAGGAGCAAGTTTTGGCTGACAATGAATATACCTATAGTTCTTCTTTAGAAAGTTTACCTGGTTTTAATTTGGGTTTTTATACTATTTCTGAGAAAGGGGAAGAAGTTAGTCAAGAATTGAACTTGTTATTTGTTCCTAAAGTTGAAAGAGAGGGCATTTTAGAAGGAGACTATTTACGTGATCAAGCTTATGAAGAAGCTAGACCAATTATTTCTCATTTTAGCTTTAACCCGGTTAGCAAAGAGTTATTGATGACAACTAATTATAGTCGCGTTGTTTCAGTGGATTCAATTATTTTAGTTAATCCGGATCTTCGCCTCAGAAAAATTGTTAACTACCAGCGTCCTTTAGAGGGAAAAGCTTTAGAGAAGGTTATGTTAGTAGGGTTTGGCTTAGAACAAAAGTTGGCACAGTAAAAATCTTCAGTAGTTATGAGAACTAAGTTCAAAAGCAGGTTCTATTTATTAATCTAGATTTGCGGAGTCTTTATTATTACTGCCCGAACTTCACTCTACAGAATTCGAGTCAATATTTTAAGTGTTCCTAGTTTTTTTAAATAGACTTAATGTTCAACTATTTTCTCAAACGTTTCCTCAGTTTGATTCCGGTTATTTTAGGCATTACTCTTTTAGTATTTTGCTTACTTCATCTCATTCCTGGCGATCCGGCGACGGTTTTATTAGGGGAAAGAGCAACTCCTGAACGTATAGTAGCTTTGAGAGAACAATTAGGATTAAATGACCCCTTACCTAAACAATATCTTACTTTCTTAAGTCAGTTAATTACCTTAAATTTAGGTACAAGTATTATTAGTGGCGTTCCTATTACAGAAGAAGTTGCTAGTCGTTTTCCTGCCACCTTTGAACTTTCCCTCGCAGCTATTTTAATAGCAATTATTATTGGTATTCCTTTCGGTATTATTGCCGCAATCAAAAAGGATAGTTGGTTAGATAACCTAGCTATGAGTGGGTCATTAGTTGGGGTTTCAATGCCAGTTTATTGGTTAGGTTTACTGTTTATTTATTTATTTGCAGTTCACTTACAATGGCTTCCTCCTAGTGGCAGAATTAGCACCACCCAAAGCTTACATTTTCAACCAATTACTCAGTTTTATGTTCTAGATGCTTTGATTCAATTTAACTTAACGGCCTTAAAAGATGTTTTGTCCCATTTAATCCTTCCTGCTGTAGCCTTGGGAACTATCCCCTTAGCTATACTTGCCAGAATTACTCGTTCTGCAATGTTAGAAGTTATTTCTCAAGATTATATTCGTACCGCCAGGGCGAAGGGAGTTAAGGAAATTTGGGTTATTTTACGCCATGCCTTAAAAAATGCTTTTTTACCAATTAGTACGATTATTGGTTTGCAATTCGGTACTCTTTTAGGGGGGGCAATTCTTACCGAAACAATCTTTTCTTGGCCGGGAATTGGTACTTGGATTTATGAAGGCATCCTCGCTAGAGATTATCCTGTAGTTCAGGGTGGTGTGGTTTTTATTGCGATCGCATTTGTCACAATTAATCTTTTAGTAGATATTTCCTACGCTTTTTTTGATCCGAGAATCCAATGAATTTGAACATTCCTCAAAATCTCAGATTGACCGGAATCCTTGTTTATGACTGGATTTTACAACGAGGTAACTTTGAAGTTTCAATGTTTGTGGAACATTGCTATGGTTTGCTGCTGTTTGATGCTTGATGGGCAATCTCATCCTTCCCAAATTTGAAGCTGTCTTGATGCCGCAACGAAGCAATTAATAAACTTGGGAGGATAGAGAAAGTTATCATAAGCTAATGCCATTTGTCGAGCAGCTTCAGAATAAGGAACTTGACCAATTCCTGTCCCTAATCCAGGACAGACAACCGTCTGAATCAACTGCTGAGAATTTTTGTTGTGTTGTCGCACAGCCAAGAGCATTGCCCACATTGCTACATAAGGGATATCTGTACCCTTAATACTCATGGGAACTCGCATAGTTGGAGTATGAGCTAAAAAAGGGTGCTTAGGATGTTCTGTTTCAACGATGAATGATGTGCCAACGGGTTGTTCCCCTAGATAATCTTTGAGAATTCTTTGTTGAACTCTTTCTTCTAAGGAACGTCCGAAGAACTTAATTATGGCAGCATCAATACCACCATCCATAATGCCAAAGGAGTTTGCAGGGCTAACTAAACAATCAAATTCTGCTATCCACTCAAAATAATTGTTGATTATCTCAACGTGAGGTAAATGAGTAAAAAATTCCTGAAATGCTGCGTAGAGAGTTGAGCTAGGGGCTACAAGAATTAACTTCAAACAAAAATTTCTCCATCTAGAATCTAATCCTAGCAAGAAAAAAGAGTGAGGGTCAATCCAGGAATTATTAGGTACAAAAATAAAGAGGTTTGATGTGCAATCGAAGCAAGGCAATAAGATAAGTAATAGTTTGAGTAAATACAGTTTGCTATTAAATCTTTTGAATTTACATAACTTCAATTTAAAATTTGTCAAGCCCAAAAAAACTTCCCAAACAACGCATTTGTGTGGTTTAATAGAAAAATTAAAAAATAATGCTTCTATACTTATGTCTAAAATTAAGCTTCAATCTCTACAACTTAGATAAATCGTTAATTAAGCCACTGTTTTACCTCAAAATCATAGCTAGCTCAAGTCCTTGGCTGCACAAATTTTGAGGGGATTTTCAAAGTTTTTTTGACAAATACGGCTTTTTCAGGTAAGGGAAATGTTAAAAACCTATTCTTGCAATACCAAATCCGGTTATTAATATCAAGCTATTCGCTCTCAGTCATACCAAATCCTGTTTAAATAGCATAAGAATGCCATCATCCCCTCTAAGCTATGTATTCCTACTTGCCCATTCCCTCACAGCTCGATGAATTGCTCTTCTTCCTGCTGAACGATTTTCTTCGATAATTGCTGGTAAATCCTGTACTTTTAACATAGGGAAAACAGAGCTTATTTCTACTTCAATATACTCTTGATCTTTTAGTTGATAAACCAACAAATTTCCTATGTTGTAACACCAAATTTCTGGCACTCCTAAACGAGCATAAATAGGAAAGCGGCTTAAAGACTTGCTTGTTAAATCAATTTCCAAAACCAAATCAGGGGGAGGATCTTCATCCAGGTCAAATTCTAATTTTCCCCTAACTAAAGCTTCGTTTTGGAAATAAAAACAATTATCTGCTTCCACCCCTGCTAAGCTACTTTCTTTTCTCCAGGTAGTAGAACCCAAACTTTCATAATTGATGTCTAAAACCTTACTCGTTTCTTTAATCGCTTCACTAAATACTTCTTTATAATATTCATGTTCCGGCAAAGGATTCATTATTTCCAAAACCCCTCGGTCATAAGCCACTCTCGCGCCACGACTTTCCCCCAAGTTATCAATTATATGATTAAACTGTTGCCAGCTAATATCATATAAAACTACTCTATTTGCCTGACGTTCAGTAAGTAGCAAAAATCTCCACCTATTACCTATTACCTATTACTTAAACACCCCACCCCACTTAAAAATCGCCGCCCCCCAAGTCAATCCTGCACCGAAACCAGAAGCAGCAATAACATCTCCTGATTTAATTTTGCCTTCCCGCACAGCTTCATCCAAAGCTAGGGGAATAGAAGCGGCGGAAGTATTACCATAATTAGCGAGATTACTAATCACTTTTTCTGGTTTAATCTTTAAACGTTTTGCTACTGCATTGAGAATTCTTTGGTTAGCTTGGTGCAATAAAAGCCAGTCTACTTGCGCTGCTTCCAAATTAGCTTTAAACAGAGCTTTACTAATAACCTCCGGTACTTTTTCGACCGCAAAACGATAGACTTCGCGACCATTCATGGTAATAGGTTGATAGCCTCCTTGTGCCACAGAGACTCGCTCATTTAAAGTTTGAGGAGTTCCTTGATAACCTAGTTTTAAGGTGTAATTTTGGCTGCCATCACTACGCATTTCAAAGCCAAGTAAATCATCTGCTTCTGTATTTCCTTGTATCACCACAGCCCCAGCCCCATCACCAAAAAGGATACAAGTACTGCGATCTGACCAATCTACCCATCGTGAGAGAATATCAGCACCAATCACGAGAATATTTTGGTAAACTCCGGTACGAATAAATTGTGAGGCTGTAATTAAGGCGAAAATAAATCCAGAGCAAGCCGCCGTTAAATCAAAAGCAACAGCTTTAGTCGCACCAATTTGAGTTTGAATTTCACAGGCGCTACCAAATAAATCATCAGGACTTGATGTGGCTAAAATAATCAAGTCAAGCTTTTTTGCTTCAATACCTGCCATGTTTAAAGCTTGATTTGCAGCTTTGGCAGCGATGGAACTTAGAGACTCTTCAGGAGTTGCTAAACAGCGCTGAGCAATGCCTGTACGACTTCTAATCCACTCATCAGAGGTTTCCACCATCTGAGAGAGTTCTTCATTGTCCAAGGCTGTTAGAGGAGCCGCAGAGCCGCTACCGATTATTTTGATGCCTGCCCCAAATTGTTTCAAAACTTTTCTCCTGCGATTTCTGGCTATAGAAAATTCAAAATCTTAGCTTTAAAATTCCCTATGATGGCTGATTTTTTGAAGCCGTTTTTGACTTGACTTTACTGTTTCCCACAATTCTTTCTTGAGATGATTTGATTTGCTCTAAAACTCCGTTGTCAATGGCTTCTTGGGCTAAACGAATGGCGTTGAAAATGGTTGGGGCTTGGGAACTACCGTGGCTGATAATACAAATCCCCGCTACCCCTAAAAGTAAGCCTCCGCCGTGTTCTGCATGATCAATACGTTGCTTAATTCTTTTCAGATTTGGCTTTAATAAAGCTGCCCCTATTTGTCCTCTAACTCCTTGGGGTAATTCTTCTTTAAGAATTTGCAGGACAATATCTCCTACTGCTTCAGCAAATTTGAGTAAGACGTTGCCCGCAAAGCCATCGCAAACAATAACGTCAAACTCCCCAGAAAGAACATCCCTCCCTTCGGCATTACCCACAAAACGAACGTGGGGATTTTTTTCTAATAATTCATAACTCCGTAAAGCTAAATCGTTACCCTTAGAAGGTTCTTCACCAATATTGAGCAACCCAACTTTCGGTTCGGTTACGCCCATCACATACTGGCTATAAACTGTTCCCATCAGAGCGAACTGTTCTAGGTATTTAGGGCGACAGTCAACATTGGCCCCAACATCTAAAACAATCACAGATTTATCAGCCCTGAGAGTAGGGAATAAAGCCCCGATCGCCGGACGATCAATGCCTTTTATTCTGCCTAAGCGTAGCAAAGCAGAAGCCATAGCAGCCCCAGAATGCCCCGCCGAGACGACAGCATCAGCTTGTTTTTGCTTCACCAACTTCATGGCCACGTTAATGGAAGCTTTTGGCTTGCGGCGAACCCCAACTAAAGCTTCTTCGTGCATAGCGATCGCCCCCTCAGCAGGTACAATCTCCAGAGGGCTGGAGTTGGTATGTTGCTCTATAGATGCTTGAATAAGTTCTGGTTCGCCAACCAAAATAATGTCCACATCTAACTCTTCTGCTGCCCTGAGAGCGCCAGCAACAATTTCGTCGGGGGCGTAGTCCCCCCCCATAGCGTCTACTGCAATTCTTGCGCGAGTCGATCCCATTGAATCAAATTGATATAAACCTTAAAGATTTTAACACCAAGCCCTTGAACATTAAACATTGTTGGCGTAAGCCTTGCCGTAGGCTACATTGAACATTAAACATCAAAAACTTCCTTGGATTCTAGCCAAGTCGTGAATAATTAATGAACCAGACAATGATTAATTACGGATTAGGACTTATGGATAGGTAAACCATAACCTAGAGACTGTTCCAAAAGAACAAAAACCTGTATAAAGTTAACTCTAGTTGGGAGGAAATTAAGAGTGCTAGAAGTAGTCGGAGCTAGTTTAATCAGTTTTTTGATGAATATTTTGGGTCAAGAGCCAGCACAGATGGAAACTGCCCGATTGCTTGCTTGGCAAGAAGCAGATTTGTTTTCTTTGACAGATCCAGATCCTCAAGCAGAGCAAAATCTTGAACAGTACCTGAAAACTTTAACTGAAAGGGGTGCTAATCCGAATAGCCAAGGTGTTTGGATGGAGTCTGGGTGGAAGTTACTTTTAGATCGCCAAGGTACTATTCCTCTTTCGGCAGCTTCTTTAACCAAAATTGCGACAACTTTAGCCGCTTTGCATAAATGGGGCCATGAATATCAATTTGAAACCCTGATTCATACCATCGGAGAAATTGAGAATGGGGTTTTACAAGGGGATCTGATTATTGAAGGAGGGGGTGATCCTTTCTTTGTTTGGGAAGAAGCGATCGCCCTAGGAAATGTCTTAAATGAGATGGGTATTCGCGAAGTAGCAGGGAATTTAGTGATTGTGGGAGATTTTTATATGAATTATTACCCCAATCCTCAAATTGGAGGTGAATCTCTTAAAGTTGCTTTTGATGAAGCTAGTTGGAATCGAGATGCTACTTATTCTTATTCTTTAATGCCTGTAGGAAGCAAACGCCCTAATTTAAAAATTGCCGGGAATGTAGTAATTCAAGAAAGCTTAGCTGAAGTAGAACAAAGTAGCTTGGCAAACTTGTTGTTACGTCACCAATCTGTGAGTTTGGCACAAATTCTTAAACAGATGAATATTTATAGCAATAATGCTATGGCTGAGGTTTTAGCAGAATCTGTGGGGGGTGCAGAAGAAGTAGCCCAATTAGCAGCAGAGTTGGCTAATGTACCCCAAAAAGAAATTCAATTAATTAATGGTTCCGGTTTAGGGGTAGACAATCGTATTTCTCCCCGTGCTGTCTGTGCCATGTTGTTAGCTATTGAAGAGAAGTTAGAACCACAACCTTTAACTATTTTTGATCTTTTTCCTGTGGCAGGAAGAGATAAGTTGGGAACAGTGATTGGTCGCGAGATTCCCACCGGTACGGCTTTTAAAACCGGAACTCTCAATCAAGTTAGCGCTTTAGCCGGGATATTTCCTACTCGCGATCGCGGTATGGTTGCTTTCGCAATTATCAACAACGGCAACATCGGTCCTATCGCCTTCCGTGACCAACAAGATTGGCTATTACAAAAATTAGCTCAAAACTGGGGAACAGCCCCCATTCCTGACCCTTCTGTTGCTAGTGGAGAAGAGTTTCTCGGTAATCCTCAACGGAATTTAAGATAGGGGCGGGTTCTGCTTCCTGATAATTTCATCTTCGGTTCAAGCTTTTATGTAATTGTCAATTTTGACAATATTGATGTATAATTCCTTAGCACAAATAAAAATAGAGTACCAGTCAGCCTAGTTTTGTGATTAAACACAGAAGCGGGGGAACCGATTTAGGGGCTTATTTCTAGGTAAAATAGAAAGGGACATCTCTCAGTCCTAGCCCGTCAGCTAACCTCGTCGGCATTGAGAGGAGATTGAAGAAGCAATACTGAGATTTTTAGTATTGTTTTCATCACTATCCTTAGTTACTAACTGCTCTCTACACCTATAGCAGGATTACTTTTGCTGATTTGAAACAAAAATTTTCAATCAGCGATCGCTGTCCTGCAACCAGTTACCAAGGAGACTTTAGATTATATTTAAAGGTGGAGATATTGTTCAACATAAAACCACAGGAACAGTCGGCACAATAGTTGGTTATGGATGTCGAGTTGGCGACTATACCTATTTTACTTTTACTACTCTCAAAGTCAAACCTTCAGAAGGACATTATTTTAAACCTGCCATCAAAGAAACAAGAAGCGAATGGCGTTTTGTCTGCCTCAGTTGCCCTCAGTTGCTGCAACCAGCTTGAAAACAAGACAAGCTAAGCTGGTTGCTTCAAACCCAATCGTAGCTTTTTTAATACTTACTGTGAATAACAGTAAATGTCTCTGATAAGAATAGTTCAAAACATCCCTTAAGACAGCCAGTACTGCATCTGACTGCCTTTTTTTTAGCACCACCATTCATTCAATTAGGAATAATTATGGAGATAACCCCTACGAGTTTACCAGCCATAGTAGCAGCCATTACTTTTGCAGTAGTAACTGTAGTCATCTTAACGGAACAATTACATTTAACTGTAGCTGCGTTTTTGGGAGCGTTAGTTTTAGTTTTCGCTCACGTGATGACTCTCAATCAAGCCATTGGCTATATCAGCCAGAGTTATTCTACCCTAGCTTTATTTTTAGGCGTAATGATTTTAGTTAGAGCTTTTGAGCCGACTAATATCTTTGCCTATTTAGCTACCCAGATGGTAGTACTAGCCAAAGGAGAGGGGAAACGCTTGGTACTGGGGGTAATTGCTATTACTACTCCAATCTGCGCGGTGCTACCCAATGCTACCACCGTTATGCTCCTAGCTCCTCTAATTCCACCGATTGCCCAAGAAATTGGCGTAGATTTTGTACCGTTGCTAATTTTGATGGTATTCGTAGCAAACAGTGCAGGGTTGTTAACCTTAGTAGGCGATCCTGCTACTTTCATTGTAGGAGATGCGGTTAACTTAAGCTTCAATGACTATTTGATGAAGCTAAGTTTGGGCGGGGCGATCGCTGTTGGCTCAATTTTAATTATGGCTCCCTGGTTGTTTCGTAGTATCTGGCATAAGAAATTGGCAGACACAAACACCCTACCCCATCCCAAAATCAATCACCCCGGAGTACTGATGTTAGGAGGACTATTGATGATCGTCGTGCTAACCTTTTTTGCCATCGGTGAATCTTTACCTACGCCAATCTCACCGGCTGCGGTTGCTTTGTTGGGGGCGGCCATAGCTTTAGTCTTAGCCGATCTTAGTAAAATCGATTCAGTCAACAATATACTCAAGGACGTTGACTGGAGTACTTTATTGTTTTTTATGTCAACTTTTGTCCTGATTGGCGGATTAGAAAAGACAGGAATATTAGATAGTATTTCAGCCTTATTAGCCGTAATCTTAGGTGAAAATATTGCTCTGGGTTCTCTTGTTTTACTAGTCTTGGTAGGTCTATTATCTAGTATTGTGCCGAATATTCCTTTAGTGGTGGCAATGGTTCCTTTGCTTAAGCAATATCTGGTTAATGTCGGTTTAGTGGGGGCTGAAGTATTAAACCCTGACTTTACAGGACAACTACCTCCAGAAGTTTTGCCTTTGTTCTATGCCATGATGTTTGGGGCAACATTGGGAGGTAACGGTACTTTGATGGGAGCATCTTCAAATATTGTTGCAGCAGGGGTAGCAGAGCTTCACGGTAGTCGTATTTCTTTTGGTAAATTTATCAAATATGGTATCCCTGTAATGATTGTGCAGCTTGTAGTTGCAGCATTGTATATTGCTATTTGCTTTTTATTTTAATTTAATAACAAACTCCATTTAAGGAATAATCTCTGTTACCACCCTTTCCTTGGTATTTCCCCCTGTAACTACGACATTATCCCTATTAAGTTGTCCTACTGCTTTGACACCTTTGGTCTTCACAGGAGGGTTAGTTCGTTGATAAACTACATTACCTTGGGCCTCAATTTTTTGAGTAGGAATATCCCAAAAAAATTGATTGGCATCTAGCTTAGATTGATTGCGGGAACTAGTTCCTGTGACACCATTAGTCAAACGGACAACTTCGTCTTTTAAGTCTATTTTGCCTTCGTTCCCTGTAACAGTTGTTTGTTCTGTTTCATGAATAACTTGTATTGGTTGATTAGAAATAACCGTTTGTGCTTTTGTGTTCCAGATAGCATTATTAGAAGCAACTTGTAGAGGAGGAGAAAGAGATTTTAATTCAACATTATTGGTCAAAATTATGATCATAGTTTGCAAATCTAATTGAGAACTATCTGCTTCCACTCGCTCTGTAATCACCTTTTCTTTATAGCGATCTATCTGAATCCTTTTGTCCCCAAGAAGTTTCTTTTGGGGAATTTGCCAAATCAAATGCTCAGTTTGTAATTTCAAAGCTTCCTGAAAACTTGTAGCCGCAATTTTTCCGACCACATCTAACTCTTGAGTTTTAGTTTTGTAACGTCCCTCGGTCGCTACAACTTCTAATTGTTTCGGACGGCTAGCTGTAAGATTCTTCCTCACAATTACTAGGTCTTCTTCTGGTCGCCACTCTAATTCATCTGCGCGAAACACAAGGTTATTACGAATATCAGTAGCTTCAATTTTATCCCTTAAAAAAATTATCTTACCGTCTTCTTGAACTTCACCTTTTTTCGCTTTTACCTGCAAGATAATTTTGCCATCTTGATATAAATTCCCCGCCGGATTTTCTAAGAAAGCAAGTTTATTATCCTCGTTATAACTAGTTTTATCTGCCTTCATTTTCCAGACAGTTTTGCCACTATCATCCACCTCTTCTAAAGTGGCATTATTAATAACTAAACGATCTTCTGGTTCGGAAGTGTTGTTTCCAACAACAGGTTCTACTTCTGCTGGCTGTTTAGCTTCTGGTTTACAACTAGCAAGACTAAACAACAGCAGTAAAGTAACAGATTTAGCGAGCCAACTAACTAAGAAAGTTTGTTTCACTTGAGATTCTATTTATTTTGCCAAATAGCAAAGTATAACTTAATCGAAAAATCTATGATGAGGCTGAGATTATTGTGGTGTCAGAAAGAGCAAATATTGCTACTTTTATTAATAAGAATAAAATTCTACAGCACAGATTTCCTAGGCTCTAAGTTTGTTTCGATTAAGTTAACTTAGTCCCTAAGAGTTTTGTCTTGATTATCTAAAATACCAAGACCGGAAAAACTGCTGTAGCTACCATTGTGCTTGCTGTTTTTTTGGATGCTGCTTTTAATATCATCTAAGTCTATGTATCTGTCAGCAACATTAATTAAGCTGTCACTGGTCATAGAACGCAAACTTACCACTTCTACCCTAGCACCGCGATAACTCACAGCATCAACAGCATAGGCTAAATCGCCATCACCGCTGACTAAAACCGCCGTATCATAAGCCCCAACTAAAGCCATCATATCTACAGCAATTTCTACATCTAGGTTGGCTTTTTTAGAGCCATCTGGTAACTGTACCAAATCTTTGGCAATAACTCGATAGCCATTGCGACGCATCCACAATAGAAATCCTTGTTGTTTTTCATTAGTCCGATCTACCCCAGTATAAAAGAAAGAACGGAGCAACCGAGAACCAGAGGTTATTCTATAGAGCAGTTTGGTATAGTCAATTTCAATACCTAGTTGTAGTGCTGCATAAAATAAGTTAGAGCCATCAATAAAAATAGCTACGCGCCCTCGGTTTTGTAATACTTGTTCCGGTGGAAATACCGGGTCATTATCAAGATTATTTAACATTTTTTTAAATTCCTCGTTTTTTATTTAAGGGATTGAATTAGTTTTAAAACCTTGTTTACATAACTTCGTCTTCTTGAAATAGAATAATTGCAGATATTCTGTTTAAGAAGAGGAGGAAGACTCAAGAGGGTCTAATCGTGCAAAAATAGGCTGGGGTTTGCTTAGGCTTTGGTTGCCAGGAAGCATTCCCCACTGTCTGTGTTTGTTAAAAGGAGTAGAACTATTGACAAGAATTGAATTATTAAAGTCAATGTCAAAACCTAGTTGTTTATAAATATCACCACTAAGATTAGGGACAATAGGAGAAAGGAAATAAGCTGCTAGTCTAATTGATTCTAGTACAGAGTACAATACTTGTTCGACTTGCTTTTGTTTTCCTTCTTTATACAACCTCCAAGGCGCTTGCTCATCAATAAACTTATTACTAGCACGAATTAATTTAAAGACTTCTTCACAAGCTTGAACAAAGGCTAAAGATTGATAAGCATTTGCGACACGATTCCCTAAATCTGCACCCAAAAGTTTTAGAGTATTATCTTGGTTAATCTCTTCGGTAGATAGAGTTGGCACTTTGCTCTGGCAATATTTTTTTGCCATACCTAAAGTACGATTAAGCAAGTTGCCTAAATCATTAGCAAGATCGGCATTGAGAACTTGAACAAAGCGTTTTTCATTGAAGTCACCATCTTGTCCTAATTCTACTTCTTTTAAAAAATAGTAACGTACCGCATCAGAGCCATATTTATCAATTAAATTGACTGGATCTATAGTATTACCTAAAGTTTTGCCCATTTTTTGACCATCTTTAGTAAGAAAGCCATGGGCAAAAACTTTTTGAGGGAGAGAAATTTGAGCAGACATCAACATAGCAGGCCAATAAACAGCATGAAAGCGTAAAATATCTTTACCAATTAGATGCAAATTAATTGGCCACCAACTAGATATAGCATTCTCCAAGGTTGGTTCTAAATCCGGATCAACTAAGGCGCTAACATAACCTAAAAGAGCATCAAACCAAACATAAATTGTCTGCTTAGGGTCATTAGGAAGAGGAAAACCCCAATCGAGGTTAATACGGGAAATAGAAAAATCTTTCAAACCTTGCTTAACAAAGCTCAGGACTTCGTTACGACGGGTTCCTGGCTGAATAAAATCCGGCCTATCTTGATAAAGTTTTTCTAATTGCTTTTGATACTTAGATAGACGAAAAAAGTAGTTTTCTTCATCTCGCCATTCAGCTTTTTTGTTAGTATGGATAGAACAGAAGCCGTCTTCAACTAAGTCTTTTTTTTCTTTGAACTCTTCGCAAGAAACACAATACCAACCCTGTTGCCGATCAAGATAAATGTCTCCATTGTTATTAACTCGTTCAAAAAACTCTTTAACAATTTTATGGTGATCCTCATTGCTAGTGCGAATAAAGCGATCCCATTGGATATTCAATTGCTCCCAAAGATCAAGAAAATTATTAACAACTTGGTCACAATGCTCCTGGGGGTCTAACCCCTTAGCTTCTGCTGTCCGTTGAATTTTTTGCCCATGTTCGTCTGTTCCTGTAATTAACAAAACAGAATTGCCTTGCAAACGCTCAAAACGTGCTATTACATCAGCAATCATAGTAGTGTAAGCACTACCAATATGAGGGACATCATTGACGTAGTATAACGGCGTAGTTACAGCAAATTTCTTTTTAATATGATTGGTATTATTCATCTAACTATATAAAGTTCCCCCACTAATTTAAGTATTCTAAATGGGTTATGACAATCTATTTTAGTTTTTAGTTTGTCCCGCTCAGCTTTTCTTGTCACTACTGTAGACGATATAAACTCAT
Organism: uncultured cyanobacterium; assembly: GCA_963793425.1. Taxonomy (GTDB): domain Bacteria; phylum Cyanobacteriota; class Cyanobacteriia; order Cyanobacteriales; family CAWCAG01; genus CAWCAG01. Next base: position 978,192 of record CAWCAG010000005.1, on the reverse strand, counting down.
AAAAGCTTCAGTTTGCCTTTATAAAAACTTAATCATTTCTCGATTTTTCCTTAATCATCTTGTTGCACGAGACTGAGTATATATACCATGACCACAACAATTAAATACACTTTTTGTCAGAATAGATTAAGTGTTATAAGAGCATTTTCTGCATTCTAATGTATTAATTGATAGTGAAAAATCACTGATATCAGAATGAGAAATATAGGTAATAAGGTAAAGTAAAGTTAAGTTTTCTTAAAACCATTAGGAAATATGCTTCAAGACAAAGTAATTCCCCACTTTTTAATTGCTAATAATCATCAGCCCAACTATCCCTTGTTTATCTATTTGCCAGGAATGGATGGTACAGGCAAGCTATTACGAGGGCAACTAGGAAATTTAACTAAGCGTTTTGATGTACGCTGTCTCGTGATCCCAGGGGATGACCTTAATGACTGGGAAATCCTGAGTAGTCAATTACTTAACTTAGTTAAGCAAGAGTTGCAACAACATCCTCAACGCTCCATTTATCTCTGTGGGGAATCTTTTGGAGGCTGTTTAGCTCTTAAAGTTGCTCTGAGGGAACCTCAACTGTTTGAGAAAATTATTTTAGTCAACTGCGCCTCGTCTTTCTTAAAAAAGCCTTTCTTAAGTTGGGGCATACAACTAGTTCAGTCAATGCCAGAGTTTCTCTATCGACAGTCTGTACTGATTTTATTACCTTTTTTAATTGTTTTCCGTAAAGTCACTTCTCAAAACAGGTATGACCTAACAGAGGCCATGAAATCTCTACCACCTCAAACCGTATCTTGGCGACTATCTTTATTGAGAGACTTCAGAACCAATGTTGATAACTTACGTCTTCTCCAACAACCAGTACTAATAGTAGCGGGGGCTGCAGATCAGTTGTTGCCTTCTGTCAAAGAAGCCCAATATTTAGCTAGCCATCTTCCTAATGGCCAGGTAATGATTTTGCCAGAAAGCGGTCATGCTTGTTTATTAGAAAAAGGTATTGATCTAGATAAAATTATTGAAGATTGGGAAAATTGACGAGCAGATGGGTGGCTAGGGAGATGGGTAGCTAAGGAGCTTGGGAAATGGGTGAAAACTATTAGCAACTAGCGATTAGCCATTAGCCATTAGCAATTTTTTATATACATTGTTTTAGTTGAATAACTTGGACTCAAAATCTTGATAAACCAGAGAGTTTTTACCAAAGATGTAATTAGGTGAGATAACAGTAATATCTCTGCCGCCAATACTTCTCAAATGCTCTACTGCTGATAACAAAATTTCTTGCTTAACCACAATGGTTACGGCATACCAATTATCTCCTGCATCGGAATACACCTTAGCTACAGTGGGACCACGCAATCCTGTTAAGCCCACTTGTTGTTGATTTTCTACTAAGCGTTTGCCAATTTCATCGGCTGAATTCCCTTGTACATTCGCTGTAATAGAAAGATATTTATTTGCTTCCTGTTCAGCTTCAATTAATTCTAAAATTTGCTTGGTTATCTCTAACTTGTGAGGATCTTCTTTTAAAAGTCTTTTATTGGCAATTAAACAAGCTTGGGAATTCAAAAGAGTACCGCCAGTCAAGCGTTTAAGATGATTTTCCCTTAAGGTTGTCCCGGTGGAAGTCACATCAACAATCATATCAGCATAACCCATGCGAGGTGCAGCTTCTAAGGCTCCGTGGGCTTCTACTAAAGAAAAATGGACTACCCGCTTTTGGTACAACCATTTACGGGTCAGGTTAGTATATTTGGTGGCAATTCTTAACTCTTTACCCTTTTCTCTAAATAGTAAAGTCAGATCCGCTAAATCTTCAATAGAAGCAACATCAATCCAGCTATCAGGAACAGCCAAAACCAACTCACATTTGCCGTAACCCAGGCGATCGCTAATCACCACCACATCATCATGATCCTGTCCTTCTTCACAAACAACATCGTAGCCAGTAATGCCTAAGTCGGCGCTGCCTTCTTCCACCTTACGGAAGATATCTGCTGCTCTTTGGAAAAGTAAAAATATATCTGGTATGGCCGGAATTTTGCCGACATATTGTCTTTCACTGGGACGAGATACTTTTAAACCAGCAGCCCCAAGGAATTCTCTCGTACCTTTATCTAATGCTCCTTTACTGGGGAGAGCGATTCTTAAAGAAGATTTGTTTGTCATTTACTTGGTTATCAATGATCAATGATGCCTAACGGCAAGGGCAAGCCCTACAATGATCAATGATCAATGATCATTAATCAATGCCCAATGATCAATATAGTGGGACAAAAGTATTACACTTATAAATAGGAGAGAGCTGGTGTAGGTGGTTGCAGCACTTTTTTTTGCAAAGATGCTGAGGAAAGTCCGGGCTTCCGAAAGACCAAACTTGCTGGATAACTTCCAGTGCGGGCGACCGTGAGGATAGTGCCACAGAAACATACCGCCTCTTTCAATGATTAATGGTCAATGATTAATGATCCATGAAAGAGGTAAGGGTGCAAAGGTGCGGTAAGAGCGCACCAGCAGCATTGAGAAGTGCTGGCTCGGTAAACCCCGGTGGGAAGCAAGGTCGAAGGAACTATGGTTGGTCTTTTACCAGTTCCGTCATGTGTGAACCGCTAGAGGTGTCTGGTAACAGATATCCCAGATAGATAACTACCCTTTTTGTTAGGCAACTAATAAAAGAACAGAACCCGGCTTATGTCCAACTCTCTCCTTAAAATAATTAGAGAGACAAGGCAGCTAGTAAAAGAAGTTGTGCTTGCTGGTAAGTTCTGAAGTTCAAAAGTATTTACGTATTTATACCAGATTGCACATTTCCAGTAAAAAGACCAAACTGGAGCTAACACTTAGTAATTGAGTGCAGTAGGTGCTAGGTAAAAAACTTCATGAGCAAAGAGTTATTAACAACTTCTTCAGCTACTCTTTTTGAGGCTGTTAAGCGAAATGCAGATTTAACTGGAACCCTCTTAAATAGTGTTAATGCTTTGGTCTTAGTTTTAGATTGTACAGGACGCATTATTCACTTCAATCGTCATTGTGAACAATTGACGGGTTACTGCAAAGCAGAGGTGATTGGAGAAGTGATTTGGGAGAAGCTGGTTGCTCCTGATTCTGCTGCTAAAACTCAAAACATCTTTGCAGCGGCGATCGCCCATCAAAAAGAAGTTCAAGATTATCAAAGCTTTTGGTTAAGCAAACAGGGTAAAAAACAGCTTATTTCCTGGGCTAATTCAACCTGTTTTAGCCCCAAAGGAGAAATAGAGTACTTCATCGCTACTGGCACTGTGCTAGAGCCATCTTGCTCTCAACAAAAGCAAGCTCAAATTCACGAACGTCTTGGCACTTTGGTTGATAGTAACCAAAAACTCCAAGCCCAGGTAGAACAGTTGCAAAGGAGTGAACGTAAATATAAAGCACTTTTTGCCCATACTTTTCAATCCATCGCCATGATTTCTCCCCAAGGGATTTTGCTAGATGCCAATGAAGTAGCCCTTGATTTTGGTGGACTGAAGCTAGAAGAAATTCAGGGGCAACCATTTTGGCAAGTTCGATGGTGGCAAAAATCTCCTGCCATCCAAGAAAAACTTAGAAAGGCGATCCTAACTGCTAATGAAGGTGAGTTTGTTCGTTATGAAGTTGAGATTTTGGGTAAGCAAGACGAAGTAGTTACCATTGACTTTTCCTTAAAACCTGTTTTCAATCCTGAAGGAAGAGTTGTGGTGATTATTTCCGAAGGGCGGGATATTAGTAATTTGAAAAAAGCCGAAGAAGCTTTACAGCAGCTTAATCAAGAACTCGACACTAAAGTTAGGCGGCGTACTTCACTCCTTAAAAGGATAATCGAGAATCTCACCACTGAAATTGAACAGCGCCTGCTTGTTGAAGCCCAACAACAGCGTCTTATTTCTATTCTGGAAGCCTCTACTGATTGTATCAGCCTTGCTGATTCTGAGGGTCAGCTTGTCTGGAGTAACTCCTCAAGTAGAAAGGTTTTAGGGCTAACTTCTGATGCTGATATTTCCCGATTAAAGATATTTGATTATCATCCTCAATCAACAGTGAAAATTATTACTGAACTTGGTATACCTACTGCTGTTCAAAATGGGGTATGGGTTGGGGAAAATACCTTACAAACTAGCCAAGGAAAGGAAATTCCTGTTTCGCAAATGATTATTGCTCACAAAAACCAGAGTGGTGATGTGGAGTATTTTTCTACGGTGAGCCGGAATTTAAGCCAGCAAAAGCAGGTGGAAACAGATTTAGCAGCTAGTTATAATCTCTTGCAAACCATCATTGATTCCACCTCAGATGCCATTTTCGTTAAAGACACTCAAGGACGCTATCAGTTTATTAATCAACCTGGGGCAAAAATCCTCAATCGCACTGTTGCCGAAGTGTTGGGGCAAGATGATACAAGCTTTTTTCCACCAGAAATATTGGGTGAAGTCCAAGCCAAGGACAAAAAAATTATTAATTCAGGAATCTCTGAAGAAATTGAAGAAACTTTGACTATTGCAGGGGAAACTCAAGTTTTCCTGACTAGCAAAAATGTTTATCGAAATGCCCAAGGTGAAGTTTTAGGCTTAGTTGGTTTAGCCAAAGATATTACTTCCTTAAAACAAACCCAGGAAGAATTAGAACAAAAAGTTAAGGTAAGAACCGCTGCTTTAGAAACTCAAATACAACAGCGTCAGGAAGCAGAAGAAATTCTACATCTTAAAAATGCTGAGGTTGCAGCAATTTTGCGTTCGGTACCCGATGCTTTAGTTTTTGTCAATAGCCAGCGTAAAATTATTGAAGTTAACTCTGCTTTTACCAAACTCTTTGGCTATAAACCCTCTGAAGCAATTGGACAGAATAGTTCGGTACTGTATAGTAGCCAGGAAGACTATCAAGAGCAGGGCAGAAAACGTTATCACCTCAACGCTGAAGATCAACTTTTACCCTATGAAGTAACTTATTCTCGTAAAGATGGCAGTTCGTTTATTAGTGAAACTGTAGGTTCCCAAGTTACAGATGATGAGGGAAATAGTTTAGGTTTTTTAGGTATTATCCGCGATATTACCAAGCGCAAAGAGGCTGAGTTAGCGTTACAAGCAAGTGAAGAACGTCTGCGACTATTTATCACTAATGCTCCCATTGCCATCGCCATGTTTGATGTCCAGATGTGCTATTTAGCGAATAGCAAAAATTGGTTAGCTCAATATAACTTAAATGGAGAAGATATTGTTGGTCGTTCTCACTACGAAATTTTCCCGTCTGTTCCCCAACGTTGGCAAGAGATTCACAAACACTGTTTAGCTGGGGCAATAGAAAAATGCGACGAAGACTCCTTTGTTAGGGCTGATGGCAGCACAGAGTGGCTGAGATGGGAAATTCATCCTTGGTTCAAAAATCAGGGAGAAATCGGTGGCATAATTATGTTCACTGAAGTAATTACAGAACGGATTAATTCCCGCCATCAACTACAACAAGTTAATCAAGAACTTCTCAACTCCAATCAAGAATTAGAACAATTCGCTTACATCGCTTCTCATGATTTGCGCGAACCCCTACGAAAAATTCAGAGCTATGTGGAACTCTTAGAAGAAAAATATCAAGGTCAGTTAGATGAGAAAGCTGATAAATATATCAGTGCCTTAACTAAAGGAACAACTCGGATGCAAAACCTCATCTCCGACTTATTAACCTACTCGCGAGTACATAGAACCGAATTACTCCGAAAACCCACAGACTTGAATAGCATTCTAGAACAAGTTAGGGATGATTTAGGGGTTGCGATCGCCCAAACAAAAGCCCAAATTCTCGTCGCTCCCCTCCCCACAATTTCAGTCCATCCTGGACAAATAACCCAATTACTACAAAACCTAGTTGCCAATGCTATCAAATTTCAAGGGGACGGAACCCCCGTAATTCAAATTAAAGCTCAACAGAAAGAAAATGAATGGTTGATTTCCATTGCTGATAATGGGGTGGGGATCAAGTCTAGATATACCGAGCAAGTCTTTGAAATATTTCAAAGACTCCACAGTCGCAGTAAATATGAAGGTACAGGTATTGGTTTAGCCATCTGCAAAAAAATCGTCGAACGTCACGGCGGCAAAATTTGGCTAAAATCAGAATTCGGAAAAGGAACAACCTTTTATTTCACTCTACCTGTTAATGGCTAGTCAATGATCAGTCTATCTCCCTAGCTCCCCACCTCCCCATCATGTTCCAAAACATCCTCTTTCCTAACAACTACATCCCCCACGGTCACTGCTATATGTGGCAACCTGGTTTACTTGGGTTGCACATCATTTCTGACTCATTAATTTTTTTAGCTTATTACTCAATTCCTCTAACTTTGCTATATTTCCTGCGTAAACGCAAAGATGTACCTTTTCGGATGGTGATTGCTTTATTGTTTCTGCTCATCCAGTGCAAATTTCTCAGCTATTACAAAACCTGATTGCCAATGACATCAAGTTTAGAGCTAAACAAGACCCGATTATGACCATCAAAACTGAGCAGAAAGCCGGAAAATGCTATATTTCCGTAGCAGATAATGGTATTGGCATTCAGCCCCAACATACCGAGAAAGTTTTTGAAATTTTTCAAAGACTTCACGGCCGCAGTAAATACCCAGGTACAGGCATTGGTTTAGCTGTCTGTAAAAAAATTGTTGAGCGCCATGGGGGAGAAATTTGGCTGGAATTTAAACCGGGCTACGGTACAACTTTTTACTTCACCCTTCAAAGTTCATAAGATGGTTGTCACAGTGTGAAAATACACAACAGCAAGACCAAACAGTTATGCAAATTAAGCCAAGCCAAATGATTAATGTCCTCCTCATTGAAGATGATCCTGAAGATGTAGATTTAACAGAAGAAGCTTTAGCGCAATCCAAAGTGATGGTCAAGCTTAATGTCGTTCATGATGGAGAAGAAGCCCTTGCCTATCTTAATCAACAAGGGGAATATGTTGAACAGGAACTACCAGATTTGATTTGGCTTGATCTCAATCTTCCTGGTATGAGCGGGCAAGAAATTTTACAAGAAATTAGGCAAAATGAGGCGATCCAGCATATTCCTGTAGTAATTCTTACCACCTCTGATGCAGAAGAAGATGTCCTCAAAAGTTACCGCTTAGGAGCTAACTGTTATGTCCAAAAACCCGTTGGTATTAGGCAGTTTGAGCGAATTCTTAAATCTATAGAAAGCTTTTGGTTTACTATTGTTAAATTGCCTCCCCATTGACGAGTAAAAAATTAATGAATAACGTAGTAGTATTCACTGTTTAAGTCGCAAGAATGTCAAGTTCAATCACAAAACTTCTCCTAATTGAAGATGACATCGAAGATGTGGATCTAATTGAGGAGTATTTAGAACGCGCTCAACAATTCTCTGTCACCCTAGAAAATGTGGAAACCCTACAAGCTGGTGTAGAACGCATTTCTCAAGGGGGAATTGATTTGATCCTTACAGACTTGTCTTTACCTGATGAGCAAGGCTTACAAACCTTCCGTACTCTTCATGCTTCATTTCCGCAAATACCAACAATTATTCTTAGTGGTATGGATAATGAAGAAATTGCTGTGGCAGCAATGCAAGAAGGCGCTCAGGATTATTTAGTTAAAGGTCATTTTAAAAGTCATCTACTTACTAGAGCAATTCGCTATGCTCTGCAACGTCAACAAATATTTTTGGAGCTGGATCAACGTGTTGAACAACGTACTGCCGAATTACAAAAAGCAGTTGAAGAGTTGCAAGCTAAAGATGCTCAATTACAAGAAGCCCTAACCGCAGAAAGAAAGTTAAGCGAACTCAAATCACGAATTATTAGTACAATTTCTCATGAGTATCGCACTCCTTTAACAGTAATTAACTCTGCTGCGGAATTGCTCCAAGTCTATCGTCATAAGTTAAATGAGGAGAAACAAAGCAAATATTTCCACCGTATCCAAAAGGCAGTACAAAGCCTTACTGCTTTAGTTAATGATGTACTCTTCATTAACCAAGCTGAATTTGAGAAACTTAAGTTTAGTCCCCAAGCAGTAGATTTAGTCGCTTTTTCTCGCGAAATTGTGGAGGAGATGCAACCCAACTCTAGCACTTCTTCTCGTATTGAATTTGTTCACCAAGGTGAAGGGGACTGCCAAGACTTTTATGCTGATACTAAGCTTTTAGGGCAGCTTATCACAAATCTCCTCTCCAACGCTCTTAAATATTCTCCTGAAGGGGGTTTAGTTTCTCTTCAGCTTGTTGGGGAACCTACTCAAGTTACCTTAAAAGTTACTGATCAAGGTATTGGCATTCCTAGTGAAGATCAAGCTAATCTCTTTTCCTCTTTTCACCGTGCCAGTAACGTCGGTACGATTCAAGGTACAGGTCTAGGATTGTCTATTGCTCAGAAGTGTGTAGAACTTCACGAAGGAGAAATTAATGTAGAAAGTGAAGTTGGGGTTGGTACAACTTTCACTGTTCATTTACCCAAACAAGGAAAAATTCGTTCTATTAATAAAAGTAAGAAAATGCTATCTCCTTCCCTAGTTGGCTAGCTCTTAGTAAGTTATCAAAACTTTATAATAAAAAAAAGATAAAAAGACAAGCGGCAAAATCTCAAAAAGTTTCTGCCGCTTTTAGGAAACTATTTAATTTTCACCAAAAACTATTTAACAATAATTTTGCCTGCCATACCTGCACCACGATGGGGTTCGCAATAGTAAGCGTATTCTCCAGAAGCTGCATCAGAAGGAATAGTAGTTGAGTAGGATTGTCCAGGACCAAATAATAGTTCCTTGTGAGAAAGCTTGCTAGCTAAACCGCTATCGCCAGGTACGCCGCTAGCATCAAAAACAGCGTTGTGAGGAGCAAGCTTATTCATGACAAACTTAACAGTGTCTCCTGGTTTAACCGTAACTGTGCTAGGAACAAACTGAAGGGGGTTCCCACTGTCAGCACCCATTTTCACTGTATAGGTTTCTGCGAAAGCTGGGTTAGCTGAAAAAACGAAGCTGGCAGCGACTAGTAAAAATGCGGATACTATGACAACCAATCGTTTGGCCATTTTCATGATTAACCTCTTGAATTTTTTTTTGTAGAATTTTGTCACTAACGTAAAGCTATATGACATCACGTCATAGTGAAATTATACGACATTTTGTCATAGTGACGAACAGATTTACTAGTGTTTCTACACAATATAATCTTCCCTATTCTTTTTCTGTTCCCCGTAGCCTAACGGTAAGGCTTACGCCAACCCTGTTCCCTGTTCCCTGTAGCCTAACGGCAACGCTACGCGAACCCCTGCCTCATAAACCAATCTAAGTGATTAACAGCTTATTAACAGCTAAAAACTTGTCTAAAATATTAATATCTGATTAAGAAAGAATTGGCTTTTAATTAACTACATAGAAAGTTTTTCTCTACTCAAAATTCTCCTGCTATTTAAGTAGAAATAAGGCTAAAATATGGCCAATACTTCTATTTTAAAGCGTAAAATTTATAATGAACACTATGATGATACAGGTTGAGGAGCAAAAGTTGAATTTGCCAGCTTTTTCTAACTCTGGAGTACCAGTTCTTGAGTTAAATTCTACCCTAATTGAGTTATCTCTTTATGATTTTCAAGTTGAAATATCTCATATAAGTAAAGAAGTTACTAATAAATTTGAGAGTTCCCCCTTAATACCAGGAGTCATTCTAACTGAGAATAGTAAATTGGTGGGAATGATTTCTCGGCGACGCTTTTTAGAGCGTATGAGTAGACCCTATGGATTAGAATTATTTCTCAAGCGACCTTTGAAATCTTTGTATGATTTCATTAATACTGAAATGATTATTCTCAGTGCTGATACTTTAATCGTAGAAGCAGCAGAAAAGTCTCTTCAGCGCCCCGGAAAATTACTATCTGAACCAATTATTGTAGAACTAGAAAGCAAGGTTTATCGCTTACTTGATATACATCAATTGTTAGTAGCTCAGTCTAAAATTCATAAATTGACAACACAACTATTAGAAGAAAAAACCCAAGCCCATTTAGTACAAACAGAAAAGATGGCTAGCTTAGGGCGTATGGTTGCAGGGGTAGCCCACGAAATCAAAAATCCGGTTAATAGTGTTAACGGTAATTTAGAATATTTATCTACTTATTGCCAAGATATACTCAACTTGCTAGGGGAATATCAACAAACTTTTCCAGAGAAGACCACTAATATTAAAGAATTAGAAGAAGATATAGAGTTGGATTTTATTCTCGAAGATTTGCCCAAAATGCTGATGAGTATGCAAGTTGGAGCCAAGAAATTAACAGAAATTGTCACCAGCTTACGTAACTTTTCTCGTCTTGAAGATAAGAAAAAACAATTAGTAGATATTCACGAATGCTTAGAAAGTACTTTGTTGATTTTAAATCATAGCCTTAAGTACGATATTACTGTTACTAAAAATTACGGTGAACTACCACAAATAGTTGGTTATTCTGCTAAGTTAGGACAGGTCTTTATGAATATCATTGCTAATGGTATCGACACATTATTAGAAGTGAAAGAAAATCGTAATTCAAAAGATGAAGACTGGCAACCTCAAATCACTATTATCACCACCAACCTAGAATTAGATAAAGATTCTCGATGGATAGCAATTACCATCACTGATAATGGTGCAGGTATCCCTCTAGAAATTCAAGAGAGCATTTTTGAAACTTTCTTTACTACTAAACCTGTCGGTAGGGGTACAGGACTAGGACTCGCCATCAGCAATCAAATTGTAACCGAAACCCATGGAGGAAAATTAAATATGCGATCCCAGATCAACGTTGGTACAGAGTTTGAAATTTTACTTCCTGTCACCAGCCAAACAGCTTAATTTTCCCGAATACAGTGACTAATTTGTCGATTAACCAATATTTAACCTTTAATTTACCCCAACATAACCTGAGTCTGAATTACTAACAATACAATTAAAGCAAGGTCAGTTCGAGGAACTTTGTATCACTTGCATTGTACCTATAAAGATAAATAAAGACAGTAAAACTTTTCTGGCACTAAACTCAATTTGAATAGTTCAAAAATCCCTTCACAAATAGGTTGTTTACACAAATCAAATGGGAGTTTTTAGAACAAACCATAGGTTTTAATTATTAATAGTTTTTTCAGTGCTTTCTTAACCAAAATTTAACTTGACAGGTAGGTGAAATTTGAAATACTAATAGTGTGCTTACTCACTATTGTTGCAGGTGTGCAAAACAGAATGTTCGCTCCATCTCAAATGACCTTGATGACTGACTAAAGAGACACTTTTTTATGACTATTAGAATACAAATGAAACGTCAATCCATACTCTTTTTTGTAGGGATTCTTGCCCTCACAATGACTGCCTGTACTGGTGGAGATGAAGCATCGACAGAAGATGGTGGTGAAACTGCTGGTGGTGAAGCCGGATTAAGCGGAGAAATCGCGGCTGATGGTTCTAGCACCGTATTACCTATCTCTGAAATTATGGCTGAAGATTTCCAAGGAGATAACGCTGATGTAAATGTCGTCGTTGCTTCATCTGGTACTGGAGGAGGTTTTGAGAAATTCTGTAGTGGTGATACAGATATCTCCAATGCTTCCCGCCCCATTAAAGAAGAGGAAATCGCCGCCTGCGAAGAAAACGGAGTTGAATTTGTCGAAATTCCCGTTGCTTTTGATGGTCTTACCGTAGTTGTTAACCCAGAAAACGATTGGGCAGAGTGCTTAACTACTGAAGAATTAAATAAAATGTGGGCTACGCCTGCTGAAGATACAGTCACAAACTGGAACCAAGTTAACGGTGAATTTCCAGACGAAGAGCTTAAGTTATATGGCCCTGGGGAAGACTCTGGTACTTTCGACTACTTCAACGAAGCTGTTACTGATGAAGAAGGAAGTCGCAAAGACTACAGCAATGTTGGCGAAAAAGATAACGTCATTGTTCAAGGTGTTTCCGCCGGAAAAGGTGCTTTAGGTTACTTCGGTTATGCTTACTTTGAGGAAAATCAAGATAGCCTCAAAGCCGTAGAAATTGAAAATGCTGAGGGTGAGTGTGTTGCCCCTAGTGCAGAAGCCATTGCTGATGGTACTTATAATCCCTTAGCCCGTCCTTTATTCATCTACCTCAAAAAAGAATCTTTAGAAAGCAAGCCAGAAGTCAAAGCTTTCGCTGAATATCATCTTGCCAACCCAACCTTAGTAGAAGAAGTTGGCTATGTAGCTTTACCTGATGATATTCTTGAAAAAGCTAAGGCTCGTCTAGACTCTGCCACTACTGGGGCTATGTTTGAAGGAGGTTCTTCTTTAGGGCAAAAGCTGATTGATAAGCTATAAATTTATCTGATAGCTTTGGGATATTAACAATTTATTTAGGGCTAGTATGTAAAGAAACTGTAGGGATAAACTCATAAGTAGTCTCTACAGTTTCTTGCTTATGACAGCATTAAAAGAAATATTTAAGGGTGTATTTTCGCATCAATAATCAATTTGACCCATAACCAATGACAAGCGATTTAACAGATTCTCGCAATAATCAAGAAAATCTCTGGCAACCAAACCGCAAAAAGAGCCAACAAGTAGAACTAGCGGTTAAAATACTTTTTGCTAGCTTTGCTTTAGTGTCAATACTCACCACAGTGGGTATTGTTTTTACCCTGATTTTTGAAACTATTGAATTTTTCAAAGAAGTTTCCCTTTGGAACTTTCTTACCGACTCAGAATGGCGACCTGATGATAGCTTTGGTATCTTTGCCCTGATTAGCGGTACTGTCCTTACTTCCACCATTGCCATTATGGTTGCTTTACCTTTGGGTTTATTAGCAGCAATTTGTTTAAGTGAATATGCCAGCCCTCAAGTAAGAAAGTGGTTAAAACCAGCCCTAGAACTCCTAGCCGGTGTCCCTAGCGTCGTCTTTGGTTATTTTGCCCTTTTGTTTGTAACTCCATTCCTGAGAAGCTTTGTACCGGGGCTAGAAATTTTCAACGCCTTAAGTGCAGGGCTAGTTTTAGGTGTTGCCATCACTCCTTTGGTAGCTTCTTTAAGCGAAGATGCTATTTACTCAGTCCCTACAAGTTTGCGACAGGGTTCCTATGCTTTGGGGGCTACTAAACGAGAAACCATCACTAGTGTTGTTTTACCCGCAGCATTATCGGGTATTGTAGCTTCGGCAATTTTAGCTATCTCCAGGGCTGTAGGGGAAACCATGATCGTCACCTTAGCAGCCGGACAACAGCCTAGCATTGGTTTCAATCCCCTCACCCAAGTGCAAACCATGACAGCCTTCATTGTGGCAGTAACGACCGGAGAAGCCCCCGCCGGTTCCCTCAAATTTAAAACCCTCTTCGCTGTGGGGATGACTCTATTTTTAATGACTTTAGCTCTAAATGTGTTTAGCTTCTGGTTTGTACGTCGCTTCCGCGAGAAATATGACTAAACAAGTTAAAAGTATCTCTGTTACAACTTTATTCAGATGTCATAAAAATCCATGACTGCACAAAATTCTCAACCCCTATCCTCTAGAGAATCAGCAAATCTATTTGATAGCAAAAGGCAAAAACGCTACCAACTCGACAAACTATTTGCTGCTTTAACTTGGACAGCTACTTTTGTAGCTTTGCTAATCTTGGTAGTATTACTAGCAGATGTTCTCATTGATGGTGTTGCCCAAGTAAATTGGTCTTTCATCGTTAGTGATATCTCCCCTAGACCAACCAGGGCGGGTATTTTTCAAGCTTTAGTTGGTAGTATTTGGCTTTTAGGGCTAACGGCTTTAATTTCTTTTCCCCTTGGCGTGGGAACAGGTATCTATTTAGAAGAGTTTGCTGCGGATAGCTTTTTAGCTAAGGTAGTGGAAATTAACATTTCTAACCTCGCCGGGGTTCCAGCGATAATTTATGGACTACTAGGACTAGGCATATTTGTTAACCTCCTAAGACCTTTGACAGGAGGCAATTCAATTATCTCAGGGGCTTTAACTATGTCCTTGCTGATTTTACCAATTATTATTGTTTCTACTCGCGAAGCCTTAAGATCAGTTCCTGATAGCACTCGTTTAGCTGGGCTAGCATTAGGGGCAACTCTTTGGCAAACAATTAGATCCCACGTCTTTCCTGTCGCTTTACCTGGTATTCTCACCGGAACTATTCTCGCCCTTTCCCGCGCCATCGGCGAAGCTGCACCTTTAATCGTGATTGGGGCTGCGGGTTATATCGCCTTTACACCAGATAATCTCCAAAGTCGTTTTACGGCCTTACCAGTACTTATTTATAGGTGGATTGATGATCCTAAAGACTTATTTCATGACAAAGCAGCAGCAGCAATTATTGTGTTGATGATTGTTTTGGTAACTATGAATGCCACAGCAATTATTCTTCGCAATAAGTTTCAAAACCAGGGTCGCTAAATTCTTCTAATTACTACAAATTTATTTCTCAACCATTCTCTTATGTTATCCGAATCTTCTCTTTCTGAAACTATCACCGAAGCAATCTTGCGGGCTAAGAATGTCAACGTTTTTTATGGTTCCAACCTAGCTGTACGGGAAGTCTCTTTAGATATTCCTGAACATAAAATTGTTGCCTTTATCGGACCTTCCGGTTGCGGCAAAAGTACAATTTTGCGTTGCTTTAACCGCATGAACGATTTAATCCCTAGCGCCAATATGAAGGGGCAAATCACTTATAAAGGCAGGGATATTTATCACAAGAAAGTTGACCCAGTAGAACTTCGCAGTAACATTGGTATGGTGTTCCAAAAACCAAACCCTTTCCCTAAATCCATTTATGAAAATATTGCTTTTGGAGCCAGAATTAATGGTTATAGGGGGGATATGGATGAATTAGTCGAACAATCTTTAAGGGGAGCGGCCCTTTGGGAAGAAGTAAAAGATAAACTAAGAGAAAGTGGTTTGGCCCTGTCTGGAGGTCAACAACAGCGCCTTTGTATTGCTCGTGCGATCGCCATCGCGCCAGAAGTAATTTTAATGGACGAACCCTGTTCAGCCCTTGATCCGATTTCAACCTTAAAAGTAGAAGAATTACTTCATGAGTTGAAGCAGCAATATACTATTGTGATTGTTACCCACAATATGCAACAAGCTTCACGGGTATCTGACCTCACCGCTTTTTATAATGCAGAAGCCACAGAAACAGGTAATAAAGTTGGCTATTTAGTAGAATATGATCGCACAGAAATCATTTTCCAATCCCCGGCACAACAATCTACTCAGGAATATGTGAGTGGAAGATTTGGATAACTGATTACGAATTTCGTAATTGAAGATAAGAATTAGGGCGGGTTTATGTACCTCCAAGGTTGAGTATTGTAATTTAAGTTGAAACCCGCCCCTACAGGCAATTAATTAGAAACCTCTTCCATTTCAATTATTCTTTCTTCAATATCCTTAACCAGAAAATTCAACGGCCTCATGCGGAGTACCTTATACTTCAAGCGCCTAGACTGTACCCGCATGAGAACTTGTTCTAAACAATCATGGTCGAAGCAAACATGGCGATGGCAGTTTTTGCGACCGTAACTAGCGCCAGAGATAACGTGCAACTGAGTATTCTTTTTTAATTGATACCAAAGCCCTTCAGCACTGCTAAAACTTGTACTTTCCGAAGAGCCAACATTGGTTGACATATATAAAGGGTCGATGCCAGAAGTTCCTAAAGTTTGCTCATAGTTATAGTAGTAATGTAGCGGTACATCAGCCACAGGCATATCTAAAAGACCTTCATAAAATTGCCGCGCTACTTCCAAATCAGATACCATAACAGTGTGTACTTTAGGAGCGCTAGTTAGAAAAAGCCACATAGCCCCAGCATAGGCAGCCAAAAGCATCACCATGATGCCTTGGGTCGAAAAAAGGCTATCTAAAGGAAGAGAAGGTAAGAAGGCTCCCAAGTACATAGATTCAAGACAACTTTAAATGAAGTGAAAATGCTCATACATAGCTATACTAGCATTTTCGGAAAATAACTGAACTAATAGTTAAGAACGAAAGCAAAAGTATTTAAGCACTCAACATCAGCTTATCGATATATCTATCAAAAAAAACTCGAATATTTCCGAACTAGCAGGTAAAATAGGCAGATTAATATAGATACAAAGTATAATCCCAGCAATCCTTGCAAATTAACTTCTAAGAACTGTGCAAATACCCAGGTTTACTGAATCTAATCATCCCCTAGTTAAATCGCTGTTTCATCATAGCGACGGGCAGTTGTTGACTTTGTTTCAAAACCATTCAGAACAAGGGAAATATTTTACAGCTATTTTCTGTCGCTATAGTCCCATCGTCTATACCCTAATTTCTCATTCAGCGCGATCGCCAGTGCAAGCAGACTATCTTTTCGCCTTAACCTGGCGGCATATTTGCCACGAGATGCGGGGCTTAGAATTACGGAGTGATGGTGAGACTGAAGTCAATTCTTTCCAAAATTGGTTGATTAATATGACAGCAGTTTGCATCAACCAAGCAAATTTGCCCCCAGTTGAATCAATTAATTATGATTTAAAAACTACACCACCTCCGTTATGGTGTTATCTGGAACAATCTTTAGATTTGCTCCCTCCCATCATACGCTTGACTGTATTGATGGCTCAAACTTTCCACTGGAGTGAAACTCGTATCGCTGCTTATCTTCAAGCTGAGGGGGAAATGGTTGCCCCAGCAGAAGTACAAGACTACCTCATTGAAGGCTATCAATTACTAGAAGATGGTTTGCCAGAAGATATCCAGACTATTTATTTAGCACAGCTAGAACAAAAGCAGAACCAAGAGCCAGAGCAAGATGAGCAAGAAGCTTTAGCGGTTTTGTTGGATTTGTAATCGTAGCATTTATGGGGAGCATTGAGAGGATGTCAGCAGTTAAGCCAAAGATGAGAACTCATCAGCAAAGGAAGGAAGTTAATCTCTCAACCTTAGCCTGGGTGGGTATAGCAGCAATAGCAATTCAAAGTGTGTTTTCCCTAGGAATCTTCCCTCAAGTAGCTATTGCTCAAGATAATCTGCGTGACCAATTAGATGTCTCTCCCTATAATGATACCCAAGGAATATTGAGAGATGAAGCTGATACCTTAGTTCGTGTAGGAGGAGAAGCTTACCGAAAGGGCAACCTTAACAAAGCCTTAGACTATTGGAATCAGTCCTTAAATATCTATAGCCAAATTGGTGATGAAGAAGCTATGGGTTCAACCTATGGTTATTTGGGAGTCACCTACGGGCTTCTAGGGCGCTATAACGAAGCAGAAGATGCTTTCCGTCGCCGTCTTGGTTTAGCCCGCGATCGCGCTAATTTTCAAGGACAAATGTATGCCCTCAACAATCTAGGGATAGTATTGCTCTATCGAGGTAACCTCAGCGCCGCAGAGAAAGTTTTTCAAGAAGCTCAAACCATCTCCAAAAGCATTAATAGTCAAGAGGGAGAAGCGATAAGTTTACGTAATCTAGGCTTACTAGCAGCGACTAGAGGAGAAGAAAATGAAGCTATTAAACTCTATGAAGCAGCTTTAAGCTTGCAAAGCTTTGGTGAAGATCCCTTAGCAGAAGCAACTGCTTTTAATAACGCTGCCGATGCCTATTTTAATGCTAAAGAATACCGAGAAGCTTTAAGTCTTTATCGCATCGCCCAAGTTTTGGCTAAAGATAGTCGGGATGACAACAACTATATTCGCTCTGCTGCTGGAAGAGCGAAGACTTATGTTGGTTTAGGATACAACAAAGAAGCTTTCCGGTTGCTAGGAGATTGGATCACTGAAGCCCGGCAACAAGGGGATTTACGACAAGAAATAGAAGCGGTGAGTTTATCTGCAAAGCTATATTTGGCTTTGGGTAATTCCCAAGAAGCAACCAAGTTTTATAATCAAGCAGTTGCTTTAGCTGAAACCATAGGAGATGAGGAACAAAAGACTGTGCTAATTAATAATTTGTCACAAGTTATTTATGGGTTTCCTTACAGAAGAAGCCGCTAGAGACAAATAATTTTAGTCCAATAGGGAAATTGTCATAACTGTTGTCTTTTAGTATCTGAGCCTAAGTAATCTTGAAATCAAGATGTATTCTTCAATATTTTAGGGTCATGAGCAAACCAGTAAAAAATCAAGATCATAGTTCAGCTTGGGTTTTCCAAACCTGGCTATCTTTCATTTTTTCTCTTTCAGCTACTACCATAGGAATAATTTATTTGCCTGTAGATACTTGGACAAAAGGCTTTATGGGCATGGGGCTAGCTTTTTCTGTAGGTTCTACAATTAGCTTAACCAAGACTCAAAGAGATATTCACGAAGGAGAAAGACTAAGTTCAAAAGTAGAGGAAGCTAGGGTAGAAAGAATTTTAAGCGAACATAATTTAATCAAATAGTTGAGCCAACTGTGAGATATTCATCTTGCTTTAATGAGGAAAGTAACAAGCAAAAATATCATTGCCTTTTGGTTCTTCTCTATTTTCTTTCATCATTAGCACTTAGCAACTTAATGATTTTTGTCTTGATCTTTTTGCTTTCTTTTGGCAACCAAAGTAGAAGGAGCAGGAGGAAAACCTAAAGGTAAAACTATTTGATATTTCCTCTCCTCTTCCAACTGCTTTAGTTGGTTATAATCAAGCCAGTGAATACAATTAACTGGACAAGTATCAATGGCTTCTTCAACTAAAACCTCTGAATCACCATTTTGATTAATTACCCGCGCTCGCCCATAACTATCTTCTATATAAAAAGTGTTAGAGGCAGTATGGGCGCAATGCTTGCAACCAATACAAGTAGTCTCATCCACATAAACGCCTTTTTGCCGTAATTCTCCTCCCAACTCTGGCTCTAAACCAGAACGTTCTAAGTCCTCCCGAAATACGCTTCCCAATTCTGGTTCTAAACCAGAACGCTCTGGTGTTTGGGAAAAATCTGACATTACGCACTCCAGCGTTGAACGACTAAACAAATTGAACCGTCTTCATTTTTTTGCTGTTGGGCAACTTGGAATCCTTGGTTAGAGGTTTCTTTAACCACAGTATGGTAAGCATAACTTTGGGTAATTCGCTTAAGAAAACCTTCTACGGATAAATCTTGTTGCCAGTACTGTAAATCGGCAACCATTTCATACTCTTCGCCATTCCAGCTAAAACCGATATCGTAGTCATTATTCTGCTCAACTACAACTTCAGCTTTGCGGGTTTGACCTTGATATCCTCTCACAGAACGAGGACCGGATTCCCAGTCAATATTTAAGTCAGTTAAAGCAGCTTTCAAGGAATCAAGATTGCGAATTTGGGTTTTGATATTACTAAAATGTGACATAATTTTGGGGCTATATAAGGTTTTAAAACTAAAATAAAAAAAGTTACCAGTCGCTGAAAGTCTTTTGGTAGTTGTGTTGTGAGGCTGATATGGTTTGTTTTGAGGTGAAATACTCCGATGTCTTTTCTACAGACATCACTTGACCTAGTTGCGCTTCAATAGCTTTGGTAACTTCGCTGCAAGAACAACCAACAATACCAGTTACTTTTTCTTGTACCCGACCATCGGGATAAATAATGAACTCTAGGGTTTCCATGCTTAATGGCTGAATAGGTTAGTAAGCCTCATCAAATGAGGTAATGATTTTGCTTTTTACTTTGGACTCAAAAAAAGCAAAAATCTTTGTAACTCTAAGGAAAGTTTAGCAAAAGTTAATAATTACAGAGTATTTTACTCCTTTTTTGTGTAAGTTTCACTCAATCTTTCTAATTAGTCAAGGTGAATTAACCTGAAAACTCTTTCGTCTTAACAAATTGATACACAAATATATTTTTGGGGCAATTACTAAAAAAAGCTGATCTTATTGAGGGAAAACGGAGCTAGCAGCCAGATAATAAGAGTCTATCTAGATCAAGCAGGGAGAAGGAATTATGAGTGCAGATAAAATTAAAGTAGGGGTTTTGGGTTTCGGTGGCTTGGGGCAAGCTGGGGCGAGAATATTAGCTGCGAAACAAGAACTTACTTGGGTAGCAGCCGCAGACCTCAAAAGCTACGCTTATAACCCTCAAGGTTTAGATCCAGATAGTTGTATTAAGGTTTGTCAATCTCAGGGCTCTCTTGGCTATTTAGAACCTTATGGAGCTTTTAGCAATAATAGTATTGCAGATTTACTCTCAAAGGCTTCTGTAGAAGGATACTTTCTGGCCTTACCAAATTTGCCTAACACTTTTATGGCATCTGTTGCTAAACAGTTTATTAATTCTGGCTGGCAAGGAGTGCTAGTTGATGCTCTCAAACGCACTAGCGCTATGGAGCAAATTTTAACTTTAAAAGAAGAATTAGCCAAAGCCGGAATAACTTACTTAACGGGTTGTGGTGCTACTCCAGGATTGCTAACCGCAGCAGCAGCTATTGCTGCTCAAAGCTATGTAGAAATTCACCAAGTAAAAATAACCTTTGGGGTGGGGATTGCTAATTGGGAAGCCTACAGAGCCACAATCAGAGAAGATATAGCTCATTTACCAGGCTATGATGTAGAACAGGCTAAGGCTATGAGTGGTGCTGAAGTAGAGGCTTTGTTAGATAAAACGGAGGGGATTCTTAGCTTAGAGAATATGGAACACGCTGATGATGTGATGCTAGAGTTAGCTGGTATTTGTCCTCGCGATCGCGTCTTCGTTGGTGGTGTTGTTGATACTCGTAATGCTCAAAAGCCCTTAAGTACCAATGTGCAAATCACAGGTCGTACTTTTGAAGGCAAAACTTCTACCCATACCTTTACCCTTGGGGATGAAACTAGTATGGCAGCCAATGTCTGTGGTCCAGCTTTTGGTTATCTTAAAGCAGGAATTTCTTTACACAGACGCGGTATCCACGGTTTATTTACCGCAGCCGAGATCATGCCTCAGTTTGTTAAGTGATACTAGACTCTGTTTACTAGCACAGGTTATTTGTGAGGGGAGCAAGGATTGGAGCAATTTATTCCTAGATCTTATGGCGCGGGACTATCATAACCGGATTTGTATGAGGAAGGGGGGATGAATATTTAACCTAACAATTAGCTATTAGCCATTAGCAAATTACTAACCCTCTAACATCTCTTCTGTCGGAAAAATCTCCTCCATTTCCTCTTCTGCTAACAAATCAGGAGTCTGAATAACAAAGGGCAGACAAGCTCCTGCCAAGCCTTTTTTGATTCTAGTTGGAGTCTCACCAAAAACAATAAAGAGAGGATAAACCCGATCTGCTCCCTCACTAAGAATGTGTTGGTGGCGTAGAGGCATCAACCATTCATAATCTTTATCTAACCAAACTTGAGTCTGTCGCCAACGACCTAATAACTGGGAAAAATCTTCTTGGGGGCGATGAATAAATAGTAGTATTTCTACCCCCATTTTGATTTTCCATTCTGGATCGCACATGACAATTGCCAGATCACAAGGCAAACTCAAGGTTTGTTCAGGAAGGGTGATATGATTCCCAAAACCTTGAGAGGCATCAAATTTACGAATCCTCACAACTGGTAAAGGGATCGTAATCACGCTTTCATCGGGGCGGCGCATACTAGGAATCATCTCTAAGTAAGGACGATGATTTCTTAAAAGTGCGATCGCAGCTTCATGATTGCTGTATTCAGCTAGTAGCGCTTCATAATGTACTTGCTTAACAGGCATAATTTAATTAACCTAAGTCTTCAAATACCTTAAACATTGGTAAATACATAGAGAGCAAAATTGTTCCTACCATGCCCCCTAAAACCACCATCATGATTGGTTCAAGAATACTAGTAAGAGCTTTAACAGCTTGTTCCACTTCATCTTCATAGAAATCAGCTACTTTCATGAGCATGGCATCTAATTCCCCTGTTTCTTCCCCAATACTAATCATTTGAATCGCCATCAAAGGGAAGACATTATCTTTTTGTAGCGCGAGGCTAATCATGCCCCCTTGTTGAATCTCTGCCCTGGCTGCATCAATGCTATTAGCAATTACTTGGTTGCCAGCAATATCTCGAACAATTTCTAAACTACTAAGGATCGGTACACCAGAACGAGTTAAAGTACCAAATACACGGGTAAAACGAGCTACTGCTGATTTTTCTACTAAGTCACCGAAAATGGGTATCTTTAATTTAAGTTTGTCAATTTGTAGGCGACCTATTGGGGTTTTGTAATATTGGCGGAAGACAAAAACGAAGACAATAACCGCGATAAAAGGAATAACGATCTTCCAACTTCTTAGAAACTTACTAATCTCTAACATAATCTTAGTAAGCAAAGGCAATTCTGTACCAATATCTTCAAAAATTTCTGCAAACACAGGAATCAGAAACATGGTCATGGCAAGGAAGATGATAATTGCCAAAGCCCCTACTACCACAGGATAAGCCATGGCCGATTTAATTTGGTTTTGCAACCTGGCAATATCTTCCAATACTTTAGAAAGGCGGTTAAGAACTTCATCTAAAACACCACCTGTTTCTCCTGCTTGCACCATACTTACATAAAGATGGTCGAAACATTCAGGATGTTTGGCCATGGCTGAGGAAAGATCGTTCCCTTGCTCTACATCTTTACTGATTGCTAACAAAGATTTTTTCAGCTTGGAATTAGAACATTGATCTGCTAAAACGCCCAGACATCTAACCATTGCTACACCAGCGTTAACCATGGCAGCAAATTGGCGAGAAAAGATGGCTTTATCTTTAACTGAAACAGAAGTGATAAGCTGTTCTATGGAAGATAAATCTAGATTTATACCAGCTTTTTTAACTTTAAGAACTAGAGGATATCTATTTTGGAGAATACTACGGGCTTGTTCTTCGGAAACAGCATCTACTTTTTCTTTAGTAGCATTTCCCGCTGCGTCTTGAACATCAACAATAAAGGTAGGCATGGTTCAAAAGAAAGAGGAAATTAATTATTTTCCAGACTATAAGGCAATGACTGGAGCAAATTTATACTTGAGTCTTAGTTTTAATAAAATGTAAGAGAGAAAAGGGCTAACTAAAAAACAAATACCATTTTCCCTCTTGAAAAACTCTTTAACGTCTGGCCGTCCTAGCACCAGCCGCTGCTGGACGAGCTTTTGCCCCTGCTGCTGCTGCACCAGCCCCACCAACCAGGCGCTGTAATTCATCAGGTTTACCACTTTTAGATACTGCTTCTTCAAAAGAAACCGTGCCATGCCTAACTAAGTTAGCTAAACACTGTTCCATAGTTTGCATTCCTATTTTGGAACCAGTTTGAATAGAGCCATAAATTTGAGAAGTTTTGCCTTCCCGAATTTGGTTAGCGATACCTGGGGTAACGATCATAATTTCTTGAGCCATAATCCGACCAAATTCCCCTGGTTTAGGACTTTTCTTTTTCGCTAAACATTGACTGAAAACAGCAACCAAAGATTGGGAAAGCTGGGCCCGTATCTGCCCTTGTTGTTCTGGAGGGAAAACATCGAGCATACGGTCAACGGTACCAGCAGCAGAGTTGGTGTGTAGAGTACCAAAGACTAAGTGACCTGTTTCCGCAGCGGAGATGGCTAGACTGATGGTTTCTAAGTCGCGCATTTCTCCAACTAAGATTACGTCAGGATCTTGTCGCAAAGCACCTTTAAGCGCGTTGGCAAAACTTTTAGTGTCTTCACCTTTTTGGCGTTGGTGGAATAAGCTTTTGACGTTGGGAAAAACGTATTCAATAGGATCTTCTACTGTGAGTACGTGTTCTGCTCTGGTACGGTTAATCAAGTCCAACATCGCTGCCATGGTGGTGGTTTTACCAGAGCCTGTTTGTCCTGTAACTAAAACCATACCTCTCGGTCTTTCTGACATTTCCCTAACCACATCAGGCAAACCTAATTGGTCAAAGTCAGGGATTTTAGAAGATAAAGCCCTCAAGCAAGCAGCATAGCAACCTCGCTCTTTATAAACGTTAACTCGAAAGCGGGCTAAACCCTTGACACCATAGGAACAATCTAATTCCCAATTCTGCTCTAAATCTTTGCGCTGCATATTGTTGAGCATACTAAAGATTAGCCTTTGGCAATCTTGAGGAGAAAGCACTTCTTCGTTAATGGGAGCTAGCTTACCACTAGCACGGAAGTAAATGGGCGCACCAGCTTGAATATGCATATCAGAGCCGCCCATCTCTACTAGCTGCTCCATCAAATCTTCAATCATCATATCCATCGGCATTGGTTTTTCTCCTTAAATTATTGTGTGCTAATAAGCAGGAAAGGTTTTGCTACTAGGCTTCCCGGTTTCCTGCTTTTTTATGACTGCATTTTCAACTAATCCTGAAAACGAGCTGTCATACAATAGGGGCAATCCAGCCAATCCTGTTGTAGTTCTGCTCCACAAGAACGGCAGGTTAAAGAAGTTTTACGTTTAGCTTTCAACTCAGCTTCTAAACCTGAATCTGTGAAAGTTACCCTTTCTACTTCTTCTAAGGTGGTTTGACCTCCTCTGACTAAATCTAAACTATAGGCCAGCAGAGTTTTCATACCATCTTCTACAGCAGCTTCTTTAATACGCTCAGTGGGTGCTGCTTCGTTAATTAAGGTTTGTAGTCTTTCACTAACGCGCATCACCTCATAAACCCCAACTCTACCCTTGTAACCGATGCCATTACATTTTTTACAAAGAGTTCCTCCTGATCTAGCTTGAGCAATTTCTTCTGGAAGTAGACTATTGGCTTTGTAGAAAGTTATCTCTCCATCACTGGAAGCGGATAAACCAAATCTAGCTAATTCTTCAGTAGTAGGCTGATGCTCTAAGCAGCATTCATCACAAACTTTTCGCATCAAACGCTGTGCTAGTACACCAAGAAGGGCCCCAGATACCATAAATGGCTCTACCCCCATCTCATCTAAGCGAGCGATCGCCCCAGCAGCATCGTTGGTATGGAGGGTTGTTAGTACTAGGTGTCCTGTTAAGGCAGCTTCAATAGCGGTTTTAGCTGTTTCTATATCCCTCGTCTCTCCTACTAAGATCACATCAGGATCTTGACGCATAAAAGCCCGTAGAATGGAGGCAAAATCCATACCTTTTTCGCGGATTACCTGGACTTGGGTAATACCAGCTAAGGAATATTCAATGGGGTCTTCTGCGGTACTAATATTTACCCCAGGGCTATTTCTTTCTGCTAAAACAGAATACAAACTTGTCGATTTACCTGAACCTGTGGGGCCGGTGACAAGGATTAGCCCGAAGGGGCGACTGGCCATCTCCCGGACAATTTCTAGGGTATCTGGATCGGTAATTAAAAAATCTAATCCTAGTTGGGTAGCGGTATTATCCAGAATCCGCAGGACTATTTTCTCTCCATAGCGGCTAGGTAAGGTACTAACCCGGAAATCTACTTTACGCCCTTGAAAAACACGCCTGATTTTGCCATCTTGAGGTAATCTGCGCTCGGCAATATCTAATTCCGCCATGATTTTAAAACGGGCAGATACCGCCGCTGTCACTTTCTTGGGTATTGGCGGCTGGTTAAATACTTCTCTGAGTACCCCGTCTTTACGGAAACGCACTCTCAAGCTCTCTTCTTGAGGTTCTATATGTATATCAGAAACTCCATCTTGTAAGCCCTTAGCCAGTATTTTGTTAACTAAGTTGATTACAGGAGCGCCTTGAGCATCTCCCACTGCATCAAGGTCATCATCTACTTCATCAGGAGCATCTTCTAAGCTACCTAGATTTTCTAGGTCTTCAGCCACATCAACCCTAGAGGCTTCTTCTTGTTGCTTAGCTTGAGCCACTTGCTCATCTAAATAGCCTTCTATGAGCTTTTGATAGTCCTCTTTAGTAATGACCATTCTTTGCAAGGCTACTTTTTGAGGCCGCAGAATGCGATTAAGATCGTCTTGAGCGCCAAGATCATCAGGATCTACCATGGCAACTAAAACAGAAGGTGGTGTTTCTGTTTTAGAGATAGGAACCAAATTATGGCGGCGACACAGATCAACCGGAATCAAGGTATCAATCAGTTCACTCATCTGATTGTTGGCGATGGGGTCTATCTCCGGATCTACTGAATCAACGCCGTAGAGTATTTTTAATTCAAATAGCTGCTGTTTCTTGAATTGGCGTAGTAATTCAGGAGAAAGTTGCTGACCAGTAAGAGACTCTAATATTTCTGTTAGAGGACGACCAGTCTTACGGGTTTCTGCCAGAGCTTGGTGCATCTGTTTATCATCGACATAACCCGACTGGATCAGCTTCCTACCAAATGGAGATACATCGTCTTTGAGGGCGAGAGCGCGGGAGCGCCGTGAGGATGAAGTCATGGTTGGTGAGAATAGCTCCTTATATTAAACATTTTTCACTCTTTGCCTCGGCTAGAATTATTCTTTAATATTGAGTAACGAGAGCTAGGCTAGCTAGTTGGTGAATTAGTTAGATTCTGACTAGACTGGGATGAATATTCTTCGCCAAAGCTTTATTAGTGGATAAGATATTCACGATGATAACTTCTTTCTTTATTGGGATTGGCCTAGCTTGAGCAAGATATTTACTTTTCCCCAAGAAAAACCTTGTTTGCTTTGCTTCTAAGGCTTGGTAACACCATCGTCTTTATCTATAAATGTTACATTAAGTTAAAGATAGATAAGTTATTGGGAATACAAGCAAATATGTATCTTTAAAGCACCGAGCAAGCAAATCTAGAAACATATAGCTAATATTATCTCCCGTCCCAAAAATTAAAAGTCTACTTTTGTGATTTTAAATAAAATACATCATGATTGATGAGCAAAAGCCCTCAGAAAAAACTTTGGAGCATCCAGAGGACAGTCACCGAATGTCTGAGCAAAAAGAACCAGAAAACTCCCCCGAAGTAACTGAAACTCTAACAGAGGAAGTAACTTTAGATTCTTTCGATACCGAAAAAGCTGATTCAGAAGATCAACAGACAAGCTACTCTTCTTCTGAATCTGGTGAAGCAGAAGTAGTTATTCAAGCTTTACAGCAAGAAATTTCTGCTTTAAACGAGCGACTAACTAAACAATCTGAGCAGGGAGACTCTTTTAAAGAAAAGTATATGCGCCTCGCTGCTGATTTTGAAAATTGGCGCAAGCGTGTACAGAAAGAAAAAGAAGATTTAGAGCAGCAGGTTAAGAGAAATACTATTACCGAATTATTATCGGTAGTAGATAACTTTGAACGAGCGCGTTCTCAAATTAAGCCTGCTGATGAAGGAGAGATGGCTATTCATAAGAGCTATCAGGGAGTATACAAGCAACTAGTAGATGGATTAAAACGCATCGGGGTTTCGGCTATGCGTCCTGAAGGTCAAGAATTTGACCCTAACCTTCATGAAGCTGTCTTTAGGGAACCAAGCAGTGAATATGCTGAAGGTATAGTCATAGAGCAGTTGGTAAGGGGTTATCTATTAGGGGATAAAGTGCTGCGCCACGCGATGGTAAAAGTTGCTGCTGAGCAAGAGCCGAGCGGAAGTACAGAAAATCCTCAACCAGGAGAGGCTCAAGAACAAGTAAATAATCTAGAGCCGTAGGTTAAATTGTTTTTAATGGGCTGCATCAGACAAGAAAATTGAGGTGTCAGTCTCTCGAAAGCTAGAGATCAGCCAAAATTACTTTTCAACCACTGTGTTAGTAAGAATTTTGGCTAGATCTCAAGTTAGTTCTTAACATCTAAGAAAGTTGTCTTAGCAACTTAAGCTGAATCACAACGCTTCTCGCACACCTTATATTACTGAAGTTCTATGGGAAAGGTTATTGGTATTGACTTAGGGACAACTAATAGTTGTGTCGCTGTTTTAGAAGGTGGAAAACCGATCGTAATCTCTAATAATGAAGGTGGACGCACCACTCCGAGTATAGTGGGGTTTGGTAAAGTAGGAGATCGTCTGGTCGGCCAACTGGCGAAGCGCCAAGCTGTTACTAACGCCGAAAACACTGTTTATAGTATTAAACGTTTCATTGGTCGTCGCTGGGACGATACTGAAGAAGAGCGTTCTCGTGTTCCTTATCAATGTGTAAAGGGTCGCGACAATACTGTAGATGTCAAAATTAGGGATAAAAATTATACCCCTCAAGAAATATCAGCGATGATTTTACAAAAGCTTAAAGCTGATGCAGAAACTTTTTTGGGGGAACCTGTCACCCAGGCTGTAATTACAGTACCAGCCTATTTTACTGACGCTCAACGCCAAGCTACTAAAGATGCTGGTACTATTGCTGGCTTGGAAGTGATGCGGATTATTAATGAGCCGACATCCGCTTCTTTAGCCTATGGTTTGGATAAGCAAGATGAAGAGCAGCATATTCTCGTCTTTGACTTAGGAGGAGGAACCTTTGACGTTTCTATACTTCAACTCGGAGATGGGGTTTTTGAAGTCAAGGCAACCTCTGGTAACAACCACTTGGGGGGCGACGACTTTGATAATGTGATTGTTCGATGGATGAGTGACAATTTCCAGGAAAATGAAGGTATTAATTTAAGTGAAGACAAAATGGCTATACAGCGCCTGCGGGAAGCTGCTGAGAAGGCCAAGGTTGAACTTTCTAGCATGGCAACTACCTCCATTAACTTACCTTTTATCACCGCTGATGAAACTGGACCCAAACATTTGGAAACTGAACTTACTAAAGCTCAGTTTGAGGAATTGGCTAGCGAACTAATTCAAGGTACTGTTGTTCCGGTTAAACAAGCTCTTAAAGATTCCGACCTCAATCCTGATGAGATTAACCGCATTATCATGGTCGGTGGTTCTACCCGGATACCGGCTGTGGGTCAGGCTATTAAAAGCTTCTTCGGTGGCAAAGAGCCAGACCGCTCGGTTAATCCTGATGAAGCGGTAGCCCTTGGGGCGGCTATTCAAGGAGGAGTCTTAGGGGGAGAAGTTGAAGACTTATTGTTGCTAGATGTTACTCCTTTATCTTTAGGAATTGAAACATTAGGAGAAGTCTTTACAAAAATTATTGAGCGCAATACAACCATTCCTACTAGTAAATCTCAGGTCTTTTCTACCGCTACCGATGGTCAAACCTCAGTAGAAATTCACGTTCTCCAAGGGGAACGGGCCATGGCCAAAGATAATAAGAGCTTGGGTAAATTTTTACTGACAGGTATTCCCCCAGCCCCAAGAGGAGTACCGCAAATTGAAGTTAGCTTTGAAATTGATGTTAACGGCATTCTTAAAGTTAACGCCCAAGATAAGGGTACTGGGCGCGTACAAAGTATCCGCATTACCAATACTGGTGGGTTGAGTACCTCAGAAGTAGAGCGGATGCGCCAGGAAGCAGAGCAGTTTGCTGAACAAGATGGTCGCCGTATGGAGATTGTCGAACTGAGAAATCAGGCTGATAGTCTTTTCTACAGCTATGAGTCTACTTTGAAAGATAATGCTGATTTAATTCGTGAGGATCTGAAGGTAACAGTTCAACAGAGACGAGAGGAATTAGAAGCGGCGCTTGATGATACTTCTATTAGCGTAGAAGAAGTTAAAACTAAGCTCGAAGAGTTCCGTCAAACTATGTTGGCTGTGGGTACGGACGTGTACAATCAAGCTAACCGGGGAGTAGATGAAGAGTTTGAGGCAGTAGATGATGATGATGATGAAGAATTTACTGTAGCAGATGATGAGCAACCTACTGTAGCAACAGAAGAAACTGAAGAATCAGAAGACCCGTTTGAGTTTAACTTTGACGAAGATGAGACAGTTACGGCTGACTATGAGCAGGTAGAATAGAGTTTTTTACCGAACCAAAGCTCTATTTCTGTTGTTTATACATTTGATTAAAATAAATCTAAGACTAACCACCCACAACTAACACAATTCAGCACCTTATGGCCCTTGACTACTACGAAATTCTTGGTGTTTCCCGCGATGCCAGCACTGATGACCTTAAACGTGCTTACCGTCGCCTTGCTCGGAAATACCATCCGGATGTTAACAAAGAACCAGGGGCTGAAGAGCGCATTAAAGAAATTAACCGCGCTTATGAAGTTCTGTCTGAACCAGAAACTCGTGCCAGATACGACCGCTTTGGAGAAGCTGGAGTTGGAAGCGCTGGGGCCGGTTTTGGTGATTTTCAAGATATTTCTGGGCTAAGTGATATTTTTGAGAGTTTCTTCAGCGGTTTCGGAGGTATGGGGACAGCAGGAACCTCCCCTCGGCGACAAAGGGGTCCGGCGAGGGGAGATGATCTGCGGCTGGATTTGAAGTTGGAGTTTCGTGAAGCTATTTTTGGAGGAGAAAAAGAAATTCGCATCCCTCATCTAGAAGCTTGTCAAGTTTGTAATGGTAGTGGGGCGAAACCTGGAACTCAACGGCGAACTTGTTCTACCTGTAGTGGCACAGGGCAAGTTCGCCGTGCGACTCGTACTCCCTTTGGTAGTTTTGCTCAAGTGAGTAGTTGCCCTACCTGTAATGGGGAAGGGGAAGTTATTGAGGAAAAATGCGAAAATTGTGGCGGTGCTGGCCGTAAGCAAGAAAGTAAGAAACTGAAAATCACTATTCCGCCGGGGGTGGATAATGGTACTCGCTTACGGGTATCTCGTGAAGGGGATGCTGGTGCGAGGGGAGGTACGCCGGGGGATTTATATGTTTACCTTTTTGTTAATGAAGATAAAGAATTTGAGCGCGAGGGGAATAATATTCTTTCTGAAGCGACAATTAGTTATATTCAAGCTATTTTAGGTTGCCGCTTGCCGGTTAATACTGTGGATGGAGAATCGGAATTAACTATTCCTCCCGGCACTCAACCCGATACAGTATTAACTTTGGAAAATCAAGGTGTACCGAGGTTGGGAAATCCTGTTAGCAGAGGGGATCATTTAATTACTGTTAAGGTGGCTATTCCTACTCGTATTGGCACTGAGGAACGGGAATTATTAGAAAAATTGGCACAACTCAAAGGAGATAGTGTTGGTAAAGGTGGATTGGAAGGATTGTTAGGGAAGATGTTTGGGGGATGAGCAATTAATTCAATGGCAATTACTACAGAGCAATTACCGGAAGCACAGCTAGATTTACGAGGAACTCCTTGTCCGATTAATTTTGTTCGTACCAAACTACGCTTAGAACAAATGAGTCCTGGTTCATTGTTAGAAGTTTGGTTAGATCCAGGGGAGCCTATAGAGCAGGTTCCAGATAGTTTGGTGATGGAAGGCTATCAATTGGAAGCAGTAGAAGATCATCAAGGATTTTTTGTGATCAAAGTACGTCGTCCCTTAACTTCGTGAGGGATGCTGTTGCTGCTAAAGGAAAAGGAGTTTTAGGGACAGTTACGGCTGTTCAAGCTAATTTTCATCAAGTTCAGTTAGATAATCTTGCTGCTTTGCTTTGTACCAGGCGGAGTCGCTTGAAAAAGATTGGTCAGAAGGTGATGGTAGGCGATCGCGTAGTGGTCACCGAACCTGATTATCAAGATGGTCGGGGAGTTATTGCAGAAGTTTTACCCCGGAAATCAGTTTTAGAACGCCCTCCTGTGGCTAATGCAGAGCAAATTATTTTAGTTTTTGCTGTTGAGGAACCAAGTTTAGATCCCTGGCAATTGAGTCGCTTTTTAGTTAAGGCCGAATCAACTCAGTTATTACCTCGTTTATGTTTAAATAAAACTGATTTAATTACTGCCCAACAACTAGAATATTGGCAGGAATGCTTGCAAAGTTGGGGCTATGAACCGATATTTATTAGCGTTGTTGATAATCGAGGTTTAGAGGACTTAACTCAACTGCTACGGGAGAAAATAAGTATTTTGGCAGGGCCTTCTGGAGTAGGTAAATCTAGCTTGGTTAATCTGCTAATCCCCGATTTGCAAGTGCGGGTGGGAGCAGTTTCTGGAAAGCTGGGTCGGGGTAGGCATACGACACGCCATGTTGAACTTTTTGAATTGCCTGGGGGCAGTTTTTTGGCTGATACTCCTGGCTTCAATCAGCCTAATTTAACTTGTGATCCTGCTGATTTGGCTTCCTACTTTCCAGAAGTACGACAGCGCCTGGTTAAGGGAGATTGTCAGTTTAGTGATTGCTTACACAGAGATGAGCCTAATTGTGCAGTTAGGGGAGATTGGGAACGTTATGAGCATTATCTCAAATTTTTAGGAGAGGTGATCGCAACTCAAGAAGCTTTGCAACAGAGGCCGGATCACGAAGCGAGTTTGAAGTTGAAGATTAAGGGGTCTGGGAAGCAAGAGTATGAACCAAAGTTAGAAAGTAAGAAGTATCGTCGTAGTTCCCGTCGTCAGCGACATCAAACTCTGCAAGAACTTTATGAGGAAGCCGAAGAGTTGTTTTGAGTAAGCAAGTAGTTTCGATAAGTTTCTCATGGTTTTAGAGTACTCGGACTCTATACCATTGAAGCTGTGTTTTGTCAATAGATGATTAAATTCAGTTCCGGCAAGAAGTGATTGTAAGAAGCTTGTAGTATTGTAGATTTTCTTTTATTAAGCTTTTTGTTTTAAGGAAAAGCCTTGTCACACTCTGGCTACACTTAATTAAAGCTTGTTTTAGGTATGAAAAATGCCAGCTTATCATAGTTTATAAATCTTGATTAATTCTATTACAAAATCAACCACCTTCAAAACCTTGTTGGCTCGTTCTTAATATGACTTCATAAAGATGCTCAAAAGTTGCTTGGGTTTAAATAATTTAAACTTAGAGCGTAAGAAAGGAAAGTTTTGCTTATTGATGTTAATTTAGGCAAAACTCTTGCTTCTTGACATGATATTCTGTAGAGAGTGGAATAGGTGCGTTTCTAAAAGCCGTTTTCCAAACTATTTTTGATATCAATTGACTATTAAACGCTAATTCTATGATAGTTTTGAAACGAATTTAAACTATTGACAAGAAGTGTTACCAGAGCAATTTACTATTCGCCACCCCATAGCCATTAGTTTAGGTGCGATCGCCGGTTCTCTAAGTCGTTACTATTTAGGTATCTGGTTGGGGCAAATTTTGGGTACAAACTTTCCCTATGGTACTCTAGCTATCAATCTTACTGGTTGTTTCGGTATGGGTTTCTTTGTCACCCTAGCTTCAGAAAGAATTGCTACTATTTCCCCAGAATTAGGATTGTTAGTTGCGGTAGGATTTTTAGGTTCCTATACAACTTTTTCTACTTACGAATTAGACACCGTTAATTTGCTACGTAGCACCACTGTACAAATAGCAATTTTATATTGGTTAGGAAGTGCCATACTAGGATTGATTAGCATTCAGCTAGGAAGCATTTTAGCTAAAATCATTTAAGACTTATAAGTAATGAAAGTACGGCAGAGAAATATTGTAGCTGCTTTATTGGTAGGAATAATTTCTTTATTTATTCTTACTACATTAATGAGGTTGTTAACACAATTGTGGTGGTTTGATACTGTTGGTTACGGGCAGGTTTTTTGGACGCGGATAACTTGGCAAGTTTTAATCTGGTTCGCTACTGCGGTTATTTACTTCGCTTTTTTGTGGGGAAACTATTGGTTGGCACAATCTTTTACCCGTGACCGCTCTTTTAGTTTTTTTACTGGTAGTTATTTAGAACTTTATAATAAATACCTGGTTAATTATCTCGCTTTAGTAATCATTTTTGTTGCAGCTTGGGCAGCAGCGACTGAAAGTATTCCGGCATGGGAAACTATTCTAAAATATATCCATAGTACCTTATTCCAATTAGCTGATCCTATTTATCAAAAGGATATTAGTTTCTATTTTTTCCAACTACCTCTTTATGAAAGTATTCTGGCTTGGTTATCCACCCTATTGATTGCGGCACTTGTTCTATCTTTACTTATTTATATTTTTAAAGAAACTGTTTCTTTTCAAACTCAATGGCGACAAATACTCACCGGGAAAGTTAAAACTCACCTCAGCTTCCTTTTAGCAGGAATTGCTTTCTTAAATGCTTTAGGATTCTGGTTACGACGCTATGAATTGCTTTATTCTCCAGAAGGAGTAGTTTTCGGGGCTGGCTATACCGATGTTCATGCTAAACTCATTGCCTATTGGGTAATGGCTTTTGCTACTTTTGCTTTAGCAATTATCTTTTTAGTCGCAGTTTATCGTCCTAATTTGACCTTACCAGGTTATGGCATCGCTCTATACTTAGCTATTTTCATTTTCATCAATGGTATTTATCCTTTATGGCAACAAAGATTTGTCGTTGAACCCAACGAATTAGAAAAAGAAAAACCTTATATTGAAAACAACATTCAATTTACTCGCAACGCTTACAATCTCCAAGAAGTACAAAGAAAAGATTATCCGGCTGAAGCACAATTAAATCGCCAAATCTTACAAGAAAATGAATCTACTGTCCGCAATATTCGTCTCTGGGACTATCGCCCTCTTTTAAGAACCTACCGCCAGTTACAAGAAATTCGCCTTTACTACAAATTTAGTGATGTTGATATTGATCGCTATACTTTTGATGGTAATTATCGTCAGGTAATGCTTTCTCCTAGAGAACTTTCTTATTCCCAAGTTTCTAATCGCGCCCGTACTTGGGTTAATAAAAGGCTGAAATATACCCATGGTTACGGCTTAGCCATGAGTCCTGTTAATACTGTTGCTCCTGATGGTTTGCCGGAGCTATTTATTAAAGATATTCCTCCTGTATCTACGGTAGATTTAACAATTACGCAACCGAGAATTTATTATGGGGAGGAAACTAAAACTTATATTTTTACTGGTACTAGCACCAAAGAATTTGACTATCCTTTAGGGGAAGAAAACGCTTTCAATAACTACGATGGTAAGGGAGGAGTTTCTATTGCTTCTTTTTGGCGTAGGTTAGTTTATGCTTATAATCAACGCAGTATTAAAATCTTACTTTCTGATTACTTTACTAAAAATTCTCGCATTCATTACCACCGAAGTATCAAAGATAGAGTACAACAGATCGCTCCTTTTTTGCGCTTTGATGATGATCCTTACATAGCTGTCATTGAAGGGAAATTAACTTGGATTATTGATGCCTATACTACTAGCGATCGCTATCCCTACTCCGAACCATTAAAAGGTAATCAGGCCAGTAAAATTAATTATATTCGTAATTCGGTTAAAGTTATCATTGATGCCTATGACGGTACGATGACGTTTTTTGTTATAGATGAAATAGATCCAGTATTAGCCACTTATCAGAAGATTTTTCCGAATCTATTTACCTCAAAAGCAAAGATTTCTCCTCAAATAAAAGCTCATTTTCGTTATCCTTCGGATCTATTTAAAATTCAAGCCCAAATGTATCTTGCTTACCACATGAGTAACCCCCAAGTCTTCTATAATCGCGAGGATCTTTGGCGTTTCCCCACCACAGTATATGAAGGCAAGCAAGAAACAATGGAACCTTATTATTTAATAATGCGCCTGCCAGGGGAACTCCAGGAAGAATTTGTACTTATTTCTCCTTTTACCCCCGTTAATAAAGATAATATGATTGCCTGGATGACCGCCCGTTCTGATGGGGAAAACTATGGTAAATTACTACTTTATAAATTTCCTAAACAAGAACTAGTTTATGGTCCTTCGCAAATTGTTGCTAGGGTAAATCAAACTCCAGAAATTTCTGAACAATTAACCTTATGGAGTCAAGAAGGTTCCCGGGTCATTCGTGGTGATTTGTTAGTTATTCCTATCGAAGAATCCTTACTCTATATAGAACCAGTTTACCTACGGGCAGAACAAGGGGAACTTCCAGAACTAAAGCGAGTTATTTTAGCCTATGATAAAAATATTGTTATGGAAGAAAGTTTAGAAGAAGCTTTTGCGGCTATTTTTGGTGAGAAACAAACAACAGCTATCACTAACCAAACTAATTCTGATTTAGCTAATTCTGCTTGGGCTGCTTTTCAAAAAGCCAAGGAAGCTTTACGTATTGGGAATTGGTCTGATTATGGACGTTACCAGCAAGAGTTGGAGAATTTATTACAACAGTTGAGTAGAGAAGAAAACTAATTTTTAGTGATTATCAACCTTCAACAAAATTATATTTAGGCTAAAATTCTTAGTATCCTGAAAGGAACTATTTTAAGGGAAAGAGCTATGAATGACGAGCAAAATCATGGTCGCATAGTCAAGGAAACCGAAGATGAAGAAATTTTGCTAGAAAGAACTCCTCCTTGGGGAAAAGTGACTGTTCTAGAAGAAGGGGCTAGATATAGAATTAATCGTATTGAAGTTAAGCCAGGGCATCACATCAGTACGCAAATGCACTATCATCGCAGCGAACATTGGATTGTGGTTTCTGGTACAGCTAGGGTTATTTGCAACGATGAAGAAACAGTGTTGATGCAAAAGCAATCAACCTATGTACCAATGAATACTCGCCATCGTGTAGAAAATCCTGGTGTTATACCTTTGGTGATGATTGAAGTGCAGAATGGCGAACATTTGGGTGATGACGATATTATTCGTTTTGAAGATCACAATTAATTGCAAGTAACTGATAAGCGACCCAATGTTAATGTTAATACTAGCTAAATATGGGTCGCTTGCAAAATTATTTAGCTGTTTATTTACCTAAGTTATCCTTTGACTTTTTGCTACGTTTTTGCCACCAATTATCTACAGAAATAGTATTAAAACCAAGCCCCGCTAGTAAAATAAATAGGGCCAAGTTATAAGTTAGCTGTCCCCCTGCCACTTGCCAATCTTGAACTAAAGTAACTCCATACATCAAAATTAGCATGAGAGCAAAACAGGCAATTAAAGCAGAACGAGTTAATAAGCCAATGGTAATTAGCAAACCAACAATCAATTCCACCGGGGGAACCAAGGCAGCATTAATTCTAATCAATATCTCCGGAATAAATGTACCTTGAAATTTATCTACCATCCCTGCCACAAAATCAGGGATGTTACCAAGACGAGTAAAGCCATGATTGAAGTAATTAATTCCGACAATAAGTCGTAAAAAAGTATAAGCAAGGATGATATCGCCCCGTCTTAATCCTAGGTTATTTCTGCTTTTTCTCATCGCTACTCTCTCTAATAACTGATTATTGAAGAACTATATGGAAGAAAAATCTGGAAAGTCTAGCTAGATAAATGTAGTCCTTTCGGTGTTCGCGTAAAAAGTATAACCTTTTATACCAAATGAAAACTATTAAAAAACCTCAAGGAAAATTAAAATCATTCCTCAACATCTCAGGGGCTGGGGTTTTCTGGTTTTGGAACCTGGCTTTCCTGTTAGTTATTTATGGTGGCTTGCTACCTCTTCTCGGTACTGGTTTTTGGTTAGCAGGTTTACGAGGAGAAATTGAAAGAGAGTTTTTCTTCGTCTTCGTTGCTATATTATTAATACCTTTGGCTACAGTAGCCATCGCCCGCCTCACTTTTTCTTTGGAACCTAACAAGTTAATTCGCTTATTTTATGGTTTAGAAGCCCCCTTAATTCTTCTTTTGCTCATACGTTTATTCATACTCCGAGAACTCACCCCGGCTAGTCATTTAGTTATCGGAACATTACTCGTTTGTTTGTTAGGATTTTTTGTCGAGTTAGTTAATGGCTACGGAGAAGAAAATCGCCTTTTAGCTAGCTTGCAACTGGGGGTTCATACCCTCATGTTATTAGTAGGAGTCGGAGTCGGAATCCTATTAGCATTTTATGCTGTTCCTATAGGTGCTTTTTTCTGGGAATGGTTTTGGGATTTTTACTGGTTAACAGGCATATGGCGAGCGCTAACTCAAGACTGGATATCTTGGATAGAATTTATTATTTATGGCGCACCGATGATACTCCTTTTCATCCTCAGCGCCACTCTATTCATTTTAATGCCCTTGTTTTGGGTAACATTCTACATCAAATCAGGAACAAGAATAATTCAAAGATTTCGTTCTGATTATGGCAAAAAGGCTACTATTTCAGGAGTGTTAGGAGTCTTGACAGCTTGGTTTATTCTCTTTGTTGGCTTCAATCACCAACCGCAAACTCAAGCCTTTGAACTCTTAAATAAATCGCCGCAAACTAATAGTGAAAAAACAGCCTTACTCAAAAAAACTCCCACCATTCGCCGGGGTTTAATTAACGCTTACTTATATTCCTATCGCTATCTTTCTCCAGGGGAAGATAGCAACTCTATTGCCTATCTTTATAGAAATGCTTTCGACTTAAACGAGTCAGCCTCACAAATCTTTCAAGATGGTTTTAATACTCTCATTTCTCCTTTCCTTTATCAAGGTTCTTCGGAAGATAATACTAAAGCAGAACAACTTTACGAAGAATTTTTTGATCTCCCTATTCAAAAAGGAGAAAAAGACGCTATCCGCCATGCCTTGAAATCTACCTTTATCCTGGATGAAGCCAAAGCAGGAGTACTCAATATTGATGAAAAAAGAGTTTGGTTGAAATCGCAAGATATAACCCTTACCCCCCAAGGAGACTGGGCAGAAATAGAACTATATGAAGTCTATGAAAACCAAACCAATGATGTCGAAGAAATTCTCTACTATTTCTCCTTACCAGAAAGTGCTGTCGTCACCGGAGTTTGGTTAGGAGACAGTGCCGACAGGGATAAACGCTTCACCTTCCAAGTTTCTCCTCGCGGTGCGGCACAAAAAGTATATAACTCCCAAGTCAGAAGAGAGCGCCCTGTTGACCCCGCCTTACTAGAACAAGTTGGCCCCCGAAACTACCGTTTAAGAGCCTTTCCTGTCCCTCCCCGCCTCCCTTTAGGGCAGCAACCAGCAGACCCCGAAGCTCCCACGCAAATGCACCTCTGGCTTACCTATAAAGTCATGCAGCAACCACAAGGCTGGGCATTGCCTAAATTGGCAGAGAGACGTAACATTTTTTGGACAAAGGCTAGTTTGCGATCGCAAAATGGGGCAAAGGTTAAAGGAGATGGTAAAAACTGGCTTCCGGCTTTCTTACCTGCCCAAAAGCCATACCAACCCCAAAAACAGCAAATTAGCTTATCAGAAGGCTACCGCTTAACTGCAACACCTCTCACCGAAAAAGATTATGTCTTACCGAAAAAGGAATCCTTAGCTATCATCCTCGACACTTCCCATAGCATGGGAGAAAATTCTCAGAAAGTAGAGGAAACTTTCACTTGGTTAAAGAAGAATGGTTTCTCAGATGCCGACTTATATTTAACAGCTACAGGCAAATATGCACCTCAATTCCTAGATGATATCCAAAGTTTCCCAGCTAACAAGCAAGTCTTTTACGGCAAGTTGCAACTTAAAGAAATGTTGTACCAGTTTGTTAAGTTGCAAGGGAACAATTCCTACAACAACATTATTGTCCTCACAGATGCCAGCAACTATGAATTAGCAGACGATAGCAAAGATGTGCCGGACATCAAATCACCTTTATGGGTTGTACACTTAGGAGATTCCTTAGCCCCAGCTTACGACGATGCCTCGTTAAAAGTGATTCAAGACAGTCAAGGGGGAGTTGCCACAGCACTACCAGAAGTATTGAAAAGGGCAGCCACACAATCTCAACTCGGTTCTAATGTAATTGATAATTATAGTTGGTCTGTCACCACAACTCAAGCAGAAGCTACTACAAAACAGGACTTTGCGCCCCTGGCTACTAGACAGTTAATTAAAAGCTTAAGCGCCCAAAGCGATGGCAATTCAGTAAAAGAATTAGACAAAATTCATAACCTGGCCAAAAAATATGCCATCGTTACCCCCTACTCTTCTATGATTGTCTTAGTTAATGATGAGCAAAGACAAGCCTTAAAAGCAGCCGAAGCAGAAGATGATAGGTTTGATAGGACAGTAGAAGATGGCAAAGAAGAATTGGCACAACCCGGCAATCCTCTTGACAATACCTCCAATGTACCTGAACCAGGATTAATTTTAGCCGTGATCATGACAATTCCTTTTGCCTTAGTTTTCCGGCGCTATAAGCAAAAGTTAGCTAAGTAAAGGATTCAAGGCTTTATTTAATGGGGAGAGGGGTATAGGGGTATTCCTTAAATAAATCTGGATGCACTAGACTTCTTCCGGCATAATCGTGGCGATTAACTGGTTGCGATCGCCACGATAAATTTTGAAATCACTAAAAATCATCGCCTTACGCTTAGGAGAGCCACCAGCAGGTTATAGTCAGTGGTCATTGCGCTTATTAGCCAATCAAGTAGTTCAAAGTGGAGGGAAATGCCACCGACTGCATCTGTACCATTATTGTTGCTACCAGCGTTAATAGCCGGGCTGCCGGAGTGTTGCCCCTGATTCATTAAAAACACCACCACATGAGTCTGAGAAAGGCTATATTAAGCTTTGAATTTATCAGTAATCCTCTGCATCGCTTCCTCAACATTCTTGCGACTATTAAACGCAGAGATGCGAAAATAACCTTCCCCCGCCGCACCAAAACCTGAACCAGGAGTTCCTACCACATAGCAAGTTTGCAGCAATTTATCGAAGAAATCCCAACTAGAAAGTCCTTGGGGAGTTTTAAGCCAAATATAGGGAGCGTGTACACCACCATAAACCTCAATTCCTGCTGCGGTGAGTTTTTCGCGAATGATTTTGGCATTTTCTAGGTAGAAGCTAATCAACTCCTTGATTTGTTGTTGCCCTGCTTGGGAATAAACAGCTTCTGCACCCCTTTGGATGATGTAGGATACACCATTAAATTTGGTGGCTTGGCGACGATTCCATAGTTTCCACAACTCAACATCAGAACCATCAGCAGCTTTCGCAGTCAAGCCTTTGGGTACGACAGTAAAAGCACAGCGAGTTCCTGTGAAGCCAGCATTTTTAGAAAAAGAACGAAATTCAATAGCACAGTCTCTCGCCCCTTTAATTTCGTAGATGGAATGGGGAATTTCAGGATCTGTGATGTAAGCTTCATATGCTGC
Source organism: uncultured cyanobacterium (assembly GCA_963793425.1). Taxonomy (GTDB): domain Bacteria; phylum Cyanobacteriota; class Cyanobacteriia; order Cyanobacteriales; family CAWCAG01; genus CAWCAG01. The sequence continues at coordinate 937,483 of CAWCAG010000005.1, read as the reverse complement.
ATCAAAAAGGATTAAGGAGTTATGGCTTTTGGCATAATCTACCCAAGCTTTGAGGTTTTCTTGGGAAGCAACAACTCCTGTGGGATTGTTGGGGAAACAAAGGTAAATTAAATCAACCTTTTGCTTAGGAATTTCTGCTGTAAAGTTGTTTTCGGCAGTAATGGGTAAATAAATTAGCCCTTCGTACTCCCCTTTCTCATTAGCAGAACCTGTATGTCCTGCCATGACGTTAGTATCAACATAAACAGGGTAAACTGGGTCAGTAACAGCGATGGTATTATCATCACCGAAAATGTCGAGGATGTTACCCGTATCACACTTAGCACCGTCGGAAATAAAAACTTCTGAAGCATCGACCTCACAACCTCTTGTTTGAAAATCAGAGGCAGCAATTTTCTCCCTTAACCAAAGATAACCTTGTTCTGGGCCATAACCTTGAAAAGTTTCGCGATTCCCCATTTCCTCAACAGCTTCAATCATTGCTGTACGGCAGGCTTCTGGCAAGGGCTCTGTAACATCACCAATACCAAGTTTAATTAAAGGTGCATCAGGATTCGCTTCGGCAAAGCTGCTAACCCGTCGTCCAATTTCCGGAAAAAGGTAGCCAGCTTTAAGCTTGAGGTAATTATCGTTAATAGTTGTCATAATTAATTTCTACACACGCCATAAAACAGCTTATACCATTTATCATGAGAGATTTGATCTGGAGACAGTATTTTTTGCTCTGACTTATTAAGCTGTGTAGCAATATTTTCGTTTCCTCAAAAGCCTTAACTAGAATAGGATTAACAGCATTAGCGAGTAGTGGGAGGGATAAATGCTGATTGTCATCACTGAAAAACAAATACTTTCTCCTGGGCAAGTTTGTTGTGACTGTTTGCTTGCTAGCAAGAAAGGCTTACCTCGTTGGCATGAGGGTAAACTAGGTTGCCGTCGCCATCAGGCTAAGGAAACTAAAAACCTACAAAATCACTTAACAAATTGCCCTTCTCAAGAAGCTGTATCGGAGGTATATGAATGTCAGATGGGTTTTTGTATCGCTAACATTGAGAGTACAAAAGAGACTGGGTGATATCTTTTAAGCTTTATCTATAATAGAGAAAGTGTTAGCCTTGATTTTTGAGGAGAAAAGCTGATGAATTGGCGCGGTTCTACAGATATCAAAGATAAAATTTTTTCTGCTTTAGTATATTTATTTCCTTTGTACTATTTGCTACCCTTCGGAAGATATTTAGGACAGCAGTTTCCTGGATTAATAGAAATAATTAGCATTCCTCTTCTTCCTATTGCTTTAGTCTATGCCGCTTTGGGAATGTTCGCCGGAATTATTATTTTCTTTATTCTCTTCCTGGCTGTGGTGAGAAATCCTCGCATTAGCCATTTTATTCGCTACAACACAATGCAAGCGATTTTGATCGATATTTTGTTGACTTTGCTAAGTATAGTATTGGAAAGAGTTTTACTTCCTATCATTGGTGGTGGTTTGATAGCAGAAACTCTGTTTAATACAGTTTTCATTATAGTTTTGGCTGTTTGCACCTATTCAATAATTCAGTCTGTGTTAGGGAAGTATGCAGAAATTCCTCAGCTTTCTGAAGCAGTTTATAGTCAAGTACGTTAATTACTGGTATGGACGATCAGTCTTGGCTAAAATTACTGCAACAATACCGCGCGATCGCCGTTATTCGTTCGCCCCAACAATCTTTGGGTTTGAAAATGGCTCAAGCTGTTGCGGCTGGGGGCATTAGGTTAATTGAGATAACCTGGAATAGTCAAAGCCCTGGTAGTTTAATTACTCAATTGCGCTCCCAATTACCAGATTATATTATTGGTGCAGGAACGATTTTAAATAAGTGCCAACTTAATGAGGCGATCGCGGCTAAGGCACAGTTTCTCTTTTCTCCTCACACTAACCCCCTATTAATTCAAGGGGCTATTGCTGCGGGTATTCCCATTGTACCAGGGGCTTTATCTGCCACGGAAATTGTTACAGCTTGGCAAGCGGGGGCCAGTTGCGTTAAAGTTTTTCCCAGTCAAGCAGTGGGAGGAGCAAACTACATTAAAAGTTTGCAAGGGCCTTTAGGTCAAATTCCTTTGATTCCTACTGGAGGAGTTACCTTAAACAACGCCTCAGAGTTTTTAGCTGCTGGGGCGATCGCAGTAGGGCTTTCTAGTCAGTTATTTCCCCAGGAATTAATAGCAGCAGAAGATTGGCAAGGTATTACTGAACGGGCTAAATTTTTGCAAGAAAAGTTGCTGATTAATTGTTAGGTTGAAGAGGTTTTAGTTCTGGTATTTGTGGGAGAGGAACTCTTGGTAGTGTGGGAGGAACTCTTGGTGGTGTGGGAGAAACTCTTGGTGGTGGTGCAGGGATAAATCTAGTAGGTAAAGGAGAAGATTGAACTATTTCCAAAGCCTGAGATAATAATTCCGAAGCTTGTTCTGATTTTCCTGCTTCAATTAGTTTTTGAGAGATTCTAATCAAGGCATCAGCTTTATCATTAGAATCTTCTATACTTTGAGTTACTGTTATTGCTTGCTCATATTTTTCTATTTCAGCTAGTTTAATTGCTACTCTATTTAAAGCATTATTCTTAATCCCAGCATCTTCAATGTTGTCAGTAATTTCTAAAGCTAAACTGTATTCTTCTGCTTCTAGTAATAATGAAGATAATTTCTGAAACGTATTGGAACGAACACAGTAATTTTCTACGTCCTTGACTATACCAATAGCAAGATTAGACTCTCCTTGATTGATATATTGTTGGGCAACATTAGCTACAACAACATTTTGTTTTTCAGGAAAATCTTCTGCTATTGCCATAGCCCGCTCAAACTGACCAAGAGAAGCTAACTCAACAACTATTTGTACAAGAATCTCATTTCTGGGGTATTGATCAAGAGCTTGATAAATTTCTAAAGCTTGGTCAAATTGATTGAAGTTAACAGAATCAATCGCTATTTGCTCCAAGATAAAATCTTTCCTATCTTGGTCTAAATTATCAGTAATAGCTAGAGCCTCCTCAATCCTACCAACAGTAGATAATTTGAGTGCTATTTGAGAGAGAAGATATTTCTTAAAGGATTCTGTCTCAATATCTTCAATAGTCTGTGAAGCCAAAGAAATTACCTCAGAAGCTAGTTCTGTTTCTCCTAGTTTTAAATAAGAGTCTGCTACTTGTAGATAAACATCGGTAATATAAAGTAGAACTCCTTCTTTTTGAGAACTATTTTCTATATTTTCAACTAAATCTACTGCTTGAGAAATAGTATTGATAGCAAACTGCTGTTGTTCTGCTTGAGTATATGATTCTGCTATAGCTGTGAGTATTTCTGCTTGAAAAAACACTTCTTTAATCGATTCAATAATACTCAAAGCTTGCTCAAACTCACCAATTGAGATATATTGTTTTGCTATGTCTCTTAGAGGTTCATTTTGTCTAGATTTAGAATAAATTGAATAGATAATTTTCTTTTTGAACTGCTCAATCTGTAAAGACTCAAGCTGCCAACGCTGACTCTGATAAACCCTAATCTGAGAATTATAAGCCTCGATAAGTTCAAGACGAGATGTTGGGAAGCATATCTTTGGTAAGGGAGCGAATGCTCCAGTAGGAATACTCCTACCGTTTTTCTCAGATGTTGTTTCAGTTTCGCCTAAAGCTCTTTGGGGAATTGCCAAAGTTGTTGAAAAATAAATAAGAACAGCAAGAGAGATTCTAAGTATTCGCATAGTTTCTAGTTCATCTAATAAGAATTAAAAGCACAAAAAGTATAATATGATTTGATCACAATAACAGTCAATATTTAGGCTTTTTTCAGGGTAAGTTTGAGGATGAAAATATTCAATAGCCAAAGATTCTTAACTAACTTAGCTGCTAGTTGCCTATTAACATTAGCAGCCTTGGGTACAGACTTAAGCGCTAATCCCGCAACAGCAAAGGATTTACGTACAACCATAATCGAGAAAGTTGATACCTTACAAGCTTCTAATCAACGTTGGATTGAAATCAACCTTTCAACCCAGAGATTAGTTGCTTGGCAAGGTAATTCCCCTGTTTATGCGGTGATTGTCTCCACAGGCAAACCTGCAACCCCAACCCATCCTGGCATTTTTGCTATACAGCGCAAATCCCCCAAAGAGAGGATGCGAGGGACAGGCTACGATATTGCCAATGTGCCTCATGCTATGTATTACTATGGCGGTTATGCGATTCACGGAGCCTATTGGCATCATAACTTTGGTACAGCAGTTAGTCATGGTTGCACCAACGTCGCTCCCGATCACGCTAAATGGTTATACAATTGGGCATCTGTAGGAACAGCTATAATTATTCACTATTGAAGAAGGGAGCAGGGAGCAGGGAGCAGGGAGCAGGGAGCAGGGAGTAGGAAGTAAAGGTAAAAGTGATAACTGTTTACTTATTACTTATTACTTATTACTTATTACTTATTACTTATTACTTATTACTTATTACTTATACCTACTTTGGCCAAGTAAAACGAAAAATCGTCCCTTCCCCTAATTGAGATTCGACTTTGATTGTTCCTCCCTGGGCTTCAACAGCTTTTTTGACAATGGACAAACCAATACCCGTATTTTCAGTTTTATCCCTTGCTTCTAGGGTTTGGAAAATCACAAATACCTTGTCGTGGTATTGTGGAGCAATGCCAGAACCATCATCTTCCACCACAAACTCGTAAAATTTGCCTTGGTCTGTAACAGAAATTTGTACTTTCCCCTGGTCACTAGGATGATGTTTAATCGCATTGCCGATTAAGTTGGTAAATACCTGTTGCAAAGGTAAACGCTCTGTTTGCAAAGTGGGCATTTCTGAGGTGATAGTAATCTGAAATTCTGGTGGTGGTGCGAGGAAATCAATTACTTCTTCAAGAATTTCCCCGACAACAACTCGTTCCTTTCGCCCTTGGATGCGTCCAACACGAGAATATTGTAGCAGTCCGTTAATCAATGCTTCCATGCGATGTACTCGCCCTCGCAACAAGTCCATTTGATGCTTAGTATCTTCAGTTAGAAACTCTTCTAAGTCTTCTTCAATCCACTGAGATAAATTAGCGATCGCCCGCAGAGGTGCTTTTAAATCATGGGAGGTAACGTAGGCGAATTGATCTAATTCTTGGTTACGTTTTTCTAATTGAGCGGTGGTAGCGAGTAAAATGGTATTGATTTGAGCTAGTTCATCGGCCTTTGCTTGCAGGATAGCTTCATTTTGTTGGCGTTCAGTAATATCATTAAGAGTACCGGATGTCCCTAAAACTTCTCCTTCCGAATTGCGATAAAGTTGGGCTTCCATTTCTAACCAACGGAATTTACCAGTTTTAGTTTGGCAGCGAAAGGCATATTGAAAAAATTCCCGTTTTTTTGCTAGCAAATCTTGGAAAAGCTCCCCACATTCTTGTTGCTCTTCTTCAGCATAAATATAATTAATAAAAGGAATACCAAGACTCTTGGTAATAGAAAACCCAGTAATTTCGTTCCAAGCTTGATTTAAGAAAGTCCAACAACCTTCTTGATTTGTTTGAAAAATAACCTCTTTAACACTATTAACTACAGAGCGATGTTTTTGCTCACTAGCTGCTAAAGCGGCTTCAGCCCGTTTGCGCCTGGTAACATTATCAAAAGCAACCCCCACACAGTGATTAGGTAAAGGAAAGGCTTTCAGGGCAAAGACACTTTTATTCCCTGTTTTATTGCTATAAATAACATCATCTAGAATCTTAGCTTTCCCCTCACGAATTACATCAATATAAGCAGTGACAATAGCTGCATTTCCCGGAGTTAAAAGTTTAGGAAAACAATCTCCCATCATGCTACCAATCTCGTCTTGGAGAGGTACTTCAAGTAATTGACTGGCAGCGGGGTTAACTGTCACTAATTGGAAGCTACTAAGATCGTCGAAATCTTTTAAACGCCAAACAAAAAAGCCGATGGGGATGTTCTCAACTATATCCTGATAAATTTTACTTTCAGCCTGGGCTTTTTCAGCACGATTAACAGATTCATCTTTAATCTGGTTGGCTGCTTCTAGCTGAGATGTTCGTCTCGCTATTTTTGCTTCTAACTCTTGATTGAGGCGAATGATTTCTGCTTCTGCTTCCTTGCGTTCGGTAATATCTTGATGAGAACCTACCATACGAATAGGTTTACCTGTTTCGTCCCATTTAGCCAGTCCTTTGGCTGAAATCCATTTGTAGCTACCATCTTGGCAACGTAGACGATATTCTGCTACATATTGGGAAGCTTGGTGATTGAGATGGGCTTCTAAATTTTCTAATACTTGCTCAAAATCATCAGGGTGAACTAAATTGTGCCATCCTTCATAAGTATTAGGAATTTCTTGGTCGCGGTAGCCGAGTACTCCTTTTAAATTAGGAGACATAAAAGCTTCACCAGTAATAATATTCCAATCAAAAATCCCATCTCCTGCCCCTTCCACCGCTAATTGCCAACGTTCCTCACTTTTTCTCAAAGCTTCCTGAGTTTTGGTTATAGGTTCTAATGTTCCAACCCACTCAATTACTGCTCCGTTTTCCCCTTTTAAGGGTTCTGCACAGGCAACAAACAGCTTGTAATCTCCATTACTATTCCGCAAGCGAAATTTCACTTTGTAGGGGCTTTGAGAGCGTATTTCTGTTTGCCATTTTTGTTTTACTCGCTCTCTATCTTCTGGATGAGTTGCTTGGAAAAACTTTTCTTCAGGTAAAGTAATAGTATCGTTTTGATATATATGCTCTTGCCATTTTTGATTTAAAAAAGTTATTTCTCCTAATTGATTAGCACACCAAATTATTTGTGGTAGTGCATCTAAGCACTGTTTTAAACCTTGACGATGGGGGAGATTTTCGTTTTGATGGTTGAATAAGTTGCTCATTGTTAATTGCTAATTGCTAATGGCTACGATGCGACCCTGTAATTGTTGGTAATCTAGAAAGTAAAATGTTCCGTTTTAGCATGACAATGTACTAAAGAAGCAAATCTAAATTTTATACTGAATTAATAATGAGCAAAATTCGCGTCGTTGTAATTGAAGATCATAACCTGAGTCGAGTTGGTTTATGTGCAGCCCTACGGCAAAATGAAGGTATTGAAGTAGTAGGTGATGCTGCTAATGCTAGCGAAGGTTTACAGATATTAGAAGCTACTCAGCCTGATGTGGCAATTATTGATATTGGCTTGCCAGATCGTGATGGCATTGAACTAACTCAGCAACTTAAACAAGCTCAAGGAGGTTTGAAAGAAGCGAAGACCAAGGTTTTGATCTTGACGATGCACAAAAACGAAGATTCTGTTTTAGCTGCTTTTGCTGCTGGTGCAGATTCTTATAGTATTAAAGATATTAGCGTAGAAAATTTAATTCAGGCTATTGAATTAACGAACGAGGGAAATTCTTGGATAGATCCTACCATAGCCCGTGTGGTGCTTAAGCAAGCACGCCATAATAGACCTGGTACAAATGTTGTGGTTAATGGGGAAGATTCCCAAAGAATTAAGGGTATTGAGCCAGAATATGAGCAAGTTTTAGAAACATACCCTTTAACTAATCGGGAACTAGAAATTCTGGAGTTGATTGTAGCAGGATGTAGCAATGCTCAAATTGCTGAGAAATTATTTATTACTGTGGGTACGGTTAAAACCCATGTCCGTAATATTTTGAGTAAGCTTTGCGCTGATGATCGTACTCAAGCTGCGGTAAGGGCATTACGCTCTGGGTTAGTTAGATAAGCTTGACATTTTCTGCTTGTTTTCTTTCTTAAGGAAGAGTGTTACATCATTTTTATCACTATGAGATTACACCTGCTAGGTGATGCAATCTCTGGTGATTTTTTTATGATTTAATAAGATAACTAAAAAATTATTTAAGCTTGCCACTTTAATATCTGAGATGTTTGGTTGCGATTTTATATCTCGTTTATAAGTGGTAATAAAAAAGAAAAATTGTTTTAAATAGATGATAGTTGATTGATGTTTACCTTGATTCTTTTTACCTTGAAAAAAAGAAGGGGTTATAAAACCCCTTCTTGCTTATCTTATATATCTAGAGTAGAAAACTGGTCACGAACTAAAGCTTAATTAGTCAATAGCTTTTTTTACTTTGTCTTTAGCATCTTCTGCGGTATGTCGAGCTTTTGCTTCTGCTTGCTTGGCTTTACCTTTGGCTTGATCTTCAGGATCTCCAGTTACATTTCCTAGCGCCTCTTGAGCTTTTCCTTCAATGTTTTTAGCTGTTGCTTTAGCTCTATCTTCAGTACTCATGATTGATTAACCTCATATTGCTTATATGGTAAAAACCTGAAAAATGTACTTTTAACCAGGCTTTTAATTGTTATATTAATCTAGCAAATTTAGTTCTTCTCATGCTTCCACCCGAAGTAATATTGAGACTGATCAAAAACTAACTATTTAGTTAGAGAAAGGTTGCTCTAAAGTGACTTTTCATCCCAAAGAGGTAGTAATTAATACTTTGAAGCAAGGGCGATTCTCTCTTCTGAGCGAGTAAATATGGCCGAGAATGTTTTATAAGTTAAGGATAGAAACGTAAATACATTTTTCGAGGAATCTAAAAAAAACAGATGAAAACTTTCTCATTTACCAAAAAACTTATTCAAAGAAGCCAGCACTGGTTAGTCAGTATCCTATTTTTATTCAGTCTTACCTTATTAAGCACAGTATTTTTACCTTCTTCATCAACTGCTAATGCAGCTACTTTAAATTCACCTCACCTACTCTCAACGATTGATGAAGCTAAAGAAGAAGTAGGAGAAGCTTTTAATGATGTTTTTGGTGCAGGAAGCACTGACCAAGTAAAAGGTAATTTAAACAGAGCAGTTGGTAAAACTCAACAAAACTTGAGAGGAGCAGACAACAGTATTGAAGGTGCTGCTAAGGAAGTTAAAGGTAAAGTCCAAAGAGATATTGGCGTAACTAAAAATAAAGCCCAAGAAGCCGCAGAAGGCACTGGCAATGTTTTAGAAAGAATCTTCGGCGACTAGAGTCATCGTCATTAAATAAAGTGATCAAATTAGGGAGAAAACCACTCTATTTTCTCCCTAATTTGTTTTTTGCTTACAACTCTTTGTGGGTAAAAGATTTTGCTTGCGGGCCGGAGTAAGTGGCTGCAACATGGCCATTTCCTATTAACTTATATTTATAAGTAACTAAGCCTTCTAAGCCCACAGGACCACGAGGAGGCATTTGTTGAGTACTAATGCCAACTTCAGCACCAAAACCGTAACGAAAACCATCAGAAAAACGGGTAGAACAATTGTGAAAAACTCCTGCGGCATCAACTTGGTTTTGGAATGTGGCAGCAGCCTTTTCATCTTCTGTAACGATGGCATCAGTGTGTTTAGAACCGTAGGTATTAATATGGGCAATTCCAGTTTCTACAGAATCAACTATTTTAATAGCGAGAATTAAGTCACTATATTCTATCCCCCAATCTTCTACAGTCGCTGGTTGAATATTAATAATTTCTAGGGTTGCTTGATCTCCTCGTAATTCTACCTTTTTGTCTTGCAAACTCTTAGCTAGTTGCGGTAGGAAAGTGGCTGCTATTTTTTGATGGACTAAGAGAGTTTCTACAGCATTACAAGCAGCGGGATATTGTGTTTTTGCATCTACGGTAATGGCAATTGCTTTATCTAAATCTGCGGCTTTATCAATATATAAATGACAAATCCCGTCAGCATGACCTAAAACAGGAATACGAGTATTATCCTGGACGTAGCGCACAAAAGAATTAGAACCTCTGGGAATAATTAAATCAACATATTCATCTAAATCTAGTAAAGCGCGAATTTCTTCTCTGGTGGTGAGGAGTTGTACAGCTTGGGGGTTAACTTTTGTTTTGCTTAAGCCTTTTTGAACCGCTTTAACTAATTCTTGACAAGAATTGAGGGCTTCTTTACCACCTTTTAAAATTACTCCGTTGCCTGATTTTATCGCTAAACTAGTAATTTGAATCAAAGCATCTGGACGGGCTTCAAAGATAATTCCTAATACCCCTAAAGGGCAAGTAATACGTTGGAGAATTAATCCTTCATCTAATTCTCGTTTAATTTGTACCTTACCGACAGGATCAGTAAGTTTTCCTACATTTCTTACCCCAGTGATCGCAGCTTCTAATTTAGTACTATCCATCTTTAGCCGTGCATACAAAGCTTGAGGAATCATGGCTGATTTAGCTTGCTGACAATCTGCTTCATTGGCAGCAAGAATTTCTGGAGTATACTGCTCTAAAGATTGAGCGATCGCTTCAATAGCGTCATTGCGTTCGGCAGTGGATAATACGCTTAATTGCCGTGCTGCTTGGCGAGTTTTTTGAGCTATTTCTGTTAAAGAAAGAGAGGTAGTTGGTGACGCAACCATAATTTTTCCTGCTTCATCTAGGGGAGTGTATTATATCAAATTGTTAGTTGCTAATTGCTAACCCCTACTGACTGCTCCCTACTCCCTACTCCCTACTCCCTACCCTCACCGGTAACTTATGCTATTTAAACCGGATTTGGTATTACTTATCCATGTAAGATTTTATCAAAACTTTCATATGAGGGATAAAAGCTTCTACTTCTTCTTGTGTAAACTGCGTTTTTTGCCAGCTATCACGACTCATTAAATGCTCACTCCAAGCAGCTAATTTAGGATGATTACCCAAAGGCACTCCAACCATTGGTAAAGTTGGTATAACTGTCCCTGCCGTTATATCTGCTAAGGTTAAATTATTACCGCTGAAATATTTATCTTCACCTAATAATTGCTCAAAAAAGTTCAACACATCCAAAACTTTCTGCTTCGCTTTTTCAGCCTTTTCTGGTTCTTGAGTTATACCCACAGCTTCAGTTGTTAACCTGGTCATAGCGGGTAGTAATTCATTAATTGTCACCATTTGCACCATACTTACCTTAGCAAAAGCTTGAGGTTCTTTTGGTAATAAAGTAGGAGTGGGATATTTAGCTTCTAAGTAATTGAGAATAGCCAGAGATTCTACTAAAATTAAATCATTATCTATTAAAACAGGAACGCGGTGAAAAGGACTGATTTTAATAAAATCCGGTGCAAATTGATCTCCGTCTAATTTGATAATAACTTCTTCAAAAGCAAGACATTTTTCTAAAAGTGCAATCCAAACCCGGCGGGAGTTGGCAGAAATGGGTTGATGGTAAAGTTTTAGCATTATTTTTACTTTGATAGTTAGTCAGTTGTCTCTCAGCAAGTTGGCAATCTTTAGTTTCAGCTTTCCTCAACAGTATGTAGAGCCGCACTAGTTAAATCTTCTCGATTTTCGCACCAGTAGGCAAAGCCCTTAATAGATTTTGTGATTATCTCTTTACTCTGTTTAAAGCACTGACTTTGTTTTCTACTAATCATCAGCTAATTCCTCAACCTCAAGAAAATTTATTATATTTACCATGAGTCTTTATTTTGAAACAAAGAAGTTGTCTTTTCCTAAAATCAGTTTTTGTAAGTAAGGGCGGGTTTCTGTAAATATTTGGTAATCATCTAAAATCTTAATGAAACTCGCCCCTACTATAGTCTAATTTCCACTTTTGTACCAACCTTAACTACTTGATATATTTCCTCAACATCAGCATTCATTAAGGAAATACAACCCCAAGTCCAATTATCACCTTCCTCAATCAAATTATCTTGTCCTGGGGGAACACCATGAATGCCAATTTGCCCACCAATGGTAGCTAAGGGATTAATCTTCCCCTCTCTTTTTGCTTGCCAATGTTCACCCCAAGAATCAGCATTCGGATAATCTAACCAGAGAAATTTTGACCAATTAGGATGAGGATAAAGGTCACGAATAGAGTACATTCCCTCTGGAGTTTTCATGTCCCCTTCTTTAAGTTTGTCTCCTTGAGGATTAGGGCCGAAAACAACTGGATAAGCTTTAAGAGGAGTTTGTTGATAGTAAATTGTCAGACGGTATTTACTTTTCTCAATTAAAATAGAAGTGGCACTTTTATCAAGGGGTTGATTGATTAGTTCGTTTAAAGATTGTTCATAGTTGAGTAAATCATTGTTAGCTAAGGCAGGATGTTTAAGTTTTTGCGGCGAAGAATTATTAAGATTGAACAACTCTGCAAGTTGATGAGGAGGAGGCAAGTAACCTCTTTTATAAGCAAGGAAGTAGAATAATAAACTACTTATAAGTAATGTAGAGAACCAAAAAATAATTTTTTTTGTCTTGTATTTACTCATAAATTTAAGGGCAAGATAGTAAGAATTAGAGGTGAAGTACTTAGCTTTTTAATTTTTATTGTATTGTAGTAGTGCCATTTGGTTCTTACACCCTCAAACAGTATTCTATTTATTAGTTGAAATTCAGTAGGAACTGTCAACCAATTACTGAGGAAAAAATGCGGATGAAGATATATGAAAAAACTTAGCTAGTTTTTCAATATGTTCTACAGTGAACTTACGTTGGCCGTTGAGAATTGCAGAAACGATGGACTCAGTTTTGAAAATCGGTACTAAATCCTTCTGTTTAAGCTGAGATTCATCAATTAATGCTTTCAATAATTCTACACCGTATAAATCTGGTATAGGTATTATTTTCTCCTCATATTCATGAATTAATAGACCAAGTAAATTAAGATAATCCTGTTGATCAGATGTAATTTGGTCTGAGTCTAGTAAAGTATCAATTACTTCTTGAACTGCAATAAATTCTGCCTCTGATTTGATAGGACGAGGTGGAAACTGATTGAGAAGTTCAAGATAATTATCTGAAGAAGCAGTAAACATATTGTCCTCTATTAACTTACCTGAAATTATTCCTGAAAAGCTTGCTGAACAAGCTTTTCAGAATATAGATATTAATCAGGTTCCTAAGATGAGCTTAATTAGCTATGGGATAATTAGCTTTCCAAGTCATATTACTTATACCAGTTGTCTTTTTTCCAAGTATCTTTGCTATAGTCACTATGAGTGAGAACATGGCGAATAAAGATTTTCTGGTATTTGTAATCAATAAAAGCGATCAAACGATATTTGTCACCACCAATATTGAAAACCGTAAATAAATCCCCCAGTCTACCAGTTGCATCTACTTAATAGAAAGCCAATGTTGAATAACTGCTTTTAAATAACCAAATTGACCATAAGCATAAGCGAAATTATCAAAACGCACTGCCGGGTTACGGAAGTACTTTAGAGACTTATATAACCCTCGGACAATACGTTCTGAACCTCTTTCAATTTGCTGCCAGCCTGTCCTCCCTGCCACCTCTTCACGATAACATTCACTAATTCCTTGCCACCAACTACGAGACAAAAACCAGCCCGGTTTGGTACGCTCAAGAGAGACATTATGGGCAGCTAATGCTTTGGGAATATAGGCGACTTGCCAACCTTTTTGCAAAGCAAGTTCGGTCATATATAATTCTTCGTTGGAAAGTAAGTTTTTGCCCACTCTGCCTAAGTTAATATCAAAGCCACCAATGGAGTCGAGAAAAGTGCGACGTAAGGAATAATTTAGCCCCCTAGGAGTTAAGCCCGGCTCGGTAATTAAAACTACTTCATCTCCTAAATCATAGTAACCTAAATTACCTGATAGTTCTTGAGAAATCCATTGAGGAGGGGTCATATCTTCAGGCCAAATCAAGGTCACTTTTCCGCCAGCCACCGCTAATTTATCGTTATTTTCATAAGCAACAACCAATTCTTTTAACCATTGACGACTCGCTTCAGCATCATCATCTAAATAAGCAATAATCTCTCCGGATGTCTCTTTTGCACCTCGATTACGGGCAGCAGATAAGCCCAGGGTGGATTCATAAAGATAACGCAAACGAGGATGCTCAAGACGCTCTTCTACTACTTTACGAGTATTATCAGTAGAAGCATTATCAACTACTAAAACTTCATAATCAGCAAAATCCTGTTCGAGTAAACTATCAATAGCTGCACCAAGATAATTATCTCGGTTATGGGTACAAATGATGGCAGAAATTTTCATATTGCTAGTGGCTAGTGGCTAATTGCTAATTGCTAATCGTGTAAGGAAATAGTATATTCTTAACTTATTACTTATTACTTATTACTTCCCCCAGTAACCCTGTCAAAATAAGAGGGGATTTGCTTAGCTTCTTCAGGTAAACTTGCTTGAGCTTGACCTTCATCCCTAGCTTTGATACAAAAAACATTAATCGGAGTTGCGATCGCATTTATATAATTAGTTTTCCCAAGCAGGGCTTTAACTACATTCAAAGGTAGTTCTTTTAATAACCAACGAGTAAGTAAAAAAAGGTAATACTTCTTCTCAACTTTAGGACGTAGGGGAATGCCGTGGAGTTGGTTTAAGTAAAGGTTAGATCGTCCATATCTGCGCCATTGACTGGCTAATTCTTTGATTGTCTCACGGTGACGGTGACGGATGATGGCATCTTCGGCAAAATGGAGTTGCCAGAAAGCCTCTTTTTGGATGCGCCAACACATATCTGCATCTCCCCCTGTGGTAAGGTAAGGACGGAACAAACCAACTTCTGCAAAGGCTTTTCTCCTGACTGCTAAGTTTGCTGTTTGACCATAGGGACAAAACGAATGTGCTAGGGTATTCTTCTGGGATAAAATACCTTGCCCCTCAGCGTGTTTTTCCAGGAGAGTGTTACCAGGTAAGGCGAGGATTTCTCCTACCACTAAACCAATTTCCGGCTTAGCAAAAGGGGGAATTAGTTTCATCAACCAATCTGGTTGGGGACGACAATCGGCATCGGTAAAAGCGAGAATTTCTGCTTTGGTGGCTTGAATCCCTTTATTCCTAGCTGCATAGGAACTTTGGATTTGGTCTTCAGAGAGGTAATGTAGGGTAATACCTTGAAACTTAGCTTTCTCCTCAGCCTCCTGAATAAGTTTTGCGGTGCGATCGCCACTATTGTTATCTACTAACAAATACTCCACCAATTCAGCAGGATAGGTTTGGCATAATAAACAATCCACCAGATTAGGCAGATCTGCTTCGCCATTATAAACGGGAATAATGACTGCAACTGGGGGTAGTATCATTTAACATTTACCATTAAACATTAACCGGTGTAGTAGGGGCAACCCGTCTCCATTATCTTAGGCGACTACAAATCAATTTAGTTGGGTCACCCTTTCCTAAAGATGATGAGTAAATATGGATGCTACGCTGGAATTCCTATACCGTTATAACTCAATCATGCCTAACGGCAACAACAAGCTGTATAGTTATCACTCGCCAATACCTGATTATGCCTAAAGTTAGTGTTTGTATACCCACTTATAATCGTTCTGATTATTTAGCTTATTCTGTTAACAGCGTACTTAACCAAACTTACCAAGATTTTGAACTAATTATCTGCGATGATGGTTCCACTGATGATACTCCAGAAGTCGTCAGTAAATGGGAAGATCCTCGCCTTAATTATCTCCGTCATCCCCAAAATATCGGCCGTAGTCGTAATATGCGTTCCGGTTTTGAGTCCGCAAAGGGAGAGTATTTTATTAAATTCGATGATGATGATAGCTTAACTCCGGAATTTTTAGCCAAAACTGTAGCAGTTTTAGATCATCATCCTGAAGTGGATTTTGTTTGTACAGATCACTGGGTTATTAATAGCCAAGGAAAACGGGATGAAGAAGCAACGAAAGAAAATTCTGCTAAGTGGGGGAAAGATAATCTTCAAACAGGAATAATTTCCGATTTGATGAGAGAAACTTTCCAAAAACAAAGCTTACAAGTTGGTTCTACTCTTTTTCACTATGCTTGTTTACAAGAAATTGATTATATGCGTCCGGAAGCTGATGGTTGTGAGGATTTTGACTTGTTGGTACGCTTAGCTTTAGCGGGGAAAAAAGGTTATTTCTTACCGGAATTATTAATGGAATATCGCTTCCACGGACAGCAAACTAGCTTAAGACAAAATCTCCATTTTTTAAAAGCGAAAGTATTTTGTATTGATAGTTATCGATTTCCTGATTCAGAATTAGAAAAAGACAGACAATATAAGTTGGCAGGAACTCAACAAGCTTTAGGTTTAAGGTTAATTGAAAATGGTGAAGCAGCAGCAGGAAGAAAACTTTTACAAGTAGCAGAAAAGGTGTTAGGAAACTCCAAAAAATCCACTTTGGGTTTTCTTTTATCTTACCTACCTTTAAGTTTACGCCAAACAGCTTTAAAAAGCTTTCGGCGATCGCGTCCCCAGGATTATTCGGAAAGAGTTAGAGAAATCAAGTAATAAGCAATACAAGAGTAAGCGTGAGGTACAGTCTAGATTCTTGTTTTTGCTAATGGCTAGTGGCTAATGGCTAGTTGAAATATGGAAATAAACAAAGCTTACCTCATCAGTACGAGAACAGCATAACAGCCTACCCCTTTCCCAGTCACCCAGTTTCCACAATCACTCTAAACTAAGAAACTTTTCCAAAGCCACCACCATTTTAGGAGGCCAGCGTCGAACATTTTTTACCCAATCAATATCTTGATAACGATTGTCAATACCAACTGCTGCTACCCAGTTGCTTTCTGCTTCTCCTTGTTGTCCTTGTTGCCAAAGTGCTGCGGTTAGGGCTGCCCGCATATCAGGAAACATGGGATACTTGCGTACTAGGTTACGCATGGTACGCAATGCTTTTTCTTGGCGATTTGTTTGATAAGCGGCTAAGGCATAATTAGCACGGGCGAAAGCAAACTCAGGAGCCATGTCTGCTGCTTTCTCATAGTCTTGTAGGGCTTCTTCCCAGCGTCCTTGCCCCGCTTTCGCATTACCTCGGTTATTGTACGCTAAAGGTTCTTCGGGAGCAATACTTAAAACTTTTTCATAATCGGCTAAAGCTTCTTGCCAGCGCCCCTGCCCTTCATAAGCCGCACCTCTGTTTAAATAGGGATCTGCTGCCTCTGGGGCTAACTGAATGGATTTATCAAAATCGGCGATCGCCTCTACTAATTTATTTTGGCTAACTCGTATGTTGCCTCGATTACTCCATACCGCTGGGTTAGTGGGAAACGCTTCTGTTAACTCTGTCCAATACTCCTCTGCGGTAACAAAATCTCCTCTTTGGGCAGCATTCAAAGCTTTTTGAGCCGTTTCTTCCCCTTTTTGCAATTGTTGTTGCGTCACAGCAGGTAAATCAGCTTCTTGCGCCATAACTGGTGTGGCAATACTCAAAAAGTAGCAAAAGCAAAATAGAGTCAATATCCAGCGAATCATACCTTTGTCTCCATTGTTTAAGTATCTTATTCCAACCTTATATATCTTAAAGCCAAAAAGAAAGAGGAGACTGGTTAGCCATGCCTTGCCTGCTAACCAATCCTACCTGCCGATCTCTTAAGAGAGGAGAACACTGAAATCAAATATAGACTTATTGATAAAACATGTCAACACTAAGAGAAATATTTCTCAATAACTTATCAAGGGTTGGAGTGAGGTTAAGAGATTAAAGAATCCTCACTAAACTGAGGTTGAATTTATGATAGCTTCAACCTCTATAGTTAATTCCCAATGGCAACAAGCAAAATTAACAACTGATGCCTAACGGTAACGGCAAGCCGTACAATAATCATTGATAACTGATCATTGATCATTGATATGGCTTTGCAATTACGTGTTTACGTTCCCGATCA
Source organism: uncultured cyanobacterium (assembly GCA_963793425.1). GTDB lineage: Bacteria > Cyanobacteriota > Cyanobacteriia > Cyanobacteriales > CAWCAG01 > CAWCAG01. Next base: position 919,868 of record CAWCAG010000005.1, on the reverse strand, counting down.
TCCCTTAATTAAGCATTGGCTGGCTGTAGCCCGCGATCACCAAACCCCTTCTGTGATGTTCAAAAGTGCTATGACAGAATTGGGGCGTTGGTTAACTTATGAGGCGGTGCGTAATTGGTTGCCTGGGGAAGAGGTGCAAATACAAACCCCCCTCGCCCAAGCTTCAGGAGTCACGATTAACCCTCAAGTCCCCATAGCCGTTGTCCCAATTTTACGGGCAGGGTTAACTTTGTTAGATGGAGCGCAAACTGTTTTACCCATAGTTTCAACCTATCATCTTGGTTTAGCGAGGGATGAAGAAACTCTCAAACCAACTTGCTATTTAGATAATTTACCCAAACAGTTTCCCCCTCAAACCCGTATCATTATCCTAGATCCAATGCTAGCTACTGGGGGTTCTATTATGGCAGCAATGGAAAAATTAACTAGTAGTGGTGCAGATCCTGGTTTAATGAGAATAATTTCTGTAGTGGCGGCCCCACCAGCCTTACAAAAGTTGGGCCAAACTTACCCTAGTCTCAATATTTATACAGCAATTATTGATGAAGCATTAAATGAGCAAGGTTTTATTGTTCCTGGTTTAGGAGATGCAGGGGATCGCGCTTTTGGCACAGGGAGTTAATCAATGATGCCTAACGGCAACGGCAAAAGGTTAGTGAGGTTGAACATTCCTTAGCTGTTGCTATTATACTTCAAAGGTAAGAATTGCCTTTTACAACTAGCAACTAGCCATTAGCAACTATGTTTAAAAACTCCCACCAAGATCCACCAGGTTTATGGGGTATGGTTGCATTAGGTTCCTTAGCAATTCATGGCTTATGTTTCTGGTTATTATGGGGGCTATTCTTACCCAATCGTGCTAAGGGAGATGAAAAAGCAACTATTCCCATCGACATTATTGCGGTTAAGGCTAATCAATCTCCTGTAGATACTCCCAAAGCTAGTATTCCGCCTCAAAAGCCACCTACAATCCCAAACAGCAAACAGATTCCCACTCTTCCACCCCAACCTAATCAACCTCCTACTCCATCCCCCTCGCCTACTCTATCTCCCTCAACTAGCCCCACTCCAACACCAAAACCAAGAGTCTCTCCTAATCCTACTCCTAATCCTACTCCTTCTCCTGGTCTTCCTGAAGGTAATCAAGGATTTACAGTTAAGGTGGGTCGATTTGAACGTACAGGGACAAACATAGACAATCCGGGTCAAGATGTTGATACTATTGATCAACCAGCAACCATTAAACCCAACGACAAGGCTCTGTTTAAAAATCTCAATGCTCTGAATCTTCCTACCAAACAGCCTTTAACTTTTGAGGTGATTATTATAGTTGAGACTAATGGTAAAGCCAATGTTGAGCCTAATTCTACTGTAATAGTTCAGCAAGGCAACATTAGTCCAGCAGCCGCCCAAGCCTTAGCCACAGAGATTCTTCAAGACTGGGAGTTTAATCCTACGGTTGTAGAAGGAGAATTTGTCGCTTATTCCTACCATCTCCAATTAAGTACCAATCCCTTCTAATTTTTCTGCAAACAGTGGCAATTTATGTTAACCTTATTTAATTATAGACTGCGGGCGTAGTTTAGTGGTAAAACCTTAGCCTTCCAAGCTAATGATGCGGGTTCGATTCCCGCCGCCCGCTTGAGTTTTTTGTATTGCTGATGATTAGAGGTGGAGTTGCGATTCCCCTTATTCAAACCACAGCTGAGCTGCCCCCATAGCCTGTATAACGGCGCTTATAACCTGGATGTAAACCGAGAATAATATCCTCTTCAGAGTTTGCGGTGCGTTACGCCTACGGCTAACGACACCCTACTTTTTATTCGTCTTCTTCATCAACAACAGGACGACAATTGCTGAGTGGGTAAGTCCTGTTTCTGATCATCTCCTTTTCCAATCACTCTCTCAGACCAAAAGAATAACATTTTGCTAGACTCAAAGATAGAGCTACATCTTTAATTTAAGCGAAAATATTTTATGCCTTCAACCACATTACTTTTATCCAAAGAACTACCTAAACTTAGCTACGACTTTACCACAGATAAATTTGACCAAACTTGGGAAGCCCCCCTCGCAACTCTGTTAGGATTAGGTCGAGCCGCAGGTGCAGATTTTGTGGAATTTTTCTTAGAAAGGGTTAATTATATTAGCTGCTTAGCAGAAGATGAAAAAATCACTAGCATTACCCCCCGACTTTCCACAGGCGCAGGTGTAAGGGTTTTTCGTGGTACGGCAGATTGTTATGTTAGTACTAATGATGTTTCCTTTTCTGGTTTAAAAGCGATTTTAGAAAAAGGGCTTTCCATCTTAGGTTTGCAACTCCCTGCCCCCAATGCTAGTATTCCCGAAATCAACCTAGAACTGTTCCGAGATTACGCTACCGTAGGTAATAAGGATGGTTGGTTAACTCAATGTAGTTCCATCCGGGAAATGGGAGAAGTATTGTTGGATGCAAATACAGCCCTAGAAAAAAAAGCTTCTCACCTGCAATCTCGCCAAGGTAGATATTTTCGAGACTGGCAAGAGGTGATGGTAGCTTCAAGCGATGGCACTTTTGCTAGGGATATTCGCTTAACTCAATCTATTGGTATCAACGTCCTCTGTGCAGATGGGGCAAATCGTACCTCCAATGCTTTACGGGATGGAGACACCAGCAACCCTGCTTTCCTCCGCAACTGGGATTATCAATCATCCACCGCAGAGTTAGCAGAAAGTGCCGGAAAAATGCTCTACGCCGATTATGTAGAAGCAGGAACTTACCCCATTATTATGGCTAATAAGTTCGGTGGTGTCATCTTCCATGAAGCCTGTGGACACCTTTTAGAAACCACCCAAATTGAACGGAAAACTACTCCTTTCATGGATAAAAAAGGTGAAAAGATTGCCCATGAAAGCTTAACAGCTTGGGATGAAGGGCGTAGTGACAATGCCTTTGGAACAATTGACATGGACGATGAAGGGATGCCTGCACAACGTACCTTATTAATTGAAAATGGTATCCTCAAAAACTTCTTAGCAGACAGGGCCGGTTCAGTACGCACTGGCCATCCTCGCACCGGAAGTGGTCGTCGTCAAAACTACACCTTCGCGGCTGCATCCAGAATGCGTAACACCTACATTGCACCAGGAGATCATTCTGTAGATGATTTGTTTGCTTCTGTGGACAAAGGTATCTATTGTAAGAAAATGGGCGGCGGCAGTGTCTGGCCCCACAGGAGAATTTAACTTTGGGGTAGAAGAAGCTTACTTAATTGAAAATGGCAAAATTACCAAACCTCTCAAAGGAGCCATACTCATCGGTGAAGCCAAAGACATCATGAATCGTATTTCCATGTGTTCAGAAGACTTAGGGCTTGCTGCTGGCTTCTGTGGCTCCATTAGCGGTAGTATTTACGTCACCGTAGGACAGCCCCATCTCAAAGTTGACTCCATTACCGTAGGCGGAAGGTAATCAGTTATCAATGTACGGCTTGCCGTTGCCGTTAGGCATCAATGAACAGTTATTAGTGATGCTTGCGACAATGGCTAGCTGAAGAATGACAAATGTAGGGGCGACCCGTTTGTCAAGTATTTTTGAGCAATAATAATCTACATTGGGTCGCCTGTTATTTGCAACGTTTACCTATTATCGAACAAAAGATGACTGCAATCAAAGAAATAGCGAACTATGCCCAAACTAGTGCCAAGCAACTTGGCATTAACAAATACGACATTTATGGTTCCACTGTTGACCAAACTAGTGTACAAGTAGATAGTGGTGAACCGAAGCAGGTTAAGGCTTCTAACCGTTCTAATGTCATTGTGCGGGTTTGGAATGAAAAAAATACTATGGGAGTGACATCTACCACCGATGTTGATCCTAGAGGTATTGAATTAGCTTTGCAAACTGCCCAAGAAGCAAGTTACTTTGGGGTAACAGAAAACGTACCGGATTTTAGCCCTGAAGCCAAAGCTAATGCTGCTGAGGTAGAGAATGGCAAAGCTGAACAAGCCCCGGTTTCTCAGTTGATTGAGCAGTTGGTGAAATTGGAACAAGAATTAGTTAATGCCCACCCTGCCATTAAACAAGTTCCCTACAACGGCTTAAGTCAGCAGGATGTAGATCGTTTTTATTTAAACAGTGAAGGTGCATTGCGTAAAGAAGAACGTTCCTATGCTGCGGTTTATCTTTATACCACCACTGAAGAAGAAGGCAAAAAGCCTCGCAGTGCCGGGAGTTATAAAGTTAGCCCCAGTGTAGCTAAATTACCTGTAGAAGATTGTTTGCAAGAAGCACTACAAAAAACCATTAGTCATCTTGATTATCATAAAATTCCCACAGGTAAATACCGCGTTGTCTTCTCTGCTGAAGCATTTTTAGGTTTGTTGGGAGCATTTTCTAACCTCTTTAATGCCCAGAGTGTCCTTGACAATCGTAGTTTGTCAACTCCAGAATCTTTAGGCAAATTGATTGCTTCTGGCCTACTTTCAGTTAACGATAATCCCTTGCATCCAGAAAATGTTGCGGCGGAAACCTTTGACGGAGAAGGAACTCCGACTCGTTGTGTTCCCTTAATTGATAAAGGGGTATTAATGAATTTCCTCCACAGTGCAGGAACAGCAAAACGCATGAATACCCAACCTACTGGCAATGCTAATAGCGGGGCGAAAGTAACCGTCAGTCCTCATTATTACCATGTGTTTGCAGGAGAAGCAGCCGAACAGAAATACAGTTTAGAGGAAGCAGAAAAAGTTATCTTGATCGATGATTTAAGCGCCCTCCATGCTGGAGTAAACGCTTTGCAAGGTTCCTTTTCTTTACCTTTTGATGGTTGGTTAATTGAAAAAGGTAAACGCACTAGCATCGATTCTGCTACCATTGCTGGAGACTTTAGGGAGTTGTTGCAAGCAATTGTTTATGTGGAAAAGGAAGCAGAAGTGACTCCGGGTGGGGTTTGTCCTCGTGTTTGGGTAGATGATCTTTCGATTACTTGCGAGTGAGGGGAGAAAGGGGGAAGTAATAAGTAACGTGGTGTGCAATTGAGGAATCACCTTGTTTATCAGCTAGCCCGCCAGCCAGGAACTTAAGTTCCTGGCTAGTATGTAAAGTCTATTTTAATAGACTAGGGGTTCGGTTTTGATGAGAACTAGATGTCATCCTAAATAGGACTCTAGTATGGTTTTTAAGATTTTAAGGTGTAGGGTTAGCGTAGCGTTGCCGTTAGGCTACACTGGAACAGATTTGAGATTTTTATTCTCACAATTTTATAAAGATTCTCCATCAACCGATTTGGTGTCAGTTACTGAAAGTTGCACATCGCGTAAGTAATAACTGAAGATACTATTTCTTGTTGCTTAATATCTTTGTGTTGCGATCGCAGTTAATCCTGTTTCCATCTAACCTTGGTGTACAGGTAGACGATAAAGCTAATTCAAGAGCAAAATGGGGAAACTGATGAGAAAGAGAATTTATTTAACAACTATTGCAGCGATCGCGGTATCTATTGCTGGTGTAGTTATCCTCAACAATACAAATAATTCTATTGATCCAAAAGCAATTGAGGAAACAGATGCGCTCGCTGCTGAGGAACAATTATTAGAAGAGAGAAATCGACGTAAAAAGATGTTGGAAAGCTTGTCACTACCAACAGAAAAAGAATTTCTACAAATTAAAATGAACTAAGAGGATTGCGACCTGCAAGTATAGTAGCTTAAAGCTGGTCTGGATCAATACCTAAATCTCTTAACTTAGCAGCTAATACTTCAGCCCTAGCTTTTTCTTGCTGGGCTATTTCATCGGGGGAAGGATAACGATCGCCTTGTTTGTCGTACCAATACAACCATTCCCGCCTCCAAGTATTAAACTCTCTAGTTTCTCTACCTATTCCTAAGCCTATTTCTGGCAACCACACAGGTTCCCCTGCTTGTCGTACATACCTTCCTTTTTCTAAGCGATGTACTTCAAAAGCTTCTCCTTTACTCTTACTACCTTTTTCTGAATAGTAACGACCGCTATCATAAATTACATAGTAGAGTATTCCTAACTGAGCATACTTGTCCTTTTTCGTATCGTACTCCCCACCATAATTTTGAGAAACACATTCTAAAACCAGTACAGGAACAACATAATTTTCTTCCCAGAGTATATAACTCAGCCTACCATCTCGGTTTGGATTGCTGGTGTATCTTTTCCTTTTCGGTACACCAATACTTAAAAACCCATCAGGAGAAATAGCAGGCTGACTAGAGTCATAGTAGTAACCAATATCCATACCAAAGAAGATATCATCCCGTTCAGGCCAGATAAAGTAGAGAATTTGTTGCAGTAGGAAGGGGACAAATCTTTGCAGTTCATTATCCACAGGTTTAAAGTCAGTGGAGGGTAATTCTTCGGCAGTAGGAAGGCGGGACAAATCGTACTGTAACATGAGTTGGGGCTACAGATGTAATTTTGCGTATGTGATGGAAAATCTGGATAATTGACTCTAATTTAAGTCAAAGGTAGACAGTTTGCCATTGGCATAAAAGAAACTTTTGGCCAATAATTTCTATTGTATGGCTAATCTGATCTCAAGTAAAAAACTATGTCAACTCTCAGTCAAGCTATTGTCGATATCTTTTCCACAGAAAAGAAACTAAGCCTCAATGGCATCTTGCAGAAATTTCCGGAACATGGCTATGGTTTTTTACTCGCTATCTTAGCCTTGCCTTCAGCCCTGCCCATTCCTGCCCCCGGTTATGCAACACCCTTTGGTTTAGCCCTAGCTGCCTTGGGGTGGCAAATGGTTATTGCTAGAGAAAGGCCTTGGCTGCCTAATTTTATTGGTAAAAGACGTATACATATTGCCCAAGATGGCAAATTTCTCAAACTCGCCCTCAAATTCATCAACTTTTTTGAAAAGTTTGTCAAACCACGCCTCCCTTTACTCCATAAACATACTAGGTTATACGGATTGTTAATCTTGCTGTGTGGTTTGTGTATGTGCTTGCCCATACCTTTAACCAACACTCTCCCCTCTCTAGGCATCTTTTTACTTGCTTTGGGTTTTTTAGAAACTGACGGCTTATTTCTTTTATTAGGTTCGTTAGCTTGCTTCGGAGGTATTGTTATGACTCTGAGTTTAATTACCTTGGGATTCGTTTTTGGTTGGCAAGCTGTCTTTGGACTTAAGGAATTAATTAAAGGATGGCTGGGGCTATAAGCTTTAAAAATCTGGAACTTCACCTCATACGCCTACCCAAAATAACCAAATCTCGTTCAACTCCATCTAACTCAGCAACCCTAGGCAAATAACCCCATTCCCGAAAGCTAAACTGATCAAATAATCGTAAACTTGCTTCATTGTGAGCAAAAATAAAGCCCAGCAAAGTATGAATCTCTAATTTTTGACTTTGGTCAACAGCACGTTGCAAAAGCTGTTTACCTAAACCTTGGCGACGATATTCAGAAGCAACATAGATACTTAATTCTGTTGTCCCTCTATAGGCAGGACGACCATAGAAAGACTGGAAACTCAACCAACCAATAATCTTGCCCTCCTCGTTTTCCTTGACCCAAATAGGACGATGAATAGGGTCATGATCTTGAAACCAACTTAAGCGACTAACCACAGAAACAGGTTTTGTATCTGCTGTGGCAGTGCCACCAGGAATAGTTGCGTTGTAAATCTCGACAATGGTTGGTAAGTCTGCTTTAGTAGCATCGCGGATTGTCATTTTAATTATTTAATAAGCCTTAAAGTGAGGGATAAAGATAGTAAAAAGTTCATAGCAAACAGTCAGCTTCAGACAATACTATCTATTTGATAATTAATGGGAATTTCATCAAATCTTCATAGAATCTTGTTTAGAGCTTTAAGGAAAAGGCACTTCACAAACTGAGTTTATATGTAAGCTTTTAGCAGGATAATTCTGTTTTGAGGTAAAAAACTTGATAAAAATTCCCGCTCAACCAAGATTAGCAAAGTAAAGAGGAAGAAGATAGATAAGGCAAATAGTTGAGATTCTTTTTCTCCTCAGCAAAAACCTCTACCATAACTTGAGGGTGCAAAGATAGCGATGAAACATAATTGGCAAAAGGCGTGTATAAAAATAGTGATTTGGTTAGCCGCTGAAATATTTTTAAATTTAATTGGTATTGATGATCTCGCCGACTATAGCGAATTTATTTTTGAAAAAGACCCCTTGATTGATGGTCGTCGCCACGGGACAATTGTTTTAGTGACACCTTATTTATCTCAATCTACTTTCATTTCTCAACTTCAGAAAACAGAGATTAATTAGGTACTTAATCCAGCTTTAAATATCTGTTCTGCTGTCAAATTTAGTTCAGGAAATGCTGAGAATTCAATAGTTTCATTACCGCGATATTGACTAATCTGGTATTCTCCATCTACAAGTTGATACAGAGAAATTGTTGGTTGTTTCGGGTTACCAATAAACCGCCTACCTCCCAAACCACGGTAATCAACAATTAAGTATTCAGCAATACCCATCTCCTCATAATCTGCCGCTTTAAGATAGTAATCATTACGCCAATTGCTGCTCACTACCTCAACAATAAGGCGCACTGATGTACCTATTGTAATAATAGAACCTGTTGACCAGTAAGGCTCTTTATTAAGGGCTTGCCTATCAAGTACAATAACATCTGGCTCATATCCAGAATAGTCTCGGAAGGGTTTAACCACACATTCTTTAGGTACAAAGCAAGATTGTTGGTTCCTTCGACATTGAATACCTAGTTCTAAGCTGAGAAATCCAGAGATTTCTGAATGTTCACCTGTGGGTTTTGGCATCTCAACAATAGTTCCTTTATATAGTTCGTAGTGATATTCTGATTGTTCTGGATACCAAGCAATAAATTCTTCAAAAGTTATAGGTTGGGATTGGAGTTGTACCATTTCATTTATCATTTATTATTAAGCTGTCAGGTATTTAGATTGTATTGCTAGGGTAAGGGAGCAGGGAGTAGGGAGCAGGGAGCAGTAAAGACATCAAAGACATCGCTAGCAATTAGCAACTAGCAACTAGCAACTAGCAACTAGCAACTAGCAACTAGCAACTAGCAACTAGCATTCATAAAAGTAACCCTTTCCCCTACTTTAATAGTACCGATATTATGAGGGATGAGGTTTTCACCGAAGAGAATACCTTGACTAGGGAATTTACGAAAAGTCCCTAATGTCCTTAAGGGTTCTTGTTGTTCATTGCGTTTACCTGTAATTTGATCTGTGGTAGTGATTATGCAGCGATCGCAAGATTTAACTAAAGCAAAAGTAACTTCACCAATTTGCATATTTTGATATTTTTCTTCCCAAAATGCTTCTTCAGTTTTGATGACAAGATTAGGACGAAACCTTTGCATTAGCACTTGTTGTTTTTCGTTTTGATAATGCTCTTTAATTCTCTTATTCAACTCTGCCAAAGAAGCCGTTGCTGTCAACAAAAAAGGATAACCATCAGCAAAACTAACTGTATTATCTTCAGCAATAGCGTATTGAGGATTAACGCTTCTAGGATATTGAGGGGATTGTCTAACTAAGCGGAAATTCCTAGTTTCATGTAGAAATTTCTGCAACCAATCAGCTACTTTATTTCCTTGATCAATAGCGGTTACATGACTACGCCAAACCGTAACAGGAATTTCTTTACCTTCCAAAGTGGGTTGAAGTTGTATAGTTTCTAAGTTACTATCTTCTGCGGTTAAAGAAAGGGCATTATCAGCAATTTCTACTTTAATTCTAGCTAAATCTGGATACTTTCTTTGAGTTAAAAACTGACCATTTTCATCAACAAACATAAACTCTCTGTCCCATTTAAAACCTTTAGGGGTAACTTCAGCTTGGTTAAGAGGAATTCCTCGACAAGATTTAAGAGGATAAATCCATATTTGTGAAACAGTAATTGTCATGGCTAATGGCTAATGGCTAATTGCTAGTTGCTATTTGTTAATTTACGGGCGATCCAACTTACATCCTAGTGGATCGACCAAACTCAGGAAACGGGTCACCCCTACAACTGTGCTATCACCATTAAGCATCATTGATTACTGTACGGCTTGCCGTTGCCATTAGGCATCATTGTAGGGCTTGCCCTTGTCGAAGACATCATTGATTACTGATCATTGAGCTTAAAGAAAGCTGTTGCTCTGCTAACTCCGTTTTTGCTACCACTGCTACTTAAAGTTAGCGATCGCAGGTTTTCAAACAAAGGACGGCCAGCTAATTCAACAATCCGGAATGCTGGGATATTTTTCGCAAAAGCAGGTTCACTTTCTCGCCAATCAATATAAAGATAGCCGTTATTTTCTTTGGGTAAATTAGCGATCGCTTGAGCAAATTTTTTGCTATTGACTAAAGAAGTTTCTTTCCCAGCTAAAGCGGAGGATAAAGTATCAAGGGAGGTGGCAAAGATATCGTATTTTTCTGTGCTAAGACGAACTCCCCCCACTTCAGCTTCTAAGCGTAACGATGTTTGCTTTTGCTTTTGGGCTGCTGTAACTAACTTTGTCCAAGCGGTTATATCTTGCTTACCGAAAGGAAGCTTGCCCACACTCAAACCTTGATTTTTGGCAATATCATCTAAGTTAGCAATAGCGGCTTCCGACTCAGGAGTTTTTTCGGCCACAAATACCCAATCTTGCTTCCCTGCTGCATTTTGAGGCATCAAAGCCAAGGCATACTCTCCTTGCACCCAACTAAAAATATCTTCGGGTAAATTCAGTCCCCAATTTCCTTGCAGGCTAGCAACGGCTCTTGTTAACAATCCTGCCACTGCGGGGTTATCCGTCTCTAACCCTCCTGAAATATCCTCCCAGAGTTGGTTTAAATCCTCTCCTGCCAAGGTCAAAACAGAAGAACCAGGTATATATTGAAGAGCTTCTACAGGCTCAGATAAGACTGCTCCTTGCTCATCTACATCCTTAGCACCAATCAAAGCTGTCTCTGCTACCAATCCCTGGCGATTCAAAGCTAAAGCTACGGCTAAGCGTTGCTTAACTTCGTTGGTATCTAAGGCTGGTTGACTAGCTAGCCAAGAAGAAAGCTTCGGCAAATCAGCAAAAACGACCCCAATCCTTTTTTCTTCAGTGGTTTGCAAAGCTTGCTGATAGGGACGAGAATTTTGCAAATTCAAGTCTGTGGCCTGAACATTATTAATAGCATCCCGCAAAACTTTAGGATTATTCGCAAAAACAACAAAATCTCCTACCACTGCACTAGCGATAGTTTTAGGGCATCCTTCTCCTGTGCAAGCCTCTAAAGGAGTTTGGTAAATAAGCCCAACTCCTTTATAATCCTCAAACACTAAATCTGTGGTTCCAGATGTTGTCGCTTTAGCAAAATATAACTGAAGGAAATCCGTTGCACGCTGTTTATCTTTCGTGGTGACAGCTAATAAATAACCTGGTTTTGTGCCATTTTCCCCATTGCGGTCAAAATCCAAAGAAGTCACAGCCAGAGTAACTTCATCTCCTAACCAAGGTCGCACATCAGTTTGATAATCAAGCCCGGTATTTGCTAACAAACTATTTTTCAGTTGATTAAATTCCTGATGCGCCCTTCGCCGTTCATCAGGGGCAGCCACCAACTGACGAAAACTCTCTAAACGGTCAGGATTAACTAGCAACGATATCATAACAGCAGTTTGCTTCGGTAGGAAAATGGCTGCGGCCGGTTCGCTTCTTACTCCTCCTTGCAACAAAGATAAGGGACTTTGAGCTAATAGCCAGTAAAAGCTACCCCCTCCTAAAGAGAGTAAGATTACCGATACTACTGCTAGAGTAATGAAAAAAGAGCGAAGCTTCATGGGGGAGGGAAATTTAAGGAGGTTGCTTGCTAATTTTACCTTTTTTCGTCCTAGGATTTAGGAGTACTCAATCTTTTTCATCTTGTGAATAAATCCTGAGAGACGTTAACATAAGTTAATAAGAAGTTAGTTAAAATCAAAATACTTGCTTTACCTATCTTTCCTATTCGACTTGGAGCAAACATCCAGGTTCAAGAACATATAGAAATTAAGATTTTCCCATCCTCAACCTGATAGAAGGAGTTTACAAGCGTGAACAAAAACAAGAAGTGGCGTAATGCGGGGCTATATGCACTACTAGCAATAGTAGTCATTGCCTTGGGGACAGCGCTTTTAGACCGACAGCCTGAAGCTCAAGAGACTTGGCGTTATGACGAACTAATCACCGGAGTAAGAAACAATCAAGTAGAAACCGTCAAACTTAGCTCTGATCGCAGTAAAGCTTGGGCTACCGATTCCACAGGCAAGCAATACGAGGTGAATTTAATCAATGATCCTCAGCTTATTGATACCCTCAGAGAAAATAATGTCGAAATTGCTGTGCGTCCTCCCAGTGATGATAGTTTCTGGTTTAGAGCCTTAAGTAGCCTCTTCTTCCCAGTTTTATTATTCGTCGGCCTATTTTTCCTCTTGCGTCGCGCCCAAAGTGGCCCTGGTTCCCAAGCCATGAACTTTGGTAAGTCTAAAGCTAGGGTACAAATGGAACCCCAAACCCAAGTTACCTTTGGTGATGTAGCTGGGATTGAGCAAGCGAAGTTAGAATTAAACGAAGTAGTTGACTTCCTGAAAAATGCTGACCGCTTCACCGCCATTGGTGCGAAAATTCCTAAAGGTGTACTTTTAGTAGGGCCTCCAGGAACAGGTAAAACCCTACTTGCCCGTGCTGTAGCCGGAGAAGCGGGAGTTCCCTTTTTCTCTATCTCTGGTTCTGAGTTTGTAGAAATGTTTGTTGGTGTGGGTGCTTCCCGTGTCCGTGACCTTTTTGAACAAGCCAAAACTAATGCTCCTTGTATCGTCTTCATCGATGAAATTGATGCTGTCGGTCGTCAAAGGGGTGCTGGTTTAGGGGGTGGCAACGATGAACGCGAACAAACATTAAACCAACTCCTCACCGAAATGGATGGTTTTGAAGGCAATACTGGCATCATTATTATTGCCGCAACCAACCGTCCTGATGTTCTAGATTCGGCTTTACTCCGTCCTGGACGCTTTGACCGTCAGGTGGTTGTAGATCGTCCTGATTATGCTGGTAGGAGAGAAATTCTTCAAGTTCATGCTAGGGGCAAAACCTTAGCTAAGGATGTAGATTTAGATAAAATTGCCCGTCGTACTCCTGGTTTCACTGGTGCTGATCTCTCTAACCTCCTCAACGAAGCAGCCATTTTAGCTGCCCGTCGTGACTTAACAGAAATTTCCATGGATGAGGTTAATGATGCCATTGACCGGGTATTAGCCGGGCCCGAGAAGAAAGACCGGGTGATGAGTGAAAAGCGTAAAGCTTTAGTTGCTTACCATGAAGCTGGTCACGCTTTAGTTGGGGCTTTGATGCCAGACTACGATCCTGTCCAAAAAATTAGTATTATTCCTCGTGGCCGTGCTGGGGGCTTAACTTGGTTCACCCCTAGCGAAGAACGTATGGACTCCGGTTTATATTCTCGTTCTTACCTACAAAACCAAATGTCGGTGGCTTTAGGTGGTCGCATCGCTGAAGAAATCATCTTTGGTGAAGAAGAAGTAACTACAGGGGCCTCTAATGACCTGCAACAGGTGGCTAAGGTAGCCAGACAAATGATTACCCGCTACGGCATGAGCGATCGCTTAGGGCCAGTGGCTTTAGGTCGCCAGCAAGGAAACGTCTTCATGGGTCGCGACATTGCTTCAGATCGGGACTTCTCCGATGAAACAGCGGCAACCATTGATGATGAAGTTCGCTGCCTTGTAGAGCAAGCTTACGACCGTTGCAAAGATGTTTTAGTGAACAACCGTCATATCCTGAACAGCTTAGCAGAAATGCTCATTGAAAAAGAAACCGTTGACTCAGAAGAATTACAAGAATTGTTAGCCAACAATGAAGTAAAAATGGCTGCGATCGCGTAAATTCCTAATTTAGTTTATTTGTCTTTTTTCCCGGTTCTGTCTTAAGTAAAAATTAAGAGGCAGAACCGGGAATTTTCATCAGTACTTATACCCGACACCAAGTAAAAAAGACTGGAGGGGCGGGTTTTGAGTCAAATTGTGAGATTAACCTTAAACTAAACACCCCCCCTAACACGTAATTTTAGCTGTGTCACGCCAGTAGGGTGTGTTAGTGCTGTTACCAACCTTGGTACTAACTCAGAAAACTTAATTCAGCACGTAACGCACCACATAAAGTTTAAGATGGTGCGTTACGCCTACGGCTAACGACACCCTACTTTTAAAATCTTGTCCTTCCTTTACAATTGAGATATTTATATTCCTAGTTAAATACCATGGCAGAACCAGAAACAATCTGGATCATTACTGAAGAAATTGCTGAAGAACAAAATGATGGTAACAAGGGAGGGAATTCTCCTCGCAACCCTTATCATCCCCCGAAACAAAACCAGGTTACTTATCGCCGCAGTGTTCAGGTTAGCGTCAAGAAAGTAGAAGCAAAAATGGCTGAGTTTCTTAACGTTATGGGAGGGCTACTCAGTCGGGCAAGGCAGCAAATTCCTGACTCTTCTGGAATGCAGTTGGATGAGGTGGAATTGGCGGTATAAATTAGCGGTGAGGGTGAGGTTAAGTTGTTGGGTACAGGGGGCAAAGCAGGGACGAAAGGAGAGTGAAGGAGATTAATCATGTTTACCAAAAACCGAGACAAACTCCCTATGCAAAGGTGGAACCTGCTAATAAATATCATCTAATTTTGTTGCCAAAAGAAGCAACGGAACAAGATATTGCTGCGTTGTGGACAGATGCTTTTGAAGCAGAAGCCGATAGAAGCAGAAACTGTAGGGTGGGCAAAAACCCATCGAGTTGTCGATTAAACCAGTTTTGTCAGGTTTGCCCACCATCACTTAGGTGAAACTAAAATCAGCTTTAGTAAAGAAGAATTTAAACGAACTAAAGGCGCAATTTTATGATAAAGTTGATTTTGAGTATTACAATGGGAGTGGTAAGTTTTGAAAATAAGCGCAAATATTCCCATTATAAAAATTTTTCTTTAAAAAAATAATATCATAAAACCAGCGCCAATAAATAAAAAAAATTCCTTAACTGAAGAGAGTTAGAAAATACCTTTGAAAAAGCGTTTCTAAGAGCGCACCTTTTCCACCACATACATAATATCATCTCAAGGGAGAACAGAGCAAGACAAATTGTGCAATTAAGCTAATTTGCGATCGCAAGCTTCCTGAAAAGTAAAAATCCCCTCAATCAACGAGAAAATCAGCTTAAAATGATTTTAACGAGTACTGTTGAGTTAAAGCCATCACCATTTCTAAGTTGCGAAGCTGTAATCACAGAAGCCTGCTTCTTTATTACTGGAGTAGTTTCACTATGATTGGCAATCCGTGGTAGTTGGCATCACATTTCCTTAACTACAGGTTTGTCATCAACAATTTCGCCCACTAAAACTACATCGGTAACCCCAACGAATAAGCCATTTTCTAACACACCAGGAATATTATTAATCGTCTTTTCTAAATTTGCTGGGTCAGTAATTGAGTCGAACTTAACATCAAAAACCAAATTTCCTTGGTCTGTGACCACAGGCCCTGCTTTTTTAACTCCCATACGTAATTCTGGCTTGCCCCCCAACTTCTCAATGGCGCGCATTGCTGGAGTAACAGCCATAGGAATTACTTCTACTGGAAGCAAGAAGCTTGAACCCAGTTTTTCCACCAACTTACCACTATCAACTACAACCACAAACTTGGTCGCTAAAGAATCAACAACTTTCTCGCGGGTATGTGCTGCACCACCGCCTTTAATTAAGTTCTTTTGAGGGTCAACTTCATCTGCCCCATCAATGGCAATATCAATATGGTCTATGGCATCTAAACTTGTGAGAGGAATACCATATTTTTTAGCTAAAACTTCAGCTTGGAAAGAAGTAGGAACACCAACAATATTTTTAATTTCTCCTGATTTAAGACGCTCCCCTAAATATTCAATGGCAAAAGCAGTAGTTGAACCTGTTCCTAACCCAACAATTGAGTCTGATTCTACTAAAGCTGCTGCTGCTTTCCCTACTTCCTGTTTCATGACCTTAACAGGATCTAAATCTTTCATCCCTAAAACTCCTTGTTTCGTTTAAAATTTATCATTGTTGGCGCAAGCCTTGCCGTAGGCTACATTTATCAGTTTTGGAAGTGATACTGTTGTGGCTTAGAGCAAGTTTTGCTCAGGGTAAGCAAATAAATAGAGCAGAAAAGATAGTAATAATTTCCCTTTGACTATCTTTTCTGCTTCTGATTTTGCTTCCTATTGATATCTTTGCTCCAAACTGATAACAATTAGCGCTTAAGATTTACTTTGCTTGGGCAGCTAGCATCTCTTTCAGTTTCGCTAATTCGTCAGCCCAGCGAGGATCTGGTTGGGATGAGTCTTTGCCAGTGTTGCTGTAATTATTGCCACGGCGAGATTTTTTGTTACTACTTTTACGGGGTGAGGGAGCATTATTGCCACCAGAACTAGCCTCTTCTTTATCCTCTTGAGCTTTGGATTTGGGTAAAGCCTTTTCAATTTTCAAAGGGGTATCTTTGAAAGACTTACCGTTGAATTTAGCAATAAATTCATCAGCTATTTCGTCCGTTGGTACTGTAACAAAGGCAAAGCCCCGACACTTACCAGTTTTACGGTCTTTGATTACTTTAGTAGATACTGAATCTACTTCTGCAAACATATCTTGCAGTTCTTGACGGTCTATGCTGTCTTTTGGCAAATTGCCTACATAGATACGAATCGTCATTGAGAATTACCTCCAGATTGAATTTTAGTAAAAAACTTGCATGGCAAACAATTAGGCTTCCATAAGTTAAGGGGAAATTTTTTGACTAGATTTCCCTTTAAGCTATTTAGTCCCCAGTTAAACTTGACAATATTCGCAATATTGGTTGGTGCGCTCAAGATGGGCTTTAGTTTATATAACAGACTTTGGATACTCTACAGCCTTTGTGGGCATTTCAAATATAGGATTTTTATTCCTAGAGCGTGATTATTGCAAAATGTTTACACTATCTTAAAATTACCATGCTCTAGACTTTGAAGCTAGCTTCTCTAGCTGTAGAAAATAGTAAATTTGATCTTGATGGGTAGATTTGCTCAAAATTTTTGTTTATATTGAGCAAATTTCTTCCCAAACCCCTGATTAAAATAACACAGGTGTTACTGAAAGTAGAAGCAATAATTTACTTTTCTGGTAGTTTGAAGAAAAGCCTTACTTGATAAAGTAGCCTATTTGTCAAACACTTGTCATTTTTCTTATCATAATAGAAGAGTGACAGCAAAGTGAATTTCTCTTTTGCGTCATTAGTTTCTCGATCAAGTTGTAGTTTGGAGTTATTGATTATGTCTCAACAAACGGGACTATCTTTAGAACAAAAGTTCAATATGCGTTCTTTTGAAACTCAAGTACAAAAGATGAGCCGCGAACAAGCTCAGAAGTTCTTAATCGAACTTTATGGGCAAATGATGGTGCGCGAGAATATGTACAAAGATTTTCTCAAGCACGACTGGGGGCTGGAATCTGCGCCATAGCCTTAAATAGCTAAGACAGCAGAAAAGGAAAAAGGAGGCGACCTCCATCTCTTGCTAGGTTCGGCGAGAAAGAGACGAAACAAGCTGGGGATGCCGGGGCGTTCACTTTTCAAGTTAAAAGTTAAAAGTTAGATAAGGGATGTTATTGTTAAAGGAAAGGTAGAAATAGACTAGATATCCTACGCAGTGTTTAAATGCGAGCTATTCGATATTTTTTGCCTGATGCCCTAATATTCTGTCATTCAATATGTTTCAGCGTTGCTTAATCTGCACAGACTTTTCTGACGGTTTGTATCGCTTGTTGAAATTTGTATCCAATCTGGCTAGCGGTGGCATCAAACAAATAGTTTTTCTCCATTGCGTCCCCATCAAAGAAGATTGCGAAGTTCCTAGGGTTGATAAAGAAAAAATCGAGGCAGCAAAAGCTCGTTTTGCCCAAGAATTAGCAGAAGTCCCCGCAGGAGTGGAAGTTGTCACAGAAGTTCTTTCTGGTCGTCCCTTAGACAACATTCCTAAGATACTAGAAACCTACGACAGCGAGGTTATTCTGACGGGAAACTCCATTCGTAGTCTTTTGCAAGAAAAGATTTTCGGTAGTACAACGGTGGGTTTAGGGAAGTTAACCTCAACACCCTTAACCATTCTTCGCCCTCAACTTATTTCGACTTATACCCGTGAAGAATTAGCTTTACGTTGTGAGCATCTTTATCGTTACTTATTGATACCTTACAACAACAGCGATTCTGCCCAATACCTCTTAGAGCGTATTAAAGAAATTGCTAAGAATCGCCCGGAAAATTCCTTAGAGAAGATTATGTTGTGTTGGGTAGTAGATGATGCCGGTCGTCGCGGAGTGCCAGTAGAATATAAGCTACAAGAAGCGACGAAGAAATTAGAAGAAGTGAAAGGGGAGTTAGAAAAGTTAGGTTTGCAGGTGAATACAGAGGTTCGTCAAGGAAATCCTCTTTTAGAAACTCTTGATGTTGCGGTAGATTTTGATATCACTTCCATTGCCATTGGTTCAGTCACCAAAAATAATTTATTTGAGTGGACAACCCCTAGTTTTGCCAATGAGTTATTGCGACGTAGTTGGTTCCCTGTTGTCTTTTTCTCTCCAGGGAAATGATATTTTTTGATTAATGCGATTAAAAAACCGGAGCGACAAAAACTACCATAATGAGTAGGAATATTAGGTATCATGAAAGTTTTTCGAGAGTTATATCTACCTTTGCCAGAAGAAAAAGCAGATGATTTTTTTAGTGAATTAGAGCAAATTCTACAGGGAAACTGGCGTAGAGAAATCTCTCTTGAACAAAAGTCAGCCAGAGAATCTAAGGTCAAATTTTATTATTTCTCATGTGGTAGAACAGAAGTTCTAGAGCCGGCCTTAATTGCTTTTGCCAGAAAAAACCCGGAAATCGTTTATATATCAAATATTGTCCCCAGAGAAAGGGGAAAGTTATCGAAAGATCAATACAATGTCATATTGATGGAGTTCTACAATAACTTTCTTCAGCCACTATGCAGTAAATATTCTGTTAAAGCCAAGATAACCCCAGATAACCAGAGTATGGAAGATTGGGTGTCTGAAGAGACTTATAGAAAGTTAAAAAGTTTTTCAAGGACAGCTAATAAATCGACAGGGACTTCCCACCCTTGTGACCAAGAGAGATGGTTTGCTTTTATTGTCTCGGCGCTGCGGCATAACGAAAGTATTGATTCTAGTCGGCTTAAAAGGTGGTTGGTTGAAGAAGAGGGTTGGCATGAAGACATGGCATTTCAGCTAGCTATTGAATATGAGCAAGGACTTTCATTGCTAACCTACTCTAAAAATTACCAAAATGAGCATCAATCAGTTAGAAATCGGTGATGCTGTAGATGAAATTATCAATGAGCCAACGCCAATTCTATTTGTAGATACTTGTGTATTACTAGATTTAATTCGGCTCCCTTTTCGTCAAAAGAAACCAACAACAGCAAGAGCATATTTAGATTCAGCTGAAAATGCAATCCGGTTAACTAAAGAAAAAAAGCTGAAAATTGTAATTCTCCCCCTTATTCAAAAAGAGTTTGAGGATAATTTTGCCAAGACAAAAAGTGAGTTGTCACACCACATAAAAGATACCATTTCGCGAATGGAAGTATTAATCTCTCTACATTCATCTGGTCTAGAGAAACTATCAATCCCAGACTCCCTCTCATCAAAAACTGAATTGGTTTTAGAGAAAGCTTGTCGTGATTTGTTGTCATTAGGTATCCATGTGAAGCAACACGATGAGTTAGTTTTGAAAGCCAACGAACGTGTCGTAAATAACATACCCCCATCAACAAAAGGAGCAATTCAGGACTGCATTATTTATGAGCATTGTCTTAAAATATCGTCATTACTCAGGAACCAAGGATTCACCGAGAAAATCATTTTCTTCACTTCAAATAGCAATGACTACTGTGAGAGAAATGGAAATGCGAAACAACCGATATGCAATGAGTTTTCTGATCTGAAGATCGAGTTGTGTTTAAACTGGAGTTGGGCTATTAATAAGGTTTGCTAGGCTCAACCAAACACTTGAGTAGTCTGAAATTTTATTGGTAAATCACAACTCATTTGCTGCTATTACTGCCCTGTAATGATTTTCTCGTAACTTTGAGCAGCCCTTGACCAGGTATATTCTTGTTCAATGAGCGATCGCCCGTTATGGGATAATTCTGTTCTTAATTGAGGATCTTCAAAAAGGCAGGTGATTGCTTCTAGATATTCCTCTATCGTATTGGCACGTAACGCCCGTAAAGGTACACCGGAAGTATCAACTTCTAATCCTTCTAAACCGCGATCGCTACCAACAATCGGCGCACCAGAAGCCATGGATTCTAGGGTCTTGATTTTCATACCAAAACCGGTACGTAAAGGCACGATGGAGATGGTAGCCTGGTGCAGGTATTCGGCAACGGAAGGGACTCTTCCTGTAACGGTGATGGCTGCATTATCTGTTTGTAAAGCTCGCACTTCAGGGGCTGGTTTGGAACCAACTAAAGTTAAAGTGGTGTCGGGATACTTTTTTTGCAAGAGGGGTAGGATTTCTTTGGCGAAGAAGCAAGCCGCATCAATGTTGACAAAATAATCCAACCCCCCCACAAACACTAAGTGATGTCCCCCAGGATCTTTAGCGCGGTAGGGAAAGGTATCTAAATCAACTCCGTTGGGAACAACGGTTACTTCTGCTTGGGGGGCAAAGAGGCGCATTTGCTGTTGATCTTCATCGGTGGTGACTACCACTTGGGAAAACTTGCGACAAACCCTTTGTTCATAGCGTTTTAATAAGGGTAGAAAAAGGCGATCCCGCAATTCATGATCAGAGGTTTCCGTTTCTAGTTGGTTCTTGCAGGTGCGATAAAGGGAACTATGAACATTCACCACAGTACGGAGATTTTCTCGCCATTGAGGGCGCACATAGACTTCATTAACGCTATGTTCGCAGGTGATCGCTTCAAATTTCTTGGCAGCCACAGCTTCATCAATCCACTGCTGAATTTCCGATGAGTAAAGGTGCAAAACATTAGGAGGGGTTCCCTGTTGTAAAAATTGGGCAAAGCGCCAAACTTTAGCCCAGATGCCTGTTCCTGTGTTTGTGGGGCGGGGGAAAACGATTAATTCTTCTACCCACTCTTTTAACCCAGCAATTTCTTCTTCGGTAACATCATGAGAACGTTGGGTAATTAAGGTGAGTTGGTGATTTGGAGTTAAGTATTTAAGTAAGTTAAAAGTTCTACCCTGAGTTCCCCCGCGAGTAGGAGGATAGGGGAAGGTAGAACAAATGAGGAGGATTTTCATGTTGGCAAGAAGATTAGGGAGGTGTGGTGATGATTTCCTTACAAAGATTCAATTTCTTCAATAGAAAGTTGAGTTATTTTCATGATAGTTTCTACATCTAAACCTTGTTCTTTGCAAGAACGGGCTATAGTGATTGTTCTCTGTTGGATAGCCTGTTCAATTTCCCATTGAGTTTCAAATTCCTGGGTACTCAACATACTCGCTTCATAACTTTTGTTCTCCATATAACGGGAATATGCTACTTTATCTGATTCTGATAAGTTATTTACTCGCAAGGTTTCCTTTGCTTCTAGCATTCCCTTAGCTGCAAATTCTTCTTTAATGTTGCTATTTTTCAGGAAGTAAATCCATTCATCTAGACTATTTTTGGCAACATCTCGGCATAGTTTTGTACTGGTTTTGAAATTGTTAATTTCAAGTTTAACAATTACCAATTAGCCATTAACCATTGCTGACAAGTTAAGCAAAGACGCAATCTGCCAAACTCTCGTCACGATTAGCCACTAGCCATTAGCAACTAGCCATTAGCCATTACCAATTACCTTCTCAAAGCCCCAATCTAACCAATGGGTTAAGGTTTTGATATCTTCATTTTCTACGGTAGCACCGCCCCAAATACGTAGCCCTGGAGGTGCGTCGCGGTAGGAACCCAAATCGTAAGCGACTCCTTCTTTTGCCAACAGAGAGACTAATTCTTTGGCTTTAGCTGCTTGTTGTGTGGGGGATAGGGATTTGTAACCTTCATCAACGATGCGAAAACAAATTGAGGTGTTGGAACGTAGGGAGGGATCTGTTACTAAAAAATCAATCCAATCTGTTTTCGCCACCCAATCCTCAAATATTTGCAGATTTTGTTGGGAACGCTTAATTAAGGCCGGTAAGCTCCCTAAAGATTTAGCCCATTTCAAACCATCTAAAGCATCTTCAACACATAACATAGAAGGGGTGTTGATGGTGGAACCTTGGAAGATGCCTTCAATTAATTTTCCCCCTTTGGTGAGGCGGAAAATCTTCGGTAAGGGCCACTTGGGGGTATAACTTTCTAATCTGGCTACAGCGCGAGGAGATAAAATAATCACACCGTGTGCCGCTTCTCCCCCCATAACTTTTTGCCAAGAATAGGTGAGTACATCAATTTTGTGCCAAGGAATTTCCATAGCGAAAACAGCAGAGGTGGCATCGCAAATGGTTAGCCCTTGGCGGTTATCTTTAATCCAATCGCTATGGGGAACTTTAACCCCGGAAGTTGTACCATTCCAGGTGAAGACAACATCTCTATCTGTATTTACCTCAGAAAGGTGAGGAATTTCGCCATAATCTGCTGTAAAGGTGTTGACATCTTCTAAGTTCAACTGTTTAACAATATCAGTTACCCAACCTTTACCAAAACTTTCCCAAGCAACAACATCAACCCCTCTTTCCCCCAACATTGTCCACATCGCCATCTCAAATGCCCCAGTATCAGAAGCAGGAACAATACCAAGTTTGTAATCCTGGGGAAGTTGTAAGATTTCTTTAGATAATTTAATCGCTTCAGCAAGCTTGTTTTTCCCTAAAGCTGAACGGTGGGAACGCCCAACTGTCGCATCTTTTAAGGCATCTAATGACCAACCGGGGCGTTTAGCACAAGGCCCTGATGAGAAACAAGGATTTTGGGGATAAGTTGTCGGTTTTTCTGGCATTATTTTGTGAGCAGAAGTCGTGATTAATTAATTATTGCTTATCAGTTGCCAAATCCCAACGTCAACCAAGCTAGCAAAACAGCTACAACCGCACCAATAAAAGTATTGATAATATTAACTACTTCATTGGTTAACCAAGAGAATTTATCCTGTAAAGTTGCCCCAATTAAACTTTCTACATTAGTGGCTACAAACGCGGCAATCATACATAAGATAATACCCCAAGGAGTAATTAAACCAATAGCCCAACCAACAACCGCAATCACAGCAGAAGCAACAATTCCAGCAATAGTACCTTCTAAGCTAACTGCCCCTTCTGTACCTCTCGCTACAGGTTGTAAGGTAGTAATTAAAAAAGTCCGCTTGCCATAGGCTTTGCCCACTTCGCTAGCGGTAGTATCAGAAAGTTTTGTACAAAAGCTAGCCACATAAGCTAAAACAAATAATTCTTGCCAAGGGGAAGGAAGAAATAAAGTTGCAATTCCACAGACAGCCCCAACCAAAGCCGAACCCCAAACGTTTTCTGGCCCCCTCATTCCAGAACGTTTTTCGGCAATACCTTGGGCTTCTTTTTCTGCCATACCAATGCGAGTAACAGCGGAACCCACTAAGAAATAGAACATAACTACCCCGTAACCTCGCCAACCCAAACTTCCCCAAACTAAAACTCCTAATAACCAAGCGTTGAAATAACCAGCCGGGGTGAGTAGTTTTTTCGGTAATAACCAAGCTATGGCTAATAAAAATGTATTTAAGGCTATACCGATTAACCAAGGATTAACAGAAGCAATTTGTTCTAACATTATCTATAATTTGTTGCATCATTTATAGCAGATAATCCTGCTATAATTTGGTCGCTTGTAATTAATCCTAAACCAATTATCCCCATGACAGCTATTTTTCACCTAGCAATTCCCATCAATGATCTTGCTAAAGCTAAGGCTTTCTATGCTGATTGTTTAGGTTGCGAAATCGGCCGTGAAAGCATTAATGCGGTAATATTTAATTTCTATGGGCATCAAGTAGTTGCCCATATGACAAAAGAACCCCTACAACCCCAAAAAGGTGTTTATCCTCGCCATTTCGGTCTAATTTTCCCTGAAGAAGCAGATTGGGAAAACCTCCTCGCTAAGGCTCAGGAAATGGAGTTAAACTTTTATCAAGCTGCAAAACATCGTTTCCCCGGACAACTAACAGAACACAGAACTTTCTTTTTAGCAGATCCTTTTCACAATTTACTAGAGTTTAAATTCTATCGCCATTACGAAGCAATTTTCGGCGGCAGAGAATTAGCAGAAATAGGCGACAGATGAATTATTAAATATTTATCATTGAAGATTAAACAAAACTAAGCTTTACCTATTACCTATTACTTATTACTTATTACTTAATAACTCGCGAGTTTCTTTCGCTGCATCACTCATAAGTTTAGTAATATTTTCTTCACTAGTTAATACTTTATGGAGATAAGCTTGTAAGATTTTGCTTGCTTGTTTATATTCGGGAATTTGGGGACGGTTAACAGCATTAGTAGCTATTGATTCTAGGGTATTTAAGTTGTCTTGGGCTAATCTGCCCACATTAAGATTTTGATAACTGGGTATAAAACCTGTTTCAATAAATAGCTTTCTTTGACTACTCTCTTTAGTGAAAAACTGAATTGCTTGCCATGCTTCTTGAGGATGTTTACTATTTTTAGCAATACCAAATCCCCAACCACCGAGACAACCTGTCCTATTTTGCCCTGTTTGAGTTACTAAGGGCATCACTTTTACTTTGCCTTTATAAATCGAAGCATCTATTTCTTTCAAAGCATAGGGCCAATTCCGTAAGAAAACCGCTTTTCCTTGTAGGAATGTTTGTAAGGCTTTAGTCTCATCATAAGTAGTAATATTTGGTGGAGAAATTTGTTTTAGTTGCCGCAAAAACTGTGCTGCTTGTAAAGCAGCTTGTTGATCTAATCCTACTTCCTTGGTTTCAGGATTAAGCCAAAAACCACCATAACCTTGCAGAAGTTCAACGAACATTGCTACTAACCCTTCATACTGTTTTCCTTGCCAAGCATAGCCCCACAAACTTGCTTGAGGATTTTGTACTTCTTTACCTACGGTTAGTAATTCATTGAAGGTTTGAGGAACTTTCTTTGCTGCCAATAAATCTTCTCGATAGAAAAGCATACCTACTCCTGAAAAGAAGGGAATGCGGTACTGTTTGTTTTGATAAACTCCACCTTGCCAATCTAAAGGACGGAAGTTTTTTTGAAATTGTTCTAACTGGCGAGGAGAGGTAACACTATTAATATCTTTTAGCCAACCTTTTTGAGCAAATTCTTCTACTAAAATGACATCCAAATAAATTAAATCAAAAGGAGAACCGTTACTAGTTCCAAAAACATTACGATAGCTAGCTTCTATGTCGTCGGTGATAGCAATAGCATTGCTTTGTCCTGGTGCGACAATAAGTTTAATATGAATACGTGGATGTTGAGCCTCAAACTCCTGGATAAATTCTTGATAGGGAATGGAAGAATCTGGTACTAAAAGGTTTAAGGTTACTGGCCAATTTTGAGATAAAATAAATAGTAAACTCAACTGTAAAGTAATGAGAAATAAGGCAATAATATAAGCTTTTTTTTTAAAGTTCTTTTGCTTCATCAATTTCAGCATTGTGCTAAATCTCAACAAGTAGCTAAAAATTTGTCACACTTGGTATAGCAATTCTTAGTAAGCGTGAGGTACGGCCTAGATTCCGGTTTTTGCGCTTTTGCTACTGGGAAGATGGAAATAGACCAAACATACCTCATGAGTCCGAGAAAAGCTATATATAGCAATTCCTAATAATCATAAGCTAATTGCGATCGCTCCATAAGCTATTGTGCATTGTTTCCTATTTACTCTTTCCTATTCTATTATCCTCAATAAAGAACAAATCCACCGCACTAAAATTAGTCACCAAAGCTACATTGAAATTTTCCAAGGTATCGACAAACCATTTTGTTTCATTAATGGTTTGAGATTCATAATGGTTGAAAATAATGGCAAAGCGCTTTTCTAAAGTCGGTTTAGCGCGCCCACACAGAAGAATGATTTTTAGCAATAGCCCCATGGCTTCGAGATTACCTAAGTTGGTAATTAAATCTACGAAGTAAAGATAATTAGGATTATGAGGACTTTCTACTAAAAAATCAACCAAATTGCAGCAAGTTTGAGTTAGTAAAGAGTCTGTTAATATTTGCTCATTCCGTTCCGGAGAAGTATTTTGTAAATGCTTAAGCAAACGTTGATTAAATCTATGTTGTCCATAAACTGGTTCTACGGTAGTAATCAAATATTCGTATAAAGATTTTTTGAAGTCCCCATAATAGGTTGTTTGATTAAGTTGCTGAGTAAAAATATTAGCTAAATCTCGATAGCTATAAGCACCTTCTACTTTCCCGGAAAATTGCTTAAGTGCTAAAGATAGTTTTTGGTTACTTAAAAGAGTAGGATTAGCAATTTCAGGTTGACTTTTTTGCGTTTTTAAAGTATTAGCATACTTGTGTAAGTCAAGAGCAAATTTCCTTTGTCTATCTCCTTGTATTTGTTGAATTAATTGCTGTTGTTCTTCATAAGATTTCTGCTTTAGCCAATAATGGCTATAAAGATAAGGATAGCGATAAAGACAGGTTTTTAAAGGTATACTTTCAACTTCGCTGTGATGAATAACAGGAGGATTAAGTAACAACCAAACTTGCAAAATTTCTTGTTCTGCTTGGTTTTTAAATTCAGCTACAACTTCATAAATAACTGGCTCAACAAACAAGCTGTGTAAAAGTTGATATTCTTCGCTATTGGCGAATAGATTTCTGATTTGCTGTAAGCGTTTAATAACTTGGGAGTTGCTGTGATTGATTTCTTCTGGGCGAGGTACTCCTTTTAATAAAGCTAATAAACTAGGAATTGCTGATTTTGCAGAATGAATTTGCCAATGGTTAATTAAAATGCGACAGCAACGATTGATAATATATTTAAACTGTCGTTCTCGACGTTGAGAAAAGATGATTTTATGTAAAGTTAAAGCAATATCTTGATCTTGATGAGAACGACCGTAAATAAATAACTGGCGAAAGCGTTCAATAGTTTTGAGAGGTGATTCTTTTTGTACCCAGTTAAGTAAGCGGTCATATAACTTTTGTTCATCAGAAATATGACTGTTGATAGCAAGAGAAGGGGTTAAAGTTCCTGACTTATGTTCTAACCAACTAGCATTAAAAACTGCTTGATAAATAGGATTATCTATTCTTAATATAGGATGGGCATAAAGTTTTCCTTCCTGATGCTTAACCACCAAACCAGACAAACATAACTCCATTTGTTCTGTGGTATCTTCAGCAGGAATTTCCCCGTAACGTAGGATTTTTTGGTAAAGATGAAGGAGAGATTTTTTGTGAGGACTTCCTAAAAGACGATCACGAATAGAACGTAAATGTTCGGGTTCATCTTGAGTTTCCCAATTATCAATAATCTGGCTACTAACTAATTCTGCAATCCATTTAGCTTCTTGATTAAAGGGAATAACTTTATTAGTTTGTCGAACTAATTGACATAACTTTTGCGTTAAAAAGGGCTGCCCCCCTGTCCAGGCTAAAATCTCTTTTAATACAGCTTGAGGATGCTTGGTTTGAGGGGCTAATCCTGGGGCTAAAACTTGACTAGATTCTAATTCAAGCCCCGTTAAAGAGATTTCTCGCCCAACATCAAAAGGGTTACGACTTTTATCTGTAATGAGTTCTGAGGGATTAGCAACTCCTAAAAGTACCCACGTTAGACGTTGATAGCGATTGTTGATAGTTCGCCTTTCATAACAGTTACGAATCAAAGCAAAGAAGTCATCTACCGGAAAAGGTAAGTTAAGAATAGTATCAATTTCGTCTACGAACAGAACAATGTTATGTTCTACTCTTGTGAGGAGGACATCACGAATAAAAGCCTCTAAACGCCTTCCTGGAGAAAGATACTTGCGATCGCACCACCAATCTGGCAAAGGAAAACTCTCCAAAAGCTGGAAACTACTAGCTATGGTATAGGTGATGCTAGCATACCATTGTTCTTCATTAATATCTTGTCTGCTAATAGCTGTCAGATCCACCACTCCACAGGCAACACCGTTTGTTCCTAGCTTCTTCATTGTCCGCACCCGCAAAGAGGATTTGCCCATGTGCCGAGAGTTGAGGATATAACAAAACTGCCCTGCTATAGTATTTTCAAAAAGTTCCGAGTCTGCTTGTCGAACTATATAGGTTAAAGAATCCCCCGGCAGACTTCCGCCGACTTGATAATCGTATCCTAATTTTTTCTTCATAGATGCTAATAGATGCTTGCTGATAGCAATACCTAACCCCGATGTAAGACAATTAGCCATTAGCCATTAGCCATCGGTAAACAAACCCTAAAGCAAGTCTTTCCTGGTTGAGAATCAAAAGAAATTGTTCCTTGATGGCGATTTTCCACAATACGCCTCACTGCATCTAATCCTAACCCTGAACCTTGACCAACTTCTTTGGTTGTGAAAAAAGGTTCATAAACACGAGATTGAATCTCTGGGGAAATGCCCTTGCCTGAGTCAATAATTTCTACGATGGCATAGCTACCATCACCATCAGTTTTGACTTCTAAAACCCCTGTTCCCTCTATAGCATCGATAGCATTATCAATTAAACTAGTCCAAACTTGATTAAGTTCACTGCCATAGCCCATAATTTTTGGTAAGTTGTTCGTGTAGCAGCGACGAACTTCGATACCTTGCTTAATTTTGTGACAAAATAGCCGTAGGGTATCCTCAAGACCTGCACACACGTCAACAACTTGCTGCGGACCTCGATCTAAATAGGTGTATGATTTCATTGACTGTACCAATTCAGAAATATGTTCTGCCCCTTGCAAACCATTTTGAATTGCTACCATCACCTCAAAAGAAAGGGCTAGCCAACGTATACCTTGATCTCTCAATTCCGTCCTATCGTTGCGCCAGGGTTCCATCATTTCTTTGAGGGTTGCAACTTCTATGCCCCCCAAGGCTAAAGGTTCAGAAAGATTCCAAGGCTTTTCTACCCCATAATCTTCTAACCAATCTAATAATTCATCTTCCCGTTGGCTCAAAGTTAAAGGATCTAGCCCATTATTCGCAAGATTTTCATAACCGCGATCGCGCAATTGTTGCCATTTCTGGGTATGGGCTTCATCTATGTTACGTTGCCCATAAACTAAATTCATCCGTTCTAATTCCCTCAAAGCCGGCATCACATCTTTCAATGCTCTAACCAAAGCGGCGGCAGGATTATTCAATTCATGGGCCAACCCTGCACTTAAAGTACCCAAAGCAGCCATTTTCTCACGATTACGTAAAAAAGATTCCAAACCTTGCAACCTAGTTTGAACAACCCGAAAAACTCTGCGTTCAAAATCTCGACATTCATGGAGTAGGGTACGGAAGTCTTCCCCAGATATTTCGTAAAGGTGACAATCATTTAAAGCCCGTAAGCTAACCCCATAGGGTTCTTCTGTTAATACCTGAATCTCCCCAAAGAAGCTAGGGGAATCATGTTGTCCGATGGGCATTTCCACCCCTTCACTGTGGCGAGTAATACTAACTCTACCGCAAACCAGGATAAAAAAGCCCCGTGGAGACTCTCCTTCCTTAATCAGATATTCTCCTTTGGGCAACTCAATTGTTTCACCGCGATCGCAAGCCCATTCCAACCTCTCTTGAGGTAGTTTTTGAAATAGTTCTAAGTTCAATAACTCATCTATACAAAGCACAGGGGTTTGTCAATTAAAAATTGACTGGTAAAAGGTCAAGGGCGAATTACTAAAGCCTGTTTTCCCCAAATAATACCATCCAATTAATTGAAGCAGGCGATTACAATTGAGATTACTGACTTAAATAAAGGAGAATTTCCATGAGTCTTTTTAACACTGTCCTTAGCGCCCTTGAAAGTCCTGATCGCGAAGCAAGTTCAGGACAGCTTGCTAATATTCTCGGTACGGTACAGCAACTTAGTAATAGCCAAGGGGCAGATGCTTCCCAAGTTCAATCTGCTATGTCAGTTGTAGGTAAGTTTGTACGCTCTTCCTTACAAGAAAAGCGTAGTAATCAAGGGGAAGACCAGACAAGGGCCTTAGTTAATCAGTTTAGCGGTACTCAGCCCAGTAATCAAGCTGTGCAAATGCTCTTTAATGCCCCCCAACTTCAACAAATGATCCAAGAAATTGAATCAAGAACAGGTTTAAACGCCAATATGATTAAAGGTATGTTGCCAATGTTAGTACCCTTAGTACTGAATTTCCTCAAAACTGGCGCTAGTAGCAATAATCCCCAAGGATCTAACTCTGTCCTCGGCACTTTTTTAGATGCTGATGGAGATGGGGATGTTGATATGGCAGATGCAATGCAGATGGCTTCTCGTTATATACAAAAGTAGTTAAAGTTGTTGAGTCAGAGTGCATCCTTATAAAGGTTAAGTACAGATTATCAATTAACTGTTTTAGAACCTTACAGGATGCACTTTAAACAGAAATGCTATACACTTCTTCTTCATTTAAAGAAGCCAAACTTTGCCAAAAACCAATAATTTTCCGTCCTACTTGGCGAGGATAGAAGTAACTCAAAGTCACTATCTTCCACTTCATAAATTTCGTGGATTGTAACCACATCCTCGCCACCCAATGCTGCTTGAATTTCTTCTGCTGCTGCTTCTGTTTTACCAGTAGTGCTGCCAACGAAAAGGCCGATTGTTGTCATGATATACTCCTAAGTTAGTGTAATTTCGGGGGAGATTGAGATAGATTCTTTGTTCTCACTCCCCTTTCTTCTTTTTCTCAAACCTGAAACCGACAAATAAGGTCAGGTTATTAATGAAACCTATTGCCAATACTGATTGATAAGCTTTTAGGTTCGCTATGATTGGCAATCATTGATGATATCAAGTGTTCCAAGGACAATTATGTCTAAATTGGTTGAACCTCCGTCAAGCTTATTGAGAAAGATATTCATTAATTCTCAAAATAGCATACACTATGAGTTAAGGTAAATGAAAAACATTTTTATTAATTTTTGTGGAGGGAGAGTGCAACTTAAGAAGCTATTCAGGATCTTCTACAAAAACTTTCTGCTTATGCCTTGATCACCCTAACAATCCTCTTAAATAACTATGCAACGTACCCTAAACGTCAATTACAACATTCACAAATTCAATCCTCAACAGTTAATCCCTTTGAAAACCGATATTCTCTGGTCGATCAAAGAGGGTACTGTCAAAAGCTTCACTTGGAATGAGCAAGGAAATTTAATTACCCTAGGTTATTGGGGAAGAGGAGATTTAGTTGGTAAACCTTTATCTATCACCAAAGATCCCCAGCAGATTCAGTGTTTAACCCCAGTAGAAGCTTATGGTATCCCTTGCCAGCGTTGGTATTGCATTGCTGAGCAAATTTGTCGCCATGCTCAACAAAGCCAAGAAATTCTCGCCATTGTACGCACCCCAAGAATTTACAATCGTTTGCAACAGTTTTTGCTTTGGTTAAGTCACAAATTTGGTTGCGAAAATAGGGATGGGCTGCTAGTTGATTTACGCTTAACTCATCAAGAACTTGCAGAAGCAATCGGTACAACGAGAGTAACCATAACAAAATTACTGAATCAGTTTGAAGAAGAAGGGTTTATTCGTCGTTCTCACCGTCACATTATTGTTTTAAAGTATCAGCTAGAAAGCAACAACTGAGAACCTTGGTTGGTTTTGCTCACCTCAATGCGAGTTTGAAAAGCTTCTTTGAATTGGGGCATATGGGTAACAGTTAAAATACAAGAAAAATCGGCGGCGATCGCATTAATAGCCGCAATTAATCTTTCACATCCTTCTGCATCTTGAGTACCGAAACCTTCATCTATAATTAGCATTTGTAAAGAAGTCCCAGCCCTTTGAGCCAGTAATCTCGCTAAGGCTAAACGGATGGCAAAGTTGATGCGAAATCCTTCCCCCCCAGAATAGGTTTCATAGGGGCGAGTTCCCCTCGCATCAGCAATTAAGATATCTAAAGTATCAATCATTTTTGTAGTTTTACGTTTAGATTTGCTACTTTTAGATGCTCTTTGGGTTAAAAACTGTACGTGTAATTGGTTCCCCGTTAAACGGGCTAAGATTTGGTTAGTTTGGGCTTCTAATTGAGGTAAAATATTTTCAATCATCAAAGCTTGAATACCTTTTTTACCAAAAGCTTGGGCAAGTTCTTGATAAACTCGATATTGTTTTTTAATTTCTGCTAACTTAGTTTCTGTGGCTTGATATTGTTGGTCTAAGCTATCTATTTGAACTAGCCTTTGTTCGTGGCTTCCCTGTTGGGCTAAAAGTTGGTCTAATTGTCTTCTTCTTACCTGGAGAACTTGGTGTTGCAATGCCTGTATTTCTTGGCTATAATCAGGATTCTGAGACATTTGTACCTGCAATTCTTTTAACTGATTTCCTACAGTTTCTTGATCCTGCAAACGCATTTCTAGGCGTTGTTGCAATTGTTGTGATTGATCTTCTAATTGGGGATATTGCTGTTGTCCCTGTTGCAGTTGTTGGTAGCGTAGTTGCCAGCCATTTGCTTGCCTCACCGCAGTCATAATTTGATTATGGTGCGATCGCTCATAACCCAACTCCTTAATATACTGTTCCACCAGGTTAATTTCCTGTTGCAACGGGGAAGTTTGCCGCAACTCCTCAATAGCCCTTTTCCCCTTAACTATTTGCCCTTCTAGTTGGGGTCTTTGGGTTTGTAACTGTCCTTGCCTTTTGCTAGCATCCTCCAACTTCGCTTGTTTAATTTCTGCCCAGCGATAGTTTTCTACTTCTCCCCTTGCTAAAGCGTGAGTTTGTTCATCATAATTAAGAGAGGCAATTTTTCGTTGCAAATTCTCTAACTCTGCGTGTAACTCTAGAGCATAATTTCCCACAGCCAAAGAACGTTCAATCTCTGCTGTTTCCGCATTAATGGCTAACAGTCTCTGCTGCACTTGCCCAGTATTTTCTAACTGTGCTTCTAATTGTCCTTTTTGTTGTAATAAATTATTGTAAGGAGACATCTCCTTTCTTAGCTGTGCATATTCTACCCGCAAGCCTTGTAATTCTCTCTCACAGGTAGCCATTTGTTCTCGCAATACCCAACATTTGTCCTGAATTTCCTGCTGCTGTGCTTCGGTTTTGCTGACTACTCGCTGACGATAATGATCATCCAAATCTTGTTCGCATAAAGGACAAACTGCCCCTGGGGTTTGCAACATCTCCAACTTTTGTTGCAACTCTCCTAAATCCCTTTGCAATAAGCGTTGCTGTTCTTGAAAACGTTCTTGAAAACTTTTTTGGTCATTTCCCTTCTCCTCAACCCTTTGCTGATGAATCTTTTTATTATCTAACTGCTTAATCTCTGCCTCAACTGTCAGAATCTGTTGCTGTGTTTGAGGAACTTGATTAACTTTAACCTGAAGTTCTCCCCGCAAATTACTCAACTGTTCTAACCTTGCATTTAACCTGGCTTCCACCCGTTCTAATTCCATTTGTAAGTTGTTGCGCCTCTGTAGCAAAGGAGAAACCTGGAGTTGCAACTCATCTAGTTGTCGCAAACGCTGACGGCATTTATTTAGTTGTGTTAGGGCAACTGCAACTTCCTGGCTGTGGCTGAGAACTTCTTGCAACTCTCTTTCCTGTTGCAACAAAGTCTCTAATTTAGTTTCATACTGGCTAAGTTGCAAACTTAATTGATTGGTTTGTTGTGCCAACTCCTGCCCTAATTGCTGCTTTCTTTGTTGGGCATCTTGATAAGCTTGAAACTTGCTGCTGAAAAGTTCTTCTTCTTTTTGTAATTGTAAAAGGTGTTGATATCCTTGTTTAATCTCCTCTTCTTGCCCCAGCAACCTCTGTAAACCCTGTATTTGTCCTTGTAAAGCCTCCTTCTCCTTAACCGTGCGATCGCAGTCTTGAGAGACATTTTGGTACTGGGTTTGTTGCCAACTAAATTGCTGTTGCCAAGTTTGCCGTTGATTTTGCAACTTTTCTAATTGCTGTAACTTTTCGTGATCCTGTTCCTGTAGCTGTTGCAGTTGCTTAATTTCTTTCGCTACCTTAGCCTTTTCCTCAACTAAAGCTGCCTTTTCTCCTAACTGTTCTTGGAGAGGTTGTAAACTTTGTTGTAATTGTTCTGCTTGTCCTTTCAGTTGCTTAGAAAAACCCTTTGCCTGTTCCGCTAATTCTTCATAGCGATCTAACTTCAACAAATCAGCTAAAATTTGCTTTCTCTCATTGGGACGACGTAACATAAACTCATCGGCCCTCCCCTGACGCAAATAGGCAGAATTAACAAAAGTATCGTAATCTAATTTTAAATGAGCAATAATTTCTTGCTGTGTGGCCCGCATTCCCTTAGCATTTAAGGAACGGAACCCTCCTGTACTCTCCACCTGAAAATCAAGAGAAGCGCTTCTCCCCCTAGTGCGAGAACGAATTACCCGATAGGTTTGTTGATTAGAAATGAAGGTAAAATCAACTCGTACATCTTTGGCCCCAGCGTTGATGGTATCATCTTCGCTAGCTGTACGACTTTGCCCCCAAACAGCCCAAGTAATTGCTTCTAACAAAGAAGATTTTCCAGCACCATTAGCACCGCAAATACAAGCTGTATGCAACCCCCGAAAATCTAGGGTTGCTTCACGATAGCTGAGGAAGTTTTTTAAGGTGAGTTGCAGAGGAATCATTTACCTCAGTACATAAGGACTGTTATTTAGGTATCAATGATTATTATAAAGACTTCACAGCAATTGGCAAATATAACTTTGAAATCCAAAGAGGGAATAGAAAACAGGGAAAAGGGAAATAACAGCTACTTTTTCCCGCTGCCTACTCCCTACTCCCTACTCCCTATTTAATAATGATTACCAACCTTACGATGATGTGCTGCGGTTAAAGCTTCGGTATTGGAAACACGACCGGTTTCTACTTGGCTGTAAACGATCCAATGGTCACTACACTCCATACGACTAACTACCTTACACTCCAAATAAGCTAAAGCATCCCTGAGAATAGGGGAACCATTATTTGCTGCTTGAGTGTTAACCCCCTCAAAACGATCTGCACCCGGCTTAAAACGCTTCAGGAAGTGTCGCATCAAATGCTGATAGTTACTTTCTTCTAAGACATTTAAGATGAAGCTATCGCCTACTTGCATCAAAGATTCAATAGCGCGATCCTTAGCCACCGCAATAGTTAAGCCTGGGGGTTCAAAACTGGCTTGAGAAACCCAAGAAGCTAGCATAGCACTTTTAATGTCGCCTTTTTGGGCAGTGATAATATAAAGCCCGCCACTGATGCGCCCTAAAGCTTTGTCCAAATCACTATCTAAGGACTTCATCTGTTTAATCGCTTTGTCGCGGCTTAAAAGCTGTCCCAGGTCTGTTCCCGCTTCTTCACAAAGTTGGTAGGTAGCTTCGGTGGGGTTGTCTTTGATGCGGATGGAAGGGAAAGCTTTTTTGAGTCCTAAGTCCGCAAATTTAGTTAACAAAGGGTCTATAGGTTCATCATCGCCGCCATAGGATTCAAACATCCCTACAACTTGCTTACCATTAATCGCAGCTAAAATGGTGCTAACAACTTTAGTTATTTCCTGGTGATGTTCTCCCGATGCAGAGGGCATACCAATAACAATACCAGCAGCACGGTTAACTAATTCTTGCACTTCTTGGGTATCAGCAGATTTAAAATCAATCATTTCCACCGCTACCCCAGTTTTAGTAATCCCTTTAGCTACAGCTTGGGAAAGGCGATCGCTATAACCATAATCTGAGGTATAAAATACTGCTACTGTCTTTTCTGCTTTCGCTTGGGCTTTACTCCAACTGCGGTAACGTCCCAGAAGTTCCCCAACATTATGACGCAACAAAGGGCCATGACCATTAGCAACCAGATCAACTTCTCCTAATTTATCCATCCGCTTCATAGCCGAAAGTACCGAACGAGCATTAGGAGCCATCAAACATTCATAATAGAAGCGATAATCTGGTTCAATGGCTTTAATATCTTCATCGTAGGCAGAATCGCTACAATAGTGCATTCCAAAAGCATCACAGGTGAAAAGTACCTGAGTTTTGGCATCATAGGTGAAAATAGTGTCAGGCCAATGTAAATTCGGGGCATTAACAAATTCTAAAACATGGCCGTTCCCTAAATCTAGTTGGTCACCATTTTTAACCACTAACTTTTCAAAGGGTTTGTGAACTAAATCCTCTAGGAATTTGATGGCAACTTTCGCACCCACAACCACTGCTTGGGGAGCTAATTCCAAAACATCTTTCACCAAACCACTATGATCTGGTTCGGTATGGCTAATAATTAAATAATCAATCTCTTTGGGGTCTATTTCACCTTTAAGGGCATCAAGATATAATTGCCGAAACTTACCATGAGAAGTATCAACTAAAGCTGTCTTTTCCCCACTAATGATGTAAGAGTTATAGGTTGTACCATTTTGCAAACCAAACTCAATATCAAACCGATCACGGTCCCAATCTAAAGAACGTATTGTTAGGGTATCCGGGGCGACTTCGGCTTTTTGGATCGTCAGCCGCTTTTCCGTCTTTTCGGCAAGTGCTACCATCAACCGTCTCCTGTTAAATTATTTTTATATGGTTATTTTTCTTTCATATTATTGTGACACATTTATCTTTACCGAACTTAATCAAAATGAGTTATTTGAGGAGTAGCTAAAAACCTCATCTAGACAACAATCCAACTAAGGGTTTAAAATGTAAATCACATTTCCACAGGAAATACGGTAATTAAAGGCCAAAATATTCATCTGGGTGATATTTCAGGGGAAGATTATTTGCTTCAAAAGAATACGAACTAACGAATATACACTGCTTTCTCAACAGGAAGTGGAACAGTTGCAAATCAATTAATTTAAAGAGGATTGTTGTTTATGAGTATTGAGAAACCTCCTGATAGAAGAGGTGAGTTTGAAGCCCCTAGAATCGATTGCACAAAGTGTGGTGGTTCAGGAGAAATAAATTTTCAACAGTTTCTTGAGATAGGCATCAGCTTGTGGGGTAAAATCAAGTATCTCAATTGTTTGTAGGTATTTTACAGTAGTCCACAGTTTTGAGTAAAGTTGTGGTAATTTATGAGCAAGAGACGGATCATTAATTTTACCAACCCACCCATTGAATAGTTCTTGAACCGTAATAATTGTAACTGCAATCTGATATTGTGTTGTTTTAGCAATAATCTGAGGATGATTGTAGAAAATCAGCGAAACGCAATCGGTATCCAGGATATATTGACGCACCCTTAGCTACCCCTACAGGTAATATGAAGGATCAACTTCTGAATCATCATCTGAATCTCGTTCAGCACGAATTGATTCCATAATTGCTGCGAAATCAGAATCATCTTCAAAAGCACCTGCAAACTTCAACCAAGCTGGTTCTGAAGAGGACATCGGTACTTGCCATGAAATCGCTTCAATGTTTTTTAGCCGTTCTAAAAATGCAGTCTGATATTTTGGCAATCGCTGCTTCTTTTGTTGAGGCTTGCACTTGACAGTTAGGGAACTCAAAAACTGATGCTAAAACTTGCCCAGAAGTTAGTATTTCCAGTAAAAGAGTTACTTGTAAATTTTTTAAGGAACTAGACTGAAGCGGTTTTAAATTTGCCATATCAACTTTTAAAAAACTAATCGCAAGTTTCACTTCCAATTATACAGTGCTGCTTTCATAATAGAGAACAGAATCAATGATAAATGATAAATGATAAATGTTTAGCTCTTGCCATCGGTAACTCGCGGCTGCATTGGGCTTTATTCAAAGACAATGCCTTACACCAAACTTGGCATACTCCCCATCTCCAAAAAGCTGTGGAAAAAAATCAACTACCAGAAGAATTATCTACCCTCCCTTTGTATATTGCCTCTGTCGTCCCTTCCCAAACCGCCTTGTGGCAAAACTATCAACGGAAAAAACTCCTTACCTTAAAAGATGTTCCTCTTTCCGGAATGTACCCAACACTGGGCTTAGATCGCGCTTTGGCTTTATGGGGGGCTGGTTGCGTCTATGGTTTTCCGGTTTTAGTCATTGATGGAGGAACAGCTTTAACTTTCACTGGTGCAAACCCCCAAGGAGAAATACTCGGCGGAGCAATATTACCAGGCTTAGGCTTGCAATTAAAAGCCTTGCAGCAACAAACCCCTGGCTTACCGCAAATACAATTACCAAAACAAGTACCAGCAAGATGGGCCCTAGAAACGAAAGAGGCGATCGCCTCTGGTATTACTCGTGTTCTTACAGCAGGAATCTACGATTTTATTCAAGATTGGCAACGTAAGTTTCCTCACAGCCAGATTGTTTTTACTGGAGGTGATGGAGAATTACTATTGACTTATTTAAAAGCTCAGTTTCCTGTATTAAAAGAAAATTTACTTGTAGATTCACAACTTATTTTTTTAGGAATACGTTCAATTGCTATTAACTAATAATAAATGTGATTAAGAAGATATTTTATGGTTATCCCCTCCCCACAACTCCCCCGACACTTAGTCGTTTGTCCGGAAAACAAGTAATAACTCTGTAGGATATCCTAAGTCATTATAAAAGAGAAGAATTAAGACTGGATAGTTGATTTTCTCTAAGGTGTGCAGTAACATCAAAAATATCACGTTCGACATTATTTTTTCTTTTTTAAGAGTGAAAAACTTGTTATGCAATCAAGAAAAATGTCGAAACCAGCAAATTAATTTAGTTAAACTAGCTTTCAGGGTCTACGAAAAATAAATAGTACAAAAGAAGAGGTTTGTTCATGTTACTATCTCCAGACTTTTTAGCTAGAAAAAATTACTACTCAAAAGAGTTTATTCACAAAAACTATCGCCAAATAGCATCAAAATATTCCTTCTTTTCTTAAACTTCAATTCTATAAGTCTTAGCAAATCAATTAAAAGAAGAAAAGGAAAAATTTATGGCAATTAATACAGAAAAACTAGGCAGTATCATTCAAAACTTTGTCACTGCCACCAGCGATGTTGTTGGGGCCGCCTTAGTCACTCCTGATGGCTTACCCTTAGCAACAATTTTACCTGGCAACATGGATGAAGAAAGAGTTTCCGCCATGTCTGCTGCAATGTTATCATTAGGGGAAAGAATCTCCAGCGAATTAGAGCGAGGCATGGTAGACAGAATCTATGTCGAAGGAGATGCCGGTTACGGTATTTTAACCAGTTGTGGTGAAGATGCAGTCTTCTTAGTCCTAGCCAATAAAGCTGCCAAACAAGGTGTGCTAATGCTAGAAATCAAGCGAGCTATCACCGAGCTAAAACCAGCCTTAACATAGGGACTAATCATTAACTAATTGATAACTGCCTACGCCAACAAACTCATGGAAATAATGCGCTTGGTCGTTACAGGGCCTGTAGGAGCGGGAAAATCTAGCTTCATTCGTTCTGTTAGTGAAATTGAAGTAGTAGACACCGATAGAAAAGCTACTGACGAAACAACGAACCTTAAACCTCAAACCACTGTTGCTTTTGACTTTGGCAGATTGCAATTCGGGTTAGATATGGCACTGCATCTTTACGGTACACCTGGGCAAGTAAGATTCAATTTTATGTGGGATATTCTCATTCGCAAAGCCCATGCCTATATTATTTTGGTGGCTGCCCATCGTCCTAATGAATTTCGTTATGCACGACGCATCATGAGTTTCATGAATCAGCGGGCCCAAGTACCGATGATTATTGGTATTACCCATGGTGACTGCCAGGGGGCATGGCAAGAAGAGAATATTGCTGTTGCTTTAGGATTTTTAGACGAAAGTAAACGCCCGCTCATAATCAAAGTCAATGCTAATGAGTCTGCTTCTGTTGCCCAAGCAATCATTGCTTTGGTACAGCAGTTGAGGCAAACAACCTTGGTTTAGTTAAAAAGACTATGGCTATTACTGGATATTTATCAGAATTTTCCTTAGCAGAGTTGTTTCAGTTTCTCGACGGAGGCAACAAAACCGGACTGCTAACTATTCGCGCCCAACCAAACCTTGAGTCAGGAGTAATCCAAAGCCACTATGTTTGGTTCCGTCAAGGTCGTATCATGGGTGCTGCAAACCGTCTGGACGGCCAAGGTTTGCTTGCTTCGATTCATAAACGTGGCTGGTTAAGCAAGGATGTAGCTGCTCAATTAAGTCAAAACTTGTCTGCGGATGCTCCTTTAGGTTTGCAGCTTAAATCCCAAGGAATATTACAACCAGAACAATTAAAAATTCTCTTTTCTGTGCAGGTTTTGCGTCAAGTCTGTGCCTTATTTACCTATCCCAATGGTAGTTTTGAGTTTAATAACCAAGCACCTCTACCTTGGGCAGAAATGACAGGTTTAAGCACCCCAGCTACAGAAGTTACCTTAGCAGGTTTACGGGCCCTTAAAGATTGGTCAAATCTCCAAAATAAACTCCCTGAATCTACTTCGGCTTTATTCAACCAAGTAGAAGGTAAACCTAAAGTTCGCCTCAACCAACAAGAATGGCAGGTTTGGGAATTTACCGACGGTGCTACTTCCCTTAAAAAAGTTAGCCAACAGCTTAAGTTAAGCATCGCCCAAGTACAGCAAATTTCTTTTCGCTTAATCGTAGTGGGTTTAGTAGAAGAATTACCATTGCTATCGTTGGAAAATACAATCCAAAATTCTCAAGCAGAAGTAATGCCATCAGGGGTAGCAAAGACAGAGTCCAGTCAAGATATTAGTGAATCTTTTTTGAATAACTTAGTCGGTTTTTTACGCAACAAAGTTTAGTGCCATCTTACTAGCAAAATACCAGCAAATCTAATAACTGAAGAGGAAATAATATGTCTATTGCTCAAAAATCATTAAGAACAGAATTGGGTAACTTTAATAGCGTGGTTTGCCTTAAAGCAATTATCTACGGTGTTGAAGAAGCTTTAGGAGAGAAGGCTGCTATGATCGCGATGATTTCTGCCGGCCGTCAAAGAGGTAAACAGTTGGCTGAAGAGTTAGGCTTAACAGGTAAAGAAGGGGAAATAAGCCTTATAGAAATTCAATCTTTAGCAACTAAAGCTTTAGGAAAAGAAGGGACTCGCCTTTGCATAATTGATAAAATTGTTGTCGAAGAAGAAGTCTACAAAGTTTATTCTAGAGAAACTGTTTGTTCTTTTAGTGAAGAAGAAAATTCTCCTCGTCAATGTACTTATACTTTAGGAGCTATTCAAGGGATATTAGAAGCTTTTTTGAGTAAGCGACTAAGAGGGAAACAAACAGAGTCTGTACTCCGGGGCAGCGATTATGATGTACTTGAGTATACGCTTCTTGCTTAAGTTAAAGTTTGAAGAGGCTTTGGCTGCAAAGTCTCTTCAAAGGCAATAGTCAAGGTAAAGAAATATTGGCAATAATATCTGGCTGGAAAAAGAGGGGATAACCTGGTTCTGGTTCCAAATAAATACAAGGCTTTTTATCAGCAGTTTCTAGTCTGGCAACAACTTCGTTAAAATCAAGATGAGCAGGACTTTTAACAGCTACATCAGCTTGAACAATTGCGCTGCGTATTTCTGGATGTAAGCCAAATTCAATAGGTGTTTGAGTTTGAGACTCAACACGATAAGTTAAAAAATTGAGATTAGCTGGCAACAATAAAGAGACAAAGCCGCTTGCTTCTAAGTCACCGTTATAAGACAACAGATTATTAGTGAGTTCAGGAAGTAGTTCAATAGAGACTGTTTCTGTAGCAGGAATAGTGAAATAACTACTGTACTTATTTTTGTTAGTAGGAGATTGATTTAAAGGAAGATAAGTAACTTGCCCTCCTAAGTCACAAGCCAAAATAACTTTTTCGTCAAAATTACTATGTTCAGGAGGCGAACTAATCTGGGTTAAAGTAAACTCTATTCTTAATCTAAAA
This sequence comes from uncultured cyanobacterium, assembly GCA_963793425.1. GTDB lineage: Bacteria > Cyanobacteriota > Cyanobacteriia > Cyanobacteriales > CAWCAG01 > CAWCAG01. The sequence goes on along the minus strand of CAWCAG010000005.1, from coordinate 877,888 downwards.
TCTCGATTTTCTGAATTAGATATACTTAAAAAGTAGCCTTTTACTATTCTTTGCTTATCTTTCTCCCCTTGGTTAGTAAAATTATTCTTTTTAATTGATAATGCAAAAGTAGAGATTTTCACTGGCTCTGTTTCCTTAATTTTCTCAATAAAGTAAAAAAAACTATAATTCTTATGGTTTAACTTCAGCATTAAAACCAGGTTTTCCTGATTGAATGATCAACCTTTTTGTTTAGCAATAATTAAAATTGAAAAACAAAAAAGGAAGAAGAATAAGTTTTTTTAAAGTAGATGAATTAAGTGGTAAAAAAATAACCTGATGACTCTGCTGCTAGGGTTCCAGTAGAGCGATTTCAACCAAACCTGGGCAGATAAAATAATCCTAATTATGGGAAATATTTGCTGGAATAGATAGTACCCTTGAACTTACGGAGGAGGATTATTGATAAATAAAGGTCTTTCTTGCTTAGTTGAAGTCAAGAATTCCTCCAAATGCCCCCAATCTTCTTGCTCTATGTCTTCTATTATAGAGTTTAAACTATGACGGTATTGATAAAGTGATCTCAGTAGAGCTTGGCGATTATAGCGAGCAATCATTAAACCTAATTCAGGATTCCCTCCCCCCACCCTGCTAGTATCTCGAAATCCAGAACTAGCTAATTTCCTAGCTAACTCTAACACCTCTGGTTCTGCTTCCGCTACACAAGAAGAGATTAAACCAGCACTTACCATCAAAGGTAGATGAGAAATCCAAGCTACAGCTTTATCATGAATTTCTGGGGAACAAATATAAGTTTTTGCTCCCAGTGATTGAGCAATTTCTTGAACTCTTTGTAGCGCAGTTACAGAAGTTCTGGGATTGGGGGTGAGAACATAAGCTGCACCAGAAAATAATTGCTTTTGTGCTGCTGCGATACCTTGTTCAGCCGTTCCTGCCATGGGATGTCCCCCCACAAAATTAGCCCATAACCGCGAACAAGGGTCTATAATTGGCATCTTAACCGAACCAACATCAGTAATGATAGCATCGGGGTTAAGATAGGGAATCAACCGTTCTACTGTAGCTGCGATCGCAGTCAGAGGAGTACAAACAAAGACAAGATCAGCTTTTCTCAGTAGGCTCAAACTAACACTAGCCTCATCCACTATCTTCTTGTCTAAAGCTCGGCTACAGGTTTTTTCTCGACGAGAGATACCCAAAACCTCAAAACCTAGCGATCGCAAGTCTAGCCCTAATGAGCCACCGATCAAACCTAAGCCAACGATTCCTACTTTCATTTTTACCCTTGCTTAAGAAGAAGTTCCTTTGGGAATTCTGTTTATACTACCTGTAGGTAAAAATAGCTTAGCTAAATTCTGTTTATTAGTTGTTCTGCTCATAAATCTTAACTACGAGGTGTTGCCCGACACAAAACCAACTTGCAATTTTTGCAATTTTTCCAAGAGAAATTTTAATGAAAGCTATCGAACTCGCTAAGAGATATACTTCTGGAATCAGGGACTTTACTGGTGTTGACCTCAAAGAGCAAAACTTGAGCAGCATAAACCTCAGTGGGGCAAATCTAACTGAAGCTAACTTAAATGCGGCTAACTTAAACGGTGCTATTTTAAAGCGTACCAACCTCAGTTATGCCCAACTCAATGTGGCCATAATTAGCAATAGTGCAGATTTATCCGATGCCAACCTGAGTCATAGTAGCTTAAGCCAAGCCAATCTTCAAGGGGCTTGCCTCAATCGTACTAATTTAGAAAAGGCTAACCTTAATGGAGCCAACCTACGCCGTAGCGAATTAATCTCTGCTAACCTCAGAGGGGCTGAATTGCGCCAAACAGCTTTGAACCGTGCTAAGTTAAGCGGTTGTGACTTAAGAGGGGCTAATTTGCGCTGGGCAGATTTACAAGGGGCAGATTTAAGCTGGGCAGATTTACAAGGAGCTAAGTTAAGTGGGGCCAACTTGGTGGGAGCAAACCTTAGTAATGCTAACTTACGCAACACCAGTTTGGTTCATGCTAATCTTACCCAAGCTAATTTAATGGAAGCAGATTGGATTGGTGCTGACTTAACCGGGGCCACTTTAACAGGGCCAAACTTTATGGTGTTTCTCGTTTTGGGCTGAAAACGGAAGGTTTAGTGTGTGAATGGGTGGATTTAAGTTCTGATGGCGATCGCCGTCAAATTCACAAATTTACTCCAGAAAAACTTAAAAGTTTTTTTGAAGAAACCTTACCAACCGTCCAAATTAACATTGATGCTCACCTAGATTTTAATGCTAATCTCGCCTTAGCCGCAATTTACCGACAAATTTCCTTAGTTCACCCTGGTTTAAGCCAACCCCCCACCATTGAAGTCAAAGGGCGTAAAACCACCTTGAAATTCCGGGTTGACAGCAATGACCAACTATTTATTATCGCTTATCTAGCAGTCTTTCCCTTTAGCGATGCGATCGCCACTCGACACAATCTGATTAATATCGTCCACAACTTACAATCCCAAAACCTTGATAAAGTTAATCAGCAAAAGCGCCAAGGTATGCAGCAATTAGGTAAGACCTTAATTCAGGTGATCAGAACTTTAAAATCAGTTGAAGTACACCGACTAGACTCATTGTTAGCCCAAAGCGCCAGTTTTTTTCAAGCTCCTACCCATATAATTCTCACTAACTCTAGTTCCCAGAAAATGGATCTCTATCGCCATCCCAACTTCGGTAAGCGTTGGTTGAAGGGGTCGGTATCCCCAGAAAAGCCTGTTACAGTGGTTGGAGCAACGGAAAAAGGGAAAATCCCCTCTTTAAACACAGCTATCAATTTTATCAAGGAATTTGATTCCCCAAAAACAGAGTCAGCAAAACAGATTAACTAACTTATTAGCCAACTTAGATTAAATTAATAATGAACAATTTTAGGATTGGTAGCAAAAGTGCTGGAGGTACAAGTCCATTCTTCCCTACGGAATTTTTTACGCCAACGAGGTGAATCTAATTGGCCTCACTATTTAACCATGGCAAGATTAGTGGCACGGGCTTTGCGTTTAGGTCGTCCGGCCTTAATCCAAACAGGAACAACTACAGAACAATATGCTTTAAGTTACCTCACCAATGCTTTATTGTGGCATGGCCCAGTTATCTTAGTTACCACTTCTCAAGAACAACAAAGATTAATTGCAGAAGTTATTCCTCCCTTACAAGCTTGGTTAGAAACTAAACGAGAATTTAAAGCAGGCGATCGCTGGTTAGAAGCAGAGAATTTTTCGGGAATTTTACTCACAACCATTTCTTCTTGGTTAGAAGATCGCCTCCATAATCAAGGACGCTTTCCCAAAAATATACCTACCCTCATTGATGGCGGCAACGAATTAGAAGAATTGACTCGACATCAGCTAACCCATTATCTCAGTAGCCAGGAATGGGAAGAATTAATGCTTAACTATGTTGCCCAAGTTGAGCAAATTCGTAATGTACGCATTCAGCTTACCAAAGCAATTTTTTCTCGTCCCCAAAATCCCTATGAATGTTATTTATTAGATAGTGAAGAGCAAGAAAGTTTAAGGAATTTACTAAGCAATTTAGCTGCTTTTAAACAGTTACCTAGCAAAATAGAGAAATTTTGGCAGCGTTGGCAAAGTGATAATTATATGCTGCGGACTTTTGTAGTTAGGGAAAAAGGGCAATTTACCCTCCATATAGCACCGGGTTCCGTAGCCCCCATGCTTAGCCAGGTTTGGCAGCAACAACCTTTTATTTTAATTGGTAAGGCCTTAGACCGGGATACTCAAGCTGAAGCCTATCGTCAAAGAGTTGGTTTGGCTGATTTAACCTGTTTGAAATTTCCCCCCAACAGTTATCGGGAACTTCCCCTTTATTTACCAGAAAGGTTGCCTTTACCTAATAATCCTCAATATAAATATGCTTTAACCCATCAAGTTAGGGCTTTAGTGAGATTAAGCAGTAACTTACAAAAACCCATTGTTATTCTTATTGGGGATGTACCTTTAAAAGCGCAAATAGCTACAATTTTAGCTTCAGAATTTGGTTCTAAAGTTCAGGTGGAAAAGACAGTTTTCCCTGAATGCGAAGACAACAATATTTTAGTTTGTGGTTGGGAATTTTGGCGTAACTATCAAGATAAATTACCTACTCCCCAACTTTTAGTTATTGCTACTTTACCCATTCCTTCTTTAGAAAATCCCCTAGTAGCTAGCCGAGTTGCTTACTATAAAAGCCAGCGTCAAGACTGGTTTCGTCTCTATCTTTTGCCAGAGGCAGTAAGAGAATTACAATTAGCGGTAATTCCAGTTAGGGAAGCAGGGGGAGGTGTAGCATTGTTAGATAATAGAGTTAACCACCGTAGTTATGGCAGCGAAGTTCTAGCGGCTTTAGAACCTTTTGCTCGAATTAATTATTTAGATGTAGCTTGGCTTGGTTAACATTAAACATTAAACATTTATTATTGAATTAGCTTATATTAGCTATATTTCTACTCCCTACTCCCTACTCCCTACTCCCTACTCCCTACTCCCTACTCCCTATTTTCCATGAGAGTGCGTCGTCTTTTCTTACTACTACCTTTAGCCTTAATTGCCTTTTTATTTTTCTTGAGAAGTTGTCCTAAACAAGAAGAGGTTAAAAGCGATCGCCCCCCGCCATTACCCCAAGATACTTTTATTCAGGCTTATTTTAATCATAATCAAGCTCAAGGCGCAAATTATCAAGAACCTTACCGTAAAATAACTCGTCCTGGGGATAATTTAGAGCAAGTTATTATTGACACGATTAATTCTGCTCAATCTAGCATTGATATCGCTGTCCAAGAATTGCGGTTGCCGGGTGTGGCGCGATCGCTCTATGAAAAACATCAAGCTGGGGTCCAGGTTAGGGTGATTATTGAGAATAGCTACAATCGTCCTTGGAGCGATTTAACCCCCGCAGAAGTTACCAAATTAGAGCCAAGGGAACGGGGGAGTTATCAAGAATTTGTTGCTTTGGTAGATCAAAATCAGGATAAGAAGCTTAGCAACGAGGAAATTAATCAAGGGGATGCTTTGGTTATGTTGCGTAATGCTGGGGTTCCCTTAATTGATGATACTGCTGATGGTTCTGAAGGTAGTGATTTGATGCACCATAAGTTTGTGGTTGTGGATGGGCAAACAGTGGTGACGGGTTCAGCAAACTTTACTACTAGTGGGATACATGGAGACTTTAGCAATCCCGACAGTCGTGGTAATGCTAACAACTTACTGAAAATTAATAATCCTCAACTTGCCCAAATCTTTACCCAAGAGTTTAATTTAATGTGGGGAGATGGCCCCGCAGGAAAACCTGATAGTAAGTTTGGTTTACAAAAGCCCCCTCGCCCTCCCCAACAAGTTACCATTGGCAACACCAAAGTAACTGTACAATTTTCTCCCACCTCCCCTAGCCAGCCTTGGCAGAGTAGCAGTAATGGCTTAATTGCTAAAACCTTAGCTAGTAGCACTGAATCAGTAAATTTAGCTCTTTTCGTTTTCACTGAACAGCAGCTAGTTAATGTCTTAGAAACTCGCCACAAACAAGGGGTTGAAGTTAGTAGTTTAATTGACCCCAGTTTCGCCTTTCGCAACTACAGTGAGGGCTTAGATATGTTGGGAATTGCTTTAAGTCAAAAATGCCAATATGAAGCGAATAATCGTCCTTGGCAAACACCTATTGCTGATGTTGGTGTACCACAATTAGCTGAGGGAGATAAATTACATCATAAAATGGCTGTGATAGATGGTAAAAATGTGATTACAGGTTCCCATAATTGGTCTGCTGCGGCTAATCATAACAATGATGAGACAGTTTTAATTTTAGAAAATCCGGTCATTGCCGCTCACTTTTCTAGAGAATTCGAGCGTTTATATGCCCCAGCTATATTAGGTATTCCCGTCAAACTACAGGAGAAAATCAAGGCAGAAGAAGAAGCTTGTTCTCAAATAACTACTGTTTCTTCTCCTAATGCTGTTTCAGGTTTAGTTAACCTCAACACTGCTACACAAAAAGAATTAGAAACTTTACCAGGAATCGGCCCAGCTTTAGCCCAACGTATCATTGCCACTCGTCAAGAACAACCTTTTACATCCCTAGAAGATTTACAAAGAGTATCCGGTATCGGCCAAGTTCTCAACAAAAGTTAGATGGTAGAGTTAGTTGGTAATTTCATTTAACATTTATCATTAACTTGGTACTTCGGTAAAGTAAAGTAAAAAGTTGTCCCTTGCCCAACCTCAGACTCTATCCAAATTTTTCCGCCATGATGCTCAACAATTTTACGACAAACAGCTAAACCAATTCCTGTACCTGGATATTTCTTGCGACTATGCAATCTTTGGAAAAGGACAAAAATGCGCTCAGTAAACTTAGGATTAATACCAATACCATTATCTTGAACAGAGATTAGCCATTTTTTCTTTTGCAGTTGAGCTTTAATATTAATTCGTGGTGTTGCTTCGCCATGAAATTTAATCCCATTGCTAATCAGATTCTGGAATAATTGCATCATCTCTGATGGATTTGCTTGTACTGTAGGCAGGTTTTCCCAAACTATTTGGGCCTGATGTTCTTCAATAGTAATACTCAAATCATCAGCAACTAGTTTAAGAACTTTTTCTAAATTTGTTGGTTTTAAAGCAATCTCATTCCTGCCTAAACGAGAATAGGTTAAGAGGTCTTGGATCATGATCTGCATCCTCTGGGCCCCGTCTACAATGTAGTTCAAATATTTTTCTGCGCTTCCATCAAGGCGATCGCTATATCCTTCTGCTAAAAGTTCAGCAAAACTTTGAACTTTACGTAGGGGTTCACGCAAGTCATGGGAAGCAACGGAGGCAAATTGGTCTAATTCTTGGTTAGAACGGGCTAATTCTTGGTTAGCTCGTTCCAGGGCTGCTTCTGCTTCCTTACGTTCTGTAATGTCGCGAGCAACACCATACATGATACCTTCAGTTGGTACAGCAACAGATGTCCAAGCTAAAGATTTGTAAGTACCATCCTGGCTAAGATAGCGATTCTCAAAATAGAGAGTGGGAACACCAGATAAAAGCTTATTTGCTTCAGCTAAAGTTGCTTCCTTATCTTCAGGATGAATTATCTCAAGATAAGGCTTGGCGATAAACTCTTGGGGAGTATAACCAAGAATTCTGGTTACTGCTGAATTTACTTGCAGGAAGTAGCCTTGATTGCTAGCAATGGTCAGCATATCCATAGACAAATCGAAAAAGCGATCTCGCACTTCTTGGGCTTGTTTACGTTCGCTGACATCTAATATTAAAGAGAGTATGGAAATAAATTCACCAGTTTCGTCGAATAATACGGAGTGATACCATTCGCAGTGAATTAGTTTACCTGTTTTGGTATAGTTGCGAATAGAATTAACTTCACTCTTTTGTTCACCATCAAGTAAAGCTTGGGCGGTATCTTGGATGATTTCCATGTCTTCTTCATGGAAAAATCGCCATTTAAAAAGACATTTATCGGAAACTTCCTGTTCTTGCCAACCAAACATTTGTTCTGCCGCTGGCGACCAAACTTGGATACAAAATTCATTATTCCATTCCACCACAGCCATGGGGGAATTTTCTACATAACGTTGCAATTGTTGATTAGCTTTTTGCAATTCTTTAGTACGTTCCTGTACCCTTTTTTCCAATTCTCCATTTGCTTCCTTTAACTGTTTTTGAATTTGTTTGAGGTAATTAACATCTTTGGCAAAACCAGCTACACCAAGAACATTACCTTCTGTGTCACGGTAAGGAGCTTTCGTTGTTAGATAAGTACACCATTCCCCTTGAATAAAGACATTTTCTTCAAAAGTCTCTGGCTGGCCAGAGGCAATGATTTGGGCATCATCTACTTTCAATTGTACGCATACTTCGGGAGGGAAAATAGAACTGATATGTTTCCCAATAATATCTTCAACTTTTTTGTTGAACAGGTGGGCAAAAGGTTCGTTGATTAGTTGAAAGTTACCTTGTAAATCTTTAACAAAAACCGCATCTGGAGTAGCTTGAATTACTGATTGGAGAAGATTGCATTGATTTTGCAATTCTACTTCTGCAAGCTTGCGGTGGGTAATATCAATACCTGTAGCAACAATGTATTCTGTTTTGCCATTCTCGTCTAAACAAGTATTGTTCGTCCAAGCGATCCACTTTGTTTCTCCTTGTTTGGTTAGCCAGGAATTTTCTTGTCGAACAGGAAATTGTTTCAAGTTCAATTGAGAAAAATCTTTTTGCAACGATTCTCTGGGGCAAGAAGAAGAAAGTAATTCCCAAATATGCTGTCCTAACAGTTCTTGAGAAGAATAACCGCTCAAATTGCTACAGGCTAGATTGCTGTAAACAATATATCCTGAAGGATCTAAAACTGTCACCAAAGCACCAGTTAAATCTAATAAATTCGTTGGCAAGTCCAATGTGGGCTTGAGGGTTTCCAGGGATGAGGAAACTATGTTATCAACCGACTGCTTGGTCATAGGAAGCTGATTAGACAGTTAAATGATGAATTGGCGAGGAACATTTTGTTGACTGCTTTGATGTTAAATCAATCATTCCCCAAATGCCCATAGTTAATTCATACTTAAATCGCCTAAAATCAAGCTTGTAAGAAAAGTTAAACTTTTAAAACTCTAAATCTCAAATTAGAGAATGTTTAAACCTAAAACCTTTAGCTTGTTTATGCAACCTGTTAAATTTCTCGCTGCGGCGATCGCCTCTGTTGTTTTGGTAGTTACACAAAGTTCTGCCTTAGCTGCCCAAGAAGCCGCTTTTTTGCTGGATCTACCTTGTGTAGATATTGATGGTAAAAAAAGTAATGATTTTGAAGCAACTAGGAATTATTTTTCTGTTAATAGACAGTTTCTCAATGGAGTTATGCGAGCTTACCCTGGGGCAGCAATGACTTGTAAACTACCAGAGATAAATAGTGGCGGACTTCTATTAAAACTTCAGTTTGGTATCCATGATGCCCAAGCTAAAAGCAGCCCTATTACCGTTAATCTCTATTTGGATGGACTAATGTTTGCCTCAGAAACAGTAGTACCAGGAGAAATCAAGAATTTGTTGGTAGGTACTAACGAAGCTAAGAGTTTTGCACTCGAAGCTAAGTGTGCTGATTCAAGTTGCAATAATTGGCTTTACTTTTCTCAAGCCCAAGTAGAAGCAGTTCAGTAAAAGAAGCAATATCTAGTGCTATTAGCTACTTTGTATACGCCAAAGTGCTGAGAAAAAGTGCTTGCCTTTGCGACATTTGGCCGTTGTTTAATAGCTAAGAGTAGGCAAATAATACGTTTAGGAGCAAATGTTATTGATTAGTGACGCGGTATAAAAAAGATTTTTGGTTGAACCAGAAGGTTGGATTTGTCGTGTCACTATTTTTTTTGCTTGTGAGAAGTTTTAAGTTTTTTCCTGGAAGTTGTAGACTAACCAAAGGTAGAAATTTTCCCCAGAATCATAATTTATTTGTCCTAAATAGAATTCCAGATTCTTTTAAGCTCATCGGTTAGCAATGAAAATCTTCGCTTATATCTATAGCGATCCTTTACTAGAGCCTTCCCCAGAGCCAGAAATATGGGGCTTAGAGATAGATAGAGTTTATCAAGACTTAGGGGAACGGCAACAGCTTGAACAAATGTTTTTGGACTGTGAAGATGAATCTCCTGAATATCTTCTTATTCGCCGCTTAGAAGAGTTAGGAACATCTTTAGAAGAAGTGAGCGATCGCCTCACAAAGTTGGCAAAGATGGATATTGAGGTTATCGCCACAGAACAACCTTATAGTTCTGTAGAAGGGGAACAGCAAGGGAATTTGTGGCAACTCGCAGCCGAGATTACCAAGAACCAAAATTGCCATCGTCTGCGCCAAGGCCATGCCCGCAACCGCCTCAAAGCTTTACCCCCTCCAGGGAAAGCTCCTTATGGCTATCGTCGTGGCAAAGACCGTTATATCATTGATCGCAGTACAGCACCAGTGGTAAAAGAGTTTTTTGAACGTTTTTTAATTTATGGTTCTCTGCGGGGAGCAGTACGCTATTTAGAGAATAAATATGGTAAGAAAATTTCTGTTACTACAGGAAAGCGCTGGTTAACAAACCCAGTTTATCGCGGTGATTTAGCTTATAAAAGTGGTGAAGTTATCACTAATACCCATATAGCCATTATCTCCTCAGAAGAAGCTGCTCAAATTGACCGTTTATTGCGTCGGAATAGCTTTCTGGCAACCCGTACAGCCAGTGCGCCTCGTTCTTTGGCCGGTTTAGTGGTTTGTCAGCAATGCACCTCAGCGATGACGATTACCCAAGTTACAACCAGAAATAAAAAATATAACTACCTTTATTTACGTCCGATTAGTTGCCCCCAAAAACCTAAATGTAAAGCGATCGCTTATCAAAAAGTTCTTCAACAAACTATTGAACTCATTTGTCAGGAACTCCCTTTAGCTGTGGCACAAATGAAAGGCCCTAATTTAGAAGGTATTAAACAAAGTCTTCAAGGAGATATCGCCACAAAAGAAGAGATTATACTTCAGCTACCTACCTTACAAGAACAAGGTATCTTCGATGAAGAAACTGTTGCTTTGCGTCGCTACAAATTGAATCAAGAAATTGCTCAAATTAAAGCCAAATTAGCTCAACTCCCTCCTGTTAATTTACAAGCGATCGCCCAAGCTGTATCTTTGCCCCAATTTTGGTTAGATTTATCTGAAGCAGAACGAAGATTTTATTTTCGTGAGTTTCTACAAAAAATTGAGATTATTCGTACTGAAGAGCAAAACTGGCAGTTAAAGTTAGGGTTTATTTTTTGATATTAATGGTATGGCTGGGGAATTATTCCTGTTGCAAAAACTCTGTATAAGTTTTGCTTAAATCTTGAACAGCTAACTCATAAAACTGCTGCCCTCTTTCTGGGGTTGCTAAGCTAGGATCAGAACCCATGCGCCCATCAGGGTAGCGGAGGCGGAAGTTAGCCGCACTATAAATAGGATGTCCGGAAGCAACTTCTGGAGATAGAAGCGCTTCTTTAATCATATCGGGGTAGACATATTGAGTTAAAGCTACCTCGCTAGGAGTAGCGTGGGAACCTTCGCGAGCGCCATAGAGTTTTCTGGCTAATTGATAAACTGATCTACACATAAACCAGTTACCTAACTTACACTTCACTTTTTCAGTATTATCTAAGTTGGTATGGGATAAGTTGTAATAAGTTTCTGCAAAAGCTGCTTTCAAAGTAGCCATATTTCCCCCATGACCATTAATAAAAAAGAAATGGGTAAATCCTGAGTTGACCAAACAAGTAACATAGTCTTCCACTACTTGAATGAGGGTGCTTGGCCGTAGGCTAATACTACCAGGGAAGTTGGTGTGATGAAGAGCCATACCAACATTGATTGTTGGCCCTACCAAAGCTTCAGTTGCTTCTCCCACTCCTTTAGCGATCACCTCAGCACAAATGGCATCCGTACCAATTAATCCCGTAGGGCCATGTTGTTCTGTTGAACCGATAGGAATAATGATACCTGGAGATTTTTTGAGATATGCCTCCACTTCTTGCCAAGTACATAGATGTAGCAACATAGAGAATTAGCGATGGTTATTAATATTTCTATCCTAGCTAGAGAAACGCATAATGAATATTACGAACATCCAGGGAGAGAAAATTGCTGTCGAAATTAAGGGCTTTTTGAATCCTTCAGCAATAACAGATTTTCATTTAGTATTGTGATTAGGTTTCATTTCTGCTTTTAGAGCAGATAATGTTCGTTCCACAGTTTCTCAGTAGTTGACATTACTACCGCCAATAGAAGAATATTGAAGACTGTGTGTCTAACTCCTGCTCGGATCAGGTTCACGACATTAAGAAAGTAAAAACAGATAGTTTTTGCTACCTGTACGGCAACTTAATTTACAAAAAATCCCATGACTTACGCAATTATTGAGATCGGGGGAAGTCAACTAAAAGTTGAACCCGGTCGTTTTTATGACATAAATCGTCTTGCTGGCGAAGAAGATAGTAGTTACAACATTGATCAGGTTTTACTCGTCAACCATGATGATGAAGTTACCATCGGTCAGCCTATAGTTGAAGGCGCTACTGTCGAAGGTACAATCATGAGCCATAGCCGAGGACGTAAAGTTCTTGTCTATAAAATGAAACCGAAGAAGAAAACCCGCAAAAAGCGTGGTCACCGTCAAGAATTAACCCGCTTAATGATTAATTCTATTACCATGAATGGAGATGTTCTGGCTGCTGTAGCTAACGAAGAAGCAGATACAGCGCAAGATTCTTCTGGGGAAGAAGAATAGTTTTTGTTATTTAGTTGTTATCTTACATAAGGGAGAAAAAAATGGCTCATAAGAAAGGTACTGGTAGTACTCGTAACGGTCGCGACTCTAATTCAAAACGATTAGGGGTTAAGCGTTATGGTGGTCAGGCTGTTTCTGCTGGCAGTATTTTAATACGCCAGCGCGGTACAAAGTATCATCCCGGCAGTAATGTTGGTCGTGGCAAAGATGACACTTTGTTTGCTTTGGTTGATGGTGTAGTTACTTTTGAAAGAAAAGATAAACGCCGCAAAAAAGTTAGCGTCTATCCCGCAACTCAAGATGCTGTTACAGCTTAAACTGTAAGTTATTTTCAAAATTGTCATGGGTGTAGAATTCTACGCCCGTTTTTTTGTCAAGATTTCTTGACAAAAGTTATAATTCAACCTTGCGTAATTTGTAAATGTAGCTACAATTTAATCTGGCTGAGGCCAACGAAACATTAAAAGATCAGGATGTGCTTAAAAATGGATTGTCGTCATATCCAATTCTGCGATCGCAAGTCAAAAATAGATTTTCAGCAACTGCTTTCCTTGTTTAAACTTGGTGCATTTTGGGCAAAGAGCGCACCAGAGAGGATTTAGAGATTGCCATTGCCAATAGTAATCCAGCCATTAGCATCTGGGATGGAGAACGCTTAATTGGCTTTGCTAGGGCAACTTCCGATGGAGTTTATCGCGCCACTATCTGGGATGTAGTCATTCATCCAGAGTATCGCGGCATTGGTTTGGGAGGAAAATTAGTAGAAACGATACTAAGTCATCCTCATCTTAGTAGAGTTGAAAGAGTTTACTTAATGACAACTCATCAACAGAAATTCTACGAACATATCGGTTTTGAAGAGAATACCACTACTACCATGGTCCTTCATAACTCCTACTCAACTACATCTCTTTCAGCTCAAGATTTACAGCCTCAGCAGAAGCGAGAGGAAGCAAACACTGTAGCTGTGTAAGTTTTGAATTTGGCTCTTCTTGTTGGGGGGTTGCAGTAATATTTAATTTACCTCCCATCAGTTCTAATAGAGTTTGAGCCATCAACAATTTCATTCCTGGAGTTGTAGCGGGTTCTTGATAAGAAGAACGGGCTACCTCTATACTTGGTTCTGGTATTTGTTCTAATAAATTTACAGGTTCATACCAAATCCTTTCTTCTGAATCTATCTCCAACAATATTTCTACAAACTCTGATTGGTCTGGAGAAACGAAGACAGAAATAGAACCTGAATCCATAAAAGCAATGGAAGTATCAACCAAAAGCGTCAAAATTTGCAGCAAATATTGGGAGTCGGCTAAAACATAAACTTCTGATTCAGGGATAATCACTCCTAGTCTAATATTGCTATTAGCTGCCTGAAGATGATTAAGACCACTAAGACTATTGAGAATTATAGATAACCCAACAGGACGTATTTCTAAACGATTTGTACCGTGTTCTACTTTAGAAACCTGAATAATTTCATCAATTAATTTAATCAGCTTCAGGGCAGATTGATGGGCTTGTTCAATGAATTCTCGTTCCTCTTCAGGGCTATCACATAATTCTGACAAAATTAGCTGGTGTAAGCCAATCAAACTATTAAGAGGGGATCTTAACTCGTGGGAAGTTCGTGCCAAAAAACCTGCTTTAAAAGAACTCATTTGAGCAGCCATTTGATAAGCTAATTGAGTTTGTTGAAGCTGTTGTTGCAGGTTTTCTATTTGCTCGGTAAGTTGAGGGGTAACGGGATCTTGCTCCGGGACTTCCCAATCAGTCGGGGCTTTTGCTAGTTTAGATTTGCTTGTTAAGCGAGTGCCAACAATGCCTAAGCCTAATCCCACTAATAAATATACCCAACTAATTTCTTGCATATGTTTGAAAATGTTTAATGATCAATAGCATAATAGGGAATTCACGAATTATTCAATTCAAGATAAACAGCCCCTTGACGCAAAATTTCCCAACCTGTATCTGTCCATTTCGCCACGGTAGAAGCTACACCACTAAATAGATTGGCATTATTTTCCAGATCAGGGTATTCCCAAGTTAGCACTTCTGGGAAAGTAGCTTCAACGGCATCCATCGTGGTTAAAGCTGGTTGTCCGGATAAATTCGCACTGGTAGTAGCAAGGGGTTTTGTGGCAGCCAGGATTTCTTGAGCAAAGGGTTGATTGGGAACCCTGATGCCGATGGTGGTATGATCTTGAGGATTCATAGCTTGGGGTACAGCTTCTGAAGCTGGTAAAACCAAAGTAAGGCCCCCTGGCCAATGTTGTTTAGCTACTTGTTGCCAGATGTTTAGTTGGGCAGCAGAGCCAGCAATATAAGGTAAAAGCTCCTCTAAAGATGCCCCCATTAAAATTAAAGGCTTATGGTGAGGACGTTGCTTAGCTTTGAAGATTAACTCTGCTTGCTCTGGTCTGACAGCTAAAGCTGGTAGAGTATCTGTAGGAAAACTGACTAATTGACCCGCGATCGCCCCAGCGATTAGTTCAGTTTGAGAAACTCGGACCATATAATTTGTACCAAAGTCAGTTAATTAATTATTGCAGTTATTGAGGTAAAAATGATGTCCGTTGCGATGGTTCCTCCTACAAAACAGGCTCTTAAAGAATGGGCTGTTGCTATAAATGCTTTAACTCAAGGAAAGACAATTATGCTGCTGCGTAAAGGTGGCATTCGTGAGCAGAATAAGAGTTTTCAAGTACCTTATCATCAGATTATCCTCTACCCTACCTACGAGCATCAAAAACCCCAGTTACTTAAACCAGAATATGCTGACAAAGTAACTCCGGTAACTCCGGGTTGGCATCCAGAAACTGTTCCTATTCGTAGCTGGGCTGAGATCACAGATATTTTACCCCTTCACCAAACCTATCTGATTGAAAAACTATTCCCCTACCATATCTGGAATCAGCAATTTGTCCAAGAACGTTGCCAATGGAAACCAAAGCAACCTCTACACATTTTATTATTACAAGTTTATAGTTTGCCTCAACCACAAATAATTCCTTTCCATCAATCCTATGGCGGTTGTCGTTCTTGGTTTGAGTTACAGCAAGGCATTTCCTTGGAGGGTATGATGCCAGTATTAACAGAAAAGGAATACAAGCAAAAAGTCAACTTTATCAAAGAAATAATTGAAATTAACTAGCCTAAATCCCAGTCTTTCAAATTTTCCCAATCAGGACAGCTTTCTTCCTCCCATCCATAGGGGTGCATTCCACACACGAGTAAATTACCGTTATAAATATGGCCATGATAGTGACGACAGCCAATACAAGCAGGGTTCTTACTAGTTGTTGGCTCTAATCTATTAACGAGGGGAGTATAAATATGAAAAGAGTAGATATCTTCATCCTGTTCTTCAAACTCAAACTCGTTGCCAAGAAAAGGTTCTAACACTTCTTGCCAAAAAATATCTACTTCTGTGGTAACCGCCTGATAAAATTCATCAGCAACAGAATCGAGTCCGTCGGAAAAGTCCTGGAAAAACTGTTCAACTTCATCAGTTACCGTTTCTAATATTTCCAAAGCATCTTTTGACCAATCTTCCATAAGCTTTTCAACGCTCTAACTATTTCATCTTAATTAACACTAAGATACTATTCTTTTCTGAGGCGACGTAATTCATCTTGTAACGATTGTACCTGATCGCGCAGATTATCTACCTTTTGGGTATCGGAATGAGAAGATTCTTCATCATCTGAAACAATTTCAATCTGACGAGGTTCTTTCGCTAGATTATCTGTGGTGTAATCTGGAGATTGCTCTACCGGAGGCTTTTGAGCATTTTTCACTACATCGTCTACAAACTTGCGAGCTTCTTCTGCATTCATTTCCCCTCGCGCAACCATTTCATCCGCCAGTTTTTGCGCTCTAATCCGCAACTCATTAGCTCTCTCTCCTGCGAAAGCAGCAATACCAACACCCATATAAAAAGCTCTTTGAACTATATTACCGAAATTATTCATTGTTTACTTAACTCCTAATTCTTACTTAAATTTTAACTAATCCCTTGCCATCATTGATCATTGAAAAAGGTGTATTGCACCGTAGCACAATACACCTTACCTAATCTGAGAGATTAATTCTGTTGCTACTGAAATGACTTATTTATTGTCGTCTTCAGCGAATTCAGCATCAATTACATCTTCGCCGCCATCAGTGCCACCGGGGGCCGCACCTGCACCTGCCGCATCAGCGCCCGCAGCATCAGCAGGGTTAGGTACACCGCCAGCATCTTGATAGACGCTGCTACCAATGCTATAAAGCAGTTGCTGTAATTCAGGAGTTAGCTTTTGAATTTGCTCATCATCTTCTTTCGCTACAGCTTCACTAAGTTCTTTGATTAAACCTTCTGCTTTGGTTTTATCATCAGCAGGAACTTTATCTCCTAACTCTTCTATCTGTTTACCAGCTTGATAAACTAAAGAGTCAGCCTGGTTTTTGCGCTCAATTTTTTCGCGACGTTCTTTATCCGCGCTAGCATTGGCTTCTGCTTCTTGAACCATACGGTCTACTTCGGTATCTGGTAAGGTTGAAGCACCAGTAATACTAATAGACTGTTCTTTCCCAGTACCTTTATCTTTTGCTGTTACGTTCAGAATACCGTTAGCATCAATATCAAAAGTAACTTCAATTTGGGGTACACCACGAGGTGCGGGAGGAATACCATCTAGGCGGAAATTACCCAAGCTTTTATTGTCCTTGGACATTTCCCTTTCCCCTTGGAGGGCTTGGATTTCTACATTGCTTTGTCCATCAGCAGCCGTAGAGAAAGTCTCTGATTTTTTGGTGGGAATAGTGGTGTTACGGGGGATGATTTTGGTCATTACACCACCCAAGGTTTCTACACCCAAAGATAGGGGAGTAACGTCTAAAAGGAGTATGTCTTTAACTTCTCCTGATAGGACTCCACCTTGAATCGCAGCACCCACAGCTACTACTTCGTCTGGGTTAACCCCTTGGTTAGGGTCTTTATCGAGAACACGCTTAACCAGTTCTTTAACTGCAGGAATTCTAGTAGAACCCCCAACCATAACTACTTCATCAAGAGCTGATTTGTCTATTTTGGCATCCTTAACAGCTTGTTCTACAGGAATGCGACAACGATCAATCAGATCAGAGCATATTTCTTCAAACTTTGCTCTTGTTAAGGTGGTATCTAAGTGTTTGGGGCCGTCTTGGGTAGCGGTGATGAAGGGTAGGTTAATTTCCGCTTGGGTAACGCTAGATAGCTCGATTTTAGCTTTTTCAGCAGCCTCTGTAAGACGCTGTAGGGCTTGTTTGTCGCTACGCAGATCAATTCCTTCTGCACTCTTGAAGCTAGCAGCTAGGTAGTCTACGATCTTTTTGTCAAAGTCGTCACCACCAAGGTGAGTATCTCCAGAAGTAGCTAATACTTCAAAGACTCCATCACCTACTTCCAGGATAGAAACGTCGAAGGTTCCACCACCTAAGTCAAAGACGAGAATAGTTTCGTTATCTTGTTTGTCCAAACCGTAAGCCAAGGAAGCGGCTGTAGGTTCGTTGATAATCCGTTTAACTTCAATGCCTGCAACTTTACCAGCATCTTTAGTTGCTTGACGCTGGGAGTCATTAAAGTAAGCTGGAACAGTAATTACCGCTTCAGTTACAGTTTCTCCCAAATATTTGCTAGCATCTTCTACTAATTTACGTAGTACTTGAGCAGAAATTTCTTCTGGGGCAAACTGCTTATTTAAGGCCGGACAGTCTAGCTTAACGTTGCCGTTACTATCTTGAAGAACTTTGTAAGCAACTTCAGTTGCTTCATTAGCTACTTCATTAAACTTACGGCCAATGAAGCGCTTAACGGAATAAAAAGTATTTGGTGGGTTCATCACTGCCTGACGCTTAGCAATTTGACCAACTAGGCGATCGCCATTTTTGGTTGCATAAGCGACAACAGATGGTGTGGTACGAAATCCTTCTGCGTTAGCAATTACAGTGGGTTTACCACCTTCCATTACTGCTACACAGGAGTTTGTGGTTCCTAAGTCAATGCCAACAACTTTTGCCATATGAAGTGCGTTTTTTATTTAACTACAAATTTAGGTTTAAGAAAAATCGAACCGAGTTAAGTTTAATAATTCAGCGTTTGCTCGCTTCAATTTGTTTACTACCTATATAGTGCTTGCCATTGCCACTTCTGAGTAAGTGCTGTTTTCCGAACCTTTTTAGGACGGTTATGGTAATTCAGGGTTTGGGGGGTAGGGGTGTAAGGGTGTAGTGTTTGAGGTAATGGGTAATAAGAAATATGCTGATTAGCTTAAGAAGATTTACCGAATTGGCGTTGGTAGACGGCTTCTTCTTGCTCTGATTCTAATTTAATGTTAGAGCGGGGATGGGCGACACAGAGTAAAGCGTATCCTTCTGCTTGTAATTCCGGAGAAACTCCCATCGCTTCACTTTGATCTACTTCTCCTTCCAATAACTTGGCAGCACAAGTGGTACAAACTCCAGCATTACAAGAATTAGGCAAACCAATATTTTCCTCATCAGCTACTTCTAAGATTGTCCGGTTTTCTGGGACTTCAATAGTATGGACTTTACCTTGGTGGTTGATGGTGACGGTGTAGATGTTCATGGGAAATCGGTAAACAGTTATCAGTTATCAGTAAACAGTAAACAGTTATTAGTTATCAATGATTTCTTAGATAAGAGCAAGTCCTACAACTAGAAGTTAGCAATTACTCTTTCGGAGTAATAAGAGTAAAACCGGCTGCTATACCTAAGCTTTGGCTTTCTGGTAAGTTTGTTTGTTCTAAGGTGGTTTGATCGAGAAGTAGGTAAGGTTTGCTTTGCCAAAGCTGTTCTATATTTTGACTGGTCAGGGGTATAACTAAGCGATCGCTATAAAATTCTAAACTTGGTCTGCCATAGTGAGATATATAAACAGGTATTTTGGGGTCAGTGTTTTCCTTGATTAAAGCAGCTACAGGTTTGACGCGAAAGGCTTCGTTTAATTCCCAAATCCAAGATTGGGAAATCATTAATAGTCCTAAAGATAAGTAAGTTCCGACAAAAAGTAGGGGAATGAAGGTAGGACGATTTTGTTGTACTTGCCACGCAGCTAAACCCATGGTGATGGCAACGACTACGGCTAGGAGAATGAGAGGGATTTGGGGATCTGCCAAGATAAAGTAAACTAAGCCTCCTATAGATGCGAAAGAAAGGAGAGCAAAGGCTGTGGTTAACCAGAGGGGGTAGTTACGAGAGTGCCAAAGTTTGTTTAAGCTAGAACCTATGGCTAGGGCGAAGAAAATATAGGCAGGTAAGATATACCAGGGTAATTTGGTTCCCATGACAGAAATAATGCCCATGTAACCACAGAAACCAATTAAGACTAATTTTCCCCAAGGGGTATGGCGTTTTTGCCAAGCAAGATGTAAACCGGAAGGGAAGAATAGTAACCAGGGGAAGGAGTATTTTAATAGTTCTAAGATATAAAACCAGGGAGGGCCAGTATTTCCCCACACTGCATTATTAATTCTTTCAAAACCTTGGGCCTGAAAATGGACTTGTAAGAAGATTTCACCATAATGTTGCCATTGGGCAAAATACCAAGAAAACAATGGTAGGCTACCGATTATTAAACCTAGCCATAAATAAGGATTTGCTAATAGTAATAACTGACTATTAGCAAGAAGAAATATAGTTGCGATCGCTCCTAATAATAAAACTAAAATGCCTTTGGTTAAGCCAATTAGCCCTAAAGAAATACCAATACCTACTGCCCAGGTTGGTTGCTTTTTTGCTTTAATCAAGCACAACAAAGTGATGAGGAAGAAGGTAATTGACATACCATCCAACATGGCTAAACGCCCATTACGCACTACTGGTAGAAGAGTGAGATAAACTAAGGCAGAAAAAAGGGCAGGAAGGCGTTGAGAAAAAGCTTCTTTGCCGAGGAGATAAATGAGGGGAATACTACCAGCACTGAGTAAGGCAGTAGGTAAGCGAGAGGTGAATTCATTAACCCCTCCCAGGTGGTAGCTTAGGGCTACTAACCAGTGCATTAAAGGTGGTTTGAGTAAGAAAGGATCACCTAAATAGGTAGGGTAAAGCCAGTTACCGGTGCGATACATATCCCTAGCTACAATTGTGTAATAACCCTCGTCCCAGTCTCGAATAGCTAAGTTACCCAAAGAAACAGTATAAAGAATAATTGCACCAACTAATAGACCAAGAATTAATTGCTTTTCTGTTAATGAATCAGAACTAATCTTGGAAAAATTACTCATTTTATTTATTACTTATTACTTATTACTTGTCACTTTCAAAGCCATCCTTTCAAGCGATAAACTATTGTACCAATATATTCCTTTATAGCTTTGGTAGTGTATTCTAAATGATCAACATCAGGAATGAGATTCAAGAAAATTGCTTCTGTGCTACTACTTGGTTCTTTTAATAGTTGTTCTGAGACGAGAAAATCTGTTGGGGCAGGAATCGCTTCAATGTTTCGCTTTTGAAAGATTTTTAAGGCTCTAGGCATATGAAGTGCGGAGGTTACTAAAAGGATTTTGTTGAGCTTCTTTTGCTGTAAAATCTTTTTGACATTAACGGCATTTTCATAGGTATTAAGAGATTCTTTTTCTAAGATCATATCCTGGCTAGGAATGCCCATTAATTTTAATAAGGCAGCCATATCTTCTGCTTCTGATTTATCTCCTCCTCCCTTCCAAGATATTCTTCCTCCTGCGGGAATAATTAAGGGTGCTTTTTTTTGTTGGTACAAATAACCACCATAAATAACGCGATCCCCTTGTTCAGCAATTTCTACTGTGGCACGAGGTGGAGATTGGGGCCTTGTGGAACCACCTAAGATTACGATAGCATCAGCTTGAGGAATTTCTTGGGGTGGTAAATGTTGCCATTCTAGCGATCGCACAATTTCATTACTTACCCAACCATTACTAGATAACAATAAGATTATGAGTGCCAAACCTACGGGAATGGGAAGCCGACGGGGAAATTTCCAAGCTAAAACTAGAGCAATAAATAATAATAAACAAGCCAATCCTAAAGGGTAGAGAAAAAGAGGAATTAACTTAGATAAGTATAAAAACATAACTTTATTACCAATGGATAATTGCACACTATGGCAATGTATATTCAAAGTAGATACAATAACAATTAGCCTGTCGTGAAATTAGATAACTATGACCTCTACAATAACTAAGTGGGGAAACAGCTTAGCAATTCGCATTCCTAAAGCCCTAGCTGAGGAAATTGATTGCACCGAAGGTACAACAGTATCTTTAACTGTTTTAGAAGGAAAACTAATCATCACACCTCGAAGAAAAAAGTACACTCTAGAAGAGCTGCTACAAGGTATGACCTCAAAACAGTTTCACTCAGAAACTGACATAGGAAGCCCTATTGGTAAAGAAGCTTGGTAAGTACAAACTATATACCAGAAAGGGGAGATATTGTTAAACTCAACTTTAACCCCAACAAAGGCAGAGAACAAACAGGTTATCACCCAGCTTTGATTATCTCACCTTTTGCTTACAACAAAATAGCTTCTCTCGCTTTAATGTGTCCCATCACTAACCAGATTAAAGGACTAAGCTTTGAAGTACTTTTAGAAGAAAGCATGAAAACAACGGGGGTAGCCTTAGTTGATCACATCAAAAGTTTAGACTGGCGAGTAAGAAAAGCAAAATTTGTTGAAAAGGCCACTCCAGAAATTCTTGAAGAAGTATTAGCTAGGCTAGAAACTTTGGTGTTATGAGGCGCTACCATCACATTCTTTCCTTGCTTTCTGCAACGGAAATACATTGCTTAGGGGACTCAAAAAAAATAGGGCAAGCAATTAACTTACCCTAATATAATTCACTTGTCATCCCTGACAGGTAAAGGTACTGCCAAAATCTCCATCAACAACTCTAAACGAGAAGGACGAGACAACAGAGTCACTAAGTTAGGCAAAGAGTAGTAGTCACCAGCAAAAGTTAAGGTATCTACTTGCACTTGCTTCTTCTGCAACCTCTTTTCTACATAGTCACAGCTATGGCCAACCCTAATAATAACTACATCAGGACGTACAGAGAGGTCTTTACAGTAGTCGTCGTAGGCTTTGTCAAAGTAAGGAGCTGTATTTTCTCCTTCATCAGTTACCATGACGATTTGCTCTGCAACCTGCTTTCTCAGGCGCATTGCCTCTATGCTGCAACCGATGCTAGTTGCACCTCCAGCCCTTAAGTATTGGAAAGCTTTATCCCAATCACTAAGGTTTTTACCAGTTGCCTTAACTTCATAAGGCATGGTGTCAAAAGCATAGACAAATAAATCAGCTTCTGTAACTCCAGAAATCAGGGTTGCAACTTGCTTACCAACTTCTAAAGCTGTGTTCATAGAGCTAGACTTGTCCACCAACAAAGCAGTAGGCTTTTTGATTGTACCCCGCTGTTTCACCTGAGTATCCATAACCTTTTCTAGCTGGGCAGTAGTGCCTTTATCTAACCTTGCGGCTTTCGCTGCCACCTTCCCTTTCAAAGCAGATACACGGGAGTCAGTTTGTGCAGCAACCAACTTAGCATCAATGAGAGTTTTAACATCAGGATGATCCATTGCTCCCTTGCCTTTAAGGGGCTTGAGGTTGTTGATCACCTCTTGGGGAGACATGGAGTTAATCAAGGCGACTAACACTGTGGGGGTAATCTGTTTCACAGCACCTACAGCAATAGTGTAGGGAATGCGATGTTCCACAATCATCTGTGCCTGTTGAGCAGGGGTTTCTGCTTTTGCTAGCTGCTTTAGGGCTAATGCCAAACTGCCTTCAGGGGGTTGCTCCTTAAAGAGGATTGCATCAGCGCGAGGATTGGGTTTGATGTGTAAGGTAGCATAAAGGTGTTTCATGGCTTTACGCCCTCGCAATGCCGCCCTATCGAACTTAGCAGGAACTTTTTCTCTGTGAGTTAAGTAACGACGTACCGCAGTGCGCGCAGAGCGAGGCATTTTACCTAGTTTCTGCTTCATGAAATCTACAATTCGTGCTACCTGGTAAGGAGGAAAGCTTTGCAAAATCGTAAACCCTGCATCCCTGTGGACAGTTAACTTACTAGCCAGCAAGTTACCAACAAAAACCTCTTTGTGGTCACGTATATCACCATTATGTTGATACCAAATTGCTAAGTGTCCGTAAAACAAGGGGTCTAACTCAACGAGCATTTTATGCAAGTCGGCTACTTCTTCTAGTTTACGGTGAGGGGTTGTTAGCAAACTGTTCAGCATTTCTAAACGCAAGTCGCGTTCATCTTTGGTCATAGTTGTCATTGTACTACCTCCTCTATGAATCGAAGTTTGAGAGATAGATGTCGCCGATTTATTGAGGCCGCGCAAGTTAAGAAAGCTTGTTTGTATTCCGTGACAGGGAAGTATGTATGCTCTCTCGGTTGGGACGCGGCGACAGCTACCATTTTACCATTTGTGAGTCGAAAACAAATTACTTATTTCAAAGCAACTGTTGCACCAACTGCTTCTAATTGAATTTTCGTTGCCTCAGCTATTTGGAGATCCACTGACTGATTGATGGTTGTAGGAGCAGAATCAACCATCTGTTTAGATTCTCGCAAACTCAGTCCTGTCAGACTTCGCAACGCTTTAATGATGGCAATCTTATTTTGAGCAGGGACTTGTTCTAAAACTACATCAAATTCCATTGGCTTTTCAGAATCCTCCCCAGTTAAGTTAATTGGATCAAGGGAATAGGCAAAGGTTACTTGGGAGGAAACATCTACATTAAAAGCTGCTTCGATTTGCTTTACTAATTCCTGTGTTTCTTGGAAAGCAAAGGTTTGCAGTTGTTCAAGAACTTGTAAAGTTGTTGTAGACATAGATGCCCTCCCTATAGGGTTAAGAATTTCCGTACAAGTTAAAAAAGCTGTATTTCACAATATCTATCGCGTTTAACCACTCCGCCACAACCACGGGGTTGGTGGGATTTGAACCCACGTATCTTTCCAGATAACAGATTCCTTAGTGTGTAAGCTTTTTAGATGAGGATACGGAAGTAATTTTATTTTTGTTTAAAATCAAACCGCGTAAGTTAGCAAAGCTATTTCAGATACATTCCACTGCTCTACTAACTGAGCTACATCTCCATTGGCAACGGAGATGGTAGGATTTGCACCTACGACCGATGGATTAATATAGTATGTAAGCTTTGCAAATTGGGACGCGGTAAAAATTGAGGAAAAAAGTGACCTCGCGCAAGTTAAAAAAGCTGTTGAGTATACGCAGGAATCGCACCTGCAACTTCTTGATCTTGAGTCAAGCGCTCTACTAATTGAGCTAGTATGTAAGCTTTTTAAGTTAGGGCGCGAAGTACTTGTTTTTAACAGGAGCAAGAATTTAAAGGTTGTCCCGCGCAAGTCAATTAAGCTTTTATGATACTGACGCTCTACCACTGAGCTACATCCCCATTTTAAGCGGGAATGACAGGACTCGAACCTGTGACCTTCCGTTCCGCAAACGAAAAAGTATGTAAGCTTAAGAGGTTAGGACGCGGGAAAAAAAGTTTTAGTTTTAACTTACCCGTAAACTGCTTCTGGACGTACAATTAAATCGCCACTAGGTCGTTTATCGACCACATAATCGGAAAAGCGATCTATATTGATATCAAAGTGCTGTGCTAAACGTTCCTTAATTTGAGTATTATTCATTTGGTGAGTTACTCTTAATTGACGTTCGGTAACGTCGTAGGAACGACCTTCAAATCTGATGTGAACCATTGTTCTCTAACCAAGGCGGTTGTTTGAGTATGTTGTTTTAGATGTTTGATTTGTCTTGTTGCTCTAATACTACACGAGTACTACATAACTTGTCAAGGGCCAAGGAAAATTTCTTTAACTTCAAAATAGTACATTTGTGCTAATCTAACCATGTCAAGTTACAACCTTTGGTAATTTGTCTTTTAATCTTCCCAGTATCCAGCCCCCCGAAGTTCACTGCCGCCCCGTAGCAGTGGACTTATTTGCTGGTGCTGGGGGATTTTCTTTAGGTATTGAACAAGCAGGATTTGATGTTGCGATCGCAGTGGAAAAAGACCCTGTTCATGGGGCTGTACATCAGTTTAATTTCCCTGACAGCAAGGTGTTATGGGCTGATATTGCGACTCTTTCTGGGCAAGAGATTGAAAAAAGCCTCAACCAAGAAATTGGCTTACTCATAGGTGGGCCACCTTGTCAAGGTTTTTCGGTGATGGGTAAACGAAACTTAAAAGATGAGCGCAATAACTTAATCTTTCACTTTTGTCGTTTAGTCAAGGAACTGCAACCTCGTTACTTCATTATGGAGAATGTTCCTGGTTTGACCCAAAAGAAGTATGCTGCCATTTTAACGGGGCTAAAAGAAGAGTTCAAAGCAGCAGGTTATCAGTTAGCAGAACCCATACAAATACTTAACGCCTCTGCCTACGGAGTTCCCCAAGAACGCCAGCGATTGTTTCTTTTGGGGACAAGAAGAGGAGAAACAGCTTTAACTTATCCTACAGGAGAATTAACCCCCCAGCCAACGACAGTTAAGGAGGCGATCGCTGATTTACCTAATCTTGATGATTTCCTGGAACTACGAACTAGCGATGAGGTAGATTTAGAACCAGAACAAGTGGAAATTTGGGAAGCAGGGGCCAGCAATTATGTTAAAATCCTACGAGGCATAATTGATGATCCCCACAATTTTGCTTATAAACGTATCTGGAACAGAACTAAGTTAACTAGTTCTTGCCAAACCCAACATACGACAAATTCTCTCAACCGTTTTTGCCAGACTCTCCCAGGAAAAAGGGAAAGAATCAGCCATCTACAAAGATTGGTTTGGGACAAACCTTGTCACACTTTAAGAGCAGGGACAGGGGCAGAAAGAGGTAGCTATACTTCTCCTCGTCCTCTTCATCCCCAATACCACAGGGTGATCTCAGTAAGAGAAGCAGCCCGATTGCATTCTTTTCCTGACTGGTTCCGTCTTCATGGCACAAAATGGCACGGTTTCCGCCAAGTAGGAAATGCTGTTCCCCCATTACTAGCTAGGGTTTTAGGGCATCAAGTGCTGGAGGCTTTGGGAGTTAAGCAAGAAGTTCCTCAACGAGTCCTCGAATTAGGAGATGTCAGGTTACTCAATTTAACCAACTCTCAAGCAATTAATCTTCTACATAAATAATCTGTGCTCCTAAACACCGATTTGGGATCAATTATTGGCGGAAACTTCAAACAACGATCTAAACTGGAATTGATAAACCCCTGTTTCAAGAAATGCAGTGACTACTGTTGCTATTGATTTCGGTACTAGCAATACTCTCATTTGTCTCCAAGACTCTACAACTCAAGTTCCCAGAGTACTACAATTCCCTGAAATTTCCCGCAGTTTTTTGGTTGATTCTGGTACTGTTAATGTTGTACCAAGTTTGGTATTTGTGCAAGAAAATGGCAACCTCTTATTTGGGGAAGCAGGGCGATCTCAGTGGTTGCAAACGAGTCAAACAGAAAGATTATTTACTGGTTTTAAAAGAGATATTGCGGCCGAATATCGTTCTCCAGATCAACAAGTTGAGGGGAAAGTTTATACACCAGAGTATCTGATTGAGTTGTTTTTAGGGCAGCTTTGGCAACAAATAACTGCCCAAAATATTGTACCAACTCAGATGATTCTTACAGCACCTGTAGGTAATTTTGAGCGCTACGTTGATCTGTTTAAAACTATTGGTAAAAAGCTCAACTTTCCTCAACTGCAAATTGTGGATGAAGCTAGTGCCGCAGCTTGGGGTTATGGCATCACTCAACCCAAGGCGACTATCTTAGGGATAGATTTTGGTGGGGGGACTTTAGATGTCAGCTTAGTTACCGTAGATACTCCTGATCAAGCTCAAATAATCACTACAGCAGAGGCTTACTTAGGGGGGATAGATATTGATACTTGGATAGCCCAAGATTATCTCGTTAAAATTGCTTCTGACTGCCAACAACTTAAACAGGGGCGTTGGCATAGTTTATTAGCTGCCGCAGAAAAGTTAAAAATACAACTTTCCCTAGCCCAGGAAGCTGAGGTAAGTTGGGAAGAAGGAGAAATTAGCTTAACAAGAGAAGAGTTAGGACAACTTTTTCAAAGCGAAGGGTTGTTTAAGCAAATACAGCAAGTCTTAGATGAAGTAAGAGAAACTGCCCTACGTAAAGGCATGAGTCAAGACAAGATTGATAGCATTCTTTTAGTGGGAGGTAGCTGTTTAATTCCTGGGGTACAAGAGTTTGTTGCTAATTACTTCGGGGCAGAGCGGCTGAAACCACATCAACCCCTAGAAGCCGTGGTTAGAGGTGCATTAGCTTTTACTCAAGGTACTACTACAAACAATCATACTCTCAGCTACGGTTATGGTATTCGCCTGTGGCAACCGGAAGCGGAAAATTATGCTTACCTCAACTTGTTTAAGCCGGGAATTCCATATCCTTGCCGCTTGCAGAAACCCCTTAACTTACAAGTTGCTACAGCAGGACAGCAAGAAATACGTTTGGATATTGGGGAAATGAGGGAGATGGTACAGGGGGAAGTCACTTTTGAGTTGAATAATCAAATGATGCAAAGTCAGTCTCATAAGCAGATTGACTTTACTCCCCTTGTTAATCCGCAACAGCAATCTTACCTGCTCCCTTTACAACCACCGGGAGAATTAAATAAAAACCGGCTTCAAGTGAGATTTGAAGTTGATGCTAACCAGGAATTAGTGATCACAATTACTGATTTAGTTATGAAGCGGGTGATTGTCCATAAAGAAACTACTCAACCCCTTACATCTACTTCCCTGAATCTAGAACCAGGAATTTTTCCTAGTGATGCAGCAGTTTTAGGAACTATGCAAAAGGAGATTCCGGTGATTGAATCTCTTATTGAAGTTGAACCTGTAGTTCAGCAAACACCAAAGCAATCTCAACCTTACTTCGATTTCGCTATTCTGGCTACCCTCACAGGACATTCAGCAGGAGTTACTTCTTTAGCAATTAGTCCTGATAGCAAAACCTTGGTTAGTGGCAGTCAGGATCATAGTTTGCGTTTCTGGCAGTTACCTGGTGGGGAATGGTTACGTAGTATTCCTGTGCATACCGATGCTGTCACTTCTTTGGCAATGAGTGGCGATGGTAAAATGTTAGCTAGTGCCAGTAAAGATCAAACAGTCCGCCTTTGGCATACTGCTAGCGGTGCGTGCCTAAAAACCTTTTCTAGCAATGATGAGGGTATTTTCAATGTGGTTTTTAGCCCCGATAGCCAAGGTATTGCTTGGGGAGGTTGGGATAATTATATTGTTTTTAAGAACCTTTTCAATAACTCAAGTAGCCGTCGTTTTCCTGGACATCAAGGAGGTACAGCCGCGATCGCCTTTAGTCCTGATGGAGAAAGTTTAATTAGCTGCGGTGATAAAAACATTAATGCCTGGAGTCTTAATCCCCAAGAGTTAATTTATAGCATACAAGGACATTTGGATCTCGCCTTAACTTTAGCTACCAATCCTGATAGCCAAACCCTAGCCACTAGCGGCGGCATCCAAGACAAAACTATTAAACTTTGGCATCTCAGTACCGGAGAATTAATTCAAACCCTGTGGGGTAACTTGGATGGGGCTTTGTCTTTAGCTTTTAGTCCTGATGGTCAGATTTTAGCTAGTACCAGTCTCGATAAAATTAACTTTTGGCATTTAGAAACCGGAGAGTTATGCCATAGCCTTTCTGGACATTCAGGAGATGTACTTGCCCTGGCTTTTGCTCCTGGTGGTGAAACCTTAATAACTGGTAGTGCTGATGGCACAATCAAGCTTTGGGGAAATAAATAATTAATTTGATATACCTTGGGATAGAAAAAAGTTTTGTATTAAGACTCAAGTTTCTGTCTTTTCATAGAAGTGCTGGGAACTTGGCTTAAGTTATACTCAGCAAAGCTAATCAGCCATTATCTCAAGAGGTACTGAATGACAGTTAGGCAAAGTTCGATAGCAGTTGAAGTTAAAAACTTAAATTAACTACTAAGAAAGAGAATTATTGTTTCCCCTTTTATAGCAGTTCTGCAAATAACTATCAATAAAATATCAACTTACCTATGCCTTTCAAAAGTCCTCTTTTCAATTTAAGCAGAAAGCTAATCCAAACTTGGAAACAGAAAATTACTGTAGAATTAGCCCCTCTGTTTTCAGCAGTGATTATAGGCGGTTTGGTAACTGCGGCCTTTGCTATTTGGGGATTTGCTGAAATTGCCGAGGAAGTTTTAGAGCAAGAAACCCAAGCCTTAGACACCTCTATATTATTAGCTATCCAGCAGATTCATACACCCTTGTTGAACAAAATTGTCATCGGCATCACCACATTAGGAGATCCTTTTATCTTGACAATTTTAAGCTTGGTATTTGGGGTGTTTTTATTCTGGAAGCGGAAGTGGGCTGATGCTATCACGTTAGTAATAACCGCAGTAGGTGCTTTAGGGCTGAATTTTTTACTCAAAGACCTATTTGCCAGAGAAAGGCCAGCTCTTTGGGACCGTATTATTGATGTTAGCTATCAAAGTTTTCCTAGTGGTCATGCCATGATTTCTTTAGTGATTTATGGTTTTATTGGCTACTGGCTAATGCGTCGCTTTGAGGCTTGGCGAAACACTATTGCTATTGTTGCTTCGGTGTTGGTAATTACCATAGGCTTTACTCGTCTCTATTTAGGAGTTCATTGGCCAACTGACATTGTAGCTGGTTATGCTGCTGGTTTAGTTTGGTTATTAACTTGTATTGTAAGTTTAGAGATAGCTGAGAAAATTAAAACTTAATAGCAGTTTTTTGCTTTAAGCAAACAAATTTAGGAGTATTTATTCAATGAGTAATGAAAGTAAAACCGGAAAAGATGCACCAATTAATCCCGGCGATCGCATCAAAGAAGAGCCTCAATCAGTAGAGGAAAAATCTCAACAACTCGCTGTCGATACAGGAGATATTACAGGGGAACATTTAGAAGTACCTGCTTATGTAAAAGTTAAAGATGAAGATGGGGAAGAAAAGGCTTTACATCACATCAAGGATGACGAAGAGATTTCTGATGTTGTTCGTCAAGCCAGGGTTGATGAAGATGGCGATCGCAAATGGTAATGATTGGTAATTAATTAAAAGTTAAATTGTTAAATAAGCCGGGTTGTCCAGAAGCTTCTTTTCTTTTTGCCTAAGAAAGCTGATCACAAACCCGGTTTATTCATATACAAGCTACTACAAGCTACCAAGTTTCGCTGTCTCAACAAGATCCTCGCCAATCCTTAAAAAACCTATTAAAATAAGAAAAGTTCTACTGCGACGTTGGTGACTGCCAATAGCGTTTTTTGATCTATGCTTGATTTATAAGGGAATCAACAGCTCTTGTGGCAGTAAACCGGGCAAGTACCCGGAAACTAAAAACGATGAGCGTCGATACCCACCTGGGTTTCCCAGGTCATAAACTGAGGTAAGACGGCGTTGCGGGGAACACATTATTTTAATTTGTCACTTCCCCATCTCCCTAGCTCCCCATCTCTTCGCAAAACATCAGCGACATTGAGGATGCTTGCCGCCGCGATCGCAGATAAAAGCTATTTGTTTTTTGCTGAGATTCTTGACTCTAGAGAAGTTTGCTCCCTCAATTTGAGCAGCAGATTTATTAAGGTTAGGGGCTTGCAAAAATTGCTCTTTTGTGGTTTCTTTCTGTTCCACAAAAACAACTCCCTGGAAGTTTGCATTAGTTAGGTTGGCTCCCTGTAAATCTGCTTTAGTTAAGTTTGCGCCTTGAAGGTTGGCGTTTTGCAGTTGAGTATTGCTTAAGTTTGCCCCTTTCAGTTGAGTATTACTTAAGTCTGCTTCTTGCAAATTGGCATCTTTGAAACTAACCTCTGCTAAATTAGCATTTTGCCAATTAGATTGAGTTAAATTAGCTTGGTTAAACTGCGCTCCTGGGGCTTGTACCTCACCTAAATTGGCTCCTTGAAGATTAGCTTGCTCAAATTCTCCTGACCCTAACTCAGCCCCTGTGAGGCTAGCATTTTGTAAGTTTGCTCCTTGGAGATTCGTATTAATAATTTGAGCGCTGCTTAAGTTGGCCCCGTTTAAGTTAGCTTTGCTTAAGTTAGCCCTGTTGAGGGTAGACTGCATCAAGTTAACGCGATTCAGAGAGACTTTACTTAAGTTAGCTCCTCTGAGATCAGCTTTTTTTAAATTCGCCCCATCCAGATCAGCGATCGCATCGTCATAAGTCCCCCAACGCTTATCTTTCCCTGGGCTGTGGAAGTTACTGCCCCGAAAGCTAGCTTGAGCCAAATTAGCACCTCTAAAATTAAGGCGCGACAACTCAGTTTCTTCTAACACTAAGGTAAATTGATTGTAGTCAGTACTGAGATAGCCCAAATTAACGCGATTGAGATTGAAACTCACTTTTTCATCACTATAAATACTTAAAAGTTTTGCGATCGCCCGTTGGGTTGTTTGCAATCGTAAGGTTACTAACAATTCCTCGGCTGAGGAATTGCTTTTTTGTAAAGTTTCCCTATCATGTTGTAAAGATTGGTTTAGGCGTTGTAAAGGAGGCAAAGAAGCTGGGCCAATACTAACTAAAGCTTGTTTGATAGCTTCAATTAAAGTCGGATTCTCCTCCTGGCTCAATAAGTCTACTAACATAGGAGCAGCACGATTATCTTCTAACCTCGCCAGGGCCAAAATTGTCCCCCGGCGCTCCTCAACACTCTGACTAGAAGTAGAACTAAGTTGCTTAACTAGGGCGAGAAAGGTTTCATTTTTTTGCTGCTTAAATTCTCGTTGATTAGCTTGGCTTTGAATATAAATTTGTGTTCCTACAAAAGTTCCTAGTATTGCTAATAAGGCCCCGGAGGAGATAATTAAGAGGGTTAAACCAGGGTGATTACGCATCCATCGCCAGAAAGAGAAGTTCTGTTCCTCCGTTTTGGCCGTGAGAACTATAGTAGTAAAATTATCTTCAGAGGAGACTTGTTCTCGATTTTGCCAATTAGTTTGTACTTCGACAACTCTAGCGGTTTGGTTTGAGTAGTGATTGTTAGTAAAATCATCCTTACCATCAACCACATAAGTCCCAGCTAGGCGGTCATGAAAACTGCGACGGCGATGACGACCACTGAAAGATAAAGCCTCTGCTATTAACATTACCCCCGTCAATCCTAGCAAAATACCTAAATCGGGAAAAGCCCCCAAATAACGCCAAATTAGATAACCTGTACCCACAGGTAAACCCCAGCGCCCCACTCCTTCGCGCAAGAGTAATCGCCCCAAACCAGGTGCAGCACCAGCAGCCGTAACCACCCGTACCCCAAACCATCTTTTAGCCAGGGTTTGACCCGTTTTGCTTAAAAGATAAAGTTGCCAAGCGGAAAAGATAACCGGAGTACCTAATGCTGTCCACCACAATAAATTAGTCAAAGGGGCAACTAAGGGCTGTCTTTCCTGGGCTGGGGATAAGGCCAGGGCTTTTTCGGTAACTTCTTTGGTAATTACTAGCCCAGGATGAAGGGGAACGGATTTTTGCTCAGTATGGTGGTGGATATAAACACCAATACCATAGGGAATCAAAGCACTCGTAGCAACCATCGACACTTCTACTAACCAAGCGGTAGAGCGTCGAGCCATTAATGATAAACTAACAGGTAAGGGTCGAGGTAAATAACTACTACCTACCCGCTTCTTACCTCTTTTAATTGTCGGGTTAGCCATGGAGAAAATCCCACGCTGCGAGTACTGATTTCACCCATTCTATTCTGAAGAGCGTGGTGCAAGGAAGAACTTATAAAGCAAGTAAAGCACAACTCCCATGATTGCGAGGCTGAGTAGGGAGGTCACAACCTTCAAAACTGTGTTTAATAAAGAAAACCCAATCATCGCTGCCACAACAGCTACAGCTACTTTCGCTATGGTGGGCAGCCCCTGAAACCAAGTTTGTAAACGCTCAAAAGTTTGTTCTAAGGAAAATTCATCGTGGCGGGGCAGAGAGGATTCTACTTCTGTGGATTTATTGCCAGAAGTAGATGAAGTTTGGTTAACTTCTCTTTCTAACTCTTTAAATCTCTGCTCTAAGTCGGGTCTTTCTGGACTATTCATCTTTATCTCAGTGTCAGTACTTTGGTAAATTAAGAGGTCATACTAAAGATCGTAGCTAAATTTTCTCATCTTATTTAATTTTGCCTAGGGAGTTATTTCTACATTTTGCCTTTTTTTGGACTTGGACAGTTACTAAACAGGAACATACCTCTAACTAATTGGAGATATTTTCTCAGATACTAGATTTATTACCAAGCAAACCTAGTTTAAGAGGTCGAGAAAACCATGATCGACACAATCATCAAAAAAGCATTCCTACCTGCGACCTTAGTTATGACCTTACTAGGTACAGGAGTAGCGGTTGGTCAAGGCAAAGTTACCACCGTAAGTAAAGATTCTAGTTCAGCACCAATCACCTTATCAGGAATGTCTGGCGGTTCTGTGAATTCCGGAGATTGCGGTTCAGTTGCTGATACCCCCAATCAGGTAATTAATGTCACTGAACGTATTGATTATATGCGAGTTAGTGTAGAAGCAGAAGGGCAACCTACTTTAATTGTCGATGGGCCTAGTGGTCGTTTTTGCCTTTTACCAGATAGTTTTTCTGGCAAGCCGGAAATGTCTGGTTTGTTCACCGAAGGAGTTTATAAAATTAGCGTAGGGGATCTCTCAGGCGCTCAACATTCTTTTCAACTCTCTATCTCTCAACAGAAGCCTTAATTTGCTAATTGCTAGTGGCTAGTGGCTAGTTGCTCTCACCCTAGCTCCCCAGCTCCATCAACCTTTAACAGCCCCTGCGGTTAATCCTTGGACAATACGACGTTGGAATAGTAAAACTAAGATAACTAAAGGTAGGGTTCCTAAAACTGTGGCGGCGGCGATGGGGCCGTAGGGAATTTCAAATACTGATGCTCCTCCTATTTGTGCTGTTGCCACAGGAATAGTTTTCATGGTTTCGCGGGTGATGAAAGTTAGGGCAAAGATATATTCATTCCAAGCGAAAATAAAAGTAAGAATCCCGGTAGTTACTAAAGCCGGGATTGTCATGGGTAAAACTATCTTAAAAAGCATTTGTAGAGTTTTGTAACCGTCTACTTTCGCCGCATCCTCTAAATCTTTGGGAAGTTGTTGGAAAAAGCTACGCATTACCAAAATAGTTAAGGGTAAATTGATGGCTGTGTAGGGAATGATCAAAGCGAGATAGTTATTGCCTAAACCCACAGCTTTAACTATTTCTAATAAACCCAGGAACAATAAGACGTAGGGGAAAAGGGTGATAATTAAGATTGCCCCCAGAATAATTTGTTCTCCTGGCAACTTTAATCTTGCTAAAGCATAAGCTGCGGGTGCGCCTAATGCTAAGCAGAGAAGGGTTGAGGTGATGGAGACAAGAGCGCTATTTAAAATATAGAGGATAAAGGGGCGACGGCTAAATAGTTCTTGATAATGTCCTAAAGTAAAACGAGTTGGTAAATAAACGTTAGGGATAGCGGAAATATCTTCATTAACTTTAAAAGAGGTTAGTAGTTGCCAAAGAATTGGGGCAGGAAGAAAATGACAATTGAGGCAACGGAGATAATTAATAAAGCTTTTTTATTTATGGAGTTAGTCATGCTTAGAGGTGGAAGATTTTGTTTAAAAGCCTAACATCCTCCCATTGATTAAAATTTATCTGTTGGTAGTAAGGGCAGGTTTATTTATATCTGGGTAATACTATATATTTACTCAAACCTGCCCCTACGGGAATGGGTGCAACACCAGCGGCGGAATAATTCCACGATAATATACCATTTACCTTCTTTTTCTGTTACCACATCATGGCGTTCTAAGGTTTTAAAGGCTGTCTGCAAAATCTCTTCTTCCCAATCTGTTGCTTCCCTTAATTTCTCTAGGGTTAAACCTGCTTTTTGGGGAGCAAGCAAGGTTAAAATTCGTTGTTGTTGTGGAGTTTCTTGTGCCGCTTGTAACCATACTCCTTCAAAGTAGTAGCGTCCCCGCAGGAAAAATGCTTCGTTGTTAACTACTTGCTCTACATCTTCTTTGGTAAAAGTGGAGTCCCGTTTGTATCCTTGCTCAAAAACAAAATCGTTGTAGAGGCGTACCAGTTGGAAACCGATTAACTGCACAAGATAAGGTTGTCCTGCACTAAGTTTGTAGATTTCTTCTAGTGCCGCACCGCTATAGTTGAGGAGGAAATCTTCACTAGGATTAGTTAAAATTGCTTTGGTTGCAGCAGAAGTTAGGAAAGTAATGGGAATGGGGATGACGCTGGCGAAGAAAGGATTAAAATAGTCTGCGGTCATTTCTTCTAGGGTATGCAAACCAGCAAAGGCAAAGGCAATGCGAGAACTAAGTTGTACACAACCTCGGAGGAAACCCAGGAAGTCAGGGGAAAGTTTACCTGCTGTGATTAATTCTTCAATTTTCTCAAATTCGTCTAAGGCAACGATTAAGCTTTCTTGGTTAAGTTTTTCCTCTACTTGCTTTAAGTAACGTCTAAAAGCACGTTGGGGCAGTCTGAGCATTTCTTCATCTGGGGGTGGAGGCAGATTAATTGCTTCAGAAATACTATCGGCGATCGCAATTAAAATATCAACTACTCCTTGAGGGCAATTTCCTAATATCTGCAAGTTAATAAAGGCTACTTTAATTCCTGTTCCTACACAGTTGGAAGCATTGAGTAACAGAGAGGTTTTTCCCATGCGGCGATGCCCATAAATTACCACAGATTGCAGTTGTTCCCCCATTACCCAAAGTTCTTCTAATTGCCGCAGAATGTCTTCTCTACCTTGGAAAAGCTGCCCGGTGACAGGATCACCAACAATGTAGGGATTTTTTACTGGTTGGGTGATGGCGAGTTCACCAATTTCTGCGGTGATGCTGAGGAGAGTTTCTTGCCAAGTGGCAGCAATGTCAATGATTAACTCTCTTTCCGCTTCTGGTAGAGTTTCTTTGTTATCTAATATTTCTTTCAATGCCCCTTGGGCGCGGTTCAAAGCCAAGGATCTAGCGGCGCGAGAGGTTCCAGATTGGACTACTTTGATATCTTCAATAGCCCGTCGGAATTTTGCTATAGCTTCCCAGGTTGTGGGGCGTAACCAAGGTTCCAGGGGAGGAGTAGGCAAAGGTATTGCTGCAATGTCTTTTAGGGTTTGGATTTCGTGGAAATTAGTCAGGGTTTGGGCAAGGATGAAGAGTTCTTCGCCATACAGCAGAGAACGAACAATAGTGAATGCTTTCAGGGCTTTTGCGGGTTCTTTTTCGTGGAGATACCAGAAGCCAGCAGCAGTAGCACGAGGGAATGTGTCAAGGCGTGTACCTCGATAGAAACGGATTATTCTACGCTGCAAATGACCAGAAAACAAGAAAAGAATATCTACAACCCTCAATTTCATTTCTTCTTGCAAAGAAGTAGAAGCAAGGTGAATTAACTTCCAGTCAAAAGGAGATTTTGTTAGCTGAGTAACTCGCCAAATAATTCGTTCATTGGGAGTTACTGCTAGTGCTTGGTTAATAGCATTGACTACAGGAATCCATTGGAGAGTATAGCGTAGAATCTGATTGATATTATCTATAGCAATTGACTCATCTTGATTGATCCATGTTTTGATCTGAGAGGAGAGGGCAAACAAGGGAAGATAGGTAGTCCTACTCCAAGTTAGTTTTGTTTGCCACAACTGATTTGGGAAAAAGATTGTGCCAAGTAGCCAGGCTTCTAAGCGAAGTATGCTTAAGCTTATTGTAATTCCAAACGAAACGCTAAACGAAACACCTGCCACAAGACTTATCGCAACATTAAAGACAGCGAATGCTGCAACTGTCACAACACCTAACGGAATGCCTCCTGCAACACTAAAGACAGCGAATGCTGCAATTCCCGTGGCAACACCTCCAGCAATACCAACCGCAACGCTAAACAAAATGCCCCACGAAATGCTAAACGAAACCCCTGCTGCAATACCAACCTCAACACCATTTGCAACGCTCAACAAAACGCAAAATAAAACACCTACTGCAATACCAACCGCAACACCAAACCAACTGATATTAATTCCTCGTCTTTCCAATAGCCAATAAAACAGTAATGGTGCAACAAAAGTTAGTAACAAACCCTGTAGCAAAAACTTAAGCTGTACAGTATCCTCAGTTAACAACTGCCATTTTTCTCGCCAAGTCTTTTTATCACTCAAACTCACCCCACTACCAAAAGTTTCCCCATACCATCGCAAAGCTTGTGGAAAATAAAACACCCAATAGAGTAAACGCAAATAATCTAAAGGATTCCAAAGAGATAAAGGGCGCTTTAGTTTTGGGGCTAAGTCTAGGCGAGGAACTGTCATGGTTAAGGAGTAGGGAGTTGTAGGTTTTGTTGACACAACTTGGAAGGCTGCAAAAAAGAGATGAATTGCTTATTCACTCAACCCGCCAAGGATTAAAATCCCTGGCTAATAGCCTAAGTCATCTTAAAGATGACTACCAGTGCTGGGATTTTTCCTAGGAAAGAGTGTAACCAAATTACCAAAAACCAGTATCCTAGTCATCTTCAGATGACTTTTGCTATGAGACAGCGAATTTATTCGTGGGCGGTATATGCTTACAACATTCCAGATCATGTGTTGATTATGGGTTAGATTTCTCCTTTTTTGCTGCTATATAGTTTATTGCACAATCTGGTTAGCTTTTGAGGGTGACAGTTGCTTTCTTTTAATAGACTTTCTATTTCTGAATCGGAGAAAGTAATTGTTGAACTTAATGGGGACATGGCTAAACGAGATTGGATAAAATCACGGGCTGTTTTTTCTGGCCAAATCGGAACTTCTACGGGTGGACAAATGTTAGCTAAGGGAGAGGTTTTACCAGGCTCATCGTCGGGAAATAATTCTGTTAAAGGTGTCCGCGCCGCCACTACTAAACGCAAAGGCGCATTTTCTCCTTCTGCTAAACTCCTAAGTTTTTCTCTCACATCACGGGTAAAACCTGGCCCATTCATCTTTTCAATTTCGTCAATAAGTAACAATAAATGCTGCTTTTTCAAAGCACGAGTTAACTGATAACCTGTTTGCAGAGGAATATCAATTTCATCACAAAGATAAGCATAAAAATCCTCCTCATTACTAATTCCTTGCAAATGTAAGTAAATAGGACGACGGGGAGGTTGTAATTGAGTTTCTGCTTGACGAAAAATGGCTTGAAGTAAAGAAGACTTACCAACTTGTCTTTCTCCAATTACAGCTACGCTAGAACGACTATTTAGTAACTCAAAAATATCTTTGATTTCCTTCTCGCGATTGAAAAATAGCTGTGGCGTTTCAATAATTCCGCTAGTAGGAATAAAAGGATTATCAAGATTTAAGGGCTGCGATTTTGGTTCTTGTTTTAATTGTTGCCCTAAAAGCTGTTCTACTGCAGCAGCAAGAGTGTTTTTCGTGACTTTTTTGTTTAAAATTTCACCAATATCTTTAACCAATTTGCTGCCAATTTGCCGCACATAATTGTAATCTAAAGGAATTTCCTTACTAACAACTTCGTAAGTTTGCCCAGCCAACATTCCTTGCAAAACAGCTTTCTCACTATCGTTAAGAAATTTACCCTGTTGTGCTTCTAATATTTCAATTAGCTGTTTCTGTTCTTCTTGTGCCATAAGTTAGGACGGATAATTTGCACCGTATCTCAAATCTTACAATAGCTTACATTCTCATTT
Source organism: uncultured cyanobacterium (assembly GCA_963793425.1). GTDB lineage: Bacteria > Cyanobacteriota > Cyanobacteriia > Cyanobacteriales > CAWCAG01 > CAWCAG01. Next base: position 838,803 of record CAWCAG010000005.1, on the reverse strand, counting down.
TGCTAATCTTCTAACATCGCCCTACTGACTTTCATATGGACTGCAAGAGATGATGTTAATAACAATAAACACACAGAGTAATTAATCATCATGACTTGCCAAGAAACTCAATTAAACAATCAAATCCCCACCAACCAAGTAATCACTATTCCTGAACCAACCATCGAAATTAACTTGGCAACATTACTAGAACATGGAGACACACCAGCCGCTATTATTATTGCGATCGCAGTCTTGATTACTTCTCTGAGAGGATTAATAACAAGAGGGGTTTAGATATTTATTCGGAAGAAATACCATAATGTAGGGGCGACCGTCTGTTGTTATTTTAGCCACCGATAAATTAAACTAATTGGGTCGCCCTTGATGGGGATTAAATGTAGGGCAGAGAATGTTGGTTTGCAAGCTAAGAGTGTACGAATAAACTAGGGTTTAATAGGTTAAATCTATGGATCGATTTGTTGACAAAGTGGCATTAGTTACTGGTGGCAGTTTTGGTATTGGTAGGGCTACTGCCCTCAAATTTGCTTCGGAAGGGGCATCCGTAGTAGTTGGTGATCATCATGAAAAAGGTGGTCAAGAAACCGTTGAACTAATTCAAAAAGCTGGGGGTAAAGCTAGCTTTTGTCAAGCAGATGTAACTAAATTTGAAAATGTCCAAAACTTAATCAAATACACAGTCGATACTTACGGTGGGTTGCACGCTGCTTTTAACAATGCTGGAGTAGAAGATCCTCAAGCTATGCTCCCAGATCAAAAGGAAGAAACTTTCGATTTGGTGATGGGTGTCAACGTTAAAGGAGTCTGGTATTCCATGAAATGTGAAATTGAATATATGTTAGCCAACGGGGGTGGGACTATTGTTAATAATGCCTCTATTGCTGGTCTAGTCGGCTTTCCTGGCCATGCAATCTATGTTGCTTCTAAACACGCCGTACTGGGTTTAACGAAGTCTGCTGCCTTAGCATACGCCAAACAAGAGATTCGGATTAATGCAGTTTGTCCAGGGTTCACTGAAACTCGAATGCTAGAAGAGTTTCTAGAAAGAGATGCTGCCCTCATAGAACAAACGAAGTCTTTGCATCCTATTGGCAGATTTGGTAAACCAGAAGAAATTGCCGATGCAGTGGTTTGGTTATCTTCCCCTGAAGCTTCTTTTGTCTTAGGGCAAGGAATTACCGTAGATGGTGGCTTTACTGTTAATTAGCTGGGGAGCTTGGGAGCTGGGGGGCTAGGGAGCTAGGGAGCTAGGGAGCTAGGGAGAGAGCAATTGGCAACTAGCAATTAGCAATTAGCAACACCTAACCCGATAAGGCAACTTAACCTTAAAAGTAGCTCCTTCACCAAGCTGACTTTCTACACTAATTTCTCCTTGCATCAACTTAACCAAAGACTCAGTAATTGCTAACCCTAAACCCGTACCAGAATATTTGCGGGTCGTGGTTTGATCTACTTGGCGAAACTCTTCAAAAATATACTCTTTCTGCTCCCCGTTAATACCAATACCTGTGTCTTTAACAGCTATTTCTAAATGCTCTTCATCTACCTCTTGGATCAATACCTCAACGCTTCCTCTGTCAGTAAACTTAATAGCATTAGAAAGGAGATTAACGACAATTTGTCGTAAACGGAGGCTATCATTACAAACACGAGAATGTTTGAGCTTAACATCAAATGTTAAACTTAAATATTTCTCATCAGCTAAAGGACGTAATTCCTCAATAGTTGTCCTCACTAACTGCACAATATCAAAATCTTTAATTTGTAATTCTAAACGTCCTGCTTCTGCTTTAGAAAGGTCAAGAATATGATTAATTAAATCTAAAAGAGTCTTGCCATTATTATAAATTCTATCCAACATCTGTACTTGATTGGCACTTAGGGTATCAGAGTTTTTCTTACGTAAAAGTACTTGAGAAAAGCCAATAATAGCATTCATGGGGGTACGCAACTCATGGGACATTACTGCTAAGAATTGCGACTTCATCTTTGCCGCTTCCATTAGTTGCAAATTTTGCAGTTGAATTTGGTAGCGCTGACTTTCTAACTCCTGATTTTGCTCTGCTAAAATTTGATTTTGAAACTCTAAACGCTCTTCCCTCTCTTCCAGGGTATTAATCAAACGAGCATTATCAATGGCGATCGCAGCTTGTTCTCCCACAGCAGTTAAAAGATATTGTCCTTCTTTATCAAAAGCCGTAGGATTTTCCCAATTACCAATGGCCAAAATTCCTAAACTTCCTGACTTCACAGATTTGATTGGTACGGCATAAATCGTCTGAGGCAAACTTTTTGCTGAACCTGTTTCTTGTTGAGGACTTTGAATTAACTTGGGTTGCCCGGTTAAAAAAACTTGACGTAACAAACTCTTAGAAGAAGAAGCATCCTCCAAGCTGAGGCTTTCTTCCCCCACCCCCGCAGTCACCGTCAGCATCATACGGTTACATTGAGTATTAAATAAAGCAATAAAACAAATCTGCGCTCCAGGAATAGCTTCGCACACAGAGCGGGCCATCACCCGCAACAAATCTGGTAAATCTGTGAGCCGATGATTCAATAAATTTGTTAGTTGCTGGAGAGTACGTAGTTGTTGTTGTTGTTCCCCTAAAATGGCATTAGCTTGGCGTAGTTCCTCACTCGCTTGATGGGCTTCTTGAAACAGTCGAGCATTTTCTATAGCCAAAGCTGCGCGATGGGCCAAATCTTCTGCTAGCTTAAAATCATCTTGGGTATAGCAGCGCCCAGATTCGCTCCAAACAAACAAAATAGAGCCTAAAGTTCTTTCCCCAGTTTTCAAGGGTACACAAATATAAGAATGAATATTTAAACTTTTGAGTCTTTCTAGATGTTCTTCATTCCTGGCTATTTGGGCTAAATTTTCTTCAGAAACATAAAAACAAGCAGCGGATTTGCCCCGATGAATAACCTGGCCATAACCAACCACAGGACAATAACCTTTTGTCTCATCAGAGCAATCTAGCTGCCGCACCAAAGCCTCTTTACTAGGCTCTATGTGGGTAACAGCGATACGGCGAGAATCTCCCTGAGAATCAACCACATCAATAGCACACCAATCTGCTAAACGAGGAACAGCTAGCTGAGCAAGATTTTCTAGGGTAGTTTGATAATCTAAAGAAGCTGATAAAACTTCCGTGGCCTCAGTTAAAAAGCGAGTCCGCCCTTCTGTGCGTTTACGCTCAGTAATATCACTAACGATACCAGACATTCTTAGGGGCTTACCGCTACTATCCCTTTGGGCTTTTCCCCTCGCCACACAGTAAAGGTATTCCCCACTCACATGACGTAGCCGAAACTCTACCTCAAACTTAGCTTGCTTCCTTAAATGAGCGCGAACTGCCCGACTAATCTTCAGGCGATCACCTAAATGTAATAACTTTTTTAAGAGCTGATAATTAACAGTCACTCCCTGGGGAGATAAACCGACCATTTCCAAAAGGCGATCATTGGCATAAACTTTATGGCTATCAAGATCCCAATCCCAAATACCATCATTAGAACCTTCAACAACTAAGCGGTACATCTCCTCGCTTTCTTGCAAGCGTCGATTCGCAAAATCAGCTTGTTGCTCAGCATGGTATAAGCGTACTGAATTGTGAAGACTACGAGCCAAACTCTCAGAAGAAACTTTTCTTTGGGGAATATAATCAGAAGCCCCAGCTTTAATCAAATCAGCAGCATAATGCTCATCTCCTTGGGCGATTAAAACCACCAAGGGGACTTTAATCTCTGCACGACGAATTTTTTCAACTAGTTCTCTGCCGCTACCATCTGGCAACCTGTAGTCCAGGAAAACGCATTCAAAATCTCTTTGTTGTTTTAAGCTGGCAATAGCACTCTCACAGGTATTGGCTGATTCCATTTCTATATCAGCCCTGGCTTTAATTAGGGCTTTGTACAGCACCATACGTTCAATTTCATCATCTTCTACCACCAGAATTTTCACGGTTTCATTCCTATCAATTAGTCTCAATTGATTGTCTTACTAGTTCAAAGTACTTATACTAAAGCAGCAAAATTATTTCCCATGTCAAACAAATTTAAGGACTTTTATGTCAGTAATCAACGCCCAATTAACCATCCCATAACTTAAAGATAGGTTAAATATTAAGAGTAATTTAATTTTGATTGCTCACCAAAGTATTGACGACAATTTTCTGTAATTTGTGACAATCTGAACTAAAGGCTAGAGAAGATACTACACTTTATTGATTAGTTATTAGAGTTTTTTGGGGAAACGTTTTCAAGATGAGTAAAATTCGTGTTGCTCTCATTGAAGACCACGATCTAACTAGAGTCGGACTTAGGACTGCACTACAACAGTCCAATGAGATCGAATTGGTTGGTGAAGCGGCTAATGGGACTGAAGGTTTAAAATTGTTGGAAACTTACCAACCTGATATCGGTATAGTCGATATTGGTCTGCCAGATATCGATGGTATAGAGCTAACTCGCAAATCAAAAGAAAATTCCTCATCAGGGGAATCAAAACCAATCAAAATTTTGATTTTGACTTTACACGATAACGAAGAAGCTGTTTTGGCTGCTTTTGCGGCTGGGGCTGATTCTTACTGTATGAAGAATATGAGCTTTGATCGCTTAATCGAGGTACTTAAATTAACCCATGAGGGCAATGCTTGGATCGATCCGGCGATCGCCAGAATTATTCTCTCGCAAACCAAAGGTTCCTCCACTGAAACCAACCCTGTACCTTCGGGGAACCCAGGGAAAGTGAGAATCAATGCTGCTGAGCCAGAATATAGTCAACTTATTGAAGCCTATCCTCTTACGGAAAGGGAACTAGAAGTTCTTCAACTTATTGTCGAAGGTTGTAGCAACGCTGAAATTGCTGAAAAACTTTTTATTACCGTAGGAACCGTTAAAACTCACGTTCGTAATATTTTAAACAAATTATGTGCTGATGACCGCACCCAAGCTGCTGTTCGCGCTCTTCGTTCAGGATTAGTTGGTTGAGGAGATGAAAAAAGCAAGCGATAATATAATCTTCACCTACTAAGCTTATTTTTAGTTATGAAGCAAATCTCCAACAAACCACTCTTTAATTGGGTTGGTAATGACTCTTACGGAAATTAAACCTTACTAGCATCTAAAATGATTAATTGTCCTGGTATTTGGCTGGTAAGCTTTTTGTTGGTGCAAAATTTGCCAGTCAAGCTCTTAAAATATAAGCGCACTGATGTCTTTTTCAATGGATCGCCAAACTGGAGTGAGTAAATGAGTCAGGCAAACCGCAACAAACTTAATTTAATGGTGGTGGATGATGAGCCTGACAACTTAGACTTGCTCTATCGGACTTTCCGGCGAGATTTTCGAGTTCGTAAAGCGGATGGGGCCCTTAGCGCCCTCGAAATTCTTGACAAGGAAGGAGAGATGGCTGTAATCATCTCAGATCAACGTATGCCAGTTATGAATGGCACAGAATTTTTAAGCAAAACCGTAGAAAGGTTTCCCGATACAATTCGTATTCTTCTTACTGGTTACACCGATGTTGAAGACCTGGTAGAAGCAATTAATTCCGGTAAAGTTTTCAAATACATCACCAAACCTTGGAATCCTGAAAAGCTCAAAGCAGTAGTTCAACAAGCAGCAGATACCTATAGGGTTGTTAAACAAAGAACTAATGAACTGCGGCGTGTTTTGAGGCGCGAAGAGTTATTAAATGAAATTACTAACACAATTCGCGAATCCTTAGACTACAGCAGTATGGCCCAAACCATTGTCAAAACCATTGGTGAGAATTTTGGGGCCAAAGCTGGAGTGCTGCGGCCGATTAGTGGTCAGGAAATATTACCAGAGTCTTTCTCTTTTCAAATTAATAATGTTGCCCAGTGGGATATTTCTGCTCAAGAAGAAGAGTCTTTGCTTCAAGAGGTTTTATCGAGCCAAAAAACTAAAAAGCTGACCTCAGCAGAAACTGGTAAAGAAAACTGCTTTCACTTGGCTGTGCCACTAATCTGCCAGCAAGAATTACTAGCAATTCTCTCTCTTTATGAAATCGATAGTGCTACAGCTAAAGATGAATCTGATATTGAGTTACTAGAAGCTGTGAGTGAACAAGCAGCCCTGGCAATTTCTCAAGCTAGGCTTTTACAAAGAACTCAACAGCAAGCTGAAAAAATGCGAGCAGAATTAGAAGTGGCTCGACAGATTCAAAATAATATCTTACGTCAAAGCTGGCCAGAAGTTGAAGGGGTTTTTGTCCAAGCTAGCTGTTTCCCAGCTAGGGAAGTAGGGGGAGACTTCTTTGAAGTTTATGTCCATCCCCAAGGAGATGTTTGGTTGGCAGTGGCTGATGTTTCTGGTAAGGGTGTACCTGCGGCTTTATTTATGGCCAGTGCCATTTCTGTACTGAGGAGAGAAGTTGCCCAAGAAGTTTCTCCAGAGCCAGAAGAAGTGATGAAAAACCTCAACCGCAGTATGTCAGAAGATTTATTCAGCACCAACTGCTTTATAACTATGGTTTTAGCCCGTTATACTCCTAGCACCAACCAGCTAGCTTATGCTAATGCGGGTCATATTTATCCTATGCTCTGGTCGCATCGTACCGTTGCTGAACAGAGGAAAAATGCTAGTAAAGAGATAACAGTAGAACCAAACTATTTACAAACTCGCGGTATTCCCCTCGGTATCCTTAAAGATTGGAAAGGGAAAGCGGGTAACTCAACTTTAGAACAGGGTGATATTTTTCTTTTAACTAGTGATGGCATTACAGAAGCAACTGTGACAAGATCAATGGTAAACAAATCTAATGGGGCTGCGGATGAAACAATCCAGGCTAGCTCAATGCTAAATCAACAAGGTCTTTGGCAATTACTACTCCAAGAGTCCGATCCTTTAAACTTGGACGAGTTACTAAAGCACTTGGGAGAATACACCAATAAAGTCCAAGAAGATGACCAAACTATTTTATCTCTGGAGGTTATGTAGTTGATGAAGACTGAACTACACGTACCAAGTGAGTTGAAGTTTCTCAAGGTTGTTGAGTGTTGGTTAATTGACTCTTTGACTCTAGAGTTAGGTGATTCTGTTGATTGGCCTAGTCAACAAAATCGGATACGCTTAGCCTTAGTAGAAGCTTACTCGAACGTAGTACGTCATGCCCATAAGGATCAACCCAATTTACCTGTTTTAGTTTGCCTAGAATTGAAAGAGCGGGATATTGCTGTAGAAATTTGGGACTACGGCAAGGGTTTTGATCTCTCAACCTATTTGCCGCCGAAACCTGATGATAAGCAAGAAGGCGGTTATGGTTGGTTAATTATGAACCGTTTGATGGATAGAGTGGAATACCGCTTACAAGTAAATGGTCGTAATTGTTTAAAATTGGAAACTACTCTACCAGAAATAAAGCAAACTTAAGTACAGTGAACATTGATAGTTCTTTACTTAAAGAACAAGCTCTAGCTATTGGTTTTCATGAAGTAGGTGTTGCTTCTGTTGAAGCGGCAACTGAGTCTCACCAGGCTGCTGCTGCTTCCCTTCAGAATTGGTTAAGTTTGGGGTATCAAGCTAATATGGCTTGGATGGCTCATCCTAAGCGCTTCGAGCTGCCAGAGGCTAAATCAGTGATTTGTCTGGCTCTGAATTACTATACCCCCCATCAGCGACCAGAAGGGAAAAAATACGGGAAAATATCCCGTTATGGTTGGGGAAGGGATTATCACAAAGTTATGCAGAAGAAACTGAAAGCTTTGACGGCTTGGTTGCAGGAAGAAGGGAAAGAAGAAGAGGTGACAGCACGTTATTATGTTGATACTGCGCCAATACAAGATAAATTTTGGAGCCAACAAGCAGGAATTGGCTGGGTGGCTAAAAATAGTAATTTAATTACGAGAGAATATGGTAGTTGGGTGTTTTTAGGGGAAATAGTTACTAATTTAGTCTTATCACCGGATACTCCCCATACAGAACATTGCGGCACTTGTACTCGCTGTTTAGAAGCTTGTCCTACGGATGCTATTGTCCAACCTTTTGTTGTGGATGCTAATCGCTGCATTGCTTATCATACCATCGAAAATCGAGATACGGAGTTACCAAAATCAGTCCAACCCCATTTAGAAGGATGGGTAGCAGGTTGTGATATTTGTCAAGATGTTTGTCCTTGGAATCAGCGTTTTGCTCAAGAAACTGATGTGGAAGATTTTCAACCCTATCCTGGTAATGTTGCTCCCAAATTAACAGAATTAGCAGAAATTACCGAAGAAGAATGGCAACAAAGATTTCCTGCTTCAGCTTTGAGGAGAATTAAGCCTAAAATGTTACGAAGGAATGCCAATGCTAATATCATTGAACATTGAACATTATTCGCGTAAGCGTTGCCGTTAGGCTACATTAAACATTTATGGTTGAAATTATGGAAAATACTGAATTACTAAACTATATTGCTGGTGGACTTGGAGTGATAATTTTTATAGGTGCGATGTTGATGATGTTTACTACTTTTTGGACACAAAAGTGATGGCTAATTGCTAGTTGCTAGTTGCTAATCGCTAATTACCAACACAGTGCGCGGAGGGTTGCCGTCAGGCTAGAGAAAATTTTCAAACTTATTACTTATTACTTATTACTTATTACTTCAGAAATACTCCCATACGCCGAGAATCTCCTGCACCAAATAGGGCGTTATTAGTAACTTCTACTCCATGAACTCCACCAAAAAACATATTTTTTTCTGGCCATAAAACGACTTGGCTAGAGTTTGGTAATTTGAGGTTATCAATAACTTCTAGATTAGCCATAGGTTCAACGTGGAATAAATTATTTTCCCAGTGTACTCTGGGACTTTCTACTGCTAATTGAGAACTCATTTTAAAATCGATTAAATTGGAAATAACCTGTAAGATTGCTGTCCTGATTCGATTGGAACCTCCCGAACCAAGGACAAACTGAGGATTATTTTCTTGAAGAATAATAGTGGGAGCCATCATAGAAGTAAGGCGCTGATTTGTTGGCCAATTATGAAATCCTTTGGGGTTTAAATCTGCTTCGCCTAGCATATTGTTAACCATAATTCCTGTGCCAGGAATAATATAACCAGAACCTTCCCCGTTAGAAGTAGTGACGCTAGCAGCATTTCCTAACTCATCAATGACGCTAACATGGGTAGTACCGCCCAATTTATTGGCGTTGTGTTGTAAGCTTTTTTGATAGTTTTGTAAATGTTCTAAAGCCAGGAAATTGTCAGGAAAGTCATCTTGTTTGCTTTCCCTGGCTATATTGGTTAAACTCATTACTTGAGCTAGAATTTGTAAGTGTTCTTGGCTAGAAAATTCGAGGTTAGCTAAGTTAATTGTTGCTAATAGTTGTAGGGAAAAACTAATTAATGTTCCCCCGGAACTAGGAGATGGATTGGTAATAACTTGGTAGCCACGATAATGGGTTTTGAGGGGTTGCCTAATAATTACTTGGTAGCTTTGTAGGTCTTCTAAAGTTAGATGTCCTCCTTGTTTTTGACAATCTTCAACTAACTGTCGAGCAACTTCTCCTTCATAAAACTCTTTTACTCCGTGTTTAGCTAGATGCTTTAAAGTAATCGCAAAATCTGAGTTTTTGAAAATATCTCCGGCTTGTAATCTTTTTCCTTGAGAGAAAAACAAGTTTCTTGACTCAGGAGAAGCGCTAATAATTGGTTCGAGAATTGTCAAACAAAAGTCTTGAAACTTACTGATTTCTACTCCTTTACTGGCATAATCAATAGCGGGTTGGGCTACTTCCTCAAAGGGTAATTTACCTAGCTTCTCCTGTACGGTAAATAAGCCTGCCAGATTACCCGGCACAGCCATTGCCCCCTTACCAATATGAAAGATTTGCTTCGCGCCACCAAAGTTAACTTCAACAGGATAAAAATCAAGGTGGGAAAGAGGCTTTTTTTGCTGGGGAGTTTGAGTAAAAAAATCAAATAAAAGTTGTTGATTATCTTGAGTATGAGCAAGTAAAAATCCTCCCCCTGCCACTGAAGTTAAACAAGGCTCTGTCACACAAGCAGCCAATACTGCTGCTACGGCAGCATCAAAAGCATTACCTCCTAAAGCAAACATTGCTTGTCCAGCTTCTGCCGTTTTCTGATGTCCGGCAGCGATCGCGCCACGAGTCTTAGAAATCATTGATCATTAAACATTAAACATTTATCAATTGCTATATATTTATTCAATATCTGAGTCTTGCTCTTTGTTTAGTAAACATTGTTGAGAAAACAACTTGATTTTTAATTCGCTTAACTCATTTTCGTGTCGTCTAATTGCTGTTAAATTAGTAGGAACTGTTTCTGCTTTAGCTGCTTTTCCAATTAATTCTTGAGCTTGTTTATACTCAGCAGAAGAGGTATCTATATCAATGTTAGCAAGTAAAGTCACAGATTCTCTAATTTGTTCTAGTTCTGGGCGGGAACTTTCTATCATCTCTTTGAGTTGGTTGAGCTTGAAAGTTATCTCCTCACGATGCTTTTTAATAGATTGCTCAGTTAATTTTAATTGGTAAAGCTTTTCTAAAGCAACTTTGATTTTTTCAGGAATTTCTTCTGCATGACTAGCGGCCAATCGAGAAGAAGCAGTCAATAAAATTGGTGAAGCATTTTCTTTGATATCTAAGTTAACTTTCGTAGAAGGAAAGCCAATTTCGGTACTAACTGTATCCATGGTTTCTCTTAATAATTGGCATTCTTTTTTAAATTGATGATCGCGAGCAATTTCTGCTTCTGTTTGCAATTGTTTTTCTTTTTGAGCCACGCGATCACAACCAGAGAGGTAAAATAAACAAAAGAATAAAGTAACAAGAGGAAAAAATCTTCTCAGAAAATAATTAAACATAGCTTTTTTAGGAATATGCACTTTCCAGCTTAAAATTGATAGCCAAATCATTGAGTAGAATACCGCATTGTCAACAACCAGCCCCAGGAAATAGATGGATAAACTTCTCAACTTCTCAGTTAAAGCCTGGCTGAGCAAATTATCTGTTATTTGCTTTAGTATTTTTACTTTAATACTGGTTGGTCAAAAACAGACAAGTACGGCTTCCAATCCTGCTCAAATAGAAATGAATGCTGAATTAGAAGCCTTACTGGAAACCATTAAACTAAAGCCCAAGTTACCTCCTTTAAAAGAAGCTTCTCTCTATTTTCCAGAAGTATCTCAAACTAGACGTTTAGTACTTAAATTAAGAGAGCGCAAAGTTTATTTATATCGGGGTAAAGAAATAGAAGTTAGCTATCCTGTGGCAATTGGCAAAAATAGTACTCCTACACCAAAAGGAGAGTATAAAATAATTCAAATGATTATTGATCCTGCTTGGGAAAATCCTTGGACAGGAGAAGTTTTCTCTCCGGGAGAAAATAGTCCTCTCGGTTTAAGATGGATTGGCTTTTGGACAGATGGCAAAGACTACATAGGCTTTCATGGTACTCCCAACCGTGACTCTATCGGTCAAGCCGCTTCTAATGGTTGCGTCAGAATGCGTAACGAAGACGTAGTAGCCTTGTTTAAGGAAGTAGAAATGGGTACTCCTGTGATTGTAGAACCTTGAGACAAGTTTAGAAGCAAAAGTCTCTACTTTTTTAGTAAATCTCCCAAGGCTATAGAAAAGCTGTTACTATCAGCGTCGGGATTTGCAAAAAAACCTACTTCAATTTTATCTTTAGGGCTAAGTATAGTTGAGCAAGACAAGAGAGGATGTTTCTTAGCTTTATTAAGAATTTGACAAAGTTCGCTTCCATCATCTCCTTGGATTTTATTTCTGTTATAAGCAATAATGCCACGAAAATCTAGATGAATATTAGCACTTTCATAACCCTTATTTAGATTGCCATGATTGTTGAGAGTAAGCAATAGATAAATACGATTAATAGCACACTTAAACTTATTTTCTATTTGGGTTAAAGAACCGTTTTTCAATTTACCCTTCTTCTCTTTTGCTGGTTGCAAGGACGATTTTAATTCTATTAGTACTACCGTTAATCTATATTCTTCATTTGCTTCAACTACTGTATTTTCATTGCAGGAAAACTTTTGTAAGACTAGTAAGGCTACTTCCGGTGTTGCATCTTTAGTTGAAATACCAGGAATTTCTTTTTCTAAATCAACTCGCCAAATTTTCTCTACCGTTGATTTTTGATTAGTGTAAGCCAAATCAGTAATGTAGATTTTTTGTAGACTTGACCCTTTATTTTTATCTTCTACAACTATACTTTCTTCATCTTAATCAACTTCAACTTGTTGTTAATTCCTTCCACTACTCCTTGAGTTGTACGGGAGTCAAAGTAGGCTATAATCTCTCCCATCCAACGCCTTATTGTTCCACAGCTTTTTGGGAAATACGAGTAAGCTTGAGCGCACCAATTAGCTATTTCTAATAATCCTTCACTCCAGTCTTGGCTCTGTTCAAATATAGTTCTAAATTCCTCTTTTAATCTGTGCATTTTACCCAGAAGAGGTGAGACTTTATTGACTTGGTTCAATTTAATCTTTTGCTCTTCGCTCAAGTCTAATTCATTAAATTTCTTGCCACATTGCGAGCATCTCATTTGGCGACGATTAATTTTGAGATACACTGGTTGAGTTGCCCAAGGTAAATCTCTAATCGTTAGCTGATTATTCTGATGGAGTTTTTCAGTTATTGCACCGCAGTTAGTGCAGGTAGCTTTTTTCTCTATTTTTTCTATGTGTAAGACTATGCCTATACTCTCTATACACTGATAATGTTTAACGGTAACTCCTTCTAATTGAAGTAAGTTTGTCATGAGGTTTAGTTGAGGATTCGATGGCATTTGTATAAGTTAAGTCTAAATAGTAGTTTTATTTTTACTATCATTTAATCTTTGAAAGAGCTATAATGCAAGCTGGATAAACTTTATAGACATAAAACTATATATTTAAAGCCTGAGTATCTATTTTCTTGTTTTTTGCTTTCACATTGCAAGTTCGGTAGAACCGAAAAAAGTATTATTCTACTGTCTTCTCTACCATCTCAGAAGAACAATCATTAATCACCAATCGCCAATCTTTTCTATTACCTAAATCAAGAAAATAGCCTTGAAAGTTTTGCCATTCTTGCCATTTCTCATAGCGTTTATTTTGTAGAGATGCTGTCAAAGTTGGCAAATCTTTTTCCACCTTGCCATTACAACACTTGTTTAAAAAATCCTTCAAAACAAAACTATCTTGAAATTCTCCTAACACCCCTTGCATATCTTTAACTTTATTGAGATAAACTTGATATTTTTCACCATAAAATTGGGTAAATAAATCCATTTGATAGCGGGTCTTTTTGGCTCGTTTACGCAATTTGTGCAGCTTCTCTTCCTGAATTGCTAAAATCTCTTCAACTTGCTTTCGCTCTAACTCTTCAGGAAAAATACATTCTCCCCCTCGCACTTTAACACCCACTAACCAAGCTGGATCAAGAAGTAATTGACTAACTTGAGGCAAAAGCAAATCTGGTAAAATCTGCTTAACCTCTAAAGCGGCGATCGCCTGAAATTGAGGTTCTTGTAACCAATCTTGAAATGATTTTTGTAGCTTCTGGTATTTTTTTCCTTGGAGGGTAGCTTCAACTTCTTTAAAAGTTGTACGACGTTGCTTTGCTAACTGTTTAAAAATTTTATCTAAATGCTTTCTTTCGGCTTTAGGTAACTCTGAATAATAACCTTCTTGCAAAGTCTTCTGCAAAACATCAAGATCTCGCAACTCTCCTAACTTACGGGCGATATGGGCGACGTTTTTTTCCCTAGCTGGTTTAGGTAAATTAATTGCCGGGGCAAAACCACTAATAGCACTGCGTAAACGCCGCATACCAATACGCATTTTATGTAATTTTTCCGGATTCTTATCTGCCAATACCCCTGCTTCATATTTACTCATTTTGCGGAAATGTTTGGCGATCGCTAAATAAGCCCAATCTCCAAAGGTTTTACTATTTTGGCGAGACATTTTTATAATTATTTTGATAACATCGCGTTAATTATAGATTCTATCTTTCTGCTTTAAACTAACCATTCAAAATTTCACTATGATGACGCAGATGATCTTCAATAAAACTACTCACAAAGAAATAACCATGATCGTACCCTTCGTGATAACGTAACTCCAAAGTTTGACCAACTTCTTCACAAGCTTGGGCAAATACTTCAGGCTTGAGTTCATTGTCCAGGAAAAAAGAATCAGCTTTACCCTGATCGATAAGAATTAAAGTATCAAGCTGAGTTTCCTTCACCAATTCAGTAGCATCGTAAGCCTTCCACCAATTACAATCCGTACCCAAATAAGTAGTAAATACCTGTGGTCCCAATGTAGTAGATATTGGGGCCGCAATGGGGGCAAAAGCAGAAACTGATTGATACTTGCCAGGATTTTTTAAAGCACAAATTAAGGCCCCATGTCCTCCCATAGAATGACCAAAAATCCCTTGCTTTTCTGGTTTAACAGGAAAGTTGGCTGCGATTAAATCTGGTAACTCTTGCACCACATAACTATACATTTGATAGTGTTCCTGCCAGGGTGCAACAGTAGCATCAAGATAAAAACCAGCACCAGTACCCAAAAACCATTCTTCATCTTCTCCAGGAGTATTGGTATTACGGGGACTGGTATCAGGAGCAACCAACATTAAACCATACTCCGCTGCCCAGCGTTGCGCCCCCGCTTTGAGGATAAAATTATCTTCTGTGCAAGTTAAACCAGAAAGATAATAAAGTACGGGGACTCTTTGAAATTGGGCTTGCGGAGGAAGATAAACCGCAAAATTCATCTCACAGTTACAAGCTTGAGATTTGTGGCTATAGTAAGCAACTTTGCCGCCAAAACAACGATGTTCCTTTTTCAGGTTGAGGGAATTAGCCATAATACTTAAGGGGATTATCAAAAACTAGGGGCGAGATTTCCCCGCCCCAGACAATCTTGTCATCAACTCCTACTAAATATTGCTGCGATTTTTTAAGCTTCAGAATTTCTCAAACCCAAGAATGTTTTTAAAAACTTCTTTTCAGGGCCCATCTTTTCTACCATATACATAATATTATCTCAAGGGATAAAAAAGCAAGCTCCTAAACAACTCTTGCTGGGGGAAGGCTCAACTGAGGTTGTTCTCGAACCACAGTAACTTTCGGAGTCGCTTTGGCATTCGTAAGCTCATCTTCCAAAAGCCATTGACGAATCAATCTTGCTGCTGCCCTTTGAGCTAAACCACTAGCGATTTTTTGTCCCATTGCTTGAGTTTCGGGTTTAGCTAACAACTTAGGTATCAGGTTTAAAACAGTATTAGCTTCAAAGCCAGGGGTTTCTTGTAAAATACCCCAGATACGCTTGATATGTTCAAGACTTTGGGAATTACCCTCTAAATCAGGAGGAGTTTCCTGCACCGCCATACCAATCTGTTGTCGTAACCCAGAAGAAAAATTAAACCAACTACGCCTCCCTAAAGTATCCAAAGCTTTAACAATCTCATTGGTTAAGCGATCGCGGATAAAATCCCCTCGCGAAGAAAAGAGAAAATCTATAGCTTGGTTGAGAACATTGGCAAAATCATAATCCTGACTGCTACGGGCATTGCGAAGAAGATTCTCTAAACGATTCCAACGAAAGCTACCATCTTGGAAAAGAAGATCCCGCAAAGAAGAGCGTAACTCTTCGGAAGGATCAGTGAGAAGGCGCTTAGCGATGTAAGGATAGGCTTTACTGAGTACTTTGAAGTTGGGGTCAATATTGATAGCTATCCCTTCGAGAGTGACCATAGAGCGGATAATCAGAGCATAATAAGCTGGCACTCGGAAGGGAAATTCGTACATCACATCGGACATTTGATCAGTGATGCTCTTAAAGTTTAATTCTGCAACACTGGCTCCAAGAGCATTATTAAACACCCCAGCTAAAGCAGGAACAATGGGTCTAAGATCAGTATCCGGAGTTAAAAACTCCAGGTTGACATAATCACGAGCTAGGGATTCAAAATCTCGGTTAACCAAATGAACCACCGCCTCAATCAAACCATAGCGTTGATGGGGTTTAATGGTACTCATCATGCCAAAATCTAGGTAAGCGAGTTTACCATCGGGAGTAGCTAATAAATTACCAGGATGGGGATCTGCATGGAAAAATCCATGTTCTAATAACTGCCGCAAGGAACATTCAACTCCCACTTCTACTAAATATGCAGCATCAATACCTTGGGCTTGAATTGCTTCGAGGTTGGTTAACTTCGTCCCCACAATCCATTCCATGGTTAGGACACGCTTGGCAGTATAATCCCAATAAATTTGGGGAATATAAATTTCTGGTAAATAATCGTATAGTTCAGCGAAATGCTCAGCATTACGCCCTTCTAAAGAGTAATCTAGTTCTTCATAAATCCGTGCTGCTAGTTCATCAGTAATACCAACTAAATCGCTGCGTACCCGCTTAATATTATTTTGCGCCCACTCAGCTAAGTTACGCATTAAGTAAATATCTAAAGCAACTCTTTCAATTAAATCTGGACGTTGTACCTTAACAGCAACATCTTCTCCAGTTTTAAGCTTACCCTTATAAACCTGTCCCAAAGAAGCCGCAGCAACGGGATCAGGAGAAAGTTGCTCAAAAATTTCGTGGGGATGCTTTCCCAATTCTTCTTCAATTAACTGAAAAGCAACTTCATTAGGGAAAGGGGGTAGTTGATCTTGTAACTTAACTAGCTCTTCGAGGTAAGTGGGGGGAAGCAAGTCAGGGCGTGTCGAAAGAGCTTGACCAATTTTAATATAGGTGGGACCAAGAGAAGTTATAACTTCTCTTAATCTAATTGCTCGTTTCTGGCGTTTTTTAGCAACTTGCCCCGTAATTTTGTCTAACCATAGCTTGATCCCAAAAGAAAGAAAAGGGGCAACAATCGCCACAGCCCTTCCTAATACTTTCAGAGGACGACGGCGATAATGTTGTTTAATGAAATTGGGATCGTAACGCTCTACTGTAGATACTTGGGGGGGCGATGGTGGCAAATCTGGATTCATTTCTAGATTTGCTTGTGTAGCAGGAACTGAATCTTTTTTATATGAAGCTAATGATAAATTGTTCTCTTTCATAATCTTTAAATTAACTAACGCGAGCTTTTTTCCCTGTGAAGTATTGTAACAATCTTGGCTGTCAACGTTAGTATGAAAAAAACTTTTCCTGTATGGGGATCGCTACAACTTTAGAAATAGATTTTTAACTGAAATTAAATGCTTCTTTCCTTGCAAATCCGTAATTTTGCTTTGATTGACCACCTAGAGGTAGATTTAGGAACTGGTATCAATGTTTTAACTGGCGAAACTGGTGCGGGTAAGTCAATTATTCTCGATGCCATTGATGTTGTCTTAGGAGGAAGGGTAAATAATCGCTTAATTCGCACCGGCACTAAAAAAGCCATAGTCGAAGCAACCTTTCAAGTAGACAGGGCTTTAGAAGAATGGTTACAAGAGCAAGAAATTGATCCCCTAGATGAAGGGAGTATCATTTGTTGTCGAGAAATTGCCGTTGGCAAAGGGAGCTTGCGATCGCGCTCTCGTGTCAACGGTGTTTTGGTTAATCGCGCTTTTATGGAACAACTGCGCCCTCGTTTAGTAGAAATTACAGCCCAGGGTCAAACTGTACAGCTTATGGTCCCAGCTATTCAGCGACAACTACTAGATTATTATGGAGGTGAACCTCTGCTCAAACAAAGACAGAAAGTCGGTAAGACCTATAAAGTTTATCAAGAAGCACAACAAGCCCTAGTTAAACGCCGCCAATCAGAACAAGAGCGCTTGCAAAGGCTAGATTGGCTAGAATACCAAACTCAGGAACTAGCAGAAGCTAATTTGAGTGATCCCGACGAATTAAGCAAATTAGAAATAGAAAGAGATCGGCTTTCCCATGTCGTTGAACTGCAAAACCTAAGTTACCAAACTTATCAACTGCTTTATCAAAATGATAGTGATGGAGTAGCTGTAGCGGATCTTTTGGGTAAAGGAGAAGCTATCTTAACGGAGATGGCAGAATATGATCGTAGTTTGGAACCGCTTTTAGAAACCATCAAAGGCGCTTTCATGGAAGTTGTAGCCGCAGGACAGCAAATAAATGCCTACGGAGATAGTCTAGAAACCGATCCCGAACAACTAGCCATCTTGGAAGAAAGGGTTAGCCTACTCAAACAAATTTGCCGCAAATATGGCCCCAACCTTCCTGAAGTGATCGCCTATTATCGTAAGCTTCAAGCAGAATTAGAAGAACTCACCGATGATAGCCAAGCCCTAGAGGTATTAGAACAAGAATACGCCCAATGTCAGGAAAAATTAACAAAGGACTGCCAAAAACTAACTAAATTGCGACAAAAAGCAGCGGTGCAATTGGAAAAAAGGTTAATTGCGGAACTTAAACCTTTAGCAATGGAAAAGGTAAAATTTGAGTGCCAAATCACCCCTAATGACCCTAGTTATTCCGGCGGGGATCGCGTTATTTTTCAGTTTAGTCCTAATCCTGGTGAAAAGCTACAGCCCCTATCTTCAACGGCTTCAGGAGGAGAAATGAGCCGCTTTTTATTAGCATTAAAAGCCTGTTTTACTGATTCTGAAGAAAATGCTGCCACTCTAGTCTTTGACGAAATAGATACCGGGGTTTCTGGTAGAGTAGCTCAAGCGATTGCCGAAAAACTCCATCAACTAAGTCAAAACCACCAAATTCTTTGCGTCACCCACCAACCCCTAATTGCAGCAATGGCAGATGTTCACTTCCGGGTAGACAAGGAAGTTATTGATCGCTTATCTTTAGGGCAAAGAGAAGCTAAGAGTAACAAAATCCCTCAAAGCGAATTTGTTTCAGAAACACCAGAGATTCGCACTGTGGTTAGAGTTACCAGCTTAAAAGACAGCCTGCGTCGCCAAGAAGAACTAGCTCAATTAGCTGGAGGACAATCGGCTCAAGAAGCTATGGCTTTTGCTGAGTCTCTACTCTCTAAAGCTGCTGCCCATCGTCAGGAGCAGAAATTAGCAGTTAGTGATTAGATAATGGGAAAAATAAACTGGAGTCAAGAAAAACTAGGGATAAATTAAGCTCTGACCTAATTTTTTCGCTTTGTATCTACAAATTAGCCAGAAATTAAGGATTGATTGTAACCATGGCAAACTAATATTAATAATACTGTTGCTAAAACATCAAAGTTGAATTAGTGTTCAAAATAAATTCATAAGAGTACACTAGGGATTAGTTTATCTATATATTCAGAGGAAAACCCTTAGCTTGAAAATTAATTCCCTTTAAAGTACGCTCATTTGCTTAAGTATTTTTACATTCTCACCCAAGTTTTCGTGAAGAGATATGACTGCTGCATCTTCTCAATCCTCATCTTTAAAACCACACGACGGTCAAACCCTAGAAGCTGAAGTCGTAGGCGGCGAAAATCATCATAATGTCAATCAATCCTCTTCTGGCAGTTCCTTAGCCACAACAGGAGGCAGTTTTTCGACCTTCCTTGCTCCTTTAGGTAAAGAATCTTTTGAAGAAGTTGTTGATGGCGTAGAAGACAAACTGCGTATCGTGAATCAAACCCTATCCATGCTAGATAATGTGCTGGATAGCCAGGGTTTTGATGCCATTCTTGATGAAATGTTGCAGTCCATCTCCTTGAAAACTGGAGAATTGTTAGGGGCTGATCGAACTACCATTTACTTATTAGATGATGATGAAGATGAACTAGTTTCTATTGTGGCGAAGGGAGAAGATGGTAAACCAATAGAAATTCGTATTCCTATTGGTATAGGTATTGCCGGAGCAGTAGCTGAATCTAAAGAAGTTGTCAACATCCCCTACGATTTTTATGACGACTACCGCTCAGCCTCAGCGAAAAAATTCGACAAAAAAAATGGCTATCGTACCTATACGATGCTAGTTTTGCCTCTACTCGACACCCAGCAAAAACTAGTGGCTGTAGTGCAGTTAATTAATAAATTACAGCCTGATGTAACTCCTGATGCTCCTTTAGACGAGAAGGTTAACAAAGAAGGATTTACAGAGGAAGACGTTAAATTATTTAATGAATTTGCCACCTCAATTCAACTCATATTAGAATCTTCCCGCTCTTTTTATAAAGCGACTCAAAGACAGCGGGCAGCCAATGCTTTAATTGAGGCCACTAACTCCTTGAGTAAGGGCAGCTTAGATTTAGATGCCACCTTAAGAACAGTGATGGATGCAGCCAAAAAGCTGATGAGTGCTGACCGTAGCACACTTTGGTTAATTGATGAAGATAAAAACGACCTCTGGACAAAGATCCCCATGCCCGGCGGGTCTTTAAAAGAAATCCGAGTTTCCGTTGGTGTCGGATTTGCAGGGAAAGTAGGAGAAACAGGAGAAATTCTCAACATTGGTTTTGACCTTTATAACCATCCCGATGCAGAAAATGCTAAGAAAACTGATCCGAAAACAGGATATCGTACCTGTAGTCTTCTCTGTATGCCTGTGTTCAATGCCGACGGTAAATTAATTGGTGTCACCCAACTATTAAACAAAAAGCGGCAAGGAGAATATCCTCCTTACGATCCTGATACCTGGCCTGAAGCCCCCGAATGTTGGAAAGCGAGTTTTAATGGCAGTGACCAAGAATTCATGAAAGCTTTCAACATTCAAGCTGGGGTAGCCCTACAAAATGCTAAGCTTTTCAACCAAGTTAAACAGCAAGAACAAATGCAGAGGGATATCTTGCGGAGTTTAACTAACGGAGTGATTTCTACAGATAAAGCAGGACGTATTATCGCTGCTAATGAAAGAGCAAAATATTTATTAGGCTTTGACGATCTAGAAGCTCTAGAAGGGCAAAAGGTCGTTGATTTGATTAATATCAAAGAAGGGAAATTTGCAGGCTGGTTTAATAAAGCCCTATCTCCTAGTGACGATCGCTCTAGTCGAGAACAGTATTATCCAGATCGTACCTTACTCGCAGACGAAGAAGAACATAGCGTTAACCTCTCCATTAACTCCATCAGCGATGCTAGGGATGCTAGCAATGTTTATGGGGCTTTAGTGGTTATGGAGGATATTTCTGATGAAAAGCGCCTCAAGAGTACTATGTACCGTTACATGACCCAAGAATTAGCTGAAGAGTTACTCAAACTAGGGGATGCGAAATTAGGGGGCGATCGCAAAGAAGTAACCGTCCTCTTTTCTGACATTCGTAGCTACACCAGCTTGACAGAGAAACTCAAAGCTGAAGAAGTTGTGGGTATGCTCAACGGTTACTTTGAAAGTATGGTTGAGGCAGTATTTAAGCATAAAGGAACCTTAGATAAATATATCGGCGACGCAATTATGGCCGTTTTCGGCTCTCCTTTACCCTTAGAAGATCATGCCTGGAAAGCTGTACAAACGGCCTTAGAAATGCGTGAACGCTTAGAAATATTCAATGAAGCAAGGTTAAAAGAAAATAAGGTTCCTATCCGTATTGGTATTGGGATCAACTCTGGCTCAGTAATCAGTGGTAACATCGGTTCTAGTAAGCGGATGGAGTTCACTGCCATTGGTGATGGAGTAAACTTAAGCTCCCGCTTAGAAAGCGCCAGTAAGCAATATGGCTGCGATATTATTATTAGCGAAAATACTTATGAACCTTGTCGCGACCAAGTAATTGTAAGAGAGTTGGATCGTATTAAAGTTAAAGGAAAGAACTTACCTGTATCTGTTTACGAATTGCTAGGTAAAAAAGGAGATACCCTTTCCCCCCAACAAGAGCAAATTGTTGAATTTTATCATGAAGGTAGAAAGCTTTACCTCAGCCGCGACTTTGTTGGTGCAGTAGGTAAGTTTGCCCAAGTTATGGGTATAGATAAAGATAATAAAGCAGCCAAGCTACATATGGAGCGCTGTCAGCATTTCCTAGCTGAGCCTCCAGATGGAGATTGGGATGGAGTTTGGACTATGACATCAAAGTGAGAGTTAGGGGGAGCAGGGAGCAGGAGAAAGCTTGCTAGGTGGGTTTGCTTTTCAGGTTTTTATGCTCCCTACTGTCTTCTTAAGCGCAAGCTTGTTGCCATAAAGATAATAATCGGGAACTACGTTTGGCAAAAGCTATTTTCCTATGGGCATAAATTTGTCCATTGGGCATAATTGCATCAGTTAAATCTGCCTGTGCTAAGTTGATTCCTGAGAGGTTAGCACCAGTTAAATTCGCACCGGTTAAGTTAGCCCCGTTTAAATTAGCTTCTTGAAGATTAGCCGACCTCAAATCAGCTTGACTTAAATCCGCAGCAACAAGGCTAGCTTTACTCAAATCAGCTTTTACTAGGTTGCTTTTGGAGAAGTTAGAACCTTCTAAAATAGAAAGATGAAGGCAAGCTTCGCTTAAATCTATTTCTTGGAGATCACTCCAACGGAGAATCAAATTACTAAAAACAATCTTGCGAAAGTCTCTCTCTCCCGCTAAATATTGCTTCAATAACTGCTTAGGAGTGAAGTAGCAAGCATTTCTTTGGTTGGTATTAGAATTCTTCTGGAGAAGCGTCATAGTAGATTCCAAGCTTCATTTTACTCATTAAACTCAGTATCAGAGATGGGGATTTGTGATCGCGTTCGCTTAATGTTCTTTTTTTGTATAAGTTGTGTTCGATTTCCAATGACAACAAAGCAAACACATTTTACTGCGGAATTAAAGGTGGGAGAATTTCCTTTGGTTCTTTTTTGGGTTCAACTTCCGGAGAAGTTTCGGCTGTTGGGCTTTCCTTTAGTTGTTCTTGAGGTGAAGTTTCCGGGACTGCTTTTTCTTCTGAAGGCTGAGGTTTAATATCTTTTTGTAAAGGTTCTGATTGCGTTATAGGCACTTGTTCTGGTTCTACTTGCTGATATTCTTGGGCAGTAATGATTTTGACATCATTAACGAGAAAAACCAGCTCAAAATTTTTGCTTGTTGCTGCGGAGATAAATTTTTCAACTTCCTGAACTTGCTTGGGGGTAATTTCAACTTCTTCTTTTCCCTGTTGTTTTCCTACTTGCAAGCTGAGATAAACTATAGGAGGCTGAGTAGTCCAATTCACTTTTGTTCTTAATAGTTCTACTTCTTGTTGCCCCACCGTAACAGTTTCTCGAACTAATTTATCTTGAATGGCTTTTTCTAACTGAGCTTTTTCAACTAGCTGTAAAAAACTAGCTCCTAAAGGAAAAACTAAAATCGCAGTTAAACCAAAAGTGACACCCAAAGCGTGGTTCATTTTGGCATAGCCAGCAATGATAAAAACCAGCATACAAGCTAGGGTAATACCCAAAAGGTTAGTAACGTAGAGTAGAAATGCTCCTGTGGCTAAAGAAGCGTAACCTTGGGAGAGAGACAAACCAACGACACATAAAGGAGGCATCAAAGCTACTGAAATAGCGGTTCCAGCTAAAGCATCGCTGAGTCGAGGACGCAATTTAGCAAAACCACTAATTAAGCCTGCGGCCACAGCAATGCCTAAGTCAATTAAGTTGGGCTGGGTACGATTGAGAATTTCTGACTGAAATTCTGGAATGCCGGCAATTAAGCCAATTAGAGAAGATAAAACAATGGAGATAAGAGTTCCTCCCATGATGGCTAGCAAAGCCTTACGAAATAACGATAAATCCCCTTCCAAAGCGCTAAAAGCTAACCCTCTTAGAGGTAACATCAAAGGAGCCACCAACATTGCCCCAATAATTACCGCAGCACTATTGCTAATCAAACCAAAGGTAGCAATTAAACAAGAAGTATGGGTCAAAACCACATAATCTGTATCCCAGCCCGCATCATTCCACAATTCTTGATGGAGTCGCTTTGCCCTTTTGATGTCTGGTGGATTGGGCAAGGTTTGTTTAACTAACGAACTCAGTTTTGAGTACATTGTTTTTCTATAATATTACTCTTAAATTTCAGTTGCCTCTATTTTTCAATAATGCCACCACCAAGAAGAATTTCCCCATCGTAAAACACAGCCGCTTGTCCGGGAGTAACACCAAACTGAGGTTCGTCAAATACCAATTTGAGGCGAGAGTTTTCTAAAGAAATAACCTGAACCGCAACAGCAGAAGAACGATACCGTATTTGTACTTGAGTTTTAAAGGGAGTAGTTGGTTGAGCTAGAGAAACCCAATTCATCCTACTAACTGTACATTCTTCTTGCCCTCCACTAGCGCGATCGCCGACGATAACTCGATTCATAACAGCATCCAAGGCAAGGACATATAATGGCTCAGCCGCAGCAATACCTAAACCTTTCCTTTGCCCAATGGTATAGTGATGAACTCCTTGGTGATACCCTAAGATATTACCTTTTTGGTCAACAATATCTCCTTGTTTTTGGTTAATGTAGCGATCTAAGAATTTTTGCATGGAACCATGTGCCTCAATTAAGCACAAGTCTTGGCTTTCTGGTTTGTCAGCGGTTTTTAAATTAAACTGGTTCGCAATACGTCGGGTTTCTTCTTTAGTTTGTTCACCTAAAGGAAAAACGGTTCCCGCTAACATTTCTTGGGTTAAATCGTAAAGAAAATAAGACTGGTCTTTGTTGCGATCAACAGCCCTCAATAACTGATAGCGTTTACTATTTTCATCGTAGCGAATACGGGCATAATGACCAGTAGCAATGCGGTCAATACCCAACTCTTTTTGAGCATAGTTCAACATGGGGCCAAACTTAACTGCCCGATTACATTGAGAACAAGGTAAAGGGGTAATCCCCGCTTCATAACCAGAAACCAAATAATCAACTATACTTGCTTGGAAAACTTCTCGACTGTCAACTATATGGTGAGGAATTTCTAGTTGTTCACAAATAAAAGCAGCATCAACCATTCCTTCTGAACAGCATTGCCCTTTACCCTTCATTAACCAAAGGGTAAGACCAACTACATCATATTTTTGGTTATGGAGGACAGCCGCTGCAACAGAACTATCTACTCCGCCGGAGAGTCCGACTACTACTTTCTTCATGGAATTATCAATTTTGCTGCTGTTAAGGAACTAAATTTTTTTAACCTGACATCTAAATAAGATTAAAATTCACAGACAAGCCTAATACTAAATAAGCAATAACCTTGCGATCGCAAATAGCAATAAGTAACGAATATGGATAAAAGTAAAGTAGTGAAATTTACTTCCTTACCTATGTCTCAAGTGAGAATTTACTTGAGTTGGCTATCAATGCTTCTAGGAGGATATATACTCATTGCTCCTTCTTCTTTCAGTGTAGCTCAAGATACACCTTCTCCTCCATTGATTATTGAAGAATTGCCCCCAGGCCCTAACGACCTTAACTTTCCTCCTCAACAACCGCCAACTATCACCCCAAAACCAGAAAACAATAACCAAGAGCCTGACTATCAAGTACCTACAATACCTCTTCCTAATAGTCGGCCCTCTACTCCAACACCAAGTCCTAGTACAACTTATTCAGATTACTATCGAGTTGAGGTAGAAGGAGATAGTTCACTTTTGCTAACTCAGATTCAAAATATTGAACCACAAGCTTTTATTCGAGGTAAAGAAGGAACAATTCAAGCAGGATTATTTTCAGAAAGATATAATGCCCAACGCCGAGTAGAAGTTTTAGAAAGCCAAGGTTTCCAGGCTAGGGTTGTACCTGTAGATGTTGCTGTTAGTAGACCTAATAATACTAGCTATCCCGCACCAGTTTATCGTCAGCCTCAACCAACTCCCCCTGTTAACCCCAGCAACGATACAACTCCCACTGTCCCCCAGGTTAACCCCAGTAATAATGAAACTCCCACCGTCCTCAACAACAGCAACAATATTCAACAAAGAAATGAGGAAAAAGGTTACTTTGTAATTATTCCGGCCTCACGCCAAGATTTACCCACGATTGCTGCTAAAGTAGCAGAATCGGGGATAAACTCACGCTCCATTAGACAAAAACAAGGCCCTATCGGTTCCCATGTTGCTGTGGGTCCCTTCGCTACCCGGTCTTTAGCAGAACGCTGGAATAGTTATTTTCACTGGGTTGGTATGGATGCCCGTTTGTACCATAAATAAAAGGCAACAGTACAGATAATTGACAAGGTAATAACTGAGATCTATGACCGATAAAGTTGTAGTTAATGCCGAACAAATGCGCCAAATCGAGGGGCAAATCTTTGATGCGGGAATGCCCGTGGCGGCTTTAATGGAGAAGGTTTCGGGGTTAATAGTTACTCGCGTCATTGAACTTTATCCTCTTTCTGAAGTATCTCGCGTTGGGGTTTTGGTAGGCCCAGGTCATAATGGAGGAGATGCTTTAGCTGTGGCCAGAGAGCTACATTTGCTCGGCTATCAAGTTTTTCTCTATCGCCCTATCAGCAAGCTTAAGGAATTAACAATAAGTCATGCTAATTACGCAGCGAGTTTAGGTATACCTTCTTCTGAACAGATTCAGGCTTTATACACCTGTGAGTTAATTATTGATGGACTGTTTGGTTTTGGCTTAACTCGGTCTATTTCTGGCAAACTAGCAGAGGATATTAATCAACTTAATTTTTGGAATCAACCCGTAGTTAGTATTGATTTACCTTCAGGTATTGATACAGATACAGGAAAAATTCTTGGTACGGCGGTAAAAGCAACCCATACTTTATGTTTAGGTTTATGGAAGCTAGCTTTTTATCAAGATCAAGCTTTAGATTATATCGGTAAGGCAGAGTTAATCAGTTTTGGTATTCCGGCTAAAAATGTCTGGTCAGTTTTGGGGAAGCCGCCACCGATTCAACTTGCTGTAGCCAGTAACATTACTAAATATTTTCCTTTGCCTAGACCACAAATTACCCACAAATATAAACAAGGGCATTTACTCTTGATTTGTGGTTCTCGTCGTTATAGTGGAGGGGCAATTTTAACAGCATTGGGGGCAAGGACTAGTGGTGTAGGAATGCTGTCTATCGCTGTCCCGGAATCTCTTAAACCTATATTGGTTAGTCATTTACCAGAAGCTTTAGTTATTGGTTGTCCGGAAAATGAAACCGGGGCGATCGCCGAACTTCCTTCAGAAATTGCTGATTTAAGTCAGTTTAATCTGATCGCTTGTGGCCCTGGTTTAACCAAAGATGCCACCTCTGTTGTGCAAACAGTACTCAAGACTGAAATTCCTTTAGTTTTAGATGCTGACGGTTTGAATATTGTTGCTCAAATGGGGACGATGGAGGTTTTAAAGCTCAGAAAATCCTCAACTATACTAACTCCTCATTTAGGAGAATTTGAACGCTTATTTCCTGATGCAGCTAATTCTGACCAAGATAGAATCAAAGCGGTACAAGAAGCTGCTCAAAAAAGCAGTACAGTAATTTTATTAAAAGGTGCGAAAACTATAATTTCCCATCCTAACGGTAGGGTTTGGGTCGTTCCTCAAAGTACCCCTGCTTTGGCCAGGGGAGGTAGTGGAGATGTCCTCACAGGCTTGCTAGGAGGTCTGTTAGCGCAGCAAATGACCTCTGATTATCCTTTAGAAGCTATAGTTGCTACAGCAGCCTGGTGGCACGCTCAAGCCGGAATTATGGCTGCAAAGGAACGTAGTGAGTTAGGTGTGGATGCTCATACTTTATCTCAGTATTTATGGAAAGTTTTGAAGCTGTTAATGACCAACAACTAGTTGTTGTCTCCCTAGCCCCCTAGCTCCCCAACTCCCTACTTCCTTAACTAATCAACGGGAATGGCATCAACATCAACTGCATCTTTGCCGCCAGCTTTCTCATCGGTTGCTTGAGAAACATTTTGGCGATTTTTGGCGAAATCGAGGGCTAGTTGATATAACTCAGTAATTAATAGGGTTAACACTACACCATCATCAATGAATCCAGCGATAGGCAGAAAATCCGGGGCAAGATCAATAGGGCTTAAAACATACATTAAGGAGCCTAAAATTACCCACCAACGATACTTAGGATTGCGTAAAGTATTGCGATACCAATTATAAATGGACTCTACAGAAATTTTCATAAGAAATGCTGCTTTTTTATTGAACTACCATTATCTTGACAGATTCTCCTTTAGTACTCTAGTGTAGACAACCGCTCTCCCATTGTGTATTTACCGACTATGGTATTTTTCCGAGCTTCTTTAGATAGATCGCCACTGGGGGGGTAAAATGTAATCCTGGATTGTTCAGGCTTGCGAAAAAGCTTCATGATTTCAAGTAACGATTTTAGACCCGGCGTAACAATTGAGTTGGATGGAGCAGTATGGCGAGTCGTGGAATTTCTCCACGTCAAGCCAGGTAAAGGCTCTGCCTTTGTACGAACCAAACTAAAAAATGCTCAAACTGGTAGCGTTGTCGAACGTACCTTCCGAGCAGGGGAAACTGTACCCCAAGCCAACTTAGAAAAACGGACTATGCAACATACCTATAAAGATGGTGATCAGTTCGTCTTTATGGATATGGAGACTTTTGAAGAAACTCGTCTCAACCCAGATAAAATTGGCGATCGCGTTAAATACATTACCGAAGGTATGGAAGTTAACATAGTGCAATGGGATGAGCAAGTTTTGGAAGTAGAATTACCAACCTCAGTAGTCCTAGAGGTAGCCCAAACCGATCCTGGTGTTAAAGGCGATACCGCCACTGGCGGTTCTAAACCAGCTACACTAGAAACCGGAGCGCAGGTTATGGTTCCTTTGTTTATTTCCATAGGGGAACGAATCAAAATTGACACCCGCAATGATTCTTATCTCGGTAGAG
This sequence comes from uncultured cyanobacterium, assembly GCA_963793425.1. Classification (GTDB taxonomy): domain Bacteria; phylum Cyanobacteriota; class Cyanobacteriia; order Cyanobacteriales; family CAWCAG01; genus CAWCAG01. The sequence continues at coordinate 810,134 of CAWCAG010000005.1, read as the reverse complement.
AGTAATCTTAAGAATTGTTGACACCGAATGAATGAGCCATTGGTCAAAAGTTATGGGTTAGTAATAAGCAAAAGATGACTAACTTAATCGAATTGGGATGTATGATTTGTGCCTATAGATTTTAATCAGCTTAGGGAACTTTTGAGTTCAATTGCTCAAACTGACATTGCGGAGTTAACTCTCAAAAGCGATGATTTTGAGCTAACGGTACGTAAGGGCATTCCCACAATGCCCAGAAATATATCTACTCAGGAAAATGCTAATTTAACTTTCGCTCCTAACCCTGCGCCTCCATCTCGTCCTAATCTTCCTGACAACGGCTCCGGTGAGCCTAAAACTCCAAACTCTGAGGGGAAATGGGAAGAAATTACCTCTCCGGTGGTAGGAACTTTCTATCGCTCTCCTACCCCTGATGAAGCTGCCTTTGTAGAAGTTAATGACCAAATCACTAAAGGACAAATTGTTTGTATTATTGAAGCGATGAAGGTGATGAACGAAATTGAGGCAGAAGTGTCTGGGCAAATTGTTGAAGTTTTGGTAGAAAATGGAGAACCTGTAGAGTACGGCCAACCCCTAATGTTAGTGAATCCAGAGCCATAGCTCAATGACTGATGGAATTCAAAAAAATTGGGGTTTAATTACTTTTGGTTAGTTAAATGGAACTAGCAAAATCAGTATCGCAAGAAGTAGTACAGCAAATAGCTGAGTATTTTAGTGTCCTAAGCGAGCCGATGCGCCTACGCATTCTCAATTTACTTAGGGATGGTGAGAGGTGCGTTCAGGATTTAGTAGAGGCTACCCAAACTAGTCAAGCCAATGTCTCCAAGCACCTTAAAGTTATGCTTCAAGCAGGAATTCTTAGTCGTCGTAGTGAAGGGACATCCGCTTACTATAGCGTAGAAGATCCACTAATTTTTGAGTTGTGTCATCTAGTGGGAAATCGTCTGGCTAATCGTATAGAACAACAAGCTAGGCAGTTTCGGGATTTTAGCCTAACGGAACATCAACAGTAAAATCCTAAATCTGTTCCCTTGCCGCTGTGGACTAGAGCTAACTTTTCATAGCGTTTAGCGTGTTCAACTAAACCAGCAATTTCTTCCTCTTTCAATCCTCGTGCTTTTCTCGCCGGAACTCCTACCATTAAACAACCGGGGAGAACATTTTTCGTCACCACACAGCCTGCTCCTATTAAACTACCAGCACCAACTCTCACCCCATCAAGAATTACTGCTCCAATACCAATAAGACAGCCTTTTTCAATATGGGCTGAATGGACTACAGCCCTATGGCCTACAGTAACGTATTCTTCTAGAATCGTAGGTTTGCCAGGATCACCATGTAAAATAGCTCCATCTTGAATATTTGTATATTCGCCAATGGCAATTCTTTCTACGTCTCCCCTAACCACTGCGCTGTACCAAACACTAGAACCCAAACCTAAAGAAACATTCCCTACTATTACCGCGTTGGGGGCAACAAATGCAGCTAAGGAAAGATCCGGAGGCTGCCAATAGGGAACAGAGGAGAAAATATTGAGTTCTTTACTCACTTTCGCTGCTCAAGGTATAAAATACTCACCAATTGCCAAAGAGTTTAGCAGATATAATATAGCCACTGCCACTAGTACTAGCTCAAAAATGATTATACGCCCACAATGATGAATGCAAGTTTGCAGTATCCTATCTTTGGCGCAGATATAAAATGCCCTCACTGTCGCCAAACCATACCCGCTTTGACCCTCACAGATACCTATCTCTGTCCGCGCCACGGTGCTTTTGAGGCAGATCCTAAAACTGGCGAACTTGTTCATTTGCAGTCTGGTCGTCACTGGCGACTTTGGGATGGACAATGGTATCGACAACATACCCATCCCGATGGAATTCGTTTTGAGATCCACGAAGCTTTGGATAAACTCTATACAGAAGGCTACAGGGCCACTAAGGTGATTATTGCTAATCGCTATCGAGAATTAGTTAGCACTTATTTAGAACGCAGTACTCCTTGGCGGGGTAATTCTGATGCCCAGTCCCCTAAACTTTATGGACTGCCTGTAACCTTTAGTGAAGAACCTAACGAAGATCCTTGTTGGGAAGTAATTAATTTTAATCTAGAAAAAGAACCAGGAGTTCCTGTACGCTACCCTTATTTTCGTTTATTTGATTAAGAAGGCAGCAGGGAGAGGGCAGCAGGCAGCTAGGAAAAAAGTATTGCCCCCTTAACCTTTAACCCTTGCCGATTAGCAATTAGCAATTAGCAATTAAAAAAATGCACCATGCTTCTATTCGTACTGCTGATATTAATCGAGGAATCACATTTTATGAACAGTTGGGATTTACTGTTCGAGAACGCTTTACCACAGGCTATACCCTCGCTTGTTGGCTAGAAGGTTTAGGTGGAAGAATTGAGTTGATTCAAATTCCTGAACCAAAACCAGCTGCTGATGCCTTTAATGATGAGCATTATGTCGGGTATTACCATCTTTCTTTTGATCTAACCGACGTTGTTGAGAGTTTACCAAATTGGCTTAGAGAGTTAGAAGCTAGCTTTCGCCAAGCAGCAAACACTAACCCCGAACAGTTCCAACCTTTGAAAATACTACTGGAGCCGAATCAACAAATGATCGGCGCTTGCATTTATGAAGTTGCTTTTATTGCTGATGCTGATGGCTTGCCTTTAGAGTTTATTCGAGTTATGGCTAATGGCTGATCTTTTCTACCCAGCTCCCCAATCCCCCCGCTAGTCACTAATAACCGTCAAGCTTCCCCGACAAAAAACTTGACCTGGAGTTACTTTTAATTCTTCAAGATGGACTTGTTCACCCAAATCGACTTTGTAGTTATTAATACTGATACAGTCCAATTCTGGTGTTTCAATTGAAATAGGGCTAAGGGACAATTCATGAGGACTTGTCAAATCTAAGCCGGTACACAGCGAAATAGGCATTTCTTTGGCTTCAGCGTCCTGACAAGTGCCTCTTAGGGTTAATTTCCCCGCATCTATTTTTATTTCCTGCCAGTTAAGTCTCTTATCCTTCCACAATTTCTTTGAGGATTGCTCTTGACTAGCAGCAATAAATAAGGGAAGTAAATTGGCTAAAGCAGCAGATAGTAAGTTTGCTGACAAAGAAGCTTGTAAATCTTTTTCCTCTAGTAGAACTTTTCCTGTAACTACTATCGGTTCTAGTAATTGAAGGGGTTTACCCTTAATAACTTGACCTATATTAATACGAATATTCTCACCCTGCAGTTCAGCTTGGCTTAAGTGCAAACCTTGATAAATAGCGCGATCGCATTTTAGCGATACTCTAGGAATGTAACCACCTATAATTTGGCGATTGCTCCCGGAAATATTAATTTGTAATTTGGCTATTTCTTCTACTTGAGTTGCTAGCCATAGTTTTAAAGCCGGAGAGAGAACTTGGCTAATCAAAGACTGGGAAGATTTGCTTTTCATCTAAACAATAGGAATTTCTTAGGGAATAATGAGGAAGTTATATGTAATACAAAATACCAACTATAGAAATACCAATCACTAATCGAAAATCCCCAAAACTTTAGCTATTTGGTCAAATCAGAGTGATTTTTACCAGCCCTTAGTTTTTTTTCTTCAGATTTTGTAATATTCTTACATAGTGTTAATAGTAACTTCAGCTAAATTATGAGGGCAAGTCGCCCTTTATGGCGTGAAACAAGAGATGCTAGAAAAACCCAGAGTAGAAAGGGTACAAAAAATTTTATCCCAGTGGGGGATTGCTTCGCGACGACAAGCAGAGCAAATGATCCTCTCTGGGCGAGTGTACCTTAACGATCGGGTAGTTCAATTAGGGCAGAAAGCTGATTTGAGAAAAGATAAACTTAAGGTTGACGGGAAAGTCATCAAATTTGCTGAACGCCCTCAACCAGTTTACCTTCTGCTCAACAAGCCTATCGGGGTGGTAACGACTTGTAGCGACCCCCAAGATCGCCCTATTATACTGGATTTTTTACCCCCTAAGCTTAGGGGCGAACAAGGCATTCATCCGGTAGGACGTTTGGATGTAGAATCTACAGGGGCATTACTGCTAACTAATGACGGAGCATTAACTTTATGCTTAACTCACCCCCGCTATCATTTGCCTAAAACTTATCATGTTTGGGTAAATTCCCATCCTCCAGAATCAGTATTGGCAACTTGGCGTAAGGGTGTTATTCTCGCTGGGAAAAAAACTTTACCCGCTAGGGTAGAAATTCTCAAGCAAGTAAGTAACAAAACTCTTTTAGAAGTAGTCCTAACTGAAGGGAGAAACCGACAGATTCGCCGTGTTGCTGAGCAACTTGGGTTTGAAGTAACTAAACTTCACCGCACAGCAATTGGCCCAATTAGGTTACAAGATAACAATGAACCTATTTTGTCTAGCGGTAACCATCGTTTTCTTAAAGAATTTGAAATTCGTTTTCTCCAAAAAAGAGTGCATCTAACATCACCAAGAGCGCCAGAAGACATCCAGGAGAATTTAATGTATGAAGGAGAATAAAGCTCATCTTTGCCAAGAACAACTTGACAAGCTTAAGCAGTTTGGTTCTCGCCTACAGCAGGCTCGTGAGGCTAAGTTTTTATCTTTAGAAGATGTAGCCAGGAAAACTTTGATTCCTGAACGTTTGCTGAGGGCAATTGAGGAAGGAAATAGAGCAGCATTACCAGAATCAGTTTATATTCAAGGATTGCTGAAGCAATTTGGCGACCATTTGGGTTTAAATGGCACTAAAATGGCTAAGGATTTTCCTGAAGATTCTAACTTTCAGTTCCTCAAGCCTTCTTTGGGACGTTTCCCTAAGCTAAGAATCCGTCCTGTTCATTGGTATGCTCTTTATGTAGCTGTGGTAGTTGGCACAGTTAGTAGTGTATCTAACTATATGGATTATTCCCAAGCTGTAGCAGATAACCAAAAGCCGGAGAAAAAAGAAGCAGCTAGGTATAAGCAAAAGGATACTCATACAAAAAAAACATCAGGACTATCTAAACTAGACAAAAAACAATCAGAAGATGTTCAAAACCAACCAGTGACATTGGATGTGACAGTTGAGGATCAATCTTGGTTACGGGTAGTAGCAGATGGCAAAACCAAGTTTGAGGGGACAGTTAAAGAGGGTAAAAAGCACACCTGGGAAGCCCAAGAGAGTATTACTCTTCTTGCTGGTAATGCCGGGGGGGTTTTGGTAGCTTATAACCAAAACAAAGCCAAGAAGTTAGGTAAACTTGGTCAAATTCAAGAAGTAACTTATCCTCCTCAGTTATAGATAGGCGGTGAGAAGATCAGGAGAAAGTAATCAGTAGATTTCCCCCCAGATTCCCCAAACCCAATTCCTCTTCAGCAACATCAAGTATCTGGGTTAGGGAAGAAATCATCTTTGATGTGGAAAAGCTGTACTGGGAATGGTAAAAAGATTAAACATCAGCAATTTCCTTAACCATCAATCTTAATGATCAGCTATCTTAAAGGGCAAGCCATAGAGGTGGTTAAAACCACTACCAACAAAGTTATCTTGGTTATGGAAGTTAACCAAATGGGTTACGAGATTCAAACGACTTCTCGTTTTGCCCGACAATTACCAGTAGGCAAAGAAGAAGCAGTACAAGTCTTTACTCACCTACAAGTACGGGAAGAACAACCTATCCTCTACGGTTTCGCTTCTGGGGCGGAAAGAGACTTGTTTCGGCATCTAATCAGCGTTAATGGCATTGGGGCGCAATTAGCGATCGCCTTAATTGATACTTTAGGTTTGACAGATTTAGTCCAAGCGATCGTCACAACTAATATTCGCTCCTTAGCTAAAACCCCTGGTGTAGGCAAAAAAACTGCTGAACGTATCGCCTTAGAGTTGAAAACCAAGTTGTCTCAATGGCGACAAATGACAGGAATTACTACCACAGGTTTAGCGGCTACCCCCTCAGTACAAATCCAAGAAGATGTAGAAATGACTCTTTTGGCTTTGGGTTATAGTAATGAAGAAATTGACCAAGCATTGTCTGCTTTAAGTAAGGACAATCAACTACTTAAAAACCCTAAACCAGAAGAATGGATCAAAAGCGCTATTTCTTGGTTAAGTCAGTAATAATTGAGTCTACTTTTGGTATCGCTTGTTACTTATTTACTGAATTTTCCCTGTTCCCAAGTTAGGAATTGACGCAATTTAACTAAGCTAAGGGTTTGACCAAGATTTAAGGGTAGGTAGGAAATTCCTTCTAAGCGAGATTGTACCCAACCTTCTCCCCAGTACCATTCGTGATAGCCATCAATACCTTTGCTTAATAGCAGGCGTAAGCAATTAGGGCTGGCTATTTCTACTTGGTGTTGGACAGTTACCGGCCCTGTCCAACTAGTAAAGTTTAAGCCAGAAACTAACTTTTCTGGCATTCCCGATTCTAAACGCTGAGGAAAAAGCCACTTGCTCAATTTAGCAGGTTGCAAGAGACTAGCACCAATTACTTTTGCTGGTGCTTCTACTTCTATACGAATATTGCTTTGTTGAAATTTACCAAACATTTTGATACTACTACCACTAAAGCTACTAATTCTATATTCCCTCTGTTATTAATTTTAGTAGAGAAATCGCTGTTTAACGACAATTACTGATAAGCAACTCAATTAAAATCCTAGTTCAATGGATAAAAGAACTGTAACTACTGATACTGTTCTGAAAAAGAATACAAAGTTATAGTGTTAATTATTTTCAAATAATGTCTTTAGAAATTGAACTTGTTGAACAAAGCTTTGAGCGAATCAAACCTCAAGCTGAAGCTTTTGTCGCTAGCTTCTACCAAAATCTCTTTGTTGCTTATCCAGAAACAGAAAAACTCTTTGCTAAAACTGATATGAATAAGCAGGAGAAAAAGCTGCTTAATTCTTTAGTTTTGTTAGTAGAAACTTTACGGCAACCAGAATTATTAAAACAGATTCTTACTGATTTAGGGTCGAGACATAAAGAATACGGTACATTACCCAAGTATTATCCTTTAGTGGGGGAAGTTCTCTTACAAACCTTCTCTGATTATCTACAAGAAGATTGGACAAATGAAGTTCAACAAGCTTGGTTAGAAACCTACAATACTGCTACTAAAATGATGCTTGAAGGTGCAGGAGTAGATGTAGCACCTCAATCGGAGATTACCTTAACTCCAGAAGAAATTGCCCCAAAACCTCAAGCAATTAAACCAGATAAAGTAATAACTCCTGTATCATCTCAGAAGAGCCAAATCGAACTTGTTGAACAAAGCTTTGAGGGCATAAAACCTCAAGCCGAAGCTTTTGTTGCTAGCTTTTATCAAAATTTATTTACTGCCCATCCAGAAACAGAAAAACTCTTTGCCAAAACTGATGTTATTAAGCAAGAAAAAAAGTTTCTTAATTCTTTAGTTTTGTTAGTAGAAAGTTTACGGCAACCAGAATTATTAAGACAGATTCTTACTGATTTAGGGTCGAGACATAAAGAATACGGTACATTACCCAAGTATTATCCTTTAGTGGGGGAAGTTCTCTTACAAACCTTCTCTGATTATCTACAAGAAGATTGGACAAATGAAGTTCAACAAGCTTGGTTAGAAACCTACAACACCGTTACCAAAATGATGCTTGAAGGTGCAAAAGGAACTACTATTAGCAAAACTCCGCAAGAGGGTAAAGTCACTAGTAAAAAACCTTTGGTAGCTTTTGATAAACTTAAAATAAAATTTGCTGTTAAAAAGCCTTTAATAGCCTTTAATAATCTTAAGGTGAAGTTTAAGAGGAGTAAGGAACGACAACAAGAAAAAATTCCTTCCCTTGATTCTTTTCTTAAATTAATATTAGATAAACTCTTAGAAAAATTTTGGTCTTTACCTACCTGGGCTGTGGCAGTTGGTTCAGCTTTTTTGTTATCGTTTTTATATCTAGCTGCGGATGACGAAACATTACTAGCAGAACTTTTAGAAGGTGCAGATGCAATTAGCCTTTTAGTTGCCTTGGTTTTATATATCAAAGAAACACCTGATCGCAAAAAAGAATTTCACTATCAAGCTTGGAGTACAGTAGATAATGCTACTGGAGTTAAGGTTAGCTATGCGAGAATTTTGGCTTTGCAAGATTTGAATGAAGATGGAGTTACCTTAAAAGGATTGACTGCTCCTAATGCGGATTTAGCTAAAATAAACTTACCTAAAGCTGATTCTTAGTGATGCGAATTTAACTAAAACTAATCTCAGCAATGCAAATCTTAGTCATGCCAACTTAGGTAATGCTCTTTTAGCTCGTGTCAACTTTACTGGGGCTAATTTAGAGCGTACTAACTTAGGTTTTGCTAAATTAAGTTACACCAACCTTAGCAGCGCTAATTTAAGTTATGCTAATTTGGTTTGTGCTGATTTAAGAGATGCTAATTTAAGCGGTACGAATCTTAGTCATGCTAATCTAAGCGGTGCTGATCTTAACAATACTTACTTAACTGGTGCTAACCTGAAAAATGCTAAGGTAAACGAATTTGATTTACGAAAAGCTTATCTTAAAGGAGCTATCATGCCCGATGGTTCTATACATTCGTGATGGTTTATTTAACCATTGTTTATAGGAAACCAAGTAATTAATAATGGAGAGCAATTTCAATGAGCCTATCAAAATCTGCATTAGCTCAATACATGGCTTTTTTAATTTCTATCCCCCCCCAAAGCAATTTAGCCAAGTTACTAAAGTTTTGCTTAGCAACAACATTTGATGGTACAACTTTAGGTAAAGATGCCGTAAAAATTAGCCAAATGTTTATTGAGAATCCTACCGATTTACCCTATTGGATTCAGGAAGTTATGGGAGAAGATCATCAATATAGTCCTGAAGAACTAGCAGCATTTGGTGAAATGAAACTAAAAAATACAGAAGAATTTATTAATATTCTCTGGCAAGAATTAGATAACTTAAACTTAGCAAATAAGATTTAAAGCAATTTTCAAATAGATACAATATGTCCTCTGCTCAAAAAAAGTGGTTTACCTGGTTCAGGTTAGCAATCGATTTAAAAAGTTCAGTTATTCCGACAATTTGGAGGCGGGTAGCTGGAACAATGATTTTTGCTGCCCTCGTTACTGTTGCTTATTATGAAGGATGGTCAGTAGATAGGCCCATCATTAATACTTTGATTCCCACCATTGTTTTAGGATTACTTATTGTTTTTAGAACAAACACCGCCTATGACAGATATTGGGAAGGAAGAAAGCTTTTTGGCAGTTTGCTCAATAATAGTAGAATATTATCTAGAAATATCTGGTTTATTGTTCCAGCTAAAACAAAAGAAGAACAAAGGGAGAAGATTAAGCAAATTAGATTAGTTATCATTTTAATAGTGGCAATTAAAACTCACTTAAGGAAAGAGTATTTGAATGCTGAACTTATTGATTTACTTGACAACAAACAGTATTCAGAATTAGAAGAAGTCACTCATATACCTCTGAGAATAAATAACTGGCTAGCAAACTATTTTAGTCAAATATATTATCAAGAAGGTTTGATTAATGATCGTTTTTTTGATACATTGAATAAATCTTTAGATATGATAAGTGAGGGACTTATTGGTTGCGAACGAATTCTCAATACCCCTTTACCCAAAGCCTATTCTATTCACTTAAGACACTTATTATTAATCTACTGTTTGGGTTTGCCTTTTACCTACGTCTCTGATTTAGGTTGGGGAGCAATTCCAGCCGTTGGTTTAGTAAGTTTTGCTTTGTTAGGTGTAGAAGCGATTGGTATTGAAATCGAAAATCCTTTTGGTAGAGATGCTAACGATTTACCTCTAGATGATTTATGTAAAAAGCTTCAGGGAAATATAGAACAATTAATTGAATACGGAATTGAAATAGAAAAGACTAGTTGTTGAACAATAACCAATAGAGAAGAAACAATTATGGAACGTCGTAAATTTTTAAGTTGGGTTAGTGTGGGTATTTTAGCTAGTTCTTTACCCGTTGCGATCGCCGCCTGTAACTCAGAGACAGAAGAAGCTGAAACCGAAACTTCTCCTGAAGCAGCCCCTACTACTGAAGGACTTCGTGAAGATGGTTTTATGGTAGCTGGAACAACAGCAGAGTTAGAGCAAGCAGGCTACCTTTTACAAAAGAAAAATGACTTAATTGTTGTTCGTAGTGAAGATAATAATCTAGCTGCTGTTAGTCCTGCCTGTACCCACAAAGGTTGTACTGTTGAGTGGGACGGGGAGGCAAAGAATTTGGTTTGTCCTTGTCATGGTTCCAAGTTTGCCCCTAATGGAGAAGTACTTAAAGGCCCTGCCCAAGAACCTTTACCAACTTATGAAGTGAAAGAGGAAGAGGGCTCTATTTTAGTTAAGACTTGAATATTATTGACCTCTCTTTTGCACTACTGTAGCGATCGCAGAAATTAGTTTCAATAGCTCGGTCTATAATAAGTTACTAACTTAGTATTATTTGTTTAATTGAAAATATTTTTGCCTTAAACTAATAGTTAATAGCTTTTTTTGTTTTTAACTCATCAATTATAATCAGGAACACTTTTGTTCTCGCCCCGTCTACATTAGTTAATCACTCCTAGCCCTCACACAAATTAAATTACTGCACCTATGAAACCCAAGAATTTCGCAGTATACGCCCTCTCCTTATGTCTAGCTGCCATTCCTATGGTAGCTGAAGCTTCTGAACCCAGATTACTTGCTCAGTATAACGGTGATGAACAAGTTAGTATTGATGTTTATAATCAAGCTAGCCCTGCTGTAGTCACAATTCAAGTTGGTAGAGGTGCAGGTTCAGGCAGTATTATTAGTTCTGAAGGCCTGATTTTGACCAACGAACACGTAATCAGAAACGCCAACCGAGGGGTGGTTAAAGTTATTGCTGCTGAAGGTAAAGAATACCAAGGTAATGTAATTGCTGTTGATAGTCCTAATGATCTGGCTTTAGTACGCTTAAACACTAGCGATCGCCTGCCCACTATCCCCATTGCTAGTGCCAACAGTATTAAAGTTGGTCAAACAGTTTATGCTATTGGTAGCCCCTTTGGTTTATCAGGAACTTTTACTCAAGGAACCCTGAGTCGCATTGCCCCAAATGGTGATTTGCAAACCGATGCTGCTATTAACCCCGGTAACTCTGGTGGCCCTTTGTTGAATTCCCGTGGAGAATTAATCGGTGTTAACAAAGCTATTCTCAGTGCTGGGGGAAGAGGCAATATTGGTATAGGCTTTGCTACTAGCGCCACAGAAGCACAGCAATTTGTCGCCCAAAACCGCAATCGAACCGCCCCACAAGTAGCTGCTGCCCCTTCTCAAGCACCTCGTTTAGGCATTTCTGTTGACGCAGCCAGTTTGATTATCGAATCCGTAGAACGCAATTCTGTCGCCGCTTCCATCGGTTTAAGACCAGGAGATCAGTTGGTAGGAGTTAACCGTCGTCGCCTTCGAGATGTCAGACAGTTAGTTTCTTACCTCAATACTCGTCCTGATTCTATGGTACTTACTGTAGCTCGTAATCGCCGTTTAGCTAATATTTTAGTCGAATTTTAATTTCAAAAGACATAAAACAGCATTCTTGCTTATGCTTGTCTTTGGACTTAAAATTAAACATTTACTATTACTATTAAGGTTAAATGTTTAACGTTCAATGAAATTAGCCACCACTTACAGGAGGAATGAGTACAACTTCATCTCCATCCTGAACAATAGTATTGGGTTCCACAAATTGCAAATTGACTCCAAAACGAGTTAAATTTCGCCATTTCTCCAATTCTGGATGTTCCTTAATTAACCTTTCTAATACTCCGTATACAGTAGTTTCTGAAGGTAATTCAAGTTGCAATTCCGAAGAACTATAAGCTTCTTGAAAAGCAGCAAATAGTTTGACAACTACAGTCATAGAACATTTATTATGAGACATAGGGTTTATTTAAGACTTAATCAGACAATTGAGAGTTTTGAAAAAGAATTTTAGCGATCGCCTCGGCATTTCTTCCTTCTCGCCATAACCAGTGATTGTCTTGTCCTTGAGAACGAATTTGTGGAATTGCTGCATCAATAATTGAACCTATTTCTCCAAACTCTTTAAAGGTTGAGCCAATTTTAACAGGCCAGTCAACTTGATGTTTAATAACTGGATAATCAGAAGCAACAATATAGCAACCACAACTCCCAGCATCGCTGATTACGCCACTAGTACGATAATAATAGCGCTCTTGGTCATAATGAATAACTAAAATATCAATTTGTTGTAAAACTTTGAGGTAATCTTCCTCTTTTGCTGTATCGACAAGAGTAGCATTTATTTCATTTAAATAATCTGGTTTCTGCCAAAAAGGAGTACCAATAATTAACTCACAATTATGTTGAGATTGAGTAATATATTGCTGCAATTCCTCAATAAGTTTAGCAATAGGTTTATCTGCCCTAATCATACCAACTACGCCAACTTTAATCGGGCGTTCTTCTGGCCATCTTTCCCCTGGTTTCAAATTAGGTTTAATATCACTAAGTATAGGATGAGGAATAATTAGTTTGGAGTTATCTGGTAATTGATATTTCTCTGGAATAACATCATCATCTATTTCTAAAGTTAAAGCCTTAAAAGTAGGTAGATTTAAAAACAACTTGAGATAAAGTAAACCTAAATATTTAACTTTACTGTTCATAGCAAATTGTTGATTGCCATGTAAACTTAGTAAAACTTCTTTTCCTGTTAAGGCTAATAAAGGAAGAGTTAATAGTAAATGTTGAGAATAAATTTCAAACACAAATAAAGCCTCAGCATCTTGAAGTTGAAATCCCCTCAATGCCATCATAATATGGCGATATTCCCGACGAATATGTAAACCAAAGGCGTAGCTAGGTAAAGCTTTAGTTAGCTTGACAAATAGCTCTGGTAAATCAGTTTCAATAGAGAGAAAACCAATCTTTTTCCCAGAACTGTATTTATTGAGTAATAATAAATCTTTAAGCCCATTATGAAATAACTTCATACTTTAATCAGTTCCTTTATCTATGATTCCTTCTCGCTTAGTTTACTTACTCTTAAGTTTAGGAATAGCGATCGCTATTTTTGTGGCTATTTTGAAAAATTTACAAATAGCAGTGGTGGTTGTCCTAATTTATGATGCTGTAGTCTTACTGTTAGGTGTCATAGATGCTTTGAGAGTTAAAGCAAACCGAGTAGAAATTAAGCGCCATCACACAGAAAGGCTTTCTGTCGGTCGAGACAATCGTGTAACATTATCCCTGCGATCATCAAAAACTCCTGCCTCTGTCCTTATTAAAGATTACTACCCTCTCCAGTTTAATGTTCCCCAATCTACTCTTCAACAAACCCTTGCCTCTAATACAAGCGAGGAACTTACTTACACAGTTTACCCAAACAGTCGAGGGGAATTCCTTTGGGGAAATATACAGGTTAGGCAATTAGGACCTTGGGGTTTAGGATGGTACGATTGGCAGGTATCGGCGCAACAAAAAGTAGCTGTCTATCCTGACTTAATTGGCTTGCGATCGCTTTCTATTCGCCTTGCTTTAGAAAATACTGGTTCAATGCGCCAAGCGAAGCGTTTAGGAACAGGAACAGAATTTAGCGAATTGCGGGAATATAGCACTGGTGACGATACCAGATTAATTGATTGGAAAGCAACTGCCCGTCGTTCTCGCCCTTTAGTTAGGGTTTTAGAACCAGAAAAAGAGCAAACCTTAATTATTTTATTAGACCGAGGGCGCTTAATGACAGCCCAAGTACAAGGCTTAACCCGTTTTGATTGGGGCTTAAATGCAACTCTTTCTTTAGCCTTAGCTGGATTAAATCGAGGCGATCGCGTGGGAGTAGGAGTTTTTGATCGAGAAGTTACCACTTGGATACCTCCAGAAAGGGGACAAAACCATCTCCCCAAATTAATTGAACGCCTGACTCCCATTCAACCAGTATTATTAGAACCAGATTATATGGGGGCGATTACCAAATTAGTTAATCAGCAAACTCGTCGTGCTTTGGTAGTATTAATTACTGATATAGTTGATACCACGGCTTCTGCTGAACTTCTCGCTTCTTTAATGCGTTTAACTCCCCGTTATTTACCTTTATGCGTTACTCTCCGCGATCCCCAAGTTGATGTAATTGCCCATACTGCCAACACCATCGAAAACAAACAACAAGGGAAAGTAGAAACAGCTTATAGCCGGGCGGTAGCTTTAGATTTATTATCCCAAAGAGAAGTTGCTTTCGCCCAACTTAAACAAAAAGGTGTTCTTGTCCTTGATGCCCCAGCTAATCAAATTAGTGAAGAGTTAGTTGAACAATATTTACGCCTTAAAGCACGGAATCTTTTGTAATCTGGCTTTCATTGTTATCATAAAATGATAGTTGATACTCTTGATAATTATCAGTATTTTATTACTACCTGATAGAGCAAGATTTATTTTAACAATTATCACCTGGGAAATAATTTTAGTTTATATTGGTTGCCACTACATAATCTCAATTTATGATTTAGGTTTCACCACAACTGGTTCCTTGCCCCGTGCAATCAATGCTATAATTTTTTCTTGAGGCTGTAGGATACACACTTGATTGTCTCCAAGTTGAAAGACAACGGCATCCCCTTCAAGGTGAGTCGCATTGCTTACCCTCCAAGCTGCAAAAGGTGTCTCAATGGCAAATTGGAATCCTGAATTCTCTTTCTGGTTATTACCAATAATTCCTCCTGCTGCCCAAACTATAGTACGGTATTCCCAGTCACTATTTTCAGTAAGCTTGGTTACTTCCTCATAAAATTGGGGACGATCGCCGGCTAGAGAGGCAAAATTAGTAAGGATAACCTCGTTATCGACAAGAAGATCAAATCTACTTTCTTCGTCTTGGCGTACAACAAGTTTGCTATCTCTCTCTATAGCTTCAAGATCCTTGACAACCTTTTGGTTTTTCCCTTCAAGGTTTGAACGAATAACTTGCTTGCCATCAGGGGTAATAAAATAAAGCTCATATTCTTCCTGGGGCTGTATCTCCTGGGCTGCGACTACCTCAAGCTGAGTTAACATACTTGTTTGGCTAGATAAGCTATACCAACCGAATAACAGCAGATAACTAATGCCGTGAATAATTAGTGTCGCCTTAATAGCTTTAGTAATTGACCTTTCCTGCTTCCGGAGTAGAAACCAAAAGAAGGGGTATTCGATCAATAACGTGACTGCAAAAGCGAAAGGAACGCAGATCCAGAGCCAGATTTGGGCATTCTCAATAGTAATACTGGGGATACTAGATAGCCTATTTGTGAGCAAGAATGCTCCTACCCAAGCCGATAGGTAGTTAGCGGCATATAGTAGCCAAACTGATGGCCATTTGGGAGTATGAAACAGTTTTGTCAGTAAGAATGCTTCTGCTGAACCAATAATGGCATTGCCGAGTAGGAGATGTGAAATTCTAGCCCATATCAAAGGTGTTCCTACATTTGCAAGGGCAGGAAAAGGCAAGAGTACGATTCCTAAAGCAAGAATTGCTGAAAATTTCCAGTTAATTTTCAATAGCTTATTTTCCACAAGCTAAGTTGTAGAGACGCGAAACAACAACGTCTCTACAAACTTTCTTCTACTTAACGCTAGCCTTAGCACCAGCTTCTTCTAGCTGCTTTTTCATATCTTCAGCATCTTCTTTGCTTACGGCTTCTTTAACAGGCTTAGGAGCAGATTCCACGACTTCTTTAGCCTCTTTAAGACCTAAACCAGTGATAGAACGTACTACCTTTAGGACAGCAATTTTGTTAGCACCGAAGTCTTCTAAAATAACATCAAATTCGGTCTGCTCTTCTTCTTCAGCCGCAGATGCACCGCCACCAGCAGCAGCAGGAGCCATGGCCATCATACCGCCCACAGGAGCAGCAGCACTGACATCAAAGGTATCTTCAATTTGTTTAACTAATTCAGAAGCCTCTAATAAGGTTAGGGATTTTAATTTTTCTAAGATTTCGTCGGTTGTAGCAGACATTTAGACTCTCCTTGTATTGTTTTAAATTTGGATTTAGGGGCGTAAATAATTATTCGCCGCCTTCTTTTTGCTGAGAAACAGCTTGTAAGACTCGACCTAGGGAACCAGGTACTTCGTTGATGCCGCGACCCAAAGAAGTTGGTACTTCGTTGATACCTACAGCTAACTTGGTAGCTAAGGCATTGAGTCCGCCAGCAATTTTGGCCATAAGTTCCTCTTTCGATGGTAGTTCCGCGATCGCCTTAACATCGTCTTCGCTTAAGGCCCTCCCTTGCATCACACCACCACGGAAGGTGGTTTTTTTAGTTTCTTTTTGAAATCCTTGGTAGGCCTTGATTGCACCACCAAGGTCATCTTTAACTAGCAAAAATGCTGAGGAATCTTTGAGAAATTCCTGCATTGGTTGCCAGTTTTCGTCCTCTTTGATGGCAATATTCATCAAAGTATTTTTAGTGACTTTGCAAGTAGTACCAGTCGGACGTAAGCGATTCCGCAATTCGCTAATTTCAGCAACGGATAAACCTTTGTAGTCTATAACTAAGGCCAGTTGAGTATCGCTCAATTCTTCGATTAGATTGGCAACAACTTCTTGCTTATCTGCAAAGCTTCGTCCCATATTCTTTTCACCTCCTTATTTCATTGATCATTGTTGGCGCACTTCCTTGCCGTAGGCTACATTAAACCCCAAAAATCAACCCCGACTTGATGCCGGGGTTGTTAAGAATTTGCTCAGAGTTTTTAGATATACACCACCGCCGTAATTCGTGATGACATAAACTCCAGGCATTAACCTCGGCAGGATAATTAAGTTAGTAAGCTATCCCCTGCTGTCTTTGGCATAAGCCGATTTAATTGTTTAGTTAATGCTATTGAGCAAATTCTCCTTATTTTTAAGCAGCTTCAAGGGTTTTTATGTCTCGAAGAGCAGTGATATCTACCTCTACAGATGGTCCCATAGTGGAAGAAACATACATACTCCGCCAGTAACGGCCTTTCGCTCCCGGTGGACGGTTGCGTTCTACAGTTTCCTGTAAGGCTTTGAGGTTGACCAAAAGGTCTTCACTGGGGAAAGATACCTTACCAAACATAACATGAACAATGCCTGTTCTGTCAGCGCGAAATTCTAATTTACCAGCTTTAAATGCGGCGATCGCACTTTGTAAATCTGCTGTGACAGTTCCTCCTTTTGGGGAGGGCATTAAGCCACGAGGACCCAGTAAGCGGCCTAACCTGGCTACTTTTGGCATCATATCTGGGGTAGCAATTAAGATATCGAAATCCATCATACCTTTTTGGATTTCTTCAATCAATTCTTCTGAACCCGCCACATCAGCGCCAGCTTCTTGGGCTTCGGTGACTTTTTCACCCCTAGCAATTACTGCTACCCGTACTTCTTGTCCTGTACCTTTGGGTAAGCTAACAGTAGTTCGTAGCTGTTGGTCTGTATATTTAGGATCAATTCCTAAGCGGATATGCACCTCAGCCGTTTCCTCAAACTTGGCTGTGGCTGTTTCCTTCATGAGGTTGATAGCTTCTAAGGGTTCGTAAGCCCGGTCTTCAATTTTTGCTAAAGCCGCTTTGATGCGACGGGATAGTTTTTTGGCCATTTATTTCTCCTTGGGTCTTAACGAAGCTTTGGCTTCTCCCCTAGTTTGCTTTTATGCTTAATTTTACTTTAACCCTCAACGCCAACGCCCATGTTACGAGCAGTGCCTTCGACAATTTTCATCGCTGCCTCAATATCATTAGCATTAAGGTCAGGCATTTTTGTTTGGGCTATCTCTTGGAGTTGGGCGCGGGTAATTGTACCAACCTTTTGTTTGTTTGGTTCACTCGCTCCTTTTTCCACCCCCGCAGCTTTACGAATCAAAACTGAGGCTGGTGGAGTTTTTAGGGCGAAGGTAAAACTCCGGTCTTCATAAACCGAAATTTCTACGGGGATCACCGTTCCTACTTGGTCAGCAGTACGGGCGTTGTATTCTTTACAGAATGCCATGATGTTGACACCATGTTGACCTAATGCAGGGCCTACGGGAGGAGCTGGGTTAGCTTTCCCTGCTGGTAAGGCTAGCTTAATCAGCGCAACAACTTTTTTTGCCATCTTTAATTTTGTTTCTCAACCTGATTAAATTCCAATTCTACTGGTGTATCTCGCCCAAAGATAGAGAGAAGTGCTTTTAATTTGCTCCTTTCTGGGCTAACTTCAATTACTTCTCCTTCAAATTCTTTAAATGGCCCAGAGAGAACAGCAATTTTGTCTCCCACAGCCATGTCGATTTTGACTACTGGTTCTTGTTCTTGGGTTTGTTTGAAGATACGTTCTACTTCCCCTGGACTTAGAGGCATTGGTTTAACATGGCCTCTCCCCCTACCATAACGGCGCTTTTGTTCTGCACCGACGAAGTTGATGACATTAGGGGTGTTTTTCACCGCTTGCCAAGCGTCATCGTCCATGGTCATTTTAACTAAAACGTAGCCAGGAAAAACTTTCTCCTCACTATGTTGGCGAGAACCATCTTTACGGATTTTTACCGTTGGTGTATGGGGGATTTGTACCTGAAAAACTTTGTCAGCCACATCTAGGGTATGGATGCGCTGCTCTAAGTTGGCTTTTACCCGCTTCTCACAACCAGAAGCGACTTGTACGGCATACCAGCGACCGCTTTTTGGTTTTCTTTGAGCCTCTTGTTCTGGTATTTCTGGTGACTCATCTTCTGCAAAACTCATCCGAATACCTTCTCTGCTCCCCATGCGAAGAGTTTGTCGATAAAATAAATAAGTGTAGCAACCAAGATCACCATTGATATTACAGCGGCTGATTCGCTGATCAACTGCTGTCTAGATGGCCAAACTATTTTTTTTAGTTCCTCTTGAGTTTCTTGGAAAAATTTACCTAACCCAGAAGAACTTTTGCTTTCTTGAGCCGTTGCTATTTCTTTTGGTGCTACGTCTTTTTTTGCCACTATCCATTCCCTCCCCCGTTAATTCCGAATAGCTTATGATGTGGGAATTTATAAAGTACAAAATCTAAGAACTCTAAGGTTTTAAAGTTCTGCACTCACTTTTAATTACATTCCCAGAAATTGCGTTATCTCTTACATTGAAGTCTAACACAGGTCAGGGGATGCTTTTACTAGGACTAGCCAAGATAAAAGCACTTGTTTTATTGCTTTTTGAGAGCGCGCCCTGGAGGACTTGAACCCCCGACATCGGGTTTTGGAGACCCGCGTTCTACCAACTGAACTAAGAGCGCAGAGCTTCGGATTTTACTCCAAAGTTAAGCCTGTCTCTCGTTTATTGTAACTCAATGCGGCACAAGTTGTTTAAATAGAGCGGTCGAAACGCTGTTTAATACGAGTTGCTTTACCAACGCGATCGCGCAAATAATACAATTTAGCTCGACGAACTTTACCACGGCGGATAATTTTAATTTTGTCGATACGAGGAGAATGAAGCAAAAAGACCCTTTCTACTCCTACTCCTTGGAAGACTTTGCGGACAGTGATGGTTTCACTTATACCGCCGTTACGTTGGGCAATGACTGTACCTTCGTAAGGCTGTACCCTTTCTTTGTTGCCTTCGCGAATCCGTACCCCAACCCGGACGGTATCGCCAATATGGATAGTAGGCAGATCCTTTTTAATATGTTCTGCTTCTATAGAGCGGATGATTTCTTCAGTTTTCATTGTCTTAAGAAAAATAATCACAGCCTTTAATTGTAGCCTAAAGCTGGCTCACATTGAGCGTAGTTAAGCAATAAGCTACTTTCTAACTAACTTTCACCAGGTTTAATCACTTTCAGGATGCAGGATTTATTAGCTAACTCTAATCTTCAAGCATTTGCAAACGATACAAACTTGCATACATACCCCCTTGATTCAATAACTCTTCATGACTTCCTGACTCGATTAACTCGCCTCGTTTAAGTACAAAAATCCGATCTACATCGCGAATGGTAGAAAGGCGGTGAGCGATAATAATAGCGGTTCTTTCTGCTAAAATGCTCTCTAAAGCTTCTTGAATTAAGGCTTCTGTCCCCACATCCAAACTTGCTGTGGCTTCATCTAAAACTAAAATATGAGGATCACGAATGGCAACACGGGCAAAAGCGAGGAGTTGTTTTTGTCCTCCAGATAAGTTAGTACCCCTTTCTCTTAATTGAGTCGCGTAACCTTGGGGTAGTTGTTGGATAAAGTTATCAATATTCGTGGCGATCGCAGCTTGCTTAACTTCTTCTAAGTTATAGGATTCTCCCAAGGTAATATTACGCTTCACATCTCCGGCAAAAAGAAAACTTTCTTGAAGTATGACACCAACATGACGACGTAATTCTTCTTGGGTTAAGTCGCGGATATCAATGCCATCAATAATAATACGCCCTTTAGTAGGTTCGTAAAGGCGACAGAGAAGGCGAATAATTGAACTTTTCCCAGCCCCGGTTGGCCCAACTAAAGCAATTTTTTCTCCTGGATGGATGGTAAAATCTAAGTTCTTGATGACATAATCATCGTCTTTGTAAGCAAAGGAAACATTCTCAAATTTAATCTCACCACTTTTGCTAGAACTGAGGGAATTATTAACTTGCAAATTTTTAAGCTGTAACCCTTCAGCATCTTTAATCTCTACAGGTTCACTCATTAATTCGCTGATGCGTTCAATAGCAGTGAAACCAGCTTGCAACATGGTAAACTTCTCAGCAAATCGCCTTAAAGGATCGAAGAAACGCTGGGCATAAAGAATAAAAGCTGATAAGACTCCGAAGGTAAGAGTTTCTCCTAAAACAGCCCGACCTCCTAATAATAATACTCCTGCGATCGCTACTAAAGAAATCCATTCTAAAGAAGCAGATATAGCTGAGTCGTGGAAGATAGTTTTATCTACTTCTTTGAGATAACTGAGGTTAACCCGGCGAAACATCTTCGCGTTGAAGCTTTCCCGGCGAAATAACTGCACAATATTAATACCAGCTACATTTTCTTGCAACATGGAATTAAGGGTAGAAAGTTCTTCTCTTACTTTATAATTAGCTTGGCGATATTGATGTTGAAAGTAAATAATTAAAGCCGTCATGGGTAACAACATCAAAATAAGCAAGGAAGCTAATTTCCATTGCAATAAAAAGATGGTGACAATAATAATTAAAATATTAACGATGTCGCTAACAATGCCAATTGCCCCAGTAGCAAAAACATCTCCCAAAGCTTCCACGTCACTAGTTAAGCGTGTTACCAGCCTCCCTACAGGGGTTTTATCAAAGAAACGCATTGCTAAGGAAGTAACGTGGGCAAATAAGTCCTCACGAATTCCTGCGGTGATTTCTTGTCCTACTTTCTGTACTAAATAGCCTTGGAGGGAACTAAATAATAACCGTAAAATTATAGTTAGCAAAAGTAAGCCCACAAGGGTATTTAATCCTTCTGCTAAACTCAAATCTTGTAGAAAACCCCAACTAGGTTCATCTCGCAATAGCGATATAGATTGTCCAATAATCAGAGGTTGGATTGCCCCAGCTAAAGAAAGGGGAATTAATAAAGCGAGGGAAACAAAGAAGATTGTTTGATTGCGACGGGCGTAGGGAAGAAGTTTTAGAAACAACCGCCAATCATTCTCGCGGTTTCTTTTCCTGGGTGAATTTGCAGGGATGGTCATTTAATC
Organism: uncultured cyanobacterium; assembly: GCA_963793425.1. Taxonomy (GTDB): domain Bacteria; phylum Cyanobacteriota; class Cyanobacteriia; order Cyanobacteriales; family CAWCAG01; genus CAWCAG01. Next base: position 788,501 of record CAWCAG010000005.1, on the reverse strand, counting down.
TTGTTGAAAAGCACACTTCCTCAATGTAGCCTATTTGTTGAGAGCAAGGAACAACGTTAAGTCAGTGATTCAAAAGTTAAAGTACTTCTTGGGCAAATTTCACTTTGTTATAAGCATCAGTGAGGGCAATTTTGCCTTCTAAAGCAGCAAAGGATATTGCTTCATCTGTTTCATCATATTCCTGCAATGACCAGCGCTTAGTATCTGTTTTAACATATTGTTCTACATAAATTTCATCTTGCTCAAAGAGTAAATATTCCTGGAATGTTGGTATGCTACGATAGCTGCGAAATTTAAGATCGCGGTCGTAACTTTGAGTTGATTTTGAGAGTACTTCGATAATTAGTGAAGGATTGGTAATGGTATCAGTGCGATTATTATGATACTCTGGTTCTCCTTTGACTACCATTACATCAGGATAAGTATAAGTATTTTTAGCGGGAATCCACAAACGTACATCGGCTATAAATACTCGGTAATCTAGCTTTTTGAAAGCAAAGCCGAGTTCAATGTATAAGTTGCCAGCAACTTGATTATGATTAGTAGAGCCTCCTGCCATAGTTAAAATTTCCCCGTTAATGTATTCGCTTCGATAATCTGCCGCTTCTTCTAAAGCGAGATATTCCTCTGGAGAATAGTATCGTGTTTCCGGGGAGTTTGGGGTTTGGGATTCGGGTTGTGCCGTTGGGGAAAGGATGCTCATAATCTAAAAGGAGTATTGTGCTATGTAGCTAGATTTTAAATGACGGAGTTTGCACCTTCCAAATTACGGCGAAGATTACGTATTCAAGAAATTGTTCTGCAAACAACTCACTATTTAACTTTTTTACCAGCTAAGATTTGCTTTAACTCTTCAGTATGCTTAGAAGTCTTTAGCCTATCTTTACTCACCCAGCCACCTGCTTCTATTATTTCCATGCACCTTTCGTATTTGTCTATAAACTCCTCGCGAGGACTACTTAAAACTTTAATAATATCTTGACAGTACTTTGTTATTTTTTTTGACTCTAACTTTGGGGTGTCTTCTTTATCCTTTATCACATACTTTAATAGCATTAGTGTGTGCCATTTGTATTTTATAGAGTTTTTAGGAAGTTTTTTGCTATTGAAAAGCTTCTTAAACTTATAGAAAGCAAGGGTTGAACAATAATAAGCAATTTCATTATGTTCATCTTGAAACAATTTATTTCCTGACTGCTGAAAAATCTGTGTTGGATAGTTTGCTGCTGTATGAGGAATTTCTAGGAACATTGCAGAAAAAGCACGGGCTACAGTTCTTATATCAAAAATCTTTGAGTCTGATATTCCCATACCAGCATACTGCTTTTCTCTCCTTTCAAAATAGATTTTTGAATCCTCATTTACATCATCATTACAACTGTTAAAATAAACTTCTACATTTTTTGCTTTTGACTTAAGGGACAAGAATTTTTCATCTGCTACACATGGCTTGTCTGGCAACCATTAACAATTTGATAATTAAATATGCTGATGCTATCACTCTGGACTCTCACATCTGGTGAAACAATGGTGATTCCGTTGTTTAAAATAGCGAAACGATCTCTTTTTTCGCTTGAATTTAGAGTAGCTTTGATGTTTGAGTTTACAGAATTATCTGCCCCCAAAAAAGCTCTCACATTCTCATCAAAAATCCCACTTTTAATATGCTCTTCATCATCTTTTAGGATAGAGTTGATGAAATTCTTAGCCGGAATAACACAGATATAAGCTTCTTCGACTCCTTTGATATTCTCGTAGGGAACATATCCTTTAACTCTCACTGTCGCCTCGACTGGTTGATGAATACTGCTCCATAGTTTAATTAATTCATCTCTGTCTATTTTTAGACATTCTACTTTTCCAAAATACCCCGTGCTGTCTATTTTTTTTTGATTTGTCTTTAAGGATGCAGATAACTCTCTAGGCTCGTCCCATATGCCAGTTGTAACAAAGTAAGTCTTAGCATTAGGTTTTCCACCTTTCACTTTAGAAACATTATCAATTATCTTACTAAATATTTTATGAGCTTCTAACAGTAAATCGCCGTGAGGCAACTCTGGGTCTTCACTTAAAAAGTCATATACTCCTTCACCAAAGTTTGTAATTTGACTCTTCTCAAATTTTTCTGAAGTCTTAGCTTGTACAAAAATAAAATCTATTTCAATATTCCTTTTATGAGACTCGAAAATATCACTAATCTCTTCCTCTGTAGTAATTAACTCTCCGTCAGCAATGATAATGATTCCATCTATACCTGCATCATCATTATCAGTAGTAATATCAGATGTATCTATACGTCCAGAATAATATTTGGAGGCTATGCAGTAATTAACAAAATGCTCAAACCTTTCTGTTTCTTTACTGGATTCAATTTCATGCTCTTTAGAGAAGGTCTTTAGATGGGAAGAAATAATTCTGTGCATTATCTAATCTGTATAGTATGTATCCATATTTTTTACATATAATCAACTAGTATTATACTATAGCAGAAATAAAGTTCCATGAGTAAGCCGTAAATACTCGAAATTATTAGTTTATTTATAAGTGGAAATACTTTCACTCTCTACCCTAACGGTAAAGCAACTGTAAAAGTTGTTCCTTTTGCTAACTCGCTTTCTACTTTTATATTGCCACCATGCAAATCAACTAATTGCTTAACTACAGATAAACCTAAACCAGTTCCTGGAATATCTCCTACATTGCTAGCCCGATAAAAAGAATCAAACAGCTTATCCAACTCTTCTGATGGGATACCAATTCCCCTATCTTCAATTGTCAAAATAGCTTCTTCCTGTTGGCAAATTAAAGAAAACAATATTTTGCTATTTTTAGGAGAATATTTAATCGCATTAACTAATAAATTAGTCATAATATAACGAATTAAATTCTTATCTGCTAAAACAGAATTTAATAGACATTTATCAATAAAAACAATCCTTTTCTCTTCCTCCTCATCTCCTTGAAACTCTCTAACCACATCTTGACAAACTTCACCCAAATTCAAAGGGACTGGTTTAAAAATAATTTTATCCGCTTCTGCTTGACTAAGAGTTAAAATACTATCTAAAGTATTTGTCATTCCTTTAATAGTAGCTTTGATTTTTTCAAGATAATGATTTATTTTATTTTGTGGTAAACTTTCTCCATAATGTCTCAGCAATTCAGTAGAGCCGAGAATCGCTGTTAAAGGAGTACGAAATTCATGGGAAGCAAGGGTAATAAATCGAGATTTAAGCTCATTTAATTCTTTTTGCTTAGCTAAAGCACGACGGATTTCTATTTCTGACTTATGTTTATACAAAGCAATTTCGATATGGGTACGTAATTCTTGCCCTTTAAAAGGTTTGAGAATATAACCAAAAGGTTCAGTTATTTTAGCTCTTTGTAAAGTTTCTTGATCAACATAGGCAGTCAAATAAATCACAGGAATATTGAAGGAATGGCGAACTTGTTGAGCCACTTCTATACCATCTATATCCCCCTGCAAAACTATATCCATCAGCACTAAATCTGGTTCATATTCAGCTACTTTTTCCAGGGCAACATTTCCAGAATCAGCAATACCAACTACCTGATAATCAAGCTTTTGCAATTTTAAAGATATATCCCTAGCGGTGATAATCTCATCTTCAACAATGAGAATTTTTGTTGGTTTCATGGTTACATTCGTCTCCGGTATTGTAATTCAGAAAATGTGATTTTCAATCGCGTTCCTTGGTGACAATTTATTTCTAGTTTACCTTTTAACTGCTGAGCTAAATCTTTTACTAACTGAAGACCCAATGATTCCGTTTCCTCCAAATCAAGGTTTGGAGGAAAGCCAACCCCATTATCTCCTATTTCTAAAACCATTTTTTCCTGGTTTAAATAATAAAGCTTAATCCAGATCCTACCTTTCTTTTTATTAGGAAAAGCATATTTAAGAGCATTAGAAATAACTTCGTTGATCAACAGTCCACAAGGAGTAGCCGTATCTAAATTTAGGGAGACAGGCTCGACATCAATTTCTAACTCTACTTGGGGGTTAGGTTCGTAAGCATGAAATAAATAGTTTGCCAAATCTTGGATATATTTAGCAAAATTGACCTTAGACAAATCTTGAGAGTTATAGATTTTTTCATGAATTAAAGCCATGGCTTTGACTCTACTTTGACTATCTTCAAGTACTCGCAAAGCTTTAGAATCTTCAAGATAATAAGACTGTAAAGAAAAAAGGCTAGAAATGACCTGGAGATTATTCTTAACTCGATGGTGAATCTCTTTTAACAAAACCTCTTTCTCTTGTAGAGATGCTCGAATCATCGCTTCACTTTCTTGCTGTTCCTTTAAAAGTTGGGCTTGAGAAATAGCAATACCTACTTGATCAGCTAGCTGCTGTAATAGTTCTGTCTCAAAATTACTCCAATGTCGGCAACTAGAACATTGATGAACTATGATTAAGCCCCAAAGTTTTTCTTGTTGTAAAATAGGTACAACCAACTTCGCTTTAACAAACCAATTTTGCCAGAAAGCGACTATAGACGGTGAAGTTTTCCCATATTCTTTCTCCAAATCAGCAATAGCTAAAACTTCTCCTTGTCTCCAACTATCTTGGTGATTTTGAAAGGATACTTCTTGGGGAAAAGACATCCCTAAAGTTTTTGGCCAACCTAATAAAACCTCCTCCATAATAACTTTATCTAGCCCAGAAGCTAAGCAATGATAAATTAAAACTCTGTCTACTTGAAATATCTGCTGTACTTCTGTAACGGTGGTTTGTAAGATTTCTTCTAATTGCAAAGATTGGCGAATTTTCAAGCTAATTTCAGCGAATAGTCGAGATTTAAGACTTTGACGACGTAATTCAGTTTCCGAACGTTTGCGTTCTGTAATATCTCTTATAATAGCCATAACTTCATTTTCATTGCTAACAAAAAGACGGGCTTCCCAATCTCTGATCTTGTTATCCTGATAACTTCGAGGTAACTGATATTCAAAAGACTGTATTTCTTTGGTTTGTAAAGCCCGCTTTATACATTGCAAAACTGACTGAGATATTTGTGGTGGCAGCACTTCATTTACTCTTTTACCTAAAAAATCTTCTGGAGAAACTGCTGCTTCATAATCTTTTGCTGCTTTATAATCTAGGAATATACCATCATGATTAAAGCAGAACATTAAATCAGGAATAGAATTAATTAGAGCGCGATTAGTAGCAGCACTTTTAACCAAAGCCATCTCTGTCTTTTTGCGGTCAGTTATGTTAACCCCTACAGCCACAGCCGCTCGATTATGATTATACTTACGAGTAACAACTAAATAATTATTAAATGAGTCACCAACTTGCATTTCTACTTCTAAGGAAGATTCTTGCTGAGAACTAGCAAAGAAACGTTCCATGTGATAACCAAATTCATCGTTTTCTTTAAAAAAGCCAATTTTTTTACCAACAAAACCTTCTGTCGGTTTATTAAAAAGACTAGCTAATTGTTTGTTAACTCCTAAATAACATAAATCAGAGTCAATCCAAGAAATAGTTCCCGGCATAGCATCTAAAACGGCTTGAAGTTGGTCTTTTGCTCCTTCTAATTCTGCTTCTGTTTCATGAGATTGAGATTTTAAAAGCTGAGCTTTTTCGCTTCTAAGCTGTTGATTTTCTCGGTATAACAACTCAAGTTTACTATACATTTCCCTGGGTTCAAGGCATCGTAAAAAACTAGCTTGAGTTAAAGTTCCTAGTAATGCTCCTTGACTATTTGTAACTAATAATGGTTGCCAACTATTTTGCTGTATTTTCTGCCATGCTGAATCCAAAGAATCTTCTGCTAAAACTTTTGATGGGAGAGTATTCATTACTGCCAAAGCTTGGACTTGTGCCAAATCAGAGCTATTAAGTTGGTGCTGGATAATATCTTTAGTTGTCACCAATCCCAAAGGTTGAACATCTTGAGCAATAATCACCCAATCTCTCTCGTTTTCAGACATTAATCGAGCAGCTTGAAGCAATGAAGTTTGGGGAGTAACGCTGAAATCATCAGTATTCATTACCTCACCAACAAAACCCTGTTGCCAAATATGACTTCCCTGCAAAGAATTGAGGATTAACTCAGAGGTTATCACTCCTTTCAAGCTACCTTGTTGATCCTCAACTAGTAAGTAGTCAGTTTCATATTGGCGCAACAAACTACAAACTTGAAAAACATCATTATATTGAGCCTCAGCTAAAACAACATGGTTTTTCTCTACTACATCTGCAACAGTAAAAAATTCCCAACGTTTTTCCAATGTTGCTAACTTAATAACATCTTGTTGAGCCAATATTCCTAGGATTTTCCCTTGCTCTTCAACAACAGCACAAAATTCACCACGAGTACCTTTTTGCCCCTGGAGCAGAAAAGTCATCACATCTCTAACTGAGGCATTAGGAGGTACAACTAAAGGATTGGAATTAATAATTTGTTCCAGGGCAGGTAGTTTGAGACAAGAAGTTGAAATTTGCATGAATTAATAGACTAGTAGTACCTAGTTGTCCCCATTATTTTTGTTACCATAAACCACCCCTTCCTTATTTCTATAGTCGAACACCTTCGTCTGCGATCACGTTCGCTTAATGTTCAACTTGAGTGAGATGAAAGATAATTAGCGGGGAATTTCCAAAAAACTATTATCTTGAGACTAGCTTAGCTTCCCAACAGAGATAATTGTGCTTAAACTAGTTGCACTCTAACAATAAATTCCCCGACTCATTATGGAGACAACTATCAACATCCTCTGGCTCCTGGTTTCTGCTGGTTTAGTGTTTTTAATGCAACCAGGATTTATGTGTTTGGAGTCTGGGTTAACCCGCTCCAAAAATAGTATTAACGTTGCGGTGAAAAACTTAGCAGATTTCGGCATTTCCGTAGCCTGCTTTTGGCTATTTGGTTATGCCTGGATGTTCGGGGTTTCCCAAGGGGGCTGGGTTGGCTCAACAGACTTTTTGGTCAATTTAGACTCCCAAGCTCAAAAAGCTGCCTTCTTCCTCTTCCAAGCCATGTTTTGTAGCACTACTGCCACCATCGTTTCAGGGGCAGTGGCGGAGCGCATGAAGTTTGGGGCCTACCTAACCACCACAGTTTTAGTTTCCAGTACAATTTATCCTTTTTTTGGCCATTGGAGTTGGAACCAAGCCGGGTGGTTAAAACAACTTGGTTTTTTAGATTTTGCTGGTTCTACAGTTGTTCATAGCGTAGGAGGTTGGGTAGGTTTAGCCGCTTTATTCGTTATTGGTTCTCGCACTGGCAGATTTCCCCCTGAAGGAAGGCCCCGTAAGATTCACGGCTCCAATTTACAATTTTCTGTTTTAGGAGCCATGTTATTGTGGATCGGCTGGTTAGGCTTCAATGGTGGCAGTACCTTAGAATTAAATGAGCAAGTCCCTGGCATCATTGTTAACACTGTCTTAGCTGGGGTGGCAGGGATGATTACCGCCGGAATAATTGGTTGGCAGCAGCACAAAATCCCGGAAGTAGAAATATTGATTAATGGTTCCCTAGCCGGATTGGTGGCGATTACGGCTAACTGTAATGTCGTCAACACTGCAGAAGCGGTAATTATTGGCTCAATTGGTGCAGGAGTTACTATACTTGTTTCCTATTGGCTTCGGCGTTGGCGTATTGATGATGCAGTAGATGCGATCGCCGTTCATGCCGGGGCTGGGGTGTGGGGAACTTTGGCTGTGGCTTTGTTTGGTAAAGCGGATTTGTTAGCTACGGGGTTAACGAAAGGAAACCAAATATTAGTACAATTGTTGGGGATTTTTGTCTGTTTTGTCTGGTCTTTTGGTTTAAGTTACTTGTTACTACGCACTCTTAACCGCTTCTTCCCTTTACGAGTTTCCTTAGAACAAGAAAAAGTTGGTCTAAATATATCAGAACATCGTGCTAAAACAGAAATTCATGACTTATTTAAGGTTATGGATTTGCAAGCTCAAACCCAAGATTTAAGCTTGCGTGTTCCCCTAGAACCCTTTACCGAAGTCGGCTTAATTGCCGAACGCTACAACCAGGTAATGGATGCTTTAGAAGAAGCTATAAGCCGCACTGAAGCACTTTTTAAAACCGCTACTGATGCCATCATTACCTTCAGCAAACTAGATTTACAAATTATTATGGCTAATCCTAGTGCAGAAGTGATTTTCGGCTATCCTCTTAGTAATTTAGTCGGAATGTCGATGTATCAACTTTTAGAATTGCCGGAAGATATTTCCTTAGAGAATTTATTAGGAGTAGGTTTACATGAAGTTGTTGGTAAGCAAGCTAACGATTCAACCCTACCTTTAGAAGCTAGCTTATCAGAAGCAAAATTAGCCTCTGGGGGATTTTACACTGGCATTTTTCGAGATATAAGCGATCGCAAAGAAGCCCAACAAGCTTTAGCTCAAGCTAACTTAGAAATTACCACCCTTAATCAAAGACTGCAACAAGAAAACCTACGCCTCAGTTCAGAAGTAGATATTACTCGCCGTCTGCAAACTATGATTCTTCCTAATCAAGAGGAACTTAAAAAAATACCAGAATTAGAAATAGCTGGTTTCATGGAACCGGCCCAGGAAGTGGGAGGAGATTATTATGATGTCATCTATCATAACGGCAGGATTAAAATTGGTATCGGCGATGTGACCGGCCATGGATTAGAGAGTGGAGTACTAATGTTGATGGTACAAACTGCTGTACGAACCCTCTTAGCCAATGGTGAGACTGATCTCAAAAAGTACCTAGAAGCCATTAATTGGACAGTGTATGAAAATGTCCAACGTATGAGTTCCGAAAAAAATCTTACCCTTTGTTTACTTGACTACCAAGCAGGTATTCTCACCTTGAGTGGACAGCATGAAGAAGTCATTTTAGTACGCCAAAATGGCGAAATTGAGCGGATTGATACCATTGATTTAGGTTTTCCTTTAGGTTTAATTGAAGATGTAGTTGAGTTCTTAGCAGAAACAAAGGTAGAGTTAGGGCCAGGAGATGGAATAATACTTTATACAGATGGCATTACTGAAGCTGAAAATGAGCAGGGTTTGCACTATGGCATAGAAAGATTGTGTAAAGTAATCCAACAAAATTGGTCTGCATCGGTAGAGGAAGTTTGTTCTGAGGTGATCAGCCATGTTAAAGGATATATTGGAGAACAAAAAGTTTATGATGATATTACTTTGGTGGCAATTAAAAGAAAAGGGTTAGAAATAATTGAATTACCATGAAGCAAGTATTTGGAGACTACGGACACAATCTACCTGCAACTCAAGAATATTTGATCCTGCAATTTTCACCTAGCTCAGTTCCCATCAAGAAACGTTGGCGCAACAATGGTTTATCGGCTGATTTTTTAGGAGACTATTTAACCACTTTCTTTCTTAACAATGAAATTGAGTTAAATGAGATGGAGCATCAAGCAGAGATTAAAGGTGCTGTTAGTTATATTGCCAATGAATTGTTAGAAAATGCCATGAAGTTCAATGATGAAGAAAAGGATTATCCGATCAGTATTAGCTTGCATTTTCACCGCGATAGAGTGGTTTTTTCTACTACTAATAGTATTAGTTCTCAATACCAAGATAAACTTAAAGTTTTTATCAACAAACTAGCAACCTACGATCCCCAAGAATTATATATTCTGCAATTAGAAGAAAATGCTCAGGGTGACAACGATACCAACTCTGGGTTAGGCTTTCTAACCATAATCAATGATTATATGGCAAAGGTGGGCTGGAAATTGGAGACGGTGCAGCAAAATCCAGAAATAGTTGCTTTAACCACATTGGTACAGCTAAAGTTATAGCTTACAGGGGGAGAAATGGAGATTAAGACAAAAGAATACAGTATTTGCTATAAACAATCTACAGCAACGGTAAACTGTCAAGGGACTCTAAGACTTAGTGGTATGGAAGAATATGCACCAATTATTGAGTTACTACACCAAGTCCTTGAACAAAAGTCTCCCATTATTACTTTGAATTTGCAAGACTTGCAGTTTCTTAATAGTTCAGGTATTAATGTTTTATCAAAATTTGTTATTAAAGTCCGCCAGGAAAAGGATGTTTCTATGGTAGTACAGGGATCTAAGCAGGTTCCTTGGCAGGGGAAATCTTTAAAAAACCTTCAACGCTTAATGCCTAATTTAGAATTAGAATGGGCATGAGGGAGTGAGTAATTAAGTAATAAGTAATAGGTAATAGGTAATAGGTAAAAATATATCATTGCCTAGTCTGAAGGGGCTTAGTCGAATTTACACAAAAAAATGAATCTTATCCTGGGCAATGCAGCAAGAAGAACAACCCTCTACAGAAAAACTCTTATTAGAGATAGAGAATTTGCGTCAGGAAGTTGCGGGGTTAAGGCAAGAAAAAGCTGATCTGGAGATTCTCTTAGAGACGACTACTGAGCATTCTGACACAATTGAGGCAGAATTACACAAACAAGCAGAAACGGTTTTAGTTGAAAGCGAGAAGAGGTTACAGCAGTTTCTAGAAGCTATGCCCATAGGCGTTTTTGTTGTTGATGCCCAGGGTAAGCCTTTTTATGCGAATCAAAGAGCAGAGCAATTACTAGGTAAAGGTATTGCCCCAGAAACCACTGCTGAGAAGCTATCAGAAGTATATCAATTTTATCTATCAGAAACAGCTGAATTTTATCCTGGCGATCGCCAACCTTTACTAAGGGCTTTGCAAGGAGAAAGTGTTGCTGTTGATGATGTAGAAATACGCCAAGGAAATAAGACTATTTCTGTGGAAGTTTGGGCGACACCAATCTTTAATGAAAAGAAAGAAATTATTTATGCGATCGCGGCTTTTGCTGATATTACAGAACGCAAAAACGCTGAGTTAGAGCTTCGCAAATATACTAACCAATTATTTAAACTTAACCAAGCTTACGAACGTTTTGTCCCCCATGAGTTTCTCCAATTTTTAAATAAAAAAAGTATTATTGATGTGGAGTTAGGAGAATCTGTAGAAAAGGAAATGTCAGTGTTATTTTCTGATATTCGTGGCTTTACTAGTCTTTCTGAAAGCATGAGTTCAGAGGATAGCTTTAAGTTTATTAATGCTTATTTAAGTCGTATGGAACCAGCAATTATTAATAATAATGGTTTCATTGATAAATATATTGGCGATGCTATTATGGCTCTTTTCAGTGGTAGTGCTGATGATGCTGTTACTGCGGGTATTACTATGTTACAGCTTTTAAATAATTATAATCAAACTAGGCAAAGACCAGGACGTGCGCCCATTCAAATTGGTATTGGTATTAATACAGGTTCCTTGATGTTGGGTACAGTTGGTGGAAAAAATCGTATGGACGGTACTGTTATTAGCGATACGGTTAATTTAGCTGCTCGACTTGAAGAATTAACAGAAAGTTATGGAGTATCTTTTTTTATTTCCCATCATACTTTTCTGGAATTAAAAGACTCTAATAATTATTGTATTCGTATTATTGACCGGGTTAAAGTGAAAGGTAAATCGGACTGGGTTAGTATTTATGAAGTATTTGATGGCGATCCTCTTGAAGTGCGCCAGGGAAAGTTAGCTACGAGAATTAGTTTTGAACAGGGGTTGCTACTTTTCCATCAAGATAATTATGTCGAAGCAGAAATTATTTTCTCAGAATGTGTCGCACAAAATCCTAAAGATAAAACCGCTCATATTTATCTAGAACGCTGCCAAGAAAACCTAGCTAGATAAATATTTAATGCTTAATGTTTAATGATCTCAGGATTCTAATAAGACAAATCTACGAATAATTGGTTTTTGCTTACTAATACGGGTTAAGATCGCAATTCTAGATAATAGCTTCCAGACAACTGGAGAGAGAATTGTTGGCAAAGCTAACCTCATAGCTACACTAATTTTTCCTTCACGGAAAGCTAAAAGAAATAGACGTACTTTAAGGTATTTCTTTAGTTCCTGGAGGTTGGGTAGGGTTTCTTGGTGCTTGTCGTTAAGCAAGGAGCAAATTGCTTCCATTACTAAAATATTCTGATTTAATTGCTTTTTCAATTCCAGATTTTCTTGATAAATTTTGGGAAAAGCTGCGGCTAGGGTAATACCCCAAACTTGAGAAGAAAATAAAGCTGATAAAGCGATTTGAATGCCTGTAGAAAATTCTCCTTTTTGAAAAGCTTTGAAGCCCCAACGCAGTTTTAAATAGCTTCTGATTTGCTCGATTATTTCTCTGTAGGACTGTTGTTCTTGAGCTACCTTATCAATATCCTGCTTAATGGTAATTTGATGTAAGTTACGGTTACGGTAGCTTTCTCCTGCTTTACCTAAAATTAGTTGCCAAGCAGACCAGAAAAAGATGTTAGGAAACATTAATTTAAAGGCCGTACTAAATTTGACTTGTTTTAGGGCAACTAAGCTCCAATGCAACTTAAGATATCTAGCAATGGTTTCAATAGCAGGAGTATAGCTTCGGTGTTTAGAATGTATTAAAGCATGAATGCTTTGTTTAATTAATAAGTTGGTTTCCAGCCGCTTTTCTAAAGAGAATTTGTGATTATATGCACCAGACCAAATAGTACGATAAGCTAAACATTCATTAATAAAAATAGCATCCCCAAACTGAGCAATTTTAATCCAAGAATCTATATCATCAAAATTAGCATCCAAACCAGAATCCCAACCGCCCGATTCTAAGAAGGCATCTCGACGACAAGCAACTTGAACCGGAGTGCCAAAAGGAACCATTTCTAGAAGCATACCGTAGTGAATATCTTCTTGAGGGATGTAAAAAGCCTTACTAGAATTGATTTGTCTGGTTCTCGTAATTTCTACTTCATTTTCATCTACTTGAGCTGCTTGTACCGAACAAATTACCCCTTGGGGATGTAAAGAGATTACTTTGGCAATTTCTTTGAGGCAATTAGGAGCAAGATAATCGTCATCATCAAGAAACTTAATCCATTCTCCTGTAGCGATTTTTACCCCAGCATTAACACTTTGGGAATGTCCTAAGTTAACTGGATTACGGTAATAAATTAAGGATTTATTACCGGTTTTTTTGATGAGAGTAGTTACATAATCTTGGGTTCCATCATCAGAACAATCATCTACAACAATAACTTCGCAGGGAATGGTTTGCGCTAAGCATTTTTCGATAGCGCGCTTTAATAAAGGCAGACGATTATAAGTTGTGATAACAATACTGAATTTCATTTTTTGAAACTAGTCAAGAGAAAATGGTTAAGTCCTAAACTAATAGAATTAGTGATTTGTCAATTGAAAATTGACAGCCAAAGAAAAATCTTTAACTACAAAAACTACTCATTAAAATTAAGTTTGATATATTATTACGCTGACCTTGAATCTTGTCGCATCACTCTATAGAGAGAATAATCAGCTATCTTAACCATAAAACACCTCTTTGGTTAGGGAAAAAACACTTGATTTCAGTTGGTAATCTTCAAACCTAGTGTATTGGCAATCTTAATAAGAAGATTACTGTCTCTAATGACACCAAAATATTTTCCTTATGGAAAGCTTGGTTACTTCCAATAATGGTCTTACCGAACTTAGCATAGTTAGGCCAGTTCAATTACAGGTATGATACCCTCATCAGGGTAATCCTAGATCATAAAACCAATTAACTTTATTCTGTGAAGTTTTAGGATAACTCAATCATACCTACTTAGAAGGTTCTATTTTCCACTCACCATCTTCTTTAATTAATTGAGCAGTGTTGTCTTCCTCTGTAGCATCTCCGTAGGTGATTTTGTAGGAAACTTGGGCTACTTCTCCAGTGACTTCTTCTTCCATAATTTTGATAGATTCAATCCCCTGCTTGTCTTGCAAATTCCTTACGGCTTGGGACATACCAGCTTTGATTTTATCTTTGCCAAAAGATTCAATAACACTGTTAGAAAATAAGTTAGTAGCTGCTTCTATTTCTCCTTTTTCAATGGCATAGTGAAATTCTTCTACCGTTGCACCAGGGCCACTTTTAAGAGAACAACTGGTAATAATAGTTGCAGTTAAAGATAAAATAGAGATGGTAAGGAAACGTCTTCTTTTCATAAAAACTCAATCTTTAAGTTGCAAAAAATAAACTTTTTTTGTGTACTTACTATTTAATAAGTTACTAGGTAAAAGATAGTTCCCTTGAGCTAAGGGTAAATCTAGATTTTCAAACTCTCCTTCTACCAAATCAAGCCCTGCTTGCAAGTAGGCTCTCCATACCAACTCAGTGCAGTACAAACTATCTTCCGTTTCTAGGTTAAATTCTTGATCGAAAGGTAGTTTCTTGCTTGCATAACTATGAGCAAATAAAACAGCTTGCTCTACTGTACTTTGATATTGTTCCCTAACTCGATATAAAGCTATCGCCGTAGTTTCTTCTTTAGCTAAAAAAGCTTCTAAAGTCTCAATTTTCACCTTAGCATTTTTACCAAAAGGTTCCCCAGTAGAAGCATGGATTACATAGGGACTGTCTTTAATAATCTCGACTAAGCCTACGTGGGAAAAGGAGGCATTTTCATCAACAGAAATTACGGTTCGACTTAAAAGGCTATTACCTTGGCGAAAGATGATATCTCCCGATGCGATCAGATCTGAGTTGATTGTTAAAGGAGGTTTTGACTCAATTGGATTCTTGCAAGCGGATAATATCAAGGTAAAAGTAAGAGGGAATATAAATAAGCACTTTTGCAATCGTGTTTTCTTGATCATCTTCCCCTTTCCTGATCTTTTTATCCTCCGACTTCAACATACAAAGGAATCGTTCCTAATTCTGAAGATAGGGAAGTTATTTCCACGTATAGTATATCTCCATCTAAGGAAGAATTAAGTTGAAACGGCACTGTTTGTCCGGGTTTAACAGTGGTGTTAGTAAAGGCGAGGGAAGAATTTTTTTGTCCGAAAATAATTCCAGCGGCAGGGTTTAAACCAGCATAATTATAACTAACCCTAACATTGCTTAAAGTTTTGCCACTATGATTGGTAATACAGCCAGTAATATAGTTGCTTTGCCCAGAAGAAGTGGGGTAAAAATCTACTTTATTTAATTCCACAAGCTGAGAAGAATTAGCTTCTTCGGCGACTAAAAGGCAAGGATTTTCTTGGTAAAGATATTGTTGTTGTTGGTATTTAGCAGTGGCGAGGTTATTCTCATATTCATAGATTTTATTTTGCGCCTTGTTATAATTACTGCTAGTCCTTGATACTGTTTGCAAATGCTTGATGCCCTGTTGCCAGTTTTGGGCTACTTGTTGCCAATCTTTGGCGCTATTGGCTGAACTCGCACCATTAGCAGCCTGTCTACCACTATTTAAGGCTTCTTGAAAGTAGTTGCGTTGGTATTGGGCAACTTTGCTTTGGGCGATCCTTAAGTTAGACTGATATTCTGAGATTTTGCTTTGGGCTTGTTTATAGTTACGCTCAGATGAGGAAACCTCCTTTAAAAGAGCGATCGCCTTTTGCCATTGTTTTGCTACTAGTTGCCAGTCTTCTGATGAAAGGGCCGTTTGTCCCATCACAGCGGCACTCATGCCTTGATCGAGGGCTTGGGTAAAGGTGCTACGTTGGTTTGTTTTTGGGGTAGGGGTTACAGAAGTGGTGGAAACTGTTTGGGCTTGAGGTTTTGCTTCTGCTTGTACAGGTGTTGGTGGGTTTGTTGACTGCCTCAAGGGACTTTCAGTGCAACTTACCGTTGATAAACCTAATGTTAGGGTCAGGGGAAAGATTAATATTTTGGTATAAATAGTTGTCATGGTTCAGATTAGTGGAAAGATAAATAGTTTTTCATTCATATGAGCTAACTCTTTTCTAACTTTTTTAAGTGAGAATGTCAAGTTGAGCAAGTTCAACAAGATGAAAAAATGATTCCTCTTAAACCCTTTTCTAAAATAAGAAAAGCTTAATAATTTCAAGCGCAAGCCAGTAGACAATTTGGTGGGTATGTTTCCGTGACAAGGAAGCTACAGGGATAAAAATATTTACTGATTATCTCACTTAAATTACAAAAATCTCTGGGGTTATAGTTAGCAGCGAACAAAAGCAATAAATCTTGGTGAGGGAAATTATGATTGATAGCAGGTTGGGTATAAACCTGGTTGAGAGTATTTTGTAATTCCAACAACTCTCCTAAAAGTTGCGGCATAATATCTGGATACTCTTGTCTCAAAATCAGCGGTAACAAACTGCCTAAATCTCTACAAATCAAATCTAGTTTTGTTGGTTCATGTTTAAACAAGGAAGACGAGGGCAATAAATCTGCTTGTTGAGGGTGTTGGGCAATCCACTTGAATTCATTGATATCTGCTAATATCTCTGCTAGTAGGTGAGTTTTTAAAGAGTTGATGAGGTGATGGGAGGGTGAAGTTGAAGGTTCGTCACAACGGCTGAGAAATTGGTAATCTGAAGGGAAATCAGTGAGGAATAGTTGCCAAAAGTGTCCCCAAATATCATGAATAAAGAAAGCTTCTGCTTTTTCTGTGGCGCAAATACCAACAGATGATTGAATAGTTGAGATGATTTGATCTTTACTGCAACCTATTTTTTTAGCTAAGCGATCGCCTAACTCATGATTAATTTTCTGGGGTTGAATTTTGCCAAAGCTAGGGAAGCAAGCAAATTGTTTACAGTTGAAGTGATCGAGTTGTTGCAAAAATCGTCCTAATTGAACTCGTTCCCTTGTCGTTAAACTCTGCCACAAACCCTTATTGTGCAACCTCCCGCCTTGATAATTAATGGTAAAGCATAACTGCATTGGTGTTCCTAAACAATCTATTGCTGCTTCAGGTAAAGGTAAGTTACCAAAAAGTAACTTGAAAAGCTGCAAAACTGCCTTTTTAGTGGCGATTCCTTCTACCTCCTCCAACAAAGTTGCCATGATTTGTTGATGCTTAGCGATCGCCTCATCTTTTTGTCGCAATAATTGGCTCAACTCTTCGGTATAGTTGGGATCTAATCCCAAATTGTTACATAATCTCGTAATTCCCTCTTCTCCTTGCCAAATTTCTGGAGTGGAATCACAACTATAGCTACTTAGAGTAGGGGAATGAAGAGTACCGAAGGTTTGCTTTCCTCCCAATTGAGGATAACGGGTAAGTAGCAATGCAGCCTTAGCAAAGCACTGTCTTACGGTTAAAGGAATCTGGTGAGGAAGCAAAGGATTCTTTCGCAATGGATAACTGGAGAAGCGAAGTTGTTCTCTAATCTTCAGCAGTCGCCCCGGTTGGGAATTAGTTTGAGATAGTTGATATGCTTCTTCTAGAAGGTAATTAGACATAACGAACTTTGCCTTAAGGCAATACAAGACTACGAAAGCAATCTGGGAAATTCAGTTACCGATTCTGACAAGGCGAATAACTGTACGTTGGTTAACAGGAGAAGCAGGATCTGCACCAGGAAGAGTTTGAGAGAAACCTAATCCTTCTGCCACAAACTTGTGGGGAAGATTGTTAGCATTGAGGTATTGAACTACTACATCTGCCCTCCCTTGGGAAAGTTTTTGATTCAAATCAGCACTACCTGTACGGGAGGTATGCCCTTGCACTTTAATAGCAACAGTGGAAGGATTAAATTCGCTAATCTCTGTTGCCAGCTTATCAAGGGTTTGCTGTCCCTGGGGGGTTAGTTGGGCTGCCCCAGTCTCGAACTTAACCTCACCTCTCACCTTCAAGTTACCAATATCATCAGCTTGCTTAACCTCGGCTACGGATACTTCCGTCGTAAAGACAGGTTCTGCAAAGCCCCTTAATTTCTTCGCTAATTCAGGATTATCAATTTCCACTGCCTTGATTAAATTCGTAGTTTGTTCTGCTGCTGTTTTCAAGAAAGTATTTGTAAAGAGAGTTTCTGGATTAGCAGGTATAGCATCGGTGCGTCCCGAAAGTGCCAAAACTCCTGCAATAGCTCGAATTCTCTTCGTTAGAGTTCCTGACTCAATCCAATTATTCGCTTCCACAGAGGTGAAAAATTGAATCCCTTGCCTAACCGACGTTGCTTCAGCATTGCTCAAATCACCATCAGCAGCAATTTGTTGAGTTAACTGGGTTTGATCTTGAATAGAAGTATCCATGCGACGGTAGTAAGAAGTTACAAAACTACTGACTGCACCAGGATTGCTACTAATAACGCGATCGCTAGCTACCACCACATCTACAATCACCCTAGGGGCATCAGCACTACTCAACACTACTGTATTTCCCTGGGCTTTCGCTTCGGTAACATAGGGTTCCCAGAGAACGGTGATACCAACTTGGGAGTTGGGTTTTTGCATTTGCTGCCAAGCTTCGCTAGCATCAGCAACCTTAACAATTTCAAAGTCAGCTAAGTTAAAGTTGTCAAACTTAGTATCTAATACTTTGGCGAGGAATTCACTAGGAGTATCCCCAGCATAAACAATTTTCAACTGTTCTCCCACCGCTCTTTTTTGCTGTACCAAATTATCTAAGTCATTTAAAGACTTAAGTTGGGGGTATTCCTGGCTGTTCAAAACTACAGCATCAGCCCCTACAGTACGATCAATCAGAGCAACAATTTGTCCTTCAGGCTTGTGGGTAAGAAACTGATCTAAAGTTGTCACAATTATATCTACTTTACCTGTGCTTAAAGCCGTAGCACGAACTTTTTGATCGAACTCATTAGCATATTTTAAAGTAACTTCTTGCTCTTTGAGGGTATTTTGAAAATCTATATTTCTTAAAGTAGAGTAACCGCTAAAAGTATCCCCCAACACCCGAATATCCCCTTTGCCATGACGATCCACAGCAGTAGCACTTTCGGTATTAAAAAGATTTGGTTGTTTATTACTTATGTTACCTACTCCCACTAACGCTGCTCCCATCAAGCCTGTAGTTACTAATAACGATAGAACTAAGACTTTGGTTTCATTCTGCACAGACATATTATTTATTCTCCAAATTAACTAATAGTTAAAGTAGGAGTATTAGACAAGAAAATTAGCTAGTGTTAGCTAGAATTTTCCTCTTTACTACTCCAAAATTATCTGATGTTTGATAGTTTAAGCAAAACTGAAGAAAAGCACGAGATTCTTGCTTAATCCATCCTTGCCTTGCTGCTTCCTGCAAATCCATAAAAGCTTGCAGTTCTGAATCATTGTTTTTTTGTTTTAGTAATTGGCGCAGTTGATTTTCTGCTTCAATTGTTAAATGACCTGTACTAAAAGCCTGTTGGGTAATATCGCTTATTCTCATTATCTTTCGAGTAGATTACTAACTTTTGCTTAAAATAGGTGAAGCTATTTTATTGAACAAAAACTTAGGGAGATAACGATACCATCCACCGAGATTTATTAGTATTGGTTAACATTATCTCCCCTCACCCCTACACAATAAGTTTTTGTGCATAAAGACTCACAATTAGGTGGGAAGTACACAGTTGTGTACTTAATTGTTCGTTTTTAGGTTTCTTTTTTTGGTGATTAGTATTGCAGCCAATGCCAACAAAGCCATAACGGAAGCTGGTTCGGGAACTTTTTCAGAGGCGAGGAAAACATTATCTTGAATGTTCTCAATATCTGTGTTGCGGCGGATAACCTCAGCTAGGGTTGTATCTTCAAGTTCTTGCAACCTTTCCCCGGAGAACACATTGGTATACCAGAAGCGATCACCGTCTCGGAGTCTGGTAAACTGATCTTTAATTACTGTGGCGAACAGTTCTCCTACAATACCTCCGTTAGTATGTTTCTCTGCTAATCCGCCAATCCAGAAATCCACATCGTTAATATCGTTATAAACTCCAGCAAAAGCATTTTGTAACTCTGCATCCCTAGTGAGATCAGCAACACTCCTGGCAGCCCCCAAACCAAGGGCAATCCTGGCTTCATTATAACTAGGCAAGCCATGATCCCTACCCCGTTGAATGTTTAAAGAAGCCAGATCAAAACCACCACTACCAGGAACCCCAAAAAGGAAGTTGCGTACATCGTCAATAACTAAAGTATCCACTTCCTGCGCCTGTTGTGTAGCTAATCCCCTTAAAATTGGGTCAATACCTCCTTCATTAATAACGCGATGGGGAGAGAAAAAGGCATCCCGCAAAGCAATATTACCTTCAGGGATAGGATTGCCATTTTCATCTAAACGCAGTAAGTTTGGTGAGAGCATGGTATGACCAACTCGGTAAGCTGCGGTGGAAAACTCATTACTAATGCCGGGGTTAACATCATCTTTATATCCTGCATAACTTCCTAAACCTTCCCCAAGCAGGAGGGGCAGGAATTCGTTGTAGGTGATGACTTGCATTTGCGCTCCCACAATAGCCCTGGCTTGTTGATAAATCTCTTCATCGGTTAAACTGGGGTCTGCGGTTGCAATCTCCTGAGCTAAGCGATTATGTTCCCGAACAAATAAGGTGTGCATGGCGATTAAGCCAACTTGTTCGTTAGCCCGTACATCTCCAGCTAAAAAGAAGTTGCTATCACTTAAAGGTAGTAAGTTACCTATACTGGTTTTTAATTTACCCCCCACGCCACTACGTAAAGAAGCAGCCGTAGTAAGATCAGAACCGTAAACATTGGAAGCGTCGATAAAAGCTGTAATTTCGTTAATTTGTTGACGAGGATTATCCGTACCAGTTCCGGTTAAGGGGTTGTAAATAGAACGGTTAAGTCCTATTTCTTGGGTTCCTGTATTATGGGGATCAAAAAACGGATCTCCTGAAGGTACAAGAATATTAAACGCTTCTGGAGTATCACCCCCTTCTGTGATATCAATATCGTGATCCACAAATTGCCCCCACTGCCAAAGGAAATCACTTGCTCCTAAACTATTAAAAACTGAGCCAGATTGTCCTGAAACGGCGTTGCTAACGGCACGAGGGCTAGGAAGTTGCAAGGCTGCGTTGATGCCTCCTCCCCTGGGTTCAGAAATACCGTCTTGATAACTAGGATGTGTCAAACGTAATAGTTGAGTGTGGCTACTACCCCAATCTTGGTTACTAAGGTTATTATCTATGCCATCTATGGTACGAAAGTCCGCAGCCTTCGCCTCCGGTATAGCCAGTAACGTAAGGGATACACCTATCACTAAGCCTCCTAATAGTTGCCGGGATGGTTGAGTAAAAACTTGACTGGTTAAAAAAATTTTCATGGTTCTGCCGAGGTAATCTATACTTAATAACTTCTGTACTACATTCTTGTACCCTGTCTTTCCCGAAGTTAGTAGATATTTTCATTCGTGTGAGTACAAAATCATTCTCTCTCACATATATAATAATGTCAAGCGCTAAGTGTACTACAAAGTAAATAGCTTTGAATTACCAAGACAAAATGCTTATCTCTCACAGTCCATAGGTTAAAATTAGACAAATATATTTCTTTTGAGTGTGAGCGTGCGCTGTGATTACCCAAGACTTTCTCAAAGCTGTAGCTGACGAACATAAGGTTTCCAAAGGTGAATTGGAGGTTCTCTCTTTAGCAATGAAAGGTCAGTCAACCGCTGCTATTGCTGAGAGTATTGGTATTAGCGGTGATGCGGTACGCAAGAGATTAAGTGAGGTTTATCAGAAATTTCAGATTGCTGGTAGAGGCCCTGTAAAGTTAACTAAATTGCAACAACTTTTGGTAACCCAGTATCAAGCTCACATGGCAAGCCACGGAGGATTTGCCAACAATTACCTCCCTTCCTCAAACAATTCAACAACTCAGCGTTACGCAGATTGGGGAGAAGCACCAGATGTTTCTGTATTTTATGGTCGTACAGAAGAATTAAAAACCCTAGAGCAATGGATTATCAAGGATAGTTGCCGCCTGGTTGCTTTGCTAGGCATGAAAGGTATCGGCAAAACAGCTTTATCAGTTAAGATAGCTAAGAAAGTAGCAAGTAAATTTTCTTGTGTTGTGTGGCGTTCTCTACGTCAAGCACCAGCCATAGAAGATTTCCTGGGGGAATTAATTCAAGTTTTAACCCCGGAAACCGAGAAAGTTATACCAGAAACAAAAGAAGAACGTTTAGCTTGGTTAATTGAGCATTTCCGCACTTCTCGCTGTTTAGTGATCCTTGATAATATCGGCTCGATTCTCCGTAGTGGTGATTTAGCGGGAACCTATGAAGAGGGATATGAAGATTATGGCTTACTGCTCAAAAAAGTGGGAGGGGAACCTCACCAAAGTTGCTTATTAGTTACTTGCCAAGAAAAACTCAACGAAATCTCTCTATTAGAAGGAGAAACCTCTCCAGTACGTTCCCTGAAATTAGATGGTTTAGGGGAAGCAGCAAGACAAATTCTTAAGGAGAAGGGATTATCAGGAGAAAAGAATTGGGTACATCTTATTAAAGGCTATCGCGGCAATCCTTTAATGTTGAAACTCGTAGCAATGACTATTAAAGAAGTCTTCGACGGCGATGTAACAGATTTTCTCTCTACCACTTTGTTTACCCATGATGTCAGCGATTTTATTGAAGAAATGCTTGACAGATTATCGGAGTTAGAAAATCAGCTTATTTGTCAAATGGCAACGAAGAAAAAACCAATTTCCGTGGCTGAATTACAAACAAGCTTGGCAGATGTATCTCCCCAAAATCTTCTCCAAGCTTTAGCTTCTCTTAGACAGCGATCGCTAATTGAAAAGGTCAAAGATGGTTTTACTCTTCCCCCAGCAGTCATGGAAGTTACAGCGCAAATTATGACAGAGAGTTGAAAAGATAGAGCCTCTCCTTTGGACACGGCATAATTTCTCTTTGTATTTGCCGTGTCTCTTTTAACAGCAAACCTAAGTGGTTCCTACCAACTTGCCATCACCGTCCCATTCTAGGGTATCGCCAACATCTTCACCGTTATGGTAAGCAGCTAGCAAAACCTCACTGGTTTTGCCCCAAGATATTGTACCATCAGCTTCTATTGATATTGCACCTAAGTCTCTTTGGTTCTCTTTACATTCTGCAAAAGAACGTTCCATGGCTTTTTCTAAAGACATACCATCACTAACTCTAATCACCACTTTAGCTGCTAAACATTCATCAATGATGTCTTCACCTATTCCAGTGCAGCTAACAGCAGCTTTACTTGTAGCATAGTTTCCTGCTGGCATAGCTGAGTCGCTGACTCTACCAATACGCTCTAATCCTTTACCCCCTGTGGAAGTGCCTACCGCCAGGTTCCCCAAGCAATCGAGGACTACAACACCAATAGTACCCCTTCTTGCTTCACTAGGGGAGGCTAATTCAGTTTCTGCTACCACCCCAGCCATTGCCCTTTGGAAATTATTCCGTCTTTCTTGCATCCATTCTTGCAAGCGTAGATCCGTTAAGGGATCGTATATAGGTAAATTTAGTTCTCGTGATAATTCTGCTGCACCAAAATCAGAGAGGATGCGGTCAGTTTCTTTTTGCAAAGCAGAGGCTAAATCAATAGGATGTTGTACACGGGAAACATTAATCACGCCACTAAAACGCTGGCTACTTCCTTCCATTAAAGCGGCACTCATGCGAATTTGCCCATCAGACTGCAAAACTGAACCTGTTCCGGCATTGAAACGAGAATTATCTTCTAATAACTGACAACCTAAAATTACGGCCTCAGTCGCGCTAATATTGTTTAATAGAGCCGTATAAATTTCCTTAACTATGCCGTGAAGTACTTCGCGTATAGCTTGAATTCCTTTTGGATCTTGTAAGGAGCTTCCTGCTCCACCATGAATAATTAATTTCGGTTGCACTTTATTAACTGACATTATATTTATTAGGTCGGAAATTTCTAGATTGCATCACCATATTTTTATTGCTGAAGCTCAGTCATAAATTCCTTCTCAAGGAGGATTTTAATTGTTAGCAATAAATCATTAGGTTAGAAGGTTAGTAGGTACTTGTTTGAAATCTAATTTGTCTGTTCTTTTTGTTACCAACCTCAAAGAAAACAGCATAACATTCCTGGCTACCAATTAAGACTGGGATTTTGCCTAATACTTTAAATCTCTAGGTCAGTTTTGAACTGATAATCAAGAGGATTAGTTATACCGTTACCTTTAGACATCCTTAGTAATCGATAATAAAAAAATGAATTATATTCCTTTAGCTGGACGCATTTTCTTAGCCATAATCTTCTTAAACTCTGGAATCGGCAAAATTCTCGGTTTCGCAGAAACTCAACAAATGATGGCAAATAAAGGTTTACCTTTGGCTGGCTTATTGTTGGCATTTACGATTATCTTTCAGCTAGTAGGGGGATTATCCTTAGTATTGGGTTATAAAGTTCGTATTGGTGCAATTTTATTAATTATCTTCTTGATTCCTGCCACCCTAGTTTTTCATAATCCTGCCGTCCCAGGAGAAATAAACAATTTTCTCAAAAACTTGGCCCTGATTGGCGGTTTACTAATGACTATTTATGCTGGGGCAGGGGCTTTGAGTCTCGACTCTCAAACCCATTCTTCATACTAGCAATACCTGACCATTGAACCTTCTTTTCTTTGCTACGACGGTAAGAGAAAAAGTATTCTGGCTGCTGATAAGTGCAGTGAGGGGCGATCACTACTTGTTCTTGATTAATGCCTAAACCTTCAAGTTGCAGGGCATTAATACGTCGCACATCAAGTTTGACTCGATTAGGGTGAGTATCTGGGAGTATAGGAGAATTGGGTAACTGTAGCAGAGTAGTTAAAATTGCTTCAGGAGAATCAACAACACTTGCCCCAACTTCTGTGGCAACTTTCTCCGAAACCTGATAAACTTCCCCAGCAATAGCAGGCCCCATGGCAATTCGCAAATCTTCAAGATTACTGCCAGAAGCAACAAAACGGGCGATCGCTTCAGGAACAATTCTTTTAGCTGTCCCTCGCCAACCAGCATGAATAGCCGCAACCTTATTACTTTTAAGATCCCCAATCAAAACTGGAGTACAATCAGCACTAGCTACAAAAACGGCTTGTTGGGGTTGGTCGGTAAAAATAGCATCAGCAGGAGGATAACCATTTTCTGCTATTAATGAACCTTCTTGTTGTGCTGCCTCAATTTCCCATGGTGTCATCACTCGCGAACCATGAACTTGTTTAACGCGATAAGCTTGGTATTGAGGATCAAACACAGCAACTATCTCTTCGGGAAGCTGAGGACAAAATTGCTGAGTAAAAAAGCCATGCTGCCATTGTTGTAACAAATCACAGGTTAAATAAGGTAGCCCTTGCCAAGTCTGCCATTGCCAACCAGAAACCTTTTCATTTAGCATTTATCATTAAACATTAAACATTTATCATTTATCATTAAACATTAATCATTGATTATTTGCCCTGTTTCATTGATAAGCAAAGGGCGATCCAATTTAAACTCTGTTTTATTAAAAATACTCGGCAAACGGATCGCCCCTACACAGTGACAAGCCGTACATTGATCATTGAAAACCGTGGTGCAATTTAATAAGCAAACTTTTCGGGAAACTCGACAAAAGTTATGGGGTGAAGAAACTTTTGATTTGCCCTTAGATTACTTTCCCTCTCTCCCTTCCACTAACCAAAAACTTTGGCAACTTCTGAATGAAGGAAAACCTCTCCCCAGAGTGGTTATAGCCGGACAACAAACTGCGGGCAAAGGTCAGTGGGGAAGACAGTGGCAGTCTTCATGGGGAGGTTTGTACTTATCTTTGGCTTTATCTACACAATTACCAGCTACCAATAGTCATCAATTAACTCTCTGTAGTGGTTGGGGCATTGCTCAAGCTTTGCGGTCAAAAGCTGTTCCTGTTAACCTAAAATGGCCTAATGATTTACTTCTAAATCAGAAAAAACTAGGGGGAATTCTCAGCGAAACTCGTATTCAAAATGGGCATATTACCCAAGCAGTAATTGGTGTTGGCATAAACTGGCAAAATTCTGTACCAGAAACAGGTATTAACTTACAACCGCGATCGCAAATTACTTCCTTAGAAAGTTTGGCGGCGGTGGTAGCCCACGGCATTATCTGGGGATACCAACAATACTTAGCGATAGGTATAGAAAAGATATTGCCCTCCTATTTACAAATGCTAAGTAGCAAAGGACGTAAGGTTTTAGTGGATGGTTTTCCCGGTACAGTAGTTGGAGTCACAGCCCAAGGAGATTTAAAAATTCGCCTCAACTCTCTTGGTGCTGGGGTAGAAGTTTTGCGATCGCCTGGTACAATCAGCCTTAGCTATAGGTGAGGGGGAAAACTAATAAGTAATATTCCCTGTCAGCAACTAGCCACTAGCCACTAGCAATTAACAATTAGCAAAACTAAAACCTTTCCCCAATACCAACATTAACTCTGCCACCACCATCATCATTTAAACCAAATTCAATGCGGATGATACCAAATGGAGAGTCGGCTCGAAATCCCAAACCATAACCGAAACCTTCTCCGGGTTTACTACGAACTATACCAGGCTTGCCAATTACCTCATCTTGGGTTCCTAGGCTGTTAGCATAGTCAACAAAAAACATTCCCCCCACATCAATATCTTCATCAAAAGCCATGAAAGAAAAGACAGGGAAGCGATATTCTGCGCTACCTTGAATAAAACTGCGACTAGTAGCGATTTCTCCCCCATTGAAACCTACGGCTGTGGGGTTGAAGGCTTCGTAAGCCGGTACATCACCAAACATATGTCCCCCTTGGAGGTTGACAACCAAGGTGCGTGGCCCTTCTTGGAAACCAAAAAGAGAGACTGGAACATATTGGGTGTAGTTAGCTTTGAGACGAGTAAAGTCAATGCTAGCATCACCGACAGGAACAGCTTGATCCAACCCTAACCGAACCCTTGTACCTTCTGTTGTATCCGTCTCACGGTTACGGGTATCGTACTCAGTAGCTAAATTTAGAGTTAGTAAATCTTCTTGCCCATTATTACTGACGGTAAGCTGGTTGCCAAACTCATCTACCGGTTGAAGATTAGAACTAAATACCCCATCTCTAGCTGAGACTCGCTGATAAGTTATGCCCGCAGCCCCGTCAATTTGTTGGGTAACTGGGGCGAAATATTCCACACCACCTCCCAGACGATGTACCCAAGGAGTATCTCCATTTGGTAAGTTAACATCAAGATCCCCTTCTTCAAAACTAGGAGAAAAGGAACGTTGATTAAAGATATTAGCACTAACACCTTGTTGAGGAGAATCAAAGGTTTGAGTATAGCTAACATCTGCACCTAATACCGCACTACCACCCCGTATTTCTGCCTGAATAGACTGATTTTCACTAAGCTTTACTTGGGAACCCACAACAACATTAAAACCCCCTTCAACGTTATTGGCTGCTTCGACGAGGTGGGGGCGGGTGGGGCCTTGTAAGACTGTGGGTATAGGCTGTTTAGGGCCGAAGTAAAAAGAAACTGATTTATCCTTTTCAATGGCATCAACACCCCTCTGAGTAAGTTCTGTTTTTGTTTCTAGGGGTTGCCCAGCTTCATTGACAAATGTACTGTAACGAGGCTGGGTTGATTCTTGAAGATTAGGGGCTTCTAAAATTGCTGTGATTACTTCTTCAGTGACAGAAGATTGCCCCCAACTTACATTAGCGAACAAAAGATTAAAAGAACTAGCTCCTAACAATAATAACAAGGGGCGTACTGCACTATAAAGCATTAATCTTTTCTCCTCTATTTAATTTGCTTGTTGGGGTTAATGGGGTGACTAGGTGACAGGGAGAAAGGTTGAAAAGCCTTGCTCCTACGATACCCAAAGACCCCTTTTAACTTTGATTGTTCCGGTATCTTAAGTATCAAGAACAAGTAAAATTACTGTATAGGCAGCTACACCGACAGTAAAGGCCCAAAAACGGCTCTTACGCTCTTCGGGTAACTCTTCTTTCAAAATATTAAGGATAATGCCCCCTGCTAAGAAAGCAAACAAAACTGCGATCGCTGCCTCAGAAATTTCTGTTCCTGCCCCAATTACCCACCCTATGATAATTGCTGCTGCTAAAATCCAGCGACCAATTTTGTGATAATTTTGTTGATGGTCTTCTCGCAAGCCATAATCGTTAACCAGAAAATGTAGAGCCATGGCGACAAAAAATGAGATTAAGCTTAGTAAGCCAGGGGTTTCACGATGGAGTAGTAAGTAGCCAATTAGAGCATTGTAAAGAGCAAAAGAACCAATATGAAGCCAGAAAATCTTTGCTTTGGCAAGATTATTTTGCTCTTTTTGAGACTTTGTAACTAAACTTTCTAAACCATAAAAAATACTTAAACCAAGAAGGGCTAATAAATAAACGTGGTGTTCAATAAAACCCAAAATACCTGTTTGGTTGATGGTTATTTGTTTTTCACCTAAGTCAGGTAGTAGGTGTACGAAAACATAGGCTACTGACACACCACTAGCCATAGAAAGCCAGTAACTACGAGGAACACCACCTAAAAACTTTAGTTTGCCTGCATAAATATGAACTAGGGCTAAACTAAGGGCAAAGAGGGCTGAAAACCAAAACAGACGCGGTTCAACTTGTGTTGTTGCCAAAAACATTTAGAACAAGGAATAGGGAATCGGAAATCGGAAGAAAACTATTAGCAACTAGTAACTGGCAATAATTAGCATTAAATTTGACGACGGAGAAAATTGCTCATGACTTCGCTAACTTCTGAGGAAAAATGCTCTTGGGGATAATGTTTAGCTTCTTTTATTTTGACTAATTCAATCTGAGAATTAAGATTAGCAACTTTTTCTGCCTCAGCCGTATCTAGCCAAGGATCTTCGGTTCCCCAAATTATTAAAGCTGGTTTAGTCCAATTACGTAAACCGAATTCAATTTCTGGTAAATAATCTTGCTTTTGTAAATTTCTTACCGTCGCCACTAAAGCCCTGCCAGCATCGGAACTTTTGAGAAAAGGACGACGATATACATCCAGATTTTTATCACCAATCACATAGCCACTGCCACCTTCTAAAGTGCGATCTACCAAAAGGGGATCTTGGGTAAGCATATCCCCAACAAAGGGAAGCCCCCATTGTTTCATCTTCCAAGGTAACTTTGCTGTGGTAGTTATGGGGCTATTAAGAATAACTAAACGCTCAATCTTTTCTGGGTTGTTCAGGGCGTATAACAAACCCATAGACCCTAATAAAAAGCCTTCAATAACTAAGTTAAATTGCTCAATTTTCCAAGCTTTAATAAGATTGCCTAAAGCCCTGACAAAAGCATCACGGGTATAAGGAAAATCCCTGACATCTGGTTGGGCAGAAAAACCCGAACCAATCCAATCTGGTGCGATCGCCGGCAATCCTTTTTCAGCTAAATAGTCCATGGTTTCGCACCAGGTGAAACTTTGAGAAGGAATACCGTGGAGAAAAATCGTGGGGGTTTTGTCGCTTTTATTTTTAGGTTGTATCTCTCGATAAAACCATGACAGGGAGTCTACTTCTAGCTTTTTTTCAGTTAGAGACACTAGTAATTTATTAACCTCTTTTTCTCTCGCTTTTTAACTATTGAGTTTTTTAAAAAATCAAAATTTAATCAACTAAGTCTATGACAGCTTAGATTACCTGTTAGTGTAGACTTTAAGCAAGCTTAGTCAAAAGATCGGTTAAACTATGAATCGTAAGAGTTTCTTACCACTAATTTTTTAATTTCTGATTGTTGGCAATTCTACCTAGTAGGGAAAAATATATTTGGGCGCTTTTATTTATCAAGAAATTGCCAGCTTGTAAAGTGTAATACAGTAAATTGGCTAATCAGCTCAATTTAATGCCATGAATTCTCTTTTCGACAAACTAATATCTTTGCCTGACATAGAATACCTCACTATAGATGGAGAGTTTAAGCTAGCTAACCTTTCTTCTGGAGTTAACACATTTGCGGATAAACCAGCCCAAGTTGAATTAGGCAAAGATGCCCGCCAAGGATTTCCCGAATTGGTAGGTGCTGAGGATGCTATTAGGGAAATCTTAATTGGTCAGCGTACTAGTTTTGAGTGTAAAGGCATTGCTAGAATTCTTGCTGACGGAACTCCTTTATATTTTGATCTCTATATTTTTCGTGATCAGTACAAGAAAAAAGATCAGGAACTAATTGTCTTTTTTGAAGATATGACAGAAAAAATGAACATGGAACAAACTGTAGTCCAAGCTACCAATGAAGCTATGTTGTTATTAAATTCTTTAGATGAAAGAGAAAAAAAGCACTAATTTGGTTGGCAATTGCTCTACTTTTGAGAAAATCTTCCCTTACTCTAGTTGATTATCAATAGATCAACATATTTATAGAGGAGAGTAATTATGAACGCCGCAGAACAAGCTAAAGGTTTAGAAGCTACTGCAAAAATTGCTGCAATTGTCAACTTATTTAAAAGAGAATTTCCTGATGCCAAAGCTGACTTGAAACCCTGGAAAAATGATCCTGAAACCATTGAGCTTATTGATCCAGATTCTATTGATATTGGCTTTCATTTTCCTGGTTGGAGTAGACGCTTTCAAAGTCGTAGTATCTTAGTCCAAATCCGCTTTCACCAAGATCCTTTAGATGATACTCCCGGACTCATTGGTTTAGAAACAGCCGGATTTAATCACCAAGGAGAAGCTTGGCGGCTTTCTACAGTAGATAACTGGCAGTTTGTCGGTAAATCTCCTCCCACGGAAGAAGCAAAAGAAAAGCTCAAACATTTTTGCCAACAAGTCTTTAAATTGTTTGGTAAAAGTTCGTAGCATCATTTATCTCTATCAAAAAAAGCGCCCTCCGTATTGGGAGGACGCTTTTTGTTATTTAGGTATTATTTAATTGTAAGCATTGCAACTTAACCGTTGATAGCTGGGGCAGTGAGAGCTACTGGTGTAGACTCGCCTGCTGCTAAATCTAAGGGGAAGTTGTGAGCATTGCGCTCGTGCATTACTTCAAAGCCTAAGTTGGCGCGGTTTAATACATCAGCCCAGGTGTTGACTACATGACCTTGTGAATCTAGTATCGACTGGTTGAAGTTGAATCCGTTGAGGTTAAACGCCATTGTCGAGATTCCTAATGCGGTGAACCAGATTCCTACTACTGGCCATGCTCCTAAGAGGAAGTGAAGGCTACGACTGTTGTTGAAGGAGGCATATTGGAAGATTAGACGACCAAAATAACCGTGTGCTGCAACAATGTTGTAGGTTTCTTCTTCTTGTCCGAATTTGTAACCGTAGTTCTGTGATTCGGTTTCGGTGGTTTCTCTTACTAAGCTAGAGGTGACCAAGCTTCCGTGCATGGCACTGAATAATGCTCCACCAAATACACCCGCTACTCCCAACATATGGAAGGGGTGCATTAAGATGTTGTGTTCTGCTTGGAAGACAAACATGAAGTTGAAGGTTCCGGATATACCTAAAGGCATTCCATCTGAGAAGCTTCCTTGTCCTAATGGGTAGATTAGGAATACTGCACTTGCTGCTGCTACTGGAGCAGAGTAAGCTACACAGATCCAAGGACGCATTCCTAAGCGGTAGGATAGTTCCCACTCTCTTCCCATGTAAGCAAATATGCCAATGAGGAAGTGGAAAATCACTAGCTGGTAAGGACCACCGTTATACAACCACTCATCAAGAGAGGCTGCTTCCCAAATTGGGTAGAAGTGTAAGCCGATGGCATTAGATGATGGAACAACTGCACCAGAGATGATGTTGTTTCCATAAAGTAATGAACCTGCTACTGGTTCGCGGATTCCGTCTATGTCTACAGGAGGTGCTGCGACGAAGGCGATTAAAAAGCAAGTGGTGGCGGCTAACAGAGTTGGGATCATTAAGACTCCAAACCAACCTACATAGAGGCGGTTTTCGGTGCTGGTGATCCAACTGCAAAACCGTTCCCAAGAGCTTGCGCTTTGGCTACGTTGTAATGTAGTTGTCATGGTTCAGTATAATTGCGTGAATGATATATGAGAGCAAGGTTTATTTAACTTTCCGGTTGTTTAGACTTTTAAGTTTGTTTAACTTGCTTATGAACTAATACTAACAGCTCCATTAAACAATGTAAAGGAATCTTAAATAAAGTTGTCTTAAGTAAATTATTAGTTAAGTTTATGAGTCTCAAAATAACATACTCCCCAGCCTATACAATCGTTCCTACTTACGAGTGCTTTAATCGCTGTAGTTATTGCAACTTTCGCCAAGAGCCTGGTGAAGGAGGTTGGTTGAGTTTGTCTGAAGCAAAAGAGAAACTAGCAAGTCTCTCTTCTCAGGGAATTTGTGAAATTCTTATTTTAAGTGGGGAAGTACATCCTCACTCCCCTAGGAGAAAAGCTTGGTTACAAAGAATCTACGATCTTTGTCGGTTAGCACTTTCCCTCGGTTTTCTGCCCCATACTAATGTTGGGCCATTAAAAGAAGAAGAGATGTGTAAGTTAAAGGAAGTTAACGTTTCTTTAGGTTTGATGTTAGAGCAGTTAACTCCTAGATTAAGCAAAACTGTACATATTCACGCCCCTAGTAAAGAACCAGGGTTACGCCTTGCACAATTAGAGTTAGCAGGAAAGTTAAGAATTCCCTTCACTACAGGTATGTTGTTGGGAATTGGTGAAACACCCGAAGATTGGCAAGAAACTTTGGAGGCGATCGCACTTGTTCAACAACACTATGGTCATATTCAAGAGGTTATTCTACAACCCCACAGTCCTGGTCAGCAACAGAGTTTCTCTGCACCAGCTTTTAACCTTTACCAATTACCGGAAGTTATTGCTACAGCCCGCGCCATTCTTCCTAGCAGTATTACAATTCAAATTCCCCCTAATTTAATAGATGAACCAAGCTTTTTACATCAATGCTTAGAAGCTGGAGCAAGGGATTTAGGGGGAATTGGCCCAAGGATGAAGTTAACCCCAGTTATCCCCATCCTACTCCTCAATCCCTAGGCAAGATTGTTGCTTCAGAAGGTTGGCAGCTTGCGCCACGTTTACCTTTATATCCTCAATATGATGATTGGTTATCTCCGGAATTAAGGGAAATTGTTAAGGGTTGGAGATGTCGAATTAGTAGTTAGGTGCTGGGGAGCTAGGGTGCTGGGGAGAAAACTATTACTATTAGCCATTAGCGACTAGCAATTAACAACGAATAAACGACCATTCATCAGGATTGGACTTATCTACTACCTTCACATCTGAGTAGGTTTTTATCCATAAACTCGCTCCACAATCTTGGGGTTGCTCCGGGCAGTAAACGATCTGACAATAGCCAAATATTTCTAGTTCGTGACCAAAAACAGTCTTATTTGTACCATGTCTAACGCTTACCACTGTTTTTAAAGGTACTTCAGCCCCATGCTGAGCAATCCTTTTCTCATTGGTGGTGATGTGGTTTTTGTTGACATAAATAATTCTTGCCCCCGTCCCTTGGTTGTACTCCAACGAGGTTTTGGCCCTCTAGTGCCACGAGAAACCTTTGGTTTGCCTTTATATAAAGGTATCACCCAACCTGTCCGCTTTTTATAAGCGCCTTTGATACGTTGTTGTTGGAGTAAGTAGAGAACTCTTCTTTGAGAGACTCTCAACATTTGTGCAGCAATGGAGGTGTTGATGTATTCCATGGGAAAATGGGGGTTTAAACTCTTCTCGAATAGTATTTTAGGCGAAAAAGGAGGTAAAAGCAATCTTTTTTTTTGCAAAAATTAAAATTAAATGTAGGGCATTAGCAAAACCACACTTTTGGTAAATTCAACTATAATATTTGGTGACTTCTACTATAATTAGTAAAATTCTCCATATTCGTAATTTTGGGTGACATCAAATTTTATGTTTGCGACAACCTTATCTTCACCAAACAAAAATCTTCATTCCTTACCTAACGACTTATTCGCAGCTATTGAAGCTTTGAAGCGAGAATTGAAAGCTGTGGTTTTAGCTCATTATTATCAAGATCCAGATATTCAGGATATCGCTGACTATATCGGCGACTCTTTAGGGCTTTCTCGCCAAGCTGCAGCTACAGAAGCGGAGGTGATTGTTTTTGCTGGGGTTCATTTTATGGCGGAGACAGCTAAGATTCTTAATCCTGATAAACTTGTCCTCTTACCAGATTTAGAGGCAGGTTGCTCTTTGGCAGATAGCTGTCCTCCTCAAGAGTTTGCTGCCTTTAAAGCAGCGCATCCCAACCATTTAGTTGTGTCTTACATTAACTGCACAGCGGAAATAAAAGCGATGAGTGATATTATTTGCACTAGTTCTAATGCCGTACAGATAATTGAACAAATTCCTTTAGAACAAGCAATTATCTTTGCCCCTGACCGTAATTTAGGACGCTATGTGATGGAGAAAACCGGGCGAGATTTGGTTTTGTGGCAAGGTAGTTGTATTGTTCACGAAACCTTTTCAGAAAAGAAAATCGTGCAACTGAAGATGGCTCATCCAGAAGCAGAAATTATTGCTCATCCAGAATGCGAAGCTCCTGTCTTGCGTCATGCTAATTATGTGGGTTCAACCACTGCTCTGTTAAAATATTCTCAACAAAGTAGCAGTAAAGAATTTGTGGTGGCTACGGAACCAGGTATCATTCACCAAATGCAGAAAGAAGCACCCCAGAAACACTTTATTCCTGCTCCTTCTACTAGTAATTGTAACTGCAATGAATGTCCTCATATGCGCCTTAATACTTTGGAAAAATTGTATTTAGCTATGAAGAATCGCCAGCCAGAAATCGTTTTGCCCGAAGATACGATCATTGCAGCCAGAAAACCTATTGAGAGAATGTTAGCAATGAGCCAATGAATCAACCGAAAATAGTTGCCGATCACCAATGTCATAATGCCGAAGTTCCTCTTTGGCATCCTGATGAACAATGTCTTTATTGGAGTGATATTCCCCAAGGAAAGATGTTTCGCTACTACCCCCAAACCCAGGAAAGTGAACAAATTTACCAAGGGGAAGCGGTGGGGGCAATTACTTTACAAAAAGATGGTTCTCTGCTTCTATTTAAAGCCCGTGGCGCAATTGAACGGTGGCAAGAGGGTGAGATTACTTCTTTAATTAAAGAATTGCCAGGGGAAGAGCAAGGACGTTTTAATGATGCGATCGCCGACCCCGCCGGACGAGTTTTTTGTGGCACAATGCCAACGAAGCAACATTTAGCTAGCTTATATCGCCTCGATCTTGATGGCACTATTAATAAAGTAGTTGATGGTATTGGGCTTTCTAATGGTATGGGCTTCACCCCAAACCGCAAAAATATTTATCATACTGATTCTGGAGAAGGGAAAATATCTTTGTGGGATTGGGAACCAGTGGCAGGAACTTTGTGTAATCCCAGGGTTCATATTAATATCCCTCCAGATCAGGGTGTACCCGATGGTTTAACAGTAGATGCCCAGGGCTATATTTGGTCAGCACGTTGGAATGGAGAACATTTATTTCGTTATAGTCCGGAAGGAAAAGAAGTGTTACGCATTGAGTTTCCGGCGAAGAAAGTTTCTTGTGTAACTTTTGGTGGTCTAAATTATACAGATATATACGTTACCACCGCAGGAGGAGATAATCGAGCAAAAGAAGGAGAAGGGGCAGGGGCTGTTTTTCACCTCAATTTGGGTATTAAAGGTGTAGCAGAATTTCGCTCCCAAATTAATATTTCTTAAATGTAGCTGTAGGAAGGAAGGGAGCAAAAACTTATACGCGATCGCGAACATCATCTCTAACATAGATTGAGGAAAATTGAAGTGTATATAAGCAAATCTACAATCTATGAACTTCAGTATTGTTATCACTACCTACAATCGTTTATCTCTCTTAAAAAGAGCTATAGAGTCAGCTTTAAATCAAACTGTTTCTTGTGAGGTAGTAGTTGCGGATGATTGTTCTGATGATGGTACAGCAGAATATATTAAAAGTCTTAACAATAAGGTTGTTTATTATCATAATGTCGAAAATCTTGGTCATTCTAAAACTGTGAATGCCGGAGTTAGCGTAGCAACCGGAGATTGGATCAAACTTTTAGATGATGATGATTATTTAGCCCCTGATTGTATTGAGAAAATGGTGGCTGCCCTCGGTAACTATCCAAAAGCGGTTATTTGTTCTTGCCAAGCAGTTCAAGTAGATAAGCAAGAAACTGAAGTAAGCCGCACTCCTACCAAGGGAAAGTGTGATGATTTTCGGATTCTCCAAGAAGATATTCACTATGCCATGCTGATGGAGATGCTTCCTTTTGGTACTCCTGTACAAGTTGCTTTCCAAAGAAATGCTTTTTTTAAATCAGGAGGTTGGGATTCTACTTTAGATGGTAATTGTGATGATATTGACTCTTGGCTCAGAATTGCTCAATATGGTAATGCAGTAATACTCAACAAGTATTTGGC
Source organism: uncultured cyanobacterium (assembly GCA_963793425.1). Lineage (GTDB taxonomy): Bacteria > Cyanobacteriota > Cyanobacteriia > Cyanobacteriales > CAWCAG01 > CAWCAG01. The sequence continues at coordinate 752,339 of CAWCAG010000005.1, read as the reverse complement.
TTATAGAACTCTTTGGTCAGCATCTTACAACCAAAAGTTTTCTTTAGTTAAACGCTGGAAAACAAATTTTTTAATCAAAAGCAGAATTTATACTCGTGTTTCTCTTAAATATCGACCCTATCTACCAGAGTTGGTCGATATCAAGAAGTATCTTTGTTTACATTGGGCTATAGTAAGTTTGAAAGAGAGATGTTTAATAACGGCTATTAAAATTGCTACTCCGGCCATTTTTTCTCTATCAGCTTGGAGCTTTTTATTGAAAATTATTTATCTTAAATATTGTAGTAATAATGAAGTTTATATTTATCAGCAATATCAGAAGTTTCAGTTATCTGTGGCTATTAGTGACTGGTAAAGTTGTCTCTTGCCTCTAATTTTGCCAAATTACACTAAATCCTGCTCATAAAGTACCTTCATAAAATCAAGGAATTAAAGTTCTCAGACCCTACTCCCTGCTCCCTTCCACAACAGATAAGTCATGCCACTCAACACAGATTTAGTATTACCTTTAGCCTCCTGGTTTCCGCACATTATATTCTTCATGGGAAACAACAGCTTCTGGAGTTAGGACGTTACCACAGTCACGACAGATTAAGCGGTAGCTACGAGTAACAGGAATACTAATAATAAAACGATCATGACGCAAACGCTTACCTCGGAAGTCGCGATAATCTTTATGGGTTTTTAAAGCAGTGATTATTTTTCTGGCCTTAATTACTACATTACGAGGTAAAGTTCTTAAATCAATAGGATCATGGGTGAAAGTCTCTTCCCATCGCTGTTTTTCCCGTTGCTTTTGCGACAGGTTTGCCTTTTTTTGCGCGCACCGGTGACAAATCTGACCGTATCCCAAATGGCCGCAAGGAAATTTTTTCTTTCTTCTCGGCATAAAAAGTATGCAGAGTTTAATCTGCATTCCCAGTACTATTGCCTTACATACAACTCCTTATTTATCTAACTTACACAAAATTGGTGTTCTAAATGAAGTAATTATCCATTATTGAACTATTATTTATTACTTATTACTTCCCCTAATAAGACAAGACTAATTCTACTAAATCCCCTCGCCACCGGGTTATTTGGTACTCAATTGCGCTGTTTTGCTGGTCTACATTTACTGATTTAGTTACTAAGATCGGATAGGTGAGGGGCAATTCTAATAATCTAGCATCTTGGGGTTTGACCTTACTAGTAGAAATCCAAGTTGTTTTATGGCAGCGATCGCACTCATAAACTTGCTGTAATAGCAAGGAAATAGAAGGAGTTTTATAGCAATGTTGCAAAATATCAGGAAAGCGGTGCAGAGAAAAATAACTATTACTAACGCTAATAGGTTGACCATCGGCTAAAGTTACGTATTCAATTAAAGCTATAGGTTCTTCTAAGGATAAACCTAAACTTTCAGCTACTGCTGTATTGGCGGTAGTTGTAATTGCTTGTAACAAGTTAAAACTACTTTGTCTGCCTTGATTTTCTAAAGCTTTTGTTTCATCATTTAGCTCAATTAGAGGGTAATTAATCGGACTACCGGCAACAAAAGTTCCTCGACCTTGTCCTACTCGTAATAATCCTTCTCTTTTTAAGAGACTAACTGCTTTTCTAATGGTATGGCGGTTAACCTGAAAATATTCTGCAAGTTGAGTTTCTGTGGGTAATTTTTGACCAATTGCATAAGTTCGGTGATTAATCCTTCTTCTTAACTCATTGGCAATGGCAATATAGAGAGGTTGATTCATTTTGATAGGTTAAATTTGATTAGCTTTATTTCTTGGTTAGAGGCTTTCTTTTTTCTAGAAAGTCCTTAATTTCTGCTACCAACCAAGTTTTCTCAATAACTGTAGTTCCCCAGCAAAATTTATGTTTTTGGCAATCTTCTTGAATAACCGCGTAGATGCTTTTCTTTTGGTGAGGATTAGTTTTTATTTCTAGAGAGGCATTTTTTATATTAGCTGTTTTTCCTTGAAAATAGTAATTAAACCCTAAGCAATGCCAACCTAAACGAAATCTTTTTGGCTCAATTTTTAGATAACTAGAAGTAGCGATCGCGAAGGTTAATATACTCAAAGAAGCTAGAGAAATAAGCCAAAAAGGAAGCAAGAACAAATAGAGAAGAATCGGTAGTTGCCAGTGAACAGTAGCCCAAGTGCTTAAAAGAGTAAAAGCATTAGTACTCAATGCTAATAAAAGTATTTTTAAGCTTCTTCTCTGTAATCCAGCAGGAGGAATAGTAATTTTTAAACATTGATTAGTTTTCACTAACTTAATGCGGCTATTCTTGGGCTGAGGGCGAGTCAGGGGCAAGATACTGGTACTTTCTTGATTATTCTGTAAACATTTAAGTGCCTCCTTTGCCGATTTGAATCTTTCTTCTACAATTGGTTCGAGCATTTTCTCTAACCAATTAGCAAATACTTCAGAAATGTTTACTTGAGAACGGAAGTTCACTCTCATTTTTTCCTGGGGCAACTCATCAGGAGAACGATGGGTTAGAAGAAAAAGAGTGGTTGCCCCTAAGCTATATAAATCAGAAGCGAAGTAAGCTTTTCCTTGGGCTTGTTCTGGGGACATATAACCGAAGGTTCCAACGAAGGTATTATCTCGGTTTAATGAGCTACGATATCGTTCTTTCACGGCCCCAAAATCAACCAAGAAAATTTTGCCATCGTCGCGACGAATAATATTATCCGGTTTGATGTCCCGATGAATTACAGCTATTTGATAACTTTGTAGGTATTGTAAAATTTCAAGTATTTGTTGAGTAATAGCTTTGATTTCTATTTCGTTTCCATGCCATCCTTGAGTAATTAAATTAGCTAAGGATTGTCCGGGAATCAATTCTTGCACTAAATAAAAAGTGTGGTCTGTGTCACTATCTTCAAAAAAGTGATCAAAATATTTAGGAATGCCAGAATGATTGAGGGAAGCAAGTATTTTAGCTTCTCTTTCAAATAGTTCTAGTATTTTCCAATCTTTGAGACTCGCAAAAGACAAAGCTTTAATAACTACAGATTGACTATTAATCGTATCTTCTGCTTCGTAGGTGATATTAAAATTGCTTTTGCCTAAAACTTTTTTACATCGATAACGGTCACGAATTAAAAATTCTCTTGCTTGTAATAATCCCATATTACCTATCACCTAAAAAACTCTTTAACTCTGCTACCAACCATTCATTCTCTTCGCGCAATTGCGAACCAAAACGATGCTTCCTTACTCCTTGCCACAGCAGGCAAGAAGTTGCTATACGACTTGCTTTGCTTCTTTTAAATTCCAGTTCTATTTGCTCAATATCTGCTGTTTTTCCTTGAATATAACGAGGTATGAATTTACCAATTTGCCATTGCAAAACAAAATTTTGTTTGTCAATTTCTAAATAAGTTGTTGAAAGAGCAGTTTGTAAAGTTAACCAACCAACTATCAACCAAGGAATCAGTAAAATGAAGGTTAGAGAAAAAGCTAACCAACCCCCTAGCAAACTTCCGGCAATTAATAAAACAATAGATAGATTCCAAAATAAGCCAAACCAGAATAACCAACCTTGTGGAGGGGGAAGCTTAATAGTTATTCTGCGATTAGTCTTGGTTAAAACTATTTTTGTACCTAATGGTTTGCTGCAACTCAAAGCTGAACCACGAGGTATAAAGCGTAACTTTACTAAACTTTCTAAAGCTTCTTTTGCAGAGGTAAAGCGATTTTCAATAGCAGGTTCAAGAAGCTTTTCTAACCAATTAATAAATTCCCAAGAACCCTTAACCCAACGGCGAAAATCTACTTTAAGGCGGTGTTGAGGAAAATCATCAGGCGATCGCCCAGTTAGTAAGAATAATAAAGTTGCCCCAACGCCATACAAATCAGAAGCTGCCCCAACTTGACCTCGGAACTGTTCTGGGGGCATATAACCCAATGTACCAGCGAATGTTCCCCCACAACTTGAAGTATTGCGATAAACATCTTGTACCGCTCCAAAATCGACGAGAAACACTTTACCATCCCGGCGGCGAACAATATTTTGTGGTTTAATATCGCGATGAATTACCGGAGGAGTAAGGTTGTGAAGATAGTCGAGAATCTCCAAAATTTGGATGGCGATACTTTTAACTTCTTCTTCATCAGCCCGCCAACCTTGATTAACCAAACTAGCAAGAGATTCCCCATTAACCAACTCCTGAACCAAATAAAAACAGCGATCTTCAGGCAAATTTAAAGTAAAATAGTTTAGGTAGCTAGGGATAGCCGGATGATGGAGATTTCCTAAAACTTTTGCCTCTCGCTGTAATAAATCTAAAACCTGCCACTCTGCCATCTGAGTTAAGGAGACAGCTTTGAGAGCAACGCATTTATGATTAGTTAAGTCTTCTGCTTCGTAGGTATTGCTGAAAGTACCTTTGCCCAAAAAAGCAACAATGCGGTAGCGATCAGCAATAATATCTCCTGGCTGGTGTAGTCTTTCCATTACTCCTCAACAAATAAGGACTGACGCACGCCAGTACGTCTTTACTTTATTCTGAGAAGTAATCTGAAATCTGGAATAATTATTCGTTATTGCTGAATTACGCTAATTTAGGAAACAGGCAGGGAGCATCTCACGTTTTGCGAAAATACCGAAATCAGGAAAAATAGAAGCTGAAGTTTCCTTGACAAAGCAAAAAAATAGCATCTTTTCTTTCTCATGTTTTGACAAATACAAGATGTATCCAGGAGTTAGGCTTTTGATATTTCTTCGGAAGAAATATCATCACGTAGGGGCGACCCATCTCCGTTATTTTAGTTACCTACAAACCAAACTAATTGGGTCGCCCTTTACGGGGCTTAAATGTAGGGCGGGCAACCCAAGATAGTCACACACTAGGTCACTAGCTATTAGCTACTAGCCACTTTCCTAGCTTGTTTCACCATTTCGATTAAAGTATGGTGGGCATCTTCTGCATCCTTAAGAGGGGTAGCAAAACTTACTCGTACAGGTACAGACTCCCCTTTAACTTCAGTGATTATATCCATACCTTGAGGGTCAATAGCCTTAAGCTTTGCTGCTTCTGCTTCAGGGCTGCTGCCAAACACTTGAGCATAAAGTACTATTGCCTCAGCATGATCTTCGTTCATATGCTTACAAATGCGATCGCTGATTTGTGGGGTAATTGGTTCTGACATAATTTATTTAATAAACTAGCTATGTGCTTTTCCTTCTAAAACTATAACTTTGAATGATTACTCTTACCATTAAAGAAATTAGCCAATATCGTAACCAACTAGCAATTTATTCTGAAGCTTTAGTTGCTTTGGATATGTTAGAAGATTGTGAAGGCAGCTTAGAAGATGCAGCCTTAGCTTTAGCGATTCAAGCAGGACAGCAACCTGACCGCATTAATTGGTTAGATGGGATAGCGAAAAGATATCGTACCGTGATTTGTCAAGCTGAATTTAGGGAAGATTTGACCAATAATAATGTTAGTTTGATGGTCAAACATTTAATTGAACAAAAAGTTTGTCCGGCGGTTTTAGCCGCTATTGTGGTTATTTATATAGTTGAGCAAGGAGTAGAGGATTTTTGTCAACCTCTTGAGCTTAAACTGTAAATAAAGTTAATCTGTTTCTTCTGATAAAAAAGGACGAGCCAGAAAAAAGCCACAAATAGATTTAGCATCAACAAACTCCCCTGCTAAAATAGCTTTTTCTAATTCTTCAGGGGTTAATAAAACAACTTCTATATCCTCATCTGCATCTTGCTGAGGGGGATTTTCTAGCTTCTCCAAATCTGAAGCAAGATGAGCATAAATATACTCATCAGAATAACCAGGTGCGAGAGGAAATTTGCCTAAAGAACGCCAACTTTGAGCGCGATATCCTGTTTCTTCTTCAAGTTCTCTTTTAATAGTTTCTTCTGGGCTTTCTTCTGGTTCTACTGTACCGGCAGGAAATTCTAAAATTCTCCCTTGGAGAGCAAAACGATATTGTTTAACCAATACCAATTTACCTTCAGGAGTAATAGGTACAGCTAAAGAACCACCAGGGTGGCGTATACATTCCCAGTCTCCTTTCGCACCATTTGGTAAGCGTAGGTGATTCACATCAAAACTAAATTTGCGACCTTGATAGAATAAGCGTCGTTTAAGAATTTGTGGAGGTTCGTAACCTTGCATAATTTAATACTTAAGAATTTTAACTAAATTAGTTTGCTACAAAAGTTTAATTCCTGAACAGTCTACCTCTTCGAGAAGTTGCTTAATTGCTTTTTTCGATACAGGATCTACCCAATCAGGAGCAATTTCTGCTAAAGGGAGCAAAACAAAAGCTCTTTGTCTTAAGTGTGGGTGAGGGAGTTGTAACCTTGGTGTTACTAGGATTAAATCCTCAAACAAGAGCAAATCCAAGTCGAGGAAACGTGGCCCCCAATGCTCTCGACGTACTCGACCAAATTCTGTTTCAATTCTTAACAGAGTTGCTAACAGTTCTTGGGGGGTTAACCGTACCTCTAGTAAGGCACAACCGTTAATATAATCAGGTTGAGGTGGACCAACCGCAGGGGTTAAATACCAGTTAGAATGAGCCTTGAGAGTTAGATCAGGAACTTGGTTTAGTCTTTGTAAGGCATTGTTTAAGATAGTGGGTGAATCACCCAAATTGCTACCAAGAGCAATAGCACATTTTTTTAAAGTCACTCATTCAAAATTAATATAAAGTCCGTACTTTAGTAATCGGATTTGGTCTGAATTTTATGGAACGTCCAATTTACTTAGATTGCCATGCTACAACTCCGGTGGATAAAAGAGTTTTAGCAGCAATGCTACCTTATTTTACTGAGCATTTTGGCAACCCTTCTAGCATTACCCATAGCTATGGCTGGGAAGCAGAAGCAGCAGTTAAAAAAGCAAGAGAAACTATTGCTTTAGCTATAAATTGTAGCCCAGAAGAAATAGTCTTTACCAGCGGGGCTACCGAAGCTAATAATTTAGCAATTAAAGGGGTGGCTGAAGCTTATTTTAACCAAGGCAGGCACATTATTACTCTCCAAACTGAACATCGCGCTGTCTTAGATCCTTGTCAATATTTAGAAAACCTAGGGTTTGAAATCACTTATCTCCCTGTCCAAGAAGATGGCTTAATTAACTTAACTCAATTAGAAAAAAATCTTCGTCCTGAGACAATTTTAGTTTCCATCATGGCAGCTAATAACGAAATTGGTGTAATCCAACCCTTAGAAGCAATTGGTACAATTTGTCACCAACACCAAGTTTTATTTCATACCGACGCAGCCCAAGCGATCGCTAAAATCCCTTTAGATGTGGCAGCAATGAACATAGATATTATGTCCCTAACAGCCCATAAAGTCTATGGCCCCAAAGGTGTTGGCGCACTTTATGTTCGTAGGCGTAACCCCAGGGTGAAAATAGCTTCTCAAATTCAAGGAGGAGGACAAGAAAGGGGAATGCGTTCCGGGACTCTTTATACTCCTCAAATTGTCGGTTTTGGTAAAGCCATAGAAATAGGTTTAGCCCAACAAGAATCAGAAACCAAGCGCCTGGAAAAATTGCGAGAAAAACTGCGATTTCAACTGCAACAGTTACCAGGAGTTCACCTCAACGGACATCCTACACAACGTCTGGCTGGTAGCCTTAATCTTAGTATTGAAGGAGTAGATGGTTCGGCTTTATTGCTGGGTTTACAACCCATTGTCGCCGTCTCTTCCGGTTCGGCTTGTTCTTCGGTCTCCACCGCCCCTTCCCACGTTTTGACGGCTCTAGGACGCTCAGAAGCCTTAGCCTACGCCTCCTTAAGGTTTGGTATTAGCCGCTTCACAACCCCAGAAGAAATTGAGAGAGTAGCCCAACAAGCGATCGCCACAATTAAGTCATTACGCCAATCGATGTCATAATTAAGGCCAGAGCTGAAGAAGAAGTAGTATCTTACCTTTTAACTTTCGACTTTTGGTTGGCCCAAAGCGGCATAACTAATGTATAATAGCCGTTGAGGAACAATTACGGATTAAATTTCCGTTAACTTGCCGTTAAGGCATAAAGTATTGGCATCATAACCAATAGCAGATAGTCAAAGCCCATCAGCTTTCTGTATCTAGGTACGTTGATGCTCAATGCTAAGTTGTATGTCCAAACTTACTGGCTACCGCTTACTAAGCTGGTTCCCCAAAGCAGCTAACCAAAGCCGCTCAATAAACCTGAATCAGCTAAACAGCCAATTGCAGTAAGTCTCCTTTCGGTAACTATAGGGATTTTTCCGTTTCAATCTCTAGAGAGAAACTAGCTCCATTTGTTCGCACAGTTTTTTAAATAATCGAGTTGAATGACGCAGTGCATTAGGTGTTTTCAACCTGCGAAAAGTTTTGAGGAAATTGAATGCCAAAGCAAATAATTATCGCTGAGCAACATCAAGTTGCTGCAGTTTTTTGGGAGGATCAAATTCAAGAGCTTGTGGTTGCTACGGGCAAACAACAAGTTAGTGATATTTATCTAGGTATTGTTGAAAATGTCATCCAAGGGATAGATGCCGCATTTATTAACATTGGTGATGCCGAACGTAATGGCTTCATTCATGTTACGGATTTAGGTCCATTACGCTTGAGAAGGAGTGCTGGTACAATAACTGACTTACTTGCACCCCAGCAAAAAGTGCTAGTACAGGTAATGAAAGAGCCAACGGGAAACAAAGGCCCGCGCTTAACAGGAAATATCTCCTTACCTGGTCGCTATCTCGTTTTGATGCCTTATGGAAAGGGGGTGAACTTATCGAGAAGAATCAAAAATGAAGGGGAACGTAGCCGCTTAAGGGCATTAGCAGTCTTAATTAAACCTGCTGGTATGGGCTTATTGGTGAGAACCGAAGCCGAAGGCAATGATGAAGAAACCATCATGGAAGATTTGGAGTCTCTCCAAACTCAGTGGGAAGCTACTCAACAACAAGCCAATTCTACCCGCCCTCCTACCCTCTTAAACCGTGATGATGACTTTATTCAAAGGGTTTTGCGGGATATTTATACAGCCGACGTTAACCGCATCGTCGTTGATTCTCATACTGGTTTAAAACGAGTTAAGCAACAATTGATGAACTGGAGTGGTGGCAAGGCCCCCGAAGGTGTGTTAATTGATCATCATCGCGAACGTTTACCTGTTCTGGAATACTTCCGGGTTAATGCTGCTATTAGGGAAGCTTTAAAACCAAGGGTAGACTTACCTTCTGGCGGTTACGTCATCATCGAACCAACAGAAGCCCTCACGGTAATAGATGTTAACTCCGGTTCCTTTACTCGTTCTGCTACTTCCAGGGAAACAGTCCTTTGGACTAACTGCGAAGCAGCCACAGAAATTGCCCACCAACTACGCCTCAGAAACATTGGCGGGGTCATTATCATAGACTTTATTGATATGGACTCTCGCCGTGATCAGCTTAAACTGCTAGAACATTTTAATAACACCTTAAAAGCAGATAAAGCTCGACCTCAAATTGCCCAACTTTCAGAACTAGGTTTAGTAGAATTAACCCGCAAACGCCAAGGCAAAAATATTTACGAATTGTTTGGTGAAACTTGTCCTACCTGTAGCGGTATGGGACATTTAGTTAAGCTTCCTGGAGAAACCCAGCAGCAAATTCCTGATGTGACTCCTCCGGTAATTGTTAATAATACTATCAAGCCAGTAGAGAATCGCTCAGAAGAAATAGAAGTACTTCTTGATTTAGCTAACGAAGAAGAAGAGCAAGATATTGATCTGCTTAATCATCCTAGTTATCAAGAGCAAAATACCTCTAACAACAATCGCCGTCGTCGTCGCAGCAGTCGCCGTCTCAACGATGCTTTAGGTAAAGAGGAAGCCTCTCCTAAAGTTAAACGTACCATCTCTTTAAAAGACCCTAAAGCGGATTTAGAAACAGGTTACGATAGTAGCCCAGAGCGAATCGAAAGACCACAAATCAATCGAATTTCCCGGCGAGATGAGGAACCGCCAGAGGAAGTTTTGGTAGAGATGAGCGAACTAGAGCAGAATATGTATGCTTTGATGGGTATTTCTCCTAAAGTTCGTGTAGATCGTGATGGCAAAGATTCTAAGTCTTTGATTGTCTCTGTTAAGCTTCCAGGGGAAGTAGAACAAGAGACAGATGAATCAAATGATTCGGAAGAAGAAAGGGTAGTAACAACAGATGCTTCAGAAGAGGAGACAATAGTAGAGGGCAATCAGAGTAATGGTGAAGATAATGATGTTAAAGAAGAACCAAAAGTAGAACCAGAAGTAGAAAATAATGATCGCCCAGTAATCCGTCGTCGTCGTCGTCGTTCTTCTGCGGTTGTTAGTAATTCCTCTGAGTAGATCATCTAACTGTATTATGTCTGCTCATCAATTAGTCGCAGGTGTAGACGAAGTAGGAAGAGGGGCCTTGTTTGGCCCTGTAGTGGCCGCAGTTGTGGTCACTTCTCCTCCTATACTGGTGGAGTTAGCAGCATTAGGAGTTAAAGATAGCAAGCAGCTATCAGCTAAAAAACGTTCTGAGTTAGTTGTTGAAATTCAAAAATTAGCTCTAGATTATCAAATCGGCTCTGCTACAGCTCAAGAAATTGATAGCATCAATATTCTCCAAGCCTCTTTACTAGCCATGAAAAGAGCGGTAGAGCAGCTCAAAATAACCCCAGAACTTTGTTTAATTGATGGCAGATATAAAATTCCTGGCTTAGAACTACCACAGAAAACTATCATCAAAGGCGATCGCCATTCTATCGCTATTGCTGCTGCTAGTATTTTGGCTAAAGTATGGCGCGATCGCTTAATTATCGACCTTGCTCAACAATATCCAGAATATAGCTTAGAAAACCATAAAGGATATCCTACCAAGCAGCATCGCTTAGCCTTGCAAAAATACGGTCTTTCTGTTGAACATCGGCAATCTTTCCGCCCTTGTCAAATTGCGAAGATAAAAGATAAAAACAAACACTAAAATATACACGAACGCAAATATTCGTAAGTGAGCATAGCAAGAGTAGTGACAAACTTCCTCAGTTGACTGCTTCATGTTTCAACCTTCTTCTCAAGCACTTAAAATCAGCAAAATAGCCGTACTAAGATATTTTTTACTTCTGTTTGTACCTCTAACTTTTGTTGTTGGAGGTTTCTTGATTTTATTTTACCAAGGAGAAGTTAAATTAGACAGAAAAGAAATTGAGCTTAACGAATTACGTAATGTGGAGCAGCAAGGAAAAATCGCTGCTGGTAATTTTGAAGTCATTACCTCAGATTTATTACATTTAGTAGACCATAAAGAATTAAGTTTAATTTTAGACAGAGATAATCTCTCACCGCAAGAAATAGAAAAAATTTCTGTTGCATTTGCTCAAGAGTACATTTCTTTCGCTGAAGCAAAAAAAACTTATCACCAAGTTCGTCTTCTTGATAATACAGGTCAAGAAGTTTTTAGAGTTGAATATAATCAAAAAAGAGGTAAAGCAGTTAGAGTACCTCAAAAACAACTGCAAAATAAAATAGGAAGCTATTGGTTTCAAGAAAGTAAAGAATTAAAGCCAAGAGAAGTTTATGTATCTAAGCTTGATTTGAATATGGAATGGGGGCAAGTCGAGGAACCTATAAAGCCTGTAGTTCGCTTCGCTACCCCTGTGTTTGATGATTCTGGTCGTAAACAAGGTTTAGTTATTCTTAACTATTCAGGGCAAAGAATTATTGATGATTTAGCAGTTAAAAACAATACTTCTTTAGGTAAAGTACTTTTAATCAATAATCAAGGTTATTGGCTCAAAGGATTAAAAGCTGAAGATGAATGGGGTTTTATTTATCCTGAGCGTCAAAGGCGTACTTTTAAACAAACTTTCCCTCAAGCTTGGGCGCAAATAGCTGGGGTAAAAGAAGGACAGTTCCAAACAAAAGAAGGATTATTTACTGTCACCACTATTCAACCCCAGCAGCAAAAACAGAGAATTAATATTAGTTCACCCGAAACTGATCATAGCTGGAAGATTGTCACCTATGTTCCTTCGGAAGTCCTTAATCAGAAATCAACGATAATCTTGGTTTGGCTAGTAGGATTTTATGGAGGAGCAGTAGTTTTAATAGCTATAGGTTGTGCTTGGTTAGCTAAAACTAAAGTTAAAGAGAAGCTAGTAGAAAAACAACTCCAAGAAAGCGAACGAAATTATCGCAATGTGGTAGAAACATCCCAAAACTTGATTTGGTCTTTTGATACCCAAGGGCGCTATACCTTCGTAAATCAAGCTGCTGAAAAAGCCCTAGGCTGTAAACCCCAAACATTAATTGGTCGCTCTTTTAAAGATTTTACCCCAAAAGAAAAACAAGCAGAATATCAAGAAGTTTTTGCTAATGTTTGGCAAGGAAAATCTTATAGTCAATATGAAATTAGCAGTTTAACGGCAGATGGTAATAGGATTTATCTATTAATCAACGCTGCACCAATTCGAGATGCTCAGGGCAAGATTATCGGAGTTACAGGTACAACCAACGACATCACCGAAAGCAAACTAGCAGAACAACAGCTTCGGAGATTAGCCTCTATTGTAGAAAATACTTCTGATTTTGTAGGAATCGCTGATCAAGAAGGAAAAGCTTTATTTGCTAATCCTGCAGCTTTAAAAATGGTTGGCTTAAATAGCTTAGCAGAAGCTCGCTCTAATCACATCTTAGACTATGTTTGGCCTGAAGATGTAGACCGAGTAACTCAAGAGATTTTACCGACTGCACAGGAAAAAGGTTGCTGGCGAGGAGAGTTGCGCTTCCGACATTTCCAAACAGGGGAAGTAATTCCTGTAGATTACAGCATCTTTGCTCTTAAAGATTCAGATACAGGAGAAGCTATAGCTTGGGGAAGCATTACCCGCGATATTACAGAGCGCAAAAAAGCAGAAGAAGAGTTGCGTCAAGCTCGTAATTTTCTCCAAGCAATGATTGATTATTTACCAGTAGCTGTATTTGTCAAAGATGGACATCAAGAGAAGTTTTCTCAAATTAAACTTTGGAATAAAACCAGCGAATTACTTTTTGATTTAGCAGCAGAGGAAGTACTAGGAAAAACTGCCCATGAGCTTTTTTCTCAAGAAAAAGCTGACTTCTTTTTTCAAACTGACAAAGAAGCTTTTAAGAACCGCAAAATTATAGATATTCCCGAAGAAATTACCCATAGTCGCAGATTAGGTGAAAGGATTCTTCATACAGTTAAGATACCTACCTATGACGAAAATGGTGAACCAGAATACTTGCTCTGTTTTTCTGAAGATATAACTGAACGTAAGCAAGCAGAGGAAGCCTTGCGACATTCAGAAGCTGCTTTAAGGGAGCAAAAGGAGTTTTTAAGTAAGATTATTGATACAGACCCCAATCTTATTTTTGTTAAGGATTGGGAAGGTAAATACATTCTTGCCAATCAAACTTTAGCAGAACTTTATCAAACTACTACTGAAGAAATGGTTGGTAAAAGTGATGCTGATTTTAACCCCAATACCCTGGAAGTAGAAAGTTACTTATGGGCAGATTGCCAGGTAATGACCTCTGGAGAATCGCAACTTTTTGAAGAAACTCTTACTAAGGTTACTGGAGAGTTAATTTATTTACAAACTATCAAGAAACCTTTGATTTCCCGTAACGGTAGAACTCGCCAGGTATTAGGTGTCTCTACCAACATTACTCCTATTAAAAAAGTAGAAACTGCATTGAGAGAGCAAAAGAAGTTTTTACGCAGCGTTATTGATACTGACCCCAATGTCATTTTTGTCAAAGACAAAGAGGGCAAATTTATATTGGCTAACCAAGCTCTAGCAAATATATATCAAACTACTGTTGAGGAATTAATTGGCAAAACTGAACTAGCTTATAATCCTAACTTAGCTGAAGTAGAAAAGTATCAAGAAGCCGACCGCAAGGTGATTGTCTCTAGAGAAACACTCCTACTAGAAGAAACAGTAACTTTGCCTAATGGAGAAGTCTTATATTACCAGAGTACCAAAAAGCCTTTGCTATCTGGGGATGACAAAACTTACCAGGTATTGTGTGTTGCTACAGACATAACGAACCTCAAGCGTACAGAAATAGCCCTGCAAAAAGCTAAAGAAAAAGCAGAAGCCGCTAACTACGCCAAAAGTGAATTCCTCGCCAACATGAGCCATGAACTCCGTACTCCTCTCAACGGTATCATGGGTTATGCCCAAGTGCTACAACGCTCTACTCATCTCACTACTGACGACCAATCCCGCATCGAAATCATCTACAACTGCGGCTCTCATCTCCTCACCTTAATTAATGATATCCTCGACTTATCTAAAATTGAAGCTCAGAAAATGGAACTTAACCCCAGTGACTTCCATTTCCTAGCTTTCCTACAAGGTGTCGCAGAAATGTGTCGTATTCGTGCTGAAATTAAAGGTATTGATTTCCTTTACCAATCTACCCTAGAACTTCCTGTAGCTGTTTGTGTTGATGAAAAGCGTCTACGCCAAGTTTTACTCAATCTGTTGAATAACGCCATTAAATTCACTGATACAGGTAGAGTAACCTTCCAAGTTAGTTTTGCTTCAGTAGACAAGATTCGCTTTGAGATAAGAGATACAGGTATCGGCATGAGTACAGAACATTTAGAGCAAATCTTCCTACCTTTTGAACAAGTAGGAGAAGGAAAACGACAAACAGAAGGTACAGGATTAGGATTAGCCATCTCCCAAAAGATAGTAGAGATGATGGGTTCAACTCTAGAAGTGCAGAGTGAAGAAGGAGTAGGTAGTATCTTCCACTTTGATCTGAACTTACCTTCAGCTTCGGAGTGGGTGCAGGCTTCTCAAGCTGATGCTAAAGGACAAATTATTGGTATCTCTTCTCAATCTGTGAAGGTGTTAGTAGTAGATGATAAGTGGGAGAATCGTTCAGTGATAAGGAGTTTATTACAACCAATTGGTTTTGAAGTGAGTGAGGCAATTGATGGTCAACAAGCCTTAGAAAAAGCTTTGGAGTTAAAACCAGAGTTAATTATTACTGACCTATTGATGCCTAATCTAGATGGGTTTGAGTTAATGAGACAGTTGCGTCAACAAGAGCTTTTAAAAGAGGTGAAGATTATTGCTTCTTCAGCGAGTGTGTTTGAATCTGACCAATATAAGAGTTATGAAGCGGGGGGAGATGATTTTCTGCCGAAGCCAGTGCGGGCAAGTGAGTTACTCCACAAGATACAAAAGCATCTTGGTTTGCAATGGGTTTATCAAGAAGCTAAATCTGTCCCAGTTGCAGTGGCAAAAGAAGGGGAAGAGTTGGTATTTCCTGATTTAGAACAGTTAGATATTTTGTATCAGTTAGCTATGAAGGGCAATATGAAGGGGATTCTTCAGCAAACAAAAACTTTGGTACAAGTTGATGAGAAGTTTACTCCCTTTGCAGAAAAATTACAACAACTTGCTAAAGGTTTTCAAGATGAAGCGATTTTGGAAATGATCCAACCTTATAAAAGTATGTAATTTCCTTTAGCTAGGTTGTTCATGATTTTAGGAAAAGTTAGACAAATAATTTCTCAAAGTTATACAACAACACAAACATCCTTAGTCAATTATAGAGATAAGAGAAAGTTGATCTTATGAATATTTATTTAAATTATATTCAACCTGTCAATCAAGCTATCTTTCATTACAGGAGCTAAATAATGAGTATGAAACTACAGCATCAAGGCGTTATTTTAATTGTTGATGACAATCCTGCTAACCTAGGCGTACTTTCAGATTTTTTAGATATAGCCGGGTTTGAGGTTTGGATTGCCAAATCGGGAGATATGTCCCTGGAAAGGGTGAAATTTGCTTTGCCAGATTTAATTCTTTTAGATGTGATGATGCCAGGCATAAATGGCTTTGAAACTTGTCGCCAGCTCAAAAGCAATCCTGAAACTGAAAATATTCCTGTTATTTTTATGACAGCTCTTTGTAATACGGAGAATAAAGTTAAAGGGCTTAATTTAGGGGCAGTAGATTATGTCACCAAACCTTTTGAACAAGAAGAAGTTCTCGCGCGAGTTAAGCTTCACCTCAAAGTTCATCATTTAACCAAAAAAGTCGAAGAACAAAACCAAGTTTTAGAAAAAAGAGTCTCTGAACGTACCGCAGAATTAGATAAAACTTTGCAAGAGTTGAAAAGAGCGCAAACTCACTTAATTCAAAGCGAAAAAATGTCTAGTTTAGGACAATTAGTTGCAGGTGTTGCCCATGAAATTAATAATCCCACTAATTTTATTTTTGGTAATTTAGTTCACGCTCAAGAATATACTCAAAGTTTATTAGAAGTTTTAACCCTATATCAACAGGAACATAATCAACCTAGCCCTAAACTAGCCCAAAAAATGCTAGAACTCGATTTAGATTTTGCTGTGGAAGATTTACCTAAAACCATCAAGTCAATGCAAGTGGGGGCAGAACGAATTCGCGAAATTGTCCTCAGTTTAAGAAATTTTTCCCATATGGATGAAGCAGAGATTAAAAATGTAGATATTCATGAAGGTATCAATAATACTTTAATGATTCTGCAAAATCGTCTTAAATCTCAACAAAGCTATGCCAATATTGAAGTGATTAGAGATTATGACCAATTGCCAGCAGTGGAGTGTTATCCAGGGCAATTAAACCAGGTTTTTATGAACATTTTGGCTAATGCTATTGATGCTATAGAAGAAAGGCTTGGTTTAGATAATGATATTTCCGAAAAGCCACAAATTAGGATACATACTCAACTAATCAATTCTAACTGGTTAGAAGTTGCTATTTCCGATAACGGTATAGGAATTAAACAAGATTTAGTCAACAAGTTGTTTAATCCTTTTTTTACCACAAAACCGATTGGTAAAGGTACTGGCATGGGTTTAGCAATCAGTTATTCTATTGTTGTAGAAAAACATGGTGGAAAAATAGTTTGTTATTCACAACCTAAACAAGGAACCAAAGTAATTATTAAAATCCCTCTACAACAGCTACAGCATCAAAGCTCTTTAAATCCTGCTTTAGTAGTCAATCATCCTCATCAATTTGCAGTAGCTTCTTAATAAAAACTTATTTGATTAACTTAAATTGTTGAATGTTTAACAATAGATAAATCAGAAGATTTGGAGATATTTTCACTAGAGCTATTATCCTTAAGCCACTGTTGATAATCTTGTATTAACTGACTTTTGATAGTTTGTTTAATCCTTAACAAAACACTCTTTAATAAACCGTTACCAGCCTTTTCTAAAACTATATTCGGCGTAAACTGTAGTAGGGGAGGCAAATCAACTCTAACTTCCAAATCAGCACGCCCCACCAATAAAGTTCTTCCTTGCTGCTCTTGAGGAGACAATTTTCCCGTCACATCAAGGGAAAAACGGTCATTAATATAGTTATTTCCTTCTATTTTACAAGACTCTGACTTTAAATAAACTGTTCCCTTTGAACTTGACCACACCTTGAGAACAACGACAGGCTGAAAATGATACATTTCCATAAAGTTCAAAGGATTCATTCTCAACTCAAAACGCTCTTTTCCAAGCTGAGTCATCAACTTAGGATTAGCGATCGCCTTAACCAAACGCTGAGGTTGGCGCAGGTAATGCTTAATAGGAACAGACTTTTCTACTACACCTAGTTGCAAATTTTCTGAGGCTGTAAAACTTATACTCATCAGTATCTAAATTTTTCATTGGGCTTCTTAGTAGATTTTACTTTACATTTATTTAATAAAATAGCCAATATTTTCATAAAGCCCTAGTGAGATAGATTTACTATCTGAGATAGGCAAAATTATCTTCACCTTTAGTTATAAAAATTGGCAAGAGGCAAACTAAGATTTATGGAAACAACAAAACCAACTCATACTTTATGGCAATATCCATAGCACATTTAGGGCCAACTGGGACGAATGCAGAAACCGCAGCCATTGGCTATTCCCGGTGGTTGAATCAAACATACAATACTGAATCTTTATTATGTCCTTGCCCTAGCATTGCCCAGAGTCTGCTGAGTGTAGCCCAAAGAAAAGCTGAGGTTGCAGTAGTGCCAGTCGAAAATTCTATTGGGGGCAGTGTAGCAACCACCTTAGATACCTTCTGGCAACTAGAGGGGCTACAAATTCAACAAGCCTTAATCTTACCGATCTCCCATACTTTGCTTTCCCAAGCTTCATCCCTGGAAAAAATCAAGACTGTTTACTCCCATCCCCAAGCCCTCACTCAATGCCAAGTTTGGTTAGAAAAACATCTTTCTTTAGTTCAGTTAGTACCCACCAATTCCACCACAGAAGCATTGCAATACCTCTCCCATGATGAAACAGCAGGGGCGATCGCCTCACCGAGGGCTTCAAAGCTTTACAATTTGCCAATATTAGTATCTGAAATTAACGACTATCCTGATAACTGTACTCGTTTTTGGGTAGTGGGTTTAAGACCGACCACCAAGGGAAGCCATACTTCCTTAGCTTTCAGCGTCCCGGCAAATGTACCTGGAAGCCTTGTAAAACCTTTACAAGTGTTTGCAGAACGCCAAATCAACCTCAGTCGTATTGAATCTCGCCCTACTAAACGCTCTTTAGGAGAATACTTATTTTTCATCGACTTAGAAGCAAACTTAGCTCCTCATTCTATCCACGATGCTCTACTAGAACTAGCCAGCTACACAGAAATACTGAAAGTTTTTGGTCACTACGATTTTTTAGCTATCGATCTTAAGAATATTTAATTCAGAAGTGATTTATTTACTCTAAAGCATCCTTAAGGGCTGTACGTGCAGCTAAATGGTTGCGAGTAGAGGAAAGTATCTCTGCTTCCCTATTCAGGCGTTCAGCAGTCTTTTGCATCTCTAAAAGAGCTTGCTGTTCTGGAGCTACACCATGTAAATTACTAGCTACCCAATAGGATAACTCAGTAGGCAAGTCTGGCAAGTCATCAGGGAGTTCAATTTTCTGCTCAGTCAATTTAGCTGAAAGATGTACCACATCTCGCAACAACTGCTCAACTTTTTTGCTTAAAGGTCTAAGATCTTCTTCTGGAGGAATATCTTCAATCCATTCCACTAAACCAGTACGGTAAGGTTTCTCCCTAACATACTCTAGAACACGAAATCTTTGTTGTCCTAAAGTAACCATTTTCATACGGTCATCTGGCAGACGCTGAAAGTGAATAATTTCAGCACAGCAACCCACAGGAGAAATTTGACCCTTAACAGGATCAAACATTAAGACTCCAAAACGGCGATCGCTCTCCAGAATTGTATTCATCATGATTCTGTAACGGAATTCAAAGATGTGCAGAGGAAGATGACGCCCAGGAAAAAGAACTACGTCAGGTAGAGGAAACAGGGGAATTTCTCTTACAGCAATTGAGGAAGAGGGAGCCATTATTTCTTATGCAAAACAGTATGTTTCTTATACTTTAGCGGATTTCTTGATGGTCAGCTTATACTTAAAAAACAATTATGCTTAAATTTATCACTTTAGTTACAAAGTTGATCCTTTGGTTGCAACTAAGAAAACCAAAAGATCCTCTGTTGATAAAGTTAAAGCTTAACTTCAATATCTACCCCGGCGGGTAAGTCAAGTTTCATCAAAGCATCAATAGTCTTAGAAGATGGTTGATAAATATCAATAATACGGCGATGGGTACGGGTTTCAAAATGTTCTCGCGAGTCTTTGTCTACGTGGGGAGAACGTAATAAACAGTAGATACGACGTTTAGTTGGTAAAGGGATTGGTCCAATAGCTGTGGCATTGGTGCGATTAGCTGTATCGACAATCTTCTCACAAGAAGTATCAAGAAGACGGCGATCAAAAGCTTTAAGACGAATGCGAATTTTCTGTTGTTGAATAGTTGCCATGTTTGATTTTCAAGGTTCAGTGTTCAATTTTTCTTGAGGAGACTTTAAGTCCCCATTGATGATAACAGAATAAAGGAGCGCCTAAGACGCTCCTTTGTCAATTTTAGGTAAGAGTTAAGTTATGACTATTCTAGAATTTTGGAGACAACTCCTGCACCAATGGTACGACCCCCTTCACGAATAGCAAAGCGCATTCCTTGCTCAATAGCAATGGGGTTAATTAGCTGTACAGTCATCTTAATGCGATCACCTGGCATAACCATTTCTGCTGTACTACCATCATCAGCTGTGAAGGCTTCAATTGTACCCGTTACATCAGTGGTTCTGACGAAGAACTGAGGACGATAACCGCTGAAGAAAGGAGTATGACGGCCGCCTTCATCTTTTTTAAGGACGTAGACTTCAGACTCAAACTTGGTATGAGGAGTAATTGAACCAGGCTTAGCGATTACCATGCCTCGCTCAATATCATCTTTTTGCAGACCCCGCAACAGTACTCCGACGTTATCTCCAGCTAAGCCTTCATCAAGGATTTTCTGGAACATTTCTACTCCAGTTACTGTTGTACTGCGGGTATCTCGAATACCAACTAGTTCTACGGTTTCACCAACTTTAACTTTACCGCGCTCAATGCGTCCTGTCGCAACGGTTCCCCGACCAGTGATGGAGAATACGTCTTCAACCGCCATCAAGAATGGTTTGTCTATATCCCGCTCAGGAGTAGGAATATAAGCATCAACCTCAGCCATTAGAGCGTGAATTTTATCTACCCACTCATTCTCACCTTTAGCGGTGGCGGCGTTAGACTTCATAGCTTCTACAGCTTGCAAAGCAGAACCAGAGACGATCGGGATTTCGTCACCATCAAAATCATATTCGCTCAAAAGCTCACGGACTTCTAATTCTACCAACTCCAGTAGTTCTTCATCATCAACCATATCTTGCTTGTTGAGAAAAACTACTAGATTAGGAACTCCTACCTGCTTCGCTAGCAAAATATGCTCACGGGTTTGGGGCATGGGACCATCCGCTGCTGAAACGACTAGGATTGCTCCATCCATTTGGGCAGCACCAGTGATCATATTTTTCACATAGTCGGCGTGACCGGGACAGTCTACGTGAGCATAGTGACGGTCTTCGGTTTCATACTCAACGTGAGCAGTATTGATGGTAATACCCCGTTCTTTTTCTTCTGGGGCAGCATCAATATCTTCATAGTTCTGAGCTTTAGCTTGACCTAAAGCAGATAAACTCAAAGTAATTGCTGCTGTCAGAGTGGTTTTACCATGGTCAACGTGACCAATAGTACCAATATTTACGTGGGGTTTATTCCGTTCAAACTTTGCGCGTGCCATTAATTTAACTATTCCTTTTCCTAGTTATGCGTTCCCTTTAGTTTTGGCAATGATCGCTTCTGCGACATTGCGAGGAACTTCATCGTAGTTACTGAACTCCATTGAGAATATACCTCGACCTTGGGTTTTTGACCGAATATCTGTGGCATAACCAAACATCTCAGCTAAGGGAACCTTACTGGAAACTTTTGCTAAGCCATCTTCGGAGTTCATTCCTTCGACTTGTCCTCTCCTGGAGTTGAGGTCACCGATCACATCTCCAAGGAAGTCTTCGGGGACTTCAACTTCGACTTTCATCATTGGCTCTAATAGAACAGGAGATGCTTTTTTAACAGCATTCTGAATGCCCATTGAACCGGCAATTTTGAAGGCCATTTCCGAAGAGTCTACCTCGTGGTAAGACCCATCTACCAAAGTTACTTTGAGGTCAATGACAGGATACCCTGCTAGGATACCTGATTCACAAGATTCTTTGATGCCATTCTCTACAGAAGAAATGTACTCTCTGGGGATAGCACCGCCGACAATTTTAGAAACAAACTCAAATCCTTTGCCTGTTTCTGCTGGTTCCACTTCTAGCACCACATGACCGTACTGACCTTTACCGCCACTTTGACGGATAAATTTACCTTCGGCTTTGGTAGGCTGACGAATGGTTTCTCGGTAAGCTACTTGAGGTTGCCCAACGTTGGCTTCAACCTTGAATTCCCGTAACATTCTATCCACCAGAATTTCTAGGTGTAACTCTCCCATGCCAGCGATTACAGTTTGGTTTGTTTCTGAGTCAATGCTGACACGGAAGGTAGGATCCTCGTCAGAAAGAGATTGGAGAGCTTTGGAAAGCTTATCCATGTCTTGCTTGGTTTTCGGCTCCACAGCAACTGAAATTACTGGCTCAGGAATATAGAGAGATTCAAGAATTACAGCGTTATCTTCATCACAAAGGGTATCCCCAGTAATGGTCTTTTTCAAGCCTAATGCTGCACCTAAATCTCCTGCACGCAATTCATCTACATCAATGCGATCATTGGACTTAAGTATGATTAAGCGAGAGATTCTTTCTTTTTCATCGTTTGTAGAGTTATAGACATAGCTGCCTTTTGCTAGTATCCCAGAATAGACTCTCAAAAAAGTCATTCGCCCATACTTATCAGAAGAAATTTTGAAAGCCAAAGCTGAAAAAGGTTCTTCATCACTTGAGCGCCTAACCACTTCTGTGCCATCGAGTAAAGTCCCTTTAATAGGAGGCACTTCTGTAGGAGCAGGTAAGTAGTCAATGACAGCATCTAGTAGTAGTTGAACTCCTTTATTTTTAAAGGCTGAACCACAGAGAAAGGGCATAATAGAGCCTTCTACCGTTCCTTTACGCAAGGCGGTCATGATTTCCTCTTCAGAGAATTCTTCCCCTTCTAGGTATTTCTCTAGTAGCTCTTCATCTGCCTCTGCTGCGGCTTCAATTAGCTTAGTGCGATATTCTTTAGCTACTTCTAAGATATCTTCAGGAATTTCAGTATCTTCAATTTCCTGACCAATATCGTCTTGATAGATTTTTGCCCGCATCCGAACTAAATCGACAATTCCTTGGAAGTTATTCTCACTACCGATGGGTATTTGAATCGCTACAGGGTTGGCTCTCAGGCGTTCTCTGACTTGCTCATGAACTTTAAAGAAGTTCGCACCAGTGCGATCCATTTTATTCACAAAAGCAATGCGAGGTACTTTGTATCTATCTGCTTGTCGCCAAACAGTTTCAGATTGAGGCTGTACTCCTCCTACAGAGCAAAACACAGCAATAACGCCATCTAACACACGCATGGAGCGCTCAACTTCAATGGTGAAATCAACGTGTCCTGGTGTATCAATAATGTTGACTCTATGGTCGCGCCAGTTTGTGCTAATGGCTGCGGCAGTAATTGTAATACCACGCTCCCGCTCTTGCTCCATCCAGTCGGTAACGGCTGTACCGTCATGAACTTCACCGATCTTGTGAACAATCCCTGAATAGAAGAGAATTCGCTCTGTTGTTGTTGTCTTGCCCGCATCTATGTGAGCAGCAATTCCGATGTTGCGTACTTTATCCAGCGGGATGGTACGTGCCACAGTTTCCTCCTTCGTATAGCAGAAAAATTATTTCTATGTTGCTATATATTTACACTTTTTACAATTCTATACTTTTTTATAATGCTTTGTACTATTTTGTAGTTAGTTTTAGCAATCAAAGTTTTTAGAGGTTGCTCATGGTTCTGCTCACCTCATCAATTGCCTTTATTTACCTAAAACCAACTTATCTGCATTAAGCACTAATAACGGTAGTGAGCAAAGGCTTTGTTTGCTTCGGCCATACGATGAGTTTCTTCTCTTTTGCGAATAGCAGAACCTGTTTCGTTAGCCGCATCCATGATTTCGTTAGCAAGCTTGATAGCCATAGTACGACCGCTTCTAGCTCTGGAAAATTTAACTAACCATCGCAATGCTAAGGTGGTTCCTCTACCTTGACGTACTTCCATTGGCACTTGATAGGTTGCACCACCTACACGACGAGCTTTGACTTCTACCAAAGGTGTGAGATTTTTGATGGCTTTTTCAAAAGTTTCTAGAGGTTCACTGCCTGTACGCTCTTCAATGATTTTCATGGCATCATAAAAGAGCCTGGAAGCGAGAGATTTCTTCCCATCGCTCATAATTCGCCGCACAGTCATACTAACTAAACGGCTATTATAAACTGGGTCGGGTGGAACGGGACGCTTTTTGATAACTGTGCGACGAGACATAGTAACTATTTATCCTTAAGATTGCTGATTCTCTATTTTTGTAACCAAATTAGTTATTTAGACTTTAGCCAATTTGCTTATGGGAATTGCGCTGTATTGCTATTGCATAAAGCGCTAGAAAGCAGTATTTCCTTTTTTATAACAGCAATAATAGAGTGCTGAAAACTATCACAGCATTATATTTCGGCTTCGCTATATCAATTTCAATTAAACACGAGTCGAAGCTGATTATTAGGATCTATTTTGGCTTCTTAGCGCCATACTTGGAACGGCTTTGACGGCGATCTTTAACCCCAGTAGCATCTAGGGTTCCGCGAATGATGTGGTATCTAACTCCAGGTAAATCTTTGACCCTGCCACCGCGTATTAATACTACAGAGTGTTCTTGCAAGTTATGACCAATGCCTGGAATATAAGAAGTAACTTCAAAGCCTGAAGTTAAACGAACCCTAGCCACTTTACGCAATGCTGAATTTGGTTTTTTGGGTGTGGTTGTGTAAACTCTTGTACAAACTCCACGGCGCTGAGGACATTGCTTGAGGGCAGGGGATTTAGTTTTCTTTTTGGCTTTGGATCTTTCGTCTCTAATAAGTTGTTGAATAGTGGGCATGAGTTAATGTGTAGCCAGGATAGTCATGGATTTGCCATAGTTGACAAACTCTAATCATAGAAGCTAAAACCATCTATGTCAATAAAATCGACGAGATAAAATTCTAGACTTTAGCTGAGAAGGAATAGCCACAATCGCAGGTGTTAGAAGCTAGAGGATTATGAAAGCGAAAACCTCCCCCCATTAAATCTTCTGTAAAATCTAAAGTTAAGTTTTGAAGGTAGGGCTGACTCTGATTTTCTACGACGATAGAGATGCCATCAGTTTCCCAAATACTATCCTCTGGGTTCACTGTTTCAGCAAAATCAAGGGTGTAAGAAAAATCGGCACAACCTCCAGACTTGACTCCTAAACGCAAGTTGCTATTAACTTGATGGCGGGTTACTTGCAATCTTTTTATTTCTTTTCTAGCTGCTGAACTAAGCTCAATCATGGCAAGTTAATTCGGAATTTTGCAGGTAAATCCGGGAAGGCGCAAACCCCTGTCTTTCAAGCAGGGATAAGCCAAATCAAAGGAAATATCAATAATTACTTACGGGCATAATCATCTTGAAAACGAATGATATCGTCTTCTCCTAAGTATTCGCCATTTTGGACTTCAATTAACACTAAATTAATTACCCCAGGATTTTCTAACCGATGGGAAGTACATTGGGGAACATAGGTTGATTGATTACTTGCTAAAATTTCTTCAGTGTCTCCACAAACAACCTTAGCTGTACCAGAAACAACAATCCAATGCTCACTACGGTGATGGTGCATTTGCAAGCTAAGGCGATGCCCTGGCTTTACTTCTATGCGTTTGATTTTGTAGCCATTACCTTCTTCTAAAGTAGTAAAAGAACCCCAAGGACGGGTTTCTGTGGGAGTGCCAAGGGAAGGGAAAGATACAGGTTTAGCCTGAGCAACTTCTTGAGACATTACCATGATAGTTTTCTCCTAAAACTTTGTAGAGATACAATGAGCCAATTAATGAACTGAAAATTATGAAAATAAAAG
Organism: uncultured cyanobacterium; assembly: GCA_963793425.1. Lineage (GTDB taxonomy): Bacteria > Cyanobacteriota > Cyanobacteriia > Cyanobacteriales > CAWCAG01 > CAWCAG01. The sequence continues at coordinate 726,782 of CAWCAG010000005.1, read as the reverse complement.
CTGTTTGTAGGGATTACTACCCTAGGCAAAGATAACAAATAACTATTGTTAACCGCCACGACCAAAATAGCTAATTGGGTTAATCTACATGAAATCTTTAAAATTAAAGAAATTATGAGAAGTTAGTTATTGTTAATGATGCTTTTTGTGAAGTTGATCTCAAGGTTACTAATAACTTTCCTAACCCCCTAAAATTACTGATTAAACCGTTATATTTTCCGGAGAAAAATTCTGTCTTTACAAGCAATTAAACTCAAACCTACATCTGGAAAATCTCCTACTCATTTGCTAGTTGGCTTGCATGGTTGGGGAGCAAATTCTAGAGATTTAGCTTCTTTAGCGCCCATGTTACAACTTCCGGATTACCAAATGGTTTTTCCGGATGCCCCCTTTCCTCATCCTCAAGCCCCAGGCGGAAAGGCTTGGTATGCTCTAGAAAAGTCAGACTATTTGGGTTTACCGGAAAGTCGCCAAAAGTTAAGAGATTGGCTTTTATCATTAGAAGCATTGACGGGTATTTCTCTTTCTCAAACTATCTTAGCTGGCTTTTCTCAAGGAGGAGCTATGGCTTTAGATGTAGGATTGAGTTTGCCTTTAGCCGGTATTTGCAGTTTAAGCGGTTATCTTCACTCTCCTCCCCAAGATGGGGAAAGTAATCCTCCTGTATTGATTGTTCATGGTAAACAAGACCAAGTTGTACCCCTAAAACTAGCCCAACAAGCTAGAGATGAATTAAATAAATTAGGAGTGCAAGTAGATTATCGTGAGTTTGAGATGGGGCATGAAATTCTGCCCGAAGTTTTGACTGTAATCAGTTCTTTTGTTAAAGATGTTTGCGGAAATTAATTAGCTAGAGAAACCCCTTATTCCTTTCTTGTCTAAGGAAAGTTCCCTCTTCTTTACAAAAATTTACAGATTTTAGGTTACAAATAATCCTGGTGCTAGAAAATAAAGGCTGTAGAAGTTGAGCAGATTTCACTATTCTGTTTTCATCAAAAAAGCACAAAATTAGAGCTTGAAGTTGACAGTCAAAAGAGGAAACATCTTAAATAGCCCTTAGAGTAATGAGTAAAAGCGTAGGTCAGTGTGGCAAAATTTGAAAAGAACATAAGACTTCTGCTTCTGTCAGTACGATTCTTTCTATGACTGCAAATATACCCAGCTTGCCCAAAAAATATGACCCCACCGCTGCTGAAGCGAAGTGGCAACAATACTGGGAAGAAGATCGCGTCTTTGAGGCCGATCCCCAACATAAAGATCAACCCTATAGCATTGTTATCCCTCCTCCTAATGTGACAGGTAGCTTGCACATGGGACACGCTTTTGAAGCTGCTTTGATTGATACCTTGGTACGTTACCACAGGATGCTAGGACAAAATACTTTGTGTCTGCCAGGAACTGATCATGCCAGTATAGCTGTACACGCGGTAATTGAGAGGCGCTTAAGGGAAGAAGGAAAAACTCGCTATGATCTGGGGCGAGAAGAATTCCTCAAGCTTGCTTGGCAATGTAAGCAAGAATCTGGTGATAATATTGCTAATCAATTAAAACGTTTGGGTCTTTCTGCTGATTGGTCACGACAACGTTTTACCCTTGATGAAGGCATATCGAAAACCGTTAGGAAAGCCTTTTTCCAACTCTACGAAGAAGGGCTAATCTATCGTGGGAAGTATATGGTTAACTGGTGTCCTGCTTCCCAGTCAGCGGTTTCTGATATTGAGGTAGAAAATAAGCAAGTTGATGGGCATCTTTGGCATTTGCGTTATCCCCTTAAAGATAGTGAAAGCTATGTAGAAGTGGCAACGACAAGACCAGAAACGATGTTGGGGGATACAGGAATTGCTGTTAACCCAGAGGATGAACGCTATCAAGATTTGATTGGTCAAACAGTGATTTTACCAATTGTGGGTCGAGAAATTCCCATTTTTGCTGATGAGTTGGTAGATAAAGAATTTGGTACAGGCTGCGTTAAAGTAACCCCTGCCCATGATCCCAACGATTTTGAAATGGGCAAGCGTCATCAACTGGAGTTTATTAATATTCTCAACAAGGATGGTAGCCTTAATGAGAATGCTGGTCACTTTGTGGGACAAGATCGCTTTGAGGCTAGGAAGAATGTTGTTAAGCAGTTGGAAGAGGAAGGCTTTTTAGTTAGGGTAGAAGACTATCATCATGCTGTCCCTTATAGCGATCGCGGCAAAGTTCCCATCGAACCATTACTTTCTACTCAGTGGTTTGTGAAGATTCGTCCTTTAGCCGACAAAGCTTTAGCTAGTTTAGATAATGAAGGTGCGCCCCATTTTATCCCAGAACGTTGGGCCAAAGTTTATCGGGATTGGTTAGTAAAATTAAAAGATTGGTGTATTTCGCGGCAACTGTGGTGGGGACATCAAATTCCGGCTTGGTATGCTGTTAGTGAAACCGCAGGGGAAATCACCGATGAGACACCTTTTGTAGTTGCAGATAACGAAGAAGAAGCGAAAGAAAAAGCGGTTGCCAAGTTTGGAGAAGAGGTACAAATTCAGCAAGATCCTGATGTTCTTGATACTTGGTTTTCCTCTGGTTTATGGCCTTTTTCTACTTTAGGTTGGCCTGAAGAAACAGCAGATTTTCAAGCCTATTTCCCTAATTCTATTATGGTGACGGGTTTTGATATTATCTTTTTCTGGGTAGCCCGGATGACGATGATGTCTGGTCATTTTACAGGGAAAATACCTTTTGGGGATATTTACATCCACGGTTTGGTTCGGGATGAAAATGGCAAGAAGATGTCAAAAAGTGCCGGTAATGGTATTGATCCCCTACTACTAATTGATAAATATGGTACAGATGCCCTCCGTTATACCTTGATTAAAGAAGTGGCGGGGGCAGGGCAGGATATTCGCTTAGAATATGACCGGGAAAAGAGCGAATCAGCTTCTGTGGAAGCATCTCGTAACTTTGCTAACAAACTTTGGAATGCTTCAAGGTTTGTGATGTTGAACCTTGAAGGGGAAAATCCTGAAGCCTTGGGAATGCCCAAAATAGAGGCTTTGGAACTAAGCGATCGCTGGATTTTAACTCGCTTTGATAAAGTCGTTAAGCAAACCAGGGAATATCTCGATGATTATGGTTTAGGAGAAGCTGCTAAAGGAGTTTATGAGTTCATTTGGGGAGATTTTTGCGACTGGTACATAGAATTGGTTAAACCCCGCTTAAGAGAGGATACTGCACCAATTTCTCGCCGGGTTGCCCAACAAACTCTAGCCTATGTTTTAGAAGGCATCCTCAAATTACTTCATCCTTTCATGCCTCATATTACCGAAGAAATTTGGCATACCTTAACCCAAAAAGAAGGAGATACTTTAGCCCTGCAAGCTTATCCAGAAGTTGGGGCAATTGATTTGGCAGATATTGCTACCTTATCTTTAGCCCCATATCAAGTTGGGGTTACAAGCACATCAGAAAAAAACGTTTCTCCTTCTCAACCTTTAGGAAGCGATTTCAAACAAATTAGTAACGAGGTAATGAATTTTCTGGCTGAGTTCCCCACTACCTCAGCTAAAATCTTTGGTAACTATCAAAAACCCCTTGTTTGGTTAGGTTTAGCTGCTGTAACCATTATTGCCCTACAAGCCATAGGAGGGGCATTAAACAACATCAACAAAATTCCTTTGGTATTACCAACCTTTGAACTAATTGGTGTTGGTTACACAATTTGGTTTGCTATTCGCTATTTATTAAAATCCCAAACTCGCCAAGAGGTAAAGAAAATATCTGGAAATTTGGTAGAACAAATTCTTGGGAATGTCGATTTTAAAGCCTCACCTCAACTCAAAAAGAAAGAAGTTAAGGCTACTTCTTCTTTAGCAGCTAATTCTTCTGAGGTTGCTAACATTGAAGATAGCCCCTCTAGCAAAATTAATTTAGAAGAAGCCTTTGAACTGATTTTTGGGGTAGTGGGGATAATTCGCAACCTACGTGCAGAAGCAGATATTAAACCAAATCAAAAAACGCCTGTTATTTTACAAAGCGACAGTCTCACTGAAGAAAGTATATTAACAGCAGGCCAAGACTACATTCAAGATTTAGGAAAAGTAGAATTATTAACAATTACCCAAGAAACTAACCAAGAAGTCCAAAAAGCCATCGTTGGGGTTGTTGGCACTGTACAGGTACTGATACCCTTGACTGATATTGTTGATGTGGAAGTCTTACAAGCTAAGCTAGAGAAAAACTTGAGTAAATTGGACAAAGAGATAAAATCTCTCACTAGTCGTCTCAACAATCCTGGCTTTATTAACCAAGCCCCTCCTGATGTGGTGCAAGGTGCAAGGGATAATCTAGCAGAAGCAAAAAAACAATCAGAAATTTTACACAAACGCCTAGAGCGTTTGCAGTAAAATTTTTTGTCACTATTTGCAGGTTACAGGTTGTCGGTTTAAACTTGCTATTCCGCTCATTTATAAGCTCAAAATGCTTAACTCACAGCCTCTAACCCACTGACCACTGACCACTGACAAATTAAATGTTACACCTAGCAAAAGTGCAAAAAAATACCATTTCAGGCAAGATGGAATTACAAATTCTTGCTCGTCAGGAAGCTGATGGTAAATGGTCATTGGGCGATGAAAAACCAGTTAGTCTTTTAGAAGAAAGTCTTACCGAAGGGCCTATGATAGGGGAAGGTAATTTGGTATTGGTGGATCTAAAAGAGGATGGAACAATTATTAGCGCTGAAGAAGCGCAAGATTGGGTTTTAGGTTTAGTAAATCAATTTCTTGGCAATAATACAGCCTCTTCTGGCTCAATGGAAGCAGAGAAAACCAAGATTGAAGAATGGCGGCAGGAATTAACCTTGAAAAACCAAGATTTAACTCGCCGTCTCTTGGAAATAGAAACCCGTGAAGAACAAATGCAGGAATTGGAAGAAAGTTTTAAGCGAGAGAAAGAGGAACTTGAGTCGAAGTATCTGGATGACGAATAACTTTTAGATCGTTTTCACTACTTTATCTGATTAAGAACTGTAACCAACTTCTGCAAATGTTCTGGGGCATGGGTTGTCATCAAAGAAAAGCGAATGCGGCTAGTTGGTACTGTGGGAGGGCGAATGGCAGGGGCAAAAATGCCATTTTCTTGGAGTTTTTTCGCCAGAGCTAAAGCTTGAGTTGCACTGGCTAATTCTAGGCAGATGATTGGTGAATCTGAAGCTAAGAGAGAAAATTTTGGGTTTTGAGTTAAGTTTTCTTTTAATTGCTTGACATTACACCATAATTTATTCCGGCGTTGGGGTTCTGTTTGAACAATTTTGATAGCAGCAAGGGCAGCAGCACTATCGGCAGGAGAAAGGGCAGTGGTATAAATCCAGCTAGGGGCGCGATTTTTGAGAAAATCGATTAAATTCGCTGAACCAGCTACGTAGCCTCCCAAACTTCCCAAGGCTTTACTTAAAGTGCCAATCTGAATCAATTCGTGGTTTGTGCAGTCAAAATGTTCTACGCAACCTGCCCCTCTTGCCCCCATGACTCCTGTGGCGTGGGCCTCATCTACCAAAACCATAGAATTTTCGGCTTCTGCTAAACTCAATATTTTTGGTAGGGGGCATAAGTCCCCATCCATGCTGAAGACGCTATCACTGATAATTAAACAACGGCGATATTGATGGCGATGTTCTTGCAGCTTGGTTTTTAAGTCAAGGACATCGCAGTGTTTATATTCTATTACCTTAGCCCCACTTAAAAGAGCGCCGTTTTTTAAACTAGAGTGGTTATAGTTATCGCTGAGAATTAAATCTCGTTGCCCGACTATAGCAACGATGGTTCCTAAGTTGGCTAAATAGCCGGAACTAAATACTAAAGCGGCTTCTGTTTGTTTCAGAGAGGCGATTCCCTCTTCTAATTGTTGATGTAGTTGCCGATGTCCACTTAGTAACCGTGAACCTGTACTACCAGTACCAAATTCCTGGGTTGCTGCCACCGCAGCTTCTATCAGCCTTTTGTCTCTTGCTAACCCTAAGTAATCATTACTGGCAAAGTTAATTACTGATTGTCCTTCTAACTCCACCATAGCCCCTGTACAACCTTTAATGGGGCGAACAGTTCGATACCAATTAGCTTGATGGATTGTGGAAAGCGATCGCTCTATCCAACCGTAAGTTTTTTCAGCCATTGCGAAAAACCTAGAGTACTCCAATCATAGCTGTGATGATGTTTGGGCAAGGCATAATCCAATCCCAAGAAGAGCCTCATCCCAGAACAACATTTTCAAGGATGTCAACGAGCATTAACTAAGCTGACAATTTGATTCCTTAAACTACGGGGCATCAAGACAGTATTGATAGCATGGACGACTCCATTGCTAGCATCTACATCAGCTAAAACTACACTACCGCCATTGACGATTACCCTATTAGGAGAAACTCGTACAGCAATACCACCGCCAAGGGTTTGTACCCTACCAGTTCTAAGCTGGGTAGATTTTACTTCCCCACTGACAACATGATAGCTGAGTACTTTAACAAGCAAGTTTCTGTTTTCAGGCTTAAGCAATACTTCTAATGCGCCTTCAGGGAGGGCTGCGAAAGCGGCATCAGTAGGAGCAAAAACAGTGTAAGGACCGGGACTAGAAAGGGTATCTACTAAGTTTGCAGCTTGTACCGCAGCCACTAAGGTATCAAAAGAATCGTTACTGGAGGCAACTTGGACAATATTGCCAACGGGAGTAGAAGTTTCCTGGGGAGTTGCTTGAGAAATTACTTCCTCTGCTTTTACTTCTGCTACGGCAGGAAAAGTAGCAAGGGTTGCCAAGCTAAAAATACTGGCAAATAGGGCTAGTTTCTTCATTTTGTTTATACAGTTTGGTGTCTCAATAGTATTAATTATACTTAATATTTATTAAAGTTTCTTAATGACCAATTTTGCTAGACCTAAATATTCAATACCCGCTGGCGTTACCTTAAAACGACAGGGTAAAACTTCTATCCCGGCATCTATCCCTTGGCGTAGAAGCTTGCCGTATTCAGGATCAACTGAATCTCCAGGGGAAAAAGTTGTGCAATCTTCCCGATTAATAAAATAAAGAATTATAGAGCGATGTTCCAGCAATAAAGAGGTGAGTTCTCGCAAATGTTTTTGTCCTCTTGTTGTTACCGTATCAGGAAAGATAGCTAATCTTTTATTTGCCCAGGTAGTATTTTTAACTTCTAAATAAATTGACTTTTGTGAAGATTCCCCTGTTAATAGAAAATCAACCCTACTTTTTTCTTTACCGTAGGGAAACTCCGGGCGAATCTTATTATATTCCTTCCCTAAACTAGGGAATAGTTTTTGTTCTAATGCTAACTTAATAACTCGGTTAGGTAGGGCAGTATTTATGCCAACCCAAGTTGGTTCGTTATCCTCAACTTGAATCAGTTCCCAAGTATAAGCTAATTTTCGTTTGGGGTTGTTGCTACGGGATACTTGTACAGGGCTTCCTGAGCTACATAAACCTGTCATGGGGCCAGTGTTGGCACAGTGGGCAGTAATGACTTCTCCTGAAGCTAGTTCAATATCAGCAAGAAAGCGTTTGTAGCGGCGGAGTAGGACACCAGGAAGCAAGGGAGGATATTGGTAAAGCAAGTTGGCTAAAGATTAGAAGTTCAACAATGATGTATTGAAGCACATAATCGCGACATCTTATTTCTTTTAGTAATTAGCCATCAGCGATTGACTCTCGATTTTCTGTTTCATTGCTTTAGCAGCTAAAGTATAACCACCATCCGCCCCATCAACGAAGTGAACTTGTTTGCCATTACGTTCAAACACTAAACAAGTCATCAAGGCACGATCTGATTTATGAATGCCGTAAACTAGCTTTCCTGCCCGGAATTGCTTTTCTAAATATTTAACCAGTTGTTTTCTTTTGCTACTATTACTAGCAATAACCATACGCAACATATCATCAAATTTTTGGTAATCTGAGGTAGCAAGCAAAATATCTTTATATTTACCCCAGTCCATATCTCCTAACCGAGGTTCAAACTTCATTAACAACCAACCCAGAGCATTAATAAAAGCTAATTTAAGAAAACACAAACCTTTATGTAAACCACCTTGCCCTTGGGTTCTACTATTAACCTCTGAACGTAAATTGCGGTAGCTAAAACTTAAATTCAAAGTTTCTTTAGTGACAGGATGATAATCATTTTGGATGCCGTATAGTTTATATACTTTCTTCAGGAAGTTGCGATAAACTTGGTGAGATGAATCAAAATTTCTATCAGTACTTTGCACAATCAAACTAATGGTTTCACCTGATTTGCTGAAAATGTCTTGCCAGCGACATTCTAGCCCTTCTAAACTAACTTCATTATGGGAAAAGTCTGTATTAGAACAAGAATATTGATAAAGATGGGAATTGACAGAACTTTTAATTAATTCTGTGGCGTAAGTTAATCCACCACCAATAAAAACAGCTTGAGAATAGTTCTTTGAAACTCGCCATTTAGCAATTTTAACCTCGTAGCCTGCGCGGATAACCTCTTCTATAGGTACTGCCCCTACCCGCAGGTCTAAATCATACTCTTCTTTTGCTAATTTTCTCAAACCTAAAAGAGCTTTTTTTGTTGCCAGATAAAGGGAGGGAGGTATAGCTAAAGAAGCCCCATCACCTCCAAAAACAAAAGGGATTTCTAACTTATCAGCAATATTTAAAACCGCAACAATAGAAGATGCACCCAGATAATTAACATCTTTATATTTGCCTGCTTCTATGGCTTTGGTTGAGCCAATAACATCGGTAATCACAATATACCAATCAAGGGGAATAGAGCGAAACCGATTTAATTCAGTAAACTCAATAAAATTATCTAAATAGGGAAGTTCATTATAAAACAAGTCCGTCATCATGGGTTAGTTCTCTCAGAATGGATGTTAGGTAAATTAGAGGTTAGTTTTTAAGCTATTAGGCATTTGGGTTTGGGTTATATGTAATCAGCAACAGGTCACATCAGTTACTAGTAACCTTTTGCAAAAGTACTTTTTTTAAGGCCTGATAAGCTTAATATTTGCACCCATTAAACAGAGAAAAGTAGATAAATCTTAGAAGTAATTGACCGAGACAAAAATTAGGTTCTTAGTACCCATTTTACAGAAATTATCGAATAGGGCTAAGTAAAAAGCAACACACTTTCCTGAAAACCTAGTTTAGAGAGAGTTAATTAGAATATGCTTAGTTTTGGTTGTAGAGATAAATTAATCATGGGGTGATAAGGCGACCAGAAAAAACTATTGTAAGAGTGCCTAACCCAAAAACATCTCTACATATTCACCAATTCGCGGTTAAATAAGACTGAAGCACTTTAATCTCCCTATTTTAAGCCATTTGTGTCTGTCAAGAAAAAAACCTCTCGTTCCCTAGCTGGCATTGCGGGTATTGTCGCCGTTGCCACCTTGATTAGTAAAGTTTTCGGTTTAGTACGGGAACAAGCGATCGCGGCTGCATTTGGAGTGGGGCCAGTTGCTAATGCTTATGTTTATGCCTATGTGATTCCCGGATTTTTATTAATTCTTTTAGGAGGAATTAATGGCCCTTTCCATAGTGCCTTAGTTAGTGTCCTTGCTAAGCGAGATAAATCAGAAGCTGCGCCTTTAGTAGAAGCGGTAACAACTTTGGTTAGTGGGATTCTTTTAGTTGTTACTGTTGTACTAATTATCTTCGCCGGGACTTTTATCGATCTCCTCGCCCCCGGTTTAGAAGCGGAAGTACGGGCGATCGCCGTTCAACAATTACAAATTATGGCCCCTCTGGCACTTTTAGCGGGGTTAATTGGCATTGGTTTTGGTACTCTCAACGCTGCGGATCAATATTGGTTGCCTAGTGTCAGTCCTTTGTTTTCTAGCTTAGCGATTATGTTTGGTTTGGGAGCATTAGCTTTTCAGTTAGGGGAACAAATCTCAGATCCTCAATATGCAGAGTTTGGCGGCTTAATCCTAGCAGGAGGAACCCTTGTTGGGGCAATTTTACAATGGTTGGCGCAACTCTTAGCCCAATTGCGTTCTGGTTTGGGAGGGTTGCGGCTACGTTTTGACTTGCGTATTCCTGGGTTGAAAGAGGTGATGAAGGTGATGTTGCCTGCAACCCTTTCTTCCGGGATGTTACACATCAACGTTTACACAGACTTCTTTTTTGCATCCTACATCCCAAGTGCTGCTGCGGCAATGAAGTTTGGCAACCTGATTGTGTTAACCCCTTTAGGAATCATTTCTAACATGATTTTGGTTCCCATGTTGCCTGTGTTTTCTCGCCTTACTTCCCCCGAACAATGGCCAGATTTAAAAATCCGCATTCGTCAAGGCTTACTCCTCACTGCCCTAACAATGTTGCCTTTAAGTGCAATTTTTATCTCTTTAGGAATTCCCATTGTTCGTATTGTTTATGAACGTTTTGCTTTTGATAAAGAAGCATCCTTAATTGTGGCCCCCGTTTTAATGACTTATGGGGCAGGGATGTTCTTTTATTTAGGGAGGGATGTTTTGGTGAGGGTGTTTTACGCTTTAGGAGATGGAGAAACTCCTTTTCGTATTAGTATCTTCAATATTTTCCTCAACGGGTTGTTAGATTTTCTTTTAGTTAAAGCTTTCGCAACTCCAGGTTTAATCATGTCTACTATCGGGGTTAATGTTGTTTCTATGACCCTACTTTTATGGGCATTAAATCGTAAGATCAACGGTTTACCTTTTGCAGAATGGGGTTTAGCTTTATTGAATATAACTCTGTGTAGCGCCACAGCCGGTTTAGCAAGTTGGGGAACTAGTTGGGGTTTTCAAAAGTTTTTTGGTGACGATAATTTACTGCTATTAGTTTTACAATTTCTTTCTGGGGCAACAGCGGCTTTATTGGTTTTTGCTGTTTTGATTACTTTTTTGAAGTTACCAGAAGTAGATATTTTAGTAAGAAGGATACGGCAGAAAATAGGCAAATAGATAATCATTTAACATTTGACATCTACAGCGTTACCAAGTCACCCCCATAGGGAATAGTATATTCTTAACTTATTACTTATTACTTCGCCATCTCCCCTCACTCCTATCTAAATATCAAGATGCTACAAACACAGCCTGAAACTGAAACTAAAACCTTGTCACTTGAGTTACCCAAGGAGATTAAACTGCACGTTACCCAAGAACAGTTTGCAGCCTTAGCAGTAGTAAATCGAGACTTAAGACTAGAAAAGACATCACAAGGAGAGTTAGTTGTGAATCCACCAACAGGCTGGGAAACCGGAAGACGTAATTGGAGTATGTCTGGGGAACTGTATTTATGGTGGCGTAATGCAGGGGAACCGGGTGAAGCTTTTGACTCTTCCACAGCCTTCACTTTGCCCAATGGTGCAATTCGCGCCCCTGATACTTCTTGGGTTAGCCAGGAACGTTGGGACGGGCTTACTATAGAACAGAAAGGAACTTTTGCTAATATTTGCCCCGATTTTGTCATTGAGTTACGTTCTAGTTCCGATACTCTCAAGTCGTTGCAAAGTAAGATGAGAGAGTACATTGATAATGGAGCAAAACTAGGTTGGTTGATAGATCCGCAGCATCGGCGAGTGGAAATTTATCGCCCGGAATTAATGGTAGAGGTGTTAGAGAATCCTGCTGGGTTATCTGGTGAGGAAGTGTTACCGGGCTTTATCTTGAATTTGCGTCGGGTGTGGGGTTAGGTAAGTAATAAGTAATAAGTGACAGCTTAAACTATGCAGAAAATTGTTTTTGATTTAGATATTTATACTTATCAAATTGATTTTATGGGTCATGTTAATAATTCTGTTTATATTCAGTGGATGGAAATCGGTAGAATTAAACTATTGGAAGCCATAGGAATGCCTACCCATGAAATCATGAAACAAGGGTTTGCTCCTGTTTTGGTGCATACTAGCATTGATTATAAATTACCTTTATATTTAGGGAATGGCGTTCAAGTGCAATTATGGTTATCGGAGTTAAGAAATGCTTCTGCGGTGATGCAGTTTCGTTTTCATAATCACGAAGAAAAACTTGCTGCTCAAGGAGTTCAAAAAGGTTTATTTGTCAATACAAAAACTATGCGTCCGAAGCGACTTTTACCAGAGATAAAGGCTTTATTCGCTTCTTAGATACCGCCAAGTACAGAGAAGACTGCGAAAAACTCTTTGGTCGTTTTATTGATCACTGGCCCTATTTTGGTCTACGAGATGAGAGCGATCGCCAAAATTTGGAAGATGCTTTTGTCCAAACTCAAGCTCTTTTTACAGAATGTTTTGGTATCGGGATTACCTAATAAAAAGAACAATCAACCCTAGTGATACCAAATCCGGTTAAGATAAACTCGCTATAAAATCGACCGAATAAAGTTTTCAAACCCTGTAGCCTACGGCAACGCTACGCGAACCCTACTCCCTATTCCCTACCTTCGCCATTGATATTGTTTGAGATTGATTTTATTTTTAGCATCAAATTCAATACCTTCTTCTTCCAACAAATTCTTCTGTAAATAATCACCACCTTGGCGCAAGTCGGAATAAGAAATTTCGCCTTTAGCATTAACTACTCGATGCCAAGGAATATCATCAGCAGCCGTATCTACCCGAAATAAGGCATATCCGACTACACGCGCTTTACCAGAAAGTCCTGCTAAATCCGCTATTTGTCCGTAGGTAGCAACTTTACCCACCGGAATTTGACGAACCGTTTTATAAATAAGGCTATATGTCGTCATTGATCATTAAACATTAAACATTTATCTTTTATAATAGCTTTTATTGCATCTAAGCTAGATAGGGCAAGACTTCTGAGATATCCAATTCAAGAAGGTCATCAATCCCGCCTAGAAATAAATTTCAGGCTAACAGCCAAAGTTATCTGAAGATAACTAACCAACGATGAGAGATAGGGAAATAGCAGGGAGTTTTTCTGATTGAAAATACAAGGATTCCGAGTCATCTTGAGATGAGTTTAGCTGTTAGCTAGGGATTTTAATCCGTAGCGGTATATAATTTTTCCACAGCGCCCAAGGCTTTGAGAGAATTAATTTCTTCTGTGCTTAGTCCCTTAACTCCGGTGATGTTCATGTTGGCGTAGGGTTTGTTGCTGAGGGTTTTGAGACATTGCCCTGTTTCTATGTCCCAGATTTTAATGGTTTCGTCATTGCTACCGCTAATAAGAGTTTTTCCATCAACATTAAACGCTATTGATTGTATTAAATTAGTGTGTCCTGTTAAAGTTTTGAGACATTTTCCTGTCTCTACATCCCATAATTTTATGGTGCGATCAACACTGCCACTAGCAATAAATTGACCATCAAGACTAAACGTTACTGTAGTTACAATCTTATTATGAGCTTGTAAATTCTTCAGGCACTTACCTGTCCGAAAATTCCAAACACTTACAGTATAATCATCATTCCCCATAACTAAAGTTTGCCCATCTTGATTAATTGCTACTGAGTTAAAACAGGTAACATTTGTCTGTAAAGTACTTAGACATTGCCCAGAAGAAACTTCCCAAATTTTGACTATGCGATCGCCACTACTACTAACAATGTACTCACCATCAGGACTTATAGCTACTGACCAAACCCAATCATCATGTCCTTGTAGTGTTTTTAAACATTCTCCTGTAGCTAAATCCCATAACTTAACAGTTTTGTCTGCACTGCCACTAACTAATAGTTTTCCGTTACAACTAATGTCTACAGAACTAACTGGTCGATTGTGTCTTTGCAAAGTTTGTAAACACTCACCTGTTAGTTTGTTCCATAGCTTAATAGTTTTATCATAGCTGCTAGTAACAATAACTTTGCCATCTGGAGTAATAGCTAAATCATTAACACGACTGGTATGTCCCTGTAAAGTTTTCAGACACTTACCAGAGAAGAAATCCCAAATTCTGACAATACTATCTTCACTACAACTAACAATTGTTCTGCCATCCGGACATACTTCTACTCCTCTAACTGATCCTGTATAACCTTGTAAAATTTGTAAACATTCTCCAGTCTTGCTATTCCATAACCTGATACTTTGGTCATCACCACCACTAGCAATAGTTGTACTATCAGAACTAATGGCAACACATCTAACCCAATTCGTATGTCCTTGTAAAGTGTGTAAACATTCTCCTGTCTTTACATCCCATAATTTTACTGTTTTGTCATAGCTTCCACTAGCAATAGTTGTATCGTTGGGACTAATAGTCACGCATCTTACTGAAAAAGTATGTCCTTCTAAAGTCTGAAAACATTCTCCAGTCTCTACATTCCATAGTTTCACTGTTTGGTCATCGCTTCCACTAATCAGGATGTTACCATCTTGACTAAAAACAACTGATTTGATTGAATGATTGTGACCTTGCAGAGTTCGACAGCATTCTCTAGTTCGTAAGTGCCAAAGTTTGATTTGATGATTGCTATCACCACTAGCTAAAAGTTGACCATTAGGACTAAAAGCTAATGAACGTACTGCCTCAGTATGTCCTAGCAAAGTATACAGACAAGTACCTGAAGCTAAATTCCAAAGCTTGATTGTACAATCTTGACTACTGCTAGCTAGGGTGTAATTATCAGGACTAATAGCCACTGAATGGACTCGACTAGTATGACCTCGGAAAGTAGCTAAACATTCTCCACTATGTACATCCCAAAGTTTGATAGTATGGTCGAAGCTACCACTAACTATAATCTTTCCTGTTAAGTCAAAAGTAACTGATCTTACCCAGTCAGTATGACCTTGACCAAGCCAACTCTGTTTACCTGTAGCTACTTCCCAGAGAACAACATTGCAATTAGCATCACCTGTAGCTAAAAGCTTTCCATCAGGACTAAAAACTATTGCAAAAATAGTACCAAAGTTTTGAGGAAAAATAGAATTAGCAAGATTTGCTTGAGCAAAATTAACATCACGCAAGTTTGCACCGACAAAATCTCCCCCTAAAACTATACAATCACTCACATCCTCACCTTCCAACCCAGAAGGATCAACCTTAACCAAAAGCGTCGCTGCATTCCCTCCCACATAACCAACCTCCTTTTCTGTCTTCCCCCGCGTCCCCTCCACAACCTCCAATAACCTACCAACCTTCTCCTCATCCACCATTGGCACTAATAAATCCCAAACCGCCTTAGCCAAAGGCTGCAAACCTAAACTTCCCCGCAAACGCCCCAAAGACTCACAACAAAATTCCCTTAACCTTGCAATAGGAACAATCTCCCCCTCACTATTCCTCCGACGCTTAAAATATTCAGACCAAGTATAACTCTGTGGTGCAACCTCTCTATCTAAATCAGACTGCTGCTGTACCACATCTAAAAAATCCTCTGCCAAAACCCCCAACTCTGCTGCTAACTTATAAGCAACAAAAAACTCCAACAAAGAACGATGGGCGGGACTATAATTTCCCTCAGAATTACGCACCAACATGGTTTGCCCCATCATATCGTAGTGCCAATGATCTAAATCTTTCTCCTCTTGCACCTTAATATCAAACAACTCCCTAATGCGGTCAGGAAAGAGGCGATAATTCAAACTCATTTGGTCAGTAGAAAGCATCTCCCAAGACAACTCACAGAGGAAATAAAGCTTATCTGCCAAAGATGTAAAAGTGCGTTCCGCCTTAATATCCCGTTCCATTTTCCGTTGCACTGCATAGAGATAAACCCTGGACATATCCACAGGTTTCCCCTTTTCAATATCCGGCAACGCTTCTAAAATCAAATCTGTCATCACTGGGCGACGGGCTAAATCCAGGAGTTGTTGGTTGCCCATAATCTGTTCTACTGTGGCCGGTTGCGCCTGAAAAGAGAAGACTTGACGGATTTGTTTGTCATTGAACTTATTTAATTCTAAAACCTCAAATTGGGGAGACTCTGCCGTTAAATTCGCCACAGAAGAACGTAATTCTGCATTCAACAAAGCCCTGCCCTGTCTTGCTTCTGGAAAATGTTCTGTACGACAAGTCAGAATAACCTTCGCACCGGGAACCACAACTTTAGCCAACTCCCAAAAATTGTTAATCATTTCTTGCCTATCTACCCTCGCCGCCATCTCATCAAAACCATCAAAAATCAGCAGCAGCTTACCCATGCGGTTAAGTCGTTCAAAGGCACTGTAACTAGGGAGGGGAATCTCGTATCTATGAAAAAAGAACTCCGAAAACAAAGACTCGACTTTCAAGGCGTTAGCATAGTCCCGCAAAGGAATAACCAAAGGCAAACGGGGACGGGGCAAACCTTTTTGTTTCGCTGTTTGATACTTTTGCAAAGCTACCCAAGCATAATGCAAAGCAAACCAAGTTTTTCCTGTACCAAACTCCCCTAAAACTGAAAGGTGTTCTTTCGCCGGATCACTTAACCACAAATCAACATAACCCTCAATCCAACCATCTTCTTCGCCGTAGCAACTAACTCCCAATCTCTGTTTAGATTCAGGATCAATCTCTTCTTTCGTGCAACCTAAAGGCACATAAAAACGGTCAATGCTACGCCGTTGTACTTCTTCTGCTAACCAATCTAAATAAGCAGTGAAATTTGCATCTTCATCTAATAATTCATCAAAAGTACAACAAGTTAAGTGATTGTTTTCCTCCTTCTCCACCTCTTTACGTGCTGCTTGACTAACTCTTCTCGCAGAAACTAGCCAACCGTCTTGAGTATTTTGTTGAGTTACAGCAGCCTGCAAAGCATTCACGTCTCTAATCCCTGCTTCTCCCGCAATACCCATCACCAAAATGCGACGATAGTTTTTGCGCCAAGCCCGAACATTAATAATCGTCGCAAAATATTCCTCTTCCCAAACCTCATAACCTTCAAACCCATAACCCAAAGTCTCAAACCAATCTAACAGTTGCTGCCCCAACTCAACAGCTTGACAATGCCTTGATGCGGCTGGCAATGCCAGGTTGCTTTGAGTGATTAATTGCGTAATTGCTGCTTGTACACTCTCCGTTGTCGGCAAACTGGCTAAAGTTTGTTGTAATTGAGTCAGTTTTTTATGTAGAGAACCCAATTGCTGATTAGCTAATACTTCTGCCGGGGTACGAGTTCGCTTCGCTACGGTTAAAAAGATACCTACAAACTCAGCCAATTCCCGTTGCCAATCAAGATTCTCGGCTATCAATTGCTGCCCCAAGGAATGCCCAGTCAAAAACTCTTCCACTTCCTGAAACAATAGAGGAGGTTGATTACTATCAAAAGCTTGTTTAAAGGCTTTCTTAACTTCCTGTTGCCGAAAAACATTCAAAATAGTTGACGGTTTTCCCACCCCATACTCCACCAAAGCATAGCCATAAACCACTGCAAACTCCTTAGCAGGTTGTTCAGGATCAAGATTAAACTTTTTGAGGAGTTTAATAACTGTCTCACTACGCTTCAGTTCATCCTTGAGTATTTCACTGGGATTAACCAGACTTGTTAGGGCGCTGATAATAGATTCTATGAGCATAATCTTGGTTATTGACTCAGTATTTTTATTGTGCCTCACCCTAAATTATTATAACCAAAGAAATACCTGTAAGTATATAGCGTATACAAATACTTGAGTAAGCTGTCAGACATTTAGATTACCTATTGGGAACAAAGTAATAGGCATTGATAACAAGTTAAGTAAAAGTCCAATCTGTCAAACCCCTGTGGTTAGATTCTACAACGTAGGGTGTGTTGGCGCTGCGAAAAATTATGGCAAGTCTACCACAATCTTGATTCAGCGCTTAACGCACCGTCTTCGCTTTTTTACTTCAAGATGGTGCGTTACGCTTGCAGCTAACGACACCCTACGAACTACAGATAAGAAACGACAAAAACCCTCCCCTCGACTTCTTTCCCTTACCCCCTAGCTCCCCGTCTCCTACTCTCCCACTCTCTCCCCGTACAACAACAACCCTTCCACTGTAGCTAAACTATTTTCCCAAACCTGCACTTGATAAGGGTTCGTGCCAACTTCTTGCTTCATCCAATTACGAAACAAACCCCGAAATGCGGCTAAATTTGCTTTCGCTGAGAGCAAATTTGAGCGTGAAGAATCTTCTGCTAGGGCTTGCAGGGCTAGAGTTAAACTATCTGCCTGGGTTGCCCATTCCTTCATCGCTTCTTCATCCATCGCCAATTGATTGCGGGAAAGAAGAAAATTCCATTGTAACTGCAAACTTTGATAACGGTACATAGCTGCCTCAAAGGGTTTGCGGTGAGGGATAGGTTCAGCTTTACTTGTTGCACCACCTTGAGTTAGTCTGAGAATATTTGCAAAGCTAGAATCCAGGTTTTCTGCTGCAAATAAGCCGTAGCCCGTAGTTGGAGAGTTACGCAATAATTGCATTTGATCTGCCGCTACTTCTTCGGGTAAACCTAACAAGCGAATACTTGGTATGAGTAGGGTAGAACTTTTCGGAGTGTAGCGGAATAAAAGCTCGGTAATGTCTTCTAAATCATCGGTTTTGTCTGCATAACTCATAGCCATCATTAGGTCAATGTGACCTTTTTCTGCCCAAACTTCCCAGTTTTGCTGAATTTTGTCTAAGCGCTCTTTCCTTTCTATAGGAAACACTGCTGCTGATATAGTTAAATTAGGCTTCTTCTCCCGTAGCATTTCGGCTGCTGCAGCCACAAAGTTATCTACTTGCTGCACTCGAAAGAGATTCCACCTTGCCCATTGAGCCGTATCTTTCGGACTGATTTGCACCGGATCAGTCCCTGTCATTCGAGAAAATTCTTTGCGAGAAGCCACCCCATAACCATAGAGCAACTCTGTTTGCGGATCTTGGAAAGGATAGCGGATGTAATCTAATTGAACCCCATCCACGTTGTAGTTAGTGGCAATTTCTGAGAGCAAAGATAATAGATAGGTGCGTACCTCTGGATTGCCTGGATCAAAAAAGGCTTTGTAGGTGTTGCGTTGAAAAGGTTGTCCTTGACGATCTGTACCAGCCCAGGTAGGATGTCGGGATAACACAGGGCCAAGGTACTCTGCTGGTTGATTGAGTATGGCATTGTGCCTTTGGTTTGCAGCCGCAAAAATCCACACCCAAGCGTGAAGTTCCATCCCCCGCTCATGGGCTAGCTTAACCGCTGCTTTCAGAGGATCCCAGCCCCTAACCAAAGGGTTTTGTTCCGGGGCAACCTTACTAGGATAGATAGGATAGCTGGCATTAACAGTTTCAAAAAAGACAGTGTTAATACCCGCAGCAGCAAGGCGGTCAAAAATCTTCGCTAAATCGTCTTCAGAGCGAGTCTTGACAATGGTTCCTCGGTCTAACCAAATAGCCCGGATTTCTGCACCGGCTAACTTACGATCTGTGGGATAATTATTCCACAATTGGTTGCGGGCTTGTTGCCAAGCTCTTTGGGCCAAATCATATTTACCCTGCTTTGCATAACTAAGGAAGCTTTGCAGCCCTTTTCTCGCCTCAGCCAAAGCTTTATGTCCAGGAGTAGTTAAGTTACTATTTTGAGCGACACTATTTCCCGAAATCAATGTCTCTCCCCCTCTCCCCGTCTCCCCTACACCGCTTTTATTAGCTGTGTTAGTATAGCGCTCAATAGTTTGAATAATAGGTGAGTTGATGTTGCTATTAATTGCATCAGCAGCTAGCAAAGCACTTTCAAAGCGACCAATCAAACCAACCAATTCTCGCTCCATACTCCGAATTCGCTGAGGAGTTATCGCCCCTGAATTGTTGGTAGGAGAAGGGCGACGAGGCGGCAAGACTGGGGCTGATGGCCTGTTTACATTCGGTGAAGTAGGAACAGTGGGAACATTTGTTGGAGAAGAAGGAGGCCTCGCTTCTAACCAACGGTCAGAATTACCTTCACTCGCTGTAGTAGAATTACAAAATTCCGGCTCAGCCTCCCTTGCCGAGGCAAACTGTCCGTAGCGACTCAAGGCTGCTTCTAACCAAGCTTGGTCTAAATCAGCATCAGAGGCAGTATCGACCCCCCAGCGCCAACCAAAGAATGTAGAGCGATCTGTAACAACCACCGCAGGACGAGTTTCATCAGCAACCCAAACCGCTGCGGTGGTACTATTAGCCCCGGAAGGAATAACTACTCCCCCTCGAATAGTACCAGCTAAGTCTCTGCGCCCCAACCATTGATTCTGCTTCACTTGCAAGGGGTCTAAGGTGGCGGGTGAGGAGAGAGAAAAACCCCAATAAGCTCCCAACAGCGATCGCAATTTAGTACGGACTTGGGGCTGTGAAAGGCTACCAGTAGGACCGCTGACCACAACTTTGCCTCCACTTTCGAGCCATTTCTGAAGAGCCGTAACTTGAGTAGCGCTCAAGGTTTCGATGTTAGGGACAAAAAGAGCTTTAATCCCGGCTAAATCACTGCTATCTTGCCAGTTATCCTGCTCAATAATGCAGTAATCAACCCCAGTAGTTTGAAGACGACTATTGATACCTGTCCATTGTCCGGCATTATCTCCACTCTTAATTACACCTAGTCTGCCTAATTCTGCTTTCGCAACGGTAGGCATTAAGTTGCAAATAATCGCAGTTAAGACCAAGAGTCTTCTTGCCCCTACTATTCCCCTTGCCTTTGGCACTTAGTTCATCTCCTCACACAAGTTATGTCATTAATCATTTAATGTTTAACATTTATTATCAAGACATTTAGTTTATATAGCAATTCATCTTTAAAATCTGAACGCAGAATTAAAACTTTTAGGCTATTTTCAAAAGCTAATAGTCAATCGGGAAGGGAGATGCAATTTTTTTCCTGAGCAGTAAAAACAATACTAAATTTTTACGGATTATCTTGCCCTTTAGCTTAACTTGTTACAAAAAGATGTGCTGCAATCATCAATTAACAACGATTTTCTAGCCATTGAATTACTTCTTTCCCCAAACTAACGTTATTGAGGCGATCAATTTCTCGGATACCTGTAGGGCTGGTGACATTGACTTCGGTTAAGTAACCGCCGATAACATCAATACCGACGAAGTATAAACCATCCTCTTTTAACTTCGGGGCAACCGCCGCGCAAATTTCTTTTTCCCTGGGGGTAATCTCCACTTTTGCTACCCTACCCCCCACAGCCATATTGCCGCGAAATTCTTTACCGGTGGGAATGCGGTTAACTGCCCCCAAGGGTTTGCCATCCAGCAAAATAATTCTTTTATCTCCTTCTTTGGCAGCGGGTAAATAGGCTTGTACCATCACAGGCTCTTTTCCCCATTTGGTACTAATCTCAATTAAAGAATTCAAGTTGGGATCACCATCAGCAAGAAATAAAATTCCTTCTCCCGCTTTTCCTGCTAAAGGTTTAAGGACTCCTGCTTCTTTTTCTGCCACGAAATCTTTAATAACTTGTTTATCTTGGGTAACAATGGTTTCCGGAATAACTGAGCTAAAATTCAAAGCATAAAGCTTCTCATTGGCTGCTTGTATCCCCCTTGGCTTGTTAACAACCAAGGTTTTATCAGGATTAATTAAATCGAGAATTTGGGTGGTGTAGAGGTAAGGAATCGTGACAGGAGGATCTGTTCGCATCAACACAGCATCCATTTCTTCCAAAGCCAGAAATCTTCCTTGGGAAATATGATACCAATCAACCACAGAAACCCAACGCCCCTCCACTAATTCCACCGGGGTAAGTTCCACTTTTTCCAAAAGCCCCCAAGCTTTCCCCTCAACCACGCTTAGCTTTTCCCCTTGAGTTACCCAAACCTCATGTCCTAGTTGTTGGGCAGATTCCATCATGGCAACACTACTATCATGTCCAGGATCTAGCTTGGTTAAAGGGTCTATGATAAAAGCAAATTTCATACAGGAAATCGGGAATAGAGGGAAAAACTATTAGCAACTAGCCATTACCAACGAGCAAAGGCTCTAACTTATTAGCTGATTCTAAAGCATAAAGATCATCACAACCGCCAATATGTTCATCATTGATAAAGATTTGTGGTACAGAAGTACGGCCGTTAGCCCTTTGGGACATTTCTTCCCTATCATCAGGTTTGCCATCAATACAATATTCTGTGTACTGAATGCCTTTGTTGTCTAACAATCCCTTCGCTCTTATGCAAAAAGGACAACGACTCCAAGTGTAGATTTCTACTTTCGGCTCCATAGGAATAATTATTAAGTAATGTTTCTAAAATTCTAGCAAAGGGAGTCGTTGATGCCTAATCATAATGACAAGTCCCAGCAGCATGACACGCCTAAAATGAGGCAATAGTAGGGGCGGGTTTTGAGTCAGATTGTAAGATTAACCTTAAACCAAATAAACCCGCCCTAACAGAGAATTTTAGCTAGGTAGCGCTACTGACAGTTATCAGTTGTCGTTGAGCATAGTTTCAGTTGGTGAGGATGACTCTAGGATGCGCTCATCTAACTTATTAGCAAGTTGGCTAAATTAGGATTAACTAACACAAAATAGTCTTCTGGTTGGAGATTTCCTTGCCCTAATTGTTGGCTAAGGAGTTTGAATTGATTAGTTATTTGTTCGGCAAATTCTGGGGGTAAAGTTTGAAAACCAGCAGGTAAATCCGCTGGGGTTAAAACAGCTTTACCTTCCTCAATTTCAGTTTCTGATTCTGATTCTATAACTGGGATAGAGTTATCTGAATCATCTGAATCAGAAGGTAAGGGAATTATTGGTTCTATGACTTGAGCCTGAACAGCATTACTACTAAAGATAATGCCATTAACGAGACACAATACTAAGGAGACTTTTTTAAACATAATCCTGTGTAGATGACAATGATTTCTCTAATTGAGTTTAGGCAGGGGGATTATCAATGACATCCTATTTTTGGCATAGATCAAGATTAAAATATTATAGACATCTACTAAAAAAGAAGGGATAGGGAATAGATAATAGATAATAGAGAGAAGAATTGATAATTTCAGTATAATAATTGATTTTTTCTTGATTTAGGAGATATTTTGTGACTCAAAACTGGAATCCCCAACTTTATGATGACAAGCATTTTTTTGTGGCAGAAATGGGGGCAGGAATTAAGGAATTGCTTACCCCTCAACCAGAAGAGAAAATTCTCGATCTCGGTTGTGGTACGGGGCATTTAACCCAAGAAATTGCTAACCAAGGGGCAAAGGTTATTGGTGTTGATAATTCCTCAGAAATGATTGAAGAAGGAAAACACCTTTTTCCGCAATTAGATTTGAGGGTAAAAGATGGGGAAAAGTTAGATTTTAACCAAGAATTTACTGCCGTCTTTTCTAATGCAGCATTGCATTGGATGAAGAATGCCGAAGAAGTGATTAAAGGAGTTAACCGCGCCTTGCAACCAGGAGGGCGTTTTGTAGCTGAATTTGGGGGGAAGGGAAATATTAAAACAATTGTCAATGCTCTTTCTGAAACCCTAAAGGGAGCGGGTTACAAAACAGCAGGAAAAAATCCTTGGTATTTTCCTGGAATTGTGGAATATGGAACTTTGTTAGAAAAAAATGGTTTCGAGTTAACTTTCGCTTTGTTATTAAATCGCCCGACTCTTTTACAAGGGGAAGAAGGGTTAAGAAATTGGTTAATAATGTTTGCTGAAGATTCTTTTTTAGCTGGAATACCAGAGGAACAAAAGGAGGCGATTTTGCAAGAAACAGAACAGAAATGTAAACCCTATTTATATGATGAGGGAAGTTGGTATGCTGATTATCGTCGTTTGCGTATTATGGCGGTTAAGATTGCTGAGGTTTGATTTTAGTTAAGTTGCGATCGCACAACTTCTCTTTTTTTTATGGCAATTCTATCCCCAGGGCTGTAAGTTGTTGATTTATCCAAGTTGTAGCTATGCTTTCATCAGTTTCAATGGCTTTTTCTACTCCTGTTTTAGCAATTTCTAGTAGTTGTTTTGATTGTTCTCTTTTTTGATGAGAGACTTCAACTTTGTTTCTGATTTTTTGCTGAACAGAGTTAGGGGCATTCCAGATGAGAAATTGAGTAATGTCACTAGGATAAACTCTAATATTTCCTGATGAACCTTTGCAAATGTTTTTGAACTTGTAATTGCCCTGAAATACTGTTGAGATAAATTGATAAGTAAACTGGATCAAGTGAATTCACTTCTCAAGAACTGTAACTTCTGTGTCTGGTAAAGCTTCTTGTTCATAAAAATATGGCGCACATCTTCCAACTGTACCAACACCTGTACCATTGAAAAGAATATCATCTTTTTGAATTACTAAGAAGATTATCATTTTCTGGAAAATATGCATAACGATTATCTGATAAAATTACTTCGCCTGCTCGAACGTGTTTAGAATTAACAACAGGTAAACAGTTAAGTAAATCTTCGGTTTTCTTCAATATAATTAGGTTGTCGACCCTTTTGATTAACTGTAAGTAAATCACCAAGAAAAGCAAGTTGAACTTTTTGCTCAAGTCGTTCAATTAGTTGATCATACTTCGGTTGATAATATTCAGCGTCGAGGCGACCAGAGGATAGAAAAGATTCAGAAAAACTCTTAACAGCAATGGTTTCTTCTGTAGGTTGCCAGTCTTTTAAGTTGAGTTCTGATAATAGTAAATCTTCAGCTTGTTGATAGTAATTAATTGCTTTCAATTTATTGTGATGTGATTCTTCAAATAGTTTCTTAATCCTTAACTGAAATACTAAGTTTAATAGAGGAATTTTAACTGCGGCTAATTCCTGAGCATTGACATTTGATTGGTTAATTGAAATTCTGGCTCTTCTTTTTATGTCCCAAATTCCTAAACTAGAATTTAAGAATGTAACTAAATATTCAGGCAAAATCTTTGATTCGTTGCTTCTTAATCTTATGAGATAAGATGCGAAAACTAAATCTTCATCTGAAAAACTTCTAAATATGCCTGTTCTACCAACGAATTCAAAAGAATTTGTTCTATTAAATAAAATATCTCTATCTTTGATTTTGAAAACTTCTATATCTACAGAAGAAATGTTTGCAAACTTTGAAACCTCTATATCACAGAACATATTGTGAATCTCATTCATTCTGTATATTTTTGTGCCTTCACCTTCTTCATTCATCTCTATTGAAATTCCGTATTGAATGAAAGTTAAGTTATCACCGATATCAACATAACTGTAGTTTGGATTTTGAATGGGTGATTTTCGATGAAACTCACTATCAATTCTAAAATCTTTATTTCTTAAAACTTCACTCAAACTCAATTCAACCGCTTCAAGCCCATCCATTAACCGTTCATACCTAACAACATCAAACGGCTTAACAGATAGGCTTTGTTCAAAAAAACTTAAACTCTCCTTCTTCGCAAACTCAATAAACGCCTCAGCAATACCCTCTTCTGTCAACCCTTCATGGCTATACAAATCATGATCTACAATCAAATGATCATGAGGATCAAGTAAAAACTGCTTTTCCTTTTCCTTCTCCGGTAAACCTTCTTCCTCCTGCGGTACAATGCGGCGATAAATCTTATCACCAGAATTATCCTTACCACTCTTTTGCATCGTCGCAAAAAAGATATTGTAATCATCCTCACGGGGACAAAACGCTCCTACTCCGGGGTCATCATTCCACTTCTGCACAAACAAAACCGAAGTCTTTGTTCCCGTATGGGGTTTAAAAGTATTGCCATGCAACCCCACCACCGCTAAAATACGGCAACGTTCCCCGATAAATTCGCGAATATTCTGATCCGAAGAGTTATTAAACCTACCTTGGGGCAAAACAATCGCCATTCTGCCCCCCGGTTTCAAAAAGTCTAGGTTGCGTTCAATAAACAAAATATCCCGCCCAACCTTATTTTTCCATTTACCATTAGGCTTCTTTGCTAAATCATAACGGGCAATCATCCGGTGTTCCTTGATATCTCCAGCAAAGGGCGGATTCGCCATCAACACATCAAACTGAAACTCCCGATAATCCTTACTACCCTTCGGTCGTAGCTTCCTTAACCGTTTGAAGCCAGTATAGTAAGTATCCTGCCATTCCTCTTGCTCCGTCACCTCATCCCACAATTCATAATCCAAAGTGTTGAGGTGCAAAACATTAGTTTGTCCATCCCCAGCAATCAGATTGAGGGTACGTGCCACCCGTACCGCCTTTTCATCAAAATCAATAGCAAAAACCTTCTCTTCCACATACTCCTTACACCGTGGCGGCTTATCTTCTAAGGAAAACAAATGACTTGCTTGCAACCCCTCATCAGCTAATATCTCTCGCCAAACATGAAAAATTGTATGCACCGGAAAACCCGATGATCCAGCTGCTGTGTCAATCATATACTCATCCTCTTGAGGATTAAGCATTTTCACACACATATCAATCACATAACGGGGAGTAAAAAACTGTCCCTTTTCCCCCTTGCTACTTTGGTTAATCAAATACTCAAAAGCTTCATCGATAATATCTAGGTTGGAGTTAAACAACTTCACATTTTCCAACGAAGACACACAAACCGATAAATGAGACGGTGTGAGGCGAATCTTAGCATCTTCACTAAACACTCCCTCCCACTTTTTCTTTGCCTTATCAAACAACTCTTGAATCTTCTTCCTTAAAACAGCTTCTGTCTGCCCTGTATTACGAAACTCCAAAGATCGTTTACTACGCCGACTACCCTGCCCGGAATACCATTCATCATAAAGCTTAGTAAAAATCAGCTTAAACAACTCCTCAAATACATCAACCCCAGCATTAGCCAAAACCTCATCTTCCATCTCTTCAATTAAGGTTTTGAGAGACTTATTTTCCTTTACTAACTTGTCATTAGCGATTAAGTCTTCCAGGGTAAATTTAATTTGTAGAATATCTGCCAAGGTTTGATTAACATTCGGCAAACCAGAGATATCTTCAAAATAGTTAGGATCTTTACGCTGATAATAAGAAATTTGCTCCCCATTTGTCCAAACTGCAATAGGCGCTCCTGTTGCGTTACAGTAAGAACGAAGTTGATTTTTCCCATCTTTTAGCTTCGGCTTCTTCACCTCCACCAACATATATACTGTGTTAGGGCGATCTTTATCCATCACGACAATATCCGCCCGTTTCACCTCCCGCCCAAAATTCACCCCATACTCTACTTGAACTTGTTACTTACTTTGCCAGGACTTACGCAAAAGACATAGAAATAGAAGGTGATTTTAATTGAGCAATAAGATAGCTAGAAAGCAATTCATGCAAAATGCTGGTAAACAGTTTTACCCGTATCATAGGCAACTTGTTTGAGTCTGAGCCAAACTAAAATAGCGCAATTAATATGGTTTCTTTGAATCCTTGCTTGACGACACTGACAAGATTCAATACCTGTCAATTGCTTCACCTTAGCATTGACAAAAATTTTTGCTTGTTACCCTTTGATTACTATTTTCCTTGTCTTTGTTAATTTACAACCCTTTCAGCCGTTATGATTTTTTCTCACTGCGTAAGTCCTGTTTGCTTTAAAAGCTGCTTTAACTAGGATGAAGATAATCATAAATCTCTGTTGCTAACCGAGGGCCAATTCCTGATACTTCTTGTAACTTTTCTGGGGTGGCGAGGCGAATATAATCTAAGGAATGGAAATGAGCCAAAAGTAGTTTTTGACGCTCGAAACCCAAACCAGGAATATCATCTAAACGTGATCGCTTCAGTTTGCTGCTTCTTTGTTGACGATGGAAGCTAACCGCAAAACGGTGTGCCTCATCCCGCAGGCGGCGTAATAATTGCACTCCCGGTTGTTCTTTTTCTGTTGGTAAGGATAAAGATTCGCCGGGGAGAAAGATTTCTTCTTTTTGTTTCGCTAAACTAATCACCCGGACTTCTTCTAAAAGGTTCATTTCTTGCAACACTGCAACAACCGCAGAAAGTTGACCTTTGCCCCCATCAATCATAATTAAGTCAGGAAAATCAGCATCTTGTACCAAGTTTTCTCTTTTAATATCTTGATACTTACGAAAGCGACGACGAATCACCTCCGCCATACTCGCAAAGTCGTCGGAGTGACCGATTTTAACTTCGGGGTTTTTAATTTTATAGTGGCGATAATGTTGCTTGGCGGGTACACCATCAATAAAAACGACTTGGGAAGCTACGGCATTGGAACCCTGAATATGGGAAATGTCGTAACCTTCAATCCGTTTCGGTAATTCCGGTAAGTCAAGAATCTCGGCTAAATCTTCCATCGCTTGGCTGTTGCGGCTAGCAAAGCGTTGCACACTAGCTAATTCATATTTGGCATTGCGTTCCACCATCTCAATTAATTCGGCTTTGGTTTGGCGTTGGGGGACGGTGAAGTTAACTTTTTTACCCTTGCGATCGCTTAACCATTGGCCAAGCATTTCAGGATGGGGCAGTTCATGTTGTATTAAAATGTCGGTGGGAATTTCCACATCTTCAACATTATTGTAATGTTCTTCCAAAACCCGCTGTAAAATCGCCCCAGGGCTTCCCGATTCAGCTTCAGCAAAAAAGCCTAAACGACCCACCAAGCGACCGGCACGAACTTGGAAAAGCTGAATGCAAGCACGTTCTGCATCTGCTGCTAAGGCAATGGCATCGCGGGAAACTGTATCATCAGGGAGGGAAACTTTTTGCCCTGCATGGAGACTGTGGAGGGCATTAATGCGATCACGGATTAATGCGGCTTGTTCAAAGTTCAAATCTTCTGCGGCCCTTGCCATTTGCGAGTTGAGGATATCAAGTAATTCTCCTGTACGCCCTTGAAATACCATCGCTACTTTCTGAACAATTTTGTGATAATCTTCCGGAGTAATTAAGGACTGACAAACCCCCGGACATTTACCTAAGTCGTAGTTAAGGCAAGGACGATCTTTAAATAAAGGACGGCGACGCTGGCGCAAAGGAAAGGTTTTTTTGACGACATGGAGGGTATAGCGTAGCAGGCGAGTATCAACATAGGGGCCATAGTAACGATCTTGTTCTTTACCTTTCCTCCGTTTACGAGTAATAAAGATGCGGGGATAATCCTCTGACCAAGTAATACAAACATAAGGATATTTCTTATCATCTTTCAGCAATACGTTGAAGTAAGGTTGGTGTTGCTTAACTAAGTTTGCTTCAAGGGCCAGGGCTTCTGCTTCGGTATCGGTGACAATAAACTCAATATCGGCCACCTGACGCACCATCATAGCAATGCGCTCACTTAAATTTTGGGAAGCACGAAAATAGGAACGAACCCGCGATCGCAACTTTTTCGATTTACCAATATAAAGAATATTCCCACTTTGATCTCCCATTAAATAAACTCCCGGTTCACCAGGTATTTCTTTAAGGCGAGTTTCTAAGCGTTCAGGATCTTTAAGTAAAGGAGTTGGTTTTGTTGATGCAGTCACGGCAGTTTCAGCAGATTCAATCTCTAGAATAAGATCCTAGCGAAATTATTGGTTTTTGTTGTGAATAGTTGATGCCTATCTGCTAAATGATTTTTCTTAAATCAGAGATAAAAAGAAGTGTAATATCATCTAGGCTTACTAAGTATAGTCCCTTATAATTTTTAGATATCTCTAAGTTATTCAAGAATTACTACTTAGGCTTATCCAGGTTGACCAAAAACTTAAGTTTAAGGAATAACAAGCCATGAAAAAATCTCTTTTTAGTACAGCTATAGCTTTAGCTGTAGTTTGTAGCGGACTTACTATTATTGCAGAACCAGCCCAAGCTGGTTACAGCCGCTGTCAGGGTGGGGCTAATGCAGGTAGCTATTGCTTCCGTTACGGTGATCGGGGGCCTCTTGTCTATGATTTTATTGAAGAATTGCGTTGTGCGGGTTATTACCGTGTTGGTAACGACAGTTGGTTTGGCCCAGTTACTCAAAGGGCTGTTAAAGCATTCCAAAGGGATAATGGTTTGGTGGCTGATGGGGTAGCTGGCCCTCAAACCAGGAATGTACTGATTAGTCGCAATCGTAGGTGGGGCTGCCGTTAGAGGCTTAAATTAGGCAAGGAAGCTAGTTTCCTTGCCGGCCCGATATCTGAGTTTTTAGGGATGCACCCTCCAAATAACTACGTGGATGCTTAATTTAGTTCATCGGGGGAACCGTATTATTCGTATCTGGGGTCATTTCTTCTTCCATCATTTCTGGAGAAGGGCTACTTTCTGGGCTAAACATTTCTGGGGCTGAACTACCTGATGGTCTAGGTAATTCTACATTATTATCATCAAGTAGGTCAGCTTCTTTTTGGAGTATGCAACCTTGATACTTAGCAGGATCTGAAGGCCAATACATATCAGTACAATCATCAACTATTTCTTCTACTACATCATTAGTAAGAATGTCATCTTGGGCAAAGGATGCCTGAGCAAAGGCAATCGACATTGAACTGGTAGCTAAAGCTGTTACTAAAAAAAGATTCGAGATTTTCATTTTTTCCTACACACAAAAAACGTTAAAAGTCAACTCGTAAATTATAAGTTAGTCAGCAAGTAGATTACCACTATTGTTTTATTTTCTTCAGAGGTTTTATTTGGTATTATCTTTCACTTACCAACAACACAGTATACCCAATTTCTCATATGAAAATTACTGCCCACAGGGGTAATTCTGATTCCACCCCTGAGAATACTATTAGCGCTATCAAATCTGCTATCGGAGAGAGGGCAGACTGGGCGGAAATTGATGTTCAAGAAACTAAAGATGGGGAATTAGTCGTTTTCCATGATGGCAATTTACAAAGGGTTACTGGGGTTGAGAGAAATATTTGGGAAATCTCTTATCATGAACTAGAGAAATTAGATGCAGGAAACTGGTTTGCCCCACAGTTTTTAGGAGAGAAAGTACCGAAGTTAAAAGAGGTGATTGAAGTTGCCAGGAATAAAATCAAATTAAATATTGAACTGAAACTAAATGGGCATCAACAAAGTCTTGCTTATAGAGTTGTGCAGGTTTTGCAAAAAAGCAGCTTCATTGAGCAATGTGCAGTTACGTCTTTTGATTCTGCCACAATCGAGCAAGTCAAAAACTTAGATGAAACAATTTCTAGGGGGATAATTATTAAAGAACTAAAAGATGATATTTTGGCATTACCAGTAGAAATTTTTTCTGTTCATTCTGCTATAGTTTCCCGCGACTTTGTACAAAAAGCTCACCATCTCAAGAAAGAAGTTCATGTCTGGACTGTTGATGCTGAAGCGGATATGCAAAAAATGATTAAACTAGGTGTTGATAATATTATCACCAACAAGCCTAAGCTTTTAAAATGGCTAATAGCTAATGGCTAGTTGCTAATAGTTTTCTCTCCATATCCCCAGCTCCCCAGCTCCCCATCTCCCCAGCTCCCAACCCAAATGCACAACAACTCCCTAGCCCCTTGGCGATCGCAACTTTCCCGCGCCCTTCATCACAATCGCTCTTTAGCAAATTCCCGTTACTTCCAGTTAGCAACAGTCAATAAAAATGGTCGTCCTACTAACCGAACTGTGGTTTTTAGAGGCTTTTTCAATCAGACAAATCAAATACAAATAGTCACTGATTCCCGTAGCGAAAAAATCGAACATATCCAACATAAACCCTGGGGAGAAATTTGTTGGTATTTCCCCAAAACCAGAGAACAATTTCGCTTATCTGGTCAGTTGGTTGTGGTAGATAAACACCACCTAAGTTTGCAAAATGCCCGTCAAACTGCTTGGCAAAATCTTTCTGATGGTGCAAGATTACAATTTTTTTGGCCTCATCCCAAAAAAGAGAGATATCAAGATAAAGAGGATTTTACTGCGGATTGTCTGAACAGCAATCAACCTGTAGATAACTTTATTTTACTACTTTTAGAACCAGAGTTAGTTGATATTTTGCAATTAAAAGGAGAACCGCAAGATCGCTATTTATACGCTCTACAAGAAAATGGCAATTGGTCAACTAAAGAAGTCAATCCTTAAAGTTTGGCAACTTTTCTAAAGCAAACTGGCGTACATTTTTATCAGAATCATTTTCAGCCCGATTTTGAAACACTTCTAGAGTTTGCGGATGAGAAGGATAATACTTAAAAAGGGCTTCAAGGGCTGCTTGCCGGGGATTTTTGATAAACATCCCTGCTATAGAATTCGCTAAAAGTTCTGCAAAAGAATCTTCTTCTTCTTCTGTATCTTCATAGCCTTTATCTTCTTGTTTCATGCCATGGTGAGGTAGAGTAGCACAGTGAGAGAAAAATTCTTGCATTCCCTCTTCTTTTCCCCAACCTTCAGCCAAAACTTGGATAATGATAACCTGAGTATCTGCTTCCGTTTCCGCCCAAAAACAGTTTTTCAACAGAGGTAAAATTTCTGGCAATTGACTATAGTATTCAGCAATCGCCATGACACCATACTTCCTAATCTCAGAGCTTGGGTGAGATAATACCTTATTTTTCAGCCAAGCTAAAGTAGCGGCATCTTCTTGATAATTAATTACCAAAGAAAAAATAGCAGCTTCGTTCACACCCCAAAAAGCATCAGCAGCAACACAGGATTTCAACCAAGGCAAAGTATCTGAATCATCTCGATAACAATCAGCAATACTACTAATAGCTGCTTGTCGTACCAACATACCATCGTCTTCTTCAATTTCCGTGCAGGCTTTTAACCAAGCTAAAGTATCTGGTTCATTTTTATAGTAAGTAGCAATAGTACAAATAGCTTGGGCTTGCAAATGAGGATCAATGTCCCCTTGCCCAACCAGTAAAGATTTTAGCCAAGATAAAGTATCTGGCTCATCTTGATAGTAAGCCGCGATCGCTTCAACCGCCGCTTCTCGAATATCCTCGTAGCCTTGAGAATTAGTTAAAGATTTCAACCAAGGCAAAGTTTGCGGCTCATCGTGATAATGTTGAGCAATCTTTTTAATGGCAGAATGCCTTACCTCAAAGTTCGGATCTTCCTGGGCATAGGATTTGAGTACAGATAAAGACTCTGGCTTATACTGACCATTAGCGATCGCATTTACTATTTTATTATTCTCCATCACACAAAGAAGCGAAAAATTAGCCTAAGCTATTTATTTTCGGTGGCTAAGTTGTGTTTCCGGAAAGTTTTCTGTCTTGAGGATTGAA
This sequence comes from uncultured cyanobacterium, assembly GCA_963793425.1. Classification (GTDB taxonomy): domain Bacteria; phylum Cyanobacteriota; class Cyanobacteriia; order Cyanobacteriales; family CAWCAG01; genus CAWCAG01. The sequence continues at coordinate 693,873 of CAWCAG010000005.1, read as the reverse complement.
TTAGCTAAAATTAAGATGGAATCGCTAAAATCAAAAGTTATGAGTCAAGCTTCCCTTAATCCCGCTAAAATCACCAATGTTTCACCAAATTCTATTGCCGCAGAAATTGGTTTTGAAGCTGGGGATGCTTTAATAGCTATAAACGGTACTCGTCCTCGCGACTTAATTGATTATCAGTTTTTATGTGCCGATGAAGTATTGGAATTAGAAGTTATTGATAGTGTAGGCAAACTTCATCAAGTTGAAATTGAAAAAGACTATGACGACGATTTGGGCTTAGAATTTGAAACTGCTCTTTTTGATGGTTTAATTCAGTGTAATAATCGCTGTCCTTTCTGCTTTATTGATCAGCAACCACCGGGTAAGCGAGATAGCTTGTATCTTAAGGATGATGACTATCGCCTCAGCTTTCTTTATGGCAGCTATTTAACCTTAACTAACTTAAGCGATAAAGAATGGCAACGCATTGAAGCCATGCGTCTCTCTCCCCTTTATGTTTCTGTTCACGCCACCGAACCAGAAATACGCATCAACCTACTTAAAAATCCCCGTGCAGGGCAAATTAAAGCACAATTAGCTTGGTTTCAAGAAAGACGTTTACAAATCCATGCCCAAGTAGTTGTTTGCCCAGGCATTAATGATAGTATTCATTTAGAAAAAACCCTATTAGATTTAGCTTCTTTCCATCAAGGAGAAATCCCTACTGTCGCTTCTGCTGCCGTTGTACCTGTAGGTTTAACTCGTTTCCGCCCCAATTTAACAGAATTAACCCCAGTAAGTCGCCACAAAGCAACAGAAGTAATTCAGCAAGTACAGCTTTTACAAGCTAAGTTTCGCAGTCAGTTAGGGACAAATTTCGCTTGGTTAGCGGATGAATGGTTTTTAATCGCCCAACAACAACTCCCTTCCACTTCCCATTACGAATCTTATCCTCAAATCGGTAATGGTGTGGGTTCTATCCGTAAATTTCTCCAGGAATTTCAAACCACTGCCAAGGAGATGTTACCAACTAAATTAACGGAACCAAAACAATTTACTTGGGTGGTGGGTAATGCGGTTGAAAAAGCGTTTCAACCTTTAGTTGAACAGTTAAATGAAGTAGCAGGACTACAAGTTAATCTTGCTGCAATCAATAGTGAATATTGGGGGCAAGAAATAACTGTAACGGGTTTGCTTACCGGAGAGGATTTGCTGAAAAATTTACAAGGAAAAGATTTAGGCGAGGCGATTTTGTTACCTTCAGTAATGCTAAAACATGGCGATACTTGCTTTCTTGATGATTTAACTGTAGAAGAATTACAAACAAAATTAGCTGTTAAAATACTACCGGTTAACGGTATTGCAGAATTAATTACTAAGCTGAGTTGATAAATGATAAATGTTCGGCTTGCCGTTGCCGTTAGGCATCATTGATATCACCAAATTTTCGCCATTGGTAAGCTGAAACCTAGTAATTCTGGCTCACCACTAACTTGATCTGGATTTTCTAAAACTTGAGGATCTTGATTAGGGCGATAAATATAAACAGTGCGATTTCGGCGATCAATCAACCAACCTAGTAATACGCCATTATCAATATATTCTTGCATCTTAGCTTTAAGGCTGCTTAATGTATCGCTAGCAGAACGTAACTCAATAACAAAATCTGGACAAATGGGTGCAAAAGAGGCCTTTTCTTCCTCAGTAAGGGCATTCCACCTTTGGGACTTAATCCAAGCAGCATCAGGGGAATGTACTGCTCCATTGGGGAGGGTAAACCCTGCACTGGAGTCAAAACCCAGCCCTGTACCATCCTTCTCAGACCAAATACCGAGCTTGAGGGCAATATTAAAATTGCGGTTTCCGGTGTCTGAAAAAGCAGGTGGCATAATGATAACTTCTCCAGTAGCAGTTAGTTCAATACGTAGGTCGCGGTTAGCTTGGCAAAAGCCATAAAACTGATCGCGAGTCATGGGAGCGATCGCCGGTACAAAGACAGTCAAAGGAGTGGTTTCAGTTTGAATAAGTAAGGTTGTTGTCATAATATTATTCCCCCATGCCAAGGATGCAAGAAATAAAATGTTTAATGTTTAATGATCAATGATAAATGACATAACCTAGTTTATGTTAAAGACAATTTATAGTTGTTAAATCTTCCTATGCAACCCACCGTTAGTTTAATATCCGCCCAATCCTATCAAAAACAAGCACTACGTAACTCCATAGAAAAACTCCTCGAACCTTTAGGAGGAATAGCTGCTTTCGTTAAAAAAGGCGATCGCGTACTGCTTAAACCAAACTTACTTACTGCTGCCCGCCCTGGCAATGAATCTATCACTCGCCTAGAAATTGTTGCTTGTGTTGCAGAATTGGTAAAAGAAGTAGGGGGAGAACCTTTTTTTGGGGACAGCCCTGCTTTTGGTAGTGCGATGGGAGTAGCAAAAAATAATGGCTATTTACCCATGATGGAACAACTTAACTTACCTATCGTGGAATTTCATGGGCAGCGTTATGCAACCGAAAATGATAACTTTAATCATCTCCGTCTCTCCAAAGAAGCTATGAATGCAGATGTAGTGATTAATTTACCTAAAGTTAAATCCCACGTTCAACTCACCATGACAATGGCAGTCAAAAATCTCTTTGGTTGCGTTCCCGGTAAAATGAAAGCTTGGTGGCATATGGAAGCGGGCAAAGATGCTAACCGTTTTGGAGAGATGTTAGTAGAAACGGCTAGAGCAATTAGCCCAGATTTAACCATTATTGATGGTATCATTGGTCATGAAGGCAATGGTCCCAGTGGAGGAGAACCTCGCCAATTAGGGATTCTCGGCGCATCTACAGATGTATTTGCCTTAGATCGTGCTTTGGTGGAACTACTTCAGGTTGAACCCGCTTTAGTCCCTACAGTGGCAGCCTCTCAACGTTTAGGATTATGTCCAGAGTTAGCAGAGATTAACTTCCCCCACCAACGCCCCGTAGATTTGCAAGTCTCTGATTGGAAACTCCCCGCAGCACTGTTGCCCATAGATTTTGGTTTTCCTCGCATTCTGCGTTCAACCTTTAAACACTTCTATATCCGCTTTATTAAAGAGCCAATGGCAGCTTATTCCGATAAATAACTGTCGAATCAGTAAAGTAAGCTACAAACCCTAAAAAGTCGTCATTGTAAGCTAAGAAAACCCTCCGATTGCTTATATGAACCGCCCTCACCACAGCGGCGGTTTTTATTTGATTCGGTATGATACCAAATCCGGTTATGATAGGCCCGCTATAAAATCGACCGAATAAAGTTCTCCAACCCTTGCTCCCTGCTCCCTACTCCCTACCCTCACAAATAACCTGTGCTAGTAAACCGGGTCTAGTATGACATCCTCTTTTTGTTTTGACAACAAAAGAAAAACGGTGGGAAAATTTTTGGCTTACCCACCGCTCAATTTTTAAGATACTGTCAATAAAAGTTTACTCAGCACCTTGAGCTATTAAATCTCGCTTAGTTTCGCTAGCAGTTACTTTCACCTTGCCATCATCATCAACATCAACGTAGGCAGTATCTCCTGCGCCAATGCGAGCAGAAAGGATTTCTTCTGCTAAGACATCTTCTAAAAGACGCATAATGGCGCGACGTAAAGGCCTAGCACCATAGGCAGGATTGTAACCTTCTTCTACTAAACGCTCTTTAAAGCGATTGCTTACTTCCAGAGTAATTTCTTGCTCCGTAAGCCTTCCAAAGACTTCCTTAAGTAAGATTTCGGCGATCTCCTTGACCTCTTCTTTATTAAGTTGACGGAAGACAATAATCTCATCAAGACGGTTAAGGAATTCAGGACGGAAGTACTGTTTCAGTTCTTCGTTAACCAAAGAACGAATGCGGTTATACTGAGATTCAGCCAAATCATCGCTGAACTCGAAACCTAAACCACCGCCACCTTTTTCAATAACCTTAGAACCGATATTAGAGGTCATGATCAGTAGGGTATTCTTGAAATCTACGGTACGACCCTTCGCGTCAGTTAGGCGACCATCTTCCAAGATTTGTAGCAGCATATTAAAGACATCGGGGTGAGCTTTTTCGATTTCATCGAATAGCACCACGGTATAAGGACGACGGCGTACTGCTTCGGTTAATTGTCCCCCTTCGTTGTAACCCACATATCCCGGAGGAGAGCCAATTAGTTTAGAAACTGTATGGCGCTCCATAAATTCCGACATATCCAGGCGAATCATGGCATCTTCAGAGCCAAAGAAGTAAGCTGCCAAAGATTTAGCCAATTCAGTTTTACCAACCCCAGTAGGACCGGAGAAAACAAAACTAGCAATAGGTCGATTAGGATTTTTTAAACCAACCCTAGCTCGGCGAATAGCACGAGAAACAGCCCTCACCGCCTCTTCTTGCCCGATTAAGCGTTGGTGGAGGGTGTCTTCCATATGGAGCAGTTTCTCAGACTCAGATTCCGTGAGCTTGTTGACTGGAACCCCTGTCCAAGAGGCAACGATGTGAGCAATTTCCTCTGCATCTACCACTTGATTGGCATCTTCTCCTTCACCTTCACCTTTTTTCGCCGAAGCGATCGCCCGAATTTCTGCTTTAATTTCCATTTCGCGATCCCGCAGTTCCCCAGCTTTGTCAAAGTCTTGGGCCCGTACAGCATCATCTTTTTGTTTGAGGATCTGACGCATTTCCTTATCTAACTCCTTGGCTGCGGGGGGCAGTTGGGAGTTGATAAGTCTTACCCTTGAACCAGCCTCATCAACTAAGTCAATGGCCTTATCTGGTAAGTAACGGTCAGAAATATAGCGGTCAGAAAGTTTGGCTGCAGCATCCAAAGCTTCATCAAGAATCTTTAACTTATGGTGTTGTTCGTAGCGCTCGCGCAAACCGTAGAGAATTTCGATGGTTTCTTCTACGCTAGGTTCCCCCACCATAACTGGTTGGAAACGACGTTCTAAGGCTGCATCCCTTTCAATATGTTTACGATATTCATCCAGGGTTGTCGCACCGATACATTGCAATTCTCCCCTCGCTAAAGCTGGTTTGAGGATATTGGCAGCATCGATTGCTCCTTCTGCGGCCCCCGCACCAATGAGGGTATGTACTTCGTCAATTACGAGAATAACATTCCCCGCCTGACGAATTTCATCCATAATTTTTTTGAGTCGCTCTTCAAACTCTCCTCGGTACTTGGTTCCAGCCACCAATAAACCGATATCAAGAGTAACAACTCGTTTTTCTTCGAGAATATCAGGAATATCATTATTAGCAATGCGCTGGGCCAAACCCTCGGCGATCGCTGTTTTGCCCACCCCTGGCTCCCCAATTAAAACCGGGTTATTTTTGGTACGCCGTCCCAGAATTTGAATTACCCTTTCAATTTCTTTTTGGCGACCTACTACGGGGTCGAGTTTTCCTTCTGCTGCTAAGTTGGTCAAGTTAGAGCCAAACTCATCGAGAGTCGGTGTTTTTGTTCTACCTTGACTTCCCCCGGCAGGCACTTCTGCTGTTTCTCCCAGCATCCGGATCACCTGGGTGCGTACTTTTGATAGGTCTACTCCCAAATTCTCCAGCACTCTAGCTGCAACACCTTCTCCTTCTCGAATTAAGCCAAGGAGTAAGTGTTCTGTGCCAATGTAGTTGTGTCCGAGTTGACGAGCTTCTTCTAGAGATAATTCTAGAACTCGCTTTGCTCTGGGAGTAAAAGGAATTTCTACTGCTACAAAGCCAGAGCCGCGGCCGATAATTTTTTCTACTTCAATCCGAGCATCTTTGAGATTGACACCCATGGATTTCAGCACTTTTGCGGCGACCCCTGTTCCTTCACCAATCAGACCCAAGAGAATCTGCTCAGTACCTACAAAATTATGCCCCAGGCGACGTGCCTCTTCCTGAGCCAACATGATCACCTTAATGGCTTTTTCTGTGAAGCGTTCAAACATGATCTTTTCCCATCACCTGTTGCTTTGTTGCTTGCCCTTGTAAGCTGATTCTAGCATAGGGCAAATTTCTTGCTGTGGCTTAAATTCAGCTAAGCTAAACTGAGGTGGGGATCGCTCTTATTTCCCAGCCAGAGAAAACTAAGCACTGATGGTTTTTTTGCGACAAAATAGCCAATTTCCGGGCAAATTCTTCTGTTTGCAAATGATTAAGCCACAGTATCAAGGCATCCTCGTTGGTTTTTTGATAATATCCTCGGCGTTTTCCGGCTATTTGAAAACCAAACTTTTGATAGATAGATAAAGCTGCTTGATTGGTTTCGCGCACTTCCAAAGTTGCCCGCTCTAGGTTACGAAATCGAGCTTGTTTTAGTAAATTAATTAATAATAATTGTCCCAGTCCCTGACTTTGGTAATCAGGATGAACAGCTAAAAGAGTAATATGAGCTTCTTCTAAAATGGCCCAAAAGCAACCTAAACCAATTAAGTTTTGCTGGGAAGCCGTGGCAGAATTTCTTGATATCACCAAAAATTGACTATTAGGACTAACTAATTCTCTTTGATATCCTTCTAAGCTCCAAAGCCCTCCCAAACATAACTTATCTAATTCCACAGCTAAAGAAAGCTGTTCTGGTTTGAGAGGTTCAAGAACAAGTTCTGATAAAGTCATAGCCTGGAAATTGTACACTTAAAAAACAAGGGCATCTGTGGGGTTTTTACTCCCTCTTCCCTACTCTCTGCTCACCAGAGCAAAGCGACTCAAAAAATAACAACAACTATGTTATCCACCCAACCCCAATTAGAATCAACAGGACATCAGTATCTACCTCACCATAGAGATAGGGATGTAGACAAGCCTATTTCTCCTAACCAGAGCCTTTTACCTTTAACTGCGAAAGTTAATGAAAAAGATTGTTTAGAAATTGGTGGTTGCGATTTAACTACCTTAGTAGAACAATTTCGCTCCCCCCTTTATATTTTGGATGAAGAAACCTTAAGAGCCTCTTGTCGCCAATATCGAGATGCCCTGGCTAAATATTACCCTGGAGAATCTTTAGTTATTTATGCTTCCAAAGCTTGGAGTTGTTTAGCAATTTGTGCCATCGTCGATAGCGAAGGACTAGGCTTAGATGTAGTTTCTGGGGGAGAACTTTATACGGCTTTACAAGCTGAGGTTAGTCCAGAAAAAATTTATTTCCACGGTAACAATAAATCAGCCGCAGAATTACAACTCGCCATTGATAATCGCTGTAGCGTGATTATTGATAACTGGCTTGAGTTAGAGATGTTGGCTGAAATGACGAAAGAATATTCTCTCTCCGGAATATTGAGCAAACCCCTCCGGGTTATGGTTCGTATCACTCCTGGCATTGAGTGCCATACTCACGAATATATCCGTACAGGTCATCTTGATAGTAAATTTGGCTTCGATCCTCATCAGCTACCTAAAGTTTTTAGCTTCCTCAAAGAACAGCCTACTCTAAACTGTGTCGGTCTTCATGCCCATATCGGTTCTCAAATTTTTGAGAGCCAACCCCATCAAGATTTAGCTGGGGTTTTAGTAGAATGGCTAGAGAAAGCAGAAGAATATGGCTTAGCCATCAAAGAATTAAATATCGGTGGTGGTTTAGGTATTCGCTACACAGAAACAGATGATCCCCCTAGTATTGATGAATGGGTCAAAGCTGCCTGCCAAGCCATGGAAAAAGCTTGCCAAAGTAAACAAATCCCCCTACCCAAGCTGATTGTTGAACCAGGGCGATCGCTGATCGGTTCAGCTTGCATCACCGCTTATCGGGTCGGCAGTCGTAAAGAAATACCAGGCATGAGAACCTATGTTTCTGTAGACGGTGGTATGTCAGATAATCCTCGTCCTATAACCTATCAATCAGATTATCGGGCCGTTGTGGCTAACCGAATGTCGGCAGTTTTCCAAGAAACTGTTACAATTGCCGGAAAGCATTGCGAATCAGGGGATATTGTCATCAAAGATATACTTCTTCCGAAACTAGAACCGAGGGATATTCTCGCAGTTTTGGCTACTGGAGCTTATAACTATAGTATGGCCTCTAACTACAATCGCTTACCCCGCCCAGCTACTGTTTTAGTGTATAAAGGGGAAGCTAACTTAATTATTCAAAGGGAAACCTATCAAGATTTAATTAAGCAAGATTGTTTGCCAGAAAGACTTGTTCAAAACAAGTTACTTGATCGCCACTGATTGAGTAAGTACAAGCATTATTTCACTTTAAGTATAAGTAATGCCTTTGTCGGGTTCACTTCCTGACCTCCGGGAAATTCAATCTTGGTTAGTTCATAGCCTGGATATTGGATTGGTTCTCGCTCTTACCTATCTCGTTCTCCTAATTATTGGAGAGCGTCGTACCCTATGGATGGTCAGAGGATTAATTATTCTCATGCTAGCTGCGGTTATAAGCAATAGACTTAACCTAGAATTGTTGAGTTTTTTGCTAGAAAAACTCGTGGTCGGTTCTTCTGTTGCTATGGCTGTTATTTTCCAGTCAGAGTTTCGTCAATTTTTAGAACGCTTAGGGCGGGGAGAGATCAAGCAATTATGGCAAAAACCCACCCGCCGCTTGTTACCAGATCCTGATAATGTCATTAATGAAATTGTTGATGCGGTTAAACAATTATCTCAAAATCGTACTGGCGCTCTAATTATCATGGAAACAGGAACTCCTATTGACGAACGAGATTTCTCGGTTCCTGGAGTTGTTATCAATGCGGAAATTTCTAAGGAATTATTGCAAACTATTTTCCAAACCTCAACTTTACTCCACGACGGGGCTGTATTAGTTCGTGGTTCTCGTATTGCTGCGGCTGGGGTGATTTTGCCTTTGTCTGAACGTATAGCTTCACGACAATTAGGTACTCGCCATCGGGCAGCTATGGGGATTACCGAAAGGGTGGAAAAATGTTTATGTATAGTTGTATCAGAAGAAACTGGTTCTATATCTTTAGCTGAAAAGAGAAACTTAAACCGACCGTTGACTAGCAGTAAACTAAAAGAGCTATTGGAAGCAAGGTTCTCTCCTGTGGTTGACCGAGAGGCTGTGGCCCCTGGTTTAGGTCGTTTGGGTCGCCTTTTAGGTTCCCAAGGACTAGCGTTACTAGAGCGTATCCTTCGTTTTCCGTCATCAACCTTCAAAAAGAAGAAATGACTGCCAAGCCAAGTGTGTTAGAACAGTTACCCCCAGATTTAGATCAAAATCGTTTGCCTCGCCATGTGGCAGCAATTATGGATGGCAATGGCCGCTGGGCAAAGGGTAAGGGGCGACCAAGAATTATGGGTCATCGTAGGGGTGTAGATGTTTTAAAAGATTTGCTGCGCTGTTGTCGAGATTGGGGGATTCCTGCCTTAACTGCCTACGCTTTTTCTACGGAAAATTGGGGCCGACCTTTAGAAGAAGTAGATTTCTTAATGACCCTATTTGAAAGGGTGTTGCGACGAGAATTGGCAGAGATGATGACAGAAGATGTCAGAATTCGTTTTATTGGCAACTTAAGCGCCCTACCGGACTCCCTACAAGACGAGATTTTTCGATCGATGGAAGATACCAAAAATAACCAAGGTATCCAATTTACGGTGGCGACTAATTATGGAGGCAGGCAAGAAATTCTCCAAGCTTGTCGAGAAATCGCTTCTCAAGTTCAACAAGGTATTCTCACAGTGGAAGAGATTGATGAGGAGGTGTTTGAGAAAAGCCTCTATACGGCACAACTTTCTCATCCTGATTTGTTGATTCGTACCAGTGGGGAAATGCGTTTGAGTAATTTCCTGCTATGGCAAATGGCTTATGCGGAGATTTATGTAACTTCAACCTTGTGGCCAGATTTTAATCGGGTAGAATTTCATAAGGCTTTGTTAGCTTATCAAAATCGTAACCGGCGTTTTGGCAAGGTTTGAAGGCTAGACTTTAATTAATATTAACTATTACTGGCTATTTCTAAACACCTGCAAGTGTTTTTGCGCCCGTTGATAGGCGCTGGTATAACCTTGTTGTTGTGCTAAAGAAGCAGCCTTTTTCGTATCTTCAATTGCACCTTTAGTATCCCCTAAATAATAACGAGCAATGCCTCTATTCAGATAGGCTTCTGTATACTGAGAGTTGAGTCTAATTGCTTGACTATAATCGGTGATCGCACCTTGGGTATCTCCCCTTTGACGGCGCACTACTCCCCGATTGAGGTAAGCTTCATCGCTGTTAGGATCTATACTCAAGGCGCGATTATAATCTTCTAGGGCTTGAGAATCTTTTTTTAAATAAAAGTAAGCTACCCCACGATTAACATAGGCTTGAGCATAATTACTATTAAGTTGTAAAGCGCGATTATAATCTTCTATTGCTTCAGAGTATTTTCCTAATTGGCGTAGTGCCAAACCTCTATTACTGTACGCTTCAGGGAAATTAGGATCTATTTTTAAACCCTGATTAAAATCGGCGATCGCCTCTTGGTATTGCCCGGAAAGATAACGGGCGTAGCCTCGATTAACGTAGGCTTGGGCATAATTACTATTAAGACGTAAAGCGCGGTTATAATCTTCTATTGCCCCTTGATAATCTCGTAATTTGCGTCGGGCTAAACCGCGATTATTATATGCTTCAGTAAAGTCAGGATTAATTTTTAGAGCCAGATTATAATCTTCTATTGCCCCGCGATAATCCCTAAGACTATAACGGATATACCCCCGATTGTAGTAAGTTGGGTAGTGGTTAGGATTAAGCTCAAGTACTTGATTAAAATCTTCAATAGCCCCTTGATAGTTGCCCTGTTGATACTTTTCAATGCCTTGATAAAATAAATCTTCTGCATTTCTAGGGGCAACCGCAACACTAACTGGCAGTGTTTGGGCGGAGGCAGCTAAGGTTACACCACAAATAGCGGCAACAACACTAAAGCTAGCAAGAAATTTATAACTAAGATGTTTCATCACTTTTGATGACTAATAACATCTTCAATTATCGCCTCTAAAGCATCCCGATCAGAGAAATTTTGGGAAGTAGGGGATAAGAAAGTGATGTACAGAAAAAAGCGACATCTTGTAGCTTGTTTACTAGTCTTCCAGTTCCCCTGAAAGTCAGAAAGCAGAAATTTATCATAACCAAATGTAAAGAAAAAAAATTAGCCTCGCCTTATTTTTTGGGAAACACACGTACCAGTTCATAACAAGGGATATTCAAGCAAAGGCAGAGGCTATAATTCAAAAGTGAGCAAACGATGATGGTGTAGTTATTATTTAAACTTTTTCCAGAATTTTGGGTTGCTCTGGGTGATTTTCTTCTTTCTCTAGCTTCACATCGAAAATAATCTGGTAGCTAACATCAGGAATTAATCGCCGCAACACTTGTAGGTGTGCTTCTGCATCATTACGACGACGAAAACGAGCGAGTACTCGCCACTGCACATCGGCTACGGGTTTGATAATGCACCAAGGGTAAAGCTGTTCAAAATAGGTCATTTTAATTAGTAAATGAATTGAACTTTAGCCACCTTAATAGAAAAAAAAGAAAAAAGACATGCCCATCTGACATGTCTTTTTTTACCTCTTCATGGTATAGGCATTTTGCTACTTAGGGGCGCAAAGGAAACTAAACACCTCAGCAGGAATACTCTCAAAATGCTCTAATACAAAATCCATCAAAGCCAGATTGCGTAAATCATCTTTGTTGGGGCGACGATAGCTTTTCCCCTTAGAAAACCAGTGGCGAACGGTAGAAGTAGAACGAGAGCAAACCATCGCTAAGATATCGTGGCTAACTTGCCATTTATGATAAAAATGTTTGGGTGTCATGGCTAGTTGACATTCGCTATACAATTGCACTAATTCTTGCTCTCGTTGGGATAGTTGGCGCGTAGTTGGTTGATGAGGATTGTCAGATTTATAACTTCCTGGGGGTGCATGAAGAGATTGGCGTTTATTGATTAAATTAGGCAAAGAATCTTTTAAATCTTGAGAAACAATCAGCACCAAATCTTCTTCCCAAGCTGTATCTGCAACTATCCAATCAGCGCTAGGAGAATTAACATCTAACCACACAAGGTAACAAATTCCCCACTGATAATTGTGTTTAGCATAGGCATAAAAGTGACCAATTATCACCCCCCAATCAGAGCTATTACCTGGAGATTGCCATCTGACGCGATCCCCTTCTTGATAGCGAGGTTTTGTATTAGCAGGAAAGTTATCTATAGCTTTGGTTGTAGAGGCAGGAATTTCTAAATTAAGGCTATCTTGGCAGGGTTTGCTATGGCCATGGCGCAAGGCATTAAGATAACTAGCAACTTGCTTACTATCAAGACTTTTAGCTAAGCCTTCAATGATCATCTTTGCCAAGCTTTTAAGCTCTTGTTCTTCAACATTAATTGATTCTGTATCAGTGTGGCTGCGTAAATGAGACAGCAGTTTCTTCAGCCCAAAATCATCTTCAACTTGCTGACTTTTTCCATAGCTATTGGAAGTTGTACCAACTGGTTTTACCATAGTAAAGGTTTCCTTTTGATAAGAAGCCCGAAGCCAGCAGGAAGCCGTGTAAACTTGTCTGCTGGCTTTTTGCCTTCAGTTTTCAAAGTACCAACTAATTGAGTTACTAGTTAATAACTGGGTTGGTGATATGGTTAGATGATGTCTATGACCAATTACTGTAACATTAGTTGGTTAATTCATGCGATTGTGAATTCATTAGTTCGCGATCGCATTGTCAATAATATGTATAAAGATAACTGTGGTAACTAAACGTGACGACCCCAATTATGCTCAAGTAAGCGGCTATGTTCCTAAAAATTTAGCCATTCGTTTTAAAATTGCTTGTACTTCTAAGCAAACTAGTCAAAGTGAAGCTTTAGAAGAAGCTTTAAAGGAGTGGTTGATTCATAACTCTCCTTCTTTCACTGAAGAAGAATTACAGTAATCAACAAGATGTTTATTAAAATTTCAATCAGGAAGTTACTGGTATTAACCTATTAATATTAAATAGAAATTTACTGTAATTAAATAATTCTCTTATCTCCAACAGCATATCTTTTCAAAGTTTATTAGAGTAGATTTACGCTCTTTTATATATGTCGTAAAATCACCAATATACAAAGCCTTCTTACCACAAAATTTTAATTTTTTATGTAAACAATTAGGAGAAAAATTGTTCTAGTTTTAGAATCACGAACTGGATTTTAGTCAAGAAAATTCCCGAAGCGCTAGCTAAATTCCCCAACACCAAGCACCAAATGAAATGATAGGATTGTGTTTGCTGCAAACAGGTGAGGCGATGGATGGCAGAAACTCTTTTCTATAATGCGTTGCGCGAAGCAACTGATGAAGAAATGGCTCGTGACAACACTGTATTTGTCCTCGGAGAAGACGTAGGGCATTATGGCGGTTCTTACAAAGTGACCAAGGGCTTATACGAGAAGTACGGTGAATTGAGAGTATTAGATACTCCCATCGCCGAAAATAGCTTTGCTGGTATGGCTGTTGGAGCTGCTATGACAGGCTTGCGACCGATAATTGAAGGTATGAACATGGGCTTTTTGCTCCTGGCCTTCAACCAAATTTCTAATAATGCTGGTATGTTACGTTATACCTCCGGAGGAAATTTTACCATTCCGATGGTTATTAGAGGCCCTGGGGGAGTAGGTCGCCAGTTAGGGGCAGAACATTCCCAACGCTTAGAAGCTTACTTTCATGCGGTTCCGGGATTAAAAATTGTGGCTTGTTCAACCCCTTATAATGCCAAAGGTCTTCTTAAAGCAGCCATTCGGGATAATAATCCAGTATTGTTTTTTGAACACGTGCTTCTTTACAACTTAAAAGAAGACTTGCCAGAACATGAATATTTGGTTCCCATTGATAAAGCAGAAATGGTTAGAGAAGGTAAGGATGTAACTATTCTCACCTACTCTAGAATGCGCCATCACTGTCTGCAAGCTTTGAAGCCTCTGGAAAAAGAAGGACTAGATCCAGAGATTATTGACTTAATCTCCCTTAAGCCTTTTGATCTAGAAACTATCGGCGCTTCGATCAAGAAAACCCACCGCGTCATCATTGTCGAAGAATGTATGAAAACCGGGGGAATTGGGGCAGAATTAACTGCATTGATCAACGAACAACTTTTCGATGAATTAGATGCTCCTGTTGTACGACTGTCTTCCCAAGACATTCCTACCCCCTACAATGGAACATTAGAAAGGCTAACCATTATTCAACCAGAGCAAATTGTTGAAGCTGTAAAGAAAATGGTCGCTTTACAGGTTTAATTGATTTATAGTACGAGGCGTTATTGTAGCGCCTCGCTTTCTATCCTTCTCCCTTAAACCACAAATTCAATCTCGCATACCACAAAGAAAGTATATTCTTTACTTAATTAGTTACTACTTATTACTTCCCTTTACCCGTCAACTAAAAACTGACAGACTGCCGCTATGCAAAAACAAAGTTCCCTAATCGCCCTCATCATTGTTCTAGTAATTGGCGCAATTGTTCTTTTAGTACAATTACCCCTCAATCTAGGCTTAGACTTGCGAGGAGGGGCGCAATTAACTATTCAGGTCAAACCTACTGAAGATATCAAAGAAATCTCAGAAGAAGACCTAGAAGCCGTTAAGCGCGTTATGCAAAATCGGGTTAATGCTAGTGGGGTATCTGAAGCAGTAGTACAAACAGCCGGGGGAAATAAAATTCTTGTCCAACTACCAGGGGTTAGTGATCCTACTCAAGCAGAAAGAAGGCTTCAAGGGACAGCGCAATTGGAGTTTCGCGAACAACTAGCAGGAACAGAACAAGAATTGCGGGTAGAATTTGCTCTCCAACAACAACTCGAAGCAGAAATAGAAACACTACAAAAACAGGATGGCCAAGAAGAAGAAATTGCTGAAAAGCAGGAATCTCTCACTCAAACCAGAGAAGCCATAAATGAGCTTTTTGACTCCCCAAAAGTAGAAGGCAAAAACTTAACTAATGCCTTAGCAACTCAATCACCATCAGGTTTAGGTTGGCAAGTCTCCATTGCTTTTGATAAACAAGGAGGGGAAGATTTCGCCCAATTAACTAAAAATTTAGCGGGTACAGGGCGCAGTATTGGTATTTTCCTTGATGGGGTTTTAATTAGCGCCCCTACCGTAGGGCCACAATATGCTGAAAAAGGTATTGATGGGGGCGGCGCAGATATTACCGGTAACTTTACCATCGAAGAAGCTCGTGACTTAGAAATTCAACTTCGTGGTGGTTCCTTACCTTTCCCCGTAGAAGTAGTGGAAAATCGCACCGTTGGGGCTACCTTGGGGCAAGATAGTATCAGGCGTAGTGTTTATGCAGCGATCGCTGGTTTAGTATTAGTACTAATTTTCATGGCAGTTTATTATCGTCTGCCAGGAATAATCGCTGATATTTCCTTAATCATTTACACCATTTTGACCCTAGCTTGCTTCACCTTAGTTGGAGTCACCTTAACCCTACCTGGAATCGCCGGATTTATCCTCAGCATTGGTATGGCAGTGGATGCTAACGTACTTATCTTTGAACGTACCAGGGAGGAACTCAGGGCAGGTAAAAGTCTCTATCGAGGAGTAGAATCGGGTTTTTACCGCGCGTTTTCGAGTATTTTAGATAGTAATGTCACAACTTTAATCGCCTGTGCTGCCCTATTTTGGTTAGGTTCTGGCTTAGTTAAAGGTTTTGCTTTAACCCTAGCAATTGGTGTTGTTGTGAGTATGTTTACTGCTTTAACCTGTAGTCGTACTCTGTTAATGTTAATAGTCCTCAGTGTGCCAAAAGTTCGTCAAAAACCAGAACTATTTTGTCCAAACTTAAATGTAGCAACTAAGTGATAGGTAATGGGTAGTAGGTAATAGATGAAATTTAGTGTTATTAAACGGCAACGTTTGTGGTGGAGCATTTCTGCTGTTGCTATGGTCGGTAGTTTGCTGGCGATGGTTGTTTCCTTTAGCCAGTTAAATGCCCCCTTACGCCCTGGTTTAGACTTTGTAGGGGGAACTCGTCTACAATTAAGTTTAGATTGTTCTGAACCCCAAAATTGTGAACAACCAATCGAACCTGGTGAAGTTAGGGAAGTTCTCACAGCAAAAGGACTAGGGGGAAGTGGTGTTCAGGTTATTGACGAGCATACCGTCGCTATACGAATCAAAGAAAACCTGAGTGTAGACCAACGCAGCGACTTAGAAAAGGATTTAAGCAAAGCAATTGGTAAATTTGACCCTAACGGCATTCAAATAGATACCGTTGGCCCCACCGTTGGGAAAGAACTATTCGTAGCGGGTTTACTTGCTCTGATTGTTTCCTTTTTCGGTATCATAGTTTATCTCAGCTTTCGCTTCAAATTCGACTATGCTATTTTCGCTATTTTAGCCCTATTCCACGATGTCTTAGTTACCACGGGTGTTTTTGCCGTCTTAGGTTTAGTAGCTAATGTTGAAGTAGACAGTTTGTTCCTAGTAGCCCTACTTACTATCATTGGTTTTTCTGTCAATGACACTGTAGTTATTTATGATCGTGTCCGCGAAACCAGTAGCAAAATGCCCAATGAATCAATTAATGAAATCGTTGATCTTGCGGTTAATCAAACCTTGGGACGTTCCATCAACACCACATTAACGACCCTACTCCCCCTAGTAGCAATCTTTCTGTTTGGGGGAGAAACTTTAAAATATTTTGCCCTAGCTTTAATAATTGGTTTTATTTTGGGCGCTTATTCCAGTATTTTTGTTGCTAGTAGCTTGTTAGCGTGGTGGAGGAATCTCAAAGGGATTAAAAATATTGCCATTCCAGAAACGCAAGTTTCCGATGAAGTTTAGATTATTGCTAATTGCTAATTAATTACTTTTTTGTTTCTCTCACCACAAATTTCCAAAGGGGATGACTCGGCCCAACAGCGCGGATTTTTAATACTCCTCTTTCTAAATGTTGCCTTTCCCTTGGGGGAAGACCAAGCAAAATATTACGACTTTGCCAAACTAAAACTGCTGTGGTCAGACCACAACAAAAGGCCACACATAGGGTAGCTAGGGGGTTGTAAAACAAACCGTAGCGCACCGCAACCCAAGTAAAATATTCTCTCCACAGTTCAATTTCGTGGCGTAGTCCCCAAATACCGAAAATACCCAGACTTAACCAGCAAATAACGACAATAATCCATCTAAAATAAACTGTAAGGCGGTGCAATCTTTGTACTTGCTTAGCAAGTTTGGGGTCAGTCTCAGCAAGGGGAGAAATGTTTTGAGGTTTCATAACTAAGCCCCTCTAGGGAAAATTTAGCTAATCTCAATTGAGAATTCAGTTAAAATAACATACATCAATAATTAAACATCGAAGCAAGTGAACCAGGAGAGAGTAACAGAAAAATCAACCTCGCGCTCCTTACCAGCCCATATTAAGCTGGCCCATAGTCACTATGATCTTTTAGGGCTTCATCCTTCAGCCTCCGTTGTGGAAGTTCGCCGCTCTTATCGAGAATTAAGTAAGTGCTACCATCCTGATACCACTAACTTACCCATACCAGAAGCCACAATTAAATTTCAGCAACTCAATGAAGCCTATGCTACCTTAAGCAATCCAGAGTTGCGATCGCTCTACGATCATAAAATTGGTTATTCCCGTTACCATGTAATTCAACCACCTTTAGAATCAGAAAGGGGGGAATCATCTCCTAGAAAGTGGTCTAATTCCGCTTATCTTGACCCGACAGACCGTCCTCTTTCCTCTGGAGAACTATTTGCTTTATTTATCTTAGGTTTGACCTTTATTGGCTGTTTAATGATTGCTATATTTATCGGTTTAACCAGGGGAGATACAGCACTTCAAGTATCCCACTTCACTAAAATCCACTTTTTCGCGATTACCAATTTCCAGACTGTATTAAAAGTATTATTTTTAAGTTAATGCCTACCTTACCTTCTGACACCCCCCTTTATAACCATCCTTTACCAGAAATTGAGCAATGGCTAGCTAACTTAGGCTGCAAACAAAACCGAGAAAATTTACATTGCTGGGAAGTAAAACGACCTAGTTGGCAAGCTGAATTATGTCTAGAGGTTGAGGAATTAACTGTCCATTACTTTCAAACTGATAAAGCGGAACACAATGTTACCCGTTCTTTCAAATATTCCCTGAGTCGCGGTGATATAGAATCAGCGGTTTTTTCTGGGCCATAGAGTCAGAAGTTAGCCAGTCATTCGGAACTATTTAGTATTTTATTCACCACTACAACTCATCCTCAAATCTTTAGCATTAGACATATTTGGCATGAACTCAGCCCAACGCCTTGCTAACCTCAACCGCATTCGCAAACTCTCTCGCTTAATGGATACTGCTTTTCGCCTCCCCGGAACTAAATTTCGCATTGGCTTAGACCCGATTATTGGCTTAATTCCTGGGGCAGGAGATGTGGTTAGTACTGCTTTTTCCGCTTATATCATTTACTTAGCCACTCGCTTCAATTTATCGGGTAAAGACTTTAGACAAATGCTTTTCAATATCACCTTAGAAGCCGTAGCAGGTACAGTTCCTTTAATTGGGGATATCTTTGATGCTTTCTACAAATCAAACGTCCGCAACCTCAAGATATTAGAAGAACATTTACAGCAAACAGAACCAGAATTAGAGGAGTTAGATCCGCAATCTTTGGGGAAAGAAGTAGGGAGTGGGGAGCAGGCAGCAGGGGTGTAATATTAGCTTGCAGTAGTTATCAGTTACCAATTATTAGTTAACTACTTAACCAATAATTGTACTTGTCATCCACTGTTTACTGATAACTGATAACTGTTTACTGTTCACTGTTATCCTGTTGGCGAATTAACTTTTGCACCTTAATTACAGCAGAATTGAGTTCATAGCTACGTTGGTAAGGATTTTGGCTATAGGCTTGTTGTTCCTCTTCAATCATCTTGACATCTTGTTTCACCAAACCATCAAGAAGTTTTTGTGCTGCCCCGAAAAGACTTTCTTTGATGAAACGGCGAAACCAAATCGGTAGTTTCTGTAAACGCCAAAAGGCATTTAGGGAAGTGAAATGAACTAAATAAGCACGGGTTTGGGTGGGACTAACAGGACAAAATAGGCAGCAAATTTTGAAATCTTGCCCTAAACTTGATTGCCAATGGGGATAAACATAACTGACATCTAAAGGTTCAAGGTGAAGGCGACGTAGGGCAGGAAAGAAAAGCTGAGAAATTGACCAAATTTTATCAATACGATAATAACTTTGTGCCTGATAATGGGCATCAACCCGCTGATCATTCGCTTCTAAGCTTTGTAAAGCTGCACTTGCCCAAGCTTGGAGATCATGGTGTAAATGCCCATGATACATATCCATCAGATTCTCGATTAAGTAAGAGAAATGGGCTTGGCAATCTATTACTGAAACTGTGGCGATGTAGTTTAAATTTTGCCATTCCGGTAGCCCTAAAGGAGTGACCGATTCTGGATCATTTTCCCCTAAAAATAACCAAATAAAGCCATGTAATTCTTGGACGGGGTAGGAACGAATTTTACAACTGGGTAACTTTTGTTGCGTCCCTAAATAAGGAACTTCTGCACAGTTACCCCCAGAGTCAAATTGCCACCCATGGTAAGCACATTCAAGGTTTTCCCCCTTAACCTGACCGTGACTTAGTTTAACTTGGCGATGAGGACAACGATCTTCTAGCCCCCTAACAACCCCTGTTTCATCGCGATAAAGAACTATAGCTTGTTGCCAAAGAGTTACCCCCAAAGGCTTTTCTTGCACTTCCTTAGCAGAGGCTACAACATACCAATGATTAGGATTAATGCCACAACTGCGTACATCCTGTTGTCGGGTTTTTAATTGTGTCTCATTGCCCATGTACCAATTCCTTAACTCCGGGTTTTACTCTGTAAGTTTAAGAAAAATATTTTCTGTTGCAAAAACTGTAACCGAGATTAGGTTGAGCTTTTCTACCCCTATGATAAGAAGTATCATATTACTCCTTCACATCCATCTCAACCGTGAATTTCTGTCTCGCGGTTGTTTTTTTTGGAGATAAATTTCTGCGATCGCAAGACGATCAATGCTGAAAAGCAGTGTTAACAGAACTAGTTATCAAACAACCGAAATGCAAGATAGCATATCTATTGCCGTCTCTACTGCTTGGCGTACATCAGGGTGAGGATCTTTGGTTAGAGGAACAAGATAAGCGATCGCTTCTGGCTTATCTAATTCTCCTAGTTCATCTACCGCATTTTCTCGAACAAGATAATCTGGATCTTGCAATGCTTCTTTTAGTAAAGGAAATGCCTGTTCTGGATACAGTTTACTGAGGTAACGAAGAACGCTATTTCTAATGTAAGGAGACTGAGAATTCAATAAAGCTGAGACTTCTGAAATAGCTGTTGTCTCATTTTGTTTGGTTAAGCCATCTATAGCCTCAGCAACAATTATTGGGCGTTTATCTCGAAGATATTGAGATAAGAGTTGTATTATTTTTGTATCTTAGTTTGCTTGATTACTTAAAGCGAAGATAATAGCCCGTAATTGTTCAGTGTTAGCTTGTTTAATTGCTTCGGTGAGAAAAATTTTCACGAACTTAAACCTCCTCCTCAAATTTTCTAATTTCATTAAGAGTCATATCAGTAAATTCTCCGGGAAACTCGCTTTTTAGCTTGGCTGGCAAATTGTTTATCTTGATAGTTCCCTGCTCTTTTAACTTATTTAAAATCTCCATTTTATAAATAATAAACGTTATTGTTTTTTACTAAAGATATAGTTAATAATCAAAAAGAGTTATATTCAAAATATAATTATACAGAAATTGCAATATAAAGTTGTTTAAAAAAATAGCTATAACTTTTGAAAATAAAATTTTTGGTTTTTAAATAATATTTTTTGTTAATATGCCTCCTCATTATATTTGGTGATTATTTTAGCAATTCCCTACATTCGTAGGTAAGTGAATATTAGGGAATATTATAGCACAAAAACTATTAAGAATGTCTATTTTTTGACATATATGTTAACTACTTGAAGTCATTTTTATGAGAGCTTAATTTGTAAAAGTTAGTATAATAAAGAGTCTACAATTAATTTTATAAGTAGTGGCTTTAATTATTGCAGGGGAACGTAGTGGAGTAGGGAAAACAACTATTACCCTCGCTTTACTAGCGTTTTTGGCTCAAAAAAGTAATAAGGTACAATCTTTCAAAGTAGGGCCAGATTATATTGACCCCATGTTCCATAGTCGGGTTACGGGGCTTCCTTGTCGCAATCTCGATCCCTTACTAACTTCTGAAGCTTATGTATCCAAGTGCTTTGCTTACCATTGCCAAGACAAAGATTATGCTTTGGTAGAAGGGGTGATGGGTTTATTTGATGGGGTTAAGTTTAAATCTCTAGCCGACTTTGCTAGTACGGCACACATTGCTAGGTTATTAGAATTACCTGTGGTATTAGTAATTGATTGTAGCCGCCTCTCTGGTTCTGTAGCTGCGATCGCCCACGGTTATAGTAGCTTTGATGCCAAAGTTAAGCTGGCTGGTGTTATTTTAAATAAAGTTGGTAGCGATCGCCATTTAGAATTACTTCAAGAAGCCTTAGAATCTCTCAATTTACCTATTTTGGGTATCCTCCGTCGTCAAGATGACATCGCTATACCAGACAGACATTTAGGGCTAGTACCAACGGGGGAATTACCACAGTTTAAGAAAATTATTACCCCCTTAACGAACCTAGCAGCTAAGTGTTTTAATTGGGATAAATTACTACCTTTATTAACCCCCAAAAAAACTTCTTTTCCTGTTTCCAACTCACTCTCTCCTAGGGTAGATAAAAAAGTCAAAATTGCTCTGGCTTGGGACAGAGCTTTTAACTTTTATTATCAAGATAATCTAGATATTTTGGAGCAATTAGGAGCTGAATTAATTCCTTGGAGTCCTTTAAGAGATATTAACTTACCTCAAGGAATTAAGGGATGTTACTTAGGTGGGGGATTCCCCGAAGTTTTTGCTCAAGAACTAACTGGAAATGAACAAATCCTTAAGCAGCTAAAAGCTTCTATTGAAAAGGGTTTACCTATTTATGCAGAGTGTGGTGGATTAATGTATTTGGGACAGCAAATTGTTGATTTTGCTGGAAAATATTGGCCTATGGTAGGGGTATTACCCACTGGCGTTGCTATGGGAAAGAGTTTGATAATAGGATATCGAAAAGCTAAGGCTTTACGTACTAGTTCCATGGTTAAACAAGGAAAAATAGTCTGGGGACATGAATTTCATCGTTCCCAGTTAACTTCCTCCGTAACCCAGCCTTTATGGGAAATGCAAACCTTAAATCCTCAAAGTGCAGCAATATTTGAAGGGTGGCAACGAGCTAATCTTCATGCTTCTTATCTACATTTACATTTCGGTTTTAACACTGAAATTGCTACTAATTTTCTCAATAATTGCCGCAATTACACTGCCCAATCTACAGGGTGAATTTAGGACAAAAAGAGTTAATAAGCCACTTTGTTTAATTTCTTAATGACATTTTTAAGTAATAAGAATGTAAACAAATATATTATGCTAACTTTCTTAGCTTAAACTTTATAAAGGGGTATTAATACGGAACTCATTATCACCGCTTAGCATTAAACTTAGTTAGTGATGAAGGGACATTTCTCAACCGAAAGAAACCAAGGACAAAAATTAAACTGAATAGTTTAAAACCCGTTAAAACAGATGCTTAAACCAAAGCATTAAGGGAGAACAACCATTATCACTGCATTTGGAGATTATCGTGATTCTATTAGGGACATCTACTCAAAACATTGCTACTTTAGCCTTAGCTTTAGGGATATTCACAATCCAAACTAGCTTTAAAAAAGATTCTTATTGGGTCGATTATGGCTCAATTAGTAGTGAAAGCATTGGAGCCACTATTTCAATCTTTCCTTATAGTAATAAAACCCAGAGGGGACAATCTCCTCAGCGTGGAAGCGGACTAGAACCTGCCCCACGCTTTTTAAGTTAGTTAAGCAGTTTATTTCAACTTGTTGAATAATTGCTGGGAATTCAAGACAAACAACCCAACTGTGTTTCCAATGGTTAGGGTGAAAATACCATTTTTCTTTATTTGATTGAGTAAAAGTACATTGTTTGAGGGGCAAAGGGAAAGGAAAAAGCTAGCAAGCAATCTCAACTTTTGCTCAATTAATTAATTCCGACCTTGTTGTGTCGGCAATGGGCATTCTCAAAAGAAAAGACGCTTCTTGCAAGTCTATTTGAACTAATCTATTAGACTTGCATTTTTTTATTAATTGCTATAAATAATATTACCTAAAAAAAACGATCGCCTTTGTTTAAGAAAACTGCGATCGCTTGTGAAGCAAAATGTTAATGTTAATCCTAATTGCTACTTAACATTAGTATAATAAACACCACTCCCTTGATCACGAACAAAGTGACAACTACGACTAGATTTCCAGAAGGACTTAAATATTGGCTCTTTTGAGATGCGGTAATAATCTCCTAAAATAGGTTTGATCGCCTCCGTTGCTGTTTTAAGATGGTAGTGAGGCATATTCAAGAAAACGTGGTGGGCTACGTGCGTACCAATGTTATGGTGGATGTTGTTAAAAATACCGTAGTCTCTATCAATGGTAGATAAAGCCCCTTTAAGGAAATACCAATCTTTGCCACGATACCAAGGAATATCTGCCTCTGTATGGTGTAAAAAGGTAACCAAATCTAACCAAACAACAAAAACAACATAGGGTACTAAATAGTTTTTCAACAACCAAATAAAACCCCATTGATAGGTTAAAAATCCTAACAAAGCCACCATTGCTACCAAGCAAATCGTACTGGTTAAAATATCCTTCCTTTCTGAAGGTTTAAAGATGGGGCTAGAAGGATCAAAATGAGAACCTTGTTCACGATCAGGAGAACGCTTAAATAAATACAGGGGATAAACTATCAGCAAAGGCAATTCAAAACGCAGCATTTTTTCATACCACGTCATTTGATGATAGGTACTCTCTTTGATGGGATACCAACTCTCATCAGTATCAAGATTACCTGTATTGTGGTGATGGGTGCGATGACTAATACGCCAGCCATGGAAAGGAACCAAAATTGGTGTATGGGAAAGGTGGCCAATTAAATCATTTAACCAAAGATAACGGGAAAAAGAACGATGACCACAATCATGACCTACCACAAATAAGGCCCAAAACATAGTTCCCTGGGCTAACCAGAAAATCGGCCAAAAAAACCAAGAATCTAAATAGTTGGCGACTGCATATAATCCGGCAATGATGCCAACATCAAGAAAGAAGTAGGATAAAGAACGCCAAGCAGAAGGTTGGAAACAATAATCAGGAATTGCTGTTTTCAAGTCCTTTAAAGTAAAAGGAAGTTCTGATCTTTCCTGGCTAAAAAACTGCTGTTTTGCTTCAGTTGTTGTAATTTGCACAAAAAATCACTCTAATTTTTTAGTTATTAGTGGGTGAAATCCTTGACTTCTTCCCCACTACGTTGATGATTAATTTCTTTCGTAATCCTGGAATGTTTGGTAGAAATCCTTACCATTCGATAAGTGACATTTTTCAGTAATTTCTTGCATCAATGGCCAAGAAAACTTAGTTTCCACCAAATATTCTCCCCAGTTTTCCTTTAAGCTTTTATGGGCAGAACGGAGATTATACCAAGGAATTCCTGTGGAGATGTGGTGGGGAATATGAACATTGATATCATGGCAAAGGAACTCTACCCAACGGGGATAATCACAATGAACAGTCCCTGCTAGTTGGGCCGTTGCTTCGTCCCACTGCTGAGTCGGTTTGAAGGGGATTTGGAGGGTTGTGTGATGAACAATAGTAAAGGTACTCATCCAGAAGTGATACACCAACCAAGGAATCAACCAAAACTTAACAAAACCCCAAATACCAGTAGTAGCGATGAGTAAAGGAAAAGCGATTCCTGCCCCGACCAAAACTATAGCAATGGAAAATCCTACTTGTCGCTGCTGTTTAGGGGTCTTAAAATCAGAAGGGTTAAAGTGGACTTTTGCCCAATGAAAAATTGAACCTATCCACCATAAGCGACCTCGAATTACTTCGTAAGTGTACCTAACAACTTTGGGCAGATTTTCATAATCATCAACTTTGAGGGGGGCCCAAGCATTATCTTCATCAAGATTATTAGTATGCTTGTGATGATAGTTATGCCCCAGTCGCCAAGCATGGAAAGGATAAATCAAAGGTAGAAACATAAGATGCCCTACCAAATTGTTAACCCACTTACGTTGGGCAAAAGAACGATGGCCGCAATCGTGGCCAATAACGAAAAAACCGGTCAACGCTGTACCGGTAAAAATCCACACCAATGGTAACAAAAACCAAGGAGAAACGGCTAATCCCCAGTAGCCTAACCCGACTAAAAAAACATTTATTGCTACTGTTAGCCAAGCTTTACGTCTATCTTTGATAAAAACCTTTCGGGGCAAGGTATTGAGGATATTTTTGAGCTTAAGACTCTTCTTCTCTGTGGTCGAAAGTACTACATTTTCAGACTTTAAAGTTGATGCTGTCATGAATTGATTAATAATTTAGCTGTTGCCAGTAATGTCAAATTTAGAGGGTTACGATGTTCTCCTCAACTACCAAATCCAGTTAGAGAACTGGTTTTAGTAACAACTTGCATCTAGTCAGTTCGCAATTAAGCTAGAACAACTTAGGTGTAAATACATCAAAAACTTAATGTAAGAAACCTTAACATTTATATCACAGCGATTGGTTATTGGTCATTTACAACAGAAGAACAATAATCTTGAGCGAAAATTATCTAGTCACAGGAAATTATCACTTTTAGGTAGTTGACAGTTGGTAGCTTATGGTGGGATTGTGGGAATTTATAAATTAACCTGCTATCAAGAGTTCCTCAAATAGCCTCTGCCAGCAGTTAATCATGATTTTGTATTTACCCTCACTCTTATTAACCTTTCATGGATACTAAAGCTTTTAGCGAGCTTTTCCCACTGTTCAACACCGCAGACCCAGAAACCTTAGAATGGCTCTTATCGGTTATCGTTAAGCATGAGTATCCAGAAAACAGAACTGTTCTTATGGAAGATGCTTGGGGCAATGCAGTTTACTTAATTGTCTCTGGTTGGGTGAAAGTTCGTCGCTTATCAGAAGAAAATGCTTCTACCCTAGCAATTTTGGGTCGGGGAGACTTTTTTGGTGAAATGGCTATTCTTGATGAATCTCCCCGTTCGACGGATGTAACTGCTTTATCACAAGTGAAACTATTAAGTATTTCTGCCCAACGTTTTATTCAAATTCTCTTTAAGGATCACAAGCTACACCACCGGATGCTACAGCTAATGGTGAGGCGGTTACGTCAAAGCAATATCCGTTTCCAGATGCGAGGTAAACCTCCAGCAGTGAAATTATCTCAAACTCTAGTTTTCTTAGCAGAGAGTTACGGTGTTTCTTTAGAACAAGGTATGGCAATTTGGGATATTCCGGAACAGGATTTAGCTGATGTTTCAGGAATTGGTTTAGAAGAAAACAATAAGATTATGGAGAAGTTGAAAAGCAAAGGTTGGGTAAGACAAGATAGCCAAAAGAAAATGCTTTATCTTTTGAATATGAAGCAATTAACTAATTTGGCTGGAAGAATGTAATTAGGTAATGGGTAATAGGTAACTGGATTCTTATGACAGAAGCAACTGCTATTCGTGATCGCATCTCATCTGTGACAACTCCAACAATTTCTTATCAAGTGGCTATGCCACAACCAGAAACCCATTTGTTTGAGGTAACACTTCAGGTTGAGGGCTGGCAGGAATCTTGGTTGGATTTGTGTATGGCGGTTTGGACTCCGGGGTCTTATTTAGTACGGGAGTATGCCAAGCAAGTACAAGATTTACGGGCAGAAATTAAGGGAAAAAAAGTAGCTTTATCTAGTTACAAAAAAACTAAAAATCATTGGCGTATTGAAACAGGAGACAATCAAAGTATAACTATTTTTTATCGCGTTTTTGCGAATGAACTTAGCGTTAGAACTAACCATTTAGATAGTACCCACGGCTATTTTAATGGTGCGGCTTTATTCTTTTTTCTACCTGGGTTAGAACAACAACCTCTGCAAATCGAAATTATTCCGCCTCAACCCGATTGGCAAGTTACCACAACTTTACCGGAAATTCCAGGCAAAGCTAATACTTTCCTATCTCCAGATTTTGACACTTTAGTAGATAGTCCTTTTGAGATTGGTACACAGGAAATTTATAACTTTGAAGTCTTAGGAAAATCTCATCGACTAGCTATTTGGGGAAAAGGCAATATTGATGCCCAAAAAGTTATTGAAGATACCAAAAAGATTATTGAGGTAGAAGCTAATTTATATGGCGGCTTGCCCTACGAAAACTATTTATTTTTACTCCATCTTTCTGCGAGTGGTTTTGGTGGCTTGGAACATAAAGAATCCTGTTCTTTAAACTATCCTCGTTTTGGTTTTCGGGCTAAAGATAAGTATGAACGTTTTATCCAATTAGTTGCCCACGAATTTTTCCATTTGTGGAACGTCAAACGCATTCGTCCCCATGTTTTAGAAAAGTTTAATTATGAACAAGAAAGTTACACAACCTCTCTCTGGTTTTGTGAAGGTGTAACTAGTTACTATGATTTATTAATTCCTTTGTGGGCCGGTGTTTATGATCGCAAAACCTATTTAGCTAGTTTAAGCAAAGATGTCACCCGCTTTTTCACCACGCCAGGACGGAAAGTACAACCCTTGAGTGAATCAAGTTTCGATGCTTGGATTAAACTTTATCGCCGGGATGCTAATAGTGATAATTCCCAAATCTCTTACTATTTAAAAGGGGAATTAGTTTCTTTATTACTCGACTTATTAATTCGCGCCCGCCATAAAAATAAACGCTCTTTAAATGACGTAATATTGCAAATGTGGCAACGTTTCGGTGAAAAAGAAATTGGTTTCAAACCAAAACAACTAAGAGAAGTTATTACCTCCGTTGCCGATACAGATTTAACTGGTTTTTTCAATTCTTATCTCAACGGCACAGAAGAGTTACCTTTTAATGAATATCTCGAACCTTTTGGCTTACAAGTATCAGGAGTTAAGGAAAAAGAGCCAGTACCTCATTTAGGCATTGTCCTCAATGAAACCAACGGCCCCGCCACCATTAAATTTGTAGAAATAGGTTCCCCTGCTAGTAGGGCTGGATTAGATGCTGGGGATGAATTATTAGCAATTGATGGGTATAAAGTTACGGCTGAATTGTTGAGCGATCGCCTCAAAGATTATTGCCCAGGAGATATTATTCAAATCTCTGTATTTCACGCTGAACAACTCTTTAATTATGAAGTAAAGCTAGGCGAAAGTGTTCCTAGTCGCTACAAAGCTAAACCAGTTAAATCTCCTACTAAAGAACAAGAAAAATTATTAGCTGGTTGGTTGGAAAATAAGTAATAGGTAATAGGTAATAGGTAATAGGTACGAGCTTACTTCAGGATATAATAGGTTTGAATTAACTAACTGAATAAATAAATATATTACCGTGAAACCTATATCTATTCTTGGCTCTACTGGCTCTATTGGCACACAAACTCTTGATATAGTAGGGCAATATCCCGAACAATTTCGAGTTGTTGGTTTAACAGCTAAGAGTAATATTACTCTGCTAACAGAACAAATTCGTAAATATAAACCAGAAATTGTCGCTATTTGCGATGAGGATAAATATCCTCAACTCAAAGAAATTGTCGCCAAATTAGAAGATCCTCCCATCACCTTAGTCGGAGAAGAAGGGGTTGCAGAAGTTGCCCGTTATGGTGATGCTGAGGCTGTGGTAACGGGGATTGTTGGTTGTGCTGGTTTAATGCCTACTATCGCAGCTATTGAAGCAGGCAAGGATATAGCTTTAGCGAATAAAGAAACCTTAATTGCTGGTGGGCCAGTAGTTTTACCCCTGGTTGCTAAACATAAAAACCGCATCTTACCAGCAGATTCAGAACACTCCGCCATCTTTCAATGTCTCCAAGGAGTACCAGATGACGGCTTACGCAGAATTATTTTAACCGCTTCCGGGGGATCTTTCCGCGACTGGCCAGTAGAAAAATTATCTCAAGTAACCGTTGCTGATGCCTTAAAGCATCCTAATTGGTCTATGGGTCCAAAAATTACTATTGATTCTGCTACCCTAATGAATAAGGGTTTAGAGGTTATTGAAGCCCATTTTCTCTTTAAGGTAGATTATGACGACATAGACATTGTTATCCATCCCCAAAGTATTATTCATTCCTTAATTGAACTACAAGATACTTCCGTACTCGCCCAGTTAGGCTGGCCAGATATGCGTTTACCGCTATTATATGCCCTGTCTTGGCCCCAGCGTATTTATACTAATTGGGAACAGTTGGATTTAGTCAAAGCAGGCAGTTTAACCTTTAAAGAGCCAGATCATCAAAAATATCCCTGTATGCAACTTGCCTATGCTGCGGGGAGGGCTGGAGGTTTGATGCCAGCAGTTTTAAACGCCGCTAATGAACAAGCTGTGGCCCTATTTTTAGAGAAGAAAATTCAGTTTCTAGATATTCCTCGTTTAATTGAAACTGCCTGCGATCGCGCCTCAATCCTCAATAATTCTGCCCCTAGTTTAGAGGAAATTGTCGAGGCAGATTCTTGGGCAAGAAAAGCTGTCCTTGCTGTTAGCGAAGAGTTAAGTAAAGGTGATCGTTTGGTATCTCTTGGTTAAAAGAAAATTTACCTAGAGAAAAATCTTGCTAGTAATTTGTTACGAAGTAAATTAACCATTTTCTTGATTAAATCGTAGCCAAACTCTAAGCAAACAACTAAAAAATCAGGAATATTCTTCGTGGCAACACCACGTTTCATAATTCCCAAATCAATCAATTGCTGACTACTTTCCAACTTTAATGAATCGGCTGGATCATAGAGAGTAAAGTTGTTTTGGTTACGTATAATTTTTGCATACTCTTTATATTCACTAGCTCCTTGCCAATGTTGTTCTCTGGTTATTTCTTCTTGCACATAATCAAGAAAAGAAGAGAAATATTTAAAATGTAGTAAACAACCAGTTGTGGAGGAAACTTGAATATTATTAATCATATGGCTTGAATACAACTTCATCTGGGAGTTATATTTAATTAAAGGAAACTTCGTCAAACAATAAAGTTTCTTTTTATTTTGATTAGAAGTCGCAAAAACCCTCTGCCTCAATCCACCCCAGTAATAATTGTTACTAATTCCTTCTCGATGGTGGAAAAACTGCCGCTCAAAAAAAGAGCAGCTTCCTAAAAAATCTTCCCCTGGCTGATAATTAGTAGCTACCACAGGTTTATCACTATACATATCTAACATGACAACCTGCAAAGCATTTTTACCCTGCTTATCTAAATGATGGCAGAGTTGAGGAATACTTTGTTCTTCACAATCTGGATAATATAAAATTTCATCAGCATCAATAATCAAACTCCAACGACCTAAAGCGTATTTTTGCAGTAGGCTAGTAAGCCAGTTTAATTTGTGATCAAAATGTTGAGCAGTATGCCAGACATGAACATCTGGTTGTTGCAACAAGTAATTCAAAGTATTATCTTGGGAATCATTATCAACTACAAAAAAATTAGTTATTCCTGTTTTTCGATAATATTCAAAGATAAAGGGAAGACGCAACATTTCATTTCTAACCACCAGAAAACACAAGTAACTTTGAGAAGTAATAATTATGGGGTGAGTATCTCTTCTTTGTAACTTATATA
Organism: uncultured cyanobacterium; assembly: GCA_963793425.1. Lineage (GTDB taxonomy): Bacteria > Cyanobacteriota > Cyanobacteriia > Cyanobacteriales > CAWCAG01 > CAWCAG01. Next base: position 663,189 of record CAWCAG010000005.1, on the reverse strand, counting down.
AGCCAGTGTCTTCTAAAATATTCATTGTTGATTACTTGTAGACCTGAAATTAATTTTCATGCCAATTGAAGCGTGGTATAAAGGAGATAAAAAACTACTAATTAAATAACGCATCTCCGCTGCAATAACAACATCTTTATCAAGAAGATTGCGGTTTTTCAAGAAATAGCTAAAGGTTTTTCTAAGATCATTAGCCATATATAAAGGAGTTATCAAAGGTTTTTGCCAATTTCTATACTTTAACATCCTAATTTTATGCCTACTTGTTCCTACCCCTTTAAAAAAACGCATTAAGTAAGTTCTTTCTAACCTTGATTTAGGGATTTTATGATCAATGTGCATCTCAGCATTAAACCATAATTCCCAACCAGCATTTCTAATGTAAGATAATGTTTCTAAATCTTCTCCTTTAGATAATAAAGATTTTCCGGCTACTCCCTTCAGCACAGGAAGTTCCGGCACACTATCTAACCAAGCTTGTTTACGAACAACTATGCCAGCACCAGGGGGAAACATTCTTTTATATTTTGATTCATACCTCTGGTTGTAACAGAAAGTCTCTTTGCTTTCAAACAAAGCGAAAAAACGAGCAATTCTTTCAAAGCCGACTGGAGGTTCAACTTCAAATAAAGGATGAATCTGCCCTCCATAAGCCCCTGTCTGGGGATGTTTTTGAGCAAATAGAGCAACTTGAGCTACCCAATCAGGGGCAGGTAAGTTATCATCATCGAGAAAAGCAACTATAGCTCCCTTTGCTTCAGTGATAGCATATCTGCGAGCAAAAGATAGGCCTTGTTCTGGGGCAAAGCAGTAGCGTAAAGGATAAACACAAGACCAATTTTGTTGGTAAGTTTTGATTACCTGGGCTGTATCATCACTGCTATTATTATCTACAACAATAACTTCCCAATTGATGGCTTCTGTTTGTACCTGCGATCGCAGTTTGTCTAAAATTTCAGGTATCAAATTTGCTCCATTGTAGGTGCAAACTGCTACGGTTAAGTCCAGCATATAACTATTACTAAATCAACTCTCATCACATACTAAATTAACTATCATTAAAATTTAATATTCTTATAAAATAAGTATTAATTTAACAGCTAATTTCATATCTGTGTCTGATTATATTTTGTTCAACAAACCCTACGGAGTTCTATGTCAATTTACGGATCGCAACAGTAGCAAAAAACATCCTACTCTCAAAGACTACATTTCCTTACCCTCCGTTTATCCCGTAGGCAGATTAGACTTAGATAGTGAAGGATTACTACTTCTGACCAATAACGGGAAGGTGCAGCATAAGGTATCCCACCGGAAATTTCAACATCCTCGTACTTACTGGGTACAAGTAGAAAGAATTCCCACTCTTGAAGCCCTACAAAAGCTTGCTCAAGGAGTAAAGATAAAGAATTATCACACTCGCCAAGCTCAAGTAAAGCAACTAAGCAAAGAACCATTTTTACCACCACGCCATCCTCCCATCCGTCACCGTAAAAACGTCCCCACTGGTTGGTTAGAAATTACTTTAACGGAAGGACGTAATCGTCAGGTAAGAAGAATGACAGCAGCCATAGGTCATCCTACCTTAAGATTAGTCAGAGTCTCTCTAACTATAGGTCTAGCCCAAAAGACAAAGCAACTTAACTTACAAGGTTTAAAACCAGGCCAGTGGAGGTATTTGACCTCTCAAGAACAAGAAATTTTAGAAAAACTTTAAGAATTCCTCTTTCCTAACCAACTAAATCAGTTAAATTATCTAGCAGTAGAGGTAGAGCTTTAGTGCGATGTTGCTCTCTTCTTTCCAAGATATGATGTAGAGATGGTAGCGAAGTAATTTACTCGCCTATTGCCATTTCTCCCCCTAAAAGTATTGGCAGTTAAGGAAGTTCCCTATGCTTGTTTGCCCTCAGTGCGAATTTGAAAATCCCGATACCAACAAGTTTTGTCAGCAATGTGGAGCTTCTCTAACTCATCAAAAATGCCCGGAATGCGGTGCAAGTGTGGATTGGAGTGCTAAAAATTGTAACAACTGTGGCGCGGTCACGGGTATTATCCGCTGGGCTGTTATCGCTCAACCTACTATAGCTGAAGATGAAACAACCCAAGGAGATCCTGTAGCTGTAGAACCATCAGCCTCAGAAGTAGGGGTAGATGAAGAGATAACCGAAGTAATAGTTACTAAACCACTACCACCATCTGAACAAGAATCACCAACAGAATCAGCACCATCTGACCCGGCATTAGAACAGACAGAACCCTTGACTCAAATCACTGCCGCAAATGAAACTCCACCAGAAGAAGAAGATATATACCTAGACCTACAGGAGAGGTATCAACAAATATCTCCTGTTGTTGAATGGGGAGAAAATCTTTCTGATCTTAAGTTGTCTTGCTTCCGGGTACTAGACCGTCAACCCTTGCACAAATCTTTTGTAGAAGTCCTGATTGAGCAACAGGGCAACATTTTTGCCCCAGAGGATAAAAACGCTCAAGAGTATTTATTTCCTGATTCAGAACATTTAAAAAATCTTGTTGAACCCTACTTGGTTTTACAAGACTCCTTTTCTAACCTCGTACCACAAGTTTATGATGCTTGGCAGCAAGGGGAGAAATCCATCGTTTTGTTAGAAGATCGTTCTGAGTGGGAGTATTTGGCAACTCTATGGGGTCAAGAAGAGGTAGGAACACTGCAAATTCTCTATTGGCTTGATGAGATGACTAAGCTTTGGGTGGCTTTAGAAAAGCTTGGTTGTTGTCAAAGCCTTTTGGAAGAAGATAATTTACGCTTGGACGAAGACCAAAGCCTGTGCTTGCAACAGTTATATCCTACTCCCGAAAATCAAGAATTTAAGCTGAAGGATTTAGCCCTAGTCTGGCAGCTTTTGTTTAACCAGTCTCAACGCACCCAGTATGGTCCTTTGATACAATTATTGGACGAATTAAACAGAGAAAAAATCGCCTCAGTAGACCAGTTACGTTCTCGTTTACAAGAACTTGCTCAAGAACAGCAACAGACAGAAGAAGAGATTGCTGAAGTTACCACCGAAGAAGAAAGCGAACTGCCAGAAGAAATTCTTGGGGACTACGAAAACGAAAAGATTTATGCTAGTGGTGAAGGAGATGATTTACCCACTGTCGTCTTACCTATGCAGCTACTTAGTTCAACTGATGCTGGCTGTACAGATATTGGCCGCCAACGCCAGCATAATGAGGACTATTTTGGCATTCAAACTACCGTTAAAAAGCAAGAAAGCGCTTTGGGGAAAAACGTTCAGGGTAGGGGCTTATATATCGTTTGTGATGGTATGGGGGGCCATGCCGCCGGGGAAGTTGCTAGTGCTATGGCGGTAGAAAACTTGCAGCGTTACTTTCAACTCCGCTGGAAAGATGAGTTACCCAGTAAAGAAACTATTCGTGAAGGAATTTTAGCCGCCAACCAAGCAATTTACGATGTTAATCAACAAAATGCTCGCTCAGGAAGCGGGCGTATGGGAACAACTCTAGTCATGGCTTTGGTACAAGATACCAATGTCATGATTGCCCATGTAGGAGATAGTCGAGTTTATGGCTATACTCGCAAACGGGGCTTGGAACAACTTACAGTAGACCACGAGGTAGGACAAAGAGAGATCCAGCGTGGTGTGGAACCTACAGTTGCTTATGCCCGTGCCGATGCTTATCAATTAACCCAGGCATTGGGACCCCGCAACAATAATTTTATCAATCCTGATGTTTACTCTATGGAAGTTAATGAAGATACTATGTTAGTTCTCTGTTCCGATGGCTTGTCCGATGGCAATTTACTAGAAACCAACTCCCAAACCTACCTCCATCCTCTCATGAGTTCTAGCGCTAACCTAGAACAAGGTTTACATAAACTAATTGAATTTGGTAATCGCCAAAACGGTCATGATAATATAACAGCCATCTTAGTTCGGTTAAAAGTCCGTCCTAATCAACAATCTTTGGGTATTCCCCAGATTTGAATCCGTGACATACTCCTACACTGACTCACTAAGTACAGTGTAGGCTTCTGAGACAATCCGGCTATTGCGCGCGGAGGCTCTCAGCTTTATTAACGACACGGAATGCCCTACCGCACCGGAATTAAAAATAAATTCTATTTTGTTTTTTTGTAGGCGGCTTTCGCTCTTGGGTTTTAATACCTACATTGGCATTATACATCAAGGGTTTACCAATTCCGAAACTCACAGGCGCGTAATTGATCTCAACACCAAATTAAAATTATGGTGTGAGGCTTCTTACGGAAGACCAGCTAATAACTATGGACAGGGATTATGGAAAAGAATCCTCCTTTACAATTCGGCTACGATCATAGCCTGGGAGCAAAGCCCCAGGCAATTGATTTTCAATTTCAGGTAGGATGTGATTAACTACCTATGGTCATCCTGACTTTATTAAAATCCCAAGGTCATACTGCTATACAACAATGGAATTTTCCCCAGCAAGCAATTATTCGCGTCGGTCGCGCTGGGGATAATCATATTATCCTGGAAGACTATCCAGAGGTATCACGGTATCACTTAGAGTTAAAGAAAATAGATAATTCTTCTTGGCAGTTACTTAGTAAAGGCACTAATGGCACTTTTCTCAATGGTATTCTCACAACTCAAGGGCTACTTACTAATGGTTCGATTATTCAGTTAGCGAAAAGAGGACCTATATTTAGATTTCAAATTCAATCTGTTCAGAAAAAGACTGGTCCAGCTTTTCCTAACTGCCCTTTAACCCATCAGCCTTGTCGCAATTTATCTAAGCCGCCTAAACATTTATTTTGCATTTACTGCGGTCATCCCTTAGTAGAAAAAGAGCAATTCATCCGCCACTACCAAATCCTCCGTACTTTAGGGCAGGGAGGGATGGGAACTACTTACCTAGCCTGGGATAAAGACAGCCAGTTTAATGATTCTCCTAATTTATTAGTTCTTAAGGAAATGAATGCGGATATGGCAGCGATCGCCAAAGCCCAAGAACTTTTTGAGAGGGAGGCTCGTGTTCTCAAATCCTTAGATCATCCGGGAATTCCCAACTACTACAACTTTTTTGTGGAAAAAGGGAAAAAATATTTGGCCATGGAGCTAATTCACGGCCAGAATTTAGAGGAACGCATCTATAAAACAGGCCCTGTCGCACCACAACAGGCAATTGAATGGATGATGCAAACTTGCGATATTCTCGGCTATCTCCACTCCCTCCAACCACCTTTGGTTCATAGGGACGTAAAACCTGCCAACTTAATGGCCCGTAACGTTGACGGGAACATTGTCCTGTTAGATTTTGGCGCTGTCAAAGAGATTGGCACTCCTTCAGGAACCCGCATTGGTGCAGAAGGTTATAGCGCACCAGAACAAGATAGAGGCAAACCCTGTCCTCAATCAGATTTGTATGCCATTGGCCCTACCTTAATCTTTTTACTGACAGGAGAAGCTCCCCTCAAGTATTATCGAGATTTGGGTAACAGCTATGGATTTGATCTGAAAAACATTCCAACTATTACCCCTGGCCTTAGTCACGTCATCAGAAAAACCTGTGAGCGCAAGCTAAGTGAGCGCTACCAAACAGCTAAAGAGTTATCTGAAGCTTTAGCTCAATGTCTTTGAGGTTTTGAATTTTTTTTAATCTTCGTCCCAAGCCTCTACCATTAGCACTTCGCTAATGGGGTCTTGAGTACTGAAACCAAAGTCTTGCAGCTCTTTTTTCCAATATTCCCACTTGTCGCCATACAAAAAAGCGACTTTCCAGATTTTATCGCTGGGCTTGAGGACTTGAGAATCCACAAGGGAAAGCAGTTTGTGCTGCAACTTCACCATAGGGTGAGCTACTTTACTACTCATACGCTAAATTTATTTGAAATCCTTTACATGAACTCTTGATAAAAGCATCCCCAACTCAGACGACTTTAGTAATGAATCGAGCTTTTAACGAGGTGGGAAGTACTTCTATAATACTTAGCGCAAGTAGAGAGGTTTTGGCAAGTGTTTTGGGTGGTAATGTACGGTAATCCCTACCATTATGTCTTTAACAAGAAGAATTTTGGATATTGTGCATCAGTTTTATTTAACCTGGCTGCCGTGGGTACGGGGGGCTACTTGCTGGTTATTAGCACTGGAAAGAGGGGCATCAAAATCAGAAACCTGTCCTGAGCTATAGGTATGGGGGAGAGGGCGGCTAGCAATTAAAGCGTTTAAATCTGCTTCAAGGACAGAAAAGGGTTGTTTCCCAATGGTTTCGGCGACGGTTTGTCCTTGTTGATTAAGAAAGACGAAGTGGGGAATGCCATCTACTTGGTAACTTAAGATTTCTGGCAACCACTTGGTATTATCTACATTCAGCATGACAAAGTTAACTTTTTCTCCATATTGCTGTTTTAGTTGAGCTAAATCTTTGGCCATAGCTTGGCAGCTTGTACACCAATTGGCATAAAATTCCATTAGGGTGGGTTTCGGGTTATTAATTGCGACTTCTAAAGGAATAGATTTTTCCGCTTGGGCTTCTAGGGAAGTAGAACCAGATTTCGTTTGCAAACCAAAAAAGAGTGCTGCACTTAGGAAAATTGCAGCAACGGCAATTAAGATATTTCTCAGGCGATTATTACTGGGGTCAGGAGAGATATTTTCAGTCATTAATAAAAAGTTTCTCAAAAAAGGAACGGCCTTGTTGTTAAAGCAAGGCCGATTGAATAGAGTCTATTTTAGCTAATTGAGCCTAGCGGAAGATGTTACGCCACCAAGGAGTAGGTTTGCTAGCTTCAATTCTGGCCTTTTTGCGAATCTCAGCAATGTTCCATTTGGTTAACTTAGCAAGGGTTTGCACTTCTTTTTCTTGACGTTGTGCCAAAGCCTGTTTATATTCTTTTGCCTGGGGACAATCCATTTCTCCGGTGAAAGGATGACGAATCACATAACGTCCTTGGAAGTTTTCTCGATTCGCGGTTTCTGCAAACCTTAAGTCTTCAGGAAAGTTATCGCGGGTATAACGGACGTGGAGGCGGGTAATAAAGACATTTTGCGCTGGACTACCTAAATTGGGATTTCCCCCCTGATTAAGCCAAAATACCCCTGCCTGACGCAATTCTTCTGGGGTTAAGGGGTTGGCGGCACAAGGGTCACACCAAGACATATCCCAAGCATATTCTAGGAAAGCAACTTTTTTGTTTTCCCTTTCATAAGCTTTTTGAAACATGGATTGATAAAAGTCACCGAATTCTTCTTCAACAAATTCTGGTAATTCCGTATCAGAAGGAATTTTCACCATGCGGTAATTGGTTAACTCTGTTTGCCCTTTAGGGGAAAGAAGATAAACAATTAAATCCTGTGGCCCCTTAGCATTCATAGTTCCCAAGCGAATAGGTAACATAAATCTAGAGGACTCGTAAGCCATCATTAATGGGCGAAGGGATTGAAATTCACTTTTCTCGAATTCTTCGAGGTTAACTTTTGCGACAAAGAATTTCAGGTTTTGGCGAATGTAGGGTTGTAAAAGTTTGCTTGCCCCATCGGGAATCTTGTAATTGTTTTGTTGCAGCCAAGTTTCTAAACCATCGGATTCTTTGGCACTGAGGATAACGATGTCGTATTCCCCGACGCTAAACTTTGATTCAACTGTTACACCTAAGCTTTCATCTCTAGATTCTTTTGGGTCTGCCGCAGAGGGAAGCCGATTCAATGTTGCACCATCAAATTCTTCGTAGTCTCGGATCGCGCACGGATCTTCATCGAAATACTCTACTAAACGTGGTGCGCTAAAACTATCAAGGCGTTCTAAGATTTTTGGTTCAGCGACATTAACCTGATCTTCTTGTAAGATAACTGGAACCGGGACTACCAGAGCGAAATCTTTGACTTCACCCTGGTAATCATTCGCCATCGTTAACACTGTGCGATCGCCATCTCTAGCGATAATTACTTGAGAAGCTTGATTGTACAAATCTGTGTCCGCTTTAGCCACATAAAAGCCACAAAAAGCCCATGCAGGTTGTGCTAATGCCAATGTAGCAACACAGGCAATTAACCAAGTCGCCACTACTCGAAAAGTTTTCATTATTCTTACTTATTACTTATTACTTATTACTTGCGATAATCCTGCCTGTTGCCAAGTAAACCTGGGGGCCAACCAAAATTCATCTAAGAAAATGGTGACAGGAGAGAGGGCGAATAAAGCCCAGAAGATGGCACTTTCGACGAAGAATTGATGTTGCAAAACAAAGGTTAATAGGGCAATTGCGATCGCCCAAATTAAACGGCTCGTGGTAGCGTTAGGAATAGAACGAGGATCTGTCAGCATAAACAGAGCGAATAGTAATAAAGAGCCGCTCATTAATTGGTGTATGAGTACATCCCAACCAAAACCTAACCAGAAATTACGCATCGCTTCTAACCCAGCGTAGCTAAGGAAAAAAGCCGCAGAGGTGTCCCAACGCCCAACTCGTTTGAGAAGCATTCCTCCTGTACCAGCAAACAGCAGTAAATACCACCAGTCAGTTCCCCATTGTCCCGGAGATATCCAAGCATCGTTGGTTAACAAAAGTGCGGCAATAATACCGAAATTAGCTGGGTTAAAAAAGTGTTTATTTTTGTATTGGCATAAAAACTTACTAGCGATCGCTAAACATCCAGCCAAGGCCATAGTATGATAACTGTTTCCTCGCAACAGTAAACAAAGACCTAACGAAGTGATAGCCGCACTACGAAAAGTAGAAAGGGTTGGTAGTAAAGTGAGGATAGATTTAGGGGAAGAAGACCATTGGAGTTGCATTTTTCCTTGGATATAAGGAACGAGGGAAACTAATATCCACTGAGTTGCTAAACAGCTACCAATGGTTACTAACATTAAATCTGTACGCAAAGTCCAATCCCTCGTACCAATCCCCAAAATGAGGAATAGAGAAAGGAACAGAATTTGATAATCGCGGGCATCTTTGAGCAGCATAAGTTTACCTGTAGAGTTACTGCATTTATTTTTCAATCCAGTATGCCTGCTTCAAGAGCCGGAAGTTTGCTTGGTTACAGTTTTTGCAACAGATTTTAATGGCTAATGGCTAGTTGCTGATTGTCTTACAGCAAAGCCATGCACAAAATGGCATTTTTGTCGAGGACTTATTTCAGAAATCCTTGACTTCAAAATTCTTAATCAAAATCCTCATTAATTCAGTTTAATCTAGCAAACTAGGTGCTTTTTTTTAGGGGTCTTCCCACTAGTCCCTGGTTTTTGATAATCATAGAACAGGAAATTTAACATGAGTGTAAATTTAGCTACTATGTTGCGCGAGGGGACAAAAAAGTCCCATACGATGGCAGAAAATGTAGGCTTTGTCAAGTGCTTTTTAAAAGGAGTTGTTGAGAAAAAATCTTATAGAAAGCTAGTTACCAATCTTTACTACGTTTATTCAGCAATGGAAGAAGAAATGGAAAAATTGCGGGATCATCCTGTAATTTCTCAAGTTTACTTCCCCGAGTTAAATCGCCAACAAAGTTTAGAACAAGACTTACTTTACTATTATGGCCCCAACTGGAAAAACGAAATTTTCCTCAGCGATGCAGGTAAGGCTTATGTAGAGCGTATCAGAGAAGTGGCCAATTCTCGCCCTGAGTTACTTCTCGCTCATCTTTATACCCGCTATTTAGGAGATTTATCTGGGGGGCAAATCCTGAAAAAGATTGCTAAAAAAGGGATGAATCTTTCTGAAGGTGAAGGTACTGCTTTTTATGAGTTTGCCGATATTCCTGATGAGAAAGCTTTTAAGAGTAAGTATCGCAAGGCAATGAACAATTTGCCTATCGATCAACAAACAGCGGAAGATATTGTAGATGAAGCTAATGCTGCTTTTGCCATGAATATGAAACTGTTCCAAGAATTGGAAGGTAACTTGATTAAAGCTGTTGGTAAAATGCTCTTCAATAGCTTAACTAAGCGCCGTATTCGCGGCAGCACAGAATTGGCTACGGCTGATTAAATTGCAGTGATTCCTGGTGAGTTAAAACTAAGCTTTGACAATCCTGAGAATTTGGTGAAGATTAAAAGTTTTGATCAAATTCCCAGGATTGTTAGTTTGCAAAACCTTAATAACCAGATAAATCTAAATTAACCTCAACCTTAAGAAAATTTAACTCCTAGTAACTAAGTTTGTCTTAGGTAACGAGGAGTTAATTTTGGAAATTATTAAAGCAGTTTCTGTAGCTATGATTCTCCTGCTTATAGGAGACTTAATTTCAACATTTTTATATCACGTACCCGAACACGTGTTCGGCAAATTTCATAGCGTAGTTCATCATAGCAAAAACCGTAGCTTTATCCACTACGCTGTCTTAACGAAAAATCCTTTAGTGATTTTAGATGGGGCTTTAGGTGCTTTGCCTTACTTCCTTTTTGTTCCTTGGTTATGGCAAGTATCGGCAGTAGGAACAATATTAGGGTTATTATTAGGGGAATTTCATGTCGTCTGGCGGCACGTTTCTTTGCTGAAGTGGAAAACCCCTCAGCCGATTCTCAAAGTTTGTGATTTCTTTTTTATTACTACTCCAGAAAGACATTGGCTACACCATGAAAATGCTAACGTTGCCTATGGAGATATTTTTAGCTTTTACGACAAACCAGCAAAAGCTTGGTTGAAAGCTCTACGTCTTTTTAGGAAAAAATTAAAGACTATATAGAAGATATGAAGTTAGGAGCAGGTTCATTCGTATTTTGGGTAAATCTCTTACATCAATGTGAAACCTGCCCCTACGCAGTTATGCAGAAACCATTTCTTGGGTAGATACAGATACTGGGAGGCTGTGAATTAGCCCTCTCAAAACTTCTGTCTTTGTTTTGCCTTGGTCAATACAGTAAGCTTCTAAATACTTCAAATCTTTTTCTGGAAGACGGATAGTCAGGACTTTATCTGATTTAGGTTTTGTTCGTGCCATGAGAAGTTGTACTTACAGTGTACATTGATTGTCTTAACGGCATCATAACACTGTTTTAAGAAAGTTCACTCTGAATCCTTAATGCTTTTGTAATGACAAAGTATGGTTTTTGCCTTGACAAAAATCCTCAAACTGCTTATTATGGTAATAACGAAAAAATTACTTTGTACTAACAAAAAACATCCAGATATGAGAATCCACTTTTTAGCTGCCCTTGCTGCCCTTACACCTTTATTTTTCCCCAGCCCAGCTAAAGCCGCTAACCCTTCCCACATTGAGCAATTAATGAATACCAGGGCTTGTGTCGGTTGTAATCTATCTGGTGCGGATTTGTCTCAAACCCATCTTATCGGAGTAGATTTGAGGGATGCTAACCTAGAAGGGGCAAATCTTACCGAAGCTAATTTAGAAGGTGCTGATCTTACAGGTGCAGATTTAGAAGGTGCAAATCTCACAGCAGCTTTCTTAACCAATGCTGTTTTTAAGCAAGCAGATTTAGATGAAGTTAACCTACGCAATGCTATCATCTATGATGCCAACGTCTCAGGCGCATCTATGGAAGATATGAATCTCACTGGGGCCCAAATTTTTAATACTGGGATTGGCATTGGTGGAGAAGCGCCCAACTAATTTCCCTGAAACAGACGGGACATTAGTCGTTAGTCAGGGAAGATTAATAACAAATCGAGGTATTTGTTGATGATTAATTCTGTGCTACCGATTATTGAAAGCAATCGAACTTTATTAGCTATTTTACTAACAATGACAGGAATCATTTCGATTCTTGTTATTTTTTATTTTGGCAAGAAACTATATTTGAGACTCAATCGTTTATTTTCTCCTCAATACCAAGAAGTATACCAAAAGATATTTCAACCTTACCAAGGATGGTTAGTGATAGTAGCTATTCTCACCTTTACCGATTTAGCTATCTTAATCACTTCAACACCTAATTGGTTTGAGTCAATTGAAATACCCATTAGCCTTAGTTTAAGTACTATCTTTATTTGGCTTGGTTCCCAATTGTTTAGGCGTTTCTTTGAGCTTTATTTACTAGATGCAGCTATACAAAGTAAACGAAAAGTTAATAGTGAAATCCTTATTCTAGCTAAATTAGTAGCTAACACAGTAATCATTTTGCTGGTTGTCTTTCTATTTGCCCAAACCCATAAGATTAACATTTTAGGGTTATTAGCTAGTTTAGGAGTAGGGGGACTAGCTGTTGCTTTTGCGGCTCAAAAAACTTTAGAACAATTATTAGGCGGAATTGTTTTATATGTAGATAGCCCTTTTGTTGCTGATGATTATATTGGCTTGCCTGATGGTACATTTGGGCGGGTAGAATCTATTGGTTTGCGTTCTACTAAAGTTAGAACTTCGGGTAAAGGAACTTTAATGATTGTTCCGAATAATGCTCTAACGCAAATGAATATTGAGAACTTTACAGGAGCAAAAAAAGTTATTTCTCTGATTTATTTGACTTTCTATCGCCCCTTACCCCAAGAAGAAAGAGCCTTTATTCGCCAAGTTATTTTAGAAAGTACTACAGATATTTTTGGTATTGATTCTCGCAGTACCGAAGTTGTTTTTAAAGAACTAGTTAATGAAGAAGACAAAAAACTTACCCAAGCTCAAATTAACTTCTTTATTCTCGGTTCAGGGGAAGTTTCTATGGATTTACGCCGCCAGCTTTTAGACATTGCTAACCAAAACATTACCAAACAGTTAAAAGAATATGGTATAGCTTTTGACTTAGAAGAGAAAACGATCAATGTAGATTCCCCCATCACAATCTAAGTCTATGGATTTATCCCAACTCAAGGGCAATATCAGTCAATTCAATGCAATAATTTCTGACTATAATATTCCTGATTATGCCGTTTTTCTCGGCTTTCTTTTGTTAGCACTTTTAGTAGGGAGATTTACTCCTACTCTCGTAAGAATTATTGTTTATCGCTGGTTCCCTCAACAGGGAAAAGACATTTATTCGAGCATAATCAGTCCGATTGCGCCTTCGGTAAAAATTGCTGGGACACTAATTTTAGTTTACTTATCCTTCTCTTGGCTCAAAACCTACGAAGGCTTATATAATTTCTTGAAGTTTTTCCTCGACTTAGCAGTAACTATTAGCCTTGCTTGGGTTATTTCTCGTTTATTAAAACAAATTGTCCGTATCTACGGTATTAACTTAGTCAGAAAATTAGGTCGAGAAGTTGATGAATTATTACTAATCTTTGAAACCTTAGCTAACATAACCATCGGCTTTGTTGCTGCTATTTCTTTTGCCCGTAGCCAGAATATTGATTTAGTGGGTTTATTAGCTGGTTTAGGTATTGGAGGATTAGCGATCGCTTTTGCTGCTCAAAACACTCTGCAACAGCTTTTAGGAACTATTGTTTTATACTTAGATCGTCCTTTTATTACAGGGGAATATATTCGCCTTCCCAATGGTACATTCGGTAGGGTTGAATCTATTGGTTTACGTTCTACTAAAATCCGTACAGCAGCAAAAAGTACTTTAATGATTGTCCCTAATTCTAATATGGCTAATTTTGAAATTGAAAATGTGACCAGGGGAAAAAAGGTCATGGTCTTGTTATATCTCGACTTTGCTAAAATCTTAGAAAAGAGTGAATCTGCCTTAGTAGAGCAAGTTGTCAAAGAAAGTACAGATTCTCTTTTTGGCATCGATCCCGGTAGTACCAAAATTACTTTATTTGAACCTGAAGATAAACCAGGAAGTCGCGGAAGAGTAACCTTTTTTATCTTAGGCTCTAGTGAAAATTCCCTCGAACTACGTAAGCGACTATTGGAGTTAGCTAATGAAAGTATTACCAAGAAGTTAACCACTCACAAAATAGATTTTGTTTTGCAAGAACCAACTATTTATGTTGAGTCGCCCATGACAATTTAGCTAATTTTTCCCATCTAAAATAAAATTGTGAAATAATATAAAATTAGTTTTGCCAAATTAAGTAAAAGAGGTAAGTAAAACAATGGCCAAGCCTACTCAGGCGCATATGTCTCAAACCTGGAGTCGTAATTTTTCTTCAGCAGCCAAAGAAATGAAAAAACGTCAAACCGAATATTATATGGGAGCAAAGTTAATTGAGGTTGGCATCAACCCAAAATCAGCTATTTATCGCTGGAGTGCTGAACAAAAAGGAACCCAAGAAGTTTGGACTTATAGTGCTTATTGGGGAGATTCCAAAGACAAACTTCTCCAAGAAGAAGAAGGGAAAGAAACTTAAAGATGTAATAAGTTGCTAACTGCCCGCTTCCTGAATCCTTACCAAAATGTTACCAACAGATTTGCTGATTAATCGCTTAAACGGCGAGACAATTGTCCCGAAAAACTTACCTGTTGAAGAGAAAAACCTTAGCCTTGCTAGGGAAATAATTAACTTTTTCGAGGAAGCGAAGGGAAAAACTCAAGGAGAACTCGACAAAAAACTCTTAGAATTTGAAGGAGACAGCATTGATTATCGGATTAAAAGAGGATTAGCTCATCTACTTAAAAGTGGTTTTTCTACCTTTGAAATTGTTAGTCCCCTACAACCCCCAGATTTACGAAGAAGAGTTTTCGCCTTAGCCGCTCAATCAATTCCTACCCCTCAACAAAAACTTACTACTCTAGAAACCTTAGCCCATAGCCTCTCCCAAGAACTAAACCGAGAAATTTTGCCTCCGGAAATTCAAATCGGACTTTACGCAGATTTACAAGAAAATCGTCTGCTTATTCAATTTGAAGCCCCAACCCCAGAAGCTTTACTGCACCGTTACAATCTCTCTCAAGTTCAAGGAATTTTTTACCGCGCCAGTGAAATTACTATTAATGCTCATCGTAACGTTCCTGGACAGTATAAGCTGCTTTTCCGTTACCTAAAGCTCTTCCAACTAATGAGTTATATAGAAGGAGATGCTGATCACGGCTTTACTATTGCCATAGATGGCCCCACTAGTTTATTCAAGCCTAGTACTCGTTATGGTCTAGCCATGGCCAAAATGCTACCAGCCCTGTTGCACGTTAGCAAATGGAACCTCAAAGCTACCTTGCAACAAAAAGATGCCTACACCGGGGCGAAAAAAATTGGCTATTTCCGCATCAATGACAAATGTGGCTTAGTAACTCATTATCCCCCCGGCAAGCCTTTTGATAGTATGTTAGAACAAGCTTTTGCAAACCGTTGGGAAAAACAAAAAACTGAATGGGTTTTAGAAAGGGAGGTGAACTTAATTCCTCTTCCTGGTAGCGTGATGATTCCTGACTTTCGCTTAGTACATCCCGACGGGCGTATTTATGTCCTGGAAATCATTGGCTTTTGGCGACCAGAATATTTAAGAAAAAAGTTTTATCAAGTACGTCGGGGTCAAGTTGATAATCTGATTTTAGCTATTTCTGAGCGTTTGAACTTAGAGAAAGCCGGAGTTAAGTTCACGGATGTACCAGCCCAGATTATTTGGTTTAAGGAGAAATTATCACCTAAAGCAGTACTAGAAATCATCGAAAATACATAACTTCTTTATTATCTTCCTAAAATTAAATGTTAGAATTGAGGTCAAAGTAACTCAATTTAAAAATTCAACTTAACCTCAACTTTAATTTTTCTTGTTATAAATAAGAAGAAATTATCATGGTGGCGAACAAAGTAGTTGCTTATCTTTAAAGATTCTTGATTTGTTCGTACCAGTGATTTTCATCCCGACACGAGGTACAGCAGCTAGTAAGGATATAGCAATCAAGAATTACAACACTTCCTCAAAGCAAACACTTATTCGCAGCCTTGAATTGAGGAGTAAGTTTGTAATCTAAGGTCTAGCTCTGTTGCATTATAAGGTTAATTTCATTATGGCTCGCTATACTTGTTCTTATACTCTTTCTGTTCCCCTCCCTAGCCTTCCCCAATATTTAGTGGAAGTTCTAGAATCTTGTAATTTTAACATTATTTACCAAACTATAGATTACCTAATGGCCCGGGAGCGTCCTGGCAACGTAGCATTTTCTCAACTTGTGACGGTAGAAGCTTTGATTGATAAAACTACCGCTACTCAAGATGCTGTCAGAGTTAATTTGGTAATTAAAAACGAAGAACTACCTTTACAAACCCAAAACCATTGCCAGCAAGTATTTGAAAATGTTAGGAAAGCAATTTCAGATTGTAATAGTTGGCGGTTAGTGGAAGTAGTGGGATAAAAGCTAGAAACCTCCAAGAAAAAATTTATCCAAAAGCAATATGCTAGTGGCTAGTGGCTAAAATCTTAGACCTGGTGAGGATCTTTGATTAATTGGAGTAATCTTAGGCATAATTTCTCTCAAGTAGAGGCACGTCATCGATAGTGTCTCTACTTCGTGCTTACACCGTTTAACTCCGAGATTCTATCGTATTGTTGAGACGTTCAAGAGACTCAATTAGCCTTTCTTCTACTGCTACAGCTTCTTCCGGGGTAACCTCCTCGGCCAAAGCTTCTTTCCGTTGTAATTTCCTGCGCGCTCCTTCAATAGCACGAATCATCAAGAAGATAACCAAGGCGAGGTACTAAATTCTTGGTTTGAGGGAGCAGGGTTGGCGTTAGCCTTGCCGTAGGCTACAGGGAGCATGAGGAAAAGCTATGTACCTCATGTGGCTTAGAATTGCTATAGTCACAGCGAAACTGAAAAAATGGCTCGTACCCCCACCCTAACCTTCAATCGAGGCACATTAATTCTGCATCCACCCCCAAGGGGCAAAGCTTGGGTAGACTACGCTACTTGGGATGATCGCGTAGAAAAGTTTCGTATTCGTGCCATTCACTATCATTCCTTAGTGGAATCTTTACAAGCTGGTGGCCATAATTTTGTTGATGAAGCCAAGGAATTTACCTCCTTAGATTTAGCTTCTAGCTTTGAGATGGAACCCTATCCCCATCAAAGTGAAGCTTTAGCAGAGTGGAAACAAAGGGGAAGAAGAGGGGTTGTTGTCTTACCTACGGCAGCCGGAAAGACATATCTGGCTCAATTAGCAATGCAGTCTACCCCCCGCAGCACCTTGATTCTTGTACCAACTTTGGATTTAATGCACCAATGGTACGCTCAATTACTAGCAGCTTTTCCGGATGTAGAAATTGGTTTATTGGGTGGGGGATCAAGGGATCGCACACCAATATTAATCTCAACCTATGATAGTGCTGCCATCCATGCCGAAGCCTTGGGAAATCAGTATGGTTTATTGGTATTTGATGAGTGCCATCACTTACCCACAGATTTTTACCGTGTCATTGCCGAATATGCGATCGCCCCTTATCGTTTAGGATTAACAGCTACCCCAGATCGCTCTGATGGCAAACACCGAGACTTAAATAATTTAATTGGTCCGGTAGTCTATAGTAAAACTCCAGAAGAATTATCCGGCAAGGCTTTAGCAGAACATAAAACCGTACAAATTAAAGTTAAGTTATCTCAACAAGAAAGGAAAAATTACGAAAAAGCGATTCAGACTCGCAACGATTTCCTCAAAGAAGCAAAAATCTCTTTGGGTAGTCTTAAAGGTTGGCAACTATTTGTCCAAGCTAGCGCCCGCTCTCCCCAGGGTAGAAGAGCAATGCTAGCTCATCGAGAAGCTAAAGAGATTGCTTTAGGTACTGATGCTAAGTTGCGAATTTTGACAGATTTAATTAGCCGCCATTATCCAGAGCGAATACTAGTTTTCACTAATGACAATGCCACAGTTTATCGTGTCTCCCAAGAATTTCTTCTCCCTGCTATTACTCATCAAACTCCTGTTAAAGAACGTCACGATATCTTGACTCGCTTTCGAGAAGGGGAATACAAAACCTTGATTGCTTCCCATGTTCTCAATGAAGGAGTAGATGTACCGGATGCTGGGATCGCTATTATTTTATCGGGGACTAGTTCAGCACGAGAATTTATTCAACGCAAAGGTAGGGTGTTACGCAAAGGAACCACAGGAGACAAATTGGCTCTGCTTTATGAGGTAGTTACAGAAGATACTAGCGAAGAAAGAGTTTCCCAAAGAAGAAGAGCAAAGGAAACTCAAGCCGTGGTAACTAAACCCAAAAAAGTCAATAAAGACAAGCCTAAACAATTAGAGATTTTACCTTCCCCAATAAGTTATAAAATGCCGAAAGTTCCACCTCCTAAAGCCGCTGAAAAAGGTGAAAAGTGGTCTGAGCAACCAAATGACTAATGTGGTGTGGGACTTTCGGCATTTTTGTTAAAATAGCAAGTAAGGACAACTTCTCTCAACTACTTTCAAAAAACCGTAGTTACTTGGAACTAAGTAGAGAGAAGGTGGTAGAGTTGTAAGCTCCATAGCTACCTAATGCCACTACTAACGGATAATAGTAGAAATAGTAGAGCAAAAAAGCTTTCAACTAGATGATTTTCTTTCTATCCTGGAATTAAGCTTAGAGACTTGAAGTAAACTAAAAAGGTTAAAATCCCTAAACCTAGTTATCTTCCTTGGTTAAATAAGCTCTCATATCTCTAGTCTGAAAAATTAGGTTTTTTCTCTAGTTTGGTAATAAATGAGTAAAATAGGTGGTTTTTTTTTAAAATATATTAAGTAGGAGGCCCTACCCCAAGCAAACTTATTATTAACTTTTTATAACGAGGTAATGTTTAAGGATTTGAGTCTTCACCATACAACAAGCAACAAAAATGAATAAAGTTTTATTGCTCATGGAATAAAAACAACACAAAACAATACGGGGCATAGTGGATGAACAACGGCAAAGTCAGAATTTACGAATTATCAAAGGAATTGAATTTGGACAACAAGGATATTCTAGCAATTTGCGATCAGCTAAATATTTCAGTTAAAAGTCACAGTAGCACCATTACAGAATCTCAAGCAGAATTGATTAGAGCAGGGGCAGAGCGTTATGTTCCTGCCTCTACTAACGGTAAAAATAAAGACGGAGCCAAATCGTCTGGAGGGGCGAGTAATAGCCCAAATTCTAAAGCTGTCCGCCCCAAAAAAAAGCACAAGCAAGAAATCTTAGAAATTCGTAAGCAGCCCAAACTGCGTAATGCTTCTAAGGAAAATCTTAATGCCAAGGAAGGGGATACCTCTAGCTCAGCTCAATTAGCCCCTCCTCCTCATCCCTCCGCAAAACTACAACCATCACCCTCATCAGAACAAGGAAAATCAAAATCTTCTACTCAACAACTTAAACCTCCTTCTTCTCCTCAAGAAGTGAGCCAAATCAAAGCAAAAAAAGAACCTTCAGAAAAACAGGAAATTTCCAGTCAATCAGAAGAAGCATCTGCCCAACTTATCGGCCCTCCTCCCAGACCAAAGCGAGATAATCGCCGTTCAGTTAGGGTAGAAAAACCTGTCCCGAAAAAGCCCAAAATATCTGCCTCTTCATCTGTTCAAACTGAAAAATTATCTCCAAAATCAGCTACAGTTAAGATTGAGAAAGAAACTCCTGTCCCCGTTCTTCCTAAGCTACAGAAGCCCAATCTACCTAAGCCTCCTCAAAGCAAGAAGGTTAAACAGGATAATCTAGATTCTTCTGATGACAAGGATAGTACTGATAACTTTGATGAGGCTATTGGCGATGAAGTAGGGGGACTAGAAAAGTCGGTCAGGAAACAACCTAAACTAAAACGACCAACTCCCCGTCCTGCTAAACGCAAAGAGTGGGAAGAAGAAGAAGAGGAAATTCAAGAAAATAAAAATAAAGCTAGCAAAGCTGCTGCTAAAAAGCGTCGTTCTCTCATCATTGAAGAAGATGATGATGATTTGAATGGAGATAAGGACAAGTCCTTGATCCCAATGGTTGCTAGTATGTCCGTAGCTCGTCCTCCAAAACCCAAATCTTTAACGAAGCAAACTTCTCCTAGCAGACGTAAAGAAAAGAAACCCGCTGCTCCTAGCAGAGGAGGCAACAAATCGGCTGCTTTTGAGAGGAAGCAGAAAAAAAGCGATCGCCAAGTAGTTGAGGAGTTGCCAGAACTAATTACTTTGAGCAACAACCTTACCTTAAGGGAGTTGGCTGACCTTTTAAATACCCCAGAAACAGACATAATTAAGCAGCTTTTCTCTAAAGGTGTAGCGGTCAACATTACCGAAACCTTAGAAATTGATACAGCCAAAATGGTGGCAGAAGAGTTAGGTGTCTTAGTCGAAATCCCCGAAGAAACTTCTGCTGCGACTAAAGTTACCGAAATGGTTGAGGAAGGAGATAAAGGACAACTCCAACACCGTCCTCCTGTGGTCACAATTATGGGTCACGTTGACCATGGTAAAACCACCCTCCTTGATGCTATACGCAAAACTAAAGTTGCTGAAGGAGAAGCGGGAGGTATTACCCAGCATATCGGGGCTTACCATGTTGATGTAGAGCATAATGGCGCTGACCAACAAGTTGTCTTCCTCGATACTCCTGGTCACGAAGCCTTCACAGCGATGCGTGCTAGGGGAGCAAGAGTAACAGATATTGCCATCTTGGTAGTAGCTGCTGATGATGGGGTTCAACCCCAAACCAGGGAAGCCATCAGCCATGCTAAAGCAGCAGGGGTTCCCATTGTCGTAGCGGTTAATAAAGTAGACAAGGCTGGTGCAGAGCCAGACAGAGTTAAGCAAGAGTTAACTGAACATGGTTTAGTTCCGGAAGAATGGGGTGGCGACACTATTATGGTTCCAGTGAGCGCCATTAAAGGAGAAAACTTAAATACTCTTTTAGAAATGATCTTGCTGGTATCGGAAATTGAAGAACTATCTGCTAATCCTGATCGCTTAGCTAAAGGAACAGTAATCGAAGCCAACCTTGATAAATCCAGGGGACCGGTTGCTACTTTATTAGTTCAAAACGGAACTTTACAAGTTGGTGATCCCGTTGTTGCTGGCTCAACCTTTGGTAAGATTCGAGCCATGATTGACGACCGAGGTGAAAGAGTTGAAAAAGCATCTCCTTCTTTCGCTGTAGAGATATTAGGTATGGGGGATGTTCCCGCAGCCGGGGACGAGTTTGAAGCTTTTGCTAGTGAAAAAGAAGCCCGGGCCGTAGCAGATAAGCGCTCCGATAATAAGCGAGAATCCCGCCTCCAAAAAGCGATGTCTTCCCGTCGCGTTACCCTTGGAGAGCTATCAGCCAAAGCTCAAGAAGGAGAACTCAAAGAACTCAACTTAATCTTGAAAGCAGACGTTCAAGGTTCTGTAGAAGCGATTCTCGGCACTTTGCAACAGCTACCTCAAAACGAAGTACAAGTTAGGGTTCTGTTTTCTGCTCCTGGGGAAATAACCGAAACAGATGTAGACTTAGCTGCAGCTAGTGGAGCCATAGTAATTGGCTTCAATACCACCTTGGCTAGTGGCGCTCGTCAGGCGGCTGACCGAGAAGGGGTTTATATCCGCGAATACGATATCATTTACAAGCTACTTGATGACATTCAAGGAGCAATGGAAGGCTTGCTTGACCCTGAAGAAGTAGAAGAACACTTAGGTCAAACAGAAGTAAGAGCCGTCTTCCAGGTTGGTCGTGGTTCTGTAGCTGGTTGTTATGTACAATCAGGCAAAGTTGTCCGTAACTGTAGGGCGCGAGTTCGTAGGAGGAGCGAAGTTGTTTATGAAGGAAGTATCGACTCCCTCAAGCGAATGAAAGATGATGTCAAAGAAGTCAACGCTGGCTTTGAATGTGGTATCAACATAGATAAGTTCAATAGTTGGCAAGAAGGAGATATCATTGAAACCTATCAAATGGTTACTAGAAGACGAACACTTGCGGCTAAATAGACCGTGAGGTTAGTTGATAAAAAAGTGGTTAGGTGGGAAGTTCCGAGCTTTTTTAACCTAACCACAAGCCAATTATCTACCTACAAAAATAAAAATGCGCTCCTTCCGTTCCTTCCGTTCTGAACCTTTCTTATGGATTCATCTGTCTGGTATAGCTGTATTACCCCTGTTTCTACAAGTTGTTTGGTTGGGGCTAGCGGTGGGAGATCCTGTTTTACCTTTCTGGCTAGAATTTCTCCCTATTGCTGCGCTGGGAATTCTCCCTGTGTTGTGGATGCAGTGGCATCGACCTTTTGATATTTTTAGTATTTTGATTTTAGCCCTGAGATCAGAAGAGTTAACCTCTGAACAACTCAAAATTTTAAGTCTTTTTAAAACAACTAAACATCGCTTGCTGGCTGTTATGACAGCAGTTTTTTTGTTTTGGTTATTATGGAAAATCTATTTAGTTGCCCCTGCCGTAGCAATGGTAGCGCCTTTCCCTCCTCAATGGCGTATTGCTGGATTGTTATTAGCGGCTTTAGCTTTTCTAGCTAGTAATTTATTTTTGCAAATTCCTGTCAGTGTATTAGGGGTACTTATTACTAATAAGGAACAGTTTGAGCAACAAGAGCCTTGGGATCGTAATGTCATAACCCAAGATTTTGTTATTCCTGGTTTTCGGGTTAAGCAAATTTTGCCCATTGCCACAACAGAAAATGAAGAAGAGCAAGCTGAAGAATCCTCCAATCCTGTATAGTATTTGGGCAAGGCTGAGCAAGAAAATAGTTAAGGGGTAATTCAGCCAACCCCCAATACAAGGAGATCCGAACCTTGGGCATAGAACTACGCAGTTACGTATTTCTGGATAACTTACAGGCTCAACACGCTGCTTATATGGGCAAAGTAGCTATAGGCTTTTTGCCTCTACCAGGAGATACTTCGCTGTGGATTGAAATTTCACCGGGCATTGAAATTAATCGTATTACTGATGTTGCCCTCAAATCCACCGCTGTTCGCCCTGGGGTACAAATGGTGGAAAGGCTCTATGGAGTCCTAGAAATTCATTCTAGCTCTCAAGGGGAAACTAGGGCTGCTGGTAGGGCAATTCTGGAGGCTTTAGGAGTTGGTAAAGAAGAATGTCTTAAACCTCGCATTATCTCTAGTCAGATTATTCGCAATCTTGATTCTCACCAAGCCCAACTAATTAATCGTACCTGTCGAGGGCAAATGATTCTCGCTGGGCAAACTTTGTTTGTTTTTGAAGTACAACCTGCTGCCTATGCTGCTTTAGCCGCGAATGAGGCGGAAAAATCTGCCCGAATTAATATACTACAAATTAGTGCTGTAGGTAGTTTCGGGCGGCTTTATTTGGGAGGGCCAGAACAAGAGATCATGGCTGCTTCTCGTGCGGTGAAAGCAGCGATAGAAAGTGTGGCAGGTAGAGATAATTTTGTTGGCAAGAGTAATGAGTAAGCTGCTATGCTTTTAAGTTTTGTTACAAGGGGAGATAAAAGCTACTCTAACTTAGTCATCTCAATCGTAGAATGGCCCTCTCCTTTAAACTCAAACACCTCAACCTCTGAGTATGTTTCTATCCATAACCTCGCCCCACCATATTTAGCTTTATCGTAGCTATACACTAAACGACAAGGGCCATAAATATCTACCTCGTGTCCATAATGATTAGCCTTATTGTGCTTAACACTAATCACTGCTTCTAACTCTTCGAGCTTGCTTTTCTTCCTATTGCGAGCGATCGCCCCTCCATTAACATGAATAATCTTCACCGGCCCTACACGAGGTTGACACCAACGAGGAGCCGGGCCTCTTTTCCCGCGAGAAATCTTCGGCTTGCCTTTATATAGAGGAATTGCCCAAAACTTACCAATCTTATAGGCTCCTTTAATACGGCGTTGTTGCAGTAAATAGACAACTCGCCGGGGAGTTATCTTTAACATTTCGGCAACTTTCTTGGTGTCTACGTATTGCATGCGAGGAAGAGTAAAAATAACTATTCTGCTATCGGAATGTTAAGAAGATAATAGCAGATTTTGATTTGATATCAATATTAAAACTGGGCAAATTTCCCTAAAAAGACGAAATTTGTGATTTTTTTACCAGGATTGAGAATATTTATATGTTAGTTATGGTGAGGTTTAAAAACTCTTTCCTAATTTAATCTCGACATACTAGCTAGATATCATCATGACTGCATCAACCCTCAGTACCAGCGATCGCTATGCACATTTTTCTGTGCGTGTTAAGCCTCTTTTAGAAAAAATCTATGTAGATGAGGATGTAGAGGCTTTAATACAAAAGTTATTTACTGAACTCCAAGACTATTTTTCTACATCAGTAGAAGAGAATTTGACAAAATGGAGTGAAGACAAAGTTTTACTCATTACCTACGGAGATAGCATTTGTAGTGATTCTGGGGAAAAATCTCTAGTTACTTTGAGTCGTTTTTTAGAAGAGTATTTGCAAGATACTATCACTGGGGTACATATTTTACCCTTTTGTCCCTACAGTTCTGATGATGGCTTTGCGGTTATTGATTATTTGAAGGTTAATCCGGCTTTGGGAGACTGGCAGGATATTAAAAGAATTGCCGATAAATTCGATTTGATGGCGGATTTAGTAATTAATCACGTTTCTAGTCAGAGTGCTTGGTTTGAACAGTTTAAGCAAGGTGAGAAACCAGGCTGCGATTATTTTATTGAAGTAGAATCTGATGTTGATACTTCTGGTGTTGTTCGTCCCCGTAGCAGCCCCTTACTGGTTAAAGTAGATACTGTTAAGGGAGAAAAGTATGTTTGGGCAACCTTTAGTCATGATCAAATTGATCTTGATTTTGCTAACCCGGATGTTTTGATTGAGTTTATTAAGATCATTATTTTTTATATTGAAGCGGGGGCTAAATATATTCGCCTTGATGCAATTGGTTATTTGTGGAAGTGTTTGGGGACTCCTTGTATCCATTTGCCGGAAACCCACGCTGCTATTAAGTTGATGCGGGAAATTTTACAAATTGTTGACCCTTCCATCGCTTTAATTACAGAAACTAACGTACCAAATAAAGAAAACCTCAGTTACTTCGGCAACCGTAATGAGGCTCATCTGATTTATAACTTTAGCTTGCCGCCTTTGTTGCTTAATGCTTTACTCCAAGGGAAATGTGTTCACCTCAAAACTTGGATGATGAGTATGCCTCCCGCCCCCCTAGGATGTGCTTATCTCAACTTTACCGCTTCCCACGATGGTATCGGTTTGCGCCCTGCCGAAGGATTGTTATCTGATGATGAATATCAAACCTTACTTGGTTGTATGAAGCAGTTTGGTGGGGAGATTAGTATGAGAACAAAGGACGATGGTACAGAAAGTCCTTATGAAGTAAATATTTCTCTTTTTGATGCTTTAAAAGGTACTGCAAAAGGGGAAGATGATTGGCAAATGCAACGCTTTGTTTGTTCTCAAACTATTATGATGTCCTTAGAAGGTATTCCCGCTTTTTATATCCATAGTTTGTTGGCGACACCTAATGATAAGGAAGGGGTTAAACGTACAGGCAGAAACCGTTCTATTAACCGCTATCAATGGAATTATGAAGAGTTAAATGAAAAGTTACAAGATTCCAAATCTCCTCAAGCTATCGTTTTAAAAGAACTTTCTCGCTTAATTAAAATCCGTCGTCAACAAGGTGCATTTCACCCTAATGCAACTCAGTATACTCTGCATATTGCCCCGGAAATTTTTGCTTTCTGGCGGCAAAGTATTATTCGAGATCAAAGCATTTTCTGTTTGCATAATTTGAGCGATCGCACTCAAAAAATCAATTTAGGAGATTTGAATTTGGTAGGTACAGATACTTGGGCTGATCTGATTAGCGGCTATCAAATTGAGGATCTCTATGCAGAGTTCCTACTTCAACCCTATCAATCTGCTTGGATAACCAATAAGTTTGAACCTACAGGAGATGAACATTTACATAGTTGTTTTTATGTTTGTCAATAAGGAATAGACTTCCCCATTAATATATTCATAGTGGATATTTTGCTTGGGTTCCCAGACAAAATATTCCTCAATGGTCATTTTTTGTGGCTGTTGGCAACTAGAAGTAATCGTCTATACTTCAGCATAATCTATGCCCCTTTATACTTTCAGAAACAAGCAAATCGCAGAAGTTCAGAGTACTCAGTTTGGAATAGAAGGAATTACAGAACGTGTGGATCTTCAGTCAGCCTTGAGAGATCAAATCAATGCTATCTCTCCAGACACTTTAATTATCGCTGAAGAGTTTTCAGAGTGGACAGAGGGAGCCAGAAGAATCGATCTTCTTGGTATTGATAAGCAAGCAAATCTTGTAGTAATTGAACTGAAGCGAGATGAAACGGGGGTTCATATGGAACTTCAAGCTCTGCGCTATGCAGCGATGGTTTCTACAATGACATTTGAGAAAGCTGTTGAAGTTTACAAGCAATATCTCAATAAACGTGCCATTGAGAAAAATCCTGAAGAAGACATTCTTGATTTTTTAGGTTGGAGTGATTCTTTAGAAGAACAGTTTCCTACGGATGTCAGAATTGTACTAGCATCTGGCAATTTTTCTAGAGAGTTAACTACTACTGTAATGTGGTTGAATGAGCGAAACTTGGATATTCGTTGCAATCTTGTATTTTAACTATGCGAGATGAAACGTTTCATATGGAACTTCAAGCTCTGCGCTATGCAGCGATGGTTTCTACAATGACATTTGAGAAAGCTGTTGAAGTTTACAAGCAATATCTCAATAAACGTGCCATTGAGAAAAATCCTGAAGAAGATATCCTTGATTTCTTGGATTGGAGTGATTCTTTAGAGGAACAGTTTCCTACAGATGTCAGAATTGTGCTGGCATCTGGCAATTTTTCTAGAGAGCTGACGACTACTGTAATGTGGCTCAATGAGCGAAATTTGGATATTCGCTGCGTCCGACTACAGCCCTATAAACTTGGAGAAGAACTTTTGCTCAATATTGAACAGATTATCCCTCTACCGGAAGCAGAAGAGTATCAAATTAAAGTACGAGAAAAAGCAGAAGCTCAACGAACTGCTGCAAAAAAAATGAAAGATACGCCTCTGATAGAAGAAATAAGAGATAAATGTAAAGCTGAAGGCTTCACTAAAAGTCCTCAATTACCTACTAGGAAAGAAGTACAAAAATGGATTGATGAAGATGGTAAAGGTCGGAATCTACAGAATAGAGTAAATGGTCATATTCGCTACTGGATTATTAGGAGAGAGAATCCTTCCTTTACTCACGAACAAGTGTAGAAAAGATGAAATGCTATCAAATTCCTAGCAACAAGATTTCGTAAAGAAAATGACTCTTTTACTCGCGAACAAGTGATAGAAAGGCTATTAAATTCCTAGTAACAATATGTCTAATAGAGCGATCGCACTCATAAATCAAACAAAAAAATAAAACCCAATACCTGAAAATGTTATGGGCGATCGCAATTATTTTTTAGAGCGTGATCGCACAATAATAAGTACTATTTATCTCCTGCCTATATTAGTTATCTCATTAGTAATTCGTGGCAGTATTTATTTCTAGCAATCACTACTTAATCTTCACAGATTTTTCCTCAATCCAACTAGCTAACTCAGCTTCATTAATTTGATTATTGGCAAGACGTATCCATGTTTCATATTTGTCTATGGCTGATGCTTGGAGATTGTAGCCGTTAAGTCGCAGAAAAGTCCGCATCACAATATAAGATGTTCTTTTATTACCATCAATAAAAGGATGATTATTGGTAAGACCATATCCATAAGCTGCTGCTAAATCAAAGATGGTTGGATTGCCATAATTAAATTGGTTTTTTGGTCTAAATAGTGCTGACTCTAACAATCCCTCATCCCTAATTCCCTCACTACCTCCGTGTTGCTCTAACTGGCGACTGTGTATAGCAATAACCACTAGTGCTTCAATCCAAACAGGAGATGTCATTGTGCTAACTTATGCAACACATCGCTATCCTCACGCATTATTAACTCAGCTATCTCCATTTGGGTAGCAAACTCTTCGTCATAAAGACTGAGTTCGACTCCTCTAGGGGTTTGTGTGACGTAAAGTGTATCTCCTTGGCTAATACACAGTTTTTCTAAAAGTTCCTCAGAAAAAATTATGCCTACAGAATTGCCTACCGCCGTCACTTTGAGTTTCATCTTCTTTAATTAAAGTTAATTTGAGTATTAACCTACAAGTATGTGATTTTCTTTAGGTTGAGTCAAAAAATAAAACTGAATATCTACAAATATCATGGACGATTAAAACTAGTTTGTAGACTGCGATCAAAGAATCTAATTATCAGTGAATTCAGGAGTACTTGTTCAAGATCCCCATATTTAGTATTTTCGAGGTAATGTCAGGAAAAATTGACATGACGATCCCCCGCAAGCTCGAAAACTCGTTCTAAAAGCCAAAATTTAGTAACAGCAGGCGATCTCCCTCGTTAAAATTCTGTTACATTTTAAATACATAAGCGATCCCCACGATCCCACATCAAAAGTTAGGTCATCAAAACTTTATTTGGTAGCCACAAAAAACACTAGCTTCAAAAGAAAAAGTAACCAAACTCAAGAAGCCGGGGATTAGCCGGATACGCTGAATAGGAGATCGAAACTCATGGCAAAAGAACGTCCACCTTTAGAAGAAATGACTCTAAGGCAGCTTCGTCGAGTTGCCAGTGAATATAATGTAAGTCGCTATAGCCGGATGCGTAAGGCACAGCTACTCGCTGAATTACAGAAAAGAGCAAGCGAAAAATTTTCTCGCAGTCCATCTATCATATCGGAGGCACAAGTGGAAGCATCTAAATTTGAACTAGGTCAAGAAGATCCTACCGGCGGAAGCTTAGCATCCGTAGATGAGGGACTTAAGGAACTTCCTGATGGCTATGGTACAAGCAGAATTGTTTTAATGCCCCGTGATCCTCAATGGTGCTATACCTACTGGGATATTCCTGGGGAACATAAAGAAGAATTGCGTCGCCAAGGGGGGCAACAACTTACTCTACGACTCTACGATGTTACTGATATCAACCTAGATTCTCAGAGTCCCCATAGCTTACAAGAATTTCCCTGTGATGAACTAGCCAGAGAATGGTATTTACCAATGCCGGTTAGCGATCGCGACTATGCAGTAGATATTGGTTATCGCTGTGCAGATGGACGCTGGCTAATCTTAGCCCGTTCTGCGGTAGTGCGCGTACCACCCGTTTATCCTTCTGATTGGATAGAAGATCAACTTGTAACTGTAGATTGGGAAGAAGATTTACAAGGTAAAACAGTCTTTCAACTTGTTCCCCCCAGCAAAAGTACTGCTGCCTCTGCTAGTAGTATGGGAGGTGGTACTGCGACTGCTGGTAACCCCATTTATGATGAAATTTTCGGTATGGCTGAGTCTACCGAAGCCCAAAGGATTGCGGGTTCTCTTTACGGTTCCATGCAACAAGTTCCTGTTCATGAAGAAGCTATTAGTTCCTATGTTTTCCCCTCTGGAGTAGGAATGTGGGCTTCTGGAAATATGTCTGGGGCAGGTTTCTCTGCTTCTGCGCCTCCAGTTCGCCCTCGCAAGTTCTGGTTGGTAGCTGATGCGGAGTTAATTGTTTATGGTGCAACGGAACCTGATGCTACAGTTACCATTGGTGGTCGCCCCATCAAACTTAGTCCTGACGGCACTTTCCGCTTCCAAATGTCTTTCCAAGACGGCTTAATCGATTATCCTATCAAGGCAGTAGCTGTTGATGGTGAACAAACTCGTTCTATTCAAATGAAGTTCAACCGCGAAACTCCTTCTCGAAATACGAATACCAAAGAAGAAGCAGTAGAAGAATGGTTTGCTTAAATTAAACTAAATTTTCAATTTTCCTAGCTACTTTAATAGATATCCCCAGCCTTAATGCCGGGGATATTTTTTTTAGGCAGAAGCAACCAACTGCCTTTGCTTCTCTGGTAAATCTGTATACTTAGCGACGATACGCCGGAATTCATCTCCTTCAATAGTTTCTTTTTCCAGCAACAAATCCACTAAACTATCTACCAAGGGACGATGTTCGCGAATCAGTCTTCTTGCTTCGGTGTGACCTTGGTTGGCAATTTCTCTTACCTGTTGGTCAATTTTTTGGGCGACTTCTTCAGAATATTCTGAACGAGGCCCCCACCCTGAACCGAGAAAAACTTGGTCGTCAGGATTTTCTAGTGCTATGGGGCCAAGGTCTGACATCCCATAACGAGTTACTATTTTTCTCGCTAAATCAGCAACTCCTTTAATATCTCCACTTGCTCCTATTGTAACTTCGTCATGACCAAAAACCTCCTCTTCTGAGGCTCTTCCCCCTAAATAGATGGTAATTTGATCCATCAGCCAAGCCCGACTATAAAGACCACTATCTACCATTTCTTCGTCATATATCGGTTGGGCAAAGCCTCCTATGCCCCCAGAGCGAGGAATAATCGTCACTTTATTGAGGGGATCGGAATGCTTCAACAATGTCATTAATAAAGCATGACCAACTTCGTGGTAAGCAATTAGCCGCTTTTTCTTACTATCCAAAAGGGGATTCATACTTAAGCCGATGGTGATGCGATCAAGGGCATCCTCAATTTCTAGGGTAGTAATAGCTTCCTTACGCCGCCTCGCTGTTAAAATGGCAGATTCGTTAAGTAAGTTAGCTAAATCAGCCCCAGAAAGACCAGGAGTACGGCGGGCTACGGCTTCTAAGGAGACATCTTCAGCAACTTTTTTGGTACGGGAATGGACTTGCAGGATGCCCAAACGCCCGTTATATCCAGGTAAATCTACCATAACTTGACGGTCAAATCTTCCTGGACGCAATAAGGCAGAATCGAGAACATCGGCTCTATTGGTAGCAGCAATCACAATGATCCCGGTATTCATTTCAAAACCATCCATCTCTGTGAGGAGTTGGTTGAGGGTTTGTTCCCTCTCATCATTGCCACCACCAATTCCTGCCCCTCGCTGTCTACCTACCGCATCAATTTCATCAATAAAAATGAGACAAGGAGCATTTTCTTTGGCTTTTTTAAATAAGTCCCGAACACGAGAAGCCCCCACCCCAACAAACATTTCCACAAATTCTGAGCCAGAAATGCTAAAGAAGGGAACTCCAGCTTCTCCAGCTACAGCCTTAGCTAATAAAGTTTTTCCAGTTCCAGGAGGTCCAATTAACAAAACTCCTTTAGGAATACGAGCGCCCAGGGCCGTAAAACGCTCAGTTTCTTTGAGGAAGCTAACTACTTCTTGCAGTTCTTCTTTAGCTTCATCAATACCAGCCACATCATTGAATTGGATACCTGTTTCTGCTTCCATTTGAAAGCGGGCGCGGGATTTCCCAAAATTCATAGCTTGGCCAGAAGATGCTGCTGAACGCCGCAAAATGGCAATTAATCCACCTAATAAAATTACGAGGATCAAAATATTAACGGCGATGCCAAAAGCCTCGGAGTGATCAGTAGATTGGGTAACTTCTAGTTCAACTTTTTGAGGATTTTGAGGTGTAGGGGTTTCTGGTTTTGGAAGTATGGCTTCACCATCGATATCGGTGTTTTTTGGCTCTCCACTACCATTGATTTTCTCAATAAGTTCAGGATTTTGATGAAATAATTTGACCTCTTTAGGAGGGGTATCAGCATCTTGGCCAGCCAGAAAAACCTTTGCGGTTTCAGTGGTTTCGTCAATCTGAATTTTTTCTACTTTACCTTTGTCAATTTGTTCTAAGAGTTCGCTATAGCTAATTTCATTACTCTCTTCTTCTTTCTGGGCATGGGCAGGATTTCCCAGCAACATAGTAGAGAAAAGTAGCAAGCTAGTAGCAAAACGCCAGAGGCTTTGCGGTGCTTTTGTACCTTGTTTTGAAGGAGAACTCTTACTGTTTCTATGAGAAAAAACTACTTGCTTGTTAATCTGGTTTTTTTTCATGCCCTTGCTTTTTTTAAGATAGCTTGATGGGGTTTGCTTTTTACATACGGTTACTGTATCTAGTTTAACTTTTCTGCCTTAAGACGGTCGGTTTTTGAGTTAGACCGCAGAAATCATCCAAGTCGTTCTTGTAGAATCACGCGAAGTTTGTCTTGTTGTTCTACTGTCCCTGCCAACAATACACCTACTTTCCCCACTAAAATACAGCCCCAGTTAACCAAAATTACTCCCGTACTACTTTGAGAATCAAACTCAATACCTTCCAAATTTATCTCCTTTAAGGAACGATGGCTGGTATTAAAGTTTTCGCTTGTCCAACTAGATATGTTCAATTTCTGGGCAATTCCGGTGGGATAAGATGCACCATTGAAGCGAGGATTGCACTCAATAGCTACATAACGGGTGGCATTTTCCCCTTCGACTACAGCGACATCAAAGGCAAAAATTTCTTTCATGCCATTTTCTAACATCCATTCCGCCATCGGTTCCACAACTTCCCAAGGTTGGTGAGGTGTAGGATAGCGATTGCCCATGTGGGTACAGTCTGCTAATATCTGTTCTGATGCGGCTAAGGGTTGAACTTGTTCTCCTTTAATGGAATATTGTAAGTTCAAGAACTTAGAAGCGATAATTTCTTCTTGAATTTGTAGAGGTACATCTCCCTCAACAAATTCCATGGCCGCAATTAATTCTTTTTTGTCTTCGCAGCGTACAATACCCATACCATCAACAGAAACTGCTGGCTTTAAATAACAAGGATAAGGAAGTTCTTCGTAGCTAGTTATTTTTGTTTTGCTATCAACACAGATAGTTTGAGGAATTGTGACTTCAAGTTCTTGGGCTATTTTAATAAAGTTGTTCTTGGAGTTCATGAAGGCAACAACTTTCAACCAATCTTCATCTGCTTGACGAAACCAATCTTGGCTGTTGTGGTCGTCACCAAAAGCATCACCAAAGAAAAAGACGGAAATATCATAGTCTGGATAATCCCCCATTTTTACTCGCGATACATCCCAAATGACTTCATGAGTGTGGTTTAAACCGATACGTTGGTAGTGTTCAACGATAGTATTCCACTCTGGTTTTAAGTCAGGATGTAGTTGAATAATATCCTGGGACTCTGTCATACCAAGTACCCTACCAGAATAAAGATGGTTACCCACCACCGCCTCATGGGTACAGGTCATAATGTCGTGATTGAATATTTTTTTACTGTTCACTTTTACACTACTGTCACTTACGAATTTTTATTTGCTTAAATCCTATAGGAAAATATGGCTCTTTACTATTATTCAACAGAAAGATTTATTTTTAAATTCTAATTACAGGAAAAAGATTTTAGTGAGTTACGAACTTTCTTTTAAGGTTGGATCTGTAACATTAAGCTGTTAAAAGAACGGGCTAAGCTATATATAGTTGTATCGTTTTGAGTAAAGTCAATGTCAATAGCATCAACAGAAACAAAAATGTGGGACAAATCTCCCTCAAGAAATAGCAATTCAAAAATGACAGAGGAGGAAATTAACGCTAAGTATGACAAGGGACACCAAAGAATCCTAACTGAAATGAATCGTGAAAAGTTGCCCAGCTTTGTTGAAGCTTTGCAGAAGCCAGGTCATATGGATTTTAGTCCATTTTATCAAAGAAGGTCACGTTGGGATGATAGGAGGCAATCGCTGCTAATTGAATCATTTTTGTGTAACATTCCTGTTCCGCCAATTATTCTTTATTCTGATGAGAAGATTAATCTTCTTGAAAACATATTTATTGAAACCATTAATGTAGCAGATAAAGTGTATCAGGGAAAATTATTTAAACCTTTCGATCCTAAGTCTAGTAGTTGGAAAGACAAGTCTTATAAAGCATATTATGATGCTGTTATGGTCGGATTCAGTCGTCATTTAAAAGATGCAGAATTATTAGTAGAGCGAAAGTCACGAATTATAGAAGAAACCCAAAAAATATTCAAAGCTGATAGTACAAAGTTGTTTACAGGTTCAGGAAAAACTAAAGCTGATCTGCAAAAACGAATACAATTGTCCGATGAGATGCTTTCTAAAATCATCGCGGAGTAAATAGAGGTGTATCAACAGCTTCTAGTTAAAGCGAGAGAAGATATTGCTACCGTTCGCTCTATTATTAAAACTAACGAGGTGGTTTGATAAAATTAAAGCAGGAAGGGCAAAAGTAGAAAAAACAGCTTTATCAGTAAATTCTAGTCTTTGGTTGGTTAGTGAAAGTCTTTCTTACTGCCAATTCGCCACTATTGAGAGTATTCAGATTAATGATAAATCAGAAATAAAGATAGAAGCAGATGCAGAAATAGAGGTTGGCTTAAAATTTGATGTGGATGCAAGAAAAGGATTGTCTTTGTACGTTGTTCCGCAGAAAATCAAGATTAAGTGATTATTAGTTTTTAAAGCTGAAATATAGAAAAACTTTTCTTTTAGCCAACTAAAAAGAGCGAGTTATTTAATAACTCGCTCTTAATAATTTTTTGTTATTTTTTTTCTGGGCGGTTGCTGGAAAAACCATTGCAACAAACCGTATTTGTGAGCTTGTTTATTCCTAAAGTTTAATACCTTAGACATTTATTATTTGCTCCTGGATAGTTACTATAGTCTTAAGCAGTTTCCAGCCAGTCAAAAATTTGATCAAGTTGTTCTAGGGTGACTAAACCGTATTTCCAAAGAACCATAGGTAAAGATCCAGGATGTTGATCTGTATACCTCTGGGCGATCGCAATGGAATCTTGGGATATTGCTAGTTCGTTTTCTAGAAAATTCAAAAATCGAGAATAAGTTACCGGTGGCATAAGTTTTGTTTCACCTCCTTAAAGGGTAGATATATTTTCTAACGATTACCTCGTTTAACTGAGCTAGAGGTTGCCAGTCTTTAATTTGTCTACTATCTCCAGCCCTATGCTTGTATATTTTCAGCTTTTTTGGTTTTCTTGCTTGTGTCTCAAATCACAGGTTAGTAAGGATTTTAGTTACTTAAACCAGTCAAAATCCTTCTAAGGCTCAGTTAGTTTCAGCATCATAGTAATTTTCTCACAAATATGTAGAAATGTTGTTGCTAAATTGCAAATTGCCTCCACAATCTCAGTATTGATTATCTTAGAACTAATTACTTCAATTTCACGAAGCCGTTTCCGAATATGTAACGAGATTTTTTTTGATTTTTAAGTTTCCCGAAGCACATATCCTACTCCCCTAACTGTCTGTATTAAGCGCTTTTCACCTTCATCTTCAATTTTCAGGCGTAGATAACGAATGTAAACTTCAATGACATTAGACTCCCCAACAAAGTCATAGCCCCAAACATTTTCCAAAATCTGTTCTCTGGTTAACACCTCACGGGGATGAGACATTAAATATTTCAGTAGTTCAAATTCTTTCACTGTTAGTTCAATATTCCTACCCTGACGAAGTACCCTTCGTGTACTGAGATCCAATACCAACTCTCCGAAGCGCAGTTGTTTTGTTTCTTCTTGATTAGGTTGTAGATAAAAACTGATTAACTGCAAAAAGGCATCTGTACGATAGGGCTTAAGTAAATAATCATCGGCTCCTGCTTCTAAGCAAGCTACTCTATCTTCAACGCTATCCCGTGACATTAATATTAGTATAGGTACTCTGCTTCCTGTGAGCCTTAACTGACGACAAAAAAATAGCCCCGACTCTTCCCCTAAAGCTCTATCTACAACTATCACAGAGGGTTGTAATTGTTCAAATCGCAACATACCACTATCAGCATCTAGAGCTATAGAAGTTTTGTAACCAGCCTCTCTCAAATCTAGATTTGCTTTTTGAGTTAAAGTCTCGTCAGTTTCAATTAAGAGAACGCAGGAGTTACTGTCTAAGTTAACAGGAGACATAGGCCAGTTGAGCAATAATACCTAAGCTTTCCCTACTGTTGTAGCACAAAGTTAGCAGATAGAATTGCTATATCTTTTTGAGTAAGAAAAATAGTCATATTTTCTTTAACCTAAAGGTAGTTTCATAAAAGGATAATTATTATCAAAGATGATAGCGAATCTTATCAAAGGTAAAAAACTTTCCATATGCGCTTCCTTGCTAGTACCAGCTCTACTATTAAGCGGCTATACTCCCTTAAAAAATCAAGACATTAATAGCCCAGGAAACAACTTACAAATTGCTCAATCTTCTATTTGGCGATCTGTTACATCCATCCCTGGGGGATTTGTCGTTTTGATGCCAGGGGAACCTGTTCGTCGTTGGCAAAGTGTACCAACTTCAGTTGGAGAAGCTAACTTTTTGGGTTATTTGGTTAATCGCTCCCAAGAAGAAACAAGATACTATATGGCCTATTCTTACTTCCCTTATGCTTTAGAAGAAGCTGGGGCCAGTGAGATATTTGACGAGATATTTGAGGAAATTAGACCCACAGTAGCAGGTGCAGAAACACCAACTGCTCCTAGTAAAGAAAGTATTGAATCCGATGATTTTGTGGCGGCTCAATATATTCTAAAACTGGAAGATGATTACACTGCTATCTACAGATTTTATCTCATAGATAGGCGTATTTATCAACAGGCAGTTTTCACCAGAAAAGCGCAACATTTACCTAAAAGTATTGAAGGCTTCTTTGACTCTTTTAAAACTATTGATTGAGTGAAAAAATAAGCGCACTTGTTAATTTGGTTTCCCCTTCGTAAGCTCCCTAGGACTAGATTGCTCAACTCAAGCGGTCGCGGGTACTGTCGCTCATTAGTTTCTTGAGAAACCAAACCGTAATAGCGACAGTACCCGAATGACCGCACAGTCAAGAGCAAGCTAGTGATGTGTGTATCAACTAAGCGCAAGGACAGCGATCCACTGTCCAGATTGCAAGGCTGTTCGACCAAATTAACAAGTACGTAGCAACTATTTTATTCTGGTTTGATTAATTAGTCAACTGTTGATATCCTGAAAATGGGTCGTCTTTATGTCTCTTCTTCAAAGTAACTCAAATGCCCCACAACGCAACTCAATCTGATCCTCCTCTGTCTCCTCGCAAAACCCTGCCGACGATGTATGATCTACCGAGTGAAAATCCGGAGGAACCTGGTTTGCCTGATCAATTCCATCTTTGGCAACCGCAATTATTAGAGTCTACTTTTAAGCCAGGGAACCACCCCCCAGAGAGAGTATTTACTGGTTCTGATCTTAATCTCTACTACGATGTTAATCATCTTCTGTGGTACAAAAGACCAGATTGGTTCGGGGTGGTAGGAGTCACTTCTTTGTATGAGAATCAAGATTTGCGCTTGAGTTATGTAATTTGGCAAGAAGTAATCAGACCAACTATTGCTGTTGAATTGCTATCTCCTGGCACAGAAAAAGAGGATTTAGGACAAACGACTAACCAATCTGATCAACCTCCTACGAAGTGGCAGGTGTACGAACAGGTTTTAGGCATTCCTTACTATTTTGTCTTCAGTCGCTATACTAATGAGGTGCAAGCTTTTCGCTTGGTAGGCGCTCGTTATGAACGGTGGGAAGGTAGACAAGGACGCTGGGCAATACCAGAATTAGAATTATGTTTAGGTTTATGGCAAGGTGCTTACAAGGGCCTAAATCGTCTCTGGTTGCGTTGGTTCACTTTAGAAGGGGCATTAATTCAAGAGCCAACAGAAATTGCTAATACCGCAACTCAACAGGTAGCTGAAGCTCAGGAAAAAGCCGAAAAATTAGCTGCCAAGTTACAAGAGTTGGGTATTGATCCGGAGAGTTTGTAAGGATATTTAGTGAAGTGGGGAAGCACTACGGTTGAACCTAAGCAACAAATAATGATCCTGAAGTAAGTCCCTAGGTGAAGAAGAAGGGAATATGTATGAATACTGAAGCAATGAACCCTGCGATTGATACTGCTATTCCCCAAGTGTTGAGTCATAACCAGCAAGTCTATCAGCGCCTGAAACTGGCACTTAATCTTAATTTGCATCGCCAAGTTTTTGTGGCAGTATGCGATGATTTAAGTCTGCGCGATCGCCTAGTTGGGCAACTGAATCGTGATTTAAAAGAAGATCCGACGAAAGAGAATGCAGGGGCTAGTTATCCTCGCTTAGTTAGTCTTGACTTTGATGTCAATAATCCTAATCTCTTGTCCCAGATTGCCCAGTGGGTAAGACAAAATCCTGCCCCAACTCCCATCAATTCTTTACCTAGTTTTCAGATTATTGGTATTGAACGCCTCACTCGACAACCGACAGGAGTTCAACGTAGCTTTTTGCGTCACCTCCAAAGCTTGGAACCTTATTTACCAAGACTGAAATCAAATCTATTATTATGGTTGCCCTATCCCTGGCTTAATGTTGTTAAACAATCTGCACCGGAATTTTGGCGCTGGTGTACGGGGGTATTTTTGTTTCAAGGAGAGCCTACCCCCGTTCCCCAAGAAGATTCTCCTTTTTTGTTGGCAGACTCTAATCCTAACGGGCAAGGGGATTTTTCCTTAAATGAAGCTTTAGATCATTCAGAAGAGTTGCTTAATGGCGAGGTGAACCAAAAAGATGAGCCAAGGTTGGTTTTTGACCATGATATGGCTGAGAAAGAAGCAGGAAAACCTCCAACTCAGAAATTACAACTTTATAGTTGGCAGGATCTAGAAAAGTTGAATCGCAATACGGACTCTCCTGAATTAGCGGCTCAAGTTTATTTACGTATCGGTCATCGCTACCGCGATCGCATTGCGAATGGAGATGCTTCTCAAGAAAACCTCACTATTGCCATACAAGCTTACTATAAATGGTATCAACATAGTCACAGTAGCGATCCTAATGCTCCAGAGGTTCTTAATGATCTAGGTAATTTTTATTGGATGCTTTCTCGGCAAGCAGGAGCAACTGAGCAACTTTTGGCTTATTTACAAGAGGCGATTAAGTCCTATCATCTCGCTTCAAGCAAGGCAAAAATTATTGCTGATCATACTCAAGTTTACTCCATGATCCAAAATAATTTGGGGACAGCTTATAATGATTTAGCCCGTTATGGAGATATAGCAGAAAACCTGACTAAATCTATCCAAGCTTACCAAGCCGCTTTGAGATATCGAACTCCAGAACTTGATGCTGAACAATACGCTTCTAGCCAAAATAACTTAGGTACTGCTTATTGGCATCTTGCCCAACACCAAGCACCTCAAAATAATTTACAGCTTGCGATCGCTGCCTATGATCAAGCTTTGGCTCAATATAATCCGGAAACGGCCCCTCTACATTGGGCAATGATGCAAAACAATTTGGGTACGGCTTACTGGAATTTATCTCAACATGAAGAGGATGCTAAATGGTTACAATTAGCTATTAAAGCCTATGAATATGCTCTCCAGTATCGTACCCCAGAAACTCATCCGGCTGCCTGTGCAGCAACTCAAAACAATTTAGGTACTGCTTATTGGCATCTTAGCCTCAAGTTTCCCCAGAATTTAAGACAAAAACAAGCATTCTTAAAAGAAGGAATAGTTGCTTTTACTAAGGCTGCTGAAATTAGCGAACAGTTAAGCCAAAACGATACTCCTACCCCTGTAAGTTTTGATATCTTAAGTACTTATAATAACTTAGGTTTACTTAATTATCGATTAGCAACAGAACAGCAGTTTGATTTAGAAGCTGGGGTTAAATCTGATTATCTCAAAGCTTCTCTGGCCGCACATTTACAGGTTTTAGCCCAAATTGACCCTGATGAAGAAGTTTATAAAAATACTTTTGACTATATTATCAATACAGTCAGAGCTTGTTATCGAGAATGTGGTATCTCTGGTCAAAATATGGCCCTTGGTTTGTTACCAGGTTATCTATTACCAGAAGTTTTACCTCGACTTTAATTGTGAGTTGCTAATTGCTATAGTTGCTAGTTGCTAATTGGTAATAGTTTTCTCCCTATTTCCCTTTCCTCATTCCCTTCCTATAAACCCATGCAAAAATCTTCAGTATTAGGAATACCAATTCATGTCAGCAACGATTATGTAGGTTGGTTGGCATCGCGTATCGAAGAAAATCGAGGCAATCATGTCGTTACCCTCAATGCAGAAATGGTCATGGAAGCGGAAAAGGATCAATCTTTAGGAGAGATTATCCACACCGCAGATTTAGTTATTCCTGATGGGGCAGGGGTAGTACTTTATTTACGCTTGCGAGGAAAAAGTCCTCAACAAAAACGCTGTCCTGGTATCGAATTGGCTCAATCATTAATCACAAAAATGGGGCAGAAAGGGGAAGCTTGCCCTATTGTTTTCTATGGTGGTGCGTCAGGAATTACGGAAAAAGCGGCTCAAATCTGGCGGCAAAAAGTCAGGGGTATTTCTATCACCACAAACCACGGTTTCCTCTGCCCGGAGGAACAACAGCAATGGCAACAAACTCTGCAACAATTGCAACCAAAAATTATTTTAGTTGGTTTGGGAGTACCCCGCCAAGAAGTTTGGATTAAGGAAAATCGTCATCTTTGTCCTCAAGCTACTTGGATTGGTGTAGGAGGTAGCTTTGATATTTGGGCAGGGGTAAAATCAAGAGCGCCTGGATGGTTACGAAATAATAATTTGGAATGGTTATATCGTTTATACAAAGAACCATGGCGTTGGCGTAGGATGTTGGTATTACCTCAGTTTGCTCTTAAAGCTTTGGTGAAAGGCTAGAATTTTGCTAATGACAATTTTGCGTTAGCTTAAACTTAAGTAAGAATATTTTTTCCCTTTTGCTTAATGGTATTGTTTAATCGATGCTTCGCTACTAGTTTTCTCCTCTTCAGTTTGCTGGGCTTAAATGCTTGTACTCAGGACTTGCAAAATAAGTTAGCACCTGATCCTGAACTCAAAGAGACTTCAGAAACCACTGAACCTGTTGCGGAAAAGCCCACTCCTACACCAACTCCAACAACTGAAGAGTTTCCCGAAGAGATTCCCTCATATCCCAAAGCCGAACTTTTGGAGACGAAACCTGCTGGTAAAGGAACTCTTACTCGGTGGCAATCTGAAGATCCCAGTAATTCGATTGCTAGTTTTTATCAAGAAGAATTTCAAAATAATGATTGGGAAATTGCTTCTTCGGGAGAGGAGGATAGCCCTATAGTTGCTAGTAAAAATGGCTTAGAAGTTAAAGTTTCTGTGGTTAATCCCACAACCCCAGAAGAGGAGGAAAAGGGTACAGCATTCCTGGTGGAATATCAACGGGAAGCAATAACTGTAAAGAATAAGCCAGTAGAAAAAAATGCACCTCAAGAATTTTCTGATCTTGAGAAAGTTAATCCTCAACTAACTGAATATATTCAAGACTTAGGGCAATTGGGAGTTTTCGCTTCATCAAGTAATAAAAATCAAGATGAAAAGTTTCAACCTAACCAAACTATCACCCGCAGAGACTATGCTAATTGGTTAGTTACTGCTAATAACTTGCTTCATGAAAATATCCCCAGCAAACAAATTCGCCTCATAGAGGATGCCCAACAACCGGCTTTCCAGGATGTCAAAAAATCAGACCCCGATTTTGCTGTCATTCAAGGTTTAGCAGAAGCGGGGTTAATTCCCTCTTCTTTAACTGGTAACATCGATGCAGGGCTATTTCGTCCTGATGCACCTTTAACCAGAGAAGACTTAATCTGGTGGAAAGTCCCTTTAGATACTCGCCAAGCCTTGCCAAAAACCACCTTAGATTCAATTCAACAAACCTGGGGCTTTCAAGATGCCAGTAAAGTTAATCCTCAAGTATTACCTGCCCTTTATTTAGATTTCCAAAACGGAGAACAAGCCAATATACGCCGTACTTTTGGTTATACAACCATTTTCCAACCCAAAAAACCTGTTACCCGCGCTGAAGCGGCAGCTACCCTTTGG
Organism: uncultured cyanobacterium; assembly: GCA_963793425.1. Taxonomy (GTDB): domain Bacteria; phylum Cyanobacteriota; class Cyanobacteriia; order Cyanobacteriales; family CAWCAG01; genus CAWCAG01. The sequence continues at coordinate 621,727 of CAWCAG010000005.1, read as the reverse complement.
TATTTCGGTTTTCAAGGGGAAGGCATAACTGCCCAAGAAGCACTCAAAATTGATGAACCATAGGTAATAAGTAATAAGTGAAAATACCGTGGTTATTACTTCCTGTTGCTTTGCGATCGCAGATAAACGTTTAATGTTTAATGTTAAATGATAAATGATTAACCATGGCTCCCTTTTCCCCCCAAGAAATTGCTGCTGAAGGTCTTAAACCAGAAGAATATCAAGAAATTGTCAAGAGATTAGGTCGCCATCCCAATCAAGCTGAATTAGGTATGTTTGGGGTAATGTGGTCAGAACATTGTTGTTATAAAAACTCCCGTCCCCTGCTGAAACAATTTCCTACCACCGGTAAGCAAGTCCTGGTGGGGCCAGGAGAAAATGCTGGAGTTGTGGATTTAGGCAATGGTTTACGCCTTGCTTTTAAAATAGAATCTCACAACCACCCTTCAGCCATTGAACCTTTCCAGGGGGCCGCTACAGGGGTGGGGGGCATTCTCCGAGACATTTTCACGATGGGGGCCCGTCCCATTGCTATCTTAAACTCCTTACGTTTTGGGGAATTAAATAATCCTCGTACCAGAAGGATTTTTACTGGGGTAGTAGAAGGAATTGCTAATTACGGTAACTGTGTAGGGGTTCCCACCGTAGGGGGAGAAATTTACTTCGATGCGGCTTATACAGGTAATCCTTTGGTTAATGTTATGGCTTTGGGTTTAATGGAAACAGAGGAGATAGTCACCTCCGGGGCAACAGGCATTGGTAATCCAGTTTTATATGTAGGTTCCACCACCGGGAGAGATGGTATGGGAGGGGCTAGCTTCGCTAGTGCAGAACTTTCCGAAGCATCTATGGATGATCGCCCGGCAGTACAAGTGGGTGATCCTTTCTTAGAAAAATCCTTAATAGAAGCTTGTTTAGAAGCCTTCAAAACTGGGGCAGTGGTTGCGGCACAGGATATGGGGGCGGCGGGACTTACCTGTTCAACCTCGGAAATGGCTGCTACTGGAGGTGTGGGAGTAGAATTAGATTTAGATAAAATTCCGGTGCGAGAAACAGGGATGATTCCCTATGAATACCTGCTTTCTGAATCCCAAGAAAGAATGCTGTTTGTAGCCGAAAAAGGGCGAGAAGAGGAATTAATCGCTATTTTCCACCGTTGGGGACTCAATGCAGTGGTGGCAGGGAAAGTTATTAAAGAACCCATTGTGAGGATTTGGTTTCAAGGGAAAGTCGCCGCAGAAGTCCCGGCTACAGCTTTGGCTGATAATACTCCTATTTATAACCGAGAACTCTTAGCAGAACCTCCCGCTTATGCCCAAGAAGCCTGGCAATGGAATTCCGCTTCCTTGCCCCCTTGCACGACCACAGGTATTTCCTTAGATGGGGATAACAAAACCTGGTCAGAAATTCTCCTTGAACTCTTAGATAACCCTACCTTAGCTGACAAAACCTGGGTTCATCGCCAATATGACCATCAAGTTCAAAATAATACCGTAATCTTGCCAGGGGGTGCTGAAGCTGCGGTAGTGAGAGTTCGTCCCTTAGAGGCAGATCCTGCAAGCTGTATTACAGGAGTGGCAGCAACTACAGATTGCAACTCCCGCTACTGTTACCTTGATCCCTATGAAGGTGCTAAAGCGGCGGTAGCTGAAGCAGCCCGAAATTTAAGCTGTGTGGGGGCTGAACCTTTAGCGGTTACTGATAACCTCAATTTTGGTAGCCCGGAAAAGCCCGTGGGTTACTGGCAGTTAGCTTGGGCTTGTCGGGGTATTGCTGAAGCCTGTGAAGTTTTTAATACCCCTGTGACTGGGGGAAATGTTTCTTTGTATAACGAAACCCTCGATAGCAACGGTAAGCCTCAACCCATTTATCCTACTCCCGTGATTGGCATGGTAGGTTTAATTGCTGACCTTAACAAAGTTTGCGGCCGGGGTTGGAGGGAAGAGGGAGATTTAATTTATTTGTTAGGAAATGGTGACAACTTACCTACCTTGGGGGGATCGGAATATTTAGCTGCTATTCACGATATTGTGGCGGGAAAACCACCCCAGGTTAATTTTTCTTTGGAAATTCAGGTACAAAAAGTTTGCCGGGAAGGTGTTCGTCGTGGCTTAGTCAACTCTGCCTGTGATTGTTCTGAAGGTGGCATAGCTGTGGCTATAGCTGAAGCTTGTTTAGTTAACCAGTTAGGGGCAGAGATTTACCTTAATATTCCAGAAGCTCAACGTTGGGATGAAGTCCTCTTCGGGGAAGCTACCAGCCGTATTTTGGTTTCTATTTCCCCTACTCAACAAAAAACTTGGGAATCATACCTCCAAAAAGAACTACCAGATGCTTGGTTACAAATTGGCACAGTGAAAGAAAAAAAATCTCAATTACGCATATATACTGCTGACAAGGTATTGTTAATAAAAGTTAAGATGACCGAAGTAAGCGATCGCTGGCAAGAGGCCATACCCAAACGCTTAAAAGTTTGAAACTTAAATTATGCAATTAAACTCATTAGCCATTAGCGGCAATTCTCACTTTTCCAAAGTTAAGAATTACTGCTATTGTTGTAATTGTTAAGCAAACGTTAAGCTCAACTTAAGGGTCTATCTACCTCAATACTCATCTCATTGATTCACTTGCCGCTATCAGGAGCAAAAGCCGTAGCATGATTCCTAACTCATCCTTTCCCTTTAAGGCCAACTCTGCTGACAATTTTGGTCAAAGCGAAAAAAGACCAGATAAACCAGAAGAAGCCTGTGGTGTTTTTGGCATTTATGCCCCCGAACGGGACGTAGCCAAACTAACTTATTTTGGACTATATGCCCTGCAACACCGAGGTCAAGAATCCGCTGGAATAGCAACTTTTACTGAAGATAGAACCCTAATTCATAAAGATATGGGTTTGGTGTCCCAAGTGTTTAATGAGTCTATTTTAAGTACTATGCCGGGAAATCTAGCGGTGGGTCACACCCGCTATTCCACAACAGGCTCTAGTTTAGCCTCAAATGCCCAGCCAGTAGTTGTAGAAACTAAAAAAGGGATGTTAGCCCTGGCCCACAATGGCAACTTAGTTAATGCAGCCCAATTAAAAGAAAAACTGAGTAGGAGAAATTGTAACTTCGCTAGTACCACAGACTCAGAAATGATTGCGATCGCGATCGCCGAAGAAGTAGACCGTGGTAAAGATTGGTTAGAATCAGCTATTAGTGCTTTTCAAATGTGTGAAGGAGCCTACAGTCTAACAATTGGTACTCCTGAAGGTTTAATGGGGGTTAGAGATCCCCATGGTATTCGTCCTTTAGTAATTGGTACATTAGGCAATAATCCTTGTCGCTACGTTCTTGCTTCAGAAACCTGTGGCTTAGATATTATTGGGGCAGAATATCTCCGGGATGTAGAACCTGGGGAAGTAGTTTGGATTACTGAAGAAGGTATGGCTTCTTTCCACTGGGGACAAAAACCCCAAAGAAAACTCTGTATCTTTGAAATGATTTACTTCGCAAGGCCGGATAGCCTTGTTAATGAAGAAACCCTTTATAGCTACCGAATGCGTATCGGTAGGCAGCTAGCAAAAGAATCTCCTGTAGATGCAGATATTGTTATTCCCGTTCCCGATTCTGGAGTTCCTGCGGCCATTGGTTATTCCCAGGAATCAGGTGTTTCTTTTGCTGAAGGATTAATCAAAAATCGCTACGTAGGCCGTACATTCATCCAGCCTACCCAAGAAATGAGAGAAGCTGGCATCCGCATGAAACTCAATCCCCTCAAAGACGTTTTAGTGGGCAAGCGGGTAATTATTGTTGATGATTCTATTGTTCGTGGTACAACCAGCAAAAAAATTGTTAAAGCTTTGCGAGAAGCTGGGGCTAAGGAAGTACATATGCGTATTTCTTCCCCTCCTGTTACCCATCCTTGTTTTTATGGTATAGATACCGATAGTCAAGACCAACTTATTGCAGCTACTAAGTCTGTAGCAGAAATAGAAGCACAAATTGGGGTAGATTCTTTGGCTTATTTAAGTTGGGAAGGTATGTTAGAAGCAACTGGAGAAGATCCTCAAAGTTTTTGTACTGCTTGCTTTGATGGTGACTATCCCATCTCTATTCCTAACCAAGTGAAGCGTTCTAAGTTGATTTTAGAAAAGATGAAAGTGTAACATGGGGGAAGGGAGTAGGGAGTAGGGAGTAGAATTTCGCCTGAATTTTATTAGCTGGTACTCAAGATAAAAAAGAAGGAAGAGAATCAAACTCTCTTCCTTCTTTTGTCTGTTTTTTTTGATTGTCTGAACGCGCTTTCAACTTTTTGCGTAACATTTGCTGCCGCTTTTTCAGTTGTCGCTTCCTGGCCGCCCCGCCTTTGCCCTTATCGTTACGCCCCCGGCGGCGAGGGGATTCCCAGCGCTTGAGTCGCTCTACCACTTTTATTATTCCTCATACTTGCCTAGTAATATTTGTAGCACAATAATACTGATTGTACAAGTTTATTCTGGCGCTGTTATGGGAACTGGTACGGGTGCTGGGGCAGGTGCTGGTACGGGTGCTGGGGCAGGTGCTGGGGCAGGTGCTGGGGCAGGTGCTGGGGCAGGTGCTGGGGCTGGTTTTGATTGTTTATCGATTGTAGGAGGTGGTGCTGGGGCAGGTGCTGGGGCAGGTGCAGGTCTTGGTGCTGGTGCTGGGGCAGGTGCTGGGGCAGGTGCTGGGGCAGGTGCAGGTGCTGGTCTTGGCGCTGGTGCGGGTGCTGGACGACTATTATTCCTGGGACTACCTTGCTGATTATTTCTGCTATTACCGCTATTGCCTTGGCTAGGCTGAGAGCGGCGTTTGGGTTGAGAATTAGAATTGGAATTAGAACTGGAACCAGAGCTTCGACGACTATTGCCAGAACTAGAAGAAGAGCTTCTGCTACTAGAACCACTAGAGCCACTAGAACTTCTACGGCTGTTGCTTTGATTACTTTTTTTGTAATACTGTTTTTTGGGCTTAATGGGTTTAGCCTTAATCGTACCTTCGCGACCTTCTAACTTATCAGGAGGCTTAGGAAAATCAGTTTTAGGTAAATCTTCTACTGCCTCTGCCATAAACCTTCTCCAGGTGGCAGCAGCAGTACTACTACTGGCGTAAGTAGATTTGTTATCATCATTTCCAAGCCAGACCCCAGCAACTAACTGAGGTATATAGCCAATAAACCAAAGATCCTTTTCTTCGTCGGATGTTCCGGTTTTTCCGGCCACAGGCCGGTCTATTTGGGCTGTTGAAGCTGTACCATAATTTACGACTCCTTGGAGCATCCAAGTCATAATAGCGGCAGTATCTTTATCCAAAGCCCGTTCTTTTTTGGAGTCGGCTTTGTAGATTACCTCACCATCTTTATCAAGAATGCGGTTGATGCCACGGGCAGAAACGTGGATTCCTTTATTGGCTAAAGTTCCGTAAGCGCTAGTTAATTCTAGGAGATTAACTTCAGAGGAACCTAACGCCAGAGAATAAGTTGGTTTGAGTTCAGACTCAATACCCATTTTCTTGGCGATTTCAATGGTTGGTTCCCAACCTACATCAACTAAAGTACGGACAGCAACCACATTCAAAGAATAGGCTAAAGCATCCTTCATGGATACATAACTGCCGCGATACTTATCATCGTAATTTTCAGGTTGGTAGCCAGCGACAACATATGGTTGATCTAGAACACCTTTATAAGGAGAAAAACCTGCGGCGATCGCCGTGGAATAAACAAAGGTTTTGAAGGTGGAACCGGGCTGTCTTTGGGCTTGGGTAACGCGATTAAATTGATTTTCGTCAAAGTCTTTCCCTCCCACCAAAGCCCTGATTTTCCCATTGCGGGGGTCAATGGCTACTAAAGCCGCTTGATCAAAACGCTGACTCTTACCTTGATTTTCTATGGTTTTGGTAATAGTTTCTTCCGCCAGTTCTTGCCATTCTGGGTCAAGAGTAGTTTCTACAGTCAAGCCCCCAGCTTCAATTTTTTCTGAGGAGACATATTTAGGCAGTTCTTTTTGGATATAACTGGTGAAGTAAGGGAATTTGCGGTTGAGGCGCTTGGGTTCACTGTAGTTTGTTCTCAAAGGAGAAGCGATGGCTTTTTTGGCTTCAGCTTCAGTAATGAAACCCTCTTTCTCCATTTGCCGCAAGACCACATTACGGCGCTTTTTGGCTAATTTTCTATTTTCCAAAGGAGAATAAGCTGTGGGGGCTGGGGCTAAAGCGGCAATCGTTGCTGCTTCCGGGAGGGTAATTTCTTCAATTTCTTTACTAAAATAAACCCAAGCGGCATCTCCAACACCATAGGCCCCCGAACCTAAATAAACTAGGTTCAGGTAACGTTCCATAATCGTGGCTTTCTCGAATTTCCCCTCAATTTTATTAGCCAAGCGCATCTCTCGCAGCTTGCGCCAAATTTTCTGTTCTTGGTTAAGGAAGACGATACGGGCTAGTTGTTGGGTAATCGTGCTTCCCCCTTGAACAACGTCCCCAGATTGAAAGTTGGAGAAAGCTGCTCTGAGGACACCTTGAAAGTCCACCCCATGATGTGCCTCAAAACGCCTATCTTCACTCGCAATAAAAGCTTGAACTACATCTGGGGGAATTTCTTTGATATCTAACTGATCATGAGTTGTGGGGCCAACTTCCTGCAATACAGTACCATCAGAAGCGGTAATTGTTAAAGTTCCCTCACGGGCATAGGTTAGGACATCACTAACAGAGTCCGGCAAACTTTTTTCAATTTTCCACCAACCCCAACCAAAAAGAACTAAACCTGTAGTAAAACCCAAACCTGCCCCTAAAGCTAACCAAAAGCGGGGACGATTTTGCCAAGGATTATCTCCTTTGAAGGGGCGAACTACTTTAGTTTTAAGTCCAACAGCTTTGGTTTTGAGTCCAACAGCTTTAGTTTTAAATTTTTGGAAGTAGTTTTGCTCAGGGGCTTCCCCTTGCTCATTTGTTTCTACTTCCAATTGTTGTTCCTCAGTCTTGGACGGGACATCACCAGATACGGTTTGCGGATCTGTGGATGTCGAGTTAGAAGATTGCTTACTCGACATATTTTTGAATCTGAACCTAGAAATAAACTTTTGCACCTCGACTCCTCAGACAACCCACCAACTTACCCCGACTTGATGCTTTTCTTTTTCTTGGCTTCTTTGTCTAGAAATACCACGATATTTCAAAAATAGTAACTTATAAATCTATTTTTACTGATCTTTAGATTGAAGATGAAGTAGCAAAATCATATCAAATCGGTATTGAGTGGTATGACTTATTTGTTAGGGTAGGGAGTAGGGAGTAGGGTTTGAGAACTTCAACAGACCGTTTTTTTGTGAAGGATGTTCCTGGTGAGGGGAAATGGGGGTGATTTTTTACTCAATAAGCTGGAAAGAGTTGAAAAAGCCTTCAATACTTTGAGGCAAGTCTTGCTCTTTATCGGTAAATACTGCTAATTGATACAAACGCTCATTAACGATGAATACTCTATATCTAGTTATAAAATTATCTTTTAGTTGAATACGGGCTTCTTGACCAGGAAAACCATTTAAGCTAATACTGTTCTGGCTTAAAACATTGCCACCAATGCTAGTGATGAATCCTGACATAATTCCCGCCAGTAAGTCTTCGATGGGAATAGAACTTTGAGCTAAATTAACGGGAAAATCAGAATAAGCGACTAAATAACCAGCTTCGTTGGGGCGTTCAGCAGAAAAACCAAATAAATTAATTGTTCCTAAAGGAGTGTCTACGGTTTCCTGAGTTTGAGCCGGAGTACCAGGAAACAAAACCGTGAATTTTCCTGGGACAGAAGAAAATGGCTTCCAGACAGATTGGGCTATTTGAATTGGTTGAGGTTGTTGAGCCTGAACTACTTCGGCTAAAGTAGATTCGCTTAATAATAGGGTGGTAAAAAAAATTGGTAAAAAAAATTTCTTTTTCATGTTTCTTTAATTTTTTAAATTAGGGGGCGTAACAGTTGTTGCGCCCATTTATGCCATTAATTATTCCTGGACTACAGAAGCCTCAATTTGAGCTTCTTCCCAGAGCTTGAAGAGGTAAAACTCAGCGCGATCGCCCATGGTGCAGGTGAAGATACCTTCTTCGCTTCCAGGTTCACCTACTAACCAAGTACCATCTAAGCTCACCTCAATACAGTCAGCATCACATACAGATAGAGTGACGGCATCAGGGTTTTCCTGCTCCACTACGGCTTCAAAGTGTACCAACTGGGGTAAATCCGCAGGTAACAGGAAAGAAGCAGTGCTAGGCTCCACATAGAGGCTTGTACCAGTTCTGAGAGCTAAAAGTGTCCTTGTGGATACCCACTCTTCTACTGACTGAGCCAAACGCTCTAAATAAAAACCATTTTCAGTGTAAGTTAGTTTCAGCATTTATCGTTCTCCTGTTATTCCAGGTGTTTTTGCCGTTCCCAAAACTTCTCAGCAAAGGTGATCGCAGGGTGAAGAGGAGCTTTTGGTTTGCTCTTGAGAATTAAGCCTGCTTCAGTGGGAGTGCGACTACCTTTTTTGGAGTTACACCGTTCACAGGCAGTTACTACATTGTCCCAAGTGTGTTTTCCGCCTTTTGAGCGAGGAATGACGTGATCTAAGGTCAGTTTTTTTTTGCTGTCGCAGTACTGGCAGCTATGGCGATCGCGCCGCAGTACTTCTCGATTGAAGGTTGGCAGGAGCGCTACGTGCTTCATCAAAAGTCAAAAGTTTCGATTTTTCACACAAAAACCCCCGCTTTTTTTGAGTTTGAGCGGGGGTTTAGAAAACTTGGAAAATTTTCTTTTTATCTTCGGTACAGTTTTGGCTTCATTTACACCTGTACCTCCCGCCTTGTTGATTTAGTTTTGAATCTCGAATTTCCCGACTATGGCTGTTTTCTAACCAATAATTTTCCTTTGTATTAAGTTGCTGCTGGTTAATCTCCAAGCTGTTTGTTGAAGTTGTGAAACAACCTATAAAAGCAAAATCCACTCCCATAGCTGCTGATTTCCCACCTTGGGGGAAATCGAGGGCAGTTCTAGTAGTGGAAATGGTAGAGAGACGTTTCACAGAATTTCTTGACTTAATTACTCAAAGAGACTTTTTAATACTACACTTGTATTACCGATATGTCCACTATTTGGAAGGAGAAAATTTTTATGCGTACTCTAACTCGCACTTCAACAACCGACATGGAAGTTACTAGCATCCGCTTAGAGAGGGCGCTTAAGGACAAGCTGAAAGAACTTGCCGGCAATCAGGGATATCAAGCTTTGGTTAGGGATATTTTATGGAATTATGTACAACTTAAATCGGGAGAGTATCGCCCCCAGTTTTGCCGCTCTGATATTCGAGCTAGTTTTGAAGCGATGGCCCAAAGAGATGAATGCTGCGTATTAACGGGTAAGTTTATTTCTGAAGGGGAACCAATTTTGCTCGGACTCACTATCAACAACGACTTAGTTCCCTTAAGTCCAGAGAGCCTAAGCAATTAGCAAAAAAAGGGAGAGGCCTGATAATTAGAAGTCCTCTCCCTCTTCAATGTTCAATGATTAATGTTGCCTAGCGGCAACGGCAAGCCGAACAATGATTCAAATGTCTTTTTCCCCGAAGTCACGGGTTAGATGTTCAAAAGGCTCATCGATGAATGAGGTATCCTCTACACCAGCCTCTGCAACCATGTTTTTGACCATGTTTTTGACAATCTGAATGCCGTAAACTGTAGGGCCGATGGGAACCCCTAAAGAGTTATAGGTTTCCCTTAAACCTTGCAAAACTCGCTCATCAAGGACATTAGTATCTCCTGCTATCAGGGCGTAACTGGCATAGCGCAGGTAATAATCCATATCCCGCAAGCAAGCAGAGTAGCGGCGAGTAGTATAAGCATTTCCTCCCGGACGAATTAATTCCGGTTGTTCCTCAAATAGTTGCAAAGCAGCTTCTTTAATAATGGCAGCAGCATTGCCGCTAATTATTTCTGCGGCTTTGATTCTTGCTTGACCTGATTCAAAATATGATTTCAGGCTATCCATGGCATTGCGGTCAAAATAACGACCAGCAACATCATAATTTTTAATTAAGCTTGTAACAGCATCCCGCATTAAATTTCTTCTCCCAACAGCATTTTATTTATTTTTGGCTTAATATAAAGCCCCGTCGCTCTTTATTTATCATCCCATTCAAGCTGCCTTGAGGAGATGGTATTCAATAAGAAAATTAACTTTTAGGGGCCGAACTTAATAACTAATCAGAAATTTCCCTACTGTGAGTTTAGGGAAAGCATATTTGAGAGTAGCATCTCACGGGCTTTTTGTTGACGAAAAGAGATTTTTTGATAAATTTTTTAAAGTTAACTGGTAAAGCAATTTATTTTTTGTATAGCAAGTAACATATCTCTAAAGATAAAGATACTGAGGAATTGACCCATGGCAGAAACGCCCCAAGAAGTCTTGAAAATGATTCAAGATGAAGATATTAAGATAATTGACTTGAAATTTATCGATATGCCTGGTATTTGGCAGCACTGTTCTTTTTTCCAAGATCAAATAGATGAAGGCGCATTTGTAGATGGTGTGGCTTTTGACGGCTCTAGTATTCGCGGTTGGAAAGCGATTAATAATTCTGATATGGCGATGGTTCCTGATCCAAAAACAGCTTGGATCGACCCCTTCATGAAAGAGAAAACTCTAAGCATGATCTGTAGCATTATAGAACCTCGCACGGGTGAGATGTATGAGCGAGATCCTCGTTCCATTGCGAAAAAGGCCCTGGAATATCTTACCTCTAGTGGGCTTGGAGATACGGCTTTTTTTGGTCCTGAAGCTGAGTTTTTTGTATTTGATGATGTACGCTTCGACCAAGCTGAAAACAAGGGTTACTATTATGTAGACAGTGTTGAGGGGCGCTGGAATACAGGTAGGGAAGAAGAAGGGGGCAACCTTGGTTACAAGCCAGGCTACAAACAAGGTTATTTTCCTGTACCACCAACCGATACTCTCCAGGATATGCGTACTGAAATGCTCCTAACTATGGGAGAGTGTGGTGTACCGATTGAGAAACATCACCACGAAGTTGCCACTGGAGGGCAAAATGAGTTAGGGATTAAATTTGCTCCTATTGTTGCATCTGCCGACTATTTGATGACTTATAAGTATGTCATTAAGAATGTGGCGAAAAAGTATGGCAAAACGGCTACTTTTATGCCTAAGCCTCTTTTCAACGATAATGGTACTGGTATGCACTGTCACCAGTCTATTTGGAAAGGTGGAGAGCCTTTATTTTGGGGTGATGGTTATGCAAATTTAAGCCAAATGGCTTTAAATTACATTGGCGGTATTCTTAAGCACGCCCCAGCACTTTTGGCTTTTACTAATCCTACTACAAACTCTTATAAGCGTTTGGTTCCTGGTTTTGAGGCCCCCGTTAATTTGGCTTATTCTCAAGGTAATCGTTCGGCTTCTGTTCGGATTCCTTTATCTGGCCCCAATCCTAAAGCTAAGCGTTTAGAGTTTCGTTGTCCTGATGCTTCTAGCAATCCTTATTTAGCTTTTGCGGCGATGCTTTGTGCCGGGATTGATGGTATTAAGAATGAAATTGATCCGGGGGAACCCCTTGATGTGGATATCTACGAACTTAGTCCTGAAGAGTTGGCCAAAGTTCCTTCTACCCCTGGTTCATTAGAAGATGCTTTAGAGGCGTTAGAAGAAGATCACGGTTTCCTAACTGAAAGTGGTGTCTTTACCGAAGACTTTATTAAAAACTGGATTGAGTTTAAGCTTTCTAATGAAGTTATTCCCCTCAAGCTTCGTCCTCATCCCTACGAGTTTTCTCTTTACTATGATGTTTAATGGCTAACGGCTAACGGCTAACGGCTAATGGCTAATTGGGAAATAAAGCTCTGTCTCTTAACTTCTTTTTACTTGAGACAGAGTTTTTTGCTTTAAGATAATTTCTATCACAAACTTCGTTGCCCTAGGCTACAAGGAGTAGCAAAGAGTTACTCAATGTTAAATGTTGAATGTTAAATGTTAAATGATTATGGCTTTATCGAAACGAATCCAACAATTTTATGATGCCTCTAGCGGAGTTTGGGAACAGACTTGGGGTGAGCATATGCACCACGGCTATTATGGTAGGGCTGGTAATTATAAAATTGAACGGCGGCAAGCACAGATTGATTTAATTGAAGAACTTTTGTTTTGGGCTGGAGTGTCTGAAGGGAAAAAACTGCCCCAAAATATTCTTGATGTTGGCTGCGGTATTGGCGGTAGTACCCTTTACTTAGCAGATAAGTTTGCTGCTATAGGTACAGGCATTACCTTATCCCCTATCCAAGCATCTAGAGCGAAAGAAAGAGCGATGAAAGCTAATTTAGGTCATCAAGTTCAATTTATGGTTGCGGATGCTCTTGATACCCCTTTTGCTGATAATTCCTTTGATTTAGTTTGGTCTTTAGAAAGTGGCGAACATATGCCCGATAAGGGTAAGTTTTTGCAAGAATGCTATCGAGTGTTGCAACCAGGGGGGACTTTTATTATGGCGACTTGGTGTCATCGCCCGACTAATTCTGTTGCAGGGGAGTTAACAGTAGCAGAAAGGAAACATTTAGAACAGATTTATCAAGTTTATTGTTTGCCCTACGTTATTTCTTTGCCAGAATACGAACAATTTGCCATTGGTTGCGGTTTCCAAAATCTGCGTTCTGATGATTGGTCAACAGCCGTTGCTCCTTTTTGGGATGTGGTGATAGATTCAGCCCTAAATCCTCAAGCTATTACAGCACTTTTCCAGTCCGGTTGGCAAACTATTCAAGCTGCCCTTTCTTTAAATTTAATGAGTAGTGGTTACGAAAAAGGTTTGATTCGTTTTGGTTTAATTTACGGTACAAAATGAAATTGCTAGTTGCTGTGCGACCCCGCGTCGACGTAAGGCGCAAGGGAACGCGCACCGGTTGCTAATCGCTAATCGCTAACTGACCCCTAACAGCAATGGCAAGCCATACATTAATAACTGATAACTAACAACTGATGACCCAAGCTTTAAATAAAAATTTTCCCTGGTTTCATAGTCTTTGGAAATTCTCTCGCCCCCATACAATTATTGGTACAACTTTAAGTACTTTAGCTCTTTACTTAATTGCTTTGGCTAGTTTTGAGCTTAGCCCCGGTACAAACAACTTGCTAGTACTATTAGGAAGTTGGCTTGCTTGTATTTGTGGCAACATTTATATTGTTGGTTTAAATCAATTAGAAGATATTGCTATTGATGAAATTAATAAACCCCATCTTCCTTTGGCAGCAGGAGAATTTTCTCTATTTCAAGGAAGGATGATTGTTGCTATCACAGGCATATTAGCTTTGGTTTTAGCTGGAGTTTTGGGATTTTGGTTATTTCTAACCGTAGCAGTTAGTTTAGCAATTGGGACAGCTTATTCTTTACCTCCTGTCCGCTTAAAACGCTTTCCTTTCCTGGCTGCTTTATGTATCTTTACTGTGCGGGGAATGATTGTTAATTTGGGTTTGTTTTTACATTTTAGTAGCAAGTTAAATGGAGAGGAGATATTAACTTCTACTGTATGGGTGTTAACTCTGTTTATTCTTATTTTTACTATTGCGATCGCAATTTTTAAAGATGTACCAGATATGGAAGGAGATAAACAATATAATATTCAAACTCTAACTTTATTGGTTGGTAAGAGAACAGTTTTTAACTTGGCTTGTGGGATTATCGTTTTTTGCTATGTAGCTATAGTTGTATCCGCTTGGCTTTTATTACCGGAACTTAATCGGTGGTTAGTAAGTATTAGCCATTTAGGTTTATTAGGTTTATTATGGTGGCGCTCTCAACAAGTAGACTTAGAAAATAAGATTGCGATCGCACGTTTCTATCAATTTATTTGGAAGCTATTTTTCTTGGAATATCTAATTTTCCCCGCTCTGTGTTTGATTAAATGATCAATCTCAAAGGCTACAAAACTCAAGCGGCGGATACAACCATTGAAGCGGAATTAGTGCAGTTTGAATTGTGGCGCAGAATGAAATCGGAACGAAAATATAAATGTTTTAAAAGGTTGCTAAGAAGAGGAACTCGGCTAGTTTTAATGAGTTTGGAACAGCAATTTCCTAACGTTTCTTCTCTTCAGTTCAGAGAGTATTACCTGAAAAAACGCTGGAGAACTGATTTAATTAACTTATCTGCTTACTATAAAAGCGAAGGGAAATTAGTAATGGAAGATGCCTTATGGTTAGCTGAACAAGTCATTACTATTTTGGAAAGTTTAGGAATTTCTTATTACATTGGTGGTTCTGTTGCTAGTTCTTTACAAGGGGAAATGAGGTATACAGAAGATTTAGATTTAGTGGTAGATTTACAACCTCAACATAAACAAGCTTTGGTTGCAGCAATGGTAGGAGATTATTACATTAGTGAGATAGCGGTAGAAGACGCTATAGAAGGAAGAAGTTCTTCTTTTAATATTATTCATTTAGAAACCACAGAAAAAGCTGACATTTTTGTGATGAGGAAAGATGACTTTTCGCGAATACAAATGTCTCGCCGCCAGTTATATCAAACTGGCAATGAAGCCTTTTCTTTATATATTTGTACTTCCGAAGATAGCATCTTGCAAAAATTACTTTGGTACAGAATGACTGCTAGAGAATCTCAGAAACAGTGGCGAGATATTTTAGGAGTCTTGAAGTTACAGAGAGAAAGGTTAGATTTTAGCTATCTTTGGCATTGGGGAGAAAAACTGGGAATTTTACAAGATTTAGATCAAGCTTTTATTGAAGCAGGGCTTTGATTTATTAGGCATTATAGATAACTTAATCATTAACCAACTAGAAAATTTCGACTATGAACAACATTCAACGCTTTTATGCTGCTACTATTCTTTCCTTCTCAAGCTTATTAACTAGTTGTTCTGTTTTTGAACAGACCAATCAGATAAATTCCCCTCATACTAAAGCATCTGTAGTAGCAGAAGTTTCTCCTCAAGGTAAAATCGAACCACAAATAGATTGTAGCGATAGTAGTAACTTAAATCAGCAGGAAATGAATATCTGCGCTGCTGCTGATACTGAAGTAGCAGATAAGAAACTAAATCAAGTTTATCAAGAGTTGCGTTCTGAGTTGAAGGGAAGTCCCAGAGAAGAACTATTAATTAATGCACAACAAAACTGGATTGCTTTCCACGATGCAGACTGTGAATATGAGCAAAGTTTGTCTGCTGGAGGAACTATAGCACCCTTAATTTATTCTTCTTGTTTAACTCGTATTACAGAAAAAAGAGTTAAGGATTTTGGAAGTATATCTTGAGGACACTCAAATTTAAACTTTGTATTCAATTCCAATTTTTAAGAGTTGAGAGTCACTCTAAAGTGATAGCAGTTTTGAAAACTATTTTTCAAGAGCGCATCTTCTCCACTATATAGATAATATCATGTCAAAGAAGAACAAAACAAGACTTTAATTATTATTTTTAATATCAAGTTTGGGAACAAAATAAAAACTAAAATGAGCCGATTCTTTAAACGACCTTGGTTAGCTACTTTGCTTGGTTTGCTAACTTTATTAATAATCATAACTCCCACTCCTAGCCTAGCTCAAATACCTTGGAATCCCAACTTGGGGAAAGCCCCTGTAATGCTAGATGGTGAAGAATTATTTAAAGTACAAGAATTTGCTAGCCTATCAGCTTTTGAGCGGGCTGAGCTTGTTAATGAAACCTTAGAGAAACTAGTTAACTCTTCCCAAAAAGTAGAAATTGAAGTAGCAGAAGAAGAAGGTTCGGTAGTTATTCGTGCGAAAGGAGAAGAAGATCATATCTTAACTGTAACTCAAGGAGACTTAGCTAATAGTTTAACTCCCCATCGCCAAGCTTCTGTTTGGCAAAGGCGTATTAAGCAAGCTTTAAAAAGAGGTCAAGAAGAGCGTAGGTTATCTTACTATCGTCGCGGTTTACTACTTAGCTTGGTAGCATTGGCTATTGCGATCGCAGTTCATTATCTCATTAAATTTTTAGGTCGTTTTACAGTCAAGCAATCAAGAAAATTATTAGCTAATATTAATTTTTCCCAATCTGTACAGCAGCCAACCATCAATAGCTTAAGGTTGTTTTGGTTAATATCACAAATAACTTTATGGTTTGGTACAGCTTACTATATCACTGATATTTTTCCTCAAACTAGGGGATGGCGCTATAGAATTCTTACCTTTCTGTTTTATCCTTTAATCACCATAGGAGATAAACCTTACTCTATCCTACAACTCCTACTTTTATTGGTTTTCATTATTGGTATTTGGTTTGGAGTTCGCAGTTTTATAAAATTACTAAAAATTCACGTTTTTAGTAAAATTGGTGCTGATAAAGGACTAGAGCAAGTACTAAGTTTCATTAGTCAATATCTGCTGACCTTTTTTGGCGTTATTCTGATTCTGCAAATTTGGGGAGTAGATGTTAGTTCTTTAGCTATTTTTGCTAGTGCTTTGGGAGTAGGTATTGGCTTCGGAGTACAAAACATTGCTAACAACTTTATTAGTGGAGTTATTATTACTATCGAGCAACCTATCAAAGTTGGCGATTTCGTAGAAATTAAGGGGCTAGAAGGAATCATCAAACGTATCGGCGCTCGTAGCACAGAGATTTTAACTTTAGATCAAGTAGCTATAATTGTTCCTAACTCCAGCTTTCTACAAAATGAAGTAATCAACCGCCGCCATGGGAACTCTATTACCCGCCTCAAAGTTCCTGTAGGAGTTGCCTATGGCTCAAACATAAAAGAAGTTAAAACAGCCCTTTTGGAAGCAGCAACAGGTCATAATGATGTACTTTATAGACCGAAACCAGAAGTTTGGTTCCAAGAATTTGGTGATAGTTCCCTTAACTTTGAACTACTGGTTTGGACAAAAGAACCCCAAGAACAACCCCGCATCAAAAGTGATCTTAACTATGGCATTGATGAAAGCTTACGCCGTCATAATATCGAAGTTCCTTTTCCTCAAAGAGACTTGAATTTGCGATCGCCTGTGTTAGAAGAATTAATCAGCACTTGGTTAAATAAAAACGGTGGGGCTAATCATAATAGTACTGATTTTGACCCAGAAATAGTTGCTGACTTCGCCAACTTTGAAACTCAAGAACCTCCTTCAGATCACAAAGATCGGGAGCAGCCCTTAGTAGAAATTAGCCATGAGCCTAACGAACTAACCCCCAGGGAAATAGAAACCTTAGTAAAAGCAATGCGAGGGACACAAGGGCTAGAAATTCAAGACAGGAATTATCGATTTAAACGTTATCGTTATTGTTTCCTGGGTTCAGAAGCCGTAGATTGGCTTGTGGAAAAGCAACAATGTAGTCGCCAAGAAGCTGTAGAACTGGGACAGATGCTGATAGAAAAAGGTATCATCCACCATGTAGCTGATGAACAATCCTTTGTGGATGGTTACTATTTCTACCGTTTTTATACCGACGAACAAAAACTTAACTATTAACTTAGGGGCTGGCACTGAAATAAAATACCTGCCAGAATCTCGAATTCTTGGTTAAACGGCGACACGGCAACTCCCTGAACAATATCATTTATTCCTAAGATTGCTTAATTTGTTCAATCAACTGAACAATCAGGGCTAAATCTTCTGCTTGGGGGGCAATATCTAAATATTTCTGCAAATCTTGGTTAGCCCTAGCCAACTCTCCTAACTGGTAATAAATAATGCCTCTATCCCTAGTTTCTTGGGGGGAATTAGGGACTAACAACAGGATTCTTTCGACTATAGTCAAAGCCTTAATAAGTTGATGCTGACTAAGATAGATGTGCTTTAAGTTACTTAACATACGCTGAAGAAATTCGCGGTTAGTAACTGGGGCAAAAAAACGCTCTTCTAAAGCGACTGGTTGCTGGTAAAGTTGATTTAGTTTTTCTTGGCAATCTTGTTCAAAAAGAATTTCCCCTTGGTTAAAAGCATCGACAAAAATGCCTGCTTCTGCAAAATCAGGACGAATTAAGAAATGCCCTGGCATACCAATACCCACCATCGGAAAACCGATCCGACGGGCAATTTCTAAATAAACCAAGGAAAGGGTAATCGGAATACCTTGGCGTTTTTCGAGAACATCGTTCAAAAAACTATTACAAGGATTATAATAATCTTGGGAATTTCCTTGGAAGCCTAGAGATTGGTAAAGATAACGATTAATGGTTTGAATAATTCGCAGGGGATAACGCTCTGCGGGTAACTCTTCTATGACAACCCCTGCCATTTTGTCTAACAAATCAAGATATTTGTGTACTGGCAGTTGAGGATACTCTTCTTGAGCTAAATAAAGAGCTGCTTTAGCAAGATCAACTTTTTCATCTGATTGCTGAACTTCTGCCTTAAAATTTTGCCTTCCTGAAGAAAAGTTCATGGTTTACGGGTGCTTTTTCC
Organism: uncultured cyanobacterium; assembly: GCA_963793425.1. Taxonomy (GTDB): domain Bacteria; phylum Cyanobacteriota; class Cyanobacteriia; order Cyanobacteriales; family CAWCAG01; genus CAWCAG01. The sequence goes on along the minus strand of CAWCAG010000005.1, from coordinate 603,315 downwards.
TCTAACTTTCCTCAAGTTAAGTATATACATATCGCTTCGCCATACAGCAAGTACTAATACTAAATCGGTGTTTGCACAGATTATTTGTGAGGTTAGGGAGTAGGGAGTAGGGAGTAGGGAGTAGGGAACAAGGGGAGTGAAACTTTGTTGATTGAATTCTACAACGGGAGTTTAATAACCGGATTTGGTATAGAGTTAGATAGTTGCTTACTCAAGTCGATTTATGATTCTTTCATGAGCTAATAGAACCAGAATCTGTCAAAGTCTCTTCTAATTCCATACGCTGTTCCATTTGTCGCAAAAAGTAACCCGTCATCATTGCAGAAGCCAACAAGCTTGCTAAGTTTTCTTTGTCTGTGGTAACTTGAACCTGAAAATGCTCTGAAGGTAACATCCCTACTAAACCTTGGACATTTTGAGAAATAATTTGTTTAATGTCAGCACTAGCAGAACGAGCGACTTTTTCTAAGATATCGGGATTTTGTTGTTGGAGATATTCCAATAGAGCGTTAACTTGTTTGTCTTCTGAATCGAAATTGAGAAAGTCTGGGTTAATTACCATTACTAAATGTTTAAAGTTAAATTTGCTTGTTTTAATTTCAAGCTAAAACTATGGTTTGAGATTGATTTCGGTGAAAATTGGTTAGGAAAACTGTTTCTATCTTAGATCGATTTTGTATATCTTCAAGTTCAACCTACCACTTGAGAGAGTTCGTCTACTTCAAAATACTGATGAAATTGCTCTGTCACTTCTAACCAATAGGAGCGCCCGTCAACTTGGCGACGCTTACGAATTAAGCCTAATTCTACTAGTTCTTGAACTTGTTGGTAAGCACTACTACCCCGTAGCTCAATAAGATCCGTCTGTAAGATTTTACCCTTAAGAGCGATCGCAGCTAAGGTACGTAATGCCCCTGTTCCGAGTTCAGCAGGAACCAAGTTAGTCAATAAACTTTGACAAGAGGAACGCAGTTGTAAGCTATAACCCGTAGGAGCTTCAACTACTTCTAAAGCACTGTCACGACGGGAATAGTCAGACATTAATTCTATTAAAGCATCTTCAACTCGGTCGCGATCGCACCCTGCAAATTCAGAAATTGCTGTTAAAGAGAGAGGCTGAGCTTTAAGATATAAAATAGCTTCAATTTTTGTGGCTAAACGGAGAGTAGAAGCATCTTGATTCATAATTAATAACGGCTAATGGCTAATGGCTAATGGCTAATGGCTAGTTGCTAATTGCTAAATATTCTATCTCCCCAGTTCCCCAGCCCATCACCTTTCTCCTTTCTGCCAACGGGCGACCGCCTGTTGAGCTTGGGTATAAGAAGGGGTATCTTTGGGAACTAACACGGCTGTATTAACTGCTTGGGAAAAATCCCCCCTAGCGGCACGGGAATTGGCAATTAAATAAATCTGACGGCTCCATTGCCCGGTTAACTCTTGGGCTTGTTGATAGCCTGATTGCCCTTGAGGAATGCGTTTCAGGGTATTAATTCCTTGGTTGTAGGAAGAAGCTTGATTGGGGCGAATTTGTTCTTTTGCTCCTTGGAGAATCAGTTGATTATTCTTTTGTTGTTCCCCTTGGGCAGCCCATTTGGGGATAGAAGTTTGGGCATCGTTATGAATCCTTTGACGATCGCGGGGGACTAATTTTGCTGCGGCGATCGCCCCATCAAAGTTACCTTGATTCGCCCTACCTTGGGCAATATCTAAAATAACTTGGCTCCAGCGAGTTATATCAGCTTGGGCTTGTTCATAAAACGGTTGCCCTGGTTGAATTTTGCGGACTTCGTTGATAGCTTGATTAAAACCAGAAGCTTGATTAGCTTGGATGTAGGTTCTGGCTTGGTTTAAGATCCCTTGATTGGTAGCCTGTAAAGGGGGAGATTCTGGGGGAATTTCCGAGCTAGAAAAAGCTGTTGGTTGAGGGGGAGTAGGAGCCTGTGCCGCAGAGATAGTTACTTGGGGGTTGGGAGGTATAACCGGAGTATTGTCATCAGTGGCTGGGGAACTACTGGGGGTTACTGCTTCTACTTGTCCTTGGGTTTGGGCAAAACTTTCTTGTCTAGTATTATCTTGCTTAGTAATGGCTACAGCAGCGATAATTAAAGCCGTAGCTAAAGCTGTTCCTCCTCCCCAAAGTATCAAGTCTGACCAATTTTGGTTCTTTTTTTGAGGTGGCTTAGGTTTGAAAACAATGGCTGAACTACCATTACCATTACCATTACCATTATTATTGTTCTGGGAGGGCAAAGAACTATGAGGAGATATTTCTTCTACATCTAAAACCCCGGTTTGATGAACTTTTCCTGCACCATTATTGTGGTGATTAACTACCTTTTCTCCTACATCAGTTGAGGCAGAATTTGAGGTATTTTTGCCACAATCTGAATTATAATTCCAACTAATCACTTCATTGCTGCCAGGAAGAATTTTCCCTTTACCAGCTTGAGGAGATGGGGTAATTATAATCGGGGTTTGGGCCGGTCGCCAATGATGTTCGCCAATTTCCGGTAGGCGGTAACGAAGGTAGTTTTCTAAGACTTCTAAGGTTAAATCTTCGTGATAGTAGTCAAGGGCTTCTAAAAGCGCTTCTGTAAAAAATCCGCGACCAAGGCTAGCTGATTCATGGGAATATTCATTAACCTGGGTAGAGAGAATCAAAGCAATACCCATTTCCCTAGCCAAAGCTGCGGTTTGCGCCCCGACGGATGCCCCTGCAAAGATGCCTGGGGAACGGTTAATATCCAGCAATACTAAGACATTATCCCCTGCTTGCTTCTGCAAAGTAGTTAATAGTGATTCCAAAGGTATTGCTGTATTGGGAATATCTTTAGGGTTGCCATCTATGGGTATTAAATAATCTTCCCCTTGCCAGTTAATACCATAGCCACTAAACAAAAACCAGAGAATATTGGGCTTCCCGGTTTCTGTACTGCTTTTTTCTAGCCAGCTTAAAATATTTTCCTTAGTGGGGTAGGTAGATTGCCTTTCTACCCAAGGAGAAGCTTCTGTGAGCAGCAAACATTGTTGAGGAGACAGATTTGTTTCTTTAACGAAAAATTGCCGTAAGCCAAAAGCATCTGCTTGAGCGTAACTTAAAGGTTGCAGGAACTGATACTGATTAATACCAACCGCTATACAAGAGTATTTTGCCATCTACTGTCTGCCTCAATAATTTATAAGCAGCTAATGCTTCAGAAATTGGAGCCAGAAACGAAATTTAGTTTCTAGTTTAAGACGATTATCAGCCCTTAAGTAGTAGAAAAATTAACTTAAAAAGAAAAATAATAGTTATTGGTGCTGCTGCTTGGGAACTGTAATCTAGTTCCATAAAAACTTAATTTACTAACTATTGTAAGCCCCCTAAGAACAATCAGGAGTTAATCTTATGTCAAAAGTAAAAAGAAATAACCCAAAAATTTTTAGTCAATTTACCTCAAAACGAAGAAATTTACCGGCCCTAGGAGCAGCCACTATCCTGAGTTTAACGGGTCTAAGTTGGTTAGGTTTAGAAATAATTGCCCCGCAAGTTGCCCAAGCTTATGTTGCCCGTGTAGATGTTAATCTTAACCGTCAGCCTGGGGAAGCTTATCAAACTATGTTAGCAAGAGGGTTAGCTGTAGCCAGGGCAGCAGTTCAACGTAGTTTTGATAGAGATATCTTAATCACAGAAGTTAAAGTCACTATTTCTGGGGAAAACAAAGGGGCGATCGCACCGATTATGATGGTGGAAGTTAGTCGCCAAGAATGGAACAGACAACCAGATGCACGATTCTGGGTTAGTTATATGCCCAATGCCGAGGCATTACTTAACTTTGAAACCGCTATAGATACAGAAGATAACCCAGGAGGATCTGCCCCAACCCCAACCCCTCGTAACGGTAATTTACCAATACCCCAAGGTGCCCCCCCAACAGAAGGCGTACCCCAAACCGGAGAAACCTTGAATTCTCCTCCTACCAGGATTCCTAGGCGACCAGGAGAGCCACCTGTACCAACACCAGGTAGCAATACAGGAGCTTCTGAACCTGTTTCTACCCCGACAAGAACTTCAGAAAGTGATGTGGAAAATGAAGATCGTTCTCCTGCTAATAATGGTTCAAGAAATGATGGCACTAATTCTGGTATAGAACTCAATGAACAGGAAAGGGATGAGCAACCAGAAACTACCAACCCATAATAAAGATAAAATAATTGCCTGTCGATCTTCTAAAATATAAAGGTTGTCTTGAAATAAGTTACAAATAACCATGGCTGTCCCCAAGAAGAAAACATCCAAATCTAAACGTAACCAGCGTAGAAGCCACTGGAAACGCAAAGCTGAATTTGAAGCGAAAAAAGCCCTTTCTTTAGGAAAATCTATACTTACAGGGCGCTCTAATAGCTTTGTTTATCCTGAAGACGAGGAAGAAGACGACGAAGAGTAAACTCAAACTAGATAAATTTCCTGCTTAACCGGGTTGCAGCTTAAATATTTCCCCCCAAACCCGGTATCTCAAACTTCAGCAATTAGCCATTAGCCTTTACACAATTATGCTAGGGAAATTTTTTAATAAACCTGATCCAGAAAACAGCGATCGCACTCCTCCTGGACAATATCTTACCAATGGCTTTCCTGTTCTTACCTACGGTGCAGCCCCTAAAGTTAAAACTTCTGAGTGGGAACTAAAAGTTTGGGGTTTAGTAGAACCAAAAACCTTTAGTTGGTCGGATATGATGAGTTTGCCTCAACATGATTTTACCAAAGACTTCCATTGCGTTACTCGCTGGTCAAAGTTAGATGTGCAGTGGACTGGAATTAAGATTACCGACTTCATGGAATTATTGGAGCTTGACCCTCAAGTTAACCATGTTATGGAACATTGTTATGGTGGCTATACCACTAATGTTGCCATTGATGATTTTCTTCGGGAAGATAATTTCTTCGCCCATACACTATTTGGTGAACCTTTACCCCCAGAACATGGTGGCCCCATGCGGACTGTAATTCCCCATATTTACGCATGGAAGAGTGCTAAATGGATTAGTGGTCTAGAATTTCTTAAAGATGAAGAACTAGGTTTCTGGGAGCGCAACGGTTATCACACTAGGGGAGAACCCTGGGCAGAAGAGCGCTATAGCTCTTGATCATTGAGCATTGATCATTAAACATTGATCATTGGTTTTTGGGAATTTCCCCAGTTCCCTAGCTCCCTAGCTTTCTAGCCCCCAAGCTCCCCAGCTCCCTATCGGGCAGGGTGATAATAAATTCACTAAAAGCATCTGGTTCAGTTTCTAGTTGTAAAGTTCCTAGGTGTTGCCCGACGATTATTTCGTGGGTTAGGGATAATCCTAATCCTGTTCCCTCTCCGGTGGGTTTAGTCGTAAAAAACGGCTCAAATATTTTCTCTGCCACTTGAGCCGGAATTCCTGCACCGTTGTCGCGGATGCGAATTTCTATTTGTTCAGTTAACTTTTTGGTTGTTATGGATAAGGTGGGAACAAAAAGTTTCCCTTGCTCTTGATACTTGCTCCAAGCTGCATAACAAGCATTGTCAATCAGGTTAATAAAAGCACGGTTCAAAGAAGAAGAAAATACTTCAACTTCTCCAATGGAATCATCATACTGAGTAGAAAAAGTAATATTAAAGTTATTATCAACACTTCTTTTACTATGATAAGCCAACTGCCTAGCTTCTTCTAGAAGTTTGTTGAGGTTAACTTTTTGGCTACCACTATCATCGCTACGGGCGTGCTGCATCATATTGAAGATGATGCTTGCAGCCCTTTGACCATGTTGTTTGATTGCCGCAGCGTTATCTTTAAGGTCAACAACAATTTCCTTAAGGTACTCTAAATCCTCTGAGTTAATCACCTCTGCTTGTTCTTCAATGGCTTCTAATAGGTCTACACTCAACTCAGTAGAGCCTTCAGCATAATTATTGACGAAGTTGAGGGGGTTGCGTAGTTCGTGGGCCACACCTGCTGTCAAAGCTCCTAATGAAGCAAGTTTTTCTTGAGAAATCATTTGTTGTTGAGCCGCTCTTAACTCGCTAGTTCTCGCTTCTACTTTTTCTTCTAGGGTATGGGAATATGCTTCTAGTTGCTGATAGAGTTGAGCATTTTCTATAGAAATAGCAGCCTGGGTACAAAGGAGGTTGACAATTTCCACTCTGTCAGCAGTAAAGGCTTCTGCTACTAAGTTATTTTCTAGGTAAACTAGCCCCAATAACTTGCCTTGATAAAGAATGGGAGTACACAACAAACTCTTGGGTTGATGTTGTTGGATGTAGGAGTCGTTGCTTAAGGGGGAATGCACCGTTGCATCCATGATGACAGCAGATTGCAAGGTTCGCTTAACAGTGTTTACTAAATGCAAAGCAACATTTTGACTGGCTTCAATGGGAACTGATTCTCGAATATTGGGGGGTTTCCCTAATTCCATAACCGCCTCTACTTGCAACTGCCCAGATTCATTAAGCATAAGGACGCATTTATTAGCTCCCGCATTCTCAATTACCAGCTTTAGTAATGTTGCCAGCAACTTGTTTAGCTCAATCTCTTTTGAGAGGCTCTGAGAAGCTTTGAGAACAGCAGCGAAATCTAAGGCAAGGGAGATAGTTGAAGAAGAGCTTTCCTTGCTGCTGTGAGATTCAACAACGGTTTCTTCCCAGCTAGAAACAGATTGCTCTTGATTAAAAATTTGAGTTAGCAAATGAGGATAATTGCTTTCGAGGTGGTCGGTTTTGGCTTTTGCCCCCCAACGCCCATAGCAATAATAAGCTTCTTGCATATATCCTGCGGCCACTCTTTGTTTACCCCAATCAAGGTAGAATTTAGCAGCAAGTTCGTTTGCTAGAGCTTCTTCTTGGATGTATTCGTGTTTTTTCGCCCCAGCAATAGCTTTATCATATAGCTCAATTGCTTCTACTTTCTCTCCTAAAACTCGGCACTTCTCCGCTTCTACTAAATCAAATTTATGCTGGTAATTCATGGGAGCATATTGTACCCATTGCTGTTGCAGTTGCCTTTGGTTTTGTTCCACCTGCTGCAATAATTCTGAGGTTTCCTCTGTTGGCAAACTTAAAGCTGTTAAAGAATCATAGACATAAAACACAGCTTCCCCCACAGTGCCAACAAGACCTGTTAAATAACTCCTCACCTCAACTGCCTGGTTTTGAGCTGATTCAACCTCCTCAAACAGGTAGCAAAGCATTAGTTTGTATAAATAGAATAAGGAGATTCCAAACAAATCATGGGCGGAGGTCATTAAGGGGAGCAATTCTGTCTCTTGCATTGCTTCCCCAGATAAAGTACTCGGCTGCTCCGTCGCACCTAGTAAATTCAAAATTGATTGCCAATAAATTCGACAGTAATTAGCTGAGGCTAATTGATTCAACTGCACTAAGCTCTTGCAGTAGCTACGATTCTTCGGCTCCAAACTAGCTAAGGGCTGCCCAGACAAGAAAGAATTAAGGCAAAAACCATAGGCATTGTAACCAGCAAACTCTAAGTTCCCTACCTCCAAAGCATTTGTATAACCCTCTTGCAGTATTGGTAGTACTTCTTTGAGGTGGGCTTTGCGATGCCAAACAAATAACCCTACTGGAGTTGAGGCGTGGGGTTCGACCTTTTGCAGTAATAGTTGTCCGATGTGGTAGTGGGTTGTTTCTTTTTGTTGGTCGGGAATTAATGAGTAAGCCGCTTGTTGAATGCGGTCATGTAAGAAGCGATAGCCAACTGATACTTTGTTGTTATTATTGTTATTGGGTTGATCGTCTACTCGTTCCCCCTGGAAGAATTTATAACTTTCAGTGACAGGTAGTACCAAACCTTCTTGCAGCGCAGCCCACAGAGCGGTTGCTACTTCTTCTTGGGCTTCTTCACAGACTACAGCTAAGGTTTCTAGGTCGAATTTATTACCAATACAGGCTGCTAATTTTAAGACTTTCTGGGTTGCTTCTGGTAATTGCTGCAATCGCGCCGCCATAAATTCAACTACATTATCGGTTAGGGCTGCATCAACTACGGGGATGAGATCACATTGCCAAGAGCCTAAGTTTGGGTTGAAGGTGAGCAGTTGCTCTTTATGCAATCTGGTTAAAAACTGAGTGGTGAAAAAGGGGTTGCCTTGGGTTTTTTGAGAGACTAATTCGCTTAGGGGCTGGGCTAGGGCTTCGCTACAACTAAGGGTTTCGGCTACTAGTTGATTAAGCTGATGGGGGGTTAGTGCTTTGAGGGTAATTGTGGTGATGATAGCTTGATTTTTCTCTAATTCTGCTAAGCTTATGATTAAGGGATGGGTAGGAGATACTTCATTGTCTCTATAGGCTCCTACCAAAAGGAGATGACCAGTTTTTCTGCTACCCATCAATATTTTGATAATTCCTAATGAGGCTGCATCTGCCCATTGCAAGTCATCCAAAAACATCACGAGGGGATGAGTTGGGGTGGTGAAGACGGTGATAAATTTTTGAAAGAGCAAGTTGAAGCGATTTTGTGCTGCACTGCCAGAGAGTTCAGTTACCGGGGGTTGGTGGCCGATAATCTGTTCTAGTTCGGGAATTACTTCGATGAATAATTGACCGTTTCCCCCCACTGCTTCCAGGATTTTTGCTTTCCAGTTGGCTAATTCGGTATCTGATTCTCCAAGTAATTGCCCCATTAAGTCTCGGAAGGCTTGGACGAAGGCGGAGAAGGGAATGTTGCGATTGAATTGGTCGAATTTCCCTTTGATAAAGTAGCCCCGTTGTTTAACAATGGGTTTGTGAACTTCATTGACGACTACGGTTTTGCCAATGCCAGAGAAGCCCGCAACTAGCATCATTTCTGTGGCTCCTTGGGCCACACGCTCAAAGGCATCCAGTAGGGTTTGTACTTCGGCTTCCCGTCCATAGAGTTTTTCTGGGATGGTGAAGCGATCGCCAATATCCCTCTGTCCCAACTCAAATGGCTCAACTGTTCCCGTTTCCTGCCATTGAGACAAGCATTGTTCTAAGTCATACTTCAACCCCAAAGCACTCTGATAGCGCTCTTCTGCATTCTTTGCCATCAGCTTCATGACAATATCCTCAACCACTTCAGGAATATCACTACTCCCTGCTGCCCACTCCCTGCTCCCAAACGGCTCTGCCGTTTTAGCCAAATGACAATGCACCAATTCCATTACCTCATTTGAAGTGAAGGGTAATTTTCCTGTTAGTAGTTCATAGAATGTTACCCCCAAGGAGTAGAAATCAGTGCGGTAATCAATTCCCCGGTTCATTCGCCCGGTTTGTTCCGGGGAAATGTAAGCTAATGTTCCTTCCAGGACGTTGGGATTGCTGATTTCTTGGCTTTCTTTGGGCAGCAAAGAAGCAATACTAAAGTCAATTAATTTTACTTGCTTCGTTTCTGGGTGAATAAGAATATTCGCTGGTTTGATATCTTTGTGAATAATGCAATTGTGATAAAGTCCATTAAGGCTTTCAGATAGTTGTAGAGCGATCGCTAAAAACTCATCAAGTTGTAGGGAATGAGTCTTGGTATACTCTTTGAGAGAAATACCGCCAAAATCTTCTACTATCAAAGCGTAGCTATTGCCACAATATTCCAAAGCATAGGTTTTAATAACCCCAGGTAGATCAAGATTTTTAGTAATAGTATACTGGTTACGGAATTGCAGCAGTTCCTGAAAATTGGGATAATCTCGCTTCAAAAATTTGACGACGACAGGATGCTCATCTTCTACTCGAATTGCCCGATAAACAATAGTTATAGAGCTATTGTATAACTGCTCAGCTAGACGATAGCCAACAAGTCTGTTCTCAAAATCTATAGCTGAATTCATCTTGACTAACCTTCGGGCATATTAACTTTCTGAAGGTTAGTATGCCCTTTAAGTAGTTGGTTGTAACGTGGAGCAGAGTTGATCCTCACCTACAAAGATAAATAAACCCGTCCTCACAAGCAAATAGCAAATAGCAACTAACCGTTAGCAATTAGCAACTCCTGTACTACCCCTGTTTCCAAACGTGGGCCGTAACTTGTAACAACTTTAGCTGAAGCGATTGAAGCTAAATTACCTGCTTGAGTAAAATTCTTTCCTTGGGTAATACCATAAAGCATTGCCCCAGCATACATATCTCCTGCACCAACGGTATCAACGGCTGTAACTTCATGAGCAGGAATGGTGATAGTTTTTTCTCCATCAAAAATAAGTGAACCTTCAGCACCAAGGGTAATAGCAAAACCTTGGGCAATGGTTTTTAAAAACTCAATAGCAGTTTTAATTTCTTTAGTGTCGGCCATCTTCAACGCTTCTGCTTCATTAGCAAAAAGAAAATCAACCCCAGAACCAATCATCTCTAAAAGTCCTGGTTTGAAAAATTCCACCATGTTAGGGTCAGATAAAGAAAGGGAAGTTTTCACCCCAGCTTGTTCAGCAATTTCTTTGGCTTTAATGGCTGTAGCTTTACCGATAGGAGAACTAACTAAATAACCTTCAATATAAATGTATTGAGAATCTGCGATCGCCTCTGGTACTAATTCATCTATTGAGAGGTCGGCAGTGATGCCTAAAAACGTGTTCATGGTGCGATCAGCATCTGGGGTAACAAAAACCAAACAAGTTCCTGTGATGCCTTCTGGTCGATTATCTAAGGTTGAATTGGTATCTACACCACAGTTGAGGATATCTTCTAAATAGGCGGAACCAGTGGCATCGTTAGCAATTTTACAAGAATAGAAAGTTTGGCCCCCCATTTGACTAATAGCAACTATTGTATTAGCTGCTGAGCCACCACAAGCAATTTGAGAAGAATAGTCTTTTAACTGTTCCAAGATTTCTTGCTGGCGTTGTTCATCTACTAAAGTCATTACGCCTTTATCAATATTCAATTTCTGTAATAGTTCAGCAGTGATTTTAAATTCTTTGTCTGCTAAAGCGTTACCAATTCCATAGACGTTGTACTTTTTCATGTTGATTGTGTAAATGAGCCTAAACCTTGCCATTAATTTTACATTTTGTCGGTACTCATAAACCTCACTTTTTACTTTATACATCTAAAAGAAAATTCCAAAGCTGACAAGCTAAAGCCAACTTAGAACAAAGGGGGATGGTTTGCTTTTTCCCCTCCGCAGTAAGGATCATGCCTTGGTTTGCATCGCCGGCGAAACCTGCTTCGGGTTTATCTATTGGGTTAGCCACAATCACATCAAGTTTCTTTTTCTGTAACTTTTCCCAAGCTGGGGTAACAATATCTCCTGTTTGTGCAGCGAAACCAATTAACTTTTGTTGAGGTTTTTTCTGTTGCCCTAACTCTGCCACAATATCTGGTACAGGATTTAAGGGTAAGCTGCTAGGTAAAGCTTTTTTAGGCAACTTTTCTGAACTATAGTCGGCTGGTTTAACGTCTGCCACTGCTGCTGCCATCACTATCCAATCTGCTTGTTGAAAAGCAGCTAACATGGCTGTTTGCATATCTTCTGCACTCACCACAGCTACAGTCTGTACTTGCTGAGGCAAATGAGTTAGTAATTCTTGTCCCATGGGGCCATGTACTAAGGTAACTTCTGCCCCACGATAGAAAGCAGCTTGTGCTAATGCTAGCCCCATTTTACCTGTGGAAGGGTTGCCCAAAAAACGTACAGGATCTAGATATTCCCTTGTACCTCCAGCGCTAATCAGAATAGATTTTCCGACTAAATCTCTTTTGCCTTTAGGTAATAAACATTGTATCGCCGTGAATATTTCTTCTGGCTCTGCCATTCTACCTGCACCGACGCGATCGCAGGCTAGTAATCCAGAGTTAGGACTAAGACTAAGGTAACGTTTTTCTTGGGTTAATTGTTGCCAGTTGCGCTGTACCGTCGCCTGTTCCCACATTTCTGTATTCATAGCTGGGGCGAGGAGGATAGGGCAAGTAGAAGCGAGAATAATATTAGTTAAAAGATTATCTGCCAAACCATAATTTAACTTAGCCAAAGTGTTAGCCGTTAAGGGGGCAATTAAAATAATTTCTGCCCATTCTCCTAATTCAATATGTAAAGGGCGTTCATATAAAGGTTGCCAAAAATCTTCATCACGATAAGCACGATGGCGACTCAGAGTAGATGCTGTTAAAGGAGTAACAAATTCTTCTGCTGCTGAGGTTAATACTACCCTTACTTCTGCCCCAGCTTGGAAAAGTTGAGAAATTAATGTGCAAACTTTATAAGCGGCTATACCACCGCCTATTCCTAATAAAATGCGTTTTCCACGCAGCCATTCTGAAGGGGTTTTTAACATTATTTAAGAGCAAATAAGAAACGCTATTATAAAGTACCTTGATCAAATCAAGGAATAAAGTTCTCAAATCCTGTAGCCTACGGCAACGCTTCGCGTTTTCTTTTTCTTTTTCTTTTTCTTTCAGAAACACTGACGCGAACTTGTAAACGTCTCCGCCCTTGAGATACCCTACTCCCTACCCTAACAAATAAGTCATGCAACAAGGGCAAGATTTGGTATGAGATATCTGGCGTTGCTGAATTAAGGGATGAATGAAGTAGGAATGGGAACATCCCAGAATTTGAGATAGTGAATTAGCAATCGGATAGAATGCTTGAGCATTTCTACTGACTTGGAATAACATAAGGTCTTACGATGCAAGCGAGCTAAATAGTGTCTCAATCGAGTATTTTCACCTTCTACTCGTGTCATGTAGGTTTTAGAGATAATTTGGTCTCCTTCTCGAATAAACTGAGGATAAACACTCCAACCATCGGTGACATAGAAATAACATCGCCCTAGACTTACAATTGCCCATAAAGGTTTAAAAGTTTCAGCACTATGGTCTCCCAATACCCAACCTAAAATGCCTCTTTGGAAGTGATTGACTGCTGTCCAGAGCCAGATTTTGTTGTCTTGGTGCGCGTTCCCTTGCGTCTTACGCCGACGCGGGGTCGCACCGCTTTTTTGAGCCAACAAATGTTTCAAGTTCATCCAATTCGCCAACTTCAGGTATTGTTTCTGGAGAATAGGCATCTGGCAGCAGTTCTCCGACTTGCTTGACCCAGGTTATTATCGTCGTATGATGTACCCCTTTGACTCTTTCTATTCCTCGAAAGCCCATACCGTTGACATACATTTTGAGACATTCTCTTTTTCTTTCGTCGCTGTAGCCTCTATTGGTTTCACGATTTTCAACAAATTGGCGTAGGCAAAGCCCGCCGTAGGCATCGCAATCAACACAAATATGATTTTGTTTACCTCGTCTCTTTCCATTTTTACGAATATGAGTCGAGTTACATTCAGGACACTGCATAAAGATTTAGCTTGAGTTCATCCCTCTATTATGCAACGCCTTAAAAGATACGTATTTGTCAGGTTGCCTAATGTGTGACGGACAGATGGGACACTACATGAATTCAAGTGCATACCGTGATGGCTGAGATATTTGCAGCAGGTGCAGCACAATGATAAGGTACATCAAGTGTGAGTTTTCTGGAATCGCAAAAATATTCGGCATGAAAGTAGTTTTATCATCTAAAACGCCTGTCTTTGCTGTAAGACTCAATAATGAATATCGCACCGGATTAGAACTAGAAAGTAGACGTTACATTCATAATTTCCCATTTAAGACGCTGCTAGATGCAGTGGATTTTGCTTTCAAGATATTGGAAGTGGGAGAAGTAGATTTGCAGTATTGGGAAATAGCTGATGAGTACGATTTATGGGATCGATTTTTAGTTCGTGATTATGGTAAAAAAGATCGAAAGTATAAAGCGCATATTTGGGATGGACTTAATACATTATGCAAAATGTGGAGTACTGGTGGTCTTGGATACAAATATGATCTTTTCAAGACTGATTTAAACAGAGATATTTGTACTATGTGCTTTAACAAATTGAGGCAGAAACAAGCGAAATGATGAACCTCTTTCTGAAATATCAATCTCCAAACCCTTTAAATGTAAGACTTGAAAGGTTATTCTCACAAGCATTTGAGAATAAAGGTTGTAGTCAGATTTTCACGAAAATACTTAGTTTGAGTTCAATAGGCGATCATTAACCTTCCAAATGGATCAAAAATTGAGTTATGCAGACATTTTGAAAAAGACGGTGCAAGAGGCGGTGATTAATCAGCCTCGCTTACAGAAGATCAAACTTTATCCCGTTTGCGATCTAGAATCTGGCCACTTTCTCGTTTTAGCGACGGGTTGGAATAAGCAACGCTGGATGGATACTATTCTGTTTCATGCTCGTTTGGTTGAGCAGCAAATTATTATCGAAGAAGATAACTTTGAGGAGAGTTTAACCCAAGCACTTATTTCTGGCGGTATTAAGCAAGAGGATATTGTAGTTCACTTAGAGCCTCAACTGTTATCCTGATGAGCAAAAATGACCATAATCCAATTCGGGAGCTACAAAAGTCTTTGTCGTAGCCATATTCCTCCTGTTGTCCCCTAAAGAAAAGGTTGTTACGCTGTTTTTCTCCAATCCTTTGGATTTCTACAATTGTTACTTCTAGGACTTACGCAGTGAAGGGAGAAATCAGTAGTTTCAGCCGTCGGGTTGGCGTAAGCCTTGCCGTTAGGCTACGGGGAACGGGGAACGGGGAACAGGGGGTTACAGAAGCTTAGTGCGTAAGTCCTGACTCATAGAAATTTTACTTGCAGCTATTTATATTTTCTCCTAACTCTAGCAGGTTAAACTAAATAAGGAGCAGTATAGTTAAGCAGGGGTCAAAACTATGCAAGCTAAAGAACAGCAATATTACACTCCAGAAGAATATCTAGAGCTAGAAACTGCTGCTGAGTACCGAAGCGAATATATTGACGGTCAAATCATTCCCATGGCTGGTGGTCTACCAAATCATAATCGAATTGCAGGCAATCTTTATGCAGGGCTAAATTATGCTTTTCGAGGAAAACCATATTATGCCTTTATAAATGATCTACGTTTGTGGATACCAGATTACAGAGTTTATACTTATCCAGATGTAATGATCATTGCCAATAATCTTGAATATGCTCAAGGGCGTAGGGATACAGTTGTTAATCCTGTTGCGATCGCAGAAGTACTTTCAGATTCCACAGAAAAGTATGACCGAGGGGAAAAGTTTAGGATGTATCGCACTATCCCCACCTTAAAAGAATACATCCTCATTAACCAAAAAGAGATGCACTTAGAACAATTTGTCCAAAACCAGCAGGGGCAATGGCTATTTAATGATTATGAAGGAGAAGCTACGGTGCTAAAATTAACTTCAGTGGAATTTTCAATACCCCTATTAGAACTTTACGATAAAGTAAATTTTGAAACTCCTGAATGAGACTACCAGTACTCTATTTTTGTAGCCATCTGGATCTAAACACAACCATACAAGAAGCGATCGCATCAAATTAGCTGAGGTAGTAGATCAATCAGTCTCGCTTACAGAAGATCAATTCTTATTAAACCAGAAGAGTTAAATCATGAATACAGCCAGAATTAGCACCGATGGCAACCATCAAGTCGTAATATTACCCGAAGACTTCAAAATGTCAGGTACTGAAGTTTATATTAAGAAACTGGGCAATGCGATTGTTCTCATAGCTAAAGATAATCCTTGGCAAGCTCTTTTTGAAAGCCTAGAGCAATTCTCTGACGATTTCATGACAACTAGAGAGCAACCTCCTATTGATGTCCGAGAGGCTTTCTAGATGCTATACCTGCTCGATACCAACATTTGCATTTATCTAATTAAACAAAAACCTCCCCAAGTATTGGCGCGATTCTCAAATCTTGCTATATCAGATATTGGCATTTCCTCTATCACCGTAGCGGAATTAGAATATGGCGTTTGTAAGAGTATACAGCAACAGAAAAACCGTAATGCTTTGAGGCAATTTTTAATCTCTTTAGAAATTGTCGAGTTTGATCAAGCGGCAGCAACTATCGATGGCTTAATTAGAAGCGATTTGGAAAGTCGAGGGCTTGTCATTGGCGCAATGGATATGCTGATTGCTGCCCATGCTTTGAGTCTTGAAGTTACGCTCGTCAGTAATAACGTGCGAGAGTTTTCCCGCATTGCCAATCTATCTCTGGAAAACTGGGCTGAATAAATGGAAAAGAGCCAAGTATTGTAGGATTGATAAATGTCAAATCATAAATGATCAATGTCTAAACCTGCTGCTAGAATAACCGATGCTGTCACTCATCCCTTGCCCCCTGTATTAACGGGAGGCCCAGGTAGTGTTAACGTTTTTATTGGAGGACTACCAGCTTGGCGAGGCGTACCTGCTGCGGTGGCTGGCGCTTTGCAATCTGCAAAAAAAACCTCTGATGCTGCTATTAAAACCGCTGAATCTGCTACTGTTGCAGCCGCAGGAACTCCTGGGTCCCCAGCAGCCAAAGTAGCAGAGGAAACAGCCAAAGCAACGGCTGCTGCAACTATGGGAAGCCTGATTAGTAGCAGTGCTGGTTTATCAGATGTCCATGTTTGTAGTACTCCTTTGCCCATACCTCCCCATGGCCCTGGAGTAGTTATTGATGGCAGTAAAACTGTATTAATTAATGGCTTACCTGCTGCCCGTTTGGGGGATACAATTTTAGAAGCTGTAGGGCCACCAAACAAAATTGTAGGATGCTGTCCAACGGTTTTGATTGGTGGGTAAGCTCTCAAAGATAAATAGATCATGAAATACTTATTTGTTACAAGAACTTAAAGTGCTTTAAGCCTTCTAAAATTCCTCCCGAACACGAACTTTGAGCGAGATAATGATAATCTTTGCGATTTGCTTGATACCATTCCCGGAGTTCATGTTTAGAATTGCCGACCATAATTCCTCGCGACTTACCAACCTTAAACAAAGCAATGTCGTTACCAGAATCACCACAAACAACTGTATCTTCAGGCTGAAATCCTAATTTCTCCTGAAGGAATTTCACAGCTAAACCTTTATTACCATTTTCCGGCAAAACATCAAGATCAAGGCTACCACTGTAAATCAAATTAAACTTCAAACCTGCTGCTGTTAGCTTCTCTTGCAAAGCGGGCATAACTTCTTTTGCTTCTGCTTCAGGAATATGATAACTAACCTTATACTCAAACTGTTCGTATTCTGGCTGAGGGACTAATTGAGTAAAGCTAGTGCCAATTTCCAGAATTTTCTCTCGATTCCACCCTGGAGACAAAACCTCTGCCCATTGAGGATCGTAAGCATCATCTTGAGGATCACTAAAAATAGCAGTACCCACAGAGGCGATGAGGGCATCGGGGGTTAAAAGCGTTTTTTCCTGGGCTAATTGCCGATAAAGATAGAGCGATCGCCCGGTAGCATAAACTATTTTAGTGCCGTTTTCTTGACGATGTTTCTCTAACTTTTGGTTAAGTGTTGCCAAAGCTGCATCATCGCCTATCAGAGTATTATCTAAATCAGTAACAAATAAAAATGGTTTCATATTTAAAAAATTGGTATTGAGTTACACAGGTTAAAGCCAGGGAGTGGAAATCCGCACCTGTTTATTTTCCTCTGAAAGAGGATCTTTGGCCACAATAGTAGATAGAGATATTTAATTTCCTTTAACCTTGAATTCTCCTACTGATATTCCAGAAAGTCCGCGTTATTCTCCCCAAGAAACCCACTTTAACCAAGCTAAGGCTAGCTTGCAGCAGGCTTTGTCTTGGTACGGTAAGTTTCGCCGTCATGGGGATCTCACCCCAGATTTAGAGTTGCAAGCTTCTGTACGGCCGGAGTTACAATCTTTAAAAGCTGCCCTAGAAAAATTAGACCAAAAAGTTATTCGCATTGCTGCTTTTGGTTTAGTTAGCCGAGGGAAATCTTCGGTGGTTAATGCTTTGTTGGGGCAGAATGTTTTAGAAACTGGCCCCCTCAATGGCGTAACGAAATGGCCCAAAGCTGTACGCTGGCATCCTGGGGGGAAAATTCAAGTCGAGTTGGTGGATACTCCGGGGTTAGATGAAATAGCCGGGGAAGCCAGGGCAGCAATGGCAAAAGAAGTGGCTAGTCAGTCTGATTTAATTCTGTTTGTTATTGCTGGGGATATTACTCGCACAGAATATGATGCTTTAGTGGCATTGCGAGATAGTCATAAACCCCTGATTTTAGTCTTTAACAAAATTGACCTTTTCCCTGAAAAAGATCGTCAAGAAATTTATCAACAACTACAACAATTAGAAGCAAGTGACGGTGGAGAAATTAACCAAATTGTCTCCCCGGAAGAAATTGTTCTTATTGCCGCAGAACCAAAACCCATCAGAGTTCGGGTAGAATGGGCTGATGGCAGAGAAACCCAAGAGTGGGAAACTCCTCCGCCGCAGATAGATCAGTTGAAAGAGAAGATTTTTGAGATTCTTAATCGAGAAGGGCGATCCCTACTAGCTATTAATGCCCTCTTTCAGGCACAAACAGCCGAAACACAAATTGCCCGGAAAACTTTGGAATTACGGCAAAGCGAAGCAGAACAAATAATTTGGCGCTATGCCAAGTATAAAGCCTTAGTGGTTGCCTTGAATCCCTTAGCCATTCTTGATGTCTTGGGAGGTGCGATCGCCGATTTAGCTTTAATTCGTTCATTGGCACGTTTATATGGCTTACCGATGACAAGTTTTGAAGCCGGGAAATTATGGCGGAAAATCTTAGTTAGTTCCGGGGGTTTATTATTAGGAGAAATTGGTAGTAGTGCGGTTTTAGGTTTAGGGAAAACAGCTATCTTAGAAAGCCCTATGGGTATCGCTACTTATGCAACTACCGCTGCAACCCAAGGAGGCATCGCTGGTTATGGGGCTTATGCAGTGGGAAAGGTGGCACAGGAATATTTGGAAAAGGGTTGTAGTTGGGGTAATTTAGGCCCCAGTACAGTAATTCAAGAAATTCTTTCTCAAGTGGAACCAAATACAATTCTTCATCGTTTGCGTCAGGAATTAGGGTTAATCAGTTATCAATGATCAGCCTATCTTGCCCACCAGAATTAATCAGTGAATCTTTAGATCATGGTGGGCAAATGTTTTATATTAAGTTTGATCAACGAATGGAGATGTTTTTGCCCACCCTACTACTTTATCTGCTCCCTACCCCAACAGATAAGTCATGTGACTCAACACCGATTTGGTATGATTTAGAGCGCAATATAGCATTTTTGCATATACTTAAATACTTAAGTATCAAGCTTCCGTTGACCAGGGTTTATGGTTCATATCAAGTGTGTAGAACTTTCACGGTTTAAATCTTTTGGAGGAACGAGTACAATTCCTCTATTACCTGGTTTTACTGTGGTTTCTGGCCCTAATGGCTCTGGTAAGTCTAACATTCTTGATGCTTTATTGTTCGCCCTGGGTTTAGCAAGTTCTAAAGGGATGCGGGCAGAAAGACTCCCGGATTTGGTTAACCATAATAAGGAACATCGCGGTACTGTTGAAACAAGTGTTAGCGTTACTTTTGATTTAAAAGAAGAGATCAATTCTGAAGATGATATTGCTGCTAACTTTGAAGGAGAAGAATGGACTGTTACCCGGCGGTTGAGGGTAACGAAGGGAGGAAGCTACTCTTCTAGTTATTTTATCAATGGTGAACCTTCTACCGCTACAGAACTTCACGAACAACTTAACCGCTTACGCATCTATCCTGAAGGGTATAACGTAGTGTTGCAAGGGGATGTTACCCGCATCATCACCATGAATTCCAAAGAAAGGCGAGAAATTATTGATGAGTTGGCGGGAGTTGCTGCTTTTGATCGCAAAATTGAACAGGTGAGGAAAACTTTTGAGCAGGTAAAGGAAAGGGAAGAACGTTGTCAGATTATTCAACAAGAACTAATTAAAGCCCGCGATCGCCTGGCTGCTGATCGTATTAAAGCAGAAAAGTACCAGAAACTTAAGGCAGAAATTCAGCAAAAGCAACAATGGGAGGCGGTGTTAATTTGGCGATCGCTACAACAACAACAACAGGAGTTGCAAGGGAAAATTGCTGAAGGGGAGAAGAAGGCAAGCCAGTTAGAAGAGGAGTTAGCGAGGTTAGCTGGGGAAATTAACCAAGCAGAAACAAAATTAGCTCAGTTAAGCCGCAAGGTTAAAGCTTTGGGAGAAGATGAACAACTTTCTGTGGCTGCCCAACTTGCTACCCAAGAAGCAAAGCAAAACCAATTACGCCAGCGTCGAGGGGAATTAGCGACGGCGAAGGAAGAAGCAGAAGCAGAAATTCTGCAACTTGATCAGCTTCTTCAGCAGTATAGCCAGAGTTTGGCAGAACTTGAACAAGAAAAATCTCAGCAAGAAACGGAGATATTACCCAATTTAAAAAAAGAATGTGTTCGCGCTAAGGAAGTTTTAGAAACAAGTCGCGAAAAAGCTAATAGTCTCGCTTCTGCTTCTGAGGCTTGGGTACAGGAACAAACAGCCCTTAGCAAAGCGATAACTGCTTTACAAAAAAGCCTTAATCCTCAACGTACTGAACAAGCACAACTTCAGGAACGTTATAGCCAGTTGGAAAGTAAGATTAGGGAAGGAGAGGAATTTCTCGCTGTTAACCAAGGGGAAATTAACACCAAAGAAGAAGAAGCAACTAACTTAGCTGCCCAGGTTGATAATTCCCAACAAACTATCCAATCTTTAGTACAGCAACTCGCCGCCGCAGAACAAGAACGACAATTACAAGAAGATACCTTAAACCGCTTAGTTACCGAACAAAGAAACAAACAACGGCAACTAGATAAATTAGAAGCCACAACCCAAGCCCAACAGGAAGCACAAGGAACCTACGCCACCAAAGCAATTTTACAAGCAAACTTACCAGGAGTTTGCGGTTTAGTCGCCCAACTCGGACAGGTTGATCCCCGCTACCAATTGGCACTGGAAACAGCCGCAGGAGGTCGCCTGGGGTTTATAGTTGTGGAAAATGATGGAGTAGCTGCCCAAGGTATTGAACTGCTTAAACAAAAGCGTGGCGGGCGGGCAACTTTCTTACCTTTAAATAAGATTAAACCTCCTCGGATGAATCAAGTGATGTTTCTCCGCAATGCCCCTGGTTTCATTGACTACGCTGTAGAATTAGTTAATTTTGAATCCTGCTACCAAAATATTTTTGATTATGTTTTCGGTAATACAGTAGTTTTTGCTAGTCTCCAGGATGCTCGTCCCCATGTGGGTAAAACTCGCATCGTTACCTTAGAAGGAGAATTATTAGAAAGTAGCGGGGCGATGACGGGAGGTAGTAGTTCTTTTCGTGCCTCAGTGCATTTTGGTACAGCCAGCTTACAAGAATCTGGGGAATTAGCTGCTTTGAGGCAACGCTTACAGGAAATTGGTATTGTTTTAGAACGTTGTCAACAAGAAAGTCAGCAGAAGTTAAGTTTGGCCCAGGAATTAAGCAGAAAGTTAAATGAAGCCAGACAAATCCATCGAGAAGAACAACTGCGGCAAGAACAAGTAGAGACAGAAATTAAACGCTTGCAACAACAACAAGTCCAAAGAGAAACTCAACTAACTCAACATAATCAGGAATTAGGGGAATTGCAGAAACGTTTGCAAATTTTAACAGCAGAAATTCCTCAGCAAGAAGCAGATTTACAAAGCAAACAAGAAAGTTTAACTGCCTTGGAAGAGTCCCAAAGTCATAGTGAGTGGCAGGTGATGCGAAAAACTATCCAAGGACAAGAAAATAGTTTACAGCAAAAGGAAGAAACTTTACGTAATACTGAAGCGAGGTTAAAAGATTTAGAAAATCAGGGCCAACGTTTAGAAGAGAAAACTCAAGAATCTCAACAAAGAACAGCAGAGATTAAGCAACAAAAATTGAATATTAAAAGTAAGGAAGTAGAGGTAGAAGCAGAAATTGTTGCCATAACTGAAGAAATCGCTGCTACCCAACAACTACTTTCTCAATTATCCACAAAATTGCAAACAGCTAAACAAGCTAGGGATGAGGCAGAAGAAAAACTGCGTTCCCTACAACTAAAACAACAAAAGAAAACTTGGAGTAGTCAGAAACTTCAAGAAAGCCAACAAGAACAAAGAGAATTATTACAAGAACTTATTGAAAAAGTCGCTACCCAAGCCTTGGAACTTCCCAATCCTTTACCCGAAATTCCTTTCTTGGTTGATCCTCAAGGAGAAGGGGGCATCAGCTTTGCTAACTTTACAGAACAACTAGAAAAACTGCAAAAAGATATCCGTAATTCCGGAAAGCGACTCCAGGCTATGGAACCTGTAAATATGCTGGCCCTAGAAGAATATGATCGTACTCAAACTCGCTTACAAGAACTTACCGAAAAATTAACCACCTTAGAAGCCGAACGTACTGAATTATTATTAAGGGTTGAAAACTTTACCACCCTAAGATTACGTGCCTTTAAAGAAGCCTTTGATGCTGTTAACGAAAACTTCCAAAATACTTTTGCTACCCTTTCCCAAGGAGATGGTTACTTGCAACTAGATAACTCAGAAGATCCTTTTTCTGGGGGACTCAATTTAGTTGCCCATCCTAAAGGTAAACCAGTACAGCGTCTTAGTTCCATGTCTGGGGGAGAAAAATCCCTCACTGCCCTTAGCTTCATCTTCGCCTTACAACGTTATCGCCCTTCCCCTTTTTATGCCTTTGATGAAGTAGATATGTTCTTAGACGGCGCAAATGTCGAACGATTAGCTAGAATGATCAAAAAGCAGGCCCAACAAGCACAGTTTATTGTGGTAAGCTTGCGGCGACCAATGATCGAATCTTCGGAACGTACTATTGGTGTGACCCAAGCCAGGGGTGCTTACACTCAAGTTTTAGGAATTAAACTCTAAATTCTAATTTTAATATCAGTAGATTACAATACACCCAAAGATAGTCAACAAAGAATTATTAATATTGAAGTTGGATTGGGAGCTTTAACTGTAGGAAAAAATGACAATAGATAACATTCGTCTACGCGCTGAATTTTTAAACACCCAGGTCATTACTCGCAACACAGGCAAACGCCTAGGAGTGGTTAAGGATCTTCTTGTTGATGTTGACCAAAGAGAAGTTGTGGCCCTTGGTTTGCGAGATAGTATTATTTCCTTATCTGGGATGCCCAGGTATATGTATATTACTAGTATTATCCAAACTGGTGATGTCATCCTCGTAGAAGACGAAGATGTCATTGATGATGTCGATGTCGAAGCCTACAGCCGACTAATTAACAGCGAAGTAATTACTGAAACTGGTGAACTTCTGGGGCGAGTTAGAGACTTCCAATTTGATATGGCTGATGGTAAGGTTTCTTCTTTGATTCTGGCTTCTCTTGGTTTACCACAAATTCCTGATCAAGTACTCAGTACCTACTCCTTACCTATCGAAGAAATTGTTAGCAGTGGCCCCAACCGTTTGATTGTTTTTGAAGGGTCTGAAGAACGTCTCAGCCAGCTAACCGTAGGTGTTTTAGAAAGAGTTGGTATTGGTAGGCCTCCTTGGGAAAGGGAAGAAGAAGATATATATTCATCACCTAGCGTCGCTAAGCCTGAAAATCAGTTAGGTACAGGCATACCCGTAGACGTACCAGCCAAAGCCCCTCGCCCCATCGAAATGGAATCACGAATCCCAGAAGAAACTTGGGACGAAGATGCTTGGGAAGATACAGAAAGGCAACCCCTCCGCCGCCGAAAGGAAGCACCTCTGCCCTATGAAGAGGAAGAAGAATACGAAGAGGGTAACTGGGGAGATGAACCCATGGTTACTTACGAACAAGAAGCTTATATTGAACCTGAACCCGTTGAAGTGGAAGGGGATGTTTGGGACGATGATGTGGAAAATGAACCCTACAACCCACCCAAAGTAAATATTCCGGAGAAAACTAAGACTCCAGAATATGAAGAGGAAACAGGGTATTAAGTCATTGAACATTGAACATTGAACATTGAAAAACCGTAGGGGCAACCCGTTTGTGGGATACTGAGAAAATAATTACGCTTAATTGGGTCGCCCTGACGGTTATGTTTTGACTGCGTAAGTATTAGCTGTTGTTCGCTGATTCCTTGCGGCGAGAGCATCTAGCAACCAGAAGACCTAAGCCTAAGACTGCTGCGGCACTTCCGGGTTCAGGAACTTGAGTAGCCTTAGCTGCGACAAGAGAGTAGTCATGTTGAGTAGAGTTATCACTAGCCTTTCCTGGCGCACTCAATTTAACTTGACCAACTTTGATATCACCAAAAGGATTATTAATACGGTAGTAACCGCCACCAGCATGGGTAGAAGGGCTTAGGGCATTGATAATTGTTGTTTTGCCATTAAATAAGTACTCTGCTGTACTGTTTCCAGTAATTCTTAAAGTACCAGTTTTGCCTTGGGACGTTTCCAAAAGAGCAATTTCATAAACAGCATCGTTATGTACCCCCGGCTGATAGAGAAAAGATAACTCTATGTGGTCAAAGATAGATGGGCCTTTCAAGGCTTCTAGAGTAATATATTCTCCAGCATCAATTTCTCCATCTGTGCCATAATCTCCTGGATCACGGCTATTAAGATCCTTGTCAAAGTTAACCCCAAGCCCGATAGTATTCTTAACTTTCTTGGCAGCAAGAAGAGGTGACTTCGTTTCATTGCCAGGATTACCTTCAAAGCCTGCCGTTAACCTGAACCCATCAGTGGTTTCGCAAGTGGTAAGATTTGGTGAGGGAGCGTTTTTAGTCATAACTTGTTGACGTAAAGGATCGCAAGCTCCTAAATCTTCACCTGTTTGGAAACTAAAAGCTTGGGCAGAGCCAGTAGATACAGAAATAATTGCTCCAGTAACTAAACTTGTACTAGCGAGAATTTGTTTGAAACTAATCATTGATTTACCTGGTATTGTTTACGTTAAGAAATGGAACCAATTTTTCGTGAAAAAGGAATTTTTGCATAGAGAAATCCCTCTTACATATAAGTAGCTACACCCTACTGACTTGTGGTTAGAAAATAAATCTATTTCATTTGCTCCTATGACTATATTTAGTCATGAGTGTATGTCGTGAGGTATAAGATTATGTTTGTTTTGTATAACTTTTATTTCTTAACCGATAATTCTTTTTTAAAGGTTTTGTAAGCTAGTTGAAGAGGCGATTTGCTTACTTTTTCTTGATGGTAGTTTATTCGTGGTCAAAATAGCAAATACTCTTACGCAAATAGACGGAGGTGAATATCTTTTCTTGATAAACAGCCATTGGTTTTCATTACTAACAACCCTAAATTCTCTTCAAAAATAGTTCTTGTGATGTTTAGGTAATATCTTTTGCCTCAAACAATCTCCCGGATAATAAACTATAGAGAACCTAGTTTATGGCAAACTTATTCAGCTATAAGTAACATTCTGGAGATATCCTCAAGGATATTGTAGTTAGACTCTATGACCATGAAGATTTTACATATTGCAGAGATTCAGCAGTGGAAAGAAGCTCAATCAACAGGATTTTATTACTGCGATACCCTTGATAGTGAAGGTTTTATTCACTGTTCAACACCAGAGCAAGTTGTGGCAACAGCTAATCGCTTTTTTCGCGGCAAGCCAAAACTGCTGCTTTTGTTGATAGATTCAGAACAAGTGCAAGCAGAAATTCGTTACGAAGGAAATGATCAAGAAGGTTATTTTCCCCATATTTATGGTTCCCTAAATACAGATGCTGTGTTTGGTGTTCTCAACTTTGAGTCTGATCAAGATGGTAAATTTAGCCAAACTCCTGAACTCACAGCTCTTACTTTAAAGAAGTAATTCTATGATTACTCTTGCTAATTACCAAATTACTGAGCAAATATATGAAAGTTCTCGTTCGCGAGTATATCGCGGTATGAGAGAAGATGATGCCAAACCAGTAATTATTAAGGTACTGAAGCAAGAATATCCCACCCATCAAGAATTAGCGAGATATAAACAAGAGTATGAAATTATCTCTTCTTTGAATTTGGAAGGAGTGATTAGAGCTTATAGTTTAGAAAAATATCAAAGAAGCTTAGCAATTATTTTAGAGGACTTTGGGGGGGAGTCCTTAAGGAGTTTATTAAATAGTTACAGTGAACCTATTTCTCTCCAGGAATTTTTAATAATCTCCACTAAAATTACTGCTAGTTTAGGTTTGATTCATGCTAAAAAGATTATCCACAAAGATATTAATCCTGCCAATCTTATTTATAATGCCCAAAATGGTTTGCTCAAAATCATTGATTTTGGTGTTGCTACCATCTTAAGTACAGAAAAGCCTCAACTGAAAGTTACCCAAGAAATTGAAGCTACCCTGGCTTATCTATCTCCTGAACAAACAGGAAGAATGAATCGGCTGGTAGATTACCGCACTGATTTTTATTCTCTTGGAGTGACTTTTTATGAGCTACTTACTCATCAACTTCCTTTTAATAGTCAGGATGGCATCGAGTTAGTACATGCTCATCTGGCTAAACAGCCAATCCCTCCTCATTATGTTAACTCTAAAATTCCTCTCATGATTTCTGAAATTGTGATGAAATTGTTAGCTAAAAATGCTGAAGATCGTTATCAAAGTTGTTGGGGTTTAGAAGCTGATTTAGAGTTGTGTCTTTATCAATTAGAAACTGAAGGTGAAATTAAATCTTTTTCCCTGGGAGAGCATGATCTTTGTCACAGTTTGCAAATTTCTCAAAAGCTTTATGGCAGAGAAGTCGAAATTGCTCTTTTGCTTGCTGCTTTTGAGCGCGTAGCATTAGGTAAAAGTGAAATGATGCTCATTTCTGGCTATTCAGGTATAGGAAAGTCTGTTTTAATTCAGGAAGTTTACAAACCAATTACACGCCAAAAAGGTTACTTTATTAGCGGTAAATTTGATAAGTTACAACGTAATCTTCCTTACCTAGGGTTTCTTCAAGCTTTTCAAGAATTGATTGAGATTGTGTTGACAGAAAGTGAAATTAAAGTTCAGCAATGCAGAGAAGAAATTTTAAATGCTTTAGGAGAAAGTGGTCAAGTTCTTGTTGAGTTGATTCCTGAGTTAGAATTTATTATTGGCAAGCAACCAAATGTTCTTAATTTAGCAGCAAAAGAAGCACAGAATCGTTTCAACTTACTCTTTTGTGAATTTATTAAGGTTTTTAGCAAACCAGAACATCCTTTAGTTATATTTTTAGACGATTTACAATGGGCTGATCATGCTTCTTTACAACTAATTCAGTTGTTGATGACTAATGTAGATAGCCAGTATTTATTTTTTATTGGAGCCTATCGCAGTAATGAAGTTAACTCTGCCCATGGTTTGACTGTGACTCTAAGGCAGATTGCCCAAGCAAGAAGAACTATTGAAAAAATCTCTCTAGCACCTCTCAAACTTGATTGTGTTAATCAACTACTTAAGGATACTTTCAAGTCTTCTTTGGCTAAAACAAAGCCTTTAGCGGAGTTGGTATTAGACAAAACTAGAGGTAATCCTTTTTTTGTTAATGAGTTTATTAAGCGCCTTTATGCAGAAAAGTTAGTTTATTTTGACTTTAGTTATTTAGATAAAAAAGATAATCCTGGGGGATGGTATTGGAATTTAGAGAGTATTTATCGGCAAGAATTTACTGATAATGTGGTGGAGTTCATGACTGATAAGCTACAAAAAATGCCTATCAAAACTCAAGAAAGTTTACAACTAGCAGCTTGTATTGGTAGTTGCTTTGACCTAGAGAAGTTGGGCATTATTTCTTATCAATCTTCCCAAGAAACTGCTTTAGCTTTAAAAGGGGCGATCGCTGCGGGATTAATTTTACCCCTTGGTGAGAAGCATAAGTTGATTGAACTAGATATTCAGCAAGATTTATCCCAAGAGTTAGATATCTCAAATATTGAATATAAATTTGCCCATGATCGTATTCAACAGGCTGCCTATTCTCTTATTTTAGGGGAAGATAAAGCAGCTTTTCACTATCAAGTGGGTAAAAGGCTTCTTGATAGGCTAACTCCCCAAAACCGAGAGCAGCAAATTTTTACGATTGTTAATCAATTAAATTTAGGTATTGATTTAATAGAGGAAGAAACAGAGAGATTAAAGTTAGCTCAATTGAACTTAGATGCAGGAAAGAAAGCACAAACTTCTTCTGCTTATGCTACGGCATTTAATTATTTTTGCCAAGGTCTACAGCTCTTAAACCTATCTAGTTGGCAAAGTGACTATTATCTTACCTTAGAACTTCATGAAGCAGCGGCAGAAACAGCCTATCTTGATGGTAGATTTTCCACAATGGAGGAATTAATTAGTTTAGTTAAAAAAAATGTTCCTTCTCTTTTAGAACAGGTAAAAGTATATGAGATCGAAATCCAGGCTTATATTGCTCAAAACAAGCCTCAAGCAGCAGTTAAAACAGGATTAACTATACTAAAGTTTCTAGGTGTGACTATTCCTCATCACCCTAATAAAATCCAGATTTTGTTAGGAATTTTCAAAACAAAATTAAGTTTAGAGAGTAAAGAGATTACTGATTTAGTAAATCAGCCTCTTATGCAGGATGCTTACAAGCTAGCAGCAATGAAAATCATGTCTCGTATTAGTTCTGCTGCTTTTTTTGCTGTTCCTCAAATTTTCCCCTCAATCGTTTTTCAAGAAGTAGCATTATCTCTTAAGTATGGTAATGCTCCAGAATCTGCCTTTGCCTATGTTTCCTCTGGTTTAATTATGTGCAAAGTGCTAGAAGATATTGATCTGGCTTATCAATTAGGACAGTTATCATTAACCCTTTTACAAAATTTTGACAAACCTGAAATAGCACCTTTGAAATGCCGCACTATTTTGGTTGCCAACACCTTTATTCGCCATCGTCAAGAACCTTTGCAAGCCACTTTAAACTCTTTGCAACAGGCTTACTTTTTCGGCTTAGAAACAGGAGATTTAGAATATGTTTCTCATAGTGCTTTTGTTTACTGCTACTACTCATATTTAACAGGTAAAGAACTCAAACCATTATCTCAAGAGATGGCTAGCTACAGTAAAATACTTCGCCAAATTAAACAGCAAAGAAACTTGGCTTTGAATGAATTATATCATCAAGTTGTCTTGAATTTATTAGGAGAATCAACCCATCCTTGCCAATTAAATGGAGAAGCTTATCAAGAAGCAGAAATGCTTCCCCTTCATCTTGAAGCAGGAGATGGCTCAGTGCTGCATAGAGTACACTTAGAAAAACTGATCCTTTGCTACTTATTCCAAAATTATCAACAGGCTTCAGAACATTCCCAACAAGCCCAAAAGTATTTAAAATCAGTTGAAGCAATGTTCGCCTACACTCTTTTTCATTGCTATGATTCTCTCACTAGGTTAGCTCTTTATGCTACAGCTAATTTAACTGAACAAAAAGCCATTCTTGAAAAAGTAGCTCATAACCAAAAGAAATTACAGAAATGGGTAGAATATGCACCCCAAAACCATCTCCATAAATTTTATTTAGTAGAAGCAGAAAGATACAGAGTTTTAGGTTTTAACCAAGAAGCAACACAGGCTTATGAATGTGCAATCGATTTAGCTAAAAAGCACGAATTTATTCAAGATGAAGCTTTAAGTAATGAATTAGCTGGTCAATTTTATCTAGGTAGGCAAGAAAACAACCTTGCCCAAACTTATCTTCAAGATGCTTACTATTGTTATTTAAAATGGGGAGCAAAGAGTAAGTACGAAGAATTGGAAAGTCGTTATCCTTTTTTAAAAATCCAGGCAGAAGAATCACAAAACCTTGACGATTTAGCTATATTGACATGTCCTCATGAGATTATTACTTCAGAATTATCTTTAGAAAGATTACTAAGTAAATTAGTAGAAGTTTCCCTGAAAAATGCTGGGGCGCAACTTGGAATTTTAGTTTTAGATTCTCAATACTTACCAAATCGATCAGAAACAAAACCAAAGCAAGAGAAGTTTCTGATTGAAGCTGAAGCAAGGAGTGATCCTTTTGCAATTAAGGTTCTTAATTCTCTACCTCTCAACGCCCTCAAAATACCTTTTAGTGTGATTAATTATGTCAAACGCACCAAAAAAAGTCTAGTTATTGGTAATGCACTACAAGAAAGTTCTTTTAGCCGTGATCCTTATATTGAAAAATATCAACCGCGATCGCTCCTGGCAACCCCCTTCATTAACGATAGTAAATTGCTCGGCATTCTCTATTTAGAAAATAATTTAGTTTCCGGAGCATTTACCCCAGAAAAACTAGAAACTTTGGAATCCCTTTTGGCTAAAGGAGCTATAGCTTTTCGGAATATAACGGTTAGTAATTAGAAATTAACTACTACTTTTCTAAAAATGTTGCTACTTTACTATCAGGATAAAGAACCAAGCGAATAGTCTTACTTTCTCCCCCTGAAAATGGTGAAACAAACTGTAGTCCCAATTTTGGCATATTAGTAGATTCTATATGAGTATTTGCAGCACTTCCTATAGGAGTAATGGTTCTCAAGGAACCATCGTTGTCTAAAACTAATCGATATTCCAAAGTTTCGGTAAAACCTTGGGGAGGGTTCCAATTTCTTTGAAAATAGCTTTTTACCTCAGCCTCTTGAGATATCGCATCAGATAGGGGACTTTCTCTAGTAGAAGAGGGAGTATTAAAAGTACGATCATCTCCTGCACCAGCAACCCTTTTATTATTATCAAGGGATGGCAACCTTCCTGGTATACTAGGTGTTTCCCCATTTCTAGAAGGGACAGATGGCTTGATTTCTTGAGGTGCGGGTCTTAAATTGGGTTTGATAACTGTTGCTCCTGGGGCTACATTAGGAGGCTTAGCTGGTTGGGCTGGCCTCACAGAAGGAATAGTTTTTTGATTAGAATTGGAAACTCTGGGTGGTTGATTGGGAACAGTAGTAACTTCACTGCCACTGGTTGTATTACCACCAGGTTGAGTTAAGCTTCCCTCACTGCCTCTTTTTACAGGCCCAGGAGGTTTTTGTTTTTCTTTCGATTTTAAATCTGAGGGAAGAGTGGGAGTAGGAGTAGGAGAAACTGCCGGGGCAGAAGGAGGAGGTACAATACCAATGGGGGCTTGGGTATTAGGACTTCCTGCATCAGCAACGGTTTCTGCTTCTGGAGAATTGTCTAACATTCTCATACCAATAGCAGTTAAGCCCACAGCCATCACCACAGCAGCAGCAGTCCCTGCCCAGTATGGGATTACGGAGCGATCGCTATCTTTAAGGAAAGGTAAAGCAACGATATCTTCAGCATACTCATCTAAAGCCGTAGCTAAATCAAATAGTTGTGTAGTGCTTAAGGCAACACTTTCTCCCGTTTCCTCACTTCCTAAGTAACCTAAATATAATTGATGAGCTAACAAACCCTTTGGCTCTAAACGAGGGCCTCTTGCGAAAGGAGGGGGACTCAGAGAGGATGTTTGTGCTTCTTCCCCTTCTGTTTCTGGTTCGGAACTGTCAAGCCCAGGAAAAGGAATGACTTGCTCACTTTGATTGTTTAAGACTTCGGAAAAAGAACGTTCTAAAGTGCTTGCTTCTGGAGTTAACAAAGGCAAATCTAAAGCTGAACGATGGAGGAATTTTTGTATATACTCTGTGACAACTTCGGATAACAACTCTAATTCTTCTTGTTCTCCTTTGACTTTAATCTGCTGATCTTTATGCTTACGAGGATCATCAAAGCGT
This sequence comes from uncultured cyanobacterium, assembly GCA_963793425.1. Lineage (GTDB taxonomy): Bacteria > Cyanobacteriota > Cyanobacteriia > Cyanobacteriales > CAWCAG01 > CAWCAG01. The sequence goes on along the minus strand of CAWCAG010000005.1, from coordinate 571,796 downwards.
AACTCGAAACGCATTTTCTTCAACACTGTTCCCCCTACCCAACGTGCCAAAGGAGAACTTTTACCCACAATTTTTAAGGTACAAGTAGGAGGAGTATAAATTCTGACAACTGAGTTAGAAATTACCATTGCCGAAGAAGTGAGAATAAGGATAAGCGGAGCAAGAGAAACATAAAGTAGTTTTTATCGTTATAAAATATATTTCGATTAGCTGTTAGCAAAAGCGCAAAAACCTTTATTTGGCATAATCTAATAAAGCTAGCCAGAGGCGACGATGCCCTTTGGGAGAACTGTAAAAGAGTAGATCAATCAAGAGTTTGAATGCCAACTGAGACAAAAAGGTAGAAGATATATTTTCTCCATCTTCCATGCGTTCTTGATAGGTATTGCTGAATACATCTAAATAGTCTCCTAATAAAGCGCTGCGATGGGGTTCTTGGTTTTGTTCTGCCATTTGTTCGAGCAAACTAACAGCACGGCGGATTAATTCTTGGTACTCTTGGGCTAAGTAACAAATAATCAGAACGAGCGATCGCGCTTCTTCCACATCAAGTTTTTTCCTTCCTCCTGAACTTTTACGTTGAGGATTAGCTTGACGCAGCCGCCATAGAGCAACACGATCACCAATCACCGACTCTAACCCCAAATCTCTGGCTGCTTTGAGCATAGCCTCCGAACCGATGGCGGTAAGAGCTTCTAGGGCTAGTAATACTAAGTCCAAGTGGGATTTAATATTGTCGAGTTGCTTAGCATCGGGTGCTTGGGCGAGGGACAATTCCTCCCACTGAGGAACAGACGGGTACGTCGTCACGGTGGGCTGCATAAATATAGATTAAACAAATACAAAGTTATTAGATCCGCCGTTACAGATATTGAAACAGGTAATAGCTAGTGGCTAATGGCTAATTGTTTCTTCATCATCATCTCATCATCACTACCTTTTATCTTTGATAATTGTCGTACTCAACTTGACCATAATCTAATTTGATGATTCTGTCTGCTAAATGGAAATAATGATCATCATGACTTATTACTAGTAGAGTTTTACCTCTATTTTTTAGTTCCTGTAATAATTGAGTATAAAAAATCTCCCGAAACAGAGGATCTTGATCTGAAGCCCACTCATCAAATAAATAAATGGGACGATCTTCTAAGTAAGCATTCAACAAAGCTAATCTTTTACGTTGTCCCTGGGATAGGGCAGTGGTAGAAAGTTTTCCTGAGTTGATTTTCACTTTATGTTCGAGTTGCAAGGTTTTTAAAAACTTTTGGGCTTGTTTCTCAAATTCAGGCTGCTCTAATCCGACGAGACGCTCAAAAAGATAAAAGTCAGCAAAGACAACGGCAAAATGTTGTCGATACCAACCTCGATTATGATCGCTTATAGGTTGTTTATCCAAATAGATAATCCCAGATTCAGGAGAATATAGCCCGGTAATTAATTTAGCTAAAGTAGATTTGCCGCTACCGTTACCCCCAACAATAAAAACTAGCTCTCCAGCTTTGATGGTGAGGTTAATAGGGCCTAACGTAAAGCGACTGTCTTCTTTTTCGTTGTGGTAATTGTGGGCTGTGTTTGTAAGCTGTAAATGCTGCCAGGAATTTTGTGGAGAGGCTAAATTACTGACTTCTTTTTCTTTGGTTTCTGCTGCTAAAGATAAGCCTAATGAGTCAATTTTAGCTAGGGCGATCGCTGCTTTACTAAAATCCGGTAAGGCATTGATTACTGCATTTAAGGGCAAAATCAAATAAATGGTAACTAAAGCATAGCCAGATAAAATCTCTGGGGTTGTTTCTACTAAATTGGGAACCAGAAAAACAATTATCCCCAAAGCGATAAAAAGGTTCATTAGTCCCCAACTAGAGGCAATAGAAAAAGTTGTAAAAGCCTTGATAGTGTAACGCCGGGAGGCATTGGCTGTTGTCACCAAGTCTTGGTTAAAGAAAGCTTCTTGGCGAGGTTGATGTAATTTAAGTTCTTTGATTCCTTCTGTGATAGTACGAAAGTGTTGAAAGAGCTTGTCTTGTTCCTCTCTTGCTAAGGAAAACATTTTTTGACCTTTAGCAATTAATAATTCACTGCTAACAACAGCTACAATCAAAACAACTAACATTAACCAAAAAACGGCTAAGGAAAGCCAGCTTAAATAAATTAAGCAGCTAACCACGATAGCCAAGTTTGTACAAATAAAAGGTAAGCGAGAGAGAATTAAAGAAACAGATTGTACATCATCTGTAAGAGTTGCGAGTAAACTAGCTATACCGATTTCTTCTAACCTCCGTAGGGGTGAAGCGAGAATACGACGGCTGAGGTAAATTCTTAAATCAAATACAGCACTTTGGGAAAGACGAGCGAGAAGAATTTGCGAACAAAAGTTAGTGATTAATAAAGTGAAGCACAGCACAATAAAGCTAATCAAAAGCTGTTGCTCCGACCAACGACTATTATTAGTTAAAGCCGTATTGGTTAAAGCAACTAAACCTGTACTACTAGCTCCACTCAATAAACCGGTAAGAACAGCTAAAACCACCGTTAACCAGGAAGTACGTAGCAGAAGATAGATAAGATTCATATAGCAATTCTATAACTTGTGAGGTACGGACTAGATTTTGTAGGCTACAGGGAAAAGAGGTAAGAATTAATGATTTCGGTATGAGATAAGCCGCCGAATTAATTCGTGTGCCTTTGTTTTGAGCAAAAAACCTCAAAGCGAACTCGCCATAACTTGCTTAACAAACCCTTGTAAAAAAGCCTGACGCTGGTTACTTTGGAAAACCGCTTGTAACTTCTCCCCTAACTTAGCAAAATTGAAACCTTCCCCACAACTAGAATCAAGCTGTTGTTCTTGAAAATAAGCCATCAAACTCAACCCTGCCAACCTAGTCAAATAAGCTGCACTCACTCCTTGCACAGCACCCCCCGCCACATAAGTCAAACCATGACTCTTGAGAATGCTGCCAATAGTTTGGGTTGAAAGTTCCACCAGCCCTAATTGCACCATCAGCTTACCCAAAGTTCCGCCGCATTTTGTGCCTGGGCAAGGGAAAACTTTTGTTGATAAATAGCCCCCAAATCCACTACTAACTGAGCATTAATCGCCGCCGTCGCTAACATATCCAACGCGGGGACTGGGTTCGCAAAAGCCGCCGCCGCTGCTACCCATTGGTATTTCTCCATAATTGGTAAAGCGCGATCGCGACGGAGATTATTAATAACTTCCTTAGCTTCCTCTTGCAACGCCATAGCTTGCCGCCAAGTAGTTGCCCAAACTAACTGTTCCTTTTCTTCCTTCAATAACTGCTGCAAAGGAAAATGCAAACCCTCTATATCTGGCTGTTGTGGTTCCCACCATTCCTCTACCGCACCATCTTCTTGATGTTGCCGTACCTTCACATCTCCGGGGGCAGCAGCAATACCCAAAACATTTTCCTTAACTAAAACCCCTTCTATTCTCCTTCGCAACTGCTGAATAATTGCCATCCCTTCTTCTGGCAAATAGCAATCTTGTTTATTCAACAACAGCAAAATACCATAGCGATTCCCACTCAACTTTTGCAAAACTTTCAACTCAGAATCCGTTATATCTCCCCCGGTGAGATATAAAACCAAATCAGCAGCAACCGGAACTTTCTCCTCAACCGGAATCTCTTGCCAAATAATATCTTCCTCTTCCCCTGCCCCCAAAATTGCTTGTAAACTACTTTTCCCAACCTTCTTCCCCCCAGCGATCGCAACTTGTAAAACCTCGCGGTGCAGTAACTCTGGTAACTGATTTAACTTAACCCTCAATGCCTCAACAGCAAAACTGTCTGCTTCCGACTCTAAATAATCAATCGTCTTCTCTGCTGTGGCGATCGCAGCTTCCACAGTTTCTTGATCCACAGGGGACAAAACCTCAGAAACAGAAACAGAAGAAGAAAAAGAACTTTTTTGTTTCCATAACCAAAAACCCGTACCAAGGGCGATCGCCCCCACCAAACCAAACTCCCCCACCTGCATAATAGATTCGTGCCAGCTTTGCCATAGCCACAAACCCAAAGAAAGACTAACCCCACCCACTAAAATTGGTCTACGCATCTCAATTAAGACCTCCCCAATTGCCCTCAGTAACACTATCTTATACCGTTACCGTTTCCGCAATAAGACTGATCATTGACCATTGATCATTGATAACTGATAGGATCTATCCTTGGAAGCCCAAATCTAAAAAAAGTATGAATGTTAGTTCTGGTAACATTGCTCCTCATGGCGGACAGCTAATCAATCGTATTGCTAGTCCGGAACAAAAAGAAGAATATATAGAAAAAGCAAAAAGCTTACCTCGCGTTCAACTAGATGAACGTGCTGTGTCTGACTTAATTATGATTGCTATTGGGGGTTTTAGCCCCCTAGAAGGCTTCATGGAACAAGCAGACTACGAACGGGTAGTCACAAATATGCGGCTGATGAGTGGTATTCCTTGGTCAATTCCCATCACCCTTTCCGTTAGCGAAGAAATTGCTGAACCTTTAACCATCGGTAGCGATATTCGTCTTGATGATCCTCAAGGAAACTTCGTTGGTATTTTGGAATTAACCCAAAAATATGCCTACGACAAGAAAAAAGAAGCCACCAACGTCTACTTAACTGATGAGGATAAACATCCCGGAGTTAAAGTAGTTTATGACCAAGGAGCAATTAACTTAGCCGGACCAGTTTGGCTACTGCAAAGAGATCCTCACCCACTTTTTCCTAAATATCAAATCGACCCAGTAGATTCAAGAAACATTTTCAGGGAAAAGGGCTTAAAAACCATCGTCGGTTTCCAAACCCGCAACCCCATCCACCGCGCCCACGAATACATCCAGAAATGCGCCTTAGAAACCGTTGACGGGTTGTTTTTACATCCTTTGGTGGGGGCAACCAAGAGTGATGATATTCCTGCTGACGTGCGAATGCGCTGCTATGAAATTCTCTTAGAAAATTATTATCCCCAAGACAGAGTTATCCTCGCCATTTATCCCGCCGCCATGCGCTATGCGGGGCCGAGAGAAGCTATTCTCCATGCCATCGTCCGCAAAAACTACGGCTGTACCCACTTTATCGTCGGTCGTGATCATGCCGGAGTTGGGGACTATTATGGAACCTATGATGCCCAAGAAATCTTCAACGAATTTTCTCCTGAAGAACTAGGCATCACCCCCATGAAATTTGAACACGCCTTTTACTGTACCCGAACCAAACAGATGGCTACCGCAAAAACCAGCCCTAGTAAACCAGAAGAAAGGGTACACCTTTCCGGAACAAAAGTACGTGCCATGCTTCGTAATGGGGAGTTGCCACCACCAGAATTTTCTCGCCCAGAAGTGGCAGCAGAATTAGCGAAAGCTATGCACGATTAGAATGGGAAATAGGGAGCTAGGAAAATAGGGAGCTAGGGTGATGGGGTGATGGGGTGATGGGGAATTTTATATCAAATCAGGTTACTAAAGTACCTTTATAAAATCGACCTAATAAAGTTCACAGGCCCCTGTCGCTTACAGCCAGCCTAACGCTAACCCTGCTCCCTGTTTTATGTCAAATCCCTAACATTCGCTAACCGAGAATCGTTTATTACTGGTACTCTGATACCTAGTGTCTGAGAGTTTGGGGCTGATATGGGAATGGATCGGCGAACTTTTTTACAAAGAACTGCTAAGGCAATTCTCTCTCTTGGGGCAGCACAAGGGCTGTTACCTTGGGGCAAGAGTAGCTTAGCTGCTCCTTTAATTGATCGTTATTTACAAACTCTGGCTCAACCTAGTGCCAGGAAATTAGCCCTTTTGGTGGGCATTAACCAATATCCTCGCGGCCAGAACTTGATGGGTTGCCTAACAGATGTGGAATTGCAACGGGAATTATTAATTCACCGTTTCGGTTTTTTGCCTGAAGATATCTTAATTCTTAAAGATAAGCAAGCGACAAGGGAGGATATTGAAACGGCTTTCATTGAACATCTCACCGGACAAGCCCAAAGTGATGATGTTGTCGTCTTTCATTTTAGCGGCTATGGCTCTCAGGTAGACATACCGGGAACAGAAGGCTTTGCCAATAGCTTAATACCCGTGGATGGGAGTTTACAAACCAAAGGTAGCCCAGTAGTCAATGAACTTTTAGAAGATACCCTAATCTTACTGGCTCAATCCTTAGCCACCAAAAAAGTCACTATGGTCTTAGATACCAGCTATGTGAATACTGGCAAGGACTTTCAGGGTAACTTGAAACTGCGCTCTTATCCTAAACTACCGGCGAAAAAATCAAGCCCCGAAGAATTAGCTTTCCAAGAAAAGTTACTCCTCAAAATCAATACTGGAGGCAAAAAAATTGACCCACGAACTAAATCCCAGTTAGTGGGTTCTTGGTTAACAGCAGCCGGGGCTAACCAAATAGCCGTAGAAGGAAAATGGGATGGTTTTAGTGCTGGTTTGTTTACCTATGCCCTAACTCAATATCTCTGGCAGGTTACTCCCCCAAGTTCAGTACAAATTAGCCTAAAAAGGGTCAATAAAACTGTTGAGCAAGTTATGGGCAAACAACAGCAACCTCGCTTAGCAGGAGATAAACTCAAACAAGCGCTTTTAGCTTACTATTTACTTCCAGCTCAACCGGTAGGGGCAGAAGGGGTGGTAGTAGGAGTAGAAGATGCTGGCAAAAGCGCTCAGGTGAAGCTTTGTGGTCTTCCTCCTCTACTCTTAGACAACTATGGTCTAAATTCTCGTTTTCTGCTTCTCAACCCTTCAGAGCAGCCAAGCGTCAGTAAGACAACTCAACTACAACTTCGTTCACGGGAAGGATTAACAGCTAAAGCCCGCTTGGTAGATAAAACAGCCCAAGAAGATTATCAAATCACCTCTGGACAATTGGTACAAGAACTAATTAGGATCTTGCCCCGTAATTTAACCTTAACAGTGGCTTTTACCCAAGAATTAGAAAGAATAGAAAGAGTTGATGCCACCAGCGCTTTTGCTAACTTGGATGCTGTCTCCTCTCTAGCGACATTAGGAGAACAAAAAGTAGATTGTTTGTTTGGTCGGTTTGCCGAATCAATTCCCCACGATGAGAGTAAAATTCTCTCAGGAAATTCACAAGGGGGTTATGGGCTATATACGATCAGCGGTTTACCCATACCAAACACAGAAGGAATTGCTTATGAGGCGATTAAACCTGCTGTAAACAGGTTAGCTTTCAAATTAGAAAGCTTACTAGCCGCAAAATTCTGGCACTTAAGCGCCAACGAAGGCTCTTCCCGCTTAGGTATTAAAGCTATTTTGGAAAAGGTAGATGAGGGTACGAAGGAGGTTACCCCCTTAACCACCCTAGAAACCTTGAGATTATCTTCCCCAAGTCTTCGCCAAATAGAAACAGGAACCTCCCAAGAAATACCAGCGATCGCAGCTAATAGTCAAATTCAGTTCCGTATCAAAAATACTAGCAATCAACCAATTTATGCCATCTTGGTAGGTATAGATTCCGCCGGAAATGCGATCGCATTTTCTTCTCCCCAACCCTATAATCAGGAACAGGGAAATTCTCAGAATGAGCGCTTATTACAAAATGTATTAGTGGCAAGCGGAGAAACCCTAGCTCTTCCTAACCTTGCTGCGGTAAAAATGAAAGCCCGTGGACCAGCAGGAGTAGCTAAAATTCAGCTTATTGCTAGCTATTCTCCTTTCCAAGCCACCCTGGAAGCTATCAACAGCACCCAAAGGCTCAAAATGGAGGAAGAGGTAGTCTATTTAGAAAAGCCCCTGGCGGTAGCGAAAGCAATCTTAGAAGATTTACATCAAGGGAGTGCTGTAGACTCAGAAGTTACAGGTTCTGCTGCTGATGTTTATGCTTTAGATGTTAAGACTTGGGCAAGTTTGAGCTTTGTTTATCAGATTGTCTAAGCAGGGAGCAGTTTTGATGGTTGAATCACTTGCCGTTACTGATCGAATTAAAAGTCTCAGAGATATTAGAGAAAAATTTGCTCTTGAGATTACTCATGACTCTGATTTTTTCCCTGAATGGTATGCAGAATTACCAGAACTAACAGAATCAGAACAGTTAACTTTAGAGCGTTTAAAAAGGCGTTACTGGTACTATGCCGACGACAACGCCATTACCGAAGGGACGATCAATATTATTATGATTTCTCCTTTATTAGAGTTACTGTCTTGGTGTGACCCTCCTTTTAAGCTTAAAGCCGAAAAATCTGTTGCAGTGGAAATAGATGATTCAGAAACTCCTTTAAAAGGTTTTATTGATGGTTTAGTGGTTCAAAATCAATTTTGGGTTGTGGTTATTGAAGCTAAGCGCTACGGCTTTAATGTTTCTCTGGCTATTCCCCAAACTTTGGCTTATATGATGGCTAAGCCGGAGACAGAAACTTCTGTTTTTGGTTTAGTTACCAACGGAGAAGACTATATTTTTCTGAAATTGAATAAGCAAATCAAACGCTACGCTTTATCTAAAAAGTTTACTCTTTTAAATCCTCAAGAAAATGAAATATTCCAAGTATTACAAGCAATGAAGAATATACAAGCTTCTTTTCTGTGATGGTACTTTAGCCATAGCACTTAAAAGGTTCGATAAATCAATGCTTTATTGGTTTTTTCTCTAATAACCAGAAAAAAGCTGTCAAAAATAAAACTACCAGGATGACCAATAACCTATAGAATAGGGAGAATTTGCCCAACCGTATCTACTTGCATCAACAACTATGCCACGCCGCGACGACCTACACAAAATTCTGCTTCTTGGTTCTGGTCCAATTGTCATTGGACAGGCTTGCGAATTTGATTACTCTGGAACTCAGGCTTGTAAAGCCCTGCGAGAAGAAGGTTATGAAGTAGTTTTGGTTAACTCCAATCCTGCTTCGATTATGACTGATCCCGAAACTGCCGACAGGACTTACATTGAACCCCTGACTCCGGAAATTGTTGAGAAGGTTATTGCCAAAGAAAAACCCGATGCCCTGTTACCGACTATGGGAGGTCAAACAGCCCTGAATGTGGCTGTAGACTTGGCTAAAAGTGGTGTCTTAGAAAAGTATGGAGTTGAATTAATTGGGGCCAAACTTCCAGCCATCGAAATGGCCGAAGATCGCTTGCTATTTAAAGAAGCAATGGCCAGAATTGGCGTTGGTGTTTGTCCTTCTGGTATTGCAAGTACCCTTGATGAAGCTAAAGAAATTGCTACCCAGATTGGTACTTATCCTTTAATTATTCGTCCTGCTTTCACTATGGGGGGAACTGGTGGGGGTATCTCCTATAACCAAGAAGAATATGAGGAAATGGCCCAAGGGGGTATTGATGCCAGCCCTGTTTCCCAAATTTTGGTAGAAAAATCCCTTTTGGGTTGGAAGGAATACGAATTAGAAGTGATGCGAGATTTGGCAGATAATGTGGTGATTATCTGTTCCATTGAAAATATTGACCCCATGGGCATTCATACCGGAGACTCCATTACCGTTGCCCCAGCCCAAACTTTAACGGATAAAGAATACCAAAGATTGCGAGATGCTTCTTTGAAGATTATTCGGGAAATTGGTGTAGAAACAGGAGGTTCTAATATTCAATTTGCTGTTAATCCAGTGAATGGGGACTTAATTGTCATTGAAATGAACCCCAGAGTATCTCGTTCTTCTGCCTTAGCTTCTAAAGCCACAGGTTTCCCCATTGCTAAATTCGCTGCTAAATTAGCTGTGGGTTACACCTTAAACGAAATCCCTAATGATATTACCCAAAAAACTCCTGCCTCTTTTGAGCCAACTATTGATTATGTCGTAACCAAGATCCCTCGCTTCGCCTTTGAAAAGTTCCCCGGTTCCAAAGCTACCCTCACTACCCAAATGAAATCTGTGGGTGAAGTTATGGCCATTGGACGTACATTTCAAGAATCTTTCCAAAAAGCCTTAAGATCCCTCGAAACAGGACGCTATGGCTTTGGTTGTGATCAAAAAGAAAAGTTACCTTCCCTGCCCCAAGTGAGGGCGAGTTTGCGTACCCCCAACCCAGAAAGAATTTTCACCGTCCGCAATGCCTTACAGTTAGGTTTGAGTGTCGAACAGATTTATGAACTCACCGGCATTGATATTTGGTTTTTGGATAAGTTTGCTGAGTTACTGCTGACAGAAAGATTCCTCAAACGTACTCCCTTAAATCAATTAAGCAAAGAACACTTAAGGGAAGTCAAACAACAAGGATTTAGCGATCGCCAAATTGCTTTTGCCACTAATACTCATGAAGATGAGGTACGCAGCTATCGTAGGGGTTTAGGCATTGTTCCTGTTTATAAAGTTGTGGATACCTGTGCGGCAGAATTTGAAGCTTTTACCCCCTACTATTATTCTACCTACGAACCAGAAGAATCTGAAGTTATGCCTTCTGAGAAACGTAAGGTGATGATTTTAGGTGGTGGACCAAATCGTATTGGGCAAGGAATTGAATTTGATTATTGCTGTTGTCACGCTGCTTTTTCTTTGAGTAAGGAAGGCTTTGAGACAATTATGGTCAACTCCAACCCAGAAACTGTTTCTACCGATTATGACACCAGCGATCGCCTTTATTTTGAACCCTTAACTAAAGAAGATGTTCTCAATATTATTGAGGTTGAACATCCTGAAGGGATTATTATTCAGTTTGGCGGTCAAACACCCCTAAAATTGGCACTTCCCCTCCAGGAATACTTACAGCAACAGGAAACAAATACTAAAATTTGGGGAACTTCCCCCGACTCTATTGATGCAGCAGAAGATCGGGAAAAATTCGAGAAAATTCTGCGGGAGTTAGACATTAAACAACCTCCCAATGGTATTGCCCGTAGCTATGAAGGGGCGTTAGTTATCGCCAACCGAGTTAGTTATCCTGTGGTGGTACGCCCTTCCTATGTTTTGGGGGGTAGGGCAATGGAAATTGTCTACTCTGATACAGAACTAGAACGCTACATGACTTATGCAGTGCAAGTAGAACCAGATCATCCCATTTTAATTGATAAGTTCCTGGAAAATGCCATCGAAGTAGATGTAGATGCGATCGCCGATCATACAGGTAAGGTGGTGATTGGTGGCATCATGGAACACATCGAACAAGCAGGTATCCACTCCGGAGACTCCGCTTGTTCTATCCCCTATACATCCCTTGCCACTGAAGCCGTAGAGACTATTCGGACTTGGACTCATCAATTAGCCACCTCCCTTAAGGTAATTGGCTTAATGAACATCCAATTTGCGGTGCAAGGAGAAACCGTTTACATCCTCGAAGCTAACCCCAGGGCTTCCCGTACAGTCCCTTATGTTTCCAAAGCAACGGGAGTACCTTTAGCTGCGATCGCTTCCCGTGTGATGTCAGGACAAACCTTGGCTGAACTTAATTTTACCGAAGAGGTGATACCCAGCCACGTTGCTGTTAAAGAGGCTGTCTTACCTTTTGAAAAGTTCCCTGGTACAGATACCATCTTAGGGCCAGAAATGCGTTCTACCGGGGAGGTGATGGGTATTGATGAAGACTTTGGTAAAGCTTTCGCGAAAGCAGAATTAGCCGCTGGACAAAAGTTACCCCTTTCCGGTACAGTTTTTGTTTCTACTAATGATCGCGATAAAGAAGCAGTTATTCCTGTGGTTAAAGATTTTATGGACTTAGGTTTCAAAATTATTGCCACCGAAGGAACCCAAGCTAAGTTACAGCAAGAAGGGTTAGAGGTAGACTTGGTTTTGAAGTTACACCAAGGTCGTCCCCATGTCTTAGATGCAGTGAAAAATCGGCAAATACAATTAATTATCAACACTCCTTCGGGGCAAGAGGCACAAGAAGATGGGCGTTTGATTCGTCGCACCATTCTGGCATATAAGATCCCGATGGTGACAACTATTGCTAGTGCGAAAGCAACAGCAGCCGCAATACGTTCCTTACAATCCAAACCTTTGGATGTCAAGGCGTTGCAGGATTATTTTTAACTCTTCTGCTGCGGGAGCATCTCAGTTTTGCAGAAATAGTTGATCTGTGAGGTTAATAGCCTATATTTACCAATTTGAGATGCCCCCCTGCTCCCTACCCTCGCCGATAACCTGTGCTATCAACCAGATCTGATACGATACAAGAATCAATATTTAATTTCAAATCATGCAACAGAAACTTAGGCATTTAATTAGTTCTAACCCTGATGTAATGATGGGTAAACCTGTTATTGCCGGAACTCGCATTACAGTTGAATTAATTCTTGAAAAACTAGCTGCTGGTGAAACAACCGAAGAAATTCTAGCGGTCTATCCTCGCTTGACTCCAGAGGGCATTTTAGCCGCTTTAGCTTTTGCTTTAGAAGTTTTGAGGGCTGAGGCAGTTTATCCTCTTCCTCAAAAAGTATCGTGAATTTCGTAGCAGATGAAAATATTATCGCAAGTTCAGCTTAAAGTCCTCTACTTAAAGACGACCCTGTAAAAACACATATATAATATACACGATAAATTAAGTGAAAACGTTTATTAATCTATACTAAAAGAAGAGTACGAGAATATGATTGAATACATAAACTCTCCTTTAGAATCTTCTGATTTAGTTAATTTACTAGATGATTGGCCAAACAAAAAAGAGCAAGACAGAAGTTGGGCTTATATCGAATTTTGCTTTGATGGAGAAGTTGAAGGTATCGCAGTAATCATAACACAAGAAATAGATAGATACGTAGTAAGTGAAATTGAGTGGGGCAGACCATAAGGGGAGGAAAAATACTTCTACAATTAACAGACAATCAACAGACAAATCGCTACAAATACCATAAGTATAGGCAACAAATAAAAATACTATATATGTACTTTTGGAACTTTAATTATTTATGGTAAAAGCTTGATTGACATTAAATGAATTAGCAATCATAAGACATAGAAATAATAGAAATAGAGGGTGATTTTAATTGAGTAATGAGATAGATCGCACTCACAAGTAGGGTGGGCAATGCCCACCCTACTCAAGCTAGATCAGCCCTACCTTTTTTACACAAAAGACGATAGATTTAGTATTAGAAATAAATAACCTAAGTAAAATGTGCTTAAGAAGATAAACCCCAAACTTTCTTTGCTAAACTTACTAATCTATCTTGACGTTTATCTATAGAATCCGATGTCCAATCATCATACTGCTCAAGTTCTAGATTTTTCATACCTCGGTTAATTTGAGTATTGCTGCCTACATTTGGCTTTTCCACCAAAGACCTAGTTATAAGCATTTGGGAATGTCGATAACCTTGCTTTTTTAGCTCATAAGAATTATTAGAAATAGAGCTATTAATGGAATTTTCCAATAGCGTTAAGTTGCCAAGTTTTTTGACGTAGTTCTCATACTTTTCTGGTTTATCAAAACCATCAATTAGTTGAATTTTTCTCGATTGGGGTAATATATGTTCAATATGTATAGATTTAGCTAAATAGGAACTTAAAGGTTTATAACTACTATAAACCTCCTCATCTACAAATTGACTTAGTTTGGCCAAAATATAACGGAGTCGGAATTTAGCTATATCCGATTCTGTTAATCCTTTGAAAAGTGTCTCAAATTCAGAACTCCAAGAATGAACAGCTTTTTTAAAATGCTCTTCTATAAAATTCGATAGTTGTTCACTGTTTTTTATTAAGCGCAGTTTTTCACTCCACTGAGAAAATACACGAGTAAGATTAAAATCTTTACCTCTTCCTTTGCGGATAAAAGTATAGATAAAAAGTAAGTTTTCCACTTGTTCGCATAATTTAGCAAACAAATCCTTTTCTAAATGTCTGCCTGCTAAAAGCAATATGAAGTGTTGACTATAACCTCCCTGAAGCTTTTTTATGTTACCTAGATACCTATTATGTGAACTATCAGTATTTTTCCCTTCTGTAAACATCCGATAATTTTGACTGGCTTCTATTAACTCATCAACAAATTTTAAAGGGTCTTGATTTATTCTATGATATGATTCTTGCTCAACGAACCAGTTGTATATATCTTCTTCAGGGAAATTATTTTTTAGGTCAACATTATAGTGAGACATAATGTAGTAACGATGATATCGGCTAACATCTTCTCCAGTTTTCATATCTTGGGTAACACCAGCTATTAAATCATCTAAAGCTCTAGACTGACTACCTAAATCTACAATCAAATTGCGAACAACACAAAAAACCAAATATATAGTTGTTAATCTTTGCTGACCATCAATCAACTGAAAAGTTTTATCTTCATCACGAAAAACCACGATGGAACCTAGAAAATATTCAGCGTCGTCTAAAGTTACATCTTCCTCGTAAAGTTCGTAATAGATATCTGATAGCAATCTCTCAACATTAGATTTTTGCCACACATACTCTCTCTGGAAGTCAGGTACTGAGTAGAAATCTCTAAATAAATCAGCGATACTTAAGTTGCTAGACTCAATTTTTGGCGCAGTTCTCATCTTTGATTATTGTCGGATTTTTTCTAACTAAGACCCTTTAGTCTAACAAACTCCTTAAAATATTAATGTAACGAACCATCCTATAATATGGGTGCGTTACGGCTGATTGAATATTATTGATTTAAAACCCCATTAATTATAGCCGCCTAATATCCCTCTTCTGTCAGATTCCGATTTTTCCTATTATTTGAACTTCCTGGACAAATGATATACTAGGGAATGCAGAGTGCAATAATCGAATTTTGGCAATTTTGCTGCTTGCAAGAATTTTTAGGAAGAAAAAATATTGCGATCGCATACTATACAAAAGCTCCAGAATTTAGAAATGACTTTTGTTTCCGGAGATTGACAGAAGAGGGATATAGCGATTCTTAGGCTAGTGAGGTACAGCCTGGTTTTTGCGCTTTGGCTAGTGGCTAGTGGAAATGTACCTCATCAGTCCGAGAAAGGCTATATAGCCCTATATTTTAAATTCGCTCATTAATATTAAACTATTGAATATCTAAAGTTAGAAGAACTGATTGCTTTATGGAAAAATTAGAAAAGTATCGAGATTGTATCAAAGCAATTCTCACTGAATATGCTTCTTATAAACATTCCTATGGAGAAATAGAAGTACAAATTGCTTTCGATACAGAACATAATCATTATCAAGTTGTTAAAATTGGCTGGGAAGATAAAAAGCGGGTTTATTACTGCCCTATGCACCTTGATATCAAAGATGGTAAAGTTTGGATTCAACAGAACACAACAGAAGTTGATTTGGGAAAAGAATTGGTTGATTTAGGTGTACCTAAAAAAGATATTGTTATTGGGTTTCATACACCATATATTCGTCAGTTTACAGAGTTTGCTGTCGGTTGATTGAGGCGCGATCGCACTAAAGAAAAATGACATAAGCTAAAATTCTGGCTCAAGTCCTGCTTTCCTCAACTGTTCAATTAACTTTTCAGCCCTCTGCTTTTCCTTCTCTAGAGACTCCGTCCAAGGCAACAAGTTTCCCTTTTCTTCCCTTGCCATACACCTAGAAATAAATTCAAGGCTGACAAAAAATAACGACCATTACTATCTAATTCTTGTACTTGATAACTTCCTGAATTGCTAAGACGGTGAAGCTACCTCTGTTCGGCTTCTCTTTGACTTTGGCAATAGCGTTCAATCAACAAAATAGCCACAATATCATCCACCGGACGAGGAGGAAGGCGCATTCCTTGCGGAATAAGACGTTTTAGCCCTTGAGGAGGATACATTTCCCAATAGCGATCACGGGCTTCTAAGGTAGAGTATCTTTCGTCCACCATCAGTATCGATATTTTGGCAGTTAGTTTTTCTTCTAGCTTTTGTTTCCACTGTTTAGAGGTGGTTTGATTTCCCATTACTAAAAGCTTCACTCCATACTTTTGGCATAAACCATTAATAGAAGTAATCGCTTCTGGCGAGGCTACAACCTGATGATAAAGTAGTTCACTGTCTTGTTTCTTAACAGCAACACCACATTTATCTTTGCCGGGATCAAAACCCAGTATGATTAGACATTTGTCATTTATCATTAAACATTTATCAATCTACCTTTTGCTAGTCGTTTTAGATTTCTTTTTCGCTGCCTTAGATTTCTTTTTCGCTTCTTTCTCTGCTGCTATTTTGGCTGATCTAATTGTTTCTTTCTCTTCAGCAATCTTATCTAAATAGTAATGATAATCTCCTAAATAAGTGCGAAACTCGCCGTCGTGAATCTCAATGACTTTGTTAGCTATTTTAGAAATAAAATAACGGTCATGGGAAACAACAATCACTGTCCCATCATAATTTTGAATGGCCTCTTCTAACATCTCTTTTGCCGGAATATCAAGATGGTTAGTCGGCTCATCCAGAATTAACAGATTAGCTGGTTGCAAGAGCATCTTTGCTAAAGCTAAACGGGCTTTCTCGCCTCCACTCAAAGCATCCACCCTTTTAAAAGCCGTTTCCCCGCTGAAAAGAAACTGCCCCAATAAACGACGCACTTCTTCATTTTTCCAGTCAGGAACCTCATCATGAATAGTTTCCATAACTGTGCGGTTTAAATCTAAGGCTTCAGCTTGATTCTGCTCAAAATAACCAGGAATAACATTATGTTTCCCTAAGCTAACTTCACCTTCTTCGGGTTTTTCCAAACCCATAATCATTCTTAAAATAGTAGACTTTCCTGCCCCATTCGGTCCCAAAAAAGCGACGCGATCGCCCCTTTCAATTTCTAACTCTGTACCGACAAAAAGAATATTATCGTTATAGGTATGGGTTAAATCCTTAATTTCTACAACTTCTCTACCACTACGGGAAGAAGGGGGAAATTTAAAGCGTAAACCCCTCAAATCAGCAGTTGGTGCATCAACAAGTTCAATTTTATCTAATTGCTTTTCCCGACTTTTCGCTTGGGTACTGCGGGTAGCGCTAGCCCGGAAGCGTTCAATAAATACCTGTTGCTTCTCAATCTCTTTCTGTTGCCGCTCATAGGTACTTAGTTGGGCTAATTTAGCTTCTTCCTTTTGTTGTAAATAAGCTGAGTAATTACCGGGATAAGTTGTGGCAACTCCCCTTTCTGTTTCCACAATTTTAGTACAAAGGCGGTCTAAAAATTCCCGGTCATGGGAAACAATTACCATCGGAGTCTTAAGTGCCTTAAGATAATTTTCTAACCACTCAATAGTCGCTAAATCTAAATGGTTTGTTGGTTCGTCCAAAAGCAACACATCAGGATTTTGGAGCAAAATTTTCCCCAAACTCATCCGCATTTGCCAACCGCCACTAAAAGAAGAAACTAAGCGTTCACCATCTTCACTGGCAAAACCCATTTCTGGCAAAATCTTCTCAATTTGTGCCTCCAAGCCGTAACCATCTAAAGCTTCAAATTTGCGCTGTAACTTATCTAACTTATTAATCAATTTCTCTAACTTCTCTGGCGTTGCTGTCTCCATGTCCAGAGTCACTTGCCCTATCGCTTGCTGTACCTCATTTGCCTCTGTAAATACTGTCCAAAACTCCTCTCGGACGGTACGAGTCGGTTCCACCTCAAATTCTTGGGTAAGATAGGCAATGTGTAAACTCCCCGGACGAACTACTTCCCCGGAAGTAGGTTCAGTTTCTCCAGTGATAATTTTGAGCTGAGTAGACTTCCCTGCGCCATTAACTCCTACCAAACCAACTCTTTCTCCTGGCTTAACTTCCCAAGTAACATCCTTGAGAACTTCACCTGTAGGATAAATTTTACTAATATGTTCTAATCGCAGCATTCTCTAGTCTCCAGCAACAAACCCCAAGGGACTTGCTCTAAGTTACTATACATTTTAACTTTTGTAACGGATTTAGGAAAGTTTATTGGTAAGAACAATCAATACAAAATTGTGATGATGCCCACAATGGGGGATGAATAAAAGATACTAGAGCTAGCACATTTATCTGGAGGTAAGTATAGTTACCTTCTGTGAGTCAATAAATTGATGTTCTCCGTCACTAGTGATATTCTTTTCCTACTTTTGCTGATTATAGCTAACGGCATCTTTGCCATGTCGGAGATTGCTATCGTCTCCTCCCGTAAAATTCGTTTAGAACAACTTAGTTCTCAAGGAGACTATAAAGCTAAAGCTGCCCTAGAACTTGCTAATAACCCCAATCAAATTCTCTCTACTGTTCAGATTGGTATTACCTTAATAGGCATCTTTGCAGGAGCTTTAGGCGGTGCGACTATCGCTGAATCATTAGCCCGTTTTTTGGCAGGTTTTCCCTTTCTGGAACCACAGAGTGAAGCGATCGCTCTAGTTACAGTAGTATTATGTATTACTTATCTTTCTTTAGTCATTGGGGAATTAGTTCCTAAACGTCTTGCTCTCAATGAACCAGAACGAATTGCTCGGCGTGTTGCCTTACCCTTAAGGAATTTAGCCAAACTGTCTTCTCCGGTAGTTCATTTATTGGGTTTATCTACTGATTTAGTACTACGTCTTCTTGGTAAAGCAACAGTTTCTTCAGAACCTTTAATTACCGAAGAAGAGATTAAAGTCATGCTCAAACAGGGTACTGAAGCGGGTATGTTTGAGGCAGCAGAGCAAGATATGGTGGAAGGAGTCTTGCAACTGGGGGATAAGGAAATCAACACCTTGATGACTCCCAGACCAGAAATTGTTTGGCTAGATTTAGAAGATTCTTCTGAAACTAATCGTCATAAAATAATCAACAGTATTCATACCCGATTTACAGTTTGTCAAGGTAGTTTGGATAACGTTTTAGGGATTGTTCAAGTAACCAATTTACTTGCCAGTTGTTTAGCTGGGGAACCTTTTGATCTCACCTCTAGTTTGCGCCCTCCTCTCTTTGTTCCGGAAACGACGCGGGGCTTAAAGGTGTTGGAGTTGTTTAAGCAAACAGGAACCCATATCACCTTGGTGGTTGATGAATACGGCGTTATCCAAGGTTTGGTAACTCTCAACGACATTATGGAAGCCATTGTCGGTGATATTCCTACAGTTGATGAACAAGACAATCCCCAAGCTACTCGTAGGGAAGATGGTTCTTGGTTAATTGATGGAATTTTACCAATTGAGGAGTTTCGAGATTTGTTTAAGTTAAAAAGATTACCAGGAGAAGAGAGAGGCAATTACCACACTCTAGGAGGATTCGTTATTACCCACCTGGGCAGAATTCCTACTGCTGCGGATCATTTCGAGTGGGACAATCTACGCTTTGAGGTGATGGATATGGATGGCAACCGAGTTGATAAGGTTTTGGTTATGCCCTTAGAAAGCCCTGCGGTTGATCCCACTAATGACGTTTATTGATAACGAAGGGAGTGGGGATAAGTAATAAGTAATAAGTAATAAGTAATAAGTAATTAATACTACTCCCTACTCCCTGTTGATTAGAGCAATTAATTAGAGCAATTAACCAAATTACTATTATTACCTACACCACCAGAAACCCAGCCAGCTTGGGGAGCAGAAATACGATACCAAGTCCTGCCGACACTATCTTGTTCCGCTGCACCAGTGATAGTGATATTACTTCCTGCGGCTACAGAACCCACTAAAGGTAAAGAACCAGCTATGGGGCGAGGACGGATAATTAATCCTACGTTAGTGGTACGACAACCTGAACCAGTGGTAGGAGTAGGAGTAGGAGTGGGCTGTGGGTTAGCCGCAGTATTACCTCCTGGACAGCCTTTGAGATAACGAGCAATAATATAACCTTCTACCGGAGCAGTAACTGAAATCCAGCCATTGCTAACAACACTCCCTAAAGTCACTCTAGTATCAGAAGTTAAGATTCTGATTCGCTGGGAGGCATTACCTACTGAAGGTTGAGAAAAAATGTCTGCGGTTCTGTTAGTTAAGCGACATTGCCCCTCAAATCCCTGGGCTACTTGCACTGTAGAGGTTGATTCTGAGTTCAGGGTGTTGGTTGGTTGTAAACTCACTTCACTAGCTGTAGCTTCCCAGGCTAGCCCTAAACTGAGCGCACCAGCTAGAAAGATTGAAGCTTTAATTTTTTTCATAGTTCGACTCCTCATAAAACCAAAATTTTAAACACTAAGTTAAGAAATTAGCCAGCATTTGAGACTGAATCTTAGCTTATTGCCGTTACTTTGACAGTAATTGTGCATCAATCCTTAACATCGTGGCAAATTTTGGTTCTTGTGGTCGCCAATCTACATCTAAAGAAGCATTTCCAATCCCCAACCGAGGAATAAGCCTATTCCTGTAACTAAAGCGAAAGTTTGTAGAGTTTGCTTTTTGGCAAAGCCTTTAGAACCCATCGGAACCCAAGCACTAGCACCAAAGGTAATGGTGATTATGCCCACCAAAAGAGTGATCCCCATCGGAACAGCACCGGCAAAAATTTCCTCGTCGCTACTAAAAGCATTGATGCCATTGAAAAACAAGTCAGTTAGTAACAAAACCCCAGAGATTAACCCCCCGATCCATACTCCTCCTTCTAAGGCTTTGGTAATATCAAAATCCAGGGAGAAGAGTAAGCCCAGAAATACTAAAGCCATTACTGCCCCTAATACTACGGTCACAATGGACATAGAGGTAGAGCTAAGAACACAAAAAGTAGCGATTACGGGGACGAAAAAAGTTAAAGAACTATTGAATACTCCTAACAAAGAGCTAAACCCGGTTAACAACCAAGTTAACCAAGGCGCTTGATGAAACCCTAGTAATATACCTAAAAAGAAATAACCTACCCCCAGAAGTAATAACGGTTTTTGAGGTAGTCTTTGATAAAATTCTCGATTAGTAAATTTTAATTGAGAAGTTCTAATTTCCGGTGTTTCTTCTATTTCTTCTTGTGGTATAGCGAATGGTTCGTTATTATCTGCGTCTTTACCAACAATCATTTCCCCATTTTCCTTAGTGCTTGAAACTGTTTTAATACTTAGTTGTTTTTCATAAGTGCTGACTGCCTTTTGCTGCCCACAACTACGGCAAAGAGTAAAAAATATTTCTTTGACTACTCTGAGTTACAAAAAGACATTCCCGGTCTTTTCTTTTTTACTTTTAGATTGGGAAGTTTCAGGGAATTTTGCTCTTAATCTTCCCTAAAAAAATATTTAAAGGTTTGCTAGTAGGCTCTACTAATCACTTGTTGATGCTAATCTTCATCTTGGTGGAGGATTAACATCGGCATGAGCGACTTGCACTTGTTGGGATGTACTTTAAAATGATGGCTACTTTAATAACGTAAGGAAATTTATTAACTTATTAATGTTTAAAAGGATGAGCTTACTTTTTAATGGATAGAGATATTTTTCAACACTAGGCTGGTGGCAATATTGCAAGTTTTCACCTTGCAAGCCTTGATCAATTGATAGAGCAACCGCTTTTACCATCTTGCGCCTCAACAGTAAATTCCTTATGTATAAAAAAACTGGAAGTGTAGATGCCCTATCTCTCTAGTCTGTCTGACAAAAGTTTGTTTGGCAGAGATTATGCTGAGATTAAAATTTCCTACTTGCTCAAATCTAGCTTAGATATTTCTGCATATAACTAGAGAAAAAAAGTTATATACATACTTAACCTAATTTTATATTATCTACTCGAAAAAAGTAAATAAAAATTCTAACAAATTCCTGACCAGTTTTATTGAATTTGTTGCCTCAACAACTTACCTAGTATTCCCTCATTTTGTAGTCGATTAAGGTAGCCAAGTTGGTTTAAAACCAGGTACTAGTTGTTGCGGTTTTTCTGCGGCTAAATTATCTGGAGAAGGAATATTTGGTAAATTTAGTAACCAAATCTTTCCTGATGAAATCCCTTGTCCATCATTTCCTTGCAATAGAGTAGAAGAACCGGGTATAGGAGCTAATAATTGCTCAAAAACCAAATTACTCCCGTCAGGGGCTATATTCATTTTAACGGCTTGTTGATTAGGTAAAGCAATGAGAGGAGTTGCTTGAAATGTTTTAAGATTAATAAGTGTTAGAGTAGATTGCTCTGAGGTTGTTTCTTCTGTTCGTTGCGTGATTAAACAATAAAGAGCTTCTTCTTGACGCGGTTCAAACTGGCAGCTAAAAATAGAGCCTTGAGTTTTGAGTACTTCTTTTGCTTCTCCTTCTCCTTGTCCTGTTTGCTCAACTAAAAACAAGGACTGGGTAGCATCCGGGTTGAACTTTACCATCACTTTGCTACCTTGACGAGAAAAATCAAGTATGCGGCCATAATTAGAGAAAAGTACTTCTGTAGAGGCTTCTGGAATGAGGGGAAAGGTTTTGATCCCTTGGGTTTGAGCAACTGCTATGGTATCTCCTTGGGGAGTAATCTGAAACTCTCCTCCTTTGATCCCCAAAGATTCTGCTTCTTGATCTGAAGATATTGACCATAAGCCAAACTCTCCTGGGTTAGTACGACTAACTCTTTGGACAATAATTTTTTCCTCTGCTGGAGATAAAGAAAACTGGAGATTTTGGTAGTCTTTAGCATCTAAAATTAATTCCAGTCTTCCTGAAGGTTTTGCTTGAGTAGTAGAAGCAAAGTTTAATCCTGTGGTAACGGTATAAAGTTTCTGTTGAGAAAACTTTTGGGTTTTGCTACCAATTCTCCAGGCAGAAAACAATAACTTATCTCCTTCTCGATAAGCTACAAAGTCAGTTACGACTAAAGCAGGAGGCGTAAGTATAACCTTACTTTTCTCTGCCCAATTATAGAGCAGTAATCGCCCTTTTTCTTCTCCTTTAACCCCTATATAAGCTAAGTAGCGATCGCGGGTGATAAAGTTACTGCTAAAAGGTTCTAATTCATCTTTCGCACTTTTCAAGACGACAGTATATTTAGTTTCATAGGCGGGGATCTCCGTGAGATTATAAAACATCCGCCTTCCTACCAAACTAACTTTCCCATCTAAGCCAGGTTTGATGGATAAAGCTTCTTTTTCTACACTTGCTGGGTTAATAGGGGCGTTGAAAGTCAAGGCGAAAGAGCGATCCCCAACTCCTACCTGTTTGTTCTGCCAACTAAAATCTGCAACTCGAACAGAAGTGCGATCGCCAACTAGAAGCAAGATACTAACCAGTACTAAAATGACCAAAATAGTACCCAAAGCAACTCTATCTAATGGTTGCAGTCGGTTGAATCTATTAATGTTGTGGTCTGAGTTGGACATTTAAGTTATCAGTTGTCAGTTATTCAGTTATCAATGATGCCTAACGGCAACGGCAAGCCGAACAATGATCATTGATCAGTTAGCGATTAGCAACTAGCAACTAGCAACTAGCCATTAGCTATTAGCCATTAGCCATTACCATCTAAAACTGGCGATCCTGTTTCTGGGCAAAGTGTATAAGTGCCTGGTTGTAGATTTTCGTCTACACTGACTCGCTCGTCAAATACGAAGCATTCTCCTTGCCACTTACTTTCTTGGGGAGGAACTTGTTCTAAGTACTTGAGAATGCCGCCTTGGAGTTGGTACACTTGCTCAAAACCTTGCTCTAATAAATAAGCACTGGCTTTTTCGCACCGTATTCCTCCTGTACAGAACATAGCAATTTTCTTCTGCTTCTGGGGATGAAGTTTTTCTTGAGCATAATGGGGGAACTCACGAAAGGACTTAAGCTGAGGATCTTTTGCTCCTTGAAAAGTGCCAATACCAACTTCGTAGTCGTTGCGAGTATCGATTACTGTCACTTCAGGATCGCTGATTAGTTGGTTCCACTCTTGGGGTTGAATAGGAGTTCCTCTTTTGCTAACGCGATCGCCGACGGGAATACCAAAGGTAACGATTTCTTTTTTTGCCTTGACTTTGAGCCGTCTAAAAGGATTTTGTTCCGCCACAGATTCTTTAACTTCTAAGTTAGGGAAGCGAGATTGTTGGCGCAAATAGTTTAGCAAAGTATCAATTCCTTCCTGACTACCTGCTATAGTGCCGTTGATACCCTCAGAAGCGAGAATAATTGTTCCTTTGAGGTTTTGTTGAGCGCACAAAGATTCTAAGCCCAGGCGCATTTCCTCGTAGTTAGAAAGCTCTTTAAAATAATAAAAACTAACAATAGTATGTGTCATTGATAACTGATAACTGTACGACTTAGCCGTTGCCCAAGACTAAAGTGTTTACTGAATAGCTGATAACTGAATGAAATTGTACTTGATTCGTCATGGCATAGCTGCTGAACGGGGGACTTATCTCAACGATGAGGAGAGGCCTTTAGTTAAAAAAGGAGAAAAGAAGACTCGTCAAGTGGCTCAACACCTTTGGCAAAAAGGTGTTGGGTTTGATTTAATTTTAACCAGCCCTTTAATTAGAGCCAAGCAAACAGCACAAATCTTACAAGAAGAGGGTTTAAGTCCAAAGATAGAAGTTTTTCCTCCCCTTGCCCCAGAGGGAAATATTCAAGATTGGCTTAGCTGGCATGATAATAATAAAGTTAGCTATCTTGCTTTGGTAGGTCATCAACCTAATTTAGGTAACTGGGTGGAGATTTTAGTTTGGGGTGAGTGTTCAGAGAAACTAATTGTTAAGAAGGCTGGTGTCATTGGTTTGAAACTTCCCGATCATTCTCCTCCTCTAGGTAATAGTGAATTGTTTTTACTCAGTTCTCCTCAGTGGATTCTTTGATTTTTATCTAGGCTTACTTGTAGTAAAAATGACTACTTGGCCCATCAAAGCAAGTTAATCTCAATAGTATTTTGTCGCTTATTGGTAGAAGTATGACAGTTTGTGAATATAAACCAGGTTTAGAAGGTATTCCCGCAGCCCGGTCTGATATTAGCTATGTGGATGGCAAACAAGGAATTCTTGAGTATCGCGGTATTCGTATTGAAGAATTGGCAGAAAAGTCTACATTTCTAGAAACAGCCTACTTATTGATTTGGGGCAAGTTACCTAAAGAAGAAGAACTTACCCTTTTTAAATACGATGTTAATCATCATCGGCGTATTAAGTATCGTATTCGGGATATGATGAAATGTTTCCCGGAAACTAGTCACCCCATGGATGCCCTACAAACCTCAGCAGCAGCTTTGGGTTTGTTTTATTCTCGCCGTGCTTTGGATAACCCAGAATATATTCGCGAAGCGGTGGTGAGGCTGTTAGCCAAGATTCCGACAATGGTGGCAGCTTTTAAGTTGATGCGTAAGGGTCATGATCCGGTCAAGCCAAAAGATGATCTTGGTTATGCAGCTAACTTTTTGTATATGCTGACTGAAAAAGAACCAGACCCTATTGCTGCAAAAATCTTTGAAGTTTGTCTGATTCTTCATGCCGAACATACGATTAATGCTTCTACGTTCTCGGCAATGGTAACAGCTTCTACTTTAACTGATCCCTATGGCGTAATTGCTTCGGCGGTAGGAACATTAGCTGGACCTTTACACGGTGGTGCTAATGAAGAAGTTATTGATATGTTAGAAGAAATTGGTTCTGTGGCTAAGGTTCGCCCCTATATCGAAAATTGCTTGGTAAATAAACAGAAAATTATGGGTTTCGGGCATCGAGTTTATAAGGTTAAAGACCCTAGAGCCATTATTTTGCAGGGTTTAGCAGAAAAGCTATTTGCTGAAGCTGGGGATGATAAATATTACGAAATGGCTTTAGAGTTGGAAACTGTAGTGGAAGAAAACTTAGGTCATAGAGGCATTTATGCCAACGTAGACTTTTACTCTGGCTTGGTTTATCGCAAGTTGGGCATTCCGACAGATTTATTTACTCCTATATTCGCGATCGCCAGGGCAGCAGGTTGGTTGGCACATTGGAAAGAACAGCTTGCCGTTAACCGCATTTTCCGTCCCACTCAAGTTTATACAGGAAACCATAATGCACCTTATTTGGGTATAGAAAAACGATAATCTTTCGTCGCTGCTCATTGGTTTCCGGCAAAATGTTACTATTTGGTGACGAAACTTAAAAAAAACTTTGAAGGCAACAACTCTAAAAAACGAATGGTTCTCAGATATTCCAGGTAACTTACTAGCAGGAGTTGTGGTTGCCCTCGCTTTAATTCCAGAAGCGATCGCCTTTTCCATTGTGGCTGGGGTAGACCCGAAAGTCGGGTTGTACGCTTCTTTTATTATGGCGGTGACTATTGCCTTTACTGGAGGTCGTTCGGGGATGATCTCAGCAGCAACTGGGGCTATGGCCTTGCTGATGGTTTATTTAGTTAAAGACCATGGCATTGAGTACCTTTTTGCTGCGGGTATCCTCACGGGGATTTTGCAAATTATTTGGGGACTGCTGAGGGTAGGGCGGCAGATGAAATATGTACCCCGTTCCGTTTTGGTGGGCTTTGTCAATGCCCTAGCAATCTTGATTTTCATGGCTCAACTGCCCCAGTTTGTGGGGGTGGGTTGGGAAATGTATGCTATGGTGGCTGGGGGTTTGGCAATTATTTATCTGCTACCTCGCTTGACAAAAGCGGTTCCTTCCCCTTTAATTGCGATTATTATTCTTACTTTAATTGCCTTAATTGGTAATGTGAATGTCCCAACAGTAGGGGATATGGGAGATTTGCCCAGGACTTTACCTGCATTTCATATCCCCCAAGTTCCTTATAATTTAGAAACCCTGAGAATTATTTTTCCCCACGCCCTCACCCTTTCAGTAGTGGGTTTGTTGGAATCTTTCTTAACTGCTTCAGTACTTGATGATCTCACTGACACCCCAAGCAACAAAAATCAAGAGGCAAGGGGTCAAGGCATCGCCAATATTATTACTAGCTTTTTTGGGGGTATGGCCGGTTGTGCCATGATTGGGCAATCGGTTATCAACATTCAATCTGGGGGACGAACTCGCCTTTCTACCTTTAGTGCTGGGGTTTTCTTACTTCTTTTCATGCTAATTTTGGGCAGTTGGGTAGAAAGAATTCCCATGGCAGCATTGGTAGCAGTGATGATTATGGTTTCCATTGGTACTTTTAATTGGAAGTCTTTAAATTTCCAGCGCTTACCAAAAAGTGAAACAACGGTGATGTTGGTTACAGTTGCCATTACTGTGATTACCCACAACTTGGCTTTAGGAGTTCTATTTGGTGTTGCCTTAAGTACCTTGTTCTTTTCTCGTAAAATTGCTCAATTGGTATTTGTAGAAAGTGAACTTAGCGCCGATGCAACCAAGCTGACTTACTATGTCAGTGGTCAAATCTTTTTCGTTTCTATTAATGATTTCTTGGCTGCTTTTGACTTTAGGGAAGATTTAGAACTGGTAATTATCGATTTAACCCAGGCCCATTTATGGGATCAATCTGCGATTGTTGCTATTGATAAAATCATCCTCAAATTTCGTCGTAAGGGGGCTGAAGTTAAACTTGTAGGACTCAATAAAGCAAGTGCCACTCTGTTAGATAAACTCGCCATTCATGATAAACCTGAAGGATTAAAAGATTTAGCAAGCCACTAGTTAAGTAATAAGTAATAAGTAATAAGTAATAGGTTGGTTTTAGCTCCCCAACTCCCTAGCTCCCTAGTTCCCTAATTCCCTAGCTCCCCAACTCCCCAACTCCCTATGAAAAAAATCCTCCTTTGCACCGATGGTTCGGCTTTTGCTCAAATTGGTTATGAATACGTTGCTTGGTTAGCAAAGCGAATACCTATAGAAATAGAAGTTTTGTACGTTACTGATAGGCGTAAAGAACAAGCTGTGCAAACCCATGATTTTAGTGGGAACTTGGGCATTGATACTTACCAAGAATTGTTAGATAAATTAGTAGACTTAGAGCATGAAAGAGCAAAAGTTAATCACCTCCGAGCAAAAATTATTTTAGAATCTGCTCAACAGTTTTTCCTCAGCCATAATCTTGCTCCTGAAGCTATTACCCTCACCCACGAAACTGGTTTCCTAGTGGATAAATTCCATGAACTGGAAAAAGGGGCGGATCTGATTGTCTTAGGTAAGCGAGGGGAAACTGCTAATTTCGCCACAGAACATTTAGGGGCGAACCTAGAACGGATTGCTCGTTCTAGCCATAAACCTTGTTTAGTCACTTCCCGCGACTTCCATCCCATAAAAAAGGTTTTGTTCGCTTATGACGGGGGCAAAAGCAGCAAGCAAGCATTACAATTTATCGGACAGACACCTGTTTTTAAAAACTTAGAACTTCATGTGATTACCGTAGCTAAAAAATATGAAGACAAAGTTGCCATCGCCCGTTTAGAAAAAGCAGAAACAAGCTTGATTGAATGGGGGTTTAAGCCAGTTTGCCAACTACTACAAGGTGATTCTGATGTAGCGATTGTTGACTATGCTAACAAAGAGGATATTGATTTTTTAATTATGGGAGCTTATGGTCACAGTCGCATCCGCCATTTAGTTCTCGGTAGCACTACGGCTCAAGTTCTACGGCGTTCTCATATTCCAGTGCTGTTTTTTAGATGATGAGTTTTGGGATTGATGAGGTGATGGTGAAGTGGTAACTAAAAAACCTTCTGATTCATGAAAGTGCGGTTTTGTCAAACCAAATTTGATTTTGTTACAAAACTTTGTTCGTCATCTTACCCTTAATTAAATAATTTTCTTTTTGTTAACAACGTCTTATCGAGCTTGTAAAGCCTGAAAACTACTTTTAGCTATAAAAACCCCAAAGTGACATTTCGCTAATATTGATTAAACCACGAATTTACTGGGTTTGACAAGAATAATTTTCTTGATTCTTGTCAAGTTATGAAGTTGTGTAACTTTAAGAATCATGATTTTCAAGAGCCTATTGCATAACCTGTACTTATACAACTAAATATCCTTAAAGTTTAGACAGAGAAATCACGAACTGTAAATATATTTCTGTAACAACTGCTACTTTTTACCTGAAACGATGTAGGATGTACATAAAGATAATTCAATTAATTCATTATGAACAGCCAAGATATTAAACACAACAATTCCTCTGTACTAAGCGCTTCCTCTGTTTCTGGCGACCATTCTTCTCTTAGTACAATTTTCTTGGTAGTTATTGCTTCCTTTATTTTCGGATTAATTCCTATCATTGCTGGTTTTACTAATTCTGGCAACCAGAACGTCCCAGTTATTGGAGAAGCTGGTGTTTGGAGTAGCTTAGGAAAATAACTTAAGTCCTTAATTCCGTGGTTACTTGCTCTTTGAGATTGACCAGAGCATCTGATTCATTCGACTCAGCAGCAACGGGTACGAGTTGAACAGCACAAGCTTTCAACTCCGGCTGAAGGGAGGAAGGACAGGCTTCTGCATGAGTAAGGGCATTTACTTCCGCATCATCAGCCCAAAGAGCGCCCCAGTGCATTGGTGCAAACACTGTACCAGGTGCGATTGCTTTGGTAACGATACTGGGTAAGCGACAAGTACCGCGACGGGATCGCACCAAGAGCCAGTCCCCATCTTTAATGCCAACTTTCTTAGCATCTTGGGGATGAATTTCAACGAAAGGTTCGGAGTGCATCTTCACAATCTTTTCAATACGTCCGGTACGGGTTTGAGTGTGCCAGTGGCCGTAAACCCGACCTATGGTTAAGACGAAAGGATAACCCTCGTCGGGGGGTTCTGCTAAACCTCGTGAATGGAACGCAGCGAAAACTGCTCTTTTATCTGGGGTATTAAACTGGAGATTTGTATAAAGTCTTTTCCCATGGTCATTAGGGACATGGGCATCTTCTTGATTTTCTGGACAAGGCCATTGAATTGGTCCTTCTTCTTGCAACCGTTCGTAACTAATTCCGCTGGCATCACAAGGGCGATTCCGAGTTAGTTGGGTAAACTCAGCATAAACAGCAGCGGAGTTAGGAAAATCAAATTCTTTTTCAAAACCTAAACGCCGCCCCACCTCCGCAAAAATCTCCCAATCTGCTTTTGCTTCCCCTGGACGGTAGCGAAACTCAGGGCAAAGGGTAACAACTCGTTCTGAGTTTGTCATTGTACCAGTTTTTTCACTCCACTGGGCAGCAGGAAGCAGCAAGTGGGCGTATTCTGAGGTTTCTGTAGGGTAGTAGGAATCTTGATAAACCGTGAAGGGAGACTTTCTTAAAGCTGCTTGAGTTCTGCGGATATCCGGCATACTCACTGCCGGATTAGTAGCAGCAATCCACAAAAAACCTACCTCACCTCGCTCCAAGCCAGTAATCATACTCCAAGTATCTTTGCCGGGATAAGCAGAAATACTACCTGATTCCAGTCCCCAAGCCTGTTCGACTTCAGCGCGATGTTGAGGATTTTTAACTACTCGATAACCCGGTAAAATATGTGCCAGTCCTCCTGCTTCTCTTCCTCCCATGGCATTGGGCTGCCCCGTTAAAGAAAAAGGCCCTGCCCCCGGCTTACCAATATTGCCAGTCATGAGATGAAGGTTGATAATAGTACGTACTTTCGCTGTACCTTCCGAAGATTGGTTAATGCCCATCGACCACATGGAGAGGACACGGTTAGAATTTGCCCAATAACGAGCAGCTTGTTCTAATTCATCGAGGCGAATGCCACATCTACGGGCGACTAATTCTGGGGGGTAATAAGGAATAATTTCTGCATAGGCAGCGAAATCTTTGGTACAGCTATCAATAAAAAGGGTATCTAACTTACCCCAACGCATCAAAAGGTTAGCAATACCGTTAAGCAAGTCAATATCTGTTCCTGGTTTAATAGCCAAGTGCAAATCCGCAACTTCTGCTGTTGGGGTTCTGCGGGGATCAACCACAATCATTTTCACATGGCGATTTTTTTTGTGATGCTTCCGCAAGCGATTAAAAACGATGGGGTGACATTCTGCGGTGTTCGTACCAATCAAAAAAGCACAATCGGTTTCTTCTAGGTCATCGTAACAACAAGGGGGGCCATCGGAACCAAAACTTTGACTATAACCAGCCACTGCTGAGGACATACAAAGACGGGAGTTAGCATCAAAGTTGTTAGTGCCAAGACAACCTTTAAGCAATTTTTGGGCAGTATAATAATCTTCTGTTTGGAATTGACCGGAACCATACATACAGATTGCTTCCGGACTTTGAGTAAGGCAAATATTTTTGATTCGCTCTACTATCTCCTCAAAAGCTTCTTCCCAACTCACGCGGCGAAATGGTTCTGTTAAAGACTCCCGGAACATGGGATATTTAAGACGGTCTTTATCTAAGGATTCAGCAACGGTTGCTCCCTTGACACAAACTTGCCCTTTACTAGAAGGATGTTCGCGATCGCCCCTCACTCTCCAGATCGGATTTCCTTGACTATCGCGATTTGTCGGACGACCAGGAATTGCAGGAGGCGAGACTTCCAGCCCACAACCAACGCCACAGTAAGGACAAAGAGTTTTTGCTGAATCGGTCATTGCTTCCTGGTTTAATAACTTGATTACTATTAGTCAGTTTATGTCAAACATCTAATTGGCTAATCTGATTTAGGAGTGAAGTTAGGGCAATCTTCAACAAGATCGCCCCGTCCTTCTTACTTGAGGTTTTACCAAAAGCTATTAATTAACAACTTCTCTAGTTTCCACAATAGGCTCTTCTGAGTGAGCATCTTCTCCTTCATGGAAATCGGCAAAGGAACCTTTGGGTTCTTTGAGAACAAAGAAACATAGGAAGCCCACTACCACAGCCGCAACTCCCAATACTTGGAAGAAGATACGGTTGCCAACGTCTCCTTCAGGTAACAAACTGTACATGGTTAAGTAAGCTACTGCACCAACGTTACCGTAAGCACCAACGTTACCAGCAATTTGACCAGTAACGCGACGCTTAATTAAAGGAACCATAGCAAAGGTGGAACCTTCACCAGCTTGGACGAAGAAAGAACAAGCCATGACTAGCAATACAGCAGCAGGAAGCCACCAACCTCCAGTTACGGTACTGAAAATTAGGTAGCCAACACCCATACAGAAGGTTAGTACCCCCATGGTTAATTTGCGGCTGCCCAGTTTGTCAGAGATTAAACCACCGCCAGGACGGGACACTAGGTTCATGAAAGCGTAACTAGCTGCAATCATACCCGCAGCTTGCTTATCTAAACCAAAAGTTGCTTCAAAGAATGCTGGCAGCATCGAAACTACCGCTAGTTCTGAACCAAAGTTAACGACATAGGTAAGTTCGAGAATGGCAACTTGAGCAAAGTTATAACGTTCTTCCGGGGCATAGCGTTTTCTGCCTGTCATTAAGTCTTTGTTAACAACCCAGCAGTTGTAAGCTTGGAACAGATATAAAGCAACTAAACCAGCCCAGGTGATATACATTGCGTTGGTTGTAAAGAAGCCAACTTTGTTTAAGCGCCAAGCAAGAACACCAAGAATGAGGGAAAGGGGCGCATTCATTAAAAGTAAGAACCAAAAATCACCTTTGCTGGTAACTTCAATTCCTCTAGCACTAGCAGGACGCTGATAAACTTTGCCGGGAGGAGTATTTTGAACGCTAAAGTAGTAAATTACGCCATAGATAGCTGCAATAATACCTGTCAAAGCGATAGTTAAGCGCCAGTTAAGGATATCACCACCAGCACCAAAAGTTAGCAAAGCAGCAATGGTGGGGAGGGTGAAAGCTGATGCCGCCGAACCAAAGTTACCCCAACCACCATAAATACCTTCTGCCAAGCCAATTTCTTTAGGAGGAAACCACTCTGCTGTCATGCGGATGCCGATTACAAAACCACCACCAACAATACTCAGGGCTAAACGGCTGGCTACTAATTGTCCGAAGTCTTGGGCTGAAGCAAAAGCTAGACAAGGAATAGCTGCATAAATTAGTAGACAGGTGAAAGTAATTCTTGGTCCGAATCTATCTAACAGCATCCCAATGATAATTCGGGCAGGAACTGTTAGGGCGACGTTACAAATTGCTAGGGTTCTAATTTGACCTTCCTCTAAGCCAAAATCTGCCTTAATTGAGGTGGCAAAAGGCGCTAAGTTAAACCAGATTACAAAGGTTAGGAAAAAGGCAAACCAGGTCATGTGGAGGATTTTATATCTACCTCGGAACGACCACATTTCTTTGAGCATTTTTTACTTCCTTTCAATGGAGGGGACAACAATAAAAGACTTCAACTTTAAAAAGCAGTATGCACTCTCGTTAGTTAAGGTTAAAAAAACATTTTTGATGTTCGCTTAACCCAGGAATAAAATCATTCAGGAAAGTCAACATATTCAGGGGGTTTGATGATGTTTCTCTTATCTAGTCTTAACTTTGTTAAACAAAGAGGACTTAAAAAATCCAGTTCTTCTTTAGCTAGTCAAGTTGATTAAGATTTTTTGTTTGACTAAGTAAGAACATTGAAATTGATGCAATATAGCTACATATAATTAACCCTATTCAGTTTTGTTTTAGTATTCTTCGTAACAAAAAAACTAATTGATTTCGTTTTTTTTATGATGTTATGATGCAAACGCATAAAGGAAAGTTACAAGTGAAATTTTCATAGCAATAATGTTGGTTAATAGCTGGTAATCTATTAACCAAAAAATTACCTCAATAAGACAATTTCCTGCTTTTATAAAAAGGAAAAAACAGCTAAATCATTTAACTTTTTCGGGGTTTTGCACCAAAATCTTTAATTAACAAAGTGCGTAGAAATTCCGGCAAATCATCGCAAGCAATGCCCTTTTGCACACAACTACCCAGATGAGCATCTTTACCGACTTTACCTCCCATATAAAGATCAACTCCTTCTGTGGTTTTGCCATCTTTGCGTACCTTGGTTCCCATCAAACCGATATCAGCAACCTGGGGTTGTCCACAGGAATTAGGACAACCTGTCCAGTGAATACGTACCCTTTCAGGTATTTCTAACTCAGCTTGTAGATCACGAATCATTGCTAAAGCGCGATTTTTGGTTTCAATTAAAGCAAAGTTGCAAAACTCCGCCCCAGTGCAGGAAACTAGCGATCGCTCCAAAATGTTAGGGGCAATGGTGAATTTTTGCAAAAGAGGTTCTGCCAAAAACGCATCTAAGTTAGCATCATTGATGTTAGGAATAATGACGTTTTGTTCTACAGTGAAGCGCACTTCGCTACTGCCATAAACTTCTGCTAACCGCGCCAAATCAAACATCTCCTGGGCAGATAATTTACCCACAGGAACATATAAACCAACGTAGTTTAACTCTGCTTGTTTTTGAGGATAAACGCCAATGTGGTCAAGTTTATCCCAGTCTATAGCATCTTCTGGGGCTTCTGATGCCAAGGGACGACCAAACTCTTTTTCTACCTCATCCCGGAATTTGGCAATGCCCCATTCATCAATCAGCCACATCATGCGAGATTTTTGGCGATTAGCACGGGAACCATTGTCACGATAGACTTTGAGGATAGCTAAAGAAAGATCAACAACATCTTCTACTTGAGGAGCAACCCAAGCATGAAGAGGGATTGCAGCTTCGCAACGCTTAGCAGAAAAGAAACCACCAACAACAACATTAAAACCTAATTCCCCATCTTTGTAGGCAGGAACAAAAGCAATATCATTAATTTCAGCATGAACTGAGTTATCCCTTCCTCCCTCAATAGCAATGTTGAATTTGCGAGGTAGATTAGTAAATTCATAGTTTCCCTCACCGCTATTAGTGATGGCATCTTGAACTTTTTGTACCAATTCCCTGGTATCAATCAATTCATTAGCATCAATACCCGCAACGGGGGAACCGGTGATGTTGCGGACATTATCCATACCAGATTGCATGGAAGTTAAGCCTACTTCATCAAAGCGGCGGAAAATATCAGGAATATCTTCTAAATGTACTCCCCTTAGCTGAAGATTCTGCCTGGTAGTAATATCGGCGCTACCATCTTCTCCATAGCGCTGGACAATCTCCGCTAATACTTGCAACTGAGTACTATTAAGAATGCCGTTGGGGGTACGCATCCGCAACATAAATTTGCCAGGAGTTACGGGGCGATGAAAAACTCCTACCCACTTGAGGCGATGTTGTAAGTCGTCTGCTTCAACGGCTTCCCAACCTATTTGGGCAAAATGTTCTAGTTCATCTTTAATATCTAATCCATCTTTTTTGGCTTTAAATTTTTCAAATTTGTTTAATTTAGCTGGCTTGGTAGCACTAGTCATATATTTTCCCTATTAAAGATTCCTCTATTTATACTGATTTAGCCTCAGATGCAGCCTTATGGATATTAAAAGTGTTTTCCCCTAGTTCGTGTAACAGCTTAATGGTTGAGGCTACTTCCTTCAGTAAAAAAAACTACTTTTGTTAGTTTCTGTTTAAGTTATTAGTATTTGAGGAGATAAAATGTGTAGCCTTATACATTAACCTGTACTTCAATGCGTCTTGTGTTTGATTTGATGCTAATAGTGCATGAAAGACTCTACATTTGCGATTTACGGCAATTCCTATTGCAGAGGAAACAGTAAATTCTCAAATTATTACTTCCCCATTTCCCCAGCTCCCCATTTCCAGCAATTCTACTCATGAATAACCACAGGTGTCCCCAAAGCAGCCCAGTCATAAAACCAACTAGCTTGATCCGGGGCCAAATTAATGCAACCATGACTAACAGGAATGCCAAAGTTGTTATGCCAGTAAGTACCGTGTATAGCGTAATTGCCAGAATAGTACATGACATGAGGGACATTGGGGAGACTGTACCCAGCCCCCTGCA
Source organism: uncultured cyanobacterium (assembly GCA_963793425.1). Taxonomy (GTDB): domain Bacteria; phylum Cyanobacteriota; class Cyanobacteriia; order Cyanobacteriales; family CAWCAG01; genus CAWCAG01. Next base: position 536,371 of record CAWCAG010000005.1, on the reverse strand, counting down.
TTCGCTGTTGAGGAAGCTTTTGCCCAATAGTAAACTTTCCTGTCGGGGTAGGAGTGCTACTCTTGCCAGTAGAGACAATGACAGCATGAACTTGAGTATTCCCTTCCCAAGCAAACAATCTTTGGTCAGAAAGGTCTATTTCTAGCCAACGTTGCCCATCATTGTTTAAACTAACTTTGGGTAGTAATTTGTTTGAGTTTACACTGGCTTGTTGCGTTTCAGGAACAGAACCATCTACAGCAAAAGTTAAAGTTAAGCCAGTAAGCGCTAAGCAAGCCCCCAAAGTTTGTTCTACTGATGGAAATGAATCATCACTCATTGCTCATTTTTCCCCCTCACTTAAAATTCTTTGCTTAGGATTTGGGCTCTACTCTTGCACCTGCATTGCATATTCTTTAAATCTTTCCATATCAGCTTGGAGAGAAGATTCGACAATTTGCCCCAGAAAGAGATTATCGACAATTTCTAAAATCCTCGGAACCTGATAGGCTACAGTTAATTTGACAATACTGCTACCTTTACGATCATAAAAGCGTACTGCCCCTCGGTTTGGTAAACCATCCACAGATTCCCATTGCACAATTTGTTGGGGAACTAACTTTAAAATACGAGATAGCCAAGTAAATTCCCAAACACCACTAGCTAGTTTCCAGCGAGAAATTTCCGGCTGATCTTCTAAGACTCTAACCGAATCAATCCACTTCATCCAACGGGGCATTTGTTCTAAATCTGACCACAAACCCCATACTAGTTCAATGGGAATATCAACTTCGACTTGTACACTATGTTCTAACCACTTGGACATTTGATTCAAGTAATAAGTAATAAGTAATAAGTAATAAGCAGTAATACTATTACCTACTGTTGAGAGAAATTTTTGACTTAACCCTAACCATAGTCTATGGCAAAAGCTGTCTAGTTTTTGCCCTTTGGCTTTTGACTACAGCTTTTGCTAATGGCTTTTGACTTTTGCCCTTTGGCTTTTGACTTGCTAATATTGCTTGGGCAGCTTGTTTACCAGAAAGAGTTGCTCCTTCCATACTATCGATATAATCTTGTTGAGTGTAGCTACCAGCTAAAAAAAAGTTAGTAATTGGGGTTTGTTGTGCCGGGCGATAAACATCCATGCCGGGGGCTTCTCTATATAGAGATTGGGCTAACTTCACTACACTATACCAAGTCATATTCAATTCCCTAGCTGAGGGGAAAAGTTCCTGCACTTGTGCCAAAACGTGTTGGGCAATTTCTTGGTTGTTCTTTTTAATAAAAGGATCTCCAGGAGTTAAAACTAATTGTAGTAAAGAACCTTCTCCTTGTTTGTAATAATCTCCCGGACTAGTTAAGGCGAGATCCGCAAAACAAGAAAAATCTGCATCAGGGGTATAAAGTAGGTTATCAATACCTGCTGCAGCTTCTAACTGTTGACGCTTTTGAGGATCTTGCATCTCTGTTACCCAACCATCAAAACGCAATTGTACTGTAGCCACAGGGACAGCTTCTAGTTGATAAATGTTGTCAAACTCTGACCACTTGCGCCATTCTTGAGGCAAAATTCTTTGTATACCCGGTAGATCGCAGGCGCAAACATAAGCATCAGCAGTGATAGTTTCTTCTCTTTCTCCGTTAGCCACTACCAAACCAGTTACCTGAGTTTCTTTTCCTTCACCTTGAAAAAGAATTTCTCTGACTCGGCGGCGGGTATGAATTTTTGTTCCCCTCGCTTCTAAATAATCAATAATTGGTTTGTGGAGATATTCATAAGGCGAACCTTCCAACATCCTTAAAACGGAAGCTTCGGTTTTAGCGGCGAAGAGTTGGAAAATGGTCAGCATACAACGGGCAGAAATATTTTCTGTGTCAATGAAACCCAGGGCATAAGCGATCGGGTTCCACATTTTTTTCAAGCTGCCATTATTGCCCCCCTGTTTGCGAAACCAATCAGCAAAACTAATAGCATCCAGGGCGCGAATATTTTTCATTGCCCCTTCAAAATCTACTAAACCCCGCACAATAGGACTTGTTCCCAAAGCTAAGGAGTTAGCAATTTTATCTACCGAAGAAAGTTGAGATGTAGTGAAAAAAGCTTTCAAACCATTAAAAGGGGCCCCGGTGAGGAAGCGAAAATCAAGTTGCCCAACTCTTCCTCCTTGGTTAATAAAACTGTGGGTATGTTCCTTGAGGCGTAAATTATCAATAGCCCCCACCTTTTCCATCAACCCAAACAGATTGTAGTAGCAGCCAAAAAAGACGTGTAAACCCATTTCTAAATGATTACCGTCTTTATCCACCCAACTACCCACTTTCCCTCCCACAAAGGGACGAGATTCAAAAATTTCTACCTCATAACCAGCATCAACTAAGTCAATGGCTGTAGCCATTCCTGCTAGTCCCGCACCAACTATCGCAACGCGCATTTAGGTTTTCCTTCTCAGTTTATTTACATATTTTAATAGAAATGAGTCATTTGTTCTTGATTGTTTAATGGCTCAAAGTAGGGAATTATTGCGTCTAGCTCAGTCAAAGGTAAAAAAGAGTCATCAAATTCTTCTTTTCTACTGATGACATAATTACTGGTTCAGTCTAGAATCTTTGCTCATGAATAGCGAACTCCTGGAACAAGTAAGAGTATTAGACCCGGTTTCGGGAAAAGAGGCCATAGCTGATGTTTTGCTGGTGAATGGAATTATTAAAGCTATTGCTCCTCAAATTCAAGAATTCCCCTCAGAGGCAATAGTCACCGATTGCCAGGGATTAATACTTGCTCCTGGGTTAATAGACCTTTATAGTCGTAGTGGAGAGCCAGGATATGAAGAGCGAGAAACCCTTTTAAGTTTAGCTCAGGCTGCTACAGCGGGAGGCTTTACTCAGTTAAATATTTTGCCTAATACCTCCCCTCCCCTTGATAATCCCGCAGAATTAGTATTGCTTCAGCACAAACAACAAGCAATTCAAAGTTCCCTCATTGCCCCAGTAAAAATGAATTTTTGGGGTAATCTTACCGTTGGGGGAAAAGGAGAACAAATGAGCGAATTAGCTAAACTCTGTGCAGCGGGGGTTATAGGCTTTACAGATGCAACCTCAGTGAGGGATCTCGCCCTGGTACGCAGGTTATTAGAGTACTTGCAACCTCTTGATAAACCAGTGGCTTTGAGGGCGGTTGATGCTCATTTACAGGGCAATGGGGTGATGCGTGAGGGGGCTTGTTCCCTACGTTACGGCTTGCCCGGAAACCCTGCTATGGCAGAAGCTGCTGCCCTGGCTGCTTTACTAGAAGTGGTAGCAGCAGTGGGAACGAAGGTACATATTATGGCTATATCCACAGCCCGTAGTGTAGAATTGATCGCTGAAGCGAAAAAGCGTGGTGTTCCTGTCACAGCAAGTACTTCTTGGTTACACTTACTTCTAGATAGCCAGGATACTCAAAGTTATCATCCCAACTTACGTTTAGAACCTCCTTTAGGAAATCCTGAAGATAGAATTGCTTTAATTGAGGGAGTGAAAGAAGGTATTATTGAGGCGATCGCAGTAGATCATTGTCCTTACACCTACGAAGAAAAAACCGTCGCCTTCGCTGAAGCCCCCCCAGGAGCTATTGGTTTAGAGTTAATGCTACCTTTATTGTGGGAGAAATTAGTCGCCCTAGGCATCTTATCTGCCATCGATCTCTGGAGAGCTTTAACAGTCGGGCCAAAAAATTGTCTTGGGCAAAAACCATCCCCTTTAACTCCAGGTACAAAAGCAGAATTAGTTTTATTTGCCCCACAAAAAACCTGGCAAGTTGATAGAAAAAATCTTTATTCTTTAAGTTCCAATACTCCTTGGTGGGAAAAAGAAGTTACTGGGCGGGTTATTAAGGTTTGGAATTAGGATTTGTTGCTAGTTGCTAGTTGCTAGTTGCTAGTTGCGAAAATCTCAGAATTGGTGAGAATATTTCTTTGATTTTGGTACTCTAATGGCTTCTTTTATTTATTAGCTAAAACTTTCCTACGGGCAGAGGCGATCGCCCTTTGTAATTCAGGAGGTTCCAATTTGCTGGGGCGAGGTGAGTATAAAAGGCCATCACTCAAATTCCAGCCCATTTCCCAACGAGTCAGAATCTTTAACAAACTTGCCACATCAACAAATTTATCAGATTGTGCAAAAATATAGGCGTAGGAACTACTTTCCATTGACTGACAAATTACTACTACTGGTGAGTAATATTCAAAGACAAAATTCAGGAAACTGCTTAGTTTCTTGCCACTCAAGCGGGAGTGAGTTACAACGCTAGCCATTTCCTGCCAAGGACAAATTGTAAAGCTATCAGTTTTCCTCATCTTCTCCTGTTCCTTCTGCTTCGGTTTTGTCTTTCTTATTTTGTTCAATGCACTCTTCTAGCCCTTTCTTAGCCTGTTGAAGGAAATAGTTTGCGATGTCATGATTGCCTATTTTATGTTGAAAATTGGCTGACTCTACAGTATTTTTTAAGTTAGGAACTAGGAAATCTCGAAAATAAGACTCGTCTTGATTGTCAGACATAATAACTTTGCACCCGTACTTTTTTTTACCCAGTTTCAATAGTTTGCAGAATTTCTTCCCGTTGAAATTTCCCCTCATCATCTAAAACCCAACTAAACAAGTCTCCAGATTTGCCTTCGGTTACAGAAACTATAATATAAGAATATTCTGACCAAGCGATCGCCCGATCAAACTCTGAAGGCTGGGCAGGATAATTGGGATGAGAGTGATAGATACCAATAATGGCTAAGTTGAGTTTTCTCGCTTCTTTTTGTGCTTTTAATAAAGCTTGGGGGGCGATGCTGAAGCGACGGCGTTTGTCAAATTGAGAATTTTCTCCCGGAAAAGAATTGTCTTCCCCCCAACTATTTTTTTGCGGCAAAATATTGCGTACAATCTTTTTACTATCCTGTAATGTTCCGATCAGTAAACCGCAGCATTCTTCAGGATAAGTACTTTCTCCCTGTTTACGGATCTTCTCAAGATGTTCTGAAGAGATATTTAACATAAAAGATGGCTACGTTCTCATTATTTTATAACGAAGCTAAACGCCAATGCAAAAGTTGAAAAAAGTGACTTTTTGTATAAAAGATAACTACATCAATGAATCTAATAGCACGATTTTAGAAAAACTTCAACTTCCTTTTTGATAGTTTCGTATCAACAAGTACAACTACATTTGCGTTTATAGTTCATCCTAGTTTAGATAAGCTGGTGTTTCTACGTTTTCAATCTCTGACTTCCGTACTCCAAGCCTTCAAGTAAATGATATTGCCTCTTGAGGATTCTGAGCTGTGGTGACAAGTGTATCTGTATCAACTTCTAACAAGCAAGCTTCCTCTCAATTTATTGCTAGTAAACTTGATTTTCAACTATTACTTTCTTTAACTTTGGTCGCTCAATTTAACATAAACAACATAGCTGATTGGCAAGAGATTAATGCAGCAGTAATTAATATTAGCGGCAGACAAAGAATGCTATCTCAGCAGGCAGCCCTTTATGCCCTAAGATTAGTTTCAACATCAGATCAAGAAGAACAAGAAAAGCTCTGCCAAAATCTTTTAGGTGTTGTTGCTTTAATGAGTAAATCACACCAGGGACTAATTCACGGTAATTCTAGCCTTAATCTGCCTGGGGAACCTTCCTTAGCGTTAAAGAGAATTTATTATGAAGCACCAATTAATTTAGAGCAACAAATACAAGATTATCTTCATGCTATCAAGTCCTTAGTTGAAAGTAAAAGGGAGAATTGGAATTTAGATAATCTTCATTTAAAATATATTCTTGATGTTTCTTCTGAAAGTAAAATTCTCCTCAAAAGTTTAGACATAGCAGTTAGTCAGTATCAAAAGGAAAAAGAAGCTCAAGAATCATCAGTTTATCTTGAACAAGCTGAACTGATTAGGCAAAGCCGCTTAGCAGAAAAAAAAGCCTGTCAGCAAGCAGAAAAAATTCAGAATGCTTTAGCAAATTTGAAAACTACTCAAACTCAACTCATCCAAGCCGAAAAGATGTCTAGCTTGGGTCAGTTAGTAGCTGGTGTGGCACATGAGATCAATAACCCTTTAACCTTTATTAGTGCTAACGTTGACTATGCTCAATCTTATACTCAAGACCTTTTAGATATTCTTGAGCTTTATCAAAAACATTATCCTCAACCAAAAGAAGAAATTAAAGATAAAATAGAAGATTTAGAGCTTGATTATCTTATTCAAGACTTACCTAAAATTCTTAATTCTATGAGTTTAGGGACGGGACGTATTGAACAAATTGTACTTAATTTGCGTAAATTCTCTCGCCAAGAAGAGGCTACGAGGAAGAAAGTTGATATTCATGAAGGTATTAATAACACCTTATTGATTTTAAGACATCGCTTGAAAGCAAGAGGTAAGAGGCCAGAGATAAAAGTAATCAAAAACTATGGCAAGCTTCCTTTAATTAATTGCTTCCCTAGCCAACTTAATCAGGTATTTATGAATATAATCAGTAATGCCATAGATGCCCTCGAAGAAGAGTGTAAATTAAATGATCAGTTTACTAAACCGCAAATTCATCTGCGTACTAAGTTACAAAACAATGACGCGATCGCCATTATTATTAAAGATAATGGTGGTGGTATAAATACTTCAGTACAAGAGCGTTTATTTGAACCTTTTTTTACTACTAAACCCGTAGGAAAAGGTACAGGTTTAGGTTTGTCTATAAGTCACCAAATTATTGTTAAATATCACCGAGGTATTATTAAGTGCAAATCTGCCCCCGGAGAGGGAACAGAATTTTGGATAGAAATTCCTATAGACCCTGACAGGGAAATGGGTAAACAGGAGGTTTAACTGTACCAGAGGGATTCTATTGCTTGAATCATTTTTAGGGCAGCGGATCTATCTGGAGATTTTAATAAAGTTGTGACATGGCCTAATTTACGCCCTGGGTAAGACTCTTTTTTGCCGTACCAATGAACGAAGGTTTGGGGCATTGCTTGGAGTCGGCTTCTTTTTGCTTGGTAGTCACTTACAGAGGTTTCATCACCTAAAAGATTAACCATCACTGCCCCTGGATATTTCATTTGCGGTGAACCGAGGGGTAAATCTGCTACGGTTTGTAGTTGCATAGCAAATTGGGAAGTTTCGCAAGCATCAAGGGTGAAATGTCCGGAATTATGAGTACGGGGGGCTATTTCATTAACTAAGACTTGCTGATCCTCGGTGAGGAATAGTTCAATGCCAAAAATGCCCACAACTTGGAGTTTTTCTAGTAGGGTAGTTGCGATCGCCTGAATTTGAGAAACCAATTCCGGGTTGATTTGGGCTGGGGCAATGACGCGGCGGCAAACCTGGTTTACTTGTTGGGTTTCCACTATTGGATAGATAACGATTTCTCCCTTGAGGCTACGGGCAGCCATAACCGCTAATTCTTGGTTAAAAGGAACAAATTCTTCTAAAAGAATGTCGGGACATTCTCGGCTTTCCCAGGTGGTTTTGAGGTCATTTAGGTTTTTAACAATAAATGTACCTTTGCCATCATAACCGTTGCGCCTAGTTTTAAGTACAGCGGGAAAACCAAAGGGAGAAGTTATTTCTTGCCCTGATTCTAAAAGAATGAATTTGGGTACAGGTAAACCAATTTTTTTTAGGTAAAGGCGTTGTTTATATTTATCTAATAGGGGGGCTAAAGCCTCCAAGCTGGGGCGAAAACAAATCCCTTCCTGGGCTAATTTGCTTAAGGCAGCTAGGTTAATAAATTCATTCTCAAAGGTGATACTCTGGCAGTGAGTAGCTAATTTAGCTGTAGCCACCGCATCATCTACCGGGGCATAAATAACTTCATTGGCTACTGCAACAGCGGGATCTTGAGAATCGGGAGTTTGCACCACCAATTCAATACCCAAAGCTTCTGCTTCGGCTGCCATCATCCCAGCTAATTGCCCACCACCAATGACACCAACTCGTTTTAAGGACATAATAATAACTCGCGGGTTGCAACTCCTGTGATAAGCATTGTTTCTTAAATCAAAGATCACTAATAACTACAAGGCTTTGCCGTTGCCGTAGGCATTATTGATTACTTGCATCCTAAAGAATCACGAGTCGCAACTCCTGTGACAGAATTTACACCCCTAGCAATTTGACAAAGTTTATTAACTTCTGTTTTTTCTAAAACTGCATCAGTAAAATCTGCCCCTGTAATGTCTACATTATTAAAAGTAGTCCGCAGCATCAAAGCTTGGAAAAACTGGGCATCAGTGAAGTCGGAGTCTTTAAAGTTTTCCAGATAGGTGATACCGTAGGAGTAATCTACTCCATGTAAATTAGCCCCGGCAACCGGAGAAGCATTAATAACGACTCCTTGCATATTAGAGTTGCTAAAATTGACATTTTCTAAATTAGTTTTGCCAAACTCTGCCCCAACTAATTCTCGGTTGGAAAAATCATCTCCTTTGAGAGAAAGATTATTATAAATCAACTTACTTTCTACGGCTTGGGCGGGTAAAGGTAAACCCAGAAGTATAGTAATTAAAATAAGGGCTAATAGTCGTTTCAGGTACTTCATGGGTTAATCTTCTTTTAGTTTTATTAAGTTAAATTATCCTATACTTTTGTCAACCCTGAAACAATTAGCAATTAACTGTTGAATCATAACCTAGCGATCACTTTATCTCGCCACAAAACTTTTTGGGTTAGTAAGTCTGTTACCGTTGCTAACAATACCCTACGTTCATTCACTGCAAATTCTATAGCGAGTCTATCTATGCCAATTTCTCCTGGGGGGTTTAATTTAGCTAGACAAACTTCCTCACTAGCGCTTTGTAAGGAACGGTATTCTTGATTTTGCAGTAAATAGCCACTAGTCATTCTGCCTTGGCTATCATATTCTACTTCTCCTTGAGTTGTTTCCGCCAATTCCCCAATATCTAAACGTATTTCGGTTTGTCCTTCATTTGCTACCCGTAGGGTGAGAATTTCTTCTCGCTGGCAAGGATAGGAGGTTCCTTTAGGAAAAAGAGTGTAATAGAAATAGTTATTATTAAATGGTTCCCAGATGCGAATCGCATAGCTATGGCGGAGATTGTCTTGAATATTTTCTAAATTGTTTAAAGTTAAAGCCCCGTGGGAAACTGCTTGAAAAGGCTTATCTAGTTTGACTTTGTTTTTACCAAAATAAGACTGGATTAATTGCTGTATTGCAGGGATTAAACAACTACCTCCTACCAATACTACCTGTTCAATACTACTTTTATTCACACCCTGATTAAAAGCAGTTCTGATAACTTCATCTAAAACATTTCTCAATTGTTCTAGTAACTGGCGATTCTCCAGAATTTCAGCTAACTTATCCTGGGTAAGTTGCAACTCATAAGACATAAAACTTTCTTCATCAAACCAACTTTCTTTCGCTTCTGTGGTCTGAGAAAGACGTATTTTTAGTTTTTCTGCTAATTCTAATAAATTTTGCCAGCCAATTTCTCCTATAGCCTCTCTTGAGGAATTGGTTTGCTGTAAATAATCTTCAACAATCCAAATATCAATATCTTCTCCACCCACATAAGCATCAGATTTAGCAATAACCTCTGCTTGCAAAACCACCTTATTTGTCTGATTTTGTCTTGCTGAGGTACGAATTAAACTTAAATCTAAAGTACCGCCACCAAAATCTACTACCAAAACCACAGAACCGGGGCGCTTAATTGCATAACCTAAAGCTGCTGCGGTGGATTCATCTACTAACTGTACTTGAGGTAAACTTAACTTTTCTGCCAAGTCCCAAAACCAATCAAGATAGCGTTCAGATGCTCCTACAGGGACTGTGAAAATAATTTGAGTTGCTTCTATATTTAACTCTTGTAATTGTTGATAAATATTTTGTAAAAAAACTTCAGCAACTAACTCTGGAGTATAGCTTTCTCCTGCAATATTACGGGGCGGGGGGCAAAAATCTGTAGCTAAATCCCGTTTAAAAGCTTTAAATAAACGCTCCGGTTGTGTAGAACCTAAACGCTGAGAACGAACTCTTTCTCCTAAGATGATTTCTGTAGGACTCTTAACAAAAACCAAACTAGGAACTGCGGCAATTGTCTCTTTACTTGTTTCTAAAAAAGAGAGACTAAAAAGACGAGAAATATTAGGAAAGCGTAGAGTTCTAGGAATATTAGTATCTGGCTCCAAGATACTAACAACGGTATTACTAGTGCCAAAATCAATGGCCACCACTGTCATAATTTATAACACTTATTACTTTTGTTACTGACTTACCTATCCCGCACCTGGTGGTAGGCTGCGGCTTACTTTAGCTGGACAAATAATCTTTTCACCTTGGCGATAACCAACGAAGCGAATATAAACTTCTTCTCCGGGTTCAATATCATCTTTGTCAGGTTGATGTAATTGGGGATCATAGCAAACCTGTTGCCAAACTTGCCCTATAGTTTCATAATTCCAACTGGTTAATAAATTATCCAGAGAAGTAAATAAAGCAACTAAATTCTTCGCAGGCAAATCCGTTTTCACCTGAGCAATCTTTTTAGCTGTAGGATAATTAGTTAACAGGGTTTGCAATTCTTGAAAAGTTGAACTTTGCCAATCTTCAGTTAGATGTTTGCTTTGTTGGTCTAATTCCTGTCGTAAGCGAGAACATTGCTTTTGTAATTCTTCTATTCTTTCTTGATAGTCAACTGTAGGAGATGGAGAATCTTGTAAAGAAATTGACTTGAAATTTTGGAGCAAATCTTGATAACCCCAGTGTAAAACCGTAGCCAATCTTTCTAACTTATCAACACTAAGTTGTCCTAATTTCCCTTTACGTATTTTGGTAAGACTTAAAGAAGTTAACCCTGACTTTTCTTGTAACACTTGCCAATTTGGTATAGCTAATTCCTGCATTCGTTCTTTAAGTAACAAATCGTAGGCAAATGTTCTTTCTGGTTCTGACTTAGCAAAAAAGTTTAAACTCAAATAGCTTAAACCTAACCAAGCAATCCCCAACCAAAGAATGCAACCAAATAAAAAGAAATTAAGACTCTCCACTTTCTTACCTTGGCTTAATTTTGAGTTAAGGATTGAGTATCTTCTGTAGAGGAGTAATTATCTCCTTGATAATATTCTGGCAGTAATTCTTGAGACTCAACTTTCCCTAAAGCTTCTTCAATAACTTTCGTGGTTTCTTGACAGCCTTCTCCGGAACCATTGAGTACTTTTTCGGTAATTTTGCCATCTTTACCAATACGATATTCAATTTTTCTGTATTCAGCCATATAATTCTCCTTTGGTAAAGCTTTTTCTTAAATCATACCAAATTCTGTTAGGTTACAAGGTTTATTGCTTCGGGTAGGGAGTTTCATGACGCTACTTCACTAATCTTCCTTATTTCACAATCGGCAGCAAGCCATAATCGCGGAAGCGTCTGTAATCTTTAAGAATGAGATCGTGATCAAAACAAAGGTTGCTAGGAAACTCCCAAGGCAGGAAAACTCCTAAACTCTTAGCATCATCATCTGCCTGGGGCTTTCCTGTTGCTGTAGCGATATATACCGCACTCATTGTATGTTTACGAGGATCGCGGTTAGGGTCGGAATAAACCCCCAACAAGGCAACTAATTCTACCTTTAAGCTAACTTCTTCTTTTGCTTCCCTGCGGGCAGCAGTTTCTACAGATTCGCCATAATCGATAAATCCCCCAGGAATAGCCCAACCGTAAGGAGGATTTTTCCTCTCAATTAAGACAATAGGGCGTTGAGGTTGGTCAATTAATTCGATAATAATATCAACTGTGGGGGCAGGATTACGGTAAGTCAACATCTTGTTCAGCTAAAATTTAATGATTAACATTTAACGTTTAACGTTTAACATTTTTTAGCTAAATCCGGCTGATTAACCGACAATGAATAGCGAACTTGAAAAGAATTTGTTGCCATTGAATGTTGAATATAAAACTGACTTACCTCTGTTTCCATTGCTGTTTTGTCAATAGCAACAAAGCGTTGCACCATTGAAGCAACGGAACAAACAACAATCAAATGAATTAATTCTTGGGGTTGATAAAACTCAATCACTGGCTTGATGAATTTATAAGGTGTTGTCAAAGGGACTTGGGCTGATAACCAAGCAAGTTTTAGGGCAGCTTGTTCTTTTTCCTTAAAGATGCTGCTAGTATCTTCTTGGCTAGTTGCGGCGACAAAACATTGACGGATACGCTCTAACACCTTTTCTTGATTACTAGCTGTATGATGAGCCATGTAGCCCTCAACTGCGGCTAGGTAATCGTGACCCTTAGCGATCGCACTTACCCGCGCCATCAGATGCTTGAGTTCAGAGGAAATTAAACTATCTCTGCGATCACCCATCAATTCGCCATAGAGATAAGCATGACGCTTTTGTAATGGCTGTGTCCAATTTTGCATCCAGGCTGGAAATAAGCCAAATTCTTCTTGGGCATAAGTTTCAAGATCATCTATGGCATAATCATATTTTGCCAACATATCTTGAATAGACAAATCACCCTTTGCTATTTCATAATCAAGATTGTTGGGGTTAGCATCTGCTTTGCCATGTCGTCCTGGTTCAATACCCACTTTCTCTTGTGCTTGACTTGCCCAATCCCCCTCGATTTCTAGTCCAGTCAAATCGTTGAAAACATTGAGAAAACCAAAAGCAGCCGTAATCAACTTTGTTCCTTCAAGCTGATTTTGCAGACTGGCATCTGTATTCTGCACAGATGCCAGCAAAGTTTTATCTACTGCATTTTTACTAGCTGCTGCTGCTAAATCTACAAGGGCAATTTCTGAGGAATTAAAGAGACTATTGTTTCCTTGATGCCCTTGTTTGAGCTGTTTGACAATCTCTTGAGATTGTTCACCCCCAGCTGCTGCACTATGTACCTGACAATAGGAACAACCATGAGCATGGGACGTGGCATAGCCAATAGCCGACATTAACTTCATACTCAGGAAATGCTTACCATAGCCTACGGCAGAAAAGTTGTGGCAGTAGACAAAAAGCTTGTAGGCTTCTTGCCAATGATGTAGGTAAGCAAAGGTATGGGGCCAAAAACCGAAAAACTCTTTGTAGAAGTGTAGAATTGGTAAGCTTTCATCGTCTTGATCTCTGCTACCATCACTCATGGGAATATACTCCCGTAGGGGGACATCTTTTGCACCCTGATGTAGTTCTTGAGCAGAAAAAGTATCTAAAGCTAAATCACCTTTGGCTATTTCCAGGATTTCTTCAAGCCTTCCTGTTGTTTCCAGTTTCTCTAAGTCTTCTGCACCGTTGATATGATAGTTACCAATGAATATTTGTGGTACGGTAGCAACACCACTAAAATAAACTGAAGCATCAGCATTTCTTTGACTGGCGGTGACATCATATTCTTGGCACTTGACCTCAAGGTAATCTAGAAGTGCTTTCGCGCGAACACAATATTGACAGTTTGGTTTGCTAAAGATGGTTACTGTTGATTTAGTCATAATTGTGTTTGTAGTTAAAGGAATGGTTTGAGGTTTTGAGTTGAATTTTTGCTCATCGGGCAAACTAGGTTCATATTGCCTCTTGAACTGATGGGGCTTTGGTTTGCCCTTAATAATTAAATAAACCGCCGGGACAAAATAGAGAGCGAGTAGAGAAGACCCGCTAATTCCTCCGGCGATGGCAATTGCCAAAGGTTGCCAGAAAGGGCCTCCGCTCACCAACAGGGGGATAAATCCAGCAATAGTTGTTACGGTAGTAGTAATGACATGACGGGTAGCGTTAACGACTACATCTTCTATAGCACTGGGATTGCCTTCTCTAGCTTGGGGATGTTCATTCAAAGCAGAGAGGACAATCACTGTGTCGTTGATAGCAATGCCGACCAAACCCATGATACCGATAATTGCCATAAACCCCAAAGGCGCACTGGCCACCTTAAGAGAAAACAAAGCTGTACCAATACAACCAACAGCAACCCCTCCTACAATCCCCGCCTGACGAAAAGAACCGAGAGATAGCACCAGAGCTGTTATCATCACAACTAGCAACAAAGGTACATATTGAGCTAAATTCCCCTGTGCTTGGCTGCTTTGTTCTTGTTCTCCACCAAACTCATAACGATAACCTGAAGGTAGTTGAAATTTGTTTGCTGCTAACTCTGCTTGAAACTTAGCTAAGACAGCAGCCGGTAAAACCCCGGCTGTGATGTATCCCTGAACAGTATTAACTCGTTGCTCATTGTAGCGAGCGATATTTGCTAATTCTGGTGTGAGATTAAACTCTCCTAAAGCTGATGTAGAAACAAAGTCACTATTCCCGCCACCCTTAGCACTTAAATCTATTGAAGCAATTTGACTCAAATCTGCACGGTCTACATTACTTACCCTAACTCGCACTGGTAGATTCTCCGTTGCTTCTAGAATTGAGCCACCAATTGCACCTTCCAAATAAGCCTCCAACTGTTGGGCAATGGCGGTATTAGTTAAACCAGCCTGTTTTGCTTGTTCCTCATCCACCGACAACCCTAATTTGGGTAAAGCTTCAGTCAAGTCATCCCGGACATGAATCACATCCGGTACAGTAGCTAAGATCCCTCTTACCTCCATACCCAAGCGTCTTAACTCTGCTAAGTTAGGGCCAAAAATTCGCATTTCCACAGGAGCATCATAGGGAGGCCCTTGCTGTAGCTGTCTGACTAAGATTCGGGCTGAGGGAAATTGAACATCTAATTCATTTTGCAACTCTTGTACAATAGCTTCAAGGTCTTGGTCAGTATTCAACTGCACCATTGCCTGAGCATAATTTGACTGATTTTGTCTGTTGCCGGTAAAGTTATAGTAGAATTTGGGCGCACTTTCTCCCATAAACCAGTGAACATCTTTAACGAGGGGGTTTGCTAAAATAATCTCTCGCCCTTGCAACATTTTTGCCTCAGTCTCAGCGATAGCAGTTGAGGAAGCAAATTCCACCTCAATTTGAAACTGATCTCTAGATACCGAAGGAAAAAACTGATTGTCTAAAGTTTTGGCGCTAATAAAACCAATTAAAGGAATACAGAAAGTAAGAGCAATAGCTAGTAGTGGTTTAGAAGCCGTAAATTTTAGGGATTGACGATAGGGACGAGCTAATGATCGAGAGGTAAAACCCTGATTCCACCAAGCTTCAGGTCGGGAAAGAAAGGTTTTGATTTTTTGAATGATCTTCTGAGGCTGGGTCTTTTTAAATTTTAGCTGTTCAGCTTCTTCCGGACTTCTAGCCAACATCCGCGCAGCTAAGGAAGCAATTACCGTCAAGGAGAGTGCCAAAGATGAAATCAAAGCCATAATCACACTCAAAGCAATTGACCTCACAAACTCCCCCGCCGCGCCGGGAAGTAAGACAATCGGTAAAAAAGTTAGCACCGTTGTTATAGTAGAGGCAAACAGAGGTACCTTGAGATAATTTACCGTTTTAAGCAAAGCTTCTAAAGGTTTTGCTCCATGTTGCATTTCCACCTGAATTTCATCGACAACGACAATAGCATTATCAATAAGTAAACCCAGGGCAATAATTAACCCCGTCACCGACATTTGATGGATGGGAATATTAAGCAAACTCATCCAGCCAAACACCATACAGGTAGTTAGAGGCAAAGCCACACCCACAACTAAAGACGAACGCCAACCCATTGAAACTAAGTTGACACCCACTACCAACAACGCACCCACAACTAAGTTAGAAATTAACGAGCCGATGCGAGCCTCTACATATTCACTTTGGTCAAAAATTAAATCTAAGCTAACTCCCTGGGGTAAACCAGCTTCAAACCTGGCTATTTCCGCTTTTACATCCTCAGTCCACTGGCCAATTTTCAATCCCGACTTGATGATTATCCCCACAACTATCGCCGGTTTGCCACTAACCAGAGCCAGATTCGTAGGAGGCTGTAGAATAGTACGATTGACTTGAGCAATATCGCTCAGGCGAGTAAATTGTCCAGCATTACTTTGAATCGGTATTTGTCTAATTCTTTCGATGGTCGCTAATTCACTATCTACCTCAATGGCAATATTAGAGCGATCGCTACGAAACTGTCCCGCCGTTACTTTAGCATCACTAAAATTAATTTGCTCAGCTAATTCTTGGGGGGAAAGCCCCACCGTCACTAAATCTGGAGCGTTGATTTCTACGGTAATTTCTTCATTAGGAGCGCCGAAACTTTTTGCCTCTTCTGTTCCTTCCACCCCCCGCATTGCTACTTCTAACTGCTCTGCATAGCGTCGTAACACAGAATAGTTAGGCTCACTTGGTTGATTCCAAGTTAAAGAAGCGATCGCCGTATAAGCTTTGATTTTTACTTCTTCTAATTCAGGGACTCCTGCACCAGGAGGAAAAAAAGCAGAAGCATCATTAATTTTATCCCTAACTTTAGACCAGATTAGCTGAGCATTAGCCACGGAATCTACTAACTCTATCGTTACAGTAGAAAATCCTACCCGCGAATCGGATTGTAGGGTATCAATTTCTTCAATCTCAGTAATTTCCCCCTCCAAAGCTTCCGTAACCAGTGCTTCAACTCGCTCTGCACTCGCACCAGGAAAAGCTGTTTTAACCACAGCTACTCGCGAAACCAATTCAGGATCTTCTTGTTGCGGCAAAGATTGGAAAGATAAGATACCCCAGGCTATTATGAGGATAAATGTCAGAATTAATAAACGTATGTTGCGATAAAACGGTTTAACCATCATCTTTTCAATCCTGAATCACTTCTGAGTCTTAACCTGCTGTCCTGGTACAAGACGATGTGTACCATTGGCCACAACCTCATCCCCTGGTTGTAATGTGCCTCTAACCAAAGCGCGATCCCCTTGTTGATAAATAATTTCTACGGAATGTTGTTTAACTTGATAGTTTTCTGTCTCTTCTGACTCAGATAAAACATAGCAAGTCCAAAGTCCTCTAATGCCTTGAGTTAAAGCCTCTGTTGGTAGCCAATAACCTTCAGTCTTAATGTCTTCTACTAGTTCCAGCCTCACGGTTTGACCAGGATTTATTGTGTTAATCGTAGCAGGGTCTAAATTAAAGACAACTGTCTGAGTGCGAGTGTTAGAATTCACTTCCGGGAGGATAGAGGCTACGGTTGCTTCATAAGTTTGGGAGCCAAGTTTGAGGTTTTGAGAACTACCGACAGCTAACTTATTTGCCACTTGATTGGGTATCCCCACCCGCGCTTCAGGGGCAGTATTCTCCATTAAACGCAGGATTGGTTGCCCTGCATCAGCCACAGTTCCTTCATCTAATTCTCGCGTTGCCACAATGCCATTAAATGGGGCTTTGAGGGTACTTTTATCAATGTTTACATCAACATCTGCAATACGGGCTTCTAGTTGCTGCAATGTTGCCTGTTGTGCTGCTACTTGTTCCCACCTTGTACCATTTTGTAGTTCTGCAAGCCTGCTACGTGCTTGATTTAATTTGGCTTGTAATGAGCCTTTGCCAAAAGAAAACTCATCTAATTCTTCTTTTGAGATTGCCCCTTCGTTATATAAAAATTCCCTTCTTTGTAGTTGCGTTTCTTGCAGCTTAAGCTGCTGTTCTATTTCTGTCACTCCTGCTTGGGCTGCATCAATGTCTTCTTGACGCGCACCTCTTTGTAGTTCAACCAATTGTGCTTCGGCACGGGCTTTTTCTGCTACCAGTTGCTGGCGTTGGGTTTGCAGGTTACGAATATCTAACTTAGCTAAGGATTGTCCTTTGGTGATAGGATCGCCTTCTTTAACTAAAACCTGTTCTATGTCACCACCACGAGAGAATCCTAAATTGCTTGTCCTTGAAGCAGAAATTTCTCCTGTATAAGCCCGTGATATCTGATAAGAATCAACAGGTTTAACCTCTATTGTTTCTACAGGTAGAACCTTAGTTGTCGCTTCAGGAGGACTATCTGATGTTGGAGTTAGTAGCGGACGAGCAAAGATGAGTATTAGTCCGACACCAGCAATTCCGAATAGTAGATAAAAGTATTTACCTCGTTTCTTCTGTAAGTGTTCGGGGAATTCTAATGAAGATGGATAAGGGGAATTTGCCTCGGATATTTCTTTAGAAGTCATAATATCAAAATTCTGAATAAAACAAATGTTTGAAAAATGTTAATATATCCAGCAACTAGAATGTTGAGTTATCTCCTCTTTTGATAGAGAGTGTAAAAATATTTAGAATTTGTAGCCCTTAAAGTTATTAAAACAAACGTTTGAAATAATAGCAAGTTTTTTCGGGTAAATCCTCAAAATTTCATTTAAGCTTATGACCTCAACTTCTTCCATTGATACCAAAGAACAGATTCTTAATGTTGCCGAACAGCTATTCGCCGAAAATGGTTTTGCTGGTACATCACTGCGAAGCGTGATCCGCAAAGCGGATGTTAACTTGTCTGCGGTTCATTATCACTTTGGTTCCAAAGAAGAATTATTTCATGCAGTTGTAGCACGAATTGCCCAACCATTAGTCAAGGAGCAACTAAAAAGATTGGCAAAGTGTGAAGCCCAAAATGATCCTCTTAGGGTTGAAGCTATTTTAGAAACATTTTTGACTCCTGCTCTTGAAGTTATTCTCGATAGTGGCGATCGCAGCCTGAATTGCGCTCGATTTATGGGACGTTGCCGCCTTGAACCCGATTCAATTCGAGAAGTTGCTGATCGAGAGTTTCGAGGGAGTCAAGAAGCTTATCTAGACGCATTGGGGCGCTCCCTTCCTAATCTTTCTCGCCAGGAACTTACCTGGAAACTCGATCTAATCATTGCTGTTTTATTACGGGTGTTGACTGAAGCAAAAAAACCTCATGCTCTGATTCAAGATGATTCCCCCAAAACTATCAAAACTACTGTGTCGAAGTTGGTTGCTTTCTTAGCACCAGCCTTACGCTCTGAGCATTAGTCACACCCAAAACCATGTTTAGTGGCACAGGTTGTTTGTGAGGGCAGGGAGTAGGGAGTAAAGAGTAGGATTTGGTATCGCAAAACCTCAATGATTTGTTGATAAATAGTTGGGTAGGGCGAAAAAAGCTTTTTTATTCTCCCTTGAGGTGATATTATGTATATGGTGGAAAAGCTGCGCTCTAAAAAATCGCTATCAGAGCCAATGATAAATGATAAATGCAAAGAAGACTTTAACAGTTTTGGGTAAGGGAGTTTGGGGAACAGCATTAGGAACTTTAGCTAGTCGCAACAATCACCAAGTTCATCTTTGGTCGCGCAGTAATGAGGTGAATTTATCAGAGGCTTTAGCCGCAGAGGTAATAGTTTCTGCCGTCTCTATGGCAGGGGTATTACCAACCATAGAAAGGGTTGCAGCAAGCAATTTACCTGAAAACACAATTATTGTCACCGCCACTAAAGGATTAGATTTCGCAACAACTCTTACACCTTCGCAGATTTGGCAAGCAGCCTTTCCTAATCATACCGTAGCCGTGTTATCTGGTCCGAATCTTTCTAAAGAAATTCAAAAAGGTTTACCCGCAGCAACAGTGGTAGCTAGCAGCAACTTAGAGGCAGCAAAAACAGTACAACAGCTTTACTCTTCAGAAAACTTTCGGGTTTACATCAACGATGATCCTCTAGGGACAGAATTGGGAGGAACATTGAAAAATGTTATGGCGATCGCAGCAGGAGTTTGCGATGGTTTAGAATTAGGAACAAACGCGAAATCAGGCTTATTAACTCGTGCCTTACCAGAAATGATTCGTGTTGGCAGCCAGTTAGGGGCAAAGGTAGAAACTTTTTTCGGTTTATCTGGTTTAGGAGATTTACTCGCTACTTGCAATAGTCCCCTTTCTCGCAACTATCAAGTGGGTTACAGATTGGGGAAAGGTCAAACTTTAAAGCAAATTTTAGAGGATTTAGAAGGGACAGCAGAAGGGGTTAATACTACCCAAGTTTTAATTAAAATTGCTAAACAAGAACAACTTTCTGTACCAATTGCCCAACAAGTTGATCAGCTACTCAAAAGTAAGACAACTCCTCAAGAAGCAGTGCAAGCTTTGATGGAAAGGCGATTGAAGGTTGAAAATTAACGTAGTGTAAGCCAGATACCGATGTTAGGGCGGGTTTTTCAATATCTCTGCTATTGCCAAACATCCAAGTAAACCCGCCCCTACGGGTGTTTGGAAAGGTTATTTTTGTAAATTTATTGGTAATTCGTCATTGTTATTTAATTGAACATTGAGTTTTTTAGCCCCTAGAAAAGATTGTGAAGGGTGCATTTCATCCTCTTGCCAATTTACGGGATTGTTGACAATATATTCTCTAATATTATTTAGCGATCGCTCATTACGGATAATATGTTCATAATAACCACGTTGCCACACAGAAATGCCTTTAATATTGTGAAGTTGATTGATGCGGCGTGCAGAGAATCTTTTTAAACTACAGATAACTTCTGATAATCCAGTCTGTTTCTCTTTAGTTTCTAATTTATTTTCTGGACAATCTTTTAAGATAATAATCCCATGAATATGATTAGGCATAATAATAAAAGCATCTAATGCCACGTGAGGATAGACATTTGTTAAATTAAGCCAGTTAAATTTTACTACTTCACCATAACGACTTAACTGTACTTGATTATCCTGGCATTTTCCTAACAAACATTCACGTTGCCGAATACAAACGGTGACAAAATATGCCCCTGGCTTTGTATAATCAAATCCAACTAAGCGAATAGAACGCCGATGATAAATGTTAGGATTGTATTGCATTTGTTATCCTAAATGACACAGATTAACGTAGGGACAGGTTTCGTAGGGGCGGGTTTGTTTAGATATTTGGCAACGACAGAGATGTATAAAAACCCACCCTTACACAATTATTCAACAACGACAGGGATATATAAAAACCTGCCCTTGCAGAGAGATTTGATAATAACTTACTTCAAACCAATATTAGTAATTTTTAGCCACCAATCCTCCAACAAACTATAAAGTACAGGGACAACAATTAAACTCAACAGAGTAGAAGTAAACAAACCACCAATAATCGCCACAGCCATTGGTTGCCTCAATTCTGCCCCAGCCCCCAAACCAAAAGCAATGGGCATCATGCCTAAAATAGTGGAAGCAGTTGTCATAAGAATGGGGCGGAGGCGAATAACTCCGGTTTGCAGAATTGCTTCGGTACGATCTAAGCCAGCTTTACGTAACTGGTTGGCATAATCCATTAACAACAAGGCATTTTTATCCAGTAAACCTAAAAGGAAGATTAGCCCGATCAAAGAAATCATACCAAAGTCGCTTTGGGTGATTAGTAAAGCTAACATTGCCCCCACAATAGCGAGGGGTAAAGATAAACCTACCACTAATGGTTCTAACAATCTGCCAAATAAGAGGAGTAACACCCCTAGCATGGAGGCAACAGAAAGGGTCAAAGTGCCAGCAAAGCTAGTGAGGACATGATTACTAACTCCTGCATCTCCTTTTAAGTCTAAGGTGATGTTGGCAGGTAAAATATTATCGGCGATTGCCACTACTTTTTCGGTGGCATCCCCTAACGCTAATTCTTCTCCTAAGTTAGCACTCAGATAGGCAACCTGTTTGCCGTTGAGGCGTTCCCTAACTCCCTTACTTGCCGTTTCTTCTTCGTCTCCTGTGGCGGTAATATCTTCAAATCCTGGTAGTTTCTGGAGGCGTTTTTTAAGTTCGGTGGCTTTGCTTTGTAGGGCTTGTACTTTGTCTCCTAATAAAGCGACTTGCAAGGGTTTGGTACTTGCTAATTCTACAAACTGAATATCTTCAACGCTGGTGGTTACTCCTTTGAGGGTAGGTAAGTCAGCCCGGAGTTGTTTTTGTACTTGGGAGGTGTTAAGTTGGCGGTTGCCTTTTAATTTGACATAGAGTTTACCTCGATTCGGTTCGCCGCGATCGCCACTGATGGTAAAAACAGAAGCAACGTTAGGATTCGCTAAAATTTCTGTTTCTAATTTCTTAGCTGTTTTGAGGGAATCTGTTAATAAAAGCTTCATTCCCTCTTCAGGAGAAAGGTTTGCAGCATTATCTTCTCTATTTTGGTTTGCAATGTTTTCACCTTCACTCACCTCCCTGCTATCCAATTGCGGTAAAGGTGCAATGTAAGTAACATTAAATTCTCCCCGATCTAATTTCGGGATAAATCCTTTGGGAATTAAAGGAATTAAGGCAACCCCGGCTATAAAACTAACAATTGCTAAACCGATTACAATAGAGCGATGGCACAATGACCAACTAAGCAAGTTGCGATAGTACCTATTAAGATTAAATCCAGTTGACGGAGAAATCTGCTCCCCGCTTCCTACTCCCTGCTTCCTTCTTAACCAATAAACTCCTAAAACGGGAGAAAGGGTACGGGCAATTAGCAAGGAAGTGATAACAGCAGCAGAGACTGTTAAACCAAAGGGTTTAAAAAACTGCCCTACTGTTCCCCCCATTAAAGCAACGGGTAAGAATACTGCTACGATGGTGATTGTGGAAGCAGAAACCGTTAAACCAATTTCTCTGGTGGCAGTTAAGGCAGCTTCTTGGGGGGTTTGCCCTTCTTCAATGTGGCGAATGATGTTTTCCACTTCGACAATGGCATCATCGACAATGATGCCAATTACCAAAGCTAAGGCAAGTAGGGTGATAGTTTCCAGGTTAAACCCTGCTACTGCCATGACTATGAAAGTTCCCAACAACGAGATAGGAATGGCTAAGGCGGTAATTAAGGTTGCCCGCCAGTTACGTAAGAAGACAAAAATAACTAAAACCGCCAGTACAATGGCTAAAACCAAGGCTTCAATAGTGGATTGGGTTGCTTCTTGAATATAATCAGCTTGAGTTGCTGCTAAAACTAGTTGTATTTCCGGTAAGTCTTTTTGTAATTTTTTAACTTCCTTTTCTACCCGATTTACTACTTCTAAGGTATTCGCATTGCCTTTTTTAATGACTTGAAAAGCTAAAGCATCTTCGCCATTAAAACGTACCAGAGTAGACTGATTCTGAGTTACTGAGTCCGTTTTTGGAGTGGTTGCAGTACCTAAAAAATCCACTCGCAAAACCCCAGCTAATTTAGCTAAGGGAGGAATTATTTCTGCTTCTGCTACATCAATTAATTCCTCAAGTTTAGTTTCTTCACTCTTGATGGCATAACTAATAACCGGAGATTCATTTAAGTTTAAGGGAATAACTTGAAAAGTTGCTTTTTTCGGTAACTCAGCTTTTTCTAAAGCAGTTTCTACTTCGGTGGTAGAAGATTCTAAGTTAGTGCCAACATCAAAAGAAACGGTAATAGCCGCTTGCCCTGGATAACTAGAAGAACGAATATCATCTAAACCTGGTAAAGATTGTAACTGTTTTTCAATGGGAATAGTTAATTCTTTTTCCGTATCTAAAGCCGTTTGTGAAGGCAAAGTAGCATTAATCGCCACAACAGGAAAAGTAATATCAGGAAACAGGGCATATTTCAGGGAGCTAAAAGCGAAAAGCCCCGCCACTGTAACGGCTAACCAGAAACAAACCGTTAACCAAGAGTACTTAATCGCTAACCGCGATATGTTCAAACGTTGCCGCCAAGAAGATTTAGCCATTAATCACATTTGTGACAAATTAAGATAGTTTACCACTCACCAAGTAATATTCACTGCTTTTAATTTTCAAAGACAATAAGCATCCAACATAGCTTTCACTACGCAACTATTAGTCAATGATTGTGACTAGAGCAGATTTATTGCAAATTTAACTAAAATTCTTGTTGAAAAAGGCTTTTCAAGAGCGCACCTTTTCCACCATATACATAATATCACCTCAAGGAAGAAAAAAGCAATCAATTATAACTAACAACTTTCTGAACAGATTATCGTCTAAGATAACCGTAGTTTTGAGTTAGAGACAAAAAAAATCATAGCGGAGATTGGGTTAACCTCGTTAGCCATCTAGCTATTGTCACCGAAGTAGTCTAAATATTAAGCATGAAACAACCCTGGCTAAAATCCTTAACGATCCTTGCTTTAAGCGCAATCACAACCTTCAATCCTCTACTATTTAAAGCAGGCGTTGCCCAAGAAATTGCAACTTTACCGCCGCCAAACTTTGAACCCATAGATATTTATGTACCACCACCGGAGCAACTAAGCGATGGTGTTTGTCCTGCTTCAATGGATTTTTTCATTGATGCCATTGTTGATACTCCTGCTTTTAGGACTGCTAAGTGGGGAATTTTGGTTGAGTCATTGGATGGACAAGTTATCTACGGTAAGAATCCGACGACGCGGCTTATTCCCGCTTCTAATACTAAGTTACTTACCACTGCGGCTGCTTTGCAAAGGTTAGATATTGACTCAGCACGCATTCGTAGTTCATCCCTAACAAGCTGGGTAACTACAACCAATCGTGATAGTAATAATAATTATGCAGAGATACTGTTACGTTTCATTGGCGGGGCAACAGCGGCAAAACAATCTTTAACTCAATTGGGAGTTAACCCCAATGGTTTTAGCCAAGCAGACGGATCTGGTTTATCGAGAAGTAATTCCATTAGCCCTGATGCTTTAGTAGACTTACTACAAGCTATGACTAGGGCAAAAGGTAGTGATATATTTTATCAATCCTTACCTGTTGGGGGAGTAAGTGGCACTTTACGCCGAAGATTTCGCAATACAGCAGCGCAAGGCAATGTACGAGCAAAAACTGGTACATTAAGGGGGGTAAGGGCTTTGTCTGGTTATTTAGAACATCCTGAATATGGTCGGATTGTGTTTAGTATTTTAATTAATCAACCAGGACAGTCTGGAGATACGATGTTGAGGGCTATTGATGATGTAGTAGTTCAATTGACAAAATTAGTTAGATGTTGACCGAAGAGGGATTGGGGAATATTGATAAATTTCTCATTCTCAACCTTTTCTCTAATATTCCCTACTCTTTACTTCCTACTCCCTGTTTATTACCTTTGTTGAGCTAGATCCCTAATCAAAGAAAGCTTAGAATATATATAATCACTCAAAATATCAGTTTCATCTCTTTCAAGATCACGACGCTTTTCTAGCTGCCTTAGTAGCCAGCGAACCAGACTTGTATCATCTAGTCCCAAAAGAGTGTTTGCTTGAGTGTTTTCAACTAAAGACCATAGTTGGCGCAGTAACGTGGGACTCATAAAGCCTCCGAGTAATTAAGGGAAAAAGTCCGTATATGGTTATAGGTCGAGACAGGGTAAATCTGCTTAAACCAGTAGATAATTAATCATTTTTCAAGGTTTAATTATCTACTTTCACCAAGATACCCGATCTAAATGATTACAGATCGAGAGTACACAAGATGCAACAAGAGTTACCAAACTCTTAACAAATCAACTAATTATTAACTATTCCAATCTTTTAAAATATACTTCTACTTTATTTTCTTCTTCTTGGGCATTGTAAGCCACTAATTCAGTCTCAGAAACCCGGAAATTCAGGTTAATTGGCTCCTCTTTGGTAGGATCTTGCAAAATCAGTGTATCCCCTTCGACTTGATAAGTACCTTCTTCGCTCAGCCAACCTAAACTTACCATCCTCTTCAAATTCCCCAGTCATGCCTTGGGCTGTTTCTTCCGCACTTTCTGCATCTCCTGTTTCAGCAATCTCAGCTAATATCTCCTCAAGAGAAACTTCTTGTCCATTTTCTACTAACTTGACAATCTGCCATTTACCTAGGAGTAAATCTTGGTTATTATCAGCTTTTGCTTGAGCTTTTTTCTCAGGAACCTTTTGCTCAGAGACAGATTCTTCTAGATCAGGAGAAGCAGAACTCCCTACTGATTTGTCTGAAGTACTCTTACCACAACTGTTAAGAGATAATGCAGATAATGCTAAAGTGAAAGCGATCGCAGTTTTTTTCCAGGAAAAAATCATTTGTTTGGTATTCGTCCTTATAATGACAACTTTTTCTCTAACTTAGAAAAATCCCTATAAATCTCAACTTAGTATCTAGGGGCGGCTCTGTTTTTCTCCAATTATAACCAATTAATCAATAAAACTATGAACTCTAATCAAGAACCAAACTCTCTTGAACAAATTATGCAAGGGATGAAACAAGAAGAATTAGCTATTAGATTGGGAGTTGATCCTTCAACTTTGGCACAACTAAAAAAGCAAGCTAACTTTTCTCAATGGAGTAAGCAAAGAGATCCTGAATCTGTAGCTTGGCAATATGAAGAAGAAAGGGGCTGTTACTTGGCTCAAATTAATTTTTCTTAGTAATCTCTTCTCCATCCCATTCTAAATCTTGAGCAAAAAATTCTGTGTCATTACTGTTAAGATACCCTTTAAAAAATACATAAGCAGGAAGAGGATTGCTTAAGCGAAAAACTTCATCTTGAGTTTGAGTTAAAGTTTGCCCACCTTGTTTGAGTTTTTGAGGAATAATCTTGGGAAATAAGCCTTTGTGAATTGTAGCTAAGGAACTAGTAATTTTAAGCTGTTTTTGGGGCTGAATTACATCCTCGTCTGTATTTAGAAAAGCTTCTGTCAATCCATCCTGATGATGAAATAAATGTATAGCTTTGGTTAGCTGTAAGTTGCATCCTACAGGGTAAATATCATCATATTCATCAACAATAAAATTAAAAGCTATTTGCCCAGTAAACTGCTTCGCTTTGACAAAATCAACAACCCAATTTAATATCTTTGTTTCCTTAACTGCAACTAATTCTGACCAAGAATCTACAGGACTCAAAGAAGATGACCTCAAATGAGTGACATGAGCTTTCAACTCACCTTGCTGAGCAACACTATAAGTAGTATATTCTTGCCCAGGAATAAATTCTTGTAAAACCCAGGGTTGCTTTTCTTCAATCTCTAATTTAGGTAGCCTCTCTACTGGTTGATTGAACAAATGTATATTTCTTCCTAAACGGGAATATACAGGCTTGAGAATTAGCTGAGAAGGTGTAGCCATCCTCAAACAAGAAGCTAAATCTTGGCGAGACTTAATTAACCAAGTTTTCGGTACTAACAATCCTAAAGTTTTGGCTGTTTGAATAAATGTCCATTTATTGTATAACTGTCGTAAATTAGGTAAAGATGCAGCAAAAACTGTACATAAAGGTTCTAACTCTTCCAAATAACTAGATAAATAAAAAATCTCCTCAGAAGTAGGGATAAGTAAGCCAATTTTCTCTTTTTGAATAATGCTTTGTAAAGCTTTGATATAGTTGCTAGTATCATAGCGAGGTGAAGGTACAACAAAACCTTTAACTGTAGCGCGAGAATAGCTACAAATAAAATTCTTGAAACTATCAACAACAAATACTCTGTAACCAGCAGCAGAAAATAGCCTTGCCAAAGCTAAAGTGGCAGTCATTCTGCCTCCAGTAAGTAAAATATTTTGGTTCATTAAGTAATAGGGAAAGAATATTCTTGCTTTGGTTATGAATTAAAATTTACATAATAAATGATTAAATGCTTAATGATAAATGTCAAACACCTTAAGCAAGAAATTATTCTGTAGCCATTCAGATTAAGCGTGAGGTACAGCCTAGATTCTGGTTTTTGCTAATAGCTAATAGAAGCGTGGAAATAGAGTAAGGTAACTCATGTGACTTAAAATTGCTATACATCAGCCTTAACAAAAACTTATTCTGAAAAAAATTCTATGATCGCCACAACACAATCCCCTAATTTACCCAATCTAAAGCCATTAAAATCAGGTTTACCCAATATTTGCGGTAATGAAAAGGAAATCAACACCATAGTTAATCATAATGAACCAGTGTTTTTACCAACAACAAACTTGCGTTGCGAAGACATAAAAGCTGGGTTTGCCTGTGCCTTGCATATGCACCAACCTACCATTCCTGCTGGGGCAAATGGAGAATTAATCAACAATCTCCAACATATGTTTGAACATCCTAACCAAGGGGATAATCACAACGCCGAAACCTTTGCTTGGTGTTATGGACGTATGGGAGAATTTATTCCTGAATTAGTTGACAACGGTTGTAACCCTCGCATCATGTTAGATTATTCTGGCAACCTTTTGTGGGGTTTGCAACAAATGGGACGAGATGATGTCCTCAATAACCTTAAACGTATAACCTGCGATCGCCAATATCAACCCTACGTAGAATGGTTAGGAACAATGTGGAGTCATGCTGTTGTACCTTCTACACCAATTCCTGATCTTAAACTCCACATCCAAGCTTGGCAACATTACTTCGCTGCTATCTTTGGTTATGAAGCTTTAGCTAGGGTAAAAGGCTTTTCTCCTCCGGAAATGGGTTTACCTAATCATCCTGATACCCTCTATGAATATATCAAAGCCTTAAAAGAATGCGGCTATCGTTGGCTAATGGTGCAAGAACATTCTGTAGAAAGGTTAGATGGTTCGCCGCTTCACCAAGATGATAAATATATTCCCAATCGTTTAGTCGCTTGCAACTCCCAAGGAGAAACCATTAGTATCACTGCCTTAATTAAAACCCAAGGTTCAGATACTAAATTAGTAGCCCAGATGCAACCATATCATGAAGCCAAAAGTCGAGACAAGCAAAAAATTGGCAATGGAACTGTGCCAGGCTGCGTCACGCAAATTGCTGACGGGGAAAATGGTGGGGTGATGATGAACGAATTTCCCAGAGATTTCTCTCCTGTTTGGTACAAAATCAAGGAAAATGCCCAAGCTGGAGTTGTAGGGGTTAATGGCACAGAATATTTAGAATTACTTACCCAAGCAGGTATCAAACCAGAAGATTATCCTACTTGCCAAGGAGTAGGGCAACACAAAATTTGGCAACAAGTAGATCAAGATCAAGCAACACCAGAAAAAGTAGAACAAGCAATTAAAGATTTACAAGCAAATGATCAGCAATTCCATACCGATGGGGCTTCTTGGACAAATGATTTAAGTTGGGTTAAGGGTTACGAAAATGTTTTAGAACCCATGAACAAATTAAGTGCTTTGTTTCACCAAAAATATGATCCCTTGGTGCAGCAAAATCCTCAAGTAACCCAACAGCCTGATTATCAAGAAGCTTTGTTATACAACCTCTTGTTAGAAACTAGCTGTTTCCGGTATTGGGGGCAAGGTACTTGGACAGATTATGCCCGTCAACTTTATCAACGGGGTGAAGCCATTATCAAAAGTTAGGGAGCAATTATTCTCATTCCTCAAAAAACCAAAAACCTGTTAGCTCAAAAAGATTTAACCGTGAACAACCACGAGAAGTCAAGTAAGGTTTACTAACCTTGGTACAGTGTCATCACTTCACTCAAAGATAGTCTTGAATTTGCCCCCAAAGCTAAACTTGAACTATCACCCCTATTAAGATGTTCAGCGGCTGCACAACCAATCATTGCTGCATTATCTGTACAAAACTTTAGGGGAGGGAAATAAACCTTAAGTTGATGAGTTTCGGCGGCTGCTAATAAATGCTTCCTTAAACCACTATTAGCAGCAACACCGCCCCCAACAGTAATAGTATCAAGTCCACAATCCAAAGCACATTTAATCGTTCTTTTCACCAGCGATCGCGCCACAGTTTCTTGAAAGCTAGCGGCCAGATCATTAACGGGCAAAGAAGAAGAATCCGTTTCTTGCTCTAATTTCTGCACCAGTCGCAGCATAGCGGTCTTTAAACCACTAAAACTAGAATCATAAGGGTGATAGCCACCTTCGGGTAAAGATATCCTGCCTTCGGGCAGAGAGAAAGCTTGAGGATTCCCAGTTTGTGCCAATTTGTCGATAATGGGGCCACCAGGATAACCTAAATTAAGCAAGCGGGCTACCTTATCAAAAGCTTCCCCCACTGCATCATCACGGGTACTACCCAGAGTTTCATACTGCCCACAATCTTGAACCTTAATCAAACTAGTATGACCCCCAGAAACCAATAAGCATAAGAAAGGGGGTTGCAGTTGGGGTTCACAAAGATAGGTGGCGTAAATATGCCCTTCGAGGTGATGAATCCCCAAAAAAGGTTTTTGGTGTACAGCAGCTAAAGTTTTTGCTGTGGTTAATCCCACCAACAAAGCCCCCACCAAACCAGGACAGCAAGTAGCCGCCACCCCATCAATACCAGACCAATCTATTTTTGCCTCTGCTAAAGCTTGTTCTAAGCAACTATTAATGGCTTCTAAATGTTGCCTAGAAGCAACTTCTGGGACGACACCACCATAAAGGCGATGTAGAGGAATTTGTGAAGCAACTATATTGCTTAAAACTTTACGATTATTAACAATTGCAACGGCCGTTTCATCACAACTTGTTTCTATAGCTAAAACTTTTACCATTATGTTGATAAATGTAATTTTAAACTCTACTTTTAGTAACTTAATCTTTACTGTGTCAACGTGTCAGAGTAAGATCACTTCGTTGTACAAATAATCTTTTAATCCTTTGTACAAAAAACTTATTGTTTCGTAATGTAAGGAAACAAATTATCTATGCGTAAATTATTGGCGTTGGCTCTAATTGTGACCCTTTGCTTTGGCTTTGCTCCGAAAGCTATGGCTCAGGATAATTTGTCACATTTAGTGCCTTGTAGTGAGTCTCCTGCTTTCCAAGCAAGAGCAAAAAACTTCCGTAACACCACCAACGACCCCAATTCTGGACAACAAAGAGCAGAGCGTTATTCTCAAGCCCTTTGTGGACCAGAAGGTCTACCCCATTTAATTGTAGATGGTCGCTTAAGCCGTGCTGGTGATTTCCTCATTCCTAGTATCCTCTTTCTTTATATCGCTGGTTGGATTGGTTGGGTTGGTCGTGCTTATCTAATTGATATCAGAGGCGACAAAAATGCAGCTATGAAAGAAGTGGTTATCGATGTTCCTTTAGCACTTAAATATATGCTAAGTGGCTTCGCTTGGCCTCTAGCAGCGCTTAAGCAGCTTACTTCTGGAGAATTAACTGCTAAAGAAACAGAAATTCCTGTTTCTCCCCGTTAATCAAGCTTGCTGTTCATTAATTTTGGAGAACAAATCATGAAAGATTTGCAAAAGTTTCTTTCCACCGCGCCAGTATTAATTATGGCTTTGTTGACATTTACTGCTGGCATTTTAATCGAGTTTAATCGCTTTTTCCCTGACTTACTTTTCCACCCACTTAATTAAAGTAAGTTAAAGAATTAAAACTGCTTTAATTAGCTTTAATAGTTATTGTAAACTCGCGATTACACAGTCGCGGGTTTTTTGTTTTAATCTAGATTCTGTATTTTAGCTGTAGATATCGCTATAAAAGATGGTACAAGCATCAACTAAACCTGAAACGGAAACCCTATCAATTGAACTGCCAAGGGCGATTACACTCCACGTCACTCCAGAGCAATTTGTTGCCCTAGCCGCAGTTAACCGGGAGTTAAGAATGGAAAGAACTTTACATGGAGAATTAATCGTGAATCCGCCAACAGGTTGGCAAAGTGGAGAACGCAATCGCAGCCTTACCGGGCAACTCGATTATTGGCACGAAGCAAATAAAGAATTGGGTAAAGCTTTTGATTCTTCTACAGGTTTCACCTTACCGAATGGGGCAATTCGTAGCCCTGATGCTTGTTGGATTAGTCGGCAACGTTGGGATGCTCTCACTCTAGAACAAAAAAGTACTTTTCCTCATATCTGTCCTGATTTTGTTGTAGAATTGCGTTCTAATTCAGACACTCTCAAATCCCTACAAGAGAAGATGAAAGAGTACCTTGACAACGGTGCAAAGCTAGGTTGGTTACTTAATCCTCAGCAGCGACAAGTAGAAATTTATCGTTCAGGAAAAGAGGTAGAAGTGCTGGAGAATCCCGTTGAGTTATCTGGTGAGGAAGTATTACCCGGTTTTGTTTTAGATTTGTCTCGAATTTGGGGTTAAAAAGTTAACTGTTGGCTGCCGAATTTCTACCAATTGTCTTCAATCTCGGTAATGTTAGCTGTGATAACTACTAGCGCGTCGTAGGCATCGCTATAACTGTAGAATGTCATAGTAAAGAGTTAAGATGGTACAAATATCAACTAAACCCGAAACCGGCACCCTATCAATTGAACTACCAAGGGATATTGCACTCCACGTTACCCAAGAGCAATTTGCTGCCCTTGCCGCAGTTAACCCGGAGCTAAGAATAGAAAGGACTGCACAAGGAGAATTAACCGTGAATCCGCCAACAGGTTGGGAAACAGGAGAACGCAATTACAGCCTTACCGGGCAAATTTATCTTTGGCATGAAGGAAACAGAGAATTGGGTAAAGCTTTTGATTCTTCTACAGGTTTCACATTACCGAATGGAGCGATTCGTAGCCCTGATGCTTGTTGGATTAGTCGGCAACGTTGGGATGCTCTCACTCTAGAACAAAAAAGTACTTTTCCGAATATCTGTCCTGATTTTGTTGTAGAATTGCGTTCTAATTCAGATACTCTCAAATCCTTACAACAGAAGATGAAAGAGTACCTTGACAACGGTGCAAAGCTAGGTTGGTTACTTAATCCTCAGCAGCGACAAGTAGAAATTTATCGCCTGGGAAAAGAGGTAGAAGTGCTGGAGAATCCCGTTGAGTTATCTGGTGAGGAAGTATTACCCGGTTTTGTTTTAGATTTGTCTCGAATTTGGGAAGTTTGAGCAGCAATAGTTAATAAGCCCTGGCAATTTTCTTTAAGCAGGGTGAAGAATGTTTGTCAGGTTTTTGTTTAAATTTGTCTCTGTATTCTTAATAGAGTTAATATCAAACTTTTCAATAAACATCATGTTGCTGCTTCAAATCTCAAAAAACTTACCCTTAAAAAAACTTAGCGATTCCACTACAATCTTTTGAGCAATTACGGTGAAATCAGGTAAACTGAGATAGTGATATTGTTTAACCAATATGTACTGTTGCAACCCGGCTTGTTCTAGTCCCGAAAATCCCGATAGTAATCAGTTTTGTCAAGGTTGTGGTTTGAGTTTATGGCAACAACCTTTATTTCGGGGACGTTATGAAGTTGTTAAAGTTTTGGGTCAAGGTGCTTTTGGTAGGACTTATTTAGCGAAGAATAAAGATCGTTTTGATAGTCTCTGTGTAATCAAAAAGTTTATTGCCGAGGCACAGGGAAGCAAAGCAAAGGAATTATTTGAACAGGAAGGAAAAAGTCTCTACGACTTAGATCATCCTCAAATTCCCCGTTTGCAAGCTTATTTTGCTCAAGATAATTCTATCTATTTGGTGCAGGATTATGTGGAAGGGGAGAATTTGCTTAAGGAGTTGCTTAAGGAAGGGGCTTTTAATGAGCAGAAATTATTAGAGTTTCTCCGAGATTTCTTACCTGTATTGCAATACATTCACCGACAGGGATTATTACACCGAGATATTAGACCAGAAAACATTATGCGTCGTCGCAGTGATGGTAAAATCTTTCTGATAGATTTTGGGGGAGTTAAGCACCATCTCCAAACGGTAAGTATTTCTGGCACAGTTCTTTATACGGCTGGTTATGCACCTTATGAACAAGTCATTGGCAAACCTCGTTGTGCCAGTGATATTTATAGCTTGGGGGCTACCTCTATCCGTTTATTGACTGGTTGTTTACCCAATTTTGATAATCCTGGAGATATCCAGGATGAATTGTATGATGCTGATGAAGCGAGGTGGTTATGGCGAGAGAAGGGAGGGAGAGTTAGGAAGGAGTTAGGGGAAGTTTTGGACAAAATGTTAGAGCATTTCCCGAAACAGCGTTATCAAAAGGCAGAGGAGTTAATTGCTGCGGTTGATGCGATTGATCATGTTCAACAGCAACAAGTTACTACTTATCAAAAACCTCCTTCTCAAGCTGTAAAAAAGCAACCAGCTAAAGTTTCTCAACCCAAACAACCCAAGATTCAACAACCTGCAACACAAACTCAAACTTTTACTAGGAAGCAATTTCTTTATGGTGGTTTGGCTAAATTGGGTGCATTAACTGCTGTTGCTATAGGATTATCTGTTAATAGTAATAGAAAGATTCGCAACACTTTCTTGCCTAACGAAACCGTTACCGTAGATGAAAAGTGGCAAAATTATGAGTCGCAAAGTAAGTAGAAGCAGAATATATTCGAGGAGATTTAGGAAACGGAATCAGCTTAGAAATGGTGGCAATACCTGGGGGAAGTTTTCTTATGGGTTCCCCTTGTGATGAGAAAGGGAGAAGAGATAATGAAGAGCCACAACATGAAGTAAATGTTCCCTCTTTCTATCTGGGTAAGTATGCGGTTACTCAAGCTCAATGGCAAGCGATTATGGGTAATAATCCTGCTAAATTTGAAGGAGAAAACCGCCCGGTAGAAGCTGTTTCTTGGTTGGAGGCGGTGGAATTTTGTCAGAAACTCTCAGAAAAGTTAGGAGAAGAATATCGCTTACCTAGCGAAGCAGAGTGGGAATATGCTTGTCGTGCTGGTACAACCACACCTTTTCATTTTGGTGCAACTATTACGACAGAGTTAGCAAATTATTCTGGCAACAGTACCTATGGCTCAGAATCAGAAGGGCAATATAGGAAAGAAACAACGGAAGTAGGCAGCTTTCCCCCTAATGCTTTTGGTTTGTATGATATGCACGGTAATGTTCTGGGAATGGTGCTATGACCAATGGCATGATAGTTATGAAGATGCTCCTACTGATGGTAGTGCTTGGTTAATTGATGAGAATGATAATGATAATCATGATCGCTTGCTTCGCGGTGGTTCTTGGGACTACGCTCCGAGGCATTGTCGTTCTGCGTATCGCTACTTCAACATTCCCGGCTCCCGTCTCAGCATTATCGGTTTTCGTCTCGCCCGTTCTTCCCCCAGGACTCTTTAGCCCTTTACCCTTCTTGCCTTCTTGCCCTTTGCCTTACGCGAAGCGTATAAAATTTTTTCAGGTGCAATTTCGTGATAAAATTAAATTTATCATAATGGGAATATTGTCACTTACTGATAAACGTCAATATTCCCATTATAAAAATATTTGTTAAAAAAATAATATCATAAAACCAGCACCAATAGAGCAAAAAAAATCTTTATTGAAGCGATTTTTTCTAACAACCTGAAAAGACTTAAAAACACCTTTGCAAACCCTTTTTTAAGAGCGCACCTTTTCTACCTCATACATAATATCATCTTAAGGGAGAAAAATATCCCGCACCGCCAAAGTCATCTTGCGATTCCACTAACTATCTATCACCACAACCAAAATGAGCTTATGGGAATTGGTGGGCATTGCTTTTAAATCTCCGAGTTTTCCCAAAATTACCGTTAGCAATTCCCACCCTACAATTGTTACATTGATGTCTTTAAAGTAGGGTGGACAAAATTGAGAGTAAATATTCGCATCTGAAAACCATCTTCTTTTGCCCACCATAATTAAAATTATTTTGCTTAAAAGTTCCATAAATAAACAAAATAACTAGAGATTACGCTTTAGGTAAAATTTTAACAAACGACAAAATCGATATTCCCTGAGAATTAATCATGACTCCTCTAACACTAAACCTAGAAGATGTTCACCTCAGTGACGACCAGTTTTATCAAATCTGTCAAAGTAACCGCGAGTTGCAGTTTGAACGTACTTCTCAAAAAGAATTAATTATTATGACCCCTGTTGGTGGCGATAGTGGCAATCAAGAAGCGGAACTAATTATTGATCTAGGCAACTGGAATCGAGAAACCCGCTTAGGCTATACTTTTAGCTCCTCAACTATCTTCAAATTACCTAATGGTGCAGATCGTAGCCCTGATGCTGCTTGGGTAAGGCGTGAGCGTTGGGAAGCCCTCACTCCGCAACAACGCCGTAAGTTTCCTCCTATCGCACCAGACTTTGTGATTGAATTACGTTCTGCTACTGACCGCCTAGAACCTCTGCGGGCTAAGATGCAAGAATATCTTGAGGCAGGAATTCAACTAGGATGGTTAATTAATCCTCAGCAACAGCAAGTGGAAATTTATCGCGGTGGTATGGCAGTGGAAATCCGGAATTTACCTACGGAGTTGCAGGGTGAAGAATGTTTGCCAGGTTTTTGCTTGAATTTATCTTTGTATCCTTGAGAGAGTTAACATCAAACTCTTTAATTTATGTCTTTTACCGATACTGTAATTTGGTTGCAAGAGAGAACGGCCCTTGGTGTTCTTTCTCAGGAAGTATTAGAGGCGATCGCCGGTATAGTTCAGGAAAAAACTGTTCCGCCCCAAGAACAGATAGTTAAGGAAAATACTAACCCAGGAGGACTTTATATTCTGCGGGAAGGTCGTTTAGAGAGCAAAGGAAAGGCAAGTTTGCTGGCTGGTTCTACCCTTAACTTAGAAGAAGTTATTTTAGACCAACCAGCCAGGGAAACAGTCACTACTTTAAGTGAATCTCAATTATGGTTTATTCCCGCAGAACAGTTCCGCGCCCTTTATGAAGATTATCCCGAAATTCCCCAAACTATCTCCCAACAGCTTGCCCAAGAGGTTTTACAGCTTGAATCTCAATTAAACTATGAACAAGAACGTCAAACTACTTTACGTCCTTATTTAGTAAATAGAGCTAAACGAGGGATAATCGGTAAAAGCCGTTATGCGGTAAAACTCCGTAAGCAAATTAAACAAGCGGCCGAAGGGAGAGAGTCTGTATTAATTTTTGGTGAACCAGGATTACAAAAAGATAACGTAGCTAGTTTAGTTCACTTTAGTTCTGCTTATCGTCGAGAACCAATCGTCAAATTAAATTGTAGCCGAATACAAGCTAGCGGTGCAGAATTGTTTGGTCGAGCAGGGGGAAAACCAGGTTTGATTGCGGCTTTAGGAGAAGGAACTTTAGTTCTTAATAATTTTGAAGAGTTACCCAAAGATTTGCGTCCCCCCATAGTTGAATTACTGAAAACTGGAAATTATCTGCCTATTAACCGTTCCGAGGAAGAAAGTCAAACTATCTTCAAAAGTAAGGCTCGAATCATCCTTATTTCTGAGCAGAATTTACCCCAAATCAATACAGTTGTGGGAAAAAGAATAAAGGTTCCTCCTTTACGTATTCGCAAAGCTGATATAGCAGATTGTGTAGATTATTATATTAGCTTAATTTGCCGTGCCAAAGGTTTAAATCGTCCTCGCATTACTCCAGAAGCTTTACGCAGATTACAAGCCTACGATTTTCCTAATAATCAAAGAGAATTAGAAAACTTAGTTGAAAGAGCAATTGTGCAATTAGAAGGTTGTACAGAGTTAACAGAAGAAATTGTTTGGCCTTCTCAAAGTAAGAAAAAGCAGTTTCGGGTTAATCTCCTTAATAGCTATCCTCGCTTGAGAAAATTCCTCCGTAGCCCTTGGTGGCCAGATCGCATTAATTATGGTTTTACCTTAACCTTATTTGCTTTAATTATCGCCATCTTATTCCTGGGGCCTCAAACCCGCGATGCCAACTTTGCCCTGAACATTTTCTGGGCCTGGTGGTGGCCTTTAATCTTAATTGGTTTTCCTTTTGTAGGTAGGCTTTGGTGTGCCGTTTGTCCTTTTATGATCTATGGAGAAGTTACCCAAAAACTCTCCGGTTGGCTTTTCCCCAATCGGAAACTCAAAACCTGGCCAAGAGAATCTGCTGAGAAGTGGGGAGGTTGGTTTTTATGGGGTTTATTTGCCTTAATTTTGTTATGGGAAGAACTATGGGATTTAGAAAATACTGCCTATCTTTCTGCTTGTTTACTATTATTAATTACTGCCGGGGCGATGATATTTTCTGCTTTATTTGAAAGGCGTTTTTGGTGTCGCTATCTTTGCCCTATTGGTGGTATGAACGGAATGTTTGCTAAACTTTCCATGACAGAATTAAGAGCGCAACAAGGCACTTGTTCAGCAGAATGTACCACCTATCAATGTTATAAAGGAGGCCCTGCTAAAGGGGAAGGTTTAGAAACCAACGGTTGCCCCCTCTACTCTCATCCTGCCCAACTCCAGGACAATCGAGACTGTGTATTATGTATGACTTGCTTAAAAGCTTGTCCCCACCGCTCTGTAGAAGTGAATTTGCGTCCCCCTGGTATTGAATTATGGACAACCCACACCCCCCGAAGTTATGAAGTAGCATTGTTGCTGTTGCTTCTAAATACAGTCTTTCTACACCAACTACCCCAAATTCAAGCCCTACTAGGTTTGCATTTAGACTTGAACCAGTTTTTCCCTCATGTTTGTTTAGCTGTAGCTGCTTTAACTCTTCCTATTGCGATACCTTTATTAGCCCAGGAACTAATTAAGTTAATCTATCAAGGAACTAGTAAGCTCAAACCCCATTCCTTCATTAAGCTAGCCTATGGTTACTTACCCCTAGTTTTAGCTGGGAATTTGGCTTATTACTTGAACCTAGGTTTGGGTGAAGGGGGCAAAGTTTTAGCAGTAGGTTTGGCTACTTTTGGTTTAAATGGTGAAAGCGCACCTATACTAGTAGCTCATCCGGCTGTGATTGCTTTTTTACAAGGTACTAGCTTGGTAGTTGGTGTCATTCTCTCTATCTTACTAACTCAAAAAATTGCCCGTCAGCCTCTAAGCTTACTTTTACCGCAACACCTTAGCGCGATCGCCTTGGGTATAAGTTTCTGGTTGCTGATTGTCCAAAGCTAACTCATAAAACTGATGAGTTACTTTCTGCCCCCAGATGATTTGTTTGGATTCTTCTGTTTTTACAAATCCTACTGAACGATACAAATGTCTTGCTACGGGCAATTCTCCCATCGTTTGGAGAAAAACCGACTCGTAACCACAATTTTGGCTAAACTTAATTGCTTTGCTCAGAAGTTTACGTCCTAAACCTCTACCGCGCATCTGAGGATCAACCAAAAACCAACGAAGTTGACATCTTTGGGAATTATTCTTAATAATGCCAATACTACCAACAATTCTTCCCTCTGCTTCGGCTAACCACAAGCGCTCTTGATGAAGATCGTAGGATCTAGAAAAGTGAGAAAGAGTATCAGCCACATAACCTTCAAAAGTGTAATCGTAGCCACATTCTCGACCATAAATCGACCCGTGTAAATAAAGAATTTGTCCCAAATCTCCGGGCTTAAGATAAGAGCGCAAGCTAAGCTGAGCTTTTTTCTGGGCGTAGAAGTCAATGACCATAACAAATACCTCTGATGCGTAAATAGTACTATGTAATTTCTCGATATCCTACTGGCAAGACGGTAAAATTGCCAGTCTAATTAGTAAGAATAGGTAGCTAAACATAACAAAGGGCAGATGCAAGGGCGCAATCAGAAGTTTGTTTGGGTTTTGCCCTTTCATTTAGAGCAAATTCAGAAAAATTTCAAGAAATATTAATCAAACAATACCACAACTTATGATACCCATTCAGAAGCTTTCATCACCAAACGAGTAAAAAATTGTTTTTTTTAAGTTAACTTAAAAAACCAATCTAGTTAAATGCCGAACATCAATGGATATCATTACCACTCTTCAAGAAGACTATCAGCGCTTTCCCCTTGAGCAAACTTATAGCATTTATCACAAGCAAGTTTATTTTAAAGATCCCATGAACGAATTTCATGGTGTTGAGCGCTACAAAAAGATGATTCAGTTCATCAAAACCTGGTTCAAAGAGGTGCAGATGGAACTTCACGACATTTCTCGTCACGGAGACACCATCGAAACTGAATGGACTCTTCACTGGATAACTCCCCTACCCTGGCAACCGGCGATCGCCATTCCCGGCAGAAGTGAGTTAAAGCTTGATGAAACAGGATTAATCATTTCTCATCTAGATTACTGGCATTGCTCTCGCTTAAATGTTTTTCAGCAACATTTTCTTTTTCATACGAAAACTGAGAAGTAATGTAAACTTTAGTTAAAGTAGGGCCACCCAAAACAAAACTTATGCGTGTAATTCTCATGACTGGCAAAGGAGGTGTAGGTAAAACCTCTGTTGCTGCCGCCACAGGACTCCGTTGTGCTGAACTAGGTTACAAAACTCTAGTTTTAAGTACAGATCCTGCCCATTCCCTAGCAGATAGCTTTGACCTAGAAATGGGTCACGAACCTCAGTTAGTACGCCCTAACCTTTGGGGGGCTGAGTTAGATGCGCTCATGGAATTAGAAGGCAATTGGGGAGCCGTCAAGCGCTACATCAGTCAAGTTTTACAAGCTAGGGGTTTAGAAGGAGTTCAAGCCGAAGAATTAGCAATTCTACCAGGCATGGACGAAATTTTTGGTTTAGTGCGGATGAAACGCCATTACGATGAGGGAGAATTTGAGGTTTTAATTATCGATTCTGCCCCCACTGGTACAGCGTTGCGCCTGTTAAGCTTACCAGAAGTAGGTGGCTGGTATATGAGACGCTTTTACAAGCCTTTACAGGGGGTTTCAGCAGCTTTACGCCCCTTGGTTGAACCTCTGTTTAGACCAATTGCTGGTTTTTCTTTACCGGATAAAGAGGTGATGGATGCACCTTATGAATTTTATGAGCAGATTGAAGCTTTAGAAAAAGTTCTAACAGATAATACTCAAACTTCAGTTAGATTGGTAACCAATCCTGAAAAGATGGTGATTAAAGAATCTTTGCGGGCCCATGCTTATTTGAGTTTGTATAATGTGGCTACAGATATGGTGGTTGCTAATCGCATTATTCCTGAAGAAGTAACTGATCCCTTCTTCCAAAAGTGGAAAGAAAATCAACAAGTTTATAAAAAAGAAATTCATGATAATTTCCATCCCTTACCAGTAAAAGAAGTCCCCCTTTACTCAGAAGAATTATGCGGTTTAGCCGCCCTAGAAAGGCTCAAAGAAACTTTGTATGCAAACGAAGATCCTACCCAAGTTTATTATCAAGAAAATACTCTTAAGGTAGTACAACAGGGCAATAATCAATACAGTTTGGAGCTATATTTACCTGGTGTTCCTAAAGAGAATATTCAGTTAAATAAAACCGGAGATGAATTAAATGTCCGCATTGGCAATCATCGCCGTAATTTAGTTCTACCTCAAGCTTTAGCGGCCTTGAAACCTTCTGGGGCAAAGATGGAAGAGGATTATCTCAAGATTGGTTTTGCGTAGAATAGTATCAA
Source organism: uncultured cyanobacterium (assembly GCA_963793425.1). Lineage (GTDB taxonomy): Bacteria > Cyanobacteriota > Cyanobacteriia > Cyanobacteriales > CAWCAG01 > CAWCAG01. The sequence goes on along the minus strand of CAWCAG010000005.1, from coordinate 495,472 downwards.
GGCAACAGCGAAAAAGGAATTAATATTAGCTTCCTAGCTCCCTAGTAGTCTAACGACAATGCTTACGCGCCCCAGCTCCCTAGCTTCCCAGCTCTCCAGCTCCCCAAGTACCCATTACCTAAAATTAGGGTAACTCCACAGAAGTAGGTTTAGCAATATGGGGTAAACCCCAACCAAGCTTTTCCCTAAGAATACGGAAAAATTCTGGTGATCGCAGACGAATAAAACGGGCAGGATAAGGCGATCGCTCTATATAAACCCGATCTTCTGGAGAGATGTAGCAGCCGCCGTTACCATCAACCACCATAACCATTTGGTTCGGAGTAGCGGGAATAATATTTACTGGTTCGGTATCAGAAAAAACCAAAGCCCTAGAAGCCAAGGAATGAGGACAAATAGGGATGAGTTGTAAGACTGGTACAGAAGGGGTTACAACCGGGCCTCCTGCACTTAAAGAATAAGCTGTAGAACCCGTTGGGGTAGAAACAATTACTCCATCAGCAGCAATATCTACGGGGGCATGGTTACCAATTTGAATTTCAAAATGGCACATACTAGTTAAGGGTTCTCGATGCAGTACCATTTCATTGAGGCATAGTGCTTCCCAAATCAGCTTTTCTCCCCTTAAAGCACTCACCGCTAACATAGAGCGTTCTTCTATTTTATATTCCCCTGCTATTAATTTCTCTACAGCTTGAGGTATTTGATTGACATAGGTTTCGGTGAGAAATCCCATATGTCCTGTGTTGACACTTAATAAGGGAATACCAAAAACAGCTACTTGCCGGAAAGCCGCTAAAGTTGTGCCGTCTCCCCCTAAGACAATACCAAAGGCGACATCTTCGTCAAAACCGACTGGCTTTAACTGATCGATGCGAGTACGACAAACAGGACTATTCGGGCGAGAATAACCTAATATACCGCCAAAACTGGTAGTCACACAAACATCCCAACCCATAGCAGTAAGGCTGTCTGTTAATTCTTTGGCAAGGCGACAAGCTGTTGGTTTAGAATCGTTATAAATAATGCCTGCTTTCGGCACAACTGTTGATCTCGCTGGCTTTTAATGTTTACTTTACAATTATGATTTAGATTTAAAAGGAGTCTTTTTTTTCTGCTTTTTATTTTTGTTTTTTTCGTAATCAATTTCTTTGAGTTTTTTCATAATGCGGCCAAAGTAATCTTGAAGATATGCCTCTAGGGTTGTGGTTTCCTGGGGATCTAGTTTAAAAGTTTGATAAACTTCCTCCATTGGAGCATCTAATGGTTTACCCCTTGCCAACACTTCAGCGAAACTAAGACGCTCTGAAGCATTTTTGCCCCATTGAAAGAAGCCCAGAATCCGGCGCATTGCCCCTAAAAAGCCTAAAGGAAGTCTAGCAATTTTAGCAGTTTGTCCGGAGAGTCTTTCGCAAAGATTAATAATTTCATAACCCCCCCAAGCACGAGTCCCTACTACAGGGAAAGTCTGATTTTCAGTTTCTGGTATCTCTAGGGCGCGAATCGCGAATTTAGCAATATCAATGGTGTTCATATAAGCAATGGGAGAGCTTTCCCCAGTTACCCATACGGCTTGGTTGTCCAACATAGGTATAGCATATTGACCGATCAGTCCTTGCATAAAACCACAAAGCTGCAAGACTGTGTAGTTTAAACCAGATTCTTTTAAGAAAAGTTCTGTGCTTCTTTTAATATCCATTAAAGGAACTTCAGGATATTTATCCGCATCAAGAATAGAAAAGAAGATGAATCTTTTTATTCCGGCCGCTTTAGCTGCTTTAATTAAAGCCACTTTGCCTTCCCAGTCAACCTCCTTTGTATTCAAAGAATCCGTTGGTCTTGCTGTCGCTGCATCAACTACAGCATCGATATTTTTTAAGACGGGGGGTAAGCTTTCTGGTATACAAAGGTCGCCTTGTACAAGTTCTGCCCCCCACTCTTTAAGAAAAGTTGCTTTGCGCTGACTTCTTACCAAACAGCGTACACTATGACCCTCATCAAGAGCGCGGCGCACTACTTGTCTTCCTAGGGTTCCCGTAGCACCTACCACTAACAAATACATTATAAAAAATTTAGTAATGATTTTTAAACTTTCTATAAGATTTTATCAGAAAACTCTCACTTTTCTCTAAGAAAACTGGGAAACCAAGGAGATACTCTAACAAAATAGTTAGCGTTAGCCAGTGATAACCCCCGAATTCGTGGTTATATTTGACTTTAGCTTAGATAGCTGAGACGATTAATCCCTCACGGGCCATAATTCCTCCGGGAAATACGTCTTTCACTTCCAAGGCAACTTGATCTAAGAAATCATCGGTATGACTGGGTTCGTGGTGGAAAATGACCAGCCTTTTCACCCCAGCAGCTTTGGCAATTTTAACCCCTTCTTGCCAAGTTGAATGTCCCCAACCAACTTTAGAGGCTTTGGGGTCATTGTATTCATCGTCTGTATACATGGCGTCGTAGATTAAAATATCTGCATCACGGGCTAAGTGCAGCACATTTTGATCTAAACCTTCTTGAAGATGTTCTGTATCAGTACAGTAGACAATAGAGTGATCTTGCCAAGTTACACGATAACCCATTGCCCCATTAGGATGGTTGAGTTTATCAGTTTCTATTTCAATATCATCTAAATAAAAATCATCTCCACATACCAAGTCATGAAAATTCAACTCCGCTTCTATTTTCCCCATCGGTACAGGGGATTCTAAGTGCAAGACATGTTCGCGAAAGTGCTTCTCCATAGAAATTCCTTCTGTTGGTACTTGACCATGAATATGAAAGCAGTTAGCTTCACTAAACTCAGGAATGAAGAAGGGAACTCCTTGGATATGATCCCAATGGTAGTGAGTAAAAAACATATAGGTTTTCACAGGCATTTGCGATCGCAAGCTTTTACCCAACATTCGCAAGCCCGTACCACCATCAAAAATAAGGCGTTTTCCTCCTACGCGCATTTCTACGCAAGAAGTATTACCACCATAACGAACGGTTTCAGCCCCAGGGGAAGGTACGCTACCTCTTACCCCCCAAAACTGAACGACAAATTCAGAGGAATGATTAGTTTCCATTTAGCAATTTAAAACACCACATTGACCTTGATGACGCAGCAAGTGATCGCACAAAACTAAGGCAACCATAGCTTCTACCATAGGTACAGCCCTTGGTAATACACAGGGGTCATGTCTTCCTTTCGCAGCAAGAAGAGTTTCTTCTCCAGTATTGGTCACTGTACGTTGCTGTTGTCCTATGGTGGCAGTTGGTTTAAATGCTGCTCGTAGGAGGATATTTTCTCCATTAGTGATGCCCCCCTGAATGCCCCCAGAAAGATTTGTGCTAGTGCGGATATTACCTGCTTCGTCCTGATAAAATTCGTCATTATGCTCGCTTCCGGTTAACAATGTTCCAGAAAAGCCTGAGCCAATTTCAAATCCTTTAGTTGCAGGTAAAGACATGACCCCTTTAGCAAGATCCGCTTCTAGTTTATCAAATACTGGCTCTCCCCATCCTTTCGGTAGATTGCGGGCAACACATTCTACCACACCCCCTAAAGAATCTTTATTACGCCTAGTTTGGTCGATTAATTCGATCATTTTATCAGCGTATTCCGGTTGAGGACAACGGACAATATTACTTTCTACCTGCTCTAGGGTTACTAAATCCGGATTAATCACAGCTTCTATGTCTTTGATACGCTTGACGTAAGCAACAATTTCTACCCCAGCTACCTGTTGAAGAATCTTTTTGGCGATCGCACCCCCAGCAACTCTACCAATAGTTTCCCTCGCTGAAGATCGTCCTCCTCCTTGCCAATTACGAATACCATATTTAGCATCATAGGTAGCATCAGCGTGGGAAGGACGATATTTACTAGCCATTTCGCTGTAGTCTTGGGGTCTGGTATCTTTGTTCCTTACAAGTATAGCGATGGGCGTACCTAAAGTTTTACCTTCAAAGACTCCGGAGATTATCTCACAGGTATCAGTTTCTTTCCTGGGGGTAGTAATTTTGCTTTGACCTGGTCTTCTGCGATCTAGTTCCCATTGAATTTCTTCCCTAGTAATCTCTAGTTGAGGGGGACAACCATCAATAACAACACCAACCCCGCCACCATGGGATTCACCAAAAGTGGTGATACGAAATAAATGACCGAAGGTGTTGCCCATAATTTGTTGAAAAACTTCTCTTGGGTTTTGTATTGTAGCAGCTATTTCTTAACGAACGCGCAGCTCAATCACATTCTCTTTGATACTGACATCATAATTGCCATAGACATCTTGTCCTAAAAGTCCTATATCTAGGGTCGGAGAGATAGCAACTACTAGATCCTTAAGACTCACCCCTCCAGTTTCTAAAGATTTTAAACGACCAAGAGCGAATTCTACTCCTTGTAGATTAGGATTATCTGTGATCGGTAAGATGGGCTTAATAACCAAGTAAAATATCCCGCACTTGTTGTTGCGTCATTCCTGTTTTGATTTTGGGGCTATAAAGTATCCTAATTACAACCTTATCTAGTTCAGAAAACTGATTTACTTCAGTCCAATCTTGATAAAAAATACTATCTGGATAAGTCCAAGCATCATTCATTAAACCTAAAGATTGAGTTAATTCTTCGCGAATTATATGGGAACGTTCAATTTGAGTAACTTGGTTTGTTGAGATTAGTATTTTTCCCCGGTTAATTTCTAAGTTACTGTTCCACCAAATGAAGAAGAAACCAAGATTTCCAGGAACATAGTTAGGTTCGTATTGAGAAAACTTTTCCTGGGGAATAAAATAGATTTCTAGGTTGTGATTCTGGTTATCTAGAGCTATTTGAATATCACCAACTAATTGATTAAGTTCGTTAATAACTATTTGTAAAGTTTGCCAGTCCTCCTGAGTAGGAGAACCCATGACTTTAATTCTAATATCTTCATTCCATTTGCGAACATATTGGGTTTGAGGATTTGTTACAAATTCGTTGCCAAAAGCGATTAGTTCAAAGTATTCTGCTTCTTCCAGTGCTATTTCTTGCAGTTGGGTAGAAGTAACTTCTAGCCCTGAAGAAGAATGGCTATTTTCTTTATTTACGGAATAATTAGTTGAAGGTAGGCAGCTTGTTAATCCTAAGCCAGAAAATTCAACTAATACTAATGCTGTCGCGAAAAGTTGAGGCAATCTCATTAGTAGGGTATCAAGATTTGTTTATAGTTACTTTACATTAGTGATAATTACCTGAATAAGAAAGAGATATTACTGAGCAGCAATATTACTGTACTAGAGAAAAACTGTATTTATATTGATGAAAAAATTAGTTATTCTATCAAATATAGCATCTATTTAAAGCCAATCTAATTGTTATTATTTTATTCTTTTCAAGGAGCAATTAGAACTAATAATCAATCTATAAATATCCTCAAATAGCCTCAATAAACAGGAACTTTAAAGAACTTATCTCGACTTATTATCAGGAACATCCAAGAGCTTTAAAAATCAAATGAACTTCTTTAGGCAGACTAATAGCTTCACTAATTACGAAGCTAACGAATTCATTAGCGGTATTACCCAAAAAGCTTTAGCAAACAGGTTGAGAGTAAATAGGAGTAGTGTAATTAGGAATATCCGTAAAGGCGGAGAACACTTCGCCCGCTGGAGTTCTAAATACGATCCTAACGGTTGGTCTTGGGAAAGAGTTATTGTTGACGAACAACCTATTTATCAAATTAAAGCTGATTAAACCTAGCAAGGGCGAAGAACCTTTCGCCCTAACAAGATTTGATTCATCTTAAGTATTTTTCAATTAAGATAATTTGGTATTTTTAGTTACCAAAATGCATTATTTTTTTTAAATTAAAGTCTTGTTAGATGATACATCCTGCCGCTTCAGTATCTTCTTCAAAACTAAGAATAGAAAGATGCTCTGGATTGTCTTGTAACAGTTGTGCTAATAAGAAACCTGCAATTGTCCAAGTTTGGTACTTCCTTGCTGCTTTACCTACCAGACGACCATTTTTGCCATCATAGTATTCAGGCCATTCATCTTTTTCTAGACGGACTCTGGCCAAAGCTAGAGCTTTTTCACCTAATTCTTTTCTCCCAGTAATTTGGGCCGCAGCAATTAAGAGCCACAGTAAGATGGGCCAGCTTCCGCCGTTATGATAAGACCAAGGGGTATTTTTGGGATCAGAGCCTGTAATAATTTTCCACTCCAAACCTTCTACTGCGGGAAAGCAAACTTTCATTGGCATCCTGCCTACTAAATCGTCCCATCTCTGCTCAATTAAATCCATAATTTCTTGGGACTGCTCAACATTTGTTAAAGAAGAGACAATTGCTACTAAGTTACCCAAAGCAAAGAAGCGAAAATCCATGCGACCCGGCCCTAAATTACCGACTAAGTATCCTCCTTGATCTGGTATCCATTCCGTTAACCAGTAAGGAATTGAATCAGGATAAATGTTAAAAGTATTTACTACCGATTCGCCAAACTCTTCTCCTTTATAACGATGAATTTGGTTGATTTTTTTGAGGTCAAGCCAGTAGTAAAAACGGATGTGAAAGATTAAACTACTGAGACGGTTATTAATTTTGTCATACCAAACTTGCCCATCTTCATCCTTAACGAGTAATTCCCGCGCTCCTCGCAAAGCAGCATAAAAAAGTGCTTGAATCTCAATAGGATGACCATCAACTCCCATGCGACGGTCAATCATACAAGCACCATCAGGAACTAACAAAGTAGGTGCAGTTTCAAAGCGAGAGCCTAAACAAATATCAAGGATGTATTTTAAACCATCTTGAAACTCTTTTTGCTCTGCAAAAGCGGAGTCTCCAGTTGCTTTTACATAAGCCCTTAAAAGAATAACCCACCATAAGCAAGAATCTACAGGGGTTACCCGGCCGATGGCCAAGTCGCCAAAATCAGCCACAAGAGATTGCTTTTCTTCTTGCACTTTTACTTTGAAGCTAGCAGGCATTAAACCTGGTGGAGGTTCGTAACAGTCAATACGCCTTTCTTGTTTTTGTAAAGCGACAGTTTCTATGAGAAAGTTGCGGACAAGTTCAGTTTTTCCTTGGAGTAAATAGACCAAAGCCACAGGAACAAAGTCTCGGATAAAACATTGGTCGTAGTTAAGAGCTTCGGTTTCAAAATCACGGGCTGCTACGGCTCCGACAGGACGATCTTGATAATAAATAAGAGAAGCTTCTAATAGTTTTTGGGCTTTTTCTTCGAGGGTTATTTGAGGATTTGCTACCATTGGTGTTGGTGAAGATTACTATATTAAGCATAGTAATCTTCTTTTTGGAAAGACGAAACTAAGAGGATGTAAAATATCCATCCATTCTAAGCTAATGTGCATAGAAATTAGATGTCTGTTGCTACCTTTACTCCATTAGAATTGTGAATATCTACAAAAAAATGCTCCGTCCCTTGCTTTTTTCTGGTTTAAAAGCTGACCCAGAAATTTTGCATAAGCGTAGTCTCAAACTACTAAATTGGCTGGAATTTAGAGTCTCCTGGTTATTGCCTCAATTAGAGTATTCTTTTGGTTTCCAGGATACTAGGTTAGAACAAAATTTGTGGGGTATTAATTTTCCTAATCCTCTGGGTTTGGCAGCAGGATTTGATAAGGATGGCATGGCAGCAGGGGTATGGGGAAGTATGGGCTTTGGTTTTGCTGAACTTGGTACTGTAACTTACTACCCGCAACCAGGAAACCCCCTTCCTCGGCTATTTCGCCTACCGGAAGATGAAGCTGCTTTGAATCGTATGGGTTTTAATAACCAAGGCAGTTCTATCTTAAAAGAAAGTTTAGCAAAGCGCAAAGGTTATGCCGGAGTGCCTTGGGGGATTAATTTAGGTAAATCGAAGGTAACTCCTTTAGAAGAAGCCGCAGCAGATTATTTAGGCAGTTTCCGACGCTTGCAAGATTGGGGAAGTTATTTTGTGGTTAATGTTAGTTCACCCAATACTCCTGGTTTACGCTCTCTCCAGGATGCCAAGCAACTGAGTTTGATTGTTGATGCTTTACAACAGGAAAATCAAAACCGTAAACCAATTTTAGTTAAGATCGCCCCCGACTTGAGCCAAGAGGCGATCGCCGATGTGATTAATTTGGTACAAAACTATCAATTAGCAGGAATTATCGCTACTAATACCACCATTCGCCGAGATAATCTTCAAACTACAACTATTCCGGCTACCCAAAGGAAAGTAATTGAAGAAGCTGGGGGCATTAGTGGCAAACCGATAAGCGATCGCGCCACTGAAGTGATCCGTTTTATCTATCAACAAACTCAAGGACAACTAACTATTATTGGTGTCGGAGGGATTTTCAATGCTGAAGATGCTTGGGAAAAAATTACAGCTGGTGCAAGTTTGATTCAAGTTTATACCGGCTGGGTTTATGAAGGCCCTGGTATGGTAAGAAGAGTATTAAAGGGATTGTTGCAAAAACTAGAAGAACATAAATTTAATTCAATTACTGAGGCTGTAGGGCTAGATTCTCCACAAAAATAACCCCGCTAGGCTTAGTGTAGTAACCTGACGGGATTATGAACCTGATGATTTGGAGCTATGTACTTGATGACTGAGAGTAATTGACCCTGATGACTGGGATTGTTACAACTAGGCTTACTTGAACTGAAAACAAGAGGAACTAGAAGAACAAAAATATAACACTCTCAATTTAGAGTTAATTTTTTTTGCTCCCATAGTTAATTATGAAACATCTATGTTCGTGATTACGTCTATCTAACGTTTGATTTGTGTATATTTTTGGCGACTTATACTGAAACCCTACTCCCTACTCCCTACCCTCACTGATAACTTATGCTATTTAAACAGAATTTGGTATGACAAGCTGGGGGAGACAAATTCTTAATTTAATCCGGGATTCTAAGTATATCTGTTGAAAATTGAGCAGTAAAACTCTTTCCATATTTTTGCTGCCAGGTTGTCACCAACTTGGCAGCAAACAATTCTCGCTATACAGTTGGGAAAGATATTAAAGAGTCTTTACTTGTCCGAACCTCCTTTGCTCTGACTGACTAAAAAAAGCAGATTATTGAAAAATAGATGTCTCCAGATAAAGAATTTCAACTAATACTCATTGTTGATGATATCCCTACTAATTTAGAGGTATTGTCCACCACTCTGATGAATGCTGGCTTTAAAGTAGCTGTTGCCACCGATGGCGAAAGTGCCATTGAACAGGTTGAATATAGACCACCAGACTTGATTTTGTTAGATGTAATGATGCCTGGTATTGATGGATTTGAAACCTGTCAAAAGCTCAAAGAAAATCCTCTTACTGAAGATGTTCCTGTTATTTTCATGACTGCCCTCAATGAAACGGTAAATAAGGTCAAAGGTTTATCTTTAGGCGCTATAGATTATGTCACCAAACCAATCCAGTCAGAAGAGGTATTAGCTCGCATTAAGGTACATCTGCGTTTGCAAACCTTAACCAAAATGCTGGAAACACAAAATGACCTGTTGCAAGAAGAAGTTGAGCAAAGAAAGGCCGCAGAAACCAGCTTGCAAGAAACTATTGAGCAACTTAAAGCAGCTCAACAACAGATTGTTGTTCAAGAAAAACTGGCTTCTCTTGGTGCGTTAACCGCAGGCATTGCCCACGAAATACGTAATCCTCTCAATATTATTAACAATTATGCTGAAGGTTCAGTAGAACTTACAGATGAAATTCTTGAGGAACTAAGTAAACACGCAGCAAAGATTGATCCAGAAGACTTTGGCTATATCAAAGAAGTTTTGGTTGATGTTAAGGAAAATGCTGTAGCTATTCATAAACACGGACAAAGGGCAGAAAATATTATTGATAATATGATGCAACATTCTCGTAGTGAGAGAGGTCAGCGTCAATCAATCGTATTTAATACATTCTTCGCTGAAACAGTTGAATGGGCTTGTCACAGTAAAGTTGCTAGAAATAATGCTTCTCAAGTTGCTATAGAAACTGAATATGACCAAGATATCAATCAAATTGAATTAGTTCCTTCCGATTTAAGTCGTGCTTTAATCAATTTACTTGATAATGCTTTCTATGCTGTTGAAGCTAAACAACAGAAACATTTGCAAGAAGCTAGTCAAGAGGTTTTTGAACCTAAGCTTAGTATCAAAACCAAAAATCTTGGTGAAGCTATTGAGATCCGTATTTTTGATAATGGTATAGGTATTGAACCAGAACTTGAAGAGAAAATTTTTAATCCTTTTTTTACTACTAAAGCAAGCGGAGAGGGAACTGGTTTAGGACTATCTTTAACCTATGACATTATTGTTAAGCAACATCGGGGAACACTTAAGGTAGATACTCAACCAGGAGCATACACAACATTTATTATTACTTTACCCAAAAAAGCTATCTAATCATCTGATGCTCAGGTTTTAGCTCAATTCAAATGTCTATATCACAGTCTAGTTGTGACGAGAGTCGCAGGTAAAGACAATATTCTTGGGCTATATTGTTGTTTGCCATAAATTGAACTGAGCTATTTAGTTATAAAGGTATACTCAGCTAGCATCTATCTCAAAAACGCATTTTCATAGTAATATCTACCCTATTTTCCAATCCAAATTACAACTAGAATACATTAACTGTATTACTAAACTAATCTTCAACTTGCCAACCAAACTGCTTACTTTACTTGTCTGAGGAGGATAATGCACTAATGATATTAAAATCTCAAAATTACCAAATCACCCCTTCCCAAACCTAAGATATTCATTGAGACGATACTAATCTAAAGTCGCCTCCTAGCTGTCTCTTCAAAAATGTTAGCTACTTAAATATCGAGATCAGGAAAAACTTTCTGTGAGTTATCTTGTGTTAGCTGAAAACTTCTAGTGCCAAGAAAAGTTGAGTGTTTAAGTATTAACAATACTCTCAATAATAAATAGTAGCTCTTAATTATATAGAGCTAAGTGCAATGCCCGATAAAATTAAACGTCCGCCCCTAAAACTGACATGACAAAAGCAAAAATTTTAATAGTTGATGATGAATTAGAGTTAGAACGTCTCATTAAACAACGCTTAAAGAAACACGTTCGTGCTAAGGAATTTGAGTTGTTATTTGCCCATAATGGCAAAGAAGCATTGGAGAAATTGCAAAGTGAACAAGCAATAGAGATGGTTCTTACTGACATTAATATGCCAGAAATGGACGGTCTTACTTTACTTGGTTTATTGCCAGAAATAGACCAAACTCTCAAAGCTGTGGTGGTATCTGCTTATGGCGATATGAGTAATATCAGAACTGCCATGAATCGAGGTGCTTTTGACTTTTTAGTAAAACCTATTGATTTTGATGATTTAAAGGTTACGATCCAAAAAACTTTAAAGTTTGTCAAGCAGCTTAGAAAGCAACAAGATCAACTCCAAGAAGCTTTGGGAAAGCTTCAGGAAATGGCTTTTTATGACCAGCTTACCAAATTACCCAACCGATGCTTAATTCTCCATCGTATTGCTGCGGCTATGTGTATTGAGCAGGTACAGCAGCAAAGTAATATTTTTGCCATCCTCTTTGTTTATTTAGATAGTTATCCTATTGTCAAATATGGTTTAGGTCATGAATTAAGCGATCGCCTCTTGGTGGAAATGGCTCAACGTTTGGAAAAATGTGTTCAACCCACAGACACCGTAGCCCGTGTTGGGACTAACGAATTTGCTATTATCCTCAAAGATATTCAAGATCTAGATGAGGCGAAGCAAAAAGCAGAACAAATTCATCGAGAAATTAAAGTTCCCTTTCAACTCAACGGCTCTTTAGTATCTTCTTCTACCTACATTGGTATTGTTGATAGTACGGTTGATTACGAAGAACCAGAAGACTTTCTTCGTGCTGCCGATACAGCCATGAACCATGCTAAAGTTCAAGAAGAAACAAATACAGCGGTTTTTGTTCCTAGTATGCAAACGGGGGCTACTAAGCGTTTGAAGTTAGAAGCGGATCTTCAAGAGGCTTTAGATGAGCAGCAACTGAAGGTACTCTATCAACCAATTATTTCTTTGCAAACTAACAAAATTGTTAGTTTAGAAGCTTTAGTTAGGTGGGAGCATCCCCAGAAAGGAACTATTCTGCCGATGGAGTTTATTCCCCTAGCAGAAGAAACAGGCTTGATTGTTCCTTTAGGTAAGTGGGTTCTCTTAGAGGCTTGTCGGCAGTTGAAGCAGTGGCAAGAAAAATTTCAGGATGATTGTCCGGAAAATATCAGTGTCAATTTATCGGGAATTCAAATTAGTAATTCAGACTTGCTCCAATCAATTGATGAAACCCTAGAAGAGACGGGTTTGAGTGGCTCTCAGTTAAAGCTAGAAATTACTGAGAGCATTTTGATGAAGAATGGCTCAGCAGCTATCGAATTGCTTACCGAACTCAAAGAAAGGGATATTAAGCTATCTATTGACGACTTTGGTACAGGTTATTCCTCTTTGGCATACCTCCAATCCTTTCCCATTGATACTCTCAAAATTGACCGTTCTTTCATCAAAGATATTCGGGGGACAGGGAAAAACCTCGATATTGCCAAAACCATTATCACCTTAGCCCATTCTCTCGGATTGGATGCGATCGCTGAAGGTGTGGAAACTCAAGAGCAGCTAGAAACACTACAATTGTTAGGATGTGACTGCGCTCAGGGCTATTTAATTTCTCGACCTATCCAGGGGCAAGCTGTTGTGGATTTGATCAAAAAAGTCAATACTTAATGTCTCTCAAGAAATATGATACCAGCAAAAATCCTAGTGGTTGATGACGAGCTAGAATTCGAGCGCCTCATTAAGCAACGACTACGAAAATTCATCCGCACCAAAGAATTTGAGTTAATATTCGCTTCCAATGGCAGGGAAGCTTTAGAGAAGTTGTATCAAGAAAAGCGTGCGGTGGATATGGTATTGACAGATATTAATATGCCGGAGATGGATGGGCTAACTCTGCTGGGGCTACTTCCAGAAATAGACCCAACTTTGCAAGCGGTGGTGGTATCTGCTTATGATGATATGAGGAATATTAGAACAGCTATGAATTTGGGGGCTTTCGATTTTTTAATTAAGCCCATAGATTTTGATGATCTCATTACTACAACCAATCGTACTCTCAAATGTGTCCAAGAATTAAGAACTAATCGTGATCGCCTACAGCAAGCTCAAATTCAACTTGTCCAAAGCGAAAAAATGTCTGCTTTGGGTCAATTAGTTGCTAGTATTGCCCACGAAATCAATAATCCCATCGGTTTTATTAATGGTAACCTTAGCCAGTCAGAAGAGTATAGCGAAGATTTAATTAATCATTTACAACTTTATCAAAACAAACCTGAATGTTTATCATCAGAGATTAAAGAACACGCAGAAGAAATTGACCTAGATTTTCTGATAGAGGATTTACCCAAGGTAATAACTTCTATGAAAATGGGAACTGAGCGCATTGTTAATTTAAGCAAGTCACTACGAATCTTTTCTCGTGCTGATAGTAATCAACCAGTTAGTTTCAACGTTCACGACGGCATTGATAGTACTCTAACTATTCTTACTCATCGCCTCAAAGCTGACACTCAACGCCCGGAGATTAGAGTAATTAAAGAATATGGTGCTTTACCTCAAGTAGAATGTTTTCCTGGGCAATTGAATCAAGTATTTATGAATTTGCTTTCTAATGCGATCGATTCTATTAATGAAGCTTGTTACGGACGTTCTTATTTAGAAATCAAAGCTTGTCCTCATCAAATTATTATTACTACTGAAATCAAAGAAGATCAACACAGTATTTTAATTAGTATTAAAGATGATGGTTTAGGGATGTCTACTGAAGTGAAAAATAAAGCTTTTGACCATCTTTTTACTACCAAGAAAGTAGGTAAGGGGACAGGTTTAGGGTTATCTATTTCTCGTCAGATTGTGGTAGATAAACACAAAGGTAAGCTCCATTGCATTGCTTCTCCGGGAGAAGGTGCTGAATTTGTAATTGAAATTCCTTTTAATGGCTAATAGCTAGTGGCTAGTGGCTAGTGGTCTGTCAATCTCGATAATATGGGTTACTCGCTTTTTTATACCTTGTCCTAAAAGAGTTTTAGAGATTGTTAATGCACAAAAGCAAAAATGACAGACCACTAGTAGGTTTGGTGAATGTTCTTTGAGTTTGTCTGTGGGTCGTTGTAGGTTTAATTGGGGGACCAGCCCCCCAAACCCCCCAGTGAAGAGGGGAATCAGTGACCGCACACCCCTTCGTAACCGCTTCGCTCTTCGTTGGTTATGTCTGGCTGGCTGGTTTCGGGTTGCTTTGTCCTCGGAGATAGATCCGGTGGTAGGTCATATGGAGATTTAGGCTCGTTGTTGAGAAGGTTATTTACTAATTGGTAAGAGTAAATGGCTCGATCCGATTTATGTGCAGCATACTTTTTTCGGTTTTTAATTCAGCAACATCTTTCTTTTTAATCAGCGATCGCCTTTTATCATCTTTTCTGTTTTCCCTTTGTTTTTTGTGAATGTAGCCTCTCTTTTAAACAGAAGTTGGTATTAACCCTAATCAACATATCTTCAACACAACCAAAGGAAAGTATTATTGAGTACTACTCGTCAAGTCCCACAAGACATCAATTCCTCTTCCTACATATTCTGAATCCTGGTGTTGTTTTAGCCAATTGATGATTAGGGGCATGACTTGATTGGATTGTTTGTCTAATTCGTCCAAAGCATATGCTGCATACTTTCTCACCTCTGAGTTTTCATCCTGTAAAGCGTCAAGCAAGACCTCTAAAACTTGCTGATTTCCCTTTTCTAATTCACCCAAAGCAAATGCTGCGAATATTCTCACATCTAGCTCTTCATCTTGTAAAGTGTTAAGCAAGGCATCTAAAACTTGTTGATTCCCCTCTCCTAATTCACTCAAAGTATATGCTGCCAACATTCTCACATCTAACTCTTCATCTTGTAAAGTGTTAAGCAAGGCATCTAAAACTTGCTGATTTCCTTCTCCTAAATTGCACAAAGCATATGCTGCATTCCCTCTCATACCGGAGTCTTCATCTTGTAAAGTGTTAAGCAAGACATCTAAAACTTGCTGATTTCCCTCTTCTAATTTACCCAAAGCAGATACTGCAATCATTCTCAGTCTTGAGTCTTGATCCTGTAAAGCGTTAAGCAAAGTATCTAAAACTTGCTGATTTCCTCTCTCCTAATTCACTCAAAGCAGATGCTGCGTACCCTCTAACACCGAAGTCTTCATCCCGTAAAGCGTTGAGTAAGGCATCTATAACTTCCTGATTGCCCTTACCTGATTCACCCAAAGCAGAAGTTGCATTCTTTCTCACCTCTGAGTTTTCATCATGTAAAGCATTAAGAAGGGCATCTAAAACTTGCTGATTTCCCTCTTCTAATCTACCCAAAGTAAGTGCTGCATACCTTCTCAGTCTTGAGTCTTCATCCTGTAGAGCGTTAAGCAAGGCATCTAAAACTTGCTGATTTCCTTTACCTAATTCACCCAAAGCAAATGCTGCATAGCTTCTTACCTTTGAGTCTTTATGCCGTAAAACGTTAAGCAACTCAACAATAACAACTTCCTTCTCCCCTAAAGCTACCTTGTATTTCTGCAAACGCCACTCTTCAATATTTTCCCCTTTTAGCAATGCCAAAGCTTGCGACTCAAACTTTGTATCATAAAGACTACAAAAAGTTTTTAACACTTGCTGTTTAATTTTCCTACCAACTTTGTCTTCCTCCGCAACCTCCAATTCAACCAACCTCTGCAAAATCTCTTCTACCAACCCAGCCGCAACGGGTAAATCTTCTGCTAAACACTCTCCTGCAAAGAATAAATTACGATGTAACCATTGTTCGTAGGGAGTGTCTTGTTGTAAAATCTTTTGCAAGATTGGAGTTACTAACTGGCGGGGTTGTTGGGAGATTAATACTAACAAGACCTCTTCCCAATGGGGATTGTGTAAGTGGTTGTGAATATGGGTAAATACGACTTCAGAACCTTCTACAAGCTGGCGATATTTGATATCTTGGGCGGTAAGATATTCTTGGAAGGTTTTGTGGACGAAGGCGTAGTAATCTTGTCCTTGTTCGTTGAATAAGCCGACGCGATCGCGGATTAAATTAATAAACCTTTTTGCTTCGGCGACTGCTTTGTGAGGTTTGATGTCGGTCTCTTCGGCGATATACAAACTTAGCTGTTGCTGCAATTCTGTTTTAGCAATTAAAGTTCCTCCTTCTGTTGCGGCGTTGCTTCCTTGGGTATGTATCCAATAAGCGAGGCGTTCCATCAACCTGTTAAGATCATCGCGATGCAAATATTCTAATTGCCAATCCTCATCCTCAAAACCTTTGCCTCTTTCCCAATTAATTAATAAAGTTTCTACCGCCCGTTCATAAAGTTTATGGCGTTTGCGGGGTAAATAGGCTTCGTAGCGATGAATTAAGGTGATGATGGTTAAGAGGAGAGGGTTTCTGGCTAAGTTTTTGATTCTTGGCCTTCCGGACAAAGCTTTTTGTAAACTGGCTTGGCATCTTTGCGCTTCTTCTGGATCATTGGTACGACTGTTATACCAATTTTCAATAAAAAGGTTAACCCGCTTGGCATCAAACTTTTCTAAGCTGTAGTGAGGATACTCTTCTGTTCGGAAAAATGCTTGTTTATATCCTGCGGGGCGGGAAGTGATGATTGCTCTGTTGTGGTGGAATCTGCTTAAGAAGCTATCAATTTGTTCGACAATTTCAAAGCGTTTCGCTTCATTAACTGCCTCGTCTAAACCATCAATGAAAATGAGCGCTTTTCCTTGTTCCAGGTAATATTCAAAGAAGCCTGGGGGCAATTGAGTTAAGGAAAAGTTTTTAGCAGCATAATCTTGAATGAAGCTGAGAATGCCTTCGGGTTGATAACGTTCATAATCGCGAATGGTAATTAAGATGGGTAACCATTCTCCTTGAATATCTAAACTTAAATTAGCTGTTTCTTCCTGGGATAGTATCAAAGTAAAATACCTCAAAAGAGTACTCTTTCCTACCCCAGGAGCGCCCAACAAAACCACCTTCTTCCCATCGGTTTGATCTAACAATCGTTCCGCCGGAAATTTCCTACCTCCTTCCCAAGTTGATAGCAATTCTTGGGGCTTTCCCTTCTCCAAAAGTGTAAGCTCTCTAACCGGATTAATACTTTGCCGAGACTCTTGTACCTCCGGCATCACAAAAATCTGCTGTAAATTCGCCGACTTTTCTTTTTCTAAGTTTTCACCCAAAATACCAATAAACTTAATTTCTTCACAGCGACGGTTCA
Organism: uncultured cyanobacterium; assembly: GCA_963793425.1. Lineage (GTDB taxonomy): Bacteria > Cyanobacteriota > Cyanobacteriia > Cyanobacteriales > CAWCAG01 > CAWCAG01. Next base: position 478,192 of record CAWCAG010000005.1, on the reverse strand, counting down.
ACGCTTCTAAATAACTTTCCCTAGCCACCTTGAAACGAATTAAAGTCCCGGTATGCTTTGTATAACCATCAAGAAATACCTTTAACCAAGGTTCAATTGCTGCTGTATTAACTTTTAAATTAGGTTTACTTGTAACTACTTCCTGAAAAGCTGCCACTAAGCAATCTAACTGAGACACTTCTTGATTAGCTAGGGGTTTACTCAACTCCTGCACTACTAATATATGGTGAAAGAAATTCTGTAATAACTTCTTACTAGGATTTTCTTCAACACGATAAAATAAATGCTCTTGTACTGGTTGTTCTTTTTGCCAACTATCAACCGCCTTGATGCCAGCTTCCAAAGCCTTAGTTAAATCAGTTTTGTTTAAACGACTATCAACCTTGTCCGTAACTAACTTCTTAAAAATCTCTCCTGTACAAGACTCAACCAAAGCCCCACCAGCAGTACCCAAAAGTGTCTCAATCAACATGGCTTGAAGTTATTAGTAATTAGCCATTATATCATTTGTTATTTATCATCTAACCCAAGCCACGAAAAGTTGTACAATTCTTGTCAAGGCTATTTCCAAAACAACTATTGTTAGTTATGAAATCTAAACTGATAGTTAAAGAAAACAACGAGCTACTCAAAGAGAAAATCCGCCTTCAGCAAGAAAGTAATGATTTGCTACGCAGACTAGAATAAGACCTTAAGCAAATTAACTAAGCATTAAATTAATTTAGGGAGAGTTGCTGTGGACGCGGGAAGTCATCAGAAAATTGTCGGCTACTTCATTGAAGAAGCCAAAGAGCATCTAGAAACCATTGAACAAGCAATGTCGGATCTTTCTTCGGTTATAGGAGAGCCGGAAAGAATTAATGAATTATTTCGTGCTGCCCATTCCGTGAAAGGGGGGGCTGCCATGCTGGGCTTCACTAGCGTACAAAAAACAGCCCATAAATTAGAAGATGCTTTCAAAATTCTTAAAGAACACGACATTAATGTAGACCGCAAATTAGAAGGGCTATTCTTTAAAGGTTACGATACTTTACAAGATTTAATTGATCGCTTGCAAAGACCTTTTGGTTTACCAGATGATGAAGCAGAACAAATCTTGCAAGAAGCCCAACCTACCTTCAACGAATTACAAGCTCATTTAGATGTTTTAGTTAAAGGCGGTGTACCGGAACAAGCAGCGGCTTCTTCCCCCTCTTCACCAAATATAGCTTCTCAAGCAAAACCCTTGTTGCTGGAAATGCTGGAACTGTTTAAACAAAAAGCTACACCCCAAAGCCGCCAAAAACTGCAACAAATATGCACTCAACTAGGGAAACTAGCACCTCAAGCCCCAAACTGGCAAACTTTGCTCAAAATAGCTAAAGCGGCGATCGCAAACCCTAAACATTCCTACCGTACCCTCGCCCCAGCTATCATCAAAGAACTCAAGCAAGGCAGCGATTTATTGCAATTGGAAAAATCAGACCAAATTACCACTAGCCAAAGCTTACAGCAGCTTGCCAAAGCTAAAAAGCCCCAAATTCTTATACCAGTAGAACCCAAAGCTGCCGCTCAAACATTGCTCAAAGCTTTTAACCAACAACAGGTATCTCAGATTGTACAATTGCTTCAAGTCAAGTAGTTTAATTGCTGAACTGCTTCCTCACACCCTTTTACTCATCTGTTGCTGATGTTTCAAATACTCTACTATCTCGTTCATACCTTGGGGCCATTTTTCAAACCGATTGGCTTCCTCTTCGTTTGGCTTTTTCTCCTCATCTTAGCCTGGAGTCTTTTCAGTGCTGTGCGGGATACCATAACCAGAGCCAAAGAAATGCACCAAGTCCCTTGTAGCAACTGTCAGTTTTTCACTAACGATTATCGTCTCAAATGTACAATAAAGCCCAACATTGCTAACACCGAACAGGCGATTGATTGTAGCGATTATCACCTCAATCAAACTCCTCTAATGCAGGCAATCAAAAAACTAGAAGAAAAACTCTAATTAAACAATATTTACAACAACAGGCCCTAAACTGATTACTGATCATTGATATTCGGGAACAGAAAGTGGCTATGATTCTTCATTATAGTTGAAGATCATCGCTGACATAGGCAATTCTTTTGGGAATCGCCTAAACTGTTAACTTAACTAGAAATTGCGGTTGAACTAGCTTCTATGAAGTCTCAGCAGAATCAAACTCCTAATCGCCTTTTTTCCCTGCCAATAGTCAAACTCATAGGAAGTGCTAGCACCTTTTTAATTGCCCTTACTTGCGCTATTTCCCCTGCCGCAGCCGCTGAACGTCTAATTTTGCGTCTGGGACCTTTTGAACGTTCTGTAGCGGTTAAGGACTTAGAAGAATTTGCTAACACTGGAAAAATTCCTCCTAGCTTGAGAGTTTACTCTCCTGTATTAACCCCACAAATAGGAGAATTGCTCTCGCGGCAGTTGCAAGTAGATCCTAGCGTCGCAGATAAATTTATTGAGGAATTGCTTAGTTCTGCTGATGGCGATCGCTTACTTTCTCAACTCAAAACTGCTTTACCAGAAAGTAGCATTGAACAGTTAAAAGCAGGTATTTACCTGGCTCTGCGCCAAGCTAATGGTATCAGTGCCATTAGCTTTTTACAAGCTTACCCAGAAGAGGAATTAGTCGTTGATGCTACGGCGGCTGCGAGCATTGCTTTACAATTTAACACCGCTAATTTACAAAGCCAAATGCTTGCTCCTTTGTTAGAAAAGGAATTAAAAGTAGACAACCAACAACAAGTTTTAGCTTCCCTACCTAAAAACATTAAGCCCCAAGTAGTGGGTTCTGATCAAGTCAGCCAAACTAACCTGATTCTTGAAGATGAGGAAAGAAAACGGGCTATCACAGCAGAGATTTATTACAGTGAAGAAGAAAGTCGTGGCCCCTTGGTGGTTATGTCCCATGGCTTCGCTTCTAATCGTTTTTTCTTAGATTACTTAGCCAAACACTTAGCTTCCCACGGATTTACAGTAGTTTCTTTAGATCATCCCGGTAGTGATATTGAATCTATTGCTGAAATTTCTTTAGGGCTAGGGGGAGATAAATTATTACCCGCCTCAGAATTTATTGAACGTCCCCAAGATATTACCTTTCTCCTTGATGAACTAGAAGAAATGGTTAAGGATAATGCCTACGCTGCGGAGAAAATTAATACCGAAGAAGTTGCTATCATCGGTCATTCATTGGGAGGGTATACAGCCTTAGCCCTTGCTGGTGGAGAACTTGATCTTAAGGGCTTAGAATCTTTTTGTGCTAACCGTACTCCCTTGGGGAGATCTCCGGCTGATTGGTTACAATGTGCTGCTGCTAATTTAGCAGAAATTGTCGGAAAAGATACCCTTTCTTTGAAAGATGAGAGGATTGTACGAGGTATTGCTTTAAATCCTTTAGTCGGACAGCTTTTTGGGGAAAAAGGCTTAGAGAAAATCAATCAACCATTCATGATACTCACAGGTACAGAAGATGGGATTACCCCTTCGGTTGATCATCAATTGCGTCCTTTTAAAAAACTCCCCGGTGAAAAATATCTTCTCGTTGCCGTAGGTGCAACCCATATGAGTGTTAATGATCTGCGTAACCTCAATAGTGAGATGGGACAAAGCACCTTAGTTAAGGAAGTTATGGGAGAAGAAGCTGAACCAGTACGCCAGCTTTTGCGAGGTATGAGTTTAGCTTTCCTTAATCAGGAGACATCAGAAGCCTCAACTTATCAAGCCTTCTTAGAACCAGCCTACGTCCAATCTTACTCTTCTCCTACTATTAAGATGCGTATGACAACCAAGTTACCCAATACTTTGGATGCTTGGTTAACAGCAGTTAATTTGGGCGGGGAAGGAATTGTCACCAAAGCACCTCAAAAACCCCGTCCTCAAAAGTTTGCTAGTCGTTTCTTTGCGAAATTCTCCAATTTGTTTGCTGTGAAGAAGAAAAAGATTATGCCCCAAGCAAGAAATTGTAACGGTGAGTTAGATTCCTATCTTGATGAGATGTTACATGATTATGACCGCAGGGGCCTTAGCTAATATCATTTATCATTATTCGCGTGAGCGTTGCCGTAGGCTACATCAAACATTTATCATTTATTTTTGATAGTTTGTTTTTAAAGCATTAAGTAAAAAAATGCCAGTTAAACAACAACAAGGTTACTATACTCCCCAAGAATATCTGGATTTAGAAGCAGTAGCTGAACAAAAAAGCGAATATCGTGATGGAGAAATAATTCCCTTGGCAGGCGGGACAACTAACCACAACAAAATTGCTGGTAATTTTTACGCTAATTTTCGGTTCGCTTTCAGGCAACAAGACTATGAAATCTATATGGGAGATGTACGGCTGGGGGTATCACGTTACCGTCGCTACACCTATCCTGATGTAATGATTGTTCAGGGTGAACCAATTTACGAAGGTCAAAGGACAGATATTGTTACTAACCCGTTGATTATCGTCGAAGTATTATCTAAGTCAACAGGAAGTTATGACAGGGGAGACAAGTTTCTTGTTTATCGTTCTCTACCCAGTTTGCAAGAGTATATTTTAATTGACCAGTATAAGTTCTATGTTGAGCAGTTTAACAAAAATACTCAAGGTCAGTGGACTTTAACAGAACATGAAGATGAGGATCAAGTTTTGAAATTGGCTGCGGTAGATTTTCAAATTAGTTTTGCTGAAATTTATGAAAGAGTGAATTTTTCTGTCAAGAAAGAAGATGATGGTGTTAATAGCTAATTGTTAACTGCTAATTGCTAATGGTGAAGACTGAGCGAAAACTGCTTGCTTTTCTATTAATTCTGCTTAGCTTAGTTGCGATCGCGCCTATGTTGGAGGGCAATTATCCTCTCAATCATTCCACCCATTTTAATCTTAGTTGGGCATTTCAATACCAAAAGCAATTCTTCGGTGGTCAGTTTTACCCCCGTTGGTTAGAATATTCTAACTTTGGTTTTGGTAATGCCACCTTTGCTTTTTATCCCCCCATTTGCATGGTGGCAACCCTTCCTTTCCGTTTTTTAGGGTTAGGCTTAGCAGGCTCTTTAATTGGTAGCATGGCTTTAGCTATTGGTTTTCTGGGTTGGGGGCTTTATACCTATGCCCGTTATTTTTATCCCCTTAGCATTGCTGCAACTGTGGCTGGGGTAGGAATGTTAAGCCCCTATTTTATGGTGGATATTTACGAGCGGGGGGCAATTGCTGAAGTCTGGGGCATTACTACTTTACCTTGGATTTTATGGGCTTCTCAAAGACTAGTGAAACAACCCAAAAATTCTCAAAATATTTTACTTCTAGCCTTTATCTACGGTTTACTAATTCTTTCCCACTTACCTACTTTATTAATATTTACTTGTGTGTGGCTATTTTTGCCTTGGTTTTTTGGTAGTTGGCAGGGGGTAAAAGGCTGCTACGGAGGATTTATTTTAGCCTGTAGCTGGACTGCTTTTTATTTATTACCGGTAATTGGCGATCGCAGATTTATTCAAATTGATACCTTCAACACTTTCACCGAATATCTTCCTCAACATCGCCTACTCTTAGAAATATCTAGGAATTGGGCAATTAAGTTTAGTGATCATTGGTTTGATCAACAACTCATCGTCCCTTGGTTAAGTATGTTGGCAGTAGTAAGTTTGGGGCTAGTTGTTCAATTTTGCCCAAGAAATAGGAATACTGAAAATATAGTCGCATTTTGGCTATTCATCAGTCTGTTTGCTCTTTTGATGACTACTAGTATCTTGGCTTGGGTATATCAATTGTTAGTCCCCTTACAACAGATTCAGTTTTCTTGGCGTTGGTTGAGTCTAGCCACCGTCACAATCCCTTTACTTTTAGGCTATCTACTCCATCAAGCAGGGGCAAAACTTTCAGATGCTATTACCCTTACCCAGCCTCTCAGTCTCCCAGTCTCCTTCTCTCTCCTATCTACCTGGGGATTAAGTGTTGCTACCTGGAGTTTGGTTATAATCACGATCTTACAAGGAGTAAAAGTAACCCAAAGAGCAGATTATCAACCAGAGGCGATCGCTCATTTTGCTAGCTTAGCCGCAGCGAAGAAATTTCCTGGTGAACCTCATCAAGGTTTAGGTACAAGACTGATGGATTGGCACTATGTTTTCAGCGATGGTTTAGCTTTAGTGGATGTACCAGAATACCGGGCAAAAGAAGCCACTTTAGCTATGCCTCCCCAGCAATTTTATCCCTTACTAGCCTGGAAAGACGGCACAGAAACTAACCTAACTATCAAAAACTGGGACTATGGTATGCGTCAGTTTGAAGCTAATAATTTAACTTCTGCCCCTCGCCAAGTAAGGTTGCGAACTTTCTACTATCCTGGTTGGCAGATAAAAATAGATGGGGAAAAAGTACCGACAAAAGCAAGTTCTTCCGGACAATTAGAAGTTTCTATTCCTCCAGGAAAACACCAAGTAAAAATTTTTTATAGAGGAACCTTAATGTATTTAGTAGGGAGAGTAATTACTCTATTAACAACCCTTGGCTGTGTTATTAAAAGCTTAAATCAATAACTGATTTTTACCTACAATTGGACTTATCCAGAAGCAAGATTAAAATAGTAACTATAGCAATTCCAATCATTCCTAAAACCCTGTATTTCTTGACTCTATTGCCTATTCCCTATTACCTAATTTCCTAAATAGACTTCATGACTAAAATTCTCGTAATTGAAGACCAAGAAGACATCCGCGAAATTGTCTGTGAAATCTTAATGGCAGAAGATTTTGAGGTTATTGATGCTGAAAATGGGGAGGTTGGTGTTAACTTAGCACGAACAGAAGTCCCCGATTTGATCATTTGCGACATTATGATGCCCAAGTTAGATGGTTATGGCGTTTTGCAAGAACTTCGCAAAAATCCTAGCACCAATACAGTACCTTTTATTTTTCTCACAGCTAAAGCTTCTAAATCTGATCTCCGTCAAGGAATGCAATTAGGAGCAGATGATTATCTTAGCAAACCCTTCAGTAGAGAAGAGTTGCTGGGGGCAATTACCGCGAGGCAAAAAAAGCAAAAAGAGATTAAAAAACAATCCCAACAAGAACTTGATGAGTTAAGGGGAAACCTGATCCGTTCTCTCCCCCACGAACTCCATACCCCTCTTAATGGTATTCTTGGCTTTTCGCAAATTCTCATTGAAGACTATGACATTACCTCTAGGGATGATTCTTTACAAATGCTTAAGTACATCCATAGTTCTGGTGAGAGATTATACCGAACAACGCAAAATTTTCTTCTTTATGCTGAGTTAGAGTTGTTAGAAAAAGATCCTCAATCTCAAGGGCAACTGATCAGAAAAGAAGAAATAGTTGCTTACACAGAAAAAATGATCGCTCAACTTTGCCTTGAGCAAGCTGGCAAGGAGGAAAGAAAAACTGATTTAATTTTAGAGTTAGAGCCTTTTACTGTTAATATTTCTGAGGGACAACTAACAAAAATAATTGAAGAAGTTTTGGATAATGCTTTTAAGTTTTCTAGTCCTGGAACTTCTGTATCTGTCCAAACTAGTTCTCAACAAGAAACCGTGAAAATTTCTATTCGTAACTCAGGGATTGGTATGACCTCTGAGCAAATTGCTAAGCTAGGAGCTTATATGCAATTTGAACGTAAAATTCATGAGCAACAAGGGTCGGGTTTAGGGTTGATTCTAGCAAAGCGTCTTACGGAATTAAATCAGGGAAAATTAATTATCGAAAGCGTACCAAACCGAGAAACTAATGTACAAATCACCTTACCAACAAAACCAGAGCCAAATGTTAAGAAAAGAGTTGATCTCTAGCTACTATTATCTTGCCTAAATAATTACTGATACTAGTTATCTTAAGCTGTCGTTCATTGAATATTGACCGAAATAATTTAGAGATATGACCAAAATTCTTGTAATAGAAGACCAAGAAGATATCCGCGAGATCATGGGTGAAATTCTCATGGCAGAAGGTTTTGAGGTTGTTGATGCTGAAGATGGTTGTCTGGGGGTTCAAGCAGCTCTAGATCATCAGCCAGACTTAATTATTTGCGATATTATGATGCCTGAGATGGATGGTTATGGGGTACTGATGACCTTAAGAGACAATCCTGTTAGTGCTGATATTCCTTTTATTTTTCTAACTGCCAAAGTTAGCAAAATGGATATGCGACAAGGTATGGAGTTGGGGGCAGAAGATTATTTAACTAAACCTTTTACCAGGGCTGAATTACTAGCTGCGGTTAATGTTCAATTAGAAAAGTTGAGCAAGCGCCAAGCTATTAATCTTCGTCTCAAAGAAGTAGAAGCGCAACTTAAGAAGTTAGCTTACTACGATAGTTTGACAGAATTACCGAATCAACTTTTATTACGAGAGCAATTCAACCAAGTTAAGCAATTAGCAAGCAAAAGTGAACAGATTATTTCTGTACTAACTATTGATTTAGATCGTACTGCTCATCTTAATACAGGTTGGGGGAAAGTTTATGGTGACTCTTTAATTAAGGCGATCGCAAAGCGGCTGCTTTCTTATGTTGGCGAAGGCGATATAGTGGCAAAGTTAAGTACCAGCGATTTTGCCGTTATTTTCACTCTTATTGATGATAAGTCTGAAGCTGAAGTGAGAGCTAAGGCTATTTTAAATGCTCTAGCTAATCCTTTTATTTTAGATAGCAAACAAGTTTTTGTTACTGCTAGTATTGGTATGAGCTTCTATCCAGAAGACGAGGAGGATATTGATAGTTTAATCAAAAATGCTAGGGCAGCTATGTGGCAAGCTCAGAGGGAAGGAGGTAATCTTTGTCAAGTTTATACCTCAGAAATAAACACCCGTTCCCAAAGGCAATTACAGCTAGAGGGGAGCCTTTATACCGCCTTAGAAAATTCTGAATTTGAGATTCACTACCAACCTCAAGTAGAGCTAAAAACAGGAAAGATTGTTGGGGCAGAAGCTTTATTACGTTGGCATCATTCTGAATTAGGTTCAATTTCTCCAGTAGAATTTATCCCCATTGCAGAAGAAACTGGTTGGATTATTCCTATTGGAGAATGGGTTTTAAAAACAGCTTGTCAGCAACTACAAAACTGGACTAAAGAAGTAGAAGGTTTTCGTGTTGCAATTAACTTTTCTGCACGCCAGTTTTCTCAAGATGATTTGCAACAGAAGATGGCAAAAATATTTCAAGAAACAGGTGTTGAACCAGAATCTTTGGAATTAGAGATTACTGAAAGTTTGTTGATGCAGGATATTGATAACGCTATTATTACTTTACGAGAATTACGAAAGTTAGGTATTACTATTTCCATTGATGATTTTGGGACAGGATATTCTTCTTTAGGTTATTTAAAACAGTTTCCCTTCAATAACTTAAAAATTGATCGCTGTTTTGTACGCAATATTAACCTTGATGATAAAGATATTGCTATCACTCAAGCAATTATCAATATGGCCCATACTCTTAACTTAAAGGTGATTGCTGAAGGGGTAGAAACTCAAGAAGAGTTAGATTTTCTTCGCGAGCATAAATGTGATGAAATACAAGGTTATTTCTTTAGCCGCCCTGTACCAGCCCAAGAGTTAAGTTCTTTGATTCGTCAAGATAAGCGTTTATTAATTGATAATTGATAATTAATGATTTCAAGTCCAAGTACCAACAACTACTCTAACAGTACCATCATCTAAAATTTCCTCTGTTTCTATGTCAAAACCTTGTTCTTGCACAGATTGCATTAGGGTTTTATGGGCATATTTTTGGCTAATTTTATTAATAAAATCACGCTGATTAATCTTTGCACCCCAAAAATCAGCAACGATTTCATAGTTTTCACCGTTACGGCGAAAACCTAAATCATAACCATTACTTTGACGAATGACATATTCTGCTTCTGTGGTATTACCTTGATAACCCCGTACGTTAGTTTGAGATTCCACTTGATAGCCACATTCTTGCAAGACTTGGTGCAGAATTTCGCCGTTTTTAATTTCAACTTTAATAGTAGTAAAGTGAGACATAATTTCATTTATCATTTGTTGTTAAACATTGAACATTTTAGCTAATGGCTAGTGGCTAATGGCTAATAGTCCTCTTCCCACCTCCCTATCTCCCTTTACATCCACTTAGCAACAACAACTCTAATCGTGCCATCTTCTAAGGTTTCTTCTTCTTCAATAGCAAAACCTTGTGTTGGGGCAGTTGCCATCAGAGTATGATAGCCGTAACGCTGGGTTAATTCGTTTAACCAATTTTGAGAATACTTGCTGCGATCATACTCAGAAATAATCGCTTCAAAAGTATGATCGCTTTGCTGTTTGAAACCGATATCATTACTCGCTTGTCCAATATACTGGCGGCGAATAACAATTTCTGCGGTTTGTTCTCGCACATCTCCTTGATAACCATAAAGGTTTTGTGCTTCTTGATGTACTTCTACTTGGTTGAAACCAACATCATCTAAGGATTTCACCAAGGCATCAACGTCGCGAATTTCTGTTTTAATTGCTGTAAAATGTGACATAAGTTAGAAACCTCCTTTCCTATTCTAGACTTTTTGCTAATCAATCAACTTCTAAAGGGCCAATTCCGCGTTGAATGCTGAATCTTTTTAACTCTTCTATTAATTGAGTATCCTGAGAAGCCGTCCTTGCCCCAGCTTCTGCTGCCCAATGTTTTAAATCTTCAATTTGTTGACGGGCGATCGCCGCCAAGGGGACAGTTTCGTCAATGGCTTTGAGGATATCTTCGGTATTAAAATCTCTTCTTTGCCCATCAATAATACTCCCAAAGGCATTGTGCATACCATCAACAATTACTTGTTCAATTTCTGCACCACTAAAATCTTGGGCTAATTTCGCCAACTTGTTGAGATCGAATTCTCGCAAACGGCTAGGGCGCAGCGGTTGTAGGTGAACTCGGAAAATATCTTCTCTTTCTTTTTCTGTAGGTAGGTTTAAGAAAAAGATTTCGTCGAAGCGCCCCTTACGCAATAATTCTGCTGGTAAGATGCGGACATTATTGGCTGTGGCAACAATAAATACTGGGGCTGTTTTCTCTTGCATCCAAGTAATTAAGCTACCAAATACACGGCGGGTTGTCCCAGAGTCGCCATCTATACCGCTGGTTATATTACCAAAAGCTTTATCAATTTCATCAATCCACAGCACACAAGGAGCCATAGCTTCAGAAATTGCTATCATGCGTCGCACACTGGCTTCACTTTGCCCCACGATACCACCAAATAAGCGTCCTGTATCTAAGCGCAATAGAGGCAAGCGCCATTCATGGGCAATAGTTTTGGCGGAGAGAGATTTTCCTGTACCTTGGATACCCACAAGTAAGATACCTTTAGGGTTAGGAATGCCATAACGCCTTGCTTGTTCGGTAAAAGCATCTTGGCGCATTCTCACCCATTGTTTGAGGTTTTCCAATCCTCCTACAGATTTGAGGGATTCTTGGGTGTTATAAAATTCTAAGATACCCGTTTGCCGCACAGCTTGTTTTTTCTGTGCCAAAACCCCATCAATATCCGACTCATCTACCTGCTGTTTGGCGGCTAAGCCTTTAGCTAAGACACGGCAAATGCGGGTGCGACTTAACCCTTGACAAGCTTTTACCAACTGTTCTTTAGCCAACCCAGCTATTTTCAACTTATCAGGAACAACTAACTGAGTAATTAAATAATCGATTTCTTCAACATTAGGTAAAGGAAAATCAATTACCGTCGCTTCTTCGCTAAATTCAGGGGGAACTTCTAAAGTATGACTAGTAAGAATTAAAGTTTTGCGATCACGTTTCAATTCTTTGGTGAGATTCTTAATTTCCCTGACAACTGGGGCATTACGATCTAAACCAGGATTCTGCAAAATATAGTGTAGATCCCTTAGTACAAAAATAGTTGCTTCCTGGCTAGAAACTTTACGAATGCGTCCCAGGGCAGCCATAACAGAACCCTTATCAGAACCATTATCACTCCAACCCCTAACCAAATCCCACAATAAAAGCTTGCGCGATGGCTGAGATTGTGCCGCAACAGCATCAAGGACTTCTTCTACAGGTTCTTCTTCTACCGCTACTATATAAATTAAAGGATACCGCGCCCGAATCATCAAATCAATTTCTTCGACTAAGGCTTGGTGGGGTTTAGGAGTCATCGGTTATCAATGATCAGTGTACGGCTTGCTGTTGCCGTTAGGCATCATCAATCAATTATTAGTTTAGCTTGTGAAAATTTTTATGGATATGAAAAGCCTTTTGCTTTCTTTTGCTAAACCATTTAAAATTCCTTCTTTTTGGCTGCTTGCCTTAGTCGTAGCCTTAACCGCTATTTATTTAAGCTTAATTTGGAGAATCAAGGATTTTTCTCACTTGGGTATGAGTCTTATTTTTGGTACAGCAGTCTTTTCTCTTCTTTGGGAAAAACGCCATAACTGGCAAAGAGAAACTACAATTATTCCTAGCGTTGTAGGAGGAATATTAATTACTTTATTCCTTTGGAGAAGTGCAACAGCGACAGATATTAACTTCTTACCTTCTTTTCCTCAATACCTGTTGCCGCTAAGACTTTTACCTCTGATAGGTTGTTTAGCCATTGGCTTACTTGCTTCTGGTTTCAGGGGCTTAAAACAGTACTGGCAAGCACTGATTATCCTTTTCATTCTTGGTATTAAAGTCTTAATTTATCCTTTAATAGATCCTTCTGCCATCGTTGCCAAGTTTTCTTCTTTGCTTCTTATGTATTTAGGTTTTGATGTCTCAATTCAAGAAGAGAAAATCATTCTCCCTGCCGGAGGCATAACCGTACTGCAAGACTGTTCAGGCTTGGAAAGTATGCTTTACCTTTTTGGCTTAGCCGTGATTTTCTTGTTCATGTTTCCCTTAGCTAATTGGACTAAAAGAATCTTAGTTTTAATGGCTGCTATTCTATTAGGATTCGCTATTAACGGAGTTAGGGTTGCTTTCTTGGCAGCTTTAGTTGCTTCCCGCCATCAAAAAGCCTTTACTTACTGGCATATAGAAGGTGGTTCTTTGATTTTCGGAGGGCTATCTATATTGGCGTTTGGTCTGTTTTGTTTGCTTTTGCTTCAGCATGAAGAGCTTCAAGGAAGCAACAATAATTCCTAACAAAAATATCCATCAAGGTATTCAGTGTTGCTAGTTGCTAATCTCTTAAATACTTGCTTTGGAAAACGGTTTTTAAGCGCACACCTTTTCCACCATATACATAATATCACTTCAAGAAAGAAAGATGCAACCAGCAAATATAAGTAATTATTTAGACAAGCTGACTTCTACATCAAATATTCTGAATTTACATAACTTCAACTTAAAAAATGTCAAGAGTAAAAAATTGCTGCAAATGACGCATTTGCGTAGTTTTATGGGATAATCAAAAAAGTCATACTACTATACTTATGTTCAAAAATAAAACACAATCTCTACAACCTCGACAAATCGTTAATTAAGTAGCTTTTTTGCCTCAAAACCCCTTACCAAGAAGAAGACTGAAGTGACTAATTTTGAGGTGACTTTCAAAGTTTTTTTGACAAAAATCCAAAATTGCAGTATTGACAAGCTTCATTCTGGGTTTAGATTTCAAATAAGATTGCTGCATATTTATTGCGATCGCAACAACTACCAAGGAAATAGCTTTCTAGTTTTCTTGCCAGAATTACTCACACTTCTAACAATCTGCTTATTCCGTTCGCTACATGAAATAATATTTTTGACTTTTAAATAGTTGCTTCATGAATACTGCTTCAAACAAAAATCTTTCCTCAAGAAAACCACGCCGTTTATTAATTACGGGAGGGGCGGGATTTATTGGTACTAATTTTGTCCATCATTGGTGTGATAACTATCCTCAAGATCGGGTTGTTGTACTTGATGCCCTTAGCTATGCAGGAAACTTAGATAACCTCAAAGCTTGGCAAGAGAAAGAAAATTTTCGCTTCGTTAAAGGGAATATCTGCGATCGCCCTTTAGTAGATAATCTTCTCAAAGCAGAAAATATTGATATCCTCGCCCACTTCGCAGCAGAATCCCACGTTGACCGTTCTATTGTAAGTCCCGATGCCTTCATCCAAACTAATCTCCTTGGCACTTTTACCCTCCTCGAAGCCTTTCGCCACTACTACCAACCAGAATCTCCAGCACTTTTCCTTCATGTCTCCACCGATGAAGTTTACGGCAGCTTAAGTCCTGAAGATCCTCCTTTTCAAGAAACTACTCCCTATGCCCCCAATAGCCCTTACTCAGCCTCAAAAGCGGGCAGTGATCACCTTGTCCGTTCCTACTACCATACCTACAACCTACCAACTATAATTACCAACTGTTCCAATAATTATGGCCCCTACCAATTCCCTGAAAAGTTAATTCCTCTTATCTGTACAAATATCCTCCAAGGTAAACCTTTGCCAGTGTATGGAGACGGGCAAAATGTTAGAGACTGGCTTTATGTTTTGGATCATTGTCAAGCTTTAGATCGAGTTATTCATCGAGGCAAACCAGGAGAAGTTTATAACATTGGCGGTAACAATGAAGTTAAAAATATTGATTTAGTTAAAGTTATTTGTCAGTTAATGGATGAGTTAGCCACTGATTTACCGGTTAGCCCCGCCCACAATTTAATTAGTTTCGTCAAAGATAGACCAGGACACGATCGCCGCTATGCAATAGACTCAAGTAAAATCAAAACAGAACTAGGCTGGACTCCTTCTGTAACTATTGAAGAAGGGCTGAGGAAAACTGTAAAATGGTATCTTTTCAATGATCAATGATCGATGGTCAGTTATCAATGTACGGCTTGCCGTTGCCGTTAGGCATCATTGATAACTGATTTCGGTACGCCTACTGTAGATATATTGGCGATAGTGCGGAGGTTTTGGGTGCGAATTAATTCAGAAAAACTTAAGCTGGAACGGCCTTCTATTTTAGCCACCTCTTCAATTGCTTTTAATAAATTGGCTGCAGCTTCTGTACGACTATAGCCTCTTCTTTGGGCAACTTTAATTGCTGCTTCATCGGCATCAATATCCTTTTGGGAACTACGATTGCGTTGCCAAATTTGACTAGCTGCTAATGCACCTAAACCTCCTGCTACCAAAAACCCTAAAGCATCTCCTTGAGTTAGTTCAATAACACCATCCACAGCCCCTAAAAGCACAATTCCTTGGTATAAATCTGGCTTAAACCATTTGACCCCAGTTAACCAACTAATTGTTCTCAAAAGTAATAAATCCCTTGCCCCGGCGGGTAAAAGTTTCCACAAATCGAAGTTGATATAAATAGGGCGATTTCCTCGCTTCCAAGGATAGGGAAAGTCTGTCACAAGTACCTTACTCTGTTGAGGCTTATTAACGATTTTGGTGTTCATCCGTCCTGATGCAGGCATTAAATCCAGTAAGCGACGAATTTCTGAGTCTAGATTCATGGGGAAAGGAGTTGTTTATTGTTAAAGATTATTAAAATAAGGGCAGAAGTTAAAGATAAATTTTTATGCAAGTTACTTGGTTAGATAATAACTCCTGGATTTTAAACATAGGTAAACAAAATATTCTACTTGACCCTTGGTTAGTAGATTCTTTAGTGTTTGCTAACTCACCTTGGTTATTTGAAGGCAAACGCCCCCAAGCTTTAGAGATTCCTGAATCTATTGATCTGATTCTCCTTTCTCAAGGTTTGGAAGATCATGCCCATCCCCCAACTTTAAAGCAATTAGACCATGATATTCCTGTAGTTGCTTCCCCTAATGCGGCTAAGGTTGTTCAGGAATTAGGTTATAGCCAAATTACCACCTTGGAACATGGGGAAAGTTTCACCTTCGCTGATCAAGTTGAAGTCAAAGCTGTACCTGGTTCCCCTATTGGGCCAACTTTAAAAGAAAATGGTTACATACTCAAGGATTTGACCACTAAGCAAAGTTTATACTACGAACCCCACGGCAACCATGACCCAGAAATCAAAAACCTAGCCCCAGTAGATGTGGTGATTACTCCTTTGGTTAGTTTAGCTTTGCCCTTAGTTGGACCGATTATTAAAGGGCAAGAAAGCGCTTTGCAAGTATCAAAATGGTTACAACCAAAATTTATTTTACCGACTGCTGATGCCAAAGAGGTAAGTTATCAAGGGCTACTGGTTTCTTTATTAAGTTCTCAAGGTAGCCTAGAAAAGTTTCAAGAAATGCTTACAAAAAACAACCTCAACACTAAGATAATCCAACCTCAGCCAAAACAAGTTATAAACTTGAACGAAATGTTAAATGTTAAATGATAAATAAAATGACTACCTATTTAATCACAGGGGCAAATCGCGGTATCGGTTACGAATTAGCTAAACAAGCGAAAGAATCAGGGGGGGAAGTTATTGCTGCTTGTCGTCAAAGTTCATCTCGACTTGATAGCTTAGGAGTACAAGTAGAAACAGGAGTTGATATCGGCGAGGCTTCCTCTGTTGCTGATTTAGCCCAACGCTTGCAAGGAAAATCCCTAGATATTCTCATTAATAACGCCGGAATTTGGTCAAGAAGCACTCTTAATGACCTCAACTTTGACGGGATGATGCAACAATTTAAAACCAATTCTCTTGGGGCTTTGCGAGTAACTCAAGCTTTGTTGCCCAATCTTCACTCTGGTTCCAAAATTGGCATTGTTACTAGTCGCATGGGTTCTATAGAAGATAACACTTCTGGGGGTTCCTATGGTTATCGTATGTCCAAAGTTGCTGTTTCTATGGCAGGGAAATCTTTGTCTTTGGATCTTAAGCCCCAAGGTATTGCTGTCGCAATTTTACATCCTGGTTTGGTTAGTACTGATATGACCGGAAACCAAGGCATACCAGCCTCAGAAGCAGCCGCCGGTTTGTTACAGAGAATCAAGGAATTAAATTTAGAGAACACAGGTACTTTCTGGCACGCAAAAGGGGAAGTTTTGCCTTGGTAATATATTATATCATCCTCAAGCTAGATCCTTTCCTCTAATCTAATTTTTATGATTGGTTTAACTAGGTTGTCATCTACTAACTTCATTAAGGAACTTGCACTGCAAGTCCCTTAATTGGTTTGTGGAACAGCAACTAGGAAGTTTTTGGATGAGAATTGCAAAAATACTCAGCATTTTGACTGCTACAAGTTCTGTAGCATTAATTATCGTAGTTATTGCTAAGAGTGGAGCTATCAATGTTGGAGAACATTATCGCTATCGTGATGCTTTGATTGCCCAGAAAGAAAAAGATGCTACCTTTAATCAAGATATTCTCAAAGCTAGGTACGAACTGTTAGCTTCCCACCAGACTTTTCAAAAGCGTTTACAAGTACAGCAAGAACTACAAAATAAGCTACTCAAAGTTCCTAGCTTTATCGAAGCTGAAGGACAAGATGAACTTAGAGCTATTTTAAGAGAAAGAGAAGAAGTGATGCAACAGAAGGCTCTTTTAGTAAAAGACTTTCAAAGCAAAAATGCTCTGCTTCGAGATTCTTTAGAAGAATTGCCAACTATTATTACTGAGTTAGAAGAGTCTCCGATCACAATTCAAAGTAAACCTTTACAGTTACTTCTTGATGATTTGTTCTACAAAATTGTTGTTAATAATTTCCAAGGAGATGAAAAACAATACCTCAACATTGCCAACCAGCTAGAAGTACTTGACCGTTTGAAAGATAGCTACCCAGAGAAAGAAAATGAATTGATTGCTACTGCAATTTCTCAAAGTCAAGCTATTCTTGTCAACAAGCCTAAAGTTAATAGGCTTACTGCAAAAATCCTGGCTCTTCCTAGTGCAGAGTTAAGTGAAGAATTAGAAAAAACTTACAGTAATTATTATCAAAAAGCAATAGAAACAACTAATATTTATAGTTTAATCGCTTATGTTTTATCTTTAACTATTTTTGCTTGTTTGGCTTACATTATAATAGATAAACTTGTTCGAGCAAATCGTAAAACCATCAAAATTTTAGAAAGTATTACTGATGCTTTTCTGGCTTTAGACTCTCATTGGAATATCACCTATCTTAATCCCCAAGCTAGTCAGCTTTTATCTCAAGAAACAGCCGCCTTAACAAGCCTTAGTTTCTGGCAAGTCTTTCCAGAAGCATCAGAGCCACCATTTCAAAAGAAGTATTACAATGCAGTTAAAAAGGGTAAACTTGTTACCTTTGAGCAGTACTTTGCTTCTCTTCAACAATGGTTAGAAGTACGTGCCTATCCTCACAAAGAAGGATTATCAATTTTTTTGAGCAATATCACTAAACGAAAAGAAACTGAAGCGGCTTTGAAAAGGCTAAATGAGGAGTTAGAAATTAGGGTAGAGAAGCGTACAGAAGAACTTGCTGAAGCTAATGAGGAAATAGTTGATTTATACAAGTTTCTCCAGAAAGAAAACAAGCGTTTAACAGAAGTAGACAGACTTAAAACCGACTTTATTTCTACCGTTTCTCATGAATTAAGAACTCCCCTTACTTCTGTATTAGGTTTTACTAAGTTAATCAAAAAGAAGCTAGAAGAAGTTATTTTCCCCGCTACTAATACTGAGGAGAATAAAACCACCAGAGCCATCAAACAAGTCAAGAATAATCTTAATATTATTGTCACCGAAGGAGAAAGACTTACTGCCTTAATTAATGATGTGTTAGATTTAGCTAAAATGGAGGCAGGTAAAGTTGAGTGGAAAGAAGAAACTGTCTCTATTCAGAATATTGCTCAAAGGGCGATCGCCTCGACTTCAGCGCTTTTTGAACAAAAGGGTTTGCAAATCATTGAAAAAATCAATCCAGAACTTCCAGAAATAATTGGTGATCGTGATCGCTTAATTCAAGTTCTTATTAATCTGCTTTCCAACGCTATTAAATTCACAGAGGAAGGTTCTGTAACTTGCCAAGCTTATCAAGAAGAAGGACAGATAATTTTTCAGATTATAGATACAGGAACAGGAATTGCTTTAGAGCATCAAGATAAAGTATTTCAACGCTTCCAACAGCTAGGAGATACTTTGACAGACAAACCCCAAGGCACAGGCTTAGGATTGCCTATTTGTAAACAAATAGTTGAACATCACAGCGGTAAAATTTGGTTGGAAAGTGAACTAAATCAAGGTAGTACTTTCAGCTTCTCTCTACCAATTCCTTTACATAAACCTGCTTCTGCTCAAAAATCAAATTCAAATAACCTTGTTACTGAATTGAGTTATCCCATTAAACCAAAATTGCTCAATAAAAATCATACTCCAAAATCAATTCTTGTAGTAGATGATGATTCTAGTATTCGCGAACTTCTTACTCAACAACTACAGCCACAAGGTTATACAATTCGCCAAGCTGAAGATGGTTGGCAAGCAATTAATCAAGTTAAAGAGAATAAACCTGATTTGATTATTATGGATGTGATGATGCCGCAAATGAATGGTTTAGATGCAGCAGCAGTATTGAAAAACGACCCACGATCTTTTGATATTCCCATTATTATTCTTTCTATTGTAGAAAAGAAAGAACGAGGGTATAAAATTGGCGTGGAACGCTACTTAAATAAACCAATTAATGCTGAAGAACTCTTAGATGAAATCAGTTTTCTTATAACTCAGGAAAATACCCACAAAGAAGTTTTATTTATTGAAAAAGAGCAAAACACAGTTAAAATACTCACTGAAATATTGCAAGGTCGAGGTTACAAAATGGTGGAGACTTTAAACAAAGAAAAACTAGAAGAAAAAATGACCTCTCCCTATACTTATATGACTAAGGAAAAAAATTCTGAATTAGCACAGAGTTTGCGTTTTGAAAAAGGACTGAATAATACTGTTTTTATTTTCTTGGCAGATAAAAACAACTCTGCTTCATCTTCTCCTGAATTTTAGTAAAACTTATCTCAAGGAGGATGATACTTTAGCAATGAATCAGGTTAAATTTACGAGGTTCTTATAGTGACTATTAAATTAGGGGGCTAATTGATTAGCAGGCAAGGTAAAGTAAATAGTTTAAAACTTAAGCGTCTGCTAGGAAAAAAAGAAGTTCGGCAGACTATAATCAAGACTATAGAAACAGTAGCAACTCCAGTTAGTATTAGAGATGCAGAAAGTAATTTAATCTTGGGAGAAGATTTAAAATATTCTCTATATAAATATCCTGTTATCATTGAAGAACAACTTTTAGGTTGGGTAATCGGTAAACAAGACATTAGCTTTTTAGCCAACTTGCTTACTTGTTTCGCCCGTCAAGAACTAGAAAAAAAAGCTTTAGCGGGGGAAACTTTAGACAGATATAAAGAACTAAATCTAATTTATAAACTCTCAGAAAAACTCTCTGCGAGTTTAGAACTTGAAGAAATTGCCAAATTGATACTTAACGAGGCAATGACAATTATCAAAGCTACAAGTGGCTCAGTTATGTTGCTCAACCCTAAAAAACAAGAGCTAGAAATTGTCGCCACGGCGGGGGATGAATCTTTCCTGAAAACTAATATCCAATTAGGAGAAGGTATTGCCGGTTATGTAGCCAAAACAGGGAAAGCAGAAATTGTTAACGATGTTGTCGCAGACTCTCGCTATCTGCCTTATCATCACGAAACAGCATCTTTAATTTGCGCTCCTTTAAAAGCTAAAGATTTACCAATTGGGGCGATTAATCTTTGTAGCACTCAAAATGTTCAATACACAGCAGCAGACTTAAAATTGCTTGCCGCTATTTCTTCTCAAGCTGCTACTGCCATTGAAAACGCTCTTTTGCATAAAAATAAGCTCAAAGAAGAGCGGATCAAAAATAATTTAGAGCGTTACGTTACTTCTCAAGTTGTGCAAACTATTTTATCAGATAAAGAAGGAATTAGCCTCGAACCTAATAAAAAAGATGTCTCCATTTTATTTTCTGATATTAGAAACTTTACTGGCAAATGTGAAGAACTAGCCCCAGAAAGAATAGTTGCTTATTTGAATGAATATTTCACCCACATGGTAGATGTGATTTTTGACCATCAAGGTACAGTTAACAAATTAGTCGGGGACATGATTGTCGCCTTTTTTGGCGCTCCTTCTAGCACTCTCAACACAGAACAAAAAGCGATCGCCACAGCCATTGATATGCAAAAACGCATCCAAACCATCCCCGAAGTTTGGATCAGAAAGAACTTTCCTACAGGAATTGGTATTAGCTCTGGTAAGGTAGTAGTAGGTAACATTGGTTCTCCTAAACATATGGACTATACAGCCATCGGTGATGAAGTTAACATCGCTTCTCGGTTGCAATCTTTAGCTAAAGGAGGACAAATTTTAGTTAGCCGTAGCATTTATGATGTAACTAAAGATACTTTTGACTTTGAAAATTTTGGCATAGTTAAAGTGAAAGGTAAAAAAAATGCTATAGAAGTATTTGAAGTTAAATACTGACTCAACTGCCAAGGAGCTAGGGATATGGAGCAGAAAATATTAATTGCCGATGACGAACCCCATATCAGATTACTCCTCGAACAAACTTTAGAAGAATTAGAAGATGAAGGTGTTGAGTTGTTGATGGCTAGCAATGGAGAGGAAGCTTTAGAAAAGATTAAAACAGAACTTCCTCAGTTAGTTTTTTTAGATGTGATGATGCCAAAAATGAATGGTTTTGATGTTTGTAAAACAGTTAAAAAAGAACTGCAATTAAAAGGTATTTACATCATCATGCTAACCGCTAAAGGGCAGGAATTCGACAAGCAAAAGGGCATAGAAGTAGGAGCAGATTTATATATGACCAAACCTTTTGATCCTGATGAAGTATTAGATAAATCATTGCAAATTATTGGTTTAGAATAAAGTAAAGACGAGTTTTTAAACTTAAAGTTCCCAAAACAAAAAACAAAATCAACAGCAATATTTTTTTGCGTATATACCCTTGTAAAAGAAAGACTTCCCCTATAGAAAAACATTAATTGCGTAGTTATCAGGAAATTACTTTGCATTTATCTAAAAATCCCTAGACTTGATCAAAATGCAGGATAAGATAAAAACTTAGGTGTTTTGAGGAGTTTAGATGCCATGAAGTTGAAATCCTATTTTTCCCTGCATACTTTCTCGGTTCTGTTATTAACAGTGTTAGGTCTAATGGGGGCCAAATCCGTTCAGGCAGCAGATATTTCTGAAGCAGCAATCTTACCGGAAGACTCATTAGAATCAGAACAAGAGTCGCAGTTTTTAGTTCAAGATTTAGTTGATCCTGAATTAAACTCAGAGCCTATTGCACCAGTAGAAACAGAATTTCTGCCCCAAGACTCAGGAGTTGAAGGTGCTAAAGAACAAGAAATTCTTGACCAAATCCGCATTTATAACAATGAAGAAATCCCCCTCGAACAAGTAACCAGCGTTAACCAACTAAGCGACATCGATCCTTTCTGGTTTGAAGCCGTGCAAAAGATGGTCGATAAATATGGCTGTATTGTTGGCTATCCTGATGGCACATTTAAGGGGCAACGAAACATCACTCGCTACGAATTTGCTGCGGCTTTGAGTCGTTGCATGGAATACTTTGAAACCAACTTACCAAGCTTCGAGGGTTCCGATGGCAACACCTATCAAAGATTAGTCGAAGAATTTGCCACCGAACTTGCGGTTTTGCGGGGCAACGTAGACGCAGTAGAAGCCCGCCTCATTGATATAGAAGCAACTCAATTTTCCACCACCACCAAACTCTTTGGTCAAAGCGTTTTTGGTGTCCAAGGTAGGACAGAGAACTCTTTCCGCCAGTTTAATTTTCCCCTTAGAGGATCAAAATACTAACATTAATTTTATTAGCACCACCAACCTCAGCTTAATCACTCAATTTGACCCTCGTAGCCTTCTTTTATTAGGTTTGGTTGCCGGAAACGGTAGTACGACTTCCACTCCCCCAGCTTTAACCAACTTTACTAGTCTTGCTTATGAAGGCAACACTGGCAACAACAACGTTGTTGTTAGCGATCTCAACTTCCGTCATCTGCTTACGGATCGCTTAGCTGTAATTTTTGGCCCTACCGCCGTTAACCCCGTCAACGTTTTCCGGGGAGTAAACCGTATCGAAAGTGCTGGGCAAGGTTCAATTTCTCGCTTCGCCCAACGCAACCCCATCATCAACATAGGTAGTGGTAGTGCCGGGCTTGGTGTAGACTGGCAAATAAGCGACAAGTTTAATCTACAAGCAGTTTACTCCGCTAGCACTGGCAACAATCCCAATACAGGTTTATTTGGTGGGGAAAATGGTGAAACCTCTGCTGGCGTGCAATTGGGAGTTTCTCCCACTGAAAATATTGATCTTTCCTTACAATACATAAACGCCTACTCTCCTTTTGGGCGTTTAGGTACAGGCATAGGAGACGACCAATTAGCCATTCTTTCTCCTAATGTTGGGACAGGACTTTTGAGAGCGCCAATTAACACCGATGCTTTTGGTGCTAATGTAGACTGGCGTATTAATGAGAAATTTACCGTTGGTGGTTGGGCTGGCTTCACCAATTCCGACTTTGTGAGTAGTTCAGGAAGCATCGAAACATTCAACTGGATGGGCTACCTCAACGTTTATGATCTTTTAAACGAAGGGGACTTAGCGGGTTTATATATTGGTCAGCCACCTAAAATTACCAGTAGCGATTTACCCATCGGACGCAACATCCCCAGCTTTATTAACGAAGGTAACGTTTTTGCGGGGCCAGGAGATCAACCAGGAACTACCACTCACATTGAATTATTCTATCGCTGGCAAGTTTCCGACAACATCAGCATTACCCCTGGGGCAATTTATTTAATTGATCCAGGCCACAACTCGGAAAATGACAATATCTTCATCGGTGCAATACGGACAACTTTCAGTTTCTAAATGAAGCAGAAACGAAGTTAAGTATTTGTACTAGAAATCAGTCTTTTTGGGAACCTACCCTTAAGTAGAACTGTCATGGTTCCCATCAAGACTGATTTTGAAAGAGGTAGATTTTGTTGCTAAGGGGCCAAATTGATATTTCTTCCCCAATATAAATACCCAGCTTTCAATAGCCCATCGGGATAAATTCTCCCAAATTCTTCAATCAGCGAATTCTTTCCATCCTTTGACAAGACAATCTGTTTCCAACTAACAATTAGCCAAAAAAACTATATTCACCCTGAAGGAGTAGCAAAGTTATGAAGAAAAAATACACCAGATCAGCCCTTAGTTTAGGTTTGGCAGGAGGTTTAGCATTAAGTTTAACTCCTGGGGTTCAAGCCCAAATTGATGTCACAGGAGGCGCAGCTTCTGGTCAAGCAGGATTTTTTATTCCTACTTCTGGTAATGTCCAACTCTTCGATATTGGCATCAACCAATTACAGTTAGACACAGCGAATGGTTCGACCAGTAGTGCGGTTTTCATCCCTAATGCTGCTGACTTTACTGCCACAGGATCAACTCCAGTCGGAGGTAGCGGTACTTTATTGGGAACCCTTTCTGGAGTAGCCTTCACTTCCAACGGTAGTGTTGTACCTTTTACCGGAGTGGAAAGTAGCTTAAAGTTCAATGTAGATAGCTTCACTGCTAACCTCGCAACTATCACCGGAAGCTTGCTTGATCCTGATGATACTGATGCCCCCTTAGTATTTCTCCCTGGAGTTAGCGGCGTTTCTGGGACAGGATTTACCCCTTCTGATGGGGACTTAGAAATAGGAGACTTTACGGCTAGTTTAACTGGTGGCGCGATCGCTCTTTCTCCTGATTTAGAATTTCGAGAAACTAGCGATGTTACCCAAGTTACTCCTATTTTAGTAGGCAGAAGAATTAAGTATAAGTTTGAAGGAGAAGATGTTACTCCTCAAGCTGGTACAGACTTAGATCCTAGCGACAACGAAGTACGTTTTGTCGGTGAAACCAACAAGAAATTCCAAATTCAAAGTGTTGGTACTCGCGGATCAAGTGAGTTCAAATTCAAAGGTAAGTTTGGCGCAGTTGATATTATTGTTAGTGATCCTGATGGCTTTGAGATTAAAAAGCAAGACGGTACAATTGATATTACCCAACCCATAGATAAATTTAAAATCGACGGGGAAAGCACTGGTATCACATCATTATTTGCTGCTGACGGCATTGCTTTTAGTGGTGTTTCCGACCGCAAAGATACTAAACTAGACTTTCAGCAAGGTAGCAACAAATTAGAACTACGCACCGAGGGTAAAAACGGTTTAGTAGATTTTTATGCCTTGGGTGGAGTCAGTAATTTCAAGCGTGAAAACATCACCACCGGTTATCAATTCTTCTCTGTTAGTGGCGATAGCAATGCTGGGTTTAGTTGTAACGTTTGTGATGCAACTGTTGTTAATGGAGTCAAAATCAGCACTGCTTTCTTATTCGATTTAAACAGCACTAATTTCCTCTTCGTTGATGCAAGTACCAACAACCTTGATGATGATGGTGAAGATGATAGCAACACCTCCAATGTCACCTTCAACTTCTCCAATTCCGTTAGTTTAGCTAGCAGCAGCATATTTAACTTATCTACTTCTTCTGAAGTTGCTGTCAACCAATACAATATTGTAGCTTCTCGCCCAGGACGAGTACTAATCCGAACAGTTAAAAAAGGTGGCGATCGCTATTATGTTGCTTCTCGTGCTTCTCGTCGCGGTGTAGCTAGCAGCCGGGTTAACTTAGTTGCTTACAAACAAGTCGGCCCTTCTAGCCGTATCTTCCCCGGTTTAATTGGTTTGCGACAACTTTCTGAAGAAGAATTAGAGGATCTTGATGTCTCTACGGATGATGGTACTGATACCTCTTCTGATGATAGTAGTTCCGATGATACAGCTGCTGACGATACCGCTTCTGATGACAGTAGTTCCGGTGATACCTCTTCTGACGATACCGCTTCTGATGACAGTAGTTCCGATGATGACGTAGCCTCTAATTCTGACAATTCAGATAGCGATTCTGACGATGACTCAGAAAGCAGTGATGATTCAGATAGCGATTCTGACAATGACTCAGATAGCAGTGATGATGATTCAGATAGCGATTCTGACGATGACTCAGATAGCGATTCTGACGATGACTCAGACAGTGACTCTGATGATGACTCAGACAGTGACTCTGATGATGATTCAGACAGTGACTCTGATGATGATTCAGACAGTGACTCTGATGATGAAGCTGGATCTTCTCAAGATAACCCTGTCATACCCCAAAGAATTAGTCGGGGACGTTTCCGTTTCGTCGCTGTAGCTACTGGACTTTGGTGTGATCCTCCGATGGTAAACGCTTATAGTTATGAAATGACTGAAGATTCTCTATTCACTTCTATCGGCGATTTTCCCCAAGGAATTGATGCTGACAACAAATTCACTGTCTCTGTTGATGGTAAAATGTTAGGAGAATTTACTCCTGGGCAAAAAGTTGACTTCAGCGACTACCAAGAAGTTTTAGGTAACTCCCTTCAAGATGGCGAAGGTGTAACCAAGTTTACCATTAGTTCCATTGATCCCGCAGTTGATGGTGATGATCCTGTTGCTTTCCCTGTTAAGCTAGACTTCAACACTGATACAGCTACTTTCGAGATGCAAGCCTTAGAATAGATTAATCTTTTCTAACTAAAGCAATAAGCTCAACCACAGAAATGATATGGTAGTGGCACAGTAATTTACTGTGTCACTACTTGTTTTTGTGGCAAATCCCAGCTTATACGTTTATAAAACATGAACGCCCGCATTTTAGTAGTTGAAGATGAAGCCAAGTTAGCTCAATTTATTGAGTTAGAACTAAAATATGAAGGCTACGAGGTTGAGGTTGCCAATGATGGTTTAACGGGTTTAACCACAGCCAGGGAAACTAACTTTGATTTGATTATTCTCGACTGGATGTTGCCAGGAATATCTGGATTGGAAATTTGCCGTCGCCTACGCCTCACCGGGGACAAAACTCCAATAATTTTAGTAACAGCGAAAGATGAAGTTAGTGATCGCGTAGCTGGTTTGGATGCGGGAGCAGATGATTATGTAGTTAAACCCTTTAGCGTGGAAGAATTGCTAGCTAGGCTAAGGGCTAGCTTACGGCGTACCCAAGAAGAAAATACTGATTTATTACAATTTTCTGACTTAAAACTGAATCGCAGTACCCGCGAAATTTATCGCAGCGATCGCCTCATAGAATTAACCGCTAAAGAATTTGACTTACTCGACTATTTAATTTCTCATCCCCGCCAAGTCCTCACCCGCGACCAAATTTTAGAAAGGGTTTGGGGTTATGATTTTATGGGAGATTCTAATATTATTGAAGTTTATATTCGCTATTTACGTTTGAAGTTAGAAGCAGAAGGAGAGAAGCGTTTGATTCAAACAGTAAGAGGAGTTGGGTATGTGCTTAGGGAATAGGTTTTTTTAAGTAATAAGTAATAAGTAATAAGTGAAGAACATACCGTTAGCAATTTAGCAAACAAATGACCGATATTACTGTTAATTTACCTCAGAACTCTTATAAAATTGCGATCGCTCCTGGTATTTTGCCCCAGGTAGGAGAATTGATGCAATCCCTGGGGTTAGGGAAAAAAGTCTTAATTGTTTCCAACCCAGAAATTTTTGCCCATTACGGCAACACAATTCTCAACTCCCTTGAATCAAATGGTTTCCAAGTTTTTCACTACCTCTTGCCTGCCGGAGAACAATTTAAAAATCTCAGTTCTATAGAAAAACTCTACAACATCGCCTTAGAAAAAAATCTCGAACGTTCCTCCACTTTGCTAGCGTTGGGTGGAGGTGTAGTTGGTGATATGACTGGGTTTGCAGCAGCCACATGGTTAAGAGGAATTAACTTCGTGCAAGTCCCCACCTCCTTATTAGCAATGGTAGATGCTTCGGTGGGTGGGAAAACAGGAGTTAACCATCCCCAAGGTAAAAACTTAATTGGGGCATTTTATCAACCGAAATTAGTAGTTATCGATCCTCAAGTTTTAGCAACTTTGACCATCAGAGAATTTCGTGCAGGTATGGCGGAAGTTATTAAATACGGCGTAATTTGGGATGCAGATTTATTTAACCAATTAGAAGCAAGCAAGAGTCTAGATAGATTAGAAAATATCAATACAGAAATGCTGCAAACTATCCTGATGCGTTCTTGTCAAGCGAAAGCTGATGTAGTCAGTCAAGATGAAAAAGAAGCAGGCATCAGAGCTATTTTAAACTATGGTCATACCATCGGTCACGCAGTTGAAAGTTTAACGGCCTATAAAACTGTTAACCACGGTGAGGCAGTAGCTATAGGTATGGTAGCAGCAGGGGCGATCGCGACGAAGATGCAGATGTGGAACCCAGAAGACAGTCAGCGACAAAATGAGTTAATTGCGAAAGTTGGTTTGCCAACCACAATTCCTAAGCGGTTAGATAGTCAAGGAATTATTGCGGCTTTGCAAAGTGACAAGAAAGTGAAAGCAGGGAAAGTTCGCTTTGTCTTACCTACGGCAATTGGTGAGGTAACTATCACTGATCAAGTTACACCAGAATTATTGCAGAAAGTTATTGAAGGTTGCTTCCAATAATCACTATTTAATCTTTTTGGGAAGTATCTCTAACGCTGAGATAACGATCTGTGCGAATTGTTTGCAAAACTGAACCTACTTCTTCTTCATTTTCTCCTAGAGTACTAAGAATTTGTCTACCCATTTCTAAGGCTGCTTCAAACTCAGGTTGTACTACTTCATTTGCCCCTATTTTGGTTAAGAAATCGATTTCTTTGTCACTATGTGAACGGGCAACTATATCTATTTTAGAATTGATTTTTAGGGCTTGCATGAGCAAAATACGGGTACTAGAAGGATCGGGTAAGGCGATTGCTAAAGCTTTAGCCTGGTCTAAATGACATTTACTCAAAACCATCTCAGAATCAGCATCCCCAAAAATATAAGGGATTTCTTCTTGACGTAAACGCCTAATTCCAGCCTCACTATTTTCAATAACTAATAGAGGATAACCGCGATCGCTTAATACCTTGACAATAACTCTACCAACTCTCCCGTAACCTGCTACCACTATATGATTGCAAATAGTTTTAGGTATGGACATGGGTCTATTTTGTTGTTGCCTTTCCAAATAATTAGCAATTATGGGGATGGTTGCTAGTTTTTGGGCGATTTCTGGAGAGAATTTCATGCCAATGGGAGTTAAAACCAGAGTTATTGCTGTTGTACCGATGAGAAGATCATATTGTTCTTGATTAATAAAGCCAAGCCTTTCCCCCAACAATGCTAAAACAAAAGAAAATTCTCCAATTTGATTTAAACCCAAACTAGCAATTACAGCAGTTTTAAAAGAATAGCCAAACTTCCAAATAATGGGAAACACAATGCTAGCTTTACCTAACATTACCAGGGTGACAAACCCAATGATTATGCCCAAATTTCCCCAGAGACTATTCGGATTAATTAACATACCAATAGAGGCAAAAAATAAACTAGCAAAAGTATCTCTTAAGGGAATCATTTTTGCTAAGGCTTGGTCTGAATAATCAATTTCGGAGATAGTTAGCCCAGCTACAAACGCACCCATTTCAATGGATAAGCCTAAGCTAGCAGTTATCAATGCTACACCTAAACATAAAGCAATTACCGTCAATAAAAATAACTCACTATTTTCAGTTTTGGCAACAGTAGTCATGATGCGAGGAATAAGCCAATACCCAGCAGCGATCGCACTAAGAAAAAACAATACTACTTTAATTATTGCAGCCACTAAAGCAGGAATTAGATTCTCTGGTTGATTGAGGGCTGGTAATACTGCCAACATTAATCCTAAAGCTAAATCTTGGGCAATTAGGACTGCCAACATTACCTGACCATGAATAGTATTAACTTCTCCTCTTTCGGTCAAAGTTTTCAGCACAACGGCGGTAGAAGATAGAGATAATACAGCCCCCATAAAAATTCCTTCTACCGGAGTTTGAACCCAACCCAACATAGTGGTGAACAATGCTACTAGGGCAATAGTCAGCCCAATTTGTAAGAGGCTACCTTTGATGGCAATATCTTTAACCCGTTTTAACTCAGCCAGGGAAAACTCTACTCCCAAAGCAAAAAGCAAAAAAGCAACACCAATTTCAGCTAAGGATTTTATCTCTTCTATTTGAGTAATTAAACCCAAGCCAAATGGACCAATTATCAAACCACAAACCAGATAACCTAATAAAACAGGCTGGCGTAGATGATAGGCAATAAAACCTCCTACTGCTGATGAGCCTAGCACAGTGGTGATGTCTAAAACAAAGATATGATTTACTGTTGCCATTAATTATTAGCTACCAGTTAGTATTTACTATCTTAAAGAAAAAAAGTAGTTAGATAACTCTAATCTTGCAAAAACTTATTTCCATCTGCATAGAGGTCAAAATCGATTGATAAATTGAGCTTACCCATTCGTTTAATACTTTCAGGATTAATAGACATTCCTCCAAGCATTCCATTGCCATTGTGAAAGTTCATTGCTACAGTAACATTTGCCTCTGCTTTCTCAATAAGATTCGTAACTCCTTGCTGATCAGTTTCTAGTAAATCAAGGAGTTTCTTTAGTTTGTCTTCAAATGAGTCTGGTTCAGGATTAGGTAGTAGTTTAAAGGAACTAAATTTATATTTATAGGGTGAACGATCTTCGTTTCTGAAGTCTCCTTTATTCCAAGATTTAGTTGGACTTAACTTCGTTAAACTTTTTAGTTTTTCTAGGGATAAACTATCAGAAATAGCGCGTAAATAAACTCTATTACAGGGTTCTGTATGAATTCCTACAAATCGTTTTTCTTGCAAATCGACACAAACTGCGAAGTGAAAAAATTCATTGACAACAGGAACATAAGCGATCGCCAAATTATCTTTTCCTTCTAAATCAATTCGCTCAATTTTAATTAACCCATTTTCTTCCACAACCTCATGTATCTGCAAATATTGTTCAGTAACACCAAAAGTAGGATTTTCAATTTCGGAAGTTACTATATCTCTGATTTGGTGTTCGAGCATTTTAGAAAATGAATAAAGAAATGTTTAACAATTAGCAATTGGCGATCGCAACTTCAGTTAATTCTATTATTTCATCAAAACAATAACTAGAAGTTAATTCAAATAGCTTAATTCTCGTTGCTTGATAACTTGCTGGGATTTCTGTGAGGAGTTTTTGAATTACCTCAGCATCTACTTCAATTGCAGCTTGCTGTAGTTTTTTGAGCCATTTGAGGGACATGAAGGAGAGAGAGAAATGAGGTGACTGGGGGATGGGGGGATGGGGAGATGGGGGGAGGAGATGAGGTGACTGGGAGATGGGTTTGCTTTTGATGTTGAAGCTGAAAGTAGAACCTTGGTTGATGCTGCTTTTTAAGTTAATGTCTCCCCCCATTAATTGGACAAAGCGGCGACTGATGGCGAGTCCTAACCCTGTACCACCTTGGGCGTGGATGCCGCTAATGGTTTGTACGAATGGTTGAAAGATTTTTGCTTGTTCTTTGGTGGTTATACCTTTACCAGTATCAGTTATTTCAAAGTAGATAGAACAAGTATTTTCTAAGAGTTTGGGGTTTGGTTTTGCTGTTAAAGTAATGCCTCCGGTGGAGGTAAACTTAACAGCATTGCTGAGAAGATTAATTAGTACTTGGCGTAGCTTTTTCTCGTCGCTAAATAGGTATTTAGGAAGTTCAGGGGCAAGATTGAATGCCAGAGAAAGCCTTTTTTGATCGGCTTCAATTTGAAACATTTCTTGTAGAGTTTGCAAAAGCTGATGTAAATCAAAAGTTGTAGCATCAAGGGTTGTATGTCCCGCTTCAATTTTGGACATTTCTAACACATCGTTGATTAAATCTAGGAGGTGAGTGCCACTACGGTTAATGATGCTAAGGGAATTTTTCTGTTTCTTGGTTAAGTTATCATCCTGTTTCATTAACTGAGTGAAACCTAAAACAGCATTGAGAGGAGTCCGCAATTCATGACTCATATTAGCCAAAAATTCGCTTTTAGCTTGATTCGCCACTTCAGCGCTGCGTTTAGCATCTGCTTCCTGTTGCAACAGCTTAGCTTGGGCAATAGCAATGCCTAATTGAGCCGCAACTGCTTCAATTAATTCAATTTCTTCTGGAGTCCATTGTCGGAAGCGATCGCACTGTTGCAGAATAATTGCACCGTTGGCTTTTCCTTGATAGGAGGTACGTACAGCAATGAGAGATTTAACTTCAAACTGCTCGTAAATGCAAACAGAACGTTTTAAAATCGGCACAGCAAAGACATTGGAGTAAGCTATGGCTTTTTCTTGGGCAAGGCAGTGGGCAACACAAGCAGCATCTTCTAAGGGTAGTTCCATATTCGACATCGAAGCAAATTCGGGAAGGAGATATTCCGCAACCACACGAGTTTTAGCTTCTGGAGTAGTTTGGTAGGTGAAAATTTGACAGCGATCTACACCAAAAACAGGGCCAACTTGATTTACAGTGGTTTGTAGGATAGTCTGTAAGTCTAAACTGCGGCGAATATCTTGGGTGATTTGCTCCGTTAAAAGAACCCGTTGCAGTTGCCTAGCTAAAACTTTTTCGGCATACTCCCGTTCTAACTCAGCCCCAGCACGGGCTGCAAAGATTTCTAAAATTAAGTTCTGTACCTCCAAATTCTTTTCTTCTAAGGGTTTGGTATCTACTACGGTTAAAAGCCCTAAAATAGTTCCGGCGGTGTTAACAATGGGTAAACCGATATAACTTTCAGCCTCACACTTCACCAAATAAGCATCCCCAGGGAAAAGAGATTGCACTGAGTGGGGATAAATAGACTTCATACCTTCTATAACTTCTGCACAGGGAGTATGTGCCAGATCGTACTCAAAATTTTCTCCCAAGCTCCCTTTTTGCCAAAAGGCTAGGGTACGAGCTTTTTGCTTGGTATGATCAGCAAATTCAGAAATGAAAGCATAGGGAACTTGCAATAGCTCTGCTAAAGAACGGACACAGGAACAGAAAAATTCATTACCAATTTTAGCTGAAGTTCCTTCCACAATTAAGCGCAGAGAATCTTCCCTTTGTTTGCGATCGCTGATATCATGGAAATACCAAATTCTGCCATAATATTCTCCACTGCTAGCTTGAATAGGAGAAGAATAGCGGTCTAAAACTCGCCCATTTTTTAAAATGATTTCATCTCGACTAACTTCTTGGGGATGATCATATAAATAGTTAACTTTAGCGACAAATTTCTCCGGTTGCAACAACTGGGTTGTCACATAATTAATTAGTTGCAACGAGTCTGCCGTTGCCATTACTTGCTCAGAAATAGACCATTGCTGACAAAAACGCTGATTGTAATAAACAACTTGCCGATGTTCATTAACAATCAAAATACCATCGGGTGCAGCTTCTTGTTGGGCTTTGAGTAAAGCATTGTTACGATGTAAAATGGCTTGGGTGGAGGCTCGTTGATTAGCTTCTAGGGCTAAAGTAACAAAATCAGCAATAGAAGCAGCAAAGTTCTGGTCTGATAATGTCCAGCGACGGGATACACCTTTGTGTTCAATGCCCAGAACTCCCACCACTTTTCCCCCTAAGCGAATTGCTGCATCTAAGTTTGAAGCAATGTTGTAAGGGATGAAGTAAGAATGCAAAAACTCTTTTAAACGAGGATCACGATGAGAATTGTGGGCTGCAATAGTACGGGCAGTTGCTAGTTGTTTAAAATAACTAGGATGTTCTGTTGCTGTAAGCTCCAAACCTGCGGAGTGCTGCTTTTTCCGAGCTTCGTAGAGGTCAACACATTCTAATTTCGAGCAGTCACTATTATAAAGCCATACTCCCACTCTTTCTACAGCTAAAGATTCTGCTGCTGCTTCTGTAATTGCTTGTAGAACCAACTCTAAGTTACCTTCTGCTAAGGCTTGGTGTTGGGCCAAATTCGTGAGAACTTGACTTTGTTGGTGTAGCCGTTGCTCAGCTTCATGGGCAGCGAGAGGCTGTTCTGAAATAGTTAAGATAGCTATCTTCTCACCTTGATGGTTATAGCTGCAAAGACCCGATATTTCTACATTTACAATATTTTTCCCCTGTTGCAACTGATAAATGGTCGTTTCGTATTGCTGTTGCCAGAGTAATACATGAGGATATACATCTAGAGGAAGAATCTGCCCATTTTGACTTAAGGGAAATACTTCAGGTAAGCTAACATCCTTTAAACTTTCCTGCAAGCTATTGACCAACCCCAAAAAGCTATTGTTACACCACTGTATCCCACCATCATTGCCAACCCAAACCACCCCTTGATTGATAGCAGCCAGGGTTTCTTGCATCTGCTTGAGTTTAGCTTGGAGTTCCTCAACTTCTTGTGTTGTCAAGTCCGCTTCCATCTCATACCAAATCCTGTTTAAATAGCATAAGTTATCGGTGAGGGTAGGGAGAAGGGAGAAGGGTTGGCGCACTTCCTTGCCGTAGGCTACAGGCAGTAGTTTAACTTGTCACCAATAGTTAATGGTTAATTTAGCAAAAAACCGGGAAGAAATAGAGAAGAAACGTTATCATGAGCGACAAATGTTTAATGACAAATAATAAATGATAAATGATCTGACCTCTCAAACTCCGTTAGATGTACCAACCGCGATCACTCAACGTCGTGCGATTAAAAGTTTCAAATCTGATCCCCTTGATTCTGCCCTAATCAAAAAAATTGTGGAGTTAACCGTAGCTGCCCCCAGTAGTTATAATTTGCAGGACTGGCGTATAATTTTGGTTCAAGACCAAAGCCAGCGTCAGGCACTTGCAGAGGCTGCTTGGGGACAAGAACAAATTATTCAAGCCCCGGTAACTTTCGTTTTTGCTGCCGATACAAAAGCTTGGCGAACAGATTTACCTAAAATTTACGACATTGCCCTGGAAAAAGGTGCTTGGACAACTCAAACAGTAGAATATTTTCAGAAAGCGATTCCTCAGTTCCAGGAAAAACTAGGAGAGAAAAGACGAGAGTACGCCATCAAGGATGCTATGATCGCCGCTACTCATTTAATGTTAGCTGCTCAAAGCTTAGGTTTATCAACCTGTCCGATGAATGGCTGGTTAGAAGATAAAGTTAAAGAAGTAATTGGAGTAGCAGATGAGCCAGATATTGCGATCGCTTTGCTTGTACCTGTAGGTTATGCTGCTCAATCCCGTTTAAATCCTGGCCGTTTACCTTTATCCCATAATGTTTTTGTCGATAGAATGGGTAATTCCTATGACCCCTAAATTCCCTTCCTTACTCCCTGCTACCTTCTCATAATGAACAAGCAAGACAATCCCATTGTATTAATTCTGGCATTGTTAATTACCGCCGGTTTTCTTGGCGGTGGTTATTTTTTTCTCACCCAATTCAAGCCAGGTGGAATATCTATTGGCAACGTAGCTGATAATAATCCTGCTGAAGGGAAATTTACCATCTTGGGAGACACTTTTAGCGGCTATAGTACTTTTCGTAGCGCAGACTTCCAAGCGGCACTACAAGAAACTGGGTTAAGTCTTGATTACCAAAATGAATTTGACCAATCCTTACGTGCCGAGATGCTTAATAAAGGTCAAGCAGATTTATTGGTAACAACCTTAGATCAATATCTTCAACATCAACCCGAAGCCAAAATTGTTGGTCTGATTGATCGTACCATTGGGGCAGATGCAGTAGTCCTAAATACTCCTAAATATCCTAACCTCAAATCTCTTCTGGATCTTAGTAAACTTCAAGCCCAAGCCAGAAGTCAAAACAAAACCTTGAGTATTGCCTATGCAGGAGATACCCCCAGTGAGTATTTAGCTTTGGTTTTAAGTACTAAATTTGAAGCTTTTAACCTCGCTGACTTTGAAATTATTAAAGTTGCTGATGCCTCAGAAGCTTGGGAATTATTGCAAGATCCAAGCAAAGATGTAGCAGTAGCAGTTATTTGGGAACCCTATGTTACCCAAGCTCGGCAAAAAGGCTATACTGTGGTCTTATCAAGCGAAGATGCCCCTAACGCCATTGTGGACGTGATTGCGGCCAGTAATCGTGTTATTGAATCTCAACCAGAAAAAATTTCTGAACTATTAGCAGCTTATTATCGCCGTATTGACAGTAATGTCAGTCAACCTTCTCAATTACAAGCCCAAATTGCCAAAGATGGTGATTTGCCGACTAATGAAGCTAAATCTGTTTTGGAGGGGATAGATTTTTTCACCTCATTAGAAGCTAGGGATTGGATGAATCAGGGCAACCTTGCTCAAAGAATCACCTCTACCGCAGCAACATTGGCATTAGCAGGAAGAATTAACAATGTTCCCCAAAATCCCGAACAGCTATTTACTGCTGAGTTAATTAAAAAAGCAGCCGACAATAGCGAATCTTTAGTTAATTTAGTTAAAGCTGATAATCCTGAACTAGCTAATAAATTACTTGGTAAAGGTAACACTATTGCTGAAAATACCAAACAATTGCAGCCAGAAGAAATTTCCCAAGCCCCAGATATTGGTAACTTAAAAGTTAGGGGTGAAGTTAACTTTACCACAGGTTCGGCTCAATTAACCCCTGAAGGGCAGCAAACGTTAGATAAATTAAGCTCAGAAATCAAAGAATTTAATACCCAAACCGTTGCAGTAAGAATTATTGGTCATACTTCCAAAACAGGCCCTAGTGATGTTAATCAAAAGTTGAGTAAAGCTAGGGCTGATGTTGTAGTGCAATATTTAAAAAATAAGGGATTAAGCCACAACTTAGTAGCAGAAGGAAAAGGTTTTGACTCTCCAGTCCCTAATCTTCCTCCGGAATCTCCTCAACAACAACGTACAGAGATTCGTCTAGTGAGAGTAAATGAATAAAAAATTAGTAACTTTACTTAACACTTAGCTCCAGATTTTAAATTCCAGGTTACTATCTCAAAATACCCATTTTCTTAATGGGGATATTAAAAGGATTTTTGTTATCAAAGCGTCAGGTCATCTACCAGCTTCAATTCGTCATATCAAGCGGGAGAATCTTTGTCAAAATGCACCAAACTTTAGACGCAGCTTGGGAAACCCATCTACTTCATCTCAACCAAGCAGAAGCAGAGCGTAATCGCGCTCATTTTGATGAGTGGGGAATTAGCTGCGTCAACATGATAAGCGCTCCAGGAGCTGGCAAAACGGCGCTGTTAGAAAGTACCCTAGCGGCATTAAGTAAGGAGCTGCAAATAGCGATTATTGAAGGAGATATTAATACAGAATTAGATGCCCAAAAATTGCGTCAATATGATGTTCCGGTTATTGCCATTCAAACCAAGCCCTACTGCCGTTTAGACTCCAAAATGGTTGCTGGTGGAATTAAAACCTTATTGCAAAACCATGACCCTTCTAACTTAGAGTTAGTCTTAGTAGAAAATATTGGTAATTTGGTTTGTCCAGCAGAATTAGCAATAGGAGAACACGCTAAGGTTGCTCTTTTAAGCATCACAGAAGGAGAAGACCAGCCCCTTAAATATCCAGCTATGTTCCAAGCAGCAGATTGTTTACTACTAACAAAAATAGATTTGGCTCCGTACTTAGATGTAGATATTGCTCAAATGGCTGCTAACATTCGCAAAATCAATCCTGATGTTACCATTCTTCCCATTTCTGCTAAAACAGGTATTGGCTTAGAAGCTTGGTTCGACTGGCTCGAAACCACAACAACTCGTACTGCAACTATGATGAGTTTGTGGTTCACTGGGTTATTTTCAGCAACAGATTGGTTAGACACAGGAGAATTGTTAGCCACAGCAAATATTTTTTCTAACTTGTAAGGACTATTTATTAAGTAATGACAAAGCGAAAATTTCTTTCCCTCTGTGCAGTTTTTTGCTTGAGTTTAGTGGTGGCGGTTAGTTGCTCTCGCTCTCCCGAAAGCAACCCAACTGATACAGATACAAGCACTACTAGCCCATCTTCTTCTGCTCCCATTGTTATCGGTTATAGTAACTGGGCTGGTTGGTGGCCTTGGGCGATCGCAGAGGAAGAAGGGTTATTTGAGAAAAATAATGCCAATGTTGAGATGAAGTGGTTTGATGGCTATTTAGAATCTATGAACGCTTTGGCGGCTGGACAAATTGATGGTAACTGTCAAACCCTAAACGATACCATTTCCTTTGCTGGAGAAGCCATAGACGGTGAGGTGGCAGTATTGGTGAATGATAATTCAGCGGGTAATGACAAAATTATTGTCACAGAAGACATCAACACCATCGAAGACTTAAAAGGGAAAGAAGTTGCTGTTGAAGAAGGACTTGTAGATGATTTCCTCCTCACCCTCGCTTTAGAAGAAGCAGGAATGTCGAGGGATGATGTCAAAATAGTTAACCTCGAAACAGGGGCAGCCGCAGCAGCTTTTGCGGCGGGTAAAACTGATGCGGTGGGAGCATTCCCACCTTTTTGGCTTACGGCGTTGAAACGAGAAGGGAGCAAAGAGTTAATTAGTTCTAAAGAGTTTCCTGGGGCAATACCTGATTTATTAGTAGTTACCCAAAAATTAATAGATGAACAACCAGAGCAAGTTCAAGCTTTAGTTAATACTTGGTTTGATATCCTCGACTTTATGGAAAAAAACCCGGAAAAAGCTGACGAAATCATGGCTAATCGTGCAGATGTTAGCGTTGAAGAACTTCAACAGTTCAAAGAAGGAACAAAAATGTTTACCCTAGAAGATAACCTAGAAGCATTTAGTCCTGGGGATTCTATGAAGAATATGCCCTACGCAGCCAAGAAAATGGCTGATTTTATGGTGGATGTTGGTTTTATTGAAGAAGCACCTGATTTAGAAAAGATTTTAGATGACCAATTTGTTAAAGCTTATACAGAATCATAGGTAATAGGTAATAGGTTTAATTTGTTACCTATTACTTAAAGAATAGAAGATAAATGTTTAATGATTAATGTTCAATGTTTAATGGTAAATCTGTATTTTGGCGTATCACCGAAGACATTCCCCGTTCATTGAATCTGTTTTTGCTTTCCCTTTCTGTCATTATTCCTTTTTGTACTTGGTGGTTAATTTCCAATTACGGGGGAATACAAGGAGTTTTTCTTCCTAGCCCCCAAGATGTGGGAGCCGCTTTTGTTCGGCTTTGGGAGAAAGGTTTCTTAATTAAAGATACTTTGGCTAGCGTTTTTCGGGTAGGAATTGGCTTTTTCTTTATCGTCATTGTGGCAATACCTGTGGGTATTGCTATGGGGACATTTCCTAGTATTCGTGCTTTATTAGAGCCGATAATTGGCATTGTTCGTTATATGCCTGCACCTGCTTTTGTACCTCTGTTAATTATTTATTTGGATATTAATGAAGAGTCGAAAATCGCCCTAATTTTTATTGGAACAGTCTTTTTTAATATTCTGATGATTATGGATGCAGTAAAATTTGTTCCCAAGGACTTAATTGAAACGACCTATACTTTGGGGGGACTGCGCCACCAAATCTTATTCCAAGTCATAACTCCTTACATCGTACCTAATATTATTGATGCTTTACGTATTAATATGGCTGCTTCTTGGAACTTAGTAGTAGTTGCTGAATTAATTGCTGCCGAAGATGGTTTAGGTAAACGCATTTTGTTAGCTCAAAAGTTCCTTAAAACCGACGAAATATTTGCTTGTTTAATTGTCCTTGGTTTAATTGGTTTCGCCATCGATTTATCCTTCCGTTGGTTATTAAGAATCAGTTGTAAATGGGCATTTGATTAATAATAATACAAGTAAAGAACTGCTATAAATGCCATTAGCAAAAAACATTATGCACTTAGAAATTTGTCATTTAGAGAAAAAATTTCTTACGGGTAAAGGCTCTTTTTTAGCCCTGCAAGATATTAACCTGCACGTAGAAACAGGAGAATTTATCTGTGTTGTTGGGGCTTCAGGATCAGGAAAATCAACTTTATTAAGGCTAGTTGCCGGCTTAGAAATGCCTACAGCCGGAAAGATTATGGTTGATGAAGTTCAAGTAACAGGGCCAGGTTCAGACCGTGGTATGGTATTCCAGAAATATACCCTTTATCCTTGGCTGTCAGTAGCTGGTAATGTAGAATTTGGCCTCAAACTTCAGGGAATGGCGAAAAAAGCAAGGAAAGAACTTGCTGCCCATTACCTAGATATCGTCGGCTTATGCCAATTTGCTAAAGCTTATCCCAAACAACTATCCGGGGGCATGAAACAAAGAGTTGCGATCGCCCGTGCTTTAGCCTGCCAGCCCAAAATTCTTTTGCTGGATGAACCTTTTGGGGCTTTGGATATACAAACAAAAGAGAATATGCAACTATTCCTATTGGATATTTGGCAGCGTACTGGTACGACGATTTTAATGATTACCCACGATGTAGCAGAAGCCGTATTTCTCTCCCAACGAGTCTATGTCCTCACCCCTAGCCCTGGTAAAATCCAAACAGAGGTGGCTATTGATTTACCTCAAAAACGCGACTATCAAACCAAGCGTCTCAAGCAGTTTCATCAATACACAGACGAAATTACAGACTTGCTACGGGGTAAAAAAGCCGAAGTTCCTCTAACCCTATAGCTTCTCAACGTAACAATTCATAACCTTGCTCCCTTACCTGAATCACATTAAGCTAGATGGGTAGGGGGGGGATATTAAATGGTAAGTGATTACACACCTCTCTGTGCGAAAATATTTGCAGACAGCACTTACAAACTAGCGAACAAGATAAATACCATGCTCAAAAAATTTGCTTCAATAATAAAAAATTGCTTTCCAGCTCAGGAAGTAAGCGCTCACTGCGATGGACCTTGCGGTGTTTATGATCCTGCTGCTGCTAGAATTTATACAGAAGCTGTAGTTTCCATGACTAAAAAGCTTCTCGATCTTGAAGTTCCTGATCCTAGCGACAAAAAAGCTTTAGTTGCTTATAACAACACCTTCTCTCGCTATGTAGCGATTAAAGAAGAGCAAGCTCAAAAAGCTAAAGAAGAAATACTCATTCTCTGGACTGACTACTTTAAGCCAGTACACTTAGATAAGTATCCTGATTTACATGACACTTTCTGGAAAGCAGCTAAACTCTGCTCTTCTTGTAAAGTAGAAGTCAGCTCACAACACGCCAATGAACTTTTGGATGCTGTACATAAGATTCATGATATGTTCTGGGCAAGCAAAGAACGTGATGTTGCTTGGGTTAAAGCTAGCTAATTAATTTATTAGCTTAGAATTATAGAAACGGGGCTACTTGGTTGTTATCTCAAAAACTCTGGGGAGCGATTAAGAAGCCTAGTTTCTGATTTTCTTAAGTTATAGGGAAAATGGGTAGGGAATTAAGGGAAAGCAGCACCAAAGAACTACTGCTTTGGCTGCTCAGGAAGCGCTGGCGGTTTAGGGTAACAGGAGTTTCTATGTTACCCTTGCTTCAACCAGGGGAAGAGATTCTGGTTGATACCAGGGCTTATAAAAACAAGCTACCGAAGCTGGGGGATTTGGTTGTTGCTGAACATCCTTATTTAGCCAACTTACGCTTAATTAAAAGAGTGACTAAAGTATTTGAAGATGGTTCCTGTTTCCTTAAAGGAGATAATACTTTAGCTAGCACTGATAGCCGCTCTTTTGGATTAGTTGATTCTCAGCAAATTCTTGGTCGCGTTACCAGCCGTTTTCTTTAAATGAAGGGGATTTTTGAGCAAAGTATTAGAAGCTACAAAAACTTTAATCTTTTTATGCAAGAGCATACTATCCTGTAAGTAGGAGCAGGCTTAACAAAGGAGTTAATGGTTTGAAGAAAATAGAAGCCATCATTCGCCCATCAAAGCTAGAAGAGG
This sequence comes from uncultured cyanobacterium, assembly GCA_963793425.1. Classification (GTDB taxonomy): domain Bacteria; phylum Cyanobacteriota; class Cyanobacteriia; order Cyanobacteriales; family CAWCAG01; genus CAWCAG01. The sequence continues at coordinate 436,525 of CAWCAG010000005.1, read as the reverse complement.
TGAAAACGGCCTTGGTTAATGCAGGAGTTGTTGGTATGACAGTTTCTGATGTCCGAGGTTTTGGCAAACAGAGAGGTCAAACTGAACGCTATCGCGGCAATGAGTACAAGGTTGATTTTCTCCAAAAGCTCAAAGTAGCAGTGATTATCGAAGATGAGTTGTTAGACAGGGTAGTCGAAAGAATCATGACTACAGCCAAAACGGGAAACATTGGTGATGGAAAAATTTTTGTAACAAATGTAGAGCAGGTGGTGAGGATTCGTACAGCAGAAAAGGATATAGAAGCTGTTTAATTTAAACCTAATTTTCCCTAAATAGGGACGCAGGTACAAACACTACGTCCCTATTTATGCTTGAAGACCTCTTTCTTTATGTCGATTTAATTGATTAATCACTTAGGATGCTTTAGTAGCGAGAGCGATCATTTCTGCGGCCGCCACCACCACCGCCACCGCTTTCCCTGGGTTTAGCTTTATTCACTTTGATTTCGCGATCCATCCACTCTGCCCCATCCAGTTGAGAAATTGCTGCTTCTTCTTCGGTTTCTGATTCCATTTCCACAAAGGCAAAGCCGCGCATACGCCCTGTTTGACGATCTGTAGGTAAATGAACCCGCTTAACTGTTCCATATTCGGCAAAAACATTACTGAGGTCTTCTTCCGTTACCTCATAAGAGAGATTGCCTACATAAATTGACATAGTTGGTGTCCCAAGTTAAAACTGTGTGTGTGTCGAGATTAAGAGGAAATCAGATTTCGCAACAGAAGTCTATCAATACTAAACGGGAAGAAACCTGTCAATACTAAATAAAAACAAACGCTGTCATCTATACCTTATTCTCAACTACTATCCTAGCAGGAGAAAATTTGAAAACCAACTGTCAACATATCAGCTTTTACTTTCATCATCGCCCTAATTATTGTCACCATTTACTTCATGATTCGGCGATTAAACAAAGCTAGCTAAGGTAACAGGTATTTGAATAAGTAGCAGTACAAAATTATCTTATTGGCTTAAAGCTTTAAGAAAACTTTGCATATTAGCTAAGATTCCTTTCTTCTTGGGTTTATTAGAATTAGATTGTTGGTTATCCGTCTCTGGGTTAGCTGCTGAGAAGATGATACGCTCTAATGCTTCCCCTACAGGCTTTTGCTGTAGTTCAGTAATTAATTCATAATCTTCTCCCTTTTCTAGCCATACCTGCCAAGGAGAGGGATAAAACCGTGTCAGGGCAGCCCCTTCTAAGGTTCTAACATAGTAGCAAGTAAAAAGATTGCTGAGGAAGCGCTCCCTCAATTGACGGGCTGCATAGCCGATGCCGACGATAGAAACGTTTTCTAGCTGAGGAATAAGAATAATTACAGGACGATCTTCTGCCAGGTTACAAAGTTTTTCTACTTCTCCTACTTCTACTGATGAAGGACTGACAACCAGGAAGGCTTGATCTTCTGGACTAATTCTTCTGGTTATGGGAGAGCGACTAGTACCAATATCTTCAATTTTAAAGGGTACATCTCCCCAATCTCGACGTGCTAAAGCAGCCGCCCCTGTGTCAGGAAAAAAAACTTTTAAGCCTGAACCATATTCTGAGAGTATGGGGGTGAATTTCTTGGCAATATATTGAGCTTGAAGAGCTATTTCTGCTAAGACTAATTCAATTTGTACGCAGCTATGACCATCATTAAGAGCTTTTTGAGTTGCTTGTTTAGCCTGGGCGATCGCATCATCTAAGGTTGTTGGTAGTTGAGACATGGTTTTTGTAGGTAAGTCAGCCGCTTCACGGAAGTCATTAATAAATGATAAATGGTATCAGCTATTAGCCAAAGGAATTTCAATAATAAATTCAGTCCCTTGCCCCAGAAAGGAATGGCAAGCGAGGCTACCGCCGTGTTTCTCCACAACTATTTGATAACTAATAGATAAGCCTAAGCCAGTACCCGAACCCACAGATTTTGTAGTAAAGAAGGGGTCAAAAATTTTGCTTTGTAATTCTGCGCTGATACCGGTTCCGTTGTCAATAATGCGGATAATTGTAGTTGAGGCAGTTAATTCTGTATAAATGGTTATTTCAGGATCTTTAATGGGTATGTTTTGTTCACTACCTTTACCTTCTAAAGCATCAATTGCATTAGCAAGAAGATTCATGAATACTTGATTTAGTTGGCTGCCATAGCAGGTTATTAAAGGGAGCTTGCCATAGTTTTTAATTAATTTAATGCTCGGTTTTTCACCTTTTCCTCTCAAGCGATGTTGTAAAATTAAAATGGTGTTATCCAAACCTTCATGAAGATTTACAGGGCTTTTTTTGAGGCGATCAAGACGCGAAAAGTTTTTGAGGGAGATAACAATATTACGAATACGTTCTGCTCCCACTTTCATAGATTTGAGAAGTTTTTGTAAGTCTTGAACTAAAAAGTCTAAGTCGATAGTTTCTCTGACTTCCTGAATTTTTGGGGAAGGTTGGGGATGCTCTTCTTGGTAAGTATTAATTAGATATAGTAGGTCTTGAATATATTCTCTTGCATATTCTATATTGCCATAAATAAAACTAACAGGGTTATTTATTTCGTGAGCAATGCCTGCTATCATTTGTCCTAAGCTAGACATTTTCTCACTTTGTACAAGTTGAGATTGAGTATGTTTTAATTGTTGTAAAGTATGTGCCAAATCAAAGTTTTTGTTGTTTAATTCTTTAGTTCTGGCTGCAACTTTATTTTCTACAGAAGCATAGAGTAAAGCATTTTCAATAGAGATAGCTGCTTGGGCAGAAAGAATACGCAGTATTTCTAGGCGCTCTTCTGTAAAAGCCCCTTTAATTAGGTTATTTTCTAAATACAAAATACCTAGTAATTTACCTCGGTTAAGAATAGGGGTACAAAGAACTGACTTAAGTTGTTTATAAGCAATATAAGGATCATTAATAAAATCTCCTTCCCTAGCAGCATCATTAAGAAGAACATCAAACTGGGTTCTAGTTACATAGTTGATGATTGTCCAAGGCAAACTATGGCAAGCATCTATAGGTACGGTATCATAAACCAATGCCTGGTTATCTACAGATGCTACAGCTTCTACTAACATTTTATCTTCTCTTTGCAAGAGCAGATAACCTTCCCTTGCTCCTGCATTTTCAGTGGCAATCTTCATTAAGTTAGCTAAAAGTTTGTCAAAGACAATTTCTCCAGATATTGCTTGAGATGCTTTGACTACAGTGACGAAGTCAAGAACTAGGCTAGAGCTACTACTAGTATTAACTGTGGAAGTATGAGATTTATTAATTTCTGGCGATTGTCCTGTTCCTAGTTGATAAGTTAGTAATTCAGGATGTTCTTTTTCTAAGTCTTCTACTTTATACTTCGCTCCCCATAATTGATATTTATAATGGGCATCACGCCAGTGCGAAAAAGCATATCTTTGATTATTTTGCCTTGCCCAAAATTGAGCAGCTAATTCGTGGCCTATAGCTTCAATTTGTAAAAAATCGCTGCTTTCTGCTGCTTCAATAGCTTGGTTATATAAGTTGATTGCTTCTACTTGGTTGTGTTTAATACGAGCTATTTCTGCGGCAACTAGAAGATGCTTAGCCAAGAAGTTCTCCGGACAGTTATCAGCCCAAACTTGCATTTCTGTTTGATTTTTTTCTAATTGTTGCCAATACTGATTTTGCTTTTGAGGAGAAGCTTTTAAGTAGAGAGCCGTTAAACAAAGGGAGTGATAAAAATTGTGTTCAGTTATTTGAAACTTACCAGGAAGAATAGAATTGATATCTCCAGCACAGATAATCTCTTGTAAAGCAAGGTCGGCTTTGCCGTAGAGATAGAGTAGTTTGGCTTTAAGAAGATGATAATGACATAAAGAATAACAATTAGCTTGTTGTTGGCATTTTTTGAGATAATCTTTTTCTATAAATCCTTTTTTAGTGAAGGTATATTTATTATCGGTTTTTCCTGTCAGATTTAAAACTATGGTTTCTAAAGCAGTAATAGTGTCAATCGCTAATTTTTGACCTATTTTATGGACAAATTGTAAAGCTTCTGCAATTTCTTCTTGTAGCTTTTCTAGGTTTTGAGCGCGGTAGAATGAGTTCAGTAACTTATAAATGAGAATATAGCTAACGAAATTGTACTCTCCTACATTTAAACCTGCACGATACCCTTCTTCAAAAATAGCTTCAGATTCTTTTAAAGGCTTCACCCAAGGGATTAAATTATTAGCTAATGTATAGCAAGTTTTACAAACATCATCTAGCTTGCCGAAGCGGTGGCTAAGATTGCGAGCAAGCAAACCAAATTTATAGCCTTGCTGATAGTTATTTTCCCTAAACATCCAAAGCATTCCATAACAGACAACACCATAGGATGATTCGGGAATGAAGCCATATTCCAAAGAGAGAGTAACAATTTTAGTTGCAATTAAGAAAAATAAATCTTCTTGTTTAGTAAGATAAGCTGGAGGCAATAAAGCACTAAGAATTTTGATAGCTAAATTTTTATCTAATTTTGTCCCTTCTGGTTCATTCACCAAAGTAGCAATTTCTCTATTGCTAATAATTTCTTCATTTTTAGCTAATCCTTGCTGTATCGCTGTAGGTGCATCCTGATTTTCTGGTAATTTAATGTCTAGCAAAGCTAAAGCTTTTATTCCTAGAGCAATAGCTTTTTCTTCTTGAGATATCACTGTATAATGTACAATCGCCATTCTATATATTTCGGCAAGATTGAAATTTGAATTGGCTCGTTGTATAAGTTCTTCTAGTAATACTTCAGTTACCTCAAAGTTACCATGAATAGATTCTAATTCAGCTAAATCTTTGTATAAAGAAAAAGCTAAAGCATAATCTTGCCAAACTCTATCTCCTAAACTGTTCTTAATTGTTATTAAATATTGCCGAGCAGCTCTATAAGCTGTTGTATCTCTCGCTTTTTTACTAGCTATAAGATTTAAACGAGCTAGTTGCAAAAGTTTTGCCGAGTCAGTAACTGTCTCTTTACCTAAATTGAGATGATCTACTACCAGAAAAATATCTTCTTTGTCAGCTTGCAGTTGATATTTTTGTAATAAAATAATGCCGATTTTCCAATGTAACTTAATCCGCTGTTCTCTCTCCATTAAAGCAAGAGCAGAGCAGCGGATTTTATCATGAAGAAACTTATAGGTAGCTACTAAAAGAGAGGAACCAAACCAATCTGTTTCTAAGGGAATATCCGAGTTGGGAACAATTAATCCTTCCTGAATTGCAGGTAAGAGACTAGTAAAAATGTCGTTATGGTTTTCTTGTTGCAACAAAGATAAAATATCAAGAGCAAAATTGTTACCGATGCAAGCTGCTATTTTTAAAATTTCACAGGTTGTTTGGGGCAGCTTTTGTAGCTTGGCTGCCATTAAATCAACTACGTTTTCAGTAATGGCAATAGCTTCTATTTCTGGCAAATTCCATTGCCACTTACCTTTTCCAGAAGCGAGGGGACAAAAATAAATTTGTTTTCTTTGATAGAGAGTTTGTAAGAATTGATTAATAAAAAAAGGATTACCTCTAGTTTTTTGCCATACCAACTCAGCTAACAGTTTTACCTCTTGGCAATTTTGATGTAGAGTATCACCAATAAACTGAGTAACTTGGTTAAGCTTTAAAGGTGCTAAATTAATCTGCTGTACAGAAATTCCTCTTTGGGTAATTCTTTCCCAGCTTTCTGTTAGAGGATGGTGAGAATCAACCTCATTATTTCGATAAGCACCGATTAAAAATAGGTATTCAGTTTTCGGATCAGCTAAAACCAACTCCACTAAATTTAGAGAAGCACTATCAACCCATTGCAAGTTATCTAAAAAGAGAACTAAAGGATGTTCTAACTGGCAAAATACCTGCATGAAACTAGGGAAAACGAGATTGAAGCGGTTTTGAGATTCAATTAAACCTAACTTTTGTAGTGTCGGTTGTTTGCCAATAATTAATTCCAACTCAGGAATAACTTCAATAATCACTTGGGCATTATTGCCAACGGCAGCTAAAATTTTATTTCGCCATTGATTAAGCTTATTTTGCTCTTCGGTTAGTAGTTGTTTAACCAGGCTTGAGAAAGCACTAGCAATAGCTGTATAAGGCATATTACTTTGAAATTCTGCAAACTCCCCGGCAATAAAATAACCCCGTCTTTGGGTAATCGGTTTGTATAGTTCCTTGACAAATGCTGACTTACCGATACCAGAAGCACCAGAAACAAGAACTAATTTAATTTTCTTGGTATTAGTATTTCTCTCACTCTTATTACTAGTTACATCCTCAAAACTTTGCAGCAAACTTGTTACTTCAGCTTCTCTACCATAAAGCTTTTGAGGTAAAAGAAATTGTTCGGAAATGTCCTGTTCACCTAAAGAAAAAAGCTCGATTTTTCCTGTTTCTCGGTATTGGGTTAAGCATTGACTAAGATCCTTTTTCAAACTCCAAGTACTCTGATATCTATCCTCAGCCCTCTTAGCCATCAACTTCATAACTAAATTACTAACTACTGTAGGAATATTAGGTTTATGTTGCTGAGGAGAAAGAGGTTGTTTTGCTAAGTGACAATGTACCAACTCCATAGCATCGGTTGCAGTAAAAGGAAGTTGTTGAGTTAAAAGCTCATAAAAACTAACTCCCACTGAATAAAAATCTGTGCGATAATCTATTGCACGGTTCATTCTGCCTGTTTGTTCAGGAGAGATATAAGCTAAAGTTCCTTCTAGGATTTGCGGATTTTTTAAGGGAGGGTTTTCTTGAGTAAAAACTGTAGAAATACCAAAGTCAATAATCTTGACTTGTTTGGTTTCAGGATTATAAACAATATTGCTTAAATTGAGGTCTTTATGAATCACTCCCGCATCATGAATTTCTGCTAAAATATCAACAATTTTTAGGGCTATTTGTAAAAATTCTTCTAAGCTGATAAGCTGCTTTTTAAACAAAAAATTGAGAGACTGACCACCAAAATCTTCTAAAATCATCACTAGAGTATTTTGGTATTTCTGTAGCCCATAGGTAAGAATGACTCCTTCACTACGTAGATTACGAGTTATTTCATATTCCTGTTTATATTTAGCAATTTCTTGAGTGCTAGGATAATCTTGCTTGAGGAACTTAAGAATAATTGGTTTACTATCTCGATTCCTAATAGCCCGATAAACAACAGAAAAATTGCTCTCGTAAATTTGAGCGATGATTCGATAATCTGCCAGGGTAGTCATACTTGAGTTATGTCTTCACTACGGAAAAGATGGTGACTGGGAATAAGGTAGAGACACCCTCAGCAGTATATGGGATTAAATTAACACTAACTTTATATAACTCCGGTTTAAGGAAAGGTCAACCGGGTAAATTTTAAAAGATTTTGCTGGTTATAAAAAGCAACTAAACTTTAGCTGAGACTAAGGGATTAAAAACTCGTTCTAAGATTTGTTTTAACACCATTGCCACCCAATCGACATCTGCTTCAGTAGTATCTTTGCCTAAGCTCAAACGAATTCCCCCCAAAGCTTCTATTTCACCATAACCCATAGCTAGTAAAATTGGGCTAGGAGAGAGTTTACCACTGTGACAAGCTGAACCAGCGCTAATCCCAATTCCGGCTAAATTCAACTGGCGTACCAAAGTTTTACCCGTTATCTGAGAAGAAGTGGGGCTTAAGCGAAAACTAAGGTGATGGGGAAGTCTATGTAACCTATCTCCTGTGGGTATAAGATAAGGACAATCTGTTAGGAGTTCAAAGAGGCGATCCCGCATTTTTCTCAATCTTCGTGTTTCTGTGGCTATTTCTGTGGCTGCCAACTCCGCTGCTATTCCTAATCCAGCTATAGTAGCAACAGCTTGAGTTCCAGAACGAAAACTTGATTCTTGTCCCCCTCCTGATAATAAAGGGACTAATTCTAAACCTTTTCTAATATACAAAGCTCCGGAACCTTGAGTCCCATAAATTTTATGTCCAGAAAGGGAAAGTAAATCTATCTTTAAACTTTGTACATCTATAGGTAACCTACCAACCACTTGCACTGCATCAGTATGGAACAAAACCCCTTGATTGTGAGTAATTTCTGCCAACTCTTCAATTGGTTGCAAAGTTCCTACTTCGCTTTGCCCATATATAACTGAAACTAAAACCGTATTCGGTTGCAAAGCTGCTTGTAAATCTAAAGGATTAACTCTGCCTTGTTCATTAACAGGTAATCGAGTAACCTGCCAACCCCATTTTTCCAAAAGTTTAGCTGGTTCAGCAACAGCAGAATGTTCCACCGTCGAAATAATTAAATGCCTAGGAGTAGCATATTGCCTTACCACTCCCATAATGGCAAGATTATCCGCTTCTGTCCCTCCAGAGGTAAAAACAACTTCTTCGGGGTTAGAAGCATTAATTAAGCTAGCAACTTGCATTCTAGCCGTTTCTAAAACCGTTGCGGCACTTTGTCCCCATTCATGCAAGCTAGAAGGATTTCCCCACTGCTGAGAGAGGACTTCTTGCATCGTAGCAACAACTTCCGCTCTAGCTGGAGTGGTAGCGCTGTAATCGAGGTAAATTTGCATTTTGGTCTAAGGTAAAGTATAGGGGCTATCTGCCCCTCATCCTTACTTAATATCCAAAAGTTCGACATCAAAAAGCAAGGTTGCATTAGGAGGAATTACACCACCAGCACCTCTAGTTCCATAACCTAACTCTGAGGGAATAATAAGTTGACGGCGACCACCTACTTTCATCGAACCAACACCTTCATCCCAACCTTTAATCACCTGACCAACACCAATTTTAAAAGAAAAAGGTTGGTTGCGATCGCGGGAACTATCAAACTTTGTACCATCTTCTAGGGTTCCTGTGTAGTGAACCACTACGGTTTGTCCTTGGCTGGGGCTAGCACCATCTCCTTCTTCAATTTCAGTGTATTTTAGTCCTGAAGGAGTTGTTACAGCATTATCCATATCAATGTTTTCCTTATTTGCTTTAATATTTGCAGCTAGAAGTGTCCCAGCATCTTTTGTCGTTTTAGCCTGTGGTACTTGAGTTGTTATTACTTGAGGTTGATTCACCTCAGCAGCAATAGACTCTTGGGCTTTGCCGTTGGTAAACAAAACAGAGACTATCAACACTAAACTACAAGCAACAATTACCCCAAAACTAATTAATATTTCTCTCATCTACTGTTCCTCACCGGAGGGCTACAGGTTGGCAGTATACAACCTAACGCCACAGTTTGTTTTCTAGATCCCGAACTTGACGCTCTAAGCGATCTATGCGTCCACGCAATTCATCAACTTCTGATTGGCGAGATACTCCCAAATCTTGCAACATATTACGCAACTGCCGCTCCATTTGTCCTTCAAAGTTACCTTGTTCAGACTTGAGGTGATCTACGAGATCATCTACCATGCCCTTAGCTTGATCGGGGTTGATTTTGCCTTCTTTTACCCATTCTTGGCTAACTTCTCGCAATCTTTCCGCAGCTAAAGAAGTTGTCCCAACACCGACCATTAATAGTTGTTTGAGAAAATTATTATCATCCATAATACTTTTTAGATAGTTAAGTCAGCAAAGCAAATAACTCTTTCATGATGGCACAATTAAATTGTTACCTGAATAGCTAATTAGGGGCGGTTTGCACTACTAGCCTCTACCACCTTCTGTCCAAAATGCCTATGTTCAATTGTCCTCGCTGTGACCGAACCATCAATGCAGAACAAGTTAGCTGCCCTCATTGTGGCTACGAGCTTAAGGCTTTTGGTCATCCTGGTATGCCTTTATACCATGCCCCAGAAAAATCTTTTCTCTGTCCTAACTGCATCTATCATCAGGATGATACTTGCACTTTTCCTCAGCGTCCCTATGCTAAAACCTGCACTCTTTATCAAGATATCAATAAACCCCCGGAAGCAGAGTTGGCAAGGGCTGTGTATAGAACCGATAGTTTAAGTCAAACTATTAAAAATTGGTGTTGGCGCAATCGATGGTTAGTAATTTTGCTAATTATCTTTGTTATTAGTATATTCATGACCTTAAGATAAACCAGTAAATCAAAGGATCAAGGGTAAAATAAAAAGTATTTATATTTAACAGCAAGTTCATGGGTTTGTTCTCAGAAAATCCTAGTGATTTTAGTAATCATAACTACATTATCTTAGTGGTTGACGATAATTCTACTAACTTAGAAGTTATCTCTACTACTTTAAACAACGATGGTTTTAAAGTAGCCGTTGCTACTGATGGTGAAAGTACTCTTGAACTAGCTAAATATAGACCACCAGACTTGATTTTATTAGATGTAATGATGCCAGGAATCGACGGATTTGAAACCTGTCGTCTCCTCAAGCAAGATAGCTCAACTGCAGCTATTCCTGTGATTTTCATGACTGCTCTTAATGACACAATCAACAAAGTCAAAGGCTTATCTTTAGGAGCAGTAGATTATATTACCAAACCAATTCGCTCAGAAGAAGTCTTAGCCCGTATCAAAGTTCACCTCCACTTACAAAGTTTAACTAATGCCTTAGAAAACAAAAATCTTCTTCTGGAAGAGGAAATCGAACAAAGGAAATTGGCAGAGCAAGGACTGCAAGATACCTTACAACAACTGAAAGCAACTCAAAAACAACTAATTGAAGTAGAAAAAATGGCAGCTTTGGGTGATTTGGTGGCTGGAGTTGCCCATGAAATTAATACTCCTGTTGGTACAGGAATTACGGCAGCTTCCACTTTAGCGGATGAAACAAAAGCTTTAAATACTGCTTTTAATCAAGGTAATTTAAAGCGTTCTGTTTTAGAAGAATATTTAGACTTGGCACAAGAAAGTAGCCAGCTAATTCTTGGTAATTTACAGCGTGCAGGAGAATTAGTACAAAGCTTCAAACAAGTTGCAGTAGATCAAACTAACTTAGAAGTGCGCCGTTTTGCTGTTAAACCTTATTTACATGAAGTTATTATCAGCCTTAAACCGCAATTAAAAAAAACCGCCCATACCTTAACTTTAGAGGGAGATGACACAATTGAGGTAGAAAGTTATCCTGGGGCTTTTTCGCAAATTGTCACTAACTTAGTGATTAATTCTCTCATTCATGGCTATCAGCAAGGTAAGTCTGGTTCATTATACTTTGCAGTTGAGCAACAAAAAGATAGAGTTGAAATTGAATATAAAGACGATGGTCAAGGCATTAACCAAGAAAATTTGACTAAAATTTTTGAGCCTTTTTTTACTACAGCTAGAAATAGGGGGGGTAGCGGCTTGGGCTTACATCTCGTTTACAACTTAGTTACGCAAAAGCTTCAAGGAACGATCCAAGTTCAAAGTCAAGAGGGTTCGGGAACAATATTTAAGATCAGTCTGCCTTGTTTATTAAATCAAACTTCCTAAATTTCTAACAGCTTAACCATAATTAGATACTCGCTGTATATATATAACCATGGGCAATGAAAACCTAAGTTCTATACCAGAAGAGGACGATGTCTTAGTTTTTGACAACGAAGAAGAAATCAATGTTAACTCACAACAAATCAATAGCCAAACGAATATAGAAACTGACGTTTGGAAGGTAATAATTGTAGATGATGATCCTGAAGTTCATCAAGCTACTAAATTGGCTTTAAAAAGATTTACTTTTGAAAACAAACCCCTAACCTTCTTATCTGCTTATTCAGGGCAAGTAGCTAAAAAACTAATATTTGCTAATCCAGACACCGCATTTATGTTGTTAGATGTGGTTATGGAAACAGATAATTCTGGTTTAGAAGTAGTTAAATATATACGGCAACAATTAAAAAATGAGTTAATCCGCATTATTTTACGTACCGGACAACCAGGAGAAGCCCCAGAAGAATCAGTTATTCTCGATTACGATATTAACGACTATAAACTAAAAGTAGACTTAACAAAAAAAAAGCTCTTAACCACAACTATCTCTGCTTTAAGAAGTTATCGACATTTAGTCACTATAGAAAACAATCGTCGAGAATTAGCCAGCAAAAATGTGGCACTTGTCAAAGCTAAATATGAGGCAGAAGCTGCCAACAGAGCGAAAAGTGCTTTCCTGGCTAAAATGAGTCATGAGTTTCGTACCCCCCTCAATTCTATTATTGGCTTTAGTCAGTTACTTTACAAAACTTCCTCTACAACTCCTCAAGATAAAGAAACTCTCAGCATTATTAACCAAAGCGGACAACACTTGCTTGGCTTAATTAATAATGTCTTAGAAATATCAAAAATCGAAGCAGATAGAACAGTCCTAAATATTAAAGATTTTGACTTACATCGTCTCCTTAACTTCCTTCAGGAGATGCTAAAACTACAAGCAGAAAATAAAGATTTGCAGCTTATTTTTGATTACTCTCCCAACCTCCCTCAATATGTCAGAACAGATGAAAGTAAGTTGCGTCAGATTCTCATTAATCTTTTAGACAATGGTATCAAATTTACTGAGGAAGGATACGTTAGGTTACAGGTAGCAGAATTAGCAGGGGAACAAAGCCTTATTCGGAAGCAACAAACTGAAATAACCACTCTTACTTTCACTATTGAAGATACTGGGGCAGGTATTGCCCCAGAAGAGATCAATAATTTATTCCAAGCTTTTGTCCAAACAGAAATAGGACGTAACTCTCACCAAGGAACAGGGTTAGGATTAACTATTAGCCGCAAATTTGTGCAAATGATGGGAGGGGATATTTCTGTTCGTTCTCAACTGGCTAAAGGGACTATTTTTCAGTTTGATATTTCAGTAGAAAAGTCAAATCAAACTCCAAATTTCAATCAACAGTTTCCAGAAGCGCAACTAACGTCTCAAGAGCCAATATCTCAGGTTTCTGTTCATAAGTTAACTCCAGAAAGCTTGGATATAATGTCAAAAGAATGGGCTACTCAACTGTACGAAGCTGTGGCTAAACTCAATGATAAGTTGATTTTTGAAGTTTTAGAGCAGATTCCTACAGAACAAGTGGTTTTGAAAGATCAATTAGTGAATTTGGTTGATAATTTCCGTTACGAGGCGATTCTTAATCTGCTGCAAACAAAAATTGAGTAAGTTTTCACGCTTTCAAACTAAAATATCACCGCAAATTCCACTTATGCTAGGCTAACCCTAAGCAATCTGAGAAGAGTTTGAATTATTGTTAATCTTCATGATCTTCAAAAGGATCGCTCAGTTCTCCAGAAGGAGGGCCAAAAGCTGTGTAGATGGCAAAAGCTGTGATAGCTACAAATACTACGGCTATGCTTATGCTAAGAACTGTTGCTTGTTCCATATTCGTAAACAAATTTCTTAATAAATTATTATTCCTCTTCCCTCTATAATATTACAGAACATTACAAAAAATAGATTAGATTCATAATTGGTGAATTATGGTACAACGCACTCGTTTGGGAGATGTTCTCAAACCTTTAAACTCTGAGTATGGTAAAGTCGTACCCGGTTGGGGAACGACACCATTAATGGCAGTTTTCATGCTCTTATTTTTCGTTTTCTTGTTAATCATTTTACAGATTTACAATTCTTCCTTAATCCTCAATGGATTTGACGTTAACTGGACTCAATAATTTTGGGTTATTTCTCTACTCAAGAGAAAGAAAAACTAAATTCCCCGGCTTGTCCGGGTTTTTTTGTACTTTATAATCAATAATCAACAATCTATAACTACTAGCAAAAGAACTATTATGAACATATTTGGTATGGGTTTGCCGGAAATGGCTTTAATTTTAGTCGTAGCACTATTGATTTTTGGGCCTAAAAAGTTACCAGAAATTGGCCGCAGTTTAGGCAAGGCTCTCAAAGGTTTTCAAGAAGCTTCTAGAGAGTTTCAAGACGAATTTAAAAAAGAAGCTGAACAAATAGAAGAGGCGGTGAAGATGAATGCTCAATTAGAGCCAGAAAAATCCCAGACTATAGCTACTCAGAAAACTGAGGAGACAGAGACTAAATCATCGAGTTAGTAGATACACACCCAAGGAGTTCTCTTTTGGGGTTCAATTGAGACTATACAGAGGTTTCAAATCTGTAGCCTACACCTCTGATAGTTTGAATCAAAGATTTCTTATCAGAGTGAGTTTCAATTTTTTTGCGGATGCTCCCAATGTGTACATCTACCACTCTCTCATCTCCTACATGATCATAATCCCAGACCTGTTCAATAAGTTCGCGCCGCCGCCAAACACGACCAGGATGACTAGCCAAGAATAGTAATAAATCAAATTCCAAAGCCGTCAGGGTAATAAATTCTTGATTAACTTTTATTTCCCTTCGTTCTGGGTTAATAACCAAATCACCAAAAACAAGACTAGGTTTTTCCGTCGGCGTTACTAGGCGCTTGCGCTTTAATATTGCTCTAACTCTGTCTTCTAACTCCTGTAAATCAAAAGGTTTGGTTAAATAATCATCTCCTCCTTTGCTGAAACCTTCTCTTTTAGCTGAAGGCTCATCGCGACTAGTTAAAAAGAGGACAAATACATCTGTGTGTCTCTGCATCTGTTCACAGAGATTGTAACCATTAGCATCGGGCAAATTAACATCCAAGACAACTAGATCAGGATTAAACTTGTCAAACTTATCTAGGGCTGATTTCCCATCCCCAGCAGACTCCATTTGGTAGTCTTTGTGGCCAAGAAAACGGAAAATCAGGTTTCTAATTGCGGGATCGTCGTCTACTACAAGAATCTTATCAGGACTCATAACATAATGTCGTACAAATTGGCTTAGGGACTGTAGCCTGAGATTTGAGAGAATAGGGAGGCACTATTTTAAGAGCATTTTAGATGACTATCTAAGCAGACCTTAATTAAATCAGAATAAACTGTTTAACTCCTATCCTCAGCATTGATATTGCTCTAAAACATATTCTAAGCTGAGGTGCAATAGGACAGTGCTTTAGTTGCATGGCGAGAGTTACTCATCAAGTTTGCCTTTTTACTGAAGAAAATAAACACCTCCAATCTAACTGCTTACTTCCTAATCAACTAGAATAAGGGCTAGGTTTCTCTAGAAGTCCTAGATAAAAGTATTGTTTAAGAAATGCTGCCAGTACCTCGTAGTTCAGGATAAACTAGCTCAAGGGAAAATAAAGATTTGCTTATCTTTAAGAATTATCTCTTAAACTGGGAAAGCATCCTAATTCTCTGGTGCTATGGACTATAACTAGTTTAAACTTTGCACGAGAAAGCTATAAGGAAAGGAGATATCAAAGGAGGTTTTACATGAGTGAACAAAATGTCTATGAACAGCTTGGAGTCACCGAAGACGCTTCCTTTGAAGAAATCCAGGAAGCCAAAACGCGCTTAAGCAAGCAGCATAAAGGTGACAGGAAAATTTTGGGAAGTATTGAAAGTGCTTATGATGCAATTATTATGGATCGGCTGAAAATGCGCCAGGAAGGAAAGATTAAGGTGCCAGAAGGTATCCGCTTCCCGGAACGTAATGTTGAAGCACCACCGAGCTTAAGTAATGCTCCTGCTAATAGTTCTCCTTCCTGGGTACAACAATTGCTTGATACCCCTTCGCGAGAAGATATTCTCTGGTCTGGGGGCGTATTTTCGCTATTAATTGTTTTGACAGTTATTTCCCAAGAAGTTTCCGTTTTACCCCTATTTATAGCTTTCGGCTTAGGGGCTAATGTTTACTTCCTTAATCGTAAAGAGCATCGTTTAGGACGCTCAATGCTGTTAACTTTAATTGGCTTGATTTTAGGAGTAGGCTTAGGCAGTTCTTTGGCTAGTGGTCTAGATTTACAAAATGGTATCTTGAATTGGACTGGTCAAAGTTTCACTCAACTAGATTTTAGTGCCGTAGTAACTTTTGTTATTTTCTGGCTAATTAGTTCTTTTCTACGTTAACTAACGGTTTGTAAGGATTCTTGCCAAACTAGTTCCACTGCTTCGCTGAGGTTGTTAACAATAAAGTTAGGTTGATATTTTTCTAGTTGAGGGCGATCGCGGATTCCTGATAAAACAGCTATGGATTTGATTTGATGAGTTTTCGCAGCAATCATATCAGCTTCTGTATCCCCAATCATCCAACTGGCCGAGGCTTCAGGAAGTTCTGCTAAGGCTTTGGCCATTAGTTTTGTTTTGTCTTTGATATCTGTCTCTTTCACGTAGTCTTGCGGTAAGCAGTAACAACGTTCAGCAGGAAAAAATCTTCTTAAGTTATAGCGGTTAAAAGCATCTTCTAGTTCTCCGTCACGACGCATTGTCATCACGAGGAGATCGGCTTGGGTTTTTTGGATTTTTTCTAAGGTAGCGATCGCCCCCGGAACTGGTTGGTCGTAAACGAGATAAGGTAAGCTATGAACAGTCTCCCGGCGCAAACGAGCAAATATTTTCGCCTGTTCACTATATAAACCAGATATTTTGCCAATTTCTCTTTCCGGGACTCGCGATCGCTTCAGTCGCCAAAATTCTTGCTTAGATAGAACTTTAATTGGCTGTTGAGAATCCTTAGCTTTTTCTAAACATAACTGGTAAACCTGATAATAACGCTCCGATACATCCATAATTGGACCATCGAAATCAGTGATTATTCTTAACATAATTGATTATTTTTTTAAACTTACCCTCCAACTTAACCTAGGGTTTAGTTTGTTACCAAGATTTTATGGTTCTTTCCTCAGTCCCCTGTTTAATATTACTAGCCCTAAACCAAGAAGGCTTATGGGGGTAGATGATTCCGGTACATCCTTACTCTCTTCCTCCGGTAGCGGTTGGGTTGCTAGCTGCCCCTGCAAAGCCATACCATCGTTGGCGCATTCAGCCAATACATGGGCAATAAAGTCACCTGAAGGAAACAAGTCTTTAGAGGCGCTAAAAGCGATGGTATGGGAACCAGCAGCATTAAAATGAGCAAAATCTAGTCCTAACAATGTTTGAGTTGCACTATCGAGGAAATTTATTTCGCCAATCTTTTCTCCTGTGGCAATAGAATTGAGAATATTATTAGAGCCTGTATATTCCCAATAAGGGTTATTAATTGCCAAATCTGCCATTGTTGCTACGCCACCGCCATTAGTTACGGTGTTGTTATACTGTTCTAAGCTGATAAAGCCAGAGTTTTCAGTGGTAACACTTTTAGCTGTAACGTTTTGATAAACTCCTAATTCTGGAACAGTAGAGTCATTAGCCGCAGAAAAACGCACAGCAAATAGCTGGTTATTGTCACTAGCACTCAAGAAATTTTGACCAGAGAAATTAAAAAATAAATCCCCCCAAGCAATACTACCGTTGGTAACATTAGGGTTAGGATCTCCTGTTAAGGGTAAATTGGCATTGAGAGCAATAAAAAGGTTATTGTCTTCTTCTTTAATAGCAAGACTATAAAATTCAAAAGCCCCTTGAGGCCCGATAATATCACCGCTAACGCCATCATTAAAGGAATCTAGGGCATAGTTCCAGCCTTGGTAAAGAGTACCAGCAAAACTCTTTTGAGGGGCAAGGGCAGTTAAGCAAAAAGTTCCTGCTATGGTTGTGATAACAATATATTTATTCATCTTTTTAGCTTAGTTAAAGATTAATCCTAATATAACTATGACTCCTACTTTGTTTGGTCGTTGGCAAACTCGTATCTTTCTTCTAGCTACTATTGGTAGTTTGATCACCCTATTTTTCTATGTTGTTAAAAATGGGGATAGTCTCTTCTTTTGTATTCTGTTATATGTCGCTTTGTTTGGTATAGCTTGGGATCTACTTTATATGTATATCCAAAAGTTTCGTTGGGACCGAGATTGGCCGGGTGCTTTTCAACTTTTAGCAGGAATTTGGGAAGCTTTATTTATATTAGGATTAATCAAAACTATTGGCTTACCAGGAGTATCAAACCAGAAATTTGATTTATTCTGGTTTATTTGTCATTACAGTGCAGTTTGGCTAGGAGTTTATCTAGCCTCCCAATCTTTGATGCGAATTGTCTTCCCTCGTTGGCGTTTCCGAGGTGGTCAGTTATTTTAGCTAAATTATAATATCTAACAGCTTACTAACTAGAAAATATTGATAAATATTTAACGTGGCCAGGGAGTAAGGCTGACACTAACAATGAGCAATGAAAAAAGGTTTACGACTTCACTAGAAAAAGTTGAAAGATTATTTATTAAACAACCTGGTAACTATAAGTTTCGGGTTGGCTTGTTAGCAGCTTTAGGTTACGGCTACATTATTTTTAGTTTCTGTTTTATTTTATCTCTACTTTGTGGCTTGAGAGAATTAATTATTGCCACTAGTTCACCTAGTATGGCTAGTCAAATAAATTGGCTAACTTTTTTGGTTTCTTTGAGTACACTACGCTTATTTATAATCAACATACCTAAACCAAAAGGAATAGATATAACCAGAGAGCAAGTTCCTAATTTATTTAATTTAATAGACGAGTTGACGACAAGTTTAAAAGCCCCTGAGTTTCAGCATATTATTTTAGATGGCAACATGAATGCTGGGGTTTTGCAAAGACCAAGATTTGGCTTCTTTGGGGCATCAGAAAATTATTTAATCTTAGGTTTGCCCTTAATGCAGGCACTTTCTTTGGAGCAGTTTGAGGCCGTTGTTGCCCATGAATTAGCTCACTTATCAGGGAATCATAGTCGCTTTTCTAGCTGGATTTATCGCCTCCGCAGAATTTGGTCTACTTTAGCTGAAAAGCACCAGCAATCGTCCCAGAGATTTTTTTCTCCTTATACCTGGTTTTTTAATTGGTATAGTCCTTTTTTTCAATCCTATAGTTTCGCCTTGGCTAGAGAAAATGAATATTATGCTGATAGTTGTGCGGCGAATTGGGTAGGAAGTGAATTTAAAGCAGAGGCACTAATTAATCTCAATATCAAAAACTATTTTCTGCAAGAATTTTTTTGGACTAAAATCTATCAAGAAGCGGCGAAGCAAGCTAGTCCTCCCGAAGATACTATATCTCAGCTATTAAAAGAAGTTGCAGGGAAGGAAATAACTGAAAATGCAACTGTAGCTATTAACTTAGCTTTAGTTAAACAGACAGATAAGGAAGATACTCATCCTTGTTTGAGAGAACGTCTTGAACGCCTTGATTATCAGATTAACTGGCAAAGTTTGCCGCAATTAAATAAGCAAGGGTGTGCAAGTTATTTGTTTGGTGATCGCTTAGAGGAATTTGCTACCGCTTTAGACCAGATGTGGTGTCAAGAAGTAGCCAAAGAGTGGCAACAACTTTATTTTAAAGGGCAACAACAAAAAGAGAATTTCACTTATTTGTTAGAAAAAGCGGCGGTAAGAAGTTTAACAATAGAAGAGAGTTACAAGGTGGCTTATTTAACAGAAATTTTTCAAAATGAAGAAAAAGCTATCACTCTTTATCAAGATATTCTGAAGCGTGATCGCTCTCACTCTTCTGCTAATTATCAATTAGGCAGAATTTATTTGGCAAATCAAGATTCCCAAGGCATTAAATATCTAAAACAAGCTATTCAATTAGATCCAGCTCTTGCCCAAATAAGTTACCATCTCCTCTCTCGTTATTATCAGCAATTAAGTCAAGTAGAAACGGCTGAGAACTTGCTCAAACAAGGCAACGAAGAAGGATTGTCTTGGCAAAAAGCTATTAAAAAAAGACAATTAATCACTGATAAAGATGAATTTCTGCCTCATCTCTTGCCGCAAGCCGAAATAAGACAGTTATCAGAACAATTAGGGACATTGGCGGAAGTTAAAACAGCTTATTTAGTTCGTAAACAAGTAAAGGATTTTCCTAACAAGCCCTTCTATATTTTAGGCATTAGTCGGCAATTTGTTAGAGGCAGAGGAGAAAGTTATCAACATGATGAACAATTTGCAGCCAAGATTAAAACTGAACTCAACTTTTCTCAAGATTTTAAGGTAATTATTTTTTCTGGTCATAATTTTCAGTTGAGAAAGAAGATTCACCAGGTTAAAGGGGCAGCAATTTATTATTGAAAATTTCTTTTGTCAAATTGTTCTTACTAGTATTGCTAAAAGTAATAACGGTGAACCTCAGTGAAACAGCAGAGGGAATGGGAGGCAGTTTTTGTTTCTACTTTGTTATAATTTTTTACTCAAAAAGTATTGACTTGTATGTTCTTTAGTTAAGAATTACTATTCTTCAGTTATTCATGCAATGAGAGAGTTTCTATTAGAAATAGACGCATCTACAGAAATAATTTTGAGTACAAATTATGAATAGTGACAAAAGTGTAAAACTGGGATTTGCCTTGGTAGCGACACTGTCAGGGTTATGGACTGGAAAACCTGCATTTGCACTTGGTGAATACTTTTCGGGTGGTTTTTCATCGGTAAGCTCATACCGTTGGATATATTCCAACATGACAAGTTCATATGCCAATGCCTATGTTATCCCAGCAGCAGCGCAGTGGAACGGAATTAGTAGTCAAGTTTCCCTAACCAGAGTTACGTCTGGAAGCTATACCGTGAATGCTCGAGTAGAAACAGGTACAGACCTTAATGTTGGTGGACGAATGACACCATATTGTTCTGCTGGGTCAGGTGCTGCTGACTGTCTCAACAATACATGGACTAGTGCTAGAGTAATCGGATATGAGAACATTATGGCATCATATAATTACACTAGTACTCAACGTATAAAAACATTCATACATGAGTTTGGACATAGTTTGTCCCTTGCTCATGTTATTGGTGGCTCTGCTGCGGCGGTCATGAGGCAAGGGCGATCTAATTTTGGTGTACAGGCATACGATAGAGCGAATTTGCAAGCCAAATGGGGGAACTGATGAAAAAGAGAATTTATTTAACAACTATTGCAGTGATCGCGGTATCTGTTGCGGGTCTAGTCATTGTCAACAATACAAATAATTCTACAGCACAGAGTCCTGAAAAATCAGTTGCTAGTACTGAAATTTCCGAAGAACCAGTTGCCGGTATTGAAATTATCGAGGGCTTGGAAGTTAGAAGAACACTAGGAGATGCTATTCTACCAGAAGATTTGGAGGAGATGATTGCCAGATCAGATCTTATCGTAATTGGTAAACCAAGACAATCAATTACTGAAAGTAAACCTATTGTTCGACGTGATTCTGAGGGTTACGTTATTGAATCATTTTCTCAAACTGAATTTGAAGTAGAACTTGCGATTTATTATTGAATTAAGCCCTTTTTGTGAAAAGCTCATTCTGCCAATTTGTCTAGCTTCTAAGAGTTCTTATCTTCATTTAATCTTCTCTCAACTATATCCACTAGCTCTTCATTTTGCTCAATCTGTTTTTCCATATAAGCTACTAAATCTCCAGTCATAGAAGTTCCCTTGATTGAACATACTCTCTTGTACTTCTCCTTTAATCCTTCAGGAGCATAGAAGACTACTATTTCTTGCCCTTCTCTTTTCTGTGCCACGGCAGCCTATATAACTAAACATACTGTAAATATAAGCTAGTTCTGTATCATCTTTTTTGATACTGTTGGG
Organism: uncultured cyanobacterium; assembly: GCA_963793425.1. GTDB lineage: Bacteria > Cyanobacteriota > Cyanobacteriia > Cyanobacteriales > CAWCAG01 > CAWCAG01. The sequence continues at coordinate 415,128 of CAWCAG010000005.1, read as the reverse complement.
TACAGTACTATTTTGTGTTATGCTCGAAAAACAAAACCCGTGCAGGGCTTCCAACCTTAACTGCACGGGTAAAACTCGTTTGAGCTAAATAAATTATGCCAAAAAAAAAACAACGTTCGCTAGAAGAAAGAGAGAGAAAAATTATCCTACTTTATGGCTCTTGCAACTTAATTGTGACTCCCCAGGAGTTCTATGCAAAAAGGAAAATTCTTCTTGAGAGTGGTTAATACCTTCTTGTTTTCATAAACTTGTAGAAGGTTACTAACTCTAACCTTCTACTACAAAGTTTAATACTGCTAACTTTGGTGGTTTAAGAGAGGAGATAAACAAACTGATGAAGCATAAATCCTTAATCATTTTCTGCATTACTTTTTTGTCTCTAGTAAGTTGTGCTGCTAAAGAAAAAACGCCTCAAAATAATCCTGTCACTACTCCTATCAAGCAGCAAATAGAATCTACAAAAAAAGGACAAGAAACAGGTATACAACAACGTAGTTTAGCTGTAATTGAACAAGTAGCCGCAGAGGATTTACAAGAATTAAATGAATGGTGGCAAACTAGAGATATAAAAGAACCCCATAAATACTTGCTTCCGGTAATATTAGCCCGCCTCAGTTTAGAGAAAAAGTATAACCCCGAAGAAATTTGGCCGATTCTTCGGCAATTAGAAGAAGGACAACCAGACTTATATCATTTTCGTAGTCCCTACGATATTCGGATCTTCTTTTTGTTTCGAGATACCATGCCTGAAGCTATCAAAGCTGCTTACCAAAGTATGTTATCCCCTCCTCGCATCAAAGAGTGGAATGAACAGGGAACGGAAAATCATATGTTTATGCAAAGGATTTCTGGTTTAGCTTTAATGGATGGTAGCGGTTGGACTAACCAACATCCAGCCGTAGCTGTTACCAATGAAGCTTGGTTACGGGCGGAGTTGAATAAATTTCTCACTATTGGGCAAGGAGAGTTTCATTCTTCTACCTATTATGGTTACTCCATTGGTGGTTTGCTTAACCTCTATGATTTTGCGAAAACTCCTGAACTTAAACAACTAGCTAAAGCAACTTTAGATTGGTATGCCACCAATACCGCTTTGCGCCTCAGTTGGGGAACCGCAGGGGGGGCAGAAAGTCGAGGTTTTGATCGGGGAACTTGGGATGAAAGCGAGTTAAGTGCTTTAGCTTGGGTTTGGTGGGGGAATGAGGTAGAAGTTGCTCAGAGCATGAAGGATAAATATGCTAGAGTTGCTCTTTTTGCGGCTTTAAGCGATTATCGCCCTCCCTTACAATTAAGCAAATTAGCCCGTAAAGAAGTCCCGTTACCATTTTCTTTAACAGCTAGCCATCCGAGTTATTATAGTTACCACGAAGACAACTTTTTTCAAGAAACCTTTTATCTCACCCAGGATTATAGTTTAGGTACTTTACTCAACCCTCAACGTTCTTATGGGAAAGAAGGTACAATTAATGCCCAGTATGCCACCTACAAATTAGTTATCCGTGATCCTGATGGGATAGATAATGCTGTGGTTAGTTTGGGGGGAACCTATTTTAGCCCCTTAGCAAAAGGCAGTAGCCCCGGAGATCAATACTTACAGGAGAAAGGAAGTACTATCTACCAATTGTGGTTAAATCCCCAGGATAAAGCCGCAGGAGTCCCTAACCGCTCTCAATTAGTTTTACCCCTTCGTTACGGCAAGGCTCAACGCTACGGAGATTGGTATATTTGGAAGATAGAAAATACTTGGCTTTGCGCCCGCCCTTGGGGAGAAACAGTTTTTTCTCTCACTAACTTAGGAGAAAAGTACCAAGATTATCAAGCCCTAGTAGCCGAAGGAAATCAGACAGCTTGGATTACTGAAGTGGCTAGGGTAGCTGATTATCGTGATATCTCTGATTTAAAAAAAGCTTTGGATAAAACCAAAATCGAGGATAGTACTTGGGATGATTTAGGTAAGCTAACTTATACCAGTCTTCAAAGCGATCGCCTATCTTTGATTTATAACCAAGAAGGGGGGATTGGTAAAGGGAAAATTAATGGCAAGGAACGAGTCCTAGAAAATTTACCCGTTTTAGATAGTCCTTATGTACAAGAACAATTAAAAAGCGGCATTCTTTCTCTCACTATTCCTGGCTACCCAAAGTGGCAGTTACAGCAAACTATAAACGGGCCGGAGTGGGATGTTGCCAATGAGAAGATGAAGTAATACCAAGTAATACCAAACTTGCAGATCGGGTAGCTTATAGAGTTGCTACTGAACAACTTGAATGTGAAAATTGGAAGCAGAGATGTTGACAACTAGATGCAACGATTAGCTGTTTATTTATGGACTTCTATTCCCCTTGATCCATTTCTCTTTCCCTAGGAATAGCAATTGTTTCTTCCTCAGCTTCCCTAGGAATAGCAATTTTCTCAGCAATAGATAACTCTTCTAAAGCAGGAAGTTCAACTAACTCTTTCTCTTCTTCTTTAACCCTATGTAACAAAGAAGGTAAAGGATCTTCTTTCTCTAGCCAACAACTGGCTACAGGTAGGGTATGTTCCAATTCTTCTAAGGGTCTGGGGATAACCATAACAGAACTAAGTTCGCCGATGCGTTCTGCTTCAGACATTCCTGCATCCACTGCGATCGCCACATTAGAAACAGAACCCCTAATAATCGCTGTACACAAGCCATCACCGATGGTTTCATAAGCTGCTAGCTGGACATCTGCGGCCTTTAGCATCGCGTCAGCAGCACCCACCAGGGCAGGGAAGCCTCTTGTTTCCAGCAAACCTAGGGCTTGGTTACTCAATTTACTATGACCTTGCTGTCGGGCAATTTCTAGTAAATAGGAATGGATCGGAAAAATGACTTCTAAATTAGGCATCGGTCTTGGTATGACGATTTGCGAAATCAACTGCCCAAACTTTGCTGCTGTTTTCGCCCCTTCTTCTACAGCTAAGCGCACATCAGCAGTTTTGCCACGCACAATAGCAGTACAATAACCGCTACCAATTTTCTCATAACCCACTAAGGAAACTTCTGCTGATTTAAGCATCATATCAGCCGTACCCACAATGGCAGGAAAACTTCGAGTCGATACCAGACCTAGTGCGCCATCTTGCACTTTTCGTTTCTGCCTCATCTGTTCTTTAGGCATTGGTCTTTTCGCTAATTTCTGTATTCCTGCACTGACCATTTAGGATAACCTTAATTTATTATAGAGAGGATTTATGCCAATATCTTGCTCTCTGACACTTCTTCTAGTGTATCTCGAATCTTGAGGAAGGATGCTTTTAGCCGTTATTGTTACTTTTGATATTTGACTTTTATGAACCAACCTCATTCTCAACTTTCTGAACAAGAAGCTCAACAATTAATGCGATCGCTATTGCAAAAAGAAGGTAATTGGGTTGATTGGGGAAAAGCCTGTCAGAAGTTACAGCAAGGAGGTTATAATTCCCAAAATATTTTTGAAGAGACAGGTTTCCAAGGCAGTCAGCAGAATACGATTATCGTAGCTGCTCAAGTTTATGATAGCGTCGTGGCAGGGGGAGCTTCAGAAGAGTTGAAGTCATATCTGAAGGGGCCTCACAGCGATATCCTTTATGAGTTACGCATCCTTAACCAAGAACAACGTAGCGCCGTGGCGGAATTAGCTAGGGATAAGAGGTTGGATTTTGATGAAGCGAGATATGCCGCTAAAGCTGTTAAAGAATTTTCCCTCCGATTCCAACTACCAGAAGGCTTTTCTCGTCATCCCGGAGATGCAGTCGCCTATCAATGTTGGAAACGAGCCAGACAAAAAAGGGATCTTCAAGATCGTTCTCGCTTAATTGCTCAAGGTTTGAAGTTTGCCCATACCCAAGGTGCAAGGGAGCAAATTGAAAGGTTATTAAGCGATTTTACCGTTGTTCCTACTCGTTCTGCTCCTGTATTGCCCATTTATCGTTTAGAGTCGGAAGAAGAGTTACCTCGCATTATTCCTGTAGTAGGAGTGATGCCCATAACTGTAGAAGATTTACAAGCTGTCCCCCAACTAAAACAAACTGAACCTTTCCGAGTAGTACAACCTGCTGGTAAAAGTACTTTGGTTCCTATTCCTGGTTGGCAGGTAGTTTTGAAAGCTGCTGATCCTATAGGGTTTTTCTGTAATAGCGATGATTTACCACAATCGCTACCCAACAAACCCGAACAAGTTTTAGTGGTGGTAGATCGGGAAAATACCCAATGGGATATTAATAGTTATTTTGCTTTAGAAAAAGAAGGGCAGGTTAAATTGCAATGGTCGGAAACTGCTCCTGATTCAAACATTTTGGGGCAAGTAGTCTTGGTTTTGCGACCGAAAAGGATTATTGATGAGAACATTATTACAGAACCCTGGCAGATGGATGATTGAATTATTGAACATCCATCAGTTAGTTACATACTTTGCTGTTCTATATTTTGATAAGTTATTGATAAGAGTTGCTATTAACTGTTATTTTTTCCTCAAACCAAGCGAGATAGACCTTTTGCCTTCCCAAATTAACTGTCAAGCTTGAACAACTCTTGTTAGGATCTAAATTGATTATTCTTAATGTAAATTTGTAAAACTATGTCATCGCCTCAAACATCTTTACCCGCAAACTTAGACCGTATTGTACAACGTTTCAAAAAACGGGCTAACCCTAAACAACGTTACGAACAACTTCTCTGGTATGCTAAAAAGCTCGAAGAGATGCCTCAAGAGGATAAAACTCCTGAAAATAAAGTCTCAGGCTGCGTCTCCCAAGTTTATATTACCGCCAACTTAGAAGATGGTAGAGTCTTGTATCAAGGAGATTCTGATGCTCAGTTAGTCAAAGGTTTAGTTGCTTTATTAATCCAAGGACTAAACGGCTTACCCCCTGAAGAAATTGTCAAAGTTACTCCAGATTTCATTGAAGAAACAGGCTTAAAGGTAAGTCTGACTCCTTCTCGTGCCAATGGTTTTTACAACATCTTCCGCACCATGCAAAAAAAAGCCTTGGGTTACCAGTTAGCCATATCTGCCAAGCCTCAGTAGCTTTTACAGTTGCCCTTATTCAGCTTCAGAATCTGGAGGGGCGCTTTCAGAAATAGCACGGGAACAAGACCAGCTACTAGGCAATCCAGAAGGCCAGCCCATACGCAAAGCTTCTGGACAAATAGTCATTACTGTTAATTGACAATCAATTAGCTGTAAGCCATCTCTTTGTGACTGTTTAAGACTTTGCTTCAGGATAGAATCGTTCTTGAATTCTGTAGTTTTGTTGCATTGGATGCAAACCATATGATGGTGATGGTGAGGATAGGGTTGATTTAATTCATAATGTTTATGTCCTTCGGCTAATTCTAATTCTCGTAAAATACCCATACGAGCCATTAATTTAACGCTGCGATAAATAGTTGAGAGGCTGATTGGTTCACCTTTTTGGTCGAGAAGATCGAAAACTTCTTCAGCGCTTAAGTGATTGCCTCTAGGGAGATTTTGGAATAAGTGCAGTATTTTTTCCCGTTGCGGTGTCATCCGCCAACCGCGAGAATTTAATTCTGCTTTGAGAGAGGAAGCTGTATATGGAGGCATAATGTTTTCTCATCAAAACTCTACTTATTGACAATAATAGTCTTGAAGTAGATATATTTGCAACTATGAGCTTTTATTGCGAATGATTGTGAATTTGGTAGTTGCTAATTGCTAAATTATTGCAAAGAAGCCATCATCATTTAGACAGAGCAAAATACTTCTCAAACTTTGCAGAATTTAAAGGATAAAAATCAATGGCAATAATTATTTGCCACCCTTGCCATCGCGCGATCGCTCCCTTTTTTATAAGCTCGCTCTTTGGTTGGCTCATAGACAACTGCCAGAATCGAAAATGAGGCAATTTAAAGATCCTAGAAGTGCCAAAATGCTTTTCATAGTAAAATATTTTTAATCTTTATAGAATCTAAAGGATAAAAATCAATGGCAATAGTTACTTTCTTCGGTATTATGATCGCCCTAACCGCCGTAGCAATGGGATCTTATCTCACCTTCCGTGCCATTAAATTAATTTAGTAATAACCAATAAGATACTACAGGGTATTACCTCTAGGAGCAACAATCGCGGAATAACCTGTATTTATTGCGATCGCTATATGGCGATCGCTTTCAATTGCCCGAAGATATCTTGGGCATGATGTTGGGCAGGCATAGTGATACCACGGTGGGCTTTGCCTACGCAATAATAACAAACTCTTAACGGAGAGAAAAAAGCTTTTCCTTGCAGTTATTTGTTTGGATGAGGTAACAAGAAGCTGAGTGGGAGGAATTCATGATTTTCTGGTGGAATTACGGAGGATATTTCTCCCGGTTTGATTAGCATTTCAGACATATCATGCTATCGAAGTTACAAATTTCTTTAAGATTTTTTCGTAAAAGAAAAGCGCAAGACTTAAGTTTCTCAACTAGCTTCTATTGCTTCTCTCCAACAGAGCTTTTTACAGTCTTAAAAATCATGCATGCTCCTAAAGAAAAAAAAACAGCATCTACTTTGATTTTTCCAGGATAAAGCAAAAAAACCTTCTCCTACATCAGATGGGAAGAAAGTCCCCAAATTATGTCATCGGGAGGAAAGAGTGGTTTACCAAGGACACTAGAAACTTTGTAAAGGAAAATGGGTGAGGATTACAAGCCTTCTATCTCATTTCCCACAAGGCGAGATCGTTAAGAGTAAGACACAAGAAGAATAAAGAATGCGAATCTTCCTATTAAATCTGAAACAATCGGGGATTCAGCACATGTAAAATGTACTAATTGTGAGCAAGATAACAAACAAGATTTGACAGAAAACATAGAGGAAAAAAGTCTTTGGCGAAACAAAAATGTCGAACTCCTGAGTGATAGCCAAAGGTACTTGATTGGTTAAAGAATGAAAGCTAAGGGAGAAATCTTTTATTTCATAGCTACAAAAGAGCAAGTTGAAGCGTTTCTAGAGTGCTTAAAGAAGAGAGCGCAGAAGTGGGGGAATTTAGTTGCCTGGGGTGTAGGACTAGCTACTGCTGCGTGTGTTCTCATAACTACACGGCATCCTGTGAAAGGAGCAATATGTCTTTTATTTCGTTCGCTTTTGCCAAGTTAAGTCTTCACCATGTCAACGAAGTGCAGACGAAGTGTTTCTTTCTTCCACATCATTCCCATTAGTAAGTCAGTTTTAAATTAATTTGAGATTCTTTTCTTTTGGAGCAGAAGTTATTACTTATTCCAATAATGAGAATATGTATGGCGGTACTAGAGTTGCGACAATCTGTCAACAGAGTACTAGATTTTAAATTCATTGGTAACTTGTCTGTAGGAATAGTAACTTCTCTATTGTGTTTAATTATTGTAATAATCGTCTTTAGGAATCCTCAGTGGAGAGAAAAAAGGTTTATCATAGCGGCAATTTGTTTAGGTTGGGCGGCGGTAAACTTAGCTCCAAAAATGGATGATTTTCTAGTAGGAGTAACTAAAAGCCTACCAGAAGCGGTAAAAGTCATCCTAGTTAGAACATTGATTCCACCCGTAAATCTGGTTTTGAAGTCGTTGGGGGTTTAACAGAACAAATAGTTAGTTATTGGGTCTGTTTGGTAACCCAAGTTATTCTTAAGATTTGTCAAGGAAGAGAAAAGAAGCCTGTCTTAGCAGCAACCTGTCTAGCTTGGGGAGTAGGAGGTTTAGCTCTAGAACTTTATAGTTTTCTAGTAAGATGAATATTCTCTATTTCGTTTCCATGTAGCCCAAGGTAAGTTAAATTTGTTAAACGAGACAGTGGAGTTACATTTTTTATTTCATTTCCTCCTAATCCAAGGCGAGTCAAATTACTCAGGGTGTCTAATGAAGCAACATTCTCTATTTCATTTGCCCATAAGTTAAGGTAATCCAAACTAGTTAATGAAGCTAAGGGAGTCACATCCTCTATTCTATTCCAGCCCAACCTAAGCTCAGTCAAATTATTCAGGGAAGCTAAGGGAGTCACATCCTCTATTTGGTTGAACATCAAGTCAAGGGAAGTTAAATTAGTTAGGGAACTCAAAACCTCCTCAGCCACTTTGCAATCTTGAGTTTCTACTTCCTCCAACAATTCTTCAATAGTATGTTTATGCAGCATGCGGTTAAGCCATTTTTGTTTTCGCCACCAATCTCGTAAAGCTATTCAAAACTCATATCACTTCAGCCTTGTTGACGCTTTGCCAATTGCCTCCAACTCCCTAGAGCGCTAACTGCAATATCTTTTATTTGACTATTCTTTGCTTAAGGGAAGTTCAAGAAGCACGGGACAGGTATGCTAACCAAGAAGTTAGTTATCTACTACAACGTCTAGAAACATACCAAGGAATTGTCTACTTCCTCACCACTAACTTCAGAAGTAATATTGATAAGGCTTTTGAACGTAGACATCAGGTTTATGGTAGAATTTTGTTTTCCTAATGCTCACCAAAGAGCAAAAATATTGGCGGAGGATGTTTTCTCCTCAAACCCCAACAAAGGGTTTAGATTGGCAAAAGCTAGGACAATTCAACTGTTACTGGAGCGTTGGATTTACAATATCGCCCTCAACGCTACTTTTTTGGCTGCTGAAGATGCAAACCACCTACTTTGTTTTCCACTACCTATGATAATTGCAATCAAAATCTTGCCATCTATTCATTGTGATAACTTCTTAACCTAACGAAAATCTTAAGTCCGAAAGATATCATAAGTTTTGGTTGTTAGTTAATTTAGTCACCAATAAAACGCTACTAATTAATAACAAAACAAGGGTTAACCAATCACCCCATCGTACATATGGGGTTTTGGTTTGCCTTTTGTAAATGTTTCCTTTGTGTAACTCATAGGTGTTAATTCCTGATAACCACAGGGTATTACCTCTAGGATCGACAATACCGGAATAACCTGTATTTGTTGCCCTTGCCATCCAGCGATCGCTTTCAATCGCCCGCATCACATCTTGAGCATGGTGTTGGGCAGGCATAGTTGGGCTATAGTGGGCGTTGTTAGAAGCGGTGAGGGCAAATTCTCCCCCTTGGGCAGTTTGCCACCTAAAATGTCTAGCAAAGGTAGAATCGTAGCAAATTCCCACAATAGCCTGCCCAAAAGGGGTATTAAATATTTGCTTTGGTTGCCCATGAATTTGATGTTCATCTAAAGGAGAAAGTCTTTGTATCAGCCCACCAATTATGGACTCAAAAGGAACATATTCACCCAAAGGTACAAGGTTAACTTTATCGTAATAGCTATAAATTTCACCATCTCCTGTGAAGGTAAATAGGGTGTTGGTGTAACTCTTACCTTGGTAGCGGAATCCCCCTAACCAAACGGGAATACCTTCTGAAAGGATGGCTTGGTAAAACTCCTTTTGTAGGGGGCGCATTCTTTGGGGAGGGAGATTCCAGTTAAAAGGCATAGCCCCTTCCGGTGTTAAAACCACATCTACCCCTTGTTTAGCAAGGTTTTTGTAACCTTTGGTATAACCTTGAAATGCTTTGCGTAAACCTTCGGGATTGAGTTTAATTTCATTAGGTATATTGCCCTGAATAATCCCCACTTCAATAGCGGCATTTTCTGGCTGGGCAATAGGGCGTTGGTACATTTGCCAACCGATTAGATGCAGGGTTGTTAATAAGACTATAGCTGTGGCAATCAGTTTCTTGTGGGGAGATGGGGAGATGGGGAGATGGGGAGATGGAGAGATGGGGAGAATATTAAGTAAACTTTCGGCGATTAAACCATTGACTATTACGATAGCAGCCGTTATTGTTGCCGGACCAGATAATTGACTTAGTTGCAGAATAGCTAAGTTGTGAGGACTTTGGGTATAGGATAGGGAAGTCCACCATAAAGGTGTCCAACTCCACAAAGTTTCTAAGCTACACCATAAAGCAGCAGCAAGAATTACCCTGATAATACTAAAGAGTAAGGGATTTGCTTTATTGAGAAAGCGAGTTAAAAAACTTAGACTTACCGCCCAAGTTGCCACATGAACAGCCCCCCACATGGTGATAAATAACCAACAAAAAATGGCGATTCCTAAACTAGCTAACCAAGGTACACCCAGCCAAGTCATGGGATGTACTCCCGTGATCCAAAATAAAGCTAAGCCGTGGTAGCCGAAGCCCCAGGCTATTGCTATGGGGAGTGGGGAGCTAGGGAGCTGGGGGGTTGGGGAGTTGTTATTACTAACCAGAGGGGAATTAAGGCTACCCAAGCTAAGCCATAGGCTTCTATGGGGGCAGGAGTTAACCCCATCATGATGCCCCCTAATAAGGCGATGATGATGGGAAAATATTTATGTTTAAGTAGCGATCGCACAGTGATTGAGGGAACGAAATAAAGAACGAAATAAAGGGCGAATGGCCATTCGCCCCTACATAATTTCTGTTACTTATTCGTCAACTTTGTCAATACCTGATTTGACCTTTCAACAAAAGACTTCATACCATTTGCATCGAAGCCTTTTTGTGCCATTAAAGCTAAGTCGTAAATGTGCTGACACATCATATTTGCTAACTCTCCTGAAGGTGATTGTCCTCCTTCTTGAATAATTGCCCCTTGATTCATGCTGACCAGATTTTGAATCAAAGGATGGGCAGTATTAACCACTAAAGTATGTTGCATGGGGAAAGCGATTTCCTGTTGCTGCATCAAAGCTGTCATCTCCTGTAAACGCCGCATAGCTTCGGGTAAAATCACCATCGCCGGAGGAGTGCCTTGGGGATCTTCTGATTTAAGAGATTCGGTACGAATGGTTACTTGAGAATTATTTAATGCCTTTTCAAATAACTCCTTAATCGTCTCGCTGCGGGTTTTTTGAGTATTAGGATCAACAATTTCATTAGCTTGATCCTTATCAACTAAAACATCTTCTAATTCTGAATCAACGCGAGAGAATTTTAGCTCAGGATATTCTTTTTCCAGAAAAGGAATGAAGTAATTATTGTCGATAAAAGAGTCCATAAATAGGACTTCTAAACCCTGATTTTTATACAAATCTACATAGGTTGCTTGAGACACAGGATCACTACAGTAGTAAAGGCGATTTTCGTGACTTTCTTTGTTCCTTTCTACATAATCTTGCAAAGTTGTATAAGGATCTTGAGGTGAATCCCCATCCCCCTCCTTAGAAACATCTTCCCAAGCATCTCCTTCTTGAGATTGTACTTCTACCTCTACCTTGGGCTTCTCTTCCGTAACAGTATCTGGTTGGTAAGTGGTGGGGAAAATGATAATATCTTCCACTTGCTTTTTAAATTTCTCATCCCGCATAGCCCCAAACTTCACAAAAGTACCGACATCCTGCCAGCAACGCAGATACTCTTTGTAATCTTCATCGTAAAGAGATTTGAGGCGATCGCCGATTTTCTTGGAGATGAAATTAGTAATGCGTCTAACTGTGCGATCGTTGGTTAAGGCACTGCGAGAAACATTAAGGGGAATATCAGGGCTATCAATTACCCCCCGTAAAGGTAGTAAAAACTCTGGAATAATTGCTTCACAATTATCACTGACAAAAACCTGATTACAAAATAGCTTGATCTGCCCCTTATTAACATCAACATCGGCTTTTAACTTAGGGAAGTAAAGAATACCAGTTAAGTTAAAAGGATAATCAGTCTTAAGATGTACCCAAAGAAGAGGATCTTCTTGGAAAGGATAAAGATAGCGATAAAATTCTAGATAATCTTCCTTGGTAAGGTTTTGGGGAGATTCTTGCCAAATAGACTTTTGTTTATTAATAACTTCATCCCCCAACTTAATGGGTACTGGCATAAAGTCACAATAAGTCTTAACTAAATTCCGAATGCGGGCTTCTTCTGCGTACTCACCTTCTTCGTCGTGGAGAGTAAGAGTAACTGTTGTACCTGGTTCAGTTCGAGAAGATTCTGAGATTTCAAAAGCAGGGGAACCATCACAAGACCAATGAATCGCTTCCGAACCAGGACGATGGGAAAGGGTATCTATTTCTACCTGTTTAGCCACCATAAAGGAAGAATAGAAACCTAAACCAAAATGACCAATAAGTTGCTGATCCGCATCTTTTTGATATTGTTGCACAAAATCTTCAGCACTGGAGAAAGCCACCTGGTTGATATACTTCTTAACCTCCTCCGCCGTCATCCCAATACCATTATCAGCAATAGCCAGAGTTTTCTTTTCCGGATCAAGGGTAATGGTAATTTCCGGCTCAGGCAATTCTCCATCTACTTCCCCAGCAAAAGAAACCATCTTCAACTTTTTGATGGCATCTACGCTATTAGACACTAACTCTCGTAAGAAAATTTCATGGTCTGTGTACAGAGATTTCTTAATGATGGGAAAAATATTCTCTGTATGAATACTAATATTCCCTTTTTCCAATACGGTCATGACTTTCTTTTCCCTCACCTAACTAAATGAATAATTGCTAAATATAATTTTGAACAATTGTCTCGTTACTTTCTATCCGGGATTACCACCTCATTTGTGTTCGGGTTTTCCCCATTGTCGCTTTAAATTTAGCACTTCAGGTAGCCATTGGCTATTATGCCCTCACTTGCTGGCGATAGAAGCCCTACGAAACCTACATAGTGAATCTAAGATGTTACCCTCACTATCTCCGATTCAGGAATGTTTTTGTTCCCTATCGTTTCGTATCTTGCTTAAACAACGTCTACTTCATCTCTTTGTTGTTTAACTACTGATAAATCATCTTTTATGAAAATTGACAAGATATTGACGAATTGATGAAGATTTGTAGGGTGGGCAAAAAATAATAATCTTTAGTTTTAACTAATAAGAAAATTGTTTTGCCCACCTTTACTTAATATTGGTAGGCAAACTTTATGACAACGATAGTTTGATTTTATTGCATGAAGTCTGTCCACTACTGTTGATTGTGTGTCATAGAGGTTGTCGCCCATAGCTTGAACTCTTTGACACATTTCCCGTTGATAGCTTTTCTTTCTTTGAAATAACAATTAACCCAAAGGATTTAACCAACGAGAAACTTCTTGATTAAGACGTTTAACATCTCGCAACGCTCCTTGCTTAACCCACTGTCCAATAGCATCTAAAGGGGTAAAATCTGTTCCTGTTTGCCAGTTAATTTCTTGCCCTAAAGGTGTTAAATGATTGCCCGGAAGAGTTTGGGCAGCAACTAAATTAGGAAAAAGGTTTTGCAACACAGGAGTTAGGCTTACAGTCTGGTCTATATTATCTTGGGTAAACTTAATTAACAGATTGCGTCGGACACAATAATTTTTAGCAATAATAGCGGTAGTTTCATCGGGAGATGGAGTGAATTCTACATTAAAAGTTTGGGGTATAGCAAACTGATCCATAAAAGGGATAGCACGACGTACCGGATAATTGTTATAAGAAATAAGGATATTTCCCGCTCTTTTTACGGCGTATAAACTGCCAATTAATAAGTGAAGTTTGCAACCCATACTATGACCAATACCATAAATCGGTAAGTAGCCTTTGCTGAGAATCCCTTGATTTTCTAGGCGTTGAGTAATTGTCTCAAAGCGATTAAGTACACTTCTGGCGATTCCACCATGATCTAATGATGTATTCAAAAAAGGTGTGGCAACTATCACATAACCCTGCTTTCCTAATTGTTCTAATAACCAGCGATAAGTCACATGAGGGGCGCTAGCCACAAAAGCACCTCCGAGGAAGTGTATAATACCAATCGGCTGACGAGGAATTAATACCCAGCTACCATAAATTTCTTGCCAATCCATAATTAAGTAATAAGTAATAAGTAATAAGTAATAAGTAATAAGTAATAAGTGAGAAGAAAGGATAAGGGGTAAAATAAGGTTTCCGACTAGCAACTAGCAATTAACCAACAACACCACCACTTCCTGTACCTTGGAACATCAAATAAGATAGAAAGAAATTGGTGATAAAGATTCCTAACAAAGCTGTCACCACAGCCGTTGTGGTAGATTGTCCGACTCCTTTGGCTCCTCCAGTAGTTGTCAAGCCCCAACTACAACCGATTACAGCAATTAGTCCACCAAAAACCATCCCTTTAATAGCAGCACTAAATAAATCCCAAACTCCCAGGAAACTATTAGCTGAATCTAAAAAAACTTTGGGAGCAATATCATATAAATTAGTGGAAATTACTAAACCTCCAGCCATACCAGTAATCAATGAAAGAATCGTTAACAAAGGCAACATTAAACAACAAGCAACAACTCTTGGTATAACCAAATAGTCAATGGGATCAGTTTTCAGCATCAACAAAGCATCGATTTGCTCTGTTACTCGCATCGTACCTATTTCAGCAGCAAAAGCTGAGCCAACTCTCCCAGCTAAGACAACAGCAGTTAATACAGGAGCTAATTCCCGCGATAAAGCCAAAGAAAGAACCCCTCCCACAGCAGTTCCTGCCCCAAGATAAATAAACTCTCTAGCTACTTGAATAGTAAATACCATACCGACAAAACCAGCAGTAATCAGAGCAATAGTTAAAGATTCTGGCCCCACTGCTGCCATTTGTTCCATGGTATTACGGCGGTGAATTTTGCTCTTCAGTAAATGAACTATAACTTGCCCTCCTAGAAGGGCTGCTGCAAATAAGCGATCTAGCCAAATTCCTATACCTGTTTGTCGTTTCCTAACCGCCAACTTTTCTACTCCTTTGGTTTTAACTTCATAGCGTAATTTATGTTTATCTCCATTAGCCATTGGCTAAAGCGCCAAAACCAGAGTGCTAGCTAGTGACTATTAGTTCTTTTTATTATCAGTAGCTTCTACCCGGAAGCGTTCTACCCCTGATAATAAGTCTCTAGCAATGGTAACTAAGTTTTGTAAAGCAGAAGAAACTCGTTGAGATTCTTGAGAAGTTTCTTGGGCTGTTAGTTCTACAGATTGCATAACCTGAGCAACAGCTTTGGAGGTTTCCGTTTGTTCTACGGTATCTGCGGCAATGGAGCGGACTAAAGCATCAATACGATTAGATACTTGTACGATATCTTCTAAGGAGCGCTTAGCTTGTTCTGCCCGTTTTGTACCATCAATAACTTGTTGTGTACCTTCTTCCATTGCTGTCATTACAGAGCTAGTTTCCCCCTGAATTTGCAGCACAATTTGTTCAATTTCTTTTAAGGCTTTAGCGGATCTATCAGCTAACTGACGTACTTCATCTGCCACAATCGCAAAACCTTTACCCGCTTCCCCTGCCCTAGCTGCTTCGATGGAAGCATTAAGAGCAAGTAAGTTAGTCCTAGCAGCAATTTGAGCAATTACCTGGACAATTTGACCAATTTTCTGGGATGACTCTCCTAAGCGCTTAACTTTACGGGTGGTTTCTGCTACAGTTTCCCTAATTTGTAAAATCCCAGCAACTGTATGTTCCACCGCTTCCCCACCCTTAAGGGCAGTAGAAGAGGCGGAACGAGCCACATCCTCAGCTTCACGGGCATTTTCTGCCACCCGTTGAATTGAGTCAGTCATCATTTGCACCGAATTTAGGGTGACAGCTAACTCTTCTGCTTGGCGCAGGGCATCACTAGATAAACCACGGGCAAAAGATTCACTATCTGTAGAGTTTTTGTTAACTTGCCTTGCTGCTTGTTTAACCTGTTGGACAATTTCTCTGAGGTTTTGAATTGTTAAGTTAAAAGCATCAGCTACCGCTCCTAATACGTCTGCTGTAACCTCTGCTTGGACAGTCAAATCTCCTCTAGCTGCACCTTCTACATCATCAAGTAAGCGAATAACTTGCCGTTGTAAATCTTCCTTTTGTTGCTCTTGTTCATCTGCTTTACGCTGAGCTTCGCTAGTGGTGGTCAAAATCACCCTAGCCATTTGGTTAAAGCCTGCTGCTAAGCGTCCAAACTCATCTTCAGTGTAAACTGTTGCCTTGGCATTAAGATTACCCTGACACACTGAGTCAAATTGTCCTTGTAAATCATTGGTAGCTCTTTTGATTTGCTTAGCTGTTTTTTGACCTAAAAACCAAGTTGTACCAAAACCAGCTACCCCAGCAATGAGAGTAGTTACCAACCCAGCTCCTCTTAAGTAAGGAATTACCGTAGCTTTACTATCTTCAGGAGCAAGATTAGCAGCCCCAAAACTAACTGTGGCCACAGCAATCATAGAAACTCCCCCGGCAATTAAAGCCTGGAGCAAATTCTTCTTTTCTAAAGGAGCGTTTTCATAGAACCCCAGTAATCCTTGTTCTCCTTGAATACTCGGTTCTACCTCAAGTTCTGTGGGGCTAGTAAAATTAGTGGCTACATTAGCTGGAGTATCAGTAATACCAAAGCCTTCACCACTCGCAGTATTTTCTTGAGCAGCATGAACTCCTGAAGAAGCTAGACTCGGTTGGCTATCAAAATCAAAACTTGAATCAGCCAGATCACCACTACTGCCCATACTGGCACTATCAACTTCTGGCATATCAAAGGGAACACTACCAAGATCATCATTGAAGACATCAAATTCTTCTAGAAAACCTCCAGCTTCACTCTGCTCATCAGGACTATCTCCTGAAACAAAACCATTTTCTTGCTCTACAGAGAAAGAATCATCCCCAAAAGCGCTATCAAAGTCTTGAAAACTGTCAAAGTCCTCTTGGGAGCTAGAGCCATTTCCTTCTGAATTATGGTAGGAGTCTTCTAAAAATTGTTCTGCTTGATCTAATTCTTGCTCATTGAAATGACCTAAATTTTCCCCTTCTTGCTCAAATGTATCTTGCAATTCTCCAGAAGACATGAGGAGGGTTTCTTGGAAATTTTGAGGCTGAGAGTTTCCAGAAGGAGTTGGTTCAGCAGCAATCTCCTCAAAGGTTTCTTCTGCTTGAGCATCAAACTCTGGGGGAAAATCTTCTAAGCCAGGGTTTTGCTCAAAACTACCGTTGGGGGGAATAACAAAGGTGGCACTTGAATTATCTTCAGGAAGCTCATCAAAAATGTTCTCTTCTTCCTGTAGGGTGCTATCGCTAAAACTTTCATCCAGGGAGAAACCATTATCAAAAGGTGCTTCTTCTCCGTCTTGTTGCCAAGTTTCATTCAGCGCCTCTTCAGAAGCAAAAGGGTTACTTGTATCTTCTAAATTCTCATAGTCATCCCCAGAGGGGCTAAAATTATTAGCCTCAGCATCGCCAAAAGGACTCGAAGCCTGTTCTGATTCTGAGGGTAAATCAGCTAAAGAATCGGCACTAAAATCATCTTCACTGAAATCAAAGCTACCAAGATCAAAGTTATCCTCAGCACTAAGAAGTTGTTCCTCTCCTTCTGCTGGCAAATCTTGATAGTCTTCTAAGTTCTCTTCTTCTAAAGAGTAGTCATTTTCAATCTCAGGAGTATCAGATTCTGGCATAGCCGCCGTATCTGCTGCCATACCGTTGTTATTAGGAAAGTCTTCTTCTCCTTGAGCTTGAATTTCGCCTATAGACTCTAAGCCATTACTAGCATATTCTAGATATTCTTGTTCTTCACTGAGTTGAAGAACTAATTCATATTGTTCTTTTGCTACATCATACTGTTGTAAAGCATAGTAGGTATGACCTCGCAGTAAAGCGGCGCTCGCTTCTTCTGGAAAATCTGCTGCTAAAAGGTCAATCATTTGCGCAGCTTCTTCATATTTGCCTTGAGCGTATGCTTTTGCGGCTTGCCCGTATTCATGTTCGTAGTCAGTACTTGAGCGCATTTACCTTATCCTCATCCGCTGAGCCTTCATCTGTTACCAGTTGTCAGTTTTGTTATTCCGTCTATTCTAGGGCTTTTGCCACTGACCTAATCATGACTGGCTACAGACAAAATCCTAGAAGCACATAAAATAAGTTTATTTTAAATATCAAGATGCTGATCAATATCAATCTGCTCTGTTTCACGCGGCCCACCTTGCAGAGCGTAAGATAGCTATCTGGTTTAGCAACCCTAAAGTATGTTGAGAATTTTCATTTAAAACCCATTCTCTAGGTACAAAGGGCAGCATACTATCAGGAACATTTGTGGGCATTTGGGTTTGCTCAATATCTAGCCAATCCATACAGTTAATTTCATCAATCGCTAATCCGAGAATACTTTCTTGGTCTTCGATAGCAATAACCATTATTTCTGGTCGCTCAGTGTTGAGAGCTGTTGTATCCCCTAAAAATTGACCAAGATCAGCAACCCAAATTACTTGCCCCCTCAAATTTACTGTTCCCAGCAACAGAGGAGAAATGTTGGGAATAGGAGTAACCCAATCAAGGGGTTGGGCAATTACTTCTTTGATTCCCATAGCCGGTAAGGCAAATTCTTGACCAGAAGCGATATAAAATCTCAGGTGCAGTTCTCCTTCAGGGGTTTCTAGTTCCTGAATATCTTGGGTAAGATCTTGTTGCCCACTATCGGTCAAAAAGTCTGGATTGCCGACCATATTTTCCTTCCTTTTTCCTATTTATCCCCTGAGCAGTTGTTTGACGGTACCAATTAACTCCGTTGGCTGAAAAGGCTTGGCTATATAAGCATCAGCTCCTTGCTTCATGCCCCAATAGCGGTCAAATTCTTCACCTTTGGAAGAACACATTACTACTGGTACATCCTGGGTTTTGGGGTCGGCTTTGAGTCTTCGACAGACCTCGTAACCATTCATCCGAGGCATAACGATATCCAACACTACCAGATCAGGACTAATGTGTTGAATCTGCTCTAAGGCTTCCACACCATCACTGGCCACAGTGACGTTTAAACCACTGCCTTTGAGGAGGTCTGAGATCATTTGTCGTTGGGCAAGGCTGTCTTCTACAACCAAAACTTTACTCATAACTCCCTACCCGATTTGTCGGTTAGCGTTGATGTAAATGGAACCCACATTTTATTACTCGCACTTAAATTTATGATGATTTTTGTAATATGTATGTCTATGTTAGGAGCTACCTGGATTAAATCTTGGTGTCTCCTTATAATATTATTATCTCTTGCTACTTAATTGGTTTGTTCGGGTTTTGCTGAAGTGTCCTTGAGCAGGCCAAAACCGATATATTTCTCCAACAAAGTTAGTAACTCACTTTTGCCAAAAGGTTTAGTTAAGTAATCCGTTGACCCTACCATCCGCGCTCTAACTCGGTCAATAAAACCTTCTTTTCCTGTCAACATAATAATAGGTGTTTGTCTGAAAACAGTAGATTTACGCAACATTGCACAAATTTCATAACCATCTAATTGTGGCATGGCGATATCGCAAAAAATTAAGTCAGGTTCAACTTGAAAAGCAATACTAAGAGCTTGAATAGGATTATTAGTGATAGTTGATTGTATACTTTGAGCTTTTAAAATTTGCTCAATAGCTTTGCCTACAGTCAAGTCATCGTCAATACAAAGAATATGAGGAACTCCACAAGAGTTGTTAGAGTGAGTGACTGGTGGACTAGGCTCAGAACCAGCCAAACTATTTAGTTGTACCCAGCCTTTTTTAACATAGGGGTAAATTGCCTTAGCAATGGTTAAAATATCTCTGTTGAGGTAGCGAGAAATTTTGCGTAGGGTGGTTTTCCCATCGGCCAAGTGACCCAAGTTTTGGTAGGTGGCTTGAGGGAGAGCTTCTCTGAGGGAGGGTTTGGCGGTGATAATTGGGCATTGGTCAGGAGATTGGATATGGGGATGAAACTGTTTCCACTGCTGTACTTGTTTCATAACCGTTTTGATTAAAGGAGCAGTTTCTAGGGTGGTTAGTTGAGGTGCTAAGGCAGGGCCTGTTTCAAAAACAAAAGAACCTTGATGAAGACTTAAAAGGTCAAAAAGGGTTTCTTGGGCAATGTGGCCAATAATACTACGCCCCTGGGCAGGAGAGAGAACATGGTTCTCTAAAAGTAGCCAAAGGTAGGCATACTCCGGGGCATTAGTTGAAGCTATAGATTGACTATATTCTTGCAAAGGGAAAGTCTCTTCAACCTTGTAACGATGTAGATAGTCTCGCAAACGCAATAAGCCGCCACTACTGCTGTCGGCAGCATAGGTGATTTGTCCATTTAAGAAAAAAACAAACCAGAAGGGACGGGCTAATCTTAATTTACTTAACAGTAAAGGGTCAGCATCATCAGCAGTTCGAGGACAAGGAGAAGGAGAAGAGTGGGAAGAGTGGGAAGAGTGGTAAGCTTCCACAAATAGCTCCCCTGTCCGCTGACCTAGTTCGATCAGTTGCAGTATGCTACGAATATCAATTTCACTTAAAGTTCCCTGCATGTAGGAAGAGTATGCTCCTTGAAGAGTGAAAAAGTGCTAGATTTACTATGCCATCCATAAATCAAAATAAATGAAGCTATTTTTAGTCAAGTTTTTGGGATTAACCAATTACTGATCAGAAAATGTTGAATACTAACACTATTTTTGCTTACTATATGTTATTCAGTTTAGTCTAAGGTCTTAAAATACCAGAACAGAAAGGAAAGTCGACAATGACCTCTAAAACAAAGTAACTTTTTGTAAAATTTGTCTATTTCTGGCTAGGGTCATAACGAAAATTTGACAGTTGAATTAAACTAAATAAATTATCAAAGGACAGTTTTCCTTTCAAGTAATCTAAGCACAACAAGTATCGAGAGGAACATCAGCGTGCTGTATCTTGCAGAAGTAAAAAAGCAAAAAGGCGGGTTCATGGGGGGAGCCAAAACTGAACTTAAACTCTTAGCTTGTCAGCGCAAAGATAGTTGGAGTGCTGTAGCAGGTGAAGAAGTGGTTCCAGCCGAAGAAGCTGGTGACTTCAACGAAGGCGCTTTAATTGTCATTGAATTGGGAAACAACAAACAGATTCAGGGCAATATTGAACCAGCCGGACCAAGGATTATTTCCTTAATGCAGCAGTTTGGTCGTCTTCTTGAAAAATCTTCAGATCAAGAAAAAGAAATCGAGGAGTGGCGAGAATCCTTACAAGCCCAAATGGAGGCTATTCAACAAAAAGAAGAGGAAATGTATGTCCAGTTAGATCAAATTGATGAGGCCAAAGAGGATTTAGAACGCTTAGAAGCGCAAAAAGAGGAAGTTGAAAAAGTTAGGCAGGAATCCCAAAAATACAAGGAAGAAGCCGATCAACTTAGAGAAGAGTTTGAGCGTAAGAGCCAAGAGCTTGAAGGTGCTTGGGAACACCTACGGGGAGAGCAGCGCAAGTTAGAAGATTTGCAAGGTGAAGTTCAACCAGCGGAAGTTGGCTTGGCTGAAGAACAGGCAGGGAGAATGAAGGAATTGGTAGAATACCTCTCTTCTACGGTAATCCCCATAGATTCCTTGCAGGAGGATTTAAACCAAGTCTTAGAAATCGCCAACGAGCAACAAAATAATTTTGGTAACCGCTGGCAACAGTTAGAGGAGCAAAGAGAACAAGCTCAGGCAAAACAAGGGGAAGTAGGTAATAAGCAAGCAGAAATCAGCGACAAACAACAGGAACTTCAGGAAATACTGGTTAAATTAGAGGAAAAGAAACAGGATTTGCTGGCTCAGCAAAAAATTCTGGAGAGGAAAGAAGAGTCAGCGGCAAGGCTCAAAAGTCAACTGGAGAAAGAAGAAGAACTTTATAATCAACTTTCTAAGTTGGCACAAGGAGAAACCAGCACAGATGGGGATCAAGCAATTGATACTGAAGCCCTAGAAAATATGTCCATGGAAGAGCTACAGAAAGTCGTAGATGAGCTACAACAAGATTTTGATCGCCGGGAAAGAGGGGTTAAAGATCAAGAAGAAGAGCTGAAATTACAGCGCCAGGATGTAGAGGAATTAGAGGAAAAACTTGAAGGGGCTAATGCCCTTGATAAAGCAGCTATAGAAGAAGAACTAGCGGACGCTCAAGAAGCTAAAAAAATGCTGGATGAGAGTTTTGTCGGTACACTGCGTAATCTCAACGAGCAAGAATCTATTTTAAATAAACACATCAAGGTTCTACGCCGTCGCCAAGGAATTGTGGATAATGAGGCTGGAGAGCGAAATATTGACTTGCAACCTGTTTTAAGTAAGCTTGAAGGGCAAAAACAGGAGCAGCAACAAGAACTACAAGCTCTTGAAGAAGAGACACAGCTTGTGAGAACAGGGGTTGAGCAAGTAGGAGAAGAAGTTAAGCAAGTAGCAGAAGAGCAAGAAGCTAAACAAGCAAGCTTACAAGAGTTAGAATCTGTTCTTACTGAAGAACAAATAGCTTTGGCACAGCTTTGGGGTAAAGTTAATCTTTATGAAGAAGCTTTACAACCTCTTCAAGATAACCTTGACCTTACTAAAGAAAAATTAGCAGGTATTTCTGAGTTGGTTACTCAATTTCAACAAACCGGAGAGTATCAACTGCAAGCTGTTGGTGATTTGCGCCAAATAGTTGAGGAATTAGCCGGAACTCCAGAATAGTTTTTCAGTGGTTACTTAGTATTAACTAGGGTAATTTAAGTACTTGTAAGACTTATTGAGAAGGGAAATTTTCCTAGGGATTGTAGCGCAGCATTACCGCTCCCCATTAGAATGAAGGGCAGTATCAAACTGCATTAGTTAAACTGAAAATTACTAAACCGTGACCACTGCTGAATTTTCTGCTGTCAAAAAACAAACTATTAAACTAAAACCTAGCTATGTCTTGCCTTTGGTACTGACATTAGGTTCAATTCCTTTGCTATTAGTCCAACCTTGGGCAGCAGGGGTAATTTCTTTATTTGGACTTTTTCTGCTTTTTCAAACAGTAACCATTAGTTTACAATTTACTGCCACAGCCTTAGAAGTATATCGTTCTGAAAAGGTCATTCGCTCTTTTCCCTACTCAGAATGGCAAAATTGGCGTATTTTCTGGCCTCAAATCCCGATTTTGTTTTATTTTAAAGAAGTTAAAAGTATTCATTTTTTGCCGATCATCTTTGATCCTAAGACTCTAAAAACTGGCCTTGAAGAGCGCTGTCCGAGAAATTAGGAAAAGTTAATCTTCACATCTAACTATTTTTAACTAAATGAATTCAGAAGAATCTCAACTCCCAGAATCAGAAAAAGATGCTCCTCAAAGCTCTGATAACTTAGAGGCACTTTTAATAGAACCTAAATTAGAAGAGCTAGGGGCGAAAGGAGAAATAGAGGAGAGTAATTCTCAGCAAGATTCTCAAGCTACTGAAACAGTTAATTCAGAAAATTCAGAAGTAGATGTAGATGAACTGAGCCAAGTAGTCGCAGAATTACAACAACAAAAACAGTCCTTAGAAAAGGAAGTTAGTAACCTTCAAGAGCAAAGAAATCAGTTGCTTGCAGAGCAAACAGCAGAAGTAAAAGCGAATTTAGAGCAGATTGTCAAAGATGGTTTAAGGGAATTGCAAAAGCGTCAACAAGCCCTGGAAGTTAGTGTAGAACAGCTAGAACGTCGCCGCGATCGCATTAGAGAAGAAATGCGGACAACTTTTGCTGGGGTTTCTCAAGATTTAGCCGTTAGAGTACAGGGTTTTAAAGATTACCTCGTAGGCAGTTTGCAAGATTTAGCAGTAGCAGCAGAACAACTAGAACTGTCGGGGTACGATGAGTGGGAAACTTCTCCAAAACCTGAAGTTACACGAGCTAAAGATTCTCAGATAGAGACTCAGTTTACTGAACAAACTTTTCAGGAGCGAGTGAGGCAAATTCGTGAGATTCTTGATCAATACCGTACTGTTCCCGATTATTATGGTCCCCCTTGGCAACTTCGCCGTACTTTTGAACCGATTCATGCTGAAAGAGTTCGCGGTTGGTTTTTTACCCAAGGAGGTAGAGGCGCAATTAAATCTATGGGCAGCCGCTTACAGAATATTTTAATTACCTCAGCAGTAATGTCTGTTTTGAAGAAATTATATGGTAACCGTTTGCGAACCTTGGTTCTAGCTAATACTCCAGAACGCTTAGGAGAATGGCGACGCAGCTTACAAGACTGTTTAGGTATTTCCCGTAGCGATTTTGGTCCTGAGCGCGGAGTTACTCTTTTTGAGTCTCCTGATGCTCTAGTGATGAAAGCTGAGCGACTTTTAGATAATAAAGCGCTACCTTTAATTATTATTGATGAAACAGAGGAGCAAATCGATTTATCTTTGCTTCAGTTCCCTCTTTGGTTGGCTTTTGCCCCAGAACCACAGCAGAATTCGAGTTATATGTATTAGGGAAGGGAGTAGGGAGCAGGGAGCAGGGAGCAGGGAGCAGGGAGCAGGGAGCAGGGAAGGGAGTAGGGAGTAAGGAGTAAGGAAAGGAGCAGGGTAGTTCTATTAAATCCGGTTACTGGAGTAATCTTATCTTACTTATTTAGTTATCAAACAGGTTTGTGATATGGTCAGTAGTCTATCTTTATTAATAAGTTTAATATTCGTCATCTTTGCTTACTTGTTAGGTTCTCTTCCGAATGGCTATTTGCTAGGACGCTATTTACAAGGAATTGATATTCGTGAATATGGTTCTGGCTCTACTGGGGCAACTAATGTCTTCAGAACTTTGGGTAAAACAGCGGGTATTATTGTATTAATGGCTGATTTACTTAAAGGAGTTATTGCTGTTGGGGCGGTGAAAGGATTTTTCGCTTTTGTGGCTCAATCTTTCCTTCCTTTATCCTGGGAACCCTGGTTCGTTACTTTAGCAGCGATCGCAGCAGTTATTGGCCATAGTAAATCGATTTGGCTTAACTTTACTGGCGGGAAATCCGTTGCTACTAGTCTAGGGGTTTTGTTGGTTATGAGTCCTTTTGTCGCTTTAGGAACTATAGTTGTCTTTGCTTTAGTATTTGCTATTTGGCGTATTGTTTCTCTTGGTTCTATTTGTGGTGCGATCGCCGTTAATTTATTGATGCTAGCCTTAAATCAACCTCTACCCTACATAATTTTCGCTACCATCGCCGGGATTTACATTATTTGGAGACATCAAAGCAACATTCAACGTCTCTTTGCAGGTACAGAACCAAAGTTAGGAGAGAACCTAAGTCAGTAACTTTTGCTCAAGCTAGATTTAGCAAGTAGTATCGGTTACTATTAGTTTGTGTATTTGTGTGGTTGAAGGCACAGGCGCGATTCTCAAGAGTGAGACACTTCGCGAACGCAGTGCCTTTTTTCTTGTTTAGATTTATGGCAATAGCCGGACGACCAGTCTCTCTTGTTGATAACTAATAATCTATAGTTATTGTTATAGTATTGATATCAATCTATGCTGTCAGCAGTTGACTGCCAGAATAACTGTTGCGAGGCTAACATATCTCTAGCTTAGAGAGGGAGAACAATCTTTGATTCAGTCCACACTACATCAACTAGAAGTTTTTGAAGCAGTTGCTCGTCATGGTAGCTTCACTAGGGCAGCAGAAGAGTTGTTGATAACTCAGCCCACTGTTTCGAGCCAAGTTAAGCAACTCTCTAAAGCTGTTGGCTTGCCATTATATGAACAAATCGGTAAACAACTTTATCTTACTGAAGCAGGAAAAGAATTATTAGCTACCTGTCAACAGGTTTTTAATAAGTTAGAAAACTTTGAAATGAAAGTTGCTGATTTGAAAGGGACTAAACAGGGGCGTTTAAACTTAACAGTAGTAACCACCGCTAAATATTTTGTCCCGCGCATTCTGGGTTCTTTTTGTCGACAACATCCGGGCATTGATGTCTCTCTTCAGGTTATCAATCACCAACAAATTCAAGAGCGTATGTTGGAAAATAAAGACGACCTTTATATTATGAGTCAACCTCCCCAAGAAGTGGATCTCTATGCCCAACCATTTTTGGCTAATCCTTTGGTAGTTTTGGCTTCAGCAGATCATCCTTTGGCTAAAGAAACGAGCATTCCCCTTAAATCTCTTAACAACGAATCCTTTATTATGAGGGAACCTGGTTCAGGTACTCGCCAAGCAGTTCAACAACTATTTACGAAACATAAAATTACGGTTAGAGTTCGTTTGGAATTAGGTAGTAATGAAGCGATTAAACAAGCAGTGGTGGGTGGTTTAGGTATCTCTGTTCTTTCTCAACACAGCCTAGTTACGGAAATTTCCACAGGAGAATTAGTCATTTTGGATGTAGAGCATTTCCCTCTCCAACATCGTTGGTATGTTACTTATTTAGCAGGTAAAAAGCTTTCTGTGGTAGCAGAAACATTTTTAGAGTATTTATTACAAGAGAGCAAAAAGTTTTCTTTAGACAAAACTTCTGAACTTGTACAAGTTTAAGTTGTTGGTACTTAGACAGAACTAATTTAACTTTATTACTAAGTCTGAATAAGATTTGAAAATTAGCTGGTTTTCCACAGAAATCTCTGATTTTCCACAGATTTCCTTGACTTTTCCACAAGCTACCCCTTTCTAACCAGTTTGGGGAATGAAAGAAAACAAGAAATTAACTGATTACTTATCACTATCAGTTATTACCTTTCTTTGCACACCACTAACTTTAAGAACATCCCTAAAAGTGGGGCAATAAGTGGGTAAACCAAAAGTAGAAGGATTGACAGGATTTTGATAGCTGAAGTGACGATATTGTAAACTGAAGCGATCCCAAGCAGCCATTTGAATGTTGAATACTTTAATAAGAATATTAGCTAGCCACATAGATAAGGGAATGCGGAAATAAATCTTCTTGCCTACATAAGCACAAAATTGTTCCACTGCTTGATTAACAGTAATACATTCATTACCTAAAACTAATTGTTGTCCAGCTATGCCTTCTTTTACTTCTGCTTCTGGGGGATTTTCCACTAAATAAGAGACGACTTTGGCGATGTCTTGGGCATGGATAAAGTGGAAACTACCATCGGCTTTAAACCAACGCACCAAACTAGCCCATTTAGCTACTTCTGGTAAGCCAGAAGAAACATGGGATGTGGGTTTATTTTCATCTCCTCCTAACACCAAAGTAGGGAAGAGAGTAGTAATTTTGGGATAAATAGCTAGTTTATTTAACTGGCGGAAACAATCGTACTTGGTACGAATATAATCTGTTCCCAACTGCCCTGCTTGAGGGAGTAAGTTGTTACTACGATCTAGAATACTAGCGGTAGAAAAATAAATAACCTGCTCACAAGTTTGAGGATCGAGCAGGGTCATTAAACGGGTGGTTTTAGCTACATTAATATCAAAAGATTCTGCGGCTCCTCCCCAAGCTGCGGCTGTGAGGATGGCAACATTGACTGTTTTGAGTAATTGAGCAAAACTCTCAATATCCCGCAAGTCTCCCTGGATAACTCTCACTCCAGCACGTGCTTCCCAGTCAAAGCCTAGCTTATCTGGGTTTCTGACAAAAAGAAGTAGTTCGTGTTCTGTGTCTTGGATTAAAGTTTCGGCGATGTAGTGACCAATGCAGCCACTAGCGCCAGTTAGCAAAATCCGCTTGGGATTCATGGGATCTTTAATTGTGCGATTTTATGTAGATTTTAAACTACTTCGGGGCGGGGAGGGGGAAGTAGAAAATAGGTGATTAGTTAAGGAGTATTATCGTTTTCTCCCTTATAATCACCTCATTATCTCTATTTCCCATTTTTCCTAAGCATGAACCGCTAAAAGCTGATCTGCTTGTTTAGCTGTTTCAAAGAAGAATGCGGCATTTTCTTCAGGAGTCCCTGGTAAGATGCCGTGACCTAAGTTGAGGATGTGACCTGTGGGTCCTGCTTTGCGGATGGTATCAATGATGCGATCGCGGATAAATTCCTTGGAACCAAATAGTACTCCAGGATCAATGTTACCTTGAACTTTCATGTCTTTACCAAGGCGCTTTCTCGCATCGGCCATGTCTACTGTCCAATCGACGCTAACTATATCAGCTCCAGATTGTCCCATACGTTCTAAGATTCCTGCACTACCACTGATGTACATGATGAAAGGAGTGTCAGGGTGAGTGGCTTTCACTTTCCTAATTACCTGTTGATGATAGGGCAAAGCGAAGTTGTCATAATCTTGGGGGCTTAATTGCCCTGCCCAAGAGTCAAACATCTGTACAACCTCGGCCCCACAATCAATCTGGTAACAAACATAGTCGGCGATCGCCTCAGCTATTTTATTTAAGAAGGAGTGCAGCATTGCTGGTTGAGCGAAGGCCATGTTTTTAATCACAGCATAATTTTTAGAGCTTTTTCCTTCAATGGCATAAGCTGCTAAAGTCCAAGGAGCGCCCACAAAACCTAAAACCGCCGCTTCGTTACCCACTTCTGAGCGTAGGGTTTGTAAAATTGTTTTGATGAAAGGTAATGATTCTGCTGGTTCTAAGGAATGGAGGTTATCAATTTGTTCTTGAGTCCGAATCGGATCAGGAATAATGGGTCCTTTACTTTCAACTATTTCAAAGGGAATGCCTAGTCCCGGCAAAGGAGTGAGAATATCGGAGAACATAATTACTCCGTCGGGTCTAAATGCTCGCCAAGGTTGTAAGGAAATTTCAATTGCTAATTCCGGGTTTTCTGAACGTTCGCGAAAACTAGGATACTTTTCTCTTAAGTCACGATAAACTTTCATGTAACGCCCTGCCTGACGCATCATCCAAACAGGAGGGCGGTCTAATTTTTCACCACGAGCCGCTCTTAAAAGATAAGGAATTTCCGTTGAAACCGCCATCTAAACTCCACCTTACTATACAAAATATTTTTATTGTATTTGTTAGCTTATCATTCGACTGTTGTTGTTGGTTATTAGGGGAAGTTGAGCAACACAACTTTACATTTTTGCTTATTGCTAATCGCTAGTTGCTAATGGCTAGTTGCTAATGGCTGATTCTTATAACTATATTGCCGTATTTTCAAACAGAATGCTTTTGTAAATCAGAGCGGAGCCAGGTTGTGGATAGAAACCTATGCAGAGGTGGAGGTGTTCGATTGGTCAACTACGGGCTGCTAACTTGCAAAATTCCTTGCTCCCCATCTAACTCTACTAATTGCCCTACGGGTAAAGCAGCGTTAGCTCCATCATGGCCAAAAGGGAGATTAGCTACCATAGGAATATTTAAGTCCGTTAAGCGATCGCGCAACATTTCTGCTACTGTCCAACCACTTTTTGAGCCTTCGCAATCACTAAAACGCCCTAAAGCAATGGCTTTAACTCCTTGAAATGCTCCCATCATTCGCCATTGAGTCAGCATCCTATCTAAGCGATAGGGAGCTTCTCCCACGTCTTCAAAGGCGAGGATTGTACCTGTTAAAGGGGGTTGGAGAGGAGTTCCCAAAATGTTAGTAGCTACAGCGAGATTAGCTGGTAAGAGGATTCCTGTCGCCTTACCACCTACCCAACCTTCCCCTGATAAGGGTGCTAAAGGGCGACCTTCTACGGCATCAAAGAGGCGCTGTCTAGACCATTTTGGTTCTTGGGCTAAGGTTGTTAAAACCGGGCCATGAATCGAGGCAACCCCGACCGTAGCTAAACTCCACAACAAGCCAGTCACATCAGAAAAACCGACTAACCATTTAGGGGCAGTAAGATTATTTTCCTGCCACCACTGCCAATCTTCTAACAACCTTGTACTACCGTATCCTCCCCTGGCGCAGAGGATTCCCTGACATTGTTCTTCCTGCCAAGCTTCCCTTAAACTTTGGCGACGTTGCAAGTCCGTTCCAGCTAAATAACCGTAGCGAGAATTCCAATATTTGCCAAACTCCACCCGATAACCCCGCGATCGCCAAATTTCTACTCCTTGGTTAAAAGCTTCTAATTCTTTTAAAGCACCACAGGGGGAGACTACTCGCAATAAGTCTCCTGGTTTGAGAGGAGGGGGAAGAGTTAAACATTGAGCGTTAAACATTAAACATCAAACATTAAACATCTTGGTTTTGTGGCTTTATTGCCAAAAGAGCTTAGAATCGGCTAGGAGTGTGATCGCGATGGAAGAGTAATTATGTCAAATCCCCAAGCTTCTCAACAAAAATCTCTCGCTAATTTTACTCCAGAAGAAGAAGATTACTTCGAATATTTCTTTGATGAACCAGGAAGCGAACCAGGAACTCTCCATATTGATCCTGATGCTAAACCTTCTTTAATTGTGTTGATCGACTACAACATTAATCAAGCTATTCGTAAAGTTAATCTTTCCCCCCAAGAATGTCTAAACTATCGAGATGCAACCTCAGTCTCTTGGGTTGATGTTCAAGGTTTGGGTAGCGAAGAGGTTTTGAAACAGCTTGGAGAAATTTTTGAATTGCATCCTTTGCTCCTAGAAGATGTAGTCAATGTTCCTCAACGACCCAAGGTTGAAGACTACAATGAACAGTTGATTATTATTGCTCAAATGGTCTTACCGAAATCTGATGAAGAAGGTTTTGATAGTGAACAGGTTAGTTTTATTTTGGGTAAACATTATCTACTCACTTTTCAAGAAGAACCAGCCCGCGACTGTTTTAGTTATGTACGGGATCGCCTGCGTTCTGGTAAAGGTAAAGTCCGCCAGTTAGGTGCTGATTATCTTGCTTATGCCCTATTAGATTCAATTATTGATGGTTTTTTTCCTGTGTTAGAAGACTATGGCGAGAGGATTGAAGCCTTAGAAGATGAGGTAGTCCTTAATCCTAGTCGTCGTACCTTGGAAAAAATCTATGATGTACGACGAGAGTTATTAGCATTGCGTCGCGCAATTTGGCCTCAACGCAATGCGATTAATTCTTTGATTCGGGATAGAAATCAGCTTATTAGTTCAGAGGTACAAATTTATTTTCGAGATTGCTATGACCATATTATTCAATTATTAGATATTGTCGAAACCTATCGAGAGTTATCTTCTGGTTTAATGGATGTTTATATGTCTTCAGTTAGTAATAAAATGAATGAGGTGATGAAGGTATTGACAGTGATTTCGACTATTTTTATCCCCCTTTCCTTTTTGGCAGGAGTTTACGGAATGAACTTTAGCTATATGCCAGAATTGAGTTATAAATGGAGTTATTTCATTTTCTGGGGCGTTATCGTGGTTATTTCTACTACCTTAGTTTCTTTGTTTTGGCGACAAGGTTGGTTTGAAAACTTTTATAAGGTAGAAGATGATTAATAATCAGTACTCCCTAGTCTATGTCCCCAATAGAAATGCTATAGTTTCTCACTAAAGTAATGAATGACAGAAATTTACTTATTGTAGTTATTTATCTAATTTGTATTATTTATGTCTTTTATCAAGTTGCTCAATCTTTAGATAAATACGTCGGCGCAAGAGCAGATCAAGAGGACATCAATCAAGCTATTGCCAAAAAGAAGTTAGGAGACATACTTGATCTTAAGTTTGCCCTTCCTAATATGCGCGAAATGGAGAATTTTCGAGACATTGGTATTGTTATTGAAAACAAATCTCCTACTCGTTCTTTGGCCATAAACTGGCAGCAAAGTACTCTATCTAATCTCAAAGGAAAATCACAACGGGTAATCAGAGAAGTACCAGGAATGAAGATTGATCTTTCCCAACCTCAAACTTTTACTACGGTGGGGCCAAGTCAAAATGTTGCTGCTAAAATTACCACAGAAACGACCCTAAAACCTGGCGCAAATGGTTCTTTAGAATTAACTAAACCCTTATTTAGTTCTGAAGAATTGAAAAGTCTTCCTGAAGAAGGCGGCGAGTTCACCCTAAACTTAAGTATTCAAGTATCTGGACCAGGAGAAAAAGCTGGAAAAGGGACTGTTCATGTTATCCCTTGCAAGTTTATTGTCTCGAAAACCCCAAGAACAAAGGTGGCTTATTGGCAGTAATATTAAATCGGTGTTTGGTAGCACAGATTACTTGGGAGGTAGGGACTAGGGAGCGGGGAATGGGGAGTAGTAAAGCTACGTATCTTGCCGCTGTTCCCTGTTCCCTGTTCCCTGTTCCCCGTAGCCTACGGCAAGGAAGTGCGCCAACCCTCTTTTCCGGAGATGTCTACTGTTTACTAATTGCGAGAAGCCTTCCTCAATAACTTCCGTGAAGCGTTTGATTTACGCCGTGTAAATAAATAAATTGCTACGGGTAAGATACCAATAATCGCCCTTGGTTCTGGTATGGTTGTGGCTGTACTTAAAGGATTATTTGGTTGATTTAAGTCTTCTTTGCCATTTTCTACTTTCCTATCAAAACGATCTTTTTCTAACTCTGCTTTTTTCAATGCTGCCCGTTGTTCGTCGTTGACTAAAACAATCATAGAAGAGTAGGGAGTGACGATTTGATACTTTTTAGCAATGGCGTGGATAGTGTCAAGTCCGGATGCAGAGTTGCTATCCAATTCCCTACTCAAACTTCGGGTTAACTGCCTTGCCGCTAAGGGGGCTAAATCGGGGTTAGAAGTTATTTTCTCTGTTCCTGGTTCCCGAAACCAAGCATAGCCATCGCTGACGCTAACAACTTCAGCCCCTAATTGAGATTGAGTAGCGATTCTTTGTAACACCTCTGGTAATTGAGTTGCTACGCCTCCTTGGGAATCCTGAATAAGTTTGAGGATACCATCGCTATAGGCAGGAGATAAGCCCCCTAAATTAACTACCCATAAAGGTGCGTTGACTGGGGTTACATCTTTGCTATTATCAGACAATTCGTAGTTGCTAGCATCTGTGAGAATGATGATGCCGTCGTAAGGAGTGTCCTTTTGTAACTTAACAAATTGTGCCAACATTTCCTTTAATTGCGGCTTGCCGTAAAAGACTTGCTTTTTGGCTTTATAGTTGCGTAAATCATCAAGGCGTTGAGGTGCAGCATCGGAGGCAGTAAGATAAAGGTCAGCATCGTTGTTGCTGAAGCTGTTATCAGCAAAGCCTTGTTTTTCTAGCCAATTAAAAGTTTCTTCCACTTCCTGGCTATGTTCATCCATACTGCGGGAACTATCTAAGATGATGGCAAAACGTTTTCCTTTAGGTAAGACATAATCGCTAGATTTTAAGGGATGGAAAGAGATGCGGTAGCCTTCAGCGAAGTTAACTTCCTGAATTTGAGGGCGATATTTCCTTTTGGCGGGGAGGAATTCTGGCAACCAGTTATCTTTATCTTCTTTAACTTTTTTACCTTGGCGAAGTCTTTGGCTATCTTCGTTCCAGTAAATGTTACGCTTTTCCCTTAATTTAGGTAAAGCCCAGCCTTCTTTTTGTCGCATCACTTTATAGGTTAACCACAAGTGCATTTCTATGGGGGCATCGGCTGGTTGGGAGAAGTTGTTACGGGGAGGAACAGGAAAAGCCCTTATAGCGATAGTTGCGGGGGCCAACTTGTTCTAATAATGCTGGATCTACAGGATTGATTCTCTTAACTTGGGAATTATAAACTTTTTGTGCTGCTCCACGAGGAGAAACTTGGAATGTGAAACGGGCATCTCGATTAGCAGTGTCTCCTAACCAAACTCCTGTGATTACAGCACTTTCTGGCAAGGAAAAATAGTAGAGAATTTCTTCGACATCAGTGGTTTGATTTTCATAAACCTCATGAATTTCTACATCTGCCCAATTTTTGTGAGGAGTGAGATTGATATCTTGTGATCGCAACCAAACTCTTTTTTCATCAATGTTCAGGACTCCGGCTTTGGCTTCATCTACCATGACTGTAGATTTTAGAGCCTTCCTAATGGCTTCTTTTTCTCCTTTTTGAATGGGTAGATCAAAGAATTTTTCATAGAGTTTCTCGGCTTTTTGGCGATCAGAGTTGGAACCTTGATAAAGGAAAGGTGAGATTAAATTGTTGTAACTGTTTTGTACTAATTGCGCTGTTGCAGAAGAGAAATCTAAGTCCTGATAAAAACGGGCAATAGAGTTACTCTTTTCTACGGGAGATAGGTAGCGGTAGCCAGATAAATAAGCATTGGTTAAACCGCGACGAATTTCTTTTGATTTATCTAGTAAAGCAGTTTTTTGGGTATCGGTTTGGGCTGGTTTAGCTAATAGTTCAAATGCTTTGACTTGAGGTTGTTGACTTAAAACAAAGAAGGCAATGAACCAAACACCTAATACGGCAACAACTCCTTGAATAGTTCGAGTTTTTCCATATTGCCAACTAAATTGTTGTAAGATGCGATGTCCTGAACGAATATAGATATTAATTAAGAACAAAGGCATTAAGACAAATACAGTGGCGCTAATACTAATAAATAGTAAATATAAAGGGCCGAAAATAACCCATTCATAGATATTTCCCCAGCGCCAAGGATCACTTAGCATCCACCACAAACCTTGTACCCAACCAAAAGACCAAAATCCCCGCCAGAGAAAAATTGCTATCGGTACAACATAAAAACCGATTAGGGCAGCTATGGCTGTTCCTACTACTAATAAAAGGCTATGAATGGCTAGTTGTAACGAAGCTAAGAAGCGATTATGTTGGGCATAATCCCCCATTAATTCCAGGAAGAATCCCATTATACAAATAAAGAAGGTTGCCATAACTAAATGGCTAGCGGGAGTAAGTTCTCTGATGATAAAAAGACGAATTAAACAGAGTAAAAATAAAGGCGCTTCTACACCATAAAAAAGGTGGATAAGTTTGACCGGTTTTTTGATGAAAGCTAAAACCCCGATCACAGTGAAGACGGTGGGAACTGCGATCGCACCTATTAAGGTGAGGAAAATTTCTAATCTCATCGCCCCACTTGATAGGGCTTCTATCATATCTCCTGCCAGTAGAGGCAACATTCCTGCATAAACAATGGCGAGGAAAACCAGATTCCACAAGGAAAAGATTGCTTCATAAAAGGTGTAAACTAATCTTTTGCCCAAAGAAAGAGGTGTTTTGTCTTTAACTTGATTTTGAATTGGGTTTTTCTGATACTTCATTCGCTTAATCCCATAGCTACAGAAAACTGTTGTGCTATTTATCTCTCAGGCAAAACAGAGAAATTTGGGAAAATTAGCTGCTGGTTTTTAATAAACTGTTACATTTGTTGGCTAAAAATCAACAAATTCAATCTTGCTTAAGGAACTCTTGCAATTGCTTAACTCGAAAACCTTCCCCCAATTGACGTAACTTTGTGGCGAAAACTACATACTTGGGGTCTAGTTTTTCGAGCTTCTCCGCTTCTTCTAAAATATCGCTAATCAAACCTGCCTTAGCCAAATTATATAGTTCAGACACTTTTTCTGAGGGAGGAAAAACAACTGAGTTATGCTCTGATATTCCTTCTTTTTCTGGGTGATTTCTAACTAGTTGTGCTTTATTTTGCGGTTGATAAACCCATTCGATCGGTAAATGTTTCTCTAATTTTTCTAGTAATTCATCTTGGTTTACTGGTTTAGGAAGAAAATCATTAAACCCAGCTTCTAAACTCTTTTGCTTATCAGTATCAAAAACACTAGCAGAGGAAGCGATTAAAATAGTAGAATCTACTAAGTCTGAACTTCGTAAGCGTCGCAACATCTCAAAGCCATCCATTTGGGGCATGACAAAATCAGAAATAATTAAATCTGGTTTGAAATGTGCTACTTTTTGTAAGCCCTCTTCTCCATTACTTGCTTCAGCAACTTTGAAGCCCAAAGGAGTAAGAAGTTTTCTAATTACTGAGCGATTTAACCACTGATCATCTACCACTAAAATTTTATTCTTTTTGCCTTTAAAGCCTACTATATCAGGACTAACATCTCTGTTTAAAGCAGATTTACTATTAGATTTTGGCAATATTAAGTCAAACCAAAATTTGCTCCCTTCTCCTAACTGGCTTTTTACCTCTAATTCGACATCCATCATGACCAGAATTTTTTTAGTGATTGTCAGCCCTAAGCCTGTCCCTTCTACTTGCCGAGAAATATTATCTACTTGCTCAAAAGGGAGAAAGATTTTCTCTAATTCTTTTGGGGAAATACCAACACCAGTATCTTCAATTTGAAAGCGAACTTTATTAATTGTTTGCTGCT
This sequence comes from uncultured cyanobacterium, assembly GCA_963793425.1. Taxonomy (GTDB): domain Bacteria; phylum Cyanobacteriota; class Cyanobacteriia; order Cyanobacteriales; family CAWCAG01; genus CAWCAG01. The sequence goes on along the minus strand of CAWCAG010000005.1, from coordinate 379,447 downwards.
TATCTTGCTCGATAACGTCAATAGAAAATGTCACTTTTCCAGTTTGAGTAAATTTAATTGCATTGCCTAAAAGATTAATTAATACCTGTCGCAAACGTTTTTCATCTCCCCTAACAAATTCAGGCAGTTGAGGATTAGGTTGGTAGACAAAAGCAATGTGCTTTTTTTCTACTCGAATGCGACAGATATCTGCGATATTTTGTAAGAAGCCAGCAAGATTAAAGGTAGTTTGGTGCAATTCCATTTTCCCCGCCTCAATTTTGGATCTTTCCAAAATGTCGTTGATGAGGGTGAGGAGATGATTACCAGAGCGGTAAATAATATCAATACCCTTCTTTTATGGACTAAATACAACAAAGTTAAGGGAATGGAAAAGTAGGCAATGGCAATAGTTGCATCGGAGATAACGTGTAGATTAACCAGCCCAGTTTGCCAAAGATAGCAATGTCCATGGGGAATAAATTGTAATAATGAAGGGGAGAGCATTTTTTAAGTAATAAGTAATAAGTAATAAGTTAAGAGATTAGCGTTTGTTGAGGAGTGACTCTAGATAGGTTTGAATTTCTTTGACTTGGAAGGCTTTGGCCCATTGACGGATTTTGTTACCAAAAGGAACTAAGTTAGAATTAGTTTTTTCTAAGTGATTAATTTGGTCTAAGATGTCACTAACTAATCCTGCTCTTGCCAAGTTGTAAAGCTCTTTAATCACCTCTATTGGCGGTAAAACTAAGGCTTGGGTTTCAGAAGGTTTTTCTGGGGGGAATGTTTCTTCAGTTTGTTGTTGATAAATCCACTCTAATTGCAAATGCTTTTGCAACATTTCCATTAGCTTAACTTTATCAATCGGTTTGGGTAAAAAACTATCTGCCCCCACTTCAGCGCTTTTTTGCTGATCTCGGTTAAAAACTCTGGCAGAAGAAGCAATAATTTTTAGTGATTGCCATTGGGAAGATTGGCGCAATCTTTGGATCACTTCAAAACCATCTATTTTCGGCATAGCTAAATCCATAATCACTAAATCAGGCTGCAATAATTCTATTTTTTGCAAAGCTTCTTCTCCGTCAATTGCCTCAGTAATTTGAAATCCTAAAGGGGATAACATACTAATAATAATTAACCTATTTGACCAGCAATCGTCTACTACCAAAATTTTCTTTTTATCTTCTCTAAAACCAATAATAGTTTTTGGGCTAAATGCCTCAGCATTTTGTTGAGTATCAACTTCCCAAACAAGTAAATCAAACCAAAATGTACTACCTTCTCCTAACTCGCTTAATTTTTCTAAATCAATAACAAATTCCCTTAGTTGTAGAGAGAGAGGATTCTTGGCAAAAGCTATAAGCAAACGTTGCAATCTTGCTTGTTCTTCTGGAGAAGGATTGTTGCAATCCATCACCTTTAAAACCGCATCTAATTGTCTTGTATAATTTACTTCTGTTCCATCATACTTTTCGATAATATCCTCAACCATTGCTAACTCTTCTTCATCATCTCCTGGTCTTATTCCTTGGTGAGAAATCTTAAAATCAGACCAAAGTTGATAAGTTTGTTCTTGATGTTGTTTGAAAAGTTGATATTCTTCTCGAAAAAGTTCTGGTTTTTCTAATAGACCAAAAAACTGTTGCTGATGTTTTTGTAGATGCAGTAAACTATTTTGTAATTTAATAATTGATTCTATTTCTTCTAAAAAATCTTCCCTCAATCCATAAGCATACTGTTGGTAAGAGTTGCCAATAATTAATCCTGAAGTTGTACCCAGAACAGCCACACTAACAGCAAAAGCATATCCATAAAGGATTCTATGGCTAAATTTAATGTTATCTAGCCAATTACTAAACCAAGTTTTACTATTGCTTATTGAGAAGGGGGGAAAGTTCATAAGCTGCTATGCTTTTGAGTTGGGTTACGAGGGGAGGTAATAGGTAATAGGTCAGAAATACAGCTTATCCTAGTTAACTCAATAATATGTCTTTTAAATGCGTAACAGCTTAGTTTAATTAAGACTTTCTTTAAGAAAATTTTTAATTGTTTTCAGTTGAAAATTCTTAATCCATTGGCGAATTTGCTGGCAAAACTCCTTTAAATTAGAATTGCCTTCTTCTAGTTGATCAAGTTGAACTAAAATATCATTAATCAACCCAGCCCTGGCTAAATCATAAAGTTTCTGCAACTCTTCACTTATAGGCAAACATATTACTGACTCTTGTTTTTGCTCTTGCTCTTTACTCTGCAATTTTTCCTGTTCTTGTTGTTGATAAATCCACTCCAGTTGCAAATGCTTCTGCAATATTTCTAGTAACTTGCTTTTATCAATTGGTTTTGGCAGAAAAGCATCTGCTCCTACCTGGACACTTTTTTGTTTATCGTTATCAAAGACACTTGCTGAAGAAGCGATAACCTTTAATGATTGCCATTGAGGAGATTGGCGTAGTTCGTAAATTGCTTCAAAACCATCCATTGTCGGCATAACCAAATCCATAATCACTAAATCAGGTTTAAACTCTTCAACTTGCTGCAAACTTTCTTTGCCATTAGTTGCTTCAGCAATTTGAAAACCTAAACGAGCAAGCATATTAACAGCAACTAAACGATTAGACCACTGGTCATCTACTATTAAAATTTTGTTTTTCTCTCCGTTAAAACCAATGACATTTTGAGTCTTTTTTGGAGAAGATTTAATAGTCCCTAAGTTAATAGCTTCCTGGAGATAAATATCAAACCAAAATACGCTCCCTTCCCCTAACTTGCTGCTCACTTCTAACTTAGAGTTCATCAAAGCAAGAATCTTTTTAGTAATAGCTAGCCCTAAACCAGTGCCTTCTGCTTTATGAGTAGCTTCTCCTACTTGCTCAAAGGGCAAAAAGATTTTTTCTAACTGCTCAGGAGCCATGCCAACTCCAGTATCCTCTACTTGAAAGCGAATCTTAGTCTTTGTTTCTTGGTTGTTTTCTAAGCTTCTTTCAAGAACATCAACCCTTAAAGTTACTCCTCCTGATTGAGTAAACTTAATCGCATTACCTAAAATATTAATTAATATTTGGCGTAAGCGTTTATCATCAGCTAAAACTCCTTGAGGAAGTTCTGGGCTAAGCTGACAAAGAAAAGAAATATGATGTTTCTTGGCTCTAATTTGACAGATATCAGCAATACCTTCTAAAAAAGGAATAAGATGAAACTCTGTTTGATAAAGTTCCATTTTCCCTGCTTCAATTTTAGAAAGGTCTAAAATATCATTAATTAAAGTGAGTAAATGGTTACCACATTGATGAATAATATCAATCCCTCTCAACTCAGAAGAGGTCATGTTTAAAGAATTTTGCAGAATCTGAGTATAGCCGAGAATACCATTGAGGGGAGTCCTTAATTCATGGCTCATATTAGCCAAAAATTCACTTTTGGAGCGGTTAGCAATCTCGGCAGATTCTTTGGCTACTTGTAACTCTTGGCTAAGCAGTTGTTGACCTTTTACTTCTGTTTCTTTTTCTGTTAATAACTGCCCAACTTGCCCTATTAATTGATTCAAAGAAGTTGCTAAAACTGTCACTTCATCTTTGTCTGTAACGGGAGCCTGAAGTGAAAAATCAGCTTCTTCAGTTACTTGCTTAGCAACGTCAGTCACTTGTTCTAATCTCTTAGTAAGTAACTTTGTTACCCGAATACCAATAGCAGTAGTAACCCCTGAACCTAATAAACAAAAAATACTAATACCTAGCCAAAGTTGTCGTTCTGCCTCAACTAAATCTTGAGTAGAACGGAGAACAACTAACTTACCATCTGTACTATTGATTCCAGCTAATTCTAAAGTGTGGGCAAAGTAATCTTGCTTGTCAATAGTAACTCTTGCAGAGGAAGAAGATTGTAAAAGAGATGCTTGCCAGGAAGTATTTTTAGCCTGGGGTAAAGTAGAAGCTGTAACTTGAGAGTCGAACAAAGCCACTAAATGTAATTCAGATTGAGCGCGAATTTCCCTAAGCAACTCCTCATTGATAGCAATACCAACAATAGCTCCACCTAAAATTTCTTCTGAAGATTTAATTGAAGTCAAACCGACCAAAATCGAAGAATTGTCCCCTTCAGCTAGTACAAGATCAAACAAATCCATGCCCACACTAGCTGCTTTATTAATAGATTTATCTTGCAATTCAGATTCAGCTATTTCTGTTCCCTTAACTTCTACTAATATGTTTTCCTGCTTATCAATAACTTCAATAAAATCAAGTCCAAGAGTAGTACGTAAAGGTAACAAAATTTGTTGCAATTTGCTTTTGTCACCCGCCGCTACTAACTCAGCAATATCTGGACTATCAGCTACCCATCTTGCCTGCAAAAAGAGCAACTCTTTCTTTCTTTCAAAGTTTTGCTGCACTACAGAAGCAATTTCTTCTGCGTCTTGCTGGCTATGTTTTTCTAAGCGTTTAGTAAAGAAATAGCCCATAGTAAGAGCGCCTAAACCCCACATTAATAGAAACAGAGAAAGCAAAGGCAAGAGTATTTTTAATCTTAAAGAGAATTTCGAGTAAGTATCACGGAGCATTTCTTTTTTGTCCTATTTTTGGCGAGATGGCACAAAACCAGCTTGCAACAATACCTCAGCCCCTTCTTCACCAAAAACAAAATCAATAAATTGACGAGTTGCTTCAGAAGTATCTTCTTTGTTGTAAACAATGCCGAGTTTGCGTGTCATCTCATACTTCCCCGCCTGAACATTTGCTGCTGTAGGTTTCACCTGATTAAGGCTGAGGCGATTAAGGGGCAAATCATTGACTATAGCGTAGGCAAGAGAAAAAGCACCAATGCTATATTCAGTACTTCTTAAAGTTTCAATTAGCTCACTTTCTTTGCTTAAGATGACAGATTCTGGAGAGGTTGCTAATTCTTCACCTAAATAATATTCCTGTAATAATTTTCTCCCTGATTCATATTTAGGTCTATCTAGCAGGATAATAGGTGCATTGGGGCCACCAACCTCTTGCCAATTAGTCACTTCACCGCTATAAATAGCCTTAAGCTGCTCTGTCTGTAAATTCGTCACACCCTCAACGCTAGGATGAGTTGCGACAACCAAAGCATCCTGGGCTAATTCCCGATACTCTAAGGCATCATCATTCTCTTCTGGCTCCAGTTTCCTGGTAACTGCACCTAAATCCACCAAGCTATTTTCTACCCCAGCAATACCCTCTAAGCTTCGATTGGGGGGCAAAAAGCTGATTTTAATATTGTCTGTTTTATTTTCATAAGCCTCAGCTAAAGCTTGCAAAGGGATATAAATAATCCCATCCCCAGCAATTTTAATCTCTTGCTGTGGTTGGGAGACAACAACTGGCGATTCTTTTTCTGAGATACAGCTTACCAATGTTCCCCAACTTAATCCCAAAACCACTATCAATAATGCGTTGCACTTCATTTAGACTATTTTCCCAAGGTAAATTAAACTCGAAGGTTGGTATTGCCCCCGGAAAGAGAATTTTTTCGAGTCTAGCTTAAAAAACAAGAGCTTCAAATTAAAACGAAGGGACAAAACCAGCTTGCTGTAGTGCTTTAGCCCCTTCTTCACTAAAAGCAAAATCAACAAATTGGCGAGTTTCTTCAGAAATACCTTCTTTTTTCAAGACAATGCCGAGTTTGCGCGTCATCTCATACTTCCCCGCTTTAACATTCTCAGCCGTAGGTTTCACCTGAGCAAGACTAAGGCGGTTAACAGGCAAGTCATTAACCATGGCATAGGCGAGGGAAAATGCACCGATACTGTATTCAGTAGTCTGTATTGTTTCAATCAAATCACCTTCCTGGCGCAAAATCACTGCTTCTGGAGAGGTTTTTAAGTCTGCTCCTAAATAGTATTCCCGTAATAGTTTCTTCGCCGACTCATCTTCCGGTCAATCTAGCAAGACAATAGTTGCATCAGGGCCACCAACTTCTTGCCAATTGGTTATTTCTCCGCTATAAATAGCTTTAAGCTGCTCTGTCTCTAAATTCGTCACCCCCTCAACGCTAGGATGAGTTGCCACCACTAAACCATCTTGGGCTAATTCTTGATATTCTAGGGAACCATCATCTTCTTCTGGTTTAGGTTTTCTCGTAACTGAGCCTATATCTACCAAACCCTCTTTAGCACCAGCAATACCCCCTGGGCTTTGACTTGGTGACAAGAAGCTGATTTTAACATCGTCTTCTTTAATTTCATAAGCCTTCGCTAAAGCTTCTAAAGCGGGATAAGGAGAACCCGCACCCGTAAGTTTAATTTCTTGCTTTTCTTGAGAAACAACTGCTTGTGGTTCTATTTTTTGGGTACAGCTTAATAAAGTTCCTAAACTCAACCCTAAAACGACTGTTAATATTGCGTTGTATTTCATCTTCGTGGTAAGTAAATAGTGATTAGTCTGTATTCTAGTTATATTTTTTCATGCCATCACTTTGTCTCCCTGTCAGTAATTTGTGACAAACAGGCAAAGAATTTTAGGTAAGATTCTGGTTGCACCTGGAAAGAAAGTCTTTTCGAGTCTAGCCTAAATAATTAAGAAGACAAAGCAGCATTTTTTACTCAAGAAAGATTTAGCCAAAAGCGATCAGCTAGTGGCTAATTGCTAATTGCTAAAATCTTAGACTTGGTGAGGATATTGTATTTATTAGTTGCGATCACCTCAAAATTTTCGACGTTTTCTCCTTGACTATGAGCAACAAAAACTAAATTGGCAAACGTTTAATATCTTTATTAGAACCAATCACCACCATTGCTAAACCTTGAGAAAGTACTTGAGTTGGTTGAGGATTTATTTCAAAATGTTCTCCTTGACCAACTGCTAATAAATTCAAGCCATAGCAGTTGCGTAGCTGTAGTTGAGCAATGGTTTTACCGTGGAATTCTTCAGGGATAAGAACTTCAACAATACTATGTTCTGGATCAAGTTCAAAGCGATCTAAAATAGCAGGTTTAGTTAACTTTTGCGCTAGTTCTAAACCTGCTTCTTTTTCAGGAAAAACCACTTGGGTTGCTCCTACCTTTTCTAATAAAGTGCGGTGTATCTCAGAAGAAGCTTTAGCGATTACGTGCTTAACTCCTCCTTCTTTAACATTTAAAGTTGTAATAATACTTTCTTCTACATAGTTACCAATAGCAATAATTACTATGTCAAATTCAAAAATACCTGCTTCTTTTAAAGCTACAGGGTCAGTTGAATCTAATTTAATTGCGTGAGAAACAGCTTTTTCTAAGATAACCTGATGAACAAGTTTATCATCTAAATCCGTACCCAAAACTTCATAGCCTAATTCTTTTAGTCCATGACAAACCGCTCTGCCAAAACGTCCTAAACCAATCACCGCAAATTGGTGATTGTCTTGATGGAAACTATTTATAATACTTAGGGAACGTAGATTCACTTCTACCTCTTATCCTTGCTCATTAAATATTTACCATTAATCATTTATCTAGTTTATCCTACTAATAAATTTTCTTTAGGATATTCAATTCTACTAGGTTCAGGGTCACCTAAAATAGCTGACATAAAGAGCAACACTCCTACTCTACCGATGTACATCGTAAATACTAAGACTATCTGTCCGAAAGAAGAAATACTATCAGTAATGCCAGTAGAAAGTCCTACTGTAGCAAAAGCTGAGACTACCTCAAAAGCAATCCTCAGTAATTGTAAATTAGCATCAGTTAAAGAAAGTAAAATAGTTGCGATCGCAATAGTAATACCAGAGCCAAAAACCACTGCCACTGCTTTGAGAATCAAAGGCGTAGGTACTGTACGTTTAAACATCCGTACTTGATCGTTCCCTCGGAGCATAGAGTTTGTACAGCCAATGATGATTCCTAGTGTAGTGGTTTTTATCCCTCCTCCAGTACCACTAGGACTAGCACCAATAAACATTAACCCTACAGTAAGAAATAAACCTGCTCCGGTCATAGCACCAATATCTATGCTATTGAAACCTGCTGTTCTAGTAGTAACAGACTGAAACCATGCCCCTATGAGTTTTCCTGATAAAGGTAAAGAGTTTAATGTTTCTGTATTATGAAATTCTGTGGCCAAAAAAGCTACTGCACCCAAGCCGAGAAGAACACAAGTGGTAGTAGTAACTACTTTAAAGTTAAGGGAAAAACAATATTTTTTTTGATTACCTTTAATTTTACTAAGAAACCACAGATACATTTCAATAATCACCTGATAGCCAATACCACCAAAAATAATTAAAAGAGAAATAGCTAAGTTAAGAACAACTGAAGAACGATAGCCTACCAAGCTATCAGAAAACAAGCTAAACCCAGCATTATTCCAGGCGCTAATACTATGAAAAATAGCCAACCAAAGGCTAGAAGCAAAATTATGATCTTGAGAGAAAACTGTGAGCAGTAAGAAAATGCCTATCAGTTCAAAAATAAGTGTGGTTGCCAGTACAGAACGGACTAAATTCTGGCTACCTTGTAGAAACGGCCTATCGAAAGACTGCTGAATAGCAAATTTTTGCCTAAAATCAAACTTGCGTTTAATCAACAAAGCAAGAAAAGTAGTAATCATCATGTAGCCAAGTCCACCAATTTGAATCAGGCAGAGAATAAATAACTGTCCCCAAAAAGAAAAATAGCTACCTGTATCCACTACAATCAGACCTGTTACGCAAACAGCAGAGGTAGCTGTAAATAACGCCTTAATAGGATCATTCCAATCACCTGTACTAGTAGAAAACGGCATCATTAATAAAATTGTACCGATAGCAATAACTGTCAAAAAACCTAAGCAGATTGTGCGAGGAATAGTCATTTAAGTAATTGATTTTTTTAACGAATGAATAATACTTATTAAGTATACCCCTTACACCAGGAGCAAAACTTCTGGATATACAAAATGGTGGTTGCTAATTAATGTTTTATATGCTTCATAGTCTTGTTTACAAATAAATTAAGAACAGCTATACAATACAGAGTAAATCAACTGAAACACTCAATCTTTATCACAGACTCAAATTATTAATTGGTAAACAATAAACGGCTAATCACCAAAAACCTTTTGTCATTCATTATGGTGCAAAGTAATGGAATCTTCTCGAATAATCGAAAGTCTTTATACTGATGGAGCTTGTACAGGTAATCCTGGCCCAGGAGGTTGGGGAGTTGTAGTCTATTTTACAGATAATTCAGTATTTGAAATGGGTGGTAGCGCGGCTCAAACCACTAATAATCGTATGGAAATGGAAGCTGCGGTTTCAGCTTTAAAAATTTTACGAGCTTGTGAGCAAACTGAAACCGCTACCATCTACACAGATAGTGAGTATGTCCGCAAAGGTATAACTCAGTGGATTAAAGGCTGGAAAAAAAAGGGTTGGCAAAATTCTCAAGGCAAACCTGTACAAAATCAAGACCTTTGGGAAAAACTAGATCAGTTAAACTCTGAGCAAGTGATCTGGAAACACGTTAAGGGTCATAGTGGTAATGAAGGTAATGAACGTTGCGATGCGATCGCCCGTGGTTTTGCCCAAGGCAGTTCTGTATCTCTCCAACAAAAATATTCTCCTTTGCTGGCAGAAAATGCAGAAAATTTTGCTCAATTTGATCCCCTCTCGGTAACAGGGTTATCAGACTCAAAGGGTAGAGCAAAGATACTTTACAGGGATAAGCAAACTAACTCATCTAATTCAGATATAAACATGATGGAATCATCTGCTGGTACAACAGAAGAATTTCAACTTCCCCGTGAGGTCAGAGTTACTAACCTACAAAACTTAATCGAAACCTTACGTATTGCTGAAGAAATATCAACTAAAGGTTATTTAATCAGCAGTGCTGAACTAGCTGATTTAATGGACGTAAATGCCAGTGCCGTTACTAGCAGGGGAGATAATTGGCCTTGGCGAAATTGGCTCGTTTCACGAGTCAGGCGGGAAGGAAACCAAATTCTTTGGCAATTAGAAAAAGTAGCTTAAGCAATGCTCAATAATCTTAACCTAACCTTTCAATTAACTGACGCAATGGCGTACGGTGGTAAAGGAAACCAAGAGTACTTTGTAGGTTCTCTAAATTTGCTGGGGGCTGAGTTAAGAGGGTATCAGCAGCAACAATCCTTTGCCAATTCAAGGGTTTGGTGGGAATTACTTTTGACATGACTTGCCAGAATTCGTAAGCGACTAAGCCATAACCGATGGTAGTAGGATGAAAACCATCCAGGCTAAACAGTCCTCCTTCAAATCTTGCCGTTGTCTCAGAAGCATTAGGATCTATATGAATAAAGCGGGTATCAATTAAAGGTTGTCCTTGGGGGCTTAGGCGATTTTGAGTTTGAGGATTGGTACGAATCGCTTCAACTAATTCGGGAGGAAACTGATATAAAACATCTCCTCCCTGACGACGGAAAGCTAAGTTATCCAACATGGTACAAATATCAACAATCTGCCAACCTTGCTTTTGAGCCTCTTGCCGTAGTAGTTGGTTGTATTCATCAATAGTAGAGTCGATAGTACGAGCATCTTCGCGGGTTAAATAAGGATAGCGCTCTGGTGCGCGAGAAAAATCATCATCCCAAATCCAAAAATGAGTATAACACTCGTAGTAACCATCGCTGCTAAGGGCTGCCTCACCTTTTTTACCGGGTGTTACCCCGCGACTTATGGGGGGAATTGTAATGTGGGGAATAGTAGCAATAAAGACGTTTTTAGCTCCTATGGCTGTAATTTTAGGAGCAATACCCTCTAACGCTTTTTGAAAATGTTCTGGTCGCCATAAATTAGTTTTAAGTTTTTGTTCTTGTCTTTGGTGAGGTAAAAGATTTAACTCTTCTGAAGTAGACCAATAAATTTCTAAATTAGTTACGGTACTAAGACAATTATTTGCCCCTAACCAAAAAATCAGGTTATCAATTCCGCCTTCCTGTCGTGCGATCGCCTTTGCTGCTTCTAAGGGAGATAAATGAGCATATTCTGGGGCGAAGCTAGGATTCAACGTCCTCCTCGCCGCACGATACATTGCTGATTCAGGAATTTGATTAATAAAATCATCTTTCGGTTCGGGCAAAGCGCGACGACAAATAGCTTCTGTAAGTTTGTCGCAGTCTCCTAACAATAGGCTAAATGTAGCCAGGTTGTGGTGCAAAGGCCCTGTAGCTGAAGCACGACTTCCTGCTCCCCTTTCCCAATAATCCTCAACTCTGTCTAACAAACTCCGAGCGCTTAAAGCAGCAGGAACAACATCTGTCCAATTTACCTTAGAACCATATCTTTCTACCAATAACCTCAGCAGTTTCTCAAGATTGATAGGTAAGCCCCCCTCACCACTAAAATTTGGAAGCCGAAACTCTTCGGCTGAAAGGCTCTCAGCGACCATAGCCGGGAAAGAAAACTCGGTTTTGTGAACACTTCCACTCAGGAAACCTTGAGTAAGGCTATCACCAATTGCAACTAGTTTAGCTGACATAAATTATTCAGTAACAACCCATACAATTTACCTTGCGGTTTCCTTAGTTGAGTAAAATTAGCTAAAAAAATTCGCACTCTAGGCAAGTTTAAGTCAATCATTCATTAACGTTAGCCTTTTGTTTAATTTCTTTCTAACAGTAAAAAATCGCAATTGACCAACATCTAAATGAGGTCATACTCTTCTCCTTTTGGGGTATTTTCGTAAACACTTCCTTCGTAAACTTGACAATCTACCCCCCCACCAAAGAGCATTCACCTTGATATTCAACGCCGCCATAGGTGAAATATCAGAAGCAAAAGCTTGGACTTGGGGATTTTGTGCCACGTACACTATAGCTGCCCCACTACCTGCCCCCATCTCATAAACACGACAGGTATCCTTAGTTGCTAGCATTTTTTCAGCTAGCCCTGAAATTATCTCAGCCAACAAAGGCGTATTAGTATCTGGAGGAAAAACCGTTGGCAAAAGCATTACTTCCTTATCATGGAAATGGGACACTCCATAGGGGCTTTGCTTCATAAAGTCCCGTGCCTGGGCAGCCATGTTTAGTTTATCCATACTGGCAAAAATAGATTTAAACTCTGTATAAATAAAATTTACACTTAAATTAAGACTAAAACCTCTTTAATCTCCTTTTTGCTTGAATAATTTTAAATAAAATGGCTACAAAAGAATCAAAACGCTTCTTTGCCGCCGTTGGGGATGTTCATGGACATTTCTACAAAATGGTCAACTTATTGCACTCTTGGGAAGCAAAAACAGGGAGAAATTTGGAATTTATTTTACAAGTTGGTGACTTTGAGCCTCATCGTCACGAAGCAGATTTGTCTACTATGGCTGCACCCTCAAAGTACCGGAAGCTAGGCAATTTTCCAGATTTCTTTCACGAACAAGTTAGCTTTCCCTGGCCTATATGGTTTATTGGTGGCAACCATGAACCTTACGGATTCTTAGAACAAATATCCCAAGGAGGTAAACTGGTAAAAAATTGCCATTATTTAGGTCGAGTTGGAGTAGTAGAATTAGGAAGCTTAAAAGTTGCTAGTATTTGTTGTTTGGCTGATGTACGGTCGGGTTGGGATAGCATAGCAATTTTCTCTATAGATGGGCAAGAGAAAATAGTAGAGATTACCCATTGAATATTTCTTCTTATTAACTAGACTTTTGCCTACTAACAAAATAGTTATTGTGGTGCTAGTTGGTGTCAAGTAGGTTAGAAAGCGCGATCGCTTCTCTAACAAAAACATCAAGCGATCGCCAAACTAGGTTTAACAATCGCTGGCACAATGCGTTGACAAGCCATTTTCCCACCGCCAATATTTCTGGCAACAGGACCAATTTGCAAAGCGGCTAAACCACCCATAATGAAAAAGTTGGACTTGGGCAGACGTAAATGTTCATCTAGTACGGGTAAGCCGTTGACTATTTCTGTTGGATAAGCATTTAGTACGTTTTGTAATAACGGATGCTCTGTGACATTGAATCTCGTACCAGTAGCTAACCAAATACGGTTAAACTGATGCTTGCTACCATCGTGACAACAAACTTGCCAAAGATCATTTTGCCAATGTGCTTCGCTGACTTGACAGCATTCATCGATCCTCACCTTACCTTCACGAGATGCTTTTCTTAATTGCAGCATCATTTCGGGAGTTATCGAACCCCCATTACGGGCTTGCTGTATTTGCTGGTAACGCTCATGCCAATCGGTTTCGGCGTGAAAGTCTTTGAGATATTTTGGCCCTAACCAACCAGGGTCGGCATCGAAGATTTTTGATTGTAACTGTTTTCTGGTCATCAAGGTAACAGTAGCACCCAAATTTATCGCACCTTTGGTTAAATGCCCGCTAGTTAAACCACCACCAACGATTAAAATCCTTTCTCCTGTTAGGTTAAGTTGGTTTAAGTTTACCTGTTGAGAATGACACAATTTATCTAACGGATAATCTGAGGTAATGCTTTCTACCCAATTAGGAAACTGCACTTTGCCACTTCCAGTAGCTAGTACCACTCTACGGGCAATAATCGTTTCTCCCGTATTTAAAACCAATTGAAATCGAGAACGAGAAGCAAGTTCAATCGGTAGAATCTGGATTACTTGGGCAGGATAAACCTTATCTGCCAATTTCCAGCGATGAATTACTTCATGACAGAAATCATTAAATAGCTTTGTTCCTGGTCTATCATAGGGAGGAAAAAATTCGTTACGCCTATGTTCGGCAAAAGCCCTCAATTGATAGGAGTCGGGATCGGGATGATGAACCGCAGGTGATCGTAAGTAAGGAATCTGTTGTGCTGCAAATTGTTGTTGCCATTGACTCAGCCAAGTTTGAGTAGGATCGAAAACCAGGACTTTAGAATAATGCTTCGCACTTTTTTGCAAGAGGTGGGTGGTTAAAGTTAGAGCCTGAACTCCTGCACCAACAATTGCTAGGTCTATATAGCCAGGTAATTTCACTGTGGTTCAACAAAAAGAACGATAATCATTCTCATTATATAGCAACGATTATCATTCGAGCAGATAAATCCATGACAATTACCAAGGTAAGTTAGGCAAACTAGATTTATTGTTAATTACTAAATCGACCAAACAATCATCAAGCTATAGAAAAATGCAAAATCTTACTCTCACCAGACCCGACGACTGGCATCTGCATCTACGGGACGGCGAAGCACTCAAAGCAGTTTTGCCCCATACAGTACGTCAGTTTTCCCGCGCTATCATCATGCCGAATTTAAAGCCTCCAGTGCGCTCGGTAGCTGATGCTGCTGCCTATCGCGATCGCATCACCGCAGCAATTCCTACTGGCAAACAGTTTGAGCCACTGATGACCCTCTACCTCACTGACAATACTAGCCCCGAAGAAATTGTCGCAGCTAAAGCATCCCAGTTTGTTAAAGCAGTAAAGTACTATCCTGCGGGTGCAACCACCAATTCAGATTTCGGTGTGACGGACATTCGGAAGTGCGATCGCGTCTTTGAAGTGATGCAGCAAGTAGATATACCCTTATTACTACATGGGGAAGTAACCGATAGAGATGTTGATATATTCGACCGCGAGAAGGTATTTATCGAGAAACATTTGATTCCCCTCAAGAAGCGATTTCCCAACCTGCGGGTGGTACTCGAACACATTACCACCGCCGATGCCGTGCAGTTTGTCTTAGCAACCAACAAGATCGCTGCAACCATTACACCACAACACCTATTGTTTAGTCGTAATATTATCTTCCAAGGTGGTATTCGCCCCCATTTTTATTGTTTACCAATTTTGAAACGAGAGAAGCATCGCCTGGCACTTTTGCAAGCAGCAACATCTGGCAATCCTAAGTTTTTTCTAGGTACTGATAGCGCCCCTCATCCCCGCAATAGCAAAGAAAGTTCCTGTGGCTGTGCGGGTTGCTATTCCGCTCTCCACGCTATGGAGCTATACGCAGAAGTTTTTGAGAGTGCTAATTCCCTCGATAAACTTGAAGCTTTTGCCAGTTTCTATGGAGCGGATTTTTATCAACTCCCCCGCAATACTGAACAGATTACTTTGACCAAAAAAACCTGGCGTATTCCCGATGAAGTTCCCTTTCCTGAATCTGGACTTGTTCCCTTATGGGCAGGTCAAGAGATGAGGTGGCGAATGGTGTGACATTAACAGTACTTATTTGGCTGTGACTGTATTAAATCAATTAATGCCCTACGCCAGATGCGCGGAATTGCCATTGGAAGAGAAAAATCTTCAATCAAACTTTACGATCAATTTACGCTATTATGATAACCATATAATAAAGTATTATCAAAAGTTGACTATGAGCTATCG
Source organism: uncultured cyanobacterium (assembly GCA_963793425.1). Classification (GTDB taxonomy): domain Bacteria; phylum Cyanobacteriota; class Cyanobacteriia; order Cyanobacteriales; family CAWCAG01; genus CAWCAG01. Next base: position 364,222 of record CAWCAG010000005.1, on the reverse strand, counting down.
TTTTAACGACCTCAAATGGGACAATCTTGAAATTGAAGCAGAATTAGAAGCATTAAAGAAAAACATAAATTCTTTACCCAATCAAGAAAACATCATCGATCAATGTAATTTAAAACACATTTTAAAAGAATTAAATCAATTAATAGGATTGAAACAACTAAAAGAAGAAATTAATAATTTGGTAGCTTTTTTAAATATTCAAAAGAAAAGAGAAGAACATGGTTTGCCAAAGTCACCGTTAACTTTACATTTAGTTTTTTGTGGATCGCCTGGAACGGGTAAAACCACTGTAGCAAGATTAATCGGTAAAATATACAAAGAATTAGGTATTCTAAAAAAAGGTCATTGCATCGAAACAGATCGATCAGGTATGGTTGCTGAATATATAGGACACACTGCACCTAAAGTAGAAAAAATAGTTGAATCAGCCTTGGATGGAGTGCTTTTTATTGATGAAGCTTATACCCTAAAGCCACTAGATTCACCTAAAGATTTTGGTCAAGAAGCAATCGACACCCTACTAAAAAGAATGGAAGATTATCGCGATCGCTTAGTAGTAATAGTAGCTGGATATCCAGATGAAATGAATAGATTTATTACATCGAATCCTGGGTTACAGTCTAGATTTACTCGATATCTTCAATTTACAGATTATCTACCAGAAGAGTTATTAGATATCTTTTTAAAATTGTGCGAACACAATCACTATCAAACAACATCTCAAGCAGAGAACCAATTACTAGATAAATTTAAACAACTTTATAATAATCGGAACTCTAGTTTTGGTAATGGTCGATTAGTGAGAAATATATTTGAAAAAACTCTTGAAAGACAAGCTATTAGATTAGCAAAAATTGAAAATCTTAGTAAAGATATGATGATAGAAATTACTCATAAAGATGTTATTTAATTACCCAAACCCCTTTTTGCTGCCATAGTATACTGTTTTAAATTCCAGAATATCGCTGTACGGACTATAAAGGGTATAAGTCGCCTCTCCTGGTTCCCTGCCTACATTGCCTACCCCGACAACTCTTCTTTTAGGTGCAGTAATAGTTTGCACAGGATGCGGTTGATCTAAAGTCGTTAAAGAACTGTTGACCGAACCCCCTTGTAGCTGATATTCAAATACTTGACCCGAACGGCCACAAAAGAGATGATTTGCTTGTACTCTCTGCAAGCGGTCTAGCATCTGCCAGGGTGGGGTTTCAGGGGTTAACTCATCGCTGACGCTAATACTGCTACCGTGAATTAATAAACAATCCAGTTCAAAGAAGCCAAAATGACCGAGAGGGATGCCGAGGTTTCCTCGGCATATCCAATCGAGGTGTTGACAGTTGCGTAGCCACTGTACGGTTTCACGAGATACCGAATCCCAAAGAAGTTTAGCGGTTTCTTTGCCAAAGCGTTCTATTAATTCTGTAGGCTCTGCTGTTAAACCTACAGCGTATAAGGCAAAACATTGTTCTTCCCACCAGCCAACGCATACTTGGGGTTCTAATTCGACCGGTAAAGGATTCTGAATTCGTTTGATTACTTTTTCGCTATCTGGGTTAGCTGCTACGATATCGCCCAAAATATACAATGCTTCTACTGGGACGCGCTGGCGGTTGATATCTGCCAACACTGCTTCGTAAGCTAGGATATTTCCTTCAATTCCGCTTAATATTGCCCACATTAATTTGTGTGTTTTTAAGAATGATAATCATTATATCTATAAATTACAGAAGAGTTTAGTAATATTTTTGCCACGATTGCCAGATAGAATAAGATTAAATTGACATTAAATTTAGTGCTGATTTAATTTTATGCTCGATATTAGTAGAGATATTCAATCTCTTTCCAACTTCAAACGCAATACCTCTAATGTGATCGCCCAAATGAAACAAACGGGAGAACCCATAGTTTTAACGGTGAATGGCAAAGCTGAAGTAGTGGTACAAGATGCCAAATCTTATCAACAGCTTTTAGAAAAAATTGAAAGGCTAGAAGCGATCGCAGGTATTAAACAAGGATTAACAGATGTAGAATCAGGAGAAACTCGTCCTTTAGCTGAATTTATGCAAGAAATGCAGTACAAACATGACATTTCAAGTTAGAACGACTAAAGCAGCAGAATTACAAATCGAAACTGTTTATCTCTGGCTGAAAAAACGCAATCCTACTTATGCAGATGAATGGTTTAAAGGATTGATGAATGCGATTGCTTCTTTACAAGAAAAACCCCAACGTTGTTCTTTAGCTACAGAAAGTGAGGTGTTTTCTGAAGAAGTGCGACAACTGCTTTATGGTAAATCGAGAAATAGATATAGAATTTTATTTACAATTCGCGAAGATATTGTATTTATTCTTTTTGTTCGTCATACTTCTCAATCTTTACTTACTGAAGATGATCTTGGAGATGAAGATTAGTTATTGATTTGCGATCACCTGTGTAGTTTCTAGGTTAGGAGCGATTGTCTATGTTTAGAGTATTAACTTTAATTTAGAATTACCAAATTTATTTACCTCTTACAAATATAAAAAGTCATACAAATTTTAAACTATTCATTTTTTGGGCGGTAATTCCGAATGAATTCCTATTTCTAAGCCAGCTTGTTCAACTTGACTTTTTGTTTCTTGCCAAAGTTGCTTTGAATTGCAATTTCGCGTTAATTTATAACCCTGATTTTTTAAACCTGAAATTACACTGGAAATTTCAATTATTGGACGAGAAAAACCTTTGTTAATTCCATCGCTATAAGGTAAACAAGGAAAGAAACTGAACATTCCGTTTATAGGATTATCAAAAGTTGCACCTACATATAGACGAAAGTTTTGATTAGTATTACACTTACTAGGACTTGGAGGCGTATAGTTTAAAATATGTCTTAGAGTTATATCAACATAAGTATCAGACACATACTGAGATATTTGCGTTAAAGATTCAATTTCATAATAGCGATCAATAACAAACACTGTATCTAAGACAAATTTTTTATTCAAACAAGAACCAAATAAAATAACCGAACCAGATTCTAAAAATTTAAGCTGAGTAAAACCTCGTTTGGTCGCTTGCTGACAACAAACATAGTAAAAGTTATCCCCAAAAACAAAAGGATCTGTATTTTGTAAAAACCGACTATGTTGTGGAAGAGAAAAGTATGGTTGGTAAAGATATTGTGGCTCTCCTTTTTTCTTTGCTTTCAATTTTTGAACGACATCTGATTGAGGTTCCCATTCTCCCCAAAAAACTAGATAGGAAGTTATTTTGCGATTGTTTTTTAAATATATTCCGGGGTTTTTCATAAACTTGCGTTTATGACCATTTTGATTCCAGCTAATATGATTCTGGTTGTTGCTATCGGGAGTATGTTCGCTACCAGGATGTAGAAATTGAACAAACAATAGTTGATTATTTTGGTCTACCATCTAACAAAAAAGCAATATTGGACTAACTATTGCTAGTGTTCCTATTAAAATCACTCAAACTAAAACTTAATAGCGATCGCCAGATACAAAAACACAACTATTTACCTCTCACAAACATGAGTCGGATCGTCCGCTTTTTCAGCAAATTCCAAACCCCTAGCCAAACGCCAAGCGAAAATCGACGGTAAACCAGCATCTAATATCGCAGCGCAGGTTGCTTGATAGTCATACTCTACTTCTCGCAAGTTTACTGCTTCTGTCTCCGTATCATATATCACATAGGTAGCATTAGGACGACCATGACGGGGTTCGCCTACCGAACCCACATTGATAATTCGCTTCAGGGGAGTATTAAAACTAACAGTAGGTTGTTCGTTTTGGTTAGGTTGATGAACGCTTACCTGTAATTGTCCAGAATCTAGGGTACGAACATAGGGAACGTGGGTATGTCCGCAAAATAATATATCTGCATCACTGGAGAGGACTCTTTCTAAAGCAGTAAAAGCATCCATTTCGGGTAATAAATATTCGTGGTTGCTACTCGGACTACCATGTGCAAAACAGAGATTATCTTCTTTATAGGTATGGGGTAGTTGTGCCAAATATTCCCTAACTTCGGGATTGACCTGCTTATTTGTCCATTCGTGGGCGATCTTACCTCTTTTTTCCGCTAACAGGGAAGGATAACTACATTCACAGGCATTTAGTCCTTCGACAACATCTTCATCCCAACAACCCTGTACAGTGGGGATATCTAAAGAACGAATTTGTTCGACTACCGCATTGGGATAAGGACCATAACCCACTAAATCCCCCAGACAATAAATCTTTTCAGCTTTTTGTTGGTCAATATCTAGTAAAACAGCATCTAAAGCTGCGTAATTACCATGTATACAAGACATTACTGCTATTTTCATACCAATTCTACCTCTGGTTCACTTTCTAAAGACTCTTTTACTTGTTGTTGGTAATAATTAATTGCCGATTCGGGAACACAGCAATCTCGGATGGTTTGGGCAATTTCAGCCTTATCTAAGTTACTACCCACTATTTCAAAACCACTCTTGCGATCTGGTTTACCATTTAACCAACGGGGTAAATTTAAGGGTTTAAATGCTAATTCCGATTTCCCCGATCTAAAGTCACCATAATAAATTTGTCCGTCCACTAAATCGAAAATTCCCTTGGCCCGAACTACCTCACCGTAAGCACCTTGGGTAAGTTCCAACCAAAAAGTAGCCAGACTGTCGAAATCTAAAATTTCCCCGGTCAAAACCCCCCGATGAATCTGCAAAGCTATAGTTGGCTTAGTGATGTTATTTCCTGGAATAACTTCATCCGCCCAAGTCTCTAATTCTGTACTATCGTTATCTTCTGGAATTATGGCTACTCGATGGGAGTTAAAAGTTTGCAGTAAAGGTTCAATTCCCGCTAAATCTAGATACCAAGGAATTTCAACATAAGTGATGGTGTTATTTAATGCTGCCTCTTCCCCTGTCTGATAAAGCTTGAGTTGGGGATATTCACTTTGCAAATATACTACATCGATGGGTAGCGAATCGGTTTGAGGGCTGAAATAGCCTACAGGTTCATTGACTTGGGCTATTTGTTGATGAATCCAGTGGGTTTTACCCTCACCTGGGGGACTGGCGACAGCAATAATCATAAGCAGGTTTTCTGATAATGATAATCATTATACTAAAAATTGCCTTAAAAAAAGAGATGGGCATGAAGCTTATCTCTCACACTGACACGCGAATCAATTAATACAGGTTTCTAATGCAGCTTAAAGTGTCTCATTCTTATTTAGAACAACTATACTATTCCTTTGTTCCAGCTTTTTTCAGTAACTCTACCACATCCTCATAACCATTAAACTGAGCAAGCATAGTTGCGGTATAGCCACCCTGGTTTTCACAGTTTAATTCTATTGTTTCTACCTTCAGCAACATCTCAACAGCTTGAATATTACCGCGATGGGCTGCCCACATTAAAGCCGTAGCCCCTGCTGTGTCCCGTAAATTTATCTTTGCATCAGCTTGAAGCAACTTTTCCATTGTTGCTATATCTCCTTGATCTGCGGCAAACATCAAAACTGTTTTACCATCTGGCATTCGGGTATTAGCATCAACCCCCGCTTTAAGTAAGATATCTACTACCTTTGTACAGCCTTGAGATACGGCTAAAGATAAAGGCGTTTCTTTTTGGTTACTGCCATTAATATCTGCCCCCCCTGCTATTAAAGTTTCTACAGCCGGAGAATGTCCTTGTAAGGCAGCTAACATTAAAGCTGTATCTCCTAAATTATTTCTCAAACTGACATTTGCACCAGCTTTAATTAGAGTAGCTAATACTGCTTGATAACCTTCTACTGCCCCAAAATGTAGGGCTGTTTCGCCGTCATCATCTTGACAATTAACTTCTGCCCCTGCTGCTAATAAAGCTGCGATCGCCTCTGCTGCCCCTGCTGCTGCCCCTGCCATTAAAGCCGTCTCCCCTTCAGGAGTTCTCGTGTTGACTTCTGCCCCAAATTGGAGTAAATTCTGCACTACAGCCACCCTACCTTGGTTAGCTGCTGTCATCAACAAAGTTTCCCCTTCGTCGTTAACAAAATTAACCTCGTCACAGTGATTAATTAGTAGTTGGGCTAAAGATGAGTTACTAATACTAATAGCTTTTTGTAGATCCCCAGGAGTAGCTTCTATACCGAACTCCAACAAAGCCTCAACTACCTCCAAGTGACCTCTTGCCACTGCTAAACTCAAAGCATTACCCCCCAATTGAGGCTCAGCCCCTTTCGCTAACAAAGCCTGGACAATACCGACATTCCCTTGAACAATAGCTAAATTAAGGGCAGTATCTCCATCTTTATCTTTAACATTAACCTCTGCCCCTGCTGCCAATAGCTTTTGAACAATAGCCAAATTACCTTTGTATGCCGCTACCATCAAAGCAGGAGTACCATCATCATTAACCTGGTTAACTTCTGCACCAGCCCCCAGTAAAACCTCTACCACATCCTTCTGGTTAGCTGCTGCTGCCAACATCAAGGCTGTTAAGCCATAGCGTCTTCGAGGTTGATTAACTTTGGCCCCCTCTTGAATTAATAACAAAACTATTTCTGTATAGCCTTGCCCGGAAGCGAACATTAAAGCTGTTGTCCCGTCTCTATCTTCCTCATCAACATCAACATTATGATTTAGTAATATTTTTACTTCCTTAAGATTGCCCCCACGGGCAGCGAGAATTAAGGAAGAATCCTGTTTAGAAATCACAATTTACCCACCAACAAAAATCTTTCTGTTTTCAGACTAGGGGAAAAGCCTCCTTTATTTCTTACCAGTTAGGAATTGTTTAAACTTAAGTAATCAGCTTTTCTTTTCCCTGCTACCTACTCGCTTACTCCCCACTCTCTTCAGATATATATTTAGTTGTGTTAAGTTAATTTTCATAAACTTTCTAGGGAGATAAGGAGAACATAATGAGTCCAGAGACAATAGAAACCCTCAAATTTTGGTCACAGTTTTTTCATCCGGTATTAATGTGGACGATCTTTGGAGCGACAATTTATGCTTTGTATCTTGGTATTCAGATCATCCGTACTCGCAATGCGGATAAAGAGGAGAGAAAAGAATTAGTTAAAAAGAATTTCCGAGACAAACATCATTTAATTGGCTCAGCCCTTTTAGCTTTTCTGGTTTTAGGTAATCTTGGTGGTATGGCAATCACCTATATTAATAACGGTAAGCTTTTCGTCGGACCACATTTACTTGTGGGTTTAACCATGACGGGCTTAATGGCTGTGGCAGCATCTTTAGTGCCTTTAATGCAAAAAGGAAATACTATAGCCAGAAGCAGCCATATTGCTATTAATGTTACCCTGTTAGGATTATTTGGTTGGCAAGCCGTAACAGGAATGCAAATTGTCCAAAAGATTATCAGTAAGATGTAAATAAAACTATTTACTTATCCTCTGGGCGGGCTAACTTTGCCCGCCCCCAATTTATTTTTGCTCATTAAACAATTGTTGCTCTAGCTTCCTGGATTGATTTCCTGGCATTGGTAGCTTGAAGCGAGAATGGAAATCTTGTTGTACTTTGTAAGTTAAGCGGCGGGATACCTGGCGAACAATTTCGGTTAAAACGCGATCCCCTGTTTTTTGAATTAGAGATTGGGGTAACTTGTAGATAAACTGAGGAAACTTAATAGCAACTCCTAAACTAAGATTCCAGTTGATGCGAGTGACTATTTTGGGTAGTTGGAAATTTTCACTTGAGTCTACCGAGGAGAAATCTTCTTCTACATCTTTGCTATCAATTGCTTGGAGTTGCATCGCTGCATTATAGTCTACGTCATATTCTGGACAACTATAGTCCGGCACAGGGACTCTCTTCATCTGATAAATCCCTTTTTCTGGAGGAAGTAACTCCACAGCAATTTTTGGTTCCACCTCATAGCCAAAAGAACCAAAACGTCCGACAATCAAAATATAACTATTTTCTCCTAAAGGCTCTACTGTCATTGGTTGAGCGCAATGGCTAAACCAGTCTTCATGAGCATCTAGATAAGAAGCAACAGTTTGAGGATCACTATACATTTCCATAGAACCTTGAAAATAACTAGAAAAGTTAATTGGTTCTTTTTCAACTGTTTCTTGCTGCTCTTGAAGTTGAGAATTGTTTTTTAAGATTGGAAATTTAGTATTAGAAAGCAATTCAGAAAATCCATCCTATCGTTATTAACAACTGGTAACGGCATAAAACGCCTTTGATTGTTTGTCGTTGGTAGAAAAGAGCAGCTAATTTAGCACAAAAGTAAGAGGCTGAGAGTTTAACTCTTTCCAGCTTAGCTTAGAGATTAATGTTTATGCCCATACCTTAAGTTACTCAACATAATTCAATTATTCCCTGAAAATTTCCTTAATTATCTAAACGTAAGTACTAAATACCAGCTTTGAAGATTTTATTGGTCTGGGGTAGAAAGCCGAATCATCAAGAGCGGGAAACTGACAAATCCTTATCTACAATAAATAAATAAGATTTTACGGTCACAAAAGCAAATTTTGTTGTTTATCTAAACCTATTCAAGGAGATTATTATGAAAGTATTTGTAGCCGGGGCTACAGGACAAACCGGAAGACGTATTGTTCAAGAGTTAATTGAGCGCAATATTCCTGTCCGGGCTTTGGTGAGAAATTTAGAAAAAGGTCAAGAGCTACTTCCCGCAGCAGTAGAATTGGTTGTAGGAGACGTGCTGAAGCTAGAAAGTCTTGCAGAAGCCATGGGTGATAGTACAGTAGTAATTTGTGCTACTGGTGCGGCTCCTAGCTTCAATCCTACCGGTCCTTATCAAGTAGATTATCAAGGAACAAAAAACCTTGTCACAACTTCTCAAGATAAGGACATTGAGCATTTTGTCTTAGTATCATCTCTATGTGTATCTAAATTCCTTCATCCCCTTAACCTATTTTGGTTAATTTTAGTTTGGAAAAAACAAGCTGAGGAATATATTGCCAAAAGTGGCTTAACCTATACTATCGTCCGACCTGGTGGCTTAAAGAACGAAGATAACTCAGACTCTATTGTTATGTCATCAGCAGATACTCTCTTTGATGGCAGTATTCCCCGGACTAAAGTAGCTGAAGTTTGTGTAGAAGCGCTTTTCCAGCCGGAAGCTAAAAATAAAATTGTGGAAATTGTTGCGAAAGCAGAAGCGCCACAACGTGATTTAGGAGAGTTATTTGCTACGGTTTAATTAGACTGAAAATTTTATTAGTCACCAATGAGCCAAGAAAATACCCAAAAAAGAAGTATTTTTGTTAATGTTGCTGTGGTAATTGCACTAATTTTCTTGTTAGCCAATGTCGAACAGTTTCTCCGCCAACAGCAGACTGATCCCACCTTACCAAGAGGATTTTATGGTACTCAGCCTTTAGTGATGAAAGGCGGAGATCCTTATATTCGTGCTTTAATGCGTACAATTACAGCCAGCGAAGCTAATGATCCTCGTCCTTACTCCCTTATTTATGGTGGTAGTCGTGCGAAGGATTTAAGCAAACACCCTGATACTTGTATCACCATTCGAGTAGGGCCCAATAGAGGCAACTGTTCCACCGCAGCAGGGAGATATCAATTTCTCAACACTACTTGGCGAAAACAAGCAGAACGCTACAATTCTAAGACCAATGGTTTGTTGTGGGGACAAACTTACAGTTTTGAACCTATGTATCAAGATCAGGTTGTCCACGATTGGTTGAGCGATCCCCAGGCTTGGGGAGTCGATATCGCTCAATTGTTACGTCAGGGCAAGATAGAACAAGTTTTGCGTCTGCTCTCTGGAACTTGGACAAGTTTAGGATACGGCATTGAAACTAATTCCATGAGCCGCCATTTACCAGGGATTTATCAGAAAATGTTACAAGAAGAATTACCCTAACTGTTCATTTCAGTAAACAGTTATCAGTACCTCTAGCTGAAGCAAAAGGATTGAAACCAAAATTTTTCGGTCAATGATTAATGGTCAATGGTCAATGGTCAATGATCAATGATTTAAGCTTCTTTGTTACCAAAAACCATTTGCAAAATCATCTTCTGCCCCCCTTCTTGGTGGTATTTATCCCCCCAATCTCTTAAAATCTCATCAAGTTCAGCTTTTGCTGCTTCAATGTTCTCCGGAGGAATATCTAAGGTTTCCAATAATCTCATGGTTGGCGGCTTCTTCTGGGCCCAGTCGCGCATCATGCGGAAGTAGCGGGCTGTGTCCTCTACCATAGTATAGGTACGCTCTTCCTGGTCTTCTGGGGAATAAGTAGCTCTAGTCAGAGCATAAAAAGGTAAGCCCCCAGGATGATCCACGCGCATTACTGTACCAGAATAAATCAAACGCCTTTTAATATGTTCAGCCAAAGCTTCGCTCAAACTCATTCTCCGCTCTTCAGGAAGAACTTCTTGAGAACGAGTATGGAGAAATTCAATCAACTCAGAGAATTGAAAAGAGTTAATCAGTTGGGCATCAGGTAATTTTTCTGGTAACTTTTTCTCGATTTGCCTTTTTTCTTCTGGTAATAAACTTCTGCCTTGAATACGAAGGCTGCCGGGTTGCCAAGGATATTTTTCTAACCAAACATAAGGAAATTGAATTAAGTAACGAGGTTCTTGAGAACCTAACATTTTTAACAGTTTTCCTTGTGTTAGGGCCTGCCTAACTTCAGCAACAATAGCCTTAACTCTCTTCGGTTCAATGTGGTGCAGGTGGCCAGTCATGCGAATATTTTCGCCCTGCTCTAAAAAAGTTATATAAATTGCACATTTAGCAGCGGTTGCGGCTGCATCCAAAAAGGCTCCATGACGATGCCCCCCTGTTCTCATGGCACTAAAAGCCAAGTAGAACATGATTTGATCCATTGCGCTGGGGCTGAGAGTTTGAATTAACTCAAGGTCGGTTTTCATCTTACGGAATTTTTACTTTCGGCGGGACAACTAGTGTAGTAGTAAATTGCTTTGCTTTACCAATGGTTGATCCAAGATGCTTGAACCAACTCCCATAACTCCAAGCACCCCGATGAAAAAATATATACCATTATATTTCATAATCCCTTGATTTGGGAAATTCTTCAAGAAAAGAAAAAGCTCTGCCGTTTTGGGCAGAGACTTGATATAAGATTATTGCTGGGAAAATAATTTCTTCCCAAGCAATTTAGCCTTGAAAAGGGCCGGTATCAAAACGACCGCTTCCTCTTTCAGCTAGGATAGTAGCACCTTCTAAATTGAAGTGAGAAGATTGAACTTCAGTGATATTAGCGTGGGCAAAGCTCGCCGTAGGCATCGCAGAGTCACTTTCAATTGCTCCTAACTGGAAAGATAGGGGAAGAGATAGTATACTCAACAACACAACCGCAATAATTCTTTTCATGACATAGCTCCATATCAGGGTTTCTATATTCCTGATACGGAGGCAATCTCTTATGTCCGGATAAGCTTTTGTCAGAGCAAAATAGGTAGGGCTAATTAGATATTTCTAATGCGGAAAACCCAACTGTTGAGTAGATTTACCCCCTAATCTAAAATTAGTTGCTCGGCTGCGAACCAGTTGCCACTGGGGTTGTACTGCCCTGAAAGAGAAATAGATTTATGGTGAGGATAGTTTGATAGTTGTTGGTGAACTTCTGGATGTAGGGTAACTATCCTTAACTTTTGCTTGAGTATCACCTGATGCTTGTTAAATTCTAGACTATACTCTCCTTGATTTTGTTTCTGGAAAATTCCGGAAACTATTTCTCTGTCTGAGTTAAATATAGTTTTGCTTTCTCCACGAGGACAGTTACCATCTTGAGGATAAGTTTCGGGATGTTCTAAGTAGTGACACTGCCATTGTAACCATTCTGGGTGTTTTGGGGATAGGTTAAACAGAGGAATAATAGCGGCTGGGGCGATGGTATCAGTTAATAAGGCTTCTTGCAATTTGCTGATAGATAACTGCCAAGGTTGACATTTTGATTTGAGACATAAAGCTGCTGCCATACCTGCGGCTTGTCCTATATTCATAACTAGAGGTTGTAAGCGAGTACAACCGTTGGCAATATGAGAAACGGAGATATTCTTTTCACACACCAATAAACCTTCTGTAGAAGCAGGTATGAGGGCATGGTAAGGGATTGTGAAAGGTGTGCCAGTCCATCTTCCCCCCCAGATTAAGGATTTTGGTTGAAGGGAAAAATCTCTACCAGGATAGTGATGATCGTTGGCATAGTTGCCGACAGCGATGGAACTAACTTTACCTTTATCGGTTTTGGATAAAGGGGCAACACAACCTCCTTCAATGGGTAAAATATCCCTTTCTGTGACGATTTCTAGCCCTAGTAAGCGCCGACTTTCTCGGTAATAGGGATGGAGTGCCAAAGCACCATTACCAAGGGAGTGAGGGAAAATACCGTTGGCTAAACCGTAACGCTTGCCAAAATGAGTTTGGATATAGCGGGCAAAACTGAGACTATGGTTAATAGCTTCTTGATGAAATTCTTTTTTCGCTGCCTCTGATTTTATAAGGCGTTGTAAATTCTCCCCATAGTCATTGCCACATTGAGGCCAGTTAAGCATAAAAAGATCACCAGGTAAGCGACCATAGTTAAGAAATTTTTCTTCTCCATAGCCTTGCCAAGCCCCCTCAAAAGCGTTTTTTTCCTCAGCTTCAATTTCTGGTGCTTCCTTACATTGCCCATAATCTTGTAACATAACTACCCAAGTTGGAGATTGAACAGGATAGCGTTTGGTTAATTCATTTTCAGAAGTAGGGGCGCTTGGTTCGTTGAATTCGTTTTGTAGTTCCCAACCCCAACGTGATGGTACATTTGCTAAAGCCAGAAGCTCCCCTAATTCTGTGCCATCTAGGGTTATTTGGGCTTTAATAAGGAAATCAGCAAAGCGAATCCCAGTAACACGGTTTTCTTTACACAATACTTCTAAAGGAATCTGCCCTTTAATCCAGTGTAAATTAGGTAATGCTTCTACCCAATCAGCAAAAATTTTCGCCCCCACTTGAGGATGATAGCTAAACATACTTACCCAGCTATTCGCTAATCCTCCTTTTTGCCTAACTTTTAATTCTCTTAAAAATGCCCCCCACAAACCAGTTTGCCAAGGTAGTAACTCATTACCATCAGGGGCGCAAACTCCAGCAGAAGTTAGCATTCCTCCCAACCAAGAAAACTCACTAACTAAAACAGTTTTAATTCCACAACGGGCTGCTTGAATAGCGGCTGCAGTTCCCCCTGTACCTCCTCCTACTACTAATATATCTGTGGTTAATTCATTAAACATTTATCATTATTTATCATTACATAAGGAATTTCTGTTGGATTCATTAATCCAAATTTCATACCAATTTTGACTCATAATGACTATCGTTAACTAAAATGTTTTTTATTCCACAGCTTAGCAATTTGAGAAAATCTAGATCGCTTCATTGCTATGTTGTCAAATCTTTGTTGTCCAAGCTTGATAATTATCGGTTAAAGGAGGTGAAGTTTCAGATGTATAATCAATTTGATAATCATAACCTGTCCTCTCATAAACTTAGTTAAATATTACTTGCAAATCAACGATTGAGATCAGCTGCCCGCTGTGCGGCGCTGATGCGAAGTGAAGACACATATCGGGACAACTGCATCGATTTGTTATACAGCTCGCCTATCGTGATAGTAGTCCTTAATCTCACCTTCAATTGCATACACTCCTAGCTCAATAATAACTGCTCGATTATTCACAACAAATACGCAAAAAACCCAAGGAGCAGAAATAATAACCTCCGGCAATACACCATCAGGCACCGATTTGGGTGGGGCAACATACGCCATACCCATTTTTGCAGCTAGGTCCATTCTAAATTCGTGTACCAAGATTCTTCCAGTATGATCAATATCGAACTCAATTTTACGAGAACTCAATTCTTCACGAATTTTGATATCAATGCTCGCTTTAATCTTCATGGGTCAATGTCTGTATAACTTATGGCTCTATATCTTCAGAACATAAAGGCAAAGAAAAAGTGGGTAGCTCTTCAGGAAGATTGAAAGCATATAAGTCAGCACGAGGACGCTGTTGTGTACGACTAACTAAAACTCTGTAATCTACGTTGATATCATTATTTAAGATTGGCATTGCTTGCCATCCTCTCAGCAAATCTATCTCTACAAAATTAGTTAAGCTTCCTAAAATTTGCTGACGCTTTTTGAGGTAAGCTTCTCTTCCTTCGCCAGAACGTTTATTAACCGGAGAAAGAACTTCAATTGCCGTAATTACTTTGCCTGTTGCCAAATCCTTAACTTCTAGATATGCTTGTTTAATTTCTTCTAACATTGGGATGAAAACTTTGACGGGTTTTGTCTTGACAGAAGTAACTGCGACATCAGAATCATTAATTTTAGATAGATTAGATTGATGTGTAACTGCAGCATCAGGAATACCAACTAATAAGGAATTATCATCGTTGTTACTGGTAATTTGGTAGATGCGCTTTTCAATAGCAACTTTGTATTTAGGACGTACTTGAGGAACTAAAGCATCAGCGATCGCCACAATTAAGCGACTGTGTACTTCTGGCCAGAAATTGGGATGTTCCAGATAAGGATCCATTCCTGGAAAGGGAGAAGCCATAGCCTTAAACTCCAAATTAGCGCTTCTTACTATTTGTAGTTTAACATTAGTGCCAAGATAATTAAGCACAAAATTTAAAGTTACTTTTTTATGACTAACTGGGATAAATTTACTACTGAACTTGATGGCATTGAAACTATTACTGAACCTGATAGCGTTGCCAAACTTTCTTTAGATTACTATCATTTTAGCCCCGTATTACAACCTCTGTTAGAAGATAAAAGAGGAGATGTCGTAGTACGTCCTAGTAATGAAAAAGAAGTTATACAAATAGCCAAAGTTTGTGTCAAATATCGAGTTCCTTTAACTGTAAGAGGAGCAGGTACAGGAAATTATGGACAGTGTGTTCCTTTGCAAGGAGGAGTTGTTCTTGATACTACGAAAATGAACAAAATAGTTGACCTTAAACCAGGAGTTGCTTGGGTTGAACCAGGGGTGCGACTGGCGGCATTTGATAAGCAAGCAAGGGAGATTGGTTGGGAGTTGCGAATGTACCCATCTACTTATCGTACAGCAACGATTGGGGGGTTTATTGGTGGTGGTAGTGGGGGAATTGGTTCAGTTAATTATGGAGGATTAAGCGATCGCGGCAATGTTTTGGCAGTTAAGGTGGTTACTTTAGAAAAGGAGCCACGAATTTTAGAGCTACGAGGAGATGAAGTTCAAAAAATCAACCACGCTTATGGTACAAATGGCATCATTACTCAATTAGAAATTCCCCTTGCTTTAGCTTATCCTTGGGCAGAAATAATTGTCACTTTTAGTAACTTTATGGATGCAGCTAAGTTTGGGCAGGCCTTGACAGATGCAGATGGTTTAATTAAAAAGTTAATTAGTATCCATGCTTCACCAATTCCTAACTACTTTACCCCTTTGCAAGATTATCTTCCTAATGGGGAACACTGTGCCTTATTAATGGTGGCCGAAAGCTGTTTAGAACCTTTACAAAGTTTAGTAGCAGAATATCATGGAGAAATTACCTATCAAAAATCTGCTACAGAAGCGAAAAAAGGAACCAGCTTAGCAGAATTCACTTGGAATCATACCACTCTTCATGGTCGTAGTGCTGATCATGATTTAACCTATTTACAGAGTGTTTTTCCCTACGATCCTCAACTAAAATCAGTGGAGCAAATGTACGAACATTTCGGTGAAGAAGTTATGATTCATCTAGAATTTATGCGCTCCCAAGGTAGAGGGGTAGCAGGAGGGCTACAATTAGTCCGTTATACAACAGAAGAGCGCTTACAAGAAATTATTACTTACCACGAAAATCAAGGAGTATTTATCGCTAATCCCCATACCTATATTTTGGAAGATGGTGGTAAAAAGACTATAGATAATCAACAACTAAATTTCAAAAAATTAGCTGATCCTTTTGGGTTACTTAATCCTGGTAAAATGCGAGGATGGCAGGAGTAACTGCTCATTGCTCATCGCTAATTATGATAACGAAAACTCTTGACTTGTATTAAAAGAATGCAAGAAGATTTTATCAAAGTACCACCAGAATTTTTAATTAGACCAGCTTGTCATGGTGATCAAGAAGCTATTCAAAGTTTAATTTGGGAGTTTACTTTTACTGAAGCCTTAGAGTTAGATTTAAGAATAGTTATTTATCGCTTAGTTGTAGTTGTCTTACTCACCTACTCTTTCTTTTTAGTTGGTAGCTTGACAATTCCTGTTTATGGAGAGCTGGTAAAAGTATTAGTTATTGCTGCTATTTTATTTAACTGTATTTATACCCTACAGTTATCATCTGCCATAATTATGGGAATTGGGACTACTTGGCAAAAATACTGGGTAGTAGAAAAGGACTCTCAATTAGTCGCCTGCGCTTTATTAAATATTTATACTAATAGTTCAGAGCTAGCTTACCTATTTGTCAAACCAGCTTGGCGGAAAAGGAAAATTGCTTCTTCTTTAATTATGCGGTTGATTGAAGAATCACCACATCCTCTTTATTTAGCTTGTAAGCCAAAAATGATCAATTTCTACACACAGCTTGGTTTTATGGAAATAAGCTGGCACAACTTGTCTCAACCTGTTAAAAATATTTTCAATCTCTTCCAACCTCATCCTAAGCTATGGGGTTTTCCTATTGTAATCATGAAACACAGTACTTTGAGATAATTTAAAAATGCACAACTTTATTCCTCCTCAACGTTTTTTCCCTTATCTTACCTGGAAAAATATTCAGGATCTGCCGAATAAAAAGAATACAGTTATTATCCAACCAATAGGTTCTATTGAACAACATGGTCACCACTTACCAATTATCGTTGACTCTGCTATCGGAGTAGCTGTGATTGGTAAAGCTTTAGAACAGTTAAAGCCAGAAATTCCCGCTTATTGTTTACCCCCACTTTATTATGGTAAATCTAACGAACATACAGGGTTTCCAGGAACAATTACTCTGAGTGCAACAACTTTATTAACTGTTTTACAAGAAGTGGCAGCCAGTATTTATGAAGCGGGTTTCCGTAAACTAGCTTTGGTTAATTCCCATGGAGGACAACCTCAAATTCTCGAAATAGCAGCCAGGGATATTCATCAACAATACCAAGATTTTCTAATTTTCCCTTTATTTATTTGGAAAGTTCCTAATATTTCTCAAGAATTAACGACAGAAAAAGAAATGGAATATGGCATCCATGGAGGAGATTTGGAAACTAGTTTAATGTTATCTATTTTACCTGAACAAGTAAAAATGGAACTAGCTATTCAAGAGTATCCTGTTGGCTTGCCAGAAAATAGTCTTTTAAGTATGGAAGGAAAACTACCTTTTGCCTGGCTAACCAAAGAATTAACGAAAACAGGAGTATTAGGGGATGCAACCATAGCAACAAAACAAAAAGGAGACTATTTACTAGCTTCATTAGCTCAGGGTTGGGTTGATTTAATTGAAGATATTTATAAATTTCAGCAGCCACAAATAAGCCAATAAGTTCTCCTCCCTTAAAGATTCTGATTTGAGCAATGCTAATTTACAAGGTGCGAATTTAACTAAAGTTAACCTAAGCAATGCCAATCTCAACCAAGCTAACTTGAGAGGGGCAACTTTAATTAAGGCTCGATTAAAAAATGCCAACCTTAGCCAAGCTAACCTCAGTTTAGCCAATTTAGCCTATGCCAATTTGCAAAGAGCAAATCTTAGTTGTACCGACTTAAGAGATGCCAACTTAGCTGGAATTAAATGGCGAGAAGCTATCTTAACAGGAGCTAAATTAGCAGGAACTATCTGTGAGCGCTAGTTTTAAGTTTTGTTACAATCAGTTGGTAAAGAATTAATAAAGTGTAATAAATAAAAGCTCAATAGCGTTGTATAAAAGTTACCTGTAGGGTATAAACACAAAGGATATACCTGAGTTCTAGCTAACGTTTATAATGTTATTGACTTCACTCATACAAAGTGTGGACTTTTCTCAGAATTCTTTAAAAAGCTACCAGGATACGAAATTTAAAGTATCCGAGCAGATTTTGAGAAGAACTGAAATAATGGGTGTTGAGATCAAGGTTTATATTCAGCCAACCTAAGCTGAATGATAAAACTTTAAAATAAGGTTAATTACCAACCAAACTTAACTAAAACTAAAAGTAGGAGATCAATTAAATGTTTGACGCATTCACAAAAGTTGTTTCCCAAGCAGATACCAGAGGCGAATACTTGTCTGGCGACCAGTTAGATGCCCTTAGCCAAATGGTTAGCGAAAGCAACAAGCGTATGGACACCGTTAACCGCATCACCAGCAACTCTTCCGCTATCGTCACCGATGCAGCCCGTGCTTTATTTGCTGAACAACCTCAGCTAATTGCTCCTGGCGGAAATGCTTACACCAGTCGTCGCATGGCTGCTTGCTTGCGTGATATGGAAATCATCCTCCGTTATGTAACCTATGCTATCTTCTCCGGCGACGCTAGTGTGTTAGAAGACCGTTGCCTCAATGGTTTGCGTGAAACCTATCAAGCTTTAGGAACTCCTGGAAGCTCTGTAGCAGTAGGCGTTAACAAAATGAAAGATGCAGCTATTGCGATCGCTAACGACAAAAATGGCGTAACATCTGGTGATTGTAGTTCTTTAATGTCTGAAGTAGGCAGCTACTTTGACCGTGCCGCTTCTGCTGTTGGCTAAAATTAATTGCTTACCTGAATATTCTGGGTAATCAACTGTCTGTTCTTTAAGAAATTTTGCAAAAGTAATTTAAGGAGACACCTTAAAACATGAAAACCCCTCTAACTGAAGCAGTATCTACTGCAGATGCTCAAGGCCGCTTCCTCAGCAGCAGCGAAATCCAAGTTGCTTTTGGTCGTTTCCGCCAAGCAAGCGCTAGCATAGAAGCAGCTAAAGGTCTAACCAGCAAAGCTGATAGCCTCGTTAGCAGTGCAGCACAAGCTGTTTACAAGAAGTTTCCTTACACCACCCAAATGGATGGTGCTAACTATGCTGCTGACCAACGTGGTAAAGATAAGTGCGCTCGTGACATCGGTTACTACCTCCGCATGGTAACTTACTGCTTGGTTGCTGGTGGTACAGGCCCCATGGATGAGTATTTAATCGCTGGTATTGCTGAAATCAACAGCACCTTCGACCTATCTCCTAGCTGGTATGTAGAAGCTCTCAAAAGCATCAAAGCTAATCACGGTTTAAGTGGTGACCCTGCTGTCGAAGCTAACTCCTACATCGACTACGCTATTAATGCTCTTAGCTAAGATGGCGATTCTAGCTATTTGAACAGCAAATAGTTAGAAAATGTGACTAAGTCGCTAACTCAAGCGTAATGCCCGGAAAGGTATGCGGATACCAGTAAATTGCTAGTATTTGTTTACCATTCCGGGTATTGTTTTGCAGAAGGGAGTAGGGAATAGGGAAGTAAGGAGCATTTGATAACGGTACTCCAATAAAAGGGAAATGGAAGAACAGGATTTTGAGAGAAAAGCTCCTTCTGGAGGAGAATTAACCGTAGAAAAGGCTATCGCTAACCTGCTTCAAAAAGAAGATTTAGGGCTACGCTATTATGCTGCTTGGTGGTTAGGTAGATTCCGCGTAAAAGACCAAACAGCCATAGATGCTTTATTACTAGCTTTAAAAGATGAAGAAGATCGCGCTCCTGACGGTGGTTATCCTCTGCGACGTAATGCAGCAAGAGCATTAGGTAAATTAGGAAACGAAAAAGCGATACTTCCCTTGATAAAATGTTTAGCATCTCCTGATTTTTATGTCCGGGAAGCAGCAGCCCAAGCTTTAGAAATGTTAGGGGCTAAAACTGCTATTCCTCATTTAAGGGAACTACTCTCCGGGGGAGTAGAAGCTGCTCAACAGTTTCCTGGCAAACCCCATTTAGTCCAACCCTACGAAGCGATTATAGAAGCATTAGGTACTCTCAAGGCTCTAGAAGCCCAAGATTTAATTAAGCCTTTTCTAGAACATTTTGCACCAAAAGTAAGGTTTGCCGCAGCTAGAGCGATGTACCAGCTTACAGAAACACCTTTTTATGGAGAGTTTCTGATTAAAGCTTTAGATGAAAATAACCTACAACTACGCCGCTCTGCTCTTATGGACTTAGGAGCCATTGGTTACCTACCCGCAGGAGAGGCGATCGCAGCAACAAAAGCAGAAAATAGCCTCAAGTTGATTTCTTTGAAAGGATTGTTAGAATTTCAGTTAAAAAGCATCAACTCAAAAGCTAGAGAATTATCCCCAGAGAGTCTGCAAATTATGGAATTAATGGATAGGCTTCTTTAAAAAATTATGGATAAGAGTATTTCTCAATTAATTAAAGATGTAGACCAAGCCGACTCTGCCCTTGGTTTACTCAAAGCAGTAGCAGCATTAGCAAAAGCTCGTGATGAAGAGGCTATTGGTACTCTCATCGAAGTTTTGGGCTTCAATAACCCAGGAGCAGCAGTCGCCGCCGTAGAAGGCTTAATCGTATTAGGAAAAGTAGCTGTTCCTTCTTTATTAGAGCAGTTAGACGGCTATAATTATGGAGCAAGGGCTTGGGCTATTCGTGCCTTAGCTGCTATTGGTGATCCTCGTGCTTTAGATACCTTATTAAGTGCTGCTAAGAGTGATTTTTCTCAAAGTGTCAGACGGTCTGCGGCTAGGGGCTTGGGAATCATCGAATGGTCTGAGGTTGAGGCAACGGAAGTACAAAGCAAACAAAACCAAGTTCTACAAACATTGTTGCAAGTATGTCAAGATGTAGAATGGGTAGTGCGCTACGGAGCAGTAGTAGGATTGGAATCTCTTAGTTTAAATGCAAACTCTCCAGAAATAAGCCAAGAAATTAGCGCTCACTTAACTCAGGTAATTGTCCAAGATTCTGAGCTTATTATACAAGCTAGAGCAAACTTAGCTCTTAGTAAGCTTGAAAAAAAAGTCCTCTTATCTCATTGATGCCCTCTGCTTCTATGTCGTCGCACAAAATTATTTTACTATTAGTTGAGTTGTATTGTTTACTCCCTGCTCCCTGCCCCCTGATCTAGTATGAAATATTGGTATGAAAGTCTTGCCGTTGCCCAACGCATTCTTACTGAATTATGGCGGCGGCGGCGGAGTTTAGTCTTTTGGGTAATCTTTCCTATTTCTGTGCTGCTACTTAACGGATTTATTTTAGCTGAAAGAGCGAACCTTTCTACTGCTGAAGCAATGAAATTTGCAGCCCCTTCTAGCTTAGTAGGGGCTGCTTTGTTTTTTAGCTGTTTAGGGGGAAGTGTAGCTACTGTTGTGGCAGAAAGAGAGCAGAAAACAATTAAGAGGTTGTTCCTTTCTCCCTTAAGCGGTATTTCTTATTTTTTAGGAATTTTCCTGGCTCATAGTTGTATTGGCATAGGACAAAGCATTTTAGTTTATGGCTTAGCTAGTTTTTTCGGCGCTGAATTTTCCGGCTCTCTTATTTTAGGTCTGATCATCATTCTTTTGAGCATTATTAGCTATGTAGGTGTTGGCTTTATTCTTGGTACACAGTTGGCAAGAAGAACAGAAGATGTTAACTCTTTGGTAGCTACTTTTGGAGTGCCTTTGCTAATTTTGGGTGGTGCTTTTTTACCTACTTCATTGTTTCCTGAAAAGTTATTAAACATAGCTCAATTTAACCCCATTTTTCATATGAATGAAGCTCTAGTAGCAGTTTGGGCTAAAGGAGAAGGTCTAGCTGCTATTCGTCACCATTTTCTTGTCCTGGCTATTCTCGCTTTGGTTATGGTAGTTGCAGGATGGCTTGCTTATCAAAGAATGTTAAGGGTAGAAAGAAGACTTTGATAATGAAAAAACATGAAGAACCCAAAACCGATTGTGTTTTGGGTTCTTACTGCAACTATCTAAAGCAGAATCATCGTCATACCAAAGTTTGATTCTACTAACGGAAACGCTTCTTACGCCGCGCTACTGCTTTGCGCTTGCGTTTTTCAATGGGGGTTTCAAAATAACGGCGACGCTTAATATCAGCAAAAACCCCTGCTTTTGATACTTGACGCTTAAATCGACGTAGTGCCGATTCTATTTCTTCGTTTTTACCAACAACCACTTGGGTCATACTATTCAGTCAACTCCTTTAAATATCTATCGTCATAAAATTCTGGACTATTGTAGCCCACAGACAAAATTAAATACTCCCCTAAATGACTAAGGGAGCTTAAAGCTTAGGCAACAAGCTACCTTTTTTGAAGGTAATCAACTCTTTTCTAAGCAACTGCGTGATCAGCGATCACACACCATTCATTTTAGCGCTTGGCTGCTAAAAGAGATTTCTATTTAAGCAAAATAGCCAGAAAAAGCCAAGCTTAGGAATCAACTTAAGACTAAAGACTAGTTGATTGTTTGACTCTGGCTATTAAATTATGTTCGTTGAAAAATATTAAAAATATTATACCTACCAACCAGAATCAAAGCTTTTGCGCCCTCTACCACCGCCGCTTTCTTTACGAGGTCTGGCTTTATTAACTTTTAGCTCTCGCCCCATCCACTCTGCACCATCAAGAGCTTCAATTGCTTTGCTTTCTTCGCTTTCATCACCCATCTCTACAAAACAAAAACCGCGAACTCGGCCCGTTTCCCTATCCATAGGTATGGTGACTCGCTTAACTTCTCCATAATCAGAAAATACTGTCTCGACATCCTCTTGACCTGCTTCATAAGGCAAGTTACCTACATAAATTGACATCCTAAAATCTCCAGAACCGGAATCAATGAAAAGCCTCGGATCGCAGAGATGTATCTAATGTCTTGATGACCAAACCCTGTCGCCGAATTTCATCCTTAGATAATATACCACAAACTTTTTTAAAAGGCAGTACCGGAGCAGGGAGCGGGGTAAATCTCTGGTGAGGTGAAAGATTAGATTCTCGAAGCTTGGGTAAAGTGGTTTTAGGAGAATAACCTGGATTTATAAATCCAGGTTATTCAGTTAAAACCAAGAGAAAATGACCAATCATAAAAACCTAAATCTTAGCGATCGCCTTCATCAATACCTACTTTCTGTTTCCCTGCGGGAAGCCAAAATTCTTACTCAACTGCGCCAAGAAACTGCTCAACTACCTGGGGCTAGGATGCAAATAGCCCCCGAACAAGGTCAATTTCTGGCTTTGTTGGTGCAACTATTGGGGGCGAAGAAAACCTTAGAAATTGGGGTATTTACAGGTTATAGTTCTTTATGTGTTGCCTTAGCTTTACCTGCTGATGGTAAAGTAATCGCCTGCGATGTTAACGAAGAATCCACCGCCATTGCCCACCGTTATTGGCAACAAGCAGGAGTTAGCCACAAAATAGACTTACGCCTAGCCCCAGCTTTAGAAACATTGCAACAACTCCTGAATTTAGGAGAGGCAGGAAGTTTTGATTTCGTTTTTATTGATGCTGACAAAAGAAACTACGATCTTTATTACGAAAAATCTCTACAGTTGCTACGAGTAGGAGGAATAATTGTCATTGATAATGTGCTTTGGGGAGGGAAGGTTGCCGATGCTGAAGTCCAAGATCCTCAAACCTCAGCTATTCGTACTTTAAATGAAAAGCTTCACAAAGATGCTAGGGTAACTATTAGTATGTTGGCGATCGCCGATGGTTTAACTTTAGCTTGTAAGAGAAAGTTAGGGAGCTGAGAAAAGTTTTTAGCCTAAACTTCCCATAAAGAAGCAAGCTTGTTGTATCATAGTAAATCGCAATCGTCACATGGAGAGGTGGCCGAGTGGTTGAAGGCGCAGCACTGGAAATGCTGTTTAGGGGCAACTTTAACGAGGGTTCGAATCCCTCCCTCTCCGTTTTTAATTGGCAATTAACAGACTACTAGAATAGAAATAACCCAGACCCCTATCCCCAATTTCGGCAAAAATTTGATAGCCTATCCTAATAGATTTGGGATAGGGTAAAAAGCGTGGATATTTTAATTGGTCAGGGTAAATCTGCTCGTCGAGCCTACGGAATTGATGAAATTGCCTTAGTTCCGGGTTTAAGAACATTAGACCCCCATTTAGCTGACACTAGCTGGGAAATTGGTGGTATTAAGCGAGATATTCCCATTATTGCTAGCGCTATGGATAGTGTGGTCGATGTCAAGATGGCAACACTCCTATCAGAATTAGGAGCCATGGGAGTGCTTAACTTAGAAGGCATCCAAACTCGCTATAGCGACCCCAAACCAGTATTGAATCGCATTGCTGGGGTAGGTAAATCCGAGTTTGTGGGTTTGATGCAAGAGCTATATGCTGAATCTATCAAACCAGAACTAATTAAGCAAAGAATTACAGAAATCAAAGACTCTGGAGGTATTGCTGCTGTTAGTGTCACTCCTGTGGGGGCAATGAAATATGGTGAAGCGATCGCCTCTGCTGGAGCTGATTTACTTTTCATCCAAGCAACAGTAGTTTCAACGGCTCATCTGTCTCCAGAATCGGTCACACCTTTAGATTTAGGACAGTTTTGCCGAGAGATGCCTATGCCTGTGGTTTTAGGAAACTGTGTCACCTATGAAGTTGCCCTTAACTTAATGAAAGCGGGGGCTGCGGCTGTGTTAGTGGGAATTGGTCCTGGTGCTGCTTGTACTTCTCGCGGTGTTTTAGGTGTAGGAGTTCCCCAAGCAACAGCAACCGCCGATTGTGCTGCGGCTAGGGATGATTTTTACCAAGAAACAGGTAAATATGTCTCAGTAATAGCTGATGGTGGTATCGTTACCGGGGGAGACATTTGTAAATGTATCGCTTGTGGTGCTGATGGAGTCATGATTGGTTCGCCTATCGCTAGGGCAGCAGAATCTCCTGGTCAAGATTATCACTGGGGTATGGCTACTCCAAGTCCTGTTTTACCAAGGGGAACCCGCATTAACGTGGGGACAACAGGAAGTCTAAAAGAGATTCTCATCGGTCCTGCGAAGTTAGATGACGGTACTCATAACTTACTGGGCGCTCTTAAAACCAGTATGGGAACTTTAGGAGCGAAAAATATCAAAGAAATGCAACAAGTTGAGGTAGTGATTGCTCCCTCTTTATTAACCGAAGGGAAAGTTTATCAAAAGGCTCAACAATTGGGTATGGGTAAGTAGCTAAGTAATGAAGTAAGAAGTAATCTTGCTTGTTACGTCTTACTTCTTACTGTCTAACCCATAAAAACTTTGTGGTAAATGTAATATACTTTAGCTACAGTTAAGTTGTTTTTTTCGGTGCGCCGAAGCTAAGTTAATGATTATTAGCTCTACCTATAAATACGTATTTATTCAGCTTCCTCATACTGCTTCCTCTAGTTTAGGGGATGAACTTGTAGAAAATTATGAAGGACAAAAAGTTCTGGACAAGCATTCTGCCTATCATGAATTTTTGAAAGTATCTACAGAAGAGGAAAAGCAGTATTTTGTCTTCTCATCTATCAGAAATCCTTTAGATATAGTGCTGACTCGCTATTTCAAATATAAGACGAATCACAATAATACCTTTACTAATCCCAAAACTTGGAAAAGAAACGGAGGATGGGTTCCAGACTATCAGCTACGCCGCTTTAAATTTATTGAAGAAAACGACGCTGACTTCCCTACTTATTTTAAAAAATTCCATAAGTTTACTTATGACAATTGGAGTAGGTTAGAACATAAAAATTTCGACTTTGTAATTCGATATGAAAATCTTCAAGAGGATTTTAGTAAAGTTCTTAACCTAATGGGCATAGAGCAAAAAAGACCCTTACCTATGGCAAACAAAACAGCCAGTAAATCTAAGGATAAATATTCTTATATTACGCCGGAAATACGTCAACAAGCCACAGAAATATTTGGCCCTTTTATGGAAAAATGGATTTACGAGTTTCCTACCGAATGGAATAATAATAAAATTCCTTGGTACAGATATGTAGAACACGAATTTTCGGGATTTTTTAAAGAATTATATTGGAGATACTGGAAAACTCAGTTAGGAGGACGTTTACCACAATTCCTGATTTTAAAGCCTTCGCGAGAGACTGGTTGGTCTAAATGGCGACAACCTTCTCAGTCTAAAAGCTAAAAAAGTAATTCCTAAACCAGAAACTTTTGCAGATTGATTATCTGTAAGTAAAATTAAACTAGATAAACTTTAATTCTACCTCTAAAGACCTATCGATACAATCTACGGTAATCTTAAAGGACTCAAGTCCAATCAGATTAAGCAACTCCAACGACTTTATCATCAGCGCAACCCTCGCGAACTTTTGGTTGCGCCAGAATTTGCCCAGCGTTTAGGAGCCATTAGTAGTGAAATACAGCAACCGATCTCTACCTACATTAATCGTCGAGGACAGGTAATCAGAGTAGGTATTGGTAGCCCTCACCAAACTCAAATCCCTCCTTTAGAACTACCTCGTTATGGTGCTGAGAGATTATCTGGTATTCGTTGTATTGCTACCAAGCTTAAATCCGAAATTCCTAAAGAATCGAGTTTAACAGCCATGGCCATACAAAGACTAGATGCTTTGGTGGTATTACCTTTAAGTGGTGAAGGTTTCCAGCGCCGGGGCGGAGGGGCAACTGGTTATCTCAAACAAGCTTATCTAGCCCACCTTATTCCCCGCCAGAATAATGATGATAGTAATATTGCTTGTTGGTATTTATCTCCTCCTTTAAGCTTAGATGCCTTGTATAAACAAGATTTTCTCGATCTTGTAGAAGGCTTAGAAGCAGAATTTAGCCGTGAATATGTCGCAAAAGATGTTGATGTAGACAAAGAACGGGTAGTATTAGTGGGGTTAATGACCGAAAAGCTGTCCTTACCCCAATTTGAGAGAGGTTTGGAGGAATTAGTTAGATTAGTAGATACTGCTGGGGGAGAAGTCTTAGAAACCATCAAGCAGAAACGTTCTCGCCCTCATCCCCAAACTGTAATTGGTTCTGGTAAGGTACAAGAAATAGCCCTCACAGCCCAGATATCAGGTGCGAATTTAGTCGCTTTTGATCGCGATCTATCCCCTGCCCAAGTTCGTAACCTAGAAACTCGTATTGGTATCCGGGTAGTAGATAGGACAGAAGTAATCCTCGATATTTTTGCTCAACGGGCCCAATCCCGCGCCGGAAAATTGCAGGTAGAATTGGCTCAATTAGAATATATGTTGCCTCGTCTTACGGGTCGCGGTCAAGCGATGTCTCGTTTAGGAGGAGGTATTGGTACAAGGGGACCAGGAGAAACGAAGTTAGAAACTGAACGTCGTAGTATCCAACGTCGTTTGGCACGGCTGCAAAAAGAGGTAAATGAGCTACAAGCACATCGTTCTCGTTTGCGACAGCGTAGACAACAAAAAGAAGTACCTACAGTGGCGATTGTTGGTTATACCAACGCAGGAAAATCTACTCTCCTCAATGCCCTGACAGGAGGTACTGTTTATACAGCAGATCAGCTTTTTGCCACCCTAGACCCGACCACCCGTCGCTTAGCCGTTACTGAGGCAGAAACGAGTCAATCTCGTAATATTTTGCTTACGGATACAGTAGGGTTTATTCAAGAGTTGCCCCCAGCCTTGGTAAATGCTTTCCGCGCTACCTTAGAAGAAGTTACGGAAGCTGATGCACTGCTTCATTTAGTAGATTTGTCTCACCCCGCTTGGCAAAGTCAAATCCGTTCTGTAACTAGTATTCTTGCGGATATGCCTATTACTCCAGGGCCGATGCTAATTGTCTTTAATAAAATTGACCAAGTGAACGCAGAAATTATTAGTCAAGCAGCAGAAGAATTTCCCTTAGCGGTGTTTGTCTCGGCTGGCGATCGCCTAGGTTTTGCCACTTTACGGCAGAAACTCTTAGAGTTAGTAGATTATGCTATGGCTTCTTAAGTGAAATTGCTTGAGTTGCAAACTTGACTCCACGTTTTCCCGAAAGTGCCTTGAGAGTTCCGTATCAAAATACTAAGTATCTCTATAAAGCAAAAATCAAACTTAAGATATACATTAAGATACAAAAACATACTAGTATATGACCGCGATCGCAGACATAGGCTAGATATAATCTTAATATAGAGATTAAAGATAGTTTATCTAGGTAAAAAATATGAACATTTCACCAACAGCAAACTCTTCCTTTTTTCCTACTGATAAAGATATTTTTTGGCAGGAAAAAGAGCAAAAAGATGGTTTACTCGAAGAAGTTGCTATGACAGCAAAGTCGCAATCACCCAGCCCAGAAATAGAATCAGATTTGAACAAAACCCAGTTAAATGCTGCGGTCATTGATGCAATGTGTAATCTTTTTTAAGCTTGATTACTTCTCTTAAACCTTGGTCTTTTAGTAATTTCTCTGCCCAAGTAGTTGCAGATTTACTTAGGTAATTGGTAAATGAATGCCTGACTTATTTGGTTTGCAGAATACAGCGAGAATCTAGCAAGATTAGCTCTTGAGTTTCGAGTTTAGAACAGTCATCTTGATGCTCTGCAAGTACCAGAACTTCCTTCCTTTGGAGATTTTCTAAAGCTTTTTGTGTCGCTGGTTGGTATTGATTGAGCCAACGGCTGGTACTAGAAGCAGGATTAGTTAAATACTCAGTAGTGAAAGCCTGTTTGTCTAAAAGCCAGAAGTCTATGTCATACTTTTGAGTAACTTCTTTTACTTTGTTTACATCAAGACTATATTGAGTAAAATGATGGGGAGTAAAAATCCTGCATACATAATGACAGGTCTTAATGGTAATGCTATGAAAAGGCTACGATGGGCAACAAACCAGAATGTCCAAAAACTATCATTAAAGAAAGAATTTCTACCCCCTTCTTGAAATGCTGGTAACAGTTTTGCTTCTTCTCCTGAGATAGTTGGGCCAAAGGTAGAAGTAGAGATTGCGTAGGGTAAAAGAAAAATAAATACTAAAGCTAATCCGGCTAGACAGATAAATAAGTTATCTCGGTTAAGAGAAAATCTTGGTATGCCCCTCGACCATTTACATAATCTGATTAGTAAAATACCACCCATGACTAATAAATAAGGGGCATAAAATAATCCTTGTAGAACAATTGCCAAACAGCAGAATACAAACGATTCTTGTAATAAATAATACAAAAAAGCTGTAAAAAACAAAGGAATAAATGATCTTTGAATAGCACTAATTATGATATCTCTATGCCAAATCAGTTTGTTCAACATTAAGATGCTCAAAAATCCTGTCATTGGTACTGGTAATATCTTCATAGAGAAGAAAAAACGGCGTTGCATAATAGAGGGATGAACTCAAGCTAAATCTTTATGCAGTGTCCTGAATGTAACTCGACTCATATTCGTAAAAATGGAAAGAGACGAGGTAAACAAAATCATATTTGTGTTGATTGCGATGCCTACGGCGGGCTTTGCCTACGCCAATTTGTTGAAAATCGTGAAACCAATAGAGGCTACAGCGACGAAAGAAAAAGAGAATGTCTCAAAATGTATGTCAACGGTATGGGCTTTCGAGGAATAGAAAGAGTCAAAGGGGTACATCATACGACGATAATAACCTGGGTCAAGCAAGTCGGAGAACTGCTGCCAGATGCCTATTCTCCAGAAACAATACCTGAAGTTGGCGAATTGGATGAACTTGAAACATTTGTTGGCTCAAAAAAGCGGTGCGACCCCGCGTCGGCGTAAGACGCAAGGGAACGCGCACCAAGACAACAAAATCTGGCTCTGGACAGCAGTCAATCACTTCCAAAGAGGCATTTTAGGTTGGGTATTGGGAGACCATAGTGCTGAAACTTTTAAACCTTTATGGGCAATTGTAAGTCTAGGGCGATGTTATTTCTATGTCACCGATGGTTGGAGTGTTTATCCTCAGTTTATTCGAGAAGGAGACCAAATTATCTCTAAAACCTACATGACACGAGTAGAAGGTGAAAATACTCGATTGAGACACTATTTAGCTCGCTTGCATCGTAAGACCTTATGTTATTCCAAGTCAGTAGAAATGCTCAAGCATTCTATCCGATTGCTAATTCACTATCTCAAATTCTGGGATGTTCCCATTCCTACTTCATTCATCCCTTAATTCAGCAACGCCTCTTTTAAATCTCCTGCAATGAACTCATGGCAGTATCCGCAAGGCCCTGCTTCATCATGAATTGTATTGCAGGAAAGGCAAATCCATTTGTCGTCTAGCTTTACTACAGAGTCTGTACTTTCACAACTATTGCAGGATGCCAAACTCCCTTCAGTTTCGGAGTCATCATATGACAGCCTTTCTTCTTCTATTGCATCCTTAATTTCAAGAGGCTTATCACATGAGCAACAAATCAACGAATTAAAAGCGTCATATTCATCTTCAGCCTTAATCAAATCTGAACCACAAAACTGACACTCCATTTTTTCTAGAATCTGCTCTAATACCTGGGGTTCAAAACCACATTTCTCGAATGTTTGTCTGCAAGCTTTTTCTTCTGTCTGAATATACATTCGTTGTGTCTAACAATGCCTGCCAGCATTACTTTCCAAGAACGTTAATAGGTTCTTCTTTTAAGGATTCACTAATGAAATCTCGAATCAGAAGAAACGATTTAACAATGACCTCTCGAATAGCTTCAGGGGATTTATCTGTATAGTAATGCTCTATATTGTTGCGAAGTTTATTTAGCTCCTCAAACTTTTTCCAATCAACTTCAACGTCTAAACTCTTAAATCTTTCTTTTATTTCGTAAACATCTACTGTTTTCTTCCCCTTACCTATGAAAGTGATATTTTTTGTGTCATCATAAACTGGCCTTATATCCTTTTTTATTAAAACTTCCTTGTCATGTGAGGGAGACAGCCGGTATAACTTCTCTTTGTACAGAAGGAGAATCCCCGCACAAATATTTCTTACAGCAGATGGATATCTCTTTTTGTCACGATTAAGATAGTCTTCTACACCTACCTGTATTGACTCGATAGCATTGTTTAGAAGAGACATAGCTCTGTTCCTAGAAAAGTAGCTCTTTATATATCTCTAATTTAATTTAATCACTCCTCCTTGAACACTCACCGCCGCAGTCCCTTTAATAGTAATAGTTTTAGCATCTAAAGTAATTGTATTGCCCTTAATAGTAATTGCCCCAGCTTGAGTTTGCATGGTAATACTTGTACTACCTTTTTTAATCTCAATAGTATTTTTTTGGTCATCCATACGAATCTCATGACCAGATTTAGTCTTGATATCAATAAACTTTTCGCTATCGTTGCATTGAATTTTATGACCGTAAACTGTATCTAGGGTAATTCCTTTTTTATTACCTCCCTTATCTTCTTCTGTGAACTGTACTTTATGTCCAGTACGAGTTTGGAAAGTCCTTAAGCGAACTTTGCCATCGGCTACAGAGTCTCCTACCCCTTCAGGAGTGGCATCTGTACCATTCCAAACACCACCCAATACGCAAGGGCGATGAATGTCGCCATTTTCAAAAATAACTAAAACCTCATCGTTGATTTCTGGCAAGCAGTCTAAACCTCTTCCTCCTCCTGCCCCAGGGCTTAAAACCCTAGCCCAATAGCTAGAATGTTCTTCTGTAAGGGTAGGAAATTTGACCCGCACTCTGCCCCATTTGTTGGGGTCATTGTTATCTGTGACAATGCCGATTAAGGGTGCTTGTCCTGGCTGTAAATGATTGGGAGGGGAGATTGTATCGAGAATATCTCGCCCTTTTAAGCCTCGCACACTGAACTCTGTGGTATAGATTCTATCTTGGAAAAGGTGGCGAGTTTCAGTAACGTAATACTCGCCATTGTATTTACCCATTTCTGTTAGCTTAACCACTTTACCCGGTCTAATTAAGGCGTTGCCCTCTCCTTTAGCATCAGCATGAACAAAGTTACCCCCTAATTCATTGCAGAGGGCTTGGGCTATTTTATCAGCTTCTTTGGCCGTAAAAACCGACTGATCTACCACCACCATTTTCGGGGTAGGGGGTTTGCCTTGAAAAGCGGTACTAGTGCTTTTCCCCTTACCGTATTCTGTTTTAGTAATAACTTGGTCAGTATTTTTAGTAGAAACAATTGCTTTTTTACGAGAGTAATCCCAACCTCTTACTTCTACTTCTTTTACTTGTTCAGCACTATTAACTCTTACTCGGAAACTATTAAAGTCTTGTAACCATTGCAATTCTAAAGATTCGTCAGATTTGGGTTCGCGAAAGTTAAGTTTGCCATCTTGAACAAAACATTCAAAACCATTCCGAGCAGCTCTTGCCCGTAAAAAGACCATGTTAGTTTGGTTGTTTTGGAAAACATAACCATTAGAGCCATTAATATCCCCATAACCATCAATAGCTCCCGTATCGTCTATTTTATTGGTGGGAATACCAACTTCTCCGGCAATTTTGCTAACAATATCTTTATCTGTCATATTCTGGAAAGAACGGTTATATTTTCCCCGATGCAGACGATGGGAAATATCATAACCCCTGATGATCATAGGAGCTTCTGCACCACTAGTAAAATAAGCTTCAATGGCGGTGATTTCTCCTTCTAGTACATAGTCTTTATTATCGTCATCAAATTCTTCGGAACCTGTGGTACTAGAACCAAAACCAATTTTAATGCTCTTGCCAATTTCAAATAGCCCCTCATGCTCCCAAGCTGTATCTTCACTATGACCTGGTTCATAAGCATTTCTGACTATAATGGTAAACATTCCTGGTAAGTGCAAGCTCTCTTCTACAGAGATTTGTAAAATGTCTTCTTTTAATTTTTCAGAAGCTTTTTGACCATCTATTTCTAAAACTGGTTCGGCTCGATGAGTAACTGCGGGCATAAGTACCTCGAAAAATTAAAGTCTTTAACTACTATTAAAAATCTTTGCAATGGTAATCACAGTTTATAAAAAGTTAACCTCTTCTACTACTTTCTGCTTGACGCTGGCTTTGAGAAGGAGCAGAAGTACTGTTAGAAGCATTTTCTTCTTCTTCGTCTGCTTCTTTTAAGGTCAGGCTACTAATTACTGCTCTAACAGGAGTTCCATTTTCTAAAAACATAGTTAATTTGTAACTTAGTTGTTCAATAAAACAACGTCGCAAATAAACAATACTTCCCCATTGGAAAGTATATAAAGGTGGACGTTCTTTTCCTGGAGCAAATGTTACGGCTTCTTTGAATTTATCAATATGCTTTTCGACAACATTAGTTCCCTCTTCATAGGTATCAAACATAATATTGCTAATTGTAACTGTGTAAGCTTCTATGTGGGAAAAACTAACTTTGGGAGTACCACTTTTACTATGGCGTGCTGAGGTACTTTCATTAGTAGCAACTTCCCCTTTAAACTCTAATTCCATAGGGTTAAACATGAATTCAATTTTAGAAGCTTCTTGGGAAATAAGTTGTGCTTTTTCTAAAGGCATATTTGCTCCTATGTCAAGTTGTTTTAGTTAAAGTTAATCTGCTTACCAGCCATGTCTTTCTCGCTCAATTTCTAAGCGTTGTCTAATCAGAGAGTAAATTTCTCTAGCCAGAATATCTAAATTTCTTTCCTGGGCTTCTTGACTATTTTCCTCTCCTCCCGAAGAATTACTAGAATTATAAGATGACAAGACCACTTCTTCTTCCTCATCCGTTGAAGTTTCTGTTGCTTCTGAGGAATACATTTGAAGTAAAGTTTCTTGTACTAAGTTTGAAGTGATTCCTGAGTACTTATTATCTCCGTTATCATTATTCCTGGAATTGTCTTCTTTTTTCTGTATAACTGGACTTTGTAAACTTACTTCCTCGGTTTGTTTCTGCACCGTTTGGTTTGAAGAAGAGTTTTTTACAGAATCAACATTACTTGCCCCTAATAATTCGCTAATACTAGACCAAGAACTGGGTACATCGGCAGAGAAATTTGGTTTTGTTTCAGATTCTTTTACTCCTTGAGGATTAGATCCCTTTGTTGCGGAAGAGTTATCTAATTGACTTGAAATAAAGGGTTTGATGATGGAATTACTACTAGTAGAGTTGGCATTAGAAGCTACTTCTGGTTTAGCTTGAATACTTGCTGGCAATTCACCAGAACTAATTGTAGAGGATGGGGTAATAAAATTGCTTTCTTGAACAAGAGGATTGCTATTACCAAGAGGAGTTGTGACAGCTATATTATCTAAAACTGTAGGTAATATAGGTATGGTTTCAGAAGTGTCTAATTCTGGAGGTGTTGATACCAACTCTTGTTGCGGGGAAGCCTGAATTATTGATTCAGTTACTGATGTTGTTTCAGCAACAGATGGAGGTGAAGTAGTTTCACTTTCTGGAGGTATTGATACAGAATCTTGTTGAGGGGAAGCCTGAATTATTGGTTCAGTTACTGATGTTTGTTCATTAATAGATGGAGTTAAAGAAGGTTCACTAGATGGAGATGATGATACAGCATCTTGTTGCGGAGAAGCCTGAATTATTGGTTCAGTTACTGATGTTTGTTCATTAATAGATGGAGTTAAAGAAGGTTCACTAGATGGAGATGATGATACAGCATCTTGTTGCGGAGAAGCCTGAATTATTGGTTCAGTTACTGATGTTGTTTCAGCAACAGATGGAGGTGAAGTAGTTTCACTTTCTGGAGGTATTGATACAGAATCTTGTTGAGGGGAAGCCTGAATTATTGATTCAGTTACTGATGTTGTTTCAGCAACAGATGGAGGTGAAGTAGTTTCACTTTCTGGAGGTATTGATACAGAATCTTGTTGAGGGGAAGCCTGAATTATTGGTTCAGTTACTGATGTTTGTTCATTAATAGATGGAGTTAAAGAAGGTTCACTAGATGGAGATGATGATACAGCATCTTGTTGCGGAGAAGCCTGAATTATTGGTTCAGTTACTGATGTTGTTTCAGCAACAGATGGAGGTGAAGTAGTTTCACTTTCTGGAGGTATTGATACAGAATCTTGTTGAGGGGAAGCCTGAATTATTGGTTCAGTTACTGATGTTTGTTCATTAATAGATGGAGTTAAAGAAGGTTCACTAGATGGAGATGATGATACAGCATCTTGTTGCGGAGAAGCCTGAATTATTGGTTCAGTTACTGATGTTGTTTCAGCAACAGATGGAGGTGAAGTAGTTTCACTTTCTGGAGGTATTGATACAGAATCTTGTTGAGGAGAAGCTTGAATTAATGATTCAGTTACCGATGTTTGTTTATTAATTGATGAACTTGGAGAAGTTTCACTTTCTGCTGATGTTGATGCAGCATCTTGTTGAGGGGAAGCTTGAATTATCGGTTCGGTTGCTGATGTTGTTTCAGCAACAGATGAAGTCAAAGAAGTTTCGCTAACTGGAGGTGTTGATACAGAATCTTGTTGAGGAGAAGCTTGAATTAATGATTCGGTTACTGATGTTGTTTCAGCAGCAGATGGAGTTAAAGAAGTTTCACTTTCTGGTGGTGTTGGAGAAGCCTGAATTAATGGTTCGGTTACTGATGTTGTTTCAGCAATAGATGGAGTTAAAGAAGTTTCACTTTCTGGAGATGTTGAGGCGGATTCTTGTTGAGGGGAAGCCTGAATTATTGGTTCAGCTACTGATGTTGTTTCAGCAATAGATGGAGTCGAAGAAGGTTCACTTTCTGGTGGTGTTGGAGAAGCCTGAATTAATGGTTCAGTTACTGATGTTTGTTCATCAATAGATGGAGTTAAAGAAGTTTCACTTTCTGGAGATATTGAGGCAGATTCTTGTTGAGGGAAAGCCTGAATTAATGGTTCAGTTACTGATGTTTGTTCGTTAATAGATGGAGTTAAAGAAGTTTCACTTTCTGGAGATGTTGAGGCAGATTCTTGTTGAGGGAAAGCCTGAATTAATGGTTCAGTTACTGATGTTTGTTCATCAATAGATGAAGTTAAAGAAGTTTCACTTTCTGGTGGTGTTGGAGAAGCCTGAATTAATGGTTCAGTTACTGATGTTTGTTCGTCAATAGATGGAGTTAAAGAAGTTTCACTTTCTGGAGATATTGAGGCAGATTCTTGTTGAGGGAAAGCCTGAATTAATGGTTCAGCTACTGATGTTGTTTCAGCAATAGATGGAGTCGAAGAAGGTTCACTTTCTGGAGATGTTGGAGAAGCTTGAATTAATGGTTCAGTTACTGATGTTTGTTCATTAATAGATGGAGTTAAAGAAGTTTCACTTTCTGGTGGTGTTGGAGAAGCTTGAATTAATGGTTCATTTACTGATGTTTGTTCATCAATAGATGGAGTCGAAGAAGGTTCACTTTCTGGTGGTGTTGGAGAAGCCTGAATTAATGGTTCATTTACTGATGTTTGTTCATTAATAGATGGAGTTAAAGAAGTTTCACTTTCTGGTGGTGTTGGAGAAGCTTGAATTATTGGTTCAGTTACTGATGTTTGTTCATCAATAGATGGAGTTAAAGAAGTTTCACTTTCTGGTGGTGTTGAGGCAGATTCTTGTTGAGAAAGCCTGAATTAATGGTTCAGTTACTGATGTTTGTTCATTAATAGATGGAGTTAAAGAAGGTTCACTTTCTGGAGATATTGAGGCAGATTCTTGTTGAGGGAAAGCTTGAATTATTGGTTCAGTTACTGGTGTTGTTTCAGCAAGAGATGGAGTCGAAGAAGGTTCACTTTCTGGAGATGTTGGAGAAGCTTGAATTAATGGTTCAGTTACTGATGTTTGTTCGTCAATAGATGGAGTTAAAGAAGTTTCACTTTCTAGAGGTGTTGAGGCAGATTCTTGTTGAGGGGAAGCCTGAATTAATGGTTCAGCTACTGATGTTGTTTCAGCAATAGATGGAGTCGAAGAAGGTTCACTTTCTGGAGATGTTGGAGAAGCCTGAATTAATGGTTCGGTTACTGATGTTTGTTCAGCAATAGATGAAGTTAAAGAAGTTTCACTTTCTGGTGGTGTTGGAGAAGCCTGAATTAATGGTTCAGTTACTGATGTTTGTTCATCAATAGATGAAGTTAAAGAAGTTTCACTTTCTGGAGATATTGAGGTAGATTCTTGTTGAGGAGATGCTTGAATTAGTGATTCAGTTACTGAACTCGTTGCTAAAACAGCAGAATTTGCTACGCTTTCAGGTGATGTCGTCGCTGATTCTTCTTGGGGAAATGCTTGAAGTAAACTTGAAGAAGCCGTTTCAAAAATAGATGTGTCACTTATAGGTGAAGAGGCTGTAGCTGTTGCTTGACTTGCTAATGCTTGGGGCATTGCTGATTGTGGTGCGATCGCCCCTGATTCTATTAAAGGATTTGACTCACTGATTAAACCTTCGTTAGCTTCTCTGGGCTTTAATTGTAGTAGCTGTTGATTAACTAAGGGTTCTCTTGCTACAGGGGAAAGAAATTGGGGAGAAAGAAAACTTTGTCCGAGGGGGGCAGAAGGTACTAGAGGATTCTGTAATCCAAGCGGTTTTGAAGAAGAAAGACTTTCTTCCCCATAAAAAGAAGTATTGCTATTATCTAGTGATTCTGCCATAGCTTATACTTTAGCCATAATAACCTTTTGCATCGCGTTTTTTCGCGGTTGCGCTCGCAGAACTTGAACCAACTTTCAATCCTTCATAAGCTAAAGTTAGTTCTTCTATACCCACATTGTTGCCATCTGCTTTCAATGAAGGTGCTTTCCAGCTAATAGCTACTGCACCAATTAAAGTCCAAGATTGCATTGTTTCGCCAGCTTGGTTAAAAGTGAGGATGTTAACAGTCCGCCGTCTATTACCATTGGAACCTCCAGTTAAGGATGCTTGCACCCAATCCCAAAAGGCGAAATCATTAGTTACCCCCCTTTTTAGGGTAACATCTGAAAAATCTGCTTGCCCTAAAACGACTCGCTGTTGATTATTAACACCACCTTCACGATGTTTTTCAGCTTTGACGGTTATTCCTAAACCCGAACATTCATTAAAACAAGCTTTGATATCGCCACTGATTTCTACATAGAAACGGTTAGTTGTAACATAATTTAGTTCTGCGGGAGAGGATTTTGAATCAGCCATTGTTAATTAAAAGGTTATAGATAAACTATTTTTCAATAATTAAAGTGGCGTTCGTTTTGTAGTTGAAGATCCGCCAACATTAGTTCATAAACGCGATCGCTTAATTTTATTTGTAAAATGGGGTCTTTAAGAATTTTAGCAGCTAATTTTAGCCGCTCTTCAGAATCTACTGATGGGTCTTTTTTTAAGAAAGTATCTGTGTATCCTCCTCCGCTAGTAAGATCACTAATGGGTTCCCAAGATGGTTCCATTATAATTCTCCAAAAGTTGAATCTATATATTTACCCCACTATGACTATTGTATCGGAGGAGCCACAAACCCATCAGTAGCCAAAAGTAGAGTTGTTAAAGATATGTGCTGGGATAAGATTAGTTTAACCCTTTGTCGAGGTAGAGAACAGCGCAGGAATTAGTTATGAGTAATAGGTTTATAATAAACATTCATACTTTCAAGTGGGGAATAATCAATGACTCCCAAAAACCCACTGTTCCAAAAATGCCTTGCTTATCTTCAATCACTACCTAATATTAAGGTAACTATCCAAGGCGAACCTTACTTTAGCAATGAAGTTTTAGCAGATGGGCATTTAATAATTAAAACTGCTGATAAAGCTGTTGATTATGTATGTGAAATTAAAATTGAAGAAATAGCTCAAAAAGATGATTAGTAGTGAAGAAAAACAGATTTTGACTGATTTAATAGCTACAGTTAACGCTTTAAATTTACCAATGATTTTAGTTGGGGCAGGAGCAAGGTTATTAATTTTTGACCGCTATTTTGGAGAAGGAATGGAAATTTTTAGGTCATAGGCTAAATATTCTCAAAAAAGGAATTAGCTCTTTATCTTCAAATTAGTGAAATTTTACCTTCAGCCCAGTTAAATAGATCAATCAGCCACTAATCAACGCCTCAACAAATTCGTAACTAGAAAAGGGACGTAAATCCTCAATACCTTCCCCTGCACCGACAAAGCGAATAGGTAGGTTAAGCTGTTGTACCACTGCTAAAGCTACACCTCCTTTAGCTGTACCATCTAGCTTAGTTAAAACGACACCGCTTAACTTAGCTGCTTCAGAGAAAACTTGAGCTTGACGTAAACCATTTTGCCCCAAAGTTGCGTCTAAAACCAACAAGGATTCTACCTTAGCACCAGGGGCTTTCTTATCAATAATACGCCTCACTTTTGCTAATTCATCCATCAAATTTTTCTTATTCTGTAACCTACCCGCCGTATCTACCAGTAACAACTCTGTATTTTTAGATTGGGCAGCGGTAATAGCATCAAAAACAACTGCCGCTGGATCAGTATTTTGCCCTGGATTGGCGATAACTGGGGTATTGCTTCTTTCTCCCCAAACCTTAACCTGTTCTACCGCAGCAGCGCGAAAGGTATCAGCCGCAGCGATTATACAACTATAGCCGGAACTTTGGGCCATATGAGCTAGTTTACCAATAGTTGTCGTTTTTCCTGCACCATTAACCCCAGTAAGCAGCCAAACATTAAGGATATTCTTTTCTGGAACGAATTCTTCTGTTTCAAGTGCTTGTAACGGCTTATCGAGTAAATCTTGAATAATTTGTTTTAAATAGGCGATCGCCGCTTCTGGGGGTAAAGCCTCTTCTTTCAGCTTATTTTGTAGGGTTTCAATAATAAAATCCGTCGCCTCAAAACCCACATCAGCTTGCAAAAGCAACTCCTCAATCTCTGTCACAGCAGCTTGGTTGAGGGGGCCTTGACCTACAACTGATTTAAGCTGATTAATAAGACTGCGGCGAGTTTTACCTAATCCTTGGCGTAGCTTTTTCAGCCACTGAATTTCTTCTGCGGAAATCTCTTCTGGATTGCGTCCCTGAGAAGCAAGAACCTGGGCTGACCACATAAAGTCTTCATCAAAAGCAACCTCACTTTCTTGCTGCGAGGCGGTTCTTATAGGGCGGTCTGGAGTGTCTTCTATATCTACGGCTGTTTCCTTAAGACGCTCCAAACCATCGGATTTACGCATCCAAACAGGAACCGGTTTTGTGGTTTCTGCTTCTGTTTCTTGTTCAGTTACTGGTTCAACAGATGCTTCTTCAACAACAGTTTCTGCGACAGGTTCAGAAGATTCTATCTCCTCTTCTGCTACAGTTTCAGAGGTTTCTGTTCCTTGTTCAGCTACTGGTTCAACAGATTCTTCTTCAGTAACAGTTTCTGCGACGGGTTCAGAAGATTCTATCTCCTCTTCTGCTACAGTTTCAACAGATTCTTCTTCAACTTCTTGTGACTGACGTTGTTGAATGTTTTGATAAGCAGCTTTAGCCCATTGTAAATAATCTTCTTGACTAGGTTCGCTACTCTCTTGAGTCTTTTCCTCCACAGATTCCTGGGTTTCTGAGGGGGTTGACTCTGTTTTTTGGGTTTCTTGTTCTTTCCCTTTGTCTTTATGCTGCCTACGGAACCAGTTAAACATAATTAGTTGTCAGTTATCAGTTAGCAATTAGCCATCAGCTATTAGCTATTATGAATGATTTGTTCCGTCACCCGTCTTAACACCCCATTGATAAACCGATGTCCTTTTTCATCGGAGTAGCTCTTAGCTAATTCTACTGCTTCATTAATGGCCACTTTTTGGGGAATATCAAGAAACAATATTTCTCCTACGGAAATACGAAGAATATCTCGGTCTATTTGAGGGAGGCGGTTTAATTGCCAGTCTACCAACGCTGATTCTATTTGCCCATCAATTTCAACTTGACGGCGTTTCACCGTAGCAACCAACTCTAAAGTATAGGTTTGTACTTCTGCTTGGTTAGCCAGTTGAATGAATTCTGGTAACTCTAAAGCTGTTCCTAAGC
Organism: uncultured cyanobacterium; assembly: GCA_963793425.1. Taxonomy (GTDB): domain Bacteria; phylum Cyanobacteriota; class Cyanobacteriia; order Cyanobacteriales; family CAWCAG01; genus CAWCAG01. Next base: position 323,485 of record CAWCAG010000005.1, on the reverse strand, counting down.
GATTAATTGCTGCTTGAGTCAACTCAATTGCTTCTGTTACCATAGCCTTAGAGCTTTCTATGGTTGTATAACGAGTCTCCGTTGTCAAAAGGCGATCGCTACCTCTTTTTACTTCAGCAGCAGCAGATTCCAAAGCTTCTTGTACTTCTAAGGTTAAAGCACGAATTGCGGCTAAAACCAAGCTATTTAAGTTCTCAGTAGCTAATTTGCTTTGTTTATCGCTGATTTGACTCAAACTTAAAAGAGCCAGTTCCCGCGCAATGCGACGGGGTTGTTTTCGAGGTGGCATGGTGAGAAGAATTATATTGGGTAGATGACATCAGGTTCTCAGTGTACATTAAAAGCTAACTGGCTAATGGCTAATTGCTAGTTGTTTTCTCCCTAGCTCCCTAGCTCCCTATCTCCCTATCTCCCCATCTCCCCATCATCCCTCTTCTTCAAGGGGAAAAACTTGTCGTTTTTCTTCGGATATATTGGTTAAAGATGGCTCTAAGGCTAGCTCTTTTTTTCTCGGCATCTTTTTGTTACTAGCTGCATTTGGTAAGGCAATTGGCACTGTATCTGAGGAGTTTTTGGGGTTAACGATTCCCCCTGAAATCAGCACCTTAAAAGCATCTTCAATGGACATAGAAAGGCTAATCACATCATCTTCAGGAACCATTGCATACCAACCTGAAGTTGGGTTAGGAGTAGTAGGAATAAAAACACTGAGCATCTTGCGGGAAAAATTAGCCTTTAACTCACCACTCACACTCCCTGTCACAAACCCTAAAGTCCAAACGTCTCGGCGAGGATACTCTACCATAACCACTCGGCGAAACTTACTATTAGAATCTTGCAGCAAAGTTTCCAGGATCTGCTTAAGGGTTTTATAAACTGAACCTGCTAAAGGAATTGCTTGTAAGATTCTCTCTCCCAAGTTTAATAACCATTGTCCGGCAATGTTGCGAGCCATAATGCCAATTAAAAGAATGGCAATTAAAGGAACCGCTAACCCCACAGACAAATCTATTAAATTCGTCAAAATTGGGTTGAGACTATGAAAGGGATTAACCTGTTTGGGGATTCTGGTGAGAAAATTAATAACCCAATTAGCAATGGTTATGGTTAACCAAATAGTTGTAGCTAAAGGAATTACAACCAAAAGCCCTGCAATGAGGTAGTTTTTGATATCCTGCTTTAGGCGCTGAATCACAGAATGTGACTTCTCCTTATGACTAGATGAGGGATTTTTTTGCCCTCGGTTGGAATTAAATTCTCTAGATGGCACAGCAGTTTAATATTTGATAACTCTCTTCTTACATTATGTAACTTTTGTAAAAAAATGTTTCAATTTAGTTTTGCTCTAAATTTGGCAACCAAGAGTGAGAGAATTTTCTTTTCTTAAGTATCATGATTTACATTTTAACATTTTGGGGTAGGCAAAACCCTTGGCTATCGGCTTAGGAGCTTTGCTTTGATACTTTTGTATGTTTTAGTTCCCAAACCTTAAGTAAAATCAAATATTCATAAAAAGCTTGCAACATACACCAATTAAATCCTGCCTTACCATCGAGAATGCCAAGAAGTAAGAAATACATATAAAAGAAGCGTAGTAGGGGACGCAAAGGCAGACGTAGAGATAAATCTTTTAGGGCCCTTCTTCTTTCTACTTCGGAAACACCAAAAAATAAAGTTAGTAAGTTAACCTTGCCCTGGTCTAATTGTTTTAAAGTTTCTTTAGCTTCGTCGGTGGAGTAACGATTGTGCTTTTCTAGCCAACGGCTAAAACCCTTGCCACTGGTATAGTGGGGATAGGTTTCTTTTAAAAAACCCGTGGAACCATTACATACTTCCCTTTCTGTATGCCCGTAATCATCAAACCAAACAGAATCTTTCCGAAACAGGCGCATTTGGTAACGAGGGTACTGGGTAGAGTAGCGTATCCACTTCCCCATAAACATAACTCTTTCCGCCACATAGTAACCAATATGTTCTGGGGATTGAATTACTTGCTGGCACTCTCCAAATAACTCTGGGGTCAGACGTTCATCCGCTTCTAAAATATAAACCCAATCGAACTTTGTCGTAACTTCTTGCAACATCCAAGTCCGCTGGTGACCATGACTTTCAAAAACGTGCTGTTCTACTCGAACTGGATAATTTTGGGCAATTTCTACGGTGCGATCGCTGCTGAAAGAGTCTACCACTACAATATCGTCGCACATTGAAGCTGACTCAATACAAGCAGCGATCTCTGTTTCTTCGTTGTAGGTCAGGATATAAATTGAGAACATTTCCTGGTGTAATTCAGTTCAAGGGGCGGGTTTATTCAGTTTACGGTTTAATCTTCACTAATTGGATTTTTGAATCTACCCCTAGAGGGCGGGTTTATTTAGCTTACGGTTTTCTCTCTAATTGAACTTTCAAACCCGCTCCTACGCAACGCCTTTATTTTGGTTTCTTAGCACCTTTAGGAGCTTTACGACGACCTCCTGAAGCACCACTAGTTACACTCCTTAAGCCCGTCCAGCCAATAACCATGTAACCAATGGCTAACAACAAACTACTAATGCCTGTCCGGACTCCTAACTTAAAAGCTTCAGCCCTGGCATTTTTCTCTGCTTCTTTTTTACGTGTACCTAACTGATTTTCTGCTTCTGAAATCCTCTCTTCTATAGCTTCAGGATTATCTTTAAGTTCCTCAAGGGATGCCCGACGCTGTTCTAATTCTTGAATTTGCTGATCGTTAAGCTCTTGCCCATTAACCTTACCGCTTTCAATTGCTTCATTAATTTGGGCAAGGGCTTGATCATTTTGTAAAAGGGCCCCAAGCTGTTCTGATTCTTGGGCAATGCGACTTTCAAATTGACCTGCTCTTTCCTCAATTTGCTCTAAGGCATTGGATTTTTCTTTGTTGATATTGTTTAAATGTAAAGGCACTATGAGTAGGAAAATCAAGCCTAAAATACTGGCAATAATAAAAGACCAAAACCGCAAATCCTTAAAGGATGAAGCAGGGCGAGTGCCACTGGCTACATCAGTATTAAGATTACCAATCCAGTAACCGACAACCAAAAAGGCTATGCCCACCATAGGAATAATACCCCGGTCTACCATTTGGGTAACGTAGTTAATTTGCCAAATAGGATCGAGGGGTTTAAAAGGAATACCAAGAACCAGGTAATCGAGTAAAGAAGAAATTATTAATATGACACCTACTATCTTGAGAGTAAGAGAAGTATAGGAAGAATTGACTGGGTTATTCATCAGTTTTAATACCTAGCTTATAAGACTAGCTTGCCCGGAAAGCCAATTTTTCTTTGCTGTAAACAAATCTGAATTGACTGGGTATCAAAATCCTAGCAAGGGAAGGGAACAATTGGCGAACCAGAAAATTTTAATTAACTAAATCACATATTAAGCAAAATTGAAAATTAGCAGGTGTAGACTAAAGCCTCCTTACTCTTCAAGTGATATATTGCTGCTGGGAAAGTTATGGCGTAGTTATTAATCATCAATGACAAACAACCAATGAGAAAAATCCAAGTTTTAGCTGATAAACCAGCCTTGATAGAGCAGTCACTCTCCCTGATTTTGGAGAGAGTTCACTCAGCTTGCCAAGAAAGGGAGATGTGTACCATTGCCCTAGCCGGAGGCAGCACCCCCAAACCATTATATGAAGCGATCGCAACTCAAGATTTACCTTGGGAAAAAATCCACGTATTCTGGGGAGACGAGCGTTATGTTCCAGCCGAGAATAGCGATAGCAACCAAAGAATGGCCCGTCAAGCTTGGTTAGATAAAGTTAACATTCCTGTTAGTAACATTCATCCTATGCCTACAGAAGGGGGAGATCCTGCGGCTGATGCCAAAACTCACTCTCAACACTTACAGGAATTTTTTCAACTCTCTCCAGGAGAATTTCCTAGTTTCGATATTATTCTTTTAGGTACAGGGGATGATGCCCATACAGCCTCCTTATTTCCCCATACCGAGGCTTTGAAAGTAAAAGATAGCTTGGTTACAGTAGGTAACAAGAGTGGCGAACCTCGCTTAACTTTTAGCGTTCCTTTAATTAATCAGGCTAGATGCGTCATTTTCTTAGTAGCTGGAGAAAACAAACAAACAGCCCTAGCTCATATTTTTGCCTCAGAAGCCGATGATAGCGCCTATCCTGCTCGATTAATTCAGCCTGAAGGAGAACTATGGTGGTTGCTAGATAAAGCTGCTGGCGCAGAGCTAAAGCCGAACTAAAAGATTAAGTGAAGATTTGATTTCCCGAAGTATATATAAAATAATTGATCTAGCGTTATGATTACCTGTCCCAATTGCGATCATCAAAATCCAGAAGGAGCAACTCAATGTGAAGCTTGTTATACTCCTTTGCCCCAAACTACTAGCTGCCCTAATTGTGGCGCAACAGTGCAAACAGATGCCACTTTTTGCGGTCAATGTGGTCAAAGTTTAGAACCAACGGCTGCTACTGGAGGAGATATTCCCGATCCTCTACCAGCTACGGTGGTTAGTACAGGCAGTCCTGCTGCTTCTGGTGAAAGCGAACCTGTTTCAACCCCAGCAGTCACTTCTGGTGAAAGCGAACCAATTTCAACTCCAGTAGTTGCTTCTAGTGAAAGCCAAGAAGAAACTGAAGTTGAAGTTGAAGTTGAAGTTGAGGTCGAAGCCAGTACTCCACCAGTAAGTATGCCCCCAACTCCTGTCATTCCTCCTCCTGATCCCTCAACACTCCCTCCAGTTTCACCGTTACCTGGTAACTCTTCTACTCAACTTCAAGTAGAAACAGCTAGCCTGTTCCATATACAAACCGATACCCAAATTGAATTACCGCAAAACTTAGATGTCATTCATCTTGGTAAACCTAATGACAAAATCCCTCCCGATATTGATGTATCAGGTTTTCCTGATTCAAGTATTGTCTCGCGGATTCATGCTGATATCAGAGTAGAAGGAGATACTTATTTCCTTGAAGATGTTGGTAGTGCTAATGGTACTTATGTCAACCATACTCCTTTATCTTCAGGAAATCGTCACCGTCTCCGTCCTGGAGATCGCATCGCTTTAGGAAAAGGAGATAAAGTAACTTTTATTTTCCAAATGTCGTAATAGTAGTGCCAACGCTAACTACAGCAGTTAGCGTTGGTATGAATTTTTAAATTGTGAAAAAACTTTTATTTATTTGTAGCCACAATCGATTGCGAAGCCCCATAGCCGAAGCAATCTTCTCAGAATACGAGGGATTAGAGGCGGAGTCAGCAGGACTGAATCGAAGTGCTGAAATGCCTTTATCTAGGAAAGAAAGCATTTATCTAATTTCATCTTATGGGGATAATTTTATGCAATCAAACTGGCGTATTGGTTCACTATTTGGCATCCCTTTTTATATTGATTCTTCTTGGTTACTAATTTTAGTTTTCCTTACTGTGATTAATGCTAGTGATATAAATGCTAGCAATGTCGTGGAAGGGCAACCAGTTTTAGGCTGGGTTGCTGGTTTTGTCATGGCTTTGTTGTTGTTTGTTTCTGTTTTATTACACGAGTTAGGTCATAGTTTAGTAGCTAAAAACCAAGGAATTGAGGTCAACTCCATCACTCTATTTCTTTTTGGGGGTGTAGCTTCCATTGCCAAAGAATCAAAAAATCCCCGTGAAGCCTTTCAAGTTGCGATCGCAGGGCCAGTCGTTAGCATTCTTTTATTTGCCCTTTTCTTAGGCTTAAGTCAAGTAGCCGCAGAAGATAGTCTGCCTCAATTCATCACCTCAGATTTAGGTAGAATTAATCTAGTTTTAGCTTTGTTTAACCTTATTCCTGGCTTACCTTTAGATGGAGGGCAAGTCCTTAAAGCAGCAGTTTGGCAAGTTACAGGCAGTCGTAGCAAAGGAGTACGCTGGGCGGCTGCAACGGGCAAGATACTTGGTTGGTTTGGAATTATCTTGGGACTATTTTTAGTTCTGGTAACAGCAGAAGTTGGGGCTATTTGGCTAACTTTAATCGGTTGGTTCATCCTGCGTAATGCTGCTGCTTATGATCAGGCGAGCGCCCTCCAAAAAGCTTTACTAGAAATTGTGGCGGCTGATGCGATGACTCGCGATTTCCGGGTAATTGATGCTAAATTAACTCTCCGGGATTTTGCAGAAGAATTTGTTCTCGCTAACAGCCAAACTCCCAAACCCTATTACGCTTCTTCTGATGGACGTTATCGAGGTTTAATTGATTTAATTGATTTACAAGCTAAAGAGCGTAGCCAATGGGATTACTTAACTTTATTGGATATTGCCCAGCCCCTAACAGAAATACCGTCAGTAGAAGAGAAAAGTTCTTTAGTAGAAGTAATTAATAAACTCGAAGAACAGCAACTAAGCAGTATCACTGTACTTTCTCCTGCTGGGGCTGTAGCAGGAATTATTGATCGTGCTGATGTAGTTCGTGCTTTAGGGAAAAAGCAAAATTTACTTATTCCTGAAGAAGAAATCAAACGAATTAAAACCGAAGGAACTTATCCTCAAGGATTACAGTTAAATGCGATTGCTAAAGCAATTAAGGAGGAGTAATTTTCAAGACTTTCTGTTGTGCTTCTAATAATTCCTTGATACCTTTCTCTGCCAAATCCATAATTTGGTTAAGTTGAGTGCGGCTGTAACTTTTTTCCTCTGCGGTTCCTTGTACTTCAATAATACCCATTGCGCCATTCATCACCACATTAAAATCAACTTCTGCGGCTACATCTTCTGGGTAGTTTAAATCTAAAAAAGCTTCCCCTTCAATAATGCCCACAGAAATTGCTGCTACCGGATGACGTAGAGGGGACTTTTCTAAATCTCCTTTTTTTAGCAACTTGTTAATAGAATCAGCTACTGCAACATATCCTCCGGTAATGGAAGTTGTTCTTGTACCAGCATCAGCTTGAAGCACATCTGTATCAACGGTGATTGTATATTCCCCTAAAGCTTTTAAATCTAAACAAGCCCGTAAGCTACGCCCAATTAGGCGTTGAATTTCTTGGGTACGTCCAGACAGTTTGAGTAATTCTCTAGAATGGCGTTGTGGAGTTGCCCCCGGTAACATCCGATATTCCGCTGTTAGCCAGCCAGTTCCCGTATTCTTAAGGAATCTGGGGACACCAGGAGAGACGCTAGCTGTACAAAGCACCTTCGTATCACCGCAACAAGCAAGGACAGAAGCAGTAGCAAAGCGAGTATAGTCTAATTCAAAACTATGGGGACGTAACTGATCTGGTTGACGATTATCGGGACGTTGCCAGGGCATATAATTTGTGTCTAATCCACTTATTACTTATTACTTATTACTTATTACTTAACAATACGGAGAGGGGGAGATTCGAACTCCCGGAGCCTTTCGGCTCATCCGATTTCAAGTCGGACGCGATCGACCACTCTGCCACCTCTCCAGACAAGCTTTTTTTATTGTATCAAGGTAAGGACTTTACCGCAGGGTCTGAGGAATTATAAAAAGTCTCTTGGGAGGCAACTTCAAATTCAGCTCCTAGCCAAACAAGGGATATTTCCTCTACAACTCCACTATGGAGAGAAACTAAAGAAAAATTCCGTAACCGTTTTCCTTTCACCTCTTTGATACGAGGAACCCTAGCAGCATTAAAATAAACTGTTCCTTGGGGAGAAGTTTTAATTATGGTACGCAATCTTTTTTTAGTATGGCGTAGATTATGGTGCATATGGCCAAAAGTTACTAGAGGAATAGTTTTTCCTAAAGTTCGCATTTGTTCAATGGCTGAGGTTAAATCAGGATCACCAAAGTCTCCCCCTTCTCTTTGCCAATCTCGGCCACAAATATCTTCTGGTTTATCTCCTAAGCCTGCTGGTCCTGAATGACTAAGAAAAATGATTGTTTCGTAAGCTGTTTCTTTCGCAGCAGCAACTATTGAAGTAGTTGATTCTTCTAAGTTATTGATTCCCCAGCGATCGCGATAAATTTTATCTATCCTTAACTGAGATCCTCCCCAACTAAAAGGACGACCTCCAACTACTGAGAGGTTAAATTGAGGAAAATCCAACTTGCCATAACCAACATGACTTTCTCCTAACAAATCTAGTTGTTGTTGAAGACGATCCTCTTTTTGCAGATCATAAGGAGGTGTTCTTCGCCAAGGATTAGCCATGTACCAGACATCATGATTGCCTAATACCACTGCTTTGGGGATTTTGACTGAGGCAACTTTTGCTACTACATCTACAGATTCATTGCCAAAATCCCCCACAAATAGTACTAAATCTACTCCTAAGTGGTGCAGGGTAATTTCATCTTCATCTTCCCAGAGGTCATGTACGTCTCCGACTACAGCAATTTTCACTTTATTTTTCATCGCAATTACCCTCTTTTCAATGATGCCTAACAGCATCAGTTATCTTCTGCTGAATCTTGCTTAGCAAGCCTTTTGAAACAAGGACTTTTACTGATACTTTGGTATAGCATTGCTGAACCTGTAATTAGCATCCATAGCAAAGCTAAGCCATTAACCAGTACATAAATTGGCTCTAGAAACTTGCCCAAATACTCTCCTTCATGAATCACCATAAAAATATGGGCTTGATCCCTTGACCAACCAAACCAACTTTTACCAATACGGTAAGTTACTCCTGTGGCTGCGGTGACGAAGAACGGAATTAGTACAATGGGAGCCATTTTGCTGTGTAGTTTGCGAAATAAGCGCAGATCCATATTTTTTTAGTGTTAGATAGCCTTTAAAATCACAACTGGAAGCATTTTAACCACAAAAAGTTTAAACACCTTCATAGCGCATAATTTCTACAGGTAAAGAGAAGATGTTTTTGGCTAACATAGGCAAAGCAAACTTAATTTTTAGTGATTTAGGTAAATCTTGCCAAGAAACAGGTATAAAACCCAAAGGAGCATAGAATTGAGGCAGTTTTTTACCCAAACACTCGATGTAAAGAGGCTGGGTTGCTTGTTTCACCAAATGTTGAGCTAAATAACTTCCTAAACCGCGATCGCGCCACTTTGGTTTCACAACCAAACTACCTAATTCTTGCGCCCCTGTGAAACTGCGTAACTGTCCACAAGCTATAATCTCTTGGGGAGAGGCAATAACCCAAAATTGTTGCCACTTTAGCTGAGTCGGGTCAAGTTTAGCTCCAAAAACCAACTTTCTAATTGACCAAATATCTCGTTCTGTCGCTCGGCGCAGCACGTACCCCGATGGTAGTACCATATTAATTTGTTTTTGTTGTGGACATAGAACTTTTTTCCTGGCTTTCCTAGTTCAGAAAAATCTCTTCCCTCAATTTAGCTTCTATGAGTTACTTTGGTAATTGTGTCGCTCTAAAGAGTCGATGCTGTCGGACAGGTTAATATCTCCGGTTTCAAACATCCCTAGACCATAAACTTCAGAACTAAAAATTAATAATCTCGATGTTAGTTTATCGTCATCTTATCGCGGTCAGTATAGGAGCAATTATCACTCTAGGCGGTTCTCTTGAAGCAACCTCTCAAGAATCTCTTTCTTCTGAAGGTCAGCAAACCGTCCGGAATGTTCCTACCCTTCCTCAACCAGAAGAAATTATCCCCCCAGATAGTAATTTCTCCATGAGCAAACCGGAGCTTCCTATGGCTCCTTTTCAGGAGTCTTTACAAGGCAAGGATGATTATATCAATCCTTTCTTGCAAATTCCAGTTAACTCTTCGGCTTCTAGTGAACTTCCTACACTTGATTTTCTTGAACTCCTTAACCCCAGCGCTAATCCTCTGTTGTTTCCTACTGAAGCTGATGAGGTTAGGGTAGAAAATATTCAGCCTATTTCTCTAGAGCAGGCTATTGAACTAGCTAGGGACAATAATCGAGATTTAGAAGAAGCAATATTAAGGGTAGAAAGTTCCCGTGAGGGAGTGCGAGAGACTCTAGCTTCAGAGTACCCCACCATTAGTACTCAATTAGATTTTACTCGTTCTGACTCTGCTAATAGCGAATTGTCTTTGCGGCGATCGCCTTTGTTCGGTATGTTTACTGGAGATGATGATACCGTAAGTACTGTTTTTGATGGTCGCCTGGAAGTTAACTACGACCTTTTCACCTCCGGAAGAAGATCGGCCCAAATTAAAGCCGCAGAAGAACAGTTGCGTCTCAACCAACTGGATTTAGAACGTACCGCAGAACAGATCCGCTTTGAGGCGACAGAAGCTTATTATGATTTGCAAGAAGCAGATGCTCAAGTCACCATTGCCGTAGCTGCGGTTGAGCAAGCTCAAGCTAGTTTGAGAAATACTGCACTGCGGGAAAGATTTGGTTTAGGGACAAGGTTTGAAGTTTTGCAAGACGAAACTCAACTAGCAGAGGCAAAACAAAATCTTACCTTGGCAAGATCACAACAAAATATTGCTCAAAGATCGATCTCCCTGGTTTTGGGCTTGGGGCAGAAAGTCGGTGTCAGTGCTGGTGATCCGATCACAACTGCGGGAGAGTGGGATTTATCCTTAGAAGATAGTATTGTCCTCGCCTTGAAAAATCGGGCTGAATTAGAGCAAGAATTAATTAGAAGGAATATTAGCGACCAACAAAGACGTATTGCTTTGTCTGGTATTCGTCCCCAAGCTAGTTTGTTTGCTAATTACAATATTTTGGGGGTTTTGGATGATAACTTGGGGCCAGCAGACGGTTTAACCATTGGGGCTAGGTTAAGATGGACTCTTTTTGATGGTGGGGCAGCTAATGCGAGGGCAGAACAAGAGCAAAAGAATATTGAGATTTCAGAAAATCGCTTCGACAACCAACGTAACCAAATTCGTTTGGAAGTGGAACGAGGCTATTACAATCTTTTAGCAAACAAAAACAATATTTCTACGGCTGGAGTCGCTGTCAGAGCCGCCGAGGAAAGATTGAGGTTAGCCCGTTTACGTTTACAAGAAGGTGTAGGTATTAAAAGTGATGAAATCTCTGCTCAAAGTGAATTGACCCGTGCGAGAAATAATTTGCTGAGGGCTTTTATTGATTACAACAGAGCGCTATCTTCTCTGCAAAGAGCGGTGACTAATTTGCCTGATGGTAAGTTGTTTGACTTGCCATAGGGGTGAGGACTGGGAGACTGGGAAATTCTTGCTCTTATATTTTCTTAACATTTTATAGAATAAGAATATCGTTAAAAGAAAAAGAGGGCTGATGGCTAATATCACATTTGTTAAAGAAGATAAGGAAATAATAGCTGCTGATGGGGCTAACCTAAGAGAAAAAGCTTTACAAAATGATATTGATCTTTATACCTTAAAGGGAAAGTTAATCAACTGCGGGGGATATGGACAGTGCGGCACTTGTTTGGTTGAAGTGGTTGAGGGAATAGAAAATCTTTCTGAAAAGACAGATTTTGAAAAACGTAAGCTTCACAAAAGACCTGATAACTACCGTTTAGCTTGCCAAACTTTGGTTAATGGCCCAGTGAGTGTCAAAACCAAGCCCTAAAATTTTGCTTATTCCTTCTACTTCAAGTCGATGATATTCTAAGGGTAGTTGGTTTAAATAATTTTTAGAGGCGCTAATTATATGCAAGTAAACGATCTGGGATTTGTTGCAACGATCCTATTTGTGCTAGTTCCTACAGTTTTTTTACTAATTCTGTACATTCAAACAGCAAGTCGTGGCGAAGGCTAAGAAGATTAGGATTTTTTTAAAGAGACGTTGATATCAACGTCTCTTCTTATTGTCGAGATTCTTACTATGTTGTTGTCCTGGTTAAAAGCACAGGGCAAGTCGCGTTGACCCTAACGTAATCAGATAAAGAGGTTCCTAATAAGCGATCTAGATCCGGAAGTGCTTTAGCAATAGAAGGTCGGCGCTCTGGAGAACCCATAACTAATAAATCGACATTATTGTCTTCTATCGCTTGACAAATTTCCTTACTAGGTCTTCCTCCTGTCACCAGGCAGCTATATTTAACTCCCATACGCTTAACTTTAGTAATTGCCTCAGCTACAACCGGGTTTTGTTCCATCTCACTTTGAGAAAGAGGTAGCAATTTAGGGCTTAAATCGGGGTTAACCCGGAATAAAAGTAGTTTAGCTCCTGGATAATCTCTGAGCAAATAAAGAGCTAAATCTAAGCTAGATTGGGATGCTTTAGAGCGATCTAAGGCTACCATAACATTCTTGATTTTTTTGACATATATATCGTCTTTAACCAAAAGCATAGGACGATCTGTTAGTTGAAATACATACTGACTAACAGAGTTTTCTAGAAATGATTCTAAACGTTGTAGACCCCGCGAACCCATAATAATTAAATCAGCATCAATTTCTTGAGCGACTTTACATACGGTATCTTTAGGTTCTCCTTGACGAAGCATACTAGAAACTCGATCGGGTTCTATATCTAGGGATTGGATAACTTCTGCAAGAATTTTTCCTCCCTCTTCTAATTTCTTTGCCATGGTGTCTGTAGTAACTTGAGAAGGAACAACATGGAGAATATTAATAGAGGCATTCTTGATGGCAGGAATTTCTCGCAGGTATTTCAACATCTGTTCTGAATTTTCTGTTCCAGAATAGGCAAATAAAATTTTCTTGATCATGATAAGCTCTTAGCAAATTAATTTTTAGAAGCGCTTTCTTAATCTTAGGATTATTGCTGATTTTGTTGGCAATATTTAACGAAATATGACCAAATATTTTTAATTGTTAATTGTGGTGTGATCCCGAACCAAAATACTATATAAGCCTATGAGGAGCCATTGCTAATTGTTAACGATGTTCAATGATAAATACTCAAGGAAGGAAAGCTTATTTATTGATAGTTGATTTGTATTTTACTGGCTGCTGCTCTGGCTTTTTGTCTTGCTTCTTTTACGCTATTACCTTTAGCTAAAGCAACTCCTAAACGGCGGAAAGGACGCGATTGGGGTTTGCCAAATAAACGTAAATCTGTACCAGCTTCTGCCAAAGCTTCTGCTATTCCATGGAAACTGATTTTCTCACCATACTTTTCCGCTAAAACAACAGCGCTAGCAGAACTCGATAGACAATTTATTTGAGGAATTGGCAAGCCCAAGATAGCACGCAAATGTAATTCAAATTCATTAAGATTTTGAGAGATTAAAGTTACCATACCCGTATCGTGAGGGCGAGGAGAAAGTTCAGAAAAGATGGCTTCATCTTTAGTGATAAAAAACTCGACACCAAAGATTCCTGCACCTCCTAAAGCATCTGTTACCTTAGTGGCGATCGCCTGAGCTTGAGCTAGTATTTCTGGTTTAATGTTTGCTGGTTGCCAAGATTCTTGATAATCTCCTCTTTCTTGACGATGACCAATAGGGGGACAGAAAATTGTTGGGTTTTGCCACTGCTTAACGGTTAATAAAGTGATTTCAACATCAAAATCAATAAACTCTTCAACAATAACTTTCCTACCTTCCCCTCTTGCTCCTTCTAAGGCATTTTTCCAAGCAGTTTCTACTTCATCGACTGAGTTAATGATTGATTGCCCTTTACCTGAAGAGGACATGACAGGTTTAATCACATTAGGAAAGCCAGTTTTTTCACAAATAGTTAGCAACTCTTCTAAGCTAGTTGCATAACCATAGTTTGCTGTTCTAATCCCTAACTCTTGACTAGCCAACTCACGAATGCGATCGCGGTTCATGGTGTAATTAGTAGCTGCAGCAGTGGGAATAACCGTGAAACCTTGTTGTTCTAGTTCCAGTAATTTTTCTGTACGAATGGCTTCAATTTCTGGGACAATAAAATCCGGTTGATGATTCGCAACAATTCTGGCTAACTCGTTGCCATCCAGCATAGAAATCACTTCCCAACCATCAGCAACCTGCATTGCCGGTGCGTTGGGGTAACTATCTACGGCAATCACAAAGTTGCCTAAACGCTGAGCAGCAATCACAAATTCTTTGCCTAATTCCCCTGAGCCTAAAAGGAGAAATTTCTTTGGTAATTGTCGAGTTTTGCCCATTGCCTTTAAAAAATTGCTCAAACTAGTCTATTGTAAAGCCATCTGATTGTACTCTTAACTTGCTCCCTACTCCCCACTCTCTTCCTTAACAATGACACAATACTTCGCTACAGTTGCTCGCGGTTTAGAATCAATTGCTGCTCAAGAGCTAGCAGAGTTGGGTGCTGAGGACATTTGTCCTGACTTCACCGGAGTACATTTTAGTGGCGATCGCACATTGCTTTACCGAGTTAATCTTTGGGCAAGAACAATTTTTCGTGTTCTCGTTCCCATTAGAGAGTTTCCTTGTCGTGATGCAGAAATGCTTTATGAAGAGGTACAAAAAGTTCCTTGGTCAGACTATCTTGAACCTGATAATACTCTAGCTGTGGCTTGTACCGGGAAAAATCGCCAGCTTAACCACAGCCACTTTACTGCTCTTCAGGTGAAAAATGCCATTGTTGATTTACAAAGGGAAGAAACAGGAGAACGTTCTACGGTAGAACTTAACGCACCGGATTTACAACTCAACATTCATATCCATAAAAATCGAGGCATCTTAAGTTTAGATAGTACCGGAGAAAGTTTGCATCGTCGAGGCTACCGTTCTGCTATGGGTTTAGCCCCCTTGAAAGAAACTCTCGCTGCTGCTTTATTAATTATGTCGGAGTGGGAACCGAGCTTACCTTTTTTAGATCCCCTTTGTGGTTCCGGAACTCTAACTTTAGAAGCTGCATTAAAAGGACTCAATGTTGCTCCGGGTTTACATCGTCAAAGGTTTGGGTTTCAAAGCTGGTTAGATTTTGATGCCTCTTTATGGTCGAAGTTAAGAACAGAAGCTGAAAATGTTGTTCTACCCCAACTCCCAGCCCCTATTTATGGCAGCGATCACAATTCAGAAATTTTGGAGCAAGCCCGTAGTAATGCCAGACATTGTAACCTGCAAGAACAAATCGAGTTTGCTGTCACGGAGTTAGCCGAATTAACTGCCCCGGCTGAGAAAGGAATTATTCTCTGCAACCCTCCCTATGGTATTCGTGTAGGGGAAGAGGAAGAGTTAGAAGCTTTGTACAAGTTGCTGGGGGATGTTTTTAAGCAGCGTTTTAAAGGTTGGACAGCTTATGTATTAACGGGTAGTAAGGAGTTGGGAAAAAAGATTGGTTTGAAGGCTTCCCGACGTATTCCGGTTAATAACGGTTCTCTGCCCTGCACTTTGCTTAAGTACGAGCTTTATTGATCTCGCTTTTGCTTTTTTAGGAAAGTTACTGTGATTTTTTAGCTTAGGAACGATTGAAGAGTAAAAATTCCTGGGAAAATTGATTTCAAGGACGCACCTTTTCCACCATGTACATAATATCATGTCAAGGAATAAAAATGCAACGGGGAAAAACCTAATAGTATAAGTTCTAGTTGAGTTTGAATCAGTTTGTTATCAAACATTCTGAATTTACACAACTTCATCTTTAAAAATGTCAAGCCCTAAATTTCGCTAAAAATAACGCAAATTCGTTGTTTGATGCTATAATTCAAAAATTCATACTGTTACCCTTGTGTCTAAAAATAAAGCAGCATCGCTACAAGCTAGTTAAATCGTTGTAAAAGCAGATGTTTTCCTTCAAAATCCTAACTAATCAAAGTTTTGGATGCACAAATTTTGAGACGTTTTTAAAAGTTTTTTTGACAAATTACAATTTTTGTAGTATACAGCTTTAAGCTATTATTGATATTTAGAGCCGAAGAAATATCATCACGTAGGGGCAACCCGTTTCCGTTGTTTTAGTCACCGACAAAATAAACTATTGGGTCGCCCTTGACGGGAATTAAATGTAGGGCAGGCGACCCATGTAATCAGTTTTCAACTCTCCAAGTTAATGAAAACGGGTCGCCTCTAAGGATAATTTTGGTTTTCAAGCTAAGGGTGTTCTTACAAATATGAGATGTATTCAGTTCCGAGCAGATTATTTCTTTTACTCTCCGTTTCCTTTTTTCAGCTTATTTTTAACCTTGCCCAAAGCCTTTCTCAAAAAACTTGGTTCCTTTTGAGCAACAGAAATTTGAGAGGGTTTTTCTTCCCCTTGATAACGATAATATTCCCATAATTCTCGATAGGGTGCGCCGGGTTTCATGGGTGTACCAGCCCAGTGGAGATATTTCAAACGCCTTTGACCATCATATAAGATATGTTCTTTTTCTTGGAAATGAGGTGAACCTGCCCAACTTCCTGGCTCTCCTGGATTTAATTTAACTAAATTTAAGCGCTTCTGAGTAGATTTAAGAACTACATAATTAAGGATTGGTTGATCCGTTGTGTTATGAGAAAAATCAAAATATTCTCGATGTGCCGCACATTCTTTTAACATCTCATACATTTGTTGTTCAGAAAAAATGCCCTTTTTACTTGCCCAAAAACCACTATTAAAAACATCTTTTAATTCTGCTTCTGTAAAAATGCCTTGTTTTTTGATATCAGGAGCAAAAATATCTATTAATCCTCGTCCCGAATGATGATAATCACAACATAAAAACTCGTACTCGTTGAGATAATCTAAAACTTCAGCTATCTTTTCAAAAACAATTATATCTGTATCAATATAAAGAAATTCATCTAAAGGCCCAAACCAAAAAACAAACTTACGCATCTTATTTGGTAAGGCAAGAAAGTCTCGGTCAAATATTTCTCCGACTTTGCTTGTAAAGTTATTAACAAAATCTAAATCAGGAAAAACTTCTACATCATGACGTTCTTTTAATTCCTGAGCAACTTGCTGATATTGGTCATTAAAAGGAACTAAAAATACTTTTACATCCGGGTCATAATAACGAATGCTATTTAAAAGGGCGATCGCATTGTCAATTACCTTATCATTAGCAACTATATAAATTCCGCGACTCATTGATTTATCCTCACTTTTTCAAACCTAATTTTTTTAACACTTTAGTTTGAAAACTAGGAGGTGGATTAATCGGTTGAGGTTTGCCAGTAAATTGAGGGCGATTTTGAGGTTCGTGAAGATAGCGATAATGTAAGAAAATATCTCTATAAGCTACTTCCAGATTCTCCCCTTGACATAACCGAGTAAAGGCTTTGGAAGAGACACCAATATAGTGGAGAAAGGTAACTCTTGCCTCTTTATCATAAAGTAAATTATCTCTTTGTTCAAAATGGGTTGAAGTAACCGCACAACCTGTAACTTCTTCTTGAGGCAAAGTGAAAGATAAGTTGCAAAGAGGAATTTCTCCTCGCATTCTCATATAGTTTAAAACAGATTGATTAGGAGCGTTCAAATAAAGCACCTCTGCTTCATTTTGCTTAAGCTGTTCAATTAACCAAGCTCTTTTTTCGGGAGGAAAAATACCTTTCTTGCCCCAAAACAGCCAGAACAAAATATTTCTGAACGGACTTTCTCTTCTGGGAAAACTTCAAATAACCGAGGAGAATCTAAATTAAAAATATGACCAGGATCTTTGTACTGAAAGTCGTAAATTACAAAATCATAATCACCTAGTTTCTCAAACATAAAATCTAGGGAATTAAGCACTAAAACATCAGCATCAAAATAAATAAACTGGTCAAAATCACTCCGTTCATCAAAAGCAAAGTAGCGGCGATTACAAGCTAAGCGATTGACCCCTTCAATACCCTTCTCTCGCCACATCTTCAGGGCATAGGGATGGGTTTGCCAAACTTCCCCAGAAAATTCTTCCCAAGGTACAAATAAGCTGGGATCTTCAACTAATTCAACATTCTTTCTTTTCTCTACTTCTGAGCGTACCTTATCTAAGCGCTCATCAAAAGCAACTACACGAACCGGAAATTCTGCACCAACATTAACTGCAATACTGTTAAGAAGGGCAACAAGTTGGTCATAAACGACATCGTTGGCTAAGGTGTATATACCTTGAGTCATAAAATTACCTAGAAGCTAGAAGCATATCCACAGTATGGCTTAGCTTACTTAAGGTTGGCAACAGTTCTATAATTTGATTAAACTCAGCAAAGTTATTATCAATCCTGCTGAGTTTCAGTATTAAAAACTAAAAGTAGTACGAATAGTACCAATGATTTGGTCTTCGTTATTGTTATTATGATCTGGGGCTGTTAACCAAATAACTCCTGGGGTAATAGAAATATTATCTGAGACTTGATACTGGTAAAAAGCTTCTATATGCAATCCTGTATCTTGGTCTTCACTACTATCTCCTCCGGAAAGGACAATGTTGGAATCTGTTACCCTCGGTTCCATACCTACAACAATACCTCCAAGGCTGCCTTCTTTACCTAAATCAGGGAAACCTAGAGTAACTGCCCAATTCCAAATATCTAAGTTACCACGAGTCAAGGCTCTTGTGTTTGTATCTAAAGTCCCTGCATTGGTATAACCAGCCCATCCTCCCAAAACAAATTTATCACTTAATTGCCATGATAACTCAGCACCATAGGAGTTGTGGTAAGTCGGTACGGAGAGGTCTAATGCCGTGGAAAAATTAGCAAAGTTAGCCAAACGGCTTCCTGCACCTGTATCTAAGGAATTATAACCGTGAAGGTAAGTTAATCCTAAGTTGAGTCCTTCGATGGGTTGGAAAACAACCTGCCCTATAGCGGTGTAAGCCCCATCAAATAAGCCATTACCTGCTGTAGGATCTTCGGCATTAGCCGCAGCATAGCCGAAACTAACCTCTGCTACATCTCCTAAGCGAGTAGTCACACCAAGTCCTGCACCTCCAAAGGGATAATAAATAGGGTTGCGAGTACCAAATACAGATATAGATCCTTCTGCACCATCCCCATCAAGAAAGTTAACTGTACTAGCAAAGTCATCAGAAGCTCCCCCAAACGCGAGGGCAACCACTTCTGTGTTATCTCCAACAGGAAAACTATATTTAAGTACTTCCACAGCGACATCACTACCTTCATCTTGGGCGAAACTAACATCTCCTTCGCTAGTCCCTGTAACTTGAGCAAATTCAGGAAATGTTCCTGTAGCGAGTCTAGTAAAGAGTAAGTCTTCTCCGGTGAAGCTAGTTTCCAATTCTAAGCGAGTACGATGACCAAAAACCGTCGCTTCATTAGCCTCGGTACCAGGAGTATCAGCATCCACATTATCCCCAGAAAAGAGACTACCAAGACCAAAAACGACCTGTCCCACCAGTTTGCTAGTAGTAGAAAATTGATTATCTTCAACAAAAGCAACCCGACCTTCTAAATCATCTACCCTAGCTCCTAAAGTTGCTAATTCTGCCTCAAATTCTTGAACTAAACGCCGCAGGGTTGCTAAATCCCCATCTTCAAGATTTCCTGTACCAATATTGGTTTCAATATACTCCATACAGCGACTGAGTGCCGCTGCAAATTCGTAGCGAGTGATGTTGCGTTGACCCTTAAAAGTGCTGTCAGGATAGCCAACAATACAACCGTATTTGTCCACCATCTTTTCTACAGCTTCGTACCAAAATGGATCAATATCTGTTAACTGGCTAACGCTGGTTACTTGGTCTAAAGCTTCTTGAGATTGTCCTTCATTACCATAACGAATGACATCCTCTAATAAGTTGGCTTCGTCGCTATTGGTGGGGACTTGGGCTAATAACTGTTCACTGTCTAAATCTGTTGCTTGGGCGATCGCACCCATTAAAAAACTTGTACTAATTACGGCCGAACTTAATAAACAAGCTTGCCATAGGGTTTTAATTTTTACCATTTAACTCACACCTCAAAAATGAATATATCACTAGCACCCAAGGAAGTTTTTAATGATTGTGATAATCATTATCATAGATAATTATCCCACAAGAATCGAATCAAGTCCTCAGTTTATAACTATTGCTAAATATTAGCAATAGATTAAGGCACTATTGAAAGTAAAAACTCCAATACAATTATACTCTCGCCCTTGTTTTAACGGGGTTACATAGAAAGTTGCTCTCAAAAAACTTGATGTTTATCTTAACAAGATTCCTATTATTGCCAAGTATTGTATTGAGAGTAAAAGGATGCTTACAACTACTTTTAATACAAATGTACTATAATGAAAAGAACGAATTAAACCCTTCACTTTCATCTGTAGCTATGATTAAGCATTACGTTCTTACCCTCAACCCCGAAGCACAGTATGACTGGGAACAGTCCAATTTAAGGGAACCGATTACAGGGGTTTGCCCAGATTTAACTGCCATGCTTGCTGAAGCTGTGGATAATCAACCAGGATCTTATTTGATTTCGGTAAATGTGGAAGTTAAAGTTTTAGAAAAAGTGGCGACTCATGATTATCAACAACTTTCTCTCAATTTGCCAAAACTTTCTTCGGCAACACAACTAGAAGAGTTAATGGCATCTTAACTTTAAGCATAGATAGGGCAGGCAATCTTTCTGTCCTACTACCACCCTTGTTTTTAGTATACAAACAAAAAAAGGAGAGCCACTTAAATGTAACTCTCCCAGTCATCAGGGTGCATCTACTTAAACTACAATAACATGAATCTTGAGGGGTGTCACCCCCCATGAGGGTTTTTGCTGTTAATTTCTTTTCAGCACTAACAGTAATACGCAAATACTGATTTCTGAATTCCTTGGCGAGAGGTTTGTAAGTTCAATAGACCTCATCATAGTGATGCCTAGACTTTTAGACACAAAAAAAGGAGAGCCACTTAATGTAACTCTCCCAGTCATCAGGGTGCATCTACGTAAACTACTATAACATATTTATTGAGGGGTGCAACCCCCTACTCGTATTTTTATTTATGCTAATTGGTTCATTGCAAACAGTTTTACTTAAGCAAAACTGTTTAGTCATTTCCTGACAAAGGTAATAAGTAATAACTACAGTCCACGTTTATGTCAATAAACTAGTGCGGTGTCTTATTACTTATTACTTATTACTTATTACTTGTTTTAGCCTTCCATCCTTTCCTCACCACCTGGCGGGATCTCGCCACCACTAAAGAATCATCTTCCACATCTTTTGTTACCACCGAACCCGCAGCAACAGTTACGTTTTCTCCTAGAGTAACTGGGGCAACTAATACGCTATTGGAACCTGTTTTAGTACTGTTACCGATCAAAGTAGGATGTTTTTGGTAACCATCGTAGTTAGCAGTAATTGTACCTGCACCAATATTGACGTGTTCGCCGAGGGTAGCATCTCCTAAATAGGCAAGGTGGGCGGCATTGGTTTGATTACCAATAGTCGTCTTTTTCACTTCCACAAAATTACCCAAGCGGCAAGCTTCCCCAACCTTTGCTTGACCCCGTAGATGGGTATAAGGGCCAATTTGTGTTCCTTTCGCAACCTGACTATCCCTAACTACCGAATAAAAAATAGTCACATTCTCCCCAATTTGACTATTTTCGATTAAACTTCCTGGCCCTAAACGACTTCCAGAACCAATAGTTGTCTTGCCTCGTAAATGGGTTTGGGGTTCAATAATCACATCTGCTTGCAACTGTACAGTTTCATCAATGGTAATACTATCGGGGTCAATCATTGTTACCCCGGCTTTTAACCAATGATCCTTAACCCGTTGTTGCAACATTTCTCCGGCGGTGGCTAATTGCTTACGGTCGTTAATCCCCGTAATTTCTTGATAGTCTGCCACATCAACTGCCATAACTGGTTCTAACAAAGAACAAACATCAGTAAGATAATATTCTTGCTGATCATTATCTGCGGCTAATTGGGGCAAAACTGCTGCTAATTTTGGCCAATTGAAGCAATAAACTCCGGCATTTATACGCTGATTGTTTCTTTGTTTAGGAGTACAGTCCCGATGTTCAACAATTTTTTCTACTAAATCATCGTGATCGCAAAATACCCTACCGTAACCCTGGGGATTTGGTAATTGGGCTGTTAATAAAGTCGCTGCGTTACCGTTTTTTTGATGAGTTTCGACTAATTTTTCTAAGGTTTCTGAACGGAGTAAAGGAACATCTCCATTGAGTACTAATAAATCTCCTTCAAAGTCTTGCAAATGAGGTAAAATCTGTTGAACTGCGTGACCTGTACCTAATTGTTGAGTCTGTTCCACGAACTCTATACTTGGAAGAGATTGGAGATTTTCCTTCACTCGTTGGGCTTCATAACCAACAATTACTAACCGTTGAGAAGGTTTAAGAGACTCACTGCTATTGAGTACTCGTTCAACTAAAGACTTTCCCCCCAAGCTATGCAAAACCTTGGGTAGGTCTGACTTCATTCTCGTACCCTTTCCTGCTGCAAGAACTGCTACCGCTACCATCGCTTCTTCCCAAGTCATTTCATTTATCATGAATCATTTTAGTCTGCGACGACAGCTAATAGCCTACAGTAACTCTATCAGTATTTATTTGACCACTAACAACAAATCACACTCAAGCTTTAGTGGTAAAGTATTAGCCAGATATTACTGGTGCTTTGTTCAGATTAAATTTAGGGATAGTCTTCAGTAAGAAGGATACCTCTTCTTATCCCAAACCTTGTCAATTTTTAGTTTTACTGACCACTCGTCAGTATCTGTGGGATATTCCGTTAATCACTTGGAGGTCAGGTATGGGGAGTCACAAGTACATAAAGAAGTCAGCTTTTCAACCAACTAAGTCATCACAGACTTCAAATATACAAAAAAAACATCAACAAGCTTCGCCACAACAACAAATAAAAGGGCAATCCTTAGAAGAAATGGAGGAGATGCGCCGCAAATTTGAAGCGGCAGGGAGTACCTTTTTGCTTGAAAATGCTTCTTCTCTAGATAATCCAATACCACCAGTACAAAGAAAGCAAGATGAGCGAGAAACTGATGCTGTTGCTAAGGAAACAGAGATAGCCAATCCTTTCATACAAGCTCAAGGGCAGAATGTTTTTCTTCAACAAGGGGCTTATGCACCCCAAAGCGAATTAAACTATCTAGGGCAACAAAATAGCTTTGTACAGCGACAGCAAGAAAAAACAGACACCGATAACTTTGGCCGTCGCACGGTTAGCGAATCCTCAGAAGAAATTGGTGAGACAGTTGCTCAGTTTGAAAAACAAAGGATTGAAGAGTTTACTAACGAAGAGATTGCCAGCGCTCCAGAAACAATGGCTTCAATGCAGCAAAGAATCCATGCCGCAGATCAAGCAACAGGGATGAAGTCGGCGATAGTTTATTTGATGGTGCAAAGTGAAGAAGGCGCAGATCAAGGAATAGATATAGTAGTTATTCCAGGAGATCCTCAGTATTCTCCTATTCACCGGTTTAAGCCTGTTGATGTGAGTGAGTTGCAAGCACAATTAACACAATTGAGAAGAAAAATTATTCAGTTCTCAGGAGGATATGAACCATTAGCGCAGCAACTATACATAACGATGATTAAACCAGTTAAAGAAACCCTAAGTAATATAAACGTTAATCATCTCCATTTAGTATTAGACCAAGAGTTACAAACAATTCCTATAGCTGTATTATCTGATGGCAATGATTTTTTAGTTCAAAAATTTAGCTTATCAGTGTCTCCCAGTTTCTCCCTCACAGAAACAAAGCCCATGAATCAGGAGAATATAGAAACTACAGCTTACGGACAATCTGAGTTCTTAAAAGGGCGAGACATACCCGCAGTCGTTCCAGAGGTGAATCAAATTAACGGAGTTGAGGATACAGAAATACCTGAAGAGAATCAATTCAACCTTGACAACTTAGAAAATTATTTACAAGAACAAGGAGTAGCTGTTGATAAAGAGCAAGCTAGTCAAATTTTACACATTGCTACTCACGGGGAAGCGATAGGAGGTGATAAGAGTTATCTACAAACACGGGAGAGAGAGATAAATATTCAAGAACTTAGAGAACGTGGGCTTGATTTTTCTGCAATTGAGATGGTTGTTTTAAGTGGCTGTGAAGGCTTAATAGACAACGCTTCAGGTTTGTCACAAAATTTAGATGAGGACAGAGAGTTTGGTATTGGTAGTGTAATCTGGCAACAGGGAGCGGAATCAGTTGTAGGTTCTTTATGGCAAGTCAGCGATGAGGGAACGATGGTTATGATGAAAGTATTTTACCAAATACTCTCAGAACAAAAAGGATTAACTAGAGCGCAAGTTTTGCAAGAAGCACAGTTAGCTATGATAGAAGGAAGAGCTAGAATTGAGAAACCTTACTTCGTCTATGAACCCAAAACATTAGGCGAAGAGGTAAATTCGCAAGTAATTAAAAAGCTTTTACCCAGCAATATACCGCTTCAGAATCAAACTTTTGAAGAACCTTCTTATTGGTCAGCTTTTGAGTTGTTAGGGAATGCTTACTAAAGTTTTATTTAGGTGAATAGATGAGAAGCTGCTCAATAAAAGCGGCATCTTCGCTCCTCAAATAGGCGTTCGGAAATAGTCTCCCCTAAAGGGTTTCCTGCCGAGCAAAATGTGTTGAATTGTTCTAAATCTAGTTGAGAAGGTATCTGTTGAACCTGGTTATTACCTAGATAAACTGCTTTAAGACTAGCTAAATTTAATAAAGGAGTTAAATCTTTGATCTGATTAGACTCGGCAGATAGGTAAAATAGTTCGGTCAAAGAAGATAAAGCACTTAGATCCTCTATCTGATTTTGTGTAATATCGAGTTCTGTTAGCTTAGTTAAGCTTGAAAGGGGAGTTAAATCTTTAATCTGATTAAGAGAAAGAACTAAGTAAGTTAAGGTAGTTAAGTTTGATAAACCTTCTAGACTGTTAACTTCATTGCTCATAAGATCCAAGAAGGTTAAGTTCGTTAAGCCCGATAGGGGTCTTAAATCCTTAACCTGATTAGAATCGAGGTAAAGCTCAGTTAAATTAGTTAAGTTATACAAGGGAGCCAAATCTTGAATGCGATTCTGGGAGAGAAAAAGTTCACTGAGATTGGTTAAATTAGTTAAAGGGGTTAAGTCCTCTAGGCTATTCCAGCTAAGCTTAAGTGTAGTTAAAGACTTGAAGTTAGCTAGAGGAGTTATATCAACGATACCGTTTCCACTTAAGTCCAGGGAAGTTAGCTTTGTAAAAGCTGCTAAGGGACGCAAATCTCGCACATAACGATAGGCAATATCTAAATCTGACATTTTAGATAATTTGCCTTCAGCTTCAAGACAATCTTCACTTTCTGCTCTTTCTAGTAATACCTCTACAGTATGTTTTGCTTGAGGAGGAAGATGATCTTTTGCCGTACACCAGTCTCGAAAAGAATCAAAGTTTTCTGTTTCTGCTTGAGCTAAACTTGTGGTTGTACTAGCAATGGTTAATACAGTTGCAGCAATTGTCAACCAGAAAGATTTTCTGTTCATAGTAGCAATATAAAAGTCTCGTTGATTAGACAAGCATAATGAGCAACTCTTTCTCAAAAAAAGCATTGTTGTTTTTTATGAAGTATATGTTTAGGAATAGTTTCATTCAAAGGATTGTCCACAGAGCAAAATCTCTCTAACTGTTCTATATTCAGAATATTAGTTATTTGTCTAACTTGATTATTATTGAAGGAAATGTCTGTGAGACTAGCTAAATTTGATAAGGGACTTAAATCACTTATTTGATTATGACTTACGACTAAAGCACTCAAGTTATTGAGAGAGCTTAGAGGAGTCAAATCACTTATTTGATTAGAGTGTACAAGTAATCTTGATAAGCTAGTTAAAGAAGATAGTGGAGTTAGATCATCTATTTTGTTTCCTCCTATATAAAGAGATATCAAACTATTTAGATTTGACAGAGGAGTTAAATCCTTAATTTGATTATTAGAAAGAAATAGATAAGTTAGTTGAGTTAAATCGGACAACCCCTGTAAGCTCCCAATTTCATTTCCGGGAAGATACAAAAGAGTCAAACTAGTCAAGTCTGATAGTGGTTTTAAATCTATAATTTGGTTAGATGCTAGATGAAGTTCTGTTAACTTAGTTAAGCTAGACAAAGGAGTTAAATTTTGAAGATGAATGTTATGAGACAGATAAAGTTCAGTGAGATTAGTTAAATTAGCCAAGGCTGTTAAGTCTTTGAGGCTATTAAAATTGAGTTCAAGTTTAGTCAGAGATTTGAGGTTAGATATAGGAGTAATATCTGTTATGCCATTCCCATTCAAGTCTAATGAAGTTAGGTGAGTTAGAGAAGCAAGAGGACGTAAGTCTCGTACATCGCGGCGATAGGCAATATCTAAATCTGACGTTTCAGACAAGTTGCGCTCCGCTTCAAGACAACTTTGGCTTTCCGCTTCTTCTAGTAATATCTCTACCGTATGTTTTGCTTGAGAAGAAAGACTATCTTTAGCTGCACACCATTCTTGAAAAGAGCCAAAGGTTTCTGTCTCTGCTTGAGCTAAACTTACGGTTGCGGTGGTGATTGTTAATAAATTGATCGCAATAGTAAACCAGGAAAAATTTTCTTTTCATAGTAGCAATATAAAAGTCTCGTTTACCTATTATTCTAGTTTGCGATCGCTTTATTTTTTGATTCAGTAGAGAAACTTTTGCTATTGACTATAGCCTTACGGCAACCATACACGCGAACCCTATTCCCTTTCTTCAATCCAAATAGAACGGACAAATTCTGTAAACTGAGCGACTAGTTGAGGATTCCGCCAGCCCTTATCCTTTTCTTCCAGAATAATTTCTAGGGCCTGTTGAGGAGTGAAAGCTTGCTTATAAGGGCGCTTACTAGTTAAGGCATTGTAAATATCAATAATTTGAAATATTTGTGCTAATAAAGGAATCTCTTCCCCCACTAAACCATCAGGATAGCCCCCTCCATCCCATCGTTCGTGATGATGGCGAATAATAGGCAAAACTCCTTCTACATCCCTAAGAGGTTGACAAAGCTTTTCACCAATGAGAACGTGTTGGTTAATCAGTTTCCTCTCTTCGAGGGTGAGTGTACCTTCTTTAAGCAAGACTGCATCGGGAATACCTACCGTACCTAAGTCGTGGAGATAGATTGCTTTGATCAAATCTTTCACTTCAGCTAAAGGAAGTCCTAAATATTCTCCGAAAGATTGGGCTAGCTGAATTAGTCTTTCGGAAGATTCACTGCGATCGCTGTCTCGTTCTCCTATAGCTTTAGCAATAGAAAAGAGTACCTGTTCAGTATGATCAAGGTCTTCATAAAGGCGCTTTTGACGAATAAAAGATTTAACCCTAGTGGACAGTTCTAAGCGATCTAAAGGTTTGGGCAGTAAGTCATCTCCCCCAGCTTTAAGACTTTTAATATAGGTTTTGCGATCATTAAGTACCGTAATAAAAATAACTGGAATTGAAGCTGTAGTTTCATTCGCTTTGATGCCCTTGCAAATCTCAAATCCATCTAAGTCAGGAAGCATTACATCGAGCAAAATCAAGTCTGGTTTCTGGGCAATGACACATTCTAAAACTTTCTTACTGCTTTCTAGTTCAATAACCTCATAACCTTCTACTGATAGTAAAGCCGACACAGCCATACGACTAGAAGCATGATCATCTACAACCAGAATTTTAGCTGGTTGGGAATCTAGAACACTCACTGAAGAAGAATTAATTTCTTTTAGTCTGTTTTCCCCTGACAAAATATTCATGGGTATATTAAATGGTCTAACTCTAGTATGCTCAAAAATATAGTGATTTTAAATCGGGTTTTTTACTGAATTTGCTAATGGCTAGCGGCTAATGGCTAATTGTTTATTGAAATATACCTAGGCTATACCAGAGTAAAGTTGAGAAATTTATTGCCCACAGTTATGTAGGGACAATCGATTGCCCCTACTATATATTCTCTATTACTTACTACGAAATAGAGGCACTAGAACGACGAACAGAAGCTAAAGCTTCCACTAAACTGCGTACAACAGCCACCATCGCCACTTCGCTATCAAGTTGATTAATCGCAGATCCAACTCCTACTCCTGCCGCCCCAGCCGCGATCGCCATAGGAATGGTTACATTAGATAAACCAGAAGCACAGAGTACAGGAACTTCTACTGCTGGAGAAATACTTGTAGCCGCAGCTAAAGTGGGAGCAGCTTTTTCAATTAAACCCAAAGTACCAGGATGCTTAGGAATAGCACTAGTACCTCCTTCTGTTTGAATAATATCTGCACCAGCCTTCACCAACTCCTCTGCTAATTGAACCTGTTCATCTAAAGAAAGAATATGGGGTACGGTAACAGAAAGGGGAACATTGGGAAGCAAAGAGCGAGTTTTCCGGGTCAGGGCCAAAACTTCTGGGGCTTCAAAACGTCGTCCTTGAGCATAAAAGCTATCAAAGTTACCAATTTCAATTAAATCAGCACCAGCGGCGATCGCCTCAACAAATAACTCCGGTTCCACCGCAGAAACACATATAGGCAGAGCAATTTCTTGCCTTACAGCAGCAATTAAATCTGTATCAGCAGCAATATCTACAAAGCTAGCCCCCCCAGCCTGGGCAGCTTTCGCCACTGCCAGAACTTTATGATGATCAAAGTTATTTAAACCACTAATAACTTTAAGGACTTTTTGTTGCTGAAACAACTTCTCTAGTCTAGGATAGATGTTCATAATTAATCTTTGGCTCTTAATCTAAAATTCAGCGATACTATGAGTAATACTAAGTATCCCTTGCAGCATCCTTTGGCTTCAAAATTTTTGTTACCAAAGGAATATTTACCTTACCAAACCAAATAGGAGCATACCTAATATTTGGTCAAACAAACCTCGCTTCTCATCCTCAAAAGCTATGAATTTTCCTCCAGCGAATCTCTCTTCTTTCCACTCAGACGTTTTTGAAAAAACGGCCTTGGGTCAAATGTGCGGTAAAAAACAGCTTTTTCGTGATCGCTACGAAGTGGTACGGTTGCTCGGTAGAGGTGGCTTCGGAGTCACTTTTTTAGCTAGGGACACCTCTTTACCAGGAAATCCTAAGTGCGTTATCAAGCAGTTGTGTCCGAAGGTTAGTGATGAGTCAGCTTTGGCAATAGCCCGCCAGCGTTTTCAAAGAGAAGCCAAAACTCTCTCCCTTTTAGGCCATCATTCCCAAATACCTCTACTCTTAGATTATTTTGTGATGGGCGAAGATTTTTATCTAGTTCAAGAGTATATCCATGGGTTAACCCTAGCCAGATTGATAAGACGCTATGGCCCCATGTCAGAAAATCTTGTTAGGCACTTTTTAGGGGAAATTATTCCCATCTTAGAATATGTTCACAAGCACGGGGTTATTCATCGAGATATCAAGCCCCAAAATATTCTACGTTGCAAACACGATGGTAGGTTAGTTCTCATTGACTTTGGTGCTGTCAAAGAGCAAATCTCTCAACCAGGGGATAGTAGCATTCGGGGAGGAACAACTAACTTTATTGGTACTGTAGGTTTTGCCCCCCCAGAACAATTTTCTTTACGCCCTGTGTTTGCTAGCGATATCTATGCTGTGGGGGTGACTTGCTTATATTTGTTAACAGGAAAAGCTCCCTTAGATTTCCAGACCGATCTTCACACCGGACAGATGAAATGGCGAGAAGTGGTGGATGTGAGTGATCCTTTTGCTCAAGTTTTGGATAAGATGTTGAAGATTTCTCTTCCTGAACGCTATCAATCTATCTCTGCGTTGAAAGTTGCCTTAGAAGCCCCCCAGACAGTTAGGGAACTAGGAGAATGTATGAATATCCAACCTCGCCCTAGCGAGGACTCTTCTTCTCAAGAAGAAAGTTCCCAAGAAATTCAAAACCGCCACATTGCCAAAGTAGCTGCTTCTATCCGCAAATGGAAGAGTAAACGTGGAAAGAAGAGCATTTCCCCCGCTAGGAGGGGAAATATGCGTTTGTTGAGTAGTTCAGGGAATTGAAGAGTTTTTTGGTGAGAGAAGTTTGAGTCAAAGGCTGATGGTTCACTAACTTACATCTTTTAGATAAGATAATAATCAATAGGCTGTACTCAAACTAAACCTGTGCTATCTACCCTTATCGCTGATTTTCGGATCATTTTTGAACGTGACCCAGCCGCCCGTAACTGGCTAGAGGTCTTGTTTTGCTATCCTGGTTTACAAGCAATTCTGTTTCATCGCCTTGCCCACAGCTTGTATAAGCTGAAAATACCCTTTATTCCTCGCTTTATTTCCCACCTCGGTAGATTCTTCACAGGGATCGAAATTCATCCAGGGGCGCAAATGGGTAAGGGCGTTTGCATTGACCATGGTATGGGTATTGTTGTGGGGGAAACAGCCATCATTGGAGATTACTGCTTGATTTATCAAGGAGTAACTTTGGGAGGAACAGGCAAAGAAAGCGGCAAACGCCACCCTAGCCTGGGGGAAAATGTTGTGGTTGGTGCTGGTGCTAAAGTTTTGGGTAATATCCAAATTGGTGACGATGTACGTATTGGTGCGGGTTCAGTAGTATTGAGAGATGTACCTTCTGATTGTACTGTGGTAGGAGTTCCAGGCAGAGTTATTTATCGCTCTGGAGTTAAGGTAAGCCCTTTAGAACACGCAAGCTTGCCAGACTCTGAAGCTGCTGTAATTAGGGCTTTAGTTGATCGTATTGAGTCTTTAGAAAAAGAAATAGCCACTCTCCAAAAGCAGCAGTGCCAAACTCACGTCCTCGCTGCTGTTGCTACTTCTAAATTAGAGATTACCGAAGAAGATACTCAAGGAAAGTCTTGCCGTCTTAGCGACAAGGAAATACAAGAGTTTTTAGAGGGAACAGGTATTGCTAAGAGGTAGACAATATCTACCCTTTGCCCCCGTTAGCTATTCTTGAGAAACTGAATTGTAAATGTTTAAGCCGATTAAGTATTGTACCCAATCCGGTTTACCAAAAACAAAAAAGGTCTAAGGTTCCCCGTTCTTATAGGACGGATTCGCTCTGCACTCTCACGGTATAATATTGAAAAAAGCAGAGCCTTTGCCTCCAAAAAGTGAAAGCACGATACAGATACAGATTTTATCCAAACATCGAGCAAAAACAAAAACTTGCTCAACTGTTTGGCTGTACTCGTGTAGTTTGGAACGACGCTTTAGCTTTATGCAAAAGTAGTAGAAAAGCTTTAAGCCACAACAGTTTATGTAAACGATTAACCCAAGCAAAAAAGACAGAAGAAAGGAAATGGCTAAACCAAGTCTCAGCAGTACCCTTACAGCAATCATTAAAAAACCTTTCTACAGCACATAAGAACTTCTTTAACTCGCTGCAAGGCAAAAGGAAGGGAACCAAGATTAAGCCTCCCAAATTCAAAAAGCGAAGCAATAAGCAAGCTGCTAGCTTCACCAAATCAGGATTTCAACTCAGAAGAAACAAAGTATACCTGGCTAAAGTTGGCAACATCAAACCGATATGGTCTAGAGAATTACCATCAATTCCTACTTCTGTAACAGTAATCAAAGATAGTGCTGATAGATACTTTATTAGCTTTGTCGTAGAAATAAACCCAGAGAAACTACCAGATAACGGCACTTCAATAGGAATCGACCTGGGAATAACCAACTTTGCCACATTTAGTAATGGAGAAAAAGTTAAAGCACCAAAACCCTTAAAGAAAAGATTAAAGCGTCTAAGAAGATTGCAACGTAATCTAGCTAGGAATACCAAAAGTAGTAGAAGGCGAGAAAAGGCCAGAAAAAGAGCAGCGAGATTACACGCCAAAATCAAAGATACTCGTCAAGACTTTCTCCACAAACTCTCAACCAAGATAATTCGTGAAAACCAAACAATCGTCTTAGAAGACTTGAACGTATCGGGAATGGTTAAGAATCGTAAACTATCCCGTGCCATAAGTGACTTAGGCACGGGATAGTTTTAGAACTATATTAGAAGCTAAAGCAATCATGTATGGCAGAGAATTGAGGGTCATAGATAGATGGGAACCGACTACCCAGAAATGTCATGGGTGTGGTTTTAGAGGTGGGAAGAAAGCGGATGCGACCCCGCGTCGGCGTAAGACGCAAGGGAACGCGCACCAAGTAGAACTTTCTGTTAGAGAATGGACTTGTTTAAACTGCGGTGCAGTCCATGATAGAGATGTTAATGCTGCTGTAAATATCTTAGTCGCGGGGGGACACCCTGAGACTCTAAAGCGCACCGAACCCGCGCCGCCGAAAGGCGCAAGGGAACGCGGAGCAAGAAACGTACGTGGAGGTAGGCAGCTATACTACAACTGTAGCAGCAACCTGTGAAACGTCAACCCAACTAGAACCCGTGCAACTGTCGTTGTTTGGGTAGATAGGGAATCCCCGTACCTTAGCCTTCGGCAACGCTGCGCGAATAGGTCGGGGAGGATGTCAAATTCGCATCTACTCCGGGACTTTGCAAAAAGGCGATTCCCTCTTCAACCCTCGTACCCAAAAAACGGTTCGTGTCAGCCGTTTAATTCGGCTTCATGCAGGAGAAAGGGAAAACCTTGATTCAGCACAAGCAGGGAAAATTGTTGCCCTGTTAGGGTTTGAATGTGCTTCAGGGGATACTCTTTGTGCTGAGGATTTGCATCTTTCTTTAGAGGAAATGTTTGTTCCTGAACCCGTTATCACCCTGGCAATTACTCCCAAAACTCAGGAAGATGCTATACAGGTATCCAAAGCCTTAAGCCGCTTTGGACGAGAAGACCCCACTTTGCACGTTAGTAGCAGCCCTGAAGGAGGAGAAACCCTAATTTCTGGTATGGGGGAGTTGCATCTTGATATTTACCTTGAACGCTTGCAACGGGAGTATGATGCCCAAGTTTATGTTGGACAGCCGGCAGTTGCTTACAAAGAAAGCATTACTAAGGGGGCGAAGCTCGACTACAGGTTCAAAAAACAATTGGGAGGCCCCGGACAATATGCCCATATTACGGGTCGTCTAGAGCCTTATGAAGGGGACTTTGAGTTTGTAGATAAGGTTGTGGGGGGAGCAATTCCTCAGCAATTTATCCCAGCTTGTGAGAAGGGTTTCCTTGATGCTATGGCAACGGGCTATCTTCAAGGTTATCCCGTAGTTGGAGTCAAAGTTATCCTGGAAGGTGGTTCCTATCACCCTGTAGATTCTAAGGATATAGCTTTCCGCTATGCTGCCAAACAAGCTTTTGAGGAAGCTTTTGCCCAAGCAAGCCCAATTGTTTTGGAACCCATCATGTCAGTGGAGGTAGAAACTCCTGATGAGTTTATGGGCAGGATACAAGGCAATCTCTTATCCCGTCGCGGTTTGCTGATTGGTTCAGAAGTTTTGAACGATTACACCGTGATCCGGGCTGAGGTTCCTTTAAAAGAGATGTTCGGCTACTCCACAAATTTACGTTCCCTTTCCCAAGGAATGGCTAATTTTTCTATGGAGTTGTCAGGATATCGACCTTCCCCTTAGTTTAATGTTTAATTTACTTGATTAGGGTTTTAGAGAAAGTTATACACCCTCTCTAAAACCCTTTTTCTCTCTTTGATAAAATGCTTAGGTACAATATCGTTATTTCTATTTCATATTGCCAGAAAATTAGCTAGCGTAAGAGAAAAAGTTAGTTTTATAATTTCACTATATAGTTTTTTAAAACAGGTGTTGTGGTGAAAGATGAAAGAAGTAAATTTCCTTTAAATGAGATTTTTCTGGGTAATTGTTTAGAATTGCTCAAAAGCTTACCAGATGAGTCGGTTGATTTAGTGCTTTCGTCTCCGCCCTACAATTTAGGTAAGGAATATGAAGCTAAACAAGGACTAGAGATTTACTTGGAACAACAAACTAATGTACTACGTGAGTGTAGTCGCATTCTTAAAAGTACTGGTTCCTTGTTTTGGCAAGTAGGTGCTTTTTCTCATAAGGGAATGTTAATTCCTCTCGATATTCGCTTTTTTCCTATTTTAGAATCTTGCGGATTAATTCCTAAGAATCGTATCATTTGGGCGAGACAACATGGACTTCATGCAAGAAAAAAGTTTTCTTGCCGTCATGAAACACTTTTATGGTTTACTAAATCCGATCACTATACATTTAATTTAGATGCAATTAGAGTTCCGCAAAAGTACCAAAACAAAAAACATTTTCGGGGAAATCGAAAGGGGGAATTGTCTTGTAATCCTAAAGGTAAAAATCCTGGTGATATTTGGTTATTCCGCAATGTAAAACATAATCATGAAGAACAAACTATACATCCTTGCCAATTTCCAGAAGATATGACCGCCCGAATTATTTTAGCTACAACTAACAAGAATGATATTGTTTTTGACCCATACATGGGTTCTGGTACAGTAGCGGTTGTTGCTTCATGTTATGAACGGTATTTTATGGGAGCAGAATTAGAATCAAAATATCATCAAGTTGCCTTACGTCGCTTGAGTAAAAAACCCGATGAAAATGGTTTTTTCCCAAACTTGAAAACCCTAAGAGATTACATAGAACAAACTAATGAGCCTATTGAAAAATTTCAGTTTGATGTACAAGTAGCAAAAAAGCCATCAGAACGTAGTAAAGCAAAGATATATCCAGAAGAATATCATTTACAAGCAATGGAAGAAAGATTACTTTATGAAGAAGCAGTTTTTGCAGCTAACCTACGTGGAGAAACACCACCTATAGATAAAAAGCTTAACGGTAATGGTAAAAAGACACCTTTATCAAAACAAACTGAGCAACAAATTCAATTAAATTTGTGGGACTAATTCATTCTTTAATAATATGAAGCTGACAGCGACTGTGTGTAAGTTTTCCAGGTGAAATTTGGCATTGAAGATTCTTTCTTGTTTGCACTTTTCTAGAATATCTTGTTGACGAATACTTAGTCCAAATTACATCGATTGTCGTATTTTGTTGTTCAAATAAGCCGATAAGTCGAATTGGTACATCAAATACTCGATATTCAGCCAAAGCTGTCAATTGTTGAACAGCTTGCTCATAGTAAAGAGTACTATTAGATGCAGGAAACATTTTAGCTTTGGCAATTAATACCACTAGTTTCGTTGCTTTGCCGGCAAAGGCTGTGCCAGCTTTGAAAAATAACTCAGAACGTAAAGTATTATTCAATAAAAAGGAATAATGAGAAAATTGGCTTTCAATAATTATGCCAGCTTTCCCAAAGTCAATATCCTTACCCAAAAATCTATATTCTGACGGAATAGGAATATTTGCTTGCCATCCTTTATTTACTAAGTTATTTTTTATGCACTGATTTGTACCAACAGGATCGAAGATTAAATTTCCCTGAATACCTGCTTGATCTGAAGCTTTGATATGTAAAGACATTCCAGAAAGGATGGCTATAATGTCATTCCACTCTGGGTTATAAAATTCACGAATGATTGTATCTGCTGTATTAAAATCAGTAAACTTAATTAAAATTGTTTACCTCTCCCATTGATGATCAAGCAATTTTTCAATAAAAGTAATTGGACTCATATTTAATACTTCTATAATTTCCAGAAATTCGATTAAGTCAAGACGACGTTCTCCACGTTCATACTTTGATACATATGACTGGGGACGGTTTAATTTATTTGATAATTCTGTTTGAGTTAATCCAGCAAGCTTACGGGCTTCAATAAGAAGTTCTCGAAATCTTTTATATTGCTTGCTGAAGACTGATTTAGCCACCTAAATAGAACTTGTTTTATGCAGCATATTAGTGATAGCCCAAGCTTATAACCTAAATCGGGATAAACCCAAAATGGGTTATTGATGTTGTATATTTTACTTGTCAGAAAAATATTCATGATCGAAATAAAGCGATCGCTAACTATGCCAGAGACAATTTTAGTTACCGCAGCCACTAGTAATGTCGGCTCTCAAGTTGTTAAACAACTAGCAGCTAAAGATGTTAATATTCGTGCAGCAGTTCGTAATCTCAATCGCGCTCAAAATTTCCCTTCCGGGGTAGAAGTAGTAGAATTTGATCTTAATAAGCCAGAAACAGTAGAAGCTGCTTTCCGAGGTGTAGATAAAGCCTTTTTCATGACTCCTTTAGCTCCTAACTTGGTAGAATTAGATGCTACTTGCTTAGAGGCAGCCAAAAAAGCTGGGGTGAAACAAATTGTTAAACTTTCTGTTATGGGGGCAGATACAGAACCAGAAATGCTTTTAGGGCAATGTCACCGAGAATCTGAACAACTCATTGCTGCTTCAGGAATTCCTTATACCTTCCTGCGCCCTAATTCCTTTCATCAAAATTATCTGATTTACACAGCAGAAACTATTAAGAATCAAAATTCTTTTTATTTGCCATTAGGAGAAGGGAAACTTAGCTTTATTGATATTAGGGATGTAGCTGAAGTTGCGGCGGTGGTTTTAACAGAAGATAATCATCAAAATAAAGCTTATCAAATCACTGGTTCCCAAGCTTTGAGTAATTATCAAATTGCAGAGATCCTTTCCCAGGTTTTAGGTAGAACTATTACCTACGTAGATATTCCTGAAGAAGCTGCCCGTGAAGCGATGACAGAAAATGGTTTACCTGAAAAACAAGTAGAGATGATACTCAGATTATATAACAGACAAAAAGCTGGTAATTACTCAACTATTACTCCTATTGTAGAGGAAGTTACAGGTAAACAACCCCGTACTTTTGAGCAGTTTGCCAATGATTATGCAGCAGCTTTTAGTTCTTGACCCTCAACGATTTTCGTTAGATTATGTCTTACTGGCAACAAATTGGCGGCATTTACCAAAATAACCAGGATCTTATTAATAATCTTCTTTCTGGAACTGTTCCCGTAGTCCTTCCTGGTACTTTGGGGTTAATTTGGTGGCTTAGACAACAGAATCGCGATCGCTTGCTTCCCCCTAACCGTTATCCTTTTGAAATTATTTCCCCTAGAAAAAGTATTTTAGCCCAATTGGTAGGAGGAGAAGAAAAAGATTCTTTAGCTGATGCCCGTATTCCTTACCAAAATCGCCTTGCTGGGCGAGATATACAAGAGGAATTAGAAGGGCAATTAGAAGCAGAGCGCTGGTTATTAATTATAGCCAGAACTGGGGTAGGAAAAACCCGCGAAGCTGCGGAATTAGCTCAACTTTATAGTAGTAATGGTTGGACTATTTTGTATCCTAAGTTAGGGGAATGGTTAGATGTACCAACGCGGGAACAGTTAGGAGAAATTGGTACTAATCGTAAGTTGTTGTTTTTCCTTGATGACTTGAATCAACGGATGTATTTCGGAGAAGATGAGTTATCTCCTAGGGCAGAAAAATCTCCTTTAGAACCTTTGAATGTACCTTTACAGTTGCGTTTATTACGGGCCTTAGAAGCATACGAAAAGTTTTGTGGCAGTGGAGAAATTCGTATCGTTGCTACAGCCAGAAACGAGAAACAACCAGATTATCCAGGGGAACCCAGTGCTTGGGAAAAGTTGCAATGGGAAAAATATCCCCAGTTGTGGCAGCGTTTTACAGTTTATGAATTACCAGAACCGGAAGATGAAGCGGTAATTAAATTATTGCAGGCTACGGTAAATCAAAGCAACATTTCTGCCAAAACAGAAGATTATCCTCAAATAGCTAGGAGAAATGATTGCACTTTTCGTAATATTGTAGAAAATTTGCGTAACTTAAAAAGCCGCCATTTACCCTTAACAATAGATAATTATCGAGATACATTAAAAACCACTTGGCATAAGCGTTATGAAGAAGCAATTAATAAATATCCCTTGGCTATTTATATTTACGATGCTATAGATTTGTTAGAGCAATTTAATTTACCATTACAGCATTTTTTGGTGGAACCGACTGCTCTATTAATGAGTAAGGAAAACTCTAAGCTTTGGCAACGCTACACTTTTCATCGCACCCTCGATTATTTGATTGAATCAGAACGTATTCTTACTCCTAGAGATGGACAAATTGAATCGAAAGGGAATCAGGTTAAAGCAGAAGATTATCTGATCGGTTTGACGAAAGTGGTTTTAGAAGTTACCGAAAAACATCCTCAGAAAATGCTGACCTATTTACTTAACTTTGGGGTGAAGCTAAGCAACTTAAATTACCAAGAAGAAGCTTTAACTACTTTTGAAAAAGCAACCAAAATTACCCCGCAACTCTTCATTGCTTGGTACAACCGGGGCATTATTCTCCGAAAATTAGAACGCTACGCAGAAGCGATCGCTTCTTATGATCAAGCTTTAAAAATTAAGCCAGAAGCTTACGAAGTTTGGAATAATCGTGGTATTGCTTTAAGGAAATTAACTAAGTTTTCTGAGGCTGTAGCTTCTTTTGATCAGGCTTTGCAACTAGAGCCTCTGCTACACAAAGCTTGGTACAATCGGGGTATTGCTCTACGGGGGCTAGGTAAAATTGAAGCGGCGATCGCATCCTATAACAAAGCTTTAGCTATCAAACCTCAACTAGCAGAAGCTTGGCATAATCGCGGTATTTTGTTAAAAAAGCTAGGTAAATTAGAAGCGGCGATCGCTTCTTATAATCGGGCGTTAAAACTCCAACCGAATAATGCTGCAATCCTCTATAATCGCGCAGGTATTTATGCTTTACTCAACAAAATTGAACCTGCTTTAAAAGATTTGCAACAAGCTTTAAAGTTAAATTGTGATAAATACCAAATGATGGCAGAAAATGATCGTAACCTTGATAACCTACGGACAAATGTCGAATTTCAAAATTTGGTTGTTAAGCAGGGAGAAAATTAGACAAAACAACTCTATCACCTATTAATCAAATCCCTTTAAAACCAACATTCTTTTCCGCTTCTTGCTGAGAGTTTTTTCCTTGACCAGACTTTCTGAAATTACCTATTTGACCGAGAAAAATTCCTGCCATAATAATACTTCCTCCTAAATATTGAGCTGCTGTAGGTGCTTCTCCTAAAATAAAGTAAGCGGCCATCATCCCAGCTACGGGAGTAAAAGAACTAACTACAGAAGCCGTAGAACCTGGAGATTTTCTCAATCCTGTCAACCAACAAGATTGCCCAATAACCACAATAACTGTGCCGTAAACTAACATCCATTGCCATAAAAAAGGTGAAAATATTTGCATAAAATGATGGCTGCCGTAGAGAAGCAAAGCTAAAATAAAAAAGACTATTGTTCCTAAAGCAGTACGAAAAAGATTATTAATAACTAAGGTAATTTTATTGCTTTGTAACTTACTAATCACAATCGCGATTCCAGAAGCAATTGCACCTAAAGCAGTAAAAATTTCCCCTCTTCCAAAACTGCTAAGTAGCTCCGGACTCATCATATCTTCCCGTAAAGATTGATAGAAAACTGTGGTCAATACTCCAAACAAAGCGACAAAAGAACCGCTAACTTGCCACTTGTTAACTCTTTCTCCTAATAACCAGATGGACAAAGCCAATACTAAAGGAGGTTCAATTCTACTAATTAAAATAACGTTATTAACCTGAGTTCTCCCCAAAGCATCAAAGAGAAATGCGGGAGCTAAACCACCAGATAAAACAGCTACGGAAATTAAAATTAACCAATCTTTTTTCTGTAGTTCTTGAAATGAATGCCAATTAATTTTGCCCCAAGAAATTATGATTAAAACTAAAAGAGCGCAAAGATTACCAACAAATAAAACATTACATAAAGAAATGGGGTTGCTACCATCAACACTATGCTGCTCTCCAATTTGAGTTAAAGCACGAGTTACGGCCCCAGAAGCGCCAAAAATAACTACAGCGATCCAAAGATATAGCTGCCCAGGAATTTTTGTTAATAAATTTCTCTTTCTAATCAAGGACATGAATTAATGGGGAGCTGGGGAGATGTTAGCAATCAACATTTACTTTCTTATCCAAACAAAACGAATTGTAAAGACAAAAATCAAGAACCTACATTAACTTCTTGGGAACAAAGGGAACATAAACCAAAAAACTCTAAGGTATGGTAGTAAACATCAAACTTTTTCGTTTGGCGTAACTCCTCTTCTAACCTACCCACAGGACAAGCATGGGGAATAGGTTGAGAAATGCCGCAATTGATGCAAGTCAAATAGTGTTTCTCCTTGCCAGCCATAGCATACACTAGTTCTCCATCCGCTGATGTCCTTGCTTGAACCAAGCCTCGGATGTGCATCGCTTTTAGCACTCGGTAGACAGTTGCCAAACCAATTTGATGATTTTTAGCCCGTAGTTGAGTATAAAGTTCTTGAGCAGAAATTTCTGCTTTTTGGGATTGTAATAATTCAAAAACTTGTTCTTGACTGCGAGTTAGTTTTACTTTCATACTTTTTGTTGATACTGTTGCTAGTCAAAGACGATATAAACTCTCACCTAGCGGGCATTAAAATAACTGTTCTCGTCAATATATAGTTTACACAACACACGATGTTACTAGAAAAATCCGATCAAACAACCCCAGCCTCTACCTCCTTGCAACTGAGACAACGCCCTCGCCGTCTCCGTCGTTCTCCTGCCCTCAGAAGTATGGTACAAGAAACTAAACTGAGTGTTGATGACTTAATTTATCCTTTATTTGTTCTCGAAGGAGAAGGATTAAAAGAAGAAGTTTCTTCTATGCCGGGATGTTATCGTTATTCACTAGATTTATTACTAAAAGAAATAAAAGAAGCATCTACTTTAGGT
Source organism: uncultured cyanobacterium (assembly GCA_963793425.1). Lineage (GTDB taxonomy): Bacteria > Cyanobacteriota > Cyanobacteriia > Cyanobacteriales > CAWCAG01 > CAWCAG01. Next base: position 283,184 of record CAWCAG010000005.1, on the reverse strand, counting down.
ATTAATGCGATCGCCCTTTTCCCCGTTGTCCCCCCAGAAAAGAAAGATGCAAATGGTACAGAAAGTTATAATCCTGAAGGTTTAGTTCAGCGTAGCGTTAAAGCAATTAAGCAAGAAATACCCAGCATTGCTGTGATCACAGATGTAGCGCTTGATCCTTATACTACCCATGGTCATGATGGTTTGGTAAATGATAATGGGGTTATCCTTAATGATCCTTCCGTAGAAGTATTGGTGAAAATGTCCCTTTCCCAAGCCGAAGCAGGAACAGACATGGTAGCCCCTTCGGATATGATGGATGGCAGAATCGGGGCAATTCGAGAAGCTTTGGACGAAGCAGGTTACACAGAAGTAGCAATCTTAGCCTATTCTGCCAAATATGCCTCCGCTTATTATGGTCCGTTTCGAGATGCCCTAGATTCTGCTCCCAAGTCTGGGGACAAAAAGACTTACCAAATGGACGCAGCTAACGCCAGAGAAGCCCTGAAAGAAGTAGAATTAGATATTGCTGAGGGGGCGGATATTGTCATGGTTAAGCCCGCTTTAGCTTATATGGATATCATTCGCCAAGTAAAAGATTTTACCGATCTCCCCGTCGCTGCTTATAACGTCAGTGGTGAATATGCCATGATCAAGGCTGCTGGGGAGAAGGGTTGGATCGATGAGAAGAAAGTCATGATGGAAACCCTAACTGGTTTGAAAAGGGCGGGTGCAGATTTAATTTTGACTTATTTTGCTAAAGATGTAGCGGAAATTTTGAATTCCTAACCTTCAGAAGGAGAGGAAAAGTGAGTTTTCCTCTCCTGCCACTAAACTCAAAAAACATCCTCATAAATATCTGCCATAGTCAAAGTTAAACCCAGAGAATTTAACTGTAAGGAATCATCTTTTCCCAGAACTGTTAGTGACCAATTCCCTTCACTATCTTGACGATAAACCTCTACTTTAATTCCCTTTTGAGAAACTAAAACATATTCTTGTAAACTTGCTAAAGATTGGTAATTAATCAGTTTTTCTCGTCTGTCTGTTGCTTCTGTACTGGGTGAAAGTACCTCAATAATCAGGCAAGGATAATTTAAACAAAATCGGTCTTGCTCATCCCGATGGCAACTAACTATCACATCAGGATAGTAAAATATGTTTTTATTTCCCTTAGCTAATTCGATATTTACCTTCATATCAGCCATAAAGACACTACAAGAACTACCCCGTAAATGAGAACGTAATCTACTAGCAATATTCAGGCTAATTGTATTATGTTCCTTGCTACCTCCAGACATAGCAAAAACCTGCCCACCAAGGTATTCATGACGAATCTCGCTAGTTTGTTCTAGTTGGAGGTATTCTTCCGGAGTGAGTAAGTTAATAAGAGACTGCATAATTTCACCCTCAAAGCTGAGAGCAGTATAAGTTCCTGATGATCATGTTAGAACTAAAAGTATAGCGGCAAAAACTGCTTATCTTCCTAATTCCTGCTCCCCTCCACTCACTACCTGCCTAACCCGATAAATTGGTCTACTTTGGGACTCATGATAAGTACGCATTAATAACTCTGCTAGCAAACCAAAACAAAATAATTGCACTCCAGTAATCAAAAGTATCACCACTAAAACTAATAAAGGTCTATTGCCAATACTCTGACCTAAACCTAATTTCAAAAAGGTTAAATAAAGTCCTAAAACAGTTCCTAAAGCCAAAGAAAGAAGACCAAATAAACCAAAAACGTGCATCGGTTTAGTAAGAAACTTCTTCATAAAAAATACCGTTAACAAATCCATCACTACCCGAAAAGTACGCCCTAAACCATACTTACTGCTTCCGAAACGCCTAGGGTGATGCCGTACTGGTAATTCAGCAATTTTGGCTCCTTCAATATAAGCCAAAGCAGGGAGGAAGCGATGTAATTCCCCGTAAAGGTTCATATCTGCCACTAATTCTGCTCGATAGGCCTTCAGGGAACAACCGTAGTCATGTAGCTTAACCCCTGTAACCCTACCAATAATCCAATTCGCAATCTTAGAAGGAAGTAGACGAGTCAGTGCCGCATCTTGTCTCTTTTCACGCCAACCACTAACTAAATCGTAACCTTCTGCCAATTTATTTAACAATAGAGGAATATCTGCCGGATCATTTTGTAAATCCCCATCCATGGTGATAATAACTTTACCTTGAGCATATCGGAAGCCAGCAGCCATAGCCGGAGTCTGTCCGTAATTGCGGCGCAACAACACTGCTTTCAAATCTGTACGACTTTTAGCCACATCCCTTAAAAGTTCGGCAGAGCCATCTTGAGAGCCATCGTCTACACAGATTATTTCATAAACAAGCTGATTTTCAATGAGAACAGTAGCAACGGCTTCTATTAAAGCAGATAAGCTTTCCACCTCATTATAAATTGGCACTACCACTGATAAATCAGGCTGGGAAGAAGAGAAATTTGTTTGAGCTACACTCTGAGAAGATTGAAGATTAGTCATGGGTTTTTTAATTTTTTCCTTTGAGGAAATATTAAGCCAAATCTCTAGGGATTGAGATTACCCTATTTTCTTAAGTAGTATAGAAATATGCTAGGCAAAAACTGTCCCCCAAACCAATGAGCCAAGAAAAGTTACCATACGAGCGCATTCCTAAAGTTCCCTTTGATCGCAGAGCCTGGGCTTTTATAATTGATTTTGTCTTAATTTGGATACTTAGTTCCTTAGTGGGGGTAGGGCCAATTCGCTGGGGAGTTTTCCTCTTTGCTTGGCTAGGTCTGAAAGTTTTGCTGGTTGTGAGTAATCAAGGTCAAAGTTTAGGGGGCTGGGCTTTGGATCTTAAAGTAATTGATTTTCGCTTCAAAAGAGTTCCTCAAGTAGTTACCCTAATTAAACGGGAAGGGATTTTGGGAATTTGTGCCTTGCTAGCGATGATTGCTTTAGAAATCAACTTTGCTAATAGTCTAACTATGTTACTACTTCTGGGACCCATAGTTGCAGACTGCGCCTTAGCCTTCACTGACGAAGAATTAGGTCAAGCTTTCCATGATCGCGTAGCTGATACTATTATGATTCAAACTCCTCGCGGCTTCTCCCTGGACATACAGATTAAAAAACTTCTTGCTGAAGTGAGATATCGTGTGAGAAAATAGAAATTTGTGTTTAATTTTAATTGGTTGAGTCGGAAGAACTCGAATTATGGCAAGTAAGAAGGGCGTTAGAATCACCATCAGCGTAGAATGCACCGAATGTCGCACTAATAACAATAAGCGTTCCAACGGTGTCTCTCGTTATACGACAAGTAAAAACCGTCGTAATACTACAGCAAGATTAGAACTGAAAAAGTTCTGCACTCACTGCAATCAACATACAGTTCATAAAGAAATCAAGTAACTTACCGATTGCTAAAGTACTGTAACTTTTAACTTTTAAAGAGGAAAAAATGGCTTTTTATCGTAAAAATCTTTCTCCCATTAAACCAGGAGATCCCATTGATTACAAAGATGTGGAACTATTGAAAAAATTCATCACCGAAAGGGGCAAAATTCTACCCCGGCGCATTACATCTCTAACCGCAAAACAGCAGCGAGATTTAACTGTCGCTGTCAAAAGGGCGCGACTGGTTGCTTTACTACCTTTCATTGATATTGAAGGTTAGTTGCTAATAGCTAATAGCTGACAGCTATTAGCTAGCGCACTGAATTCTCCGTTTCTCAAACTTCCCCTTCCATCATGGCTAGCTTGGATGATAAGTTTAAAGAGAAAATACTGGGGAATTGCAGAGCTTGTGGACAAGGGAACCCTAATTGAATTTCGGCTCCACGGAGAACGCCGTCTTGCAGTTGCTGAGCGTCCTGAAGGTAAGAAAGATTGGCTTTTTTTAGATGAAAAGGGACAAGCTCATAAACTTCGCCCTCAAAGAATTGAATATGAAATTGGTAATGGCTATGAGCCAGATGATATACCTAACTTCCTTAAAGAAGTACAAAATTATCTTGACCCTTCTAGCTTAGAAATTGCTTGGGAATTACTAGTGGAAGATAAAGCGGGAGTAACGCCACCAGAAATGGCTCAGTTGCTATTTTCTGCCCGTACTCCAGCTCATTGTTATGGGGCATACAGTCTTCTTTGTGAAGATAAAGTTTATTTCAAAAAGAAAGCAGACTATTACGAACCTCGCTCTCAAAGTCAAGTTGAAGAAATCAAGCATCAATTAGAAGTTGAACAGCAAAAACAACTTGAGAAACAAGGCTTCTTAGCTAGGGTACAAAGAACTTTAGCTAAAGAACAGGTAGAGTGGGTAGAAAGCGATCACACCCGCTTTAATCTGCTAGAAAAACTTGTACTACATCCTGAACAGTCTTCTCGTCCCGCTCAAGACTTACTTGCCCAACTAGAACGCCCTCAAACTCCCCAAGCGGCATTGGAATTGCTGATAGAGTTAGGCTGGTGGGATAAACATGAAAACCTGTTTCTACGCCGTAGCTCTTATCCAATTCACTTTCCTCAGAAGGTACTCGAAGTGGCCAATTCCAGCCTACTCTCTCAGTCTTGTGATCCCGATGCCGATACTAGACTCGATCTTACTCACTTCAAGGTTTACACCATTGATGATGAGAGTACCAAGGAAATCGATGATGGTCTAAGCTTGGAAACCTTAGAAAATGGAAGTCAACGCCTGTGGATACATATTGCTGATCCTACCAGGTTGCTTTCCCCAGGAGATGAATTAGACCTAGAAGCAAGGAGGCGCAGCACCAGCCTTTATCTCCCCACCGGTAGCATTCCTATGTTTCCCCCAGAACTAGCTACAGGCCCAATGAGTTTGGTGCAAGGACAAGTTTGTCCTGCCTTAAGTTTTGGGGTGGTTCTAGACGAAGCTGGAGGGATTCAGGACTATACCATCGCAGCTAGCCTCATTAAACCAACCTATCGTTTAACCTACGATGATGTGGATGAGATGCTCCAGTTAAATATCCAAGGGGAGCCAGAAATTACTGATTTAGCTCGCTGGGCAAGAGTTCGCCAAAGTTGGCGAATGGCCCAAGGTTCGATTAGTATTCATATGCCAGAATCTTCTATTAAGGTTAAAGAAGATGATGAAATAGTCATTGAACTTTTGGAAGATTCCCCTGCCCGTCAGTTAGTGGCAGAGATGATGATCTTGACAGGAGAGGTGGCAGGAAATTATGGTCAAAAGCATAATTTACCTTTACCCTATCGGGGACAGCCTCAACCAGAATTGCCCTCAGAAGAAGAATTACTACAACTTCCTGCTGGACCAGTACGTTTTTGTGCCTTACGTCGTTGTATGCCCCGGAGCGAAACTAGTACTATGCCCATACGCCATGCTGGTTTAGGCTTAGATACCTATACCCAAGCAACTTCTCCGATTCGCCGCTACAATGATTTATTAGCTCATTTCCAAATTAAAGCTCATTTACGCCAAGAGCCATTACCCTTCCCTACTGAAGCCCTGAAAGAGCTTATTTACAGCGTTACTAGTGCAGCTCAAGAAGCTACGTTAGTAGAACGCCAAACCAATCGCTATTGGGGCTTAGAGTTCCTCCGTCGTAATTCTGACCAAGCTTGGCCTGCTTTGTTACTACGGTGGTTAAGGGAAGATGATAATTTGGGGCTAATCTTACTAGAAGACTTGGGCTTAGAACTTCCCCATCGCTTTCGTCGTTCTATTGCTTTAGGCGATCGCTTAGAAGTTCAAGTTAGCCGTGCCGATCCTCGTCAAGACGTAATTCAATTCAGGGAATTAATGGAACAGCACCAACAAGAAGCTACCGCTAGTTAGTTTGTCGTTTTCAACTGAATCTAAGCTCAATGAACCAATCTCAGGTCAATTTCCAATCTCATCAGATCGTTTGCTTAGAATATGAAAATACTTATCTTTATAGCGAGGTCATTCAAATTATTGAGCAGCGCAGAATGTGCTGGGTACGCCCTTGGGTATTGGCTATTTTTCCTGCTGAGACTAGTTCGTATTCCTGGAATACTCAGGAAAAAACCCTTTATAATCTGCGTTCAACGGCTGATTTGGTTTGGCCTTTAAGTTTGTTTCGTCCGGCTTTAGATACAGAAGTTATACCTCTGTTAGAAAACTTAGATGTTCCTGCTAAAAATCATGAAGATGAGCAACAGTTACGGCAGCAACTCAACTCTTTTGTTAATCAGCTTTGGCAAGTTCACAAAGCTAAATTTCAGGGTTTTTAATCATGGTTTATTAGAAAATAGGGTTTAACACTTTGATTCAGCTTAAGGATAAAAAACATCCCTAAACCTGGTAACTAACTCCCAAACAGCAAGATAAGTTAGGGTATATAATCACTAAAATCTAGGTACTAGCTTAATTCTGCCAGCATCCATCTCTGACATTAGTAGTTCCAATGCTTCGTAATCCACATCAGAAATATAGCCTGTTTGAGTCAATTCAGAGTTGATAGCGTTCTCTATTTCAGGAGTTAAGCTTCTGAAATAGAGCGCTTTTTCTACCAGTTGACGAATAGCACGAGTTCTCTTCACGGCGTTTAGTAGAACTATTAGGTATAAAAACATTCTAGGGGGGAATTTCTGCTTCCTATAGTGATCTGTTCGTGCTTTTTTCTGTGACCAAAATCACCGCTAGACGGCTAACAATGTGTTTGAGATGACTAATATTATTAGCTCGACTTTCGTCAATTGCTTGTGCTGCTTTGATTTGGAATCAACTTATTCCTGTCAGTTGTCATGTAAATATTTAATGCAAATCAACAAGCTTCACCGCAGAAAGTATTTGAAACTTAATCTTTTTAGCTTTTACTATATACATCTAGAGGAGGATTTACAAAGATAGAAATTCGATTTTCCTATCTTTGTTGAGAATAATAAATTATTTATTTTCCAACAACTCTAAAATATATCTTCCCAAAATCACGCTTTGCTTCAGCTTGATTATTGATATGAAACTTACACTTTGACAAGAGACATTTATAAAAGTTAATAGTAAATTTTGATACACAAAATGTAGTGGCAATGAAGTATCTTAACTAGATTGGTCGTTTCTAAATATTTAAACCCATGATCAACGTAGCCGTTTGCTCCCATCTTACTCAGGTATCATCTTACAGCCATATCATCCCTTCTAACGCGGCGGAGTTTGGAGGTCAGTTAACTAAACTTGTTGCTTCTCAAAAAGATTCTGTGCTTTTAATCGATATGAAGAAAGTAGATTCTTTAGATAACACAACTTTAATGGCTTTGGTTGCCGCTTTCCGGTTGGCACAAAACTTGGGTAGACGTTTAATTTTTTGTTCTGTTGCCCCCTCTGTAAAAATTATTTTGGAGTTAAGTCAACTAGATCGCATCTTAGAGATTTTTGATAGCCATGATGCTTTTGAAGCAACCTTAGCTTGAATGAAGCTATAACTCCGTAACATATGGCTGGAAGTACTTACTGCCTTTAGCAGATTAATGAAGTACTTCCATTCAACCTTTTTAAGTAAAAATTTAGTTCCTTTTGGATAGAATTTCATTCCACTTGGTCTTATGAATTAATTGAAGTTCATTATCTGATGCAATTAAACTTGAATATCCTCGAACAAAATCTTCTAGGGACATAATTAGTCTCAAGTAATATTTCAGAGTAGGCAGAATTCCATTGACAATCACTTGACACCCATAGTTGTTTTTAATTTCTTCAATTTCTCGGTTGATTTTAGTGCGGTCAGACTCTTTGAGATCAGCAGATGAAAAAATATAATACCTTCTTGGCTTAAATCTAATAATTTTTTCTTTAGCAATTAAAAGCATTTGAAAGTCTATTTTCTTACCATGCTTGATTTCTAAAACTTCTATTATCTTCTTGTTTTTATCTATAATTTCAATATCTCCTGCACTTTTAGATGTTCGATCAGAAGCTGTATGACTTCCTAACTCTTTTAAGCGACAAAATTTGTATCTTTCAACTTCTTCAATCAATCTTTGATAGATTGCATAAAACGCAATGACTGGAAGTTTTGAGGCTCCACGAGTTTTATAGTTGAAATGAAAATGTTCTTGCAGGTAGTCGATAATAATATTAATATCAAATTTTTCAGTATTAGATATTTTAATAATTTTGACTTGATTTGCTTGGGCGATTTTTCTAACTTGATATAAAAGGAGCTTTAATACAGTTTCCGCTTTTTGAGGTTTCTTTTGAATAAAATCAACCAGTTGCAGAAAAGCCTCTTTAACTTTTTTGTTGTTTATCTTGCCGTTATAATCCAACGTATAAGGGTAAGGTTGTTCAAGGGAGCGAGTTAACCAACCACTTTCAGCCATGGCAGGAAGCCCTAACTCTTTTAAGGTTGGAGTAATATATTGAGTATCAATAGTTCTTCCTGAAAATCCTCCATTCATATTCGATTGATGATATCTAATATCTTGTTCAGGATTTATTATCTTGTGAACCAATAATGTGATTAAAACAGTATAAACTCCCTTTTGCTTGAAGCAGTTTTGAGAAACTTCAGTAATAAATGATTGATAAGTTTCAGGTATCGCATTTTGAATATCGTCTATGTTTATCGATGTTTCGTAAATTCGAGTTAGTTTATCTCTATGATTCATTTTGTTGATATTAAATATCTCTAATTGAATATTTTCTGGACAAACATCAAAAATCTTGGATTTTTGCAGATTAGATTCTAAATCATCTATTAGCTTTTGTGTTTTTAGTTGAACTGCTAATTCATATATCATAGGAATACAGACAGAATTCCCAATTTGCTTATAACATTCTGAAAGATTACTGTGTATTGTGAAATCATGAGGAAAGCCCATGATTCTATAACATTCTTCAATTGTTAATTTACGAACAGCATCTTCTTTGGGAAGATAGATGAAGAAACGACCCGAACTTTCTTGAGAAGGAAGAGTTGGATGCACTCCTTCTATTGAATAAATGCGATTAGGTTGACGATGAACTCTAGATAGATGCTGCGTATTCGGTCTAACTCCTTTTTTCCAAATACCTTTATTGCGATAACCAACAAAAATTAATCCTGATGCTTGTTTTTTCGGATTATCAATCATCGTATATTCTTGGGGTGTTAAATATTCAAAGTCACCTTTTTTATCAAGAAATTCTTTTAAATTTGGAACAGGAGAGATAGTCCTGATTAAATCAAAGTCAAACTTTTTTATTTGAGTAGCTATAATGATTATTCTTTCTCTGTTTTGAGGAACGCCGAAGTCCTTGGCATTAAGAAGTTTATAGTCAACTAAATAACCTAATTTTTCTAAGGAGTAAATAATAGTATCAAGGGTTCTACCTTTTTCTAGATGAATCAAATGCTTGACATTTTCTAGTACAACGACTGCTGGTTTTTTAGCTTCAACAACTTTACAGATATAAAAAAATAAAGACCCTCTGGTATCTTGAAATCCTTCTCTTCTGCCGCAAATACTAAAAGGTTGGCAGGGGAAACCTGCGGTTAAAACATCAAAATTAGGAATTTCCTCTGTGTTTATTTGAGTAACATCATCTTCTGGCACTTCACCAAAGTTATTGAAATAAACTTTTTGGCAAGCTTCATTAATTTCACAAGAATATACACATTGATAACCAGCTTGTTCAAAAGCTAGTCGAAACCCACCAATTCCGGCAAAAAGATCGATAAACTTTGGTTGTTGATATATCACTCGAAAAATAAAACACTTTCTTTTAAGAAGTATCACAGCGATCGCAGTTTTTTGATCTTAAACTAGATCAAGCTACAAATCGAAAAAGATAACGAGCGCAATCCTTACAACTGTATTTTCGCTCACTCCAAAGAGTTACACAAGCTTTTCTATAGCCCCACTCTCCCGGTTTGGGATAATCTAACCATTTTCGACAAAATCCTTTCGGTTCCAAGCGCAGACCCTTATTCACAATGACCTTAATAATCAGATCATGCACTTTATTGAGTTAGTTTATCTTAGTGTAAAAAATTATTTTACTCGTAACATACGACTTTTATTGTCGTGTTTTTTATTTATTTGATAAAAGTAGAGGATGGTATTCCTGCATGATAAGGAATATGCAGATGGTCTTCTGATGCTTCCTTTCTATAAAGATTTTCTGATACCACTCCTACAAATAAACCCATTCTATTTATTATAGGGCTACCACTACTACCAGGAGATGTTTTGGCTGAGAATAAAAGTAGTTGATTTCCCCAATAATTTTCAACTTTAGAATTGATTTCACCTCTGTGTGCCACCAAGTAAGCCGCTTTTGTTGTGGAAACTTTAGGGTATTCTAAAGTTATTACATCGTCTAGAATATCAAATTCGATTCCAGGATATAACCCTTCTGCTTCGTAATTAGAAGTTAGGGGAATGAAAGCAATATCATTGTCTGGAAAAATTCTAATCTTATCTCTATCAAAATCTATTAGGTTATTATCTATGTCGAGGATAGACTTAATAATGATAGTATCTTTAGCTTGGACTACGTGTTTAGCTGTAATGATCAAATCTTTAGTATAGTAAAGAAATCCTGTTCCAATGTTAATCACACCTTCGTATTTCTCTACTTCTATTTTGAATACAGAATTTCTATATTTTTCAGCAATATAGCTGAATCCAAAAATGCAGTTATCAATAAGATTATCTTTTCGAGTTTTAACTCCAAATAATATTACATCTGTTTTGTGAAAATACCCCAAATCAAGAAAAAGCTTGCGAGATTGAGAATATTCCAAACTTTTGTTATTTTTGCATACTTCTCTAATTTGTTTATAAACATTTGGATTAGTTGCTTTTGAAGCAAAAAAGTCTATAACATATTTAACTAGTTCGGGATATTCTTTTAAGATTTTATATTCTGGAATCATGAAGCTTGAATTCGATTCAGGTTAAAATTATTGTTATATTATCGTAGATAAAATAGAAGAAGCACACGATGGCTGCTAAAGATAAATTTCATGCTGCGGTTAGAATTGCTCTAGAAAAAGAGCAGTGGACAATAACCGACGATCCTTTACAAATTGAAGTAGGAGGAACCAAATTTGAAATTGATTTGGGGCAAAACAACTATTAGCAGCAGAAAGAGGGCAAGAAAAAATTGCCGTTGAAATTAAAACTTTCTTGAGTGATTCGCCATTAACTGACTACCATGCAGCTTTGGGGCAGTTTTTGAATTATCGCCTTGCTTTAGAAATAGATGAACCGATACGTATAAGCTGTCAGGCATTTAATTCACTTATTAGGTTTGATGGGGAGAGGGTTTTAGGGCTTATTTCCTAGTTGAGTAATACACAGTTTAAAGGCACATCAGCTTACTATATTTAGCAGTACCTTCAAGTGCTTATAAAACCTTCTTTAAAAGAGAATTTGCTCATATTTCTGTAGAAAGATATCAACTTAAACAAATTATTTATGATCTAGATAAAGAGGTAATTTTGCAATGGATATCTTAGAATTTTATCGCGATATAATTCAGTCTTTGTTAACTGCTTATGCTGCTATTCCTATCAAAAATGGCTCCATTGATTGCTACACAGTCTTTGACACTAAACAAGACCATTACCAAGTAATGAATTTAGGCTGGGATGGCGATCGCAGGGCTTATGGTTGTGTTTTGCATCTGGATATTATACAAGGAAAAATCTGGGTTCAACAAAATATGACGGAGATGAGAATAGCCGAAAAACTTGTAGAAAGAGGAATTCTTAGAGAAAATATTGTTCTAGGATTTCAACATCCTAATGTGCGACCATATACAGACTACGCAGCTATTTAACTCGGTGCTATCTTAATCCTCTTTGGATTCTAAACTGCTGATCTTTGTCTCTATTTTTTATCTTAAACTAGATAAAGCCAGCACCAAATCAAAGAGGAAACCAACGTGGTAGTTGCAATCGAGGAAATTTTAACTCCGGAAATTAATAAACCGGCGCGTTACCTGGGTAATGAATTAGGTGCAGTACGCAAACCTTGGGCTGATGCCCAGGTGCGTTGGGTTTTGACTTATCCAGAAATCTATGAAGTGGGGGCCTCTAATTTAGGGCATATTATCCTCTACAATGTTTTGAATGCTCAACCTCAACAACTATGCGATCGCTCCTATTTACCAGCTTCCGATTTAGCTGCTAAGTTAAGGGAAACTAAAACTCCTTTATTTGCCCTAGAGTCCCGCCGTCCTCTTCTAGACTTTGATATCTTAGGTTTTAGTCTCAGTTATGAATTGGGGGCTACCAATATCCTGGAGATGTTGGATTTAGCAGGTATTGCTCTGACTTGGCGAGAAAGAGAAGCAGGAGATTATCCCCTCATTTTCGCTGGGGGACAAACTGCCACATCTAACCCGGAACCCTATGCGGACTTTTTCGACTTTATAGCCTTAGGAGATGGGGAAGAATTATTACCAGAAATTGGTTTAGTTATTCAAGAAGCAAAAGTTGCTGGTTTAAGTAAAAAGGCATTACTCTTAGATTTAGCGCAAGTTCCTGGGGTTTATGTACCTCGCTTTTACGACAGTGCAGCCGATGGTTCAGTACATCCTAATCATCCCAACGTACCGAAGCGAATTTTGCGCCGGGTGGCTACTCCTATTCCTGCCTATTCTATCGGTTTAGTCCCCTATGTGCAAACCGTTCATGACCGCTTAACTGTAGAAATAAGGAGGGGTTGCACCCGTGGTTGTCGCTTTTGTCAACCGGGAATGTTAACCCGGCCGGCCACAGATGTTGAACCTGCTAAAGTGGTGGATGCTATTGAAAAAGGAATGCGGGCCACTGGATATAATGAATTTTCCCTCCTGTCTTTAAGTTGTTCTGATTATCTTTCCTTACCTGCTGTAGGCATGGAAGTGAGAAATCGCCTCAAAGATGAGAATATTTCCCTTTCTCTTCCTAGTCAAAGAGTAGATCGCTTTGATGAAAACATTGCTAAAATTATTGGCGGTACTCGCAAATCGGGCTTAACCTTTGCCCCAGAAGCAGGGACTCAAAGGATGCGGGATGTCATTAACAAAGGACTCACCAACGAAGAATTGTTGCGGGGGGTAAAAACCGCTTTTGAACAGGGTTGGGACAAAATCAAACTTTACTTCATGGTTGGTTTGCCGGGGGAAACCGATGCTGATGTTATTGGTATAGCTGAAACCATTCGCTGGTTGCGTCAAGAATGTCGCCTCAAGGGTAGAAAAAGGTTAGATTTTAATATCACCATCTCCAACTTCACCCCCAAACCCCATACCCCCTTCCAATGGCACTCAGTCTCAACCTCAGAATTTAGTCGCAAGCAACAAATACTGAAAGCAGAATTTCGTCACCTCAAAGGAGTTAAGGTTAATTACACAGACACCCGCATCTCAGCAATGGAAGACTTTGTAGGGAGAGGCGATCGCACTCTTGCTGCTGTAGTCAGAAGGGCTTGGGAATTAGGGGCAGGAATGGATTCTTGGTGGGAAAACTTAAACAAAGCCTTTCAAGCTTGGGAAGAAGCGATCGCAGATGCAGATTTAACCTGGAAATATCGCCAGATGACAGAGGGGGAATGGAATATCATGGAAAGTGATAACCAGAAAGTTGCTAGTGAAGGTCGTCGCCAGGAGTATAATTGGGATAGCAGGTTAAGTGCAAGATTACCTTGGGATCATCTCGATACCGGCATTGATAAAGAGTGGCTTAAAGCTGACTTACAACGGGCTTTAGAAGCAACTATTGTACCTGATTGTTCCTATGAAGGCTGTTCTCAATGTGGCATCTGTGGTACAGATTTTGGTCATAATATTGTCGCGGAAGTGCCGCCGATTCCGGAATTTGACGGAGAATTTCAACCAAACACCAATCGGGTACAAAGGTTAAGGATTTGGTTTGGCAAACAAGGAGAAATGGCCTTAGTTAGTCATTTAGATTTAGTACGGCTATTTGATCGTGCCATACGTCGTGCTTCTTTGCCCATTTCCTTCACCGGAGGCTACCATCCAGGGCCAAGAATATCCATCGCTAGCGCTTTATCATTAGGGGCGACTAGTAGCGGGGAAATTGTTGATTTTGAACTAACTGAAGCTATGGATGTTGACACTTTCCAAGCAAAGTTAGCTGAACAGTTACCCAAAGATATTACTCTTTTCCACGGTGAAGAAGTTGCCATTAAGTCCCTTTCTGCTAATCGGTTGTTGGAAAAAGCAGAGTATCTCCTGACCATTGCAACTACAGAAATGGTATCTAAGGAAACCTGGCAACAGTGGTTAGATGAAATTAAACAAAGTCAAGAAATCAACTGGGAGAAACTTACTAAATCTGGGAAAAAGAAAGTCATTAATTTGCGGGATCGCCTCTTTGAACTAGAGTTAATTTCTCAATCTCAAGAAAACAATGAAGTGTTATTACGCTATGTTGGTAGTTATCGTAATGACGGCACTCTTTTACAGCCAGAACACTTTATTTATATGCTAGAAACGGTAACAGAGAATGAGTTTCAACTTCTTAAAGTTCATCGCCAGCAGTTAATCTTGAGTAGTCAGCAACTAGCCATTAGCCATTAGCCATTAGCCATGCCCTTGTTTCCCAACTTGATTGGTGTCACACTAAAAACTGACGAAACAAATTATTGTGGTTAAGCTTCTTCCATGACAGCACAGGCAACTACTACAGAAAGCGATATTCTGCGTCAAGAGGTTCTAGGTTCCCGAAGACTTAGCAACTACTTTTGGGCTATAGCTGCTTTTATAGGAGGTCTAGGCTTTCTTCTTGCAGGACTTTCAAGTTATCTTCATACTAATTTACTTATAGTTAGCGACACATCCACTCTCCAATTTATACCTCAAGGAATAGCCTTGACTTTTTATGGAGTTGCTGGTTTGTTAGTTTCTCTTTATCAAGTCCTGGTTATTTTTTGGGATGTGGGAGGAGGCTACAACGAATTTAACAAAAAAAATAACTCCATCAAGATTTTCCGCTGGAACTTCCCTGGTAAAAATCGTCGTGTGGAAATAGATTGCAAAATTGAAGAAGTTCAATCTGTTAAAGCGGACATCAAAGAAGGTTTAAACCCCAAACGGTCACTTTATTTACGAGTTAAAGGTAAAGGTCCAATTCCCCTAACCCGTGCAGGGGAACCTATTTCCTTAACGGAACTAGAAAATCAAGGGGCGCAATTAGCTCGTTTTTTACAAGTTCCTTTAGAAGGTTTGTAATCTAGGTTGAGTATCAAGAACAATGAAAATTAATTTATCAAACTGTCTGGCACTAATTCTAATTGCAGTTATTGGAATTGGGACATTAGGAGGATGTGCTGCTACGGATCAAGATGTTTCGGTAAAAGAAGAAACTACCCAAGCAGAAACAGAAGAAACCCAGACAGAAACTCAAGAAACTAAAAAATCTATTAACGCTACTAAAGTAGATAATCAAGAAATGGCTCAATTACCTCGATTAGAAGGCAAAGCAACGGTAGTAATGACCGTTAAAGGTTCACCAATTACCATGGAAATTGACGGGGACAAAGCACCTATTTCAGCAGGTAATTTTGTTGATTTGGTCAATAAAGGCTTTTATGACGGTATCGTATTCCACCGGGTAGTCAAAGAGCCTCAACCTTTTGTTGCCCAAGGAGGCGATCCTCAAAGTAAGAATTCTAACTTCCCCACTAGCCGTTTAGGGACTGGAGGTTACGAAGATCCAGATACCGGAAAAACTCGCTACATTCCTTTGGAAATCACCCCAGAAGATGGAGAAGAACCAGTTTATAGCAAAACATTAGACACTCCTCCAGCCCTTAAGCATACCAGAGGCGCTGTGGCTATGGCTCGTTCCCAAATGCCAGATTCTGCTTCTTCTCAATTTTATATCGCTTTAGCAGATTTACCTTTTTTGGATGCTAGCTATGCTGTGTTTGGTTATGTAACTGAAGGAATGGAGACTGTGGATCAAATCCAACAAGGAGATAAAATTGAGTCTGCTGAGGTGACAGCCGGGTTGGATAATTTGAAGACTGGTGGTGAGGAGTGAGGGGAAAGTAATAAGTAATAAGTAATAAGTAATAAGTAATAAGTAATAAGTAATAAGTAATAGTAAAGAACATATTATTTATTACTTATAGGCATTTGTAGTCGGTAATTGATGGCGAAAAGGGAAGTTGTTGTTACTGGTATTGGTTTAATTTCTGCTTTAGGTTCTCTCTCTACTAGTTGGCAACGTTTATTAGCTGGGGAAAGTGCTGTTAAGTTGCGACAACCTTTCGGGGAAATTAGTCCTTTGCCGATGGCTTTAATTGGTGAAACTTCGGCCCAGTTAATCCCCTTAACTCAATTAATTGTTGATGCTGCTTTAGAAGATTCAGGACTTATAGCCCCTTTAACAGACTGTGGAGTTGTAGTTGGTTCTAGTCGTGGCTGTCAGGGGGTTTGGGAAGAGTTAATGAGAGGACAACCCCAAGATTTGAGTAACTGGCTTAATACTTTACCTCACCAAGCTGGAATCGCAACTGCAATTAAGATTGGTTCCCAAGCCCAGGTACTCGCACCAATGGCAGCTTGTGCTACAGGGATTTGGGCGATCGCAAGAGGTTGGGAGTTGCTACAAATGGGGGAATGTCAAAGGGTTATTGTGGGGGCGGTAGAAGCACCTATTACCCCCTTAACCTTAGCTGGCTTTGAGAAAATGGGTGCTTTAGCTAAAACAGGTTGTTATCCTTTTGATCGCCTTAGAGAGGGCTTAGCTTTGGGAGAAGGAGGGGCGGTTTTGGTTTTAGAAACGGCAGAATTAGCTAGGGAAAGAAAAGCCAAAGTTTACGGACAAATTTTAGGTTTTGGTTTAACGGCTGATGGTTATCATATCTCTGCCCCTAACCCCAATGGTAGTAGCGGTATTTCTGCCATTAAGCAATGTTTGCACAACAGTAATCTTTTTCCCCTGGATATTGATTATATCCATGCCCACGGTACAAGTACTCAACTCAATGATCGCAACGAAGCCAAGTTGATTGAAAAACTTTTTCCGCCAGGGGTTGCAGTAAGCTCAACTAAAGGGGCTACTGGCCACACTTTAGGGGCTTCAGGAGCAATTGGTACAGCCTTTAGTCTGTTAGCTTTACAACAACAGATTTTACCTCCTTGCGTGGGTTTAAAGGAGTCTGAGTTTGCTTTGAATGTACTAACTCAACCCCAGCAAGGACATTTTCAGAATGCCCTTTGTTTTAGTTTTGGTTTTGGGGGACAAAATGCAGTTTTAGCTATAACCAGAGCCACCCCAGAATAAATGCCCTCAAATAATCATTCTTTGACCTCAAGGCTCATTAACAAAGGCTACATTAGCTAAAGGTAATAGTTCTGCTGGAGTCCGGAACACAACATTGTTTTTACCTCTATCCTTAGCTTGATAAAGAGCTTGATCAGCATCTCGCAATATTCGTTCCCAGTTACCTTTGATAGAGGGAATGGTTGTAGCAACTCCTAAACTCATGGTAACAAAAGAAGCAATTGAAGAGCCTTGGTGTTGAATTTTTAGCTGCTCTACTTTCCTACAGATTTTTTCTGCTACCTTAACGGCATTCTGCCCATCAGTATTCGGTAAAACAACAGCAAACTCTTCTCCACCATAACGGGCTACTAAATCTGAAGAACGTTGAGCAGAGTCTTTTAAAGCCAGAGCCACTTGTCGTAAACAATGATCTCCGGCTTGGTGACCATAAAGATCATTATAAGCTTTGAAAAAATCTAGGTCGCCCAGAATTACAGAAAGGGGTTTTTGTTCCCGCATCATTCTCTGCCACTCGATTTTAATAAACTCATCAAAACGGCGACGGTTAGCAATTTGAGTTAAACCATCTAAAGAAGCCAAGCGTTCTAAAGCATAGTTAGTTTCTTCTAATTGTTGATAAAGATAAGCCTGATTAATCAAGCGTCGAATTCTTTGGCGTAGTACAGCCCAACGTACAGGTTTAGTAATAAAATCTGTAGCCCCCGCTTCAAAAGCACGATCCACAGATTCTTGATCTTCTAATCCGGTAATAATCAGAACTGGTGTTCGGGAACCTTTGCTAACTTGTTGTAATTCTTGACAGCAGGTGAAACCATCCATAACCGGCATCATCGCATCTAAAAGAATCAGATCCGGATGTAGTTCCTCGTACATAGTAAGACATTGCTGCCCATTATGAGCTTCAACAACCTGATAACCTTCCTTGTGAATAGCTTGTCGTAGTTGCATCCTAATTAATTTTTCATCATCTACAACCATAATGAGCGGTTGCTTCTGACTTTGGCTAGTTATACTTGTCACGGGTAGAAAATTTAGCTTTCAAGGATAGGGCGTAGGGATTCGGGAACACCAGAAGTATCTACTGATCATAAATATCTCTGCCGTTCCTCTTCTAAAGCGAGCTTAGCTTTTTCGTACTCAATTTGTAATTGACTTAATTTATCTGCGCCTCCAGCAGTTGTACCAGCTTTACCCATCAATTCTAGCTCTTTACACAGTTGAGTTAATTTTGTAGCTCCTAATGTAGCACTGTTAGATTTAAAAGAGTGAGCGGAGTTGCGTAAAGCGTTGGCATTATCATCAGAAATAGCTTGTTCAATAGCTGCCATCAGTTCCGGAGATTCCCCCAAATAACAATCAATCATCTCCACTAAAAACTCAGCAGCATCTTCTCCTGCCATGTCTTTAATTTCTTCTAAAGCCTCAGCATTAATTACTGAAGATTCAGATTCTGGTTCAGGATTGCTTAATTCAGGTAATGTTACTGGATTTTCTTCAAAAGACTGACATTTATATAATGCTTTAACCAATTCTTCAATCCTAATGGGCTTACTGATATAATCATCCATACCAGCAGCTAAGCATTCTTCTT
This sequence comes from uncultured cyanobacterium, assembly GCA_963793425.1. Taxonomy (GTDB): domain Bacteria; phylum Cyanobacteriota; class Cyanobacteriia; order Cyanobacteriales; family CAWCAG01; genus CAWCAG01. The sequence continues at coordinate 264,390 of CAWCAG010000005.1, read as the reverse complement.
GATCTCCTTGCATTGCACTTGCTGTTAAGGCAATAATTCTTGGTCTTTGGGCTTCTGGTAGTTCTCGGCGAATGCGAGTAGTAGCTTCTAAACCATCCATCTCTGGCATTTGTACATCCATGAGTATGACATCATAGTTCTTCTTGGCGACTGCTTCAAGGGCCTTAAGTCCATTATTAGCAAGATCCCCTTGATAACCCAATCTTTGTAAAATTAATAGAGCCATTTTTTGGTTAACTGAGTGATCCTCGGCAACCAAGATATTTAGAGGATGCTTTCTGGCCATTTCGGCATCAAGATATAAAGAGTGTTTGGGGTTTTTCTTCACCACAGGAGGTTTACCACGAAAAGCTTCAATTAAGCTGTAGTATAGCTGGGACTTTTTAACAGGCTTAATTACAGAAAAAATGGCTTGAGAATTAACCTGAAGCTGAGCAGTTTCTTGTTGCCCAATATTCCCTAATAAAATTAAGGGTAACTCTCGATAGTTGGGTTGTTGATGAATTGATTCGGCTAAAGTTGGCTGGGTAACTCCTGGCATTTGTCGGTCAAATACGGCCGCATCAACTTTTTTTTGCTTCAATAGCTCTAAAGCTGCTTCTGGAGAGGCAACAGCAATGGTATCCATTTGCCAAGATTGAGCTTGGATAGTGAGGTTGTCTCGATTGATTTGGTGAGGTTCAACAATTAAGAGGCATTTTTGAGCTAGTAAAGAGCTTTCTTGTGAGGTGGAAGTTTGCTCATCTACTGACTCAGTAACGATGGAAAAATAAAAGGTAGAACCCCTACCGACATCGCTATCAGCCCAAATCCTGCCCCCCATCATCTCACATAAACGTTGAGAAATAGCTAGCCCTAGTCCTGTTCCTCCATAGTGACGGCTAATCGAAGAACTAATTTGACTAAAAGGTTTGAACAAACTGCCTAAACGATCTGCGGCGATGCCAATACCTGTATCTCTAACTTCAAAGCGAATCGCATATTTATTGGCGCTCAAGTCTTCGTCTAAATTAGCAACGGCACTATTAACTCCTGTATCCAACCGCCTAACAATGACAGAAATAGTTACTTCACCTTTTTCTGTAAATTTGACAGCATTGCCTAATAGGTTGACAAAAATTTGTCGAGTGCGGGTAATATCGCCAATAATGTTTTCTGGTGTACCTTTATCGATTAGGTAAGCCAGTTCAAGGTCTTTTTTTGCTGCTTTAGGAGCAACGATATCTAAAGATTCCTCAATACAGGTTCTTAAGTTAAAAGGCTCTTCTTCTAAGTCAAGTTTCCCTGCTTCAATCTTAGAAAAGTCAAGAATATCATTAATGATGCCTAGTAAAGCTTCGCCACTACTACGGATAGTTTGGCTAAAGTCCCTTTGCTGGTAAGTTAAGTCTGTATCAAGCAGAAGATCCGTCATGCCAATAACCGCATTCATGGGGGTGCGAATTTCGTGGCTCATCATCGCTAGAAACTCGCTTTTAGCTCGATTTGCTTGCTCTGCGGTACTAATCAGCCTTTCTAAAGCAAAGTTTTGTTCTGCTAAGGTTTCTCTTTGCCGTTTTTCCTGCTCTAATAAACGGGCTTGTGCCAAGGCAATGCCGACTTGGGCTGCTACAGTTTCCAGCAGCTTAATTTCTTCGTTACTCCAGTTGCGAAGGCGATCGCACTGATGAAGGGCTAAAATTCCATTAGCCTCCCCTTGATAGGAGGTACGAATGGCTAACATGGATTTAACCTCAAGCTGTTGACAAAGTTCCTGTACTGGTTGGAGTAAAGGCTCTACAGTTACATCATCAGAAGTGATAGCTCCATCTTGGGCTAAAACGGCTTGGGCATGGGCATTATTTGCTACAGGAATTTTGGTTTGAGCTAAAGAGTAATAATCTCCTTTTAAGTATTCTGCAACTATGGGAACTTCTGGGATAGGAATAGCTTTATAAGTATGGAGCAAACAACGACTAACTCCAAAAGCTTGGCCAATTTGCTTAACAGTGGTCTGAAAAATATGTTCTGAGTCTAGACTTTGGCGAATTTCTGTGGTGATCTTTTCGATTAAGACAGCTTGTTGCAGTTGCTGTTGAAGCGCTAAGCGATTGCGGACGCGATCACTAATATCTTTGTATTTCCACAAATGCCCACCGAAGCGATCACCAATGAAAATAGGGATATAGTCCCGTTCCATTACTCGACCATCTGTAAAGGCTATTTCTTCATTAACCACAACCTGGCGTTGGTTAATTATTTGTTGTACCCGTTCAACAAACTGTTCTGGATGGGCAAATGAGTGTTTACTCTCTTGGGCAGCATTGCTACAATCTATACCAATAAGGTCTTGAGGATTAGCCTGGATAGCAAATAGTTCGCAGAATTTTTCATTGACCAGGGCAATTTTTCTGAATTCATCTTCTACCAAAATTCCGCTTTGGAGATTTTCAATTAAGGCAGTGAGTCGCGAAGCTGTAGAATTTAATTGAGTTGTTGTTTTATGTTTTTCTTGTTGAGAGTGGGCTTGTTTAAGGGCAAAGGCTAGCCAGTCTGCCACAGAATGGAGTGTTGTCTTTTCCCCCTCGCTCCAAAAATGGCTAGTGGGGCTAGAAAAGCTTAATAAACCGATTAGACCCTGACCATGAAAAATAGGAACATCAAGGAGAGAATTAATTGCTACGGCTGAGAGTTGCTCTAAAAGAGGTTCTAAAGGAGAATTAGCCCTAACATCATTGATAGTAACTAATTTGTTGTTTCTTAAAGCTTGCAGGTATTTTGGAGCGGCAGAAAGATCAACTACAGTACCCACTACAGAGGGTATTTCTTTTAGCCCTGCGGAATTAATGATAGTTATTTTATTGTGCTGGTCAATAGTAGAATAGTCAACTCGCAGATAGGGAAAATAATTGCTCACTTGCTCTACTGTATAGGCAGTAATTTCTTCCCAAGACATATCTGCTGTTACATTCAGGGCAATACTATTAATTAATTCTAGGCGAATTTGCTGTTCACGAAAGGCTGCTTCTGCGGCTTGACGTTGATTTATTTCTTCTTCTAAGCGTTGGTTTATTTCTTCTATTTGACTTTGCTTAACTTCAACTAAGTTAGGTGCTTCAGGCAGTTCCAAATCCAACGAACGCAGCAAGCTCATTTGCGTAATTACTCCTTGTAAAGCCCCTTCTTGATTAACCACTACCAAATGCTTTGATTTTTGCTGCTGCATTTTTTGGTAAGCTTTCTGGAGGGAGTCCTGGGGCTGGAGAGAAAATGAGGTTGTTCTCATTACTTTTTGGGCTTCTAAGGTGGAGAAACTGACTCCCAAATAAAGATACTGGATTAAGTCTTGTTCAGTAATTATCCCCACAGGGTAAAAAGCACTTTCTCCTTCCTTTTCTGTCGCAATAACTACGGAACTAACTTGGTGAGTTCCCATCAACTGAGCAACATCAAGCAAAGAAGTGCTAGGGGAGGTTTTAACCACCGGAGTTACCATCGCTTCTTCTACCTTACTTTCTGTCATCAACTCAGGTGGGAGCAATGAGTAAAGACTCTCTAGGTTGATGATGCCAATCTGTTGGCTATCTCCTTTAATTACTGGCAAATGGTGAATCTTTCTATTACTAAATACTGCCAAGATAGAAAAGAGATCACAATTCTGAGCTAAGGTGAAAGGAACTGGAGATTGGCTGACAACTTCACTAATTTCTACTTTTCGCCAATTTCTCTTACTAATGATGAGGCGAATAATATCTCGCTCAGTTAAAATACCTAGGAAGTGTTCCCTTGATTCAACAATAATGTAATTACTGTGAGTCTGTTCTATTGTCTTTGAATCTAGAGCAGAAGAACTATTTAAAAGACAATGATTAACGGTTCCAACTAAGGTAGGCAGAACTTCAGCTACTAACGTAGTAGAAAGCGCTACAGAAGTTTGATAATCAATGATATCTTCTAATGCAGGCAAGGCGGAGGAAGAAGGGCGCGGCTGCATAACAAGTTAGTTAAAGGAGCAAGAGGAGCAGTGGCAAGTCTAACCGCTAAATGAATTAATTCATTTATTGCGACTAAAGATAGTCACATCAGCTAGGTTAGTTATACTTTAGCTATTTAATAAAGCTATTGCCAAAATTTAGCACTTTTGTCCTCAAATAGCTGTTCAAGTATATACACTCTTAAGAGCTTGCCAACTTGATTCTACCCTAGTATAAACAACTAGTTGGCAATAACTAACCCACTATGTCTTAATAAAGGTTGAGTCTGGGGTTCTCGCCCTCGAAAAGCTTGAAAGACTTCTAAAGGATGAACGCTACCACCCAATGCCAAAACTGTGTCTCGAAAACGTTTACCCATAGAAGCGATTCCACTTTCATCACTCAGCCCAGCTTCCTCAAAAGCTGCGAAAGCATCGGCACTGAGAACTTCTGCCCATTTATAGCTATAGTACCCAGCAGCATAACCACCAGCAAAGATGTGACCGAAGGCACAAAGGAAAGAGTCTTCTGGTAAGGGAGGTAAGACGGTGGTAGTTTGGGCTAAGTGGTTTCTGATATCTTGGGGAGTTTCTTGACTTTGAGGTTCATAGCGGTGATGCAATTCTAAATCCAACAGACTAAAGTGGAGTTGGCGTAACATGGCTGTACCACTGCGATAATTTTTGGCGGCTTTGAGTTTTTCGTAATAATGTTCTGGTAGAGTTTCTCCTGTTTCGTAATGCTTCGCCATCCCAAAAAGGGTGGGGCGATGATAACACCAGTTTTCCATAAATTGGCTGGGCAATTCCACCGCATCCCATTCCACATTATTAATCCCAGCGGCTCCCGGATAGTCTACTTTGGTAAGCATATGTTGCAAACCATGACCAAATTCATGGAAGAGGGTTTCTACTTCATTGAAGGTCATTAAACTAGGTTTATCCCCCACCGGAGGAGTTTGGTTACAAACTAGGTAAGCGACGGGTAAGCGTACTCCCTCTTTTAATTTGGCACGAATTAGACATTCATCCATCCAAGCCCCACCACGCTTTTCACTGGGGCGACTGTAAGGATCGAGGTAAAAGCTGGCGATCGCTTCTCCGGTTTCATCAGCGATTTGAAAATAACGTACATTTTCCTGCCATACAGGGGCTTGCCCATCTGCGGGGGTGATGGTGATACCAAAAAGCTGCTTACTTAAGTTAAATAAACCTTCTAATACTTGGGCTAAGGGGAAGTAGGGCCGTAATTCTTCTTCATTGAAAGCAAATTTTTCTTCCCGTTGTTTTTCTGCCCAATAACCAATATCCCAATGGTGCAAGTCTTCTTTACCCGCATAGGTTTTTAATTCAGCAAATTCTTGCTGGGCTGCTTCATAACTAACCTGGCGCAATTCTTCTAAGAGTTTTTCTACTGCTGCGACATCAGGAGCCATTTTCTTAGCTAAACTCAATTGAGCATAGCTAGAAAATCCTAATAAATTGGCTTTGTCTTGCCGCAACTCCAAGATACGTTGAATTAAGGGATTATTATCTAATTCTCCTTGGGAAGCACGACTAATAAAAGCTTTATAGACTTTCTCTCGTAAGTCTTCGCGCTGACTATATTTGAGGAAAGGAACATAACTAGGATAATCTAAAGTAATGCGCCAAGGGCCTTTTTCTGCTGTAGCTGCTGCTTCTCCTGCTTCCGTTGCAGCTTGGGCTGCTAAACTCAACAAACTTGCTGGCAAACCGGCCACTTCTTCCGGGGTAGTTAGGGTCAGGCTAAAGGCTTTAGTCGCGTCTAAAACATGATTAGAAAACTTAGTTCCCAACTCTGCAAGTTCAAGTTGAATTTCGTTGAAGCGATCACGCTTTTCTCCTTCTAAGCCAACTCCAGCCAGCTCTGCATCTTTGATAGCAGCTTCCACAATACGCTTTTGGGCTGGTTGGAGAGATGATTCAAAGTCTTTTCCTTTTCCCAGGGCTTTAAAAGCCTCATAGATAGGTTTGCTTTGATTCAACCGACTAATAAACTTCACCACTTCCGGCTGAACTTTTTCTTGCGCTTCCCGTAACTGGGGGCTATTTTTCACTCCCATTAAATGCCCAACAATACCCCAAGTCCAACGCAAACGTTCTTCGATACGATTAAGGGGTTCTACTAAACCATACCAAGTGGGAGTAACTTTCGCTTCTAAGCTAGTAAGTTCTGTTTCTAATTCTGTTAAAAGTTGAGTTACCGCCGGAACTACTTGTTCTGGGGTAATTTTCTCAAAAGCTGGTAGTCCGGAACCGATTAATAAAGGATTTTCTGTCATCACTATTTTATGTTTTGCTCAGGTCTTAAAACTTAATGCTATAAGTATTGTACAAAGTTTGAGATTGAACTTCCTTTTTCCTGAAAGTAATGAGAAATGATCAATTGTCTGACATTGTGGATTGCCAGGGGCTAAAGCATTGATGATCAGTACTAACTAACACAGGTTTGTTGCTCACAACGTTCTAAATAAATTTGTGCTACTCTATCCCTTGGATTTTGTTGCAGACAGCGGGTAAATCTTTCTGTAGCTTCACCCCAAAGATTTTTTTCATAGAGGGATCGCGCTTCTTCAAATAATTCTTTAGTTGCTAATTTATGAGCTTTGATTTCTGGAGGATCGGCATCAAAAACTTCGTAAACTAGGGTGGTTTGGGATTTACCTTTAACTTGAACTTGGGCAATAATCCGGATAGCATAATCATCAGAATTTTTTAAATCAGCAAAGGTTGCTTGGGTAATTAATAAAGCAACCTCATAATCTTTAGTAATACTTTCAACACGAGAAGCTAAATTAACAGCATCGCTAATTACTGTCCCATCCATCCGACTTTTTCCCCCTACAGTCCCTAACATCAAGTTGCCTGTATTGATGCCAATACCGATTCTTAAAGGCTGTCTACCTGGTCTTTGCCTAGTTAAATTGTATTCACTAAGACTTTGTAACATGGCAATGCCAGCTTTAATGGCATCGTCAGCACAACCACTAAATAAAGCCATAATTGCATCGCCAATATATTTATCAACAAAGCCATTATTATCAACAATTGCTGGTTCCATACGGGAAAAGAAACCGTTGATAAATTTAAAATTATCTTTCGGGTTCATCTTTTCAGAAATGCTGGTAAAGTCACGAATATCAGAAAAAAGAATAGACATCTTTTTTTCTACTTCATCCCCTAATTCAACATCAACAATACTTTCTTTATTCAAGAATTCGAGAAATTGATGGGGGACAAAGCGACCGTAAGCCATACTAATATTAGCCAATTTTAAATGAGTTTTCAAACGGGCTAATAATTCATTTTTATTAATCGGTTTGGTAAGATAATCATTAGCTCCTACTTGCAAACCTTCGACCAAATCATTAACCTGATTTTTGGCTGTTAACATCAAAATCGGTAGTTCATGGGCAGGAAACTTTTTGCGAATTTTTTTGCAAACTTCATAGCCTGTCATTTTTGGCATCATGACATCAAGCAAAATCACATTAGGGCGCAGGCCATTTTCCAACACGGCAAGGGCCTCCTTACCATTTGCAGCTTGAGTAATCACATAGTTTTCTAAGCATAGGTGGTTAACAAGGACTTGAAGATTAACAGGTTCGTCATCCACAATCAGAATTTTAAAACCTTCGGAGTTAGGGGCTTGTGGGCTGCTGTCTACTTCTATTTCCTCTGAGCTTAGCAGCTTGGGGACAGAGCGATTAGCTAAGGAAGATTCAAGGCTAAAAGCTGAAGCAGCCACAGAGGATACAGGTAAAGTGAAGCTAAACTCAGAACCTTCTCCTACAGCAGACTTGACCCAAATTTGCCCCTTGTGCAACTCTACTAGCTTTTTCGTCACTGCCAAACCTAAGCCTGTACCGCCATATTCCCTAGCAGTGGAACCATCAGCCTGTTCAAATGAGGTAAAGATGCTGTCTAGTTTGTCAGCCGGGATGCCAATACCTGTATCAGAGATAGTAACAGCAATACTTTGCTGCTCATTCATGAGTTCAGCATGGACTTCTATAGAACCTTGTTCGGTAAACTTAATGGCATTGCCAATCAGGTTGTGGAGAATTTGTTGCAGGCGATTTTCATCAGCTTCTACAGCCGGTAAATCTCTGGGTACAGCGTTGATAAGTTGCACGTTTCTACCCCTAACCAAGGTTTTATTGAGGCTTAAGACAACTTCAACAACGGCCCTTAGTCCTACTGGTTTTAGTTGTAGTTCAATGTTTTTGTGCCTCAGTTTAGCAAAGTCGAGGATATCATTAATTAAGCTAGACAAACGATGTCCACTTTGAGCAACCAGTGCTAAATTTTGCCTTTGTAGAGGAGACATTTTTCCGGTTGCACCATCAATCATAGATTCTGCAATGCCAATCATACCATTAAGGGGAGTGCGAAGTTCATGGGAAGTGTTGGCAAGAAATTCGTCTTTGAGTTTGTCGAATTTTTGTAATGCTTGGTTTTTGCTTTCTAAGGTAGCAAAGGAAGTTTGCAGTTGTTGGGCCATACTATTAAACGAAGTAGCTAGTTCCCCCAACTCATCAGACCTTTTACTAACAGGAGTTTGCTGCCACTCTCCTTGAGCAATAGCCTTAGCAGAAGCATTGAGACGTAAAATAGGCCCAATAACCCAGCGAGAGGTAGCAATGCCAATTAGAGTTGCTATAACTAAAGCTGCTAAACATAAGAAGATGGTTGTACGGGCATTTTTATTGATTTCCTCCATAAAATCTTGCTCTGGCACAACTACAACGGTTAACCAGTCAATGCCACGCCCATCTTGAATTGGTAGCACCTGAGCATAATACCAGGCTCCGTCCACTTGAAATTTGAGTTTTTCACTTTTCTGAATATCCTGGAAGCCACCAAAGCGTTCAAGTAGATGTTGGGCAGTCGCCTTAACAACAGCGTTGTCACTTTGGGCGGCTGAAATTCTCTCAATTTCTTTATCTTCCTCGTCACCGATTATTTTGAAGGGTTGGGGGATTTCTGAACCGGCAACTAAATTCCCTGACCTCTCCATGATAAAGCTTTGTCCATTGGGGCTAATGGACAAATGATTGATAAAATCTGTGATTCGAGTTAATCTAACATTAATACATAAAACCCCCAGCAGCTTACCCTGCTCATCATAAAGGGGATAGACAGGTGAAATTCCTAGGATGGTATTTTTGCTAGAAAAGAAGGGATAAATTTCACTCCATGTAGCCTCTCCTTCCTCCTTAGCGGCATTGTACCAGGGGCGAGTACGGGGGTCATATTCAGAAGCTTCTAATAGCTCTTGAGGCTCTCCCTCCTCATCTAATAAATAGGTTTCTCGCTGGGGAGTAATGGTACTAGTTCTGATTTTAAGCTGAACCGTGGCATCTTCGCGATACTCAACACCAACAAATTCTCCTTGTTCGTTACCATAAGAAAGATATCCCTCATAGTCCCCTTCATGAACTACTTGCCAGAAATAACGCCGTAATTTATCAAAATCATTGAGGTCTAAGTTACCACTTTGAACCGCGCCCTGATTGAGCCACAAGGTATCTTGAGATTTGTTGAGATAATTGACAACGTGCTGTTCAATGCGGGCGCTAGTTTCTTCGGTTAACTGATTTACCAAATCAGCAACAGCTCGCTGCCCATTACGGAAGGAAAGATAACCTACCAATCCAACTGCTGCGAAAATTTGTACCACAAAGGGAACAATTAAAACTGTTCGTAGGGGAGTTTTTCTTGATATAGCGGTTAACAAAGAGTTGAGGTGTGCCATTGGTGTAGAGACAGAAGCATTATAAGGTGAAATATTTAGATATATTTTTGAGTTAAATTATGAGTAGCTTTTATCTACATTGAAAAGCTACTTAGGAAGAACAGCTATTAAAATAAAATTGAGCTACTTTATCTTGAGGGCTTGTTTCTAAACAAGCGCTGAAAAGCCGTTTTGCTTTCTGAAAAGATTGTTGATTATAAAGTAACCAAGCTTGTTCAAATAAAGACCCTGTTGCTTTTTTATTCTCCTTGATTTCGGCTTCATCTGTTTCAAAAACCTCGTAAATTGTTACTAATTCTGACTTTCCTTTAACTTTAACTTTATCAATAAAGCGAATTGCATACTCATGGCGATTTTTGAGTAAAGAAAAAGTTTGTTGCGTAATTAAAAAAGAAACTCCGTAACGCTTAGTTAAGCCTTCTAAACGAGAAGCTAAATTGACAGCATCACTAATTACCGTACTATCAATACGTGAACTCGCGCCAATTGTACCTAACATTAACTGTCCTGTATTAATACCAATGCCAATTTTTAGTGGTTCTCGATTAGGACTATGACGAGTTTTATTATACTTGTGGAGACTTTTTAACATAGCAATTCCTGCTTGCAAAGCATCATCCGCGTTGCCCCCAAATAAGGCCATTATGGCATCACCAATGTACTTATCAATGAAACCGTTATTATCAATAATTGCTGGTTCCATCCGGGAAAGATAACCATTAATAAACTTAAAGTTATCTTCCGGTGTCATAGTTTCAGACAAGGTAGTAAAGTTACGAATATCTGCAAAAAGAATCGACATTTCTTTTTGTACTGAATTACCTAGTTGAATATCGATGATGCTATCTTTATCTAATAGTTTGAGGAATTGGTTAGGAACAAAGCGAGATAAGGCTTGGTTGAGTTCTAAAAGTTGAGTATTTTGTTCTGCCAGCTTCTTATTTTGGAAATAACTATTTAGGGCTTCTTGAACAGTAAACCCCAAATCTTCTACTTGCCAAGGTTTAGCCAAATAGCGGTAAAGATTAGCTAAGTTAACAGCCTTGCCCACCGCATCAACGCTAGCTTGACCTGTTAACATTATTTTCAGGGTTCTGGGGTATTGCTCGTTAATTTCTATGAGTAATTCGTCTCCTTTCATTCCCGGCATAATTTGATCGGAAATAATTAAAGGAACTTCAAACCCTTCTTCAGTTAATTCTTCCAGAATCTCTAAAGCTTCTTCCCCGCCCTCAGCTAATTCTATTTCATATTTATTGCCAAGCTGTTGAATCAGTTGATCTCGGAGGCTAATCAAAACAACTCTTTCATCATCAACACAAATGATTACAGGTTTATTCATAACTTTACCTCCCAACTTGACAGAAAAGGTTTAGTTGGTAAACTCAAGTATTCAACTAACTTTTTTGTGCCGAGATTACAGTAAAAAATAAGCATAGGCGCGATCGCTGACATAAAATCAGTAAATTACATATAGATAGCAATACACCCCTGATTTTGCTTGCTGATAAACCCTTTTTTAGATATAAGGGTGCTTATGACATTATTTGTAGATTCAGTACCGTTACATATACATATCCTATATCCTAAAGCCTGGCCAAAACTAATCATCTTTTTTTCTTTTTCATGAACAATCAGCCTCTTTCGGGATATACTTTACCAGTCTTCGCTTGTGCTGCCGCCCTAGCAGCTTTGCGCTGTTGGCGAGAAGCAGAAGTAGGGGAGAGTGTTACTCTGGATTTGCTCGAACCGGCTATTGAAGTAGAAATCCCCATAGAACAAGCTGCTAAGTTGGGGGCAAACAAAGCTCTTGCTATTACCCGTAGTGACCCTGGAGACAATCTGGATTTAACTCGCCATACTCCTTTATGGGCAGTGGTGGAAGTTAAACCGCTACAAGGAAAGGGGCAACAGCAAGTTGTCATTAAGGGCGGAGAAGGAATTGGTCGCCAGTTGCAAGCCCAAGGAAGGGCCGCTATTTATGGTTATGCCAAAAGGCTATTTGAAAGTAATTTACAGCCCTTATGTCAGCCAGGAGAATTGATTGAGGTAACGCTCATTCTTCCGGAAGGACGTAAATTAGCCCAAAGAACATCTAATGCAGCTTTTGGGGTGGTGGAAGGGCTTTCTCTGTTAGGTACTACTGGTATTTCTCAACCCCTAAGCGCCCCTGGACAACTAGAGATTTATCGCCAGGAATTAGCCACAAAAGCTAGTCAGTTTGAGAGCTTAGTCTTCTGTTTAGGGGAAAATGGTTTAGATTTAGCCAGAAAATTGGGTTTGCAAGAGGGACAATTAGTAAAGACAGCTAATTGGTTGGGGCCAATGCTCGTAGAAGCCGCTCTACAAGGAGTTAAGTCTCTGCTCCTTTTTGGTTATCATGGCAAGCTAATTAAGCTAGCAGGAGGGATTTTTCATACCCACCATCACCTCGCCGATGGCAGGCAGGAAATTTTTACTGCCCACTGTGCCAAAGCCGGTTTAGCAACAGCAGATTTACAAAAAATATTTGACCTTGCCACCATCGAAGCCGGATTACAATATTTACAAAAATTAGATACTAGGGATAAGAGTAATTGGGTAGAGATAGTTTATGGTGCGATCGCCGCTACTATTGATCTGCGTTCCCAAGGCTATATCCGCAAACATAGCGACCGAACAGTTGAAGTTGGCTCGGTATTATTTAACAGAGAAAGAAAAATTATCATAAAAAGTTCTTTGGGTACGGCAATCTTAAAAGAAATGTGCTATTGTGTACCGAATATATAAAATTTTTTTCAATTACTTGCCAGAATAACAAGCCTCTGAAAGCAGATATCACTCTGCAATTAGGAGCGTCGCCTCTACCCAAAGTAGTAGCGGCTCTGTTTCTCATTCACATCTACATTCACATTCACATCTACATTCATCAGGACTCCAGTGACTATTTCAACTCAACAAGTGCATCCACCAGTAGAGACTTTACCTAAAATTGCTAGACAAACAAGTCTCAATCGCCAAATCGTCATCATTCTCGACTTTGGCTCTCAATATTCAGAACTAATTGCTCGTCGCATTCGCGAAACTCAAGTCTACTCTGAAGTACTTTCCTATCGTACCACCGCCGAACAGCTTAAACAGCTTAACCCGTCGGGGATTATTTTGTCCGGTGGTCCGAACTCAGTTTATGACAAAGGCGCTCCTCAATGTGATCCCCAAATTTGGGAATTAGGAGTTCCCGTCATGGGAGTTTGCTATGGAATGCAGCTTATGGTTAGGCAATTAGGGGGGAAAGTTGAACGCGCGCAACGGGCGGAATATGGCAAAGCTTCCCTCATCATCGACAACCCTAACATAACCTTACAAAAAATCAAAAACGGCTCAACTATGTGGATGAGTCATGGAGATTCTTGCAGCTTATTACCCCCAGGCTTTGAAATTCTGGCACATACAGAGAATACCCGTTGTGCAGCGATCGCCAACCACGAAAAGAAATTTTACGGTGTTCAGTTTCACCCAGAAGTTGTCCACTCCATCGGCGGCATGGAACTAATCCGCAACTTTGTTTACGATGTTTGTAAGTGTGAACCAACTTGGACAACAGAAACCTTTGTCACTGAATCTATTCGGGAAATTCGTGGCAAGGTAGGGAAAAAACGAGTACTACTAGCCCTTTCTGGAGGTGTAGACTCTTCCACCCTCGCCTTTCTACTACACCGTGCCATTGGTGATCAACTAACTTGTATGTTCATTGATCAGGGCTTCATGCGTAAAGGTGAACCAGAAAGGTTAATGAATCTCTTCGCTAAACGTTTTCACATCTCTGTAGAATACATCAATGCAAGAGACAAATTCCTCGCTAAAGTTAAAGGTATCACTGATCCAGAAGAAAAACGTCGTCGTATCGGCCATGAGTTTATCAACGTTTTTGAAGAAGAATCTAAGCGTTTAGGGCCATTTGATTACTTAGCCCAAGGAACCCTTTACCCTGATGTCATTGAATCTGCTGATACCAACGTAGATCCACAAACGGGAGAGCGGGTAGCAGTGAAAATCAAAAGCCATCATAACGTTGGGGGTTTACCAAAAGACTTGCGTTTTAAGCTAGTTGAACCCCTACGCAAACTCTTTAAAGATGAAGTACGCAAAGTCGCTCGTTCCATTGGCTTGCCGGAAGAGATTGTTCGCCGCCATCCCTTTCCGGGACCAGGTTTAGCAATTCGGATCATCGGCGAGGTGACATCAGAAAGGCTCAATATTCTTCGGGATGCAGACTACATTGTCCGGGACGAAATTGGCAAGCAAGGAATGTACCACGACTTCTGGCAAGCATTCGCTGTCTTATTACCTGTCCGCAGCGTAGGAGTCATGGGAGATCAGCGTACCTATGCTCATCCTATAGTACTACGGTTAATTTCTAGCGAAGACGGTATGACAGCCGACTGGTCGCGTGTTCCCTATGAGTTATTAGAAACCATCTCTAACCGTATTGTTAATGAGGTAAACGGAGTTAACCGAGTGGTTTATGATATTACATCTAAACCCCCTGGAACTATTGAGTGGGAATAATAAGTAATGGGTAATAGGTAATAGGTAATATACCATCGCCTATTACCTCTGACCATATCTAGTTCTAATGTGAAAGTTAGCTTTCTTGATTACGTCGGCAGCGTTTAGAAGCGATGCCAAACAGGACGACACCAGCCAAGAAAAAGGTTGTACTAGGTTCGGGAACAGAAGCTGGATCTGGATTGGTAGCTTCCTCGGTAGTTAAGTTGATGCGGGCAAAAGATTCGGGATTATATCGCAAGCTTTCAAAATTTACAGATAATTCGTTTCCTACAAATGTAACCCGCTCAGGTGTCAAACCTATGTTGGTTCGTTCATCTATCACCGCATCTGTAATTTGCAAAGCAATGGGTGCTGTGAATGTAAACACATCATTGTTCTTAAACCCACTTGCAGACCGACCAAATCCTGCATTAGCATAGTCAAATTCGATATAATCTGCCCCGACATCGATTGCCATATTGACAAAAGAACCAATAAGCCCTGGAGGAACACCACTTGATGGATCAAACAAGCTCTCAACATCGGGAAACTCTACCTCTGACTCACTGACAATTGCAGATGCTGGAAATGAGGTTACAAATATTTGACCCGTTGGAGTGAATTGAGACTCAGCACGATATTTTAATTCTGAGCCAATTAATGAAAGCTCGCCAGCCAAAGCTGACGTACTACTCAAAGCCACTATAGAGGCTGAAACAAAAAGCGGAAATAGTTTCTTGATCATGTTACTTTCCTATATTCGTTATTCTCAAAGTACTGCTGTGAAAATTGAGCTAGCTAGATAGAGTGGCTACCATCAATATCACCCTTTACAGCACTAACTAGCAATATTTCTCCGCCAAGTCTAAAAATATATGCAAAACGAGAAAATTAATTTTTTTGCCATCAAGTTATTACCGATGAGATACCCTATTAGACTTGGAGTATTTTGCTGATATTCTTTGATCAAAATATTTAGTAGACAAACGTGGTACTCAGGTCATAGAATGAGTGGTCGGCAATCTATCTACATCTACCCGCCAAAAAATTGAAGCTATTTGTTTATCACACCCCAGAATTGACTCCTACAGACAGCTTACCTGACTGTGCAGTTGTCATTGACGTATTACGGGCAACCACTACCATTGCCACTGCTTTAGAGGCTGGTGCAGAGGCTGTACAAGCCTTTAGAGACATAGAAGAATTACTTACCAAAAGTGCTGATTGGCCTGCCCAAAAGCGACTACGGGCGGGGGAAAGAGGGGGGCAACAGGTGGATGGTTGCGACTTAGGAAACTCTCCTTTAGACTGTAGCGCAGAATTGATGGCAGGCAAGCGACTGTTCCTTTCTACGACTAATGGAACTCGTGCTTTACAAAGGGTAGAAAAGGCTCCTACAGTGGTGACAGCAGCTCTGGTTAACTGTCAAAGTGTGATCAGCTACTTAGAGAAGAAACGACCAGAAACGGTTTGGTTAGTGGGTTCAGGATGGCAAGGAAGTTATTCTTTAGAAGATACTGTTTGTGCCGGGGCGATCGCCAAAGATTTTTACACTGAAGATGTAGAAATTATTGGTAACGATGAAGTTGTCGCCGCGATCGCACTTTATAGTCAATGGCAAAATGATTTAGTGAAAATGTTTGAACTTGCCAGCCACGGCAAGCGTTTATTAGGTTTAAATAATCGAGCAGATTTAGAATATTGCGCCCAAGAAAATATTTTAGATGTTCTACCCATGCAAACAGAATTAGGGGTTTTAAAAGCAATTAGGGATTAGTGGCAAATTGGTTGCGCGTTAGCGGAGTGATCGCTTTTGTAGGGTGGGCAAGTTGGGAGCAATTCTTTGTTATGATTTTATTATTTTGTCTTGCCCACCGTCAATCAATACCTGTTAATAGGAGACAAAAGAATAGAGTTAATCAAATCATCATTTTTCCTGTGATTTGATTAACTTTATTCGATAGGTATAAGTTGATTATCTTTCCAGATAAAATACTCAGTTTCTATGCTAGGAGGAACAGTAGTGGATTGGATATCTTCTGGTGGATTAACTATCAGAAGATTACTAAGCTGTCATGCTTTTAAATAGGGTATAATCTAAAATCAAAATCAGCGTAAAATGCCAGCCAAAAATCATCTCACATCAGAACAAAAAGAAAAGCTACAAAAAGCTCTAAAGAGAGAAGAAAATGCTCACGGGGTGACAAGGGATTGGAAGGCTAATATTACAAAAGCTTTCAGCTTATTTGACTCTCTGAAAATTGACACTTATTGACACCCAAGCTTGCCAATAAAATTAGGTAATCTCTTTGCGATCGCAATTATGAAACCATCTGAGTAATATAAACTGTAAGCAACTAAGCTACTGTGGTCGTGAGCGCTATTTAGGTATCAATAGACCTGTCAACAAGCTCTAATCTTTTTGAAGATCGGTGAGCTAGAACCTTTAATAGAAAAGGTTTCGAGGCACTTGTCACCCCGTGAGATATCTATTATTTCTTGTCGTCCTCCTCTTTCAATTACCATATTGACAACAGGAGTCTGAATATAAGCATTAGAATATTGCCTACAGTAGTCAGTATCATTTCAGCAGTGTAAATAGTTGCTTCATTTATGACAGTCTATGTTCGGATTGTAGATGGTAAATTTTGGATAGAGGAGGATTGGACTGAAGATGGCATCGCCAATGATTTAGTTGATGCAGGTGTTTCCAAAGAAGATATTGTCTTGGCATTTCATGAGCTAAAAATGAGACAGTACACAGATTTTTCTGTAGCTTCATGAACGATTTAAGTTGTTAGCAATTAATACAAACTCCCTCGTTTAAATTGTTCTTGTTCCATTGCTTCAAATAAAGCACGAAAGTTTCCTTCACCGAAACCTTCAGCGCGATCCCGACGTTCAATTAACTCAAAAAAGAAGGTAAGTTCATTAAAAACTGGTTGGGTGAAAATTTGCAACAATAAAGGTGAAGGTTGACTAGTTTGAGAATTAATTTTCTGCTGACAATCTATCAAAATTTGTTGCTCTTTCAATGCGGCAAATTCTTCCTCTTTTAAGCTCAAAGGAGGGAGGCGTTTAGCTAATTGAGTATAATAGCTTTCTAGAACAGGTAAGAAAGTTAACCCCGCTTCTCTCAGTTGTGCGGTGGTGAGGACAATCTGGGGAGTTTGTAAAGCAATATGTTGAATGCCTGCACCTCTATTTACATCTAAAAATTCCTGAATTTGGGAATTAGGAGAAGCAGGTTCGTTGATGGGAAATTTTGTACCACTTTCTGGGTGTACCATTACTTGGGAAGATAAACCCGAATTGGCCGTTTTAATTTTAAAACTTTGCTGTGGTTGAAAACCTAAAGCTTTGTTGTACCAAGTAACAGTTTCAGCTAACTTTCCTGCTGCGACATTAAGTACCACATGATCTATGCCAGTAAAGTTGCTCTCAGCAAGATTAGCATTAGAGACTTGTTTTACGCCTAATTCAGGAAAAATTGGAGTTATGCCTTCCCGTTGCGATAAAGTATGGCGTAAACCAGATTTACTAGCAATTTGACACCACTTTATACTTCCTTGGGGAAAAGTTTCTCGCTGAGGTGCAACCAACATTTTTGCACCTTGGTTAACAGCTTGCTGTACTGCTGAAGCTAAATTACTCGTAGTAAAAGCAATATCAGCTATTCCACAAGGATGTAGCTGTAGATATTTTGCTACAGGACTAGCAGGAGTTAGAGGAGAAGAGAGGACAAAGACAACGTTTCCATTAACGATTACTTCTGTACAATCGTGACGGTTGTAACCCCTAGCCACTGTAGAAAAATTCATCTTCGTGCTAAACCAGTCTCGCCACTTCTGAGTATCATCAACGTAGAAGTGAACGTAATCGATTTTCATGTATAAAAGGTGTAATGAGTAGTTATCAATGTTCAATGATTAATGATTAATGATCAATGAGCAAAGGAAACCCAAAAACCGAGCAAGAAACCCATGATTGTGGAAAAAGCGACGTAGCCACCTCCTAACTCGTAGGCTTCCGGCATCATGGTACTGGCTAACATAGCAAGAATTGCTCCCCCAGCAATTGATTGAATTAAACTAACAAACAATTCTGGCATATAACCTTGAACAGAATAGGCGGCGGCGGAACACAAGCCGCTTAGGAACACAATTCCTAACCAAAGAGAGAGAATTTGTACTTTAGAAGTTCCGGCTTGTTGCATTCCCGCAGCACTAGATAAGGCTTCGGGAAAGTTGGAAATAAATACAGCTAAAATGAAAGACCAACCTAAATGGGGATTTTCGGCATTTAACCCGATGGTGGCAGCTTCGGGAATGTTATCAATTAAAGTTCCTACCATAATGGCTAAGGGGGCCGAACTTTCTACTAATCCTTCTAAGATACTAGGATCTTCACGCATCAAAATATCTAGTTCTACTTGATCCATTAATTGCTGTCGCCAACGATCTAAATTATTTTCTACAGCAACTTGTGATTCAGTAGCGACACGTAAGCGACGGGCTAAGGAACGACTTAAAGCCCAAGCCATATGAGGTGACCAACTTAACACATGACCAAAATGTTCTTGGTGCAGTTGATATAACTCCATAGGAGTCCGGGAAATAATCGTTGCAGAACGGGGTTCTCCGGTCAATAGAGACATTTCCCCGAATACTTCTCCTGGTTTGAGGTGAGATAAAACCTTACGCCCTTTACGGACTTCTGCTTCGCCGCTGACAATCATATAAAAGTATTCCCCTGGGTGACCTTCTTCACAAAGAATTTCTCCAGCAGGAACATTTTTTGCTTTTAATAAAGGGGCCAGGGCTTCTCTTTCTTTATCAGGGAGGTTTTGCATCACCTCTACATGGGAAATGCGACTGAGTACATCGGTGCTTTTATCACTACGGTGTTCATAAAGATAGCGACGGCTAGAAGCTGGTTTGCGTAAAAAACCACCTTGTTGGTCAATATATTGAGTTAAATAAACGAATAAACTTCCCCCGATCATAAAACCAATAATCAGAGGTAAAAAGCCGTGGTTGTGATAAGCCGGAAGAGAAATTTCAAAGGCGA
The DNA here is from genome assembly GCA_963793425.1 of uncultured cyanobacterium. Lineage (GTDB taxonomy): Bacteria > Cyanobacteriota > Cyanobacteriia > Cyanobacteriales > CAWCAG01 > CAWCAG01. The sequence continues at coordinate 245,059 of CAWCAG010000005.1, read as the reverse complement.
TCGCAGCGAGTAAAGTTCCACTACCAAAAGCCATAATCGCAGCAGAAAATACCCTACGAGGTCGCCAAATGACCCCAACAAAGGCTCCAAAGGCAAGACTTGAAGCACCCAAAATTCCCTGGAAAAATGCTGTAACTGGCATAGGCAGCTAATACCATTTATCATTATTCGCGTGAGCGTTGCCGTAGGCTATATTAAACATTAAACATTGATTATTAGTGTTAGCTTCTAGATTAAATTGATAGACTATGATGGTAATAGTAGCGTTTCTCAATAAGTTGTAGAGCTAAATCTTGATTTTTGATCTTTTGCCTCTTGCTAAAATGCTTATTGCCTAAAGCGTTTAATTCTATGTTCACCTCTCTAATAGAATTACTATAAATATTATGCTCGAAGCACAACAAATTTTACATAACCGCTACAAACTACTTAAAAAGTTAGGTCACAATGCTGGAAGACAGACTTGGTTAGCTGAAGATTTGCAGATGCCTGAACGCTTATCTGTGGTGAAGTTACTTGCTTTTGGTGGGGATGTTCAATGGGATGACCTGAAACTATTTGAAAGAGAAGCCAATATTCTTCAACAGCTTCAGAATAGTCAAATACCTAAATATTATGATTACTTTTCTATAGATGATCGCTTTCTTTGGTTTGGGTTAGTACAGGAATATATTCCGGGTTCTTCTCTCAAACAGCTCTTAAATGAAAGTAAAAGGTTAACAGAAGCTAAAGTTCAGCAAATAACTAAAGAGATTTTAGAAATTCTCATTTATCTTCATAGCCTCAATCCCATTTTGCTCCATCGTGACATCAAACCAAGCAATTTAATTTTAGGAGAGAATGACCAAATATATCTAGTAGATTTTGGTGCAGTTCAGGACAAAGCAGCAGCGGAAGGGGCAACTTTTACTATTGTAGGAACCTATGGTTATGCACCGATGGAACAATATGGAGGAAGGGCGATTCCTGCCTCGGATCTCTATGCTTTGGGGGCAACAATTATTCATCTTTTAGGGGGTGTTGCCCCAGGAGATTTACCCCAAAAAGAATTACAATTGCAATTTCGCGATCGCCTCTCGCAACAAAGTGTCAGTGCCAATTTTATTACTTGGTTAGAAAAAGCGATCCAACCTGCGCCAGAAAATCGCTTTCAATCTGCCAACCAAGCTTTACAAGCCTTAGAAGCAGAAACTATACCCACATCTACATCTTCTTACTATAAACCTGGTCAACTGCCTCCTCCTGTTCAAACTTCCATCAAAATTGCTCAAACTCCAGAACAATTAAAGATTATTATTCCTTCTCGTTTAAAGTTTGATAAAATACCTGCGCCACTAACAATTGTGGTTTTAGCTTGTTTGTTAGTTTTTCTTACTCCTGTAGGTCTAACTCTATTAATCTTAATTTTTACTCAAGAACGCCTCTTTGCTGAAACCAAGCTGGAATTATCTCAAGATACTTTTACTATTAGTAAAAAGTTTTTAGGGTTTTATACAAGCAAACAAATAGGTATTACCAATGCCATTCAAGATATTTCTATTTATTATAAAACATCTTCTTATAGTGCCAGAGGGATTATAATTGTCTCCAACCCATCCCATGCAGAACTGTTTAACAAAAATTATTTTGGGCGAAAGTTAAAAGAAGCAGAACTAATTTGGATTGTACAAAAAATTCGTGCTTGGTTAGTAAAATAATTGATAATTGCTAGTTACTAATTGAGCTAATAAATAACTGATAACTAATCATTGATAACTGATAAAATGACATCTTTAGAAACAGAAATATATCAAGGGCAATTCGGGGAATTTACCATTAATGACCGCGATCGCGCTGAAGTGGTTGTTTATCGTGCAGGTTTAATGGCTTCCGCTTTAAGCTTTGCTTTGGGCAGCGGTTTAATATTGTGGCAAGGAATTACTCCCACTGTCTCATTAATCACTAATTTATTGTTTGGGGTTTTTATCCTTGGTTTAGGAGTAAGTCTAACAACCATCCATATTTACCTCAAACCCTTACATCGAGTTTTACAAGGCTTTTGGTTAGTAGGGACAATCGCTTCAGGAGTATTAGCTTGGCAAAGTGGCAATTCTTTAGCGGTTTTTGTCTATAACCATCCTTTAACCATCTTTGGTGTTGGTTTTCTCTTTGCTGCTTTAACAGGCATTTTCTTTAAAGAAGCCTTTTGTTTTAATCGCTTAGAAACGAAGATTCTTACCCCTTTAATTCCCTTGCTTTTACTAGGGCATATGTCTAATATTTTATCTTTAGGGGCCGAACAAGTTTTGTTAGCTACTTGGGCTATTTTTTACTTAATATTTGCCATACGCAAGTCTGTTCAAGCTATCCCACCAGATATTGGCGATAAGTCTGTATTTGTTTATCTTAAGCAACAAAAACAGGCAGTTAAAAATTGATTTTATTCTTCTTCTATCGTACTCTGAAATAAATAATCAAAAAGAAAAGAGAATATTTATCAGAAAAGTAAGGTGAAAATAGTTTGTAGTAGCGTGACCCAGCTAAAATCGTGTGTTAGGGCGGGTGTATTTAATTTAATGTTAATCTCACAATTTGACTCAAAACCCGCCCCTACTATTGCAATGTTTTAGGCGTGTCACGCCAGTAGAGTAGGTCATGAAAAAATATATTGTTATCTTTCTCAGTTCCTGTTTAGTAGCGTTTTTTGCAGGAAGTTTCTCCTCTATTTTTGCTCAATCTCATACCAATCTAGATACTAATTTCCAGACAGAAAAAAATATTGAAACTTACGTTTACAAAGATGAGGGAATTTATTTGTCTTTGTTTAAGATAAGTGATGTAGAGTTAAAACTTTATGTTCAGGAAGACAGACAAGATTTGCAGAGTTTCGAGTCAATCATCGAAACTAATCAATTAAATACTGCTATCAACGCCGGATATTTTCATGGCGATTACAGTCACTCAGGGCTTTTGGAAATTAGCGGAGCAACCATTGCTCCTATAGTACCTGATGATGTTCAAGTTACTCATATTGTAGAAATTGGCGAAACCATTAATATTTATCCTGCTTCTACTTACACTACCAATAGTGATGAAAAAATTAAATTTCAAACTGGGCCACTTATTTTAAAAAATAATCAGATTCAAGAAGATTATATTCATAGTTCCTTGAATGGTGATGGAGAATATCTACGGTCTATTTTGGGAACAACGGAAGCAGGAGAAGTGTTTTTTCTGGCAACCACAGAATTATATTCCCTAACTGATTTAGCGGAGTATATGTTGTGTTTAAATATGTTTTCTGGCAAAGCAATAACTGCCATCAATTTAGATGGAGGTACTTCTGTTGCTTTATATGCCCAAGAAAATGAAGATATACGTTTGGGATTAGAGAAAAGATTACCTTTCTTTTTAGGAGTGACAAAGTAAAGAATCTTTGTTATTTATTAAGCTAAGGACTATTGTCGAAACAATCCCTCATAATCCCTTGCTTTTAAAGGTGCAACCTTAGTCAAAGTAAGGTTTTCTTGAACGTATTGAGGAGACTTCATGCCTACCAACGCAGTCCCTAAACCTGGTATGCTACGGGTGAATTGTAGGGCTTGAAGACCTTCAGTTTCTAGGTTAAGTAAAAATCTCTTCATCTCTAAAGGAATGTTATCCAAAGCCTTAGCTTGCCCTAAAGAAGCATTAGCGATCGCTTTAACTTTCCACCGTAAGAAGTCCCCCAGTTTAGGGGCGAGTTTATCACTGGGAATCAATATTAACCAATAATTGCCACTCTGCCACCACTTCTGAAGCAATTTTTAGTCTCAAATCTTCTTCCCCTTGGAGGGAAATAGAAAGAGTTAAAGGCTGATTCTCCGGTAACTGAGATAAAATATCTGTAACCTTAAATTGACCAACATTAGGAGCTGGTGCAAATTCAGGAAAAGCATCTGCTGCGGGCAGCAACTTCCCTTTAGCCGTGATAATCTCTAAAGGTTGAGGGTGCTTAAATTCTGCTAAGCCAGGAAAACCAACCAAACGTAAATAATACTGCTCTGGATGAGCTAATTTGTAGTTAGGAAAGAGAATTACTTGCCAAGTTGTGCCGCTTCCTGCTCGAATAGAATGTTGAACATGGTAACGCATAATTCCTGGGCTATCTTGGTGTTGTCTCAATACAGCAATTGCTGGCTGAGCAACTATTCCCGAAAATATTAAGACAGTAAGAAAAAAGAGCAGGAGGTGAAACTTATGCTGAATCTGACTGAACATCTCTATTGACCTTGAATAATAATTAAGCGATCGCAAATCAGAATATTTAAAAAATTGACTATTTTCAAAACCAACCATTTATGTCTAGTTCCATAACTACAGGAGAAATTTTAAGCGATCGCTATCGAATTTTGCGTCAGTTAAGCAAAAGCAAGCTGGGTCATACTTACTTAGCAAAAGATGTCAGTAATGGTCATGGTACTAGGATTCTTAAAGAATTAGTTGTTCCAGGGGCGGATAGTCGCCATGGGGCTAAAGCAGAAAAGTTACTGCACATAGAATTTAAACTTCTCCACCAACTCAAACACCCCCAAATCCCTTCTTTTCGAGAACTATTTCACCACAAGCAGGCCGAAAAAAAGCGCCTCTTTTTGGTGCAAGATTATGTAGAAGGTCATAGCTATCGTACTTTTTTAGAAACTCATAAAAGCCAAGGCCATTGCTTTGATGAAGAGGAAGTCATCACATTATTCAAGCAAATTTTACCTTTACTACAATATATCCACAATCAAGGAGTAATTCACGGTTGCATCTGCCCAGATAATATTTTGCTGCGGACTTGGGATCTTTTACCAGTATTAATTGATTTTGGAGGCATTAGAAAAGTTGTCGCTAATATCTCCTCTCAAAATTATCCTGGTTGGGGAAAACTAGGTTATGCACCTCCAGAACAACGAACCGAAGGTGTTATTGCCACCCATAGCGATTTATATGCCCTAGGAGTAACAGCATTAGTACTGCTAACAGGAAAACTGCCCCAGCAACTCTTCAATCGTCAAACATCTCAGTGGGATTGGGAAAAAATTAATCTTACCCCCCAATTCCAACTAGTACTAAAAAAGATGCTTAGCCAAGAATCAGGCGATCGCTATCAAGAAGCGACTGAAGTTCTCCATGATCTTGATCATCCTCCCCAGCCTTCTCCTCAAAATTTTCCGGCCATCGTTCAAGCCCAATCTTCCTATTTCCTCACCAAAAGTAAACCTGTAGGCAAGCTATTAGGTCAAATTTCCCTTCTCTTACTACTCATTGCCAGTTCCGCTTTAATCGGTTGGTTTGCTGGCCGCACTTGGATAGAACACCAAATCAACAAAACTGAGGAAAACTCCGCATCAGAAGACCCCAAAAAACTTAGCTTTCCTGATATCGACGATGCCGAACCACAACCTTCTCTTAATCTTTCCTCCCAAGAAAGACAACGTAAACAAGAATTAAGGGAAAAGCGCCTTAACTTGGGTATTAACTACGATTTTTACTTAGAATTAATCAATCAGCAATTTTGGCAAAAATATCCTGCCCAAGAAGGACGCATCCTCACTGAAGAAGCAGAAGATGCACAATTACGTGCGAATTGGGACAAAATCGCTTCGGAAACCTTAGAGGAATTGGCATTCCTTTCTCCTGAAGCCCGCCGAGGTTTGGGGAAATATCGTGAAGCTGATCGTCAAGGTTGGCAACGGCAAGCTAATGAATTAAATCTCAGCAGTAAGACTCTTTTTGATTTGGCTGATGGAGAATTCTTACAATACTTTCCTCAACAAGCCCAGGAAGATTTTCTTGATACTTCTATCGGTCAAATTTGGCATGGCATTGTTTTGGATAAACTCAAAGCTTTGCAATCTGGACAAGGGTTAGAAAAAATTAGCTTAACAGCAGCTCAAACTTCCTATGAAGATAGTAAAGAATTAGCACCGGGAGGAGGACAAGTTTATATTGGGGAATTAGAAGCTGGTGAGTTTGTCAGAGTTGATTTAACTGCCCCAAGGGGAGTCCTTTTCTCTATTTACCCTCCTGCCGGCGGTGAAGCGGTTTTAGAGGATTCCCTGGAACATAGTTGGTGGAATGAGTTGTCAGAGTCGGGAGTTTATGAGTTTGTGGTAGTTTCTCAAGCAGGAGAATCGGTAAATTACCAACTTGATATTTCTGTAACACCAAGATTAGATGAATAATCATATTCATCTGTTTTTAATTTCTTTATTTTCTCTTTGCATACTTCCATTTCCTGCCAAATACTCCCAAATGCTCTCACGCAATATTAACTTTTTTTCAACTACAGTTAAGGTGTCGAGAAAATTGATTAAGTTGGAGTAACAAGGACATGATGACGTTTTTGCAAAGCAACCATAACATCATGATTACCTCCACCGTCTGTATATAACCGATAAATTACTAATTCACTATCTTAAATTCCGGGATGTTCCAGTACCTTACACCAAGAGACTTTTTCTTGTTTAGGGTTTACCTCTGGTAATGAGCGGAGGGCAATCGCATCATACCTTCATTTACCAACGCCCATTTACGCTATATTTTTATTATTGACTAATTTAATCACTTCTATAGCCACATCAGCCATTTCTTTGGCACGGGGGTCTGGCATAATTTTTAAGTCAATTAATTCCGTGAGTAAGTTAGCTGCTTGAATACCAGTTTTTAACAAAGCTTCTTGATATTCTTCTTGTAATGTTTTTTGGGGAGGTGGAGGTAGGAGTTGGGTCTTCTTTTTTAACCATAGTTGTTTTCTTAGACAATAAATATCATATTGAGAAAAATTTCTACACTTGTTATTCTAAAAGTTTCAAAAGGACATCATTCCTTCAATGCATTATAAAATACCATTATTTCTTGTCCGTTCAATTTTATCAAACAATCTTTTCGTATAGACTTCAAATTTTTCGCAATATTTGTTAAATGGCGATTTTTGTCACGGATAATAACTTCGTTAAGAGTATTTATGTTTGCTAACTTGAGGAAACTTTCTTCACTTATAGAAGTTCTCGATATGGTAATTTTAGATAAATTTCCAAATTTTTTATTGGAACCAATAGCACAAAATACTGCATCGTTTATTCCTAAACCAACTAAAGAAAAAGTAGGACTTATGGTGAAATCTTTAAATGAATCTACGGTTTCAAGGTAATGAAATTCAAGTTTAGCTGTATACTTAGGTATCCACTCAAAATAACTCTCTTCTATCCATACATTTCTTAGCTGTTTTGGTTGATTGAAGCTAACATTAATGAGTCTCTCACTCTGCTCTTGAGAGTACAGTTCCATTTCTTTTAAAGCACCATCTGGGAACCATCCAAAAACCTGAACAATACCTTCTCGCTCAAGTCTTAAACTTTTTTTCTCACCGGATGAATGCCAAGATATTGAACCAACTGGTACTCCATCTTTGAAAAGATGCTTGGCTAAACAAACATCTTCCTCATCTTCTAGCTCATAGGCAATGCCAGAAAATTTTTTGTTTTTGTAAAGTGCAAAAGCATCTAAGAATTCTCCTGTGAAGTCAATATAATCTATGTTTATATGAGGAATACTTATTTTATTGGGAAAATACTTACATTGGTAAGCACCAACGTTAATTCCATTCTCAAATTTGTTGAAATTATTAACTTTTTCACCAGAAGTGCTAAATCCAACTCCGGTAAACAGTTGTTCTTCATAAAAATATTTATTTTTAATACAACTTAGTTCCTTGATATTTATCATCAGCATTATTTTTCTGTTACTCCAGTTAGTATGTTGTTATCTTGTAGTATTTTGGTGCAATTAGGGCAAGCTGGAAAAGGCTTTCCTTCCAAGTTTTTTGGATTGGGAGTAACTCTATATGTTGCAACATCTATTTTTTTAAGTACTTCTTCTGTAATTTCCTCTCCCTTCTCAGTTAATTTATGAAGTTCTGCATTAACCGCCAGAACTTCAGCATGAAGTCCTGGAACTCCGTCTCTACTTGAGAATGTTCTTCCCTTTCCACTGACTAAATTTCGGATTTTCTCTTCTAGCTTTGGATGTAGGGTTGTTCCCTGCCTGTCATAAATAATGGTCAGCTCCTCCATAAATTTATCTGGAGATTTCACAGTTATCACAAAACCATCATCTAATTTGTCTGTCACTTCAAATCCCGGAAATTCATGAGTGGGCTGAGTGGGTTTTATATTCTCAAAATGCTGGGTGATTGTTCCAGATTCTGAGGAACCAGCCCTAGAAGTTGCAGCCATCTTTCTTCTTTGATTTTTGCCTGTTCCTGCTATTACCTCTTGGGCATCTTTGTTAACTGTATCGACTAATTCTTTAGCATCAGAATACAAACAATTATCACCTTTCGGCTCAGAAAAACGACACCAAGTTCCATCTTCTTGACGCTTCCATTCATGTCCGTTGGGAAGTTCTACCTCCTCAATGTAAGGCGGCTCATTAATTTGCTTACGGGGTAAATCTCCTGCCAACTCCAACTCTGTATCCAACTCTTTGGAAGATAAGTCATCTAGTCGCTGTTTAGGAGCAGTATCCGTTAGGGTTTTCACCGCTTCAGGATCATCTGCAACCTTTTCAGCATTGGCTATTTCATCAGTTCCTTCTGGTTTAACCTTGCCAGCATTAGTCGGCTTACTAGCATTAGGTCTAGGAGCATGAGGTGCAGGTTTCGGAGTACTAGCCCTGGGTTTCCCTCCCCCAGGGACACCCACCATCTCCATGTTACGCCCAGTCAGCAACTCATCGACAGGTCTAAGCATCTCCTTACCACGCTCACCTGCCCCCTTAACAGCCTTACCACCCCACTCAATCACATTCTCCCTTTGCTTAGCTGCCCAATCTACTCCTTTACTTCCTTGCTTACCTGCCCACTCCAGACCCTCTCCGGTTAACTTACCTACCTTGCTCTTACCCAAAGCCTGGAATCCCTCTCCTGCCAACTTACCGGCCTTGGTTTTACCCAGCCACTTGAGCGCACGTCCACCTACCAAAGGTAGAGCCACGCCTGCTCCAGAAAAAGCCGCATTGACTGAGGCTTCTTTAGCTTTCTCCTCATCTCCTTGGGAAGCATAGTAAGTTGCTTCACTACCATACCAACCTGTATTGGCTGCATCAGCTATGTTACCAACTACTTCTCCGGCAGCTCACCCTGCTGTTGCCCCTGGAGGACCACCAAGGATGAAGCCGATGCCTGCTCCTACAAACGGGGCTGTTAATCCTACAAAGTCGAGGATGCCATGATCCCATTTGCTAATGGTGTCGTAGTTTTTTTATCTTGACTGAGTTCCGTATTATCCTAAATAAGCATTACTCATTTTTAAGTGATGACCAACTAACATATAACTTAGGACTAATTTCGATAACCAAATTGATTGTCTCATTTCCGTAATTACAAGTACCTAAAAGTTTTGTGTTACCATTTACCATTGAAACAATCTCAAGATTTTCAGCCCCTTCATGGCTAATAGTTGCTATCTCGAACTTTCCTTGAATTAGTGCGGTTTGAATCGAGCCTTCATGTTGATTGAAAGATAGCCTTAAGCTAAGTCCATTCTCTCCTTCAAAAATATAGTCCCAAAAACCATCAGAAGGTTTAGCATTCTTTGGTTCTACACCAAATGCTTCTAAAAATTCAAGTTCACTAGGTATATTAAAGTGTGTGAAAGTCATTACTTATTCGGCCCTATTTTGGGTCCTCCTTTGGGAATTACAGTACCCACGGGAGTGCTACACCTGCTGATGAGAAAGCTGCATTAGTAAATGCGTCTTTTGCTTTCTCCTCATCTCCTTGTGAAGCATAGTATGCCCCTTCTGCGCCATACCATCCGGCATTGACACCATCGGCTATATCACCTACCTTACTTCCAATAGCCCATCCTTTTCCTGCACCAGCTAAAGCTCCTGGTATTGCCCCTACACCGCCTGCTGCTGCACCAGCTATTCCTCCAGCAACACCTCCAGCTACTGCACCGATAAAGGGTGCAGCCGTGCCAACGAAATCGAGGATACCATGTCCCTACTTGCTGATGGTGTCGTAGTTGTTCTTAAACTTGACTCAAATGCTACATTATATTACTGGTTTACATACCCCATAACTTGTCAGGACTGGCTGCACCTACTTTGCCAAGTAGTTTTTTTCCAAATGAGAGGTGTACACCAGTAGAAGTACGATAATAATCAATCCAGTCGTCACATAAGAATTCAATACGCTCCCAAGTAACGTTGTGTACTTCTAGGATATCTTGTACTTTTACTATTTCTAATTGAGGCTTCTCGAAGTTTTTAACAATAATGTTTGTTGGAAGCTCTATTTTAGAGTAATTTATATCCAAGGAAACGGTAACGATTCGTTCATCTAGAATTGCAAATTCTAAGTCTCCATAGCGTGCTAATGCTGCTGTCTCCTCACCTGCTGGTTCATAAAGTGGCGGAACTCCTAACACCTTAATAACTTCATTCCAGAAAGTTCCAAATTTGAACTGCCCAAACTCACCATTTGCGATAAAAGTAAAGTAATCAACTTGCATATTAATCATTGTGTTTCTTCGAGAATTTTGATAACCTCGTTAAAGTATTTTGCTCTCTTTGTTTTTTCTGCTTGCTGTGCCATTCCCAGACCAGCTTTTGCGTGCTTCAGAAGCCATTTCTGAAATTGAGAGTTATCTAAAGCTTCTGTTGCTTTGCGAACAGCATTAGCAACATCTACTTCTTTATAACTACTGAAAACAGGTTCTAACTTAAAACTACTTCCTGAAGGCACAAGTTTGAGTTCAACTTTGCCAACATTGAAGTGTACTCCTTTGTTGAGGATATCGGGAGCTATTTTCTGGCTTTTCATCATTTTCCCTATATCCTGCGGTAACTTACCACTACTTTTCTTGGGTTTAGCAGTTGGAGAAACAACTTTTGTTGGTGCTTTTTGTTTTGTTTGTTTAACACTTTGTAACTGCTGTTCAATAATTTTTACTTCATCAGCGACTGCTTCTGGATTTTTTGCCGCTCTTGACTGAACACTCCTAAACCATTCAGCTAGTTGTTTATTTTTAGGATCTGCTAATTCTTCTGCAAACTTTTCAGCAAGTTCCCCACAAGTTGAACAACGTACTATCTTCCCATTTGCCAGAACTTTTAGAGTATGACCATCAGAAGCTACTCGTTTTGCTAGTATTCCTTGGGATAACATTTGAATACCATCATCGCCGTACTTCGCAATGACATCATCCCCATGCTTGATGAATAATTCCGCAGCTTCTGGATTTTTGATAATGGCTTCTACTACTTCAGGGCCATTTTTAATCAATGGAGCAATTTCATCACCATACTTAGTAAATAACTCCATCGCCTCATCGCCATACTTAGTCGCTAATTCTGCAATGTCATCTGCATATTTAAGACCTTTACTAGCATATTTACCACCTTTTGCTCCCCAACCTAAATAAGGAATCATGGCAACTGCTGATAAGCCAGCATTTGTCCAATCACCTTCTGCTGCATACCAAAGAGTGTTTATAGCATCAGCACCAAAAGCAACTAGGTTTCCTATTCCAGGTATAAAGTCTCCAGCAATACCTACAAAATCCAAAATGCCATGTCCCCAAGCGCTGATAGTTGAATAGCGCTCACTCAACCATTTGCTAACAGCACCCCATTTATCCTGTACCCAATTCCAACCTTGGGATAACTTATTGTTAGCCCAGGCTAATCCTTGAGAGGCTTTCTGTACCGCCCAACTCTTAATCTCCCCAGCTTTATTTTTACTCCACTGCCAACCCGCTTTAATACCATTACCAGCAAATCGCAGAGCCTTGTTACCTAATTCTCCTAATTGCTTCACTCCCTCCCAAGCTTGGGAGCCTTTTTCTTTAACCCAATTACCAACAGCAGTTCCTTTTTCCCGGAGCCAGTTTACCCCTTGAGATGCTTTGTTTTGTAGCCAACTACCAACGGCACTTCCTTTTTGTTGGAGCCAATTTAAAGACTGGGAACTTTTGTTTTGTACCCAACTACCAACAGTACTACTTTTTTGTTGTAACCAACTTACACTCTGAGAACCTTTGTTTTGTACCCAACTCGTTGCACTACTTGCTTTACTAGATAGCCAACTTAAGGCACTACTACTCTTCTGTTGCGCCCAACTTGCTGCACTACTGGCTTTACTGGTTAACCAACTCGTGGCACTGCTACTCTTCTGTTGTACCCAACTAGCAGCACTAGATACTTTACTTTGTAATCCTGATACCAAGCTACTAGCTTTACTTTGTACCCCTGATACTACTGAACCTACTGCACCTCCTAACCATTTTAAGATGGAACTTCCTTTGGATTGGATACTCGAAGCTGCGCTTGCTCCTTTAGCTTGTAAACCACTGCTAAAGGAACTGGCTTTTTGGGTTACAGCACTGACTGCGGTGGCTCCTTTTTGAGCTAACCAACTTTGGGCGGTGGCTCCTTTCTGGGTTAGCCAGTTGGCAGCGTTACTACTTTTCTGGGTTAACCAAGAGGTGGCTTGAGTAGCTTTTCCACTGATGAAGGTTCCAGCACTACTAGCTTTTTCAGTAACCCAAGAGGTTACACTACTGGTTTTCTCCCCTAGCCAACTGTTAGCAACGTTGACTTTTTCTCCTAACCAACTAGAGGCTGTGGCTACTTTCTCTTCTGCCCAAGCTCCTGCACCACTGGTTTTGGCACTTAACCAAGCTGTGGCTGCTCCCGTTTTCTCTGCTGCCCAGCTACCAAGGTTACTAACTTTACTACTTACCCAAGCTTCTGCTGCCCCAATTTTACCCTGGAAGTTGGCTAGTCCTTGGGAGGCTTTGTTGGTTAAGTTTGCCCATTTGGAGCTGAATTGACCCCCGATGTTACTTACAGATTGGTTGACAGAGGCTTGAACCTGTTGCCCTTGTTGTTGGATTTGTCCTGTTAAGTTTTGGGCTTTTTGATTTAATCCTTGCCAATCCTGCTCTACTTTTTGGCTAACCGGGGCGACTTTACTTTCAATTCCACCCCAAACTGATTCTACTTCTGTTTTTAAGCCCTGCCATTCTGCTTGTAAGGCTTGACTATCCCCTTGTCCTTGAGGAGTGTTATTAACTTTAGCTACGAAGCTTTGGGCTTTGGCCATGTAGGTTTGCGAAAACTGTTGGGCTTCTGTTTCTAGCCCGGTCATTTGAGTGGTGGCACTACTTTCTAAGGCTGCCCAACTACTTTCGATTTGCCCTTTACCTGCAAGAGCTTGATTTTCTAAGGATGCAACTTGATTACCAACGTTGGTCTGTATTTCTTGTTCTTTAGCTGTGGTTTCTTGTTTTAACCCTGCTTCTTCCCCCTGCAATTCAGCCGCTTTGGTTTGAGCTTCGGTTTGCAGTTCGTTTCCTTTAGCTTGGCTTCCTGCTTCTACTTCACTACCTTTTCCTTCTACTGCTGATTGAAGTTCCGCACCTTTGGTTTGTTTGTCGGCATCTAATTCAGCCCCCTTCGCTTGTTTGCCAGCATCTAATTCAGCTCCCTTTGCCTGCTTGCCAGCATCTAATTCAGCACCTTTTGCTTGTTTGCCAGCATCTAATTCAGCTCCCTTTGCCTGCTTGCCAGCATCTAATTCAGCACCTTTTGCTTGTTTGCCAGCATCTAATTCAGCCCCCTTCGCTTGTTTGCCAGCATCTAATTCAGCCCCCTTCGCTTGTTTGCCAGCATCTAATTCAGCACCCTTTGCCTGCTTGCCAGCATCTATCTGACTACCTTGCTGCTGCTTTGCCCCATCTATTTGACCCTTTTTCCCAGAAGCATCTCCTTGCAATTTACCTTTCTTACCTTGAGCATCACCCCGCAAAGAGTTTAAGACACCTTTGGCTTTGGCTATTAAATTAGCCTCGTTGTCGCCATCATCACTCTTTTGAATAACTTGACCAGATTGAACTTCTTGTTGAGAAAGGCTATTCTCTGTGAGAGCTTCTTCTGCTACTTTAACCTCAGCCTCAACTTCTGTTTCTGCTTGCTTTTCCTGAGCTTCAGGAACTTCTACTTCTTCCTCTTTTACTTCTGTAGCTATTGGCTCTTCTGTTTCCTTTACTTCTAATTCTGCTTCAGTTTCCGAAGATACTTTTTCTTCTGTTTGAGGTACAGTTTCACCAGGAGCTTGATTCTTTCTCTTTCTCTGGTGATGCTTCTCCTTCCTTTGCTACTTCTGTGACTTGCTCAGAACTTCCTGCAACGGCTTCAACATCTGTTGGTTTTTCTTCTAGAGAAGTAGCTTCTGCAACAGAGTCGGTAACAGCAGGAGCTTCTGTAGTAGCAGCAGTTTCCGTTGGGGGTTTTTCAACTTGCTCAACTTGAGGTTGAGGCAAAGATGCAGATTTTGGTAGGTTTGCACCGGTTGAGGAATGAGATGTAAGTTTTTGTTGAGCTTGTTGCAAGAGCTTCTTCTAATGCAGCTTTAGGTTCTTTGTTGGATCTGCCTTGGGCAAAGTTACCACCAGCATTGTCACTTTGCTCCTGCTGTTGTTGCCACATATCTGCTAAAGAAACACCCGAATCTCTTTGAGATAAGTTGGGGGTTGGGATGTCTACGGCAATACTATTACCTTCTGTTTCTTGTGGCGCTTCCGGGTTATGGGCTTGTGTTTCTTCTTGGTTCGCTTGCTGTTGAGTTTCTTCTTCCGTTGTAGGAGGTGTTGCTGCTGAGTCTACTTCCTGGTTTTCAGGTTGGTTGAGTTTGTTTGGCTCTTTGTTTTCTTTTTGTGACTGAGTTTCTTTTTGGTCAATTACTTTGGCTTTAATTCCTAGTTTTAGGCTTGCATCAGCAATTTTGTTTTCTGCTTTTGTTAGTTTGTTTTCTTTTTGAGGTAGTTTGGCTATTGATTTGTTTAACTTATTCTCTGGTTGAGCTTTGGAGGGTTTTCTTGGGGTTTAGTTTCTGGCTGAGGTTCTGTCGGTTGATGATTCTGGAGATTTTCTTTTTGCTGAGGTTGAGTAGGATTGTCTAGTGAAGGTTGTTCAATAGCTTGAACTTCTATTTCTTTTGTGTTTGCTTCTGTTTCTACTTCCCCAATTCCTGATTTGCTTTTGAACTAATGTCTTGTTGCTCGTTATCTGACTTACGTTGAACTTTACTACCATTTTGCTGTACAACATGAGTTAATTCGTGGGCTATCAATTCCTGTCCACTTGTATTCTCAGGGTTGTATTCTCCTTGTTTGAAAAAGATGTCCTGCCCTGTAGCAAATGCCCGCGAATTTAAGGAGCGATTCAACTGATTGGCATTACCGTCGGTATGCACTTTAACTTGACTGAAGTCAGACCCAAATGCCTGCTCCATCGGCTCTTTAATCTTTTCAGATAGTTCCTGCCCACTACCTTTGGCTCCTTGAATATTTTGCTCTACACCAGAGTCTACTCCTCCTCCTTGCTCTCCACCATGACGCATTACCGTCGGTTGGTCTACTGGTTCTACCTTTTCTGATACTGATTCCTCAGTTGCTGGAGAGTTGATTTGTTTTACAACTTCGGCTGCTGTGGTATCTGCTTCGGTTTCGTATTTGTCCCCTGGTTGTCCTACTGTTAGTTTGGCTTGTACTTCTGAGGTTTCTTCTTTTTCTTTAGCTTCACAAACATCACACTTAGTTTGAATCGATGCGCCCGAATCGTTTTGCTCTGGGGTGGAGGGAGTGCTACTTATCTGTGATGGTTCAATGTTTTCTAGGCGAACTTCTTCTCCTGTTAAGTTTTCTGACTGGAGTTGAGATGTTGTTTCAGGGCTATAAAGATTACTACCTACGGCTTGAAATCTTTGATACCTTTCCCCCATTTGTGCTAGTAAAGCTTGCTTTTGTTGCTGCTGTTGTAAGACTAGATTCTGAGAACGTTGTAACCAAATTGAGGTTTCTGGTGAGGTTGTACCTTCATTGATTCCTTCTGGATTTTCTTGATTGTTACTATCTTTAGGAGTTTCAGGAGTAGAAGGAGTGTTACTTGTCTTTACTACTTCAGTTTCTACAGCTTCAGTTTCTTGCTCATTGTTATCTCCAAGTTTTTCTGTGGTTGATTTGCTTTGAATTGCTGGAGTTGGAGCCGATTTAGAAAAGTTAACTATATGGTCGCCAAGGCGTTCGGCATTTTTGCGACTTATTTCCATTTCTTCTAGGCTTTGTCCCTTTTTTTGCTGCGGCGGTGGGACTTGGTGATGCTGTTGTTTTGATGGTTGGGAATGCTGGGGAGGTTGAAAACTGGGCTTTTTGATTGGTTCGTAGCTAGCCATTATTCATCCTGGGGAACTTTTGCCAAGTTAAGCCTTTTGCCCTAAGATTTTTACCCCAGAGCAATTTTTCCTACTTTACCACCAATTTTTGGCAACTTGGGAAGAAATGTACTTTATCGTCAGAGCAATTCCCTAGTTTTCTCCTGCTCAGAAACTAAGATTGCGGAAATTTATAAATTATTATACTGCCATCATCTATTGCTTCAAAGTTAGTATTAAGTTGTTGGGCTTCTTGTTGATAGTTTAAGTATCTCTAGATTGAGAATTTACTAATTTAATTACTTCTATAGCCACATCAGCCATTTCTTTCGCGCGGGGGTCTGGCATGATTTTTAAGTCTATTAATTCGGTGAGTAAGTTTGCTGCTTGAATACCTGTTTTTAATAGTGCTTCTTGATATTCTTCTTGTTGTGTCTTTTGGGCAGGTTGGGGGGAGGTTTGCTCTTCTTTTTTAACCATTGTTATTTCGCTTATGCAGTCAACATAGTGTTTAGGACAATTATTCTCTACTTTTTATCCTAGAAGTCTATAGAAGAATATCATCACTATATATGATGATGAGTCATACTAGATTCAGTTTACTAGCACAGGTTAATTGTGGCGGTATTGGTTTCCCCGATTACAGTTAAGGGTAGTTCCCCGTTTTTGAGGTGGCTGAATTTGAAGCTTAAAGAAACTTAGATAACAACAAATAAATCAAGCGGAAAAGAGCGGTAATTGCTACTGCGGCGGCGGCAGCAAAAATAGCTATGCCTAAGATAATAGCTTTATCTCCTACAGCATCATTGAGCAAAGGAACAAACATTACCAATAGCAGAGTAATTACTCCAATAATAGTAAAATCCCACTTTTCAATAAAGCGACGAAATTCAGCAAAAATGAGTCCTGCCAGTACCATACCAAAAAGCCCCATACTCACCCCTGGCGAGTCGAATAAGCTATCAAAAGCGACAAATAGTAGTCCTCCCTCAAAACCAGTAAAAGCAGCCGCACCCAGAGTCTCTATCAAAGAAAAAGTCATACCTTGTTTGACTTTGACTGGAGACTGAACTGGTGTAGGGGCAGGAGTTGTTACAGGTGGAGGCTGCTGAATTGGAGGGGGAGTTGGGGTTGGTTTAGGAGTAGGAGTAGGTGTACGTGTAGGGGGTGGCGGTGGCGGACTATATTTTTGAGGAGGTTTGAGGGCATCCAAAACCTCTTGGGCGCTTTGAAATCGTTCACGAGGAGTACGCCGTAACATCTTATCAAGAACTTCAGCTAGTTGAGGACTAACTCCCTGTGCTTGGGGTTTCCAGTCCCAGTTATTATTGTAGGAATCGTATAATTCTTCTGTATCTTTACCTGTAAGTAAATTAAGACAAGTTGCGGCTAAAGCATATAAGTCTGTAGAAGGATAAACTTGAGAACCTGCCATTTGTTCTGGAGGAGCAAAGCCCATGGAGAAAATGCCTGTGGATCTTCCTGCGGCTGCCCCTGGGGCATTGGTTACTTGCTTCACTGCACCAAAATCTAATAAATATAAACGCCCTCCCTTCTCCCGCATAATATTGGAGGGTTTAATATCTCGGTGAATAGAGCCGTTGGTGTGAACGAAGCTAAGAACTTTCAGGACTTCCCTGAGAATTTCTCTAATTTCCTCTTCTGTTAATTTACCCTTACGAGCCAATTCGTGTTCTAAATCTTCTCCATCAATAAACTTCTGTACCAAATAGAAAAATTGGTCATCTCCACTAGATTTGATACCTGGAACAATCAGGGGAAAAAAGGCATATAAATTAGGGATTTGGGGATGCTCATTTCCCAACTGCTCCAAAACCTCAGCTTCTCTTTCAAAAAGGGTTTTAGCAATTTGTAACTGTTGAGGATTAAGATTGGCAGGAGGTTGAAACTGTTTCGCTACGCACTGACGCTTAGTGGGAGTATAGCGATCGCGGGCAAAAATGCTGCACCAAAACCTCCTTTTCCGAGGAGTCTTGAGGGAATATAACGCCCTGCTAAAATCAGAGGCATTCCGCAAGAAGTACAATACTTCTGCTGGGTGGTAATTAGGGTATTTTCGTCATCAAGATCGGCAAAAAAGTTTTCTGGTCGGGGACAACCAGGACGGGTGCAGTGAATTTTCATTGACTAAATAACCCGGTGTTAACCACTAAAAGTATAAGTCTTTTTCTTGATAGGTGAGTGCTTGTTGCTTCAATAACTTTAAATTAGGCTCATCTTAAATCTCTAATTTCTACTCCCCGCTCCCTACTTCCCACTCCCTGTTTTTATTTGGGAGCAACAATATGAGATTGATTAGAGTTTTTTAACTCTGAGTGCTGGTTTAGTCCAAATTTCTTTCCTTGTCCAGAAAATAGGGGAAGAATTTCTTTGCTAAAAGCTTCTGCGGCTTTAGAACGATAGCGGTTCGGATTAACGATTACCGAAAGAGTTCGTTTTATGACAAAATCCTGAATTTGGGCGCGATGAAGAATGCCCATTTGTAGTTCTTTTTCTATAGCAGAAACCGAGACAAAAGCTGCTCCTAAGCCAGATTGTACAGCATTTTTAATCGCTTCAATGGAGTTTAACTCCATTTCGACTTTGAGCCTTTTGGTATTGACACCACAACGAGTTAATACCTGATCAATCACCTTACGAATGGTTGATTGAGAGTCTAGGGCAATAAATTGTATTTTATAGAGGTCTTCTTTCTGTATGGATTCATTTTTGGCTAAGGTATGTAAAGGCGGTAAGATTAAAGCCAACTCATCTTCTGCATAAGGAGTTACTTCTAGGGTATCTTGCAGTTCAGGAGGCACTTCCCCTCCGATAATAGCTAAGTCTACTTGTCCATTAGCTACGCTCCAAGAAGTTCTTCTCGTCGAATGAACTTGTAGCTGTACAGAAACATCAGGATATTGTTGTCTAAACCTGCCAATCATACGAGGAAGAAGGTAAGTTCCTGTAGTTTGAGAAGCACCGACAATTAGAGTACCCCCTTGGAGATTTTGCAAATCTTCAATTGCTCGGCAAGTTTCTTGACATAAGGAAAGAACTTTTTCTCCGTATTCTAAAAGTAAGTGTCCTGCTTCTGTTAATTGCGCTCTTCGTCCTCCTCGATCGAATAATGGTACATTTAATTGTCTTTCTAAATTTTGTACCTGAAGACTTACGGCTGGTTGAGAAACATATAAACTATCCGCAGCCCGCTTAAAACTCCCTTCTGCGGCGATCGCTTTGAGAATGCGGAGTTGATCTAAAGTAAAAGGTATGTCAGACATAGGGCTTAACATCAAAAATGAGGAAACAGAGATTCCAAGGGAATTTGGTCTAGAATAAAAATTAGGTAAAAATACCTTGATTTTTTAGTCTTAATTCCGATTGGCACAGAAGCAACCAATAGTCACCGTCGCCTCATCGGGATCGATAAATTCTTTGGCGCTGTGAATGTTGCCTATAACCTTGCTGAATTTGACAGTAACATACCAAGGGGATCAAGTAATCTTGAGAATTATCTCCTTGACAATCTTTTTGCCATCAACTAAATATTGAAAGTCTTTCCTCCAAGACTAGTTAAAGGGCTAACTAAAGGTACAATATCAAGAAAGCAACCCTTGATATAGAAGGGCTTTGTCTATTATTTCTTCTTCAAGAAAAAACGATTTTTCTGTATTTAGATAGGTGTAAGTTTGCTTATCCAAACCGCTAATATGAAAAATACTTTAACAATTACCTTTTAATTAATATTTATATGGAAGCAGAAAACTGGCTAACTTTGAGTCATGGAATTATGCTCTTGCTGCTTTTGGGGTTTGCCCTTACCCATAGTGGTTTAGCAGCCCTGCGCCCTTGGGCAGAAGCTAAAATTAGTCCCCGACTTTATAGAATTATATTTGCCCTAATTAGTATTCCTTTTGCTGTCATCCTCATCACTTACTTTTTCAATCATCGTTATGACGGCTTATTTCTCTGGCAGGTACAAGGCATTTCTGGAATTAAAACCCTAGTTTGGATTCTTTCTGCTATTTCCTTTCTGTTTCTTTACCCAGCCACTTTTAACCTCCTCGAAATTGCTGCCATCCAAAAGCCTCAAGTTCATCTTTTTGAAACAGGAATTATTCGCATCACTCGCCATCCTCAGATGGTCGGACAAGTTATTTGGTGTATTGCCCATACCCTCTGGATTGGTACGACTTTTACCCTTGTTACTTCACTAGGTTTAATAGCCCATCATCTTTTCGCCGTTTGGCATGGAGACAAACGTCTAGAAAAGCGCTACGGAGAAGCCTTTCTCGCTGCTAAAGCTAGAACTTCTGTTGTTCCTTTTGCTGCAATTTTAAGCGATCGCCAAACCCTAAAATGGCAAGAATTTCTCCGCCCTGCTTACGTAGGAGTTGTCGCTTTTACTCTATTGCTGTGGTGGGGACATCCTTGGTTGATGGTAGTAACAGCGAGGGCAGGTTTGTAGGGAGCTGGGATTACTGGCAACTAGCAATTATAAATTTGATCACTTTAAGACAAATTTTTGCTAAAATCGCCTGTACTAGCTGATCCCAATTGGGGTTAGCGTAATTTTCAAGTCATTTTAATAACAAATCATTTATAACTTTCGGGATCATGATCATCTCTGTCAGTGAAAAGAACTTTGACCAAGAAGTTTTACAATCTCCTCTACCCGTTATTGTGGAGTTTTGGGCCCCTTGGTGCGGTTTGTGTCGCATAATTTCACCAATTCTACGGGATTTACAGCCTGAATTAGGCTGTGAATTCAAAATAGCCAAGGTTAATGCTGATAAAAACCTCAGATTAGCCAATACCTACCGCCTTAGTAACTTACCAACTATTCTTCTACTAGAAAAAGGAATGGTTGTGCATCGCATTGAAAGTTTCCAGGGTAGAGAGGATTTGCAATCTAGCCTCAAAGCTTATTTAGAAGCGTTGAGTGTCAGCCCTGTGTAGGGTTGAAATATAGAAGCGTAAACTTTTCTGAGAAAAAAGGAGTAAAACTTGGTGAATAACTGAAAAAAGTATTAATTATTTTAGCTGAGAAAACCCGCCCTTGCCATAGCAAGTCTGCGGGTTTGTTAATAGGCAAAAATATTCTCTTTCCTTAAAGTGTTAGATATGGAAACTTGCTTAAAGGTCTGTCTATGTCACAATGTCAGGAGTACTTCTAAAAAGTAAAGAAATATAAAGTAAGACAAGTGATGGAACCGCTTTATCAGTATGCCTGGTTTATTCCACTTTTGCCCCTAGTTGGAGCAATGTTGGTTGGCCTGGGCTTAATTTCCTTCAGTAATGCAACTAATCGCCTACGGCAAATAAATGCTGTATTTATTATCTCCCTCCTGGGAGCTGCTATGGTTTTGTCATTTGCTTTGCTGTGGAGTCAAATCCACGGCCACGAAACCTTCACCCGTACTTTTGAATGGGCAGCAGCAGGAAGCTTTCATCTGGCCATGGGCTATACCATAGATCATCTCACCGCCTTGATGTTAGTTGTTGTGACCACCGTAGCCTTTTTGGTGATGATCTACACCGATGGTTATATGGCCCATGACCCAGGTTATGTACGTTTCTATGCCTATTTAAGTTTATTTAGTTCTTCAATGTTGGGCTTGGTTATTAGCCCAAACCTCGTCCAGATTTATATTTTCTGGGAATTGGTGGGAATGTGTTCCTACCTACTAATTGGCTTTTGGTTTGACCGTAAAGCAGCCGCAGATGCCTGTCAAAAAGCCTTTGTTACCAATAGAGTAGGGGATTTTGGCTTATTACTCGGAATGCTTGGTTTATATTGGGCTACAGGCAGTTTTGAATTTGAAGTTATGGGCGATCGCCTACAAGAATTAGTAACTTCTGGTTCTTTGTCCGCCGGTTTAGCTACTCTATTCGCTATATTAGTCTTCCTCGGCCCCGTAGCTAAGTCAGCTCAATTTCCTCTCCATGTCTGGCTTCCCGATGCCATGGAGGGTCCTACCCCAATTTCTGCTCTGATTCACGCTGCCACAATGGTAGCAGCAGGAGTTTTTCTCGTGGCGAGGATGTACCCTGTCTTTGCAGATATTCCTGTGGCGATGACTACCATTGCTTGGACAGGAGCATTTACGGCCTTTTTGGGGGCTAGCATCGCTATTACCCAAAATGATATTAAAAAAGGTTTAGCCTACTCCACCATTTCCCAGTTAGGTTATATGGTTATGGCTATGGGAATTGGGGCCTACTCAGCAGGACTTTTCCACCTCATGACCCATGCTTTCTTTAAAGCAATGCTCTTCCTTTGTTCTGGTTCGGTAATTCACGGCATGGAAGCTGTTGTTGGTCATGATCCTGTTTTTGCCCAGGATATGCGGTTAATGGGTAATTTGCGTAAATATATGCCCATGACTCACCTTACCTTCTTGGTTGGGACTTTAGCGATTTGTGGTATTCCTCCCTTTGCTGGATTTTGGTCAAAAGATGAAATTCTCGGTAGTGCTTTCTTCGCTAACCCAGGGCTTTGGTTGATTGGTTGGTTAACTGCCGGAATCACCGCCTTTTATATGTTCCGGATGTATTTCCTCACCTTCGGCGGCGAGTTTCGTGGTAATGATATGGCCATTCGTGCTTCTTTAAAAGCAGAAGCTGGGGTTGAACCTACACCAGCTTTTGGTCCTGGGGCGATGAATGTTAAGGAACTTGAATCTGAAGAAGCCCATGATACTCACGGAGAACATCATAGCAGTGAACCCCACGAGTCTCCTTTAACCATGACTCTACCTCTGCTTATTCTTGCTGTCCCTTCAATTTTCATTGGTTGGCTTGGTCGTCCTTGGGCTAATTCTTTTGAGGAATTTATTTATCCTCCTACAGAAACAGCAACCGAAGCCCTAGCAGAAGCAGCGCATTTTGAGTGGTCAGAGTTTTTGATTATGGCCGGTAACTCTGTGGGTATTGCCTTAATTGGTATAACTTTGGCTTCATTGATGTATTCCCGCAAAGTTATTGATCCTAGTGGGATCGCCTCTAAAATCAAACCTCTCTACAACTTCTCCCTCAATAAGTGGTATCTCAACGACATCTACGAAGTTGCCTTTGTTAAGGGTTTGCGTCGTTTGGCAAGACAAATCATGGAAGTGGATTACCGGGTGGTAGATGGTGCGGTTAATTTAACTGGTTTAGCTGCCATTGTTAGTGGTGAAGGTTTGAAATACTTAGAAAACGGTCGCGCCCAATTTTACGCTTTAATCATCTTTGCTGCTGTTTTGGGCTTTGTTGTTGTTTCGAGCGTAACATAAAGCCCGAAAGGGCTGGGAGTAGGGAGTAGAGAGTAGGCAGCAGGAGAAGCAGTATAAATTTTAAAACCATAGGTAAGTTTTTAAAAACTCTTCTCTGGTTTTAAATTTAAGCGTCTCCAGTGTCTCCGGTGTCTCCGGTGTCCCCCAGCCCAGTCTCCCCGTCTTAATCACTTGCCAACTCAAAAACTTACGTTTATGACAGAATTTCCTTGGCTAACAACGATCATTCTTTTTCCTGTTGCCGCAGCTTTACTAATTCCGTTTGTTCCTGATAAAGGAGATGGAAAAACCGTAAAGTGGTATGCCTTAATTGTGGGATTAATTGACTTTATCGTCATTGTTTATGCTTTTTACAATGGTTACGACTTAGCTAATCCTGAATTGCAATTAGTAGAAAGCTATTCCTGGGTTCCTGCCCTTGATTTGAAGTGGTCAGTAGGGGCTGATGGTTTAGCAATGCCCCTGATTATCCTCACAGGCTTTATCACTACCCTGGCGATAATGGCAGCTTGGCCTGTTACTTTCAAGCCGAGATTATTCTACTTCTTGATGTTAGCGATGTACGGCGGTCAAATCGCTGTCTTTGCTGTTCAAGATATGTTGCTGTTTTTCTTGGTATGGGAACTAGAATTAGTTCCTGTTTACTTAATACTCTCCATTTGGGGAGGGAAAAAACGCCTTTATGCCGCCACAAAGTTTATTCTTTATACCGCCGGCGGGTCACTATTTATTTTAGTCGGCGCTTTAACAATGGCTTTCTATGGCGACACAGTAACCTTTGATATGCAGGCGATCGCCGCTAAAGATATTCCCCTTAATTTGCAATTGCTGCTTTATGGAGGTTTCTTAATTGCCTACGGTGTGAAGCTGCCCATCTTCCCTTTACATACCTGGTTGCCAGATGCCCACGGCGAAGCTACAGCCCCTGCCCATATGCTCCTAGCTGGTATTTTGTTAAAAATGGGAGGCTATGCCCTGTTTCGGATGAACATGGGAATGTTGCCTGATGCCCATGCTGTGTTTGCTCCGGTTTTGGTAATTCTGGGGGTAGTTAATATTGTTTATGCCGCCCTCACTTCCTTTGCCCAGCGTAATTTAAAGCGTAAAATCGCTTACTCTTCCATTTCCCACATGGGCTTTGTCTTAATTGGTTTGGGTTCCTTTACGGAGTTGGGAACCAGTGGGGCGATGTTACAAATGATTTCCCACGGACTAATTGGGGCAAGCTTATTTTTCATGGTAGGTTGCACCTATGACCGCACCCACACCCTGATGTTGGATGAAATGGGGGGAGTAGGGCAGAAAATGAAGAAAGTTTTTGCGATGTGGACGACTTGTTCCTTTGCTTCCCTAGCTTTGCCCGGAATGAGTGGTTTTGTCGCGGAATTAATGATTTTTGTCGGCTTTGCTACTAGTGATGCCTATAACCCCACTTTCAAGGTGTTGGTGGTCTTTCTAGCCGCCGTTGGGGTGATTCTCACTCCTATATACCTCCTCTCCATGTTGCGGGAATTACTTTATGGTCCAGAAAACAAAGAGTTGGTAGAACATGAAGCTTTAATTGATGCCGAACCCAGGGAAGTATTTATTATTGCTTCTTTGTTGGTTCCCATTATTGGTATTGGTTTTTATCCTAAGCTAGTTACCCAAATTTATGATGCGACAACAACTCAGTTAACTGCGAGGGCAAGGAGTTCAGTTCCTTCCTTGGTGGAGACTGTTGCTGTTGAGGTGCAGAGTCAACAAATGATTTCTTTGCAAGCACCGGAAATCAAAGCGGGGCTTAAGTAGAAAATATACTATTATGTGCTGTAGGGATGTTAATTATTTACGTCTCTACAGCTTTTTTATTGGGGCTAAGGTTCGTTATTCCTGTTTGCGATCTATCAACCAATAAGTACACATCTCCCCCTTACCCTTAACCAAAAGAGTTCCTCTCTTAGCAAAAACGTACTTGTGGCGCAACTTCTCATAAATAGCTGTGGTTACTTGAATACTCCCTGCTTCCCCTTGAGATTCCATACGAGAAGCCACATTAACCGTATCTCCCCAAAGATCATAGGTAAACTTCTTAATGCCAATCACCCCTGCTACCACCGAACCTGTGTGGATGCCGATGCGAATTTGAAAGGTTTCTCCTTGGGAATTATGAAAGCGATCAATAGCTTGTTGCATATCTAAAGCTAAATCTGCGATCGCCTCAAGATGTCTTGCCCTTGGTATCGGCAAACCTCCTGCCACCATATAAGCATCACCAATGGTCTTGATCTTCTCTAAACCATGATAGTCAACTAGTTCATCAAAGGTAGAAAAAATATCATTGAGTAAGTCAACCAATTCCAAAGGAGAAACACTTGCACCAATATCAGTGAAGTTAACAATATCAGCAAACAGAATAGTTGCTTCGTCAAACTGTTCTGCAATAGAGCCTTCGTAGTTTTCTAGTTGCTTCACAATTGCCTGGGGCAAAATATTTAGTAACAAGCTTTCTGACTTTTGTTGGGCTACCCGCAGGGCTAATTCTGAACGTTTGCGTGCTGTGATATCCCGAAAGTACCAAATTCTACCATAATATTCCCCAGCTTGGGATTGTATAGAAGCAGAATAAAAATCGAAAATGCACCCGTTGCGACAAATAATTTCTTCTTGACAAATTTCTTGAGGATGGTTATGCAAATACTCTACTTTTTCTGTGAAGCCTTGGGGATTTTCTAATTGAGGAAAAATCCAAGCAAAAACTTGGTGATCGCTACTACCAGCAAATAACTCTTCAGGAACTTGCCACAACTGGCAAAAATGTTGATTATAGGAAGTGATGTTCTGTTTTTCATCCACCACTAAAATCCCATCTAAAGCGGCTTCCTGTTGGGAGGTTAGCAAAGCATTGCTACGAGAAAGAGATTCTTCTGCCCGAAAGCGATCAATACCCAAAGCAATATTATTGGCAATCGAATCCATGGCCAGCAAAGTTGCTTCAGTGAGGGGATGGTGGGCAAAAACAGCAATCACCCCTAAAAGTTTGTTTTCAAAGGTCAGCGGATAGCCTGCAAAGGCTACCATTCCCGTCTCCTTAGCCCATTGAGGGTCACTTATTTGGGGGTCATTGACAACATCATTAGTTAAGTAGGGGGTTCTTCGTTGGGCGATCCGACCAATTTTGTAGCTACCTACAGGGATGCAACTATGGGAACCATCTAAGTGAGTATACATCCCGGCACTAGCTTTGAGTTCTAGAAGGTTTTCTCCTTCATTTAAAATCCAAATGCGGGCAAAAGCTGCATCAAGATGTTTGTGGATAGCACCCGCACAAAGATTGAGCATTTCCCCTAAAGTTTTCCCTTTAGTTAAGGCAACCCCCACATCAGCATCCAGGGCTGCTAAGCCAAATAATTCTAATAAAGCTTTTTCTGCTTGCTTACGTTCAGTTATATCATTAACCACAGAAAGGAGGCACTCTTGACCTTCAAGATAAATTAGTTCTGCTGAGAATAAAACCGTTCTTGTTTGCCCTAATTTAGTTTGCCAATTAACCTCTTGCTTACTTACAGCCCCCTCTTGTTGCAAAGTTTGCATTATTCTAGTACGCTCATGAGGTTCAACCCAAATATTTAGTTCTCCGGGGCTAAGACCAATTACTTCTTCACGGCAATAACTTAAACTACGTAGGAAGCTTTCATTAACATCTAAATATTCTCCCCCCACCAAAGTGACAATAGCCATAGGATCTGGGTTGGAATAAAAAGCTAGGGAGAACTTTTCTTCTGATAATCTTTGGGCTTCTTGGGTACGTCTTGTTTCAGTAGCTTCTAAGGTTAAAGAGATTAAGTCAGTGATTGAATTAGCAAAATTCTGTTCGTCTGCTGTCCAAGCACGAAGATAGTCTACTTGTTCTAAACAAAGGACTCCTACGGTTTGCCCCATTAAACGAATGGAAGTATCTAAGGTAGAAACGATGTTAGTCTCAGCAAAATAGGCAGCAAATTCTTGGGTGTAGGGGTTGGTAAGAACATCATCCGCAGCAATATTCCACTGAGATTCTAATACCTTGAAGTAGTTAGGATAGTTCGCCGCCAACAAATCTTCTTTTCGATGGTGTTGTTGAGTGTTACGTTGGAAGGCATCTTGGCATTGTAGTTTTGTACCGGATTTATCGTATAACCAAACGCTAACTCGTTCAACTTCTAAGGTATCAGCAATAGTCTCAGTTATGATTTCCAAAGTTAAGGCCAAATCACCTTGATAAAGAGCCGGATTTTGGGCTAGTTTGCTTAAAACACTATTTTGCTTTCGTAA
Source organism: uncultured cyanobacterium (assembly GCA_963793425.1). Lineage (GTDB taxonomy): Bacteria > Cyanobacteriota > Cyanobacteriia > Cyanobacteriales > CAWCAG01 > CAWCAG01. The sequence continues at coordinate 217,261 of CAWCAG010000005.1, read as the reverse complement.
CTTTCTCTCGCTTTCCCGCAGGGCTAACTCTGCTCTTTTGCGCCTAATTTCTATTTGATGGGAAGTGACAAGTTTACCCAAACTTTGAGCCATTAACTCAATAATTTCTTGTTCTTGGGGTGTGAATTTGTGAGGCCGAACTTGATGGGAAGAGAAATTAAGAGTACCGTAAATCTCCCCATTAACCCAAATAGGCGTACCTAAATAGCATTCTAGTTTAAGATTTCCGTAGGTAGGATTAATCTTGACAGGAGCGATCGCTCCTCCATAGTAATAAGTTACTGTTTGTTGCTGCTTAATCACCTCTACACAATAGGTATCCTGCAAGGAAAATTGTTGATCAGCAACTAAACTTTTCAAAGGAGATTTAACAGCATAAATAGTATAAGTTTGTCCTTGTACACGACTGATAATTCCTGTCGAACTGCCCAAGATTTTGCAACCTGTTTCTAAATAATCAGCAAATAACTTTTCAAAGTTGCTATAGCTGGTGGTATTTAAACGGTGAATACTTTTGAGGTTGGCACTAAAATTAGCTAGGGTTTGAGATTGGTGGTAAAGTTTGGCTTCCCTAAGTTGAGAAATTGCTTCGGAAGCATCGTTAAGACGAATTTCTTTTTGTAGCCTTGTACCCTGTTGCGAAAGTTTTTCCTGTAGTGAGTGAAGTTGTAATTGATTTTCTACGCGGCTAATAATTTCTTGCTCTTGTAAAGGTTTAAGTAAGTAATCTACTGCACCTGCGGCAAAGACTTTTTCTCTATGATGGTGATTTTCGCCACTGAGGATTAAAACCAAAGGAATCTGAGAGGTTTGTTGGTTGCTTTGAAGCTGCTGACAAATTTCATAGCCATCCCCTATCAACATGATCGGATTGAGCAAAATGAGGTCAGGCTTTTGTTTTTCTACCAAGAAAGATAAGAAAACATCCCTACCGTCTCTCAAACTTTTTACTAAATGCCCTCGCCCAGTCAGAATACTCACTAACAACTGTAAATCAGACAGAGTTTCCTCAATAACTAGAATATTAGCTTTTGCCACCTCAGAGTAATTTTGATTCATAGGGGAAAATCGAAAGTCTTTAACTCAACTCAGCAAGCCGTTACGCATCTCAAGGACATATGATTAAATTAGTTAGGATAAGCAGTGATTTTTTCCTGTTAGCGATTCTCTATAGGCTGATCTCAATCTGTAATTCTTTTAGGAGCAATTTTTGATTTCAGAATCGGAAAGGATTTCAGCACAGAAAGGAGGTAGCTGCCAAAAAATAACTACCCCGATGTTTGGTAGAGCATCTTGAGGAATTAAAAAAAGAAGACAAGGGGTATATACTATGCCTTTACTTTTTATAAGTATTCCCAGGTTAATTGGTTTATTTTTTCTACCTAATGTTCCCTGAGACAGATTTATCTTAATTCGAGATTTTAGTAAACCAAAACAATTTACTACATTAATATTAACAATCTTACCAAGGAGCATCGGGAAAAGATATGTACAAGATCACCCCTAGTCTTTATTGAAAACTTCTATTCTTTATTGTCTTCAAAGAAAAACTCTCCTTGAAGAGCGCAAAATTAGCGTGAATAACTACCCCAACACTGGAGGAAACCAAAGACTGTAGATTACAATGAATATGGCGGAGACAAATGTTTCCGTTCACTCCTCACACCACACCCCGCCTGGACAGAGTTCAGGCGGTTTCTTCCTTTCAAGGCTATTTACAAGGCGATATTGACAAGAGCAGGAAGTTTATGTGAATTTTAGGAGATAATTCTAAACAAGTACCGACTAGTTCTTGCTATGGTAGAATTTCCAATAAACGTTATCAACCTCACAAACAAGGATGTTCAGGCATGGCGGTAACTGAACAAGTTACAGATGCAAGTTTTAAATCTGAAGTATTAGAGAGCGAAGTACCTGTATTGGTAGATTTTTGGGCCCCCTGGTGCGGTCCATGTCGTATGGTAGCCCCAGTGGTTGACGAAATTGCTGACCAATACGAAAACCAAATTAAGGTAGTTAAGCTCAATACTGACGAAAATCCCAATGTTGCGAGTCAGTACGGTATTCGTAGCATTCCTACCTTAATGATTTTTAAAGGTGGTCAAAGGGTGGATATGGTAGTCGGGGCTGTACCAAAAACAACCTTAGCAACTACTTTGGAAAAATATCTTTAAAATCAGATTTCCTAATTATTAGGTTTATGCCTCATGTTGAAATGGGGGTGCAGTTTAGCTGTACCCCTATATTTTTGTTTTTTCCCTATTCTTAATTTCTAAATAATGTCCAAACTACAAACTCCCCACAGTGGCTATCATTGGGATGGTAGTGGAGAACGCTTTTTTGAGGGCTGGTACTATCGTGTTACCTTGCCTGAAATCAAGCAAACCTTCGCTTTTATGTACTCCATTGAAGATCCTCTAGGAGGAAGTCTTTATAGCGGCGGTGGGGCGCAAATCCTTGGGCCAGAAGATGGCTACATTTGTCGTACTTTTCCCGATGTTACCCAGTTTTGGGCCACTAAAGAAGTTTTAGGTTTGGGTCATTGGGGTAAAAACGATTTTCCGGCTTCTCCTCAACTGTTAACACCAGCAGAATTTGCTCTACGTATTCCGGAAGGGTATCAAGGTACAGCAACCTTACATCAAGGCTTTATTCAAGATCCTGGCAGCGGCAAGTATTGCCATTGGTTATACGAAATTGAACCTATTTACGGTTGGGGGAATCCCCACAGAATGCAACAATCTACGGCGGGTTTGCTTTCTTCTTTACAAATATTTGAACCCGGATGGCAAGTCTTGATGGCTAGTGGGAGGGCTACAGGTTGGATAGATTGGTCTGGGCAGCATTACAAATTTGAAAATGCCCCAGCCTATGGAGAAAAAAATTGGGGGCGTTCCTTTCCTGAGAAATGGTTTTGGCTTAATTGCAACAGCTTTATCAACGAACCAGATTTAGCCTTAACTGCTGGGGGCGGGAAAAGAGGAGTACTGTGGTGGGATGAATCAGTAGCTTTGCTTTGCTTCCACTATCAAGGGCAGTTTTACGAATTTGTACCTTGGAATTCTCAGGTTAGCTGGCAAATTGAACCTTGGGGGAAATGGCAAATGCAGGCTCGTAATTTTAATTATGAAGTAGAGTTAACAGGAACAACGAACCTGCCCGGTACGCCCCTGCGGGCCCCCACAGAAAGAGGTTTAGTCTTTTGTTGTCGCGATACAATGCTAGGAAAGCTAACCTTAGAATTGCGCGATCGCTCCGGTCAAACTATCTTAAAAGCAGAAAGTGACCTCTGTGGTTTAGAAGTTGGCGGTGAACCCTGGGACAAAACCTGGCGATCGCCGTAGTTATTAGTAGAAGTAAGGAGAAATTAATGAATACACCTAATGATCCTAAAGAGACGGCTATTGTTCCACCTAGCGAAGTAAAAGAGACAGCTATCACCTCCGTTAGCGAAGAAACAAAAGACCTTGTTAACAAAAAAATGGGTGATGGTGAATCTGATGAAGTTAAAGAAAAGATGGGAGAATTAATTGAAGCAATTAAGAAGCAGGCAGCATCACAAATTGAAGCTGCTGGCGATATGAACCGCGAAAATTATGTTGATGCCATGACTCAAGCCCAAGAAACTTTGAGAAAGACCGAAAAGTTTTTTGAAGGACAAAAGAATTCTGTGGAAACATCCTTAGCTGAACTTACTAATGAAGCGACAGAAAATTGGGAAGTTTTTGTTGATGAGATGCAAAAGATGGGTAAGCGGATAGATAACGCAGTTAATGCCGCTTGGAAAGCTTTTACAGAATCGGAACCTAAATAGGTAATAGGTAATAGGTAATAGGTAATAGGTAAAGAGTATTCTTCGCCTATTGCTTATTGGAATTTAGATGTTATTTTACTGACTAATTCTGAAGCTTTTGGTAAGAGAGAAGTATTGAGGTTGATGCTGTATTGATCTTGGCTAGAAAGTTTAGTGACAAACTTTGCTAAATCTGTATTGCCTTTACGCATACCTAAACCATTAATTGCCACTTCAATTTGTCTAACCCCGTAATTTAAGGCAACCAGAGCATTTTCTTCTGCATAACCTAAATCATTATGACAATGCACGGCGATAATGGCTTGGTCTATGTTTTTTACTTGCTTGAAAATTTTCTTTAAAAGCTGACTAAAACTGCTTGGTGAAGCGACTCCTAAACTATCGGCAATGGTAATAGTATTAGCACCACTTTCAATAGCAATTTCGATAGTTTGGCAGAGAAAATTCAACTCAGTTCTGGTAGCATCAAAAGCATTCCATTGTAGATCATGGCAATAATCTTTAGCTAAAGAAACAGTTTCTTTAATTGTGTTTAAAACTTGCTTCTGATGCTTTTTATTGTTAACGTTCGTATAAATGTTAATTCTACCTTTTAGTGCTGGTTTAATTGCTTGTGCTACCTGGATTATCTCTTCTGGTTTTGAGGCAGCTAAGCCGCAGATAGTTGAGTTGGTAATTAGTTGGGATGTTTGGTAAATTTCCTGAAAATCTTTCTGGCCGTAACCGGGATAACCAACTTCAATAATATCTACTCCCATTTCGTCTAATAGTTGAGCGATCACCACTTTTTCTTCCAGGTTCATTGTCACCCCAGGAGTGAGTTCCCCATCACGCAAAGTAGTATCAAAAATGATAATTTTGTTGTTATTCATGGCATCTTTCACCGGACTCAGTATTGATTCCTAATAATCTGTGGATTTTAATCCAGGAATAGAGTACAAAATTATCACACTACTCTTTCGGTAAAGTTACAACAGCAATTGGGAATACTACTTGTATAATCAAACGATCAAGTATGAGGTCATAAAGCCATAACCTTTGTATAAATACTAGACTATCTAGACATTAAAGATTTCTAAAGTTAACTTAGGATTGGTTTAAGTCCCAACAGAGTCAGTTATGAGAATCCTGGTAACGGGTGGTGCCGGTTTTATTGGTTCCCATCTTATCGATAGATTAATGACGCAGGGCCATGAAGTGCTGTGTCTTGATAACTTCTATACTGGCCACAAAAGAAATATTCTTAAGTGGCTGGATAATCCCTATTTTGAGCTAATTCGTCACGATATTACCGAACCTATTCGTTTGGAAGTAGACCAAATTTATCATCTTGCTTGTCCTGCTTCTCCGGTTCATTACCAATTCAATCCGGTAAAAACCATTAAAACGAATGTGATCGGCACTTTAAATATGCTGGGTTTAGCCAAGCGGGTGAAGGCAAGGTTTTTTTTGGCTTCCACTTCTGAAGTGTATGGTGATCCTGATGTCCATCCTCAACCGGAAGAATATCGAGGCAATGTCAATTGTATCGGCATTCGGTCTTGCTACGACGAAGGAAAAAGAGTGGCAGAAACCCTCGCTTTTGATTATCATCGTCAAAATGGTGTGGATATCAGGGTAGTACGTATTTTTAATACCTACGGCCCTAGAATGTTAGAACATGATGGGCGAGTGGTTAGCAATTTTATTGTTCAAGCTTTGCAAAAAGAACCCTTAACTGTATACGGTGATGGTTCCCAAACCCGTAGCTTTTGCTATGTATCTGACCTTGTAGAGGGATTTATCCGCTTGATGAATAGCGATTGTATTGGCCCTGTTAACATTGGCAATCCTGGTGAATATACGATTTTAGAATTGGCTCAAACCATTCAAAACATGATCAACCCTGATGCAGAAATTGTTTATAAACCCCTACCCCAAGACGATCCTAAACAGCGACAACCAGATATTACCAAAGCTAAAACAATTCTTGGCTGGGAACCTACTATTGCTCTTAAAGAGGGGCTAAAACTAACCATAGAGGATTTTAGTAACCGCTTAGGTAAATAAAATAGGAAATTTAGTTTTTTTCTGCCCACTGCAATCTTCTTTGTCACCAAGACTACTGTCTAGATTCTTGGTAGTCAGAAAAACTTGTTTAACTACTGTTCTTTGAGGATTCATTCTATGCGCGTTTGTGTTATTGGTACTGGATACGTTGGTTTGGTTACAGGTGTATGTCTTTCTCATATAGGACATGAAGTTATTTGCATTGACAACAACGAACAAAAAGTTAAGTTAATGCAGTCAGGGCAATCCCCCATTTATGAACCAGGACTCTCAGATTTAATGAAATCTTCTGCCGAATCAGGACGTTTAAAGTTTTCTGCGGATTTGGAAGCTGGGGTAGATCATGGCGAAATTCTCTTTGTTGCGGTGGGAACTCCTCCTTTACCAACAGGAGAAAGTGATACCCGTTATGTAGAGGCTGTAGCCAGGGGCATTGGCGCTCATTTAAAAGATGGTTATAAGGTTATAGTTAATAAATCTACGGTTCCTATCGGTTCTGGTGACTGGGTAAGGATGATTGTTTTAGATGGTGTGGCAGAGCGCCAAAAATCTTTAGTTACTTCTGGTGGTGGCACTGAGGTGATGGAAAAAATTGCGGCGGAATTTGATGTGGTTAGTAACCCAGAATTTCTCCGGGAAGGCTCAGCAGTTTATGATACCTTTAACCCAGATCGCATTGTTCTAGGCAGCAATAGCGAAAAAGCTTTAGCAATGATGCAGAAACTCTATGCACCCTTAGTTTCTAGGGAATTTAGCGACGATAAATCCTTACCGCAAGTTCCTGTGGTAGAAACAGATCTCAACTCTGCTGAGATGATTAAATATGCGGCTAACTCCTTTTTGGCTACCAAAATTAGCTTCATTAATGAAGTAGCTAATATCTGCGATCGCGTCGGTGCTGATGTTACTCAAGTAGCGGCGGGGATTGGTTTAGATTCCCGTATTGGTAGCAAGTTTTTACAAGCGGGTATTGGTTGGGGGGGTTCTTGTTTCCCTAAAGATGTTTCTGCTTTAATTCATACTGCTGATGATTATGGTTATGAAGCAGAGTTACTCAAAAGTGCAGTTAGTGTTAATCAACGCCAGCGAGTAATTGCTTTGGAGAAGTTACAAAAGGAACTAAAAATCCTTAAAGGTAAAGTCGTTGGTTTACTCGGTTTAACCTTTAAACCAGACACCGATGATATGCGAGATGCCCCAGCTTTGAACCTTATTGAAGAACTTAATCGTCTTGGTGCAAAAGTCAAAGCCTATGACCCCATTGTTTCCCAGAGTGGCATGAGTCATGGTTTATCTGGAGTAATTGTTGAGACAGAGATTAATATGTTAGCGGATCGTTGTGATGCTTTAGTTTTAGTCACCGATTGGCAACAATTTGCTGAATTAGATTACGAAGCTTTAGCGAAGCACATGAATAATCCTGTGATTATTGACGGTCGTAACTTCCTCGATAAAAAAGCAGCAGAAAAAGCTGGTTTCCGTTATATCGGTATTGGTAAGTGAAGAAGGGAGTGGGGAATAGAGCAAACGCCCCCACCTAAAATAAAAACTGTAGAGATGTTTTTAAAAACTCCTCTACAGTTTTTTAATTAATATCACACCAAAAATCTTTAATGATAAACAATATAACCTTGTGGGGTGTTTACTCAGTTTGGCGGCGACACGCCAAAGTTTACCAAAAAACCTGGTTAGTTAATTCCCTACTCCCAGTCTCAGAGCCGATTATCTATTTAGTTGCCTTTGGTTTTGGCTTATCTCCTTTAGTAGGAGAGGTAAATTACCAAGGAGAAAGGGTTACTTATTTAAAATTTATTGCTCCTGGTATGATGGCTATTGGCATCCTTTTCCAATCTTTTTTTGAAGGTGGTTTTGGCTGTTTTATTCGCCTCAGTTTCCAAAAAACTTGGCATGGTTTATTGACAGCACCCTTGACCTTTACAGAAGTCTTTTTAGGGGATTGGTTGTGGGCTACAACCAAAGGAATAATTGCCGGAATAATGACAGGAATTGTTGCTGTAATTTGGGGACTTTATTCCCCTTGGGATTTATTATTATCTTTACCGATTATTCTTTTAGGAAGTCTTTTATTCGCAGCCGGAGGACTACTCACCGCTGGTAGTGTACGCACTGTAGATCAAATTAATGTACCGCTTTTTTTAATCATAATTCCTATGTTCACCCTCTGCGGTACTTACTTTCCCCGTGATACTTTGCCCCCTATGTTGAGGAATATAGCAAATGTTTTACCTCTAGCTTCTTTAGTAGATTTATTACGCTGGCCAATTATTTTGCCGGATCATTGGTGGCTTTCCATCTTATGGTTATTATTGTGGATGGCAGTTTTTGCTATCTTGGCTTGGCGGCAAATTTACCCTAAACTCTTTCGTTAGTATTTTCCTTAACCAATTCCTAATGCTTAAGATCATCTTTTTTGGTACGCCACAATTTGCTGTTCCCACCTTAAAATGTTTCCTACAGCAGCCAGAAATAGAAGTTTTAGGAGTTGTTACTCAACCGGACAAACCACGAGGTAGGGGAAAACAATTAATCCCCTCAGCAGTTAAAAAAGTTGCCCTTGATTTTGATTTACCAGTTTGGCAACCTCGACGTATAAAAAAAGATGCAGAAACTTTAGCTAAACTTAAAACCAGTGAAGCAGATGCCTTTGTTGTCGTTGCTTACGGACAAATACTTTCTCCAGAAATCCTCAACATACCTCCTTTGGGTTGCATTAATGGTCATGGCTCTATTTTGCCCCAATATCGCGGTGCTGCACCCATTCAATGGTGTTTGTATAACGGGGAAGCAGAAACAGGTATGACGGCTATGTTGATGGATGCAGGGATGGATACAGGGGATATGTTATTGAAACAACATACTCCCATCAGACTCCTCGATAATGCCCGTGACTTGGCAGAAAATTTAGCTGATATTGCAGCGAATCTCCTTATTTCTACCCTTTTAAAACTTGATCAAGGTGACATTAAGCCTATTCCCCAAGATAACTCCCAAGCAACTTACGCACCCTTGATTAAGAAATCAGATTACGAACTAGACTGGTTGCGTAGTGGAATCGCCCTCCATAATCAAATAAGAGGATTTTTTCCTAACTGTGCCACATCTTTTCGGGGTAAAAAGCTCAAAATTAAAGCCTCTGCACCTTTGGGTAAAAGATATTGGCAGCAACTGCCTCCAAAAATAGCGGCTTTGTCTCAACAAGAAGAAGAATTATTATCCCTAAAAGGAAGCCCCGGAGAAGTAGTTTACTTAGCCAAAAAACTTGGCCCCATAATCCAAACTGGTGAAGGATTATTACTATTAAGAGAATTACAACCCGCAGGAAAAAAAGCTCAATCAGGGGCAGATTTTATTAACGGCATGAGGTTGTCTTTAGGAGAAACGTTTTTCATTGAACATTGAGCATTAACATTAAACATTGAACATTGAACATTGAGCATTAACATTAAACATTGAGCATTAACATTAAACATTTATAGATTCTCTCCGTCACCATTGACTGCTGTTGCTTTGGGAAGTAATAGCCGACAAACACTATCTTCATTGCTGCTAACATTTAAAGTAATTACTCTCGACTCAATCAAAGTAGTTTTTCCAGGTGGTTTTCCTGTACCAGGATTGATAGGATAAGCAGGAAAACAGGTTGCACTTAAGCTGAGGCGCAAAGCTTTCCCTTTGGTAATTACCATGGAAGTAGTTTGCAAAGGGATTTTGATGGGTAACTCTTCTGCATCAACGCGAAGATAACCTTGGCAGAAATTGTAAACTTCACCATCTTCTTGCACTTCAGATAGGATGGCGCAAACGTCGAAACTAGGTGCATCAGCAAAGCAGTAAATCTCTACCACTACTGTCCCAATTATCTGTAAATCTTCCTGCAAAGGGTCAGATGTATAGGTTAAAACATCGCTACGACTGTCAATGCTACCACGTTCAAAAGAGCCAGAGGGAAAGCTGGAATGTCCTCCTAAAGAAGGTACGGCACGCCAAGGATCGCTGACAATGGTATCTGATGAAAGGCTATTAGGGTCAGGAAGTTTGCACAATCTTCCTGCATCCTCCCTAACACTAGCTAAACCATTACTTACTAAATAATAAATTTGTTTTTGATGATTAGGAAATTCTGTGTAGTAACGCCATTGATTGCTACCCATTGCAAATAAGTGAACGGGCTTCTCTTGTTTAATCCCTGTATCTTTACCTTTGAGAAAATAATCAAACCAACGAATTTGCATCTCATCAATGGGGCTGATAGCCGATGCCCCATAATCTTTTGCCCCAACTTTGCGTCCCCAAGGTAAATGTCCCCAAGGGCCAATAATTAAATGTTGAGGTTTGTTACCTTTAGCCATGTGGTGATAAAGCCGTAGAGTGCCACGTAAATAGGTATCGAACCAACCCCCAATATGCAACATGGGTAAGTCCACTCTCTCTATTAATCCTTGAGGAGAAAGCTTCTGCCAGTAGGAGTCTTGGGGAGGAATATCTAACCATTGATGGTAAAAAGAATCTGGGGCAACTCTGTGAGAATATGAGGGCGAGAAGGTTGAGGATCGTAGAAGGGAAGGTGACGAGAAGCACTGTGAAGACGGTTGAAAGCCTCTTCATCTCCTTGTAAACGAGTCGTCTCGGCAGCTAACTGTATTGCCCATGCCAAGTTGGTATGCAGACAAAATGCCCTTCCTTCATAAGCCCAGTCTGCATACAAATCTCCCGCTACCATCGCCGGACAAATAGTTTTTAAAGGACTAGGCTCTGCAATGGCAGCATATAATTGGGTCATACCTTGATAGGAAAAGCCGTACATCCCCACATCTCTTGTACTACCAGGAAGCTGTGATGCCCAAACTACACTGTCATAACCATCCTCAATTTCCTTGGCAAAGAGGTCAAATTTCCCTTGAGAAGTTCCCCTACCTCGCACATCCTGAATAACAACCAGATAACCTTGTGCTGCATACCAACTAGGATGATTATAGACTACCGTAGAGGCGATCGCTCTACCATAGGGTTGCCGCATCAATAGTACAGGATAGTCTCCCTTTTCTTGAGGGTAATACACATCTGCATCTAACCGCACACCATCGCGGGTTTCCATGGATATTTTTTGTTTATTGATGAAGCTGTTGGGCATTCAATAATTAGGTAATAAGTAATAGGTAATAAGTAATATAAAAATATCTTTTTTGGTTTGGCTATTATAACAAAAAAACAATAAAAAACCTCGTTTTTAAAGAAAGTATTAATGACTCTAAAAAACTCTTTAAATCCCCTCTAGGGGCATTGCAAATATTACAAAAAAGTTGAAAAATGATTAAGGTAAAACAAACTACTCTCTCTTTAATGCTTAGCAAGCTAATGAAAAGTATTTTTCAGAAAACAAATTTGGTTTGCTTAGCTACTACTCTATTAGTTAGTTGTGCAGCACAGAATCAAATTAAACAAGAAACTGCAAACGAAAGTTCTCAAACTCCGGGAACTTTAGCTTTAGTAGCTAATGGTGAAGACTTTGTAAGAAATGGTTTTGTAACCAAAGATAATTGGCAAATCGATTTTGACAAAGTTTACGTCACCTTGACTGATGTTAAAGCTTACCAAACCTCCTCTCCTTTTGAGCCAGAATCTGATAACGAGATCGAAGCAGAAGAAGAAGTAACCTTAATCGCAGCTCCAGAAACTGTTGATCTTGCCGCCGGAGCTAGTGATGCAGACCCAATATTAGTTACTGAAAAAGAAGTTCCTCCTGGTACTTATAATGCCTTGGCTTGGAAACTAGCTAAAGCAGAATCAGGAGAAGCAGAAGGAAACACGATTGTCTTGGCTGGTCAGGCCAAGAAAGAAAATCAAACTGTAGATTTCCAAATCAAACTTAACCCTCAAGCAAATTATACTTGTGGCGAATTTGTTGGTGAAGATCGCAAAGGAATTGTCCAATCTGAACAACAAGCTGAAGTGGAAACAACTTTTCATTTTGATCATATTTTCGGGGATGCAGAAGCAGAAGCTGATGAGGAAATTAATCAAGGTGCTATCGGGTTTGAACCCTTAGCAGCATTGGCTGAAAATGGAAAATTAAACGTTGATCAAACAACCTTAAAATCTCAACTTTCTGATCAAGATTACCAAACTTTAGAAAAAGCCTTAATAGGTTTAGGACACGTAGGAGAAGGGCATTGTCTCTATGAATCAGGCAACAAGGAATAGGTAATAGGTAATATTATTTCTACCTGTCACTAGTGTTCTGTCAAAGCAAAATTTTAGGATAGCTTTTATGAGCAAATGTTGATTCTTTGAGCCTTACCCTTTACCCTTTACCCCTGATTGACTGACAAAAGATCATCAAGTAGGTTGGGTTGAGGCGACGAAACCCAACACCAATAAACATTTTGTTGGGTTTCACTTTGTTCTACCCAACCTACGGGATAATAAGCCTTCCAAAAGTTTTGTCAGTTTACCCCCCTACACCCCCACACCCCCACACCCTTACACCCTTACTTTGATGACTCAAAACCAGTGGAAATATCTGCTTCCTTTTTTTTGTATCTCTTTGTTGCCTTGGTCAACTAAGGCCATTGCCCATGGTAGCAAAATTGATTATCGCGAAGCCAAGACTATCGAAATTCAAGCAACCTACGACAACAATGAACCGATGGCTAATGCCCAGGTAGTAATTTACAGCCCTGAAGATCCGGCAAAGCCTTGGAGTAAAGGAACAACAGATGAAGAAGGTCGCTTTAGCTTCACTCCAGACACAGAACAACAAGGCGACTGGGATATTAAAGTACGCCAAGCAGGCCACGGTAGCATCGTCAGTATTCCCATAGATGAAGAAGGCATTACTACCTCTGTAACCAGTAACTCTTGGGCAACAGGGGCAAGTGATTACACTCCCTTACAAAAAGCCCTTTTAGGGGTGACTAGTGCCTGGGGATTTGTCGGTACAGCCCTATTCTTCGCTAGGAGGAAGACTCAATAACCATGCACATCCCCGATGGTCTTCTTCCCCCTAGTATTGCGATCGCTGGCTATGGGGCCACTGGAGGAATAACTTGGTATTCCTTAACTCAAATCAACCGCAGTAAAAATTCTCAAGAACAAATTCCCAAAGCCTCCTTACTCACTGCCGCTTTCTTTCTAGCTTCCTTAATCCATATTCCTCTACCTCCTACCAGTGTTCATTTAATCTTGAATGGTCTGATGGGGGCTATTTTGGGCTACTACGCTTTCCCGGCTATTCTCATCGGGCTGTTTTTCCAAGCAGTGATGTTTCAACATGGAGGCTTATCTACCTTGGGAATTAATGCCATAATCATGGGGCTTCCCGCCCTTTTAGCTCATCACATTTTTCACCTTCGACATCGTTTAGGACATAACAAACCATCTTGGCGAGGAATTTGTGCTTTCTTAGCTGGTTTTAGTGGTATAGCTTTAGGTGCTTCACTCTATACATTATTAGTTATCACCAATATCTCCAGTGATATTAATGCTCAAGCAGAAATAGCGGCTGTTTCTGCCTCTCTTGTTGCCTACGGCATACTCGCAATACTCGAAGGAATTTTTACAGTAATGTTAGTTTCTTTCTTGCAACAAGTAAAGCCAGAACTATTAGAAAACTAGTCATTTATCACCAATAGCGAAATGAAATTAGCCCTGGATCGTTACGCTTATTTAGACTCAGTTATTCATCAATGGGAACAACGTTCTAAGCTAATAGCATTGTTGCCTTTGATTTTCGCTTTTGCTTTCGTAGAACATTTAATTTTGCTGCCAGCAATGCTGCTACTTACGGCAACTCTTTTTTACTTATCCCGATTACCTTTTTCTTTTTTATTATCAAGACTACGTTACCCTGGTTGGTTTATCTTAGGAGTAGTAATATTTTTACCATTTGTAGCAGGAGATACAGCGCTTTTCAGCTTGGGTTTCTTAGAAATAAAACAAGAAGGCTGCTTACAAGTTTTATTAATTATTACCCGCTTCCTTTGTATTCTCACTGTTAGTTTGATTCTTTTTGGGACAGCACCTTTTTTAACTAGCATCAAAGCCCTGCGTTCGTTGGGTTTGCCAGACACCATTGTCGATATGATGCTGCTGTCCTATCGCTATCTAGAAGAATTAGGAGACACTTTACAAACCAGGCAAAGAGCAATGAAAATGCGAGGCTTCAAAAACAAAAAGTTTAGCCTCCGTAATCTCAAAATTCTGGCTAGCTTAACAGGAAGTTTGCTGGTAAGTAGTTACGAAAAATCCAAGAGAGTTTACCAAGCGATGATTCTGAGAGGTTATGGACAAAAGCCCACTTCCGCTTTGAAACCGAATTCTCTAGCTGGTCAAAATAAAATTGCTTTGCTCGTAACTTTAATTTTTGCTTTGGGCTTTGTCAGTGCAGAAATAATTCTGAGTTTGTTTCCCTAGAAAAACGTCCCTAACTTGGCAGCAAGCTACAGATTACATCTTTTGACTTTTGACTTTTGACCTTTAACTTTTAACCAATGGTAACTAAACAGCCGAATCAACAAATTGTCATCAAAACCCATGAGAAAGCAGCACTTATTCTTGAAGATGTCAGCTTTTTTTATAGTAACGGGAGATTGATTTGGCAAAACCTCCATCTGAGCATTTCTCCAGGGGAGAGAGTTGGGGTAATCGGACCAAATGGAGCAGGTAAAACCACCTTGTTTCTTGCCATTTGCGGTATTTTAGCTCCTGCTGCCGGAACAATCAAGCTTTTCGACAAACCGATGGAAGCAGGGGAGTTTCGCCCGGAAATTGGCTTGGTATTTCAAAATCCTGATGATCAACTCTTCTGCACCAGCGTAAGGGATGATGTCGCTTTTGGTCCGGAGAATATGGGCCTTTCTGCCCAGGAAATTGAAACTAGGGTACAACAAGCTTTAGCAATTACAGGAGTAGAACATCTTGTAGATAGGGTTCCTCACCAACTATCTGGGGGAGAGAAGTGTATGGCAGCGATCGCCACTGTTTTAGCCATGCAGCCACAGTTAGTCTTGTATGATGAACCCAGCGCGAACCTGGACTTGCGGGCAAGACGACGCTTAATTGAGTTTCTGCAACATTCTCCAGAAACCTTAGCTATTTCTTCCCATGATCTAGAGCTAATCTTGGAAGTTTGTGATCGCGTTTTGCTCTTAGATGAAGGCAAAATAATTGCCGATGGCAAACCCCAAGAAGTCATGGCAGACCAGAAATTGATGGAATCTCACGGTCTAGAAAAACCCCACTCTTTAACTCATAAGCATTATTAATGCTAAGCAGCTTGAGGTTCTAGTAATTCTCCTAAACGGTCGATACCTTTTTGGATATGCCGCGTTACGGTCATTGGACTAACGCCAATACGTTTGGCAGCCTCTTTACGAGGTAAATCCCGCAAGAACACTAACTCAATAGCTGCTTGGGTTTTTTCTTCTAGCTGGCTTAATGCCCCTTGCAGGTGCAGCTTATCTTCTTGGGAAGTTTGTTTAGATTGATATTCAGGGTCGAGTAAAGTTTCCCCCAAGGTGACAGGACAATTGGCTGAGTGACCAATAGTCGCATCAAGACTGAGCAAAAGACGGTTTTGTACTGCTAGCTTGCATTCGCGCCACTCACCAACGGATACTCCCAATTCTTGGGCTATTTCGTGGTCTTGAGGCAAGCGCCCTAGAGTTTGGGTCAATTCCTTACGCAACCGCTTAGCCTTAGCACAAAGTTCTTGCCAGCGACGAGGAATTCTTACTGTGCTGCTCTTATCCCGCAGAAAATGGAGCATTTCTCCGCGAATATAAGGGACAGCAAAGGAGCTAAAAGCACAGCCTTGGTCAGGATCGAAGCGTTCAATAGCGCGAATTAAACCAAGATAGCCAATTTGCTCTAAATCTTCGTAGGGTTCAGGGCATTGTTTACTCACTCTGTGAGCAACTTTCCGCACTAAACCAGTGTTTAAATGAACTAACTTATTCCGAACTTTTAGGGAAGGGTTACGAGAGTAAGCAATCAAAAGTTCCATTCCGCGAACGGGAAGAGACTGATTTGTCATAATTACAGGAATCTCAGTAAGGCAGACCAAAAATAGTAGGGAGCAAATTAGTGAGTCTATATTCATTTTCTTCAGATACCAACCTGTTATGCCATAGTTTTTTTACGGAAATACTAAATCATTTTTTTTGCTGCATCAATATATACACTGAAGAAAGACCCCTATTCCTAAGACAAGTAATAAAATAGAAACATAAGTAACTCCTTTAGTGAGAAACCTTTCAACACTCCAAAAATTTTTATGAGCAGTACAAGTAACTTTCGCAATGCAATTAAAGAAGCTAGAGGTCAATCTTTAGTTGGCCCTAATGTCATCGCCAATGCTTTGCCTTTTGTAGGTGGAGGATTAGTATTAACAGCCGTAGGAGTCTATGGCGGTTTGGGGGTAATGAAAAGCTACCCCGAACTATTTATGCCAACTTTCATCGGCGCGATGATTGTCGAGTTAATTCTCTTTTTCGTGGCTAGAGGTGTCGCTGAAAAAGGAAACAACAGCGTAGCCTTACCTCTTTTAGCCGTTTACAGCCTACTTTCTGGCTATACTCTCAGTGGCTTGATTTTCGTAGCCCTGCGAACTAATGGTGTCGGTATCGGCGGTATCGGTATTGCGGCTTTAGGTTGTGGCGTAACTTTCATAGCGGCTAGACAAGTTGGTTCCAACCTCTCAGAAGAAGATGGTATGGCCCTAACTAAAACTGTCAGCTTGGGCATAATTGCTCTATTTGTAGTTTTAATCGGTCAACTACTTTTTAGCCTCTTTGGTATCTATACCCCAAGCTGGTTAGAGGTAGCTATTTCTGGTCTTGGTGTCTTTCTTTTCGCTGGGTTGGCGGTGGTTGATTTTTATATTCTGCCCCGTACCTATAGAGATGAGCAGTATCTCCCCGCAGCACTTTCGATGTATTTAACTTACATCAATTTGTTCATCTTTATTCTCCGCCTGTTAATTGCTATTAATGGTAGAGATTAAAACAACTAAATTAACCTCAAATCATTTTTTTTGAGTTATGGGGTAAAGGGGATTAGCTTAAGCTGATCCCCTTTATTTGTTCTAACCCTTGCGGCCTACTCCCTACTCCCTACCCTAAAAAATAGCCAAAGCTATATTACAAAGGACTTTTTACCAGACTTTTATCAATCGGTAAAGTCGTTGACCAATCGAACACATCCACTTCTGAATAAGTTTCGATCCACAATCTCGCCCCATGCTTGTTTGATTTATGAGGACTATAAATGATGCGGCAAGGGCCTTTTATTTTTGCTTCGTGACCACAGCGATTAAGATCATGTCTGTCTACGCTAATTACTGGGTTAAAGGTATTATCCTTTTTGTTGCCATCAATCTTTTGCCTGAAAACCTGAATCATGGTTACCGCCGAGCGAGGTTTACCCCAACGAGGAGTCGGCCCTCTTTTGCCACGAGAAATCTTCGGCTTGCCTTTATATAAAGGAATTGCCCAAGCCCGCTTAATTTTATATGCCCCTGTGATGCGTTTTTGTTGCAGTAAGTAGACGACACGCCTCGGAGTAACCTTTAATATTTTTGCTGCTTGCTTGGTGTTAACAAATTCCATAATTCCAGTTGTTCAATAGAGGAATACTTTATAAACTATTCTTCTTTAAGAGACAGCATGATTTGGGGAAAGCCAGGAGAAAATTTTGCACTTCAATGGTTATTAATTCTTGCCCTATCAAACCGCTAAATTAAAAATAAACTCTTCTCAATCTCTTTTTTGGCTTCACCAGTGAGCTGACAACTACTGTTCAAACAATCTAGAAGTAGCTGATTTGCTTGGCAATACTGCTCCATTAACTGTTTTTGCTTGAGGCTAAAATGCCACTGGTGACAAAGATTTCGCTTTTTCCTAACTAGAGAAATTAACTGATTTGACCAAGCTTCCCCTTCAGTTTGCCACCATTTTTGGAGAATTTCCTTACCTTGAGACTTATCAGGGACTTGCTTTCTCAAACCCTCAATCCCTTTTTGCAAAATTGGTTGATCGGTAAGGAGTTGGTTCAAATCAAGGGCCAGTTCTAAAGAAGAAAAACGATTATAAATTAAAGCCGGTGTTAAACTTTGAACCACCGAACAAAGGTTGGCAAGGGCTAAGTCTAAAGGCAAATCTCCAGAGCGTTCCCCAGCTATGTTACTATCCAAAGCCAAAGCTAAAGATTGATTGCGGTTAAAGGAATGATCCGCAGGAAGGGCAAGAACTAAGTAAAAAGCCCGGACTGCGGCGGGGTGATAAGGGGTATCGACAGAGGAAAATTTATTTTCTAGCCACTGGAAAAATTCTTGCCAAGCTGCTTCCCCAGCTAAATTAGTATCGGCTTTCTGTTTCATCGCCTTCAACAGAAGACTGGCATCAGGTAACATCTCTGTGGTTAGCAAAAATACTTCTCGCCAACGCTTTTCATTTAAGTGGGTAATTAATTCTTCTAAGCTTTCTTCTTCGGTGCTGTTGGCAATTTTCCTGGCTGTAAAATACTCCTGGAAGGTTAAATGAGAAAAAGAGTAAATATGACGGGCCCGTTCAATTAATAAGCCATGTTGAGCTTCGATGGCTTTAAGGGCAGCGGAACTATCAAAGGAAAGGGCTACTGGGTCAGTTTGAGCATTGGGTAAGGTAAGTAAATAATCAGCAATCAGTTGTTGAACTTTGTTGGCTTCAAAAAAGTAATCTCCTTGTTCAAAGGTAATCGCCGCAAGTTGGCTGAGCAATTTGAGTTTGTCGGGTAAAGATAAGTTACGATAAACCGCATCCCTTTTTATGCCTCTGGTTTCATCCCAACGAACGAGTAATAAATCTAAACCTTGGCGATATAAATCAGAACGATGAGAACTTAATTCACCTTTGGCTTGGAAAACTAAGCAGGTTAAATTGAGGAGGATGGGAGTTACTGCTAGTTCTCTGATTTGACGATTTCCGGGTAAATTAAGCTCTTCTAAGAAAGCGTTGGCTTTTTTACTACCTAAATCTTGAGAATTACGAACGACGGTAACAAACCACTTTTGGACAAAAGCTTCTACTTGTTCCGGGCTAAAGTCAGCAATTTCTACTTCTGTAAAGCCCTGGAAGCGATACTCTTGGGCTGCTATACGACAAGTAATAATTAAGTTATTTTGATAATATCTTTCGGAGAATTTACGAATTTGTTTAATAACTTCGTCGCTAGCATTTTCTGGTACTTCATCTAAGCCATCAAGAAGAAGTAGCACTTTTCCTTCCTGAAGCAAATTTTTAACTTGCTCTGGGGTAACGTCGTAAACACCAAATTGAACTTGGAGATAATCTAAAAAACTAAAGTTATCTTCATCGCTAGCATCTTCAGCAAAGTTTTTCAGGCGGATGAAAACAGGAACTTGCTTAGGGAGAAATTGGCCTTGGTTACATTGAATGGCGATGTATTGTAAAAAGGTGGTTTTGCCTGCCCCCGGCTTACCCAAAACCATTAATTTGGGGTTTTTCCTGACAGCTTCTAGTCCGGGGACTCCAGACTGGCGCATTTTCCCTAAACCCAGGCGATCAAATTCTTCTGGTTGGAAACCTTGGAGATCAGAAATTTGTAACCATCTTTGGCTAGTAATTTCTTCAAGGATATTAACATTGACATAAAGATCATCAATTTCTATGGGCCGAGCAATATCTAATAAACGGAGAGTTCCGCACTGATCTTGAATCTTGCCCTTTCGCTCTGAGCGTACTTTAGCTATTAAGTCATTGAGAGCATCAGTTTCAGCATTTTTTACTTCAGCTACTTTCTCTACCGCAGTTTGAGCAAAATTAGGTATTGCAACAATCTCTTCCAATTCTAAGTCTAATTGAAAACAAATCTCAGCAAACACATTACGGTCTACTGGCTTGCCAGAAAAGAACTTCCAAATCGGTTGGCGAGTTTGCAAGCCAACGGTTTCTGCTAGATATTCTTGAGTCCAGCATTTACGTTCAAATGCTTGTTTTGCCTTTCTAATGCCTTCTGAAGAAGCTTTTAGCGATCGCCTTGCCATTATTTATGAATCCCGATCTTTACCCTAATTTCTCATTCGTATACAATTTCTAGACTAAATCAAACATTTGCACAAACCTAGGCGCAAACACTCTCTCCTTACAATGAGGTACAGGTATATTAAAGTATGCCCCCAACCCCTAGAATAACTACCAAGAAACAAAATTTCTGCTTTCAAAAGTAGTTAGTTTTCATGCACAAATTTAATTAAGTAGATGGGTCTTCCGTGTCAGCCATTCAAGTGATTGAGTGGTTAGTACCTCTAGGAAACTGAAAAATATAGGTTAATCATCTCGATGGTAGGCGATATTTGCTGCTAAATCGAGAGGATAAAGCTATATCAATGAAGTTGATTCTTCCTATCCCTACTCACCTTTTTAAATTTTAAAGTCTAAAAAGGCGATTTTCCTCTAATAATAGAGCCATTTTTCCTGAATTGCGAAGGAAATCATTTCTGAGTTGCTCAAGACGATTCTCGAATAGTTAAGTATATTGTGGTTGAACCAGAATCACTTTATGCTGAATCTAGATGTAATCTTTGATGGGAAAATACACTCCCATAGTAAAGAAAGATAACAATTTAGGAGATAGATACTTGAGAAGTCAAACTTCACAGAACTGGCAACCGTTAGTTGGTGGTATTATTGCCGCATTAATTATTCTCATCAGTTTTAATTCTTTTGTAATTATTAACCCAGGACAAGCAGGAGTGATTAGCATTTTGGGTAAAGCCAGGGATGGGGCCTTATTAGAAGGTATTCACGTTCGCCCTCCATTGGTTTCTAATGTTGATATTTATGATCTAACTGTACAAAAGTTTGAGGTTCCTGCTGAGAGTTCTACTAAGGATCTGCAAAACCTCTCTGCTAGGTTTGCGATTAACTTTCGCCTTGATCCTAGTAGGGTAGTGGAAATTAGGAGGAAACAAGGAACTTTGGCTAATATTGTTTCTAAAATTATTGCCCCCCAAACTCAAGAATCTTTTAAAATTGCTGCAGCAAGAAGGACTGTAGAAGAAGCAATTACCAAAAGAAGCGAACTGAAGCAGGATTTTGATGAAGCCTTGGGAGAGCGCTTGAAAAAGTACGGTATTATTGTGCTTGATACCAGTGTGGTTGATTTGAACTTCTCCCCAGAGTTTGCTAAAGCGGTCGAAGATAAGCAAATTGCTGAACAGAAGGCTCGCCGGGCTGTTTATGTTGCTAAAGAAGCAGAACAACAGGCACAAGCAGATATTAACCGCGCTAAAGGTAGGGCAGAAGCACAACGATTATTAGCGGAAACCCTCAAAGCCCAAGGTGGGCAGTTAGTGTTACAAAAAGAAGCTATTGAAGCCTGGCGACAAGGTGGTTCGCAAATGCCCAAAGTTTTGGTTTCAGGAAGTGACTCTCCAGGTGGTGTACCTTTCCTCTTTAATTTAGGAAATATTCAAGGCTTAGAGGATTAAGTACCTTGCCTATGTTCCCTAGTTTCCTCCCTCCTGAAGTTGCTAACCTGACAGAAGCAACTTCTATTGGTTTAGTAAAAAAGATTCAACAAACCTCTGTTGCCACTCCCTTAACCTCACAATCTATCCTGACAACTTATACCCAGCAAGGAAATGGTCAAACACCAATACTTTTGCTCCATGGTTTTGATAGTTCAGTGTTGGAATTTCGCCGCTTGTTACCTTTGCTGGGGGAGAATCAAGAAACCTGGGCTGTGGATTTGTGGGGATTTGGTTTCACAGAAAGGATGAGGGGTTTATCTTTTAGTCCAGAAGCGATTAAAACTCACCTTTATTGCTTCTGGAAGCAAGAGATTCGCCAGCCAGTAATTCTGCTGGGGGCATCTATGGGAGGGGCAGCAGCCCTTGATTTTACTCTTACCTACCCAGAAGTAGTTGAGAGGTTAGTATTATTGGATAGTGCCGGCTTGGCTAACCCCCCTTTGTTGGGGAAGTTGATGTTTCCTCCTTTGGATATTTGGGCAACGGAATTTTTACGCAACCCCAAGGTGAGGCAAGGTATTAGTCGTTCAGCATATTACAATAAAAATTTAGCTAACCAAGATGCCTATCTTTGTGGGGCTTTGCACCTAAAATCTGCTAACTGGGACCAGGCTTTAATTGCTTTTACGAAAAGCGGTGGTTATGGTTCTTTTCTCAAGCAGCTAGGGCAAATCCAACAACCCAGTTTAATTATTTGGGGTGAAAATGATCGCATTCTCGGTACAAAAGTTGCCCCTAAATTTCAACAAGCAATTATCAATAGTCAGCTTGAATGGGTTAAAGAATGTGGACACGTTCCTCATTTAGAACAACCCGAAATCACTTCCCAAGTTATTAAGAAATGGCTTTGATTTTTCAGACAAAAAACTGTGATTCCCAGACGCTATCAAAAACTCAGACAAGTATTAAATAAACGGCAGCCAGATTTAGCTGTTTTGATGGAAAATGTTCATAAACCCCACAACTTTTCGGCTATTCTCCGCACTTGCGATGCTGTGGGAGTATTTGAAGCCCATGTAGTTAATCGCGATCACGAAATGCCTACTTACAATAGTACAGCGAGGGGCAGCGAAAAGTG
This sequence comes from uncultured cyanobacterium, assembly GCA_963793425.1. Lineage (GTDB taxonomy): Bacteria > Cyanobacteriota > Cyanobacteriia > Cyanobacteriales > CAWCAG01 > CAWCAG01. The sequence goes on along the minus strand of CAWCAG010000005.1, from coordinate 194,770 downwards.
GATTAATTTACATTTACATGACAGCATAGGTGACTCTATTAAGCATCTTAAGGACAAAGGTTTTCATATTTATGCTGCCCATCTTAGCGATCGCTCCGTTGATTACCGCAAGTTAGATTATACTCAACCTACAGCAATTTTAATGGGTTCAGAACGATGGGGAGTGAGTGAAGAAGCAGTTAATTTAGTTGACAAGGAAATTATTATTCCGATGGTAGGTATGGTGCAATCTTTAAATGTTTCTGTAGCTGCTGCGGTTATTTTATTTGAGGTGCAACGTCAGCGTTTACAAGCCGGTTTATATGATAAAGTGCAATTAGATTCGCAAACCTATGAACGAGTTTTATTCGAGTGGGGCTATCCACAAATAGCTGCTAGGCATCAACAAGAAGGCACAAGTTATCCTCTTCTTGATGAGAAAGGATTGTTTGATGATTGACAATTCAGTATGACAACGCCTCGACGTAACGTGCATCAGTTGATAATTACATTCTCTTACTTTATCTGTCGCATCGGTAAAACAATAGTAAACTCTGTTCCTTGTCCTACTGTAGAATTACAAAGTAAACTACCTCGATGTTTTTCTACTACTATATCATAGCTAATTGATAATCCTAAACCTGTACCCTTACCTACAGGTTTGGTAGTGAAAAAGGGGTCAAAAAGCTTGGATTTAGCTGACTCTGTTATACCGCTACCATTATCAGCAATGCAGACAGTTACCCAGTTATGATCTTTGATTGCTGTAGTAATAGAAATTTTAGGTGACTCCCCATGCCAATCTCTAGTTTCTAAGTTTAGAGCATCTAGAGCATTACAAAAAAGATTCATGAAAACTTGATTCAACTGTCCAGGATAACAGTCTATAGCAGGCAAGTCACCATAATTTTTCTCTATTTTAATTTCAGGGTGAACCGAACTCTTTTTAGTTCTATGCTGTAACAGCAAGAGAGTATTATCAATTCCTTCGTGTAAATCAACAGTTTTGATATCTACCTCATCTAATCTCGAAAAGTTACGCAAGCTAAGGACGATTTCGCGGATGCGATCGCTACCTAACTTCATGGATTTGAGCATTTTTAATAAGTCTTCAACCAGAAAATCGAGTTCTATTGTCTCGATGGCTTTTTTGATTTTAGTTGTGGGTTGTGGGTATTCTTGTTGATAAATTTTTACTAAATCTAGCAACTCTTTTATATAGTTGCTGGTATGAATAAGATTACCATAAATAAAATTGACGGGATTATTTATTTCATGAGCTACCCCAGCTACCATCTGTCCTAAGCTAGACATTTTTTCCGTTTGAATTAGCTGGGTTTGGGTACTTCTTAATTCTTGCAAAGTTTGGTGTAAGCACTCATTTTTTTCTTCTATCTGTTGAGTTCTTTCCTGTACCTTTTGTTCTAAATTATGACTATACTCTTCTAATTGAGAGTTAGCTACGGTTAAATTATCATAGAGTAAGGCATTTTCTATAGAAATAGCAACTTGGGAAGTTAAAAGCTTTAGTAATTCTAAGCGATTTTTAGTAAATGCACCTTGAGTAATTTTGTTTTCTAAATATAAAATTCCTGTCAATTTGCCTTGATTGAGTACAGGTAAGCACAAAATAGATTTTGGTTTGTTTTCTCGTACATAATTTGAATTAGAAAATAATCCTTCTGAGGTGGCATTACTCAAAACCACATTTTCCTTTGTGCTTTGAACGTAGTTAATTATACTAAGGGGCAAGCCTAGCTGTTCTTCAACGGTAATGAAAGGTAATACATTAACTTGTTCTGTTTCTGTTGATCCTTTAGCTGCTAATACTAACTTACCTTGTTTATTTAATAAGAATAGAGCTTTCTGCGCTCCAGCATTTTCCATTAAAATCTTAACTAAATTAGTCAGTAAATTATCTAAAGCTAATTCTTCAGAGATAGTTTGCGAGGCTTTAAGGACTGTAGATAAATCTAAGGAGGCTAAAGTAGCCCCTGTAGTTGAGTCTCTCGTAGTACGAATAGTTGGATCTTGAGACTTTTCTAAAGAGATAACTTGCTCTAACAAAGAATAATATCTGCTTTCTAAATCTTTTACTTTAGCATTAGCTCCCCAACTTAAATAACAATGATAAGCATCTATTAAATAAGCTTGGGCTACTTTAGCCCGCCCTCTTTCTAGGTGGAATTCTCCTGCTAGCTCATTAGCTATGGCTTTTTCTTGTAAATAGCCATGCTCTCCTGCTCCTTTAATAGCTAAGTCATAGTAAGTCATTGCTTTAAGCTCTTGACCTAATACTCTGGCTTTTTCTGCTTCAACTAAATCATATTTATGTTGATAATTACTTGGGGCATGATGTCCCCATTTTTTCATTTCTTGTTGGAGAGAATTTACTTTTTTCTTGGTTTGCTTTTGTCTTGTTTTATCCTGATGCTTATATTCAGCTAACAATGCTAAACTATAATATAAGTTATTCAAGCAAAACCAATAAAATCTAGGGATATCATTACCAAGTTTTTCTATTGAAATAGCTAGTTCGATAGCTTGACAATAATTTCGCTCCAAATAGTTGAGTAAAACCTGACCAATATAAATAGTACTGAGGATAAATGCGTTATGATTTTGCTCAGGAGGCAAGTTTGTTTGCAGATCATCTTGTTGAAATGACTTTTTTACTAAATCGGCTTTTTCATCAGCTAGAGTAGTTATATTCTGCTTAAGTATTTGTAAGCATGAAGTCATACTAGCAAAGTTGATATTCTTATTTAGATCAATATAATCATCTATTTTTTTAGATACAAAGGGAAGTTTTTCCCCAGACAAAAACAAAGTATTGACGTAAGTAACTGAGGAATAACCTACATACTCTATATCTCCAGTTTCTAAGCCTATAGTTATACCTTCTAGTAAGGCATCACCCGTCTTCTTTAATGGCTCTTTAAGGTGACGAACCATACTATTAAAAAGGTAATAAGTTTTACATTTTAGGTGGGTTGCATTGTACTTATCTAAAATTTTTAATCCTAAACAACCAAAAATATAACCTGTTTCAATATCTCCAATTAAATTAGAACAGAGCATAGAGCCATAACCAACATATCCCCCAAAGGCTGAACCAGCAGAGTTGCCGTACTTCACTGATAACTGAATTATGGTAGAAATAATCAGAGGAAAATAAAAAGAATTTGCCTGTGCGGTAGCTGGAGTAATAGTATTTAAGATGCTCATTGCTGCTAACTTTTTGGCATCTGTCATTTCTGGTAAATCAACTAACTTGTCAATTTTTTTGTTAAGAAGCAAAAATTTGGTTTTTGTTAAGCTAACAAAAATGTCAAAATTACTAGGATTCTCAGGTAAATTAACTCCCAGTTTCCCAACTACTTCTACACCAATTGTAAAGGCTTGGGAAAGAAGATTTTGAGCTATATAAGCTTGAATCTTGATATCATAGACTTTAACTTGTTCTAAAATACTTTTGGCTTTAGCTATAGTAGAGTTTGCTAATTGTTTAGATTGCTCAAAATCACCAATTAAATAACTAACTTCTGTAGTTTCTGTATAAATATCGAGAGTCAATTGATAGTGAGTTGTCCAACTATCTGCTGCCAACAAATTAATACCCACTTGAAAATAACTCATAGCAGGTTCATAGGCATTAGCCGTTTTAGCTTTTCTACCAGCTATAAGATTAAGGTTTGCCAACTCATATCTTTTGTCTAAATCTCTAACTAGGTAAGCATTTATATTTAACTGGTTGACAATATCAAAAATATTTTTTTCTAATTCTTCTTGCGGCGTATTTTCTAGTAGAATTTTCCCGATGGTTTGATGTAAATTCTGTTTGTCTTCTAAAGAAATAAGAGAATATGCTGCTTGTTGGATGCGGTCATGTATAAACTTATATTCAATATGAAAATCATTGATTTCTTTTTTTGATATATTATCTTTTTTCTGCAAAGATAGTAGTATCTTATAACGCTCGTCTAGGGGAGATACTACCCCAGCTTGTACTGCTTCCCATAAATTAGCTGCTATATCTTGAAAAGATGTACCGTTTACAATTGAGAGTACTTCTAGACTAAACTGATTACCAATACAAGCAGCTAGCTTAAGGGCTTCTTGAGTTGCTTTTGGCAACTTTTTAAGATTACTAGCTACTAATTCTACTACATTTTGGTTAGTAATACCAATTTTTTGAATTTCCTCTAGATTCCAATGCCAACTTCCTTTGGCAAAATCAAAGGTTAATAATTTTTCTTTCTCTAAAGTTTGTATAATTTGATTTAAGAAAAATGGATTTCCCCCTGTACGGTTGTACAATAGTTGCCCTAGAGACTGGCTATTTTTCGATTCTTGAAGGGTATCCTGTAATAATTCTCTAACATCTTTTAAAGATAAAGGTTCTAAGTCTATTTTGTTAATAACAGTATTTTCATCGCTGATTTCTTCTAAGGTTGTCATCAAAGGATGAATAGGGCTAACCTCATTACTCCGATAAGCACCTATTAATAATAAATACTGACTTTGAGCATCCTTCATCAGCAACTTAATTAATTTAAGAGAGGCTAAATCAGCCCATTGAAGATCATCTAGAAACAACACTAAAGGATGTTCAGCTTTAGTAAATACATGAATAAACTCTTTGAAGACACGATTGAAGCGATTTTTTTCTTCACTGGGAGGTAGTTCAGCTAATTTTGGCTGTTCTCCTAACACCAGTTGAACTTCAGGAATAACTTCTATAATAACTTGGCTATTGTTCCCCAAAGCATTAAGCAGCTTTTGTTTCCAAATTGCTATTCTTTCTGCACCTTCAGTCAAAAGCTGCTGTATTAATTTAGAAAATGCTTGTATTAAAGCAGTATAAGGAATATCTCCTTTAAATTTTTCAAATTTACCGCTAAAAAAATAGCCTTTGTGAGCTAAAACAGGCTTGTGAATTTCATTAACAACTGAAGTTTTACCAATTCCTGAATAACCCGAAACTACTGTCATTTCCGTAGCCCCTTGACTCACTCGCCTAAAAGATTCAACTAAGCTAATGATCTCCTCTTCTCTCCCATAAAGTTTTTGAGGTATTAATAGTTGCCCTGATAAATCCCTTACTCCAACATTGAAAACAGGAATATAACCAGTGGTTTCTAATTGAGAAAGACAATATTCTAAATCATATTTTAGTCCTAAAGCACTTTGATATCTAGCTTCAGCAGTTTTAGCTAGCAGTTTCATGACAATATCAGAAATTCCTTGAGGAATTTCTGGATTCATTCTTGTTGGGGGGAGTGGTTGTTTAGCAATATGACAGTGAACAAGTTCTAAAGGATCATTGGTAGTGAAAGGCAATTGTCCTATTAATATTTCATAAAAAGTCACTCCTAAAGAATAATAATCGCTACGATAATCAAGTACTCGGTTCATCCTGCCTGTTTGTTCAGGAGACATATAGGCAAGAGTTCCCTCAATAAGATTAAAATTATTAACAGTTGGATTTTCTCTTGCCAAACGCGAGGCAATGCCGAAATCAGTTATTTTCAGTTCTCCCGTGCGAGAGTTAATAATAATATTTGCGGGTTTTATATCTTTATGAATAACTTGATATTGATGTATTTCACCAATTATTCCGACTATTTGAATAGCTAACTTGAGAAACTCTTGAATATTAATTTGCTTCTGTTGCAAAAAGTCCTCAATATCTTGACCAGAAAAATCTTCTAATATCAGTGCAAAGCTATTTTGATATGGTTCTAAACTTAAAGCTTGAACAACTCCTGTAATAGGAAGACTTTGATGAATTTCATATTCATACTTGAGACTTGTAATTTCTTCTAAAGAGGGATATTCTTTTTTAAGAACTTTAATAATGATCGGTCTAGCTGTAGAAATCTTTGTACCTCGATAAATGATGGTACTAGTTCCTTCTTCTAGAAGGGAATTAATTTCGTAGCCAGGAATTGCTATCATAATTGACTAAAAGTTGTTCTGATACTTAAATTAAGAATAATTTTTCTTCTTGAATTGCCACTTAGCAAAAGCAAACTAGTCTATTATTATAGTATTCCCTTTGACTGAGATTTTGTACTCAATTGTAATTTCATAGAGTAATTTTGATGTACAACTATTAGTCTTTTCTGATACGCTGATGACTAAAATATTTTCTCTGGTAGCAGACTAGCAGAATTTCCATCAAGAAATAAAGTTGCGTTTGCTTGTCTGCGGAGAATTGAAGCGGGACAATCAATACTAATATCTCCTAATAACATCTTTTTTACTACCGCAGCTTTACGTAATTCCGGAGCAAGACAAATTATTTTTGCAGCAGTACAAATAGCTGTAATGGTCAAAGTAAGAGCATAATTAGGTACAGCCTCAAGAGTAGCAAAATGACCCTGATTTACTTGTTGCTGACGATTAAGCTGGTCTAATTTAACTAATTTAACCCAGTAGGGATCGTTAAAGTTAGCTACAGAAGGGTCATTAAAAGCTAAATGACCGTTTTCTCCAATCCCAAGACAGCAAAGATCAATCCCTTGGTCTTGTAGTAACTTACTATAACGTTCGCATTCTTTTAAAGGTTCAAGGGCATCTCCTACTAAATAATAAAAACTTCTGGGATGAACTTTTTTTTCTACCTTTTCCTGAAGATAATGACGAAAACTAGCTTGATGATTAGCAGAGATACCTAAATATTCATCTAAGTGGAAACACGTAATTTTCGACCAATTTAATCCTCCCAAAGTAAGTAAGTTGTCTAAGAATTCAAGCTGAGATTTTCCTGTTGCTAAAACCACATTAGCTTGCTCTTTTTCTTCTAAAAGAAGCTGTAAATAATCCCTAACATTGTCTGCTGCATCCTTAGCTAATTCTTTCGCTGAATTGTATTGCTGCACCCTCAGCTTATTAACTTTATAGACCTGGGCCATTCTCTTGCTTCCTAACTATTTTTTGCTAACCTATACCCCAGCTTGTGATGGCGAATTGCTAATTCAATCGTGAATTTTGTTCCTTTGCCTAACTCTGATTCACACACAAGCTTACCTTTGTGATTATCAACGATTATTTGATAGCTAATAGACATTCCTAACCCTGTCCCTTTACCCACTTCTTTAGTAGTAAAAAAAGGATCAAAAATATGTTGTCTAACTTTTTCTGACATCCCCAACGCATTATCAGCAATATAAATAGCGACTTGATTCTCCCCAACTTTCTCGGTACGAATAGTAATTATTTTCGAGCCAACCAAACTATTATTAACTAATTGCTGATTTTCTTTTTCCTCTAAAGCATCAATAGCATTGCTTAAAATATTCATAAATACTTGGTTAATTTGCCCTGCATAACACTCAACCAAAGGCAAATCTTCATAGTCTTTAATTACTTCAATAGCTGCTTGATCAGACCTTTCTTTCAAGCGATTCTGTAAAATCATGAGGCTATTATCTAGTCCTTCGTGGAGGTCAACCGCCTGTAAACTAGGACTATCTAACCGAGAAAAGTTTTGCAAAGAAACAACAATTTGCTGGATACGTTCAGTCCCAATAGCCATTGAGGAAAGAATTTTAGGAATATCTTCTTTTAAATAGTCTATTTCTATATCTTCTGATGCTTTTTGAATTTCTAGACAAGGAGGACAATGTTTTTCATATAACCCAAGTAAGTTAAGCAAATCTTGGCTATAATGCCCCAAATGAACTAAGTTGCCATAAATAAAATTAATGGGGTTATTAATTTCATGGGCTACTCCTGCGACCATTTGCCCCAAACCGGACATTTTTTCTGTCTGAATCAATTGTGCTTGGGTTTTACGAAGCTTTTGTAGGGTATGTTCTAGTTGTTCTGCTTGCTCTTGAAAACAAGCGCTAGAGGAGCGTAAAGATTCCTCAATCAGCTTTCTGGTGCTAATATCTCGAAAGACCACTACCCCCCCTTTATAATTGCCATCTCCGCTTTTAAGAGGTCTAGCGTTAACACTAAGCCAAATTCCTTCTGGTTCTGCTGTACTGCACAAAAACATCTCTGCTGTATCAACAGACTCACCAAGTGCAGCTAGCTGCCAAGGATATTCTGCTTCCGGGTAAACGGTGATCTGATCTGGCAAATAAAAATTACTTCTTTGAACCCAATCTCTCAAAGAAGCATTAGTGTGACTAACACCGAGAATCTTTTCTGCGGCCGGGTTGAAAAAGATAAACTTCCCTTCTTCATTAACCACAGCCACCCCATCTCCCATACTATCAAGTATAGATTGGAGAATATGCAGGGTTTCTTGGGCGTGTTCTAATTGTTGGGCCCTATCTCGCAGATTTTCTAAAGCTTGCTCCAACTTATTAGATTTTTCTGTTGTGGTAAATTCATAGGCTGCTAGCAACTCTTCTAAGGCCGCCACCTGATACCTAAGTTGCTCAACTTCCTCAATTTTCATAATGCTTAAGGATGGCTATAGGTTTATTGAACTCTAATTAGGTTAAATCTTCGTAAAGACAGTATCTTCAGTAAAAGGTAGAATCGCCATTTTAACACTGAGAGCTAAGACTTTGAAAAGGGTAGCTGTATCCTGGGGAATTTGCACCTGAGAAAAGAGAATAACGGCAAATAGATTGCCATCAGGTAACATACCACCAAACCCTAGCACCGATTGAATTTGATACGGAATGACAAATTTTTCTTGAGCAGGTATGTATTTACTACCTAAAGCTTGAGGTATATAGAAAACATTATAGGTTTTTTGCTCTAGGTCTACCAACAATTGTGGATCTGGGTTAAGAAGTGTAGCAGTTTTCAAACCAAATTGTCTTAATAGTTGAGAAATCATTGGGGCTTGGGTGACTAACTGTTCGCTAGCTAAAGGAATAGCTTGATGCCCTATGGATTTATGTCTGGAGTTCCACTCAGGAAGATTTCCTTTTGTGGCTAATAAAGTTAGACATTTTGTTTGAGGTGATAATAGTTGATCACCTAACATTATTTGAGCGTATTCTTGCAGCTTTGGTTCCAAATGTTCATAGGCATGGGTTTTGAAAAAGCGTACCAGAGCAAAAGCTTTTTCATTTGTTTCTTCATTAATAAAGTTTTCATAAAAATAATCGACCACTCGATTAGCTACTTTCTCCATACTGCTACTTTGGGAATTTAACTCACGGAGGTGCATACCACATTGAGTCATTTCTTGGAGAGTAAACTTTTGCAGATTATACATAGGGTTTTATTCGGGAACAGGTCAGCTTTTCTAAAATTGGAAATATACAAGCTCTCTATTCAAACAAGATAATTGGTATAGTATCTACCTATAGCTAGCACATAAAGCTGCAATCAACTGTTAAAAACAAAACTGTTCTTACTCAAAAATATCTAACTGATCCACTAACTGATCATTAGATGACTGACTAGAAACTGGCTGTCTCTGTTTAATTCCTTTCCTCAAACCTAGGGCAATTTTACTATGTTTCTCAATTTGTCCCATCACTTGTTTAGCCCGTTGAATTACAGAATTGGGCAACCCGGCTAAACGTCCTGCTTCTATACCATAGGAGCGATCTGCACCTCCGGGACGTACTTGATGTAAGAAAATGATTTTGTCGGGAAGTTCCTTAACTGTAACCTGATAGTTAGCAACGTTGGCAAGAATTGAAGCTAACTCATTAAGTTCATGGTAATGGGTGGCAAAAATAGTGCGAGAACGAATTTCTGTGGCTAAATATTCAGCTACTGCCCAAGCAATGGAAAGTCCATCAAAGGTTGCTGTCCCCCGGCCTATTTCATCTAACAAAACTAAAGATTTTGCTGTGGCATGATTAAGAATATTAGCAGTTTCATTCATTTCTACCATAAAAGTAGATTGCCCTGTGGCTAAATCGTCCACCGCACCAACGCGAGTAAAAATGCGATCACATACAGCTAATTTTGCCTGTCTAGCTGGGACAAAGCTACCAATTTGGGCCATAAGTTGAATCAGCCCGACTTGGCGTAAATAACAGCTTTTGCCACTAGCATTAGGTCCGGTGAGAATAATTAAATCCGGGTCATTTTGGTGCTTTTTTTCCTCTTGGACATAACCCATTTGAGTAGAATTGGGAACAAAGAAACCTGGAGGAAGACTTTGTTCTACCACTGGATGTCTCCCTGCGGAGATAGCAATTTCTCGTCCCGACTCCATTTGGGGGCGGCAGTAACCTTGATAAACTGCCACTTCTGCTAAACCACAAAGGACATCAATGGCCGCAACAGCTTTAGCGGTAGTCCGAATTTCTCTGGCGAGTAGGGCAACTTCCCCCCGCAAAGCCACAAAAATCTCATATTCCAAACGATTAAGATCATCTTTAGCCGTGAGGATTCTAGTTTCCCTTTCTTTCAACTCCGGAGTAATGTAGCGTTCTTCATTAGTAAGAGTTTGTTTGCGAGTAAAATCTTTAGGGGCTTGGGCTGACTTACTGCGGGGCATACTAATGTAATAACCAAAGGTTTTGTTATAACCCACTTTTAAATTAGATACGCCAGTACGTTGCTGTTGTGTCACTTCGAGGTTAGCAATCCAAGTACGATCTTCTTCCAAAGAAGCCCGCATTTCATCTAATTGAGGATTAACTCCTGGCCGAATCACCCCTCCTTCCTTGAGGTGTTGAGGAGGAGAATCAACCAAACTAGCTGCAATGTATCTACCTAACTTTTCTAACTCTGGCGGAACTTTTTGTATTGCTTTAAGATAGGCAGAAGAACCACTAGAAGCTAGTTCTGCCAAATCCGTTAACTTCAAAAGAGAATCTGCCAAAGATACCAAATCTCTAGCATTGGCAGTTCCTGAACCCGCTTTTCCCGTCAATCTTTCTAAATCATAAATTTGTCGTAGGAGTTGGCGCAAATCTTGACGCAGACTGCTATTTTCCCTCAACTCCTGGATTGTATCCTGCCTAGCTTTAATGCCTTGGAGATCCAGCAGCGGTTGCAATAACCAACGGCGCAATGCCCTCCCTCCCATTGCCGTGTTGCAACGATCTAAGGCCCAAAGGAGGGAACCATGAAAAGTACAATCCCGAACCGTTTGGGTAATTTCTAAGTTGCGGCGGGTTTGCTGATCTAGAATTAAGAAATCCTCAATAGTATAGGTGCGAAGAGGTTGCAAAGGAACATCTTCCCCACTAGGATTCCTTTTCTTGCTCCTAATCGTAGTTTCTACATACTCCAACAAACCCCCAGATGCTCTAATACATAAAGGAAGATGTTCACACCCCATTCCTTCTAGCGATCGCACCCTAAATTGTTCTAGGAGTCGCTGCTTAGCTTCGGCGAGGGTAAAAGGAGTTTGGGAACGTAAGGAGTAGCAAAAGGAGTCTGGGAGGCATTCTGGTAAGTAAGCTGACTTTTCCCCTGGTCGTAGTAAGGTGTTGAGATCTGGAGCATTGGTAGGAACTAATATTTCCGATGGTTGCAGGCGTAGCAATTCTAAGTTTAAAGCTTCTAAATTTTTCCCTTGGGTTGTATAAAATTCCCCAGTAGAAACATCAGCATAAGCTAAACCCCAGTTATTTTTAGCAATTACCACTGCCCCAAGGAAATTGTTGCGCCGGGCATTCAGCATTCCTTCATCTAATAAAGTGCCAGGAGTAAGCAACCTCTGCACTTCCCTGCGTACCATACGCTTTTCCGCCTTAGCTTGGGCAGCATCTTCAACTTGATCACAAACAACAACCCCATAACCTTTTTCCAACAACATGGTACTGTAGCGATCTAAGGCATGGTGGGGTACACCTGTCATGGGTACTCGCCCAATTTCTTTGCCAGCTTCCTTACTTGTGAGTACTAACTCCAACTCACGGGAAATGGTAATAGCATCCTGAAAGAAGCATTCAAAAAAGTCCCCTACCCGATAAAGCAACAAACAGTTGGCATACTCATCTTTTGTTTGAGTATAATGTTGCATCATTGGGGTCAAGTTTTCCCGTTCTAATTCACGGTAATCAGCGTTGGGAATTTCTGTATCAGTTTTGACGGTAGATGCTTTTTGAGAACGACTCATACTTTTGAGTAGGGAGTAGGGAGTAGATTAAAAAGTAGACCTATGTTTAATCTTATTCGCTAATAGATTGAAATCCTTCAGGACATTGAGGTATTCCTTCTATTAAGGCGGGGGAATCAGGGGGAGTTTGGGAGGGTTGGTTGCTTTGGCAAACTATTGTTGTTGTAGTCATGCGAGTTGTCCCTTCAATGGGAGTAGCAAAGATTCCTCCTGTGTAGCTTCTCAGTCCTTCTTCTTTCGGAATAGCTAAAGACTGAGCGAGGCTGTTATCTAATTCTTTAACTCTATAGGAATAATGTTTAGTGTCTGAGGGAATATCTAACCCTAAGTTATTCATTTTAGAAGTAAAAGTACCAAACTCAACAAAAAAGCCTTGTTTAGCTTCAGTAAGAACACCAATATTTTTTTGTGCTTCTAATTCAGGGGTTTTTACCTCTTCTAATTCTGAAGTTGAAGATGCAGGAGTTTTTTCGGCTACATAAATAACATCTTCGGTAAATTCTTGATGCCATTGTACAGGTAAGCTGCTGGTATCTACTTCACTGGTAAGAATAACCATGGTTAGCTTTTTGTCTTCAGCAATTTCTACTGTGACAGGAACTTGAATATTTTGTTCAGCAATACCAATATTAAGTTGGCCCTCAAGATTTCCCCCTTTAACTGCTTTAAGTTCTACTGAAGGACCACCAATTAAACCACCAACAAGCTTATTGTCACTAACTTCTAATTGAATTGCTCCCCCAGGATTTTCATCTACTTCATTTCCTAAACGGGCGCTAACAACTTGCCAATTACCTGCAAATTTATTAAGAACATTTTCTTGCTGTTGTTTTTGAATTGCATTGCAAGCAGGCAGAACTGCTAAGGTAGGTAATAAAGAGCTAATGCCAAAAATTGCCAAGCTCTTTCGATAATTGGCTAGGTTAATCAAGTTTCGTAATACCCTTTGTTTAGGTTCTTTAACAAGATTATTACCTATGATGGCCGCCTAAACAAATCACTTTTGAGCCTGAACCCCTAATTTCAATCAACGCCTTAGCTCACAGCTTAATAGTTAGAGATCATAATTTTGAGAAAAAATCCCAGGAAATGTTGAATTTGCTATTTTCTTGTCGAGATACCAAAACAAAATTCAACCTGGGAATCTGAAGTTCGACTATTTTGCTGTACAAAAAACTTCAAGCACTCTTTTGAACCAGCCTAGGCCAAGTAGCAACGGAGGAAATTGGTTTCTCTTTTTTCTTCTCAATCTGTGGTTTTTCTACCAGCCACTTACCTGTGATGGGATCACGATAAGTAACGAAGGGATTTGGTTGTAATGGTTGGTTAGAAAGTTTAGCCATGTCTATGTACTCCTGATAACATTGAAATTCTCAAAGGAAGTCTGTACCCTTGTGGATGCTTTGTAGATGCTGTACTGCCCTTAATATTGCCATTATCTAAAACAAAATTTACCAGTATAATCACTTATTTTGTCTAGAAAGTTTTTTATGATTTGTAAACAACTCTTGTTCTCTAGGGAATACTAAGTCAGCGTCTACGTTCAAAAGCTTGAGATGCCTGGGTAACAATAACTCCATTCTCAAAACATCAAACTCAGCAGCCACTTGTAGCATCTTATCTTGACTACGGGCTGCCAAAACCAAGTGAATTCCGTGAAATTGCTGAGCTAACTCCTGTGCCAAAGCTGCACCGATACCTGTAGAAGCTCCGGTAATTAAAATAACTTGTTGTTCTGATGAAGTACCCATTTTATGAGTTAATAGTATTTTTAGTTAAACTACCAGTAACCTCCAACAAATTGTATGGTTTGTCACCAAAACAACTTGGTTGAGGATGTTAGAAAATGTCATGCTAGTGCCATAAAGTGGTCACGAAATTAATTTAGATTAATTAAAAATTCAATTTAAGGAGTTAATAAGTTGAAAAAGATAGAAGCAATTATCCGACCTTTCAAGCTGGATGAAGTGAAAATTGCCCTAGTCAATGCTGGTATTGTAGGTATGACTGTTTCTGAAGTAAGAGGATTTGGTCGTCAAAAGGGTCAAACAGAACGTTACCGGGGTTCTGAGTACACTGTTGAGTTCCTCCAAAAGCTGAAAGTAGAAATCGTCGTAGAAGATCATCAGGTTGATATGGTAGTAGACAAAGTTATTGCCGCAGCAAGAACCGGAGAGATTGGCGACGGGAAGATATTTATTAGTCCTGTAGACCAAGTAGTTAGAATTAGAACAGGGGAAAGGAATTTAGAGGCAGTTTAGCTAATTCAATAATCAATGATCAATGTAAGGTTTGCCGTTACCGTACATTGATCATTGGTGTTGTTTAAAGATAGGATTTTGAGATAGTTGTTGAAAAGCCCTACCTCGATGACTTAATTTATTTTTGAGGTCTGGTTCCATTTCTGCGAAAGTCAATTCTGCTTCGGGAACGTAAAAAATAGGATCGTAACCAAAACCATTTTTACCGCGAGGCTCGAAGGTAATTTCTCCAGGACAGATCCCTTCTGTTTGTAAAGCAATAGAACCATCCGGACAAGCGATCGCCAGGGCGCAAACAAACTTTGCTTGGCGGTTATTCGCTTCTGTTAACTCTTTTAAAAGCCGAGAAATCCTTTCTTCATCTGTGGGGGCATAACGAGCCGAATAAACCCCCGGAGCGCCATTTAAAGCCTCTACAGCCAAACCAGAATCATCAGCGATCGCCCACTCTTTGATGATTTTGGCTACTTGGGAAGCTTTTAAACAAGCATTCTCCAAGAAAGTTTTGCCCGTTTCTTCTATTTCTATTTCCTGGGGCTTTAACTGCAACTCCCACTGAGTATCAGTCAAATATTCCTGCATTTCTTGCAATTTTCCAGGATTACTAGTGGCAACAATGAGTTTTGTCATTATTTTCAAGAAGGGAGCGGGGAGCAGGGAGTAGGGAGCTGGGGAAGAATATAGAACGAACTAAATTACTGATGCCTAACGGCAACGGCAAGCTGTACATTGATAACTGATCATTGACTAGCTTGCCCAGTCTTTTGCCCAAGCTAAGGTTTTACGGACTTCAGTTAGGTTGCTTGCTTCGCAGTAGAGGCGTAAAACTGGCTCTGTGCCACTAAAACGAATCAATAACCAACTATTGTCAGCTAAACGGAACTTGTAACCATCAACGTCAAGACAGTCACTAACCTTTTTACCGGCTACCTTTTTAAGAGGCTCTTTTTCTAATCTTTCTAACAACTTGCTTCGTACTTCCATACTTGCCAGGGGTAAGTCAATGCGGTCATAAGCGGCTTTGAAGCCTGTCTTTTCTTGTAATTGACTGTAGAGGGTACTTAAGTCTTTTCCTGACTCGACAACGGCTTCTAGCACATACAGAGCTGACAAAAGAGCATCCCGTTCAGGTATATGACTTCCATAACCAATACCTCCAGATTCTTCCCCACCAATTAAAACCTCTTCAGTTAACATCCGATCAGCAATATATTTGTAGCCAATGGGAGTTTGATGAACTGGTAAATCATATAACTCAGCCAACCGAGGAATAATATCGGAACCGCTAACGGTTTTGACCACTTCTCCGGTAAGCCCCTTACCTTTAGCTAGATGATTAATCAAAATGGGGATCAAAATTTGGGAACTAAGGAAGTTACCTTGTCCGTCTGTTGCGGCGATGCGATCGCTATCTCCATCAAAAATCAATCCTACCCTTAACTCACTCTCTCCCTGCCTCGCCGCAGTGCGAATAGTACGGAATAGTTGGGAGAGGTATTTCGGCAAAGGCTCTGGCGCACTTCCACCAAAAAGAGGGTCGCGCTCACTATTAATTTCTGTAACTTCTACCTCTAACAACCTTTGTAATCCAGTTGCGGCTGCACCGTGCATCACATCAGCAAAAATAGCTAACTTACCAGAAGCGATCGCCTCTTTAATAGCAGCGATATCAACCTTACCCCGCAGACCTTCACAATAACTGGGCCAAGGGTCAAAAGTTTGTAAACTACCCTCCCCCCTCTGAATTTGGGGAGGCTGGGTTAATAAGGCTTCGATTTCCTGAGTTACTTCTGGAGAAACTGACCCCCCAAAAGCCCCTTTAACTTTTAACCCCAAATAACCAGCCGGATTATGGCTTGCTGTCATAACTAAAGCCCCCAAAGCATTTTTTGCTTTAGCAGCCCAACTAAAAGCTGGCGTGGGGGCATAGGTGGTAGATAACAAAACATCAAACCCGGCTGTTTGTAAAGCTTCGGCTGCTACCTGGGCAAAATCTTCGGCCATAAATCGCCGATCATAGCCCACAATAATTAAGTTATTTTCAGCACCTCCTTGGAAGGTATCAGCTAAAACTTTGGCGGCTAAAGGCGCAAGTAAAGCAACGCGATCAAAAGTAAAATCAGCGGCGATTAAACCTCGCCAACCATCAGTACCAAACTTGATAGGTTTTATGGCAACGGACATGAAGATTTAATAATTAGTAATGGGCATCTAGCATCTTAGCTTTTCTGCTTGGTGATTGATAACTAACTGCCCTAAACTTTCTTTTCCTGTTCCCTCGCCAAGGCTTCTAACCAGTTGTTCAACAAAGCATTTAGCCGCATCCGTTCAATATAAGGCCAGCCACCAGTTTCTTCAATATCCTTAACAAGATTGTAAAGTTTTTGACGATTATCAGGTAGGGAGGGTTGAAACAATTCTTCGCGAATTTCCCGGTGCAAAAGCTCCAAAGTTCGTAACAAAGATAGCAAGTTATAACTGTCTTCCTGATGCTGTCTTGCTAAAGCCCAAGTCAGATCGACAATTTCTTGCTGTTGTTTCGGTAGATGACTCAAGTCTAATTCTTTTCTATCGCAATTCATTCAATTAGGCTCGCAGAAGATTGTTTTGAAGTGAACAAATTTTATCAATAACCTTGGTAACTAAAGCAAGGTTTGCTAGAAGCGTCGCCTCTACTTGGTATAGTAAACCCCAATAGCATATTTAAGGAGTTAGCTATGACTCCATAAATTTACATTAATGATTGATTTGTTTTTAGTTCAAGCTGCTTAATTCAGTTTGGCTAGGAGTAGATCCCATCAAGAGACTAATGAATTGAGGTTAACTATGAGGTATCGCACATTTATTGCGGTTTTTGTGGCTTTGTGCTTAGGTTTTTTAACAGCTTGTAGTGGAAGCCCCGAAGACCTTGATAGAAGCTCGTTAACTTACGAGCAAATAGTTAACACTGGTATTGCTAACACCTGCCCTCAGTTGTCAACAACCAGTCGTGGCTATATTTCTGTAGACAAAAGCAAAGCCTATCGTTTTGTTGAGTTATGTTTACAACCTACCGATTATTATGTTTTGGAAGAACCTACTAATAAGCGTCAAGAACCAGAATTTGTAGCGGGGAAAGTTCTCACCAGAGATACAACTACCCTGGATCAAGTTAGTGGGGATCTGACTTTTGATGAAAATGGAGTATTAACTTTTACAGAAAACGATGGTATCGACTTCCAGGCAATTACCGTATTGCTTCCTGGGGGCGAACAAGTTCCTTTCTTGTTTACGATCAAAAACTTAATTGCTAAAACTGATGCTGGCATAGACAGAATTAACACCTCCACAGACTTGAGGGGAACATTTGATGTTCCTTCTTACCGAGGTGCTGTTTTCCTAGATCCTAAAGGTCGTGGTGTAGCCAGTGGTTATGATAATGCTGTTGCTCTTCCTTCTCAAGCCGATAATGAAGAACTAACCCGTGCTAACGTCAAACAGCTTGACAGTGGTAAAGGTACAATGTCTTTACAAATTTCTAATCTTGACGGTGAAACAGGAGAAGTTGCTGGAACTTTTGTCAGTCAGCAAACTTCTGCTACTGACTTAGGGGCTGAAGAGCCAGAACAAGTGAAGGTTCGCGGTATTTTCTATGGTCGCATAGATAGTGACGTTTAATTCTCTTTGCTTAGACTCATTGGCTGTGGGCAACTTTTTTTGCCCCCTCATTTGTCGGGGTTTTTGAGAAATAACATCTTGCTAAATAAAAGCTAAGTTACTCATTCATTCATAACAAATTGCCCATTGCCTAAATTTTATTGAGAAGATAATCTTGATCCCGTCCTAATTTCTCAAACTGTTTAAAGAGAAATTTGGGGCGGGCTTTTCTTTTTGGAGACAAGAAAATTTTCAGAGGGGAGATAAAAATGCTATTGGCATTTAGCCAGAAAAGAGCATAAGCTAGTTAAAGAGATGCTAACAGCAACCCCAATCGCCTTGAATTCTTCATTGCCCCCATTAATTATTTCTTAAGCGAGGAAAAGCGCTTAAGATTAATATAGCTCAAACATTTAGCTAAGCATTCTGGGAATTTGTTAGCTCCGAAAAATGCCTAACGATATCCCAAGCAAGTGCTTTTGAATCTAAAAATACCTTTTTAATCAAGAAACAAGCGATCCTAGCACTATCAACTGAAAGACGTATTGACTTACTGGTAGGGTAGAAAGTTAGTATCTAAGCATCTGAATAGGATGTGCTTCTACAAACATTAAGATTGAACTCGCCATGTCTACTCAAGTATCCCCAGAACTCAAGCAAGAAAGTTTAGAAATGCTGCGGGCATACAAATTCTCTCAGAATGCTGAACTGCGTAATCAAATAGTACGACTCAATTTTGGTTTAGTCAGGAAAGAAGCTCATCACTGGGTTAATCAGTGTAGTGAAAGCTATGATGATTTACTTCAAGTTGGCAGTTTGGGTCTGATTAGAGCCATTGAGAGATTTAATGTAGATAAAGGCAATGCTTTTAGCTCCTTTGCCATTCCCCACATTAGGGGAGAAATTCAACATTACTTAAGAGACAAAGGTTGTTCTGTTCGCATTCCCCGGCGTTGGCTAGAATTGCGTCAACAAGCGGTAGGGGTAACTCGTAGGTTGCGAGAAAAACTGAATCGCCAACCCCAAGATGCAGAAATTGCTGCTGAGTTAGATATTTCCTTAGTAGAGTGGCAAGACATTAAACTTGCTTATCAAAATCGTGAACCTTTGAGCTTAGATTTACCTGTGGGTAATGAAGAAGAAGGTTGTATTAGCTTAGGGGATCTCGTTCCAGATCAAAAATATCGTAGTTTCCAATTGGCTCAAGAAGATCGCATTCGCCTCCAACAAGGTTTAGTTCAAATAGAAAAGCGGACTAGAGATGTCTTAGAATTTGTCTTTCTCCATGACTTAACCCAGAAAGAAGTAGCGGAAATTTTGGGAATTAGTGTGGTAACCGTATCTCGCCGCGTCAAAAAAGGCCTCAATTTGTTGAAAAAACTCATGCTTAAGGGGGAAGATTAAAAAAATAAATTTCTATAAAGAAGGACTTAAGAAAGTTAATATATAAATAGACAAAATATAGTTCAAATTACTAATCTTTTTATTCGCCATCTATTCTGGTATCTTCTGCTTAGGCTCAGGGAAATAGTTATGAAAAAAGCTTCTTTAGTCGTATTGCTCGGAACATTCACTATCTTAACAGGGGGATGTAGTAATATTCCTTTCCTAGGAGGAGGGGATGAAGAAGTTGTAGCCCCAGCTTCCCCGGAACAAGCTTCTAACCCAGAAGTCAAGCCAGAAAAAGCTGTGAAATCAGTAGATGGTAAAGTTGACCCCAAAAAAGCCAAGGCAGTACCCACAGGGCTAATCCAATCCACTTCTGCCCCTGAGAGAGTCAGGCAGATTCAAAAAGGGCGCACCGATCCTTTTGATACTATCTCCATAGAACCGGTGGTTAAAGTTTCTCCTATTCCTGGTAAAACGGTTTCTTCTGTACCTTCTGTCGGTTCCATTCCTCCTACAAGAGGTGGAGGTAATACAGGCAATACAGGCAAAACAGGTAGTACAGGTTCAGGAACCAAGACAAACAGGACTACTCCTAGAACAAGTCCTCCTAATACCAATATTCTTCCCAGTAAACCTACTAGCCCTAACAACACTGGTAACGGCGGTACAAATAACCGTAACGGTAATGCTACTCCCCCCACACCCAA
Source organism: uncultured cyanobacterium (assembly GCA_963793425.1). Lineage (GTDB taxonomy): Bacteria > Cyanobacteriota > Cyanobacteriia > Cyanobacteriales > CAWCAG01 > CAWCAG01. The sequence goes on along the minus strand of CAWCAG010000005.1, from coordinate 174,791 downwards.
AGCAACTATCAGAGAGCCTTCCCTCAACAAACCTCCTTTACCAATTCCCGAATTACCTCCACCGCCTCAACCCACCTTAGCAAGGGCGGTTGAAATTACTGGAGTTGTTCAAGCAGGAGGAGTTCCCCAAGCAATTGTTCAAGAACCAGATAGCGAATTTCAGCGCTATGTCAAAGTTGGAGATTATTTAGCTAACGGGCAAGTGCTAGTTAAGCGTATTGAAATGACAAGTGGGCCGCAACCTGTGGTTATTTTACAACAGTTAGGAGTTGAGGTGAGCAGGAGAGTTGGAGAGAAGCCAATTACTGCACAAGGCGATCCTGCTAATCCTGCTAGTTAAACTGGGGTTGGAGGATTAATTTTGTGTCTCAATCACCCCCAACCAAGAAACTAGAAAAAATTAGTTGTCCTGGATTATCTTTAACTAAATATCGGGAAATTGCTGCTCACTTGCAACAAGTTGAAGGAATACAAACTAATTTAATCCCCCAAACTTCTTCTGAGTTTGATTACAATCAAAGCCAAGTTGAAGGTTTGTTACTTAGTTACACAGAAGATTTTCTGGCTAGCAATCAAGAACAGGTTGAAGCCATTTTAAGCTACTACGCTAAACATTGCGGCGACTGGTTACGGGAATAGGGACGCAAAATCAACGTCCCTACAAAAACTCAATTCCTAGATTTTTGCCAATACTCCTTCCAAGATATTTGTTGCTTCATCTACCTCTTGGGCAGAGACAATCAAAGGTGGTACAAAGCGCAAAACTTTAGGTCCCGCAGGAGCAATCAAAAGTCCTGCTTCTAAAGCAGCTTTGACAATATCAAGAGAAGTTAATTCCGCTTCTTCTTGCAACACTAGGCCATTAATTAAGCCCCAGCCCCTAACTTCAGCAAACAAGTTAGGATACTGCAAAGCGATCGCCCTTAACTTTGTCCTTAGCTGCTCTCCCCTAGCTTGGACATTTTGTAAAATATTCTCTCGTTCTAAAGTTTCACCTACAGCAATCGCCGCAGCACAAGCAAAGGGATTGCCTCCGAAAGTACTAGCATGATCTCCCGGTTGGAAGACAGCACAGGATTCTTTGCACATCATCGCCCCGATCGGAATGCCTCCAGCTAAACCTTTAGCACTAGTGAAAACATCTGGTTCAATACCGACGTTTTCATATCCCCATATCTTGCCAGTACGACCCATACCCACCTGTACTTCATCTAAGATGAGGAGGATGCCTGTTTCTTGACAAATTTGGCTGATACGCAAGAAGTACTCCAACTCTCCTGGACGTACTCCGCCTTCCCCTTGCAAAGGTTCTAACATAATTGCCGCTACGCGACGATTACCTTCATCGATATCTGAGATCGCATTTTCTAAAGCGGTAATATCGTTGTAAGGGACATATTCAAAACCATCCACAAGGGGATGAAAATTCTTTTGATATTTGGGCTGTCCTGTCGCCGTAATTGTAGCTAAGGTGCGACCATGAAAACTAGCTTTGGCTGTCAAAATTACTGGCTGGTCAATTTCTAAAACTTGGTGGGCATATTTGCGGGCTAATTTAATAGCGGCTTCGTTAGCTTCTGCCCCAGAATTACAGAAAAAGACTTTATCAGCACAAGAATGTTCCACAATCCACTGGGCTAATTGTCCTTGTTCAGGAATATAGTAGAGATTGGAAACGTGATGTAACTTCTGGATTTGTTGAGTAACAGCTTCAATTAAGGCAGGATGGGAGTGGCCTAAAGTACAAGTAGCGATACCAGCGACAAAATCTAAATAGGCTTTACCTTCAGTATCCCAAACGCGACAACCTTTACCTTTTTCTAGGGCGATGGGGAAACGCCCATAGGTTCCCATAACGTTAGCATCGAACTGTTCTGGGTTAAAAGTAAAAGATGGCTGATTGTTTTCCCCTGATGGAACCTGGAGGGGATTTTCCAGGAGATTGCTTGGACTCAAAATTAACTCCTAATTAAATTAGGTTGATATAAGAATTATCGTTACATTTTATTGAACTTTCGTGTTTTTAATTATTTAATTTAGGGAGTTTTAATTTTGAACCAGCTTTGTCAAATAAATTTTGCTTAAAAAATACCAACTTCCTCGAAAATTGCCCCTTTTTCTTGAAGTTTTTGTTTGGTTGTAGCACAGATGCCTATTTGGTTCATGATTCTAAGCTTTGTTGGTGTTAAGACTATTTTCTGCTAGTTAGATTTGCGATCGCGTTTGAGATCATGTTTACTTTGAGAGATTATTTGTATAAGTTCTAACTACTCACGATTCGCCGATTGTATTTGCAGTTAGAAAAAGTTTACTCAGGTGAAAACCTGCTATTTATTTATTCGTGTCTATAGCCAGGTTTTTATGCAAAATCTATCTTTCTAAGATTGCCAGATGCACAATACCATCTCCTTGATTAACCAAAGGATTTTGAGTATGACCAATAACTATGCCGTCACAACTAGCATTTACTTTAGTCTGATTTTCACCAAAAGCATCGAAAATAGAACCTAATTTTTGTTTCTTCTCTACTTTTTCCCCTAACTCCACTTCTAAATGGAAAATGCCACTTCTTGAAGCCCGTATCCACCTACTATTCTCTGCTTCTAAAGAGTTTCTGGGATTCTTTGGTGGGGGATAGGAATACATTTGTAGGAAATTCATCACTCCCATTATTCCTTCTACACCAACGCGAATTGCTTCAGGATCAAACCTTAAAGCTTCCCCGGCTTCATAAAGTAAAACGGGTATACCGCGTTTTGTGGCTGCTTGACGCAGAGAGCCATCACGGGTTGAGGCGTGCATAATGATGGGTGCGCCGAAAGCTTTGGCAACTTGATAGGTTTCTTCATCTTCTAAGTTAGCGCGGATTTGGGGTAAATTAGTACGGGCGGAAGAGGCTGTATGTAAATCTATGCCGTGGGTGGAACAGCTAACAATTTTCTCCATAAATAAGTTGGCTAAACGGGCTGCTAAAGAGCCTGTAGTGGAACCGGGGAAGGAACGATTTAAGTCCCGGCGATCAGGAAGGTAGCGCGATTGTTCAATGAAACCAAACACATTAACGATGGGGACAGCGATAATAGTTCCTCGTAATTTTTTCGGTTCAACGTTGGCTACTATTTGGCGGATAATTTCTACACCATTGATTTCATCGCCATGAATGGCGGCACTTAACCAAAGTTTTGGACCAGATTGTTCGCCATTAATTACATTAACAGGGAGAGAAAGCATGGTTTGGGTAGGCAAATTAGCTACAGGAATTTCTAAGCGATGGCATTTTCCTGGGGCGATCGCCACTCCAGCAATTTCAATTGTGTTGTCACTCATTCCAGATTTTGTTTGGTTGCATAAATTATTGGTGGGGGTAGGGAGCAGGGAGTAGGGAGCAAGGAGCAGAAAGTAGGCAGTAGGAGGGTTCAGGGGATAGGGGTTGAGGTAATTCTATACTTAATCAGAGTAATCCTACATTAGGTGTTTTTGTTTTTAATATTTAATGCGATCGCGAGTTGCTCCGGGAATAGCACTCTTGCTAACATATTCAATAATTTTCCCGGCAACATTAACCTCAGTAGCTTTTTCAATGCCTTCTAATCCCGGAGACGAGTTAACTTCCATGACGACAGGGCCATGATTAGAACGCAATAAGTCTACTCCTGCTACCCTTAAACCCATGGCTTTAGCTGCCCTAATCGCTGTACTACGTTCTTCTGGAGTGAGTTTAATCTTTTCTGCATTTCCACCGCGATGCAGGTTAGAACGAAATTCTCCCTTTGCCCCTTGACGCTTCATGGAGGCAATAACTTTGTTGCCAACTACAAAGCAGCGTAAATCTGCTCCTCCGGCTTCTTTAATGTATTCTTGTACCAAAATGTTGGCATCCAAACCCCGAAAAGCTTCTATTACAGATTTAGCGGCTTGGGTGGTTTCTGCTAAGACTACCCCGATACCTTGGGTTCCTTCTAATAATTTAATGACTAAAGGTGCGCCCCCTACAGTTTCAATTAAGCCATCAATATCTTGGGTAGCATGGGCAAAACCCGTCACTGGCAAGCCAATACCATCCTTGGCTAAAATCTGCAAACAACGCAACTTATCACGGGAACGAGAAATAGCTTGGGATTCATTGGTACTAAAAACTCCCATGACTTCAAACTGCCTCACTACCGCAGTACCATAAAAGGTTTTAGATGCACCAATGCGAGGAATAATTGCATCAAAGTTTTCTAAAGGCTGTCCTTGATACATAACTGTTGGTCGGTGGGAAGTTATATTCATATAACAACGCAAGTAATTAACCACCTTTATTTCATGTCCTTGTGTTTCTCCAGCTTCCTTTAAACGCCTTGTGGAATAAAGAGAGCCATCCTGAGATAAAATTGCTATTTTCACGGGTTACTTACCTATCCAGTGCTTCTATTTTTTCATTTCTTGGCCACTTTGGATAAAGGAATTATTGGTATCAACCAAAAATTTTTCCCGCACCCCTTGACGACCTAGTAACATACGGAAACCCATGGCATCGCGGTTAGTTAAGGTCAACTCCACAGCCCAGCTACGCCCCCCTAATTCTACAGTTGTTTGAATAAAGATGCGTAATTCCGCTTTGCCTCCGGAGTTGCGTACTTCTCGTTGATCCAATATTTCGGCTTCTGCACTGACTACAGATTGAGTATCTTTTTGATTGGGATGTACTTTGAAACGAACTCTTTGTTTACCATCACGTTCAAAAGTTTCAATATCAAAAGCATGGAGAGCGGAGGAACGTGCCCCGGTATCAATTTTAGCTTTAATTTGCTCAATGCCTAATTCTGGTAAAGCAAGATATTCTCGCCAACCAATTATTGGTAGTTTTGTGTTGTTCATTGCTAATTTGCTAATTTGCTAGTTGCTAATCGCTAGTTGCTAATTATTCTATCTCCCCAGCTGCCTAGCTCCCTAGCTCCCCATTTCCCCAGCTCCCCAGCTACTTAACCGCCTCAATCACACTAACATTTGATTTTGTCGGTACAATGCGATTTAATGCAAAATTAGCGGCTTTGAGCAACTGTTGGTACTCTTGAGCCGTTCGTTCTTTGCCACCACACATGATCAACATAGTTAAGTCCCAGAACTTAGTAGTGGAAGGTTGATTATCAGGAGGAATTATTTCCTCAATAATTAACAAACGCCCTCCTTCGGGCATTGCTTGGTAACAACGTTGGAGGATGGTAAGTGCTTGAGGATCTTCCCAATCGTGAATAATGTGTTTGAGAAGGTAAGCATCTCCTCCTGATGGGATTTCCTCAAAGAAATTTCCGGGAACTAATTGAGTGCGATCGCTTACTGCTTTTTCTGTCAAGAAAGCTTCGGCTGGGGCGATAACTTTCGGGAGATCCAGCAATATTCCCTGCATTTGAGGATATGCTTGCAGAATAGTAGCAAGCTGACTACCACAACCTCCAGCTACGTCAACCAATTTGTTAATGCCTGTGAAATCATAAGCTTCTACAACCGCCGCTTGCTCTAAAGCCGACAAATTTGTCATGGCTTGATTGAATATTGCTGCTGCTTGCGGATTTTCTTGGTAGTAAGTAAACAAAGGCATACCGCGTTGCTTTGTATAGGCTTCTTTTCCTGTCTCAACACTGTAGGGAAGTTCACCCCACATTTGATAACCTTCTCCTCCAATCAGAAGAGCAAAACTTTTGAGGGAGTTAGAACTATCGCTTTGTAAAGTAGCAGCTAAAGGGGTAAGTTGAAAATGTCCCGGTTCTGTTTGAGCAAAAATATCTACACTAGCTAAAGCTCGGAGTAAACGATAAAGGGAATTACTGTTAGTTCCTGTAGCCTCTGCTAAATTGTCGCAAGAGCGAGAACCATCTTTAAGGAGATCCGCTAAATTTAGTTTTGCGGCAACATAGATACATTGAGAAAGCCAACATCCTGTTACCATTTGCATCATTTTAGCTTGAGGAGGCATTTGGGGGGAGGCAGGTGTAGAATTTGAAGAACTCATAAAATGCACCAAGTAAACAAACTTTGGTTTAGTCTAATAATTCTTAAGTATAGATAACAATAACAATGCAGAAAGTTTCCAAACGGGTATCAACAGCCCTCCTTAATGCCTTAGCAGCAGGAGTTGTACCGCGAATTGGCTTAGAACATATTGCGGTGGGTAGGGATAAAGAAGTAGCTGCTTTAGCTCAAGATTTGGAAAATGTCGGGGAAGGAGGGGCAGCTTTTCGCTTTGTGGTAGGGCGTTATGGGGCAGGGAAAAGCTTTTTGCTACAGCTTTTGCGTAACCAAGCTATGGAAAAAGGTTTTGTGGTTGCTGATGCAGATATTTCCGCAGAAAGACGTTTGGCAGGAAGCAAAAACCAGGCTTTGGCTACTTATCGGGAATTGATGAAAAATTTGGCTACCCGCACTAATCCTAATGGTGGTGCGATCGCCTTGATTTTAGAAAAGTGGCTTAGTTCAATTTTATCTCAAGTAGCTCAAGCAACGGGTAAACATCCTGGGGAAGATGATTTTGATGAGCGAGTTGAGTTGAAAATTCGGGAAGTTGTTGATAATTTAGAAGGTTTGGTTCATGGCTTTGATTTTGCTAATGTGATTATTGCTTATTGGCGGGGTTATCGCGAAGATGATAGCGATAAACAAGATGCGGCTTTGCGTTGGTTAAGGGGAGAATTTGCGACTAAAACCGAAGCTAAACAAGCTTTAGGAGTTAAGGTAATTATTGATGATGATACTTGGTACGATTATATTAAATTATTTGCCCAATTTTGTTTTGATATTGGTTACAAAGGGTTAATTGTTTTACTAGATGAAACAGTTCATTTATACAAAATTGCCCATACCCGTTCTCGTCAAAGTAATTACGATAAATTACTAGCAATATTTAATGATGTGATGCAAGGAAAAGCAGAACACTTAAGTATAGTTATTGGGGGAACTCCAACTTTTATTGAAGATACCCGTCGGGGACTTTATAGTGATGAAGCTTGGCGTACTCGCTTAGCGAAAAGTCGTTTTGTTAAAGAAGGATTGCAAGACAATTCTGCTCCGGTTATTAATTTAGAAGCTCTAAATTCTGAAGAGTTAGACCAACTTTTACAAAGGCTAGCTTCTGTTCATAGCATTCATTATAAATATAAAAAGAGCATTACCAAAACTCAGATACAAGAATTCAAACAAGCAGTAACACAGCGTTTAGGGGCGGAAAAACTTTCTACACCAAGGGAAGTTGTCAGAGATTTTATTAGTGTCCTGAATATCTTGCAACAAAATCCCCAACTTTCTTTTCAAGAATTAATTCACAGTTCTGAGTTTCAACAAGCTCAAAGTAATGCTAAGAACACGAATTCATCAGGAGACTTCGCTGAATTTACTTTATAAAATCCAAAATGCACGAAATTGATATGACTAAATCTCTCATTTTGACAGTGAAAGATTGGCAAAATAACCAACTCAAAAGAACCAAGATTGAAACTATTCATTTAATAGTGGGAACCTTCACCTGTGTTGAACCTGCTAGCTTACAGTTTGCTTTTGAAGTGCAAACCCAAAACACTTTTTTGGCGGGAACAAAACTAGTAATTAAAGAAACTCCCTTAGTTGCTTTTTGTCACCAATGTCAACAAGAATATCAACCAAAGATTGGTCAACAATATACCTGTCCCGCTTGTAAAAGTCCGATGGAAGACATCCGTTCAGGAAGAGAATTAAAAATTGATCACATAGAATATTCCCATAACCATATAAAAGCCAACCAAATTGATAACTGAAAATGCACCAAACTTTCGATGCTGCTTTAGAAATTAATCTACTCCATGCAAACCAAACAGGGGCAGATCATAACCGCAGCCATTTTGACAAATGGGGAATTACTTGTCTCAATTTAATGAGTAGTCCTGGGGCCGGAAAAACAGTGTTATTGGAACGCACCTTAGCTGCCCTCAATCAGGAATTAAAGATGGCAGTAATCGAAGGAGATATGACCACAGAATTAGATGCTGAACGCCTACGACAGTATAACATTCCTGTCATTGCCATTAATACCGGGCGTTCCTGTCACCTAGACTCAAAAATGGTTGCTGGAGGCATCCACACTTTAGCAGAAGAATATAATCCTTTTGAGTTTGACTTAGTAATGGTAGAAAACGTCGGCAACTTAGTTTGTCCAGCAGAATTTGAGGTAGGAGAACATGGCAAAGTTGCTCTGCTTAGTGTAACAGAAGGAGAAGACAAACCCCTCAAATACCCCATCATGTTCCAAGAAGCAGACTGCTTACTAATTACCAAAACTGACTTAGTACCCTATTTAAAAGTGGATCTGGAACGCATTGAAGCTAATGTACGCCAGATGAACCCCCATATCACTATTATTCCCCTCTCTGCCGAAACAGGACAGGGCTTAGAGACTTGGTTTGCTTGGTTACGTCATCAGATTAAACAATAATAAGCAAGACAGCCTATTATTAAACATTAGACCTCTTCTATGGGAATAGTATTGGGTTTTATAGTTATGATGTTTCTCGATATCGGCTTGGGGTAAACAATAATACAGGACTTACGCACTCAGTGCCTGTAATCCTCTGTTCCCTTCGTCTACAGTAACCATAAGCGCCAACCCTCTGCCTGAAACTATCGATTTTTCGTTTCACTGCGTAAGTCCTAAGACATTTTAATCAATTAAAACTAGAATTGCTATATAATTAGAGACTGCATAAATTTGAGGGTAGCTTAATCACTCCGTTGGAGGTGTACTTGGAGTCAAGGTTTATTTTAAAAGTTCTTTGGTTAGACAAGAACGTAGCAATTGCTGTAGATCAAGTAGTAGGCAAGGGGAGTAGCCCTTTAACCGCTTACTACTTTTGGCCTAGGGATGATGCCTGGGAACAGTTAAAAGACCAAATGGAATCTAAACATTGGATTTCTGAAGAAGAGCGCATTGATATACTTAATAACGCCACTGAAGTCATTAACTATTGGCAAGAGGAAGGTAAAAAGGTTTCAATGACAATGGCCCAAACTAAATTTCCCGAAGTGGTATTTAGCGGCAGTAATTGAATTTTGTTTTCATTTCAATTTTCATTTCCAAAAGAAATTGGGACAGACTTAACAAATGAGTCTGTCCCAATTTTTGTCTTATGTAAATTGACTTTAAGTCAAGCCATACCACCGGCGGCTTGAAACCTTGCCCTAGACCTCTTTAAAGCTTGTAGAGCCTTAATTTGTTCTTGGCGGTCTTCTCCCTGACTTAGTTCGTCAACGCGCTGCTGGGCTGTTTCAAAAGCGCTACGAGCTGCTTCTTTATCAATGCTTTCTCCTGCTTCAGCCCCATTAACTAAAATAGTTACTGTATTATTTTCGACTTCAGCAAAACCCCCCATTAAGGCGATCGCAGTCCAATCTTTACCAGGACGAACCCGCATTACACCGATATCTAAGGCCGTTAAAAGAGGAGCGTGATTGCTCAATATTCCTAGTTGTCCTGTGGTACTAGGCAAAACCACTTCTTCTGCTTCAGCATCCCAGACAGTTTTATCTGGAGAAACTACGCGCACTGTTAATGTCATTTTTAGTTATTGCTTCTTGATTATTAGTTGTTGGTAAAAGAGCAACCCCCCTAGAAGATTATCAGTACTGGGTTGCTCCTCCTAACCTGTAACTTGTTACTTTATTTAGCCTTCATTTTTTCTGCTGCGGCTATAGCTTCTTCAATATTTCCTTTGAGGTAGAAAGCCTGTTCTGGCAAATCATCTAACTCTCCAGCAAGAATCATCTTGAAGCCTTTAATAGTTTCTTCTAAAGTGACATACTTACCAGGAGAACCAGTAAATACTTCAGCAACAAAGAAGGGTTGGGATAAGAAACGTTCCATTTTACGGGCGCGATCTACGGTGATACGGTCTTCTTCAGACAGTTCATCTAGACCCAAAATGGCAATAATATCCTGGAGTTCCTTATAACGCTGTAAAGTGGATTGGACAGCACGGGCAGTCTGATAATGTTCTTTACCCACAATGTTTTCTTGCAACATTGTAGAAGCGGAATCAAGAGGATCTACCGCTGGGTAAATACCTTTGGAAGCTAGCCCCCTAGATAGTACTGTTGTTCCATCTAAGTGAGCAAAGGTAGTAGCCGGGGCGGGGTCAGTTAAATCGTCCGCAGGGACGTAAACTGCTTGAATGGAAGTGATTGAACCTTCTTTGGTGGAGGTAATACGCTCTTGTAAGTCACCAACATCTGTACCGAGGGTTGGTTGGTATCCTACCGCAGAAGGCATACGACCAAGGAGTGCTGATACCTCAGAGCCAGCTTGAACGAAACGGAAGATATTATCAATAAAGAGTAGTACGTCTTGCTTACTAACATCGCGGAAGTATTCAGCCATAGTTAAAGCAGAAAGACCAACTCGCATCCTCGCACCAGGAGGTTCGTTCATTTGACCATAAACCAAAGCAATTTTTGATTCGTTCAAATTTTCAGAATTGATCACCTTGGATTCGATCATTTCGTTGTAGAGATCGTTCCCCTCACGGGTACGTTCTCCTACACCACCAAACACAGATACTCCACCGTGGTTGATGGCGATGTTGTTGATCAATTCCATCATGATTACGGTTTTGCCCACACCAGCACCACCGAATAAACCAATTTTCCCTCCCCGTCGATAGGGGGTTAAGAGGTCTAAGACCTTAACACCGGTTTCAAATACTTGAGGCTTAGTTTCTAGGTCTGTTAATTTAGGGGCAGGTCTGTGAATGGGGAAGCTTTCTTCTGCGTCAACCTCGCCTCTATTATCTACCGGTTCTCCTAAGACGTTGAAAATACGACCCAAGGTTGCCTTACCCACAGGAACAGTAATAGGCGCACCTGCATCTACTACCTCCATGCCTCGTACCAAACCGTCAGTAGCACTCATGGCTACGGCGCGGACTTGGTTGCCACCAAGTAACTGCTGTACTTCACAGGTGACAGAAACATCCTGTCCAGCTTCATTCCTGCCTGCGACTTTTAAGGCATTATAAATTTTTGGCATATTGCCAGGGCTAAATTCTGCATCGATCACAGGACCGATGATTTGTGTGATTTTGCCAATATTAGTTTTTTCTGTTGTAGCTACCATGCTTATATCTACTCTTTAGTTAGCTTGTGAGTAAGCTAGAGGAACTCTTAAGTAATTGTGAAATTTGCCACCTTTCAGATTAACATTAATGGGAATCTGAGGGAATGTTACAGCAACTTGACTTTTTTTCCATGACAAGCGCTTGAGAATCTTGTAGCGACATTATATTGATGAGTTGATGGTAGCTATCGCGCAAGCGTCTCTATCAGATAAGCCCATTGTAGGTATTGTAACTTCAAGTTGAAGGGCAATCTTTTTTCCTGATTTTAAGTTTTGCAAAAAAAAGATTGCTTTTCAGTCCCTTTTTAGCTAAAATACTATTCGAGAAGAGTTTAAAACCCCATTTTCCCATGGAATTCATCAACACCTCTATTGCTGCCGAAATGTTGAGAGTCTCTCAAAGAAGAGTTCTCTACTTACTTCAACAACAACGCATTAAAGGCGCTTACAAAAAGCGGACAGGTTGGGTGATACCTTTATACAAGGGCAAACCCAAGATTTCTCGTGGCACTAGAGGACCTAAACCTCGTTGGAGTACCACAAAGGGACGGGGACCAAAAACTATTTATGTCAATAAAAACCACATCACTACTAACGAGAAGAGGATTGCTCAACAAGGGGCTGAAGTAGCCTTGAAAGATGTTGTAACGGTCAGACATGGTTCAAGGAGCATTCGTGGTCATGAATTAGAGATATTTGGCTATTGTCAGATCATTTATTGTCCGGAAAAGCCCCAGGATTGTGGGGCGAGTTTATGGATCAAAACCTACTCGGATGTGAAGGTAGTAAATAAGTCCAATCCTGAGCAATGGTCGATTCTTCGTTGTTAATTGCGTTTTGGCTCGTCAATGATCAGTCTAGCTCCCCAGATCCCACATCCCTACCCTAAATGCAATACGACGAGTTATTTACCACAATCGAAGAACTAGTTTTCCATCATTCTCCTAGCGGCATGGAAACAGAAATTGATGTTTTGTTGCAACGAAAATTTACTCAGTTTGGAGTAGAAGTATGGCAAGATCGCGCCGGAAATATAATTGCTAGAATTCCGGGGCAAAATCCTCAAAGGGCGATCGCCATAACCGCCCATAAAGATGAAATTGGAGCCATAGTTAAGAATATTGATCAAGATGGTTGTTTAGATGTTCGTCGCTTAGGAGGTTCTTTCCCTTGGGTTTATGGAGAAGGAGTTGTTGATATTATTGGTGATGGGGAAACCATTGCCGGAATTCTTTCTTTTGGTTCTCGCCATGTCTCTCACGAATCTCCTCAAAAAGCTTTACAAGATAATGCCCCTTTGAAGTGGGAAAATGCTTGGGTAGAAACCAAACGTAGCCCAGAAGAATTAGCAGGATTGGGAGTACGACCAGGTAGTAGAGTGGTGGTAGGAAAACATCGGAAGAAGCCTCTACGTATTAAAGATTATATTGGTAGTTATACTTTAGATAATAAAGCTTCTGTTGCTATTTTATTTGCCTTAGCTCAACAAATAAAAAACCCCGTTAAAGATGTTTATTTAGTCGCTTCAGCGAAAGAAGAAGTCGGAGCAGTTGGAGCATTGTATTTTACTAGAAATCAAAAATTAGACTCCTTAATTGCCTTGGAAATTTGTCCTTTGTCCCCAGAATATCCTATCTTACCGGGCAGCTTTCCTGTGTTGCTTTCCCAAGATGGTTATGGCATTTATGATGAAGGATTAAACCAAGAAATTAGGAAAGCCGCAGATCAAGCTAGTGTGCCTCTACAACTCGCAGCTATTAGCGGTTTTGGTAGTGACGCTTCTATTGCTATGAAATTCGGACATATAGCTAGAGGTGCTTGTTTAGGATTTCCTACTGAAAATACCCACGGTTACGAAATTGCTCATTTAGGTGCGATCGCAAACTGCATCAAGATTCTGACAGCTTACTGTCAAGGTGATTTTGAACTCCCTGTCTAAAATCTGTTGTTAACCAACGACAAATGTTTAATGTTTAATGTTCAATGACTTTAAACTTTAATTGAACCAAAATGAGTGCTAAAGGCAATATTTAGGTTTTCCAAAGACTTCACTAACCAAACAACTTTGTTTTTGGTAAAACTCTCGTAGTGATTAAACAGAATAGCAAATTGCTTTTCTAAATAAGGCTTAACTTTATCACAGAGTAAAACAACTTTGAGCAATAAACCAACTGTTGGTGTTGCACCTAAGTTAGTGATGATATCAGAGAAAACGTAGTGAGCAGGGTTTTCGCTACTTTCTACTACGAGGAAATCTAAGAGCTTGCGACAGGTTTTGTGGAGGAGATTTTCACTAAGTTGCTGAGAGTCATTTTCTACCAGGGTAGTTTGCAAATGTTCATAAAGTCGTCGGTTAAAATGACCATTACCATATCTGGGGTCAATCGAAGCGGTTAAGTGGTCGTATAATTCTTCTTTAAAGGTTCGGTAGCAAGGTGTCCAACGGCTTGAGGTACGAAATCTTGTGGCCAAGTCGCGATAGGTGTTGCTATTGTCAACTTTGCCGGTGAAATGTTGGATCGCATAGTTTAATTCCCCATCACTAAGTAAAGTAGGGTTCGTCAGGTGATTTTGGGAACGTTGCAACTTCTGGTAGGTGACATATTTAGATAAATCTACTTCAAACTTCCGTTGCGCTTGCTCTTTGATGAGCCGAATTTTTTGCCGTTGCTCGTCGTTGCTATCATTGGTAAGCAAACAATGTTCATAAAGACAAGGGTAGCGACCGATAAAGCTTCTTAAAGGAGTTGCTTCTGTGTGGTTATGCTGGCTGCTTTGGGCGAAGACTTCGGCTAAATGTCTTAAGGAACGGTATTGCTCAGTTTGCTGAAAATTTCTGATTAAAGAGCGAAGACGTTGGGTGGTGCGAGAAGTGGCAGCTTGATTTGGTAAGGTGTTGAAAATTGCAATTAAGCGAGGAATAGCAGTTTTGAAGCGCGGCTGTTTTAACCAACTATTGATGAAAATATAGCAACTACGATTGAGGATAAACTTAAACTCCCTAGCGGCAAAATCCGAAAGGATGATTCTTTCTAATGACAAACGAATTTGGGTATTAGGATAATTGCTTCCTTCGATGAAGAGGAGGCGGAAACGAGCAATCAGCTTTTCAGGAGTTTCTCTTTGGGCGCATTCTCGTAGATGAGTATAGAGAAAATCCTCATCTGAAGTGGTTTCGCGGTTGTAATAGTTGGATAATGAGTCAGTCACAAATCAACACTCCCAATTTTTCAGGGAAGGGTAAGGAGCAAAGGTCAGCTAATAATATTTATATCCTAGCTACTAATAGTTATGCAGTTAGGGTTGACGTTGAAGGAAAATAGTAAGTTTCTTTGATGATTTAGGTAGCTATCACTTTATTAATGCCATAATCTAAGAACTTTTTCTTCCGTGAAAGCATTGAAGATTTAGATGAAGTATAAGGTGAGAAGCCATCACTACTAAAAGGAATGCGCCCCTAAAGCTTTCAAGGTGGCTTGTTGGGCTGGGGTGATGCCCGTAACTCCTTGAATATTAGTACCGTCGTAGGGTTTATCAGTTCTTAGGGTTTTTAGGCATTGGCTAGTTTCCCGGTTCCAAAGTTCAATAGTACGGTCTTGGCTAGCGCTGATGATCATCTTACCAAAGGGACTAAAGTTAACTAACCAAATGGGATTGTTGCATTTCGAGAAGGTGGTAACTTCTTCGTGATCTGGTTGCCACCACTGGATCTGATGATCACAACTTCCTGCAACAAATAATTGTCCTTGGGGATTAAAAGTTACTGCTTGAATTATTTGGCTGCGGCTGGGCCAAGTTTGCCAACATTCACCATTATTTAAGTCCCAGAGTTTGATGCTTTGGTCATGACTACCACTGGCTAAGGTAAGTTGGGTGGGATTGAAACTGAGGGTATGAATGCGATCGCTATGACCACAAAGAGTATGGAGGCATTGTCCTGTGGTAACATCCCAGAGTTTAATGGTGCGGTCATAGCTACTACTAGCTAAAATACTACCGTTGTGATTAAAGGCGATGCTACTAATCCAGCGATTATGACCTGAAAAGGTATGGAGGCATTGTCCTGTGGTAGTATCCCAGAGTTTGATAGTGCAATCATCGCTACCCGTAGCCAGGATTTTACCATCGTGACTAAAAACTACTACCTTAATTTTGTCGGTATGGCCCCGGAGAGTTGTGTTCTCATTGCCCTCTGCTGGGGTGATGGGCCATAATTTGATGGTGTGGTCATAGCTACCTGTTGCTAAAACCTGCTGATTAGGGGAAAAGGCCAGAGAACAAACCCAATCAAGGTGGCCAGCAAGTATTTTAGCGCAGCTACCCGTGTTAAGATCCCATAGCTGCACAGTTTTGTCTTCGCTGCCCGTAGCTAAGATTTGTTGGTCTGGGTTAAGGGCGAAGGAGATAATCTTGTTACGTTGCCCTCGTAAGGTTCTAAGACATTTACCAAGATTAAGATCCCAAAGCTGAACGGTTTGATCTTCGCTGCCAATGGCTAAAATTGGTTGGTCAGGGCTGAAGGTTAAAGAATAAACATTTTCGCCAATGTTGAGAGTTCTTCGACAGGTTCGGCTAGGAATGTCCCAAAGTTTAACTTTGCCATCATCGCTGCTACTGGCTAAGATTTGACTATCAGGGTTGAAAGCAAAAGCAGAAAGGTTATCTTCATGACCTTGGAGAGTACGAAAACAGCGGCCTTGATTGATATCCCAAAGTTGAATGATCTGGTCATCACTAGTGGCAGCAACGAAACAAGCTTCTGGGCGATCTCCTGGGTGATATTCTCCTAAAGGGTAAGGTTGTACCGCTAAGGTGACAGCTCCAAGCCAACTGCTATCACCAAAAAAAGGTTGTAAGCATTCCCCAGTTTTAATGTCCCAAATCCTCACAGTTTGGTCATCGCTGCTACTAGCAAGGATCTGGTTGTTGGGGCTGAAACAGAGGCTATGAATTCTCTTGTTATGGCCACAAAGGGTCTGCAAACATTCCCCAGTTTTAATGTCCCAAATCTTGATGGTTTGGTCATCACTGCCGCTGGCGAGGAAGGAATTATCCTCACTAAAACTTAGGCAGTTAATGGGGTTTTCGTGTCCTGACCAAATTTGTAAACATTGACCCGTTGCCACTTGCCAAAGTCGTAAGCGACAATCTTCCCCACCACTGGCGAGGAGATCACCTGGGGGATTAAAAGCTAATGTCTTTACTCGTCCGGTTTGTCCTTGGCAACTGAGAAGTTGTTGCCCATTAGCTACTTGCCAAAGCAAAATTTGACCGGCGGCATCTCCTGTGGCGAGGATGCCTCTTTTACCCAAAGCTACAACTAAAGAACTGCCTAAAGTTTTGGCAAAGACAGATTTGGCCAAGTCAGCCCCAGCAAAGTTAACGTTTTGCAAGTGGGCATCTTGGAGATAAGCTTGCCAAATGGTTAATTGGGAAAAGTCATAGGCAGCTAAGTTAAGTTTTAATTCCTGGCAAAGGTTGATGATGTTACCACCGCCGTAACCCGGTAAGTTGTGATAT
The DNA here is from genome assembly GCA_963793425.1 of uncultured cyanobacterium. Lineage (GTDB taxonomy): Bacteria > Cyanobacteriota > Cyanobacteriia > Cyanobacteriales > CAWCAG01 > CAWCAG01. The sequence continues at coordinate 158,155 of CAWCAG010000005.1, read as the reverse complement.
TTGCTTTTAATTATGCCCAGGATTTGTTGTAGTTTGGCAGCAATTTCCTGGGGCTGTTTATATTTCTCAACTAAACTTTCTGCTACGGGTTGGAGAATAATTCTTTGTTGGCTTTCCCTAATGTAATCTTTCGCTTGGGCTTTAATTAAAGCATGACTCATAAATAAGCAGATTTTCTCAGTTTCTATTTCTGCGGTGATCTGCTGCATAAATCTTTCTAGGATATATTCCCTCACCGCCGGCTGTTGAGTGAAATCATTAGTTTGCCGTTCCTTTTCTACCAGAGATCGCCTCGTTAAAGAAATCAGGGAGTTTTGGAGTTGTCTTTTCGCTTCGGTGGTGACAATATCTTCTTGTAGGGTTGCCAGAGAAGTAGGTTCACGGTTAATCGCCAACCAATACATAACTTCTTGTTCTGCCCCAGAAAGGCGGCTAAGTTGTTGTTCTAGTAAGTCGCTAATATCAGCAAATTGGGCGGCCCCCTGTTGAATTTGAGTTAATAATTCTCCTATTTGTCCCCCATAAAAATCCCTGATGTTAGTAGCAACAAGTTTTAGGGCTAAAGGATGACCGGCATAATAGGTCAGGAGTTGTTCTTCCTGGGTCTGGGAACCAGAACAACCTTTATCTTGGAGAATTTTTTGACCTTCCCTCTCTTCTAACCCCCTTAAAGCCCAGGAACAGACTTTAGGGGTTTGTCCTTCTAAGAGGGCAACTTCTTTGGGTTTTTCCCGGCTGGTTAAGATTAGGCAACTTTGGTGAGAGGAGTTACCGATGCGTTTAAATAATTCCCCATAATCGTCATAACCAGGTTGATAATGCCCCACCTTGCTAGCTTGGAGAAGAGATTCAGCATTATCTAATACCAACAAGCAAGCCGAAGAACGCAAATATGTCATTAGCTGGTTAATTTGCTGATTTACGTTTTGGGGCAGATCAATCTCTTGTTGGGGGGAAAGAAATTGGCAAATTTCGCTAATAATCTCTTTTACCGGGGGGGCATTATGGAGCGATCGCCAAATAGTATAATCAAATTCTGCTCGGATTTGTTGTGCCAATTGTACAGATATGGAGGTTTTGCCAATGCCTCCCATGCCTAAAATAGCGACGAGACGAACTTTGTCAACAACAATCCTTTGTTTCAGTTGAGTAAGTTCCTCTGTGCGGCCGTAAAAGGTTTCAATATCCGGGGCTTCTCCCCAATCTTGGTTGGTTTGAGGGAGAGTTTTTGATTCTGAAACAATGGACTCAGGTTGAGGAGGTGGGGTAGTAACTTGATAGTCTTTTAGCCAAGCGATCGCCGCCCGCAAATTCTTCTTAGTAACCTTGTTTTCCTGTTCATGGGAAAGCAGTTGCCATAACTTGGGTCCGACATCTCTTTTCAAGTATCCTGAACTAAACCTATATTCTTCAGCTATTTCTTCATAGGTTTTGTTGTCCCAAGTTCCTTTAAAAACAGCGGTTTGAGTCTCTGTTAAATGTTTCCCTGTCTTCGCTAAGGCAACTGCGTCTGCAACTTTGAAAGCCTCCTCAGAGTTCATAATTGAGCTATACATCCTGATTTTTTTACAGTCTACCTGAACTTTCTTGACTTTTTCTGTAACTTTTAAGTCCAGGGAGGGAAAAGCAGAGATTGTTGTCAGCTTGCCATCGGCTACATTAACTACCCAGACTTACTTTTACCCAACCACCTCTTAACCTTCGCCTTGTCGCCAAGTCCCATTCCTGAACTTTACTGTATCGACTTTTCCTCAGTTATTCAGCAAACTAAATATAGTCACTCAACCAAGGGACGTTCAACTAATCACAAGGTCTTACTAAAAACTAAATATTTATGAAGAGGAATTATCATGATGCTTCTACCAGTTTTAACTTTTTTAAGTGTTAGTTTGCTTTGCAGCCAACTTCTCGCTAAAGAAGAGGAAAAGCCCAAGAAAAAAGAACCAGAAGAACAATTAGCTGATGCTTTAGCTAAATATCTTTTGAAAGATAGTAAAAAAGCGGAAAGCTAATTTTCGCCAGGATTGCTCGACTAAGGGGGCAATCTTCCACCAAATCTGCATCTACCTTAACAATACACTCACCAATATTTTGTCAGGAATGAAAACTGTTTTAGTTGTGGAAGACGATCCTATTAATTGGAAAGTTTTTCAAAAAATACTTACTAAACAAGGTGGCTTAGCAGCTAAGCATACGGAAAATGTCGAAGAAGTAATGCAAATTGTCCAACAAAAAGAAGCAGACATTATTCTCATGGATGTTTCTTTAAATAATAGCTACTACCAAGGTAAACCTGTTGATGGTATTGCCATTACCCAAATGCTTAAAGCCCATCCCCATACTGCCCAAGTACCAGTTATCTTAGTCACAGCCAATGGTGAGAGTTGCGATCGCGAGTACTTTTTAGAAACCAGCGGGGCAGATGGCTACATTCCTAAACCAGTAATAGATCATCAAGATTTTGTTGCTCAAATCAAAGCTAAACTTGCGCTCAACTAAAAGAGAGTTTTCTCCGCTTTTATTCCTGTTTTTCCTTCAGTAATTTGTACATCTTAAATAATCGGGGTAGCAAAAATGGTTAGTACTGTATTAAATTCTGTTGAGGGTTATCAGCAATTGTCTCCTTCTCTTGATAAACTTAAACCAATTCAATCTAAAACTGTCGCTATTTTTAATCCTTACTGTAAGAGTAGCCGACGCAGTTTTTTACCTCTTGCCCTCAATCTCTATCAGAAAGGGCATTTAGAAGGGGAAAGGAAAATAGCTGGGGGAAAAAACATTTCTTTTGTAGCTAGTTGGTCTACGGATGTTAACTTTATTCCTTCCCAATTTACTTATTGCATTGTTCAGTTTGATGGTAGTGCCGAGTTGAGTTATAAAGTTTTGATTCTTAATTCAGAATTTGTTAATTATTTAATTGATATTATCTTTAGCCATCAAAAAAACGGTGATACAGATTTTCCGCAATCTTTTTATTACAAGTTACTCCACATGGATAAATAAGCTTTTTATATAACGTCAATCTCTACAAGACGTTATCAATTTTGCTCCTGGTGCAGAACGCGATATCTAACTTTCGGTAAGAAACAAGGGAAAGTTATTTATCGCGTTTTTCTTGAAACATTTATCAGACTTATGAGGTACATTTGGTCTATAGGAAGCCTTAGCAGGAGTAGGCTTAGGTGTAGCTTCAATCACCTCCGCAGCTTTGCAAAACCCAGTCGGAGATGTAATCATAATCGAACAAAAACCTGATTATCTAAAATCAACCTATCATTTTGCCATAATTGCGATCGCAAGTCTAATTCTTGGCGGAATTACTAGTTGGGTAACTTGGCTAATTGTCAAACGAGATAAACGCTAGGAGGCGTTGCTGAATGCGTAAACGTTTTTAGTGCAACTGTCTACGGAATAAGTAGCGTGATTTGTTGATTAACATTCTTGATTCAGCAACGCCAAAATAGGGATAATGATATTAACCTAACTAATCAACTCTTTCGCCCGCTTCACAAAAGCTTCAGCCGTCAAACCATTAATTTCCATCACCTTGGTTGCACTAGAAGCAGTTTCCCCTCGCTTCCAAGCAAAGGTGTCTCGCTTGCTATTGCTACGTAGCATGATGGGTTCCAACATCGCACTGCTACCCCCGGTGATACCTAGTAAAGCATCCCCAGCAAACAACTCCTCAAACTTTGCATCATCAATAAAACTATTATCTGCTTCGCTGCAAGTGTCAGAAGCTGTATCGCTGGGACGATACAAGCGACGGGGACTAATTACCGTCACAATCTTTGTACCAATGCCTTCAGCCTTTAATTGTGCTGCTGCTTCATAAACTGGCAGCAAAGTCATATCCCCAATCACAGCAAAAACAACTTTCTTACTACCTTCGCTTTCTTGTAATACCACCGCACCTTGTTGTAATGCCTGACGAGTTTGTGCCAAGCTAGTACGAATCGGCAAGGGTGACTTACTTGCAGTGATGGTAACTCCTTTGTTTTTAGTACCTAATGCCCATTCATAACAAGCTTGAATACTATTAGCATCGCAGGGGAATAAAGGGAAAATATTACCATTACGCATCATTCCTGCAAAGTAGTTTTCAATTTCTGGCCTTTGATGTGTCCAACCATTGCGCCCTTGTTCCAATGCCCCGGCGGTAAAAAGGGTGATGGTGGAAGGAGTGGGGCGGCGTAACTCTGCCATGGCTTGGGTAACGGTTTGCCAAATAGGTAAACCGTTGATAGCAAAAGATTCATAGGAACACCAAAGACTACGAGAGCCGAATAAAGCTAAACCGGCTGCCAAACCTGCACAAGCATCTTCGCTTAAGGGTTCGTATACTTGACCTTGAGGCTGTTGATAGTAGGTTTCATCGGTGGTGGGGTGGATGATTTTCAGGGCAATGTTAATGTTGTTAATTCCCGATGCCGCATTACCATCTGCATTGGCAACGATGAAATTAGAGTCTTGCTTACCCACATAAGCGGCGATCGCACCCATAGCAGTAGTAGCAATTTGCTTGTCTCCACCGACAGGAAATTCTTTTAAAGGTAAGTCTCCTAATTCCGGCAAGGGCAAAACCTTCTCAGTTACAGCAACTTGAGAGGCGGGGCCGCCTCCTGCTTGTTCCCAATTGTTGCGTACCAATTGCCAGCCTTCTGGGGTCAAAGCCCTGGCCTTTAAGGCACTGACGATATAATCTTTATCAGTGGTATCTCCAGGATAGAGGTTATGGGACTGTGCGCCTCTTTTGTGAACTCCTGCCCCTTTAAGCTGTTTCACAATCAGTACTGTCAATGTGCCGCCCAGGGCAGACTTAGCTGCTTTGTCGGCGGTTTCTAACATTGCTTGAGTAAACTTGAGGCGATTTTCCCAAGAAAACATAGTGCTATCTACATAATCACCCTTTTGGTTAGCATCGTCGTATTCCTTAGCATCCAGAAGGAATATATTCTTAAAACCATTCCCTGCCCAGTAGTCAATCATCTCCTGATTAGTTTTGGTGGAAACCATGCTGTGATGTTCTTGAGAGTAACCATTCCAAACTAAGATGGGCAAGAAGTTGGTAACTTGAGGATAAGCAGTATTAAAATGCCCAAAGCTACTCATCACATAAGGTTCCCCAATACCTCCATCACCAATGGTAACAGGGAAAAGTAGGTCAGGATGAAGCTTTGCCCCTGCCATAGCAAAATGCTGTCCCTGTCCCAAAGGCCCCGCCGGGCTAAGAAGTCCTGGAATTTGCCCTGAGAGGTGGCCTAAAAGTCCATGGGTTTCTCGGTAGCGATCGCGCATTTGTTGGACTGTTTCAATGCCCATTGCTTCTAAGGAACGATCTAGGAACACATTGCTATAAAATCCTGGGGCATGGTGTCCTACTTCTGTGAGGATGTTTTTGTAGCCCAACATGACTAATGCCGCAATACAATCAGCAATACTAGCAAAGCCACCAGGATGTCCGGAAGATTTAGAAGAAGTTATTTGCAGGGTTAAGTAACGTAGCGCATCTGCCCCAAGGAGGGTTTGGTAAACAGCATTACTATCACTAGGGGAAGAGATAGCTGTCTTTCCTTGCCCAATAGCGGGTTTTTGTCCATATTTATTAAATTCAGGTAGTTCTTCACTAAAGTGTTGAATGCCTTGACAAAAGCTAGGAATCCCTGTAGCAACAGTCATATTGTCAGATCCTTTTGATATATTCGCAACTATTAAATAAATCTTATACCGCTTTGTGTTACGTAATAAGTACCCTTACGATAGATAAGAATGAAAGTAATAGCAAAAAACCATAGACAATAGGCAATAAGGATAATTGATATTATCTATTACTTGTTACTTATTTTTATAACGAAGTCCCACAAATAACCGAGTAATGGATGCGGCGATCGCACCTGCTACAAGACTCAATAAAAGGTTGTTAACAGCGGGATGAGTTGGTTTTTGAGGTGCGATAACAATAGGTGTGTCTTTATATTCTCCAACAGCAGCCGAGACTATTCCTGCCGTTGCCAGCCCCACCCCAAAAACTTGGATAGTTATTTCTAAGCTGCGTTCACGCTTTGCTTGTTCAATTTCTACGCTGCCTCGTATGGTTTCGATCATCTGGTTAAATAAGGTTTGGGCGGGGGCAAGATAGGCTAAATTGGTTTCGATTTGTTCAATGGAAGTGGTTTCGGCTAAATTGAGGAAGTTGTGAAATAATTCTAAGTTGTCTTCTTTCAAGCAAAGCTTGTTTAATTTATCAAGATTTAATTTATAGTTTTTGCTATTAGTTTTTATGGTGGTTTTTTGTATTTCTAAATCTCGTAAACTACGTCCATAACTAAAAGCAATTTCTGGTAAATCTCTAAGTTGTTGTTGCAGTTGAGGATAAATATCTTTAACGGAGCGTTCTTTAAGCTGATTAAACTCATTAACATTAGCTTCTAAGCGTTGGTAATCTTGCCTAGCTTGTTGATAACACCAAGTAGCTTGGGAGTTAGCATAAATTATTTTACTGCGACAAAGCAAGAGGTCAATTAAAGGGTAATAATATTCTCCGGATTCTTCTAACTTGTTGGTTTGTTCAGAACTATTTAACCATACCAGAAGATGACATTGTTGTTGAGGAGAAGTTGCGTCGTTATTAAATTCAAAGAGAGAACCACCTAATAAATTCCCTTTTGCTTGGCAAGTAAGTTGTAATTCCTGATAGGTTTTTGGAGTTAATAAAGCTTCCACACAATTTAAAGCAAAATCTGCTTCTTTGGTAACTTTGCCTACAGGTTGAACAAATAAAACCAAGGTTTGTCCGAGGGAAGCATTAATGTAACTCGGTAGTAAACAATTATCGGGGTTTAATCCTTTTAAGTTGGCAATTCCTACTTCTGGTTGTGGGTAACGTAGGGTTAAATCCAGGGCATAAGTATCGTGAATTAATAGAGGGGTAACTTCTCCCCTTAAATGTAGATTCGTGTTGTGTTCAATAGCAGTAAAAGTAGTATTCGCGGGTAACAGATTTCCTGTAACTTGCGAGTCTGCTGCTGGTATTAAACTTGGTAATGCTTCTAGTTTAGGAATGCCCAGTTTTTGTCCTAATTCCTGGCATTTCAACCACAAACCATTAGCATTACTGACAGGATTTATTTCACCTTGGGCTAAGTTATGGCGAAGATGAAAAGCGTAGAGAGTTAGTTTTGGGTAAGCAACTTTTGTCATTGATCATTTATCGCTGGTGATAGAGAGAGCCGGAGAATTAATTCTCCGTCTCATATTTTAAGTCCGTTTAAACGGACTTTTTTGAAAAGAATGATGGTTTTCATTTAATCAGTTGAGTAGGGTGTGTTAGGCGCATTAAAATAATCTCAGCTATTACTTAAATATAAACATATTGCGCCGTAACGCACCAAAGACAAACTTCATAGCCGGAGCCGGAGAATTAATTCTCCGTCTCATATTTTAAGTCCGTTTAAACGGACTTTTTTGAAAAGAATGACGGTTTCCATTTAATCAGTTGAGTAGGGTGTGTTAGGCACATTAAAATAATCTCAGCTATTACTTAAATATAAACATATTGCGCCGTAACGCACCAAAGACAAACTTCATAGCCGGAGCCGGAGAATTAATTCTCCGTCTCATATTTTAAGTCCGTTTAAACGGACTTTTTTGAAAAGAATGACGGTTTCCATTTAATCAGTTGAGTAGGGTGTGTTAGGCACATTAAAATAATCTCAGCTATTACTTAAATATAAACATATTGCGCCGTAACGCACCAAAGACATGATTTTTTATAGCGCGTTATTTTTTGTCTGGCTTTTCTTTTTTGTTTTCACCGCTAGAACTTTGTTGAATCGCGTTGATTATTGATTTTTTATCGTGTTCGTAGTCAGGAATATTAGGATTAGCTTTTGTCTTTCCTGGCCCTTTAGAACTTCTACTTATTGGTTTAAGCTCTCTCAAAGCATCTTCTACTTGGGGATACCCTTGGCAAAAATCAGTAATAGTATTAGAAATTGCTCTAATATCTTCTTGTTGAGATGAAATTATCTTCTCTAATTCATCCCTGTTTACCTCTGCAAATAAACTGGGTTGAGTTTTCAATAAATGAACAAAGTTGTTAACTTTTTCTTCGTATATTGACATGATTATTTTCCTAAATACCAACAGCCGTAAACGCAGCCCAATAAAAAGGAGATTGAAAATGCTTTTCTTGGGGTTTCATTCCTGCAAGTAAATCATCTACTTCCTCACTCCAAGTACTATCTAAATTTAACCCCTCAGTCCAAACTTGTAACTCTTCTTTCGTCGCATCCCGCAACCATAATTGTGCTTGGTTAAGGGCAAGGGGAACAGAAATATTTTCTTTGGCTTGGAGATTTTGGATAAACTTGAGCATCAAGAAAGCAGTAGATAAGTCACTTACCGTCCACAAACTACTGACAACATTAGAACTTCCGGCATAAAGAAAACCGCTAGGTAAACCGATATATTCATCGCTGGTGTTATTGAAGTCAACTAAGCCTGTTTCACAAGCAGAAAGAACAACGAGACGACAGTTAGGGAGATTGAAATCTCTCTCAAACAGGTTGCCCAAAGTGAGGCATTTGTTTAAATCTATTTTCCCTTCTGAATCTTCAGTATCCGCTAGGAGTAAAAATGAGTCTTGGGGTGATTGCAAGTTAAAAGTACCGTGACAGGAGAAGTGGAGATAGTTAGCCGTTTGTAGTTGGTTTTTGGCTTCTGTTAAGGCGGTTTTAGTGGCTTGTTTGCCGGGTAAGATTTGGGAGGAAAAGAGAGAGGAGATTTTTTCTACTTCTAAGTCGGTGTAGGTTAAGTCTTCTGTGGGGTTTTGGATAGCGAAGAGGGATTGGAAGTTGGGGCGTTGTCTGGTTTGCAGTTGTTGCAGGAGTTGGCAACTGGGGGCGTAGCTGACACCATCGGGGAATAGTTCCATTAATGTGCCTGTAATTTCGCCTTTGGTTGTTTGTCTTTTGCTTTGTAATGCGTGGAGGGGAAAGAGATGGAGATATCTATGGGGAATGAGAATGAGGCGAGAGTAGGTTTTAGGAATTAACTTGAGGATTTCTTCTAAGTGTAGAATTTCTGCAAGATTTGTTGAGGCGGGAAGGGAGTTTGTTGCGCCAGTTGGTTTTGTTAGTGTAATATTCGTTTAGATACTCATTAGCTCCGACCAATTATCTAAAGCCTTATGATCTTCTTTTGTAGATCGCCAAACAGCAAGCTTGAGAATCTCTGGTGCCAATACAAAAGCAACTATTTCTTCAGAAGTAAGATACCACTCAATAATTGCTGTATTTTCAGCTAAATTTGCCTGGAGTTGCTCAAATTTGAAACCAGAACCCACAGACAGATATTTATCCTGCAATTGATTACGCTGCTGTCGCAATTGCTGGAGATATTCAGCTAATTCTTGATGATTTTCTGCTTTTCCTGACTGAATTTGTTGCTGCCCGCTAGCTATTTCATCGCGGAATTTTTCTAGTTGCTTGGCTACTTCTGGTGGGAAAATTGTGTTGCGATCGCGCTCTAAAATTTGTTCTACTAAGTTACGGTTTTTGCTACGTTCTACATATTCAAAGGCTTCATCGAGCTTATTTAAATCTAGGCAAGTTAGCACCATAACTTGATAGAGACTGGCTTGATTTTTCTGCTTGTTTCTGCTTAGCTTCACTGTCAGAAACTATTTCCTCACGCAAGGACTCCGCAGCTTCAATAGCCTTTTTCAACTTATCATAAGCCTCTATGAGCCTTTGGTTACATTTCGATAAGCTAAGCCTAAATTGAAGGAAGTTGTTCACATAGACTTCAGGAAAAGCTTGGTGGGTATGAACTGATAAGGCTGATTGACAAGCAGAGATAGCCGTTTCGAGATTGTCTTCCCTCCTTCCTTTGATTCTCTTTATATATGCAGTACCCAGATTACCTTTGCTCCACGCCCATTTTTGAGGGAAAGCCTCATGGGTATAGATCTGATAAGGCTGATTGACAAGCAGAGATAGCAGCTTCTATATTCTCCTTTCTCTTTCCTCTGATTCTCTCTATGTATGTAGTGCATAAGTTGTTTTGAGTCATCTGCCCAGCCTGTAGGATAAGCTTCTTGGGTGCGTACATCTAAAGCAGCTTGAAAAGCAGAAATTGCCGTTTCGAGATTGTCTTCCCTATCTCCTTTGATTCTGTCTCTGTATGCGTTTCCCAAGTTGTTTTGTATCATTGCCCACTCTTCAGGAAAAGCTTCATGGGTACAAACAGATAAAGCACCTTGGAAAGTAGAGATAGCCATTTCAAGATTTTTGGCTATCTCCCCTCTTAATTTTACTCTGTATGCACTACCCAAGGTATTTTTGGTCATTGCCCATCCTTTAGGAAAAGCTTCGCGAGTATGAACAGATAAAGCAGCTTGACAAGCAGAAATAGCTGCTTCGATATTTTCCGCTTTTTCTCCTCTAATTCTTTCTCTGTAAGCATTACCCAGGTTCTGTTGGATCATTGCCCAATCTTGAGGAAAAGCTTTACGAGTATGAACAGATAAAGCAGCTTGAAAAGCAGAAATAGCTGCTTCAATATTTTCTGCCTTATCTCCTCTGATTCTTTCTCTGTATGCATTCCCCAGGCTGTGTTGCATCATTGCCCAATCTTGAGGAAAAGCTTCACGGGTACGTACCTCGGATGCAGCCTGACAAGCTAATATGGCAACTTCAATATTCTTCTCTTTTTCTCCCCTGATTCTTTTAGCGTAGATATTGCCCAGGCGGATTTGGGTCACTGCCCAATCTTGAGGAAAAGCTTCACGAGTATAAACAGATAAAGTAGCTTGATAAGCAGAAATAGCTGATTCGATATTTTCTGCCTTCTCTCCTCTAATTCTTTCTCTATAAGCATTACCTAGAGTACTTTGGGTCATTGCCCAATCTTGTAGGAAAAGCTTCACGAGTACGAACAGATAAAGCAGCTTGATAAGCAGAAATAGCTGATTCGATATTTTTCGCCATCTCCCCCCTGATTCTTCCTTCATATGCAATACCTAGGGTGCTTTGGCTCATTGCCCAATCTTGAGGAAGAGCTTCACGAGTGCAAACCGACAAAGCAGCTTGGCAAGCTGAGATAGAAGCTTCAAGATTTTCTTCTCTTGTCCCTCTAATTCTTTTTTGATACGCTAAACCTAGTACATTCTGTGTGGCTATCCAAAATCTAGCATTTTCACGGATATATGACTGCTTTGTAACCGGTAATCATTTCTTTTACTTTCCCTCTACCGGAAACTCTTGACCGAAGCGCTATTAATCAGGTTCAAATAAGCTTCGATACGCACTTCTTCCTTCCGCTTCAGCTAATCTACTTTTGCTCCGTTTCCAAAACATCAGCCACAAAAATATCGTCTAGCTTATCTTCATCTTGCAATAAAGTATGAACTACCTTGAGAAATTACTGCTTGTCTTCATACTTTGCCATCTTTGTTCTTTCCTAAATTGTTCTAAACAGATCTACCATTTTTGTAAAAGTTTCAAATCCCGCAGTATAGTTTTTCTCCTGAATAACAGTTAGAAAGCATTAGCTCACTTCCTACTCTCCATCCATGCCAGCCAAGGATTCATTTTCCCAATCTTGTGGAAAAGCTTCACGGGTACGTACGGATAAAGCAGCTTGATAAGCAGCAATATGCTGCTTCAAGATTTTCTGCCTTTCTCCCCTCTGATTCTATCTACGTAAGCAATACCCAGGTTGTTTTGGGTTATCTGCCCAGTATTGTGGAAAAGCTCTACGAGGTACGTACCTCTAAAGCAGCTTGATAGAGCAGAAATAGCAATTTCGATATTGTCAGCTTTTTCTCCTCTGATTCTGTTTATATAAGTATTACCTAAGTTGTTTTTAGCTTCTGCCCAATTTTGTGGAAAAGCCTCGCGAGTATAAACTGTTTGGACTATTTGATAACCTTAATGGCAATTTCTAGGTTACTTGCTCTGCTACCTAAAGGAAATTGCTGAATCAAGTTACTAAAATGAACAATAACAGCAGCAATATCTAGTGCTTGTACTTCCTCTACTTCAGCAAAGTTAGCTTCTGCCCAAAGTCGCAAAATCTCCGCAAAGGTATCATCAAGTTTATCTTGATTAGCTTGCAGGAGAGGATAAACTATTTGAGGATTGCCTTGGCTATCATCTGTTGCTTGAAGTACCTTTATGAGAAAATTTAATCTTGCCTGTCTTTCCTTTTCTGAAACAACAACAGGAGAAGTGCTTCTTAAAGCTTTTATTAACTGTTGAGCAAAATTAAGTAAAACATTTGCCGTATTCTCATTTCCCTGATGATTAAGATATCAGCAACTTGAAACATCACCTGCAACAACCCAGCATCCAGCAAATCAGGATGGGCATTTAACCTCTCAAATGCTTCCTCATGAGGACAGTTGAGAATCTCATCAATCAGGTTTAAATAAGCTTCGGTACGCTGTTCATCCATAGGTTAAAACAAATAAATTTACTCCTAACCACAACGCACCCACGAAAAATATTATTGCTATTCCTCATTTAAAATAGCATATACACGTAAGAGAAATTACTTATTCATTTTCTAACAACACTGTACCTAGAAAAAGAAACTTCCGTCTAATTCCTCTACAAACCTAACCTCCGTCTCGCTTCCTGGGCTGAAACAGTCTTTGTTTCTCGCCCCCGTTGCTCTAAAAACGCCATCAAATCTTGATTTTGCCGACTTAATTCAATCTCCCTATCAAAATCATTAATCTCCGCCAGAATAAATTCTCTACCCTCAGCAGTCCGCAAAATAATATTCTCCTTCATCGCTTCCTTAAGAAGGTTGCTAAGGAAAGTTGAATCAATGGAAATATTAATCACTTTCACAACTTAAACTCCTTTCCCCTAATAAATAATTGATTGTGTTCCTTAAATCCTACAGCCTCAACCTTAACAATTTTGACAACTTCTGTATTTACTTGAGTAGTAACATCATAAAACACCCTATACTTACCAATACGTAATTCCCATTCTGCAACCTGATTAGGGCGGAGACGTTTACGATTATTGGTTTCAACATTTGGTTCATAAGTAAGTTGACCATCTACTTGATCGAGAATCAGTTGACGTTCTGATTTACGAAAATACTCCAAATCTGTCAACGCTTCTTCAGTATATTCAATTGAATACATATTTGTTTTTTAATTGTAGATCCCTTGAAACAATAACTTTGAACATTACTTTAAATTGCTTTAGAGACGAAATAAGTTAATTTATAAAAACATGATTGATAACAGTCATGAACTCATGAGTTATTGCTCATTACTCATTAACAAAAAGACCGAGACATAATAGATGAAATAGGAAAAAAACTGCGTAGCAACAGGAGACATATTCATGGAAACTTTGAACTATAAAAAAGTAGTCCAAGAAATATTAAAAAGACGTACTACTCACCTACAAGATGATGCAGCAGAAGTGCAACTAATCTTTGATTCTGAACACAATCATTACTTAGTAATGTTGGTAGGCTGGTACGACCAAGAAAGAGAATATGGCAGCTTAATCCACATTGACATCAAAGATAACAAAATTTGGATTCAGAGTGATGGCACAGAAATCGGAGTAGCCAACGAATTAGTAGAAGCAGGAGTTCCTAAACAGGATATAGTTTTGGCATTTAAGTCCCCTTTTAAAAGACAATTTATTGCTGACTATGCACCATGTTAAAACAGTAATTCCTAGTCTAATAAGGTACAGCCTAAATTTTGGTTTTTGCTAATCGCTAGTGGCTAGTGGCTAGTAGTCTGTCAATCTCGATAATATGGGTTACTCGCTTTTTTATACCTTGTCCTAAAAGAGTTTTAGAGATTGTTAACGCACAAAAGCAAAAATGACAGACCACTAGTAGAAATATGCAAATAGACCAAATGTACCTGGGGTTTAATATAACTTGTTGAGGTTGACGAGGCGGGATAAGCTGTTAGGCAACAACAAGCTACTACTTTCACTATGTATTTATTAATTCCCGCCGCAGGAATGGGTCGTAGAATGGGCAGCGATCGCAACAAACTATTATTAACTTTATTGGGTAAACCCTTACTGGCCTGGACGTTGCTAGCAGCAGAAAAAGCCCAGGAAATTAGTTGGCTTGGTATTATTGGTCAACCCCAAGATTTTCCTGATTTTAAGGCTATTGTTGCTGAGGTTAATGTAACCAAACCTGTAATGCTGATTCCGGGGGGAAATACTCGCCAAGAATCTGTTTACAATGGTTTGCAAAAGCTACCTGATGAAGCTAAACGGGTTTTGATTCACGATGGGGCAAGATGTTTAGTAACCCCACAATTGTTTAACCGTTGCGCCGCTGCTTTGCTTAGTTGCCAGGGGTTAATTGCGGCTGTTCCTGTTAAAGATACAATCAAAGTGGTTGCTGACCAACTTATTCAAAGCACTCCAGATCGGAGCAAGCTTTGGGCAGCCCAAACACCTCAAGGGTTTGAAGTACAACTATTGAAAGAATGCCACCAACGAGGCAGAAAATTAGCTTGGCAAGTAACCGATGATGCCGCTTTGTTAGAAAAGTGTCAAAAACCAGTGCAAATTGTCAAGGGGGAAGAAACCAATCTTAAAGTAACTACCCCTGTAGATTTAGCGATCGCCGAATTTATTTTACGTCAAAGGCTCATTACTCAACAGGAAACTCTCCCGGACGTACCTTAATCGCCTTGACAGCCCCTTGGCGTTTTACCTTAACTTCCAACAGTTCACCAATTTTGCTTGCTTCCACCTGGGTTTGAACATCTGCTGCGGTAGCCACAGATTCTTGTCCTACCTCTCGAATAACATCTCCTTCTTGGAAACCAGCTTGGGCTGCCGGAGATTCGGGAATAACCCGAACAATGAGAACTCCTTGTTCTTCTTCTACTTGTAAACCAAGTTCGCTATCTTGGTTAATTTCTGCCTTAACCTCTGGATCTAAAGTGACCATTTGAATGCCTAAGTAAGGATGGGCAATTTCTCCTTTACTAAACAACTCTTCGGCAATACGTTGGGCAGTTTCGATGGGAATGGCGAAACCTAAACCCTGGGCTTCTGCCCGAATAGCTGTATTAATACCAATCACTTCTCCTTCTGCATTGACAAGAGGACCACCAGAGTTGCCGGGGTTAATAGCAGCATCAGTTTGAATAAAACTAACTCTTTTATGGGGAACTCCCACTTGGGCGCTAGAACGACCTAAAGCGCTAACAATGCCTACGGTTACGGTATTATCCAGCCCCAAAGGATTACCGATTGCGATCGCCCATTCTCCGGGAGTTAAATCTTTGGTTTGACCTATTTTAACTGTGGGTAAGTTTTTTTGGTTAATTTTAACCACAGCCACATCAGTCATAGGATCACTACCAACCACCTTACCCTCATAGGTTTGGCCATTCTTTAAAGTCACTTTAACTAAATCCGAACCTTCCACCACATGGGCATTGGTAATAATCTGACCATTATCACTAAGAATAAATCCTGAACCTGTACCCCTTTCCACTCTGGGGCGGGATTCAGGAACTCCTTCTTCACCAAAGAAGCGTTTGAAAAAAGGATGTTCAAAGGGTTTCATGTTTTCCGAGGAAAAGCTGCGGGCAGAATCAATACGAACCACCGCAGGGCCAACTTTTTTGACAGCATCGGCAATAAAATTGACGTTACCTTGAGAAGTTGGAACAGAAGGAAGAGATGTAGATTGTAAAGAGGCCGGTATAACAGCAGGAGACTGCTTATTTTCCCAATCCTGAGAAATTAAATAGAAACTACCTAAGAAACCTGTACCACTGCCGAGGGCTAATAAACCTAGATAAATAAATAGCTGCTTGAAGGACATATTCATGCTTTTCCAGGGCAAAAATGAGCGTTAAAAGTAGTAGACAAAATAAATTTCAGACCAAATCAGCTAAATCCAATTTTTGGGGATGCAGCTTTCACTATATAACTACTAAACCAATAATTGTGTTTAATTCTATACCCCCCGTCAGCAAAACAGTAGGGGGCTTACTCCCTTTATAAGTATAGACTTTTTACTTTGAGTGCTTTTTTGCTTGGGGAGCTGGGGGAATGGGGAGCTAGGGAGCTGGGGAGATAGAGTATTTAGCCATTAGCAACTATTAGTTAGTTGTCGCCAATTAGCTTTGTAAAGTTCCTTTACCGAAAAACTTAGGGGGTTCTTTGAGGGTATAAATTTGGGTTTGTTGGGCGATCGCCTGGCGAATATAAGTTGGGGTTTGGAGCATTCCCAATAGGGTTATGCCATCAATTAAGCGCAATCCTCCCTTAGTTTTTTCTTGCAATAGTTGATCGACTGCTTCGGGATCAGGGCGAGTTGCTATTTCCGTTTCTGAACAGAGGGCAAAACCCCAAGGAGAGGCATAGGTGGGGACGTGGGAAGCGTAGGAATGGACGTGGGGGAATACGGCTTGTAAGGTACGTACTAAGCGGGCATGGAGGGTTATTTCTGCTGGGGCTACTGGCCCTGCTTGAATGACTGCGTAACCTCCGGGAGCCAAAACTCGCTGAATTTTGCTGAAGTATTCTTTGGTGAATAGCTGGAAAGAAGGCCCTTCTTCAATGGGATCAGAAAGATCAGAGATGATGATATCCCATTTTTCTGCGGTGTTGTCCAGTACTTCTAAGGCATCAGCAATGAGTAATTCCACTCTAGGATCATCTAAAGCATTTTGGTGCATCTCCGGTAAATGTTCTTGACAAGCTGACACCACCTCAGCATCAATATCAATCATTAATACCCGTTCAATACTTTGCCAACGCAACACCTCCCTTACTGTGGCCCCTTCTCCACCACCAAGGACAAGAACTTTTTTCGGTGATTGGTGGGCGATCGCTGCTGGCTGCACTAAGGCTTCATGATAAAGAAATTCATCCCCAGTACAAGATTGCCATTTACCATCTAAGACTAAAGCTTTACCATAAGCTCCAGTTTCTACAATATACATTTCTTGATAGGCCGTTTTCTGATAAGCCAGAATTTTCGTAACACCATGTTCATAAACATCCCAAGGAGTGATGTATTCTTTAATCCACAAATCCGCTTTAACTTCGCTACCAGACATATATTCAATTATTAGTTATCAATGATCAATGTACGGCTTGCCGTTGCCGTTAGGCATCAGTTATTGATTTACAGCTTATCCCTTGCTATCAGGGATTGGTTTTAACTTTTGACTTAAATAATGGTGTGACCTAGTGCTAAACCTGTTACTAACATTCCCAGAACTAAGAAAGGTTGAGCGCTGGCTTGGTATTTAACATCATTTTTGAGGGGATCGCGCAGGAAGTACATATCCTGGAAAGTGATTTGGGGAATGATTAATAGTATTAGCAACACTGCATAGAGATTTTGGTGTATGGCGATTAAGTACCCAGCAATGCCTGCTTGGAACAAATCAATCATTAAAACGCAAATCCAGGCTGCTGTGCCGATGCCAAACATGACTGGTAAAGATTTTAAACCTAACTCTTCGTCCCCTTCCACACTCTTGAAATCATTAACCACGGCAATACCCAATCCTGCTAGGCTATAAATGAGGGTGAGGATGGCAATTTTCCAGTTAAGCTCTCCAAATAAAGCATGACCTGCCCACCAAGGTAAGGCGATATAACTTGCCCCTAAAGCGTAGTTACCTAACCAACCATTTTTTTTCAACTTTAATGGTGGGGCAGAGTAAATATAAGCAAGGAATGCTCCCCCAATGGTTAAACAAGTAACCATAGGAAAATCATGATTTGCCCAACGATCTAAACCATAGGCTAAAGCTAAGCCAGCAACTAAGAGAATGATTATTTGGCTGATGACTTGAGGTACAGAAATCACCCCGGAAGGAATGGGGCGATAAGGCTCGTTAATAGCATCAATTTCTCGGTCGTAGAAGTCGTTTAAGGTTTGGGTATAACCTGTCATTAATGGTCCAGAAAGCAACATACAAGCAGCGGCTTTAAGAATATCTTCTAATGTCCAGCTATAGCCCCCAGAAGAAGCCGCACCACAAACCACCCCCCAAATTAGAGGAATCCAGGTAATCGGTTTCATCAACTGCAAGCGAATTTTCCATATAGAACTTTCTCCTGGTGCAGCACCTTTCATCCCTAACATTTGGCGGGCTTTGGCACTGCGATCGCTACTACTTTCAGTTGTCATTACTTAATTCTTCCTTGGCAAATCTAATTTAAAATTTTACCTTAATTGCTCTGTAGCTGTTTTGAAACTTAGCGACAGCAGCAAAGATCATTATTCGCAACACCACTGCTGAATAAACCAATCAATAACTAAACAAAGCTTTTCCTCTTCTGGTTCGTAGTACTTTTCCGTCGTAGCTAAGGGGAAAAAGTAACCGATTGAGTATAAAAACACTTCGAGATCCTGCTCTAAATTATTAATCTGGAAGACATTTTTTTGTATACCTTCTTGTAAAATTCCTAACACATTGTTTCTGACCAACTTGCCTTGTTCTTGCTGTAGCTGTGGTTTAAGCTACATCACAGTCCTAGCTAATTCAGCAGCATGAAGTCCTCCTAGTCGTTCTTCTTGTACAGCCCGGAAGCGGTTGATTAGATAGTCCTTAAGTTTGTCCCTGGCAGACTTTGATGAATTTAAAATTAGCTCAGTAGCCGCTAAATGCTGTTGGGCATAGGCTTCAACTCTTGGTTGAGGAACTAACTCTATTTGAAAACGTTGAGCGATCGCAGCGAGAATAATTGTTGCTTCGGTCACAGCAAAGCTTTTACCAATACAAAGATGTTGTCCTGCCCCGACTTCAGGATGAGGTCCTAAAAGATACCAAGTCCAAGCTAGCGTAGTCGCAACGGTTTCATGACCCGCAGAAAGTTTCGTCTTGAATCTACCCACCTTCTTGACCCTGAACGGTTACACAAGCTCTTTGCTGTGCGTGACTTTAGCTTTGTGCTGGTCTTTTAAAACTGGTCTGTTGCTTCATCGATTTCATCCCATTCTCCTCAAAAAACGTGGTCGTCGTGCCAAGAGTATTTTTCGCCTTGGTTTAGACCACGCAATGCCCATCTTATTCTCAATCCTTGTTCTGCAAACTACCCTGAGTTTCGCCGCTCTTTACAACTTTTGTCCTGTACTTAGGATATAGCTACGTGACACAAAATGATGACTATTTCTCATATTGTTGAAGTAAGTTCTTTAGTTTTTATTATCATTATCATGTGTATAGTCTAGCTGGTTTGGGCTAATAGGCTCTGGATAACCTGGAGATTCTCGTGCGGTAATTTTCTCTGGGTCTGAATTGTCTTTACTTTGTTTTTTGCCTATTATATCCGTTCTACAGGTCAACATATAGAGATTTTTGTATTGCTTTAGTTTGTCATCCCCTTTAAGAATTTCGAGAAGATCATCTATCAGTATGTAGTTTTTAAATACGCCACTAGTTGCCTCAGAAACAGTACTCTTGTAGTCTTCTGATGCTTCGAAGCTAGCTAGAACAGCGACAGAGCCAATATCAATTACTTTTTTAACTATTTTGCTAGCTCTTTGTTCATATTCTTTGCCAAGCCATTCCTCATGAGCGCCTAATACCATGTTAGGTACTTGAGGGGTTTTGTAGGGATTTTCTTTGTCGGTTTCTTTGTCTTCATTTACTTTATCTTTGAACTTCCCAAATGATTTACCAGCATTTTCTGCTACCTTATCTGGATCCACAAATGAGAGATTTTCCCCACCTTTGACAGCAAAACTAAGTCCCATCTTATCGTTTGGATCTTCTTCTTGTTTATTCAAATCAACCTTGGGCTTGTCCCTAAGCCAAATTCCGTGAGACATCCAGGCTAAGACGTTATCTTCACTCTCTTTATTTACTGTTTCAAAAAGTAGTATTTGTATTTTCCCAACTTTCTCTATATTTAATAATAATTCTTTCGGCTCAATTTTCTCTCCGTTTTCTGTCTCAATAAGCCCTACCTCTGGAAATGTAAAAATTGGCTCATTTTTTCCTTCATTAATATAGTCTGTATCTAATTCTGCCAAACGGTCAATCAAGACTTGATCTTCTTTGGTGTATAGTCCTCTCCTTGATGTTTTATCTTTCTGAAACTCTTCATAAGCTTCATATTTTGCAAACTCCTTAAGTTTTAAACCTTTTGGCTTCTTAGGTTTTTTGAGGAGCGAACTGTACTCGTATTCTTTAGCTTTGGGTCTTTGTTTAGTCTGATCTTTGCGCCACTCTTTGACAGCCTCGTCATACTCTTGTTTGTTTTTTTCATTATCTTTATAGCTTGTTAATTTACTTCGATACGTTTCCCATTCTTTCTTAATTTGGTTAACTTTGTCCTGTCCAATTGTATTTGCTTTCTTGACCGCATCTTCAGGTTTTCTTTGGATAGCAGTAGGAGCAGACGTTGACTGCTGTACCACATGAGTCAACTCATGAGCAATCAACTCCTGTCCACTCTTAGTCCCAGGCTGATATTCTCCCTGCCGAAAGAATACATCTTGACCTGTGGCAAATGCCTTGGCTTGGATCGAGCGATTCAGTTGGTCTGAGCGACTATCAGTGTGAATGTTTACTCCGCTAAAATCGGCTCCCATGATGGGTTCAACCTTGGCACGAAAGCTGTCATCTAAAGCTTTTCCTCCCCCTTTAGCTTGATTTAACGAAGATTCCAAATCTTCTTGAGGCTCTACTACATTTGCTTCCCCTTTGCGCCTAAGTGGTTGTTGAAACTCACTATTACTTTGCCCGATAGTTTCAGCCATGTCCAACGGCATTGGTGCTGTAGATTCTCGCTTTTGTGGAAGTATCGGTATTGCTGATTGCCTTTGTATCTGGCTACTCCCTCCCTCAAAACTAGGAGCATGAGAAGCTGGGTTGCTTAGTCTTTGTACTACCTCTGCGGCAACGCTATCTGCTTCCTGTTCATATTTATCTCCTGGTTCCCCTATAGTCAGTTTTGCTTGAATACTTCCTCTACCTGTTGAAGGTGAAGGTTCACCGCTAGGAGCAGAGCCTGACTTGAGTGAATGGTTGATATTGTTTACTATCGCACCTGGTTGAGGCTCTTTGTAGCCCTCCATGTTATGGTCAGCTTTTGTTTCTTGGTCATTTTTAGCTTTAACAGGAAAAGGTTGGCTAGTAAAACTATTTTTATCTGCGACGTGAGTAGTCGGTTGCCAGGAGGAAGCTTTAGCTTTAGCACTACTTTGAGACATGATTGAAAGACCTTTTTTTATTTTATAATTTAGTAACCTTAGTATGAGCCGCTATTGAAGCTAGAAATCTGCTGTTAAGGGGCGACCCATCTTGGCATACTCATTCTTGGTAGCGTGGATAATATGTTCCATTTTCACTGGTTTATCTGCATCTGCCGCTAACATAGCAGCATTAAGAGCGATAGTACGAATATAGCCCCCAGTGATACTTAATTGGCTTAATTTAAGAAAATCGAGTCCTTCTGTAGGAGTTTGGGGGGGAAATACTCTTCGCCAAATTTCTGTTCTGGCATCGCGGTTAGGGAAAGGGAAAGAGATAATGAAGCGTATTCGTCTTAGAAAAGCCTGATCAAGGGAGTCAGGTAAATTAGAGGTTAAAATAGCTAACCCTTGGTAAGCTTCAAGACGTTGTAGTAAATAACTTACCTCCACATTAGCATGACGATCATGACTACTTTTGACTTCAGTGCGCTTGCCAAAAATGGCATCTGCCTCATCAAAAAGCAATATTGCTCCTCCTGTCTCAGCCGCATCAAAAATCTGCCGTAGGTTTTTCTCCGTTTCGCCAATATACTTACTAACTACAGCACTCAAATCAATGCGGAATAAGTCTAGGTTTAAGGTTTTAGCCAAGACCCCGGCAGCCATGGTTTTACCTGTACCGCTTTCTCCAGCAAACAAGGCGCACAGCCCTAATCCTCTTTTTTCCTTATCTGCAAAACCCCACTGTTCATACACTTTACTGCGTTGCCGCAGATGGCTCTGTATCTCCTGTAAGATTTCTTTCTGTTTATCTGCTAAGACTAAATCGTCCCAACTAGCTTTGGTGTCAATATGCTGGGCTAACTCTTGGAGGCGTGGTCTGGCTTGGGTACGGCATAACTCCCATAAATGGCTTTCTAGAGTCGCTTTCCCTTGTTCTGGGGTGTTGATTTGCAAACAAGCAGAGCGAATCTGCTGGGGAGAAAGATTGAATTGGGTAACTAATTTGTCTACCGAGCCATTAAGCTCTTCACCTAATGTACCGAGATGACTCTGCCAAATTTGTTTTCGTTCACTAAAACTAGGGGGAGTAACATCAAAGGTGGCTACAGGACGTTGCTGGGTTTGTAAGCGCTCAGAAGTACTAACAATTATTGGGGTATGTAAGTTTTCGACAAAGAGAGAAATAGATTTATTGACAAGGGGATCGCTTGATGAGATCTGGTCGCAGTGCAGCAATAGTACGAGATTACTTAAGATGGCTTCTCTTTCCCATCGGCGTTGCAGTTGATGTATTGCTTTGGGGTTGTTAGGAAGAACAGTAGGGGAGATGATGCCTAAATTGAGGTTGAGACGTTGACAAAGTTGCTCAGCAATCTGCACTTTACTTGTCCAATCTGCACCGCATAATTGCAATAAAGGTAATCGACCTTGAGCTTGTGACCAAGTGGCAATTAGTTGCGAGGTGAGGTTTTGTTGGGAGGGAGGTAGAGGAGTAAGAGGAATTTGTTGATCGGGAAAGGTAACGATCCCTTCTAGTGCTTCGTCTTGAGAAGTTTCTCCCAATATATAACAGAGGATGCGCTTGTCTATTCTTAGTGCTGTTTGAGTCAGGGAAAAACCGGGGGCAAATTCGACTAGTTGCCAGTGTTGCAGAGAGCTTCGAGTAGAAAGGACTGACCAGTTGGCATCAGGAAATACAGATAGAGCTAAACCAAATGTGGGAAAGTTTTGTTGACTGTTGCCCTGAGCTTTGGCACATAAGGTAGCGAAGTAAGGGTCAATTTCCATACCCACACAGAGTAAGAGAATGGTCTGCTCAAAGGAAGAAAGGTTCAGCTTGAAGCTGAGTTGCCCCAGGGCTGAAGTTTCTGGAATAGCAAGAGGTGGGATAGTTGCGGTTTTTTCACCTTTTACAAAAGCTGCCAAAAGCTGCTGAATTCGCTCAACTTCTTGTTGAATGATTTCTAAATTAGTTTGATACCAACTTTTACAAACAGTATTTGCCATAACCTATTGACTCAACCCTCAAATCACTTCGTTTAAATATTTTTCCCTTGTCTTGTCGCAAAATCTATATCGTTGCTAAATCAAGCTTTAAGACGAGAGCAAAAGTTGCTACAAATAGTCTAAGTATTGCTTACATTTGTGTCCCTGAAGATTGCCTGTTTACAGATTAAGCGATTTTGCTAAGGAGTAGCATGGTACTATTTTCCCAAAATTAATAGTCCTAAAGTACCACTTGTTGACCTAAGTACAGGACAAAAGGGTTGAAAAGAAGAGCAAGATGGGGTTTCATCAGAATTGAGTGTATCCAATCAAAAACCCCATGAATCAATATTCTGAGCCATAGCAAGTATCCCTGTGGCCCTGGGGGGAACTGATGCTGGGTTTTTAACATGGCAATTCAAAAATGAATAGTAATCTATTGCATTCATTATTCATCTATAACTCTCTTGGGGCAATTATGACTAAACTCATATGAAAATTGAGACTAGTGCTGCGTCTACTTTATGTTGAAGGAAAATAGCTCAACTTCTCATTCTGTAGGCTTCCAAGTCGTGAGCAATATAGCAAAATGGGTGGAAGCATCAAACTTTCCACCCATCAGCATTTTGAGATACGATTCAATTAGTTCTAGTATCACCTAAGTGTTACCAGTAATTATCAATCTCTTTAGGCTTTAACATCAGCCGCTTCAGTTGCTGATTCTTCTACATCATCTACTTCTTGATCACCAAATGCTAACCTTAAAAAAGGTGGGGCGATAAAAGTTGTTAAAATTACCATAGTAATAATCGCCGCTTCTAAAGGTTTGCTCAAAACACCACTAGCTGAACCAATTCCGGCAAATACTAGCCCCACTTCTCCACGGGGAATCATGCCTACTCCAATGGCTAAGCGGTTGAGTTTCTCCTTACCAAATACTGTCCAACCGGTGATAATTTTGCCAAAAATGGCTACCACAATTAAAAATGCGGCAATAACTAGCCCTTCTCGGTTTGCAGGGACAGCAGGATTGAGAACCCCTAAATCTGCTTTAGCACCCACGGTTACAAAGAAAATCGGTACTAAAATATCGGCAATAGGCATTATTTGTTGATCTAACTCTTTACGCTTGTCAGTTTCATCAAGAACTAAACCTGCGGCAAAAGCACCCAGGATTGCTTCTAGGTGAATTGCATTAGCGAGAAAAGCCATCAAGAAAGCAAAGGTGATAGCCGGAATAACTAGGTTGCCCCTCGTTTGTAGCTTTTCACCTATAGCAACAAAACTGCTGTTGAAGAACTTACCTAAGAAAATAGCACCCAGGAGGAAAGCTGTGGCACTGATGATTAAATAGATAACATTAGTAATATCTACTTCTCCTGTTTTAGCTAAACTTGCTACAACCGCCAAAACAATAATACCTAAGACATCATCAATAACCGCTGCACCAACAATGATTTGCCCTTCTTTAGATTTAAGATGTCCTATTTCTGAAAGTACTTTAGAAGTAATACCAATACTAGTAGCCGTCAAAGCCGCCCCAGCAAAAATTGCCGGAATTACAGGTGTACCAAAAAAGAACATTAATCCTGCTGTACCAGCTAAAAAAGGAGCCGCCACACCTACCACAGCCACCACAGCCGCTTGGTAGCCAACTTTTTGTAACTCCCTTAAGTCGGACTCTAAACCAATTTCAAATAAGAGGATTATTACCCCTAATTCTGCTAAAACAGAAATAACTTCACTTTGGGTCGCAAAAACTTCCTGTGCTGCTTCGGGGCTTAAGTTACCGATAAACTGTAAAATTGTCATTAATAAGGAATCAGCAGCTTGCGCTCCTCCTTCCGGAAAAACCAACAAATGCAAAGCCGAAACCCCAACCACAACACCCCCAACTAATTCACCTAAAACAGGGGGTAAGTCCACAGACTTAGATAGCTCTCCTCCTAATTTACTCGCTACATAAACCACAACTAAGCTGAGTAAAACCCCAGCGAGGACAAAAGATCCTTGTTCTGGATTTGCTGTTGCTAGCAGAGGAGCATTTGAGGTTAGCCCCCAAATATCGATATTGTTTAGGTAAGGAAACATGGTAATAATTTCTTTTGGCTAATTTATTAAAAGGTTTACAGATGGATTGATGTAGAAGGCTAACCCTTATGGGCAAAATAAAGCTTATACAAACCGAGTAGCAAAACTGTACCCAACCCTTGAAGTAGTACAGGGCTAGAAAAATATCCCCAACTTAAGCCAATTAAACCCGCTGAGACTAAGGCTAAACGGTGAATTTCGTCATTTGTTCTAACACCTGTCAAAATCGAACTGATGCCGATGGTATAGAAAATGAGGTAGTTCATAAAAGTAGATGACAATCTAAATATATAGTGATGCAGTTGTTATTGACTCAAATCTATGTAAAAAGTTTTTTTATTCATTTAAGTCTATGAATAAATGTTAACACTGAATTCAATGTTAAGAAAGTAACTTCTAGAGCAGAAATTCTTATCAGATTGCCAAGTTCTACTTATTAAGTGCTGCCTAACGGGAAAGTAGCTAGGAAGTTTTGCCTTTCCATAGATGTTATAAGTAATATCTCTACAGTTTATGTATATCCAGATACAAAAAAAATAATATTTTTACTACCAAATTAGTTTAAAGCACTTAAAATAAAGAAAGCTTAAAGCTGAATGTTTAGCAATATCGCCCTGGTTTAATTTATTTCTCCTTGTAGAATATGAGATGGTGGAATTGCAATTCTTCAAAATAGATGAGACAAAACTTTGAATGAGCAAAATTACTTAAGTACAAGAAAGTCTACCTTTGTATGTACTTATATATTTTCTTAAGTAGAAAATATATTCCTTCTTTGGTATGTCAATCAATTAAGCTTGAGTTAGCGTAATTCTGTCACAATTAACCCCTTAAAGAAAATTGGGCGATCTATCCATGAAAGGCCCCCTAAAAATCAAAAATCACTTAATAAAAATAGGGTTTTGTACTAAAGCAATTCTAATTAGTTTAGCTTTAGGTAGTCACAGCCCTAGTTGGGGGCAATCAGTCACACCAGCAATTGATGGGACAGGGACAATAGTTATCCCTGCGGGCAATGAATTCCAGATAGTTGGTGGCTCTCGTTCTCTAGATGGAAGTAACTTATTTCACAGTTTTCAACAATTTGGTTTAAGCTCTAGTCAAATTGCTAACTTTCTTGCTGATCCTAGTATTAGCAACATTTTAAGCCGAATTGTGGGGGGCGATGCTTCCATTATTAATGGGTTAATCCAAGTAAGTGGTAGTAATGCGAATTTATTCTTGATGAATCCGGCAGGCATTGTTTTTGGAGCCGGTTCGCAATTAAATGTTGGTGGAGATTTTACCGCTACTACTGCCACAGGTATAGGCTTTAGTGGCGATAAGTGGTTTGAAGCTTTTGGTAATAATACTTATGGTGATTTAGCGGGCAATCCTACTCAATTTGCCTTTGATTTTGCTAATTCAGGGGCAATTATCAATGCCGGAAACTTAAGTTTAGCACCGGGGAAAGACTTAATTCTCTTAGGCTCTAGTGTTATTAACACAGGCAATATCAACACTCCAGGAGGAGAGATTTTAATCACCTCTGTCCCTAACAGCAGCACAATTACAATTTCTCAACCAGGGCAAATACTTAGTCTAGAAATTCAACCCCCTAGAAATAATCATGGTCAGGTTTTACCAATTACGCCTCTAGATATACCCGCTTTGTTAACGGGGGCAGGAGGGGTGGATACAGGATTAACAGCTAATGGCAGCGTAGTTGAGTTAACTTTTTCCGGTACAACCATACCTACAGATCCCGGTACAACCATCATCTCCGGCGATCTTAATGCTTCCGGTACAGCAGCGGGAAACATTACTATTTTAGGAGATCAAATAGGTATTTTCCATAGCAACCTTAACGCCTCTGGGGATGGAGGTGGAGGTCAAATTTTAGTTGGGGGAGATACTAGAGGACAAGGCAACTTACCGCAAGCTAAACGCATTTATGTTAGTGGCGACTCTCTTTTCCAAGCCAATACCCTCTCTGGTACAGGAGGAATAGGTAACGGTGGTAAAATCATCTTTTGGGCCACAGATACTACCACTTTCTCTGGAACCGTCAACACTCTAGCAGGGAACAATGGGGGTAGCGGGGGCTTTGTCGAAGTTTCTGGAAAACAGAATCTCTTTTTTCTGGGTGATATTGATACCAATGCTACCAATGGGGAAATAGGTACAATTCTTTTAGATCCAGAAGACTTTCAAATTAGTGCTGGGGCTGGAACGCCCTTTGATGCTTCTCTCCTTTCTAACAATGCCCTTGCCCCTGGTTACACCACGACTGAAGATACCTTACAAGGATTAAGAGGTAATTTAATTCTTGAAGCAAGCAGAGATATTATTATTGATCCCGGTTTATCCTTAAACTTTTCAGGTAATGAAGGCAGCATCACCTTTACTGCTGATGCTGATGGGAACCAAGTTGGCTCTTTTATTATGGATCTCAACCAAGGAATCACGGCCCCAGGTAGAGATATTACTATTTCTGGTGCAGAGGCGACAGTGGGTAATCTCAATACTAGTAGTAGCTTAAGTAATGGTGGAAAAATCAACATCACCGCCACCAATGGCAACGTTAATGTCGCTTCTCTTAATACTTCTAGCCAAGCACCTAATAGCAGCGGTGGTAACGTTAATATTAGTGCTTCTCAAGGTCAATCCCAACTATCAGGTAATATCAACACTTCTAGTAATGCTCAGAATGCTGGCGAAGTCAGCTTTTCTGGAGATGCCATTGTTGTCAACCCCGCTTTAACAATCCTCACAACAGGGGGTACTGGCGGGGGGAATGTTACTTTTAACCAAACTACAAATAGCGGCGGAAGTGCTAACACCTTTACCATCACTACGGGTACAGGGAATATCACCTTTACGGGTACAGTAGGAAACACAGCCCCATTAGGAGATGTTTTCCTGAGTAGTGGGGGAACAACCAACTTAGTGAGTTTGTTTAATGCTTCCAGCTTAACCAGTAACGGTGGTGGCACAACCCAAGTTGGGGGGGATGTTACCACCACAGGGATTGCAGGGCAAAGTTATGGTAACAACCTGATTATTTTAGGGGATGTTGCCTTAACAGGAGATGAACTTAACTTTAGCAATGCTGTTTCTGGTACAGGAAACTTACTTTTGCAGCCCTATACCCCTAGCCAAAACATCACTCTTGGGGGTTATGGCGATGATGGTACAGGCAGCCTGGATCTCCTCCTTTCAGAAGTCAATGCCTTAGAAAACGGTTTCAACTCCATCACCATTGGTAGAGACAACAGCAGTGGTAGCATTACTCTCTCCAGTGATGTCAGTTTCCTTGATCCGGTAACTTGGCGATCGCCCCTAGGCTCCATTGACACCACTAGAGCAACATTACGAGGAGAAGACAACGCCACCATCACCCTAGAAGCTGGTCAAAACTTAATCACTGGGAATATTATTAATCCTGGTCGTGCCATCAATCTTATTAGTAACGGCAGCATCAATACCGCAGCCGGGACTATTGATACGAGTTCCCCTGGTAATGGTGGCAATGTCACCCTCAAGGCTGCTGGCCCCATCACCACAGGAGACATCAATGCTGACTCATCAGGAAATGGTGTAGGAGGGCGAATTAGTTTCACTAGTCCTGAGCCAATTACTTTTATTGACCAAGAAGAGGAACAAGAAACCCCAGTTGCAGAAGACGAAGAAGAAGCCGAACAAAGCTCAACCAACTATAGCATTACTACCAACAACCCCAAAACCTTAGAACTAGCCACCCAAGAAATCAAGAATGTCGAAACTAACTTTAGCAACGAATTTGCTGATCACTTAGGTTTAAGTGCAACTCGCACTGTCACTCTCCAAGAAACCCAAGCTACCTTGGAGAAAATGGAAAAAGCGACAGGGGTTAGGACTGCTATTATATATGCTTTCTTTAAACCCCAAAATAGTGGTGAACAAACTAATCAAGGTTCAAGATCAGAAGGCATTTGGGAATTAGACACCTTAGAAGCGAACCCTTTCAGCCAAGAATCATTACCAAACGAGGAACACCATAGCCCTGATGATTATCTGGAAATAGTTGCGATCGCCCCAAATGGAGAAGTAATTCGCCATCAAGTGCCAGACTTAACTCGCCGGAATATTTTATACACAGTTGAAAAACTACGTCGCAAAATTCTCCATATGAGCAAACCTAGTGCTTACATAGGAGCATCCCAACAACTTTACGATATATTGTTGGCTCCTGTGGAAGAAAAATTGCAAGCACAAGGGGTCAATCATCTTGCTTTTATTATGGACTCTGGTTTACGCTCTGTACCAATGGCAGCTCTCCATGATGGCAATGATTTTATTATCAAAAAATATAGTGTCAGTCTCATGCCGAGTTTCTCCCTCACAGAAACAAACTACAGAGACATAAGAAAGACTTCTATACTAGCCATGGGTGCAGAAGAATTCCCCAATCAAGCTCCCTTACCCGCTGTACCAATCGAACTATCTACCATCACCAACAAATTATGGAAAGGCAAGGCTTTCCTTAATGAAGAATTTACCTTAAGCAATCTCAAAACTACTCGTAAACAGGAAAAGCCGGGGATTTTGCATCTAGCTACCCATGCGAACTTTAGAGCTGGTAAACCTGCTAATTCCTACATTTACTTATGGAATGATAAATTAACCTTAGACAAATTACCAACTCTCGGATGGAGTGACCCCCAAATCGAATTATTGGTTTTGAGTGCTTGTCAAACCGCTTTGGGTAGTAGGGAAGCAGAATTAGGTTTCGCTGGTTTAGCAGTATTATCTGGAGCTAAGTCAGTCTTAGGAAGTTTGTGGTCTGTTGATGATCGAGGTACTTTAGGATTGATGGGTGCTTTCTACAAAGATTTGAAACAAAAATCTGCTAAAGTTGAGGCCCTACGTTCTGCTCAACTAGCTATGTTAGAAGGAAAAGTTCGCGTAGAAAATGACCAACTAATCTTTCCTAACGGTTCGGTTATAGAACTACCTAGAGAGTTGAGTAAATACGGCAATATAGATTTAACTCATCCCTACTATTGGAGTAGTTTCACCATGGTTGGTAATCCTTGGTAGGGAGTGTCAGACTACCAAAGTAGCAAAAACTGCCGCTGTTGCCACAACATCAACATTCCACTGAAAGCGATAAAAACAATAACGAGTTGCTTGAAGCGATTTTCGCTAACTTTTTGCAAAGCGATTCGCCCTAACCAGTTACCTGGAAATGCCGCTATGCCAATTACTAGACCGTAAATTAAATAAGATGAATGCCAAGTTCCAAACATAGAATAGGCAATGATTTTAATTATATGTACGAATAAAATATTAGTTGCTTTTGTAGCAATTAATTCTTCTTTTTTTAAGCCGTAATTAAGATAAAAACTGGTTAACAAAGGCCCTGCACTGCCAATTAAACCAGAAAGAAAAGCATAAAAAAATCCCCCCGGTAGAAAATACCAAGTACGAACAGTAAATGATTTATTTTTGTCTCCGAAACCATAACCAACAACTGAAGCTAAGATAAAAATAGCGAGAAGAAGATTGAGCCAAGTAATTTCTGTTCTTGTAAAAATAAAAGCCCCTAAAGTAGCACCAAAAATAGCACCAGGTAAATACCATCTGGTAATTTCCCAACAAATATTTTGCCAATACAAAATGACTCTTTGACCATTCCCGAAAAGCATTCCGGTAGTTATGACTGGCGCAACCGCAGCCGTCCCCAGAAAAATACTGATTAAGGGTAGTAAAATTAAGGAACTACCGCCCCCGGCTAAAGTGCTAACAAACCAGCCCACAAAACTTGCTATCGTTAGCCACAAAGCTATTATACTTATTGTTTTTGCTCCTTTTATACCAAAGTACTCAATCGCGCAACTTCTAGCTTAACAAGGTTTGTACGGAGAGAAGGGGAGTTAGGGAGATAGAGAAGTGTGGGGGAAAGACTAAACTCCATACCATTAGCAGTTAGCAGTTAGCAATTAGCAAACCCCATGTTTTTGCTACCTTAGATAAGTAGGGCCAAAATGCAGTTTCCCCCATCAGACTAACCATGAATAAGCAAGAGAAAAAAGGAATTGCCCAAGAATTAACGAACCAAGGAATTATCTTGGGAGTATTTGTTGGGATTTTTTGGGTTTTAGAAATTGTTGACTTTGTTTTCTTCCACCGAAGAATGGGACTAGATCAATATGGCATCGTTCCCCATAATCTGATTGGATTGCGGGGCATTTTATTCGCACCGTTTCTCCACGGAGGCTTTGGACATTTAATCGCTAACACATTACCCTTCATTACTTTAGGTTGGTTGGTGATGTTACAAGAAACTAGCGATTTTCACCTCGTTACTTTAATTACGATGGTAGTTAGTGGTTTGGGGACTTGGTTGTTTGGCTCTCCTGATTCGGTTCATGTGGGGGCTAGTGGCTTAATTTTTGGTTATTTAGGTTTTCTGCTACTACGAGGCTTTTTTCAACGGAATCTGCCTTCTATTGTCCTTTCTATCGCAGTTGGTGTTCTCTACGGTGGTTTGATTTGGGGAGTATTGCCCACTGATCCTCGCGTTTCCTGGGAAGGACATTTGTTTGGTTTTATAGGCGGTGTTGTCTCTGCTTATTTGATTGGCAAGAAGAAAATTTAGTAATAACTATGGCAAAAAAACAAAAGTTTCCTCATCTGCTTGGTTCAAAATGGACAGCTTGTCAAAAAACTTTCGGTTGGCGACACTTTGAGGTGGCTAATCGCAAAAACCAAGGTAAATGGGTTTTTGCAGAAATGTTGTCTTCTTGTGATCCCACAGTCCGTTTTTGGGTTAACGCCAAGCAATTAAAAGATCCTGCTGTCTGGGAAGCAGGATGGAAGACTCTTGAAGAAATGAATGAACCGGAAAATGATGAAGGGTTGATTATTGATTATTAAACCTTTTTTGTGCTGCTTTAAAAGCTTCTTTCATTACTAACTGAATCTCTTGGGGATCTGGTTTCTTGCCTCCCATTAAATCACCGAAATAAACGCAAGCCCCTTCTCCTAATGCCCAAGTATAAGCGGCTGCCCAGGAAGCGGCGATCGCACTACCTAATCCGGGGATGAATTTAACTAATTCTCGCCCCACTGCTTGGGCTAAAAATCCTCCTGCGATCGCACTAACAACTCCTCCTGCTTGGGAAGGGCTGAGAGTTTGCCCGTATAACTTGCCGAGAAGCCCCACTAAGGATACTTGAATGCTGGTGAGTACAGGCATGGTGGCGAAGGGTAAAGGCACAGCAGCAAGGGTGGCAGCCATGATTGAAAAGGCGAGGATATAGCGTCTGGCTACATCTCGGTAAAGATTGCCAATTTGTTTACCAGCGTCTTTGTCATCTAACAACTGATAAATCGCTTTTGCCTCTGCTTCAGGAAGTAACTCTGTCAGGGCATCTCGGAAAGCTTCTAAACCATAAAAAACAGGGTTATAGCCATCTTCTTCTAAGGTAAAGTCAATTAAGATAGCACGATCACTAAATTCAGCAAAGTCTTCTTGAATAGCAACAAAAGCACGGTTAATTTCTTCCCAGTTAGGGGGATAAGCAGGATGATCTTCTGTATTGGGGGGATAGATTTCATGCAAACAAGTTACGACTAATAAACAAGGAATGTTGGTATAGCGTTGGTGTAGTTGTTCGGCAACTTGTCTTAATGTATCCGTGGCGAAGTCGTTAATTTTAACCGTGAGAATCAAAATTCTGGCGCAGTCACTATCTTTTTCTAATTCCCCTACTAACTCCTCTACCACCGCTTCGGTATTTTGGTTGATATCCCCCAAGCCGACGGTATCAGTAAAAATCAGCAAAGGCAGATCCCCAGAAGGATAAGCGTAACGTTCTGTATGTTGAGTATGGGGCCGAAAACCTTGCCCAATAATTTCTGCTGAAACCCCCGTTAGCCCTCGTACAATGGAACTTTTACCAGCTTGAGGTTTACCAATCAAAACAGCCTCTGTGGTAGGCAATTCCGCCCGTACAGTAGCTAAAATCTCTGCTACTCTAGTATCGCTGATGCTAAACCAGCCTACCGCAGTGCGAGTTACTTGCTCCACAGGAAGAAGTTTGCTTAAACTCCCTGTAGCATTGTTCCAAGTATTAGTAAGACGTTTTTGCCAACTCATCAGTTATCAGTTATCAATTTAGCTTGAGGTGACGGCAAGCCGTACAATTTCAATAATTAATAGTGGACAATCATTCATTGGTACAAGCGACTTGTTTTCTATTTACATCATATTACGTCATACACTGTGGGAACAGAGTAAGTAATTTTCTTTTAATCCCTATTCCCTATTTCCTATTCCCTATTTCCTATTCCCTACTCCCTACTCCCTGCCCTAATCAATAACCTCTGCAACTAAACAGAACTCAGTATGACATCTGAACAAGAAAATTTAACAACTAAAGAAAAAGAATCTTCTTCTGATTCTCATCAAGAAAAATCTCTTGGTGGTTTAATTGGTAAGAGTATTAAAGAAAACCTACAAATTCTTGTCCTAGCATTAGCAATTTCTCTTTTCATTCGCTTTTTTATTGCTGAACCTCGCTATATTCCCTCTGATTCGATGTTTCCTACCTTAGAAGTAGGCGATCGCATTGTAGTCGAGAAAGTTTCTTCTTTGTTCACCTCTCCCCAGAAAGGAAACATAGTTGTTTTTCAACCCCCCCTACAATTGCAAATGCAAGGTTATGATGCTAACCAAGCTTTTATTAAAAGAGTAGTAGGTACAGCAGGAGATACTGTGGCAGTGGAAAATAATACTGTTTATTTAAACGATGTACCTTTAAAAGAAAATTATATTGCTGAACCTCCTCATTATCAGTTATTTAAACAACAAGTACCAGAGAAGAGTTTGTTTATGATGGGAGACAATCGTAATAACAGCAATGATTCCCATGTTTGGGGCTTTTTACCAAAACAACAAATTATTGGTCGGGCAGTGTTCCGTTTTTGGCCTTTAAAAAGAATTGGTTTTATCCGCTAATGGTGGCTATTCAAAGAGCGATCGCCGAGTTTAAATCTTTTATTCGTGATTGTTGTTCATTACCTAAAATCCTTCCAATCCGTTATTAGTTAGTATGCTTGGAATGAGTGTAGTAATGCTCAACAGGCTTTGCAGCGTCATGAGTAGTCGGCATTTTCCAGAATTAAGTTAACTGTAGGGTGGGCAAAAAAGATCATCAATAACCTTGCCGCAGAAAACTTTTACCTTTTGCCCACCAAAATCATCTCGGCCCAGTTTATATGGTGGGCAAGTAAGATAGACAATATGATCGCAACCGAGAATTGATGGCAACTTGCCCACCCTACAAGGCTTTTAGCTAGAAAATATCTAAATCTCAAGCATCTAAGGTAAAATACTGATAATAAATAGTCCCTTAGATAGATGATGAGACACTTATTTCCTCTTTTGGCTCTGCCTGCTGCTTTAATTATTTATGCCGAAACTGCCCAAGCCCTTGATCCATCTGAAATTAGTCAAATAGCTAAACCTGTTACTGTACGTCTTTCGGTACGTACTGAGTCGGGGTCTGGAATTGGCTCTGGAGTTATCATCAAAAAAGAAGATAATACTTATCATGTCCTCACCGCTCGTCATGTAGTAGAAGATGCCTTGGAAGGATATTTATTCACCCCAGAAAATCCTGAAGATGGTTATGAATTTAACCCTCGCGCTACACAAATAATTGCAGGGGTAGATTTAGCAGTTGTTCAATTTACTAGTTCTAAAAATTATCCTGTTGCAAAGTTAGGTGATTCTGAAAAACTCTCAGAAGGTAACTCCGTTTTTGTCACCGGGTTTCCTGATGCTACATACACCGACAATGAGATAGTTTATCGCTTTGTGGGAGGGGAGATTAATACCGTTAACTCTTACCCCTTAGATAATGACGGCTATGCTTGGCAATATTCTAACCCTACATTGGAAGGTATGAGTGGTGGTGGGGTGTTTGACCAAGAAGGGAATACAAATTCTTACAATAGAGCGCAGGCAGAAATTAGAAGATTAGAAGAGAATTAAACATAGTTTTATCCAGCCTACTAAAACCCTATCTCAACAGCAACCATTACTCTGCAAATCCCCCAACTGCTTTACTAATAAATTCGAGTTAGTTACGGTAAAATACGGAGTTAATTATTCCTGAGAATGAACTTATGAGACACTTCCTTGCTCTTTTGGCTATGCCTGCGGCTTTAGTAGTTACAATCGAAACAGCCCAAGCCCAAGCTCTTGATTCAGTTGCAGTAGGGCAAAGAGCTAAGCCGGTTACGGTTCGTCTTTCAATTCGTAATCAATTAGGTTCTGCTATTGGTTCTGGGGTTATCATCCAAAAGGAAGGGAATACTTATTCTGTTCTTACCGCCCGTCATGTGGTTGAAGATGCTTTGGAAGGATATTTATTCACTGCCAAAAACCCTGAAGATGGCTACCCTTTTGACCCCAGTAGCACACAGATAATCTCAGGTGTAGATTTAGCGGTAATTCAGTTTACTAGTTCGAGAAATTATCCTGTTGCTGAATTTGGTAATTCCCGACAATTGATAGAAGGTAGCACTGTTTTTGTTTCTGGCTTTCCTGATGCTCGATACACTGGTAATAAAATCTCTTATCGCTTTGTCGATGGCACGATTAATACGATTAATACCAATCCTCTAGATGATGAAGGCTATGCTTGGCAATATTCCAACCCTACCTTAGCTGGAATGAGCGGGGGTGGAGTGTTTGACCAACAAGGCGAGTTAGTAGGAATTCATGGTATTGGAGTTAGGAAAGGTCAGATTTTAGTGCAGGTCAACAAGGCAATTCCTATTGATATTTATCAGGGTTTAAGTTCAATCGGAGGAACTCCTCAGCTACCCCCGGAAGAGCCAAAAAATAGTCCCATTGGAGATGTCCCTAGGGATGCTGTTGCTTTGTTGAACAAAGGTTATAGACAGGAAGTTTTAGGGAATTATGATGAAGCGATCTCCGATTTTACCCGTGCTATTGAAATTGCTCCTAACTATGCTAATGCTTACAACAACCGGGGTGCTACCCAAGGAAAATTAGGCAACCACGAAGAGGCGATCGCTGATTTTAATCGTGCCATTGAACTTAACCCAGACTTTGCTGAGGCTTATTATGGCAGGGGTGTAGAGAAATCAGAATTAGGTGATTATGACGAAGCTATACCTGATTTTAGCCGTGCTATAGAACTTAACCCCAACGATGGTTATGCTTACCTTAAGCTAGCGTTAGCTTATGAAGCTCTGAATAATCAAGAGCAAGCCTTAATAAACTACAGAGAAGCCGCAAAATTACACAAACAACAGGGCAATTCAGAACCATATAATTTTATTCAGAGAAAAATCAGAAAATTAGAAAGTAATTGAAGTAATTTCCTTGATTAAGACCAAGCTGCTAAGATAAAAAGAATTATCCTCCTAAAATCCTTCTTTAGAGCTATGCGAAGAAAACTATATGCAAGTATTTTAGCGCTTCTTTCCCTCAGCCTAAGCAATGTAGCTATTGCTTCTGAGCCTGAAGAAGTTGACTTTGTTTGTGATACAAGTGATGTTGTCCCAATAACCAAACTTGTCAAAAGCGGAACAACTATTCCTGTCTTTTTGTGGAAAGAAGAGTTCTTTTCTGCTAACCAAGCTGACTACCTTTGTAACTCTGTAGCTAGAAAACTCAAAACTCATTATCAAAACGGCCATATGGCTGATGGTTTAGCAATTACAACTGATTGGCAAAAAGGTAAAAACTTAGTTTGTCTACAAACCACCTCAGAAGCCTGTCCAGGAAATTCTCACTTATTTGAATTAGCTAGCGCTAACGTTTTAGGGGCAATCTTGCCAGAAGAAGCAGAAATAACTGACGATGGCAAGATTGTTGATGAACTTCAAGGTGCTTTTCGTCGCACTCGTGTCCGTTTCTTTTGGTGGTAATTAAATAGGTTTTTAATCCTAGAAAATCTCTCAGCAGGCTGTAGAAGCACAACTAAATCCTATGGTTGAAAACATGATTGGCGGACGTTACCAAGTCACTACCACTTTGGGAAGAGGTGCTTTTGGCCGAACCTATTTAGCTGAGGATACACAATTACCTAGCCGTCCTCAGTGTGTAGTCAAACAATTAATGCCAGCCGCTCAAGATGAGTTTACTATCCAGGAAGCTAAACGCCTTTTCAACATTGAAGCGGAGGTACTTGCTAAATTATTTCATCCCCAAGTTCCCCGACTTTTAGCCCATTATCCTGAAGAATTTTCCCTAGTTCAAGAATTTGTAGACGGACACGATCTTAGTAAAGAAGTTGTTCTCGGTAAGCAACTAACTGAAGCTGAAGTCATTGCTATCTTACTTGATGTTCTGCCTATCTTAGAATTTATCCATAGCCAAAAAGTAATTCACCGCGATCTCAAACCAGCCAACATAATGAGGCGAAACTCCGACGGCAAGTTGATTTTAATTGATTTTGGTGCTGTCAAACAAATTCAAACTATGGTGATGAATAGCCAAGGAGGAGTTGACCCCACTGTTGCTGTTGGTACTGTCGGTTATATGCCACCGGAACAACTCAAAGGTAGACCTCGCAATAATAGCGATATTTATGCTTTAGGGACTATTGCCATTCAAGCTTTAACAGGAATATTACCAGAACAGTTACCTGAAGACCCCAACACTGGCGGACTGCTTTGGAAGCCTGATGCAGAGGTTGGTAATAAGTTAGGCAAGATATTAGATCATATGGTGCTTAGCGATCCTCATAAACGCTATCAATCTGCTAGGGAAGTAATTAATGATTTAGAAACTATTACCGGGGTAAGAAAGCCCTGGAGTAGTAGTTCTAGACTTGCTCCTAATTGGCGCGTCTGGGTTCCTTTAGGTTTAGTTGGGTTGGTTATTGTGGGAGGAATTGTCTTTTTCCCCCGCGCTAGAACAGTTTTTCTGGCTAACAAAGCCCATGGCTTAGTCGAAGCAGAGGAATATACAGAAGCATTGGCACTCTATGAAGAGTTGTTAGAAACTCATCCCCAAGCTAAGGAACTTTGGTTAGAAAGGGGCTACGTCTTGAGCCAATTGAAAAGGACTGAAGAGATGAGTAATTCTTGTGAACAAGCCTTAGAAATCGATCCAGAATATGTAGATGCTTTAATTTGTCAAGGTTTGGCTTTAACTGATTCTCAACAATATGAAGAAGCCCTGGTTGCCTATGAAAAAGCCCTGGAACTAAGATCAGATGATTACATAGCTTGGGACAATATGGGAGAAACTCTAATAAAGTTGCAGCGCCCCGAAGAAGCCTTAGAAGCAATTGATGAAGCTATTTTATATAAAGATGATTACCTCTTCGCTTGGAACAATCGTGGCAATGCGCTTTTCCTATTAGAACGATATCCCGAAGCGATCGCCTCTTACAGCAAAGCCATTGAGTTAGAGCCTAATTATCAGTATGCTTGGAATGGTCGTGGTAACGCTAGACAAGCTTTGCAACGCCATGAGAAAGCATTGCAAGATTATGAAAAGGCGATCGCCATTGATGAAAAATATTATGAAGCTTGGTATGGCAAAGCTCTTACTTTACTAGATTTAGCACAGCCTCAAAAAGCTCTAGCTGCTCTTGAACAAGCTATTGACATTAAAGCAGATTATCAAGCTGCAATTAAGAAGCGAGAAGAAGTTCTGCAACAGCTTTAGATTTTTATTTGATCACGGTACTTTAGACTCATTTATTTTTTTAAAAAAGTAGCGGACGCTTCTCAAGGAAATTTCGCTGTAGCGGTTCAAAAAATCTACTTGTTCTTAACTTTTGCTCATTCGCAATAGTAGTTTTCTTAGGGAGAATATCTCCATCTATTTGAGGGAAAATACTTCCAGTAAAATTAAGATATTCTGGGGGGGAGAGAATTGAGGTTTCAGCATAGCTAATTTCAGTCTGAATTTTTTGGGCTAAACGATCTAATTCTGCGTCAGAAGAAACAATAACTGCATCTTCTACACCTGGGTGACTATGAACAAATTGTCTCAGAAGATCGTTGAAATAAACTAAATTCATAGTTCTTTTGCCATTATAAAAAGTTCTGCCAAAAGTTCTGCCCGTCACATCGGTCATTTAGCTGAAAATTGTTATCAATTCCAGCCATTAGACCCAAAAATGAACTATAAAGCTATGCTTTTACCAGAAATATTAATTATACCTCTGGTTTATAAGCTACCCAGTACTTACTAACAAAATGATTTGCTGTGACAACATTTTCAAAACCAACTTTTTCTAAACGTTCCGTCAAATTATCTGTAATATAATTTCTATAATAGGGTTCGTGGAAAATAGCCGGGAAATTTTCCATCATAGGTGTTAATTCCGGAAAATCCAAAGCCTGTATAGAGTCACAAATTACAAAGATGCCTCCGGGTTTGACAACTCGAAATGCTTCTTCTATGGCTCCCTGACGTACTTCTGGTGGTAATTCATGGAAGGTGAAGACACAACTTAGTCCGTGGAAATAATTATCTAAGTAAGGCAATTCTTCTGCCTTTGCTTGCAATAATTGAGGCAATTCCCCAGGATTTTCTGAGAGTAATTGATTGGCTTTACGCAAATAAGCAGGAGACAAGTCAATACCGAATAAAGATGCTTTGGGCAAAGTGCCACGAATTTGTTTCAAAGTTCGACCTGTACCACAGGCTAAATTTAAAACGCGGATTTGCTGGGGTGGCACTTCCCCGAACTTGGCTAATCCTGCTTGCAAAGGCTCAAGAATGCGTCGCCGCATCGCATCTGCTGCACCATTGAAAAGTAATTCTACCTGCAAATCATAAAGATTAGCTGATTCATCACTCAAGTAACCATCGGTTTGGTGATGGAAGTTCTGTAAATAGTAGCTAGGATAACCCTCTTTGTCTATTTCTGGGGCAAAGGTTTGATATTGCTTCTGTTGCAGCCTTTGCCAAATTGCAGGCATATCTAACCAAACCAGAGGATAATAGCGAAAGAAATCTGACCAAGGATTGTCAAAAAGTAAACTATGGGGATAAACACCTTTTTGGGCATCTTGCCAATCAACTTCTAACAACTCAGCCATTCTTTGCTGAATTTGCCACAGGATTTTTGGTGAGAGAGGAATGGTATTTTCGTTCTGGCGAGGAACAAAGAAACTGGTTAAACGGTTATTTATGGTTTTGTGAATTAAGCTAAAATAGCTTTTGCTTTGTTGAAAAGCTTGGTAACTAGCTTTCGTGAAGGTATTAGATAAGCTGGAAATTTGGTTAAAATTAGGGTTGGACTGCATGGATGCAAATATAAATAATTGATTTACGTTATTATTGAAGTTTTGTGAAGTTTATTATAACGAATCCTCAAGCTAGTTCGCAAAAAACACGAATAATTATTTAAGCCTGTAACAAAGGTCAGCCTTGGAGTTTTTGGTGTTGCCAATCAGCCGTAGGTTGAAAGTTCAGCAAGGAATATCCTATACTCTGCTAATCCCCCAGGAGGAAGTCATTTTTGTCAGGGTCAGAAGCTAATTTAGGGCAGCAGGAATTGTTCCCTACTCAATTTGATGTTTTAGTTATCGGTGCTGGTGCTGCGGGGCTTTATGCGGCTCTTTGTTTACCAGATAATCTTCGAGTGGGCTTAATTACCAAAGATGCCTTACAAACTGGTGCTAGCGAATGGGCCCAAGGAGGTATAGCAGCGGCGATCGCCCCGACGGATTCGGCGGAGTCTCATTTGGCCGATACTCTTAAAGCTGGGGCCGGGTTATGTGATGAAGCAGCCGTTAATTTTTTGGTAGAAAATGCTTCCCAATGTATTGAGTCCTTGGTTGATTTGGGGGTTGCTTTTGACCGAAAGCAAGGTAAACTTGCTATGACCTTAGAAGCAGCACATTCTCAGCCCCGTGTCCTCCATGCTGCTGATACTACAGGTAGGGCGATTGTTAGTACCTTAACTAACCGAGTGTTGAGCCGTCCGAACATTAAAGTAATTTCTCAAGCCTTTGCCCTCAGTTTATGGTTGGAGCCTCAAACCAAACGTTGTCAAGGCATTAGCCTTTTATACCAAAAGCAAATTATTTGGTTAGGATCGCCTAAAGTGATTTTAGCTACAGGGGGAGGAGGTCAAGTTTTTGCCCAGACTACTAATCCTACTGTGAGTACAGGGGATGGGGTCGCCTTAGCTTGGCGGGCTGGGGCTATAGTTAGGGATTTAGAATTTGTCCAGTTTCATCCCACCGCCTTAACTAAACGAGGGGCCCCTCGTTTTTTGATTAGCGAAGCAGTACGAGGTGAAGGGGCGCATTTGGTAGATGAGGCTGGTAATCGTTTTACCTTTAGTTACCATTCAGCAGGGGAATTAGCCCCCAGAGATGTGGTTAGCCGCGCTATTTTCAATCACCTACTAGAAAATGCTGCTAATCCTGCTGATGCTTGTGTATACTTGGATTTGCGACCTATTGAATCAGAAAGAATTGGGTATCGCTTCCCCAATATTATTAAAGTTTGTCAACGGTGGGGTATAGATGTATTTTCTCAACCAATTCCCGTTGCCCCGGCTGCCCATTATTGGATGGGAGGTATTGCCGCAGATACCAACAACCAAACCTCTATTCCTGGATTGTATACCGTGGGAGAGACTGCTAGTACAGGGGTTCACGGTGCTAATCGTTTAGCAAGTAATTCTTTATTAGAATGTTTGGTTTTTGCTGCTCAATTGAGCAAAATGAAAGGAGAGCAGGATTTATCTTTGACTGAAGATTTACCCCCTTTAAAACTCAAAGATAATTGGAGTATTGAAGCAGAAAAAATAGCTACAATCCGACAGCAATTACCTATTTTGGTGTGGCAAAGTGCTGGTATCTGCCGTACCAAGGAGGTTATGGAAGTTGGGATCGCCCAAATTAATTCCTGGCGAAAAGAACTTACTAAATTCTCCATGAGTTATTATTTGCTTGATTTACCAGCAAATCAAACGGTGAACCTACCATCTCAAGAAGCAGAAGTGCAACTAAAACTCTACGGCGAAACCTTCAATTTATTAGATGTTGCCTATTTAATTTTAAAAAGTGCTGCCTTCCGTACTGAAAGTCGGGGTGGGCATTACCGGGGCGACTACCCAAAAACATTACCAGAATGGCAAGTTCATACTTTGGTGCAGGGCGATCGCTGGTGGAAAGCTTAAATTCTTCATCTTCTCACCCGCTTTTTTGTATCTAGATGCCAGTAAGTAGTGAGAATTCTGGGGTTGGGTAAACCACCAAAACAAACTACTCGCAAGCCTCTTAAGGCATCAGTAAATCGTGAGTAAGGAGTATATCTTAAACTACGGTCATTGAGGGTAAAAACCGTCGCTCCTTTGTGGAAATGTTTGCGCCCGTAGAGCAAAGCAACCTTGATCATTGCTTCATCAATCGCCCTTTGCTGTTTGCGACGCTGGAGGTGGTTTTTATCTTGTTGGGAACTAGCAATTCTCAAGTTGCCTAGTTTCTTTTGGTTAACATCTCCTGCAATGGCAAGGCTGATACGTTTGTGGGTATCCATGATTCATACTTATTCTGCATAATGTGGTTAACTGATCGCTCATGTTTGAGATGAAAGAATTGTGTCTATAGACTATAATTTCGCAAAAAGATGAGAAAAACAGTAAAAAATAGCAACTTTACTCTCTTTTAAAAAGAAAAAGTCATGGCTATTGCAACTAATTCAATTTTGAAATTCCCCAGTTCCCTCAGATTAACTCGCTATTAGGCTAATGTCATTCAGTTTGCTTGTCAAAGAAATAAAGTGTTAATTTTCTTAAAGTTGTTAGCTCAGAGTCTAATTGAAACTGAGAGCATGAAAATAAGCAGCGGCAATCACTTTACCATCAAAGCTTGTTCCTATTTATACTAAGTCAGGGTACTCTAGCTTTAATCAAGCTTCCTTAAACTGATTTTTCAAGGTTTTCACGCCACTCTCAACACCCAGTTTTTATGACTGCTTCAACCTCTTGTCAATCTTCATGTGACCTATTGCAAGTCTTAGTTGAACAATCTCCAGTGGCGATCGCCATTTTTGATACCAACTTACACTATCTTTTAGCCAGCCAGCATTGGCTTGATGATTACGGTCTTAATCAAAAAATTATTGGCAAATCTTACTATGAAGTTTTCCCCAATACCTCTCACTATTGGCAGAAAATTCATCAAAATTGTTTAGCCGGAGAATCCTATAAATCTGAAGGAGAAATACTACAACTTCCTAATGGGTTCCAAGAATGGGTGAAGTGGAAAATCAAACCTTGGCGCAATCACAGTAACAACATTGAGGGTTTGATAGTTACCAGTGAAATAGTGACAACCCGCAAACAGCAAGAAATTATTTGGGATGATATTTTTCGGCTTTCACCAGATTTGATGTGTTTGGCAAGTTTTGATGGCTACTTCGAGAAACTTAATTCTGTTTGGGAACATACTTTAGGGTTTTCTCTAGCAGAATTAATGGCAAAACCCTTTTTAGAATTTGTTCATCCTGAAGATCAACAAACAACTGCCACAGCAGCCAAGAGAATAACTCAAGGAGGCGCTTATATCTCCTTTGAAAATCGCTATCGCTGTAGAGATGGGTCTTACAAATGGTTACAATGGACTGCCACACCAATGCTGGAACAGCAGAAGATTTATGCTATAGCTCGTGATATAACTGATAGAAAAGAGGCGGAAGAGGCTCTACAAGCTCAACAAGGACTATTACAAAAGGTAATTGACACAACACCCCATTGGCTTTTGGTTAAAGACTGGGATGGTAAATTTGTCCTTGCCAATCGCACCTTCGCTAATGCTTTGGGGACAACCCCTGAAAATCTTGTTGGTAAAAGTGAGGCAGATTTTGTTAGCAACCCAGAAGA
Organism: uncultured cyanobacterium; assembly: GCA_963793425.1. Taxonomy (GTDB): domain Bacteria; phylum Cyanobacteriota; class Cyanobacteriia; order Cyanobacteriales; family CAWCAG01; genus CAWCAG01. The sequence continues at coordinate 114,017 of CAWCAG010000005.1, read as the reverse complement.
AGTAGAGCAGTTTCTTCAAGATGACCGCAAGGTTATGACTACTTTAGCAGAAAAGTTTATTCCGGAAGAGCCTCTCACTAATGCAGAAGGTGAAACTCGCTGGGTACAAACAGTGAAAAGACCTCTATTTTTACCAGGAAATTCTTTTCCCTACGTGCTAATTTCTGCTACAGATGTTACAGAACGCAAACGGGCTGAAGAAGAGGTACAAAAATTAGTTGCCCTTATAGAAAAAAGCTTTGATTTTATTGGTATTGTTTCTTTACAAGGAGAGCCTCTTTACCTTAATCCTGCTGGTTTAGAGTTGGTCGGGCTACAATCTTTAGAAATAGCTAAAACCCAGCCAATTATTAATTTCTTTTTACCAGAAGACCGCACTTATGTAAAACAAGAACTAATCCCCCAGGTTTTGAAACAAGGTTATTGGCAAGGAGAATTTCGTTTCCAGCACTTCCAAAGCTACAACCCCATTCCTGTGGATTTCCACTTCTTCACGATTAATAACCCCCAAACCAAGCAACCCATAGCCTTAGCAACTATTACCCGTGATATAACTGAACGTAAATTAGCAGAGCAGGAAAAAGCCAAACTCTTAGCTATATTAGAAGCCACCACAGATTTAGTCGCGACGGCTGATATACAAGGCAACCTTACTTATCTCAATCAAGCTGGCCGCAAAATGTTAGGCATTGGTATAAATGAAGATATTACTCAACTCACAATGAGGAATATTGTGCCAGAGTATCAAATTGATTGGTTAGAAAATACCCTCATTCCTACTCTTGTTGAAGATGGTGTTTGGGTGGGGGAAAATATCTTGCAACACCGCGACGGTACAAGAATACCTGTATCTCAAGTAGCTATGGCTCATCAAGCAGAAAACGGTGAAGTTGAATATACTTCTGCTGTGGCTAGGGATATTCGCCATCGCAAAGCAGCAGAAGAAGCTTTACGTAACTCAGAAAAACAATTAAGAAAACAAGCACAGAATTTAGAACAAACTTTGCGGGAATTACGCCATACCCAAGGAAAACTAGTTCAAACCGAGAAAATGTCTAGCTTAGGACATTTGGTTGCTGGAGTTGCCCACGAAATTAATAATCCTGTCAACTTTATTTATGGCAACCTTACCTATGTTAATGATTATGCTCAGGATTTAGCTGAGTTGGTGCTGTTATATCGACAAAAGTTTGCCACAACTCCAGAAGTTGAAAAGAAAATTGCTGAAATTGATCTAGATTTTCTCCTGAGTGATTTACCTAAATTGCTCAATTCTATGAGGGTAGGTTCAGAGCGTATTCAACAAATTGTCTCATCTTTACGGAATTTCTCCCGCCAAGATGGTACAGAAATGAAAAATGTTAATGTTCACGAAGGCATCGACAGTACTCTAATGATCTTGCAACATCGCTTCAAGGCAACATCTAAATATCCACCTATTAAAGTAATTAAAGAATACGGAGATATCCCTTTAGTGGATTGTTATTTAGGACAGATGAATCAAGTTTTTATGAACCTAATTAGTAATGCCATCGATGCGGTGGAAGAGCGTAATCAGGGTCTTAGTGAGGAAGGAGTTAAGCAAAACCCCGGTACTATTCGCATTCGTAGCGAAGTAAGTAACAGAGATAAAAATTTAGTAAGAATCAGGATAAAAGATAGTGGTGTTGGTATTCCTGATCAGATTCAAAGTCATCTTTTTGATCCTTTTTTCACCACCAAACCTATTGGTAAAGGGACTGGTTTAGGTCTTTCTATTAGTTATCAAATTATCACTGAAAAACATCACGGGCAACTAGAATTTATTTCTTATCCGGGGGAAGGGACGGAGTTTTCTATTTCTATTCCCATTAAGCAAAATTGATCGCTATTAATTTTCTTACCAATGAATTTGACTCAAAATATACTGCAAGCGCTCATAATCATCTTTAAGTAGCAAACTTAACGTTCTCCCGGCATTAACTAACCACTGACGATCTCCTTGACGTAAACGATAAATTTCTCGTATTGCCGCAGCCGCTAAAGACTCTACAGGTACTCCTTGAACAACTAACAAAGTTCTCAGGAAATCGAGATTTTCGCTAAAACGAATCACTTCATCATCATCGCAGCGGTAAACTGCTTGGTGAATTTGAGGGGGGCGCGGGGGCAAATATTGATAAACTCTGCCACTACTACCATTGTTAGCATGACCAGAAGATTGTGGCACTTCAAAGCCGACAATCGCTGAACGAAACTCAGTTTTGAGCATTGCAAAAATCTGAGGTTGTTGTTCGCGCAACTCTTCTAAAGATAATCCTAAAGCCCTAGCGCGATGGACAGAATCAATAGGACTGGTGGTAGCATAGGTGACAACCGCTAAAACTTTGTTGCCAGATTCTTCATCTCTAGATTTCACCCAGCTACCAAAAGGAGGCATAGCAGGAAAACTTAACTCTTCTGGTTCTAAACATTGAGCTAAAAATTCTGTAGTGGTAGTTTCGATTACCTCTGCTATGTAATTATCGGGACGATTATCAGTGGCAAATTGAGGTAGGGGAAGGCGCATGACAAGTACAAGTTAAAAGTGTTTAGCTAAGTTGTGTGTCTATATACGCTCATTAGTTACTTTTTCTTGCCTTTCTTTAAATCTACAGACTCTAATTCAGCAACCTTAAAGGTAACTAGCTTATCCCAGTTACCATCTTCAAACAAAACAGCAGCCTGATTATCACTAACTCGTTGTACTATACCTTGAAACTGAAAGTAAGTATCTTCAGAATTGCTAACACGAACTGTAGCTCCAGGAAGAATCATAGTTTTAATTTTGAATTTAAGTTTGTCATTAGATTAGGATAACATTTAGAAAATAAGATTTAACTATGACCTCCACTACTCAAAGCCGCAACTATAGCAAAGAAGATTTATATGCCCAAGGCTTAAAATGCTGCACCGCAGGGGAATTCACAGAAGCGATCGCAGCTTTCAAGCAAGTTATTGCCATTGAGCCTAAGTTTTGTCCAGCCTGGAATAATTATGGTAATGCTTTATCTGCCCTTAAGCAATACGGCCAGGCCCTTGCTGCTTATGATCGTGCTGTTGCCCTCAATCCTCAATATCATCAAGCTTGGTTCAATAGGGGGCAGCTATTCCAGGAAATGGGTGCTTATGGTAATGCCCAGGAATGCTATCAAAGAGCGATCGCCATTTCTCCTGATCCCATTTATTTCCATGCCAAAGAAGGACTTTTCATTAACAAAAAACTCTATTAACCATGAGCCATTAGCAATCAACCACGAAAATTGTTAATAATAAAGAAAGAGATACTTTTGAGTTGGTGCAAAGCAGTATAAGCCTTGATTCAATCAGAAACACTAGCATTATTAGAATGGCCCCGTTTGTGCCAACACTTAGCTACTTTTGCTTCTACTAAGCTAGGTATGGTAGCTGCTGAAAACCTAAAACCTAGTGATAGTCAAGAAGAAAGCCGAAAATTAATCGCTCAAACTCAAGAAGTTTATGAGTTGGAATTGCGCTTGCTACAAGGGTTATCTTTTGAAGGTATTGAAGATTTTGGTGACTCCCTTGCTAGGGCAGAATTGGGAGGAGTGCTTACGGGGGAGGAATTACTTGCTCTTGCTACAACCTTAGCTGCGATGAGGCGCTTGCGTCGCTTAATTGATGACCAACCAGAAGAAATTCCTAACTTAAAAGCTTTAGTTACCCAATTACGTACCTATCCAGAATTTGAGCAGGAAATTCATCGTTGCATTGATGAAAGGGGGCAGGTTAGTGATCGCGCTAGCGTTAAGTTAGGGGAGATTCGGGGGCGACTTAAAGCCTTGCGAGGGCAGATTTATCAGAAGCTTCAGAATATTATGCAGCGGCAAGGCAGCGCCTTACAACAACAGGTCGTTACCCAAAGGAGCGATCGCTTTGTTTTAGCAGTGAAAGCCCCTAAAAAAGATGCTATTCCTGGTATAGTTCACGACACTTCTAGTACTGGGGCAACCTTGTTTGTAGAGCCAAGAAGTGTAGTTAATTTAGGCAACCAACAACGTCAATTACAGCGTCAGGAAAAAAATGAAGAAGAAGTGGTTTTACGAGGGTTAACAGAGCAGATAGGGGAGATTAAAGAAGATTTAGAACATTTATTGTTTGTAGCAACAACTTTGGATTTAACCACAGCCAAAGCCCGTTATAGCCTGTGGTTAGAAGGAAATGTACCAAATTTTGTTAATTGGCAACAAGGTGAAACCATCACCCTACGCAACCTACGCCATCCCTTACTAGTTTGGCAACAAAAGCATGAACAGGGAACAGAAGTGGTTCCGATTAATGTGCAAATTGAACCACAAATTAGAGTTGTTGCCATCACCGGACCAAATACAGGGGGCAAAACCGTAACCCTGAAAACCTTGGGTTTAACAGCATTAATGGCGAAAGCAGGTATTTTTGTCCCTGCCACTGAACCTGTAGAATTGCCTTGGTTTGAGCAGGTTTTGGCCGATATTGGTGACGAACAGTCTTTGGAGCAAAGTTTATCTACTTTTTCTGGTCACATCCGCCGTATCATTAGGGTAATAGAAGCTATTTCCTCTCAAAATGAGCATTCTTCCCCTCAACCTCATTTAATTTTACTAGATGAAGTGGGTGCAGGTACAGATCCTGCTGAAGGAAGCGCTTTAGCGATCGCCTTATTAAAATATTTAGCAGAGCGAGTTCAGCTTACCATCGCCACCACTCATTATGGAGAACTCAAGGCTCTGAAGTATGAAGATGAACGGTTTGAAAATGCTTCAGTAGAATTTGATGATCAAAGCCTTTCCCCCACTTACCGCCTTCTTTGGGGCATTCCTGGACGTTCCAACGCTTTAACCATTGCCCAACGTTTGGGCTTGCCTACAGAGGTTGTAGAGAAAGCACAAGGCTTGATGGGAGAAGTTAATAGTGATGTCAATGAAGTCATCGCTGGCTTAGAAGCCCAAAGAAGAGAACAGGAAGGAAAAGCGCAACAAGCCAAAAAATTAGTTCAAGAAGCAGAAAAGTTTTATGAGCAGATTTTAGCAAAAGCTCGTACTTTAGAAGCCAGGGAAAAAGATTTGAAACTTGCCCAAGAACAAGCAATTACTAAGGTACTTACTGAAGCAAAAGAAGAAGTTGCCCAAGTAATTAGGGATTTGCAACAAAAGCCCAAAATTGGTCAAAATGCCCAGAAAGCAACGGCAGCACTCAATAAAATTGCTGCAACTAAGTTACCACAGCAAGATAAACCCAAACCTCCCAAACCAGGTTATCAACCCCAAATCGGTGAAAGAGTCCGCATTCCTCGCTTAGGACAAACAGCGGAGGTTTTAAGTACTCCCGATAGTGATGGAGAATTATTTGTTCGCTTCGGCTTGATGAAGATGAATGTTTCTTTAGGAGAAATTGAATCTTTAGATGGCAAGAAAGCAGAAGTCTCGGTTAAACAAAAGTCTTCTTCTGTCCCTGCCCAAGCAGCTAGCAAGAAAAACGCCCCGACGGTGAGAACTTCCCAAAATACTGTAGATATTCGCGGGGAAAGAGTAGCAGATGCAGAAAGGCAATTAGATGATGGAATCGCTTCTATTGCGGTTTCTGGCAACGTTATCTGGATTATTCATGGTAAAGGCACAGGGCGCTTACGCCAAGGAGTTCAAGAATTCTTGCGCCAACATCCCCAAGTAGAACGTTTTGAGTTAGCGCCGCAAAATGAAGGGGGGGCAGGGGTGACTGTTGCTTACTTAAAGTAGGAAGATTGGGAGGTATTATTTTACCCTTTAATTATGATCAGAAAGAAGACCGACGACTGGCCGTGTTTCGTCTCGGTCTTCTCAACTGGTTCGCTCCTCACACATTCATATAATAGGGCAAGAGTTACTCGTTGTCAAAGCAATTTGAGTATGATAAGTGGTCTAAGCAGAATCTTTCCTTGATATAGTTTAATATTAATGAAATAAATGCTGGACATTTTAATTTAAAAATATGGCTGATATTGTTGACATTGCTGTAAATACAGAAGGCTTTAGCACCTTAGTAACTGCGGTTAAAGCAGCTAATTTAGTTGAAGCTCTAAAAAGTCCTGGTCCATTTACTGTATTTGCCCCCACAGATGCTGCTTTTGCGAAGCTTCCTCCAGGAACAATTCAAACTTTAGTACAGAATATCCCGCAATTAGCCCGAATCCTCACTTATCACGTTGTTTCCGGTAAGTTAATGAAAGCTGATTTAGCAGAAGTTGACTCAGTTATTTCTTTAGAAGGCGCACCTATTTCTATTGATTGCTCTGATAATTTTGAAGTGAAAAATGCCACAGTAATTGCTGCTGATATTGAAGCAGATAATGGCGTGATTCACGTTATTGATAATGTTATTTTGATGGGATGATCATAACTATCCAAAATCAATAAGCTTCAAATCTTCTACTGTCGTAATAAAAGGTCAAAAAAGTACTCTCGTCAGTGATAATACTAAGAAGCCTATCTAATATTTCTTTTTGACGAGATACTATTATCTTTGTATTTGGTGAATTATTTACTTTGCAAAAAGAAGTTGGAGGTTGCAAACTCCAGCTTGCGGGAACCACATCTAACAACCACCAGTTAAATAAATCTCGCCTCCCAGCGGAACCGCCGAATAGAGCATAACCTTCCAAACAGCCATCTAAAATATCCATCAACGCCTCTAATGACTGATTTTCATCAAGAGTTTTTGCTGCACTAAGATAAACATCTAAAGCTTCATATAATATTTGCAAACTTCCTAACTTTTTTTCAGTCTTTACTGAGATACTTGAGACAACCTTATTTATATCAAAGTCCACAGTTTAAATGCTTAACAGCTTACTGGTTCATAAAGTTCCCCATAAGAATTTTGCCATATCTCAGCTAGTTTGGTTTTGAAATGACTGGGTAGATTATTAAACAAGGCTAAATTATTGCTTGCAGAATTGCTTAATGCTAACTTCATCATTAACTTCTACCTCAGAAAAGATTAGGGGGGATATGGCAAGTCCCAAAAAACTTGTATTTCTATACAAAGTAATGCTACCTTTGAGGTGAATCTCAGCAACAGCAACATTGCCTTTGCCAATAAGTTTCCTCCTAAGATACTGCTCTCGGATTAAGGCAGCATCATTTCGCAACACCTCTTTTCTCAGAACTTTCAGTTCCTCAGAATAACTTCGCTAATTCTTATTAATCAGATTACCAATATTTTAATAAAAATCAACTTCATCACCAATCAAGTAACTATTTTAAAGCGACAAGAAACTCTCATTACTAATTTGAAATTAGAAGGTGCGATCGCACCTTCTAAGCTGCTACCGATAATCTTGAGATTGAATATCTTTTAACCGAGCTTCAGGACGCAAAAAACGGTCTATTTGCGATTCAAAAAAGGCGCGATTTTTGCGTAAATGTTTGGGGTTTTGGTCATCTAAAGGATATAACAAAGCTTGACGCAATGCTTGGATTACTGCGGAGGTAACGTTGTACATTGAACGTTGAAAAGTAACTCCGAGTTGAATCAAAATATCTTCTTCCCCTCGACAATGTTTTTGATAGTATTCCTGAAGATAATCAGGCAGAAAATGATACATATCATCCATTAATAATGTTGGGGGAATACCTGCCGTACCAACGGGGAAAACATCAGCGTATAAGATGCCGTAGTGGAAATCTTTTTGCTGTTCAGGAACTTGTTTTGCTTGGGCATTGTAGGACTTTGTGCCACGGAAAGGGGCAGTGCGATAAAAGACAGCTTCGACGTAGGGTAATGCAGCTTCGTATAACCAGGTAAACCCCTTTGATTTGGGGATAATTTCGTAGCATTCCCCATCAATATAAGCATGGTGGTAAATTGGTCTGCCTGCAACAGCGAAAATGCCATTAACCAAAAAGTTCATCGCATCAGGGACACCTTTAAACCCGCCTTCATCGTAAACATCAGACATTTCAAAAAAGACTGGAGCCATAACTTCCCAGAATAAACCTAGGTTAGAGTAGTAGGATAGCTGCCTTACTTGTTCAAGGAACATATCAGGGAAGAGTTTATATAGCCCCAACATGGCAGGATTTTTTTTAAAGTAGGCTTTGATTGCCTTATCTGCGTTAGCTTTGTATTCATCAGTATCAAGGTAAGCATCAAACTTACCCAAGTCCATATCCCTGCCATGCCACAGCATTGCCCGCATACAAGCTTCTGCAAACTCCATATTGATGCGATCATGCCAGAGATGATGGAAGAGTTTGGGCATTTTGACGGTTTCCCCTTTTTCCATAAACTCTAGTAATTCAGGATGGGCGGTTGCCTCTCCTCGCCAAATTCTTAAATCAGCATCTTCACCAGCATAATGATTATGCAAGTCTAAATATTCTTGGGGCAGGAAGTATTTAAAGAAGGGCAGAGGTTTGAGAAATATTCTTTCTGCGATATAAAGCAAGTCTCGCCAGTAAAAATCCATCGGTACAGCATAGGCTTTGTAGATGCCGATGATCTGCATGAGGTTTTCTGGAGTATCTGGTAGCATTGAGCCACCAGCTTCTAGGCGATGAATAACATCGGCGAATTGATGGGTGGAAGAGGGGAGTTTGGTTGATGTTTGGATCATTTTGGGTTTTTGATGGCTAGTTGTTAAATTTTGGTAGATATTGTCAAATTGTTCCTGATTTTGTCCCTGTCCGGAGGGGAAATCTCTAGAAGCTTTGTCAGTTAGTTGATACAAGCTATTTTTTTAGAGAAAACCCCTACTGTATTTGTGATCAGAAAAAATATTGTGAAAGGGAAGAGATGAACAAGAAATAGACAAACAATTTTGTACGACTACTTGTTTTTGGCGAATCGCAAAATTTGTCCTTTTCATAACAATGAGGGATTAGCAAAATAATTCTTCAGTGTTTTTCCTTGATTATTTTACTCTTTTTATAAATACCTGTGGTGAATATAATGAGATAAAATATCTATCATAAGAGAAGATTAAGGCTCGTTAAACGTAACTAAATTATGAACGACCAAGCCCTCAAACAAACATTGCTAAATTTACCTAACCGTGAACCAGAGGCAATTGTAGACCAGATTTTTATTCCAGATTTTCTCAATGCCCTTGGTTTTGATCTTATGGAAAGGGTTCCTCAATATTCTACAGGGAGGGGGAATGATGCAGTTGATTATGCCCTGCGTCATAATACTCAGGATGATATCTTTCTCCAAACTAAAGCTAACCCTTCTGTATTAGTTGAGCTTAAGGGTAAAGATGTTAATCTTGCTGAAGGTTCTTCTCAATATAAATCTACGGTTAAACAAATTCGTCGTTATTTATTATCGCCAAATTGTAAAAGCGTGCAGTGGGGAATTATTACCAACTCGTCTCATATTCAGTTATTTAGAAAGCACGGTAAGGTTATTTATCCTGCTACCCAATGTCTAGAAATCACCACGGATAATGTTAATGAAAATGTCCAAAAGATTGCCAATAATATTAAAAATACTCCCAGGGCATTAACGGTTGCAGTTTATAATAATAAAGGGGGAGTAGGCAAAACAACAACTACAGTTAATCTTGCTTCTGTCTTAGCAATTAAAGGAAAAAAGGTTTTAGTTGTTGATTTTGATCCTAACCAACAAGACTTAACTAACTCATTAGGCATTAAACCAGGAAAAGTAACTTTTTACTCTTGCTTAGCAGATAAAAAGAATCAAGTTCCGTTTGAGGATGTAGTGCGTCCTTATAAAATTCATTTCAAAAAACTCAATAAGGACTTTATTTTTGATGTTATTCCGGCTAACGAAGAATTTTCAAACATGGGAGAAGATGATTTAAGGCAAAATCTTAAGCGTTTTCGATTGCGTCAGTTTCTAGGTAGTTTGAAATCACAATACGACTATATCTTAATTGATTCGCCTCCAAATTGGAGGTTTTTTAGTATTAGCGCCATCTATGCAGCAGATGTGGTTTTTATACCTACCAAACACAACAATATTTTTTCATTAGAAAATGCTGCTGTAGCTATCAGTAAATATATTTCAGACGTGCAAGAAAAGCGTAAAGATGGAGGGCCGATTGCCCTGCCGATTTTCTTCAATGGTGAAAAGATTACTGATGCGGCTAGAAATACAGCTAACAAAGCAATACAAGACATCATCCAAAAAGCAAAGAAAGAGCATAAATTTGATTTGCTTCCCTATTTTTATCCCCGTTATACTTCATCTAAAAAAGACCTTCACATTTTCGACGTACCAAGCTACGCTCATATAGCTGATGCCGCCTTTTCTCGTATCCCGGCTACCTACAAAAATAAAACCGCACGGGATTATTACTTAAGCTTAGCGAAGGAGTATTTTTTACAATGAGTAACTTAAGCGATATTGGCAATTTGATGTACTTATACCTGGAAGAAATTGAACCAAGTACAGGGACAGATGCCCCAGAATTTTTAATTAAAGCTACAGCAAAAACCCTTAATGATTGCGGGGGAAGAAATTGGCTTCCTTTAATTGTGAAAGAAACTGGGGAAGATAGTTATGAAGCGATCGCCAACTTATTTATTTACGCGGTGGCAGAAGAAGCCGGTTTAGAAAAGGTTTGGTGTATTATCGCCGATGATAGTGAAGAAACTGCTCAATCAGCTAAAACTCTTGCCGGGGAAATAATCCCCAAAATCAATCTTTCTACAGCCACCAGAGATGAAATTCAAGCAACCTTACAATATCTCATTGAAAAACCCGGTAGCCCTCTTAAGGGAGTGAAACTTGCTGTAGCCACAAACCGTATTGATGAAGCCCCTCGGCAATATTGGCAAAACTTCAACGAAATCCCAAAACTTAAATGTGGCATCACCAAGGGGAAAAAACTCGATACCCTTAAAGAAGTCTTTGAACTAACCCCTCAACCTCTACCTGACGTGATTAAAGATCCAGCAATCTTAACCACTATGACAAACAAAGACCTGAAAAAGATGGCCAAAAAGCGAGGAATGTCTGGTTATAGCAACAAGAAAAAGGATGAACTAATTGAATTACTTGCTCAATGAACATTAAACATTAAACATTAAACATTGACTATATTTAGTTTAATTTGCCCGTAGCTAAAATAATAGAGACGGGTTGCCCCTACATACTTCCATAACCACAGACAAAAAGTTAAGCTAGATAGCAACTCTGTTTAAAAAAAGAATTGTCTTTTTCATAGCTTTTCCTGCTCAAAACAATACTAGAATAGTTTTCCAGCCATATTCTGCCATGAAATACGTCAACACCTCCATCGCTGCCCAAATCTTGAGAGTTTCTCAAAGAAGAGTTCTCTACTTGCTTCAACAACAACGTATTAAAGGGGCTTATAAAAAGCGCACAGGCTGGGTCATACCTTTATATCGTGACAAACCCAAGGTTTCTCGCGGCAGAAGAGGACCTAAACCTCGTTGGAGTACTTTAAAGGGACGGGGGCCAAAAACTATTTATGTGAATAAAAACCACATCACTACCAACGCTAAAACCATTGTTGAGCAAGGGCCCGAAGTACCCTTGAAAGATGTGCTAACTGTCAAACATGGTTCAAAGAGCATTCGTGGTCATGAACTAGAGATATTCGGCTATTGTCGGATCGATTATTGCCCGGAAACGCCGAAAGATTGTGGAGCGAGTTTATGGATAAAAACCTATGCAGATGTGAAGGTAGTAAATAAGTCTAAGCCTGAGCAATGGTCGATTCTTCGTTGTTAATTGCGTTTTGGCTAGTTGCTAATAGCTATTAGCTATTAGTTTTCTCCCTAGCCCCCTAGCTCCCCACCTCCTTAGCTCCCTAGCAAAAAAATCGCTAAATGTAAAAAACCTACACTTGTAAGGAGTAGGGTTTTGTAAGCGGATTTGGTATCAAATTGTTTTGGTATCACCTTTTGCTGTGGGATCGCATTACCTGAAGAGAAAACTTTAAAGATGGTATAAAAGTTTAAGCATATTTGCTCAGATCGCCATTAACGTTAAAAAAGGCCGAATTAGAGTACATTCATTAGTTGTCAATCTCAGTGAACACACAATTTTCTTAGCTAGGGGTATAAAGAATAATGAGCAACTACCAAGGGTTTCGATTTGGTTGTCTACAGTGAAGTTAATAATACTGATTGCGTCTGATGCAATCTGATAGGATGCCTGCTGTACCAGGAGGCTACAACTAATGACCGATATAGATAGTCTTTATAGAATAGACAGGAGACACTTGTGAATCAAAAAACCAACCTCGTAAAACCCATCAACATTCAAGTAGAAGACGACCGCACAGGGATGAGTATCGAAACCCTGAAGCGGGCTTTTGCTGATAATCTTTTTTATATTCAAGGCAAACACCAATCCTTAGCTACTCTCAAAGACTTTTATATGGCTTTGGCATACACTGTCAGGGATAGATTGTTACAACGTTGGTTAAAAACCTCCAAAACTTATTCTGACCGAGATGCTAAGACTGTTTGTTACCTATCAGCAGAATTTCTCATGGGTCGTCATCTGGGTAACAACCTGATTAATATGGGCCTTTATGAAAAAATGCAGCAGGTTGTAGAAGAATCAGGGTTGAATCTAGAAGAGTTGATGGAACAAGAAGTAGATCCTGGTTTGGGTAATGGTGGTTTGGGAAGACTAGCCGCTTGTTTCCTTGATTCCTTAGCTGCCTTAGAAATTCCTGCCATTGGCTATGGAATTCGCTATGAGTTTGGTATTTTCCACCAAGTCATTCAAGATGGTTGGCAAGTAGAAATTCCTGATAAATGGCTGCGTTTTGGCAATCCTTGGGAAATTGCTCGTCCTGAAGACACCGTAGAAATTAAATTTGGGGGTCATACAGAAACCTACTGCTCCAAAAAAGGACAATACCGAGTATCTTGGGTTCCTGAAAGGACAGTTATAGCTGTTCCCTATGATACTCCTGTACCTGGATATAACACCAACACCGTTAATCCTCTACGGCTTTGGAAAGCTGAAGCTAGTGACGAATTTGATTTTGAGGCTTTTAATGCCGGTAACTACGACCATGCTGTTTATGACAAGATGACTTCAGAGACAATCTCCAAAGTCCTCTATCCTAACGACAATACTCCCCAAGGTCGGCAGTTACGCTTAGAACAACAATTCTTCTTCGTCTCTGCTTCCTTGCAAGATATTATTCGTAATCATCTGCGTCATAACAACAATTTGCATAACCTTCATGCAAGGGTTGCTGTTCAACTAAATGACACTCACCCGGCTGTAAGTATTGCTGAATTGATGCGCTTATTAGTAGATGAACATAACTTGCATTGGGATACAGCTTGGGAAATTACCCAACAAACCTTTGCTTACACCAACCATACTCTTTTGCCTGAAGCTTTAGAACGTTGGCCGGTTAGTTTATTTGAAAGCTTGTTGCCCAGGCATTTAGAAATTATTTACGAAATTAATCATCGCTTCATGGAAGATATCCAAACCTGGTATCCTGGAGACGACGCAAGGGCAAACCGACTCTCCATTATTGAAGAATCCCCGATCAAATCTATCCGCATGGCTAACTTAGCTTGTGTGGGCAGTCACGCCGTTAATGGAGTAGCAGCACTCCATACCAAATTGCTGAAGCAAGATACCTTAAGAGATTTTGCTGAACTATGGCCAGAAAAATTCTTCAACATGACTAACGGAGTCACACCCCGTCGTTGGATGTTGCTAAGTAACCCCAAACTGGCGACTCTAATTACCGAAAAAATTGGTGATGGTTGGCTAACTAACTTAGATAAACTCGAAAAATTAGCAACCTTTGTTGATGATGCTGAGTTTTGTGATCGCTGGCAGGCAATTAAACTCGAAAATAAGCGCAAGTTAGCTACCTATATCTGGAAACAAAAAGGTTTGCGGGTAGACCCTAATTCCATCTTTGATGTATTGGTTAAGCGTCTCCACGAATATAAGCGCCAACTGCTAGATGTTCTGCACATCATCACCCTCTACAACCGCATCAAGAAAAATCCCAACATTGATATTCAACCCCGAACTTTTATTTTCGGTGGCAAAGCGGCCCCTGGTTACTTCACTGCTAAGCTAATCATCAAACTAGTTAACTCTGTCGCCGAAGTAGTTAACAAAGATCCTGATGTACGGGGTCGCTTAAAGGTGGTATTTATAGCCAACTTCAGCGTCTCTCTTGGCCAGAAAATTTATCCGGCAGCGGATCTTTCCGAACAAATTTCCACAGCGGGTAAAGAAGCTTCTGGTACAGGTAACATGAAGTTTGCCATGAACGGCGCACTCACCGTTGGTACATTAGATGGGGCGAATATCGAGATTCGTGAAGAAGCCGGTGCAGAAAACTTCTTCCTCTTTGGTCTAACGGCTGCTGAAGTGCAAGCAATGAAAGCTAAAGGTTATGAGCCTATGCACTACTACAGACGCAACTTAGAACTAAAAGCGGTCATTGACCGCATCGCCTCTGGCTACTTCTCCCATGGAGATACCAATCTCTTTAAGCCCCTTGTGGACTCTTTACTCTATGACGACCAGTATATGCTGATGGTAGATTACCAATCTTACCTTGATTGTCAAGAACAGGTTAGCCAAGTTTATCAAGACCAAGAAAAATGGACAAGGATGTCTATTCTCAACTCTGCCAATATGGGCAAATTCTCTTCTGACCGCACAATTCGGGAATATTGCCAGGATATTTGGCAAGTTAAACCAGTGAAAATTGAGTTAGATGAGTATGTGCAGGATAACGCTGCCTTAAACGTTAATACTTGATTTTGGTGCGATCGCGCTAAATAACTTTGTCCCCTGAATCCCCTTTTTTTAGAGGGTGACGGGGGATTTTTAAGAGGAGTACTTCGGCTTGATAAATTGCTTTTTAATAAAAGGAGAAGTCATAGCTGCGAGAAGGCCGCCGTAATCTAGGTTAAAATTCACCTCGTCTCCAACCTGTAAATTATGATTCTCACCATCGAGAATAATTTGATCACTGCTAGATCCTAATGTTTCTAGCTGCTGATTCGACTTCAAGCCAGATACCAAAACATCCTGTCTTCCTAAAGCAATAATTACTCTTTGGCGAATTCCTCGATCTGGGAAACTAGGAACATTACCAAAAGCGTCTTGACATATTTCTCCTATGGGCAAAGATGGCTTTTTTTTTGATTCGATCACTTCAGCAACAAGTTGAAATGCACTGGTGTGCAAACCGGGGATAGCTTTGCGGTTAACTGTTTCGCAACCTAAAAAAATAGATTCACCTAAGCGAAGATTATTAATTTTACCAATATCTTGGGCAGATTTATACCACTCATAATTTGCGGAATTTCCCCCTGAAATTATTGCTAAATCAAGCTGTAATTCTTTTTCAATTAGCTCAACCAGATTAGATAATTCATTCATATTCTGAGTATCTGGCTTCACACCACCATAACAAGCCAAATTACAGCCAATGCCCACAACTTTTAGATAAGGTAAAGCTAGGGTTTTCCTAATAAATTGAAGAAGATCCCTAGGTAATATGCCTTCCCGCAGATCACCTAACTCCACCATAATAATTACCTGATGAATTTTATTATGTACTTCGGCATAATAAGCAAGCTTTTTTAGAGTTTCCATCTCCGTATTCAAGCTAATATCTGCACTTTCAACCACAGCTTCAGCCTGACTCAAAGGAGTACGCAAAAGAACAAACTGAGTAGCAATTCCTGCCTTTCTCATCTTTTGAATATTTTCTAGGCGAGAGTCAGCAATAAATTTAACTCCCCCTTGAATCATAGCTTCGATAATAGCAGGTTCTCCTAAAACTGCTTTAGAAACTCCCATGACAGAAATCCCTTTTTGCCCATAAAGTTCGCAAAGCATCCTGGCATTATCCTGTATTTTAGATAGAATAATCTCTATTCTGGGCAGGAACAATTTCATTACTTATTTTTTCAAAATTAAACCTATCTTGTTGCCAACACAGGAACTTTCTCTGACTTCTTTCTCACGATTTTTTGCTTCAATTTAGGAAAATTATTAACTAATGTTTGTACAATTTTCTGACAGCCATAACTCAATACATCCGTTGTTGGCAATTGAAAGCGCTGCTCATAATCCTCTATAATTGTGAGAATTTCTCTCTCTTCTAAATTTTCATGGCTTAAGGTGATCGCCATTACCCTAGCGGTCGAAATCGCTTCAATTAGTTTGATTTCTCCCCCAACAGTTGGCATTGCCAAATGGGGAAAGTCGCAGCGAAACTTCCTTGCTGGTGGATGTTGCAGGACAATACCGTCGGGCATACTTCCTTTCAAAATGCCCACAGAACTCATGAAAGCAGGATGACTAACAGCACTCTGTCCCTCCACTAAAATAAGGTCAGGACTTTCATTGTCAAAGCTTTGAACAACAGCGTTTTCGATCTCGCCAATCACAAACTGAGAAATAAGAGCATCGATTGATACACCGTACATTGCTCCTTGCATCAAGCTAGTTTGTCCTGTTGCAACCAGTAACGACTTGATGCCAAGATTATTTAATGCCTTGTTGAGTTCTACTGCGGTGGTCATTTTTCCACAAGCACAATCAGTACCCAACACAGCAATTACAGGTACATTAACTTCAGATATTTGACCAGTAAAGACGTGCAAATCATTTAATTGCGGCGGTTTTCTAATGTCTTTAATCTTGACCTGGTTATGGGCAGCCAGATCAACAAACTCTTGATCTTCAGAGAAAAATTGATGAAGACCATTAATAATATCCATGCCTTTTTCCA
The DNA here is from genome assembly GCA_963793425.1 of uncultured cyanobacterium. GTDB lineage: Bacteria > Cyanobacteriota > Cyanobacteriia > Cyanobacteriales > CAWCAG01 > CAWCAG01. Next base: position 97,279 of record CAWCAG010000005.1, on the reverse strand, counting down.
TCGCTTCTAAGATGAGAAACCTCTCTTCTATGGATATATAAGCGTCTAAGGGAGCCTTGCCATAAATGTAACAGCTTGGAACTTGTGAAAGTTTACTCAAAGCTTCATCTAAATTAGCAAAAATGGGAATACCACTCTTTTTTTCTCCCAATGCTTCCCCTGCATCCTTACCAGCCAAGGAACTATCAATTACTCCAACAATAGTATAAATTTCGGAGTGGCGAACCAATGCTGCGGCAGTCTTTCCATCCACTAAACCGAATTGGTTTTCACAGTAAACCAAGGCTGTTTCTTTTACGATTGCCATTAAAACAATTTCCTTTAATATATTCCCAAATATTCAAGAAGTTTGTTGCATCTACTAAACTTCTCTAAAAATTCAGGCTTAATTTTTTAGGCAAAAATGTTGCACAAACTCTGCCTTATTTGCTTTCGCAAAAAAAGCTGTCAAAAAATCTTATGCAATAAAAATCTTATAATCTAGTTGATTCTTTCAAAGCCTAAGCGGTGTTGATTTTGCAGCGAGAACTTCAGACCTTAAGTGAGTTCCGTTTTAAACTTAGCTTTAGTTTAATCGTAACACATTATACAAAATTATTTACGACTAAGCTGCTCAACCATAACAGGGTATGGTTTTTATAGCAGTTATACAAAGATCATTAAAGACCACGTTTTTATCTATATTTACGTTCAAAATCATGGCTGCGATCGCCCAAATCATACCAAATCCTGTTTAAATAGCATAAGTTACCGGTGAGGGTAGGGAGTAAGAGTAGGTGAGGAGGCAATTCCATTCCTGTCAAGAAAAAAAAGAAAAATTACAGCAATAGCTCTTGAGGTTATGCTTGGGTTAAGATTACTTTAAATAAACATAATCAAATTTAAAGTTTTCTCTCTGTCATGTCAGTCTCTTTTCAAACCCTAGTCAAGGTTTATCTTCCTTGTGCTTGCTTAATTATTTTAACTTATATTGTGGCCAAAGTTGCTAATATTCACCCAGAGCAACTGGTTGCAGATCCAAATGGATTTGCTAAACAAGCGCCTTACACCGGCATTGTATCTCAAATCGGTAATTTATTTTGGTGTGCAACCGTAACCATCTGCTTGTTTTGCTCATTCCTGATTTCACGATATGGTGAGGCAAGGGGTAAGCACCGGGTTGTGTTATTCCTACTGTTTTCTGGGCTTTTGTCAACGCTGCTTTTATTTGATGATTTGTTTCTGCTTCACGAGAACTTTGATTTAATTCTGTACGGTTCTAGTGATATGCCCAGAAAAATGAAGAACTTAGCAGAGCTAGTTGTTTTTATCGTCTATGGAACACTGATTTCTGGATTTATATATAAATTCTGGAAAACAATTTTTCATTCCGATTTTCTGTTTCTGTTATTAGCTATCGTCTGCTTCTTGCTCTCAACAATTGTTGACATGACTCCTAGTAGTTTATCAGGACATTCTATTGTTGAAGAAGGATTTAAATTTTTGGGAATCGTAAGTTGGCTAAGTTATTACTTTAGATTTTGTATACAGCAGCTTTCAAAGCAAATTGCCAGCACTTAAAGCTAGTGCGTCTTGAGCAAATCGAAGGATTATTTTTTACCCTTTACTCGCCAGTTTTTAATCCATCAACCACAGTCTAAGCTACAAATCTTTGATTTCTTGCAGAGCAGAAAATCCTTTAACATCCGTAAGATTATATTGAAGAGGAGTCAGAGTAATATAGTTCTTTTTAATAGCTTGAACATCAGTCAAAATGCTTGCAGGTAAATGGGTATGTTCTGGCTGTTCTATTTCTTCTACTGCTTCCCCTGCTAACCAATAATAGGTTTTGCCACGGGGATCTAACCTTTTTTGAAAAATTTCTGTATAACGGCGATAACCTTGGCGAGTTAACATAACTCCAGCTATTTCTTGTTCTGGTACGGGAGGTACATTAACATTAATCAAAGTAGTTTCGGACAAAGAATTTTTGCTTAAAGTGGTTAGTAGATTCTCAGCGAAATTAGCAGCAGGTTGAAAATCTTGACAACTATGACTAGCCAAACTAATCGCAATGCTAGGAATCCCTTCAATTGTTCCTTCCATAGCAGCAGAAACAGTACCGGAATAAAGAATATCTGTACCTAAATTTGACCCATGATTAATGCCTGCCAGAACAAAATCGGGACGATTATCCAGCACAGCAGACAGGGCAAATTTAACACAATCGGAAGGAGTTCCTGAACAAGACCAAGCTATTACTTGGGGATGGAAAATAGAGTCTACGATCTCAGCACGAATTGGTCTATGTAAAGTTAAGCCATGGCCTGTGGCAGAACGTTCTCTGTCAGGACAAACTACAATAACTTCATGTCCTGCTTTCGCTAAAGTATTTGCTAAAATACGAATTCCCAAGGCAAAAATGCCGTCGTCGTTGCTAATGAGCAGTTTCATTTATCTGTTTAGGCTTTTACTTAATTTAAACTATATAGAGAATTTAATATAAGTCCCAAAAACAATAAGAAAGACTGGTCTTTCCAAGCCAATCTTTCCCAATTTAAAATTTAATTTTAGTTGAATTATATCAAGATATTTTTTCTAGCTGACGTTGGAAGCTGCTACTGCAACTGCCATTAAGCTACCCACAAGAGTTAAAGCACCAACACCAAGAATAATATAGTTACGCTGTTGATTTTTATTAGGGGCATCCGCACCATAGACTTTTGGCTCAACTGCAAAGTTATTTAAACGACCACCTTCTTCTGTTGTATATCTCATAAAAATTAGATCCTTAGTATATTTGTTGGCAACGCTATACAAATCTTAACATAAGTTTGAGATTTTGTTAAATAAACTACTGTATTCCCGACAAAGTAATGGATTGAGGCAAGTAAAGTAGAGGAAAGAATAAAGGAAAAGCCCAGAAGGGAAAAGGTAGCCTAAACTAACCAATGGTGAGAACTAAGTTTTGAGGTTGATTTATGGATGCCATCACCCTTTGGCAACGCTACCAAGACTGGCTTTATTATGATGAAGACCTGGGAATTTATTTAGACATATCCCGGATGAGGTTTGATGATGATTTTGTAGCCGAAATGGAACCCAAATTCCAACAGGCCTTTCAGGATATGAAGGCTTTAGAAGAGGGTGCGATCGCCAATCCTGATGAAAACCGGATGGTAGGTCATTATTGGCTGCGAGATGCAGATTTAGCCCCCAACGGAGAGTTAAAAGAGGATATCGTCTCTACCTTAGAGAAAATAAAAAGCTTCGCTAGCAAAGTTCATAGCGGCGAAATTCAGCCCTCTGGTGCGGATAAATTTACCGATATTCTTTCTGTCGGCATTGGTGGTTCCGCTCTTGGCCCCCAATTTGTAGCAGAAGCCTTGGCCCCAAAGGATACACCTTTAAAAATTCATTTTATTGACAACACCGATCCGGCGGGAATAGATGCAACCCTAGCTGAAATTCCGGATTTAAACACCACCTTGGTTTTAGTTATTTCTAAGTCCGGAGGCACTCCCGAAACTCGCAACGGAATGTTGGAAGTTAAAAAAGCCTTCCAAACAAAGCACGTAGATTTTTCTTCCCATGCAGTAGCGATTACCGGAGAAGGTAGTAAGTTAGACAAGATTGCCACCTCAGAAACTTGGTTAACCACCTTCCCGATGCACGATTGGATAGGAGGGCGTACTTCAGAATTATCAGCAGTGGGTTTAGTAGCTGCAGCTTGTCAGGGTATCGGTATCCAAGCCATGTTGGATGGTGCAAAAGCGATGGATATCTTGACCCGAAAACCTGAATTAAAAACCAATCCTGCGGCTTTGTTGGCCCTAGCTTGGTACTTTGCAGGGAATGGTAAAGGGGAAAAAGATATGGTGATTCTCCCCTATAAAGATAGCTTGCTACTATTTAGCCGCTATCTGCAACAGTTAGTGATGGAATCTTTGGGTAAGGAAAAAGATTTAGATGGTAATACTGTTTATCAAGGCATTGCTGTTTATGGTAACAAAGGTTCCACTGATCAACACGCCTATGTACAGCAGTTAAGGGAAGGTGTCCCTAACTTCTTTGCTACTTTTATTGAAGTGTTGCAAGACAGAGAAGGAAAGTCTGTAGAAGTTGAACCTTCCGTGACATCAGGAGACTATCTTTCTGGGTTGTTGCAAGGTACACGTCAAGCACTTTATGAAAATCAACGAGATTCGATTACGATTACAGTACCAGAAGTAAATGAGCGCATTGTAGGGGCGTTAATTGCTCTTTATGAACGGGCTGTAGGATTATATGCCAGTTTGGTTAATATTAATGCCTATCATCAACCAGGAGTGGAAGCAGGGAAGAAAGCGGCTGCATCGGTGTTAGAGTTGCAAACAAAGGTTGTTAAGCTGTTGCAGGAGGCAAAAGAACCTTTATCTTTAAGGGAGGTTGCAGATAAGGTTAGTGCAGCAGAAGAGATTGAAACCATCTACAAGATTTTGCGCCATCTTGATGCGAATAAGCGAGGCGCAGTAATTGAGGGGGATTTGGCTGATTTGAGTAGTTTACGAGTTAAGGGTTAGAAATTTAGAAGGTGGAGGGAAAGTGATATGCTTTTTCCTTCTTCCTTCTCCCTTCTTAGTATTGAAATAGGAGAAGGGATAATAGCATAGATTGCTAAAGTAACTGAAAGACCAATAAGTATAGCTATAACGGGCTTTATGAGTAAAAACCAGCCAATGATAATTACTAATATGCTTAGTAATTGTTTTGTATAAGAATAATAGCTATCAACTTTTTCTAGAACTTCAATTTTTGAATAGGGCAATACAGTTTAATATTGAATGAAAAAGCAGCAACAATACCGCCTAGGAAAGTCTCTTGGTTTAATCTTAATTTGGTTAGGATTGCAACTAGGAGTTAAGCAAAAAGAAGTTTTTGCCCAAACTGCAACTCTTTTGACAGCAGTTGATGAAAGCAAAGATACTTCTGTTTGTGTGGCAGATATAGAACCTGCCATTGCAGAAATCATTAATCGTTCTAACTTGCGTCGTTCTCGTTGGGGAATTTTGGTACAAACTTTAGATACTCAAGAAACTCTCTATGCCTTAGCTGCTGAACGTCACTTCATCCCCGCTTCCAATACTAAATTGTTAACCACTGCGGCAGTTTTGACTCAATTAGGAACAGATTTTCGTATCCGTACTCCCTTTTATGCCACAGGAACAGTTCCTAACCTAATCACCTTAAGGGTTGTTGGTAAAGGAGATCCGAGTTTAACTACCGCAAAATTAAGGGCAGTGGCACAACAGCTTAAACAGGCAGGAGTTGAGGAAATAGAACAGTTAATTGTCCAAGATGGCTATTTTTCTGAATCACCAATTCTTGCTAGTTGGGAATGGGAAGATGTTTATGCTTATTATGGTGTGGCGGTTAATAGTTTAATTTTGGATGAAAATGCAGTAGTACTTACTTTGTTACCCCAACAATTGGGACAACCAGTAAAAGTGAATTGGAGTAACTCCCTCGCCGCCAGACAGTGGCAAGTGGAAAATACGGCTGTAACCGCAGCAGAAGGGACTCCTTATGGGGTAACTATTGATGGGGTATTGGGAGAAAGAAGACTAAAAATTGCTGGGGAATTAGCTGCTGATGCCGGGGCAGATATTTGGGGTTTGGCGATTCGTAACCCGGCTGAATACTTTTTAGCTAGTTTAAGAACTGCCCTTATTTTAGAAGGGATCGAAGTACAAGAAAGCGCTGTGACAACAACTCCTGAAACAACATCTTGGGGTGAAGCGATCGCAGTAATAGAATCTCCTTCCCTAGAAGTTTTAATTAAAGATACTAATCAACCCAGCAACAATTTATATGCAGAGGCATTATTACGCACCCTTGGAGTTGAGAAGAATAGTTCCGGTATCGCTGCAACCGAAGACAGTTTAACGGCCTTGGGGGTTGATAGTGCTGGTTATTTATTAAAAGATGGTTCTGGGTTATCTCGCCATAATTTAGTTAGTCCCCAAGCTATTGTCCAAACCTTAAGTGGAATCGCTAAAACTCCTTTAGGAGAAATTTATCGCAACTCCTTACCTTTAGCCGGAGTTAACGGTACTTTGCGCCGTCGCTTCCAAAATACCCCTTTACAAGGACAACTTCGGGCTAAAACAGGTACTGTAACTGGGACTTCTGCCCTTTCTGGTTATTTAGAATCAGACCATTTTCCCCCCTTGGTTTTTAGCATTTTAATTAATCAATCTGACCAATCAGTAAGTAGCCAAAGAGAAGCAATTGATGAAATTGTTTTACTTTTGAGTCGTTTGCAAAGTTGTCAGAATTGATATTCTCCCCGACTTAAAAGGTATTGAGAAAATTGCTTTATTAATAAGTAAAACCTTCCTTTCTTGAAGTCAATGTTTAAATGATTTAAACTTAAGCAGTTTTTGAGCGTTTTTATGAAGTTATATTGAGAACGATTTGATAAGGTGTTGAAAGGGGTTTGTTTTGTAATAGAATTAATTAAGATTTATGAAAAATGATAGAATTACTGTTCTCATGCCCAAAAAGCTTTTAACTGAGCGAAAGTGACGTAAAATGGGGTTTTACCTTAAATAAAACAAATTAAGAAAAGAGATTTAGCAATACTACAAATAATAATACAATCACTTTTTTGGAGAGACTGAATTTAATCACTATTGACAAAGTATAGCTTTAATGAATCATATAAGCATTATTTCGTTTCAAGAACTTTTTGCACAAATTCTGGATGGCGAGTTTTTACCCAATCAGGAAAAGCAAGATGGGGAGTTTCAATTAACTGCCGCGACAGTAATTCGATAATATCATCAACTTCATTAACCAAATCAAAAACAAAAATATTAAAAGGCATAGCTTGCTTGACATTAAAATCTAAAGCTAGGAAATGCTCAATATTAATATCTTCCCCTAAACCAAGGACGAAAAACTTTGCTTCTTGGTGATGTTTAATTGTGGCACAGGCAGAAGCGATGCAGTTGATGAATTCTTCTTCATCATCAAATTCACCATCGGTATAGATAATAAAAAAAGCACCTTGATTATCTTTTTGACCATTACTTAACCAAGAGTCTAAGCAATGGTTAAGGGTAGGGCTGATAAAAGTTTTAGTTTTAGGTTGATTATTAATAAACAATCGCCAGACTTGAGAAGCATCGTTAATAGTAGTGGCAGTAGGAGGTGTTTTCTTGCGACTAAAAAAATAAACAGACAGGCGATCGCAGATTCTTTGTTCCGCACTTTGGCAAGACAAAATACGGTTAATATGCCCTTCAACTATTTCTGCTAAATATTCATAGCGAGTTTGATCCCCTGTATCTCCATCTTTCCTCACCATTGAACCACTCTGATCAATAAGAATAAAGACTTCACGGTTATAAAGAGAAAGTTGTTTGGATTCTGTCTCGGTAATTAAATTGGGTAATTCTTGCGCCGCTACAGTAACTAACGATGGCTCATCTTTCAGTAACTCTGGTTTGTACTTAACAAACAAAGCTATTAATTCTGGACGTTTAGAACGTCGTTCATCAGGAAATTCATTATGGATCTCGAAAGAAAGGCAAATTTTCTCAATATGCTTTCTTACAGTTGATTCAGCAATATGTAGAGATTGAGCAATTTCAAGATCGCAAACTCCAGCCAATAACAGCTTTAATACCTCTTTGCGTCGCGGTGTCAGCGCCTCAAAAGCTCTATTGAACTGTAAGTCGTTCATGCTCTACTGGTTTTGTGTAAGAGAAGGAATACACGTTAACCTAACTTAGCATACTAGCGTGACCCAGCTAAAATCGTGTGTTAGGGCGGGTTTATTTAGTTTAAGGTTCATCTCACGATTTAACTCAAAACCCGCCCCTAGTATTGCCTCATTTTAGGCGTATCACATCAATACAGAGAAAAATCATCTCGACTTGTGTAAATATGTTTAGCTTATGGAAACACTTACATAGGCTTGATAGCCATAAGTCCGTGAATTAACGGTTTTTGTGTAAGAGGTAAAAAAAATATGGGGTTCTTTTATAGGGGATAATTTAAGACTTCACTCAATCTTCACATAAATTGCATCAGTCTTTATACTAACTTTACGGAAAATAGCTCATAATAATATCAAGGCAACTAAGTAATATCAGTTAAGCATCATGAACAACCAACTTTTAATCAGTCTAGTAGCTGCTACCGCTACAATTACCACTTTCTCTTCTAGCGCCCTTGCCGGAAGCCTTGTTCCTCAAAAAGAAGGAGAAATTAATGTTGGTCTTGGTTGCATAGATTTAGACCCTAATAAGTGCATCGAAGTTAGTGAGATACCTTTCATCAAAAGCATTGAATCCCTCACCGATAGCACCACAGGAAATAGAAGTCGCCTCTTTGTCGATAACTTAGCTACGGCAAACACTTATGGTAGTGGTACAAACGCGATTAAATTTAAAACCAAAGATGCGGGAACCAACCCTACTGATTTTTGGTTCCGTCCTTCAGAACATAACGAAAGTACAGGTTATGCAGAAGAAAAAGGTCAACTGGAAGTAGGAACTTTTTCTTTTACTTTTACTGAAATATTAAAAGAGTTAAGCGTAGACTTCTTTGATACAGAGTCAAATAGTACTACTGGTATTATTGCTATCAATGGTGTTAATTTAGCTAGTCCTGATTGGGTTGCAAAAGGTGCAGATGGCAATATTGTTAGTCAAACCTTCACCAATATCAGTTCCATAACCCTCAAGTTAGGTCAAGATTATAATGGTGGTACAGGAGATGGAGTAGACTTTAATCTCAACAAACAAGATGTTCCGGAACCCACTACATTATTAAGTCTTCTCGCTGTTGGTCTGTTTGGGGCAACTTCTTTGGGTAAAGCTAGTAAAAAAGCAGCAAAGTAATTACTTGGTATAGATTCTTGTTAGTACATATATGTTTACGAATAAAGAGGTTGAGTTTGAACCAATTAACTCAACCTCTTTCATTTAAGTATAATCAGAGGGCTTAAATGTTTGCCTAATTTTTCAACAACGGATAGTAAAGGGAACCTTTCCAACCGACAATTCCTGCGCGATCACCAGCCACTGGCCCCGTACCTAAAAATAGATCCACTCTGCCAGGAGTTTTGATAGCGCTACCAGTATCTTGATCCAGGACATAGCGGCTTACTTCTGGGGTTATTAATAGCCCTTCAGGGGTATAATAAGGAATACGAGTGCGGACTAAAGCTAAGGCTCCAGGAGGCATCAGAGCTTTATCTGTAGCTATAGAGCGTTCTGGGGTAACGGGAACTCCGATACTTCCACTAGCAGCAGCCCCGTTAGTTTCTCGTATAAAAACAAAGCGATTATTACGAGGAATATATTCCCTTAATTGCTGGGGATTCTTTTGGAAATAATCAATCAACACTGGCAAAGTCAACCCATCACTAGGTAGAATGCCATCTTTAATCAACTCTTTACCAATGCTGGTATAAGGATAATCTGTTCCCCCATCATAACCCACGGTCATGGTAGTACCGTCAGTTAATTGAAGATTAGCGGAACCCTGAATTTGTACTAAGAAGGCCTCTAAACGGTCTTTTAACCAAACTATTTCGTAGCCCTTTAAGGGGCTAGTATCACCCAATAAGCCATCTTTTCCTTCAATTTGTTCGCGGGTAAGATGGGGTTTTTCCCACTGCTCAAAGTTAGTTGGCTTGCGATAGAGGGGATAAGAATATTCTTCTGTTCTAACCCGACTAGCAGAGTAAATCGGCTCGTAGTAAGCTGTAAATAAGACCTCGCCGTCGCTAGGTCTACCTACAGACTTATAGAAGACAAATTCCCGCTCTACCGCAGCTTGAAATCCTTCAGGGGTGCGGTAAGAAAGTAAGAGATGTCGAAAACGCTGCAAAGAGCGACGTACCCGGTTTAGAGTAACACCAGGAACAGGATAGTTTTCGTAAGCTTTGGCTGCGCTGGGGGTGTTTAAATAGCGGAGGCTATTATCGATGGAACGAACGAGGGCATATTTATCTCCTGGTTGCCCAAACTTAGTCCAGAGTTGCTCATCTACCCCCAATTCTTCCCCGGATGTTTGGAGATCAACAGGAGTTAATTGAGCTTGAACTGGTAAGCTGGGAACCAAACAGGTAAGCCCTAAGCTTAATGATAGTAATGTGATTGTTCTCTTCATACTTTCTTGTGACCGCATTCTTTTTAAAAGCGTTCCACGCTGCCGGCAAAAATTGGCTCTACCCTAATGGCAGCTACATTAGAGGGGCGTATAACCATATATTCTCCTTGAATATTTTTAATCGGGACGCTGATAAAATTAGTGTCATTAGCTTTGGGCATAAGTTCGCCACTATACCATTTTTGAAATTCTTGAATGGTGGCAAAACGTACTTCTTCTTTGTGGCCGCCTTGGAGCATGATAGAGACAGCATATTCATCTGGAGTTCTTGGCATGGAGAATTATCCTCAACTACTCCCGATTATTATGGTCGAATGTGGGCGCGAAGTTAACATCCACAACAATATTTTTTAAGAAGGGAGTAGAGAGTAGGGAGTGGGGAGTCGTCAAAAGTTACTCATTCGTTGGTGTAGACCCTTCAAAGAAGATAGTTAAGTATTATTCCATTGATTCTAAATGAAGTATTTCATTCTCTGGTTATTAATAATTTCATTTTGGACAATTTCTTTTCCTGCTGAAGCATCTTTTTGTCGCAATTACCAAGATAAATCTATTTGTATCTTGAGCATTAAACGCAGTGCTAAAAATTACTGGGAATATAGAGCTTCGGTTAAAATTGATGGTGTGGTTAGCCCGGTAGAAGTATATAATTGCCGCGATCGCCTACGAGTCAAAAAAGATGGACAAGTTGTTCCCTTTCAAAAAAACGGTGCTGGGCAACTTATTTGTAGCTTCTTCAAAAAGTAGCTTGTTAGCCTTCATCAAAAAATCCCCACTTCTTCTGCTGCCTACTCCCCACTCCCCATTCCCTTCTTTAAGGTGCTAACCGTGCTTTTTTTGCCCTATTTTCCAAGTACCATTGAGCTACAGCAGGAGTCCAATCTTCTAAATGAGTGTACAATAATTCGCAGAATTTTTGTGCTTCAAGTTGGGCATCTTTTTTCCATCTTAAATCTAAAAGATGAAGGAGCGATCGCAGATTACAACTAAGAACAAAATGCTGTCTCGCATCAAAAGGAATCAAGCCTCTAGCGTGTTCTTCCGATAGTCCTTCATTAATGCGTTTTTGATAATGTTGACAAGCTTTTAAACACCATTCAATATCTTCATTACGTTGCTCTTCTGAATAAAAGTAGCGCTTACCTTGACGGTTTGTGTAGTTACCTACAGGACGTAAATAAAAGACATCTTCTACATCTTTTTTGCCTTCTGCAACTTCAATGACACGGCTTCCCGTATACCTAAAGGATTGCACATCCATACTCAAATGCCTATGAGTTCGTATCTGTTGCATCATAGAATGAGGAAAATAACCGACATTGACAACTATTTGAGGATGCTCTAAACAGTTACCAGAAACCATCACTTTACGGTTACGACGAACAATTAATGCACCTGTAGAAACTGTTGCACAATAAACAAAACCATCATATTTTTCCACAGATTCAGAATAAGATAAAGAACGTCCATTTTGGCTAATCTCTACGCGAGGACTAATCCGATTAGAAACATTTAAGTAATAACCAGCTTGATGTTTTTCGTTCTCTTGATATGCGAGTGACCAATGGCCAGACAAATTATTAATATGTAGTAAAGCCTGTAGCTGACCTAATAGAAAAATGCTTGAACTAGAGTAACGCCAAGTATTAGCTTGCTCATTACCATCACTATTTCTCAACCCTTCTAACAATCCTTCTACTTCTGTTGCAGTAAGTTTTAAATAACCATCAGGTAAACATTTATCTCCTGTAGCATTAAAACATTTATCTCTAAACCATTTACCAATCCCAGGTAAGTTAACTGTATACCTATCTCCTGCCTTTGCCTCTATTGGTATTCCTATGGAGTGTAAAAAATCAATTTTCCTTTGCTTTTTTAGCCTAAAGCGAATTTGATTTGCTGGGCGTGGCTTCATACCATCACCAACGAAAAAACCAACCAACTTGGCAAACTGCTTTTTATCGAGATGCCAAGGATTAGACCAGGTTGTGCGATCGCACTTTGCTAAATTGCCAGATTTTAAGTACCTTCTCGGCTTACCTATGACATCAGCAGCATTCTCAAAGTAAGCTTCTGTCCAAGAACTATCTTTATGCCGGCGCTTAACTACCAGGCGATGGTCTAAAGTAACCACGGTATCTAGTTGCTGTCCCTGAAGATGATAAACTTGACCCTTGTGTTGATATTTTTGTAGCGCTACAGGAACCTCAAATCTAATTTCATTGTTATGAATATCAATTGCGGCAAGATTGTGCCATTCTTTAACATCACTCCACTTTAGCCAGCCTTGGGAGGTTAGGACTTCAGTTGCCCCATCGTAACAGCCAAAATGCCCTCTGTTTGCTGATAGTAAATGCTTGACTATCAACTCTCCGGCTTGCTTTTCGTCGGGCCATTTTTCTTTGCTATCAACAACAAAACCTTCAGAATAATCTTGGTGCATTGCTCCCCAAATTACTTGTTGAGGATTGTCGGTAGCTGCTATTACTTCAATACGAAATTTATCCACTTTACTTTAAACTCTAGAAAAAATGACTTTTTCGGGTTGATCTTGATATTTACCTTGACGTTTTTGATAACTTGTTTCGCAAGGGTTTCCTTCTAAAAAGAGCAATTGTACAACTCCTTCAGAAGCATAAATACGACAATCAGCACTGGAAGAATTAGAAAATTCTAGGGTCAAATGTCCTCGCCACCCTGCTTCTCCTGGGGTTAAGTTAGCAATTAATCCGACCCTGGCGTAAGTACTTTTGCCAATACAAAGTACGGTAATATTATCGGGAATTGCTAATTTTTCTAAGGCAACTCCCAACCCGTAGGAATGGGCAGGAAGAATAAAAAAGCTACCATTCTTATCTTCATGGAGAATTGTTGGTTCTAAGTTATCAGGATTAAAATTTTTAGGATCAACTACCGTACCAGGAATGTGGCGGAAAATGCGAAACTCTGAAGGCGAGAGCCTGATATCATAACCAAAACTGCTTAAGCCATAGGAAATTACTGGCAAATTATTACTAACTCGGCGTACCAAACAAGGTTCAAAAGGCTCAATCATGCCCTCGGCAGCCATTTCTTTAATCCAACTATCGTTCTTAATCACAACTTCCTAACTAATCAAATCGAAGTTATAGAATACCTCGTCTTGAGGACGCAGGTAAAAAATATTTTCAAGGATTATGTAGCTGAACAAGCTGAAGAGTTATTAGCCAAATATAGAGAACGTTTTGGAGAGTTTGAACCAGAGTTAAGTTGTTTCTGAAGAATAAATGCTTGTTGTCTAACATAAATTACCAACAAGAGAACCCAAAATACCCTAAATTTATCTCTAGGCTGAGAAAACGGTAAATTTTAAGGAGAAGTTGTGAGATTAGTAATTTTGGGAGGGCCTGGGGTAGGAAAAGGAACTCAATCCCAGCGACTATGTGATCATTTTCAAATCCCCAGAGTGGCTATGGGAGATATTCTTCGTAGTGCGATCGCAAAACAAACAGATTTAGGGCGTAAGGCGGAGGATTACGTCAAAAAAGGGGAATTAGTTCCCGATCAAATTCTCATTCAATTTATGCGCCAGCGACTTAACGAACCTGATGTAAGTAAAGGTTGGTTATTGGAAGGTTATCCTCGCACTGCTTTCCAAGCTGAAGAGTTGGATTTTCTTCTTGATGAATTTGCCCAAAAGCTAAATTGGGCAATTTATTTACAAGCTCCAGAAGAAGTTATGAAAGAACGTTCTTTAGGGCGCTCCCTTGCTGATGATCAACCAGAAATTCTTCAACGCCGTATTACCAGCTTTCAAGAACGTACTGTTCCCATACTGGAATATTATAGCCCTCGCCAAAAACTTCTTACGGTTGACGCTACTTCTAGCCCTGATATGGTCGAGCAAGCTATTGTCGGCAAGATTACCAATTAATTCATAGCAGGGGCTGTTGATGTTTCTGCCGGAGGAGCAACTTCTGAGGCAAGATCCACATCTTCAACCGGTGCAGGTGCAGCCATATCTGAAGGTAAGAAAATGCGGGCGCTTACTGCTACTAAAGCCACTGTAAAAATAAGTACAGCGAAGAATGGGGCGATGTATTGGCGGAAAAAGCTCATAGGTTAATTGTGTCAAGTTTTATAAATATTTCGTTACTTATATCATCCCATAGTTTTCTAATACTTTCTCTGCGGTAACTTGATGGCGATAACGAAACATATCATGTAACCTCATTTCCACCCACCAACCAAGGAGAAACTCCGCTAATTGGCCCCCAGGTATAGCATATTCAATGGAGTCTGTTAAGCGAGTTTGACCATTTTCTTCAGCAAAAAGATGGTGATGTAACCAATATGCCATCGGCCCTTTTATTTGTTGGTCAGCAAACAGCCTATACTCTTGGCATTCCACATGGCGGGCTAACCAAGCTATAGGAATTGGCCCTAGAAACAAGCGAAATTCTGTAATTGCACCAACATCTAGTCCTCCTTCTCTACGGACGACTTGTACAGGTTGCCAAGGAGGAGTAAGAATTTGCAGAATATCTTCCCTTTCATGAAAGCGCCAAACCGCTTCTACAGGGGCATTGATGAGGGTTGAGTATTGAAAATGTAGCATTAAAGTTTAACTTTGTTTAAATCCAAAAGCTACTTTAGCTTAACTTTGACGGTAATTCACTCTGGTAGACCGGGAAGATTAAGAAAGTAAGGCTTTATACCGTTTCTCACTCAAGGATCTCTGGGTGAGTTCATTGGGTAAAGGAAAAAATCCTCTGAATGATTTTCTTTTATATGCAAATTTAGCGAAGCAACTCTTTGGAATTTCTCAGAAAAACAAGACTAAATATCAAACTAATGCGATCGCCTATCAGATAAAAGCTTTAGTGCTAAGTCCACTTTAGATTGAGGAATATGGCTAGTTTTAGTCGGAGAACAGTTCTTCAACTTAAAAGAGTCAAAAGAAAGACTTATCCTATTGATAAGAAAGGATGCTCCCGACGTAAAAAGACCAAAAAGAGAGCCGCTTAATCGCTATTTTTAGTCATATGTTTTCGATTTCAGCTCTTGTTTACTTTACGAACCAATTGCTGGTAAACTATGTTAGTAACAAGCTATTGTCAATAGACATCTTCAATAATAGAAAATGAAATCAATTCTTTCCCTCTGTTCCCTCTTTTCTAGAGATGTCTAATGAATCACCACTGAATTAGCGCGATCATTTGCGCTCGCCAGAGTGAAACCTTATCTTCCAGCACACGACGCACCGGGATGCAGATGCAATCTCTGTGGCGGGTTGACTCGCTGCTTATCTGGATGCGTAGAGCTAGCTACCCACAGGATTCGAGGCCACGCTTGCCTGCCGTCCTGACCCCTAAGATATGATCAAGGAGAATTATAACAAGTGGATTTTCTGTCCGATTTTTTAACACGCTTCCTGGAGCAGTTGCAGTCCCCGACACTCGGCTTTCTGATTGGCGGTATAATCGTTGCCTCCCTCGGTAGCCGACTATCAATTCCTGATCCGGTCTATAAGTTCATCGTCTTCATGCTGCTCATGAAAGTTGGCCTGACCGGTGGTCAGGCGATCCGCGACGCCAACCTGGGAGAGATACTGTTGCCCGCACTGTTCGCCGTGGTAATAGGAATCCTTATCGTGTTCATCGGGCGCTACACATTGTGCAAGCTGCCGAACGTCAAAACCGAGGATGGCATCGCGACTGCGGGCTTGTTCGGTGCCGTGAGTGGCTCTACCCTCGCTGCTGCCCTGACGCTGATGGAGGGGCAAAACATGACATACGGCCCTGGGCCGCCGCCCTCTATCCCTTCATGGACATCCCAGCGCTCGTGACTGCGATCGTCTTAGCCAGCATTTATACCAGCAAGAAGCGTGGTACCACCAACAAGCGGGTTAGGGTATGGCCCATCGTGCAGGAAAGCCTCCAGGGTTCTGCCCTATCGGCACTACTGCTAGGGCTTGCGCTAGGCCTAATAACCCAGCCGGGAGAGGTTTATGAAGACTTCTACTCTTACCTCTTTCGCGGTTTGCTTTCGGTACTGATGCTGATTATGGGTATGGAAGCCGCTGCAAGGCTTAAAGAGCTGCGTAAGGTAGCCCAGTGGTACGCCGTATATGCCTTTGTGGCACCGCTGCTGCATGGGTTCATCGCTTTCGGTTTCGGCATGATTGCTCACTACGCCACGGGATTCAGCGCTGGCGGTGTCGTACTCTTGGCCGTCATCGCCGCCTCCAGTTCAGACATCTCAGGGCCGCCCACTTTACGGGCAGGTATTCCGTCGGCCAATCCCTCCGCCTACATCGGCTCGTCCACAGCCATCGGCACGCCGGTTGCGATCGCCTTGGGAATACCGCTCTACATCGGGCTTGCCCAGGCGCTGATGGGCGGCTAATCCCAGACGGGTCGCGGTCTGTCGGTACTCCCCTGGCCCGGCAACCAACGCGGCGACTATAATATCAGCGCGATAGCGCGCGGTGCTGCCGTTTTCCTGAGTTTCTATATAGTTCAATGAATACATATATCAAGAGGTAACCCACATGGCCAAGCCAGCAAGCAAGCTCGTCATTGTCACGGAAAAGTTGCTGCTGAAAAAGATCGCCAAGATCATCAACGAAGCCGGGGCGACCGGTTATACCGTGGTGGACGCTGGCGGTGAAGGCAGTCGCAACGTGCGCTCGTCGGGACAACCCACCGTTTCCGAAAACTTCTCGAATATAAAGTTCGAGGTACTCACCGACACTCGGGATATGGCCCTGAAGATTTCGGATGAGGTCGCAGCGCAGTTTTTCGACGATTATTCGGGCATCGTCTATATCTGTGAAGCGGAGGTACTGAGCGCACACAAGTTCTGTGGGCCAGACGGCTGTTAAATTGAGACGAAGCAGACCCAAAAAGCCGGGGTCATGCCCCGGCTTTTTGGTGGCCGTGTTTCGTACCTGCGGGACGTTGACACCAGCGAAGAAGTATTGGCCCAGACCTCACGCGGCTGTTGAATAGAAACCTACGCCTTAGTGACAAATACCGTGACATTGAGAGGAAGAATTCGGGAGTATATGGGAGTAATTGAAAGGTAAAAGTTAGTGGTTTAAATAAGCAAAAATAAATCAACTGCTTTTAGACAGCAGTTGAACCCCCAGCCATATTCCTATCAGCAACTACTGGCTCTAAATCTGGTTCGTATCCCTTAATTAAAGCAACAGCCTGTTTGAGAGCATCTATACGGTCTACCACCAAGTTGTGGGGTGGTAAGAGTTGTAAAATACCAAACTTTTGTAAACGGCGCTTAATTGCTCCTGTCGCTCCGACAATAAAGACATGACGGCCTTTATCACAAGCTTCTTGAATAGTATTTTCAATCGCTAAAGAAGAAGTTACACCTAATATCGGTACATCGCTTAAATCAAGAATTAAGACATCGTGATCTTCCATGGCTATTTGTTGCCTAGAAATAGCTTTAGCTACACCGAAAATCATTGGTCCATCAAGGTGAAAAATCAGAATACGACCATCCCCAGCATTGAGGAGTCGTTTCTCTTCTTCATCTAAGAGAATGACATCATCAGCATCGGTAATTGCTTTCACGTCATTGGATTGTAGTTTGCTTAAGCGTTCGATAGTTAAAATATTAGCAACAAAAACACCAACACCAACAGCCGCAATTAAGTCAACAAATACCGTGAGGATAATTACCCCATACATAATCATAGCTGCTTTCCAAGAAACTTTGTGAGCCCGTTTCAAGAAACCCCAGTCAATGATATCAATACCTACTTTAAGGGCAATACCGGCTAAGACTGCTAAAGGAATACTTTCTGTTAAACCAGCAGCCCCCAAGACAACAACCATCAAAATAAAGGCACGAGTTAAACCAGATAAAGCAGTACGTCCTCCTGCTTGAATATTAACCACTGTTCCCATTGTGGCCCCAGCCCCAGCAATACCGCCAAACAGCCCAGAAGCAATGTTACCAAGTCCTTGACCGATTAGTTCTTTGTCAGAATCGTGTTGGGTACGGGTAAGACTGTCTGCAACCACAGAAGTAAGCAAAGCATCAATACAACCAAGCATCCCTAAAACTAAGGCATCAACAAACATCAACTGTAGTTGCTCAGGGCTAAAAGTTGGTGCATGTAAAGATGGTAAACCAGTAGGAATTTCACCAATATCACTAATACGACGAATACCTGCATTCGCGAATACAGTTAGAGAAATAATTGTTCCCAAGATTAAAGCTAAAAGCTGGGGTGGCAAAAATTTCTTAATTTTACTTGGTGTAAAGACAAGTAAGGCTACGGTAATAGCACTCAAAGCTAACTCAGCCGGATTGATGTTAGCTAATAAATCTGGCAAGTTTTGGATCGTACCAACCACACCTCCTTTAGGACTTACTTGACCAAGAAAGGGCCCTATTTGTAAGATAATCAGAATGATCCCGATCCCGGACATAAAGCCTGAGACTACGGTGTAAGGCATTAGGGTAACGTATTTACCTAAACGTAATATCCCAAAGATGATTTGGATAACCCCGGCTAGCATGACTACTGTAAAAGCCATGGCTAAACCTGTTTCGGGGTCAGTATCTGCAATTAAGTCAGCAATGACAGCGGTCATTACCACTGTCATTGGTCCTGTAGGTTCAGAAATGAGGGTAGGAGTCCCTCCAAACAGGGCAGCAAAAAAGCCGACTAAAACGGCTCCATAAAGACCAGCGGCTGGCCCTGCCCCAGAAGCTACCCCGAAGGCGAGAGCCATAGGTAGGGCAATAACTGCGGCGGTTAGACCACCGAAAATATCCCCCCTAAGATTTCTAAAATGAATGCGGTTGACTATTTGCATGAATTTGTAAGTTGTCTAAGTAGTAATCTGTAAATTTAAGCGCACCTTGATAGATAAAAATCTATTGATTTAAAGTTTTCATTTAGTTCAGCCTATACCAAAACTACACATTTAGAAATGTTTCTAAATGTGAAATTTGCTAATGGTTAAGCAAAATTCGACTGATACCAAGTCTGTGTTTAGTGGCACAGTATGTTTGCGGAGGTAGCGTACACGCTTGTTGGTTGTCGTGTTTACTACAGAAAGCGGGAGTTAAAGACATTGATTGCTGTATTTCATCGCAAGTCCATATTGACATCCTCCCCGACCTATTCGCGCAGCGTTGCCGAAGGCTAAGGTACGGGGATTCCCTATCTACCCAAACAACGACAGTTGCACGGGTTCTAGTTGGGTTGACGTTTCACAGGTTGCTGCTACAGTTGTAGTATAGCTGCTTCCCTCCACGTCCGTTTCTTGCTCCGCGTTCCCTTGCGCCTTTCGGCGGCGCGGGTTCGGTGCGCTTTAAAGTCTCAGGGTGTCTCCCTGCGACTAAAATGTTGACAGCAGCATTAACATCTCTATCATGGACTGCACCGCAGTTTAAACAAGTCCATTCCCTTCCGAGAGTTCTACTTGGTGCGCGTTCCCTTGGGTCTTACGCCGACGCGGGGTCGCATCCGCTTTCTTCCCACCTTTAAAACCACACCCATGACACTTTTGGGTAGTCGGTTCCCATCTATTTATGACTCGAAAATCTCTGCGGTACATAACGGCTTTGGCTTTTAACATAGTCCTAAAACTACGCCAACCTAAGTCACTTATGGCACGGGATAGTTTTCTGTTCTTGACCATCCCCGATACGTTGAGGTCTTCTAAGATTATTGTTTGGTTTTCACGAATTATCTTGGTTGAAAGTTTATGGAGGAAGTCTTGACGAGCATCTTTAATTTTGGTGTGTAACCTTGCTGCTCTTTTTCTAGTCTTTTCTCTCCTTCTACTACTTTTGCATAAAGCTAAAGCGTCATTCCAAACTACACGAGTACAGCCAAACAGTTGAGCAAGTTTTTGTTTTTGCTCGATGTTTGGATAAAATCTGTATCTGTATCGTGCTTTCACTTTTTGGAGGCAAAGGCTCTGCTTTTTTCAATATTATACCGTGAGAGTGCAGAGCGAATCCGTCCTATAAGAACGGGGAACCTTAGACCTTTTTTGGTTTTTGGTAATACCTTTTAGGGTTTCCAACTCCATGTAATCCATTTTCGCCCCACTACCACCGCCTCGTACTTCTTCAATTTTGTGGATTTTGCCTGTGTAGAACAAAATTCGCTCACTTAAAGTAGTTTTGCCAGAGTCGATATGGGCAGAAATACCAATGTTGCGTAGGTTTTTGCGGATATTCATGGTGTGGTTTCCTTTTTGCCACTAACTTATCCGATTATACTACACAAATAATACGTTGTGCAATCGCTGGCTAATTTTTAAGGAATCACTAAATTTCACCGCAAAGCCTCAGACTCCTAGAGTACTCCAATAGCAATTAGCCACTAGCAAATCGCCTTTATTGATAGAGAGGTTAAGTTAACAAAGCCTTAGTTTCCGACTCTCCCACTTTTTGTAATTGACGTTTGGTTTGCCAAGAAATTAAGGCGATGCTTAACCAAGGGACAAATAAGGAGAAGCATAAAGTTGTAACTTGGGTGTATTCTAGGGCTGTGGTGGGAAGGAAGGTGAAAAAGCCTAATCCCGGTACAGTATGGGGGTTGAGTTTGAGTAGCCACCAAGTCATAAAAGGGAAGATGGTGGAAACAAAGACTGCCATTGCTAACCAAATGCCGTGTTGAGGACGTTTCATCAACAAAGCTAATTGAAAGATGCAAGCGTAAAGTAAAATTAGACTGGCAGTAAAAAGCATCCCGAAAAATACAGGTAGTTTGTATTCTTGCAGAGGTAGCATTAAGATACCGGGCAAGATTACTGCTGTGGCGGTGAAAAGATTAAGGGCGATCGCTAAAGTGGCCGGGCTTTTTTCTCCCCAAACTAAATCTTTCCACAAACTCCAACGATCATATTTACTTTGATAGCGATAGCTAGCCCAATCTTGGAGGGTTTGACGTTGAGGACTTAAGGTCGGAATTAAGGCGAGGAAGAGAATTAAGGTTAGCCCCATAACGAAGCCGAAGTTTTCAAACAAGGCAGCTTGGTAAGTACCAAATTCTGGTTGTTGAGGGACAAAACCGATGATTGTAGCAATGAAACTGCCCGATAACCAATAGCTTTGTCGTCTGGTAATTAAGGCATTATTGGGGTTATGGAAGCGGCGTTTGAGTCCTTGCCACAGCCAACTTGTCCACAAATAATAGTTAGCTAAGACAAAGGCTGTTGTTGCCCCGGCATGACTCCAGAAGGGCATTCCATACCATCTTAGCTGGGCTAAGTTGGCAGCATCGAAATTATAGATTGGGGCTAAGGAAGTGGCTGCAATTAGATGAGGTAGTAAGATGCCGGGATAAAAAACAATGAACCAATCAAAGGGGGTATGGGAGATGGCAGAGACTGGCAATCCTACGATGTTGCTTAAAAAGGGTATGTTGACGATGATTAAGAAAGCTAAAACTGTACCGCTACCAAGCCAAGGAGAAAATGCAGCTAATTTGTTATTAACTAGGGAAAATAGTAAAGCTGCGGTGTAGAAGAAAATACAGCTAACAGCCAAGATTCCGTAGAAAGAGGCAACTAGAAGAGGGGGAATGTTTGCTTCCATTGCCCCATAGAAGTTGAGGGGCAGACCGAGGGCGCAAAATAAGTATAGTAAGCTAGGTACGCCTAAAATTTTACCGGTTAAGATACCTGCTGCGGGTTGAGGAGACAGGCGAATAAACCCTAAAGTACCGCGACTCTCTTCTTGAGATAAGTCTCGGATCAGTAAATAAGTTCCCCCGACTAAAAGTGCAACTATACCAATAACGCTGGTGCAGATGAAGATATCTAACCCCCAAAGTTGCCAGTTAATTGCTAAGTTCCCTAAGCTATCTGTAGTACAGTGTTGAGAACTGGGATAATTTAAGAAATCTGGCGTGTTTCCCTGGCAATAACGACTGAATTTCTCTAGGGAACCAACAAGAGGGTTTGGTAAAAGTTTGTGGAAGAATAAATAAAGTAAAAATTGACCGAATAAGGAAGCTGCTGTGGCGATCGCAATATTAATTGGTTTTAGTTTGCCTTTCAGTTCCCTAATTAATTGCGGGTTGCCTTCCCCAAATACGTCTTGAAAGTTAGCTATCATTTCCTTCTTTTCCTGTCGCTACTTAAGGGCAATTGTACCCAAAATCTTCTTGAGCGTAGCGAAGTTATATTAAGTTTGTCGCAAAACCTGAAAGAATTTAATCATCAAGTTCAAAACAATCCCTATGATACCAAATCCGGTTACAATAAAACCGCTAGAGAATCTAGTCCCAAATTTCTCAAATCCCTACTTCCTGCTCCCTCGCCACTCTCAAAAATAACCTGTGCTAGTCAACACCGCTCTAGTATGACATCACCCCTAGAAGAACGTTTAAAATCGGCACGCCATCACTACTTTGTTGGTCGCGCAGGGGAATTGGCAAAATTTACAGAGGCGATTACCAAACCCCAATTACCTTTTCATATCTTACATATTTTTTGCCCAGGGGGCATTGGCAAAACAACACTCCTCAGAGAATTTATTCTCATTTGCCAACAGTCTCAAATTCAATCCTTTTATTTAGATACTCGCAACCTCGAAGCCACCCCTGAATCTTTCCTTAAGGGGTTAGGTTTTGTCATGAAGTTACCTCCTTTGGAATCTCCCTTACAAACATTAGCTGATAACCCAAATCACCAGGTTATTTTACTTGATACCTATGAAACCCTAACTTCCCTTGATGAATGGCTGCGGGAAGTTTTTCTACCCCAGTTACCAGAAGAAGTTTTACTGATCACCTCTAGTCGCCATTCCCCTAGTACTCCTTGGTACACAGATCCTGGTTGGCAAAGCGTAACTCAGTTTTTACCTCTACGCAACTTCTCCCCAGAAGAGAGTTATCTTTACCTGGCTAAAAACAAGCTACCCGAAACTCAATATCCCCAAATTCTTGACTTTACCCACGGTCATCCCCTCGCTTTGTCCTTAGTAGCTGATGTTTTGACCCAAGGTCAAAAACTTTCTTGGCAACCTGAAGCGATGCCAGACGTGATTAAAGCCTTACTAGAAAAATTTGTCCAAGAAGTTCCTAGTCAAACTCATCGCCAGGCCTTGGAAGCCTGTACTTTAGTTCGTTCACTGACCGAAACTTTACTAGCCAAGATGCTAGAAAAACCAGATAGCCACGAATTATTTACTTGGTTACGTAGCTTATCATTTATTGAACCTGCCCCTGTGGGTTTGTTTCCCCACGATTTAGTCCGGGATGTATTAGTAGCAGACTTGCGTTGGCGTAATCCAGACTGGTATAGCGAACTTCATCAACGGGCCCGCAACTATTATACAACGGGTCTAGGAGAAACCCAAGGGCAAGAACAACATCGTCTCCTCTTTGATTACATCTTCCTCCACCGAGATAATCCAGCCGTTAAACCCCGGTTTACTTGGCAAGAAAATAGCGACCTCACCACCGACAGTCTTAAAGAAGGAGATAGGGAAGCTTTGTTAGGGATAGTAGATCAGTATGAAGGTTGCGAATCTGCCCAAATAGCGGCCCATTGGCTAAAACTGCAACCCGAAGGTGTTAGGGTGTTTCGTGACCAAAAACAACAGCTAGCTGGGTTGATGATGACAGTCGCTTTACACGAAGCCAAAGACGAGGATTTGAAGGCAGATCCAGCCACTTATAAAGCTTGGAAGTATCTACAAAAAAATGCTCCCTTGCGTTCAGGGGAAGGGGCAGCCTTTTTCCGCTTCTGGATGGCTCAGGATAGCTATCAAGGGGTTTCTGCGGTGCAAAGCCTCATTTTTATTAATTTCATACAATACCACCGCCATGCCCCTGGATTAGCCTTTAGCTTCTTTCCTTGTGCTGAAGCAGATTATTGGGCTGCGATGTTTGCCTATGCTGACTTAACCAGAATTGCTGAAGCAGATTTCGAGATCGCAAAGCAATGCTACGGAGTTTATGGCCATGACTGGCGAGTACTACCCCCTAAAGCCTGGCAGAAACTTTTAGCACAAAGAGAAATCGCTGCCTCAGCCCAAGCCATATCTCCTTCTCAAGTGAGTCAGCCTTTAGTTTTTCTGAGTGAAGCTGAGTTTAGAGAAGCGGTATGGAACGCCCTGCGCTGTTTTACCAGTCCCAATGATCTCAATAACAATCCTTTGTTACAATCCCACTTGGTTAGAAGAGAAGCGATCCCCGAAGCAGAGGAAGCAGAATACATTGCCATATTACAAAGCTTAGTTAAAGATGCAGCAATGTCCTTACTTTCCTCACCTCGCCAGGCTAAATACTATCGAGCCCTTGACCACACCTACTTCGATCCTGCACCTAGCCAAGAAAAAGCCGCAGAGTTACTAGATATACCCTTTAGTACTTTTCGCCGTCATCTAAAGAACGGAGTAAGAAAAGTGGCAGATGTTCTATGGCAGCAAGAAATTAGTCCTCATAGCCGGATCTAAGCTTCTGGTACAGGAGGAGTTGGTTGCTGACTTAAGAAAGGATAGGGAACCAGTTTATCATCTCCTGGTAGTGCAGGTTCATTAAGTAGAACTAGCAACACAGAGCGATAAACAGCAACGTGTTGATTTTCAATAGGTAAGATGCTAGCAACAACATTTTTAGCTCCCTTGGAGGTAAGCTTGTCAGTAATAAAGTCGAAGTAACTTTTAGAAGCAAGCATTTCTAAGGTAAGAGCATACCTGAGTACGTCTGCTTCACTACCATTTAAGACATTGGCAGGAATGGGGAAAGTACCCAGATTTTCACTAGATATAGGCTCTACCCTAAATACCCCGGAAATAATATCTTTGAGGCGATCGCGGTGTTCAGTGTGATCGGCGGCAAATTGCACAGCCACATCTAAAAAAGCTTTCGTTGGTAACAAATTATTCTCAGCCGCCGCAACATAAGTGTTGACAGCTTTTTGCTCAAGCATGATTGCGCCGTTAAGTATTTCTACATCAGCTTCCCGGCTAGGTCTACTAGCACCCATTACTTTATCAGCCGCTAACGCGAAAGCACTAGTCGCCCCAGTCAGGACACCAAGTTTTAAGAATTTGCGTCTTTGTGGCGAAGCAATTAAGGATTTTTGTTCTGGATTAGTCAAAATTGTCTTCCTTGTCATAAACATTTACTCTGTTTATGCCATTTTAAGAAAGAGAAATGTTCATTTTCCAGGCCAATAATTGTTCATTTCTTGTTCATTTTGCTCGAATTGCGGAAATTGAGTTAAAGCAATTGAAGCAAATATTACCATTGAGAAGGAGCAGTAAGTAGAGGAGAAATGGTTGCTATGTCTAAGGCATGAGGTTTTTGTTCTGTCCCGATAGTTTTGGCTATTGCTATACTATTGAACCGGAAAATAAGGACTCAAACCCTCTCCCCATCTTCTGTATCAATCTCAATAACGTGCCAATAGCGATCCCAACAAGACAAAAATACACTCAGGTTATACTTGTTATTAAAGAATTAACCCCACCCTCGAATGGTCTTTACCTATTACTTAAATTATGTCAACCAACGCAAAGAAATCGAAGGGATGTGGATGTTTTGGTATTCCTTTTTCCTTAATCATAGTTCTATTGGCAGGGGGTTATTTTTTGTTTACCCAAAGAGAAAGTTTAGGAATCAATAAGTTTTTATCGAACAATTTACCAGAAAATATTCCTTTTATAACTTCTTCTTCTCCTGAAGTGGCAATTTCCCCCACAACTACTTTACCAAAAGCGCCGATTCCTAAAGCTAACCAGCAACCAGTTTCCCCAGTTTCTCCAGCTCCACGAACTACTCCTACTCAAGCAGCACTCAAAGCCAAAGCAATTCCTCAAACTCCTTGGCAAACAAAACAGATTCGAGGCATCTATTTAAGTCGCTATCAAGTTACTAATAATGCCAGCGAACACATGATTAGAGAAAGAGTTCGTTATTATCGCGCCCAAGGATTTAATACTATTATTCATGGGGTTTGGGGTAATGCTTGCACTATGTATAAAAGCGAAGTGATGCAGAAAACTTTGGGCTATGAAAGTTGTCCCAACTTATTCCAAGATAAATGGTTAGATTGGTTAATTGATGAGGCCCATAAACAAGGTATGGAAGTTCATGCTTACTTTGAAAAAGGAATTAAAATTGATGAAAATAGTCCTGCTTTTGATTTAGCTGTGGAAAAAGGTTGGATTGTGCCAGGAGTTGATCGTACTCATACAGCAGTAGATCATTATGTTCTTGATGTAGAAATTCCTGAAGTTGCTAAATTTTTTACTGATATTTTAGTTGAATTTGTTGATAAATATCCCTCTATTGATGCGGTGCAATGGGATGATTATCTTGGTTATCATGCAGAGTTACCGGGTAAGGTTGATCGCACGGTTAAGTTGACAAAATTTGTGCAAAATATGATTGCTGCGATGAAAAAATCTAACCCTGCGGTTAGTTTTGATCTTTGTCATCATAATCCCTATTGGGCGAAAAGGTATTTTGCTGCAGATTGGAAAACTTGGAATGTTGACAGGGTATTTATTCAAGTTTATGGGGAAGATAAATTCAAAGAGGAATTAAACTATGTGAAACAAAATGATGGGATTGCTATTACTGAGCGACAATTCAAGCATTTAGATAATTTAATGAGTGATCCTGAAGTTAAAAGTATTTTAGTTTTTCCCCTTTCTGGCAAACCTGAAGAAGCTGCTTCTGAGTTGAATAAGTTGACTAGTAAGAAGTGAAAAAAGCCATTTTAAATATTAAAGGCTAGGTAAAGATTTAAGATAATTCAAAAATTCTTCTATTTCCTGGTTACTTAATTGCTGGCGAGAACATTTTTGATAGTTTCTTTTTAAATAAGAGCGTCCTTGTTCTATACTCCAACCAACTCGTTTCATCTCTACTAAAATTAAATCATACTCAAATAATTCTATCACTCCAGCAATGAGTTTCCAACAAGGATCATCTTCTTCCCAATCTTCAAAGCGATGGGGCATACTTAAGCTTACAGTTACTAAACAAGGATGCTGAGGACGATAACCGTAACTGAGTTTTTGTACAAATACAGGGTCGGTTATACTAGCATTAATTAGTCGCAATCCTGTCTCAGTTGTAAGTGTACCTCTCCATTTTATTCCTTCTCCTGTGGGTATACCATGTACAGATAACTTGGTGGCATAGACTAACTCTAAAGTACGTCTTTCTGACAAAGGTAATGATTTTAAATAAGGTACAGTAACATACTTTTCTGAGTTATGAAGAATGTAATCATAATTATGGCAATATTGCAGCAAATCCGTAGGTTGAACTTCTCCTACTCTTCGCCATTTTCCTGAAGCTATAGTTATATTTTCACTTTCAAAACCGAAGTTAGGGCCATGTTTTTCTAAAGGAACTTCTAAAATATCTAGTAAAGTAGGTTCTCTTCTTTGTATCAATCTTATATCTTTAGGAATTCTACCATCTTGAGGATACGAACTACATACAGGACGAATCCATTTTTTTGTCTCTTTATTAATACCAGCAATGCACCGTTCACCATGTTTCCAGGAGTTGGCAAGACAAATAATTTGAGTCATCGGCATTTCACATTTAGTACTATCCAAGCATTCTGTATTTTACAAGCATGATGAATTTTATAAGTGCAATATATTTATATTTCCTAATTTATCACTCAAATATTCTGCCACTAAACGACGATGACAATGATGAGGTTTTGCTTCACTACATAACAAACAACTGCTCTCTAAATGTTCTCGTGAAACTTTTTTTTCGATTTGGCGATCGCTAATCAGGTGCAAAAATTTTTGTTCGTAAGTTTTCCAATTTACTTGCTTTTTTTTATAATCATTCAAAATATTCTTAGTAGGTGCTAAATCTAAAATATGGTCATATTTAATCTCACTTATTGTCTGCAAAAAGTATTCTAAGTCAGTACGTTTAGCAAATCCTGCTAATTGCGAAACATTATTGAGCCTAATATCAATAACTCTTTTGACTCCGTTATTGACTAAAGTTTCAAAAAACTGTTGAGCAGTCTTTTTCGTAAAACCAATTGTATAGAGATTAATTGTTTTATTCATCTTCTTGCTGTTTTCTCTCCACATAAGCGATACTTTCCCCTTGAAGTTTATAGGCTTTTTGTAAAGATTCTTCCCTAGAATAGTTGTTCATTAACGATTGAGACGATAAGAGGTTATCAAATAAAGATAGTTGCATTTGTTGCGGTTGTTTGAGATTATGCAATGCTAAAAGTCTTTCTTCAAGATGATTATGACATTCTAAATCACCGTCTTTTAGTATATGGTTAATCTCCAAATCATCCACTTGTAAGTAAGGACAAATCAAAATTGCTCGATGGCAAGTAAGGGGATCTTTTTCTGCACACATAAGAGCAATATGATGATTTTTTACTCCTTTTAATATCCGTTCAATACCTTCCCTAAACTCTTCAGTAGAAGCAATTTTCTCGTATATAGCTTTGCCATCAACATAACACTTAAGATTATTGGCTCTTGCTCCTAATTCACTTCCTAAAAATACGTAGTTAATTCCCACTTTAATTAAGGATTTTTTCAGGAGTGTTTGATTGAAATGAGGTAAATATTTGCTATAAGGATGAGAGCGAACATCAGCTAATGCTGTAATATTATGTTTTTGCAGCAGAGTAATAAATGTCTCAATGGAATGATTTGAATGCCCAATAGTAAAAAGTTTCATTGGCAATAAACGGTTTATGTCTCGGCAATTAACTATTGACTATTTTAAAAGAAATAGCGCACTCCCACCTCAAGATTATGAATTCCAACTCCTTCTAAATTAACTTCTCCTAATGGCGTATCGAAAGAAGTATTGAAAGTATTAAAATAACGATAGCCCAAGGTAACAGCAGTTTGAGGATTAAAATAATAGCCAACTCCAGCCATCAACTGATAAACAAATCCTAAAGTAGAATCATCAACTGTAGCAGTGAAAGTTGTACCGGGATAGCTGATACTCAAATCATGGGCAGAGAAAAGAGAAACGCCGATGCCGCCCCCGATATAAGGTTCCCAGTTTGATTGAGTATCAAAGTCATAATAAAGGTTGACTAAGCCTGAAAGAGTGGAGATGCTACCGCTAGCATTAGCTGTAGTAGCAGGAATTTCTGGACGGATGAGGGGTGTTATTGTATCAGTTGTTGTCGGAATTCCTGGAGGAATAGGTGTTCCGGCCGGAACGGTTATCCCAATGATGGTAACATCTTGAGCCAGAGTTGGGGGAGTGCCAGGATTGAGAATAACTCCTCCTCCAATATTAATATCAGTCGGAACAGTAATAGGCCCGATAGTTGTTCCAGCAGGAATTATAGTGCCAGGAGTAATAGTCAGGGTAGTTATCGGAGTGCCAAAAGCAGCAGGAATGCCTGGTAAATCCACATCACCTACTTCGTTGCGTCCATAGGAAATTTGACCTTCTAAGCGAATATGATTAGGAAACTTGTAACCAAGAGAACCATTGATGCCGAAGCCCGAATCAAATTCTGCTTCTATGGGGTCTATTGCACCGATAGTCGGGATGTTAACTCCTGTGAAGTCAACAGAGTTAAAAAATCGCCAATTCCCACTCAGGGAACCGTAAATGCCTTGATTAACAGGTTGATCTGAGGTTGTTGTTTCTGGGGTGGAAGTTTGGACAAGATTAAGGGAAGGGAGCGGTTTAGGAATTATCTCTTCTTCTGGGACTTCTAAAAATTTAGCTTCTGTTTGCACACCATGGTTTAAACTTTCTGATGTTTGCAACGGTTCTAAATCTGTGGTTTCTGCACTATTTTGAGCAAAACTGACGGCGGAGCTAAAAATGATCGGAATGGCGATAGTAAACAGGAGAATAGATGCACTTTTCATTATTCTTTGCCCGCAATAACTCTTCTGTTTCAATCTATCTCTTTATTGACCTTAACTAAAATGAGATTAATATTATTTATTAAAAAAAGCCATAATTTATGATTGAGAATTTTTGTAGGTATTAGGTCTTTCATTAAACTTTAGAAGGAATTTTTGTTTGAACTGTTATGATATAGTTTTTGCGGTAACTTTAAGTTCAGATCATTTCCTTAGTAACAATCTTGTCCATCATTTCTTAATTGTAGCCTTAGTTGCAAAACTGTACCCTAATAGCTGAAAAACCAAGCAACCAGCTTACTCAGGCTTTTAAAACTTAGTATTTATTAGGAGCAAGTAAACAAATCATGGTTCAAGCTTCATCTTCCCAAGTAAATTCCTTAAGATATGCTTTAAGTTCTGAAGAATTAAGTAAAATTGATGCTTATTGGCGTGCTTGTAATTATCTTGCCATTGGTATGATTTACTTACGAGATAATCCTTTACTTAAACAACCTTTAAAACCTGAACATATCAAGCGACGTTTACTGGGACATTGGGGTTCTTCTCCTGCCCTTAGCTTTATTTATGTTCATCTTAATCGGTTAATTAAAAAATACGATTTAAACGCGATATTTATAGCGGGGCCAGGCCATGGCGCGCCCGGAGTATTAGCGCCAGTTTATTTAGAAGGGACTTATTCAGAAATATATCCTGACAAGAGTGAAGATGCAGAAGGAATGCAGAAGTTCTTTAAGCAATTCTCTTTTCCGGGTTATATTGGCAGTCATTGCACCCCGGAAACTCCTAGTTCGATACATGAAGGAGGAGAATTAGGTTACAGCATTTCCCATGCTTACGGTGCTGTATACGACAATCCTGAATTGATTGCTGCTTGTGTGGTAGGGGATGGGGAAGCAGAAACAGGGGCATTAGCAACCGCTTGGCATTCTAACAAATTCCTCAATCCCCTACGTGATGGGGCTGTGTTGCCGATTTTGAACCTGAATGGTTATAAGATTGCTAATCCTACCATCCTCGCTCGTATTAGCCCAGAAGAACTAGAAAACTTATTTAAAGGCTATGGCTACACCCCTTATATCGTAGAAGGTTCAGACCCTGAATTGATGCACAAAAAAATGGCAGCCACAATGGAAGAGTGCATTGTTAAAATTCGGGAAATCCAAGCAGAAGCCCGTAGCGAAAATAGAGCCTTTCGTCCCCGTTGGCCGATGATTATTTTGCGTAGTCCTAAAGGTTGGACTGGGCCAAAAGAAGTAGATGGTCATAAAGTAGAAGGTTATTGGCGATCTCATCAAGTTCCCATGGGTGCAATGCACTCTAATCCTGAACACGTCAAACTTCTAGAAGAGTGGATGAAGAGTTACCAACCAGAGGAGTTATTTAATGAAAATGGTACTTTAATCCTGGAGTTAAAAGAATTAGCCCCTGTGGGGATTAAACGTATGAGTGCTAATCCTGTGGCCAACGGTGGTTTGTTACGGAAAGACTTAAGATTGCCCCACTTCCAAGACTTTGCCGTTGAAATAGAAAAACCAGGTACTTTAGAAGTCGAAAATACCAGGGTATTAGGGCAGTTTTTACGGGAAGTAATGAGGCAAAACATGCACAACTTCCGGGTATTTGGGCCTGATGAAACTGCTTCTAATCGCCTCGCAGATATCTATGAAGTCAGTAAGAAAACCTGGATGGCAGATTATTTACCAGAAGATGAAGATGGCGGAATGTTATCTCCTGACGGTAGGGTAATGGAGATGTTAAGTGAACATACTTTAGAGGGCTGGCTAGAAGGTTATTTACTAACAGGAAGACATGGACTTTTCCATACCTATGAAGCCTTTGTTCATGTTATTGACTCTATGTTTAACCAACACGCTAAATGGTTAGATATTTGCAAAAACCACGTTCCTTGGCGCGCTCCTGTTTCTTCTTTAAATATTTTACTTTCTTCTTTAGTTTGGCGACAAGATCATAACGGTTTTTCCCATCAAGATCCTGGTTTCATCGACTTAGTTACTAATAAAAGTGCTGATGTAACTCGCATTTATTTTCCCCCTGATGCTAATTGTTTGCTTTCTGTTGCTGATCATTGTTTACAGAGTAAAGATTACGTTAATGTAATTGTGGCAGATAAACAACTACACCTACAATACCTAACTATAGATGAAGCAATTAAGCATTGTACTAAAGGTATTGGCATTTGGGAATGGGCAAGTAATGATGACTGTGGTAAAGCAGCAGATGAACCTGATGTAATTATGGCTTGCTGTGGTGATATCCCCACTATGGAATCTTTAGCCGCTACAGCAATTTTACGAGAAGAATTTCCTGAGCTAAAAATTAGGTTTATTAATGTGGTTGATCTATATAAGCTACAATCACAAAAAGAACATTCTCACGGTTTATCTAACAAAGAGTTTGACATTCTTTTCACAGCCGATAAACCTATTATATTCAACTTTCATGGTTATCCCTGGTTAATCCATAAATTAGCTTATCGTCGCACAAAGCAAGAGCGAATTCATGTTAGGGGTTATAAAGAAGAAGGTAACATTAATACTCCCCTGGAATTAGCAATTCTTAATGAAATAGATCGCTTTAATTTAGTGATTGACGTAATTGATCGCGTTCCTAAGTTGGGTTCCCGTGCAGCTTATGTCAGAGAAAGAATGAGGAATGAAATTATCGATAATCTCACCTATGCTCACGCACATGGTATAGATAAACCAGAAATAGTTGAGTGGAAGTGGCCTTATTAATCATCGGTAAATGGGCGACCTGGTTGACTGACAAAACCTTTGGAAGGCTTATTTTCTCGTAGGTTGGGTTAGCACTCTTCGTAACCCAACGAAAGGCCTTTTATAGAAATGAAAATGCTACAGATAAAGTTCTTTTAGTTGATCTGTGGGTAGTATTAGTTATATTGGGGGATAGCCCCCCAAACCCGCATCTCAGGGAAACAATTGTTTCCCCACACCCCTTCCTAACCGCTTCGCTCTTCGTTGCTTGTATTTGGCTGGGGTTATTCTAGGTTGATCTATCGTCGTAAATAGACCTCGTGGTAGGGCGCATTTGTACTTAGGCTCGTTGTTTATAAAGTTGAAGTATCAGTGGGAAGTAATGGCTAATTGCTAATCGATAGTTACTAATTGATAACTGTTTAATGTAGCCTACGGCAACGCTACACGAAACGCGAATAATGATAAATGTTCAATGATAAATGAAAAAGTTGTTTTAGTTCTTAATGCAGGTTCTAGTAGTCAGAAGAGTTGTCTTTATCGCTTGAGTCAATCTTTCCCAGAAATCCCTCATAAGCCTCTATGGGAAGCTCATTTAGATTGGACTGTTAATAAAGACAAGGGAGTTCTTGTTGTTAAAAGTAATAATATTAAACAGCGAATTGAGATTGAAAAACGTGATACTGCCTTAAAAGTTTTGCTTGATACTTTAGTAACCAATGAAACTAAAATTCTAGATAGTTTAAATGACATTAATATTGTTGCTCATCGAGTAGTTCATGGTGGAGCAAAATATCATCAAGCAACCATTATTACACCCGAAGTTAAACAAGCGATCATAGATTTTATTCCCCTCGCCCCTAATCATAATCCTGCTCATTTAGAAGGAATTAATACTATAGAAGAAATTTTACCTCAAGTAACTCAAATAGCTGTTTTCGATACTGCTTTCCATACAACCCTTCCCCTAGCCGCGAAAGTTTATCCTCTGCCCTATGAATGGTATGAAAAAGGGATTCGCCGCTATGGATTTCATGGTATTAGCCATCAATACTGCGCTAAACGTAGCGCCAAAATTTTACAAAAGCCCTTTGCCTCTCTGAAAATAATCACTTGTCACTTAGGCAATGGCTGTTCTTTAGCTGCCATTACAAATGGCATTTGCCTTGATACAACCATGGGTTTTTCTCCCTTAGAAGGACTAATGATGGGGACTCGTTGCGGTTCAATTGATCCACAAATTCCTATTTACATGACTACCAAATATGGCTTAGATGCAGATCAATTAAACCAAATGTTTAACCAAGAATCAGGTTTAAAAGGAGTCTCTGGTATTAGTGCTGATTTAAGAAGTGTTTTAGAGGCGATCGCCACTGGAAATAAACAAGCAAAGCTAGCTTTTGATATCTATATTCATCGCTTGAAAACTGCTATTGGGGCAATGGTTGCCAGTCTCAACGGTTTAGATGTTTTGGTGTTTACCGCTGGAGTAGGAGAAAATTCTTCCCTTGTTCGCGAAAAAACTTGCAATGGTTTAACTTATCTAGGTTTGCAGTTAGATGCAGCAAAAAATAAGGCTAATCCTCTAGATGAAGATATTGCAACAGAAGGTTCTCAAGTACAAGTTTTGGTAATTCATACTCAAGAAGATTGGGCGATCGCAACTCAGGCTGTAAAGAAAATTTCTCAGAACTAGAAAGTAAAAAACAGAAATTAAAAAAACTATCTTGGCATTAGGATAATGCTAGCTGAAAACTGACTATAGTATGGCTTTGGCTATTTTCGGGGATGTTTATTAAACAAGAAATAGTTCTACCAAGGATTCCCTACCATAGTAAAAGCACTCCAATAATAGGGATGTGTCAAATCCTGGTTTCCCAACCTAGCTAACTCTTCTGGTAAAGCTATTTCCCTTTCTGGGGTAATGAGTTTACCATCTTTGATATATACCTTACCCTGAATCATATCTAGCTGGGCTTTTTGCATCGCTTCAGATTTGATGGGTACTTTCTTCAGATGCTCATAAAAGCGAGTCATTAAAGCTAATGCCCCTTCATCACTAACAGCCCAAAGACTCCCTACAGCAGATTTTACTCCAGCTTGAACAGCTAAGCCAGTGAAACCCAACTCAGCTTCAGTATCTCCCAAGGCTGTACGACAAGCCGAAAGCACTAGCAATTCTACCGGGGGATTGTTCCAACCAAGCTTACTGATTGCATTCAAAGGCAGCTTATTATCCCAAAGTTGGAGGTAAGAGTTTTCCGGTTTGCCCGCCCGAAATTCTCCGTGGGTAGCAAGGTGAACAATACCAAAAGGTTTGGCAGAACGGGCTGATTTAAGTTTTTTCAGGGTAAACCCTTCATTAAGATAAGAATTACCTGACCAAATTTGTTGAGTAATCAGGGATAATTCTAAGGGGACAGCAGGTAGGGATTGGCGTTTTTGAAAAGAGCCTGCCCCCAGAGCAACTACTTGCATATTTCTGATGTCAACATAGTTAGTATCTGTAAGGCTTAAGCTAGGCATCAAACCGACACTATATTCTTCAATGAGGAACTTTTCGCCATCATTGAGAGTAGCTAAGGGAATAGAGCGCAATCCTTCATCTAAAATAAATACTAAGTTATCAATTCCTTTACTTTGTAATTCTGTTTCTAAAGAAGTAATGAACCATTCATAAAATAGCTTTCCTGACCCTTTATAAGCGTCACTACGGCTGGGGGTAGTAACTTCGCGCTGTAACTGATTTACTCTACTTAGAACGAAAGAACGCACTGCACCTGGTATTGTTTTACGGATGGGTGACCCTGAAGAGGTAACTAGGATTAGTTCTAATTGTTCTTGTTGTTTAGATAAGGATTTTGACTGGGCTTTTGTCGCTAAACTCTCTGCGGTTGAGGAGAAAACAACATAGATTAAAGCAGGTTTTCTTCCTGTTGCTTGTTCAATGCCTCTGAGGGTTGACTGAGCCTGTTCTAAACTAAAATTTTTGCTACTGGTGATGTTAAAATATTTTTCGTAGCTATTTGTCAAGGTTTGTTCTAGCTGTGAGACAGCTAAGTCAATTTCTAACTGTGGTATTTGAGTTTCTACAGAAAGAGATGATGTTTGTTCTGGAGGTTGAATTTCAGTCGCTTCTACCGGGGGATCAAGAGTATTGAGGCTGTTGATCGTCGGATCAACGGAGTTATTGTCTGGGGGAATGGTGGGAGTTGGCGTTGGTGTTGGCGTTGGTGTTGGTGTTGGCGTTGGTGTTGGTGTTGGTGTTGGTGTTGGCGTTGGCGTTGGGGTTGGTGTTGGGGTTGGAGTTGGGGTTGGTGTTGGGGTTGGAGTTGGAGTTGGTGTGGGAGCAATGCCGTTGAGTATTTCGACATTCCCTTGAATATAGTCAGTAGCAAAGGATTGCACAGGGATGATGCTTGAAGCACCACTAGTAATAGTGGCTTGCGTACCATTAACAGAAGCATCACCGACAATAAAAGGAGTACTCGAAACTGCCCCACCGTGGCGGATGACAATTTTACCACCTGAGCCTCCGGCGCTGGAAAGGCTAGCATTGATGTTGTTGCGATCGCTAAAATTATCTATAGCACGGAAAAACTGTTGTGTTGTGATGTCTATTTCTCCACCAATCATACTTCCTTGAGTGTTGATAGAGCCAACCGTAATTGCATCGGGACTGTTGATAGTAACTTTGCCCCCTCTGCCAATATCGCTGCTTGTATCAATATTACCTGTGGTTATAGCATCCCCTGCTTTCAAAATTACTTCACCGCCATCTCTTCCGGCAATAGAGGTGATTAAGTCCCCCGTAGCAATAGTTTGAGCAGCCTCTAAGGTGATGCGGTTACCGTTGCTCCGTAGAATACCGACCGTAGCATTAATGGAACCTGCACCAGAAGTAGATCGCAAGGTAATAGGGGAATTAAAATCCACATCGCTTAACAAAGAAATAGCGCCACT
The DNA here is from genome assembly GCA_963793425.1 of uncultured cyanobacterium. Classification (GTDB taxonomy): domain Bacteria; phylum Cyanobacteriota; class Cyanobacteriia; order Cyanobacteriales; family CAWCAG01; genus CAWCAG01. The sequence continues at coordinate 60,590 of CAWCAG010000005.1, read as the reverse complement.
GCTATCAACTCTACCAATGAAGATGTCAGTTAAACTACTACCAATTTTGCTTAATTCGCTACTATTCAGGAAGGTTGCATTTGCTGCCCCTGTACCACCAAGCCCTAAGTTAAGGGTAGCGTCAATGGGTTGTAAAACAAGCGTACCGTTACCTGTAATTGCCGGAGTTCCTACACCAGGATCGAGGTTAAGGTTATCTCCTGTTAAGGTAACTTCTGCATCACCTGTGTCGATAGTACCACTCAACACCACCTCGCTACCCATACCAGGAGTACTTCCAGTTAAGTTTGCTTTGCCATTGACAAAGTTAAGTACACTCTCGATTAAAACCCCTCCTTGAGAAGGATTGCCTGTGCCATTAAAATTAACTTGCCCGCCACCTGGGTTAATGTTGACTTGCTGTTCTGTTATGACAATACCAGCAGCAGCATTGCTAGTACCATTGAAGCTGATTTGACCACCGGAAGAGTTGATGTTGATAATGTCAGCAGGAGTTAAGGCATTCCCTAAACTTATTCCTGGGGCTGCATTGCTGGTTCCTGTCAAAGAAATATTCCTACCATTCAACAGCACATTATCTCTAACTAAAATGCCCTGACTATTCGTACTATTCCCAGTAAGATTAAGGGAACCGCTGCCGGCATCTAAAGAACCATCAATTTGAATGCCATTGCTCTCAAGACCGGTATCACCATCGCCAATAACATTGATATCACCCCCTGCTGAGTTAACTTGACCTCCGAGTAAAACAGCATCGTTATTCTCACTCGCCCCCAAAAGAGTTATATCTCCTCCTCCTGAAGCTACTGTGCCTTGAATAGCAACACCTTGACCAAAACGACTATTACCATCAAAGTCAATGTCTCCCCCTCCAGAATCAATAGAACCGGAAGCTCCAATTCTAATAGCAGAACCACGATTGTTCCTTACTCTAAAGTCAATATTTCCCCCTCCAGTAGCGATAGAACCTAAGACAGTAATGTTGTCACGTTGGTTATTTGCTGTGTTGGCAGTTAAAAATAAATTGAGGGAATCATTACTAGCATCACCATCAAAAATGCGACCACTATTGCCAATTAAAATGTCTCCTGCGGCTTCTAAAGTTAAAGTCCCGTTGCCGATGCCATTAAAATCAAAATCAGTGTTGAGCGTGATGTTACCTTCTTGCGTACCGGTTGTTCCTGTAGTAACCAGTACACTGTTGCCCCCTTGCAATGCGGCTATTAAATCCCCTACAGCTAACCGAGAATTATTACTACTTGCATTAAAAGGTGTATTAATGGGCGTACCACCAAAACCTATAGAAGTATCATCAGCCCCAGCAACAATATCAATATTGTACGGATCTATTAACCAAGTTCCTCCCTTCCCTGCAACAGCAGAAACATCAGGAGAACCTTTAACATCCAAAAACTCACGGCTGCTAGTTTCTACAAACCCACCATCGCCCCCATCAACGCCCCCACGAGCGCTTATTGTGCCATAAATACGGCTAGTTTGTTCTGACCAAGCAATCACCCTACCACCATCTCCAGCAGCCGTTGCATCGGCATTGATGATGGAATCTGAACTAATATAAGTTACATCAGCATTGGGAACAAGTCCTTCTCCTTTATAATCCCCACCAATTAACACTGTACCACCACCGTTTGCACCCGACGCATTCAAGTTGCCTTGTATAATTCCGACGCGATCGCCGAATACTAAAATCTGTCCCCCAGAATTATCTGATGCTGTGTTGAGGAAGCCCGAAACTATGGTGGTTCCCGTATCATTGGGTAAGACAGTGTTATTATTTTGTAGCCTCACCTCACCATCATTGTTCACCCTCAACCCTGTTTCCACCCCTACACCAGTAAGTAGAGTTGGTAAATCAAGGGCTGAAATGGGGAGTGCTTTCCCTTGAGTGTCTCTAGGTGGTTCAATTTCGATGGCGAGTAACTGCCCTGGTTGAGAGATTCTTACTTTGCTACTGCCAGGAATCGCTGTAATGTTGATTGTTCCTTCCGGTGCAGTGATGCTACCAGTATTAACGACATTTCCCCCCAGCAAGGTAACACTTTGCCCTGTTTCTACTGTCAAATCTCCAGCATTAACAATAGCCCCGTTTTCAGCAAAATCGAAAGCAAACTGAGTGGGGTTGCCAACTAAACTTGTATAATCGTTGCTACCAAAAGCTTCAAACCAACTATCGCTACCAAAACCAATACCTGTGGCCGTTGTTGCGAAAAAATCACCATTAATATTAAGCTGGGAATCTGTCCCGAAAACTATGCCTGCCGGGTTAATTAAATAGAGGTTGGCGTTGCCCCCTGTAATTTGAATTAAACCATTAATAACCGAAGGATCTCCGCCAACAATTCTGCCTAGTATATTGACAGCATTGGGAGAATTGAGAAAGTTAGCAACTTGATTTGCATTTAAACCAAATTTCTGGAAACTATGGAATAAGTTACTTCCATCTCCAGATAGAGAGCCACCTTGAATGTCGAATTGGTTGCCATTATTATTAACTACTGTTCCTGTACCATCTGCGGCGGGGGAAATGGGCTGGGCTAAGCCAGGTGAAGATAGGCTTAGAGATATTCCTCCAGCGGTAGAAATAATTCCAGATAAGCAGCCAAGCCAGACTCTTCCTGGTTTCATGTGTAACTCTCCCGCGTTCATTTTAAACCCACCGACTTTTCAAGTATATTCTTTCTTTCTTGAAGTAAGGGCTAATAACCTGAATTTGAACAATTATTGTTACCTACGGTAGAGGAGATGGGAGAAAGGGATTAGATTAAGAGAATTAATTTAACATTTTCAGGACTTACGCAGTAATCAATGATGTCTACGACAAGGGCAAGCCCTACAGTGATGCCTAACGGCAACGGCAAGCCGAATAATGTTTAATGTAGCCTAACGGCAACGGCAAGCCGAACAATGTTTAATGTTCAATGAAATCACCATTCTCCTTGCACAGTGAAAGCAGCCCAGTGATAGGGGTCATTTTCATTTCCTTCACTTCGCCACATTTCTAACTGTGCCTCTCTTAAAGCCGCAGCAGGTTTAAGGTTATCTTGATACATTTTTTCATAAAACTTGCTCATTAATTTAGAAGTAGAAAAGTCTTGCACCGCCCAAAAACTGACTACCACTCGCTTTGCCCCCGCATACATAAATCCTCTGGTTAAACTTACTAATCCTTCTCCGGCTAACTCTTGTCCTAAACCTGTTTCGCAGGCACTTAATACCACTAATTCTGCTGGCAAATTGAGGTTGTAAATATCGTTTAAACGCAGTAAAGGGTCTTGAAATTTTCCTTGGGAGTTGTAGGCGGATAAAGCTAAACCAGAAAGTTGAGGCTGATTTTTGTTGAGGCAACCGTGGGTAGAAAAGTGGACGGTTTGGTAGTTGGCAAGTTGAGGACTAGTTGCCGTAGCTAGGGAAGCTTCATAACCTAACGCTGCAAAGCTTTGGTTTTCTGGGACAAGGGCAAGGATATTTTCTGCTTCTGCGCGGGTGTATTGTAGTTGGGCTAAGTCTAAACATGATTCTAGGGCCTGTCTAGTTAAACCTTCTCTAGGATTTTGAGATTCTTCCTCCCCTTCTCGTTCATAAACCGGATCTGCCAGGACAGCTAGTTTTTTGGGGGCAAGGGGACGGTTTTTAACCTGTTTTCTTAAGGCAGCTAGGCTAGAGGCGGAGGGGAGAGTGATGATTTCGTGGTTGGCGAGTAGAGGTGTATCCCCCCTGGCCCCCCTTGGGAAGGGGGGAACGGAGGTGGGCAGGGCAGCAAAGGGAATGCTTTGTAATGTGCTGTCGCCGACGATTAAAAGGCGTTTATTGCCTAATTCTGGGGCTGCGGGGGCAAGAATCATTTGGCTGAGTTGTTGGGCAATTTCTGGGTTGTTGATGTTTTCGTTAGCGATGTCGTTGCGGAATTGTTGGGCTAGTTGGTCAATTTCTGCTTGGGGAGGAAGTTCATAACTAGTAACTTTGTTTTTACTGACTACCCAAAGATAACTTTGTTTTTCGCTGAGGTAATATTCTAATAAGATGGTGTCATCGTCTAGAAGTTGTTGAATTTCTGCGGTTTGTAGTGTGAACTTAGTAGGTTGATTGATGGCAGCGTAGTTAGGGCTTTTCAGGCGAATGGTGGCTTCTACTTGGTCAATTCGGGTGAGGAGTTCGTTGATTTGTTCATTGACGACATCTTTTTCTGGAGTGCTAGCATTATCACTCCTTTGCAGTTTGCCTTGGTTTTCAAAAGCGGCAGCAAGTTGTTGATTGAGTTGTTTTTCTTCTGCTAAAAGTTCTGCATCTATACCTTGGCGAATGTCTACATTAGCTTCTTGGAGTTCAGTGAGGAGTTGTCGGGCGCGGACTCTTTCGCTGTAATGGAGTGCTTGGGCATCGTATTGTTGAGTGGGGTTTTGTTGGTGCAACTCCATTAGCAATCTGATGTGGAAGTCGTAGTATTGTTCGATGGTTTGGTAGAAGGAGGTTTGTAGTTGGGGGTTGAGGATTTGGTTGCGGAGAAATTCTATTTTTTCGATGGCTTGTTCCATTGTTTGGGAGGCAGCTAGGAGATTGCCTTGGTCATATTGGAGTCGAGCGATATTGTTGAGGGTAGCTGCTTCTCCTCCTCTGTCTCCTACAGCACGAATTAGGGGTAAAGCTTGGTGGTAGTAGTTGAGTGCTTGTTGTTTGTCTCCTAAATCATTGTAGACAGCACCAATATTATTGAGAGTAGTTGCTTCTCCTCCTCTGTCTCCTACAGCACGAATTAGGGGTAAAGCTTGGTGGTAGTATTTGAGTGCTTGTTGTTTGTTTCCTAATGAGTCGTAGACAGCACCAATATTGTTGAGAGTAGTTGCTTCTCCGACTCTGTCTCCTACGGCACGAAGTAGGGGTAAAGCTTGGTTGTAGTATTTGAGTGCTTGTTGTTTGTTTCCTAATGAAGAAGAGACACCACCAATGTTGTTGAGAGTAGTTGCTTCTCCTCCTCTGTCTCCTACAGCACGAAGTAGAGGTAAAGCTTGATTAAGGTAACTTAGTGCTTCTTCTTTTTTTCCTAATAATTGATATACCAAACCAATATTGTTGAGAGTATTTGCTTCTCCCGCTCTATCTCCTACGGAACGACGTAGAGGTAAAGCTTGGTTGTAGTAGTTAAGTGCTTGTTGTTTTTCTCCTAAATTATCGTAAACAGCGCCAAGATTGTTGAGAGTAGTTGCTTCCCCTCTTCTATCTCCTACGGTACGACGTAGGGGTAAAGCTTGATTAAGGTAACTTAGTGCTTGTTGTTTTTTTCCTAATAATTGATAGACCAAACCAATATTGTTGAGGATTCCTGCTTCCCCTCTTCTATCTCCTACAGCACGAAGTAGAGGTAAAGCTTGGTTGTAGTAGTCGAGTGCTTGTTGTTTTTCTCCTAAATCATCATAAACAGCGCCAAGATTGTTGAGGGTAGTTGCTTCCCCTCTTCTCTCTCCTACGGAACGACGTAGAGGTAAAGCTTGGTTATAGTAGTCGAGTGCTTGTTGTTTTTCTCCTAAATCATCGTAAACAGTGCCAAGATTGTTGAGGGTAGTTGCTTCCCCTTTTCTCTCTCCTACGGAACGAAACAGGGGTAAAGCTTGGTTGTAGTAATTGAGTGCTTGTTGTTTTTCTCCTAATGAGTCGTAGACAAGTGCCTATTCCCGTAAGGATTCCTGCTTCTCCTCTTTTATCTTCTACAGCACGAAATAGGGGTAAAGCTTGGTTGTAGTAATTGAGTGCTTCTTGTTTTTCTCCTAATAAATCATGGACGCTACCTATTGCCAGAAATAATAAGGCTTGTTCTGATTTATCTCCTACCTGCTGCCAAAGTTTAAGTGACTCCTTATATTTAGCGATCGCATCTCGTCAAAGACTCTGCTGTCCCCTGCCGATAAAGCTGCAAACCTTCCTGATAAAGCGCCTCAGCAGCAGCGCGAATATCTTCAGTATTTGCATCACTTTCCTGAGCAACCTCTATCGCATCTGTACTCCCTACAGCAACATTAACTGGAGTAACAAAAGAAACCAAAAAAGCAAGGGAGATAGTAGAGAGTTTTTTATTCATGGGTTGTGAAGACTGCGGTAGGAAAACTTCTGGTGTATTGGCACTAAAGTCTTTCTACGTTAACCTACTGCTGCCATCAAAAACTGTTCGGTTACAAAAACTGTAATACCATCGGGCGCTCAATTAAATCCTTGAGGAGATGGATAGAGTTTGGTTTTTTTTGAAGGATAAGGGGGTTCGTAAATCGGAAAAATACTCCCGAATAGTTCTTTTTGTTCCACATCACGAAAAAGCGACTCGGTGACATAAATAAACCTCCCCTTCTCTTTGATGTCTTCGCGATCGCAAGCAAAATTTCAGACAAAATTACTGGAAGATGTTCGGAAATTCCTAGGTAATGGTGGGCAAAATTAATGGCATGGTTAATTGAAATTGCTTTGTGGTATTTGCCCACCCTACTTTCTAAAACTTATTACTTATTACTTATTACTTATTACTTATTACTTATTACTTATTACTTATTACTTATTACTTATTACTTATTACTTATTACTTATTACCTATTACTTTCAAACACCTCAAGCCATAACCATCCCACCATCAACATTAAATACTTGCCCAGTAATGTAAGCTGCCGCAGGATCACTTGCTAAAAAGCGGATCATTCCTGCTACTTCTTCTGGTTGTCCGTAGCGTCCTAAAGGAATAAACTTGAGAATTCCTTCCGCTTTTAAATCTTCCGTCATATCTGTAGAAATAAATCCTGGGGCAACAGCATTGGCTGTAATCCCTCGGCTAGCTAATTCCTTAGCGATGGTTTTCGTGAAACCAATTACTCCCGCTTTGGCAGCACTGTAATTAGCTTGTCCTGGATTGCCCATTTGCCCGGCGACAGAAGTAATATTAATAATTCTGCCACTCTTTTGTTTGAGCATAATTTTACTAACTGCCCTGGAACAAAGGAAGACTCCCGTCAAATTCAGATCAATTACTGCTTGCCAATCCGCTGGCTTCATCCTTAACAGGAGGGTATCGCGGGTGATGCCTGCATTGTTAACTAAAATATCAATGCGACCAAATTTTTCCTTACTCTCTTTAACTAAAGCTTCAACTTCGCTTTCTTGAGAAACATCAGCTTGGAGGGCGATCGCTTCTCCCCCAGCTTCGGTTATTGTCGCCACAACTTCATCAGCCGCACCACTAGAGCGGGCATAATTAACCACAACTTTCGCCCCTTCCGTGGCTAAAGCAAAAGCTGTTGCTTTGCCAATTCCCCTGGAAGCACCTGTCACCAGGGCAACTTGATTGGCTAGTTTTTGTAAATCTACAGGGAGTATTTCCATAAAGCTAAACTAGTAATTGATAACTGACTAACTAAAATCCCATGGCTGTCAAAAAAAAGTTTTCTAGTTTCCAGGAACTTCTTGCTGGTTCCGATGTACCAGTATTGGTAGATTTTTATGCAACTTGGTGTGGCCCTTGTCAGATGATGGCTCCTATTTTAGAAGAAGTTAGTACTCAACTCAAAGGTCGCCTGCAAGTTGTCAAAATTGATACAGAGAAATATCCTCGCTTGGCATCCCAATATCAAGTCCACGCCCTACCTACTCTGGTTTTGTTCCAAGGTAGCCAACCCACAGAGCGCATTGAAGGAGCTTTGTCAGCACCGCAGTTAATGCAGCGCTTACAGCCTTTTCTTTAAAGGACTTAAATTATTCTCCTTCATTAGCCTCAGAAGATTCTTCTGGTGAAGAATCTTCCTGGTTTTTGGCTTCTTCTTTCGCTTGTTTTTCTTGAGCGCGTCTTTCTTTTTGTTTGCGACCTGCTTTCAAGGTATCCTCAATAGCAGCTTGTACCTGGGTCATTTTATCTAAGTTGCCGCGATATAAATCTAAATCTTTGAGCATTTTTTCAGCAGGAAGATTCAAAGCTTCGCCAACTTTTTGGAGGAACTCATCTCGCTGCTTCTGTTCCTTCAGCAATTCTGAGTTCCCTTGTTCAAGGAGAGTATACAAACCAATAGCAAACAGACGACTATATTTGAATTGAGAATTTTGGGCTACTTCTCGAACTTGGTTATCTATGTCATTGAGGCCATCTATGGGGGTAGGAGAATCTAGCCAAGTTATTAAATCCTCGCCAGACATTTTGTCGCTCAGAGCTTTCAAACTTGTAGCGTCTTGCCTATAGTTTTCAGGATTGTCCCCCACTGCTTGACAAAGAGCTTTAAAAATAGACTCTTTATCGCTTTGGGGTCGATAACCTTCCATAAAACGGTCAAAGGAGGTGACAACGCCTAGAGCGTAAATGGGATTATAACGAAAGTCAACGTTAACCGAGAGTAAATGCATTTCTACCATCAACTCCTCTACTACCCGCCTATAAATAGAGTTAATCGGGCGAGTATGAATGGTATAGAATTTTCGCTTGGTATCTGAGAGAGTGCGAACTTTATCCACAAAGCAGGTTATAAAGAAAAGATGATCTCATTGTCCCGCGTATGGAGACGTTTGCCAAGGGGAAAAGCATTTATCATTAAACATTTATCATTGGCAACTTAAGTACTCTAATTAAAGATGTTTGCTGAACTCTTCAATTACTATGAATCCTGAACTTTCTACTCTAGGGCGCTACTTAGCTGGGGAATTTGATAACCGCCAACAAGCCCTAAGCAATCCTGCCTGGTTTGTTCATTTACGGCTTTGGAAAAGACCAGTACCTTTATTTACTGAAGATAGTATTACTCTTTTTGCTGAGCAGGTTAATATGCTTAACCCAGATAAGCCCTATCGCCCTCGGATTTTGCGCTTGAGGCAAGATGGCGATTCTCCTACCCTAGAAGTTCAATACTATATGTTAAAAGATATTAATAAGTTTTTGGGTGGGGGGAGTAATCCTGAGTTACTTAAGAAAATTACCCCATCAGAAATAGAATTTTTACCTGGTTGTCGCCTCACAGTACAGACAGAAACAACCGACTCCACTAACTACCAATTTAGCGCCACCAACCCTACAGATATCCCTTGTAGCTTTACTTATGAAGGAAAAACCTATTGTATTTCCCTTGGTTTTAGGGCAACCCCAAAAGAGTTAGAAATTCATGACAAAGGAATAGACCCCCAAACTGGCAAAGCAACTTGGGGGGCATTGATGGAACCTTTTCGCTTTCAAAAACGCCAGGACTTCTCTTTGTGAGTTGTCTCTTTAGCTTCGGTAAGCTGATTGGTTATTTTTTCGTCGGCACTGTATTAATAGCTTCTTCCTCAGTTTCAAAAATATCAAATACTGAATCCATCATGGTCACCTCAAACACCAATTTGGCTTCGGGATGAACACTACAGATCCTAAAACTACCCTTAACTCTGTCAGCATCCCTCATTCCTGCTACTAGGGAAGTTAAACCAGAACTATCAATAAAGTTAACTTGACTAAGATTAACAACTACATGAGGGCTGAATTTATTAATACACTCTTGCAACTTTAGACGGAACTGCCAAGCCGTTGTTATATCTAGACGACCGCTTGGTGCCAGTACGATGACAGTTGTACCATCTTCGGTTGTATGACTTTTCTGCTCGATTTGAATCACCAATACCTCCTAACAACAGTAACTCTTTAAATTCAAAATTTAGAACAATTGAGAGTTACTTTTCTCGACAACGATTGAATCTCTGACATCTTTTTGATACTAACCCTGTGGGAAATTAAGGGTCAAAGCCATCACCCTGGCATGTCAATCGCTTATTGTACTTTGTATTTTAACTTAGAACATTTTTATGTAGATGGTGTCCAATCAACCCATTCTTGGGGTTTAAGAAAGGTATTATACAATTGGGCTTCTGGGGTATTTGGTTCAGGATGATAATTATATTCCCAACGTACTAAGGGTGGTAAAGACATTAGAATTGATTCTGTACGTCCATTTGTTTGTAAGCCAAAGATAGTTCCTCTGTCATAAACTAAGTTAAATTCTACGTAACGTCCCCGACGATAGAGTTGAAAATTCCGTTCCCTTTCACCGTATTCTTTGGCTTGGCGCTTTTCGATGATGGGAACATAGGCTGGTAAGAAAGCTTGACCGCAACCCTGAACAAACTTAAACAAGTCCTCCCAATTGCGCTGGGGAATTGAGCCAATTTGTTTACTTGTTTCTGCGGCTTTACCTTCTGGATTTGGTCCATGATACAACTCTCCTGTACCACTTTGATAGTCAAAGAATAATCCTCCTACCCCTCTGGTTTCCTGGCGATGCTTGAGATAAAAATATTCGTCACACCAGGGTTTAAAGACTGAATAATAGGCAGGATTATGGCGATCGCAAGCTGATTTTAAAGTACGATGGAAATGGGCAACATCTTCAGCGAAGGGATAGTAGGGGGTTAAGTCTACTCCCCCACCAAACCACCATACAGGTCCCGCTTCAAAATAGCGGTAGTTGAGGTGGACTGTAGGAACATAAGGATTACGAGGATGTAAAACCATTGAGGTTCCGGTGGCATAAAAACCGTGTCCTTTTGCCTCTGGACGCTGTTTTAAAATGGAGGAAGGCAAGTTTTCACCCCAAACTTCAGAAAAGTTTACTCCTCCTTGTTCTAGGACATTTCCCTCTCTAATGACGCGGGAACGTCCTCCGCCACCTTCTTCTCTTTGCCAACTATCTTCAGCAAATTTGCTGCCACCATCAGCTTCTTCAAGTTTTTTACAGATTTTATCTTGGAGTTGCTGCATAAATTGGCTAACTCTTTTTTGGGAATTAGCCGGTGGTGTCGAAGCATTAGATGTGGTAGAAGTTTTTAAGTCTGTTTGAATAGCTGTCATAATTTCAATTCAACATACTGCAAGAGAAAAAGAATGGGGCAGGTGGGTATCTTCGCTCTAATTTTATTGATGATTCCATACCTCTGTTGAGAAGTTTAGCATTCACTGGGTCTAAATCTAAACGCTGTTATGTCCCTAGTTTTTTAAAGAGTCAAAAATTCTTTATGAAGAATTTTTGAGCAAGAAAACAATTTTAGCTATAGTTCTTCATAAAATGTGTGAGTTATCTGAATTTGAGAGCAAACTTAGGGGGTATTGTTATTCTAAATTTTTCTTTCGGTTTTTTGAGGAATCAAGGTAAGTACAATAACAAATTCTTCCTCTACAAGACTTACAGAGCTTTAAGTAAAGCCCCAGTAGATATTTTGTGGCAAAAGATAGTTAACTTAGCTGATGTATCTTGGCATCCTCTGATTAACCAGAGTAATGCTCCTTGGGGCTTAGCTGCTAAACCGGGTATTATTTATCAGGTCGTGACTCGCTTCACCCCTATTCCGGTCAGAATTTTTGTGGAAAGGGTTTGCCCTAGGGAATTTCTTAGTTTCCGAGTTTTAGCTCTTCCTGGTGTGGAACAGCGTATAACTTACCAAATAGAATCAACTCTTTGTGGTACTTATATTTCTTACTCAGTTACTTTACGCGGTTGGTTGTCTCCTTTACTTTGGTGGCTGATTAAACCTTATACTGCTCGTGTGGCTTCGGAGTTGGCTAATTCTATTGAATTAAAAATTAACAATTAGCAGGTTAAGATTTAGAGTTATGGCGAAGTCCTTTCGATCTAGCTAAAAGTCTTTGTAGCTTATCTTTTTGAGAGAGAGACTCGGTATTGGTTTTGTCTGCTTCTAAGAGGGCTTGCAACTTTTGGACAAAGCCTTGTTCGCGGGAGTGAATAGCATAGGCCATTTGCTGGAAAATTTTGGCTAACTGCCCTAGTTCATCATAACGTTTCGCTATTTTACTCAGCTTTTCTAGATCAACTTCATCTCCTACTTTTTCTGGGGCAGAAGAATCTTCACGAGTTACCATTTGTTGGGCTAAACTAGCCATGGGTTTTAGAGGTTCAACTACAGTTCGTTTCAGTAAGCTATTAATAACTAACAAAACCAGGGTGAAAATTACCATGAAAGTGGCTATGGCAACTAAACCATTTCTTCTTGCTAAGGCGAAAATATCACTAGCAGGAATATAAATAGTTTGTGCGCCAATAATTTCATTTAGTTTCCAACCAAAGCCATTTTCTGAGCCATAGGTTTTAATTAAACTTGCTGGTGCTTCTTCTGGAGTATTGTGACAAACTAAGCAATTGGCTTTAGTGATTTTTAAAGGACGAGCTATATAAAATAATTTTTCTTGTTTGAGGGGGCGAAATCCATATAATTCTTTAAGTTCTGAATCTTGACGAAAATCTCCTACCAATTTAGCCTCAAATTGATCAGCTTTATCTCGCAAGTTAGTAGGGTTTAAGGTTGCATCTTTATAGAGATAATGAAGGTACTCTTCTTTTTGGCGGAATTCTTCAAATACCTGTCTGACAGTAAAACTAGGAATGACTTCAGGAATAAATTCTGGACTACTTTCTAAGCGAGGTTTGATTAAAGGACTAATTTGTGTGCTATGAAAATCTCTTAAAGCACTCATGGTATCCATAAGTAGAATAGCCTGTTCTTTAACTATCTTTTGGGCAGCTAGCTCTTGGGTTTGAGTCAATACAGTATAACTTAAACTAGTTCCTACAATAAAAATGAACCCTAAAACCAAAGTGAATTTGACTCCGAGTTTTAATTTTTTTAGCATTATTCATTCCTCTATATACAGAAAATTTTAAGATAGTTTTTCCTAGACATACAGATAAAGTTAGAAGACTATAGAGAATAAATAGGGAAGAAAAACAATGACTTCTTCAACTAGTTTTTATGATTGGCTTGGTTTTTCTTGTGCTTACGAAATCCATAAGCCCACAGTTGTTAACCACAACAAACCAGCTCTGCTTTTACTCCACCCTATTGGTGTTGGCTTATCTCGCCTTTTTTGGCAGCGTTTTGGCGATGCTTGGCTCAAAACTGGTTTGGGAAATGCCCTCTATAATCCTGACTTACTTGGTTGCGGAGATAGTGCTATGCCCTATTTCGCTTACTATCCTGAAGATTGGGCAGAACAGTTGGGCTATTTTGTGCAAACTGTGGTGAAAACTCCTGTTATACTTGTCTGTCAAGGAGCTTTATTACCTGTAGGGATCGCCTTAGTTGAGAAACGACCAGAATTAATCAAAGGGCTAATTTTTTCAGGGCCTCCAGCTTGGAGATTAATTAGCGAGGATAAGCAATCTCTGCAACAGCGCCTAGCTTGGAATTTGTTTGCTTCTCCTTTTGGCAATGCTTTTTATCGTTATGCCCGTCGTCGCCAATTTTTGCAGTCTTTTTCTATACGCCAACTTTTTGCTGCATCAGAGGCTGTAGATGAAGAATGGTTAAATACTTTAAAAGAAGGATCTCAAAATCTTGCTAGTCGCCATGCAGTTTTTTCTTTCCTCTCAGGATTTTGGCGACAGGATTATTCTCAATCAATTGCCCAGATTAATCAACCAACTTTAGTTGTGATGGGAAAACAGGCTTCTAGTATTAGTCGGGAAGGATTTACCGAAACCCCAGCACAACGCTTAGAAGCTTACCTGAAACATTTTCCTAACAGTGAAGGTAAACAAATATCAGGGCGCAATGTACTCCCCTACGAGTCAACCTCAGAATTTGTCGGAGTGGTTAGTCAGTTTGTTGAGTTAATTAACTAAATAAATTAATGCTTGAGAAATTATTTTTCTCTATACCTAAAAAATTTGTTTGAATAAATAAACAAGGTGGCAATCGCAATCTGAGCGCCGATTCTTTCTTTGCTTTTAGATTATGCAACTATCACAAAAGAATTAAGGAAAGAAAGTTGTATCTAGAAGTTAAGGTGAAGAAAATCTCCATAACTGGCTGCATCTCATACCTTAATTAAGGGAATCTACCTCAGCACGCAAATCATCATCTTCTTGTCAGCATCTCAACTACGCCGGGAATAATAATGTCATGAGCTTAAGAAATAGTTTTTCAGTTACTACTATTGTAACTACCTTGGTGGCTTTGATAAGCTTAACCATAACTCCAGTTCAAGCAGCTATTTTTAGTTTGGAGTTTAATTTTAACAACTTCAATACTGGAGAGTTAGTTAAAGGTAACTTTATTTTTAATAATTCTGTAGCTCCTGTAGTAACAAACTTTGGTAGTTTATATCAAAAAGCAAGTCTATCTTTTGAAATATTTGTAGGGGAGAAAATTTTCACTGGTTTAAATAATTCCCTAGTTGTAGCGGATAATTTTGAGAATTCTTCGGGAATTACCACAGATGTACTTATCTTCGATGGTTTTGAAGATTTCGATCCTAATTATCCAGATAATTATCAATCTTTGGCACTCTTTAATTATAGTCAAGATAGTTGGACATCGGAAGATTTACCTCCAGAAATTAGTTCTACTGGTTTAGTTTTGCTTAATTTAGCACCAGGTGTTACTGTCTTTTCTCCTAATGCTTTCACTTCTATTAAAGCTTGGGAAGATTATCCTCCTAATACTTCTGTCCCAGAACCTAGTTCAATATTAGGACTAATTGCTCTGGGAACTTTTAGTACTATGATCAAGAAGCGACAGAACTAAACTTTCTCCTAATTAAGGTGACAGAATCTTTAAATTATTTGCTATACCAAGCATCTAAAGCCATTTGGTGAATAGTGAGCCAAGTTTGGTTATTCATTCTAGCTAATTGGGCGCAATCTTCATACTCTGGTTGTATATTAAATATCTTTTTTGCTCCGTTAACTTCTTGACTAGCTACCTTAACCCGCACCACACCATAAGCTGTTTTTACTTCTTGAATTTCCCTTGACAAAATACTTCTTGCTTGGGTGCGGTGGCGAATACCTAAAGTAGTGGTTTCTTTAAATAAAACCGCTTCACAAACTGCCACTTTTTCAGGATGACAAATAACAGTTAAAAGAATACCAGGGCGAGACTTTTTCATACCAATTCCTTGGCTAAAAACATCAACAGCCCCCACTTTAAATAATTCCTCAAATACATAGCCAATAACTTGAGGATTCAAATCATCAATTTGGGTTTCTAAAACCGAGATAATGTCTGTTTTTGGTGATTGGGCAACATTGCCAAGCCACAGACGTAGTAAATTAGGTAAGGGTAATTGAGCAGTACCTGCTCCTAATCCTACTTTCACTAATTCCATCATGGGAGGAGAACCAAAATCTGTGGCTAAAGCTACGGCGATCGCTGCCCCTGTAGGGGTGACTAACTCTTTATTGATGCCGTTACTATAAATTGGTACTTGGCGTGTTTCCCAAAGCTTCAAAACCGCAGGTACAGGTACAGGGAGCAATCCGTGGGCGGCTTTGACAGTACCCCCTCCAGTGGGTAAAGCAGAGCAATATAGATGTTCAATGCCTAACCAATCTAAACCTAAGCAAGTACCAATAATATCTATCAGGGCATCTGTTGCCCCTACTTCATGGAAGTGTACCTTCTCTGGTGAAGTTCCATGGACTGCCCCTTCTGCC
The DNA here is from genome assembly GCA_963793425.1 of uncultured cyanobacterium. Lineage (GTDB taxonomy): Bacteria > Cyanobacteriota > Cyanobacteriia > Cyanobacteriales > CAWCAG01 > CAWCAG01. The sequence goes on along the minus strand of CAWCAG010000005.1, from coordinate 45,141 downwards.
TCAGCTAACTGGCGAAATACTCGCAAACTCCAAGCTGTTACCCGTGAGGGTAAGTTTGCTTGGTGAATCATTTTCTCAATTTCTGGTAAATGTCTGGCAGGAGGGTGATGGTGATGGTTACTTGAGGATTCAGGGCATAAATTCACCTGGACTTTTGTACCAATTTGCCCATTGTGTTTAACTTTCTCTGCTTTAAGTTGGTATTCTTCTTTAATACCTAAACCCTCTAATTGTTCAGTTAAGTAAGGTAAAGGTACACCAACATCAACCAAAGCCCCCAAACACATATCCCCAGCAATTCCTGTCGGGCATTCCAAGTAAGCGATTTTAATCATTTATCGTTAAATATTGGTTATTAATAATAACAATTTAGCTCGCCTTTTTTTTCGCTTCAGCAGTTTTTGGCTTCAGGATACGTTTTGTTTGAGTATGGCCAGCATTGTTACGGTAAACAACTACGATTCTCTGCTCATCATTATCAAGATCCAAGCCAGTTAAAATCGCTGGATTATGAGCAGTAACAATTACCTGTTTATTATTTTTTACGGCTAGTTGTACCAACTCTTTAATCAACTGACTACATAGTTTCGGATGTAAAGAAGCGTCAATATTATCAATAGCAAAAAATGTAGGGGTTTCTTTACTAATGAAGAGGGTAAAGTAAAAAAGTAGAAAGAGGAATCCTTCGTTAGCACTTTTTTGGTCGAAGTAAGCTAAATTTGCATCTAGGAATTTATCTTTAATAGCAATTTTTCTTTCATTGGGAGATAGATTGGAAGGAATAGTAAAATCTTCAAACCAAGATATTAGCTTAAGCTTCTGCTTAATTTCTTCTAGTTTAGTTTGGTTGGAGTGGGAGTTTAAGACAGTTAACAGTTTGAATAGTCCTTCTCCATGTATTCCTAAAGGTTGAAGCTGTTCTTCTTTTTCAAAGGTACGTAACTCTTGTTTTTGAGGAGAATAGACAACAAATCTTTGCAAGTCTGATAGCTTATCTAGCATCTGCTGTTTCTGTAAAAACCGCCTTAAAATACTTTTATATTCTTCGCTGCTTCCTCCTAAGTTTTGATACTTCTGGTCTAAAAAGTTTAATAAAGAAACTGTGTCATGTAATTTTTTTGATTCGCGATTAATCCATTGGGAATAAGGTTTATTATCATTTTGGAGAGAACAGCTAAATTCTAATTTGTTATCCCCAGAAAGAGAGATTTTAATATTTTGAGTTCCTTGGTTTGCTTCAAAACCAGAACGCATCAATTGTGGTTCTGTGACTCGGATACCTCTAGAGTTTAAAAACTCATTGTCTAATCTATCACTAGCCGCAGCAGCAACTAAGGCAATACCTTCTAAAATATTGGTCTTACCGCAACCATTTTCACCAATTAAAACTGTAACTCTACCTAAATTTAGTTTAAGTTGCTTGATAGATTTGTAGTTATCAATGCGTATTTCCCGAATCATTATTTAAAAAGTTGGTTTTCTTTAAACTACCCAATATAATGCTTAAAAGTAAATAGCTAGTCCGGATAGTTTGATTATCCTTTTAAGCTTACTTGCTCCCTGGCTCCCCATCACCCCGTCAATCCCAATAAGTAAATTAAATGCCTGACAACACAACTTATTGCTCCTAAACCTCAGTTTCCTGGTGTATTAATTTCAAACCAGCATCTTTAATTTTTTGGTTAGATAGCCGAGCATTATAAGGACTTGTATAATCAGGGGAATTAGACCAGCTAACGGGTGCTAAATCATGTTTATTACATATTTTGTCTAACAACTGTTTTTTAGTTAAGGGAACATCATTTACCAAGTTGTAAATTCCCGCTAATTTCTTTGCTCTTGCTAATTCTAAAGCAGAGACAATATCATCTAAATGAATCCAATTAGCTGCATCTTCTCCTGTACCAGGACGAGTCGTGCCAGCCAAACTACGGAAAATTTTAATTATTTCTCTGCCAGGGCCGTAAATTCCTCCTAAACGGAAGATACAGACTGGTAAGTTAGTATTCAATAAAACTTGCTCTGTTTCTGCTAATATCTGGCCATATTCATTTTCAGGGACAAGGGGAGCAGTTTCATCAATCCACTCTCCTTTTTGATCACCATAAAGAGCATAACTTCCGGTATAAATTAACTGTTTAACTGTAGAACTATTTTCTAGGGCAGTAACTAAATTCTTCGCAGTATTTAGATAGGCTTCTTGATAAGCGGCGACGGTACGTTTTTTTGCTCCAATACTGAAAAGAATTGTTTCTTGGTCAGCAATTAGTTTAGTTAGGGCAGGAAGATCATCTCCTTTTAAAACTACTACTTTCTGAGCAACTTTTTCTAATTCTGTCACCTTTTCCGGGGTGGTTGTCGTAACAGTAAGATTATGCCCAGCAGCATTCCATTTATTTGCCACAGCTTTACCGACATAACCACAGCCAAGAATAGTAATCTTCATAATCTTTGCCTTTCCTTCCTAGCAACAAACGCTATTGCCTACTCGTCTCAAATACTCTACACTTTCACAGGACATTATGAAAAATCTCTATCCAACTTTAGTGATCGCTTGTAGCTTCAGTTTATTAAGCACTGCCACAAGAGCGATCGCCGCTGCGGAGTTACAATATGCTTACCTACAGTTAAATACCAATAGTCAAGGTTGCGTGGAGTTGGCACAGGCTGTTTTAAGGAATGAAGGTTTTCGTAACTTAGCTAAAAGTTCTGTTTCTGCCACTGGTACAAGAGGTAACCTGAAAGCTGTGGTTGATTGTAGCATAACTTCCGGTAGAGCCACCCAAGCCACTATTATTGTGGCAGGAGTAAGTACTAATCAGCAGGCTGAAGTTATTAATTGGGTACGCCGTATCTACAGTGCTATAGGTAGTTATCAAGGAAGTAATCTTCCTGGGGATACTTCTGTTGGTGTCTTGATGAATGAGAGGGAGTTTGCTCAATTTATCACAGCACTTAAGCGCAGTCGCCCTAATCAAATGGAATTTTTAGCACAACCTGCCAGGGCCGGCTATTTTACTGTCGCCCAAGTTAAAGAAATTATTGCAGCTTTTAGATTCCCGGCAGAACAAGAAGATGTAGCAGTAATGCTTTATCCTAGAGTAGTAGATAAAGCAAATTGGTATACTGTTTACGAAGCTTTTTCTTCTTCTTCTTCCCGTCAGAGAGTGCAACAAAGAATTGAAGGAAATTGATTGAACCAACTAAACTTTTTTGACTTAATCCTATCCTTAATCTTAATTGGAATTGCCCTTGGTATTGCGAGTTGGCAAAAGCTAGGTTTATCCAGCCAAATTATCATAGCTACAGGGCGATCTTTGGTGCAGTTGTTAGCAGTAGCTTATGTCCTGGATTTTATTTTTATCTTTAATAATCCTTGGCTAGTACTAATAACTGTCGGGGTAATGTCTGTTATTGCCGCAGTTTTTATTAATAGTCACCTGGGTAAAAAACTGAGGGGCTTATTTTTAATTATTTGGGGAGCAATCTTAACTGCGATCGCAGTTATTTTGTGCTATACCACAATCTTAATTGTTCAACCCGATACTTGGTATCAACCTCAATATCTCATCCCCATAACTGCCATGATTTTAGCTAATGCTATTAATGCTTCTACCATAACCGGAGGACGTTTAGTAAGTGCCATCAATAACAACCGCCTAGAAATTGAAACCCATCTCAGTTTGGGGGCAACTCCTCAGCAGGCTATAACTGCTTATCATCGAGAGGCAATTAGGGCAGGCTTAATCCCCACCCTTAATCAAATGACGGTGATAGCTATGGCAACGATACCAGCTTTTTTCTCTGGGCAGTTATTAGCCGGAGTAGATCCTCTCAACGCTGCTTCCTATGAAATCTTGCTACTCTTTATGCAAATATTAGTTAATCTTATAGTAACTTCCTTAATTACCCAAGGTATCTACCGCCGGTTTTTCAATCAAAACTGGCAGTTAGTTAACTAGGAAAAATGCTCAATGTTTAATGATAAATGATAAATTGATATGGCATTAACCGACAAACTACCATCTTGGGTTAAGTGGGCTTTATCTTTCCCCTTGATCATTCTCAATGGCTGGGTATTCCTCATAGTATTTCACTACTTTGAATCTTTAATCACAGTTTTCATCACCGCCAACCTCTTCGCCTTCATCTTAAATTATCCCGTTCAATTGCTTACTTCTCGCCGCATCAAACGTGGCTATGCTGTACTGGGAGTTTTCCTCATTGCTTTCTTGGTTTTAGGAATTTTAGGTGTCACCTTAGCCCCCATAATTGTAGAACAAATAGTAGAATTAGCAGAACGTCTTCCCTCTTGGCTAGAATCTGGGACTCAACAACTGCAAACCCTCAATGAGTGGGCTACTGCCCGTAACTTCCCCGTCGAACTTAGTGGGGTAGCCAGTCAACTCGCTGCCAAAATTTCTGAGTTGCTGCAATCTTTCACTGGAGAAATTCTTGGTTTTGCTTTAGGGACTGTAGGCAACATTGTTGATTCAATCTTGATCATAGTACTCACCTTTTACCTACTTCTGCAAGGCTCAAAAGTGTGGAATGGTGTAGGAGAATGGCTACCTCAACCTGCGGCTTCGCAGATACAACAACTCTTACGGCAAAACTTTAACAATTACTTTATTGGTCAAGCTTCCTTAGCAGCTATCATTGGTTCATCCATGACTTTAGCTTTCACAATTTTGCAAGTTCCCTTTAGCCTCTTGTTTGGCTTAGGGGTTGGGGTGATGGCTTTGTTTCCTTTCGGTGCAATCTCAAGTATTTTTGTGGTTAGTTTCTTAGTTGCCTTAAAGAGTTTTTGGTTAGGTTTAAGAGTGCTTGTTGTAGCTGTTGTTATTGAACAAGCTGTTGAAAATGGTGTCGCCCCCAAACTGTTAGGAGGATTTATTGGCCTTAATCCCGTGTGGATTTTAGTTTCTTTACTCATCGGAGCTAAGGTTGCAGGAGTTTTAGGGGTGTTGATTGCTTTACCTGTAGCTGGTTGTATTAAAAGCACTGCAACCTTACTACGAGAAAATAATTCTTCAGTGCCAGATAAGATGACTGAAACGGAGGTTTCTTTGGTTGGTTAATGGCTAATGGCTAATGGCTAGTTGCTAGTTGCTAAATGTTTAATGATTTTTCTGCCTTTTTCTACAGCATCGGGAATCCAACATATGGCTTTTGATGAATGGCTTTTAGAACAACATCGCCAAAATCAACAGCCGACAACTCTACGTTTCTATACTTGGCATCCTGCAACTATCTCTCTGGGTTACCATCAACGCAAATTTCCTACCCACTGGCACAATTTATCCTGGCAAGGTAAACCTGTGGATTTAGTACGCCGCCCCACAGGAGGGAGGGCTGTATTGCATCAAGGAGATTTAACCTATATGGTGGTGACTTCTAAGCCTCCTGGCAAGCTATTGGATGTATACCAATATATTTGTCAATTTCTCATTCAAGGTTGGCGATCCCTCGGAGTTGATCTTCATTATGGGGAAAAGGGCAGGGGATATATTGGTAATCCTAACTGCTTTGCCACTGCTACTGGTGCAGACTTAGTGACAAGTGAGGGACAAAAGTTAATCGGTAGCGCCCAGTTACGTCGTGGCAATGTCGTATTGCAACATGGTTCAATGATATTAAACCCCGATCCTCAATTATTTGAGCAAGTTTTTGGGCAAAAAATAAATCCTCCCCAATTAAACTTCAGCCAAGCAAGCATCATCGAAGCCCTCACCAAAGCAGCTAGAGACATTTTTAATCAATGATGCCTAAACAGCAACGCCAAGCCATACGATGAGTAGTTGTGCGTTATTTTATATGAGGGTGCATCTAATACCAAATCCGGTTATTAAACCCCCAGTCATCTTCAGATGACACCAAATCCGTTTCATAAAGTGCCTTTATAAAATCAAGGAATAAAGTTTTCAAACCCTTCTCCCTGCTTCCTACTCCCTGCTCCCTACCCCAACAGATAAGTCATGTGACTCAACACCGATTTGGTATGACTTTAGCTATCAGCCCCGAATTAATTCGCGGGCGGTAGGCTTTGCTTACTCCTTCCCCCTACCAACCAACCAAAAATATTAATGTCATTACGCATTGCTGCTACTTCTTGTTGGTGTTGCAAAGCGGTTTGGCGATACCACTGGCAATATTCTTTGAATTCCTGGCGATATTCTGCTTCCCGGCGAAATTCGTGGGCTAATTGATGGGTAGCAAATATCTCCGCAGGAGGAGGAGGTGCAGGGAAAATGCGTATTTGTTCTTTTGACATAAGATAGAAGGCAATGGCAAAGACTCTTACTATCTTAACGGGAAAGTTTTAGATTTTGAGGAAGGTTAGTTCGTTGAAATTGAAGAGATTCAACTTGAATTAAGTAAACTTTCTCGTGTAACTGCGAAATCTGTTATTAGTTGCTTTCGTCTTCTCTGCTAACAAAATCACCCCTGATTGCTAGCTGTCCTTAAATTATACAACTTAAGCTTGACGGCGTTGGCGACGACGCATAGCTAAGCCTAATCCGAATACAGCTAAGCTAGCGGCTGTGGCTGGCTCAGGGACATCTTGTGTTTCAATATCACCAAGGATAGCAACACTATCGTTACCACATTCTACTAGTAAGTGAGCAATAAAGTCTCCTTTCGGAAGGCTAGAGACATCAAAGCTGAAACCGTAGGTGTACTTACCAGTTTTACCCAAATTACTAGCAAAATCGAGTCCTAAGCTGCTGAAGTCATCAATAAAGGTGACATCGTTGCTGACTACTGTATCATAAGTGTCGATGACATTAAGAACAGAACTATTTTTTCCTAAATAGTCGTAGCTTTGTTGAATTGTCAAATCTCCTAGAGAAGCATCTTTTTCAGTTTGCTTATTAATCGCGTCGTTGTATTTCTTTAAGCTGTCAAAACCACTATTTTGTTTAGTGACACTTTTGGCTTGTACTCCGCCATAAAGCCCCAATTCTGTAGCGCCAGAGTCATTACCTTCGGCGAATTTGACAGCAAATAAATCTCCGTCTTTCATTGCTGTGTTGAAGTTTTTGCCAGAGAAGTTGAAGAAGAAGTCTCCGTAGTTGATGTTGCCATCAGCCGCACCGTTATAAGCTACACCTCCCTTAGCTAGATTGCTATTGATACCAATATAGAGACGATTTCCTTTTTGAGCGTAAGCTGTACCAAAGATTTCGTAATCTCCACCAACTTGACCATTTCCAGTACCGTCAGCGAAACTATCGGCTGTGTAATTCCAAGAGAAAGCTTGGGCTGCTTCAGCAAAACCTAAACCTAAAGCGATTAATCCAGATCCAGCAGCAGTGAGAGCAAGTTTTTTAAGAGAAAACATAAGATGAAACTCCGGTATTTGTTTCTATACAACCAAGTTAACGGAGTTCCGAATCACTTAGGTAAAGATACGATGTAGTTTTTTCTATTTGTATAAAGATTAGATGAAGTTAAATAAAATATTGCTTTCAAAGCGCCTAATATCAATTACTTGGGCATATTTTTAAGTTTGCATGAACCCTAAGTGCCATCCCTTATATAAGTAGCCAAAACCCACTTGTTGTTATGCCGGAATCATCAGGTTGGATGAGGAGAAAATGTAATCCTTGGCTAGCCTGCTTCCTTTCTTCATAGATTTTTGCTGCCCTAGCAACCTCTTCATCTTCAAAAGTGGCAACAATCCAACGATCTACTAATCCCCCGGCTAAAATCAACCCCCCAGATTTATCTACTTCTGTGGGAATGTAATTCAATGCTGCTGGTTTAACTCCTTGTAACCAACTTGCGATTTGCATTGACTTTCTGCCCCCATAAATGACGACTCCCGGTACTTTAACTGTGGAAGCAATACCTAAATTAATCGGTAAGAGGGAAGTTGGTAAACTGCGGATGGGAATGGGGCGATCACCGAATATTTCTTCTAAACTCCCTGCCGGAAAGGTTACGAAACTCCATTTATCTCCCCACAACTGATCGGGTAAGGCTTGGGGAGGATTTTCCTCAACTTCAATGGAGTTGTTGCGTTGTAGTAATTCTTGTTTCAAAGGGATGGTATGGCGGGTAGCTTCCACCTCTATACCCAGCTTTTCCCCCGCTAAGGTTACTAAATTTAAAGATTGGGGACGAAATACCTGCAACTTAGTTGGTAACTTTCCTGAAGCGGCCCTTTGTAATTGCTCAATTAACCAAGCTGAATTAGCCTGAGATTGTAAGCATTGTGCCTCAAAAACCAACTCACCTTCCGGTTGGCAGATAATCAATTCCCAAACAATTTGTTCTTGTGGGTTTGGTGATTGTCGGCGATAAAAATCAACTTGCCAAACTTTCATTATTTACTCAAAAAAATACTAAAGCCAGTTTGAGCTTAATACAAAAAGTTGAGCCAAATCCAGGTACACTATTCTCATTAACAATTTATCTCTTTTTTGCCTAACTTTTTACCCGTCAATTGAAGATTGACAGATTATCTAGATATGGATCGAATCAAAGTTTCTCAAATTCGCTGCTACGGATATACCGGATATTTGCAGGAAGAAAAAGTTTTAGGACAATGGTTTGAAGTGGATTTAACTTTGTGGTTAGACTTAACCACATCAGGAAGCAGCGATGATCTCACCAAAACCCTTGATTATCGCCAAGCAATTTCTACAGTTAAACAAATTGTCCAAACAGCTAAATTCGACTTAATCGAAAAATTAGCTACAGAGATTGCTAAAGCAATTTTAGCTATAGATCCGATTCAGCAAGTCAGAGTGGAGTTAACCAAATTAGCTGCACCCATCCCCGACTTTAATGGTGAAATCACTATCGATATTACCAGAAGTAGGGAATAATCAATTAAATTATATTGTCAATTCCTTATTGGGAGATGGTCTTTCCTATAATTAGTAATCTGCGATCGCCAATAAGTTTTAGTGCCATGAGGTAAAGTTTCTTTGTTTCGTAAAATACATGAGCTTTTCCCTTGCTTCGCAAGTTGAGAAAAACAGGACATACCTACGTAAAATCACTTTATTTAACTGATTTAAGCATAAAGACTTTACCGAGAAGATATATAAAGCTTCTTTAAAGGGATTAATTGCTTCACTTAAAGTACTCAAAAACAACTGAAATCATTTGGCATAAATAGTGAATTATTATTTGAAATTGACAAATATTACTTATTTATAAAGCAATTGTAAATAATAAAAGCAATGTCTTGGTTCAGATTTAGAAATATAAACTTTGTTCTGATAATTATTTTTCATGTGTAGTATTTAGACATAGGTACTGAGGCAACAGTTATTTACGACTGTTGCCAATCAAGAGAAAATAAATGAAGCTTTCATCTTTGATTTTTTTAAAAAGCAGCATTTTAGATGTAGGAGTACCTGGTTACTTGTTAGTTAGTTTCAAGTAAGCAATAAGCTATTACAGACCAACTCTTTAACGAGATGCTCGTAATGCTTTTACTAATTTGATTTACATCCAGGTCAACAAAAAATACAACTAAAATAAATCAATTCTTGGAGAAAGAAAAAATGAATCTTTTGGCGAAAAGTTTAGGCACTATTACTACTGCTGTTGCTTTAAGTTTAAGCTGGAGTCAATTAGCCCAAGCAATAACTATCACTAGCGATGCTACTTGGTCAGATCCTGTTGGTGGTCTTAATATTAATGGTGAGGGTACAGATACTCTTGCTTGGGGTACTGGCAGTCCTCAAAGTTCCTATAACTTCGCTGGTAACGGGGGGATATTATTAGATAGTGATGCGATAGATGGAGCCATATTTAAACTAGGAACCTTTACCCACAATAACTTTGTTATTGGTGGTGGTAGTTCTATCTTAGGTGCAACTTTAAACTTAAACCTAGATATAGCAAATGGTGCAGTTTTTAATCAGGATTTCACCTTTGATTTTGCTCACAATGAAACTCCTAATACTCCTCCTTGTGATCCTATGGGTGCAACTATTTGTCCAGATGTTGTCAGTATTCCTGATGCTACTTCTAGTGAAACAGTTGAGATTGATGGCAAGACTTACAATCTCAAAATATTAGGATTTTCTGACACTATTGATGGCCCCAAAGTCAATCAATTTATTACAGAAGAAGGCCAGGCTAATCAAACTATGTTGTTTGCTAAATTGAATGATGTTTCTGTTCCTGAACCAACTTCTATCCTTGGACTTTTCGCTTTAGCTGGCTTAGGTACAACTTCCGCTTTACGCAAACAGAAAAAGGCTGGTTTAACTAAATAGGTTAGGTCTTCTTTTTCTAAATATTTAGTTACTTAGAAGAGGTATCTGCTAGCTAAAATGGTGTAATAGTAGGGGTAGGTTTGAGTTTCAAATTTATGGTATCAACCCTGAAAATAAACCTGCCCTAATTAATAATTAGCCGTTTTTCAAAAAAGATTTAACCTGCATAGATAATTCCGGAGTACGCAAATAACCGTAGGATTTGTGGGAGTTAGTCTTACCAACTTGATAGGGTAACTCGTAATCATTCATCACTAAATCATCAAAAACTTTAATCCCTTTATTATTAGCTTGATAATCATCAGACAAATGGTTATCTGTAGCTACAGGATCTCTTCTGTCTGCGTAATTAACCCAAGTTCTAGTCACAATAGAAGGGGTACGGACTCTAGCATCGTAATCTCTTTCTTGCAGGATTTTTCCTTTGACAGTAGGTAAGCCTAAAGGAGAACCAATAGTTATATAATGGGGAACTTTTATCTCAGGGTTAGTGCGTCCTAAATCCCTTAAAACATCATAAGAAATAATTGAACCCATAGAATGGGCAATGAGCATAATTTCCTTATCACTTTCTTGGTATAAAACATTCTTAAGCTCATCACGAAGAACTTTCCTAGCTAGTTCAAGATCACCAGAACGATTTTTAATTTCTCGGTCATTAGCATAATATAAATTCAAATCCCTAAAGATTTTATTGATAAATAAACTTGCTGCTAAATTAATGCCAAAATCTTTAGTCATCAAATCGATAGCACTACCAATAGTACCAAAAGAAAACTTTCTTAATTCGGAAAATCTTCCTTCTGGATAGGGTTTTAAGGCTCCTGGTTTAGCTTCAATATAGGGCTGGCGATTGTAGAGTTCATCAAAATCAAAGTCTTTATCATTATGAAGATTATATTTGTATAATAAATCAGCCCAATAAACCAACCTAAAATCAAAACCTGTATTTTGATAACTACAATTTTTTTGTAACCCTTCAACTAAAGATTGCTTCCACCAAAGTTCAATAATTTCTTGGGGAGGTTTGTTAGCTAGACCATGAATACCAATAATAATTTTTGACATATTTATTTTTCGAGCAAATGTTTCTTTTAATTTTGGGTAAGATTGGGAATATAGAAATGATAACCTGTAATTATTACGGTTTTAGGTAAGACTCAGACCCCCGATTCTCGTGGAATTACAACCCCCTCCTGTCAGTTCAGAAAAGCTTACTCTCACTGCCCATGATTTATGGAAATCCTATGGCGATTCCACCGTAGTTGAGGGAGTTAATTTTACCCTCTCTGGGGGGGAAGTTTTAGGGTTGTTAGGGGCTAATGGTGCAGGCAAAACCACCACAGTAGGAATGTTGTACGGTTTTGTTGTTCCTACTCGTGGCTTTGTGCAAATAGGAGACTATCAGGTACAATCTCAGGGTAGGGATGCCCGTAATTTAATGGGGATTGTCACCCAAGAAGACAATCTCGATCCTGATTTTTTGGTTAGGGAAAATCTCATTCATTTTGCCCACCACTACCGCATCACAGGTAAAATGGCTCGGAAACGGGCTGGAGAGTTGCTTGCTCAAGTGGGATTAGAAGATTATAGCAAAAGCCGTCTTGATGAACTTTCAGGAGGCTTAAAGCGCCGTCTTGTCTTAGCTAGGGCCTTAATCAATCAACCGCAAATCATCTTTCTTGATGAACCAACCACAGGACTAGATCCTGATGCCAGACAGGATTTTTGGCGTTTAGTTACTCAATTAAAACAAAACGGGCGGGGCATTCTCTTAACCACCCATTATATGGACGAAGCCCAGAGATTGTGTGACCGACTGCTGTTACTGCAACATGGAAAAGTCATTGATCAAGGAACACCTGAAGAACTAATTTTACGTACCGTCGGTCAAGAAGTGGTAGAAGTTGAAGGCATTGCCCCAGAAACATTAGAAGCATTAACCGCAGAATATTGTACTTGGTATCGCCGTTTTGGTAGCGGTTATATTGTCAGTTTACCCCTTGAGAATTATCAGCCTTTATGGGAGCAGTTATGCAGTGCAGAACCAATTCGCCTAACCCGTCGCCCGGCTAACTTAGAAGATGTCTTTTTACGTTTGACAGGGACTTTACTTGATGGTTAAGCTGTTAAGCTTTAATGGCAATTCTCTTACTTGTAAGGTACTAAATTTTGGTTTGAGGGAGCAGGGAGAAATTAATATAACTGAATAGTAAAATATGCAAATAATTTTGTACGACTACTTAAAACTTTAATTTATGAAAATTTTAACCAAACTGCTTTCCAAAAAAAACTCAGTTAAGGGGGAGAAAAAAAAGCTGACTTTTCGGCTACCTTCCTTAAAAAGAAATCGCCGCAAAATTGAAATTAAATCTGAACAAGAAATAGAAATTATGCGCCGATCCGGTCAAATTGTGGCGACGGTGTTGAAAGAAATTGCAGGGATGGTTGAACCGGGAATGACTACCGCAGACTTAGATACCTATGCCGAAAAACGCATTAGAGAAATGGGGGCAACTCCTAGTTTCAAAGGGTATCATGGCTTTCCTGCTTCTATTTGTGTTTGTTTGAATAACGAAGTTGTTCATGGTATTCCCAGTCGGAAAAAAATTATTCGTTCAGGAGATGTTTTAAAAGTAGACACAGGGGCATATCAAAACGGCTTTCATGGCGACTCCTGCATTACCATTGCGGTGGGGAAAGTGTCTTCAGATGCGGCGAGGTTAATTGAGGCGGCTGAAGCAGCTTTATATAAAGGTATTGAACAAGTAAAACCAGATAACCATCTTTTAGATATTGCTGGGGCGATTGAAGACTATGTTAAAGCCAAAGGTTATAGCGTTGTGGAAGATTATACAGGTCATGGTGTCGGTCGCAACCTCCACGAAGCCCCCTCGGTTTTTAACTTTCGTACCAACGAATTACCAAATGTTCAGCTAAAACCAGGGATGACCTTGGCCATTGAACCAATTTTAAATGCTAAATCGAAAATTACTCGCATTCTCTCCGACCGATGGACTGTAGTAACCGCCGATAATGCCCTTTCCGCCCAATTTGAACATACGGTATTAGTGACCCTAACGGGTTATGAAATTCTTAGCGATCGCACTAAAGTCTAGAGAAGTGATATAAAAATAATGGCTTATGCCGCTAAAACTCCCTTATTTAGATTTGAGGATGTAATATGGCTTTAGAATATCCCGATGATTTGAAGTATCTCGATAGCCATGAATATGTGCGTTTAGATGGTGAAATCGCCACTATTGGTATTAGTGCTTTCGCCCTTGATCAACTAGGAGATATTGTTTTCTTAGAATTATCAGAACTCGGCGATGCCCTAGAACCTGGGGAAAGCTGCGGTACAATCGAATCTGTGAAGGCTGTAGAAGACCTCTATCCTCCCGTAGAAGGTACGGTGATTGACCGCAACGAAGATGTGATTGAGTCTCCAGAAACTATTACTGAAGACCCCTACGGTGAAGGCTGGTTACTGAAAGTACGCCTAACTAATCCTGATGATGAGTTAGAAGATACCCTAACTTCAGATGAGTATCGGGCGATGGTGGAAGGGGAGGATGATTGATAAGTAATAAGTAATAAGTGATAAGTAATAAGCAAAGAACTTACTGTTTCCTATTCCCTATTCCCTACACTTATACTGTGTTTCAATTCATGGCTAACTCTTTGTATTTTTGGTCTTGTTCTTCATTTTGGAATAGAGGAGTACTTAGGTAGCGTTCACCAAAACTGGGTTGGATGGTGACAATTAGTTTACCTTCATTTTCTGGTCGTTGAGCGATTTTAATTGCGGCGCACAAAGCGGCCCCCGTGGAGATGCCAGAAAGGATGCCTTCTTCTTTGGCTAAACGGCGGCTGTAAGTGAAGGATTCTTCATTGGTGACTGTTATCACCTCATCAATCAGATCCATTTTGAGGACTTCGGGAATAAAACCAGCCCCAATACCTTGAATTTTATGGGAACCTGGTTTTCCCCCTGAAAGTACTGAACTATCTATCGGTTCAACTGCGATCGCCTGAAATTCGGGTTTCTTTTGTTTGATAACTTCCGCTATCCCAGTTATAGTTCCCCCTGTACCAACTCCTGCTACCACAAAGTCTACTTCCCCGTCAGTATCAGCCCAAATTTCCCTAGCGGTGGTGAGGCGATGGATTTCTGGGTTAGCGGGGTTACTAAATTGTTGGGGCATGAAGGCGTTTGAGGTGGATTCCGCAATTTCTTGGGCTTTTTGAATCGCCCCTTTCATTCCCTTACTACCAGGAGTTAGTTCTAAATAAGCCCCATAAGCCCGTAACATTTTCTGACGTTCTAAACTCATACTATCCGGCATAGTTAAAATTAGTTTGTAACCCTTAGCTGCAGCAGCCATAGCCAGGGCAATTCCTGTGTTACCCGAAGTTGGTTCAACTAAGACTGTGGAAGCAGGATCAATTAATCCTTCTCTTTCTGCGGCTTCAATCATATTGACACCAATACGATCCTTAACCGAAGCGGCGGGATTCATGCTTTCAAGTTTGATGACAATTTTGGCAACACAGCCTTCAGATTGAGGAATAGAATTTAAACGAACTAAAGGAGTTTTGCCAACAAGTTCTGTGATATTTTTAGCTATACGCATTTTTTTCAATGATAAGTATCTGATCAATGATCAATGATGCCTGCGGCAAAGGCAAGCCTTACAATTATCAATGGTTAGTTGAGCTTATGTACATAAGTAGGGCAGGATAATAAAATCGAGGTGACAGTAACGGCAAAATAAAGCTTACAAGGATTTTTACTTCAGTTTATTTACCTTAATCTACTTATTCTCTAATTAGGATTCTCTTTATCGAGACGAGAAGTACAAACCCATAGCATTGACGCAGACTATAGCCAATAGGGAATAGTATATTCTTAACTTATTACTTATTACTTCTCCATCTCAACTTGATCTTGTAACTCTCTTTTGGTAAATTAATGGTCAACTCTTAGAATGAGCTACATTTAGTCATTGTAATAATGAAAGTTCTTCATGGTAGCTGGATACCCGATGCTGAATCTGATTTTGTGCAGTCAGGTTCTTTTTGTCTGTGGGTTGAAGTTCCTTTAAGTAAGAGAAAAACTGGTGAGGAGAAAATTCATCCTAGACATTTGAGGAAGGATGATTTAGTTACTTTCTTGAGAGAAGAATTGGGGTTAAAAGAGAGTACCAGGCAATTACAAGAACGCATTTTCCCCCAATATTTTGCCTTACCTACAGTTAATGATCAGCCCCTTCCTTCGCCAGAATTAACTAAGTATTTGGAAGCAGAAGTTCCGGATTTTTATGAGGAGTTGCAATATTGGGAAGTAGATTGTTATCAAACTGTGGCTGCGACGAAAACCGATCCTTCTCACCTGGCGACGGCGGTTAATGTCGTTAGGTTTCTTAATGATGTTCACTTTTTGGCACTATATAACTTAGGTGAATTTCAATTGGGTTCGGATTTGTTGTTTTGGTATCATTACACCCAAGCTTTTAAACCGATAATTCTTAAGGATCAGTATATTCCTGCCTTGAAGTATCGACAGTTGGAAACCAAAACGAAGCAGAAAAAAGGCCGGGGAAAATCGAATAAAAGCACTGATTTTGCTATCTATCCTACTTGGGAAATTGTTTCTGAAGAGTATGAAGAAAATATTGCCAAATACCGGGAATATATGCCGCCAATTTGTTTGGCGGGTTCATCTCTACCCAGGGAAACTGTGGAGTTTTTTGAACCAGAGACTTTGTTGCGTCACTTTTCAGAATATCTACTTCGCAACTTAGTGACTCATACCCAATCTACCGCCGCTTTTGCGAAAAAGATTGCTGATTCTTTAATTGATCATTGCTTTCATTCCCGCAAGCCCGATGCCAGCATTAGCAATGCGACTTTGCCAGAGTATCAACAGTGGTTGGAGTGGAAAACTAAGATTGCCCGTACCCAAGCTGACTCTTCCTTTCACCTTTGCTTGCAACTAGATTCTGCCACAGCAAATGATGCTGAGAATTGGCAGATGCAGTTTCTTGTGGCTAGTAAACAAGATCCTTCCCTAAAGTTATTGCTGGCTGACTACTGGGAGATGAATGCTAAAACTAAAGAGGGGCTAAGTAAGGATTTTGGGAAAGATTTTGAAACCAATCTTTTATTAAATTTGGGTTATGCAGCCCGGATGTATCCAAATTTGTGGCGAGGTTTGGAGTGCGATCGCCCCACAGGATTACAATTGAGTTTAGAGGAAGCGTTTGATTTCCTCAAAGAAAGCGCTTGGGTATTAGAAGATTCTGGTTTTAAAGTGATTGTACCTGCCTGGTATACTCCCGCCGGTCGTCGCCGTGCTAAAATTCGCCTCAAGGCTTCTTCTTCTCAAGGGAAAGTAACTAAGGGTAAGACAAAGAGTTATTTTGGTTTAGATTCTCTGGTGCAATATCAATATTCCTTAGCCATTGGAGAAGAAGTTATTACCCGTGCAGAATGGGAACAATTAGTTAATGCAAAGTCTCCTCTGGTGCATTTTCGCGGTCAATGGATGGAACTTGATCAAGATAAAATGCAGCAATTGCTGGAATTTTGGCAATCTCATGGGGATGAAAAACCAGAAATGACCTTGCTGGAGTTTTTGCAAAAGAGTGCAGAAGCGGGGGATGAGTGGGAAGTTGAACATGATCAGGCTTTGTCAGGAATGATGGCGAAGTTGCAAGATAAGAGTCAATTAGAACCAATTTCTGAATTAGCAAATTTGCAAGGGACTTTGCGGGAGTATCAAAAGCGGGGTGTATCCTGGCTGCATTATTTGGAACACTTGGGATTGAATGGTTGTTTAGCCGATGATATGGGTTTAGGGAAATCTGTACAAGTGATTGCCCGCTTGGTACAAGAGAGAGAAAAGCAAGAGAAATCTTTATTACCAACTCTTTTGATTGCCCCCACTTCTGTGGTGGGAAACTGGCAAAAGGAGATTATTAAGTTTGCCCCCCAGCTTAAAGCCATAGTACATCACGGGGGCGATCGCATCTCGAAAATCCCAGATTTTCAAGCAGCTTGCCAAGATTGTGATGTGGTGATTAGTTCTTTTACTTTAGCCCGTAAGGATCAAAAGTTATTTAATAGTGTTGCATGGCAACGCATTGTGTTAGATGAAGCCCAAAACATTAAAAACCCCAAAGCGGCACAGACAAAGGCGATTCTTAAACTATCAGCAAAGCATAAGCTAGCTTTAACCGGAACTCCTGTGGAAAATCGCTTACTGGATTTGTGGTCAATTTTTAACTTTCTCAATCCTGGTTATTTAGGGAAGCAAGCCCAATTTCGTAAATCCTTTGAAGTTCCTATCCAAAAAGATAATGATAAAGTTAAATCAATTACTTTGAAAAAGTTAGTTGAACCTTTGATTCTCCGTCGGCTAAAAACTGACAAATCGATTATCAATGATTTACCTGATAAAGTTGAACAGAAATTATATACTAATTTAACGAAAGAACAAGCATCTTTATATGAAGTTGTGGTAAAAGATGTGGAAGAGAAGCTACAAGAGGCTGAAGGAATTGAACGTAAGGGTTTAATGCTTTCTACCTTAATGAAATTGAAGCAAATTTGTAATCATCCTGCCCAATTTCTCCAAGATAATAGCGAATTTTCTGCGAGGCGTTCCCACAAACTTAGTCGTCTTAGCCAAATGTCAGAAGAAGCGATTTCCGAGGGAGAAAGCCTCTTGGTTTTCAGCCAATTTACGGAAATTTGTCAAGGTATTGAAAAATATCTTAAACATAACTTACATTGCAACACTTACTATTTACATGGTGGTACTAATCGTAAACGCAGAGAAAAGATGATTACTGAATTTCAAGATTCAGAAACCGAACCATCAGTATTCATCCTCTCTCTTAAAGCAGGTGGTGTCGGCATCACCCTTACTAAAGCTAACCATGTTTTCCATTTTGATCGCTGGTGGAATCCCGCAGTGGAAGATCAAGCAACAGATCGGGCTTTTCGTATTGGTCAAAAAAAGAATGTCTTCGTTCATAAATTCGTCTCCATTGGTACTTTAGAAGAGAGAATTGACCAAATGATTGAAGATAAGAAAAAACTTTCTTCTGCTGTCATCGGCAGTGATGAATCTTGGTTAACGGAATTAGATAACAATGCCTTTAAGAAACTAATTTCTTTAAATAAAAGTGCAGTATTGGAGTAAGGAAAAATGGTCAGATTTAGTCGAACTTGGTGGGGGGATCGCTTTATTAAAGCATTGGAAGAATTTAGCGAAAGTAATAGATTACAAAGGGGACGTTCCTATGCCAGTGGCGGCAAAGTCAAAAGTTTTGAGATTCAAGAAAACTCTATCACCGCTAAAGTTAGAGGTTCCGTCAATCCTTATTTCGGAGTTTATAAAGAACCAACTTATAATATTTCTATCCAAATTAAACCCATTCCTAAAACAAAGTGGCAACAAGCAATTAAAAAACTCTCATCTAAAGCAAGTGTAGTTTCCCGATTATTATTAAACGAAGTACCAGAAAACATTGAAGATACATTTGCTGAATTAGGCTTAAACTTATTACCCCACAGCAGAAAGGATTTTCAAACCAGTTGTTCCTGTCCAGATTATGCCAATCCTTGCAAACATATCGCCGGAGTATATTATCTAGTCGCTTCCCAATTAGATCAAGACCCTTTTTTGTTATTTGAATTACGGGGAATACCCAAAAAAGAACTACAAAAAAAATTAGCCTTATCCCCATTAGGTAAAGCCCTCTCTTCTCAACTAAATACTCAAGAAATCCCTTTAGAAACTGCGACATCTTTCTATACTAAACCAGAAAAAAAAGCTATCACTGGCAAGCTAAGTACTAAAGAATTCTGGCTAGGGAAAAAGCATTTACCCTCAACCATTGAAACCCCAAATCAAAGCGGGGTTCCAGCAATTCTGATTAAAAAACAAGGAGATTATCCCTCTTTTTGGCACAAGGATCATTCTTTTATTGAAACGATGGAAGAATTGTATGAACGAGTAAGAACAAAAAACCAAAACTTACTCTGAAATCAATGAAAATAGTCAATGTTTAATGTTTAATGATAAATGATAAATGATCTCACTTGTTACTTTCTGGTAAAAGAATAACCCGAAGAGGATGCAACTGAATGTACCAAGGGAAAGGTGAATCTTTCATCGTTGCCCATTTATCCTTAAACACCTCTGCTTGAAGATGATAATCCTGGGGACTTTGGGGAGGCTGATTTAATTTAAGATACAAAGTCAGGCGATGTTGAGTTTCGCTGGTTGCGGTTAACCAACAAGGAAAAGTATTCTCTAAACTGGCATCTTGGCAAAAAATTAATTGATGGGCGCGAATGCCGATGTAACTTAAATTAGGGGGGATAGGTTCAACAACTTTGAGGGAACATTGCCAATCTTTGGCCACAACCTCCTGATGGGTAACAGCCACAGCAACAGAAAAATTCTTACATCCAGTCACTGCTGCCACATTCTTACTGGGGGGATGTTCAAAAATCTCCTCTTTCCTTCCCCTTGCAGCAACTTTCCCTTCCTCAATCACCAACAAATTGCTACAAATTCGATAAGCTTCTTCCAGGTTGTGGGTAACAAATAAAGTTGCCCCTTGGTAGGTAGTCAGGCTTGCCAGCAAAAACTTTTCTAATTGATGACGCAGGTAAGTATCAGCAGCAGAAAAAGGTTCATCCAACAATAATACCTCCGGTTGACTAGCTAATGCCCTAGCTAAAGCAACCCGTTGTTGCTGCCCTCCGGAGAGTTGGTGTGGATAGCGATTTCCTAACCCCGATAGCTGCACCGCAACTAATTGTGCTTCTACTTGCTGCTTAATAACTAAGTTAGATTTACCTTTCGGGACACCAAAAGAAATATTTTGGGCAACGGTGAGGTGAGGGAAAAGGGCATAATTTTGGAACAAAAAACCAACCTTGCGATCGCGACTAGGTAAATTGATGCCTTGTTGAGAATCAAACAGCACCTTCCCATTTAAAACAATGCGTCCCTGATCCGGACTTTCCAAACCAGCAATACAACGTAAAATCAAGCTTTTCCCTGCCCCAGAAGCCCCTAATAAACCCAGGGGTTGTTGGTTGGCATCAAAAGATACATCCAAATAAAAACCAGGGAGTCGTTTTTTGATTTCTACAACTAACTCTACCGGATAAGTTTCCCTTTGCTGTGAAGGAAGAGGACTTTGCACTGCCAACTCAATATAACTTTTCTCTCCCTTCCCCCTATTTATAGCTGCATCAGACCAAAAATTTACCGCCATCGTCACCCCCAAAGAAATTGCTATAGTCACAACAACCCAAACCAAAGCTTGATCCATCGCCCCACTTTCGGCTGCAAAGAAAATAGCCACAGGAATAGTTTGCGTTTGCCCAGGAATACTGCCAGCAACCATCATCGTTGCCCCAAATTCCCCTAATGCACGGGCAAAAGTGAGCAAAGTTCCAGCAACAAGCCCTGGTTTAGCTAAAGGCAGCATCACCCACCAGAAGATTTTCCCTTCAGATGCCCCTAGCGTCCTTGCTGCGGCGAGGAGATTGCTATCAATTTGTTTAAAAGCTCCCAAGGCGGTTTTGTACATCAAAGGGAAAGCAACAACCGTTGCCGCAATAACCGTTGCAGCCCAAGTAAAAATAACCCTCACTCCCAAAAGTTGCAACAATTGTCCCACAGGGCCATTTCTGCCGAAAAGCAGGAGTAACAGAAAACCAACTACCGTCGGTGGCAAAACTAAAGGAGAAGTCAACAAGCCATCAAGCAATCCTTTCACTATACCGCGAGTAGTTAACAAATAACGGGCAGCAATGATACCGAGGAAAAAGGTGATGATTGTAGCTAAGGTTGCAGTTTTTAAGGAAATGACAATCGGGGTTAAGTCGCTCATTTGATTAAAATGAATAATAATCTCTAAACCCTTAAGATCATGACTGAAAAATTTAACCAAGGCTATGCTTTGCTAATTGGTGTGGGAGAATCAAAGTACCAGCCCTTGTCTTTACCTATAACTGTTAAAGACACTCAAGCTATTTATGCAGCGTTGATTGATCCTCAATTATGTGCTTATCCTGATAATAAGGAGTATATCCGCATACTCAATGATGACAAGGCAACCCGTGAAGCTATTTTAGCTGGTTTGCAATGGCTAAAGGAAAAAGCCGAAACAGATCCAGAGGCAACTATTTTAGTCTACTATTCCGGTCATGGTTGGGTTAACAAAATTGACAACAGTTTTTACTTGCTACAACACGACGTTAAACCTACTAAGTTAGCTGCAACTGCCCTGTCTGGAAAAACTTTTAGTGCCGCCTTACGAGAAATTCCAGCCCAACGATTGTTAGTAGTTATCGATAGTTGTCATGCAGCAGGAATGGCAACATCTAAGAATGCAGAGAAAGCTGATGCAGAATTGTTAGATGAGTTTGAAGACTTTCAAAGGTTTGCACCATCCAAAGGTTTAATTAAATCTCTTGCAGAAGGAAAAGGTAGGGTGGTATTTACTTCTTGTCAGGGGGAACAAAGGTCGTGGATTAAAGATGATTCAATTAGCGTTTATACCTTTCATTTTCTAGAAGCTTTACAAGGGGCAGGTAATAAACTAGGAGAGACACAAGTAAAGGTTTCTAATCTGATGAATTATTTAGGAGAAACTGTACCTAAAACGGCTCAAAATTTGTATAATGCTGAGCAAACACCTCATTTTGATTTTGTTACAGAAGATTTCGCTGTGGCACTTTTACGAGGAGGTAAGGGTTTACCAGATCAAGGTTGGGATGGGGTAAAATCAGAAGAAAAGATTGATAATATTGCAGAAGTAGTGATGCAAAACGTTCAGGGTAAAAATGTAGTTGGTAGTATTAAAGGAGATAATATTCAAGTTGGTGATCGCACCTAAGTAAAGCAACTCAAGCAACTTTTTATCTTGATGGATAACTCTGAGAAAATCAAAGCGATTATAGACAAAATTCTTGCAGGTAAATGTACTGATTCTGATGTAGAAAATCTACGTCAGTTGTTAATCACTAACAGTGGTGAGACTATAATCACATCAGGCAAAAATGTTGTTGGTAAAATTGAGGGACAAGATATTCAAATCGGCGATCGCAACTACTATACTTGGAATGATGAAGCTATTCAAGCTTTAATTAAGGCTCTGCGTACCAGCCAAGAAAATGATTTTAATACCGACTATTTTAGAACAATTGAAGCTTGTGAAAATAGTCTATCTTTAGAGCAATACTTTGAAGATATTTTACCAAAGTTGCGGCAACAAGGTTCTTTAGAAATTCGTCAAAATGTCTTCAAGAACGGAAGGCTGTTTAACTATATTGCTACCATATCAGACTTTGAACTACAGCAGGGAATGCGAGGTGAAGCTTTGTTTATGTTCTCTGAGTTTTCCTCAATGCGAATTAAGATTTTACAGCAATATTCAGCCCAATGTTTACGAATAGCTAAAGGTACAGTCAACTCATCAGCAGTTGGCGAAGCTATATATAATTTTCGGGTTCCGACTCATGCTTGTTTCGCTGTGGCAATTGTTGATGACTTAGATGAAAAGACAGCTACTGCCATACGAACCACCAATCCTATTAACCACAGAGTCAATTTGCTCTGGTACGAAATACCAGTAGTTTGTGAGTTAAATAAACAGAAACTACATTTTTATGAAAAAGTAGCCAATGTTTCTGATAACTTCAAAGGAGAAATTGTTTGGAAAAAGTTTCGCCCAATTATTCAAAAATTCCTTAGCTTCTCGATAACCAGAAGTGAAGAATATGCACGTTTGGAAAATTTACTAGCATCAGGAAGATGGCGAGAAGCAAATGAAGCAACTAGAACTATTATTTTAAAAGTAGCTAAGCGAGAAGAAGAAGGCTACCTTACCGATAAACAAATCCAAAACTTTCCTTGTCAAGTTTTGCAAGTTATTGATCGCTTGTGGATAGATTATAGCCATGGACATTTTGGCTTCAGTGTCCAGAAGCGCATCTTTGATGAATGTAAAAAAGAGCCACAAGTATTTGGCGATCGCGTAGGCTGGTATACTCAAAACGGTTGGATTTCTGCTAGCCAAGTTTCCTATACTCCTGCCAACACCCAGGAGGGACATCTTCCTTGGGGAATTATGCAGGTTGTGACAGTAGATAATGCCGCTCTAGATGCTTTTGTGGGTAGTC
Source organism: uncultured cyanobacterium (assembly GCA_963793425.1). Taxonomy (GTDB): domain Bacteria; phylum Cyanobacteriota; class Cyanobacteriia; order Cyanobacteriales; family CAWCAG01; genus CAWCAG01. The sequence goes on along the minus strand of CAWCAG010000005.1, from coordinate 21,679 downwards.
TAAGAACTATCACTAAAACAGCAATGCAGCAGAATTGGCAAAAGCAGCTTCTTGCTGATTTTATGGCTTTTGGTGGCTCTTTGATAGGTGATAGAATCGACAAGGAAGAGTTTAGAAGAAATCTGGACTATGAACTCTCCCACAATGAAGCGTGGTGGAAAGGACAAAGATTAGAAGAGTTGAAAGTTCTTAAACTATTTTCACTACTAATAGTTTGTCCTATTAATGACTGATTTATATAAGATTCTTCTTCCTTTCAATCGCAATTTCACTTTGCCAAAAACTTTAAAATAGGGCTTACCACCTCGCTTACCTGATGCTATAGCAATCAAGAAATCATGAATAATAAACATCATTAATTCAGGCGAAAAATATTGTAAATATTCAAGAGAAATAAGATGAGAACTGTATTAGATTTAAAACCATTAATTACATTAACAACAGAGAATTTTTATCAACTCTGTAATGCTAATCCAGATGTACCATTAGAACTTAGTCGTGATGGAGAATTAATTGTTATGTCCCCAGTAGGAGGAGAAAGTGGCAATCAAGAAGCTGATTTGATCTTTCAGGTTAGCCTCTGGAATCGTCAGAGTAATTTAGGATTTGTTTTTAGTTCATCAACCATATTTAACTTGCCTGGAGGCGGTAACCGCTCTCCTGATGTTGCCTGGGTAGCCAAAGAAAGATGGCTGGCTTTGACTTCAGAGCAAAGAAGAAAATTCCCTCCCATCTGTCCTAATTTTGTGATTGAACTGCGATCGCCCAGTGACAGATTAAAACCTTTACAAGAAAAAATGAGGGAGTATTTAGACTGTGGTTTAAGGTTAGGTTGGTTGATTAATCCACAAAATAATACTGTCGAAATTTATCGTTCTCAACAAGCTGTAGAAACTTTAAGTTTACCAATATTTTTATTAGGAGAAGATGTATTACCTGGGTTCACTTTATTGATTGAACAAATGTCTAGCCATTCCTAGCATAGTTAGCTACAGCCTGGATTTCTGGTTTTTGCTAATTGTTAATAGAAGAGTGGCTAATAGAAATATAAAAATATGCTTGATGATAAATGATCAATGTTTAAATAGGAAAAATCTATGCACCGTCTTGCTGCGACTCCGGGAGGTTGGAACCCCGATGCTGAAGGGGTTATTTTTATTGAACAAACTCCTGCACCAATAGTTTTTCTTACTGCTGCTGATACAGATATTCAAACCCTTGCGGCTGCGGTATCTCACTTGCCGGAAGATTTTCCTGAAACACGAGTAGCTAATTTGCTGCAATTGCAACAGCAGCTTACCATTGATACCTATGGCGAAGATGTTTTATCCGCAGCGAAGATTATTATTCTGCGTTTGTTGGGGGGCAGGGGTTATTGGCCCTATGGTTTGGAGGTTGTTAAGGAGATTGCTGAGGAGACAGGGTGCGCTTTGTTTGTGCTGCCAGGGGATGAACGCCCTGACCCCAGTTTGATTAGCCATTCTACGGTGTCTCTGGCTGCTGTTAACCAGTTGTGGCGCTATTTAACGGAGGGGGGAGTTGCTAATTTTGTTAATGCTTGGCAATTTGCTGCTGATACTTGTTTAGGTACTAATTATCATCCTTCCCCACCTCAAACGGTTCCTCGTTTAGGATTTTATGATTACAAGAGTCAGCAAAATAATGACTTTGGGAAGGTGGGTATTATTTTTTATCGCGCCCATTATTTAGCAGGAAATATAGCACCAATTGATGCTCTTTGTGAAGCTTTGATTGAGCGTAATTTAGTGCCTGTTCCTATGTTTATTTCTTCTTTGAGTGATCCAGGAATTCAAGAAGAGTTATTAAACTATTTTCAAGGTCAAGTTCAACTAATTCTTAATACTGCCAGCTTTTCTATTGCCAAACTTAATGAGTCAGAAAAGAATACATTTTGGCAAGAGTTGAATGTTCCTGTTTTACAAGTAATTCTTAGTGGTGGCACAAAGGAACAATGGGCATCAAGTTGGCAAGGTTTAACTCCTAGGGATGTGGCTATGAATGTGGCTTTGCCGGAGGTGGATGGTAAGATAATTACCCGTGCTATTTCTTTTAAATCTGTACAAACTTGGTATGAAAAGTTAGAAACTGATGTGGTTATTTATGAACCAGTTAAGGATAGGGTTGATTTTGTTGCTGATTTAGCTAGGAATTGGTTGAAGTTAAAACAGACTCCTATTACGGAAAGGAAGATTGCTTTAATTTTAGCTAATTATCCTAATAAAGATGGCCGTCTTGCTAATGGAGTTGGTTTAGATACTCCTGCTAGTTGTCTAGAAATTCTTCAAGCCTTACAGAAAGAAGGTTATGAAGTTACAGATATTCCCAGCAACGGAGATGAGTTGATTTCTCGCCTTACTTCCGGGGTTACTAATGACCCGGAAAGCAAAGAATTACGTCCTTGTTTACAAAGTTTATCACTTCAGGAATATCAACAATATTTTGCAACTTTACCGGAAAAGGTACAAACAGAAATCCGCGATCGCTGGCAAAATATCCCCTCATCAAATATTCCTATTCCCGGTATTCAATTAGGTAATGTCTTTATTGGTATTCAACCCTCAAGGGGCTACGACATTGATCCGAGTTTAAATTACCATGCTCCAGATTTAGAACCAACTCCAGAATATTTAGCTTACTATTATTGGTTAAAAAATAACTTCGGTGCTTTAGCTATTATTCATGTAGGCAAACATGGCAACTTAGAATGGTTGCCTGGTAAAAGTGTTTCTTTGTCTTCTAGTTGTTACCCAGAAATAACTTTAGGAGCAATGCCTCACTTTTATCCTTTTATTGTTAATGATCCTGGGGAAGGCTCTCAAGCCAAGCGTCGTTCTCAAGGAGTGATTGTTGACCATTTAACCCCTCCGATGACTCGTGCCGAACTTTATGGCAATTTGCATAAAGTAGAAGCTTTAGTTGATGAGTATTATGAGGCGCAAACTTTAGATCCTTCTCGTTTAAAAATTATTAGTGATCGCCTCCTTGAACTTATTATTAAGGAGAATCTCCATCAAGATTTAGGCTTAAGTGCAGAAGCAATCAACAACTCTTCAGGAGAAATCACTACTAGTATTGATGGCTATTTATGTGAACTTAAAGAAGCGCAAATTAAAGACGGTTTACATATTTTAGGTCAATGTCCCCAGGGAAGACAATTAAGAGATTTAATTGTGGCTATCGCTCGTTCTCCAAATCAAGAGAGAATTGGTTTAACCTGCGCCTTGGCTGAAGATTTAGGTTGGGATTTTAACCCCTTGACTGCTAATCCTACAGATAGTTTTCTGGGTGAAGAGTTTTATAATTTAGGAGATGCTATTGAGTCACTAGAAGAAAAAGCAGCTAGTTTAGTAGAAAAATTTCTTTCTCCTCTCCCGTCCCTTGTTAATAAGTATCAATCAAAACATCTCAATCAAGAAATTAACTGGATACAAAACTATCTCTTACCCAAATTACAACAAACCCCCCAAGAAATAACTAACTTATTGAGAGGATTAGCTGGACAATACATACCAAGCGGGGCTGCGGGCGCACCAACTAGGGGGAGGGCAGACGTATTACCCACCGGGCGCAACTTCTACTCTGTAGATATTCGTGCCATCCCCACAGAAACAGCTTGGGATGTGGGGAGAAAAGCCGCAGAAGTTGTTGTTGAGCGCTATACCCAAGAAAACGGTGAATATCCCCAAACCTTAGCTATTTCTTTGTGGGGAACTTCGACTATGCGTACCGGAGGGGATGATATTGCCCAAGCCTTAGCTTTGTTAGGGGTGCAACCGGTTTGGGATGGCGCTTCTCGGAGGGTTGTGGATTTTGAAATTTTGCCAGTATCTGGGTTAGGAAGACCCCGTGTTGATGTAACTTTACGCATCTCAGGCTTCTTTCGCGACGGCTTCCCCAATTTAATAGATTTATTTTACAATGCAGTGAACGCTGTGGCAAGTCTTGATGAACCTCCAGAAGATAATCCTTTAGCTAGCAAGGCAAGACAGGAAGAGGAGTTGTGGCAAAAAGCAGGACTAGAAAAACAACAGGCGAAAGAGCGATCGCGCCACCGCATATTTGGTTCTAAACCTGGTGCTTATGGGGCTGGGTTGCAGGGCTTAATTGAAGGACAAAACTGGACAAGTGATGAAGATTTAGCCCGTGCTTACATTAATTGGAGTTCCTATGCCTATGGCGTTGGGGGAAAAGGTAAAGCTGCACCAGAAGCTTTTGCTAAGCGCTTAGAACAATTGCAAATTGTCCTCCACAACCAAGATAATCGCGAACATGATCTTTTAGATTCCGATGATTATTATCAGTTTCAAGGAGGCTTAACTGCAGCAGTTAGGGCAGTTACCGGGAAAAATCCTCAAACCTATTTTGGTGATAACTCTATCCCCACAAACCCCAAGGTACGACAGTTAACCGAAGAAATTGCCAGGGTTTATCGTTCCCGCGTTGTTAACCCAAAATGGATTGCTGGGGTGATGCGTCATGGTTATAAGGGGGCTTTTGAGATGGCGGCAACGGTGGATTATTTATTTGCTTATGATGCGACAGCAAGATGTGTGGCAGATTATATGTATCAAGGGGTTGCGGAGGCATACATTTTTGATGAAGAGGTACAAAAGTTTATTGAGGATAAGAATCCTTGGGCATTAAGAGATATGGCAGAAAGACTTTTGGAGGCGCAACAGCGAGGTTTGTGGCAAGAGGTTACAGAAGAAACTATTAATGAGTTGAAGGCAATTGTTAATCAGGCTGAGGGGGAGATTGAAGTTGCTAATGGTTAATTGCTAGTTGCTAAACACTGGTTATTTGTGAGGGTTACGAAGTAACATTAAGGATACACTCTTCCTTTCCACTTCCCCCCTTTTCCTTGCCAATGCTGTAGGGCAGAATCTATGGTCATCAGATTATAAAGTAAGGCAATTCCGGGTAAAACTAGGGTTAAAAAAGGGGAACGTTTATATAAACCGATAGTAGGTAGGTAAGCCACAGACATCAGCAACCAGGCTGATAAACCGGCGATCGCCATTAACCAATTTCCCCTCAATAAACCTCCTATAGTTGCGAAGGGGGGAACAAGGTAAATTATCGTCATAGCAATTAAAGTTCCTAGTAATAGCCAGGGGGAATAGTTGAGTTGGGTATAAGCAGTACGGGTTACCATATCCCAAATACTAGCTAAGGAAGGATAGGGACGGAGGCTTAAGGTGGAGTCGGTTAAGCCTAACCAAATACCTTTTTTCCCGTCACTACTGGATTTAATCGCTTCAGCTAAAGCACAATCATCAATCAAGGCTTGGCGTATGGCTGCAATGCCGCCGATACGTTGTAGTGCTTGTCGATGTATAAGGATGCAACCCCCTGCGGCGGCTGCTATGGTTTTGGAGGAATCGTTAACCCAAGGAAAAGGGTAGAGTTTTTGGAAAAAGAAGACGAAAGCAGGGATGAGGAGTTGTTCCCAAAAGCTTTGACACCGTAGCAAAACCATAACTGAAACTAAATCTAAGTTTTCTTGTTCTGCTTTGCTTACTAATTGCCGGAGATTAGTTGAGTTGTGTTGAATATCTGCGTCGGTGAGGAGGAAATAGTCAGGGAGATTAGTTTGTTGTTGAGCGGTTTTAATACCTTGAGCCATTGCCCAAAGTTTACCTGTCCAACCCTGGGGAAGGGCTTCTGCAAGGATAACTTTTAACCGTTGGGTGCAGTTTAATTGAGTGGCGATTTCTTGGGCAATTTTTCCGGTGGAATCGCTGCTACTGTCATCAACTAAAACTAAGCTAAATTCCCCAGGATAGTCTTGCTGCAAGAGGGAAGGTAAGGTTTGTGGCAACATTGGGGCTTCGTTACGGGCAGGGATGATGGCGCAAACAGAAGGAAACTCTTTTAATTCGTTGCTTTGCGTATCTAAGCGTTGATTTGCTCGCCAAAATTGACCCCGAAAACTCAAAAGTCCTAGCCAACTTAATAAGGATAGTAGAGTTAAGCCCAAGACAATGTTGTTTTCAATCATATCGAGGCAGGGAGTAGGGAGTAGGCATTAGGCAGTAGGGTTTGAGACATTTATTCGGTCGATGCTTTGATGAAGAGAAAACTATTTTCAGTTATAAAGATCAAAGAAATTTAACGAAAAAGCCATAACTTAGCCAACCTAAGCCTATACCTATAAAGCTAAGTAAAGTAAGAATTGTAAAGGCTTGCCATTCTCCACAACCTTCTCTTTGTAAATCCAATCTTGCTAAAGCACCTGTGGCAAAGATAATTACTAGGCTTGTGAATGCTTCAATCCAGCAAAACATGACTACCGCAGCGAATGATAAGCCCATTATGGAAACGAAGGCGCTGGTATCTGATTGTAACCAACCACCGAAGCAAGTTCTAATCAGTTTAATAGGGGTGGTAAATGCTCCAGCAAAGAGTAAAACGCAAACTATTACTATTACCCATAAACCCCAGTAAGCCGTCGAACTTGATAATAACCAGTTTGAAAATGACGGTGTTGATTCTAACCAAGCTAGACGAGCAATAGCCTCCTGCCACTCATTTTCTCTGGCAAGGGTTGAACTTACTTCACCTATCTGCCAACCAAACACGCTGTAAGTTAAAAGTAATAATCCTAAAGATAGTTTGGGAACTCTAATTAAGAATGACATAAATTAAGCATTAAAGAGCTTGAATAGGGGCATTTATCGCCTTTTAAGAATCAGAAATCTACTTATCTACCCCTAGCAAGTTATCCTTGGCTGTGATCGAATTCACAAAACCAAATGATCTACATCGTTCTGCTTAGATAGAATAATTGGCATACTTGGTATTGACTGAACTCTAGCCGAGTCATCAATAGGGAACACATAACCAGCCGACGGATTCTGTATAGAAACTGTCGGTTTTTTGTATTTTTTAAGCATCAGGGGTTTTTCACTGAGGGCGAAGTGTGAGGAGAGAAAAACATCAAATATAAAACTTAATGCTTAACCAATCCCCAATACTTCACCACTTAAGGTAATTTTACTGTGCTTAGTTGTAAGACATGGCTTGGATAATGTAGTCGAAGTAAGGCGCTGTTTGTTGGGCATCTTCTTCACTAAGTAAAGCTAAAGATGCTTCTTTTAAACAACGAATCGCTTCGGCCATGCCAGGGACAGGTACATCGAGGGCGTTGTACATCTCTCTGACACCAATTAAGCCAATATTTTCTATGGGGGCTTTGTCCCCAGCTAACACCCCGTAGGTGATCAAGCGTAAATACCAGCCGTAATCTCGCAAACACTGTTTGCGTTCACGGTTTCCGTTAGCATTGCCTCCGGGAGCAATAAAGTCGGGGCGCTTTTGCCAAAGACTTTTGCTGGCACGATCAACTATCTTTTTTTCATTTTCTGCTAAGGTTTCAGCGATGCGTACTCGCTGCTCTCCAGTACACAAAAAATCTTTGATACCTTTGAGTTCTCCACTGCTAGGATAGCGGAGTTCATCATCTGCTTTGAGAATAACTTGACTAACTACACTCATGATATTTCGAGAACTTTTAATATCTGTTAGTTTAGCTACTTAATGGGTCACAAAGAAAGGGAGAAGGGTAGGGTGGAAAGTAACAAATTAAACAATCTTAATGTTATTGACCATTGGCAACAAGGGAAGTTGGTGGAAGTAGAGATTACTGATATTAGCGATCGCGGCGATGGTACAGGGCGTTTCGGGGATCGTGTGGTCTTTATTCCACAAACTGTAACAGGGGATCGCGTCTTAGCTAGATTAGTGCGGGTGAAACCAAAATATGCCTTTGGTAAATTAGAAAAACTTCTTACTCCTTCTCCCCATCGTATTCGCCCTCACTGTATTGTGGCTGACAAGTGTGGGGGTTGTCAGTGGCAGCACATTGATTATGAATATCAATTAGCAGCCAAGCAAAATCAAGTACTGCAAGCTTTAAATAGAATTGGTAAATTTGCCAACCCTGTTGTCGCTTCCACCCTAACCGGGGCTTCTCCTTTGGGGTATCGTAACAAAGTTACTTATCCCCTTAAAAGGTCTACTACCGGAAATGTACAGGCAGGTTATTACCGTGCTAGTAGTCACCAGTTAATTAATCTTAATCAATGTCCTGTGCAAGATCAGAGATTAAATCCTCTTTTAGCAGAAGTGAAAGTAGATATTCAAAAGCAGGGCTGGTCAATTTATAACGAAGAGTTAAATAGGGGTAAGTTACGCCATCTTTCTTTGCGTATTGGTAGGCGTACTGGAGAAATGCTACTAACTCTAGTTAGTCGGGATGGTAATTTATCGAAACTAGAAAGCCAAGGGCAAGAGTGGTTAGAGCGCTATCCCTCTTTAGTCGGAGTTTGCCTCAACTTAAATCCTAATTCTACTAATGTTATTTTTGGTTCCCAAACTTTGAGTATTGTCGGACAGCCTTATTTAAGGGAAGAGTTCGCTGGACTAAAGTTTCAACTGTTGCCTCAGACCTTCTTCCAAGTCAATACAGAGGCTGCGGAGAGGTTATTAGAGGTGATTGAGCAAAGACTAGATTTACAGGGGCAAGAAGTCCTTGTCGATGCCTACTGTGGAATTGGTACTTTCACCTTACCCTTGGCTCAAAAGGTGCGGTTAGCTTTTGGTATAGAATTACAAGCTGATTCTGTGGCACAAGGAAGATTGAATGCGGAGGCGAATCAGGTTAACAATGTTTCTTTCTTGGAAGGGACTGTAAAAACCTGTTTACCACAGCTGGAATTAGTTCCAGATATCCTGCTTCTCGATCCCCCTCGTAAAGGTTGTGATGCTGTGGTTATCGAAACTATCTTACGAATTCAACCACAACGTTTGATTTATATTAGTTGCAAGCCAGCTACCTTAGCCAGGGATCTTAAACTCCTTTGTCAAGATGGAATTTATCAGCTTAGTTTTGTTCAACCTATAGATTTGTTTCCTCAAACGGCTCATGTTGAATCTGTGGCTTTTTTGGAACTGAGAAAAGAATAAAGTCTCTCACCTCGTTACCTGAAAAGCCTGTATTTGTCAAAAAAACTTTTAAAATTGGCGAACAAATTTGTTCGCCATTCACTACTTTTAGTTAGGAAATTGGAGGGAAATAGTAGCTAAAATAACGATTTATCAGGGAATGTAGAGGCTGGCATCTCTTTTTTGGCACTAAGAAACCACAATGATTTTTTGATTTTTCTATTAAACCACACAAATAGGTTGTTTGCAGAAATATTTTGGGCTTGACAAATTTTAAGTTGAAGTTATGTAAATTCAGAATATTTAATAACTAATTTGATTTGATTAAACTATTGCTTATAGGGTAATTTAGGGGAAAGTCTGCGATCGCGTTCTAAAAAGCCATTGTTAAAGGTTGGATGAAACCAGAATAAGTAGGTTAAAAAGTAAATTAAAATGGTAACAACACTTCAAGCAGAAAAACTCACTCTCTACGATTTAGAAAACCGATTTAAGCTTAAATTTACTAATAATGAAGCTTTCTTTCCAGAATGCCGTGGAGATTTACCGGAACTCAAGGAATTAGACAAAGCTGTATTAAACCGAATCAAAAATAATTACCTCAACCTGGCCAAGCGCGGTATGCTCGAAAATATGGTCAAGATGGTAGTTTTGTCGCCACTTTTGGATTTAGCTGGGTTCTATTTACCCCCGTTTTATACAACCAGTGAGAAATCAGTAGAGATAGTTGAAGAAGATGAAGAAGTTTTGATACGGGGCAAGATTGACATTTTGGTGTTGCAATCCCAGTTATGGGTGTTGGTGATTGAATCGAAGAAAGCAGGATTTTCCTTAGAAGTTGGTATTCCTCAAGCTTTGGCTTATATGTTGGCTGGTGTTAGAGAAAATCAGCCTTTATTCGGTTTTGTCACCAATGGTAGTAATTTTATTTTCCTAAAATTGGTGAAGCAAGATGTTCCTGTGTATGCTTTGTCTGATGAGTTTAGTTTGCGGAGGGGAAATGATTTGTATTCTGTGTTAGGGATTTTGCAAAAGTTAAGTGAGGTTGTGGTTGAGTGAGGATGGGTAGGCACTTGTGTAGCATCTTCGCCCCTGAGAAGCCAGAAGCCCATCGTAGACATCGTATTTTTAAGGGTTAAAATAGTCTTTTGTTCAGGCTGATTTGATATGACTTATATCGGTATTGACTTTGGTACATCCGGTGCAAGGGCGATCGCAATTGATGAACAAGAAAATATTTTAGTAGAAGTACAGTTCCCTTTTGCTAATTCCCAAAGGGAAAATTTAGCTGAGTTGTGGCAGCAGGGGTTATTTAATTTAATTGCCCAAATTCCCCAAGAAATACGCCAAGAAATTAAGGCGATCGCAGTTAATGGTACATCCTCTACAGTACTTTTATGCAATAACCAAGGTCAGCCTGTCACTACACCAATTTTGTACAACGATGCTAGGGGAGTTGAGGTATTAAAAGAATTACAAACCATTGCCCCTGCCAACCATGTTGTCAACAGCGTTACATCAAGTTTAGCTAAACTCCTGTGGTTAAAGAAACAAACGGTTTTTCCCCAGGGTAAATACTTTCTCCATCAAGCAGATTGGTTGAGTTTTTTACTCCACGGCAAGTTAGGTATCAGCGATTATCATAATACCCTTAAACTAGGTTACGACGTAGAAAAACTTGCTTATCCCCCTTGGTTAGAAGATTTAGCTATAGCATCCCTACTGCCCCAAGTTTTACCGCCGGGAACTATAATTGGGGAAATCAGTAAAGCTGTTGCTGCTAATTACCATTTGCCGAAAAACTGTGTAGTTTGTACTGGAACAACTGATAGTATTGCTGCTTTCCTGGCTAGCGGTGCAAACCAACCAGGAGAAGCTGTAACCTCTCTTGGTTCTACTTTAGTACTTAAGTTATTAAGCCAAACTCCCATCGAAGCCTCTCCGTATGGTATTTACAGCCACCGTTTGGGGAATATGTGGTTAACCGGAGGTGCATCTAATACTGGGGGTGCTGTATTGCAACACTTTTTTACCACAAAAGAGTTAGTTGAACTGAGCCAAAAAATTAATCTCCAGCAACCAACTAATCTCAATTATTATCCCCTCATTAATCCCGGCGATCGCTTCCCCATCAACAACCCGAATTTACCACCAAAATTAACTCCTCGTCCGGCAAATCAAGTAGAGTTTCTCCATGGCTTATTAGAGGGGATGGCGAAGATAGAAGCCAAAGGATACCAATTATTACAATCCCTCGGTGCAAACCCTCTCAAACATATCTACACCGCTGGAGGAGGTGCAAAAAACCCCACTTGGCAAAATCTACGTCAACGCCATCTCAAAACCCCTATTCTCCTGTCTCCCCACACAGAAGCAGCTTTCGGCACAGCATTGTTAGCGAAAGCTGGGAATAAATGAACAATGTTTAATGTTCAATGAAAAGGTTTGTCATTTTTAATTCTACTTGTTACGATTAAGTCATAGTCGTTATGAGTTTATTAAAGGAAGGATCTTCATGGTTAAGATTGTTGGTATTGGTGGTAGTTTACGCCCAGATGCCCATAGCTATCAAAGCCTTAGAACAAGCAGTAGCGAGGGTAGAAGCCTTGGGTGCAGAAGTAGAAATTCTTGACTTGCGGCAAATGCAGCTACCTTTTTGTCATGGTGGAGATGACTATTCGGGTTATCCTGATGTAGAAAAGTTGCGTAACAAAGTTAAAGAAGCAGACGGCTTAATTTTGGCAACTCCGGAGTATCATGGTAGCGTGAGTGGCGTTTTGAAGAATGCTTTGGATTTATTGAGTTTTGAGCATCTTTCCGGTAAAGTAGCAGGCTTAATAAGTGTTTTAGGAGGACAATCTAACAGCAATGCCCTGAATAGCTTGCGTATAATTGTGCGTTGGGTTCATGGTTGGGTAATTCCGGAACAAATTGCTGTTGGTCAAGCTTGGCAAGCTTTTGATAAGCAAGGTAAACTTGTTGATGAAAAGTTGTCTCAACGCTTCGATAAATTTGCTCAAAGTTTGGTAAATAATACCAACAAGTTACGCTGAAAAAGATGATTGAGCAAACTATGGACGAATTAACTAGTTAATCTTTTATGGAAGTACAATTTCGTGAATTTAACCCTTTTGATCTGTGGATTTGGCTAGAGTTTGAAACTGTCCCTGCAAATAGAGAAAAACAGTTTGTTGAAGAGGTTTTTAATTCTTGGTTTTTCCTCGGTAAGTTAGGAGGATATAATGCCGAAAGTTTGCAGGTACAAGATACTGGCATTGATCTAAGTTATTTAGAATATAACAACGAGGCAGCAGAAAACAGTCTGATGTCTCCGATGCACAATATGGGAGAATTTGATTATTTAGGATTATGGGGCCGTTGTTGGTTTGATTTGGGAACTAGTGATTTAATTAGTCTTGATATTTTGCTCAATGCTTTGAGGCAATTCAACAAAGAGTATGTGCAAATCAGCAGAGTTATTATCGGGGGAGAAAATGAAGATTGGCCTGTTGAGGGCAAGAGTGAATCTTTATTTTATGAATAGGTGATAGATAAGCTGAGATGATGGTTAGGGAAAAGTCATCTCTCTTTCCTTCATTTGGTAATGGTAGAAAAATACATCTCTTGACTCTATCCCCTTGGCGAGGTATTATTTTACAATGGAGAATATATACTTCTATTTAAAAAATTGCTACTATCCCCATTATCTAAAATAATTTTACCTTGTCAAGAGCAAAAAGGCAAAAAATAAGCAAAAATAAAATTTACATTCCTTAACAAAACGAAAATCCTTCTACAATCGTGTAAAGTAAAACCCCCTTTCATGGTAAATCCTATAAGTAAACTATGGATATTTAGAGATGGGGAAGAAAAAGAGAATACGGGTTATTGCTTTAGGTTTAATTCGTCATGGCGATCGCATCTTTGTTTCAGAAGGGTACGACTCTTGCAAAAAAGACAACTTCTACCGTGCTTTAGGAGGGGGAGTAGAGTTTGGCGAAACTAGTTTAGAAGCTTTGGAAAGAGAATTTCAAGAAGAAATACAAGCAGAATTAACTAACATCAAATTTCTTGGTTGCTTGGAAAATGTGTTCATTTGCGATGAAGAAGCTGGTCATGAAATAATTCAACTTTACCAATGCGATTTTAAGGATTGTAAGTTCTATGAACTAACAGAAATGAGTTTCCACGAAGGGAAGAAAAAGAAGAAAGCTCTTTGGGTAGATATCAACAAGTTGCGTTCTGGGGAATTACGGCTTGTTCCTCAAGAATTTTCTGCTTATTTAGATTAGATAGTGAGATGACGGAAGGGTTTGTCGATAAAAGCGATCGCACAACCTAAATTAGTAGATTATAATCTCTCTTTTATCAACTACTAATTGTAGAGAATCGCCATAATTAAGATTCGGTATTGGTAAGGCGATCGCTTCTAAAATAGAGTCGTCTTGAAAATGACCAATTTTAGTTTCGGGATGAGGATAATAAATGAATCCTGAATAATTAATATTTTCAACAATCACTTGACAAGGGGAAAAAGAGAAATCTTCTGGGGGATAATCAGGATGCCATTTAACCTTTTTGAAGGTATATTGTGGTTGTTTGATGGCAAAACTATGGGGGGCAATGGAAATATTCAATGTACCTAAATAATAGGGACTAAGATCGAGTCCTAATTTTTGGAAAAACGGTAACTGTATTTTAATAGTACCTTGATCATAAGGACTATCTGAGGCGATTCCTGATGCTACCTGATGACCTTGTTTAACTATACCGGTAACGTTTATCATTTATCATTAAACATTTATCATCAAAGAATCACTAAACTTACCAAGAAAAGACTTTATTGTTTTGGTATTATATACAGGTTCTGCTTGATTGTCTGGTCAGCTTTGCTTAGTTAGGTTGAGGAGATTGACAACGTTGTAGATAGACTTGCGCTACGCGATCGCCCTGATTTATTTGTAAACAATCAGCAAACAAAGATTTAGCCTGATTAATAGCTCCGGTGTAGTAGTAGCTTACTGCCTTTTCCAAAATTGGCTTAGTTGCTAACTTAACTTCCTTTTGCTCAGGAGAATCGGTTTCAAAAACCTCAAACACTCCCACCGCCTCACTTTTTCCCCGCACTTTACCCTGATCTATCAAGCGTAGAGGATATTTCATCGGCTCTTCGAGGGAAGCTAAGGTATGGTGAGAAATAAGGAGTGGGGTTTGATAAACCTTGGTTAAATCTTGGAGGCGGGCGCTGAGATTAACCGCATCGCCAATGACAGTTGTTTCAAGGCGAGAGCTACCCCCCACTGTGCCGAGCATTAAATTGCCACTATTAATGCCAATACCAATTTTAATCGGGGGGCGGTTTCCTCCTGGTCTGGTAAGATTATATTCAGCCAGAGCTTGCAACATAGCTATGCCAGCTCGAACAGCATTCTCCGCGCTACCTTCAAACAAAGCCATGATCGCATCACCAATATACTTGTCAATAAAACCCCCATTGCCCATAATTGCTGGCTCCATCCTGCGAAGATAGCCGTTGATAAACTTAAAGGTATCCTTGGGACTCATGCACTCACTCAGAGTTGTAAAAGAGCGAATGTCAGCAAAGAGAATCGACATTTGTTTCTCAACAGATTCTCCGAGTTTAATATCAATCAAATTCTGCCGATCTAGAGATTGTAGAAATTGATGGGGAACAAACTTAGCAAGGGATTCATTGAGTTTAAACAACTCTTGTGTATATTGTTCTCGTTCCGCTTCTGCTTTCTTGCGATCGCTTATATCTTGAAAAGCGGCGATCGCCTGAGAAATATTACCTTTCTCGTCTCGAATCGGTGTAGTAGAGACTTCTAGGGAAACAACTCTGCCTGATTGATGAATCTCTATATCATCTACCCGGACTGTTTCCCCTTTTAAAGAACGGGCAATTGGTAACTCCTCTGTAGGATATAATTCCTTAGTCCCTGTCCGATAAATTTTGAGAGCCTCTGCAATTCCCTCTGTGTTAGTACCAAATAACACGTTTAGATCGAGCAAATCTTGAGCCTGCTGGTTAACATAGACTAGTTTTCCGGTAGCATCATGAACTGCTACCCCAATAGGCATGGCTTCGATAAACTGAGTAAGGCGGCGCTCTTTTTCCCGTAATTGCTGATTCTGTTGTTCAATTCGTTTCTTCTGTCTATACTTGGTGAGAGCCTCTTTAATAGTTAAGTTAAACTCATCAGCATTCCAGGGTTTAGAAATGTAGCGATACAAGTTAGCAGAATTGACAGCATTACCCACATCATTAGCATCGGCTTGCCCAGTGAGCATAATCTTCAGAGCATTAGGATATTGACTGTGAATTTTAATTAGCAACTCATCCCCTTTCATTCCTGGCATGAGATGATCTGAGACGATTATAGCTACTTCGCCTTCTTCGTGTAGTTCCTCAACAATTTCTAAAGCTTCTTCAGCACTTTCGGCAGCTTCAATATCGTAATCTTGACCAAAATTGCGCTCTAACTCCTCTGCAAGGCTTTCTAAGACCATCGGTTCATCATCGACCACCAGAATGATTAATTCCTTCATATTGATTCCAAGGCTGCTGAGAGGACTTCTATTAATTCTTCTTCTCGCCAAGGCTTAGCCAGGAAACGAAACAGATTAGCTTCTTCTTTAGCTCTTTCTACGGCCAATTCATCGGCTTGTCCACTCAACATAATAGTTCTAACCTCATCACCAAACTGCTTATGAATACGAACTAAAAGTTCGTCTCCCCGCATTCCTGGCATCAGCCAATCAGAAACAATTAAAACAATCTTGACCCCATCTTCATAAAGTTCATCGATAATTTCTAGGGCTTCTTCACCACTTTCAGCAGCTTCATAGACAAATTTCTCCCCAAAGTGACGACCAATTTGTTCTTGGAGACTTTCGAGGATAACGCTTTCATCATCAACACAAATAATTGCTGCTTCAGTCATTTTTTTAAGTAACAAGTAATAAGTAATAAGTAATAAGTTAGGGTTGTTTTCAAGTAAATGTATTATCTCTCAAGATAAACCCTGAATTTAGTAGTTAGGTGAAATTCTTAATTTCTGTAGCTAACTAATGGGTAAAGTAACTTTAAAAGTGGTTTTACCGGGAATGGATTCAAAAGTAATATTTCCCTGGTGTTTGGTAATTATTTTGCGAACAATATCTAACCCCAAGCCGCTACCTTCCCCAGCAGGTTTGGTGGTGAAGAAGGGGTCGAAGATTTTTTCAGCAACTTCTGGGGGAATACCTGCCCCTGAATCTGTAATTTCCACAAGGATATTTTCTTGTTGCTGAGCTACCCCAATTTCCAATTTACCCTGACCATCCATAGCTTGTATAGCATTATGGATTAAGTTTGTCCAGACCTGTACTAGTTCATCACTATAGCAGGGAATTGCTGGTACGCTTTGATAATTGCGAGTGACTGTAACACCTTTTTTAAGATAGTTGCGGTAAAGTTCCAAGACAGTTTCTAAACCATCAGTCATTTTAGCTACTTGCTTTTCTCCGCTATGATCGTAACGGGCGTAGCTTTTGAGAGCAAAAACGATCTTAGAGGCTCGTTCTACAGCATTATTAATATTCTGACTGCTAGCATTGAGGCGGGCAATGTTGTAAGCAATTTGGACAATCTGTTTAGCTTGTGGGGTTTGCAACAGGGCAAGGTTGGTTTCGGTCATCTGATCATGTAATCCAGCTTCGGTGAGGAGATGTGCCAATTGTTTAGCTTCGGCAATTTCAGATGAGTTAAGTTTTGCGGTGAGGCTGCGCTTAATTTTACGTTTTTCGCGAGTACTCAGGCTTTCGTGGGGGATGAGGGCTTGGTCAATGAGGTTGAAAAAGTCAGTTTGCTGTTGTGGGTTGAGTTGGGGGAGGAGGTGAGGTAGTTGGGATAGGGAATCTTGCAGGGCTTTATCTGTGTTGCCGATGGCAGCGCGGATGGCTCCCAGGGGGGTATTGATTTCGTGAGCCACACCAGCAACTAGTTGACCGAGGGCAGCCATTTTTTCTGATTGGATTAGTTCGTTTTGGGTGGTTTTGAGTTCTTGTAAGGTTTGGCTTAATTCTTGGTTATTTTGCTGTAACTGTTCGGTACGTTCAGCTACTTGTTGTTCTAGGGTGCGGTTGTAGTCTTCGAGACGTTGGTAAAGTTGGGCGTTTTCGATGGAGATGGCAGCTTGGGCGGAGAGAGTGCGTAAGAGTTCGATGCGATCGCTAGTAAAAGCATTAGTAGTAAGATTGTTTTCCAGGTAAAGGATACCGCTTAAGTTGCCTTGGTTGATTAGGGGGGTACAGAGGATGGATTTGGGGCGGTTGGTGAGGATGTAGGGGTCTTTGGTGAAGTTTCCGGCACTGGTGGCATCGTCGAGTATAACGTTTTCTTTGAGGCGAATAACGTAGTTGGCGATTCCAGAGGAAAGTAAGGCGTTCTCTGGGTGTTCTTGAGTTGGGAGGGGAATGGATGCTAAGAGTTTTGTTTCACTCTCGTTGATGTTTCCCTCTGCTTCAATGAACCAGTTACCCTGTTTTTCTAAGATTAAGAAACCCTTTTGCGCCCCAGCGTTGGCAATGGCGATTTTCATTAACTTAGCTAGTAAGTCTTGGAGGACAATTTCTTTAGACAGGGCTTCTGAGGCTTTAATAACTGTGTCGATATCAAGGTATTTACTAGAGCGTCCGGAGGTTGCTAAGGTTGGGGTGGTGGTGATGCTGTTGGATTTAGAGGAGGAGGTAAACCACTGGGGATACTTTTGTTCGAGATGTTCAACTTTACGTTTTGCTCCCCAAATTTGGTAGCCTTGGCGGGCTTTTTTCATATAGAGTTTGGCGAAGTCTTTTTTACCTTGTGTCAGCCAAAATTTAGCCGCTAGTTCGTTACTTAGGGCTGAATTTTGGATAAATTCGTGTTTTTTAGCAGAGGCGATCGCACGATCATAAAGTACCATTGCCTCTTGCCAATTCTCGGAAATACGAGCCATTTCTGCGGCTACGAGGAGGTATTTATGCAGGAAGTTGGCTTCGCAGTTATCAGCCCATGCTTTCATCTGCTTTTGATTGGTTTCGATTTGCTGCCAGTATTCTTGTTGTTCTTGGGGTGAGGCGTTGGAATAATGGGCGATGAGGGTGAGGGAGTAGTAGAAGTTGTGTTTGGCAATTGATATTGTGCCAAACATAAAATCTAATAGATTAGCTGATTGTTCTAGCAAGCTTAAAGAAGCAGATTCTTCATACAAATAAAGTGCTTCTGCTTTTAATATTTGATAAAGACAAAGTGCAGAGGATGCTTGATTTTGTTGACAATTATTTAAGAAGTCAGATTCAGATGTCTCTTCTAAGTCAAAACATAATTTGTCTCGACTTTCACCCACTAAATTGCTCAGAATTATTTTAGCGGCGAGAAGACAACCTATTGACCAATAGTTTTGGGTTTCTTGACTAAAATGAAGTCTTCTTTCAAGCTCTTCAAGCAATATTTCTAAGTTTTTGCCTTGATAGATTAAGGTATAAAAAGCGTGGCCCTGTGTGTAGCCAGCAGCTTGTAAATCTCCAACTTGTAGACTACAGTTAATTCCCTCATCATTAATATTTTCAGAAAATTTAACATGAACTAGCCAAGGTGCAGTCATATTTCCATGAAACTGACAAGCTATTCCTTTAGAGAGCAAATTCTCATACTTATCTGATAGTTTCATACTAAGAGAGGTCAATTCATAGCCTATACGATATTCTTTGAGAGCAGAAGAGTTGATACTACTAAAAAAACTGTAAGCTATTGAAGATATTGGTGTATGTCCATATTTGATATTAAGATTTACCATCTTAGTGCAAATAAGATTCGCTAAGTTTGTATCTGACATAAAAGCAGCAGAAAAAACACGAGATAATATTTTGTAGATAGCTTGCTTATCTAAAAGATTCATTTCAGGATTATCATACAATTCTTCGATGGAACGTTCACCTAAGTTTTGATGATATTTCTTCAGTTCCTGTTCAAATGCTGCTTGAAAATTATCCTCTGGTAAATTGTCTCCGAGAGTTTGCAGGGCCACTCTTCCCGTATCAATAGCTTTTTTGAGTTTTCCTTGTAAACCTAACTGTACAATTTGAAGGTAGTAAAATTCTGCACTATCCAGGGGAGATTTTACGCGCTCAATAGCTAGTTGAAGTAATTCTTGAGATTCTTGAAGATTGCCATTCAAATATTCAATTTCGGCAAGCTCTTTGTGAAGATCGAGAGCCATTTCATAGTTTTCTTGCCAAATATCTCCAGGAAATTCTTTTTTAACTGTCCGTAAATAGTCTTGTGCTGCGGGGTAAGCAATGGACTTTTTAGCTTTTTTACCTGCATCTAAACCAAGTTCTAAAACTTTGATTTTTTCTTCCTTACTTTCTAGCAACTCAAGCCCTTTGTTGAGATGCTCTACTAGAGTAAAGATTTTTTCTTGTTGCTCCTCCGGTTGTAGATTAGCTAGTAACAACTTGCCTATTTGCAGGTGAACTATTTTGCTATGGTTTTGCTCAATGAGATTGTAAGCAGCTTGTTGAATGCGGTCATGGCGAAACTTATAATTTTCGATTACTAAATTAGATTCAACGGCAGTCTGAGAAGTTGTTTCTAGTTCTGAAGTCGGCTCAATCAAACTCTGTTGTATAGCTGGTAAAAGAGCCTCAAAAGTTTCTACGGAAGGCTTTTCATAAATAATGGCAAGAATACTCAGATCAAAGCGATTACCAATGCAGGCAGCCAAACGTAAAGCTTTTTGGGTTGCTTCTGGTAATTTTTTCAATTTCCTCAGCATTAAATCGACAACATTGTCGGTTATATCTAAGGCTCTAATTTGCGACTCGTCCCATTGCCAAGATTGGCTGTTGCGGTTAAGGGTAAAGAGATTTTCTTGATAGAGGTTGGTAAGAAATTCGTTGATAAAAAAGGGATTGCCCGATGTTTTTTGTAAGATTAGCTCGGTTAGAGAGGTAACACTTTCTGCTGGACAATGAAGAGTATCACTAAGTAGTTGAGTAACATGATTTGAGTTGAGAGGCTTGAGGATAATCTGATTGACAACTGCACCTTGTTCTTTTAATCGTTCAATGGTTACTATTGTGGGGTGATTATCGTCAACTTCGTTATCTCGATAAGCACCCAGCAAAAGCAAAGATCCCAGTTGTTGGTCGCTCATCATTAACTCTAGGAGTTCGAGCGTACCAAAATCAGCCCATTGCAAATCGTCCAAAAAGATGACTAGAGGATGTGAATGCTGGCAAAATACCCGCAGGAACTCTCGAAAAACTTGATGAAAACGGTTTTTTGCTTGGGCAGGTTCGAGAGCTTGAAGCGGAGGTTGGGGGCCGATAATTTCTTCTATTTCGGGAACTCCGTCTACAATAACTTGTCCATTAACACCCAAGGCTGTTTGCAGCTTTTCTCGCCATTGTTGTAATTGCTCTTCGCTTTCTGTTAATAACTGCCGCACAAGAGATTTAAAAGCAGAAATAAGGGCAGAATAGGGAATATTCCGTTGAAATTGGTCAAATTTCCCCCCAACAAAATAGCCTCGTTTTTGCGAGAGGGGTTTGTAGAGTTCTTGAATTAAGGCGGTTTTACCAATGCCAGAATATCCCCCCACTAACATCATTTCTAGAGAATTTGCTGTAGTAGTTTCTTCTGGTTGAGTAACTCGCTCGAATGCTGAAAGTAACTGTTCTAGTTCGGAGTCTCTACCGTAGAGTTTTTGAGGGATTTGCAGTTGCTCTACTACATCGTGACGAGCGAGGGGAAATTCTTCTATTTTGCCAGTTTTTTCTAACTGGAGACGACATTCTTCTAAATCGGCTTTTAGCCCCAAAGCACTTTGGTAACGTTCTTCTGCTGTTTTTGCCAACAACTTGATGATAATTTGCGACAAAATTGGGGGGATTGTTGGGTCGATTTGCTGAGGAGGAATGGGGGCTTGGGCGAGATGGCAATGAACTAACTCTAAAGCATCTTGAGTTTCAAAGACTAGGCGTTTGGTGAGGAGAGTGTAGAAGGTTGCCCCCAGAGAATACAAATCTGTTCTATAGTCGAGGGAGCGATTCATTCTCCCTGTTTGCTCCGGGGACATATAAGCCAAGGTTCCTTCTAAGACATCAGGGTTTTTGATGAGGGGCTTTTCCTGAGCAAAGACAGTAGAAAGACCAAAGTCGATAATTTTGACTTGTCCGGTTTCCGGGTTGAGAACAATATTAGAGGGGTTGATATCTTTGTGAATTATGTTAGCGTGATGAATTTCTTCGAGGGTTTGAGCAGCTTGAATAGCAATGTCAAGAAATTCTGAGAGGGTGAAGTTGTGGGATTCTAGTGAGCTTAGGGATTGACCACCGAAGTCTTCTAGGGCGATCGCAAGAGTATTTTCATAAGGCAACAATTCATAAACTGCCGCTACTCCCTGTATTTGAAGAGAGCGGGTGATTTCGTATTCTTGTTTGTAGCAGGTTAATTCTGAAGGGGTGGGATAGTCTTGTTGAAGGACTTTGAGTATAACTTTATGGTCGTCGGTTTTGCGTTTAGCACGATAAACGACAGAGTTGGAACTGTCGTAAATTTTGGCAACAATTTCATAAGCTGTTGTTATACTCATTCTGCTCTAAAACCTGCGATCGCTATACTGTCTGCATTAAGTTATAGTCCATTATACGCAAGATTATTTGG
>CAWCAG010000004.1:0-44610 GCA_963793425.1 uncultured cyanobacterium | reverse complement strand
AGGCAGTAAGCTGCTTTTAATATTTTCCCAAGCTCTTCTAACTGCTCCATTAGCGGCTCTATTATACTTGACCAGAGCGTTGTCCATGCCCAGGCTATATTTTTCAATCTTTGCATCCCTCGCCATAATGTTTTTACTCCTGGTTCCCCATCGCATTTCCTTCCCAAAAATCCCCCTAGAGAAGCTATCGAGCTAACACATTCTCCTAGACTTGGTACAGATATTTCTTCTATGGTGTCTCTGTTTACTATGTACCTGAGTGAACAACATTCTTCTTCGCTTAAGGCTACTGTTGCTGCTTGCTCTGGGTTTTCCCTTGAGGAGTAGATTAGCCATAGGAGTCTCCAAGCTACTATGCTGTAGGTTTCTAAGGCTCTTTCTATACAATCTGCTCTTTTTAGTTGCAGTTTTTCTAGGTTACAGCCACTCTTTAAGGTGTAATGATATCGCTCTATTAACCAACGGTAAGAGTACAGTTCTAAGATTTTCTCGCTTTGGGAGAAGCTGTTTACTTCTAAACTTGTTAGTAATAGCCACACTACTGGCTCTTCTCCCGGTGGCGGATTTTCTTCTTCTGCCAGTATTACTTGAGTTGTTAGCTTTTCTTTTTTTTCTTCTGCTGATGCTGACTCTGGTGGCCTTAATGGTACTGTTCCATACCTTAGAGACAGTTCTGCTGTCCTGACTTTTTTCCTCTTTGGCGTTCTCTGTAGTTTGATAGTTATTTTGCCTTTTCTAGGAAGGGAGCGCACTGCGTCCCATAGCGGTTGTTTTCTGCCTTTTCTATTGATTAGTTCTATGCTTCGCCTATTCTGGCAAGCTCTAATGATAAAGTCTGCTCCTAAGTGTTTATGCCTGACCAGAAGCCTATGAATATCTGCTTCTCTATCTGCGACTGTTATTCCTTTTACTCCTTCTGGCAATGCTTCTTGACTCTTTTCTAGGCTTTCTATCCAGCGTTGAGACTCCCGCTTCTCTACGTCTTTTATATGTCCTTCTTCTAGACTACGATGCTTTTTCTCTCTAGCCCACACTTTCTGCCCTATTAGCCCCAACTGATAACTGATAACTGATAACTGAAATGACGCTGACGTTAGGTTGATCTGCTAGGTCTTCTACTATTTTTACTAACCGTTTGTTTCTCCTTGTATCCCCTAAGTCTGCATACTTAAGTTCTTCTGTTACCCAGTTCATCTTTCTTCCTCCCTGATGCTATTTGAAGAATATTGATGTTCTTATTGCACCCTCACATCTTCTTTTTATTTATTACTAATGTATCTTATTTCTACATCGTTACTAGTTATTTCATCTCCGAACTAGTTACAAAATAAAGGTTGTTTTGTTCTCGATTTATGAATTTATTTTTCTATTTTACTAGCTGTCTTTGTGCTTTGCTCACATTTTACTTTACTTGCTGATTTGACAATTTATTCTTTTTACTATATTATGTGTTCTTATCATTATTTCTTTTTCCTTATTTTTGCTTTTAAATCCTTCTATACCCTGTCAGATAAAAGTTTCAAGGTTTCTTTGTATTTATTAATTATTTTCTTTGTGGTCGTTGGTTTTTTATTTATCTCTTCTTTTTCTCTTTTTTATCTTCACTTTTACGAGATTGTTTACTCACACTTTTACGACTTTCTGTTGCTTTATTTTACTTTCTGTAAATTTCTGATTTACTTCTCTTTCTCTGTCTGGTTTCTGGCTTTTTTGAACTTTCTTTTACTTCTTTTAAGCCCTTCTACATCTATCTTTATTACTCTAATTGTTTTTTGATTATTCTTAATTTTATTGTTGCTTTGTTTTTACTTATATTGACTTACTTTGCTAGCTAAAGATTACCTCTCAATTACTCTCTATTACTACCTTTTTCTGATACCTTCACGTTGAGGTTTGTTCAACTAAGGCATAGCAACTACAATTGAGAATTTCACTCTAATTTCATTTGCAGGAAGAACTATGAGTATAGGAGAACTAAAAGGTGAGAATAATGTCTCAAATATTTACTAACTTTAAATTACTACTAACTAAAACTAGCTTAGTCGTTGGTAGCGCTTTGCTTCTGACCATCTTTCTACCACAAAGTAACGCACTAACTATGGCAGTGGAACTTAGCAATGGACAAACTGCTTTTGAGGGTAGTCTGCGTTTAATTAATACATATGCTAATTTTACTAAGCGTGGCAATAGCCTTGCTAAGTATTACTTCACCTTAGAAATTTCCGAAGATGCTGGAGAGCCACTCAAAGCCATTAAAATTGAACAAAGAAAATACTTTGCAGATATTGTTGAGTTTAAAACAGAAGAAAGTAGTGCTTTTATAGGTGATCGCTTCGCACGAGGAGAAAAACTATCCCTGGCGACTGTAGAGACAAATGCTGAACTTGGAGAGGGAGAGGTTACAGTGATTTTTGAGCAGCCTGTTTCCCCCGGCAACACAGTAACAGTTGTTGTTAAACCTAAGCGTAATCCCAGAACAGGAGGAGTTTACTTATTTGGTTTAACTGCTTACCCAGAGGGAGAAGATAGCCTTGGAAAGTACCTTGGCTCTGGTCGCTTGCACATTAGTCACCGATGATGCGCGTCGGGATGCCCCTATTTTTAAGTATAGGGAGGAACGAGGAACAACGCGCCAATAGATAAAACGCCTGTTAGGGCATCCGCTTTTTATGACAACTTGTTTAAGCTCTAGTTGGCTAGAGATTTTAACCTAAAATTTCACTGCCTTTTCATTTAAGTGTGGAAGAATTAGAAAAGAAACTTACATAAAATAGCTTGCTGTAACTACAGGAGTATCTTAATCAATGCCAAAGGTATAAGTTATCTACCTTGATTCCTAACACCAGCATCCGAGAGATGTTCTAGTCGCACAAAGAAGATTGTTTTATGCAAATATCCAACCGTTTTCAAGATTCTGCTTCTGTTCTTAATTTTGTTTCTACTCTAGCGTTAAGCCTAGTTTTAACAAGCGTTCCAACATCTGTATGGGCTGGTGCTGGTCACGACCACGGAAGTGGTGCGTTTCAAGCTGGAAGCGAGGTGAATGGACAAGTACAAGTTGATGAGCAAACAGCGAAACGCTTAGGAATTAAAGTTGAATCTGTAGAACGTCAGCGTTTAGATACTGGTATTAAGACGACAGGGAGAATCGAGGCTTTACCAAGTAACCAAGTAGAAGTTACAACACCAATTCCTGGGGCTAAAGTAGTTGAGTTATTAGCCGAACCAGGTACAACAGTGACAACAGGTTCACCTGTTGCTGTTGTCACCAGTCCAGATTTCGTAAATTTACGAGTTGAATCCCAAGAGAGATTAGCACAGGCTCAAGCAGATTTACAACAAGCTTTAGCGGATTTAAAGTTAGCCAAGCAAAATTACAATCGCTATCAAGATATCGCTAAAGCAGAAATAGCACAAGCACAAAGTCAAGTTGCATTTGCTCAAGAAAAATATAGCAAAGATAAGTCATTGGCTGATAACGGTGCTTTACCACGTCGCACTGCTTTAGAGTCTCAAACTCAGTTAGTGCAGGCTCAAGCGGAACTTGCTAGAGCTAACCGTCGCGGAGACGTTATTGAAGCAGAAAATCAACTTCAACGCGCTCAAGCATCTGTTAAAGTAGCAAAAGAACGTATTAGTCTTAGTAATAGTACTTATCAAACTCGACTAGCTCAACTAGGAGCTATTGCTAACGATAAAGGATTGATAACGGTGACGGCTCCTATTTCCGGTCAAGTTGCTGAAAGACAAGTAACCATCGGTCAATCTTTTGAAGAATCGGGTAGTCAGTTGATGACGATTGTTAATGACCGCGAGGTTTTTGCTACAGCAAGTATTTACGAAAAAGATTTAGATAAAGTAGAAATTGGTCAACCAGTGAATGTAAAGGTTGCTAGCGTACCCAATCAAATTTTTACGGGTAGAATTAAGCGAATTGGCTCGGTGGTGGAAGGAGAAACCCAAGTAGTACCCGTACAAGCTGAAATTAATAACGCTAACGGACAACTTAAACCAGGAATGTTTGCGGAGTTGGAGGTGGTTACGGATAAGACACCTGTGGCAGTTTTGGCAATTCCTACTTCTGCTATCGTGGATGCTAATGGTAAAAAGATCATCTATGTCAAGAATGGTAACGCTTTTCAATCTGTTGAACCTGAATTTGGTCAAACTTCTGGGGATTTAATTGAAGTTACAAGTGGTTTATTTGAAGGTGATGCAGTAGTTACTCAACGTGCTACGCAACTTTATGCTCAGTCTTTAAGGGGTAATGGTGCAAATGAAGATGACCACTCGGAAGAAGAAGACTCCCTTTCGGAAGAAACTAATACTAGTAACTTTCCTCTACCTTTATGGTTAATCGCGACCTTGGGAGGAACAATTGTTGCTGGTGGTGCTTTTGCAGTAGGAACCATATCTGGTCGTCGCAGCCAAAGACGCATGGTTGCAGCTTACGCAGGAGGGTTAGGTAATGAATATGTTACATCAACGGAATTAGAAGAAGATATTCAACATCAAAATTTTGATGACATTGAAAATAACCATCGCGAACCAACAACTCAAATTGCTCAGCTAGAATCCACCTCAAAAAATAATTCCGAATCATAAACTGTATCATGATTGATAACATTCTGAAATGGTCGATTGTACAGCGGTGGCTGGTGGTGATTGGAGCAATGATTGTCATGATGTTAGGAGTTTACAACCTAACTCAAATGCCTTTGGATGTTTTTCCTAACTTTGCTCCACCCCAAGTAGAAATTCAAACCGAAGCACCAGGGTTAGCTCCCGAAGAGGTCGAATCTTTAATTAGTTTGCCGATTGAAAGCGCTGTTAATGGCACTCCTGGTGTAGAAACCGTGCGTTCTTCTTCTGGGGTTGGTATTTCTGTGGTCAAAGTTATCTTTAATTGGGGTACAGATATTTATCAAGCCCGTCAGTTAGTCACTGAAAGATTACAGCAAGCGTCGCAAAAACTGCCAGAAAATATCGAACCACCACAAATTTCTCCGATTAGTTCTCCCATCGGAACAGTACTTTCCTATGCTTTTACTATCGATTCAAAAGAAGGGAAAACCACAACTGACATGATGGAGGTGAGACGATTTGTTGATTTGGTTGTGACAAACCGTCTGCTTGCTGTTCCGGGTGTTTCTCAATTAATTGCTTATGGGGGAGATATCCGCCAATATCAAGTTTTAGTTGATCCGGCTAAACTAAAGGCTTTTAATGTTTCTTTAGAACAAGTTACCGCAGCTGCGAGAAAAGCTAATAATAATGCGGCTGGTGGTTTTTTAATTGACCCAGATAAGGAGTTATTAATTCGCGGTATCGGAAGAGTTACTGAAATTGAGGATTTGCAGAAGTCAGTTGTTACCGCTCGTGATGGTACTCCTGTATTATTAAGAGATATCGCCGATGTGCAAATTGGTGCGGCATTAAAGCGGGGTGATGGTAGTTTTAATACTCAGCCTGCGGTTGTAGTGATGGTTAACAAACAACCCCAAGCTGATACTCCTACAGTAAGTCAGGCTGTAGAAACGGCGATGGAAGAACTTAAGCCGAGCTTACCTGCCAATGTTAAGTACACGGTTACTTTTCGCCAGCAAAATTTTATTGATGATGCTATAAAAAATGTTACCAGTTCTCTCAGGGATGGCACGATAATTGTTTCAATTATTTTGCTGATGTTTTTGATGAATTGGCGCACTGCAATTATTACCCTTAGCGCTATTCCTTTGTCGGTGTTAATTGGGATGATGATTCTCAATTTCTTTGGTCAAGGTATTAATACTATGACTTTGGGAGGTTTGGTAGTAGCTATCGGTTCGGTAGTTGATGATTCTATTGTTGATATGGAAAATGCCTACCGGGGATTGCGAGAAAACCAGCAAGCAGAAAATCCCGTACATCCTTTCGAGGTGGTATTTGACACTTCAGTACAGGTAAGAACCAGCGTTATTTTTTCGACAGTAATTATAGCCGTAGTTTTCGCACCAATTTTTACCTTAACTGGGGTAGAAGGTCGGATTTTCGCACCGATGGGTTGGGCTTATTTAGTATCAATTTTATCTTCAACCTTGGTAGCAATGACTTTATCCCCGGCGTTATGTGCCATACTGCTAACTAAAAAGAGACTGCGGGATGATGAAACCTGGTTAACTCGCTGGTCGCAAAAGCTATACCGTCCCCTATTGAATTTTTCTATAAAACGTTGCAACGTGGTAATTTTAACTGCTGTTGCGGCTTTTGTAGCATCAATGGTCATTTTTACAAATTTGGGACGAGTATTTTTACCGGAATTTCAGGAGCGTACTTTAGTAAATTCCATGCTGCTTTATCCCGGTACATCTTTGGAAATTACCAACCAAGCTGGAAACGCAATTGAAGCAGCACTCAAAGATGACCCCCGGATTACATCAGTACAAATGCGTTCCGGACGCGCTCCTGGAGATGCGGATGCAGCACCCGTCAACTTGACACACTTCGATATTGAGATTAGCGATGTAGGAATGAAAGATAGGGAAGCAACAGTAGAAAAAGTTAGGGAAGAATTCGCCAAAATACCTGGTTCTGTAGGGGTTATAGGAGGTTTTATTTCTCACCGCATGGATGAAATTTTATCCGGTGTCAGAAGTGCGATCGCCGTGAAAATATTCGGTCTGGAACTCGAAGAGTTACGTGCTTTGGGGAAAGAAGTAGAAGCTGTAATGCAAGATATTCCTGGTTTAGTAGACTTGCAGCTAGAACCGCAAGTACCCATAAACCAGGTGCAAATTCAATTTGACCGCGATGCTGCGGCTCGTTACGGTCTTTCTGTAGGAGATTTATCGTCAATCACTGAAACTGCATTAAATGGTCGGGTAGTATCTCAGGTATTAGAGAAACAGCAGCTTTTTGATTTATTGGTGTGGTTAAAACCAGAAGCACGCAACAACTTAGACACAATTCGCAATTTACTTGTCGATACTCCCAACGGACAGAAAATACCTTTAGCAGCAGTAGCAAAAATTGACTACGGAACTGGTCCCAATACCATTAACCGAGAAAATGTTTCCCGCTTAATAGTTGTTTCTACAAACGTTTCCGGTAGAGACTTGGGTTCTGCTGTGGATGAAATTCGCGCCAAAGTCAAAGAGCAAGTACAAGTACCATCTGGTTATTTTATTCAGTATGGCGGTCAATTTGAATCGGAACAACGAGCCTCCCAAAATTTCCTTATATTTGGAGGTTTATCAATGGTTTTAATTGCTGTTTTGATGTACTTCGCAGTCAAATCAATACCAGCAACCTTGATGATTATGAGTAATCTACCTTTAGCATTAGCCGGTGGAGTTTTTTCCGTGGCTTTGGGTGGTGGTATTCTTTCGGTAGCATCAATGGTGGGATTTATTACTTTATTCGGTGTAGCTACCCGTAACGGTTTGCTTTTAGTAGAAAACTATAACAGCAAATTTGCAATGGGAATGCCTTTACGAGAAGTAATTTCTCAAGGTTCAATGGAAAGACTTGTTGCTATTTTAATGACAGCTTTAACATCTGCATTGGGTATGGTTCCTCTGGTAATTGGAACTGGTGCGGGT
This sequence comes from uncultured cyanobacterium, assembly GCA_963793425.1. GTDB lineage: Bacteria > Cyanobacteriota > Cyanobacteriia > Cyanobacteriales > CAWCAG01 > CAWCAG01. The sequence continues at coordinate 37,030 of CAWCAG010000004.1, read as the reverse complement.
AAAGAAATTTTACAACCTTTAGCGATAGTTGTATTGGGTGGTTTGTTTACTTCTACAGCTTTAACTTTGTTGGTGCTTCCAGCTTTGTATAGTAAATTCGGCAAGTATTTAATACCCAAGCAAAATTCAGCCGTAGTTCAGATGGAAACCGCTTCAGAAATTACTGCGAATCAAGATTTAACTATTCTCAATAATAGTAAGAGGAGATGAATATTTAAAAACTAAAAAACTAACACTTAAATTACTTCTTAGCGTTCCTTTGCGTTAATAAATTATATTCTGAAAAATCAAGGAATCAAAAAAATGCAATCTCTAAAACTAAGTGCGATTATTTTAGGTAGTATAGGATTAATTTTTGTAGGCGCTTGTAGTAATCGAACTGCAAATTCAGAAGATTCAGAGGCAAATCAAACTGAAACCGTGGCACAGAAAGGCCACTCAGAGAATGACGGTCATGACCATTCTGACGGTGAAAAAGAAGGGGAACATTCTCACGGTGGTCAAGTTATAGAATCCGGTCAATATCATTTAGAACTTGTTACAGAACCAAGTGATGATGGAACCCATATGGATTTTTATTTAGAAAAAGGTGAAAAACACGAAAAAATCAGCAATGCTCAAGTAATGGCTCAAGTTCAGTTACCTAATGGGGAGCAAAAATCAATCCCCCTTGAATATGAAGCTGATGAAAAACATTATCACGCTATACTTCCAGAAAAAGTAGCAGGAGAATACAAAGTAGCTATTCTTTCCGAAGTTGATGGTGAAAAAGTTAACGGTCGCTTTAGTTTTGAAAGATAATTATATATGAAAATTTTACTGGTAGAAGACGAACCAGATTTGGGTGCATCAATTCAGCAGAAATTGAGCAAAGAAAGATATATTGTTGACTGGCTTTTAGATGGGGATGAAGCTTGGAGTTGTTTGCAACAGAATTGGAATGAATACACATTAGCAATCTTTGACTGGTTACTGCCAGAATTGTCAGGTTTAGAATTATGCAGAAAATTGCGACGGCGAAACAACCCCTTACCTATACTGATGTTGACAGCTAGGGATAGTATGGAAGATAAGGTTACGGGCTTGGATGCAGGTGCGGATGATTATTTGGTAAAACCGTTTGGAATGGAGGAATTACTGGCAAGGTTACGGGCTTTACAAAGGCGCGTACCCCAATTTCAATCGCAATATTTGGAAGTAGGTAATCTAACTTTAGACTATGGTAATTTCGCAGTTACTTGTCAGTGTCCCGATGGTGAGACAAAGGTAATCACTCTAACAAAAAAAGAGTTTCACTTATTAGAATACCTGATGAAACATGCTGATATGATTGTTACCCGCGACCAAATTTTAAATTATTTGTATACATTTGACACTGAGCGAGTGAGTAATGTGGTAGCCGCTCAAATGCGACTTTTAAGACGCAAGTTGTCAAAATACGGTTGGGATAGTTTTATCGAAACTGTTCCCCATATGGGTTATCGCTTTAATCGAGCCAATGCAGATTAGACTATTTAATAAAACTCGGTGGCGATTAGCAACTTGGTATGGTGCTGTTATGGGTTTATTTTTGAGCCTTTGCGGTGTTGCTGTCTACCAGGTAATGATTCGTTCTTACCTGCTTTCCATTGATAGGGAATTAGAAGCTGTCACGGGTACTTTACACAACGTTATCGAACCGAAATTAAAGCAACCTGAACGCTTAGAGCCTGTTTTTCTGGTGGTTTTACCAAATCTGTGCTTACCTGACTCCGATTGTTCAACTAATAAAATTCCTACCCATATTCAACTAGTTCATTCTCAACACGGCATTTTTAGCACCTTTTACCAAGATAAAATATATTACGTCCGTTTTATTGATACTTCTAAAAATTTGATTGCTGTAGCTGGTGTTAGTGCTAAAGAATTGCCCCAGAGCATCCAAACACAAGGATGGCAGACACTCGAAGACACCAGAGGAATTCGTTACAGTCAAAAGTCTTTGCCACTACATACCCAAAATAACCAACTTTGGGGCTATATACAAGTAGGTCGCAGTCTCAAAGAATTGGATAATCGTTTGGCGGCTTTTAAATTGATGTTAGCATTTGGAGTGCCAACTACAATCCTATTAGTTGGTGGTTCGAGTTGGTGGTTGGCTGGTTTAGCAATGCGTCCTATTAATTACTCTTACAAGCAAATGCAGCAGTTTACCTCCAATGTCTCCCATGAATTGCGAACTCCTCTTGCAGCAGTTAATGCCAAAGTAGAAACTGTACTTGATAATTCTCATATCTCCGAACAACAAGCACGAGATGCTCTAGAATCGGTGAAGCGTCAAATTTTTCGCTTGGCTGAATTAGTACAAGATTTACTGCTACTTTCCCGACTCGAACAAAAAACTCTGACAACAAAGAAACAACCTTGCTGTCTTAATACTTTGATTGAAGATTTAATCGAGGAATTTTCAGCTTTAGCAAATGCGTCTTCTTTACAATTAACATCCTCAGTTTTGTCTCACCAATCCTTATTCGTAATTGGAGATGAAGACCAATTACTACGCTTATTTTCCAATTTAATTGCCAATGCGATTCAATACACTCCTGCTGGTGGCAATATAAATCTTATTTTGAAAAAAAATAACGGTGATGCAATGATAGAAGTAATTGATACAGGCATTGGCATTTCACCTCAAGAGCAAAAACTAATTTTTGACCGCTTTTATCGCGTCAATGAATCTCGCTCTCGTTATAGTGGTGGTTCAGGTTTAGGATTGGCGATCACACAAGTAATCGCTCAAGCACATGGAGGAAAAATACGGATACAAAGTCAATTAGGTAAAGGTAGTACTTTTAGCGTTCGCTTGCCTTTACAACTATGCGTTAGTCAAGCAAAAGGCAACACATAGGAAATTTCATTCCTTCATTATTCAATACTTATCATTACTAGCTCAGCAACGCAAAAAAAAATAGCCTACTATAATTTGAGTAACTTTACTTAATAATTGCAGAAGTTGGAGTGTGAAAAATGAGCAAAGCTAGTACATCAAAAAAAGAAGCCTCTCCAGAATTAGGCGCACCAACTTGTGATTCACCCTTAGTTCATTTAGAGCAAGTACGCCAGGTGCAATCCGAGATCGTCACCACAGAGAAAGCACAACAAATGGCTCAGTTTTTCGGGGTAATGGCAGACCCCCATCGGCTTAAACTTCTTTCTTCTTTGGCAAAAGCCGAACTTTGTGTTTGCGACTTAGCAGCAGTAGTTAAGATGAGTGAATCGGCGGTATCTCATCAGTTACGTTTGCTCCGAAACCTCCGCTTAGTGAAACATCGTCGCGAAGGGCGTAACGTTTATTACAGCTTGGCAGACGCGCATATTGCCAATCTATATCGGGAAGTAGCTGAGCATTTAGACGAAGTTTGATTCTTTCTTTCATTGCTAAATTATTTTTTTTAGATATTATATGAATAAGTGTTCAAGTATTCAGTTATAAAATTGTTTAAATGTCAAATCAACATTCATCTTGCGGTTGTACTACCAATGAAAACCATAATCCTAAAGATCGTCATGGTCATGACCAAGAACATGGCGAGTTCGATTTACGTCGAGAACTTGTTCCTTTAAGTATCGCCCTAGTTTTATTTGCTATTGGGTTAATTTTCTACCAGCCTTTGCATGATACTCCAAGGGCGATCGCCGAGTATGCAGTTTTTATTCCTGCCTATTTCATAAGTGGGTGGAGTGTTTTAACTAGTGCGGGACGTAATATTCTGCGCGGTAAAATCTTTGATGAAAACTTCTTGATGACCATTGCTACTATAGGAGCGATCACCATTCACGAATTACCCGAAGCAGTAGCTGTAATGCTGTTTTTCCAGGTAGGAGAATTGTTTCAAGGTTTTGCCGTCGGGCGATCACGTCGTTCGATTAAGGCATTGTTAGAAGTGCGCCCCGATACAGCAAATTTAGTTGTTGATGGAGAAGTTAGAAAAGTTAACCCTGAAAAAGTTGAAGTGGGAGATACGATTGTAATTAAGCCAGGGGAGAAAGTTCCTTTAGACGGGGAGATATTATCGGGTAATTCCCAGGTAGATACTTCAGCACTTACGGGTGAATCTGTACCTCGCACGGTTAGAGAAGGAGAAACGATTTTAGCTGGAGTAATTAACAAAACAGGTAGTCTGACTGTTCGAGTTACCAAACTATTTGCTGAATCTTCCATCGCTAAGATTTTAGATTTAGTAGAAAACGCTAGCAGCAAAAAAGCCCCGACAGAAAAATTTATTACCCGCTTTGCTCGTTACTATACTCCCGTTGTAGTTTTTCTTTCTCTAGCAGTTGCTATATTACCGCCTTTATTGATTCCTGGTGCATCTAGCGAACTATGGGTTTATCGAGCGTTAGTCTTATTGGTAATATCTTGTCCCTGCGGATTAGTCATCAGTATTCCTCTCGGTTACTTTGGAGGTGTTGGTGGTGCAGCCAAAAGAGGGATTTTGGTTAAAGGTTCGACCTTCTTAGATGCCTTAACCGATGTCAAAACGGTTGTTTTTGATAAAACGGGAACGTTAACAGAAGGGGTATTTCAAGTTACTCAAATAGCTCCCTACAATGGCTATAGCGAAAAAGAAGTCTTGACCGTGGCTGCGATCACCGAATCTCAATCGAATCATCCCGTAGCGCGTTCGATTGTAGAAGCTTACGACAATGGAGTTGCTGCATCTGACGATACTCTTACCAATTCTGATGTTACTGATTACGAGGAGATACCAGGACACGGTATAAGAGCAAAAGTCAGAGGTCTGGAAGTTTTTGCGGGAAATGATCGCCTGTTACATAAAGCTAATATCGACCACGATACCTGCAATATTGAAGGGACGGTAGTTCATTTGGCAGTAGATGGTAAATATGCTGGCTATGTCTTAATTTCTGACAAGATTAAAGAAGACGCAGCAAGAGCGATCACCAAACTAAAAAAAGCGGGTGTTACAGAAACCGTAATGCTGACAGGAGATAACCGAATTGTGGCTCAAAGTGTTGCCAATAATCTTGGTTTAGATACCTACAAAGCCGAATTACTCCCAGAAGATAAGGTAAACGTGATCGAGCAGTATCTTCGCAAGTCGGGTAAAAAGAGCAAGGTTGCATTTGTGGGAGATGGGATTAACGATGCACCCGTAATTGCTAGAGCAGATGTAGGCATGGCAATGGGTGCTTTGGGTTCGGATGCAGCCATTGAAACTGCCGATGTGGTGCTAATGGATGATGCCCCCTCAAAAGTAGCAGAAGCAATAAGTATTGGTCGTAAAACTCACTCGATTGTCTGGCAGAATATTATCTTGGCAATGGCAGTTAAAGCTCTATTTATTTTATTAGGGGCAATAGGTATAGCGACTCTGTGGGAGGCGGTATTTGCCGATGTAGGGGTGGCACTGTTGGCGATTTTTAATGCTACTAGGATTTTGAAAATTAGCTGAAGCTTGAAACAAGTGGTCTACTAATTGACTCTCCAAATAAAAAAAGATAATTCTTTATGTTGGGATATTTTTAGATGATTGTCGCACAATAGCACGAATATTAGTCAAACAGCAGCTTCCTTGAGGGTGATTTACTTCACAACCGCAGCGTCCAGCCTTAATGTGACTGCGAATATTAGCTTCAGCACTGCTTTTACTCGTTTGAATAATTTCTCGTTGAATGCGATCGCGACTCCAACCAAAACAGTAACATACAGGAACATCTAAACCCTTATCTTTCTGAAATACTAGTTCTTTTACCTGTTTGGTACTAAATATCTGACCCTCTTCATTAAAATAAACTACTGGACAATCTGTTGCAGTACAAAAATAATAATTTGTATCAGAATTAAGGGTTTCTAAGGCTGAAGATATGAGCAAACTTTTTAAGGTGATGGTTTGAACCCTCTTTCCTTTTGTTCCATCTCTAGGACAAGTTTTATCCCAGGAAGTTTGCTGGAGAGTGCAACAACAAGTTTCAGTCATTGTTAAAAGAGTTTTTAAAATGTGAATTATTCCTAACGCTTACAAGAACGACGATAACGACGGTAGGAAAGGATAGTTAAGGCAAGCATGATAAACAGGGCTGGCAATAAAATGTAGTCAAGATAACCCACCAGCGCACTCAAACCAATCGCTCCTAAAAGAATAACTAGGATAGGAGTAAAGCAACAAAGAGCGACGAGAATCGTGCCACTTATGCTAGCAATGAGAGCAGTTTTAGGTTTCATTTTTTTCTAGCTGAATCACTCAATAGATTCGATTAGTCCACAGATTTTACCCCGACAAATTTCTTCAGTCGGAGGAGTAGAGGCATCGGGTAATGATTTATCAATCTCTTCGTAACGACTGGCTAATTCTCGACGTAAAGACACCATTTCCTCAATTTTGCGGTCTAGATCGTTAAGGTGCTGCTTGACCATTGTTTTGAGGCTGGCACAAGGAGGTGTTCCTTCAGTTCTAATAGTAATTAGTTGTTTGATTTCATCCAAAGACAGCCCGAATCTTTTGGCTTTTTGAATGAAGCGCAAGCGTTCTTCATTTTCTTTTCCATAGATGCGATATTGTGATTCGGTGCGCCTTGGGGGTTCGAGTAATCCCATGCGTTCGTAATAGCGGATTGTATGAGCCGATACGCCCACGCGATCGCTTAACTCGCCAATCAACCAGCCTTCTTTACCCATCACCATAGTTCTATCCCTGCCCAATACCAGCAGATACAAGCATCTCGCGAGATACAGGTTTTTGAGAAGCACAGCACTCTGCTAGCTTGCCATTTACTACTACCACAGGAACGCGATAAATTCCATATTGTGTCCTTTTTTCTTTTTCTGCTGCACTCTCTTGGTGCAGATCGTAAATTCTGACCTCGCAATTGGAACAGGCTAATTCTCGCACCAGCTTGACGGTTTCATCGCATAAAGGACAGCCAGCTATAAACACTTCTACTAAACGTTTTGTCATTTCTTTTTTCTCCTCATTAGTGTTTCACTCTATTACACTCGATTCCTTTTTTTGTCTTACTTTACCCTTCACAGTGCTTTTCTTCTTTACCAGATACATCTGTAGAATCTCTCCGTTCCTAATTTTTCTTGCTCTGGCAACGCTTTCAGCTATTATTCTTTTTTCCTACTGCGTAAGTCCTGTTAGCTTAAACCTTAGAGTTGGCTCTAAAGTCAAGAGGAAACTCGCTTTTGGTAGTTGGTTTTACCCTACATAGTCGTCCCTGAATAACTAAACAAATCCCGCGATCGCAAGAGTTTGAATTTCAAAAAGTAGCTCATAAATTGCAAGCAAATGCTCAAACCCTTACACAATCAGGAGAAAATTCTCTGCTATTGAGGTGTTCAAATGAAGATTTTCCAAGATGAAAATAGTCTAATTTTACTTAATACAAGGTTCGCCTCGACATTGATTAACTTCTACTAGAACATGAGTAAGGGAAGATATTCCACCGAGCAAGCTTTTATAATGTTCGGGCGATCGCGGATAATGGGTAACTAGGGAAATAGTAGCAGCCAAACGATTTTCCCCAACATACCAAACGTGCAGATCGGCAATCCGATTATCAGCATCGGCTTCAATAGCAGTAATAATATCTAACTTAATTTGCTTATCAATTGCACCATCGAGCAAAATTTTACCCGTATCTCGAACTAGATCGTAAGCCCATTTAGATATAACGAACGCACCGACTAATCCCATAACTGCATCCAACCAAATCCAACCGAAATACTTGCCAGCGAATAAAGCAATAATTGCCAAAATTGAAGTTAAGGCATCAGTAAGAACGTGAATGTAAGCAGCTTGAAGATTGGAATCGTGATGGTGATGGTGATGGTGGTCATGCTGATGAGGATCTTGTAGCAACCAAGCACTTGCCAGATTTACAATTAGACCTAAAATAGCTACAGCGATCGCTTCATTAAACTGAATAGCTATAGGTTCAAAAAAGCGAGTTACGGACTCGATAGCAATAGTTAGAGCCGTTACCGCTAGAGCAATAGCACTGGTGTAACCACCAAGAATGGTAACTTTTCCCGTACCAAAAGTATATTGGGAGTTGTTAGCATGACGGCGGGCATAACGATAGGCAAACACGGTAATACCAAAGGCTGCAACATGGGTTGCCATGTGCCAACCATCAGCTAGCAAAGCCATCGAACCGAAGAAACTTCCTGCTATAATTTCTACTACCATAGTAATAGCTGTAAGCCACATTACCGTTGTGGTATTGTGTTCAGCGCGGTCTCGATTTACTGAAAAATCATGGGAATGTTGCCATTGTCCCAGTGTATCTTCGTGCATTGGACTACCCCCGATAGTTTTTTAAATCTTGCAAATCAAAGTTACAGTCAATTATTAGCTTCCGCTTTGATTACACCTCTGTACATATTCATACCGCAGGTAAAGGTATACTCTCCTGATTTTTCTGGAATGATTTCAATAGATGTAGTTTGGTTGAGACTTAAATCTAATGCCTTATTAAAGTCTGGTAGTAGCACCTGTTCTAAACAGCTACTAGTATCCTGACGATAAAAATTCAATTTAACAGGTTCGCCAGCAGCCACTTCAATTCTGTCGGGGATATAACCTCCATCGACAACAATATCTACCTCTTGCATTCCTTCTTTTACCAACGCTTTTTGGGATTTAGTTTTACTAAACATAAACCACCACAATTCTGCACCGATTAAACCTAAACCTCCCAAAGCGACAGCAAGCTTTAAGCTGATTGGCTGTTCGATCTTCTGAAATTGGCTAGTTTGTTTCTCCGCCGAAGCGGGCATTTCTGCTAACCCAATATTGGGAGTTAAAGCTAAGAAAAACCACAACCCTGCCAAACTATTCAAAATCTTAGTTTTATTAATCATCTATTTATTCATTCCTTTAATTACCGAAGTTCAGAATCTAAAAGCTAAAAGCTGACAGCTAACAGCTAAGAGCTTTTAGAAAAATTACGCAATCTTAGCGCATTAGTTATCACCGAAACCGAACTAAATGCCATTGCTATCCCGCCAATAATCGGATTGAGTAACCAACCAAAGAACGGAAACAAGATACCTGCTGCAATGGGAATACCCAGGACGTTATAAATAAAGGCAAAGAAGAGGTTCTGACGGATATTACTAATCGTCGCTTTACTTAACTGAATCGCTGTCACAATACCCTGTAACTCTCCTGAAATCAGAGTAATATCGCTAGCTGCGATCGCTACATCCGTTCCCGTACCAATGGCAATACCCACATCTGCCTGTGCTAATGCGGGGGCATCATTAATACCATCTCCCACCATTGCTACAATCTTTCCTTCTTGCTGTAGTTCTCTTACCTTAGCTGCTTTTTGGTCGGGGCGTACTTCTGCTTCTACTCTAACTATACCAACTTGACGGGCGATCGCTTCTGCGGTTTTTTGGTTATCTCCCGTCACCATCACTACTTCTAAATCCAGGTTGCGTAATGCCCTGACTGCTGCGGTGGAAGATGGTTTAATTGCATCGGCAATACCCATAATGCCTTCTAGTTCGCCGTCTACGGCAATTAACACGACGGTTTTAGCTTCTGCTTCCCAGGTGTCTTTTTGCTGCTGTAGAGTATCGGTTTTAATACCCAACTCTGACATCCAGCGTTGAGTACCAATTTGAACTAGGCGATCTGAAACTACGCCCTGTACCCCACTACCCGCTACGGCTTCAAAGTCATGGCATTCAGTCAAATCCACATCTTGAGATTCAGCGTATCTGACAACTGCTTCAGCCAGAGGATGTTCGGAATTACGTTCTACTGCTGCCACCAAACGGAGTAATTTTAGATTTGCGCCATTACTGATACTTTTGACTGCTTGATAATCAGTTACAGTCGGTTTTCCTTGGGTAATCGTGCCAGTTTTATCAAGGACGATGGTTTGAATTTTATGCGCGAGTTCCAAACTCTCTGCACCCTTAATCAGAATGCCGTTTTCCGCACCTTGACCCGTACCTACCATGACTGAAGTAGGAGTAGCCAAACCCAAAGCACAGGGACAAGCAATAATTAGCACGCCCACAGTGGTAATCATTGCCAAAGAAACATTGCCCATAATTACAAACCACAAAACAAAAGTAGAAATGGCGATCGCAATTACCGCAGGGACAAACCAACCCGTTACTTGGTCGGCAAGTCTTTGAATGGGTGCTTTTGAACCTTGGGCATCTCGAACTAATTTAACGATCTGCGCCAATACCGTATCTGCACCGACTCTGGTAGCCCGAAATTTAAAACTACCTGTCTTATTGATTGTCGCGCCAATTACTTCATCCCTTGGCTGTTTTTTTACGGGAATACTTTCTCCCGTTACCATTGCTTCATCGATAGTGGAACTACCACTAATTATTTCGCCGTCTACGGGAATCTTTTCACCAGGACGGACTAAGATAATGTCGTCAATTTGTACTTCGCTGATGGGAACATCTATTTCTCGCCCGTTGCGAATTACTCTAGCATCCCTAGCCTGTAACCCCATCAATTGCCGAATCGCTTCTGAGGTTTGTCCCTTGGCACGATTCTCAAACCATTCCCCTAGTAAAATCATCGTCACTACTACGGCTGCGATTTCGTAGTAAACTTCTGGCATTAAGCCCTGGTTGAGAAAGAAACTAGGAGAGACAGTAGCAAATACAGAATAAAAGAAAGCTGCACTCGTACCCAGTGCGATTAAAGTATCCATAGTCGCAGCATGACGCTTAAAAGCTTTCCAAGCATGGATATAGAAACCATAACCACACCAAAACTGTACGGGGATAGTCAGAATTAATTGCAACCAAGGGTTATGCAACCATGCAGGAACAAAAGGGATATTTAGCCCTGTCATCATTGGCAGAGAACCAATAACTAAAATCAGGCTGATTATCCCACCTACAATCACTTTACGCAGTAAATCCTGCGATTCAGCTATTCGGGCTGCTTTTTCAGCATCGTCTTCTCCAGTAATCATTTCCTGTTCTTGAAGAGAATAAGACGAGTAACCAGCTTCTTCTACAGCTTCCTGAATATTTTCAATACTGGTTCTTTTAGGATTATATTCAATAGCAGCCTGTTCTGCACCGAAGTTTACATTACATTGAGCTACCCCAGGTACATTACTAATTGCTGATTCAATGCTGCTAGCGCAGGAAGCACAACTCATTCCCCTGAGTTTGAGATTGATTTTTTCTAAATTGGTAGTTGCGTTCATAATTGGTACGGGAGAAGAGGTTGTTTAAGCAGCAGGATAGCCAGCAGCAGCGATCGCATCTTTGACAGATGACTCAGATACTTTGGTATTTACTATTACTTGTTTAGTTTTTGGATCTGCTTTGACAGAAGCTTTGGGGTCTAGTTTGATAACTGCTTGAGTAATAGTTTTAGCGCAAGCACCACACGCCATGTTGGGAACTTTTAATTCTATGGTCATATTTTTATATCCCCTAGTTTATTTAGCTATAAAGTCAGCTTAAACTCTACAGTCGGCTGTAGAGTCAAGGTAAAAATGAAAACATATTTAGGTTTGGCTAGCAAGTAAGAGGTCTTTAGCACCGATAATTAAGCAAGTTTGGCTCGACGTAACAAGACGGCATTAATCGCTACAATTACGGTCGATAAACTCATCAGCAACGCGCCTATAGCTGGTGAAAGCACAAAACCCCAAGTAGAAAGCACCCCAGCAGCTAGGGGAATAGCAATAATGTTGTAACCCGTTGCCCAAAATAGATTTTGAATCATTTTGCTATAGGTTTTCTTGGCTAGATTGAGGGCTTTAACCGCATCCAAAGGATCGTCTTCAATTAACACCAAATCCGCAGATTCGATTGCGACATTCGTTCCCGCGCCAATGGCTAAACCCATATTGGCTTCTAGCAAAGCAGCAGCATCGTTAATTCCATCACCGACAAAAGCGGTGGGCTGTTTTTGCTTTAGCTGTTTGATGATGTTTACCTTATCTTCAGGTAAGACACGGGCATAATAGCGATCGATACCCAGGTCTTGAGCGACAGTTCTAGCAACGGCTTCGGCATCCCCTGTAATCATTACGGGTTGTATACCTTCCTGGTTGAGTTTGTTGATGGTTTCCCTGGCTCTTTCTCTGACCTTATCCGCCATCGAAATGACCGCCACTGCTTGGGATTCATCTAGCAGCACCACCGCACTTTCACCCCTATCATCGGCAATATCTAAACCCTTTTGCAAAGAATTGGGCAGATATAGCTGCTGTTCTTTTATCCACTCAGGTCTACCGACTTGATAGGTTTTGCCTTTAACTACTCCTTTTACTCCTCTGCCCGTTACGGTTTCAAAGTTGGTCATCTGAGGTAGTCTTAACTCTTCAAATTCTGCTGCTTCGACGATCGCTTTTCCTAAAGGATGTTCAGAAGAAGTTTCTAAAGCTGCTGCGATCGCCAAAGCTTCATCTTCGTCCATACCATCAACATAGATTTTCCGGACTCCAAAATGCCCCTCTGTCAGCGTTCCCGTCTTATCAAAGGCCATCGTTTTAATATCTTTAGCTCTTTCTAGAGCATCGCGGTTACGAACCAGAATGCCGTTTTTGGCAGCTAAAGCAGTGGAGTTGGCAATAACCAAAGGAATTGCTAACCCTAAAGCATGGGGACAGGTAATCACCAGGACGGTTACGGCGCGATTGATGGCAAATACCAAATCGGAGATGGATAACCAAACCACAAAGGTTAAAGTTCCTGCTGCGATCGCAACAATGGTCAACCAATAGGCAATGCGATCTGCCAAAGCTTGATAGTTACTGCGGGAGTTTTGTGCTTCTTCTACCAGACGCATGATTTGGCTGAGGGTAGTTTCATCTCCCGTACGCGTAACTCTGACTTTAATTGAACCCGCACTATTAACTGAACCAGCGACTACTTCATCTCCTACTTGTTTAGGTAAAGGTCGGGATTCACCTGTAAGAAATGCTTCATCTACTTCGGTTGTGCCTTCAATAACTTCTCCATCGTTGGGAATTTGCTCTCCTGGACGGATTAGAATTGTATCCTCGGCTCGCACTTCGGTGACGGGAATGTCTTCGACCCTGCCATTACGCCAGAGATGTGCCTGGGCGGGGACTAATTCTTTGAGGGACTCTAAAGCTTGGGATGCACCCTTAACCGATGCCATCTCAACCCAGTGACCCAGAAGCATAATATCCACCAACGTCACCAATTCCCAATAAAATGGCTTACCTTGCAGTCCTAGAGATACTGCCAGACTATAAATAAAAGCTACTGTAATTGCCAAAGCAATCAGGGTCATCATCCCTACTTTGCTATGTAATTCTTGCCATGCACCCCTCAAGAATACCCAACCACCATAGAAATAAATGATGATGCCCAGAGTGGGATTGACCCAATTAGAACCAGGAAACGTTATGGCTTGATAACCCAACCAATTTTGTAACTGTGTAGAAAAATAGAGAACTGGCAGAGTAAGGATTAAGCAAATGAAGAAGCGACGCTTAAATATTTCTGGACTGTGGCCAGCGTGTTTATCGTGTCCCCCATGACCACCATGACCGTGATGTTCGTGTTCACTGTGATGATTTTGTTGTGAGTGATGATTACGATCAGAGTGCCGATGCTTGGTTGGTTGTTGCGTCATTAGTTTGTACCTGTGCGAAGGTAGATAATCAGAAGAATTGCGATGGGGAGAGGTTGGCGTTAACCTAGCTGTATTGCTTTGCTAGCTACTTTTTCGAGCCTACTTATTCTGAAGAAATATAACTACTAATCTTTTCTAGAACTGTAAAGACTAATAAAGCTATTCCGTAAGGCGATCGCCAACGCCAGATAGTTCTCTTTCTTGTCATAGATTTTTTCCTCACTATGTTTTGGTTATCTGCAATCAAGAAAAAATTAATTTTTTAAGTTCTAAAATCAGCTTAAACTCTATAGTCAACTGGAGAGTCAATGATTAATTTACAATCGTTTACTCTTTGTCACGATCAAATTAAGACTAAAAAATACTCTAGTAATTACTTCATAAGCTCTTTCATAATGGCAATCTCTTCTTTTTGTGTTTGGACAATCTCCACACATAATTCCTCAATACGAGGATTAGTTAAAGATGATTGCTGACAGACCAGAATTGCAGCAGCATGGTGAGGAATCATCGAGCGCAAAAACTGTTGATTGCCTACTCCTATCTGGTTTCTTACTAAAGTCCAGAACATTAATATTAGTGCGACTCCCGATGCTAAAAGCACTACATTTAGAGTTTTGTTGGTAAACATCGAACCCATTGTCAACAGCATAATAATCAACATCGTCGAGATCATTAATCCCGTCATATACACTTGGTTTAAGCTGATAAACAAGTTACTCCACTCGTTGACCCGCGAAAACATGATGGCAAACATCACCACGTAGGAAATTACCAATGAAATAAACAAAGTAATATATGGCTTCATGCTCGATTTTGATTTCATCTCGGATTTAGATTTATTGTCGTAAGTAGATTTCATAGCGGTTAGGAAATTTGTTTATTAGTGGCGATTAATATAGGCACGTAGCGGAAAGTGAAAAGCTAAATGTCAAAACTTTTCAGCCTCCGCTTATTTTTTAGGCAGCTACAGCAGCAATTTTGTTGTATTCTTCAACTGCTTCGCGACAAGCCTGAGCGCACTTATTACAATGATCCATGCCATGAGAACTGCATTCTTCAGCGCAAGCGGTACAAATCTCGGCACAGGCTTTGGTCAAGTTAGGAATGAAGCGAGAACCGCGCACCATGTATGTAGAGATGGTACGGCATATTTCCGCACAGTCGAGGCAAGTGCGAGCGCACTGGAGCATATCGGGATTGCCCATACAGCCTTCGGCACAGTGTTCACATTCCACTGCACATTTCATTGCGATATCAAAACTGGATTGATATTCTTCATGAACTAATAACATTAAATATTTCCTATTACTTAATTGGCAATATCAAAATAATAGGAATTGAGTGTTATTGATACTTCTATCTATTGCTATAGAAGATATTTATTTCTATAAATGGTATTTATTGCTTTAGATATATAGCCTTTCTCGGACTGATGAGGTACATTTCCACTAGCCACTAGCCAAAGCGCAAAAACCAGGCTGTACCTCACTAGCCTAAGAATCGCTATAGCTGTATTTCATCGTTTTTTCATTATTGTCTACTAATAAAAACCAGCACCAGTTAGCTAAAAAAGAATGTATACATTTCATACTGATTTCATAATTGTTTTTTATCAAGAATAGTTAATTCTTAACTACTTTTTCAACAGTTGCTAATAATTAAACTTCAATCATTAAATTACCCATCATGCCTAAATCTTCGTGGTCGAGAACATGACAGTGATAGACAGTTTTACCCGTAAAATCATTAAAAGGTATGCGGATACGCACGGTTTCTCCTCTTTTTACTAGCACCGTATCTCGCCAAGCTAGTAAAGATTCTGGTTGACCGTTACGGCTAATGACTTGAAAAGCATTGCCGTGAATGTGGAAGGGATGATCCATTACTCCCGTATTAATTAATTCCCAGTCTTCTACGGTGTTGAGTTTTACTTGAGTATGAATGCGATCACCCCGATAGTATTCACCATTAATTAGAAAAGCCATACCCGCTCCAGGACTCATGCCGTGATTGAGTTCAAAGCCTCTTACTGTCTGGGGTTCGGGCAATGCAGAAATAGAATCAAGTTTTGTAGGTAAAGCTAGAGACTCAACTGAAGATTCATAGTTAACTGTCGCTAAAGCAATAGGCTCATCTCGGTTACTTCTGCCCATCATTCCCCTACCGCCCATCATGCCACCACCCATCATCCCCATACTACCTCGGTCATAGGGTAAATTGAGTAGGCGATACGGTCCTGATTCCTTGTCTCCTTTGACTAAAACATCGGCTCGTTGTCCTGGTGTCAGTAGTAATTCATTAACTTCTACAGGCTCGTTCAAACTATTACCATCGGTAGCGATGTGGTAGAAAACATGGTCTTCTAACGCTAACCTGTAAAAACGGGAAGGAGAAGCATTGAGAATGCGTAAACGCAGTAATCCCCCTGCTGGTAAATTAAGACTAGGGTTGACTTGCCCATTTACAGCTATTATCTCTCCTTCTCGCCCCATCATTAGAGACATATGAGCAGAATCCAAACGTCTTCCTTGGCTATCTATTGAAAAGTCCTGTAATACCAAAAACTCTTCTTGGGCTGCTTTGAGTTCGGGAATTTCGTCATCCTCACCCCGCACGATAAATAAACCAGCTAATCCACCAAATAGCTGTTCTGCTACCAAACCATGTAGATGTGGGTGATACCAAAATGTACCCGATGGATGCTTCTCTGAGATTTGAAATTCGTAGGTTAGTTTTTCTTTTGGCTCTATTTTTAGAAAAACATTATCTGCATTACCCGTAATCGGAATATGTAAGCCGTGATAGTGAATATTGGTGGGCTGTTCGAGATTGTTAGTAAAATGGATGCGAACTTTATCCCCCAATCTTGCTTCTAAGCGGGGTGCGGGAATTTGCCCGTTGTAGGTTAAAAGGTCTGCTTGTTTATCACCCAAAGTGACTGGACATTCCCTGGCTTCTAAGTCTAGTTCTAATAATCCGCTACTACTTTGATAAACAGGGAAAACATTAGCAGATGATTGTGGTAATGCCCCACTAGAAGTTGTTTCTTGATGCAACCAATTACCTACCAAGGCTGCTCCTGTACCAGCAGCACCTAATGCAATAAACTGGCGACGATTAAATTTGACCATAATTAATGCGGTTTGAGAACCTGTTGAATTCGATTCAGTAAGATTGATATTCCTTAAATACCTCTACTTCTCCTTTGTCGTTAAACGCTAATACTTGAAATGGTTGTTTAATATCTCGCGCTTCCATTCCTGGTGTACCAATGGGCATTCCTGGCACTGCCAATCCAATCAGATCGTCTGGTTTTTCGGCTAAAAAACGTTTGATATCATCAGCAGGTATATGTCCTTCCATCACGTAGCCATCGATAATAGTGGTATGACAAGAAGCTAGTTCTGCTGGAACATTATGCTGTTTTTTGACATCTTCTATCTCTTCAGTTTTAATATCTTCAATTTTGAAGCCGTGTTTTTTAGCATGGTCAATCCAGACACCACAACAACCGCAAGAAGGACTCCGATATACGCTCATTTCAGCTATCCCTGAATAGTTGGGTTCGGTTTCTTCATCCCAAACACTGACCAAAGTTGCTTGAGTGCTAGTAGACTTGCCTGCTGTGGAATTACTTTGATTGGCGGTACTGTTATTATTTGAAGCAGAGATAAAGTAGATAGTTCCAGCAGCAGTAGCAGCGATCGCGGTCAAGGTAATAGTTATTTTAGATATGAGTTTTGACATAATTAATTCAATTGATAATTAATTTTTTGTAGGACTTCTATCTTAAACTCTCTAGTCAGGTGTAGAGTCAAGATCAGTAGGAAGGAATATTAAGTGTAGATGACACCGTTGGTTTAAAATAAGCTATGCGTGTTCTTTTAGTAGAAGATGAACCAGATTTAGGTAGAGCGATTAAACGTACTCTCCAGCAGGAAGCTTATATAGTGGATTTGGTGGCTGATGGCAATGAGGCTTGGGGGCTTTTGGAGAGTAATTGGGCAGAATATACCTTAGCAATCTTTGACTGGCTAGTTCCAGGAACATCAGGATTAGAACTGGTAAAAAAGCTGCGCTCACAAGATAATCCTTTACCTGTTTTAATTTTGACAGCAAAAGATACCCAAGCAGATAAAGTAGTAGGGTTAGATGCGGGTGCGGATGATTATTTAGTGAAGCCTTTTGGGATGGCAGAACTTTTGGCGAGGATGCGGGCTTTACAACGGCGTTCCCCTCAACTGCAACCGCCAAAATTGCAAGTAGGCAATCTTTGTTTAGATTACGCTACCCATCAAGTTTCCTGGCAAAATTCTCAAGGAGAAAGCCAAGAAATTATTCTCACAGCAAAAGAATTTCAGCTTTTAGAATATTTTATGAGACATCCCCAACAAATTGTCACCCGTGAGCAAATCTTAGACCAAATGTGGGAAGTTGGTACAGAACCAATGAGTAATGTGGTAGCGGCGCAAATACGTCTTTTACGGCGTAAACTGGCACAACATAATTGCGAGTCTGTGATTGAGACGGTTTATGGTTTGGGATATCGATTTAATCTAGAGAGGGAGCAGGAAGTGGAGGGGCAGTTTTGAGGCAAAAGCTGAAAGTAGTAGTTAACTTACTCCCGTTCTAAAAGGACTTAGTTTGTGAGGCAGAATAAGTTATTTAAGACAACACGGTGGCAGTTAGCTAGTTGGTATGCGGGGATAATGGGTGGGATACTTTGTTTGTTTGGCTTTGGCGTTTATGAAGCAATTGTCCATGCCCATCGCGTTACCGTAGAAAGGGAGCTAAGGTCTGTTTCTGCCACTATTCATAATAGTTTGGAATCTACGTTAGTTGAACCAGGAAAGATAGACCTTGAAGAAGTTAGATTCTTACCTAATCTTTGCCTAGTTCAAAAGCCTTGCTTTACTCAGAGTAATCACACCAGTCATGCTTTAGCTAATGCTATAGTCCAAGATGATTATTATTTAAGTTTAATGGATAACTCCGGAAAGCTCATCGCTTACGGTGGTGCATTCCCTCACAATCTATCAACCATATCTGTAGAGCAAAAGTGGCTTGCCCTAAAGGATAAGCAAAATAAAGATTATCAACAAACTTCCCTTTTACTTCATACCAAAGACAATCAAGTCTGGGGCTATCTTCTGGTAGGCCGTTCTCTTCAACAGACAAACAAATATTTAGCTAGTGTCAGACTTATTTTATTGTTAGGATTACCTTTAACTATGATTGTAGTGGCCATAGCTAGTAGGTGGTTAGCTAAACTAGCTATGGAACCTATTTACCAGTCCTATAAACAAATTCAGCAGTTTACGGCTGATGCAGCCCATGAGTTGCGTACCCCCTTAGCAGCCATTCGTGCTACGGTAGAGTCTACCCAGAGGGTAGCTCCATTAGAGGAAGCGGAGGTACAAGAAACTCTGAAGGTAATCGCTCGGCAAAATTCTCGTTTGGTGGAACTTGTGGAGGGGTTATTGCTCCTTTCAAGGGCAGATCAACAAGAGTTATTATCTTTGTCTAATCAGAAGTGCAATCCTATTTATTTGAATGATTTAGTTAATGATTTGACTGAAGAGTTAGCTTCTTTAGCTAGGAGAGTAAAGGTAGAATTGAGGGCAGAAATAGGAGTTTCTAGGATTGTTCGAGTTAGAGGCAATGAGGAACAGCTATATCGTTTAGTAGCTAACCTGGTTACTAATGGTATTAATCACACTCCTAGTGGAGGTAAGGTGACAGTAATTTTAGAGGTTGCTAATTCTCTGGGGAAAGCTGTTATTAGGATTAAAGATACAGGGGTTGGTATTGCCCCTGAGCAACAAGAAGAGATTTTTAAGCGTTTCTATCGTATTGGTTGTGATCGCTCCAGAAAAACAGGGGGATTTGGTTTGGGATTACCTATTGCTTTAGCTATTGCCGAAGCCCATCAAGGTAGTATTGAAGTGCAAAGTTACTTAGGAGAAGGTAGCACTTTCAGCGTTTATTTGCCTCTTGCTTGATGAGGGATAGTAAATAATTAAATTATTGTTTATTTCTTCGCTTTACGAGGGCGAGTTTGCCACCACATCATGATACCCGTGATTGCTAAGAGTAGTAGTCCAAAGGCGTTTAAAAAAGGATAAATTATCTCTAAATTAATCCGACCAAATTCACCTCGATGCCACTTTAAAAGCCACAAGAAATCGTTAGCTTTGTTGGTTATTACAGCTACTTGAAAAAGAGAACCAGTGATTAAAGTTAAAAGTATAGGAAACACCATAATTGGTGCAAACCAAAAGTGTAGTCGGCGCAGACGAGCTTTGTTGATGGACATAATTGAAGCTTGCTCTTTCTAGAAACAGGCAAAGGGGTGAGCAAAGATAGATTCATGAGCGGCGATAAAGCCGATTTTTCATGGTGTAGAGTAAGAGCGGGCTAAACAAGAGTAATAACAATACTCCTTCTCCAGGTTGAACCAGAAAATTTGCTGTTTTCTGTGGAGATTGCTGCACTGAGGTATGTGTATCCGAGACTTTTTTCTCTTTTGTAGCAGGAGGGGTTAAAGCCTCTTCTTCTGGCATCTGCATCTCTTTTTTTTCTTCTGTGGTTATATTTTCAGAAGTTGGTTCTGTTTCTTTTTCTCCTGCTTTTTGATGAAATTGTTCGCTATGAGCCAATACTGGTGATCCTGAGAAAAGCAGCGTCGTACTAAATATCAAAGTTAGTAAAGTAGGAAACTTCATATTTTCAAACTAAGAGGGGTTGCTTGATTTGTACTAAGAAAATTTTAAAACAGTAGCCTAAATCCTCCCACAACAGCAAAGTTATCAACACTATCCCCTTCTGCCCTAGAAAAATTAGCAGTATCGCCCAACTTCCTTGTCCAATTAACGCCAACATAGGGAGCAAACTGGCGGTTAAATTCATAGCGCAATCGCAAGCCCAATTCCACATCATTAATACCAGAGCCTACACCAAATTCTTCTACTGTTTGAAGAGCAATATTAGTTTCAAATTCAGGTTGTAAAATTAGTTTTTGAGAAAGAAGTAACTGGTATTCGGCAGCCAATCTTGCTGAAACATCTCCTTCTTGACTAACAAAAAGAGCAGCATCAACTTCAAAAAAGTAGGGAGTCAATCCTTGGATGCCAATCACTCCAAAAACCCGTCCAGGGCCTCCTTCGGAACTATACAACTGCTCATACCGTAAACCTGCTTGTAAATCCCAGAAAGGACTAATCAGTCTACCATAAAGGAGTTGTAGTTCCGCTTCTCCATCTCCAGTATCTAAACCAACCTCTCCTTCACTCTTAATCCAGAGTCTTTCATAGTCTCCCCCAACCCAGCTTAGGATATCCCAGTTAAAAGAGTCTTCACCATCATTACCACGGTACTCTAATTGATCTAGCAGTAATAACCAAAAGATTTGATTATCATCAATAGGTTCAGGCCAATCTTCTGGAGTTTCGTTACTATTTTGGGATAACTGTGATCGCTCCTCCGTAATTAATTCCCTAGCTTCTTGATGCTCGTCCCTTATTAGAAACTTGGCTTCATCTATGGGTTCAAGCAAATCTTCTTCGGTAACTATTGAAGTCTCGCTATTATTTTGGGATAGCTGCGATCGCTTCTCCGTAGTTAGTTCCCTATCTGGAAATTTTGCATCAATAGTGTCTATTACGTCTAGTCCTTCACCAGCTACTTCTGTAGTTTCATATTTGGAATCAAATACAGGAGGTTGTTCCAGGTTAACAATTTTGATAGGTTGCTCGACAAGCTGTTTTTTAGAGTAGCTGGTTGCTTCTTTTTCATCAGTAGTTTCTGATGTTGTTGATGGTAAATTCTGGGCGGATATTTCTAAGGTCTGAGTTAATATGCTTGCTAAACTAAGCAAGGATGCCATAGCTAAGGTTTGTATTAAATTTATCACTTAACTTACTCCTGCTGGGCGATCAACAACGGCTACAGTCCTAAACATTCCTACTTTCATGTGGTAGATCAAATGGCAATGGAAAGCCCATTCTCCTGGTGCATCGACGTTAACTTCTACTGCTAGCCTTTCTGCTGGTTTGACATTGATGGTGTGTTTACGAGGTTTGTACTTCCCTGCACCATTATCTAGTTCCATCCACATCCCATGAAGATGAATAGGGTGTTCCATCATGGTGTCATTGACCATGATCAAGCGTAGTCTTTCACCGTTATAGAAGGTAATTTGTTTTTCTTGGGAATATTTTTTGCCATCAAAAGACCACATATACCGTTCCATGTTGCCAGTAAGATGGAGTTCAAGTTCTCGTTCAGGCTTTCTTTGGTCGTAGCCTGGAGATAAGCTGCGGAGGTCAGTATAGACTAGTACGCGAGTTCCTGTATTTTCTAACCCTATGCCTGGTTCATGTAGGCGGCTTCTGACCATCATAGGTACAGACGCATTACCCAAACCATGATCATCCTCACCGTGCGGTATAGGAGTTGACATATCATGGTTCATTGAAGAGCTACCATTCATGGTTGACATATCGTGGTTCATTGAAGAGCTACCATTCATGGTTGACATATCGTGGTTCATCGAAGAGTCACCATTCATGGTTGACATATCATGATTCATCGAAGAGTCACCATTCATAGTTGACATATCATGGTTCATACCCATATCAGCCATAGTACGTAGAGGGCGTTGGCGACGCTCCGGTAGGGGGGCGCTGAGTCCTTGACGAATAGCTAACGTACCACGGGCATAACCACTACGATCCATTGTTTCTGCGAAAATAGTGTAGGCTTGCTCATCTTGAGGTTCTACAATCACGTCATAGGTTTCTGCAACGCCAATACGAAATTCATCGACACTTACAGGCTGAACATTTTGACCATCTGCCTGAACAACGGTCATTTTCAACCCAGGAATACGTACATCGAAAAAGGTCATTGCCGCAGCGTTAATAAACCGTAGTCGTACTTTGTTACCGGGTTTAAAAAGTCCTGTCCAGTTGGAATCTGGAGCTAAACCATTCATTAAATAGGTATAAGTAGCTCCAGTAACATCAGCGATGTCGGTTGGGTCCATTCTCATCCCTTTCCATTCCCAATCTTCAGCTAGGCTACCAACAGTTCTTCTTTGGTAGTTGTAGAAGGTGGGCATCTTTTTGAGATTGCTGAGGACATCATGGGGGTCTTCAAATGTCCAATC
Organism: uncultured cyanobacterium; assembly: GCA_963793425.1. Lineage (GTDB taxonomy): Bacteria > Cyanobacteriota > Cyanobacteriia > Cyanobacteriales > CAWCAG01 > CAWCAG01. Next base: position 14,239 of record CAWCAG010000004.1, on the reverse strand, counting down.
AGAAAGCATGACAATATAGTCTTGGTCATACTCAAAAGGTTCAGGTTTTAGGGGATCGACAATTAAAGGCCCAAAATGACCTCTTTGTTCTTGTAGCCCGCTATGACTGTGATACCAGTATGTACCACTTTGGTTGAGGTCAAATTTATAAGTGAAAGTTTGTCCTGGTCTTATTCCGGCAAAACTTATACCAGGAACACCATCCATTTCTGGGGGAAGGATAATACCATGCCAATGAATTGAGGTATCTTTTTTTAGTTGGTTGGTTACTCTAATTGTGGCGGTTTGTCCTTCTTTGAAACGCAGTAAAGATCCTGGTATTGAGCCATTAACCGTTAAAGCTTGGGTGGAGCGATCACCAATTTTTAAACTCGTTTCCTGAATCTTCAAGTCAACAATGTCTGGATATTGCGCTTCATTTTGAGCCTGCTGAATACCTGGAAGTGCTTTTGCATAACTGGGAATTAGTTGTTCTAGCCCCACTGCTAAGCCTACCCCAGTAGTAAAACGTAGAAAGTTGCGTCTGCTTGATCGGTTTAGTTTAAGATTCATAGTTCTTAAAAAGCGAGTAATAGCAGTTTGCTGATAGGACAAAAAGCTATTCATAGCTTTGCTTAAGAATATGAAACAGCTATGAAATTTTTAATTCTAAATTAGCGCCCAGATAAAGACAACACTACTGGTCGAAAGTTGATATTTGAAATAGACCAGGGGTAATTAGTTCCCTTTGATGGTTGTGATTCACTAGTTATTCCTTCTACTCCAAATCTAAAACTGTCCTTATTCCTAATAACCATAGCTATTCCTGGGCTTTCTCCACCTCCCCTAACTTCTGCTTCAACAACTCCCTCAACTTATCTAAATCCTCAGAACTAGCTTGAGAAATAGTACTAGCTGTTAAACTGTTTAAGCTTTGGACAACCTTACTAAGATTAACCTTCACCTCCCCTAGAGGCTGCTTTTGAGCAATTAACCCCTTAACCAACTCCCTAGTTTTAGCCACAGAAAGCTGTTGCTCCAACACCTGTTTAGTTACTTTCTTACGAGTCCTGGTAGCACTGCTAGCTGTTGTATCTAAATTCTGAGGTGAGAGCCGATTAAGAATTAGAGCCACAGAACCCAACAAACCTTCCTCCCTAATTGCTCCCTTGAGGTCAGCAAAGAGATTTAACATAGGGAAAATATTTTTAGACACTGAAGTAGGATTTAATTGCAGATCCACCAATACCGTTAGAATTTCTGTAGCTTCCTCATCTAAACCAAACTGTTCCAACTCCTGTTGTTGCTCTTCTAAACTCAAGGTTAAAAGTTGACCTAGCTTTTGGCTCAACTTCTTCCTTTGTAGATGCTTCAGGGTACTAGCTAATATTTTGGGAATCTCTTGTTGCTTGATTTGGGTAGTAACACAAATCTCCTTAATGATGGCTTCTGCTTTATCTAAAGGATTCAAATCTTCCCTATGTAGAGAAGTCAGTAAAGCTTGGCGGTGCCAAGCTTCAGGAGAAATAACTGGTATGGTAATAGCACTCAAACTTTCCCAACCTAACTGCTGGGCAGCCCTCCACCTGCGCTCCCCATCGAAAAGTAAGTATCCCTGGTTATGGGTGATTAAAATTATGGGTTGAAGCTGCCCATCTTCTGCTAGGGTTCTAGCCATAGAGCTAATACTTTCTTGGCTAAAACTCTGGCGGGGCTGCTCTTTATTAGCTTGGATTTCCTCAACAGGGACTTTAATAACCCCTTGCTGTTGACTAAGCTGTTGTCGCAGTTGAGTAATTTCTGCTTCTGCTGTTTGTCCTTGGGATTTTAGGCTTTCAATTTCTTCTCTCAAGCTATCTATTGCTACCTCCTCCTGTTGGGCTTGTAAAGCTCCTACGAAGAACTTCCCTAGATTTTTTTCCTTTTTTGCCACTTTCGTTCTCCCCTTTAAATTAATGCCAAGACACTTTTAGTAATTTCTCGAAAATCCTCCTTTGCTGCTGGGTGAGAAGGACGAAACAGATGTAGCGGAATGCCTTCTGCTGAAGCTTTAGGAAATTGCCTACTGTGGCGAATGGGATTGAATAAAGTAATATCTAATTCTGCCAACATTTGAGGAAGGGCTTGGAGATTAGCACGGTGTTCTGCGGCAGATTTGTCATACTGACAGGGAATGATGCCCAGAATTTCTGGCCGCGGCTTCAGTCTCAAGGCACTCCTTTTTTTGAAAAACCAGTTGAGGAAGTTACCAGAACCGTGAATTGATTTAGCTTCTAGTTGGAGATTAATTAAAATATGGCTGCAAGCTGTGAGGGCAATTAGGGCAATAGAACCCAAGGTGGCAGGACAGTCAAAGATAATTACATCTTCAGTGAGGGGATAGTCTTCTAATCTATCAGCTAGTAAGTAGGAACCCCGTTCATGGAGGACAAGCTGTTTGGAGGTTTCTTCCATTCTTGCTCCCCCTTGACATAAAACTACTCCCTCATCTACATGGTCTGGCCAACAGTTTACTAAAGGCCAGTCCCCAGCAAAATCATTATTTTCTAATACCTGGGATATGGTTTGTTGTGGTTGCGGCTCTTGATGACCACAAAAGAGGTTAAGGGAGCCTTGGGGGTCGAGGTCAAATAAGGCTACAGATTTATGGTGGTCGTGGGCTAATTCATAGGCGAGGTGAACTGCTGTGGTGGATTTTCCAGTTCCTCCAGCATTGGAAAGAATAGCTATTTTCGGCTGCATTACTTTAGTTTGTGGAGTTCAGGTTTTTGGTTAAGCTAAATTTTAACTAAATTTGTCCCCTAACGTTAGGGGACAAATTAATTTATAAGCCCAGTTGGGTTCAGGTAGTTAATGTAGAGAGTAATTCAACATAAGAATACCCAATGTTGAATCTCTTTGTTTCTGCTCTATCTATGGCTAGTCAAGGTTTTAGGAGATAATGAAAGCCAACGGCTCAACCATTGTGCTGCATTGATGGCTAAGACCTCTACTGTCACTAACTCAGAACTAATCGAGATGTGGTTACATGGGAAATCTCCCCAAACCATTGATGGCTACCGTCGTTACGCACTGAGGTTTTTTGCTCATCTTGGTAATAAACCCCTGGCTGAAGTTACCTTGATGGAATTGCAACTTTGGCAGATGAGTCTGGTTAGTACCAATAACTCTCAACGAGTAGCAGTGGGGGCGATTAAATCTCTGTTTAGTTTTGCTCATAACTTGGGGGTGATACCAGCTAACTTAGGGATATTGGTTAAGTCTCCTCAAGGTAAGAATAAGCTAGCTGAGAAGATTCTTACCCAAGCAGAGGTACAAGGGATTATTTCTGGGGCTACTAGTTTGCGTAACCGTGCCATTCTAAGTTTGCTTTACTACGCTGGGTTAAGAGTTTCAGAATTATGTGCCTTAAAATGGCGGGATTTAAAACCCCGTGGAGAAGGAGGTCAACTGACGGTTTTTGGTAAAGGAGATAAAACTAGAGTTGTGTTAGTTAAACCTAGAGTTTGGCAAGAGATTTGTCAGTTGAGAGGTGATGGTGGTAGAGATGAGCCTGTGTTTGTTTCTAAAAAAGGTGGACATTTATGTCGTTCGATGATTTTTCATATTGTTAAAGATGCTGCATCTCAAGCTGGTTTAGAAGGGTCAGTTTCTCCCCACTGGTTGCGTCATTCCCATGCTTCCCATAGCTTAGATAATGGTGCGCCTATACATTTGGTACAGAAGACTTTAGGTCATAGTAGTGTGGCGATTACCGAAAAGTATTTACACGCTAGACCTACTGATAGTAGTAGTTTATATTTACTTGATTAAGAGAGATTGCCACGAAAAAAGAGCATTTCTTGACTTTGCTACAATAACTAATATATACGCCACAAATTTCCCTAAATAAGCAATTTATGTATGTCAACTCAGAAACCCTAGCTAAATATCCTACACCTCAACTAAACTTCAACATTTTAGTAGAAAATCTCGACCAAGATATATTTCGTGCTACAGTTTTGGGGCTACCGGATTGCCAAGTTGAGGGAGCTAGCAAAGAAAAAGCGATTACCAATATTCGCCAACTTTTAACTGAACGTTTGGCTAAAGTAGAGATCATTTCTTTGGAAGTTGAACCTATAAAGCAAGAACATCCTTGGCTGCCTTTCGCTGGTATTTATGCAAATAATCCTCTGTTTGAGGAAGTCTTAGCTGACATAGCAGCTTATCGCTACGAAATTGATGCAGAAAGAGAAGATGATGAGGCCCCAATTGATGCTAAAGGAATAGTTTAGTGAGTTTGTGGGTACTCGATACAGACCACATATCACTTTTTCTTAAGGGACACCCCCTAGTCAGCAAACGTGTTGATGAAACTAAACCAGAAGAAATTGCCACAACAATTGTTACAGCAGAAGAACAAATGCGTGGCTGGCTCAATGCTATAAGGAGAACATCTAACTCTGAACAATTAGTTTGGGCTTACCAAGGATTGTCAGGTGCTGTTGAGTATTTCACCAAAACCAAATTACTCGATTTTGATCTAGCTGCTTACAACTGCTACCAAGAATTGATTAAGCAAAGGATACGTATTGGTAGTCAAGACTTACGTATTGCTTCAGTTGTCCTAGCTGTAGAGGGGATTTTGGTGACACGCAATCGCCGTGATTTTGAGAGAGTACCAGACTTGGTAATTGAAGATTGGACTATATAGCGTTACTTTTTTATTGACTCATCAGGCGGTGCAGAATTTGGAGATTAATAGATAAATTCCTGGTTCTTTAGGTAGCTGCTTTCGCTTCCACAACCAAACAGATTTGAGTGAAAGTCTGGGGTGTTTTAACTTGTATCTGGTAATCGTGTTTAACATCTATATTTACTGCCTCAAACACAAGCAGCAGATTTCTAGTCTGCTGCTTTATGATGAAATAGTTACTACTTCCAAATTGCTTTACTTCTAGCGAAAGTCTGACGTTTACAGCTTTGATTTTTGCAACTAAAACGCTTTTTTCCTCTCGAACCTATCTCGCTACTACCACAACTAGGGCAATGAGGTTTACTACTATTTTGTACCGAGGTAACACTACCCTCCATAGGTGATTCTGTACAAAGGAACGGTACAGGCTCAATCTCTCTGCTATCATAGGTTACAGTTTTGGGCTGTTTTGTCATCTGTACAACCTCCGTACAGGGTGTACGTTTGAGTTGACAAGCAACTTTTTGAGAGTTACTAATAGTTTGCTCGTCAAAAATAGCCAAGTCTAGATTAGGCAAGAAAAAGAGTTTGGGTGATTTGCTATCAACTACTAAAGCAACTCTAAGTAGTCTGGCTGAATCTGTTATTAGCTTGTTTTGATTACTAACGTAACTTTCGATGTTATCCAAGTTGTTTAGTAACTGAGTGTTAGATTTTTCTCCTAACTTCCGACCATAAGCTTGCAAGTACTTCCTGATTTTAGGAATACCAATGATAATCTCAGTAAATAAACTCCTATCGTCATTGGTAAAGCCTGGTATTTGACGAGTCATTACTGATTGACCAGAGAGTATCCAGCCGATGTTTGAATGCCCTCCATCTTTAAGCAGCTTCTTTAGATCACTTGCAACATCTTTGGGACTAGAAGCACTTGAGATGGTGTTATCAAATTCATCCCAACAATAAATTTGAAAAACCTGTTTAGCATATTCAAGATGTTTCTTTCTGTACTCTCGTTCTTTGATGGCTTCATCGAAACTTTTAACAGCTTCAGTTGTGGTAGCAAACTTGAGAAATCTATCTAAGGGATACTCTTCATCTTTGATGGAACTATGGCGGTCTGGGTAACTAACATCTATCAAAGCATGAGGAACTTTTTGCCCACTGGGGACATTTCCCATTTTGCAGCCATGTTTAAGAATGGACGCTAACATGACAGCCGTAGTGGGGGTTTTGCCCGTTCCTGGGTCTGCTATTAGTCTGTATCTAATTGGGTGGTTAACTACATAGTCTAAGAACTCTTCCCCAGTTCCCAATAGAAGCTTGATTTCATCTTGCTTTAAGGCTGGTTCACGACGGAAACTAACAGCAATTACAGGTGCTATCGCTAGTTTCTCAACCCTAGTGATTTTGTGAATACCTAAAGCTTTACAAAGATACTCTGATTGAGATTTAATAAACCCAACAAGAGCATCAGGAGATTGATTAGCTCCGTAACCATAACCAGCATTCATCACACCGTCAGGAGTCCCAGAAACCCCCTCTAACCTCAATGGTATCTGGTGGGTGTTCCAGATTTCTCGGCAAAAATCAGCCGCGATTTGAGAGGGAATATCATACCCTTGGTAAGTATATTCCGGTTCTAGTAATTCTCCCTTAGCTTCTTTTTGGAGTAAGGCAATTTGAATCTTGTAATTCTCAATAATAGATAGATACTCATCACGCTCTTTGGTGAAAGCGCTGTCATAGTTACCGATTTTTTCGTTGAACTCTTGCGCCAATTGCCTGACTAAATCATTTTTGATTCTGACTTCTTCGCTAGCCAGTAGGATTAAGTTACGGTAGCTATTGGATAAGTCGGAGGCTTCACGAACAACTGTGAAATCTTCTGTGCAGATTTGAGCGATTTGATTCTGTTTTAATTCTGCTAATTTTGCGTCCACTTCATCGTCAAAGTCGTTATCAAAGCGTTCCATCCATTGCTGTATTTCTTCCTCTAATTCATTAATGCGTGATTGATACGAAGCAATAGTACTCTTTAGCTTTTCAATCTCACCCTTCATGGCTAAGATTCCTTGATTCTGAGTTTCGACAAAAGCTTTAGAACCAGTTATTTCTAGTTCTTTTTTCTCTAATCTATTTTTATAAGCTTGTAAGTCACTCAGCAGTTCCCGATTCAGATTCTCAACTCTTCTTAACCTGATGATTTCTGCTTTCTTCTGCCCTAGAACTTCATCTAGTTTGCTGATTTTAGCCGTAGCTCTGTTATCAACCACGAAACCTGTAACTCCGAATACGGGTAAAGCAGTTCCTAATGAGCTTAAGGCTATTTTCCAAGGAGCAGTACTTAAAGTTGTAGATAATAAAAAGCCCAGGCTAGCTCCAAAGCAGCCAGCACCAACTGTTACGATTAGATCATCTTTTTTCATAATTGATTAATGCCCCGTGACGGGGGCATTCTCCCTCATTATTTACTTGCTCCCTAAGTACTTACCCAGTTTCTCTTTGTAGATGGCTAGCTCTCCTTTGGCCTCTTCTAGTTGTGTTTGCGTTTTTTCGAGGTTGGTAGCCTTGAGTTCTAATTCAGTTACCAACTGCTCTTTGGTAATGGCACTGCTCCCTAGCTGTTGGGCTGTAGTTGCTAGGTTTAAATCAAAGGCGATAGCGGCTTGTTTAACTTTTTCGGTGTCGCTCAAGTAATTGATAAAGTTAGCCTTAGCCTGCTCTTTGGTTCTGACAGAACTAATCGCTGTATTAATCGCTGTTACCCTATCGCCAATAGCGCCGAATACTTCGTTATCAAGTTTGTATTTCTGGCGGTAAAGTTTGGCTGCGTTGGTGGTTTTTTCGTAGATAGCTGAGGCCCTACTGTATTGGGCAGTAGTTGCTTGAGGGAGAGAGTCAGGAGGATTTAGGGGGTCTTTTACCCCGAATTTCTTTAAATCTAATTCTCCGGTGTGTTCGACTGCCTTAGATAGATTAAATCCATTTAAGCCAGGAACTGTTACCTCACTATCACTAATGGCCTTGTTGACATCGATATCAGTTTTGCTTGGGGTGATAGAAGAGGTTTTCTTAGCTCCGTTTTTGATTTCTTTGGCTATTTCTTTAGACTTGGAAGAAGCAGGTTTTTTACGTTGTGTAGCCATGATGTTCTTTCTTTGATTAATGTGTTTGCTGCTATTTGTAAATCTCTGTGTCTGTCGTCAAGTATGTTTAAGCTTTTTTCCAGTCTCTGTTCAAAGTCAAATTCCCCTAACGACTCTTCTAGAATTTCTAAATCGATTAGTTCGATAGCGGTTTTACTGATTGGTAACTCATCCATTCTTAAGCTCCCTCAGTCTTTGTTCAATTTTGTCTAATAGCTTGCTATGCCTAGTTTCCAAAGTATTCAATTGATTGGTCAAGCTTTGAAAAAAGTTGTCGTTTTCTATTCGGTCGCTTTGCTGTTGCAACCACTGTTTAATCTCTAGAAGAATGTCTTCACTTGATTTGTTTTCTGTGTCAAAAGACTTTGAATACTGCGACTCTAATTGTTGTCTAATTCGGTTTAGTTCTTCTTCATTCATGGTTGATTAGATTTTTGTTCTGATTATTAGGAGAATTAGGATAAGAACTAAGGCTACAATTACTTCCCCACTAAGGAATTGAGGCTTTTTAGCATTTCCCCCATCTGGTCAAGGGTCGCTTGGTTGGTATCCTGAGATTTTTGTGCTTGTTGGCTCATTTCATGAAGTTTGGCAAGCTGGGTAATTTGATTTTGTGCTGCCTGTGTTTGAGCGGCTACTCGGTTCGCTTCCTCTATCTGTTGATGCGTCCTCGCTGTTGCTACCTCGATTAAGTCTTGTAGCTTGTCGTTGATTGATTTTTGTTTCAATATTTCGGGAGTGTCAACCTGTACTATTTCTGCATTTAGTACTGGTAGTTCTGGTAGGGGTGGAACTTCAATTGTGTGGGGATTGTAGGTAGTCAGAGAAGGTACTGATTTACTTACAGGTTCTTGTTGTGGGGTCATAGCGTCAGATACCCAGTTTTCTAATGATTCACCAGTTTCTAGATGCTGTTTAATGTTTTTCAATTGGTCAAGGGTGAAAGAGGTATAAAGGTGCTTCTTACCCTGCCTTGATACCATTTCTGTCTCATCCAACCAGTGGTAAGTACTCTTAATAGCTTTTAGCCAAGTTCTGACTGTCCGTTCTCCCTTGCAGAGTTGAGTGGTTAGGTTATCGATGCTGTAAAGCTTGCAGTCATCTGTTGCAACCTTTGCAACTTCTGTAGTGGTAGTTTCTTCTGTGTAATCCTCAGTTGCAGGTACGTTAAAGTCTCTCCCTGTGTACTCTTTAGCCATTTCGATACTCCTTACTCCTTAATATGTTGTAGTTTTAGGTTGCAATGCAGTTGCAAAGTTGCAATCTATGCAGCAATCTATGTTGCATACCTTATTTATTTTAGTAGCTGTGTAGTCGGTAAACAAGCTATCTACCGATGCTGTGTCGATACAAATTGACGAAACTATATAAATTCAAAGGATACACATTCTGTTAATTTTTATTAAGTAGTAGATATACAATTGGTCAATAATAGAGAGACAATAGATTTAACTATTAAAGAGAGGCGATAATGGCACAAGTTAATGTAACTATCACAGAGGCTGAGGCTGAGTTGCTTGAAAAATTGTGTGAGGAAACTGGCAGAACTAAATCAGGCCTTATCAGCGAATGGACTAAGCAAGGACTTTATAAAGAAATTGAGAATAGGAATAAATCTTATATTTGCATTATCCAACGGAAAAGAGAGGATTTCAGATTTCTAAATGGGCGACCATTTACAAAATCGCCCCCTAAGTCAATTATAGTCCAGAATACTACAAGCCAATCTAGAATACGAAGCACTAGTAATAGGCTTCAGCTAAAGAGTTTTAGCTTAATGAATAATTTATCTAGAAATGAAAACTAGAATTTATGCTTAGCTATGCCTAAGAGTATTGTCAAAACTCCCATCACTGGGAGTATCTAAACAAAAACGGACATGATCCAAATAGGCGTATAACAAAAGATGAAAAACCCCCGCAAGTGCATCTACACTTGCCCCAAATTGAACCCCTTACACAGAAAGATTTAAAGATTATAAACAATCTTCTAATGGATTCAATTTGTGCGGCAATGCGCGAATTATTCTCATTATACAGAAATACCATAAAACTTGCAAACCAACATAAGTTTGCGTAATAATACAAAATATCTTTAAATTTAGAAGTTTTTGGGATCCATTCAAAAAGGTGAATGCTCTACCAAAATACTAGGAAAATGAACACATTCCACACAAGAAATGAATTCCCACCAATAGGTCTAACCCTTGCCCCATCTGCTCTGATATCTCCGGCGATTGTCGCCACGGGGAAACTTTGATTCTCTGTCATACATATATAGACGGAGGGGTAGATGCCCCTGGCTATGAGTTCAAAAAGTCCGGGAAATTGGGAATTTGGGGAGTTTATGCACCCCCTAGAGAGAACAAAGACTGGCTACCCAAGGAACTTTGGATTAGACAACAGCAGCAACTTCGAGCCAAGCGGGAAGCTGACAAACGTCGCCAGTACCAAGAGGCATTATCGGCTCCTGAGCGGAACAAAGCGATTAGGAAAATTGCCAAGTTATTGGGCTTGAAAGCCGAACATAGAGAGGACTTGAAGCGTCGCGGACTAAATGATAGCCAAATAGAAAAAGGATTATTCTTCTCGGTTGAATCCAACGTCAAGTTACCCTCGGACATTCCTACTAACCTACCTGGAGTGGGTCACGGGGGTAGACTGCTTTCTAATGCTTCTGGTTACGCTTGTATAGCTTTTGACCACGAGGGCAGGGCTATTGGCTGGCAAATCAGGATAGATGGCGCTACGGAATCTGGCAAGTACAGATGGGCTAAAGGCTTAAAGTCTAGCCACCTCAAAAATGGTGAATTACCAATAACCGTGGTAGGAGAAACTAGTACCACCACAATTAACCTCACAGAAGGAATCCTAAAGCCCTATATTGCCCAATCGAAACACGGGGGCAAATGGCTAGGAAGCCCTGGAGGTAATTTCTCAGGTTCCCCCAAACAGTTTAAAGCTGCTGTTGCTGGCTACGATCTTATTAATCTCATGCCTGATGCTGGGGATGTCCTCAACCCCCATGTTATGCGGCGTTGGAAAAATCAGATTAGCTTGTTTCAAGACCAGGGCTTGCGAGTCAAAATTCTTTGGTGGAAACAGGTTAACAAAGGTGATGGGGACATTGATGAAATCGAGCCGGGGCAAGAGATTAAGTACCTATCCCCAGAAGAGTTTTATCAACTATCTCGCCAGGAAAAGAAGAAGAAAGAGGACTGGGATAGATGGGTTAAATCTCGTCAGCTATCCCCTCATATCAGGCAAAATCAACGTTTTGTTGATATTTCCCCCCTAACTTCAGCTAGGGCAATCTCAATAAAATCTGGTACTGGTACAGGTAAAACCCATGAAATAAAAAGAATTATCAAGGAGAATCCAGACAAAGGGTTTTTGAGTATTGGTTACAGAAATGGGCCACTACTCCAGTTTTGTATTGAAGCAGGGTTTTATCATCTCCAAACAGAGCTAAAAAACCAGGACGAATATGCCCTCATCCATGACTCTAAAAGTCGTATAGCTCTTTGCCTACATTCAATTCCTCATTTTTCCCCTGAAGATTTTGATGATAGGATTCTAATTCTTGATGAAATCGTTAGTGTATTACGCTCTTTGGCCAAGGACAAAAATCTTCGGTTCAAGTCCAGAGTTAAATCTCTTCTCATTGAAGCATTAAGGAGGGCATCAAAGATATATTGCCTTGACGGCCATCTAACCGACAAAGAGGTCAGATTAATAGGCTCGGTTCTTGGAGAAGAGGCGGTCACTTCAGTTCTCGAAAATACTTTCACTGGCCACAGACCACAAACAAAATTCATCACAAACAGCCGAAACGGAAACGGAAAACTAGTAGAACCTGACGAAAGCGAAGTTGTAAAAGCCATTCTCAATGTCCCAGAAGGAGTCAACATTGCTGTTTGTAGTGATAGCCAGGAGCAGCTAGAAGCCCTTGATAACAAACTCAAAGCTAGGGGGGTGAGGACTTTCAGGCTCGACTCAACCAAAGCAGGAACCAAAGAAGCTAAACAATTTTACGCTGATAATTCCAGTTATCTTGTCAGGCATAAGATACAGATTTTGCTGTATTCCCCTAGTGGTGAAGCTGGTTTAAACATTCCTATCAAGGGCTATTTCAGCGAAATATATGCCCTGTTTTTCGGCGTGCTTTCCACCAATCAACAGATGCAGCTAATAGGTCGAGTTAGAGACGAGGACGCAACTCTCACCGTTGTACCTGTGACCAGCGCCTTAGCAACGATGAGGTATCTGATTCCTTCATTCCTGATGAAATCAAAAAAGCTTGGGAAGAATACGCCATTCTTAATGGTGAAGCTGCACTTGATGGCGTGGAGGCTAAAAAACAATACCTAAAACTCATGCAACAGATGATGAAACTTCATGATGATGAGTTTTACGCTTATGAATGCCAACTTGAGCGGCTGAGAATTACGAGCGCCGAAACCTGAAACAGTGCTTGCGTTACGCTTTAGAAGATTCTGGCTACCCTGTTACTGACGTGATTGTTGAGAAGTACAATGAGGTTACTAAAGGTATAGCTCCAGGAGAAAGGAGTAGTAAGAGAAGTTGAGGCTACTCGAAAGTTTAATGCTCCGGACATCACAACTGAGGAAGCTGATGAAACTTCTCGCGATATCTCCGCGACAGTCGAGCAAAAGGCTGCTGTTAAAAAGCGTAGGCTGTTAGACAGAGTGCCCGGAATCAGAGACAAAACTATTGTCGCTAGCGAGACTATCGAGGCTACTAATCCTGAGACGGGGGAAGTAGAAGAGAAAGAGATAAAGGTCGAGAAGCCTACTTTTTCTCCTGAAACTATCTTGAGGCTTGAAGATAAGAGCAAAAAACTGATATCTAAGCAAGAACTCCGATTTTTTGTTGATAATCCCGAAATAGCAGTCCTTCTTGACAAACAAAGACTCTTTAAAAAAGTTCGACTTCTTCACTGACCCGGAAAAGAGTGGTTATGGACTTGGGGTATCACCTCAAGAGTTTAGGTTTAAGAGTCTACTGGTTAAGACCCTTGTTGAAATGGGCATCCAAGATTTCCTAGAGCAGGGAACATCCTGGAACCAGAACGACCAAAGGGTCATCAACTTCTGGCAACAAGGTAAGAAAAACTGGCGAAAACTTAAGTTCAAGGTAGGAAAATACACGCCAGTTCAATACCTCAACAAAGCTATCCGGATGCTTGGGTTCCAGATTCAGAAGCGTAGAGTTAAAGGCGAGAGGATATATTCAATCAGGGATGAACAAGACTCCTTAGAATCTATAGTTTATCAATGCGTGACACTCAGAATTAAGAATAAGGTATCCCAGTCTTCTCCTGACTTCCAATTTATCCTTAACCGAATCAAACCGCCGATACCAGACGAAGATGTTAGAGATGCAGCCGATATTCTTTCCTACATAGACTCCTTTGAAGACTTCAAAGAGATTTTCTACCCAGCAGGGAAACTGCTAGAAGGCTTCAGCACCAACTTAATGAGGGAAGCGGCGAAACTCTTGGAGAAGAGCAAACAGGCAATGTTTTCTCAATGGTTTAGGACAATTGAAGCGCCTGCCTAGCTTTTAAATAACTAAAGACTTTCACAGGAGATGGAAACATCCCCTACTTTGTCGTCTCTGGAAATGCTAAATTAACCCGCCTAAACCCCTAATTGGTGTTTTTGCCCCTAGTTTTTGCCATTAGCAGTAGCCAGAGACATTCTCGTCATCCTTAAAAGCCCTAAAAGGGGGTGAGAACAGCCTACTTTGGAAGAAAACCATGTCTATTGACAACCAAAAAGCGAGTTTCAGGCTGTAAATCCTGGGCTTGGAAGCATAGACCGTCTTAATAGATATATCCCTAGCCATATAAAGGTTACAGCCTGACACTTCACGCTATACTTATATAACAACCAGGGGATGGGTGTCACCTTTTTTTTAAAGATTAGCTTACTCAAGCAATTCTGAATAAGAATCAGTCCATTTGTTTAGTCCTAGCTGAGTTAGGTAGTCCAATACTTCTCTTTGATTAATTAGAAATTGACGGGTAGAGGGTAATGGCTAAAGAGAAAACCCACGGCTGTTAAATTCTCGCTGAGCAATCTGTTTGTGTTTGTCTTCTTCAGCCTTAAAATCTCTAATTTTAGGAACCACTTCTTTCTCGAAATACTGGGCTTTGTCTTCAGTTAAAGTACTTCCCTTATCAAGCCAAACTTCCCTCTTGCTATCCCATTGGGCCACCATAACAGTATCATTTTGATTCTTATCAATTAAAGTAAGGCAGTTAGTTTGGGGGTTCCAACGAGCGGAGTGATTTTCTCCTTCTACCTTATGGTTTGGAGAAGATACCACACCAAACCAAGAAGATACTACCGGGGCAGTACGTTCAACTAGAGACTGCTGGTCAACAAGAGGTTTTTCTGTTGGCACAT
>CAWCAG010000003.1:0-103084 GCA_963793425.1 uncultured cyanobacterium | reverse complement strand
TAAGCTGTCATGCTTTTAAATAGGGTATAATCTAAAATCAAAATCAGCGTAAAATGCCAGCCAAAAATCATCTCACATCAGAACAAAAAGAAAAGCTACAAAAAGCTCTAAAGAGAGAAGAAAATGGGAATATTAGAGAAAGAATTCTCATCTTACTATTACTAAATGATGGTAAAACCCAGCAAGATATTGCTGAATTTGTCGGTTGCTCAAAGAATAAAGTCTGCTACTGGTGCGTCCATGGAGACCCAGACAACTTAGAGAGTCTTAAAGACGAAAGGATGAAAGGGAATCATCAAAAAGTAACAGAGAAATATATAGAAATATTATTAGAAACAATAGAAAAAGAGCCGCAAGAATTAGGATATGAGTTTGGGAGATGGTCAGCCCAAAGATTAGCAACATATTTAGAAGAAGTAACAGGTATAAAATTAAGCGGTTCCCAAGTAAGGAGAATTTTAGCAAGAAAAAAGTACGTTTATCTATGGACAAAATATAGCTTAGAGAAAAAGAGCGACCCTCAAAAAAGAAAAGCTTTTCAGAAGAAAATAGATGAGTATTTAAAGATAGAAAAAGAGAAGCCAGAGCTTGTCCAGGTCTGGTTTTGGGACGAGAGTGGTTTCAGTTTAAGAGTGATTAGAAGGAAAAATTGGTCTGAAAAAGGAAAGCGTAGAAAAGTCAGAGGAGATAGAAGGAAAGGGAGAGTTAACGTTATGGGAGCATTGCGTCACTCAGATAAAAAAAGATTTGTCGATTTCCTTGATAAAAGCAATAGCAAGAATTTTTATGAAGTTCTAAAAAGCTTTTACCAAGAGATAATCAATGAATGGATTGAAGGGGGAAATAAAAGAGAAGAATTTGATGAAAAAGGACCTAAGATAGTGATTATTCTCGATAACGCTAGTTTTCATAAAAAGAAAGAATATATTCAGAAGATAGAAGGGGAAATGCCGAATATTCACTTAGAATATTTACCAGAATATAGCCCAGATTATAACTTAATTGAACTAGTTTGGCATTCAGCCAAAGAATATATTGCTAATCGACTCTTTAAGTCTATTGAAGAATTAGAGTGTTTACTACATAAGCTGCTAAACGAAGGTGGCTTAATTATTAAATGGGGACGAAAGCTCAAAAATAAAGGCAATGCTATTATCACAGTTTAAATGCTTAACAGCTTACTACCCATAACTAACAAAAAGATAGCTCTAATTAGATAGTTATTTACTAAGGGCAAGGGCAGATATATCTTCACTAAAATACAAAAGCACCAATTCTTAATCTCACTAGCCCACAAATTGTCATAACTACCTGCTCATATTTATGGGAATTTAATCTAAATCTTTCAGTAGCTACTCTAAATATCTTAATTAATCTAATTAAATGTTCTACGAATATTCGCTCCTTAGATAGCTCTTTATTTCTTTGTTTTTCTTGAGCATTTAGTTGTTTTTTTCTCGGCTTCTTTAGAGGAGTTCTCGTTGATTTGTCTCCTTGATAAGCTTTATCTCCACTAAACTTTTGCTGGTCACTAAATTTTGTTTTCGTTTCCCTAAATAGTTTGATGTCACTTTTTGGACCTGGTAAGCCCGCTTCCACATCGACAATATCTTGACCTTTTGGTAAAACAATTACTTGAGTTTTTCTTGTGTGATTAGCTTTTTTACCTGAGTAATACTTCTTTTGCTCTTCATGCTTTCCAGGTCTTTCTATAGGCTGCTCATAGCTATCTACAATTAACTCGAACTCTGCTAACATCTCTTTGACTATTTCATAGTCACACTCGTTTTTTTTACCTGCTCATAGATACTTGCTGGTAATAATTCTCCTAATAAGGGACACCAATAGTTAAAAATATTATTAGCAGTTGTTTCACTGACACCAAACTGAATCCCTAGTAGCTGAAATGTCGTTAAATGCCGTAAATATGTTAAGGTTAGGATTACTTGTTCTGGTGGAGATAGTTTTGCTTTTCTACCACCTCCAGAACCAATAATTCTAACTTTTTGAGCTTCAGCTAATTTTCGTTTTTGAGCTTCTAGTTCAATAACCTTGGAGAGCAGTTTTTCTAACTGTTCATATTTTAAACCTACTAAACGCTGAGATTCTCTGGGATGTTGCTGAATATATTCCAGTATTTTACTCATTATTTCTGATTGAAAATTCTCTTTTATCTTCTTTTATTATAGTTTGATTCTTTTTCGGAGATGTCTAGAGAGTCATATTCCCTAGCTGCTTCTTTTCCGCTACGACCTAGTTCCCATACTACTTTTTCTTGTCCCGCAGAATCAGCAATCGCCTGACGTTGATGTATGACACTTTTGAGTAGTTTGATATCTTCTAAGGAGGCTAATAAATCTAAGGCTTCTGCTTTGAGCCTAGTTCTGGGAACAGCCCGATTGATAAATACTGCCGCCTTTGGTTCACCTTTACGAATTCTCCTTGCTTGACGTATTAGATTAATAGCATTACCTGATGATTGCAAGTCAAGGGCTGTAGGTTGACAAGGGATAATCGCTTTATCTGCATAGCTGAGAATGACACGGGTAGTTTCTGAGATATTACCCGCAGCGTCAATAATGGTATATTCCTGTTTTTCTGCTAGGTCTGGAATGGCATCTGCCAAGATGTTGGGGTCGGTGATTAAGGAACTAGGTAAGTTACATTGGAGAGTTGATACCCATTCTGTGGCGGATCTCTGGGCATCTGTGTCTATTAGCAGTACGGTTTTTTTCTTTTTCACTGCTAGATAATAAGCCAGATGTAGTGCCGTACAAGTTTTACCTGTTCCCCCTTTTTGATTGACGAGGGCGATGATAGTCATTTTACTCAATTACTCAATTACTTAGTTGGTTAATTACTTAGTTGCTTAGTTCCTCAACTGTTGAATAATTTGATTATTTCATAATTAGTACTACTCTCAAGTTGAAATTGCTTCTAATGCCAAGGCTATTAATTTTCATGGTAACTGCTAGAATACTTAGTTACTTAATTACTCAACTAAGTAATTAAGTAACGACTCTTACTCTGGCCGCTGCTAAAGTGAACTTTCCTCATCTGCGCCATAATCGATTTTTTCTACAGCATTTATGATTCCAAAGCAATTGTGCAAGGCATCGTTGCACAATCTAATAGAGGTTACATAATTACTATCGGAGAAAGCAGATGGTTGTTGAGACAAAGTTCTTAAAATTTAGGTGACTTTTGCCATCTTAGCTAGTCTCTACTCATGAAGGAAAGCTAGTTTTTATTAGTTACTCAATTAAGTAATTACTTAATTGAGTAATTGAGCTTTTTTGTCGAACACTTTTTTCTGAAACTTTTGAACTTGTGTAGACGGAATTGTCAAATTATTTAGTACAAATTAACTACATAGCTAAGAAACTAGCTCAAGAATAATCGCTCTCTAATTTTTCCGAATCAAGGGGCGAAGACCCCTCATCAGACTCTAGGCCGTCATATCCAAACTTCTCGACATACTCCAGTGTTATGTCAAGTTTTTTACAATAAAACTTGCTTTTGTTCTCTCTTAATTAAATAATTAAATTAGCCTTCGACCCACAGCATCATTGAAATTTAGCAACATCTATAGCCTTCAGGTGTAGCAATGACAAAACCCTCAACCAGCACAGCAGAGCTTATCCGCTATCAGATTCAATCTCAAGGAGAAAGATACTGGCGCTATTGTGACTTTTCTTCTCTTTCTCCTACTGCGGTTAGTAAAACTCTCTCCCGTTTGTCCCAAGAAGGTTTTCTACGCAGAGTTAGCAAAGGGCTTTACTATCATCCCCGCCAAACTCGCTTCGGTGCTAGTCGTCCTTCCCAAGGTGAACTACAACAGGTAGCTCTTAAGCATAAGTTACATCCTGCTGGTGTTAGTGCAGCTAATTTGTTAGGGTTTACGACTCAAAATGCTGTACAAGGTGAATTTGCTACTTCTGCTACTAGTGTCCCTAGTAAGCTACTTCATCCTCGTAGTAAACTTTATACTCGCCGTCCTTCTACCTGGGATAGTCTTTCTGCTACTGAGGCTTCTTTATTAGATTTCCTCAGAAACAGAGGACGGTGGAGCGAGTTATCCCCTAAGCAAACTAAGGAGCGCTTACTAGAGTTTTTTCTTAATGAGGAACGCTTTGCCAAATTGGTGAAGGTAGCCCCCTTTGAACCTTCTCGTGTTCAAGCTATGCTGGGAGCTATTGGTCAAGAACTGAATCACAATCAAGAGTTGTTAACCAAGTTGAGGCAGGGGTTAAATCCTTTATCTCGCTTTGATTTCGGTATTTTAGGCTCTCTAGATTATGCTCAGGAGTGGCAGGGGAAATGAAGCTTTTTCAACATCCATCCTTTCGCGATGCTATTATTGCTGCTCAAGAACATTTTGCCCCTTTAGGATTAACCGAGCAGCTAATCGAGAAGGATTACTATGTTACAGAAGCTTTACGCCTTGTGGCTAATTCCTGGCCCACCCAGGTGATTTTTAAGGGTGGTACGAGCCTTTCTAAAGGATGGAAACTCATCGAGCGCTTTTCTGAAGATATCGATTTGTTTTTATATCGAGAAGCTTTCAATCCTCCTCTTAGTCGCAATGGTGTTGACCGAGAGTTGAAAGCCATAACTGAGTTAGTCAGCAATCATCCTGGTTTAACTCTTTTGAAAGGGGAAGGTTTTAGTAAGAAAGGTGTTAGTCGCAATAGTTACTTTAGCTACTCTCCAGAATTTTCTGCCATACCAGCGATCGCTAATCGAGTACTTCTGGAGATGGGAACTCGTAGTGGTAGTTATCCTACTGAAGAAATACTGCTGCGTTCCTACCTTGCTGAGTTTCTTGAGGATACTCAAAACAGCTTAGATGCTGAAGATGAATCACCCTTTCCTATGGTTTTACTACATTTTCGACGGACTTTTGTGGAGAAGATGTTTACTATTCACTCTAAGGTGGTGATGTATCAACAGCAAGGAACGCCCATAGGTAGCTACGCTCGACATTACTACGACCTCTTCTGTTTAGCTCAACATCCCCAGGTGCAACAGATGCTTCAAAGTGAGGAATATCAATTAATTAAGACCGATTGTGACCAAATTAGTCGCCAGTCTTTTCCCAAAAGTTACATTCCCCCAGAAAATATGAGTTTCTCTACTAGCGAAGCTCTTTTTCCTACTGGGGAGTTGTCCCAAGTTATTAGCCGAGAATATACTCAACAGTGTAGCAACCTTTGTTATAGCTCTTTTCCTGATTGGGCAGAGGTGGAAGCCTGTTTTGTAACTATGGCAGATTTGCTCTAAGGGTTTTTCTTAGCGCTGTTTACGCTCTATTTGGTCTATGTTTCGATGTCCTGGTAAGAGTACTTCTATAACTAAATCTGCTGCACCAGGGCCTCCCAAGTACTTCATTTTTCCCCTTTGTCGTTGACTTTTTCTGGTAAACTGCCAACAATATCATACCAATACGACTGTATTAGTATAAGGGATTATAGAAACGATGCGATCACTACGCCATAAACGCTCTTGCCAACCGAAAAATCGATGGTTTGAGTTTTCCTACTTTTGTATCATGGTAATACAGTAGTCAGCAATCTCAATAACACAGTGGAGTTTCCCTTCATGAAGACAGCAATTAAAGAATTTAAAGAAATACGAAAATCAGAAACATTTACTGAAAAAAACAACTACCGAAAAAGAACCAAACTACTAATTCCCAGAAAGATTCTCTTAGAAAAGATGGCTTCACCAAAGAGACTGATAAAAATAGCCAAACGCTTTAGGGGGCTTCCGGTCATCAGGGAATTTGCTTTGCTAAGTAATAGTGGTCAGATAGATGTTCCTGAACATAGAAACGTTCCCAAAGAATGGCCTCGCGTCATGCAGGAAGTAGTTGTTTACGACCCACTTCTTCTACAAATTAATGATTGTCTAGAAAGCGCACAAGTACCGGAAAAAGATTTCGGGCATTGTTTTTCCAATGCTGTTAAAATTTGTGCTAACGCCTCAGATCAAGCTTTAAGCCAAATGCTATGAGAGACAGAACAAGAGGTGGAGATATAATTTTCAAAGTTGTTTTTCTGTATACTCATCCCTGAATAACTCAAGATTATCGAAGCAATCACTCTTAGTAAGAGTAGATGCTCCTTAGCTAAAGTCCCTGCAATGCTACCAACTGCCATCCGCACCTCCGCCTCCACTAGTCTAGCCACCAAACATTATTTCCATTTCTCGTTTGGATTCTTCAAAAGCTTTTTCTATTCTAGAATCATCTTCACTGCTACTGCTTGGCTGAGTACTCTGATTACTTTCATCATCTTCACCCGAAGAATCTAAACCATAGACATCTGTTTGGTGCAACAAATCACCAATCTCGATACCCAAATCTTTCTTAATGGCATCTTTAATCGCCATGATAAAGACATTCATCCCCATGATTGATTCTATCGCTGCAAACAGAATTTTCTCTTTGTTTTGTTGTAGAGCTTCATCATCTCCTTGATACTTTTCTAATAAAGCTAGAGCCATGATTCTCGCTTCAATAGTTTTAGTTACTTCTTCTTTGCGAAGTTTCTTATTGCTCCACCTTTTCTGTAGATAATTAATCAAGGTATTGTTCTTCGTGTCAACACCTGTGACAGAAGTTAAAGTATATCGAAAAACTTTTCGGGAATTTTTTTTCTGATTCATTTTTTTTATTAAGCAAAAACGGGCTTTTTACCAGTGACATAATAGTCACATGGTAATTACATTTCAGGTACTCAACCGTAACACTAAAGTTACATTTTCCTCTATTTTTGCATATTACATTTGTGCTACACAAGCAAAACAAGACTCATTTTGCCTAGTTGTAGAGGAAAAGTCACATGGTAATTACATGGTACTGCTATTACAAGCACTCGTTAGTGACATAACCGTTACATTTTCCGGCTTTTTGCCACTTTCTTAGCCTGAGTCGTTTTTTTGTAGTATGCTCATTTCTTACTTCAAGCCATAGGTTTGTTATACATTAGCAAAAACCCCCTCAAATCAAGGATTTCAGCACCATTCAAAAAAACTGTTTCCGACAGAAACTAAGCCAGACTCTTGGAGAAAAGTTAGAAGCTCCCTGTTGGAGGCTCCCAAACAGATTATTTCTCGCACAAACTGTCCCTAGCTTTGAAAAAAAAAAGTCAACAGCTAAAAGTTGACAGCTAAAAGCGCTCCAGCGCTCTAGCTGAAACCATAAAATGTTGGATACTTCATTAATTGGAATACTCTTAGTATCACAAACTCATTTCTCGACTATTTGCCTGAGTTTGAGTTCGCTGTTTTCTTTGCTGGGCTAATACTCTGGGTTCAACTTCTTTTTCCCAGTAACGGACTTTTTCTTCTGTTAACTTGCTGGCTGTGTCTTTCCATAGTTGTTTCTCTTCGTCCCAACTAGCCAACATAACTGGGTTGTCGGACTCGTCTAAAGTTTTGTCTCTTAGAGTTAAGCAGTTAGTTTCACAATTCCAAGAAGCACTATGCTTTTTCCCTTCAAAAGAACCTTCTCCAAGGAGATTAATCCATGAAGATACTATTGGGGCAATGCGTTCTACTAAAGACTGCTGATTAGCTTTGGCTTTCTTGGCTTCTTCTGCTTTCTTAGCTTGTTTAGCTTCTTTGGCTAGCCTGAGTTCTTCATTCCTGGTGATAAGTTCTATAACTCTAGAGTGAGAATCGATTTGCTCTCTATCTGTTTGAGCTTCTGAGACTACACTCTGTTCCGGCTCCTGTTCTAAGTTCTGTCTGTTACTAATTTCTGTGTCTGTCGAGACTTGTGGGGTTAACTCTGGTTCTGCTTCCTTTGTAATTTCTGGTTCTGGAGTTTCCTGTTCTCTATTTACTTGAGACTCCAGAGCATCTCTAACCGAATTCAAGGTGTAGTCACGACCAAGCTGATTGCCAGCAAAGTGATACTCGTCTAGCTCAACACTCCATCCCTGGTTTTTTTGCCTCGTCTGAATGTTTTGAGAACTGAGAAACTCTTTAATTCCTTCTACAGAACTAGCCTGTTCTATTCCTTTGTCTATTGCCTGCTGTAGTTGAGTTTTCTTACTCGGTTCTGGTGGTTCATCCCTTAAGCCATTTTTATACTCTTCTTGCTCTTTTTTGATTCGATGTACTTGCCCTTTAGTATCCCTACTTTTTCTGACTTCAAAACTACTTTTGACCCGGCGGTATCCACCTTCTGATTCTATAGTTCTTAGGGCTTTCTGAGCTTTAAAACAATCCCACGAAGCATCGTAACACTTACCACTATCGTCAACTCTGCTTATCAGTAGGTGTACATGATTATCTCCGTGAGTTGCTGCTGTGAAAGGATTCTCTTCTAGTTCCATTAACTCTAAAAACCTTCCACTAATCTTCGACCACTCCAAGGGAGATAGTGAACCATCTTCAGGAGCGCAGCGAATTGAGATGTGGTACAAAGGTTTTTTTACTCTTTTGTTGAGTGAAGCGATTGAACGAAATGAGGTGGTTAAATTTCGACATTTTTTTAACAACCCAGCAGGCATATTGGTAGCTACAACTTGAGCCGAGTCTTTGAGAACATAGTTGACTGTTCTACTGATACTATCGCTACTAATTCTGTCTAAGTTACTAATCATCTCTAACTAACTTTCCAAAATGCCTTGCTGTTTCTAAATTATAGACAAAAATACTTGAGCATTGCTCTGATTTTTTCTTACTTCTGTCTTTGGTATTACAAGTTAGTTAAAACTCGATTTTTATCAAAAAAAAGACAAATATATGTGCGTTTAGAAACGCACATCTGACGCTAAATGTGTGTTTGGAAACACACATTTACAGTATTTATTAGTTACACAAGTACTACATTAGCTTTTTCAGACACTGAGATTAGAAATACCTGCAATATGTGCGTTTGAAAACCCACATTTAATCCTAAATGTGGGTCTAGAAATACACATCTATACCTTTTTTAGAAAAGTTCTGTGTTTTGTAGTATGTCAAGTTCTTACATCAAGCCATAGGTTTGTCATACATTTTATTAAAACCTAACCATGCTAAGGGCTTCAGCATCATTCAAACAAATTGTTTTCGGCACAAACTGGGCCAAACTTTTTAGAAAAAGTTAAAGCTTGGCAATTGAATCTCAACTTCAGTTAGGCTATCTAAATTCTTTTTGTCAAGTTTGAAACTACTATCTAAATTCTTTTCATTTGTGGGATTAACTCAACTTCGGGACAATTTAGAATATCAGTGTCCCGAAGTTACTTAGATTTGGTCTGGGTCTATGCCTAACTCTCGTAGTTTTGCTGCTAATAGTTCTGCTCTTGCTCTTTCTTGAATTGCGATCGCTTCGTTTTGTTCAGCCTTAGCTTTTTCTTCTTCTGCTATGGCTCTTTGTTGTTGAGCTATGAACCGTTGAGTCTCAAACGCTTCATTTAGCGGGAGAATAACGATTACCTTGCTGGTCGTACCAGTACAACCATTCCCTCGTCCATCTACTATACTCTCCACGCTTTCTGCCTATTCCTAATCCGATTTCTGGCAGCCATACTGGTTCTCCTTGTTGCCTTACATACACCCCGTTTTCTAAGCGATGTACTTCAAAAGGATCTCCTTTACTTCTATCTCCTTTTTCACTGTGGTAGCGACCTCCGTCATAGATGATGTAGTAGAGTATCCCTAACTGAGCATATAAGTCTTTTTTTTCGTCGTATTCCCCTCCGTATTTTTGAGATACGCATTCTATTACCAAGGTAGGGACTACATAGTTTTCTTCCCACAATAGATAACTGATTCGCCCATTACTGTCTCTATTGTCGCTTCGTCTTTTCCTTGTTTCTACACCTATACTTAAAAATCCATCTGGAGATACCGCAGGTTGGGATGAGTCATAGTAGTAGGCTATGTCCATGCCAAAGAAGAAGTCCTCTCTTTCTGGCCAGATGAAGGTGAGGATTTGCTGTAGTAAAAAGGGGACAAATCTTTGCAGTTCATTATCCACTGGTTCAAAGTCTACGCTAGGTAGTTCTTCTGCGGTTGGAAGACGAGACAAATCGTACTGTAACATGG
The DNA here is from genome assembly GCA_963793425.1 of uncultured cyanobacterium. Classification (GTDB taxonomy): domain Bacteria; phylum Cyanobacteriota; class Cyanobacteriia; order Cyanobacteriales; family CAWCAG01; genus CAWCAG01. The sequence goes on along the minus strand of CAWCAG010000003.1, from coordinate 93,037 downwards.
CTTGTTCAGTTCCGTTTAGAAGCTACTCTCTATTTTACTGAGCAAAACAACTAACCCCACAAAAAATAAACTCCCGCCGTGATCATCCAGACTGGGGTTAACTAATGAGGCGTTGGAGATTTGATGTAGTTATTCTCTTGGTCTTTTTCGCCCCTCATAGCAAAAATAGAAACCACCAAAAATAAGCCAGATAGCTATCATCTGTCTCATTAGCAAACTCATCATAATCATTACTACGACCACCACTAAATCTCGCCAGAGTTCCCAAATATAATGTTTAGGGATTACAGTAATGTCATTCCATTTAGCCTGATTCTTAGCTTGATAATGGTGTTTAATTTTAGTTTCTAGCTTCTTTAATCGTTTATCTGACCACTCATTAAGGGGAAGATAATAAAGTCTTGGGAGGGGTAATAGTTGAGCATATTCAATCTTATGGTGATATCCATTCCACCGATTGAATAGATTAGTACTCATACCTACGTAAGCTACCTCCCAAAAAGAAATCAAAAGGTAGATTCCTGGTTCGTGGGGAAGTTTTCGGCGCTTGTTAAGGCTAACGGAATTTAGCGCTAGCCTGGGATGTTTTAATCTGAATTGAGTTAACATTACTTTTCTTCAATAAAAGCTCCACAGTAATAAACCGTAAGGCTAATTAAACAGTCCTACTACTTCCATACAGCTTTACTTTCAGAAAATGACTTTCTTTTACAGCTACTATTCTTACAAGTGAAACGACCTTTTCCTCTGCTACCTACATTACTACTACCGCAACCAGGACAATGAGGTTTACTAGTATTTTGGTAAGGTGTCCCAGAGGGGGACATAGGGTTTTCTGGCAAATTAGCTGGTAATGGCTGAGAGTCTTTGCTTGACTCAGTTGCAGTAGTTTCAGCTTTGGTAAGTTGGTAATCTCTGGTAGTCGCTTTTTCATCAATTGGTACTTGATTTTCCACTGAATTACTAACAGTTTGCTTATCTAAATCGTAGTTATCTAGATTAGGTAAGAAAAATAGTTTAGGACTTTTCTCATCAACTGCTAGCACTACTCTATATTCTCGTGCTGTATCCGTAATTGCTTTATTCTTACTGTTAGTCCATTCTTCAATATTGTCTAGATTAGCTAGGATAGTAGCTACCTTTTTACTACCTAGCTTTTTGCCATACATATCGAGAAATTCACGAATAACCGGGATGCCGCAAACAATCTCAGTAAATAAAGTATTGCGGTCATTGTTAGTAAATCCGGGTAAGGCTTTAGTGTTGACCGATTGACCAGCAATAATAAACCCCATATTAGTATGATGTGCTTGTTTCAAACACTCCTTAAAGCTTGTGCCTAGTTCTCTAGGATTACTAGCACTAGTTAGGGAATTATCGAATTCATCCCATACCCATAAACTAAAACTGGCTTGTCTGTATTCTCTATGCTTTTCTCGGTACTTCCATTCATCATGGAACTCAGCAAAAGAAGTGTGGGCATCTTCCCAAGTTCGATATTTAACGAATGGCTCTAACGGGTAATCGATATCTTTCTCACTACCATCAATACCTGGATAGGAGAGCGTTAAATCAATGTTTGGGATTAACTGCCCACTGGGAATATTCGCTCTTTTTCCTCCCACTTTTAGAATGTGGGAAACCAGAACAATGATGGTTGGAGATTTACCGAAGCCTGGAGCAGCAATTAAGCGGAATCGGTAAGACTGATTCCCTACCCACTTTAGGAACTCTTCACCACTACCTACTAGCTCTTTGATGCTGTCTTGGGTTAGTGCTGGAAGTACTCTAAATGAGACAACCAGAAGAGCCGATAGTGGTGACTTTTCAAACTTGGTAATTTTGTGGATTCCTAGATGCTGGGTTAGACGTTCCTGCTGGCTCTTAATGAAGCCTAGAATCGCTTCTGGGGAGTGTTTACTTGAGTAGCTAAAGCCAACGCTACTAATCCCGTTGTAATCCCCTTTAAGCCCTTCTAGCCTCAAGGGGATAGATCTGCTTAGATAAATCCCAAACTTCACGAGCAAATGCCCCGCCGAGTTTGATGATGGGGTCTAATGAGTCTTTGGGGTAATTCGGCTCTAGTAACTCACCATCTTTTTCTCTTTGTAGGAACTGGATTTGAGTTTCTCGCAGTTTGATAATCTTTCTAAGGGCCTCAGATTCAGTGCTGAATTGATGCCTGAATTTGTGTAGCAGTTCGTTATAGTTCTCGGCTGCTTGGCGACAGCCTTGAGTCTTTAGACGTACCTCATCACGGCATTTGAGAATAATAGCCCGGTACTCCGCATCAAGCGTTCGCTGCTCTTTGAGTAAGCTAAAGTCCTCATGACAAATCTGCTGAATATTTGTTTGCTTAATACGGGCTACTTCTAAGGCGATTTCTTCTGCTAAGTCTTCTTCGTATTTCCTTGCCCAGTCTTTAAGCTCAGAGTTTAAGAGAGTCTATTTCCTCTTGGTTGGAGGCTATCGCCCGTTTTAATTTCTCAATGTTAGATTTTAACTGTCAATTTGCTGAGTCTGTACATTAGCGAATAATCCTACTTGTTCGAGTTCCTTTGTCTTACCTTGGAGTTGAGCTTTGTGATACTTTAAATCCCCGATAAGCTCCTCATTTTTCATCTCTAGTCTGTAGAGCCTATTTAGCTCTACTTTCTTCTCAGCTAACGCTCTATCGACCTTAGAGAGCTTTTTAGTAGCCTTGTGGTCGATTACTATCCCAGAAATACCAGCCGCAGGTAATGCCCCCAATATAGAAGCTGCCGCTATTTTCCCAGGAGAACTAGTTACCGCAGCCCCAAATAGAAAACCGATGGCTGTACTACAAGAAATACTACCAATTGCTAGAATTACATCTTCTTTTTTCATTGTTATCTTTAGCCCCTCGTTATCACCAGGGGCTACTCCCTGACTACACAAAATCCGGTTATCAAAAACCAAATATGTCGATTCTTTCCCCTTCCCCGTCGACTGGAAGCTAAGCTAATTACTGATACTCACCTAGTCTTTTCTGAAAAAGCTCCAATTCACCGTCCAACTCATCGAGTTTGGTTTGGCTATCTTCTAGTTGGTTAACCTGAATCTGTAACTCCAGGGCTAACTGCCCCTTGCTGATGGCGTTTGAGGCTATATCTTTGTAAGTTTTAGCTCTATTAAGGTCGTAGGCGATCGCACTTTGTTTAGTGCCTTCTATATCGCTCTGTAGCCCGATGTAATTACCTTTTGATTGCTCAATAGTGCGTTGGGTCGAAATGGCTGTGTCAAATGCTTTGGCTCTGTCTCCAATAGCTCCATAAATGTTATTGTCGAGCTTGTATTTTTGGCGATGTAAGTCAACGGCATAGTTAGCCATTTCGTATTTGGTTGAGGCTTGGCTATGGGTAGCTTTAGTCACCCCAGGGAGGCTATCAGGAGGATTGAGCGGGTCGTCAACCTCGTAGTCGCTTAAAGGAAATTCCGGGGTGTTAACCGAGGCTTCAGCTAAGTTAAATTCCGAAATACCTGGTACTTCGACTTTTCCAGATTTGATTATCTCTTCTGTTTTGAAAGGCGCTTTCCCTCGCCTCACTTCTTTAGTCCCTTGCTTATTAAGGGCATTCGCTATTTTGGCAGCCCTGGTAGAAATAATTCCTGTAGATTTTTCAGCCATGATTTTCTGTTGCTAATAAGGGTGTTCGCTTTGATCTCTAATCTGCGGTGGCGCTCATCAAGTTTTTTTAGTTCTCCTTCAAGCCATTCTTCAAATTTGAACTCTTCTAAGCCATCCTCAATCATTTCTAAGTCGGCTTCTGGAGGGGATTCGGTTGGTTCTGGTAGATTATTCATCTACTCCCTCCCGTTTGCGCTTTAAGTCTTTGATTTTCTGATCTAGTTCTGCTTGTTTTTTGTCGAGAGATGTTAGAGATTCATTGAGCCACTCTGGTGGTTGTGTTATTGCTTCAACCTTTTTATTGAGTTGTTGAAGTTTTTGCTCTAATTCTGGGGTTGTGGGAGGGGATGAAATTAGCTTCTCTAACCTCTGTTTGCTTTCATTTAATTCTTCTGGGGTCATAACAGTTATCACCTTATTAGTTAAGTCTGCGACAACAGCTAGCTGTACAGTTATTAGTACTTCTAGCTGTTTTTCTTTACCTTCCAGCGCCTCTACACTGGGATGCTTGGGCTGTAAGGGGTGAGGTGTTGACCAAAGTGACTAGGGTAAATGTCAGGAGGGCTACGAGGGCTAAGGCTATGATTTTTCTGGTTTTCATTGCTATGATTGGGTTCTATGAGTTTGAGTCAACGAGTTTTAAGCAGCTTGTGTCTTTTTCTCATTTGTGGCAGTTAGTTCACACCTAACTGTCACTAATTTTTGTTGGTAAGTAGCTATGTGATTAAGCAGTTCCTCAGTTTCTTTGTCTGGGTTTTGGTGTTGGCGTTTTTGCAGTTCGTGTATCGCCTTACCGAGGGCAATACTCAAAGGAGTTGGTGGTTTAATTGAGGTCATCTTCGTTAGAGCGTTATCAGAAAAAAATGATTCAGAAGCTAAAAGCTAAAAGCTAATAGCTAATAGCTAAAACCAGCTTTGGGTCTGTTCTTTTATTGACCATGATGTATTTGGTTGTTAGTGATGAAATAGCCTATCCCTACTCCAGTCAGAACTACTGCTAGAGCAACGATTAGACCGATGACTACTTTCCCATTAACTGCTGTAATTGGGAGAGTAGTTTTGCGTCTTCTTGCTGCTGCTTTTCTCGATCTAGTTTGGCCACTTCTGCTGTCTGTTTCGCTTGCACGTATTGCGTTAGTTTCGTGCGTACTACTTTAGAGTTTTCAGAAGCTTGGCGTGTTTTTTCTACTTCTGCTTCTGCTTCTGCTTGGGCTGTGTCGGCTAGCTCGGTGAGTTGGTCGAGTAAAGATGGCTGCTCTAACGGTTCTAAGTCATATGTAACTAACTCAGCCGGAACATATTTAGGAGTAGTAGCTAAGGTACTGGGGTTGTATGTAGCCAAAGCCCCATTTGCAGGCTCGACAATATCCTCTGTGGAGTCTTTTTGGTTCTCTGGACTTATTACCATAGACACCGTTTGTACCCAGCTATCAAGCGTATCTCCACCATCAAGGTGAGTTTTGATGTCTTCAAGCTGAGTAAGAGTAAACGCCGTGTAATAGACTGTACGCCCTTGCTTAGAACTAATTTCAGATTCATCAAGCCAAGAATAAGTATCTTTAACGGTCTTAATCCATCCCCTAACAGTCCGTTCTGCCTTACCTAACTCGTTGCAGAGTTCCTTGACTGTATAGGTTTTTTCTTGGTTGCTGCTGATGTTCATTTCGTTATCTATTGCAATGTTTGTAATGTCTGTTGCCATCATTTCCTCGGTTTCATGTTGGCAGTCTATATCTGCCATAACCTGAAAATCTTGCGTATCAAAGTTTTTAGCCATCTTGTTGCTTCTATTTGTTGTTGTAACCTTTGCAATAAGTAGTTAAACAAAATTAATTGTATATTTTCCTCCTACGTTCTTGAGAATATTTTCCACAGCGCTGACTAAATCAGCCCAACTCTCATAAGCACTAGCACCTAACCATTCGTATTTGATTTTTCTCCACAATATCTCTATGAGGTTAAGTTGAGGTGAATAAGTGGGCAACCAAAATATTGTCAATCCCAATTTACGCCATTGTGCTTGTTTATCTTTAAGTAGTTGCGTCCTGTGAATTGACGCTTGATCCATTACTAATACTGTCTCACTCGTTATTCGAGAGCAGAAATCATCTATGCAAGCTACCACAACTTCACTGTTGATACTACATTCAAATACATAGCTATCTAATTCGCTTTTTCTATTCAATAAGCCCAAAGTATTTAACTGTCTACTTCTTTGGCTTTTCAACGTTTCCGTTGTTCCTATTTCTTGCCAAGCATAAGGGACATTAGGTGTCAAACAAAAACCAACCTCATCTAAGTATCTTATTTCTATCTCTGCGCGTTTTTCTTGATCAATTAGTTGTGATAACTCATCAAGTTTATCCTGGTATTCAAAGGGGTCAGGCTTCCCTCCTACCCTTCTTCTCATTCTATGCCAACTCATCGATAAAGCTTTGGCTACTCTCTTTATCGTTTGTTTACTTGTCTCAATCCCCCATTCTTTTTTGATTTTTTCAAGCACTAAATCTAATTTCCGAGGATTATCTTTAATCCAGGCTTTGATTTTGGCTTTTTCTTCTTCGGTGAATGTCTCTTTCCTACCGCGACCTTTTTCGTTATAAAGTCCTGCTAAGCCATTTTTTTCCCAACTATTTAACCAGTTATAAATTGTATTGCGGCTTACTCGGAAAATGCTGATTAGTTCTGCTATTTTGTACCTTTGATAACTTAAGGTTATGCAGTGCGCTCTTTGCCTGACTTGATAACTTTTACTTTCTCTATATATTCGAGATAGCATTTTCAGGTTTTCTGGGGTTAATCCTTTTATATATCGCATAATTATACTTAATAGTCTCAGGTTTTGATTCCTTGATTATCTCTAAGCTATTCTCAAAAGAGCTTATTTATGTAATATACAATTAATTCTGACTGACTACTTATATGCGGCTGCAATGTTGCAATGTGTGCTGCAATCTTTGCGGCCAACAAAAACATATTAATACATATTTGAATAATATAACAAGTATATTTACATTGTTATTAGGCAATTTACATTAGTATATGAATTGGACTCTCTCAAATACTCCATAATGAAACTGTAAAATATAAATCTGGATTATATATACGTGGTTTTACATTTATGCCCCAAACAACCATTACATTGAGTCAACACGACTTGGACGTGATTAGATTAATAGCTGAGGAAACGGGCGAATCTTTCTCATCCGTATGTAGCCGATGTATCCAGCACGGGTTATATAGCGAAATTGAGAGATTAAATAAGGCACAGCACTTTATCAAATCGACTCAAGAGTTTAAAAAGACCAGAGGTAAAGAACGAATTGATAGTAATGAGGGCGAATAAAATTATTGACTAATACAATCTGTTAATACAACACCTCACGTATCAGAGCCTTGATGAATAATAGGGATTAAAGAGTACGTCAATCAAAGCTACACAGGTGATGAATAGCAAGTTTTTTTTTACCACAAGCGGTATTATTGTACGAAAACACTTTATTAACTATGATACAAACCCGCATAGGGCAAAACTTTGCGCGACCGCTTGCGTTAAGACTCAGGTTATAATGACACCAACAAGAAAAGACCCCAGTGGATTAACAGATCCAACCAGGGTTTGAATTAACATCCCTAAAAGCAACGAACTTTTGAGGGCTATTCAAGAAAGATTTTGAGTTTGCGACGCTCTTTATTACTTTCTTACTTATATAAGTCTATTATGTCAATTTGTCAGACAATTTACCAGACATTTGCTACATAAACGGAAGAAATAGCTCTTAACATAAACGCTTTTGGGGACTCACAAACAGGGAGTTCCCGTTATGTTATGCCAAAAGACCAACATCAAACTTTTAAACTGGCCGCTGCTTAAATCAAAACAATTAAGCTTGAGTAATGGGTGGTGGACAATGATTTACGTCCCCACCAAGAGTAAGCTTATTCCTACTAACAGAGCAAATCCTTGCCACGTCTGCTCTGAAATCTGTAGTGATTGTCGCCACGCTCAAGATTCAAACATATTGACATTCGGGGGTAAGCAATGAGCCTAACCCCGAAGCACTACCAAGAACTAACTCAAAGCGCCATTTCCCCTGAAATCGCCAGTCTCAACTTCAAATCCCTAGAAGGAATAGAACCAACAGAAAGACTAACCAGTTTCCTCCCTCGCTCAGAAAGGAGAAACGACGGCAGGTTAAGAAATCGCTATCTAAACAAATACGCCCACACAGAAAAAGGCGGCTTCTGGTGTAAAACCATCGACCCCTTAACCAGAGAAGAGAGTAATTGGGGAGCCTTTAAACCCGATAAGCCCCGCAGCTATAACGACCACGGCAAACAGAAGCAGATCAAGTATGAGACACCAATCAAAACTAAGACCAGAACCTTCTGCCCACTGGTTGACTTAGGGACTTGGGAATCAATTGGAGATCGCTTTGACCTACCCCTACCAGAAAACGTTAATTCTGCCGATGCGACCCAACCGTCACCTGCGGACGGACACAAAGCCCACCAAGAATGTGAAGATGGGCAAGCTCTGGGATTTTGGCAGTGGGCCATAGACCATCCCCAAATTCCTCTCATCATCACCGAAGGAGCAAAAAAAACAGCTTGTCTCATCTCTCAAGGCTTCTTAACAATTGGACTACCTGGTATCTATAACGGTTATCGCAGACCAAAAGATGAATATAACCAGGCAATAGGGCCAGCTTTCCTCATCCCAGAACTAGAGATTTTCGCCACGGGAGGCAGAAAAATCTATTTCGCCCTAGACGAAGATTCTAAGGCAGCAACTATCAATAATGTGGCAGCTGCCACTCATACAACAGGGAAATTATTAGAACGCCTGGGCTGTGATGTTTCCGTCATTCGCTGGAATGGAGAACTTGGTAAGGGCTGTGATGACTTTATCTATAACCAGGGGCTAGAAGCTTTCGAGGAGAGGGTAGAAGCTTCTGAGGAGTTACATTCTTTCTGGATAAGACATCAGAAGCGCTTAACCATAAAAGCTGACTACACAGCCGTTCTGAGCGACGAATCACCCTATTTAGAAAACTTACCTAACTTCAGAAAGAATAATCTCATTCTCATCCGCGCCCCTAAAGGAGCAGGAAAAACAGAAGCTCTCGCCAAAAAGATAGCAGAACACCAATATCACGGTGGTAAAACCCTCAGTTTGACCCACCGCCAAACCTTAAATAACGAACAGGCGAAACGCTTCTATTTAGCCAATGTCAATGACAAAAACCCCGACGAACTAGCCAGATTCTATGGAAGAGTATTATGTTTTGATTCATTACTTAAAGTCGCCAGAGATGAACTTGAATTAGAAAGTCTTTATGGGGCCTGGGTCATTCTTGATGAGGCTGACCAGTCTTTGTGGCACTTACTAGACTCCAAAACCGAAGTAGGTAAAAAACGAGTTCCCATTTTCCAGAGGTTGGGGGAAATTCTTCGCTATATTATCGCTACTAGAGGCAAAATCATTCTTTCTAGTGCTGACCTGGATGATTTGACCGTTAATTTTTACCAAGCCATTTTAGGAAGAAAAGTTAGAACCCTAACTATCATCGCCGATGACCAAAGAACTAAGAAAACAAAACTTTACAATTACACAGAAACTAACCCTGGTCATCTGGTCGCTGATTTAGAAAAGCACATACTTGCTGGTGGTAAAGCGATGGTGTGTGTTTCTGGGCAGAAAGATAAATCTACTTGGGGGACTAAAACCTTAGAAGCACGCCTACTCGAATTAAACCCAGAACTAAAAGTCTTGAGGATTGACAGGGAGTCTTTAGCTGACCCCAACCATCCTGCTTATGGAGGTATCGACAAGCTTAATGAGTTGCTTAAATATTACGATGTCGTCCTAGCCTCTCCTGTTATTGAAACCGGAGTAAGTATTAATATTCGTGGACACTTTGATAGTGTTTGGTGTATTGCTTATGGAGTCCAAACAGAAAATAGTGTCAGACAGGCATTGAGGAGAGTACGTGAAGATGTTCCCCGTTACTTCTGGGGCAGCAAAACAGGTATGAACTGGGTGGGTAATAGGAAAACTTCTGAATCTGCGGTTTACGCTAGCCAACAGAATCAAACTAAGCAGCATTTAGCCTTACTCGCCCAAGCTGGGGGATTCTTTGAAGGGGAGGAATTATCTGAAGTTAGCGGCGCTGCACTCAAAGCTTGGTGTCAATTTGCGGCGCGAATTAATTTAGAGATGAAGACTTACAGGGCTTCTATTGTTGCTGGGTTAACTTCAGAAGGCTACTCAATCAGAAATGTTGGCAAGGATGATGACCTCGCCATAGAATTGAAGAAGGAAATCAAACAAGTTAGGGACACCAATTACGAGGCTTATTGTCACCAAGTCCCAGAAGAACAAGACTTATCCGTTGAGGAGTTACAGCAGCTTGAAGACCAGAAAACCAAAACACCTCAACAACAGAGACAGGTTAAAAAAGCCCAGATCAAGAGTAAGTATGGTATTGAAGTTACCCCCTCTCTGGTTAAGCTTGATGAGCAAGGAGTCTACAGTAAGTGGAACACAGACTACTTGTTAAGAACAGGTCGTAAGCACCTACCCCACAGGGATAGAAGGAAAGCCCAAAGTAAAGTCTATGAAGGTCGCTACTTCTCTCCTGACTTTAACCGAGGGTTGAAATCTGGCAAAGTGTTAACTCTTGATGCGGTCGGATTTACTGAACTTAGGTACTCTAACAAAGCAGAACACCGTAACAGTGACCCCGATTTAATTGAGTTTAAAGAAAACTGTGTCTTGGGAGCTAAGGGTATTCAGGAATGGTTGGGGATTAAGATTAACCCTAATAGTTCTCCTATAGTTATCTTTAAGCAGTTTCTCCGTAAGCTGGGGTTAAATATGCCTGCACTTAGGAAAGAAGGCAGCGCGGGGCATCAAGAGCAAGTTTATGGCCCTGTTGTGGTTGATTATGTTCGAGCAGAACAGGGAAGTAATAAACCTCTGCTTGATGAATTTGGTCATGCGATCCCTATTGCTGATGAGAGAGAAGAAGTCTTTCAGGTTTGGTTAGAACGAGATGAAAAGAGATTAGCTGAAGAACTCGCAGAGCTTGAGCAGAAGCGCATTGAGCGAAAACGGGCTAAAGAAATGGCTGAGATTCTGGGGGCGTTTAAGTCAATGGAAGATTTTCGAGAGATTTTCTACCCGGCCGGTCACTTGATTGAAGGTTTCACCTCCTACTTAATGAAGCAGGCTATTAAGTTACTCGATAAGGCACATCAAGCTTTAGTTAATCAGTGGCTCACGGCGATTGAAGCCCCTGGCTAACCTTTAAACAACTGAATAATCTTTTTTTCGAGGATGCCTTCACCCTCAGCTTTAGCGTGGGAAGGGGGTTTTGGAAGCCTGTTTTTAGTCTCGCCAAAGTGGAAATGATGGAAGTTTTTGCTCTTTTTGTATCACTATGATACATAGTAAGCAATTTCAATATATAGACAAAAGAATTTAGAGAATATGGCTTTCAAGAGCTAAAAGCTAAAACCCAATAGCTGATAAGGCTTGACGGCGTTGCTCTGGTGTAACCTCTAGGTACTTTTGGAGAACCCCCAAGTCATTGTGACCAGAGATATCTTGTATGTGGCGTAGGGGAATACCAGCGTTGCTCATTTGAGTCAAAGCTGTTCTCCTGAAACTATGGGTACTAACCCCCTCTAAACCAACGCGACTACAGGCATCGCGAAGAATCTTATCGGCCGCAAAGCGAGTTAAAGGTTTCGTTGCTATCCTACCTGGAAATAGTAAACCATCACCCCTAGTAGGTTGATACTCCTTGAGGTAACCCTAGTTTGGTGTAATTATCCCCCAAAGGCTGAAAATAGGTAACTAATTTAGGGGTAATAACGGGGGGTTAAGGAAAACTTATTGAGTCAAAATTACTACGGGGCTTGTCAAACCCTCATGAATTCGTGAATTAAATAAGTTTCCCTTATTATGAAGGAGAGTGAAGCCAGTGGAGTGGTAAAGGCAGCTTGGTCAAACAACCAGAACAAAAAGCTAGAGACAAGATAGACCAACTCCTCACCGCCGCAGGTTGGTTAGTACAGGATTATGAAAATTTAAACCTGGGGGCAGCCCTGGGAATTGCAGTACGGGAATATCCTCTCAAATCAGGTTTTGCTGACTATTTACTATTTATTAACCGTAGGGCCGCAGGAGTAATTGAAGCTAAACCCCAAGGGATAACTCTTAGTGGTGTGGAGTTTCAATCAGGTAAGTATTTGTTTAATCTGCCCCCTAAGTTACCTTGTCACCATAAGCCTTTAGCTTTTGCCTATGAAAGTACAGGAGGGGAAACTTTTTTCCGGGATGAGAGGGACTCAGACCCACGTTCGCGCAGGTTGTTTGCTTTCCATAAACCGGAAACTTTGGAGAAGTGGTTAACCGATTCGACCACCCTAAGAAACCAGTTAAAACAACTACCAGAAATCAAGACACCGGATTTAAGAAAATGCCAAGAAGAAGCCCTCTGTGGGTTATTTGAGTCTTTTCGAGAAAATCGCCCTAGAGCCTTGATTCAAATGGCTACAGGAAGTGGTAAAACTTACACCGCCGTTAGTTTTGTTTATTGGTTAATTAAGTTAGCCGGGGCAAAACGGGTCTTGTTTCTAGTTGATAGGAAAAATTTAGGAGAACAGACAGAAAAAGAGTTTCAGCAGTATGTTACCCCTGATGATGGACGTAAGTTTACTGAATTGTATAATGTGCAGTTACTCTCCTCTAATGCCATTGATGAGGTGAACAAGGTTTGTATAACCACCATTCAAAGGCTTTATGCCATGTTGCAGGGGAATAGAGAGTTTGAGGAAGAGGAGGAAGAAAGTTCACTTTTTGACCATGACCAGAAAAATCAGCGACCCAAGGAAGTAGTTTATAACCCAGCTTTACCTATAGAAACCTTTGATTTTATTATTACTGATGAGTGTCACCGCTCTATTTACAACATTTGGCGACAGGTTTTAGAATATTTTGATGCTTTTTTAATCGGTTTAACCGCTACTCCTTCTAAACAAACCTTTGGCTTTTTCAACCAAAATCTGGTCATGGAGTATCTCCATGAAAGGGCAGTAGCAGAGGGGGTTAACGTTGGTTTTGATGTCTATCGCATTCGTACCCAAATCACCGAAGGGGGTAGTCAGGTAGAAGCTGGTTATCACATTGATAAACGCGATCGCCAAACTAGGGCTAGGCGTTGGGAACAGTTAGACGAAGATTTAACTTACACAGAGGCTCAGTTAGACCGTTCTGTGGTTGCTGAAGACCAGATTAGGACAGTGATTCGTACTTTTAGAGCTAAGTTATTTACAGAGATTTTTCCCGGTCGTACAGAAGTACCGAAAACCTTGGTTTTTGCTAAAGATGATACCCATGCTGAAGATATTGTCAGGATGATGCGGGAAGAGTTTGCTAAGGGTAATCCGTTTTGCTGTAAGATTACCTATCGCACCACTGGTAAGAAGGTAGAGGAATTAATTCAGGATTTGCGTAATAGCTATGATCCCCGTATCGCTGTGACGGTGGATATGATTTCTACAGGGACAGATATTAAACCCTTAGAATGTTTGCTATTTATGCGAGATGTGAAATCGAGGACTTATTTTGAACAAATGAAGGGGAGGGGAACCAGGACGATTAACTCCAACGATTTCCGAGAAGTTGTCCCCGATGCTGGGGTTAAAGACCGTTTTGTGATTGTGGATGCGGTTGGGGTATGTGAATCGGATAAAACAGATTCTCGCCCCTTAGAGCGTAAGCACAGTATTGCTTTTAAACAGTTGTTACAAGATGTAGCTATTGGGGTACGGGATGAAGATAGTTTAACTTCTTTAGCTGGGCGTTTAGCGAGGTTAGATAGGGGTTTAGATCCGGGCGATCGCACTCTGTTAGAAGCGAGTGCAGGTCAGTCTTTACCAGAGATTACCAAAGGTTTACTAGCTGGTTTTGATCCTGATAGGCAAATTGAAGCAGCCCAAGAACAGTTTAAGGAAGAAAATCCCAACTCAACTCAGTTAGAAGCAGCCCAGGAGAAGTTGGTTAACCAAGGTTGTGAGGTGTTTGATAATGCTGGTTTCCGTCGGCTTTTGCTTGGCATTAAGGGTAAGAGTGAGCAGATTATTGATACCGTTAGCAAAGATGTCGTTATAGAAGCGGGGTTTGATACTACGGCTGCTGCTAAAGCTAGGGGAATAGTGGAGAGTTTTGAGGAGTTTATTGAAGAGAATAAAGCCGAAATCACTGCCCTACAAATTCTCTCTAATCGTCCCTATGGGCAAAGGCAGCTAACCTATGAGCAAATTAGACAGTTAGCTCAAGCTTTACAATTACCCCCTTATCATCTAACTCCAGAAAAACTCTGGCAAGCTTACCAGCAGTTAGCAGCAGATAGGGTTAGGGGTGCAGGGATAGAAAAGTTATTAACGGATCTGGTTTCTTTGGTTAGTTTTGCTATAGGAGAAACCGAGCGTTTAGAACCTTTTGCTGTGATAGTAGAAGAAAGGTTTGGGAGTTGGTTAGGGGGTCAGGATTTTACCCCAGACCAGGTAAGGTGGTTAGAGATGATTAAAGAGTATATTGCTACGAGTATGAGGGTTGAGGCGGAAGATTTGGAGAATATGCCTTTTGTTAACGAAGGTGGTGCTTTTCGGGCTTATGAGTTATTTGGTGATAAGTTGCTGGGGATTTTGGCTGAGTTAAATGAGGTATTGGCTGGGTGATGGGTGAGGGTTTGTATGATTTGCCTGAAGGTTGGGTGTGGACAACGGTAGGAAATGTTTCTCAAGTAAAAGGAGGAAAACGTCTTCCTAAAGGTTATGAATATGCAGAAAATCATACCAAATATCCATATATAAGAGTAATTGATTTTGGTAACTATACCGTACATTTGAGCAATTTGAAGTTTATTGAGCTAGAAACTCATGAAAAAATTGCCAACTATACAATCTCACACCAAGATTTATACATCTCAATCGCAGGCTCAATAGGAAAAGTTGGCTTCATCCCAGCTTATCTAAGTGGGGCGAATCTAACTGAAAACGCAGCTAAAATCACAAATATATGTAACCTCAGTAAAAAGTTTATTTGTTATTTATTAAGTTCTAATTTTGTTCAGGAACAAATTAAATTCCTAACCATTTCTACTAATCAGCCTAAACTAGCGTTGTTTAGAATAAAGAAAATAAATATTCCTCTTCCTCCCCTCAACGAACAGCATCGCATCGTTGCCAAAATAGAGGAACTTTTCAGCAAATTAGATGCAGGAATTGAACTACTCAACAAACTAAAAACCAAATTAAAACGTTACCGTCAGGCAGTATTAAAAGCAGCAGTTGAAGGCAACTTAACCAAGGAATGGCGAGAAGCACATCAAGGAGAATTAGAACCAGCTTCGGACTTACTTAAGCGCATACTTAAACAGCGCCGCGAGAAGTGGGAAGCTGACGAGTTAGCGAAAATGGAAGCTAAGGGTAAAACTCCTAAAAATGATAAATGGAAGCAGAAATATAAAGAACCAGTTGCACCAGATACGTCTGATTTACCTGAGTTGCCTGATGGTTGGTGTTGGGTGAGTGCAGAACAAATAAATGATGCTTCAAGAAACATTACTTATGGTGTTATTAAATTAGGTCAACATATAGAAAACGGAGTGCCTACATTACGATCTAGTAATGTTAGATATTTAAAATTAGACCTAAAAGGAATTAAAAGAATATCTCCCATAATTTCCAATAAATATAACAGAACTATTTTAAATGGAGAAGAAGTTTTAGTTACTATAAGAGGAACACTGGGAGGGGTTATTTCTGTCCCTCAAAAGTGCCAGGGATATAACATTTCAAGAGAAATAGGACTGATTGTCCCATCCCGTAGTATTTACTCAGAATGTTATGCAATTATGATAGGCTCCAGTGTAGTACAAAATTGGCTTTCTAGACATACGAAAGGTATTGCTTATACAGGGATTAACCTCGAAACACTAAATCAAATGCCTGTCCCACTATTTTCTACAACTGAACAGAAGGAAATCGTTGTAGAAATTGAAGAAAAGTTTTCAATTATAGACCACTTAGAAAAAACCATAGAAACCAACCTCAAACGCTCCGAAAAACTACGTCAAAGCATCTTAAAACAAGCTTTCACTGGTCAACTAGTACCCCAAGACCCCAAAGATGAACCAGCCAGCAAACTACTAGAACGCATCAAAGCAGAAAAAGCCCAAAGAGAAGCCAAGCAGAAAGCAAAAAAGAAAACCAGAAAAACTACTAAAAAGCGTCAAAAAACTAGCAAAACTAAACAACTAGAACTAGACATCAAAAACAATGATTTGGGATAGAAATTGTATGGATACTTTCGCTGAAAATAGAGAAAAAGCCAGACAAATATTTCTTGATTCTCCCCACAGTGACCCTGGCATAATCTTCACAGGAAATCTAGGAGAAGTTAACTTTCTTTTCTTACCCCAAATTGAAGGCGATCGCGGTGAGTATTTAGTAGCTAAATTAGCAGAAACTTGTCATCGGGCTGGCCCTGGTGTTGATTGGCTTGAATATGGCATCATGCTAACTTTCTGGTTTCAAGGAAAACCCCTGCAATTATTAGAACGGGAATCTTCCTCTGACCCTTGGAAAACTCAAGATGGGTTTCACCTTAAAGATAATACTTTACCTGTAGATACTGACGGATTGGGATGTCTTTGTTTAAATGATGAACAGCGTTTAAGAGCATTTAAACAAGAACATAGCGATAGTACTTGGATTACCGCATTTAGTACTTACTACGGTCATCATTTTGGTTCAGTATCTAGCAAATACAGATTCACCATTGATTTAGCCAAGATGGAAATTAGAAATCTATATTCTCACACAGTTGATATTGATAAATAAACCTTATAAAAAAAACTAAATTTATGCTAAACCAAGCAACAAAACCAAAACTTTCTGTCCCAGTAAATAACATACTTAAAGAACTAAAATCCTACTTAGAAAATATTTATCAACAACAACTAGCAAAAATCATCCTCTATGGTTCCCAAGCCAGAGGCGACGCACAGCCAGACTCTGATATTGATATATTAGTAGTTCTTAAAAAAGACTTTCATCTTTTTAGTGAAATTAAGAAAGTTAGCCACTTTATCACAGAACTTTGCTTAAAATACGATGCTGTTATTAGCTGTAACTTCTCTAGCTTAGAAAGATTAGAAAACTACGAAAATAACTACTACCGCAATATTAGAAAAGAAGGTAGAGAGGTATGAATCAAGAGCAGGCAAAGCTATTAGATAAAGCAACAAGAAGTTTAGAAGTAGCTAGGAAAATCAACGAGGATGGTTATCCTGATTTTAGTGCTTCTCGTGCTTATTATTCTATGTTTTATATTGCCGAAGCTTTCTTACTCAAAGAGGGTCTATCTTTTTCTAAACACTCTGCTGTTATCGGTGCTTTTGGTCGAGAATTTGCTAGCAAAAAAAGACTACCAGTAGAGTTTCATCGTTACTTAATTGAAGCAGAAACAATGCGTCTACAAGGAGACTATAATACTGACGCTAACATAACTAAAGATGATGCCAAAGAACTAATCGAGCAGGCTGAAACTATGCTCGAATTTGCCCAAACTAACCTCGATTTAGTCTAAAAAAACTTATTAGTTGCTTAATATGACCAATCAGTCCTCTACCATTGTCCAGAAACTCTGGAACTACTGCAATGTCCTCAGAGATGACGGTGTAAGCTATAGCGATTATGTAGAACAGCTTACTTACCTACTTTTTCTCAAAATGGTAGACGAACAAACCCGACTACCACCACCTTTAGCTAAACCTTCATCCATTCCCGAAACTCATAACTGGCAGTCTCTTTTAAATAAAGATGGTGAAGCCCTAGAAACTCAATACCGTAAAACCTTAGAAGAATTAGGCAAAGCTAAAGGACTTTTAGGAGTCATCTTCCGTAAATCCCAAAACAAAATCCAAGACCCCGCCAAACTTAAACGCCTTATTAGTTTGATTAACTCTGAAACTTGGATGGGTTTAAATATTGATGTTAAAGGAGAAATTTACGAGGGACTCTTACAAAAAAACGCAGAAGATACTAAAAGTGGTGTAGGTCAGTATTTTACTCCCCGTTCCCTCATTGAAGCAATGGTAGAAGTGATGCACCCGCAACCAGACCAGCGTATCTGTGACCCCGCTTGTGGTACGGGTGGCTTTTTCCTGGTAGCCCATCGCTATTTACACAACAGTTATCGCCTCGACAAAGCCCAAAAAGAATTCATTAAACACCAAACTTTTAAAGGTTTAGATGTGGCTGATGGAGTAGTACGCCTTTGTGCGATGAACCTTTATTTACATGGTATTAGTGGTGATGAAAGTCCCGTAGAAGCTAAAGATAGCTTGATGTCTGATTTAAGTGATCGCTTTGAAATGGTGCTGACTAATCCTCCCTTTGGTAAAAAGAGTAGCATTACTGTTTTCAACAGCGACGGTAAAGCGAAAAAGCAACAAGTAGTCTATCGACGTGATGATTTCTGGGCTAAGCTGTCATGCTTTTAAATAGGGTATAATCTAAAATCAAAATCAGCGTAAAATGCCAGCCAAAAATCATCTCACATCAGAACAAAAAGAAAAGCTACAAAAAGCTCTAAAGAGAGAAGAAAATGGGAATATTAGAGAAAGAATTCTCATCTTACTATTACTAAATGATGGTAAAACCCAGCAAGATATTGCTGAATTTGTCGGTTGCTCAAAGAATAAAGTCTGCTACTGGTGCGTCCATGGAGACCCAGACAACTTAGAGAGTCTTAAAGACGAAAGGATGAAAGGGAATCATCAAAAAGCAACAGAGAAATATATAGAAATATTATTAGAAACAATAGAAAAAGAGCCGCAAGAATTAGGATATGAGTTTGGGAGATGGTCAGCCCAAAGATTAGCAACATATTTAGAAGAAGTAACAGGTATAAAATTAAGCGGTTCCCAAGTAAGGAGAATTTTAGCAAGAAAAAAGTACGTTTATCTATGGACAAAATATAGCTTAGAGAAAAAGAGCGACCCTCAAAAAAGAAAAGCTTTTCAGAAGAAAATAGATGAGTATTTAAAGACAGAAAAAGAGAAGCCAGAGCTTGTCCAGGTCTGGTTTTGGGACGAGAGTGGTTTCAGTTTAAGAGTGATTAGAAGGAAAAATTGGTCTGAAAAAGGAAAGCGTAGAAAAGTCAGAGGAGATAGAAGGAAAGGGAGAGTTAACGTTATGGGAGCATTGCGTCACTCAGATAAAAAAAGATTTGTCGATTTCCTTGATAAAAGCAATAGCAAGAATTTTTATGAAGTTCTAAAAAGCTTTTACCAAGAGATAATCAATGAATGGATTGAAGGGGGAAATAAAAGAGAAGAATTTGATGAAAAAGGACCTAAGATAGTGATTATTCTCGATAACGCTAGTTTTCATAAAAAGAAAGAATATATTCAGAAGATAGAAGGGGAAATGCCGAATATTCACTTAGAATATTTACCAGAATATAGCCCAGATTATAACTTAATTGAACTAGTTTGGCATTCAGCCAAAGAATATATTGCTAATCGACTCTTTAAGTCTATTGAAGAATTAGAGTGTTTACTACATAAGCTGCTAAACGAAGGTGGCTTAATTATTAAATGGGGACGAAAGCTCAAAAATAAAGGCAATGCTATTATCACAGTTTAAATGCTTAACAGCTTAAAACTACTAAGACTACTAAAACCAATAACAATACTAAGACTACTAAAAATCACGAAAAGACCAAGACGAATAAGACTACTGTTGAAACATCTCAATCGACTGAACCTCCTCAATCTACTTCAGTCTCCACATCTGTTGAAACTAAACCATCATCTCAGTTAGAAAAAAAAGCACCGCCAGAAACACTACCAGAAATAAAGCCTCCTCTGTTCCAAGCAATAGGTGCTATTATTGCTACTCCGTTTATTCAGGACGAGCTTCTCAAAGTCACTATTGATGAACACTCCTATGATTTACTTTGGGGAAGATTGAGAAGGAAAGTCCATAATTTACTTAAAGCTGAGTTAGAAAACAACGGTTCTAGACCGATGCTTCTTAAGCTTTATCCCCATGCTCAATATAAACCCTCACTTTTGCAGCCCAAACCTTATTTTTCCCTGGTCGCCTTCAACTCAGAGTGTGACGTAACTGATGAGTCTGACCGGGACTTTATACTTCGTGGTATTTGGCAGTTTATTCCCAAGTCCTCTTCCCCAGTCATTTCTATTTACCGCAATCAAGAGGTATTAGGTGCGATTAAGAAATTATCAATACAACAACAACTCTCTTTACTCAAACCTAATCATATCCCTGTAGTTTGGGATGATGCTCCGGTAGAACCATTCAAGTTTGACCCTCAAAAGGATAAAAACTCGAAGATGAAGAGGTACTTTGTCCAAGTTAAAGCTAGTTTCCGTGATGGTGTCTATGTGGTTGAAGAAGTACTTGAAAAGCCAACTAAGAAGATTCCCAAATTTCTTAAACCTTTTAGAAAGAAGGACATCAAGGAGAAACAGTCAAAGACTTCTAAAAAAACAGATTCAGTATCCACTCAATAAGCTTGGGAACAGCAGAGGGTTCAACAAAACTATCTATCTAGTTATCTGGTTTACCAGTTATCTGGTTTACCAAATTTATCGCTCAAAGCTTCTACAATCACAGAGGTCATTGTTGTCCCTTGCCGTTTAGCCTCTGCTGCCCAATGCTGTCTTAAGGAAATAGGAACTTTGATACAGAGGTTTACCTCTTTCTCTTCAGGTAATTGAGCTTCTTCATCCTTTATCTGGTTTTCTGGTTTACCAGACTTCTGGTCATCTGGTTTCTTGCTTGCCTGGTTTTTTGTTTTTTTAGCTTTGTCAATTAGGTCTTTGTATTTGCCCATCACAATACCTCTAGAACTTCTTCGCCAAAACGAACATAATCTTGCCAAGCCTTATCAAACCTAGCACCTTCTAATCCACCTATAGGGACACCTGCCAAAGCAGCTTTTTCAAAACCTACGGTACGACGAATCGTACTTTTGAACACAGGAAGCCCCCCTTCAAGCAATTCCTTTTTTAGGACTTCTCCCTCTTTGCTTGGATAAGGAGGGACAACCGTTAGAAGTATGTAATACTTAGCCTCACCCAGAGCTTTAGCTGTTTCTAACATTGGTTCTAAACTCACCACATCAGGCTTAGTTGGCAGAATTAGTAGGTCGCCACCCTCTGCGAGTTCCGTTAAATCATCAGAATTGGGACGTGCAGGAGTATCAATGACGATGTACTCAGCCTTATTCATAGCTT
Source organism: uncultured cyanobacterium (assembly GCA_963793425.1). Lineage (GTDB taxonomy): Bacteria > Cyanobacteriota > Cyanobacteriia > Cyanobacteriales > CAWCAG01 > CAWCAG01. The sequence continues at coordinate 72,040 of CAWCAG010000003.1, read as the reverse complement.
TCATCGATTGTCGTTGGTCAACAGTTCGGAAAGGCATTTGTCCTCGTTTAGACCACTCTAGAGCAGTACGATTAGAGTCGCCATCTACAAGAAGAGTTTCCCCATGGCCACTCAAAAACGCAGCAAGATGAATCGCTGTTGTACTTTTGGCCACACCACCTTTATATCCTGTTACCGTGATAATTTTCATCTAGTTATCTGGTTTTCTGGCTGTCTGGTTCTTTGGCTATCTGGTTATCTGGTTTGATAGCCAAGCTTACACTAAAGTTTAAATCCTTATGGTGCAACCACTGCCTGTATTTTCCTACTCAAGCACCAAACATTGTCTCTATTTCTTGTTTCTTTTCTCTAAAAGCTTTTTCTCTTCTAGAATCATCTTCACTGCTACTGCTTGGCTGAGTATCATGATTACTTTCATCAGCTTCACCCGAAGATTCTAAACCATAGACATCTGTTTGGTGCAACAAATCACCAATCTCGATACCCAAATCTTTCTTAATGGCATCTTTAATAGCCATGATAAAAACATTCATTCCCATGATTGATTCTATCGCTGCAAACAGAATTTTCTCTTTGTTTTGTTGTAGAGCTTCATCATCTCCCTGATATTTCTCTAATAAAGCTAGGGCCATGATTCTCGCTTCAATAGTTTTAGTTACTTCTTCTTTGCGAAGTTTCTTATTGTTCCATCTTTTCTGTAGATAATTAATCAAGGTATTGTTCTTCGTGTCAACACCTGTGACAGAAGTTAAGGTATATCGAAAAACTTTTCGGGAATTTTTTTTCTGATTCATTTTCTTTATTAACCGAAAACGGGCTTTTTGCCAGTGACATAATAGTCACATGGTAATTACATTTCAGGTACTCAACCGTAACACTAAAGTTACATTTTCCTCTATTTTTACATATTACATCTGTGCTACACAGGCAAAATAAGACCCATTTTGCCCAGTTGCAGGGGAAAAGTCACATGGTAATTACATAGTACTGCTATTACAAACACTCGTTAGTGACATAACCGTTACATTTTCTGGGTTTTTGCTGCTTTCTTAGCCTAAGTAGTTTTTTTGTAGTATAATACATTCTTAAATCAAGCTATGTTTTTGTCTCACAAGCTCTTTTTGAGGTATTTCCTCTTTTGTCAATGGTGATAGTTTCTGTTGATTAGCCGACAAACTTTTTGAAAACTAATTCAGAAGCGATTGTTTTTTTCAGTTTGTCTGCTTCTATTTCATCATATACGATTTGGAACTCTTTTTGAGGTTTACAGTTAATTTATTTTTTGTATGGCTGACACAAAGAAGCATTCCCCAGATAAGTCTCGTTCGCGTTCTATTACACTTAGACTTTCTCCTAGTTTTGCTGGTTATCAGCTTGGTAGTAAATACACCTTACCAGCAGTAGCAGAAACTCTCGAACCTCATTTAACACCAGAGCATAGTTACTTTCAACCAGAACAGAAACAAGAAACTCTCGAACCACAACCTCAAACAGACTCAGAAGTTAAGATCAGGAAAAATACTTCTCCGCCACCAGACAAGAGAACTCAGCTACGCGAAGCCATAGGACAAGAGATAGAAACTTCTTCGTCCCTAGAAGAAATTAAAGAGTCTAATGTGCCAACAGAAAAACCTCTTGTTGACCAGCAGTCTCTAATTGAACGTACTGCCCCGGTAGTATCTTCTTGGTTTGGTGTGGTATCTTCTCGGAGCCATAAGGTAGAAGGAGAAAATCACTCCGCTCGTTGGAACCCCCAAACCAACTGCCTTACTTTAATTGATAAGAATCAAGACACTACCGTTATGGTGGCCCAATGGGATAGCAAGAGGGAAGTTTGGCTTGATAAAGGAAGTACTTTAACTGAAGAAAAAGCCCAGTATTTCGAGAAAAAAGTAGCTCCTAAAATTAGAGATTTTAAGGCTGAAAGAGACAAACAGAAACAAATTTCTCAGCAAAAATCTCAGACCCACGAGCTTACTCTTTAGCCCGTCTTACGCCGACGCGGGGTCTCGGCGCTTACCCGTCGATTTCTAATTGACAGACTACTAAATTCAAAGATCCTCTACTTCCTATTATTGAGAATTGCTCAACCAAGCTAATCTACAAAAAAAGGGAGCATCTACCCCTGGTTGTTATATAAACATAGTGCGAGGTGTCTATCTCTAATCCCTTTGCAGTAGATACTTTGGGTAGCCAGATAGCCTCACCCTACAAAATTAATTTTCACCCCTGTCCACCCTTAGTTTTGTTGTCAACAAACGCAGTTTTCCTTTAAAAGGAGACTAGTTTTACCCCCTTTTCGGGCTTTTAGGGATGATAAGAATGCCCCTAGCTGCTGTTAATGGCAAAAGCTAGGGGCAAAAACAGTAATTGGGGGTAAAACTAGTCCAATTTCACATATACAGACACAACAAAGTAGGGGATGTCTCCATCTCCAATTCATTGTATTTGATTATTTGGGTGTTAAGTAGGGGCTTTAATTGTCCAGAGCCATTGAGCAATCATCGCTTGTTTACTCTTCTCTAAGAGCTTTGTAGCTTTTCTCATTAGATTAGCGCTGAAGCCTTGAGCGAGTTCCCCTGTGGGGTAGAGAATTTCCTGGAAGTCTTCAAAGGTGTTTATCTGGGCAAGAATATCTGCGGCATCTTCAACGTCCTCTGGTATAGGGGGTTTAATTCGATTAAGGATGAATTGAAAGTCTGGGGAAGATTGAGACACTTTATCCTCAATCCTCTGTGTTACACATTGATAAACGACTGATTCAAGAGAACCAAGTTCATCCTTAATTGAATATGTCCTCTCCCCTTTAACCTTGCGTCTCTGAATCTGGAACCCAAGCATCCGGATAGCTTTATTGAGGTATTGAACAGGTGTATATTTGCCTACCTTGAACCTAAGTTTTCGCCAGTTCTTTCTACCTTTTCGCTGGAAATCAAGGACTCTTTGGTCTTTTTGGTTCCAAGAGGTTCCCGGCTCTAGGAAATCCTTGATACCCATTTCAATGAGGGTTTTAACCAGAAGAGTTTTCGACCTAAACTCAATTGGGGATACTCCCAAACCGTAACCATTAGATTCAGGGTCAGTAAAGAAGTTGAATTTCTGAAAGAGTTTGTGTCTGTCCAACAGAAGGGCCATTTCTGGGTGATCAACAAAAAACCGGAGTTCTTGTTTAGAGATTAGCCTTTTACTTTTGTCTTCAAGCCTCAAGATAGTTTCAGGAGAAAAAGCAGGTTTTTCAACTTTTACCTCTTTCTCTTCTACTTCCCCTGTCTGAGAATTAGTAGCCTCAACAGTCTCGCTGGTGATGATAGTTTTCTCTTCGATTCCCGGCAGTCTGTCTAACAGCCTACGCTTTTTAACAGCAGCCTTTTGCTCAACTGTTGCGGAGATATCGCGAGACTTTTCGTTAGCTTCCTCGGTTGTCATATATGGAGAATGAAACTCTTGAGTGGCATTGGCTTGTTCCACTGCTTTTTTCTCCTCGGCTATACCTTTAGTAACCTCATTATATTTCTGGACAATAACGTCGGTAACAGGGTAGCCAGAATCTTCTAGAGCGTAGCGCAGGCACTGTTTTAGGTTTTGGCGTTCGTAATTCTCAGCCGCTCTAAGTTGGCATTCATAGACATAAAACTCATCATCGTAAGCACTCATCATCTGTTGCATGAGCTTAAGGTATTGTTCTTTAGAGTCCACGCCATCTAATACAGCTTCACCATTGAGAATCGCATATTCTTCCCAAGCTTGTTTGACTTCATCAGGAATAAAAGAATCGGATACCTCGTCGTTGCTAACTGCCCTGGTCGCAGGTACGACGATGAGGGCTGCGTCCTTATCTCTGACCCTAGCAATTAGCTGCATCTGTTGGTTAGTTGAAAGCACACCATAAAATAGAGCATATATTTCACTAAAATACCCTTTAATATCAATGTTTAAGCCAGCTTCACCACTAGGGGAATACAGCAAAACTTGTATCCTATGCTTAACCAGATAACCGGGACTATCGGCATAAAATTGCCTAGCTTGTTTGGTTCCGGCTTTAGTTGAGTCGAGCCTGAAAGTTCTTATGCCCCTAGCTTTAAGTTTGTTATCAAGGGCTTCTAGCTCCTTCTGGTTGTCACTACAAACAGCAATATTGACTCCTTCTGGGAGATTGAGAATGGCTTTGAGAACTTCGCTTTTGTCCGGCTCTACTAGTTCCCCGTTCTCGTTTCTGCTGTTTGTGATGAATTTTGTTTGTGGTCTGTGGCCAGTGAAACTATTTTCAATAACCGAAGTGAGGGCCTCTTCTCCAAGAACAGAGCCAATTAGTCTAACTTCTTTATTGGTCAGATGCCCGTCAAGGCAATATATCTTTGATGCCCTCGTTAGTGCTTCAATGAGAAGAGCTTTAACCCTGGACTTAAACCGAAGATTTTTATCTTTAGCGAGTGAACGTAAGATACTAACAATTTCATCAAGAATTAATATCCTGTCATCAAAATCTTCAGGGGAAAAATGGAGAATTGAGTGTAGGCAAAAAGCGATACAGCTTCTAGGGTCATGAATAAGAGCATATTCATCCTGGTTCTTTAACTCTGATTGAAGATGATAAAATCCCGACTCAATACAAAATTGAAGCAATGGCCCATTTCTGTAACCAATACTTAAAAACCCTTTGTTGGGATTCTCCTTAATAATTCTTTTTATTTCATGGGTTTTTCCTGTACCAGTGCCAGATTTTACTAAAATTGCCTTTGCTTCAGCTAAGGGAGAAATCTTAACAAAACGTTGCTTTTGTCTGGTATGGGGGGATAGCCGACGGGATTTAATCCACCTATCCCAATCTTCTTTTTTCTTCTTCTGTATTTGAGATAGTTGATAGAACTCTTCTGGGGATAGGTACTTAACCGTTTGCCCCGGCTTTATCTCATCAATATCTAGCCATAATTCTTTACTAACTTGACCCCACCAGGCGATTAGGACTTTCAAGCCTCGATTCTGGGCAAAGCCAATTTGGTTTCGCCAGCGCTTCATGACGTGGGGGTTAAGTACGTCTCCAGCGTCAGGGTAAATGATGGCAATTTCAGCTTTGGCTGTGGCTAATTTGAACTGTTCTGGAGAGCCAGAGAAGTTACCTCCAGGGCTGCCTAGCCATTTACCACCGTGTTTGGATTGGGCAATATAGGGTTTTAAGAATCCTTCTGTTAAATGGACTCTATTAGTTTCTTCGGCATCTTCTCCTACTACGGTTAAGGGGAGTTCCCCATTCTTTAAGTGGCTAGATTTTAAACCTTTAGCCCATCGGTACTTGCCAGCTTCTGTAGCACCATCTACTCTGATTTGCCACCCAATAGCCTTTCTGTGATTGTCGAAGGCTACACAGGCGTAACCAGAGGAATTAGAAAGTAATTTACCCCCGTGACCTATTCCAGGAAGATTAGAGGGGATATCAGAGGGGACAGGAGCATAAGGGGTAATTGAGAAGAATAGTCCAAGCTCAATCTGGTCATCATTTAAACCACGGTGCTTTAAGTCTTCTCTATGTTCAGCCTTCAAGCCCAATGACTTAGCAATTTTCCTAATCGCTTTATCCCGCTCGAAGACTGATAGAGCCTCTTGGTACTGGCGGCGTTTGTCAGCTTCAAGCTTGGCTCTTAATTGCTGCTGCTGTCTAATCCAGAGTTCTTTGGGCAACCAGTCTTTAGCTTCTCTGGGTGGGGCATAAACTCCCCAATTTCCCAATTTCCCGGACTTTTTGAACTCATAGCCAGGGGCATCTACCCCTCCATCTATGTATGTATGGCAAAGGATTAGTTCGTTTTCACCGTGGCGACAATCGCCAGAGATGTCGGAGCATACGGGGCAAGGGTTAAAGCGGTTAGTAGGAATTAACCTTTGCTTGCTAGGAGAGTAAATCATTTGATTTGCCCCCCTCTATTTTCCTGGAGAGCCAGGATGAGCGCACTTTCTGTTAGTTTCTGGCTTTGTTTGGGGGTCAGGCTCACTGTTCAGCGCCCCCAAGATTGGTGATATTTGTACTAAATTTTGATTCTGGCATTTTGGGTAAAAATTTTGCGAAATCCCAAAAGCCCTGTCCTTTAAGCGCTTATCCTAATTTTGTTACTGCATAGTAATTGCTAAACCACTCTGTAGTGTATTACATTAGAAAATATATGTAGACGCATTTTTGTGCGTCAAATAAAGAATTAAAGAGGGTCTCAATCTCAAAATTCTTCATTAGCGCCTAAAAGTTTTCGGCTTTTAGGGTTTTTAGTCCAGTCCTAGTGCATTGCACTGGGGCTTTTTTATGTTGATTGTAATTATAGACTATTTGCAAGCCTGTGCTATTGCTTAATTCCCTACGATAAGCAAGATTGCGCTAATCTAACTATCTAAATCTATTTCACTTTTTACTGTCCATTCCTTTCAACTATTCAAGCGCTAGAAATTGACAATCACTTCGTTATCTCTAACGAATTCTCTAGTTTGTCTAAACATTTAACGCTCATCACGGTTCCCCCTTGTTAATTGGAATATTGATGATTTATTCACCCTCTCTTTTTAGTTCTAGATAGTTATCTTCTAACAACCATTCTTCTTTAAGTTTATCGGGGCTAATTCCCCTGTCTTGAGCGCATTGATTAATTGAGGCTTCGATCGTTGAGATATCAGATTCTACTCTCGCCTCAATTATTTGAGCCGCGTATGCTGATTTAGTCTTGTCGTGGGTTTTAGCCCACCAGATTAGCCGCCTAGAGGCAAAATCGCTCAAAACTACGGTTAGTCTTAGTCCTTCTGTAGCCATTTTTGGGTGTATCGTATCAATCTTCATCTTTACTATCCTATCTTTACATGGCTATTGCAGGGTAAATACATCTTAGTTTTATCATAGAAAAATCTTTGTTGTGTCTTGACACTGCAATCGCCATGCAACTATACTGCAATTACGATTAAGAGAGGAAACTGTGGGTAAATCGAAGAGGAAAATGAAGTAACTATGGCTAAAGAGATTGATGTGAATGAATTTAAAGAATTTGAAACTGGAAACTGCAACCAAGATGCAACAGTTACAAGCGGGTTACGTCCCAGTTGCAAGCAACCAGATGCAACCAAAAACGTAACTAGAGGGAACCAAAGTCTGCCTGAATTTCCCGCAACCAAAAGTGCAGTTGCCAGTTTTTTACAAACCACTCGCCAGAATCTAACCAAAACCTGGCTTAAACCCCTAGAAACTAGTGGGTATGAGTTCTATATCGGCAGAAAAATTAGTGAGAATGGCTTCAACACTTTGGTTCAACTAATGAATGAGCAAAAAGAATCTGGAGTTAGCCCCAAGGAATTTATAGAAAATCTACCAATTAGTGAGCATTTAGCGACTTACCCTGAAGCACAGCAAATCCCCGAAAGCGAGTGTTCAGAAGCTATTAACCCCTATCAAATCGAAGTCCCAGACCTACCAGAACTACCAGTACTAAATGCAGAAATAGTACAGGTTGACACCCCCGAAATATTGAAACAAAAATCAATCAACGACAAGCTGCAAGACTTAATCGAGGTAGCAACAGCGAGGACGCATCAACAGATAGAGGAAGCGAACCAAGTAGCCGCTCAAACACAGGCAGCACAAAACCAAATTACCCAGCTTGCCAAACTTCATGAGATGAGCCAACAAGCCCAAGCTTCTAAGGATACCAACCAAGCGACCCTTGACCAGATGGGGGAAATGTTAAAAAGCCTCAATTCCTTAGTGGGGAAGTAATCATCATGCTGCTCCTTACTCTATTGCTATTGGGTGTAGGGATAGCAGGTGGCTATTTCATTGATGGAAGTACTAATCAGCAGATTAATAATGTTCAACCGAAAAACTAAAAACGAACCATCACTTTAGCCTGAAATGAACACAAACCTAATTAACACGACTTCTATCAAGCTCGGAGAAGTAATAGCCCAACTTCAAGAGTTACAACGCTTCTACGACGACCCCGCTATCGAGGAACTGCTCTACCACATAGCAGAGTACCAAGAAAAATTGGTGACAGCTAGCTCTAAACTAACTGCCACCTCTGAGCAAGCAAAACAAGCAGCGTAAGCTCATTAACTTAACTCACTCAAACCTAATCATAGCAATGAATAAAAGAAAATACCCAGGCATTAAAACGTTATACGGGGTAGGCTGTATAGCCCTAGCTCTAGGAATAGCGGTAATAACAGTATTTTGGGCTAATAATAGTGACTCAGTGCCTCTAACAGCCCAACCGTCTCAGTGTAGAGGGGCTGGACGCTAAAGAAAAACAGTTGGGGAGATATATGTTTGGTTTTGAATACTCAGTAAACCCTAGCTATTAGCTCAAGAGCGTTAATTATGACCCCAGAAGAACTGAATGAAAACAAAAAGAGGCTAGAGGACCTTTATTCATCCCCTCCCACAACCCCAGAGTTAGAGCAAAGACTTCAACAACTCAATCAAGAAGTAGAAGCAATGACACAACCACCAGACTGGCTTGATGAATCCCTATCATCCTTAGAAAAAAAACAAGCAGAACTCGACCAGAAAATACAGGCATTACAGCGTAAACGGGAGGGACTAGATGAATAATCTCCCAGAACCAACTGAATCCCCTCCTGAAGCTGACTTAGAGCAGATTGAAGATGGCTTAGAAGAATTCAAATTTGAGGAATGGCTAGACCAAAAACTCTTTGAACTTGATGAGCGCCATCGCAAACTTGAGATCAAAGCGAACACCCTTATTAGCAACAGGAAATCATGGCTGAAAAATCTACAGGAATTATTTCTACCAGGGCTGCAAAAATAGCTAATACCCTGACTAGACAAGGCACTAAAGAAGTGAGACGAGGGAAAGCGCCTTTCAAAACAGAAGAGATAATCAAATCTGGAAAGGTCGAAATACCAGGTATTTCAGAATTTAATTTAGCTGATGCCTCATTTAATACCCCTGAATTTCCTTTAAAAGACTATGAGGTTGATGACCCGCTCAATCCTCCGGAGAGCCTTCCTGGAGTAACAAAAGCTACTTACAGCAAAGCCTCTACCAAATACGAGATGGCTAACTATGCCGTTGACTTACATCGCCAGAAATACAAGCTCGACAATAGCATTTATGGAGCTATTGGAGACAGAGCCAAAGCTTTCAACACAGCCATTTCGACCCAACGTACTATTGAGCAATCAAAAGGTAATTATATCGGGCTACAGAGCGATATAGAAGGCACTAAACAAGCAGCGATAGCCTACGACCTCAATAGAGCCAAAACTTACAAAGATATAGCCTCTAACGCCATCAGCAAAGGGCAGTTAGCCCTGGAGTTACAGATTCAGGTTAATCAACTAGAAGATAGCCAAACCAAACTCAATGAGTTGGATGGTGAATTGGAGCTTTTTCAAAAGAAGTTAGGTGAGTATGGGTGATCTGTTTGTCAATTTTCGATTGACGGGTGAAGAAAGGGGAAGGGGTAAAGGGTAAAGGTTAAGGCTAGAGGTACTTTTGGTTTGAGAAATTCTCGTTGACTTTTTATTTGGTTTTTGATGAGTTGATTTGGTGTAATCAAGGAGTAGCCCCTGTTATCACTAGGGGCTAAAAAACAATGAAAAAAGAAGATTTAATTCTAACAATTGGCGGTATTTCTTGTAGTGCCGCCATCGGTTTTCTGTTTGGAGCAGCAGTAACTACCTCTCCTGGGAAAATAGCGGCGGCTTCTGTATTAGGGGCATTACCTGCTGCGGGTATAGCTAGTTTTTTAATGGATGAGCGTGCTACCAAAAAGTTTTCTAAGGTTGATAGGGCGCTAGCTGAGAAGAAAATAGAGTTAAATAGGCTCTACAGACTAGAGATGAAAAATGAGGAGCTTTTAGGGGATTTAAAGTATCACAAAGCTCAACTCCAAGGTAAGAAAAAGAAATTAGAACAAGTAGGGTTATTCGCTAATGTACAGACTCAGCAAATTGATAATCTGAAATTTAACATTGAGAAACTAAAGCGGGCGATAGCCTCTAACCAAGAAAAAATAGACTCTTTAAACTCTGAGCTTACCGAATGGGCGAAGAAATACGAAGAAGACTTGAGTGAAGAAATTGCCTCAGAAGTAGCCCGTATCAAGCAAACAAATATTCAGCAGATTTGTCATGAGGACTTTAATTTGCTCAAGGAGCAGCGCTCTTTAGACGCTGAGTATCGGCGAATCATTCTCAAATGCCGTGATGAGGTACGTTTAAAGACCCAAGGATGTAGACAGGCAGCAGAGAACTATAACGAACTGCTACACAAATTCAGGCATCAATTTAACGAAGAATCCCTTGCTTTAAGAAAGATTATCAAACTGCGAGAAACTCAAATCCAGTTCCTACAAAGAGAAAAAGATGGTGAGTTACTAGAACCTGATTACCCCAAAGACTCATTAGACCCAATTATTAAACTCGGAGGGGCATTTGCTCGTGAAGTTTGGGATTTATCTAAACAGACCATTCCTTTAAAGCTAGAAGGGCTTAAAGGCGATTACAACGGGATTAGTAGCGTTGGCTTTAGCTACTCAAGTAAACACTCCCCGGAAGCCATCTTGAGCTTTATCAAGAGCCAGCAGGAACGATTGACTCAACATTTAGGAATCCATAAAATCACTAAGTTTGAGAAGTCACCACTATCGGCTCTTTTAGTTGTCTCATTTCGGGTACTTCCAGCACTAACCCAAGACAGCATTAAAGATTTAGTAGGTACTCCTGAAGAATTTCTACAGTACCTAGAAAACCAGTCTTACAGGTTCAGGTTAATAGCTAAACCTGGTAGTGGCAAAAGCCCAACCATCATCGTCTTAGTTTCTCACCTGTTAAAAATTGGTGGTAAAGTCGCCAACAAACCAACTGGTAGGAAAGTCCCTTTGATGAACATCAAGGTGAGCTATCCTGGTCGAGATGGTAGTGAAAAAGACGTAAACTATCCCCTAGACCCCTTCTTGCATTATCGGACTTGGGAAGCTTCCCACCAATCTTTTGTTGACTTTGAAAAAGAATGGAAATATAGAGAAAAGAACGTAGCTTACCGTAAAGAAATCTTTGATTTGTGGGTATGGGATGAATTTGATAATTCCCTCATGTCTGCTAGTAACCCCAAAGAGTTAGGAGAGAAATTCAAAACCTGTTTAAAACAAGCTCACCACACTAACATGGGCTTCATAATCGCTGGGCAATCAGTTAACACCAAAGTATTACCAGGCTTCACCAATAACGACAGAAACACCCTTTTTACTGAGATTGTCTTTGGAGCGAAGATGATTAGGGAATATGTTGATATGTACGGTAAAAAGCTCGGCAACAAAAACATAGAAAAGATAGGTTCAACCTTAGAAGATATAGAAGAGTGGATAATCAATCAAAACAAACTAATTGGCAATGAAGCCAAAGAATACCGTCTCGTTTTAGTTGCAGATGAGCGCTCACCAAAGCTATTCTTTCTACCTAGCCTAGATAGCTATTCTTTTGATTATGATACTGTTAGTTTAGCTCAAGAACGTAGCAACGAATTTAAGTGTCCAAGCGCTGCCCAACTCGGACAAGCGATAGAAGGTGTAAATCCTGAAGCACTTACTAGTAGAGAGATGTCTGACCCGACAGAATTTCGGACAGATTTCCCTATAGGCGGTAGTCTGTCCAGGCAGTCTGATGTCCAAGATACTATTAAATATCATTGCCCTAGTTGTGGTAGCGGAAATACTAAACCCAGAGGTAAAACACGTTTTTACTGCCTTAACTCTAATTGTCAGCAAAAGACCTTTAGCCGTAGTACTGCCGTTAAGCGGTGATAGCAAATAACTGGTAATAAAGCAGCAGACTGAAATTCTGCTGCTTTTGTTTGAGGGAATGAACATAAATGTTAAATGCGATAACCAGGTACAAGTTAAAACACCCCAGACTTTCACTCAAATCTGTCTGGTTATGGAAGCGAAAGCAGTTACCTAAAGAACCAGGAATTTATCTATTAATTTCTTTCTGGGAAGTAGTTTATGTGGGAATGAGTAGCAACCTTAATGCTCGTTGGAATAGTAGCGGATTCTACACACATCACAAGCTGTCTAAAGCTCAATTACTACCTTGGGCAAGGCTCTATTATCTTCCTCTTCCTAGCTACTCACAAGAGAAATTGTTGCTGTTGGAACGAGAGATAATTAACCATTTCAAAAGTAAGAAGCAGGCTAAATGGAATGGAGTTAGAGAGGTTTCTGGGAGGCTAATCTTTGACCTTCATGCTCATGTAGGGGCTTTGATTTTGACTTTAGTTCTAAGTTTGTTCTTTCGTCAACTAACTCCTGTTTGGTTATCACTTGCTGGGATTTATTTTTGGGTGGGGTAAAGAGAGTATTGTTTCAAGTACCTTTTTAGGTACAATAATCAAATATGAGCAATAAGCGTCTACCTGCCAAATTCTTTCAAACCGAAACGGGAAAGCTCCCTGTTCGAGAATGGCTTCTAGGGTTAGAGGCATCAGAAAGGAGAGTAATAGGTAACGACATTAAAACTGTTGAGTTTGGATGGCCTGTAGGAATGCCTACTTGTCGTCCTTTGGGCAAAGGACTCTACGAAGTTCGTTCTAATCTTCCTACAGACAAAATAGCCAGGGTCTTGTTCTGTATCTATGAAGGACAGATGATTTTATTACATGGATTTATCAAGAAAACCCAAAAAACTCCCACAGAATATTTAGACAAAGCACGCCAAAGGAAAAACAAATTAGAGGCTCAAAAAGATGACTAAGAATATTCATATAGGCTCTTCCTTTGACGAATTTCTTGAAGAAGAAGGCATTTTATCAGAGGTTACTGCCGTAGCACTCAAGCGAGTTATAGCGTGGCAGATTACTCAAGAAATGAACAAACGTGGAATGAGTAAAACTCAGATGGCAGAAGCCATGAGTACCAGTAGATCCTCCCTAGATAGGCTTCTCAATCCAAACAACACTTCTGTCACCCTAAAAACTATAGACCGTGCCGCCTCAATTTTGGGTAAGCGCCTGCAAATAGAGCTAGTAGATGCTTAGGTGAAGAGGTCTTGATTTTAAGAGTAAGGACGAGCGCAGCTTTGCCCTCGTCTCTAAGCTGGCACTTCTAGTAGTAGTCTGTCAAGAAGAAACTGACGGATACAATTTAGTTAACTTGATGCGAGCATCTTCAGTGGTAAATTGCCAATCGACTGGAGTTGAAGTTCGATTCCTTCGTTGCTCCCAAGCCTGCACTTCCTGGATTAAAGTCTCCTCAAAAGGAATACGCCGATTAAGACATTGCCTGTTTAAAACACTCAATTCAATTTCAGCCATATTTAACCAACTACCATGTTTAGGAGTATAGTAAAACTCTAATTTGTCTAGTATTCGGCGAGCTTCACAAGGGCAAAATGCTTTGTACAATGAGGCTTTGACATGAGTATTTAGGTTATCTTGAACCACTCGAATTTTGATAGCCTCTGGGTAACATTCATCCACTAAGTATTTCATTTGTTGAGCATAATCGATGCTGGTACGTTGGTCAGTTACCTCAACGTGTCTCCAAGCTTTTAAAGGTTCAAAAAACATGAATAAATTTCTCACTCCTTCTCGTTGGTATTGATAATCAAAGCGTTCAGGTTTTCCAGGTTCAGCAGTTAGGGGTTGTCGCGTTTCGGAAATTAATTGTTTAGAGCTTTCGTCAAAGCAAACTAACGGGTAACAAGGGTCATAGGGGCGGGTATAAAGCTCTAAAACTTCTTCCATCTGACAAACAAACTCTGCATTAGCTTGAGGAGGAATTACCCAACATTCTTGCAGCCAAGGTTTGATTTCGTTTTTTTTAAGACTTGTCTAACACTTTCATGAGAAATACTTTCCACATATCCTAAAACCACCATTTCGTCAGCTAGTAATCGTAAAGTCCAACGGCTAGAACCTGTTGGAGATTTCCCACAAGCTATGGCAATTAAATGAGCTTCAGCTTCTCCATCTATCTTTTTTAGTTTCAAGGAGTTTTTCCGACCAGGACTCAGTGCTTGTTCTAATCCTTCTTCGACAAATCTTTGTCTAACTCTCTCAATGGTTCTCGTACTGATATCCAATGCTTGGCTAATCATCTGGTCATTCCACCCCCCGTTATCTTGATTAATATCTGCTTTGAGTAAGATACGAGCATGATTAATTTTTCGGGCAGCAGCTTTCCCTTTTTGGGTTAATTCTTGCAGTGAAAAGCGTTCATCCTCACTCAGAGAGACAATATATTTTTTAGCTGGCATTAATAGCGTAGATTTGGCAAGATTTACATCTCACATTATCCGTCATTATTACTTTGACAGACTAGTAGTATGACTTCGTGTGAGGGTGTAGGGACATCATGAAATGAAAATCAATAGGCACGGTAGAGCAAAAATTCTTACCTTAGAAGAGATTCAGTTGCTATTTAGCCAAGGGTTAACTAACTCTAGAGATCGGGCTTTGTTTGAAGTTTGTCTTTACACCGCCTGTCGTATTAATGAAGCTTTTACCTTGGAATTTTAAGGATGTCTACAACGGCAAAGGAAAACTTAGGGGAGAAATCATCTTTCGTAAAGCTAATACCAAAGGACAGCTAGATACCCGTGCCATACCAATAAATGAGGAATTAAGAACCTTACTAGTTTCTTACTATCCATCACCGAGGGGTCGGTTTTTGTTTCCTGGTCGTCATGGCAAGAGTCATATCAACCCAGATAGCGCAGCGAGGATCTTGAGGGTGAGTTGTGAGAAGTTGGGGATAGAAGGGGTGAGTACCTATAGTTTTCGTCGGACAGCTTTGACTCAGATGAGTAATGCGGGGATACCGTTAAGGATAATACAAGAGATATTGGGTTATCGTAATCTCGATGAATTACAAAAATACTTGGAAGTGACAACTGAGCAAGTGAGGGGTGCGGTATCGAGCTTATCGATGCTGGGGTATGTCGTGTTCGAGTTTTATGACGGCCTAGAGTCTGCTGAGGGTTGTTCGCCCTCCCAGCAGGAAAAATTAGAGAGCGATTATTCTTAATTTAGTTTCTTGGCTATGTAGTTAGTTTGTACTAAAAAATTAGATAATTCCGTCTACACAAGTTCAAAAGTTTCAAAAAAAAGTGTCCGACAAAAAAACTACTCAATTACTCAATTAAGTAATTACTTAATTGAGTAACTAATAGAAACTAGCTTTCCTTCGTGAGTAGAGACTAGCTAAAATGGCAAAAGTCACCTAAATCTTAAGAACTTTGTCTCAACAACCATCTGCTTTCTCCGATAGTAATTATGTAACCTCTATTAGATTGTGCAACGATGCCTTGCACAATTGCTTTGGAATCATAAATGCTGTAGAAAAAATCGATTATGGCGCAGATGAGGAAAGTTCACTTTAACAGCGGCCAGAGTAAGAGTAGTTACTTAATTACTCAACTAAGTAATTAAGTAACTAAGTATTCTAGCAGTTACCATGAAAACTAATAGCCTTCGCATTAGAAGCAATTTCAACTTGAGAGTAGTACTGATTATGAAATAATCAAATTATTAAACAGTTGAGTGACTAAGTAACTAAGTAACTAAGTAATTGAGTAATTGAGTAAAATGACTATCATCGCCCTCGTTAATCAAAAAGGGGGAACAGGTAAAACTTGTACGGCACTACATCTGGCTTATTATCTAGCAGTAAAAAAGAAAAAAACCGTACTGCTAATAGACACAGATGCCCAGAGATCCGCCACAGAATGGGTATTAACCCTCCAATGTAACCTACCAAGTTCCTTAATCACTGACCCCAACATCTTGGCAGATGCCATTCCAGACCTAGCAGAAAAACAAGAATATACCATTATTGACGCTGCGGGTAACATCTCAGAAACTACCCGTGTAATTCTCAGTTACACAGATAAAGCGATTATTCCTTGCCAACCTACGGCCCTTGACTTGCAATCATCAGGTAATGCCATCAACTTAATACGTCAAGCAAGGAGAATCCGTAAAGGTGAACCAAAGGCGGCAGTATTTATCAATCGGGCTGTTCCCAGAACTAGGCTTAAAGCAGAAGCCTTAGAGTTGTTAGCCTCCCTAGAAGATATCAAACTACTCAAAAGTGTCATCCATCAACGTCAGGCGGTCGCCGATTCTGCGGGACAGGAAAAAGTAGTGTGGGAACTAGGACATAGCGGAAAAGAAGCAGCTAAGGAATATGACTCTTTATGTAAAGAGGTACTGAGTTTATGAGTCCGAGAAAGAAACTATCAGATGATTTGAAGAAATTCATTGCTGAAGAAACATCTCCTTCGGAAACTTTATCCCAGCAGAAGCAGGGTAAACAGCAGCACCAAGAGGAAGAAAAAGAAGTAACCAAAAGAGTTTCTGTAGATATGCCCCTAAGTCTCTACAAAAAACTATCTCGGTATGTATTTGAAGCAGAAAAGAGTAAAGCCGAATTTATCAGAGAGTTGATAGAGGAGGCGTTATTAGTAGAAGATTAGAGAAAATCATCAAGTACTTGGTTGTAAAAACTTATCCATAGTTTGCCCGAAAAGTTCTAAATCCCGTTGCCAATGTTCAAGAAAAGTAAAAAGCTGACTTTGTTTCTGCCCATTGCTAGTTTCAGTAATCTTATAGGGGAAGTTACCAGAAAACAAAATAGCAGGAGTTGCAGGCTTATCTTCTTGCTGTAACTTAACCTCAGCAATAGTCAGATTAAGCTTAGTAGCCTCAAAAGCATAAGCTAAATTAAGAGAAGCTCTAGCAGGAGTTGTACCTACTTCAAGCCAGGGTGCAGGGGTAAGAAAGTGTTTGACAATGTAATCACGGGCAGCAAACTCATCTTCAACTTCAAAGGTAAGAAAACTCCTGGGATTAATAGCAACAGCCCTGTAGTCAAGATTAGGTAAAGTTTGGACGTACTGACGAGCAATGGTAGATACTTTTAAATCTTCAGTATCCTCCGTTTGCTCTTCATCTTGCTTCTTGATAGATTCAGTAAAAGTAAGAGAACCAGGCTGAGCAACAAGATTGATACCATTAGTAAAAGCAATCTGTGATAGCTGAGGTTTCATCAAAGGAGGACGAGCCAGTTGCCAGTCTTTGGGAACAATACCACTACCAGCGAGGAAATCAGGAGTTAATAGACTAGGATTATGGTTAGGAGAAGTAACTAGGATAGAGAGTTCTTGAATGGTAATTTTGGGGTTCATATTTTTAGTTAATAGGTAATGAGTGATTGAGATATCAGGGGTTCGAGATTGTACTGTGATTGTCATCAAAATAAGGAAAATGACAACTTTGCAATAACTCCTCTAGCTCTGTTAATAACTGCTTATCTGGTAAGCTTCCTGAGTTTGTGACGGCAGACAAAAACTCAGAATGAGGAAGTTGAGAAATAACCTCATCTGTGCAGGTAAGGGAAACTTTTGGTATGGCTTCAGGTATTGGTTGAGAGTGAGAAATAGTATCTGATTCTGGAGGAGAAATAAGGTTTGATTGGTCATTATTTGTAATGGGGGGCTGATTGTCAATAGGTATTGGCCTGTTGGGAGGAGGGAGAGATGGCTTGTTAGTGAGTTGAAAATCAACTGTAGCCGAACCAGAAAGAGAAGCAGTTACTTGATAGCTACCAGGAAGATTACTAGCTGTAAGGGTATTACTAGCTTTGCCTTGAGTGTCGGTTGTGACGGCTGTGCCGCTCCTCAAAGTGCCAAACCCTTGACTAGAAAGACTGAAGGTAACAACTGAACTATCTAAAGGTAGAGGAGCGTTAGAAGCTTGGTCAGTAACTTGAACTGTAAGAGGAGTAGAGAAGGTAGTATTAACATCAGTAGTTTGGGGACTTCCGGCTACAACTGTGAGGGCAAAGCCGGAGGATTCGTAAGCTCCGATATCCACAGTACTACTCATAAAGCGATTCATACCTCTTTGGTCAGTGGTTATTCCTCCAGAAACTAAATTATTATCCCCTGCATCAAGGGCAGGGCTACCAGGGCGGAGGGCGTGGGTTTGGGTAGAGCCGCCGTAGCCACCAAGGGGAAAAAGCACTTGTTCAATATCGCTAATTCCTAGTTGAGTAAAAGTTAAATCACTACCACCTCCCAAACTACTAGTCCCTATGCCAGTCAAATCACCAATTAAATTATGACCATCACCAGTGAGATTATCACCAAAAACATCATTCCCCTGTCCCCCCACATCAGAGTTACCAGCGATAATGCTATTACGGGCAATGTAGGTAGAGAAATTAAAGCTAAAAATGCCTCCTCCATCACCAATATTATCGCCATCAACATCAGCAATGTTATTAGTAACAGTGCTGTTAGTTAAGGAAATGGTACTAGCATCGCTATTAGAAATGCCCCCTCCCGCACCATTACTACGATTGCCACTAATGGTAGTGTTGGTAATTGTGGCTGTACTATTCCTCTGATTATAAATACCACCACCAGCATTAGCTAAGTTGTTACTGATGGTACTACCCATAATGGTAAGTCTACTATCGCTATCGTTGGCAATGCCACCACCGTTGCCATTAGGAAGAGTAGTATTACTATCAATACTACTGTTGGTAATAGTAGCTTGGCTCTTGTTGTTACTAATTGCACCGCCAATAATAGCCGAGTTTTTAATAAAGTTACTACCTGTAATAGTCGTTTGACTGCTATTGCTGCTATGGAAGCCACCTCCCAAAAACTGACTGGAGTTATTCTCAATGCTGCTATTAGTTACATTTAAGATGCCTGCATTGCTATGAATAGCACCACCGCTAACTTCTGCTGAGTTGTTCTTGAGAGTGCTGTCATTGATAGTGACTGTATCTTGAGTATTGTAAATGCCACCACCATTACCATTAGAGTTAACAGAGTTATTAGCGATAGTACTATTAGTAACTGTAAGAAGACTATTATTGCCGTTGTAAATGCCGCCCCCCTGTCCGAAATTGAGGGCTGAGTTATTAGCAATGTTGCTCTGAGTTAAAGTTAGAGAGCTATTATCACTATTAAAAATGCCACCGCCCTTGTTAGTCGCGACATTGCTAACAACAGTAGTTCTGTTTAAAGTCAACTGTCCCTGATTAAAAATGCCACCACCAGCAGCATCATCAGCAAAGACTGTACCAGAGGTTTTACCATTGCTGATAGTTAAATCATTGAGGGTAACATCTGCCCCTGTTGCCACATAGAGAAGGCGAAAATCAGGGGTTCTTCCTATGTTACTTCTGGCTAAAGTAGAGCCTTTACTGTTAATAGTTATACTCCTACCTCCATCAGCAAGAATAATTGGTAAGCCATTGTTACCATCGGTAATGTTTTCAACAGCATTGATAGTGTAGGTGATGTTAGGTAATAAGTTGATAGTGTCGTCTTGTGCGTTGCTATTACTAGAGTTTAGGTGGTTAATTAATTCAGCAGTATTAGTAGCTGTGAAGACTTGTAGCTTTCCTTGGAAAGTATCTAATACTAAGTTACGAAAAGCTAAATCTGCTTCGATGTTGCCGACACTTTTTTCTAAAACCCAATCTCCTCCTAAAAAAGCATCACCTGTTAGGTTTGTAGAAGCTGCTACATCTGCTCCTGTAGTTGAAGCAATCCCCTGCAACAAAGCTTCTCCAGTTATCCCCAAAGCAGTGAAACAGCTATAAATAAGCATATCTGCTCCTGGAGCAAAAGATTTAGACCAGCTTTGCAAGCTCTGTTGATGTTGTTGTAGGTTTTGGTTACTGATGAAAGTATTACCCAACCAAAAGTTACCTTCATCTCCCTCTACAAGGAGGTGCAATTCCTCTAAATCAGTCACGTTGGTGAGGGTACTGCTAATCTTAGCAACGCCATTTTCATTCTCTGTTACTACGACACTGGTAGTTCCCGGTTTACCTCCATATAAGAAACTTTGATAATCTGGCACTGTAGCATCTATAAAAACATAAGCGAACGCATCTTCTGGAGTTTGAGGAAACAAAGTCACTGTAGGCGAACTTTTTGTGCCATCTCCAGTAAATACTAATTGTTTAGCTGAAGAGACGGGAATAACTCTATTGGCAGCAGCAAAGTTAACTGTTTGCCCTCTTACTTCTCCAGCAATGGTGACATTCCTAGGTAAGACGTTGCTGTCTAACTTCAACTTGGTAGCATTGCGGATTTTAGGGTTAGTTAATAACTTGGGTAAATCAAGAGGTGAAATGCCTTTAGTTAAGGATTCTGGGGAAACTTCTAAGCCGAGGATCATGCCAGCTTGGGAAATGCGTACCAGGTTTTCTCCTGGGACAGCAGCCAGAGTAACATTTCCTCCCAATGCAGAGATAGTTCCAGTATTAACAATAGTGCCACCGACTAAACTTAGGTTGTTACCAAAGGAAGTAGTTAAATTACCTGCGTTGATAATTGTACCTGGGATAGTCTGGGTGAAAACAAAGCTACTCGGAGAAGCGACTAAATTTTGATAATTATTATCACCTCTAGAATTAAACCAACTATCCTCAGAAAAACCAATTTTGTCTGCTGTGGTGGCAATAAAACTACCGGGTACATCCAATCTTCCTTGAGTACCGAAAACTATCCCTGCCGGATTCATCAAAAAGAGATTAGAATTGCCACCACTTACCTGTAGTAAACCTTCTATTAAAGAAGGGTTTCCTCCCGTAACTCTTCCTAAGATATTATTAATATTAGGGTTGCTAAGAAAGCTGGCAATTTCTCCTGGAGATAGTCCAAATTCAACAAAACTATGAAATAAGTTTGCTCCTGCTTGAGTACCACCATTAATCGTATAAGTATTGCCGTTATATTGAATAACCGTACCTGTATTATCCGGTGTAGCGACAATAGATTGAGCTAAAGCTATTTGAGGAGCGAAATTAGCTAAGACCGAAGCGATTAAGCTCAAAGATAAAGGTAGCTGCTTATTCATTGGTAAAAAGTGATAAATGGGTAGGTTCAAATAGTTATTAATTTAGTCTGCGACAATAGTAGAGTTATCTAAGTATCAATCATTTAAGAATACTTGCGAATCTTAAACAAGTTAAGAAACTCCCGCCAAACCTTTTGATAAAGACGAATTTGTTGAGGAGACTTAATCTTGGCAAACACTTTAGCTCCTGGCTTCAAATCGCTTCCTTTAGTTTCAACTTGAGCAATAACCTGCAAAGTGGATTTCTTCAATTGTTCATCAACTTCTAAAACATCAATAATCTCTTCAATATTAGTAGTGAAACTTTCATAACCCGGCTCTACAGGATTAAAAGTAACTATTGCTCCCTCCTTGATTAAATCAGCTTCTTCTTGACGTACTTCAATGACAGCAACTAACTGATTAGGTTGAGCTATTTCTAAAATCGGTTCTCCTGGCTCTAAGGTTTTCCCTTCTAAAGCGTATAAGTTTTGAGAAATAATCTTTCCCCCTTGACTAGCTCTGATTACCTGAGAGTTAGCTTGCAACTCATTTTTCTTATCCCTTTGTTGCTTAACTTTCTGTAAGATAGGAGCTTGAGTTTTAATTTGAGTTTGTGCCGTCGCTAATTCCTGTTGGGCTATGACAGTAGCAGTTTGCAAATGGTTGAGTTCTTCTTGTTTATTTTGCAATTGTTTGTACAACTGTCTTTTATGAGTTTCAATCTCTGCTTGTTGGTCAGATATTTGCCTTAGTACATTCAGTTTGTGCCGCTCTTGTTCATTAACTTGCTCATAAGAAACGGCTCCCTCTTGTACTAAGCTTTGATAGCGGCTAATGGTTTGGTCTAAACTAGCTACGGTTTGCTTCAGAGTAGTAACTTCTTGTTCAATAGCTTGAAGATGAGGAGGAAGAGAGCCAGCTTCCATAAGCTCAGTTTCTTGCTGTAGTTTAGCTACTCGATTTTGAATTTGTTGTTCATTAATGCGAGTCTGTTGGATCTTTGCTTGAGCATTACTTACCTGTTGATTAGCATTTTCTACTCCAGATAAGCTTTCTTGTACCCGTAAATCCCACTCAATAATCTCTTCTTCTAATTGTTCAGTTTCCAATATGGCAATGGCATCTCCAGGTTCGATATTTTGATTTGGTTTAACTAAAACCTCAGTTATTTTCCCCGGTACTTCCATGTGAACAACCTGTCTAGCTTCTGGGTCTGGTTCTAACCAAGCATCTGCTCTAACGGTAGGAGAAATAGGAATTTGGCTAACCGCTCCCAAAACGATGACAATACTGCCAAAGATCAACCAACCTGTGTAGGACTTCTTTTTAGTTTGTGGCGGTGCTTTGTCTGTGGGCTGAGGTGATGATTCTGGTTTTTTAAGGGTTGGAGAATGGGTTTTAGGATTAACTGCTCTAAGGTGTTTTTTATCAGTTGAGTTATTAATCATTTTTTGGGAACAGGGAACAGGGAATAGGGTTGGCGTTTCGCGGATGCGTTGCCGTAGGCTGTAGGGAATAGCTAACAGCTAACAGCTAATGTTGCCTAGGAAAAAAGTAGTAAATTGCCCATGCTAGTAATAGCAAAAAAGCAGTGATAGGAATGTTGTCTAAACTCCAGTGAATAATAAGACGAAAGATACTACCGAAGACGAAGATAATATAGGCAAAGCTAAAGGGAGCGTAGGCAGCTAAAATAGGTTGAGTTTGCTTTGGTTCTTCTGTGGGAGTAAAGGTAAATAAGTTACGATAATAGTCAAAAGAACGTTTGCGTAAATTATTAATGCCAGTCAAAGCAACCAGTAAGTGATAGCCATCAAATCTGGCTAGGGGATTGAGGTTAACAGCGATGGTAAATAAAGCAGCAATGAGTAGTAAGTAACTGCTTTGATATAACCAACTGCTTTCTACCGAAATCTGCCACAACCAAAAGGCGATTCCCCCTACAGTTAATTGAGTTAAAATCCCTGCCCCAACTACAAAGACTCTTTGTCTACGCTTAACTAAACAATAAGAATCGCTGGTGTTAGTGTAGGCTGCTGGCATCATAAACATAAACAGCAAACCTACTTCCGGTACGATGCCATTGTAGTGTTTGAGGGTGAGGGCATGACCTAATTCATGGATAGTGACAACTAATACAGCTAGTAAACCGAAGGGAATGATTAAGGTTGCACCGTAGTTTTGCCAGAGTATTTGTCCTGTTAATAGGATGTGCGCTCTGTGGTTCAAACCAACTACTGTTGATAAGGAGAGAAAGGCGCAAAGTATTAAAAAGAAAGGCTTTGTCCAAATCCAAGCTAGAAGTTTGGCTGGTGTTAATAGGTAGGGATCTGGGTTAAAGAGTTTGACTCGGAAAAATAGTAGTTGTAGGGGATTAAATTTCTTTTTCGGAGGTTGAGGAGGTTTAGTTCCAGCTATCATAGCTGTTACTCTTAGCTGCCCTAAAATATCTTTGATTTCTGCTGGTTGAAATTCTCCCTGTTTAACTATTTCTTCAGGGGAGTATGCCTGCAACTGTTCTACAATAGCTTTACCACGAGGACAAACCTGTATGTGGGTAATGTCTTCTGGGTTGCGAAGTATCCAATGTCCCTCTGGATGGAGAATGAATTCAACGCAGGGTTTAAGTTGTATTCCTCTAGCTTCTAACTCTGAGGCTGGTACAACAATGTCTAAGCTGACAAGCTTTTCTAGTAACTCTTCTACGAAGTTAGAAGAAACTTGCCCAGAAAAATGCTTCTGAGAACGTTTTTGAATTTTATCTACAGTCCATTTGCCATTGAAGTGTTGTAGGACAAAAGCTTCTTTACTGCTGAAGCTGTGGCAGAGATTTAGTCCTTTAGCTCTAAGGAAAAACCCCTCTGAATCCGGTGAGTGTCTTAACTGCCAATAAGTAGTTAAGTCTGGACATAGCTGTTTGTGGTAGCTAAGAGTAGTTTCAGCTAGATTCATTGCCATAGGGAAAGTAAATGCACTTTAAGCCTAAGATAAACCCATGTTTTCTCAAAATGTTCGCCAAATTCTCTGACCGAGGATAAGTTTTGTGACAAAAATCCTTGCTCTTAGCTTAATTTGAGTGGTTATACGAGCAAGCTAAAAGAGTACGGAGAGAAGCGGGAAACCTAACTACTTCCTAGGAGGTAGACAATAAAAGTAATTGAGCTTTACAGTTACTTGAAAGTACGAATAAAGAAAGATCCGTAGTATCATTACGTAATTCCCAAGGCAGAGATTGAAGTACTTGTAACCTAGAATAATTCCTAACTCCAGCACCTACTCATCATCGCATCTGAGCAATGGGATTATTTAACTCTTCCAAAAATCCAGACGATAAAAAGAAGCAAGCTAAGGAACAGAAGCCTAAGCTGCGGACTTTTATTCTAGAACCAATTCTGACTCCCTCCGGATTAGTAGATGGGGGGGATGATGTACCAGATTTAATTGATTTACCAGACCAAGATGACTTTGATTTTGTAGAAGAATTAGCAGAAATTGCTTCTGTAGCTGATGAAGAATTAGGAGACGATGGTTCGGAAATCTTAGACTTTTTCGACCCAGAGGAGTTAGATGATGGGAGCGATTTTGTCCAAATAGAATCGAATTTTACCTCTGGGTACTTCATAGTGGGAGACTCAGGGCAAGTAGAGATTGATTTCCTCTTTGATGGCGGTGGGTATAAAGGAGAGTTGGCCATCTTTAGCTTAGAAGGGATGGAGGAGCTTGAGGCTGGTTCATCAGAGTTTATTGCCCAGGCAGCTAGCCGTGCTTTGAGTGATTCAGAGTTAGGCCATATTGTCATTTCTGATAGAGGGGAAGGGGCGAGGTTTAGTGGGGAATTAGGGGAACCTAATTACAACCGAGGAGAGTATTTAGGAGCTAAAACCTTCAACATGAAGCCAGGAGATGAGTTTGGCTTTATGTTGGTTCCTAATGGCAGGGTTGAAGAGGTAGTCGCTAATCCTGACCTTGCTGGGGCAAAAACTCCTCTATTTTCCCTAGCTACAGCTAACCCTGAAGATGCTTTTCACTTTGGACAAATAGCT
Organism: uncultured cyanobacterium; assembly: GCA_963793425.1. Taxonomy (GTDB): domain Bacteria; phylum Cyanobacteriota; class Cyanobacteriia; order Cyanobacteriales; family CAWCAG01; genus CAWCAG01. The sequence continues at coordinate 47,139 of CAWCAG010000003.1, read as the reverse complement.
GATGTTACTGGTGATGGTCATACCTTTGCTTTAGAGGATTTGCGGGTTGATGGCCCTTCTGACGGAGACTACAACGATATTATTTTCCAAGTTAAGGGAGCAACAGGAGAAGCTACCCTGCTTGATGAGGTTATAGATCCAGACTTAGATTGGCGTGAAGGGGAATTAGGTACAGAGATCCTCAACTATGCAGAGTCCCAAATCGAAACTGATTTTGATGAAGTATTAGCTTCTTTTAATCTTGACCAAGAGTACCAAGATAGTCTCACCCAAGCTTTTGACTATGTTTCCCAGCAATTAGAAGACTTTGTTGCTGAGCCAGATTTTGTTCAAAGATTGAACTTGGCTTTTGGAGATAGCTGGGATGAAGAAACTGCTTCTAACTTAATCAGTAACATAGTTAGTAAGCAGGAACTCCCTTCTTTTGAGGTAGTGTCTTTTAACGACCTCAATGCTAATGGTGCTTTTGGCGAAGGTACTATTTATCTTTCAGAAGAATTTCTCCAGCAAAACCTCGATAACCCTGAAGCTGTTGGCAAAGTTATTCTTGAAGAATTAGGTCATTATCTTGATTCTCAGTTAAATTCGGTTGATTCTCCTGGGGATGAAGGAGCAATCTTTGCTGCTGTTGTTACTCAAGATAGTTATGATGCTGGGGATATCACTGCTCTGCAACAGGAGAATGATATAGGTCTTTTGACTCTTTCAGGTGGGGAAGTAATTCAGGTAGAACTTCTTAACGTGAGTGTTCCTGATATTAATATCAATAATGTCAGTATTTTAGAAGGGGATTCTGGTACTACTAATGCAGGATTTACAGTTAGTTTATCAGAATTAAGTAGTGAGACGGTAACAGTAAAATATTCTATAAGCGGTATTGGTGCAACTCACGGAGAAGACTATCAAGTTGTTAGTGGCACTTTAACTTTTGCTCCAGGAGATACAAGTGAAAATATTTTTGTACCCATTATTGGCGATACTTTCGGTGAAACAGACGAGACATTTTACCTTAGCCTTTATGGCGCAACTAATGCTAATATTGCCACTTCTTTCGCTCAAGGAACTATTCTTAACGATGATGGTTTGCCTCCAGTTTTGTCAATAGCTGATACATCTGTAACAGAAGGTGATTCTGGAACTACCGATGCGGTATTTGATGTTAGTTTATCTGAGGCAGGCGCTCAACCGATTACCGTTAGCTTCTTTACATACGATAATGATGCTACGGAAGGAGAAGATTATCAGTCTGTTAGTGGAACTCTAACTTTTGCTCCAGGAGATACAACTAAAAGTATTGTCGTACCAGTTATTGGCGATACCTTAAGTGAATTTGATGAAATATTTCGGCTTAACTACAGCGTTAAGAATGCTAGTGCCTCTAGTTTCTATGCTCAAGGAACTATTCTCAACGACGATGGTTCACCACCAGCTTTATCTATAGCAGATGTGTCTGTAACCGAAGGTGATGCAAACAATACTGATGCAGTATTTGATGTCACTTTGTCTGAAGCGGGTACTCAGCCAATCACTGTTAACTTCAACACATCTAACGGTTACTCTAATGGAGCTATAGCAGGAGAAGATTATCAAGCTGTTAGCGGTACTCTTACTTTCGCTCCAGGTGAAACAACTCGAAGCATTACTGTGCCAGTCATTGGTGATACTCTTTGGGAATATGATGAAACATTTGGCATTAGTTTGTACGGAGCTACTAACGCTAGTATCTCTCAACCTTTTGCTCAGGGAACTATCCTTAATGACGAAGCTCCACCACCAACTTTATCAATAACTGATGCCTTTACAGCAGAAGGAGATATAGGTACTACTGACGCAGTATTTGATGTCAGTTTATCTGAAGCTAGTACTCAGCCAATCACTGTTAACTTCAACACTTTAGATGGCTTTACTAACAAGGCTGTAGCAGGAGAAGATTATCAAGCAGTTAACGGTACTTTGACTTTCGCTCCAGGAGAAACGACTCAAAGTATCTCTGTACCGATTATTGGTGATACTTCCGGTGAGCTTGATGAAACATTTAATGTGAGCTTGTACGGTGCTACCAATGCTAATATCACTCAGTCTTTTGCTCAAGGAACTATTTTTAATGATGATGGTTCGCCTCCAACTTTATCAATAGCTGATGTCTTGACAGTAGAAGGAGATACAGGTACTACTGATGCGTTATTCGATGTCAGTTTATCTGAAGCTAGTACTCAGGCAGTTACCGTCAATTTCAATACCTTCAGTTATTATAATCAAGCCACACGAGGAGAAGATTATCAGTTCGTTAGTGGAACTCTAACTTTTGCTCCAGGTGAAACAACGCAAACTATTAACATACCAATCATTGGTGATACTCTAGGCGAACCTGATGAAATATTCGGTGTTAACCTCTACAACGCTAGTAACGCTAGTGTAGCTGATTCTGCTGCTCAAGGAACTATTCTTAATAACGATGGTGCAATCCTAGCTTTATCAATAGATAATGTTTCTGTAACTGAAGGAGATACAGGTACTACTGATGCCTTATTTACTGTTAGTCTATCTGAAGCAGGTTCTCAACCGATTACCGTTGATTTTAATACATCCAGTCACTATAACGGAGCCACAGCAGGAGAAGATTATCAGACTGTTAGTGGAACTCTAACTTTTGCACCAGGAGAAACAACACAAACTCTCGTTGTACCAGTTGTTGGAGACGAATTAGACGAAACAGATGAGTCTTTCTCTGTAAACTTGTCTAATGCTGGTGGTGCTATTATTACCGACTCCTCTGGTTGGGGTTCTATTATTACTGATGATGGGCCAATTATTGACATTGATCATTCTGCTCTTTTGGAGGGAGATACAGGAACATCAAATGCAGAGTTTGTTGTTAGTCTGTCGGAAGCTAGCGACGAAACTATAACTGTTGACTTTATTACTAATGATGCAAGTGCTACAGCAGGAGAAGACTATCAGGCTGTTAGTGGAACTCTAACTTTTGCTCCAGGAGAAACTAGTCAGACTTTAGTTGTACCTGTTATTGGTGATACGTTAGACGAAACAGATGAGCAATTTTACGTTGATTTTAGCAATGCTACCAATGCAGCTCTTTCTCCCTATTCTACTCAAGGCTGGGGAACAATTTACAATGATGATCAAGGGCCTCTGCTACTATCTATTAGTGATGTAAGCTTGAGTGAGGGGAACTCTTTTTATACTGGTTTTGAATACAATTTTGATATCCCATCAGACTCTTCAGCCCTAAGATTTTTTATCTCGGATCTCGACTTTGATACCTCAGATTCTGGGTTTGTAAAAGATGCTTTTGAAGTAGCTTTAGTCGATTCTAACGGTGATTCTTTAGTTCCTAGTATTGGCAGTTGGGGTCGAGCGCTAGCTTACACTCCTACAGACAACGATGCTTTCTTCAACTTCAGCGAAGCGGAATATCCTCACTCTCCTCCTGGAGTAACTCTTAAAGGTGACAGGAATATTGTTGAAGTTAATTTAGCTGGTATTACCGCAGGCACGGATGCTAAATTAGTTTTCCGGCTACTTAACAATGATAACGACACAACTACTTCAGTAAACCTTACCAATATTGAGATATTTGAGGGAAATGATACTCCTGTTATTGATGATCGTTCTCTACCACCCCTGTCTAATAATCCAGTTGATATTTTCCAACTCTCAGATATCTCTCAAGAAGCTTTAGTCGAGTATCATCAGACCTCTTTTAATGATAAAACTGAAGTTCTCTCGACTGAAGTATCTGTGCTTGAGGCTCCGTATCAGAAATTCGACGGCCCTGTATTAGTAGCAGTTAAAGGAATCAGTGACCCTTCAGTAGAAGTTGTCAATGCTGATGGGGTTACTCCTGACGGTTTGCCTTATTATGACTTTACAAACTTATGGACAGGAGAAGCCGCAGATCCTCACGATGTTAGGCCTCTCAGTTTCCACAACCCCAATGGAGTACAGTTTGATTACGAGTTAGTAATCTTGGGGCAGGCAGTTACTACTCCAATCAATCCTGACATTACAGTAGGAGATATTTCTCTCACGGAAGGAGATACAGGAACAACTCAAGCAGAATTTGTCGTTAGTTTATCAGAGCCAAGTGATCGCTATATAACCCTAGACTTCACAACTACAGATGGCACAGCAGTTGTAGGGGAAGACTATGAAGCTACTAACGGAACAATAACCTTTGCTCCAGGGGAAACAAGCAAAACCATCACTGTGCCAGTAATAGGGGATAGTGTAGATGAAATAGATGAAACCTTCAATGTTACTTTATCCAATCCTACCAACGGAACAATAACCGATAGTGAAGGCGTAGCTACAATCGTTGACAACGATGACTCCCAGCCGTTACAACTAAACGTTAGCGATGCCACAGTAGTAGAAGGAGATACAGGTACAACCGATGCCCAGTTTACTGTAACTTTATCAGCAACTAGCACCGAAACTGTTACCGTAGAATACTTCACCCAGGATAGAGATGCCGTTGCAGGGGAAGATTATCAAGCCTTTAGTGGAACAATCACCTTCGCCCCAGGAGAAACGAGTAAAGATATTCTCATACCTATCAGTAGCGATACTGTAGATGAAGTTGATGAAACCTTCACTCTCAACCTAGCTAATCCCAACGTAGCAACAGTTGAAGATGGAGAAGGCATTGGCACAATTGTTGATGATGACCAACTCCTATCCAACGATATTGTTTTAATTGAAGAAGAAAACTTTGGTGTTAGTTACGAACAAGATTTAAACATTCCTGCCTCTTCTTCTGTCTTAACCTTTACCTTTGCAGACCTCAACTTTGACGCAACCGACCCCAGCTTTATCAACGATGCCTTTGAAGTAGCATTAGTAGATGGGGAAGGAAAACCTTTAGTTCATACCATTGGTAAGGGCAAAGATGCTTTCTTCAACATCACAGAAGGAGAAAGCACTGATTTAGCACCAGGGGTAACAATTGATGGTCAAACTGTCAAAGTTAATCTGACGGGGATAACTGCTGATACAGAAGCCAAATTAATCCTGCGCTTAGTTAACGATGATAGCGACACCACCACCTCAGTACGCATCACCAACATTGAACTAATACCAGGAGACGGTATAGAAGTAGCTGCTGTTCCTTCCCAAGAAATTAGTAGTAGCAACGAGCCTATTGACTTCACTCAACTTACGGATGTTTCACCCAGCGCGGAAATAGAGTACCAGCAAACCTCTTTCAATGAAGGAAATGATATCCTCTCCACTGATGTAGCTATTCGTAACGACGGTTCTTATCCTTTAGATGGGCCTTTATTAGTAGCAGTCAAAGGAATTAGTGACCCTGGTGTTAAGGTAGCTAATGCAGATGGTATAACTCCTCAAGGTTTGCCCTATTTTGACTTCACTCATCTAGTTGACAATGGTTCTTTAGACCTTAACGAAATAACAGAAACTAAAACTCTAACCTTCTTCAATCCAGAAGGAATACAGTTTACCTATGATTTGGTAGTACTTTCTACTTTGAACTCTGCTCCTAGTATCACTAGCGAAGCTGACACTGAAGCAATTGCAGGTTTACCTTACAGCTATGATGTAGAAGCCAAGGATTTAGAAGGAGACAACCTCACCTACGAATTATTAGTAGCCCCCGACGGTGCAACTATTGACCTTAGCACCGGACTAATTACTTGGAGTCCTACCACAGCAGACGTTGCTAACCATAGTGTGGTAGTTAGGGTTAGTGATGGTAGAGGTGGAATTGACCTACAAACCTTCACCTTAGCAGTAGTTGAAGACCCTGCTAATCGTCCTCCTGTCTTCACCTCAACCCCAGAAGTAGACGCTTGGATTAACCAACTTTATAGCTACGATTCAGAAGCGGAAGACCCTGACCAAGATAACCTAACCTACAGTTTGATTTTGGGGCCAGAAGGGATGAAAGTACATCCGGACACTGGGGTCACAGAATGGACACCGCCCCCAGTATTGGTACTGGGAGATACAGTCTTAGGACGTGCTAGCTTACCAGGGGAAAACGATGAATTTAGCTTTAGTGGAGTAGCAGGACAGCGTATCTACTTCGACCCCTTGCAATATAGTGGTAGCTATCGAGATTGGAGATTCAAAGTTTATAGTCCTAATGGGGAAGAGATACTTAGTACCCATTTTATTAGTAATAGTATTCTTAACCTAACTGAAACAGGAAATTACCGCGTTGTAGTTGATGCGGTAGGAGATCATACAGGCAGTTATGGTTTTAGTGTGATTGACTACAACCTCACTCCCATTGCGCCTTTTGATGAAGTCATTTATGGTACACTCAGCCCCGGTTCTGAAGATGATGTTCACCGCTTCACTGGCAATGCGGGGCAAAAACTTTTCTTTGACCAGATTAGTAATAGTGGTAGTTTAGATTGGGTTTTGTATGATGCTAACAATAACCTAGTCACCTCCAATGGCAACTTCGGAGACATGGAAGTTTATTTGCCAAAAGATGGCGAATATTTGTTAGCACTGCGAGGAAAATCTAGTTTCACAAGCAGCGTTGATTACTCCTTTGAGATTATTACTCCCACTGAAGTTACAACTCCTATGAATTTGGGAGATAATGATAACTCTCAAACCGTTTTAGGGGAGATTGTCGAAAAAGGCGAAGAAGATTTCTATACTTTTACAGGAACTCCAGGACAACGTATCTACTTTGACCGCTTGTTTAAAGATACAACAGCTACTTGGTCACATACTGCAACAATCATCAGTCCTAGTGGTCACTCTGTATTAACTCGTAACTTTGAATATAGTGGAGATCCAGAACCAATTATCCTGGATGAAAGTGGTACTTATCGAGTCAAGATTGATGCTTCAGGAGAAGAGACAGGTAGTTACAGTTTCAATATCTTTGATTTAGGTTTAGCTGAAGAAATTAATACTGATACTGTAATTAGTGGCATTCTAGATCCTGGCAAGAGACCCATTTCTATGAATTTGGAGGTAGTAAAGGACAACGTCTCTTCCTAGATTCTCCTGGTAGTATACCTGGGGCAACTTGGACTCTTTATGATTCAGGCAATAATCGTATTAGCCATGCTAATTTGCATTATGATATGGAGTTTGTTCTTGATGCAACGGATACCTATACCTTAGCAATTAGGGGGGTTAATGGCACTCAATCCTGTTAACTACTCCTTTGAGGTAATTACTCCTACAGAAAACATCTTCGCCTTAATTTGAATACACCCACCTCTGGTCAAATTGTTGAAAAGGGTGAACAGGATATTTATATCTTCACAGGTAGTGAAGGGCAACGACTTTTCCTAGACACTCTTGTAGATGCACTCAATACAAGGCTACCTTAATTAGTCCCAGTGGTACAAAGTTATTGATACTCGGTTACAAGAAGATAGTAAGCGTACTCCAGCTATCTTGCCTGAAGCAGGAGAATATAGTCTAGTTGTTGATGGAAATACAGAATATACGAGAGAATTATAGTTTCCAGTTACTTGACATTAGTGATATTAATAACGCTCCTTTATTACCTGTAGAAACTTTGACTCAGGGTACTTTAGAAGCAAAAGCAATTAAGTTCTATCAATTCACTGGTACTGAAGGAGAAAGGGTTTACTTTGATAGTCAAGAGAATACTCCCACTACTAACTGGCATTTATTCAATGCTAACAATAATGAACTTCGGGAAGTTGGACTCAGCAGTGACTTTGAATATGTTCTACCAGGAGATGGTGATTACTATCTAATGCTGCGGGGAGAAAGTGATGTTCCTGTTAACTACAGTTTGCAGCGTGTCGTTACCACCTCACCAGAAGTACCTTTGTTGGCTAACGATTTAGTAATAGGAGAGATTACTAAGTTAGGTGAACAGGATACTTACACCCTCACAGGAGTAGTTGGTCAAACTCTGTACTTCGACCCCCGTGATGGTGATAGTAGTATCAGGGTTGAAGTTCGCAGTCCTAGTGGTGAGTCGGTCTTTAGTGGTAACACTGCCAGTGACAGTACTCCCATAACCCTGACTGAATCAGGAGCTTATCAAATTACAGTTGATGGTTACACTGACACCACTGGTAGCTACAGCTTCGTATTCAAAGATAGCGTTACTAATCTCAACTTGGGAACTTCTGTAAGCGGTAGTCTTGGTGAGAAAGAGACCGTACTTTATCAATTCACTGGTACAGCAGGGCAAGAATTATATTTTGATAGTTTAACTAATGTATCAGGTGCAGATTGGGTATTGTATGCACCAATAACCTTACTTGATGGTAGCCGTATAGTAGCCTCTTCTTCTCTTGATAGTGATTTCACTAGTACGCTGCCTGTGGATGGAGATTACATTCTTGCTCTACGCAACACTGCAAATAGCACTGCTAACTACGATATTCAAGTTAATGATGCTTCTCCAACTGCTGTAACTAATACAGGATTGGATCAAGTTTACGACGGAACTCTTGCTGTGGGTGGAGAGGTAGATAGCTATCCAGTGACTGCTAATGCAGGTACTTTAATCTACTTTGATGGTCAAGGAGATGATTGGAGAAAACGAGTTAGTTTGCTCAATCCTGATGGAACTACTGTTTTCTCTAATCTTGATAATCAGACTGATTCTGGTGCTTATCAGCTAACTAAGACTGGTGATTACAATTTGGAAGCTTATGGTCATGACGGCAGTACCACAGGTGACTATAGTTTCCAATTAGTTGACCTCAAAGCCTCACCTGTACTTACCCTAAACCCAAGTGACCAGACTAATGTTAACTTAGCTGCTAAAGAAATCAAAGCTTACAAATTTACAGGGACAGTAGGTCAAAAGGTTTGGTTGGATGGTTTAAACGCAACTAATCCTAATGTTACCGCTAAGTTACTCAATTCTAGTGGGCTTGAAATAGCTAGCCTGGCTGATTTGAGTAATGATATGACATTGCAAACCCTGGAAGCTGACGGTGAATACTATCTGGTATTGCAGTCTGATAGTGCTTCAGCTACTACAGCTAGTTTTCAGCTTCTAGATGATAGTGGTGCAACGTCTTTAGATTTGAGTAGCAATCCTCAAGTCAGAGGAAACTTTGGAAATAGCAAGCGCGAAACGAATATCTACAAATTTACAGGAGATAAAGGTCAACGTCTCTACTTTGACCATAATAGTGGTGACTTTCATAATCGCTACACTCTTTATGATCCCAAGGGAGAGGAACTGTTCAATCAATTCCTTAGCGCAAGTTATGAGTTCCCAGAACTACCGAGTGATGGAGAGTATACCCTAGTCTTCAGGGGTTATAAAGGGTCTAATAATAGCTATGATCTACAGATAACTTCTTCTGAAACCGTAGAAGATACCACAAGTATTGGCAGTGTGATATCTGGTGAAATTGACAAACCAGGGCAGCAAAATAGTTATACTTTCAGCGCCACAGAAGGTCAACGCCTCTGGTTTAATAGTTTAGAGCGTAGCAGTAATATATCGGGTACTTTGTATAGCCCTACAGGAGTAGAAGTTTGGAAACAAAGTGTAGGAGGTGATAGGGAACCAACTACTTTAATAGAAACTGGAACTTATCGTTTTGTAGTTGATGCTTTCCAAGAGAATACAGGAACTTACAGCTTCCGCTTCCTTGATCTAGCAGGTGCTACACCCACTAACTTGGATATGGATCTAATTGGTGATTTCGGTACTTCTGAAGAGGAGGCTGTTGCTTATCGTTTTACAGGCACACAAGGACAATATCTCTACTTTGACCAAATTGAAGGTGAGTATTATGACCACTATTACCTTTACGCTCCTGATGGTCAGCGTTTATTTAGTCAGTTTCTCAACAGTGACTATGAAGGAGAAGCAGCGATATTGCCAACTGATGGAGAATATACTCTAGTTTTCTCCGGCAGGGATAGTGGAAGCAACAACTACAAACTCAATATAGTTACTCCAGATTTTGTCACCATAGCAAAGGATTGGGGAGATACAATTAGTGGTAGTATCTCTGAGGCAGGAGAACAAAATACTTATACTTTTGACGGTACTTCAGGACAGCAGCTATGGTTTGATAGCCTGCTCACTTCAAGTCAGGTTAGTGGTAAATTATATACTCCTAGCGGCAAAGAAATTTGGCACTACAATCTTGGTGGAGATCGCGAACCCATAGTCCTTGATGAAACAGGAGCTTATCGCTTCGTGGTTGATGGTTCTGGCGATAGTGTAGAAGACTATGAGTTCCGTTTCATCGATTTAGCAGATGCTGCACCTGTTGATTTAGATGAAGATATTACTGGTGATTTTGGTAATTCCAAACGTGAGGCAGTTGCTTATCGTTTTGATGGTACGGAAGGGCAATACCTCTTTTTCAATCGTGATGAGGGAGATTATCACAACTACTATTATCTCTATGACCAACATGGAAAGAAACTATTCTCCCAGCATTTGAGTCACGACTACGAAGGGGAAGCAGCTATACTTCCTAGCGATGGAGAATATACTCTTGTTCTCTCTGGAAGAGGCTATACTAACCATAACTACGGCTTAGAAATAGTTACACCCGAATTTATTACAACCCCCTACATAATTGGCGATGTAGTTAGCAAAGATGTTACTGAAGCAGGGGAGCAAGATACCTATACTTTTCGAGGTGACAAGGGGCAGAAACTCTTCTTTGATAGCTTAGAATATCCTAGCCAAAACATTGATATCAAATTACTAGACCCAGATGGTAACGAAGTCTGGACAACTGATGCAGAAGATAATGTTGCTCCGTTTACTCTACTTACAGATGGTATTTATCAATTAGTTGTAGACGGTTATGAGGATGATATTGATAGCTACAGTTTCCGTATCCTTGATGTTGATGTAGCCCCAGAAGTAAACCTAGACAACGGCGTTCTAGTGGGAGATTTTGGTGCTAGTAAAAGGGAAGTTAATATTTACACCTTCGATGGTGTTGAAGGAGAATATATTTACCTCAATCGTCAGACTGGCAGTGCTGGTAACTACTATCGTCTCTACGATAAACATGACAAATTGGTATTTAGTGAAAGCTTTGATGATGATGGTGAGTTAAGCTTACCTACAACTGGAGAGTATACTTTAGTACTGAGTGGTAATGGCCACATTGATAATGACTATAATCTGGAAGTAGTCAATCCTAGCTTAGCAACGACTCCTTTAATCTTGGGAAACACAGTTGATGATGAGATTACTAAAGCAGGAGAACAGGATAGCTATACTTTTACTGGAACAGTTGGACAAAAACTCTTCTTTGATGCCCTAGAAAGTGATAGTTACACATATGCAAGGCTATATAGTCCTAGCGGCAAGCTAGTAGTAAACAGTAGTACAGGTGCTAACTGGCCGCCGTTTACTCTAACTGAAGAAGGAACTTATCGCTTAGTAATTGACGGTTACTATGACAACACTGGTAGCTACAGTTTTACCTTAAGCGACAGGGCAGCAGCTACTCCCTTAGATTTCACTACACCAATAAGCGAAACTCTGAATCCAGGTAAAGAAACTAAGTTATATCAGTTTGCAGGGCAGCAGGGACAGGTACTCAATTTCGATTTAGATGCTACTAGTTGCAGTGGTGCAAACTGGGTACTTTATGACCCTGATAATGGCATCCTTGCTAACCCGAATTGGCGCAGTCCTGACTTTGAAGTAGCCTTACCTTCCAATGGGTTGTATACCCTTGCCGTAGCAGGAACTAGTAACGACCCAGTTAATTATGGTTTCCAAGTAACTGACAACACTCCAACTCCTGTAACTAACTTTGGGCTGAATATTCCTCACAGTGGTACTTTGAATGCTGGGGAGACTATTGACTACAACTTTACTGCTACTGCTGGTACGCAAGTATTCTTTAATAGTCTCAAAGATAGTAATGGCAACATCATGGCTAGGTTGGTTAATCCTGATGGCAGCTATGCTTTTGAGAATCATTCGATTAGCCAAGACAAATCTCCTGCGGTTTTATCCCAAAGCGGGGACTATACTTTGCAAGTTTATGGTTACTATGACACTACTGTCGGGGATTATGAATTTGCCTTACAAGAACTGCCCAGTAGCTTGAGAAACCCCAATGTTAACTATCTAGAAATTGGTGGTGTAGTTTCAGGAAATCTTGATGGTAAAGAAGCTAAAGTCTATTCCTTTGATGGGGTAGAAGGGTTGAAAGTTATGTTTAATGGCATTCAAGGTAACAACGTTACAGCCACCCTCTACAATCCCAACGGTAATGCTGTCTTCAATATAGGAGATTACCGTCGCTATGACAGCGCCCTTCATACCTTAACTCAAGATGGCTTATATCACCTGGTCATTTCTGGAGAAACCACTAGCGATAGAGATTATCAGTTTCAACTCCTCGAACAGACTACTGCACCAAAAATAACCTTTAACGTACCAATCACTAGTTCTTTACCTAGTGGTCAACAAGGAAAGTTCTATAAAGTTAATGGTAAGGAAGGTCAAACTCTTTTCTTTGACTCAGTTGTAGGCACTAGTGCAAACTATTGGAAATTATACAGTCCTGGAAATGAACTACTCACTAATACTAGTCTCTCTAATGATTTTGAACATACTCTACCTGGAGATGGGGAATACACTCTGTTAATTGAAGGCAGCACCTCTAGTAGTCCAGTTGATTATGAGTTCAGAGTTTTTGAATACGAAAAAGATGAGGTTGTTGAGATTGTTACTCCTGGAACCGGAGAAACAGGTAGCAGCGACTCAGGAGAAATTGCCATATTTGGCGTTCAACTAGGAGTAAAAGACGGTCAAGGTGGTCAAGATATTCAGGAATATCAAATCAAAGTTTGGCCTGATCCAGATAATAGCAATCCGGCTATTGTTAGCAGTCCTAAAACTAAGTTTGGTCTTGATAGCAGGATTTATCAGTACAAACTCAATAGTATTGACGGTGATGGAGACAAACTAAGATACCGTTTAGTTGATGGGCCGTTGGGAGCATTAATTGATAGCGAAACAGGAGAATTGCTCTGGTTCCCAGAAAGCATTAATTCTGGAGATACAGCAGAATTTGTAGTAGAGGTCTTAGATGGTCGGGGAGGCAAAGACCAGCAAAGCTTTACAGTAGAGGTTTTTGATAGCGTTGGTAAAATTCGGGGAGCAGTGTTTGATGACCTTAACAACAACGGTTTCCGGGACAACAAACTAGTTCAAGGAGATAATCCTGCTGTTGTCCTAGCTATTGATACTTCTGGTAGTACAGAAGCACCTTTCGTAGGTAAAGTAGGGATAGAAACTGTCCTTGATGCCCAAGTTGCAGCAACTTTAGCTTTGGCAGAATCTTTGATTGCCCAAGGATATGGAGATAAAGTTAACATCGGTCTAATCCCTCACAATGACCAGGCAATTATTGAGGATATGAATCCAGGAGAGCCTGGTGTACAACCTTACACAACACCTTTAGCGGACAACAACAACAACGGCATCAGAGATTTAGAGGAGATTCTCTACGGTTACTATCCAGACGGTCATAACAACTTTACCAACACCTTAGAAAAGATTGAAGATTTAGTTGGTGTTCTACCTGGAGATCCTAACGTAATCTTCCTCTCCGATGGTTATGGTTATCTTGATCCTGTAGTAGCAGCCCAGGTAGTTGGAAACTTAGCTTCTCAAGGAATCAACCTTAATGCTTTTGGTGTTGGTCTTTATTCCACCATTGATACCATAAAGATAATAGACCCCAACGCTCTCCAAATAACTGACGTAGAAGAGTTTGTGGATATCTTTGGTGGGTGGGACGACCGCTATGCAGTAGAACCCTTACTAGAAGATGTCACAGTTTACATCGATTTGAATAATAACGGTGTACTAGATGAAGAGGAACCTTGGCAGTTAACTAAAAAAGATGAAACACCTTCTAGTATTGGCAATACCAATTACTACTTCACCTTCGATGACCTTGACCCTGGAACTTATACAGTAAGGCAAATACTACCTAATGGTTATAGTCAAACAACCCCGGAAATAGATTCCTATGTCGATACAATCACCGTAGCGGGAGAAACCTACACTCATCTTTTTGGTATTCATCAGGGGGAAACTGAACCTCCTAATCAAGCACCATTCTTCGTAACCACAGCACCTCAAGTTGATTTGGAAGTAGGAGAGTCCTTAATCTACCGCGCCAATGCAACTGACCCAGATGCTGACCCAGTTATCTACGATTTAACCTTAAATCCAGAGGGAATGACTGTAGATCCAGGAACAGGGGTAGTAATCTGGTCGCCTTCAGCAACCCAAATTGAACAATATTATGCTGACTTGAAAGCAGAAAAAGAACGCTTAGCAGCTATTGGTAGGGATTATTCTGTATCGGATGTAGTTAAGTTTGAAGTCCTACTAAGGGCTAGGGATTCTGAAGGAGGACAGGCACTGCAAATTATTGAGGTCGAATTAGTTGCTCCCAATAATGCTCCGTTATTCACTTCAGTAGTCTCAGAAGAAGCAACACCCCAGTTAGGAAAACCTTTCCAATATAAGGCTGTAGCAGTAGATACAGATGGAGATGAAATAACCTATGAACTAGTTGGCACAACTCCAGGAATAACCATAGACTCCACAACTGGACTACTAGCCTGGACACCAGACCAACTAGGAGAACAGCCAATCACCATCAAAGCCACAGATGGTAATGGCGGAGAAGCCCTACAGACACTAAACCTAGAAGTAGTAGAACCTCAAGCTAACCGTAACCCAGAGATAACTTCTACTCCTCGCACCAACACCATCATCGTTAACAGTTACTTCTATCGTGTCACAGCCAACGACCCCGACGGCGACCCCTTAACCTACAAATTCCTGCAACGTCCTAATGGAATGTTAATGAGTGACAGGGGAGAAATCATTTTTGTTCCTGATGCAGAACAATTTGGCAACCACACCGTAGAAATAGAAGTAACTGATGCTCAAGGGGGAAGTACCACTCAACTATTTACCCTCAATGTATCTGATAGAGCCTTAAATCGACCTCCCACCATCACCTCCACTCCAGAAATAACCACCAACATTCAAAGGCTCTATCAATATCAACTAGCAGCCACAGATCCGGATGGAGACTTATTACTCTGGCAACTAGAGAATGCCCCCAGAGGAATGGTCATAGATGCAGAAACAGGAGTACTCACCTGGCAGCCAGAAGCAACTCAAATCGGGGAACATACCATCACCGTAGAAGTAGTAGACTCCCAAGGACTACTATCAGGACAGGAATACACCCTCAAAGTAACCGGAACCAATAGCCCACCTGCCATAGTTTCTACTCCTATTACCCAAGGAGCCGTAGGTCAAGAATATAATTATCAAGCCGTAGCAACAGACCCAGAAAACGACACTCTCACCTACACCCTAGCTTTATCTCCAGAGGGTATGAGTATAGATGAAGCCACAGGACAAATCACTTGGTCGCCTACCACTGAACAGTTAGGTACTCAAACAGTAGAAGTATTAGTAGAAGATACCCAAGGAGGTAGTAATCGCCAGCGTTTCACCGTAGAAGTACAATCTCAAGCAATTAATAACGCCCCTCAAATAACTTCTACACCAGCTTACTTAGCAGATACAGGCAATGGTTACAACTATCAAGTAACTGCTACTGATGTTGACAACGACAACTTAACCTACGAACTAATAGCCGCTCCCAATGGCATAACCATAAACTCTGCCACAGGAGAAATCACCTGGAACAACCCAGTAGTAGGAAATCATCAAATAGTCGTCGGAGTCAACGATGGTAGTCTAGGTGCAGCACAGGGTTACACCTTAACAGTAATCGCCAACCAAGCCCCGCAAATCACAGCCGACCCAGTAATCGCAGCCCTACCCAACCAAACCTACAGCTACGACCTCAAAGCTTTTGACCCAGAAGGGCAACCTCTCACCTATAGCTTAGACCCAACTTCTGTAAGCCTAGGTATGACCATAGATGAATATGGTCGTCTGCGTTGGAGTCCCAGCAACGCTGACATCGGTAATCACAACGTAACTGTAACTGCAACCGACCCCTTGGGAGCAACCGACCAAAGAACCTACAACCTTACTGTAACAGCAGACACAGAAGCACCAAAAGCCAAACTACTAATCAGTGATGTCTATGTAGTAGAAGATGAATTACAGGGGGATATCAACCAACAAATCAGGTTACAGGTCTTAGCTACCGATAACATTGGTGTCACAGGATTACAACTATTAATCAACAATCAACCCGTAGCTATAGATAGTAACGGTCTAGCTACTATCACCCTAGACCAGTTGGGAACCACCACAGCTAAAGTAGTAGCCTACGACGGGGCAGGTAATGTAGGTATTACCACAGATGAGGTATTAGTCTTAGACCCAGCTAACAACGACCCACCAGTAGTAAGTTTAGCCCTGACAGAAAATGAAATTACTGCCCCCATAGATATTGTGGGTACGGTTAGTGATGGTAACAATGACTTAAACTACTACACCTTAGAAGTAGCTCCAGCAGATGGAAGTGCGCCTTTTGTAGAGATGTCTAGGGGTAGTAGTGAAATAGACAATGGGGTATTGGGAGAATTTGACCCCACTGTATTAGCCAATGGTAGTTATATTCTCAAGTTAACTGCCTATGATTCTGCGGGTAACTTCTCAGCAACGGAAGAGGTAGTAGATGTCAGTGGTAATTTGAAGTTAGGGAATTTTACTCTTTCTTTCACTGATATGCAAATACCTGTATCTGGCATTCCTATCACTGTAACTCGGACTTATGATTCCCTCAATGCCAATTCTAGTGATGAGTTTGGTTATGGTTGGCGTTTAGAGTTCCGCGATACCGATTTGCAAACCAGCGTAGAACCCCCCGACCTCATCCAAAAAGAACTAGGGGAATATAGTCCCTTCAAAGAAGACAGTAAAGTCTACATCACCCTACCAGGAGGCAAACGAGAAACCTTCACCTTCAAGGCTCGTCCCAGCCACCTCAATGCTTACTTGCGAGGGCCAGCAGGAAATGCAGGAGTAGAAGGGGATGTAGGTATGTATCATCCTGAATTTGAATCGGAAGAGGGTTCAACTAATACCCTGACAGTAAGGGATTTGCGTTTAAGAAAGAATAGTCAAGGAGAGTACTACGGTTTAGTAGGACAGCCTTATAATCCTGCTGATAGTTACTTTGGTGGAGTTTATACCCTAACCACAAAAGAAGGAATAGCTTATGACATTGATGCAGTTACAGGGGACTTATTAACCGTAACTGATACCAATGGCAATACCTTAACCTTCAGTGACGATGGTATTAGCAGTGATACTGGAGTCAGTGTCACCTTTGAAAGGGATGCAGAAGGAAGGATAGTTAAAGCCATTGACCCAGAAGGGGAAGAGGTTAAGTATGAGTATGATGAAGAAGGTGATTTAGTTGCAGTTACTGATAGGGAAGAGAATACCACTCAGTTCAAGTATGAAGAAGCAACTCGTCCCCATTTCTTAACGGAAATCATTGACCCCTTGGGTAGGACTGGGGTGAAGACGGAGTATGACGAGAAGGGTAGGTTGAAGAAGCTGCTGGATGTGAATGGGGAGGCAATAGAGTTGGATTATGACCCTGATAATTCGATTCAAACTGTTAGGGATGTGTTTGGTAATCCTACTACCTATGAGTATGATATTCGGGGCAATGTGCTGACTGAGATAGATGCAGTAGGGAAGGTGACTAAGCGCACATACAATGATGATAATAATGTTTTGACTGAGACTATTGTTACTAATGAGAGTGGAGTTGAAGGGTGGACTACTAGTTATACCTATGATGGTCAGGGTAATATTTTGAGTGAGACTGACCCGTTAGGTAATACAACTCGCTATACTTACAACAGTGATGGTCAACTATTAACCAATACTGACGCTTTAGGAAACACAACTGAATATACTTTCACCTCCGTAACTCGAAGAGTACAATCTGTCACAGATGCAGAAGGGAATGTCATTAACTATCGCTATGACCTACGAGGTAATCCCACCCGTATTATTGAAGGAGACGACGACGTAACCCAATTCTCCTATGACCAGTATGGCAATAGGACTCGTAAAATTGATGCTTTAGGAAATGAAACAACCTATACCTACGATGCTCAGGGTAATGTGTTAACAGAAACTATGACCATGACTCTACCAGATGGTCAAACTCGTACCCTAGCTACCACTACAACTTACGACAGTGAAGGTAATCCCTTAACAGTACTTGATGCAGAAGGTAACTTAACTACCTATGAATATGATGCTAACGGAAACCAAACCTTAATTATCGATGCCCAAGGTCGCCGAACTGAACAGCGTTACGATGAGAAGAATAACCTTACTGAGACCATCTTACCCGACGATACCCCTAATGACCTCAGCGATAATCCCACCATTAAATTTGCATATGACGCTCTAGGTAATCGTACAACAGTCACTAACCCCGATGGCAACACCACTTACTACAAATACGACCCCTTGAATCGTCCCACGGAGATGATTGTTCATGATGACACTCCCGATGACCTATCTGATAACCCCCGCATCGAAGTAGAATACGACCAGGCAGGTCGCCTCAAATCTATTACCAATGAAGCAGGTAATCGCACTGAATATGAATTTGACAATGCAGGTCGTCCTACTGTTGTCCGCAGTTTTATTAATGGTCAAGTTCTAGAAACAATAACCACCTATGATGCAGTAGGAAGGGAAACCTCTGTCACTGATGCTTTGGGTCGTAAAACGGAGTACAAGTATGACCAGCTTGGTCAACTGATTGAAACTATCTTCTCCGATGGAACCAGTCTAAAAACTGAATATGACGAGTTCGGTAATATCGTCGCAGAAACTGACCAACATGGGCGTACCACCCGCTATGAATACAACGCACTAGACCAACTCACCGCCGTCATCGATACTCTAGGAGAACGTACAGAGTATGATTATGATGAAACTGGTAATCTAATCTATCAAGAAGATGCCCAAGGTCAAATAACCCGCTATGAATATGATGGTTTAGGCAGATTAACCGCCGTTGAGCGACCTTTAGAACAGCGTTCGGAAATGGTGTATGACGAGGTAGGTAATGTCATTCTTAGCACCGACTTCAACGGAGACAGCATCGAGTATAGCTACAACGAACTCAACCAATTAGTTGCCAAAAACTTATCTGGAGAAGACCCCTTCATTAAGTATACCTACACCACCACAGGTCAAATAGAAACCATTACTGACCAGCGCGGTCAAACTACCTATACATATAACGAACAGGGTTTATTAGAATCCCGCACTGAACCAGATGGTAGGCAAATTAGTTATACCTATAATGATGGTGGTTTAGTGGAAACAGTCATTACTCCATCAGGAACAATAACATATCGATATGATGAACTGAATCGTTTAGAAAAAGTTATTGGTACAGACCCAACGAATATTACAACCTATACTTACGATGATTTGGGTAACTTGGAAACAACTACATACTCTAACGGTGTAGTAGAGACTAGAGGATATGATGAACTGAATCGTTTAATTTCCGTAGTCAATGAAGATGGTACAGGAAATATACTTTCTAGCTATACCTACACCTTAGATGATATTGGCAACCGCACTTTAGTAGAAGAGTTAGGAGGTCGCCAAGTAGCCTATACCTACGATGAACTCTATCGTTTAACCAAAGAGGAAATAACTGACCCAGTTAATGGGAATAGGACAATTGAATATACCTATGATGAAGTAGGTAACAGAACTTCCCGTCAAGACTCCGTTGCAGGAGAAACAACCTATAGCTATGATGACAACGACCGACTCCTGAGTGAAACAACCGCAGGAGTAACCACCAGTTATAGCTATGATGACAACGGCAACTTAACTTTAGAAAATGTACAAGGTTCTCAAGAACAGATTGAATATACTTGGGATGAAGAGAATCGGTTAATTGCTGCAAGGGTAACGGACGCATCAGGAAGTGTCCAAGAGATTGAGTATGAATATGATGCCCAAGGTATTCGGGTAAGTACGACAGTTGATGGTGTAGAAACACGCTATTTAATAGATGCTAATCGTCCCTATGCTCAAGTGGTAGAGGAGTATGACAGTAATGGTGATGTGGAAGTAGCTTACCTGTATGGGTTAGATTTACTTTCTCAAAGTCGTGGTGATGAGGATTTGTTTTATCTTGAGGATGGTCATAGTGGGGTGAGGCAGCTTAGTGATGAAGCTGGAGTTGTTGCGGATACCTATAGTTATGATGCTTATGGTAATTTGCTGTCTGTAACGGGAAGCAGTGAGAATAATTATCTCTATCGTGGGGAGCAGTTTGATCCACATTTAGATATGCAGTATCTAAGGGCGCGGTACTATGATTCCCAAACTGGGCGTTTTGCTAGTGTTGACCCGTTTGAGGGGTTTGTAGAGGAGCCGATTACTCGACATCGTTATGTTTATGGTGCTGATAATCCTGTTACTTATATCGATCCTAGTGGTAAAATATCAACAATGGCTGATTTTGCAGCATATACTGCTCTATTCAATTCTGTCCTCGCTTCAACTCAACAGTCATTTAGTTTAGGACTTTACTTAGTTGATCGTGTAAGTGATGAAGTAACTTGGACTGGCAGTCTCGCTACTGGTGAAGTTTCAGTACAACCGCTAGCAGATGCGAAGGTTGTAAGTGCCGATATTAATCTGGGAATAACTGTTTTCCGCGTTGCTGAAGCAGGAGAAGGTTACTTTGCGGATGGTACTCATGGTAGATTAGAAGATGCTGATGGGTTTATACTTCATACTAGTGCTTCTGTAAGTGCAGGAATTGATGTACCATTTCCGGGGCTTGGTGAAACACCATTATCTCGATTAAGTGGATCTCTTACTGACTTTGAACTTAAATCCCATGCTTTTTATGGATTAGATGCAAATGTGTTATTCGGGGGATATGTAAGTGTTGGCTATGGTGCTGGTCCCATTGTAGGGAGAGGTAAACAATGGATAACAATGGGATTTGCAAGTGGCAATGCTCATGGTCACTTTTTAGCCAACCAAGTTGGTGGCTCTCTAGCATTGACTATCGGACTTGTTATTCCTCGGTTTAGAGGAAGACGTATAATCACACCTGAGTAGTATTTAGTACTAGTGCGTAAGTCCTGGTATTGTCTAATTATTTAGCCTCTAAGAAAATCTAGAATTTTCTCTTTTAGTATCTCTTTATCTTTTTTATCAAAGCCTTCATAAGTATAACTGAAAGGAATTTTTTTTCCATTCCTTAGTCTAATAATAACTCTGTAAGTATTTCTACTTCTATGGCGAGGACACTTCTCTAATTCAGTCGTTTCAATCTCTTGAAGACTATGTTCTTCTATATAATTACCAAGTAACCAACGCTCTCTTCGAAACACCATTTTGTCTTTATTTTTGTCAAAGCTACAAGTAACAGTTCCATCTACAATAGCCAAGTAAAAACCGGTTGTAACAAATGCTAAACCTACAAAAATGAGAAACCAGTCACTAAATAATAGGAAAAGAGCAAACCAAGTCAATCCTGAAATAAATAAGATAGCAATCCAAAAAATTCTGTAAGAGGGGTCATACTGAATTTTGAAAAAAGTTGAAGTTCGCTCTATAGTCTTAAAAATAGTCATTTACATTGTCCAGAATCAATTAGTGTTGTTTGTGAGATCAATATAAAAAGTTTTCTTCAATTAAGAATGTTGCCAATTTTACTATGAAAAAGTCAATTGATACTACAGAGTTTGTCTTAAAGACATTTATAAGAATTATATTGTTGGGTGCAATTTTAAGCTCCGGAATAAATGGGTTTCTTTCCGACGAAAGTTGGTTGCGTTGGCAAGCGCTATTCATATCTCTAATAGGGTTACCCTTGGGCTATTTATGGTTAGAGATACTTTTTCGTAGTTTTCCTGGAAAAAAACCTTTAGTAATTATTTCGATAATACTTTCTTTTGGATTAACTTTGCTTGTAGGCAGCACCCTGCAACCTGAAAAAAATTTTATTGATGCTGCTGAGGCAGGAAAGATAGAGACTGTAAGTGAATATTTGAAAAAGGGTGGTAATCCTAATGAAAGAATTAACAGCATAACTGCATTACACTATGCTGCTGTAAAAGGTAATTATGAGATAGTCGCTTTATTGATTGAAAATGGAGCAGATGTGAATGCTCGCAGTAATGAATCTAGCACTCCATTACACTGGGCTATGCAAAGTAGAAACCCAGAAACTATTACTCTGTTAATAGAAAAGGGAGCAGATTTTGAGGCGGTAGATCAAAGGGGAACCACACCACTATACTGGGCAGCAGCGCATGGAGCAAAAGAAGCAACTTTAATTCTACTTGCTAAGGGGGCAAATGTTAATGCAGAAGATAAAAATGAAAGTACAGCACTCCACGCTGCTGCTAGATTAGGACGTACTGATATAGTTAAGCTGCTAATTGAAAATGGTGCAGAAGTAAATGCCAGAATGACATCAGGTGAGACACCTTTAAATATGGCGTTAAAAGAAAATCATCAACAAACTGCAAACCTGCTCAAAAGTTATGGTGCAAAGGAATAACAGATAATGTATGGTGTTTTCAAGATTATAGATAGTACTCCTACTGTTTTCAAAGTCAAATATGAGCCTTCTTCAAGGGGTGCTTATGTGGTTATTTCCTTTATGGTAGGAATAATAACACTTATTTATGTTCTCAAATCTGGTGAATGGCATTTTCTTTTTCCAACTGTATGTTTTTTGGCGTTGCATAATAGAGGGATGAACTCAAGCTAAATCTTTATGCAGTGTCCTGAATGTAACTCGACTCATATTCGTAAAAATGGAAAGAGACGAGGTAAACAAAATCATATTTGTGTTGATTGCGATGCCTACGGCGGGCTTTGCCTACGCCAATTTGTTGAAAATCGTGAAACCAACAGAGGCTACAGCGACGAAATAAAAAGAGAATGTCTCAAAATGTATGTCAACGGTATGGGCTTTCGAGGAATAGAAAGAGTCAAAGGGGTACATCATACGACGATAATAACCTGGGTCAAGCAAGTCGGAGAACTGCTGCCAGATGCCTATTCTCCAGAAACAATACCTGAAGTTGGCGAATT
Organism: uncultured cyanobacterium; assembly: GCA_963793425.1. Taxonomy (GTDB): domain Bacteria; phylum Cyanobacteriota; class Cyanobacteriia; order Cyanobacteriales; family CAWCAG01; genus CAWCAG01. The sequence goes on along the minus strand of CAWCAG010000003.1, from coordinate 24,047 downwards.
GGATGAACTTGAAACATTTGTTGGCTCAAAAAAGCGGTGCGACCCCGCGTCGGCGTAAGACGCAAGGGAACGCGCACCAAGACAACAAAATCTGGCTCTGGACAGCAGTCAATCACTTCCAAAGAGGCATTTTAGGTTGGGTATTGGGAGACCATAGTGCTGAAACTTTTAAACCTTTATGGGCAATTGTAAGTCTAGGGCGATGTTATTTCTATGTCACCGATGGTTGGAGTGTTTATCCTCAGTTTATTCGAGAAGGAGACCAAATTATCTCTAAAACCTACATGACACGAGTAGAAGGTGAAAATACTCGATTGAGACACTATTTAGCTCGCTTGCATCGTAAGACCTTATGTTATTCCAAGTCAGTAGAAATGCTCAAGCATTCTATCCGATTGCTAATTCACTATCTCAAATTCTGGGATGTTCCCATTCCTACTTCATTCATCCCTTAATTCAGCAACGCCTGTTTTTTTACAGGCAGTTTTTACTATGCAACCATAGACGGAACTGTTGTATGCAGTTTGAGTAAAAACAAAGACCAAATGATATTTCAGAGGACACGCTGGTTATTTGGTACTCATACAGAAATATATTGTCTTCGAGATGTTGAAACGGCCAAAGTAGAACAACATCCCGTCTCCAATAGACAATGTACTCGAGTTGTGATTATACTAAGAAATGAGAAAAAGATTCCTTTTAGTTATACTTACGAAAGCTCTGACATAGGAAATAAGGAGCAACTTATGGAAGAAATAGTTGCTTTTCTCAAAGACTAAATCTCCGCGTTAGTCTTAGCTTCCTACACGTTTTAGGTCGTCTCCAAGAGATAGAAGATGCCAACCAAAAAGTAACTAAATTCAACTACGACAACTTCAACCGTCCTACAGCAACAACTCTGCCTCTGGGACAACAGAACGAAACCATCTACAACAAATTTGGTCAAATTACCAGCAAAACTGACTTCAATAATGACACCATCAACTACAACTACGATACCTACGGGCGTATAGAAAACAGAACCTTCAGCAACCCACAAATATCATCAGTATCCTACACCTACGACCCAGTAACCTCCCAGCTAGCTACAGTAACCGATGGTCGTGGAATTACTTCCTACAGCTACGATGAATATGACTGGCTAGAAAGCATCACCACCCCAGACCAACAATCAGTAAGCTATGACTACGATGTCTTGGGTAACATCACCTCCCTAACTACCCCAGCAGGAACCACTGACTATGGCTACGACTTCCTTAATCGCTTAGATACAGTCAAACAAGGAACTCGCCTACTAGCAGATTATGATTATGATAAAGTAGGCAACCTCAGTAAAACCAAGCTTGCTAATGGTTCAGTAGAATACCGCCAATACGACACTCGCAATCGCTTAACAGATGTAAGCACAGAAAATGTTACAGGTACTCTGTTTGACCGCTTTGCCTATACCCTAGATGGAGTAGGCAACCGCAAACAAGTAGAAGAATTATCAGGGCGCATAGTAGACTACACCTACGACGATCTCAATCGCTTAACAGAAGAAAAAATCACCGATAATGTAGCTGGGAATCAGACTATTGGTTATAGCTATGACTTAGCCGGAAATCGTCTCAGCAAAGATGATTCAGTAGCAGGATTAACCACCTACAACTACGACCAAAACGACCGCCTCAAAGACTTAACATCAGGTTCAACTACAACCCAGTTTACCTATGATGATAACGGTTCTTTGTTACAACGCTCCGATGGCACAGAAACCATCAACTATGATTGGATTAACGATGGAGAAAATCGTTTAGTAGGAGTTACCGATGGTAGTTCTGTAACCGAACACATTTATGATGCCTTCGGCAACAGAGTAGCTACCACAACTGATGGGGAAACAACTAACTATCTAACTGCCTCTATTGGTGGCTTACCCCAAGTACTCACCGAATACGATAACAACGGACAGGTAACAGCAGACTATACCCACGGATTAGGCTTAGTTAAAACTAATAGAGATGGTCGAGAAGGGTTCTATCATACCGATGGCTTAGGTTCAACTAGGGCAATAACTGATAACGTCGGCTTAATCACAGACCGCTACACCTATGATGCCTTTGGAGTCTTATTAGATGAAGAAGGTACTTTTGGCAACTCCTTCCAATTCGCAGGGGAACAAAGGGATGAAGCAACTGGTTTAGATTATCTCAGAGCCAGGTATTACGACCCCGAATTAGGACGCTTCATCTCCCAAGACCCCTTCCCTGGCTATATGAGTGATCCTTACAGCCAACATAACTATCAATACGCCCATAGCAACCCAGTTAATAATACCGACCCCACTGGCTACTTCTCAATGGGTCAGGTAATGGCCACCCTGGATGTACTAGCGACTTTAGCTGCTACTAGTAGTGCAGGCTTTGGAGTTGGTTATATTGCTGGTTCAGCAGCTACTGGGGCAGATGCAACAGAAATCCTACAAATGTTTGGAGAATGGGGAGCAGGGTTTGCTGGAGGAGTATCGGGAGGTTTCTTGACGGATGTTTATGAAGTATCTACTGGTGAGAAGATAGAACCGAACCATGCCTTACTCTGGCGGGCAGGGACGATTGCGGGTATAAGTGTTTCCTTTTTAATTGGGATGAAGGGCGTGCAATGGGCAAGCACCGCAGTAGGGCCTCTGAGGTGGGTTTCGACGGTTGACAAAGCATTGGATGCATATGGTGCAGGGAAGGCTACCTATGACTTAAGTGCAAGCTATGCAGACAACGGAGCGTTTGAGAGAGAGGATGCTTGGAATCTGCTTTCTTATGTGCCTTTTGCTGGGGCTGTGCTGGGGGGTATCAAGAAGTTCTTTAGTGCTAATAAGGCGATTAAGGGAGGTGCTGAGAGTGCTGATGGTTTACTGAAGAAGACAGGGGAAACAGGAACTAGTACTGGGGGTAAGTGCTTTGTAGCTGGGACGAAGGTACTAACTCCAGATGGGGAGAAGAATATTGAGGATATTCAGGTAGGAGATTGGGTAGTAGCTGATGACCCCACTACCCCAGGAGGAGTTGCACCAAAACAGGTAATGAATACCTTTGTGCGGCAAACTGAGGCTTTGGTTGACCTCTATGTGGACGGGGAGTTAATTTCCACTACAGGAGAACATCCTTTCTGGGTTGCTGATAAGGGTTGGGTGGAAGCTAAAGATTTGGTTGTTGGGGATTTATTGCAAACTGATGAGGAGACTTTTGTTGATGTTGATAGGATTGAGAAGCGAGAGGGGGATTTTGAGGTTTATAATTTTGATGTTGAAGGGTTTAGTACTTATTTTGTTTCTGATTTAGGTGTACTGGTTCATAATGCTTGTAGTCCTAATAATCTTAGAGGTCCTCTCGCATCTAGACATAAATTTGATAAGGTTCGGCAAAAAACTCCTAAAAAGAACAAAAATTCTGTTGTAGAGCCAAGTAAATGGCCCGAAATTCAGTCTGATATCGCAGCAATTAACAAAGGGCAAGCTACAAGAAAAGGTAATATATTCGAGACAAATAACCGAAAATATGAACTATTTCAAGATCACCTTGTTCCTATTCACGGACCCGGCGTACACAATCTTGACAGAGGAGAATTTGGTGTTCTTGGTCTATTGAATGCAATAGGAGACACCCCAAAAACGAGAGATATTGCAAAGAGTATGGGGGTTCCAGACAAGAACTTTGATCGTGTACTACAGCTATGGAAAAAACTAAAATGATGATTTGGAGAGATATGGTAATAAATTGCAGACCTGAAAAGGTGAAAATCATTTCTGCTCTAGCAAAAGTATTCGATATTAGAGAAGATAAAATTGATGTTACTGATGCTATTGAAAATGCTAAATTTGATCGATCAATAATTTGTGTCCTTTTCGAATTATCTGGTCACTTTCGTTTAATGTTATCTTTTTACTTAGACCTTAAAGTAGATAATGACATTTCACTAGTCGCACAAATTTGCAATGAGCTTGGCTGTGAAGCTCTAATAACTAACGATAATACAGAAGATCCTTATTCAATGTTTTTAGTTGATGGAGAAGGAAAATCATGTGAAGTTAATCTCGATCTAGATAGGCTTGACGAATATGAGGAATATGAAATCATATAAAATCCGTTCAAACAACCTATGCTTTGAGGGAGAAACAGTTGAGTTTGCTGAGTAGCGAACAATTAGGCTAATATATTCACGTCGGCATCAAAACTATGCTGCCTATAGTTGAGGAAAAATCGAGGATGGTTAATTGAGCGAGACTATGATCTCTATTTTTGTAGATGCACCTACGCCTCAAAAGTTAAACCTTTGTAGTTTGTCTACTGACTAGTGAGACTCTGAGACAACTCGTTATACATATCGAGTCACTACTTGAAGTTTAGTAAATATGCAAAGCACTGATATACAGTAGTTTATAGCTATATTGGAAAGTACTTCAAGTATCTTCTGATTTACTCATTACTCTAATTTAGCATCGGTTGTGATCGCAATGGATACAGTGTGCGAAATGCAATTACAGTAATAACTTCACTGCATCCGAGCAAATATTTAGAGTTAGTTTTGTAACTAAAGGCGTGAAGTATACATCAACTCCTATCATCAAGATAGATTTCCTCATTGGCATTTATGAGGCGATTTAAAGCAGTTGACTTGGACAAGATTAGGTTCTATACTCTTGATAGTTTCAATACCTTCTAGACTGTTTTAGAAGCAAGACTCCAACAACCACTAATCCAACTAGTAATTTGTTACAGATAACTAGTTAGAAAAGCGGAAAAACTAGTTATAAGGTTATACTTGTTAAATCATAAATAGCAAACTGCTATACCGCAAGGGTTTGCGGTCATTTCAAGCGAAAAGTATTTTCAATACTATGGTAACTATAGTAATCTTATTTGATTCACGAAAAGCATCCATACATATGCAGTTTGGGAAAATCAAAAATATCGAGGGTAAAGAACTGCTCAAAGAGAGCTTGCAGAGCAGAAAAACAGGGCTTCAAGCCTGACATCCTCCGCAACCAAGTCTTTCCTTGCAACCAAGCATCTTCAATGGGATTTTGCGTGGGGTCGTTGGGCGCAAACTGAACACAGTGAATCTTCCATTCATATAAAATCCGGTAGAATAGCCATGGTATAGTGAAGGGGAATGTAAGTTTTGCTAATTTAAAGTAATGCCCAGAAGTCTAACTATAGAACCTCACCTAAGCATAGAGCAACTAAAACGGGGATACACTCAAGCAACTCATCCGACACAAGCGCGTCACTATCAAACCATCTGGCTATTATCTGAAGGAAGAAAAACATCAGAGGTTGCCCAGATAACAGGCTATAGTCTCAATTGGATTTATGAACTAGTCCGCAGTTACAATCGCCAAGGCTCTGAAGCAATCGGGGATAAACGAGCAGAGAATCAGGGAAAAAAGCCTCTGCTTGATGACCATCAACAGGCGCTATTATGGCAAGCCTTGCAACAAGCTCCAGAAGATGGAGGAGTATGGAGCGGGCCGAAAGTAGCAATGTGGATGAGTGAGTTACTGGGACATCAAGTTCATCCTCAAAGAGGATGGGAATACCTCAAAGGATTAGGATATCGCTTGCGCCGTCCACGTCCTCATCATCGCAAAAGTGATGAAGTTGAACATCATGAGTGGAAAAAAAGCGGATGCGACCCAGCCGTCGTTGTACGGCGGCTGGAACGCGCACCAAGCAATCTCGCAGGAGGCGAAACAACTAAAAAAAGAATACCCGAATAGTAAAATAGAACTCTGGTGTGAAGATGAGCATAGAATCGGACTCAAACCCATAATTAGAAGAATTTGGGTCGAAGAGGGAGAAAACCCAACTGCATCAGTAAATTGGCGTTTCCAATGGTTGTGGGTAGTCGCCTTTGTTCACCCAGAATCGGGAGAAAATTATTGGTGGATTGTTCCATACATCAATACAGAAATATTCAATCTTGTACTAGCAGATTTTGCTCAGCATTTTGGCTTCGGAGAAGACAAGCGAGTTATTCTTGTTGTAGACCAAGCAGGTTGGCACATCAGTAAGAATTTGGAACTGCCGCAGGGGATTCATTTATCCTTACTGCCCTCTCACTCCCCAGAGTTACAACCAAGCGAAAGGCTATGGTCTCTAACTGATGAAGCGATAGCCAACAAGAGTTTTGAAGATATCAACGAATTAGAGGAAGTGATCTTTGGTAGATGTCAAGCTTTGTTACCGCAAAAAGATTTGCTGAGTGGATTCACCTTATATCATTGGTGGCCAAGAGAAAAAGATTATAGTATGGTTGTTTAACCGGATTTTATATTACTCCTAATTCTTAACCCCTGGGAAATGTAAATTCTCTGGTACTCTGTAAGTAACAAACTTTGTTAGTGATAAACCCAAGTAATGGCTAAAAGAAAGAAGCTAACTGATTTGGTTGAACACGAAACCGATAAAGACCCAGCACAACAGCAGAAATCACAAACTAATAAAGTACCTAAATCTGGCGTTTACAGAGTGCCAGAGTCGGGTACTTACAGAGTTACAAAGTTTCCAACTCCTACTAAGCTACCCAAATACCTAACCTTAGTTCGTAAGGAAGCTCGAATTAGGGAAGACCAATTAGACCAGCTAACTGTCTTAGCCAGAAAGTTAAACCGAGCAAAAAAAGGAGGGGAAAGAATTACTGAAAATACTCTGATTAGAGTTGCTGTGGATTTACTTCTTGCTCAAGACAATAAGCTTAAAGGAGCTACCGAGGCGCAACTCTTGGACTCCATCAACCTGGATCATTCTCCAGATTAGCTTGGATTGAGAAACTCTCCCTCTTGGGAGTTCACACTCGCACGAGTAAAGCAGATATTGTTCGGATGCTTTTAGATGAGGCACTCGAAGAAGTTGATTATTAGTAGGGTCAAAGGTGGAACAGGCAATTAGAGCAGAAAGAGCTACAGTTACTTTCTTTGAAGGGTTAACTGTAGCGGCTTGCAAACAATACGGCTCGGACTTACAAACAAGGAAGTTTTCGGCTCAAATTATTTGCAAATAAGACCGCGTTTGGACTCAGATTATCTGCAAATAGGCTCAAATTATTTGCAAATAAGAAAACTCGGCTTGCAAACAAGAAAACTCGGCTCAGATTATCTGCAAATTATACTCAGACTGATGACCCCGAATACCTTCTAGAGTAAAAAGACTAGCACGAGCGCCAATCTCCTCTAGTAGTCTGTCAAAGTAATAATGACGGATAATGTGAGATGTAAATCTTGCCAAATCTACGCTATTAATGCCAGCTAAAAAATATATTGTCTCTCTGAGTGAGGATGAACGCTTTTCACTGCAAGAATTAACCCAAAAAGGGAAAGCTGCTGCCCGAAAAATTAATCATGCTCGTATCTTACTCAAAGCAGATATTAATCAAGATAACGGGGGGTGGAATGACCAGATGATTAGCCAAGCATTGGATATCAGTACGAGAACCATTGAGAGAGTTAGACAAAGATTTGTCGAAGAAGGATTAGAACAAGCACTGAGTCCTGGTCGGAAAAACTCCTTGAAACTAAAAAAGATAGATGGAGAAGCTGAAGCTCATTTAATTGCCATAGCTTGTGGGAAATCTCCAACAGGTTCTAGCCGTTGGACTTTACGATTACTAGCTGACGAAATGGTGGTTTTAGGATATGTGGAAAGTATTTCTCATGAAAGTGTTAGACAAGTCTTAAAAAAAACGAAATCAAACCTTGGCTGCAAGAATGTTGGGTAATTCCTCCTCAAGCTAATGCAGAGTTTGTTTGTCAGATGGAAGAAGTTTTAGAGCTTTATACCCGCCCCTATGACCCTTGTTACCCGTTAGTTTGCTTTGACGAAAGCTCTAAACAATTAATTTCCGAAACGCGACAACCCCTAACTGCTGAACCTGGAAAACCTGAACGCTTTGATTATCAATACCAACGAGAAGGAGTGAGAAATTTATTCATGTTTTTTGAACCTTTAAAAGCTTGGAGACACGTTGAGGTAACTGACCAACGTACCAGCATCGATTATGCTCAACAAATGAAATACTTAGTGGATGAATGTTACCCAGAGGCTATCAAAATTCGAGTGGTTCAAGATAACCTAAATACTCATGTCAAAGCCTCATTGTACAAAGCATTTTGCCCTTGTGAAGCTCGCCGAATACTAGACAAATTAGAGTTTTACTATACTCCTAAACATGGTAGTTGGTTAAATATGGCTGAAATTGAATTGAGTGTTTTAAACAGGCAATGTCTTAATCGGCGTATTCCTTTTGAGGAGACTTTAATCCAGGAAGTGCAGGCTTGGGAGCAACGAAGGAATCGAACTTCAACTCCAGTCGATTGGCAATTTACCACTGAAGATGCTCGCATCAAGTTAACTAAATTGTATCCGTCAGTTTCTTCTTGACAGACTACTAGGTTGGGGCGACACAAATCATTGCGGAGCCTAGGATGACCAGCCAAAACAACAGAAAGAAGACCACCATTTTGATGAACTAGCTCAATCAAACGTTTGAGACCAGACAAAGTTTTATTGTGGATTCCATGAGCATCATCAACAAATAAAGCCTTCTTTTTATTTATTACTAATGTATCTTATTTCTACATCGTTACTAGTTATTTTATCTCTGAACTAGTTACAAAATAAAGGTTATTTTGTTCTCGATTTATGAATTTAGTTTTCTCTTTTTTATCTTCACTTTTACGAGATTATTTACTCACGCTTTTACGACTTTCTGTTGCTTTATTTTACTTTCTGTAAATTGTTGATCTACTTCTCTTTCTCTGTCTGGTTTCTGGCTTTTTTGAACTTTCTTTTACTTCTTTTAAGCCCTTCTACATCTATCTTTATTACTCTAATTGTTTTTTGATTATTCTTAATTTTATTGTTGCTTTGTTTTTACTTATTTTGACTTACTTTGCTAGCTAAAAATCACCTCTCAATTACTCTCTATTACTACCTTTTTCTGATACCTTCACGTTGAGGTTTGTTCAACTAAGGCATAGCATTCTTTGAACATCAGATATCTTGAGCTTCAAAAAAGTGTAAATAGCCGAAAATGACTTCAACTCTAGCTCCTCCATCCACAGAAAAGTGAAAAAGTTCGTGGTTTCTTTTCTTAATTTCAACATTTTTTAGAAGAATGATATTCTTATTAGTTCTATCGAAAATATCTATAGAAACTTCATAAATTGAAAAACATCCTTCGTCATCTTCTGGTACTTTTGAAATAGCAAAACCTAGGATATTTGTAAATCGGAATATTTTGTCTTCTTTTGGCAATCCATAAGTAAACTCAAGATTAAGACTTGACAAGAAGGAATCTAAGTAAATCCCCACTAGTTGGTAGCGTTTTAAATTGCCTACTTTTTGTTTATATAATTCTAATTTTTCCATATTTGTTTTAATGTATAGCGTTTCTCGGACTCATGAGGTACAGTAGCAGCAGTGGGTAAACCAGTTGCGAATATTTTCGTTGGTAACTTGAAGCATAGCTTCACTAATCCCCTCAATTAAATCTTTATAAGTTCTTGCTCCAAGTTTTTTTAAGATACTTTTGACTTTCGACCAAAAGTTCTCAATCGGTGAAAATTCAGGAGAATAAGGAGGAAGATAAATCAGTTTGGCTCCTGCTTGTTCTATAGCTTCTCTCACCATTTCTCCCAGATGAATTTTGGCATTGTCCATGACTACACAAGCATTCTCCCACAGCTCTGGTATTAATAAGTTCACTACAAAACCTTCAAATGTTACCCCATTTACACCTCCATATATATTTATTGATGCTAGAACTTTTTTCAGAGATAAAGCACTAATCATTGACACATTTTTACCTCTTTTTTGGGGCTTTTTTCCTCTAGCTCTTTTTCCTCTTAAAGCTCTTGCATAAAGTCTCACCATAGCGAGATTCACTCCACTCTCATCTATGAATACCAGGTCTTCAACTTTTATATCTCTCAGTTGCTCCCAATACTCTACACGCTTTTGCAGTACTCTTTCACTTTCTTTTTCTGCTGCATATAGTGTTTTTTTTGACACTGTAATTTAACTTTTGAGTTATTTTTCCCATGGTTGATTTACTTACTCTAATTTGAGTCTTTTCTAAGAGCAAATCACACAGTTCTAATAGAGTTGCATCATTATTTGCTTCTATTATTTCTACTAAGATAACTATCTGCTCTGCATTTAGTTTTGGTTTGGGATTGCCACCAGATTGTTTGGGACTAATATCTCCTGTCTCTCTATATTGTTTGAGCAATTTCTGCACAAAGCTTTTGGCTACACAAAAACGTTCAGCTAGTTTTCTAATGGAGATATTCTCTTTCTCATGTACTTCTATTATTTTCTGTCTAAAGTCCCATGAATAAGGTTTCATCGTCGATACTTTACTAATTAGATATTTTCACTATAACTGTACCTCACAAGTCGTGGAATTGCTATAAGTCTAATAATCTAGCGACAATTGTGCAAGATAGGGATTTGGACTGAAAATGTGATCGTAATGCGAACTTAAGCCGCGATCGCAGATGCTAGAACTTGGGTATGGAAACATCTGGGCAAGTAATGCTTACCCTCGTTTGAAGCCTGCTCTAACTCGTCATGAAAGGCTTCCTCTTCATTTTATTGCTCGATTGCTCTAACTACTGATATATCTGCTCTGTAGCTATTCTCTACGTGTATACCATTAAGAAAGATATACAAAATCTTCGGCTCTGAAACCCTTATATATCAATGCTTTTGCGACAAACAGCCCTTTATAGCAGCTTCGCTAAATTTAGCCCTGGTAGGAGACACGATCGCAATAATGCTAAGATTTTAAAGGTTAGGATTCTCTAAGTAGGGGTTCATGCCAGGGAATGGAGAGGGCATAGTTAGGACAGAGTTTACATAATATAGCCATTCTAATCAATCTTCGTGATCGCTTAATATTGATTCATAGCTAAAATGTGAGGTAAGCGCTCGTGAAATCTCTACGTCCAGAAGTACATAATTGGGCAATGTTATGCCATTTAGTCTCACTTGTCGGCTTGCTCCTAGCATTTGTTGGTTTGCCGCCCTTTGCCTTCACTAATATCATTGGCCCGTTGATTGTCTGGTTAATTAAGAAAGACGAAGATGAGTTTATTGATGCCCACGGAAGAGAATCGCTAAATTTCCAAATTTCGATGACTATTTATGGGATTGTCTTGACGATAGTATTTTTCGCAGCCTTGTTTATTTTAATTTTTGCTGGTGCGATCGCTGGGGGTAGTGATGGTGGTTTAATTGCTTTATTCTTCGGCACATTTGGCATTTTTGGGCTAGTTGCCTTGGGAGTTATTATCGGATTACTACAGTTTGTTTTAGCCATTTTTGCCGCAGTAAAAGCTAGTAGCGGACAGTTTTATCGTTACCCATTAACAATTCGCTTTTTAAAGAGAAATTCGGGTTGATACTCTTCTAAATCAAGAACTCAAAACTAAAGACTAAATACTAAATACTAAAAAAGCTTATTTATCAAAATAAGCCTTTTAGTATATCATTAATCTGAGGTTCAATGAAGCCCGGAAGTTGTTGCCAGCTTCTGGGTTTTCCTCAATATGAGGATTGCTAAAACCAATATAACATCAAATCACTACTACTTTTTCAGGAAGCAACATAGAAGACAGGGCGAAAGATAGGGTATCTTAGGATATTATCTTGGTATTGTGTGTTTCAAAAGACATCAGAATTTATGTTCAAATCTCCTGTTATTCCCTCTAAAGAAATCAACTCCGGCTAAGTCCGAGATCAAAGCTCTAAGAGAAGACCACAAAAAGGATGATCCAATAATCAAGTAGGTTTACCGACGATATCGACAAACCACTTGGGCAAAGAGGAAAATCTCTGAACTTGTTTCTCCAACTCGGACATAGCCTGCTGAGTTAATTTAACTCCAGTATGATAAACTTTCTCCACGAGCCGGACGACAGGTTGCTGCCCTTGAAAAGTTAAGTTTTCAGCAAAGCGTAGCACCGTTTCAACGCTGTCAAGTAAGCTACCATTCCAATGCTGCTCTAACCAGCCAAAGGCACGCTCGACGGGATTATATTTGCTGTGATAAGGAGGATAGTAAGCCAAGCTAACCTGGAGTTGAGACTGACAAGCAAACTCCACAATTCGATGGAGAAACTGAGTCCGACGGGAATGGTTTTCTGGGCCATTGTCCTGGTTTAATACCAATTTATCGATATCTCGAAAGCGGTCTTTAACCATTGACCACCACAACCAGAGCAAATCCACAATACAATCTGCGGTCAGTTTGGAGCTGACAAAGAACAAGTACAACTCCTGGTATTGAGGCAAAAAAATACCATAGGGAGTTATTGTTGTAGTGGGGGTAAAGTCATGGTCTAGAGCTATTGTCGGGACTCTGGTTTTACCTCCTCTGTCAAATTCCCCAATCTTGATTACTGCTCTACACTCGGTAATTCTTCTTCGGTATAGCCTTTGTGTTTGATTAACTGACGACGCACCTGTACTGCACTCAGACGAGTATATAATCTTGTACTCAAGAAACTTAGGTCTGTTTGTGTTTGTGGCTCTACCAAGGCTTCTATATCTTCGAGCAATTGCGGCAGTTTCTCTTCTACTCGTTTGCGTCCACTACGTTCATAACCATCCTTAATTTCTTCGCCACTGGTTAATTCCTTCATTCCTTTACGAATTGTTCGTCGATTCCACTTCAATTCTCTTTCTGCTAAACTTTGTCCCCCTACACCTAATTCTTTCACTACTGCTGCCATAAATTGTCTTCTTGCACTACCTTTTAGTTGCGTTGCCGTTTTTATGTAAAGAGCTTTTATACTTTCGCTTAGTTTCTTCATCCACTTTTTTCACCCCTAATTCTCCTAGCTTAAACTGGATCATTCTTTTTGTGGCTCTCTCTAACCAACGGTAAGAGTACAGTTCTAAGATTTTCTCGCTTCGGGAGAAGCTGTTTACTTCTAAACTTGTTAGTAATAGCCACACTACTGGCTCTTCTCCCGGTGGCGGATTTTCTTCTTCTGCCAGTATTACTTGAGTTGTGAGCTTTTCTTTTTTTTCTTCTGCTGATGCTGACTCTGGTGGCCTTAATGGTACTGTTCCATACCTTATAGACAGTTCTGCTGTCCTGACTTTTTTCCTTTTTGGCGTTCTCTGTAGTTTGATAGTTATTTTCCCTTTTCTGGGAAGCTCTCGTACTGCGTCCCATAGTGGTTGTTTTCTTCCTTTTCTATTGATTAGTTCTATGCTTCGCCTATTCTGGCAAGCTCTAATGATGAAGTCTGCTCCTAATTGTTTATGCCTGACCAGAAGCTTATGTATGTCTGCTTCTCTATCTGCGACTGTTATTCCTTTTACTCCTTCTGGCAATGCTTCTTGGCTTTTTTCTAGGCTTTCTATCCAGCGTTGAGACTCCCGCTTCTCTATGTCCTTTATATGTCCTTCTTTTTCTAAGCTACGATGCTTTTTCTCTCTAGCCCATACTTTCTGCCCTATTAGCCCCAACTGATAACTGATAACTGATAACTGATAACTGAAATGACGCTGACGTTAGGTTGATCTGCTAGGTCTTCTACTATTTTTACTAACCGTTTGTTTCTCCTTGTGTCCCCTAAGTCTGCATACTTAAGTTCTTCTGTTACCCAATTCATCTTTCTTTTCCCCTGATGCTATTTGAAGAATATTGATGTTCTTATTGCACCCTCACATTTTCTTTTTAGTTATTACTAATGTATCTTATTTCTACATCGTTACTAGTTATTTTATCTCTGAACTAGTTACAAAATAAAGGTTATTTTGTTCTCGATTTATGAATTTATTTTTCTATTTTACTAGCTGTCTTTGTGCTTTGCTCACATTTTACTTTACTTGCTGATTTGACAATTTATTCTTTTTACTATATTATATGTCTTTGTTATTATTTCTCTCTTTGTATTTCTTCTTCTAAATCCTTTTATGCTTTGTCAGACAAGAGTTTCAAGGTTTCTTTGTATTTATTAATTATTTTCTTTGTGGTCGTTGGTTTTTTCTATTTTCTCTTTTTTTCTCTTTTTTATCTTCACTTTTACGAGATTGTTTACTCACACTTTTACGACTTTCTGTTGCTTTATTTTACTTTCTGTAAATTGTTGATCTACTTCTCTTTCTCTGTCTGGTTTCTGGCTTTTTTGAACTTTCTTTTACTTCTTTTAAGCCCTTCTACATCTATCTTTATTACTCTAATTGTTTTTTGATTATTCTTAATTTTATTGTTGCTTTGTTTTTACTTATATTGACTTACTTTGCTAGCCAAAACTTACCTCTAAAATACTCCCAATTACTCCCTTTTTCTGAGACTTTCCTATTGCGGTTTGTTCAACTAAGGCATAGAATACATTAGCTTAATTGTTCGCTACTCAGCAAACTCAACTGTTTCTCCCTCTACGAAAGATATCTCTTTGGTTAGAAGTGTATCAAAAAAAGGTTCCATACGCGGCTCGAAATGAGGTGGCGATCGCAGATGCTAGAACTTGGGCATGGAAACATCTGGGCAAGTAATGCTTACCCTCGTTTGAAGCCTGCTCTAATTCGTCATGAAAGGCTTCCTCTTCATTTTATTCCTCGATTGCTCTAGCTACTGATATATCTGCTATGTAGCTATTCTCTACGTGTATACTACTAAAAAAGATATACAAAACCTTCGACTCTGAAACCCTTATATATCAATACTTTTGGGACAAAGTGTACTTCATAACAGCCTCGCTATATTTGACCCTATTAATGGTAGTTTCTTTCGCGTCTCCAACAATACCAATTTAAGGAAATTGGTGAACCGATATTTCGCCTTGGTGGCCAAAAGATATATGCGATCGCGTTTCCAACAATACCAATTTAAGGAAATTGGTGAACCATAGCTATAATCAAAATGCGATCGCGCTACTTCCAAAAGTGGTTTTCCAACAATACCAATTTAAGGAAATTGGTGAACCTAAGAGGGGAGAGTTTAAAAATTTCATCGACGTGTTTCCAACAATACCAATTTAAGGAAATTGGTGAACCGCAGAGCCATCTGATGCACCGATACTTGAGTATGTTTCCAACAATACCAATTTAAGGAAATTGGTGAACCGAAGGGCAGGAGTGGAAACACATCTTACATCCGCGTTTCCAACAATACCAATTTAAGGAAATTGGTGAACCCAACCGGTGCAAGATGCTATTGCTGAGGTTGAATCCTTGGTGTTTCCAACAATACCAATTTAAGGAAATTGGTGAACCTTACGAGATGCTCTATGAAGATGAGGAAGGAATAGTTTCCAACAATACCAATTTAAGGAAATTGGTGAACCGGCAAAGGTCAATTTGGGGGTTTTAAAGGAATTGTTTCCAACAATACCAATTTAAGGAAATTGGTGAACCAAGGAAAAGTCAGGGTGGAAAGAAGAGCCAGAGGAGGAGTTTCCAACAATACCAATTTAAGGAAATTGGTGAACCGTGGATGGACAACTATCTTTAATTGACTGGAAGTTTCCAACAATACCAATTTAAGGAAATTGGTGAACCGTTGATTATGAAAAGCTGATATGTATCGGGTAGTAATACGTTTCCAACAATACCAATTTAAGGAAATTGGTGAACCCTTTGTAGGCAAAAGAACCAGTAAAATCCTTTTTGTTTCCAACAATACCAATTTAAGGAAATTGGTGAACCCATGTCTCAATTTTCTCATGGGTAGGTGATCTTATGTTTCCAACAATACCAATTTAAGGAAATTGGTGAACCTGCGGTACTCTGAAACCCTTATTATATTTAGCTTTCAAAGCCCGTTTGCGCGGAACCCCTACAAATTTACCATAATCGAACCAACAAAACAAGCTCAAAACGCTGAAACTCTTGCTGTGTAAGGTGCGCGGTACTCTTACGATAGAAAAACGCTGAAACCCTATCTCTGCCTTACTTTCAGCCATTTTTGAAAAAGAGGCAATTCTGTGACCTACCCTGCCGCGCAAAATCAAGTAATTATACATACGAAAATTAGAAATTTGCTACTCAATTTTTACCAATTAGCAACTACTTGACTCATCGTAATCTTAAATGCACAGGATATCAGGAGACATTTATTTGATTGATTGTGTGTAGGCATAATTTGAGAAGCCCACCATCGCGATCACATCCCGCCATTTTTGTTTGATTTTGAATCAAAGCGATCACAACATAGTTATTGTATAGCTAATCGCTCTGCTAACTTATTCAACCTATTTTGTAGATTAGTTTTTTTGTAAGGTAATTTCAAATCTTGAATAGCTTCTATAAAAGGTTGTTTAACTTTCTCTTGATAAACTTCGTAAATATCTTGCTTAGTGATACCTTTAGTTATTTCCTCGCATTCATCTTTACTTAATAAATGTTCTGCTTTATCTTTATCTCTACTTTGTAAGTACTCAGCAACATCTTCATTATTCTCTTTTCCTAATAAGTACTTAACAACATCTTTTTTTTCTACCCCTCGCAAATTGTGCATAATTTGATTACGTTTGTCGCTATCAAAGTCTCTTTTATACTTGCCAGTCCACTCTAGCAAATCCCAAGGTTTAAATGTGCTAGCTAAATTTTGTAACCAAGGAAGTAGTTGCCAGTTTTGACCTGTATACTTACTTAAAGTAAATCCTAATTTTGCCATAATTGCTTGCTTAGCTAATTGAACTTCATCCTTACTAAGATTGAGTTCTCTTATCAAATAGCGCTCATCGAACCATAACCCTCCTTCAAACCATTTAAAGAGTCGGCGAGGTTTAAATCTATAAACCTTGCCTTGAGTTTGGCCAGAAATAGTAGAAAGTTTCTCTAATTTATTGACGATAGCAGCTTTCACAAAAGCTTCCTGAGCAGCCGCTAAGAGAGTAATTCCTTGAATGTAATTTTCCTGTTCAAAGAACTTCTCAATCAAGTCGAGGGCATTAATAATTCTAGCTATAGTTATATCTACTTCAAAATCAGTTTTACTATCTCCTGAACTTTCAATATTGAAAAAACTAACCAAGGCATCTAACTCTTTTTTATCTCCTGCTTTAATATCTTCTACATCTTGCAACAACTGCATAGCGCCACCAGGAGAGCCAGCTTTGATTAAACCAGTTGCTTGCTGAACTTTAATTCCTCGTAAATAAGTAGAACTAGCAATAATTTCCCCCGGTTGATCATTGTATTCATTACTGACTAAGAACCTAATGCGATCGCCAAAGGTAGTTAAGCTCATAAACTGCACCGCAGAAGAGATAGCAGGAGTACTAGCTTGATGACTTACATAAATTGTTTCTTCTGAATTTCGATTGAGTTCAGGTAATAGAGCAGAAAGTTCTTCCTTGACAAGATTTAAAGTGCTATTCCAGTTTTCTAGACCTTCTTGAGAAGACTTTGAGCAGAGTCTAATGAACTTTTGCCTGACATTAGGAAAAGCTTCGTTGAGATATTTGGAGATAATCGGCTCTAACTCACAAGTATCCTGCCAATAAGGACAATTGAACTTACTAAGTTGGTTGCTGGCAAAAACTTGAGATTGGTCTGTCACAAAAATGACAATTTGAGATAGTTCAATATTCTGTTTTCCATCTTCGTTTGCCTTCAAACAACTACAAAAGTTATTGAGAAGAGGAAATACCAAACTTGCGTATCTATCTACCTTTTTATCTGGTTTTTCTTTCAATTCCTGAGTGTAAACATATCCCAAAGCTCGTGAAGGAACAAGACTAGTCTTGGTTTTGTTAGCTAGTTCGTTGTCTACCGGAGTAAAATTACAGTTATTTAGCCCTTTTTTAAAATCACGTTGCCAATCCTTCCACTTCACATTTCTTTTTAGTTGAACGTCACTATTACCAATAGTCAAAAGCCAAATTGCCATATCAAAAAAGAGTAGAGTATAAGAAGTAGACGTTAGATATCACCACAATTTCTGATGTTCTTGTTGAGAAGAAGTTATCTTATCTCGCCAAACAACAGTTCAAAATCAGACACATTGTATAGATATCTCAAAAAATCTGTCGTTGTTTGAGACTCATCAGGAAAAAGAGTAAGCAACTCTATATACTCCCCTGTAGAACGTAAAACAATCTCTCCGCTACTCTTGTCTCTGTAATTCTTGTAACGGGGATACATACGATGCCAAAGACGACCAATTTGCCCTATCTTTCCTGTCAAGGCAGTGTTCTTAATCGATTTCTTACCAGAGTATGGCCCATGTAACCAGTAAATGGCTGTGCTATCTCTCTCACTCTGGGCAATACGACCCCACACTTGAACTTTACTCGGATGCCATGCTTCCCGCCACTCCCGGACTGAGTTACCAGTTGTTTTTCGGTTAGATTGCACCCATTCTGTAATCAAATTTTGGTAATAGTCCAGAAAATCTGTAACATTTTTTAGAGAGTGAACTGGCAAATACAGTTTCTCCGATTCCTCCGCAAACTGCCAATGACAACCAATCCCAGGATTGTTGCTGTTATTGACATAGCTAGGAAAAAAAAGCTCATGGTCTATCCTACGCCAAGATTTACCAAAACCCCCCAGTAATAAGGAGAATCTAATTATTTGTCTAACCAACTTTCGTAACTCTTTCTTTTCTTGAGTACTCACTTTAGCTAGACAGTGAACAGCTAACTCACCTTTTTGCAAATCATAGCGATATTTCCCTACCTGAAGATTCTCTTCATCAGCAACGAAGTTAACTCCCAACTTACCAACTATCGCCCCTGCTTCCCCATCAATGCCACCCCAGAGTTGTTTAGTTAAAGCCAAAGCTGTCTCTTTATCAGTTACCCCTGCTAACCAACGCAAAGTGTGACCCCGCAAAGCTGCCTTAAACATATTAGGACGAAACTCTGGGGTATTATTCAGTAACTGGGAAGCTAATCCTTGCCCTTGCAAATGAACTGCCAGCAAAGGCTTTTTCGGGCTAGCTAGAGATGTAACTTGTCCATAACCAGCACTTACCCGCGAACCCATTCCCTCCCCTAAAGCTTGTTCCCAAATAGCCCAAACTTCCTGCCATTCTTGGGTAGTTAATTTTTTACTACTGGAAATACCAAACCTTAAAGTTGGTTGATAAAGGGAAATCTGCACGTGTGCGCTAGTAGTTTTATTTTCCATCACCTGACGTTCTTGCTGGGGATGAATAATATCCATCAAGCGCTTTCGTTTTGCCCAAGACATATCCACAGGATAAGCGCCATGAAAACGCAAAATCCCTGGTTTCATCTTAATTTCTCCCTTTTCCCGTACCTCGCCACCACAGTACTTGAGTTTCTTTTTCTGAGGGCAATGACGCAGGAAAGCACCTTTCATACTCGAACCAGGAATAAAAGGTAAACCCTTAGCACCAATAACCGGACGGATACATCCTTCATCTTGACCAGCATCAGTTACAAAACGCCAACTGAAGGTGTAGTCTTTAGTTTCTACCTCCGGCCCAAATTCAGGCATCTTTACTTCTGGTTTGAGGCTACGGCGTTTATAAAGAGGTATCTTTTCATCCACATTACTAGGAACAGGTGGACACCCTTCTAGCCATTGTTCAATCCACTTAGCAGCAGGGCCTTCATCCCCTGCATATTGAATTTTTCCTCTTTCCGGCAATTGTGCCTGGTACATTAAAGGTACTCTGTTGTGCATTTGGCGTTGCTGATTTAAAGTATAGGATTATAAAGTAATCTGTTCGTAGCTATTAGCTGTTAGCTATTAGCTGTTAGCTTTTCAGTTAATCTGCTTGGCGCTTTTTGTAACGTTGCGTCCACCAAACCATGCTGTCACACAACTGGGTAAGGATAGCTAAAGCGACTTTGCTATGATTAGTAGGAAAAGCCCAGATTTTAGCTGCCATTGCTTCAATAGCCTCAGTATCATTGCTACTAACCTCATCATTAGGCAAATTAATCCCTGCTAAGGCTAAAATATCGTGCAAGGCTTGCCAAGTATCTTGCCAGTAATCACCTTTGCTAGAACCTTCTAAACGCAGATGTTCTCCCCAAAAGCGTTCTAAACCATAGGCTACAGTCATACGCATCTTGTGTGCTTCTTTGGCTGCATCTTTATCTTCACGGTATTTTAGTGCTAAATCATGTGCTTCTTGGTCTAAGCTGTAGGATTGCCATGCCATAGTTATTCCTCCTTTATTAGTTTTCCTTGTTAGTCTTGTCTATCTTTGACTAGCAGCTTGCAATGACCAAAACCAATAGATTCTAGCCCTCCCAAATAGATGTCTTCAGTGCGTTTATCTTTAAAAGGTTGCCAAGTTTTTTGGGCTTTTGTTTCTTCTTGCGAATCTTGGCTTTCCTTCTTTTCCTTCAAAGCAATAGGGAAAATAAGTATGGTTTGTTCTGGCAAAGCTTCTGTGTTGAAAAACTGTCCCCCTTTAACTCTTTTTTCATCATCTTCCAATCTCACCCTACTTTGCCGATAAAGAGCCATGTCGTGAATCATAGCGATTTCATCATTAGCAACAACCACAGCAGGAAGTTCCTGACCAAAAGGAAACCAGGCAGACAAATCTTGCTCATCTTCGATAGTTAAGAAACCGAAGTTAAAAAAGAGCTTATCTTCTCCCTCTACATGGAGAGGTTGCAAAGTGTTAGAAGCTGTGTAGGGATCTGGTACGTCTGCATCTATACCCACAACACGTTTATATCTTTGCAGTAACATCGGACAAGTTACCCAAACAATAGGTTGACCAGGACAAAATACAGGTAGCCAAACTATAGAAGCGTGTTCAATCTTAATCCGAGATTCTGTAGTGTTATCAGAAAGGGTAGATTCTGCTTTGTATCCATACCAGTAGCTTTCCTCTTCTTCTCCTAAGTCATTACGCATCTCAGAACGCAAACGTCCACGAATGGAACTACCAGGGACAATGCCAGTTTGAGTAAACTGGTCACGGAAGATTAAGTTCAAATTCCCACTTTCTTCTCCTGCTGTTGCTCCTACATGAAGAGGAGCAAGGGTTTCAATGATTCCGTAAGCTTTTTTATACATTGTCTAATCCTTTAATATTGACAGGTAAACAAAGACCACAACCCATTTTTTTCAGACTGATACCTTCAGTGGGAAACCAGTCTTCAGGTAAGTCCCACCAAGACTCTTCTAAAGCCTTCTCCAGAACATAGACACTACCAGGGGCGACAGCATAACGCCCCCTACCCATAAAGCCAGAGAGACGGTAGCGATAGGGAATAGGCTTATCCGTTAGCATTAAGGGCTTACCTTTTGTTGGTGCTTTTTGCGCTAAGGGTTGAGGATAACGTTCAGAAAAGCGATTAGAACCCCAGATTCCTGGCGTTATGAGGGTGAAAGCGTTACCTAAAGGTTGGTCAAACTGTTCTGTAAGCCCTTCATCAATTGGCTCACTAGTAACTTCTACAGTGTGATTTTCTCCTCCAAAGCGATACCAACCATCCGGTAACTTGTGGGTAGAAAGGTAAACTAAACAGTGGTCTTCTGGCATTTGCACTGCACTTTCTAAGAACAAACCATCTTCACTTTTACTACAACGCTCTTCTGGTTTGAGATGAGGATGCAAAATCGGAGTGAACTTCCAAGGGTCTGCACTAGCAGATTCATTGCTTAAGATGGTATCTGGTGAATCATCCCAGGAATCAATAGTTTGCCACTTATAATCTGGTTCGATTTCTTCTTGGTTACGCTGCCATTTACCTTCCTCAATGTGCCATTCATCGGTTTCTTCTTTAGCTATGACCTTATGCCAAGGGATTGGTACATAGAAGTTATAGGGGTCGTTTAGCTTCGCCCAGAATGGCCCAGCAACGTGCAGCTTTCCTTTGAGTTCTTTATGGGAAGCAAACTCTTTAGTTCCACCTTCTTCAGCAGCAAGAAAAAACAATCCAGAGAGGGTAGCTGCTTCAGGGGGAAACTTACGCCGAGAGATACCTACTAAATTTTCTGGGGAAAGGAAGCCCCCTGAACTACCGTACATTGTACCCAGAGGGTTGATAATAATTAGGTGTTTAAACATAAAATTGCTAATGGCTAAGAGCTACGGACAGTATCATTTTCTGATTCAGGCATAAATCAGCAACGCTAGGAACATAAATGCCAACCGATTTGGATTAAGCCGTCAATCCAATGGTTTACATCGGTATACTCTAGCCCCTCGTTTTTACCAATAATTCGTTCTGAATTATCAGTTAAATATTCACTTTGTTTACGGAAATAGAGGTCAAATAATTTCAAAGCGATGCGGTCATCAGCATTATCTTCGTTAGCGTTTAAATCTATAACGTGCCTAGCTTTAAGGTGTGCTAAATCTGTGTAAACATGACTCCAATTAGGAGGTTCGTCCCAGGGATTGCCTTTAGCATCTTCATACTGTAGAAAGTCTCCATTACGATAACCGATACCTTCCCTATCTTGATACTTGGTTAATATGTGCAAATAGTTCCAAGGACAACTCCATTGCACATATTGCCCACTGTTAAATAACACCCTAATCGTTACGCGATCGCGCCCTAAACTCTTAGCTAGTTTTTCTGTTTGGCGGCAATGTTGTAATAAATCCCTCTGAGGTACACGGGGCGCAGCCCAGACAAAACCAACGCTGAGAGTAATTTTTTCTTTATGCTCTTGCCACTTTTGAGACAATTCCCTCAACCAATCTACGGCTGTAGTCCCAGGAATCTGTTGGTTTATTTTTTTGCTATAAATAACTCCTAAAAAGTCATCTCCTCCTGCATAAATAACCCTTCCCAATCTGCTAGGGAAAAATTCTTGGAATCGTTTTCCCCAATCTCGGAGAGCATGGCTAAATCTCCGGAGTCCTGCTTCTCCCTCTTTCTCATATAAACCTTTGACGTAATCTCCTACCTTATCCCCATCTCCCATAAACCAACCTGTCCACTGCCCCTGTGACTCTTCAGGATTAGTTGTTTTCTTTTCAGGAATACGCCTAATTTCTTTAAAACCACGATGTAACTGGCTTATACCTACTTCTTCAGCAATATCTTCCCTGGTAACTAAACGTTTAACTAACTCCGGAATGCTTAATCTTTCGTTGGAGTCAATGAATTTCCCTTCTGGTTCATCATCTTCATTCTGAGAAGCATTAGACTTAGAATCATCTAAAACTTCTGCCAGTTGCCGATAAAAACTATCAATAGCTTCTTTATGCTTACGGTTTTGTTCCTTCTTTTCTTCCTTTGACTTATCTTTTTGGGGTGCAAAGTCCGGAGAACTCATATTAGGAAAGACGATACCGTCTGCACCACTAAGACTAGAACTATCCCACTGCCAATTGATAGCTGTCCAACGACGGGAAAGTTTGCGATTTTCCAAGTCTTTCATTGCTGAATCTGGTGTATCTCCCACACCCCAGAAGACTTCCCAAGCATGGTTGCCCCAATTACGCCAGTGTCTCTCCCATTGATACCCAGAGTCAACCTGTACATTTTCTTGTAGCCACTTTTTACACTCGGTCAATAAATTTTTCCAACTCAATAAGAAAACATTCTTAATCTCTTCTGAAGAATACTCCCCCTTTAGCAAAATTTTGTTGGGCATACCCTTCTCGAATTGCAGCAACCCTGGAGAAATAACTCTTTCTCCCCTCTCTTGCTTAGGAATCAGCCCTTCAATTAGTTTAGAGGTAAGGTGGGAGAGGATTAGAGATGCTCCAAACAAATCTCTCAACTTACGAGACTTTTCAATAAAACCTTGCACTGGTGCAAAGGAAATAGCTGTATACATATTTGAGTTAAAAGTCCAAATTTAAAAAGTTGGCTAACGAAGCTGCAAACCCTGAAATTCTGTATTGCTTATTTACTTATTCCATCTGCCCTATTTTGGTAACGGCAACAGCAAGGAAAACAGGGGGGGTTCCCCCGTCTCCCTACTTAGTCCGGAGTCGTCGTAGCTGTTCCTCTACCCGTCTGCTGTCTCTCTCGTTGACCGCCTCTAAGCCAATTCCCACTAGGGTTGGCAAGGCGACATCGAGCAGCAGGTTATCTCCGCAAGCAGAGATACCACTGGTGAGGGCAATTACCACCGCTTTGATGGCGA
>CAWCAG010000002.1:0-62298 GCA_963793425.1 uncultured cyanobacterium | reverse complement strand
TCTGTCAAATTCCCCAATCTTGATTACTGCTCTACACTCGGTAATTCTTCTTCGGTATAGCCTTTGTGTTTGATTAACTGACGACGCACCTGTACTGCACTCAGACGAGTATATAATCTTGTACTCAAGAAACTTAGGTCTGTTTGTGTTTGTGGCTCTACCAAGGCTTCTATATCTTCGAGCAATTGCGGCAGTTTCTCTTCTACTCGTTTGCGTCCACTACGTTCATAACCATCCTTAATTTCTTCGCCACTGGTTAATTCCTTCATTCCTTTACGAATTGTTCGTCGATTCCACTTCAATTCTCTTTCTGCTAAACTTTGTCCCCCTACACCTAATTCTTTCACTACTGCTGCCATAAATTGTCTTCTTGCACTACCTTTTAGTTGCGTTGCCGTTTTTATGTAAAGAGCTTTTATACTTTCGCTTAGTTTCTTCATCCACTTTTTTCACCCCTAATTCTCCTAGCTTAAACTGGATCATTCTTTTTGTGGCTCTCTCTAACCAACGGTAAGAGTACAGTTCTAAGATTTTCTCGCTTCGGGAGAAGCTGTTTACTTCTAAACTTGTTAGTAATAGCCACACTACTGGCTCTTCTCCCGGTGGCGGATTTTCTTCTTCTGCCAGTATTACTTGAGTTGTGAGCTTTTCTTTTTTTTCTTCTGCTGATGCTGACTCTGGTGGCCTTAATGGTACTGTTCCATACCTTATAGACAGTTCTGCTGTCCTGACTTTTTTCCTTTTTGGCGTTCTCTGTAGTTTGATAGTTATTTTCCCTTTTCTGGGAAGCTCTCGTACTGCGTCCCATAGTGGTTGTTTTCTTCCTTTTCTATTGATTAGTTCTATGCTTCGCCTATTCTGGCAAGCTCTAATGATGAAGTCTGCTCCTAATTGTTTATGCCTGACCAGAAGCTTATGTATGTCTGCTTCTCTATCTGCGACTGTTATTCCTTTTACTCCTTCTGGCAATGCTTCTTGGCTTTTTTCTAGGCTTTCTATCCAGCGTTGAGACTCCCGCTTCTCTATGTCCTTTATATGTCCTTCTTTTTCTAAGCTACGATGCTTTTTCTCTCTAGCCCATACTTTCTGCCCTATTAGCCCCAACTGATAACTGATAACTGATAACTGATAACTGAAATGACGCTGACGTTAGGTTGATCTGCTAGGTCTTCTACTATTTTTACTAACCGTTTGTTTCTCCTTGTGTCCCCTAAGTCTGCATACTTAAGTTCTTCTGTTACCCAATTCATCTTTCTTTTCCCCTGATGCTATTTGAAGAATATTGATGTTCTTATTGCACCCTCACATTTTCTTTTTAGTTATTACTAATGTATCTTATTTCTACATCGTTACTAGTTATTTTATCTCTGAACTAGTTACAAAATAAAGGTTATTTTGTTCTCGATTTATGAATTTATTTTTCTATTTTACTAGCTGTCTTTGTGCTTTGCTCACATTTTACTTTACTTGCTGATTTGACAATTTATTCTTTTTACTATATTATATGTCTTTGTTATTATTTCTCTCTTTGTATTTCTTCTTCTAAATCCTTTTATGCTTTGTCAGACAAGAGTTTCAAGGTTTCTTTGTATTTATTAATTATTTTCTTTGTGGTCGTTGGTTTTTTCTATTTTCTCTTTTTTTCTCTTTTTTATCTTCACTTTTACGAGATTGTTTACTCACACTTTTACGACTTTCTGTTGCTTTATTTTACTTTCTGTAAATTGTTGATCTACTTCTCTTTCTCTGTCTGGTTTCTGGCTTTTTTGAACTTTCTTTTACTTCTTTTAAGCCCTTCTACATCTATCTTTATTACTCTAATTGTTTTTTGATTATTCTTAATTTTATTGTTGCTTTGTTTTTACTTATATTGACTTACTTTGCTAGCCAAAACTTACCTCTAAAATACTCCCAATTACTCCCTTTTTCTGAGACTTTCCTATTGCGGTTTGTTCAACTAAGGCATAGAATACATTAGCTTAATTGTTCGCTACTCAGCAAACTCAACTGTTTCTCCCTCTACGAAAGATATCTCTTTGGTTAGAAGTGTATCAAAAAAAGGTTCCATACGCGGCTCGAAATGAGGTGGCGATCGCAGATGCTAGAACTTGGGCATGGAAACATCTGGGCAAGTAATGCTTACCCTCGTTTGAAGCCTGCTCTAATTCGTCATGAAAGGCTTCCTCTTCATTTTATTCCTCGATTGCTCTAGCTACTGATATATCTGCTATGTAGCTATTCTCTACGTGTATACTACTAAAAAAGATATACAAAACCTTCGACTCTGAAACCCTTATATATCAATACTTTTGGGACAAAGTGTACTTCATAACAGCCTCGCTATATTTGACCCTATTAATGGTAGTTTCTTTCGCGTCTCCAACAATACCAATTTAAGGAAATTGGTGAACCGATATTTCGCCTTGGTGGCCAAAAGATATATGCGATCGCGTTTCCAACAATACCAATTTAAGGAAATTGGTGAACCATAGCTATAATCAAAATGCGATCGCGCTACTTCCAAAAGTGGTTTTCCAACAATACCAATTTAAGGAAATTGGTGAACCTAAGAGGGGAGAGTTTAAAAATTTCATCGACGTGTTTCCAACAATACCAATTTAAGGAAATTGGTGAACCGCAGAGCCATCTGATGCACCGATACTTGAGTATGTTTCCAACAATACCAATTTAAGGAAATTGGTGAACCGAAGGGCAGGAGTGGAAACACATCTTACATCCGCGTTTCCAACAATACCAATTTAAGGAAATTGGTGAACCCAACCGGTGCAAGATGCTATTGCTGAGGTTGAATCCTTGGTGTTTCCAACAATACCAATTTAAGGAAATTGGTGAACCTTACGAGATGCTCTATGAAGATGAGGAAGGAATAGTTTCCAACAATACCAATTTAAGGAAATTGGTGAACCGGCAAAGGTCAATTTGGGGGTTTTAAAGGAATTGTTTCCAACAATACCAATTTAAGGAAATTGGTGAACCAAGGAAAAGTCAGGGTGGAAAGAAGAGCCAGAGGAGGAGTTTCCAACAATACCAATTTAAGGAAATTGGTGAACCGTGGATGGACAACTATCTTTAATTGACTGGAAGTTTCCAACAATACCAATTTAAGGAAATTGGTGAACCGTTGATTATGAAAAGCTGATATGTATCGGGTAGTAATACGTTTCCAACAATACCAATTTAAGGAAATTGGTGAACCCTTTGTAGGCAAAAGAACCAGTAAAATCCTTTTTGTTTCCAACAATACCAATTTAAGGAAATTGGTGAACCCATGTCTCAATTTTCTCATGGGTAGGTGATCTTATGTTTCCAACAATACCAATTTAAGGAAATTGGTGAACCTGCGGTACTCTGAAACCCTTATTATATTTAGCTTTCAAAGCCCGTTTGCGCGGAACCCCTACAAATTTACCATAATCGAACCAACAAAACAAGCTCAAAACGCTGAAACTCTTGCTGTGTAAGGTGCGCGGTACTCTTACGATAGAAAAACGCTGAAACCCTATCTCTGCCTTACTTTCAGCCATTTTTGAAAAAGAGGCAATTCTGTGACCTACCCTGCCGCGCAAAATCAAGTAATTATACATACGAAAATTAGAAATTTGCTACTCAATTTTTACCAATTAGCAACTACTTGACTCATCGTAATCTTAAATGCACAGGATATCAGGAGACATTTATTTGATTGATTGTGTGTAGGCATAATTTGAGAAGCCCACCATCGCGATCACATCCCGCCATTTTTGTTTGATTTTGAATCAAAGCGATCACAACATAGTTATTGTATAGCTAATCGCTCTGCTAACTTATTCAACCTATTTTGTAGATTAGTTTTTTTGTAAGGTAATTTCAAATCTTGAATAGCTTCTATAAAAGGTTGTTTAACTTTCTCTTGATAAACTTCGTAAATATCTTGCTTAGTGATACCTTTAGTTATTTCCTCGCATTCATCTTTACTTAATAAATGTTCTGCTTTATCTTTATCTCTACTTTGTAAGTACTCAGCAACATCTTCATTATTCTCTTTTCCTAATAAGTACTTAACAACATCTTTTTTTTCTACCCCTCGCAAATTGTGCATAATTTGATTACGTTTGTCGCTATCAAAGTCTCTTTTATACTTGCCAGTCCACTCTAGCAAATCCCAAGGTTTAAATGTGCTAGCTAAATTTTGTAACCAAGGAAGTAGTTGCCAGTTTTGACCTGTATACTTACTTAAAGTAAATCCTAATTTTGCCATAATTGCTTGCTTAGCTAATTGAACTTCATCCTTACTAAGATTGAGTTCTCTTATCAAATAGCGCTCATCGAACCATAACCCTCCTTCAAACCATTTAAAGAGTCGGCGAGGTTTAAATCTATAAACCTTGCCTTGAGTTTGGCCAGAAATAGTAGAAAGTTTCTCTAATTTATTGACGATAGCAGCTTTCACAAAAGCTTCCTGAGCAGCCGCTAAGAGAGTAATTCCTTGAATGTAATTTTCCTGTTCAAAGAACTTCTCAATCAAGTCGAGGGCATTAATAATTCTAGCTATAGTTATATCTACTTCAAAATCAGTTTTACTATCTCCTGAACTTTCAATATTGAAAAAACTAACCAAGGCATCTAACTCTTTTTTATCTCCTGCTTTAATATCTTCTACATCTTGCAACAACTGCATAGCGCCACCAGGAGAGCCAGCTTTGATTAAACCAGTTGCTTGCTGAACTTTAATTCCTCGTAAATAAGTAGAACTAGCAATAATTTCCCCCGGTTGATCATTGTATTCATTACTGACTAAGAACCTAATGCGATCGCCAAAGGTAGTTAAGCTCATAAACTGCACCGCAGAAGAGATAGCAGGAGTACTAGCTTGATGACTTACATAAATTGTTTCTTCTGAATTTCGATTGAGTTCAGGTAATAGAGCAGAAAGTTCTTCCTTGACAAGATTTAAAGTGCTATTCCAGTTTTCTAGACCTTCTTGAGAAGACTTTGAGCAGAGTCTAATGAACTTTTGCCTGACATTAGGAAAAGCTTCGTTGAGATATTTGGAGATAATCGGCTCTAACTCACAAGTATCCTGCCAATAAGGACAATTGAACTTACTAAGTTGGTTGCTGGCAAAAACTTGAGATTGGTCTGTCACAAAAATGACAATTTGAGATAGTTCAATATTCTGTTTTCCATCTTCGTTTGCCTTCAAACAACTACAAAAGTTATTGAGAAGAGGAAATACCAAACTTGCGTATCTATCTACCTTTTTATCTGGTTTTTCTTTCAATTCCTGAGTGTAAACATATCCCAAAGCTCGTGAAGGAACAAGACTAGTCTTGGTTTTGTTAGCTAGTTCGTTGTCTACCGGAGTAAAATTACAGTTATTTAGCCCTTTTTTAAAATCACGTTGCCAATCCTTCCACTTCACATTTCTTTTTAGTTGAACGTCACTATTACCAATAGTCAAAAGCCAAATTGCCATATCAAAAAAGAGTAGAGTATAAGAAGTAGACGTTAGATATCACCACAATTTCTGATGTTCTTGTTGAGAAGAAGTTATCTTATCTCGCCAAACAACAGTTCAAAATCAGACACATTGTATAGATATCTCAAAAAATCTGTCGTTGTTTGAGACTCATCAGGAAAAAGAGTAAGCAACTCTATATACTCCCCTGTAGAACGTAAAACAATCTCTCCGCTACTCTTGTCTCTGTAATTCTTGTAACGGGGATACATACGATGCCAAAGACGACCAATTTGCCCTATCTTTCCTGTCAAGGCAGTGTTCTTAATCGATTTCTTACCAGAGTATGGCCCATGTAACCAGTAAATGGCTGTGCTATCTCTCTCACTCTGGGCAATACGACCCCACACTTGAACTTTACTCGGATGCCATGCTTCCCGCCACTCCCGGACTGAGTTACCAGTTGTTTTTCGGTTAGATTGCACCCATTCTGTAATCAAATTTTGGTAATAGTCCAGAAAATCTGTAACATTTTTTAGAGAGTGAACTGGCAAATACAGTTTCTCCGATTCCTCCGCAAACTGCCAATGACAACCAATCCCAGGATTGTTGCTGTTATTGACATAGCTAGGAAAAAAAAGCTCATGGTCTATCCTACGCCAAGATTTACCAAAACCCCCCAGTAATAAGGAGAATCTAATTATTTGTCTAACCAACTTTCGTAACTCTTTCTTTTCTTGAGTACTCACTTTAGCTAGACAGTGAACAGCTAACTCACCTTTTTGCAAATCATAGCGATATTTCCCTACCTGAAGATTCTCTTCATCAGCAACGAAGTTAACTCCCAACTTACCAACTATCGCCCCTGCTTCCCCATCAATGCCACCCCAGAGTTGTTTAGTTAAAGCCAAAGCTGTCTCTTTATCAGTTACCCCTGCTAACCAACGCAAAGTGTGACCCCGCAAAGCTGCCTTAAACATATTAGGACGAAACTCTGGGGTATTATTCAGTAACTGGGAAGCTAATCCTTGCCCTTGCAAATGAACTGCCAGCAAAGGCTTTTTCGGGCTAGCTAGAGATGTAACTTGTCCATAACCAGCACTTACCCGCGAACCCATTCCCTCCCCTAAAGCTTGTTCCCAAATAGCCCAAACTTCCTGCCATTCTTGGGTAGTTAATTTTTTACTACTGGAAATACCAAACCTTAAAGTTGGTTGATAAAGGGAAATCTGCACGTGTGCGCTAGTAGTTTTATTTTCCATCACCTGACGTTCTTGCTGGGGATGAATAATATCCATCAAGCGCTTTCGTTTTGCCCAAGACATATCCACAGGATAAGCGCCATGAAAACGCAAAATCCCTGGTTTCATCTTAATTTCTCCCTTTTCCCGTACCTCGCCACCACAGTACTTGAGTTTCTTTTTCTGAGGGCAATGACGCAGGAAAGCACCTTTCATACTCGAACCAGGAATAAAAGGTAAACCCTTAGCACCAATAACCGGACGGATACATCCTTCATCTTGACCAGCATCAGTTACAAAACGCCAACTGAAGGTG
Source organism: uncultured cyanobacterium (assembly GCA_963793425.1). Classification (GTDB taxonomy): domain Bacteria; phylum Cyanobacteriota; class Cyanobacteriia; order Cyanobacteriales; family CAWCAG01; genus CAWCAG01. The sequence goes on along the minus strand of CAWCAG010000002.1, from coordinate 55,283 downwards.
TAGTCTTTAGTTTCTACCTCCGGCCCAAATTCAGGCATCTTTACTTCTGGTTTGAGGCTACGGCGTTTATAAAGAGGTATCTTTTCATCCACATTACTAGGAACAGGTGGACACCCTTCTAGCCATTGTTCAATCCACTTAGCAGCAGGGCCTTCATCCCCTGCATATTGAATTTTTCCTCTTTCCGGCAATTGTGCCTGGTACATTAAAGGTACTCTGTTGTGCATTTGGCGTTGCTGATTTAAAGTATAGGATTATAAAGTAATCTGTTCGTAGCTATTAGCTGTTAGCTATTAGCTGTTAGCTTTTCAGTTAATCTGCTTGGCGCTTTTTGTAACGTTGCGTCCACCAAACCATGCTGTCACACAACTGGGTAAGGATAGCTAAAGCGACTTTGCTATGATTAGTAGGAAAAGCCCAGATTTTAGCTGCCATTGCTTCAATAGCCTCAGTATCATTGCTACTAACCTCATCATTAGGCAAATTAATCCCTGCTAAGGCTAAAATATCGTGCAAGGCTTGCCAAGTATCTTGCCAGTAATCACCTTTGCTAGAACCTTCTAAACGCAGATGTTCTCCCCAAAAGCGTTCTAAACCATAGGCTACAGTCATACGCATCTTGTGTGCTTCTTTGGCTGCATCTTTATCTTCACGGTATTTTAGTGCTAAATCATGTGCTTCTTGGTCTAAGCTGTAGGATTGCCATGCCATAGTTATTCCTCCTTTATTAGTTTTCCTTGTTAGTCTTGTCTATCTTTGACTAGCAGCTTGCAATGACCAAAACCAATAGATTCTAGCCCTCCCAAATAGATGTCTTCAGTGCGTTTATCTTTAAAAGGTTGCCAAGTTTTTTGGGCTTTTGTTTCTTCTTGCGAATCTTGGCTTTCCTTCTTTTCCTTCAAAGCAATAGGGAAAATAAGTATGGTTTGTTCTGGCAAAGCTTCTGTGTTGAAAAACTGTCCCCCTTTAACTCTTTTTTCATCATCTTCCAATCTCACCCTACTTTGCCGATAAAGAGCCATGTCGTGAATCATAGCGATTTCATCATTAGCAACAACCACAGCAGGAAGTTCCTGACCAAAAGGAAACCAGGCAGACAAATCTTGCTCATCTTCGATAGTTAAGAAACCGAAGTTAAAAAAGAGCTTATCTTCTCCCTCTACATGGAGAGGTTGCAAAGTGTTAGAAGCTGTGTAGGGATCTGGTACGTCTGCATCTATACCCACAACACGTTTATATCTTTGCAGTAACATCGGACAAGTTACCCAAACAATAGGTTGACCAGGACAAAATACAGGTAGCCAAACTATAGAAGCGTGTTCAATCTTAATCCGAGATTCTGTAGTGTTATCAGAAAGGGTAGATTCTGCTTTGTATCCATACCAGTAGCTTTCCTCTTCTTCTCCTAAGTCATTACGCATCTCAGAACGCAAACGTCCACGAATGGAACTACCAGGGACAATGCCAGTTTGAGTAAACTGGTCACGGAAGATTAAGTTCAAATTCCCACTTTCTTCTCCTGCTGTTGCTCCTACATGAAGAGGAGCAAGGGTTTCAATGATTCCGTAAGCTTTTTTATACATTGTCTAATCCTTTAATATTGACAGGTAAACAAAGACCACAACCCATTTTTTTCAGACTGATACCTTCAGTGGGAAACCAGTCTTCAGGTAAGTCCCACCAAGACTCTTCTAAAGCCTTCTCCAGAACATAGACACTACCAGGGGCGACAGCATAACGCCCCCTACCCATAAAGCCAGAGAGACGGTAGCGATAGGGAATAGGCTTATCCGTTAGCATTAAGGGCTTACCTTTTGTTGGTGCTTTTTGCGCTAAGGGTTGAGGATAACGTTCAGAAAAGCGATTAGAACCCCAGATTCCTGGCGTTATGAGGGTGAAAGCGTTACCTAAAGGTTGGTCAAACTGTTCTGTAAGCCCTTCATCAATTGGCTCACTAGTAACTTCTACAGTGTGATTTTCTCCTCCAAAGCGATACCAACCATCCGGTAACTTGTGGGTAGAAAGGTAAACTAAACAGTGGTCTTCTGGCATTTGCACTGCACTTTCTAAGAGCAAACCATCTTCACTTTTACTACAACGCTCTTCTGGTTTGAGATGAGGATGCAAAATCGGAGTGAACTTCCAAGGGTCTGCACTAGCAGATTCATTGCTTAAGATGGTATCTGGTGAATCATCCCAGGAATCAATAGTTTGCCACTTATAATCTGGTTCGATTTCTTCTTGGTTACGCTGCCATTTACCTTCCTCAATGTGCCATTGATCTGTTTCTTCTTTAGCTATGACCTTATGCCAAGGGATTGGTACATAGAAGTTATAGGGGTCGTTTAGCTTCGCCCAGAATGGCCCAGCAACGTGCAGCTTTCCTTTGAGTTCTTTATGGGAAGCAAACTCTTTAGTTCCACCTTCTTCAGCAGCAAGAAAAAACAATCCAGAGAGGGTAGCTGCTTCAGGGGGAAACTTACGCCGAGAGATACCTACTAAATTTTCTGGGGAAAGGAAGCCCCCTGAACTACCGTACATTGTACCCAGAGGGTTGATAATAATTAGGTGTTTAAACATAAAATTGCTAATGGCTAAGAGCTACGGACAGTATCATTTTCTGATTCAGGCATAAATCAGCAACGCTAGGAACATAAATGCCAACCGATTTGGATTAAGCCGTCAATCCAATGGTTTACATCGGTATACTCTAGCCCCTCGTTTTTACCAATAATTCGTTCTGAATTATCAGTTAAATATTCACTTTGTTTACGGAAATAGAGGTCAAATAATTTCAAAGCGATGCGGTCATCAGCATTATCTTCGTTAGCGTTTAAATCTATAACGTGCCTAGCTTTAAGGTGTGCTAAATCTGTGTAAACATGACTCCAATTAGGAGGTTCGTCCCAGGGATTGCCTTTAGCATCTTCATACTGTAGAAAGTCTCCATTACGATAACCGATACCTTCCCTATCTTGATACTTGGTTAATATGTGCAAATAGTTCCAAGGACAACTCCATTGCACATATTGCCCACTGTTAAATAACACCCTAATCGTTACGCGATCGCGCCCTAAACTCTTAGCTAGTTTTTCTGTTTGGCGGCAATGTTGTAATAAATCCCTCTGAGGTACACGGGGCGCAGCCCAGACAAAACCAACGCTGAGAGTAATTTTTTCTTTATGCTCTTGCCACTTTTGAGACAATTCCCTCAACCAATCTACGGCTGTAGTCCCAGGAATCTGTTGGTTTATTTTTTTGCTATAAATAACTCCTAAAAAGTCATCTCCTCCTGCATAAATAACCCTTCCCAATCTGCTAGGGAAAAATTCTTGGAATCGTTTTCCCCAATCTCGGAGAGCATGGCTAAATCTCCGGAGTCCTGCTTCTCCCTCTTTCTCATATAAACCTTTGACGTAATCTCCTACCTTATCCCCATCTCCCATAAACCAACCTGTCCACTGCCCCTGTGACTCTTCAGGATTAGTTGTTTTCTTTTCAGGAATACGCCTAATTTCTTTAAAACCACGATGTAACTGGCTTATACCTACTTCTTCAGCAATATCTTCCCTGGTAACTAAACGTTTAACTAACTCCGGAATGCTTAATCTTTCGTTGGAGTCAATGAATTTCCCTTCTGGTTCATCATCTTCATTCTGAGAAGCATTAGACTTAGAATCATCTAAAACTTCTGCCAGTTGCCGATAAAAACTATCAATAGCTTCTTTATGCTTACGGTTTTGTTCCTTCTTTTCTTCCTTTGACTTATCTTTTTGGGGTGCAAAGTCCGGAGAACTCATATTAGGAAAGACGATACCGTCTGCACCACTAAGACTAGAACTATCCCACTGCCAATTGATAGCTGTCCAACGACGGGAAAGTTTGCGATTTTCCAAGTCTTTCATTGCTGAATCTGGTGTATCTCCCACACCCCAGAAGACTTCCCAAGCATGGTTGCCCCAATTACGCCAGTGTCTCTCCCATTGATACCCAGAGTCAACCTGTACATTTTCTTGTAGCCACTTTTTACACTCGGTCAATAAATTTTTCCAACTCAATAAGAAAACATTCTTAATCTCTTCTGAAGAATACTCCCCCTTTAGCAAAATTTTGTTGGGCATACCCTTCTCGAATTGCAGCAACCCTGGAGAAATAACTCTTTCTCCCCTCTCTTGCTTAGGAATCAGCCCTTCAATTAGTTTAGAGGTAAGGTGGGAGAGGATTAGAGATGCTCCAAACAAATCTCTCAACTTACGAGACTTTTCAATAAAACCTTGCACTGGTGCAAAGGAAATAGCTGTATACATATTTGAGTTAAAAGTCCAAATTTAAAAAGTTGGCTAACGAAGCTGCAAACCCTGAAATTCTGTATTGCTTATTTACTTATTCCATCTGCCCTATTTTGGTAACGGCAACAGCAAGGAAAACAGGGGGGGTTCCCCCGTCTCCCTACTTAGTCCGGAGTCGTCGTAGCTGTTCCTCTACCCGTCTGCTGTCTCTCTCGTTGACCGCCTCTAAGCCAATTCCCACTAGGGTTGGCAAGGCGACATCGAGCAGCAGGTTATCTCCGCAAGCAGAGATACCACTGGTGAGGGCAATTACCACCGCTTTGATGGCGAAGCCTCCATACTGCTGACGCAGCTTTTTCCAGGAAGCCTGAGTTTGAGCTTGGGGACGGGGACGTTGCTGGGTGCTGTTCACTGGTTGTACCTCGCTGTGGCGGTTGACCGAATTTATCGATGTCTTTGCCTTAACGAGTTTCCTTAGACGCACAATGCAGCTTTGCTTTGACTCCTCCTGACTATGTTTATACGATAACTTTTCTAGAGAGATGAAATAAAGGGAAAAGAGATTATTGACCTAAAAATATCTTTGCTTCAAAGCTTCATATAGTATTGCATGGAAGCTCTTTTATTTTCTTAAAGTTAATGATTTCTTTTGAGTTGTTTTTCATTCTTACTTTCGACTACCCTATAGTAACTCGGCGTTGGTAATTGAACGTATGATGTGCAAAGTTTTTCTGTTCGCAGCTATTAGCTGTTAGCTATTAGCTATTAGCTCCCAAAAAGCTAGTTTAATATGGGAGCAACCATACCTGCATCTACCAATGCCCCCTATAGTAACTCTACATTAACGACCTATTAGTCAATGGCTAAACCACCGAAGCTGCATCCCTATGCTGATGAGTTATCTTTTCAACGCATCATGTTGTTAATCGCTACTCTGGCTAACTTTCCTGGGGTAGGTACTGCCACAGAAAAGAGTACTAAAGGAGAACATGATGCTAAAGCACTGATTCGAGATAAGTTACAGTTGCTAGCTAAAACTCTGAATTTCGAGCTACCAGATGATTATCCTTCTGCTTCTACTATTTCCAGTGACTTGGCAACTTTGAGGGATTACGGTTTGTTGAGGCAAAAAATGTATCGTTGGGGTTATTATCTCGGAACAGGCGCTCTTAGCCAAGAGGAACTAAAGTTAGCTTTTAATGCTTTGGCTTCTCAGGCTGAATATCAAAGAGACTCTAAGATTGTTGCTTGTTACCGCACATTAGAGAAGCGTTTGCGGGGGCTTGATTTATCTATAGGGGAAGATTTGTTTTACCCCATAAGGGCTTACCTCAATCGGGCTATTATCTACACCGATTCAGAGGAGAAGAGAGCTAAGGGTAAATATCATCAAGGTACTCTTTATGAATGTCTTGATACGGTTGAAGAAGCGATCGCATTAGGAAATAAGATAGAACTTTATCGTTTTGCTGACCATTATCAAAGTGGTCAAGTTGGTTCAAAGCAAGTTTATCCTTTGCAGTTAATTTATTATGATGTTGCTTGGTATCTTTTGTTTGAGGAGGATAGTCCCTTCTACAATTCTGGGGAAACTAACCATCTAGCTATAGGGCGTTTAGACCGTTTCAAGAATTACTGCCCAATTGTTTCTCAAACCCAACGAGGTATCGAAAAGCAAAAAGCTAGTCTTAAGGTTGCACAAAAGTTATTGAAAACTGGTTGGGGTTTATATTTGGGTAAGCCGGAAGAGCAGTATTTAGAGCGTTGCGGTAATTTATCTTTTACAGAGGTTAAGGTCAGGTTTTTTCCTCCGGTTGTTAATTTTATCTTAGAAGGAGAATGTCGCCACCCTTCTCAAAGGATTCGTACTCCTAAAAAGAATAAGCAAAAGGAATATCCCTACATTGATTACTCACTCAATTTACCTCCTCGTTCTTTCCAGGAATTTGGTTTTTGGGTTTTTAAGCATATGGATAGCGCTCAATTTCTTGCGCCACCAGATTTGGTAAAACTTCAGTTAAGCAAGGCTCAGGCTTTGGTTGAGCGTTTTTCTACTATTGATTGAGAATAAGTAATTGGTCAACCCGGCTATCGTTGCAACTCCCATTGCGCCTGTTTTTGCTATTTCCAACAAAACTAATTTAGGTAATTGGTGAACCACCTCGAATGGCGGGGGAAAATGTGAAAAAGGAAGTTTCCAACAAGACCAATTTAGGTAATTGGTGAACCCTTAGAGCTATCCCCCCTTCAGAATTATCTCTGTTAGTGTTTCCAACAAGACCAATTTAGGTAATTGGTGAACCACGAAGCCTTCTCCGAAGGTGACAGGCTGGATGGCCTAGTTTCCAACAAGACCAATTTAGGTAATTGGTGAACCAAGACGCTCATGTAGAACCTGCGGTGGTACTAAGGTTTCCAACAAGACCAATTTAGGTAATTGGTGAACCGAGATAATAAAGACGATGTCTCTGTCTCTCAAATGTTTCCAACAAGACCAATTTAGGTAATTGGTGAACCAACAAAAAAGGAAAAAAATAAGAAAGGCTTCGGCGTTTCCAACAAGACCAATTTAGGTAATTGGTGAACCCCTCGGCTTATGAAAGCTTTGGTATGAGGTCATTATAAACCATCAAATTTAGGGGGGTCAACTCACCCCTCAAATAATTGATAATAATTAGCAGTAAATGCCACCTCATAACAGCTAGAACTCTTACTCAGAAGGCTATTTGTGGGGGTCAACGAAAGAATGGACATTTCAGCCATTCCTTGACCCCCCTAAATAAAAGGACAAAAAATCAGGTTGAAACTCAGTAATAGCAAGAAATAGAGCGATTACGAAAAGTGAAAAATCTTTGCTCACTACCTTAGCAGCTATTCAGGGTCAAAACCATGTCATTATGATATTGACTTTTTGCCCCTTCTATTTTCTCCCTGAGCTAAAAGCTACAACATCTTGGATATTCTAAATATTCCACATCATTGGTCGATAAACCTCCTGCTCTCCCTTCAAACAAGCAATATACTCCCATACCTGTAACTCCAAACAACGATAATAACTTACCTTATAACCTGTATGGGGATGGGTAACTTGAGTCTGTAACTTCTCCTGCCAGTGTTTAAGATACTTCCGCAAAGAACTAGGATGAAGATAAACCCCACCCCTTGGATCTGCCGGAGTAAAATCCCCTTGCTTAAAAATCTTGGAATTAACTAAATAAGCAATAAAAGAATCCACTACTGGAGCGCGAAACTCCTCGATTAAATCAGAAACCAAAGCCGGATGATTACGGCGGGGAGTATGGAGATTACCAAAATGGGTGTGTAAACCTACTGCCTGTACCAAGGAAAAAACATTTTGGTGTAATAGAGTATAACCTAGACTGAGCAGACTGTTAATGGGGTCAGTGGGAGGACGACGGGTACGCTTGGCAAAAGTAAACTTGCCATTAAAAAGTACTCCCAAGGCTTGGTAATACAAATGAGCGCTCTGCCCTTCGTAACCTAACAAACTCTCAACCGATTTAGCTGAGGGTAGCTTATCAATAATCTGAGCAATCTTATTAACGGCTTTATTCACCTTAGTAATCTTTTTGCTCCGGTTCATCCGTAGTAACAGCTTACGGGAATTGTGTAGTTTGGCCATAACTATGGCTTCTGCCTGACGACGTTGAAAGGCTGACTCTTGGTGACGCTGCATTTACAAATCGTAAGCTACTCAACTGTTACCATCTTGAGTGCTATCTAGGTGTCAACAGACCTATCAATAAACTCTAATCTTTTTGAAAGTCGGTGAGCTAGAAACCTTAACTGACTTGGCTTTAAGATACTTGTCACCCCGTGAGACTTATCAGTAAAGTTCGATGTCAATAATTCAGAACAGCATAAATAATTTAAGTTAGCTGAGAAACATAGACAGGTACAATTTTGCTAAAGTTTGCCTTCCTTGTAGTTAAGTTTATCTGGTCTAAACAATGTCTGACTTTTCTCTGTTACGCTTGTTGGGGTTGAAGAATCTTTCTCGCCTTGGTTTGGTTTTGTTGCTGGCCGTTGCTGCTCCTTTTCTGCCTTTAAGTTTTGGATTACAACCTGGATTGGTGAGGGCGGAAACAGTTGAGGAGAAGGATGCTAGGGCGCAGCAGTTATATTCTGAAGCTCTTGATTTGTGGCGGGTTAGTAAGTTTGCAGAGGCGTTTGAGAAATTGCAGGAGGCTTTGCAGCTTTTCCGAGAAGCGGGTAATCGTTCAATGGAAGGTACTACCCTTAACGGTTTGGGTGCTGTTTACCTAAACACGGGAAAACATGAGGATGCGATCACTTATTTTCAGCGAGCCTTAGTTATTGTTAGGGAAGTGGATAATAGGGGTGGAGAAGGTATAACCCTCAGCAATTTGGGGGTAGTTTACCAAAGCACAAGGAAATACCAAGAGGCGATAACCTACTTTCAGCAAGCTTTGGCTATCCATAGAGAAGTAGATAATCGACGAATGGAAGGTACTACCTTCAACAATTTAGGGTTAGTTTACCAGAACACAGGGAAATATGAAGAGGCAATCAACTACTTTCAACAAGCTCTGGCTATCCATAGAGAAGTAGATAATCGACGAATGGAAGGTACTACCCTCAACAATTTAGGGTCAGTTTACCAGAACACAGGGAAATATGAAGAGGCGATCACCTACTTTCAACAAGCTTTAGCTATCCACAAAGAAGTAGGTAATCGCTCTGGAGAAGGTAATACTCTCAGTAATTTGGGCGAAGTTTACCGAGGTTTGGAAAAAGATGAGAAGGCTATTGCTTATTATCAGCAAGCCTTAGCTATAAGACGGGAAATAGGTGATCAGGCTGGAGAAGGTACTACTCTCAATGGTTTGGGTACTGTTTACCAAAGCACAGGGAAATACAAAGAGGCGATCACCTACTTTCAACAAGCTTTGGCTATCAGTAAGGAAGTAGGTGATCGAAGTGGAGAAGGTACTACCCTCAATGGTTTGGGTACTGTTTACCAAAGTACGGGGAAATATGAAGAGGCGATCACCTACTTTCAACAAGCTTTGGCTATCAGTAAGGAAGTAGGTAATCGAAGTGGAGAAGGTACTACCCTCAGCAATTTGGGTGGTGTTTACCAAAGTACGGGGAAATATGAGGATGCGATCACCTACTTTCAACAAGCTTTGGCTATCAGTAAGGAAGTAGGTGATCGAAGTGGAGAAGGCACTACCCTCAATGGTTTGGGGTTAGTTTACCAAAGTACGGGGAAATATGAGGATGCGATCGCCTACCTACAACAAAGCTTGGCTATTCATCGGGAAGTGGGTAATCGTCTGATGAAAGGTACTACTCTCAACAATTTGGGGGTAGTTTATCAAAGCATAGGGAAATATGAAAAGGCGATCACTTACTATCAGGAATCCTTGGCTATCAGGCAAGAAGTAGGTAATCGGAGTGGTGAAGGTTCTACTCTCAACAATTTGGGCGAAGTTTACCGAGGTTTGGGAAAATATCAGGAAGCCATTACTTATTTTCAGAAAGCTTTGGCTATCAGTCAGGAAGTAGGCAATCGCTCTGGTGAAGGTACTACTCTCAATAATTTAGGCGGAGTTTCTAATAATTTAGAAAGATACAAAAAAGCTACCGTTTACTTTCAGCAAGCTTTGACTATCAAGCAGGAGGTGGGTGATCGCTCTGGTGAAGGTACAATCCTCAACAACCTCGGCTATGTCCTCGAAAAACAAAACCAACCGCAACTAGCCATCATCTTCCTCAAACAATCAGTCAACATCTACGAAACCATCCGCGCCGATATCAAAGGATTACCAACAGACCAACAAGAATCCTACACCGCCACCGTAGCTGACACATACCGCAAACTAGGCGACCTCCTCCTGCAACAAAACCGCATCCTCGAAGCCCAACAAGTGCTGGATCTCCTCAAAGTTCAGGAATTGGAAGACTATCTGCAAAATGTCAGGGGAGAAGGGGATGAGAAAGTAGTTAACTTAGCCCCAGAAATAAAAATCATCACCGAATATGCCCAACTGCAAGACAAAGCCATTGCCAACGGTAAAGCACTCAGCCAATTGCAAGAGGAACTCAAGGGCATTCCCCTGGCCCAAAGAAGCGAAGCTCAACTGCAACGCCTTAAAACCTTAACGAACCAACGGGAAGAATTAGTTACTTTGCTGACTAGCTTCACAAAAAGGGAAGATGTGCAAGCTTGGGTGCAACAACTTAGCCTCATTTCCCAAGGCAGAAATGTCCCCCTCGACCAATTAAAAAGCATTTCCGATGACCTGCAAGATATCGACCAAAATGCTGTCCTCCTCTATCCCCTCATCCTGGAAGACCGCCTGGAACTCCTCCTCACCACTCCCAACTCTCCCCCCATCCGTCGCACCGTTACCGTGACAAGAGAGGAATTGAACCGCACCATCGTTGCCTACCGCCAAGCTTTGAAGAGACGTTCTCCCGATGTGAGAAAACATGGTCAAAAACTCTATAACTGGCTAATCAAACCCCTAGAAAATGACCTCACTACCGCAGAAGCAGAAACGATAATTTATGCTCCTGATGGTCAACTGCGCTATATTCCCCTAGCTGCCCTCCACGATGGGGAACAGTGGCTGGTAGAAAGGTTCCGGGTTAATAATATTACCGCCCGCAATCTCACGGATTGGAATGATGAACCTTCCCAGGAACTGAATATTTTAGCTGGGGCGTTTGTGAATGGAAACCATAGCGTGCAAGTAGGCGATCGCACCTTTCCCTTTTCCGGGTTAAAGTTTGCGGGACGGGAGGTAGAAATTCTTGCTTCTACTATTCCGAACACAGATAAGTTGGTGGATGAGGCGTTTAATAAAGACACCTTTGAAGACAACATGGACACCTACACAGTGCTTCACTTCGCCACCCATGCGGCTCTAGTTCCTGGCAAACCAGAAGAATCATTTATCCTCTTTGGGAGTGGAGAAACCGTATCCCTAAAAGAAGTGGATGAAAAATGGAGTATCAATAACGTTGACTTGGTTGTTCTCAGTGCTTGCCAAACTGGTTTAGGGGGAGAGTTAGGTGAGGATGGGCGAGAAATTCTTGGTTTTGGCTACTTAATGCAGGATGCCGGGGCTAAAGCTGCGATCGCTTCCCTATGGTCAGTAGATGATGGCGGAACCCAAACTTTGATGAATGCCTTCTATGCTGCTTTAGCCACACAGAAATACAGCAAGGCTGAAGCCTTACGTCAGGCGCAAATCGCCTTGATTAATGGGGAATACAACTCTCTTGGTAACGACTCTCGCAGTATAATCGAGATCCGTGCCAGGTTTGAGGAGGGATTAGAAGCTCCAACACAGAATCGCTTAGCCCATCCTTACTATTGGGGCCCATTTATTTTAATCGGCAATGGTTTGTAGAGTTATGATGAGTAAAGTTTATTCTAATTGAGATATGTTGAGTACTCCTTAGAACAATAAATGTAATGCACGTCGAACATAGTCTCTCCAAGATTCGGTGGTAGGAGGAAAAATAAGGGCATAAAGCATAATCCCACTCATGGAGTCAAACACTAGACCAGAATCGAGATCGATGGGAACTTCATTTCTTGTTTTAGCTCGTTCGATAACAGTAGCAAAGGCTTTTCGACGTGGCTCTAAATATTTTGTCCAATAAATTTGAGCAAATTGAGAATTACCAGAAGCACTGCTAATGATCATGGCTATAGTTTGCCTTCCCAAAGGATTGAGGGTAATCTGTGCAGCATTTTCAATAATCTCATCAATGTCACTCCAAAAATTTTCTGTATCAGGAATCACCACGTCTTGTCTAATACTTTCAATCGCGTCAGCTACTAATTCCTCTTTGCCACTGTAGCGCCGATAAATAGTAGCTTTACCCACTCCTGCACGGGCTGAAATGGCTTCAATACTCATGGTTTCAAAACCAACTTCTCCCAATAATTCTAAAGTAGCTTTCAATATGGCTTGATGAGACTTGGCACTAGAAGATGTTACCCTTTTCTCAATTATGAATCCCTACTCAATCATTCTCTTCTAGAAATACGTCAAGACTTCGATCTCCTACCGTTTGTTAAATAAAGCGAAAAGTGAATAATTGCTCAGAGTTAACTGAAACTTTCTAAACTTAAAGTATCTGAAGATGCTTTATTGAAGGAGAAATCTTTGAAAGTCAATTTATTGTGGTTTCGCAGAGACTTGAGAATAGCTGATAACTGGCTACTTCAGCAGGGAACCGGGGAAAATGCCCTCTGCCTTCCTTTTTTCATTGTTGACCCCTATTTCTATAATACTTGGTCAGAAATCGGCGGCTCTAGAGTACGCTTTCTCTTTGAATCTTTAGAACAACTAAACCTAGATTTCCAAAGTATAGGAGGTCAGTTTTATTTGTTAGAAGGTAATTCCGTTGCAGTTATCGAAAACCTTCTCCAACTTCTACTCACTAACAACTATCAACCAGAACTATACTTCCACAGAGACAGACAAATTAGCTACGGCCTCACCAGAGATACTCAAATTGTGGGAAGCTGTCAGCGATTGCAAGTAAGCTGTCACATTGGCAACAACAACTTCCTAATTCTGAATGAGTCTAGAATGAATACTTGGCGTAGTCAGTTCTACGACTATCAAAAACAGCCTTTAATTCCCACTCCTGAAGAAATTAGAACCCTAGATTTAGAAAAACTTCTCTGTCCACAAGAGCCTAATCGGGGTTCCAGCTTAGTAAGCTTATCTCACCTTAAGCAAAAGTATACTCACCTTTTCAGCCAAAAAAGCCCTCTATTTGACGGTGGCTCTAGCCAAGGGCTATCAAAGCTTAAAACTTTTATAGATTACAGATACAAAGGCTATCACTGGAAGCTCTCTCAACCTTTCCTTGCCCTCAAAGGAGCAACTTCCCAGCTTTCACCCCACATAATGTGGGGTACATTGTCCGTTAGGCAGATCAACAAGCTAGCCTATGAAAAAGCCCACTATTTCAAAGAAATTGGTCAGAAAAAGCTAGAGTTCAGTTTAAGAGCTTTCCTTGATAGACTCAGGTGGCATGAAAGCTTTACTCAGAGACTGTACTTTCACCCAGAGTTGGCACAGAAGAACTGGTATAGCGAGTTTGACTCACTTTACAATTGGCAGCTAACGCCACAACAAGAAGAATACCTACACAAATGGAAAGAAGGACAAACAGGTTTTCCTTTAGTAGATGCTTCTATGAGACAGTTACAGCAATATGGCTGGTTAAACTTTCGGATGCGAGCGATGGTGGTTACTTTTTTGTGTATCAACTGTGGGGTCAGTTGGTTTCATGGAGCGAAGCATTTTATGAATTGCTTAGTAGATGGAGATATTGCTATTAACCATTGGCAGTGGCAGATGCAGGCTGGTATTACTAATCCTTTAGCTAAAACTATTCGCATTTACAATCCTGAGAAAAGTCTTCAGGATAAAGACCCGAACTTAGAATTTGTTAATATTTGGCTACCGGAGTTGAAAGGCTTCAATTTAGAGCAAATTCTAGCTAGGGAATATTTAGGTAAGGTGAAGTATCCTCAACCTATGCTAGATTTTCTGCGAACTAGGCGGGAAAATGGCAAAAAGGTAGCAGAAATCAGAGAGCAAGTCAGGAAAAGATTGACAGCCCAGCAGAATGGGGAATGGGAGCAAGCCAAGGTTCAAGCTGAAGTAGTTGATAAGTATCAGCAACGGAATCAGGAGAAGTACCGAAAGATGTTTGACTAACAATAGTGGGTAGAATTGTGCATTCTCTATTACAATCACTTCTATCTAAGGGAGCATTACTCAAATGTTCATTTTTCTGATAGGTTAGATTCTTAATTTGATGTTGTGCCGGAAGTATTGAATTTAGAAAATCTTTCAAGAGATATTTGTTTGGTTCTACACCAAACAACTTTTTAAAGCCGAAATCGATTAGAATGTTGATATACTTATCTTCTGGTTCACTGATATTTTCAGAAATCATAATTCTTAAAACACTAACTCTAGCAATCTATTTTATTTGTTGGTTCTGATACTCAAAGACAAAAACAAATAAAATCTTCAAACACGGCTAAGTTGTTTTTCAATACCATGTCTTCCCAACTTTCTTTAACCTTACTATCAATCTTCCGCAACCATAGCTTCAATTTGACCCAAAAGCTTCTCTAGTTTCTTTTGCTTTTTGGGATTGTTCCAACACTGAGAAGAATTGAGACGGCGGTAAGCTTCCTGCATTCTACTTTTTAAAGGTAGGGATTTGGGCTGAGGCAGAATAGATTTAACTTTTACTTTAATCTGAGCAAGAGAAAGATTATTTTGAACCGCTTCTGCTAATAGCTCTCTTCTTTGTTGTGAATCTTTGACCCGCGAAATAGCTATTGCTTTGGTATAAGCTATTTCTCCCCGACGTAGAGCTTCAAGAATTTCTTCCGGCAGTTTTCGTAAAGGAAGGCGACTCTTAACAAAAGACTCCCAAGTTATGGTTCCTAAAGAGTCAAATAGCTCCTTAATAGCTTCTTCTTGAGAACTACCCAAAACGTTTTGGGTAGCTTTTCCTTTGACTTCATTTTGCATCCTGTAAAGTAGAGAAGCTACCTCATCTAAGGTTTTGTTTAAACGAAAAGCTAATAGCTGTAAAATCCCTTCTGTTTCTTCTATGGCATTAAGATCAACCCGTTGGAGATTTTCGATTAAAGTTAACTGCTGCGCTTCTTCATCCGCAAGCTCTTTAATAACAACAGGTACTTCTACAAGTCCTACTTCAAGAGCAGCCCGATAACGCCTTTCTCCGGCAACTAACTCATATCTTCCAGAATCTAGGGGTCTAACTAATATGGGTTCGAGGATACCATGTTGCCTAACAGAGCTTACCAATTGCTCCATTTTCTCAGGGTCAAAATAACGTCTAGGCTGTTGACCAGGCTTTTCGATTAAATTGATAGCTACTGATTGGCTAGCTACTTCTGTAACAGGCTCTCCCAAGAGTGCAGCTACACCCCTAAGTTTACTGCTATAGGGTTGGTCTTTTTTGCGGGTACTTACCATAAGAAAATGTTACGACAATTTTTCTAAACTTCTAGCAATTTTTTGTAGTAATTTAACCGCAGGATGCTTTGGTTTATAGATAGCGAGGGGAACTCTCTTTTCACTAGCATCAGCGAAAGCAATGGAGCGGGGGATAGGATCATAAACCGTAGCCAAAGGAGAAAGTTGCTCTTTAATCGCTTGATAGGTTCTCGTTTCCTGGGCTGTGCGTCCATCGTACATGGTAGGGATAAATCCAGCAAACTTAAGCTGAGGGTTTGCTGATTTACGTAATCTAGCTACAGTATTTAGCAATAAATCTGTACCTTGGAAAGCTTTGAACTGAGTTTGAATTGGCACTAAAACGTGA
The DNA here is from genome assembly GCA_963793425.1 of uncultured cyanobacterium. Classification (GTDB taxonomy): domain Bacteria; phylum Cyanobacteriota; class Cyanobacteriia; order Cyanobacteriales; family CAWCAG01; genus CAWCAG01. The sequence continues at coordinate 39,600 of CAWCAG010000002.1, read as the reverse complement.
CTAGCTGCAATCAAACTAATAACTGTCAAAATCCCCAAACTAGGAGGGCAATCAATCAAAATGAAGTCGTAATCTTTCCTAACCTGAGATAGAGCATTTTTGAGACGCATCTCCCGCATGAGAGCAGAAACTAATTCTAGTTCAGCAGCACTTAAATTGATGTTAGCAGGGGCAAGTGCCATTTTGTGAATTTCTTTGTGAATAGCTAGAGGTTCCTCTGCTACAACTGCTTCATAAACTGTTGCTTCCAAATCCACCGGATCAATTCCCATAAAGGTAGTCAAAGAAGCTTGAGGGTCCATATCCACTAACAGAACTCGCTTTTTGCGTTTAGCTAATTGATAGCCTAAATTCATGGTCAGGCTGGTTTTGCCAACACCACCAGACTGGTTAAATAGAGCGATGATATGACTCGAAGTTTTGGACATCGGGGATAGGGAATCGGGTTTGCGTAACGTTGCCGTAGGCGACAAGGATTGAGAGGTTAAAGCGCCTAAATGTACTCATCCGTTGAAAGTATACTGCGATCGCCAATTAAACAACTATATAACCAGTTATTTGTTACTTTACGCAGAGACTATACTACATAAATACCTTTATCTGGCTTAGTTCTCATAGCTTGAGGATTTGGTTCATCATAGGTTATCAAAACAAAAAAAGGTTTAAAACCCCGCCGTTTTAGGGCGGATTCGTTGATTTTTTCAGGTACAATAAACATAATTTGCCAATAGCAACTGTTGCAACCAACATGAAAGCTAGATACAGATACAGATTTTACCCAACGAAGGAGCAAAAACCAAAACTTGCTCAACTATTTGGCTGTATCCGCGTCGTTTGGAACGATGCTCTGGCACGATGCAAAAGTGAAGGCAAAGCATTAAACTACAACAAACTATCTAGCCTGTTAACCATAGCCAAAAAGAGTGAAGAAAGAAAGTGGCTAAGAGATGTATCAGCAGTCCCCTTACAACAAACTTTAAGAAACTTAGCCGCAGCCTATAAAAACTTTTTCGACTCGTGTAAGGGCAAAAGAAAAGGTAAAAGAGTCTTACCACCAAGGTTCAAAAAGCGCAGTAATCAACAAAGTGCAGCATTCACCAAATCAGCCTTCTCAATCCAAGAACAACAAGTTTACCTAACGAAAATTGGCAACATTACACCTATATTCTCAAGAGAACTTCCCTCAACTCCCACATCTCTAACCGTAATCAAAGATAGTGCTGATAGATACTTCATAAGCTTCGTAGTTGAAATACAACCACAAAACTTACCTAAATGCGATTCAAGCATAGGAATCGACTTAGGAATCACTGACTTTGCCACATTAAGTAATGGAGAGAAAATCAAAGCCCCAAAACCCTTAAAAAAGAAACTAAAGAAGCTCAGAAAACTACAACGTAACCTTGCCAGAAAGACGAAAGGTAGTAAGAGACGAGAATTAGCTAGAAGGAGAGTAGCCAAGCTTAACGCCAAGATAAAAGACACCAGAACAGATTTTTTACATAAGCTGTCAACTAAGATAATTCGTGAAAACCAAACGATAATCTCAGAAGACTTAAACGTATCAGGAATGCTCCGAAACCGTAAGTTGTCCCGTGCCATAAGTGATTTAGGTTGGCGTAGTTTTAGAACGATGCTAGAAGCTAAATCAGTAATGTATGGTAGAGAATTTAGGGTAATTGATAGATGGGAACCAACATCACAAACTTGCTCTTGTTGTGGTTTCAGAGGTGGTAAGCAGGAACTCTCTATTAGAGAATGGACTTGTTTGAATTGCGGTGCAGTTCACGATAGAGACGTTAATGCCGCCATAAATATCTTAGTCGCGGGGGGACACCCTGAGACTTTAAAGCGCACCGAACCCGCGCCGCCGAAAGGCGCAAGGGAACGCGGAGCAAGAAACGGACGTGGAGGCAGGTGTAAGACTACAACTGTAGCAGCAGCCTATGAAACGTCAACTATCCAGTTAGAATTGTTCTAAATTGGAATCCCCGTACCTTCTAGGTCGGGGAGGATGTCAAAAAGAAGGTTTTGGCCCATTAGATAAGCTAGAATTACTAGGCCAATACTCTCAATTTCTCTGCTCCTGCTCAAATATTTCTACCAACTCTTCTGGAGTTAAATCAAAAGTGTTCAGAAACCAAGCTACCAAAGCTAGTAAGTTCATGGCAGTCTGGCTAGGTTGGCGATAGGAACGACTTTCTGGATTTTGCATCCAGTGTTTGACAGTATTTTCGCTTACCCCAGCGAATAAAGCAATAGTATGATAGCTAACTGGAGCGTAATAAATAGCAAACAATCTTGGCTCTAATCTACCCCATAGCCAGTTCTGAAACTCAGCCGCTTCTTGAGGATTAGGTGTCATTTCTTTTCCTTGGAACTTAAAAGTAGTACCTAACTTTTTTTGTGCTGTGGTATATCAAACTGTTTGTAGCTGAAGTTGATTGCTCATCACATCCCCAACGAAAGCTAGTAGAGCAGAAAGGAGATTACCGTTGTACTGCTGTCCGGTATTAGTTATGTACCCTTGTCGAGTCCAGCGAGGGATACCATAATCAGAGGCGATCGCACCGAATTGACTAGCAGGAGTTTTGAGTAGCTTTTGTAATTCTTTGGGGGTTTGTTGATGAAGTTTAGAACTTAAATCAGCATTCCTTTGAGCAAGAAGCCTGTTGGTTTTATCTTGTTCAGCAATTTCTTGTTTGAGGTGAGCTTCTTGTCGCTGCAACCTAGTAGTCTGTCAATTATGAATATGTGGATAAAGACTCTTGAGGCGGATACGGGCATCTTCGGTGCTAAATTGCCAATCCACCGATTTTTGCAATCGATTGCGCTCCACACACCAAGCTTGAGTTTCACTCTTTAATATTTCGCGCTCTCCAATCCGTCTATCCAAGCATTGTCTAGTTAATGCAGATAACTCAATCTCGGCAATATTCAGCCAACTTCCATGCTTGGGTGTATGGTGAATCTCTAGCTTTTCTACTAAACGACGGGCTGTTGGTGCTTCAAAGGCTTTGTAGAGAGAAGCTTGGTTGTGAGTGTTTAACTGGTCGCACACAAGAGTTACTGTTTCACTTTCGGGGTAGTCTTCATCGAGCAAGCATTGTATTTGTTTTGCCCAATCTACCGCAGTTCTTTGCTCTGTAACTATAACTTTGCGCCAGCCTGAAAGAGGCTCTGTAAAGATGAAAATGTTGGCAGTTCCATTACGTTCATATTCGTAATCGAATGATTCTGGACATCCTGGTTGGGCTGGTAGCGCAGTTCGAGTTTCTTTGATAAGTTGCACCGGTTGTTCGTCCATACATATCATGGGATGTTTAGGGTCGTAGGGTCGGTGATAAACTTCCAGTACATCTTCCATGTGGGCCACAAATTCAGCATTTGCTTTGGGTGGAATTACATATTGCCTACGCAGATGCGGCTTTAACTGGTTTTTTTCAGCTCTTGTCTTACTGTTTCATAGCTAATCTCTGGCACAATCTCTAGCTCTACTAGTTTGTCTGCCAGGAGTCTTAATGTCCAACGTGCTTGTCCCTTTGGTGGCTCTCCACACCTTAAGGCTATCAGCTTTGCCTGTGCTTCTCCGTCACATATTCTTGGTCGCGATGGACTTTTGGGTTTCTTTCTCTCCAATGCTCTTTCTATACCTTCTTCAACTAGTCTTTGTCGCAGATTCGCTACTGTGTTTCGGTGACAACCAAACGCTTTAGCTGCTTCGATGTCTGTCCATCCTTGTCCATTTATATCTATGTTTAGCAGTATATTCGCGTGTTTGATTTTGTAGGCTGCTGCTTTTCCCTTCGATACTAATTCTTGGAGTTGTTGTCTTTCTTCTTGTTTTAATCTCACTATGTAACGTTTCTGCATTTTTCCTTTGAGCTTCCAGTAGACTTCCTTTTCTATTCTCTCATATTGTTCACAAAATTGATTATGACAGACTACTAGTTCGTAAGGTTTGATTTTCTTTGTGGTAACGTTGCTCAATTACTTGTACAGCTAAACTATCAACTGGAGGGAGGTTAGTAGTTAGCTGCTGGGGTTTGAATAATGCTCGGAATGTTTGGTTTCCGCTATCAGTTAGTTCCACCCACCAACCTTGACCATGGCGATCGCAGACGACTCCTGTACAACCTTCCCACTGGTCATCTTGAATTACAAGGATTTTGGCTCCAGAGAAAAATTCTTCCTCTACCAGAGGCTGTTTGTGTTTGAGCTTTTGGTTTTCTGCTTCTAGTTGTTGAATACGCTGTTGGGCAAAATCTACTACTTGTTGATACTCTTGGGTTAATTTATCTTCGATTGCTTGAGCCGCTTCTTGGGTTAGGTTATTGTGCCAGGGATTATTGGTATCTCTAAGTATCTTTTCTAGATCAGCTATACGTTGTTCTTTTTCTGATAATTGCTTTTGCAAAGATTGGGTTTGAGCAATTTGTTCTTGGAGTTGTTCTAATTCCTGTCTAAGTTGAGTAGCTTCTTGTTTTGCTTTGTCTTTGCTATCTTGAGCCGCTTGAAGTTCAGCCTTAGCTTGGTTTAAGGCTTCTTCTCTAATTTTGGTAAGCTGAGCTAGTTGATGTTCTTTGCTAGCAGTTTCATACTCTGAAATCGCACTCCTAACCTTTTCTTCTACTTCCTCTACTGTGTAGGTGGTAGGAGTTCTGGCAGCAATCAGGTTTTGAGCTAAGTCTGCTGCTTGGTCATAGCTTAATCCTAATAAGGTACACACAGAATTTAGTTGCTGGTTAATTTGGTTAAGTTCAGTATTAAGCTGATTTTTGGTAGTCTCTGAATCAGCATTAATAAATTCATCACTCTTATGTTCACGTTGTTCCCAGAGTTGAGCTAATTGTTGTTCTTTTGTTGCCCTTCTTTGCTGTTTAGGTAGAACCTTATCAGAGTCGTAACCAAAACTATTTAGAGCTTGGATGAGGTTTTCTACTCTAAGTTCTGTTTCCCCTGTTTCTAGGTTAGTAGAAGCCTGCTGGAGTGCTTCTTGTTTGAGGGCATCTAAATCCTGGTCGCTAATTCTGAATTTACGGGCTACTAATTCCCAATCATCCTCTGTAGCTTTTTCACCAGGGGTTAGGTAGTTGAGGCATTTTTTGATTCCTCCTGCTGTACCATCGCTTTCAGTAATGAGGATTTTAATCATTTTGCCTGTGGCTTTAGAAAGTTCCCGTAGGGCGGCTACTGACCAGTTTGTTACTTTGCGGCTAACCCATTTTTGTAACTTAGTTTCGAGGGAATAGTACCAGTCTGCGATCGCCATAGATGATTTAGCAAGATATTTGCTGCCACCAAATTCTTCACTATCAAGCCATTGGTTAACGGGACTTAAACAGAAATCAAGCCCAAATAAAGCCTAAACTCTCTTTGTGGCGAGTAAATACGTCATGGTTATTATTGAGCCAAGCTATAAAACGATAAGATACACCTGTACGAAAGGCTTCTAAAGCTTCAGTAAATGTATTCAAAGGTTTGTTTGCCCAACGTCTTCTCAAACCTCCGGTTAGCTTATGATAAATAATAAAAGTATAGGCACAAAAAACTAGGACAAAATGTCTCATCAGGCTTCTTTTATCCCTGACTTGATATTCTTTCAAACCTAGCCATCCCTTAGCTTCTCTATAAAATACTTCTACCCAATTTCTTTTTGAGTATGTATCTACAAACCATTGTGGTGTTGCTAAATCTGGGGAAACATTAGTGATTAAATAATCAATATCATCGGCATCTTCAAAGGTAGAAGCATTCATAACGATAGCTATTGTTTTTCTACCTTCGAGACTAGATATTTCTACTACTTGTGTTGCTACCCACACTTTTCTTGGCTTAATTGTGTTGATGGTTATTTCCCTAAAAGCCTCTGCTGGTAGTGATTGCGCTAGATTATCTAATCTGACCTCTTCTGTGGTTTTATCGCTTTTTAGCACTCTAACTTTACGGTTTTTGGCTACTCCTCCTAAGTAGTTTAATTTCCTTTGTTCTAATGCTCCCAAAAACGATGTATTGTTGCCATATCCTCCATCTATGAGAACTATTTTGGGTCGATACCCTCTCTCAATACTTCTATCTATTAGCTCTATAGCTAACTGAGGTTTCTTTTTGAATTCTGGGTCTTTTTTTCCTTGGGGTAATGATTTGGCGTGTTGATATAATTCAATGTCTAAAGGTCAGCTTTTCTTGCCGTCATAAAGGTGAGTTGTTACTACGACATTACCATTATCTACTTTTCCTTCTTCTCCGATATACTGTCTTCCTACTCCTGCTGTAAAATTGCCGCTCTTCGGGTGTCCACTATCGTCAACAATCAGACTGAATCCACTGTTTATACTCGTCTGATTGCATTTGTTCATTATTTGCAAACGACGCTCATTTATTTGCTCTGCTGACCAGGGGGCTTCGGTTAAGAAATGGTGTAATCTGTGGTATGTTACTCCTACACTGTCTCTAGCTATCTGTGTAAGGTTTTTACGCTTACTTTCGCCTAATAATCCTCCTATATAGTTTCTAAATTCTCTCTTTTGAGCTTTTGTTCTGAATATATTATCAAACTTAGCGCACCATCTATTGAAGCATGGAGGCATTGCTGCTGGGGTTGTTTCTTTCATAAGATTCACCACCGATAATTCTAACGTTAAAGTTATGCCATATAACTATTATATCTTCTTTATTCTCTTTTTCTGTTTAAGTCCCGTTAATGGCATCTTTAATCGCCATGATAAAGACATTCATTCCCATGATTGATTCTATCGCTGCAAACAGAATTTTCTCTTTGTTTTGTTGTAGAGCTTCATCATCTCCTTGATATTTCTCTAATAAAGCTAGGGCCATGATTCTCGCTTCAATAGTTTTAGTTACTTCTTCTTTGCGAAGTTTCTTATTGTTCCACCTTTTCTGTAGATAATTGATCAAGGTATTGTTTTTCGTGTCAACACCTGTGACAGAAGTTAAGGTATATCGAAAAACTTTTCGGGAATTTTTTTTCTGATTCATTTTCTTTATTAACCGAAAACGGGCTTTTTACCAGTGACATAATAGTCACATGGTAATTACATTTCAGGTACTCAACCGTAACACTAAAGTTACATTTTCCTCTATTTCGGTATATTACATTTGTACTACACGAGCAAAGCAAGACCCATTTTGCCCAGTTGTAGAGGAAAAGTCACATGGTAATTACATGGTACTGCTATTACAAGCACTCGTTAGTGACATAACCGTTACATTTTCCGGCTTTTTGCCACTTTCTTAGCCTAAGTCGTTTTTTTTGTAGTATAATACATTCTTAAACCGAGCTATGTTTTTGTCTCACAAGCTTTTTTTGAGGCATTTCCTCTTTTGTCAATGGTGATAGTTTCTGTTGATTGGCTGACAAACTTTTTGAAAACTAATTCAGAAGCGATTGTTTTTTTCAGTTTGTCTGCTTCTATTTCATCATATACGATTTGGAACTCTTTTTGAGGTTTACAGTTAATTTATTTTTTGTATGGCTGACACAAAGAAGCATTCCCCAGATAAGTCTCGTTCACGTTCTATTACACTCAGACTTTCTCCTAATGAGTATGGACAGTTGGTTAATCTAGCCAGAGATACTCACCAAAGTGTGAGTAGTTTGGTTCGCCATCTTTGTTTTGATTCTATAGCTGCTTTGAAAAGACTTAAGGGTAGTTCTTCTACTCAGATGAATCGCAATTTGAGGGCTGCTACATTAGAAGTCAATCAGGTTTACTCTCAGTTGCTCCGAAGTGGTCAGGTGTCTTTAGCTAATCAGTTAAGCGATGCTATTGAAAAACTAGAGCAAGGATAACTAGCTGTTAGCCATTGGTTAACTGTTTTTAGCTATTAGCTATTAGCTACGAGAATAAGCATTTTGACCCATCATACGTTCAATTATCACCGCCGATGATTAGTCACTTAAATAAAGTTCAAACTAATAGTCTTAGCGGGAGTGTTGGTTATGTCCTCAATCGCTCTGAAGCAGAGGTAGTTCTGACCAATATTCCTAGCGGCTTCCGAGGAGATTCTAGTAAAGTTAGTTCTGCTCTACGTTCTGTGGCTCGTCTCAACGATAGGGTGAAAAAGCCTTTGTATCATATTTCTATCCGTTGCGCTCCAGAAGATGGAGAGCTTGGTGCTTTAGAGTGGTCAGAGATTAGTGAGCGCTTTCTCGAACTTATGGAGCTTAAAGAACATCCTTTCATCGCAGCTACTCATGAAGATAATCATGTTCACTTGCTAGTTAGTCGGATTGATGATGATGGCAATTGTTGTGAGTCTTCTTGGGACTATCGTAAGTGCCAGGATGCTTTAAGGACTATTGAGCAAGAAATGGGTTACTGCCAAGTGCCTAGTAGTAACGAGGTTGGTCGTTCTCAAGAATGCTCTGGGCAAGTTCATCGCATTAAGAAAGAGCAACACGAATATGAAGATGGTATTAGAGATGAGCCTCCTGAACCTAGTTTAAAAAGACAGCTACAAGATGCTGTTGATGAAGCTGTCGGTTCATCTTCTTGTGTTGAGGAGGTCAAGGAGTTTTTGGCACGGAAAGATATTCAAACCAGACAAACAAAGCTTGGTTGGAGTTTTCAAATAGGTGATGTTCCTTTTGCTGGTTATCAGCTTGGTAGTAAATACACCTTACCAGCAGTAGCAGAAACTCTCGAACCTCATTTAACACCAGAGCATAATTACTTTCAACCAGAACAGAAACAAGAAACTTTCTCCCCACAACCTCAAACAGACCCAGAAGTTAAGACCAGAGAAAATACTACACAAAGAATTACCTCTTCACCACCAGACAAGAGAACTCAGCCACGCGAAGCCATAGAACAAGGGATAGAAACTTCTTCGTCCCTAGAAGAAACTCAAGAGTTTAATGTGCCAACAGAAAAACCTCTTGTTGACCAGCAGTCTCTAGTAGAACGTACTGCCCCGGTAGTTTCTTCTTGGTTTGGTGTGGTATCTTCTCCAGATCATAAGGTAGAAGGAGAAAATCACTCCGCTCGTTGGAACCCCCAAACTAACTGCCTTACTTTGGTTGATGAGAAGCAAGACACTACCGTTATGGTTGCCCAATGGGATGAGAATAAGGGAGTTTGGCTTGATAAGGGAAGCACTCTAACTGAAGACAAAGCCCAGTATTTCGAGAAAGAAGTGGCTCCTAAAGTTAGAGATTTTAAGGCTGAAAAAGACAAACAGAAACAAATTTCTCAGCAAAAATCTAAGAGCCGTGGGCTTTCTCTTTAGCCCCTTACCCTCTACCCGTAGATTTCTAATTGACAGACTTACTAGCCGGAAGCCCCGCTCTTGCTCGGTTAGGTTAACTTCGGGACAATTGAGAATATCTGTGTCCCGAAGTTGCTTAGATTTGGTCTGGGTCTATACCTAACTCTCGTAGTTTGGCTGCTAACTGCTCTGCTCTGGCTCTTTCTTCTTCTGCCCTCTGTCTCTCTACTTCAGCCTGTTCACTACTCCACAGCAACAGATTTCCTTCGCTGTCCCACCACCTGAGCCAGTTCATTTCTTGTCCTAATCTTTCCCCGTACCACATTCCTATATTTAGCTCTAACCCTGGTATCCAAAATCTGCCATTTTCATCTGCCTCTTGAACTACATAGCTACCCTCTGTGAGTATTCGTAGTTCTAAGGTTTCCGATGGAGGGTGATAGGTTACATAAGTTGGTACTTTTAATATTTGCTCATAGAAGTAAAGCTTCCCGTAGGGATGAACAGAACGTATTGATAGTTCTCCCCCATCTGTTTCTGAGAGGAATTCCATGACTACTTCTACGGGGCTTCCTTCTAGGTTAGGGGTATAACTGCGACGAATTACTCCTGGAGCTACTGGGTTAACTTGGGGTACATAAAACCAGTCTGGTGCTTTGACTATGGTTTTGTTTCTTACTGTGGCTACTAGTCCGAAGTTAGAGCCAATCAGCATTTGAGATTCAATACGCCCTGCTGCTCCTAATGCGTCAGTGAGGGCCGAGGCTAAATGAGGTTGTTGAATGTTTTCCACTGGATCATCTGATAAGACAAATTCCTCTGGGAGTGCCTCCCAGGTAACATCGAGTTTTTTTTTATTGGGTTGAGTTGGTTGAGTTGGTTGAAGTTGTTGAACCACAGTTGTTATCCCTTGAGTCTTATTCCTAGCTCATAGATTCTTCCTTCACTAGTCATAACTAGCACATTACTAGTGAGGTTTACTTTCGGTTGCTATCATATTAATACAATTGTATTGATATACCTAATTTTATAACCTCTGCTAATCAAGATAGAACTATGTTTGAGTACGATCCATCTAATCTCCCCAAAGGGGAAGAGTTACCTTCGGTTGACTTTGAACCAGCAGATGATGAATTGCATAGGGCTGTCCCTTTCCTTCTTCTCGAAACCCTCTACTTTATTTGGCGACACCGCAATGATATCTTTTTTGCTATTGATATGGGTTATTACTATGATCCTGGCGAAGAAGCTATTTCTCCAGATGCTTTTTTGAGTGTTGGTATCGAAACAAGAAAAGATGATAATGGGCGTTTAAGTTATGTTTTGTGGGAAGAAGATTACGTTAAGCCTATCCTGGTATTAGAATGTGTTTCTCAACACTACCGTGGTGAGTACGATATTAAGAAGGATTTGTACGCTCAGTTAGGGATTCTTTATTATGTAATCTACGATGGTGATCGCTACCACAGTGAAAAAGGTGAAGCTTTTGAAGTACATCGCTTGGAGAATGGGGTGTATGTTAAGCAGTCAGGAGAACCGGTTTGGCTGCCAGAGATAGGATTAGGAATAGGTAGAGAATGTCGGGAGTTTAATAGTTGGACTAGGGAGTGGTTGTACTGGTATGACCAACAAGGAAATCGTTACCTTCCTACTATTGAATTACTCCAGCAACTGAGGGGTAGGACTGAACGAACCTAAGTGGAAAGTTTTCAGAAAATTATCAAATCTACTAACTCCAGTACTCCACTTCTAACTAACCCCATAAAAAATAAACCCCTGCCGTGATCATCCAGACTGGGGTTAACTGACTAAATAACAAACTCAGTATCAAAGCTAAGATCACCATTCCCAAATGGGTATAGAGGTCTATTATTAACTTCCCTGGTACTTCTTTGATACCATTCCACTTAGCTTGATTCTTACTTTTAAAATGGCTGATTGTCTCATGCTCTAAGAGCAAAACCTGTTCTTGAGAATATCCAATCAGGGGTAAATAATAGAGCCTTGGTTAAAGGTAACAACTATAGCTTTATTAAGTTTGTGATGAGTGTAAAATCCGGTACTGTTCCAACGAGAATTAAGATTACCACTCATGCCCACATAAACTACTTCCCAAAAGGAAACTAGTAAATATATTCCTGGCTTTTCAGGTAACTGCTTTCGATTCCATAACCATACAGATTTAAGGGAAAGTCTAGGGTGTTTTAACCTGTATCTGTCTACTGCTTTTAGCATAATTACTGTACAAACAAAATCTCAAGAGGAAAAAGCAGCAGATTTTAAAAATCTACTGCTCTGTTCAATTAGTCATTATTTCCAAACCGCTTTACTTTTCACAAAGGTTTTGCGTTTACAATTCGGGTTTTTGCAAACAAAACGGTCTTTCGATTTCTTACCTACTTTATTGCTACCGCAACCAGGGCAATGAGGTTTACTATTATTTTGGACTATGGGGGTGGGGGATACACAAGCTGTGAATGGGGTTTGGGACTGGGGAGGCTGTAACCTCTCCTCTGACTTGGCTTCAGCGACAGGTCTGATTGTCTCCCCCCACAGCTTCTGTACCTTCTTTGGACACAAAAGTATCTCTATTTTTTGCTGAATTACTAACAGTTTGCTTATCTAAATCGTAGTTATCTAGATTAGGTAAGAAAAATAGTTTAGGACTTTTCTCATCAACAGCCAGAACTACTCTATATTCTCGTGCCGTATCCGTAATTGCTTTATTCTTACTGTTAGTCCATTCTTCAATATTGTCTAGATTAGCTAGGATGGTAGCTACCTTTTTACTACCTAGCTTTTTGCCATACATATCGAGAAATTCGCGAATAACCGGGATGCCGCAAACAATCTCAGTAAATAAAGTATTACGGTCATTGTTGGTGAATCCAGGTAAGGCTTTAGTATTGACCGATTGACCTGCAATAATAAAGCCCATATTGGTATGATGTGCCTGTTTTAAACACTCCTTAAAGCTTGCGCCTAGTTCTCTGGAATTACTAGCACTAGTCAGAGAATTATCAAATTCATCCCATACCCATAAACTGAAACTGGACTGTCTGTATTCTCTATGCTTTTCTCGGTACTTCCATTCATCATGAAACTCAGCAAAAGAAGTATGGGCATCTTCCCAAGTTCGATATTTAACGAATGGCTCTAAAGGGTAATCAATATCTTTCTCACTACCATCAATACCTGGATAGGAGAGCGTTAAATCAATGTTTGGGATTAACTGCCCACTGGGAATATTCGCTCTTTTTCCTCCCACTTTTAAGATGTGGGAAACCAGAACAATGATGGTTGGAGATTTACCGAAGCCTGGAGCAGCAATTAAGCGGAATCGGTAAGACTGATTCCCTACCCACTTTAGGAACTCTTCACCACTACCTACTAGCTCTTTGATGCTGTCTTGGGTTAGTGCTGGAAGTACTCTAAATGAGACAACCAAAAGAGCCGATAGAGGTGACTTCTCAAACTTAGTGATTTTATGGATTCCTAAATGCTGGGTTAGACGTTCCTGCTGGCTCTTAATGAAGCCTATAATCGCTTCTGGTGAGTGTTTACTTGAGTAGCTAAAGCCAATGCTACTAATCCCGTTGTAATCGCCTTTAAGCCCTTCTAGCTTTAAAGGAATGGTCTGTTTAGATAAATCCCAAACTTCACGAGCGAATGCCCCACCGAGTTTGATGATTGGGTCTAATGAGTCTTTGGGGTAATCAGGTTCTAGTAACTCACCATCTTTTTCTCTTTGTAGGAACTGGATTTGAGTTTCTCGCAGTTTGATAATCTTTCTAAGGGCCTCAGATTCAGTGCTGAATTGATGCCTGAATTTGTGTAGCAGTTCGTTATAGTTCTCTGCCGCTTGACGACAGCCTTGGGTCTTTAAACGCACCTCGTCACGACATTTGAGAATGACTTGCCGATACTCCGCATCCAGCGTTCGCTGTTCTTTGAGTAAACTAAAGTCTTCAGTACAAATCTGCTGAATGTTCTTCTGTTTGATGTGAGCTACTTCTCTGGCAATTTCCTCGGTTAAATCTTCTTCGTATTTCCTTGCCCAGTCTTTAATCTCAGAGTTTAAGAAGTCTATTTCCTCTTGGTTGGAAGCTATCGCCCGTTTTAGTTTCTCAATGTTAGATTTGAGGCTATCAATTTGCTGAGTCTGTACATTAGCGAATAACCCTACTTGTTCGAGTTCCTTCGTCTTACCTTGGAGTTGAGCTTTGTGATATTTTAAATCCCCGATAAGCTCCTCATTTTTCATTTCTAGTCTGTAGAGCCTATTTAGCTCTACTTTCTTCTCAGCTAATGCTCTATCAACCTTAGAGAGCTTTTTCGTAGCCTTGTGGTCGATTACTATCCCAGAAATACCAGCCGCAGGTAATGCCCCCAATATAGAAGCTGCCGCTATTTTCCCAGGAGAACTAGTAGTCTGTCAAAGTAATAATGACGGATAATGTGAGATGTAAATCTTGCCAAATCTACGCTATTAATGCCAGCTAAAAAATATATTGTCTCTCTGAGTGAGGATGAACGCTTTTCACTGCAAGAATTAACCCAAAAAGGGAAAGCTGCTGCCCGAAAAATTAATCATGCTCGTATCTTACTCAAAGCAGATATTAATCAAGATAACGGGGGGTGGAATGACCAGATGATTAGCCAAGCATTGGATATCAGTACGAGAACCATTGAGAGAGTTAGACAAAGATTTGTCGAAGAAGGATTAGAACAAGCACTGAGTCCTGGTCGGAAAAACTCCTTGAAACTAAAAAAGATAGATGGAGAAGCTGAAGCTCATTTAATTGCCATAGCTTGTGGGAAATCTCCAACAGGTTCTAGCCGTTGGACTTTACGATTACTAGCTGACGAAATGGTGGTTTTAGGATATGTGGAAAGTATTTCTCATGAAAGTGTTAGACAAGTCTTAAAAAAAACGAAATCAAACCTTGGCTGCAAGAATGTTGGGTAATTCCTCCTCAAGCTAATGCAGAGTTTGTTTGTCAGATGGAAGAAGTTTTAGAGCTTTATACCCGCCCCTATGACCCTTGTTACCCGTTAGTTTGCTTTGACGAAAGCTCTAAACAATTAATTTCCGAAACGCGACAACCCCTAACTGCTGAACCTGGAAAACCTGAACGCTTTGATTATCAATACCAACGAGAAGGAGTGAGAAATTTATTCATGTTTTTTGAACCTTTAAAAGCTTGGAGACACGTTGAGGTAACTGACCAACGTACCAGCATCGATTATGCTCAACAAATGAAATACTTAGTGGATGAATGTTACCCAGAGGCTATCAAAATTCGAGTGGTTCAAGATAACCTAAATACTCATGTCAAAGCCTCATTGTACAAAGCATTTTGCCCTTGTGAAGCTCGCCGAATACTAGACAAATTAGAGTTTTACTATACTCCTAAACATGGTAGTTGGTTAAATATGGCTGAAATTGAATTGAGTGTTTTAAACAGGCAATGTCTTAATCGGCGTATTCCTTTTGAGGAGACTTTAATCCAGGAAGTGCAGGCTTGGGAGCAACGAAGGAATCGAACTTCAACTCCAGTCGATTGGCAATTTACCACTGAAGATGCTCGCATCAAGTTAACTAAATTGTATCCGTCAGTTTCTTCTTGACAGACTACTAGTTACCGCAGCCCCAAATAGAAAACCGATGGCTGTACTGCAAGAAATACCACCGATTGCTAGAATTAAATCTTCTTTTTTCATATTTATCTTTAGCCCCTGTTATCACCAGGGGCTACTCCCTGATTACACAAAATCCGGTTATCAAAAACCAAATAAGTCGATTCTTTACCCCTTTACCCTTTACCCCTTACCCCTTCCCCGTCGAGCTAAGAGCTAAAAGCTAAGAGCTATACTCACCTAACTTCTTTTGAAAAAGCTCCAATTCACCATCCAACTCATTGAGTTTGGTTTGGCTATCTTCTAGTTGGTTGACCTGAATCTGTAACTCAAGAGCTAATTGACCCTTGCTGATGGCGTTAGAAGCTATATCTTTGTAAGTTTTGGCTCTATTAAGGTCATAGGCGATCGCACTTTGTTTGGTTCCTTCTATATCGCTCTGTAGCCCGATGTAATTACCTTTTGATTGCTCAATAGTACGTTGGGTCGAAATGGCTGTGTCAAATGCTTTGGCTCTAGCCATTCTTCAAATTTGAACTCTTCTAAGCCATCTTCAATCATTTCTAAGTCGGCTTCAGGAGGGGATTCGGTTGGCTCTGGGAGATTATTCATCTACTCCCTCCCGTTTGCGCTTTAAGTCTTTGATTTTCTGATCTAGTTCTGCTTGTTTTTTGTCGAGAGATGTTAGAGATTCATTCAGCCAGTCTGGTGGTTGGGTTATTGCTTCAACCTTTTTATTGAGTTGCTGAAGTTTTTGTTCTAATAACTCTGGAGTTGAAGGAGAGGAAATTAGCTTCTCTAACCTCTGTTTGCTTTTATTTAATTCTTCTGGGGTCATAATCAAAGAAGCCTGATTTTTATGGTCAAGGACAAGGTAGAAGTAGACTTCAGCAGACTAGTTGATGTATTGGAGACACAGCACCTAGTCTGCTTTTTCTTACCTTCCTGCCCCTCTACACTGGGATGCTTGGGCTGTTACTGAGGAGATGTTGACCAAAGTAACCAAAGTGAACGTCAGGAGGGCGCTAAGAGCTAGGGCTATAATTTTTCTGGTTTTCATTGCTATGATTGAGGTCTGTGAGTTTGAGTCAACGAGTTTTAAGCGGCTTGTGTCTTTTTCTCATTTGTGGCAGTTAGGTACGAACTAACTGTCACTAATTTTTGTTGGTAAGTGGCTATTTGATTGAGCAGTTCCTCAGTTTCTTTGTCTGGGTTTTGGTGTTGGCGTTTTTGCAGTTCGTATATCGCCTTACCGAGGGCAATACTCAAAGGAGTTGGTGGTTTAAGGGAAGTCATCTTCGTTAGTGGTTATTTACTGGTTTTCTTTTTTTTGTTGCTTGAGCCATAGTTTTATTGACTGTTCGATTCCTTGTGCGAAGCTCAACCCCAATGATTGGCAAGCTATTTTAAAGCTGATGGCTAATTCTTTTTGAATGTAGCCACTGACCTGGGTAAACTTGGGATTATCTCTTCGGCGAGGCATTGTTAATTCCTTCGATAGTTAGTAGTTGATGGTGTTGTTACTTCATTAATGAAATAGCCTATTCCTACCCCAGTTAAAACTAGTGCTAGAGCCAGGATTAGACTGATGATTACTTTCCCACTGAAGAATTGATACTTTTTAGCATCTGCTCCATTTGCTCTAGAGTCCCTTGGTTAGCCTCTTTAGAAGCTTTCGCTCGTTCGCTCATCTGCTGAAGCTTGGACAGTTGAGTTAGCTGTTGTTTCGCCGCATCTGCTTGGGCTGCTACTGCGTTAGCTTCCTCGATATCTTGAGCAGTTTTCGCCGTTGCTAGCTGTACCAAATCTTGTAACTTGTCATTGATTGAGCGCTGTTGTAGCTCCTTTGGCGGCGTAAATTCTACAACTTCAGCTTGCAATACTGGTAGCTCTGTAAGAGGCTGTACTTCTATTTGGTGGGGATTGTCATTAGCCAAGTTACTTTCTTGCTCAAGCTCTTTTCTGGGGAACGATTGCTTACAGGTTGTTAATTCCCCCTCTTCAAAATCAGTAGACTTTTGCTGGCTTATAGACTTCACCCAGCCCTCCAGATTACCTCCGCTAGCAAGATAGTTTTTGATGCTTAATAGTTGCTCGTAGGTGAAGTTGCTATAGAGTAATTTTCCTGTTTCGCTTTTAGTGTGGAATGTTGAAATTGCTTCCCAGTGGTAAGCATTCTTGAGGGCCTTGACCCAATTTCGGATCGTCTTTTCAGATTTGCCGATTAACCTCACTAAGTCTTCTTTTGTATAGGTGGTAGTTACCTCATCTTCGTGGTAATCCAGGTCGATTATGTCTTGAAAGCTTTTTCTGCTAATGTTTTTAGCCATTTTGTCACTCCTATTTGGTAGTTACCATCTATTGCCGTGGTAGTTACCAAGCGTTACCAGGTGGTAACTGTTGGCAAATACAAAGTTGTCTATACCTGTTATTATGATTACCAGTCATCCAAAAGTTAAGTACTGATGGATATTATTTAATTTTCCAGTTACAAGATATAGAGCGCAAAATAGAAGATTGTTAGAGTAAAAAGTTGATGATAGATAAGTTAAAAGTTGATGATAGGGAGTGTATATATGAATATAGAAATATGCCAAAGCAAATTACAGTGACATTAGCTGACCATGATTACGAGCTATTACAACTAGTAGTGGAGGAGAGTGGTAAATCGCAAAGCTCTATAGCTGCTCAATGTATAAGCGATGGACTATTTATGCAGCTAGAAAAGCTTAATAAAGCAGAGGCTTTCAAAGTAATGGTTGAGCAGAGAAAAGTTAAGAAGGACAAAAAGTAACTAAATGACCACCAGAAAGAATCTATGACAGAGGATGACCCACCGAAGAAAGTTCTGTATCGACACAGTGTTACAGAACCTCATCTGTGCCACCAAATGGCTAAGAAATATGGCAAGGACTTGATTAGCATTGAAAAATCAAAGGACTCTCAACTGCCTTATAACTGTGTGTTCCAAGATGAAAAGCCTTTAAACTTTCAGGAGTTGTGGTATGACTACCAAGACTAAAACAAGTTTGTTAATTATTTTTAAAGCCGAGCCAGACTCAAAACATGGCTGGAGTCAAAGGGAAGATGGTATCGGAGGGCTAACTAATACCCTCGCTGAACACTCCTACTATGACCCTCATGCCAAAGTCCCGGAAGTTGGGTATCGCTTCTGGAGATTTCAGCCTAATCCCACAGAACATGAACCAAGGGGTTTAGATTCGAGAAATGGTGATTGGGTTGTTACTAGAGTTGAGAGATATCAAGCTATTAGTTCTGAGTACGAGCGCTCTGAAGTAGCCATTTGTTACTGTAAATACTCTCCTGTACCAGAACAGTGGGAGCAAGTACCTACTTTAGATGAATTACGGAAAGAGAGTATAGAAGCTGTCTCTCCCGGTAATCAGCCTGAGCTAACCACTACTAATCAAGAGTAACTATTTAATGAAAAGCTTACTTGGATATGAAGATTAAACTTCCTGTATAGCTATTAGGGAGGGTAACTCCCTATCATTAGAAAATATTCAAAAAAAAAACGGGAGGAAGATCCAAATTTAGGTGGTTGCAAAGTCGTTGCAAAAAGACTGTATATCCCCCGCAAGTGTTTCCAGCACTTGCACCCAATTGAATCCCCTCACGCGGGATAAAATCAAATTGTTTATATACAGTCAGTTTAAGCGATAATTCATGCAATGTGTAAAGAAGGTTCGCAAAAAAAGTTAGATTTCAGGGTATAAAGTTTCCTTTTTAACTTAAAGATGTGTAATTTCATACACAAAACTACGTTTGAATTTATCAGCGATCGCGCAGCCATCTAAAAAAGGATTTTCCTCGCTCTACTAAAAAGACGAGGAAAATGAACACATTTACCAGACAAGCAAAACGAACTCCTACCAACAGAGCAAATCCTTGCCCCATCTGCTCTGACATCTCCGGCGATTGTCGCCACGGTGAAGATGATTTAATCCTTTGCCACACATACATAGATGGCGGTGTTGATGCCCCTGGCTATGAATTTAAAAAAGCCGCCCCTCTGGTATCTGGGGAGTTTATGCCCCACCCACAGAAGCCAAAGACTGGTTGCCCAAAGAACTCTGGATTAGACAGCAGCAGCAATTAAGAGCCAAGCGAGAAGCTGACAAACGCCGTCAATACCAGGAGGCATTATCAGCTCCTGAGCGGGACAAAGCTATTAGGAAAATAGCCCAGGTATTAGGACTTAATTCTAGCCATAGGGAGGATTTAAAGCGTCGTGGCTTAACCAATATTCAGATAACAGAAGGGCTATTTTTCTCGATTTCTCCCCATGCTATGTTACCTGCCGATATCCCTACCAACCTTCCTGGGGTGGGATATGGAGGAAAGCTTCTTTCTCAAGTTTCTGGCTATGCTTGTGTAGCCTTTGACCATAAGGGTGGAGCCATAGGGTGGCAAATCAGGGTAGATGGTGCTACAAAAAGTGGTAAGTACCGATGGGCTAAGGGTTTAAAATCTAGTCATCTCAAGAATGGCGAATTGCCAATAACATTTGTTAAAGGAGTTGAACCTGATGGGGAGCAAAAGCAGGCAGAAAAGAGAGAAAAGAGAAAGAAGGTACTGGGACGAAATAGACCAGATGGAAATGGAGTCGTTGAGAGAAACTCCAGTCAGAGGAATGGAGTACAAGACCTACGAAGCCAGAGTATTGAAGCGGTTAGAGACAGAACCCCCACCGTACGTGTTTTTCGGAATCAAAACAGTGTTTATCAGCCCCAAGATAGAGAAAGTAGCCAGGTACGGTTGGGATGTCCTAACGGCGATGGGGATAGATCCACTGGAGATAGAACCCTACCGACCCTCAGAGTAGTCAGTCTTTGTGAAGGAATCCTCAAGCCATACATTGTTTCGGCTCGACTAGGTATCGATTGCATAGGCGCGGCGGGAGGATTATTTACTAGTTCCCCTGAACAAGTTAAAGCGGCTACGGCTGGTTATGATCTTGCCATCCTCATGCCTGATGCCGGAGATATTATTAATCCCCATGTTATGAAGCGCTGGGGCCGCCAGATTAACTTTATCCAAGACCAAGGCTTAGAAGTTCAAATTGCCTGGTGGGGACAAGTTGATAAAGAAACAGGGCAAGATATTGATGAAATCGAGCCGGGGCAACCAATTGAGTACCTATCCCCGGAAGAGTTTTATCGACTGTCTCACCAGGAGAAGAAAAAGATTGATGACTGGGATAGGTGGGTTAAATCTCGTCGGCTGTCCCCTGACATCAAGCAGAATCAACGTTTTGTTGATATCTCCTCCTCAACTGAAGCCAAAGCCATTGCTGTTAAATCTGGCACTGGTACAGGTAAAACTCATGAAATAAAAAGAATTATTAAGGAGAACCCTGGTAAAGGAGTTTTAAGTATTGGTTACAGAAATGGGCCGCTGCTGCAATTTTGTCTTGAATCGGGCTTCTATCATCTCCAATCGGAATTAAAAAACCAGGATGAATACGCCCTCATTCATGACCCCAAAAGCTGTATCGCTCTTTGCCTGCATTCAATTCCCCATTTTTCCTCTGAAGATTTTGATGAGAGGATTCTCGTTCTAGATGAAACCGTTAGTGTCTTACGCTCTTTGGCCAAGGACAAAAATCTTCGGTTTAAGTCCAAGGTCAAAAGACTTCTGAGTGAAGCATTAACAAGAACCTCAAAAATATATTGCCTTGATGGTCATCTAACCGACAAAGAAGTCAAATTACTTCGCTCCGTCCTTGGCAGTGAGGCTAGTGTGTCAGTTACAGAAAATACCTTTACTGCCCACAGACCAGAAACCAAATTCATCACAGCCAGCAGAAATGAGAACGGGGAAATAGTAGAACCGGATAAAAGCGAAGTCGAACAAGCCATTCTCAATCTCCCAGAAGGGGTCAATATTGCTGTTTGTAGTGACAGCCGAAAGGAGCTAGAAGCTCTTGACAACAAACTTAAAGCTAGGGGGCTAAGAACCTTCCGACTCGACTCAACTAAAGCGGGGACATCCGAAGCTGCCCAATTTTATGCCGATAGTCCCGGTTATCTGGTTAAGCATAGGATACAAATTCTCTTGTATTCTCCTACTGGTGAAGCTGGCTTAAACGTTGATATTAAGGGCTATTTTAGTGAAATATATGCCCTGTTTTATGGCGTACTTTCGACTAACCAGCAGATGCAGTTAATTGCTAGGGTTAGAGACAAAGACGCGACCCTTATCGTCGTACCTGCGACCAGGGCAGTTAGCAACGACGAGGTATCCGATTCTTTCATTCCTGATGAAATCAAAAAAGCTTGGGAAGAATACGCCATTCTCAATGGTGAATCTGTACTAGATGGCGTGGAGGCTAAAGAACAATACCTCAAGCTCATGCAACAGATGATGAAACTTCATGATGATGAGTTTTACGCCTACGAATGCCAACTTAGAGCCACTGAGAATTACGAACGCCAAAACCTGAAACGATGTCTACGCTACGCTCTAGAAGACTCAGGCTACCCTGTTACCGACGTTGTTGTCCAGAAATACAACGAGATTAGTAAAGGTATAACTGAAGAGATTGAAGCAGTAGAACAAGCTAAGGCTACTCAAGAGTTCCATGCTGAGAACATCACCACCAAGAGAGCCGATGAAATTTCTCGTGATGTATCGGCCACAGTCGAACAAAAAGCTGCTGTTAAAAAGCGTAGGCTCTTAGATAGACTGCCGGGAATTGAAGAGAAAACTATCGTTGTTAGTGAGACTGTTGAGGCTACCAACGAGAAGACAGGAGAAGTAGAAGAGAAAGAGGTTCAGGTTGAAATCCCTGCTTTTTCTCCTGAAACCGTCAGGTTACTTGAAGACAGGCGCAAAAGAGTTATCTCTAAACAAGAACTCAAATTCTTCGTTAATAACCCAGAAATAGCCCTTCAGTTGGACAGACAGAAATTCTTTAAGAAGTTCGATTTCTTTACTGACCCAGAAAAGAGTGGTTACGGTTTAGGGGTTTCCCCAACTGAATTTAAGTCCAAGACTCTGTTTGTTAAAACCCTCATCGAAATGGGCATCAAAGACTTTTTGGAGGAGGGAACCTCTTGGAGTCAGATTGACCAAAGAGTGATTAATTTCTGGAGGCAAGGTAAAAAGAACTGGCGAAGGCTCAAAATCAAAGTTGGTAAATGCACACCAGTTCAATATCTTAATAGAGCTATTCGGATGCTTGGGTTTAAAATTCACAAGCGCAAATTTAAAGGGGAAAGAACATATTCGATTAGACATGAGCCAGACTCTATTGAGTCGGTTGTTTACGAATGCGTCACCCGGAGAATTGAGGATAAGGTATCCCAGTCTTGTCCTGATTTCCAATTAATTGCTAGTCGAATACCACCCCCCATACCAATAGAAGAGCTTGAAGATGCGGCAGATATTCTCAACCACATTAAATCCTTTGAAGATTTCCGAGAGATTTTTTACCCCGCAGGCAAACTACTAGAGG
Organism: uncultured cyanobacterium; assembly: GCA_963793425.1. Lineage (GTDB taxonomy): Bacteria > Cyanobacteriota > Cyanobacteriia > Cyanobacteriales > CAWCAG01 > CAWCAG01. Next base: position 17,249 of record CAWCAG010000002.1, on the reverse strand, counting down.
GCATCAGCGCCCACCTGATAAGCCAAGCGACAAAGCTATTAGAGAAAGCTAAACAAGCGATGATTGCTCAATGGGTCGCGGCAATTAAGGCCCCTACTTAACACCCAAACAATTAAATACAATGAATTGAAGATGAAGTCATCTTCTATTTTGTTGTGTCAAAAAGCGCCAAATTAGCTGGATTAATGCCCAAAATTCTAGTTGGGACATCATTTTTTGCGTTTAATCGCCGTTAGAGGTGTTAAATCATCTTTAGAAGTCTAAAAAGAGGTGGTTCACTGTCGTAATTTGTCAGAAAGACCCTACTTATTGACAATGAGAGCTAGGAAAAAGGGAGTGATGATTTAGCTTGGAGATAAATAGTGACTTATGCTCTAAAGCTCTTAGTAGACGAGGATTTCAAGGGGACGCTCTACCCTATATTTATTAATAACCAGAAGTAGGGTGTTCCCTTTTTTTAGAGATTATCTTAGACAGGTGCTTCTCAATAATGATTTAGATAACCTGACTGGAGTTGAGATTCAACAGCAGACTTTCAACTCTTAAGAAAAAAGTTTGGCTCAATTTCTGCGGTAAATAATTTGTTTGCTATTATTGAACTAACTTTCAATAAGACTTTCCATTTCCTTGAGAAGCTTTTCTAAGCGCTTTCTGCGCTTTGGGTCGTGCCATACTTTGGACTTTTTTAAATTACGATAAGCTGAATCAATTTGTTTTTGTAAAGCTGGCTGTTCTATTGAAGGCGATTTTAATTCTGCTATACGTTCTTTTATTTGCCGAATAGAAAGATTTTCTACTATGGCTTCTTTTAAGAGATTCTGACGCTGCTCCTTATCTTTAAGCCGGGAAATAGCTAAAGCTTTAGTGTAGGCTATCTTACCCTGTCCTAGGACTTCTAAAATTTCTTCCGGCAACTTTAAAAGAGGAAGACGGTGAGTAATGAAAGAGTCCCAACTTAGTAATCCCAGAGAACTAAATACCGAGCGGATTTTGTCGTAGTTATGGTTAGTGACAACGTTGTCACTACCTCTCGATTCATTGCGTATCTTATAGAGTTGACTGATAGCCTCTTGTTTAGATATATCTAAATCAATACTAATTAAATTCAGAATACCTTCAGTTTCCTCTACTGGATTGAGGTCTTCTCTTTGCAGGTTTTCCATCAGAGAAATAGCTAAGGCTTCAGTATCATCCAATTCTCGAATTATTACAGGAATTTCTACTAAGCCCACCTTTTTAGCCGCCCTATATCTTCTTTCTCCAGCTACTAGTTCATACTTGCTACCCTTTGGCCTGACTAGCAGGGGTTCCAAAATACCATATTTCTCAACAGAAGCTACCAACTGAGACATTTTCTGAGAGTCGAAGTAGTGACGAGGCTGGGAAGCAGGAAGACTAATTTCTTCTAGAGATAGGGTAGAATCAGATTCCTGCGGTAGTTCAGCTAAGTATGATGTTATGCTACGTCGTTTAGCCAAGAAGTTTCAGTGCCTCCTCAAACAGTGACTCGTAACCTTTGGCAGCAGCCTTAGCAGCAGAACCAGATAAATCAAAAGCTGTACTCTTTTGAATAGAAGCATCCGCCAAGCACTGCCTTTGATAAATTATGGTTTCGAGTAGAGGGAAACGCTCGTCTATCTGTAAAGCTTCTTTGGCTTCTTTGAGCAAAACTGTTCCTTTAACAGCACGACTCAAAAATAATCCTACTTTGGGTTTGCCACCTCTAATTTTTTGACGGTGGCGAATTATTCGTAAAAAACTCCCACTACTAGATAAATCTAGACCAGAGGGCTGGCAGGGCATAAGAGCTATATCGCTGCAATCAAGTATCGTTTTGGTTACTTCAGATAAACTTCCTGGCCCGTCTACAACTACAGCATCATACTCTTGCCCCATTCTCTCAATGGACTCAAACAATTCTTCTGGGTCAAGAATAGCGGCATAAGGTAAAGAGTCATCTTCTATACTTTCAATCCAAATACTAGAGCTTTGCTGGGAGTCAGCATCAACTAAAGCAACAGTCCCTCGACGGGCTAAATAATAGGCAAAATGAACTGCTGTAGTTGATTTGCCACACCCTCCTTTCTGATTAACTAGAGCAATAACAGCCATGCTTCTCCCTATTGCAGTTATTAGGCATTTTACTGTGGTATCTTACGCCAGAAAAACTCTATTTTCTATTTCCTTCTGACTAAAGTATGGAGTAGCCAGTAAGAAATAACTATAGTAGCCAACTAACTCTTCTATATATGTTGAGTTTACTGACTACCAGATATTTATCCTTTCGCTTATTAGTCGTGAGAAATATTCTTCTACTGACTAGTTTTTCTTCTCCTCACCACAAATGACACCTATACTCCTTTGTTTACTCACTCTCGCCCCTGCTAAGTCAGAGTTCCTTTTTTGTAAAGGAATGTTGCCGAAAAAAGGAACTCTACTCCCTATTTGTGAAAGTTGACATGAAGTTAGACAATAAAGCCAGCATGAATTCCTAAAGTAATTTTCATGGTGGAGAATTTGTTGGGGGAACAAGAACAGGGGAGTCTAAGATTAAGGACACCCCTTCCTTTAGCTTGTCACCCGGCAGAAGTTTATTTGGATAGTTTGGCTCCTGGCTCTGTTCCTACTATGAGGCAAGCTTTGAATGCGATCGCATCAATACTGACTAATGGCAAATGTGATGCTCTGTCTTTAGATTGGTCGAAGTTACGTTATGTTCATACAGCTACGGTTCGTTCTGTACTAGTAAAAAAGAAATTAGCCCCAGCAACCATTAACAAGATGTTATGTGCCTTACGCCGGGTGTTATCAGAGGCTCAAAAGTTAGATTTAATTTCTAGTAGTGACTATACCAAAGCGATTGGAGTTAGTAACGTCAAGGAAGATTCAAGGTTAAAGGGTCGCTTAATTCAAAGAGAAGAAGTAGCTCTGCTTTTAGAACTATTAGAAGAAGGGAGAAGTAAAAAAGAACCAGGAGAAGCCCAACCTATTGATATCAGAGATATGGCATTAATTGCCATATTAAGGGGAGGAGGACTACGGCGTAATGAAGTAGTCAGCTTAGAGTTAAAAGATTTTAATCCTAGAACTGGAGCAGTCGAAGTACTTCAGGGTAAGGGGGGTAAAAGTAGGATGGTTTACTTACCAGAGGTAGCAGTGGAGTTAGTGATTAAATGGTTGGGTATTAGAGGGCGTAAAAGTGGGGCTTTATTATGTCCAGTGGTCAAGGGAGGAAAAATTGTCATTCGCCAAATGAGTGCTGATGCGGTGGGTAAGACTTTAAAAAGGTTGGGCAAGAAAGCTGGGTTAGCTTCTTTTTCTGCCCATGATTTTCGGAGGACATTTTGTTCTGAGTTGTTAGATTTGGGCGCAGATATAGTAACGGTGCAGAAGCTAGCAGGTCATGCTTCTCCTGCTACTACAGCGATTTATGACCGTCGGGGGGAAGAAGTGAAACGTTCTGCGATTCGGAAAATGAAGTTTTAGGGGGTATCTGCTCGTTAGAATAGACACAAGCGTTTTTCCCACCTTACTAGCCATGTCTGTTGCCAAAGAATTAGCACCTAACCAAAAAAGCCCAGAAGTAGAGGAGCAATCCTCATCTAGGGAAACTTGGAGGAAACAGCCTGAAGATGTTATCTTTCCTCCTGGTGACTTGTACAGTGATGAACCTCCCTTGGAAACTGAACTGCATCTACGGCAAATAATTATCTTGTTGCAAAGCCTCGAATGGTTATGGAAAGATAGAAACGATTTCTATAGTGCTGGTAATCTCACCATTTACTACAGTCCTAACCAGAAGAAGTCAGAAGACTTTCGTGGACCAGACTTTTTCGTGGTTTTGGGAGTAGAAAGGAAAACCAGAAAAAGCTGGGTAGTGTGGGAAGAAAATGGTCAATATCCCCATGTGATTGTCGAAATTCTGTCTTCTAGTACAGCAAATATAGACAAAGACTTCAAAAAACAACTCTATCAAAACACCTTCCGCACCCCAGATTATTTCTGGTTTGACCCCTACAGCTTAGAATTGGCAGGCTTTCATTTAGTAGATGGAGAGTATCAGTCTTTAGAAGCTGATACCCAAAAGCGTCTGTGGAGTCAGCAGCTAGGTTTGTATTTGGGAATAGACAACGAGAAGTTACGTTTTTTCACCACTGAAGGGAAGTTAGTTCCTACCCCAGAAGAAACCGCAGAAGAGTTGGCCGCTCAAGCAGAAAGATTTGCTGCTAAATTGCGGGAATTAAATATTGATCCTGATGCAATTTAGATATCCTGCGGGACTTTTTGCAGGAGCATTTTTCCTACCTCTAATGCGATAGCTTGGCTGCACCGTAGGTATCGCAGAGCTTTTTTAAAGAGGTACGTGGTCGGAAAAAGCTGAAGTGATTATCTGGTGGTGATTTGAGGCTTTTTGAAGTAATAAACTAGCTCTAAATTAGACTTTAATGAAGCAAATTTGGTGATGAGAAGTTGTTTTAAGCCTATAAATTTAGCTATACTAACTATAGCCTGTTATAACTTCCTCTTTCGTGGGAAGTTGTAAAACGCTGAAACCCGCATTCTTTCGTGCTATCCCGCGAATGACTCTCCCTGTAAGGGGTTGAGGTGGGTGAAGTTTCTCGTTATTGAGAATCTGTGTCAACTATTTGACCCTAAAAAGCTATCCCACGAAAATTCGCTGAGGAGCGCAGTCAGGGCAAGGGTTTCAGAGGGCAGCCTTTTCCCTCTGGGAAAAACTAACAGAATGGAAACTTTACGAAGATTCGTAGAACAGCTCGTTTGAGGGCTTTTCCCTCTGGGAAAAACTAACAGAATGGAAACAAGATAACGCGGATCCCGGAATACGTCACAGAGCTACTCTTTTCCCTCTGGGAAAAACTAACAGAATGGAAACTCCGAGTAGGTGTGGCATATACCCAAGGTATTTTCTACCTCCTTTTCCCTCTGGGAAAAACTAACAGAATGGAAACTAGGGCATCCAAATTCTCTTCTTGGCTCCTCTATCCTTTTCCCTCTGGGAAAAACTAACAGAATGGAAACGTCTGTTTGACTTCACCTCCGTCTTCTCCGTATAACGCTTTTCCCTCTGGGAAAAACTAACAGAATGGAAACGTTAGGTAAGAAGACCTTCATCTCGAAGTTGCTTCCTTCTTTTCCCTCTGGGAAAAACTAACAGAATGGAAACTTAATTAAGCGATCGCAGTTTTTAACTCAGTGCGATCGCTTCTTAGTAAAAGGTAGTGTAGATAGTAGGAAATGTTAAGCTAAATAGCAGCTCTGAGAAATCATTTGAGGCTAGGGAATGAAACTGCCGGAACTTAAACAAAGAGTTTACCAAGCTTGGGAGCGGCGTTGCTGGTACAATCAGTCTGTCATTCAACCAGAACTTTTCCCATCAGAAATCAGGCAGTATGGCGATCTACGTTACAAAACAACTTGGATCAAAGCATTAACAAACAACTTTCCCTTGGTAAACTTAACTACAAACTCCGCCACAGAAGCAGTGCAGCAAAGCTACGATAGGGTCGCCATTTTTGCCCTAATCTTTCTACTTCCTTCCTCTCTGGCAACTCTGGTAAAGCATAAAGTTTTTGTACCCCTTTTCGTATACCCAAATCGTCTACAGGTAATACATCAGGACGTTGTAGACGAAAAATAAGTAGCATTTGCACTGTCCAACGTCCTACTCCTTTAACTGTGGTTAAAACTTCAACAACTTTCTCATCATCCATACCCTCCAACTCTTCAATAGTCGGCAAACCTGCAAGTACCTTCTGGGCTAAATCATAAAGATAGCGAATTTTGGGGCGAGAAATACCAACACTTCTTAATTTCTCCTGGGATGTATCCAAAAGTGCTTGAGCCGTCAGTGTCCCACCTTCGTTTGTATAAAGTTGCAAAAATCGCTGGTAAATCTTCGCCGCAGCTTGGGTAGAAATCTGTTGAGAAATAATCGCCCTAGCAACTTCTCTAAGTAAGTCTGAATCTGCCCTAGAAAAAGAAAATTGAGGCTCTCCCACTTCAGCAATAAGCTGTTCTAAAAGCGGGTCAGTTTTTTGTAGAAATTCTATTGCTTGCTTTGTAGAGTATTTCAAAATTTGTTAGTAATTTGTGCCAAAATTAAGGAGAGAGGAAGCTGGAAACACCCAAACTCAGGAGCTAAAGCCTATGTTATCAGTTGAACAAATCGCCCAAGAAGCATTATTATTATCTAGCTCTCAGAGAGCATTATTAGTAGAAAAGTTGCTCAATAGCCTGGAGTTTGATATCGATGAAACAGTTCAATCAGCTTGGATTCAAGAAGTAAAAAGACGTTGGCATGAAATTAAAAGCGGGGCTGTTCAACCTATTCCTGGAGATCAGGCTTTAGCTCAGGCAAGACAAATGCTAGATTCATGAAATATGCTTTTCACCCGGAGGCTCTAACAGAGTATTCTAAAGCAGTCCAATACTATGCTCAAAAGCGCACTGAACTGGGGCAAGCATTTATAGATGCTGTTGAAGATGCTGTTTATAGAGTTAGGGAATCTCCATTACGCTACCCTATAATTCAGGAAGATTCCGACGTTGCTTGACTAAAAAATTCCCCTATGCTCTTTTGTATACAGTTGAGCAAGATTATCTTCTGATAATGGCAGTTATGCACTGTAATAGAAAGCCAGGTTACTGGGAGTCACGATTGGAATAGTCTCAATGTTCTTTGACTACGCTCAAGCAGGTTAATTTGCTATGGTATTGATGTCGATAGAGTTGCTTATTATCCTACCATGGCTCGTTCTGCCAGAATCCATCCTGAGCGTAAAGCAGAAGTCTTACAGTCCCTAGAGCGTAATGGTTTCCTAACTCAGGGAGCCTTAGCAGGGCATTTAGAAATGGCCCTTTCTACGGTCAATAACTTTATCAATAGTAAGCGGGTCTACATTTCCAAGTTTGAAGAAATTTGTGATGCGCTGGGATTGGAACCCCAGGATTTAATTCAGGGGAGAGGTGAAGCTAAGAAACCCAGTTCCCAAGTAAAAGAAACCTTACCAATTAACTTTTCAGCCTATGATGATTGTTGGGTAGGTAGGAAACAGCTAACCCAACAGTTAAAAAATCAGTTGCTTAATTCTTCTCGCCTTCTCATCATCTTGGGTTTAACAGGCATTGGCAAAACAGCCTTAGCAGAAAGAATCAGTCTAGAAATGGAAGAGTGGTTTGATAAAGATTGGCAGCAAGGTTTCCTCAGAGTTAGTTTTGAAGCGGCTCAACAAAACAAAGACTTTGCTACCGTTGCTAGGCAGTGGTTAGAAAAGCTACAGGTAAATATTTCTCCACAAGAATGTCACCCAGAACAGCTTTTGCTCAAAATAAGTGACTATTTGCAGCAGCAGCGAGTATTAGTATTAATCGATTCTTTAGAAAACTTACTCACAGGTAACGAGCAAGAGGGTTGGGGAAGTTTTCAAGACTCTTTTTGGCAACGCTTCTTTCTTAATATTCTTACAGCACCTAATTGTCAAAGTCGCATCATTATTACTTCCCAAGAGTTACCAACCCAGCTTGTAGAGCAACGCTATCAACAACTGTGGCATTGTCAGGTTTTGCAAGGGTTGACGGAAGAGGAACAGAAAGCACTCATAGAAATCATGGGTTTTGATATTAGTTCTACTTCAAAGGATAAACCTCTGTTACTGCGTTTAGGGAGAGCCTATCAAGGGCATCCTTTAGTTCTCAGGGTAATTTTAGGAGAAATAAACGAGTCTTTTCGGGGAAATGTGCAGGCTTACTGGCATGAGGTGGCGGCTAAGATTGAGGCAGTGGAAAATGCGATCGCACAAGCAGAAGCCGATGCGAAGCAAGCGATTGGGACAGAGGACGATTGGAAGCTGCACAAGTTAACTCGTAAAGTACGGCTGGAAGTAAACAGGCAAAGATTAAAAGCCGTTTTTGAACGTTTAGCCACCCAAGTTCCTGACGCTTATTGGTTAATTTGTGTAGCTGCTATCTATCGTGTACCTGTACAAGTAGAAGGTTGGTTACTCCAGTTGAGCAATTTGGTCAAACGTATTGAACAGCAAGGTTGTAGCGAAGAAAGACAAGAGCAAGCCCTATTAGAATTGTCTCACCGTTTCTTGGTAGAAGAAGGAGTTAATCACAATAATCGCTTGGTTTTAGGTTTGCATAGTTTGGTTAGGAGTGTAGCTTTGGAGCATTATCAAAAGCTGATTGCTCAGTTGAAGGTGGCTAGAGAATCGGCGTAATAGTCTGTCAATTTTCAATTGACGGGTAAAGGTTAAGGGGTAAAGGTTAAGGGGTAAAGGGTAGTACACTTGATAGTTAAGCTATACCCAAATTCAATCCTGACAAACCAGTAGGTTGTATTATTACTTGCTCTCCCTAGCTGCCAAATTCTCTAAAATAGACTGTAAGTACCCGACTCAAAACTATGGATGGTTTTTCTCTGGAGCAAAGTCAGCAGCTTTTCGATAGTCTCAAGATTGATATAGATACTGTTCCTTTAGACGAGTTGGCTGCCTATAGTGCAGTGGTTTATTTTTTGACTTTAGAAGATTTGCCCTCTGAAAGTGCTTCTAACTTGGAAAAAGCCCATCGCCATTTGAGGGCTTTTGAGCATCTTCGGGATATTCCTGATTGGCATCGAGCTTTGCAGGTGTTAGTAATAAACCCAGATTCTCAGATGGATGAAGAGTTGCACCATCTGTTAGGTATTTGGGGTTACTACCCCGAACAAGCAGAGATTTATCATAGTTTGCTGCACAAGGTTAATGCTGACTGTGACACTACTTGTCTCAACGGTTTAGGGAATTTCTACGATATTATCGGTAATCGCACTCGTGCTTCTGAATATCATCAACAACATTTACGTTTAGCTAGGAAAATTAGTGATTCTGCTGGTGAATGGATAGCTTTAGTTGGCTTAGGGAATATTGCTCAAACAGAAGGTAACTTTTCCCAGGCAGCTAACTATTTTGAAAAGGGGTTGAAAATTGCTCAGGAATTAAAGGATGTGCAAGGGCAAGCTGCTTTGTTGGGTAGTTTGGGGAGTGTTTTTGTATCTCTGCAAAAGTATGCCCAGGCTAAGAGTTATGGTAAGCAAAGTTTTGAGCTTGCTAAAGAGCATAATTTGCTTTCTTTTCAAGGGAGAGCAGCTTTAGTATTGACCAGTGTTTACAAAGCTTTGAGGGAGAAGACAGAGGAAAAGGATTATGCTCAAAAAGCCTGGGAATGGTGTCAGCAGGCTTTAGAGGTAGCTGAGTCAATTAGCGATCGCGAAACTATTGCTAGAGCGATGCAGTTTTTAGGGGATATTTATGAAGATGAGGAAAAATCTGTAGAAGCTATTGGTTATCATCAGAAAGGTTTGGAGATTGCTAGGGAAATTGGCGATCGCAACATTGAAGGGGAATGTTTGCGAGGTTTAGGGAATGCCCACAATGTTTTAGAAAATTACCAAGAAGCAATCTTCTATTTTGAGCAGCGTTTAGAGGTGGCTGAAGTTTCCCAGGACAACATCGGTAAACGGGATGCTCTCAAAGGGCTAAGTTATGCCTGTGATGCTTCAGATAGGGTAGCCGAAGCAATTATTTGGGAAAGAAAACGGGTAAAAGTTGCTAAGGAGATTAAGGATTGGGAGAGTGTAGCTTCTGCTTTATCTTATTTAGGTTATGCGTATTTGAATTTGGAAGAATATAAAGCGGCAGAGAGAAGTTTGTTGGCAGCTTTGCTGATTCAAGAGAAGCAAGGAGATTTGAAAGGGCAGGTTTTTAGTTTTTGTAATTTAGCTACTTTATATAAAGATAAAGGTGAAAGGGAATTAGCTTTGAATGCTTGTGAAGTAGGTTTAGCTCTTGCTCAAGAAGCTAATCCTGATTTAGTAGAAGTATTTTTAGAGTTACAAAGATTGTTAGTTGGTCGTTGTTAATTTGATGTATGAATCCAAAACTTAGCTGTTAGCTATTAGCTAGGGAACTAACTTTCCTCATTAAAAGGTAGGTTTGGTTATGCTCAAGAATATCTTAGTAGAAAGTCTAGCTCGAAGTTGCCACGACCCAACATTCAAATTTGACTTTAGATGTTAAATTTGAGTCGGAAATTGGATAGTTAACCATTATTCTAGAGATCAAGGGGCTGAAATGTTTATCTGACGGTGATTTAAGCATTTTAGAGCTAAATTGCTAGAAGTAAATTTGACTTTAATGAAGCAAATTTGGTGATGAGAGGTTGTTTTAAGCTTATAAATTTAGCTATACTAGCTATAGCCTGTTATAACTTTCTCTTTCGTGGGAAGTTGTAAAACGCTGAAACCCTCATTCTTTCGTGCTATCCCGCGAATGACTCTCCCTGTAAGGGGTTGAGGTGGGTCAGTTCTCTCGTTATTGAGAAACTGTGTCAACTATTTGACCCTAATTTGCTATCCCACGAAAATTCGCTGAGGAGCGCAGTCAGGGTAAGGGTTTCAGAGGGCAGCCTTTTCCCTTTGGGAAAAACTAACAGAATGGAAACTTTTTGCTTGTAACCTTGCCTGAGCCAATGGCTGCTTTTCCCTTTGGGAAAAACTAACAGAATGGAAACTTTACTTTTTCTTTTAAAAGTATGATTCTTCCAAGTCTTTTCCCTTTGGGAAAAACTAACAGAATGGAAACTTGAAACTTCGTCATATGACCGCTTAGGATCTTCGCCTTACAGCTTTTCCCTTTGGGAAAAACTAACAGAATGGGATTTTTAACAGAATGGAAACCCCCGACTTGAAGGTTTTTTTCTTGCTGTTGCGCGGCTTTTCCCTTTGGGAAAAACTAACAGAATGGAAACTATAAAACGTTCTCCAGTCTCAGCATCAACACCGCCGCTTTTCCCTTTGGGAAAAACTAACAGAATGGAAACGTAATTCATTGCGAAAGTCGGAGAGATGAAAAGTCTTTTCCCTCTGGGAAAAACTAACAGAATGGAAACCTATAGAAGGCACATTTAATCATGTGTCTTTTTTATTAAAAAACAGCAAAAAACACTCTAATACCCTCTCAAAGTAGCCTTGTTCAGAGAACATAAAAAAGCAAAAATTTCTCATATTAGCTTTAGGCTATAACCCTAATCAATCAAACAAACTTTATCCCCGAAGCTAGCTTCCTCAGTAGCAAAAAAGGAGTAAACATGAGTTCGTCGACAACAGTCAGAACTATTGAAGACCTACGAAATGACCGAAATAAGTTAATTGGTATTTTTGCTAAACATGGAGTTTATAGTGTTTGGATATTTGGCTCTGTAGCGCGGGGCGAAGCTACTGATAAAAGTGACATTGACTTTTTAATAGATTATGGCCGGAAGCGAACGAGTGCATGGTTTCCGGGAGGACTGATCAACGAATTAGAATCTTTTTTGAAAAATAAGGTAGACATTACCACAACTAAGGGTTTAAGTCCTCTGATTGCTGAAAATATACTCCGGGAAGCCATTAAGCTGTGATTAGTTTCATTTAACAGCAAAACCATTATATTGCCGCATAAAAGGAGAATGGTAAGCCAGGACAATATCTTCTTTAGGAATTCCCTTTTCCGTTAACTCGTTAGCAACACCAACTTCCGTACCATCGTATTGAATCCAGATTTTCTCACCTTTAATATCAATATGAATTAATGCCCCATAAACGCGCCTTTCTTTTAACCAACCGCTTCGTACAACTTGGTAACGGTCACGCTTCTCATCAAACAAAACTCCCATCTCAATATCACCATAAACTGGCTTAACTTGACTATGAGCAAAAAGTATTTCTCGGACAATCTGCCGATACTGAACTACTTTATCCATTTCTCAATCCTCCTGGTTTTCGTGTTGTAAACAAGCAGATAAAGCTGGTATTCCTCTACCCCTTCCTCAATAAATCTCAGGCGAAAAAATTCATCATAGGTTTGGCTAGGTACTGCTAAATAAAGAGTTCTATCTGGTTCTTGGGAACGCAAAGCCCTACGGTAATTGAGATATTGTCCAACCGCAGTATGAAACTCAGAAATAGCTGAAGGTTTAGTAAAGCTTTTTATCTCTACAGCAATTTTGGTTGCATTGAGTTCCGCAGCTAAGAGGTATTCAGCACCCAAATCTATTTGCATTTGTACGTCGCCATAATCCACGGGAAAAGGGTCGTGGGTTACTTGCCATTTTTCTGCAATCAGAGCTTCTTTGACAACATCATGAAATAAATCTTTGGCCATTACTCCTGCCTTTGTTTGCTCTCATAGTTCACGAAAACGAGTGAAGTTGGAAGCTTAATCTTAAGCATAGCTGAAAACTCAACCTAGATGAACTAATTTGCTATGAAGTAATCCCTGTAAGTCTTTTCTCATAGAATCAACTACCAAATCTCCTCACTAAAACCAACTCAGTCACGAACTCAGGCAGACTTTTTTCTAACTCAGACATGGACTCCGATAACCCCTTGCAAAGATAGGAATCACAAACGAATAAGCAAGGAGACGAACGTAAATAAACGAGAAAACTGATAACCGATTATTAATCTAATCCATGCAACTAACATTTCCTGAACTTAAATACGCTTGGAACTTGGTTCGCAAAGGAAGTCGTAGCCCAGGAATTGATGGCATCACTACAGACCTGTTTGCAGGGGTTGCCACAGAGCAACTCAAGACCCTGCAACAACAGTTAGGAGAAGAAACCTATTTTCCTAGCCCAGCTAGAGGATTCTATCTTCCCAAACGCAATGGTGGTAAACGCTTACTAGGAATACCCACAGTTAAAGACCGCATAGTCCAAAGGTGGCTGCTAGAAGAAATTTATCTCTCCTTAGAAGAACAATTTGCCGATTGTAGCTATGCCTATCGTCCTAACCGTGGTATTCAGATAGCCGTCAAACACTTCTACTTCTACTACCAAAGCTGGCCTTGTTGGGTGATTAAATCTGACATTGCTAACTTCTTTGATAGTATCTGCCAAGCTCTACTACTAGCTGCGTTGGAGCAGATGGAAACTGAGGAAGTTATTCTACAACTGATTGGGCAACAACTCAAGTCAGGCATCGTTATCCAAGGTCGCCGTCTCTACCCTAAAAAAGGGGTTTTGCAAGGTTCAATCCTTTCCGGTGCTTTAGCTAACTTGTATCTGAACGAATTTGACCATAGTTGCCTTAGTAATGGCATCAAGTTTGTTCGCTACGGTGATGACTTTGTCGTAGCTTGTTCGAGCCTAGAAGAAGCTAAATATACCTTAAGCTTACTAGCTACTTGGCTAAGAAAGATTTTCCTCAACCTCCAACCAGAGAAAACCCGCATCTTCTCCCCAGAAGAAGAGTTTACCTTTCTTGGCTACCAATTTCGCCAAGGCAAGGTGTTTGCACCACCCCCCCGACTTCCTAGCAAAGGAAAGTTAATCCTAGATCCCTCTGGTGTACCCCGCAAACCCCGACCTATTTACATTCATTCCTTTCTCTCCCGTCCTCCCAAGGTTTGCAACTTACAGAAACAGGCTTCTGTACCAACTCTTATTAACCCTAAATACTACTTTGCAGAAGAAATGACTACTCTTTATCTAATCGAACAAGGTTCCCTGTTAAGGGCGCAAAACTACCAATTCCGGATCTTTTTCCACGGTGAGTTACGTTGTCAAGTCCCCGTCAACCGGGTTAGTCAGATTATTCTCTTTGGTTGTTGCCACATTACCCACGGCGCAATCAAACTAGCTTTATCCCGGCGCATCCCTGTCCTGTATCTTTCCCAAAGGGGTCGTTACTTCGGTCGTTTGGAAACAGAAGGACAGGCCAAGGTGGCTTACTTGGCACAGCAAACTAGGTGTGCTGAAGACCCAGAATTTACCCGTCAACAAGCAGAAACTATTGTTAGGGCGAAGTTACATAACTCCCGTGTTCTGCTTATGCGTTTAAACCGTCGTCGTAGGAGTGAATGTGCAACTATTGCCATCAATGAAATTGCCCAAATTATTGATAACTTACCCCTAGCAGAATCTTTAGATTCCTTACGAGGCTATGAAGGTAATGCTGCAAAGCTTTATTTCCGGGGACTGGGTTCTCTGTTTAACTCTAGTTTTACCTTTGAGCATCGTAGCAAACGTCCACCCACTGACCCAGTAAATAGCTTACTCAGTTTAGGCTACACCCTCCTTAGTCAGATTGTTCACTCTTTTATTGAAACTGTAGGTTTACATACCCATTTTGGTAGCCTCCACGTCCCCCGTGATAACCATCCTGCCTTAGTTTCTGACTTAATGGAAGAGTTTCGCGCTCAAGTTGTAGATTCCCAAGTGGCTTACCTGGTGAATAAGAAAATCTTCACTCCTGAAGATTTCACTCCTCAAGACGAACGAGGTGGTGTTTATCTCCTGCCTGATGCCCTCAAGAAGTTCCTCAAACATTGGGAAGAAAAACTCCGTAGTGAAATGACCCATCCCTACACAGGTTACAAAGTTACCCTGCGTCGCTGCTTAGAGTTGCAAGTAAGGGAGTACGTTACTTGCTTAATGGGAGATGCAGACTACTATCGTCCTATGCTTTGGGAGAAGTGATTGGGCGTTAGGGAGCTGGGGAGAAGACAAAACTAAAACCTATTACCTACTATGCTTTATCTAGTTTGCTACGACATTGTGCAAGACAGCCGTCGCAATAAGGTAGCCAAATTGCTGGAAGCTTATGGCTTGAGGGTACAAAAATCAGTTTTTGAAGTCATGGCAGAGGAAGCTGAATATCTTAAGTTACAAAGAAGGTTGCAGAAACTGATTAACGAAGAAGAAGACCAACTGCGGTTTTATCCTCTGACAGAGCGTACCCGTAAGCAAGTTCTCATCTTAGGTTTGCAGCCAGAGTTTTCTGTTGATGACCCAGCTTTTGTAATTTGAATTTTCGCTCAACTCTTAGGGGCGTTTAGCGCCCCTAGTTTACCACTTTTTACCTGTGTCTTCACCACAATTTTCTTTACTTTTTAGTCTCAAAGCGAAGAAACAACTCAAAACCCTTGCTCCTAGTTGGCAAAAGCAATATTACAAAGCTTTTCAACTGTTAGCAATTCAGGGGCCTCAGTACAGAAGTTTGCGAACCCACTATTACCGACTTAAAGATAGGAAGGTTTGGGGTTCTTCAGCTTCAATGTTTCTCCGCTTCTATTGGGACTATGCCGAGAAAGCAACCATTCTAATCCTCTTTCTCAGCAATCATTAAGCCAATTAAGGTGTTGGGTTTCGTTACCTCAACCCAACCTACCGAAGCCAATCCTTACACAGAAAAACTATGTTCAACTATCAACACAAATATCTAACTCAACAACCTCCGGGCTACTACAAAGCCTTGAATGATTTTGGCATCATTGAGTTATTGCAAAAACTAGCAACGATTAACTCTCATCCATCTGATGTTAAAGATTTAGAAACTTTAGCTACTTTGTTGATTAAGCATCTTACCGTTTCCGTCCATCCTGAATGTTTCCGAGTTTATGGCCATAGTATTCGCGATGGGCAAGGAGAAGTGGTTTCCCAGTTTCTACAACACGCCCAACAGTTACCTCTTCCCTCTGATGCACCAGCTTTTTTCCTTGATGCTACTCCTCCTCAGTTTCCTTTCGGTTCCATTGTTCGTTGGACTCCTTTGGAAGAACCAGAGTTAACAGATTGGGGCATGGTTATTGGGCGCTTCTATGGCTATGCCCCGGAGTCGGGAAGGTGGATGTGGTGCTATCTAATCCTCCTAGACCCTGACTCCCTTTCTTCCCGTTGGTGTTTAGTAGATACGGCTTGGGAGTACGATTTAGAGAGGTTTGAAGATGAGTGAGAGTCGTAGGATTGGCGACAGAGAGTTGGAGCTAATCAGTCTCTATAGTTACTGTGAGTTGGGCATGACTCCTCAAAAGTTTTACTTTAAGTGGGGTGTTAAGTACGAACAAATGGCTGAAATCTGTAACCGCTCTCGTTCTACTGTGCAAGGTTGGTTTCGCCAGGGACGTTATTATCGTCGCCCTACTGCCAATGATTTACGTCATTTAGCTGTAATGAATTTTTTATTAGAGCATTTTGAAGAGATTCCTGAAGATTTGTGGGGACAACTTTGTAAAGATAAAAAGCCCAAGGAGTGATACATGGTTTGCTGGAAATATCAATAGCAAGATGATATTTCTTTCCTTTTTTCTTTTCATTATTCTATAAATGTTTCCTATTACTAGGAAACCTAACAGAATGGAAACATACAAGAAAACAAAGTTACTCTAAGTAACGATGTGACTCTGGGAAAGTTCTTTCCTTAGCTTCAGGTTAGGGAGAGAACTTTCTTGATGATGGGGTCAATTTGGTTGAGTAATGGCTGTAGCGCTTATCTGGCAAGGAATTAAAGTAATTTTGGTTTGTATTGTTTATAAATTTTGCTTAAATTTGCTCTTAATTAAGCAGTTTTGCTGATGAGAGGTTGCTTGAAGTTTATGAATTGAGTTATAATAGTCAAAGCTCGTTATAACTTCCTCTTTCGTGGGAAGTTGTAAAACGCTGAAACCCGCATTCTTTCGTGCTATCCCGCGAATGACTCTCCCAGTAAGGGGTTGAGGTGGGTGAAGTTTCTCGTTATTGAGAATCTGTGTCAACTATTTGACCCTAAAAAGCTATCCCACGAAAATTCGCTGAGGAGCGCAGTCAGGGTAAGGGTTTCAGAGGGCAGCCTTTTCCATAACGGAAAAACTAACAGAATGGAAACAATACTTCCACCTCCTCAACGCTTTCAGGAGCGTCGACTTTTCCATAACGGAAAAACTAACAGAATGGAAACAACCCGACTTGAAGGTTTTTTTCTTGCTGTTGCGTGCTTTTCCATAACGGAAAAACTAACAGAATGGAAACACTCTGCTTTGTAGCGAGATTCTGCCTCTTGCTGCTTTTCCATAACGGAAAAACTAACAGAATGGAAACATGATACTGTCATCTTCACCAAATACAGCCTCAGACACTTTTCCATAACGGAAAAACTAACAGAATGGAAACGCATTGGAGCCTTCGAAGACCCGCAGCTTTCGCACCTCTTTTCCATAACGGAAAAACTAACAGAATGGAAACTGCGTCGTCGCAAACGCAACTGTAGCAATATGTGCCGTCCTTTTCCATAACGGAAAAACTAACAGAATGGAAACTTTATTATCCCCAGTAACCTCAACTTCGATTTTCCGTCTTTTCCATAACGGAAAAACTAACAGAATGGAAACTTATTTCAACGTCGTTTTCAAGCGACGCATATGCCTTTTCCCTATGGGAAAAACTAA
>CAWCAG010000001.1:0-430230 GCA_963793425.1 uncultured cyanobacterium | reverse complement strand
ATAACTGACAACATAGGGATGCAATGGGCGTTGCAACGTATAATAATCCCTATTAGGGATTGAAACGTTGGTATTCAATTTCTCCTTGCTGCTGTAGCTGCCTTATGTTGCAACGTATAATAATCCCTATTAGGGATTGAAACCTGACTGCTATACCTTTTAAGATGGCGATTGTCATTTCTGCGTTGCAACGTATAATAATCCCTATTAGGGATTGAAACTAGACTAAAGCCGTCATAATAACGTGCTGGCATTTCTCGTTGCAACGTATAATAATCCCTATTAGGGATTGAAACACAGCCACGCTCATCACATAGCTGTTTAGCCTTATTACCGCGTTGCAACGTATAATAATCCCTATTAGGGATTGAAACATCTTGACAATTAACGCGATCGCGTCTACCGATAATCGTTGCAACGTATAATAATCCCTATTAGGGATTGAAACTCGGTACTTGGTTATTAAGTGGCACACCGTTAAAAGTTGCAACGTATAATAATCCCTATTAGGGATTGAAACTTTGATTCCTTTTGTTGAAGAATTTATTGAAGCGGAGCGTTGCAACGTATAATAATCCCTATTAGGGATTGAAACCGGACTAACAGGAGAACTCCAGATTAAGTTTTAGTTGCAACGTATAATAATCCCTATTAGGGATTGAAACGAAATAGGAGAAGAGCCAATCAGCGTGGCTAGTATCCTTGTTGCAACGTATAATAATCCCTATTAGGGATTGAAACTTACCTGCTTCGATTTAGAACAAAAAGAAGAAAGGGTTGCAACGTATAATAATCCCTATTAGGGATTGAAACTTGAATGCTTATTTTGACTTTTGTTTCTTCTATGAGAGTTGCAACGTATAATAATCCCTATTAGGGATTGAAACCGAGATTCTTGCTAGTGATGTGCAAACATTGTTATTTTGTTGCAACGT
The DNA here is from genome assembly GCA_963793425.1 of uncultured cyanobacterium. GTDB lineage: Bacteria > Cyanobacteriota > Cyanobacteriia > Cyanobacteriales > CAWCAG01 > CAWCAG01. The sequence continues at coordinate 429,295 of CAWCAG010000001.1, read as the reverse complement.
ATAATAATCCCTATTAGGGATTGAAACGCACTTGACAATGATACTATCAAAGATTGCATTAGCTCAAGTTGCAACGTATAATAATCCCTATTAGGGATTGAAACTAAAAGCTCACAAGGAGTACTAACCTTTCATGTAATTATGGTTGCAACGTATAATAATCCCTATTAGGGATTGAAACTCTTTATAAAAAGAACTTTAGGTGGTTCGAGCCTTGTTGCAACGTATAATAATCCCTATTAGGGATTGAAACGGTGTTGTTTCCGTTCTGGCCTGATAAGCAACCGATGTTGCAACGTATAATAATCCCTATTAGGGATTGAAACAGAATGCTGGCGAGACTTATCAACAAAGTCCACGGTTGCAACGTATAATAATCCCTATTAGGGATTGAAACATGCCTGACTTTGCTTTTATCCAGTGGATTAACACACTGTTGCAACGTATAATAATCCCTATTAGGGATTGAAACTCAGATTTTACTACTATTTATTACCATCGAGAACTGTTGCAACGTATAATAATCCCTATTAGGGATTGAAACAAATCTTCGATTGCTCCTTGATCTGATTGCATGTTGCAACGTATAATAATCCCTATTAGGGATTGAAACAATAATAGGACTGGCTTGCATCATCATTCTTGCCGGTTGCAACGTATAATAATCCCTATTAGGGATTGAAACCCCCCTCTGCTGATGGTGCCTTTGGAATCGCAATGGGGTTGCAACGTATAATAATCCCTATTAGGGATTGAAACTTGTAATTGCCATAAGGAACATTATATTTACCCTGTGTTGCAACGTATAATAATCCCTATTAGGGATTGAAACAAACGGAATAAAGGAGCTAGAGAAAGCAGGATATAGTTGCAACGTATAATAATCCCTATTAGGGATTGAAACCTTAGTATTATCTTGATACCCAATAGCTTTAAGAGAGTTGCAACGTATTTGACAGACGACCAGTAATAAATTTTAAATTCTGGAGAGAAAAAGTAGTGGAAAAGAAAAAGAAATTTTGGTGCGTAACGTGATCGCACCACTTAGACTACAATTACTCTTTCCTACTCAGTATCTTGATACCGCTCTAGCAAAGACTTGAGTAAAGTAGGTGAAACACGAAAATTGGTTTGCTGTAAACCTTCAATAGCAGTAGAAAAATCAACTAAACCTCGCTTTACTCCTACACCTAAAATTCCTAGCAAGCCAATAATTCTTAAACCACGCTCTGAAGCTATTTTGCGTGCCGCTTTATCATCTAAAACCAGTAAATCAGCACCAATAGTTTCTGCTAAGGTAATTGCTTCTTGCTCTCCTAAATCTAATTCGATTAGCTCAATATCTGGCGAACTTTCCACTATTCTAGTTTCGAGCCAATCAGGAGGATTAGCAATCCAAGTTTGGACGGGTTCAGGTGCTTGGGAAGCTGATAGTTCATCGAATACAGCACTGGGAATTATTACCCTGTTGTAGAGATTAGGTAACAAATCTATTAAGTCAATTAACACCAAATAACACAAAGGAGAAGTATCTGAAACGACTTTCATTAAGCTTCAAGTTTTCCCTTAGATGCTAACTCTTGCATGGTGAGTAAATCTTGCTCAAAATCTTCCTCATTATAATGTAAGTAGGCTCCTGCCTGTTTAAGAAAAGCATCTACTTCATAGCGAGAAGGCATGTTAAGCATTCTCCCTACCTGAGCAGAAGTAATTACTCCCTGACGATAAGTTTCAATAGCAATGCACTCTAACACTTGTCGAGGAAAGTTATCCCACTTTTTCCCTATTGTGCTGACAATTTCATCGGGTAAGTCAATGGTAATTTGCACTCTTGCATCCTCCGGTTATTAAGATTGCTAGATTCAGTTTAGCTTATGTAAGAATAACCTGATTTTAAGATACAACTTTTTATCAGCAAGTAACAAATTGATGGAGAACCATCATAAAATTGGAAAATTGATAACTTCAAAAACCCCATTGCCTATTCTCCATTCCCTCTACATCTAGTATTAAAGACTCTGTAGGGAGCGGAGCTGGTATGAGAGGATTACAACACTCAACAATAAATTTCCCAACTATATTATCCAGGGCGACATCCTCATCCTTAAGCAAACTGTCCCAATCTCGAACAGCTTCCAGATCACTAGGATTGGTGCGATAGAGATTACCAATTATGGTCAGAGCATCAAACCAAAAACCATTCTTCGCATATACCGCAGCTTTTTCTCTTTGGGTTGTAGCACTGTTCAATGCACTTTTAACAGTATCATCTGTTGCTTTTCTGATCACAAGTCCTCTAACAACAGCCGGCTTAGACAAATCACAATAATAAACTTTCAAACGCCAATAATACTCTTTATCCCTCTTCTGTCAGATTCCGATTTTTCCTATTATTTGAACTTCCTGGACAAATGATATACTAGGGAATGCAGAGTGCAATAATCGAATTTTGGCAATTTTGCTGCTTGCAAGAATTTTTAGGAAGAAAAAATATTGCGATCGCATACTATACAAAAGCTCCAGAATTTAGAAATGACTTTTGTTTCCGGAGATTGACAGAAGAGGGATAATCGGTAATCGCGTCTTTATTCAACGGGATGGTACAGAAGAAGGCATCGTTGATGAACTTATTCAAGCAGGCATACCAGAAGATAGAATCGTCTTGGAATATAAGTCTAAACGATTAAGAAAAGACTTAGGATTAGCAATTTGATCATTTGCTGCGTAAAATATGATGAAGCTGAAGCTCTCAAAAATTTAGCTTTAGCAAATCAAGAGTTAGATAATCTCAAGTGCCACTTTCTAAGGGAATTCAGCTATCTACTATAGTCACAAAAAAAGCGTCCCTTAAATTACAAGGGACGCTTTTTTATTTAATCAGTTATGAAATTGTGCTTAAGAACAACTTAACCGTTGATAGCTGGGGAAGTTAGTGCTACTGGTGTAGACTCCCCTGCTGCTAAATCTAAGGGGAAGTTGTGAGCATTGCGCTCGTGCATTACTTCAAAGCCTAAGTTAGCGCGGTTTAATACATCTGCCCAGGTGTTGACTACATGACCTTGTGAATCTAGTATCGACTGGTTGAAGTTGAATCCGTTGAGGTTAAACGCCATTGTCGAGATTCCTAATGCGGTGAACCAGATTCCTACTACTGGCCATGCTCCTAATAAAAAGTGAAGGCTACGACTGTTGTTGAAGGAGGCATATTGGAAGATTAGACGACCAAAATAACCGTGTGCTGCAACAATGTTGTAGGTTTCTTCTTCTTGTCCGAATTTGTAACCGTAGTTCTGTGATTCGGTTTCGGTTGTTTCTCTTACTAAGCTAGAGGTGACCAAGCTTCCGTGCATGGCACTGAATAATGCTCCACCAAATACACCCGCTACTCCCAACATATGGAAGGGGTGCATTAAGATGTTGTGTTCTGCTTGGAAGACAAACATGAAGTTGAAGGTTCCGGATATACCTAAAGGCATTCCATCTGAGAAGCTTCCTTGTCCTAATGGGTAGATTAGGAATACTGCACTTGCTGCTGCTACTGGAGCAGAGTAAGCTACACAGATCCAAGGACGCATTCCTAAGCGGTAGGATAGTTCCCACTCTCTTCCCATGTAAGCAAATATGCCAATGAGGAAGTGGAAAATCACTAGCTGGTAGGGACCACCGTTATACAACCACTCATCAAGAGAAGCTGCTTCCCAAATTGGGTAGAAGTGTAAGCCGATGGCATTAGATGATGGAACAACTGCACCAGAGATGATGTTGTTTCCATAAAGTAATGAACCTGCTACTGGTTCGCGGATTCCGTCTATGTCTACAGGAGGTGCTGCGACGAAGGCGATTAAAAAGCAAGTGGTGGCGGCTAACAGAGTTGGGATCATTAAGACTCCAAACCAACCTACATAGAGGCGGTTTTCGGTGCTGGTGATCCAACTGCAAAACCGTTCCCAAGAGCTTGCGCTTTGGCTACGTTGTAATGTAGTTGTCATGGTTCAGTATAATTGCGTGAATGATATATGAGAGCAAGGTTTATTTAACTTACTCAGTATATCTACATCATAACAGGATTGTTAAGCAATGTAAGCAAGATTAATATTAGCTTATTTTAGCTCAATGATTAGCTTTTCTTATCGGTTTAAGAAATTGATTTCTCTCGATTAAGATTAGCTTTTATCACCCAGGGAGAGAATTAGATGGCAAATTATGTCTACATAGCCACAAGTTTAGATGGATTTGTCGCTACAAAAGATGGAGGCTTAGATTGGTTATACGATTCACCTAACCCTGAACGGAGTGATTACGGGTATGCTGAATTTATGAGCAGGATAGATGCCATAGTTATGGGCAGAAATACTTTTGAGAAGATTTTAACTTTTGATGAATGGCCCTATGAAAAACCTGTTTTTATCTTAAGCAATAGTCTCAGCCAACTTCCAGAAGATATGCTTGATAAAGCTAATATTGTTAGTGGAGATATTAAAAAACTAATTGAACAATTGCATCAACAAGGATATAGAAATTTGTATGTTGATGGCGGTAGTGTTATACAAAGTTTCCTGCAAGAAGACATGATTGATGAAATTATTATTGCTCGTATTCCCATTCTCTTAGGAGAAGGATTTCCTCTATTTGGAAGAACAGAGAAAGTCCTTAACTTCAGACATAAAAGAACGGAGATTTATAATAATACTCAGGTCAAAAGCCACTACATACGAGAGAGATGATACGGAGCGCGATCGCACTCCCGAATACTCCACTATGATGTCAAGATTTTTTGACTACAGCGAAGATATAGCAAATTCATGGGAGTTCTATACGCGAAAGAATGATAGAATTCTCTTCTATCATTTGCCAATTTCTTGAACTCATCAAAACTCCTTGGGTCTGAAACCCCGTCGTTTTAGGACGGCTTGACAATTATCGCTCTATTACGAACATTTTTATACTCAAAAAGATAGAATGTTCACATGAGCCTAAAAGCACTGACGGGGTGACAAGAGAGCTAGAAAGTAGACTCAATAAAGGTCATAGCTTTCAAGCCACGGTGATAATTAGGTAGCTTGCAGCTATGAAGTTCTATCCATCTTTGGGCGAGATTATGACAAAGCTGCCAACTAATCAGCCAACTATGACCATATAGTCCTACCCAAAAATCGCTATGCCTCTGATCATTTCTCCTTTTTTCTTGAAGACGATTGATATACTTTTGCTCTTGGGTTTGTTTGATTTTAATCCCCTGTAGACAAGTCTATTCAATCCTATGAAGCAAAGGAAGAAGCAAAGCGTTTTCTGAGTTTAATTCAAGAGCGCACCGGGTTACTAAACGCTCTGGCGCTGCTTACACTTTAGGTCATACACAAAAAGCATCAGAGGAAGTTGTAACTGCTTTGCTGAGTCTTGTTAGTGATGATGATTCTTCTACACGCAGTCTTGCTGCTTCGACTTTGGGTGAATTAGGTAAAAAAGAATCCTGCATTCTCCCTCAACTAGTGCAATGGCTTCAGGAAAATCAAGATTATCCTCAGCTTGGTTATGTTATCAATGCTTTGTGGCAAATAGTCGTTGAAGAAGGGTAATCCCACAAACTGTAGGGGCGGGTTTATCCATATATTAGGCAATAACAGACATTTACTCAAACCCGCCCCTACCTACAATTTTGCGATCGCAATTCAATAACCAACACCCAATGATAAATGTTTAATGTTTAATGTTCAATGTTTAATGATTAATGCTCGATAAACAGGCTTTCCTAACTTCAAAGTATAGGCCTCTCTTTCTGTAGGAGGAAAAGGATTTTCTGCTAAATAAACCTCTTCATGTTGTTGCTTAAAATCAGGATGCTTATCAAAACATTGGCGCATTTCTTTCGTCATCGCTTCAACATCTGATTGTAAAAAGACTTTACCTCCTGGCATTAAAAACTGAGCCAAAATATCTACTAACTCTGGTTGAATTACTCGACGTTTAATATGCTTTCTTTTGAACCAAGGATCTGGGAATTGAATCGTCACACATTGTAGCCCTTGGGTAGGTAACGAGCTTAATAATTCCCCCAAAGAATTATTAACATTGCAAAATAGGAAATGGAGATTATTTAAGCCCAGTTGTTCTTTTTCGTAATTAGCCTTATTTACCAAAGGTTTGCGGATTTCTAAGCCCAGAAAGTTAACATCCTTATGGAGTTGTGCCATTGCCAACAAAAAATTGCCCCAACCTGAACCAATATCCAAATGTAATGGTTGAGTCGGATCTTGATAAACTTCCTGCCATTGAGGAGGAGCGGCAGGAGTTTGGTATTTTTGAGATAAGGGGTTAACGTGCTGTCGAACTCGAAATCTGGCCAAGAATTAAATCTCCTACTAAGTAACAAACAAGTAACGGGCGACTCAATTCACATTATGGTTTACCCGCAATACTTTATAAACGAGTCGCCCCTACGTTGATAAATGATAAATCTTTAATGTTTAATGATAAATGATAAATGATAAATGTTTAATAATGAATTTTCGTTTTGCTATTATTAGCGACTTACATATTGGCTTACCAGAAACTATTTGGGATAGCCCGAAAAGGTTTCATTTAATCGAGGTAAGCATCCCCGCTTTAGAAAAAGCTTTAACCCATTTAGAAGCCCTTAACTTAGACTTTCTCCTCCTACCAGGAGACTTAACTCAACATGGCGAACCAGAAAACCATTCCTGGTTGCAAAAACGCCTTGCTTCCTTACCTTTTCCCGCTTATGTGATTCCCGGAAATCATGATGTACCCAGCCTCAATGCTACGCATAAATGTATTGGTTTAAAAGATTTTCCTAGTTATTATCAAGACTTTGGTTATGATAATCCTGAACAACTTTATTACACCAAAGAAATACACCCCGGCGTACAATTAATTGCTTTAAATTCTAATCAATTTGATGCTTCTGGGCAACAACTTGGTTGCATAGATCAACCACAATTACTTTGGTTAGAAAAGGTTCTTTCTCAATACCAAAATAAATTCATTATGGTTATGGTACATCATAATGTGGTGGAACATTTACCTGGACAATCTTTACATCCTTTGGGACAGCGTTATATGCTTGATAATGCTCCTCAATTAAAAAAGCTCCTACGCCGTCATGGAGTTCAGTTAATTTTCACAGGACATTTACACGTTCAAGATATTGCCCAAGAAGAAGAACTTTATGAAATTACCACAGGTTCTTTAGTTAGCTATCCTCACCCCTACCGCATCTTAGAACTTAACACCAATAAGTTAGGAGAAAAGGAATTAAACATCACTTCTCATCAAGTAAAATCTGTCCCTGGCTGGGAAAACTTACCCCAATTTTCTAGGGAATGGATGGGCGATCGCTCTTATCCTTTTATGATGAGATTGTTAACTGACCCCCCCCTCAAGTTACCAGTTATTGAAGCCGAAAAGTATATCGCTAATTTACGTTATTTTTGGGCTGATATTGCCCAAGGAGATAGTATTTTCGACTTCCCCACTTTCCCAGAAGAAATCAGTAATTACTTTCGAGGTTTCAGCGCTATTAACAAAGAAGGAAAACCCGCTTTAATTGACAACAATACTGTCTTGAAAATTTAAGGAGATAAGGGAATAATAAGGCCATCAGATGAGGTACAGCAAAACAAGAGTCTAGATTCTAGTTTTTGCTAATAGCTAGTTGCTAATAGCTAATAGCTAATAGTTCTTATCTTACCCCAGCTCCCCAGCTCCCCATCTCCCTAGCTCCCTCTAAACTCCCACAGTCGCCGTCTGAACTAAGGCTTTTTTCAAAACCTCAGCTTTATCTGTGCGTTCCCAAGGTAAATCTAAATCTTCTCGACCAAAATGACCGTAAGCTGCTATATCCTGGTAGAAATGGCCACCTCGTTCTGCTGGTAAGTGCCGTAGGTTAAAAGCTTGAATGATTCCTGCCGGACGTAATTCAAAATGCTTCTGAACTAAATCTAAAAGCACTTCTTCTTCTACCTTGCCCGTACCAAAAGTTTCTACTAAAATACTAACCGGACGAGCCACACCAATGGCATAACTAAGCTGTACTTCACACTTTTCGGCTAAACCGGCTGCTACAATATTCTTAGCCACATACCGCGCTGCATAGGCAGCAGAACGGTCAACTTTGGTAGGATCTTTCCCTGAAAAAGCACCGCCACCATGACGAGAATAACCACCGTAGGTATCAACAATAATCTTTCTTCCTGTTAAGCCAGAATCTCCTTGAGGCCCACCAATCACAAATTTTCCGGTAGGATTAACTAAAAAGCGAGTTCCTTGATCTGGCTTAATCTCTAACTCAGCAAAAACTGGCTGTACTACCGCTTCCCATAAGTCAGTTTTAATTTTCTTTTGCACCGCAGCACCATCACTAATCTCACCAATGGTTTCTGTGTGTTGAGTGGAGATTAAGATGGTATCAATACCCACAGGCTTACCATCTTCATAAATCACACTCACCTGGGTTTTGCCATCTGGCCCAAGGTAAGGCAATTTTCCTTCTTTGCGTACTATTGCTAAACGACGAGAAATGTAGTGTGCCAAACTAATGGGTAAAGGCATTAACTCAGCAGTTTCGTTGCAAGCAAAACCAAACATTAAGCCCTGATCTCCAGCACCAATCTGATCTAATTCATCATTACTCATAGCTTGGCGCTGTTCCTGGGCTGTGGTAACTCCTTGAGCAATATCTGGAGACTGTTCGTCTAAGGCAACTAACACAGAACAACTATCGGCAGAAAAGCAGTTTTTAGCATCGGTATAGCCAATTTCTGCAATTTTTTGCCGAGCTATATTAACATAATTAACCTTAGCTTGGGAGGATATTTCCCCAGTGATTAGTACCAAACCAGTGTTAACTACAACTTCAGCAGCAACGCGACTGGCTTCATCCTGAGTAAGCAAGGCATCTAAGATAGCATCAGAGATTTGATCACAAATTTTATCAGGATGACCTTCTGTAACTGACTCAGAAGTGAATAAGTAGCGACGAGACAAGGGCGATTCCTCCTTGGGTTATAAGCTAGGCAAGTCATCAATAAGTATAAGTTAAGGCAGTAACAACTTAACTGATGGTTTGAAGGATATTTGATTTATCCTAAAGTGAGCCTAAATTATAGACCAGTCCCTAATCACTTTCAGAAAAGCTTTGATATCTAACCTCTTTTAAATATCCAATTTTGTGGAAAGCCAATTAAATTTGAACAGTAAAAATAGACCCAGTAGTTGCACTGACCAATGGGCGATCGCAAAGCCCCAAATTAAGCAAACTACAACTAAAACAGTGGCAAGCACGCGGTAAATTTCGTGAGGAGTCCGCTGATACCAAAGAATACTCCCCAGAGCAGTTAGTATCAAGAAAATAGGGGTTATTGGGGGTATCATATCAATCACCTTTTGGTTGGTTGGTATGGAGGGTAAAGAAAATGAAAGCGTCTGAAATTATATCTATGCTTAACGCTTCAACAATGTTAATTTAGCATTATTTACTGAGGACTAGCCATGAATTACTTAGGGAAATCAGGTAATTTTAAAAAACTTTGCATAACTTTATAGTAACTGACTTTTTTTCTTAAAAATCACCTTTGATTTGAGAACTTTTACTTGTCAACGAAGAATTCTTTCCTTAGATAGAGGGCAACTAATTTACTTCTTAAAGAAAGTCAGCCAGCCAATTTTTTAAGTGCATAGTTGCACGACAATCATCTTCGTTGTAGCGCAAAATTGTTTCCAACCAAGAACGATCATTACTCTCTAACCACCAGTCATACCAACAAACAGATTGATCTCCCCTGGCTTGGCGATCGCGCCACTGAAAACCTAACCAGTTAGCAATAGATTTTAAGGAATAACTTTCTATGGGCAAAACCACAGATTTTGTCACCACATCATGGAGATCCACAAAACGGGAAAGTAAGGGGTTAACTACTGTTGTGGGAGTCTTGTAGAGGCTAGCCACACGTCTAACAGCATCAACTTCATACTCAGAAAAGTGAAAAATTGGGGCTTGAGGATAAAGTTCAACTAAGTCTAAAAATTGCTGCCAAATCAAGCCTTCCTCAGCGACATTTTCCGCAAGAAACGGGTGAAATTGCTCAGTATTATTACTACGATTAATTAAGAGTACACCAAAGAGATAATCAATGTTACGTTCTGGTTCTGCTTCAAGATCAAAATATAACTCTACAGAGGCCGTCGGAACAGTAAAATTGCTACTTGATAAATCAGCAGGTTTGCTAATAGCTCTATTTTCCCAAATCGCTTTAGCTTGCTGTTGCAATGAAAAAGCCATTTCCCCACCCAAAGACTCTTCATGCTCTTCTGGTGCGATATTAGCTAAAGCTTCTGGAGTTGTCACACCAATTGTTTGTAAATATTCATAGCGACTGGGGGTTACTCCAGGGACAAGAGAAAGATGAGAGGTTTTTTCCGCAACTTGATGGCAGTAACTATACCAATGACAAAGACTACAACGTTGGCGAGAAATAAATACCTCTGGTTCTTGCTCTAATTGCAACATTTCTAAACAATCTTCTAAACTAGATTTTAGTTTTGGCAACCAAATTTCTGGGTTGAGATTAGAAGTGTTTTGTTCTTTTAAAATAATTTGCCCATTTTCCGGCAATCTGTCTTGAATGCTAGCTAATAATCGGCTATGAAAAGCACTAATTAATTTATATTCCGGTTTAGCTTTGCGACCAAGTTTAATATTAATCGGGACATAGTGCCAATCACCAAAGCGAGACTTTCCTGGCTGCCTAACTAAAAGACTAGGAAAACCCACTAAAGTTACCTGATGTAAATCAAGTTCCTCTTTCAATCCCCAATCCGCAAATTCCGAGAGTAGCAAAACTCCCCTATTAATGCGTTCAACTCCTAACTGCATAAACAACAGAGTCTGGTTAGCTTTAGCCTGCCAATCTTTGTAAGGAGCATCGGGTTTTTGATAAACTTTTTCTTCTAGAACATTGGCTATATGGGTTTTGTTCTGCTGTTGAAGCTTGAAAACAAAATCCCTTTTTGGCTCCCTTTGGGAAAAATCTCCGTGAATATCTAAAAAAGGACGGCGGCGACAACGCTTATAATTCAACAATAAATCATCTGTAAGGAGCATTACTTAGCTCTTATAAATAGGGAAAATAATCACTGAAAAGCTCAACAAACAATTTTTTTAAGGTTCAACTTCTGGCCACAAACGTTTTAACTGTTGTTGCCAAGCGGTGATAAACCGCTCTCTTTCCTCAGAACTTTGGTCTAAACCGCCCAGCATTCCTTCTTGATAAAAGCGCTCTATAGTTTGTAGGGTAGCTTCTAAAGATTGTCCTTGCAACTTAGCTGCTTGAATAATTTGCTTGAGACGCTGTTCAATCATGTGATTAAACACTTCACTTAAGCCTTGATTTTTCAACTCAACGATAGTCGCGATCGCCTCTTGGAAATCTTCTTTAGTTAAACTATCTAAGTTATGGTTATATACCCCCCATAATACTCCTCTTTCTAAAGCATAGCGAGCTTGCTTAGTTTGCTCAAAATTGCTAGCTAAAAGCTGTTCTAAGTAGGGTTGAGCTTCTGGTTGGGGTGCAATAGGTACTAATAAACGTAACTCAGAGCCATCTTCTGTCAACAAGATAAGTAATCTCAAGTTTTCAGGATCAACCTGCCAAGAATCTTCGCTTTCATGTTGTAAGGTTTTACTAGGAAAAACTTCTTGCAATATCGAGATTATTTCGGCGATTTTCATCTAAATTTTGGTTGTTTAAGCTTAATTGTGAAGAAGGAACAACTAAAGTTGCTCAAGAATAACTTGAACTTCTTGAATAGAAAGGTTATAAGCCTTGGCAATCTTTTCTTTACTAACTCCCAAGGAAAAAAGTCGGACTACTGCCTGTTGACGTTCCTGTCGTGCTTGTTGAAGCGCTTTTTGGGCCCGTTGCTGTTCTTGTTCTTCAGGAAGAAGATAACGATTGCCTTGCTCATCATACCAGTACAACCATTCCCTCGTCCACACTGTATAACTTCCTCTATCTCTACCTATACCTAATCCTATTTCCGGTAACCAATAAGGTTCGTTGCCTGTTTGTAAGACATATTCTCCCTCTTCTAAACGATACAATTCCAAAGGCTGATGTTGTTCTCTTTGCCAAGGGCTAGGGTTGTAAATTAAGTAGTAAAGTACTCCCAACTTCCTGTATTTTTCTTTTTTCTGTTCATACTCATCGTTGTATTTTTTAGAAACTACTTCAATAGCCAGGATAGGAGGAATCAGATTTTCTTCCCATAATACATAACTAAACCTCCCTCTTTCTCCTTTGCGTCTGGCTACCCCAATACTTAAAAAACCATCAGGTACTAAAACTGGTTGACGTTGATTTTCCCAAAGGTAGTAAACACCCATATCTACCCCAAAAAACCAATCTTGGCGTTCTTGCCAAACAAAAGCCAGAATAGTTAGAAGTAAGTTGGGAACGAGGTTTTGTAGTTCATTATCCACAGGGGTATCATCAGAGCTAGGCAACTCTTCACTAGTCGGTAGGCGCGAAAGCGGTTCAAATTGTACCATCTGTGATTACTCCTGAAGTGGGTAATGGGTATTATAGAGATATAAATCTACCCAAAGCTCAATCCTGTAAGCATTCCCCTAAACTTTGTTCTAGCTTATCTAACAAGATTCCTATCTTTTCTCCCACTTCCTCAAAGCATTCTGGGGGAGAAGGCTCTGGCTTAAAATTGATTAACTTAATTTCGCCATCGCCAATACCAATCATCAGTACTTCTTCAGCAGAATTATGACCATCGATCACACCCAAAATCTCCTGGAGATGTTCATTGACATTAAAATTGAGTTTTTCAACCGCATCTCTGGGACAATAGACAAAGCGAGGAACTTGTTGACAATCAATACCAACAGTTTTATTCTCACCTTCGGGTTGTTGAGACATTCCCCAAACCAAAGCAGCCAATTCTTGGCGATGATCTCGAACGAACTGATCTAACTGGCGTTGCCATTTGCTGGCTACCCTGTTGGGCTGAGAGTTACCAAAGCTAAGCATTGAATCAAGAAAATAGGGTGGTGACTTTAGGGCTATCCGAACCGGAAAAGATTCTTAACTTTTGTGAAGGAACGATAGAATATAAATAGAGAAAAATGTCCTCTGCCTATAGTTAGGTAGATATCATAACCAAATAATAAGCACGATAGCTATAGCATCGAAGCTTTTTTTCTTCGCAAAGTGATATGAAACACAACTTGAGGGTGATACTTTTCAGAGCGAAAATTCCCGATCTGTTGCATCCTATGATTTAAACAATTTAATTTTAGCACTGTACTAAAATCAACCCTTAGTGTTTTAGCATATCGATTAGCCCCAAAAGCTACCAAGCTTTCCAGTCGAAATTAGAGAAATCCCATTTTACGACTATCAGTACAAGTGAGTACCAAGGATGTTTAACGCCACCGAAATACTTATAGACGAATTTGTTGCTAAACTCCGCAAGGGCTATCACCGCACTTACGGGGCGCTACACAATGACTACGAAGATATTATTGCTTGGGCGGGCAGTATGGCAATGGAAAACATTGCCAATAGCGATGCTCTCTATCATAATGTGGAACACTCCATTTTAGTTACTCTCGTGGGGCAAGAAGTCTTACGGGGTAAACATATCCGAGAAGGGGGAGTAACAGTAGAAGATTGGCTTCACTTTATTATTTCCCTAGCTTGCCACGATATTGGTTATGTCAAAGGTGTCTGCCGCCAAGATCGCGAACTAGAAAGGCTCTATGCCACAGGGAGAGATGGAGAAATGATTCATTTACCCCCTGGTGCTTCCGATGCTAGTCTAACTCCTTATCATGTTGATCGGGGTAAACTATTTATCGACGAGCGTTTTGGTGGCCACAAACTGATTGATTCTGAGTTTATTAAGCGTAGCATTGAATTAACCCGTTTCCCTGTTCCTGATAAAGACGATCATCGGGATACAGTTCATTATGCGGGTTTGATTCGCGCTGCTGATTTAATTGGTCAACTTAGCGATCCACGTTACCTCAAAAAAATTAGTGCTTTATTCTACGAGTTTGAAGAAACAGGAGCCAACAAAGCTCTAGGATACAAGCATCCTGATGATTTACGTCAAGGGTATCCCTCTTTTTATTGGAATGCCGTTTATCCTTATATTCAAGATGCCTTAAACTATTTGTCTTTAACCCAACAAGGCAAACAGATTACAGCAAATCTTTACTCCAATGTCTTTGTTGTTGAACATGAAAAGAGTCAGGAAGAACAAAGGAGAAGGGCAGAAAGGGCCTATGCTTAAAAAGAGGTTTGGGGAACAACTAATAACTAAGAAGTAACAACTGAATATGAATTGGTGGCGGAAACTAAAAAATAATCCTTTAGCACGTTTAGGAGCATTATTACTGCTAGTTTTTTACTTAGTTGTGATTGCTGCTGATTTTGTTGTTCCTTACGACCCCTATGCTTCCCAAAAAGATGGCTCTTTGCTGCCACCAACAGAAATTTATTGGCGCAACCAAGAAGGAAAATTTATTGGGCCTCATGTTTATCCGATTACTCAAGGCCCCACTAGCTTAGAAACAGGCGATCGCAAGTTAGAAGTTAACAGGAATCAGCCTTCTCCAATTCGATTATTTACCAAAGGTTGGTCTTATCGCTTCTTAAAGCTCACCTTGCCCCCCGTATTCAACGAAGTGACAATATTCCCAGGCATTCCTGGCAATATTCACCTCTTTGGGACTGTTGGAGAAGGTAAAATAAATATTCTTGGTACTGATGAACAAGGGCGAGATCAATTTAGTCGCTTGCTTTTTGGTGGCAGAATCAGCTTGAGTATTGGTTTAATAGGGATTATCATCTACTTCCCTTTGGGTATTCTCATTGGGGGAATTTCTGGCTATTTTGGTGGTTGGGTAGATGCCTTTCTTATGCGCCTAGTGGAGGTGCTGATGACCATTCCTAGCATTTATCTTCTGATAGCTTTAGCAGCGGTATTACCTCCTGGCTTAACTAGCGCCCAACGCTTTCTACTAATTATTTTAATTACTTCCTTTATTAGCTGGGCAGGGTTGGCAAGGGTAATCAGGGGACAGGTTTTATCTATAAAAGAGCGGGAGTTTGTGGATGCGGCGAAGGTGATTGGAGCAAACCCTTTTTATATTATTATGCGTCATGTCTTGCCCCAAACTGCTACTTATATTATTACTGCTTCGACATTAGCTATACCAGGATTTATCATTGCTGAGTCGGTTTTAAGCTTAATCGGCTTAGGTATTCAGCAACCAGATCCTAGTTGGGGTAATATGCTTTCTTTATCAACCAATGCCTCAATTTTGGTCTTACAACCTTGGTTAATTTGGCCCCCAGCAGTTTTGATTATTACCACAGTGTTAGCCTTTAACTTATTAGGAGATGGCTTGCGAGATGCTTTAGATCCTCGCAACCTAGAGCGATAGGAGTTGACATCCTCCCTAGCTCCCTAGCTCCCCATCTCCCCATCTCCCCCCACTCCCTTCTTCTCATACCAACTCATCAACGGCGTAGCACTAATACCGTGTAGAATCACTGAACTAACCACCACAATATAAGTAATCCAAGCTAATTGTTCAGCTACTTCTCCTTCTAAACCTTGCCCCATAGCATAAGTAAGATAATATAGAGAACCAATTCCACGAATACCAAACCAGCCGAACAATAGATGAGTTTTTGTCGGCAAATTTGAACCAAGAAAGCTTAGTAATACTCCTATAGGGCGAATCAAGAAAATTAATAAGCCTGCCACTAATAAACCTTGAGTACCGTATTTAAGTATCGGTTCCACAAGTAATAAAGAACCAAGAAGTAAAATTGTCGCAACTTCTAGAAGCTTCTCGATTTGTTCAATAAACTCTAACTGAGCAAGGCGCTTTTTTTGGTTAGCATAGTATTTTCTTTGGACTACAAATCCTGCCACAAAGACAGCTAAAAATCCGTAACCATTCACTAACTCGGTTAGGGAATAGGTGAGTAAAACTGTACTCAAAGCGATAAAATCTTCCATCATCTCATTAATAGGATGAAAGCGTTGAAATCTCTCATCAATCCAGATCACGCTTTTGGCAACCACAATACCCATAACTAAAGCTGCTATAATTGCCCAAATTAAATCGATAATTAGCCATTGTCGCAACCAATTTTCCCAGTTATTATCTTTAATGGCGTACAGGCCGAAATAAACAAAGGGAAAAGCCAAAGAATCATTGAAGCCCCCTTCTGAGGTTAAACCGAAGCGTAACTCATCTTTATCTTTAACTTCCCCTAATTGTACCTCTGAAGCCAATACAGGGTCTGTAGGAGCTAAAATTGCCCCTAAAAGAATAGCGCTTCCCCAGCCTAAACCAAGTAACCAATGACCAGAAGCAGCGACCGCTAATATCGAAAGGGGCAATAAAAAACCGATTAATCTGGCGGTGGTTTGCCAATCCTGAAATTTAAGAGGGCGATTCATTTTCAGTCCGCAGCCAAAAACTGAGATAATAACCACAAATTCTGCTAATCTCTCAATAAACTCTGTATCAGGTCGTAATTCGATTAACCCAAACCCATAAGGGCCTAAGCCGATGCCAACGACAAGATAGATAAGAGCAAAAGAAAGGGGCAAACGGGAAGAAATCCAGTCTGAACCGAGAGTAACAACTAGTAAGAGTAAGCCAATTACCAGAAGATTAAGAATATAAGTGTTCACAAGTTTAGGATGTTCCTTGTTCTTGAAAAAAAAGTGCTATCTTTCAGCTTAAGGAGATTGTCTTAACATTGTGGATTAAAAAGCTTGCTCAATTCGGTTATTTAACGAAAGGTGTTGTCTATTTAATGCTCAGTGTCTTGGTGTTGCAGCTTATTTTAGCTAGCAATGATTTGGAAATTGAAACAGATACATTAGGGGCGCTTCAGGTGATTTCCGTCCAACCATTTGGTAGACTGCTTTTAAGCATTATTACTATGGGTTTAATCAGTTACGCTTTTTGGCGTTTTGTCCAGGCGATCGCTGATCCTGATGGCTCTCAAAAAAGCTTCCAACGCATTTTAGTACGTTTAGGTTATGGTTTAAGCGGTTTAAGCTATTTAGGCTTATCTTTCTCTGCTGCTAAAATTATTCTCGACTTTAATGAAGATACCGCTTCAATGTCAGACTGGACAGCGAAGTTGTTGGCACTTCCCTATGGTAGATGGCTAGTTGGTTTAGCTGGATTCGCTGTTATTGGTGTAGGGTGTTCCTATTTTCAGTATTCCTTTAACCTAGGAAGTAAAAATCGCCATGATTTCCAAGAAGTAGAAAATACTTTAGCTAAAATATTTCTGACTATAGGAAAATTCGGTATGGCCGCTAGGGGTGTAGTATTTAGCTTAGTCGGTTTTTTCTTAATACGCGCTGCTTGGCGTTTTGACCCCCAAGAAGCTCGTGGTTTAGATGGGGCGCTGAGGGTTCTTGCTCAACAACCCTTTGGTCAGGTTATGTTAGTTTTGGTAGCTTGTGGTTTGTTTTCCTATAGCGTTCATATGTTAGTGGAAGCACGCTACCGCAAAATGGATTCCCTCAAAGAAGTAGCCAAGGATCTCAAAAATCTTTAGGGTAAATGGTATGATTCTCATGCCTTCCTTCTTCTGGGAACTTCGTAGGAAAAGAAATCGTAAGCTAATTTGGTTTTAGGAAAAATTGCTTGGGCTTCTTGGCGCAGATCTTTTAAATCAACAGCGTTTCCTGGGGCATAGCGAGGGCTAAAATGGGTCATAAGTAATTGTTGTACTCCCGCAGTTAAAGCCACCTGAGCCGCCATTGTCGAGGTTGAGTGCATTCTTTCAAAAGCTAAGGGGGCATCTTGGTGAGCGAAAGTTGCTTCGTGGATCAAAACATCAGCATCTTGGGCTAATTCTATAGCAGCTTCGCAAAAAACCGTGTCGGTACAATAAACCACTTTGCGGCCAGTTTCCGGGGGATCGCACAACTGGCTTCCTTTAATTTCCCGTCCATCTTCTAAAGTAACAGTTTGACCTTTTTTCAGTTGACCATAAATTGGGCCGGGGGGAATGCCTAATTCCTGAGCTTTTTTGAGGTTAAATCTTCCCGGCCTATCTTTTTCTGTTAAGCGATAGCCATAGGCGGGAACTCTATGCTTGAGTTTGAGACAGCTTATGGTAAATTCTTGATCTTCAAAAACTATTCCGGGTTGTACCTGATGAACCTTAACCCGCCGAGAAAAGTCTGTATAAGAGTATTTGGAGCAACCCAAAATATATTCTTTTAAGCCAGCCGGACCATAAACATCAATCGGTTGAGCATTTCCGGCTAAACCGCAACTAGCAATTAACCCCATCAAACCAAAAATATGATCCCCGTGCATATGAGTGACAAAAATGCGGCGAATTTGGGATGTCTTGAGATCGCTTTTAAGTAGCTGATGTTGAGTTCCTTCTCCACAATCAAATAACCAAACTTCTGCTCTTTGGGGAAGGCGCACTGCTACGCTAGAAACATTGCGCGATCGCGTCGGTACTCCTGAGCTAGTTCCCAAGAAGGTGATTTCCACAGTATTATCAAAAACTTAATTGAATCTTTAATTTAATTCTATTATCTTTAAAAAGCTAATCAAGGGCTGAAATATACCCTTGACTTTTCTCTGAGGTTGGGGAACACTATCTTTCTGAAAGCTATCTACATCTTTTAGCATCGGTGAAATTCTTGACATTATTTAGGAATTGTCAGAAAACTCTGACTCAGGATACATGACGAATCAACCATTAATTTGGAATATTCACTTCACAAAGAAAAAAGTATCATTGAGATAACTTTTTCCAGATTAAACCATTAACTAAGCGAAATTAAACATCAAATCCTCTCAAGGAGATATTCAAGATAATGACATCCCAAGGTTCTTCCGTTTCTTTTACTTCTTTACTCAAGCAATTACTCCTTTTAGGAAGCCGTCATTGGTGGCTATCATTTTTAATTTGGATTGTTTTGGTGGGGCCAGCCCAAGCTGCCTTTGAATTGCGAGTAGCAATTAAGGATGGAGTTAATCAGTTAAATGTTGGTAGTTCCACCTCTGCTGTGATTAAGAATGAGGCTGGACAGCAAATTGGTCAGATTGGCCCAATGAACTCTGTTACGGCTGTTTCTGGGGGTAATGGAGTTCAGTTAGAAGGATATCAAGCTGGGCAGATTTGGATTGAACCAACCGGAGATGGTACTGTGTGGATTGGTGATCGCTGGTATCGTGGCGACACTCAATTAGTACCCAACGGTAAAGGACTTACAGTCATCAACCATGTTGATATTGAAGATTATCTTTATAGTGTGGTTGGGGCAGAAATGTATGCCAGTTGGCCCCAAGAAGCTTTAAAATCTCAAGCTGTGTCTGCCCGTACCTATGCCCTTCATAAAAGTGCTAAATCTAATAGCAGTCTCTACGATTTGGACACTACCACAGCAACTCAAGTTTATAAGGGTTTGAATAGCGAGACTAACACCACTGTACAAGCTGTTGATGCGACGAGAAACCAAGTCCTCACTTATAATGGGGAACCCATTTTAGCTGTTTTCCATGCTTCTTCTGGGGGGCATACGGAGAATGTTGAAGATATTTGGTCAAATCCTTTACCTTATCTGCGGGGAGTGGTGGATTATGATAATGATGCCCCTGTTTACCAATGGACAAAGAATTTTAGTCGGGGACAAATGAGTCAACTTGTTGGTGGGGTAGGAACAATCAGTTCCATCACTCCGGTTAAAGTTACTCCCCAAGGACGCATCGTCACCATGAAAGCGGTAGGTAGCAGCGGCACAAAAGAAGTTAGCGGAGCGCAATTACGCAAGGTTTTAGATTTACGCAGCACCCTATTTAGCATTTCTGTTACTGGGGATGGCTTCCAAGTTTCCGGGCGAGGTTTTGGTCATGGTGTCGGGCTTAGCCAATGGGGAGCAAGAAATTTAGCTCAACAAGGAGTTCCATACGAGCAAATTTTAAGCCATTATTATCAGGGTGCGAATCTTTCTTTGCTAGAAGAGTAAAATTGCCTAGTAGGGGCGGGTTTTAAGTCAAATTATGAGATTAACCTTAAACTAAATAAACCCGCCCGAATACACAATTTCAGCTAGGTCACGCTAGTAATTATGTTTAGTTTTCCAGAGAAGATAGAATAATCAGATTTGGTATGAAAAGTAAACTGACTCAAATTTTCTTACTAGTGTTGAGCTTTACTTTCGTTATTTTCCTGGGAATTAAACTTCCTCTACTCAGCATGAACCAAACAGAAATTCTCTGGGATACTTGGGGTGTACCCCATATTTATAGCCAGGATAGTGAGGGCTTGTTCCAAGCTTTTGGTCGCGCCCAAGCTACTAGCCATGGTGATTTGATTCTGCGCTTATATGGGCAAGCCAGGGGGAAAGGGGCGCAATATTGGGGGGAGGATTACCTCGATTCAGACCGTTATGTGAGGACTGTTGGCATTCCTGCTAGGGCGCAACAATGGTATGAACAACAAACGCCGCAAATGCAACGCAACCTTAAAGCTTTTGCGGCTGGGATTAATGAATATTGCCAAGAATATCCAGAGGCGATCACAACAGAATTTAAACAAGTCCTGCCTATTAATAGTGTTGATATTCTGGCCCATATCCAAAGGGTTGTCAATTTCCACTTTGTTACCAATCCCCAGGAAGTTGCGGCTTTAGGTTCCAATGGTTGGGCGATCGCACCTTCCCACACCAATAACGGTAATGCCATGTTGTTGGCTAATCCCCACTTACCTTGGTCAGATTTTTATCTTTGGTATGAAGCACATTTGGTTGCAGCGGATTTAGATGCTTATGGAGTTGCTTTGGTGGGAATGCCGGGTTTAGCGATCGCTTTTAATGATCATTTAGGTTGGACAACAACGGTTAATACTTTTGATGGGGCAGATGTTTATGATTTGACTTTAGCTGAAGGAGGTTATGTCTGGGATGGGGAAGTGCAGCCCTTTACGAAAGAAAGTCAAACTATTAAAATCAAGCAAGAGGATGGTAGCTTTGAATCAGAAGAATTAACCATTCTTAATTCTCTTCACGGCCCCGTTGTTGCCCAACAAAACAACAAAGCCCAAGCTTTAAGGGTTGTCGGTTTAGATCGCCCCTACATTTTAGATCAGTTTTGGGCGATGGCCAAAGCCCAAAATCTGCAACAGTTTGAAGCAGCACTTCAATCTTTGCAATTGCCTTTGTTTAATATCCTCTACGCTGACAAAGCCGGAGAAATCTTTTATTTATTTAATGCCCAAGTCCCACAAAGAGAACAAGGAGACTGGCGTTACTGGAGCAAGACAATACCTGGAGATACGGCTGCAACCCTGTGGACAAAGTACCATCCCTACGAAGACTTGCCCCGCTTAGTTAATCCTCCTAGTGGTTGGTTACAAAATACTAATGATCCGCCCTGGTTAGCCACTTTTCCCCAACTCTTAAACCCAGAAAATTATCCCGCCTATTTAGCACCTCCTTCATTAGGTCAAGCCGGAGAAATTTTTCGTACCCAACGTTCTATTCGGATGTTGCAAGAAAATACTAGCATGAGTTTTGAGGAACTCGTCGCCCTCAAGTTTTCTTCTCGCTTAGAATTAGCTGACCGCCTTCTGGATGAATTAATTCCCGCGGCGAGGGAATTAGGTAACGAATTGGGACAAGAAGCCGCAGAGGTTTTGGCAGCTTGGGATAGGCAGGTACAAGCAGATAGTCGTGGGGCTGTATTATTCAGTTTGTGGGCTGTGGCTATACAACAGGGCAACTTCTTCGCTACACCCTGGCAAGCAAGCGCCCCTTTAACCACTCCGAAAGGTTTAGCAGACTTGCAACAAGCTGTGCAAACCTTAGAAATTGTTGCCGATACAATGAAGTTTCTTTATGGTTCGGTAGATGTACCTTGGGGAGAAGTTGTACGCTTAACCTACGATAAATACAATTTACCTGCATCGGGGGCTTTGGGGATTTTAGGCAGCTTCCGAGTCCTGTATACTGTACCTATGCCAGAAAAGGGCTTTCGTACCTTTGGGGGCGACTCCTACATTGCTGCTATTGAGTTTGGTGATGAGGTGAAAGCGAAGGTACTTAACACCTATGGCAATGCCACTCAACCTAATTCACCTCACTTAGGAGATCAACTTCCTTTGTACCTACGGGGAGAGTTAAGAAAAGCGTGGCGCGATCGCAAAGAAATTATGGTTCATTTGGAACGGAAAGAGGTATTGTAAATATTCAAATTTAAAGGCTACAGAGTTTTGTTGAGGAAATGCGATCGCCTTATTGCTAACTTTGTAGCAGTAATTTCTAGAATTGTTATTGTGAAGCTTTTAGTGAAGTGCCGTATCGAGAACAAAAGCTTTGATTTGCATACCCGTATTAGATGATGATAGTCCTTCTGCTTGTTCGTTAAATTCTGTTTTTGCTTGTTCAACAGGAATTTTGGGGGCTTGTCGTTTTCTATAATCGTCTTTATCCCATTGCTGACAATTAAACCAACCAACTAAATATAAACCATGCTGACAAGTGTTGTCTTTGAGATAGCGATTAACGAGCTGATCTTTCATTGCATCGTTTAAATCTGGATGCCAACATCCTTTTACTTCGATAATAACTGTTATTTGGTCGGTAATATTTCCATCAAGATCTCGTATAATAGCATCAACATGAAGGTCTGTTCGTTCTCCAGGTAATCCTCCCGTACCCCCTCTTCTTATTTCTACTTCTCTATTAATAAAAATACCTTGATGTTGCAAACTAAAGTCTTTGTCAAGGTGATTTTTGATGTAGTCAGATAAATCATTTTCATCTTTTGGTTTATAGACTTTTTTGTCAACTTCATTCCAGAGGAATTTTGCCATAGGCGTTTCTCCTTTGAGGTTTGTTTGTAAGTTTTCTAATGATTCAATTAATACATCAAGTAATTGATTGCCGTCTTGAATAATGCGTTTATTTGAGTCGCTGATAAGCTTGAGTATTTCAGAAAGTTGAAGAGGTTTCCAACTTTTGCGGCGGGTTATTTCTTGGGCTGTTAAATGAACTTTGTAAAACCCTTTCATTTGAGGCAATTCTTGGGAAATTCGTTGAATTTGTTTGCAGGCTTTATATGTACCGTATTGCTTAAGTTGTTCTAAAATGCTATCTCTTAGTACTTTAGTTGCTCTTGAGCTACATTCGGTATCAACTTTTTTATATCCAGGATCTTCATGATGAGGATATTGATGAACAAGCCAAATATAAAAATCTGCTAGTTGTACTTCATTCAACTTCAAATTAGCCGAAAAACCTTCAAATATGGCAACTTTTCCAATGACTTCTCTTCCCCAATTAATATTTTTCTCTATCTTAGGACGAATCAATGACCATCCATCTTTTGTACGTTTAATCAACTCCTTAGCAGCAATAATAGACTTTTGATAGTCTTGACTATTAATATCATATTCATCTTTTATTAATGACTTGGCAAAATCTTCAGCTTTGCTAAACTCGTGTCTTAGCAATTTTGTCAGCAATTGCTCTACAATTTCAGGTTTAGTATCTTGATAAGCTGCTAGAGAAAGAAGTAAGTCTGCTATATTGTCATTCCAAATAGAGTCAATCTTATTAATTATAAATCTGTAGCTGCTTGCAGATATATGTTGTGCAGTTTTAAAATCTAATGTTTCAAAGATGCGATTATTGATATCCTCTAATTCTAAGTTAATTTGCTTTGTATCTATTTCGCAATTATCACTTTGATTCGGCAAGCAAGATGAAAAAGCTGATTCCCATTTACGCCATATCTTTCTAGTTCGTTGTTTGACAATACTTGACTCTTCTCTAAGAATTAGTTTTATAGTTGTGTAGTCTAATTGCTCTAATAAATATATTTTATAACGATAAGAAGTTAAATCAACACTAAGGAGTTTGTTTATTTCTCTAATTAAGTAATAACTAGTTTTAATATTCTTGCTAAGCTTTTTCAAAAAACATAACAAAACTTCGACATTTAGCAAATAATTGTAGAATCTCCAAAGACTTGGACTGAAACGTGATGTAAATTTCTTTGCAGCTTGTACAATTCTTTTTTGAGTAATATCGTCTATTTTTTGTCCGTTTGGAAAAGAGGTTATATCTACTTGTTGTGATAAGTTTTCTAGCTGACCATCTTCCTTATTATTTATTTCTTCGATAAGGCTACGCCATAACAAAATTTCACCTGACTCTATTTTATTCAACAGTAACCTAATCTTTTCTTGAGAAGGCAACTTAAGGAAATTAATATTATCTTCATAGCCAGACTTGCTTAGCATTTCTTCGTATGATGCTTTTTGCTTCTTAGCAGATTCAGAATCAATATCAACTGAACCCAAATAATTAGAAAATCTCTCCTTGAAAATTTCATTAGACTCAGTAATATTAATAATTTCATCTGTTTCTAAAGTTATTTTCGTCTTCAAATAAGATACTTTATGCTTTGAATATTCATTTTCTTGAGCTATAAACTTGACTACTTTTTCAATCAAAGAACGACGTTTTGGCGCATCTTTAAAAATTAAGTTCCTAAGCTGATTTTCATACCTTCCTATTACAATATCCCGACTTTCTTGCCATCTTTTGGCTGCTATTTTTGCAAAACTAGTCAATACACCTAGCTCATTCAAATATTCCCAAGCTTTTATGATTATTGAACTTGCTGCCCCTCTAAATTTATGATGAAAACCTTCCTCCTCTAGCCAATTAAGCGCCAACAAAATGTCATCTTTTTGGAGATGTTCTGCTAACTTACGCTCAAGGAATACTTCGTATATGCTGGGATAGTTATGATTTATTTTCGGTACAGATAAATTTTCAAAAAGCTCTGCTGCGGTGATTGTGTCTGGCCAAATTGCTGACCAGCACCAGCCCTTTATGCTCTCATGTTCATCTTCTTCGAGTTCGTTAAAAGCTAAACCTTTCAACTTCATTTTGGTTTCTCTATCTCCAATTGAGCTTAATGCACAAGCTGCATTAGAGCGAAGATATATTGGTTCTGATGAATTTAATACTAAATTTACTAAATCTTCTTGAAGTTCTTGTAGCTTACAAATCTCAGCAATACAAATAGCTTCGTACCTGACATTATTATTTTCCCTATAATCTTTGACATAAGGACGTAGTTGAGATGCTAGTTGTCCATGTTTTAATCTTTCATATTTTCTATAATTTAAGTCTTTATTAAATAGTTTTTTATCTTCGAGTAAGCATAACAAATTTTCTACAATAGCTTCTCGAACACTATCTTCTGTAGTAACGTCACTTTTTAAAAGAACATCCGGATCTGATTTCATTACTTCTTCTAAAAAGTCACGCTTCATACTTGCTAACCAAGCAGCAGTTTCATGAAGTTGAGGAATTAGCTTATTTTCAGAATCTCCTGGGGAGAAAAACAAGCTTTTGAGTTGTGTTAAAGGTACGTTATGCTCATTTAAATACCAAGCTGCTAAAAATTCACTGTATGTTTGGTGAACAAAAGCCATCCCGTTTGCACTACGAAATAGCTGAGTAATAGAAAAAACTTCTTCTATAGCTTCTTCAGTAATTAATAGTTCAGAATCAGTGAATTTTTCTTTACCATACAACTCACGGACTTGTATACTACTTTCTCCAACATCATCTATATTTGTACGAACAGCAGCTTTTCTAGCAAACAAAGTTACAGCAGCAATTCTACCAGCTATTCGTATTCTTTCTTCTGCCTTAAACTTACCCTTGTGACCAGCCTCTAGGCGATCACGGTTATGTTCTTCACAAAGCCAAAGACAACCTTTTTCGTATAATTCCTTCTGAGTTGACGGAAGTTGTTGCCCTTGTTTACAAAGATCAAGCAAAAACTTTAGAGTAATTGGTTTGAAGGCTAAGGGTACGGCATTCTTTGCGTATATCTCTTGCAAGAAAGCATCTGCATCTATTTGATTTGTGTTAGCTGCTTCAACAACATCTATGCGTCGCAAAGGTGCTAACTCATAGACTTTTACCTCATCCTTGCCCCATAGTTCCTTAAGTTTTTCTTCTAAAGAATTAGGCCAATCAGCCGTTCTACAAGTGATTCTTAACTTTAAGCGACTACAAGGTAAGTTTTCGAGTTTTCGCTTTAAAATTCTTGTTAATACTGGTATAGATAAAAGACCTTCGTCTAAACTATCAATAAAAAGTTCTAGTTTGTTGGTTCCTTCTTGCCAATTTTGAACTACTTCATGTTTGAAAATGTCGTTACATAATTCTGTATCTGAACCGTACTCTCCTAATTCAAAATGAAGAGATGAGTTTGTTGTTTGAGTATGCGCCTCGTCTAAGACTCTAGATTTACCAATACCTGGTTCTCCTAACAAAACTAAACAAGGTACATCAGCTATTTCTTGGAAAGTAACCAGATAAGCATTTTCGTGATACCTATAGGAGGCTGAATCTAGATCGTAGAGATAACCGTCATCTCCTAAGTTGATTTTGCCATCCCGTGGACACCAAAACCTTTTCCATTTGTAGTCAGCCATCAGGAGAAGTAGTTAGTACAAAAGTTTTAATTTATTTTATGATAGCCAACTTAATTAATTATAGGAGTTTGCAAAAGTAAAATTTTTACTTTTTCATCTGTAATCATTTTTTTAGCTTAACGGATAACTACTTACTGCCACCCACTACGAGATTTAGCAATTCTCATACTTAAGAAAATTACCGGAATAATTCCTACTAAAACAATAGCTAAAGCTGGTGCAGATGCTTCTATTAATCTTTCATCAGAAGCATATTGATATACTTGCACTGCTAGGGTATCAAAATTAAAAGGACGCATTAATAAAGTTGCTGGTAACTCCTTCATCACATCCACAAACACCAACATCACTGCTGTTAACATTCCCCCTAACATTAATGGGGCATGAACTTTAACCAAAGTGCTACTAGGACTATGACCCAAACTCCGGGCAGCATCGTCTAAACTGGGTTTAATCTTGGTTAAGCTCGATTCTACGGTGTTGAAAGAAACAGCGAGGAAACGCACTAAATAGGCAAAGATTAAAGCAATAATTGTCCCTGTTAATAATAAGCCTGTGGAGATGCCAAAGATAGTTTCCATGCGGCTATCTAACCAATTATCAAACTGCGCTAAGGGAATAACTACCCCCACCGCAATCACAGATCCAGGAATAGCGTAACCCATAGAAGCAATGCGGACTGCTGAGTTCATGGTTAAGTTACGGTTAAGTCTATGACCATAGGCGATAATCAACGCAACTATGACAGCAACTGCCGCAGTCAGGGTGGCGAGGACGAAGCTATGAAAAGCTAATTGCCAAAAGTCTTGATCAAGGGTTTCGGCAGCGTTTTCCCAGGTCATTTTTAATAGTAACCCGGCCGGAAGTAGAAAACCGAGGGTTACAGGCAACAAGCAAGTTAACCCCGCTACCAGGCTACGCATTCCTTTTAATTGATAGGGATCGCCAGATTCATAAGCATGACCCAAATCATAATACCGTGCCTGCCGACGAAACCACCTTTCTGAAACAATGAGGGTGAGAACAAACAGCATTAAAAAAGCCGCTAATTGCGCGGCTGCGACAGGTTCACCCATACCTAACCAGGTACGATAGATACCGGTGGTGAAGGTGGTGACACCGAAGTAATCTACCGTGCCGAAGTCTCCTAATGTTTCCATTAATGCTAAAGCTAATCCTCCCATAATAGCAGGTCTAGCTAAGGGTAAGGCGACGGTGAAAAAACTACGCCAAGGGCCTCTGCCCAGGCTACGGGAAGCTTCTAAGGTACGGACTGATTGTTCTAGGAAGGCAACTCTAGCAATTAAATAAACGTAGGGATATAAAACCAAAAACAACATGATAATTGCTCCCCCCAAAGAACGAACTGGAGGAAACCAATATTCTTGGATGCTTTGCCAACCAAAAGCATTCCTCAACCATGTCTGCACTGGGCCATAATAGTCGAGTAATTCTGTATAGGTATAAGCCAGCAGGTACGCAGGTATGGCTAAAGGCAGTAATAATGCCCACTCAAATATTTTACTACCAGGAAAGCGACAAGCTGTCACTAACCAAGCCGTGCTAACCCCAATTAGTAAAACTCCTACTCCTACTCCTAACATTAAGCTTAAGGAGTTGAGAATATAACCTGATAAAACTGTGGTGGCTAAGTGAGTCCAGATTTCTCTGGCATCAGAGAATATACTGCTTAAGACAAAAATAATCGGGGTGGCAATTAGTAAAGCGATGCCAGTCACAAAGACAGTCCAGCCTTGTAAAACCTTGGGAAAAAAAGCTTTTGGGGATAATGATTTTGCCAAGGAAAATGAAGACACTTTGACTTAAGCTCCAAAGTAAGGTAAAAGTTCTAATTAGGAATTAATCTCAAGAAACACTTTACTACAAAAATTGATAGAGTGCTAGAGAAAGAGTGACATTTTCAGCAAAACTAATTATTATCACTTAGTTATTGTCACTTAATTTTCATCAGGTCAGACAAGTGCATTTCTTCTGTTCCCCAAAATTGATGGCTTTTTTTGTTTAGAATATGGCAATGACTGCACCTGTAATTTTGCACTTAGAGAAAGTTACTAAATACTTTCCTCGCTCTAATTCTCCTGCTGTAGATAAGGTAACTTTGAGTTTACAAGAGGGGGACTTGTTAACTTTTTTAGGCCCTTCCGGTTGCGGTAAAACAACCTTATTACGCATTGTCGCTGGATTTGAAGAGCCTCAAACTGGCATAGTTACTCTCGCAGGACAAACCGTTGCCGGGAAAGGACAATGGGTTTCCCCAGAAAAGCGAGATGTAGGTATGGTTTTCCAAGATTACGCTCTTTTCCCCCATTTGAATGTAGGGAAAAATATTGCTTTCGGTTTAAGTCATTCTGGTAATAGCTTAAGCAAAGACAGCAGAAAGCGAGTAGGAGAAGTGCTGAGTTTGGTGGGTTTAGAAGGTTTGGAAAAGCGTTATCCCCATGAATTATCCGGAGGGCAGCAACAAAGAGTTGCTTTAGCGAGGGCTTTAGCTCCCCATCCTACCTTAGTATTATTAGATGAACCTCTTTCTAACTTAGATTTACAAGTTCGCCTTCGCCTACGTCAAGAACTGCGAGAGATTATTAAAGCGGCTGGTACATCAGCAATTTTTGTTACCCATGATCAAGAGGAAGCATTGTCTATTTCTGATCGCTTAGTGGTGATGCAAAATGGGCGCTTAGAACAGCAGGGAACTCCTGAAGAAGTATATCAAGAACCTGCTACTCGTTTTGTGGCGGAGTTTGTTACCCAAGCTAATTTTATGCTTGCGGAACGCCAAGGAGATTTTTGGCATACAGAAATTGGTGATTTTCTTTGTGGAGGAGATCAATACTTTGAACAAGGTGAATTGATGATTCGCCAAGAAGATTTGCAGTTAATACCAAAAGAAACAGGGAGTTTGTTAATCTGCGATCGCCAATTTTTAGGGCGAGAACATCGCTACGACTTACAAACTCCCTCCGGAAAAAGAATTAGCGCCCGTACTACTGTTGGTAAGGTGTTACCTGTGGGTTCAAAGGTAGATGTTTCTGTTGTTGAAGCTGGTTTAAGGGTTTTTTCTTTTGGCTAATTGCTAGTCAATGATGCCTAACGGCAACGGCAAGCCGAACAATGATGTCTACGACAAGGGCAAAGCCGGACAGTCTAGCTCCCCAGCTCCCCATTTTCCTAACTCCCCATTTTCCTAGCCAAGGGAGACTGGCAAGCAAAACCGGGACCGACAAAATCAGAAGATATCCAACCTGGAGAGCTAACAGCGTTCCCTGCTAAGGTTTCGTACATGGAGATACGCAACCACTTCCAGTTAGGATCATTAGTCGGTACGTTGTTTCTTTCTTCTACTCGTACAATGCTATCTTTGGGGATATTGCCAACATCCCGAAAAGCTGTCCCTGGACCAGAACGGACATTGAGAGGGCCTCTGGCTACTTCTATTTTGGCACAATAAACAGCCATAGCTTCAGTAGCACTGACTGCGATCGCAGCTAGAGAAAGCGCTGTGGCTAGGGCGAAGGATTTTGATAAATTACTCATGGTGGAAAAATAATTACTCGGAATGTTTTTCTATTCATGTTCGGTCATTCTAAAGTTAGTATTCAACACAAGCAAGAAAGATTCCTGAATTTTTATGACGGTTTGAAAATAAAAACGTAACTAAATAAAAAAGTGTTCCCTTACGATTAAGAACTAAGGAATCATAACTAGTAAGTTATGAGTAAAAATACTATTCCCTGTTCTTTTGTTGCTCAGTTAGGAAACAAAGGGTAGAATTGTATACATGAATCTAAAGAAAAGATTAACTTTCGAGAAAAGTTAAGCAGATATGCGGAGCTACAAATGAATACTGCGTTGTTACGTCAGCTTTGGTCTATTGTTGAGGTTGCTCCTCCTAGCATTCTCATCAAACACAGTGATACAGATTTAGTTAATTGGATTATTCAACAGATTCAGCAAGAAAGATATCTTGAGCCTCAAGAAAGTGAATCTTTATATGCTTATGTTCGCGATCGCATACCTTTAATTAGAGATGTTTCAGAAATGTTTTAGCTAAAGAAGGTAGAAAAACCACAAGAGGCGCAACCTCTGTTCAGTTACGCCCTTGGAAATGTGCTGCTCCTATTGAGATTTCAAGAGTTCCTGAGAAGATTCTTGAAAAGATTGTCTTTCACCATCATTTGACGTAGAACTTCTAACAAATATTCTTGTGCTTGCTCCTGGGTTAAACCTTTAACTTGATCTCGGAAAACTTGCAATTTGAATTGCTGCTCCAAAGTTAATTGTCCTGATGTTTCCATAGGTTCACTCCTGAATAGGTGAGGTGAGCTTTAGCGATATTTAGGGCTTGTTGCTCCTTTGAGCATTATTTTTTTGAGGTTGAATAAGTATTTCTACATTTTCTAAAGCTTAACACCTCAACTACAAGATGTCTACCATGTCAAGCGATAACTAATTTAAGTAACAAAATTTTACAAAAACCTTAATCTGAATTGCTCAACTCTGTCAAAATAAGAACAAAATAAGAAAATTACCTGAGATAAATTGGAGAGTCGCATATGGACGCTAAAGAATTTTTTCAGCAGAGTGCTGGCAAATGGAAATCTCAACGTACTACTCATCATTTACCCTTCAGACGTGCTGAAACGGGGGATTCAGATATTCGTGTGGAGTATTTAAACAAAGCTGATCCTAAAGTTGCAGAAATTTGTCAGATGCACGACACAGATCCTAGCTTGACAGTAGGGGGAGCTTTTGTAAGCTGGAATGGTTCTATGGCTTGGGATAAAGAAGATGAAAGTCATGAAGGAACTACTGTGTTTGCCCTTGTACCTGAACCAGATAACCCTCGTAAAGGGAAACTGCTACGAGAAAGAGGTTATGCCGAAATTGTTCCCGTGGCAGGACATTATGAGATGGATGATGAAGAGGGATTAGTTTTGGTTACAGAATATGAAACCATGAGCATTATTGAGCGTTTTTGGTTTGCTAGTCCTGATATTCGGATGCGAACCAGCACAGTGAAAAGATTTGGTGGTTTCAACACAGCTACTTTCTGTATAGAAGTGCGTACAGAAGCTGAAGAAGATGAATCTTCTGAAACTAAGGACCTTCCCGAAGACACAGCTTATGTTTTAAGGACTTGGTAAGGAAGAACAACTTGCTCAGAAAAAGAGCCACTAACTACTAGTTTTAGGTGAAGAAAGGTAAAGATAAATGAAGTTAATTCAAGAATCAAGATTGTGATTAGTCACTCAATCTATAGAGAGTCCCTTCCTAGCTTATGATTGGGATTAAACTTTGCAAACTTTTACTTATATTTTGGAGGTTAATTGGTGGCTATTCCACTTTTAGAATACGCGCCCAAAAGCCAAAATCAGCGTGTGGCTGGATATCTGGTTCCAGGTGACGAACAGCCGAAGATTTATTCTACAGAAGATATACTTTCTTCTGTAGCGATGGATGAGCTAATTGAAGCAGCTTATCGTCAAATATTCTTCCATGCTTTTAAAGCAGACCGCGAGTCTGTTCTAGAGTCACAACTTCGTAATGGTCAGATTACAGTACGGGATTTCATTCGCGGACTGTTACTTTCTGAAACCTACAGAAATAGCTTCTATGAGAAGAACAGCAACTACCGTTTTGTAGAACACTGTATCCAAAAAGTTTTGGGACGTGAACCCTACAATGAGCGAGA
Source organism: uncultured cyanobacterium (assembly GCA_963793425.1). Lineage (GTDB taxonomy): Bacteria > Cyanobacteriota > Cyanobacteriia > Cyanobacteriales > CAWCAG01 > CAWCAG01. The sequence goes on along the minus strand of CAWCAG010000001.1, from coordinate 397,018 downwards.
GAAAATTGCTTGGTCTATTGTAGTTGCTACTAAAGGGATTAAGGGATTGGTTGATCAGCTTCTAGATAGCGATGAGTATTTAGAGAACTTTGGCTATGATACCGTTCCTTTCCAACGCCGTCGGATACTTCCTGGCCGTGAAGAGGGCGAACGACCTTTTAATATCAAATCTCCTCGCTACGATGATTACTATCGTGCCAAGTTGGGTTTCCCCCAAATTATCTGGCAAAACGAAGTGCGTACCTTCACTCCCCAAGATAAGAAGGCTGTGGCGGGTTCTCCTAATCAATTTTTGGATATGGCACGCAATATTAACCCCAAGGCTGGTAATATGCCCAGGGTTTCTGCGATGAATATCAGCCTTGATAAAGTACCCTATCGCCGTTCTTAAAAAAACTGAACTGAACAGCTTCTCTTAATCCTTTCTGGATGAAACAAGCGAGGTAGTTGGCAATTGGTAGGATGGTTTGTGGCTAGTTTAAACTCTAGTTAAGCAAATTATCTTGTGGATTACCGACTACCTCTTTTGGTAAGCTTAAAACTCTACGAAGTTAAGCTCAAATATTTATTTTAATTATGGCTAATGAATCTCCTATTCCTGTAGTTATCAACGGTGCAGCGGGCAAAATGGGGCGCGAAGTTGTTCGGGCTGTTTCCGAAGCAGAAGATATGATGCTGCTGGGGGCTGTGGATAGAAACTCCCATGTTCAAGGACAAGATGTGGGAGAAGTGGCTGGGTGCGGGGAGTTAGAAGTACCGATTGTTAATGATTTACAAAGTATTTTGGTATTAGCTACCCAAGAAAAAGTCCAGGGGGTAATGGTAGATTTCACTCATCCTGATGGGGTTTATGAGAACGTTAGGTCTGCGATCGCCTATGGAGTTCGTCCGGTGGTGGGGACAACAGGTTTAAGTGAGAAGCAAATTCAAGAGTTAGCAGAGTTTGCGGAAAAAGCTAGTACCGGGGCCTTAATTATTCCCAATTTTGCTATTGGTATGGTGTTGTTACAACAAGCGGCCATTCAAGCTTCTCAATATTTTGATCACGTAGAAATTATTGAATTACACCACAACCAAAAAGCAGATGCCCCCAGTGGTACAGCGATTAAGACAGCGCAAATGTTATCGGGTTTAGGTAAAACTTACAATTCTCCTGAAGTGGAAGAAAGCGAGAAGTTACCAGGGGCAAGGGGCAGTGTTGCTGATGATAATATCCGCATTCATAGCGTCCGCTTACCAGGTTTAATTGCTCACCAAGAGGTGATTTTTGGTGCGCCAGGGCAAATTTACACCCTCCGCCACGATACCTCCAACCGTTCCTGTTATATGCCCGGAGTTTTGTTATCCATTCGCAAAGTTACTCAACTGAAGTCTTTGGTTTATGGTTTGGAAAAAATTCTTTAATTTGCTAGCTAATGGTTAGAAGTGGAAGCGTCTATGGATGCTGGGGTTTAGTTTAGATTGCACTCGCTGGTTTTTGCGGAGATTTTCTTCGATAATCAAGGGGACATCTTCTGGTTTGACTCGACAATACCAAGTTTCTTCTGGCAGGATTCTTACCGTCGGGCTAACACTACATTGTCCCTGACAATCAGAAGCAACTATCTCAACTTCTTCTGGCAAGTCAGCCGCTTGAAAAGCAGCCAAAACCTCTGCTGAACCCTTCTCAAGGCAAGAACAATGTTGGCAAACCATTACTGTTTTCTTGTTTTCTGTCATTACCGATTTAGCTGATTCAACTTCATCATAGCCAAATTTCTCGTTTGGTAGTTCACGTTAATACAAATAAGATGCGATCGCCGGATTTATTCAGTTGTTCAGGGACAACCAATTGAGTTAGACAAAAGAATTTCTAACTGTTAGCATCAAATTATTAGATTATTTTTTGATAATATTATGCTTAATCTTCGTGATATTTATCCTCTTTCTGAATTTCAGCGAGGTGCTAAAGCCTTCCTCGTCAAGCTCAAAGAAACTAAGTCTCCTATGGTTCTTACTGTCAACGGTAAAGCTGCTGCGGTTGTTCAAGATGCTCATAGCTATCAGCAACTAATGGAGCGTCTTGAGTTGCTTGAGTCTATTGCAGGTATCCGCAAAAGTATTGAGGAGTTTGAGCAAGGAGAAGGTCTTCCTTTGAAGGAGGCTTTTCAACAGTTTAAGGATAAGCATGGTCTACCAGATTGAAATCTCTCCTACTGCTGTGGCAGATATCGAAAGAATTTTTCTTTGGCTCAAGGAAGATTCTCCCCAAAGAGCTTATTCCTGGGTGAGAGGATGTTACGAGATTATGTTGACTCTAGAAAATTTTCCCAGGCGTTGTTCACTTGCTCCAGAAAGTGATTATATGGGCATTGAGGTACGTCAACTTCTCTACAAAAAATCTGTGCAGCTAAGCCGGATTTGGTACAACCCAGGTAGAAGAACCATCCTGCCAATATTCTTTTTTCCAAACTGGCGCATTATATTTCAAGGTATCAATGCCATAGCTGCAAGCGGCAAATGCTGCTGCTCTATGGGGGGAACCGATGGCGATTAAGACGCTGATTTCGCCAATTTTTAGTTTACCGATGCGATGGTGAATGACTACTCGTTTAACTTCTGGCCATTTCTGGTGAATTTCCTTGGCGATTTGCTCAAATACTTGCAATGCCATCGGTTCGTAAGCTTGATAGTCGAGGTAGGCAACGGAACGGTTTTCGGTTTTATTACGTACCATGCCACTCATTAGCACAACAGCCCCATTTCCTGGATCATCTGCTAATTGGTAGACTTGCTCAAGGGATAAAGGTTCAGGGGTGATGAGAAAGTTATCAGAAGATGAAACTTCTAAATTCATAAGCATATTTGCTAAGTAAAGCTTTTGGTATCTTTTCTATCCCTATATCATGTATAGTATTTTTCGTCAAAAAAACTTTTCAACTTAGTCTCAAAATTAGATTTTCAAATTGCTTCTAGTCGCTTGGTTTTAGAGCTAAATACTAACTAAGGTAAGGATATATCGACGTTGTAGAGACTGCGTTTTGGTTTTAGACATACTGAGAGCAGCGTGATTTTTTCAATTCTACCATTAAACTACGCAAATGCGTTCTTTTGAGGAAATTTTCCCCCTTGACATTTATAAAGATGAAGTTGTGTAAATTACGAACATCTGATAACAAAGTAGATTAAGTAATGGTTTTACTTATTACTTATTACTTATTACTTATTACTTATTACTCAACCCCGTCCCCTATCTTTTTCACATAAATCAGGTTAAATTAACTTGTAGCTATATAAGTAAGGCGACGCTCATCTTATGGATGCAAAGAATTTTGCTGAACTGAAGTTTTTGTTAGAGTTGGCTTCTTGTTCTAACCAAGAAGCATCTCTTAGTTCTTTTTTAACTAAGTCCAAGAGTAAACAAAACAAACTTGACAGCAAACAAAGGGACGAAATTTGTCAGAAGTTAAGGGAAAAGGGGATAGTCGATTTTAGTCGTGAGATTGATACTGTAGAAATTGCCCCTCCAGGAAATGCTTTACTGAATTTGGAAGCCAAGCAATTACCGATTTCAGCTAAGGAGTTGGAAGTATTAGAAAAGATTGGTAAAAAGGGTAAGGCTAAGTTAAGCGACCTGACAACTAAAAAGTTTAAGGCGGCGGTGAGAGATAAAATTCTACAAGTTCTTTTGGAGAAGAATTTAGTTTCAGCAGAGATGGAACTAAATATTATCACTGTAGAAATTGCTCCTCCTGGTACTGCTTTGTTGGAGTTGGAAACGAAGGAATTATCACTAGCAGAGAAAGAGTTTAAGGTATTAGAGCAAGTTGCTAAAAAAGGTAATACGAAGCCGAGCAAGATTAATTTCAAGATTGATAAAAAAAGCCTTAAAGCAGCGGAGAGGGATGAGATTTTAAGAGACTTTTTGGATAAAGGTTTAGTTACCGCAGAGATAGAAAAAAATATCACCACTGTAGAAGTTGCTCCTCCGGGAAGTGATTTACTAAACTCTCAAGGGAATAAACCACCAATTTCAGAAAAAGAGTTTAAAGTATTAGAAAAAATTGCTAAAACAGGCAAAACGAAACCTAGTGAAATTAAAAGTCCTAAAGCCGCAGTAAGAGACAAGATTTTGCAAGATTTCTTGGATAAAGGTTTAGTTACGGCGGAGATGAAGGTTAAGCGAACAGGGGCAAAAGTTTGGCTAACTCCTCAAGGAAAAGATTGTTTAGAGAAGGTTAATCAACATTTCTTCTCGTTGCAAGAAGTTGCAGAAAAGAGAGTAGAAGTTGAAGAGAGTAAACCTACAGATGAAGAGATTTTCCAAGCGATTAAAGATTTAGATCATAAAATGAGTTTGGATAATTATTTACCAATTTTTTACCTGCGAGATAAGTTTCAACCGCCCCTTTCTAGGGAAGAGTTAGATCAAGCTCTTTATCGCTTAGAAAATGATGATCGTATTGAGTTAGGAGCATTGCAGGAAACGAGAGTTTATAACTCTACAGAGCTGAGTGCTGGTATTCCTCAAGATATTGGCGGGCCTCTATTTTTTATCTCTGTTAGCTAGATTTCCAGTAAACTAATTTTTTTCTTCCTATGACTCCTATAGATCAGCTTATTGCCCAAGAAGCTAATCCTTTTGATGCCATAACTTTAACACCAGGTAACTTTTGGAAAGAAGAACAAAAGCAAGAGTTAGTTGTTGATTCTATTCATCGAGAATTGATTACTGAGATAGAAAGATACCTTGATTTAGTAGGTAAAGATGGTCGTAGTCGCAGTTTACTTCTAATTGGGGATTCTGGCACGGGTAAAAGCTATTTATTAGGGAGAGTTAAAAAGCGATTTAATACTAAAGCTTTTTTTGCTTATATTGGCCCTTGGCCTGATGGCAACTATATTTGGCGGCATACATTGCGCTATTTAGTTGATAGCTTGATGTATAAACCAGAAAATCAGGCAGAGTCGCAACTTTTACTTTGGTTAAAAGGTTTATTGCAAGGGAAAGAACAAAAAGTTGTTACTAAGTTGCTTGGGGAACGTCAACTTTTTGTTAATAATTTACGCTCAGCTTACCCTATTGGTATTTACAAGTCTAAGGAGTTTTTTACTGTTCTCTACAACCTGACTCAACCAGAGTTATATCCTCTGTGTTGCGATTGGTTGAAAGGAGATGATTTAGATGATGAAGATAAAAAAAGAATTGGGGTTAAATATAGTATCGATAATGAAGAAGCCGCCCAGAAAATTGTTGATAACTTTGGTAGGATTGCTCAGGATACCCAACCGATAGTTCTTTGCTTTGACAACTTAGATAATATTCCTCTTGGTAGCGACGGTTTTATAGATTTACAATCTTTATTCAGCGCTAATTCAACTATTCATAATCAGTATCTTAAAAACTTTCTAATTATTATTAGTTTGGTTAAAGATACCTGGCGGCAACATAGCCAATATGTTCAAGCAGCAGATCGAGCAAGAATTGTAGCCACATTAACTCTCAAACTAATTAATTTAGACCAAGCCGAAGCACTTTGGTGCAGCCGACTTTACCCTCTGCATCAACAACTTGATTCTCCGCCTAAATCTCCCTTATTCCCTTTAAGCAGGAAAATACTAGAAGAGAAACATCTTCGTGGTAAAACGAATCCTCGTTTGGCTTTGAAGTTGGGAAGTCAGTTATATCAAAATTATAAAAATGAACTGAAAGAGAAATTAATTGGTAGTAACGATTTAATTGGTAGTGGCAATCAGGTTAGTGATGATAACCAAGTTGCTAAGAACAACAAGGTTGGCAAAGATAAGCAAGTTAGGGGTGATAGTAACTCTAGCAACGAGAAGGATAAACATCTCGCTTTATTTAAGCTAATTTGGCAAAAAGAATTTAATAAAATTCAAAAGCAAGTAACTAAGGTATCGCAATTCTCCTCGCCAGAGCTAGTCAAAATGCTACAAGAAGCTTTAGCTGCTTCGCAGGTTACTAACATTGAAACAAAGCTTTTAACGGGAAAGTACAGTAGTTATTCTTTTAAATTTGCTAAAGAGAATGGCATTGAAATAGGAGTAGTTTGGAGCGAAGATGCTAACTTATCAAGCTTTTCTTATTTGATGAAGGCTTGTAAAAAAGCTCTCAAAGACAAACAATGCCAATCTCTCTTTTTAATTCGCGACAACAAGTTGGGAACAGCAAATAATAAAGGTTATCAACTCTATAAACAGATTTTCATTGATTCCCATCACCAACATCACAAACCTAATCAAGAATCTGTTTGCTATCTGGCAACTTATCATAGTTTGGTTAATGCTGCTCGTTCAGGAGAATTAGTTGTTGGTGATGAAACTCCTGATTTAATAGAATTAGAAAATTTAGTTACACAAACGAAAGTTTTGGAAAATTGTCAGTTGTTGCAAAGACTTTTAGAAAAAGTTGTAGTGACAACACCGCCATCTGACAGAATCAAAGAGATTTTCTTGAACTTAATGATGAGCCAACAACTTATGGGTAAACCCACCTTACTTGAGAATGCTAACGTCCAGTTTCCCGAAGCGAGTCTTGATGAATTAGAAATAGCTATCGAAGAACTTTGTCAAGAACAGAAGCTTAAAATTCTTGACCCTAGTGCAAAGCCGGAAGCACTACTAATTTGTTGGGTTCCTCAAAGATAAATAAAAGTAATGCCTTACTTAACTGACTCTCAAGCCATTTGGCAAACGATGAATAAACTAACCCAAGCAAAAGTGCTGTGGTTAGATACAGAAGTTGCTGACTGGCGAACTAAAAACCCTCGACTTTCTTTAATTCAAGCTTTAGTTGATGCTAAAGATGTTACGGGAGAAAAGGCTTATGTTTTAGATATTTTACAAACACCGGATTTAATTAACTATTTTATTAGCCAAATCATGGTTAATCCGCAGATAGAAAAAGTTTTTCATAACGCGGCTTACGATTTAAGATTTTTAGGCAAAAATAAAGCCAAGAATATTACTTGTACTTTAAAATTAGCTAAAAGTAATCGCCACTTATTACCAGGAGTAACTAACTTAAAACTTAAAACCCTAGCTACAGAATTATGTAACTTTCCCGCAGCCGATATAGAGCCTCAAGGGAGTGACTGGGGCAAGCGTCCTTTAACGGCGACACAATTAAACTATGCTCAAATGGATGTCGTTTATTTAGCACAATTACATAATTACTTGCTAAAACCAACTCTTAGGAATATTATCAAAAAAGCTCTTCCTCCCCTCAGTGTCACTAAAGTTTGTTTAGCTTTTGAATGTCCTCGTCTTTTTTATCTCGGTCAGAAGTACGGCGGGAAAACGATGTTCGTACCTCCTAATAAATCTCCTGGCATCGGGAAAATATTTCATCAACTATCTGATCGCTTTGTTAACTCCATTCAAAAAGAAACTCAATTCCAACAACTACTAATAGCTACTCCCCAACAACTAAACGCCACAGAAGTAGCGCAGAAAATGCAAGAATTATTATATGAATTAGCATTCTTTCCCTATTTACAAAATGCTATTAGAGTTGATCCGGCTAAAGCACAGCCTCTATATACAATTTGGCAAGGATTACAAAATTTAATTGCACGTTGGGCTGAATTACTCGTTACTAACCGTAGCTTTTGCTCTGCCGAAGAAGTTATTAGTAAAACTTTCATTGCCCAAGAATTAGATATTCATTACAAATTTCTTTTAAGCAACGGTGAAGAACAATTAATTAAAGGCAGATTTGATAGTTTAGTTTATGACTTTTCTCAACATCGGCTTTGTGTCGTAGATTATAAAACCTACCATAGCCCGGATAAATCTGCTCAATTGGCACAAGTTGCCCTCTATGGTTATATGCTCAAAAATAGGGTGGGAGTTCCTATAGATTCCGCAGTTTATACTGTCTTACCTGATTGGCAAGAACTAACTTTAACCTGGGAACAATTAGAAGCAACCATTCATCAACTTATTCCCGAAAAACTCCAACAAATACAACAGTGGTTAAACTGGCAACAATCTCAACCAAATCCACCGCCTGCCACATCTCAACCAGAGTTACTTTGTCCCCTTTGTCCGCAACAACAAAAGTGTCGAACTTTCTTCCCCAATCCTCCTTTAATTGAAGGAAAATCTACTACTGCTAATTCCATTACTAAACCCAAAGTTGCTCCTACACAAGAATCAACTCTTCCTACTAATCTAACTGAAGCAAAAACACCAATTACAGAATCTCAACCTACTGTAGAAGTTAATATTCCTGAAACCCAAACAACACCTCAAACTGAGCCAATTATCGCCCCACAAGTAATTCCTAAAAATGAGCCAACAACTACAGCAAAACCAGTTGAGGAAACTAACACAAATACCGAACCACAATCAACCAAAGAAGCCGATAAAATTGGTGAACAACTAGTAGCAATTTTACAATCTTTCAAACTCAACGTCGAATACTTAGGGGCGGCTTTAGGGCCAGCTTTCATTAGAGTTAAAATCAAACCTAACTTAGGAGTTAAAGTTAGTTCCTTATTAAGATTAGCAGATGACCTGCAAGTACAATTGGGCATCAACAATCCTCCCTTAATCACTCCGCAAGCTGGCTATGTTAGCGTTGATTTACCCCGCCCCAAACGCCAAACTGCCAACTTTGAAACTTATATTCAACCAGAAATTCTTCCCGCCACCGCCCCAGTAAAAATTGCTATTGGTATCAACTTAAATAACCAATTAATAGAAGCCAACTTAGCTGACTCTAATACTTGCCATTTCTTGGTAGGAGGAACAACAGGTAGCGGAAAAAGTGAGTTTTTGCGGGCATTACTACTCAGTCTTTTAAATCGCCATCCCCCCAACCAATTAAAAATTGCTTTAGTAGATCCAAAACGAGTTACTTTCCCGGAATTTGAAAAAATGCCCTGGCTACTTTCCCCGGTAGTTAAAGATAGCGATCGCGCCATTGAACTAATGGAAAAATTAGTAGTAGAAATGGAACGTCGTTACCAACTTTTTGAACTCAACTCTTGCCCCAACTTAACTGCCTATAACCAACACCTAGCACAACAGCAAAAAAAACCAGAACCTCCCATCATTTGCATCTTTGATGAATATGCAGACTTCATGGTAGAAAAAGAAACGCGCAAAATCTTAGAACAGAGTATCAAGCGTTTAGGGGCAATGGCAAGGGCGGCTGGTATTCATTTAATCATTGCCACCCAACGCCCAGAAGCGAGTGTTGTCACCCCCATTATCCGTTCCAATTTACCAGGCAGAATTGCTTTGCGTACCGCTAGCGAAGCCGACTCAGAAATCATTTTAGGAGGCAAACAAAAAGAAGCAGCTTATTTATTAGGTAAAGGAGATTTATTGTTTTTAACTAATGCGAAGTTGGAAAGATTGCAGAGTTTATATGCTGAAAAGATTAAGTTAAAGGTTAATAGCTAATTGCTAGTGGCTAGTTGTCTAGATTATTTTTGGTAAATGTTCAATGTTTAATGTTTAATGATAAATGATAAATGTTTAATGATAAATGATAAATGATAAATGATATTATTTGGTCTGAATTGCTACAACAATTATTAGATCAAGAATCTCTTTCTCAAGACCAATCCTCTGTCCTTATGGAAAGTTGGTTACAAGAAAAAATCCCCCCTGTCCTTTCTGGGGCAATTTTAGTAGCCCTCCAAGCCAAAGGTGTATCTGCGGCGGAACTCGTGGGCATGGCTAAAGTCTTAAAATCTCAATCTTTACAACAAGAAACCCCCCAACATAACCAACCTGTCATCGATACTTGCGGTACAGGAGGGGACGGGGCATCAACTTTTAATATTTCCACAGCAGTAGCCTTTGTTTCTGCTGCTGCTGGGGTTGCGGTAGCCAAACATGGCAATCGTTCCGCTTCTAGCAAAGTTGGTTCGGCTGATGTCTTAGAAGCGTTAGGCATTAATCTTACTGCCCCTACTGCAAAAGTACAAGCTGCCCTACAAGAAGTCGGTATCACCTTCCTTTTCGCCCCCGGTTGGCATCCTGCCATGAAAAGTGTTGCTTCTTTGCGTCGTACCCTCAAAGTTAGAACAGTATTCAACCTCCTTGGGCCTTTGGTCAATCCCTTAAGCCCTACAGGACAAGTAATTGGGGTTTTTGATCCTCAATTTTTAACTCCGATGGCAGAAGCCTTAAACCAATTAGGTATACCCAAAGCCATTGTTTTGCATGGTAGGGAAAAATTAGACGAAGCCGGATTAGCAGAGGCTACGGATTTAGCCCTAGTTGCCCAAGGAAAGACAAAAATCAGTAGTATCAACCCCAAAGAACTAGGCTTAGCTTACGCCCCCACAACAGCCTTACAAGGCGGTGACATCGCAGAAAATACGACTATTCTCACTAATGTTTTGCAAGGTAAAGGTACAAAGGCACAACAAGATGTTGTCGCCTTAAATACTTCCTTAGCTTTACAAGTTGCCGATGCTGTGCCTTGGGGAGACTATCAACAAGGCATTGAATTAGCCAATGATATCCTTGATAGCGGTGAAGCTTGGTTAAAAGTAGAAGCATTAGCAAAGTTTTTAGCTTCCTAAATTCCACCCTAAAATTCTAATCACCATTAGCCGTTAGCTATTAGCTATTAGCAAAACTATAAATTGTGCCAAAACAACTAACTATTGCGATCGCAACTATTTTAATCTTCCTCCAAACTGGCTGCGATTTTCTTTTAGACTTCGAGACACCAACCAGTCCTCACTTATTATTAGGCAATCCTAGTAACGCCGGGTTAGAGCCAAATAATTATTTAATGGAAAAGCCCCAATATGCCCTATCTTATAACCAAGAACGGGCAACCCCTAATTGGGTTGCTTGGCAGCTTAACCAAAGTTGGTTAGGTAATGTAGAAAGGCAAAATGATTTTCGCCCTGATGCTACCTTACCAGCAGAATGGTATCAGGTCAGAGCAGGCGATTATCCGGGAAGTGGCTATGATCGTGGTCATCTTACCCCTTCTGCGGATAGAAGGGATACCGTAGAAGATAACTCGGCCACTTTTTTAATGACCAACATCATACCCCAAACCCCAAATAACAATCGGGGTGCATGGCGAGAGTTAGAAGAATACTGTCGAGACTTAGTAGAAGAAGGTAAAGAACTTTACATTGTCGCTGGAGTTTATGGGGAGAGGGAAAAAATTGGCCCCGACAAACAAATAACCGTACCCACCTATACTTGGAAAGTAATCGTTGTCTTAGATGAACCAGGAACAGGCTTAAATGGTATCTCAGAAAATACCAGAGTGATTGCTGTTGATGTTACCAACCGCGTCAACACTAGCCCAGACTGGGAAAATTATCAAGTAAGCGTTGATCAACTAGAAGCAAAAACAGGCTACGACTTCCTCAACCGGGTTCCCCTAGCAATTCAAGAGGCGATTGAAGGCGGTTAATGCTTCTCCTTTATTATAAAAACCTGCTTTGGTTTTTAAAAACTCGCTATTGGTTTGACAACAAACCTCCCCATCTCCCTCAAGCCGTAGGTTGCTGAAAAATTGATTGTTGCAACTCAATTAAATTACCATCAGGATCTCGAAAACAGGCAGAAATAAAACCTCTGTCAGGATAATTCCAAGGATTGTTAATAAGTTTTACCCCTTGGGCTTTGAGTTGTTTAATGGTTTCATCTAAGTTATTTACCTCAAAAGTCAGGGCAACACCAGCATAGTGAGGATCGTAGGTTGTCGTCTCATCGTTACCAAGAAATTCTTTTAATTTCTGGCGATTAAAAATAGTTATCTTGGTTTGCCCTGTGGCGAATTCAGCATATTCTTCTTGATCATCACTATAGATAACTTCCCAGCCCATCACATCATGATAAAAAGCTTTGCAAGCTTGGTAATCAGATACGTTTAACCTAGTATATGTATATCGAAAAGCCATATTGATACTGTTCTCTAGCAAGTTAAAAAATCAAAAGGTACTCTGGCAATAAGTAATAGTCTGAAATTACTTATTACTTAATTCTGCCCCAGACTGTTCAACCATTTTTTTCAACTTAAGATACGCTTCTTCTGGAGTCAAAGCAGTGGATTCAGTTTGACCTTTTTCCGGAAGATAAAACTCCCAGCTATCAGGAAAATAGCGAATAGAAAAGCTAGGAATTAAGCCTAACTTTAAGGCTTGTTTACCAATTTTTTCTGCTCTTTCTTCAAAAGCAAGTTGGCTATCGAAAGTGTTTTTGCTCATTTGTGTTGCTTTTCAAACTGTTTTGAGAGTTGACCCTTATTTAGGGTATCAGATTACCCAGTCACCCCATCTCCCCGTTCTTACGAGTGTAGTTTTTTTTGCTAGGGAGCTAGGGAATTAGGGAGATAGAATAATTAGCAACTGAGAAAGAGCCAGAATTTGCCAAAGTATAAGTTACTCAACTTTAATTATCTCAGCTTGCTCATTGCCTCTAAATCTAAAACATCTGCTAATTGCGCTTCTGTCATTAATTCCCTTGCTAAAACTATTTGCCTTAAAGATTTACCTGTTTCTAATGACTCCTTAGCCACAGAAGCAGCGTTGAGATAGCCAATGTGAGGGTTGAGTGCCGTCACTAAAGCTAAACTACTTTCGGCATAATTGCTACAGCGATCGCCCCTTGCTGTTATACCTTGCAAACAGCTTTTAGTTAAGGCAGCGACGGTGTTGCCAAGAATTTCGATGCTGTGGATTAAGTCATAGGCAATGAGGGGCATCATCACATTTAACTCCAATTGTCCTGCCTGGGCAGCAAAAGTAATAGCGGTGTCGTAACCCATAACTTGGAAACAAACCATAGAAGTCATCTCCGCCATGACAGGATTGTATTTACCTGGCATAATCGAAGAGCCTGGTTGTACAGGAGGAAGTTGAATTTCCTTAAAACCAGTGTTAGGGCCAGAATCCATGAGGCGTAAGTCATGGGAAATTTTCACCAAATCTTGAGCCAAGTTGCGTAAACTACCAGAAACATTGACAAAAGGAGCCATACTTTGCATCGCAGCCATTAAATGAGGTGCGCTTTTTAAGGGTTGGGCGGTTAATTCTGTGAGGATTTCTGCTACCCGAAAGCGATATTGAGGATGGGTATTCATACCTGTCCCCGCAGCACTTCCCCCTAAACCTAAGATAAATAAATCTTCCGCCGCAAGCTTGATGCGTTTTTGATGATCCCTAAGAATATGAAACCAGGCCCGGAATCCTTCCCCTAAACGCACTGGTACAGCATCTTGCAAATGAGTCCTGCCTGATTTGACAATTTCTTGGAACTCTTCAGCTTTAGCTTCTAAAGTGGCGATCGCACTTTCTAAGGCAGGATAGAGGGAATGTTCCAAAGCTAATAGGGAACCAATACGAATAGCAGTAGGAATAACATCATTGGTAGACTGACCATAATTAACATGATCATTGGGGCTAACTCTTTGGTAATTCCCTTTCTCCTCCCCTAATATTTCCAAAGCACGGTTAGCCAAGACTTCGTTGATGTTCATATGGTGAGAAGTACCTGCACCAGCTTGATAAACATCAACAATAAACTGTTCCCGAAACTGACCTTTTAATACTTCATCTGCCGCTTGGACAATAGCTTGACTAATATCAGCGGGTATACACTTCAACTCTCCGTTAGCGATCGCCGTAGCTTTTTTAATTAGTACGCAAGCATCAACGTAGGTAGGTAAGGGTTTAATACCGCTAATCGGGAAATTTTCTTTAGCCCGTAAAGTTTGGATGCCATAATAAGCTTCTTGGGGAATTTGGCGTTCTCCCATAGAATCTTTCTCAAGGCGATAGTTTTCTGACGCACTCATATACTTCTTAAGATTAGACCTCGATAGATTATCCTATTTCCTGAAACATTGCCCATTAATTCAAGAAGATTCTCCACGCAATTCATCAAGGCGGGCTAAAACTTCTTTGCTATGAATAACCGGTCTGACTCCGAGATAGGTTTGCTGTAAAATACCTTGAGGATCAATTAAGTAAGTATGACGCAGGGATACAAAACCCATCCAAGAACCATAAGCTTTACTAACTGAACCATCTGTATCTGCTAAAAGAGGGAATTTCAACCCTTCAGAGTCGCAAAATTCAGCATGGGAGTCGATATCATCAGCACTTACCCCCAGAATTTGAGTATCCCTTTTAATATATTCTGCTAAATCTTCTTGAAAGCGTCGCGCTTCTAAGGTACAGCCTGCGGTAAAGTCTTTAGGATAAAAATAAAGGACAACCCATTTGCCGCGATAGTCAGAGAGGGAAATTTCTCCATCTCCTGTATTTGTCGGTAAAGTGAATTCTGGGGCAGGTTCGTTAAGAAGTGGTTGTTTCCCCCCTAAAGCCTCGGCAGGAGGCGTTAAGACAAAGAAATTACAGAAGACAAAGAAACTGGCAAGAATGGCACTAAGAAAGCTGCGGCGAACCATAGGGCAAAAGATAATTATTGGATTTAACATCAAGTTTATATCTTAATAGCAATTCTCATACTGGGGAGCTATACTGAATCATTATTGTTCGGCTTGCCGTTGTCGTAGACATCATTGACCAGTTTCCTCATGCAAAGCCTCCTCAACCTTGCCATACTCCTCTTCTATGGCAACAAGCTTTTCCGCAACTCCTTGAATTGTATCGGAACGGGCAATATTTTCTACCTCCCTGCATAGTTCAGCTAGTGCCGCAGCCCCCAAATTGGCGCTGGAGGAACGCAGGGAATGGACGGCTTGACGAAGTTCTTGGGGATCAGCTATCTCTAAAGCTTTGTTCATACGTTGGAGATATTGCGGGGCATCTTCGAGATAGTTACCAATCAGATTAGCAATCACCTGATCTGCCTTTGCCCCTGCCATACGACGTAAGGAAGCAAAAATGTGCAAATCTAACACAGAAGTAGAGTCTTGTTGCTGTTGTTCGGGGAAATCTGACTTTAAGTCATTTGCTATTTCTGGCTTATATTCATTTAATGCTCTCGTTAACTCCTTTAAACTTATAGGTTTGCTGATATAATTATCCATGCCGGCCCGAAGACATCTTTCCCGATCTCCTTGCATAGCATTGGCTGTCATGGCAATGATGTAGGGACGAGAGTGAGGATTCCATTGTAGGCAAATATGTTCTGCTGCTGTCAAGCCATCCATTTCTGGCATTTGCACATCCATCAAAATCACATCATAGTTTTGGCGATGCAAAGCTTCTAAAACTTCTAAACCATTCCCGGCTAAGTCTGCACGGTAGCCTAATTCTCCTAGCATCAGTAAAGCAACTTTTTGGTTAACTACATTGTCTTCTGCTAGAAGAATACGTAAAGGTTTAGTTTCATGGGGAATAACCTCGGTTTCACCTTTAATAAATCCTTGCTGTAGTCGGATCGGTTTTTCGGCAAAAATTGTGATGAGGAGATTGTAAAGTTGGGAAGGTTGTACCGGTTTTTTCAGGACTGTAACTAATGCTAACTCCTCAATTTGCTCTTTTAATTCCGGACTATGTTCAGGGGTTAAGATCGCGAAGGGCAAATTTTCTTGTCCAGATTGCTGGCGGATAGCTTTAACCAGGTCAAATCCTTCTTCCTGGAGGATTTCAATGTCTACTATAGTTAAGTCGCATTCTTGCCCCTGGCAGAGCCAATCTAAGGCTTGGGTTCCTGATTCTACTCCCTGACTTACCACTCCCCAAGATTGAGTTTGTCGAGTGAGGATTTGCTGATTAGTTAGGTTTTGGTCGATGATTAAAATCTGCTTACCGGTTAGTTGATAAAGTTGGCTAGATTCTCTTTCTGTTAACTCCCAAGAAGCTTGGGCAGCAATAGTAAAGTGAAAAGTAGAACCAAACCCTACCTGGCTTTGCGCCCACATTGTTCCCCCCATCATTTCGCTGAGGAGCTTGCTGATAGCTAATCCTAACCCTGTACCTCCATATTTACGGGTGGTGGAGGAGTCTACTTGACTGAAGGATTGGAAAAGGCGGTTCATTCTTTCTTGGGGAATGCCAATGCCTGTATCTTTAACGGAAAATTGAATTTCGTAGGTATTGTCGTTTTGGGCTTTGCTGCCGACAGAAACAACAATCTCCCCTGCTTTGGTGAATTTGACAGCATTGCCTAAAAGATTAACTAAAACCTGTCTAACCCGCGTGACATCACCAATGATGGTTTTGGGGGTGTGGCTATCAATTAAATATGCCAACTCTAACCCTTTTGCTGCCGCTTCCGAGGCAACTAAATCTAGGGCTTCTTCCAAGCAACTACGCAAGGAGAAAGGTTGTTCCTCCATCTCCAATCTGCCAGCTTCAATTTTAGAGAAGTCGAGGATGTCGTTGATTAGGGTTAATAAAGCATTGCCACTACTGCGGATTGTTTCTACAAAGTCCTGTTGTTGAGGAGTTAAAGCCGTATGAAATAATAATCCTGTCATACCAATAACAGCATTCATAGGGGTACGAATTTCATGACTCATAATCGCTAAAAACTCGCTTTTAGAACGGTTAGCAGCTAAAGCTTCATCCCTTGCCTGTGCTAACTTAAATTCAGAGTGCTGGTGTTGCAATTCACTACCCAGCCACTGTCCCATTAGGTTAAGAAGTTCTTCATCTGATGAGTTGAAGCTAGCATTATGTTGAGTAAGACTTGCAAAGCTGAGGTTGCCGTAGGGTTCCTCCTCTATAAACACTTGAGTTGTCATGTAAGCTTGGAGAAAAAGATTGGTGTTATTGAAACTTAATTTCTGGGGGGCTTTGTCATCACTCTTTGCTACTAAGGAAAATGCAGATCCTAACTTAATGATCGGAGCAAAAGCTTCTGGGGTTTGCAGGGCTGCAACTAAATGATGATCTTCTTCAATGACACTAAGAATACCTACTTCTAAACCAAACTGCTGGCAACCCATAATTAATAGCTGTTGCAAACGCTGTTCAAAGTTGAGTTCTTGTTTTGTGGTCACTTCATGGAGTAAACGAATAGAAGCTTCGCTTCTTTGGAGTTGCTTTTCTGTTAACTTCCGGGCTGTAATATTACGAGCATTAACCACAAAACCACCAACAATAGAATCGTCAAGACGATTATGACCAATAGCTTCTATGGTTTGCCAAGAACCATTCTGATGTTTAATGCGTAGTTCTACAGGGGCGGAAATATCTCGGCGGTGTTTAATCAGACGGAAAAATATTTTAATTCTTCTATCATCTTGAGGATGAACAAAATCTAAAATATCTCGTTCTATAACAGCTTCAGCTTTGTATCCCAAGGCGGTTTGAATAGCTGGGCTAACGTAACGAATAGTGCGATCGCTATTTAAAATAGCAATAATATCAGAAGCTTGTTCAATTAAGGAACGAAAATACTCTTCACTGCCTTGCAGGGCTGCTTGGGCTTGCTTTAGTCTTTGTTCCCTTGCACTAACCTCTTGCTTCATATCCTGAAAAGCTTTGGCTAACTGTCCTGGTTCATCCCCTAAAATAGCCAGATTCTGCAACAGATCGGTAGGTTCAGATTCTTGGTTAGTAGCTTTTTGAGCAATTCTGGTTAACTGTTTGAGGGGTTTAACTACAGTGCGATTTAATAATAAGTTGATGAAAAGAATAGCTAAGGCAAAAATACTCGTAAAGATGCTAATAACTAAGATTAAATATCTAGAACCTTGGGCAAATACTTGGCTAGCCGGAACATAAATAGTTTGTGCTGCAACAATTTCTCCTAACTTCCAGCCAAAACCATGTTCGTTACCATAAGTTTTGAGCATATGCTCCGGAGCAAGTTGAGGTAAACTATGACATTGAAGACAACTTTCCTGTTCTACACTTACGCGGCGAGCAATAAAGAAATACTTTTCTGCTAAACCTTGGCGATAGCCTTTAATTTCTTTGGTAATCGGATCTTGCTTAAATTGTTCAATTAATTGTGTCTCAAACTCATCTGCTTGATCCCGAAGATTAGTCGGATTGAGGGTAGCTTCTTTATAAAGGAAATTTTTATATTCTGGTTGGTGGCGAAAATCTTCAAAAACTTCCCTCGCAGAATAGGCAGGGACAGTTTCTGGGGCAAATTCAGAAGACCAATTCAAATGTTTATCAAGAAGGTATTTAATATTATTACTGGTATAATTTCTCACCGAACTCATAGTTTGCATGAGAATTTCTGCTTTAGCCACCACCTCATTCTCAGCCCGACTTTGCATAGCCCCAGACAAAGCTACGCTACTCAGTACCATACCGCCCAGAAAAATCAGTAGCAACAAGACGGTAAATTTTGTCCCCAGTTTGAGTTTTCCAATCATTGATTAAGTACAGGGAGTAGGGAGTAGGGAGTAGGAGGGATACAGACTGCTTCAACAATAACCTTTATTGTAGAGTCGTGGCAGAAGAGTTTAACTCCAAAGTTGAATTAGTAGCATAATGGCAACCCAGCCCTAACTTTACTCCCCACTCCCCACTCCCTGCTCCCTCAAACATTGCTATATTGCTATATAGCTGCGAGTTCGATAAAAAGAAAAATCTATGGTTACAAAAAGGATTAGAGAAATCTTGCGCCAAGGGCAACCTGATAATGTGGTCACAATTCAGGGTTGGGTGCGTACTAAGCGGGAATTGAAAAATTTTGCTTTTATAGAAGTTAATGATGGTTCTTCCTTAGCAAGTATTCAAGTGGTACTTAATCCTGATTTACCAGATTATGAGGACTTGCTTAAACAGCTTAATACAGGGGCTTCGGTGGAAGTTGCCGGGGTTTTAGCTGCTTCTCCGGGTAAAGGGCAGCGGGTAGAAATACAGGCTTCTAAGGTAGAAGTTTATGGAGAAGCGGAGGTAGAAACCTATCCTTTACAAAAAAAGCGTCATTCCTTTGAATTTTTGCGTACTATTGGCCATTTAAGAGCGCGTACCAATACTTTAGGAGCGGTTTTTCGGGTACGTAATGCTTGTTCTGAGGCGATCCATCAATTTTTCCAAGCGAGGGACTTTCTCTGGGTTCATACCCCGGTTATAACCGCGAGTGATTGTGAGGGGGCAGGGGAGTTATTTAATGTCACGAGTTTGAATTTAAAAGATGTCCCCCGCCTCGATAATGGGGAAATAGACTTTAGCCAAGACTTTTTTGGTCGGCAGGCTTATCTGACCGTCAGTGGGCAATTAGAAGCGGAAGTGATGGCGATGGCTTTTAAAGATGTTTATACTTTTGGTCCCACTTTTCGGGCAGAAAATTCCAATACTTCCCGCCATTTAGCTGAGTTTTGGATGGTGGAACCAGAAATGGCTTTTTGTGATTTAGCAGGGGACAGAGATTTAGCGGAACAGTTCCTTAAATATGTGTTTAAGTTTGTGTTAGAAAAATGTCCTGAAGATATGGAATTTTTCAACAAACGCATTGATGATACTGTTTTAGCCACCGCAGATAATATTATTAATAGTGAGTTTGCTAAGATTACTTATACAGAGGCGATTTCACTTTTAGAAAAAGCAGAAAGGAAGTTTGAATATCCTGTAGAGTGGGGCATAGATTTACAATCAGAACATGAGCGTTATTTAGCAGAAGAATTATTTAAAAAACCTACCATTGTCACTGATTATCCTGTGGGAATTAAGGCTTTTTATATGCGTTTAAATGACGATGAAAAAACCGTTGCTGCCATGGATGTTTTAGCCCCCAAAATTGGTGAAATTATCGGCGGTTCACAACGGGAGGAACGTCTTGATGTTTTAGAAAGACGCATTAAAGAACAAGAATTTCCCACAGAAGATTTATGGTGGTATCTCGATCTGCGTCGTTACGGAACAGTTCCCCATGCTGGTTTTGGCTTAGGCTTTGAAAGGTTAGTACAGTTTATGACCGGGATGAATAATATCCGCGATGTTATTCCTTTTCCTCGTACTCCTTTAAGTGCAGAATTTTAAAACTTTGCTAACGGCTAACGGCTAGTGGCTAGTGGCTAGTGGCTAATTGCTAATTGCCTTACCTTCCTTTCTCAAACTACTGATAAATGATCAATGTTAAATGTTAAATGAAAAATGGCATTAGGCTTAGGTAAACGCTTATTCTTCTCGCACCTACTAGTAATAGTAGTCGGCTTTGGTAGTCTTACCTTAGTTTCTAAATTCGCTTCTCCCAAAACATTTGTCTTGCAACTCGAACAGTTAGAAAGAAGAGGCTTTGTTACTGTTCGTTCTTCCCGCACCTTCTTAATTCGGGGTTTTCAAGCTGCTTGGAATCGCAGTATCATTTGGCCGGCTATTGTGGGTGCAACGGCAGCAGGGGGACTCAGTTACTTAATTTCTCGGCGTATCATGCAACCCCTAAAACAAATGGAAGAAGTAACCCAGAAACTAGCCGCAGGTAACTTACAAGAAAGAATGCCAGATACAGAAATTCCGGAGTTAAATCAATTGGGTAAAAGCTTCAATCGTATGGCTGATAGTTTAGAAGGAGTAGAACAGCAGAGGCGGGAGTTAATTGGGGATATGACCCACGAATTGCGTACTCCTCTCACGGTGGTACGGGGTTATTTAGAAGAATTAGCTGATGGCAGCATTGAATCATCCCCGGAAGTATATCTGCGTTTGGTACGAGAAACAAAACGCTTAGAGAGGTTAGTTAATGACTTGCAGGAACTATCTAAAGCGGAAGCAGGCTATTTACCAATCGACCTCAAACCTTTGCCTCTGTTACCTTTGTTGAAATCATTAGTAGCAAGATTTGCCGATCAACTCTGGGAAGAAGGCCCTACTTTACAGTTAGATTGTCCTGAAAATTTACCGCCAATTGTAGCAGATATTGACCGCACAGAACAGGTTTTAGTTAACTTACTTGGTAATGCCTTACTTTACACCGAAAAAGGCTCTATTACCGTTCGTGCTTGGGCAGACAATAGTTATGTTTGGATAGCTGTAATTGATACAGGGCCAGGAATTGCCCCAGAAAACCTAAGTCATGTTTTTGAACGCTTCTGGAGAGCAGATCGTTCGCGATCGCGCCATTCAGGAGGTACAGGAATTGGTTTAGCGATCGCTCGTCATTTAGTAGAGTTGCAAGGGGGCAAAATTGAGGTAGAAAGTGAGTTAGGTGAAGGCAGTACCTTCCGCTTTTCTTTACCTATCACCCATGGGTAAGAAGTTAAATTTAAAATGTCATTTAGCATTTTAAAAATGACAAATATAAAGTTAGTCATTGTTTATTTATCTGTTTGCTTATTGTTTGTTTTGTTTACTTAATGCAGGTTGTCAGAAAATATTTTCTCTTGAATTCTCAACTTTAGCAAAGTCTTCTATTTATCCTTGTGTAAGGGATTTTGCTCCAGAGAAAGAGAAAATAAACCCCTAAACAAAAGATAGATTTGAATATTTACAGATTGCAACAACATTAACGCACACATCAGCTTATTAGTATGAATTTAATGTTGTCTAGAGAAAAACAAATCTTGAGAAACTGAATTGAAAATATCACAAAGACAAACTGTGGATCTGCTACATAGCCTCATTAACTAAATGAGGCTATAAGTCTCATCCTATCTTCCCTAAAGACAATACATCAGCATTTAATTCAAACTTATTCCTAGTGAATGAATATGGCACGTCAAACCTTCAGAAAGACAAGCAGATTATATTGGATTTTCCTTACTACTGCTTTGATAGTTAGCGGTAACTTTCGGTTGATTTCTCCTGTTCTAGCTGACACTCAAGCTGGCCAAGAGATTAAAAACACTGCAACTGCAACTTATATTGATTTAACCGATCCTCTTAATATCATCAATGCAACTTCTGATACTATTACCGTCACCGTAGCAGAAGTTTCTGGTATTACAGCAACGAATGCTGGTGTAATTGATGATAATGGTGGCAAAATTGCTCGGAATGATCAAATCTTTTACGACTACACCATTACTAACGTTGGTAATGATCCAACGCAATTATTTATCCCCGACCAGGACAGTATCAATATCACAGGCCCTGGTACTATTACCTCTGTAGATGTAGATTTAGATGGAGATGGTACGTTTGAAACGTCAGTTCCTGCGAACGGTCTAACTACGACTACTGCCATTGCTGCCGATGGCTCAATTAAAGTCAGGGTGACAGTAAGTGTTGACAGCAACGCTAATTCCGGAGAAACCATTGGTGTTCGACTGGGTAATGCAGCCAATAACGATGGTACAAGTCAGTCATTAGTTGATGCTGGTGATGGTAGCGACTTACAAACAATTGATGATAGTACTCCGGCCCCAGCTAATGGTGAAAGCGAAACCAGTGTTCTTCAAGAAGCAACAGTAGAAGCCTCACCAACAGCCCTAGCAAAAGTCCTTAAAACCCAAACTAACCACGATAAGGGCGATCCTCTCAATATTATCGACGATGTTCTTACCTATGATCTTAGTTTGCAGGTTGAATCTAGTGATCCAACAGGTATAGGGCTTAACCCTGCACCTCTGGCTGGTATAGATATTAATGTTGATGGTGTCGTTAAGGCTCATATCCTCATCTCGGATGCTATTCCCGCAGGAACAGAATTACAAGGCACGCCGGTTGCCCCTAGCGGCTGGATAACTGTTTACACAGATAGTTTCATCGCTACTGCTGCTGTAGATGCCAACTGGAGAACAGATATAGGAGATTTGACTGGTCCTGTAACTCGTGTTGGTTTCATCAACAGTACAGTAGCTACTGTTACTCCAGGGCAAACTGTTAACGGTTTTTCTCTCCAGTTAGGAGTTATTGCCACTGCAACTTCACCTTTAAATGTAGCCAACATCGTCCAAGCTTTTGGTGCTACAGACGGAGTTCCTGACATTCTTGTTTATGATGAATCTGGTGACCAAAATCCGAATAACTACAACCCTGCTAATGGTACTGTAGATGTTTTTGACCCCATCACTGATACCGGCTTACTTGATGCTACGGATTTAGCAGCTTTAACTGCTAGTATTGGTATTGATACCAACAACGACAACACTGGTGATGGTCCTGGTGGTGAAGCAAACTTTATCGAGATTGCCTTACCTGCAGTGGGAGATATTTTAAATGGTCCCAAAGATGTTGTGGATGCCATTGGACCAACGGACAGTAACGACGACTTTACCAACAAATCTACACCAATTATCAAATACACCAAACCAGGTTCTACCATTGACCCCGATCCCGTAACGTTTGTGAACACTTTTGTCAATCAGAGTGGCCAGTCTGCTGATGTTACCCTAGAACCTGTTGCCCCAGTTAACCCCCTTGATCTGCCAGATCAAACTGTGGTTACTATAACCGCAGCAGATATTCTTGACCCTACTAATCCAATTAAATCTGCCACTTACCAGTATGTTCAAGCCACAGGAACCTTTACTCTCACTAATGGCGTAGCGATTGTCTTTGACAACTCGCTGCCTCTTGTCGGTGGTCCAGGAAAAGGAGTACTTCCAAATGTTCCTGTTGCCTACAATGTAGAAATTGATTTACCTACCAACACACCTCTTTCTACCGACACAATTGAGGATTACACTGGAGATACAGAGTTTGGTTTCCCTGTACAAGTTGTTGCTAAACTAGATACCGATGGTGACGGAACTTTTGAAGCAGAGAACACCACGATTGATCGGCTTTACACTGGTTATTTAAAACTAGAAAAAACTTTCCAAGTTCTACAAGGAGATGGCCCAATAGTTAGCGATCCTGATAACCCCCCTGCACCGGGTAATATCATTGAATATACTGTCACCTACAGCAATATCTCTACCCCTGGTGGTGGTGTAGGAAACATCGGCTTAAATGCCAGCACAGTAATAATTACTGAAGATGGTGCTGATGTAGCTATCGATAACAACTGGGCCTTAGACAACGACAGTAATGGCGAAACTGATACCAGCCATGTTGTTGGGCAAGCTAGCGATGATAACGGCGGTGTTGTTGCGTACTTTGACCTTGGTGGTGGTAGCGTCTTAGATGCAGTGGGTGTAGATATTACTAAATATATAGACACAATCAGCAATGTTGCTCCTGGTGTATCGGGTGAGTTTAGCTTCCAACGCAAGGTTAATTAAAATCTTGGTTACAGCAGACACAATTGGCGAGTAAAAATTTTTCTCGCCGACTTTCTTTCAAAGTACTAATTTGTAGATAATAGAGGTTTATCATGAAACGTCTCGTTCTTAGTCTCAGTGCAATCGCTCTTGTTATTACAGTTCCAGTTTTAGCTAGTTCACCAGTGCGGGCTAGTATCCGCGAGGCAGGAACCAAAATCGCCCAACTTCTGAATCGCCCTGAAGTTAAGTTAGACTTGGATGCAGCTAAGCGTATGATCACAGTTGATGGTTCTGGAAATGAACAAATTGACTGGCAAGAACTGGCAGGAGAAGCTACGGTTGTACCAGGGGATGTTCTTCGTTACACGGTTAGTGGTGAAAATACTGGTGATGCTACAGCAAACGACTTTGTAATTACCCAGCCTATTCCTACACAAACTATCTTTGTTTTAGATTCAGCAGATAGTAGCAATGTTGCTACTATCACCTACAGTATCGATAACGGTGCAACTTTCAGTACAGAACCAACTATCCAAGTAGATAACAATGGTACAATCATCGAGCAACCAGCTCCTGCCGAGTCCTATACTCACATTCGTTGGAGCTTTGAACAGGCTATAGTAGCACAGGAGCAGGTACAAGCTTCCTACCAAGTTTCAATTAAGTAGGATAAATAGCTGGCAATCAAGAATTATCCTCCTAGGAAAAATGTTCAATGTTCAATGAACATCACCATGGATCACCAATCATGGTAAAAGCACTCCAATAGTAGGGATGAGAAAAGTCTTGATTGCCTAACTTTCTTAACTTTGCAGGTAAAGGTAACTTCCTCGAACCTGTAACCACATAGCCATCTTCCAACTTAACTTTCCCTTGCAGCATTCCTAACTGTGCTTGGCGTAGTGCTTCTGCTTTAGGAGATTCTCTTAGTTGTTCGTAAAAACCTCCCATGAGTCCTAAAGTTGCTTCATCGCTAACAGCCCAAAGACTACCAAGGGCAGAGTTAACCCCAGCTTGCACTGTCAAGCCCGCAAAGCCTAACTCTGCTTCGGTACTTCCTACAGCAGTTTCACAAGCAGAAAGTACTAATAAATCTACTGGGGGACTGTTTAAACTTAGCTTAGGTAAGTCGTCTAATCCTAGCTTAGTATCCCAAAGCTGAATGTAAGAGTTACTCGGTTTGCCGGGGCGAAACTTACTATGAGTAGCTAAGTGAATGATACCAAAGGATTGGGAAGCACGAGCTTGTTGGAGGTTTTCTAAGGTGAAAGCTTCATTGATAAAGGACTTACCAGACCATAAGCTACCAACAATTGATTGTAACTCCAAAGGGACGGCAGGTAAAGAAATTTGCCGAGTGAAATGTTCTGCCCCCATGGCGAGGACTTGTTGTTCTTGGCTATCTAAATAGTTAAAGTTAGTTAAAGAAATACTTGGTAATAAGCCAACGCTGTATTCCTCAATCAAGAAGCCTTTGCCGCTATGCAAAGCCGCTAGAGGCAAGGAACGCAAGCCAGCATCCATAACAAAACTGAGGTGATCCACATCCTCCGCTGCTAATTCTTGAGCAACTGGGGCGATAATCCACTCATAAAGTTGTTGGGAAGCAGGAAGATAAACTTGAGGGCGGCGTACATTGGCAAGGGCGCGATTGAATTGGAGGACGGTTTCTATGACTTTTTCTTTTTCTGCCCCTTCTATTTTGTACCTAACGGGTTGTCTGTTAGGACTTACTAAGGCAATTTCTAAGTTATCATCAACAAACTCTGCATAGATAACGACTGATTTTTTGCCTGTAAGTTCTTGGCTTTCGCGCAAGGTATCTATGGTTTCTTCGACGCTGACTGGTTGGGGGGCGGTAGTACCAAGAAAATCAGTAAACTCTTCGGTATAAGTGCTTTCTATTTGCCCTACCATGGTTACAGCAGGTACTTGTTCAAGGGATTCGACTTTTTGTTCTTCTTCGCTTTCTTCGCATTCTGGGGGGCAAGCAGTCACAGGTTCAGGAGTGGTTAGGTTAACAGAACCTGAGTTAAAGGAAGAGGGGAAGTTTTGGGGATCGGGCAAAATGGTAAAGTCGCCGCTAGTAACCGCTCCGGTAGTACCATTGAAATTCGCTTTGCCGACAATGAAGGGAATGTTATATTCGCCGCTACGGTGATTGATATCGATCAATCCTCCTGTACCTGAAGAAGCAGTAGTGGAAATACTAGCTGTGATGTTGTTGTTGTTAAGAAAAGTGTCTGTTACCCGTAGCAAGAGACTATTACTAGTGAAGTTGCCCCCGGCTTCCCTACCCTGAGTGTTGACGGTTTTGAGGGTAGCAATGTTGGATGTAGATAGTTGCACTGCCCCCCCTCTACCAAAAGTAGAAGAAGTATCAATATTCCCGGCTTGTATTTGCCCCGCAGTTGCTTCTAAGTTAACTTCTCCGCCATCTTTGGTACTGGCAGTTAAGGGGGCAGTTGAGGCGGTGTTAATATCTCCTACTTTTAATCTCCCTTGGTTAGCGCTTAATAGCACCGCACCACCACTACCAGAATCGGACAATGTATTAATATTCCCGGCTTCTATGGTTGCAGCAGAGATAGTTAGATCCCTTCCTGATGTAGTTAGGGATTGGTTACTACCCATGGTGAAAGCACCACTACCATTGCCATCAGAGTCTGCTGTAAAGGTTATATCTCCCCCAGGAACGAATTTTAAAGAGAGGGCGGAGTCGAGGATAATATTTTCGGTAGCTTCTAATAAAATGTTACCGTTTAAACTCTCAAGGGTGGCAGCAGAAATAGTGAAGGTTTCATTGGGGCGATCGCTAAAAAGAATTTGATTATCGGCTAAAGCACTATTATTACCACCACTATTAATGATGAGGATATCTTCAGGATCTAATAAGAGGGTTCCCAATTTTCCTTGGGGGGCGCTTAAATCTACTTTCCCCCGAAACCAAAGGTTTTGCTTACCAGAAACTTCCACAAAACCCCCATCACCTCCATTCATTCCTCCCTTAGCAACAATGTCACCTTGGAAATTAGTTGTCTTATCTGCCCAAACAATTACCCTACCCCCATCTCCTTTGCTTCCAGAGGCGTTGATTAGGGAGTTGCTACCAATATAAATAAAATCAGCATTGGGTATGCCGCCCTTGCCTTGGTAATCTCCCCCAATCCTCACTGTGCCGCCCTGATTACCCACTGCATCAATATTTGCTCCCACTATACCGACGCGGGAACCCAAAATATCTACATTGCCCCCTTGATTAGTAGGGGAGGAAACATCTATGTTGCCAGAAACTATGGTTGTACCTGGTTGGGTAGGAATGGTTTCTCCAGAATAAACCAGTTGTACTTTTCCTTGATTAATTTCTAAACCCGTATCAATATTTTGCAGAGATCCAGTTAACAAAGCAGGTAAATCTAAAGCACGAAATCCTGTATTACCAGGAGGTTTGACTTCTAAGCTTAACAAGTTTCCTGGTTGGCTAATTCTCACCACACTGCTTCCGGGGACACTCATTAAGGTTACTTTCCCGGCTGGGGCGCTGAGGTTTCCGGTGTTATAAATACTGCCACTTAATAAGCTTAAGTTTTCTCCTGTTGCTACAGCTAAATTACCTGCATTAACTATTACCCCTGGTTGGGATAAATCAAAGGCAAATTGAGTCGGATCACCAACCAAGTTTTGGTAGTTATTGCCACCAAAAGCATCAAACCAATTATTATTACCGAAACCAATTCCTGTAGCAGTGGTAGCTGTAAAATCTCCAGGAACATTTAATTGAGCATTATTAAGAAAAACAATTCCTGCGGGGTTAAGTAAAAATAAGTTGGAGTTGCCGCCACTAATTTGAATCAAACCATCAATTACCGAAGGATTTCCCCCCACAACTCGCCCTAGAATATTGCTAATTTCTGGGTTAGAAATAAAGTTAGCAACTTGCCCTGCATTTAAGCCAAATTGTTGCCAACTATGAAAAAGATTTGCTCCATCTGGAGTTAGAGTACCGCCAGAAATATCAAGGCGATTCCCTTCTGGGGTAACAATCGTACCAGTACCGTCATTAGCAGGTATTATTACTTGAGCTTGGACAGCTTTTTGGCTATAAAGATTTCCAGTGAAGGAAAGCAGGAACAACAACCAATAAAGATGCCGCCTGTATAGTTTCATGGGGATATTGACCTAAATTATTCTCGTATTATTGAAAGACCCAAAAATACTAAATTGTGTTTCTTGTTAAGGGAAATTGTTATTAAAATCAAAAAAATTATTGGGGTCTAGCTTGACAAGATAACATAATAAATATCAACAAACCCTGAGCCTTAAGAAAGAATAATCTCAGAAACTTTCAACTATGGGGAGATAAAGATCCCCAAAAATGCAAGCCTCAATACTCCTTTAGGCAGGTGAGCGTACCAAAAAGTACTTATTTATGAACCCTAAGTTAGCCAAAATGTTTGTTTTGTGTTTGTTTAAAGTCTATTTTTTGTTGCCTCAAAATTTTTCTTTCCTGAAATGATTTTTTCTGAGGATTGCAGGTATGACTTTCCTGTGAAGGCATTTACCTTACAAAACTACAGAGCAAAAGGGTGAGGTATCCAACTAAATTCAAAGTATACGTTTAAACACACATCATCATAAACACTGAGAACAAATAATGAATATAAGTTCAGCAAAGAAAAATATCAAACCGACAAACTTCTATTTTATCTTTCTTAATGAAAGGCAAATATGGCTAAAAACATCACTACTAAATCGCGCAAGTCTTACTTGCCCATTATAAGTACTCTACTAATTCTCAGTGGTAACTTGCAACTCATTCTCCCAGCCCTTGCAGATCCAGACACGGCGGCTGGCACGAAAATTGATAACACAGCAACAGCAACCTATAATGACCCCAATGATCCTTCTGCGAAGTTAACTTCTAAGTCCAACAAAGTGACTGTGGAAGTTGCAGAGATTGCTGGTATTACTGTGAAGGCATCAGGTATTGCTAAGCAAGATGGCTCTACCACTCCCATCGCAAAAAATGACGAACTTTACTACACATATACAGTTACAAACGTTGGTAACGATACAACCAAGTTCCGCATTCCTAACACTGCAAACCTCACAGGGCCAGGTATTATTAGTGGTAGCTTAGAAGTTAATTACAATGATGGCAATGGTTGGCAGGCGATTACGGCCGGGTCTTTAGATACTACTCCTCTAGCACCAAGAGGTTCTATTCTGGTTCGAGTACCAATTACCGTTGATTCTAGTCCTCAATCAGGAGATACCATCAACGTTCAGTTAGGTAACACTCCTGGTAATAGTCAAAACCAAGACTTTATTACCAATGGTGGTGATGTCTACACTGTTGATGCTGCTGACGGTACGATTGGTGAAACACCTGGCGCTCCTGCTAACGGGGTGCGGGAAGCTAGCGATACTCAGGGAATTAAGGTAGGAGATGCAGCTAAAAACCAGCCTTTGGTAACTATCGAGAAAACTAGGTCAGAATATCTGCCAGGAGACTCTTCTATTATCACCGATGACAGAATCACCTATGATTTGAAGTTTAGGGTAGAACAAAACGACCCGACAACTGGGGGTTTTATTCCTGCTCCGTTGCTACCTTTGAGTAATATCAATATTGATGGCACGCCTGAGAAGCATATCCTCGTTTCCGATGCGATTCCTGCGGGTACTGTCCTAACTGGTCTTACCACTGCACCTACTGGTTGGACAGCTGTTTATACCCTTGATGATCCGGCAACAACTCCCTACGACGATGCAACCAAGGCACGGTGGGTAACAACAGTGCCAGGGGGAAATTTTAGTGCAGTTAAACGAGTTGGTTTCATCAACAACAACTCTGTAGCTTCTGTTGGTCCCGGTACAACGGTACAAACCTTCCGTGTCCAAGTTCTTACCAGCAATGTTCCTGGCAATTCAGCTACTATTGCTAATATTGCTCAAGTCTTTGGTGCATCTGATTCGGCGGGAACTGTCCCTGTAGTTGATGAATCTGGTGACCAAACTCCTAGCAACTACAATGAAACTGCTGGTGCTTTTGACCCTGCTACCGATGGTTATTTACCTGATGGTAACGGCGACGGGCAACCTGATGAGTTAGGGACTGTAGGTACTGACCCCGGTAACAACAACACTGGTACAGGAACTGCTGGTGAAGCTAATATACTACCTTTGGGGATTGCCAAAGTCTACGACTTGCTTAATGGCCCTGACAATGCCCCTGGTGCAACCGGCCCTAACAGTAACAATGATGATTTTACCAACAAATCAGCGATTTTACCTTCTGCTAAAGCGACTCCGGGAAGCACCTATGATCCGGGGCCGGTCAACTTCACGAATACTATTATTAACAATGGGCAAACCAAAGGAAATATAACCATAGAACCCTCACCTCTAGCTAACCCCAACGACTTACCTAACGGTACTAAAGTAACAATTATTAGTCCTCTTGGCGCTACAGCAACTTATACTTACGATCAAGTTAATAATACATTCACGACAACAGGTACTCCCATTGTTGTTCCTAATGTTGCTCCTAACCAGCAATTTAACTACGGTGTAGAAATCGACTTACCTAACAATACCTCCCTTTCAACGGATGCAGCCTCTGGTGATAATGAGCCTGGTTATCCCGTACCCTTAACTGCAACCATTAGTAATGGAGGTGCTGTCCTGAATAAAAATACAACCATTGATCGGGTTTACACTGGTTATTTGAAGTTAACCAAACTCTCCCGTATCTTACAAGGAGATGGGGAACTAGTTAAGGCTGGGCAAGGTGATTTTAATTCCACTCCTACTGATGCTAATGGGAATGATCCTAATAGTACTGTTGCGGATGTACTGAGAACTCCTTCTTCGGGCAACATTATTGAATACAAAGTTATCTACAAAAACATTTCTGAACCTCCCGCAGGTAGTGGCAATGTATCACTGAAAGCCGACAACATTGTGATTACAGAAGATGGTGTAACTGCTCCGAATAATTGGGCATTAGACAACGACAATAATAGCGAAATCGACACTAGCAATATTGTTGGTTCAGCCAGTGACTCCCGCGGCGGCAACATCAGCTATTTCAGTGGCAGCCCAGCAAGCACCTCAACTATTGATCAATCCGGTGTCACAGTTAATAACGATGTCACTAAATACATAGACAAGGTGACAGGACTTTTGGAACCACAAAAAGAAGGGTTCTTGATTTTCCGTCGTCGGGTGAATTAGTTAATTGCTAGTTGCTAGTTGCTAATAGTTCATTTGAAAGTTTGCATTAGGAGTTATATACGTGAAAGCTTTATTAAGTAAAAAACGTTTGTTAGTTGGATTCGGAATGCTTGCTTTAGTTAGTGCAGTTCCCTTAATTAGTGGGCAGCCAGTGTTGGCACAACTCCAGGAAATGGGAGAAGCGCTTGTTGAAGCAATTCGTCGTCCGGAAGTTAAACTCACTTTAGAAGCTGAACAAAAAGTTGTGGATGCTGACAAGCAAGTTAGCTGGAAAGCTTTAGAGGGAAAGGTTAAGGTTGCACCAGGAGACACTTTACGTTATGTGGTTAGTGGGGAAAACTCCGGGGATGTTAAGGCTGATCATTAGTTAGTGGCTAGTGGCTAGTCGCCAAATGTTCTAGCTCCCCAGCCCCCCATCTCTCCAGCCCCCCATCTCCCCAACGCCAACTGTGAACATCTCTACTTTCTCAAAACCTATCACTGCCGCATTAGCAATCGGGACTGTTATCTCAACTCAAATGTCTGTGTTGGCCCAAACCTCTGCTGAGACTATTCGTGCAGCTATTAATAACCAAGCCCAAGTGGAATACCAAGACCCTAGCACAGATACTAAGTTTCAAGGCTTTTCTACAACTTTAGGTACTAAGCCAGAGTCTTTAGTTGATCCTCTTGGTCGCATTCTCGGTTGTGGCGGCAATGTGCTTGATAATTATGGTGGCTTTACCGTTGCACTTTATGAACCAAACCCTGGAGATACTACAGGTTCGGAATTAGGTAGGTTGGTGAATTTAAGCCAGACAGAGTTTCCTGACACTCCAAATAATGGTGTACCTGGGGGAAGGAATCCTAACAGTACAAATATCAATCCTTTTCCCCTTGACAATATTAATCAAGGGCAATACAACTTCCTCTTTGATCCGGCTAAAGGGCAGACAAACCCTGGTCAAACTTATATTTTGGTTATTAATCCTCCTACTGATTCTATTTATACCCAGCGCAGAATCAAAATTGAAATCCTTAGCAGTGTTGGCAGTAGTAACAATAGTATTGTCCGTTACCGGGCTACATCCTTGGATGGGCAACCCATCTCTGTATCAGGGGGAACGCAAATTACTGATCAAATGGTGGAAGTATTCAATGCAGAAGCACAAGGACTAACTTTGTTTGCTTTGCAGTTTGACACAGTAATGTGCCAAGCTGACCAAATTGATATTGTTAAAACTGGCGATCGCGCTACGGCTGAACCCGGAGATACGATACTTTACCGCATTAGTATCAGGAATAAGTCAGATGTACCTTTAAATAGAGCAATTATTAATGACCGTTTGCCCCTTGGGTTTAAGTTTTTGCCGAACTCTGTGCAGGGAGAGTTGCAGGGACAACCTGTTGAGGTTACTACCACCGGAGAAAGTAGTTCGGTGACAATGCAACTAGGCGCAGCAATTCCTCCAGGAGAAGTACTAAATATTGTTTACGCCGCCCAGTTAACTCCCGATTCTTTGAGAGGTTCCGGGATTAATTCTGCGGTTGTTAATGCCCAACGTAGTGACAATGACTTCCGGGTTAAGGATGGCCCAACCAACCATCGCTTACGGGTTGACCCCGGCATCCTCGCTGACTGTGGTACTTTGATTGGTCGAGTTTTTGTAGATAAAAACTTTGATGGGGAACAGCAAAACAATGAACCAGGAGTTCCCAATGCGGTAATTATGTTGGAAGACGGCAACCGCATTACAACAGATGCCGATGGTTTGTTTTCCGTTGCTTCGGTACACGCTGGTTATCATGCCGGAACTCTAGATTTTACTAGTCTTCCTGGTTATACCATCGCCCCAAATATCAAATTCAGCGAACGCAACAGCCAATCAAGGCTAGTACGTCTCGCCCCCGGCGGCATGGCAAGGATGAACTTTGCAGTGACACCTACTTTTCAAGAAGAAATTAACTAATGGCTAGTTGCTAGTTGCTAGTTGCTAATCGTGCAAGAGAGTAAAAAATAGTAAATTCCCAACTTATTACTTATTACTTATTACTTTCCCGTTTCCCCCTCCCCGTCTCCCAATGGACTTTAGATTATGAAATTAAGAAAACAAAAAGTAAAAATAATTGGCGCGCTCGCAGGTGGTGCGAATTTGGTTTTCTTTCCTGCGATCGCCCAAGCTTCTCAGGATGTTTTTGTTCAAGAGGAAACAGGAAACGGGAAACAGGGAACAGGAACTTTTGTTGTTACAGAAGAGATAACCGGAAATGAAACAACTATTCCTTTTACAGAAGAGACAACAGGAAATGTAGAAGCTGTTTCTTCTACAGAAGAGATGCAGGGAAACGAAACAACTATTCCTTTGGCAGAAGAGACAACAGAAAATGTAGAAACTGTTCTCAATACTGAACAATCTCCCCTAACCATAATTTCTCCTACCGTTGGCAGTATCCTTGATAACCCTGCTGCCACAGTCATTCTTCGCTACAGAGTAGGAACAGAAGTAGAACTTAAAGTCAATGGCAATGCTGTAGATTCTT
The DNA here is from genome assembly GCA_963793425.1 of uncultured cyanobacterium. GTDB lineage: Bacteria > Cyanobacteriota > Cyanobacteriia > Cyanobacteriales > CAWCAG01 > CAWCAG01. Next base: position 363,300 of record CAWCAG010000001.1, on the reverse strand, counting down.
CCTTAATTGGACGTACAGAAACAGATAATATTAATAATCTTATTACTCAAACTTGGTATGGTGTTCCCCTTACGGCTGGCAACAACACTATCACTGCTAGCATTGCCAACTCGGAAACCGCTTCTGTGGAAGTACAAGTTAAGGGGCAACCCACCCAACTTATTGTTGATACTAGAGAAACTGCTATTCAAGCTAACGGTCGTTCCACTGCTACGGTTCAGGGACAATTATTAGATGAAAATGGCAACCTCTCCAATTGGAATGGTATTGTTACCTTAACTTCCACTGCCGGAGAGTTTATTGAAGCAGATTATAAACCAGATCAACCTGGCTTTCAGTTGGAGGTATTAGAAGGACGTTTTACCACTAATTTACGTTCCGTCACCAAGGCGCAAACCGTTACTATTAAAGCACAAACTAATGAATTAGAAGCTTATACCCAACTGCAATTAGAAACATCCTTGCGTCCTAGTTTAATCTCTGGGGTGATTAACCTGCGGTGGGGATCTCGCGGTACAGATTTTCATGGTAGCTTTAAAGACTTTTTACCTGCTGATGGTGACAACTCCACAGAATTGGATTTTAGTACGGCTGTTTTTGCTACAGGAACAATTGGGGAATGGTTATACACTGGGGCATATAACAATCAACGTCCTTTAAATCTTGATTGCGATTGCCGCAACCGTATCTTTCGGGAGTACCAAACCTCAGAAAATCAATACTCAATTTATGGCGATAGTTCCACTTCCGAAGTGCTAACTCCCTCTACAGATAGTTTGTACCTACGCTTAGAACGTTCCCCCGGTATTCCCAATGCTAGCCCCGACTACTTTATGTGGGGAGACTATAACACAGAGGAGTTTGCCACTAATTCCCAACTTTTCACTGCCCTGAATCGTCAATTCCACGGCTTCAGTGGCAACTTTAATTTAGGCAATCTGCAAATTAGCGGCTTCTATGCCAACAATGTCGAAGGTTTTCAACGAGATACCCTTAATCCTGACGGTACAAGCGGTATTTACTTCCTTTCCCAACGCCTAGTTGTCCCTGGTAGTGAAGATATTTATTTAGAATTGGAAGAATTAGAACGTCCCGGAATTGTTCTGCAACGGGAACGCTTAATTTTAGGGGCTGATTATGAAATTGATTATGATAGAGGGACGGTAAACTTCCGCGAACCCATACTCCGTACTGATATTGATGAAGAGGGAAACGTTTTAGTCCGGCGGATTGTTGCCACCTATCAATATGAAGGAGATGCTAGCAACACCAATATTTATGGCGGCAGATTGCGTTACAACTTTGCTAGAGGATTAAATAGCGAAAGCTGGTTGGGGGCTACTTATTTCAAAGAAGATCAAGGCGATCGCGACTTTGAACTCTATGGAACGGATCTCCTAGTTTCCTTGGGAGAAGGTTCTCGCTTTATTGGTGAATATGCCCATTCCAACAATACTTCCCCGGAGTTGGGTTCTGTTTCTGGTTCAGCTTATCGCTTCCAACTGGAAAGTAAGCTAGGAGAAAGTTTCCGAGGACGTGCCTATTATAGTTCCACCGATAGCGGCTTTGCTAACAATGCGACAGTAAGTTTTGTTCCTGGGCAAACTCGCTACGGGGCAGAAGTTGAAGCCCGTCTTTCTGAAAGTACCAGGGTGCGGGCCAAATACGACCACACAGAAAATCAAGGCATCCGCAGACAAACCCTTACTCCCATTGGCGATGTCTTGGAAGGTTTTAATTTAGAAGGAGGATTCAATAGTTTTGAGTCTAACAGCATTGTTGATAACTCCCTCACCACCGCCTCTTTAGGTATTCAACAAAAGCTGGGTACATCGACCGTTGATTTAGATTGGATTTATCGCAACCGGGAAGACAGAATCAACCCTGATTTTAATGGTGAATCCCATCAACTGCGATCGCGCCTCACCGTTCCCCTCACTAATAATCTTACCTTCAAAGCTCTCAATGAACTTACCATTTTAGGAAATAGTAACGCTTCTCGCGGCGATCGCACCGCTTTTGAATTAGATTGGGGAGTTGTGCCGGGGGTGAATGTTACTTTAGGGCAAAACTTTTACACTAGTGGAGAGTTTGCCGGACAATCTATCACTAGCTTAGGGGTTAAAGGAGATTATAATCTCACCGACAACACCCGCCTAACTGGTCGTTATACAGTCCTGGGCAGTGCCAACAATTATACCGCTCAAGGAGGCATCGGTTTACAACATCGTTGGGACATCACCCCTGGGTTAAAACTCAACCTCACTTATGAAAGGGTTTTCGGTAGCTTCAACTCCAATGTAGTAGGAGAAGGCATCAATCAAACCATTGCCACAGGGGAAAATGGTTCTTTATTAGGAGTAACCGACGGAGATAGCTACAGTGTTGGTTTAGAATATACCGACGATCCTCGTTTCAAAGCCAGCGCCTTATTTGAACATCGCACCTCCTCCCAAGGCAGCAACACCGTTATTTCTGCTTCGGCATTAGGCAAAATCAGCCCTAGCATTTCCGCCTTATTCAACTTTCGTCAAGCTCACTCTGCCAACACAACCCTCGCTGATTTAGGAGCATCAACCGACCTAAAATTGGGTTTAGCTTACCGCGATCCCCATAACGATACTTGGAATGCTTTATTAAAATACGAATATCGTCGCAACCCCGCCACCATCCCTGACACCATCCTCTTTGGTGGCGGCACTGGTTCGGAGGAACATCTCTTCTCTGCCGAAGCTATTTACGCCCCCAGTTGGCGCTGGGAGTTCTACGGCAAGTATGCCTTCCGCACCAGCACCACCTACTTAGCCAATGACTTTGTAGCCGCTAGCACCGTCTCCTTAGCACAACTCAGAGCAACCTATCGCCTTGGCTACAACTTCGATCTCGTAGGAGAAGCAAGATGGATTACTCAACCCTCTGCTGGTTACACAGAAACCGCCTTTTCCGCAGAACTCGGTTACTACCTCACCCCCAACCTCCGTCTCGCTGGGGGTTACTCATTAGGGGAAGTCAGCGATCGCGATTTCACAGGTTCCCGTTCAGCCGGAGGCCCTTATGTGACTTTCACTGTCAAACTTAATGATTTATTCGGCGGCTTTGGGCAAACTAGCATTGCACCACAACAGCAAGGAGAATCTGTGGGGAGGTAGGGAGATGTAGAAATGGGGAGTAAAGAAAAATATAGCACTTTGAATATTGGTAGTTCAATTTATGAAAAGAATATTAATTAAAAACCAATATCTGTAACCATTCGCGATAACAAAATTAAATATAATGGTCGTCGCCTTAGACGTGCTGCTATTTACCTCATGGGCAATGACCACAAAGTTACTAATAATAGTATTGTCAGTCAACTTGGGCCTGGGGTTGTTGTTGCTGCCTATCCCCAAAGTAACCGCAACCTCATTCAAAATAATTACTTTGCTGCTTTAGAAGGCCTCAGCATCAACTTAACTACCCGGAATAGTTCCAACCGCCAAAATTATCAAAGGGGAGATGGGCCAAACCCTCAAAGAGATTCTCGCAACCGTAGTTTAGATACAGGAAACCGGGCGATTAACACTCCCCAATGGTTAAGTCAAGAATTTTTGCTTCTAGAGGGCAAAGTAAATCTTGATGGTACAGCCGATCCTGGTTCACAAATTGACATTTATCAGGTTTTAGAAACAGAAAACAATCGCGGCCCCTTAAACAAAAGCATCGCCACAGTTACAGCCGATGCCAAAGGACGTTTCGCCTTAACATTAACCAATCAATCACCAGGTACAAAAAGTTTTACAAGATTTGTAGAAAGAGGTCAGTATGCAAGAGATTGGGGTTGTTGCTGTGGGAAAAGACAAGCCAAAGTTATGGATTTTTCAGAAATAGGGATAAGGGTTGGTGAGTAAGCTTTTGTAGGGTGGGCAAAACTAATAAGATATAAGCATCAGAAATTAATCTATATTTGCCCACCATATCTAAAATTAATAAGTTCTTTATAACGAAGATTGCTGGGCATTGCTTGTTTGGTTTTTTGGTAAATTGCTTGATGGCTTTAGCAAGCAATTCCCACCCTACAATTGATTTTGTGTAATCTTGACAAATGTGGGAAAATATATCTTACGGGTGCGAAGATTTATGTAAACCTTACCCTCAAGATGGATGACATTGGAATTTTTGGCCGCAGAAAAAATTGCTGAAGTTGCTTTTGGTGCAGCGGTGGAATTAGGAGTCGGTAAACTGGCAGAAAGTGCGATCGCCAAGGCAAAAACTTTACAGGAGAAGATTAAAGGAAAGTTGCAGGGAAACCCGGAAGCAGAAAGTGCGATCGCAACGGTAGAAAATTCTGCCAATGTTGAGGTGATTGTACCTTATTTAAAGGGAGCCATGGAAAGCGATTCCACTTTTGCTGAAGAAATTAGTAATCTGGCTCGACCTATTTATAATCAGATTTACAACGACAAACGAGAAGATAACTCTGTACGTTTTGTCGCCCAGGATAACAGTAATGTACAGCTAGGAGATAAAAATGTAGAAATTAAAGAAGTCAAAGGTGATGCTAACTTCTGACTGACTGCGGGGCCGCAGGATCTTCTCAAAATAGTAGAAAAATCCCAGAAGCAGAAGACCCCACCAACTTCCCGATTAATTTCCGAACCACCTCGCTTAAGCAATTGGCAAGGGCGGGAAAATGAGCTAGAAATTCTCCAAAATTATCTCTCCTCATTTTCCCATCATCTTATCGGTATTCATGGTTTAGGAGGTGCAGGTAAATCCTCATTAGCTGCCTACTGTTTCCGGGAGTATACAGAAAAGTTTGTTAATAAGCTTTGGGTTGATTTTGCCTCTGCACCTAGTTTCGACCTCTTTGTCGAAGAAGCACTGTTTAAACTGGCTGGACTTACTCCGCAGGATCTGCCCCAAACTTCCCAAGAAAGGCGAAACTTTTTCCTCAGTTTCCTCAACAAACAGCCTTACTTTTTAGTTTTAGATAATCTCGAATCTTTATTAAACGAATTGGGAGGATGGCGTAACCCCGATTATGGCCAGTTTTTCCAGGAATGGCAAACCAGAGGAAACAACAGCATTATCTTAGTTACCACCAGAGAAAAGCCTCCCGGTTGGCAGGAATTTGTAACTTGGTTGCCCACTTTAAAAGGGTTTTCCACCGAAGAAGGAACAAAGTTTTTAACCGCCGAGGGTATTGTCGGTTCCCCAGAAGCGAAAGCTAACTTAGTGCAATGCCTAGATGGACATCCCCTCAGTTTACGTTTAGCCGCTAGCTTTTTGCGATCATATTATCAAGGTAAGATTAGTCAAGCTGGGAAGTTGCAGTTAACCACCTTGGGGGAAGAAGCTACAGGAATCCATCGCGGCAAAGAAGATGTGCAGCTATTTTGGTTATTGCAGCAGCATCTATCACGGCTAACACCCCAGCAGCGAGAATTTTTGCTTAACCTCAGTATCTATCGAGTAGCTATCAATAGCGCAAATGCTGCAATCATGTTGCCTGGGGAGAATATTTCTGATCTGGCAGTGCGGCAAGCTTTGCGACAGTTGGCTAATCGTTCCCTCCTTAATGAAGCAGAAGCAGGCTATACAATTCAACCTTTAATTGCTCAATATCTCCATTTGCAGACCGAAGAAAGTTTACTGATTGCGGCGCATCGAAAAGGCAATTAGTTATTTTTCTGACCAGTTTAAGCCTCAACCTTGGCAAACTTTAGCAGATGTGGAAGCATATTTAGAAGTTTTCTATCATCGCTTCGAGTTAAAAGAATACAAAGCTGCTTTTAAAGTTTTGCGCCACTGTGATGAATTTCTTACCTTACGGGGTTATTCTGCTGTGCGAGTGGAATATTATGGGCTATTAATAGTAGCTTGGCCGGAAGATAGTCAGCAAGATTGGCAATATGAGCGCTTCTTTGACTAGTTTAGGCAATGCTTACGATTCCCTAGGACAATACCAACAAGCGATTGATTTCCATCAGCAGTCTTTGGAGATAGCCAGGGAAATAGGTAATCGCGGTGGGGAAGCTAATTCTTTAGGCAATTTAGGCAATGCTTACCAATCCCTAGGACAATACCAACAAGCGATTGATTTCCATCAGCAACTTTGGAGATAGCCAGGGAAATAGGGAATCGCGGTGGGGAAGCTATTTCTTTAGGTAATTTAGGCAATGCTTACCAATCCCTAGGACAATACCAACAAGCTATAGATTTCCATCAGCAGTCTTTGGACATAGCCAGGGAAATAGGTAATCGCGGTGGGGAAGCAATTCTTTAGGTAATTTAGGCAATGCTTACGATTCCCTAGGACAATACCAACAAGCGATTGATTTCCATCAGCAGTCTTTGGAGATAGAAAGAGAAATAGGTAATCGCGGTGGGGAAGCTAATTCTTTAGGCGGTTTAGGCAATGCTTACGATTCCCTAGGACAATACCAACAAGCGATTGATTTCCATCAGCAGTCTTTGGAGATAGCTAGGGAAATAGGTGATCGCGGTGGGGAAGCTAATTCTTTAGGCAATTTAGGCAATGCTTACCAATCCCTAGGACAATACCAACAAGCGATTGATTTCCATCAGCAGTCTTTGGAGATAAAAAGGGAAATAGGTGATCGCGGTGGGGAAGCTATTTCTTTAGGCAAGTTTAGGCAATGCTTACGATTCCCTAGGACAATACCAACAAGCGATTGATTTCCATCAGCAGTCTTTGGAGATAGATAGGGAAATAGGTGATCGCCGTGGGGAAGCTATTTCTTTAGGCAATTTAGGCAATGCTTACTATTCCCTAGGACAATACCAACAAGCGATTGAATTCCAGCAGCAGTCTTTGGAGATAGAAAGGGAAATAGGTAATCGCGGTGGGGAAGCTATTTCTTGGTACAACTATGGTGATACGTTAGCTAAATTAGGCAAAAAATCCCAAGCTAAAGCAGCCTATGTAAAGGCGCAAGAATTCTTTCAAGCTATAGGTCATCAAGAGTATAGCCAAATGGCAAATAAAGCTATTGAAAACCTTTCGCAGCCGAATAATCCTTTCTCAATTTTTATCAAAGCCTGCCTTAAACAAATATCCCGCTTTCTGAGTTGGTTGCAGCACGTTTTCTATTCTCTGTTCCGACGTTAGAAGCAAAGATATGAGACTGTTAGGAAAGAAGAGACACATAGAGACAGACAACAGACAATAGACGGACAGAGAATTAATTCTCTGTCTAATATGTTAAGTCCGTTTAAACGGACTTTTTGTTTGAGTCAAGAAATTAATTTCTTGCTTTAATTCCACAATCAGTTAGACCAAACTCGGTAAAGTTTTTAACACTAACGGCTGTTTGACTCTCAACATAAAATTCATCTAATTTAGCTACTCCTTGGGCAAACTTAGAAAAACATTGAAAACGTTCGGGTTGACCAAGCTGATTCGCTAAACTATTAACTTCTGTCAAAATATTTGGAGTTGTTACTATTTTTGAAAAATACGAGAGAATTCGTACTAATAAATCATAATCTTCTGGTAAAAATTGCTTTGTCCGTTTAAACTTTGAGATGCGCGAACGATTAACAGCACCTACAAACCAGAGAAGTAAAATATTCGTATCAACTAAAATGCCCATTACCAATTTCCTACAACGTTGGGTTACGGCAACAAGGGTGATTGTTGGATTTCCCCCTAGGTTTATTTACGCCTAACCCAACCTACAAGAAATCCCATATTCCAGAAGTTTTGTCAGTCACACCATCTCCCCATCAAGGTACAATCAAAACCGGACAAGGAGAAAGATTAATCACACGGTTAGTCACACTTTCAGATAAACCTTCTTCTGTCAAGCCTAAACCCCGGCAACCCATCACAATCAGATTCGCCTTTAATTCATCAGCCACATCACAAATAACGAAAGCAGGAACTCCTTCTTTTTCTATCACCTCAGCTTGAATACCTTTTTGAGCAAACATGGCTTTAGCCCCCTGAAGTAACTTTTCGACGTTTTCTGCTGAATTCATCGGAGTAACTTCAGTTGCTTCTCCTGGAGTCGGTTTTTCCACCACAGACAGAATATATAGCTTGCTGTTATATGTTTGAACAACATTGGCTACAGTTTCGGCCGCATCGCGACTTTCTCTGGTTTGGTCAATGGGGAAAATGACAATATTAAACATTTTATCTAACCTCCGGTACACTCGCTCCGGTACAATCTGCACAAGAGCAATTCCCTAATTTATTTTATTGAATCATGGATTTAGCTTTAAACTCCAAGGGAATGAAGAATAGCAAGCGGCGATACGCTGATTTAATGCTTTAGTAAAGAAAAAAAAGTAATAATTTTTGAGTTCAGGAGGTTATAAACTGTGGCAAAAAAAACTGTAGCTGATTTAACAGAGGCTGATTTAAAAGGAAAACGAGTTTTAGTAAGGGCGGATTTTAATGTCCCCCTAGAGTCAGGTAAGATTACTGACGATACCCGCATTCGGGCCGCTTTACCAACCATTAATTATTTGGTTGAAAACGGGGCTAAAGTACTTTTATCTAGTCATATGGGTCGTCCCAAGGGTGAGGTGAAAGAAGAATTACGCTTAACTCCGGTGGCTAAGCGTTTGTCTGAGTTATTGGAGAAAGAAGTAATTGTTTGTAATGACTGTATTGGTGATTCTGTCGCCACTACGGTTAGCAAAATGGTTAACGGCGATGTGGCTTTATTGGAAAATGTCCGTTTCTATAACGAAGAAACTAGTAATGATCCTGAATTTGCCAAAAAGTTAGCTGCTAATGCGGATCTTTACGTTAACGACGCTTTCGGTACGGCACACCGCGCCCATGCTTCCACCGAAGGAGTAACCAACTATCTTAGCCCCAGCGTAGCAGGTTACTTAATTGAAAAAGAACTCAACTATCTACAAAACGCCGTAGATAACCCCAAACGTCCCCTCGCGGCAATTATTGGCGGTTCAAAAGTATCTAGTAAAATTGGTGTTATTGAAACTTTGTTGGATAAGTGCGACAAGTTGCTAATTGGTGGCGGCATGATTTTCACCTTTTATAAAGCTAGGGGTTTGAATGTTGGTAAATCTTTGGTAGAAGAAGATAAGCTGGAATTAGCTAAATCCTTGGAAGCGAAAGCCAAAGAAAAAGGTGTTGCCCTGCTTTTACCTGCCGATGTTGTGGTAGCTGATAACTTCGCCCCTGATGCGGAATCTCAAACCGTTAGTGCCGAAAATATACCTGATGGTTGGATGGGTTTAGATATTGGTCCTGATTCAATTAAAACTTTCCAAGAAGCCCTTGCTGATTGTAAGTGCGTAATTTGGAATGGCCCCATGGGAGTATTTGAATTTGATAAATTTGCTGTAGGGACAGAAGCGATCGCCAATTCCTTAGCCGATTTAACAGAGAAAGAAGTTATCACCATTATTGGTGGTGGTGACTCCGTAGCAGCAGTAGAAAAGGTTGGTGTTGCTGATAAAATGAGCCACATTTCTACTGGTGGTGGCGCAAGTTTAGAGTTACTTGAGGGTAAAACTTTACCTGGTATTGTTGCTTTGGACGACGCTTAAAAGTTGAGGGTAGGTTAAATTAATAATTGGGTTAACCTGCCCTACATTGACCTAAATGAACTTAAACTTTTGGATATGCAATGCCAATTGTGTTTACGAGAATGCTATAAATTAACAACTCATCATCTCATTCCTCGCCAATATACTCGGCGCAAAAAACTCTCCCCAGGGGTAACCGTAGAAATCTGCCCCGCCTGTCATCGCCAAATTCACGTTTTATTTACTCATCAACAACTTGCTTTAGAATTAAATAGCCTGGAAACACTCAGCGAACACCCAGATATGATTAAGTTTTTGAATTGGCTACGTAAACAACCAGGCGATCGCCGAATTGCAGTGAAGCGTCGTCGCTGATTTTGCTTTCCTCTTCCCCATAATCAGAAAATGAATCACCATCTAGCTGATCAGATTAAAGGTATTATCTTTGGGCAAGCTATTGGTGATGCCCTCGGCTTTGGTATGGGTATGGGGCGAACTTTCTACACCGTTGTCAATCATCCTGGCTTCTTGGAAAATCCATCGGCGATCGCACAAAAAGTCTGGCAAGATTCCGGTCAAATGTTCAATGCTCTCATCTCCTCTTTGAAGAATAAGAATAGTTGTAATTTTCTCTCAACTCACTACTAACCTGGGCGAAAACGTTTCTTTGTAAATAAGGATAGGCCCCAACCCAAAGATTGAGATTAGGAAGGTAAACATCTGTAACAGCGGCTATAAGACTCAAATCCGGCTGTTTAGACAACACCACTAATTCGGCTATCTGTCCCGGTTTAATACCCTTATGTAAGCGTTTGAGAGGGGCTTGGATAAGTTCTCTAAAACCGCTTTGATCTGCTACTTCTATGTTAATTCTGCGTTCTCGATTTTCAACAATCACCAATTCTCCACGATTATTGACCGTTTCTTCTTCGCCGATTAATTCATCAGTGACAAAAACATCTGTGACACGACCACGCCAGAAGCCACTATAAGGGAATTTACGATAAGCTGCGTTACGTCTACTAGCCCAATAAACAGGCGACCATAGCCAATATAAACCGACAATGGAACCAAGAATAATCTTCAGCCCGCCAACATTGTCTCCTAAAAAAGTACTTAATAACCAAACTACGAGAACCCCAACTACAGAAATTAGGACTCTCCTTAAAATATCCCGCACTTTGCCCAAAACACTGGCATACTGGCTGCCGGTGGCAATAAGAGGAACAATTTGTTCAAATTTCTCCCGCGTTAAGGGAACTAACATAGATTTTGTCCTTATGGCTAGTTGCTAATGGCTAATGGCTAGTTGCTAACTATTCTATCTCCCCAGCTCCTTAGCTCCCCAGCTCCCCCAGCTCCCCATCTCCCCATCTCTCCGTCACTTTGATAACTACTTCCAACCTAACTGACGCAAAATCGGTACTAATAAATAATGACTTACTCCTAGAGATAAACCGAGACTTATTACCAACAAAATAAACAAAATTATACTTTGAATAAAGTCTAACCATAAAGGGCCAGCAAAAGAAAGAATATCTTGCAATACATCCACAGGTAAAAAGCCTAGTTTGACGCAACTAGCCAGGATTGTCCAACTTCCTAAGCCTCCTACAAAAATATGGGCCAGACGATGGCTAGATAAGCCTAAACCAAGGGTTAGGGAAACTGCTGTTGCTGAAACTAAGACCAGAAACCGTTCCCCCATGGTTAAGGGCGTTGCTTGCCATAACAGCCACCCCATGCCGTAACCTACCATCGCTAATAATCCAGATAGCAAGAAACGGCGACGCTGACCGAATCCACCGGGTAAAGTTAAGCCCCAAGCTGCCCCTAACCCTGCCATAGCGAAGATAATTGCTTCTGCGCCTTCGTTGATTACTCCTCCGGGAAAAAGAGTACTGGCTAGCAATTCCATCCTGCTACCCAAAACTGTGGCGTAGGTTAACACAAAGCCTACGGTAGCGCCAATGCTGGTTCCTAAGATACCAAAAATAATTTCTCCGATGGTATCAATTAAACCAACGGTAGTTCCCCAAACTAAGTCCCAACTTAAGCGCAGTGATTTTTTGATCGCTTTGCCTACCCCAGCAAGAAGATTCCCCGATTTTTGAGTAATTTGTTGGCCAACTTGTTGGCCAAATTGAGTAAAGGCAGGGGCAGAAATTATTAAAGTGGGGGAAGGAGAGTGGGTAGATGCTGGTTGGGGTAGCCTATTTAAGCGTTGGCTAATTTCTTCTGTAGGGGGTCTTTGGCGGGCATCTACACGGACTAAATTGTCGAGAAGGTTGGCTAATTCGTCTCCAACTTTTGCTTCTTGTCGCCACTGCAATTCCCCGGTCATGATATCTTCTAATTCCAGGGGATGCTTGCCTGTGAGTAAATGAATGGCGGTACGTCCTAAAGCATAAAAATCTGTTGCTGGTGCAACTCGATGCCCAGAAATTTGTTCCGGAGGACTGTAACCAGAGGAAAATAAACGGGTGGAAGTGTTGTTGATTTCTCCTTGTACCAAACCTGTATGTTTTGCACCACCAAAGTCAATTAAGACTAATTGGGCCATACCAATGGCAGAGGGAGATAGGGGCGGTATGGTTTTACCGGGGGTTGTTGCCCTGGGAGGTGAAGGAGTACGCAACATTAAGTTAGATGGTTTAATGTCGCGATGGATGATGTGCCGTTGATGTAATTCCTGTAAAATTTCAATGCCCTGGCGTAACCAATCATAAACCAATTCTTCTGGGCAGCCTTGGGGGTATTTGTCTAAAATATCTTCTAAGGTTTGACCATTAATTTTTTCCATGACTAAACAAGGTAGTTGAGAAAGTTGATTGCCGCCTTGTTTAAGATAAAAATAACCTCCCCTTTCTACTTTAGGGATGCCAGGATGGTTTAAAGTAGCCATAACTTCTGCTTCTTGCTCAAATAGTTGCCTAGCTTTAGGAGAAGTTACCGTAAGTACTTTGAGAACTTTTTCTTCTTGGGACTGAAGATCCCAGACTGTATAAATCGCAGCAAATCCTCCTGCCCCCAATTTTTTGAGCGGAAGGTAGCGGTTATTTAAACACAAAGATGTGCCGCAAGTGGTACAAAAGCGATTGTTTCCCGCTTGGTGAGGCCCATGACAATCAGGGTTAATACAGTAGAGGGCATTAGTAACAGACATACAAAGGGAAGAGGAAAGTTACAAGTTAAGAAGTTATATTTACAGACTTCCTAACTACTATCCTAGAAGACAAGTTACTAAAGTTGATTTTACTGGGTTAATTGAGAAATTCTCTGTTGCTTGCTGTGTGATTATTACAAAAACCCTCATCTTGAAGATTAGAACTGCAATCGCTAATATTTATTGAAGGTAAAGTAAAGTCGAGGCGTAGATTTTACTTCTTAACGGGAGAATAAATAATACTCGTCAAACTAGCCAAGAAATGCTCATTAGTGACCGCATATTTAAGTTTGTGGTGCGTTACCCCTACGGCTAACGACACCCTGCTTTTTACTTTTCCTCCTCATTAGTAATGGGCCGACAATATTCATCCCATTGCATTTCTTCTTCTATTTCCTCATTTACGATGATTTCTTCATCATCTTCAGTAAATTCTATGGCTATTTCTGGGGGAGATTGACAAATAACCTGTTCTGAATCTGACTCTGATAAATTATCTAAGACTGACTGCCAGATAGGTATAAAGTCAGTTAAATCAGTGTCTGTGTCGGAGGTGCTAGTATCAGCAATTGGGTCAGTGTCGCTAGTATCCATCGTTGTCTGAGAATCTCCAGTATCTATGGTAAGATCGGAGTCATCAGCAAGATTAGTGAGGTCAAAATTGACTTCTGTGAGTCCTGTGGAACTAGCTTCAACTTGGTAGTCTCCTGCTACAGTGTTAGCTGTGGCGTTAGTAGTAGCAACACCGGAAGCATCGGTGGTCAAAGAAGTACTACCTAAGCTAGCAGTTGCCCCTGTACCTGGAGGAGTTAGGGTGACGGTTACACCCGATACTGCATTGCCAAATTCGTCGGTAACTTTAACTTCCAAATTATCGGTAAAAGCAGTATTAACGTTAGTTTCTTGGTTATTGCCTCCCAGAATACTAAGGAGATTAGCTGCACCAGGATTATTGGTAAGATCAAAATTGACTTCTGTGAGTCCAGTAGAACTAGCTTCAACTTGATAGTCTCCTGCTACAATGTTAGCTGTGGCGGTAGTAGTAGCAACACCGGTAGCATCCGTTATCAAAGAGGTACTACCTAAGCTAGCCGTCGGCCCTGTGCCTGGAGGCGTTAAGGTAACAGTTACTCCTGATACTGCATTGCCAAATTCATCGGTGACTTTAACTTCTAGGTTATTGCTGAAAGTAGTATTAACGGTAGTTTCTTGGTTATCACCTCTCGAAATACTTAATAGTTGTTGCAGTTCAAACGCCCCAATATCTAAGGCTTTGCCACTAGTGCGACTTTCCCCACGTTGGTCAGTGCTTAATCCTGTTGCTAGGGTATCACTTCCAGCATCAAAAGCCGGACTATCAGAAAGGATGGCATGGGTTTGGGTAGAGCCGCCATAGTCTCCCAAGGGTTGAAGTTTCGCATCAACAGGTGTACTTGAACTTCCTACCAGGGTGCTGGTGGTAAATGCCCCTGTAGTGTCAATACCAATGATATTGTTTCCTTGGTCAGTGATGGGTACTCTGGAGGTGTTATTTCTGGCGACATCGGGTTCTGATCTATTAGCGGTATTATCAGCAATAATGCTGTTACCAACAATCAACTTCACTCCAGAATTTGCACTTGCATAGTTGTAAATACCACCGCCATCTCGCGTAGCAGTGTTACCAGAAATAGTGCTATTGTTCAATGTCACCGTAACGGCATTAGCTCTTAATCCAGCGCTGAAAATACCACCACCGAAACCACCAACGCTGCTACTTACAATAGAAGAGTTGCCAGAAACGGTGCTATTATTTAATGTCAAACTCGTTTGATAACGACCAAAGATGGCGATGCCGCCACCAGGACCGCCCTCTGTCGTATTACCAGAGACAGTGCTATTATTCAAAGTTAAACTCGTTGTATCATCTCTAGAAGTCCTAACAGTAAAGAGGCCACCAGCGTAGCCGAAATCTGATGTATTACCAGAAATAGTGCTATCGTTTAGGGTGAGATTTCCTCGATTAAGAATTGCCCCACCACTCTTTTGAGTTAGATTACTACCATCAGCTACCCCACCAGAAAAAGTAGTCTCATTAATCTCTACCTCGGCTTCTCCTGCAATATGCAGCAAACGGAAAGTAGCAGATACAGAAGTATCCCGTGCAATGGTATTCCCCATGCCATTAATGGTTAGTTTCTCAGATGCCGTAATCGAAGGTAAGCCATTCTGCCCATCGGTACTATCTTCTACTGTGGTCAGAGTAATATCCCCGGCTAAATTAATTGTATCCGTCTCACTGTTGCTATTTGCTGTATCAATTGCGCTAATTAAACTCGCCGCATCACTAGCAGTAAACACCTGCAACTTACCTGCAAAGTCTTCTAATACCTGTTGTTCAAACCCTAACCCCGCCTCAATAGTTCCGGTTTGAGACTCAAAAACCCAATCTCCCCCTAAAGCCTCACTACCAGTCAAGTTGGTAGAAGCCGCCACATCAGCCCCAGTAAAGCCAGCTAGGGCATTGACTAACTCTTCTCCTTCATAACCCAAAGCTGTCAAACAGCTATAAAGCAGCAAATCCGCCTCAGCAGTTAAAACCCCAGCCCAAGCTTTTAATTGCTGTTCATAATTCCCAATATTTTCTGAGGATACATAATCTCTCCCTAACCAAAATTCCCCTTCATTCCCTTCCGTAAGCAGATGAACAGCACTAACATCTCCCCCATTGTCACTGATAACTGCTAACTGCTCACTGATAACTGAAATGCCATTTTCTTGGTGGGTAACTACTTGAGAAATCGTCCCTTTTTTCCCGCCGTAAAGGAAGCTTTGATAATCTTCTACCCCTTCATCAATAAAGGTAGTTTCTACATTAGTTCCTATTTCTTCGGGGAACAAAACTACTAGAGGATTGTTGCTAACTAAGTTATTATCGGTGGGTTTCACCTTCTCTGTTGCGGTAAAAACAATATCTTGGGCGTTAACTGCCCCAGCAATTACTGTATCCCCTCCGTTAATAACCGTATCACTATTTACAAGGCGTACAGTACCATCTACTTCGACAATAGCATTGTTAACATGACCAACATTACTACCACCCGTTAAGTAACGGGGTATATCTACTGCCCGAATCCCAGTTACGGTATTGGGTAAGATGTTACTCCCGCTTACTGGGGCAGCTTCGAGGATCAGGTTTAATATCATACCCTCATGGGAAAGTTTCACCTGACTTTCCCCCGGTACAGCAGCTAAGGTTATTTGCCCTCCCTCTGCTGTGATTGTACCTGTGGAAATAATACCCCCTCCCACAGCCCAGAGACTTTCTCCTGAGTTAACTTCTAAGTTCCCTTCGTTAATTATCCAACTGGGGTTATTCTGGTCGAAGATTAAGCTAGTGGGATCTCCTGTTAATTCACTGTAGGTGTTGTCTCCATAAGCGTTGAAGTAATTATCTCCAAAACCCATCCTCGTGGCGGTAGTGACACCAAAACTACCCGGCACATCTAAACTTGCCCCTTGGTTAAATACCCAACCCGCAGGGTTCATTAAAAAGAGGTTGGAGTTGCCCCCACTTAGTTGGATTAACCCTTGAATAACACTAGGATTTCCTCCGGTTACTCTGCCTAAGACGTTGTTGATAGCTGGATTAGAAAGGAAGTTAGCTATTTCCTGGGGGTTTAAACCAAATTCAGTGAAGGAGTGGAATAAGTTTTCCCCAGCTTGTGTTCCTCCAGTGATATTGTAGGTATTGCCGTTGTAATTGATGATTGTACCTGTACCATCTGGTGTGGCGGTGATGGATTGGGCGGTAACTTTGAGGTTTGATCCTAATAGGGAAAGGAGAAGAGAGACTGTTAATAGTCTTATTGCAGGGAAAGACATAGTTTTTGCTTACGGATAATCGTTGCTGACTGAGAGTTCAGATGAATTTATGGGTGAGCTAGAATTGAGAGGGATTCCACGCCAGATGTGATTTCATGGCTGTTTCTGGTTTGAATGAAGACTTTATTTTCGGAGTTGCACAGATGCAGATAGTCTCAGCTTAAGCAACATTACTCCCTCGGAAACAACCAATAGTGTAGGGAAATTCGTGGGTGAAGTGGTAGTGATACAGAGAAACTGTCTTGCCGTCTATGACAATATTATGGGTATGTCCGTGGCATTCATCAAGCTCATTATTGGTGACAGTAACTCCATTTTCACCCTTCGGTCCGAATATAGGAAAACCATCGAGCATAAACCCAGCAATGTCGCTATGGTTTCCTGAGTCGCCGGACTTATCTGGAATACATTCAGACCAGTCATGGTAGTGGTAAGTCCCACCCCTCTCTGGGTGAGCGTTACAGTGGTCTTGAATTTCATAGGCGGGTGCATCTCGCCCAGCAGCGTCAAAAGCATTGAAGATTGCTGATCCTGTGAGAGAATAGCCAATTAGCCCCATTGGTACACAGTCTGGTGTTTCTGCAACCACAGGGGTAGCTGGTAATTTTAATACTAGGCTTTGTTCACGAATTGAGTTAGGATTGCGGTCATATTTGTAGGCTTCAGTCCCTGGCTGAATGGGAAATTTGCCAGTTGAATGCACAGGCAATTTATTAGAGCGGAACACACGAAAGTCACCCTCCACAGAAACTGAAATCTCTGCATTAGACCAATTGATACGCCCTTCAACCATTGGTTTTTCTTCAGGATACCAGTAGCCGTTCTTAATCCACTCGCCAACTCGATGGGCCCCGCCTCCACCCGGAAACATAGACTGGCAAGCCATAACACTACCGCGCTTGGGCTGGTTGCTTATTTTACCATCTCCGAGGAGAAAAGCTCCATTACTATTTTCATTAGCAAAGACTGGTGAAAAAACTGCCAGTAGCAGAAGAGTTGCTACAAATAGCGGAAGCATTTTTCGCATTTTTCTTATCCCCAAAGATTGCCTGCTTACAGCTTAGGCGACCTTGTAAAGGAACAGCATGGTACTATTTTCCCAAGATCAATAGTTCTGAAGTACCTTTTGCTCTTAGTACTTTGGGACTAGAACATTTAAGCTTGACTACGGTTGCAAAGTGTGAAAAGCAGAAGGAAGATTGGTGTAAAGTAATGGCACTAAGAGTTAATTTGAAAATATATGTCTTTAAATACTTTTTCTTGATTTTCAAAACTAAAATTTTCAGAGAAATCCTTGGCTAATTTTGATAGCTCTAAGTATTCTCCTTCGTCCATCTTTAGTTTCCGATTAACAATTCTAGCGAAATCTTGTGGTGAAGTTATGGGAGGCAAAACTTCAATGAACTGCTGTTCCTTAAATTCCTTTGTAGTTTCATTTTCCAGAGCGACAATTGGGATTCCTGATGCAATAGCTTCCAAAACCACTAAACTTTGGACTTCGGTTTTTGAAGCACTCAAAAATAGCTTTGTATTTTCTAGTATGTTAGGTATTTGACAGTAATCAACTCTATCAACAAATTCAACATTCAAGCCATTATCTTCAACTATTTTCTTGAGCTTAAAGTAAGTTTTCTTCTCAAAAATCTTACCTATCAATTTCAATTTATATTTTTTTTTAATGAATTTCATCGAATTAATCAAAAATTCTTGATTTTTTCTTTTAGAAATATGACCAATAAAAACCAAGTTTTCTGCTTGAAAAGATTTCAAGTTATTGGAATTGTTAAAGGTATCCATATCTCTGGCATTTGGCATCACGAAAACTCGACCCTTATAGCCAATATTTCTAAAACTTTGTACACTTGCATTGTTTATGGCAATAACGCCAGCGATTTGTTTACAAAATATCAAGATTAGAAATCGAGAAGCAAAGATGCTTAGTAACTTAAGTATTTTTTTGTTTTCTTGGTGAAATTCATGTCCTCTATCAACCAGCATATGAGACCAGTACAAAACCTTTTTGTTATTTTTCTTGGCCCAATTCAAAGCTAAGTATCCAAATACTGCATCAAAATGCACAACAATTACTTCAGGTTGATTTTTATCTAAAAAATTAGATATTGTTTTAAGATTTTGACTATTAAAAACTGCGATTCTATTTTCTTGGGATTTGCCATTTGAATCTAATTGACCGTCGGCAGGAGTACTTTCTACTTCTAGATTCTCATAACTATTTAATTTGATAATTTGTGTTTTATTACCGAGTGATACAAATGATACTTGGTGATGTTTAGCTAGAAATTCACCTGTGCTTTTAATGGCATTTAACAATCCGCCTCCGACTGTTTCATTCAAGTTATATTCTGTCAAAAAACAAAGTCTCATCATATGGTTTCTAGAGTCACAAATCAACTAATCTTAAACCGATGAAAGAGAGTGATCAAACTATTCTCGCTATCATAATAGGACTTACGCAGTGAAAGGAAAAATCAATAGTTTCAGCCGTCGGGAACAGGGTTGGCGTTAGCCTTGCCGTAGGCTACGGGGAACGGGGAACAGGGGGTTACAGAGGTTGTATTAGAAATATTGTTTGGCCGTAGTTACTAATTAATTATGCTAGAAAGGGCTGTAGAATTAGAAACGCCTGCGATTATTTATTTCGTAGGATGGATGGGCTATAGTGTAACCACGGAATATCAAAGTTTGTGGTATCTTATGCCCAGGGCTAACGATACCCTATATTTTTAATTTATTATCGACGAGTAGGACAAATATTGATTCAATACATTTATACTAAATTAAAGAGCTACAAAGAAAAAAATTAATTGGCTCTGTAAATATAGTTTGCAGTAAAATTAACAAACACCATATATAGCGTTGTGCCTTTTTTATGTCTTTCGTTGGTTTACATATCCATAGCGACTATAGCCTTTTAGATGGGGCTTCTCAACTTAATCCTTTAGTAGAAAGGGCCGTAGAATTAGCCATGCCGGCGATCGCCCTTACGGATCACGGGGTTATGTATGGTGCGGTGGAATTAATTAAAGTCTGCCGTAATAAGGGTATTAAGCCGATTATTGGCAATGAAATGTATGTGATTAATGGTGAACTTGATGATAAACGTAAGTTGAAAAAGTATCATCAGGTTGTTTTAGCGAAAAATAAGCAAGGTTATAAAAACTTAGTTAAACTAACGACAATTTCTCATTTACAAGGCTTTCGTGGTAACAAGTTGTTTGGACGACCTTGTATTAACAAAGAACTTTTAGAAGAGTATCATGAAGGTTTGATTGTTACGAGTGCTTGTTTGGGGGGAGAAGTTCCCCAGGCAATTCTCAGGCGAGATGTGAAGTTAGCTCGTCAAACTGCTAAATGGTACAAAAAGGTTTTTGGAGAAGATTATTATTTAGAGATACAAGATCATGGTTCTCAAGAAGATCGG
The DNA here is from genome assembly GCA_963793425.1 of uncultured cyanobacterium. Classification (GTDB taxonomy): domain Bacteria; phylum Cyanobacteriota; class Cyanobacteriia; order Cyanobacteriales; family CAWCAG01; genus CAWCAG01. The sequence continues at coordinate 343,318 of CAWCAG010000001.1, read as the reverse complement.
ATTGTTAATATTGAGATTGTTAAGATTGCCCGTGAATTAGATATTAAGATTATTGCCACTAATGATTCTCATTTTATATCTTGTCATGATGTCGAGGCTCACGATGCTTTATTGTGCATTCAAACTAATAAGTTAATTACTGAAGATAAGCGCTTACGTTACAGCGGAACGGAATATTTAAAGTCTGCTGAAGAGATGGCTTTATTGTTTCAGGATCATCTTCCGCAAGAGATTATTGAAGAGGCGATCGCTACTACTTTAGAAGTGGCCGAAAAGATTCGTCCTTACAAAATTTTAGGAGAGCCACGGATACCAGATTACCCTGTCCCTTCAGGGCATACAGCCGATAGTTATTTAGAGGAAGTTACTTGGGAAGGCTTAAAAGAAAGGTTAAAATGCCGCCGTTCAGAAATTGATTCTATTTATAAAGAAAGGTTGGAATATGAATTAAAGATGATGCAGCGTATGGGATTTTCCACCTACTTTTTAGTAGTTTGGGATTATATTAAATACGCTAGAGATAATCATATTCCCGTGGGGCCAGGAAGAGGTTCGGCGGCCGGTTCTTTGGTTGCTTATGCTTTAAAAATCACTAATATAGATCCGGTTCATCACGGCTTATTATTTGAACGTTTCCTTAATCCTGAACGGAAATCTATGCCGGATATTGATACAGATTTTTGTATTGAAAGGCGAGATCAAGTTATTGAATATGTAACGGAAAAATACGGTAAAGATAAGGTTGCTCAGATTATCACTTTTAACCGTATGACTTCTAAAGCGGTGTTGAAAGATGTGGCTAGGGTATTGAATATTCCCTATGCAGAATCAGATCGCATGGCGAAATTAATTCCTGTTACCAGGGGGAAGCCGGCGAAGTTAAAAGTGATGATCTCCGATAAAACCCCTGCACCAGAATTTAAAGAAAAATATGAACAAGATCCGCAAACTCGCCGTTGGTTAGATATGGCTATGCGTATTGAAGGTACTAACAAAACCTACGGGGTTCATGCGGCGGGAGTGGTTATTTCTTCTCAACCATTAGATGAAGTTGTACCTTTACAAAAGAATAATGACGGGGCGGTAATTACTCAATATTTTATGGAAGATATTGAGTCTATGGGTTTGTTGAAGATGGACTTTTTGGGGTTAAAGAATTTGACTTTAATTCAAAGAAGTGCTGATTTAATTAAAGAGAATAGAGGGGATGAACTGAATTTAGATCAGTTACCTTTAGAAGAAAGAAAAGCCCTACAAATTTTAGAGAAAGGTACAATTAACAAGTTACCTGAAGATATTCAAAAGACCCATAAGTTGTTGGAAAGAGGAGAATTAGAAGGTATATTTCAATTAGAATCAGAAGGTATGCGACAAATTGTTAGGGATTTGCGGCCTTCTGGTATTGAAGATATTTCTTCTATTTTAGCTTTATATCGACCGGGACCTTTAGATGCTGGTTTAATTCCTAAGTTTATTAACCGCAAACATGGTCGTGAAAAAGTTGAATATCAACATCCTTTGTTGGAGCCAATTCTTAAGGAAACCTACGGAACTTTGTGTTTCCAAGAGCAAATCATGAAAATGGCTCAAGACTTAGCCGGGTATTCTTTAGGTCAGGCGGATTTGTTGCGCCGTGCTATGGGCAAAAAGAAGATTTCTGAGATGAAGAAACATCAGGAAATGTTTATCGATGGGGCGAGTAAAAATGGGGTTAAGCGTGCCATTGCTGAAGATTTGTTTGGGCAAATGATTAAGTTTGCGGAATACTGTTTGAGTTATGAAACTGAAGTTTTAACGGTGGAATATGGGGCTGTGGCGATTGGAAAAATTGTGGAAAAAGAATTAGTTTGCCAGGTTTATAGTGTTGATGAAAATGGCTTTATTTATACTCAACCCATCTCTCAATGGCATGATCGTGGAGAACAAGCAGTTTTTGAATATCTTTTAGAAGATGGTTCAAAAATCAAGGCAACCCAAGACCATAAGTTTATGACCCAAGCTGGGAAAATGCTACCTATTGCAGAGATATTTAAGCAAGGGTTGGATTTAAAGCAAGTTAGACAGAGTAAAGAGAAAATAGAGTTTGAGCGAGAAAAAGTTAATCAGTTAATTCACGCAGAAGTTTTGTTTAATGAAGATTGTGTGAAATTAACGAATTCCTCTTGACATCTATTTTTGCCTCTGTCTAGATTGATGAGGATTAGAAAAAAAAGTTCCTCATCTAAAAAGTTAATATTAATAATGAATAAAATAAAAGCAATTTCTACAGTAGCTGTAGCAACAATCGGAATTACCCTAGGGGCTACTACGGCGAATGCAGCCAGCTTTGAAGCTTTACCAAATTTAACAGATCAACAGTTCAATGACTTGCTGACTAACGGGTTGTTTGCTGAAGATTTTATTGCTGAAAGTCGTGGTGGCAGAAATGGGCTTTCTGGAGACTTTGAAATAGATATTCAAGATGTGATACCACCTGGTCCTGGAGGGCCTCCTGTGGATACATCACAGTTTCTCTGGCAGAATGGTGTACCTGTGGCGTTTAAGCTAGAATACGATGGCTCTCAGCTTACTTATACTGTTGGTAATAAGGTTTTAGTCGGGAATAATCTTCAGGAACTTCCTAAGATCAATTCTATGTTAATCCGCACCCGTTCCAATAATGATGGTAGCGTTATGGAACTAAGCGATATAGTTGTAGACGGTATGGCTTATAACGGTGTAGTACGTTCTGAAGATGGTGATACTATTGATTATCTCAAGGTCACTGATATTGGTAATAGCTTTGTCATGACTGGTACATCTACTCTGTCTTGGAATGGAGATTTACCCAAGGGTTCTAGGCTAGCTTATCAGATTAAGGTGGGGTCAATGACTAAGCCTGTACCTGAACCTACTTCTCTGCTTTCTCTGGGGCTACTGGGCGGCTTTGCCGCTTATACTCGTCGTAAGAAGCAAGTAATAGGTAAATAATCTATGTCGAGGGCTAAAATGTTCAATGTTTAATGTTTAATGTTCAATGATCAGAGGTTTGGAAATAACTGCTACTTTTGACAACTAACCAGATAAAATAAAAGTTATCCTCAACCATTCCCTTAAGCAAATGTCCTCTGCATCCTTTGGCCCCTATAAAAGCCGATTATTCAACTTTATTAATCGGCAATCTCTGCGTTGGGGCGATTCCATTGGGCGTGGTTTGCGTAACCTCAAGGTGGCAGCGACTTGGGGAGGGCAGATTTTACTTTATCCTCTTTACCTATTGGTGCAAAGTGGACGGGCAACGGGACGCAAATTTAGCCAAGCTGTCAAAGAAGCAGATTCTTCTCAACCGGAGACTACTGAAGAAAAGATAATTCCTTCGACACCAATTCTAAATTTGTTGCAAGAGATTAAACCTCTTTTAAATCCACCAGGGAAAATTGTTAACCAATCTCCTCAAACTGTACAAGTAAGAGAAACAACTCTCACCAAAACTAAAATAACTATTCAAGGAGTAGCAACTCTGTTGGACTGCCGTAACTTAGTATTAATTAGCAATAGCAATGAAATAATCGATATCCTCACCCCCCAGCAGCAACAGAAACTTCAGCAACGTATTGCTTGGGAAATTGCCAACTATCGCCGCCATATACACTTGTTGCAAAGTGCTAATTCAAAAGGGTATGCACCAATTCAACCCAGAGAGAAAACGCAAATTCTTGCTCCCATTCGCTTATTTTGGCATTTAATGCACTGGGTGCAAACTAGCCCCGTCGCCACAGCAATTAATCTTTTTCAAGAAGCGGTTTTCCTTAAGCATACTGTCCCTTCCTTAACTCCTGCCCCCACAGTAAATCTTTTTAACCAATTGATACTATCTCCAGAAAGTCTAACTAATCTTGATTTAGTTGTTGCTAACTTAGAAAATAATGGGTTAGTTCCCATAGCAAAAGTGGTTTCTGGAATAAGAGAAAGTTGGGGAGGAAAGTTGCATAATTTTAAAGTAGGCTTAAGTAATTATGATCCCAACTCTCAGCAGCAACCGGGGCAAATTAAAGCCTTAATTACCGCAGCAATCCAATACTTTTTTGGCGGAAAAACCACTTCTCACAAACTAGCAAATCAATCTAGCCCAAATGAAGAATTATCAGGAAATTATTTCTTTTCTTTACCTACAAAACTGAAGGATATTTGGCAAACACAATTAAATTTATGGCAACAAAGCGCCTTAATTAAATTCTCTCCTTTCCAACCCACTCCCCAAACAAAACCAGAATTAGAACCAGATCCTTGGTTAAGTTGGAGTGACTTGTACGGTAATACCTTAGATGCAGAAATTACTGAAGAGGAATCTCTCGTTTCCCCCTCTCAACTAACAGGATGGAATCGCCAACCTCGCACCACCAAAAACCCCCGAAGAAGTTCAGTAAAAAACCGTCTCTCTTCAAAAAATGCAGGTTTAAGCAAACCTAAACAAACTAGCCAAACCATCACCACTTTCACCCCAGCAACAGCCGCAGCAACTTCAAATCAAGAACAACTAGATCCGGTTTTTGATTGGATTGAAACCGAAGGAATTCATGTCGGCTACGTTAAACACCCCTTAGAAGCTATCCTCGATTTCCTTGATCAGGGTTTGGCTTGGTTAGAAGAGAGGGTAATTAAAATTTGGCAATGGCTTTTTCAGAAAGATTCATAAAAATTCATCTACGGGTCAATAAAACAAAATTTTGCTAGTTTGCGTATTTTTTCAAGGTTGGCGGTGAAATATCTATAAGTCAACACTGCCAATAAGAAGTTTTTGTATGAAAAATATCAGTAGTTTGTCCGGCATCGTCGCTGCTTCTCTTTTGGGTATTTCCCACAATGCAGTTGCTGCGGATTTTAATATTGGTACATCTTTAGAGCCTATTGCTAATATTCAGTCTCAGATTGTATCAGGCTCCAAAACTTCTGGAGATTTTGGTTGGAATTACCAATATGAATGGGAATTTATCGATCAAATGATGAAAATTAGTCTGGATATTGCTCTTATTGGTGATGATCCAGGGCATTTGGTTAATATCTGGGAAGAAGGCATTGAAAATACCTGGGGTAACACATATGACATTATTGACGGCAACTTCGCTTACCCTCTGCTGTTTGATGTAAACTTTGTTAATGAAGATGCTGACCAAGTTGTGACAATTCATGCTGAGGCTGGTCACACCAACATGACTAATTGGTTTCTTGATCTTTCTTCAAGCTGGGGAGAAGAATACCACGATGAGATTGCTGCCCATGAATTTGGACATATGTTGGGATTATATGACGAGTATGAAGGCGGTGCTGTTAACCCAGATGTTGACAATATTTTCACAGATAGTCTCATGGCAGATTTAAGAGATACTCAACCCCGTCACTATGAGGACATTTTGCAGCTTCTTATTGATGAAACTAGTCGGGACTTGTCCCTTGCTTTAGCGACTCTCTCAGCGCCTTATAAAGATGAGCCTACTCCAAATTTTGTTCACACCGAAGCTCCTTTAACAGAAACCGTACCTGAGCCTAATATCACTCTAGCTTTAGCATTACTTAGTTTGCTTATGCTTAGTATTAAGAGCAAAAAAACAAGCTGTCGCATTTAGCTTAAATGCGTCTTAGCGTAGCAGAAATTAAAAGTTTCTGGTTTGCGTATATTTTTAGAATTGGCGGCGAAATAGTTATAGTCGGTGCTGCAAAGTGATATTGAATAGTAGCTAAGGTACTTTATGAACCGGAGTTGGTATGAAACACAAGTCTAATCAACATTAACCAACTTCTGCCAAGCCAACTTTGCTGCACCAGCCATCCCTGCATCATTACCTAACTCTGCCTTAACAAGCTGCAAACCAAGGCGGGAACTAGCCATAACTCGCCGTTCAATCTCTGCCAAAGCAGTAGGAAAGAAAAACTCTGCACTAGCACTTATGCCGCCGCCAATCACCACAGCTTCCGGGGTTAAAATATAAATGGAACTGGTTAACCCTGCCCCTAAAAGCTTACCATAGTTGCGCCAAAACTCCAACGCAACCGGATCTCCTGCTTCAGCCCTTTTTCCCCATTCCCCAGGCTCCTGCCCCGTTTGTCGCCGAATAGCAGCCACAGAAACATATTGTTCTAAAGAACCATTGTTACCACTGTTGCAAGGTGGGCCATCGGGGTTTAAAGTGATTAAGCCTAACTCTCCTGCTGTCCCTAATCGCCCCGTAAACAGCTTACCATCCAAAACCACCGCACCCCCAACTCCTGTACCCAAGGTTAAGAGGATGAGGTTGGTAAATTTTTTACCTGCCCCTAACCAAGCTTCCCCCAAGCCAGCACAGTTAGCATCATTAGCAAGAATAGCTGGTAAGGCGGTTTTTTCCTCCAACCAATATCCCAAAGGAACATCCCGCCAACCTACTAAGTTAATAGCTATCTGAGCAACTTTACCCTCTGCATCCGCAGGGCCAGGAGTACCCACACCAATAGCCACAGCTTGCTGCTGACAATTAAGTTGCTGCACCCCAGCCACCATTGCTTTTAACACTGCTTCTGGGGTTGAAGGTTGGGGGGTGGGAATGTTCAAAGACTGTAAGCAAGTCCCATCTTCTTGAAACCGCCCCAATTTAATGGCAGTTCCCCCTAAATCAATACCGATAACTTCTTTATTCACCATAAACCCCTAAATTAGCACTAAGTTAATGTAGTCTTTTTTGGAATATGAATGTAGGGGCAGATTAATTAATATTTACCAAAACCCGATCCTACCGTTATTATTCAAACTTACTTCAATATCCAAGGAAATTACCATTCTCCTTGCACAGTGAAAGCTGCCCAATGATAAGCATCTTGCCAGTCACCGTCACTTTGCCACATCTCTAATTGTGCCTCTCTCAAAGCCGCAGCAGGTTGGAGGTTTTCTTGGTACATTTTCTCATAAAACTTGCTCATCAACTCAGAAGTTGAACGATCATTAAGGTTCCGTCGCCGACAATTAAAAGGCGTTTTTTGCCTAATTCTGGGGCCGCAGGGGCAAGAAGTATTTTGCTGAGTTGTTGTCCTAATTCTGGGTTATTTTCGGTTTCGCTAGCAATGTCGTTGCGGAATTGTTGGGCAAGTTGTTCAATTTCAGCCTGGGGAGGGAATTCGTAACTGCTAACTTGGTCTTTGCTGATTACCCAAAGATAACTGCGTTTTTCGCTGAGATAATATTCCAGGAGGAGAGTATCATCATCAAGAAGTTGTTGAATTTCTTGGCTTTGCAGGGTGAATTTAGTCGGTTGATTAATAGCAGCGTAGGCAGGACTTTGTAAGCGAATGGATGCTTCCACTTGGTCTAGTTTAGTAAGGAGATTGTTAATTTGGTTGTTAAGGTTTTCTGCATCTTTGTTGCTATAGGAACCCCGTAGGAGTTGCCCTTGATTTTGTAGGGCAGCAGTAAGTTGTTGATTAAGTTGTTTTTCTTCTGCCAAAAGTTCTGCATCTACCCCTTCTTTAATATCTACACTGGCTTCCTGAAGTTCAGTGAGAAGTTGACGGGCGCGGATTCTTTCGCTGTAATGGAGTGCTTGGGCGTTGTATCCTTGTGTGGGGTTTTGTTGGTGCAATTCCATCAGCAGGTTGATGTGGAAGTCGTAGTAGAATTCAACGGTTTCGTAAAAGGAAGTTTGCAGTTGGGGATTAAGGATTTGGTTACGGAGGAATTCTATTTTTTCAATAGCTTGCTGCATGGTTTCGGAAGCAGCAACGAGGTTGCCTTGTCTGTATTGAAGTAGGGCAATATTGTTGAGGGTAGTTGCTTCTCCTCTGCGATCGCCTACTGCACGATATAAAGGTAAAGCTTGGTCATAGTAATCGAGTGCTTTTTGTTTTTCTCCCAATGAGTTGTAAACAGCACCAATATTGTTGAGAGTAACTGCTTCTCCTCCTCTATCTCCTACTGCGCGACGTAGAAGTAAAGCTTGGTTATAGTAATTAAGTGCCTCTTGCTTTTCTCCTAAATTCTTGTAAACAGCGCCAAGATTGTTGAGGATTAAAGCTTGTTGAGACTGATCTCCTACCTGCTGCCAAAGCTTAAGCGCCTCCTCCCATTTAACAATCGCCTGCCTCAAAGACTCTGCTGTCCCCTCTCGATAAAGCTGCAACCCTTCCTGATAAGCTTCCTTAGCCACAGCGCGAATATCTTCAGTATTTGCATCACTTTCTTGGGCAACCTCTATTAAAGATGGGTTTGCCACAACAGCAGTAATGGGAGAAAGAAAAGAAACAAAGAAAGCAAGAGAAATAACAGAGAGATTTTTATTCATAGGTGATAAGAAGTAGTAGATCAATTCACTGGCAGATTATTCAATTTACTTGCCAACTAATATGAAATAGAAAAAAGTACGCTACATATAATTTGAATCAAGCTATTTGCTCTTAGCTTATTAGTAAATAACTTTATAAACAACGAGCCTAAGTACAAATGCGCCCTATCATGAGGTCTATTTACGACGATAGATCAACCTAAAATAACCCTAGCTAAATACAAACAACGAAGAGCGAAGCGGTTAGGAAAGGGTGTGGGGAAACACTTGTTTCCCTGAGATGCGGGTTTGGGGGGAACTAGTCCCCCAATAAAACTATATCTATCCACAGATCAACTAAAAGAACTTTATCTGTAGCATTTCCCTATTCCCTATTCCCTATTCCCTACCCTAGCAAGATAATCTAAATACCTGACTGCTTACTTATTACCAAACCTTTCCTAATACCAGGGAAATAGCAATTCCTAAAGCCAAACCAACCAAAACTTGGAAAGGAGTATGACCTAATAACTCTTTTAACCTTTCTTCATCAAATTCTTTATCTTCCTGGAATAATTCATCAATAATTTGATTAAGAATACGAGCTTGTTTTCCAGCGGCTTGGCGTACTCCAGCCGCATCATACATAACAATTACCGCAAAAAGACAAGCGATCGCAAAATCAGGACTAGACCAGCCCATCGTTTGCCCAACCCCTGTGGCTAAGGCTCCTACCAGGGCTGAGTGGGCGCTAGGCATCCCTCCTGTACTAACCAAATACTTAATATCTACCTTACGATGTCTAATCCACTCAATTACCAACTTTAATCCTTGAGCGCTCAGACAAGCAAGGACAGCCATCAGTAGGACATTATTGTCTAAGATGTTGTTAAATTCTTGCATGGTATCTCATTTAAAATTGGCAATTTCAGCAAAACAAAAATAAAGAACTTAGTTTTTACGAGCGGTAATAAATTTAGCGATCGCCTGTAACGGCAAAGCTTTTTTCCCATAGGGTTCCAATTCAACAATGGCCTGATCAATTAACTTTTGGGCCTGTCTTTTTGATTCTTCTAATCCCCATAAACTAGGATAGGTAGCTTTTTGAGATTGAATATCTTTACCCGCAGTTTTGCCTAGTTCCTCTTTGGTTGCTGTGATGTCTAAGATATCATCAATAATCTGAAATGCTAAGCCAATATTACGAGCGTAGTTAGAAAGTCTTTGCCGATCTTGCGAAGAAGCTTTCGCTAAGGTAGCCCCGCAAATTACGCAAGCTTCTAATAAAGCACCGGTTTTATGGGTATGAATATATTTGAGGGTATCTAAGGAAATATCTGACTTTCCTTCTGACTCCAAGTCCATAACTTGCCCACCCACTAAACCTGCTGCGCCTACGGCACGGGCTAAATGAGCAACTACTTGGAGAATTTGGGATGCTTCTACACCTGTGGTTTGAGTAGCAATATATTCAAAAGCATAGGAGAGCAAACCGTCCCCTGCTAAGATGGCGATATCTTCACCATAAACTTTGTGATTTGTCAACTTACCCCGGCGATAATCGTCGTCATCCATGGCAGGAAGATCATCATGGATTAAGGACATGGTATGGATCATTTCTAAGGCGCAAGCAGTGGGCATAGCCATTTCTGATGTTCCTCCCATCATGTTACAAGTAGCCAGACAAAGAATAGGACGCAGGCGCTTTCCTCCCGCTAACAGCGAGTAGCGCATTGCTTCATAAATTTTTACCGGCTCAGTAACAGATAGGGAGCAGTCTAAAGCTTGATTAACAATCTGTTTTTGCTCTTGTAAATAACCCTTAACATCAAAGACTGAGGGAGTTTTTGAGGAGGCCGGCCGTCCGTCCGTCGTTACCATGCAATGATTCCTTTTACCAACCAATCTTTTTAATTATTACCCGATGTGGGACTTTAACCAAATTCTTCTGGTTAAGGATAATTTTTTTGCCCTGCTTCTGTGACACCAAAAATAGCTAAAGCTACTCCCATTAATACCACTCCAGCCCCCAACAGGACTAGGTTATGAGGGATTTCACCAAAAACAATAAATCCCATTAAACTTGAGCCGATGGGTTCGAGGAGAATTGCTAAAGTTACTAAAGTCGGAGAAAGCCAGCGTACTGCCCAATTTAAGCTAGTGTGGCCTACTACTTGAGATAAGATCGCCATTAATAAAATGTAGAGATACACGTCGCCTGGATAACCGAAGTAGCTTGTTCCGAATAGTAAAGGTAAAGGCAAAAGTATTACTGCGGCTGTGCTATAAACGATGGTTACATAACTTTGGGTACTAAGACTTTCGTTTTGGGCTTGGCGGGCTAAAATTAAGTAAAGACTTGCCATCCAAGCCCCTATCAAAGCTAAGAAGTTGCCTAATAAAGGATTTGTACTAACCTCTGTTTCCCCTGTATCACCACCGACAATGATCATACTTCCTAATAAAGCAATTCCAATACCAATAATGGTCAATTTGTGGGGTTTGACTTGATACCAAAACCAAGAAAATAAAGCTACCCAAATCGGATTTGTGGTTACTAAAGTTGTGGAAGCAGCTATAGAGGTAAAAGACAGAGAAGTAATCCAAGTAGCAAAGTGTAAAGCCAAACAAATTCCCGCAGCCGTAGCATAATAAAATTCTTTTTTTGGGATGGTTTTTTGCTTTGAGAAAGGGATAGTGGGAATTAGTACCAAAGAAGCTAAGGTGAGGCGAGAAGCGGCAATAAAAAGACTAAACCCGACCCCTCTTATTTGGACAGTTTCAATGGCTAAACGAATAAAAATGGCGGCTGTGGAGATAGATAATACGCCAATACAAAGGATTATTATTACTTGCCATTGAGATGGATTTTGGGATGTTTTCATTACTTGGATTTTTTCTCTTTATTCAAAACAAAAAGAGATTAACTAAATAGTAGATGATTTATCAATCATAACCTCAATAATTGACGCATTTTCTGGCTATTTAAACATTAAGTGTAATGTATAAATATGGAGTCTAAGTCGAGCAAAGGTTGTTTGTAACTTAATTGGCTTCCAACAATTCGATAATCCCATCAAAATCATAACTGCGATTTAATTGTGCTAGCCCTGTAGCTAGAGACTCCCGGTGAGAAGGAATTTGCTTAATTAGCTGGGTAATTGCCTCTCCATCCACTTCAACCGCTGCTTGATGGAGTCTTTCTTGCCATTTTTGGGGCATTACTTTTAAGTTTTCATAGTTTAAGGTAGTTGGTTTTGCTTCTTTCAATGAACCTTGGGATTCCCCTTCATAGATATATTTAACTCCTATATGTTGAGCTATTTTTTCAAAAATAATTTGTTCTCGGAAAGGTTTGCAGACAATATCATCGCAACCAGCCTTAAAAATTTTCTCCTGTTGTTCAGCAAAAACTGCGGCAGTAAGGGCAATGATTTTAGCTTTTTGTCCGGAAGAAGTTGCCTGTAGCTTAATTTTCTTGGTTGCCTCATAACCATCTACTATGGGCATCCGCATATCCATCCAAATTAAATCAGGCTTCCATGTCTGCCATTGGGCGATCGCTTCAGAGCCATTGGTGGCAATGCGGGTTTGAAAACCGACGGTTTGCAGTAATTGCACTAAAAGGTTACGATTCTCTTCTTTATCATCTGCAACCAATAAGCGGTAAGTTGGTTGGTGAGGAGCAATTTTCAAGACTCTCCTTTCTGGGGCAAGTTCTGTATTAACTGTTGGTTGAGCTAAAGTAACTTTGATGGTGAAGTGGAAGCTAGACCCTTTTCCCAAGGTACTCTGAACTTGGATATCTCCCCCCATTAGTTGAATAAATTTACGGCTAATGGTTAACCCTAAGCCTGTACCACCTGGGCTTTTAACACCGCTAGCTGTTTGTACGAAAGGGCGAAAAAGCTGGTTTAGTTCTTCTGGGGCGATGCCAATGCCCGTATCTTCAAGGGAGAAGGAGAGGCGGAAATTTTGGGGTTGAGGAGGTAAGGAAGTGAGGGGATAGGCAGGGGGTTTTTGCCATTGTTTACCCTTTGCTTTTAAGGTTACGCTTCCTGCTGGAGTGAATTTAATGGCATTGCTTAACAGGTTGATTAGTACCTGCCGCAGCTTACCTTCATCGGTGAGAATATATTGGGGTAAATCAGGATCTAAATGGAAGTTGAGGGTAAGTCCTTTTGCTGCAGCCCGAACTTGAAACATCGTATGCAGAGTTTGCAAAAGACTATGTAAGTCAAAAACATCGGGGGTGAGAACAGTCCTTCCCGCCTCGATTTTCGACATTTGTAGCACATCATTAATTAAATCGAGGAGATGTTCCCCACTACGGTTAATGGTAGCTAAAAACTTTTTTTGTTGAGAACTTAAGCTAGTATCGCGATCTAGCAGTTGGGCAAAACCAAGAATAGCATTGAGGGGAGTACGCAACTCATGACTCATATTAGCTAAGAATTCACTTTTTGCTTGGTTAGCAGTATCTGCTTCTTGGGCTTTGATTTCTAGTTGCTGACGAGAAAGGGTTAACTGGCGTGATAACCAATAAACTCCTACTAATAAAATTGCGGCCGCAGCTAAGGCAACCAAGACAATGGTAGCAGCAAGTTGTCTGGCTGGGGCAAAGGCTTCTTCCTGTTCCATTTCTACCAACAAGGCGATATCTTGGTCATTTAACCAGCGATAAACCCCAATTACTGGAACTCCTGCATAATTGCGATACAATTGAGTACCACTTTCGCCACTCATTGCCCGATCAATCCCTTGACTGGTTATGCCTTCAGAGGTTTGTTGATTAGGATTAGGAGAGTTGGCTTTGGAGATAAAGACATTTTTGGTGACTAATGAACCAACTAAGTATGTTTCTCCGCTTTCTCCTAAGCCCATGCTTTCTCTAACGATGCCGTCAATTTGTTCGAGGTTAAGTTCTGTTAAAATCATCCCTTGGCGATCCCCAGCCCTATTCCGCAAAGGTGTAGCTAAGGTAACGGCAGGTTTACCTGTCATCGGGGAAACATAGAAGATGGGTGCAAAGGTATCTCCTGATTCAACTTCTTCTATATAAGTTAAATTAGTACCAATTTCGTAGTTACCTTCGTTGGCTTTTTTGGTGGAGAGAATGATTTGGTTGCTGCGGTTGAGGAGGGAAATTTTTCTGAAGTTAGGTTTAAATTCAATTACTTGAGTTAAGTATTTTGAGAGTAACCCATAAGCATCTTGTTGTTGGGCTTTGGAGTTGGTGGGGCTGGTAAGTATTTGTAGGTTTTTTTGTACGTCAGGAAATTGGGTAGTTAAAAGAAAATCTCGTTGCTGATTTTCAAACCAACGGGCGATTTCTTTTTCTTTGAGTCTTGCTGTAACATTAAGCCGATCAAAGGCAGCCTTTTTGAGAGCCTCCCTGGCCCGAATATGAGCTACCCCTCCCACGATGCCTACAGTTAAGAGGGAAAGGAACAGGAAGGAGATGGCAACTTTAGTGGTTAAAGGCTGTTTCCAGAACTTCATTTTATCAATTAGCAATTGATAATTGGTTGATTTTATTAAGGTACTTTAGTAACCAGATTTGCTATCACATTGCTTGGTTGAAAAAATCAATGGTTTCTTGCAAAGCAACTACAAAGCTATCTATTTCTGCAAAGGTATTATAAAAATACAAACTAGCTCTGGCGCTTCCAGAAACATCTAAGATACGGTGTAAAGGTTGAGTGCAATGATGTCCTGAACGTATAGCAACACCTTCATGATCTATCAAAGTAGCAAGATCGTTGGCATGAAGTCCTTCCACATTGAAAGCAGCTAAAGCAGCCCTACCTTGACCGTTTTTAGTTGGTTTTGGTCCATAAATTCTTAAGCTGGAAATTTGCTCTAACTTGGAGAATAAATAAGCGGTTAATTCTTCTTCATAACCATTGATGTTTTCCATACCAAGGTTAGTTAAATAATCTACGGCAGCACCAAGGGCGATCGCCTCTGCTATGGCTGGGGTTCCTGCTTCAAATTTGTGAGGTAATTCTGCTGTGGTGAAATGATCTAGATAAACTTCAGAAATCATCTCTCCGCCGCCAAAAAAGGGTGGCATTGCTTGTAGTAAATCCAGTTTGCCGTAGAGGAAGCCAATACCCGTAGGGGCGCACATTTTATGTCCTGATGCTACTAACCAATCACAGTTTAATTCTTGAACGTTAATGGGTAAGTGGGGAATACTTTGGCAAGCATCAATTAATACTTTTGCACCCTTTTGATGGGCTAACTGAGTAATTTTTGCTACAGGATTTATACAACCCAATGTATTGGAAACGTGAACGACAGCAACTAATTTGGTACGTTCAGATAAGAGGTTTTGATATGCTTGCCAGTCAAATTCTTCCGTTGCGGTTAAACCAACGTGTTTAATCACTGCCCCGGTTTTTTGGGCGATAATTTGCCAAGGAACTAAGTTACTATGGTGTTCCATGACTGAGGTGATAATTTCATCCCCTGGTTTTAAATTATTTAACCCCCAACTGTAGGCAACTAGGTTAATTGCTTCTGTGGCATTGCGAGTAAAAACAATTTCGTTACGGGAAGCTGCATTAATAAACTCAGCAAGCTTATCTCTCGTCGCTTCATAGGCTTCTGTTGCCCTGGCACTTAAACTATGAGCGCCACGATGCACGTTGGCATTATCATATTTATAGTAGTGGTTGAGTGCTTCTAGAACCGCTTTAGGTTTCTGGGAGGTAGCAGCATTGTCAAAATAAATTAACGGCTTGCTGTGTACTTCCTGGTGTAAGATGGGGAAGTCTTGGCGAACTTTGGCAGCGAGGGTTTTTTCTTGGGTTAGGGGCATTTTCTTAAGTAATAAGTAATAAGTAATAAGTAATAAGTAAAGAATTTACTATTGCTTATTGCCTTTTATGGCTTTTTTGATATTTGCAGTAAGCTGTTTTTGTATAGATTTGATGGGTATGCGTTGGATTATTTCAGCGGTGAAGGCTTCAATAAGGAGACTGCGGGCAGCTTCTTCGTTTAAGCCGCGACTGCTTAGGTAAAATAGTTCCTCGGCTTCTAGCTGGCTTACGGTTGCGCCGTGGGAACATTTTACATTGTCGGCGGTGATTTGTAGTTGGGGTTTGGTGTCTACGTGTGCCTGGGGGGATAGTAAGAGGTTGCGGTTAAGCTGGCTGGCGTTGGTTAATTGTGCCTCTTTAGGAACTAAAACTTGCCCATCAAATACAGAGCGGGCATTACCAGCTACTAAGCATTTTTGGAGTTGATCTGTGGTAGCATGAGGTTTAGTGAGGGCGATGAGGCTATGTAAGTCTGCAAGCTGTTTACCATTAACCACCGTCAAGCCGTTGAGGTTGGTGGTGATCTGTTCTCCTGTTTGGTGAACTTCCAGGTTGTGGCGAGAAAGTTTGCCACCCAAACTAATACTATGGCAGGTGTAGCGGCTATCCCTAGCTTGAGCGATCCCAGTTTTACCAATATGAAAGCTACTAGTTGCTTCTTGTTGGCAACGGATATGCTGCACTGCGGCATTCTCAGCCAGATAAATTTCTGCTACGGAGTTGGTAAAATATGCAGTATCTTGGTTTGTGGCATATTGTTCGATTATTTGTAAGCTAGAATTTCTTTCGGCAACCACCAATATCCTGGGCTGAGAGAAGCTAGGAGATGCACCAGCAATACTAAGGAAAAGCAAATGCAGTGGTGTTTCCACAACAGTATTAGCATCAGCCCAAACCACAGCCACATCAGCAAAACCAGCACTATTAAGGGAGGTGAAAACTTCTTCTGCCCCTTTTTGCTGGGTTAGGTATTGACTTAACTGAGTTTGATACTCTGCTGGTAATTGTGCCAAGTTACCAACAAATAAACCCTCTGGTAAGCCTTTGAGGTTAGATAAATCAGGGGCATAAACACCATTAACAAAAGTTACCCGGCTACTTGCTGCTTCCGGAATCACAAACTCTTCAACACTCTCAGGAGTAACCTTGTCTGCGGCCACGAAACTAGTCGCCAGCAACTCAGACAAATCAGTAAACCGCCAGGCTTCATCTTTGCGGTTAGGCATTCTCAACCGCGATAACCAAGTAGCAGCAGGTTTCTGCACCACCTTAATCAAATCTGCATCAAGAAAATACCCAGAGCATAAACTCAATAAACTTTGCAGATACTCATCCCTAGTAACAGTTGCAGCAGAAGAAACTTGACTAGTCATAACATTTACCCATTACCCATCACTTATTACTTATTACTTATTACTTATTACTTCCCCATCCACCCAGTCATAACCACGAGATTCTAATTTTAAGGCTAACTCTTTGCCACCACTAGTAACAATACGTCCTTCTTGCATAACATGAACAAAATCAGGTTCAATATAATTAAGTAAGCGTTGGTAATGGGTAATAGCAATAACTGCGTTTTCAGAATTAGTTAATTGATTAACGCCATTCGCCACTGTTTTTAAAGCATCAATATCTAAACCAGAATCAGTCTCATCTAAAATGGCTAATGTGGGTTCTAATAATGCCATTTGCAAAATTTCATTGCGTTTCTTTTCCCCACCAGAAAAACCTTCATTTAAACTTCTTTCCAAAAAGCTAGGATTCATCTTGACAATATCTAGCTTTTCTTCTACCAAGTCTTCAAAATCAAAGGTATCTAATTCTTCTAAACCTAAATGCTGACAACGAGAATTATAAGCAACTCGCAAAAATTCTAAATTACTAACTCCAGGAATTTCGACAGGATATTGGAAAGCGAGAAAGATACCCCGTAAAGCCCTTTGATCTGCTTCCATTTCCAGGATGTTTTCGCCTTGGTAAATAACTTCTCCTCCAGTTACTTCATAGTCTGGATGTCCTGCTAATACTTTAGAAAAAGTACTCTTACCAGAACCATTTCGCCCCATAATGGCGTGAACTTCTCCGGCGTTAACTTCTAGGTTTACACCTTTAAGGATAGGTGTTCCATCAACGTTAGCAGTAAGGTTTTTAATAGATAAAATAGTCATTTCATTGATCATTAAACATTTATCATTTATCACTTTTGTAGGTTGGGTTAGGCAGCAAAAGTATTTAAAGAAAAACGATAACTTACGGGTGGCCGTAACCTAACAATAATCTAGCCTAAGCCATAGTTAGTGCGGGTTTATTTAGTTTAATGTTGATGTCACAACTTAACTTTGAAACCCGCCCCTACTGATATTTTTTAACCTACAGTTCCTTCTAACTTTAAGCTCAATAACTTATCAGCCTCAGAAGCAAATTCCATGGGCAACTTATTGAGGACATCTCGACAGAAACCACCCACAATCATAGTGACAGCATCTTCTTCGGAAATGCCTCTTTGTGATAAATAAAAGAGTTGTTCTTCGCCAATTTTTGCTGTAGAAGCTTCGTGTTCAATTTTGGCTTCTTGGTTATCTACTTGGATATAAGGGAAGGTATTCGCTTCGGCATTGTCCCCAATTAACATCGAGTCACATTGAGAATAATTCCTTGCCCCTTTCGCTTTCGGCCCCATTTTTACCAAGCCGCGATAGCTGTTTTTGGACTTACCAGCAGAAATACCTTTAGAAATAATTGTGCTGCGGGTATTCTTACCAATATGTACCATTTTGGTTCCGGTATCAGCTTGTTGCAAGTTGTTTGTCAAAGCAATAGAGTAAAATTCCCCGACGGAATTATCCCCGATTAAAACACAACTAGGATACTTCCAAGTAATCGCCGAACCCGTTTCTACCTGAGTCCATGAAATCTTAGAATTAACCCCCTTACATAAGCCACGCTTAGTAACAAAGTTATAAATACCGCCTTTACCATTTTCATCCCCAGCAAACCAGTTTTGGACTGTGGAATATTTGATATCAGCATTATCCAAAGCTACCAATTCAACCACCGCCGCATGGAGTTGATTGCTATCATACATGGGGGCGGTGCAACCTTCCAAATAACTAACAGAAGCACCTTCCTCTGCCACAATTAAAGTGCGTTCAAACTGTCCTGTATCCCCGGCATTGATGCGGAAATAGGTCGAGAGTTCCATAGGGCATTTTACCCCTTTCGGGATGAAGACAAAGGAACCATCGGTAAATACAGCAGAGTTAAGTGCCGCAAAGTAATTATCGCCCACAGGTACAACACTACCCAAATACTTCTTAACTAATTCTGGATGTTCCTGCAAAGCTTCGGAAATAGAACAGAAGATTACCCCATCTTCCGCCAATTTTTCCTTAAAAGTGGTGGCTACAGAAACGCTATCAAAAATAGCATCTACTGCCACATTACCTAAACGTTTCTGTTCCGAGAGAGGAATACCTAATTTCTCAAAGGTTTCCAACAAAGTGGGATCAACATCATCAAGACTATTCAACTTCTCCTTTTTTTGCTTCGGAGCAGAATAATAGATAATATTTTGATAATCTATGGCAGGATATTTAACATGAGGCCAAGTTGGTTCTGTCATCTTCTGCCATTGACGATATGCTTTGAGGCGAAATTCCAGCATGAATTCCGGTTCCTCTTTCTTCGCAGAAATGAGGCGAATCACGTCTTCGCTTAAACCGCGAGGAATAGTATCTGCCTCGATATCGGT
The DNA here is from genome assembly GCA_963793425.1 of uncultured cyanobacterium. GTDB lineage: Bacteria > Cyanobacteriota > Cyanobacteriia > Cyanobacteriales > CAWCAG01 > CAWCAG01. Next base: position 324,473 of record CAWCAG010000001.1, on the reverse strand, counting down.
GACAAAACCGTATTTGTAAGGTTGATTGACTAGGGTTTTAACTGTGGCACTCATGTTGATTTTAAGTGTTCTCTATAACTGTTCTGTGTTCTCGGCTTTGAATTCAGCATCTTAGGGGTAAGGGTTTTCGCTATAGCGATCGCCTACAACTCTAGAAGCTTTTAGTAGTTAAACAATAAATTTGTTGTTTAAGTCTATTTTAGGTTACATTAACAACAAATGTGTTGTCAAAGCAAAAGAAAAATTTTTCTTGCCCTCGTAACACAGACACAACTGCACAGATGATGACCACTACTACTGAAACTTCTTCCACCAAACAAGATATTCTGAACCATTTACTGAAGCAAGGTCAAGCAAGCGCCCAGCAGTTGGCACAAGCTTTAGAAATTAGTCCCCAAGCTACTCGCCGTCACCTCAAAGAATTAGAGTCGTCGGAACTATTAGAACATCATACAACCCAAACTGGCATGGGTAGGCCGCAACATTTATACAAACTGAGTCGCCAAGGGCGAAATCGCTTTCCCAACCGTCATGGTGAATTTGCAGTTTCCTTTCTTGATACTTTAGTAGAAACAGTAGGAGAAGAACAAGTTAGTGAAGTTTTACGCAAACAGTGGGAAGTAAAAGCGAGTAATTATCGCAAGTATTTAGGCAAAGGTTCACTGCCCCAGCGTCTTAATAACTTAGTGCAACTTCGTAAAGAAGAAGGTTATATGGCGGAGTTACACAACCTTCCTGAAGCAGAAAAGTTTGTCTTAGTAGAACATAACTGTGCGATCGCAGATGTAGCAGAATCTTATCCTACAGTTTGTGGTCACGAATTGGAAATGTTTAGCGCCATTTTACCTGATTGCGTCGTAGAAAGGACTCACTGGATTAATGAAGGTGAACATCTTTGTGGTTATTTAATTGAAGCGAAGTAATGGTTATTTGCCATGACAGAGGTTTTACATTTTAGAGGATTTATTAGAGGTGTTACTTATCAGACTTTCTTAGCTAATAATTTAGAAGAGATTGATTTAGATGTTTTCGATGTTAATCGAGCGAAACCATCTGGATTGATAAAGTCAACAACAACAGAAGTAGCTTATTCAAAGTGGGTATCGCCAAAAAGAACCAGAAGTTATCCCTTTGCCCGAATTTATAATACTTATAATTCATCTAAAGTGATAACAATTATTCCAGTTATTAAAGATGAAGGGAAAGACGGTGATAGAGATCGGATTCAATATTCTACAATCTCTTGGATGAATTTGCTCAATATCTATATCGTTTTAGCGTATTATGAGAGTGCAGAGAAAAGCAAAAAGAAAGGGCAAGAAAATAAAGAAAAATTAAATAATCAAAAACTAAATAATCAATTCGTTAAGGCTCAAATAGAATAAATATTAGCTTATCGTCAAAGTGCGCTTCATTGGAACAATAGTTTATTTGAAGAAAGGTTTACGCAAATCTTCAAAAAAGCGCTTGATTGCTATGACTCTATTTCTAAGCAAACGGGAGTTTTAATTCATTCACGACAAGGAATGGACACATATTTAAAGAGAATTACTGAAGAATTTGAAGAATTTAAAAATATATCTCTTAAAGGTTCTCAATATGCTAGTCAAAGAGAAGCCCTTACTTCACATAGCTTAGAGTATTTGGTCGATGGCATTAAAGCAACTTTGAGCATTGAAAATTATTTAGGAGGTGTTTATTATTTGACTCCTGATGAAATTTTTTACAAAAACGGCATATATATTGTTCAGGAATCTAAAAATGCCTCGCAAGACTCTTTGCCTAAGCTATCTGATATTCAAGATGGTCTATTTAAATTGATTTTGTTTTCTAATTTAGACTCTTTAGCATTAGGCAAACAAACTGTTGGTTTTGTTTGCAAATTAAAATTAACAGGAAAAAATGTTGTGGGTTCTATTATATTACCTAACGACCACGAAAGAGTAGAATCATTCTTATCTGCTAATAAATTTAAAGGAAATCAAATTGAGATAATCAGAAAGTTATCTTTAGAAAGCAGAAAGAACAAAAACCTTGAAGTAGAAATATCGAACAATTTTAGAACACAATCCTGATATGATAGTCCTATCTCTAAAATGACATTTTATTTTGATGATTAAAAGTCCTCTTCGTTATCCCGGTGGTAAATCCAGAGCAATTAAGAAAATAGTTGAGCATTTACCAGATAACTTTTCTGAATATAGAGAACCTTTTGTCGGTGGAGGTTCTTTATTCATTTATTTAAAACAAAAGTATCCTCATTTAAAAATCTGGATTAATGACTTAAACCCTGAGCTATATTTCTTCTGGAAAATTGCCCAGTCTGATTTAGATAAACTTGTCAAAGAAGCTTTCTATATTAAAAACAAACATCAAAATGGCAAAAAGCTTTTTGCAGAATTAATTAGTGTTGATGTAGACAACTTGTCAGAATTTGGAAGAGCAATCCGCTTCTTTGTTTTGAATAGAATCACCTTCTCAGGAACAGTAGAATCAGGCGGCTTTTCTCAACAAGCCTTTCTGAAAAGATTTACCCATTCTTCTATAGAACGCTTAGAAAAATTAGCATCTATTTTACCAGGAATTAAAATCACTAACCTAGATTATGCTCATTTATTGCAATCAAAAGATAAAGATGTATTTCTCTTTTTAGATCCTCCTTATTTTTCCGTTACAAAATCAAAGTTATACGGAAAGAAAGGTAATTTACATACTTCTTTCCACCACGAAAGATTTAGCCAACTTATGAAAGAATGTTCTGCTTCTTGGTTAATAACTTATGATGATTGTCCAGAAATTAGAGATTACTTCAAGAGTGCTAATCTATACGAATGGGAATTACAGTATGGCATGAATAACTATAAACAAGGAAGCGCGGCTAAAGGAAAAGAACTATTTCTTGCTAATTACGAAGTTCTACAAAACTCTTCTGAGGATACTGTACAATTGAGCCTTATATCATTTCTCACTTAACATTAAACCTTAATGCTTAATAGCAAAGGCAAGCCGCGCATTTATCATTAATATTAGCGATTAGCAAAAACCTTACGCTTAAAACCTAACCAACTCAATATGCCCATAGCCAACAAGCCTAAACTAGAAGTAGGTTCAGGAACCTTTTCAGTCTCTGGATCAATAGCATAAATAGTAGTACTACCGCTAACTTCATTCGTAACTACTAACAAAGGATTACTATTGGGACTATCCTCCGCACCAATGAAAAGTAACCCTTCAGGGCCTAAATCTCCTGCTGTTCCCTCTTCAGGATCGCCAGCAAAATTACGGTTGTTGAAATAACCCTCAAAAATAGGATTGAAAGGATCGCTAACATCATAGGTCATGACACCACCGACACGTTCTAAACCGATAAAGGCATAGGTGCGACCCATGATCTCACCAATAGTAACACCTTCCGGTTCAGGGCCTTTAGCATCACTGCGGCTGTCGAAATCGTTTTCGTCGTTGTTGGCGTTGAAATAATCGGGCAATATCTCAGCAACAATTTGTTCAAAATCATCCCCACTATCAAAAACTAGGTTGCCGTCTTCATCCCAGATGGAAAAGGAGCGACCACCGAAAGCATATAATTTATCAAAGTCACCGTCGTTGTCTGTGTCCCCAAGGGTTGTAGTCACAGTGAGACGGCCCAATTCTTCATCTTCTTGCAACTCGTCAGCATCACCGAAAGCATCAGGATCAAGGACTAAATCTTTGACTCTTTCCTCTTCTTGAAGACCATCATAGTCCCTAGCATCTCCTTCATTAGCAGAAACAATATAGGTTTTATCCCCAACAAGATAGGATGTGATCGCATCGGGTTGATAGAGACCAAAAAGGTGATCAAAGGTGTTAATGTTAATGCCGTCATCGCGATCGCTAGGATCTAAACCATTTCCAGGCAGGCTATGATCTTTAAAACCTAAGCCAACTAATTGAGTAAATTCCCCACTAGCAATATCGAGGATGCCGAAGGCATTGTTTTCTTGGAGAGATACCCAAGCGGTACTAGAGTCTTTAGATACAGTAATATACTCAGGTTCTAAATCTTGGGCTACACTTGCACCAGGGCCAAAGATACGAATACTTTCATCAAGAACAGTTCCATTAAACTTACTAAAACCAGCGGTAGTTACGCTGAAATCAGGGATGCTAATAATGCTGACAGAACCTTCAGGATCATCATTATAGTCACTACTGGGTTCTCCTTCATTAGCGACTAAAAGCTTTGTGCCATCGGGGGTGAAAGTAACCATATCTGGTAAAGCCCCAACGGTAACTTGGTTAAGGAAAGTGCCATCGGTGCTGAAAAACTGGATCAAGCCAGGATCTTGTGCTGGATCAGCTTCTACAGCAGCAGCAATAATGTTGTTGCTATAGGCAACGCTATTCACTCCACCTGCTAAGGAAATGCTAAATTTCAAGGCTGGTGAAGAGGGGTTTGTTAGGTCAAGAACATCAATTTGATTACTCTCGCCATTAGTTACAAAAAGACTCTTCGTAAGAGGATCATAGGCAGGAATTTCCGCAGCACTCTCATCAAAGATTCCGGTTTCAAAAGTGCCGATAGGAGTAAGGCTAAAAGCTATAGCTGGTGTACTTAAAGCCCCGAAAAACAAGGGAATGAAGGAATAAAATGCAGTCCACTGGCTAATTTTTGGCATGGAAGATACGTTTAAACTTTTTACAAAATTTACTATTGGCCTTTACGAGACTACAGAGGTACTGTTAAGAAGTGATTAATTTTGGTCTTTCTTCACAGAAACTTTAAATAAGCTTGAAAAATGTTCTTTTATGGGCTTTTGACTCATTCAAAGGGATATAGAATAGTCAATAGTCGGTTATAAACCGCTCCAAGATTCATGAAAATCGTTCCTCAATTCTTAGTTGCTGTCCTAGCCAGTACTTGCTTTTTCTGCCTTAGTAAGCCTCGTTTAGCTTTAACTATCGAATTTAGTACCGCAGAAGTTAACCCTAGTCACTTCATGGCTATAGCCGCCCCTTTTGGTAATAGTCCCCAAAATTATCGGCTGGTAATTGTTGAACAACTCTACGACTCTTATGCCTGTTGGATAGAAAGCGATTCTCACCCTGAACGCATCAAGCCCCTACCTCAGCAATCTAATTATGATGGCATTTGCGAAATTCGTGATAGTAGCAATGATTACTCAATTCGCTTAGATGGGCAGGATTTAGCCCCGGAATATAAAATTGAGATCATTGAAGATGATGGTGATCTTGTCCTAGTGGGAAAGTCAACTCAAGGCTCTATTACTATTCCCATCGAAATTGGTAGAACTAAAAGTATAGGTAAGGGTTTCCAAAGAATCACCTTAAATCCTGGTTGGCGTTTTACCAGAAGAGTTCTTGATGGTCGGGATCTTGGGCATATTTACTTAACTGGGGATTTAACAGCAATTGAAACCCCTCTACCTTATATAGCTGCGATCGCACCACAACCCCAAACAGAAACAGAAACAGAAACAGAAACAGAAAATGTAGCAGTTAATAACCCCAATACTGCCCCTCCTGTAGCCATAACTGCCCCTATAGAAGTAACAGACTCCTCAAGCCTACCCAACTTAGAAGAAAATCCCCCTTCCCAAACTCCTCTACCATCACCCACAACAAGTAACTCTCTTCCCCCATCAACCCCATCAACCCCTAACCCAAAAGAAGAAAACCCACCCCCAGATTTAATCTTCAATGCCCCAGAAGTCGGCATCATTCCCCCAACTATCAATAACAATAATTCTTCCCCAGAATTCACTCCCACCGCACCCCCCATAAGTAGCAACAGTTTGCAACCCAAAATTCCTGACTTAGAACAAATTAACCTCGGTGCAGAAAGTAATAGTGGGTTGGGTTTGCGCCCATTAAAACCACCGACCATCGGACAATCTCCTCCCGCCAGAAACCAACAACAAACTCCCACCAATCAGCCTAGAGACTTAATTTTCACTGCCCCAGAAGGACAAACCTTTGATCCTCCTGAAAATGAAAATAATCCTCCTCCCTCATCTATTCCTAAAACAGTACCTGTATTGGAGCAACAAAAGTAAATTTTGCCAGTTAAGCTTTCCCTCTGGTCTGTGCAAATGGTATACTATGCAACCATGTGAATATCTAAAATTAGGTGCAGAATTTTGCCATGTTGAGGAGTTGAATTATACCAATAGCCACAACTATAACGACAGAATAAACACCTCACACTTTTAGACATAGCAACTATTCCTCCCCTACTCCCTGTTCCTGCTAGACTATGAGTCTAACCTATGCCATCTTAGCCACCTTAACCGACGAGCCAGCTAGCGGCTACGACATCGCTAAAAAGTTTGATTCCTCAGTGAGTTTTTTTTGGCAAGCAAGCCACCAGCAAATTTATCGAGAGTTAAATAAGTTAGAGGAAAAAAGCTGGATCTTTGCTGAAACCATAACTCAAGAAGGTCGTCCCAACAAAAAAATTTACTCTTTAACCAAATTAGGTAAAGAAAAAATTATTGAGTGGATAGCTAAACCAGGCAAAGTTAGCCCCCACAAAGAAGAAGTTTTGGTTAAATTATTTGCAGGCTATCTGGTTAAGCCACAAATTCTGATCCGAGAGTTAGAACGTCATCGCCAATTACATAAGCGTCAATTAGATGTGTATAAAGGCATTGCCCAACAAAATTTTCCTCAACCTCACCAACTATCTTTTCCTCACAAATGCCAATACCTAACCCTACGCCAAGGTATTCGCTACGAAGAGAATTATATTGGTTGGTGTCAGGAAGCTATAGAATTTTTAGAAAAAGAATTAGTTTTGTAGGGAGTAAACAAAAACCTTATTGTAAAATGCTAAAAACTTGTGGCAATCAGATTTTATGGTTCAAGCTTACATTATTGGGTTAGGTAGATCAGGAACAACTTCAGCACGGTTGTTGAAACTTAAGGGTTGGGAAGTGGAGTTAAGCGATGGTAATAGCTCCCCTACCTTAGAGGCAAAGAAGCAAGCTTTAGAAGAAGAAGGTATTTCTGTCAAATTGGGGCATACCCCCAGCTTAGAGGAAACACAACTACCAGATTTATTGGTAGTAAGTCCCGGAGTAGCTTGGGACATTCCTTTATTGGTAGAAGCAAGAAGTAAAGGTATTGATACCATTGGTGAAATGGAATTGGCTTGGCGTTACCTTAACTCTTCCCCTTGGGTAGGCATCACCGGAACTAATGGTAAAACCACCACCACTGCCCTAACCGCTGCTATTTTCCAAGCTGCGGGGTTATCTGCCCCTGCTTGCGGTAACATTGGTTATGCAGCCTGCGATTTAGGCATCAAAACCCATTTTGAGTCTGCAAAGCCTGATTGGATCATTGCTGAAATTAGCAGTTATCAAATTGAATCTTCCAGGGAACTTGCACCGCAAATTGGTATTTTCACAACCTTAACCCCCGATCATCTCAAGCGCCATTACACCCTAGAAAATTACTACAATATCAAAGCTAATTTACTTAAGCGTTGTCAGCAACAAATAATTAATGGTGATGATCCCTATTTAAGAAATAAAGGTAGAGAAAGTTGGCCAAATGCTTGTTGGACTAGTATTAAAGGCAAAAGTCAACTATTATGCAACCCCGAAAAAGGTGTTTATCTTGAAGATGATTGGGTAATAGCTTTCGGAGAAAAAATCTTACCGATTAAATCCTTAAAAATGGTAGGAGAACATAATCAACAAAACCTCTTAATGGCGGTAGCAGCAGCAAAGTTAGCAGGAGTTGATAAAACTGCTATCAACAAAGCAATTGAAAATTTCTCTGGAGTTCCTCACCGCTTAGAACGCATTTGTACCATTGCCGGAATTGATTTTATTAATGATAGTAAAGCAACTAATTATGATGCAGCTATAGTTGGTTTAAACTCCGTAGCAACTCCAGCTATTTTAATTGCTGGGGGAGAAATGAAAAAAGCAGATGATACTCCTTGGCTAAAAACCATTATTAATAAAGCTGCATTTGTCTTATTAATTGGCGAAGCTGCCCCCCATTTTGCAGCACGATTACAACAGTTTGGCTATGAAAACTACGAAGTTGTAGAAACCATGAACAATGCTGTAAGTAAAGGGTTAGAAGTTGCTCAACAAAAAGGCGCATCTGTAGTCTTACTTTCTCCTGCTTGTGCTAGCTTTGATCAATATCGGAGTTTTGAACATCGAGGTAAACATTTTCGAGATTTATGTTTGCAACGCCTGATGTAGTTGTAGAATAAACAAAAAGCAAGTTAATTCGTCTCATAACACTACTTCAACATCATCTAGATTTTGGACTTACCTTGGAAGAACCTACACAAATTAGAAACGAGGATCTTTCCGTTTCGGATTTGCCGGAACTATCGGATCGCTCGGCTGTATTCTGCTTCGCAATGACTTTTAACGGTTTTGAACACTTTGGTTCCTTTGAAAAGTGTTGTGAAACCGCTAAGCTTCAATCGAGGGCAACTCTTACTGAACTACGTAACGAACTATTTTTCGCAGCCCGTGCATCTCGGCATGGTGGTGACTTCGCGTTTCTGAAGTGCTATGAAGAGTTACTCCCATTATTCAAACAGAAGCTAAATAGCTAAATATAGCAGTAGCACATAGAGTTAGAACAATTTTCTGTTACCCAGTTTTCTGGAAACCATAGTTTATACTGTTTACTAAAACACATCTTTCTTCAGAAGGGAATTTTAGCTGGCATCTGCTCTATAAAAAATCTGTGAACGTTTGACTATATATGAGCTAGTTATAGAAATACTCCCATGTCACAAATACTCAACAATCGCTACCAACCAATCAAAAATCTCGGTCACGGAGGCTTTGGGCAGACTTTTCTCGCAGAAGATATTCATATGCCCTCAGCCCGTCGTTGCGTCATTAAACAGCTTAAGCCTATAGTTAATGACCCACAAGTTTATCAGTTGGTGCAGGAACGTTTCCAGAGGGAAGCAGCAATCTTAGAGCAACTTGGTAAAGGTAATGAGCAAATTCCTGAACTTTACGCCTATTTCTCTGAAGGAGGGCAATTTTATTTAGTGCAGGAATGGGTTGATGGTGTAGATTTAAGCACCTGGTTGCAACAACAGGGCTTGCAGAATGAGCAGTCGGTGCAGCAAATCATGCTCAATGTTTTGCCTGTGTTGGACTATGTACACAGCCAAGGAATAGTTCACCGAGACATAAAACCAGAGAATATTATGCTACGCTCTGGTGATAACTTGCCTGTGCTAATTGACTTTGGGGCAGTCAGGGAGACGATGGGAACTGCGGTAAATTCTCAAGGAAACACCACTAGCTCTATTATTATCGGTACTCCCGGCTTTATGCCCAGTGAACAGGCTGCTGGTAGACCAGTATTTTCCAGCGACTTATATGCCTTGGGGTTAACAGCAATTTATCTCCTTAGTGGCAAAATGCCACAAGAGTTAACCACAGATCCTCAAACCGGAGAGATTATTTGGCAACAGGAAGTGCAGCCCATTAGTGCAGATTTTGCTACGGTGTTAGACAAAACAGTCATGTCTCACCCACGGGATCGCTTCCCCAGTGCTAAAGCGATATTGTCTGCACTTCAAGGAGAAACTACCACTCCCCCTACGGTTGCCTCACCTCAAGTAGCAACTCCTGTTTCAATTCCTACGGTAACTTCTCCCCCAACACTGCCGCCCCCTACAGATATCTCTACCCCCACTGAAATAACTGCAACAGGTTCTCAGAAAGGTTTAATGGTAGGCTTAATTACCTTAGCTGTGGCGGTAGTTTCTGGCTCCATTATTATCGGCTTAGGCTTAAGTGGAAATAATTCTGCGGATGTCGATGTAGCCTCTATTTCTTCAGATGAAGATAGTACTGAGGAAGCAGAAGTTGTAGAATCTCTTGAAGAGGAGGAAGAGTCTCCTCAAGTTGCTCCATCTCCTTCGGAAAAAGTGCCAGCCCCAGAATCTAATAATGTTTCCCCATCTCCTCAAACTCCTTCTTCCCCTCCACCTCCTCCTGCCTCTACTCCTAAGCCAACTAACCGAGTTTGGCGCTCCCAAAGTAATTTAACCAGGATTGCCAACTTAGACCAAATTTGCTTTGGTACTAGCCAACTCAACTCTGTACAAACTGTGTTTGGCTATGATAAACCACCTCTGACAGGAACAGTAACAATTCCTTCCCCCCAAACAGGGGGCTGCGGAAACGGAGATACTTTGCGAGGGAATTTTGCACTGTCCGGAGGAGCAGGTTACTGTAATGGTGACTTCACTGTTACTTGGAAAAATAACAACAATGCTTATGTTCAGTGGGATATTAACAATTTAGGTTCAGATTGTCCTATGGGTACAAGGCAGTGGGAAATTAACACTTATCCGGGATAGCTATGATTAGGAAATATCTAGCTTTGCTGTTATTAGTATCTTTTTTGGGTGGTTGTAGCCAAACATCTCCTCAAACCTCAAAACAACAGTCGGAAGTTGTCACTTCTTCAACAAGAAATAATCAAGTTGAGGCAAAATTTTCTGAACGTAAGGTAAAAAGTAATTTGACAAAATTAGGGGTGATTTTAGAGCAGGGGAATTTTAGTGAGCAGATGAAAAACTGGAACGGCAAAGCTCTTTTCATTAAGGTGAATGAGTCTCAAACTCCTCCTCAATTTGACTATTATTATCATCAAGCTATTTACCAAGATACCAATGAAAACCAGATACAAGATAGTGAAGATGCTGGTTTTTTCAATCCTGCTTCTACTGTTAAAGTAGGAATTTCCGCCTTGGTTTTAGAACAGCTAAAGCAAATGAACTTACCAAAAGAAGCAGAGTATCGTATTTCAGGGACTTCTTCTTGGTATTCTATTAGTGAAGATATTAAGCAAGCTTTAGTAGTTTCTAGTAATGAAGCAACCAATCGGCTAATTATGTTTTTAGGATTTGAGAATCTTAACTCAAGAATGCGAGTTAAAGGATTAAACAACTTTTCTGTTAATCGTTTAATGTTGAATCAAGGTACACTTATAGATTCTCCCGCTTTTGAACTCCGTTTCCAAGCTAAAATCACTACATCTCCTCAACAAAACGTATCTCAGGACTTCTCTTGTTTTGAAATAGGGGAAAAGTTAGGAAACTGTGTTAGTGCAACTGACTTAGCAGAGGTTTTAATGCGATTAGTTCAACCTGATGTTTTTTCACCAGAAGAGCAATTTGATTTAAGGGAAGAAGATTGGCTTTGGTTGCAAGAGATCATGTCACAAACCCCTCAACAAGCAGGGTTCAGTAACGAAGATACATTTTGTCGCTTTTTAGAACCACTTTCCCAAAAAGTTGCTAACCAAATAGGAAAGCTATTTAGTAAGTGTGGAATTGGTTTGTTTTCTCATACTTTTCTCGATACTAGCTTTCTGGAAACTGACGAAGGAGAAAAGTATTATATTGTTTTTGCTGTAACTCCTCCTCAAAATGTTTCTAAAGACGAAGCCATAAGTTGGTTAAATACTGTCAGCCAATTTATTTTGACTGAATTAAAAGAGTAATTTAATTTCTTTTCATTAAATAGTTTTCCAGATGACTAAAATAAGCACTGTCTAAATGTTGAGTGCGATCGCTATTTTGTACACAGTCTTTAACTTCAGGATTTGTACCAAACCAACTTGACCAACGCCAAATGTTTTTTTGCAAACAAATGATTGGATCTTGAGGGTTGGAGAAGATTTGCAATTCTCCTACTTTATTGCTTAAATTAGCAATTTTAGCTTCATGTAAAGGACTCCCCATCAAGACAACTTTAAGTTTATCAAGTTTGAGGCGAGAATCCAGGCTTAAATCGCTAATAGCGGCCTCAAGAATTAATCCTCCTTCACTATGGGCGATGGCGACAATTTCTTGGTGTTGAGAATTGTTTAATGCTAATCTCAATTGTTGCTTAACACTCTTGATAATTGGTTCATTGCCTCGTCCGAGTAGCCTATTACCAAAACGGTTTAAGAAAGCCTTAGAGAAATCTCCTAATTTGCGGCAAGATGAATCATTATTCCGACAGGAAGAACCATTATTAATAACAGTAATAGTAGAATTAATCTTCTTAGAAAGTTCTACCCCAAATCTTTGATTAATATCATCTTTGACGATACCGTGAATAAAAAAGATTTGACTGGTGGGTGTCAAACCATGCTCAGCTAAGTTTTCTGCGGGTATTCTGATTACTTTGCCATCATTAGCAAAAGAAAAATGAGAAAAAACTTGGCTAAATAAGATTAGGATAAAAATCAACTTTAAGCAATGATAAACGCTTGTTTGTAAGCATTTTTTAAAAGTAATAAAATATCTTTTCTGTCTATAGTTTAGCTTTAGCTTATTTGTTTTAAACTGTGGTTTTCCCTTAGCTATCCAGTAATATAATTGTTGAGGACTAGGGGGATTACGTAGCACCATCTATAAAGTTGAATCATAATATTTCTTAGTTATATTACTGATTTTTTGGCAATTTTTCTAATTTCAAGGAAAAGATCATTCCCTTCCCCCATCTCCCTATTAGGTATCATTGATAACTGACAACTGATAACTGAATAATTAATAAAAGCTATGGCCACAGGAATGCTCATTGAGGGTAAATGGAATCACGAAAAGTATCAAAAAGACTCTCAGGGACGATTTAAGCGTAATCCTACCACTTTCCGCGATTCCATCACAGCAGAAGGTTCAAGTGGCTTTAAAGCCGAAGTTGGGCGCTATCATCTCTATGTTTCCTATGCCTGTCCTTGGGCCCATCGTACCCTATTGCTACGTAAGTTAAAGGGTTTGATGGATGCAATTTATCAACCGATTAACAATGGCGTTTATCGGGCTGGATTTGCCTCTTCTCAAACAGCCTATGAAGAAGCAGTAACAGAACTATTTTCTGCTTTAGATGCTTGGGAGGAAGTTTTGGGAAAGCAAAGATATTTATGTGGCGATCGCTTAACAGAAGCAGATTTTTGTTTGTTCACCACTTTGTTACGATTTGACCAAGTTTATTACGTTCATTTTAAATGCAATCTTCGTCATATTTGGGATTATCCTCACCTTTGGAATTATCTTAAGGATTTGTATCAGCACCCTGGGGTTAAAGAAACTTGCAACCATACCCACATAAAACGCCACTACTACGAAAGCCATCCCCACATTAACCCCAGCGGTTTAGTTGCCAAAGGGCCGATTATTGATTTTGAATAAACAGGACTTACGCAGTAAGAAAAAACCATAAAGTGAAATTGTTCCGAGTACCTATTTCTATGTCTTTTGCGTAAGTCCTGTAGTAGTTAAAGAGTTCCCTTAAAATAAAACATAGAAGAATTCAGACCATACTTAAAAACTTTGGTGTAGTTCCGTGGTTCAACAACTTCAACCAGCCCAAAAAGCTCAACCGACTCAACCAACTCCGAAAAAACTCAATGTCACCTGGGAAGCACTCCCAGAAGACTTCGTATTACCAGATGAACCAGTGGAAAACATTCAGCAACCTCCCTTAGCAGCGGCCCTCACCGATGCTTTAGGAGCAGCAGGGGGTATCGAGGCGCAAATGCTCATCGGCTCTAACTTTGGGCTAGTAGCCACAGTAAGAAACAAAACCGTAATTAAAGCTCCAGATTGGTTTTACGTTCCCCAAGTAAATTTAGTAGCACCAGAAGTAGTTCGTCGTAGTTATACTCCTAACCTACAAGGAGAACCAGTAGCAGTAGTGATGGAATTTCTCTCAGAAACAGATTGTGGAGAGTTATCAATACGTTCTACCCCTCCCTATGGAAAGCTTTACTTCTATGAGCAGATTCTAGAGGTTCCCACATACATAACCTATGACCCTCAAGAGATGAGCTTAGAAGTAAGGATTCTTACCGAAGGCAGTTATGTGGTGCAGGAAGCAGACGAGAATAGCAGATGGTGGATACCAGAATTAGAGCTATTTTTAGGAATATGGCATGGTGAGAGATTAGGGCAAAACATCAACTGGCTGAGATGGTGGGACAGTGAGGGAAATCTTTTGCTGTGGAGTAGTGAACAAGTGGAGGTAGAAAAAGCTAGAGCAGAGGAAGAAAAAGCCAGGGCCGAGCAGGAAAAAACTAGAGCAGAGGAAGAAAAAGCCAGGGCCGAGCAGGAAAAAGCTAGAGCAGAACTATTGGCTGCTAAATTACGTGAGCTAGGAGTAGATCCAGGCCAACTTTAGATGACTACCACTTGCTCTTAATTGAGTTCAACTACCAACCATCTGACTGGGATAATGAAACATGATTAGAGACAGCCTTATTCCTGCCCTAACTCAAAGATACGGCAATCAGTCATCCCGTGGATTCCAACGAGAGCGCAATTCTTCAATGTGCATATTCTCTTTGTTCTTCTTCAGATGTCGGGGACTGCTTTCAAAAGACAAAGAGGAGGGCATTTTATCTTCTCCATACTCTTCCCGAATAAAGGAGGATACCTCTTGATAGGAAGGGGAAAAGCTATCCTGGGAAGGTTGAGATGTTAGGGATTGATAACGCCTCAATGCCGCAGAAAACAAACCTGTGCCATCATCAAAAAATCGTTCAGTCGTCTCTCCATATTGCTTATAGGGATAGAAAGCTAGGTCGTTGGGGGCGATCGCAGCCACCCAAGAAACATAAGACCAATATTCGCTAAAAGTACCAAACTCGTTAGCTGAACCCATCATCAACAATAGCCAGTGATCTTGTGATTCGTAGTATCTGTTCACCTGGTGTTTAAATGACTTGAGATGCTCCTGCTTGAACCACATATGATGGGGAACAAAGCTGCCTTCTTTGTCAGTGAGAGGTTTGACCCCAAGTACTGAGGAAATCCACTTATCCCATTTTGAGACAATGTTAGCATTACCCCAGCCGTTGTTTTGAATCAGGGCAAAGGTATGTTGAAGCTTTGAATCCTTCTCATGAATGAGGGGCCAAGCATTTACAGGAAGTAAATCACTATCCCAGACAACATACCATTCACTCAACTCCTCAATACCTTCAAATGCACCCAGCTTTAATAACTGTTGATAAAACCAACCGGGAGTATAAAGAGATAACTCTAAATCAAGTTCTGCACAGATTTTTTCTTTGGTAAGATCGCTCTTGCCAAAGAATGTTTCTTCCTCATAGCTATGGAGAGGGGCAATGTCCCATTCCTGAGCTGCTTCAGCTAGAGATCGCGCTTCAAAGCCAGGGGCAATGACATGGATGGCGCGGGGTTGGTAATGGGTAGTAATACCCTCTAAAACAGCTTGCGTATTCCAACGTATGCGGTAAAGAGGGATAACAAAGTCAAATGTTTCTGGGGCCATGGGCTGAGAAAGTTGCTGCTCTAGACGACTGATAATCTGGGTTCCGGAGTTTGTTCCGATTGATCGGGGGCTTGGGCTACGGTTGAAGGATCTTCTAAGCCGACATCACTACAGAGTGGGTCAATGCCTAAGCCTTGTCTGGGGTAATCTGTACAAATCTTTTGATATGCTGCGATCGCCTCATAAAGTTCCTCACGGGTTAAGGAGTTGAGGTATGCACATTGACCAATTTCTCCTTTGGGTAAAGGTATTGCGAGGTTGCCTCCTCGCTTTTGGACAATTTTTTCTTGGGAAAACCAAAGGGTTTCTTTTTTCAGCAGAATATCATGCCATAAGCTCAAGCCAAAGGAACTAATAAGGCTCATGATTCTGTGGAAATCCTCTTTGGTAATCCAGTTTAAGCGGTAACTTAAATAAGCTCCAAAGCCCATACCAATGGAAACTGCATGGCCATGCAATAACCCAGCTTCAATTTCAAAACCCGGTGACCAAGTATGGCCATAGGCATGGGGGCGACATTGGTGGGTTTCATAAAGGTTATCGTATTCCGCCGCTACATAGCTACGCAATGCAGCCCCAAGAATTTTCTGGGAGAGATGATTGATTTCATCTTCTGGCTGACAGTTCATTGTCCCGAAACGAGTTGTAATAAGCTGTGCTTTAGCTTGCTCTAAATACCCGAAGAGTTCTGCATCTTTCACTACAGCCATTTTGATGATTTCGATGATACCGTGCCGTAGCCATCCTTCCCGCAGGGTTTTGAAGAAGAAGCGGTCGGTAATGGAAAGAATTGGGGGATGGTAAGCCCCAAAAAGATTCTTGTAACCAAAGCCATCGCAGCAAGTTCGTGGAGAAGGCCCTGCATCGATACCAGCCACAATTGATGTAGACAACATGACATAGGGGGTGTTGCGGTGATATAAGGCGCAAGCAAGCCCGGCGGTATCAGCCAGGACACCACCACCCATAATCAATACAGGTTCGTTGCGAGAAACCCCAAGGGCTTTAAAATCTCCGAGGATCTTTTCTACGGTGTAGATGCCTTTATCCACTTCCATGGCCCGATAGACAAGCTTTTCTAGATGGATGTTGTGGTAACGGAAGTAATGTTCAATCTGTTCACCGTAATAGTGTTCTACATTCTTATCTACCAAACAAACACAGCGTCCGAGGGGAATGTATAAATCTCTGAGGATATGTTGTTCAGGATCTAGGGAGTTGTCAATAAGTTGAATTGAGGTAAAGGTACTCGACCTCATTACCGCTTCGATGATTTGATCATCGGCAGTACTAACCACATGACCACGACTTTCCCGATAGCTGGATGTTGGATAGATCCCATGGGGGTTGACCTCAACGAGATTATCTGCTAACTTCTGATAAAATTCTCGTTCCTTACTGCGTAAAAGGTAATCTAATAACTTATTTGTACCTAAATTAGCAAGGTGCATTCTTTCGGCAAATTCTGACCACTCAGAGCCAACAGCTTCGTCAAAAGCGGAGGTTAATTCAGCCAGTAAACCAAAAAAGCTATTGAGTGAGAGGTTAAGAGAACTCCGTAGCCGGCGACAAGCTGATAAAGCTTGAACCGCACCCGCTAGAGCAAATTCTTCTCCGAGTTCCTCTGAAAAGGCTGGACTGTTAATAAGAGAAAGCAATAAGCTTCTGAAATACTCACTGCCACAAATGGCTTCAAGGGCATTCTCCAAGTTTTGATATGTCAGAGGCTCACTATCATAAGTAGTAATAAAAGCCTTAACTGCTGAGGTAGTCTTTGTCATAGTTCGTAGGAGAAACGATATTTGTAATATCAGCCAGGGTTTTAGAACCCCTCTGTTTGAATTAAATTAACATATGTATTTAAAAGTTAACAAAACATCATGACCTAGACTTCACCCGTTTAGTATAGCGTTTTGCTTTGTAGAAATCTCCCTATTCAGTAAATCTCAGCTAAATGAGGTGGAGAGGGTAGCAATGTTTGTCAATTGGTATAAATTACTTGCTTCCAGCCTAATTTGGTTTAAACTCAATTAATTGATAAAACCTAATTTGATAATTATGAAGCGATCCTGGTTATTAGCGGTCTTATTTTGTTTAATTCCCACTGTTGTACTAGCCCAAGAAGAAGCAACAGGGAATGCTTTTCTTAGCAGTATTGATCAAGTCTTTTCTCAGGTAACTGAGGTTCTTTTTGCGATCCTCTTCTTTGAAATTGCTGGTTTCCCTCTCATTGTTCTCTGGTTGCTAATTGCGGCAATTTTCTTCACTATCCGCATGAAGTTTGTCAATGTGCGAATGTTCGGCCATGCTATCAATATTGTCCGGGGCAAATATGATGATCCTAATTCACCAGGGGAAGTTTCCCATTTCCAAGCCCTGGCTGCGGCACTCTCTGCGACTGTAGGTTTGGGTAACATTGCCGGAGTTGCGATCGCCATTAGCATTGGAGGGCCTGGCGCTAGTTTTTGGATGACTCTGGGGGGTTTGTTGGGGATGAGTAGTAAATTTGTGGAATGCACCCTGGGGCAAAAGTATCGGGTTATTAAACCTGATGGTAGTGTTTCTGGGGGAGGGATGTACTATCTGTCTCAAGGTTTAGCCAGACTGGGACAAAGGGCATTGGGTAAGGTTTTAGCTGTCTTCTTTGCCATTGCTTGTATTGGGGGGGCTTTTGGGGGTGGAAATATGTTCCAAGCCAAACAGTCTTTTGTGGCAGTGTCGGAGGTTGTCCCCATATTGGAAGGCAGAGGCTGGCTTTACGGCTTAATTCTAGCTGGTTTGGTGGGCATGGTGATTATTGGGGGCATTCGCCGCATCGGTCAAGTTGCAGGAACTATTGTCCCGATCATGTGTATTCTTTATGTTCTTGCTTCAGTCTGGATTATTCTCAGCAACATTAGTGAACTTCCCAATGCCGTAGCCGCTATTTTTCAGGGGGCTTTTTCCGGAGAAGCTGTAGCTGGGGGCTTTGTTGGGGTGATGGTGCAAGGCTTGAGGCGTTCTACTTTCTCCAACGAAGCAGGGCTAGGTTCCGCTGCGATCGCCCACTCTGCGGCCAAAACTGATGCACCCATCAAAGAAGGTTTAGTTGCTTTGCTAGAGCCTTTTATTGATACAGTCATTGTTTGTAATATGACGGCTTTGGTGATTATTATTACCGGAGTTTATAACGATCCGGCCAATGCTGCTTTAGTAGAGGAAAGCGCCGGTGCAGCCTTAACTTCTGTAGCTTTCGGTACAGTAATTGACTGGTTCCCGATCTTGCTTTCTATCTCCGTTTTCTTCTTCGCTTTCTCCACAATGATTTCCTGGAGTTACTACGGAGAAAAGGCTTGGGATTATCTATTTAGTTCTCGCTTTGGTGAAGGCAGCGTAATTGTTTATAAAATTTTATTCTTAATGGCTATTTTTATTGGTTCTGTCAGCAACCCCGGTTCAGTACTTGATTTCAGCGATGCAATGTTATTTGCCATGTCTTTTCCTAACCTAATTGGAGCCTATCTACTTTCCAATGAAGTGGCAGCAGATTTACGGGGTTATACTTTGAATCTTAAAAGGCAGGAAGCAAGGGATTTAGGGAGCTAGGGTTCGCGTAAGCGTTGCCGTAGGCTACTGGGGAGACTGGGTGAGTGGAAAGTAATGACAAAGTGGTACGCCTGCGGGCTGAACTAAACTTTCTGAAGCTACTTTGATATCTTGAAGCGTACTAACACACCCTACCAAATTTACGTTATTAATACTATGTAATCTTCATAAATAACCAAATCAAGTAGGGTGCTGTTAGCCGTAGACGTAACGCACCATTGAATCTGAATAACTGCTGAAAAAAAGATGGTTAAAAATATTTGGCATGATGTCTGGCGCGTTCTCAATACTGATGTTAGCGAGTTTTTTACTCAGGATACTTGTAAAGACTATATTGAAGCTTTTCAGGGCTTTTTTGAACTGGCGGAGACTTTAGATGAGAAGAAGGGAGAGTTAGAGCCGTTTCTGGGGCAAGTTGATTCGCTGTTAGATGTTCTTGATTCGCCGTTGGGGAAAGTTGTTGAGGCGGGTTTGCCCTTTTTGCCTTTGGTTACGGGTATTTTGACTTTCTATGTCGAGAAAAATAGAAAGGAACCGAGTTTAGAAGTTTGCATTGCTTTGGTGAGTCAGGGGGCATATTTGGAGAGTATGCAGAGATTCCTGAAAACCCATCCGGAGATTCACCAGCAGTTTAATGAAGAAAAGGTTTCTAAAAACCTGGGCAAAGAAATTAAAAACCTGGGAAAAAAGTTAGAACTCAATGGCCAGGAATTTCCTTTAGATGAAAACGAAGCGAGAAAGGTTTTACTCTGTTTTCATGAGTCAAATTTAGCCGAGGCTTTTAACCAATTGCTGACAAAACGTTTCCAGGAAGCGGGGTTAAGGGAAACAGAAGCAGAAATTGTTACAGAAAGAATTAGCCGCAATACTCATCGTTATCTGAAACGGGCTTTTGTTGAAGCGGGAGATGCGGTGAAGAAGTTGGCTTTTGTTTATGGTGGGGATTGGCAACGGGAAGAGGAAGCTTATTTAAGTATTGATGATTATTTAGAAGAGGTTATTGCCAAAAAACCCCAGGAAAAGGTTTTTGATGAAGAGTTTAGTTTCCAGGATGTTTATGTTCCCCTGGAGGTTAAATCTGTTAAAGAAGATGGGGAAATTAACAAATTTGCTGACCCGGAAAGTATTGAAGATTGGGCGCTGAATCTCTTACAGGATGAGGGAAAGCAAGGGCAAGTTCTTTTTATTCAAGGAGGCCCAGGTAGAGGAAAAAGTGTTTTTTGTCGGATGTTTGCCGATAGAATAGGGCGAGAATTTTATCCGATTTGGACACCGATTTTAATTCGGTTGCGGGATGTTAGTACTTTTGAGTTTAATTTTGATAAAACTCTGCAAGCAGCAGTGGGCAGGGATTTTGCAACCAGTGATCATGGTTGGCTGACAGATCGTAATACTCGTTTTCTGTTTTTGTTGGATGGTTTTGATGAGTTGCTGTTAGAAAGGGGGGCGAATCAAGGTTTAGAGAGTTTTTTAGACCAAGTAGCGAAGTTTCAGCAACAATGCAAGGAGAATAAAGAAAGGGGGCATAGGGTTGTGATTACGGGTAGACCTTTTGCCCTTTATGGTATTCAACGTTCCCTACGACATGGCAATTTAGGGCGGGTTGCTATTTTAACCATGTCGGAAACTATTCAAAGGAAGTGGTTAAGTTGTTGGGAAAAGGTTGTTGATGCAGATGCCAGCAAAGCTAAGGAGAAAACAGAAGCTTTCCAAGCATTTCTTAAAGAAAAACGCTGTCCCCAACAGATAAAAATTCTGGCCCAAGAACCTCTTTTGCTGTATCTTCTCGCCGCAATGCACCGGGATGATGTTTTACAAACCCAGATGTTTGCTGAAGATAATCCCGTTGACCCCAAGGTGCTAATTTATGAAAGGGCCATTGATTGGGTGTTGAAGAAACAGAGAAGGGAAGCAGGCAAGGATTTAAACCTGGAAATTACTGGTTTAGAATCGGAAGACTTACGGAGCATTTTAGCGGAAGCTGGTTTATGTGTGGTGCAGTCGGGGCGGGAATATGCGGCGGTGGCGACGATTGAAGAGCGTTTGACGGCGAAGGAAGATGAAGCGGCGAAGGAACTTTTAGCAAATGCAAGAGAAAAGGATGAGAAGAATCCTCTTAAGAATGCTTTAGCGGCTTTTTATCTTAAATCTAGTCCCGGTGCAGAGAATTGTGTGGAGTTTTTTCATAAAAGTTTTGGTGAGTTTCTTTGTGCTGAAAGGATGGTAGAGAGTTTGACAGAATGGACACAGAAGGCTGGGAAGCGGCGTAAAACCTACGTTGTTTCTACTAAGGAGATGGATTGGCAAGTTTATGATCTGTTTGGTTATGGGGCTTTGACGGTGGAAGTTGTGGGTTATTTAACTCCTTTGTTGATTCAAAGTCAACCTGATTTCGTGGCGTTGTTTGAGAGGTTGCATGATTTTTATTTGCGTTGGAGTGATGGGGAGTTTATTGAGTCTACGGAGGAAACTTTACCGCAACGCAAGGGGAGGCAGTTGCAAAAGTACGATGTTGAAAGGGGGCAGCGACAGGTTGATATTTATACTGGCTTGAATGTTTTGATTTTGCTGTTGGAGTTGCATCGTTATGGGCAGTCGCAGAAAGAGTTGAAGGATAAGGTTACTTTTTATCCTTGTGGTCAGCCTGATACAGAGGATTTTAATGATCAGCGTTTGTTGCGTTTGATTGGTTATATTGACTGTCTTGGAGTTTTTAGTTTTGCTTCCTTAGTTGGCAAATTTTTCAGTTACGACTGACCTTAGTAACCCATTGACCTCAGTGACGCCAACCTCAGTAACGCCCACCTCAGTAACGCCGACCTCAGTAACGCCAACCTCAGTGTACGCCAACCTCAGTAACGCCAACCTCAGTTACGCCCACCTCCGTAACGCCAACCTCCGTAACGCCAACCTCAGTGACGCCCACCTCAGTAACGCCCACCTCAGTTACGCCCACCTCAGCGATATTAAATGGAATAATGGTACAAATTGGTCAAATGCTATTGGTTTACACAAAGCAGATAATATTCCTGAAGCTTTAGCCCAAGAAGCCAATTTTCAGGCAGCGATAGAGTTGAGTCGTGGCTATGATTTAGCAAAAGAAGGAGAAATTGATAAAGCACTCCCTGCTTATCAGAAAGCGCAACTACTAGACCCCAAATTAGAAATATCTCCTCAGTTTTGGTATCAACTTTGTAAATATGGTTGCTTACATGGTTATGCTGCCAATGTTATTTTTGCTGGGGAGAAGTTAGTAAAGCTTCTTCCTAATAAGGAGATATGCCGAGATACTCGCGGACTGGCAAGGGCTTTAACTGGAGATATTTCGGGGGCGATCGCAGATTTTCAAGCAGTTGTAGATAGTGATTTGTTTGATAAGCGAAAAGAATTAAAAGCTAAGCGCCAACGTTGGCTAGCTGCTTTGAAGCAAGGGAATAATCCTTTCACCCCAGAAGAAATGGAGGAATTACGGCAAAGCGAAGGAGGGAATTAATTAATTGATAGTCATGGTGTAGGGGCGAATGGCCATTCGCCCCTACGGGGTTTTGGCTAATAGCATCCGGTAAACAATTACAAAGAGTTGATATCGGTTATAAATCTCCTAGTAAGTCGCTGAAATAGTACATTTTAGTCGGTAGTCTATTTTAATAGACTTAAGGTATTAGCCCGGAAATTAATTTCCGGGCGGACTGTCGGGCTAACGGGCTAACAAACTAGCAATCTGCCGCATAATCGCACTTTTACCCTCTCCCATAAATCACCAAGAAATTCATTTCTTGGCTAATACAAAAAGTCCTCTAAACAGGACTAATAGCATCGAGTAACCAATTACAAAGGTAGGTCAAACTTATTACTTATTACTTATTACTTATTACTTATTACTTATTACTTATTACTTATTACTTATTACTTATTACTTATTACTTATTACTTACTACACCCCACCGGATAAGCAGATTGATAAGTTGAAGTACGCTTACCAAACCAACTATAACGATTATCCCGCACTTGTTCATAAGCGCGATCGCCTAAAGATTTTACACCAGGAAGAGAACGATAAGCATTAATAAATAACTCTCCTGCGGGTAAAAGGTTAGCCATTTCTTCTGCTGCATTGCTACCTTGCCAGCGTCGAGAGGGGTTATTACCATCAATCAAAATCATGCCCATTTCGCAGTCTTGAGGAGTAACCTCAAACGCCTTTAAACCTGCTTCATCTTGCATTGGTAAATAATCAAATATTTCTCCTCGATCCAGTTTTTCTAAAACCTGCACCAAGTTTGTACAAAGGTTGCAGTTGCCATCATAAATTACGTGGTATTTCATAAGCTGTCAGGTATTTAGATTGTATAGAATAATTACTGTCCCTGCTGACTCTCAATATCTACTATCCTATAATTTAAACCGCTTTCCCTAACGGTATCTTCTCCCGGTAACTCCCCAGTTAAAATGCCCTTCAAAAGCTCATTTACTTTCACCGCAGAAGGCTCTTCTTCTAAATTAACATCAACAGGACTAATAACCACAAACTGAGGTTTAGCCTCACCACCATAGGCCTTAATCGAAGCAACTTCTAACTCAAAATAACCGGGTTCAAAAGTTGGGTTGAGTTCCCCATCATATTCAAACTTACTATACATTAACTGCACTGCATAGGTTTTAGCTGCCGCAAAACTATCAGCATCAGCCAGAGTCTTAGCCCGAAACACAGGAATCAATTCAGCAAAGGGTATACGGACTGTTAGCCACTCAGACTTTGCAGTATCAAAGGAATAACAATAACTAATTCCATCCCACTTCCCCTCACAACGGGCGATAAACTTATAACGCTTGCCATCTCCTTTAAGGTGCAACTCAAAACCTTCATAAGCAGATAAATCTAAGGGAGGAGCAAAATTGCGGTTGCGAACAGAAGCGAATCCCCCGGAATTAGCTACCGAAGCATTACCAGAAAACAAAGCTGTCTGACCAAACATCTTAATGCTACTTTGACTCGCACCCCCCATAACCACATCATCCACAGCCCCCCAACTATCTTTTAATTCCTGGCTAGGATTATTAAAATCAAAAATAGTAGTTGTGGTGGCTTCGTTGAGATGCTTAGCTGCTAAAGCAACTAAATTCTTCACTCCCTTGTCTTCAGAGGTTTGCGGGGTTGATTCAACTTGAACCTGGGTTTCCGTAAAACAAATCACCGCTGCAACATCCCCCAGCAATTCCGGTTGCAGAGTTTGGGGTGTGTCAATATCCCCTTCATAAAAATCTAAGTCTTCTCCTAGAATTCTTTTTGCCCTAGCAATACTCCGTACCAAAACTCGCACCGGGTAATCAAGTTTCTGAAGTTGCTTAACAACTTCCTTGCCTACAACCCCAGTTGCCCCTGCTACCAAAACCACACCTGTTTGGTTAATCTTAGGACTCATAGGCGCTTTCTGTTCCTCTCCAAGAATCATTCTTCTCAAACACTTAAGCCTACCAATAAAAGGGATTATTTCAAAATAGGTGAGGGTCTTAAAAAATCTGTTTAAGTCCCAAGATTCTTTGTTAGCCATAAAAATGAAACAGCCTCTTTGTCATCCTCTGGGATCATTCTAGTTGAATTTTTGCAATAGAAAAGTTTTTTTAAACAAAAAAACAATGCTTTAATAGAGCTTGTTTCAGAAAAACTTGATACTCTTCTTCAGTAATAATGTAAGAACCAAAACGGGCTAAGTGAGGATTTTGCATTTGGGCATCAAAAAGGACAAAATTTCTTTTCCGCAAATGTTCTACTAACTTAACCATTGCTACCTTAGAGCCGTCAGGAATATTATAAAACATTGATTCACCAATAAATGCTCCTTGGATGGTAAGACCTAAAATTCCCCCTGCTAAGCGATCGCCCTGCCAAGTTTCAAAGCTATGGGCCCAACCTTCTTGGTGTAAAACCCAGTAAATTTCCATAAGTTCCGGAGAAATCCAAGTCGTATCTCGATCTGCACAACCTTCACATACTGCTTGAAAATCGCGATTAATAGCTACAGAAAAGCGATTTTGGTTTAAAATCCTTTGTAAAGATTTAGGGTAGCGGAATTGCTTGTCAAGGGGAATCAAGGCCCTTTTTCGGCTTGCATACCAGCCTAGTTGACCAGTTTCCCCTGCCATTAGAAAATATCCTTGGCTGTAGCCTTCGATTATGGAATGAAGATCATATTCCATAGTTTGTTGATTCAGGGTTAGGCATATTAACGTTACTGTTAGATTAAGTTGCTGTTGCCACTTAGTCCGTGAGAAATTGACGATTTATAATTCATATTTTATAGCTTATTTATTTATAGAAAAATGGCACAATTCAAACCAATACCGCCAATCACCTTACCTACAGCCCAAAATCCAGAGCAAGAAGGTGAATGGTTAAAAACTTCTTTACATAACTGGCTTAACGAAGAGTTTATCCCAGAAAAGATTAACTTAACTATTGCCCAAAGGGCTTCTCAAATCTACCTCCGCCATCGTTTTGAAGGAGAAAATGATCTTGGTTGTTTGGTGATTGCCATTGTCACGGAGATGGAAGCTTTTGATTTCAGAGAAAGCTTTTATAGTGAGTTTGCGATCGCCAATGCCGTTAGTGAACTAATTTTAGATAGCCTCGGCATTGATCATTGCTGTGGAAATTAATAATCAATGTAGGGCTTGCCGTTGCCATTAGGCATCAGTTATCAGTTATGGCAGCTCTGGTTTGATTACTTTTTAGGTAATAGGTAATAGGTAATAGGCTGTTCTTAACTTATTACTTATTACTTATTACTTATTACTTTCTCTACCAACTAGACTTAACAACCCCAGGTAACAATCCTTCGTGGGCCCATTCTCGAAAGACGTTACGAGAAAGTCCAAAATCACGATAGTAACCGCGAGGACGACCTGTAACCCAGCAGCGGTTGCGTTTGCGGTTAGGGGCGCTGTTACGGGGTAAATTCTGGATTTTGCGATGAATTTCTAGCTTTTCTAGCTGTGAAGGAGCAGTTCTAAATTCTTCTTTTAAAGCTGCTCTTTTCTCTTCATATTTGTCAATAAGTTTTTGGCGCTTTTTTTCGCGCTCAATCATAGACTTCTTAGCCATAAAATTTAGGTACTATTTCTCAGTTTGAAGATATTGCTTTACTATTTTAGACCAACTTAGGCCATGTTAGAGAATCTTTGGGAATAGGGAGCTGGGGATCTGATGCCCAGCAGCAAAGGCAAGCCGTACATTGAACATTGATCATTGATCAGCGCTGGGACAGAGATCGGCTAACTGGCATTCTGGGCAATTGGGTTTGCGGGCTTTGCAAATTGCTCTACCGTGGTAGATTAGGCGAATTGACCAGTTTTCCCAGTCTGGTTGGGGTAGCAATGCCATTAAGTCTTTTTCTATACGTAGGGGCTTATCGCTTGCGGTTAAGCCAAGACGCTTGCTAAGACGTTTAACATGGGTATCTACCGTTACACCTTGATTCTTGCCGTAGCCGTGTGCCAGCACGACATTAGCGGTTTTGCGGGCCACCCCCGGTAAGGTTAGTAATTCTTCCATTACTTGGGGGACTTGCCCGCCAAAATTAGTCTCAATTAAGCTACAAGCCCCTTGAATATTCTTAGCCTTATTGCGATAGAAGCCCGTAGAACGGATAAGATTTTCTAATTCTGTTAAATCAGCCTTAGCGAAGGAAGCAGCATCAGGGAAGCGTTTAAATAGAGCTGGAGTGACTTTATTCACTCTCTCGTCAGTACATTGAGCAGAAAGGATAGTTGCTACCAAAAGTTGTACAGTGGTTTCATAGTCCAGGGTACAAGTAGCATCAGGATAAAGCCTTTTGAGGCGAACTAAAATTTCTAAAGCTCGCTCTGTTTTTTCAGGCTGTTTACGCATATTCCCCCTACTGCTTCCTACTCCCTTCTAATTACTGAAATAACTGCTGTAAGTTGGTCAAATTAACCGTATCTCGGACGATTAAGAATACACCTAAACCCATTAAAAGCAAAAATCCAGTTTGCATGATGCCATCTTGGAGTCTGCTTGGTAAAGGTTTGCCCCGTAAGGCTTCTACTAATAACAAGGCTAACTGTCCACCATCTAAAGCAGGTAAGGGTAAGATATTGATAATCGCTAAGTTGACGCTAATTAAAGCCGCAAATTCAAATAAACTCCCAGCGTTGGAACTAGCAATATTTGCCCCCATAGCGACAATAGCTACTGGGCCAGCAACTTGCTTGGCAGTTTCCCCGAAATTACCAACTAGTTGCACAAATCCTCCAAGAATGAGAAAAACCACTTTTTGGTAGTGCTTTGCACCTAGGGAAAACCCCTCAGCTAAGTTTTTGGGATGATCTTTTAAAGCTTGACCATTGGGAGCAAGACCAATATCAATTTTGCCTTTATTTTTTTCATCTAGTCTTGGGGTTACACCAACAGTAAGTTTTTCTTCTCCTCGTAAAAGTTGAAATTCTAAGGTTTCTTGAGGGGAAGTTTGAACTTTTTCGATGAAACTAGTTACTGCTTGACGAGATGCTCCAAACTCTTGACCATCAATAGCCAAAACTACGTCCCCAGGCTCAATACCAGCTTGGAAAGCAGGGGAATTATCTTCCGCCGTTACTTGAGTGATTTGTACCCCAGGCTGATAATCAAATTCAGGAATACCTTGAGCATTAAAGACGGGAATACCGACGGTGAAAGCTTGACCGACGAGCAGGAAATAAGCAAAAATTAAATTAGCGATTACCCCAGCACTAATTACAATTGCTCGGTCGAGAATGGGACGATTGCTAAGTAAATTGGGATCATCACGGGGAATATCACTATCAGGGTCATCATCAGGAAACCCTACATACCCTCCCAAAGGAAAAGCTCTGATGGCATACTCAGTTTCAGAGCCTTGATACTTCAGTAATGTAGGACCAAAGCCGATAGAGAAACGGTTTGCGTGAATATTTTGTAGACGTGCTGCTAAAAAGTGACCCAACTCGTGGACAACTATTAAAAGCGCCAGGACTCCGATTGCCGCCAGGACTGACATATTTGTAATTAACCTAAATATTAGCTAAACATTGTTTTATTCTAAAACATCGTTTGCTAGACAACTGCTCTTGCATACTAATCTAGAAATTGGTCAATAATCGAAATACCTATAAATAATGAGCAAATTAGACTGGAATTTACTAGCAGATCAAGCCCTGGCCGGGGAAGTATTAACCCGTGAACAAGGGAGGGAAGTGCTTCAAGCCCCCGATGAGGTTTTACTCTCTCAACTGGCTGCTGTCTACCGTATACGCCACCATTATTGGCAAAATAAAGTACGGCTACATTTTTTGCTTAATGCTCAAAGCGGTTTATGTCCAGAAGATTGTCATTACTGTTCTCAGTCGAAAATTTCTACGGCGGAGATAGATAAGTATCCTCTTTTAGCCCAAGATAAGATTCTTGCTGCTGCGGCTAGGGCTGCTCAGTTGAAAGCAGGAACTTTCTGTATGGCTATTTCAGGACGCTCTCCTTCTGAACTAGTCTTTACTAAAATTTTAGAGGCAATACGAGCAATTAAAGCTAATTATGACTTGAAAGTTTGTACTACCCTGGGCTTGTTGAGTGAAGAACAAACTTGCCGTTTAGCTGAAGCTGGGGTAGATCGGGTTAACCATAACTTGAATACTTCCCAAGAACATCATGAGGATATTTGTACTACTCATAAGTTTGGTGATCGCATGGCAACTATTAAAAATGTCCAAGCGGCTGGTATTACTAGTTGTTGTGGAGGAATTTTTGGTATGGGAGAAAGTGATGAAGATGTGATTGATTTAGCTTTATCTTTACGAGAATTACAAGTAACGAGCGTTCCCGTTAATTTCCTCATTCCTATCCCTGGTACTCCCTTTGCTGATTTCTCACAACTCAATCCCCGCCGCTGTCTGCGTATACTTTGTTTATTCCGCTACCTACTACCTAGCCAAGAAATTCGTATCGCCGGAGGAAGAGAAGTTCATTTGCGATCGCTTCAACCTTTAGGTCTTTATGCTGCTAATTCTATTTTTATTGGCGATTATTTAACTACCCCAGGGCAAGGGGCTAGTCAGGATTGGGAAATGATTCGGGATGCTGGTTTTGTTCTGGAAACTCCAGATGGCTCCCCTTGGACAGAAAATACTCTGGAAGATAATTTATCTCAAGGGTCTTTGATAGCTTCCTCTTAAAGATTCATTGAACTTGAATGCCCTAAATATATCTATACCCTTTTAGGGTTTTTTTTCTATTTTTCTATTCCTTTCGACTTAAATTAGTAGCTAAAAGGTTTAGGAAAGTTTCTATTGAAAAAATCTAAGTTAGACTACCATAGTTGATGGTTTGAGGAACAAAATAATCTGCCCATGACTCTTAGTTGTTAAAGAAAAAAAGCAGTTTGAAATTTATTTTTGAACCATTTAATCGCCCGGTTAGTGAGTAGATGCACGTAATATGCCCATAGATGTAACTATAGCCATTTGTACTTATAACGGTGCTAAAAGGTTCCCTCAAGTCTTAGAAAAGCTGAAGCTTCAAAAGGGCATAGAGGGGATTAACTGGGAAATTCTTGTAGTTGATAACAACAGTAGTGATGATACTCTCAAGATAGTCAAAAACCACCAAGAAAATTGGTCACAGAAATGTCATCTAAGATACCTTTTTGTTCCTCAACAAGGATTAGCAATCGCTAGGCAAAAAGCTGTAGAAGAAGCAAAGGGAGAATTAATAGGTTTTCTTGATGATGATAATTTACCCCATCTCCATTGGGTAGCAGCAGCCTATAGCTTTGGTCGGAATTATCCTCAAGCAGGAGCCTATGGTAGTCGGATTTATGGAGAATTTGAAACTTCTCCTCCAGATAATTTCCAGCGTATTGCTGCCTTCCTTGCTCTTACGGATTGAGGTTCACAGGTAAGGCTTTACTACCCTGAAAAAAAAGTTTTGCCTCCAGGAGCAGGTTTAGTAGTGCGTAAACAAGCTTGGCTAGCAAGCGTACCCAAAAATTGTTTTTTACAGGGGAGAGTGGCTGGTTGTCAGCTACCAGGAGAAGATTTAGAAGCTTTACTGCATATTCAAAAAGCCGATTGGGAAATCTGGTATAACCCCAAAATGCAAGTTGATCATCAAATTCCTCAACATCGTTTAGAAAAAGAGCAATTACTTAATCTCTGTCGGGGAGTCGGTCTTAGTCGCTATCATACCCGAATGCTGAGTTTTTCAAGTTGGCAGTGGCCTTTTGTTTTTCCTCTTTATGTAATCAACGATCTGCGTAAGCTAATAGCTCATTTTTTCAAGTATGGCAAACAAATTAAAAGCGATACCGTAACAGCTTGCGAAATGGAGTTAATTGTCGGCAGCTTGATAAGTCCTTTTTACCTTGGTAAACAGTATTTAAAACAAAACTTAGTAAATGGTGGTTTTGGAAGGGGAAATCTATGGATTTTACGGTGACAATTTGTACCTATAACGGAGCAAAACGTATCCCAGCGGTTTTAGAACATTTACAGAATCAGGTTGGTACAGAAAAGTTGCAGTGGGAAGTTATTGTGGTTGATAATAACAGCCAAGATAACACTGCTGGAATAGTGACAGAATATCAAAAGCAATGGCGAGAAGATTGTCAATTAAGGTATATTTTTGAGGGGCAACAAGGAGTTTCTTTTGCCCGAAATCGCGCCGTCAAAGAAGCGAAAAGTCATAGTTTGATTGGTTTTTTGGATGATGATAACCTTCCTGACCGTAATTGGGTAGCCCAAGCTTATTATTTTGGTCAAGAACATCCTCAAGCGGGAGCCTATGGTGGTATTATTCATGCCAAGCTAGACGAAACTCCACCCCCTTATTTCTCTCAAATAAAACTATTTTTCGCTATTTATAATCGTGGACCTAAAGCTTTTCAATACAAACGTAATGCTAAACCTCGACGCATCCCCGCAGCCCCAGGTTCAGTAATTAGGAAGCAAGCTTGGCAAGAATGTGTAGCCGACAAACTCTTTTTGATGGGTAGAGACGAAGCGAAAAAAACTTTGCTTGGTGCTTGCGAAGATTTAGAAGTTATGTACCGTATTCAAAACAGTAACTGGGAAGTGTGGCATAACCCGAAGATGGAGATTTGGCATCACATTCCCAGCAGAAGGTTAGAAGCAGGATATTTACAAAAGGTAGCTTATACTTCCGGACTTTCTAATCATTTATTACGCTTAGTTAGATTGCAGCCTTGGCAAAAACCTTTGATGATCTTTTTGCTACCTTTATACTTAGCTTCAGATGCTTATAAAGTTGGTTCTTACTATTTGAAGCATAGAGATTTACTAGCAGAAGATATTAGTAAAGCTTGTGAATTTCAATCGCGACTTGGCAAATTATTAAGTCCTTTTGTTAGCATGATTTTATTGCTAGTGTTTTAAACTAAGAAATGCAAATAGCTTATCTTAGTGAGTTTAATATTTAAAATTCTATGGCTCGAAGTGACCATCATCCAAAGCAGTAGGGCACTGGAAAGATGTTATCAAGCCAGAAAAGCTACAGCGTAATTCTACAACTTTTAATTATATTGCTTCTTTAGAAGCAAAAGTAGTCATGGTACCCAAACTAAAGAGGCGATTTTATCAAATATTTTTGCAGAAAAATTTATTTCTCTTGGGCAGAACAAAAAGTGTGTCGACAACACGCTGTACAGATTTAAAACCAAGTTAACTCAACTAGGAGATATTGCTTTATGTCCTGATATTAATCTGATTGCTTATTTAGATTGTTCTCTACGATTAGTTTTGTGGACAGATTCTCTTTACCAGGACTTATTGATGCCTATTCTGATTTTAGCAATCTTGCTCAAGAAACGAAGCAAGACTTAAGGGAAATGGATCGTTTGGCATTAGAGCGATCGCAACTGGTAATTTTCTCTTCAGACTGGGCAGCACAAACAGCAATTAATTACTATCAAACCGATCCTCATAAAGTAAAAATTATTCCTTCTGGTGCAAATATAAACTGTGATCGTACCTTAGAAGATATTGAAAATTTAGTTGCATCTCGCTCAACTGAGAAATGTCAATTACTTTTTTTAGGAGTAGATTGGTTGCGTAAGGGGGGAGAGACGGCTTTACAAATTGCTAAAGAATTGCACAAAGCAGATTTAGATGTAGAGTTAAATGTTGTTGGCTGTCAGGTACAAAGTGAACAAGAAATACCTGATTATATTAATAGTTTAGGTTATATTAAAAAATCGAGTAAATCTGGGTTAGCAAAGCTCAACAACATTATTGCCACATCTCATTTCTTAATTACTCCTTCGAGGGCAGAAACCTATGGCAATGTTCTCTGTGAAGCTAACTCTTTTGGGGTTCCCTGTGTCGCTACGAAAGTAGGAGGAATACCAACAGTTATTAGAGAAGGTTTTAACGGCAAGGCTTTTCCCCTTGAAGCAGAAATTAGGGAATATAGTAACTACATCTATAATTTATTTACTAATTATTCTCAATATCAAGAATTAGCCTTATCTTCTTTTGGTGAATATCAGACTCGACTTAATTGGACAGTCGCAGGAAAAGCAGCAGCAAAGCTTTTAGCAGAAAAGGAGGTAGTTAGCTCATGAAAATTGCTTACCTCACTCCCTATAATCTTCAGGATCAAGTTAATTGGCCCACCAGTCAACCGGGTTTGTGCCAAGCAGCTTATTATCTTGCTCAAGAGTTTTCTGAGCAGAGTATAAATCTAGATTATCTGGGACCATTAGAAAAAAGGTTCTCTTTAATTACCCGTTTAAAATGGTCTTTTTATCGTCAGTTTTTCAACAAAGACTATTATCGTTGGGCAGAACCAATAGTTGTCAAAAATCAAGGTCAGCAAGTTAGCAAAAAGTTGGCTAAGCTTAAGAGTGATATTGTCCTTTGTCCTGATAATGCTCTACCTTTAGCTTATCTTAACTGTCAACAACCCCTAGTTTTATGGACAGATTCTACTTTGGCATCTTTGATTGACTTTTATCCTTATTTAAGTAATCTTTGCACTGAAACAGCTAACAATATTCGTAGGCTAGAAAAAGCAACCTTACAACGCTGCCAACTTATACTTTATACCTCGGATTGGGCAGCCCAAAAAGCTCAAGAATTTTATCATATTGATTCAAGTAAAATTAAGGTCATTCCTTGGGGTGCTAACTTAGATTTCAGTCCTAATGAAGATGAAGTGAGGATGATTATTAATTCTCGCCCTAGTAGTCCCTGCAAATTATTATTTTTTGGTGTTGATTGGCAAAGAAAAGGAGGTGATATAGCCCTTAAAGTAGCTAAAAAACTTAATCAACTTGGTATAGTAACACAACTAGTTGTTGTGGGGTGCAAACCTAAAGTTAAAGAAGCTTTACCAGATTTTGTAAAAGTTGTAGGTTTTGTGGATAAATCTCAACCTGAAGGAAAGGAGAAGATCAGCCAGTTATTCTCTGAAGCCCATTTTTTGCTTTTACCTTCGCAAGCAGAATGTTATGGCCATGTTTTTTGTGAAGCTAATTCTTTTGGTATACCTTGTTTAACTACTAATGTAGGAGGTATACCAACTATAGTTAAAACTAACATTAATGGCAAAACTTTTCCTATTAATACTGATATTTCTAACTATTGTAACTATATTATCCCTCTAATGAGTGACTACAAAAAATACCAAGAACTAGCTTTTCGCGCCTTTGAAGAATATAAAAAAAGACTCAACTGGTCAGTTGCCGCACAAGCTGCCAAGGAGCTTTTTTTGGAGTTATTATAGGAAAAACTATTTACTATGAGAATTGCCTTCGTCGTCTGGCGGTTTCCTACTTTATCAGAAACATTTATTCTTAACCAAATCGTCGCTCTTATTAAACAGGGACATGAAGTAGATATCTATGCTTATAATGGCAAAGGTGATACTGTCAAGGTACATCCAGAAGTAGAAAAATATCAGTTACTAAAAAATACTTACTATCCCAGTCAAATGCCAGAAAATCGCTTCTGGCGCATTATTAAAGGATTAGGTTTGTTGCTATTAAATAGTTACAAAGCCCCGCTGGTTGCCCTACGTACCCTTAATATCTTTAAATACTCTCAAGATGCTATTTCTTTTAAATTAATTTATGGGGTTTTACCCTTTTTTGGTAAGCAACCTTATGATATTATTCACTGTCAGTTTGGAGAATTAGGCTTAAAATGTCAGCACTTTCGTAGTCTTGGATTGTCTCAAGCTAAATTGCTTACATCCTTTCGCGGCTACGATATTAGCGAGTATGTTAAAAGGTCTGGAAAAAATGTCTATAAGCCACTATTTACCCGTGGTGATTTGTTATTGCCCAACTGCGATTATTTTAAACGCCTCTTACTTAAATTAGGTTGTGATGAAGAGAAAATAAAAGTGTTACGTTCTGCTATTGATTGCGATCGCTTTTCTTTTACTCCTCGTTACCTTCCTGCTAATAGTCCGATTCGTATTATCACAGTTGGGCGTTTAGAAGCAAAAAAAGGTCTAGAGTACGGACTAAAAGCCATTGCTATCCTAGCTAAAAAGCACCCCGATATTGAATACCATATTGTGGGGGAGGGAACTTTGCGAGGAGAGTTGCAAAAGCTAATTAAGGAACTAGATATAGGTAGTAAAGTCAAACTTTGGGGAGCAAAACAACAACAAGAAGTGATTGAAATCATTGACAAATCTCATCTTTTTTTATCTCCTAATGTAACTAGTAAAGATGGCAACGAAGACGGCCCTCCTAACGTTATTAAAGAAGCCCTAGCAATGGGCTTACCTGTAGTTAGTACTGAATTAGAAGGTATTCAAGAAATAGTTCAAGATGGAGTATCTGGTTTTCTTGTTCCTCAAAGAAATGCTGAAGCATTAGCACAAAAGCTAGACTATTTAATCGTTCATGCAGACATTTGGCCCGAAATGGGTCAACAGGGACAGGCTTATGTAGAATCTCACTATGATATAAATCGACTTAATAAGCAGCTAATTGAAACTTACCAACAATTATTGAGTAAGTCCTGAGTAAATTCAATCTAAGAAGATTCAGTAAATTTTGCAATACAATCTGCTTCTAATATGCTTACTTCTAAAAGTTTAATGCCGTTAGCCAAAGTTTCAACTCAAGCTCAATTATTTTGGTTGAGTTTAAGTCTCATAATCAGCCTTTTTTTTGGTGCTATATCTTTAAAAGAAGCGTTTAGAGGAGAGTTTATCATCCAAGATGATGCCCAACAACACGTATTCTGGTTTTGGCGCTTTGTTGACTCAGAACTTTTTCCTAATGATCTTATTGCTGATTATTATCAATCAATAGCACAACCTGGATATATATTCATCTATAAGTTTGCTGCTTTTTTAGGAATTGAACCTATTTTCTTCAGTAAACTTATTCCCCCCCTTCTAGCTTTAATAACTACAGCTTACTGCTTTTATATAGTTCTACAAATATTTCCTGTACCTGTTGCTGGTTTCGTCTCAACTGTTTTACTCAATCAAAATATTTGGTTGAAAGATGATTTAGCATCCGCTACAGCAAGGGCTTTTCTTTACCCTCTGCTTTTCGCTTTTCTTTATTATTTACTTAAAAAGAGCTTGTTTCCCTGTTTAGCATCATTACTTCTTTTAGGTTTAATTTATCCTATTCCTTTACTCATTTGCGCCGGTATTTTACTGTTACGCTTAATTAAATATCAAAACCGTAAACTCAGTTTTTCTCGTCACAAAAAAGATTATCTTTTGAGCTTGTCGGGGTTAGGAGTTATCTTTCTGGTCTTACTACCTATTTTACTAGAAACGTCTACCTATGGCCCTACGGTTACAGCAGATGTAGCGAGAAACATGATTGAGTTTTCTGAAGAGGGGCGAACCAGACTTTTTATCAATGATCCAATTGAATTTTGGTTGTATGGAGGACGAACAGGATTTTTCCCTGTGGAATGGGAAGATTTACCTGCTTTTTATTTCCCTATTTTGGCAGCTATCGGTTTTAGTTTACCTCTACTTAAAAAATACCCTAACTATTTTCCTTTAGTTCAACGTGTTAATAGTAATGTATTTGTTTTACCCCAGCTTTTATTGGTATCAACAGTTCTCTTTTTAGCTGCTCATGCTGTTCTGTTTAAGCTATATCTACCTAGTCGCTATAGCCAATATAGCTTGCGTATTTTTATGGCTATTGCAGCAGGCATCGTTTTAACAGTTGTGTTCGATAAAATCTTTAAAATCCTCTTAGCAACAACTCAACAAAAACGTCTAGCTGTTGCCATTAGCTTACTTGCTCTTTTTATTACTTATCCTCTAATTTTAAGAAGTCAGGATATAGGATTAGCAGATCCACTTTCCTATAAATCAGGTTATCCCACAGGACTATATAGCTTGTTACGAAGACAACCTAAAGATATTTTAATTGCCTCTACTTCTTCTCAAGTTAATCGTATTCCTGCCCTTGCTAAGCGCTCAATTTTAGTTGGTCAAGAACATAGTATTCCTTATCATGAAAAATACTATAGTCAGATCAAAAAAAGGCTTCTTGATTTAATTGAAGCTCAATATAGTCCTGAACGGGATACTTTAATCAGTTTTATTCAAAAATATGGTGTGGATTTATGGCTTTTGGATAAAGACTATTTAATCTCTCCCTATGGAGATGAGGATATAGCCGAAGAAGATTTAAGGTCGATAGATGTTTGGTTAAGGCAATTTCCTGAGTCTAAAGCTGCTGATCTTAGGGCAAAACAAGGTATTAAACCAGAGTTGCTTAAGTTTGTACCAAACTGTAGTATTTTTGAAAACGAAGACCTAATTCTTTTAAAAGCTGAATGTATTTTAACCCAAAGTAAGTAATCTATCTTAAGTTAGATTATCTAATAGAAATTTAGCCAATTTTTACCATAGTTTGTAAGCTTTTGAAGTAACCTGAAGTGAAAAAATAATGAATGAAAGCCAAGTGCCAAGTATTAGAAAAGACGAGTATATTTGTCCACCTTTTTCTCTTATTCTTCCTACCTACAACGAAGAAAGAGGCATTTTGCCAACCCTTGATCATCTCCAGAATAGCCTCAAAGATTCTAGCTGTGAATATGAGATTATAGCAGTTAATGATGGTTCTATAGACGGTACAGCAGAACTTTTACAAACTCGCGACGACATCCGAGTAATTGAACACCGTGTTAATAGAGGATATGGTGCAGCTTTGAAAACAGGGATTCGCAATGCTAAATATGACTGGATTGTCATTACCGATGCTGATGGCACTTATCCCAATGAGAGGATACCACAACTGGTCGCGTTAACCCAAAAGGCTGATATGGTTGTAGGTTCTCGTACCGGGGCTAATGTCAACTATTCTAATTTGAGGAAAATTCCTAAGTGGTTTTTAGTCCGTTTTGCTCAATGGATTACTGATACTAAAATACCTGATCTCAATAGCGGATTACGGGTTTTTAGTAAAAGTGTAGTGCAGGAATTTATTAAAATTTTACCTGATACTTTTAGCTTTACTACAACTATTACCGTGGCAATGCTAACTAATGGTTATGTGGTACATTACGAACCCGTTGATTTTCACCATCGCAAGGGTAAAAGCAAGATTAAACCGATTCGAGATACTTTACGCTTTGTACAATTGATTATGCGAACAGGATTATATTTTGCTCCTCTGAGGGTGTTTTTACCCATTGCCGCTTTCTTTTTCCTGGCTTTTATATTTACTTTTATACAAGATATTGTTGTTAGGGAAAACCTAACAGAAAGAACTTTAATTCTTTTGATTGCTGCAACTCAAATGTCTATGTTTGCTCTTTTAGCAGATATGTTAGATAAGCGGACTTAACACCTTGATAAAAGAAACGTTCTCTCAACTTGCCAGCATCAGGTCCAGAAGGTGATTTCAGAAAGTTCCACTTCCATTTTTGAATCTCATAAGCAACAATCTTATTTTTAGATGAAACATCTTGATTATAAGTATTAGCGCTAATGTCAAAATACTTCTGACAAACCTTTACTTTATTGGGGTCAAAACAGAATTTACGAGTAACTCGTTTATATCGGCCATTTTTCATTGCCCCAATACTTTGATCCAAATAAGCTTTTGTTGTTTCTCCTGACTGACGATGGGCAAAAACTTTGTAGTATTCAATATCTCCTGTGGTGTTTGAGTTAGAATACATTTGCCAAGCGGTGATCGGGTAAAACTCTACTCGATAAATCCAAGTAAGGAGGAGAAAGACACTTAAGGTTGTTACTAATATTGGGTAGTAAAAGTTGCGTGAAAGAGATTTTTTTGATGAAGACTCTCTAATTACCAAAGGAGTGTTGCGATTGAATCTTCGACTAATTACTTGGCGAATTTCAGTAAAATCATAGTAGATAAGTTGCAAAACAATTAGGTCGAAAAAAGCCACATTTTGCAGCAAAAAGATGCCAGCGTGCATCATTGCCATTAAAGGAGGAAAGATACGTCTTGCTAGTTTAGAAAAAAGAACAGTCGCGTAGAATAATTCCCCAAATCGATAAACCATCTTCACAAGGGGTAAAAGCTAAAACTAATATTAAATAAAGAGGAACTATTCCCGCATGGCCAAAATGTTCGTATTGACGAATAATTCCTCCATATATGCAGTAAAGAATGCCTCCTAAAGGAACAACAAATTTTGTTTGCCAGCCAACAGTTGCTAATAACAAAACTATTACTGTTATCCATTTAAAAACTAGTAAGGCTGTGTAACTTTTAGTAAAAGCATCAAAACCGATGGGTAAGGCATAAAAAATATCCATTGTACCCATGAAAACGCGCATTTGCTCAGGAAGTAAAGCGCTGCTAGCAAGTTCTTCCCAAAGGGCGCTAGTGAAAAGAAATCCACAGGTAATAATTCTGATTGAACCTAAAGTTTCTGGAGTTGCTTGACCAACAAATTTATTAAAGAAAGTTTTGCTGGTAGTTACTAAAGCAATTAGACCAAAAGCAATAAAGAAAATTAAACCTGCTTCAGTTAAGCTATCTAAGCGCCATAATAATCTGTCAAGGGGTTTATTTAATCCGAGGATGATGTTACTAATAATAGGTAAACCCTTGTCGCTATAAGCTGCTTGAAGAAGGGGGCGTATAATTAGCTTAGCTACGGCAATCCAGATGATTCCTAACCAAGCTGCACTAAAGCACAGCCAGAAACGAAATTGACGCTTTTTTAAATTGATCTTCATTCAATTTATGACTTTTTCCTACTACATACGAGTATCTCTGGAAAGTTACCGCACGGGTATACCAAAGAAAAGAGAATAAATTAAGAAGCCTGAAACAATTCCATAGGCGCAGGACAAGAAGGCTTGAAAAGAACTTTTCCTAGCAAAGTTAAAGAAGCAAGCAATGGTAAAAGATAAAGCAACTTCTGGTATAGGGATAAAGGAACTAGAAAAGTATTGTAAGATGACAAATAAAACTATCGACCAAAGAGTAAAAATGAAATAGATATTAAACAGAGGAATCGAATTTTCTCTGTTGGTGATTTCAGTGAATGAGGTAACATAGTAAATAGTAACAATAGGCAGAACTGTCGCTAATAAACTTTTTAGCCCTGCCCAAAATTGCCAATCAAAGGCTTGAGCAATTAAAAAAGCTAGAAAGCCGGTAAGAATTGCTGAAGCAATAATTGCTACCACAAAGCTGAGAATATCGATAAAGACTCTAGAAATCTTCTTGTTGTTTGTTGCACTACTTGTTTCAGACATTTCTATTTCCCATTTAATATAACTTTATTTTACTACCACGAAATTAACGAATATTCAATGCTTATTTATCTTTCTTAGGACTAGAGATTTTTCCCTTAGAAGGAATGATTGTTTGGTTATAGAAAAGCATTTTTGAATTTACAAACCAAGAAAGCAAAGCAAAGCAGAAAATCTCAATCTATAGAAATAGAAACAACTAAAGTGAGTTATTTCTTTAGAAAGAGGTTAATGAAAGTTGCATCCTCTAACCAAGTGCCTCAAATTCAGCTTCTCATCTTAGCCACTTAATAACTAGTAACTGATAAAGTACCTGGTTTAAGTGTAAAATCTAATCGAAATCTTACCAAAATAAAGGTATCCCACACCCAAACCGCATGACTTTGTTGAATAATGCTCCTACTCTATTTTTGAGTTTACTATTTGAGACGATTCCTTTCCTATTACTGGGGGTAGCCATCTCAAGTTTACTGCTAGTGTTAGGAGAACAGCGCTCCTTATCATCCTTTTGTCCAGGCAATCCCTTTTTAGCAGCTTTTTTGGGTAGTTGTCTAGGTTTGGTGCTACCGGTATGTAAGTATGGCAATATTCCCGTAGTGCGACGATTGCTAACCCAAGGAGTTTCTGCACCATTGGCAATTGGCTTTTTCTTAGGTGCGCCCACTATTAATGCTTTTACCCTTTATTCTACTTCAGTAGCTTTTCAGGCTCAACCACAATTTGTAACTTTGAGAGTTGTTTTTACTGTGGCGATCGCAACTTTAGTCGGTTATATTTTTAAAGCCAATTTAGGAGAAAAATCTTTTTTAGCTAAAGATGATTTGCCAGAATATCCTACCAACTTACTTCGTTCTGCTACTTTTACTTCAGAAGAAAGGGCAAAACTGGGAGATCATCAAAGCAAGTTTTTTGGTCGTAACTTAAATCTTTTTCTAGACAATTTTATCAAAGAGTCAACCGAATTAGGCAGCATCCTCCTCTTTAGCTGTGGAATAGTCGCTTTAATTCAAGTTTTTCTCCCCCGCTTAACTATACTAGATTTTGCCCAAGGGCCAGTTACATCAATCTTATCTATGTTAGCTCTCAGTACAGTCATTTCCACAGGATCGGCTGTCAACGCTTTCTTCGCTAACTTCTTTACTTCTAGTTTCAGTAATGGCTCAATGCTAGCCTTTTTACTTTTTGGTTCTATATTCGATCTCAAAGTTTTGGCATTAACCCTCGCTATATTTCGCTTTAAACCAGCTCTCTATTTATTGATAA
This sequence comes from uncultured cyanobacterium, assembly GCA_963793425.1. Lineage (GTDB taxonomy): Bacteria > Cyanobacteriota > Cyanobacteriia > Cyanobacteriales > CAWCAG01 > CAWCAG01. The sequence continues at coordinate 283,601 of CAWCAG010000001.1, read as the reverse complement.
TTCCTGGGTTATTAATTTTTTTGATAACTTTATTTATGAATTTACATATTAATTAAAACATTCGCCTTAAGGAAATTTTATCAATTGCAAACACTTTTAAAAATCTCTCGCCTCATAGACAACTTAAATGAAGGAATTGGTCGTCTTACCTATTGGCTAGTCTTGGTTATGGTTGTCATAGGTACTTGGAACGTAGCAGGTCGTTATCTTGGTCGTTGGTTAGGGGAAAAATTAACTTCTAACGGTTTAATAGAATCTCAGTGGTACTTATTTGATCTCGTTTTCTTGTTAGGAGCAGCATACAGTTTAAAACATAACGAACACGTCCGCGTAGACTTGTTTTATAAAGACCTTAACCGTAGAAAAAAAGCCCTCATCAATATTATCGGTACTTTGTTATTTTTAATTCCTTTTTGTCTGATGGTAATTTACTTTTCTTGGGGGTGGACACTCAATTCTTGGGCAATTTGGGAAATGTCTTCTGATCCTGATGGTTTACCTCGCTTTCCCATCAAGTCAATGATTATTGTTAGTTTAATTTTGTTAATTCTTCAAGGTATTTCGGAAACTATCAAAAACTGGGTTATTTTTCAGGAGGAAGAGTAATGGGAACAGAATGGTTAAGCCCTTTTATGTTTATCGGGGCATTGATTCTATTATCTCTTGGTTATCCTGTTGCTTTTTCTTTAGGTGGGGTAGCCATTCTTTTTGCTGTCATTGGCTTTAGTTTAGGAGCTTTTAATCCCTCCTTGCTTAACGCTATGCCCCAAAGAATTTTTGGTATTATGGGCAATTTTACCCTCCTTGCCATCCCTTACTTTATCTTTTTAGGAGCAATGTTAGAAAAAACAGGCATTGCCGAAAAGTTATTAGAAACTATGGGGATTTTGTTTGGGAGGTTGCGAGGAGGATTAGCTTTAGCCGTAGTAATAGTAGGCGCACTTTTAGCTGCTTCTACAGGAGTTGTGGCAGCAACAGTTGTGGCGATGGGTTTAATTTCTTTGCCGATTATGCTGCGCTATAACTATAACAAAGAATTAGCTACAGGAGTCATTGCGGCTTCAGGAACTTTAGGGCAAATAATTCCTCCTAGTGTGGTTTTAGTTGTCTTAGGAGATCAATTAGGAGTTCCGGTAGGAAAGCTATTTGTTGGCTCTTTAATTCCCGGTTTATTAATGGCAGGAGCTTTCGCGCTTCATGTCATTATAGCTGCTTTTTTAAAACCAGAAATTGCTCCGGCTTTACCTCCAGAAGTGAGGAATATTAGCGGCAAGAAACTAGCACTGCGGATCTTAAAAGTAATGATACCGCCTTTACTTTTAATATTTTTAGTCTTAGGAAGTATTTTCTTTGGTATTGCCACTCCTACAGAAGCAGGGGCAGTGGGTTCATTAGGGACAATAATTCTTGCTGCGGCTAATCGAAAATTAAGTTGGGTAGCCCTCAAACAAGTATGTGATGCCACTTTACGAGTAACTAGTATGGTGATGTTTATCTTACTAGGTTCTACTGCTTTCAGCTTGGTTTTTCGAGGTTTAGGGGGAGATACTTTTATGTCTGAAATACTTACTAACTTACCAGGAGGAAGTTGGGGATTTTTAGTAGTAAGTATGTTAACAGTATTTCTCTTAGGCTTCTTTATCGACTTTTTTGAAATTGCTTTTATTGTCATACCTATTTTTGCTCCCGTAGCCCAAAAGTTAGGCATAGATTTAGTTTGGTATGGAGTAATTTTAGGAGCCAACTTACAAACTTCTTTTTTAACACCGCCCTTTGGTTTTGCCCTCTTTTATCTACGAGGGGTTGCTCCCCCGGAAATTAAAACCCAAGAGATTTATCGCGGTGTAATTCCCTTTATTCTGCTTCAACTTTTAGTTTTGGTTTTAATTATTACTTTCCCTCAAATTGTTAATTTCTTGCCTTCCTTAGCAAAAACCACACCTTGACATTGAACATTAAACATTATTCGCGTAAGCGTTGCCGTTAGGCTACATTTATCATTTACCTGTTCGTAACTTTTCTGTTCCTGGGATATGACCAAAAATCTGCTCTGAATAACCGACAAGCTGCTCATTATTCATTAAATCGCGGTAGGATTCGTCCTCAAGGAAATGCTGCCAGCGATTATTAACATCCATTTTAGCTGCTTTACCATTTAAGCTACGGCCTTCAAAAGAACTACCATCACCGCAACCACTCACCTTATCTATTCCCGCATCAGAAAATTCTAAATTAAGTTGAGCAGAAATTTCCTTTCTATAATCAACATCTTCAACCCACTGATTGTAATTCAAACAGACTTTATTATGTTTAAGGTAACTAGTTTTCCCTAAAAACTCCTCAGCATATTCAATCCATAAATCAACCATATTTTGCTGATGATTTTGTACATCCAGATAATTCTTCTTAACTCTACTAGCAAACAAATTAAAAGGATCTCTCAAAATCAATAAATCGTACCTGATAGCACTCTTCCCCAAATAGAGGTCATGTTTACTTTCAAAATAATCACTAAACACCTTCTTTAACTCATAATCTTCATAACTATATAAAAGCAAATCCTTTCACAAACTTAATTGATTATAGCCTTTGGAAATTTGCGTTCATGTTCGCTTTTGTGTTTGCGATCGCGAAATATCAAATCTTTATTTTTAGGTTCTGTTTGCAATGGTTTGTACTTCACTAATTTGTGTTATAATTATCTCAATTAAGAAAAATTGAGTTTCAAGCAAAATTTTTTCTTGTTGGTGGCGGGATGGCGACTTTCTTAAAATGGGCATGGGAGGTAAACACTTAAGCTGCCACAAAATAATAAAATAGCTCCAATTACCATTCCCTGGATTTTATTACTGATAACTGAAAAACCATGCAACAACACGACATTATGATCATCGGTGGTGGCTTAGCAGGTTGCCGTGCTGCTTTAGAAATCAAACGCCAAGACCCTAACTTAGATGTAGGTTTGGTTGCCAAAACCCATCCTATTCGTTCCCATTCTGTTGCGGCACAGGGAGGCATGGCTGCTAGTTTAAAAAATGTTGACCCTGAAGATAGTTGGGAGGCACACGCTTTTGATACTGTCAAAGGTTCGGACTATTTAGCAGATCAAGATGCCGTAGCAATCTTAACCCAAGAAGCCCCCGATGTAGTCATAGACTTAGAACATATGGGAGTGCTATTTTCTCGCTTAGAAGATGGTCGCATTGCCCAAAGAGCTTTTGGTGGTCATTCCCACAAACGTACCTGCTACGCTGCTGATAAAACTGGTCATGCCATCCTTCATGAATTAGTTAACAACCTACGTCGCAACCAAGTCAAAGTTTATGAAGAATGGTACGTGATGCAACTCATCCTCGAAGAAGGGGAAGCAAAGGGGATAGTTATGTATCATCTCCTAGATGGAGAAATACAAATTATCCGTGCCAAAGCTGTCATGTTTGCTACAGGAGGTTATGGCAGAGTCTTTAACACCACCTCCAACGACTTCGCTTCTACCGGGGATGGTTTAGCTATGTCTGCAATGGCAGGAGTCCCTTTAGAAGATATGGAATTTGTCCAATTCCATCCCACGGGTTTATATCCTGTGGGGGTACTGATTTCCGAAGCTGTCAGGGGGGAGGGGGCTTATTTAAGAAATAGTCAGGGGGAGAGGTTTATGGCTAATTATGCCCCGAAACAAATGGAACTCGCCCCCCGTGATATTACCTCCCGCGCCATCACCTTAGAAATTCGGGCCGGAAGAGGTATAAACAAAGATGGTAGTGCAGGGGGATCTTTCATCCATTTGGATTTGCGCCATATGGGGAAAGAAAAGATTATGAGTCGGGTTCCCTTTTGTTGGGAAGAGGCACACCGTTTAGTTGGGGTTGATGCAGTCAATGAACCCATGCCAGTCCGTCCTACTGCCCATTATTCCATGGGAGGCATTCCCGTTAACACTGATGGCAGGGTGCGTTTGAGTGGAGAGAGTTTAGCAACAGGGTTTTTTGCGGCGGGAGAATGCGCTTGTGTTTCTGTACATGGGGCTAACCGTTTGGGCAGTAATTCTTTATTGGAGTGTATAGTTTATGGTAAAAGAACTGGGGCTGCGATCGCAAGTTATGTACAAGACCGTAAGTTACCAGAAATTGAAGAACAGATGTATCTAGAAGGGTCAAGACAGCGCCTGCAAAGTCTTTTTAACCAAAAAGGAACCATGCGTATTGGGGCATTGCGACAGGCATTCCAGGATTGTATGAGCGAATATTGTGGGGTGTTTCGTACCGAAGCAACTATGGAAGCAGGTTTGACTAAGTTGAAGGAGTTGCAACAGCAATACCAAGATGTTTACCTTGATGACAAAGATAGTTGTTGGAATACCGAATTAATTGAAGCTTGGGAGTTAAAAAGTTTAATGGTGGTAGGAGAAACAATTCTTACTTCCGCCCTCAACCGCAAAGAAAGTCGTGGCGCTCATTCTAGGGAAGATTATCCCCACAGAGATGATAGCAATTTCTTAAGTCATACCTTAGCTTACTATTCTCCAGCCGGAATCGAACTGAATTATATGCCTGTGGTGGTGGATATGTTTGAACCAAAGGAAAGAAAATACTAAGTAGGGGCGGATCCGTTAAAGAATTGTGCTTTCCGTCAAACCCAAGTTTCTCAGGCTGTCCGAACTAACTCTAGATTATTTAATTTATTTTTCTGCAAACTCTGTATGTTGACGAACTTGAGGATGGTGAAAACCTAAAACAATTTTCTGCTTAGGAATACCTGCTGCTAGTAAATCGCCAGCAATACCATCTTCAGTTCCATCACGATGTAACCAAATTTTATCAGCAATGATTTCTACCAAGATCATGGTAGGTATCTTTTGCTGGCATTTTGAAGGCACTAAGGTTAGTACGGCATTAAAATATAGTATAAACTTAGTAGCATAGCTTTAAATATAATACTTCCAATCTAGATGAAAGATTGCCATGCAGGAAGCAGATAAACAGCGCGTCCGGACATTTTTGAAAAAGTGGCAAGGTTCAGAAGGGAATGAACGGGCTAATTATCAAACCTTCTTTGGTGATTTATGTCTGGCTTTAGGTGTGGAAGTACCGCCGCCCAAAGGTAGTGTTTCCGGTGATCCTTATTGTTTTGAGAAGGATATTAAGTTTTACAGCGAGAGAACTGAATCTACTCGCTTTGCAGATTTTTATAAAGAAGGTCACTTTCTCATTGAAGCAAAACAGGGCAGCATCAAATCTAGTAAAGGTCATGGTAAGCGAGGGACAAAAAGCTACGGGGATGCGATGCAAAAAGCTTTTAACCAAGGCAAATCCTACGCCTATAACCGGATGCTACCATCTTTACCCCCGTTTTTAATTACCTGTGATATTGGTTCCCATTTTGAAATTTGGCAGGGGTTTAGTGGGGAATATGGTAGTTATGGGGCGAGACAACAGGTTAATTTAGCCGATTTACAGCAACCGGAAATCTTTAACCGTTTTGTCAAGATTTTCACTGACCCTCAAAGCCTTAATCCAGAAAAGTATCGGGCGCGGGTAACAAGGGAGGTTGCAGCAGAGTTAGCCAAGTTGTCCCGGTGGTTAGAAGCACAAGGGAAAGGAACCCCAAGAAACCGCCAGCTTTTTGATGCGTTGCATCTTCACCATGTTTGCTGAGGATGTGGAGTTGTTGAAAGGGGAAATGTTTACTAAAGCACTGCGCGATCGCTGGATTCCCAACCCCCAAACTTTTAAGCCAGAAATAGAATCCCTGTGGCAAACCATGAATACCGGAGGTACATTCGGCTTTGAGCGGGTATTACGGTTCAATGGGAGCTTTTTTGAGGAAGCAAAGGCATTTGAATTACCCACAGAGCAGCTAGAGGTGTTATACGCCGCAGCAGCCAAGGATTGGAGTCAGGTAGAACCTGCTATTTTCGGGACTTTGTTAGAACGGGCTTTAAACAAAAAAGAACGAAGTCGCTTGGGGGCGCACTATACACCTCGTTCCTATGTAGAAAGGCTAGTGCGTCCGGTGGTGATGGAACCTTTGCGTCAGGAGTGGGATGAGATTGAGCTAGAAATCAAGCGCTTGTTGGAGTCAGAAACTGCCACTCAGAACAAAAAAGCAGAGGAGGAGATACGGGGATTCTTGGCTAAGCTTCGTAGTTTGAGGATTCTTGATCCGGCTTGTGGTACAGGGAATTTTCTTTATGTCTGTTTAGATTTGCTTAAAGGGTTGGAACAAGAAGTTAGTAAACGCCTGGTGGATGTGGTAGGAAAGGTACAGTTAAATGTCTTGGAACAAATTAACCCGTCGCAATTTTTAGGCATTGAAATTAACCCCAGGGCAGCGGCGATCGCCGAGTTAGTTATTTGGATTGGTTATTTACAATGGTATTTTAAACGTTATGGCAACTCTGCCCCACCACAACCAGTTTTGCAGGCGTTTAATAATATTGAATGTCGCGATGCAGTGTTGGCTTATGATGGCAAGGAAGCGGATGTTGACTCCAAAACGGGGAAGGTGAGGACTCGTTGGGGTGGCAAGATGATCAAGCATCCAGTGACGGGGGAAGATGTTCCTGATGCAGATGATCAGGTGGTGATTTATAAGTATTTGAATGCGAGGCAGGCGGAGTGGCCGGAGGCTGATTATGTGGTTTCTAATCCGCCTTTTATTGGGAATGCGAGGATGAGAGAAGCCCTTGGTGACGGTTACACAGAAACTCTACGGGCAACCTATTCGGATGTTTCAGAGACAGTTGATTATGTTATGTATTGGTGGCACAAAGCGGCCAAGTTAGTTCAGGTGGGAAAGGTTGAGCGATTTGGAGTTATTACAACCAATAGTATTCGCCAGGTTCGCCAGAGGAAGGTTATCGACTTTCACTTCAAGCAAAAGAGACCCATTCGAATCATTTTCGCAATTCCGGATCATCCTTGGGTTGATGGAGGAGCAGCAGTTAGGATTACTATGACGGCTGGCGCACTTAACAACTCCAGAAAACCTGTGGGAATTGCCCAGTTAGGTATTGTAGTAACTGAGAATGAAGGAGAAACTCCTGAAGATAAAGCAACAGCAATTTTAATTAAGTATAAAAAAGTTGATAGAATTTTTAGTGATCTTAGTTTCGGTATTGATACGACGAAAGCTAAAGTTTTAAAGAGCAATGTAAATCTTACCTCTAAAGGTTTTGAGCTTGGTAGTCAAGGCTTTCTTATTGATAAAAACCATAACGCTCTTATTCAGTCAGAAGTTGTACACCCTTTTGTTACAGGACGAGATTTAGCTCAAAAACTAGAAGAGAGATATGTAATAGATGTTAATCACTTGCCAGAACAAGAACTAAAAATTCGGTATCCAATTATTTATCAATGGCTTCTAGAAAAGGTGAAGCCAACCAGACAAATTAACAATGATCCTAGACTTAGGCGGGAGTGGTGGAAATATCGACGTTCAAACATAAGCATAAGAGAAGGCTTGCACGGAATAAACAACTACATAGCTACAACCAGAACAGCAAAACATAGAACATTTAGTTTATTCAAATCTAATGTAATGGCAGAAAGTGGAGTGGTTATGATTTTTACAGATAGTTGTTACTATCTTGGTGTTTTATCGAGTCATATTCATGTGAAGTGGGCTACTGCAATAGGTGGGTGGATGGGAGTCGGAAATGATCCTGTCTACAACCATACCCGATGCTTCGATCCCTTCCCCTTCCCAAACCCAACCCCCCAACAAAAACAAAAAATCCGCCAACTAGGTGAACGCCTCGACACTCACCGCAAACAAGTACAAGCCGCCCATCCAGAAATAACCATCACCGGAATGTACAACCTCCTGGAAAAACTTCGGGCAGGGGAACCCTTCACGGAAAAAGACCGGGAATACAACAATAAAGCCCTCGTCTCCACCCTCAAACAAATCCACGACCAACTAGACACCGCCGTCTTTGAGGCTTACGGTTGGCCACAAAACCTCACCGATGAAGAAATCCTCCAACGCCTCGTCAACCTCAATGCAGAAAGGGCAGAAGAAGAACGTAACGGCCTCATTCGCTGGCTACGTCCAGAATACCAGGCCCCCGAAGAAATACAACATCAACAAACCACCCTCACCGAAATCACCACCCCAGAAGAAACCATCGTTCCTCCGGTAGAACAACAAAAATGGCCCAGCAAACCCAAAGAACAACTCGCCGCCATCCGCGACTTACTCCGTAGCACCCCCGGACAATGGACAGTAAAACAAATCGCCGCCCAATTTAAAGGGCGTATCACCCCTAAAAAACTAGATGCGATCGCCCAAAATCTAGAACGTTTAGAATGGTTTGGCCTAGTCATCTCCAACCAAGAACAAGGCATAACCCGTTGGCAATTCACCGAACTACAAAAAGCCAGCTAATCCAAAAATAGAAAAAAGTATGCACTCGCATAAATTGAACAAAGCCATTTGCTCTTAGCTATTAACAGGCAACCTTTCCCACAACGAGCCTCAAACCAAATGCGCCCTACCACCACTGTCCAATTCCAACGATAGACCAACCATAAAATTAGCCAGCTAAACACAACCAACAAAGAGCGAAGCGGTTAGGAAGGGGGGTGGGGAAACACTTGTTTCCCCACTGGGGGGTTTGGGGGGCTAGTCCCCCAATCAAACTAATGCTACCCACAGCTAAACTAAAAGAAGGATCAACTAAATTTTTTCTATTTCATATTATATAAAACACCTAAATATTTACTACATATCAATTGAACAAAGCTATTTACTCTTAACCATCAATAAACAACCTTTTCAACAACGATCCTAAATCCAAATGCGCCCTACCACCAACTCTAACTCCGACGATAGACCAACCCCAAACTAGCCAGCCAAACACAACCAACAAAGAGCGAAGCGATTAGGAAGGGTTGTAGGGAAACACTTGTTTCCTTGCTGGGGGGTTTGGGGGGCTAGTCCCCCAATCAAACTAATGCTACCCACAGCTAAACTAAAAGAAGGATCAACTAAATTTTTTCTATTTCATATTATATAAAACACCTAAATATTTACTACATATCAATTGAACAAAGCTATTTACTCTTAACCATCAATAAACAACCTTTTCAACAACGATCCTAAATCTAAATGCGCCCTACCACCAACTCTAACTCCGACGATAGACCAACCCCAAACTAGCCAGCCAAACACAACCAACAAAGAGCGAAGCGATTAGGAAGGGTTGTAGGGAAACACTTGTTTCCTTGCTGGGGGGTTTGGGGGGCTAGTCCCCCAATCAAACTAATGCTACCCACAGCTAAACTAAAAGAAGGATCAACTAAATTTTTTCTATTTCATATTATATAAAACACCTAAATATTTACTACATATCAATTGAACAAAGCTATTTACTCTTAACCATCAATAAACAACCTTTTCAACAACGATCCTAAATCTAAATGCGCCCTACCACCAACTCTAACTCCGACGATAGACCAACCCCAAACTAGCCAGCCAAACACAACCAACAAAGAGCGAAGCGATTAGGAAGGGTTGTAGGGAAACACTTGTTTCCTTGCTGGGGGGTTTGGGGGGCTAGTCCCCCAATCAAACTAATGCTACCCACAGACCAACTAAAAGAAGGAAAGATTAACCCCCAGTTTTACAAATGCTGGGGGTTTGATGAATGCCTACTGTACAGAAGTAAGGGTCTTTTGCGTTTCTGGTCTGGTGGCTACCACCTCAAGATTTTCAGCCTCAGAAGGTGGTATAACTTGCCAAAACTTACTGAGGTAGGATTCCCAATTATCGAGAATCATCTTAGCTTTCTGGGAGTTAGTACGCTGATAATGAGCGGTAATTAAATCCTGAAGTTGCTTTTGCCCCGCAGTTGAGTTAATGCGCCCAATCTTAATTAGTTCCGCATTAACCTTTTTGGGGAAACTGCCGTCTTCATCAAGGAAGTAACCTAAACCCCCTGTCATACCAGCCCCCACGTTGCGCCCAACTGTACCGAGAACAACAATCACACCCCCAGTCATATATTCACAGCAATGATCTCCTGCTCCTTCAATCACAGCCCTACCAAGGGAGTTGCGAACGCCGAAACGTTCTCCCGCCCTGCCGTTAGCATACAAAGCCCCTCCTGTAGCACCGTACAAGCAGGTGTTGCCGATGATCACGTTGTTGGCAGGGTCGTAGTTGGCATCACTAGGAGGCTTAATAATAATTTCTCCCCCATTCATCCCCTTACCTACATAATCATTGGCTTCCCCTGATAAGACAAGTTTCATTCCTGTCAGGTTGAAAGCACCAAAACTTTGACCGGCTGCACCTTTGAAGTTAAGGCTGATTTGCCCTTCAAAGCCGTTGTTGCCATATTGCTTAGCGATCACCCCAGCAACACGAGAACCCACAGTACGGTCTGTGTTAACAATGGTGAGGTTTTTACTAACCGAACCTTGATCACGAATAGCGGTGCTAATTTCCGAGTCAGCTAGGAGTTGATCATCTAACACTGGGCCGTTGCTATGGACTTCTTCATGATTTAACCAACTCCTATTTGTACGGACATCAGGAAGTTTGGTTAAGCAGTCGAGAATTAAGGTGCTGGTTTTAGTGATTTGTACATCCTGCTTAGGGGTGAGGATGTCTGCACGACCAATCACTTCTTCTAAGCGACGATAACCTAACTTTGCTAACAAAGAACGAACTTCTTCAGCGACAAAGTAGAAGAAGTTAACTACATGATCAGGAATACCGGTAAAACGCTTCCGCAGCTTCTCTTGTTGGGTGGCAACCCCTACCGGACAGTTGTTAGTGTGGCAAATTCTCGCCATAATGCAACCTTCTGCAATCATAGAAACAGAACCAAAACCGTATTCTTCTGCCCCCATCAAAGCTGCCATAATCACATCCCAGCCAGTTTTCAGCCCACCATCAGCCCGGAGAATGGCGCGATTCCGCAGTCCGTTTTCCATTAAGACGCGGTGAACTTCCGTTACTCCTAATTCCCAAGGTACACCAGCGTGTTTGATAGAACTCAATGGAGAAGCCCCTGTACCTCCGTCGTGGCCAGAAATTTGAATCACATCGGCGTTAGCTTTGGCAACCCCAGCAGCCACAGTACCAATGCCAATTTCTGCAACCAGTTTCACAGAAACCTTTGCTTTGGGGTTAATTTGGTGCAAATCAAAGATTAATTGTGCTAAATCTTCAATGGAGTAAATATCATGGTGAGGTGGGGGAGAAATTAAGGTTACTCCTGGTTTAGAAAGCCGCAACATGGCGATGTAGTCACTAACCTTTTTCCCTGGTAATTGTCCCCCTTCCCCAGGTTTCGCACCTTGGGCCATTTTAATTTCCAGTTGCTTGCCACTCATTAAATAAGCTGGGGTGACACCGAAGCGTCCGGAGGCTATTTGTTTGGTGGCGGAACTAGCAGTATCACCATTTTTTAAACCCTTGAGGTGGGGTAGGGTGGGGGAGTAACCAGTTTCATCTACATCATTCAAAACCTTGAATCTGACCGGATCTTCTCCCCCTTCCCCAGAGTTGGATTTACCACCGATGCGATTCATGGCAACGGCGAGGGTTTCGTGGGCCTCTCTAGATAAGGAACCGAGGGACATTGCACCAGTGCAGAAGCGTTTGACAATTTCTTCGACCGATTCTACTTCTGCAACAGGAATAGAGTCGCGATCGCTGTCAAAATCCAATAAATCTCGCAGTGCGGTTAAAGGCCTCTCTTCTAAGTACTTCTGATAAACTTCGTAGTGGTCATAGTTGCGATCTGCTACGGCTTTATGCAAAGACTTAGACATTTCTGGGGAGTTCATATGATACTCTCCCCCAGGACGGTAATTAATAAAACCGAAGTTTTCTAACTTTTTACCTTCTAAGGTAGGGAAGGCGCGGCGGTGGAAGGAAACCACTTCCTGTGCCAAATCCCTAATACTTAAACCTCCTAAACGAGAGGTTGTCCCGGTAAAGCCTAACTCAACTAAATCTACTCCTAAACCAATGGCTTCAAAAATCTGCGCCCCGTGGTAAGAAGAGAGGAGGGAAATACCCATTTTGGAGAGGATTTTCAACAAACCTGCTTCTACGGCTTGACGGTATTGTTTTAAAGCTGTAGTGAGGCTGATTTTTTCAATTTTACCCCGCTCCATTAATTTTTGGGTTTTGCTCTCATGCCACCATTGCCTTAAGGTTTCTAGTGCCAGGTAGGGACAAATCGCCGAAGCCCCATAACCAATTAAGCAAGCGTAATGGTGAGTACTCCAACATTGAGCAGTATCAACAACTATGCTTGCTTTGAGGCGCAATCCAGAGCGAATTAGGTGGTGGTGAACAGCCCCTACTGCTAGTAAGGGGGGAATGTAACTAGATTCTTCATTTATACTATCCCCTTCCCGTTCACTAAGCACTAAGATTTTTGCTCCCTTTTCCACTGCGGCGGCAGCTTCTTGACATAACTTTTCGACAGCAGCAGCTAAACCTTCTGGCCCTGTAGTAATTTTATAGAGGGTTGATAGTTTGGTGCAAGGAAATTCCTTTTGTTCTATCACCGCAGTTAATTCTGCTTCATTCAGCAAAGGACTTTCTATTTTCAGTAACTTCGCCCCTGCCGGAGATGCTGCCAGGAGGTTGCCCCTTTCCCCTAACTGCATACTTAAAGACATCACCAAGGTTTCCCGCAAAGGGTCAATGGGAGGATTGGTTACTTGAGCAAAACGCTGTTTAAAATAGTCGTAAAGGAGGCGGGGTTTGTCAGAAAGGATGGCTAAGGGAATGTCGTCTCCCATACAAAAGGTTGGTTCTTTCCCTGCTGTTGCCATGGGGACAATAATCATGTCCACATCTTCTGCTGTGTAACCAAAAGCAGTTTGATTACGCAGTAAGGTATTATCTAAAGTGATTTCTGCTGTGAAGGGTTGGGGTTGAATGTTGCGACGATGTTGTTTAATCCATTCACCAAAAGGACGCTGATTAGCGATGCGCTGTTTAATTTCCCAGTTGGTTAAGACTTCATGACTTTCTAAGTCCACTGCAATCATTTGTCCTGGCCCTAACCTACCTTTGGTAACAATATCTGCCTCTGGTAAATCCACCACCCCAGCTTCAGAAGCTACGACCACATAACCATCTTTAGTAATGCTATACCGTGCCGGCCGTAAACCATTCCGATCTAAGGTTGCCCCAACGGTTTTGCCATCACTAAATACCAGTAAAGCTGGCCCATCCCAAGGTTCTTGTAAGCCGCTATAGTATTCGTAAAAATCGACAATTTCTGGATATTGTTCCAAATCAGGTTGATTTTTATAAGCCTCTGGCACAAGAATCATGGCTGCTTCTAAGGGGCTGATGCCTGTCCGCACCAGCAACTCCATAGCACTGTCTAAATTAGAAGAGTCGCTATTTTCACTATTAACTAAGGGCTTCAGTCCTTCTAGGGCTTCCTCGCTCCAATTAGGGGCAGATAAATTCGACTCTCTCGCCATCATCCAATTGATGTTACCTAAAAGGGTATTAATTTCCCCATTATGACCCAGCAAACGCATCGGCTGTGCTAAGGGCCATTTCGGCATGGTATTAGTGCTGAAGCGGCGATGATAAACAGCAAAGCAGCTTTCGTAATTAGGGTCTTTTAAATCCCCATAAAATTCCCCTAAAATCGCTGCTCTAACCATTCCTTTGTAAACGATGGTGCGACAGGAGAAAGAACAAATATAGAAATTCTCTGCTAATTTCTTACCTACCCGCGATCGCGCTACATATAAAACCCGATCTAATTCATCTCCTTGTAGGGTTGAAGATGTTACGAAAATTTGTTCAATACGGGGCTGATTTTCCTTGGCTTGAGGCCCTAAAACTTCCGGAAAGACAGGGACAACTCGCCAACCTAAAACCTTTAAGCCTTCCTCTTCAACAACATTTTCAATGAAACCACGACCTTCTTTTGCTTCTGCTTCATCTTGAGGCAAAAACACCATCCCCACCCCTAACTTTTCTTCAGTAGGCATGGTAAGATTTTCTTGCTCAAACCAAGGCTGCAAGACCTGTAAAGGAACTGCGGTCATTATTCCAGATCCGTCTCCAGAATCCTGGTCAGCACTACAGCCGCCTCTATGTTCCAAACAACCCAAAGCAGATAAAGACTGTTCTATGAGTTTATGACTAGCTTTGCCAGTAGAATCAGCAATAAAGCCCACCCCACAAGCATCCCTTTCTTCAACTAACCAACGCTGGCCTGGATAGGGAGTCTGATTTTGGGTTAAAGTAGACTGCCGATTGGCCCGTACACTCCTGTTATTCATGATCATTTTTGTGTAAAGATAAGAAGTTTATTTACTTAACTTAAAGGCTGGTCGCCTTTTGCCTAACTTAAAGTTTGACTGCCACTCCGATTGATTAATTATAGGGACTTATGGAATATATATCCTTACCGCTAGTTAACTTATCGTGCCAAGACTTCGAGTTTTCGTCTTTGGCTATGAATTGCGGTGAGGAAAATATCACTTTTTACTTGCCGTTATCTGGGCGAGATATTCCCTAAGTAATATTCCCTTAATTACATAAAGGATTGAATAAGTTGAAAACACTAATAGCATGATTACGATGCTGTTAATGTCCTGGATTAGCAATCTTATAGGAAATAGGCAAATTTCACAATATTGTTAGTTGCTAATGGCTAGTTGCTAGTTGCTAGTTGCTGATAGTTATATATTTATATTTGCAAGGTGGGAAGTTGTTTGGGTGTTCAATTTAGCTGGAATGCTTGGCTACAATGCTTTTTAGAAGTGGCAAAATTACTTTTGCTTGCCATTTTGCTACATACTCCCGTGAGGATTGAATAATCATTTGAGGGGATTCTGTTTCTAATTAATGCTGCAATCTACCTTTAATCCCCGTCAAGGGCGACCCAATTAGTTTGGTTTGTTGGTGACTGAAATTAAGAACAGACGGGTCGCCCTTACGTGATGACTCTCATATTGACTTTGTTCTATTTATTGTTGCATAATTTATGCTATAATTATTTCATCAGATAAAATTCAGTCTCAATTCAAAAAAAATATTTCTTTCGGTGCGGGGTTGGGAGCTTTCTTAAAATGGACATGGAAGGTAAACATCTACCCTGGGAAATTTTTATACTATTTATATTGGTTGCGGAACTAACTAGGTTAAGTTTATCGTCACCATTCCCGTAAATTATCAATAGTTAGTAATCTTTTTGATTTACTATGGTGAGATTAAATGAGTTGTCAAACTAAAGTGTTATTTTCCTTCAATAAAGTTTCTTTGTATCTCTTCGTCTTATTACCTTTTGCCTATTGTTTATTCCCTAAACCATCCTTAGCTAATGCAACAGAGGAAAATGTTGTTGTAGAAACTATTTCCCCGGAAGAAGCAAGTTTAGAACCCCCAATTCTTACTCCCTTAATAACAGAAAACAACCTCTCTTCTACCCAAGCAATACGTCAAGGTAGCCAAATCGCCATTAATGGTCGTACCATGCCTGTAGCTTGGAGTCAGTGGCAAGGAAGCACAACCGCAGCAATGCGTACTGGTATCAGCGATACTGGGGCGATGCAAATGTTGGGTATGGAGTTGTTGAGTACCAACAATCCTACTTTGCAGCCTGTACGTTGGTTTCCTGTCAATGCTTCCCAAACTTTTACCCTTAATGCCCAACTAATCAGCCCCTATCGCTATCTTGATGTTACTGATTTTGCCCAAACTGCTGGTTGGCAAATGGAGGTGGTAGGGGATACTCTGCAAATTAATTATGCTCCTTCCCGCCTTAGCAATGCCAGCTATCGTTCTCAAGGACAAGGACAGCAAATCATCCTTAACTTAGATAAGCCTACAGCTTGGCAAGTTCTTGGTCAAGGGGTGGTAACTATTCAAGGTGGTGTTGATCCTCTCTTATTGCAGCGCTTTGCACCCTTACCAGAAACCGCAGGTAATAAACCTACTGATCCTCCTGTGTTTAGTTTAGAACAATCTAATAATCAAGCCATCCTGCGAGTGGATGTCCCCACAGGGCAAGAGTTAAATGTTTCGAGTCTAGCTAATCCCCCTCGTTTAGTTATTGATATTCAACCGGAAACCTTCACCCCCAAAGATATTCTCTGGAGTCCGGGAGTACGGTGGCAACAGCAATTTATTAACCTGCCGACAGGTAAGTTTCCGGTGGTTTGGTTAGAAGTAGATTTAAGTACCCCAGGTATTTCCTTGCAACCAATTTGGCCAAATGATGGCATGACAGGTATTAATCCTATTGTTAGCACAGCAAGGCAGGTAAGAAGTTCTGCGGCTATTAATGGGGGCTTTTTTAACCGCAACAACAAGCTACCATTAGGGGCAATTCGTGAGGATAATCAGTGGTTTTCTGCCCGATTTTAAATCGAGGTGCGATCGCCTGGGATAATCAAGGTAGGGTGAAAATTGGCCGCCTCAGTTTACAATCCACCCTAACTACTTCCACCGGACAAAGTTATCCCATCCAACACGTTAATAGTGGCTATATCAAGGCTGGAGTCTCCCTCTACAGCCCTGAATGGGGTTCTAGTTACACTCCCCTCAGCGATAATGAGATTATGGTTATGGTGCAGAATAACCAGGTTACAGGGCAAATTCCGGCAGGGAAAGCAGGTACTCAAGCTTTTGCTATTCCTGAAAACGGATACTTATTAGCCCTGCGCTCTTTCAAAACTGCCGCAGCCAATTTACCCGTTGCCACCCAGATTAATATTACTAGCAATACCACTCCTGGAGACTTTGCAGACTATCCTAACATTTTGGGTGCAGGGCCTTTACTCGTTAATAATCAACAAATTGTTTTAGATGGTGCAGGGGAACAATTTAGTGCAGCCTTTAATACTCAAAAGGCTTCCCGCAGTGCCATCGGTACAACTTCCCAAGGCAAAATCATCATTGCTGCGGTTCATCGTCGTGTGGGCGATCGCGGCCCCACTTTAACAGAAATGGCCCAGTTAATGCAGCGTTTAGGAGCAATTGATGCCCTCAATCTTGATGGAGGAAGTTCAACTTCATTAGTACTCGGAGATCAACTTATTGATCGTCCTCCCGCAACAGCAGCGAGAGTACATAATGGGTTGGGAATTTTTCTTGATCGTTATTTAGATTAGTCTAAAATTATTTGGTTACAAAATGGTGTGAAAACTTATGATAACTCAAGCATCATTCCCACCTCTAGCTGGAACCCTATTAACAGGAGTACGCTGGGAAACTTACCAAGCTTTGTTGTTAGATTTAGCGGAAAGTCCTAATCAACAATTAACTTACGATCAAGGCAAATTAGAAATCATGACTCCTTTACCCGAACATGAAATTAACAAGGGGTTTTTAGGGAGATTGGTGCAAACCACAACAGAAGTATTAGGCTTAGAAATAGCGAGTCTTTGTTCAACTACTCTGAGTCGGAAAGATTTGCAAAAAGGCATTGAACCTGATGAATGTTATTACATTACCAATGAGGCATTGGTACGGGGCAAAACCAAGTTTAATTTTCAGGTTGATCCTGTTCCTGATTTGGCCATTGAAGTTGATATTACCAGCAGTTCTCTAAATCGTTTGGAGATTTATCAGGCTTTAGGAATTGGGGAAGTTTGGCGATTTGATGGTGAAAGATTATTTATTTACTGTTTGCAAAAAGGGGGTTATGGGGAACAAGAAAGGTCTAAGATTTTACCAATTTTATCTAAGTTTGTGATTCTAGAGTTTTTGGCAAAGCGAGAAGAAAAGGGAGAAAATGCTTTACTCAGGGAGTTTCGTCAATGGCTACAAAATCACGGATAATTTACAAGAAAATTTGGGTCTTCTAGCTAAACCTTTTTGCAAATGAATAAAATTGATTTGCATAATTACAAGCAAGAAATCGCGGATTTATATACAGGAAGAAGTGAAAAATATGATAGTAGTGATTGGCACTTGAACATTGCTAATCGTTTGGTTGAATATGGACAAGTGAAGCTTGGGCAAAGGGTTTTAGATATTGCCACGGGGACAGGACATTGTGCGATCGCAGCAGCAAAGTTGGTAGGTAAGAAAGGGAAAGTGATTGGTGTTGATATTTCTTCTGGGATGCTTATCCAAGCTGAGAATAAAGCTAAGCAGCTTAAGTTGAATAATTTGGAGTTTCGGTTAGCTGATGCTGAAGAGGTAGCGAGCTAAATAAGAAAGCGAGGAGACAAGGGAGAAAACGCTTTAATGAGGGAGTTTCGTCAATGGTTACAAAATTACAAGTAATTTATAGCAATTCTCGCAAGTGGTGAGCTACAAAAATTATGGTTTGGGTTTCGCGCAGCGTTGCCCTAGGCTACAGATGTATAACTCAATAGTAAATATACAAATAATCTTGTACGACTTCTTATGAGGTAAGGGAAAAAAGCTAGGAATCTAAACCTTCACCCCTTACCCAACTAGACTATCTCTAATACAACCAAGGAAGACGGTATTACTCTGTTATCCTTCTGGTAATTGATTAGGCTGGATTGGTTCGATTTGGGGGTTGTTTTCTGTTGTTACCCAAGCAGAAAAGCGAGTAGGTTGTACGCAGGGTGCGCCATCTAATGCAGTTTTGAGTTTGGCGCTAAAAGACTCGAACATATTTACCAAGGCTTGGCGATCACTTATGCAACCTTGGAGAGCGCTCAACTGCTCTAGAGTCCAGTTGTAAAGTCTGGTATCTCCTTGGGCAATACGAAGGTTTAATTGTGTCTCGAACTGTCCTAATCGTGAGTAGAAGTTTTCTACTTCAGCTTTGATAGATTGGGTGTCGAGGTAGAATTGTTGGTTTTTAATGTCAGCAAAGAGAAGAGATTTCAGAGAATCAGTATAGTTATTGTTGAGTTCGCTTCTAACAAGAGAGGTCAAGTCTTCCCGCAGGTTGAGAATTTGGTTTTCAAAGTTGGCAGTAATGCGGTTGTCAATATTACCCATGACATTATTCGCTACTAGCTGTAAGTTATTGTTAGTAGATTGCTCCACAAACATCTGAATGCGCTTATCAATATTTGCCTCTAGCTGCTGAATTACTAAGTTTTTAAGAGCCTCGGTCTTGTCAGTTATTTTCAGTTCAACTGCGTTGTCAATGCGGTTGTCCATATTGGTCTGAAGTTGCTGAATTACCAAGTTTTTCAAGTTCTCAGTTTGGTCAGTTATTTTCAGTTCAACTGCATTATCAATGCGGTTGTCCATATTGGTCTGAAGTTGCTGAATTACCAGGTTTTTCAGGTTCTCAGTTTGGTCATCAATTTTCATGGTGACGACAGTATTGATACGCTGATCCATTTGCTCTTGGATATTATTGATTATGGAGCTATTGATATTTGGAGTTTGGTCACTGAATTTAACATTAACTACAGTCTCAATGCGTTTGTCAATGTCACCTTGCATCTGCTCAACTACCAGTTTCTTAATATCTTGGGTTTGCTGGCTGAGTTTCAAATTGAGAGCGGTTTCAAGACGTTTGTCGATGTCACTTTGCATCTGGTCAACTACCAGTTTCTTAATATCTTGGGTTTGCTCGCTGGTTTTCAGCCTTACTTGTTCTTCAATAGTAGCAACAATTCTCGTATTAATTAACTCGTTTAAGCGACTGTCAAAATGACTAGACCAAGCTTGGAATATTTGGTTGAAGTTTCCCTCCATCTGTTGAGAGAAAGCCTTCATCATAAATTCTACCCGTGCTACTTGGGTAGTAAGGTCTTTAACTTGCTGTTGATAGCCTTGAAGAATCCATTTTTCTAAATTATCCCAATAGGCTTGTTTATTCTCTTCTCCTGTGTTGTTAACTGCTACGGAAGTCTCGATTTTAGAAGATATTTGCTCCCACATATCTTCCATTTGAGATTGGTCAAATTGGAAGCTGAAGCTGCTACTACCACTGCTGCTACTGCTGCTACCGCTGCTACTACTAAAATTCATACCACTGCCAGAGATACCTACACCAACGGTTTCTTCTTGTGAGCTTGTGTCACCGGAGGTACTGACATCAACATTCTGTTGGCTACTGCTACTACTACTTGAACTTGTGGTGATTGTTTCGTGTTCTTCATAAATTTCAGTTAATTCAGTTGCGCTTACTGTTTCTATTGCTAGAATTATTTGCCCTTCATTATCTTCTTTGTAGGTATCGAAAAAGAATCCTGATACGATTGTTTTTTCTTTGACTTCTAGAATAACTTCATCTTTAAGTCCGTTCAAAGAACACCAAGTTTCCTCGACTTCATTACCAGTGAGTTTAGGAATAAACTTCCCTTCCTTAATCCAAAGCAAAGCCCAAGGTTCTAACTGAAACTTTTTCTCGCTTGACCAATAACTTGCATTGGATTCGCGAATTTTGAAGCGATAGTTACCCGGAGTTAATTCAATAAGATTGGCATCCTTTTGTTGCAGGGTTTTTAAATTATCTGCATTGAGGACATAGCAGTTTTCCTTACTATCAACTGTTACAGTTTGAGGGTTGAAGTATTTCTTATTGCTGGAGATAGAAAGCTCGACTGAGCCACTATTATCTTCATTATTAACGTCTAGGAATAAGGCACACAAAACAGCTTGTCCTGTCACTTCTAACTGTAAGCGATCTCCATAGCCATTTAAAGTAGTCCAAGTTGTACCGACCTCAATGCCCGTATTTTTATTAATAAAGGTGTTGCCATCAACTCCATAAATCCAGAGAAGAACGAAAGGCTCTCCTTCTGTTTGACTTTGGCTATGATTATAATGCCCGCTAGTGATTTGAATATCAAAAGTTCCTGATTCTAGGCTGAATGAACGAGCTACATTTTCTTGCAGGTGGTTCATTTCCTCAGTATTAATGAGGTAACAGTTATCTTTGGTATCGATAGTTAAAATCGTCATTTCTTCTTCCTTAGTAGTTGTATCACTTTGAACAATTGTTGATTGGAGTGCTGGTACAGATTGAGGTGGTATAACCTCAGAAGATGGGGTTGTCTTCTCAATCGGTTCAAACGTTTGGGGCTGAGTTACAGTTACTGTATTTCCGTAAACAGCCATGCCAGCCCAGCACATTGGCGGATCTGTTGTAATGACTAAACTGCCTTGTCCTGTAGCTATGTCAATACTAATAACCTGACCATTACTACCCCCCAATCCTGCATACTCCCCAGCTATTCCATAGAGGGTGTTGCCAATAAATTTCATACTGGCTAATCCAGGAAAACCAATATCTCCAATCATTGAGACTTTTCCTGTTGTTAGATCGCAAGTAGCTAAGTGCTTTTTTAAGTCTGAGGTAGTTAGGGTGATATAAGCTTTACCTTCACTATCAAAAGCGATTTCCCCACATAGATGGTTGCGATCGCTTAAGGTGACAACTGGAGTACCTTTACCGTTGCTGGGATTAATCTCAACAATCTGATAATCTCTGTGAGCAGTTGCATAGAGCTTTTTAGTCACGGGATTATAGGCTAATCCAACTACATCAAATTGAGTATCTCCGATTGTTTCTGGTTGTCCTGTTGCTGGATCAATCTTGATTAGCTTCATAGTTTTGCGGAAGCCAAGACCTTTTTTATCAAGAAAGCCAAAGCTTTTCTTGTTGAGTCCATAAAGACTTTGATTTACGAAAGCTAAATCATAGACTTTAGTGGTAATTGCTCCTATTAAAGTGGCTTTTCCAGTAGCTAAATTAAGAGTAAAAAGTTGGCTAGGTTTGCCAGAAACATAATCCTGCACATAAATAGTGCCAGTCTTTTCTAAATCAGACATTATTTAAATCAGAGGTTTCCCAAAAAATAGCATAAAAATTGCTTTTGGGGATACACCTAGCAACATAAATATTTTTAAAATATCAGCAGAAATCTGATTTTTCTTAGTGGCAGTCACTATATTGTTACTGAATAAACTGACTATAAGTAAATGTACGTAACAACAATTATCTTCTTTCTCCTGTATCCAACATGATGCCAATAGCAACAGCAATGCGGCGATCAATAACTCTTTCTGGATCATCACTCATATCAAGAACGTAACGATCTAAAAGAGTGCACTTACGGTTAAAAGTTCCGACCAATCTTTCTCTTCTTCCTGCAAGAATGACAAAGTTGGTTCTTAGTAAACCATAAAAACTACCAAAGAAGCGGCGTAAAATCGCCATCACAACAGAATCTTCTTTGATGGTACATAAAAGAGAACCATCGTTAAGATAGCAGTACCAACGCTTTCTAATTAGGTCATAAAAGTAATTTTTTTGTAACCTGGCTAACTTCATGCCACGGGCATCTTTAATTTGATAATAAGCATAGGGGAATTGCCATTTACTTTCTTGTTGAATCTCTAATAGTTGTTCTGTTTTACTCTCATCCCGGTAAATATTCACATGACGCTTAGGACTGAGAACTATCATTACTACAAAAGCAACTATTAAAGCGATACAAAAGTCAAGAAAAATTAAAAAATAGCTGTCAATTCCTAGTAGTATAAAAGATGAGATAATATCTAAAGCGATCGCAGCAGCAATGCCCAGAATAATTCCCACTAAAGCAGCACCTAAAGTTTGTAAGAAATGACTGGGACGTTCGATAAACAAAATAACTTGTTCTTCTTCATCCCAAACATAATATTTTTGGGAAATAGAAAGGTGTTTTTGTCGTAGCAAAAACTTATCCCTAGCGAAAGCAGGATCTAATAGTGTTTTGTCAGCAATCATCTTTTTCTTCTTGATTTGAAACAGAAAACACCATCCTAACCAAACTAAAAAGAGTCTAGTTTTAATGCAAAGAAATTGTAATTTTATTAGCTCAATTATCTACTAACTATTAGCTATTAGCCATCACCTAAGTTACAATTCAATAAAAGTATGAATTTTTCTTAACCTAAATCCTTCATGTTGGAAACTCTACAAACTCAACTTTACCAACTCGAACAATTTGCTAATACCTTAGTTTCTACTCAGCTAACTCACCTCAGCCCCGTAAGTTTAGGAATTATTTTTGCTGCCGGATTGCTTACTAGTCTCACTCCTTGTATGCTCTCTATGTTACCTATCACCATTGGTTATATCGGCGGCTACGAAGAGAAAGGTAAATTGCAAGGGCTTTTCCAATCCGTCTGGTTTTCCCTCGGTTTAGCAACTACCCTAGCTGGGTTAGGCATCTTTGCTGCTTCTCTGGGCAAAGTCTATGGGCAAATCGGGATAGGTTTACCCATTTTCGTCAGCATCATCGCCATTCTCATGGGGCTTAACCTTTTAGAAATCATCCCTCTACGCTTCCCTTCTTTAGGGGCAACAGATTGGATCACCGATGACTTACCCGATGGAATACGTTCTTATTTATTAGGTTTAACCTTTGGTTTAATTGCCTCTCCTTGCAGTACCCCCGTACTCGCTACTTTACTAGCTTGGGTAGCAAAAACTCAAGACTTAGTTTTCGGAGGCTTCTTATTACTTGCTTACGGGGCAGGTTATGTTGCACCCTTAATCTTAGCCGGAACATTCACCGCCTCTATCAAAAAGATTTTACAACTACGCCGTTGGTCTGGTTGGATTAATTCTCTTAGTGGAGCATTATTATTAGGATTTGGGGTATTTTCTCTTTTATCTCGTCTTCCTGTAGGTATTTTTTAACTTTTAAAGACTACTATATTTATGACTGCATCAGCTTCTTTTCCAACTAACCTTAAAACTTCTATTCGGAAACTTATTAGTATCATCGCTAACTTGCGGCTAGCAATTGTTTTATTACTAGCGATCGCAGTTTTTAGTATTAGCGGCACAGTAATTGAACAAGGACAATCTGTCGCTTTTTATCAAGAAAACTATCCTCTCTCCCCTGCCTTATTTGGTTTTGTAACTTGGAAAGTAATTTTAATCCTTGGTTTAGATCATGTTTATCGTACTTGGTGGTTTCTTTCCCTCTTAATCTTATTTGGCAGTAGCTTAACCGCCTGTACTTTTACTCGCCAATTTCCGGCCCTAAAAGCAGCCCGTTTATGGAAATATTACGAAAAGCCCCAACAATTTGCCAAACTTGCTCTAAGTACAGAATTAGATACAGCTTCTCTTAACTCTTTAATTCCTTTATTAAAAAAACGCAACTATTTAGTTTTTCAAACTGATGATAAACTTTATGCCCGTAAAGGCATTATGGGGCGCATCGGACCAATTATTGTTCATGCTAGTATGTTGCTTATTTTGGCCGGAGCAATAATTGGGGCATTAACGGGATTCATTGCTCAAGAAATGGTTCCTAGCGGAGAAACTTTTCAAATTAAAAATGTTTTCGAGTCTGGAGTTTTCGCACCTTCGCAAATCAACAAAGATTGGTCAGTTAAAGTTAATCGGTTTTGGATTGATTATAGTTCATCGGGTCAAATTGACCAGTTTTATTCTGACCTTTCTGTTGTTGACAACGAAGACAAAGAATTAGATCGACAAACCATTTATGTAAACAAACCCCTCCGTTATCAAGGCATCACTTTTTATCAAACAGATTGGAGCATTGCCGGGGTAAAGGTAAAACTGAACAATAGTCCTGTTTTCCAATTTCCTATGGCTCCTTTACAGCTTGAAGGTCAAGGGCGAATTTGGGGAAGTTGGATACCCACAAAACCTGATTTAAGTGAAGGAGTTTCTTTACTCGCCAAAGACTTGCAAGGAACCATGTTAGTTTATGACGTAACAGGTAAACTTGTTAGTGCGATACGTCCAGGAATGTCTACTAAAGTTAATGGTATTAACTTACAAGTATTAGAATTAATAGGCGCAACCGGCTTACAAATAAAAGCAGATCCTGGTATACCTTTCGTTTACACTGGCTTTGGTTTATTGATGATTAGTGTAATAATGAGTTACGTTTCTCACTCGCAAATTTGGGCATTAGAAAAAGGTGATAGATTCTATATTGGCGGTAAAACCAATCGCGCTCAAGTTGCTTTTGAAAGAGAAGTTATTGAAATGTTAGAAGAATTGCACTCTCAAAACAAAGTGTTGGAAAAGGAGAAGGAGGCTGTTAATTGCTAATAGCTAATTGCTAATTGAGACTTTTGGAATAGAGTTATAGGAGTATTGGTAACTGGCTTCACTATCATTACAATAGTTTTGGTACGAAGAAGATAATGAACAAAAAGACAACCAAAGAGTTTGACGTCGATAGCGTGGTTAAATTAGATGCAATATATTGGATTTCAGGCTCTTGTGATAAAGGATGTATAAAAACAGGAGACACTTTTTCAGAAGCTTATCAACTTACTATTAAAAAATCCCTTCCTGGGGAACCATACTACTTTGAAATTACTGGTAGAAAAGATATCAGAGATATAAAATTACAAGTAGTTAATATTAGGTCATATCGCCGTGATTTTGATCAGCTTCATAAAGGTATGACAGGTGAACTTTATTTACAGGGTGAAGGTGGAAACTATCTTAAAGAAAGAGATAAGTTAGGAGTATACTAGCTTGTGTTTCATATGAAATAGCCAAATGTTTGCTACAAGTAGAACTGAATTTAGCTCTTAGCTGTTAGTTATTAGTGAATAACCTTTTAAACAATGAGCCTGAGTCTAAATGCGCTTTATTACTAAGTCTATTTATGAGGACAGAGCAACCACTGAACTAGCCAGGAAAATACAACTAACGAAGAGCGAAGCGGTTAGGAAGGGGCGTGGGGAAACACTTGTTTCCCCACTGGGGGGTTTGGGGGGCTAGTCCCCCAATAAAACTAATTCTACCCACAGATTAATTAAAAGCAGGATTGACCAGAAATAAGCGATACGAAAGTTGTTTATCTGTAGTATTATCTTTGCTATTTCATATTAAAAGCTAACAGCTAATAACTAAAAACAGTTAACTAATCGAATAACAGCTTAACTTATCATCATTACCCATTACCCAACTTCCTTTCCTCAACAAAAGTAACACTCAACCACTCTCCTTTAGGGCTATAACTCCGAATAATTCGTTGTCGTAATCTTGGTTCAATTAACCAACCAAGTTCAAGAACAAAAGGCAAACGAGGCTTAATGTTTACAGGACAATTAGAAGAACAACCATCAGGTAAAAACAAAACTTGCATCTGCATTTCACTTTGGTCAAAAGTTAACTTAGAATCAGTAATCTGTGCTGAAGATTCAATAGTTCTTGTCCCAAAAGTTAACTTCTGTTTAATTCGACTATTACCTTCATGTTGAATAGCTAAATGAGTTTGAAAAGTGTCAGGTTTTCTCCTGTCAGGATAGATAGTAATAGCTTCACCCTGCCATTCTCCTAATAAATGTTCTAAACTTAAAGGAGGACGTTCAGGAGTTTGTGAACCAGCTAACTTTTCTCTAATTAAAGTCAAGCTAGTTAACTTACTATCACCAGAACCTTCAAAAAGTTGTACCAAACGCAAACGGCGCTCACCAAAAATCAGACCTAATTCTGCCCCAAATTGAGAATAAGGACTCCATTGCATAGAACCTTGACAAAAAGCACCATTCTCAAAAAAGAGAATACTATTTCCTAAAGAACTATACTCCAAAACTAAATGATTAGGAGGCTGATGAGGAGGAAGCCTGCGTACAACTTGATGTATGGTCTTATTGTCATTCAATCCTTCTAGAGTAACAATAGTTGGTGTATCTTCCAACTCTTCTCCATTCGGAGACAAACGAGTAAAAGAACCTTGCCATTCTCCCAGGTTTTTCAGTAGATATTTCCATTGTAAAGACATAAAAATTAATTATCAATAATTCAGTTATCAATGATGCACTTATAGCTAAATTATTTTAAGATGATAAAGAGAAGCGTACTTAATAGCGTCTCAATAATTATCAGTAATCATTAGAGATACTGCCCAGTAAATCAGTTGAATTTGTTTATAATAAACCCATTTATGACTTCTCTAATAGCTGTAGAAAAAACTAAATTAGCCAAGCCCCCCTTACAAATCCATTATCTTGGCGATCACGCCTTACGCCAACCTACCAAGCGTATTACCAAAGTAGATGATAGCGTCCGTCTGTTAATTAGGGAAATGCTCCAAACCATGTACAGCTCTGATGGTATTGGTTTAGCTGCCCCTCAAGTAGCAATTAATAAGCAATTAATTGTCATCGACTGCGATCCAGAAAATGCAGCTAATCCTCCCTTAGTCTTAATTAATCCGAAAATAACTAAGTACAGTTCGGATTTGTGTCCAGGGGAAGAAGGTTGCCTGAGTATACCAGGAGTTTATTTAGATGTTATTCGCCCTAGAACGATTCAAGTAACCTTTAAAGACGAAAACGGTCGTCCGCGTAAATTCAAAGCCAAAGGGCTTTTAGCCCGCGCCATTCAACATGAAATGGATCATCTCACCGGAGTACTATTCGTAGACAGGGTGAAAAATGATCTAGTCTTGGCCGAAGAACTGCACAAACAAGGTTTCTCAGCTAATGCAGTCAATACTATAGAGTAAGTATAATAATAACCAACTCCAAGGAGCTACAGTAGTGACACCAAAAAGTGGTGTATTTTTATTAGGATCTTGTATCACTGCGATCGCCGCAGTTGGCTCAATTTTTGAACTTTCTTACGGAGATCCTGACTTAGGGAATTTGACAACATTAATTATTCTTGTTGCTTGTATTCCCATTAGTGGCTTCTTATTTTGGGCTGCGGTACAGGATACTAGGGCTAATCAGTGATCAATGTTCATTGATTAACTAGTTGTGGCTTTTGAGTAACCCCTAATCTTTCTTTAAGATGATCCGCTACTCGTAAAGCATTAGCAATCATTGTTAAAGTAGGATTCATTGCTCCCATTGAAGGCATAAAGCTAGCATCAACCACATACAAGTTTTCTAAATCGTGGCTGCGACAATCTAAATCAAGAACGCTAGTTTGAGGATTTTCACCAAACTTACAAGTACCAATTTGATGCCAAACCACCTTTAAAGGCATCCGATTTGTCCAGAAAAAGTAGAAATCCTGTTTACGTAAATATTCTTTTAAAACCTCAATTAACTCTTGGTGAGGTTTAAGATTATTCACCTCATGTTCCACTACTAACTTTCCTTGAGAATTGACATAAACTCGATTATTCTCATGGGGCAAATCCTCGGTTGTCACCCAAAAATCCACAGAATGCCCAGCCATATATTGAATTATAAACTTAGGTACAAATGGAGGGGCAAACTTTTGTAAACGCTGCCACTTAGCTTTACCTGTTAACTGAATTGAACCTAAAGGATAGTCACTTTTTGGCCCTTGGAAATAAAAATCATTAAAACCTAAAGTCTTTTGAAAAACAGTTTCATTACGCTTAGTTGAAACTGCTGTCACTCCTGAGTGGTTATGGAACATGAGATTACGCCCCACTAAACCAGAAGAGTTAGCTAAGCCTTCAGGATGTTGTTCATTAGCAGAATTCAATAACAACCGGGCAGAATTAATTGCCCCGCAGGAAACCACCACAATTTCCCCATAAAATAGTGCAGTTTTTCCCTCAACCTCAGCTTCTACTTGATTAACGGTTGTTCCTGTTTCATTGGTTATTAAACGAGTAACACGGGCATTAACCAATAAAGTGACATTATCATATTCTAAAGCGCGGTCAACACAAGCAACTTGAGCATCGCACTTAGCATCTATCAAACAAGGGTAAGGATCGCAAGTATCGCAACGGATACATTTACTCTGTTGCGTATTTTCCACATCTCGATCAACAGCCAAGGTAAGATGAAAGGGTTGTAAACCTGCTGCTTGCAAACCATCGGCAACCTCTTGAATGCGAGGTTCGTGGGGTAAAGGAGGATAGGGATAATCTTCTGATGCTAGGGGTTCAGTAGGATCTTCTCCCCTTATACCATGAATTTTATAAAGCTTCTCTGCTTGGGTGTAATAAGGCTCAAAAGTTTGATAATCAAGGGGCCAAGCTGGAGAAATACCATCGTAATGCTCAACTTCACTAAAATCCTCTTGGCGCATCCTTTGTAGTACAGCACCATAAAGTTTAGTATTTCCTCCCACACAATAGTAAGCTTCTGGACTAAAAGCCTTTTGCTCCTTATCTAACCATTCTTCCTTAGTTTGATAGCGTTCGGCCGTAAAAATTTCACCAGCATCCCAGTTAGCTTTCTCTTTTGGTAAATAATCTCCCTGCTCTAAAATCAGAATGCGTTTACCCGTAGAAGCTAAAGCATAAGCAAGGGTTCCTCCCCCAGCACCAGCACCAACAATAATCACATCGTAGGATTGAGTCATAATCTAGATCCGTTAATATCCCTACTTATTAAGATGCCGATCAACTCTCCTTATCAACGTCTGTCCTTAGTTTTAACTTCAAATAACTTAATATCTGCCCAAAACCAGATATTTCAGTCATTAAAATCCTCCTTAAGTACGAAACCCTAGCAGGGAATTTCTGATCCTCAAAAACTGGCATGAAAGAGGTTACAGGTTAGTTATGTAACAAGTAAATTAAATGCCCAACGGCTCATTGGGAATAATTCTTATAGAGAAACCATAAAGCCTTTATGGGGTAATTTTATCTAGAAACGATTGCCTGATTAAAAATTTTGTTAGTGATAGTCCGTATAATTTATAATTAAGCCCTGAATTGACCAAACATGAAAAGGCCACAAATACCTAGTGATGAAAAAGAGAGACTGGCAGCCCTTGATTCAGTGAGAATGGTTTGTTCCCCTGCTGAAGAGCGCTTTGATCGTATCACCAGATTAGCTCAAACGATCTTTAATGTTCCCATTGCTCTTGTGTCACTTGTTTCAGAAAGATGCCAGTGGTTTAAATCAGTACAGGGCTTGACAGCATCTCAAACCCCTAGAGAAATTTCCTTCTGTGGCCACGCCATTCTCAGCCACGAAGCTTTAGTTGTCGAAGATACTTGGCTTAACCCAGACTTTGCTGATAATCCCTTAGTAACAGGAGAACCTCATATTCGCTTTTATGCTGGGCATCCTTTAAGGTATGATGGCAGAAATTTAGGAACGTTATGTATCATTGACAGAGTTCCGCGACAGTTCTCACCAAAAGATGTAGAAACCTTAAGTAGTCTTGCGGCATGGGTAGAGAATGAACTGCGATTATCTGCTTTAACCGAAGCCCAAGCCCAGTTACTTTCAGAACTAAATGAAGCAAAGCGAGAAGCACTAATTGATCCCCTAACTAAGGTGTGGAATCGTAAAGGTATGGAAGTGCTTTTGAGTCGTGAGTTTTCAAGTGCTAAACGCAAACAGCAGCAAGTTGTTTTAATGTTATTGGATGTTGACTACTACAAAGATATTAATGATAAATATGGCCATGTAGCAGGAGATATTGCTTTAAAAGAAGTTGCCCAAAGAATTCGTTCTTCCCTAAGACATTACGACTTTGTAGCCCGATACGGCGGAGATGAATTTTTGGTTTTTGCCACAGATTGTTCTAGCGATCGCGGCATCTTATTGGCTAATCGCATCTTATCGCGGGTAAGAAGTGAACCTATTATTGAAGACCAGCTAAACCTTTCTTTGAGTCTGAGTATTGGTCAAATATCAGCAACAGCAACAGAGAATTTGCAAGTTTCTCAATTAATTAAACTCGCCGATATTGCTTTATATGAGGCCAAAGATATGGGGCGCGATCGTATTCGGCATAAAAGAGTTAAGACGAGGAGACTGGGTGACAAGGAAACTGGGTAAAGGTTAAGGGGCAAAAGCGCCCCAAACTTTAATTAACCATATAAGCAACTCTAAGCGCCCAAAGAATTAGCAAAAGGATACTGCTTAGGATAACGGCGGCGGAGACAGCAACAACGACAGGTTTGTCGGCATTGTCGAACTTCATGATGCCGCGATTTAGGTCTGACATAAATATGATTGGTGTTAGGTAGTAAAGATAAAAAGCAATATCTGCTCACATCCAGGTTAGCGAGTTACCATCAATCCGTCTAGTCAACCAAAACGACTACCGATCGCTTTTTGAAAGGCAGGGCGTTGAGCCATTTTTTTGATGTAATTCTCGACAGCAGGATAATCACTAATATCCAGCTTAAGCATAATGGGAATGTAGCCTAGGGTGGAACCTACTGCCACATCAGCAACGCTAAATTCGTCTCCTAATAGGAAAGGTTGTTTTTGGAAAATCTCATTGAGAGGGGTCAATAAGCGAGGAGTTTCTTTTTCTCGGTTAGCTTCTACGAATATGCCAGTGGCTAAAGTGGCATTAGAAAATAAGAGCCATTGGTTGACCTTTGACCTTTCTTCTAATGATTCAGGCAGCTTACCGTATTTTTCAGCTAAATAAAGCAGAATGGCTCCAGATTCCCAAAGTTGAAAATCCCCATCAACAATGGCGGGAACTTTACCAATGGGATTAATGGCTAAAAATGCTGGTTTTTTTTGTTCCCCTGCGGTGAGATCCAAAGAAACGAATTCATAGGGAATATTTAACTCTTCAAGATACCACTCAACAATAGCAGCACGACTACGGGCAGCACCGTATAATTTCAGCATAGTAATTAGGTTATTTTAAAGTACTTGGTGAGTATGGGAATGTTGCTTAACGTTATCGTCAGTGGAGACAACACGACTCATATTCAGGACTCTTTTTCTTTCTAGGGAATAATTAAAATCATCTTTTAGGGTTCCGATCGGAATGTGTACCATAGCTTCTGGGCGAGTTTTATAGGTACGCGAACTAGCTACAGCCCTTTCCACAAAATCATCACAAAATCGTGTTCCACTAGGAAAATCAGGGGGAAGTTGTAGTTGTTCTTCACCAAATATATCTCCTATAACTTTGGCACAAGCGAATTTGTAGGAAGTAGGGATACCTTTGAGGATAGCTTCTAGGGCAGAAGAAGGAATTGGTTCAATCACTTCTACTTGATGAACTTCGCTATCATCTCGAACAAAACAGGTAGCCAAACCAAATACGCAGTAATCTTCTTGGCTAACATCTGGTGCATTAGGAAATAAAGTTGCAGTCATATTTCAAATTATCAAGGTAAGGGCGATCGCGATTAAAAGTCTCAATATTGTTATGTAGGAAGTCTTTATCTATTTCTCTACCAGTCTATTCTATGACGGCGACGGTAACTTATTGGCGTTAAGACCTGTTAAGGCAATTTGCGGAATCTTTTTAACTATCGTTGTAGTTTTTTTGAGCATCTATAAAAGTCTCGATTACCTCTAAGGTTGAGACGATTAATTGAGTGACACAGGGTAGCAAGTCACGACCAGGAAATAAAAGCTAGGGTGAATCTAGGATAAAAAAGTTAATCAAAAAAATTATGAACGCTGACAGCTTAAAAAATTCTGTTTCCCAAAGATTATATCCGGTGGAGTTTTGTCCAGAGCAAGAACAACCAAACTCGGAGAGAACTTTACTAACAACAGTAGAAGAAAAAGCGGCACGGGGAGACTATCAAACTGCGATCACCATTCTTACCCAGCTAATTGAACGCAATCCTCATAATGCCAGCAATTATAATAATCGGGGGCTAATGTATAGCAAAAATGGTCAACTCTCTGAGGCGATCGCGGATCTTTCTCAAGCTATAGAAATCAACCCTCGCTTAGATAATGCCTACAATAACCGTGCTAATTGCTACGCCTCTCAAGGTAACTTAGCTGCGGCTTTAAAAGATTATGAAGTTGCTTTAGATTTTAATCCTGGTAATATTCGGGCTTGGATTAACCAGGGGATCGCTTTTCGCCAGTTAGGATTATACGATTTAGCTATAGAGAACTTTGATTTAGCTTTAGCCTTAGGAAAGCGTTTGCAAGGAAGAATTTATGCCGAAAGAGGACGCAGCTACCATCTCAGGGGAGATTGGAATTGTGCTGTAGCTGATTACCAACGCTCTTTAGCTCAGGAATCAACTTCCGGGCAGTATAACAAAAACGTTGAACCTTGGCTACAAGAACTTCTCCCTCCCCTCACTGCCTAAATTCTGAAGATATTTAGTCATTAAAAACTACTGGTAGCTTATCAGGATCTTTAAGTCCAGTTTGTAAGTTCATAACTTCATCTTCATTACCCGTACCCAGGGTATACTCCAATTTTTCCCGCAAAGCTTGGACTCGTTTTTCCGTACGATTTGCTTCTTGCTTAACATCACTGAATTTAGATTGTTGAGAAAAGTGATGGGGTAAAAGCTTAATTAATGCTGTAATCGCCGCCACAGATAAAATAGCATTGGCTAGTACTTTTACTGCTATCTCGGCAGCAATAGCACCTTGAGGCTGACGCTGAGGAAGCTTTTTGCGTCTAGTCTTCAAAGGACGTTTTTTTACTGGAGTTGGTTCTGGGGATCTAAGTGCGTTCATTATAATTTAAAGTCGAGTTTTCGCGAGTGCGTTGCTGGCCACTACAAAACGGTTAGTAAAAATAAAAATCGCGATAAAAAATCAGTACGCAGTGGCTAGCTTTCTAACCTGAAAAGCAAAATTCCTCTAGGCTCATATAGAATCGGGATAGAACTAACCAGTAACAATGACAATTCCGTAGCTTGCACATTGATGCTTATTCAGACAATTTACAGCAATTTGCTCGGTTCTAACCGAAACTCGACAAAAAAAAATTAAGAGGCTAAGGTGGTTGTGAGTGACTTGTTGGCAATAGTGTCTCAACAAGTGACAACCAACTCCTTTAACCTCTCCAAAGTAGAAACTAACGGTTGTTTATTTCAACAAACTCAGGATTTGTACAGTTCCGTAGACAAACGCAAGGCAAGGATGCCTGGTACTAAGGCAATAGCCAAAGCGATGAAAACTTGAGTGTCTGATAAACCCATAATAAATAACTCCTAATTCTTCGAGTTTATTTTCCTAATTTGCGCTATCAACTGCCATTTGCGAAACATTCTGTAACAAGAATACATAAAATGGGCAGTAGAGAGCAGAGAGCAGGGAGCAAGGAGTAAGGAGTAAGGAGTAAGGTAACATTATTTACATGAATATTTTTAACTCGCCATCAAAAACTTTTAATGCTAGACTCACTTCTTAATTCTCCTCTCGATATAGGCATTGAAGCTCCTTTAATTTTATTTATTCTCATTGCCTTAGAAGCGGTATTATCAGCAGACAACGCCATTGCCCTAGCCTCCATTGCCCAAGGTTTTGAAGATAAGCAACTCCAGCGTAAGGCCCTCAATTTCGGTCTAGTAGCGTCCTATGTTCTTCGTATCATCCTCATCCTCACAGCTACTTGGGTAATTCAATACTGGCAGTTTGAGGTGATCGGAGCATTATATTTGCTTTGGTTAGTCTTTAACTATTTTACTTCTAATGAAGATGATAGTGAAATATTACATGGGCCGAAGTTTGTCTCATTATGGCAAGCGATCCCTATGATTGCCGTAACAGATTTGGCTTTCTCTCTAGATAGTGTCACTACCGCGATCGCTATTTCTGACCAAATTTGGTTAGTTATTATTGGGGGAACTATAGGTGTAATTATCCTCAGATTTTTAGCTGGGTTATTTATCCAGTGGTTAGATATATTTACTCATTTAGAAACAGCCGGTTATATCACAGTAGGATTAGTCGGTTTGCGTTTATTGGTTCGGGCGATCGATCCTGAATTAGTTCCTCCAGAGTGGTTAATGATTGTTGCCATAGCAGGAATTTTCTTCTGGGGTTTTTCTGAGAAGAATCCAATTGAATCTATCAGTGAAAGCCAAGAAAGTTAAAGTTTTTTAGTAACCAGATTTGCTCTAAAGTTGCTGAGAAAGAGTTAGGTAGAAAAGTGCTTAAACACCGAATCAGAGGAAGTTAATAAATGAGCATCTCTAAATATCAACCTCCTGTGGCAGAGTTAATTAATTACGGGGAATGCCAAGCCAATCAAGAATGGCCAGATTATGTTCAGGAACTCAATTTAGGACAGGAACATATAAGTGAACTGATCAAAATGGTCACAGATGAAGAACTTAACCAAGCCAAATCAGATAGTCCAGAAGTTTGGTGTACACTTCATGCTTGGCGTGCATTAGGGCAGCTTAAAGCTTTAGAGGCTTTTGAACCAATATTAGGCTTATTGAATAATGAAGATGATGACTGGTTCAGAGATGATTTTCCTACCCTTTGTACTCTATTTGGTGTAGATTTAAAAGCAGTAAAAACAATCAAGATTATTGAAAAGGCTTTGGTTTAACTCAGGAGAATACTAAAAAGAAGAAATCTCGTCAATCTTCAGGTAAAAGAAAAAAGAAATAATTTTGTTTGTAAGGTTTTGACTTTTTACGAGACTATTTCCTTTAAATCACTTCAGTAATAACCCTATCTTCGTCTACGACATTTGGCCGAAGCCACTCGTAAAGTTGGGGAGTTAAACTCAGAGGCATAGTTTAACTAGAAAGCTAAGTATAAATAAGCAAAAATATTATGAGAACCTGGTTTGTTTAGTTCTGCTTCTACTGTTGCTAACCAGGTAGAAACTGTCCCCGAACCAGCTTCTGTTCTTGCTTTGTTAGCTTTAGGTACTGTTGGTGCTATTTCTACCTCAAAGAAAAAGAAAGTTTCTTAATTAAGAACTCTGAATAAACTGAAAAGAGACGTTCAAAGTAAACGTCTCTTCTTTTAATTAATAGCTAATTTTAAGTTCCAGAAGTCCAGGAGTTCATATACTCAATTTGTTCTGAAGTTAAAGTATCAATTTCAATGCCCATCGCTTCAAGTTTCAGGCGGGCAATATCTTTATCTACTTCAGCAGGAATAGAATGTAGTCCTGGTTCTAATGTGCCTTTATTTTTAACTAAATATTCACAAGCTAAAGCTTGGTTGGCAAAACTCATATCCATCACTGCACTAGGATGTCCTTCTGCTGCCGCCAGGTTGATTAAGCGTCCTTCCCCCAACACCACAATGGACTTACCGTTGGGCATTTGGTACTGTTGAGTAAAGTTGCGTACTTCCTTAACAGTGTTCGCCTTTGCACCTAAAGATTTGAGGTCAATTTCAATATCGAAGTGACCAGAGTTCGCAACCATAGCACCATCTTTCATCACCTCGAAATGTTCGGGACGGATGACGTGCTTATTTCCGGTAACAGTAACAAATAAGTCTCCTTGGGAAGCAGCCTCAGCCATGGGCATGACTCGGAAGCCATCCATCACTGCTTCAATTGCTCTGGTGGGGTCAATTTCTGTAATAATAACATTAGCCCCAAGTCCTTTAGCACGCATGGCGACACCCTTGCCACACCAACCATAACCAGCAACCACAATGGCTTTGCCAGCTAAAAGAACATTGGTAGCGCGGATGATACCATCAAGGGTAGATTGACCTGTACCGTAGCGATTATCAAAGAAATGCTTAGTATCAGCATCATTTACATTCATGGCGGGGAAGGTTAAAACCCCATCTTTGAACATAGCTAAGAGACGGACAATTCCGGTGGTTGTTTCTTCTGTTGTACCGATAATATCTTCTAATTGGTCTTTGCGAGTACTAACTAAAGTTGCAGTCACATCGCTACCATCATCAATAATAATATTCGGTTTATGGTCGAGGGCAATTTCGACGTGACGGTGATAGGTATCATTATCTTCACCTCTGATGGCATAAACCGGAATACCTTCATCCGCAACCAAACTAGCAGCTACATCATCTTGGGTAGAAAGGGGATTACTTGCAATTAAAATCGCATCTGCCCCTCCAGCTTTAAGGGCGATCGCTAAATGCGCTGTTTCTGTGGTTACGTGACAACAAGCAATTAGGCGAAGCCCCGCAAAAGGCTTTTCTTTGGCAAAACGCTCCTTAATTAATTTCAGCACAGGCATCTCTCTTCCTGCCCATTCTATACGCTGCTTTCCTTGAGAAGCGAGGTTAATATCTTTAATTTCGTACTTGGGTTTAGTAACAGTTGCAGTCATTTAGTTTGCGTTTGAAAAAAGTGAGGGATCTTATCTAGGTTACTCGATTTATTGTTCGTTGCCGAGATGAGAAAGATAAAAGTCGCCTCTTCTCCCTTCCGGTAAAACCTCTATCCAATTACGTAGCTAATTGGGGTTCAGAAAGTTTTCTACGGTTTCAGGGAGACTAACTATTGCTTGCCATAAGTCTTGTGGCCCAATACCCAATATTAGTTGTAAAATTAAGACGATTATGGCTACTGTTACTGCTGTTTTGATGCTAGTTTTAACAATTTTGACTAATAAGTTAAATACAAGCCACGCGACGATTACCGCAGCAATAAAAATAATCAATTCCATGACTAATCCGCAGCAATGTTAGCTTATTCTGTCACAGATAATTCTTGAGAAACCTTGATCTTGCCTCTCATAATAGCCCGCAGCAGACGATTGACTGAACGCCTTTCATCTTCTTCTAAAGAATCATCTAAAGCAGCGGCCATAAGCCCGTAGCGGTCGGCTAAAGTTATAGTACCTGTTTCGTTGGCAGAAACAAGAATTTCTGAAATAGAGCCGGGAATGAGCTGAACGTAAGGAAGCATAATCTTAATTCGGTTGAGGTTTCTTAGGAAACTATATTTAATATCTCTCACTTGAGTAAAAAAAGTAGTGATAGTAAGTACTTAACCTAAGTGTTACTAATACACACAACCTGGTGATTGCGATCGCATCTTTATTTTATCTTTAAACAATTGTAGACTAATTATCAGCTACCTGCAAGTTATTGCTTAAGTGTTTATACCAAAATCTCCTTGATGATGCGACTGGCTTGGGAACCATAACTGCCACCAAAAAGATTGAAATGGTTAAGGACGTGGTAAAGGTTATAAAGGGTTTTGCGTTCTTGATAACCAGAATCGAGGCCCCACTCTTGGTTATAACCCTGGTAAAAAGCCCTAGGAAAACCACCGAATAATTCCGTCATAGCAATATCAACTTCGCGATCGCCGTAGTAAGTAGCCGGATCTAAAATAACAGGTTCCCCTGAATTCGTGACAGCAGCATTTCCTGACCACAAATCCCCATGTACCAAAGAAGGTTGGGGTTCTAAACTAGCTAATGATTCTCTTACTGCTGCAACTACTCGTTCTGGATTAGGGAAGTTACCTCCCCGTTTATTTGCCAACTGTAATTGATAACCAATGCGCTGTTCAGCAAAAAATTCTGCCCAATCCTCACCCCAGGTATTGATTTGGGGGGTAGAGCCGATAGTATTGTGACGTTCCCAACCAAACTTGTCTGCTTTGCCAATTCGGTGCATCTGGGCTAACTGCTTCCCCATTGCTTGCCAAGCTTCATTGCCGCCGCCACGACCAAGATCCAGCCACTCCATAACTATATAGGCAGAAGAACCCGCACTACCCCAACAAATCGGTTGAGGAATGCGGATCGTCTTAGTCGCATACATTTGCTTTAAGCCCAAAGCTTCCGCCGCAAACATTTCTACTTGGGAAGCTTGATTCAGCTTAACGAAATAAGTACGATTATCATCTTTAATGGCATAACCCTGATTGATACAGCCTCCGCTCACAGAGCGCTGATTACTAATCGTAAATGCCTCTCCCGTAACTTGGGAAATATGTTCAGCAATTTTGTTCCACATACTCAATGATGTCTACGACAACGGCAAAGCCTTACAATGATCAGTTGTAGGGGCGACCAATTTTCCAAAAATTATCGACAAATCAGAGTTTTGATTGGGTCGCCTGTCTTGAAATGATGGCATAATACTACACCTAATTTCTAAGCTGGTTTTACCGCTACAACTCCATAAGCATCTTTACTTAAATAGCGTTGTGCGGCCCTTTGTAAATCTTCTGGTTCCAAAGCACGAATCTTCTCGGTATAATCCATAGCCGGGGCTAAATCTCCTAACTGAGATTGGTAGTAACCATAAAGGTTAGCACGGGCGCTAGGTTTCTCATTCCCGAAAATAAAACGATTTGCTACTAAGGTGCGGATGCGTTCAATATCTGCTGATGCTACTAATTCAGTTTGTAACTTGTCGATATGTTGGGCGATCGCCTGTTCAACTTCCGGGAGGTTTTCTGAAGGTAAGAGGGCAGAAATATAAAACACTCCTTGCAGGGCGTAGGTTAAGTTACTTGCTCCGATATGAGAGACTAAACCTCGCTCTTCACGCAAATCCCTAAATAGTCGTGAAAGTTTTCCTTGTCCTAAAATTACTGCTAATACATCCAAAGGATAAGTTTCCTCTAATTGAGCCATACCTGGCACTCGCCAGCCCATAACTAATCGCGCCTGCTGCAATCTTTCTTCTACGGCTTCTTTGCGTACAATGCCTACAAAGGGACTTTCTGGCTCTAACTGAGGACGGGTAGGAATCGATGGAAAAGGACGATCTAAGGTGGGTAAGCCCTCAGTAACAATAGCAATTAATTCCTCCACAGGTAAATTACCTACCACCGCAGCCGTCATAGACTGGGGTTGATACCAAGAGCTATGAAAATCTCGCATTTGTTGTGGTTGAAGCTTTTCAATTACCTCCGCAGACCCCAAAACGTGACGACTATAAGGCAACTCAGCAAAACAAGTTTCCATAGCACGATGATAGGTGCGACGACCAGGATTATCTTGGGAACGGCGAATCTCTTCCAAGACTACCAAACGCTCTTTAGCAAAGTCTTCATCCGGAATACTAGGATTCATCACCACCTCAAGTTGCAGAGGTGCTAAGGTCGCAAAATCTTTAGGTGCAGTGGTTATATAGTAATGTGTATAATCTTGGCTAGTAGCAGCGTTGGTAACGGCCCCTCGTTCTTCAATCAAGCGTTCAAATTCACCGCACTTTAAGCGAGATGTACCTTTAAAGATCATATGTTCCAAAAAATGGGCCATACCATTGATAGCATCAGACTCTAAAGCGGAACCAACATTAAACCAGACGTTTAAGTTAACAGCATCTACAGACATTTGCTCTGCCACAATAGTTAAACCATTAGGCAATTTACGGACTGTAGGAGCATTTAGAGGTGGAGATTTGAGCAGGGTTGAAGTCATTAGGTCTTCGCTTTTGTTTTGCTATGAATCTATCTTAATCTTGATTACTTATGACAAAGGATAAATACGGCAAAGTTTATTTATTGGGGGCTGGCCCTGGCAGCCTTGCTTACCTTACGTGGCGGGGGAAAGAGCTATTAGAGCAAGCAGAGGTTTTAGTTTATGATGCTTTAATAGATCCCCAGCTTTTGGAGTTAGTACCACCTTTTTGTGTGAAGTTAGATGTGGGCAAGCGAGGCAGCCGTCCTAGTACTCCCCAAGCTAAAATTAATCAGTTACTAGTAGATTATTGCCAACAAGGTAAGCAAGTTGTCCGCCTGAAAAGCGGAGATCCCTTTATTTTCGGTCGCGCCCAACCAGAAATGACAGCCCTAAAAGAAGGAGGTTGTCAGTTTGAGGCGATTCCCGGCCTTTCTTCTGCCCTTGCTGCACCTTTACTCGCAGGTATACCTTTAACAGATAAGGATTTAAGTAGTTGTTTTGCGGTGATGAGCGCTCATGATCCAGAATTATTAAACTGGGAAGCTTTGTCTCGCCTGGATACTTTAGTAATTTTGATGGGGGGACGTAATTTAGGAATTATTGTCCAAAAATTACAAGAA
Source organism: uncultured cyanobacterium (assembly GCA_963793425.1). Taxonomy (GTDB): domain Bacteria; phylum Cyanobacteriota; class Cyanobacteriia; order Cyanobacteriales; family CAWCAG01; genus CAWCAG01. Next base: position 243,148 of record CAWCAG010000001.1, on the reverse strand, counting down.
AATGGCCGCTCTGCTAATTTCCCCATTGCGATTATACGTAATTGCGATCGCCCCAACCAAGAAATTTGGCAAGGAAGCTTAGCAACCATAGTAGAACAAACTCAAGGTGTTACTCTTTCTCCTACGGTGATGGTTATTGGTGAGGTTGTAACCTTGAGTAGGTAATAACGTATTGATCACTGATTACTTCCTTATTTTGTATGAAAAGCTGGTTGCAACCTCCTCGCCTACGTATCAATGAAGATCAAGAAAATGAACCTCGTCATGCAACTTGGCTAGAATTATTTTATGATTTAGTCTTTGTTGTAGCCATCTCTCAACTTGCCCATCATCTCAGCAAGCAAGTTTCTCCCCAAGGTTTTTTTGAGTTCGTAGTACTCTTCATTCCGGTTTGGTGGGCGTGGATTGGTACTACTTTTTATGCTAACCGTTTTGATAGCGATAACATTGTCCGGCGCTTACTAATCGGCATACAAATGCTAGCTATGGCGGCCCTGGCCGTTAATGTTCATGATGGCTTAGGTTCTACTTCTGGGGGCTTTGCTTTAGCCTACGCGATTGCCAGACTGGTTTTAGTCTTTGAATATCTTTGGGCTGGGTGGCATATTCCCCAAGCACGAGGTTTAGCAATCTACTATGCTAAAGGTTTTGCGATCGCCGCTTGCCTCTGGCTAATTTCCGTTTTCATTCCCCTACCCTGGCGGTTCCTATTTTGGGTTCTAGGCTTAATCGTCGATTTCGCTACACCCTTGAGTGCAGGTAAATTTCAAGTTCAACTTCTTCCCCACACAGAACATTTACCAGAACGATTTGGGCTATTCACCATCATTGTTTTGGGGGAAGCAATTATTGCTGTAGTTAATGGAGTAGCAGAAATGGAATGGCAAGGAATGAGCGCCCTTACTGCTATGGGAGGCTTCACCGTTGCTTTTAGTCTTTGGTGGATTTACTTTGAAAATGTTGGTGGTAGCGCACTCCAAGCCGTCAAAAACTCCAAACGCATTGCTGTTTTACAAATTTGGCTCTATATTCATCTTCCTTTAGTAATCGGCCTCGCAGCCACAGGAGTTGGCGTAGAACACGCTTTATCCAGCCCCGCCAAACTGCCCCTACCTTCTCCCGAACGTTGGTTACTTTGCGGTTCAGTCGCCTTGTGCTTTTTCTCCTTAGCAATTCTCCATCGTACTGGAGTAATCTTCTACTGCAAGGCTCGTACCAAACACCGGTTAGCAGCAATGGCTACTATGCTGGTTGTTGCAATTGCCGGTCAGAATTTGTTACCCATCAGTGTAATTGCGATCGCTGCTATGGTTGGAATTATTCAAGTATTTCTAGATATGTATCAGAGGAGTTAAAAAGTTTGAGTATATGTTGGAAGGAGGTACAGTCCCAACTACCTTCCATGCCTGGGGAGGGAAACTGACTACTAAAACCACTACCTAGAATAATAATCTCAGTGAAAGGGGTGATTTGTGGCACTATTACTGTGGTTTTCCTTACTTGGCATATTTTTCTGTCCTGCTTTCTATTTTCCTTTCCCCTTTGCTTCCGGTAAAGATTGAAGAATTGGCTCTATTTGTTCCGCAATTTGTAGGGAGCGTTTTTCCATCACATCCAGTTGCAAATGGTAATGGGTATCGGCAAATAGTGCTGCATTACTCTGAAGGTTCAAGGTTTCCTCATCGTAGATAACTGGGGCGATTTTTTCCAATTCCTGAGCAATTTTTCCTACGTTGTCCACAGTTTCCCCATCAGTTTTGGCATAAACCCAAGGTAAGGAAATTACTAAATGCGCCCCTTTGGCTTCTAAATCCTGGCGAAACTGTTTAATTCTCTTAAAAGAATGGGAAGATGGGGATATAGACTGGTTAACCGACATTTTCCACCATTTTCCCGCACGTTGCTTGACAGTGGTAGGGTCTCCTTTTTTTGTTATGGGGTCAGAATAGTAGCCAGTTATTTCTCCCTTGGTTGCTAAATCCACGGCAGCTTTGGTTAAGGAGCGGAGGCTAGGTACTCCCAAAAGTAAGGTATTATGGGCTAAATCCTTAGCTGGAACTCCCCCTAAACCTGGTTTACCAATAGCTAAGCCAAAATCCGCTGAACGTTCTGCCAAACCATCTTCATCTAAGAGTACCATCGAGTATTCAGGGATTAATAAAACCACATCCCCAGGACGAATTTTTTCAATAATAGAATCAAGAATGACATTCAAGCCCAGTCGGCCATCTATTCCTAGGTTGATAACTGGGATACCTACTTCCTGTTCTAGAACCTCAGAATTGATACTATAGTGGGCCCCAGATCCTCCTGTAGTTAATAGTCTGCGAGGAGCATCTACTTCTTCAGCTAAGGCCATTTTCTCATTATAGACTGCCTTAAGCCAACTTAATTCTCCACCAAAGTGAACGTTATAAAGGTAGCCAGCGCTCCAGGCAACGCCAGTCACAGCTAACCATTTAATGAGACTAGAAGGTGTTAGTTTTGACATTAGAATTCAAAATAAATAAAGTTAGCAGAATTGAGGGTGGTCTGTAAAATCAGGCAAGCTTTAGTACTTTCAATGCTAAGCCATCCGTATTATCTAAAGGTAAATCACTAAACTGAACGGCAAGATTTTTTTCCACAAAAGTAATTTTATTATCCGGTACAGCTAAGACATTAAACAAGGCATCAAGCCCCACACGAGAATAATCTATTCCTCCTGAATGTCTCTTGCCAATTAAACATAGTTTATAGCCACATTTTCTTAAGAAATTAGCCATTTCTTGACAAGATTTACCAATTTTTTGCTGATTGGATTCATTAAATTCAACAACTATGAAAGGTTGAGAATCTCCATCTTTAAAGACTTGACTACTCTCCAAGACATTCATTTCATAACCTTCTATATCTAGCTTTAATAAATCAATTTTGCTAATTTTGTGTTGCTTTAGATAGGAATCGAGGGTAGTACATTTAACTGTACAGATATCTCCTGAATAATTTTCGGGTTCATAAAGGGAATTGCCACCAATATTATTAGCCATAGCTAGATAAAGTTCTTTAACTTCTATGCGATCAGATAGGGCTAATTGATTGAGATAAACATTCTTTAAACCATTAAGTTTTATACTATCTGAAAGCATGGCAAAAGTATCTGGATCTGGTTCAAAACTGTGAACTTCTCCACTTTCCCCTACACATTTGCTCGCAACCAGAGTATATTGCCCACAATGGGCACCTCCATCTACAAAAACCATCCCTGGTTGTAAAAGCTTACTAACTAGTTCTACGGTATCTTTTTCAAAACATCCATTTTTATAAATTCTTTGGCCAACAGTAGTTTCATTCCAGAGAACTTCGATTTTCATACCATTGTATAATTTGCAGATAATAGGTAAGCGATAGCCTAAATCATTGGTAAGGGAAATTATTTTAGGGTGGGGTTCTAAATGAAAAATATCATCAAACTGTACCAAGGTTTTCAGCAATAATTTACCTACAGCAGGCTGCTTTTGCAAAGACCAAACTAAGAGTCTGACTAGCCTTCTCTCCTTTGCCATAATTTATCAATTACCTTTTCAAACTCGATTTTGCAAACCTATACCACAGCTTCTAACCGCTATAAAAGCTATTCCGGCTTTCCACTGTTTTTACTTCTACCACATAATAATTGAAGTAATCTACAATACTTACGTGTATGTGTAGCTTATAGGGTTATTACTTAAACAGAATGAGAACCTTATCTAGTAGCAAATTTAGCTGAAAGTAGAATTTATTCTAGTTTACAAAAGTTATTATTACAGGAGCTTGTTTAAAGTCTTAATAAAGTAAAATATCATCCTTTTCTTACTTCTTCAGTACTTATTCTATGCTTTGGTCAAACAAGAAGAGTTAGAAAAAGAATAGGTAATAAAAAAGAATATTCTTAATCTCTCAGCAATTAGCGATTAGCAATTAGCAATTAGCAACCTAAAACGGAATATCATCCAAATCTTGATCAGGATCTGGAGACAAAGGAGTGGAAGTAGGTACAGAAGGTGTTTCTGGTTTTGGAGAATTTATAGAAGCTCCTAAAGCTGGATCTTCGTAACCAGATGAAGTTGATTTAAAAGAATCAAAAGGTACTACGTTATCAGAATTAGTAGAAGTTGTAGTAGCTGTTTGAGACGCTGCCATGGTATTGAAATTATCGCCACCTAATTTATGAATGCGCGAAGCATTGAGTTCAGCCCGCTTTTCTTTATAGCCCTCTGGCATATCAACAAGGTTCATTTTCAAATTACCTTGAATCAAGACTTGATCCCCAGAAGAATAATTCTCTTGAATTTCTGAAGCGAGGTTGCCCCACCCTACTACTTTCATGGTGGCTGGGGGATCTTCTTCTCGTTGACCAGGAAACTCTACTAACATCTCAGAAATAGCAATTTGATTATCTGGGGTATAGCGCAATTCCGGGTTACGGATTATTTTCGCCATTATTATGCAACTATTCATTTAGTTTTTCTCCTCTATTTCTTTGTTGCTGTAACCTGGTTTTATTTATAATAGTACAAATGAACTGAATATTTTTTCAATTAAGGGAAGGATGAAAAATCAGATAATTTGCTTACTTAACCAATCATCTTAGCCTTTTCACCCTTCACTCTTCCAGAGCAATTGTGTTGTGATTATGTCATGGTTGCTTCTACACCTTCTTCTTGGTCAATAAACTCTTGAACCCGCTTACGATAATCAGCTAAATCTTTGTCTACTACAGCTTTGTCATCCCCATTAGCATAGATATGTACCAAAGGCTCTCCCGCATCAGGCAAGACTAAAACCCAATTATCATTTTGTGGATTAATAACTTTAACACCATCAGTCAGTTCTAACTTTTCTGCTGGGTGAGTTTCAACCAAATGGCGCATCAATGCACCTTTAACTGTCCAAGGACAACGCATGGTGTAACTCTTATGGGTAACGCGGGGTAATTCAGTACGAATTTGAGCTAAGGAACGCTCTTGAATCGTCAGCATTTCAATGAGTTTAGCAATACAGAACATCGCATCAAATCCAGGATGGAGTTGAGGGAAGATGAAACCAATATCTCCGCTTCCTCCTAAAACTACATTCGGATCGGTTTGAGAAGCTTCCATTAAAGCAGTAGGATTAGCTTTTGTCCGAATCACTTTACCATCGTGACGACGAGCAATTTGTTCTACTGCGCTGGAAGCATGGATGGGAACAACTACAGTACCGCGAGGATGGGCTGTGAGAATGGTATTAACCATCAAGGCTGTTAACATCTCACCCCGTATAGCCAAGCCAGACTCATCTACTAAAATAAGCTGTTCACCGTTAGCGGAAACTTGTACCCCTAAACTGGCTCTCAGTGCTTCTACTACTTGCCCTAGTTGATTGAGCAAGCCTTCCCTATCTTCACCAGAAAGGGCTGTTTGGCTGAGGCTAGCGTTGAGAACAACAGCATCGCAACCAAATTTGGCTAACAAGCGAGGTAATATAGCTCCTGAAACTGCATAAACGTAGTCTATGACAACCTTAGAAGGGCTATTACGTACTGCCCCCACATTCAAGTGTTCCTCAAAGCATTTGCTGTAAACATCAAGAACTTGACTCGGATAGAAGACATCACCAATTTCTTGAATAGGAACCCGGCGCAAGTCTTCTTTAAAGTAGGCTCCTTCGATTTTTTTCTCTTTAGCTTTAGACAGATTAATGCCTTTATCATCAAAGAATTCAATGAGGATATAATCAGGTCTGTTGGGATGTAAGCGGACATGAATACCTCCAGCTACATCTAAGTTAGGAACCATGGTTCGAGCGACAGGAATAGCTGTAGATTCCAGGTTTTGGACGTAAATACCTGCTGACATTAAGCCAGAGATAAAAGAACGACTGACCATACGGGAAATACTACGCTGATCCCTAGATACAGCAACACTAGAGCCTGGTTTTAACACAGAACCATAGGCTGCACCTAATTTCACCGCAAACTCTGGGGTAATATCAATATTGGCTAAACCAGAAACTCCTTGTTGTCCAAAAAGACTGCGTTGAGCTGTATTACCCCAAATCAAGTTGATATTCAAAATCGCTCCAGATTCAATCTTCTTGCGCGGCCAAACCCTCACACCTGGGCTAATTTGGGCTTCTTCTCCAACAGCAGAAAGAGCGCCTACTACAGCACCCTCCATAACTTGAGCGCGGCGGTCAACACGAGTTCCCCTAGAAATAATGCAAGCACTTAGATGAGCTTCATCACCGATGATTGCCCCATTCCAAATAATCGGACGCTTAAGATCAGCATCAGCGCCAATGGTGACATTATCGCCAATCACTGTACCTGCTTCAATACGAACCCGTGGCCCAATGCGGCAATGACTACCAATCATGACTGGAGGGGTAATTTTTGCCGAAGGATCTATATAAGTATCTTCCCCGATCCACTGTCCAGAAGACTTTTCTTCGTAAGCCAGGTCTAGTTTAACTTTACCGTGCAAACCATCATACTGAGCTTCTCGACAAGCATCTAAGTGACCAACATCGCACCAATATCCTTCTGCTACGTAACCGTACATTGGTTCCCCTTTATCAAGTAAGAGAGGGAATAGGTCTTTAGAGAAGTCTGATTCTTCGTTTTCTGGCAAATAGTTTAAAACTTCTGGTTCAAGAATATAGGTTCCTGTATTGACGGTATCGGAGAAGATTTCGCTACTAGAAGGTTTTTCTAAAAAGCGCTTAATATTGCCTTCAGGATCTGTAATAACTACACCAAATTCAACAGGGTTAGGGACACGGGTTAAAATCAGGGTAGCTTTAGATTTTTTTTGCTTATGAAACTCAATAGCTTTCTGGAGATCAAAATCTGTGATACCGTCACCGCTAATCACTAAGAAAGTATCATCTAACCACTCCGCAATATTTTTGACGCATCCTGCCGTACCAAGGGGTTGATCTTCTTCCACTGCATAGGTCATTTGCACTCCAAAATCTTTGCCATCTTGGAAGTAATCTCGCATAACATCAGGGAGATAGTGTAAGGTAGCAATTATTTCGGTAATGTTATGTCTTTTGAGTAGATTAATGATATGTTCTGCAATGGGTCGGTTAAGAACCGGGACCATAGGTTTCGGCAGATCGCAGGTTAGCGGCCTTAGTCTAGTCCCAGACCCACCAGCCATCAACACTGCACGCATAATTCCTCCTTTGCTGTTTGCTTAGTTTATAGAGTTGATTGATATTGTTTTCATAAATTAAACCTCCCTGGGCTAGCTGATTTTGTTATTCACACCAAAAATTTTTCTGCGATCGCAAGACGCAAGTGAAATAATCTGACAGAAATTTTCTTGAATAAAAGAATTTTAAGTCCCAAGGAGGGTCAATCCCGAAGTTTATTGCTTAATTGACGTGATTTTACTTAATGTTAATTAAGTTTAAAGTCTTAGGAGATTTTAACATTTCCTAAAACTTTAAACTTAATTAATCAGTTGATTCCCTAATCTCTACAGCCTAAACTCTCTCTTGTCGAAACTCCGGTAACAGGATTAATACCATCGGCCCTTTCGCACATTGAGGAAGCTTGGTAGCGGTCTATAATTGCTTCTGAGAAGTCAGCCCCAGTAATTTTTGTATCGAAGAAGCGGCTACGAGAGGCGACAGAGCCTGTGAAAATGGCATTAGTTAAATCAGCACCGTCAAAAGCAACTCTGTCTAACAAAGCCCCAGAAAGGTTTGCACCAGACAAATTAGCATTTAATAATACCCCTTTAGTCATAATAGTTCCTTTCAGGTTGGAACCATGAAAATCTGCTCCTCGCATTTGTGCTGCTGCGAAAACAGACCCGACTAAATCTTGGTTGGCAAAATCGCGGTTTTGTAAGTCAGTTTGGGCATAGTTAACGGCACTAGCTTGGGCTAAGGCGGGGTGGGCATCCAACAGAACCCACAACCCAGCAAATAGTAGGGCAGTGATGATTCCTAGTAAACGCACAATGAAGGTTTTTAACACTTAATTAATCCTCTTTTACTTCTGAAGGTAAGTCTTCTTCAACCAGAATTTGTTGAGCATCTCGCCCTAGCTGAATTGTAAGATCAGAATCTATATGCCCTGTAGATTCTGATTTTACTGTACCTAAATTAAGAACTTTTTTCAGGCGATTGGCTGCTCTGAGATCACCTCTTTGAGGAATAATAGTAGTATCTTTAAGTCTCCTAGGGGCTACATCTTCAATGACAAACACATTGCCAAAATCGTTTTCCCGTAAGTACTCAGCAAAGCGTTCTGCTAATTCAGGATCTCTAGTGGTATTTTGAATACCAATGCGTAGTTGCCGAAAAGATTTAGTCTTCTCATTGACATAATCTGCTTCTTGATTGAAATATTGGCTCACTAAGCGATCACGTTCATTAGGATAAAAGATCCAATAACTAACATCATATTCCCCTTCACTACTAAAGCGTCCAGGGAGCATGACCATATTAATATCTTCTTTGTTTAAGTTCAAACCAAAACTAACCAAAGCTAACATTTCTTCGGTAGAGATGTTGGTATCTACATATTGCTGCACCACACGAATTGCCTTCGGTAACTTGGGTACAATAGCTGGTTGCTTGAGACGCTGACGCAAAGCTTTGAGTAGTATTTGCTGGCGCTGTACTCGACCAATATCTCCATAACCATCACCACGAAAACGAGCAAATTGTTCTGCTTCTTCACCATTGAGGGTTTGCCATCCAGCTTGGAGGTCAATTTTCAGTTTTTGGCTTTTATCTTCGTAAGCCATGGAGTAGGGAACATCTACTTCAATACCCCCTACCAAATCAACTATTTCTTGGAAGGCATCAGTATTCACTCTGAGGTAGCGGTCAATGGAAACACCGTTTAAAGTTTCACTCACCACTTTAGCTGCTAATTCTGCCCCGCCTTGAATGTTGGCATCATTAATTTTACCTTCTCCTAAGCCAGGAATATTAACCCTCGTATCCCTAGGAATAGAGAGCATTTTGACAGAGTTATCACCAGGATCGAAGCGCAGTAATAACATGGTATCGCTATGGCCCTCAAAAATCTCCTTTGAGGTTTTAGCTGCTCCTGGGACTTGATCGATTCCCATCACCAAAATATGAACGGGGCGAGACAAGCGATATTGTAAGTTAGCTTGCCAACCTTCATCTCCTTTTGCCTTTTCAGGTAAAAGTCCTGTTTTTTCGGCAATGGGGGCCACAAATGTTGATAAGGGACTAACTAAAGCAAAAGTTGCCCCTACTGTAGCGGAAACAGTTGCCGTTAAAGCAAAAGTTGTCCCCCAAACCAGCCAACGGCTAAGCTTAAAAGTAGGTTTATTGGTTTGTTTGCTTTTTGTAGTAGCTTTGGGGACAGACTTTTTCGTGGTCTTGCCCGAAGCTAATGATTCTTGCTTTGGCTCCATAGTAAGAGCCGCTGTCGTTTGTTTGATGCCTTTTTTCACTTTTAACCTCATTCACCACAAATAACACGGTTAGCGCTGGCACCCGAAGCGAAATAAATTGCGCTTCTATTGCTGGATTATACCTTTAGGTATTCAAAGGTAAAGTACTCAATGAGGACACTTTTGAGTTAAAAATTAGAAATAATCTCTTTATATACATAATTAGGGGCCTCATAAGCATGACCAAAACCTTGATACCCATAATCTTAGCTGGTGGAAAAGGAGAAAGATTTTGGCCTCTCAGCCGCAGAATGCACCCCAAACAGTTTCTTTCCCTTGACGGTAGTGGCAAGAGTTTGTTGCAGGCAACAGCAGAGCGCCTACTGGATTTAGCAGGAGGCTGGGATAAACTTTGGGTGGTGACGAATGCTCAAATAGCTAAGGGGATTGAGGAACAGTTACCAGAGTTGCCCCAAGCTAATTTGTTAGTGGAACCGGAAGGAAAAGATACGGCTCCTGCTGTAGCCTGGGCTACTATTGAAGCAGCTAAACGCTATGGCAATGATGCTGTGGTTGGTTTCTTTCCGGCGGATCATTGGATTGGCGATCGCGCCGCTTACCATAACACTCTTTCTGCTGCTGCGGAGTTGGCTGTAGCCAAGGATACTATTGTTACTTTGGGAATCGCTCCTGATTATCCTTCTACAGGTTATGGTTATATTGAACAAGGAAAACTCGAAGGAACCTATGGAGATTTTCCTGTTTATCAAGTAAGCCGTTTCACAGAGAAGCCTGATCAAGCTACGGCCCAATCTTTTCTTAGCACCGGAAAATTTAGCTGGAACAGTGGTATGTTTATTTTTCGGGCAGGGGTTGCCTTAGCTGAGTTACAAAAATATGCTCCCACTATGATCAAGCTTTTACAAGAAAAGGGGAGCAAAGCATACTCTCAATTGGAAAAAAAGAGCATTGATTATGCCTTAATGGAAAAAACCCAACTAGCTTATGTTCTCCCAGCTAACTTTGGTTGGGACGATTTAGGAGACTGGAATGCTCTAGAGAGGCTTTTAAAAGAGGATCAAGCCAATGTGGAATTAGCCAATCATGTCGGCATGGATACTCAAGATTCTATTATCTATGCCAGTGATGAAGATGAGGTGATTGTAACTATTGGTTTAGAAAATGTAGTTGTTGTCCGCGCTGGCAAAGCGACTTTGGTGGTAGATAAACGAAGAACTCAAGACATTAAAAAAGTACTTAAGTTATTACAACAACAAGCTAAGTTTGATAAATTCCTTTGAGCAAAACCCAGGGAATTTGCTTACCTACATGACATCCCACCAACCAAAAGCTGGCCCAACAAAGCGAATACTAATCCAGGATAGTACTAAAAGCCCTATACCAATCCAAGCCCCTTTTGTGGTTATTTTCACAAACTGCTCCGCTTGGCTTTTGGTGAGAGGAACCCAAGGAAGGAGTCCTTTTTCCTCACCATATTTATCTCCTAAAGCTTCTTTACGCCGTTTTGCTTCACCCATAATTCTCAGTAGAAGTTATTCAATTTATACTCTATGGCAAAATCATACCAAATCCTGCCCTTGTTGCATGACTTGTCTGTTAGGGTGGGGAGCAGGGTTGGCGTTAGCCTTGCCGTAGGCTACAGGGAGCAAGGAGCAGAACCCCGTGAACTTTATTCCTTGACAAAATAGTAGTTTAGAGAGGAAGTTGTTTGTTCCCTGAAGCTCTTTCTCCTTAATAGTCTGAGCAAATATGATTTGCTTTTTTTATACTTTAGTTCAGGAAAATTAATTGCCCAATTAGTTCAAAGTATTGACATTAAACTTAATATCTGTAAGTATTAATGCGTAACCGGACAAATCGTTCATCTCTCTTCTTAGTCCTAAAAGGTGATACATAGGGAGACGGAAGTAGAGTTTTATCTCGAAGGAACGCACCGCATCTAACAATAAAGAGGTAGTTTTGATGCTAGTGCCGCTATTAATCTCCATTTTGCTTACTTCAGTAGCTGTATATTTCAGCATTAATGCTGAAGAAGAAATAATTCAAGTAGCTGCGGCTTTTTGTGCCTTACTCTGCTTATTCTTGAGTCTTTTCTTTGCACCCCTTGCTATTAAGTTACTAATCGTGACAGTTCCTTTTCTAGGCAAAAGAATTAACTACGTACTTCCCCGCCAGAGGTAAGTAGTAGTTAGGGAATTACTAAAAGTAATATTTTTGTGCTTACAGTAGTTTATTTTCTCTTAGGTAGGAAGATACTTTATAGCCTTTCTCGTAGTCATGAGATACATTTGGTCTATTTCCATATTTCTACTAGCCACTAGCTATTAGCAAAATCTAGGCTGTACCTCACGCTTAACTCTTATTTTGCTTTATTTACTCTCTGGGTTGAGGCGACTCATTTCCCAGGTAGTATATGTACCAATAGGACTCCAAATAATATAAGGGAAAAGTAGGAAGGCTGCGGTATTAGAGACTGGGAAAACTAGCAGAGTCAAAATGACACCCAGCAAAAAGCCAACTCCCCCAATAACAGTACCAACTATCAAGCTACGGCTAAGGCACATTAACGGCGTATAAGCAACTATAGTTATCTCTACCAAAAGATAGAAGGACATCAAGAACCAGGTATAGTTGCTACCAGGATTTTCTCGCCAGACTAAGGTGGCAGAGACAGCCCCACAGATAAAGACAAAGATCCAAATAAGAGGAATTGCTTTTTCAAAGGTTAACCACCGGGGACGACGCAGGTGCATAAACCACTTTCTATCCTGGGATCTCAAAAGACTTCCTGCTGAACCTACCAAGAAGGTAACTGCACCAATTATCATCCAAGGTTTAATCATGTTTAGCGATCGCTCATTGTGTATTTCTACTAATACATCTAAAAGCTTGCTTTTTACCTCTTTCCTTGTGATGAAAGTATGCTAAAGTCATGTATGTCTTTCGTAAACAATTTTACTGAAGAGAAAGAGTAATAGAATTTAATGAACTCAGTCAAAACACCTCCTGTTCAACTGCTACCTGGTGCTATTTCAGAGATTTTGGCTTCTAGTAGCGAAACTGGAAGGCTAACCAAAGCAGACCGTTATGGATTAATGGCTGCAGCTTTTGATGAACTTCTTAACGAAGAAGAGAGGAGAGCCATCAATAGGTTATTAAGGGCAGTTGTGAAAGGTAAAGTCAGGGTTACGAATGAGCTTTAGCCCGATTTTTTACTTATCATCATAAAGTTGTAACTGAAATCACTTAGTCTTAGCTTGCTTTGTCACCTCTGAGGATGATTATTTTCACAATCTTTTTAGGGGAGAAATCACTTAGATTTCTGTAAAAAAAAGTGATACTTAAGTTGTAGAAAATAATTAATAAAAGCGATGATTTTAATCCAAGAAATTGCGAAACAAGCTTTTAACCAAAGCACTTTAAGCCAACCGAGCAAAAAACAGGTAAGCCGAAACCCAACATTCCTAGTCACTACAGAAGGCAGTCGTTATTCTGGTTTACAAGCCGTTACTAAAATAAGCCAGAGCAAGGCAAAAAACATCTAAAAGCTAACAATGGTAGGTTTTTAGATGTGTGTATATTTTAATACTGTTTTGTTTCAACAAAAATGACTAGGCAGTTTCAAAATTAATTAAGAGAAAAGTTATACAGAAATCAAACTTGAAGGCAACCCCAGCGCAAATACCAACCTTAGATACTGAGGAGAGTAGCTTTCTGAGTTGCGATATCCTACTCTTTCGTGGAAAGGTTAACATTAATGAATGTACTATGGAAACAGCTACTAGTAAAATCAGTTGTTTGGTTGTTTGCTGAGGCGCTTCTTAACTTCCTAGGATTGGATAGTATTGCTGACTACAGTGAATTTATATTTGAAAACAAACATTACACTATACAGGTTACTCCAGCCCCCTTTTCAGAAGCAAATAGTTGAGAATACTCAAGCAACTTCTTGCTAACCCATCCTCATACCATGTCTAAAAGCAACTTTAATTCTTCTTTTAATAGCTACGATACTTATCCTTGTCCCATTTGTCATCGCGGTAAAGTTTCTAGTATGCCCTTAATGGAAGCTTTCGCTTGTAACTTTTGCAGCCACATTTTTACAGTAGATTTTGAAAAGCAGTTAATGAAAATTGCTGATCGACAGCTACCCTTAAGTTGGCATTGGAATGGTAAAAGCTGGAATAGCTTACAGCAGCAGAAAACAGAAGCAGCTTGGATCTACGTTATAGCTGGATTTATTTTTCTGATTCTTCCCACGACAATTATTGGTTTAGGCGCTTATTTATTTCCTCCTCTGCCGGGAAGTACTTTAGGGTGGTTTCCTGTTTTTTGGACTGGGTTAACTTTTGTCGCCCATTTAAGTTTTATACTCTGGATTACTATTGAATATTATCAGTTTCCCATCTTTTTATACTTAAGGGCTACAGGAAGGAATTTGTTGCATTTGAGATAGATGATGTGTAATTTGCGTATACATCTGCTTAGTCACAATTTGCTACAAGTTTATGCTCATTGGTAAGATTCAGTTCTATAATGTAGCAAGCTTAATGCGGGTATAGTTCAGTGGTAGAACGTCACCTTCCCAAGGTGAATGTCGTGGGTTCGAGTCCCATTACCCGCTTATTTTAATTTTGGCGATTCCATCTTTAAGCATGGTTGCAAACTTAGCATTGGCAAACCAAAAGAGCGATCGCCTCTGAAAATTGTTTAAGGCTTTTTTCTCAAACCCGGAATCATTGAAGAGCAAAAGTGGTTTGAAAAACAGTTTCTAAGCGCACACCTTTCCCATTATGTATATAGTATCATGTCAAGGAAAAATAAAACAAGACTTTTTCCCATCAAGCTTTTTTTTGCTCCACTAAACGTTATCTTGATTAGCAAAAAGGAACAATTACATCATAATGGATTTAAACTGGGTCAAGTTAAACGGATTTAAGCGTTTTGAGAATGTCAAGAATTGATTACTCAGTTAAACAAACCTGGAGAACAAAACGATAATTTAGACTCCACACTTCAGAAGGATTTGAAGAAATGTAGTGAAGCGATATCAAAAACACAGACAACAGGTGAAGACGACATTTCAGCGAAGCAAGATCATCTAGAAAATGTAGCAAGCAGCATTGATCAATTGCTACAGTATGAACAAGATATAGATTCTAATCAAAAAGCTATAGAAATATTGAAAGAGAATATTCCTATATTCTTATTGTTTAGTGATGAAGAGCGCTATTTAGAATCTTCTTTTAATTTGGCGCAATTGAGTAGTCTGAAACCAAAAAAAGCCCTCAGAAACTTATTAGAAATAGCTGAACTGGATATTGACAAAATTAGTAAGGCATTTAAAAGTCCTGATATAATTAAATCAATAATAGATAAAGGCAATAATAAAGTTCAGGAAATTTACAAAGGAAAATGGTCACAATCAAAAATTAATCCAATTCTTGATGTAAATGGACAAGTCTTAATAATTATGATTGAAAATAAAGAAAAGGATTTTTTTGATATTGCTAAAAGAAGTGATGGATTAAGGCAATTTGTTGCTTTAATCAACTTTTTGGAAGTGAAGCGTGCTAAACAACCCGTTTTATTAATTGATGAAGCAGAGTTGCATTTACATTATGATGCTCAAGCAGATATTGTTGAGATGTTCACAAAACAACAATTCGCTGCAAAAATCATCTATACAACTCATTCTGTAGGTTGCTTACCTGAAGATTTAGGGACAGGAGTTAAGTTGGTTTCTCCGTCAGAAGATACAGAAGAAAGAAGCACAATTAAAAAGCCTTTCTGGTCAACAGATAAACGTTCAGGGGTTTTGCCTTTACTTTTTGGTATGGGAGCAAATCAATTAGCATTTATGGCAATTCGGCAATCTGTTTTTGTTGAAGGTGCAACGGATATGCTATTGTTACCCACTTTATTGCGTCAAGCTACTCAAAAAGACCATTTAGGATTCCAAGTTGTACCAGGGATAGCGATGACAGCAAAAGCTGATTTTGGTTTACTAGAAAATCATGGTTCTAAAGTGGCTTTTTTGGTAGACAATGACAAAGAGGGAGATAAGTATAAAAAACAGTTACAAGAATCTGGAATTGAAGAAAAAAGAATCTTTAAATTACCAAATGGGGGCGAAGCAACAGTATTAGAAGATTATATTCGCAAAGACTTATATTTAGAAGCCGTTAAGGAACAAATAAAGAATTGGAATGAGGAATATTCAGAAAACTCTTTAACATCTTTAGAAGATATTCCTGATCAAGATCGCCCTAAAGCTGTAGAGAAGTGGTGCAAAGAAAAAGGACTAAAATGTCCTGAAAAGATGTCAATAACTTATTATTTATTAGATTTAGCTACTGGTGAAAAGCAAGAAAAACTAATAGAAAATAGTTACCAGAATAGCTTTGCTGAACTTTATAAGAATATAATTGCAGTATTTAGTTCGTCAATAAAAGAGCAAACTTAATTAGTTGCACATTGCGTAAATAGCTAAAAAATATAATCTTGCTCACTTCTGGGGCTAACAATTAATTCAACAAACTCTTTAATCTTCTGCTGATATTGTGGCCCAGCTACCGTAGCAAGGTCATTATGCCCAGCGTTAGGAACAAGGTAAAGTTGTTTGGGAACTAAAAGTGCTTCATACAACTCTTCGCTCATGGTATGGGGAACAGTTCCATCGCTAGTGCCATGAATAACTAATACAGGCATTTTTAAATTCTCAATTTTACTCATAGAGTCGAATTCTTGATGTACTAAGAAATTTGGGAAGAGGCGGTATTCTTTCCTAACCACTGACATATCTTTCATAGAGGTGAAAGAGCCTTGAACAATCAAACCTGCTATTTCCGGCTGTTTAACTGCTAAATCAATGGCGATCGCCCCTCCTAAAGAATGACCATAGAGAAAGATATTTTGGGGTTCAATTTGTCTGGTTTTGACTAAATAATCCCAGGCGATTCCTGCATCTTTATAAACCTGTGCTTCCGTGGGGAAATCTCCTTCGCTGTAACCATAACCGCGATAATCAAAGATGAATACAGAAAAACCCATTTGTTGAAAACGCCTAGCGTGTTCTAAATTATCGCTGACGTTACCACCATTACCATGAAGATAAAGCAAAACTCCTTTAGTTTCAGAATTAGCAGGAAGCCACCAGCCATGAAGACTTTCCCCTTCACCAACTTCTAACCAAATATCCTCATAAACCATCCCCAAACTTTTAGGAGTGAAAGAGATGGTTTGGGCAGGAAAAAAAATAAGATGATTCTGCCAAAACAGCAAACTAACACAAATTCCTACATAGGCGATGGCTAAAAAAGCGCTGATACTCAGTAAAAACTTATTCAAAGCAAGTCTCCTCTTTACCATTTTGCTGATTAAGCTTGTTTTGTGGCCCTTGCCCACTATTTTCCCAGGAGTTGCCTAATTAATTGCGGTGGGCAAAGGCAGATATATATTTGAGGCTAATTTCGCTCACTTTGCCCACCCTACAATAATTCTTATTTAAAGCAAGTTTCCTCTTTAGTGTTTTATGGGGACAATCCCTGCCATAACAAAAAGATTGTCTCCTTGACATAGCTGTCAACTTTGGTTTTCGGTGTACCAATCGTCTCATACAAGGCAATATTATGTAAGTTAGCCAGCAAAACATCACCAGCAACAACAAGATTATTCTGCCCAACTCGCCCTAATTTTGATTCCTCAAGGAGATAATCTGATAGTCTCTCCTTAAGTTCCATAGCTGGTACACTATGTTTTTCCAAGAAAGTTTCCATGTTGAATGATGGATGGCTGATAAGTGTCAAAAAAACTGGCATTACCTCACGGAAGTAATCAATAATCCTCAAACTCATATACTCAAGGTTTTCAATTACTGTTGCTTCTCCGACTCTAATCGAGAATATCGCATCAAGTTGAGCCTGGGGTAATTTCATAGCTGTGAAAAAGAAATCTTCCTTTGTACCAAAACGTTGATAAATAACAGCTTCAGAAATACCAGCCCCTTTCGCAATATCTCGTGTAGAAGTGTTAATACCTTTTTCGAGAAAGAGTTGACGGGCTACGGTTAGAATTTCCTCATCAGTTATGGTTTTGTTACGGGGCATCGGAATTATAGTTAAGGAAGCTCTAATTGCTAGTTGCTAACTCAATTGTTTCATACATATAGCTTTGATGGACTTTTGCTGTGCTTATTACCGATAAACTATTGCTTAATAATTAAATCACAATGCCATGTTGATGACGAATTTCCTTAATTGGTTGCTTTTTAAGTTTTTCAATCTCCTTTAAGGCTAACCTTTTTTTCATCTGTGAACATTTGAGCAAAATGCTGAGAATACGCGGAAAACAGCTTAACCAAATACTCAGCAATTTTAAGTGGCCGATTCCTGAAAGAACATTACCATGTTCTTGATTAGCAACAACTTGTTGCATTTCACTCAGCTTTGCAGTTGTACCAAAAAGCATCCATATATGCGCTGCAATTTCATCTTCGACTGTTGTGGTGCGGCAAGCAAATAATAGATGTACTGCATCGTGTTGTTCAAATATCTGTGATATTTCATGGGACATTTTCAGGGAAATATCGCTTTTCTTCTCTTCTACAAGGCGCAATTCTTGGATTGCTTGCCCTAGAGTAATGTTGGAATTTATGTCTAAATGCTGAGGCATGGCTAATACGGTTTGTTTGATGAAACTATGTTCAACATCATAGCAATATAAGCAAGCGCTTGCTTATATATTTTCTATGCCCCCAGCTTTGAAGCTTAATTTCTTTCGTCGTAAGTTGTCGCAAGTTTGGAGTTGAGACAATAACAACGTTGATCAGTACTACCTTGAGGAAGAAGTAATTTTTGCTCAAGCATCCCTTTCAAATCTCTTTGCAGAGTACGCCGAGAAACATCGGGAAACATCGCTTCACAGTTTTTGATGGTTATTTCTTGGCATTGAGTAGCATATTTTAAGATTAAGCTTTGACGAGAGTTAAGTTTATATAATCTTACTAGTTTCTCCAGCGGCTTAATTGAATCATCATTAATAACCTCATCACCAATATCTGCTTGCAAATATGCTTTAAGTAAAGCTTCAATCTCATTGAAAATCTCTTGAGAATGGTTTGTATTACTACGCAGTGCCAGTAAAATCAGAGTGTTTACACCATGAACGCATATTTCTCCTAATAGCTGACTACGCTCATCTGTTAAATTTGGGTTACGGGTTTGTAGTAGCTTCGCCATCAACTGAATAGCCTCTTGAGTAAAGCTATTATCAATATTTTTAAAAAGTGTTGGGGAAGTATAAAACTGAATAAAAATAATGCGTGAAGTAGGTTGCTCAAATAGCTTTTGAAATTGGGTTATTACCGTGTGAATAAAATCAGGAAACGGTAATTGCCCGATTTCCGGACGAAACAGTTTCTCCCAAATAATGTAGACGCGATCAACATGGCGTAACTCTAAAGCATTGAAAATGGCTAATTTATCAGGGAAGAATTGATACAGGGAGCCTACTGCTGTATCGGCACGGGCTGCGATTCCATGGGTAGTAGCCGCTTCAAAACCAACTTCATCAAATACGATTGCTGCTGCATCTAAGATCCTTTCAACACGCTCTTGACTACGTTTTTGCTGGGGTTGACGACGGAGTGAATAGGGATTGGGTTTCATCTTGACAAATGCGAACAATAAGTCATATATTTAAAAAGGACAAAAGCTTTTTATCTATTTATATCTAGGGATTAATTACAGCAGTATTCTACTTGCGACATCTAACCCATTGTACTTGTCGCCAGAGATTCACTTGTCCAAAACTTTCAATTGAGGAAACTTTAGATGTCTATGTTAGAAGGTGCGCCTTGGCTATTGGCGCACAAGTCAATGCTACAAACAAATAAACCAGAGAAGATTTCTCTTTATGGCGAAGATTATGTTATTTGGAAAGATAAAAGAGACAAGGTTAATGCCTTACCGAATATCTGCCCTCACATGGGGGCAATGCTATCGACGGGATGGTGCGAAGCTCAAAAAGATGGTGCGAGTAAGGTTGTTTGTCCGTTTCATGCCCTAGAATTTGATGGGAGGGGCTGCACTATTTTACCAGGAACAGATCAGCAAACTTTACCTCAAATCAAGCCTTTAGAACTAATCATTAAAGACGATTTTATTTGGTCTTATGGTAGTTACGAACCTAAAATTCCCATTCCTAATATTTTAGAAGAAGTTGCCCAAAAATACGAATTTATTGGCTACACAGCAGATACAAGTGTGGAAACAGACTTGTTATCAATGCTATTAGTGATGCACGATTATAACCATCAAAATGGTACGCATCGAGAGTTATTTGAAATTACCGAAGTTCAGTTTGAGAAATTCATTAACAACGGCTATCATTCCGAGGCTTTTTTTAATACTCCTACTGTACCCAAAACTTTCTGGCAAAAGCTTAAACAACCGAACCAATTTTTACTTCCCGATGTTATTAAAGCTCATTTAGAAAACTATTTTCCTTCCCTAGTTATTTTTCATGGTGCTAGCCCCCTTGGGAAACTTGTCCAATGTCATCTTTTTGTTCCAGAATCAAGAAATAAAACCAGAACGTATATATTATTGTTTGGGGAAGCAACTAATCCCTTAGCTAAGCTATTGAATAATCAATTTCTTGGTTTGAGTAAGATTGTTGTGGAACAAGATGCAGACATTTTAAGCAAGATTTATGCCGATGCACCACAAAAAATTAAGTTGAATAATGAGGTGGGAATGGATTGGGTAAAACGTAATTTTTCTAGCTGGGAAAGTGATGGGTAATGGGTAATGCGTTTAGTGGAAATCAAACATGGTTCGAGTTGGTATCGTTACATTACTTCTTACTTAAAAACCCCTCCATTGCACCGAAAAATAAAGCCCATTCTCCTGCCACGTTCTCTCCCTATTATCCACATCAACTAAAGGAATGCCCCAATCAAAACGAGCGCTAAAAATCCCGGCTCTATCCTGCCATTGTAAACCCAAACCAGTACCAATCAAAGTTTGTGGATCTGGGTTGGCAACATCCGAACTGTTCCAGCCTACGCCATAATCTAAGAAGGGAATAATTTGCAAAACCCCTTCTTCTGGAACTTTGAGAATCGGTAACTGGAGTTCAGCAGAGGCAAAAAAGCCGTTGTCTGTAGAAAGTACATTCTGCCGATAACCCCGCACACTACCAAAACCCCCTAAAGCAAACTCTTCTGCGGAGAGTAAAGTTTTGTTTGCCATTTGTAGGTTACCCCGTACCAGAAACAAAGTATCCTCCCCCAACAACCTAATCCACTGTCCCTGTCCTCGCCAGGAAAAGAAACGACTATCAGGAACTACTTCTGAGCCTGCTGGAGTCTCGTTCACAGTAGAATTAAAAGCATCTAAACCAAAACTAAACTCCGAGCGAAAAGCTAGCACTTGACGGGCATCCTGTTGCGTCCACTCCTGGAACAACCGCAAAGCAAAAACATTAGTTTTACCATCGTCATCTGCCCCCGGAGAAAGAGGAAAAGGAAAACCAAATAAAAAGGTTTGACTATCGCGCCAGGAAGCTGTCACCCCTAAAGCTAATTCCTGAAAGGTCTGTTGACGAATGCTTTGCACCACAGGTTGCCGGAATGTCAGTTCATGGTTTTGAGACTCAGACTCAATGTTAACCGCTTCAAAAGGTGGTTCAATTACATCGCTGGTTGTGTAGCTGTAGTTAAAGCCCAGTGTACCGTTGCCAGAATTCACCGGCAGAGTATAACCAAAACTCCAGACATTGCTACCATCGCTATTGCCATAACCAACACTAAGGGCATCTCCCAACCCCAGTAAGTTTCCTTCCCTCGCCGTAACCTGGCGCTGGAAACTGCCTACACTGGGGGAACGTCCGTTATTAATACTTAAAGGCAAATTAAAAGAAGGTGCTTCTACCACCTGAAGTTCCAACTGATTCAAACCAGGTTGTGAACCTTCACTCAATTGGGCTGCAACCCTGGTAATTAAAGGATTGAGTTGTAGCAGTTGCAGTTGCTCTTGTAATTTGCTGACATTGAGAATGTCTCCTGGTTCCACTTCTAGGCGCGATCGCACGTAATTAGGGTTAAGGCGTTGCTTCCCCACCGGAACCAGATTAATTGCTTCTAACTTGCTTTCAATGACAATAATTCTCACCACTCCCTTACCCTCTTGACGAGTAACTTCTGGTAAAGAAATCACTGCCCCAGAAGTACTATAACCAGCCGCAGCGTAAAACTGGGCAACTTCAGCAGCAATGTTAAGGAGTTGTTGCAGAGACAGAGTTTGATTGAGATACTTATCGGTGATTTCCTTAGCTAACTGTTCCGAAGAGAAGATTGTATTATCAACAAACTCAAACTCAGTAACCGTAATCGTTTCCTTGCTATCCAGCAATATTTCTGGAGGAATTGGCATAGTGGGATCGGGAAGCACTTCCTCTGGTGCAGGGGGTGTTTCTGGTTGTTCAGGAACAGGAGAAGGTTGTTGTAGAGGTGGAATAACATCCTGGGGAGGAATATGCGGAGGAATTTGAGCTAAGAACATTTTTAAGTAATAAGTAATAAGTAATAAGTAATAAGTAATAAGTTTTGAACTTTACATTATATTTTTAATAGGGATTAACAAGTAAGTATTTGGTGGTTTTTAGGCTTGCTTAGATTTCAGTTTGTTGATAGTGGTGGTTAGTATTTTGATTATTTCAATTATTTCTTGTTGCATATTTGAAAACTTTTGTTTGGGAAGAAGTTGAGATTTAATCATGATTTTAATCCAGTACTGGGTTTCCGAGGCTTCTTTTAAAGCAATAGAATATTTAGATACAAAGTCTTTGTTAGATTGAGCATAAATTGCCTCTGCACAATTAGCTCCAATACTTGTACCACTCCTAAGAAACTGCTTCGCCAATATCTTTCCAGCATCATCAAAATTCCTCCTATTAAGTTCACAATAAGCTTTAATTACACGAACAGCAAAATTTTCAGTCCGCTCCTGAATAGTTAAATGAGAAACACCCATAATCAAAATCATCACTTCTTCAACTACAAAACAACTATCACCAAGCTATAACTTCAAAATTACTCCTAAACCAAAAATTAAAAGAACATTCTTAACTTATTACTTATTACTTATTACCTATTACTTATTACCTAAAATACACACGGCTTTTCAACCTCTACTCTAGCAATAATTTCTTTTTCTTCTTCTGCAACTACTTCCTCTTCCTCTAAACTAATCCATTCCCAACTATCAGCATCTAAAGGCTCATCTGGGTTAGCTAAAGTTCCTCCTTTACCAATATCAAAAAAGGCAACTGTTGAATCTTTTTCTATCGCCTCACAACTGTCATTAACCTCCGTATTCACCCGATCATCGGGCAAACTATTCAACCCTTGAGTAACATCAAAATCTACATCGATTTCCACAGTCCCTTCGTTACCCGCAACATCAGAAGAAGCGTTTAAATCAGAAAAGGGAGTTAAGAAACGACTGTCTCCAACAAAGCCATAAACCCCAGTGGCGTTAATGATGATTTGACCACCTTTGCCTTGGGCAGCACGGGCAATTACATCGCTATTTTCATTGGGGACTGCAACAATAAAACCAATATTGAGGGTGATGTTGCCACCACTGCCATCACCCCCTGCTGCCGCGCTAATGAGGCTGTTGTTTCGCATGAGGATTGTACCGGGAACATTGAGGTTGATGTTACCTCCACTAGTCCTTGCTGTTGCAGCCGTGATTGTCCCTTGGTTAAACAGGTTGATGTCACCTGCGGCGATGTTAACGTTGCCTCCGATGCCATCTCCTTGAGAGTTAACAGCAAGTTGTCCCCCATTTCTAATGTTCAGGGTTGGGGTATTGACAAAAACACTACCGGAGTCTCCCGTTGTACCGGGATTAGTTTGGGCAAAGATGCCGCTAGCAGCACCGCCAGTAGTAATGCTGCTACCTGTTACATTGGGACTTTCTAAAGAGATGTTGAGGGTATAGTTGCTTTGATTGGGAACAGCGTTAGTAGATTTGTTAACTTTGAGGTAGATAGTTCCACCTTCAGTAAAGGTATAGCGGAGATAAGGATCAGAAGTACTGTTACTTCCCCCAGCACCTAGAGATGTTTGGCTAAATGGGTTTTCCCATATCACTTTCAACTGTCCATTTTGAACTTGTAAAAGCTCTACACTCTCCACATTAGAACTATCTGTTATGGGTTTACCTTGGCCATTTAAGACATTATCAATATCAAAGATCCCCCTTGTTCCTGCTGTCACTTCAAGAGCATAATAGTCTGAGGTGTTAGTATTGTCCCCTTGATCCTGGATTGAAACATAAGGAATCTTGTTAGCGAGTTCTACGTTGGGGTTAGGATTGTTAACAGTGTCAACGGAAAAGAGATTATCACTGAGAAACAAAGCTTCTCCTGGACTATTATTGGGTTCTGTTTCCGTAATTAATTTAGATAGATTGAAAGGAGTAGCTTGTACCCCTTGTCTTAAAGATTTAGGTTGTTGAGGACGATTAGCAAAGTTAGGATCACTGCCGTTGATGTTGAGACTTTCTCTGGCATTGACAATAACTTCCCCTGCTTTACCTCCACTAAGGGTACTAGTTAAAATTTGTCCTCCACTTTGTAGGTTGAGTCTGTTGGCGTTGACTTTAATGTCTCCTCCTGGGGAATTGCTAAAAGTTTGGGCGCTTAAGACTCCTCCGTCACTGAGGGTAACAGTACCAGAGTTGTTAATGGTGATATCTCCTCCCTTGCCCGTATTCCTATTTTGTTCATCTCCGGAGGAAGTAAACACACCACTAAGAAAACCTTCTGCATTAACACCAGAGATGGTTAGTCTGTCTTGGATATTCAGCAAAACATTACCTGCATCCCCTTTACTCTTTGTTAACGCTTGCAACTGGGAACCTCCAGTTAAAGAAAGTTGGGGAGAGTTAATGGTAATATTGTTTCCTTGCCCTTGAGAGCGAGAGTTGGCAACGGTAGCAATATTACTTTGGTTGGTTAATTGAACAGCTTGATTAGCAGTAACATTTACTTTTCCTGCATTCCCTACCCCAGCCGTGAGACTTTGAATATTGCTACGATCTAAAAAGAGATTGTTTACCATAATCTCTACATCACCAGCATTTCCTTCACCAAAGGTTGTGGTTTCAATGAGGGAGAATTCGTTGACATTGAGGGTTGGTGCAACCAAGCTGATCTTACCTACTTGACCTCTCGTACTCGGTTCTAGGGTGGCGGTAATGCCACTTCTATTGAGAGTAATATTTTCTTGGGCATTGAGAGAAATATCTCCTACTACTCCATCTGAAATTTTCCCAAATGTTCCCTCTGGTATAAGACCAGTCTGTATTTGAGTGTTATTGAGAGTCATGGCAGGAGCCGTGATGGAAATGCTTCCTGCCGATGTACTTCCTCCACTCAAGATGTAAAGGTCATCCAATTTTAGAGTAGTAGCTGAGCTAGTAATGTTGATGTCCCCTCCAGTTTTACCAGCACTACTTACTTCTCCTATCCCAGGAAATAAGACATTTCCTATCCTAGTTGGAAGTTTGATGTCTCCTCCAGCAGTTTCTATGTTAATGTCTCCTCCCCCTCCCAAGTCTCCACCTCCAAAGGCAATAGAACCAGAACTGATAGCAAAGTCAGAGGAGATATTGCTACCAGCTTTAAGGTTAACATTTCCTCCATCTCTTGAATCCCCACGTCCAAAAGCAATAGAGGAAGCAGTGATAGTGCCAGTGGATATATCACGGCCAGCTTTAATGCGGATGTCTCCCCCACGTTGAGTATTCCCATCTCCGGTAGAAATAGAGGAAGAAGTGATAGTACCACTAGTGGAGATATCACTTCCAGCATTAAGAGAAATGTCTCCTCCGTATTGAGTATCTCCATCTCCAACAGAAGTAGATCTGGAGTCAACAATGCCAGTGAAAATATGGCTGCCAGCTTTCAGGGCAATTGTCCCTCCATGTTGAGTATTTCCATCTCTAGTAGAATAAGAGGAAGAATTAACCTCACCACTAGCAAAGATATCACCGCCAGCCTCAACATCAATCGCCCCTCCATTTCCCACGTTTCCATTTCCATTGGAAAAAGAAGCAGAAAGGAAATAAGCAGTGGAAATATTACCCCCAGCCTTCAATGTGATAGCCCTGCCATCTCCCGCATTTCCATTTCCACTGCTAAGGGAGCCTGAAGCAACCCCAGCACTGGCAATAATATCTCCTCCAGCCCTCATGGTAATCAAGTTCCCACTTCCCACGTTTCCATTTCCGAAAGAGCCAGAGGCTGAAAACACTTGAGTTGTTGAAATATTCCCCCCGGCTTCAAGGGTAACTACTCCTGCATCCTTAGAATTTCCACGAAGGGAAACAGAGCCAGAGTTAACCTGACTACTAGAAATATCGCCCCCAGCCTTGAGGGTAATTTCTCCTCCATATCCAGCATCTCCCAACAAGCCATTGGCTACAGAGCGAGCATTAAGATCGCTAGTGGAGATATCTCCTGTTGCTTCCAGCTTAATATCTCCTGCATCTCCTGCACTGAATAAAAAGAAAGAAGTGGAATCAGTATTGATTTCACCAGTAGTTATATTAACCCCAGAAATGGTTATATCCTTTTCCTCAGCCAGGATTGCATCTGCGGTATCTTCCATCACAAAGTCACCCACACCATCACCATCTGCATCGGCAGTAAAAACTACTATTCCTGAACCCCCGGATAAATCTAATTCGTTATCAAAGAGGTTTTTGACAGTAATAGTATCGTTAGCTTGCACAATAACATTGTTACTTCTTGCCTGAGCCTCTAATTGTCTTTCTGAGATGGTTTGAGGAGCGCCAGTACCATTACCATTTTCGATGGTAATATTATCAGGATCAAGAAGTAAAGTCCCCAGTATTACCAAGTTCAGAACTAGTATCAACTTCTCCCCGAAACAACAGGGTTTCCTTCCCTGATATCTCCACAAAGCCCCCATCCCCAGTACCTGCACCACGGGCAGAAACATTGCCATAAAAGTTTGTGGTTTCGTCTGCCCAGACAATTACTTTACCACCTTCACTATTTCCTAACCCATCAGCTATAATCACAGACATCTTCACTAATATAAGTCTGCAAAGCATTGGGGACATCCCCTTTACCCTGATAATCTCCACCAATTAATACAGTACCGCCACCATCAACCCCAGAAGCATCAATCTTTACCCCAATAACTTCTACAATCTCCCCTAATACTTGAACCTCTCCCCCAATTCCTTCTTGATTAACTACATCAATTTCACCAGAAATAACCGCCGTTCCCGATTTAATATCAACTGCATCTGTAACACTCGCCGTTAACTCCTGCCAACCGACAACCTCTCCTTGACTTCCTAATTCAACTAACCTCCCTTCTGGCACTGCCACTACACTAATGTTTCCCCCCGGCGCTAACAAATTCCTTGGTTAACCACCGTTCCTCCCACTAAACTCAAACCCTCCCCAGCATTAACTGCTAAGTTTCCTTGGTTAATTATTGTTCCTCCACTTCCTTCAAATTGTAAACCAACAGGAGCAATAGCACTCACTGTTAATAAAGGGGCAGATTCTGGATTGGTGGCACTAAATACATTCCCTCCAGGAAAAACAAAACTATCAGCAGTACTAGCGACAAAAGCACCCTGCAAGTCTAAGGTTGCGTTGCTACCAAAGATGATGCCGTTAGGGTTGAGGAAGAATAAGTTCGCTTCTCCTAATACTCCTAATGTTCCGAATAAATGGGAAGGGTTGTTTCCTGTTACTCTGCTAAAGATGTTCTCTACTGCTGCGGGGTTAGCAAAATAAGCGCCATGACCTTCTTTGATGTTAAATTCTAAGAAACTATGAAAGAGATTAACTCCTCGCAAAGCACCTCCGTCAAGGCGTTGAAGCTGGGAGTTTAGGGGAGTAACAACAGAAGTTTCTCTTCCAAGGGTTTTGTCAGGGGTGATTTGGGCGTGGTAGGGAAAGTGAAGATAGCACTGGTTAAGCTTAAAGCTAACCAGAAGGGGGAAGATGCAAATTTCATGGCTATTGGGAAAGGTGAATTGACAAATATCTTGTTCGGTAGAATATTAGGGTTATGATGGAACCACAGTAAAATTTCTCGTTATCTTAAGGAAATTTCTGCTAATTTTAATATTTCTTGATAACTAGACCATTAAGCCTCAATTAATACCGTTTTTGACGACGGATGATTAATTAGGGAAGCTCTAGATGACGGATGGTTAGATTTTGCCCATCCTACTTTAAGATATTGTGCGACTGGAATTACTATTTATAGATGTATTTATCTCAATTATCCTCTCGTTGAGATAATTATTTACAAATATGTCTTAGCTGTGATTCTCAAGAGTGGAGACGCTTCGCGATCGCCCCAGCATTTTTTCACCGTAGGGGCGACCCGTTGAGATTAACTTGGTTACTGATAAATAAACTACATGAGGTAGCCTAAATAGTCGAGTGATGGTTAAATTGAACGTGTTAAAGCCAAATCCTGCTTAAACTCATAAAATTAAACAACATCATAAAAATCTTCTCATGACTTCTTCAGCTTTTTTCCCAAAATCCACTCAACAGATTCTTCCTCCTCGAAATGAGCTACCGACAATGTATGATCTTCCGAGTGAAAATCCAGAGGAACCCGGTTTGCCAGACGAATTTCATTTTTTTCAACCCTTACTACTTTATCTGACCTTTCTTCCTACCACTTGGAATCAAGATGCAATCTACTCCGCTACGGATATGAATCTCTACTACGACCTTAAACATACCCGGTGGTACAAACGCCCTGACTGGTTTGGGGCAGTGGGAGTGCAAAGATTGTATGAAGGGAAAGATATGCGCCTGAGTTATGTAACTTGGCAAGAGGAAGCTAATCCTTTTGTGGTAGTGGAATTATTATCTCCTGGTACAGAAGCAGAAGATTTAGGAGAAACTACTAGTAAGAAAGGGGAACCCCCCACAAAATGGGAAGTATATGAACAGATATTAAAAATTCCCTATTACATCGTTTTTAGTCGGTATACAGACCAAATCAAAGCCTTTCAACTGAGGGAAGGTAAGTACCAAGAAGTTAATTTAACTAAAGGGCGTTTGGAAATGCCAGAATTGGGTTTAAGTTTAGGTTCTTGGCAAGGGGAATTTAAGGGAAAAGAAAGATTGTGGCTACGGTGGTTAACTCTAGAAGGTGAATTAATCCCCATACCAGAAGAAGAAGTCATTGTTGCTCAACAAGAGGCGATTGAAGCTAGACAAGAGGCTTTTGAAGCTCAACAGGAAACTTTTGAGGCTAGACAAGAGGCGATTGAAGCTCAACAGGAGACTTTTGAGGCTCAACAAGAGGCGATTGAAGCTCAACAGGAGGCAATTGAAGCTCAACAAGAGGCTTTTGAGGCTCAACAGGAGGCGATTGAAGCTCAACAGGAAACTTTTGAGGCTAGACAAGAGGCGATTGAAGTTCAACAGGAGGCGATTGAAGCGAGGTTAAAAGCAGAGAAACTAGCTGCTAAGTTAAGGGAGTTGGGAATTAATCCTGATGAACTTAATTTAATATAGACTTGTTGGGGAATGAGAGAAGAAGACGCTTAATTAGGTCAATCTAAAAAGTAAATCATGCACCTACCAAGAAAACTCCTCGGCATCTTGATGATATTTGCGGTTACTGATGTAGTAACTGCCAATTTTTCTGCACCTTTATTTAGTTTGCCAGCGATCGCTCAAGGTTCCAGTGAACAGCAAGAAGAGGCTGATAGACTACGAAAAAAAGGGATAGAGCAGTATAAAATTAGTCAGTTTCAAGCAGCTGTAGAGTCTTGGCAAAAGTCTTTGGCTATTTATCAAGAAATAGGCGATTCTTTGGGGATGCTTAAGTCCTTAAATAATTTGGGTATTGGCAACGCATCTTTGGGGCAGTATCCAGAAGCGATCGCCTTTTTTGAAGAGTCTTTGGCAATCGCCCAAGCAATAGAAGATACTTCGGAACAGACTTATATTCTACACAATTTGGGGGGACTCTACTCACTACAAAATGAATACCAACAAGCGATAGAAGTTTATCAGCAGTCTTTAAAAATATTCCAGGAAACAGACAATCTTTCTGGAGAGGCTGCTTCTTTTAATAATCTAGGCATTGCTTACAAATCTCTAGGTCAATATCAAAAAGCGATTGAGTTTTATCAACAGTCTTTAAAAATATTCCAAGATACAGATGACTATGCACAATTAGCTAAAGCACTCAACAATTTAGGAGAACTTCACTCTCTTTTAGGTCAATATCAAAAAGCGATAGAATTTTATCAACAGTCCTTAGTAATATTCCGAGAAAAAAGTGATCAATCTGGGGTTGCTAGTTCTTTGAATAATTTAGGTATTGCTTACAAATTTATGGGGGAATACCAAAAAGCCATAGAATTTTATCAAAAATCCTTAGTAATATTCCAGGAAATAGATGAGCAAGCAGAAGTTGCTAAAGTTTTCAACAATTTAGGAGAAGTTTACTATTTACGAGGGGAATATCAGCAAGCAGTAGAGTTTCATCAACAATCTTTGGCTATTAAACAGGATATAGGCGATCGCTCTGGAATTGCTAGTTCCTTTAACAATCTGGGGGAAGTTTATAGTTCTCTAGGAGAATACCAGAAGGCGATGGAGTTTTATCAACAATCCTTAGCAATCTCTCAGGAAATAGAAGAGCGTTCTAAAGAAGGAACAAACCTTAGTAATATTGCCCTACTTTTAGAAGCACAAAACCAACCCGAACTAGCGATTATTTTCTACAAACAGTCTGTCAATATCCGGGAAGCAATTAGGACAGATAACAAAGGACTAAGCAAAGAACAACAACAATCCTACACAGACACCGTAGCCGACGATTATCGCCGCCTTGCAGACCTCCTCCTGCAAGGAAATCGCATCCTGGAAGCCCAACAAGTCCTGGATCTGCTCAAAGTGCAAGAACTTGATGATTATCTCGGCAATGTGCGTGGTAGTGAAGACACTGCGAAAGGAGTAGTTGAACGTCCCATTGAGAGGGGAATACGGCAAGGTACGGAAGAAATACTTAATCGAGCGATTGCTTTGGGTAAAGAACTCAGCAAGCTAGACAGTATCAAACCTGTTTCCAGCAGAAGTGAGGCTGAAAAACGGCGTATCAGGGAAATAAGGCAACTGCAAGGAAAGATTCTTGAGGAGTTTCAAGGGTTTTTAAAAAGCCCAGAAGTACAGGAAAAAATAGCTCTGTTGCAGCAAAATACTGACGGAGAAGACTTTGATATAGAAACAGCCAAAACCTTACAAGATAATCTCAACGACCTACAAGAGAATGCAGTCATACTCTACCCTCTTGTTCTCGATGAGCGCTTAGAGTTAATTCTAGTTACTCCCGATGCTCCTCCCCTCCATCACACTGTTGAAGTTAAACGAGAAGAACTTAACAAAACAATCCTCCAGTTTCGCCAAGCTTTGCAAACTCCTTTTAATAATCCTAAAGTTCCAGCCCAGAAACTCTACAACTGGCTGATTAAACCTTTAGAAGCTGACCTGACCGCAGCAGAAGCTAAAACTATAATCTATGCCCCTGATGGGCAATTGCGCTACATCCCCTTAGCGGCCCTTTATGATGGCAAGCAGTGGTTGACAGAAAACTTCCGGGTTAACAACATTACGGCTTTGAGTCTGACTGAAATTAATACAAAGCCTCAGCCGTACTTAGAAATATTGGCTGCTGCCTTCACCAAAGGGAAACATACTGTTAAAGCAGGAGGCAAAGAACATATCTTCAGGGGTTTGCAACATGCTGGAGTTGAGGTAGAAAAGCTTACCCAACTGATTCCCGAAACCACCAAACTACTTGATGACCAATTCAACCAAGAAACAATTCTCGACATGAATAGCTACTCCGTCGTTCACCTGGCAACCCATGCAGCGTTTGTTGTTGGTGAACCTGAAGAATCTTTTATCGTCTTCGGAGACGGCACTCACGCTACCCTAAAAGACATTGAAACCTGGAGTTTACCCAATGTAGACTTAGTAGTCCTTTCTGCTTGTGAGACGGGGTTAGGAGATATCTTGGGGGATGGGAAGGAAATCCTTGGCTTAGGTTATCAGATGCAAAAGACCAAAGCTAGGGCTGTGATCGCTTCTCTTTGGCAAGTAAATGATGGTGGAACTCAAGTACTGATGAATACTTTTTATGGGGCTTTGCAGGAAAACAACTTTACTAAAGCTGAAGCTTTGCGACAGGCACAACTTGCCTTGATTACTGGAGATTATACAGCTTTAGGAGAAGAGCGCGGCCCAGTTGTGAAGATTCTACTTCGCGATGGTGTAGATCCAGCAGTGGTAAATCGTTTAAGCCATCCCTATTACTGGGCCTCGTTTATTCTGATTGGTAATGGACTGTAGCTTAACCTATTTACAGCTAAATTTATATTATTTGTAAGCTTTTATAATAATAAAGTCGGGCAAAACCCCGATATAATTACTTATTACTCCTAAAATGCCTACCCTATTAATAAAAAATATTCATACCCTCATCACCATGGACAATGAACGGCGAGAAATTCGCTATGGTGCATTGTTAGTTAGGGATAATGTTATCGAACAAGTAGGGACAACTTCAGAATTACCGAACACAGCAGATGAAATTCTCGATTTAGAAGATAAACATCTAGTCTTGCCTGGTTTAGTAAATACCCATCATCACTTTTTCCAAACCCTAACTCGCGTCACACCCGCTGGGCAAAATGGTGACTTATTTCAATGGCTAACAGCACATTATCCCCTCTGGTCTAATCTTACTGGGGAAGGAATGTATTATAGTTCTCAAATGGCAGCCGCAGAGTTGCTTTTATCTGGTTGTACCACTGCTAGCGATCATCATTATCTATTTCCTAATGATTGCACCCTTGATCAACAAATCCGTGCAGTTGAGGAAATTGGTTTACGGTTTCATGCCAGCCGGGGTAGTATGAGTGTGGGGGAAAGTGATGGTGGTTTACCTCCAGATTTTCTGATAGAAAAAGAAGCCGATATTTTAAAAGATTCTCAAAGATTAATTGAGCAATACCATAACAATAAACGCTATTCTATGGTACGGATCGTTCTCGCCCCTTGTTCACCTTTTTCTGTTTCTCAAGACTTGATGCGGGAATCAGCAGCCATGGCGAGAAGCTATCCAGGGGTAAGGCTGCATACTCACCTAGCGGAAAATAAAGGGGATGTAGAATATAGTTTGTCTAAATTTAATTTAATTCCTGGGGACTATGCAGAATCGGTCGGTTGGTTAGGAGATGATGTTTGGCACGCTCATTGTGTTAAGTTAAGCGATCGCTCCATCTCTAAATTCGGACAAACTGGTACTGGTGTGGCACATTGCCCCTGTAGCAATATGCGTTTAGCCAGCGGTATTGCACCAATTCGTAAAATGCTTAATGCCAATGTCCCTGTTGGTTTAGGAGTGGATGGGACAGCTTCTAATGATGCTACCAATTTGCTTCACGAAGCCCGTAGCGCCTTTTTGTTAGCCCGCGTTAAGGATGAGGATGCCTCAGCGATGACTGCCCGTGATGCTCTGGAAATTGCTACTAGGGGAGGGGCAAAGGTTTTAGGTAGAGATGATATCGGTTATCTGGCCCCAGGTATGGCAGCAGATTTTATTGCTGTTAATTTAGATAAACCCGCTTTTGTAGGAACACAACAAGATCCTGTGGCAGCATTGATTTATTGTCAAACTGATCATGTAGACTACAATTTTATTAATGGTAAAAAAATTGTAGAACAAGGTAAATTAACTACTATTGAGTTAGCAACGTTAACAGAAAGAGTTAATAAAATTGCCCTCAAATTGATTACAAAATAAAAGCTGTAGTTCTTACCCATTACCCATTACCATTGGTGACAAGTTGAGGTTTAAATTAGGTCGCCCTTAAACAATTAATTTTTGGTATAGGATTATGATTTTTTTAAAGCAATTTGTTCAGATATTCTTGAGGAAATTTTTGGAGTATAAGAAAGTAGCAATTATCTTCTTTCTCTCCCTTTGCCTTACTCTTTCTCCTGCGGTTATTTCGGCTCAAACCACGCCTCAGCAGTTGGTGCAAGAGGGGAAAGCTTTTTATGAAGCGGGGGAGTTAAACGAAGCGATCACATCTTTACAAGAGGCTGTGGATTTGTTTCGGGCAGAAAAGCAGCAGCAGAATTTAGCTGTTACTTTGACTAATTTGGGTAACATTCAATTAACCTTGGGACAAGCAAATAAAGCCTTAGAAACTTGGCAGCAAGCCCAAGAAGTTTACCAAGATTTAGCTGATGCTTCTCGTGTCTCCCTGAGCCAAATCAACCAAAGTCGGGCGCTGCAAGCTTTGGGTTTATATCCTCGCGCTTGTCGTACCTTGATCCAAGCTTTTCAGCTTGCCCCCCTAAACTGCAATGACTTAACTCAAGAGAATTTACAACAACTAAAGCGCAATCCCTTACCCCCAGCAGTGCAAGTAGCTGGTTTACGTTCTTTGGGCAATTTATTCAGGGGCATGGGTAAACTAGAAGAGTCGCAGTTAGTTTTGGTACAAGCTGTTACAGAGGCGACTTCCCTTTCACCGCAAACTAAAGGTGCAACCCAGCTAAGCTTAGCCAATACCTTAAGGGCAAGGGGGAATTTAGAGCGCGATCGCCTCTCCAAAGCAGAGTATCAACATTTACCTTGGCGCTACACTCCTAAAAATCCCCCGACCGAAGCAGAAACATTTTACCAACAAGCAGACAGTAAATATCTCGCCCTAAGCCAAGATACTTCCCTACCCACCAATTTGAAAATCAGGGCGCAACTAAACCATCTCAGCCTGTTACTAGAAGGAGGTAAACAACCCCAACCCCAAGACTTAGCCATAGATGTAGAAGTATTACCCCTAAGCCGCAGCAAAGTCTACGCCCGCATCAACTATGCTAAAAGCCTAGCTTTCTTACAACAGCAATCTTCCCCAACTCCCCAAAGTCTAGAGTCTAACCAATCAACCAAAAACCAACACCCATTACCTAAAAGTATTTCATTACCTACTACCTGGGAAACTGTAACCAACCTCCTCAACACCGCCTTAACCGAAGCCCAAGAATTAGAGGATAGCTACGCCAAAGCCTATGCTTTAGGTAACTTGGCTAGCCTGGAGGAATACTTTGCTACTATTGCCCAGAAACCTACAGAGTCTCAACAGTGGCGCAAACAAGCACAAAAGTTAACAGAAGAAGCCTTACTCATTCTTCAACCACAGGCTAATCCTGAAGCGGCTTATCAATGGCAGTGGCAATTAGGTAGACTTCTTGCTAGTCAAGGGGAAAGGCAGGGTGCGATTTCAACTTATGAATCAGCAGCCCAAACCCTAGATCAGGTGCGCCGTAACCTCATTACCATCAACTCTGATGTGCAGTTTTCTTTCCGGGATAACGTCGAACCCTTGTATCGAGAATTAGTAGCTTTGCTATTGCCCAAAGGAGAAACAAATCCTCCCCAAGAAAATCTCAAAAAATCCCTTTATTATGTAGAAGCATTACAATTAGCAGAGTTAGAAAACTTCCTCCGTTGCACTGTACAAAATCAAGATGCCGAAGGTTTACTAACAGGGGAAAGTAATAATCAACAAGCACAAATCGAGCTATTAATTAAGCGTATTAACAGGGTGATCCAAGACGATCCCAAACAAAAACCTGCCTTTCTTTATCCAATTCTTCTCCCAGAACAAGTAGCTGTTATTCTCAAGTTACCTAACCAAGAAGAGTTGGTTTATCGTATTACTACTAAAGATAAAGATGAAGTAGAAAAAGTAGTTGCAGAAGCTATTGCAACCTTAAAAATCAAGGCTGATCTTGACCCAAATCAAGAACAACCTTTCAAAGACTTATACCAAATACTATTAGCAAACTCTATTCCTGATTTAGAACAGGCACAGGTTAAAACCTTAATCTTTATCCTTGACAATGTGTTCCGTCCTATACCGATGAGTGCTTTACATAATGGGCAAAATTATTTAGCTGCTCAAGACTATGCTACTGTGGTTGTACCAACAGTTCAACTACTACAACCTCTAAGTTTTCAACCCCAACAACTAACTGCTTTAATTGGTGGAGCAATCAAACATCGTGATGGATTTAATCCTTTAGAAGATAAGGTTAAAGTACAAATTGCTGCCCTTAAAAAACTCTTGCCAAACTCTAAAATTATTAGTAACGGAAACTTTACCAAAGCAAACATTCAACAAGAACTAGCTGCCAATTATTATCCAATCTTGCATTTAGTAACTCACGGAAAATTCGCTTCTGACCCTCAGAAAACTTTTATCATGACTGATGACGAAGCAAATAATCTTGAAGATTATTCATTAAATATAAATGAGTTTGAAAACTTACTCCAAACTGGTAAGCAAAACCAAGCAATTGAACTATTAGTTCTTAGTGCTTGTGATTCAGCAGAAGGGGATAATCGGGCAGTATTAGGTATTGCTGGAGTTGCGGTTAAATCTGGAGCGAAAGGTACTATTGCACCGTTATGGACTGTAGACCAAGGTTCCTCTAATTTGCTAGTTGAAAAGTTTTATGAGAATCTAGTAACTAAAGAAGTTGGCAAAGCTAAAGCACTCCATTTAGCACAGCAATATGTATTACGAAAGAGTAATTATAAAAGTCCTTATCATTGGTCGCCTTTCGTGTTAGTAGGAAACTAGGATAAATAATAAGTAGAGGCGACCTGTTTCTCAAATATTGTTAATAAGCTAGATTTTGAGTCGGGCTGCCTTTGACAAATAATAGTTTTTTTCATTTACATCGTAATACCAAAACATTGATTATGAAATTATTAAATTCAGTTCCTTTTGCTAGTAAGTTCGCTTTGCTTTTAGCTTGCACCGTCTTTGGTTTTGTTAACATTTTACCTTTAATATTAGTAGTCAACTCTTCAGCCCGAACTAATAACCTTATCAAGGAAAATGAGACTGAAGCAAGTAGCAAAATAGTTTTTATTCCCAGGACTAGACGAGAAGAAGAAGGAGAACCATATAATCAATCTTCTGATGGAACTTATGGTGAAGATCGCTGTCCTCAATCCGTTCCCAGTTTAACCGCTTTAGTTCCTGGAAAAGGTTTAGAAGAATCAGAAACTGAACCTGCGGCAACAGAGAAAACTTATTGGTCTATTACTGCTCAAGAATTTCCTACCCTTTGGTTTTATGTTCCTTATCCTACTAGTGGGGAACTTGAGGCCAAATTGAAAGTTATGACTAATGAAACTAGAGAAGTTGTTTACAATAATATTTATCAACTAAATGGAACACCAGGAATTATTGGTCTAACTATAAAAGATGAAGCCTTAGTAGTAGGAGAAGATTATCACTGGAGTTTCACTATCATTTGTGATCCTGAAAATAGAGATTCAGATGTTTATGTACAAGGTAAAATTGCCAGAGTAGCAGCAACACCAAAATTCACTCCTTCCCCTACAGTTAAGCCGGAAGAAAAAGTTGAACTTTATGCACAAGATGGTCTTTGGAACGAAAGCTTAACCACCATCTTCACAGAGTTATATCCTTCTAATCCCAAAAAGGCTAAAGACTACCTACAAGAGTTGCTGGGGTCAGAATATGTGAACTTAGAAAGTTTAGCAGAACAACCAGTTGTTTCTTGTTGCAATTCTCAGCGTTAGGCTTGCAGGGGCAATCAGGCTATGCTAATTCAAGAAGCCTTCCTAGAAAGCATCAAAAAGCGCCCCTCGAAAGGGACGCTTTTTGTTATTTAGGTATTATTTAATTGTAAGTAGTGCAACTTAACCGTTGATAGCTGGGGCAGTGAGAGCTACTGGTGTAGACTCGCCTGCTGCTAAATCTAAGGGGAAGTTGTGAGCATTGCGCTCGTGCATTACTTCAAAGCCTAAGTTAGCGCGGTTTAATACATCAGCCCAGGTGTTGACTACATGACCTTGTGAATCTAGTATCGACTGGTTGAAGTTGAATCCGTTGAGGTTAAACGCCATTGTTGAAATACCCAACGCGGTAAACCAGATTCCTACTACTGGCCATGCTCCTAAGAGGAAGTGAAGGCTACGACTGTTGTTGAAGGAGGCATATTGGAAGATGAGACGACCAAAATAACCGTGTGCTGCAACAATGTTGTAGGTTTCTTCTTCTTGTCCGAATTTGTAACCGTAGTTCTGTGATTCGGTTTCGGTGGTTTCTCTAACTAAGCTAGAGGTGACCAAGCTTCCGTGCATGGCACTGAATAATGCTCCACCAAATACACCCGCTACTCCCAACATATGGAAGGGGTGCATTAAGATGTTGTGTTCTGCTTGGAAGACAAACATGAAGTTGAAGGTTCCGGAGATACCTAAAGGCATTCCATCTGAGAAGCTTCCTTGTCCTAATGGGTAGATTAGGAATACTGCACTAGCTGCTGCTACTGGAGCAGAGTAAGCTACACAGATCCAAGGACGCATTCCTAAGCGGTAGGATAGTTCCCACTCTCTTCCCATGTAAGCAAATATGCCAATGAGGAAGTGGAAAATCACTAGCTGGTAAGGACCACCGTTATACAACCACTCATCAAGAGAAGCTGCTTCCCAAATTGGGTAGAAGTGTAAGCCGATGGCATTAGATGATGGAACAACTGCACCAGAGATGATGTTGTTTCCATAAAGTAATGAACCTGCTACTGGTTCGCGGATTCCGTCTATGTCTACAGGAGGTGCTGCGACGAAGGCGATTAAAAAGCAAGTGGTGGCGGCTAACAGAGTTGGGATCATTAAGACTCCAAACCAACCTACATAGAGGCGGTTTTCGGTGCTGGTGATCCAACTGCAAAACCGTTCCCAAAGGCTTGCGCTTTGGCTACGTTGTAATGTAGTTGTCATGGTTCAGTATAATTGCGTGAATGATATTTATAAAAGCTAAGTCGGTTTGACTTGCTGGTATGTATATACATTAACAGAATAATTAAGCAATGTAAACAGGATTAAGATTAGACTATCTTGTCTCAAGTATTAGCTGTCTTTATCTGTCGTACTAAAGGCGATCGCCAATCCAGGAGGGCAAGATAAGAGGATCTTTATTCACTAATTGAAAATTGACAGATCAGTAGTTAGAGAGGAAAAATAACATGACCAGAATCAAGCGCCGTCACTTCTTACAATTCGCTGGTTCGGCCTTAGCTGCGGTGGGGTTAAGCCAGGTTGAGTTGCAGCGTCAAAGTGTTCGTTATGGCAAAGTTCTAGCTCAGGACACCCCCCGTAAATTAGCTTTATTAGTGGGGATTAACAATTATCCCAACACAGAACGTTTTGGTAACCTTTTTGGTTGTGTCCAAGATACAGAACTGCAAAAATATCTTTTAATGCACCGCTTCGGTTTTCAAGATAGCGATATTCTCACCATCACAGATCAGCAGGCTAGTCGCCAGGGCATTTTAACTGCTTTTAAGGAGCATTTAATCGCCCAAGCTAAACCAGGAGATGTAGTGGTTTTCCATTTTTCTGGCCATGGTTCCCAGGTGATTGACCCCAATCCCCTTGATGCAAACTATCCCCGTAACAGTACTTTTGTCCCTTCTGATGACTCATCTGATGCAGAAGCAGGAATAGTTAATGATATTACTGGACAAACTCTCTTTCTGCTTATGTATGCCTTGAAGCAGAAAACGAAGAATGTCACTGCGGTTTTAGATAGTTGCCATTCTGGAGGGGGTACAAGGGGTAATATTACAATCCGCGCTGTAGATGGAGAAGGTAAGCAAATTGGGGAAAAAGAGCGAGAAGATCAAGAACGCTTGTTAACAGAAGTTAACCTCACTGCTTCAAAACTTTCTGAACTGCGGCGCAAAGGTGTAGCTACAGGAGTTGCGATCGCCTCAGCAAGAAGAAACCAGCTTGCTGCTGATTATAAATTTTCTGGCTTTGAAGCTGGAGCTTTTACTTATCTACTAACTCAATCCCTGTGGCAACAAACCAGAGATGTGGATGAGACTATTGATTTAGTTAATCGCCGTTTAATTCTACTTTCACTTGGTCAGAAGGCAAAAAGTGAAGCTGCATCAGCCTCCCTGCAAAACCAGCCCGTCTACTTGCTACAACCACAGGTAGCCCCAGCCGAAGCAGTAGTGATCAACACTTCCGGTAACAAGCCCCAACTTTGGTTAGGTGGAGTTGACGACAAAGCTATAGAAGCAAGTGGAGAAGGGGCAGTTTTTGTTAGCTCTTCTAATGCTAAGGCAAAAGTTATTTCTCGTAATGGTTTGCAGGCAGATTATGAAGTTATAGAAGGGACTGTACAACCAGGGGAATTGTTGCAGGAGTATTCTAGGGTGATTCCTGCTGATTTGGCATTAAATATCGGGCTTGATCCTTCTTTAGGGGCAGATGGAGATGTAGCAAAAGAAGCAATTGCTAACCTCAACCGTATTAAAGCAATACCCCATCAAACAGGAGTAGAACCCTACCCGGAGGATGTGCAGTATATTCTCAGTTCCATGACAGCAGCTTACCAAAGTCAAGTTGAAGCTGAGAAGATGCCCCCGGAAGGTAGCATTGGCTTATTTTCTCCTACTTTGGAAGTTGTTCCCGATTCTTTTGGTGAACCAGGAGAAGGGATAACTGAAGCGATCGCACGTCTCAACAGCAAGTTTAAATCTCTTCTGGCTGCTAGGTTAATTTCCACAACCATCAACGGGCGCTCTTCTCGCTTAGATGTAGGGGTGACGTTGCAAATTGAAGGGGGTAAGGAGATATTAGGAAAGGCGTTTACCGCCAGGGGGGATTGCAAAGAAGCTGGTGAATATTGTTCGGTTTCTTCTGGGCAACGTGATAGCCAGGAGAAAAACTCTATTCCCCTCAATGAATTCTTTCAGTTGCAGATTGTTAACAATGAAGATAATGAACTCTATCTTGGTGTAATTTTAATTAACCCCAATGGCGAGTTGTTTGTACTTTATCCTAACGAATTTTCTTCCCTTCAGGAGTTCGATGATGAGGAGTATGCCAAAACTGCTAATAAAATAGGCGCAAAGGAAACTCTGCTAATTCCTGATCCAGACAAGGATAGTTTTGTTTTTGTGGCTGAAGAGCCGACAGTTTCAGAAGTATTAGTCATTTTTAGTGAAGTTCCGATGAGAAATGCTTTGTTGAGGTTACGCTCTATTGCCAGAGGGAGGGGAACATCAAAGGGAGTTTTGGATACCAGAGGAGATGAGGCTGTGGATGTTATCAGTAGTTTGTTGCAGGATTTTGATAGAGGTAGAAACCCTGTACAAAGTAGATCCGAGGCAAGACCTAAAGAAATGGCTACTTTGTCAATTACCTATGTGGCTGAATAATCAGGCAGTTGTTCGTTGAAACCTTGCCGGGGCAACCCAATTAGATTTAATAGTTTTTAGCAGAAATTGCTCAATCAGGTTGCCCCTATGGATGTTTTTTTCTTTGTTGTGCGTTCATAATTGCGATCGCATCCGGTGCATCTCAACCATTACCCAGACTGTAGGGGTGACCCGATCCCCTTAAACTGAGGGAAAGCAAAGAAATTCATTGGGTCGCCCACACCACCAAAGTCAAGAAAAACCACCAGACCATATTAATGATAAAATGAACAGCAAAGATTAATTCTTAATCGAGTTCAAAGCAATGGTTGCGACTTCAGTTTCTTCCTCCCACCAAAAAATTGACCCCAAACTGGTGGAACAATCGCCAGAAGAGTTAACCAGAGAATCTTTCTCTTTACAGGAATGGCTCTTGGAACCTATTGATGGGACAGAATGGGTCGATGGTCAAATTATCACCAAAAATTACATGGGGTCTAAACACAGCCGCGCTCAAGCCAGATTAGCCCGCTATTGGGGAAATATATCAAGAGTCAAGTGGTCAGGGTGGAGAAGTCTATACAGAAGCCCCCTGTCAAACCCAAGCCCAAGGCCGCCGTCCTGATGTAGCTTATCTGACCCCAGAACTTGTCACTCAATTTGGCGAGTTTACCACCCTTCCCCAAAGTTTTATTTTAATTGCTGAAATCGTCTCACCTAGTGACTATGCAGAAGACGTATTCACTAAAGTTAAAGAATATCTCGATTCAGGATGCGAAGAAGTTTGGTTGATTTTTCCTGCTAGTCAATGGGTCATATCTATTACTAATGAACAACAGGTGTTTTATCGTCAAGACACAGAAGCAAAAACCCAAAAAGTTTTACCAGGATTTGCGTAAGCGTAGCCATGCCGGAGGCTTATCGCAGTTGATGAACTTTTTTAACTAACAACCCAAAGCGTCTATTGCAAGAGTGCCTTCAAGTTAATATTAGCTACTCTACTGTTCTGTCAAAACAAAATTGTAGGATAGCTTTAAGAAGAAGCACAGGCTAGAAGGGAAGCAGTACCTCGTTTATTAGAGTTAGGTTTAACTAAGAAACAGATAGCTGGGGCTTTAAGCTTATCTTTAGAGGAAGTGGAGAGAATATCTCAAATAAGGTAATGGGTAGAAAAGATGAATTTCATCAATCCTAAAACTGACTATGCTTTTAAGAAAATCTTTGGTTCGGAACAGAGTAAAGATATTCTCATTAGCTTTCTTAATGCTTTGGTTTACGGCGGTGAACCTACCATTGAGGATTTAGAAATTATTAATCCTCACTTAGCTGGTAAAGTTGAAGGTTTAAAAGATACTTACCTTGATGTCCAAGCAAAACTTAATGATGGTTCCCTGATTATTATTGAGATGCAAGTTTTAAATGTAGAATCTTTTACAAAAAGGGTACTTTACAATGCTGCCAAAACCTACAGCCTTCAGCTTAAATCTGGTCAAGGTTATCGAGATTTAAAACCAGTGATTGCTTTAACGATTACAGATTTTAAGATGTTTTCTGAGTTTGAGGAAATTATTTCTCGTTTCCGTTTTCAAGAGGTTAAGACTAATATTGATTATCCTAGCAATCATATTGAGCTTATTTTTGTGGAGTTACCGAAGTTTTCTCAAAAGCAAGAGGACTTAGCAACAATTACTGATAAATGGATTTACTTTATTAAAAGTGCTAACGCTTTAAACTCTGTGCCAGATAACTTAGGATCAGTCCCAGCAATAAATAAGGCGTTTCAAATTGCTAACCGAACTAATTTAAGTCGAGATGAATTAGAAGAGTTGGAGAAGCGAGAGTTGTTTATTTATGACCAACAAGGAGCGATTCGTTTAGCTAAACGGGAGGGAATAGAAGAAGGTATGGAACCAAAAAGCTATAGAAATAGCTCGTCAATTATTAGATGTTTTTGATGATAGTCAAATTGCTGAAACTACGGGGTTGACTGTTGCAGAAGTGAGGGAGTTGCGTTGAAGTGTAAGGGCTATTAATTGATTTGAGCATTTAATTGTTTGTGAAGCAGACTAAAGATTTAGTATGTTCTTAACTTAATTTTTAATAAAATGACTGTTATGAATCTATCTAAATTTAGCTCTACCATACTACTAAGTTTATTTTTAAGTCTGACTAATTTTAGTTTTGGGGGTTTGTCTGTTCGTTTCTTTTTGTCTCCGGTGCAAGGGCAAACTATAGAAGAAAAGCAGGTAGAAGCAAAGCGACTTCTTCAGCGAGGA
Source organism: uncultured cyanobacterium (assembly GCA_963793425.1). Classification (GTDB taxonomy): domain Bacteria; phylum Cyanobacteriota; class Cyanobacteriia; order Cyanobacteriales; family CAWCAG01; genus CAWCAG01. The sequence goes on along the minus strand of CAWCAG010000001.1, from coordinate 200,088 downwards.
ATTCAGCAAGCTAAGGCTAATCAGTTTCAAGAAGCTATATTATCTTTTCAGCAATCTTTAAAGATTTATCGAGAAATTGGTAATCTCCAAGGAGAGGTTAATTCTCTAAATAATTTGGGAAGGTTTACTATTCATTAAGGCAATACGAAAAAGCCTTAAGTTTTATCAACAATCTTTAACTACTAAAAGGGAAATGGTATTGACCGAGAAGTAGATTCCCTAAGTAATTTAGGACTTGCTTACTCTTATGAGTGCAATACGAAAAAGCCATTAGTTTTTTCAACAAAATTTAACTATTGATAGAGAAATCGATAATCGCCAAGGAAGGTCGATTCCCTAATGAGCTTTTGGGAATACTTACTCTTCGTTAAGTAGTACGAAAAAGCCATTAGTTTTATCAGCAATTTTAACAATTGATAGGGAGATAGGCTATTGATCTCAAGGAAGGCTATTACCTAGTACTTGGGACTTATTTACAGAATTAAAGGTCATTATAATAAAGCGATTGAGTTTTTCCAAGAAAGTTTAATTATTGCTCAACAAATTAATGATTCTGAAATGGAAAAGTCGGCACAACAAGGCTTATTAACGGCTCAAGAAGCCTCATCAAATTCTCCACAACAAGCAAAAGCTGAACAACTTTTTCAACAAGGATTTGAGCAGTATAGTAGTGGTCAGTTTCAAGCAGCAATACAATCTTGGGAAGAAACGATTACTATACTTCAAGAAATGGGTGATCGCCAAGGTCAAGCTTTAACCTTAATGAACTTGGGAAATGCCTATAACGAAATTAGATATTACGCTAAAGCAATTCAAGTTTATCAACAAGCTTTATCAATTGCTCAAGAGATAGATAATAGAAAACAAGAAGGATTCTTTTTTACTAAACTTAGCAGTTCCATACGGATTCATAGGAAAGAATCAGCAAGCGATCGCATATCTTGAGAAGGCTTTAACTATTGCTGAAGAAATAAATGATTCTGAAATGGGAATGAAAGCTTTGCTTAATCTTGGTTATAACTACAGAGAGTTAGGATACTATGAGCCAGCTATAAAAATGTTAAGTGGAGCTTTGGAAATTGCCCAAGAGATTGAGGATTATAATACAGAAAGGATAGCTTTAGATAATTTGGGTACTGCTTACAGAAGACAAAAAAATTACGCTCAGGCAATTGATTATAGCGATTCTTAGGCTAGTGAGGTACAGCCTGGTTTTTGCGCTTTGGCTAGTGGCTAGTGGAAATGTACCTCATCAGTCCGAGAAAGGCTATATTATAAACAAGCGTTAGCCATCGCAATAAGAAATAACCGTCTCTCTGGAGAACTTTCTATTTGGTGCAATTTAGGTAGTGCTTACCTATCTCTTGGAGATTACACCAAGCTATAACTTTTTCTCGGCAAAGTTTAGAAAAGGCTGAAAACACAGAAGAAAGAGATGAACACTCGCTCAACAATATAGGAACATCTTTATTTGAACTTGGTCAACTTGAAGAGGCAGAAAAATCTTTACAACAAGCCCTCAAATATTTTGGAGAGTCTCTGGAGTTTTTTGGTGACAACATGACTTTAAAATATCTATTTTTGAAGAACAAACTATACCTACCGAAGTCTACAACGAGTTCTCATTGCCCAAAATAAAACCGATGAAGCCCTTGAAATTTCAGAAAGAGGTCGTGCAAGAGCATTTGTCGAACTATTAGCCAAACGCCTAGCTAACCAAGATAACTCCTTCCCAACAATCATAACACCACCAAACATAGAACAAATCAAACAAATTGCTCAACAACAAAATGCAACCTTAGTTGAATACTCCCTAATTTACGACAAAGGCAAAGAAGCAGAACTTTTTATCTGGATAGTCAAGCCCACCGGAGAAATAACTTTCCGTCGCAGTAACCTCAAAAGAAAACACCTCCTTAGCCAAACTTGTTACCCACACCCGCATCGCCTTGGGAGTACAGGGCTTACCCCTCCGTAGCCTCAACCGCGACATAATTGCCATCGAACCCAGACCAGGATTTGAACCCTACAAAAATGGTTTAAACCGCCTCCACCAAATCCTCATTGACCCCATCGCCGACTTACTACCCGATGACCCCAACGAAAAAGTCATCTTCATCCCCCAACAAGCCCTCTTCCTCACTCCCTTTCCTGCCCTGCAAGATGAACAGGGAAACTACCTCATCGAAAAACACAGCATCCTCACCGCCCCTTCTATCCAGACTTTGCAACTAACCAGAGAACAAAAACAAAAGCAGCAACAACAACCGGAGATGCCTTAGTAGTAGGCAACCCCACCATGCCCAAGGTAAAAGATGACCCCCTCGAACCCGCCATACAACTAGCCTCCCTTCCTGGTGCAGAAAAAGAAGCAAATGCGATCGCACCTCTATTAAATACCCAAGCCCTCACTGGTAACCAAGCAACTAAATCAGCCATAGTTAAGCAAATGGCAAGCGCTAACTTAATTCACCTCGCCACCCATGGCTTACTAGACGACGTACAAGGAATGGGAAGTGGAATCGCCTTAGCCCCAGACTCTTCCCCAGGCAATGGACTCCTGACAGCGACGGAAATTTACGATATGAACCTGCAAGCTAATTTAGTGGTTTTGAGCGCTTGTAACACAGGCAGAGGTAAGATTACCGGAGATGGGGTAATTGGTTTATCCCGTTCCTTTATTAGTGCCGGGGTTCCTAGTGTATTGGTATCCCTCTGGGCAGTGCCTGATGCTCCTACAGGAGAGTTAATGGTGGAGTTTTACAACCAATTAGAGAAAAACCCAGATAAGGCACAAGCATTGCGACAAGCGATGTTAGCAACTATGAAGCAGCACCCTGAACCAAGAAACTGGGCCGCTTTTACTTTAATTGGGGAATCAGATTAAGTTAAGTAACAAGTAATAAGTCATAGGTTAAGAGGACTGTAAACACCTATTTATAAGGCTTTTAGTCTCTATTCATCAATGTCTTCAAAAGAATTTGAGAATTTTGCGTAAATAAAAAGGCTTCCTGGATAAATCAAAAGTAAGAGCTACTGATTAGAGTTTCATACCTACACAGTTTGCTCTTATCCCCAAAAATTAGTGTGAGAAAATTGTTATGTCTTTTAAGTACTTTGCTATTCCAGTCAGCCTAATCTTAGCTACTACAGTTACAGCACCTGCGTTTGCAGGGCCGTTTGATATTCTAGGTGACGTGGTTGACATAGTTAACACTACAAAAGATCAATTTAGAGAGTTAAAAGGGCTAGGAGAAAGCTTAGGGATTAATGTAGATAATGTTGATACTAGCGAAGTTGAATCGGGTAGTGATTTAGCTGTAGTTATTTACAAAGAATGGTCTACTACTCTCCCCGCAGGCGAGCAAGAGATGGTACAGAACTTTCTCCTTGAATATGCAGGTGGTCAATTACCTAGCACCCCAGAAATGATGGCTTCTGAATGGTATCAAAGTTTAGATAAATCTCAACAACCCCGCGCAATTGGACTCCTTGCTAAGTTCAACCAGATTTTAGAATTAGTAGATGATAAAAACGTCTTTCTTGCTGGGGTTTTTCTTTAAAAGTAATAATTCTAGTTAGACACGGGGCTTACGCAACGAAGCGCTTAAGGGTTGCTGTAAGGGTGCAAAAAAACTTCTCGTATAGGTTTGCAAAAGCTAATTGCGTAAGTCCTTAAAAACATTTTATGCCTTACGAAGAACATCTTCTGGCTTTTATCAAACTTTAGAAATTATTCTTTCATGAAAAGTATTCTCGGTAGACTTTCGGCCATTGCTTTTGTCTCTTTACTAAGCTTTGCTCCCCAGGTTTCTGCACAGGAGCAAACATTACATAGTAATAATAGCCCTAGAAACTGCCAGCTTATCGAAGATGGAGAAGTTAAAACAACTTGCGATTCATTCAAACTCATAGAGTACGAAAACCTTTACATCTTCTCGTACTTATTTAACGGTGAACCGATTGGGTTTATTACTTCGTCTAAACCTTTTAGGACAGAGGGGAGTACTACTGCTTACCTTGCCTCACAATTGTATATAGACGGTAGTGCAACAGAGATTGCAGGTAAAGGTTTCTGTATAATAGGTGTTTTGGCTAATCAATATCAAACGATAACCTGCCAAGTTGGTGATTTTGAACTCAGATACAACAACCTTTAGAGCCAGTCGAAAGCAAAAAGTAGGGTGGGCAAAAATTGTAGAGTTGTTAATTAAACTTATTTTATGAGATTTGCCCACCATTCCACCATTATCAAGGGATTTCAATTAGTTACGGTGGGCAAGAAAAAACGGGTTTTTGATGCTAATTTTATTGCTCAACTTGCCCACCCTACGGGTGCAGCGAAGCGATCGCTTAAATATTCTTATCCACTAAAAATCTCCTAAAATTCTGGCTCAATTCCCGCTTTCCTCAACTGTTCAAGCAACTTATCAGCCCTAGCCTTTTCTCTCTCCAGAAACTCCACACTCCAAGGCAACAAATTTCCCTCTTCGCCCCAAAAACGCAGCCAGTAACCAGTCCGATTTCTTTTCTTTCCTTGCCAGACACCCAGAAACAAGTTCAAAGCTGATAAAAAATAACGACTATTACTATCTAATTCTTGCTTTTGATAACTTCCTGTATCACCTAGCTGATAAACTTCTAATAGCCCTTGTTTTGGCTCAAAAATTACATAAATCCGAACTTGCAACACCTTCTCATAGAAATACCACTTACCAGGAGGATAAGTCGGTTTTACCGAATATTCTCCCCCTTCTTTGTCTGAGAGAAATTCCATCACCACAGCCGGAATTTCGCCATCAAGATGAGGAGTATAGCTGCGGTTAATTTCTTGCAAAGTTGCCTTTATTTTCGGTACATAAAGCCAGTCGGGAGCTTTGAGTACCGTTTTGTCATTGACTTTAGCGCAGATAGGATAATCCCCAATTACTAGGGCATTTTCTGGGAGCAATTGGGCAACTTCTAGGCTATCAGTTAAAGCAGATGCAAGTTCAACTTGAGCAATATTATCCACAGGTTCATCTGGTATGGGAAAATCTACCGGTAGCTTTTCCCAGGAAATAATGGGTGTGTTTGTAGTAGTTACCATAGCTGAGAACTGTAGAGTAAAAAGAGCTAAATTTGTTATTGATTTTAACTTAAATTTGCTTAAATTGCTTAACTTCAAATAAGGAATTTCTTATTAGCCATATTCAAGCATGAAGTCATTGTTCCGTGGATTAATGATGGTTACTATTTCAAGTAATAAAAAATAAAAAAACTAGCAGTTTTCATGATTTTCTAGTGGCATTGGAAACAATCAATAAAAAAGTAACAAAAGTAGTTATTGATAATTACCAAACTGGTGATGTTACTAATATCCTTGGCGATTGCGCTCCGCGCACCAGCAAAGCTGATCGCAACATAGTCAGTTTCCTTAACAGCAAAGTTGAATTTACTGTTGTTGGCTAGTTACCGCAGACAAGCTCAACAACTTGCGTAGGCAAAGCCCACCGTAGGTATCACACTTTAAGAACCGGGTTTAGTACAACCCGGCTCATAATCAACCTATTTTGGGTACATTGCACCCCAACAGAAAAGTTAGCTTATACTTTTTTTCTGCTGCTGCTTTAGCAAACTCTTTTGGCAAGGGGTTGAAGTAGAAGAAATTGAGATTAGCAACGAGGCTAAATTACCACCCCACTTGGTGGCAGAGTTGGTATCTGGATTGCCAGAAACTTTAAGATTGAGCCAAGCATCTTTGTATACTTGTAATATTGCTTCTCAACACATTGGCTTGTTGTATATCAATCGAGAATTTTGTGATACATTAGCAGCAGGAATCCATGCTTGGTGGACTTTTGGCCGTAGTTGGCAAACAGAAGTTTTTGATCTGCGTCAACAAACCCTAGAAGTTTCTGGACAGGATATCCTTTCTCAGGATAAAGTACCTTTGCGCCTAAATTTAACGGCGGGTTTTCGCATTGCTGATCCCCTCACTGCCAGGAATCATTTAGTTGATGTTAAGGGTTATTTGTACAAAGAATTGCAATTTGCCCTACGGGCTGCGGTTGGGGAGAAAACTTTAGATTCTTTATTGGAAGATAAAGGACAAATCGATGGTGCGATCGCCAGCTATATTAAAGAGAAAACCGCAGAATATGGACTGGAAGTAGATTCTGTTGGTGTGAAAGATATTATCCTGCCGGGGGAAATTAGGGATATTTTAGGTAAGGTTGTAGAAGCAGAGAAATCTGCCCAAGCAAACGTAATTCGTCGTCGAGAAGAAACCGCCGCAACCCGCAGTATGTTGAATACAGCGAAGGTTATGGAAAACAATCCTGTGGCGTTATGTTTGAAGGAGTTAGAAGTTTTAGAACGGATTGCCGAGAAAATTGCCTCGCCAAGATTGTCTAATTTCTCTAGAGATAACTGCTCAATTCTAATCTTTATCTCTAGAGATAGTTCACCTAAAGAGCGTTCCAGCAATCCCAAAATCAACTGTTGCATACCAGCAATGCGACCTGCAATTTGGCCTTCTTGTAATCCCTCCTGTCTACCTTCTTGTAGCCCCTGCTTTCTTCCTTCTTCGCTAGCTTCTCTCTTACCAAGAATAACTGCCCCTTGCTGATCTCTAATAAACATCTTAGCTTCAGGTATATAGCTTTTCTCGGACTCATGAGGTACATTTTGTCTATTTCCACGCTTCCATTAGCCATTAGTAACTAGCATATCACTTTACTTATTGGTATACACAAAGGAGTTTCCGCAATAGGATCAGTAATAATTTTACAGTTCAGATTAAAAACTTCTTGAACCATTTCTTCTGTCATTACTTGATCGGGCTTACCTTGGGCATAAATCTCACCTGTTTTAATCGCTACTAAATTATCTCCGTAGCGACAAGCTTGGTTAAGATCATGGAGTACCATGACAATAGTTCTACCTTGACTTTTATGCAATTGCCAAAGTAAATCTAAGATTTCTATTTGATAAGCTAAATCTAAGAAAGTAGTTGGTTCATCTAAAAGGATAATATCTGTATCCTGGGCTAAAGTCATAGCGATCCAAGCCCTTTGCCTTTGCCCCCCAGAAAGGGTATCTAAGTTGCGCGATCGCAACTCAATCATGTTGGTAATTTCTAGGGCTGCTTCAACTTTTTCTTCATCTTCTTTTGACCATTGTTGCCACCAAGTTTGGTAAGGATAACGCCCTTGAGAAACCAAGTCTTGTACCGTTAATCCTTCCGGGGCAAGAGGATTTTGAGGTAACATAGCTAAGTTTCGGGCTACTTCTTTAGTTGGTAGTTGATTAACATCTTGTCCATCAAGATAAACTATCCCACTACGAGGTTTAAGCAACCGTGCCATCCCTCGCAATAAAGTAGATTTGCCGCAACCATTAGCCCCCACTAAAACAGTGATTTTCCCTGTAGGAATAGCTAAATCAAGTTCTTGAATAATTACCGTGTTATCGTAACCAAGAACTAATTTTTCTGTTCGCAATCGATAGCTATTTTGAGTCATTGCTAATGGCTAATGGTAACAACTAAATAAGCTGTAACTATCTTTCTGCTGCCCACTGCCCACTCCCTACTTCCGGTCCCCCAATAGATAATCTCAATGCCTGACAGCTAATAAGTTATAATAGTTAGCTAGAAATGCCGATGTAGCTCAGTGGTAGAGCGATCGCTTCGTAAGCGATGGGTCGTGGGTTCAAATCCCTCCATCGGCTCTTTTCTTAATTAAGGATAGCTTGTTCTATCTTCCCCTGATCAAGATTACGCCCAATCAGCACTAACCTAGTTTGACGAGATTCTTGAGCTTCCCAAGCCCGATCATAGAATGAATCAAAGCGATTTCCTACTCCTTGTAATACCAAACGCATGGGTTTATTGGCTACATTAACAAAACCCTTAACTCGATAAATTTCCTCTGCTTGTACCAAGGTTTGTAATTTACTGGTTAGGGCTTTCGGTTCAAAACTTTGCTCTAAAATTAACTGTACTGAATTAATTTCTTCGTCATGTTCGTGATCTTCTTCAGTGTCATGGTGACTAGGGCGATTCTCAAGATCATCTTCCACCGCCGCATTGAAACCAAGTAAAACTTCTGGGCTAATTTCTCCCTGTTTACAAGGGACGATTTTCACCCCTGATGGTAATTCTTGTTGCAACCATTTTTCAACCTTAATTCTGGTTGCTTCATCTACTTGATCTACCTTAGTTAATAATACCAAATCAGCACAAGCTAGCTGGTCTTCAAATAGTTCTTCAATGGGGGTTTCATGGTCTAGGTTAGGATCTTCTTTTCGTTGCGCTTCCAGGGCTTCTAAGTCCCCGACCAAAGTTCCTTCCGCCAGGGCTTGACAATCAACTACAGTTACTACTCCATCTACCGTTGCACCGTTACGAATTTCTGGCCAACGGAAGGCTTTAATTAAGGGTTTAGGAAGTGCTAAACCAGATGTTTCTACTAATAAGCAATCAATTTTATCCTTCCTTTGTAATAGTTCTTGCATGGTAGGATAAAATTCTTCTTGAACTGTGCAACAAAGACAGCCGTTGGTAAGTTCAACAATGTTGTTTTCTGGTTCTGATTCATCGTCACAAATTTGACAGGAACGTAACAAGTCCCCATCTATACCAACTTCACCAAATTCATTAACTAGAACAGCAATTTTTCGTCCTTGATTGTTTTGTAATAAATGGCGTACTAAGGTGGTTTTACCAGCGCCGAGAAAGCCTGTAACCACGGTAACGGGGATTTTGTGCATGGAAATATTAAGTAATGGGTAATAGGTAATGGGTAATCTTTAAAAGAGGAAAGCTGCCCCCATACCTAAAATAGTAAAGCCAGCAAAGCGTAAATATAATTGGGATTGTTCAGCGAATTTATTTAACATGATTGTGCTTATTTGGTAAGCAGTTAAGGCTACTACTAATTGAATGAAAGCAAAGCCCGCTAAGTAAGCGATTAAAGGAGTCATTTCCGCCCCAACAATGGCTTCTCCATAGGCATAACCGTGGAAAATTCCGGCTAGGGCTATGGCAATAATTATACCGATTAAGTTAAGCTTGTTTTTTAGTCCTAAAACAAGACCAATTCCTAAAATAGAAACAGCAATTATTGTTTCAGGAAAAGGCAAATCTAAACTCATTAAGTGTAGCCATGTCCCTCCTAAAGTAGCTAGTACAAAGGCAACAGGAATGACAATACCTTTCGGCTTTTTCAAAGCAGCCAATAAACCAATAGCAATAGTAAAAACGAAGTGATCTACGCCAATAACAGGATGCCCTAAACCAGAAAGAAATCCTTGTAATAAGTTGTCGGGAGTTGTGCCACCAAAAGGATGATGTGCTGCGGCTGGGGTGGTAATTAATAAGCCGTTGAATATTGCCAATAAAACTGTAGCGAGAACTAATGGCGAAAGTTTTTTTAGGAAGGAAAGCTTTGTTTGTCTGTTCATGTTTTTTTGTCAAAAAGTTGATTGTTGAGAACTAATACTTCTAGATAATTTTCTGAAATTTATAATTACATTGTCAGCGCAAGAAACAGTTGTTCTGCAATCAGGCAACTGTTTTAATTTATCTTTATACCCAAGCTCTGTTTGAATGAAAATAAATTCGCTAGTCAGCAATTAGACTTCTGTGATTATGTAATCTCAAACTTTCATCCTACCTTGGATACAGACTTTATTTCGTGGGAAGTCTGTTTTAGAATTTGCTTAAGGAAACTTATGTTTATGCTTACCAACTATGTAGCTTTGACTAAAACTGTTCCCAGAAAATTTACTTAATAGTTGCAACATCCATACCTCGCAGATGAATTTTTACTTTAACTTGATGATAATCGGCGGGCATTCTGACTTAGAAACTTAACTTACCTAGCTTCTTTCACAGTTGCGGGACAGTGCCGGATTTACACCGAACTTTCCCCTTTACGTCTAATGACTGCTCCCCATTAGAACCGACGGAGTTCATGATACCATAATTTGCCGAAGCCCCTATTACATATTACTTAAAAAGTCTTACCATTCCAACCCCACAAGTGCCTTTTCGCATCGGCGAATTCGAGATAAATTCTGTTTTTTGGTACTGCTAATTTCTCGTTAACTACTTGGCAAAAATCTTCACTCATAGCTTGAGTTTGTTCCGGAGTCATCGTACCAATATTTTTGATTTCGATAAAACAAACTGGTTCAGTCGTACCACCAAAGGTCATAGCAATTTCTGGTTCAAAAGCTGTCATAACATAGGCTTCTGATTTGTTGAAATGAGTTGCGAGTTTACTAGAGAGAGTTTTTAACATACTTTCTATAGCCGCTTTTTCCGGTGCAGGAATAGATGTTTGTACTTTGATTAAAGGCATATTTTTCTGGAGTTAGACAAAAAATAGGGAAGTTTTTTGAGCAAGAACATTTTACTATAGCAATTCTATATTTGGGAAAACTGGTCTTAACTCAAACAAAATCAACTAATTACTGACTAGGTTGTTACATATTCAAACAACATATCATCAAATCAGTTAAAGTAAGCTATAGCTTTTATCCATTACCTATTACCTTATCCCCACAGACAATATAGATACCTGACAGCTTACCTATTACTTATTACTTCATTAGTAGATGACTACTATCAATCAATATTACGAGATTTTAGGTTTAAAACCTGGTGCTTCTCAGAAAGACATTAAGCAAGCCTATCGCCAAATGGCCAAAACTTGGCATCCAGATCGATTTGCAACAGAACCTCATTTAAAAGCAGAAGCGGAGGAGAAAATTAAGTTAATTAATGAAGCTTACGAAAAGCTGAAATTTTATAATCCTCCTTATCGTCAGGGTAATACTAAAACTAATGTTTCTACTCCCATTGAAGCTTGGGAAGTTTTTTATAACCGAGGGGTAGCAAACTATGAAAAGAAGAAGTTTGACCGTGCTATTGATGATTTTACCCACGCGATTAGATTAAAACCCGATTACATCAAAGCTTATTTAGATCGCGGCTTTATTTACAAAATGGTGGGCTATCCTTTACGGGCAGAAAGTGACTTTGAAACAGCGAAAAAAATTAAGCTAGAACAAAATCTGCAACAGAGTTACTATCAACAAAAAACAGCAAACAATAGCCAAAGTAGTCATACACCTTGGCAATGTAACCATACACTGAAACAGCATAAAGGGAAAGTTGCTTCTGTTGCTATTAACACAGATAGCCAGATTATCGCTAGTGGTAGCTATGACGGTACAATTAAACTTTTTCAGTTAAGTACAGGTCGAGAAATTCGTACTTTAACTGGACATTCTGGGGCAGTTTCTTGTGTGGTTTTCAATCCTGATGGTAAAACTTTGGCTAGTGGTAGTGCCGATAGAACTATTAAACTTTGGCAAATCAGTACAGGTAAATTAGTGCAAACTTTTGGTGGTTGGTTAAGTGGACATCGAGATACTGTTTTAAGTGTTGCTATTAGTCCCGATAAAAAGAAGCTTATTAGCGGGGGAGCTGATAAAACTATTAAAATTTGGCAAATTAATACAGGTAAAGAACTTTCTGATTTAACAGGATACTCGGCGCAGGTGCTTTCTGTAGCAATTAGTTCAAATGGCAGATTCTTTGTGGGGGGCGGTATGGAAAAAGCTTTAAGAATTAGAAGATTAACTAATGGTAAATTGATTCGTTCTGTGAAAGGTAAATCGGGAGTATTATCTGTGGCTATTAGTCCCGACAATCAAACCATAGCGACAGGAAGTTTTGATTGTCATATACATCTTTGGAAAGTAGAAACCGGAGAACAAATTTGCACTTTACGAGGACATTTAGATAGAGTTGGGGCAGTTGCTTTTTCTCCTGATGGTCAGCAATTAATTAGTGGTAGCTGGAGTAAGTATATTAAAGTTTGGGATCTTAGAAAAGGTGAGGAGATGTATACCTTAAAAGGTCATAGTGATGAGGTTATGTCCCTTACTTATAGCCCTGATGGAAAGACAATTGTGAGTGGGGGGGCGGATTCTACTATTAAGATTTGGGTGAAAAATAGCTGATTTCATTTATCATTGTTGGCGCAAGCCTTGCCGTAGGCTAAATTAAACATTAAACATTGGGGATTAATAATCAAGTTGCCTTTCGAGAAGCGATCATCAAAATTAAATAAGGGTTTATTCGTCGGCTTAACTACCTTAGACATCATTTACTTATCCCCTCAATTCCCTCAACCAAACCAGAAAATTGTTGCCACCGATTGCACAATGGCTGCTGGAGGCCCTGCTACCAATGCGGCGGTTACTTTTGCTTATTTAGGTAACGAAACCCATCTCTTAGCTGTATTGGGGCAGCACCCTTTAAGTAACTTAATTAAAACAGACTTAGCTAGTTACAAAGTTAATATCCAGGATCTTCAACCGGATAAAACAACTCCTCCTCCCCTATCTTCCACCATCACTACCCAAGGAACAGGAGAAAGGGCAGTAATTTCCCTCAATGCCGTAAAATCTCAAGCTTTCCCTCAAAAAAATCCTCCTGGTATTTTAGATGGGATTAAGATAATTCTCATTGACGGACATCAAATAGCTGTAAGTATTGCGATCGCCTCTGAAGCCAAAAATCGAGGTATTCCTGTGGTTATGGATGGTGGTAGCTGGAAACCTGGATTAGAGAAGGTTTTACCTTTTATCGATTATGCCATCTGTTCCGCTAACTTTTATCCCCCTCATTGTCATGATCAACAAGATATTTGGGATTACTTACTGGCGGCAGGTATTAAAAATATTGTCATTACCCAAGGGGAAAAACCGATTGAATATATGACTTCTGGTAAAAAGGGAACCATAGAAGTCCCTACCATCACCCCCGTAGATACTTTGGGGGCAGGAGACATCTTCCACGGTGCTTTCACTCATTACATCCTACAAAACAACTTCAGTAACTCCCTAACTGCCGCTGCCAAAATTGCCAGCCAAGCTTGTCAATCTTTCGGTACTCGTATCTGGATGGGTGAAGCTAGAGTAGATAGAGATTTAAACGGAGAAGGTTAACATCGTGGGCGAAAACCAATACAACTTAACAGAAATCGTCAAAATTGCTTGTTCTGTGGGTTGGGGGGCAGGGGATATTCTGCGTTCCTACTATCGTGGTGAAGTTAATGAAGGAGACTTAGAAATTGATGACAAAAAAGGAGGCCCCGTAACAGCAGCAGATTTAGCTGCTAATTACTACATCCTCAAACATTTAAAAGAAGCCTTGGGGGAAGAAGATTTCGGCTATCTCAGCGAAGAAACCTACAAAGCCCAAGGTTCCAAACCTGTAGATCATCCTTGGGTTTGGATTATCGATCCCCTTGATGGTACAAGGGACTTTATTGAAAAAACCGGAGAATATGCCGTTCATATCGCCCTTACCCATAATCAACGCCCGGTTTTAGCTGTGGTAGTGATTCCTGAAACCGAAAAAGTGTATTTTGCCACCAAGAGCGGTGGCACTTTTGTCGAAACCCGCGACGGTACTGTTAAGCCTATTCGTGTTGCTGATCGTAACCGCATTGAAGACTTATCTTTGGTCGCAAGTCGCAGTCACCGTAACAAACGTTTAAATATGATGTTGGAGAGAATACCTTTTCAAAGCAGACATTTTGTTGGTAGCGTGGGGCGAAAAGTTTCCACGATTTTAGAACAACAATGTGATGTCTATATCTCCCTATCTGGTAAGTCTGCCCCCAAAGATTGGGACTTTGCTGCCCCGGAATTAGTACTTACCGAAGCCGGAGGCAAGTTTACTAGTTTTGAAGGAGAAGATTTAACCTACAATAACCCAGATATCAGTCAGTGGGGCGGTTTAATGGCTAGCAATGGCCCCTGTCACCAAGAACTTTATACTACTGCTACCAAAATTTTGGCAGAAATCGATGAATCAATAGTCAATGATGCCTAACGGCAACGGCAAGCCGAACAATGATCACTGATTATTGATCAGAGTCTTGTAGGGTGTGTTTGTGCTGTTAAAGACTATGGACTGTTGACCAAAATCTTTATTCAGCACTTAACGCACCATTTTACGAACCAATGTATCTACGACACAAGCAAAGAAATGTGGCGTTAACCACATTTAACTGAGATTTAGCTGAGAAAAAGTAGACTTTGATTATAGCTATTTAATAGTGCGGCGATCCACACCAACCGCACCTTTATAATTGGGCGATCGCTGAGGCATCATAGGATTAGGGAGAAATGAGAAGCCCAGTCTGACTTACTTTTAAAGACTCTGCACAAGAATACTTCTTTCGGGCGACTAAGAATTATGAACCTTTTATTCTTGAGGCTCGTCTAAATAGGTAACAAGATAAGCAAAATCTAGCTCAAATTAACATTTGAGTGAGGTTCTTTTCAATAGCTCAAAAAATAACCATCTCTCCATAAGTCACTTAACACTCAGTTTATACCTTTGTCTACGGAGTCACGACGTACAGATGCCCACTGCCAAAATAGCCCAAACAACAGATAAAACCAGTATCTCAGCGGATATGGTACGTACCTACCTGCATGAAATTGGTCGTGTCCCTTTACTTACTCACGAAGAAGAAATTCGCTACGGTAAGCAAGTTCAAGCAATGATGAGCTTGCTAGAGAAAAAAGCCGAGTTAACCACAGAATTAGACCGTGAACCCAGTTTCAGCGAGTGGGGAGATCAGGTTGAATTAAGCGAAGTAGAATTGAAAAAGATTCTACGTCAAGGCGAGCGTGGTAAGGCTAAGATGATTGAAGCTAATTTACGCTTAGTTGTAGCCATCGCCAAGAAATACCAGAAGCGTAACATGGAATTTCTTGACCTGATTCAAGAAGGTACTCTCGGTTTGGAAAGAGGGGTAGAAAAGTTTGATCCGATGCGAGGTTATAAGTTTTCTACCTATGCTTACTGGTGGATTCGCCAAGCAATTACTAGAGCGATCGCTCAACAAGCCCGTGCCATTCGCCTACCAATTCATATTACCGAAAAACTGAATAAAATTAAGAGAACTCAAAGAGAACTTGCTCAAAAACTAGGTCGAAGTGCTACCCCCAAAGAGATTGCCGAGGTGCTGGATCTCGATACTAGCCAAATTCGCGAGTACTTGAGTATTTCTCGTCAGCCCATTTCCCTTGATGTCAGGGTTGGGGACAATCAAGATACAGAATTATCGGATCTTCTTGAAGATGGTGGAATTTCTCCAGAAAGATATATCACCCAAGAATCAATGCGGCAAGATTTACAAAATATGCTCTCAGAATTGACTCCCCAACAAAGAGAGGTTTTATGCCTACGCTTTGGCTTGGATAATGGTAAGGAACTTTCTCTGGCTAAAGTTGGTCAAAGAATGAATCTGAGTCGGGAACGAGTTCGTCAGTTAGAAAGCCAAGCCCTCAACCAATTACGTCGTCGTCGCTATCATATGCGCGAGTATATTGCTAGCTAGTTAAGTGACGAAGTTAGCAAAGAAAAATAAGGCTCTAATTGGCATCTTTTGTAGGGGCGACTCTTGTGGTTTTATTTTGGAACTTTGGGAGATCATTTTCTGGAGTTGCCCCCGTGTTGATAAATTTTTGTAAATAAACATTTCCTAATTAGTATTAATTTTTAGATATTGTTCCCTTCAACAAAAGAATCTGTAAATAACAGCCTAAAGTCTGATTAGGCTGTGATCCCCCCTCTCCCTTAAGAAACATTTTTGGCAACATACAACCAAATATAGGGGTAAAAACCAGGCTGATTTGCGTAAATAGCCTTAGTTTTTCTGTAGTTATGTAATGTTCCACAGAAAAAACTGGCACTAACGAGTGCATAGAGGCTCTAAGAAGGGTAAATTGGAATAGAGGAAAATACTCAAATCAACAAAAGCCGTTCTTTAAGAAGTTTAGTATTAACTCGAAACATTGAGTTATGTCTCTTAATCGAGAAGAGCCAGTTTTTGAATAGATGTTGTCATATGAGGGAGTGAGGGGAATATTTTGTTACAGCGAATTTTAGAAACAAATTTTAAGAAGCTTTCTAGGCTCAATGTTGGTTTGTTACTTGGTGTTGGTTTAGTTGCTACTACTGCTGCTCCTTTGTTTGCTTACAATTTGCAAAGTCATGAGTCAGCACAACAGCAGCGAATGTATGAGAGTATGGTTGCTGTTTTAGAAGCAGAAAGAAATGGGGTTCCTGATGCTACAACATCTTTAGCTAATGGCAACTATTTGTATGGGCGATCGCCTCAACCAGATGTATTGGGTGCAGAATATTTGGTTTTTCAGGTACGTAACAACAAGGTAGTTGGGGCTTTTTACGTTCCCCAGTCTGAGTTTAGTTGT
The DNA here is from genome assembly GCA_963793425.1 of uncultured cyanobacterium. GTDB lineage: Bacteria > Cyanobacteriota > Cyanobacteriia > Cyanobacteriales > CAWCAG01 > CAWCAG01. Next base: position 183,792 of record CAWCAG010000001.1, on the reverse strand, counting down.
TTCTACGGCAGTGTTGAACCCCAGAAAATGGATATTGCTGTTGTTGATCCTTATGAAGACAAAGCTTATCCTTATTCTGTGGCTTTGAAGTCTCAATCTACTGTGGCTAAAGAAGGTAATCCTGATTTACCAGAAGTTGGCTTAGATGGTTATCAACCTCTAAACCAGTTGAGTGACAATGATTTACGAATGCTTAATACTTGCGTTCAAGAATATCAACAAGAAGTTTGGTAAACTGCATAGTTTAATAAAATGATTTGATGATTTAGGGATGCAATTTTGGTTTGCATTCCTGATTTTTATGGTGAAGAAAATTAAGCGAAATCTAAGCTTCGCGTCAGCTTAAACTTTTATAATCAGGGGGTAAATTCAGAGTAGCAGGATAATTAATTGTGACCAACAATAATCCTCATGATCCCGTAGCTACAGCCTTAGTCACCCTAAGATTAGCTGTATTTTTAGTGATGTTGGTGTGGACTCTTGATAAGTTTATTAATCCAGAACACGCCGCAGCAGTTTTTAAAAACTTTTATTTGATTCCCGGTTTAGGTAGTGTTCCCATTTACATAATTGGCGCGATTCAACTATTAATTATTATCAGCTTTGTACTGGGTTTCAAAAAAACCTTCAGCTATGGAGCAGTGCTATTTCTCCATTCAGTTTCAACTCTATCATCTTTTAAAGTTTATCTTGCTCCCTATGAGCCTCCTAACATCTTGTTTTTTGCTGCTTGGCCGATGTTAGCGGCTTGTTTTACTCTGTTTTATCTGAGGAAGTGGGATACTAAGTTGACCATAGAAAAATAAGCTAGAAACTACCAAGATTTGTTCTTACTCTTTTAACGGATTCAGGAACTTTGAAAACTTTTCTCTGAGAAGCTTGTTGACTTGGCACTTCAACTGCTAATCTTACATTCTAAGTTCGGTCGAACCAATTTAGGGTAAAGGGGAAATGGTTTATGGTTTAAAATTACTCCTGACAAAACCAAAGATCAAAAAACTCACTTTTGTCTTGGAGTTGATATCTTTCTGAAAAAACTTGTTTAAATTTTTTGTTGAATAGAGGGGGACTGTTATCGTAATAACTAGGTTGTGCAAAAGGTTGATTATCTTTGGGTATTAGCCAAATTTGTGTGCTGCAAGAGTCTAGTACTTCAATAGTTTTATTACTAATATCTATCCCTGCTTTTCTCATATCCATTAAAACATTAGCATCAATTAGATAAGGATTGCCGTGGAAAACTAAAATAGGGCGGTAGTAAGTAAAAGGATAGCCTTTATTTTCTCCGTATCCCATTTCTATATTTGTGTTTGGATAGCGGTCAATTACTTTTTCTATATCAGCAATTATTGCAGAACCTGATGTATTAAACTTTTCCCAGAGAAGCACTCCTTTTATCCCTCCATGATAGAAAGTCAATGTAAAAATAACTGCTAACATTAAATGAAGTATGTTTACTTTGAAAGAAGTTGACTTTTTTTTCTTATGATTTGAATAAATAAACAAAGTTTTCTTCAAAAAATGAATATAGACATAGAGTATTGACGGTATAAAAGGAAGCAAATGATGAATCCCTGACCCTGGCTTTGCAGCAATAAAAGATATCAGTAAAATACTTACTAACAATAAAAGTAGATAGTCTCGATACTTGACTATGGTTTTCTTGAATTCACTGATATTGAGACAGTACAACTGAAATATAAGAAGAATAAAAGGAAATAATAAGTATAATGCCCAAACGACGTTTTTTTCTAGTTGTTTAAAGTCTAAACCATGATTACTAATTATCTTTATCCAAGCAAGATAATTTAAAAGCGATATTTGCGAATGGATAAACGGTAATAAACTTAAAAGCGATGCTCCACCTAAAGATACCAGTACAGAAGAAATACCTTGCTGATTATAAATAAGATAAAGTAAAGGCAAAAAATATATTATTGAAGTAAACTTTAAATTCAAGCAAAGACCTATAGTTATAATAGCAGCTACTATAGTTGATTTTCCTGGTTTAACAGCAGTTATTAATGTTAACAAACAGGTTAACATTAGAATCAAAGAATCAGACCTAATTTGAAAAAGAATATTGCCATATAGATTGCCAAAGCAGATAATGACTAGAATTATGTAAGTAGTCGTTACTACAGAAGTTTGAAGATTGATTAGTTTATAAACTAAGAGAAATAGAAAAAATATGCTCAGTATCTATGCTAAAGAAATAGGTACTTTAGCAGCTAAAATACTTGGGCTAAGAATATGCAGAAATAACGCTTGTGTGAGGTACAAAACTGGACCATAGATAAGGCTATAACGCTTAGCTGAGTCTATAGAATGGTAAAGGGGATAGTTATCAGTTTGTAACAGCCAAGCAACTGTAGGTAAATGTCCTTCAGTATGGTCTATAAGAGTATTATTAAGTGTATTTAATACAACTAAGGCAACAAAACCTATGATAATGAATACACAAGAAGTATATAAAAACTTGTTTTTATACTTAGCTAATAATTTGTACATTAGACATCCCTGAAAAAATTGAATTTTGCACTCAGAAAGTTTAAAAAATTATTTTCTAGACTTAATCTTGCTCTGGTAACTGCACGTCAACTACTCCTTGCTCAGAAACAGTTACTTTCCCTCCCAACTCTTCAATACGGAGTACCGCAGCTTCGCGAGTTTCTTTATCTACAGCATTTTGCAAAACCATTCCCCAAGCACTAACTTGTGCCGATTTACTATCAGGATTGTTCTCTAAAAATTGAGCAGTTTGGCGAGAAACTTGTGCCACTTGTTGACTTTCTTCGTCAGGATGAATGCTTGCCCATTCTGCTGCTTTTTGAAAAGATTGGCGGGCCGCTTGAGGATCTCCTAAAAATAGTAATTCATCAGTTGCTTTGTAACGCCACACATAAAAGGAACGGGGTTGCTGGTGAGGAGAAAGAGATTTTAAACCTTTTTCTATTAATTCGACAGTAGTTTCTGGTTGTCCTGCATAAATGGAAGTACTAGCAGAAAGAAAGGGATAGATATCTAAAAAGCGAGGATCGCGATCAACAATAATTTCAAAGTACTCTGGACTAAGGCGATAATCTGTAAGTTGCCGAGCTTCATCATCGCCAAAATACTCTAAAAATTCAATAAATACCCAATCAGCTAATAGATTATCAAACCCAAAAGCGGGTAATTTTTGTAGTAAATCGAGACTAGCTTTATTTGACTCCACCTCTTTTTTGGCAGTTTCTGGAGAAAGATTTTGAGTTTGCTTAAGGGTATTCAAACGCGGTATTTGTAATACACCAATGGCAACCATACCGGAGAGGATAAGCAAAGAAAGCCAGAGATATTGAAGAAAATTAGGACGTGCTTGCACGCTCATGGTTCAACTTTGTTAAAGTGACAAATAAAGTTTACCCAGTTTAAGATCGCTGCTGAGCTTAAACTGGGTAACTTTAAACATAGCTCTCTTTGTCTTCTTGCCTCAAGCTAACCATGTCTAAATCTAAGTCTGAAAAGAAACTAATTACAAGAATTTTGATTATTCTATCCGGTTTTGCTTTTGTTGGCACAACCTTTTTTACCCTCGGTAGTCTTTTTACAAATGATTCTGAAGCACCAGAATCGACAGCCAGTCAGGAAGTAGATGTAGATGAGACATTAGCCCAACAAGCAGAAGGATTTGAGAAAGTTTTAGCCAGGGAACCCGAAAACGAATTTGCCCTCAAAGGTTTGGTAGAAACCAAAATGGCAATGAAAGATGCCCCAGGGGCGATCACACCTTTAAAAAGAGCATTGGAAGTTAATCCTGAAAATCAATTTGCTTTGCAAGGTTTGATAGAGGTTTATTTACAAACCAATGAACCCCAGAAAGCTGTTGAACCTTTAGAAAAGTTGATTGAGTTAAATCCAGAGGAAGAAAGGTTAAAGCAGCTTTTGGCACAGCTTAAGGAAGTGCAGGGGCCAGGTGAAGGAGAAAAAGAAGAGAGCGATCGCTAAAATTATAGTTTTTATCGACAATGAGTATTCCTAAGAATTTAGATAAAATCAACAGGCTAATTGAGCAGTTACCAGAAGTCTATCAGTCTATTTATTTAGATGATAAGTTGATTAGAGAAGGAGTTAGAAAAAATGATTGGGAAAGACTAGAAGTAATTAAGCCCTACATTAAACCTAAGCAAACGATATTAGATATTGGTTCTAACGTAGGTTTTTTTACTATTCAATTAGCTAAGTTATTTCCTCAAAATGTTTTCCTGAGCATTGAAGCTAATCCTAGCTATGCCTACTTACAAAAAGAGTTGTTAACTCAAGAGGACTTAAAAAATGTTGTTTTAATTAACTCAGTAGTTACAGTGGATTGGCTACAAAGAGCGTCTCTTGCTTGCAATTACTTTGACATGACTCTACTTTTGTCAGTTTTGCATCATATGAGTAATGCCAGTGATTTTTTAACAGAAGTGAGCAAAATCTCGCGATCACTTTTGATAGAAATGCCTCATTCAGAGGAATCAGGGGTATGCGGCAAGGATGTCATTAGAGAGCAACTAAATATAGACAAATTAAGTATAGTCAAACCTGAATTTAATCAATTAGATTATAAAGCAAGTACTCATTGTGATGCTCATTTAACCCGATCTTTTTATTATGCAAATACACCAAATTATTATAGAGAAGCTCTGTTTCCTTATATTGATTACCCCTTACAACCAAGACATTATGTTCTCAAGAGCGATGGAGAAAAAGCTACTCTTTACAAAACTCACTTAAATAAAAGCATAGATTTAGAACCCGGCTGGTTGGTTTATGATATTACAAAGATTGGCAGCATCATTTTTGCTGACCAGGATACTTTAATGAGCCAAGTAGAGCAACAACTTAACTATCTTGACAAGCAAGAAAATGTAGCAGATATATGTCCTTGGAATTTGCTTTTTTCTGCCCAAGGATTAATATTTATTGATTGCCAATATACTCCTGACTTAACCTCTAATCTGCGTTACGAACGCAAGCGAGATGCTCATTCAATCAAAAATTATCTAGAGAATATATTTAAGCCTCACGCTCAACCAACAATAATAATAGATGGTGTCTTTTTTCAACTTTACAAAACTGGAATTGCTCGTGTTTGGAAATCTTTACTATCAGTATGGGCAAAAAATGTTGTTAATCATATTTTAGTTTTAGATAGAGCAGGAACTTCTCCTGATATACCTGGTATTAACTATAGAATTTCACCAGCTTATAATTATAAAGAAACAGAAATTGATAGGGAAATGTTGCAACAAATCTGCGATGAAGAAGGTGCAGACTTATTTATTTCTACTTACTACACAACTCCTCTTTCTACCCCTTCAGTCTTTATGGCTTATGACATGATTCCTGAAGTATTAGGGGCTAATTTTGAAGAACCGATGTGGCGAGAGAAACATAAAGGAATTGAACACGCTTCAGGTTATATTTCAATTTCAGAAAATACAGCAGTTGATTTAGCGAAGTGTTTTCCTGATATATCTTTAGAATCAATAACCGTAGCTCATTGTGGAGTTGATAGTAATTTTTCCCCAGCAAGTTTAGCCGAAATAAATAGTTTTAAAGCTAAATATGGCATTAATAAACCTTATTTTATGGCTGTAGGTATAGCTAGTAGCTATAAAAATGCACCTCTATTTTTCCAAGCTTTTAATCAATTAAATAGTAAACAAGGATTTGAGATAGTTTGTACAGGAAGTGGAGGATTTTTACCAGCAGAATTGAGAAATTTCACGCGGGAATTACTGTTCATCTGTTGCAACTTACGGATGAGGAATTAAGGTTAGCTTATAGTGGTGCAGTTGCTTTAGTTTATCCTTCTAAATATGAAGGTTTTGGTTTACCAATTGTAGAAGCAATGGCTTGTGGTTGTCCGGTTATTACTTGCCCTAATGCTTCGATTCCTGAAGTGGCGGGAGAAGCAGCTATTTACGTTGATGCAAATAATATTGAAGAGATGGCAAATGCTTTTTGTGAAGTGCAGAAACCTGCTGTTAGAAACTCTTTGATTAACGAAGGTATTGCCCAAGCTAAGAAGTTTTCTTGGTCAAAGATGGCAGATAAGGTGAGTTCAGCTTTAGTTGCTGCTACTCTTTTACCTTTAAATCTCAACGATATTAATCTAATTATATTCCCTGATTGGTCGCAGCCAGAAGAAGAATTAGGCTTAGAATTAACAGAAGTGTTAAAAGCTGTAGCAACTCATCCGGATAAAAGCCATATCACCCTTTTGGTTGATGGAGGTAATATTTCCACTGAAGATGCTAACCTCTTTTTGTCTGGAGTAGCGATGAATCTTTTAATGGAAGAAGATTTAGATATTACTGAAGACATCAAAGTATCTTTAGTTAGTAAGTTAAGTAATCTTCAGTGGGAAAATCTGTTACCTCAGCTTCATGGTCAAATTAGCTTGAAATTAGAAGATTCAGAAGCAACTATAGAAGATTTGCAAGTTTCAATAGTTGATAATCTTCATGAATTAAGAGCAGTTCAACTAAAGCAAGGAAGTTGGCAATTAATTAAATTAGGAGAAATCAACTTAATTATTTCCCCTAACTGGCAACAAGAAGAAGCATCTCTCCTAACGGAATTATCTAGTGCGATCGCAAGTTTAGTAACTCATCCTCAAAAGGCTCAAATAAATCTTTTAATCGATATTGCTGACATTCCCGAAGATGAAGCTAATCTTGTACTTGCAAGCGTAGCAATGAATCTTTTTATGGAGGAAGAATTAGAAGTTACAGAAGGGCCAGAAATTGTTATCGTTCCTGAATTAGATAATAGTCAATGGTCACTATTAGTTGCTTATCTTCATGGGCAAATTGTTTTAGAAAGTAAGGGAAAGACAGTTGTTAAACATATTCCTACTTATCAACTGAGCGAACTGCAAAATCTCGATGATCAATATTTTAATTTGAATTTAGCTGAAAAACTATTTTATCAAGGACAATATCAAGCTGCCATCAAGTCTTATGAGAAAGTGGTTCAACTTCAAAATGCCACCCCAGAAGTTTATTTACACTTAGGTGAATGTTGGCGACAGAAAGGGCAGTTAAATAAATACATCACTACTTTGAAGTCTGGTATTGAAGTTTTTCCTCAAGAAGGTAGCTTATACTTTCCTTTAATAATTGAATTGCAAAGAAATTGGGATATTAAAGAGGCTATTAAGTATGCCCAAAAAGCTTCGGAATTGCTTCTAAGCAATTACACATTTACTATTCTGAAATACTTGCTTGTACCAAGTGTTTACGATAGCGAAACAGAGATTAATCATTATCGCCAACGCTACATTAGTGGCTTACAACAATTAATCGAACAAACAGAATTAGAAACCCCTGAACAAAAACAAGAAGCTTTAGCTGGAGTGTGTCGTCTAACTAATTTTCACCTAGGTTATCAAGCGCAAAATGATGTTGAATTGCAAATTCAGTATGGTAACTTGGTGCATCGCATCATGGGGGCTAATTATCCTCAGTGGGTAGAGGAAAAAACTCTGCTTCCTGTTGAAAATAATCAGAAGATTCGCATTGGCTATGTTTCTGCTTATTTACATTCCTATAGCGGCACTCTTTGGTTAACAGGTTGGTTGCGTTATTGCAATCGCCACTAAATTCGAAATTCACTGTTACTACACAGGAAATAGCCCTGACGGGGTAACAGAACAATTTAAAGAATATAGTGATGTTTTTCATCATATTGCTCATAACATAGAAGCAACTTGTCAACAAATAATTGATGATCAACTGCACATTCTTATTTACCCAGAAATAGGTATGGATGCCCCGACAATGGCTATGGCAGGATTGCGCCTTGCCCCTAAACAATGTGTAGCTTGGGGGCATCCGGTAACGACGGGTTTACCAACTATTGATTACTTCTTGTCTAGCGAGTTAATGGAAGTAGAAACTGCCCAAGAACATTATTCAGAAAACCTAATTCGTTTACCGAATATTGGAGTTGCTTACCCTCAACCTTATATTCCTCCTGTTAGTAAAACCAGGGCAGATTATGATTTAGAAGAAGAGACAATTATTTATCTTTGTTGTCAAGCACCTTTTAAATACTTACCTCAATACGATTATATTTTCCCAAGCATTGCCCAGAAAGTTCCTCAAGCAAGGTTTCTTTTCTTACGGGGAGAATTACTCAAACCGAGGTTAAAACGTGCCTTTGCTGAAGTAAGTTTAGATTACGAAGATTATTGCGTTTTTCGTAAGATTCCTGGACGGGCTAATTATTTGAATATTAACTTACTAGCTGATGTTTATTTAGATACCATAACTTGGTCAGGAGGTAATACTAGTTTAGAAGCGATCGCCTGCAATTTACCCATTGTAACTTTGCCCACAGAATTTATGCGAGGTCGTCATACAGATAGTTTTTTAAAGATGATTAAGGTTACAGAAACCATTGCGAAAACAGAAGAGGAATATCTAGAAATAGCAGTTAAGTTAGGATTAAATGCTTCTTGGCGAGGAACTATTCAAGAAAAAATCAATAATCACAAAAAATCTCTCTACGATGATCATAGTTGTGTTCAAGGTTTAGAAGCTTTTTATCAGCAAATAGCTATCAGAAAGAGTGGGGAAGCGTAATATTTTTTGCAGAAGTCTTGTCAAATTATCAATTATGGTCTATACTGGTCGCAGTGTGAGGAGTTACAAATGAAAAGCGCTTGGGGTCGAAACATGGCAAGACTCCCAGGCGCTTTTCTAATTAAAGTTTTTCTCTTTAATTATGGTGGTGATGATGGTGATGGGAAGTAGCAGCTCCTAAACTGGGGTTAACCGCCATCGCCTCTTCTTCTAACAAAGCCTTAATGCTTTCATCAGCCCAATCTGCTGCCATTTTCAAGAAATCAGGACGTTCATTGACACAAGGCATTTGTACAAAAGCCACATCTGAACGCTTGTGTTGGAGATGGTGGATAATATGATCCACATCTAAGATCGTTTCATGATTTTCTGTGGCAAAACCGATGGGCATCATCACGATAGCTTTAGCCCCCAAGCCCATTAAATTCTTAGCTGCCAACTCTACATTAGGCTGCGTCCATTCAATTAAGGGGGTGTCGTGGTTAAGCCAACCGACAGAAATGAGAGGATACTTATTAATTAACTCCAAACGTACCGACTCATACAAAGCCTGACTTTCCTCAATACCAGAGGTGAAGCCTTTCGCTTTGTGAGGGCAGCCGTGATTCATCAAGATGATGCCAATTTGCGAAGGTAAATGACTTTGAGCCAATTCTTCTTGAATTTTCTCTTCTACCATTTGCCCCAACAATTTGATATAAGCTGGTTCATCATAGAAAGAAGGAATATAGCGAGTTCCCTTTAACCAATGCTCCTCTCCTTCAGCTAGCTTAGTTAAAGCATCATTAACTTGCTCTACGGCAATACCGCTAGTGAAAATAGAATCAACTACCAAAAGAGGATAAATTAGTAGCTTGGTGAAACCTTCTTCCTTGATTTGAGTTAAAACTTGGTCTGGTAAATGGGGGGCGCAGAAATTGAAAGCTTTAAAAACCTTCACGCGATCCCCCCAAGTCCCTTGGAGATTTTTTTCAATTCCGGCTCGCTGTTCCTCAAAAATTTTGTTATGGGGAGAAATAAAGTTACCATGTTGATGACTCCACTCATGGAGATCAAACAAAGCCAAAAGCTTAGCCAGAGGTGGATAAATCCAAGTAGGTACTGGAGCAAACTTAGCAGTGAGTAAGTTTAAGGCTTGTTCGTTGTAGTTAGCAAAGTCTTCATAGCTTTCTACTTCACCATAACCCATGAGTAACACAGCAACATTATCGCTGTTATCCATTACTCTGTCTGTTTGTTGAACCTTTTCTGGGCTAGCAACCATGCCCTACTCCTTATAATAGCGTGCAAGATTTTAGGTGTAGGAAATTTATTTTATGTACCTACAATTACCTTTAGGGTAACATCCCCTCTAGGGGGATTGCTGCTAGTTGTAATCTTTAGTTTATGATTCAGCCTTTGACATCCTCCCCGACCTAGAAGGTACGGGGATTCCAATTAGAACAATTCTAACTGGATAGTTGACGTTTCTACGGCTGTTGCTACGGTTGTAGTCTTACACCTGCCTCCGCGTCCGTTTAGAGTCTCAGGGTGTCCCCCCGCGACTTTTATATTTATGGCGGCGTTAACATCTCTGTCATGAACTGCACCACAATTTAAGCAAGTCCATTCTCGAATAGAAAGTTCTACTTGGTGCGCGTTCCCTTGCGTCTTACGCCGACGCGGGGTCGCATCCGCTTTTTTGCCGCCTCTGAAACCACACTCATGACATCTTTGTGATGTTGGTTCCCATCTATCAATTACCCTAAATTCTCTACCATACATTAGCGCTTTGGCTTCTAACATAGTTCTGAAACTACGCCATCCTAAATCACTAATTGCACGGGACAACTTACGGTTTTTAACCATTCCCGATACGTTTAAATCTTCTAAGATTATCGTTTGGTTTTCACGAATTATCCTAGTTGACAGCTTATGTAGAAAATCTGTTCTGGTGTCTTTTATCTTGGCGTTAAGCTTGGCTACTCTCCTTCTAGCTAATTCTCGTCTCTTACTACCTTTCGTCTTTCTGGCAAGGTTACGTTGTAGTTTTCTGAGCTTCTTTAGTTTCTTTTTTAAGGGTTTTGGGGCTTTAATTTTTTCTCCATTACTTAATGTGGCAAAGTCTATTATTCCTAAGTCTATTCCTACACTGGTTTCACACTTAGGTAAGTTTTGTGGTTGTATTTCAACTACGAAGCTTATGAAGTATCTATCCGCACTACCTTTGATTACTGTTAGAGAGGTGGGAGTTGAGGGAAGTTCTCTTGAGAGTATAGGGTTAATGTTGCCAATTTTAGCTAGGTAAACTTGTTGCCCTTCCATTGAGAAGGCTGATTTTGTAAATGCTGCACTTTGTTGATTACTCCGCTTTTTGAATCTTGGTGGTAAGACTTTTTTACCTTTCCTTTTACCTTTACATGAGTTGAAGAAGTTTCTGTAGGCTGTGGCTAGGTTTCTTAAGGTTTGTTGTAAGGGGACTGCTGATACATCTCTTAGCCACTTTCTTTCTTCACTCTTTTTGGCTATGGTTAACAGGCTAGATAGTTTGTTGTAGTTTAAGGCTTTACCTAAGTTTTTGCATCGTGCCAGAGCATCGTTCCAGACGATGCGGATACAGCCAAATAGTTGAGCTAGTTTTGTTTTCTGCTCATTTGTTGGGTAAAATCTGTATCTGTATCTAGCTTTCATGTTGGTTGCAACAGTTGCTATTGGCAAATTATGTTTATTGTACCTGAAAAAATTAACTAATCCGCCCTAAAACGGCGGGGTTTTAAACCTTTTTTTGTTTTGATAAATGCGTCTTAGCTTATTGTTTTTCTAATAAGGATGAGTACGCGGCGATCGCTTCTTCTCCTGTCATGTTCTTAGTTTTATATTTTACCCCCGAAGATTGTAGCAACTAGCAATTAGCAACCAGACAATTTTGGTAAAAGTTACTATAATTGTGAAATCAGCCACACATTGCACCAAAAATGATTACCAAAGAACAAGAATTAACTGTGGTTAGCGAGGATTATAGCCTGTTAACTGACTTGTATCAGCTAACCATGACAGCTTGTTATGTCGGGGAAGACTTAGCTACAAAGCCTGCCAGCTTTGAACTATTTACCCGTCGCTTGCCAGAAAACTATGGCTATTTAATTGCTATGGGCTTAACCCAAGCTTTGGAATACTTACAAAAGCTGCGTTTCACTCCTCAACAAATTGCTTCCTTACAACAAACAGGAATTTTCAACCAAGCGCCAGAGCAATTCTGGACTTTGCTAGAATCAGGTAGCTTTACTGGGGATGTGTGGGCAATTCCAGAAGGGACAGCGGTTTTTGCCCATGAACCATTATTACGGATCGAAGCCCCCCTCTGGCAAGCACAATTGGTAGAAACTTATCTCCTCAACACCATTAACTACCAAACCTTAATCGCCACCAAAGCTGCCCGCTTACGCCAGGTTGCAGGGAAAGAAGCGATTTTGTTGGAATTTGGTACACGAAGGGCTTTTAGTCCCCAAGGGGCTATATGGGCTGCTAGGGCTGGAATCGCGGGAGGATTAGATGGCACTTCTAATGTTTTAGCCGCTTTAAAACTAGGGCGTAAACCCTCTGGTACAATGGCTCATGCTTTAGTTATGGCTATAGGTGCAATGGCGGGGGGAGAAGATGAAGCTTTCACCGCTTTTAGCCGTTATTTTCCTCAAGCCCCTTTGTTGATTGATACTTACGATACTATCGCTGCGGCTAGTCGGTTGGCAGAGGAAGTAAAAGCAGGGAAACGGCATTTAACAGGAATACGTTTAGATTCTGGGGACTTAGTTAACTTATCCCAGAAGGTGCGATCGCTTTTACCAGAGGTGACTATTTTTGCTAGCGGAGATTTAGATGAGTGGAAGATTGCCCAATTAAAGGAATCTGGGGCTTGTATTAATGGTTATGGCTTAGGAACAAAGTTAGTTACCGGTGCGCCAGTAAATGGGGTTTATAAGTTAGTAGAAATTGATGGTATTCCTACTAGCAAGAAGTCTTTAAATAAGAGTACTTATCCTGGCAAAAAACAGATTTTTCGTCAAAGGCAAGGAAGTAAGTTTATTCAAGATAGATTAGGTTTAGCGACAGAAGTTCCTCAAGCGGGGGAAGAAAGTCTTTTAAGGTTAGTGATGAAGCAAGGAGAATGTTGCAATGAAGCAGATTCTTTAGAAACTATTAGTGAACGTAGTGCTAATTCTGTGGCTAGTTTACCAAGTTCAACAGTACAAATAAGTAAGCCAGTTCCTTTTAAGGTGGAGATTTCACAGCAGTTAAAAAAGTTAGCAAGTAAACAGTGAAGGAAATATTATCATTTGCGAAAATCCTCTTCCCTTCACAGCAAAAGCTAGAGTAAAAAATCAGTGTGAAGATAATAAATAATGGCTTTGTTTTTATTTTTCTGATCAATTCTATAGAATTTTCCTGAATACGAAAACTCTCTGTTCGGAAATATGTTAGAGAAGTACATAAAACCATACTTTAGCAGGACTTACGCAGCTACACCATATATAGAGTCAAAGGTGCGTTACGCTACTGGCGTGACACAGCTAAAATGATGCAATAGTAGGGGCAGGTTTGGAGTCAAATTGTGAGATTGACATCAAACTAAATAAACCCGCCCTAACACACAATCTTGGCTGGGTTAGGCTACTACAAATAGAGGCTTTTGCTGAACATGAATCAAAATCAAGACTCCAAAAGCTATGCACCAGCAACCCAACGCAATCGGGAACCTATTTTGGCTGTACTGTCGCGAGTTTTGCCTCCCCAAGGTACAGTTTTAGAAATTTCTAGTGGTACAGGGGAACACGCTGTCTTTTTTGCCCCTTCCTTATACCCTCGTCATTGGTTGCCTAGTGATCCCAACCCCCTCGCCAGAGCAAGTATTCAAGCTTGGTGTGAAGATTCACCAGCAGATAATCTCCATTCCCCAGTTGATATTGATGTCCAAGAATCTCTATGGTCGATTGAAAAGCAACCATTACCCACCTTACAAAATAATCCCATTACCGCAATTGTCAACATTAATATGATTCATATTGCACCTTGGGCAGCTTGTTTAGGCTTGATGGCAGGGGCTAAGCGTATTTTATCGAAAGGAGGTATTCTTTATTTGTATGGCCCTTTCAAGCAAGATGGCCAACATACTGCACCAAGTAACCAAGACTTTGATCTTTCCCTACGGCAACGTAACCCAGAGTGGGGTATAAGGGATCTTGATGAGGTTATCGAAGTTGCTAAGAAATGTGACTTCGCTTTACAAGAAGTAGTTTCTATGCCTGCCAATAACCTTTCTGTTATTTTTAACAATGGTTAATAGCAAAAATTTTAAACATGGGCGATACTGGACTTGAACCAGTGACATCCTGCTTGTAAGGCAGGCGCTCTACCACTGAGCTAATCGCCCTAGGCAACATTAAATAGATTAGCACAAATTGTCGAAAAAAACTCTATGCCTTCTGGTAAAACCCATGATCGCATCACTTTGTGGAGTTTACCTTGGGTAAGTGGGCTAACTTTATTAGTTACTCGTGACCCTAAGTTAACTTTAATTGTGGCAGCAACTTTTCTGTTTAGCGGCTTAATGTTTGGTCCGGATTTAGATATTTATTCTGTGCAGTACAAGCGTTGGGGCTGGTTACGCTGGATTTGGCGACCTTATCAAAAAGCTCTCCGCCACCGTTCTAGTTTATCCCACGGCTTAATTATTGGTACTAGCTTAAGATTGGTTTATTTTTTGGGCATTTTATCTCTGGTGGGAATGTTGATTACAGCAATTGCCCAGCTAATTTGGGGCTTTACTTGGAATTGGCAAGAATTTGCCCAAAAAACTTTTGATTGGTTTTATCTTTACCCTGCTGAAGGAATCGCTCTTTTTCTTGGTTTAGAATTAGGAGCAATGAGTCATTCTTTCAGTGACTGGACTGGCTCTAGTTACAAGCGTTGGCAAAAAAGGCGCAAGAAGATTAATCAGAGTAAGTCTTCCCGAAGCAAGAAATAGGGCTTGAATTGTAAAATCAATCATCCATAATAGCCCCAAGGTAATCAATGTCCAGCACAGAGGAAAAGGCTCAAGTTGTCTCTCAAGCTACCTTAGAAGCATTAGAAAGATTAGTTGAAGTGGTTGCCCAACTGCAATCCCCCCAAGGAGGTTGTCCCTGGGATTTAGCCCAAACACCAGAGACTCTCATTCCCTACGTGATTGAAGAAGCTTATGAGGTGGTTGATGCCATTCGCACTGGAGATAGTCAGGCGATCGCCGAAGAATTAGGAGATTTACTCTTACAGGTGGTATTACAATCGCAAATTGCCGGGGAGTCTCAACAATTCAGTCTTGCTGAAGTAGCCCAAGGCATTACCGAGAAATTAATTCGCCGTCATCCCCATGTGTTTGCTAATGTTTCAGTTGATAGTGCCGATGAGGTGCGTCATAATTGGGAACAAATCAAAGCCCTAGAGAAGGGAGAAACCTTAGAAGAGGCGCAATTAATCAGTCGTAAATTGGCTAAATATTCCCGAAGTTTACCTCCTTTAACCGCAGGAATGAAAATTTCTCAAAAAGCTGCTCAGCAAGGATTTGAGTGGGAAAATGTCGAGGGAGTATGGGAAAAGTTTCAAGAGGAATTAGCCGAATTCCGTGAGGCTTTACAAAAAGAAGATGAAGTTCAGCAAAAAGCAGAATTTGGTGATATTCTCTTTACTTTAATTAATATTGCACGCTGGTACAATATAGATCCCACAGAAGCATTGCAAGGTACTAACAAAAGGTTTAGTCAACGTTTTGCCAAGATGGAAACCTTGGCTGAAAATTCCCTAACAGAGTATGGATTAGAGCAGTTAGAAGCCCTTTGGCAGCAAGCTAAAGCTGATTTAAAGACAGACTAATACTCTGTCAATTTTTAAATTGATGGGTAAAGGGTAAAGGTTAGGGGAAAAAGTAACAGAAAAATCATGTTAGGGTGCAGACATTACATTACCCAAAAAAAAGCAAACTCAATTTCCATAGGTTATTTTGGAATGGGGATTTTATTTTGCTTGGACAGAAAATGTTTTAGTTATTTAATATTCCCAAAGTTGCGATCTAAAACACTAAATATTAAATATTTCTTTGACATCTACCCAAATAATAATGTCAGCTAATAATTCCCACACAAAGTTTTTAACCTTGAAGCAAGTAATCACCAAAAACCCCTTAACTGTAACTGCCGACGCTGCTGTAAGAGAAACTATTTCTCAAATGCAACAGAGAGAGGTTGGTTACGCTTTGGTGGTTGAACAAAAACACCTAGTAGGAATTTTTACAGAGAGTAATCTCCTGCAAGTTATAACCCATAATAACAATTTAGGGGAAGTTACTGTCGCTTCGGTGATGACTCGACAACCTTTCACCCTATTAGCTACAGAAAGTTACGATCTCAGTTCCTTATTAAGCTTATTTAATCAACGTAATATTATTTACCTTCCTGTAGTAAATGAAGAAAATCAGGTAGCAGGAATTGTTACCCAAAACCATTTATTAAAACTATTAGAATCTAAACAACATCTCCCTGAAATTGAGAGTTTAGCCCAAGCGCCTTTGTTTGCTAGAGAAACTCAGGAGCAAATTTTAGAAAAAACCATCACTGAGCTAAAACAGCAACTTGTCAAAGGGACGCAACAGCTAGAAGAAGCAAACAAAGCGAAAAACCAAGAGAGCTTTGATCGCAAGCTATTAGAGCAAAAACTCCGCTCTAGTGAAGCGGAAATGCGGGCTGTTTTAGAAGCTATGACTGATATTATCTTAGTTGTGGAATTTCCTGGCCCTAATTTACAGGTGATGCCCACCAACTATGCCCATAATTACGAACCGGGCATAGATGTAATTAGCGAAACATTCAACCAGTTTTTAACAGGTAGCCAAGCAGAAACCTTTTCCGCTGCCATACAAAATTCCTTAACCACTCAAGAAACAATCTATTTTGAGTACAACTTAAGCTTAGGAGAACAACAAGTTTGGTTTGCTGCTAGTATTTCTCCAATGTCGGAGCATTCTGTGATTTGGGTGGCGCGGGATATCACCTCAAGTAAAGAAGCCGCAGTCGCTTTAGAGCAAAGTGAAGCCAGGGTTCGCCTTTTTGTTGAGTATACTCCAGCGGGGGTAGCGATGTTCGACAAGCAAATGCGCTACCTAGTAGCTTCCAACCGTTGGTTACGGGATCACAACTTAGAAAAACAAGAATTAGTGGGCCACTCTTACTACGAAATTTTCCCGGATACATCTCCAACAACTCAACAAATCCATAACGCTTGTTTAGAAGGAGAAATTAAAAAATGTGAAGAAGAAGCTATACTCCATGGTAATGGTTCCTTAGATTGGGTGAGATGGGAGATTCACCCTTGGCGCAATAATGACCAAGAAATTGGCGGCATCATTATGTTCTCTGAAGTGATTACAGAGCGTAAACAAGCGGAAATTGAACTCCGAGACGCCGAAGCTGGCATTCGCACCCTTCATGAAGTAGCCTCTGCCCCGAAACTCAATTTAGACCAGAGGTTACAAAAACTTTTGACCATGGGAAGAGAACGATTTGGCTTAGAAATTGGGCTACTATCCCAGGTAGAAGGAGATTGTTATCAAGTCATTGCTTGCCAAACTCCCCCCAGCTTTCCTTTTTCCATTCCCCCTGGCACAGAATTAAATGTCCGCCAAACCTACTGTAGCGAGACACTTTTAGCCGACGAACCCATTAGTTTTGTGGCTGCCGGGAAATCTGAATGGCGCAATCACCCTGCTTACGGCGGTATTTTCAAGCTCGAAGCCTATATTGGGGTAGGAGTAGTGGTAAATGGACAAATTTATGGAACCTTAAGCTTTTCGAGTCCCCAAGCTAAACTAACGCCTTTTAAAAACGGGGATCGCCAAATTCTCAAATTAATGGCCCAGTGGGTAGGTAATGAAATTGAGCGTTCTTGGTCTAAACAAGCCTTAGAGCAACAAATTAACCAAGCACACCTTCTCAAACGTATTACCACAGAAATTCGCTCCACCCTCTCTAGTCAACAAATTTTCCAAACCACCGTTGATTTAATTGGGCAAACCTTTGGGGTTAATCGCTGCTTAATTTATAGTTATACTACCCAAATTCAACCGGAAGTTCCTTTAGTAGCAGAATATTTAGCAACAGGCTACGATTCCCTAGTCGATATCTCTTTACCCATAGAAGAGCAAATTTTAGCTCAAGACAAAGCCACGGCGATTGGGGATGTTTATGACCAGAATTTACCGGAAACCACAGCCCAAATTTATCGCCAAGCAGATTTAAAATCCTTACTGGCAGTGCGTACATCTTATAATAACCAACCCAACGGAGTTATCGTTTTACACCAATGCGATCGCTTCCGTCCTTGGAGTGAAAAAGAAATTAAGCTACTTGAATCAGTAGCAGATCAAGTCGGAATTGCCCTTACCCAAGCCCATTACCTCGAACAAGAAAAGCAACAGGGTTCTCTACTAACAACTAAAAATTTGGAATTGGAGAAAGCCAAAAGAGCCGCAGAAAAAGCCAATCGCTCTAAGAGTGAGTTTCTGGCCATGATGAGTCACGAAATCCGTACCCCCATGAATGCCATCATTGGTATGACGGGTTTGTTGTTGGATACGGAATTAGATTATCAGCAAGAAGATTTTGTTAATACTGTTCGTAATAGTAGTGATTCTCTCCTCACCATTATTAATGATATCCTCGACTTTTCTAAAATAGAATCAGGTAAGTTAGAGCTAGAAGAGCAGCCTTTTAACCTCCGAGCCTGTATAGAGTCAGCCTTAGATTTAGTTGCTTCCCAAGCAAGCGCCAAAGGATTAGAACTAGCTTATTTATTAGGGCAACAAACCCCTTCTATGGTAGTAGGGGATGTGACCCGCCTCAGACAGATTTTAACTAATTTACTGAGCAATGCTGTCAAGTTTACTGAATCTGGGGAAGTAATTGTTTCTGTCGAAGCTGAGGTTTTAACTCAAGAGCAAGAAAATTCTCACCCCACCTACGAAATTCATTTCTCAGTTAGGGATACAGGCATTGGCATCCCCACAGAAAGGTTAGAAAGGCTGTTTAAACCCTTCAGCCAAGTTGATGCCTCCATGACCAGGCAATATGGCGGTACGGGCTTAGGTTTAGCGATTAGCAAGCGTTTAAGCGAGTCAATGGCAGGCAAAATGTGGGTAGAAAGTGAAATTGGGGAGGGTTCTACTTTCCACTTCACCATCCAAGGAACTACTGCTCCTGATGAAGATTGGGTTAACCTCAAAGTTCCTCAACCAGAGTTAAAAAATAAACGCTTGCTGATTGTGGATGATAATCAAACTAACCGCAAAATCCTCACCATGCAAGCACGCTCTTGGGGGATGAAAATCAAGGCCGCCGAGTCTGGTTTAGTAGCTTTGCAGTGGCTCAAAGCTGGGGAAAAATTTGATCTCGCCATCCTTGATATGCAGATGCCAGAAATGGATGGTATCACCTTAGCAGCAGAGATTCGGGCTTTACCTGACTATCAAGACCTACCTTTAGTTTTGCTCAGTTCAGTGGGGCAACTTAGCTTAGAAGAAATTGGTGGTAGAGCGAGATTTGCCTCTTCTTTGAGCAAACCGATCAAACAAGCACAACT
The DNA here is from genome assembly GCA_963793425.1 of uncultured cyanobacterium. Taxonomy (GTDB): domain Bacteria; phylum Cyanobacteriota; class Cyanobacteriia; order Cyanobacteriales; family CAWCAG01; genus CAWCAG01. The sequence goes on along the minus strand of CAWCAG010000001.1, from coordinate 164,533 downwards.
TTACGAAGCTTTGAATCGCATTGTGGCTTCCCAACCAATCCCGGTTAAAGTTGAAAATAGCTTGCCCTCAACCCCAGAGTTAGTACTGGGTTCTCAGTTTCCTCTCCGCATCCTTTTAGTGGAAGATGTGGTCGTTAACCAAAAAGTAGCCTTACTTTTATTACAACGCTTAGGCTATCGCGCCGATGTCGCCAATAACGGTATAGAAGCCATCGAAGCTTTACAACGCCAGTCCTATGATTTAGTCTTTATGGATGTACAAATGCCCCAAATGGACGGCTTAGAAGCTACCACTCGTATTCGCAAACGAATTCTTCCTGAAAAGCAACCCCGGATTGTGGCCATGACAGCCCATGCAATGAGGGGAGATCGCGAAGAGTGCCTTGATGCAGGTATGGATGATTATATTAGTAAGCCTGTACGTACAGAAGATTTGGTCAATATATTAAGTAAGTATGGCAAGATTATCACCGAAGAACAAGCAGAACAAGCAGAACACGAAGAACACGAAGAACACGAAGAGACAGGTTCTGCAACTAACGGCTATAACCAAGAATTATCCATACTGCCTCTTAGCTTAGAGCAAGAAGAACTTGAAAAGCAAGAGTTGGCAGAGCGAGAAATCTTCATGACCTCATTATCCCAAACTAATGGTAATATTCCTCAAGTTTTGTTCAAGGAGAATCATCTAGAAGATAGTGAGTCTTTAGAAGAACCATCAGAAGCTAGTGTAAAGCCTTTAGATGAGCAAGTACTTACTAGTTTAAAAACCCTTTTCAACACTGGAGAAGAGAATAGCTTCCAAGAAATGCTTGATAGTTATCTTGAAGATGCACCCTTAAGAATAGAATCAATTCGTTCTGCCTTAGCTACCAGCAACCTCTTAACCTTAAGAGAATCTGCCCACGCCCTCAAATCTTTAAGCCTTACTGTAGGGGCTATACCTCTAGGACGTATAGCTGGAGAAATTGAAATGATTGGCCGTATCGGTACTACCACCGGAGTAGACAAATTACTAGAACGACTCCAGGTTGAGTACAAAAGAGTAGTTGATGCCTTGCAAAGAGAACACATAGCCAACCCAAGCGACCATGATTGAGCCTGAACTACGGAAAAAGTCCCCCTTAATTCTGATTGTAGATGACGAGAAAACCGTCAGAATGGTCTTGCGTCGAGCAATGGCTAAAGAAGGATATAAAGTTATTGATGCTTGTGATGGAGAAGAGTGTCTAGAAATTTGCCTCAAACAACAGCCGGATCTGGTGTTATTAGATGCGATGATGCCAGGCATAGATGGTTTTACTTGCTGCGCTCAATTGCATAAGTTATTAGGCAAAAATTGTCCTCCTGTATTAATGATTACGGCCCTAGAGGATCAAACTTCTGTAGATTTAGCTTTTGATGTGGGGGCCACAGACTATATCACCAAACCAATTCACTGGGCTGTTTTGCGCCAGCGAGTTCGCCGTTTAATTCAGACCTGGTGGCTAGTGCAAGAACTAAAGCTACAGATCGAGAGAGAAAAAATGCTCAGCGAAGAGTTAGAAATTACCAATCAAAAGCTACACCGTCTTGCTAGTGTGGACGGTTTAACTCAGATTGCTAATCGTCGCTGTTTTGATCAAACTTTTCTTTACGAATGGAAACGGATGACAAGACAGAAACAATCTTTCTCTTTAATCCTCTGCGATGTAGACTTCTTTAAAGCTTATAACGATACTTACGGTCATTTAGCTGGAGATAAATGTTTGCTCAAAGTAGCTCAGATTATCGGAGCTAATACCAAGCGCCCCGGAGATTTGGCGGCTCGTTATGGAGGAGAAGAGTTCGCCATTATTTTACCTAATACTGGCGGAGAGGGGGCTGTTAAAGTGGCGGAAAACATTAAACAACATTTGCATTCTTTAGCTATTCCCCATGTAGGTTCCCTAATCAGCAACTATATTACTCTGAGTTTTGGTATTGCTAGTACTATTCCTGACCCCGCTTGCTCTCCTGAAAGTTTAATTAATCAAGCAGATAATGCTCTTTATGAAGCGAAAAGAAAGGGGCGAAATCGGGTTTGTTTCCAGACTTTAAGTGTTGCTGGGTCTGAGGTTTGAGTTGAGATAGAGGGACGGGGCTTACAAGTGTAGGTTTCGATTTTTTTGGCTGGGGAGCTGGGGAGCCTTTTTGACTTGACTATTGTCTAATCTAGATAAACTATTAAGTAAAGATTAATCCTGAACTTAAACTCATGGCCAAAAGAAAGAAACGTTCTAAACCTGCTGGTGGTTTTGTCACCAATACTCAAGCCTTGAAATCTGGCATTATTAGAGTCGAAAAATTTCTTTCTCAGCAACAGTGGCAAAAAGCAGAAGATTTATTAACAGAACTTGAAGAACGTTTTCCTAATTATCAAGAAGTATTATCAGCAAGAGCTAATTTTTGTTATGTACTAGGGGATATCAAAGCCTATGAGCAAGCGGTAGAGAAACTTTTGGCTGTTGACTCTAAAAATAAAGAGGCCATGTTGGGGTTAGCCGGGGCTTATATGAATAATACTCGACCCTTAATGGCAGTGGGGGCTTTTAAAGAATTTCTTCAAGCCTATCCTGATGATGAAAAAGCTCAAGAAATTAAGCAAACAGTAGTTAACATAGAAAACACTCTTGAGGAACTCATTAAGGAAATGGGTTTATCAGGAGAAAATGGCCGCGACTTAGCTTTATTACATGAGCAAGCTATGTCTGCACTAGAGAGAGGGGAATTACCAAAAGCTCGGCAATTAGAAGAACAAATCCTCGTTCATCAACCCAATTTTGCTCCGGCACACAATAATATTAGTCTTTCCTATTGGGCAGAAAACAATACTCCCAAAGCTATTCAAGCCGCTCAAAATGTTTTAGATAAAGACCCCGATAATTTCCATGCCTTAAGTAATCTCTGTCGCTTTTTGGTCTTAAACGGACAAATTGAAGAAGCAAAGCCAGTGGGGGAAAAGCTAAAACTAGTTGAACATAAGTCTGAGGATTTACCAATCAAACAAGCGGAAGCACTTTCTTATTTAGGGGATGATGCTGGAGCGATCGCAATTTATGAAAAGACTGACCCCCAAATTTATACTCCTTTACTACAACACCTAGCTGCTGTAGCTTATGTTAACCAAGGAAATGGGAAAAAAGCCGTACAAATTTGGCAAGAAATTCTTGAAGAATCCCCAGGATTTGAACTGGCACAAAACAATTTAGCTAACCACAAAAAACTCCCTAGTGAACACCATCCTGCCTGGGCTTTTCCTATAACTAGTTGGATTACTTCAGCGATGGTAACTGAGTTGCTAGAGTTGTTTCGAGAAGAAGGTAAAACCCATAGTGAAAAAGCCCAAGGTTATTTACAAAAGCACCCAGAATTAGTCACATTAATTCCTATCTTATTAGAACGAGGCGACCCTTCCGTTAGACAGTTTGTTTTGTACTTAGCTTCAATGGCTGAAACTCCAGAAATGCTGGCAATATTGAAAGATTTTGCTTTGGGAGATCAAGGGCCAGATGTGATGCGCCAAGAAGCTGCTCAAATAGCCTCAGAAGCAGGCTTAATTCCTGCCGGAGAGGTGCGGATGTGGTTACAAGGATCTTGGCAAGAAATACTTTTGTTGGGGATGGAGATTCACGACGAACCGACCCAAAATCATGGTTCTAAAATTAATAAAGCTCTTGGAGAAGCAATTTCTTGCTTAAAAACAGACAAATTCCAAGAAGCTGAAGTCATTCTACAAAAATGTTTAGAAAAAGAGCCAAGTGCCCCTGATTTGATGTTTAATTTGAGCGTTGCTTACGAACAGCAAGGGCGTGAAGAAGAGGCTTTAGATTTAGTTAAGCAAATCATTGAACAACATCCTAACTATGCTTTTGCCCGGATTAATTTAGCCAGAAGACATATTCAAGAAAAAGATTATGATGCCGCAGGAAAGTTACTAAAATCTATGTTGCAGTGGAAAAGTTTTCATTACCAAGAATTTTCCCTTTACTGTCAAACACAAATTGAGTTTTATTTGGCTCAAAATGAAAAAAGTCCTGCTCACTCTTGGTTAGGTATGTGGCAAAGAGTCGAACCAGATCATCCTAATATTCCTTATTGGCAGGAAAAGTTGAGTAGTTCTAGTAAAAAAAGGTGGGGAATAAATCAATGATCAATGATCAGTGTACGGCTTGTCGTTGCTGTTAGATATTATATACCATTTCGTAGCTCTGAGCGAAGAATTTTGGTACAAAAAACGGCTACATCTTATGGGGTTTATTCGATCACCAACTTTATGTTGAACATCGAGAACAGCGTTATGGCCCCTATACTCCTGTAGGTGGCCCTATCCCTCTTCATCACTATCGCCAGTTTAAGAAGACTCGTACTCAAAAGCGGGCTGATAAGATAGAGCGTTTAGCTAAGCAGCTTGCTGTGGTTAGGGGAGGACAATCTATGGAGGTTTCTTCTGGTGCTGTATTCATTGAGTCCTTGAGGATATTCTTGGACAACTCGCTGCTTGGAGATCCACTCAGTGCCGAAACCAAGTGCATCACCGACCGCTTGACCAAAAATGATGCCTCTGATTTTATCTACTTGATAGTCATTCATCGTTGATTTTTTTGTAAAAAACCACTACTAACTTAATCACTCTTGCGTTGACCGCTTTTTCTTATCAGATTCCAATCTTGACTTAGCTAATTCTTTTACTCGTTTGAAGGCTTCAATATCCCAACCATCCCAATTAAAGGCTGGATCGAATCGCAACACATCTTGTATCGTAAAAAAACTTCCTTTATAGTTAGGAGTGTCCTCTAGCTTGGGATATTCAGCCTCTTTATCAAGAGTAATCATGACAACATAGCCGTTGTTACTCCCTACAGCCCAAAAAGCTTTTTTTTCTTCCGCTACTTTAACAAATTCATCGAAAAAGTCTACTCGGTTTTTAGAAATTGGCATAATTTAATAAACACAAACAGCTTGTATATCCCACTTATGTCACTTTCCGAGAACATTTGTTATTTCCAAATTCTGGAACTTCTGTATATGCTGCGATCGCACTTGTTTTTTCTTCCTACAAATTCTTGCGGGCAGCAAAATTACCAAAATCAAGTTATCAAACTCTGCATCCTTTAGTATAGACCCTATCTAGAAAGTTCAAATAATAGGAAAAACCGGAGAATGACATAAGAGGGATATAGAGCTAGATTGATTACTACCTTTGTATGTCACTAGTTCCCATACGAATCGATATCCATATCCTGGGGCTATTGTGATACTTCCTTTTGGCTGGACAAAGAATGTTACGGAAGTGCCGTATGGGACTATAGAAGGAGGATGAGACTCAATGGTAAACCAAGAATCAGATGATTTGTCACTACACTTGCTTATCTTGCCCACCCTACAAAGTGCGATCGCACTCTAGTTAAGCCAAGTCTCTTCAATCTTTTACCAAATGTATATCGGGCATTTGGTATGTGTGTTTCTCTGAATATTCTGGGGTAGTAGGTCCTGTTAGGGTTTTAATGGCTTTCCCAACGTTACCACCTTTACCCACCAGGTCATATCCTCCTGCCCCTTTTTCACTTTCACCATATGTTTCTAGATGCATGGCATAAGCTTTTTCTAGGAGCATAGGCCAAATTTCTGCTAAATTGGGCTGAATATCCCCATAACCAGCATAGGCTGGTAAGTTCACATCTGCTGAATAACGATAAGCAGGAAAGTAGGGAGTTACCAAAAAGTCTTCAGTTCCTTTTTCGGTATACAAAGTAATTGTGTAAGTTCCATCACCATTGCTTTTGATCAGTTTCCTAATCAAACTGGGATTGGCTTTAGCTACAGCCATCATGGCCGCAGCAAAGTAGCAGTTGCCTAAAGCCCCTTGACGAACATCGTTAGGATCAATTTCGTATTGGTCTCCTGCTCCTCCTACGAATGGTTCCCCAGGAAAATAATCAACACCATAGTTTTCTTGTTCGTCAAAGAGTCGATGGGTGATACCAAGAATTTTTCTGGTTCCATAACCAATTTTGCCATCAACTTCCCTTAGTCCTTTTTCCTGTTGCAATCTGGCTACAGCTAAAACGGTTTCTTCGTTAAAAACTCCTTACCTGTAGCTAGTCTCCAAAACTTGATAGTCTTGTCCCAACTACCGCTGACTAAAATTCTCCCATCAGGACTAATACTCAGACATTCGACTGATTCCTCATGATTTCTTAGAGTCTGTAGGCATTGAAGTGATTGATAATTCACACATCCCATCAAGGTAAACTCCCTGGTTCAAGGTGTTCCCCAGATTTTAATGGTGCTGTCCATGCTACCACTAACTAATGTCTTACTGTCAGGACTGAAAGCGAGAGTCAGAACATCTTGGGTATGACCTTCTAAAGTGCATAATAGAGTTTTGCTACCTAAATTCCAGAGCTTGATTGTTTTGTCTTCCCCTCCACTGGCTAGAATTTGCCCATTAGGGCTAATAGCTAAGGCTGTAATAACACTTGCATGACCTTTGAGACTAGCAAGTTTACTAGCTTCACGGGAACTCCAGAGATTTATATTACCTTGGTAATCACCTATAAAAATTGTTTCTCCATCTGCACTGATTGCTAGTGAGAAGCAATCGTGATGAGTTTCTACTCTTCGATGGCGCTGTTTGCGCTCTGGTAACTCCCATACTTTTAACAGTCCTATATGAGTTCCCACCAGAATATGACCGTATGCACTTATAGTCAATGCTCTCACTCCTTCTGCCTTAGTTTCTATTGTCTGAAGATTTTGAAATGATTGATAATTCACTGATTCTTATGCTCCTCTTTTTTATCACTCTGCATTGCTAGTATCCGTTTGAGACGAACCAGAAGAATTTTGCTGATTCATCAAATATTCCTGAACTTGCAAATTCACATCAATTTGCAAATCTAATAGTATACGTCCCCACTCTGATGAATTTTTCCCCAAGATAGAAGGATTTTGTGTTGCTAAGTTTTCTGCTGCTTGATCCTTCTCCTGCAAATTGATGGCAGCTTCGTCTTTTTGTGAATCATCAAGCTCTGGATTTTTCTTGATTTTCTTCAGTAATTCCCCAATCAACGGTTTCAATGCTTCTACCCGCCCCATTACATTTTGGTTGAGGGCTTGATTTGCTGTTTGTATTTGAATCGTTTCTATGGCTGTCAGCACTCGATCAACATACTTAGACGTTTTCCATAAAGCTCGACCAAAGTTATCTTCATAGCGCTCAATTTGCTCTCCAATAAAAGCCGTTTGTTCTGTTATAGAAGCTGGATATTGGGCAGTAGGTAGTTCGATTTCCAAACCAATTTGTTGATTGAGTACTACTTGTTCAGCAGAAATAGCAGTCATATAAGCTTCGTTGGCAAAAAATAGGGCTTTACTTTGTAACTCTTGTTGTTCTAGTTTCATACTCCTGATAGTTTCAGGTGCTTCCCCAGCTTCTTCTGCTGCTCTAATCCTACTCAACTGATTCCTAACTCGCTTCAAATATGTAACATATAGTTCATTGGTTGCCCTCATCTCCAGATTCGCTTCAGAGAATCCAGGAAATTGTTGTTGAAGTTCAGCAATTTTCTCTTGACGTTCCTGAACAAGTTGATTGTGAGTCTGGTTAACCAAGTCAAGTCGTCCCTGGTTAATATTTCTAATATCTTCGGGTAACTCTTCAGTAGTCAGGCGTTCCTCCAAGTCAGCCCACTTTGAGTTTCCTGAGCCTTGCTGATGCCAAAATTCCCTCATATGGACTAGGGACATAACGTTGGCTAGTTCATCAAATTCCGGACCTGCACCGTATTGCTCTTTACTGCCTTGGTATTGATCACGAACAGTTCTTTGTAAAACACTCTGTAATTCAGTAACTTCTTCTAAAAATGCCTGCAAATTACCTATTTCAAAAGGCGGCAGAATACCAGTAATAGTAACATTCTGCAAACCATTAATGCGAGCAACGAAGCTATTAACTTTTTCTCTTTGCTTTGCAGTTGGTTGATTACCTTCTTTCTGAATTGCCTTTAATTCCTTAACCAACTTATTAACCAAGTTCAACTTTGCTCCATCGCCTCTAAAAGCATCAGGACGCATATGACCAGAAGTATAAACATTGGTATCAAAAACTATCCCCGATTCTCGCCCCCAATTAGACTGGAAGAGTTGATTAAAGGCTTCTACAGCTAAAATCTCCAAATCTTCCCGGCCAGAACCAGCAGAAAAAGTTACATCATAATCAGATGTAAGGTCATTGCTCCCTGCTGCTACCATATCCGTTAGCTGACCCAAAATTACACCATTCTCGTCTGCTACATTGACATCTAATTCTTGAAACTCTGGGTTATTGTTGATGACAGTAGTAACAGTCTGGAAAATCACTAACTCTCGGTAGCTAATAATTTCTCTAAGCAGGTCAGGATAAGCTAAATAATTGCCTAAAACTTCTGACCAATTCGTTGCATTACGGACAAGAAGATCAATTTCTACCTCAGTCAGAAAATTACCTTGACTAGCTTGCTGAAGTTCCTGTGTACTTAAGCTTAAACCTAGTACATTTCCCAACAGAGTTGCCAGAGGTTCCAAATCGCTTGGAGTCGGGGGAGATGTTTGTCCTGAAGGAGGTTGGGCTACTGTCTCTGGTACTCCCGGTGTTAAGTCGATACCTTGGATAGGTTCAGATAGAGGAGGCAGTAAATCTAGTTGGGCTGGAGCCTCCGGTTCTGCAAAAGGAGCAGGTTCTGTGTTTGTCGGTTGCTGCAAAGGTTGTGGTAAAGGTGTTTCGGAGGGAACACTAGGCAAATTAAGAGGTTGTGGATTCGTTGGAGTTTGGGGTACTATTGGAGCTTGAGAGGATGGTGTAATATTTCCAGAAGAACCAGGAAAAGTTATTGGTGGTGGACTCGGTACTGGAAGGTTAATAGGTGGCCCCTTATAAGTAGGTGGGAGCAAACCACCTCCAGAATTAGGGTTTGAAGGTGGTGGGTTGTCAGGAACAAAAATATAGCGTGCAGGATCGTTCGGATCTTGCACAAGATGGAGAGTTGGTGTGCCATCAGGTAGACGAAGATTAGGGTTATTTCTCTTAACCCTCTTTAGCATTTCTTGTAAGGCTTTCCATCTTCCAGCACTGATGTTTCTTTTCAATCCATAAGAAGATAGCACTGCTAGCAACAAGTTACCAATGCCCTTTAACAATGTCTTAGAAGCTTCTTCGATTTGAGCAGGATCACCATTAGCTCTCCATGCCGTCCTGCCCCCAATGATTACCGAGTTTATTCCTTCTTTTAAACTAACTGCAAGGCTAGCCCCATACACCGCAATAATCAAGCCTTGGAGAGCAACAGCTAGGGCTTTAGTTAAAAAAGTTGGTTCCGGCGTAGCAGCCAAGAAAAGCACTAACTTTTCTGCGACAATGAGACCAACCAATGAAGCAACAAATAGTGGCCACTGGGCTTTAATCTCCTCCCAAAGTTCTCCGAGTACTTCTGGTGCGTGTCGAACTGTTCCTAGTATTGCAGCAATTAAGTCTTTAAATCTCTGCCGTAAACTAGGTTTATCTTCTTCTGTAGTATTATTAACAGCTAATAAACCATCGATATCAAGAGAATCTTCTGAAGAGCTATCTAAGCTATTACGGGTTTGTCGATAAGCTTGGATGGAGGTTTCTAGTTGTTCGAAATTCCAGTTTAGTTCCTCAATTGCCCTTTGATATACTTCCAATTCTTGGGGCCTGACCTCTTCTAACAGCCTACCAATTTCGAGAACTTGAGGATATTGTTCTCTAGGGAGAGAATCAAGATCACTAACTACATTTAATGTTTCTTGAACTGGCAGATTTAATTGTCCTATCTGACCCTTGATATTTCCATCTTGAAGCCGATTAGTAATGTCTGGGTAATAACTTACCATCACTGCATTACGTAAGGCTCGATAAAACTTTTGCTCACCTTCAGTTGCAGGATTTCTGTGGTTAGTTACAGCCTCGAAGATGTTTAAAGCACGCTCACGAATGTTTGTTTGAGTGCCTTTGTTGGGATCACGGTCATTTGCTGGAAGATTCTCAAAATACTCCTGTAGAATTGGCTGTTGCTCAGGAGTTCCTCCTACCGCCTGTTGAGCATTACTATCCCAATAAACTAAAACGGCATTACGAATAGCAGCCTTGTCAACATTTCCCTGAATATGTTGGAACTTGGCAGCAATCTTGTTAACCTTATTATTAATATTGCGGATTTTGTCACTGCCTCCTTCACTTTGCTCAATGTCAGTTACAATTCCCTCGAAAAGCTCTCGATAAGTAACGTCTTGCCTAAGACTTAAAGCTACTGGTTCATCTAGGTCAGTAATTTCTTGGTTTAGTTTGTTGACCTCATTACGACTATTTCGCTTGCGCCTAATCCTCTCTTGAAGTTCTTCCTTAGTAATTAAATGCCGCCCTACCAAAGTGTTAAGAATAGCCTGAGACAAATCTCCAGCTCCGTTATACCGAGTAATTCCTCCATATATTTGACTCATTTGTCTCCACAACGGTGTATTTTGCCATCCTCCATACGGTTTGGCATATTCGTTTAAAACGATCTTCAGTTCACCAATGTATTCTGAATCATTATTATTGGTAATTTGATTTGATTGTTCAAAATACTCTATCTGCTCCTCAAAATTTTCAGATGAATCACCACAAATTCCGTAAACTGCTTTAACAGTTCTAGTCCCGTTAGAGTTGAGCTGCTCACTTGGTCTTACGATGACACCTACATGACCTGGACTACAAGTTCCTGGAGTGATATTAAGTTTTTCCTGTGCGTATCTTATACTGCTTTCTAAAGTTTCTGCTGATCCCTGCGGAACGATAACAATTCGGGTGTTAGCTTGGGCAATAAGATTCTGATAACTATTAAGGTTAGGACTATCATCAGAAGCTAGTTGAACCTTATTTATTGCTAACTCAGATGAGTTTAACAATGGCACAGTCAGTTCATTTTCACTGGTATTCTGAGCTTTCTGTACAGTAGTGTCTTCTTCAGTCTTTTCCTCTTTCGCCTGAACCTGCTTTTCTGCTGCCCCACCCTGCTGAACAACATGGGTTAGTTCATGAGCAATCAACTCCTGCCCACCTTCACTCTCAGGATTGTACTCCCCCTGCTGAAAAAAGATATCCTGTCCTGTAGCAAATGCTCGTGAATGCAAAGAGCGATTCAACTGATTGGCATTACCATCTGTATGCACCTTAACCCCACTAAAATTAGCACCAAATGCCTCCTCCATCGGCTCCTTGATACCCTCAGACAAACCCTGTCCACTACCTCTAGAACCTTGAACACTCTGCTCTACGGCAGAGTCAACCCCTCCTCCACCTGCTCCACCCTGACGCATCACCGTTGCTTTGGCTACTGGTTTTACTTTACTTTGTACTGCTGCTTCAGTTGCTGGAGCATTAATCTGCTCGACTACCTTGACGGCTGTTGCATCAGCTTCCTGCTCATATTTATCCCCTGGTTGTCCTACTGTTAACTTCGTCTGTACTTCTGAAGTTTCTTCTCTATTCTTAGACTCACTTGCTTCTGTTTTCCGACTCAGAGCCTCTCTTAGAAGATAATCAGGGATTCCCTGAGAAACAGGTGGACTCTTCCAACGACTTCCTTTTTTTTTTCGACTTACTAGACCTTTGAATACCCACATCCGGAGGCTCAAAGGAAGGAGACTTACTAGAGGAAGTGGCAGGAGGTGTCCAATGAGAGGATTTCTGGATGCGGGCTTTACTCATGGATTTTAAGACTCTAAGGTAAATACGCCTGGGTCAAGGTTTGATACAACAACTGCTAAGCTCCCCCTCAATTTGCAGAGAAGTTCCCTATTTGTTGAGTTTGGCACATGGCCGTGATGAGTTTGATTTTGTGACTTTTGGTTTGGCTCTACAATTGTTTGAAGATACTCACTGGCAAGCAATTCTGCCTCGCTCTCCTCTACGTTACTGGCAATTGCTGGTAGTTGGAATGAAGGGAGAAGATGTTACCCTCGCTCCTCTACGTGTTGATGAAGCTATCCTACATTATTTGATGGAGGAAGATTACGATGACCCCTATTTGGAGGGGATTGTTGAACCAATAGCTATTGAGCTATCTAACCTCCCTTCTTCCCATGAGGAGATAGTGAAGAGTGTAACTAAGGTTTGGTCTAATTACTCTAGTGGTGATACTGATGATGCTGTACCAGTTGTGCAGTTGTGTGGAGATTCGATTAGCGCTCTTAAGGAGATTGCTCAAGCAGTTTGTGATGAGCATGATTGTGTTCTTTACTGCATAGAGAGTGATAGTTTGCCTGTTAACGTTGATGAGTTTTCTTTTTTCTTACAACGGTGGCACAGACAAGCTCGGTTGGTTAGTGGTGTTTTGTTGTTGAATTGCTATAGTGTTTTTTCTGAAGATAGAGTTAGACAAGAGGCGATTTCTCGCTTAGTGAAGAAGATCCAAACACCTTTGCTTGTCTGTAGCCAGATGAGGACAAGTTTGGGTGGTGGTGAGGTGCTTATTTTTGATGTACCTCCCTTAACTCATGGTGAACAGTTAGCTATGTGGCAAGCTAGTTTGGGTGAGGTGAGTTCTTTACTTAATGGTACTGTGGAGTCTTTGGTGACTAGTTTTAATCTCAGTGGGGCAACGATTCAAAGTGCTTGTTCTACTGTTGTTAGTCAAACTGAGGAGCAACAACCAATACCTTTGGCAGAACAGTTGTGGTCTTTTTGCCGTAGCCAAGCCCGTCCTCAGTTAGATAATTTGGCTCAACGGATGTCTCGTGAGGCTCTCTGGGATGATTTAGTTGTGCCACAGAAGGTGAAGACTTTGTTGCAAGAGTTAATCACTCAGGTACGACAAAGGGCTACGGTTTATCAGCAATGGGGTTTGGCTAAGGGTAGTGGTCGAGGTTTGGGAGTTAGTGCTTTGTTTGCTGGGGAGAGTGGGACAGGGAAGACTTTGGCTGCTGAGGTGTTAGCTAATCAGTTTGGTTTGGATCTTTACCGTATTGATTTGTCTCAGGTGGTGAGTAAGTATATTGGAGAGACGGAGAAGAATTTGGAGCGCATTTTTAGTGCTGCTGAGGGAGGGGGAGTTGTTTCGCTGTTTGATGAGGCGGATGCTCTTTTTGGTAAGCGTACAGATGTTAAGGATAGCCACGACCGCCACGCTAATGTGGAGGTAAGCTTTCTATTACAAAGGATGGAGGCTTATCAAGGTTTAGCGATTTTGACGACTAATTTGAAGGATTCTTTAGACCGGGCTTTTCTACGTCGTTTGCGTTTTATTGTCGATTTTCCTTTTCCTGATGCTGAGAGTAGGAGTGAGATTTGGCGACGGATGTATCCTCACCAGACTCCCACTAGAGGGTTGGATTACCAAAGATTGGGTCAGTTGGCGATGACAGGAGGTAATATTCGTAATATTGCTCTGAATGCAGCTTTTTTGGCTGCTGATAGTGAGAGGGTGGTGATGATGAAGCATATTCTAGCAGCAGCGACTGCTGAGGCGATGAAGTTGGAGAGAAGTCTTAGTGAGCGCGAGACTTATGGTTGGGTTTCTCCTCGTAATGATGTTTGAAAAGCTACTCTCTGTAATAAACACAAGGGTTGTTGATTGCTATACTTGCCCCCTTATTCTCCTGACTTTAATAAAATTGAGCGATGTTGGTCTTGGCTTAAAGCCCGTATTCGCAAGTGTCTCGACCATTTCGATTCTTTGCGGGATGCTATGGAATATGTTTTGAGTCTTGCGTCCTAACTACCTTGGCTACTGCTATACTAGTCAATGATCATTGATGCCTACAGGATAAGCTAAGACGCATTTAAACTGGGGTTTTTTGCATCAACCAAATTTTCCCGATGTCTTTACTGCTCCCTGCTCCCTGCTCCCTGCTCCGGTGTCCCCTACCCTAGCCATACAATCTAAATACCTGACAGCGTACTTTGTGAATGCTTATTAATTTTTACTTTTGACTTCATAATTATGGCCAGAGGCGACCAAATTTATTCGATCCGAGAATTTATTAATATTCAAGGAATTTATGAACATCATGGTATTGATTGTGGGGATGGTACGGTTATTCACTACCGCAAAAGTAATGAAACCATCTCCCGTACTTCTATGGCTACTTTCACTCAAGGGAAAAAAGTTTATGTCAAAATATACCAAACTTGTCATATCCCTGATGTGGTAGTACAAAGGGCAGAAAGTAGATTAGGAGAGCAAAAATATAATCTACTTTTTAATAATTGCGAACATTTTGCTACTTGGTGCAAAATTGGTAAAAATTATAGCCAGCAGGTTGAGGATTTTGTGCCAGTTATTAAGCACATTAATCTTGATAGTTTATATCAACCCCTTAACCAAGCATTCCAAGAAACCCGAAAAGAGGATGCACCTCAGTTGTTGAACAAAGCTTTGGCAGATATTAAAGTGATTTGGGACCAGACTCAACCCGCTTATAAAGAAGCTGTTGAGGAAATGAATGCTTGGCAACAAGTGGCCATAGAAGCAATGAAACGAAATCGGCAAGACTTGGCCAGAGAAGCAATTAAGCGCAAATTAAACTATTCTCAGCGTGCTGCCAAGGAAAAAGAAACCCTTGATAAATTAGCTAAGATGACAGAAACTTTATTACGAAATCAAGCTAATATGCAGACCTATTAGCAGTAAGTCTTGTATGTAAAGGTTTTTTGACCCAAGTTAACTTTAAGCCTTAAGCTGTTAACAAACCACTATTATTTTATTTTCATGGCTGAAGCTGAACACATAACAGATAACCAATTAAACGAATTTCTAACTTCTGAAATTCCCTTAGTAGTAGATTGTACAGCCCCTTGGTGTGGCCCTTGTCGCAGAGTTGGGCCTTTAATTGATCAATTGGCCGGAGAATATGAAGGCAGGGCTAATGTGACAAAATTAAATATTGATGAACACAAAGCTAGTGCGACTAAGTATGGGGTTAAAAGTATTCCGGCAGTACTAATGTTTAAAGGTGGCGAGTTAGTAGAAAATTTGGTTGGTGTCGCCCCTTACGAAACTTTTAGCGAAGCTCTCGAAAAGCATATTTAAGGAAAACTTTTGGTGATATTCTCAACAAAGTCACCTTTGTTGAGAAATTTATCTTTTGATATCATACCAAATCCTGCTCCCTACTCCCTGTAGCCTACGGCAAGGCTAACGCCAACCCTGCTCCCTACCCTAAAAAATAAGTCATACAACTCAACAGGACTGATTATCAATAATGACTGCCAGACTTACGATGTTGAATGGCAGTAACGCCATCGCTTACTAAGACTTCGCCCTTCTCTACTCCAGCAAAGATTAAAAAGTGATCGCTAACTTCAAGATAACTCTGCACACTACATTCTAAATAAGCTAAAGCTTCTTCAATAATCAAACAACCGTTACTAGCCGCTCTGGTAGTTACTTTGTCTAAGGTATTGCTACTTTGATGGGTAAAGTTTCTTCTTACATCTCTGTCTTCATTGAGGATATTCAGCACAAACTTATCTCCTGGATTGCTAACTAAATCTACTTTCTGTTCTTTCGCAATCGCAATCATAATACCAGGAGGGTTGAAGGTTGCTTGCGATACCCAAGAAGTTAGGATACCATTATGCTGATTATTATTACAGGTAGTTAAAACACATAGAGAACCAACAATTCTACCTACTGCTTGTTCGGTACGATCAATCTGTGTTTCTGTGATTCCTTGGCGAGGAGTACGGAGTTTCTTAGCTTTTTTCAGTTTTTGGCTAAATTCTTTCCCGGCTTGTTCACATTCTTCTAAAGTAGTTGCAGTAGGATTAAAGCGGACTCGGATGGGTTCAAACCCGAAGCTGTAATTAGCATCTTTTAATTTATTTTCTAACATATCAATAGCTTCACCACTCCAACCATAGGAGCCAAACACCCCTGCTAATTTAGTTTTAGCTGCTGTGGCTAACACAATGCCTAATGCAGTTTGAATTTGAGTGGGTGCATGACCTGCTAATGTAGGGGAACCAATGATAAAACCGTCGCAAGTTTCAATTGTTTGGGTAATTTCTTCAGTAGAAGCAAGTTCGCAGTTGATTGATTCTACTGCAACCCCAGATTGTACTAACCCTTGAGTGATTGCCCCAGCAAGGGTTGCAGTGTTACCGTAGGCAGAGGCATAAAGGAGAACTACTTTAAATTCTTGGTTGGTTTGTTGTTGACACCAGGAGGCATAATCATAGCTAAAGCGACTGAGGCTATACTTAACTAAAGGGCCGTGGGCAGGGGCATAGATTTTGCTAGTAAAAGGTGCAAACTTAGCTAAGGCAGTTTCTAACTGTTTAGTTTGGGTGGCGTAGATACAATCAAAGTAGAAACGGCGGTCTTGATTTAATTTTTTCCAATTATCATCAAAAATAGCTTCTTCACACAAATGCGCTCCAAAAAATTTGTCGCTGTAAAGGGTTTTAGTTTGAGGATTGTAGGTACACAATCCATCTACCCAACGGGGAGTAGGAACACTAATAAATTGTAGTAAATGTCCTTGTCCTAAATCTAAAGTATCATTATCTCTAACTATTTTAATTAGTAATTCCTCTTCAGGAAAAGCCAAAGTAGCTTGAAGGGCTTTAACTGCTGGCTTAGCACAAATTATTTGCGCTTGGGGTGCTTTTTCAATCAGGATTTGTACTGTTGCTAAGCGATTAGGATTGACGTGCTGTAAGATGATGTAATCTAGTTTTTTCCAATTAAGATGTTGTTCTAAAGTCTCTAAGTAGGTTTGAGTAAAAGATTTTCCCGGCGGATCAATTAAGGCAATTTTATCTGCTTCAATGAGATAGGAGTTAGAAGTTGTCCCTTTTTGACGAGAATATTCTACCTCAAATTTTAATCTCTCCCAAGTACGTGAACGTAATATTTTAGTGTTGCTACTGATGGTTTCTACTTGAACATCTCTTGCTTTAACTGATGTTGCTTTTATGTTTCCCTGTACCATAATTTTTATCCTCGAAACGTTTTCTAGCTGTGATTAAGATTTTATTTTTTGGGGAGAATGATTGTTAGTCTCTTGGGATATTTTTTGTTTGTATCGCTCAGATATTATTTGTTCGGGGTCAATGCCTTCAAAGGTAGGAGGTAGCCAAACCCTGACCACTAATAAGACTGCTAAAGCTAATAAAAAAGAACAAGTTGCCAATACTTGACTCCAAGGAGTTTCTAAAATACCTTTAACAATAACTTCTCGCAAAATTGAAACGATAGAAACTTCAACAGCAACACCAATAGAAACTCGATGTTCTTGCAAGTAAATAATCAACAAGCGAAACAGTTCAACCAAAATCAACAAAAACAGAATATCTGAGGTGACTCCTGTAAAGTTCAAAGGTGGTAGCAAAGAGACAAACATCTCTCGTAACTGAATTACCATGAAGCTAAATAAACCGATACAAAGAGAGATAATAATTAAGTCTTGGATGAATTCCAAAGTTTTAATTACTCCTCCACTGTTTAGTACTTTGTACCAAGGAGTCGAAGAATTGTTCACAGGTTCATACATGGTGTTTATTTCATTAATTTGCTTAGTTGTGTCGGAGATACACTGGTAATTGCTAATGGCTAATAGGTCTTTTTCCAGCTCCCCATCTCCCTAGCCCCCACTAATAATGATTACCAACCTTGCGATGGTGAACAGCCGTAAGTACATCAAGCTTGGCAACTCTGCCTGCTTCCACTATGCTATAAACAATCCAGTGATCGCTACACTCTATGCGACTGCTAACTTGGCATTCGATGTAAGCTAAAGACTCAGCCAGAATTGGTGAACCATTATTGGCGGGTACTGTTTTGATTCCTGCAAAGCGATCTGCACCAGGGGGAAAGCGTTTGAGAAAATGTTTAATCAGGTTTTGATAATTCTCTTCTGCTAAGACATTTAAAACAAAGCGATCCCCTAAATGCAAGAAAGATTCAATGGCCCGATCTTTAGCAACTGCAATGGCAATGCCCAAGGGGTTTAAACTAGCTTGAGTTACCCAAGAAGCAACCATTGCACTAGAGATTTCCCCTTTCTTGGCGGTGATAATATACAAGCCGCTGCTAACTCTGCCCAAAGCTTTTTGCAGGTCACTATCAATAGCTTTGATTTCTTTAAGACTGCGATCGCGGGTTAACCATTGTCCTAAATCTGTACCAGCTTCATCACAGATTTGATTAATAATTTGATTAGGGGCTTCTTTAACTAAGATTGGTGGAAAGGCTTCGGTTAAGCCAATTTCTTGAAACTGGTTACGTAAAGGATAAACTGGTTCATCTTCACCCCCACCAGATTCAAACAAGCCCACTGCTTGCTTACCATGGGCGGCTGCCATAATAGTACTGAGAATAGCATTAGCTTCGCGATTTGCTTGGGGTGGCATCCCAATCACTAAGCCTGCTGCTTGAGAAACTAATTCCCTCACTTCTTGGGGTTCAGTGTCATTCCACTCAACTAACTCTACCCCTACTCCCGTTTTTGTAATGCCGTGGGCGATCATTCTGGCGAGACTGTCACTATAACCATAGTCTTCAGAATAAAACAGGGCAACCAAAGTATCAGTTTTAGCCTGCGCCTTACTCCATTGCTGATAGCGATCAACTAGCTCCGTAAGATGGTATTGTAGCAAAGGGCCATGTCCTGTGGCAATTGTCCCCAACTCTAGTTTTCCCATCCGCTTAATTGCCCCTAAAACGGAGCGGGCATTGGGTTTCATTAAACAATCGTAGTAATATTCAAAATCTGCTTCAATAAGTTCTATGTTCTCATCAAAAGTAGGTTCATCACAATAGTGCATTCCAAAGGCATCGCAAGTATAAAGAACTTGAGTTTTGTGATCGTAGGTGAAAATTGTATCTGGCCAGTGTAAATTAGGAGCAGAGACAAATTCTAATAAATGTCCGTTCCCCAAATCTAAAGTATTGCCATTTTTGACAATCTGATGCTTGAAGGGTTGATGCACCATGTTTTCTAAAAACTGAATCGCTACCTTCGCCCCAACTACTGTAACTTCCGGGGCTAATGCCAAAATATCTGTAACTAAACCACTGTGATCCGGTTCGGTATGACTAATAATTAGATAATCTAGTTGAGAGGGAGCGATTAAACCGGTTAACAACTCCAGATAAAGCTGACGAAACTTACCATGAGAAGTATCAACTAAGGCTAGTTTTTCGCCCTGAATGATGAAAGAATTATAAGTTGTTCCGTTTTGTAAGCCAAATTCAATATCAAAACGGTCACGATCCCAATCAAGGCAACGGATTGCCGTCGTCTCTGAGGCAATCTCGACATTTTGTAGAGTTAGTCTAGCAGTAGATTTAGTCCCTTGATTATTATCTGTTAGTGTGACCATAAGTTACTCCTCGTCAAGTGCTTCTCTTATTTTGACGTGGAAGTATTGATTTGTAAAATATATATTTCATAGAAAAACCATTAGCTATGCTTATAAGCTAATGGTTTACCTGTCACAACTCTAACAATTAATCATCTCCGGAAAAGAGGGTTAATCAAACAACCTCAACTCCAAGCCCCCCAAACAGCTAAAGTAATACCAGGTTTTTGAATATTAACAAACATGGTTTTTCCATCAGGAGCAAAACAAACTCCTGCAAATTCGCTAAAATTAACGGCATTGCTAGCAAACTTATAGCATTGTCCTTGAGGAGTAATTCCGACTAAAAACTGTTCTCTGTAACCATCTTCACAAACAATTAAATCTCCAAAAGGAGACATAACTAAGTTATCAGGGTAGTCGAGGACTTCACCCCCAGGAGATTCTACAAATAACTCAATTTGTTCTGTTTGAGGAGTATAACGGAAAACTTGCCCTCTTCCGGCATTGCCCCCACTGGTACAGGTAAAATAGATTGCACCGTCACTATAACAGATGCCTTCACCGCGCTTAAAGATAGCTGCACCCTTGCTTTGTGCTTCGTAACGCAGAGTATCTTGTTGAGGATCTACATCAGCAATTTTGACCCATGCCACTGCTTTAGCTACATCTACAGGAAAATTAGTACTAGTATCAATCTTGGGCATTCCTTCAATCACCAAAGCCTCTAAAACTCCCCCAGCTTGCAAATTGCCTTTTTCTTGGGGGCGAAAGCGATAGAAGCAGCTATCATCTCTATCTTCAGTTTGATAAACGTAACTAGTTGCAGGATCTACTGCGATCGCTTCATGATTAAAGCGCCCCATTGCTATTAAAGGAGTCGGTGCTACCAACTGTTGTTGAGTTGCAGGTACTTCAAAATTATAACCATGCTTCAAGGCTACTTTAGCTGGTTTATTCTTGGTGGTGGCTGGAGTAGAAATATCTTCCTCACAACTGATCCAAGAACCCCAAGGAGTTGTGCCACCAGCACAATTACGGCTAGTACCAGCCAAGGAAGCAAATTGTTTAATTACCTGGCGATCGCTATTTAAAACTAAGGTTGTAGTCCCCCCCTGCCCCAAGGATCATATTTTTGGGTTGCGCTGGCCCTTACTCCTTTTAGCTGCCCTGGGCTGACTTCGTGGTTACGAACTAAGATTGTTGTACCGTTTTGCCCAGGAAATGCTGCCATACCATCAGGATCTTCAGGTACAGTATGGCCATCACTCATTTGCTCTCCTGTTTTGGAGAGAATACGATACTGAAAACCTGGGGGCAAGTTTAAAATTTTCTGAGGGTCTTTTTGCAATAGCCCAAAGCCTTCGGTAACAACAGAATCACCGCTTTTTGTTCTAGCATAAAGAGCTTTTAAAGGAGATGCCACCACGCAAGTTGCTGTAGTAGCCCCAGCAATAGCAAAAAATCTACGTCGCGATAAGGTCACAGTTTTCCTCTAAGCATTATAATGAGTGTCTTTAACTTTATATACTAGCTTCAACTCTTTTAACGGGGTTCTAGAGAAAATATAATCAAACTGCTAACTAAGCTACTAAAAAGAAATCCGCAAGGTCAGAAACTCCCCCTATTGTTGTGCCAATCCCCATGACAACCCAAGGTATACTCATTCCTATAAAGAAACCCCGAATTAGC
This sequence comes from uncultured cyanobacterium, assembly GCA_963793425.1. Taxonomy (GTDB): domain Bacteria; phylum Cyanobacteriota; class Cyanobacteriia; order Cyanobacteriales; family CAWCAG01; genus CAWCAG01. The sequence continues at coordinate 143,475 of CAWCAG010000001.1, read as the reverse complement.
GTGGTATAACCTTATCGCAGATTGGGTTTTTTGTTGATATAAGGTTGCGCCCTTAACCAAAAAATAACGGCATTAATACCATTAACCACGATCGCGATTAGCCAAAAATAGTTTAAAAGAGTTTCCATGGAACCATAATTTTAGTTCAAGTTAGAGATTTGAGTTGCCGCCACTAAACCTGATGCTAAAGCAGATTCGATTGAATTGCCTCCACACCAATCTCCACAACAAATTAGGGGCAAAGGTTGATGAGTAGCTAGATAAAGTTCATTAATAAAGTTATGAGGAATACTAAAACGCCAGCGATGAATTTGATACCATTGAGGCTCTTTTAATTCAGGGGTAAAAAGTTCCCCAGCGCGAGAGATTAACTGTTGTGCAGCAGGTGCTAAATTAGTGGTTTCTAAGTGCTTTTGAGCAAATTCTGCTGTACTGCGAATAACTAAAACGGCGGCTTGAGATTGAGTTCTTTTGCTACTATCTAAACCAAGCCAAGCTAAGTAAGAATCTTCTTCTATAGAGATAAAAGGTTGTTTGCTTAATTGCTTTGGTAAAACTATAGTAGCTTTGTAGCCAGCCATGACACTTAAGCAAGGATCGAACTTAACTTGATGCAACTTGGCTATCAAATCAGCATTTAAACCTTTGGGAGTTAGGGGTTCCAATAAAGTTAAGGCTTGGGGGGCAGGTATCGCCATAACAACAGCTTTAGCAGTTAAACCCTTTTGAGAATCTAAGCTTAAATGCCAAACTTGCCCTTCAATGGGTTCAATTTTTTCAACCCGACTTTGCCGCCAAACTTCTAAATCCCTCGCCATAAATTTAGCGATCGCTGTCATACCTTGGGGGGCAATGTAAGTATCAGGAATTTGGCTATGCCAAGGTTGAATAAGATTTTCTTCATTCAGACGTTGAATAAGCTGCTGAGATAACTTACCTTGGGGCTGTAAGTAAGGTAAGCCGTGATCGATTGGTAAATTGTTGATACGCCGTGTCGCGACTCTTCCTCCCAAACCGCGAGATTTGTCTAACACGACAACTCGACAGCCGAGTTGAGAAAGTTCCTTGGCACAACTCAGCCCTGCCAACCCAGCACCAACCACTGCAACATCAAATAAGGTTAAGTTATTATTCATTAACTGCTTTTACTTGTGGCAACTCAAATATTTTTAATGTTAGAATTTATTTCATCTGCCTTAAGATAGAAGTGAGAAATATCTGAGGCACTAACCAGTAGAGAAAAACTGCGATCGCTCATAATCGTTTATTTTCCTCCATCTGAGAAACTCTACCTTAAAATTACTCACTCAACCAATCTCCCATTCTTACGTCCTTAACTAAGGTAAAAACCGCCTTAAAGACGTTACTCAATCTACATTTGCAAGTATTCATCAGGCTGAGCCATCTACCTCAAAAACTCTATGAAAGACTTACAACTAATAGATGCCAAAATCTCTTCCGAGTTGCCCCCTAGCAAGTTAATACCAAAGTTCCAAATTGCAGTCAGAAAACTGGTGGATACATGGCACAAGTATAAACCCAATGATTCTTTGGCGGGAACCAGGAAGCAAGATTTACAGGACTTACAAAGTATTCTTCAGCAATATCAACAATTTTCTTCAGAAGAATTACAGCAAAAATTTTGGCAAGGTTATTTTGAAGGAAAAAGTAACCGCAGAACGATTAAAAAAAGCACTAACCTCACTCCTTCTTTGCTATCTTCGTTATTCAGCAACGAAAAAAAAGAAGCTTTCGCTTTAGGGGTCAAAACAGGCTGGCAGTACGCCCGACTCAAAAGCTATTTAGTTAGAATAGAGAACATCGAAAAAGAACAGCTTAAAAGATATAAAGAAATGATGTTATCCCAAAAAGCTAATCCTCGCAATCTTGATTATACATTTTAGCGGGGAGTAGGGAGCAGAGGCAAAAATAAGTATCTTGCTTGTTATTTGTCTAGGCAAAGTTCTATCTTAAACAAAAGGAAAAAGTATAGAGAAGGAGAAAAAATGCCCCCTCGCTGGCCACGCCAACCTGACCGCAACGATTTAGAATATCGCCGTTTAGATGACCGGATGAACTTTGCTATTCATGTTGCTTTCAGTGCTACTTGCAATTCTGGTTTGTGGTTTTTTCATCAACTTAAACAAGCAACCTGGCCCTGGGCTAAATGGGTAACTCTGGTTTGGTTGATGGTTATATTCTTTCATGGCATTTATATTTTTGGTATAGCAAACTATTCTGTTAAATCAAATGGCTAATTATAATACGACTGAAGCAATTGAAGCTCTAGCAGCGGAAATTGGCGAAAATATCTATATGGATATAGCAAAATGGCATCTCTATTTGTCTAATGCCAAGTTGCATACGGTGGTGGCAGAGAAAGTTTATCCTTTGCTGGAAGATGATTCTTTAACTGAAGATAAGGTAACAGCAATTTTGCAAGATATTCCTATCCAGTTAGGAGGCGGAAAAAAAGAACTCCCTTTAACTGAACTTTTACCAAACCAATGTCAAAGTGGTTTGATGGAATTATTGCAGGAATATCAGAGTAAATTGTAGGGATTTACTAGTTGCTAGTTATGGGGATTGTTTGGCTAAATCGCTATAAACAATCTCCAAGAATTTTTCTGAGTTAAGAAAACCTCCTCCCCAATCAGAATCAAGATCAGCAAGTGGTTGAGAAGCAATGAAATCTGTCATAGGGATATTTTGAGCGATCGCAGACCTAACTCGATCTCGTACTGCTTTCAACATATTAAGATAAGCAATTAATTCACCTCGGTTAGAAAGAGGGCCATGGCCGGGAATAATACTAGTCTGGTTATCCACCATAGTTAGCAGCCCTTCCACTGCTACAATCATGCCATCAATGGAACCGCCATGTTCAATATCAATGAAAGGATAAAAGCCATTAAAATAAATATCTCCGGTGTGAACAATATTGGCTTCTCGGAAATGGATAATTGAGTCACCATTGGTATGTGCCGGGTTGACATGGAAAGCCTCAATTGTCTCGCCATTAAGGTGGAAAGTAATTGTATCGTTGAAAGTAACTACGGGCAAGGCAACTTCCGGTGAGGCAGGAAACTCCATCCCAAGTAATTCGCTAACCTGGTCTGTACTCATCAGTTCCCGGACATGATCATGGGCGAAAATAAGTACCCCCGCTTCACCTAAATTTTCATTGCCTCCAGAGTGATCAAAATGCCAATGAGTATTAATCAAAAAGCGCACCGGTTCAGAACTAATTTCCGCCACAGCATTAAGAATTTTCTCTGTTAAAGGTGCATATTGATCATCAATAAGGAAAACTCCATCTTCCCCAGCCGAGACACCAATATTGCCACCTTCTCCGGTCAACATATAAATACCATCTCGGATCGGAATAGTTTCAATTTGAACTTTGTCAAAATCTTGAGACTGTGCCATTACTGGTGTGGCACAACAGGCTAAGGCAATGGTAGCGAAACAGGGAAAAAAGCGATTTTGAGAAAGAGTAAGCACAATATGTATAAGAAGACTTGAAGAGTGACTTTCTCACTATATAATCAATTGAGTTATTTACTAGTAAAATACCTTAACCTCTGACCTCATTCAGGATGACCTACTGCTTAAGAATTGCTGACATACCCACCAGTGAACGTCCCCGTGAAAGATTGCTTGCTTTAGGGGCGAAAAATCTCTCCACAGCAGAACTAATTGCTATGTTGTTGAGAACAGGACAGGGGTCGGGGAAACTTTCTGCTGTGGGCTTGGGGCAATACATCCTTCAGGAATTGAGTAAGCATCAAAGAGATCCTTTAGAAGTTCTGCGTAATGTCACCCTCCAAGAATTGATGCAAATTCCTGGCATTGGCCCCGCTAAGGCAACTACCATCGTAGCAGCAGTGGAATTAGGCAAACGAGCTTTTCAATCTCAACCAAAAGAACGAACTACCATAGACAGTCCTGAATCTGCTGCTGCAAGCTTAAGCCATGAGCTAATGTGGCAAAGTCAAGAAAAGTTTGCCGTAATTCTTTTGGATGTTAATAATTGTTTGGTAGGGACTCAAGTTATTACCATTGGCACAGCCACAGAAACATTGGCTCCCCCCCGTGAAATTTTCCGAGAGGTATTGCGCCAAGGGGCCACCCGGTTAATTATTGCTCATAACCATCCTTCCGGAAATATTAAACCAAGTGAAGAAGATATCAGCTTAACAGAGCAGCTTTTAAAAGGGGCGCAGTATTTAAACATCCCTTTGTTAGATCATTTGATTTTAGGCAACGGCAATCACCAAAGTTTACGGCAAACTACGAGTTTATGGGAAAGATATCCCCAAGAAGACTCTTGATCAATGTTCAATGTGTGGAACTTGATAAAATACTTGCAGTCAAAAAAAGCAACTAAATGTCCAATGATAAATGATAAATGAAATGATTTCCCAAATCCAAAATAGCTGGAAATCTTTTGAGCAACATCCCAAAAGTAGCTGGTGGTTATCGTTTTTTTGGTTGCTGTTAATTGGTTTTTTTGCTTTTATTTGGAACTTAGGGTCTACGGGTTTAGTAGATGAGACAGAGCCTCTTTTTGCTGAAGCGGCACGCCAGATGGCAGAAACTGGGGATTGGGTTACCCCTTATTTTAATGGGGAAACTCGCTTTGATAAGCCCCCTTTGGTTTATTGGTTAATGGCCATTGGCTATAAAGTAATTGGGGTTAATGAATGGGCTGTGAGATGGCCCTCTGCTTTGGCTGCGATCGCTCTTATGGTGATGGTGTTTTATACCCTACGGCGTTATGGTTTTGCTGCTCCTGGGGTTGCCAAACAAGCAGGTGAAGCAAGTCGTCCTCATCGGCAACTCTGGCTATCAGCATGGCTTGGTTCAGCTTTAGTTGCTTTGAACATCCAAACTCTGGTTTGGTCTCATACAGGGGTTTCTGATATGCTCCTGAGTGGGTGTATGGGTTGTGCTATGCTCTGCTTTTTTCTTGGCTATGCCCAGCATCAAGAAAAAGGAGGATGGTTTGTTTGCCCTAGTCCTTGGTATCTGGCTTTTTATCTTCTTACTTCCCTAGCTGTTTTAACTAAAGGGCCTGTAGGTATTGTGATACCAGGAATTGTGATTATTCCTTTCCTTGTTTATGTGGGGCGACTTGGGGAAGTCGCTAAGGAAGCTGGTTTAGTGGTAGGTAGCATTCTCTTCCTGATTCTTGGTGTCCCTTGGTTTGTTTTAGTGACTTTAAGAAACCCTGATTACCTAGATGCTTTTTTCGGCTACCATAACTTTGAACGCTTCACCGATGTCGTTAACAATCATGCTGCCCCTTGGTACTTTTATTTTTTAGTTGTACTTATTGGTTTTGCTCCCTATTCTGTTTATTTACCCCAAGCAATTCTGCGTTTAAAATTTTGGCAACCTTCTTTTTGGCGTAAGCAGCCTCGTTCAGCACAGTTAAGCTTATTTGCCCTGTTTTGGTTTGCAGCTATTTTCCTTTTCTTCAGCGTCGCTGTTACCAAACTTCCTAGTTATACCCTGCCTTTATTACCTGCTGCGGCTATCTTAGTTGCGTTGTTGGCAAGCGAGGAGTTGACCAAAGTTAAGCAGCCCAGCAAAACTAAACTTAAATGGGGTTTATTAATCTCTAATTTGGTTAATATTCTCTTTCTTCTCGTCTTAGCTGTTGCCCTTGCTTATGGCCCTAGCTTCATTGGTTATGACCCGGCCGCCCCTAATTTAGGAGAGTTGGTAGCCGAATCTGGTTTACCCAAAATGGGGGGCTTAATTTGGCTGATAGCAGCTTTGGTTGGGTGTGTATTTTGTTGGCGATCCCAGTTAAGATCCTGGCTGATTGGTATTAATCTACTAGCTTTTTTCGCCTTCTTAATTTTCGTTATTCATCCTGCTTCTTTTCTCCTTGATGAAGCCCGACAACTTCCTTTAAGGCAACTTTCTCAACTAGTTCCCCAAGTGGAACAGCCAGGAGAAGATTTTTATATGGTAGGTTTTAAAAAACCCAGCGTGGTTTTTTATTCTCAACGCCCGGTTAAGTATTTTACCCATATAGAACATCTTCTGCCTAAGCTAGTGACAGAAAATGGCTTGGGCTTTCTCAAAAATTCTGCCCAACAAAATAACTCTCTATTAATCCTTACTGAACCAAGTTCTTGGGAAAACATCAATCTGCAACCCCAAGATTATCAAAAGCTTGATAGTCAGGGGTCTTATGATTTGATTCGAGTTTCTAAAGAAGTTCTGATCACTAAAATAGCTGGACAGTAAACTAAACAGTATTTCTGTTAGCGATTAGCAACTAGCAATCAACACCTGTAAAGCAGTATTAGCGTATGATCGGGATCAATAGATCAAAATTCATTCCTCGTGACCCAATCTAGTAATAATACCCATTCATTCCCGGATCTTGCCAATCCTTGGCATACCCAGTCTGTTGAGAAAACCTTAGAAACATTCCAAAGCAATCCGGAAACTGGTTTAACCTCTCAACAAGTACAACAACGTAGACAACATTACGGCCTCAACGAAATTGAAGAAGGCCCCGGTCGTCCTGGCTGGGAAATATTTGTTGATCAGTTTAAAGATATTATGCTGATCATGCTTATTGCTGTGGCAATTGTTTCCGGTATCTTGGATTTGGTGGATTTACAAGGGGGAGGGGCAACGGCTGGAGAATTCCCTTTTAAAGATACCATCGCTATTATGGTGATTGTGATTCTTAATGGTGCTTTGGGTTATTTCCAAGAAAGTCGGGCCGAAAAAGCCTTAGCGGCCCTGAAAAATCTTTCTTCTCCTCAAGTAAGGGTGATAAGAGATGGTGAACCCGCAGAAATTGAAGGTTCTCAAGTAGTCCCAGGAGATATTATCTTAGTGGAGTCGGGAACCCAATTAGCGGCTGATGGGCAGTTAATTGAGGTATCCAACTTACAAGTAAGGGAATCAGCTTTAACCGGAGAAGCTAAAGCCGTTAAAAAATTGCCTGGGGAAGTTGGTTTAGAAGAAGATACTCCCCTTGGCGATCGCCGTAGTATGGTATTTACTGGTACAGAAGTTATCCAAGGTCGGGCCAAGGTGGTGGTGACAGCTACGGGCATGGCCACAGAATTGGGGAAAATTGCTCAAATGTTGCAAGGGGTAGAAAGTGAACCGACTCCCTTACAACAGAGGATGAATCAGTTAAGCAAGGCTTTGGTAACAGGTTCTCTATCTTTGGTAGTTTTAGTTATTGCCATTGGGGTAATTAGTACCGGGAACTTTAGCCGTCTGCGAGAATTGGTGGAAGTTTCTTTAAGTATGGCGGTGGCAGTAGTTCCAGAAGGTTTACCGGCAGTGGTTACGGTAACATTGGCTTTGGGAACTCAGCGTATGGTACGTCGCCATGCCCTGATTCGTAAACTTCCGGCGGTGGAAACTTTGGGTTCGGTAAGTGCTATTTGTTCTGATAAAACAGGAACTTTAACCCAAAATAAAATGGTGGTGCAGGAAGTTGTGACTTTAGAAGATAGTTTTAAGGTGACAGGGGAAGGCTACAATCCCACGGGAGATTTCCTGAAAGAAGAACAAACTGTGAAGAGTCAAGATTACCCTGAACTACAGACTTTACTTTTAGCAGGAGTTCTTTGTAATGATGCTTTCTTACAGTACAAGGAAGTAGAAGATGTTGAGGGAGAGAACAGGAATCGCCACCCAGAATGGATAATTTTGGGAGATCCTACCGAAGGTGCTTTACTTTCGTTAGCGGGAAAAGCTTCCTTAGAACAACAATCCTTAAGCCGTCAGTTAGTGAGGATGGGAGAATTCCCCTTTACTTCTACTCGGAAGCGGATGAGTGTTATTTGTCAAGGTAGGGGGGAAGCAATTCAGGGGGCAATTAATACTTCTGATTTTGTTCCTTCTGCCCCGTTTGTGATGTTTAGCAAGGGTTCACCAGAATTAATTTTAGAACGCTGCGGCTCTTTTAAATCTGGGAATCGCTTTATTCCCTTACAAGAAGAACATCGGCAGAAAATTATTGATGACAATGACAGGATGGCCCAAAGAGGTTTGCGGGTTTTGGGTTTGGCTTATAAGTCTGTTGAGGAAATTCCCTCGGCTGATGGGGAAGAAAGTGCTGAACAGGAATTGATTTGGTTAGGGTTGGTGGGAATGCTGGATGCCCCCCGCTTAGAAGCCAAGGAAGCAGTACGTCAAAGCAAGAAAGCGGGGATTAGAACTCTGATGATTACTGGAGATCATCAATTAACTGCTAAAGCGATCGCCTCTCAGTTAGATATTGCTACAGAAGAAGACAGGGTTCTTAGTGGGCGAGAGCTGCAAAGGATGCCCCAGTCGGAATTAGAACAGGAAGTTAACGAAGTTAGTGTTTATGCCCGTGTCTCCCCGGAACATAAGTTACGCATCGTTCAGGCACTCCAGAAACAGGGGCAATTTGTCGCTATGACCGGAGATGGGGTTAATGATGCCCCAGCCCTAAAACAGGCAGATATCGGTATTGCTATGGGCATTACCGGAACCGATGTTAGTAAAGAAGCTAGTGATATGGTTTTACTAGACGATAACTTTACGACCATCATTGCCGCCACAGAAGAAGGCAGGGTAGTTTATGCGAATATTCGTCGCTTCATCAAATACATTTTAGGTAGCAACATCGGCGAAGTAATTACCATTGCGGCGGCCCCCTTAATCGGTTTAGAAGAAGTCCCTCTTGTTCCTTTACAAATTCTCTGGATGAACCTCGTCACCGATGGTTTACCTGCCTTAGCTTTAGCAGTGGAACCCGCTGAACCCAATGTTATGAGTCGCCCTCCCATTGACCCTAGTGAAAGCATTTTCGCTAGGGGCTTGGGTTCCTATATGATTCGCACCGGTATTATTTTTGGGCTAGTCACGATTGTCTTGATGTGGATCGCTTATAATTATTATCCCGACCATTGGAAAACCATGGTCTTCACTACCCTTTGTATTGCTCAAATGGGTCATGCGATCGCAGTACGTTCCCATTCCCAATTAACTATTGAATTGAATCCTTTTTCCAATCCCTATTTATTAGTAGCAGTAATTGGTACAACCATTTTACAATTAATGTTAGTTTATATCCCCGTGCTACAAAACTTCTTTGGCACTGATTATTTAACCTTAGAAGAATTAGGGCTTTGTTTCGGCTTTAGCGCTATTATTTTCGTTTGGGTAGAGTTAGAAAAGTTATTTGTTCGCTGGTTCTTCACCAAGAAATAACTAAATTTGTTGTAAAAAAGTAATTAGCCTTAGCCCAAAACTTATTACTTATTACTTATTACTTATTACTTAATTAAAATGCCCCATGAGCAACTAATTGAAGAATGGCAAAAGATGGCACGAGATTCAATTATGTTACTGCGTCGTTTGTTGATAATATCCCTGCTGAAGACTGTTAGCTACTGTATTCTTTCCCTATTTCTCTTCAGCGTAGCCGCCGCAATCATTTTTCATGTCAGTTTTGAAGGGGCAGGAAGTTTTAGCTTTGCTGCTTTTTTTAAGTTAGTTGCTTTGATAATTCTTTATTTAATCGCCGGAATTATTTGCGGAGTCAGCTTAGCCGTTTTGTCTGGTTATCAAAACTTGGTTAGTAAAACTTTGCACCACTGCTTACAACCCTTATTCTCTTTAGTGATTGAGGCTATTTTTGAGCAAAAAGAGAGTATGAATATTTACTTTTTTCAACAAGGGCTTAATCAGTTAGTTGTAGAAATATCGGGAGTATTAGAAGAAACCTTTACAAATATGGAAAGAACAATCAAAACTCCCATAAAAATATTCACTATTTTCAAAAAGTTTGGTATTCGAGTATTTCATCTACAATCATCTTTATTGATTTATCTTAACCAACTAATGCTAGATTTAACCGTCAACAAGTTATTAAAGCCATTCAAAAAAGAAGGCAGAACTGATATTAATATTGTCGAAGTTGGACAATTCATCACAGAACAACTACCTCCTTTAATTGAAGAAGCTGCCAGCAAGAAAATTAAAACCTATCGTCGCTTCGTTTACATCATCGCTGGCTCTTTTCTCTTCGCCCCCATAGCGATAACAGCACTCAACTAAGTAATAAGTAATAAGTAATAAGTAATAAGTAATAAGTAACTTTCCCTATTTCTTATAGCAAATGCGGCAACGCATTCGCGAAACGCGAACCCTATTCCCTATTATTTAATGTTTCTTAAAAAGCTCCATCTACTTTCCTTTCGTAATTACCAAGATCAAGGCGTTAACTTCATAGCCAGGAAAACAATTTTAGTTGGTAATAATGCCCAAGGAAAATCTAACCTACTAGAAGCAGTGGAGTTGTTAGCAACCTTAAAAAGTCATCGTACCTCTCGCGATCGCGACTTGGTTTTGGAAGGGGAAGAGGATGGTAGAATTAATGCTATTTTAGAACGAAAATACGGTAGTTCAGAGCTAACTATCACCTTGAGGAAAAAAGGAAGAAGAACTCTCGTTCTCAATCAAGAAAAGTTACGTCGTCAAACGGAGTTTTTAGGAGTATTAAATGCTGTACAATTTTCTAGTTTAGATTTAGATTTAGTGCGAGGCAGTCCGGAAACTCGTCGTAGTTGGTTAGACTATTTACTTATTCAATTAGAACCAATTTATGCTTATATCTTGCAACAGTACAATCAGGTTTTACGCCAAAGAAATGCTTTTTTAAGGAAACTTCGCGACCTAGAAGTAGATATCAACAATTATATTGATCAACTAGCTTTATGGGATGCTCAACTAGCCGCTACAGGTTCTAGGATCACCCGTCGTCGAGCCAGAGTTTTACGAAGAATTGCTCCTTTAGCGGCTGCTTGGCACGCAAGTATTAGTGGAGAAACAGAAGTTTTAGCCATTAACTATAATCCTAATATTAATTGGCAAGAAGATAACCCCGAACACGTCCAACAAGCCTTCTTAGAAAAAATTCAACAACGCCGTATTCCCGAACAACAACAAGGTACAACCTTAGTTGGCCCCCATCGAGATGAAATAGAATTAACTATTAATCAAACTCCGGCTCGTTCTTATGGTTCCCAAGGGCAACAACGCACTTTAGTTTTAGCTCTAAAACTCGCTGAATTAAAATTAATTGAAGAAGTAATTGGAGAACCGCCTCTACTCCTTCTCGACGACGTTTTAGCTGAGTTAGACCTCAACCGACAAAACCAACTCTTAGAAGCAATTCAAGACCGCTTTCAAACTTTAATTACCACTACTCACCTTGGTGCTTTCGACCATCAATGGGTGAAAGATTCGCAAATTTTAACTGTAGAAAAAGGTTTAGTGATGCCTGACAGCAACGGCAAGGCGTAAAGTTAGCGATTAGCAATTAACAACGAACAACCGACCATTCATCAGGCTTAGACTTATTTACTACCTTCACATCTGAATAGGTTTTGATCCATAAACTCGCCCCACAATCCTGGGGTTTTTCCGGACAGTAAACGATCTGACAATAGCCAAATATCTCTAATTCATGACCACGAATGCTCCTTGAACCATGTCTGACCGTTACAACATCTTTCAAGGCTACTTCAGCCCCGTGCTGAGCAATCCTCTTCTCGTTAGTAGTGATGTGGTTTTTATTGACATAAATAGTTTTTGGTCCCCGTCCCTTTGCGGTACTCCAACGAGGTTTGGGTCCTCTAGTACCACGAGAAATCCTTGGTTTGCCCTTGTATAAAGGTATCACCCAACCTGTCCGCTTTTTGTAAGCGCCTTTAATGCGTTGTTGTTGAAGTAAGTAGAGAACTCTTCTTTGAGAGACTCTCAACATTTCGGCAGCAATAGAGGTGTTGATGTATTCCATGGGAAAATGGGGCTTTAAACTCTTCTCGAATAGTATTTTAAGGGAAAAGAGACTCAAAAGCAATCCTTTTTTGCAAAACTTAAAATCGAGAAAATTAGTTTCCCTTAACTTGAAGTTAGGGCGGGTTTATTTAATTTAAGGTTAATCATCACAATTTGACTCCAAACCCGCCCCTACGGTGGGCTTCTGCGATGGAGACGCTACGCAACAAGGTGAGGACAAATAGCAATATCCCTAGAAGCTTGACTTCTAGGGATATCTAATACCAAATCCGGTTGCTAAAGTGCTTAAGCCTGTTGCCACATCTGCTTAATTTTGCCTGGTAAAAAATCACTTATTTCAGCTACTCGTTCAGAGGATAATTCATCTTTAGTAGCAGCAAAAACAGCTTTAATTACTTTTTCCCCATCAGTCCCTTTCGGCATTCCACCTTCTTGTTCAACCCGGAAGATAAAAGTATCTTCATTAATTTTTAAAGGGGGGCGAATTTTGCTTAACCAAGAAACAAGGGGATTCTCATCTTGCCACAACTCAGAAATTTCTTTTTGCAAAGTTTTATCTGCTGTGGGTTCTATTTCTTTGTTTAACTCTGAAGCGACTTTTCCGGCTGCTTCTGTGGTCATCATATCCCGCATGGTACGGTAGACTACAGTAGCCATGTCACGGGCATCGTAAATATCTTCTAATTCCCCTCTGAGCATAATTTTTTCTAAGAAGGGTGTATTTTGAGTTGCCATTAGTGTACTAGGTCCTTTTTCTAAAGATTCGGGAGGATTTTGGGACATTTCCTTAAGGATTTTCTGCCCCTTATCTGTTAATTGGGCTTGCTTGAATCTGATTAAATGGGGCAAAGGGCCATCTGATGCACCCAAGGTATTAGCGACGCGGAAGTCAATTTCCTCAGAGTCCACCAGATCAGGAACATCTTGTTGGTTAGCATAGGCGTTGCCCTTAAACTCCGCCTCAATAAATCCTTTTACATTTATTAATATAAAAACTTTCCCGACCCTTATAAATCTACTTTCAGAGCAATATTACCCTATACCTTAAGGTAGGGATTGAGCTGTCACTTGTTACTTATTTCTTCTCCGATTACGAGGCATTCCTTGCTTTCCCCTTGCTTCTTCAGTAACTCGCATGGCATTATCATCCGGTACAATTGTTGAACCAAATCTGCGGGCATAAACTTGAGTGAATTCCGCCCCAAAGAAGAGGATTTGTGCTGAATAATAAACCCAAGCCAGAAGCACAATTAAAGAACCTGCTGCGCCGTAAGTAGAGCCAAAACTTCCTCTGCCTAAATAAAGTCCGAGGGCAAATTTCCCGATAGTGAAGAGTAGAGAGGTAATAATCGCTCCAGTCCAAACATCACCCCACTCAATTTTTACATCCGGTAAGTATTTATAAATCACCGCAAATAGTGAGGTGATTACAGCAAAAGAAACTACAAAGTTGAAGACTTGCCAAATAAAATCGCCGCCAGGAAGGATGTTACTCAGATAATGACTCAATCCAGATAAAACAGCACTTACCAGCAAAGAAACTAATAATAAAAAGCCAATCCCAAATACAGCAGAAAAGGATAGTAAGCGCTTTTTAATGAAATGTTTAACCCCTCTTCCTGGTTTCGCTTGCACTTCCCAAATTGTATTCAAAGCATCTTGGAGTTGAGCAAAGACACCGGAAGCACCAAAAAAGAGAACCACGATACTAATTAAAGAAGCAACGCTACTCGTATCAGGTTTATTAGCATTATTAATGGCGGCTTCTATTGCTTCTGCCCCTTGATTCCCTACTAAACCTTGGATTTGCCCAACTATTTCTCCTCTCGCTGCTTCTTCCCCAAAAATTGCTCCGGCGATCGCGATCGCAATTACTAATAAAGGGGCAAGGGAAAAAACTGTGTAGTAAGCCAACGCCGCAGCTAAACGAGATGATTTATCTTCTTGCCATTCCTGGAATGTTTCTTTAAGTAGGGGAAAAATATCCTTAAGTTTCACTTTTTGAGGCTCTCAAGTTTCGGGAAATACCCAGGGCAAGATAGCATTGTCACCGCTTAGAGCATTTATTGCATCTGGCTCAAGAAACAAAGTTGAATCTCGGATTTCAGCCTAAAGAAATATATAGCAATTCTTAGGCTAGTGAGGTATGGCTTAGATTTTAGTTTTTGCTAGTGGCTAGTGGAAGCGTGGAAATAGGGTGGGGAGTTTGGTATCAGTACAAATAACTTTTAGCTAGAAAGATTTTGGTGAATTTGCGTAATTCTTAAGACTTGGCTGCGAAATAGGATTAAGGGTGTTTCTTAAGGTTATAAACTCGATTAAATAATCTGCCAGTGGATTTATTTTGCACCTTCTACTAAGCCATGAATAAAAAACTCTCTACTATCTCCCTTGCTTTATTGGTTTCTTTTGTTACTCCAGTTAATGTTGCTGTAGGGAGTACAGATGCGATAGAGGTTGCTCAGGAAAGTGGTGCAAGTACTGAAGATATTCGCGCTGCTGCTGAGGAAGCTTATCAGGAAGGTTTGCGGCTTTATCAGGAGGGGACGGCAGAGTCTTTACGAGATGCGATTGTTAAATGTGAAGAAGTCACTTAAACTTTGGCAGCAGGTAGGAAGATGAATCTCAACAAGCTTTAATCCTCAATAATATTGGTCTTGTCTACAACTCATTAGGAGAAAAACAAGAAGCACTTAATTACTACAACCAAGCTTTACCTTTATTCGTGCAGTAGAATCGACAGAGGAGGAAGCAACTAACCCTCAACAATCTTGGTCTTGTCTACGACTCATTAGGAGAAAAACAACAAGCACTCAATTACTATAATCAAGCTTTACCTTTACTTCGTTCGGTAGGAGATCAGAGGAGGTGAAGCAAGTACCCTCAACAATATTGGTGTTGTCTACGGCTCATTAGGAGAAAAGCAAAAGGCACTCAATTACTATCAACCAAGCATTACCTCTATGTCGTGCTGTAGGTGATAATAGGAGGGGAAGCAATTACTCTCAACTAATCATTGGTGTGTCTACTAGATTCATTAGGAGAAAAAGAAGAAGCACTCAATTACTATAACCAGGCTTTACCCCTATTCGGGCGTGAGATGATAGAAGAGGGGAAGCAATTACTCTCAACAATATTGGTGGTATCTACGACTCATTAGGAGAAAAGCAAAAAGCACTCAATTACTATAACCAAGCTTTGCCTCTATTTCGTGCAGTAGGTGATAGAGGAGGAGAAGCAGCTACTCTCACAGGTATCGGTCGTATCTACAACTCATTAGGAGAAAAACAAGAAGCCTTAAATACTATAATCAAGCTTTACCTCTACGTCGTGCAGTAGGTGATAGAGGAGGGGAAGCAACTACCTTAATAATATTGGTGGTGTCTACTCAATTAGGAGAAAAGGAAGAGGCACTAAATTACTACAATCAGGCTTTACCTTTATTTCTTGCAGTAGGGGATAGAGGAGGAGAAGCAATTACTCTCAACAATATTGGTCTTGTCTACGACTCATTAGGAGAAAAGCAAGAAGCACTCAATTACTATAACCAAGCTTTACCTCTACGTCGTGCAGTAGGAGATAGAGGAGGGGAAGCAGAACCCTCAACAATATTGGTCGGGTCTACAATGATTTAGGAAAAAACGAAGAAGCACTAAACTACTATAACCAGGCATTATCTCTACGTCGTGCAGTAGGAGATAGAGGAGGGGAAGCAACTACCCTCAACAATATTGGCTCTTGTCTACGACTCATTAGGAGAAAAGGAAAAGCGCTCAATTACTACAACCAAGCTTTACCCTCTACGTCGTGCAGTAGGCAGATAGAAGAGGAGAAGCAAGTACCCTCTGGAACATTGCTCAACTCCAATACCGACAAGGCAATCTCATTGCTGCCTCCCAAACAATGGAACAAGCCATCGAAAAAATAGAATTCCTCCGCAA
Source organism: uncultured cyanobacterium (assembly GCA_963793425.1). Classification (GTDB taxonomy): domain Bacteria; phylum Cyanobacteriota; class Cyanobacteriia; order Cyanobacteriales; family CAWCAG01; genus CAWCAG01. The sequence continues at coordinate 127,708 of CAWCAG010000001.1, read as the reverse complement.
CCAAATTTTCAACCCTCAACTACAAACCTCCTTCTACCAAACCATTGAACAATACTACGACTTCCAAATCAGGGTACTAATGGAGTTGCACCAACAAAAACCTACTCAACAATACAACGCCCAAGCACTCCATTACAGCGAAAGAGTCCGCGCCCGCCAACTCCTCACTGAACTCCAAGAAGCTAACGTAGACATTCGCCAAGGTGTAGATGCAGAACTTTTAGCACAAGAAAAACAACTCAACCAACAACTTACTGCCGCTTTTGAAAACCAAGGCAAACTGCAAAGGAGTGATAATGCTAGCACTCCAGAAAAAGAAGCTGCCAACAACCAAATCAACCAACTCTTAACTAAACTTGACCAAGTAGAAGCCACCATCCGCCTCAAAAGCCCTAACTACGCTGCCATCAACCAACCTACTAAGTTCACACTACAAACCGCAGAAATTCAACAACTTCTAGACGATGACACTATCCTCTTAGAATATTACCTCAGCGAAAAACAAAGCTATCTTTGGGTAGTTAGTAAAAACAAAGTTACTAGTTATGAACTTCCTCCCCAAGCAGAAATAGAAAAACTAGCCCAAAAATTCCGCAACGATATAGCCAAGTTAATATTAACAATCCAGAAATCTGCCCAACAACTCAGCAACATCCTCCTTGCCCCTGCTGCTAAGGAATTAAGAAACAAACGTCTCTTAATTGTCGGAGACGGAATCTTACAAAGTATCCCCTTCGCTGCCCTACCCACCGCTAACCCCAACCTCTGTTAGCCAACCACGAAATCATTACTCTCCCTTCCGCTTCTAGCCTTGCTGCATTGAGAAAACAAGTCAAAGGTCGTCCTCTTGCCCCTAAAAAACTTGCTGTCCTTGCCGACCCAGTTTATGAATCAGGAGAAGAAAGAGATTATGAAAATCCTAGAGAAAATTCAACCAGACAAGCTTTAGAATCCTGCTTATCCCTAGCCCAACTACAATTCACCCGCACAGAAGCAGAAAATATTCTTGCCCTTGTCCCAGAAAACCAAAGCTTTGCAGCGTTAGGTCATGAAGCTTCCCTAGCTACGGCCACTAGTCCTCAACTTGCCAACTACCAGACCGTACACTTTTCTACCCACGGTTGCATTAATAAAGATAAGCCACAACTTTCTGGTTTAGCCCTATCAGCTTACAACTCCGAAGGAGAATTTCAAGATCCTTTACTCCGTTTAAATAATATTTATAACCTCAACTTACCAGCAGAATTAGTAGTATTAAGCGCTTGTGAAACAGGTTTAGGACAAGAGTTAGCCGGAGAAGGATTAGTAAGTTTAACCAGAGGATTTATGTATGCGGGGGCAAAGCGAGTGGTAGTCAGTTTTTGGGCGGTGCAAGACTTTTCTACTTCTAAATTAATGAGCAAGTTTTATGAAAAAATGTATCAAGATAACCTTAAACCTGCTGCGGCTTTAAGAGAGGCACAATTAGAAATGTGGCGAAGTGAAGGAAATGAAAATGACCCCTATCATTGGGCGGCTTTTACTGTGCAAGGGGAGTGGTAGGTTAAGTAATAAGTAATAAGTTTATTTCTAAAGATTGTTTCAGAACCAAAATCAAGTTTTTTGAGCAGTAATAGCCTAGTATTATCAAACTAGGTTTGGAGTATTGGTTTGTGGCAGCAAAAGATAAATTTCATAATGCAGTTAAGCAAGGTCTTGAAAAAGATCAATGGGTAATCACTCACGATCCCTTGAGGCTTGAATATGCACAAGAGGAGAGGGTTGAGATTGATCTGGGTGCTGAGAAAATTCTGGGAGCAGAAAAAGAAGGTCAGAAAATTGCAGTGGAAGTTAAGAGTTTTCTAAATGATTCAGCACTAGCTGATTTTCACACTGCCTTGGGGCAATTTTTAAATTATAGATTAGTTTTAGAGAAAATAGAGCCAGAACGTGTTTTATATTTAGCTGTTCCAAGCTATGCCTATCAATCATTTTTCCAGAAAGAATTGCCATCTGCATCTGTTAAATATTACAACATCAAAGTAATTGTTTATGATCCAGTTAAGGAGGAAATTGTGAGATGGGTAAGCTAGAGCATTATCGTCAGTGTATTGAAAAGTTGCTATTAGAACATGGTCAAAATCCCCCTGTCAACGGTGATATAGAGGTAGAGGTTATTTTTGATCAGAAACGCGATCGCTATGTTGTTGTTGATTTAGGTTGGGATCAAGACTGTCGTGTTTATAACTGTTTCCTACATTTAGATATTAAAAATGGGCAAATCTGGATTCAGCGTAATCAAACAGACCAAAGCATTGCTGAAGAGTTAGTACAAATGGGAGTTCCTAAAGAAGATATTGTTTTTGGGCTTAAGCCTCCCTATGTTCGAGAGTATACGGGATTTGGTATTGATAAATTCTCTAAAAGCTAAAATGAATTTGTTAGCTGCTGTAGGCAATATCTGTACGTATTACATACTTGATACCACTTTCAAGTACACACCCTTTATGCCACAGCCGATGCTCAAAGATTAGTGCTTTACCAGTTTTTGGTTTAACAGAAATTCGCTCTTGCCTAAACTTCGTTTCACCGCCTTTGAATCCCTCGCTAAGAAACACTAAAAGGGTAAACAAAGTTTCATTTCCCTCTACATTTTGCCGACCATCCTGGTGTATTTTAAATTTTTGGCCTTCGATGTATTTATAAAAACGAAAGTATGGAGATAATCCAATAGCGTATCTACCTTCATAGATAGGCAAAGAGTAGAAAGCTATTTTATCCCATAATTCATGGGCTAACTGCTCTGAGTGTAAATTTACTCTCTCGTTATTCCTAATTTTAGGTAAGTGTTGCCTACCATTATGAACTTGAATATCAGCTTTACAATAGCCTATTTGTTCTGACTTTTTGATAAGCTGACTACACTCTTCTGGTGATAGTAAAGATTCGATTACCAATATATTTTTGCTTAATTCCATTTACTAAGATTTTCCCTTACCTTAGCAATAGTTTAGAGATAGTTGAGATAGACAGTGACACTATTGACGATTGATACACCGAGTGCGATACCTGCGGTGGGCTTTGCCTACGCATTTCTGCAATTATTTTGCTGTCTCCAGGATCTATAGTAGAAGAAGCTTGACGGAAATATATTCAAAGACGGAAGAGGTTGAAAGTTCTAGATTTATTTGGAACTATAGATTATGACGAAGATTATGATTATAAGCAACAGAGACAGAAAGTATGAGTGTTGCTGCAAGATTTAATTACTAGAGTTTGAAAGCTGGGCTTTTTAAGAAAAATGGGTAAGGGTAGTTTGAGAAGGATTCATCTTCTGCCATTGAGGTTCAACAGGTTCAAACCTACAGGTACAGATTGCTATTTCTCTAAATTCGCAGTTGTTAGCTTTCGCTACATAACGCTCTACCCCGCTAACAACCCAATCTCCTACTCTACTATGAGTCGAAGCATTGAGGAAATTAGAATCAGCCTCTTTTTCCAGCTTAGTATATTGACGAAATCGGTAGCCAAGAGGAGGGATGTCTTCAGCATTCCAATGCTCCGTCAGAATCCTGGTTAAACCGCCCATCGGATCTACCCAATCTCCCCAGTTTGGATCTTCTAAGTCAACTTGAAAAACTATCCTTACTCCCTTTTGAGAATTATTTATGCTATCGGTTTTAGTCATAGGTTTTATCCTCAAAGCTAGTTTGCTTACCTTTAAATATGCAAGCATAGGGTAGGTCGCGACTACCATTAGACTCAACCCTCAAAAGCGTCCATTGATACTTACGAGACATTTTATAGCAATATTTTTTATCTGTTACCGAATGTCGATTTTCCGGCGCTTCATTTTCGGACATTAGTTGTGATTTTTAATTTTGTTTAGACTATGACAAAGATTATAATTATAAGCAACAAAGACAGAAAGTATGAGTATTATTTTAGATACTTCTGTTTGTTTAGCGATATCGCTTCCGATGATATACCTAGCGCGTAGGCAAAGCCCACCGCAGGTATCGCTAAATATATCCAACCATAAAAATATGTAGGGGCGACCCGTTTCCCTTGTTTTCGCCACCTACCAATCAACATTTTGGGGTCGCCCTTGCTGGGTATTATTGGTTAGGCAGGCGACCCCAGGTTATTTATTTATGAGTAGCAGAGTAGATCTCAACGGGTCGCCCCTACGGTTGGAATGGTCAAGACAATCGCTACGATGATTCTGGTGCGAACCGTGGCTTTCAGGTTATATTTTTAACAATTGGCGAGGTTACAGTTTTTGTAACTGAATAGTTTTTGAGGGAATTGGTAGGTTAACGTAGAAACATTTCAGTATCAATACACAAGAATTTTTTCTACCGCAGTCCTCCCAAACCATGAATAAAAAACTCTCTACTATTTCCCTTGCTTTTTTGGTTTCTTTTGTTACTCCAGTTAATGTTGCTGTAGGGAATACAGATTCGATAGAGGTTGCACAGGAAAGTGATGCAAATGCGGAAGATGTTCGCGCTGCTGCCGAGGAAGCTTATCAGGAAGGTTTGCGGCTTTATCAGGAGGGGACAGCAGAGTCTTTACGGGAGGCGATCGCTAAATTTGAGGAGTCCTTTAAACTTTGGCAAAAATTAGGAGATCAGCTTAAGGAAGCAACTACCCTCACTAATATCGGTCGTCTGCACTCAATTTTAGGAGAAAAGAAACAGGCTTTAGAGTTCTATAATCGGGCTTTGTCTCTATTTCGTTCGATAAGCAGCCAAGGGGGGATAGCAGGTAGTCTCAATAATATTGGTGGTATTTACTCAGCTTTAGGAGAAGATGAAAAGGCTTTGGAATACTTTAATCAAGCCTTACCTCTACATCGGGTAGTGCAAAACCGTCGTGAAGAAGCAGTTACCCTCAACAACATTGGCCATGTCTACTTAAATATGGGAAAGAAAGAAAAAGCCTTAGAGTATCTGAACCAAGCTTTACCAATAAGGCGTGAAGTAAAAGACCGTCAAGGGGAAGCAAATACCCTCAGCAATCTTGCTAGTGTCTACTTAAATATGGAAGAGGGAGAGAAGGATAAAGCTTTAGAGTATCTTAATCAGGCTTTGCTTCTTTATCGTGAACTGAGAAACCATAGAAGGGAAGCGGCTACCCTCAGTGACATTGGCCATATTTACTCAGATATAGGAGAAAAGGAAAAGGCTCTAGAGTCTTATAATCAGGCTTTGCTTCTTTATCGTATGCTCGAAGACAGAAGTGAAGAAGCAACTGTTCTCAGTAATATTGGCCTTGTCTACTCACGTATAGGAGAAAAGGAAAAGGCTTTAGAGTTTTATAATTTGGCTTTACCTCTGTCTCGTGCAGCAAAAGATAAGGGAGCAGAAGCAGCTATCCTCAATAATATTGGTCGCGTTTACTCGGACATAGGAGAAGAGGAAAAAGCTCTAGATTTCTACAATCAAGCCTTACCTCTATCTTGTTCAGTAAAAGATAAGGGTGGAGAAGCAAGCATTCTCAACAGTATTGGCCGCGTCTATGTAGACTTAGGAGCGAAAGAAAAAGCTTTAGAGTTTTATAATCAAGCCTTGCCTATATCTCGTGCAGCAGAAGCTCACGAAACAGAAGCAACTATTCTGAATAATATTGGTCGTATCCATTTAGATTCAGGAGAAAATGAGCAAGCTTTAGAGTCTTATAATCAGGCTTTGTCTTTATTTCGTAAGATAGTAGATTTGCATGGGGAAGCAATTACCCTAAACAATCTTGGTGCTGTTTACTTAAATTTAGGAGAAGAAGAAGAGGCTTTAAAGCTATTTAAGCAGGTTTTACCGTTGAGACGTGCAGTGGGCGATCGCAGAGGGGAAGCAAATACCCTCGCTAATCTTGGTGCTGTATACAACTCGTTAGGAGACAAGGAAGAAGCACTGAATTACTTGAATCAGGCTTTACTGCTTCACAATATGGTGGGAGACAGGGCTGGAGAAGCAACTACCCTCTGGAACATTGCTCAAATCCAATACCAACAAAACAATCTCATTGCTGCATCTCAAACAATGGAACAAGCCATCGAAAAAATAGAATTTCTCCGCAACCAAATCTTCAACCCCCAACTACAAACCTCCTTCTACCAAACCATCGAACAATACTACGACTTCCACATCAGATTACTAATGGAGTTGCACCAACAAAACCCCACACAACAATACAACGCCCAAGCCCTCCACTACAGCGAAAGAGTCCGCGCCCGCCAACTTCTCACCGAACTCCAAGAAGCCAACGTAGACATTCGTCAAGGTATAGATGCAGAACTTTTAGCACAAGAAAAACAACTCAACAAACAACTTACTGCCGCCCTAGAAAATCAAGGCAAACTGCAAAGGAGTGTTAGTGCTAGCGACGCAGAAAAAGAAGTCGTCAACGACCAAATCAACGAACTCTTAACTAAACTTGACCAAGTAGAAGCCACCATCCGCCTCAAAAGCCCTAACTACGCTGCCATCAACCAACCTACTAAATTCACCCTACAAACAGAAGAAATTCAACAACTCCTAGATGATGACACCATCCTCTTAGAATATTACCTCAGCGAAAAACAAAGCTATCTTTGGGTAGTTAGTAAAAACAAAGTTACTAGTTATGAACTCCCTCCCCAAGCAGAAATAGAAAAATTAGCCCAAAAATTCCGCGACGACATAGCCGACGTTAATATTAAAGATCCAGAAGCTGCCCAACAACTCAGCAAATCCTCCTCGCCCCTGCTGCTAAAGAATTAGAAAACAAACGTCTCTTAATCGTCGGAGACGGAATCTTACAAAGTATCCCCTTTGCTGCCCTACCCACCGCTAACTCCCAACCTCTGTTAGCCAACCACGAAATCATTACTCTCCCTTCCGCTTCTAGCCTTGCTGCATTGAGAAAACAAGTCAAAGGTCGTCCTCTTGCCCCTAAAAAACTTGCTGTCCTTGCCGACCCGGTTTATGAATCAGGAGAAGAAAGAGATTATGAAAATCCTAGAGAAGATTCAACTAGACAAGCTTTAGAATCCTGCTTATCCCTAGCCCAACTACAATTCACCCGCACAGAAGCAGAAAATATTCTTGCCCTTGTCCCAGAAAGCCAAAGCTTTGCAGCGTTAGGTCATGAAGCTTCCCTAGCTACGGCAACTAGTCCTCAACTTGCCAACTACCAGACCGTACACTTTTCTACCCACGGTTGCATTAATAAAGATAAGCCACAACTTTCTGGTTTAGCCCTATCAGCTTACAACTCCGAAGGAGAATTTCAAGATCCTTTACTCCGTTTAAATAATATTTATAACCTCAACTTGCCAGCAGAATTAGTAGTATTAAGCGCTTGTGAAACAGGTTTAGGGCAAGAGTTAGCAGGGGAAGGATTAGTTAGTTTAACTAGGGGCTTTATGTATGCCGGGGCAAAGCGGGTGGTAGTAAGTTTTTGGGCAGTGCAGGATCTTTCTACTTCTAAGTTGATGAGTAAGTTTTATGAAAAAATGTACCAAGACAATCTTCAACCAGCAGCAGCATTGAGGGCGGCACAATTAGAAATGTGGCGAAGTGATAGTGCGGAAAAAGACCCTTATCACTGGGCTGCTTTTACTGTGCAAGGAGAATGGTAGGTTAAGTAATAAGTAATAAGTGATAAGTAATAAGTAATAAGTGATAAGTGATAAGTAATACTAGAAAGATTTTGGCGGATTTGCGTAATTCTTGAGACTTGGCTACGAAATATAATTAATTGAATAATTATTTCTTTCTTCACTAAATCTTGATAAACTTTCACCCACCAATCTGGTATGACAATAATTAACCTATTAAATAAAGGAGAACTAATCTAGATATGAGTAAACTATCTCGTCGTCATTTTTTGCAATTTGCTGGGGCTACCTTAGCTACTTTAGGCTTAAGTAAATGGGAACGTTATGGTAAAGTTTTAGCACAGGATACACCCCGCAAAGTTGCTCTTTTAGTGGGTATTAATAAATATCAATACGCTGGCCCTCTTGAAGGTTGTGTGAATGATGTTTTTATGCAACAAGAGTTATTAATTAACCGCTTTGGTTTTAATCCCAAAGATATTCATATTCTTCTCGACGAAAAAGCCACTCGTGAGGGGATACTGGGTGCTTTTGAAGAATATTTAATTAACCAAGTTAAACCAGGAGATATAGCAGTTTATCACTATTCTGGTCACGGTTCCCTGATTTTTGATCCCGATCCTATTGTTAGCGATCCTAACAAGAAAGAAAGTAATTTAAACGGTACTTTCGTACCTTTTGATGCTACTCCCAGAGAATATATTCGAGAAGAAACTATTGTTGAAGATATCATGGGTCATACCCTTTATCTGCTCATGTCTGCTGTCCCCACAGAGAATTTTACGGCAGTGTTAGATAGTTGTTTTTCTGGTGCTGCTACTAAAAATGATTTCCGGATTCGTTCCCGCTTAGGAGGTGAAAAAACTTTAGTTTCTCCGAAAGAAAAAACTTATCAAGAACAATGGTTAAGTAAGTTAAATCTTTCCCCTGAAGAATTCATTGCTGGTTATCGTGAGGGAGTTGCTAAGGGAGTTGTCATTGCCTCAACAAATCCTAACCAATATGCTGCTGATGTTCGTCTTAACGGCTTTTACGCTGGGATCTTTACCCATACCTTCACTCAATATCTTTGGCAAGAAAATACTACTCCAGAAGAAGCGGTTGCCTATACAGTAGAGAAGCTTGCTAACTACTTCAAAGAAAAAGATTTCCGACAAACTCCTACTTTAGAAGTGGAAGTAGATACAGATTATGGACAACAACCAGTTTATTTTAATTCTCCTACTAGATCAGCAGCCCACGGTGCAGTAATTAAAGTGGAAAACAACCAGGCTAAATTTTGGTTAGGTGGCATTGATCCTGGTAAACTTGAACCAGGAATGCAGTTTAAAGTTGTTGATAAACAAGGGCTGGTAACTTATCGCGATCGCAACGGTTTGTTAGCTGTTGGTAATGTTGAGGGTAGTGTTTCCTCTGGTGACTTGTTGCTGTTGAATTCTATTTGAAAGGAAAAGAATTTCTCGGATTATTAACTTTTTTACTCACAGGATTAGCCTTCATCATCTCACTATTGTAGGGCGTTAATAAAGGTTGCAGTTTCTCTTTTTCTGTTACCTGGGGATCTAACCAAAGCTGATAATCTTCAGAGTTCAAAATCACCGGCATTCGTTTATGGATCGGGTTCATCAATTCATTAGCTTCTGTAGTGATAATTGTACAAGACTCTATTACCTCTCCTTCTGGGGCTTGCCAGCGTTCCCAGATTCCAGCAAAAGCAAAAACCTGCTCATCTTTCATTTGAATACAAAAAGGCTGTTTCCCCTCTTCCTGGTGTTGCCACTCATAAAAACCATCAGCAACAATTAAACAGCGACGCTTACGAAAAGCACTACGAAAAGAAGGTTTTTCGGCTACAGTTTCTGCCCTAGCGTTAATGAGCTTATTACCTATTTTCTGGTCTTTTGCCCAACTAGGAATTAATCCCCACCGTAACTCCTTAAATTCTTTCTGGCTTTCTGAAGAAGGGTATAAAATAGTTGGAATTATCTGGGTGGGAGCAATATTATATTTAGGTTGTTGAGGAGGGACAGCACTTAAGTTGAAGGCTGTGGCAATAGCATCTGCTGAACTAGTTTGAGTAAATCGACCGCACATAACAAAAATAGTATCTTTGTTCTATTTTAAAGGAAAATTATAATTTATTTGTTCAGAAAGGTTGCACAGAAGCCCAGATAATGTTGGAATATACAAATGGAGAAATTTAATTCAACCAATAAATTTCTTTAACCACCTCAAGGGGGTGTGGCGGAATGGTAGACGCTACGGACTTAAAATCCGTTGACCGTAAAGGTCGTGAGAGTTCAAGTCTCTCCACCCCCATAGTAATTTGCTTGTTGGCTTTTGCTCCAGAGATTTGGTTAAGTAATAAGTAATAAGTAACAAGTAACAAGTAATAAGTAAAGAACATGACAACTGCCTGTCACTGCTAGCAACTAGCAATTAGCAATTAGCTATTCACCCAAACAAATACCTAAACCCCTAGCTGTATTCGCTAAAGTGCCTTGAGGATCTATTGCTCGGTAGTCTTTAATCGCCTCAGCGATGGGTACGCTAACTATTTGACGATCTTGCCAACTAACCATGTGATCATACTTTTCTTGGGCGATTAAATCCACTGCTGCTACCCCAAAAGCAGAACCCAAAACCCGATCTAAAGGAGAAGGTATACCACCTCGTTGAATATGCCCCAACACAGTTACCCTCGTTTCTGCCCCTGTACCTTGGGCAACTTGTTCAGAGATATACTGGCCGATGCCTCCTAAGCGGCATTCGCCAAACTGCTCCATTTTAGTTACTTGTTCTCCTGCTTCTGTACAAACAGCTTCAGAAACAATCACTAAAGAAAAATTTTGTCCTTGGGCTTGACGTTCCCTAATTTTATGGCAAACTCTCTCAATTTTATAAGGAATTTCGGGAATAAGAATAACATGAGCGCCTCCAGCAATGCCTGCATTCAGGGCAATATGTCCGGCATCTCTTCCCATCACTTCGAGGATCATTACTCTGCTATGGCTAGCTGCGGTGAAATGAAGTCTATCTAAAGCTTCTGTGGCAATGTTAACAGCGGTATCAAAACCAATTGATTTTTCTGTCACCCCCACATCATTATCAATGGTTTTAGGAATCCCTACCATATTGATACCACCCTGTTGAGCCAGACGGCGTAGGATTGCTAAACTGCCATCTCCACCAACCCCAATTAAGGCTTCTAACCCTAGCTGATAGTAATTAGCAATAATCTCTTCTGAGCAGTCTTTTACCTGTCCATCAGCTAGGGGAAAAGCAAAAGGGTTACCTTTATTAGTTGTTCCCAACATAGTTCCCCCCCTGGTTAACCACATATCAACTTGATGGGGATCTAAATGCTGAACTTCCGGTGGATTGTTCATTAATCCTTGGGTAGCCCGACAAATGCCCAAAACTTCCCAGTCATACTTCCCGACAGCACATTGTACAACTGCTCTAATCACAGCATTTAAGCCAGCACAATCACCGCCGCTAGTGAGAATACCAATTCGCTTTTTTTCGCCCATTTTGTTCCTTCAACTTAGACGTTGGAACTATTTTGACGGTAAGAGGAACATAAACTGCCTCAAAGATAAAGTTCTTAAAATTAGCCACCAGCTATTAACCATTAGCAACTAGCAATTAATTCTCAATTCTTGGTAGGATCGATAGTAATTTGTAATTTTAGTAACATAAATCATGCGTCTAAAACCTTTTTTATCTCGTTTAATGGCTTTACTTCTTGTGGTTACTATGGGCTTAATGGGCTGCTCTAGTGCCAATAGTACTACAGGGCTAACAGGAAACTATGGTCAAGATACTCAAACTTTGCTTAGTAGCGTTAACACAAATATTGAGTTAGCAAATGATGCCCCTGAACGTATAGAATCTGTTAATCAATTACGGGAACAAATTAACGATTATACTTCTCGCTATCGCAGAAATAGTAAAGTTGCTGGTTTGCGCTCTTTCACAACTATGCAAACAGCCTTAAATTCTTTGGCTGGTTATTATAGCGCTTATTCTAGCCGTCCTTTATCAGCGAAATTGGAAAAACGTTTAAGGCAAGAGTTTAAGCAAGTAGAAATTGCTCTGAAGCGGGGTAGATAGTTTGATAATTGATAATTGATAATTGATAATTTACCAAGCTAGGGTTTGAGAAATCAGACCCAATTTTTTTGTTTATTTTTACCTATTTTCTTAGTCTGCCCACCTCCGATGTCTCCCCATTTCCCACCAGTATCCGGAACTAAAGTATATTGGACTGAATCATTAAGGGAAACTTGGGGCAAAAGATTGCCAAACTTAAGTTATTGGTTGAATCTCATGCTTAGGGTCAAATTCCCTATATTATCTATTTATTGAGTGTATCTATACCACTGCTGACAGAACAAGAGTATCAATTTTTATAGTTAAGCGATTCCATGAAATCACCGTCAAAAACCCTACTTTTAAAATCTAAACCTGCAAGGAAACGTACTTTAAACTTTTTGGTAACTGGGTTGATGACCATGAGTGGTTTAGTTAGCCAATGTCTTTTTAGCGTCCCAGCTAGCGCCCAAATTAGAGAATATTGTCGCTTTAATGCCCAAGCAATTACAGAAAAGGAAAATCTTCGCCAAGCTTGGGTTAAAGGAGATGCCAACGCAGAAGCCAGCTACCAAAATATGCTCAAGAAGCATGGGGATCTTTTAAACCTGTGTCGCTCTCGTAATTGGCCAAGATCCCAAGGTATTTGGTTACGTCTCCATCCCTGCGATGCCAAATCAGGAGTTTTGGAACAAACCTTAGACCGAATCGTTAACTTAGGCTACAACGAAGTTTATATAGAAACCTTTGGTAATAGTCAAGTTCTCTTACCGGTGGCTGATAACCCAACTCCTTGGCTTTCCATGTTACGGACTCCTGGGGATGAGAATCGAGATTTATTAGCTGAGGTGATTGAGAAAGGGCGTAAAAGAGGCTTAAAAGTTAATGCTTGGATGTTCTCGATGAACTTTGGTTATGCCTATGGTCAAAACCCCCAGACACGTAGTACCTTAGCTTTAAATGGTCAGGGAGATAATAGTTTGGCTTTTGATGTGGGACATTCAGAAGCTTTTATTGACCCGTACAACTCCCAAGCCCGACAGCAGTATAGCCAGTTAGTGCGGGAAGTGGTCAAAAGGAAGCCCGATGAAATCATGTTTGATTATATTCGCTATCCCCGTGGTACAGGGGCAGCTTCTGTGGCTAGCAAAGTTAAGGATTTGTGGATTTATGGTGATGCTTCGCGAGAAACTTTGTTGCGGCGATCGCTAAATAATCGTGGTAAGTTATTAATTGAGAAATATTTAAGTCGAGGTTCTCTGACAAGCCAAGACTTCCAGGATATGGTTCGTTTATATCCTGATGAAGGGCCTCCTCTTTGGCAAGGGCGTACACCCACTCCTCAAGAACAAAGCCAGTTAGACAAGCAATCAACAGATCCTGCCCAAACCACTAAATTAGTCAACTCTATTTATGATGGGGCATTACGCAATCAGATCCAACAAGAATTATGGAGTCTTAGTGTTGCTCATGCTGCCCAAGGGGTAATTGATTTTCTTTCGTTGGCATCTCGCATTTCTGAAAGTCAAGGTATTCCGGCGGGGGCTGTCTTTTTCCCCTATGGCAACCGAGGGGTAGGGCAGCAAGGATATGATTCTCGCCTTCAACCTTGGGACCAATTCCCCGATACGATTCGGTTACATCCTATGTCCTATGCTGTTTGCAACAAAGCTAGTTGTATTGTGGATGAGGTTGAATGGGTAATGAAGGGAGCTAAAAATAAAACTAATAAGGTTATGCCCGTTTTAGCAGGGGTTTGGGGGGCTTCCCATACAGGCCGTCCTTCCTTAGAAATTCAGATGGCAGCACTACGCCAAGAATTCCCTCAAATCAATGCTGTTAGCCATTTTGCTTTTTCTTGGCAAGAACCTGAGTATACTGCGGCTCGTAAGCGTTGCCAAATTTAAGTTAATTTATTTGATGACTTAGCGTCGGCATTTTGTTACTATATCAATTGACTAGTTGTAAAATGCCTGCGGACGTGGCGGAATTGGTAGACGCGCTAGATTTAGGTTCTAGTGTCTTTGATGTGAGAGTTCGAGTCTCTCCGTCCGCATTTATAAGCAGGGAGTAGGGAGTAGGAGAGGAACAGTTGCTATGTCTAAGTTTTAGGCTTCAGTTCTGTTCTAATTGTTTTGGTTATTGCTATAGCGTTTGTTAATTTAAGATTTTTGCCATTGCAACTGGCAATGAAAAGACTGCCACTCTAAAAAGAATAGCAGCCACTCAACCAAGGTGTTCGCGATGATTTACGGTTTATCTCTTACTACGGAGAAAAGCTCTCAACCGAAAAGCTTTCAACCTCTATCACCAAATTAATTAACTAACTGATGATAAAAATTGCTACGCTTTTGGGAATAATCAATGAGATGCTGGGAGTTGGATTTGGGGGAAAGGGTTTAGCATCTCATTTCTCCCGCCAGCAGCAAAGGTTTTTTTCTTCGCCATATATACATTAATCAAAAACCGGCCTTATGAGTGTGAGCTTAGAAGGCTGCTTTAGTGATCAAGAAAACCACGATATTGTGACTTGAATTACTGATTTTCTGTCTATTTGGTTGTATTGGCTGCTTTTCGAGTATTTTCTCTTACATACGCTCTATTATAGCTGTTTTCAGCGTGTTTTCCCTTACACAACACTATATTTTCAATAAAAAAGGGCCTTTCGGGAATAAAAGTTCGGGAATTCCGTCATCTATTATTGAACAGATTTTATTCCCGACTAGTGGTTTTAACTGAAATATTTCATGACTCGCGTATCTAGTTTAATTACTCAAGGCGGCCCAATTATGTGGCCTCTCCTTGCTTTATCGGTAATCACTGTAGCTTGTGCCATTGAACGTAGTTGGTTTTGGTTACGACTGTTAACTCAAGAAAATCGCCTTGTTAAGGATGTGCTTGAAGCTGCCCATTATGATCTTGATAAAGCAGCGGAAATTGCTAACTCAGCCCAAAATTTACCGATTGGACGCTTTTTGATTGCACCTTTAAAGTTGAAAAAGCCCACCCCAGAAACCTTTCGTTTAGCCATGGAAGCGGCAGGCGATCGCGAGTTTATAAAGATGCGTACAGGAGACAAAATCTTAGAAACTATCGTGGCGGTGTCTCCTTTATTAGGTTTGTTGGGTACGGTGACGGGTTTGATTGGTACTTTCAATAACTTAAATATTGGTAGCGGCGGTTCAACGGAAGAAGCGGCTGGGGTCGCCCAAGGTATTGGCGAGGCTCTTTTAACCACAGCTACAGGTATGATAGTGGCAATTATGGCTTTGTTAATATTTCGTACCTTAGTAACTTTGCAATCTCAGCAAATGGATTATTTTTATGAGGTGGGAAGCGAGTTAGAGTTGATTTATCGTCAGGTTTGGTATGACGACAAATCTTGCTAATGGCTAGTGGATTTATCATTAAACATTAAACATTGACCATTAAACTAACATTCTCTGTAGAGGCTACCCGTTTTCATTAGCTTGGAGATTCGTAGGCAGTGGGCTTTGCTTACTTCTCCTATATAATATAAAAGCAACGATTAGCAGCTATTGTACCCAAAGAGTCAAAGTTGGAAGAGCAAGATAAAGATGAAGCCCTCCTCAGAAAATCTAGCTGAAATCGAGCCGCTTTCAGAAAAAGATAAAAAAGAAAAAGAACTGATGTCTCAAGTTTTTTTCCTTCTTGAACATTTAACTCAAAGAGAAGAGGTTACTATCAAGCTAATCTTAGATTGTCTCTATGATATAGGTTCAATAAACCTCATTGACCAAAAGTTTCGCTCGCATTTTATCAACAAAGTGATGAAACCAATAGCGAAAATGTCTAAGCCCTTGTTTAAAATAGTGGCTATGCGCTGGGTCAAAAAAAACTGCCCAGAATTAATTGCTAATTGGCTCCATTCTCAAGTTACATTTAATCAGAAAGAAGAGAAAATTATTGAAGAAGTTGCTCGTAAAAAGCTCGGTATTGAAGAAACTCCTCCTCAATCTCAAATTCAAAAAAGTAACCAAGAAGTAGATTTACTTCGCTCTCAAGTAAAATTGCTCACAGTTATTTTAATTGGCATGATTAGTGTTTTTGGAGGTGGCTTTATTTGGCTAGGCTATAGCTTCCAGCAAGAGCAACCCCAATTAAGTCAACCAGGTCAATCAGAAGTAGGTAATAAACAGCGCTAGGGAGTGGGGAGAGGTGAATAGTAAAGAATTACAGCTTATTTTCGTTGATTCGATAATACGCAGTTTACATTCCTAATAGCTTAAAGAAGTGAATGATAAATATTAAATGTTATAAGGTAAGTTATTGTCAGAAAAAATACCAATGAAACCAAAAATTATTATTATCAGCATTGTTTTCTTCTTACTAACTATAGCTTTACCCGTACAAGCAGAAACCGCTTTACCTCCCGCTTCAGAAAATCTCCCTGTAAAAGAATCTCTTCCTCAAGAAGTTGTGCTACCCAAGGGGGAAGATAATTTATTACAAAAACAAGCTCAAGAATCCCTCCCGGAGAATATCCCAGTTAAGGAACCTCTGAAAAACTACAATCTCTTAATATTGCCAGAAACAGCTAGGCAAACCATTAAATTAAACCCTCCCGCTACAGCAATAACCGTCAAAATCGAACCAGGAGATATCGCTTTGCCCTGCGGTGATAACTTCAAAACTTACACTTGCACCGCAGGCAAACCTTTAAAAATCAATCGGGATCTCGAAACTCCAGTTACGAAGTTTTGGGTGCAAAATTCTGCTCAGAAAAATGCCCGGTTGAAGATTATTGTTGATGAATAATTCTCAACTTAAAAAGTATTTTTTTCTTCTACAAACCAACTTTTAATTGCTAAAGCCGTAGCTGGGGCGAGGAGTACACCGTTGCGATAATGGGCTGTAGCTAAGAGTACTTGAGGGTGGGCCGGTAATTCTTCCACAATGGGGCCGGCCTTCCTTCAGGACGAGGACGATTACCTGACCAAGTATGAACAATCCTCGCCTGTGCCAAAGCTGGACAAAGGGCGATTCCCTTATTTTTTAACTCTTCTAAACAAACTTCTTGAGCAAATACTTTCCCTTCTTGATTCGGAAATTCTACCGTTGCCCCTAACCAATATTGATTATCACCTAAAGGGACAATATGGGTATCTTCCCCGGTAATCACTGGTTGAAAGTCAGGATTGCCCAGAGGTTGTTTTAACTCAACTTGCAATGCTTGCCCTAAAACTGGACGAATATCTACAGGTTGGTTAAGGGAAGTTGTTAAAGGAGTTGAACCATTACCTGCGGCTATAATTAACCACTGGGTTTCTATGATACCGGAGGTGGTATGAAGTTCATAGGAAGTAGGGTTTTGGTAGTCATTGGGGACTACCTTTTCTACCTCAACCCCAAATTGGCATTTAACCCCTTTCAACTCTGCTGCGGCCACCAAAGCCTCTGTTAACTGGCGAGGATTTACCTGGCGATCTTGGGGAGAATAAACCGCACCGATAACCCGCTCATTTTGAATTTGGGGACATTGAGCTTGTAACTGAGACAAATGCCAAATTTCCAAAGCCCAATCTTGGCTATGGCGTTTGGTAACCAGTTTTTCCCAATGAGAAACATCTTCCCCCACAAACCTTAACTTGATAATACCTTGGCGGTTAAAAGATACTTGCTTCCCGGTTAAAGCTAATAACTCTGGTATCAAAGTTTCATAACGCTGGAGGCTGGTTTTTCGCCACCGCCAAGGCTTACCTTTTACTTTATGGCTAATCGCTCCCATCAACACCCCTAAAGCAGCCCCTGTGGAGCCATAGGCAGGAGTTTCTCGTTCCAGAAGAGTGATTCTTAACCCCTCCACCAAACTTAGCTCATAGGCGATTCCAGCACCAATTACACCAGCACCAATAATAGTGACTCTGGGCATTTCTACTAGTTGGTAGGAACGAATTGGAGAAATTCTTCAAAATCTTCAACTATTTCGTAAAAGCTTTCGGAAGTAGCAACAAGACTTTGCTCTTTAGCTGCCAGATCAAGGCTGTCAAAATCAGCAAAGACTTCTTTGGCTAATTCATTAGCTGGCCCTTGATCTTTCTCTAAAAGCTGGCGAGATACATAGCTCATGTTACGTCGCAACAATCCCATGGGGCCATGGATAAAATTCCTAACATCAATCCAGTCCTGATCGGCAATTAATTGAGCTAATTTGGGGAGTTTTTCCTGAGCTTGCTTAATGGGAATCAAAGCAGTTTCAATTTGAGCAACTTTTTCTGGTGTATAGGTAGGAGGCGCTTGGG
The DNA here is from genome assembly GCA_963793425.1 of uncultured cyanobacterium. GTDB lineage: Bacteria > Cyanobacteriota > Cyanobacteriia > Cyanobacteriales > CAWCAG01 > CAWCAG01. The sequence goes on along the minus strand of CAWCAG010000001.1, from coordinate 109,771 downwards.
CTACACCGGAACCGCAACTCACCAAGAAGGTGGCAAACAAAGCCAGAATTAAGGGCAAAATAGACCGAAGACGTACCATAAGTGTTTTTATATCTCTGCAAAACTTTCTATATCTAAAATAAGATAGTTACTCAAAAAGAGGTATAGATTTCTTATTTAGGTTATGGGAACAAGCAAATTCCTACTTGAAAAAAATCCCTAACTATGGTGACAATATAATCAGATCAGAAAAAATGAGAATCGTTTAAAATACTTAACAAAGAAATATAAGAGAGGAAGGAAAAAATGGATTGGCGAATTATAGTTGTTCTTCTCCCTGTCATTGCGGCTGGAAGTTGGGCTTTATATAACGTTGGTGCTATCGCTCTGCGCCAAGCCCAAGGTTTTTTGAACAAACAAAGCTAAAAAAAACTAATTGACAGTGGAAAAGCCCGTAGAGACGTTCTGACAGAACGTCTCTATCTTATTTTCTAACAGAGAAAAGAGGTTGCTTTTTGAATATTCTCCCTCACTGCATCAGCAGAAACTTGCAGGGCAGAACGTTCTGCCATAGTTAATTTTAGCTCCAATACTTTCTCTACCCCTTGGCTTCCCAGACGAAAAGGAACCCCTAAGAAAATATCATTCAAGCCATATTCCCCTTGTAAATAGACTGCTCCAGGAAGTAGGCGGGATTGATCGAGCAAGATGGATTCTACCATCAAACAAATAGAGGAAGCAGGGGCAAAGTAAGCTCCTCCTGTTTTTAGTAGCTTAACCACTTCCGCTCCCCCGTGGCGAGTTCGTTCTATTAATCTATTGATAGTTACTTCATCTAGCATTTCAGCGATAGGAATGCCGCTCACGGTGCAGTACTTGGGCAAAGGAACCATCAAGTCTCCGTGGCTACCCAAAACCATAGCGCTAACATTGCTGACAGCAACTTTTAGCTCCATGGCGATAAAGGTTTGCAGACGAGAAGAATCAAGAACTCCAGCCATGCCCATAACCCTTTGCACCGGAAGATTCGTCGCCTTCCAAGCCATATAAGTCATGACATCTAAAGGATTTGTTACCACAATAACCAAAGCATCAGGAGAATGAGCGATCGCTTGCCTAGCTGCATCAGTAACTATTCTGGCATTACTCTTAATTAAATCATCGCGATCCATCCCTGGCCTACGAGGGAAGCCAGCAGTAATGACAACAACATCAGAATTTGCTGTGTCGCTGTAGTCGTTGCTACCAGTTATGGTGCAATCATGTAATTCTAACCCTTGAGATGACATTAGATCGAGGGCAATGCCTTGGGGCAAACCCTCTACAATATCTAATAAGACAACATCTGCTAAGTTTTTTTCGATAATTCTCTGGGCGAGGGTGCTACCCACTTTACCAGCCCCAATGATAGAGACTAGGGCGGCGCTATGGTTAGGTAGGGAATTAGGGGAAGAATTCATGATTGTAACTAAATAATTACTCCGCTAGCTCCAACTGGTCAATGCGGAACCAGATATTTGGGGTTGGGACGTAGAATTTCACGAAAGCATAATCTTCATTAATTTCCACAACTTCTCCCTTACTCTCAAATATGTAAGGAGGAAACCGAGTATCACTAGCTGTCGCTTCGAGACTATTAGCTAGTTTTTCTTCTACTGCACGAACCAAGGAACCTTTTTTAATCTTGCCTGCCATAAGCTTAAGCTAGAAGAACCTAATTTATGTTTACTGGACTAATTTGGACATACTTCAATAGCTTACAGTTTGGGTGGCCTTTTGGCTAATTACTATTGACTAATGGTTAATTACTAATTGCTAATGGCTAATAGTTTTCTCTCTAATTCCCCAGCCCTCAAGCCCCCTAGCCTCCTAGCCTTTTTTTTGACAACGAGGACAAAAATGAGCAGAACGCCCTCCTAACTTTATACGTTCGATGGTTGTACTGCACAACCGGCAAGGTTCCCCTTTTCTGCCATAAACCAGGGCCTGATCCCCGTAGTTACCGCTTACTCCTAACAAATTGAGAAAATCGCTAAAGGTTGTGCCACCTTTGTCAATAGCTGTTTGCAAAACTTCAACAATAGCTCGATGTAAGCTGGTAACTTGAGCAAAACTTAAATCCTTAGCAATAGTTTCTGGACGAATACCGCTTTTAAAGAGGGCTTCATCAGCATAAATATTACCAATTCCGGCAACAATTCCCTGGTCTAAAAGAGCAACTTTAATAGAACGCCCTGTCTTCTGCAATTTTCCCCCTAAATACTGGCAAGAAAATTCAGGATCGAAGGGTTCGGGGCCTAGTTTTTGTAACCCGGTAATAATCTTAGTTATTTCCTGTCCGGGAGGCACTAACCAAACTTTACCGAAAGTGCGAATATCCACAAAACGTAACTCTTTTTCATCTCCCACAAAAATTCTGATGCGGGTATGTTTTTGTAGGGGTTCAGTTTGCTTTACCCACAAAAGTTGCCCTGTCATGCGTAAATGAACCCCAAGATAAGCAGAATTGTCAAGTTGAGCGAGTAAATATTTACCCCGCCTTTGCCAACTTGCGATTCCAACCCCTTCCAATCCTGACCAAAATTCAGGTACAGAAACGGGGTAGGCAAGGCTGCGTTTCAGCAGCACTTCCCCACCCTTAATCTCTTGTTGCAAAGTGAGTTGATTTAATCCTTTACGGACTGTTTCAACTTCCGGTAATTCTGGCACTATCTAGCGAGGTTCTGTTCCTTGGTTAGGATCACCTTCTACAGTCTTGCTACCGCCGCCAGCAGTTTCTGGTGCAGCAGGTTTTTTGGACTTAGTTTGTCCTTCGCCAGTAGTACGCTGAGGTGCAGGGGTTGCTTGCTTAGATTTTGACTTAGATTTACCGCTAGGAGCGCCAATTTCTTCTACCTCTTCAGGAGCGAAGTTATTGGTGGTTATTCCGGTGTAGTTAACTTTATCAAAACGAACGATGACAGGATATCTGATGCCGCTTTTATCTACAGAAGCAACAGTTCCTACATCTCTATACCAATAGGACTCTTCACGAAGAATCCTTACTTTAGAGCCACGTTGAACCACAAGTGTTCTCCTTTTTTATATATCTTTTAAATCAAAGCGTACTATTTTATTGGGATTCGCTGTGCAAATAGAGCTTTAAGTTTTATTGCAAGTCTCGCCATTTGACACGAATAAAATGTGCTGAACGCCCCCATTTATCTTTGGTTTGAGCTATTTCTACCACCTCTAAATTAAAGGGGACAGCAGTAGTTATATATCTTTGCACAAGACTTCCCAAATCCGGAGCTAATTGTGCTGCGGTTGTGGTAGCAACACTTAAACCAAGAAGTTGTTCTATGGGGCCTCGTGGCAAAAGGAGATGAGTACCCAAAACCATACCTGCGGTTAAAACCATCGTCACAGATAGGTTTGTACCGCAACGAGGATGGATTGCTAAATCCCATTCTCCTTGTTTCAAGCGCTTCAGGGCTAAGCTAACGGCTCTTTTGAGCTTAGAAAGGTTAACTTGACCGTATAAATAAAAACCTGTTTCAGTAGAAAGACCTCCCAAGGCTTCATTATCTGCTTGATGAGTATCTTGAGGGAGGAAATTTTGATTTTCACTGAGAACCCAAACAGTTCCATGTTCTAAGGCATGAACTTGACGCACCATCAGAACTTCTTTAAGCCCAGGGATAAAGCATAGCTGCTTCAGTAGTTCAGTATCTTGGTTTGGTTGGGGACTAGTCAAATTCCAGTCCCATAAATCACTGGTGAAGGTAGAAGCAGCGTTAGTCATGATCTGTTCTGAAGCAATTGATTAGCCAGGGAAAAATTACCTTGCAAATTCTACTTTAACGTTTAGCTATCAAAGTAATTAAAAATATTGGTTTTGCTTAACAGCTTAGAGAAAAAATCCGGTTGAGTAGAGAAAAATCAAGAAGAATATTATAGAAATATTAAGTAATTCATCAGGGTTACAAAAGTTAAATTCACAGATTAGGGTGCAGCACAAACCAACAGTTCCACAAATAATTACTCTAAGTGTGAAAACCTTGACCACTATTCGTATTATCCACCCCACTCCTGGCCCAACAACTACAGAAAAGATATTGACCTTAATTCAATCTCATCCTCAAGGTCTTACCTTACAAGAAGTTAGCCAAATCTTGAATAGGCCAATATCAATGACCCTTCATTGTCTCAAACCCTTAATTGCTTCTAAAAAGGTTTACTCGCAACTCAATCACAGCAAAATGCGTCAAATCTATTATCCTTCTAGATGTAAACTTAAAACTTAAATAAAATCTTGTCTAATTTTTTGCGGTCTTTATCTTTATCCCGTGCCTCAATCTTTTGCGGTTTAGCCGTGAGTGTTTTGAGCATTGCTGGCTGCCAATCTGGTAAAGAATGGCAGGGTACTTGGCAATTTACCGAACCAACAACCAAAGAAGAGATTAAAATTATTCTTTCTCCTGAAGGGAAGGTATTTGTCGTTCCCCCCGAAGGACAGGCACCAGAAGGTGAATCTGTTGCTTACGAAATTCCTTTGGAAAAGGTTTCTGAGGAGACAGATTTGCCTGAAGGGACAGAAGTTATTAACTTAGAAGAACAAGCTAAACAAAGTGAAGGCAGAACTCTTGTAGCTTCATTGTTACAGGCTCAACAAGCTTATTATTTACAGAATAACAAGTTCGGTAGTAGCTTTGAGGAGTTAGGCTTGCAAATTGAATCGGAAACAGATAATTTCCAGTATGAAATTAATCCTCAAGATGATAAAAGTGTGATGGTAACAGCTAAGGCGAAAGATGAGGCTTTAAAAAGTTACACCGGAGCAATTTTTGTGATTGAAGTTAACGGAGAAAGCGCTCCTGTACCGGGAATTTGTGAAACTGACGAGCCTTCTGACAAGCCCCCAGCTATGCCAAAAGCACCAGGGGAAGACGGTCAGATTGAATGTCCTGAAGGTTCGACATCTCTTAGAGGCGGTTAGTTTTTTATCAGGGCGCGTATGTCTGCGCCCTAACTTGCTTAGCAGTTAAATTAAACTTAAACCAACTCTTTATCTAGATAAAATGACTGCTTACACAATTGATTTTGCTCCTATCAGTCAAATTGATGACGAAACGTTTTATAATCTCTGTCGTGCCAATCCTGATATTAAGTTTGAGCGCAATGTTACCAGAGAGATAATTATTATGCCCCCGACAGGTGGAGAAACTGGCAAATATAACTCAGAAATCAATGCTGATTTTGTATTTTGGAATCGTCAAACCAAGTTAGGAGTTTGTTTTGATTCCTCTACTTGTTTCCGTTTACCTAATGGTGCAAACCGTTCCCCTGATGTCTCTTGGATTAAACAGTCAAGATGGGATGCTTTAACTACTAAAGAAAAAGAGAAGTTTCCCCCCATTGCCCCAGACTTTGTCTTAGAGTTGATGTCCCCTAGCGATACTTTAACTAGTATTCGAAAAAAGATGGAGGAGTACATGAATAATGGGGTGAAGTTAGGTTGGTTGATTAATCCTCAAACTCACCAAGTTGAAATTTATCGCCAAGGAGAAACTAAAGAGGCTTTGGATAATCCGACGAGTTTGTCAGGGGAGGATATTTTGCCCGGTTTTGTTTTGGAATTGCAAGTCATTTGGGAATAATCAAATACCCGTGTCGTTTAAATGCCCCGGAGCAAAAATTTGCTTTGCTGAGAGGTTAAGCTCAGGAAAAAGCCCTGATTCAACTCGTTCTTATCCCAAACTAAGAATTCTTCAAAGGTTAAAGGCTTTGTAATCGCTTGAATGATCATGAGATTGGTAGATTATGGCTAAATAGACTACAGTTCCCATTAAATACTCAACAGCCTACTATGTCTCAAACATCTTCCGAACAGTTAGCAATTTTCCTTGATATTGCCACAGAAGCAGTACACGCTGCTGGGGCAATTTTAGAAGATTATTGGGGAAACCTAAACTTTATTGAAGAAAAAGGGCGTTCTGGAGATTTAGTGACAGAAGCAGATAAAGCCGCAGAGGTAGAAATTCTTAAGGTTTTAGGCGATCGCACCCCAGATCATCCCATCCTAACAGAAGAATCTGGGGAGATTAATACCAGCAAAAGTAAGTATCTTTGGGCAGTAGATCCTTTAGATGGTACAACCAATTATGCCCACCAGTATCCTGTTTCTTGCGTCTCTGTGGGGTTGCTGATTGAAGGAGTACCTCAAGTTGGGGCTATCTACAATCCTTTTCGTAAAGAGCTTTTTCGTGCTGCTACAGGATTGGGTGCTAGTTGTAATTATCGCCCCATTCAAATCTCTGGTGTGTCTCAATTGAGGCAGAGTTTACTAGTAAGTGGTTTTGCTTATGATCGCACGGAAACAGCAGATAATAATTATGCAGAGTTTTGCCACTTAACTCATTTAACCCAAGGAGTAAGGCGTAGCGGCTCTGCGGCCCTTGATTTATGCGATGTTGCTTGCGGTCGTCTTGATGGTTATTGGGAAAGGGGTATCAAACTTTGGGATGTTGCTGCGGGTATAGTTTTGGTGCAAGAAGCAGGAGGAAAAGTCACCGCTTACGATGGCAGTCCTTGGGAACTTAACTCTGGTCGAATTTTAGCAACCAATGGCATTTTGCACCCTCAACTTAGCCAAGCTTTGCAAGAAGCACCACCTTTATCAGATTGGGCAAACCCCAAAGGTTAGTATTTATAGTTGTTCTAAATAAGAATGAGACACTTTTTCATTTGTATCTCTACTCACAGTAAGAAAAGTTGGTCTCAATCTAAATTGAAATGACTATATTAGTTAAACTAACTAAGGGATATCTCTATTCTTAAAGTATTAATGAAGCCTTAATGAAGAACTCGTGTAGATTCTGTCTGGGAGAGGATTTTCTTAATTAAAATTAGGTATCCTAAGAAAAAGGTGTCCCCAAGCACAAGGAAACAGATTAAATTAGCTATTATCTTTATTAAGTAAGTTTTTTGAAGGCTGCTACAGCTTACAAGACTAGCAATCGAGCTAACACAAAAATTAAGGAATTATTTCAGCAAGGAGATGGTGTAGAAGTTTATGTCTTTAAAAATTGAGCAAGGACTTTTTAAATACGATCTTACCGACTATCATGCTGTTTTGGGGTTACCTCTTACCGCAGATGCCAAACAAGTACGTAAAAGATATCTAAAAGTAGCTCGAAATTTGCACCCGGATAGCTGTAAGGCTGAAAACGAAGCGGAGAAAAAGCAAGCTAGCGAATTATTATCAAAGTTAGTTAATCCTGCTTACGAGAAATTATCTAAAGAAGACTCTCGTGCAGAGTACCAACTAGTCCTTTCTCAGATGGGGCAACGTCTAGCCACTGAGGGAGGAAAAATCTCTTTGTCTAGCGAAGGAGCAAAGGAACTTTCTAAGGCTGGTAACAACTTAGATAGTGTTTACAAGCAACAGCTACAAACCTTAGCCAAAGAGCAGTACCAAAGTCTAGGGGAAATTGCTAGCAAAATTGCTCAAATTAGTGAACTGAACATGGTTTACTTAATGAAGAAGCAGGGTAAAGGTGTTAGGACTGGAGGAGGAACTACAGGAACTACAGCTTCAACGGTAGGGGCGAGAAAACCGCCTATGGGACAGGGAAAACCTGCCGGTAAGGGAGGAAACACAGAGAAAAAAGTACCAACTTCTAGGTCAGAGCCTTATGTACGCCGCGCTCAAGAATATATTACCAAAAAGAATTATAGTAAAGCTGTTTTGGAATTGCGGGATGGCTTGAAACTAGAACCGAACGATGCTCCTTGTAATAGCTTATTGGGCTTAATTTATTTGCAACAAAAGCAAATGGGCATGGCCAAAGTTTATATTAATAAAGCCTTGAAAATAAGTCCTAATGATCCTAATGGTGTTAAAGGTAAGAAACTTTTAGATAAAATGGATGGTGGACAAGCTAGCAGCAAAAAGACTAATAGCAGTTCTAAAAATACTTCAGGAGATAATAAATCTGGAGGAAGATTTGGAGGCTTATTTGGTAGGAAGAAATAGACTTTGCTAGTTGCTAATAGCTAATCGCTAATTGTCTTATTTCTCACTATCTCCTCTACTTGCTTAAAAAGTAACTAATAATAAATGACCAATAACTAACTACCAAATGGCAAAGGCTGATAAAATCAATTATTCTTGTCCTAGTGGCTTTCCTGAATTTCTTCCAGAGGAAAAACGTCTAGAACTTTATTTATTAGATACCATACGCCAAGTTTTTGAGCGCTATGGCTTTACCCCCATTGAAACTCCTGCTGTGGAACGCCTCGAAGTACTCCAAGCTAAGGGAAATCAAGGGGATAATATCATCTATGGTTTAAACCCCATTTTGCCCCCCCTTCGTCAAGCAGAGCAAGAGCAAGCCGGAAATTCTAGTTCTGAGGAACGGGCTTTAAAATTTGACCAAACCGTTCCCTTAGCTGCCTATATTGCCCGCCATCTTAACGAATTAAACTTTCCTTTTGCCCGCTATCAAATGGATATGGTATTTCGGGGGGAAAGGGCTAAAGATGGACGCTATCGCCAATTTCGGCAGTGTGATATTGATGTGGTGGGCAGGAATAAATTAAGTTTACTTTACGATGCTCAAATCCCTGCTATTATCACCGAAATTTTCACGGCGATTGATATTGGCGATTTTTTAATTCGGATCAATAATCGCAAAGTTTTGACAGGTTTCTTTCAAGCTATAAAAGTAGCCCAGGAACAAATTATTGCCTGTATTCGGATCATTGATGCAGCAGAAAAGATTGGCCCAACAAAAGTCGAAAAAGCTTTAGAAGAAGAAGGTTTAAATGAGGAGCAAGTAGAGCAGGTTTTAGCTTTTACTCAAGTTAAAGGTAGCGTTGATGAAGTTTTAGAAAAACTAAGAAATATTGCTCAAAATAGCGATAATTCTGAAATACTTAAAATAGGTATTACTGAATTAGAAACCGTAGTTATCAACGTTCGCAACTTAGGAGTCGCCGAAAAGTACTTTTGCCTCGATTTAGCCATTGCCAGAGGACTAAACTATTACACAGGTACAGTTTATGAAACCAGTTTGGTAGGAAATGAAGAATTAGGCAGTATTTGTTCTGGGGGTAGGTATGAAGAATTAGTGGGAATGTTTGTGGGAGAAAAAATGCCAGGAGTAGGCATTTCCATTGGTTTAACTAGGTTAATGAGTCGTTTGCTTAAAGCTGAAATTATGGAACCATTAGCTGCTACCCCTGCCCAGGTAATGGTAGTTAATATGCAAGAAGATTTAATGCCTTTGTATCTCAAAGTTTCTCAGAAATTGCGCCAGGAAGGATTAAGTGTCATTACCAGTTTTGAGAAGCGCGGTGTCGGCAAACAGTTACAGCAAGCGGATAAACGGGGTATACCTTTTTGCGTGATTATTGGTTCAGAAGAAGCTGCGGCGCAAAAGTGTGGTTTGAAGAATTTGAGAACAGGAAAACAAATAGAAATTGCTTGGGAAGCTTTAGGAAAGGAAGTCACTAAACAATTAGCTGAATTGGAAATCTAATTTAAGTAATAGGTAGATTATCCTGTGCAATTAATTATAACTGAACCCTTAAGCATAGAAAGAATAAATGTTGCGATCGCAGATTTACCTCCTCGACTATCAGGGACAAAATTAGTTCAACTCTCTGATTTTCACTATGATGGTTGTCGGCTTTCAGAAAAGTTGCTAACAGAAGCCATTGCCATAACTAACGCCGAAAAGCCCGACATTATCTTGCTCACCGGGGATTATGTTACCGATTCTCCTACTCCCATCAACAATTTAGTATTACACCTCAAACAATTACAAAGTCGTTTAGGAATCTACGCTTGTTTAGGCAACCATGACAACTATTGGCCTCTATCTAGAAAGTTAATTAAAGAGAGTTTAACCAGCATTGGTATTACAGTTTTGTGGAATGAAATTGCTTATCCTTTCGGTCAAGAATTACCGATTGTTGGATTAGCTGATTTTTGGTCGCAGGAATTCAAGCCAGAACCTATAATGAAGCAATTAAACCCAGAGATACCACGCCTAGTTTTATCCCACAATCCAGATTCTGCCCAAGCCTTACAAAAATGGCGTGTAGATTTACAGCTTTCTGGCCATACCCACGGAGGGCAAATAGTGATTCCTGGAGTTGGCCCTTTTCCTCGTTTAATAACAGAATGGGGACAAAGCTTACCATCACCAATAAGGAATTATATACCCTATTTTAAAAACTGTTCCCGTGTTTTTAAAAACTGGCAATGGAGTCAAGGATTCCATAAATTAGGTAACAATCAACTCTATGTTAATCGCGGCTTAGGCAGCTACTCCCCAGGACGCTTGTTTTGTCCTCCGGAAGTAACGATAATTAATCTAGTTACTAATTGCTAATTGTCATCGTTGTAGGCTAAGCTGACTACTTATCATTAGCAAAAGCTAACCCCCTCTTCAATTATTTCTCGCTAAAAAAAATTCCCATCAGCTATTAGCCGTTAGCATATTTTGTATGTTTCCTTTTATTCGTCCCGATCTTAACCAACTGCAAGCCTATAAAGCCCATCCTGGCGGTAAAGTTAATATTCCTATAGACCAACTTGATACTAACGAAAGTCCCTTTGATTTGCCTTTAGAATTGAAAGATAAACTCGCTTCAGTTTATCAACAAGCAATCAAAACGAATCGTTATCCTGATGGCTCTCACCTAATATTAAAACAAAAGATTGCTGCTTATGTTAATGAATCTGCTGGTTTGGAAAGAGCAATTTCACCAGAAAATATTTCTGTTGGTAATGGTTCCGATGAATTAATTCGTTCAATACTAATTGCCACTTGCTTAGGGGGGGAAGGGGCAATTCTGGTTGCTAACCCGACTTTCTCTATGTACGGAATCTTAGCTAAAACTTTGGGTATTCCGGTTGTTAGTATAGAGCGAAAGGAAGATGATTTTGCCCTAAATATCAACCAAGCTAAAGAAGCGATCAAAGCCACCAAAAATCCTCCCATTCGGGTTGTTTTTGTGGTGCATCCCAACTCTCCCACTGCTAACCCCCTCACCCCAGAAGAAATAACTTGGTTACGCAACCTGCCCCAAAATATTTTGGTAGTTATCGACGAAGCTTATTTTGAATTTAGCCAAACTTCTTTAGTAGAAGAATTAAAAAGCCATCCTAATTGGATAATTTTGCGAACCTTCTCCAAAGCCTTCCGCCTCGCTGCCCACAGAATTGGTTATGGCATTGCCCATCCAGAAATGATTATTGCTCTAGAAAAAGTCCGCCTCCCTTATAATTTACCGAGTTTTTCCCAGGCTGCGGCGCAAATTGCTTTAGATTTTCGCCATCTTCTTCTCGCCTCCATTCCCAAAACCTTACAAGAAAGACAAAGGCTATATCAGGCTTTCTGCCAAAATCCTGCCTTAGAAGTTTGGCCTAGTTCAGCTAATTTTCTTTACCTACGCTCCCAAACCAATCTGCAACAACTAACCCAAACCTTAAAACAAAAAGGTACTTTAATTCGTCACACAGGAGGAGGATTAAGGGTTACAGTAGGTAGTAGCCAGGAAAATGAGCGTACTATTGCCCGGTTCAACCTAAATCCTTTGGGATAATTCCTATATTCCTTTAATTCTGTTCTTGCCAAGTATAAATAAAAGGCTCATTTTCTGCCCCCCAAACTTGCTCTCCTTTCTCATTTAAACCTTGATCCCAAGTTTCCATACCTTGAGCATTAAGGATAACTAAATTAGTAATTTTAGTTGCTCCCCGAAAGTTAGTCGGACAGCCTTCTGAGGAAGTTTTACCTAGATAAATAGTCGCAATGGGAACTAAGAAAACGCTACAATTAACATCCGTTAATTCCTGAGCCGAAACTACTCTATTTGCTTCAGGTTGTTGACACAAACCCACCAAAGCTTCAGGCTGAAGATATTTAAAAGATTTAGACTCTACGCCTTCTCCATAGGGATTAGGAGCAAGGCGTAAAATTCTTTGGCGATAAGGCTGATTGAGATTTTCTACTAATGCTTGTTCTTGATAAAGGAAGATTGAATTAGAAATATTGAAACTAGAATTTCCTTCATTTAAGCGCACTTGACAAGTGGTCATACGAACGTTAACCCGATTAGGATTAACCGCAGCCTGCTGGGAAGTATCCATAACTCCTACCAAATGGGAAGCAACATCTTCTACTTGAGCTAATTTAGGAGTTGCAATGGCTTGAGAGTTAAGGGTTAATAAACTCGTAATTACCAACCCTAACACTAAGTCAATCTTTGTAGTCATACAATGTTTTCGTTTCTCCCCTCCTTTAAGCAGAGACGTTCTAGCAGAACGTCTCTACAACATTATTACTCCGACGGAGTATTCCAACCCGAACTGCCGATATTCTCATCATCAATTACAGGATTGAAACCCTCTTGAGAAAAAGGACGTTCAGAACGAGTGTAAGCACGGGCTGTACGGTCATCAAGAACCACATCCAGAGGATCTTGGTTGCCTATATTAGCTCCTCCATCTCCTACGCTACCAAAGGGATAAGCTGCTGCACTAGCAATACTTTGGTCTGTTTCCATAGGTGGAGTAAGGGAGTCATCGCTATGTTGATTGAAACCCGTACCAGCAGGGATTAAGCGTCCGATAATCACATTTTCTTTCAAACCTCTCAGCCAGTCAGATTTGCCTTCAATAGCAGCTTCGGTTAGAACCCTGGTGGTTTCCTGGAAAGAAGCTGCTGAGATGAAGCTATCGGTATTTAAAGAAGCTTTGGTGATGCCTAACAAGACTGGAGTATAGCGGGCTGGTGCGCTACCAGTGATGGACATGGCTTCGTTAACTTGCTCAATTTGGCGCAGTTCCACCAATTCTCCAGGTAGGGTGGTGGTATCACCTCCATCATCAACTCTTACCTTAGAAGTCATCTGGCGGACAATAACTTCAATGTGCTTATCAGAAATGTCAATGCCTTGGGATTGGTATACTGACTGAACCTCATTAACCAAAAAGGCTTGAGCCTGTTGTAAACCCAATAAAGCTGCTTCATAAACCCCATGTTCTTCAAGATGATAGTTAAAGAAAATCTCTAAAATTTCATGGGGATTAGCTGGTCCGTCTGTTAAAGGAGTACCAGTTTGTACTTGCTGTCCATCACTGACGAGGGCATTTTGACCAGGGCGTAGGGGATAGTCAGCAATAGTGCCATCTTCTTCAATTACTTTCACATCCACCACATCGTCCTCATCATAAACCACTTGGGCTACCCCAGGTAGACGAGCAAGAATACACCCTTCTTTGGGTTTGCGTCCTTCAAGCAGTTCTTCAATACGAGGTAAACCTTGGATAATATCTCCAGTTTTGGCCCTTTCAAAAACCAACAGCACTAAGTGATCACCACGCTGGACTAAATCTCCGTCATCAATGTGCAGTACTGCACCTGGAGAAACCCGATAAGGACGGGCCAGACGAAGAGTCACTTGTGATGGTTCAACCTTGACAACTTGTCCAGAGTCTTCACTGTAAATGCCACTGGCAAGCTCACTACCTGCGACAAGAAGGTCACCTTTTTTGACTTTTGTTTCCCCTTCTACAGGAATAGTGATGCGATCGCCATCGCGAACTACCAAAACCCGGCGAATAGCTTCTACCCCTTCTCTGATACCTCGTACTTCTCCGGCTTCTTTACATTGAATTTCTGTACGGGCAACGACAGCACCAGGAGTTATTTCATCCCCATCTTTAACGAGGAGGCGGTTTTTCGTACCACCACTATGGGGCTCGTTAGAGCGATCACGCCTCAAAACCAAAGTTTCTATACAAACTAGCTGTAAGCTGTATTGGTCTATATCTTCCTCATTGTCACTAATAGGGACTAATTCTAAGTCCGCAGCAAGGTTGGCGCGGTCTAGTTTTTCTTCGTTTTCCTGATGCCCAATTTCTAAGACTAGCTGAGTCCGCATTAGCTCTAAACCTTCTACAGACTTGACCCGTTCTCCATCTTTGTAGAATAGCCGTTGTACAGCAGCTAGTTGAATTTCTCGATTAACTTGTTGGTTGAGGGAGCTGGTTTTGGGAGTTTCCGGTTCATTGGTGATAGTATATTCTACTACCGGACGTAAGAGTAAGGCTGCTCCTGATGGAGTTTCCAGGTAGTCTGCATAACGTAATTCCGATGATACAACCCCAGGAATAACCTCTTCTCCCGCTTGAACTAATCTAGGTTCAGCATCGCTGGGTATGTCCCCTTCAATGAGATGAAGATCCCCTGGTTTAATGACAATTTCCCGAAGAATATCATTTTTTTGAACAACCTCAACGACTCCAGAGGTTTGACAAAAGACATCTTTAACTACTTCAGTTCCTCCTTCTACATACTGACCATCTTCAACTTGCAATAGGGAGATATCTTTGTTAACTTCGTGACACTCTTCCGGTATCCAAACTAAAGTTCCCCCTTGAATGACTTCATAGCCTGGCTTGCCTTTGCTTTTCTTCCCTACCTCTATACCTGCGTATTTGACCATACCTCCGGTATTGGTATGGTAGCGTTCGTCAATGAGTTCGCCGATAATTTGCTGATCAGCAATTTTGGCTCCTGGAGTAGCTTTGAGGAGATAGCGCTGACCATCCTCTGTTTCAATGACATATTGCTCTCGACCACCATTACTTTCTCGTCGGACAATACCGTCGTCGAGTTGAACTGAGGAGTTGACAATTTCGATATTACGATTGTCTTCTTCCTTAGAAAGGCGTACTATGCCCCCAGCTACACTGGAAAGCTTGGTTTCAGCAATAACCGTTTCTGGATTGATTTCATCACCATTTTTAACTACAGGTTCTGCTCCAGTAGGCAAGTTATATACTTCTCCAGACAATACCCAAAGCAAGCCACCTCTAACCACATTACGGGTTGTATTGCCTTGGCGGTCAGTTTTTTCTTCTACAGCGAGTTTGTCAAAGAGAACTTCTCCTGTCATGTCGGAGGCTACATTCTTAGCGGCTCTTTCGGTAGAACGAGCTTTTTTCCCGGCGGCTAGTTCTACTAGCATTTGCCCTTCAGTAACAGTATCTCCATGTTTGACCCAAATCCTAGAGCCAGGGGTTAAGTTATATATTTTAGAAGCAGATTTGCCACCAGAGCTAGGCTTGATTGTCAAATCTCCGGCCACTTCTACTTGCTCTCGCTCATCTCCATGGTTAGTACGAACTACCCTGGTACGCAGTTTTTTACCAATTTCTACTTTCCCAGAGAAAGGAGCGCGAATTTGTTGAGCCACTTCTCCTGTGAATACTCCTCCTGTATGGAAGGTACGCATAGTTAGCTGAGTACCTGGTTCACCAATGGATTGAGCCGCAATAATCCCTACGGCTTCTCCTAAATTCACTGGGTAGCCGTGGGCTAGGCTCCAACCATAACAGGTTTGGCAAACAGACCTAGCTGCTTCGCAGGTTAAAGGAGAACGTACCATCACATCGTCAGTAACAGCACCAATTTTCTCTGATAAGTCTTGGTCGATGATTTTGTTCCGTTTAGCAATTACCTCTCCTGTTTCAGGGTCTACTACATCCTCAGCCAGAACTCGACCTAAGAGTCTGTGACCAAGGGGGATCAAAACCCTCTCACCATCCCGCATACTAGTGGCTTCAATGCTTCGTTGAGTGCCGCAGTCAATTTCCCTGACAATTACGTCTTGAGATACATCTACTAAACGTCGGGTCAAATAACCAGAATCCGCAGTACGTAGAGCCGTATCCACTAAACCTTTGCGAGCGCCGTAGGAAGAGATAATATATTCTGTTACCGTTAGCCCTTCTCTGAAGTTGGTTTTAATGGGGAGGTCAATGATTTCTCCTTGGGGATCTGCCATCAATCCTCGCATACCCACAAGCTGACGCACTTGGGAAAGATTGCCCCGCGCCCCAGAGAAGGCCATCATATAGACAGAGTTAAGAGGATCAGTGGTACGGAAGTTGGTTACCACTTCATCTTTAAGGGCTTCACTAGTACTATTCCAAGTATCAATTACTTTTTGGAATCGCTCTACTTCGGTTATTTCCCCTTTAGAATAGCGAGATTCAGTAACTTTGATTTCCGCCTCAGCTTCTTCAAGCATCTTCCGTTTAACTGGCGGTACTTGCAAATCATCAATACTAATAGATACCCCTGCACGGGTAGCATAGCGAAAACCCATTTCTTTTAGCAGGTCTGCCATTTGAGCTGAGCTAGCACTACCATAATTTGTATAAGCCCAGGCCATTAAGTTTTTGAGTTGCTTCTTATCAACAATACGATTGAAAAAGACTTGTTCTTTACTCATTTTTTTTCGGTTATCAAAATTTAGGTGGCGATCGCTTTGTCTAAAACTCTTTCCTAGAAACCTGAAGGACTTAAACAGCTAAGGCTTCTTGGATTGTTTTGTTGTAAATAATTCGACCAGGGGTTGTGCGGATAAATTGGGATAACTGTTCTCCTGATGCTGTTTCTCGTACTCGCCTTTCTCGATAATGTTTCATCACAGTACCATCGGCTAATTTTTCCGAAGAGACAACCTCGTCGTCCGGTTGAGCAGTTTGCACTTTCCCTTGGTAGCGAACCCAGACATAGGCATGAATATGGACAATTCCTTGTTCAAAAGCCCTTAAAGTATCTTCTAAGCTGCCATAATAGCTTCCTTCACCTTTCTGGGACTGAGGATTGTCCGCCGTGAGATAGTAGCAACCAAGTACCATATCTTGGGAAGGTGCAACAATGGGCCTTCCTGTAGCAGGAGAGAGAATATTATGACAAGCCAGCATCAGTAGTCTGGCCTCAGCTTGAGATTCTAAGGAGAGGGGAACGTGAACAGCCATTTGGTCTCCATCGAAGTCAGCGTTGAAAGCTGGACAAACTAAAGGATGGAGTTGAATTGCTCGACCTTCAACGATGATCGGTTCAAAGGATTGAATACCCAGACGGTGTAAGGTAGGAGCGCGGTTAAGGAGTACTGGGTGTCCAGCAATTACTTCTTCAAGGACATCCCAAACACTAGGATCACCCCTTTGGATCAGTTTTTTGGCTGCTTTGATGTTGTTAACCAACCCACTACGAATTAAACGATGGATGACGAAGGGTTGGAATAACTCGATAGCCATTTCCCTTGGCAAACCACATTGGTAAATTTTTAGCTTTGGTCCCACCACAATTACGGAACGACCAGAGTAATCTACCCTTTTACCTAAGAGGTTTTGGCGGAAGCGCCCTTGCTTACCTTCGATGATATCTGAGAGAGATTTTAAGGGGCGGTTATTGGCTCCCACTACAGTACGACCACGACGACCATTATCAATGAGAGCATCTACCGCCTCTTGTAACATCCGCTTTTCGTTACGGACAATAATTTCCGGAGCAAGAATTTCTTGCAACCTTGCCAAGCGATTATTCCGGTTGATAACCCGCCGATACAAATCGTTAAGGTCAGAGGTAGCAAAGCGGCCCCCATCTAACTGCACCATAGGACGCAAATCGGGAGGAATGACCGGAATGTAGGTAAGAACCATTGATTCCGGACGAGCGCCTGTGGCCACAAAGTTATCGATTACTCGCAACCGCTTGATTAATTTAGCTCGTTTTTGTCCTTTGGCGTTGGCAATATCTTCTCTAAGTTGTTCAGCAACTTCTTCAAGTTTTACTTCTTCTAAGAGTCGTTGAATTGCTTCGGCTCCAATGCCAACTTCAATACCTTCTAATTCAGTTTCTTCAGCATAGAGTTGTTCTTCTATTTCTAACCACTGGTCTTCGGTCAATAGTTGTTTGTGGTTAAGATTGTTAGCATTACCAGGATCTAGTACAACATAAGCATTAAAATAAACTATCTGCTCCACATCTCGCAGGGGCATATCGAGGAGAATACTTAGGTAGCTAGGAATGCCTTTAAGATACCAAACGTGGGTAACAGGGGCCGCTAGCTTGATGTAGCCCATGCGATGGCGACGTACCCGGCTTTCAGTCACTTCTACACCACAACGTTCACAAACAATACCTCGGTGGCGTACCCGTTTATATTTACCGCAGTGACATTCCCAATCTTTAGCTGGGCCAAAAATGCGCTCACAAAAGAGTCCGTCCATTTCTGGTTTTAATGTCCGGTAATTAATGGTTTCTGGTTTGGTAACTTCCCCCACTACTTGACCATTAGGTAAAGTTCGCTCTCCCCATTGCCTAATTCTTTCTGGAGAAGCGATACCAATTTTTACATAGTCGAATTTTTGTTCTACTTGGTTTCTCATTCTTTTAGTGACTAGTGGTTTAGTTATTTAGTAACTGGGGGTGGGAGATTAATAAGCGCCAAAACCTCCCACTCTTCAACTTGCTTTTAGCTATCTACCCCTTCTTCTTGCATATCTTCCCTGGTTAAGGATTCGTAGGTCGGACGATTAGGGGCGCGGCGGCGTTCTGAGTCAGACATAAGATCGACTTCTACATCGCGGCTGGTTCCGTCTTCGGCAGTTTCTACTTTATGTACTGCAATATCTAGTCCTAAAGATTGTAATTCTCGCATCAAGACTTTGAAAGATTCTGGGGTACCCGGACGGGGAATTGGTTTACCTTTAACGATGGAGTTAAGGGCTTCGTTACGACCTTGCATATCATCAGATTTAACTGTTAATAGTTCCTGCAAGGTATATGCGGCTCCATAGGCTTCTAATGCCCATACTTCCATTTCTCCAAAGCGCTGACCCCCTTGTTGAGCTTTACCTCCCAAAGGTTGTTGAGTGACTAAGGAATAAGGACCGGTGGAACGGGCGTGGATCTTATCATCTACGAGGTGAACTAATTTCAACATATAAGCTCGACCGACGGTTACAGGGCGATCAAATGCTTCTCCTGTACGTCCATCGTAAACTTGGATTTTACCTGGCTCTTCAGGGTCAAAAACCCAATCCCGTCCCGGCCTTTTAGTAGCTTCAGCAAGTTTGCCATGGACGCTATTGCGGGAAGCTTCTTCCCCATACATCTCATCAAAGGGAGTTATTTTAAAGCGGACTCCTAAATTGTCTCCCGCCCAACCGAGGAGACATTCAAAGACCTGGCCAACATTCATACGGCTAGGTACACCTAATGGGTTAAGAACAATATCTAAGGGCTTGCCATCAGGGAGATAGGGCATATCTTCGATGGGAAGGATGCGGGAAATAATTCCTTTGTTGCCGTGGCGACCTGCCATTTTGTCTCCCACTTGGATTTTTCGTTTCTGGGCTACATAAACTCGTACCACCATGTTGGCTCCAGGAGGCAGTTCGTCTCCTTGTTCCCTAGTAAAGACCCGCACGTCTACAACGCGACCTTTTTCACCGTTAGGTACTCTTAAGGAATTATCCCTCACATCCCTAGCTTTTTCTCCAAAGATTGCTCTGAGGAGTTTTTCTTCTGGAGGCTGGTCTGATTCTCCTTTCGGAGTTACTTTTCCAACTAAAATATCTCCTGCTTCTACCCAAGCGCCAATGCGAATGATCCCCCGCTCATCTAAGTGGCGCAGTCCATCTTCCCCGACGTTGGGAATTTCTCTGGTTATTTCTTCTGGCCCTAGCTTGGTCTGCCGTGCCTCAATTTCGTACTTTTCGATGTGAATGCTGGTATAGACATCGTCGTACACTAGACGTTCAGAAATCAGGATGGCATCTTCGTAGTTGTAACCTTCCCAAGGCATATAGGCTACTAGTACGTTCTGCCCTAAAGCTAGTTCCCCTCCTTCAGTAGAGGAACCATCAGCCAGTACCTGTCCTGGTACGACATCTTCTCCTTCATAAACTAAAGGACGCTGATTTAAGCAGGTATCTTGGTTAGAACGTTGGTATTTTTGCAGGATATATTCTAGTTCTTGAGGAGATTCATTAGGAGGTAAAGGTTCTCCATTTGGTTGAGTTACCCTAACCTTAACTCGTTCAGCATCTAAATGAGTGACAATGCCATGGGTGCGAGAAACCACTACCATTCCAGAGTCTCTCGCTGCTTGGGCTTCCAATCCCGTTCCGACTAAAGGTCTTTCTGGCCGTAGTAAAGGAACAGCTTGGCGTTGCATATTAGAACCCATTAAGGCTCGGTTGGCATCGTCGTGTTCTAAAAAAGGAATTAAGCTAGTAGCTACAGAGACAATTTGCATGGGAGAAACTGCTATGTAATCCACTTGCTCTGGGCTGGTGGTGGAGAATTCTTGACGATAGCGTACAGGAATGGTTTCCCCCAAAATATAACCTTCCTCGTCTGTAGCTACATCTCCAGGAGCAACCCTCTGATCGTCTTCCTGGTCAGCGGTTAAAAAGGCTACTGGTTCGTCTTTAAGCACCCGCCCATCAACGGCTCTGAAGTAAGGAGTTTCAATAAAGCCGTATTGGTTAACCCTAGCGTAAGTAGCTAAAGAACCAATTAAGCCAGCATTGGGACCTTCAGGAGTTTCTACAGGACAAATACGGCCGTAGTGTGAAGGATGAATATCTCGGACAGCAAATCCAGCCCTTTCCCTGGTTAAGCCTCCTGGGCCTAAGGCACTAAGACGACGCTTATGGGTTAACTCAGCGAGGGGATTGGTTTGATCCATGAACTGGGAGAGTTGAGAGGAACCAAAAAATTCCTTAATGGCAGCTACTAAGGGTTTGGGGTTAACCAAAGAAGCTGGGGTAAGGGAATCTGCTTCTGATACTGTCATACGCTCCCGGATGATGCGCTCTAGGCGATTTAGTCCTACCCTAACTTGGTTTTGGAGTAATTCTCCTACAGAACGGACTCGGCGATTGCCTAAGTGGTCAATGTCGTCGGTGCTACCAATGTCAAATTCTAAGTTGATGAGATAATCAATGGCAGAAAGAATATCGGTGGAGGTCAGTACCCGCATGGTATCAGGTACATTAAGGCGTAGCTTTTTGTTGAGTTTGTATCGCCCTACTCGCCCTAAATCATAGCGTTTGGGATCAAAAAAGCGTGATTCCAATAACGCCTTACCCCCGTTGACTGTGGGAGGTTCTCCAGGACGAAGTTTACGATATAACTCCATTAAGGCATCCTCTTCGGTGGGATTACCTTCTTTTTCTAAGGTTTTGTAGTAATAGTCGGGATGGCGCAATGCGTCCATTATTTCGCTATCAGCTAAACCCAAGGCTTTGAGGAGTACTTGGGCTGAAAGTTTGCGGGTTTTGTCGATGCGAACCCAAACTAAATCATTTTTATCGGTTTCAAATTTTAACCATGCCCCTCGGTTAGGAATTAAAGAAGCAGAATAGGTACGGCGACCGTTTTTATCTGTTTCTCCTTTGTAGTAAACCCCAGGCGATCGCACGATTTGGTTGACGATGACTCGCTCTGCTCCGTTGATGATGAAGGTTCCCCTATCTGTCATTAGGGGTAAATCACCGATAAAAACTTCCTGTTCTTTAATTTCTCCAGTTTCTTTATTAATTAAGCGGGTGGGGACATACATTTGTACTGCATAGGTACTGTCCCGGCGCTTCGCTTCATCAACATCATATTTTGGTCGCTTGAGTTTGTACTCAGCCCCAATAAAATGCAATTCTAATTTTCCTGTATAGTCGGTAATAGGAGAAAAACTATTTAATTCTTCGATTAATCCTTCTTTTAAAAACCAGCGAAAGCTGGAGCGCTGAATGTCAATTAGGTCGGGGAGCAAATTATCAGTTAGATTAGTCATAGGTTTTTTGGCAGTTATATATCTTGAGGGGCAAGGGGGTTAGGAATTTTTTTATTATGTTGTCCCTAACAGCAGCAAAAAGCAATCAATCTTTAGACAGGAGACTGATTACCAATGGTTGATTTTAGTTGATATCTTCAACTTTTTTGCTTGCAGTTTTTTGATGTTGCGTTTTCACTTACGGTTAGTTTATGTAGTGAAGTAGAGCTGCTCTCATTTTCTTCGGTTAGATGTTGTTAGGGGCGAAATTTTCCCATCATCCACTAGCTTGATTTTCTTGCTAGTTACTCCTTTAACTATTATGACTTAAAATTCAAGAGCAAAACAGGAAGTTTTCAATTAATTTAGAGCAATACCAAATAGCTCGCAGGCATTAGCTGTGGTCTGATTGGCGAGGGTTTCTAGGGATACTTGGCGCAGTTGGGCTAAGTATTCAGCAACATAACGTACCAAAGCTGGTTCGTTACGCTTCCCTCTGCGGGGAACTGGAGCCAGAAAAGGACAATCTGTTTCAACTAATAGGCGATCGCTCGGAACTTGTTGGGCTGATTCTTGGACTTGTTTAGCATTTTTAAAGGTGATAATGCCGCTGAAACTGATGTAAAAGCCTAAGTCCAAAAACCATTTTGTTTCTTCTTTTGTTCCCCCCCAGCAGTGCATTACTCCTTGTAAAGAACTATTTTGCTGCTTGTAATCCTGCAAAATCCCCCTCATGGTAACAGCAGCATCTCGACAATGAATAATCACGGGTTTGTCTAATTTGAGGGCAATTTTCAGTTGTTCTTCCAATACCAACTTTTGCTGTTGCTGATTCTCCGCTTTGTAAAAATCGAGTCCCATTTCCCCAATTGCTACAACTCGGTTATCACTTTTGGCTAAAGTCTGGATTTGCTCCGCTGTTTGGTTATTCCATTGTTCAGCGTCAAGGGGGTGCAACCCCACAGCAAAGGAAAGTTCTTCAAAGCGATTGGCTAAAGCTTGAATACTAGAAAATTCCTTTGGCTCGACGCAGGAGTGAACTAGATGTACTACTCCCGCTTCTTGCCAACGTTTTTGCAGCTCATCTAAATCCTCCTGAAAAACATCAAAGTTGATGTGAACATGGCTATCTATTAGCTGCATTTTTACTGGTTCCCACCTAAAAACTTCAAGGGAATTGTGCTTTTATGATGCTGTTGCTTGTTTGACAGCTTTGGCGAGACGAGACTTTTTGCGGGCCCCGTTATTAGCGTGTAAAACTTTGCGCTTAACAGCTTTATCTATTTTTTGGTAGGCCTCGGACATGGTTTGCTGTACCTTTTCCTGAGCTTCGGAGCTAGGATTGGTGGCATATTCTTGAGTTGCGCTAAAGCATTTTTTCATCAGAGTTCTCACCGCTGACTTATAGGCTTTGTTGCGCTGTCTGTTCCTTTCGGAGATTTGGATACGTTTGATTGCTGACTTACTGTTGGCCACTGTTGTCTAGACAAAAAGTTTTTGTAGTTACTTAGAGCGAACAGTATAACATTTCTGTGGCAATTTAATTCAAGGATATTATTGCTCTAGAAGTGCAAGCACTAAAAAATCCGAGTTAAGCTATAGAAGTGGGTTAAAGCAAAAGTAGAATTTTGTTCTACATAAAGCCTTTCTCACATTCATTGGTTAATCGCTAGAATTGGCACTATTGACTCCATGCTGCGAATTATCACTCAGCAGGCTGAGGCAAAAACTGAACTGCGGCGAATCTGCGATCGCAATTTTGATTTCGAGATCCACTCGAAAGAGGAAGTTGTTCGCGAAGTCCTACGAACTGTCAAGCTTCAAGGAGACAGAGGTCTTCTAGATTACACAGCGAAGTTTGATCGGCAAGTTTTAAAGCCTGAACAACTCCGGGTTAGCGGTTCAGAAATTGATGCTGCTTATCAGCAAGTTAATAAAGAATTAATAGATGCTATTGGGTTAGCATCTAAGCGTATAGAAGATTTTCATCGCCAAAGAATTCCCCAGTCTTGGGTGCATTTTGCTGAAGATGAGGTGGTTTTAGGTAAGCGCTATACTCCTGTGGATAAGGCAGGCATCTACGTACCTGGGGGCAAAGCTTCTTATCCTAGTACTGTATTGATGAACGCTATTCCGGCGAAAGTAGCTGGAGTTCCTCGCTTGGTGATGGTAACGCCGCCAGGGGCAGAGGGCAGAATTAATTCTGCTGTGTTGGTAGCAGCTACGGAGGCTGGAGTTGAGGAAATTTATCGTGTTGGTGGTTCCCAAGCGATCGCTGCCTTAGCCTATGGAACGGAAACTATTCCCAAGGTAGATATTATTACTGGACCGGGTAATATTTATGTCACCTTGGCTAAGAAAATGGTTTACGGCACAGTGGGTATTGATTCTTTAGCTGGGCCTTCAGAAGTGCTAATTATTGCAGACCGCAGTGCTAAGCCAGTTTATGTGGCTACAGATATGTTAGCCCAAGCAGAACATGACCCCATGGCTGCTGCGATCCTTTTAACTACAGAAACAGAATTAGCAACCAAAGTTCAAGCAGAAGTTAAGCGACAACTCCAGGATCATCCTCGTCGTCTGTATACAGAAAAGGCGATCGCTAATTATGGTTTGATTGTGGTGGTGGGTTCTATTGAAGAAGCTGCTGAACTTTCTAATTTATTTGCCCCAGAACATTTGGAGTTAGAAGTTAAAGATCCTTGGGCAACTTTAGAATATATTCGCCACGCAGGAGCAATCTTCCTAGGTAGTTCAACTCCTGAAGCGGTGGGAGATTATTTAGCCGGCCCCAACCACACTTTGCCAACTTCGGGAGCAGCCCGTTACGCTTCTGCTTTAGGAGTAGAAACTTTTTTGAAGCACTCTAGCTTGATTCAATATTCCCCTACGGCTTTGAATAAAATGTCTAGGGCGATTCAACTACTTGCTGAGGCTGAAGGTTTACCTTCCCATGGTGACTCGGTAAAGTTTAGAACTCAAGAAGATTAAGAGCAACAAAAAAATGAACCAATGGACTTGTGCCGGCCATGCTCTAGATTATCTAACCAAGGCAGATAGCTTACCTCATCGTACAGAAGGAGAAGCTGTACTGCTAGAGCAGATTCCCACTAAAGTTGAGCGTATTCTTGACTTAGGTACAGGAGATGGTCGTTTACTGGGGCTACTGAAAATTGATCGTCCTCAAGTTGAGAGTGTAGCCCTGGACTTTTCGCCAACTATGTTAGAGATAGTTAAAAATAGATTTGCAGAAGATACAAAAGTAGATATAGTTAGCCATAATCTTGAGGAAGCTTTGCCTGAATTAGGCTCTTTTGAGGCCATAGTTTCTAGCTTTGCTATTCATCATCTCTCTAACCAACGTAAGCGATCGCTCTATAGCGAAATTTTTAATATCCTTAAACCAGGGGGAGTTTTTGCTAACTTAGAACACGTTTCTTCTCCTACTGCAAACCTCCACGAGAAGTTTCTCCATACTCTGGGTTGTACTCCAAAAACCGAAGATCCTTCTAATATTCTTCTGGATGTAGAAACTCAACTTGGTTGGTTGACTGAAATTGGTTTTGTTGATGTAGACTGCTACTGGAAATGGTTAGAAATGGCTTTATTGGTTGGTGTTAAGCCTGGGTAAATCTTGTATTTCAAAACCTTTAAGTTGAGCTATTTTCCCTACAAGCTTACAGATCATGATTTTTCATTTACCTCAGCAGTTACTTTAACAAACAAAAAAACTGTGCCAATTGCGAATCCCAACAATCCTATCGGCAAAGAGAGGAAAATAAACCAACCAGCCACAAACATACTGTATAAAGTTTCACCTAAATCAAATGGGCCAATCTCACAAGGGTTGGTATAACCTTCATGTAAAGTACAGTCGCCAATATTAGCAATTATGCTAGCCAAGATTACTGATATTATTGGCAAAAAACCAAATAGCACACTAGAAAGAATTACTAAGAGTGGGAACTTGTATCGTTTAAGAAGTTGTTTCATAACTTGATTTAATTTTGTCTTAAACTAAACAAACTTACCCTACAGATAATTGTAGCTGTACCTATCCAACTATGACTAGAAAATTAGACCAAATCCTTGTTATTGATATAGAAGCAACTTGCTGGAGTAGTAAACCACCGCCTGGACAGGAAAACGAAATTATTGAAATAGGTATTTGTCCTGTTGATATTAGGTTAGGCAAGCCTTTAGAAAAAGATGGCATTTTGGTTAAGCCGCAATGCTCTACAGTTAGCGATTTTTGTACTGAGTTAACCACTTTAACTCAAGAACAAGTTGACCAAGGAATTCCCTTTGCTGAAGCTTGTGGTATTTTGCAAGATAAGTATCAGTCAAGGCAACAAGTTTGGGCGAGTTATGGGGAATATGACCGCCAGCAATTTACTAAACAATGTAAGTCTCGTGGGGTCAAATATCCTTTTGGTACTAGGCATATTAACGTCAAAACTTTATTAGCTTTGCAAAGGCGCTTAGCAAAAGAAGTCGGTATGGCTCAAGCTTTGGAAATACTTGACCTACCTCTACAAGGTACTCACCATCGTGGAGTAGATGATGCCGGAAATATTGCTCGGATTTTAGCAAAATTGTTATGGCATTAATGTTTAACTTGTGACTTTCTTCAACCACTACCTAAGACAAACAGACTCAACAGAGTGCCGCCATTCCATAAACCATGAAGCAACATGGGGGCAAGGAGATTGCGCGATCGCGAGTAAACAAAACCTAAAACCATACCTAATGCAGTTAGGGGCAATACTTCTGAGAGGCTGAGGTGGGCAATGGAGAAGATTAAGCTACTCACGACAATTGCTGTCCAAACGGGAATATAGCGAGTTAAAGAAGGTAGCAGGAAGCCTCTAAAGATGATTTCTTCAAAGATAGGTGCTGCAATGGAAGCAGTGAAGAAAAAGATGACCAAAGCTAGTTTATCTTGGGATTGGAGGGCTAAAAGGATTATGGGGTTGCTGCCCCCTTGCCCTTGCCAAATTTGTTGATTGACCAAAGAGACTATGACCACAATGGGAAGGGCAACTAAATAGCCTCCTAAGCCCCACAGAAACCAATTATTTAACCACCGTAAACGAAACCAATCTTCTGGCAGGGGGAAGTATTTTTTCAGGGATAAATAAAGTACTAAAAACCCACCCCCAGCCATTAATAAATAGCTAGTTAGAACGTAGAAAGCTTTGGCACGGAGACTAAAAGTTGCGGGGTTAATTCCTAAGAGGCTGAAAAGTAGGGGCAGTAACAGAGGTAACAGCAATTGGCTAATGGCAAAGAAGCCGACAATTAATACTTGCCAAGTAATTTCCCAATCCCAAGGAGTATTCCAAGCTAAATTATGATTAGTGGCGAGGAGGGATTGTTGACCTTTAGTAGCTAGTTGTACTAATAAAAAGATAATTAGGGTTACTCCTAAGATTCCCCCTAAAGCTGGTAGTCCACTAATTACAGCTAATTTAATTAAAGCTTGTTCTGCTCTTTTTTGTTCTTGTTTTCGTAGTTGGGTTAAGGCTTCTGGTTTGTTTTGTACTTCGTACAATTTGCTTAAGCTACGGTAGCGAAACCAGCTATCTAAGTTTTTTTCTAATTGAGATTCGCTGTTGGGGTTTACTTTTTGGGATTTATCCCAGAGATTGATTAAGGTTTGGGCGGTTTGGACATTAGTAGAATTGTGGTTATTTTTGATTGAATTCTGCCAGGTTTGTTGCGCTTTTTGAGGCTCTCCTAATTGAGCTTGGAGTATACCTAAATGTAAATTAAGATTATCGATAAACTCATCTATAGCTGAGATTTCTCGGCGTAAGGCTTTTTCTTGGGGGGAAAGAGTTTGTTGAGGTGGAACCGTGTTTTGTTCTTGGTTAGGGGCTGAGGTATTGGTTTTATTTCCTTGTGAGAGTTGTTCTTTTAAGCTAGTTAAACTGGTTTGAGCAAATTCTTGGGCTTTTTCATACTGCTTTTGGGCTGTAGCATAAGGATTTTCGCCGATTATAGCTTTTAAAGAGGTAGTTAAGTTACTATTTTCTCCTTCAACTTGATACTCTGCACTATGAAGTACTAAATTGGTTTGATAAAGTTCTAAGCGACTCTGAACTTGAGGTTGCCCTAAACTATCCCCTAAAGAAAGAAGCACCTTCGTGATCGCAAAAAAGGTCAATATAATTAAAATTAACCGCCGATAAGTCATTTACTACCCCACGCTTCAAGATTAGGTCTGATCGAAATTATCCCATTTTCTTAGCTCTTGGAGTAAGTCAAAAATTTGCTCAAAATAAAAATCTTCAGTCCAAGTTATCAAAGTTTCGGCTAAAGGAGTGCTGGTTGGGGGGATTTGCTTAACTAGTTCTAGGATCTGGTGATCTGAACCGGATATGGTTGCCTTACTTAGTTTTTCTCTCCAAGTTTGGGGCATTTGCCCCAATTGCTCTAATAGCATTTTTTTAGGAAACTTAATCGGCTTCTCCTGCTCTATCTTTATTGCTTCTTGTGGTTTTTCTTTAATCTCTTCAGGGTTGGCAATTTCAACAGGGAATTGACAGGTAAACTGGCTACCTTGGGGGGAACTAGTAACGATGATATCTCCTCCCATTAATTGCAAATATTGGCGAGTTATGGGTAAGCCTAAGCCTGTTCCTTGTTGGGATTCTCTTCCTGTTTGTGTCTGGATAAAAGGAGCAAAAAGATCATCCATTTCTTTTGGTGTAATTCCTGTCCCAGTATCTTCTACTATTAAAGTAAGGTAGTCCGAATTTTCTTGTTGAGTTTCTAGCCTCACTGTTATTTGCCCTTTTTGAGTAAACTTAATGGCATTTTCAATGAGATTAAATAAAATTTGACGCAGTTTGACAGCATCAGTTTTAATATATTGGGGAACTTGCTCTTGGCAATGAAAAGTTAGTTCTAGCCCTTTTTTAAATGCTTTAAGATGGAAAATATTATCTACTTCAAGAAGTAGATAATAAAGATCGAAGCTATTAAGGTGGAGAGTCATTCTACCTGCTTCAATTTTAGCAAAATCTAAAACCTGATTAATCGTTGCTAGTAAATTTTCTCCGCTGCGGCTAATAATATTTACATTTTCCTGATCTTGGGCAGAAAGTTGAGGACTACGTTTGAGGATTTGAGAAAAGCCCAGAATTGCATTGAGGGGGGTGCGTAACTCGTGACTTACTGTAGCGATGAAAGTACTTTTTGCTTCGCTGGCGACTTCAGCAGCTTCTTTGGCTTTTTGTAGTTCTTGAGTGCGATCACTAACTTTTTGTTCCAATGAAGCATTAAGTTGAGCTAATTCTTGATTGCGCTTAGTTAGTTCTTGTTGTAAATTATAACGTTCTAAGGCTTCACCTACCGTTAGCAAAAGATTAGTTTCCTGCCAAGGTTTAGAAATATAATGATAGAGAGCCGCTTGATTAACCGCATTGCCAATCGCTTCGGTAGTAGCTTGCCCTGTTAAAAGTATTTTTAAAGTTTGAGGATATTGGTGATGAATTTTAATTAAAAGTTCATCCCCTTTCATAAAAGGCATAATTTCATCAGAAATTACTAAAGGTATTTCAACTTCTTCAGCTAGCAATTCTGCCATAATTTCCAGGGCCTCTTCACCACTACTAGCAACTTCTACATAATAATTTGTCCCGAAGTGACGTTTAAGTTGTTCTCTAAGACTAGTGAGAATAATTTGTTCGTCATCGACACATAAAATTGCTTGTTTAATCATTTCCTTGTTCTAGTGTTTCTTTCTGAAGCTGGCAGCCATACAGCGTAGCCTTTGCCGTAGACTGAATTAATAACTCAACAACTGGTAATTAGCAGAGGTAGTATAACCGTGGTGAACCAAAAAGCAGAAGTTCCTCAAGCCAAAAAGCACCCTGAAGAATTGGTAAATCATGGTGACAAACGGATAGATAATTACTTTTGGTTGCGCCATGCTCAACAAGCGGAAACTATTGCTTATTTGGAGGCGGAGAATGCCTATACAGAAAAAGTGATGGCCCATACTGTTGAATTGCAGCAAACCCTTTACAAAGAGATGTTGGGGCGGATTAAAGAAACTGATCTTTCTGTACCTTATCGTGAAGGAGCATATTTTTATTATTCCCGCACAGAAGAAGGCAAGCCCTACTCTATTGAATGCCGCAAACAAGGAAATTTGGATGCCCCTGAAGAAATAATTCTTGATCAAAATCAGTTAGCAGAAGGGAAAGAGTTTTGTGAATTAGGGGTTGTTAGCGTTAGTCCTAATCACCAACTTCTTGCTTATTCTGTAGATTATAGTGGTGCAGAACGATATATCCTTTACTTTTTAGATTTAACTACTAAAAAAGTTTATTCTGAGTCTATTCAAGATACCTATTATTCTTTTGCTTGGGGCAATGATAACCGCACTGTATTTTATACCAAAGTTGATAGTACTAACCGTCCTTATCAATTATGGCGACATACTTTAGGAACAAAGGTAGAAGAGGATATTTTAGTTTATGAAGAAGGGGATGAATCCTACTTCCTTTCTGTTGGCAAAACCCGCAGTGAAGCCTATTTAATTTTAAGTTTGGATAGTAAAATAACTTCAGAAGTCCATTATTTAGATGCTAATCATCCTACTGGTTCTTTTCAGGTAATTCATCCTCGCCAGCAAGGGATGGAATATGAGATCGAACACCACAGCGATCGTTTTTATATTGTTACTAACGATGAAGCGATTAATTTTAAGTTAATGGTAGCCCCTGTAACGGCCCCTAGTAAAGAGAATTGGCAAACAGTAATTCCCCATAGCGAAGATGCTATGGTTTCGGGAGTGAGTGCTTTTATTAATCATTTGATTATTTTTGAGAGAAAAGCAGGACTCCCGGCGGTACGGATTCGCCAACTTGCTACTGAGGCAGAACATTATCTTAGTTTTCCTGAACCTACCTATGCTGTTTATGAAGGTAGCAATGCTGAATTTGATACCAATGTTTGGCGGTTTGGTTATAGTTCTTTTATTACTCCCTCTTCAGTATTTGATTACAACCTTGATACTAAAAAAAGGGAATTAAAAAAGGAAACGGAAGTTCTTGGTGGTTATGATCCTACCCAATATACTTCCCAAAGAGTTTTTGCCACTGCTGAAGATGGTACGGAAATTCCTATTTCCTTGGTCTATAAAAAAGGAATTAAAACTGAAGGTGAAAATCCCCTTTTCCTAACTGGTTATGGTTCCTACGGTTATCCTTACTGGGCTTACTTTTCTTCCATTCGTCTTTCTTTATTAGATAGGGGCATAGTCTGCGCTTTGGCACATATTCGTGGCGGCGGAGAAATGGGCCGTAAATGGTATGAGGAGGGGAAATTCCTTAAGAAAAAAAACACCTTCACAGATTTTATTGCCTGCGCTGAACATTTAATTGCAGAGAACTGGACAAGTTGCGATCGCCTAGCTATTTCTGGGGGTAGTGCAGGAGGATTATTAATGGGGGCGGTGTTAAACCTTCGTCCTGATCTTTTCAAAGTTGGAATCGCCAGTGTTCCTTTTGTTGATGTAGTGACCACAATTTTGGATACTTCCCTACCTTTATCTTTTATGGAATGGGAAGAATGGGGCAACCCCAATGATAAAGTTTACTACGACTACATGAAGTCCTATTCTCCCTACGACAATGTAGAAGCAAAAGCTTACCCGGATCTGTTAATAATCGCCGGATTAAATGATTCTCGCGTTAAATATTGGGAACCAGCCAAATGGACAGCAAAGTTAAGGGAGATGAAAACAGATGAGAACCTCTTATTGCTCAAAACCAACATGGGAGCAGGTCACGGCGGTGCATCGGGGCGTTATGACTCTTTGCAAGAAACAGCTTTTGAGTATGCTTTTTTATTAGACCGTTTGGGTTTGGCAAATAGCTAATACCCATCAAGCTAAGACGCATTTAAACTGGGATTTTTTGCCTTAACTAAATTTCTCCCGATGTCTTTACTGCTCCGGTTTCCCCTACCCTAGCAATACAATCTAAATACCTGACAGCTTAGCTTACCCATTACTTAAATGAAACCTCCTCTCAACAACATCAAATTATCAAATACCGCTAGAGATCAATTAATTAAACTCAAACGTATTACTAAAATTGAACATTGGAATGTCTTATGTCGCTGGGGCTTTTGTCGTTCCCTGGCTGAGGCAAGCATTCCTTCTCCCATACCAATTCCTGCTGATAGTAATATCGAATTAACTTGGCAAGTCTTTTCTGGGCAAATGTCTGATATTTTTATTTTGGCCTTAAAACAACGCTGCTATCAAGATGGTTTAGGTACAGATCAAGAAACTCTCGCCCGTCAATTTCGCTTACATTTACATCGTGGTATTGGTTA
The DNA here is from genome assembly GCA_963793425.1 of uncultured cyanobacterium. Classification (GTDB taxonomy): domain Bacteria; phylum Cyanobacteriota; class Cyanobacteriia; order Cyanobacteriales; family CAWCAG01; genus CAWCAG01. The sequence goes on along the minus strand of CAWCAG010000001.1, from coordinate 77,797 downwards.
TTTAGCAGGAGATCCTAAGTTAAAAAAGATTGATGATTTGATTAAGCTATGTTGTCAGGGGGGAGAACAACTAATAAGTAATAAGCAATAAGTAAGCTGTCACCGCATTTAATTTACTTGTTGGGATTGATGGGGAGTAGGGAAATGGGGAGAGAGTTTTGCACCAGCTAATATTAATAAGCAAAACTTTCTGTTTCTCTGTTCAAAGTTTAAATAATTTAAACATTAGCACTTTTTCAATGCCTTTATAAAGTTATGTTAAGAACAATTTAATAAGGCATTGAAAGGAGTTTCTTTTGTAATAGAATTAATCAAGATTTATAAATAATGATAATGTAGGTTTTTTGTACCCAAAATAATCTTTAAACGAGCAAAACCACCGTATAGTGGGCTTTGTCTTACATTAAGTAGCTCAAGTGAAGAGATTTTTCCATGCTACAAGCTATGTTACAATTATTTTTTTGAGAACTGAATTTTATCCCCCATTGACAAAATACAGCTTTAATGATTTCTTGACTTTCTCAAAATTTGGCAAAATTACTATCTACGATAGATAAGATACCTGGGAATATCCGTTTGATGATCAATGACAAATAATATTTAATCTTCAGATTTTCGCAGCTTAACCAACAACCACAAACTCAAAAAATAAGCACAAATTGAAACAATTAAACCCACTAACAAAGACCCAATCATTAAAGTTGCAATAAAAGTTGCCCCCAAATCTAATAACTCTGACCAGTTTTCCCAATGAACATCAGTTAAAGATAAATCTTCTCCCCTGGTCATAATTCTACCGATACTAAAATTGAAGGTAAAAATAGGAAAATAAGTAAAAGGATTGCTAATCCAAGTTCCCGCAGCGGCAGCAATTTTATTGCCTCTAATTAACCAAGCTACCAAAATACCTAAAATAGTTTGCAAACCTAACAGGGGAAAGCAACCTGTAAACACTCCTGCTGCCAAACCCCGTGCAATTCTCCTGGGACTATCTTTTAAGCGAGAAAAACGCTTCAACCAATAACGATAATACCTCAACAGCCCAGACTTACCTGGGGGAGGTTGAGAAGAAACAAACTGGAATTGTGCCACTGTATGCCACAATTTTCTGAGTATTGATAGCAAGGAAAGATACAACTTAAAAGCAAGAAAACTAAAGAGTTTCACTTAGAGAATTACTCTACAGTTTAGCAATTGCTTACAGGATGTTGGCCGTAAAAGGGTAAAGCACTCTGCCAATGGGGTTGGTTTCCTTGTTGCCAACTTAATAGGGCTAACTCCAGGAGGCTAGTAACTGTGTAGCCGAGATTAGCTGGGGTTTGAATTAATTTATAACTATCTAAACCATTAAGAATATTTTGCCATGATGCCGCTTCTGTGGTGGTATCCGGCAATATCTGCACCAAACCATCGGTGGAAGCTTGATAGATACCGACAAATAATTGGTTGCGTCGGGCTGGCATTTCTATGGCAATAGGTTTTTGCGAGTGTTTATCTGCTTCTAACCAAGCGATCGCAGCAAGGCTAGAAAAGACAAAGAGGGGAATATTTAACTGCTGGGCGAGGGTACGAGCTGTCACCATACCAATGCGAGTACTCGTAAAGCTACCAGGGCCTTTCGCCACGCTGATAAAAGCTAAATCTTGCCAACAATAGGGCTGGAGAAACTCTAATATTTGTAGATGTAGCTGGGATGATAAATCCCTCCCCAATGCAAAAGTTTGACATAGAGAGGGATTAGTAAAGTTACTGAGGGCTAATCCTAATTGAGGACTAGTACTATGGAGGGCGAAACCATATTTATGGGGATTGAAATCAAGGGTAGTCTTCATAACGGTTATTTACCATCAGGCATGACTAATACGCAAGGACTTATGCAACCAGCTTCCCAGCCCGCCCTGACTGGAGAAAAAGTTAGCTTTGGTCGGAATAGAACCGACATCGGTTACAGAAGGTATAGAAGGTAGGGTTCGAGGGAGTTGCCCCAAACTGTTACCACCTTTGTTCTCTAACTCATTTTCCACAACCCAAACATTTTCATACAAACTAGCAATAATTTCTCGCCCTTGTCTGGTAACTTCTAAGTGATGCAAAGCCTCTTGAATATAGCGACTAACCACAGTTTTGAAGAAGTTAGGATAAGCAGAACGCAACTCCCCTGGATGGTGATGACCTAGCTTTTCACTAGTACCATTTTCCCAGAACTCGTAAAATAAAGCTGGCATTTTTTGCAAGTAGTGAGGATCTGCCAATTGACCGATTAAATCAGCCGCCCTAGCTAAGCCTGCATAGGTACTAGTTTGTTGATATTTTCCTGCTTGGGGAATAGGAAAACGAGTCATTTCAATGTTTTCATTGATAACTTCTATGTCAATTAGTTTATAACCAGAAAAGTTCTCTTCAACAAATAGTTTGCCCCTGTCTACATGGTAATCAGTCAAAGCCGCGTCGGTAGCCCCTGGTTTTAAGGTGATTGCTTCCCTATCTTTCCCTGTGACAAACAACTTTTCTTGAGGGTTATCTTGACGACAAATTCCTTTTATATAACCAATATCATGGCATAACAAAGAAATAATCGAATGGAACCAATTATCGCAAGAAACATTACCCTCGCGAATGTGTTTACCTCGCAATATTTCTTGTCCGGCTAAGGTAACAAGAATAGTATGATCTACATCATGATAGGCAGCATCACTACGAGCAATATTGTCTAAACCAATCCTCGCTACACTAGCAATTAATTCAGCATATTCAGCCCTGGAACTACCGTAAATACGGAAGTAACCACCTTGCAAACGCCGCACACAGCTATCGATTCTTTCTTGAGTTAAGTTAAACATTTCTGTTTACCTGGTGGACTTTACTTTTGTTTCAATCCAGTTGAAATAGCTAAGTTGATTCTGACTATTTCAGTTTTTTCTTAATTAATTAAACAACGATTGAATATTGCTTACTTTATATAATTTTAACTAAATACTTGAGGGAGGAGAACCAGGAAATACCATAAGTTTCTTAGTTCTTGTTAATGCTATAAAATCATCTCAAAAACCATCTTTATTCCAGACCTCATAAAACCCCATACTAGCTACTACTTAATAAAAAATAACTTAAGGAAAGCACTTATATCCCCAAAGTCTATATCTAAAAAATAAATAATTAACTGTATCTTGGCTGTGATCTGAATCAGTATTTTAAAGGATCTGATAACCAAAATATTAATTCAAGAATAAACACTTAATTCAATTAGTAATTATGTTCATTTTTTTTAAGTAAAAACTCTAGAAAACTTACTCTTGATTCTTGCTTTACCCCTTACCTCATCTTGAATTTCAGATTAAAATCAATCATAGTCTTATCAGTATATATATGGATTTTGATCAAGGTTTAGAATTAGTAGATCGCTTAGTTTATCAAAAAGTTGGTAAACATCTTAATGACCTCGAAAGGGAAGTCTTTATCGGTTCGTGCCAAGGACGAACCTATGAAGAGATTTACCCCCTCAATCCCCAATACATCGAAAAGTATGTGGGTTATAAATTATGGCAAAAACTCTCCAATGCTTTGGGGGAAAAGGTAACAAAAAAGAGAATCAGAGGGGCCTTAGAACGGGCTTTAAAACGCCAGGAAGAGGAAGGAGAAGAGGGCAGGGAAGAAACCAGCCAGAAGATTAAGCGAGTATTCCTTAGTTATTTGCACCAAGAACCAGATCATGAACTAGCTACCCAATTAGCCACTGCCCTAGAAACAGCAGGACACCAAGCTTTTAGGGCTAGTGTCGGTTTAACGGAGGAAAACTGGTTAGCACAAATTGATTCAGAATTAGAACAGTGTGATTACTTTTTACTCCTTCTTTCTCCCCAAGCAGCAACAAGCGAAATGTTAATTGAGGAGTTGAGACAAGCTAAAGACAAAGATTTACAAACTAAACCGATTATCCTTACCGTAAGAATCAACTGTCCCCCTACAGTTCCCCTTAACCACGACCTCCGTAGATACCTTCAAGGGACTTATCAAAGAGATTGGCGATCGCCAGAAGATACTCCTGGTATTATCCAAGAGATTAGCAATATTTTGTCTGGTCAGGGGGGATGGTGTCTCCCCCTAATTGATGAAGCAACTCCAACTTATCATCTCAGCCCTACTCCTACTCCTCCTCCTTTACCTGTCGCTGAACCAGAATTGCCCAAAGGACAAGTACGCCTAGCTTCTGCTTTTTATGTCAAAAGGGTTCCTGGAGAAGAACAATGTTACCAGGAAATTGTTAAACCAGGGGCTTTAATACGCCTCAAAGCACCACGCCAAATGGGTAAGACTTCCTTAATGGCCAGAATTCTTTACCAAGCCAAAGAACAAGGCTATCGTACCGTCCCCTTAAGCTTCCAACACGCAGATAAGGGAGTATTCACCAACCTCAATCAGCTTCTACGCTGGTTTTGTACTAAAATTTGCCGTAAATTGCGTTTACCCTATAAAGTAGATGATTACTGGACAGATACCTACGGCAGCAAAGATAACTGCACGGCCATTTTTGAGGATCTACTTTTACCAGAAGCTGATAGCCCTTTAGTCTTAGGCTTAGATGAAGTTGACCGAGTTTTTCAATATCCTAAAGTAGCCGATGACTTTTTCGGACTTTTAAGGGCTTGGTACGAAGAGGCTGGCTATGGTTATGGTGACAGCGATCTCTGGGAGAAGCTGAGGTTAGTGGTAGTACATTCAACAGAGGTATATCTACCCTTGAATGTTAATCAATCCCCCTTTAATGTAGGATTACCCATTGAATTAAGGGAATTTACTAACCCTCAAGTGGCTGATCTTGCTCAACGTTACGGACTTAACTGGCACTCAGAGCAAGTGGAACAGTTGATGAATATTGTGGGAGGACATCCCTATCTAGTACAGGTCGCTCTCTATCATCTAGTTAAACATCAGCTTAGCCTAAAAAAGCTATCAGAAACTGCTCCTACAGAAGCAGGTATTTATGGAGATCACTTGCGTCGCCACCTTTGGAACTTACAACAACATCCAGAGTTGGCACTGGCTTTAAGTCAAGTAGTAACAATGAGAAAACCCGTGGAGTTGGAATCTGTACTAGCATTTAAGTTACACAGTCTCGGCTTAGTCCACTTAAAAGGAAATGAGGTAACACCCCGCTTTGAATTATATCGTCAATATTTTAGTGATCGCCTAGGAAATTAATTAATTGATAAATGTTTAACGTTTAATGTTTAATGTAGCCAGGGCGCAAGGCTAGCCTACGGCAACGCATAGTAAATACGACAACGTTTACACGTTTGCGGAGCATTGTCGCCAGACTACGCGAAACGCCAACAATGATAAATGACCCATGATAAGTCAAGAGCGAACCTTAAATTATAGCTACAAAGTTGGTGGACATCTACATTTAGATGCTCCTACTTATGTGGTACGCCAAGCGGATCAGGAATTATATCAAGGGTTAAAAGCAGGGGAATTTTGCTACGTTCTTAATTCGCGACAAATGGGTAAAACTAGCTTGCGGGTGAGGACGATGCACCGCTTGCAAGCAGAAGGTGTAGCTTGTGGGGCTGTTGATTTAACTAAAATTGGTTCCCAGGATATTACCCCAGAACAATGGTATGCCGGGGTGATGCGACGCTTAGTCATGAATTTTAAATTAGCTGATCGCATCAAACTGCAACGTTGGCTAAAAGAAAGAGAATTTCTCCCCCCGGTACAGCGTTTAAGCGAGTTTATTGAACAGGTTTTATTAGAATCTGTACCGGGCAAAATTGTTATTTTTATTGATGAAATTGATAGTATTCTCAGCTTAAATTTTAGTACTGATGATTTTTTTGCTTTTATCCGCGCTTGTATTGAATATCAACGCCTTACTTTTGCTTTATTAGGGGTAGCAACTCCTTCGGATTTGATTCAAGATAAAACTTGTACTCCTTTTAATATTGGTCGTGGCATTGAATTAAATGGCTTCAACTTAGCAGAAGCCCAACCTTTAGCTAAAGGTTTAGAAGGAAAAGTTAGTCAGCCCCAGGAAGTATTAGAAGCGGTTTTATATTGGACTGGAGGACAACCTTTTTTAACCCAAAAAATTTGTTATTTAATCTTACAAGAAGTAGAAAATGAAGGAGATGTTTATGGTCGTGATATTGCTAGGTGGGTAGAAGATATCGTCCGCAGACGCATCATTGATAACTGGGAAGCCACTGATGATCCGCCTCATTTGAAAACTATCCGCGATCGCATCTTAAGAATTGGTCAAAGGAGTGGCCCTCTTTTGCAGCTTTATCAGCAAATTTTACTTTCTGCCCAATCTGCTACCGAAGAAAGTAATTTAGGAGAAATTCCTGCTGAAGAAACTCCTGAACAAATGGAATTACGGCTTTCTGGTTTGGTGGTTAAAAGATGGTTAGGGAAGAAAGAGTCCACCCCTATTTTAAGTATTTATAATCGCATTTATGCTGCTGTATTCAATTGGAATTGGGTTAATAAAGCTTTAGCTAATTTGCACGCTGACTTTATGCAAGTAGTAGCCAAACAAGAGCAAAAACTCCTCTCCATGCTTAACTTTATGGAAGGGAAAGGCTTTGATTATATCCTCGATGAAATTTTAGGTTCTATTACCTTAAAAATGAGCGATTTGCTTTGTGTTGATCGCATTAACATCTATTTAATTGATGAAGAAAAAAGTGAAATTTGGTCAATTATTGCCCGGAATCAAAGTAACTATTTTGGCTCTGAAGTAGAAGTTAGTGCTAATCGCGAAATTGTTGATTTGGTTACAAGTTTAAAAGAGATGGTCAAAGTGCCTTTTGGTTATGCCCAAGATAGTAACTTTGAAAAACCGGAAAATGTCGATTTACAAACAGGTTATCCCACCTATACTCTTTTAGCTGTCCCTTTATTAAATAAACATAATAAATTAGTTGCAGTTGTTAACTTAATTAACAAGTTAGAAGAAAACAATCATCCCACTGAATCCTTAATTAATCGTATTGATCGCGAAGGTTTTAACGAAGCTGACCAAAAGCAATTTAGTGAATATGCACCAGAACTTTTACGAATCATTGAAAGATGTCAATACTGCTATAAATTAACCCAAAGATTACAAGCCTCCGAAGCCCTCACCTTTGCTACCCGAGTCGTTTCCCAAAGTAGTCTCGACTCCGATGAGGTGATTCACAATGTTATGAATGCGGCTAAAAAATTGATGAATGCCGACCGTAGCACTTTATGGTTATTAGACAGGGAAGCTGACAAATTATGGACAAAAATTCTTTTTGAAGATGGTAGCGTCAAGGAATTAGAAGTACAAGTAGGTCAAGGTTATGCCGGGAAAGTTGCTGCCACAGAAGAGCCTTTAAACATTGGTTTTGACCTCTACAACCATATAGACTCCGAAACAGCCCAAGAAACCGACCAAAAAACCGGTTATCGCACCTGTAGCCTCTTGTGTATGCCTGTTTGGAGTCCTGATGGGGAACTAATTGGCGTTACTCAACTCGTAAATAAAAGGAAACCAGGAAATTTTCCTACATATAATCCTGTTGACTGGCCAGAAGCACCGGAATGTTTTCAAGCAAGCTTCGATGCCAACTCCCAAAAATATATGCAAATATTCAATTCTCAAGTTGGGGTCGCTATTCAAAACGCCAAAAAATTCGCTGCCATGAAAGAACAAGCAGAAGGTAATCCCCAAAATGTGGTTAGTCAAACCTTAGCCATGTTAACCCAAGTAATGGAAAGTCAGGGTTTCGATGAAGTTATGGACTCTACTTTGCGTTCCATTTCTCAAAAACTTGGTAAATCTGTTGAAGCAGATCGTACCAGTATTTTCCTCCTTGATGAAGAAAGAGATGAATTTTGGTCAATTGTCGCCCAAGCAGAAGGCGATCGCTCCCTAGAAATTCGCATTCCCATCACCAAAGGTATTGTGGGGGAAGTGGCTGCTAGCAAGAAAGTTATGAATATTCCCTACGATTTTTACGACGACCCCCGTTCCCTCACAGCCAAAGAACAAGATCGTAAAAATGGCTATCGTACCTACAGTATGCTAAATTTCCCTCTTTTAAACGAGCAAGGAGATTTATTTGCTGTTGTTCAATGTCTCAACAAACTGAAACGTTTTAGTGATCAAAATGCCCCTTTAGAAGCAAGAATTGACCAAGAGGGATTCACTCCTAAAGATGAAGAACGTTTTGCCTCCCAAGTTCCCCTCATCCAAATGATTTTAGAAAGCTTCCGTTCCTACCACAAAACAGCTAGGGGGCAGAGGGTAGCCGCTGCTTTAATGGCTGCTACTCGTTCTGTTAACCAAAGTACCCTAGAACCAGAGGATATACTCAAGCGAGTTATGGAAGCAGCGAAAGAATTAATTAACTCTGACCGCAGCACCCTTTGGTTATTGGATCTCCGTAGCAATGAATTGTGGACGAAAATTCCTTTTGAAGATGGTTCTCTCAAAGAATTACGGATTAAAGTGGGAGTTGGTTATGCCGGTTCTGTTGCTCGAACCAAAGAGTCTTTGAATATCCCCTTTGATTTGTACACCCATCCCCAATCGGAAATTGCCAAAAAGACCGATAGCAAGACTGGTTATCGTACCTGTAGCTTACTTTGTACTCCGGTTTGGAATCCTGATGGGGATTTGATTGGGGTCACTCAATTGGTTAATAAGAAACTCTTTGGAGACTATGCTGAACCCTACAGGGAAGGCAACGAAGAGATACCGGAATATTTATGTACAAGCTTTGACCAAAATGATGAAAAGTATATGGATATTTTCAACTCCCAAGCTGGGGTAATTATTCAACACGCCGAACTATTAGCAGCAGTTAAACAGCAAGAAAAGAGTTTGCGGGATAATCTTTGTCGTGGCTAGTTGCTAGTTGCCATTAGTTTTCTCCCCAGCCCCCCAGCTCCCCAGCCAATTCTTTATACTCATAAAACTTAACTAGCTATCAGGTAGGCTTCGACATGATAAGATTAAACATTTAACTGTCTAGCAACTTAATTAGATTGTTAGCTACCCACAGCATAATATTTATTGAAAGTATGTCCCTGTCCCAATTTCCCAATGAGAACGATCAATCTGACACGGAAATTGTCACCCTAATTGATGAAGATGAGCGATCACTTGATTGTTATGTAGAGCGTTCTTTTGAAATCGAAGGCTCAACTTATTTAATGCTTATGCCCATAGCTGCAGCAGTAACAATTATTGCTTGGGACAATGATCACGAAGACTCTGGCGCTGTCTGGCTGGAAGATGAGGCAGAAATTAAAGAAATTTTTGGAGATGCCAAAGCAGTATTAGCTGAACATAACTTAACTCTTCAACACAGTGCCTTTACTTTAACAGCGACTGGAGAACTACCTTCAACCTCCGAAGATGATATCCTTATCCTAGAAATTGAAGAAGAGGAAGGTGACTCAGAAGCTGAGGAATACCAGTTCTTAGCAACTTTTTATCATCATGGTAAGGAATACGAAATCTATACTCCCTTGGCTCCTTTACTGTTTTTTGCTAAAACTACCTATGGTAATCAACTAGAGTTGACTTCACCAGAAGAGTTTAAACTATTGCAACCATTTCTTGAGGAATTGCTTTTTGAAGGCATGGATTAATTCCTCGGTAACTTAAGCTTGTATTTATTTCTTAAGTTAGAGTCCACAACAGTAATCTTTGATTCAATGGCAGTAGTTTACTTTTAACTGGCTAGGAAATGAAAGTTTTTAAATGGTTTTATTATTTAATTGTTTTGCCCATTTTCTTGAGTTTTTGTGCTTTGCAAGGTTGGAGTTGGTTTAGTTGGGCTATTTCCCCAACTTTTGCTAAAACTCAGTCTAATTCCCAAACCACTGAAGCAGATGAAACAGTCCAAATAAATGTTCCTGCTGGAACTGCCACTAAACAAATTGGCCAAGATTTACAAGCTGCTGATTTAATTAAATCTAGTCAGGCTTGGCAGTTGTGGGCATGGCAAATGAAATTAAAAGAACCAACAGGGCATTTCAAAGCTGGTACTTATAAGGTTTCTCCCACAGAATCTTTACCCAAAATTGCTCGTACTATTTGGCAGGGGGATGTAATTCAACTTAAGTTTACTATCCCTGAAGGTTGGACAATCAAGCAAATGGCTAGCTATTTTGAATCCCTCGGCTATTTTCCTTCGGAGGATTTTGTTAGCGCCACCAGACAAAATCCTCAAGCAGAATATGCTTGGTTACCCCAGGATATACCCCATTTAGAAGGTTTTTTATATCCAGATACCTATCAATTAGCTAGCGATCGCGTCACTCCTGAACAAGTTATTGAGATGATGTTAAAGCGCTTTGAAGAGGTGGCTTTACCTATATATCAACAAGGGGAAAGCAAGAGACTAACTTTTTATCAATGGCTCAGTCTAGCCAGTATTGTCGAAAAAGAAGCAGTAATAGATGAAGAACGTTCTACTATTGCCGGAGTCTTTATTAACCGTTTACGGCAAGGTATGAAACTAGAAACTGATCCTACCGTTGAATACGGTTTGAATATTCAACAAACCGCTGATCAACCCCTAAGCTTTGCTCAAGTTAAGACTCCTTCTCCCTATAATACCTATCTTAATCCTGGTCTTCCTCCTACTCCTATTGCTAATCCTGGTTCAGCTAGTCTCAAAGCTGCCCTTAATCCTGAAGACACCCCTTATCTCTATTTTGTCGCCCGCTACGATGGAACTCACTTTTTTAGTAAAACTGTGCAAGAACATGAAGCCGCTAAAAATGCTATTCGCCAACAAAGAGAGGCCCAGCAGTAGGTTAAGTTGTTAGTAATCCATAACAAATTATCACTCTCAAAATAACTAAAAAAACTATGGCTTGGGCATCAAACTTACAACCTGACTTAGTTCTAGAAGGTCCGGTAATTGGTATTACTCCAGATATACTCCAACAGTACAATCTTAAGGGTCTAATTTTAGATGTAGATGAAACCCTCGTTCCCATTAAAATCAAGCAGGTTTCCCCTGATGTTGCCCTGTGGATCGAAGAAACGAGGAAATTGGCACAAATCTGGTTAGTAAGCAATAACCTTAGTGAAACTCGAATCGGTAATATTGCCAAAGAACTTGATTTGCCCTATTTGCTGGCTGCGAAAAAGCCCTCTCGACGTAAATTAAAGCAAGCTGCCCAAGAAATGGGCTTGCCAGTCAAGCAAGTTGCAATGGTAGGCGATCGCTTGTTTACAGATGTTTTGGCCGGAAATCGCCAGGGTATGTTTACTATCTTGGTTGAACCGATGGTTGATCCTGCGATTGTTGCTCGTTCTTATCCTATCCGTTCTTTTGAGGTTTGGCTATCTAAGGCATTAGGGGTCTCACTTCAGCAAATTAGTAAAAATTAACCTTAAATAACGAAATTTAATCAAATGAAATATAAAGAAATTATTAATAAATCCAGGAAAACAGCTTAATTGCTGGCAAAATCAAAGAGTGCTTCAAATGGGGTCAGCCAATATAAAGACCCTAAACATAATAAAAACAATTTTAATAGCGCCGTATCTACGATTAAAGTAGGTATGGCGCTATAATTCTGTCAATAAGTCCCTTTTACGTTCCTTAGCAACAAACAACCAGTATTTTTTCAGAACTTGAGGCTAGGGAATACTTAGTCATCAAACCATGACTAATTAAGTTCTGCGATGGATAAAAAGCCTCCTCCTTGCTACTTAGTTTGCTCTCCTGTGGCAAAATAATAAGGGTAATAGGCAACAATAAGATAAATTCAGCACATAGACACCATTTTTAGGGATCATTGCTCTGTCTGAAATATGAGATTCAGCAAGCCAGTTAATCAGCTCGTTTTAGGTTCGGTTGCCTTCGGTGTAAGTTTTGGACTAGGATTATTCCTTCAACGTGACTTTGCTAAAGCGCTTTTAACCGGGATAATAACCGTTCCTTCTGCTTATTTAGGAGTCATAATTGCGAAACAGAACCGGATCAGACAAGAAAAACAGCTTCGTTTCCATCTTTATGACGAAATTCAAGAACTAGAAGCAGAAGAAGTTCAAATACAACAATCTTTATCAGCGGCTACAGAAATTATTCAAGAAGTAGAAGCGAGAAACTATGCTCTACACACTGAATCAAATCATTTACTAAGTAGGGTTTCAGAATTACACAACCAACGTAACACTCTCTATCAAGAGCTTGGCTACATTCAGCAACAAAAGCAAGAGCTTGAAACAAGTCTACGGCAGCGCCAGGAGCAAGTACAACAGCTTGAAAAGCTTGGTTCAGAAATGACTTTATCCCTTACAGTGAGAAATGGCCAAATTAGGGAGTTAGAAAACCGCCTCAACCAATCGCGAGGGGAGTTAGAGAGACTACGTAAACAAATTTCTGAAAAGCAAAAACAACGTAACCAAATCAATGAATATCTTCATAATTTAGCTAGTTATAAAAAGCAGTTGGAGTCTGGTTTTAATAGTCCTCAAACTCAAACTCAAACTTTAGTTCAGGAAAAAGAACCCCAGTCTCAGCCTATAATTAAAGAAGAGCCAGAAAATAGAGAAAGCTATATACCAAAGGAATGGTTAGAGTGGCAAGAATTTAATCTTAGCCTTAATGAAGAACAACGTAGCGTATTTAAGGCAATTGTCTCAGGGGATGAAGTGGCTTTAAGACAAATAGCAGATCGTCAAGCTACTATGCCAGAAGTATTAATCGAATCTCTTAATGAAAGGGCTTTGCAAGTTTTAGGAGATACTTTATTTATTAATAGTAATAAATCATTTTTACCAGAAGTTTATAGTGAGTATACTGCTAGTTTTTTTGAACCTATTCAGTTAAGTTTAAAAGACTTTCTATATAATCAATGATGTCTAAGGGCAAGGGCAAGCCCTACAGTTATTAATTTATTACCTATTACTTATTCTCCCACCGGCCCAACTATAGATACATAGGGTTCACCGAAATAGCGACAAGCCGTTTCTTGGCCAAGTTGAGGAGTTACTTTGGCAATTTCTTCTTGAAACTGAACGTCAAAATCAACTCCTAAATTAAGGGTTTCATACCAACCATAGATTTGGGCTATTTCTGAGTTGGTTTGTTTCCCTAACGCATATTGCCCTAACAACTTGTTTTTAGCTGTTTGTAACTCTTCTGAGGTTAACTCAGTTTCGCATAAACGTTTTGTTTCTTGACGTAAACCTGTTAAGGCAATTTCCGTATTTTCTGGCGCTGTTCCTATATAAACTACAAATTGAGAATGATCAACTCTGGTAGGATAGAAAGAGGAGACATCATAGGCTAAGCCTCGCTTTTCTCGCAATTCTACAAATAAACGACTTGACAAACCATTGCCTAAATAGGTGTTGAGGAGTTTGAGGGCAAAAAAGTCAGGTTGATAAACAGATGAAGCGAGATAGCCTAAGATAACAATACTTTGTTGGGTATCTTGAGTTATGGTTCCGGCTTCTGGTTGAGATTCAAGATTAGGGATTTCGTGAGGCGAAGGGGACTTTGAGGAAACTTGCCAATCTCCGAAGGTTTCTTGTACTAATTTAAAAGCTGCTTCCGGTTTCAGGCGACCGGAAATACTTACTACCATTTTACTAGGCTGGAAAAAATTTTGGTGAAACTCTTGTAAGTCCTGGCGCGTTAATTGAGAAACGGTTTCTTGTGTCCCTAAGACTGAAACTCCGTAGGGATGTTGCTTATACATGAACTGTCGCAGTTGGTTATAAGCGACATTAAAAGGTTGTTCTTGCTGAGAACGAATATCTTGTAGGGTTAAGCCTTGTTCTAGTTCAAACTCTTCTTGAGGAAAGCTTGGCGATCGCAGAATTTCTCCTGCAAGTTGGAAAATAGCCGAGAAGTCTTTAGAAACAGTTTTAAGACTGATTAAAAAGTAATCTGCTGCGGCATCTGCCCCTAAACTTGCCCCCACAGATTCAATCCGTTCCGCTATTTGGGCAGAGGATAATCCTTGAGTTCCTTTGGTGATTACAGAGGCTAATAAATGAGTTAGTCCTGCCTTTTTTTGGGGTATTGCCCTCATGCCAGCATCTTTAAAAAAAATCCGACCAGAAATAATATCCGCAGCAGGATTTTCTACAAATAGTATTTTGATACCGTTAGCTAAAACTTCACTATGAATCTTCTGAGTTTGCTCGACAGGCATTATCTAATCATCAGTTATTTAACAACCAACTACTACTGTAACTGCATATCGTTCTGGTGAAAGATATTGATTGGCGATGCGTTGTAAATCTAACTCAGTTGTTCTTTGGATACCGAAGGGATAGACCACAGATAATTCGGCTGTGGCTACAGTGTTGTAGTAACCGTATAAACCTGCTAGTTGGCTTGGGGTTTCGGTGGAAAAGGCGTAGTCATTGCAGAGTAGGCGTTTGCTGCGATTTAATTCTTCTGGTTTAACGGGAGTTGTTTGTAATTCTTGGAGGCGATTCCGGATAATGGTTTCTACTTCTTCTAAGTTTTCAGCATCTAACCAGGCGCTGATGGTGAAGAGGCTAGAATCTTGCTGGAGAGAAAAATCACAGCTAATATCTTGGATGAGGCGTTTTTCTTCCCGCAGTTCCCGTACCAATCTTGAGGAACGACCGCTAGCTAAGATGGCAGCTAAAAGGTCTAAACTATAAGCATCTTTCAGGGGAGATTGTGCTTTAATATCGATTAAGCTACCAACAGTTTCTCCGATGCCAGGCCCTATCCAAGCCATTAACAGCCTTGCCTGTTCTAAGCGAGGTAGGTGCAGTTCTCTACGGCGATTTTCCGTTAAGGGTGGTTCTGCTTCTACTAAGCAAGGAGGAGATTCTGAACGGGTTTTGAAGTTGCCAAAAGCCTCTGTTGCTAAGGACAAAGCTTCTTCTTGGCAAACTCCACCAACAAGAGAAACAGTTATATTCTCCGGTTGATAGTGGGAAGCATGAAAACAACGCATTTGGTTGGGGGTATAACCTTTTAACTGTTCTTCTTCCCCTAAAATAGAACGTCCGTAGGGATGTTGTTGGTAAAGGGTGCTACATAAAGCCTGGAAACCCAACCAATCTGGATCATCGTAACAAGAGTACATTTCTTCTATTACCACCTCACGTTCCCGCATAAATTCGACCTCATGAATTTCTGCTTGGAGAAGAATTTCTCCTAAATGAGGTAAGGTATCGCCTAGGTAAGTAGATGCTGTGGTCAAATAGAAATGGGCATAGTCGTGGCCTGTTGCTGCATTCGTTATACCGCCGCGACTTTCAATTATTTGGTCAAACATTCCCGGAGCAATACGTTTAGTTCCTTTAAAAACCATATGCTCCAGAAAATGAGCCATTCCTGACCATTCTAAGGGTTCTCTAATTGCCCCTGCCTTTACCCAAACATCTGCTACTACCACAGGAGTTGCAGCTATTTGTTGATGGATAACTGTTAAACCGTTATCCAATTTGAAGATACTGGCAGGAAAATCTGTTTGGTTAACTTGCGAAGTTAGTGTCTGCAATTTTTCTAACCGAAGTTTGTCTATTAAGTTTATCTTAACCGGGGTTTAACTAAATCTTTGCATCATGTTATACAAAATCTGCCTTTGTTGCATGGCTTAATTTGTTAGAGTAGGGAGCATTTTTCACTTGATTATTGTAGCTTTAGCTAGATAATTCAGAGATTTCCTACTTAAATAGGGGATAGAGGCGTAGCAAAAAGCAATAAATGGCCAGACAGAAAGAATTTGATCGGGACGAAGTACTAAAAAAAGCGATGGAGTTGTTTTGGTACAAAGGTTATGAAGCAACTTCTATTAGTGATTTGGTTGAGCATATGGGCATCAATCGAGCTAGTCTCTATGATACCTTTGGTGATAAGCACCGCCTCTTTCTCGCTGCTTTAGATCGTTATGGCGATGGTTTAGCCCTAAAAAAGTTAGCGACATCTCCTCAAGGAATTACGGCTATCCGAAACTTTTTTGCTAATCTTCTGAGATATTACACCACCAAAAAAGAGTGTAAAGGTTGCTTAATGACCAATACCTTAGTGGAGTTGGCACTTCATGACCAAGATACAGCAACTAAAATTACTGCTCATCTTCAACAAATGGAAGATGCTTTTTATCAAGCTTTGATTTATGGGCAAGCAAAAGGAGAAATTGAGCCAAGTCTGAATTTAAGAGCGATCGCTCGTTATTTGACTAGCAGTGCCAATGGTTTAAGCGTTATGGCCAAGGCAAAACCTGATACTCAAGTTTTGCAAGATATTGTTGAGGTGACTTTAGCAGTCTTATCTAACCGTTCGTTCCAAAATAAATTATAATTAATCAAGAAAAACAATCTTAATTTACTCTATTAATAACTTACAAACTGGTAAAGTATTCTTTGATAAGTTTGGAGTAGTCATCAAGTATTATTAAATTTTACTTATTTATCTTGAACTAATTAAAATTAGCTAAGTTGCTGTAATTTGTTGAGAAATTAAACTAAATCAAAGAAAGTGCAACTACTCCAACAAATATTGAGCTAAAAATGCTCTGGAACATAGACTAACCAGGCGATCGCAAATTTCTTTGCAACTGAACCAGAAGAAAAATTATGCCACAACTAAATCTAAGCATTTCTGACCCCAGCCAGAGGCGATCAAACCACCGAGAATCGACTACTTCCATGGAGTCAAACCCTACAGAAATAGACATAGATTTTATCAACAAACAGTTTGCTGGAGCTGATGCTCATCAAATAGTTCAGTGGGCTACAGATACTTTTGGTGATGGGTTAGTCATGACCACAAGCTTTGGCATTCAAGCAGCGGTTATGTTGCATCTCGTCACGAGGATAGTACCCAATATTCCCATCATCTGGGTCGATACAGGCTATCTCCCCCCAGAAACCTACAAATTTGCTGAAGAGTTAAGCAAACGCCTCAACTTAAACTTAAAGGTTTATCAATCCTCTATTAGTCCAGCCCGTATGGAAGCTATTTATGGCCGTCTTTGGGAAAAAGGGACTGTAGAAGCTTTCAATCTCTACGATCAAATCCGCAAAGTAGAGCCAATGCAAAGGGCTTTAAAGGAATTAGGGGCTACAGCTTGGTTAGCAGGATTAAGAAGCCACCAAACCGATCACCGCAAAAATCTACCTTTTGTGGGCATCCAATCAGATATCTACAAAATTTTACCTATACTTGACTGGAATGCCAAGGATGTGTATCAATACCTGACTACTAATGATATGCCTTATCACCCCTTCTTTGACCAAGGCTATACTACCGTGGGCGATTGGCACTCTAGCCGCCCCTTTACCCCAGACGACGGACACGAAAGGGATACCCGTTTCCAAGGGCTTAAGCAAGAATGCGGCATTCATTTACCCCAAACCTTTGATGAAGCCGAAAGTCTAGATTCTAGCTCTTTATGACTGGCTAATAATTAACAATAAATCTGGAAGTCAACAAGGGGCCGCTTTAGTATGAATTTTGTCAAAATCTCTGCAAGCAAGTCAGCAACCTGAGACAATAAAGAAAAAACATAGCTGATACTTTTAAAGGAAAATTCAGCCTACAGGTTATGCAAACTCTCGAAAATCCTCAAACTATTATCACCGCTCCCATCGATACCGCTATTGTACGGCGCAAAACTCATCCGGTAAGAGTGGGTGACATTACTATTGGCGGCGGAAATCCAGTAGTGGTGCAATCAATGATTAATGAAGATACCTTAGATATAGATGGCTCCGTTGCCGCTATACGCCGTCTTCATGAGATTGGTTGCGAAATTGTCCGTGTTACCGTACCTAGCATGGCTCATGCTAAGGCTTTAAGGGAAATTAGGGCAAAATTAACCCAAACTTATCAAACAGTTCCTTTGGTAGCTGATGTCCACCACAACGGCATGAAAATTGCCTTGGAGGTGGCTAAGCACGTTGATAAGGTGCGGATTAATCCAGGACTCTATGTCTTTGAGAAACCAAAGACAGATCGCAACGAATATACTGAAGCCGAATTTAATGAAATTGGGCAGAAGATTCGTCAAACCTTAGAACCTTTGGTAATTTCTTTACGGGATCAAGGGAAAGCTATGCGTATTGGGGTTAACCATGGCTCTTTAGCTGAAAGAATGTTGTTTACCTACGGCGATACTCCAGAAGGAATGGTAGAATCCGCCCTAGAATTTATTAAAATTTGTGAGTCACTAGATTTTTATAATTTAGTTCTTTCTCTTAAAGCTTCGCGAGTTCCTGTTATGCTAGCAGCTTATCGCTTAATGGTTAAGCGAATGAATGAGTTGGGTATGGCTTATCCTCTCCATTTAGGAGTTACAGAAGCAGGGGATGGGGAATATGGAAGGATCAAATCTACGGCGGGAATTGGTACTTTATTAGCAGAAGGTATCGGTGATACAATCCGCGTTTCCTTAACAGAAGCCCCAGAAAAAGAGATTCCTGTTTGTTACAGCATTCTCCAAGCTTTGGGCTTACGGAAGACGATGGTTGAGTATGTTGCTTGTCCTTCTTGTGGTAGAACTTTATTTAACCTCGAAGAAGTTTTAGCTAAGGTTCGCGAAGCAACTAAACATCTGACTGGTTTAGATATTGCGGTGATGGGTTGTATCGTGAATGGGCCAGGAGAAATGGCTGATGCAGATTATGGTTATGTTGGCAAGCAACCAGGTTATATATCTCTATATCGAGGGCGAGAAGAGATTAAGAAAGTACCAGAGGATCAGGGGGTAAAAGAGTTGATTAGTTTGATTAAAGCTGATGATCGCTGGGTTGAACCTGAAGAGTGATACCAAACTCTGTTGATTTGACAATATTCGGGGCGAAAACTGGGTTGTGCCAGGTTGAAGTCAAAACAGAAGGGGGCAACTAAGTTGGTTGTTTCTGGCAAGCTAGGAGACGAGTTAGGTGATAAGTTTGTTACGGGAATTGTTGGTATGATAGTGGGTAAAGATTGTCCTGTCGGAATTGTCGGCATCATAGGAACAATCAAAACATTATCACTAGTATCAGCAATAGTATCAAAATTAGGAAACTGCCCCAACTCCCTGGTTAGAGTTGCCCCAAGAGGGGCGATCACAACATTTTTACTGAAGCTTTGCCCATAAATTCCTGTACTACTACCATCTTGTTCCTTGCTTGCCCAAACTACCACCAAGCCCCCATTAGCTAAACCAATTAGGGAAGGGTTAGTTTGGGCATCGTTAGTAGTGGTGTTGATGGCAAACTCGCTACCAATTTTATTTCCTTGGCGATCATAACGTTGCCCATAAACCCCATCACTGCTACCATCTTGTCCTAAACTTTCCCAAGCGATCACAAAACCACCATCTGCTAAGGCTGTAGCTTTGGGGTTTTCTTGGCTTTGGGTGATGAAGGAATTAACTTGAATTTCGTTGCTGATAGTGTTGCTGTTAAGATCATAAACTTGGGCATAAACCCCTTTACCATCACCATCTTGATCATTGCTTTCCCAGGTAACAACAAAGCTACCATCGTTTAAACCAGTGATATGAGGATCTCTTTGGGCATTAATGGTTTCTGTATTAACCTGTAACTCATTCCCGACAGGATTACTACTCCCATCAAAACGTTGAGTGTAAATTCCCTCTCCGCTACCATCTTGATCTCTGCTAACCCAAATAGTAACAAAACCACCATCGCCTAAACCAACTACCGTAGGAACAGTTTGATCATTGTTAGTAGTGGTGTTAATCGGAAATTCATTACCAATCACATTGCCGTTGCTGTTGTAACGCTGTCCATAAATACCATCTCCATCACCATCCTGCCCCCGACTTTCCCAAGTAACCATAAATCCGCCGTCAGCTAAGTTGGTTACACTAGGATTTTCCTGGGAGTTGTTAGTAGTGGTATTAATTTGAAACTCCCCTGCCACCTTACTACCTTGACTATCATAAATCTGTCCATAAACCCCGCGATTGTTGCCATCTTGATTATTACTTTCCCAAACCACTACAAAATTACCATCCCTCAAAGCAGTAACATGAGGATCTTCTTGGGAGTTAGTAGTAGCTGTGTTGATTTGAAACTCTCCTCCCACCTTACTATTTTGCTGATCATAAATCTGCCCATAAACCCCTTGAACACTACCATCTTGATCTTCACTTTCCCAGACCACCACAAAACCACCATCCTTTAAAGCGGTAACATCGGCGGTATCTTGCCCTTCATCGGTAAAAGTATTAACAGCAAATTCGCCACCTACAGGAATTAAATCATGGCTTCCCGTCTCCGTTAAACTCACCGTACCATTAGCCCCGCTACTGTGGCGACGGTTGGCACGAACATTGCTATAACTATTGGCAACAGGGGATACTTGCAAATCATAAGCGGTTAAAGTAACAGTACCGCCATCGCCCCCGCTTAAGCCTCCATCAGCAGATACTTCTGCTTGCCCAGCAATGGTTAACTGGTTGGCTGCTTGAATAATTACCTGTCCACCATTGCTATTCCCAATACCATCAGCACTAATTCTCGCGTTATCCTCTACAGCAATATGATCAGCGAATAGTGCCACAACTCCCTGTTGTACGGCAATTTCTCCTAACTGTTCAACACTGTTGCTACCATCAGTTGTCAGGTTGAAAACCATTCTCCCCAAAGCAGACTCGGATACTTTTACCTGAGTCCCCGCTGCTAAAATAGTTTGTCCTGTGGGGGTGGTAATCTGTCCTTGGTGATTAATGGTTTTTGCTAATAACCAAACCTGACCCCCATTAACCGTCGTAATTTGCGCCCCATTTTCTACCACAATCGGACTACCATTACCAATCTGGTTAAACTGATAATTACCGTTGAGAAAATCTTGATCACTTATATTTAAAGTAGAAAGAACTAAACTTTGTAGATCAACTACTGCCCCACTGCCCACCAAAATACCGTTACCATTAATTAAAAAGACTGCCCCATTCGATTGTAAAGTACCAAAAATCTGAGAAGGATTAATTCCAGTAACGCGGTTGAGAATGGCACTTTGAGAGTTTTCTTGTAAAAAGCGAGTTATTTCCCCATTGTTAATGGAAAAGTCTTGCCAATTAATAATCGCCCCAGGAGAATTAGTAATCTGTAAATTTTCTGTCCCCAAACCCTGAAACTCAACCCTACCATTAACTACTGTCGGATTAAGAGGATTTGCGATCGCCCCATAGCTAATACTAGCTAAACCTAAACTTAGCAAAGGAGTAAATACTTTAGAAAACACGATGCACCCGAAATCAATTATCAATCATCAATTTATCATGATTGTATATATGTCGAACTTATTACTTATTACTTATTACTTATTACTTTTGCTCTTTCCCTACCCCCATCAATAACCCATGCAAGCAAAGCTAAATTTAGTGTAATGCCCCTGTCTCGTTTACTCACTTTAATTATTGGCCTCAGTCTCATTTTGGGGCTGGTTATTTGGCTGATTATTGCCCTGCATCGACTTTATTGGCAAGCTTCTTTCACCTCACCATTTCTCGCTTTTCTGCTGTTATTGCTAATAATCACTTTGTTGGGGCTGTTAGTTGGGGTATTTATTTACTACTTCTATGCTTCTCCTAATCGACGTTCCAGTAAAAAGCAACAGATGCGACGTATTGCCGCCAGATTGCCGGAACAAAAAACCGAAGCAGCAGAAGAAAATTTAAAAGCGATTCAACAGCAAGTAACGCAAGTTCAAGACGAAGTAACTCGCCAAGCTTTGTTAAGTCGTTCACGGGAAATTGAAGCAAATTTGGCTAGGGGAGAGTTACGGGTTGTTGTTTTTGGTACAGGTTCGGCGGGTAAAACTTCTGTGGTAAATAGTTTAATTGGTAGGGTAGTTGGGGAAGTTAATGCCCCCATGGGAACTACCCAAGTGGGGGAAACCTATTGCATGAAAATGCGCGGTTTGAGTCGAGATATTTTAGTTACAGATACACCAGGTATATTAGAAGCAGGCATTGCCGGAACGGAACGAGAAGAGTTAGCCAGACAGTTAGCCACAGAAGCAGACTTACTATTATTTATTGTTGATAACGACTTACGTCAATCAGAATATCAACCCTTAAAAGCTTTAGCAGAAATTGGTAAGCGATCGCTATTAGTTTTAAACAAAACTGACCTCTATTCCCAACAAGATCAAGAAGTGATTTTAGCAAGATTAAGGGAAAGAATCAAAGGTTTCATCGCCGCTTCAGATTTAGTGGCGATCGCCGCGAACCCTCAACCTATTCCCTTAGAAAGCGGAGAAATAGTCAAACCAGAGTCAGAAGTAATGCCCCTCATTAAACGCCTTGCAGCGGTCTTACGGGCTGAAGGAGAAGACTTAGTTGCAGATAACATCCTCTTACAATCCCAGCGTTTAGGAGAAGAAGCCCGCAAGCTTATTGACAAACAGCGTCGCAAGCAAGCAGATAAAATTATCGAACGCTTTCAGTGGATTGGGGCAGGGGTGATTGCTGTTACTCCTTTACCAGTAATTGATATGTTAGCCACCGCTGCTGTTAATGCCCAAATGGTAGTAGAAATTGGTCGCATTTATGGTTGTGAATTAAATGTAGAAAGGGGAAGAGAATTAGCCCTTTCTTTAGGTAAAACTTTAGTTAGTTTGGGGGTAGTTAAAGGGGCAACGGAATTAATTGCGAGGGTTTTACAATTAAACGTAGCTACCTACCTAATTGGTAAAGCGATTCAAGGAGTAACCGCCGCTTATTTAACTCGCATCGCCGGCAAAAGTTTCATTGAATATTTTCGCCACGATCAAGATTGGGGAGACGGGGGCATAACCGAGGTTGTACAAAGGCAATTTCAGCTTTCTCGCAAGGATGAATTTCTTAAGTCTTTTGTTCAGGATGCCATCGTTAAAGTAGTTAAACCTCTCAAAGATCATCTTCCTATTGAAAACGAATTAGAAGCGGAAATTGAAGTTGAATTGGAAAGGGTAGAAGATGATTGGGAGAAAAGGAATTCTTCTTTTCGGGAATGGTAAAAACTTCTATTTCACCAAATTTACTTTTCCTTCTCTCTGGGTTTTCTTTTTTCACTTTTCGTTAGCCTAAGATACAGTAAAAGTAACGTTTACCTCTTATTTCGTTTTGCTTGAAACCTAAAGAACTTCGTTTAACATGGTTAATTTAACAATCCCTGAAACCTTTAAAATAACCCATGAACAATTTGCCCAATTAGCAAGGGTTAATCGAGATTGGCAGTTAGAATTAACAGCCACAGGAGAGTTAGTAGTTATGCCACCAACGGGAAGTATTACCGGCAATCGCAACTTAGATATTGAAGGGCAACTATGGTTATGGAATCGTCAAAACCAGTTAGGTAAGGCGTTTAATTCTTCAAGCGGCTTTACGCTCCCTAATGGTGCAATTCGCGCCCCTGATGCGGCTTGGGTAAGTCAGCCAAGATGGGACAATCTTACCTTAGAACAGCAAGAAGGTTTTGCTCCTTTGTGTCCTGATTTTGTTATTGAATTACGTTCGTCTTCAGATAGCCTAAAGAAATTACAAGAAAAAATGCAGGAGTATCTTGACAATGGTACTCGTTTGGGTTTGTTGTTAGATAGGAAAAACCGGAGAGTAGAAATTTACCGCCCTGGCGTTGATAAGGAAGTATTAGAACATCCTCAAAGTGTCTCCGGAGAAGATGTTTTACCTGGTTTTATTTTGGATTTAACGGAGGTTTGGAAATGAACTCTAATCTGACTCTTTCACCCCAAAATACTGCTTTTGAAAATGGCGATCGCCTAAGTCGCAAAGAATTTGAGCGGCTTTATCAGCTTATGCCTCACCAGAAAAAAGCAGAATTAATAGAAGGAGTTGTTTACGTGGCATCACCTGTGAGAATCAAGCGTCATGCTGAACCCCATGCAGACATAATGATTTGGCTAGGTACTTATAAAGTTGCTACACCTGGGGTTGAATTAGCAGATAATGCCACAGTGCGCTTAGATTTAGACAATGAACCCCAGCCAGATGCTTTGCTGCGCTTAAATGAGGCTTGTGGGGGACAATCTCGAATTGATGAAGATGATTACATAGAAGGCGCACCAGAGTTAATTGTTGAGGTGGCCGCTAGTAGTGCTTCTTATGATTTGTATGATAAATTGCAAGTCTATCGTCGTAATGGTGTACAGGAATATCTGGTTTGGATTGTGCCAGAAAAGCAGTTCCGTTGGTATGTTTTAAAAGAAGGGGAATATCAACAACAGCCAACCAATACTTCTGGTATCTTAACTAGTTCAGTTTTTCCTGGTTTAAATTTGGATGTACAGGCACTTTTAAAAGGAGAAATGCAGCAAGTTTTAACTGTACTGCAAGAAGGCTTAAATTCAGAAGAACATCAGGCTTTTGTTGACAAGATTGCGGGTAATGGAAAAGACTAGTTTGCCCGGTAATTTTGTTAGGATAAGTGAGGGCTTTTAATTGAGAAAAAATATTTTGAATATGCCTTATCCTTTTCCTGGCATGAATCCTTATTTAGAACATCCCCAATTGTGGTCAGAAGTTCATAATCGCCTTATTGTTAACCTAGCAGATATTCTTGGGCCCCAATTACGGCCAAAGTATCGAGTGGCGGTAGAGAAACGAACCTATATTGACAGGGCTGAGTCAGCTTTAATTGGTTTGCCTGATGTTACTATCTCTTCTAAAAAGGTAACTGAAAAAGAGCCATCTTCAACAACTCTTTTGCAAGAGACTAAAGCTATAACAGTTAGAACACCAATGCCAGAGGAGTTTCGGGAAAGTTACCTGGAAATTCGAGAAATTAGTACAGAAGCAGTGGTAACAGCCATAGAAATTTTATCACCGAAGAACAAGCGTCCAGGAGTAGGACGAGCAACCTATGAAAGAAAACGCTTAGAAGTATTAGGTAGCTTAACCCATTTAATTGAGATTGATCTACTCCGAAGGGGAAAGCCAATGGAAATTTTGGAACAGAGGTCACCTGGAGATTATAGTATTTTAATAAGTCGTAGTAACAAACGACCCTTTGCTGAACTTTATTTGTTTGGTGTCCGGGAAGAAATTCCTTCTTTTCCACTGCCATTACGTTCAGAAGACCAAGAACCTTTGGTAAATTTGCAAACCGTCTTAGAACAAGTTTACGAAAGGGCTAGCTTCGATCTTACTTTAAATTACACCATTGAAGCAATACCCCCTTTGAAAGGAGAAGACCAAGTTTGGGCAGATGGATTGTTGCGAGAGAAACTACTGCGTTAGTCATGCCTTATAGCCAATTTAGCCTCGAAAAAGTTCAACAAGACTTTAGCGTTACTATTCAAGAAAAAGTTGGACTTTTTGCCGAAGTACCAGAAGTTCAATATAGCGATTTTTTAGCAGAGACTTTAAAATATAATATTCCTCTGGCTTTGGCGATCGCAACGGAAAAAGTCAAATCAGAAGCAATTATTTTACCTATACTCATCGAAATCAAAAAACAACTCCAAGACCAAGTTAGTATTTTTTCTGGTAAGGAGTTTAATGTCAATGCACAAAAGGGCTTGACGGGATTTTGCGATTTCTTAATTAGTAATTCTCCCTCTCAGTTGATAATTGAAGCCCCCGTGACAATTTTGGTTGAAGTCAAAAATGATAATCTTAACTCTGGTTTAGGGCAATGTATGGCAGAGATGATTGCTGCTCAGATGTTTAATGAAGCGAGAGGGAAAAACATAACAACCATATATGGAAGTGTTACTACAGGAAGCTTATGGCAGTTTATGCGTTTAACGGATAAAAGCATAGAAGTGGATTTAGATGAATATTTTTTGAAAAATCTAGAGAAAATCCTGGGAATACTACGTAGTTTTCTTACTTCTGTCTCCTCATAGGGGGCCATAGCCCATCTTGGAGAATTTAATTAACACAAAACTAGAATTATGGTGTATGGTACTAAAGGAAAATTCATTATTCAGATTAATTGAAGTGGGCTTCGATGGTCTTATTGATCTCAGTCTCTTCGCCGCAACCTTCTTATTTTAATACTCGTCCAGAATTGAGGTATTTTATTGGAGGCCGAAGTGCAGAAGAAGTGTGTCCGAAATCGGAAACGCTCCCAGCGACGAAGGATTTACTGCCCAGAACATGGTTGTTTTTTAGATAGTGTTAGCCAAAAGTATTCTCTTTATACAGAATCAGCAGAAATATTACGCGCACGAGGGATGAATCGTTTATCGGCTCTGATGTTGGTAGCTAGTCGTACAGCAATACGTTTAGATGGAGAGTGGCTAGAAGCCTTTTGGTGTCCTTTATGTCAGGAAACGCGGTGGTATCATATTTGTAGGAAGGGTGAGCGGGAATATGAAGTTCAGCCTGTGCCACCAAATTTATGGCATCAAGCTATGGGGGTGATTCATCCGGAAGGAAACCCATCCGTAGGGGAATTCACCCGTCGCCAAGCTCGTATAGGATGTGGTATCAGGAAGTTTGGGGCAATGGGTTAAGATTAAATATTTGTAGCTTATGACGGTAGCTCTAGTTACACCAGAAAATCAACAACAGTGTCTTACTTTTTCAGGAATTAGTTGGTCACAGTTAGAGCTAATTGAAACGGCGTTTGAGAAGATAGCAGGAGTAAAGCTAGCTTACCTAGATGGCGTTTTAGAGATTATGGTTACTAGTCCAGAACATGAGGAGGCGAAGAAAACAATAGGTTTGCTGCTTGAAGCTTACATGAGGCATAAAGGCATACGTTTTTACGGCAGAGGTAGTCCTACTTTAGGAAGCAAAGAACAAAATTCTAGAAAGGAACCTGATGAATCCTACAACCTGGAAACTAAAAAAGCGATTCCCGATTTGGTAGTTGAAGTTATTTTTACTAGTGGAGGAATAGATAAGCTACAGTTTTATAAACGAATAGGTGTTCCTGAAGTTTGGTTTTGGGAAGATGGCTTACTAAAAATATTTTGTTTACGAGAAGAGTATGAGCAGGTTAACCACAGTGAATTGTTGCCTAAGTTAGATATTGCTCTACTGAGTCGGTATATTATGTATGCTGACCAATATGACGCGGTAACAGAATTTCTCCAGGCTATGGGATAATTTATGAAGCAACCAATTGCTGATCCTCATAGTGAAAGACGCAAATATTTTATTCGTTTAGTTAAAAAACGAGTTCAGCCAGGAACAGGAAGTAGTATAAATTTCTTAAACCGAAGGACTTGGAATCATGCTGTGACTAATCTGAATGAAATCATCAAACAAGCTCCTTTTGTGGTGGTTGGTGGGGTTGCTACTAGGCTTTATATGCCGGAAAGAATGACGTTGGATTTGGATATTTTAGTAAAGTTGGAAGATGCCGCACTTGTTTATGAGGATCTTGAACAAGGAGGAAATCAAAAAATAGGCGAGTTGAGTATTGCAGGAAGTCAATGGCAATTAACAGATGGGACAGCTTTAGATGTTTTGGAGGTGGGGGAAGCCTGGGCAAAAGAAGCGATAACTAATCCTAATTATGCCCCTGATGGTCTACCGATTATAGATTTGCCCTATTTAGTATTGATGAAATTATTGGCAGGAAGAAGCCAGGATTTAGCAGATATTAGCCGTATGTTAGGAGGGGCGACAGACTCGCAATTAGGAAAGGTAAGGGAAGTAGTTGAACAATATTTAGATAGTGCCACAGAAGATTTAGAAAGCTTAATTATGTTGGGTAAACTGGAAAGACAGTAGGGTCAAGGTTTCCATCTAAGAAATGGCGCTACTTAAGGCAGTAAAATTGAGACATACTCACATTATAAAAACTTTGTGTCGTAAGCCAGAAGCGTTGTAGATTTGCTCTAATGGAAAGCTATTTCGATGTAAACTCACTGAAGTTTTCAATTTTCACCTCACTATCCCTAAAACGTGCTACTATTTCTAGCTCACCTCCCATTGCTTGGATTACTTGACGCAAATGACTAACATACATATCGGTACGCTTTTCCAACAGTGAAATAGCAGGTTGTTTGACTTTTAGTTTTGCTGCGAGTTCTGTCTGAGATATTTTTAAGGCTTGGCGCAATTCATCAAGGACTACTTCTTCATATAGCTGTGTTTTTTTCGCCGCTATTTTTGCTTTCCTTTGGGTCGAAAAACTTTGAGTTAGGTTAGAGAATTTTTGATGTCCACTCATATCAAACCTTTTTCAAGATTACATTAATTTAATATCATCATTTAGAGTAGTTGCGACTAGGGAGGTCTAAAATGGGAACTTATTATGGACTTGGTGTAGTTAAAAGCTTTGAAACTAAAAACTCAACATTAACGACTCAGCAACTGAAACAGTTGATTGATGAAAGATTTAATTTAGAGCTATTTGATCTGAACTTTGATGATAATAATTTCAAAGGAACACTTAAGCCTAATTTGTTTGAAAATAACGTTGCAGATTTCTTTACGAAGCTAAAATCTATTGTCCCTGAAAATCTAGGAGTTGATGCTTATTTCCAAGATTTTGGCGACGATATTAACGAATATCCCCAAGAGTTTTCCAGAATAAATATCTACGATGCCCAAGGAAACAAAATCACCTTACAACTTGAATTAGTTTTGCTATTTTTAGAAGGTAAAGTTTCGGCAGAAGTATTTAATATAGAGCCTCAATTAATTAATTGGTTATTCCGCCATAGTAGTTTCGACAATCCCTTAGCAGGGGCAATTATTAGTGATATTGTCGGCTGATCTTATCTTTTGCCCCTACTTGGGTTTTTAGTAGGGTGTGTTAGGGGCGCATTTAACTTTAACCTCAAACCCATTCAGTGAGTTCGCGCCGTAACGCACCAAAGTTAATCCCAAAAAACATGGTGCGTTACGCCTTCGGCTAACAGCACCCTACAAGGCTGATTTTTTGATTTTTACCTTGACATTTAAGACAATCGCTACAATTAAATATCACCTTACCCTAACAGCTTATGTCCTTAGATCAACTTAAGCTTATAGATTTACCCAGTAGCGAGGAATTAGCTTGTTCGGATGATATACCAGTGGACAATGAAGACCAGAATTTTCTGCCTAATATTCTCCTATTTTTGCTGAACTCAATCTGGACTAACCGTACTGATTGGTTTTTCGGTGTAGATATGGGAATTTACCATACAACAGGTCTTAATCCTAGAGTGCCTATAGTCCCAGATGGATTTCTTAGCTTGGGGGTAGAACGTAAAAAAGGTGGCAAATCCCGCAGAAGCTATGTTGTTTGGGAAGAGAAGGAAGTAGTACCAATTCTGACGTTAGAGATAGTATCCTACACTCCAGGGAACGAATATGAGGAAAAGTTAGCAATTTATCAAAAATTAGGGGTACTTTATTACATCATTTATAACCCCGAATATTGGCAACGGGATCAACATCAACCTCTGGAAGTTTATAAATTGGTCGAGGGTAATTATCAGCTACAAATAGGCGAACCTTTATGGCTGGCGGAAGTTGGTTTGGGAATAGGCAGACATCAAGGGGTTATTGGTGGAATTGAACAGGAGTTTCTATCTTGGTATGATGAATTTGGCGATCGCTACTTGCTGCCAGAAGAAGTTGCCCTTCAGGAAAAACAAAGAGCGGAACAGTTAGCAGAATATTTGCGTACTTTAGGTATAGATCCCAATAATTTACCTAGTAATGGATAAATGGTTTCTAGTTTGAGATAGGAGCATGAGGGACGATGGATTTACAGGCTGAATACGATCTAGATTTCCATGCTTGGCTGAATAAAAATGTGGAGTTGTTACGAGATGGTCGTCTGACAGAAATTGATGGTGAGCATATTGCTGAAGAATTAGAAAGTATGGGGAAGCTTGATCTGCGTCAACTGCGTAGCCGCTTACAAGTTTTAGTGATGCACCTCCTCAAATGGCAATACCAACCGGAAAAGCAAAGCAAGAGTTGGTTGGTAACAATTGAGCATCAGAGGGATGAAATTGAAGCGTTGTTGTTGGATAGTCCTAGTTTGCGGGGGAAGTTAGAGGCAGGGCTGGAGATGGTTTACCCGAAGGCGGTGCGGGATGCTTCTAGAGAAACTGGTCTTTCTGAGGAAGTGTTTCCCTTGTCTTGTCCTTTTGAGTTAGGGGAGATTTTGGAGAGAAGTTTTCTGCCTGATTTAAAATCTATGTAATATCTTCAGTAAAAACTAGGAGCAGCTTATGGAAGTTACCTTGAATTTGGGTATAACTTAAGTATCAAGTGTACTACCCTTACCCTGTCTTACCGAGCATTCCCTTGCGTCTTACGCCGACGCGGGGTCTCGGCGCTTTCCCCCTTACCCTTTAACCGTCAATTGGAAATTGACAGACTACTACTCGCTATAACAATGTACCAAACCAACCCTCCCAAACCCCCAAAAGAAGTTTTACCGACAATGTATGATCTCAAGAGCGAAGATCCAGAAGAGCCTGGTTTGCCGGACGAATTTCACAACTTGCAACCCCAGCTTTTACGGGAGACTTTTCGCCCGGTGGGTTATTCTCCTGACCAGATTTTTACAGGGACTGACCTCAATCTTTACTATGACCCCCGCCATAGCCAATGGTATAAGCGTCCGGATTGGTTTGCTGTGTTGGGGGTTTCCCGGTTATATGAAGAGCGAGACTTGCGGTTGAGTTATGTGGTTTGGCAAGAAGGGGTTAATCCCTTTATTGTGGTGGAGTTGCTGTCACCAGGGACGGAGAAGGAGGATTTGGGGCAAACTTTGCGGGAGGTTAATCAACCATCTACGAAGTGGGAGGTTTATGAACAGGTTTTGCGTGTTCCTTATTATGTTGTTTTTGACCGCTACAACGATGAGTTGCAAGTTTTTACTCTTCAAGCTGACCGTTACATTTCTATTGAGCTTTCTGAGTCTCGTTTCTGGATTCCTAGTCTAGAGTTAGGGTTGGGATTATGGCAGGGGAGGTATGATGGCATTGAGCGGCTTTGGTTGCGTTGGTTTGATGGGGAGGGAAGTTGGCTTCCTACGATTGCGGAGGGGGAGCGGCGAAGGGTTTTAGAGTTGGAGGCTGAGTTGGAGCGTTATCGGGAAGTTTTTGGAGAATTGCCAAAGTAGTTATGATAGCAACTTATGAAATTAGAATCATAACCCTTCAAATAATCCTTGATCAAGTGTCAATACCAGAAAAGCTTACTAGGAGTTATGAAAACGTATAAGTGCTAAAAAATGGGCTTTATAATGTTTTAGGTGCAGTAATTCGTATAGGATTGTCTACACTGACTATTCCGCTACTTATACGCCTCATTGGTATTGAAGAATATGGTGTATGGACGCTGGCTTCAACTATGGTTGGAATTGTCGGTTTAGCAGAAGCTGGTCTTTCTGTATCTACCACTGTCTTTTTATCTAGGGATTTAGCTAATAAGGATGTTGATGGTATCTCTCAGACGCTAACAGTAGCATTAGGCACTATGTTACTGTTGGCAACCTCAGCAGCTATTTGCTTATTGATTATTGCTCCGGAGCTAGTAGAATTATTACCTAGACTACCTCAAAGTCAGCATTCACCTATTGTGAAAGCTCTACAGGTTGGTGCAGTAGTAGTCTGGACACAATTACTCCAAAGAGTTTTTATTGGAGTTGAACAGGCTTATCAAAAGTACGCATTAATCAATATTATTAATACAATCCAGATAGTTTTTATTAACTTCGGTATGTTAGTGGTTGCTTGGCTTGGTGGAAAAACAGAAGAGCTAATGCAGTGGCACGCAGTAACAAGCATAGGAATTTTAATTGCCCATTGTTTGGTTGTCTGGTTGC
Source organism: uncultured cyanobacterium (assembly GCA_963793425.1). Lineage (GTDB taxonomy): Bacteria > Cyanobacteriota > Cyanobacteriia > Cyanobacteriales > CAWCAG01 > CAWCAG01. The sequence goes on along the minus strand of CAWCAG010000001.1, from coordinate 46,104 downwards.
TTTTTAGAGGTATGAAAATACGCCCAACTTGGGATAGAAATAAAGGATTAACTATTGCTAAATATAGCTTGACAACCTGGTTAGGCTCACTAGGGGGCGCACTCTTCAGCAGAGTTGATCGGATATTGGTTGGAGCTTCATTAGGAACTACCTTGTTAGGAGTTTATGCAGCGATTACTAATATAACAGTACAAATTAATTCACTCTCTGCTTTGGCTATTCAACCCTTACTTCCAGCAATAAGCAAGCAGACTGCTCAAGGGAAATTCGATAAGCTAGTCCTGCAAAGGCAAGTGAAACAATCATTAGAGATAAATTGTGTATTTGCTTTGGGAACAGGTGCAATACTTATGGCACTTGCGCCTCAAGTAGTAGAAGTTATGATTCCGGGCAAGTATACTGCTGCATACACACTAGCATTTTACTTTGCCACAGTAATTTATTCATTTTATTCTCTTAACGCAGTTGGTTACTACATTCTTCTTGGTTTAGGCTTTGCAAGAAGTTTCACGGCCATTCAGTTTATTAGTGGAAGCATATCGCTTATTTTTATAACTATTGGTTCATATAATTTTGGTTTGTTAGGAGCAACTGTAGGAAATGCTGGTTACTTGTTCGTCTGGTTACTAACATTTTTTGCGATGAAAAAATTGACCATTCGTACCAAATTATGGTTACATTGGCTGAAAGTACCAGTAGCTTGGTTTTTATTGATTACATTTATCAGTATAATTTCTCCTGATTCACTGGTCTATAGAGTATTGATCCTTGTAGTGCAAGTTATTATTGTTTTGGCTTGGTTTAATTCAGTGAGAGGAATCAACCTCCAGGATCTAATTCAGAGTTTGACTAAAAAATGTTGACTATTAGTAATTTATTGTCTAGGGTTCGCCGTCGCTTTTTGTTATATGTATTTAAGGCAAGATGTATTTTGCCAGTAGATGAAGTTAGCACTTTCTCTTTGATTGATGGCTCTCGCTTTGACTATCCACTGAAAACTGCTATTGGCTGTGCCTTATTCTGTGGAGGCTTTGAAACTGTTGAAGCTAAGTTTTTGCTAAATTTGTTAAAGCCTGGCGATATTTTTCTTGATGTAGGTGCTAATGCTGGTTTTTTTACAGTTATAGCAGCAAAGCAAGTAGGAATAACTGGTCATGTCTACGCTTTTGAACCAGGACAACGAGAATTGAAATTACTTCACCATAATATTGCGATTAATCATCTGACTAATGTAACAGTTATAGAGTCTGCTGTCAGTAACAAAAATGGTACGGCTAAGTTTGCAATTTCTGAAGATGGTGCTATGAACTCTATGGCTAAAAACAATCATCCGTTGCAACAGATAGAGGAATGGTGTTCTGTCCCAACAGTTAGCATAGATAAGTTTGCAGAAGATTATAAGGTAAATAAAGTAGATTGCATAAAGATAGATGTAGAGGGTGCAGAGAAACTTGTTTTTGAAGGACTAAAAAATGTTTTATTTTCTAATGAAAAATTATTAATTATCTTTGAAGCTTCTGACCTAAATACAATTGGCTTTGCTTATTCAGTTAAAGATTTGCTAGAAGAACTAATGAACTTGGGAATAAACTTATATAGCAATTCTCGTACTAGTTAGGTACAAAAGACCTTGGTTTGAGGGAGTAGGGAGCATTAGAAAATGCTAGTGTACCTCATGTGATTGAGAACTGCTATACTATTTTGATAAAGCAAACCTTTTAGTCAAAATCAAAGATTACCGTAACAACTTTGGTAAGAAAATTTATAATTTTATAGCCACAAAACAGAAACTAACATAAGAACAATACATGGCTTTACTCTCAAAAATAGCTTATCGAATCCAAATAGTAACTCATATAATTGAAAACCCAAAGCTTTTACTGTTGAAACGCAAGGGAGGTTCGATTAACAAATTCATCTCACTCGATCAGCCCTGGCTTAAATCACTTAACATTAGAACTGTAATTGACATAGGCGCTCATGCTGGTATATCTGCGGTTACCATCAATGCTATTTTTCCACAAGCACAAATTTACTCATTTGAACCTTTGCCAAAATGCTTTGAGAAGTTACAGAGAAGAATGGCAAACGTGAAAAACTTCACAGGGTTCAATATAGCACTAGGAGATGAGTGCAGAGATTCAATAATTGAATGGAATGACTTTACACCATCTTCATCTCTACTAGAGATGACTAACTTGCACAAGACAGAATTTCCCAAAACTAGCAACAGCAAACCTATCAGTATAACGGTTGAAAGGCTGGATACTATTGCTGATAAGCTCACTATTATCGATTCTCTTTTGATTAAAGTAGATGTTCAAGGTTATGAAGATAAAGTTTTGCGAGGTGGTGAAAAGACTATCAAAAGAGCCAAAGTTATTATCTTAGAAACTTCATTTGAGGAATTATACAAATCTCAGCCGCTATTCAACGATATATATAAGCAACTGGTAAATTGGGGCTTTACTTACGCAGGCTCACTTGAAGATTTACGTAGTCGTAAAAGTGGTCGAATATTACAGGAAGACAGTATTTTTGTAAAAGAGTGATTATGATATTTATTGAAGAAGTTATCAGGAGGTAAAAGCTACAAAATGATAAACTTAAATACTTTGACAGAAAAAGGGATTAGGAAATTTTGTATAAAAACTTGGACTTTGTGGGAAAAATTAGGAGTCCACATTTCTCCCAATCATTTCTATTGGCCTATCCCAGATACAGCAGATTTGAAAAGCTATGACTTCAGTGAAATATTTCCTTTGGAAGGGATTAATTTTGATGATCAAGCTATGCTTAATTTGTTGGGTGAAATAACTAGGTATGTAGAAGAGTATTCTAGTCTTTACACTCACTCCGGTTATGAGTCAAATGGCGATGGCTCAGTTTTGTACGGTATGCTTAGAGAATATAAACCGAAGCGAATAGTGGAAATAGGAGCAGGTTCTTCTACTAAAGTTTCGTCAACTGCCTTAAAGAGGAACGAAGAAGAAGGGCATTATGGAAAAGTAAGTTCAATTGAGCCATATCCCAATGCCTTTCTTCTCGAACTTGTTAAACAAAGTAACAATGTAGAACTTCTTCAAATGAAAGCAGAGAAGTTAGGTGATAAACTTCTTGAGCATATAAGTAGTGGAGATATATTATTTATTGATTCATCTCATGTTGCTAAATGTGGTAATGATGTGCATTTTATTTACCTCAAATTACTATCAAGAGTGCCAGTAGGAACAATAGTACATATACATGACATCTGTTTCCCATACGAATATCCTAAAGAGTGGCTAATCAAGGGAAAGAAATTTTGGAATGAACAATATTTACTTCAGATGTTTCTAACTTACAACAACAGCTTTAGAGTTCTATTTGCTGGTAATTATATGTACAGAAAATACCCTAAATTGATGGAAGAATCTCTAGTTGGTTTGAGTAATCGAGATGACGGATGGCCTGGATGCTTTTGGTTAGAGCGAGTTAAATAAGAGTATCGATATGAAAGAACAACCATTAGTGTCAGTGATTACTGTTTGTCTCAATAGCGAAAAATATCTTAAAGAAGCAATAGAATCAGTTTTGAATCAGACTTACACAAATATTGAGTATATTTTCGTAGATGGTAAGTCTACAGATAATACATTATCTATTATTAAAAAATACGAATCTAAATCCCCTCAAAAAATTCGTTTTATATCTGAACCAGACGAAGGTATTTACGATGCTATGAATAAAGGAATTAAAACGGCAAGTGGCAAGATTATTGGTATTTTAAACAGTGATGATTGGTACAGTCATTCTGCTGTAGAGAAAGCTATTAAGCTTTTTCTCAATGATGAGAACTTAGATATTGTACACGGTGCAATGGCAAATTGTGATTATAAAGGTGCAGTAGAAAGTATTTGTGGCTTTAGAAAAAGCCGATTTTCTTTTGTAGAAAAAGCACCATTTAGTCATCCTACTTGTTTTGTACGAAGAAGAGTATATTATTCAAAGGTTGGTTTTTTCGACTCAAGCTTTGAAACTTCTGCTGATTATGACTTTATGTTGCAAGCTTACCATTCAGAAAGTGTGAAAACTGTTTATATCAATGAAATAATAACTCATTTCAGAAAGGTGGGTATTACTAGTTCTATGAAAATTGCACCTGTTGTAGAAATATTTAGAGTTCTTCAAAAAAATAAATATACTCTTCCACGCATAGTTTTAGGTATTGTCTACAGATTAATTAGAGATATTACAAAAACAATTTTGGATACCTTTCATTTGTATGAAAGAGTTAAGCTAAAGCAGGGGCGCACTACTTTAACTCTAGATAAAAACTTTAGAGATAAAAAATGAAGTCAATTTTGCAAACATTAATTTGCAGCTATATTTTCTTTGTAAGCTGGACAGATGCCTATTCTTTAGCTCCTAATCTACCTATAAGTATTTTAATACTATTGGTTATAATAGGAATATATTTCGCGTCTATTGTTGGTAAGCGAAAAATCTCTCATCATATATACAAGACAGAGGATTTGTTTGTTATTGCCTGCTTCATAGGAGTATGTTTGTCAGGAATTGCCAATTGGAATGAAAAGACGCTAAGTTACATATTAGCCTACTTCTGTGTATTGATTTTAGGATATTTAGTATTAAAAGGTATTGCTTATAAAAATGCTAGCTATTATGCTCTACTTAAAATTAATACAATTGCTGTAATTTTCATTAGCTTTTTTACAGCATCTGAGTTTCTGATAGAGCTTTTGACTAACTTTGATATTCAAACACTTATACCTAGAGAAAATGTAGCTAGAGCAACTTATTTAGGTCAATTTTCTAGAAGCTATGGTTTAGCACATGAGCCAACTATATTAGCATTTTACCTGAACACACTTACTCCTATTGCTTTGTGGACTTTATGGAAAGGGAAGAGTATTTGTAAATTTACTGTTACTATCTCTAACCTAATAAAAAGTTCTATAACTTTGCTTGTGGTTTTTGCCTGGTTGACTACATTTTCAGCAGCTATGGTATTTTTGCCTATAGGCTTCCTAATTACAACATTATTAATATGCTCACATAATTACTCAATCAATCTTTCTCGCAAATATATAGCAAAAATAATCTTAACTTTGTTAGTAATTATTTTGCTATCTACTACTATTGTCTTGGATATTTTCCAAACACAATCTATTATAAAAAAATATACGTTCCCTATCTGGACAAAAGTCACTCTTCAGCAAGACGGAAGCGCACAAACGAGACTAGCAGCTTGGGAAGCTAGTCTCAAGAATATACCAAAAGCTCCTTTGCTTGGTAAGGGGGTAGGCTCTCAATCAAGCAATAATTTAGATAGCTCACTAAACTGGTACTTATTTTTAATACTTGAGGGTGGATTAGTTTCTTTCTTACCGATTGCTTTGTTTTTATGCCTTTCTTTGTACAGGATAACAGTGTCACAATTACCAGGAAAACTATGGTTCCTGACAGGATTTCTGTCAGGAACTATGCACCTATTCATTATCTCAACTTTTTATCATCCTTTCCTCTGGATACTTCTGATCATTTTTAATACGTACAGCGAACAACAGAAAAAGTATGTCCAAAAAGCAATCACGAGTAGTTATTAATATAGTTAACGATATCGATCCGACTAGTATGCCTCTTAATGAATTTGTCTTGTATAGAGCTAAGATATATCCAGAAGAAAAGCACTTTGTGATTGTGTTTTTTCCTATAGCTAAGGAGATTAAATACCTCTATGAGTCTCGGTTAGCTGCATATAACATCAGTTTAGTTGAGTGCAATAAAAAATTAAGAATATTTTACCAAAATATATTTCGTCTTATTGAAGATACTATTGAGCGAAAACAACCTTTATTGTGCCACTTACATCATCCAAAAATAGCTTGTATATTTCAGTTTCTGTCTCTGCTACTTCTGTTAAGAAGTAGATTTGATATCCCGAAACTATACACTGTTCACAATGTTTATAATAGATATAGTTCACTTAACAAAATAGGAACGGTGTTAAATATTCTCTTGAGTCATATAGTTGGTTTTAATAGTTACTCAAGTTACAAAGCAACGCCATATAGAATTAGACAAATTATAAAAAGCAAATCTTCTGTGATTTATAACGGCATAGATATCAATGCAATAGACTCTGTGGCAAAAGAATCTTTTTCCATTACTAATAGTGATAATAGACAGTTTAAACTGGTCTCTGTGAATAGAGCCGTCAAACAGAAAAATTTATCGTTTCTATTAGAAGTCCTTACGCAATTACCGCACCATTTTACTCTGACCCTAGTGGGTGATGGACCTCTACTGATGAGCTTGCAAAGTGAAGCAGAAAAACTAAATCTCAGCAATCGAGTTTTTTTCACTGGTCTTCTTAAACGCGAAGACGTATATAAAGAAGTTTTCAACTCAGATATCTACATCTCAAGCTCCATTTGGGAAGGACTTGGCAATGCGGTGCTAGAAGCAATGGCATTGAAACTTCCCGTAATTTTGTCAAAAATAAGTCCATATCAGGAAATCGCTAAACATAGTAAAAATGGGGTGAAAGTACTTGATCTGAATATTTCTGAATGGGCAACAGCGATTAGAGAACTGAGTTTAGAACCAAAAGGGACACTAGAAAAGCTAGGACAACAAAACAGAGCAGTTGTTGAACAAAACTTTTCTCTCATGCGGATGCACAAAAGCTATAGTAAACTATATAAAAAACTTTGTAATTCTAATCAATCTATAGAAAATCTTTGACAACATATAATAAAAAAACATGAATAAATATGGTAGATTCAGATAATATCAAACCAACAATAGTTTATGTAGTAGGTTATGGTCGTAGCGGCTCTACTTTGGTAGATACTATACTCAACAATCATGAGGCGATCTTTGGAGCAGGTGAATTATCTTTTCTTTTTAGACAAGTAGCAGAAAACTCGAATTGCTCCTGTGGAAAACGGTATCAAGATTGTAATTTCTGGTCTCAAGTTTTAGGTAAAGTATACACTGCGTTTCCTGATATGAATGCTAATGATGCTGCTTACTTAACTAGAAGCACAGAAAAATTACATTTTCCATTTAGACACCCGGTTAGCTACGAAAAACTCTGGCAAATTACACTTCAGTCCATTATTGAAGTAAGCGATAAGAGAATAATTGTGGATTCTTCTAAAACCTCAAGAGAGACCTTCAACAGAGTTTTACTTCTAATGCAAAGTAGTTCTTTCAATATCAAAATAATCCATTTAGTTCGTGATCCAAGAGCCGTTATGTGGTCAATAAATAGAGGCTCTAACCGCCGACTTGAGGCAGGTTCACCAGCAAAGATATTCGGTGGTGTTGTCAGAGGACTGATTGGTTGGGTTGTAGTTAATAGTTATATTGAGAGAATGAAATCCGAAATAAATCTCTCTGATTTATTGTTTTTAAGGTATGAAGATATTGTTTCTGACCCTAGCAGTCAAATTTCAAGAATTGAAAACTTTATTAAGATTGATACCAAAGACTTAGTTGACCTTGTAGAAGCTAATGCAGACTTCAATCCTGGTCACGGAGTTGCCGGTAATCGTATGCGTAGAAAAGGATCGATACATCTCAACAAAGATGAGGAATGGAAGACAAAATCACCCATAAAGATAAAACTTCTATCTTTACTAACGCTACCTTTACTAAAGAAATACGGCTACAAACGAATACCTCTTTAATCAATTTAAGAAACTTGTTGTGTCTTTAAACTTCTTGAAAGTTTCCTAATAGCTAGGATGGCAAAAGCCTTTTATAGACATTTTCTAGTTTACATAGCATACCAGAAAGATTAAACTCTTCCGGCAAGTCACTACAAGTAGTATGAAAATCTATTCCTTTTTTAGTAAGAGTCTTTCCAAGTACTTCAGCAAAAGCTGTAGAGGAAGAATTTGTATCTAAAGTATGAATGATATTTCCAGCCCAAGCAATATCTCTTACCCAACCAGAGTTTTTTACCACAACAGGCAAACCACTAGTAACTGCTTCTAATACAGAGCGAGGCAGTCCCTCCCAACGACTAGCTAACAAAAAGACATCACCTGCTGCCAAAGCTAACCTGGAGTCAGGGATAAACCCAGGTAAGACAACTTTTTCAGTCAGTCCTAGCTCTGCAATACGACTTACTAAAGCAGGTTTCAAAACCCCATCCCCTACAAAAAGAAACCAAGCTTCTGGCTCAAGCTTCAAAAACTCCCTAAATACTTCAATATGAAACAAAGGATCTTTTTGGGGCTTGCAGTTAGCAACAGTTACCACCAATGGAACATCTTCAGGAATATTCCACTGACGACGAGCCTTATTACGCATTACTAAATCTCCCCTCATAGCTGCAAAAGGAGCAGGATCAATACCAGAGCGAATTACTTTATAGACTGCTTGCGGGGCTAACTTGAGTTGTTGAGCAAAATCCCGATCAGCCTCACTAACAAAAATAAGCACATCTGTTACTTTCCCCGCAATACGCTCTGCGGTTTTTAGCAGCCATTGGGAATAGGAAGTAGCAACTCCAAATCCGAAACCATGCACAGTATGAACGATATGACAATTACCTACAGCACGAGCCGCTAATCTACCCAAGACTCCTGCTTTACTGCTATGAGTGTGAACCACAAGAGGCTCTCCCAAGGAGTTACGTAATTGCTGTAAACATTGGTACAAGTCCAGAAAAGCACGTCCATCTTGCCAAGGTTTGATGGGACGGTTTAAAGTAGGAATAACAATCAGCCTTTCACCAAGGCGCTCTTTCGCTTCCTCTATTAAATTAGCATCACCCAAACTACCAACAATCAGCCATTGCGGTCTTTCAGGGCAATGTAGCTGTGCTACAGTTTCCAGGGTATTGCGCTGCGCCCCTCCCCTTTCTAAAGCCGTAATTATATGAACAATGCCGCTCATGCTACACCTAATATCTCCCAATATCTAGCTGCAATAATCTGCCCTGATTTTCTCAGCGAGACTTCTAGCATTAGCAGCAGCATCATAGGAAGAAATGTAGTCAAAATCTCCTTGGCGACCTGCCAAATCCAGTCCCCATTCCTGCAAACTTTGTTTCGCTTCTATCACCTCATTAAGGCGATCGCGCCGATAAACTGGATAAGCATTGGGTATCACCAAACTACCTTGATACTTTAGTTTCCCTTTAAACAAACCCAAACTCTGAACGTGACTTTCAAAATCCTCTTGTTGTTGAGAAATATCTGGTTGAGTATCCTTATCTAAAGTAATCTCGACGACAAAATAGTCATCTCCTTCATGGGTTCCATAGTACTTGGAGAAAGTTGTAATTCTCTTCCATGCTTCTTGAGTAGTAAAGTTGTGAAGAATATTATCACCATATCCCAACTCCCCGTTAAACCGATAGAAAAGAGACAACAACTTCCTATACTCCAAGTCTTTTTCTAGAGGTTTACCAATTAACCGAGATATTGCTGCAATCGGAATAGTAGAAACCACTCTGTCATAATATCTCTTGCCTTCGGAAAACTCTATCTCAAAGCCATCACCTTCACGAGTAATTGCTTTCATTTCGCAGTTAGTCGAAACTTTTACTCCTTGAGACAACAAAACCTCTTTAGCCGCCTCATATATTTTCTGAAAACCTTCTGGTGGTCTTACCACAACTTCCTTCATAGTTGGAGGCTCTACTAAAGCAGTATTTCCACCCTGGAATAGTTTAGAAGCGATCGCTCTTAACGAAGCAGCTTTGCCAATCTCCCCTAACCTTTTTGTAGCAAATTCAAGGTCTATTTCTTCATCCTTAATTCCATAAAGACGCTCTATGTAACTTTTCAGCCCGCTTTTTTGGTAAACGTTTGTTCCGATGTAATACTTAACGAAGGCTGGTACACTTTCTTGGTTCCAGTATCTAAGTTTACAGTAAGCTAAATCTAAACAAGCATAAACAAAGTTAACCAAACCGTTATCTTGGATATAGCCTTTCAGAGTACAGGGATATTTATCTACACTTCCTCCTGGAGTTAAAGAACCCATCCGATTCTTGATTTGTAAACACAAATCTTTGAGACTAGGGAAGGTTGTGAACAGGCTATGATCTATAGGAAGTACAAAAGCTCCAATATCATAATTTAGGTTATCCGTAGTGAAGTTACGGTGAAGACCTCCTAAAACTGGGGCTTTTTCTATTAACTCCACTTCAAAAGAAGGGCTAGTAGATAGCTCACCAGCTAAAACAACTCCGGTGACCCCTCCACCTAAAATGGCAATTTTCTTTTTATTCTCCATGTTTTCTCTCAGATTATCTACTGGACGGATGCTAGACAATTAGAGCCGATGTCTCACGATTTTAAATTATTCCTTTAATTGGTTAAAGTACAAAAAGAAATTATTATTGCTACTGTGAGCTTAGTATTCGCCCACTTAGCTTACCACAGAGCAGGCTTCGTGAAGACTTTAATTGGAAAGCAAACTAGATGAAATCTGCTTTAGTCACTGGTTCAACAGGATTTATCGCCAGCAACCTTATACCATCGCTTCTACAACAAGATTACTCCGTAAGAGCAGCTATTCGTAATCAGACAAATGAGCTTGAAGTACCCACCACAAATGTAGGCAACATTAACGGTTCAACTCAATGGCAAGAAGCCCTAACAAACATCGACACAGTAATCCATCTAGCAGCCCGCGCCCACATCCTACAAGACGACACCCCCAACCCCGAACAAGAATTCCACAAAGTCAACACCCAAGGTACAGCCAACCTAGTCAAACAATCAATCGCCGCAGGAGTAAAACACTTCATCTTCATCAGTTCTATCGGTGCAATGGCTACCCTAAGCCCACAAACCCTCAACGAAAACTCCCCCTGCAACCCTGACACTCCCTACGGCAAAAGCAAACTCCAAGCCGAACAAGCCCTGATTAACCTAGCTAGCAATAGCAACATGACTTGGACAATACTCCGCCCCACCTTAGTATATGGCCCAGGCAACCCAGGCAACATGGCACGCCTCATCCAACTCATAAAACTAGGCTTACCCCTCCCCTTTGGCGCAGTAAAAAATAGCCGTAGCTTCCTCTACGTTGGTAATCTAGTAGATGCAATCATCACCTGCCTCTCTCATCCCCATGCCAGGAATCAAACCTTCATAGTCAGCGATGGTGAAAACCTCTCCACACTAGAACTAATAAAAAAAATCTCCCATCATTTACAACTCCCCTCTCACCTACTACCAATCCCTCCTAATCTCCTCAGAATCTCCGGTAAACTAGGAGATAAATTAGAACCTATCCTGAAAAGACCATTACCAATAAACTCCCCTACCATTGATCGCCTATTGGGTTCTTTAGTCGTTGATAATAGCCACATTCGTACAACCCTAAACTGGCAACCTCTCTATACAGTAGATCAAGGTCTGGCAGAAACTCTGCACTCGGTAACAAATTGACATCCTCCCCGACCTAGAAGGTACGGGGATTCCAACTAGAACAATTCTAACTGGATGGTTAACGCTTCTACGGGTGCTGCTAGCTTGGTAGTCTTATGCCTCCCTCCACGTTCGTTTAAAGTCTCAGGGTGTCCCCCCGCGACTAAGATATTTACAGCAGCATTGACATCTCTATCATGTACTGCACCGCAGTTTAAGCAAGTCCACTCCCTGACAGATAGTTCCTTTTTGCCACCCTTGAACCCACAATTAGAGCATTTTTGGCTGGTAGGTTCCCATCTATCTATAACCCTAAACTCTCTTCCATACATTAGCGCTTTGGCCTCAATCATAGTCCTAAAACTATACCAACCTAAATCGCTAATAGCACGAGATAGTTTTCTGTTTCTAATCATTCCCGATACGTTTAAGTCTTCTAAGACAATTGTTTGGTTTTCGCGAATTATCTTAGTTGATAGTTTGTGTAGAAAATCACCTCTGGTGTCTTTGATTTTGGCGTTAAGCTTAGCTACTCTTTTCCTCGCTTTGTCTCTCCTTTTGCTACCTTTGGTCTTTCTAGCTAAGTTACGTTGTAGCTTCCTTAATTTTTTGAGCTTTTCCTTGAGAGGTTTTGGCGCTTTAATTTTCTCTCCATTACTTAATGTGGCAAAGTCTGTTATTCCCAAGTCAATTCCTGTTGATTTACCGTTGTCTGGTAGTTTCTTTGGGTTGATTTCTACGACAAAGCTTATAAAGTATCTCTCGGCACTGTCTTTGATTACTGTTACTGAACTAGGGGCAGATGGTAACTCCCTAGACCATACAGGTGAGATGTCGCCTATTTTAGCTAGGTAGACTTTACTCCCTTTGACTTGGAATCCTGCTTTGGTGAAGGTAGCTGCTTGCTTGTTATGCCGTTTTTTGAATTTTGGTGGTCTGAGTTTTTTACCTTTTCTTTTTCCTTGCACCGAGTCAAAGAAATTCTTATAGGCTTGGCTTAGGTTTTTCAATGATTGTTGTAAGGGGACTGAGGAGACATCCTTTAGCCATTTTCTATCTTCCGTTTGTTTAGCTTCGGTTAATTGGCTAGATAGTTTGTTGTAGTTGATTGCTTTGCCTATACTTTTGCATAATGCTAGTGCATCGTTCCACACTACACGAGTACAGCCAAACAGTTGAGCAAGGAAGTTCTTTTGCTCAATAGTTGGATAGAATCTGTATTTGTACCGTGCTTTCATTGCATGATTGTTTGAGTACTTTTTACAGGTAACTGGCGTGCTAAAGCAACTTGTCGTGCGGCTCTTTCGTCTATCAACAATTGGTCAGCTTCAAGTTCTTCTGCTAAGAGAATTGCAGACACCTCACCCAAGTCTAGATTAGATTGTAACTGCAAAACTCTGATTTGCTGGGAATCAGCAACTTCTCGAATTTCTAGCCAATTTACTTGTGGTACGATTCTTGTGGCAGGATGATTACCTGTGGTCAGTTCAGAATAAACCTCTTTTGTGATCACAACTTGTCCAAACAGATCGTGGAGCAAGTTTAGATGTCCTACTTTTGTTAGCTCACTGATTGGAGTAGTATCAGACACAACAATCATGCAGAATCATCATCCAATGAGATATTTGCCTGCTTGACTTCCCGTGCTAAATCTTCAAGCTCTAAGGAATCGTCAAATAAAGAAATTCCCCATTTGCCCATAGATTCAATTACCTCAGTACGAGGAATATTCAGCAAACTTGCTGCTTTACCGCTACTAATCTCACCAGCTTTTAACAAAGCTATTATATACGCTTCTTTTGCTCTAGCTAGAGCAACTTCTTGTACTGACTTAGGAATATTTTTAACTGAGAGAGCAAATTTCACCTGTAAAGGCGCAACTTGGTTCCAATTTTGAAAGCTAGTAGCCATACTTAATCTCCTTGAGCTTGTTACTTCTCCTACAACCTTTTCTTTTAAACACTATCATTATCCATTAGATTAGATAGCTGATGTTTAAATGCCCCTAAAATAAAGAAGTACCTAATCTGAGGTATCAATTATGGAAGAACTCCTCGAACTCAAAAGCTTATTGTTAGACGGCGACATCTCTGGGGCATTAGTTATTGTAGAAGAACTCGAAGAAATGAGTCGTGATGACAAAATCAATAATATTCGCAGTTACGCAAAAATCTTGCTCCTCCATTTAATTAAACAACAAGCCGAAAACCGTACAACCCGTTCTTGGGATGTCTCCATCCGCAACAGCACTAGGGAAATTCAGGAAAAGAACAAACGTCGCAAAGCCGGAGGTTATTACCTAAAAGGAGAAGAGTTATACCAGATTCTGGAAGTTGCTTATCCGATGGCCATTGATCGTGCCTCTTTAGAAGTAGCAGAAGGAATTTACGATACGGCTACTTTAGAAAAAATGGTTGACCAAAAGACTATTATTGAGCAAGCCTTAATTTTAATTTCACCTAAAACTGAGAGTAATACCTCAGATTAACAGTAGAGATTCTTTTTGTTGTCGCTATCAGAAAGAATTTTATCCCCTAATCTAAATCCTCTGGATTCACTCCTAACTCACGCAGTTTTGCAGCCAACTGTTCTGCCCTCTGTTTAGCTTCAGTAGCCTCTTGCTTGGCCTCAGTAGCCTCTTGCTTAGCCTCAGCAATCTCTTGCTTAGCCTCAACAGCCTCTTCACTCTTAAGCTGAATCAAGTCTCCTTCTGCACTCATCCAGCGCAACCAGAGACGCTCAACACCTTCATAGGAGCCTTGCCATAAAGATAAACTTAAATGTAGCTCCGGAATCAACCAACGCCCCTCAATACTTGACATTGGTTCATAATGAGCGCCCACTAAATGGAAAGCTTGCAATTGGTCAGTATAACGGCTAAAGACGAAATAGTAAGGTACACGCAGAATTTGCTCATATACTTGCCACTTAGTAGGGGGCTTTCCTGCTTGAGCAACTGTTCTACCTAAATCCTCATCTTCTGTCCCTGGAGATAAGAGTTCTACTGCAACCATAGGACTGACTCTCTCCTGCCAAATAACATAACTTAAGCGCAAATCGTGACCTTCATAGAGCCTGGGTATACCCACTACTGCAAACCAATCAGGTCGCTTATACCAGAGAGTGTTGGTAACATCATAGTAAAGATTGAGGTCTACGGCAGTAAAAACTCGCTCTTGGGGATAATTTTGGGGCTTAAAGGTGAATTTTAGCAATTCAGTTTGCCAAATATGAAATTCGTCGGGCAAGCCAGAGTCTCCTACATATTCACTTGGTAAATCATACATGGTTGGTAGAGTTTGCCAAGGGGGGAGAGGGGGATCACTCTGGGTAGGTAAATTGCTTGAGCTAGTCACGGGTGGTTAATAGTTAGTTGTTCACTTATCTTGCTGTTCTATATAGTTTAATTGAAATGATAGTTAGTTAGCTTTTATAGCCCCAACATACTTCTCAACTACAATGTGAAACAACCGACTAAATCTGCTTCCTCTCGACATGACTATCGCTGCCGCAAAACCCCTCAGCCTAGAACAATTCCTCCAATTACCAGAAACCAAACCTGCTAGTGAATTTATTGCTGGAAAAGTTATTCAAAAGCCCATGCCTAAAGGAAGACATAGTTGCTTACAATACGAAGTCTGTAACGCAATCAATCAAGTAACAAAAAGTGCCAAAATCGCCTATGCCTTTCCTGAGCTACGATGTAGTTTTGGGAGTCGCTCTATTGTCCCCGACCTTTCCGTTTTCCTCTGGTCAAACATCCCTTTCCTACCAGATGGAGAAGTACCAGACCGCTTTACGATTCCTCCCGATTGGGTAATTGAGATTCTTTCTCCAGGACAGAAACCTAACAAAGTCATTAGCAACATTTTGTATTGTCTGGAAAATGGCTCTAAATTAGGCTGGTTTCTCGATCCTGATGACTGTAGCGTATTGATTTTTTTGCGCGATCGCTCCCCCATCTTCCGAGAAAACGACGATCTCCTCCCAGTATTAGAAGAAATTGAACTCAACCTCACAGCTAATCAACTCTTTAGCTGGCTGAAAATGGGTGGTTAGTTTATGAATAAAAATAGTTAAGTGATACCTTAAGCCCGACTTGACCCACGCCACTACTAAAGTAAAATTATGGTCTATAGTGATTTTAATTTGAGTCGAGTTAAAAAGGAACTATGTTTAATAATTTCAGAAAACCCTGATTTATTTTCTGAAATTAAGCCGATAGAAATTAGTGATTATCTAAAAGTAACTTTAGCCGAAACAGTCCCTTTAGCTTTGGCTATTAATACTGAAAAAGCTCGTTCTGAGATGATTATTACGCCTATTTTACTAGAAGTTAGGCGTAAGTTGAATAATCAAGTTAGCCTTTTTTCTGGGACTGAGTTTAATGTGGATAACAAAAGAGGGTTAAGCGGCTATTGTGATTTTATTATTAGTGACTCACTCGAACAATTATTCATTGATTCCCCTGTGGCCATTATTGTTGAAGCTAAAAATGAAAATCTCAAAGGGGGTTTGGGTCAATGTATTGCCGCTATGGTAGCAGCACAAATATTTAATCAAAATGAAAGCCAAGAAATTCGAGTTATTAATGGTGCAGTTACTACTGGGGATATTTGGAAGTTTTTAAGATTAGAAAATAAACAAGTTAAAATTGACTTAAGTAATGTTTATGTCAATCAAGTTGATAAGATAATAGGTATTTTGTACGAAATGCTGCGATAGAAAACAGTTATCTTGTCACAAACAATGTGAGCATTAATGATTAATTCCTTTTCCCTTAAACTTAAAAACAAAGAACAGTGCAATCATAACTCCTATGACTCTCTCTCTTGACCGTGATCTTATTTATCCTGATAGTGATGGCCAACCAATGGCAGATAATACTCTACAATTTCGTTGGATAGTTCTTATCAAAGAAAACCTAGAGTTGGTATTTGCCGATAATCCTCAAGTCTTTGTCGCGGGGGATTTGCTTTGGTATCCTGTAGAAGGTCAGCCGAAAATTAGGGCTGCCCCTGATGCTATGGTAGCTTTTGATCGACCCAAGGGCGACCGAGGTTCTTATAAACAGTGGGAAGAAAACAATATTGCTCCTCAAGTTGTCTTTGAAATTCTCTCTCCTGGAAACACTCTTAAAGAAATGACCAAAAAACTACACTTTTATGAGCGCTATGGAGTAGAAGAATATTATATTTATGACCCACAACGTAATGACTTTCATGGCTTACTTCGCACAGAAGGCAGTCTCAATGTCATTGAAGAAACCAATAATTGGGCTAGTCCTAAATTAGGGATTCGTTTTCTGTTAACTGAAGAAAGTTTAGAAATATATCGCCCCGATGGAGGTAAGTTTCTTACTTCTTTGGAATTAGAGCAAAAAGCTGAACAAGAACATCAAAGAGCCGAGCAAGAATACCAAAGGGCTGAACAAGAGCGCCAAAGAGCCGAACAAGAGCGCCAAAGGGCTGAACGATTGGCTGCTCAATTGAAGGCTTTAGGAGTTGACCCTGATAGTAAGTAATAATGATTAAACTTACTGCTAATCAACTCTTCAATTGGATTAAGATGGGCAGTTAGTTTAGGAACCGAAATGATGGAGTGATTGCCCCATCATATAATTTGTGTAACTCAACAATGATTTGGTATCACTCATTTTCTTGGGCTAAAAGGATTGCTTGCTCGTACAAACTTTTTCCTATCCTTGTTCCATTTCCTATCATTGCATCCAAAATAGTCTTTACACTCTCAAGGAATCCTCTTTGCTTAGCCAAAATCAGAATGCCTACTGTACCAATTACAGGTAAATGGCGTGCCAAAGCAACTTGTCGTGCTGCTCTTTCGTCTATTAACAATTGGTCAGCTTCAAGTTCCTCTGCTAAGATGATTGCAGACACTTCACCCAGGTCTAGATTAGATTGTAACTGCAAAACTCTGATTTGCTGGGAATCAGCAACTTCTCTAATTTCTAGCCAATTTACTTGTGGTACGATTCTTGTGGCAGGATGATTACCTGTGGTCAGTTCAGAATAAACCTCTTTTGTAATCACAACTTGTCCAAACAAATCGTGAAGCAAGTTTAGATGTCCTACTTTTGTTAGCTCACTGATTGGAGTAGTATCAGACACAACAATCATGCAGAATCATCATCCAATGAGATATTTGCCTGCTTGACTTCCCGTGCTAAATCTTCAATATCTAAAGAATCGTCAAATAAAGAAATTCCCCATTTGCCCATAGATTCAATTACCTCAGTACGAGGAATATTTAGCAAACTTGCTGCTTTACCACTACTAATCTCGCCAGCTTTTAACAAAGCTATTATATACGCTTCTTTTGCTCTAGCTAGAGCAACTTCTTGTACTGACTTAGGAATATTGTTAACTGAGAGAGTAAATTTCACCTGTAAAGGCGCAACTTGGTTCCAATTTTGAAAGCTAGTAGCCATACTTAACCTCCTTAAGCTTGTTACTTCTCCTACAACCTTTTCTTTTAACCACTATCATTATCTATTAGATTAAATAGCTGATGTTTAAATGCCCCTAAAATAAAGAAGTACCTAATCTGAGGTATCAATTATGGAAGAACTCCTCGAACTCAAAAGCTTATTGTTAGACGGCGACATCTCTGGGGCATTAGTTATTGTAGAAGAACTCGAAGAAATGAGTCGTGATGACAAAATCAATAATATTCGCAGTTACGCAAAAATCTTGCTCCTCCATTTAATTAAACAACAAGCCGAAAACCGTACAACCCGTTCTTGGGATGTCTCCATCCGCAACAGCACTAGGGAAATCCAAGAAAAAAACAAACGTCGCAAAGCCGGAGGTTATTACCTAAAAGGAGAAGAGTTATACCAGATTCTAGAAGTTGCTTATCCGATGGCCATTGATTGTGCCTCTTTAGAAGTGGAAGAAGGAATTTACGATACGGCTACTTTAGAAAAAATGGTTGACCGAAAAGCTGTTATTGAGCAAGCTTTCACTTTGATTTCGCCTACAACTGACAATGATGCCTCAGATTGAGTAATCGAGCTTCTTTTTGTTGTGTTTATACTTCTGCTGTTAATCCTTATCTACTCCCTTGGCAAATTAGAAACAGAAAATTGTGAAATTATAAATTGCTATGACTCTCTCTCTTGACCGTGATCTTGTTTATCCTGATAGTGATGGCCAACCAATGGCAGATAATACTCAACAATTTCGTTGGATTGTCCTAATTAAAGAGAACTTAGACCTGCTATTTGCAGATAATCCTCAAGTTTTTGTAGCAGGGGATTTACTTTGGTATCCAGTGAAAGGTCAGCCCAAAATACGTGTTGCTCCTGATGTAATGGTAGCCTTTAATAGACCAAGAGGCGAACGCGGCTCTTATAAACAGTGGGAAGAAAATAATATTGCTCCTCAAGTTGTGTTTGAAATTATTTCCCCAGGAAATACCCTCAAAGAAATGACCAAGAAATTACACTTTTATGAGCGCTATGGGGTAAAAGAATATTATATTTATGATCCACAACGCAACGATTTACATGGGCTACATTATCTTGAAGAGAGGCTAAGTGTGATTGAAGAGATGAACAATTGGACTAGCCCTAAACTAGGAATTACCTTTGTCCTAACTGAAGAATCTTTAGAGATTTATCGCCCAGATGGATGCAAGTTTCTTACTTCCTTAGAGTTAGAGCAACGGGCTGAACAGGAATACCAAAGAGCAGAGCGATTAGCCTCTCAATTAAGAGCTTTAGGGGTTGATCCTGATAGCATTTAATATACCCCCTACAATTGTCACAAGAAGACATTTTAGATGAGTAAAGTTTTAGTTGCCCTGATATTTCTAAGTTTTGGCATTGCGATCGCGCTAACTGCCTTATTTCGCCAGGGTTTTCAAAGCCAATTTCTTGACATTCCCAACCATCGCAGTTCTCATACTCAACCGACCCCCAGAGGTGGTGGTTTAGGGTTTATTGTTGCTTTTGCTATAACCAGCGTAATCGCTTCTTTTACCCTGGATTTAGCTAATCTTGTTACTCTTTGGCTTATTCTCACTCCTATTGCCGTTGTTGGCTTTCTTGATGATCGCGGTAATGTTCCTGCGTTAGTTAGATATATTGTTCAACTAAGTGCAGCAGGTATGGCAGTAGCTAGTCTTGGTTTTATGACTATTCCTAGGTTGGAGTATTTTGGTATGGGGGGAGAAATAGTTGCGATCGCCCTCACAATTTTTGGTATGACTGCCCTGATTAACTTCTACAACTTCATGGATGGCTTAGACGGCTTGGTAGCTAGCGTTAGCATTATGCAACTTACCTTCTTGGCTTTCTATCTCCAGCAACCTGTTTTCTTGCTCCTAGTGGGGTCAATTACTGGTTTCCTCTACTGGAATTGGTCGCCCGCTAAAATCTTTATGGGGGATGTAGGTAGCACCTTTTTGGGGGCAACTATTGGAATCGCCTTCCTCAATGCCGCAAATCCTTCCCAAGCTTGGACAGCTTTAGCTATTACCCTGCCTCTCACTGGAGATGCTATTTATACCATATGCTGTCGCCTGCTACGTCGAGAAAATATCTTTCAAGGACACCGCAGCCATATTTACCAGCGTCTCCAACAATCTGGTTACTCTCATGGCCAGGTTGCTTTAATTTATTTAACCTTTACTGGCATCATTGCTTTAGCGATCGCAACTCTCAATAGCTTCGGTAGTTGGTTGAGTTTGCTTATTACGATATTAGCTATTGCCACAGGAGAAATTCACTTGCGATCGCGCCTTACTACTTTTTCTCATTAAGCAGGATGGCAAAATTAATGGGGATTTGAGCAAAAACCCAGATTAAGAATAATCCGGGTTGATTAAATGAAGTTAACGACAAAATAGCTTTCTAATTTTCCTTAAGCAATTGAAGAATTTTGTAAGTTACTTCCATACTTTCTTGATAAAGGGTATCTTGTCCCCAACGTTGAAGTTGCCCAGATAACAAATCCTCGGTTTTCTGGTCAAATAAAGGAGTTACTTGCTGAATACGACAAGATTGTGCGCCACCGCCAGATTCCATTCGCATACAGCCTGTAGTTTCTGAACACAAAACAGTGCAACAATCAGCATCTAAATCAGTAGAAGTAAGGCGCAAACTAGTTAAATCTCCAGGTACATCTCCCCAATCGGCGGTGGGAATACCGGCTAATTCTGCCTCTATGGTGACTTGTTCATCAGTAGTAAATTTGATGCGCCGAATATCATAGTCTCCTCCTTCTTTAACAAAAGAAACAGGCTGCCATTTCAGACGACTTGCTAACCAACCCAAATACATCAAAGCTTGAGACTGGTTGCCTTTTTCATAATCGATGGTAACACGGTCAACTTTCTTAATATCCGCTCTTCTTTCTGGAGGATCGAAAGCTTCTGCTGCTAGTTCTTGCCATGCTGCTAATCTACCCCAGTTTAAGTCAGCAACGATATTTTTTTGTTCCAATAGTTGGCCAACTTTAGTTAAGTCAGCTTCGGGAGACATAAAACTACTAGAGTCAAAAATGATGGTGTCGCTACTTCCTGTTAAGCGCTTAAATAAGCCATATTCAGGATCAGGGGTAGCTTTCCACCAAATATATTTTGGCAAACCGCTAATCAACAAAGCAGAGATAACTCCGCCAATGCGTTCAAGGGCCTCTGCTGTACCCCGTAGAGTAATATATTCGCAGCAAATCAGAGAAGAGTTTTTATTCCGTTTCTGAATAGGACAATAGGCAGAAACTTGGGCTTCTACCCCTTGATCTTCCCCAGCAATGGGGCAAAGGGTAATAATCCGACAAGGGTTAGAAACGGCGATCGCATCAGCAATCCCAGCCCCTTCTAAATCCGGGGAATATTTAATCGCTGCTGTTTCGTTTTCTGAGGTTAATTGATCTTGTTCTTTGGCTTTGGCAAATTCTTCTTCCAATCTCTTTAAGAAATCGGCATGAGATTTGCCCGTAACCTCTAATTGATATTTTTTCTGTGCTGCCTTAATCGCCGCAGCAGTCCGAGGCCCAGCAATGCCATCAATTGCACCTTGATAAAACCCCAAGGCAGCTAATAGCTGTTGGGTTCCATCTGGTTCATAAACTATAAAACTAAAGGTAGTTGCCCTAGTAGCAGAGCCATCTTCGCCACCATAATTTTGCCAAATTTCTTGCAATTCTGATTCGATGTCATCAATGGAGACATCTTTAGGAGTTTGGAGAGAAACAATCGGGGCTGATTTTGTAAGTACCATTTTTTTCTAAGGGAGTAGGGAGTGGGGAGCAGGGCTAGGTCAAAAGTAACAAGTAATAAGTAATAAGTAATAAGTTTAATTAGATACTATTACTTTTGCTGTGTGTGAAAAAAACGCCTCCGTGCAATACCCACGATTTTATGTGAGTTGGTGATGGTGTTTCACACCCTAGCCATGAATTTTTAGTTGTTACAACCGTCGCCAACTTCTGCCGTCGCGGTTGATGAGGAATTCTGCTTCTGTGGGTTCCCAAGTACCTGCTTCGTATTGGGGAACGGTGGTAGGATCGGCGGGGGCATCCCAAGCAGCTAAGGCTGGGGTAACTACTCGCCAAGCTTCTTCTACTTCATCGGCACGGGTGAAGAGGGTTTGATCTCCTAACATACAGTCGAGGAGGAGGCGGTTATAAGCATCAGCCGTTGCCATACCAAAGGAGGAACCGTAGTTAAAGTCCATATCTACAGAACGACTACGTAATTCTGTACCAGGCATTTTCGCTTCAAAGCGTAAGGATATGCCTTCATTTGGTTGAATACGCATAGCCAGAACATTAGGGCTTACTTGCCTAGCGGCCGATTGGAAAATCAGTAAGGGAACTTCTTTGAAATGGATGGAAATTTCCGAGACTTTCTTCGGCAACCTCTTACCTGTACGGAGATAAAAAGGTACTCCCTTCCAACGCCAGTTATCTACCAAAAGTTTCATCGCCACAAAGGTTGGCGTAGTTGATTCTGGGTTAACTCCTGACTCTTCTCTATATCCGGGTACAGGTTTACCTTTCATCCAACCTTGAGAATATTGACCACGAATAGCAGAACGATCCAGGTTATTTATATCAGCTAGGTGAGCGGCTTGCAGGGCTTTAACTTTTTCGTTACGAATGCTATCGGCGTTTAAACCATTAGGAGGTTCCATGGCTGTCAGGGCGAAAAGCTGAAGCAGGTGATTTTGGATCATATCCCGCAAGGCCCCGGAGGTATCGTAGTAACCGGCCCTTTCTTCTACACCAACGGTTTCTGCAACAGTGATCTGCACATGATCGACAAATTGCCGATTCCACAACGGTTCAAAAATGGCGTTGGCAAAACGAAATACCAAGAGGTTTTGGACTGTTTCTTTACCCAAGTAGTGGTCGATACGATAAACTTGTTCTTCTCGACAAACATCTTGGACTACTTTGTTGAGGTTTTGAGCAGAGGTTAAATTTTTACCGAAGGGCTTTTCAATAACCAGGCGATGATGGGCAGGATCTTCCAACATCCCTGCTGCACCAAGGTTTTTGATGGCGGGAACAAAAAAGTTAGGGGAAACCGAAAGATAAAAAACTCGATTACCTTGGGTTCCCCTTTTACCATCCAATTCTGCTAAGAAAGCTTTCAATTTTTCATAGCTTTCCGGTTCGTCCATGTTACCGGAACAGTAAAATAAACCTTGAGCAAAGTCTTCCCAAACTTCCTCTGATTGAATACCATCGGAGAATTCTTCAATACCTTCGCGCATTTGCTGGCGAAAATAATCATGGCTCCAATCTCTACGGGCGACACCAACGATGGTAAATTCTGGGGGTAATCTTCGCTCTAATTTATGTTTGTATATTGCCGGAACTAATTTGCGCTGGTTAAGGTCGCCAGAAGCACCAAAAATAACCATAATTAATGGTTCTGGAGAACGTTCTTGGCGCAGTCCGACTCGAAGGGGATTTTCTTGGAGAGTAACCATTTGTTCAGTTATCAGTTGTCAATTTAGCCTGCGGCAACGGCTACGCCGTACAGTTAGTTATCAGTAAGACTGCTTTGTAGGTAGAGGCGACCCATTTTCTGGTATGTCAGAAATTACTGTAGTCTTATTGGGTCGCCCGGTGTAAATTTAAGCGGCTATTTGCTTAACTTTGGAGTCTAGGGAGTCCATTAAAGAGTCGAAGGGTTTAATGAATTTATCGATGCCTTCATCAAGAAGTTCAGCCATTACTTCATCAAGGTTGATGTCAACATCAGGATCTTTTAAACCTTCGATGGTTTGGTAAGCCTTGTCAACATCGGTTTCAATACGGCTGAAGGGATCGCAATGATCAGCACAGGCTTCAATGGTATTAGGAGGGAGAGTATTCACAGTATCTGGCCCTACTAACTCATCTACGTACATAACATCGCTGTATTCTGGATTTTTGGTGCTGGTACTTGCCCAGAGTAGACGCTGCACCTTTGCTCCTTTGGCTTCTAATGCTTTCCAACGTTCACTACCAAAAATCTCTTTATATTTCTGGTAAGCAACTTTAGCATTGGCGATCGCAATTTTACCTTTGAGTTCTTCGAGCTTCGCTTTTTTCTCTAAACGATCTACCCCTTTAAGCTTGGCATCAAGACGGCCATCAATATTACTATCGATGCGGCTGAGGAAGAAGCTAGC
Source organism: uncultured cyanobacterium (assembly GCA_963793425.1). GTDB lineage: Bacteria > Cyanobacteriota > Cyanobacteriia > Cyanobacteriales > CAWCAG01 > CAWCAG01. The sequence goes on along the minus strand of CAWCAG010000001.1, from coordinate 22,047 downwards.
TACAGAAGCAATATTACTAATATCTTCCCCTGCTTCAGCTCGTTTTTCCAAACCTTTGATATAAGCCCAAGCTGTGTCTACATAACTGTCTACGGAGAATAGGAGAGTGACATTAACATTGATGCCTTTGCTAATCACCTCTTCTACTGCTGGCAAGCCTTCGGAAGTGCCAGGAATCTTAATCATGACATTTTCCCGACCGAGGGCTTCGTAGTAGCGAACCGCCTCTTTAATCGTGGTTTCAGTATCCTTGGCTAAATTGGGGGGAACTTCAATACTCACATAGCCATCTAAACCGTCGGTTTCTTCGTATACCCCTTTGAAAATATCGCAAGCATTACAAATATCCTCAAAAACCAAAGACTCATAAATTTCTGTTGTCGATTTGCCCGCCTCAATGCCCTTAGCGATATCAGCATCATAAACTTTGTTACCGGCGATCGCCTTTTCAAAAATAGCGGGGTTAGAAGTGATTCCATGAATTCCAAGACCGGTAATCATCTCCTTCAATTCACCAGACTCGATAATATCCCGGCTTAAGTTATCCATCCAGATACTTTGACCGTATTTTTGGTCAATTTCAAAAATGGGATTTTTAGCTGTGGCTGTCATAATTTCTCCTGTGGTTATTTTAAAGTCTAATTTTTTGATTTGTCAGAAGTCTGCATCTGTCTTAAGAGGTAAATGTTTTCAGGCAATAACTACCATAACTTTTTCCTCAGACACTAACTGTTTCATCGGACACTCTCCTCACATAATCTTGGATAAAAGATTCTACTAAGTTGACATCTTCCGTACTACCGATTACCAAAGGTGTCCTAGCGTGTAGTTGTTCTGGTACAACATCCAAAATTCCTTGAGTTCCCGTACTCGCTTTGCCTCCTGCTTGTTCAATCAAAAAGGCTAAAGGTGCAGACTCATAAAGAAGCCGCAGCTTACCATGGGGATTTTTGATAGTACCTGGATATAAGAAAACTCCACCCTGGAGAAGAATACGGTGAAAATCCCCCACTAATGCACCACTGTAGCGAGAAGTATATCCTTCGTGGCGGTGGACATAACGGATATATTCCCGAATCGACTCGTCCCACTGCCAGTAATTTCCTTCATTAACACTGTAAACTGGCCCATGTTGGGGAACTTTAATGTTTTCCTGAGCCAGGATAAATTCCCCCAAGCTAGGATCAAGGATGAAGGAGTGAACCCCATGACCGATGGAATAAACCAAAATGGTACTTGGGCCATAAAGCACATATCCCGCTGCAATTTGCTTGTTTCCTTTTTGTAATAAATCTTTGGCGTCGCCGTCTAGATCATCACCTTCTTGTTGTCGGACGGCAAATATGGAGCCAACATTAAGGTTAATATCCACATTAGAAGAACCATCAATGGGGTCGTAGAGCAGAGTATAACGACCGATAGGACAGTTTTCGGGGATATAATAGGGTTTTTCCATCTCCTCAGAAGCTAGGCGACAAACAAGGCCGCTTTGCTTAAAAGCAGAGATAAAGACATCGTTGGCGTAAATATCCATCTTTTTGACGGATTCCCCTTGCACATTAATCTCGCCAGTAAATCCTAATGCCCCAGCCATTAAACCTGCTTTGCTCAAGCGCCGAGAAACAAGTTTACTAGCTAGAGCAATGCGGTTCATAATAGCGCTGATATCCTGAGCTTCTGACGAAAACCCTTGAAGCTGCTGTAGGACATGACGAGATAAGGTAGTGCAGTCCCTATCTAAAGCGTACTCTTGAGTACCAGGCTGTTCCTGATTGGCCATATATATCAATCCTCCTGTCGAGTAACGCTGAGTTTGACTTGCTTGGTCTATCTACATATTAAGGATGTATTGCTAATTTGCTTGGTAACTTTAGACTAGCTTCAGGTTGTCAATGATTGATTATCAGTGATGTCTTCGACAAGGGCAAGCCCTACAGTTATCAATGATTTATTCTATAGAAATAGATTGGGGACCTTCTTCTGTGTTGACTATTTTGTTTAGACTGGTGCTATGGGTAGAGACTCCTTGATTTTCTAGCCAACTTTTGAGGGGATCTTCAGAAATATCTAGTTTGAATACGCCAGAAAACAAACCACCCATAAAAGCAAGAGGTTGTTGAGCTATTTCTTTGGCAATAGGTACTAATTCACTAATGAACATAGAAAAACTCCTCATAAAACTTTTTCTTCTTCTCGGATTGTAGCGCGTCCTTTTCAATGATCAGTTATCAATGTTCATTGCTCATTGAAATTGTTTCTCCTAAGTATTTTCTTAAATAGGGGGAAAATACTTCGTAAATGAGAGTTAGTGGTTTCTTGTCGTGCCAAAAGAGATAATGGCGGCCCCAAAAAGGCCCTTTTTGCTCAAAAGCAACTTCTAAGGCTTCAGAATGACCATAATAAATACCTTGAATATCTCGATATAGCTCTGTATGCAAGCGCGAGAGACTTTCCCAAATAGGCAAAGAGCGATTCTGTAAATACTCGTCTACATGGTTAGCATCCCACCAAGAAGCAGCATAGGCAAGGCGCTGACCAGAAGCTGTACGCAGCCATACTTGTCGCCTTAATCTTGGTTCGGGTACTGCTTCAATCAGGGTTGGGGCATAGTCATCGTCGTTACCAATAGGAGACATATCGATTACGTCTACCTCCGTAGGTTCACGAGTAAGAAGTTTGAGGTGACGAGTGGGGGAACCATCTCCTAAAAGCAGGATCTGCCATGCAGGGGCAAGTTGAGAGTGAGGAAGTCCTTGTTTAACCACTTCTTCTCCCCCTTCCCAAATGGGTTGGAGGCGATGCCAAGCTGTTTCTCTATTGATGCTGTGTGTAGGTGTCAAGGTTATAGAAAGAGTGTTTACATAACTTAATCTTTCCTTTAATGATAACTTCGTTTGAATTAGAAACAAGGTTAGGACATCTCTAAATCTCGAAACTTATGTAAACATTCTAATCTTTCCTGCTTCCTGCTTCCTAGCACGTAGTGCTATTTTTTCAATCTTTTTAGCTCTATATAGGTAGGAGATTAGTCAATTAATCTCACCCAAGGGATATGACTTTTTACAAATAAATTAATTATTATTTTCAATAAAGCAATTGAAGAGAAACTCTTGATTGGGAACATTGTCAAGTCGCTTGAAAGCAATTTTTCCTGTCAAAATAAGTAATATGAAATGAGGCTATTTTAATAATGACGAAAACATCAGAACGTCGTCCTACTCCTGAAGAAATTCCTGGGCAAAAACTAGATTATCCGGCTTCTCAAGCAGACATGACTCCTCAGCCTGATAGCGACTTATCTAACTACAAACCTGCTGAGAAACTTAAGGGTAAAGTGGCCTTTATTACTGGGGGTGATTCTGGAATTGGTAGGGCGATCGCTATTGCCTATGCTATGGAGGGGGCAGATGTGGCTATTTTCTTTGACCAGAATTTAGAAGATGCTGAAGTTACGAAAGAATCTGTAGAAAAAAGAGGTCAGCAATGTTTGGTAATTCAAGGAGATGTGAGGGAATTTGCCAATTGTGAAAAGGCTATTGAGCAAACAGTAGAAAAGTTTGGTAAGCTCAATATTTTAATTAATAATGCTGCTTACCAAATGACTCAAAAGAAGTTTGAAGATATTAGTTTAGAGCAGTTTCGTCGCACCATGGAAACTAATGTTTTTGGCTATTTTTATATGGTAAAAGCGGCTTTGCCCTATCTTAAAGAAGATGATGTCATCATCAATACTGGTAGTATCGTCGGCAAAATGGGTAAAGGAATGTTGGTAGATTATTCTACTAGCAAAGGAGCGGTACATACCTTCACAAAGGCCCTGGCTTTGAATCTGGGCGATCGCAAGATTCGCGTCAACTCTGTTGTCCCCGGACCGGTTTGGACTCCGAATATTCCTGCTACTATGCCTAAAGAAAAAGTAGACAACTACGATAAAGATGGCATTATTAAACGCACAGCCCAACCAGAAGAACTTGCTCCTGTGTATGTTTTCTTAGCTTGTAGTGATAGTAGTTTTGTTACCGGAGCTTTATATGATGTTACCGGAGGGCAACTGTCGAGTTAATTGCTGATTGATAATCAACAATTTAATCTGGATGCGCTAGCTTTGGGATAAACGTTTAATTTCCCCTCCTCCTAAAATCTCTTCTACTTCTGCTAATAAAGCGGGGATTTTAGCTGCGTGGGGACTATTTTTTAAACAGGAACTTAAATCTAATCCTGATAATTGCTCTGCTTTCTGACCAGGAAACCAATGACCACCGTTACCCAACAAGTTGTAACGCATTTTGCCATAATCTACCATATCATAGGCAAGAGCCAAATTTCTTAACCACAAAATTACTGGAATATTAACTTGTCCCGGAGCTTGAGTAAAATCAGGCAAATCAACATACCAACTTCGTACCCACTCTTCTCCTAAAACTGCGATCGCCTCTTTTTGCAAACGTTCTAAAATTGGCGAGAGAATCTCCTCTGCTTGTTCTAAAAGAGGTAACACTTTTGAATATTCATTAAAATCCGTTAGCAGTTTTGGAACTGATTCTTTTGGTTTTACTGAGTGCTGCTATAGCTACTTGAGCTTTACAAGTACATTTAGCTAGAAAATGAACTACAAGTTTTTAATTGAATGTGTATTATAAGAAATTATAGGGTGTCAGTATAATTGCGAATGAGTGAATACTTTTCAACTCAACAAAGGTTAACCTATGACAGAGCCTATTACTGCAATGACTGTAGCCGCCCTTGCCGCTAGCAAGTTTATGGAAGGGGGAGTGGGAAAAGCTGGTGAAAAAATAGTTGAGGAACTATGGAATGTAATTGCTGAGAAATTCAAGGGAAAACAACAAAATGAGAATGTCCTTAGAGCTGTAGCAACTCGGAAAAATGAGGTAAGTATAGATAGTCTTGCAAAGTGCTTAGCAAATGAAATGAAGTTTGATCCCAAATTTGCAACACAAGTCAAGCAATTAGCTCAACAAATTGGGAATCTCCATCAGACTCAGCAAAAAAACAAACTTCAACAAATCAATAACAGCAATGGGCGAGATATGTATGTGATCAACAATCCAACAGGTAATCTCAGACTAGGTGGTTAGCTAAAGTAACTTGTTTGCTCAAAGAGTTGTGGTGAAAACATGAGCCAAAGAAACGAGAGTCATATTGGCGATCTATATGTAATCAATAACCCTGAAGGGGAACTTACTTTTAAAGAAAATGAGTCTTTAAAAAAGATTCTTATTATAGGAATTGATTCAGTTCCACCATCCCTTGAAAATTGGATTAATCGTGACAATATTCAAGAAGATTTATGTAAAAGAATAAAATCTGAAAGTAGGCTTATCGGCATTTTTGGATTAGGTGGGTTTGGAAAATCGAGTTTAGCAGCATGGGCATATCATAATTTAGCATCAGGATTTTGCAAAAAACTTTGGATTAGTATACCTAAAGATATTCCCTTCAACCTATTTGCCCTATGGTTACTACGAGAACTAGGGTGCAAAGTAGAAGAAATTAATTATCAACCTAGTGATCAAGACCTCGCATTAGAATTACTCAAACACTTGAGAGAAAAGCCATACTTATTAATAATTGATCAATTAGAAATGATTGCTTCATCGGAAAATTGGTCTTCATATAGAGCTTTTCTAACAGATTGGTTAGAAAGAGGAGAATGCAGTAAACTTCTACTCACTACCAAGCGAAAGCTCTGTGAAGCAGATCACTGGATTCATCTTAAGGGTTTGGAGCGAAAACAGTTTGACAAAGTTCTCAACGAGCTTGGTATTGTAAGTAATAATCCAAATCATGTTAGAGATTTAGCAATTGCGACGGAAGGACATCCCCTATTACTTAAGTTAGTAATAGTATGGCTTAAACAACACGGGCAAAAACTAGAATATTTTGAGCTAACTTCAGAATACCTTCGATTCTTTGAAAATCTCTTTCAGAATGATCAAGTACAGCTAGAAGCAAAAGTTGAGAAGGTATTCAAAAATCTCTTTAATCAGTTAAATTCTAATTTAAGAACGTTACTAACAGGTATTAGTGTTTACCGTAATGCCTTTAGCATGAGGGAGGTTAAAGCGATAGCACCAGAAGCAGAAATAGCAGATATTCAACTTCTGTCTGAGAAATCATTTTTAGTAGCAAGGCCAGAAGATCAGCGTTGGACTTTGCATCCACTAATACAAGAGCTTGTTTATAAAGAATTAGAGCAACTTGAGAGTTTTAAAGCAGCACACCTAAAAGCAGGTATTTTCTTTTCAGAAAATACAAATAGCAAGAAATTTTTACCAGATGATTGTGGTGCAGAAATAGAATCTTTTTATCACTTTTGCAAAGCAAATGATTATACTAGAGCAAGTTTTATTATTGAAAATTGCGTAGAGTTTTTAAATAAGCAATGGGGAGGATATGGTCTACTAATACCTTTATACAAACAGTTGATTAATGAATGGCTAGAAAATTACTTTTCTTCTAAAGAGCAGTTAATAATTACTATAAATTTGATTCATTTAGGTGATGCAATTCATGGTTCTTTAAATAATTTTGAAGAAGCTATAAATGCTTATCAGGAAGCATCATCTCTACTTAATAGTATAAGTGATTTTGATAAAAATGCTTTTAATTTTATAAAAATCAATTTATTGCACCGCCTTGCTAGAACTTACTTGGCTCTGGGAAAGTATCAAGAAGATATAGCTTGTAATCAAGAAGCATTACAAATATCAAAGAATATTGATGACAAAAAATATGAATTGTGTTCGCTCAAAAATCTAGAATTATCAATATCAAATTCAAAAAGTAAGAAATGGAATAAATTCACTAAAAATACTTTGAGTGTTGATAATTATTTTGAAAAGATATGTGAGAAAAACCCAAATGAGTGTAGTGAATTCATTAATGAGTTTGGTAGAAAAGTTGTTATCAAAGGCTTTTCAAGGCTTCCCAAGCTAAAGTATGATCCATCGAAAAAAGTAAAAAAAGGAGATTACGTAGTAGCCAAGATTGTAAATTATGAAAATGATATGGTGCTAGACAAAGACGATGAAATATTCATAACTTTCCCTTTTGGAAGATGTATTGCAAGTTTGAATTTAATGATGTTTTTTAAACAATGACACAAGTTAGAGGTTTTTTATGACACAAGTTAGTGGCTATTCTATCTCAATTATTAAACCTGTAGAGTTAGAAAAAGGTTCATATTATTTCGCGGTCTCTAAAGCTAAGCAATATGAAGTGAAACTAGTAGTTGAATACTTTGCTCGTACTCCATGTAAGTTCTTTGCTAATTTATACCCAGATGCTAAAGACAAGAATTTACATCGTATAGGCGCTCACTTTGATACAGTTGCAGCCTATGGTTCCCCTGTTGTTGGAAATGGTCAACTTGAGTTTTCTCTCTGCTCAATAGCTCCTTCGCCTTCTTGGTTTCAAAGTAAAGAGTTCTCCAAACAGATAGTTATTGGGTTAATGGACTATGAGAAATGGATGACTATACCACCTTTTTGTACAAAGAAGTACAATTTCACTCTAAAAGTAGTATGAACTGTAGGTTAGGTCAAGGTCGCGAAACTAAACACAAATCAACTCTGTGATAAACGCTTGATTTCCCCTCCCCCTAAAATCTCTTCTGCTTCTGCTAACAAAGCAGGAATTTTATATCTATGGGGACTGTTTTTTAAACAAGAACTGAAATCCAATCCTGACAAATTCTCTGCCTTTTGACCAGGAAACCAATGACCACCATTACCCAACAAGTTGTAACGCATTTTGCCATAATCTACCATGTCATAAGCAAGGGCAAGATTCCTTAACCACAAAATTACTGGAATATTAACTTGTCCCGGAGTTTGAGTAAAATCAGGCAAATCAACATACCAACTTCGTACCCACTCTTCTCCTAAAACTGCCATCGCTTCTTTCTCTAAACGTTCTAAAATCGGCGACAAAATTTCCTCAGCTTGGTTTAAAAGAGGTAAAACTTTAAGATGTTCATCAAAATCTGTTGGTTTAGCAGCCCCTAAACTAAGAGTATGAACTTGAGGATGGCTAAGACAAAAAAGGTCATTAAAAACCATCGGGCTTAAGGGCTGGCAAAGTTCAACTAATTTGGATGGCGGGTTGTAAAGCTGCCCACCTTTATCAGAAGGACTGATAATAAACACTCCCATATCTTTTTTAGTTGCTGCTTCAATGGCAGGCCAATTAAATTGATTGATGTAGTACCAATGCAAGTTTACATAATCAAACAAACCTGTTTCAATGGTTTTAACAATAATCTCTGTCGGGCCGTGGGTAGAAAAACCAATAAAGCGTACTTTCCCCTCAGCTTGTAACTTCTTCGCTTCAGCAAAACAGCCACCGGGACGAATACTATTATGCAAAACCTCTTCGTTATTAATGCCATGGAGTCCTAACAAATCCACATAATCTAGTTGCAAATAATTTAGGGATTTATCAAACTGACGGCGAAACTCCTTGGGGTTAGGTTTAGGACTAACCTTCGTCTGGACAATTAACTTCTCCCTGGGCAATTGAGGTAAAACTTGTCCCAACTGCATTTCTGAAGTGCCATAACCCCTTGCTGTTTCGATGTGGTTAACACCAACCTCTAAACCCCTTTTGATGGTTGTTTCCAAGTTGTCTTGGCTGTCTTGGGGAATATCTGCAAGGGGACGATCTTGCCATTTATGTTGATATCTCATCCCACCACAAGAAAAGACAGGCATTGATAATTCTGTACGACCAAACCGCCGATATTCCATATTTAGCTTAGGTGACGAAAGGTTACAGTATCTAGTTTACAATCTTGCGCCCGACCGCAATTTCCCAATTGTGATCTTCCCCCAGGAAATATACAATGAAATGTTTGTCTTGTCAGAGACGCGACTGAATTAATATTCTTAGGTGATGTGACCTAAATTAAATTATTATGACTGACTCAATTCGTTTCCTCATGTGTTCTCCTGACCATTACGATGTGGATTATGTGATTAATCCTTGGATGGAAGGGAATATTCATAAATCTTCTCGCGATCGCGCCGTAGAACAATGGCAAAAGCTTTACTATGTTCTCAAAGACCGTAGCATTGTTGAGTTAGTCACCCCGCAAAAGGGCTGGCCCGATATGGTCTTCACTGCTAATGCTGGACTTGTATTAGGAGATAATGTTGTTCTCAGTCGTTTCCTCCATAAAGAACGTCAAGGAGAAGAACCTCATTTCAAACAATGGTTTGCTGATCAAGGTTATACCGTTTACGAATTACCCAAAGATTTACCCTTTGAAGGGGCTGGAGATGCCCTTTTTGACCGTGAAGGGCGTTGGTTATGGGCTGGTTATGGTTTCCGTTCCGAACTTGATGCCCATCCCTACATTGCTAAGTGGTTAGATGTAGAAGTTGTTTCTTTAAGGTTAATTGACGACCGTTTTTATCACCTTGATACTTGTTTTTGTCCTTTAGCAGGAGGCTATCTACTCTACTATCCTGGGGCTTTTGATGCTTACTCTAATCAAATTATTGAAAGGCGAGTTCCCCAAGAAAAGCGTATTGCTATCCAGGAAGCAGATGCTGTTAACTTTGCTTGTAACTCTGTTAACATCAACTCTACCGTCGTTATGAATAAGGCTAGCGACTCCCTAAAAAAGCGCCTTACAGAAGCAAGTTTTGAAGTAGTAGAGACTCCTTTAACAGAATTTCTCAAAGCAGGAGGGGCGGCAAAATGCTTAACCCTGCGGGTAACAGAACCTGTATTAGCAGAAGTCCATGCTAACGTTGGGGTAGAAAGTCGCATTGTCCGCATGGAAGGGCATCTTCTTGATGCCGGGATCATGAATCGTGCTTTAGATTCTATCATGAGTAGTGGTGGTAGTTTCCAAGTCCTCAATTTTAATTTGGGGGAACAGCGTCAAAGTACTTCCCAGGCTGAGATTAAAGTTTCTGCCCCTTCCCATGAAGTGATGGAGGAGATTGCTGCCCAACTCATTGATATGGGGGTAGTGGATCGACCCCAGGAAGAACGGGATGCGATTCTCGAACCTATTAATAAAGCAGGAGTTGCCCCGGATGATTTCTATGTTTCCACCATTTATCCCACGGAAGTACGGGTCAATGGGGAATGGCTGAGGGTACAAGGACAGCGCATGGATGCAGCTATCGCGATTAGTAAAACTGGAGATCAAGTAGTCGCCCAGTGTAAAATTTTGCGAGACTTAGAAAATGGTGAACGGGTAGTTACTGGAATAGAAGGTATTCGTACCGTCCGCAAAACTGAATCAAGGCAAAAACGTAACACTACCCAAGAGTTTAGCTTTATGGGGGCAGGGGTTTCCAGCGAACGCCGGGTAGAATTAGTGGTAGAACAAATTGCTTGGGAATTGCGCCAAATTCGCGATCGCGGTGGTAAAGTGGTTGTCACAGCAGGACCAGTGGTTATCCATACCGGGGGCAGCCATCATCTTTCCCATTTAATTCGCGAAGGTTATGTCCAAACCTTACTGGGAGGCAATGCGATCGCGGTTCATGATATTGAACAATCTATGATGGGAACCTCTTTAGGGGTAGATATGCAACGGGGTGTCCCTGTGAGGGGAGGACATCGCCATCATTTAAAAGTGATTAATACTATTCGCCGTTACGGTAGCATCGCTAAAGCAGTGGAAGCCGGACTTTTGGGTAAAGGGGTTATGTATGAATGTGTTCGTAACCAAGTGCCTTTCTGCTTAGCAGGTTCGATTCGTGACGATGGGCCTTTACCTGATACGGAAATGGATTTAGTGAAAGCGCAAACAGAATATGCTCGGTTGCTGGAAAGGACAGATATGATTCTTATGCTTTCAACTATGTTACATTCTATTGGTGTTGGTAACATGACCCCTGCTGGGGTGAAGATGGTTTGTGTCGATATTAATCCAGCAGTAGTGACCAAATTAAGCGATCGCGGTTCTGTTGAATCTGTGGGTGTGGTGACAGATGTAGGCTTGTTCCTCAGTTTGTTAGTGCAGCAGTTGGATAAGTTAACTAGTCCTTATAGCGTTTGAGGCTTCCCGTAATTAGAAAATTGAGGGGTAAACGAAATAACCTTACCCCTCAATTATTTATTACCTTATAAATCTTAGGAAGGCCATTGTTCAGCCACAATTTCTGCTAAGTCAACAACCCGCTGAGAATAACCCCACTCGTTGTCATACCAAGCAATAACCTTAATCATATCACCGCCCAAAGCAATGGTTAAGTTAGAATCCACGGTAGAAGATTCGTCTGTACCTCGGTAATCGCAGGAAACCAAAGGCAAATCGCTATAACCCAAAATACCCTTCATGGACTTTTCAGATGCCTCCCTAAGTACATCGTTGACTTGCTGTGCAATGGTATTTTTCTCAACTTGAGCAACAAAATCTACTACAGAAACATTAGGAGTAGGAACCCGCAAAGCAATACCGTCAAGCTTTCCTTTTACTTCTGGTACAACCAAAGCTACAGCTTGAGCCGCACCAGTACTGGTGGGTACAATATTGATAGCCGCTGCCCTAGCCCGACGTAAATCTCTATGGCTAGCATCCAAAATTCTTTGATCCCCAGTGTAACTGTGGGTTGTGGTCATTGTCCCTTTGATGATGCCAAAGTTATCGTTGAGTACTTTAACAATAGGAGCTAAACAGTTAGTAGTACAACTAGCATTACTTAAAACATCATATTTGTCGTGGGCATAATCTTGGTGATTAACTCCGACAACATAAGTACCAATATCTGCACCTTTACCAGGAGCCGTAATGAGAACTTTTTTTGCCCCTGCTGCTATATGCTTAGAAGCAGTATCTTTAGTACGAAATACTCCTGTTGATTCAATAACTAAATCAACACCCCAAGCCTCCCAAGGTAAATTTAAAGGATTGCGGTCAGAGACGCATTTAATAGTTTTACCATTAACAATGAGGGAATTCTCATCAGCGCTAACATCAGCGTTGAATTTTCCCAACATCGAATCGTATTTTAGTAAGTGGGCGTTGGTGTTGGGGTCAGAGGTGTCATTGATCCCCACTACTTCTAACTGGCTGTTTTCTCGCCCGATCCAGCATCTCATAAAATTGCGTCCGATGCGTCCAAACCCGTTGATGGCTACTCTAATCACTACTTCTTGCCCTCTATCTTCAAGATGAATACATTAAAAAAATCTTAATAAACCCGATCATATCGCATAGCAAGAACAAATCGAAACTAGCAAGGTTGATTATTTTTTGGTTAGTTGCTAGTGGCACAGCCTACAAGCCAATTAAAGAAGAAAGGATCTGTTTGAATATGAGGGGGCGTTTACTGAGTTTTTGGCTTGTCAACACCTACCACCTAAGATAGATGCGATAAAAGCAAGAGAGTGATTATTTCATCACCTACACTGAATTAAATTATTTTAATCATGAAGTTTGTCAAGCATCAAAGCAATAGCTTGAATACTGAAAATATCTAAGTTTTAACAATAAAATTCAGGTGAACTATCTACCTTAAATAGTCCCTCAATTGTTGCACTCATCATAGACAACTTACCTTGCCTATCACCCTTGATCAATGGAGGTTGTAAGTCTTATGAAGTCAACAGTTATAACATTGCCTGGGAATTTATCAAAACGAAAAAAAGGTTTAAAACCCCGCCGTTTTAGGGCGGATTCGTTGATTTTTTCAGGTACAATAAACATAATTTGCCAATAGCAACTGTTGCAACCAACATGAAAGCTAGATACAGATACAGATTTTACCCAACAAAGGAGCAGAAAACAAAACTAGCTCAACTATTTGGCTGTATCCGCGTCGTTTGGAACGATGCTCTGGCACTATGCAAAAACTTAGGCAAAGCATTAAACTACAACAAACTATCTAGCCTGTTAACCATAGCCAAAAAGAGTGAAGAAAGAAAGTGGCTAAGGGATGTATCAGCAGTCCCCTTACAACAAACCTTAAGAAACCTAGCCGCAGCCTACAAGAACTGCTTGGTGCGCGTTCCCTTGCGTCTTTCGCCGACGCGGGGTCGCATCCGCTTCTTTAACTCATGTAAGGGCAAAAGAAAAGGTAAAAGAGTCTTACCACCAAAGTTCAAAAAGCGGAGTAATCAACAAAGTGCAGCATTCACCAAATCAGCCTTCTCAATGGAAGGGCAACAAGTTTACCTAGCTAAAATTGGTAACATTAACCCTATACTCTCAAGAGAACTTCCCTCAACTCCCACATCTCTAAGAGTAATCAAAGATAGTGCTGATAGATACTTCATAAGCTTCGTAGTTGAAATCCCACCACAAAACTTACCTAAGTCACACTCAAGTGTAGGAATCGACTTAGGAATAACCGACTTTGCCACATTAAGTAACGGAGAGAAAATTAAAGCCCCAAAACCCTTAAAGAAGAAACTAAAAAAGCTTAGGAAACTACAACGTCAACCTTGCCAGAAAGACTAAAGGTAGTAAGAGGCGAGAAGTAGCCAGAAAAAGAGTAGCCAAGCTTTATGCCAAGATAAAAGACACCAGAGCATGATTTTCTACATAAGCTGTCAACTAGGATAATTCGTGAAAACCAAACGATAATTCTAGAAGATTTAAACGTATCGGGAATGCTCCGAAACCGTAAATTGTCCCGTGCCATAAGTGATTTAGGTTGGCGTAGTTTCAGAACTATGTTAGAAGCTAAATCAGTAATGTATGGCAGAGAATTTAGGGTAATAGATAGATGGGAACCCACATCACAGAGATGCTCTTGAGTGTGGTTTTAGAGGCGGCAAGCAGGAACTCTGCTATTCGGGAATGGACTTGCTTGAACTGCGGTGCAGTTCACGATAGAGATGTTAACGCTGCCGTAAATATCAAAGTCGCGGGGGGACACCCTGAGACTTTAAAGCGCACCGAACCCGCGCCGCCGAAAGGCGCAAGGGAACGCGGAGCAAGAAACGGACGTGGAGGGAAGCGTAAGACTACAACCGTAGCAGCACCCAAAGAAACGTCAACCCACTTAAAACCTGTTCAACTGTCGTTGTTTGGGTAGATGAGCAATCCCCGTCTCTTTAGAGCGGGGAGGATGTCAAAAACAAGAATCTAACCAGCCAGACTATTGGGATTTTCCGGACAAATAAGAAATTGCTCTGATTAGTATAGAAATAATTTTTCATCAGCAATACAACGGTGTTGATGGATAAATTAACCTGTAGTAATCATGCACTTATCATCAGAAATTTTTTATTTAGTGTATCTCTAAAAAAGAATTCTTGGTATGATATCGCGTATTATCAACTTGGTTTTGGTGTGTGGTATGGTGTGCGAGGAGATTTAATGTCGAAAACCGTTAACTTTAGTGGTAAGCCATTCCATTTTATCGGTATTGGCGGTATTGGAATGTCAGCTCTAGCTTATGTTTTAGCCAAACGTCAGTTACCAGTATCTGGTTCTGACCTCCGTTCTAGTCATATTACTAAGCGTTTGCAATCTGTTGGTACTCATATCTTTAGTTCTCAACAAGCAGCTAACTTAGATTATTTCCAAAATCGGAAGCCTGTAAGGGGCGATCGTTTAAGCGCAACAGCCACCGTCAGAGGGAAAGCTCAAGAAACAGCAACCTTAACGGCTCCCCATAAGCAAGAGCAATTAGGGGTAAGTTTACCCCAAGTAATTTGTTCTACAGCTATCACCTCAACCAATGTTGAGTACCAAGCTGCCCAAGAAAAAGGCTGTACAATCTTCCATCGCTCTGATTTATTAGCGGCGTTGGTGAAAGAATATAAAAGCATTGCTGTGGCAGGGACTCATGGCAAAACAACCACTAGCAGCTTAATTGGTTATATGCTTCTCCAAGCTGGGGTTGATCCCACTATCATTGTGGGTGGAGAAGTGGATGCTTGGGAAGGAAATGCGCGTTTAGGTAGTGGGCCATTCTTAGTTGCAGAAGCTGATGAATCAGATGGCTCTTTGACCAAAATTTCAGCTAGCCTTGGTGTCATAACTAATATTGAATTAGATCATCCTGACCACTATCAAAGCATCGAAGAAGTAGTTGATATTTTTAGGACCTTTGAGAGTCAGTGTGAAACATTAGTGGGATGTCTTGATTGTGAAACACTAAGCAGCACTTTCCAACCGCAAATAAGTTACAGTATTGAGCCAGAAAAAGGGGCAGACTATACAGTAAAAAATGTCACTTATCATTCTTGGGGATCTAGGGCCGAAGTTTGGGAAAAAGGAACAGCCCTGGGGCAATTAGAACTTCCTTTGTTAGGACTCCATAATCTTAGCAACGCCCTAGCTGCCGTTGCTGTCGGCAGGCATCTCGGCTTAGAATTTGCGGCGATTGCCAAGGGCCTAGCAACTTTTAAAGGGGCAAAAAGGCGCTTTGAATACCGAGGTAAAAATAAAGGTGTTACCTTTATCGATGATTATGCCCATCACCCTAGCGAAATAAGCGTTACCCTCACAGCAGCACGCTTGAGACTATGCCAAGAGGAGCAAAATAGCTCTTTGAAAAGAGTAATCGCAATTTTTCAACCCCATCGCTACAGTCGTACCCTAACTTTTCTAGAAGAATTTGCTCAAGCCTTCAGTCAGGCTGATGTAGTAGTAGTTACGGATATATATAGTGCCGGAGAACCTAATTCAGGGAAAATTACCGGGCAAAAGTTATCTCAAGCCATTGCGGCACATCATCCCCAAGTGTTTTATCAACCCCTATCTTCTCTTAGTAACTTCTTGCCAGATATTCTTCAACCTGGGGATCTGGCACTATTTCTAGGAGCAGGAAATCTTAATCAAACTATTCCAGTGATGCTCGCGGGATAAATAAGATTAAGAACCCTGAAGAAATTAATACCATCAGGGAGCTTTACTTCCACAAGTAGTTATAAACCTGTTTAGTTTAGATCCCACCTGAAAAAAGTATTCTTATGACACTGTCCTATTCTCCTTCTAGCGTAACCAAAACCACCTTTTCTGGTGTCAACAAATCTACTAAGTCTCCAATTAATTTAGCTGGAGGTGATTGTCTGATCAAGCCCCAGTTCAATCTAGGGCAAATAACCTCTTTCCGTGTAGGAGGCCCCGCCCAATGGTATGTTACTCCACGGCAATGGGAAGATTTATTAGCTAGCTTTGAATGGGCTAAATCTCGCGACTTACCTATTACTCTTTTAGGGGCAGGCTCTAATTTACTCGTTAGCGATCGCGGCATTCCTGGCTTAGTAGTTGGCACTCGCTACTTGCGCCATACTCAATTTGATCTCGAAACAGGGCAAATTACTGCTGGTGCGGGGGAACCTATTGCTCGTATTGCTTACCAAGCAGCTAAGCGGGGTTGGCGAGGTTTAGAATGGGCTGTTGGTATACCTGGAACCGTAGGGGGAGGAGTAGTAATGAATGCAGGGGCCCATAGTAAATGTGTAGCAGATAGCCTGGTGGATACGATGGTTCTTTCTCCCACGGGTAATGTCGAGCGCCTTAAAGCTTCAGACTTGAATTTCAGTTACCGTACTTCTAGCTTGCAAGGAGAGAATAACTTAGTAACCCAAGCGACTTTCCAGTTACAACCAGGATTTAGTCGCACAGAAGTTATGGAAGACACCAACAGAAACTTACGACAGCGTAAAAGTTCTCAACCCTATCATCTCCCCAGTTGTGGCAGTGTTTTCCGTAACCCCAAACCTCATTCTGCTGGTCGGTTAATTGAGCAATTGGGCTTGAAAGGCTATCAAATTGGTGGGGCCCAAATAGCTCATCGCCATGCTAACTTCATCCTTAATTGTGGTGGTGCTACTGCTAGCGATATTTTCCGGTTGATTCATTATATTCAAGAGCAAGTAGAACAACACTGGTCGTTATGTTTAGAACCAGAAGTTAAAATGTTAGGCAAGTTTTAGGGACGGTTATCTAACCAGCAAATGAAATTGCTAGTTAGATAATCTTGAGGCGATCGCCTTTTCACTAGGCTAAGGTAAGCTGGTAAGTTGAAGACAATTGAGAACTAGATATGAACAAAGGGAACAAAGGACAAGGATTCGGTTTTGGTTTGGGTAAAATGAAAGAACTTACCGAAGCGTTCAAAAAAGCTCAGCAAGTTCAACAAGGAGCGCAACAACTCCAAGTTGAACTAGAAGCAATGGAAATTGAAGGGCAAAGTGAGGATGGGCTTGTTAGGGTAGTAATGAGTGGTAATCAAGAACCAAAGAGTGTAACTATTTCCCCTGATGCTATAGCTAAAGGAGAAGAAGCGCTTTCGGCATTAGTGACAGAAGCAATGAAAGATGCCTACAGTAAGTCCACAGAGACAATGCGAGGGCGTATGGAAGAACTCACCAGTGGTTTAAATCTCCCAGGTATGTAGTTGGGGGTCTAGATTAAAAAAGACTAAAAGAAATGGCGATAGGGGCATTCCATGCCATTGACATTTGTCATTAGGGTGAAAGAGCGATCCCTCGTCCATTTCTTTATTCCCTAAATCTCCGAAACAATGGCTGAAAAACTACTTTTTGTTTGCTTAGGAAATATTTGCCGTTCTCCTTCAGCAGAAAATATTATGAACCACTTAATTGCTGAAGCTGGTTTGACCGATGAAATTGTTTGTGATTCGGCAGGGACTTCTAGCTATCATATTGGTTCTCCTCCGGATCGGCGTATGAATTCTGCTGCGAAGAAACGAGGCATTGAACTTAAAGGTGAAGCTAGGCAATTTATCAGGTCAGATTTTGCGGAGTTTGACTTGATTTTAGCGATGGATAGAGATAACTATAATAATATTCTGGCTTTAGATCAAGAAAGCAAATATCAATCTAAAGTACGTTTGATGTGTGATTATGCTTCTGAACATCAAGAGAAAGAAGTTCCTGATCCTTATTATGGTGGCCCCGAAGGGTTTGATAATGTAATTGATTTGCTTTTAGATGCTTGTTCGGGTTTGTTGCAGGAAATTAAATCTCAAAGCAATAAAAATACTTAACCTTAATCTTTTCTTAGATTTAACATTACCCTTGAGTAAGAAGATATTAAGGGCGGACATTAAGTAACTACATTTGTCCTCACACTTAGTTAAAAATCCTCAGACATGATCTAATTAGGTCAGGTTACAATACCTGGCCTATTTTCATGTCCCTGGAATCGCATTGTTAACTTCGTTCTTAGTAGTTTATTTAAGCTTAATAATACTTTAGAGAACTTGATTTAGGAAACTTCCCCTTAAATAATCTAGTCATTAAAGCAGTAGTTATGCACACTACGACCATACATACCTAACTAAAGGGTAGTCATTGGCTACCCTTTTTCTTTTTAATGTGTTCCGCTTTGATAATTGGCATACTCTTGGCATACTTATATTTAGCACGACTGTATTACTATTGCCTAAAACAATATGCCCTATCGTATTTTGAGTCTGGATGGTGGTGGAATTCGCGGTACTCTAGCTGCACAAATCTTAGAAGGGTTTGAAAAATTAGTTGATCAACCTTTGCATGAATATTTTGACTTAATTGCTGGAACTTCTACCGGTTCGATTATTGCTACGGGAATTGCTGGTAAAAAATCTGCTCGTGACTTACTTAATTTATACAGAGAAAACGGTCACAGAATTTTTCCCTATAGCGGAACTTGGGGATATTTTAATCCCCGGAGATTAAAAATAGTTTTAGAACGTGGTCTTTCTGCACCGAAATTTTCCCATGATGGTTTGATTGAGGTTTTAAAAGAACAGTTTGGAGCAAAAACAACCCTAGGAGAACTTACTCCCAGTGTTGAATCTCCTGGGAAATTATTAATTACTTCCTATGATACGATTACCCGTCGCCCTGAAGTTTTCAAAAGTTGGCGACATAAAATGTGGTATGCCGATATTCCTGTCTGGGAACTTTGTGTTTGTTCTGCATCTGCACCAACTTTTTTTCCTGCTTACAGAATTCCTAAACCTAGAGACGAGGAATTTTCGGGTATTGATGGTGGAGTTAGTGCAAATAATCCTGTTGCTTGTGCTTTGGCGGAGGCAGTAAGATTGGGCAACGATTTGAGAAATATTAGTGTACTTTCTATTGGTACAGGTGATGTGACTAAACCCATTTCCTATGAAGAAGCGAGAACTTGGGGAGTATTAAATTGGGCAGGACATATTATTGATGTTCTCATGGATGGGCCTTTAGATATTAATGATTATATAGCTAGAGAAATCCTTTTTGGTGAAGATAAACCAGACCGTTATTTACGTTTGCAACCCAACTTATCAACTCAATATTTAGCTAGCTTAATGGATAGTGAATTAAAGCAAGAATTATTAAGTAGTTTGGATGAAGAGGAAAGAAAGAAGATTAAAAGAGGACGTATTGAGGTTATTGAAGCGATAGATGATGCGAGTCCTTATAATATAGAAGTTTTGGCTACTTTAGGTAAGGCATTTTTAAAGAATGCTGGGATTGTGAGAAGAAATCCTCAAGAGAATGTAGAAACTGCTTCAGTGAAAGAAAAGATGCTTGATTTTATTGCTGCTAGTAGGTAAAATAACCTCTGTTTTATCGAAACAAAAAAAGGTTTAAAACTCCGTTATTAGAGGACAGATTCTTTAATCTTCTCCTCTACAACATAAAAGCAACAATTAGTTAAACTGGAAGTATTAAATTCCCAACCCCCATCTTGCCAACTTTTTGCCATGTCCTTTACTCAGGATGTAAAATCTCTTAATGCCATCAATGGAGATGTTGTCTCAGAAGAGATACTCTTCCCTTTTAGTGAGTTAGAAAGTAACGAACCACCCTTGGAAACATATCTCCACTTGCAGCAGATGTTGCTGCTGATTAAATGTTTAGATTGGTGGTGGCGAGAACGTAATGACTATTTCGCTACTGGTAATTTGACCATTTACTATAGCCCGAAACAAAGAAAGTCAGAAGATTTCCGAGGGCCAGATTTTTTTGTGGTATTGGATACAGAACGTAAACCTCGTAAGAGTTGGGTAGTTTGGGAGGAAGAGGGCAAGTATCCTAATGTAATTGTGGAGTTGTTGTCTAGTTCAACGACAAAAACAGATAAGGGATTGAAAAAGCAGATTTATCAAGATACTTTTCGTACACCAGAATATTTTTGGCTTGATCCAGAGAGTTTGGAATTTGAAGGGTTTGCCTTAATTCGAGGAACCTATGAGAAAATGCAGCCTAATGAGGAAGGCTTGCTTTGGAGTGGGCAATTAGGATTGTATTTAGGTGTTCACGAAGAAAAACTACGCTTTTTTACAGATAAAAGGGAGTTAATTCCTACACCAGAAGAAGTTGCGATCGCACAACAACAAAGGGCTGAACAAGCTGAAGCTTTATTAGCTCAGTATAGGGAGCGTTTTGGGGAATTGCCAGAAGAATAATTAGGCAAAATGCTTTGCCTGTAAATATTACTATTTAATTAACAAAGGTAATAATCTTGCTATACTACCCCTATGTAATAAACGTATTTATTTCTCAAGGAAGTTGACTTTTAAACTTTATTGAGAATAAGCATTTGCTCAATATTCAAAATAATACTTCCTCACGGGGTGACAAGGGATTGGAAAGCTATGCATACAGGGCTTCCAGCTATTTGACCCTCCGAAAAAGTGACGCTTATTGACACCCTTATTGACTATAAAATTAGGTAATCTAATATGCGATCGCTATGGATGAAAGCACTTGAATAGTATAAATCGTAAGCGACTCAACTGTCACCATGTTGAGCGCTATCTAGGTATCAATAGACCTGTCAATAAGCTCTAATCTTTTTGAAGGTCAGCGAGCTAAAAGCCTTAACTGAATCGGTTTTAAGACACCTGTCACCCCGTGAGCTTTGTTTGGCAAACTGAGGTTGAAGGGACGGAGGTGGTTTATCCCTCTTCTGTCAATCTCCGGAAACAAAAGTCATTTCTAAATTCTGGAGCTTTTGTATAGTATGCGATCGCAATATTTTTTCTTCCTAAAAATTCTTGCAAGCAGCAAAATTGCCAAAATTCGATTATTGCACTCTGCATTCCCTAGTATATCATTTGTCCAGGAAGTTCAAATAATAGGAAAAATCGGAATCTGACAGAAGAGGGTTATGGGGGTGAGAAACCTTTGCAACCAGAAAATAGTTATTCAGTAATTGTTACTGCTGACAACGGAGCATCTTCTCAGGAAGAATCATATACACGTTTTTCTTTGTTGGAAGCAGAAGAGGCAGCAAGGGTTAGTAGGGAAGTTGAGGAATTGCAGCAACAGCCTTTGCAGGGTAAAGGAAAGGCTTTAGCTTTAGCGCATTTGTATCGTCGTAAGGGTTTGCAATCAGAAGCCATTGAAGTTTTGGCGAAGTTGGTGGCAGGGGGAAGTGAAACTACGGCAGTTCATTTGCTTTTGGCTGAAGTTTATCAGGATGTGGATTTGAGCTTTTTGGCACAGGAAGGGTATTTGCAGGCTTTGGAATTGGCTAAGGAGGAAGGGAATTGGGAGGCACAGGGGATTAGTCAGGTTGAGTTGGGGACGATGGAGGAGGCGATTGATGAGTTGCAGTTGGCAGCAGAGTTTTATGAGGGGGCTTTGGCTAGTTATCGGGTTTTGGGGGATGAGGAAAAGGTTGAAGAGTTGGAGCAGAAGTTAGTTGAGTTGGGGGAGAGATGAGGTTTATTAAGTTAGTGGGTTTGGTGGGGGTTGCTGGGTTGTTGGTTTTGCAGCCAGGGTTAGTTGTGGGGCAGGAAGATTCTGCTGTTTTGGTGGCTCAAGGTGAAGAATTGGCTGAAGCAGAAAGGCTTAATCAACAGGTAATTCAACTTTATGAGGAAGGAAAATACAGTGAAGCAATTTCTTTAGCTGAAGAAGTATTAGCTATTGTCCAGAAAGTTAGGAAATGAGCATCCTAATGTAGCTAATAGCCTCAATAATTTAGCATTGCTGTACGAAAGCCAAGGAAGGTATAAAGAAGCTGAATCCTATTACCTCCAAGCTTTAGATATGAAGAAGCGCCTATTGGGAGAGGAACATCTTGATATAGCAGCTAGCATCAATGATTTGGCACTATCATACATGGAGCAAGGAAAGTATGCAGAAGCAGAAACTTAC